>NZ_CM170072.1:0-4800000 GCF_057197825.1 Micromonospora sp. USAFONa4 | reverse complement strand
CCGTGCGGTGGCCCTACCAGCGCGTCCGTGCGGTGGCCCCGCCCGCGTGTCCAATGCGGTAGCCGCACCAGCGCGTCCGTGCGGTAGCCCACCCGCGTCCACCAGCGCGTCTGTGGCGACCCGGCGGACGCCGCCCGCGCGGGCCCCGTCCGGCGCCGCGCGTCCCGACCGGCCCGCATTCCCCGACCGCGGTGTCAAGCCCCGCGCTCGGGCGTGGCACCATTCGCACCTGACCGATCGGTGCGTGCCCCCACGAGGCCGCCATTCGCCTCCCGGCGCGAGGGTCGACCATTCCGCGCCCCCTCGGCCGCCCGCCCCGGCAGATTCACCGGCCGGCGACTCCCGTCAATTCGTCGCGCGGAATGGTCCCGCGTGCCGGGGCGCGGCCCTGCCGTGGCACACCGGTTCTTCCGCGCCCGGATCTGGGCAACGGTGGCGCCGGGCAGGCGGGGAGGCGACGGGGAGAAGGCGTCCCGGTCCGCGTCGTTACCGATCCGCACCGGTGCGCGGGCGCCGTTCCCGCACCGTGTGTGCGCCGTTCATCGGACCCGGATGACGGACTCACGCCCCACCACCACCCGACAATGCCTGACCAGCAACTCCACACTGCCAACCCAATAACACCCACCATGCACCCACACCTCCTGCGGGGTGCCCTAGGGGTGCCCGCCCAATGACCACCGATGGGAAACTCAAAACCCACCCCCCACCACACCACCGGACAACCGGAGCACACCCATGCGCTTCTCCGTACTCGGCAGCACCGAAGTCACCAACAACGGCCACCACCTCGAACTCGGCGGAATCCGCCAACGCGCAATCCTCGGCTACCTCCTCCTCAACGCCAACAAAGTCGTCGCCACCAGCCAAATCCTCCACGCCATGTGGGACGGCAACCCACCCCCCACCGCCCGCAAAATGGTCCAGAACGCCGTCTCCGGCATCCGCCGCATGCTCACCCACAACACCGACCCCACCACCAACCCCACCCTGCGCACCCACCCACCCGGCTACCAACTCCGCATCGACACCGAAACCATCGACCTCTACCGCTTCCGCAGACTCGTCCGCGAAGGCCGCCACGCCACCACCACCAACAACCCCACCCGCGCCGCCCAACTCCTCACCGAAGCCCTCACCCTCTGGCGCGGACGCGCCCTCGCCGACCTCGTCGAAACCGGCACCTGCTGGTCAGAACTCGCCGCCATCGAAGACGAACGACTCTCCGCACTCGAAGACCGCCTCGACGCCGAACTCGCCTGCGGCCGACACCGCGAAATCACCCCCGAACTCGAAATCCTCACCGCCACCGAACCCATGCGCGAACGCCTCTGCCACCAATTCATGCTCGCCCTCTACCGCAGCGGCCGCCAAGTCGACGCCCTCCGCGTCTACCGACGCACCCGCGAAGCCCTCGTCGACGGCCTCGGCCTCGAACCCGGCCGCAGCCTCCAAGAACTCCAACAACGCATCCTCGAACACGACGCCAAAATCCAGATCCCCGCACTCACCCACTAACCCACCGATCCACTCCGCACCAGCCACGATCGCCTCCACGATTACCCGAGGGTGGACCGTCTGCGGGCAACATCAGGAGCGCGCGGTCCGTGACGCCTGGCGCACCGGAGGCCGACGGCGATTCCTGCTCAGACCACAGCGAGGACGACATGGCGAACAAGTGCCCGGCGCACGGGCATCAGATGGTGATGGACGACGACTACTTCGCTAGCCCGTACGCGGCGTACGAGGTCTACGCGTCACTGCACGAAAAGGGTGCCGTGCACCGCACCTGCCTGCCCGACCACGGCCCCGTGTGGCTGGTGACCGGCCACGCCGAGGTCTACTCCGCGCTCCGCGACAGGCGCCTCGCGCGGCCCCGCGAATACAGCAACGGGGACTTCACCAGCAAGCGCTTCCCGGAGGGCGAGGCGACCGGGACGATCGTCACCCTCGACCCGCCGGAGCACACGCGGCTCAAGAAGATGATCAACTTCACCTTCCTGCCCCGCAACCTGGAGACCTTCCGCCCCCGGGTGCACCAGCTGGTCAAGGCCCGGCTGGACGCGATCGAGGAGGCCGGCGGCGGCGACCTGGTCGAGGACTACGCGGCCATCCTGCCGATCACGATCGTCTGCGACGTGCTCGGCATCCGCGAGGAGTACCGCAAAGACCTGAAGCACTGGGCGGACCTGGTGTTCAGCGGCGACAACGAGACCAACGCGATGGTCCGCACGAAGATGTCGCACTTCATGAACATGGTCCGCGAGGAGAAGACGAAGGAGCCCGGCGAGGACCTCTTCTCGTACTGGATCCACGCCAAGAACGCCGACGGCGAGCCCGAACTCAACGTCTACCAGGTGATGGCCCTGGCCCTGCTGACGATGCTGGGCGGGTACGACACCACCGCGGGCATGATCGGCCGGGGCGCGCTGGCGCTGCTCGACAGCCCGGAGACGCTGGAGCGGCTCCGCAAGGACCCGGACCTGTTCGACGTGGCCGTCGAGGAGCTGCTGCGCCGCAACGGCTCCGTGCACCACGGCTTCCGCCGCTTCGCCACGGAGGACCTGGAGATCGACGGCACGAAGATCGCCAAGGGCGAGACGGTGCTGCTGCACCTGACCGCGGCGGGCAACGACCCGAAGCGGTTCCCCGATCCGCAGGTGCTCGACATCGACCGCGAGGACAAGGCGCACGTGGCGTTCGGCGGCGGCCCGCACTTCTGCTCGGGTTCGGAGCTGGCCCGGATGGAGACGACCATCGCCCTCCGGGAGCTGTTCATGCGTTTCCCGAACATCAAGCTCGCCGCGCCCCGGGAGTCGCTCAAGGTCCGGCGTACGCCGCTGGTGCCGGCGCTGATCTCCCTGCCGGTCACGGTCTGAACGCTACGGAAGACGCGGTCCGCCGGTCACCCCGCGAGGTGGCCGGCGGATCGCGTTCTGTCGGCCCGGGCCGCTCGGTGGACACCGCCCGGGCCCGCCGCAACGGAAACGAAGAAGGGCCGCCCACGGCGGCGGTGCGGGACGTCGGCCCGCCGGGCGTTGTCGCACCCGGCGGGCCCCGCCGTCATCGCTTCGGGGCGATCGGCGTCCCGTCCTGTGCGTCGATCACCGAGATGGCCTCCACGGGGCAGAACTCGGCGGCCTCGATCACCTGGTCGGACGGCGCCACCACGTCGGCCAGCGGCCGGGAGACGGGGTCCATCGCGAAGTGGTCCGGCGCGCTGCCCACGCAAAAACCCGAGCTGATGCAGCGCTTCGACTCCACCACCAGCCGCCACCCGGCCTGGTCGCCGGCCTCGTTCACGCTCACCGCTACTCCTCTCGTCGTGCGTGCACTGTGTCGGGTTGCCGGGCCGCGCGTGGCGGCCCGCCCGGTCGCGGCGCGAGCCGGCCCACGTCAGCTCACCACCGAGTACTTCTGCCAGCCGGTCGCGACGACCTCCGGCGCGGACAGCGTCGCGAACGGCCGGTCCGGGTCGAACGTGCCGTGGTGCAGGTGGACGACGAGCGTGCCGTCGGGGCGCAGACCCAGCACGTCCGGGCGGCCGTCGAGATCGATGTCCGTCACGGTGATGATCTCGTACTCCTGCCAGCCGTGGGCGAGCGTGAACCACCGGCCCTCGCCGCGCCACCACGGGCCCTCGCCGGAGGTGTTGTGCGCGAACTCGTACAGGTCGAGGTCGCCGTTGGCGCGGCGGACCAGCAGGTCGGCCCGGCCGGTGCCGGTGAAGTCGGCCATCGCGAGAGGGAAGTCGTCGACGTCGACGGTCACCATGCGGTGCGCGGTGCGGTCGTACGTCTCGTTCTCCGTCACCTGCCGCTGGTTGAAGAACGCGTCGACGTGGCCCGCGTTCTGCTCGCGGCCGAACATGTCGTCACAGCCGTCCAGGTCCAGGTCCGCGATGCCGAGGGTCTCCCACTTCTTGTCGTCGCGGGCACCGGAGATGCGGATCGGCTCGCCGAGCGTGTCGAGACCGTTCAGCCCACCCCTGTTCGGATAGAGGAAGATCCCATGGGTCTCGTTCATGTGCGTCATGCTGACGCCGATGACGTCGGCGTAGCCGTTGCCGTTGACGTCGATGGGGCGGACCAGCCCGTGGTTGCGGTTCGGATGGAAGCCGGTGCTGATCAGCTCCGGCTCGCCGAAGGTCCCGCTACCCCGGAAGCTGCCGCTGTGCGGGAAGACCAGCAGTTCGCCCGTGACGTCGTCGCGGACCATGATGTCCATCCTCCCGTCCCCGTTGAACGAACGGCAGTGACCGTTCCCGCTCATGCGTGCCACAAATAACCTCCACGTACGCCCCGAAATGCGAAAGCCCGATCGTTCCGACCGGAGACCGAGAAACGGCGGGAATCAGCGGAACCTGACGTGCGAACGGTTCAGCTCGCCCACCGAGGAGACCCCGAGCAGCTTCATGGTGACCTCGATCTCCCGGCTCAGGATCTCCATGGCCCGTACGACGCCGCGCCGGCCGCCGGCCATCAGCCCGTACTGGTAGGCCCGACCGACCACCGCGGCGCTGGCGCCCAGGGCGATCGCCGCCACGATGTCCGCGCCCGAGGTGATGCCGGTGTCGACGAGCACCTCGACCCGGTCGCCCACCTCGTCCACGACGTCGGGCAGCAGCTCGACGGGCACCGGGGCCCGGTCGAGCTTGCGTCCGCCGTGCGTGGACAGCCACACCCCGTCGACCCCGACGTCCGCGACCCGCCTGGCGTCGGCGACGCTCTGCACGCCCTTGGCGACGAGCTTGCCCGACCAGGCGCCGCGCAGCCACTCGACGTCGTCGATGGACAGCCGCGGGTTGAACACCCGCTTGATCATGTCGGACGCGGACCCGCCGGTGGCCTTGAGCACCTGCGGGGACGGCGTGCCGGCCCGCCACTGCCGCATCCACCAGCCCGGGTGCAGGAACGCCTCGGCGATGGTGCCGACGCTCATCGACGGCGGGATGGTCAGGCCGTTGCGGATGTCGCGGCGGCGCGGCACGGAGATCGGCGTGTCCAGCGTCAGCAGGATGGTGTCGAACTTCGCCTCCTCGGCGAGCGCGATCAGTTCCTTGACCATCGCCCGGTCCTCGGCGAAGTACAGCTGGAACCAGTGCCGGCCCTCCGGCGCGGCGGCGGCGACGTCCGCCAGCGAGGTGGTCGCGAGGGTGGAGACCGAGTACGGGATGCCGAACTGCTGCGCCACCGACGCGACGGCCGGCTCGCCCTCGGCGTGCATCACCCGGTTGAAACCGACCGGCGCCAGGGCGAACGGCAGCTTCTGCCGCTTGCCGAGCACCGTCCGGCTGGTGTCCAGGTGGGACACGTCGCGCAGCACCGACGGCTGGAACTCGATGTTGGCGAACGTCTCCCGGGCGCGGCTGAGGCTGCGCTCGCTGTCCGCCGCCCCGTCGCAGTAGTCGAACACCATCCGGGGCACCGCCCGGCGGGCCACGTCGCGCAGGTCGGCGATGCCCGCCGCGCGCAGCAGCCGGCGTTCCGTCGGGTTCCACGCCACCTTGGGCGGCTTGATCAGCGTGCTCATCCGAGCGGACTTGCTCATGGGGGCTTCCTTCCGAGAGGGGGGTGACGAAGGTCCGCTCCTCGTCGTGGGGGGTCTGCTACGCGACGAGGGCCCGCTGGGCGAGCAGTTCCTCGACCACCTCGGCAGGCGTCGGGTGGTCGTAGACGAGCGCGGCGGTCAGCTCCAGCCCGGTGAGAGCCTCGAGCCGGCGCCGCAGTTCCACGGCGGTGAGGGAGGAGAAACCGATGTCGAGGAACTCCTGGTTCTCGTCGACCGTGGCGGCCGACGGCAGACCGAGCGTGTAGGCGGTCTGGGCCCGTACCACGTGGGACAGCACCGCGCGGGTCTCGGCCTCGTCGGCGCCGTCGAGCAGCCGGCGCAACGCGTCGGGGCTGTCGGCGTCGAGCGTGTCCTCGGCGGCCTCGGTGACGTGGCGCATCGCGTCCGGCAGGTCCCGCAGCAGCGGGCTCGGCCGGTACCGGGTGTAGTCGGGCACGAACGAGGGCCAGTCCACGGCGGCGGCGACCCGGCCGGCCGCGCCCGTGCCCACCGCCGCGCCGAACTGCTCGACGGTGACGTCCGGGCCGACCGCGATCGACACAACCCCGTCGCGCTGCTGGGCGATCGCGTCGAACACGGCGGCCGTCCCGGCGGCGCCGGCGAGACCGAACAGCTCGTCGGCCGTGTGCACGAGCACGAGCCGCTCGGCGCTGGCGGCGAGGGCGGTCGCGACCGGGTCGTCGGCGTCGCTGGTGACGACCACCGTGTCGGCGGCCCCCGTGGTGACCGTCGCGCCCGCCGCCTCCAGCAGGGCCGCGATCCGGTCCGCCAGCGGCCCGCCGTGCAGCGCGACCGGGCCCGCCGGGCGCCACGGCTCACCGGTCGGCGCGGGGGCCGCGACGAGCCGGCGGGCGAAGACGCCCGCCGAGCGCAGCGCCACCTGGTCCTCGCCGGCGCCCCGGGTGAGCACCCGGCACAGGGCGGTCAGCGTCCGCTCGTCGAGCGTCTCCGGCAGGTCGACGACCCCGCCCCAGGCCCGGGGCGTGGCGAGGGCGGTGGACCGCCCGAAGCCGTACGCCGCCGCCCCGTCCAGGTCGGTGATCCGCTCGGTGGGGGTGACCGCGGCCGCGCCCCGGGTCAGGCACCACACGGGAGCCTCGACGCGGGACTCGTCGAGGGCCCGCAGCAGCCCGGCCGGGGTGGGGCCGGCGGACGTCGTCAGCACCCCCGCCGCCACGTGTTCGGGCACCAGGTCGAGCAGCTCGTCCGCCGTGCCCTCGCGGTACACGCGGACGTCGGCGCCGTGCCGGGCCATCGCCTCGCCGATCCGGTCGGCGTCCGCCGGCACCAGCCACACGCCCCGCAGCGCGGGCACCGGCAGCTCCGTGACCGGGGACCACCGCAGCTGGTAGCCGGGCGCGGGCCCGCGTCGCCACGACGACAGCGCCACCGCCACGTCCTTCAGGGTCGCGGTGTCGTCCAGGCCCAGCAGCGCGCCCAGGTCGTCGCGCTCGACCGCGGCCCAGAAGTCGTCGCCGGGCGCGGCGGCGGCGGGCGGGTCCGGCCACAGGCGGGTGCGCTGGAAGGCGTACGTGGGCAGGGCGACCGGGCGCGCGCCGGCGAAGAAGGCCGGCCAGTCGACGGGTACCCCGCGGTTGTGCAGGCGGGCGAGCGCCTCCGTCGCCACCTGCGGCCCGTCCCGGTCGGCGCGCTGGGCGGGCACGAACTCGCCGTCGGCCACGCACTCCCGGCCGAGCGCGGTGAGCACCGCGTCCGGGCCCAGTTCGAGGAAGGTGCGTACGCCGCGTGCCGCCAGCGCCTCGACGGCCGCGGCGAACCGGACCGTCGCCCGTACCTGACGCACCCAGTACTCGGGGGTCAGCTCGGCGGGCTCACCGGTGACCGTGGAGAGCACCGGGATCGTCGGCGGGTGGTGGGTGACGGACCTGGCCACCGCGCGGAACTCGTCGAGCATGGGCTCCATCAGCGGCGAGTGGAACGCGTGCGACACGGTGAGCCGCCTGGTCTTGCGGCCGCTGGCAGCCAACTTTTCGGCGACCGCCAGGGTGGCGGCCTCCTCGCCGGAGAGCACCACCGACTCCGGCCCGTTCACGGCGGCGATCGCCACGGCGTCGGAGAGCAGCGGGACGACCTCGTCCTCGGTGGCGCGTACGGCCACCATCGCGCCGCCGGTCGGCAGCGCCTGCATCAGCCGGCCGCGGGCGGCCACCAGCCGGGCGGCGTCCGGCAGGGTGAGGACCCCCGCCACGTGCGCCGCCGCCAGCTCACCGATCGAGTGCCCCGCCACGAAGTCCGGCCGCACCCCCCACGACTCGAACAACCGGAACAGCGCCACCTCCACCGCGAACAACGCCGGCTGCGCCCACCCCGTCTGATGCACCTGCTCGGTGTCCAACACCTCCCGCAACGGCCGCTCAAGATGCCTGTCCAGTTCCCCGCACACCTCGTCGAACGCCGCCGCGAACACCGGGAAGCCCAACAGTTCCCCCGCCATCGCGACCCGCTGCGACCCCTGCCCGGTGAAGAGCACGGCGGTCGCCCCGGCGGTGTCGGCGACCCCGCCGACGACCCCGGGGGCGTTCTCGCCACGGGCCAGTGCGGCCAGTCCGGCGCGCAGCTCGGCCAGGTCCCGGCCGAGCACGACCGCCCGGTGCCGCAGGGCGGTACGGGTGGTGGCCAGCGAGAAGCCGGCGTCCACGGCGGACGCCGCGTCGGTGAGGTGCGCGGCGAGGCGGGCCGCCTGGTCCCGCAGCGCGGCCTGGTCCCGGCCGGACACCACCAGGGGCACCACCGGCACCTCGGCCGTCGAGTCCACCACCACGGGCTCGGGCGCCTGCTCGATGATCGCGTGCGCGTTGGTGCCGGAGATGCCGAACGAGGAGACGCCGGCGCGACGCGGGCGGCCCGTCTCCGGCCACGGCACCGCCGCGGTCAGCAGTTGGACGGCCCCGTCCGCCCAGTCCACGTGCGGCGACGGCGCGTCGACGTGCAGGGTCGGCGGCAGCAGGCCGTGCCGGATCGCCTCCACCATCTTGATCACCCCGGCGACGCCGGCGGCGGCCTGGGTGTGCCCGATGTTCGACTTGATCGAGCCGACCCAGAGCGGGTGCTCGCCCCGGTCGCGCCCGTACGTCGCGATGAGCGACCGGGCCTCGATCGGGTCGCCCAGGGTGGTGCCGGTGCCGTGCGCCTCGACGGCGTCCACGTCGGCCGGTCGCAGCCCCGCGTCGGCGAGCGCCTGGTTGACCAGGCGCTGCTGGGACGGCCCGTTCGGCGCGGTCATGCCGTTGCTCGCGCCGTCCTGGTTGACGGCGGTGCTGCGTACGACGGCGAGCACCGGGTGGCCGTTGCGGCGCGCGTCGGAGAGCCGTTCGAGCACCAGCACGCCGACGCCCTCACCCCAGCCGGTGCCGTCGGCGCCGGCCGCGAAGGACTTGCACCGGCCGTCCGGCGCGAGGGCCCGCTGGCGGCTGAAGTCGATGAACGCGTTGGGCGTCGCGAGCACGGTCACGCCACCGGCCAGGGCGAGCGTGCACTCGCCCCGGCGCAGCGACTGGGCGGCCAGGTGCAGGGTGACCAGCGAGGACGAGCACGCTGTGTCGACGGTGACCGCCGGCCCCTCCAGGCCCAGCGCGTACGACACCCGGCCGGAGACCACGCCGCCGGCGACGCCGGTGCCGATGAAGCCGTCGAGCTCGGGAGGCAGGTGCTGAAGGTGCGCGGTGTAGTCGTGGTACATCAGGCCGGCGAACACCCCGGTGCGACTGCCGCGCAGGGTGGTGGGATCGATGCCGGCGCGCTCGACGGCCTCCCACGAGGTCTCCAGGAACAGCCGCTGCTGCGGGTCCATGGCCAGGGCCTCGCGGCGGGAGATGCCGAAGAACTCGGCGTCGAACCAGGCCGCGTCGTACAGGAAGGCGCCCTCCCCGCAGTAGGTGCGGCCGGGCTTGTCCGGGTCCGGGTCGACGAGGTTGTCGATGTCCCAGCCCCGGTCGGTCGGGAAGCCGGCCACCGCGTCGACGCCCCCCGCGACCAGGTCCCACAGCTTCTCCGGGGAGGTGGCGCCGCCGGGGAACCGGCAGCCCATGCCGACGATCGCGATGGGGTCGTCGGTGCCGTCGGTGGCGGCCACGACCACGGCTGCGGCCGACCCACCGGCGAAGAGTTCCGCGTCCAGGTGCTCGGCCAGCGCGGTGGGGTTCGGGTAGTCGAAGACCAGCGTGACGGGCAGCCGCAGGCCGACGACCGCATTGAGGCGGTTGCGGAACTCGACGGCGGTGAGCGAGTCGAAGCCCAGTTCCTTGAACGCCTTCGTCGCGCCCACCGCCTCGGCGCCGCCGTGCCCGAGCACGACCGCGACCTGCGTACGGACGATGTCGACCAGCTCCTTGCGGCGCTCGGCCGGGCCGCGACCGGCGAGGGCCGCGACCAGGTCGGAGGCCGCCGCGGCGTCGGCGGAGACCTGGCGCCGTGCCGGGGTGCGGACCAGGCCACGCAGCACCGGGGGCAGCACGCCGCCGGTCGCCTGCTCCCGCAGGGCGGCGAGGTCCAGGTGGATCGGCACGAGGGCGGCCTCGGGCGCGCCGAGCGCCTCGTCGAAGAGCGCGAGCCCGTCCTCGGTGGAGAGGGGCCGCACGCCGGAGCGCCGCATCCGGGCGAGGTCGGCGTCGTCGAGCGCGCCGGTGAGGCCGGTGCGCTCCGCCCACATGCCCCAGGCCAGCGACACCGCGGGCAGGCCCAGGGCGCGCCGGTACGCGGCGAACGCGTCGACGAAGGCGTTGGCCGCCGCGTAGTTGCCCTGGCCGGGGCCGCCGAGGACGCCCGCGGCGGAGGAGAAGACGACGAAGGCGCTCACGTCGCCGACCAGCTCGTGCAGGTTGACGAGCGCGTCGACCTTGGGGCGCAGCGCGGTCGCGACACGCTCCGGCGTGAGCGACGGGATCATCCCGTCGTCCAGGACGCCGGCCGTGTGCACGACCGCCGTGGGCGGGTGCTCCGCGACGAGCGCGGCCAGCGCCTCGCGGTCGGCGGCGTCGCAGGCGGCGACGGTCACGTGCACGCCCTGGGCGGTCAGCTCGTCGTGCAGCGTCCGCAGGTCCCCGGTCATGCCGCGACGGCCCGCGAGCACGAGGCGACGGACGCCGTGCCGCGCGACGAGGTGCCGGGCGACGAGGCGGCCGAGCGTGCCCGACGCCCCCGTGACGAGGACCGTGCCGGTGATCTCCGGTGGCGTGCCCGGCTGCCCGGACGCCTTCGCGATGCGGGGTACGAGGACCTCGGTGCGGCGCAGGGCGAGCTGCGGCTCGCCCGAGCGCAGCGCCGGCACGAGGTTCGGCGCCCACTGCCCGCCCGCCACGTCGACGAGCACGATCCGGCCGGGGTTCTCGGACGCGGCCGAACGCAGCAGGCCCCACACGGCGGCGAGCGCCGGCCGGGTCGCGTCGGTGGCCCCCTCGGTCAGCACGACCAGGCGGGCGGCGGCGAACCGGTCGTCGGCGAGCCACTCCTGGACGGCGGCGAGGGCGTGCTCCACCGCCCGGTAGGTGACCCCGACCAGGTCGTCGCCGTCGGAGGTGACCGGGAGGACCACGAAGTCGGGTACCTCGCCGATCGCGGCGAGGCTGTCGTACGCGGTGGCGCCGGGCAGCTCGCCGCCCACGACCGCCAGCGTGGCCGCGCCGTCGGTCACCGGGACGGGCACCCAGTCGAGCACGTGCATCGCCTGGTGGCGCGGGTTGGTCAGGTCGGCGAGCGCGTTCGCGGGCAGGCGGCGCACGGCCAGCGCGTCGATCGTGGCGACCGGCGCACCCGCGTGATCGGCGACGGTCACCGCGACGGCGTTCGGGCCCGCCGACCGGATGGTGACCCGCAGCCGGGCGGCACCGGTGGCGTGCAGGGTCACCCCGTGCCAGGCGAAGGGCAGCCAGGGCCCACCCTCGCCGTCGTCGGAGGTGAACACGCCCAGGCCGAGCGGGTGCAGCGCCGCGTCGAGCACCGCGGGGTGCAGGCCGAAGCCCGCGACCTTCGCCGTCTCGGGGGCGGTGACCTCGGCGAACAGCTCGTCGCCCCGCCGCCACACCGACCCCAGGCCGCCGAAGGCGGGGCCGTACGTCACGTCGAGCGCCGCGAACCGGTCGTACAGCTCGGCGGTGTCCAGGGCCTCGGCGCCCTCGGGCGGCCAGACGCCCGCCGGGGCCGCCGCGCGGTCGTCGGCGCCGGAGTTCCCGGTGCCCAGGGTGCCGGTGGCGTGCCGAGTCCACGGGCCGTCGCCGTCGGGCCGCGAGTGGACGGTCAGCCGCCGGGCGCCGTCCGGGCCGGGCTCGCCGACGCGGAGCTGGACCTGCACCGCGCCCCGCTCCGGCACCACCAGGGGCGCTTCGAGCGTCAGCTCCTCGACCTCGCCTGCGCCCACCTCGTCGCCGGCGCGGACCGCCAGCTCGACGAAGGCCGTGCCGGGCAGGAGGATCCGGCCCGCCACCCGGTGGTCGGCGAGCCACGGGTGCGCCGAGGTCGACAGCCGGCCGGTGAGCAGCACCCCGTCCGCGCCGGCCAGCGACACGGTCGCGCCGAGCAGCGGGTGGCCGGTGGAGCCGAGGCCGAGGCCGGTGGCGTCGACCGGGCCGCCCGCCCCGCTGGGCCAGTAGGTGCGGCGCTGGAAGGCGTACGTGGGCAGGGCGACCGGTCCGGCGGGGGCGGTGACCAGCGTGGCCCAGTCCGGCTGCACGCCCCGGGTGTGCGCCTGCCCCAGCGACAGCAGGAACCGGCGCAGGCCGCCCTCGTCGCGGCGCAGCGTGCCGACGACCGAGCCGCCGCCCGCCTCGTCGAGCAGGTCCTGCACGGCGGGTACGAGCACCGGGTGCGAGCTGACCTCGACGAAGGAGTCGATGCCGTCGGCGATGACGCCGCGTACGGTCTGCTCGAACTCGACGGTCTGCCGCAGGTTGCGGTACCAGTACTCGGCGACCAGCTCGGCGGTGTCGAGCAGCTCACCGGTGACGGTCGAGTAGAGCGGCACGTCGCCGGTGCGGGGCCGCACGCCGGCGAGGACCCGGAGCAGCTCGTCGCGCATCGACTCGACGTGCGCGGAGTGCGAGGCGTAGTCGACGTCGATGCGCCGCGCGCGGACCCCGTCGCGCTCGCACTCGGCGAGCAGCTCGTCGAGCGCCTCGGGCGCGCCGGAGACGACCACGGTGGACGGCCCGTTCACGGCGGCGACCGACAGCCCGGGCCGCAGGCGCCGGGCGAGGCTCGCGACCGGCTCGGACACGGACACCATGCCGCCCCGCCCGGCGAGGTCCACGGCGATCAGCTGGCTGCGCCGGGTCACCACCAGGGCGGCGTCGTCCAGGGTGAGCGAGCCGGCCACGCAGGCGGCGGCGATCTCGCCCTGGGAGTGCCCGACGACGGCGGCGGGCTCGATCCCGTGCGAGCGCCACAGCGCCGCCAGCGAGACCATCATGGCGAACAGCGCCGGCTGGACGACGTCGACCCGCTCCAGGGAGGCGGCACCGGGGACGCCGCGCAGCACGTCGAGCAGCGACCAGTCGGTGTGCCGGTCCACGGCGGTGGCGCACTCCGCCATCCGCTCGGCGAAGACGGGTGCGGTGTCCAGCAGCTCGGCGGCCATGCCCAGCCACTGCGAGCCCTGGCCGGGGAAGAGGAACGCGGTGCGCTCGCCGGCGTCGGCGAGCCCGGTGACGAGGTTGCGGGCCGCGCCGCCGTCGGCGAGCGCGTCGAGCGCGGCGGACAGCTCGTCCCGGTCCCCCACGAGGACGGCGCGGTGCGGTAGGCGGGCGCGGGTGCTGGCGAGCGCGTACGCGACGTCGTGCGTGCCGAGGTCGTCGGTCAGGCGGTCGCGCAGCCGGACCGCCTGCTCGCGCAGCGCCGCCTCGGTCCGGGCCGACAGCACCCACGTGGCGGGGCCCTCGGCCGGCGGGGCGCTCTGCGGGGCCTCGGCGGCCGGTGGTTCCTCGATCAGCACGTGGGCGTTGGTGCCCGAGATGCCGAACGACGAGACCCCCGCCCGCCGCGGGTTCTCGCCCCGTGGCCACCGCACCGGCTCGCTGAGCAGCTGGACGGCGCCGTCGGCCCAGTCCACGTGGTGCGACGGCTTGTCGACGTGCAGGGTGCGGGGCAGCTCCTCGTGCCGCAGCGCCATGACCATCTTGATCACGCCCGCGACGCCGGCGGCGGCCTGGGTGTGCCCGAAGTTCGACTTCACCGAGCCGAGCCAGAGCGGCCGGTCACGCTCCTGGCCGTAGGTGGCGATGAGCGACTGGGCCTCGATCGGGTCGCCCAGCGTGGTGCCCGTGCCGTGCGCCTCCACCGCGTCCACGTCGGCCGTGGTGAGCCCGGCGTTCGCCAGCGCGGCCCGGATGACCCGCTGCTGCGACGGCCCGTTCGGCGCCGTGAGGCCGTTCGACGCGCCGTCCTGGTTGACGGCCGAGCCGCGTACCACCGCCAGGACTCGGTGCCCGTTGCGGCGCGCGTCCGACAGCTTCTCCAGCACCAGTACGCCGACGCCCTCGCCGAACGCGGTGCCGTCCGCCGCCGAGGCGAACGCCTTGACCCGGCCGTCCGGGGCGAGCCCCTTCTGGCTGGAGAACTCGATGAACGTGCCGGGCGTGGAGATGACGCAGGTGCCGCCGGCCAGCGCGAGGTCGCAGTCGCCGCTGCGCAGCGCGTGCGCGGCCACGTGCACCGCCACCAGCGACGACGAGCAGGCCGTGTCCACGGTGACGGCCGGACCCTCCAGCCCCAGCACGTACGACACCCGGCCGGACACGACGCTGCCCGCGACCCCGGTCATCGTGTAGCCGATCAGCGCGTCCACGTCGCGCTGCATGGCGTTCAGGTACTCGACGCTGTTCGCGCCGACGAACACGCCGGTCCGGCTGCCCCGCAGCGAGTGCGGGTCGATCCCGGCGTGCTCGAACGCCTCCCACGACGTCTCCAGCATCAGCCGCTGCTGCGGGTCCATGGCGAGCGCCTCGCGCGGGCTGATGCCGAAGAAGCCCGCGTCGAAGTCGGTGGCGTCCGGGATGAAGCCGCCCCGCCGCACGTAGCTGGTGCCGGAGCCGCTGTCCGGGTCGAACAGGTCGTCCAGGTCCCAGCCCCGGTTGGTGGGGAAGTCGGTGATGCCGTCGCCGCCGGACGACACCAGCTCCCACAGGTCGTCGGCGGAGCGCACGCCGCCGGGGAAGCGGCAGCCGATGCCGACAATGGCGATCGGCTCCCGCTCCGTCGCGGTACGCAGCTTGCGCCGCGTCTCGTGCAGGTCGGCCGTCACGCGCCGGAGGTACTCGACAAGCTGCTCTTCGTTCGCCATCAGTAAGCCCTCCTCAGCGCGTCCGGTTCAGGCGGCGCCGAGTTCGTCGTCGATGAACCGCAACAGCTCGTCGGCGGAGGCGGTCTTCAGCACCAGGCCCACGTCCGGTCCGTCGGGTTCGGCGTCCACGTCGGACCTGCCACGCCAATTCGACATCACCGCGTGCAACCGATCGGTAATCCGTGCCTTGACCGCGTCCTCCAGACCCGCCGCACCGGCCTGCGCGAACGAGCGCTCCAGCCGGTCCAGCTCGGCCAACAGCCCCGCGGCCGGGTCCACCTCGGCCGGGGCCAGCCCGGCCAGCAGGTGGTCGGTGAGCGCCGCGGCGGTCGGGTGGTCGAACACCATGGTGGCGGAGAGCTTCAGGCCGGTGGCCGCCTTCAGCCGGTTACGGAACTCGACAGCGGTGAGCGAGTCGAAGCCCAGCTCGGTGAACGGCCGGTCGGGGTCCACCGCGCTCGCGCCGGCGTGCCCGAGCACGGCGGCGGCCTGTGCCTTGACGAACTCCAGCGCGGTGTGCCGCCGCTGCGGGCCGCTCTGGCTCGCCAGGTGGTCGCGCAGGGCGCCGGGCGACTGCGCCGCCTGCTCGACCGACCGTCGGGACGGGCCCCGCACCAGGCCACGCAGCAGCGCGGGCAGCAGGCCCGAGCGGCCCAGCTCGCGCAGCGCCGCCGGGTCCATCGGCATCGGCACCAGCAGCGACTCGTCGACCAGCTCCGCCGCGTCGTACAGCGCCATGCCCTGCTCCACCGACAGCTCCAGCAGGCCGACGCGGGCCATCCGGGCGCGGTCGTTGGCGTCGAGATGCGCGGTCATCCCGCTCGCCTCGCTCCACAGGCCCCAGGCCAGCGAACGGGCGGGCAGCCCGGCCGCCCGGCGCCGCGCCACGAGCGCGTCCAGGAAGGTGTTCGCCGCCGCGTAGTTGCCCTGCCCGGGGCCGCCCATCGTGCCGGCCGCCGCGGAGAACACGACGAACTCGGCCAGCTCGGCGTCCAGGGTCAGCTCGTGCAGGTTGACCGCCGCGTCGACCTTGGGCCGCAGCACCGCGTCGACCTGCTCCGGGGTCAGCGCGGCGACCAGGCCGTCGTCGAGGACGCCCGCCGTGTGCACCACGGCGGTCAGCGGGTGCGCGGCGGGCACCCGGGCCAGGGTCCCGGCCAGCGCCGCGCGGTCCGCCGCGTCGCACGCCGCGACGGTGACCTCCGCGCCGTACGAGGTCAGCTCGGCCACCAGCTCGGCGGCCCCGGGGGCGTCCGGGCCACGGCGGCTGGTCAGCAGGAGGTGCCGCACCCCGCGCCGGGTCACCAGGTGCCGGGCCAGCAGACCGCCGAGGGTGCCGGTGCCGCCCGTGACGAGCACCGTGCCGTCGGGGTCCCGCCGGGGCGGCGCGGTGAGCACGAGCTTGCCGACGTGCCGGGCCTTCGACATGAACCGGAACGCCTCCGGGGCGCGACGGATGTCGTACGGCCGCACCGGCAGCGGCGTGAGGTCGCCCGTCCCGAACAGGGCGACCACGTCGCGCAGGATCGCGCCGACCCGGTCCGGGTCGATGGCGAGCAGGTCGAACGCCTGGTAGGCGACGCCGGGGTGGTCGGCGGCGACCCGGTCCGGGTCCCGCACGTCGGTCTTGCCCATCTCGACGAACCGGCCGCCCGCGCCGAGCAGGCGCAGCGAGGCGTCGACGAACTCCTTCGCCAGCGAGTCGATCACCACGTCGATGCCGGCCGCGCCGAAGCGCTCCTCGAACTCCAGGGTGCGGGAGTTGCCGATGTGCGTGTCCGGCAGCCCCATCGCGCGCAGCGCGTCCCACTTGCCGGTGCTGGCGGTGCCGTACACCTCCGCGCCGAGGTGCCGGGCGAGGCGGACCGCCGCCATGCCGACGCCACCGGCCGCGGCGTGCACCAGCACCCGCTCCCCCGGCTTGACCTGGGCCAGGTCGACAAGCGCGTAGTAGGCGGTGCAGAACGCGATAGGCGTCGACGCCGCCGTGGCGAACGACCAGCCCGACGGCACCGGCACGACCATCCGCGCGTCGGTGACCACCTCGGTGCCGAAGGCGCCGTAGAACAGGCCCATGACCCGGTCGCCGACCGCGACGCCGGTCACGTCCGGCGCGGTCTCGACGACCACGCCGGCTCCCTCGCCGCCCATCACGCCGCCGCCGGGGTACATGTCGAGGGCGATCAGCACGTCCCGGAAGTTCAGGCCGGCGGCCCGCATCGCGATGCGCACCTGGCCCGACCCCAGCGGGCGCGGTTCCTCCGCCTCGGGCAGCAGCGCCAGGTTGTCCAGCGTGCCGCGTTCGGTGACGTCCAGCCGCCAGCGCTCGGCCGGCGGCGCCGCCAGCGCGGGGCTGCTCGCCGCGCGGGCGAGCCGGGGGGCCAGCAGGACGCCGTCGCGGACAGCGAGCTGCGGCTCGTCGGCCGCGACCGCCGCCGCGAGCGCCCGGTGCGGCTCGCGGTCGTCGACGTCGAGCAGGACGAAGCGGTCCGGGTGCTCGCTCTGGGCCGACCGGAGCAGGCCCCACACCGGTGAGCTGGACAGGTCGGGGGCCGCCTCCTGCACGCTCACCGCGTCCCGGGTGACGACGACCAGCCGGGCGTCGGCGAACCGCTCGTCGGCGAGCCACTCGCGCAGCACCGCGAGGGTGTCGTGGACGACCCGGTGGGCCGCCCCGGCGGGGTCGTCGGCCGCGCCGGCCGCGCAGGGCAGCACGACCAGGGCGGGCGTCGGCGCGCCGTCGGCCACCCGGGCCCGCAGGGTCGCCAGGTCCGGGTACGCGTCGGTGACGAGGCCGGCGTCCTGCGGCAGGGTGCACCCACCGAGGGCCGCCCAGCGGGCGTCCGGCGCGGTCGCCGGCGCGGCGACCGGGGTCCACTCCAGGCGGAACAGGGCGTCGTGGTGCGTGCTCGGCTGCGCGGGGGCGGTGGCCTCCCGCAGCACCAGCGACTCGACCTCGGCGACCACGGTGTTGCCCTGGTCGGCGACGGTCACCGCGACCGTGTTCCGGCCGCGCGGACGCAGCCGGACGCGCAGCTCCGTCGCGCCGACGGCGTGCACGGAGACGCCGCTCCACTCGAACGGCAGCAGCGCCTCGGTGCCGCTGGTGACGAGCGCGAGCGGGTGCAGCGCGGCGTCGAGCAGCGCCGGGTGCAGGCCGTACCCGGCCGCCGTCCGGGCAGCCTCCGCCGGCAGGGCCACCTCGGCGAAGATGTCCTCGCCCTGCCGCCACACCCGGCGTACGCCCTGGAACGTCGGGCCGTACGTGAGACCGGCCGCGGCCAGGGTGGCGTACAGCTCGTCGGACGCGACCGGCTCGGCCGCCGGCGGCCACGCGGTGTCGAAGCCGCCCGCCGGCTCCCCGGGGGCGAGCAGGCCGACGCCGTTGCGCACCCACGGCGCCGCGTCGGTGGCGACCCCGTCCGGCCGGGAGTGGACGGTCAGCTGCCGCTGCCCGTTCTCGTCGGGCGCGCCGACGCGCAGCTGCACCTGGACCCCGCCCTTCTCCGGCAGCACCAGGGGCGCGGTCAGGGTCAGCTCCTCGACCCGGCCGCAGTCGACCTCGTCGCCGGCACGCACCGCGAGATCCACGAGCGCGGTCCCGGGCACGAACACCTGCCCGCCGACCCGGTGGTCGGCCAGCCACGGGTGCGCGGCCACCGAGATGCGGCCGGTGAAGAGCAGGCCGTCGGTGTCGGCCAGCGCGACCGCCGCGCCGAGCAGCGGGTGCTCGGTGGCGGCGAGCCCCAGCCCGGCCGCGTCGGCGGTGGCCGTGCCGACGGCCGGCCAGTACCGCTCGTGCTGGAACGGGTAGCCGGGCAGCCGGACCCGGCGCGCGCCCTCGACACCCCACGTGGGGTGCACGCCGTGCACGTGCGCCTCGCCCAGGGAGAGCAGGAAACGCGCCAGTCCCCCCTCGTCGCGACGCAGCGAGCCGACCACGGTGGCGGTGGCCTCCGCGTCGTCGATGACGTCCTGCACGCCGATGGTGAGCACGGGGTGCGGGCTGACCTCGACGATCGTGGTGACGCCCGCGTCGAGCAGTGCCCGGACGGCGGGCTCGTACCAGACGGTCTGGCGCAGGTTGCGGTACCAGTACTCGGCGTCCATCGCGACGTCGTCCAGCCAGCGGTCGTCCACTGTCGAGTAGAGCGGCACCCCGGGCCGGCGGGGCTCCAGCCCGGCCAGCACCTCGCGCAGCTCCTCGTGCAGCTCCTCCACGTACGCCGAGTGCGACGCGTAGTCCACGTCGATGCGCTTGGCGCGCACGCCGTCGCGCTGGCACTCGGCCAGCAGCTCGTCGAGGGCGTCCAGCTCGCCGGCCGCCACCGTCGAGCGCGGCCCGTTGACGGTCGCCACGGTCACCCGGCCGTCGAAGCGCTCCAGCCGGTCGCGCACCTCGGCCACCGGCAGCGGCACGGAGACCATGCCGCCCTTGCCGGACAGGCGCAGCAGCGCGCGGCTGCGCAGGGCGACGACCCTGGCCGCGTCCGCCACGGAGAGCGCGCCCGCCACGCAGGCGGCGGCGATCTCGCCCTGGGAGTGCCCCACCACGGCGGCGGGCTCGACCCCGTGGGAGCGCCACAGCTCGGCCAGCGACACCATGACGGCGAACAGGACGGGCTGGACGACGTCCACCCGGTCCAGCTCCTCCCCCCGCCGCAGGACGGCCTCCAGGGACCAGTCGACGTGCGGCGCCAGCGCGGCCTCGCACTCGGCCATCCGGGCGGCGAAGACCGGGGCGGTGTCGAGCAGCTCCACGGCCATGCCGATCCACTGCGAGCCCTGCCCCGGGAAGGAGAACGCCACCTTCCCCGGCGTGCCGGCGGCGACCCCGGTGGCCAGGTTCGGCGCGGGCTCCCCCGCGGCGAGCGCGGCGAGGCCGGCGCGCAGCTCGTCGGCGCCGCCCACCACGACCGCGCGGCGCGGATGGGTGGCCCGCAGCGACAGCGAGTACGCCAGGTCGCGGGGCGCCACCTCGGCCAGGAGCGGCTCGAGGTCGGCGGCCTGCCGGCGCAGCGCCCCGTCGGAGCGGGCGGAGAGCACGAGCGCGACCGGCCCGTCGTCGGGCGTCCGCTCGGCCTCGGGCGCCTCCGGCGCCTCCTCGATGACGAGGTGGGCGTTGGTGCCGCTGAACCCGAACGACGAGACGCCGCCGCGACGCGGCTGGCCGTTGCGGCCCCACGGCTGCGGTTCGGCGAGCAGCCGCACCCCGCCCGACCAGTCGACGTGCGCCGTCGGCTCGGCCACGTGCAGGGTCCGGGGCAGTTCGCCGTGCCGCAGCGCGAGCACCATCTTGATCACCCCGGCGACGCCGGCGGCGGCCTGGGTGTGACCGATGTTCGACTTCACCGAGCCCAGCCAGAGCGGGCGCTCGGCGGCGCGGTCCCGGCCGTACGTGGCGAAGAGCGCGTCGACCTCGATGGGGTCGCCAAGCGTGGTGCCGGTGCCGTGCGCCTCGACCACGTCCACGTCGGCGGTGGAGAGCCCGGCGTCGGCGAGCGCCTGCCGGATGACCCGCTGCTGCGAGGGGCCGTTGGGCGCGGTCAGCCCGTTGGACGCGCCGTCCTGGTTGACCGCGGTCCCGCGTACCACGGCGAGGACCTCGTGGCCGGCGGCGAGCGCGTCGGAGAGCCGTTCGAGGACGACCACGCCGATGCCCTCGCCCCAGTTGGTGCCGTCCGCGCCGGCCGCGAACGCCTTGCAGCGCCCGTCCGGGGCGAGCCCGCGCATCCGGCTGAACTCCAGGAACGCGCCCGGCGTCGACATGGCGGTGACGCCGCCCGCGACCGCCATCGCGCACTCGCCCGAGCGCAGCGCCCGCACCGCCAGGTGCATCGCCACCAGCGACGACGAGCAGGCGGTGTCCACGGTCACGGCCGGGCCCTCCAGCCCCAGCACGTACGAGAGGCGACCGGAGAGGATGCTCGCGGCGTTGCCGGTGGCCATGAAGCCTTCCGCGCTCGCCCCGGCCGCGCCGGTGATCCGGGCGTAGTCGACGTTGTTGGCGCCGACGTACACGCCTGTCGCGCTGCCCCGCAGCCCGGTCGGGTCGATGCCGGCGTCCTCGAAGGCCGCCCAGGACGCCTCCAGCACCAGCCGCTGCTGCGGGTCCATGGCCTCCGCCTCGCGGGGGCTGATGCCGAAGAAGGCCGCGTCGAAGCCCGGCAGGTCGGCGAGGAAGCCGCCCTCGCGGACGTAGCTGGTCCCGGAGTGCTCCGGGTCGGGGTGGAACAGGCCGTCGAGGTCCCAGCCGCGGTCGGTGGGGAACGGGCCGATGCCGTCGCGCCCCTCGCGCAGCATCGTCCACAGCTCCTCGGGCGAGCTGACGCCCCCGGGGAAGCGGCAGCTCATGCCGACGATGGCGATCGGCTCGTCGGCGGCGACGGTGCCGACGACCACCTCGGTGCGACCGGTCTCCAGCAGGTGCTCGGCCAGCGCGACCGGGGTCGGGTAGTCGAAGGCGACGGCCGCGGAGAGCCGTACGCCGGTGGCCTCGACCATCCGGTTGCGGAACTCCACGGCGGTGACCGAGTCGAAGCCCAGTTCCTTGAACGCGGAGGCCGGCTCGACCGCCTCCGGGCCCGCGTAGCCGAGCGTGAGCGCGACCTGGGTGCGGACCAGCCCGACGACGTGGTCGAGGCGGTCCGCCTCGGGCAGGTCGGCGAGCCGGCGGGCGAAGTCCGACGAGGCGGAGGCCTCGGCCGGTTCCTCGTCGGCCACGGCCTCGGGGATGGTGTCGAAGAGCCGGCTCGGCCGCAGCGCGGTGAACGACGGCACGAAGGTGACCCAGTCCACGTCGGCGAGCACGACGTCCGTGTCCCCGGCCGCCAGGGCCGTACGCATGGCCGCGACGGCCCGCTCCGGCGCCATCGGCGCCAGGCCCCGCTTGCGCAGCGAGGCCGAGATCTCGTCGTCCACCAGGGTGCTCTCGGCCCACGGGCCCCAGGCGAGGGCGGTGGCGACCTGCCCCCGGGCGCGCCGCGCCTCGGCGAGGGCGCACAGGTGCGCGTTGCCGGCGGCGTAGGCGGCCTGGCCTCCGCTGCCCCAGACGCCGGCCACGGAGGAGAAGAGCACGAACTCGTCGAGATCCCGCTCGGCGAAGATCGCGTCGAGGTGGGTGGCGCCGGCGACCTTGGCGGAGACGACGTCGGCGTACTCGGCGAGGTCCATGTCGACGATGCCGGTGAGCTGGGCCAGCCCCGCCACGTGCACCACGGCGCGTACGTCGGGGTAGGCGTCGACGACCGCCGCCAGGGCGGCCCGGTCGGCCACGTCGCAGGCGACGACGTCGACCTGCGCGCCCAGTCCGCGCAGCTCGTCGAGCGCCTCGGCGGGGGCGGTGCCGCGCCGGCTCAGCAGCACGACCCGCTCGGCGCCGTGGCGCGCGTACAGGCGGGCGGCCTCGATGCCGAGGGTGCCGGTGCCACCGGTGATCAGCACGGTGCCGGACGCGCCGCGCCAGCGCGGGGCGCCGGTCACCGGCGCGCGGTGCAGCCGGCGGACGAACACCCCGTCCGGGCGCACCGCGACCTGGTCCTCCCCGATGCCGGCGAGCACGCCGGCCAGCGCGGCGGCGGCGCGCCCGTCCAGCTCGGCGGGCAGGTCGACCAGGCCGCCCCAGGTGTCGGGCAGTTCCAGCGCGGCGACCCGGCCGAGGCCCCACACCTGCGACTGGGCCACGCCGGTCACCGGGTCGGCCGGGGAGGTGGCGACGGCCCCACGGGTGAGGCACCACAGCCTGGCGCCCCGCCCGGCGAGCGCGCGGATCAGGTCGAGGGTGGCGGCGGCGCCCGCCGGGACGCCGGGGTGGCCGGTCAGGAACGCCTCGTCGAGCGCGAGGAGGGAGACCACGCCTGCCGGTTCCGCGTCGAGGTGGCCGGCCAGGTCCGCCGGGCCGGTGGTGACGACCGTGGCGCCGTGCGCGGTGAGCGCGTCGGCCACCGCCGCGCCCGCGTCGCCCGGCGCCGCCGGGTCGGCGACCACCAGCAGCCAGGTGCCGGTCAGCGCCGCCGGGGTGCCGCCGGGGCGGCGCTCCCAGCGGGCCTCGTAGCGCCAGCGGTCCAGCGCGGAGCGCTCCTGCCGTCCCCGGCGCCACGCGGAGAGCGCGGGCAGCACGGACGCCAGGGGCGCCTGCGGGTCCACGTCGAGCGTGGTGACCACCGTGTCGAGGTCACCGCTGTCCACCGCCGCCCACAGGCCGTCGTCGTCGCCGGCCTGGCCGGAGCCGGCCGGGTCCACGCTGTCCTGCCAGAAACGCTCGTGCTGGAAGGGGTACGTCGGCAGGTCCACCCAGGACCGTCCGGACCGGTGGTAGAACGCCTCCGGGTCCAGCGTGACGCCCCGGGTCTCCAGCCGCGCCAGCGCCTCCACCAGGGCACCCGGCTCGTCGCGGTCCCGGCGCAGCACCGGCGCGGTCAGCACGTCGCCGTCCAGGCAGTCCGCCGCCATGGTGGCGAGCACCGAGTCCGGGCCCAGTTCGAGGAACGTCGTGGCGCCGGTCGCGGCGGCGGCGCGTACCGCGTCCGCGAAGCGCACGGTCGCGCGGACCTGCCCGACCCAGTAGTCGGGCGTCGCCAGCTCGTCGCCCGCGGGCACGCCGGTGACCGTGGAGACCAGCGGGATGCTCGGCGGCGCGTACGAGACCGTCTCGGCCACCGCCCGGAACTGCGCGAGCATCGGGTCCATCAGCGGCGAGTGGAAGGCGTGCGACACGGTCAGCCGCCGGGTGCGGCGGTCGGCGAACCGCTCGGCCACGGCCGCCACCGCCTCCTCGGTGCCGGAGACGACCACCGAGTCCGGGCCGTTGACGGCGGCGATGTCGGCGTCCGCGCCGAGCAGCGGCGCGACCTCGTCCTCGGTGGCCTGCACGGCGAGCATCGCCCCGCCGGCCGGCAGCGCCTGCATCAGCCGCCCCCGGGCGGCGACGAGGCGGGCCGCGTCGGCGAGCGTGAACACCCCCGCGACGTGCGCGGCGGCCAGCTCGCCGATCGAGTGCCCGGCCAGGACCGAGGGGGTGACACCCCACGACCGGACGAGCCGGTACAGGGCCACCTCGACGGCGAACAGGGCGGGCTGGGTCCAGCCGGTCAGGTGCAGGTCCTCGGTGTCGAGGACGTCGCGCAGCGGCCGGTCCAGGTGCGGGTCCAGGGCGGCGCACACCTCGTCGAACGCCGCCGCGAACTCGGGGTACGCCGCGTACAGCCCGCGGCCCATGCCCAGGCGCTGCGCGCCCTGCCCGGAGAAGAGCATCGCGACCCCGCCGTCGGCCACCCGGCCGCGGACCAGGTTGGCGGCCTGCTCGTCACGGGCCAGGGCGCCCAGGCCGGCGGCCAGTTCCCCGGCGGTGCCGCCGAGCACCGCGGCCCGGTGCGCGAAGCGGGACCGGGTGGTGGCCAGGGCGTAACCCAGCTCGGCCGGCTCCACCTGCGACACCACGGCGGAGAGCCGCCGCGCCTGGTCCCGCAGCGCGTTGGCGTCGCGGGCGGTGAGCAGCAGCGACGTCACCGGCGCGGCGGCCGGTTCGGGCGCGGCGACGGTGTCCGGCGCCTGCTCCACGATCACGTGGGCGTTGGTGCCGCTGAACCCGAACGACGAGACCGCGGCCCGGCGCGGCTGCCCGGTCTGCGGCCACTCGGTGGCGGCGGTCAGCAGCCGTACGTTGCCGGCCGTCCAGTCCACCTGGTCCGACGGCTGCTCGGCGTGCAGCGTCGCGGGCAGGACGCCGCGCCGGATCGCCTCCACCATCTTGATGACCCCGGCGACCCCGGCCGCGGCCTGGGTGTGGCCGATGTTCGACTTCACCGAGCCGAGCCAGAGCGGGTCCTCCCGGTCCTGGCCGTACGTGGCGAGCAGCGCCTGTGCCTCGATCGGGTCGCCCAGGGTCGTGCCGGTGCCGTGCCCCTCGACCACGTCGACCTGGCGCGTCGACAGGCCCGCGTCGACAAGCGCGGCCTCGATGACCCGCTGCTGCGACGGCCCGTTGGGCGCGGTCAGCCCGTTCGACGCGCCGTCCTGGTTGACCGCGGAGCCCCGCACGACCGCCAGGACGCGGTGGCCGTGCTCGATCGCGTCCGACAGCCGCTCCACCAGCAGCACGCCGGCGCCCTCGGCGAACCCGGTGCCGTCGGCGTCCGCCGAGTACGAGCGGCACCGCCCGTCCGGTGACAGGCCACGCTGGCGGGAGAACTCGACGAACGTCAGCGGCGTCGCCATGACCGAGACGCCGCCGACGAGCGCGAGGGTGCAGTCGCCCCGGCGCAGCGCCTGGATCGCCAGGTGCAGCGCGACGAGCGACGACGAGCAGGCGGTGTCGACGGTGACCGCCGGCCCCTCCAGCCCCAGGGTGTAGGCGACCCGGCCGGAGACCACGCTGCCGGAGCTGTTGCTGCCCGCGTAGTCGTGGTACATCAGGCCGGTGAAGACGCCGGTCGGGCTGCCGGCGAGCGAGGTGGGGTCGATGCCGGCGCGCTCCAGCGTCTCCCACGCGACCTCCAGCAGCAACCGCTGCTGGGGGTCCAGGCCGACCGCCTCGCGGGGGCTGATGCCGAAGAACGTCGGGTCGAAGTCCGCCGCGTCGTACAGGAAACCGCCGCGCGAGGTGTACGAGGTGCCCTCCCGCTGCGACCGGGGGTCGTACAGCGACTCCAGGTCCCAGCCGCGGTCGGTCGGGAACGCGCCGGTGGCGTCGGTCCCGGACTCCACCAGCCGCCACAGGTCCTCGGGACTCGTCACGCCGCCGGGGTAGCGGCAGGCCATACCGACGATCGCGACCGGCTCGTGCGCGGACGCCTCCACCTCGTGCAGGCGCTGCCGGGTCTTCTGCAGGTCGACCGTGACCCGCTTCAGGTAGTCCCGGAGCTTGTCCTCGTTGGCCACTACGGTCGCCCTCCTCGCACTGTCATGAGATCCCCAGCTCGCTGTCGATGAGAGCGAAGACCTCGTCGTCGGTCGCGGATTCGATGTCGTTGCCGGTGGACGCCGCCGCCTCGCCGCCCAGCTTCGAGAGCACGTCGCGCAGCCGCAGCGTCAGCCGGGTGCGGGACTGCTCGTCGACGTCCGACAGGACCGCCTCGAGGCGGTCGAGTTCGGCGAACGCGGCCAGCACCGCGTTGGTGTCGCCCGCCTCGCCGGAGAGTTCGGCCCGCAGGTACGCGGCGAGGGCCTTCGACGTGGGGTGGTCGAACACCAGCGTCGCGGGCAGTCGCAGCCCGGTCGCCGCGTTCACCCGGTTGCGCAGCTCGACCGCGGTGAGCGAGTCGAAGCCGAGCTCGTTGAACGGCCGGTCGGCGGCGACCGCGCCCGGGTCCGGGTAGGCCAGCACCCCCGCCACCTGGGTACGCACCAGGTCGAGCAGGATCGCCTCGGCCTCCTCGGCGTCCCGGCCGGCGAGCCGCTGCCGCAGCGCGTCGGCCGCTCCCGCCTCGGCGCCGGCCGTCCGCCGGGCGGGCACCCGGACCAGCCCGCTCAGCACCGGTGGCACCATGCCCGCGACGGCGCGTTCCCGCAGGGCCCGGTGGTCGAGCTTGATGGGCGCCACCATGCCCCCGGTGTGCAGCGCCGCGTCGAAGAGCTCCAGCGCCTCCTCGACTCCGAGCGCGCCGACGCCGGAGCGCGACATGCGCCGCAGGTCGGCCTCGGTCAGCTGCTCCGCCATGCCCGCCTGCTCCCAGCGGCCCCAGGCCAGCGACACGGCCGGCAGGCCGTTCGCCCGCCGGTGCTGGGCGAGCGCGTCCAGGTAGGCGTTGCCGGCGGCGTAGTTGCCCTGGCCGGGCCCGCCGAGCACCCCGGAGGCCGACGAGAACAGCACGAACGCGGTCAGGTCCCCGGTCAGCTCGTGCAGGTTCGTCGCGGCGTCGACCTTGGGCCGCAGCACCCGGTCGACCCGCTCGGGGGTGAGCGAGGAGATGACGGCGTCGTCGACGACGCCGGCCGTGTGCACCACGCCGCGCACCGGGTGCGCCGCCAGCAGCGCGGCGAGGGCGGCCCGGTCGGCGACGTCGCACGCGGCGACGGTGACCTCGGCCCCGAGGGCGACGAGTTCGTCGCGCAGCTCGGCCGCGCCCTCGGCCGCGGGGCCGCTGCGGCTGGCCAGCACCAGCTCGCGTACGCCGTGCCGGGTGACCAGGTGCCGGGCGACGAGCCGGCCGAGCGCGCCGGTGGCGCCGGTGACCAGGACGGTCCCCTCGAACGCGGTCGCGGCGGCCTCGTCGGTGGCGCCGGCCCGCGCCAGGCGGGGCACCAGGACGTCGGCGCCGCGGACGGCGAGCTGCGGCTCGTCGGAGCCGAGCGCGGCCGGCAGGCCGGTCCCGGCGGCCCGGTCGTCGTCGACGTCGACCAGGACGAACCGGTCGCCGTGTTCGGACTGCGCGGAGCGGACCAGGCCCCAGGCCGCCGCCCCGGCGAGGTCGGTGACGTCGCCGTCGGGACGGGTGGCCACCGCGCCGCCGGTCAGAACGGCGAGGCGGGCGGCGGCGAACCGCTCGTCGGCGAGCCACTGTTGCGCCAGGGCGAGGACCTGGTGGGTGGCCGCGCGGGCCCGCGCGTCCTCCGCGACGCCCCGGTCCGGGGCGCACCGCGCCACCACCACCTCGGGCACCGCGGCGCCGGCGTCGACGGCGGCGGCGAGGGCCGCCAGATCCGGGTACGCGGGCGCGTCGAGGCCGTCGATCCGCTCCCCGAGCACCGCGAGGGTGCGCGGCCGGGGCGACCCGGTCAGCGGCGTCCAGTCCAGGCGCAGCAGCGACTCGTGCCGGTCGCGGCGCAGCGCCGCCAGCTGTTCGGGCGACACCGGGCGTACCGCCAGCGCCTCGACGGAGGCCACCGGGGCGCCGGTCGCGTCGGCCAGGGTGATGGCCGCCGTGCCGTCGCCCGGCACGATCCGGGCCCGCAGCCGGTCGGCGCCCGCCGCGTGCACGGTGAATCCACGCCACGAGAACGGCAGCACCGGGTCGCCGTCGCCGGTCGACGCCACCGCGTGCAGGACGGCGTCCAGCAGCGCCGGGTGCAGGCCGAAGCGGCCGGCGTCGTCGTGGGCCTGCTCGGGCAGGGTGAGCTCCGCGAACACCTCGTCGCCGCGCCGCCACGCCGCGGTCAGGCCCTGGAAGACCGGGCCGTAGCGCAGGCCGCGCGCGAACAGGTCGTCGTACGCCGTGGCGACGTCGACCGGCTCGGCGTCCGGCGGCCAGGCCCGCAGGTCGGCGCCGGCGGCCCCGGCCGGGGTCAGCCGGCCCACCGCGTGGGTGGTCCATCCGTCCCCGTCCTCGGTCCGCGAGTGGACGCCCACCTCCCGGCCGCCGTCCGGCGCCGGTTCGCCCACCGTCACGCGCACCTGGACGCCGCCGGAGTCCGGCAGCACCAGCGGCGCCTCCAACGTCAGCTCCTCGACGCGCGGGCAGCCGACCTCGCGGCCGGTGTGGGCCGCCAGCTCGACCAGCGCCGCGCCGGGCAGCAGCACCAGGTCCGCCACCGCGTGGTCGGCCAGCCACGGGTGGGTGGTCAGCGCGAGGCGGCCGGTGAAGACCGCGCCGCCGTCCGGCAGTTCGACCGCCGCGCCCAGCAGCGGGTGGTTCGCCCGTGTCTGGCCCAGCCCGCTCGCGTCGCCGGTGCCGGCGCCCGCCCGGGGCCAGTACGGCTGGTGCTGGAACGCGGACGTGGGCAGTTCGACGGTCCGCCCCGGCACCACCGAGGGCCAGTCGACGGGCGCGCCGCGCACCGCGAGCCGGGCGAGCGCGGTGGCGACGGTCTCCGGCTCGGCGCGGCCCTTGCGGCACGCCGGGATCCACTCGCCGTCGGCCACGTTGCGCCCGAGCGCGGTCAGCACCGCGTCGGGGCCGATCTCCAGGAAGGTGGTGGCCCCGGACGCGGCCAGCGTGGCGACGGCGTCGGCGTACCGGACCGGTTCGCGCACCTGCCGCACCCAGTGCTCGGCGTCCAGCGTGGTCGGTCCGCCCGTGACCGTCGAGACCAGCGCGACGGCCGGCTCCCGGCAGTCCACCTGGGCCACGACCGCGCGGTACTCGTCGAGCATGGGGTCCATCAGCGGCGAGTGGAACGCGTGCGACACGGTGAGCCGCCGCGCCCTGCGGCCCTGCCCCGACAGCTTCTCGGCCACGGCAAGGGTGGCGGTCTCGTCGCCGGAGAGCACCACCGACTCCGGCCCGTTCACGGCCGCGATCGCCACGTCGCCCGAGAGCAACGGCGCGACCTGCTCCTCCGTCGCCCGTACGGCCACCATCGCGCCGCCGGTCGGCAGCGCCTGCATCAACCGGCCCCGCGCCGCGACGACCTTCGCGGCGTCGGCCAGTGACCAGACCCCCGCCACGTGCGCCGCCGCCAGCTCACCGATCGAGTGCCCCGCCACGAAGTCCGGCCGCACCCCCCACGACTCGAACAACCGGAACAGCGCCACCTCCACCGCGAACAACGCCGGCTGCGCCCACCCCGTCTGATGCACCTCCTCGGAACCCAACACCTCCCGCAACGGCCGCTCAAGATGCCCGTCCAGTTCCCCGCACACCTCGTCGAACGCCGCCGCGAACGCCGGGAAGGCCATCAGCTCCGCCGTCATGCCGACGCGCTGCGCCCCCTGCCCGGTGAAGACCATGGCGAGCTTCCCGCCGTCGGCCGTGCCGGTCACCACCTCGTCGCCGAGCAGCACCGCGCGGTGCGCGAACCCGGCCCGCCCGGTGGCGAGGGTGTACGCGACGTCGACGGGGCGCAGCGTCGGGTCGGCGGCCACGTGGGCGCGCAGCCGGGGGATCTGCTCCCGCAGCCCCTCCTCGGTCCGCGCGGAGAGCAGCCACGGCGTGAACGGCACGGCCGGCTCGTCGACCGGCGGCGCCGGGTCGGCCTGCTCCAGTACGACGTGGGCGTTGGTGCCGCTGATGCCGAACGACGACACGGCGGCCCGTAGCGGGCGGTCGGCGGCGGTGAGCGGGACGGGCTCCGAGGCGACGCGTACCGCGCCGGCGGACCAGTCCACGTGCGGCGAGGGCTCGTCCACGTGCAGGGTCTGCGGGAGCACGCCGTGGCGCAGCGCCAGCACCATCTTCATGATGCCGGCGACCCCGGCGGCGGCCTGCGTGTGACCGAGGTTCGACTTGACCGAACCGAGCAGCACGGGCGTGGCCCGGTCCTGCCCGTACGTGGCGAGGACGGCCTGCGCCTCGATCGGGTCGCCCAGCGTGGTGCCGGTGCCGTGCGCCTCGACCACGTCGACCTCGGACGGCGACAGCCGCGCGTCGGCCAGGGCGGCGCGGATCACCCGCTGCTGCGACGGCCCGTTGGGTGCGGTGAGCCCGTTGGAGGCGCCGTCGGAGTTGACGGCCGAGCCACGCACCACCGCCAGTACGGGGTGCCCGTTCCGCCGGGCGTCGGCGAGCCGCTCGACCACCAGCACGCCGACGCCCTCGGAGAGCGACGTGCCGTCGGCCGCGCCCGCGAACGACTTGCACCGCCCGTCGGGGGCGAGGTTGCGCTGCCGGGAGAACTCCAGGAAGGTGCCCGGCGTCGACATCACCGACACGCCACCGGCGAGCGCGAGGGAGCACTCCCCGTTGCGCAGCGCGGAGATGGCGAGGTGCAGGGCGACCAGCGACGACGAGCAGGCGGTGTCGACGGTCATCGTCGGGCCCTCCAGCCCGAGCGTGTACGAGATCCGGCCGGAGATGACGCCGCCGGAGTTGCCTGTGGAGAGGAACCCGTCGACCGACTCGGCGGAGGCGCTCAGCACGGTGCCGTAGTCGTTGTACATGACGCCCGCGTACACCCCGGTCCGGCTGCCGCGCAGCCTGGTCGGGTCGATGCCGGCCCGCTCCAGCGCCTCCCACGAGGTCTCCAGCAGCAGCCGCTGCTGCGGGTCCATCGCCAGCGCCTCGCGCGGGGAGATGCCGAAGAAGCCGGGGTCGAAGTGGGCCGCGTCGTGGAGGAAGCCGCCCCGGTCGACGTAGCTGGTGCCCGGCGTGTCCGGGTCGGGGTCGAAGAGCGCGTCGAGGTTCCATCCCCGGTTGCCGGGGAACGGCCCGATCGCGTCGCCGCCGCCGACCAGCAGCCGCCACAGGTCCTCGGGCGTACGCACGTCGCCGGGGAAGCGGCAGGCCATGCCGACGATCGCGACCGGCTCGTGGTCGTGCCGGGTCACGGCGACGTCCGCCGTCGCGGTCCGCCCGCCGGCCAACTGCGAGACCAGGTAACCGGCCAGCGCCTCCGGCGTCGGGTAGTCGAACACCAGGGTCGCCGGCAGCCGCAGCCCGGTCGCCGCGCCGAGCTGGTTGCGCAGGTCGAGCGCGGTGAGCGAGTCGAAGCCCAGCTCCTTGAAGGGGCGTCCGGCCGGCAGCTTGTCCGCCCGGGCGTAGCCGAGGACGGACGCGATCCGGGTGAGCACCACCTCCAGCACGACCTCGGTCCAGCGCTCGCCGGGCACCTCGGCCAGCCGTTGGGCGAGGGAGGAGCCGCCCACCGCCCGGCGGGCCGGGGCGCGGACCAGGCCGCGCAGCAGCGCCGGCGGTTCCCGGTCGTCGCGGCCGAACGCGGCGAGGTCCACCGGCACCGGCGCGAGCAGCGCGTCGGCCGACCGGACGGCGGCGTCGAACAGTGCCAGGCCGTCCTTGCTGGACAGCTCGCTCATGCCGCTGCGCGCCATCCGGCCCAGCTGCGCGCCGCCCACGTCTGCGGTCATCTCGCTGCGCTCGGCCCACAGCCCCCAGGCGAGCGAGTGGGCGGGCAGTCCCGCGGCCCGGCGCCGCGCCGCGAGCGCGTCGAGCAACGCGTTCGCGGCGGCGTAGGCGCCCTGGCCGGGGCTGCCGAAGATGCCGGCGGCCGAGGAGAACAGCACGAAGGCGGTGACGTCCCCGGCCAGCTCGTGCAGGTGCCAGGCGGCGTCCACCTTGGGTCGCAGCACCGCGGCCAGCTGGTCGGGGGTGAGCGTGGCGATGGTGGCGTCGCCCATGACGCCCGCCGTGTGCACGACGCCGGTGACCGGGTGGTCCGCCAGCAGCGCCGCGACCTGGTCGCGGTCGGCGACGTCGCACGCCAGCACCGTCACGGTCGCGCCCAGCTCGGCGAGTTCGTCGCGCAGTTCCGCCGCGCCGGCGGCGGCGAGGCCGCGGCGGCTGGTCAGCACGAGGTCGCGTACGCCGTGCCCGGTGACCAGGTGGCGGGCGACCAGCCCGCCCAGGGTGCCGGTGCCGCCGGTGACGAGCACCCGGCTGTCCGGCCCGAACACCGCCGGCCCGGCGACGTCCTGCTCGGGCACCCGGGCCAGGCGGGGCGCGCGCACCACGCCGTCGCGGACGGTGAGCACCGGCTCGCCCGTCGCCAGCGCCGCCGCCACCAGTTCGTCGGCGGTGTCGTCGGCCTCCAGCAGGACGATCCGCTCCGGGTTCTCCGCCTGCGCGGAGCGGACCAGGCCGTGCACCGCCGCGCCGGCGAGGTCGTCCGGGCGGGTCACCACGACGAGCCGGGTCTCGGCCTGGCGGGGGTCGGCGAGCCACTGCTGGATCGTGGTCAGCGCGTACGCCGTGAGGTCGGGCACCGCGGCGATGCCCGGCGCGGCGGAGAAGCACGGCAGGAAGAGCGTGTCTGCGGCCACGTCGGCCAGCGCCACCGGCGGCGCGCCGAAGACCGCCGTGTCGCCCAGCGTCTGCCACGTGCCGCGCTCGCCCCGGCCGGCGGGCAGCGGCACGTGCTCCAGCCGGAACAGCGACTCGACGAAGCCGCTGCGTCCCTTGAGCGCCTGCGGGGCCACCGTGCGTACGGTGAGCGCCGCCACGGAGGCGACCGGGGCGCCCGTGTGGTCCGCGAGGAGCAGGGCCGCGCTGTCCGCCCCCGTCCTGGTGAGCCGGACGCGCAGGCTCGTCGCGCCGGCCCCGTGCAGCGTCACGCCGTTCCACGAGAACGGCAGCTTCGCCGCCCCGTCCCCGACGTCCGCGGCGAGCGCGTGCAGGGCGACGTCGAACAGCGCCGGGTGCAGGCCGAACCCGTCGACGTCGACGCCCTGCGGCAGGGCCACCTCGGCGTACGTCTCGTCGCCGCGCCGCCACGCGGCCCGCAGGCCCTGGAACACCGGGCCGTACCGCAGGCCGAGCCCGGCGAGCCGGTCGTACAGGTCGCCGAGGTCGACGGCCAGCGCGTCGGCGGGCGGCCACTCGGTGAGCTGCTCCCCCGCTGCCGTGGCGGCGGCGAGGACACCTGTGGCGTGCCGGGTCCACATGCCGATCCTCGCCTCGGTGTCGGTCTGCCCGTAGACGCCGAGCGCGCGGCGGCCGTGCTCGTCCGGTGCCTCCACGGTGAGCCGCAGGGCCACCCCGCCGTGCGCCGGTACGACGAGCGGGGCGGTGATGACGAGTTCCTCGACGGCCGGGCAGCCGACCTCGTCGCCGGCGCGGACGGCCAGCTCGACGAGCGCCGTGCCGGGCAGCAGGACGGTGTCCAGGACGGCGTGGTCGGCCAGCCACGGGTGCGTCTCCAGGCTGATCCGGCCGGCGAGCACGACGAGGTCCCGCTCCGGGACGGTGAGCGCGGCGCCGAGCAGCGGGTGGCCGACGACGTCGATGCCGAGGCCGCGGGCGTCCACCGCGGACGCCGCCGCGAGCTGCCAGTACCGCTGGTGCTGGAACGCGTACGTCGGCAGCGGGGCCGGGACGCCGCGGGTGTGCGGGGACCAGTCGACGGCGACCCCGCGCACGTACGCCTCGGCCAGGGAGAGCAGGAAGCGCGACAGGCCGCCCTCGTCACGCCGCAGCGAGCCGACGAGCGCGGCCGGGGCGTCGGCGCGGTCCAGGATCTCGCGTACCCCCATGCCGAGCACGGGGTGAGGGCTGATCTCCACGAGGACGTCGTGCCCGTCGGCGAGCAGGCGGTCGATGGCATCCTCGAACCGGACCGTGCCGCGCAGGTTCGCGTACCAGTACCCGGCGTCGAGGGTGGCGGTGTCGACGACCTCGCCGGTGAGCGTGGAGTACAGCGGCACGTCGGCGCTTCGCGGCCGGACGTCGGCGAGGACGTGCAGCAGCTCGTCCCGGATGGCCTCGACCTGCGCGGAGTGCGAGGCGTAGTCCACGGGGATCATCCGCATCCGCACGCCGTCGGCCTCGCACGCGGCCAGCAGCTCGGCGAGGGCGCCGGGCTCGCCGGAGACGACGGTGGCGGCGGGACCGTTGACCGCCGCGACGGAGATCCGCTCGCCCCACCGGGCGAGCAGCGCCTCCACGTCCGCCCGGGGCGCCGCCACCGAGGCCATGCCGCCGCGACCGGCCAGGCCGGCGGCGATCGCCCGGCTGCGCAGCGCGACCACGCGGGCGCCGTCGTCGAGGGTGAGCGCGCCGGCGACGACGGCGGCGGCGATCTCGCCCTGCGAGTGCCCCACCACGGCGGCGGGCCGCACGCCGTACGAGCGCCACAGCGCCGCGAGCGACACCATGACGGCGAAGAGCACGGGCTGCACCACGTCCACCCGCTCCAGCGACGGCGCGCCGGGCACGCCCCGGACGACGTCCAGCAGCGACCAGTCGGTGAACGCGTCGACGGCCCGCGCGCACTCGTCCATCCGGTCCGCGAACACCTCGGCGGTGTCCATCAGCTCGACGGCCATGCCCGCCCACTGCGAGCCCTGGCCGGGGAACATGAAGACGACCCGGGGCTCGTCGCCCAGCGCGGCGCCGGTGGCGACGGTCGGCGCGGGTTCGTCCGCCGCGACGGCGGCCAGCCCGGCCCGCAGCTCGGCGGGGTCCGTGCCGACCACGACCGCCCGGTGCTCGAACCGGGCGCGCCCCGCCAGGGCGGCGGCGACGTCGGCCGGGGCGGCGGGGTCCCGGTCGAGGTGGGCCGCCAGCCGGGCCGCCTGGTCGCGGCGGGCCTCGGGCGTACGGCCCGACAGCACCCAGGGCACCGGCCCGGCCGCCGCCTCGGCGGGCGGCGCGGTCTCCTGCGCGGGCGGCTCCTCGATGATCACGTGGGCGTTGGTGCCGCTCACGCCGAACGACGAGACGCCGGCGCGGGACGGCTCGGCGCCCCGGGGCCAGGCGACGGCCTCGGTCAGCAGGTCGACCGAGCCCTCGGTCCAGTCGACCTGGTCGCTGGGGGCGTCCACGTGCAGCGTCTTCGGCAGCAGCCGGTGCCGCATGGCGAGCACCATCTTGATGATGCCGCCGACGCCGGCCGCGGCCTGGGTGTGACCGATGTTGGACTTGACCGAGCCGAGCCACAGCGGCCGGTCCCGGTCCTGACCGTAGGTGGCGAGGATGGCCTGTGCCTCGATCGGGTCGCCGAGGGTGGTGCCGGTGCCGTGCGCCTCGACCACGTCGATCTGGTTGGCCGACAGCCGCGCGTTGGCCAGCGCCGCCTGGATGACCCGCTGCTGCGCCGGCCCGTTCGGGGCGGTCAGGCCGTTGGAGGCGCCGTCCTGGTTGACCGCCGTCCCGCGGACGACGGCGAGCACCTGGTGCCCGTTGCGTCGGGCGTCGGTGAGCCGCTCCACGATCAGCATGCCGACGCCCTCGGCGAAGCCGGTGCCGTCGGCGGCGGCGGCGAAGGACTTGCACCGGCCGTCCGGCGACAGCCCGCGCTGCTTGGAGAACGCGACGTAGGTCTCCGGGGTCGCCATCACGGTGACCCCGCCGGCCAGCGCGAGCGAGCACTCGCCGTTGCGCAGGGCCTGCACGGCCAGGTGCAGGGCCACAAGCGACGACGAGCACGCGGTGTCGACGGTGACGGCCGGCCCCTCCAGGCCGAAGGTGTACGCCACCCGGCCGGAGGCGATCGCGCCGGTGGCGTTGTTCTCCGCGTAGTCGTGGTACATCATCCCGGCGAAGACGCCCGTGTCGCTGCCGCGCAGCCCGGTCGGGTCGATGCCGGCGTTCTCGAGGGCCTCCCACGACGTCTCCAGCAGCAGCCGCTGCTGCGGGTCCATCGTCAACGCCTCACGCGGGCTGATCCCGAAGAACTCCGGGTCGAACTGGGCCGCGTCGTGCAGGAAGCCGCCCTCGCGCGTGTACGAGCGCCCCGGCGTGCCGGGCGTGGGGTCGTAGAGCTCCGCGACGTTCCAGCCGCGGTCGGTGGGGAAGCCGGTGATGCCGTCCCCGCCTGCGGCGACGAGGTCCCACAGGTCGTCGGGGGTCCGTACCCCGCCGGGGTAGCGGCAGGCCATGCCGACGATGGCGATCGGCTCGCGCAGCGTCGAGTTGAGCTTGCGGTTCTGCTCCCGCAGCCACTCGTTCTCCTTGAGCGAGGCCCGCAGCGCGGTGACGAGCTTCTCCTCCGAGTTGGCCATGTGGTCAGCTCCCCGCTTCCGTCGTCGCTTCACCGAGGTCGGCGAGCGCCATGCTGATCAGTGCGTCGGCGTCCATGTCGTCGATGGATCCGCTGGGTGCGGCGTCCGGCTCGGCGGCGGCGACCCGGACGCCGCCCAGTTCGAGCAGGCTGTCCATCAGGCCGGCGTCCCGGAGCCGGCTGAGGGGGATGGCGAGCAGGATGCGGCGGACCTCGTCCTCCGGCAGCCCGCCGTCGCTGCCGGTGTCGGGGACGAGCCGCTCGTACAGCAGCTCCGCGACCGCGCGGGTGTTGGGCCGGTCGAAGGTCAGGGTGGCGGGCAGCCGCAGGCCGGTCGCGGCGTTGAGCTGGTTGCGCAGTTCCAGCGCGGCGAGCGAGTCGAAGCCCAGCTCGGTGAAGGCGCGACCGGGGTCGACGGCGTCGGGGTCGCGGTGCCCGAGCACCGTCGCGACGTTCGTGCGGACCAGGTCCAGCAGCAGGTCCGCGCACTCCGGTCCGGACCGGCCGGCCAGGCGCGCGGCGAGGCCGTCACCGGTGGACGCCGCCCGCCGGGTCCGGGGGCGGACCAGGCCGCGGTAGAGCGGGCCGTCGACCACACCGAGGTCGAGCCCGATGGGTACGAGGACCGGCGCGGCGCAGGTGAGCGCGGCGTCGAGGAGGCGCAGGCCCTCGTCGACCGGCAGGGCGCGTACGCCCGCCTGGGCCAGCCGCTGCCGCTCCGCGCCGGTCAGCTCGCCCGCCATCCCCCCGTCCCACATGCCCCACGCCAGGGACTGCCCGCTCAGGCCGGCCGCCCGGCGCCGCACGACCAGCGCGTCCAGGAACGCGTTCGCGGCGGAGTACGCCGCCTGGCCCACGTTGCCGAACACGCCCGCCGCCGACGAGAACACCACGAACGCCGACAGGGGCGTCCCGGCCGTCACCTCGTGCAGGTGCCACGCCGCGTCCACCTTCGGCGCCAGCACCCGGTCGAGGCGCTCCGGCGACAATGACGCCAGCAGACCGTCGTCCACCACGCCGGCGACGTGCACGACCGCCGACAGGTCGCAGCCGGCGACCAGCTTCGCCACCGCGTCCCGGTCGGCCACGTCGCAGGCCGCCCAGCGCACCGACGCGCCCGACGCGGTCAGCTCCGCCGCCAGCTCCTCGGCGCCCGGGGCGCCCGCGCCACGACGGGACACCAGCAGCAGGTCGCGCACCCCGTACACGGCCACCACGTGCCGGGCCACCACCGCGCCCAACGCGCCGGACGCGCCGGAGACCAGCACCGTCCCGGCGCCGAGATCCGTGGCGACCGGTTCGGCGGTGGCCGCCCGGGCCAGCCGGGCGGCGTGCGGGACGCCGTCGCGGACCACGAGCTGCGGCTCGTCGTCGGCCAGCACCAGTTCGCCGTCGACCAGGACGACGCGGTCGGGGTGCTCGGCCTGGACCGAGCGGACGAACCCCCACACGGCGGCGCCCGCGAGGTCGGTGACGTCCTCGCCGGGCAGGGCCACCGCGCCGCGGGTACGCACGACGATCCGGGGGCCGGCGGGTTCGGCCAGCCACGACGTGAGCTCGTCGAGGACGCGGTGCAGCACGGCGCGGACGCCGGCCGGGGTGTCCGCCGGGACGGGGCCGGCCGGGAACGTAGTCGTGTCGAGCAGCCGTACGTCCCCGTCCTGCCCTGCGGCGGCCGGCACGGGGGTCCAGGTCAGCTCGTACAGCGAGTCGTGGTGGGCCGGGCGGGCGTCGAGCGCGCCGACCGGCCGGGTCTCCAGCCTGCCCACCGACACCACGGGGGCGCCCGTGCCGTCGGTCGCGGTGATCGCCCAGCCGGAGTCGACGGGGGCGATGCGGACCCGCAGGGCGCTGGCGTTCGTGGCGTGCAGCACGACCTGCTGCCACGAGAACGGGAGCACGGTGTTGCCCGCACCGGCGGGGTCGGCCAGCAGCGGGGCGTGCAGCGCGGCGTCCAGCAGGGCGGGGTGCAGCGCGAACCGCTCGTCCGCCTCGGGGAGGGTGACCTCGGCGAACAGTTCGTCGCCGCGTTCCCAGACCGCCGTGACGCCACGGAACGCCCGCCCGTACTCGTAGCCGGAGTCGGCGAGCCGGTCGTAGGCGTCGGTCAGGTCGACCGGCCGGGCGTCGGCGGGGGGCCACTCGGTCACGGTGTCCGGCGCGGTGACCGCGTCCGCGGCGACGAGTCCGGTGGCGTGCGCCGTCCAGGCTCCGGTGTGCTCGCCGCGCGAGTGGATCTCGACGGTGCGGCGGCCTTCCTCGTCCGGCTCGCCGACGCGCAACCGCAGTTGCACCGCGCCGTCGGTGGGCAGGACCAGCGGGGCGACCGTGGTCAGCTCCTCCAGCACCGGGCAGCCGACCGCGTCCGCGGCGTGCACCGCGAGCTCGACGAGCGCCGCGCCGGGAACGAGCACGACGCCCGCGACGACGTGGTCGGCGAGCCACGGGTGGGTGCCGGTCGACAGCCGGCCGGTGTAGACGACGCCGTCGAAGTCGGGCAGCGCGACGGCCGCGCCGAGCAGGGGGTGCTCGGTGTCGGCGAGCCCGAGTCGGCTCGCCGCCCCGGTCGCGGCGGCGTTCTCCGCCCAGTACCGCTGGCGTTCGAAGGGGTACGTCGGCAGCTCCGTGCTCCGGGCGCCGGCGAAGAACGTGGGCCAGTCGACCGGGACGCCGCGGGTGTGCAGGGCGGCGACGGCCCTGGTGAGGGTGTGCGGCTCGGGTTGTCCCCGGCGGGCGGTGGCGATGGCGGTGGCGTCGCCGGCGGCGGCCGTGGCGAGGACGGTGTCGGGGCCGATCTCGAGGAAGGTGTCGACGTGGTGGGTGGAGGTGAGGGTGGTGACGGCGTCGTGGAAGCGGACGGCCCGGCGGACCTGGTCGACCCAGTGGTCGGCGGTGGGTCGCAGCGGTTGGCCGTCGACGGTGGAGACGAGGGGGATGCGGGGTTCGTGGTGGGTGACGGACGCGGCGACGGCCCGGTAGTCGTCGAGCATGGGGTCCATCAGGTGGGAGTGGAAGGCGTGCGAGACGGTGAGGCGCTTCGTCCGGTGGCCCTGGGCGGCGAGTGCGTCGGCGGCGGCGCGGGTGGCGGTGTCGTCGCCGGAGATGACGACGTTGGTGGCGGTGTTGACGGCGGCGATGCCGACGGTGCCGGTGAGGTGGGGGGTGACCTGTTCCTCGGTCGCCTCGACGGCGATCATCGCGCCGCCGGCGGGTAGTGCCTGCATGAGGCGGGCGCGGGCGGCGACGAGGGTGGCGGCGTCGGTGAGGTCGAGGACGCCGGCGACGTGGGCGGCGGCGAGTTCGCCGATGGAGTGTCCGGCGACGGCGTGGGGATGCACGCCCCAGGATTCGAGGAGTCGGTGCAGGGCGACCTCGAAGGCGAACAGGGCGGGCTGGGTGTAGCCGGTCCGGTGCAGCTCGTCGGTGTCGATGACCTCGCGTAGGGGCCGGTCGAGGTGCTTGTCGAGGGCGGCGCAGGCTTCGTCGAAGGCGGCGGCGAAGACGGGGTACGCGGTGGCGAGTTCGGCGCCCATGCCCGGCCGCTGCGCCCCCTGCCCCGTGAACAGGAAGGCGAGCCGCCCGCCCGTGCCGGCGGGGGTCGGCTGCACGCCGGCCTCCAGCGCGCGTACCAGCTCCGCGAGGTCGCGGCCCACCACCGCCGCGCGGTGCTCGAACGCGGTGCGCCCGACGGCCAGCGTGAACCCGACGGCCAGGGCGAACCCGGCGTCCTCGGGGTCGCGGCCCGCCACCGCGCCGGCCAGGCGCGCGGCCTGCGCCCGTACCGCCTCCGGCGTCCGTCCGGAGAGGACCCACGGGATCACCGGCGGTTCGGCCGCGGCGACGGGCTCGGGGGCCTCCGCCGGCTCGGGCTCCTCCAGCACCACGTGCGCGTTGGTGCCGCTGATGCCGAACGACGACACGGCGGCACGACGCGGGCGGTCGCCGGCGGGCCACGCCACCGGCTCCGTCAGCAGCGACACCGCTCCCGCCGACCAGTCGACCTTCGGGGACGGCTCGTCGACGTGCAGGGTGCGCGGCAGCAGCCCGTGCCGCAGCGCGCCCACCATCTTGATCAGGCCGGCGACGCCGGCCGCGGCCTGGGTGTGGCCGATGTTCGACTTGATCGAGCCCAGCCAGAGCGGCCGGTCCCGGTCCCGCCCGTAGGTGGCCAGGATCGCCTGCGCCTCGATCGGGTCGCCCAGGACGGTGCCCGTGCCGTGCGCCTCGACCACGTCGACCTGGCTCGCCGACAGCCGCGCGTTGGCCAGCGCGGCCCGGATCACCCGCTGCTGCGCCGGCCCGTTCGGGGCGGTCAGGCCGTTGGAGGCCCCGTCGGAGTTGACTGCCGTGCCCCGGACCACCGCCAGCACGCGGTGGCCGTTGCGCCGCGCGTCCGACAGCCGCTCCAGCACGAGCACGCCGACGCCCTCGGACCAGCCGGTCCCGTCGGCGGCGGCGGCGAAGGACTTGCAGCGGCCGTCCGGCGACAGCCCGCGCTGCCGGGAGAACTCGATGAACGTCTCCGGGGTCGCCATCACCGTCACGCCGCCGGCCAGCGCCAGCGTGCACTCGCCGTTGCGCAGCGCCTGCCCGGCGAGGTGCAGGGCGACCAGCGACGACGAGCAGGCGGTGTCGACGGTGACCGCCGGCCCCTCCAGCCCGAACGTGTACGCCACCCGGCCCGAGGCGATCGAGCCCGTGGAGCTGTTGCCCGTGTAGTCGTGGTACATCATCCCGGCGAACACGCCGGTGGCGCTGCCCCGCAGCCCCGCCGGGTCGATGCCCGCGTTCTCCAGCGCCTCCCACGAGGTCTCCAGCAGCAGCCGCTGCTGCGGGTCCGTGGTCAACGCCTCGCGCGGGCTGATCCCGAAGAACTCGGCGTCGAAGTCCGCGGCGTCGGGCAGGAAGCCACCCTCGCGGGTGTACGACCGGCCCGGCGTGCCCGGGGTCGGGTCGTACAGCTCCCCCACGTTCCAGCCCCGGTCCGTGGGGAAGCCGCCGATCCCGTCGCGTCCGGCGGCGACCAGGTCCCACAGGTCCTCCGGGGTACGCACGCCCCCCGGATACCGGCACGCCATGCCGACGATCGCGATGGGCTCGTGCGCGGCCTCCTCCGCGTCACGCAGCTTCCGCCGCGTCTCGCGCAGCTCCGCTGTCGTCCGCCTGAGGTAGTCGAGCAGCTTTTCCTCGTTGTCGGGCATCGACGTCACTCCAAGGGCGGACCGGTGGGGGATCGTGTGCTAGAGCGGGAGGTGCCCGTGCGCGCCGCGCCGCCGGACGGGGCCGGCGGCGGGCGCGGACATGGGACGGGCCCGGGTGTCCTCCGGGCGGACGACCTCGGCGACCGCGCCGAGATCGAGTGCGCGGTCGGGGCCGCCCACGACCCGCGCGTGGTCTGCGACGCCCCGCGCCACGGGTTCGCGGCGTCCGGTCCCGCCGGGCGCCGCGATCGTCGTGTGGTGGATGGCGGCGACCTCGGCGAGGGCGTCGAGCGACGTGGTGTCGAGCAGCGTGGCGCCGCGCCGCCGTGCCGGCCGGGGCAGCCGGGGCAGCGGGGCGCGGCATTCGCGCTCGGCGGTCATCGCGATCAGCTCACCCTGCGCTCGTGACCCTGCCAGAATCGCTCGCGCAGCTCGCGGCGCAGGATCTTGCCGCTGGGGTTGCGGGGCACCCGGTCGATGAACTCGTAGTGCAGGGGCTGCTTGAAGGCGGCGAGCTTGCCGCGCAGGTGCAGGGCGAGGTCGCTCTCGGTGAGCTGCTGCCCCTCCACCGGCACCACGAACGCGTGCACGGCCTCGCCCCAGCGCTCGTCCGGCACGCCCACGACGGCCGACTCGGCGACCAGCGGATGGCGCCCGATGACGTGCTCGACCTCCGCCGGGTAGACGTTCTCCCCCGCCACGATGATCATGTCCTTGATCCGGTCCCGGATGAACAGGTAGCCGTCCTCGTCCAGCACGCCCGCGTCCCCGGTGACCACCCAGCCGTCGACGAGCGTCTTCGCCGTGGCCTCGGGCAGGTTCCAGTACTCGACCATCGCCGCCGGCGTACGCAGCCAGACCTCGCCGATCTCGCCGGGCGGCAGCGGCTCGCCCCGGCTGTCGGCGATCTTGACCTCGAAGCCCGGGTAGGGGCGCCCCGCCGCCTGCATCCGGCCGCTGTCCGGCGTGTGGTCGGCCGGGGGCAGGCAGATGGCCGTGTTGCCGGTCTCGGTCAGGCCGTAGATCTGGGCGAACTCGCAGCCGAAGCCCTCGACGCAGCGGGCCAGCAGCGCCGCCGAGATGGGCGCGCCGCCGTAGACCACCTTGCGCAGCGAGGTGAAGTCCTCCTTCGACACGCCGGGCTCCGCCAGCAGCAGCCGCAGCATCGCGGGCACCAGGCAGGCGGTGGTGACGCGCAGCGTCCTGATCAGCTCGACCGCGCCCGCCGTGGTGAACTCGCGCATCACCACGTTCGTCACGCCCGACACGAAGCCCTGCGTCGCCCACCAGAGGCCGCCGATGTGGAAACCGGCCATGCCGACGAGGCTGACGTCGCCCTCACGCCAGTCGATCCAGTCCAGCTCCGCCGAGGCGAGCGCCTGGCGTACCGCGAAGAAGCTGCGGTGCGCGAGGACGACGCCCTTCGGCAGGCCCGTCGTTCCGCTGGTGTACATCTGCACCAGCGGCGTGTCGGGGGTGACCCTGGCCAGCACGTTCGCGTCCGGTTGCGCCGACACCCAGGCGGTGAAGCCGGCCCCGGCGGCACCCGGCTCGTCGAGCCCGACCACCCCGGTCAGCGTCGGCAGTTCCGCCGCCAGCTTCTCGGCGACGGCGGCCGAGTCCGAGTCGACGAAGAGCAGGGCCGCGCCCGAGTCGCGCAGGATGTGCTCGACCTCGCCGGCGGCCAGCCGCCAGTTGATCGGCACCAGCACCACGCCCGTCTTCGCGGCGCCGAAGAGCAGCTCGTAGTAGTGCTCGGACTCCCTGCCCAGGTAGGCGATGCGGTCACCGGGGCGCAGGCCCGCCGCCTGGAGGGCGCGCGCGACCTGGTTGCTGACGCGGTGCAGGGTGGCGTAGTCGACGCGCCGGCCCTCGCAGACCATGGCGACGACGTCCGGCTGCTGGACGGCGTGCCTGCGCACCACGTCGACGAGGGTGCGCAACTGAACAGTCACCGGGTCCTCCTCAGGGGACGTACGGGTGGGGGCGGCTCACGCCGCGTCGGCCTGGAAACGCATGCCGGGCGGGTTGACCAGCGCCATCCGTACCTCGCCGTCGGCGACGCCACCCTGGGTGTCCCAGAAGCGCCAGGGCATGTCGATGATCTGCACCGGCTTGCTGCGGTTGCGCTCGCTGAACTCGGCGAAGGAGACCTCGCCGTGGAACGAGGACGAGTCGATCGGCCGGCGGAACCTGCTGGTGAAGTTCGCGATCAGCATGTCCGGCAGCTGCTTGGCCCAGTAGTCCTCCATCGTCCAGGCGGCCAGCGCGGGCACCGTCCGCTCCTGGACGCACTTGGCGATCAGGTAGTACATGAGCTGGTTGAAACAGATGTTCACCTCGACCGAGTTGAGGTGACCGGTGTCGTCGATGTAGCACGGGTACGGGATGGCGAACTCGCCCTCCGCGCTCGCCAGCCCGTTGGCGACGGTGACCGTCGCGGACTTCAGGTACTGGGTCTTCGGCCTCGCGTACGGGCGCAGCACGTCCGAAAGCAGTCCCGGGTCGTTGGCAAATGTCGCACGCCCGATAGGCGCACTGTTCTTCACCGGCGATGTGGTCATTGCTATTCCTCCTTTGCGCACGAGTGCGAAATTGAAGGTAATCGCGGCCGGCCCATCAGCCGGTAACAGCGGAAGAACTCAGCCGACGCCCGTGGCGGACCCGGCCGACGAGCCGGTCCAGCAGCATGTCGGAGGTGAGCGACAGGTCCGCGAGCAGCGGGTCGGTCGACAGCAGCGCCAGGTGCAGCGCCTGGATCCGCTCCGAGGGCTCGATGCCGAGTTCGTTCATCATCCGCCGCCGGAACCGCAGGTAGACCTCCAGCGCCGCCGGCGTGCGGCCCGACCGGTGCAGCGCGAGCATCAGCATCGTGTGCGCCGACTCGTGCAGCGGGTGCTCCACGACCAGCGACGCGAGCTCGGAGGTCGCCTCCCGGTGCCGGCCCAGGCAGAGGTCGGCGTCGATCCTGGTGGTGTACGCGTAGAACCGCCGCTCCTCGAGCCGCGCGGCCTGGGCGCGCAGCTGCGGGCCCCACTGGCCCTGGTGCACGACGTTGCCGCGCCAGAGCGCCAGCGACCGGCGCAGGTGCGCGCCCGCCTGTTCGTAGTCGCCCGCGTGCATCGCCGCGGTGCCCGCCGTGACCAGCTCGTCGAACTCGACGATGTCGAGCTGCTTCGGGTCCGCCCGCAGCGTGTAGCCCCCGGAGCAGGTGAGCAGGACGTCGCGCGCGATGTCCTCGACGGAGCCGCCGAGCACGCCGCGGAAGAGCTTGCGCACCTTGAACATGTACGTCTGGAGGGTGGCGTGGGCGGTGCGGGGCGCCCCCGTGCTCCACAGCTCCCGGACGAGCACCGACGCGCCGACCGGCTGGTTCACGTTGAACAGCAACGCGGACAGGACCAGCCGCAGCTTCGGTGCGCTCGGTGCGATGTCGACCCCGTCGTGCCGGATGACGAGCGGGCCGAGCAGTTCGAACCGCAGCCCGGCGAGCGGGTTCCCCGCCGGGTGCCGGGGCGGTACGACCGGCGGCGGCTCGGGGCGCCGGACTTCCGTCGCGGGTTCGGCCGCCGACTCCAGCAACGCGGCGAGGAGCGTCAGTTTCTCCTCGTGCGACATCGATCCCAGTTCCGCAAACTTGGTAATCATTTCGCCGACCTCGCTATCAGTCGGATCCACCGCACTTTCCACTGCCGACGATCGTGTCGGCGTACTGGTTCCGTGACGGGAGCGACGATTCCGACCAGGGGGAGTCAGGACAGGCTTCCACGCTATTCCAAGCGAAGGTCGAGCCGATAGTGACCGCGTCATGGACGGGCATGACCAAACGAGGGGGCAGCATGTGACCGCGGCACTTGCCCGCAGCCTGCGCTGCCGCGAGGCTGGCTGGAGGCACGCTGGAGTGTCGCTGGAGCGGCACTGGTCGAGCAGGGAGCAGCCATGTCGGGTGGGGATGCACAGCTGCGCGTCGGGTTCAAGCGGCACCTGCGGGCCCACGTGGTACGCGGTGACGCGGTCTACCTGCTCTCCGAGCGCGGAGCGACCTCGGTCAGCGGGGCGCACGTCGAGGCCCTGGCCCCGCTGCTCGACGGCACCCGTGACCTGACGGAACTGGTCCGGGACCGTCCGGCCGGGATGTCGCCCGCCGAGATCGGCACGGTGGTCCGGCGGCTCGTCGACGCCGGCCTGGTGACGCTGCGGCCGGCGCGGGAGGCGGAGGCCGACGAGCCCGCGCTCGCGTACTGGGAGGCGGCGGGTCTTGACCCCACCGCCGCCGTACGGGCCACCGCCGCCGCCCGGGTCGACCTCGTCCGCGTCGGCGGCCGTGCGGAGGATGCCGTGGCGGCGACGGACGCGCTGCGCGCGGCCGGGTTGACGGTGACGCCGGTGTCCGGGAACTTTTCGGCCCCGCCCGCCGACTTATCGATTGTGCTCTGTGAGGACTACCTCGACGAGGGGTTGGCTGCCGTCGACGCCGCGCATCGCGCGGCACGCCGGCCCTGGCTCCTCGCGAAGCCGGGCGGCGCACAGGTGTGGGTGGGGCCCGTGTTCGACCCCGCCGCCGCGACGGGGTGCTGGCACTGCCTGGGGCACCGGCTGCGCGGCCACCGCCAGGCCGAGACGCGCCTGCGCGCCGTCGTCGGCTCCGGCGCGGAGATCGGCACCCCGCCGGTGTCGCTGCCCCCGCTCGGCGCCGCCGCCCTGCACCTGGTGGCGTTGGAGGCCGCGAAGTGGACGGCCGGGCTCCGGCACGACGGGCAGCGCGCGGTGTGGACGTTGGACAGCGTCACCCTGCGCGGCGCCCACCACGAGGTGCGCGCCCGGCCGCAGTGCCCCGAGTGCGGCGACCCCTGCATCGAGCGGGACCGGGCGTTCCGCCCCGTGCCGCTGCGCAGCCGGCCGAAGGCGTCCCGCAGCGGCGGCAGCCATCGCGCCCTGCCGCCGGAGCGGGTGCTGCGCGACTACGGGCACCTGGTGAGCCCGGTCAGCGGCGTGGTCAAGGAGATCACCCGCGACGGGCGGGGCCCGGCCTTCTTCAACTCGTTCCGCTCCGGCCCGAATCTCGCGATGACCACGCGCAGGAACGCCGAGCAGATGCGTTTCGCGCTGCGGGCCGAGAACGGCGGCAAGGGCGTGACCCCCGTGCATGCCGAGGTGAGCGCGCTGTGCGAGGCCATCGAGCGGCACAGCGCGTACTTCCACGGCGACGAGGCCCGGGTCACCGGCAGCTACGCCGAGCTGGCCGGCACCGCCGTCCACCCCGACGACTGCCTGCTGTTCGACGAGCGGCAGTACGCCGACCGCGACCGCTGGAACGCCACCTGCTCCCCGTTCCAGTACGTGTGCGCGCCGTTCGACGACGCGGCCGTGACGAGCTGGACCCCGGTGTGGTCGCTCACCGAGCAGCGGCACCGCCTGCTGCCCACCTCGATGCTCTACTTCAACGTGCCGGAGCAGCACGGCGGCATGTCGCTGTGCGCGGACTCCAACGGCAACGCCGCCGGCAGCAGCCTGGAGGACGCGCTGCTCCAGGGCCTGCTGGAGGTGGTGGAGCGCGACGCCGTGGCCCTCTGGTGGTACAACCGCACCCAGGCCCCCGCGGTCGACCTGGACAGCTTCCGCGACCGCTGGATCGACGAGCTGCGGGAGGTCTACGCGGGCCTGCACCGCGAGGTGTGGGTGCTGGACGTGTCGTCGGACGTCGGGATCCCCACCATGGCCGCGCTGTCCCGGCGCACCGACAAGCGGTGCGAGGACATCATGTTCGGCTTCGGCACCCACCCCGACCCGCGGGCGGCACTGGTCCGCGCGCTCACCGAGATGAACCAGTTGATGCCGACCGTGGCGGAGGTCGGCGGTGACGACGACGACGGGTACGGCTGGTCCGATCCGGACGCCGTACGGTGGTGGCGCACCGCCACCTGGGCCGGGGACGCCTACCTGCGGCCCGATCCGGCGGTGCCGGCGCGCCGGCTCGCCGACTACCGCCACACCCCGACGGACGACCTGCTGGCCGACGTCCGCTCGGTGCAGCACAGGTTGGAGGCACTGGGACTCGACGTGCTGGTGCTCGACCAGACCCGCCCGGACGTCGGGCTCCCCGTGGTGAAGGCCATCGTGCCGGGGATGCGCGGCTTCTGGGCGAGGTTCGCGCCGGGCAGACTGTTCGACGTCCCGGTGCAGCTCGGCAGGCTCGACCGCCCCACGGAGTACGAGAACCTCAACCCGATACCACTTTTCGTGTAGAGCGGGGTGCACGTGGCCCCAGCCACGCCCGTCGAGGAGCCAGGTTGCCATCCGACGCCGACACGTCCCGCCCCGGACCGAGCCTGTCGCTGTGGTCCTTCCGGGACGACGTGACCATCGAGACGGCTGAGGACGGCAGTCTGACCATCCTCACCCGCTGGGGCGACGTCCCGGTGGGCCGCCCCGCGCCCGCCGTCGAGGAGGTCCTGCACCGCATGACCTACGGGCCGGTCGCGCTCGGCAACGTCGCCGGGCTGGACGGGCGCGCCCTCCGGTCGCTCCTCGACCGCCTGCCCGGCCGGATAGTCCGCTCGCTCGGCTCGCGGGACTCACCGGTGCCGCTGCTGTCCGTCCAGCCGGTGTCCCCGCTGGGGGTGTTCGAGCTGCCGGAGGTGGCCGAGGAGCAGCCGGTCAGGCTGTCCCGTTTCGCGTTCGCCCACCAGCGGGACGGCGAGCTGGTGCTCGAGTCCCCGCTGTCGCACCACCGGGTGGTGCTGCACCGGCCGCAGGTGTCGCTGGTGCTCGGCGCGCTCCCCCGCGCGACCACCGTCGTCGAGGTGGCGCGGCGGGTCGGCCTGGCGCTGCCCGGGGTGGCCGACATCGTCGCCTACCTGGTCGGCGCGGGCATGGTCGTCGTCGGTGCGGCCGGCACGTCGCGGTTCCACGAGGACTCCGACCCCACGCTGGCGATGTGGTCGCCGTACGACCTGCTGTTCCACTCGCGCAGCAGGCTCGGCACGCACGACGACCCCGCCGGCGCGACGTTCCGTCACGTCGCGACCCTGCCGCCCCCGGCCGCCGTCAAGCCGGCGCCCGCCGGGCCGCGGATCCCGATGTACCGGCCGCCCGTCTCGGTTCCGCACGGGATGACGCTCACCGAGGCCGTCGACCGGCGCCGGTCCACCCGCACGTTCGCCGAGGCGGCGCCGTCGACCCGCGAACTCGGGGAACTGCTGTTCCACGCGGCGCGGGTCCGGATGCAGACGGTGGCCACGGCTCCGGACAACGTGCGGTACACGGTGACGCGACGGCCGTATCCCAGCGCGGGTTCGCTGTACGAGCTGGAGTTGTACCTGACGGTGGACCGCTGCCCGGACCTGCGGCGCGGGATCTACCACTACAGCCCGGTCGAGCACGCGCTGACCCTCGTCAACGCCAGTCCGGCGGACATCGACGAGATGCTCGACAACGCCCGGGTGTCCGTCGGGGACCGGCGGCCCCCGCCGGTGCTGATCACCATGACCGCGCGGGTGGGCAGGCTCTCCTGGGTGTACGACAGCATCTCCTACGCCACCACCCTGAAGCACGTCGGCATGCTCCAGCAGACGCTCTGCCTCGTCGCCACGATGCTCGGGCTCGCCACGTGCGCCCTGACCATGGGCGACGCCAGGGTCTCCGCATCGGCGTTCGGGCTCGACTGGCCGGCGGAGGTCGGAGTCGGCGAATTCGCCATCGGACTACCCGAAAACGACATGTCCTGTAACGACGAGTACCTGGGCGTGCACGGAATGTGAATGGGCCGATCGGCCGCCGGCAAATGGTTCGGCGACACTTCGCGGGCGGGCGCGAAAACAGCATTCAGGATGTGTGCGGGCGCGTGATAGAACGGGGTTAATTGCGCCGGCCCGACAGGGGATGCCAAGTTGATCAAGGTGTTGTTGGCCGAGGACATGCACATGGTCCGCGATGCGCTGGTCGCGTTGCTCAACCTGGAGCCGGACATCGAGGTCGTCGCCGCGGTCGCCTCGGGCACGGAGATCCTCCCCATGGCGCGGCGGTTCCGGCCCGACGTCGCCGTGATCGACATCGACCTGCCGGGCAAGGACGGGCTCTCCGCCATCGCCGACATCCAGGTCCACCTGCCGGAGATCCGCACCCTGGTCCTGACCGCGCTCGGCCGACCGGGCACCCTGCGCCGGGCGTTGTCCGCGAAGGCGACCGGCTTCCTGCTGAAGGACGCCCCGACCGAGCAGCTGGTCGACGCCATCCGCAGCGTCGCCGCCGGCCGCCGGGTCGTCGACAGCCAGCTCGCGATGTCCGCCTGGGACAGCGCCGAGTGCCCCCTCACGGCGCGCGAGACCGAAGTCCTCCGCCTCACGGCGGAGGGACTCCAGGCCGTCGACATCGCGGCGCAGATGTTCCTGTCAGTCGGCACCGTCCGCAACTACCTGACCACGATCGTCAACAAGCTCTCCGCGCGCAACCGCGTCGACGCCATCCGGGTCGCCCGGGAGGCCGGCTGGTTGTGACCGGGACGCCCCGTGGCGCTCCAGCCGCAGGGGCACCCTGGCGCAGAGCCGGAACTGGTCCGGCTGCTGGTCGACCGTCAGCGAGCCGCCGATCTCCTCGGCGCGTACGCACAGGTTGCGCAGCCCGTTCCGACCGCTGCCCGGGTCCCTGGGCGGCCCGACGGCCAGGTCGTCGTTCACGATCTCGATCCAGGCGTCGTCCTGCGTCTGCCGGATGGTGATGTCGCAGCGCTTGGCCTTGCTGTGCCGCAGGATGTTGGTCACCCCCTCCCGCAGCACCGTGGCGAGCACCGTGCTCACCTGGACCGGCAGGTCCAGGTGGTCGCTGTCCAGCTGCACCTGGATGTCCGCGGCGGACAGCACGGACACGGCGGACCGGCACTCCTCCTCCAGCGACAGTTCGCGGTAGCCACTGGCGACGGTCCGCGCGTCGGAGAGCGCGACCCGCGATATCTCCAGGATCTCCAGCAGCTGGTCGCTCGCCTCCTGCGGTGACTTCTCCATCAGCCGGTGCACCAGCTCGATCTTGAGCGAGATGGCGGACAGGCTGTAGCCGAGCAGGTCGTGCAGGTCGCGGGCGAACCGCAGCCGCTCCCGCAGCACCGCCATGCGGGCGATCTCCGCACGACTCTCCTGCACCTCGACGACGAGGGCGGTCAGCCGGGACAACCCGTACACGACGAGCCCCGTCGTGACGGTGGAGATCGCGGTGTAGAGCATGTCGATCGGCGCGCGGGTGAAGATCCACTGTGCGACGGCCATCGAGGCGACGATGAGGACGAAGGTCACCCACGCCGTGACCGCCCGCAGCACGAGCAGCACGCTGCCGGCCAGGAAGCCCGGCATGCCGACCCACGCCTGCCCGAAGGTCAGGATCGGCAGGTAGACCAGCGCGGCCTGGGTGGCGAGGACGCCGTAGCCCAGCGGCGTGCGCAGGCGTCCGTGGTCCCGGCCATACCACAGCAACTGCATCGCCATCAGGACGGCGATGCACGTGAACGACAGCGCGATGGCGACCGGACCGACCGGCAGGAACATGACGTGGATGAAGCCGATGAGACTGATGCTTGCGAAGACGGCGGTGACGACGCCCATCGCGAGACGGGGCGCCGGTAGCGGCGCGGCCCCTCGCGATGATGAGCGCCCTGGTGTGACGGAGAGGTTCACGGCAGCAGCGCTCTCGTATGCTCTAGCGCAGCCGGCGTACGCCCAGAGGCCAACTGGCCCCGTACCCGGTGTGGCCGGCCCCCCGCCAGCCGCGATGCCCGGTAACGGGCGTCGATCCAACAACCACGACACACTCTCCCCAGTGATCGACCCGAGGGCGGGAATGCCTCGTCGACCCGCGCAGGAACCCGGTGCGGCCGATCGGACGCCGACAGGCGTCGCACCCCACAGAGTTGTTACGCAACGCAAACGATTTTGACGGATTCCCGGCCCCGAATTGCGATGTGCCCTTACGGACACCTTCCCCCTTGAGGGTCGACCTTTCCACAAAAAAATGACGGCCGTCAAGCCGTCCATCCCTGGCCGCCGCAGCGCGAAAGGGTCCTAATCGATGCTAGGGAACATTTGCCACCGTCACGTCATATCCTCTAGTAAGGACATTTGACGCGGGGGCCGCCGTGCGGGGGCGAGGGCCTACCGGGGCAGCGCCGGACGCCGCCGGGGGGCCGGTGCCAGGACCGACACGAGGTCGCGGCGGGCCCGCGCGACGCGGGAGCGGATCGTGCCCACGGGACAGCCGCACAGTTCGGCCGCCTCCGCGTATCCGAGGCCGACGACCTGGGTGAGCACGAACGCGTCGCGGCGGGCCGCGGGCAGCGTGCGTACCGCGAGGTTGAGCGCAACCGTGTCGTCCGGGCCGGGCAGGTGGTGGGCCGCGGAACGCTCCGCGGTGGCCTGCCAGTCCTGGTCGGACACGATCCGGGGCCGGCTCGCGGCGGCGCGGAAGTGGTCGGCGGCCACGTGCCGCGCGATGGCCAGCAGCCAGGACCGTGCGTGGTGGCGCCCGGTGAACAGGTGCGCGCTGCCCAGCGCGCGGACGAACGTCTCCTGCGTCAGGTCCTCGGCGTCGGCGTGCCCCACCAGATAGACCAGGAATCGCCAGACGTCACGCTGCGTGCTGCGGACGAGAGGATCCGCCGCGGAGCGGTCGCCGCGCCCGACGGCCAGGGCCAGAGCCGTGACCGCGCTTTCTTCCAGTGGCTCCGACATGAATTCACGGTAACCATGCGGGATGCGGAGAAGAACGGATTCCAGTGGCAGTCCAGTCGGCCTCATCGCCAGGAACCAGAATTCGATGGAACCGTTCGGGCAGCGTGCCGGGCGTCCAGGGGACCGCGCGGCGCACGGGCACGGGGAACGCGGCGACGGGCGCGCGCCCGACGGGGGCCGCCCGCCCGGGGCGCGCCGCCCGCCCGACGGGGTGCCGCCCGGCCGGGTCCGGCCGGGCGGCGGGCATGTGCGCCGCACCCGGCTCAGCCCGTCTTGGCCAGCGGCCGGGCGCCGTACGTGACGCGGACGACCCCGTCGTCGTGACGTTCCGTCTCGGCGGTGACCCCGAAGACCCCGGACAGCACCTGGGGGGTGAGCGCCTCCAGCACCGGCCCCGACGCGACCACCTCCCCGCGGTCCAGCACGACGAGGCGGTCGCAGCTGCGCACCGCGAGGTCCAGGTCGTGCAGCACCGCCAGCGTGGTGACGGCCAGCGTGTGCACCAGTTCCAACAGCTCGAACCGGGCCCGGATGTCCAGGTGGTTGGTCGGCTCGTCGAGCACCAGGAGCTGCGGCTGCTGGGCCAGCGCCCGGGCGAGCAGCACCCGCTGCCGCTCACCGCCGGACAGCGAGCCGTAGATCCGGTCCGCGTGCCCCAGCATGCCGGTGCGCTCCAGCGCGTCGACGACGATGTCGTTGTCGTCGGCCGTCTCGCGGTCGAACACCCCCTTGTGCGGGGTCCGACCCAGCGCGGCGACCTCCCGCACGGTCAGGCCCGGCGGGGTGGGGCTGTTCTGCAGGACGGCGGCGGTCCGCCGCGCCGCCGCCCGCGCCGACAGCGACCAGACGTCCTCGTCGCCGAGCAGCACCTGCCCGTTGGCGGGCCGGACCGACCGGTAGATGGTCCGCAGGAGCGTGGACTTGCCGCTGCCGTTGGGGCCGATCAGGCCGACGACCTCGCCGGGCGCGACCTCCATGCTGACGTCGCGGAGGATCGGCGTGCCACCGATGGAGACGCACACCTGCTGCACCTGAAGCTTCATCGAAAACCTCCGTGGAAACCCCCGGCATTAGCCGTGGGGAGGAAACGGAACTCCTGCGGAGCAGGACAGGAAAGGCCGATCCGCGGCCAAGGAGGATGGGGGTCCACCCGCACGTCAACGCAAGGCTTACTGGCTATGTTGCTAGGCTGTGAGCCATGGCCAGGGCTGTGAAGCGGGCATTCAAGTTCCGCTTCTACCCGAGCTCCGAGCAGGCTTGCGAGCTTGCCCGCACGTTCGGCTGTGTCCGGCTGGTCTACAACATGGCGTTGCAGGCCCGCACCGAGGCGTGGACGCTGCGCCAGGAACGGGTGAACTACAACGCGACGTCGTCGATGTTGACCGCGTGGAAGAAGACCGACGACCTGGCGTTCCTCAATGAGGTGTCGTCCGTGCCGTTGCAGCAGACCCTGCGGCACCTGCAAGTCGCGTTCACGAACTTCTTCGCCAAGCGCGCCCGGTACCCGAGCTTGAAGAGCAAGAAGAAGTCGCGCCGGTCGGCGGAGTACACCACCAGCGGGTTCCGCTACCGCGACGACCGGCTCACCCTGGCGAAGATGGCCGAGCCGCTGAACATTGTGTGGTCCCGGTCGCTTCCCGAGGGCGCGAAGCCGTCCACGGTGACCGTGTCGCAGGACGCGGCCGGTCGCTGGTTCGTGTCGCTGCTGTGCGACGACCGGATCGAGCAGGCTCCGGCACCGAGCCCGGCCGTCGGGATCGATGCCGGCCTGGACAGCCTGCTCACGCTGTCCACCGGCGAGAAAGTCGTCAACCCGAAGCATGAGCGCCGCGACCGGGCCGCACTCGCCCGCGCCCAACGGAACCTGTCCAAGAAGGAGAAGGGCTCCGCGAACCGGGCCAAGGCCCGACTCAACCTCGCCCGCGTGCACGCCCGGATCACCGACCGCAGGCGGGACCATCTGCACAAGTTGACCACTCGGCTCGTTCGTGAGAACCAAACGATCGTCGTCGAGGACCTGACCGTGCGCAACATGGTCACAAACCACAGCCTGGCCCGCGCCGTCAGCGACGCGGCTTGGCGGCAGTTCCGCACCCTGCTTGAGTACAAGGCCGACTGGCACGGCCGCAACCTCGTTGTCGTGGACCGCTGGTTCCCGTCGTCCAAGCTGTGCTCGGCGTGCGGTGCGCTCGCGCAGCGGATGCCGTTGAACGTCCGGTCGTGGACCTGCCAGTGCGGCACTGTCCACGACCGCGACGTCAACGCGGCCCGTAACATTCTCGCGGAGGGGCTCTCCGTGATTGCCTGTGGAGGCGGTGTAAGACCCCAACGGACGAACGTCCGGACGGGGCGGCCGTCGGTGAAGCAGGAAACCCAGCGGGCGACCGCTGAAATCCCCCGCCTCTAGACGTGGGTAGGAAGTCAAGAGTGGGACAGGCTCCTATCCCGGCGCATCAGCCAGATGAAGAACGGTGCGCCGAAGAGGGCGGTCAGGATGTTGAGGGGCAGCTCGTTCGGCGGGTCGACCGTCCGGCACAGCAGGTCGACGACCACGAGGTAGACCGCGCCGACGAGGGCCGCGAGGGGCAGCACCCGGCGGTGGTCCACGCCGAACGCGAGCCGCACCAGGTGGGGCACCATCAGCCCGACGAAGCCGATGCCGCCGGCCACGGCGATGAGCACGCCCGCGAGCAGCGACGTCAGGACGATCGACACGATCCGCAGCCGCTTGACGTCGATCCCGAGGGCGGTCGCCGACTCGTCGCCGGTGACGAGCGCGTTGAACTGCCGGGCGTACATGGTCAGCAGCACGGTCACCGCTAGGACGACCACGCCCGCGACCTGGAGTTGCTCCCAGCGGGCGCCCGCGACGCTGCCGAGCAGCCAGAACATGATCTGGCGCATGTTGTTGGGCGTCGTCTGCAACTGGAGCAGGCTCGTGATCGAGGTGAACACGTAGCTGATCGCGACCCCCGCGAGCACGAGCCGGACGGGGTTGAGCCGGCCGTGCTGCTGCCCGAGGGTGAAGACCAGCGCCACCGCCAGCATCGCGCCGACGAACGCCGCACCCGACACCCCGAGTCCGCCGGCCGCGCCGGCGCCCAGCGCCATCACGGTGACCGCGCCGACCGAGCCGCCCGCCGACACCCCGAGGATGAAGGGGTCGGCGAGCGGGTTGGCCACGAGGGCCTGCAGCACCACGCCCGCTACCGCGAGCCCGGCGCCGCACAGCGCGGCCAGCAGCACCCGTGGGATCCGGAAGGTCCAGACGATCTGGTCGTGGGCCGGGTCCACGGCGGGGGTCGCCCCGGTCAGGTGCGCCCAGACGATCCGGCCGGTGTCGCCGATGGATACCGGCACCGAGCCGACGGCCGCCGCGACGAGGATCAGGACGACCAGCAGTACGCCGAGCACGAGCAGGCACAGCGGCAGGGGCGCGCCGTGCAGGGGGGCCGGCCGGGTGGTGTGGCTCTTCGGCGCGGCCGAGACCCGGCCGTTCGTGGAACGCGACAAGGTGGTCATGGCGCTCAGAACGCCTCGGGGTGCGCGGCCTGCGCGATCTTGGCGACCGCGAGGTGGTTGCTGGGGCCGAGGTAGATCGAGTCGGACAACACGACGTAGCGGTTGTTCTTCGCCGCGTCCCACTGCGGGAACTGGGCGAGCAGCTTCTTCGCGTCCGCGTCCGGATCCTTCGACATGTAGTTCACGACGAGCAGGACGTCCACGTCGGCCTTGGCGACCTGCTCGCGGGAGAGGTTGGCGAACATCTGGTCGGTGGCGCCCTCGAAGGCGTTCACCGCGCCCGACTTGGCCATGATGTCGTTCCAGATCCCGTTGCCGCCGACCGAGCTGAACTCCCCGCCCATCGCCATGCCGGGGATGATCAGCATGACCTTCTGCTTCGGCAGGCTCGCGGTCTTCGTCCCGACCTCGGCGATGCGCGCCTTCGAGTCGGCGATGATCTTCTCGGCGCGCTCGGACACCCCGAAGATGGCCCCGAGGTCGCGCAGCAGCGCGTAGCTGTCCTCGACGGTCGGCGTGCCGGAGACCGTGCCGACCTCGCCGCACGAGCTCTTCGGCGCGTACGTGTTGGCCCCGACGGCCGCGAGGTCGTCGCGGGTGGCGAAGCCCGCCTCGGCACGGAAGCCGCCGTCGTACGTGGAGATCACGAAGTCGGGCGTCAGCCCGATCATGGCCTCACGCGGGATGTCCGACATGTCGTTGAGCTTGATGTTGCCCGTCGGCAGCTTCTTGATCGCGTCGACCCGGCCGTCGACCTCGGAGGCGCCGTAGGACTGCGCGTTGGCGACGATCCGGTCGGCGACGCCGAGCTCCAGCAGCGCGGAGACCTCCGCGACCGACCCGCCGTTCATCACGACCACGCGACTCGGCGCCTGCTGGTAGGTGTACTTCTTGCCGCAGTTGGTGATCGTCACCGGGTAGCCCGCCTTCGGCGGGTCGTCCGACTGGCCGGCCTCGCTCTTGGCCGTCGAGCAGGCCGTCGTGAGAAGCAGGGCGGCGACGGCCGCCGCGAAGGGGAGTCGCTTGAGTTTCATCCGGTCCTCCGAGCAGTTGACGTGGCGACGGGCGACGGCGCCGCCGCCTCTTCCGGTTCCGCTGCCGCGGCCGCGGGCTTGGGCAGGTGGTGCAGACGGACACTGACCAGGCCGGCGCAGATCGCGGAGGCCGCGAGCAGGAGCGCGGTGACCGCGAAGGCCGTCGCGTGGTCGGCGAAGGGCACGTCGGGGTCGCCGGGCGTCGCGCCGAGCACGGTCCGGTAGCAGACGCCCGCGACCGCGACCCCGAGCGCCAGGCCGAACTGCGTCACGGTGGTCGCCATGCCGGACGCCGCGCCCGCCTCGGCGGGCCTGACCCGGCCGAGGATCCCGGCCACCAGGGGTGAGACGACCAGGCCCTGCCCGAAGCCGGCCAGCGTGACCACCGCGACGAGCATGGGCGCCTGCGCGGACTCGGGCGCCTGGACGACGGCCGCGCTGGCCAGCAGGACGGCGGCGAGCAGGCCGCAGCCCACGGCCGGGGTCGGCGCCGAGACCAGGCGTGCCACCCGTCGGCTCGCCGCGGAGCCCAGCGAGAAGCCGATCCCGAGCGGTACGAACATCAGCGCCGCCGTGAGCGGCGTGAAGCGCAGCCCCGTCTGCAGGTAGTAGGTGAACACGAGGAAGAGCCCCGAGTTCGTGGCGAACAGCGCCAGCACCGTCAGCAGGGACAGCCGCATCCCGGGGGCGGTGACGACCCGCGGCGGGAACAGCGGCTCGCCGCCCTCGCGGTGCAGGCGCCGCTGCTGGCGCACCAGCACGACGGCCAGGACGAGGGCGAGCGGCACGCCGAGCCACAGCCACGGCGAGCCGTCCGTCCCGAAGACCAGGGGCACGAGCAGGGCGGGGGCCGCCACGATGGTGAGCGCCGCGCCCGCGAGGTCGAGGCGGTGCGGCGCCTTCGGCACGGTACGCGGCAGGATCCCGCCCAGCGCCAGGATCGCGATCCCGACGGGCACGTTGACGAGCAGCGCCGGCCGCCAGCCGAGGCCGAAGAGGTCGGCCTCGACGATGAGCCCGCCGCCCGCGATGCCGCTGATCACGCCCAGGCCGATGACCACGCCGTAGACGCTGATGGCCCTCGCCAGCCGGTCCGGGTCCTGCATCGTGGCCCGGATGATCGCGAGCACCTGGGGTGCCATGAACGCCGCCGTGGCGCCCTGGAGGAAGCGGGCCACGATGAGCAGGTCGGCGTCCGGCGCGATGCCGCACAGCAACGAGGTCACCGTGAAGCCGGCGACGCCCCAGAGGAACACCGTGCGGTGGCCCATCCGGTCGCCGAGCCGCGCGCCGGTGACCATCAGGGCCCCGAAGGCGATCACGTACGCGGCGCCGACGAACTGGATCTGGTCGAAGCCCGCGTCGAGGTCGCGCTGGATGGACGGGCTGGCCACGTTGACGACGAAGCCGTCCACCTGGGTCATGAACGTCGCGGCGAGAACCGCGCCGAGTCCGAGCCACTCACGCCGTTCGCTCATGTTGCCCTCCGAAGGTCGCCGACAGGTGCGAGTACGGCGCCGACCCGCGCCAGGGGACCGGCGGCGAGCATGCCGTCGTGGGTGCAGTCCAGCCGGTGCACGTCGATGCGCCCGTCGACGTGTGGCTCCCAGCTCCGCGGGCCGGGCCAGTCCGGTGTCTTGCCCTCGGTCGCCTCGATGACCAGCACGTCCCCGCCGAGGCGCCGGGGCGTCCAGCCGGCGGCGAGCCGCGAGTTGCGCGCGAAGGCGTCGTACGCGAGGCGACGCTGCGCCTCGTCGAGGCCGCCGAGCACGGCCTGGCCGAGCACGGCGGCGGCCGCGTCGTGCTCGGCGGGCGGCGGCAGGTCCCGCCAGGCGGCCGGCACCGGATACGAGTCGAGCAGCGCGAGCAGGGCCACCGCCTCGCCGGCCTCCGCGAGCTGCGTGGCCATCTCGTGGGCCACCAGGCCACCGAACGAGGCGCCGAGCAGGTGGTACGGCCCGGCGGGCTGGATCGCACGGATGCGGCGCACATGGTCGGCGGCCAGGTCGGCGACGCTCACGCACCCGGCGGCGGCGACCGACTGGAGTCCGTACACCGGGCGATCGGGCAGGCTCGCCAGCAGCGCGGCGTAGGACCATGCCAGCCCGGTCGCCGGCGCGACGCAGAACAGCGGCGGCCCGCTCCCCCGCGTCCGCAGCGGGAGCAGCACCTCCGTCGAGCCGCCGCCGGTGTCCGTGGCGAGCGCCGGCGCGAGCTTCGCGACGGTCGGCGCCTCGAACACCGTCCGGATGCTGATCTCCACGCCGAACTCGGCGCGCACCCGGCCCATGAGCCGGGCGACGAGCAGGGAGTGCCCGCCGAGCGAGAAGAAGTCGTCGTCGATGCCGACCTCCGGCAGGCCGAGCAGGTCGGCGAAGAGACCGCACAGCACCGCCTCGCGGTGGTCGCGGGGCGCGCGGCCGCCGACCGTCGCGGTCAGGTCCGGCGCGGGCAGTGCCGCGCGGTCGAGCTTGCCGTTCGTGGTACGCGGGATCGCCTCCAGCGCGACGAACGCGGGCGGCACCATGTAGTCGGGCAGCCGCTCCGCCACGAACTGCCGCAGCGCGGCGGGCTCCGGCGCGGCGTCGCCCACCGGCACGACGTAGCCGACGAGCCGCACCTGACCGGGCGCGTCCTCGCGGGGCACCACCGCCGCCTGGGCGACCGCGGGGTGGGCCAGCAGGACCGCCTCGATCTCCCCCGGCTCGATGCGGAAGCCCCGGATCTTGACCTGGTCGTCCGCGCGGCCGAGGAACTCCAGGGTGCCGTCGCGCCGCCAGCGGGCGAGGTCGCCGGTGCGGTACATCCGGCTGCCCGGGGGCCCGAAGGGATCCGTCACGAACCGCTCCGCGGTCTGTTCCGGACGGTCGTGGTAGCCGCGGGCGACCGGAGCCCCGGCGAAGTACAGCTCGCCCACCGTCCCTGGGGGCACGAGCCCGCGCGCCGGGTCCAGCACGTACGCCCTGGTGTTGGTCAGCGGCCTGCCCACGATCGGCTCGGCGCTCTCGGAGAGCCGGCACCAGAGGGTGTCGACCGTGCACTCGGTGGGGCCGTACAGGTTGTAGACGGTCGTGCCGGCGTCGCGCAGGGCCGTCCAGAGCGCTGGGCCGGTGGCCTCGCCGCCGAGCGCGAGCACGGCGGGCCGGTGCCGGCCGGCGTCGAGGAAGCCGTTCGCCACCAGCTCCTCGGCGTACGTGGGGGTGATGTCCATGAAGTCGATCCCGTGCCGGTCGACGTAGTCGAGCATCGCGGCGGGGTCCCGACGCCGGTCGTCGTCGACGAAGTGCAGCTCGTGGCCGTCGAGCAGCCACAGCAGGCCCTCCCACGACGTGTCGAACGACAGCGACGCGGACAGCGCGGCCCGGCACACCCGGCCGGCGGCGGCCGGTCGGATCATCGTGTCGCGGTGATGGTGGAAGAGGTTGGCCAGGCCACGGTGCTCGACCACGACGCCCTTCGGCACGCCCGTGGAGCCGGACGTGTAGATGAGGCAGGCCGCGTGCTCCGGCGCGAGGCCGGTGTCCGGTACGGGCGCGTCGGGTGCCCCGGCCAGCTCCGCGACGGTCGCGGGGGCGTCCACGAGCAGGACCGGGACCTCCGACTGCCGGTGCCCGGCCCACAGCGCCTCGGTGGCGAGCAGCACGACGGGTGCGCTGTCGGCGAGCATCGCCGCGACCCGCCGGGCGGGCAGGTCCGGATCGACGGGCACGTACGCGGCGCCGGCCTTGAGCACGGCGAGCAGCGCCACGATCGCCTCGGAGGTGCGGGGCAGCAGGAGCCCCACGTGCCGGTCGGGGCCGGCCCCCCGGGCGACGAGCAGGTGGGCGAGGCGGTCGGCGCGGCGGTCGAGTTCGGCGAAGGTCAGCGTGGCGTCGCCGGCCACCAGCGCCGTACGGTCCGGCGTCGCGGCGGCCTGTGCCGCGAACAGCGCGGGTACGGTCACCGCCGGCAGGGGTCGGGCCGTGTCGTTCCACTCCTCCAGGAGGAGCCGGCGCTCGCCGTCGAGGAGCAGGTCGACGTCGGCGACCGGGGTGTCGGCGGCGTCGGTCACGCGGCACAGGAAGGCCAGGAACCGGGTCAGGTGACCGGTGAGCTCCTCGTCGTCGTAGCAGTTCGGGTTGGCGTCGAGGACGATCCGCAGCCCGCTGCCGTCCGCCCGGTCGTACACGTGGACCACCAGGTCCTCGACGAGCCCGGCGCTGACGTTGTGCACGACGCCCCGGTGCCCGGCGAAGCGCAGGCCGTAGTCGAACGGCATGATGTTGACCGACGGGCCGAACAGCTTGCGCTCGCTGGCGACCATCCGCAGGTCGCGGCGCAGTTGCTCGTAGCGGTAGCGCAGGTGCGGGCGCCCGGCCCGCAGCTCCGCCGCGACCTGCGCGGTGAGGCTGGCCAGCGTGGCGGTGGGCTCGACGCGGACCCACAGCGGCACGACGTTGGTGACCATGCACGGCACCCGCAGCGACACCGAACCGAGCCGCGACATGACCGGCAGCGCGAGGGTCAACTCGTCCGCGCCGGTCATCCGGTGCAGGTACGCCGCGAAGGCCGCGATGACGGTCTCGCTCCACGTGGTTCCGGTGGCCTTGGCGACCGCCTTCAACGCGTCGATGCCGGCGGCGTCGAGGTCCGCGGTGGCGCGCAGCACCGTCCGCGCCAGCTTCCCCGTGCGGCGGGCGAGCACCACCGGCGCCGGCCTGCCCTGCGCCCGGGTCGTCCAGTGCTCGCGGGCGGCGGCGTACCTGTCCGAGTCGGCGTAGGCCCGGTCCTCGTCGACCACGGCGGCCAGCGACCCGAACGTCCGGGGCGGGGGTTCACGCCCCTCGACGAGGGCGGTGTAGAGCTCGGCGACCCGGCGGGCGACCAGGGACAGCCCGTACCCGTCCAGGGCGATGTGGTGCACGCGCTGGTACCACAGGAGGTGGTCCGGGCCGAGCCGCAGGAACGCCTGCCGGAACAGCGGGTCCTTGCGCAGGTCGACGGGGGTGTCGAGGTCCGCGCGCATCCAGGTCGTCGCGGCGGCGAGCGGGTCCGCCTCGGCGCTGGTGTCGATGGTGTCCAGCGGCCACGACGCGTCGTCGCAGGGGCGTTGCCACGGGCGCCCGTCGGCGTCCTCCTCGAACACCACGTTCAGCGCCTCGGCCTCGCCGACCGCCCCGCGCACGGCCGCCTCCAGGAGCCGTACGTCGACCGGGCCGCGGATCTCCACGTACTCGGCGGTGTTGAAGGCGGGGCTGTCCGGGTCGAACTGTTGACCGGTCCAGATGCCCTCCTGGGCGGCGCCCAGCGGCAGCGGCTCAGCCATCGCCGCCCACCAGCAGCTTCACCCAGTGCTCCACCGTCGGCCGCTCGGCCAGGTCGACGAAGCTGACCTCGGCGCCGGCGTCGCGCCACCGCTCGATGAGCGTCATCAGCCGCACCGAGTCCAGGCCGCAGTCGAACAGATCCTCCGTGTCGAAACTCTCGTCCGGGCGACGGTGGAGCATCTCGGCGACGTCCGCCCTGATCCTCGCCGCCGTCAACTGACCTGCCACGTCATGCCTCTCGACCTCGTGCGATGTGGACACCGGTGGGATCCGACGGTCGACGCCGTCGGATCCCACCGCGGAGCGAACGTCCGTGCGGGACTAGGCGGCGTCCACGTCGTCGTAGACGGTGACGCGGTAGGACACGGCCGGCTCCGGCGTCGCGGTGTGCAGCGCCCGGTGGACCAGGCTCTGGTTGTCCCAGAGGAGCATGTCGCCCTTCTCGAACGTCTGAAGGTGGATGTTCTCGTGCTCGTAGGTGCGGTCGAGCTGGCCGGTGGCCGTGAGCAGCTCGGCCAGCAGTTCCGGCCGGTCGTTGCCGTCCGCGTCCTGCACCGACAGCGTGAAGCCCTCGCTCAGGTAGAGCAGGGTCTCGTCCGTGTGCGGGTGCGGGAACGCGAGCGGGCTCGTCACCGGCGGGGTCTTCGCGTTGACCTCGTCGATGATCTCCGAGATCGGCCGGTAGACGTCGGTCGGCCGGATCTTGAAGTACCGCAGCACGCTGTGCGTCGCCGTCTTGTCCTTGACGGCCAGCTTCAGCTCCTCGGAGAGCTGCTCGTAGGCGGTCGCCAGGTTGATGAAGTAGGTGCCCCGGTTCTTCGACGGCACGACCTGCGGGTAGATCATGGTGATGTCGAACGGACGCGGCATGAACTGGTAGTCCGAGTGCCAGAACTTGCCGGTCTTCGGCACCCCGATCTGGCGGCCGTCCTCCTCCTTGACGTTGGAGGAGACGAACACCTCCTTCACCTCGGGGTGGTGGTAGACCGGCTCGTAGTACTCCGCGACCCGGCCCAGCCGCTGGCCGAGCGCCAGGAACTGCCGCGGCGACAGGTCCTGGTTCTTCAGCACGACGATCTTGTTCGAGTAGATGGCCTTCTTCAGCTCGACGATGTCCTCCGGCGAGGCGGTTTCCGCGTCGAAACCCTCCACGATCACGCCGAACTTCTTTCCAGCCTGCGGGGTGATTTTCATTCGCACTCCTCTGAGCGGTGGTCCCGGGCTCCGCGTACCTCAGTAGTCGCGTCCGGTCGGTCAACAGTTCCCGCCCCGACAGATGTGCGGGGCCGAATTGCCTGCTCAATTACCGCGCTGTGGGTTCACATTTCCGCGAACTCCTCTGCGAGTCTCGGCCTGCCTCTCCCGCAGCACCTGGGCGTGACAGGCGTGGATGACGGCAGCGGCGGTGTGCGGGTCGTCGCGTACGACGAAGTGACCGCTGCCGGGGATGACGTAGTGCTGCGCCCTCGGGAGCACCTGCCGGGCCCGGAGCGCGTCGCGCAACGGGACCACGCGGTCCTGGTCGGCCCAGACGAGGTTCACCGGCGTCGTGTCGGTGGCGTCGGCGCGGAACGAGTAGAGCCCCGCGTACCGGCTCAGGGCGGACAGGTCGCTGGTGATCATCGAGGTCACGTCGGCGGCGGCCACATCCGGCCGGAGGGCGGCGGGCCGGGCCGACACGCTGCCCATGACCATCCTGCGGACCACCCCCCGGTTGAGCAGCCGCCCCCGCGTCCTCGGCCCCACCGCGGCGGTCATCCGCAGGATCGCGTGGGTCCGCACCACGCACATCGAGGCGTGGCAGACCGCCCGGAACCCGATGCTGCACAGGGCGGTCACCGCCGCGACGGGCACCCGACGCGCCAGTTCGAGCGCGATCACCCCGCCGAGCGAGTGCCCGACCACGTGCGGCCTGCGCAGCCCCAGCGCGGCGATCCGCTCCGCGACGTACTCGGCGAGCCTCGGCACGACGTCCCGGTCGTACGCGAGCCCCGGCACGCTGCCATGACCGGGCAGGTCGATCGCGAGGGTCCGGGCGAATCCCGGGATGCGTTCGACTACGGCGTCCCAGCTCGCCCGGCCGAGACCGGCCGCGTGCAGCAGCAGGAGCTGGGGATCCTCCGCGAGCCGGCTCGGCTCGGCCATGGTGCGGCTCCGTTTCTTTCCGTACGGACGTGCGCGCTCGACGCGTCAGGAAGCGGTGACCATCGGGGCGCGCGACGCCTCGGCCGTGTCGGCCCGGTCCGGGAGTTCGTTGCCGGCGAGCGCCTTGAACCGCCGCAGCCGCAGGCTGTTCGACACCACGAACACCGAACTGCCGGCCATGATCAGACCCGCCAGCATCGGATTGAGCAGCCCGCTCGCCGCGAGCGGGATGGCCGCGACGTTGTACGCGAAGGCCCAGAACAGGTTGCCCTTGATCGTGCCGAGGGTGCGCCGCGACAGCCGGATGGCGTCCGCGACCACCCGCAGGTCGCCGCGGACCACCGTCAGGTCGCCGGACTCGATCGCCACGTCGCTGCCGGTGCCCATCGCGATGCCCAGGTCGGCCTGCGCGAGGGCGGCGGCGTCGTTGACGCCGTCGCCGACCATCGCGACGACCTTGCCGTCGGCCTGGAGCCGCTTGACCAGCTCGACCTTCCCGGCGGGGAGGACCTCGGCGACCACGTCGTCGATCCCCACCTCCGCCGCGATCGCCGCCGCCACCGCGGCGTTGTCGCCGGTCAGCAGGATCGGGTGCAGCCCGAGCCGCTTGAACTGCGCCACCGCCGCCGCGCTTGTGGACTTCACCCGGTCGGACACGACGAGCATCCCCCGCAGGGCGCCGTCCCAGCCGACCATGACCGACGTACGGCCCGCCGCGTCGGCCGTCGCCCTGGCGGCGACCAGCTCCGGGGGCAGGTCGGTCGCCCACGCGCCCAGCAGCGACGCCCGGCCGACGACGACCTCGTGCCCGTCGACGGTGCCGCGCACGCCGACGCCGGTCTCGCTGGCGAAGTCCGCGACCGGGGGCAGTTCGCCGCACCGGTCCCTGGCTCCCGCGACGACGGCCCGGGCGATGGGGTGCTCCGACGCGCTCTCCAGTGCGCCGGCGAGCCGCAGCAGCTGGACGTCGTCCTCCCCGTCGACGGGCACGACCTCCACGACGGACATCTCGCCGGTGGTCACGGTGCCGGTCTTGTCGAGCACGACGGTGTCGACGGTCCGCGTGGACTCCAACACCTGCGGTCCCTTGATGAGGATGCCGAGCTGGGCGCCCCGGCCGGTGCCGACCAGCAGCGCGGTCGGCGTCGCCAGTCCCAGCGCGCACGGGCAGGCGATGATCAGTACGGCCACGGCAGCGGTGAACGCGGCCGCCGCCGGCTGGCCGGAGCCGAGCCAGTAGCCCAGCGTGGCGAGCGACAGCGCGATCACCCCGGGCACGAACACCGCCGACACCTGGTCCGCGAGCCGCTGGACGGCGGCCTTGCCGGTCTGCGCGTCCTCGACGAGCCTGGCCATCTGTGCGAGCTGCGTCTCGCCGCCCACCTTCGTGGCGCGGACGACGAGCCGCCCGCCGGCGTTCACCGTCGCGCCAACGACCTCGTCACCCGGTCCCACCTCGACGGGCACGGACTCACCGGTGAGCATGCTCGCGTCGACCGCCGAGGAGCCCTCCTCCACGACGCCGTCGGTCGCCACCTTCTCGCCGGGCCGCACGAGGAACCGGTCGCCGACGGCGAGCGCCGAGATCGGCACGATCGCCTCGGCGCCGTCGCGCAGCACCGTCACGTCCTTGGCGCCCAGCGACAGCAGCGCGCGCAGCGCGGCGCCGGAGCGGCGCTTCGCGCGGGCCTCGAAGTACCGGCCGCAGAGGATGAACAGGGTCACGCCTGCGGCGACCTCCAGGTACATGTTGCCCTCGCCGGGCGTCCGCTCCAGGGTGATCCGGAACGGGTGCCGCATGCCGGGCACGCCGGCGGTGCCGAGGAACAGCGTGTACAGCGACCACACGAACGCGGCGAGCGTGCCCACCGAGACCAGCGTGTCCATCGAGGCGGCGGCGTGCCGGAGGTTGGCGAAGGCGGCCCGGTGGAACGGCCACGCCCCCCACACCACGACCGGTGCGCTCAACGTGAGGCAGGCCCACTGCCAGTACTCGAACTGGAGCTGGGAGAACATCGACATCGCGATGACCGGCACCGCCAGCACGGCGACGACCCAGAGGCGGTGGCGGGCCGCCCGCAGCTCACGGTCGTGCTCGGCCTCCTCCGCCGCCGCCGGATCCGGGACGTCGGCCGCCGGTGCCGCGGGCGCCAGCACCGGCCGGGCCGTGAAGCCGATCTCCTCGACGGCGGCGATCACCGTCTCCCGCGAGACCTGGGGCGCGAGGAGGACCTTCGCCTTCTCGGTGGCGTAGTTGACGGTCGCCTCCACCCCGTCGATGTCGTTGAGGCGCTTCTCGATGCGCGCCGCGCAGGCCGCGCACGTCATGCCACCGATCAGCAGTTCCAGGTGGTTGTCGGCCCTGGCCGCGCGCGGCTGCACCGGCCGGGCCGTGAAGCCGATCTCCTCGACGGCGGCGATCACCCGCGCCTGCGTGATCCCGGGCGGGAGGAGCACCTTCGCCTTCTCGGTGGCGTAGTTGACGGTCGCCTCCACCCCGTCGATGTCGTTGAGGCGCTTCTCGATGCGCGCGGCGCAGGCCGCGCACGTCATGCCGCCGATCAGCAGTTCCAGGTGGTTCTCAGCCGTGGCCATGCTCGGTGCCCCCCTCCGTGCCGCCGCCGGTCGTGTCGGCCGGGACAGCGGCTCCGCCGTTGCGCACGGCCTCCTCGTTGCGGGCCTTGGCCGCCGCGAAGGCCTCCTCGCTCAGGCCGTGCGGCGGCGGGTTGGGGCCCTTCACGCGCAGGGTGAACGACGCCGTGCGCACGACGCCCTGGTGCTGGAAGTCCAGGAACAGCCGGTAGTCGCCGAAGCTCGGCGCGGTGGCGTGGAACAGGACGTCCGGACCGGGCGCGGTCTGCCCGTCGCCCGGCGTGCCGTCGGGGTGGACGTGCAGGTACGCCATGTCGCCGTCGCGCAGCGCGACCAGGTGCCCGAAGGCGCCCAGGTACGGCTCCAGGTCGGTGACCGGCTTGCCGTCCTTCGCGACGCTGAGCGTCAGCTTGCCGCTCTTGCCGGGCGTCAGCTCGCCGCCGAGGGTCACCGTGTAGCCGTCGACCGTCGAGGTGGTCGACGGCGCGGGCAGCGCTTCCGGCCGGTAGTCGCCCGACACCGACACGTCCGCCCCGAGCGTCTCGCCGTGGATGCCCCACAGCGGCATGTAGTCGGCGAAGACGCGGTACTCGCCCGCCGCCGCGAAGGTCAGCGGCACCCGCCACACGCCGTCCGAGCCGAGGTTCGGGTGGACGTGCTGGAAGTTCGACAGGTCGCGCCGCGCCACGATCAGGTGCATCAGCTTCTCGTGCTGCGGCTTGTACTTCACCAGCGGCGTGCCGTCGTGCTGCAGGATCTGGAAGGCGAAGGTCTGCTTCGTGCCCGCCCGGACGTTGTCCGTGATCACCTTCAGGTTCATGCTCTCGTGGTTGATGGTGAGGCCGTACGAGGACTCCTCGGCCACGGCGGCCGGCTTGGCGGCGGGTGCGGTTGCGGGAGCGGCGGTCGGCGGCGGCCCGACCACGCGGCCGACGGTGTAGGCGCTCCCCAGCACCAACACCAGGGCGAGCGCGAACGCGCCGAGCTTCGTCAAGGTCTTCATGAATAACCGTCCTGTTTCGACAGGGTTGGCGTGGAAGCGGGCAGGGTTTCGGGGGCGCGGTGGTCGGCCGGTGGGCTCACCGGTCCCCACCGGGGTCCGGGCCGGGTGTCCGGCCCCACCGCAGCAGGCACGCCCCGAGCGACATCCCCCCGCCGAACGCCAGCAGGAGGACGAGGTCGCCGTCGCGGAGCAGCCCGGCCCGGTTGGCGTGGTCGAGGGTGAGCGGCACCGAGGCGCTGCCGACGTTCGCGTACTCCTCCACCGTGCGGTGCGTGTGCGCGGCGGTCAGCCCGCACGCGCGTACCAGCTCGTCAAGGAGCAGGCCGTTGGGCTGGTGCGGCACCACGTGCGCGACGTCCGCCGCGCCGACGCCCGCCCTGGCCAGCAGCTTGTCCACGAACGGCGGGACGTCCTGGAGGACGAGCTCGCTGACGCCACGGCCGTGCATGCGGAAGAAGTGGCCGCCGTCCGCCACCGTCGTCGCGGACGCCGGCAGCCTGCTGCCGCCCGCCGCCACCCCGATCAGGCCGCTGGCGTCGCCCCGGCTGGCCAGCTCGTACTCGACGACACCGCGCCCCGCTGCCGTCGTCCCCACGACGGCCGCGCCGGCGCCGTCGCCGAACAGCACGGCCGTGCGCCGGTCGTCGAAGTCGAGGATGCGCGAGTACACGTCGGCGCCGACCACGAGCGCGTGGGTGCCGGGCCGGTCCGCCACCAGCGACTGCGCCAGCACCAGGGCGTGCACGAATCCCGCGCACACCGCGTTGACGTCGAAGCACGCGGCCCCGTACGCGCCGAGGCGGTCCTGCACGAGGCAGGCCGTCGGCGGCTGCGGGTGGTCCGGGGTCGACGTCGACACGATGAGGTAGTCGACGCGGTCGGCACCGATGCCCGCGTCCCGCAGGGCGCGGGACGCGGCCCGCACGGCCAGGTCCGACGTGGCCTCCTCCGCCGCCGCGAAACGGCGCGAACGAATGGCGGTCTTGCGTACGATCCATTCCGGGCTGGCGCCCGGTACGCGACGCGCGATTTCCTCGTTCGGCAATGCTCGCGCGGGCACCCAGGATCCGGTGCCCAGAATTCCGACGGATGAGGACACAGCAGCCTCCAGAGAGGAGAGGCATTTCGTGTCTGCAAATTAGCCGAGTCGAACCATCGGCCGCAATCATGTTCGCCATCCGTCGACACGACTCGAAGCGCAAATTACCGAGCGATGGCGGTAACAATTTCAAGGCGATGGAACGCGCAATTTCCGGGCCGCCCGGGAACCCGCTGACGACACCCCGGCGCACGGTTCACCCGTGCAGTTCTCCCGGGTCGTACGTGACGCGCGGGGATGGGATCCGGCGCGTCCCCGCCGCCATGCTGACGGCACGACCGACCGCGTGGCGACGCCCGCGGCACGGCCGGCGACCCGCGGGGCGGACCGGCGCCCGCCGGCGCCCACGCGACCAGGACCGGACGGAGGCCCTCCGATGACAGCGCAGCTCCTCGAGACCACCCACCGCACGGGCGGGCCCGGCGGGTGGCGGCCCCGGGACGCGACGGCAGGGACGGATCCGCGTCGGCACGAACCGACGGTAACCGATACCATGCATTCCGTGGCGACCGTGATCCGGCAGGCGACGGCACCGAGCGCGCCGCTGCCCGGGGCGGCGCGGCGGGGCGTGCCGGGGCCCGGCACGCGCCACGTCCGCCGGGAGCCGTGGCGTTGATGGTCACCGGGATCCGGCCCACCGGCCTGACGGAGACTCCCGCCGCGCCGGCTGACGCCCTGTCCACCCCGGGCATGCGGCGGGCGAGGCTGTGCATCCTGGCGGGCGCCGCGAGCGGGGTGGCGGCGTGCGTACTGCTCGCCGCCCTGGAGCTGCGTCGCGAGCCCGACCCGCGCGGGATCGTGCTCGGCGCGGCGGGGTCGCTGCTCCTGGTCCTGGCGCTGGCCGCGGCGCTGCACCGGTCGGTCATGCCGTGGCGGGCGACGACGGCCGGCCGGTGGCTGGTCGCCGGCTGCGTCACGGCCGCCGTGCTGTCCGTCCCGCTCGTCGGGCCGGTCGGCGGCACCCCGGGGCGGGCCTGGGCGTTCGTGGGGGCCGCGCTCGTCGGGGCCGCGCCGCTGCTGCTGCCGGTCCGGTGCGCGGTGACCCTGATGGCCGGGACGGTGCTGGTGGCCGCGGCGACGGCCTGGTGGCTCGGCGGTTCCGTGCGCGACGCGGTGACCGTGACGGTGGTGCTCGGGCTGACGGTGGCGACCTGGAACGTGCTGCACCTGTGGTTCTGGACGTTCCGGGCGCAGGCCCGGGAGGGGCACGACGCCCTGGCCCGCCTGGCGGCGGCCGAGGAGCGACTGCGGTGCGCCCGGGACGTCTACGCCCTGCTCGCGAACGAACTGTCGGCGCTCGTCCTCAAGGCGGAGCTGGCGTCACGGCTGGCGTTGGTCGACGGGGAGCGGACCAGGAAGGAGACCGCCGAGATGCGGGCGCTCGCGGCGGCCGCGTCGGCTCGGATGCGCGAGGCCGTGCACGGCTACCGCAGCGTCGGCCTGCGCGAGCAGGCGCAGACGGTGGCGCGGGTGCTGCGCAACGCCGGCGTGCGGTGCTCCGTGACGCAGCCGGAGCGCGACCTGCCGCCCGCGCTCACCGGGCCGCTGGTGTCCGTGCTGCGCGAGGCCGGCGCCCACGTGCTGCGGCACGGCGAGGCGCGGTGGTGCACGATCGAGATCGCCGGCGAGGCGTCCGGGGCGCGGTTGACGGTGGTCAACGACGGGGCCGGCGACGGGGCGCCGGACCTCGACGCCAGCGGGCTGCCGGGGCTGGCCGACCGGCTGCGCGACGCGGGCGGCACGCTGCGCACCTGGCGGGAGGACGGCACGTTCACCGTGCAGGCCAGCGTCCGGGCCGGGTCGTGACCGGGCCCGACAGCAGCACCCGCCGCAACGGACGACGGACCGCGCCCACCCCGCCGGTGGGCACGGTCCGCCGCGCGCCGCTCAGCCGGTGGCCGTCAGCGTCCCGCCGGGCAGGAGGCACTCGTCGGCCGTGGGCCACCGCGTCGGATCGTCGCCGAGGGTGACGAGCTCGGCGACCTGGAGGCGACACCACGGCGACACGGAGATGTCGCCGGTGCCCACCGCGTACACGAAGTCCGCCCAGGCGACCCACTCGAAGTCGCCGATGGCGGCCGGGTCGGGGGTCGGGCGGTCGTCGGTCACCACCCGGAACACCGGGGACACGGCGTTCTCCGCCACGCCGTTGTCCATCGTGGCGCGGTACCGGAAGGCGGGCAGGACCAGCTCCGGCGCGGGCGCGGACAGGCCGAGCTCGGCGCGTACGGTGCGGGTCACCGCCGCAGGGACCGGTTCCCCCGGCACGGGGTGCCCGTAGCACGAGTTCGTCCAGATCCCCGGCCAGGTGCGCGTCCGGTCGCTGCGCATGGTGAGCAGCAGCTTCGCGTCGCTGGTGAAGACGTAACAGGAGAACGCCAGGTGCAACGGCGTACGCAGGTGGTGCACCGTCGCGCCCTCGGTGGCGCCCACCGGCCGTCCCTCCTCGTCGAGCAGCACGACCTGCGCCATGGTGTCCCTCCCCACCGGGACTCAGCTCGCCTGTGCGAAGGCGGCGGCGATCACGGTTCCCCAGCCGGTGCTCGCCACCTGCAACGGCACCAGCTTCGCCCGGGGCCGCAGGAACGCCAGCGCGTCCGTGAGGGGCTTGCCGCGCACGCCGCGCCAGGTGCCCGACACGTGCACCAGCGCGAACGCGATGGCGGCGATCATCGGCACGGCACCCCAGGTGAACCCGCCGATGGCGAGCACCGACACGCACACCGTGGAGCCGCCGACCGCGATCAGCCCGCTCGCGACGGCCATCGCGCGGGTCAGGCCCAGCGCGCGTACGCACGTGCGGATGTTGAACGCCGCGTCCTCCGGCCAGTCCTCGGCCGTGTTGACCATGACGATGCCGACCTGGTTCAGCCCGAAGCCGATGATCACGGCCAGCAGCGGCCACGACAGCTCACCGGGCACCGACCGGACGACGACGAGCATCGGCAGCCAGATCAGCACGGCGGCGAGGCCGGGGATCTGCCCCACGCCGGAGCTCTTCAGGTGGACCGGCGGGATGGAGTACTGGGCGCCGATCCAGAGGGTGAACGCGACCAGGGGCAGGATGTCCCAGTGCCCGGTGCGGAAGGTGAAGTAGGTCGCGAGGGCCAGGACACCCGCGCCCGTGGCGGCGATCTGCCAGCGGACGTTGCGCAGCCCCAGCCCGTACACCGCCTGGGACAGCCACGTCTTGTACACGGCGTCGACGTCGCGGTCGGCGTACGCGTTGGTCATGTCGATGAAGTGCATGATGGACAGCGCCATCACGATCACCAGCGCGAAGTGGACCGAGGCCAGGGTGCTCAGGTCGTCGACCGACAGCAGCGACGGGATCGCGTAGATGGCCAGCATCACGGGCAGGAACTCGACCCGGCGGATGCGGATGGAGTGGTAGATCGGGCGCCGCGCGGTGGCCGGCGCCGGTGTGGACGCGCCCGCGCGCGCCTCTTCGACGGTCATGGTGTCTTCCTTCGGGGTTGAGGACCTTCGGTGGCACCCGCGGGCGCCCCTGACCGGGGTCAGAGGATCTGGATCCGCTGGAGGTGCCGGGAGGAGTTGCCGCGGAAGGCGTTGCGACCGTGCAGCAGCGCCTGGTTGTCGACGACCACGATGTCGCCGTCGACCCACTGGTGGTGGTAGCAGACGTCCGGGTGGTGCAGCCGCTCGCGCAGGTCGGCCATGAACGGCTCGGCCTCCTCCGCCGACCTGCCCCCGATGGTCACCCACACCGGGTTGCGGTAGCGCTCCGGGTCGAGCGGCTCGCCGTACCGCATGATCGTCTCGCCGGTCTCCGAGTGCGTGGTGAGCAGCGGCGACACGGTCTCGCCGCCGTAGTAGCCGAGCTTCTCCGTGCGGTAGCTGACCTCCGTCGCCGCCCACTCGCGCACCAGCTCCGGCGAGGCGCGCCGGATCACGTCGGTGCTGTCGGAGAACACCGTCTCGCCGCCGCCGCCGGGCACCGGCGCCTCGAGGCACTGGAAGAGGAAGAACCGCGGCGCGGCCCGCGCGAACGCGCCGTCCCAGTGGAACGGCACGTCCGTACGGCTGAACAGGTAGTTCTTCGGGTCCTCCTGGACCACCAGGTCCAGGACGGCGCCGAAGTCCCAGGTCAGCACCTCGCCCCAGGTCTCGCAGTAGGCGACGAGGTCCTCCGTGTCGAGCAGGGGGAAGCCGCGCAGCACGACCACCTTGGACTCGATCGTCCAGCGCTCCAGCGTCACGGGCGCGATGTCCCGCAGGTCGGCGCCGTCGTGCTCCGCCGTCACCAGCGTGCCGAACGGCGCCAGCGGCGTCCGCTGCACCCGCAGCTCGTCTGCCGTGGTCATGAGGCGATCTCCTCCTGCCGGAAGTGGGGGTTCACGTAGTGGCTCGGCCGGCCGTTGCGCCAGACCAGCGAGGCCCGGTCCCGCTCGGCCTGGCTGCGCTTGACCAGCGTCAGGTTGACGCCGTCGTCGAGGACGACGCCGTGCCACGGCGTCAGCCAGCTGTCCCTGGTCCGGATGAGGTGCAGCCCGATCTTCTCGGCGTGCCGGGGCTGCGGGTGGATCGACAGCCGCAGCGAGTCGGGGAACTTCGTGCCGACCAGGTCTCCCCAGGCGCGGCTGCGCCGGATCATCTGGTACGCGAACTCCTTGCAGTGCTCGCGCAGCTTGGTCCGGCTCAGCTCGGGGTGCAGCGGGCCCTGGTCCTCGAGCATGAACCGGTGCATGCCGTTGAACAGCGACCGGGCGCCCAGGTCGGTCAGCACCTCGGCGCGGATGTCCGCGAGCGGCGTGGCGTACCCGGCGAGGAGCCGAGCGCGCATCTCGTCGTAGGACATCGCCCCGAACGCGTCGTCGAGCGAGTACATCGAGACCGAGGACGCGCCGGTCTGGTCGATGATGCGTTGCAGTTCCGTGCGGTACGCGGTCACGTCCTCGTCGGGGATGCCGAGCAGGTCGGAGAAGACGTGGCCGTCGGAGCAGATGAGGATCCGCGCGCCCGCCGGGTGGTAGTGGCTGACCTGCTCGCAGAAGGACTGGAGGAACTCCACGGAGATCCGCTCACCGAGGTCGGGCAGCGAACCGACCACCTTCTCCGGGTTGCGGGACTTCGCGGGGAACGCCGGCAGCACGAAGTGCAGCGGCTCGCCGCTGCGTACGTACCGGCCCACCCGTTCCTCGTGGGTCGCGAAGCAGTCGTCGCACGGCTGCGCCCCGCACGGGTCGTCGGCGTGCTCGAGACGGCGGAAGCGGAAGACCAGTTCGAGTATCTGCCGGGCGAGCGTGCGCTCCCGGCTACCGACCTGTTCGTCCTCGGCAACGGTCATGTCGTGTCCGATCGCATCGTGGTTTCCTTGTCGCCCGAGGGCGGGCCGACCGGGGCGACGCGCCGGCGCCGCGTACCGCGCGCGCCCTTCGGCGGGTCGATGTGCACCAGCTCCGTACGCGTGCTGATCTTCAGCTTCCGGTAGGCCCGCGTCAGGTGCTGCTCGACGGTGCTGACGGTGATGAACAGGCGGTCGCCGATCTCGCGGTTGGTGTGCCCGCGGGCGGCCAGGTTCACGACGCGGCGCTCGGCGTCGGTAAGCGTGGCGAGCCCGTCCTTCGCGCCGGCCACCCCGGCTTCGAGGGTGTCGTCGGACGGCTTGAGCTTGCGCCGCAGCAGCTCGGCGTGGCAGCCCTCGGCGAGCTGGAGGGCGTGCGCGCCCATCATCTTGGCGCGCCCGAACTCGCCGAGGGCGTGCCCGGTCTGGCTCAGGTCCGCGAAGACGTGCGCGAGTTCGTGCCGGTCGCCGCTGGCGTGCAGCAGGTCCATCGCCTCGCGCAGCATCACCTGCCGTTGCTTCGGCGCGTACGCCGCCGCCAACGCCCGCAGCCCCATGCCCTTGGCGCGCGGGGCGTCGCCGCCCGGCAGCGCCAGGTGTTCGGTGACCAGCTTCCGGGCCTGGTCGGGCCGGCCCATCCGGACGTACAGCCGGGCGAGGTCGACCCGCCACGGCAGCGCGGACGGGTCGTCGGCGCCCCAACCGACGGCGAGCTGGCCGGCGGTCTGGAAATCGGCGAGCGCGGCGTGCCGCCGGTCCACGGCGTCGTAGTAGACGCCCCGGGCCCGCAGGTACTGCGGCCAGAACAGGCTCTGGCGCATCGCGGCCGGCGTCGGCTCCCGCAGGGCCGCCTCGGCCTCGGCGAGCTGCCCGGTCATCGTGCAGGCCAGGACCAGGTGCGCGAGCGGCGAGCCGACGGCGACGCCCCACGCGGCGGGCGGCATCGTGGCCAGCGCGTCGCGCGCGTGCCGCTCGGCGGCGGCGAGGTCGCCGCGGCACAGCGCGACGGCGGCCCGTACGTCGGTCAGAACCGCCCGCCAGCACGTGATCCGGTGGGACTCGGCCTCCTCCGCCAGCTTCTCGCACCAGTCGGCGGCACGGTCGAGCTGGTCGGCGCCGATCAGCACCCGCAGCGCGTGCCACACCGACACCAGGAGGGAGTCACCGGGGCGGGCGCGTTGCAGCACCTCCTCGGCGCGGTCGACCGCCGCGCCCGGCCCGGGGTCGCCCGGACCGTCGCCGCCGTGCGGGCGGCAGTGCCGCAGCCACTCGCGGGTGGCGAGGTGGTCGGCGCCGAGGTCGGGGTCCGGGTGCGTGGTGAGGTCGCCCACCCCGTCGAGCGCCTGCACCGCCTCGTCGTGCCTGCCCTGCCAGGCGAGCGACCGGGCGAGCAGCAGCGTGTCGGCCTCGTCGAGGAGGCCGGCGCGAGCCGCCGCCGCCAGCGACGACAGGTGCCGCGGAACCGCCTCGGGGTCGCTGCGCCAGTGCACCCGGACGAGGGCCGCCTCCACGGCGGCCCGTTCGCGGTCGTCCTCGGTGGATCGCAGCGCCAGTTCCAGGCAGTCCACGGCGTGCCGTGCGGCGCCGCCGGCAACGGCCTCCCCGGCCGCCGCGACCAGCACCGGCACGGCCCAGGATCCGGCCGGCCCACCGACGGCCACGAGGTGCGCGGCGACCTCGGCGGCGGACGTGCCGCCCTCGTGGAGCAGGAGCGCGGCCCGAGACCGCAGGGCCGACTGCGTCTGCGGCGGGCAGTCGTCGAGCACCGCCGCGCGTACCGCCGGGTGGTGGTAGGAGTGTCCCTCGGTGAGGCCCGCCTCGGCGAGCGCGCCGAGCACCTGCCGGGTGGTCGCCGCGCAGAGGCCCACCAGCCCGGTGACGAGCCCGGGGGACGCGGACGGGCCGACGACCGCGAGGGCGCGGGCCACGTCGAGCAGCCGGGGGTCGCTGCGGTGCAGGCAGGCGAGCGCGGCCTGGACGAACGACGCGCCCACCGTCGGCGCGACGTCCCCGTCGGCGCCGGTGAGGGCGTCGTCGAGCAGCGCGTGTACGAGCATCGGGTTGCCGCCGCTGACGGCGTGCGCGGACGCGGCGAGCCGCCGGGCGGCCTCGGGCCGGATCCGCTCGGCGAGCAGTCGCCCGACGCCGTCGGGCGACAGCGGGAGCAGCCGCAGGTGACGGCAGTGCGGCTGCCGCGTGAGCTCCGCGCGGAACGCCGCCGCCTCGGGCCGCGCGCCCACGCATCCGCTCAGCACGAGCAGCACCCGCGCGAACCGGATGCGCCGTTGCAGGTACAGCAGCGCCTGCAACGACAGGGAGTCCGCGAACTGGACGTCGTCGACGACCACCACCAGGGGCCGGTCGGCGGCCACGTCGAGGAGGACCTGGCAGACGTCCTCCAGCAGTTGCGCGTCACCGTGCCGCAGGGTGGGGGCGTCCGGGTTCCCCGCCGGCCCGGTGTCGCGCCGCAGCAGCGGCAGGTGGCCGGTCGAGGTGGTCTGGGCCCGGAGGCTGTGGAACAGCTGTCCCACCACCCCCAGGGGGATCATGCTCTCCGCGACCGAACAGGCGGCGGTCAGCACCAGCGCGCCCTCGCCGACGGCCACCTCGGTCACGGCGTTCACCAGTCGGGTCTTCCCGCTGGCGACGCCGCCGTCGACCAGCGCGACCCGGCCCTGGCCCGCGGCAGCCGTCGCGTACGTCTCGACGAGGTCGGACAGCAGGTGTTCTCTCTCGATCAGTGCCATGTGGGTCACCTCCGGACACTCCTGAGGCTCGGGTCGACCGGCGACTCACCCCGGTTGTTCGGCGTGGGCGACCGTGGCGGCGCCGCGCGAGGCCGAGCTGAGCGACCGGGTGGGCGCCCTGATGCTGCGCAGCACCGCGGACATGTTGTCGTTGAGATAGAAGTGACCGCCCGGGTGGACGACGAACTCGAACCCCGCGTCGGTGTGTTCCCGCCACGCCTTCGCCTCGTCGACCGTCACCCGCGGGTCGCTGTCGCCGATGTGCGCGACGATCGGGCAGTCCAGGCGTGGCCCGGGCCGGTACTCGTAGGTCTCGGCCGCGGTGTAGTCCGAGCGGATGGCCGGCAGGACCATCCGCAGCACGTCCTCGTCCTCCAGCAGCGCGCTGTCGGTGCCCGCCAGGGCGCGTACCTCGGCGATCAGGCCGGCGTCGTCCCGCAGGTGGGTCCGCTCCTCCTTGCGCAGGTGCGGAGCCCGCCTGCCGGAGACGAACAGCGCGGTCGGGCCGACGCCCGCCTGCCGCAGCCGCAGCGCGACCTCGTAGCCGATGGTCGCGCCGAGGCTGTGGCCGAAGACGGTGAGCGGCCGGTCGACCAGCGGCAGCAGCACCGTCACCAGTCGGTCCGCGATCTCGTGGACCGAGGTGAGGCCCGGCTCCCGCAACCGGTCCTGCCGACCGGGGTACTGGACGGCGAGCACGTCGACCTCGGGTGCGAGCGTCCTGGCCACCCGGGCGAAGTAGCTCGCCGAGCCGCCGGCGTGCGGCAGGCACAGCAGCATGGTCGCCGCCTCGTCCGCCGGGTGGAACCGTCGCACCCACAGGTCGGAGTCCGTCATCTCGTTCCCCCCGCGAATCAGTTCGTGGTCGCCGGTGGCGGTCGCCCCGGATCCGTCAGCGGGCCGCGTCCACCCGGGCCTCGCTCCAGCTGATGGTGGTGGGCCGGACCGCCGCCAGGTCGCTGGTGGTCCAGCTGTCCACGACGTCGATGCGCACGTCACCGTCCCCCGGAGCGTCGACACCGTCGAAGAAGAAGGCATTGAGAATCTCGGTCGCGTTGACAGACATGGGAGTCCCCTCTCGCACAGCTTGGCCCGGTGGTGCGGAACGCCATCTAAACCTGCTGGACGGGTACGTGTTTCAACAAGGTCTGCGTTCACCGTCTGCGCGAAGGTTCGTCACAGCGCATTCGTGAATCGCTCATACCCGTCACACGCGGCAGGCCCGGTGGCTTTTGTCAATACCTGGCCCGGCCGTCCGGGCGCCACGAGCGCGGTGTCCAGGGTGGACTCCCGGCCCGGGAAGCCCTTGCGTGCCAAGGGTCACGGGCGGTGGGCCGGCCGGCGGAGCGGGCCGGGGGAATTGCTCCCCACCGGCCGTGGGAGCAACCTTCGGCAGCTAACCGGCACCTTTCCCCGTGTGCACGTGCGCCGTTCATCGGACCCGGATGACGGACTCATGCCTCACCACCACCCGACAATGCCTGACCAGCAACTCCACACTGCCAACCCAATAACACCCACCATGCACCCACACCTCCTGCGGGGTGCCCTAGGGGTGCCCGCCCAATGACCACCGATGGGAAACTCAAAACCCACCCCCCACCACACCACCGGACAACCGGAGCACACCCATGCGCTTCTCCGTACTCGGCAGCACCGAAGTCACCAACAACGGCCACCACCTCGAACTCGGCGGAATCCGCCAACGCGCAATCCTCGGCTACCTCCTCCTCAACGCCAACAAAGTCGTCGCCACCAGCCAAATCCTCCACGCCATGTGGGACGGCAACCCACCCCCCACCGCCCGCAAAATGGTCCAGAACGCCGTCTCCGGCATCCGCCGCATGCTCACCCACAACACCGACCCCACCACCAACCCCACCCTGCGCACCCACCCACCCGGCTACCAACTCCGCATCGACACCGAAACCATCGACCTCTACCGCTTCCGCAGACTCGTCCGCGAAGGCCGCCACGCCACCACCACCAACAACCCCACCCGCGCCGCCCAACTCCTCACCGAAGCCCTCACCCTCTGGCGCGGACGCGCCCTCGCCGACCTCGTCGAAACCGGCACCTGCTGGTCAGAACTCGCCGCCATCGAAGACGAACGACTCTCCGCACTCGAAGACCGCCTCGACGCCGAACTCGCCTGCGGCCGACACCGCGAAATCACCCCCGAACTCGAAATCCTCACCGCCACCGAACCCATGCGCGAACGCCTCTGCCACCAATTCATGCTCGCCCTCTACCGCAGCGGCCGCCAAGTCGACGCCCTCCGCGTCTACCGACGCACCCGCGAAGCCCTCGTCGACGGCCTCGGCCTCGAACCCGGCCGCAGCCTCCAAGAACTCCAACAACGCATCCTCGAACACGACGCCAAAATCCAGATCCCCGCACTCACCCACTGAGCCACGGCCGTGACCGCGTGCTGTACCGACGGCCCCCCGGACGCACCGCCGCCCGGCCCGCGACGCGGGCCGGGCGGCGTCGTGTCCGCCTACCGGTGGTTCAGCAGCACCGGCAGCGACGCCACGTCGTTCGCCATGAACGAGCGCAGCGGCTGGATCTCGTCCGGCGCCACGGCCAGCGCGAGGTGCGGGAAGCGGGCGAACAGCGCCGGCACCGCCACGACCGCCTCCAGGCGCGCCAGGCGGGCGCCGGGGCAGAAGTGCGGGCCCGCGCCGAACGCGAGGTGCTCCTTGTTCTCCCGGTCGATGTCGAACACGTCCGGGTTCTCGTGGACGGCCGGGTCGCGGCCGTGCGCCAGGTAGCTGATGAGGATGGCGTCGCCCGCCCGGATGACGACCCCCTCGCCGAGGTCGATGTCCTCCTTCGCCCAGCGCATCGGCAGCGCCGCCACCGGGCAGTGCGCCCGCAGCGCCTCCTCGATCGCGTCCGGCCAGCGGGCCGGGTCGGCCAGCAGGGTCGCCAACTGGTCCGGGTTGGCGAGCAGCTCGCGGACCGTGTGGTCGATCAGCGTCACGGTCGTCTGGCTGCCGCCGCCGATGAGCAGCAGCAGCATGTCGACCAGCTCCTGCTCGCTGAGCGGCTCCTCGCCCTCCACCCGGGCCGCCATCAGGAAGCTCGTCAGGTCGTCGGACGGCTCGCGGCGCTTGAGGTCGATCAGCGTACGCATGGCGACGTTCATGTCGACGTAGACCGCGGCCGACTCCTCCTCCGGCACGTTGTCGGTGTTCAGCACCACGCGCAGGATGCGCAGCACCTCGGGCCGCAGGTCGTCCGGCACCCCGAACAGGTCGCAGATCACCCTGGTCGGCAACTGCTGGGAGTAGATGGTGTGCAGGTCGACCGGCTCGTCCGCCGGGTGCGTCGCCAGGTCGTCGAGCAGCCGCCGGGCGACGAGTTCCACGTGCGGGCGCATGGCGTCGATCCGCTTCGGGGTCAGCGCCGGCGCCACGAGCTGCCGCAGGCGCTGGTGCTCGCGGCCCTCCGCCGTGGACATGGACTCGACGTCCACCCACGGCGACAGCCACTTGATCTCGCCGGGGGTGTAGCTGGGCACGTTCTTCTTGACGTTGCGGGAGACCCCGGGGTGGGTCAGCAGGCGCCGGACCACGTCGCCACGGGTGATCGACCAGGCCAACATGCCTTCCGGCAGCTCGACGGCCACCGCGGGGCCGGCCGCACGGAACTCGTCGATCTGCGCGTACAGGCACTTGCCGCCGCGACTGTCGATCTGGGTGGTGGGGGCAGCGCTGAAGTCGACCATAGTGCGCCTCCTACGATGGTGAGGGAACGCAGAGAAAGGTAACTGTCAATCGGGAACTGCCGGGTAACCGCTTTCTCGCGCCCGCCACGAATTCGTCTGGACAAAGGCGCAGATCATTGCGTCGAGCCGGCTGACCAACCTATCGTCCTACCACGACACGTGTCAGGGAGCGGCGATCCCGCCCTACTCACCGAATTTCGCGGCAACCCCATTTGTTAACGCGTGTGCGGAGGCAGAAACATGGACAGGATTCGCCGGGTCGGCGTCGTCGGGTGCGGGGTCATGGGCGCCGGGATCGCCGAGACCTGCGCGAGGGCCGGCTTGGACGTGCTCGTCGCGGTGTCGCGGCCGGCCTCCCTCGTACCGGGCCGGGCGCGGCTGACCGCGTCGCTGGACCGCGCGGTGGGCCGGGGCAAGCTCAGCGAGGCGGATCGGGACGCGACGCTGGGTCGGGTGTCCTTCACCGCCGACCTGACGGACTTCGCCGACCGGCAGCTGGTGGTCGAGGCCGCCTCGGAGCAGGAGTCGATCAAGCTCGACGTGTTCGCCACCCTCGACAAGGTCGTCGAGGACGAGGACGCGATCCTCGGCTCGAACACGTCCTCACTGCCCATCGTGAAGCTCGGCGGCGTCACCGCCAGGCCCGAGCAGGTGGTGGGCATCCACTTCTTCAACCCCGCGCCGGTGCTCCCCCTCGTGGAGGTCGTCGGCTCGGTGCGTACGGACCCGCGGACCGTCGAGACCGTCGACGCGTTCGTCACCGAGGTGCTCGGCAAGCAGGTCGTCCGTGCCAAGGACCGCGCGGGCTTCGTGGTGAACGCGCTGCTGATCCCGTACCTGCTCTCCGCCGTGCGGATGGTGGAGTCCGGAATGGCGTCGGTGGCCGACATCGACAAGGCGATGACGCTCGGCTGCGCGCACCCGATGGGTCCGCTGCGCCTGGTCGACCTGATCGGGCTCGACATCGTGGCCGCGATCAGCGAGTCGCTGTACCGGGAGTTCCGCGAGCCGCACTACTCGCCGCCGCCGCTGCTCGCCCGCATGGTGGCCGGCGGCATGCTCGGCAAGAAGTGCGGCCGGGGTTTCTACGAGTACGGGCGATGAGCCCGTCCCCCGCGGAGGTGGGCTGAACCATGGACCTCGTCGACCGTCTGCACCGCGTCGTCGCCGACGCGAAGTACCTGTCACTGTCCACCGTCTCCCCCGACCGCCGGCCGTGGACGGCGGTGCTGCAGTACGCGTGGCTGCCCGACCCGCTGCGCTTCCTGTTCGGCTCCGCCACCGGGTCCCGGCACAGCAGGCACGTGGCGGCCCGCCCGACGGTGAGCGGGGCCCTCTTCGTCACCGGCGACGGCGGGCTCACCGAGGTCGACGGCGCCCAGTTCACCGGCACCTGCCGGGAGCTGACCGCCGACGAGGTACGCGCACACCACGCGACGTTCTACGACGCCCTGCTGCCGGACGAGGCCAGCAGGGCGGAGTACACCCTGCCCGTGTCGGCGCTGCTACCGCCGGCGGAGCACCGCATCTACCAGATCTCGGTGGACCGCGTGTGGCTCGTCGACACCAGCACCTGGATCGAGGACCGGATCGACCGCCGGATCGAGGTGGACCTGCCCTGAGCGGGGCGGGTCCACCCCGGTCCCGGGGTCACTCGGCCATCGTCGCCCAGAACACCGCCTCGTAGGCGTGCACCATCCGCGCCGCGCGCAGCGCCTCCACCGGGTCGTCGCCCGCCGCGAGGCCGGTCGACACCACCCCGGCCGCCTGCTCCAGCACCTCGTCCGGCGTCTCGGCGAAGTAGCGGAAGTGCGCGACCGCCCCGTCGGAGAACCCGTAGCGCGCCTGGAGGGCGTCGGCCATCCGGGCGTAGAAGCCGCCCGACTCCTCGACGTTGACCAGCAGGGCCAGCGGGATCGCCGACCGCGGCCCGAACACGGCGGTCCGGACGATGAAGGAGGGGTACGCCTGGGCCAGCGGTCGCGGCTCGTGCGCCCGCAGCTCCTTCTCCCCCAGACCCACCGCGGCGGCGAAGGCCGGCAGCAGGCCCAGCGCCTCCTCCTCGGCGCCCGCCATGGCCAGGAACAGCGGCTCGGGGAAGCGGGCCGCCAGGAACGCGAAGCTGCTCCGGTCGCTGGACACCAGGTGGTACAGCTCGCCGGCCAGGGCGCGCAGCCGGTCGGCCGACACCTCACCGCGCTCCAGCAGCTCCAGGAACCGGTTGGGCGCCAGCTCCAGCGACCGCCGGCCCTGTGCCACCAGCTCTGCCACGTGCTCGTCCACTAGTCACCTCCGAATCGTGCGGTGCAGGTTCGGGCCGCTCGCCGGTCCCGGTACGGGCTCGGCGATCCACGGCCCCTCGATGGACGCGTCGAGCACGCCCTCTTCCAACCAGGTGAAGCTGCCGTCCAGCACCCGCCGGGCGACCGCGACGTCGTCGCCGTCGGTGTTGGCCCACAGCCCCCGGCAGAGTTCGGCCACCCGCTGCCGGGACTGTCGGCAGAACGCGTCGGCCAACTCGACCGCCGTGCCGCCGAGCGCCCTGGCGTACACGCAGGCGGCGGTCATCGCGTACAGCTCGGCGGCGACGTCCACGACGCGGCCGAGGAACAGTTGCCGCTCGGCGACCGCCTCGCCCCACCGCTCCCGGCCCCGGTCGAGGTGCCGGGCCAGCTCGGCGCACGTCGCGGCGGCGGACGACAGGTGCCCGGCCAGCACGCCGAAGTCGGGCGGCGGCGCGGACGGCGTGGACCCCTCCGCCGGGCCCTCCTCGTCCGCCAGCGCGTCGGTTCCGACGAACACCCGCAGCGCCTCGCTGGAGCCGTCGAAGATCCGGCCGATGCGCAGGTCCCGGAACAGCTGCTCGACGGGGACGCCGCGCTCGCCGCGCGCGGCGGCCGACTCGGCGGTCTCGTACCCGCGACCGCCCCGGATCTGCATCAGCTCGTCGACGATCCGCCACGCCTGCTCCGACGCGAACAGCTTCGCGAGCTCGGCCTCGGTGTGCGTGTCCAGCACGCCGGCGTCGGCGTGCCGGCCGGACACCTCGACCATGGCCTCCAGCGCGAAGGCGGTCGCCGCGATGTAGGCGATCTTGCCCGCCACCGCCTCGTGCTCACCGATCGGCCGGTCCCACTGCACGCGGACGCCGGACCACTCGCGGGCGATCCGCAGGCTCCACTTGGCGGCGGCGGCGCAGACGGCGGGCATCGACAGCCGGCCGGTGTCCTGCGCGGCGAGCGCCACCTGGAGCCCCTGCCCCTCCGGCCCGATCCGGCGGCTCGCGGGCACCACGACCCGGTGCAGCCGGACGACCCCGTTCTCCAGGCCGCGCAGCCCCAGGAAGGAGCTGCGGTGCTCCACCGTGACCCCCGGCGCGTCGGCCTCCACCACGAACGCGGACATGCCTCCCGGGCCGCTCTCCGAGGGCGGGACCAGGGCCATCACCACGATCAGGTGGGCGATGGTGCCGTTCGTCGTCCACAGCTTCACCCCGTCGAGGCGGTAACCGCCGTCGCCGGTGGGGGTGGCGGTGGTCCGCATCCGGAAGGGATCGTTGCCGATGTCGGGCTCGGTGAGGGCGAAGGCGGAGAGCTCGCGTACGCACCTCGGCAGCAGCTCGCGCTTCTGCGCGTCGGTGCCGAACAGCCGCAGCGGCTGGATGAGGCCGATCGCCTGGTGTGCGCCGAGCAGCTCACCGAGCGAGGAGTGCGCGGTGCTGACGATCATCAGCGCCCGGTGGTAGCAGACCCCGGACAGGCCGAGCCCGCCGTACTCCCTGGGGAGCTTGATGGCGAACGCGCCGAGGTCGCGCAGGCCGTCGACCACCTCGTCGGGGATCCGGTCCTCGCGCTCGATGAGCCGGCCGTCCACCTTGTCGGTGCAGAACGCGCGCAGCCGCGCGAGGAACGCCTCGGCGTCGGCGTCGAGCCCGGCGTCGGGCAGCGGGTCGAGCAGGTCGACCCGCAGCCTGCCGCGCAGGAGTTCGCTGCCGAAACTCGGTCTGTTCATCGTTGCCTCCCCGTTGCGCGGGTGGGTCTGGATCGGGACACGGGCCGGGCCACGTTCGACTCGCGTGAGCGGGTGCGCCCGTGGCCCGGTCCTCGACGTGGGTCAGCTCGCCGGCACGGCCTTGATCAGCGAGAGCGGCCCGGCGGCGCCGTGGCCGCACCACTCGACGGTGAAGCCGGTCTCGGCGAGCAGGGACCGGAACTCGCTCTCGGTCCGCTCCCGGCCGCCGGCGGTCACCAGCATGTTGATGTCCGTGTAGAACATCACCGGGTTGTCGGTGTTCGCGGTGTCCGGCAGCACCGATCCGACGATCAGCAGCGTGGCGTCGGCGGGGATGTGGGCGCGCACCGTGGCCAGCAGCTTCCGGGCGTTCTCGTCGTCCCAGTCCTGGAAGACGCTCTTGATGACGTACAGGTCGCCGCCCTCGGGGACCGACGAGAAGAAGTCGCCCGCCACGATCTCGCACCGGTCGGCGACACCGGCGGTGGCGAGCACGCCGGCGGCCTCGGCCACGCCCGCAGCGCTGTCGAAACACACCCCCCGCAGGTGGGCGTGGGTGCCGAGGATCGCGGCGAGCAGCGTCCCGTCGCCGCCGCCGACATCCACGACGGTACGCACGCCGGAGTAGTCGTACCCGTCGGCGACGAGCTGGGCGGACGCCCTCGACTCCTGCCCCATCGCCACGTTGAACAGCGCGGACAGCTCGGGGTTCTCGGCGAGGTGCACGTACGCGTTCTTGCCGTGCACGTGGTCGAAGGCGCACTCGCCGGTCTCGATGGTGTGCCGCACCTGCTGCCAGGACGCGAAGAGCGTGGGGTTGGTGAAGAACCGGGTGAACGCCCACAGCGAGTTCGGCGAGTCGGTGCGCAGCTGCTCGCCCACCTCGGTCAGGCGGAACTCGCCCGGCGTCGGCTCGACCAGCACGCCGATGGCCACGAGGGTCCGCAGCAGCCGGTGCAGCGACGGCGCGTGGGTGCCCGTCGCCTCGGCGAGCTGCGCGCTCGTGACCCGGCCGTCGTGGATGTGGTCGGCGAGCTTCAGCTCGGCGGCGAGCGCGAGCGACTGCGAGGCCATGTAGCCGCCGATGATCTCGATCAGGGCGGCGCGGTTGCGGATCTTGGAGGCCAGGGTGGCCGGAACGGTGCTGGTCATGAGGCATGCCTTTCCGCGAGGGGGTGTCGAACCCACACGTTGGGCTCGACGTAGACGGCGTGGTCGTGGTCGACGTTCACCGCGACCGGGGTCAGGGCACCCGGCACGACGACCGGTCCGCTGGTGTCGAAGGGCAACCCGGTCCAGTCGCGCCACTGCGCGAGGCTGCCGGAGATCGTCATGGAGGCCGGGCAGACCTGGAGGACCTCTCCGCCCGCCCGGACGTGCACGCGCAGCCACGGGTCGGCCGGCAGCCCGTCGTCGCGGGTCCGGGCCGCGTACTCCGGCATCGGCTCGTGCGGCTCGGCGTGCTTGCCGCTGGGCCGGACCGGCCCGACGACGTCGCGGTAGCCGTGCCGGCGGGCGTTGTCCTTGACCGCGGCCAGGACGCGCCCCGACATGTTCCGGGCCTGCATGCCCGGCACCACGGCGATCTCCAGCGCGCACAGCGCGGTGAGCCGGCGGCCGGCGGCGGTGTCGAGCATGCTCATCCCCAGCACCGCGTCCCAGCCGGTGTCGGGCAGGCTCGCCGGGTCGCCGTCCCAGGCGAACGGCACGGCGGCCGCGCGGGCGATCACCGCGTCGTCGGCGTCGAGCACGACGAGCTGGTGCTCCGGGTACCGGTCGAGGGCCCAGCCGACCACCATCGGCTCGGGCGGGATGTAGTCGGGCCAGGAGGCCTCCATGTGGAGCATCCCGTCCAGCAGGTCAGGTCGCTCCGCGAGGGTCAGCACGCGCACGGGGTCACCTCCCTTGGTCAGGCGGCCAGGCTGCGCGCGGGCAGCGGGTCCGCGGGCATGGCACAGTGGTCGTCGGCGTGCCTGCGCAGCAGCGCCAGGTATTCGGTACGGGGCACCGCGACCGCGCCGATGAGCTTCGCGTGGTCGCCGTCGTGCTGGACGTCGACCGCCACGCCGCCGCTCTCCGCGACGCGCCGCACCAGGCACGCGACCGCGACCTTCGCCGCGCCGCTGCGCAGGGCGAACTGGGAGTCGGCGCTGAACACGCCACCGACGCGTACGCCGAACGTGCCGCCGACCAGCTCGTCGCCCTCCCACACCTCGACGCTGTGGGCGTGCCCCGCCGCGTGCAGCTCGCGCAGCGCCGACACGAGCCGGTCGGTCAGCCACCGGGGCTCGCGGCCCACGCGGCAGTGCTGGACCACCCGGTCGAAGCAGACGTCGAGCGTCGTCGTCCACTCGACCTTGTTGCGCAGCTGCCGCCGCAGGCTGCGCTGGATGCGGGCCTGGTCGACGCGGATCACCGGGCGCGGGTCGGGCGAGCACCAGGCGACGGCGTACGGGTCCGCGCTCCCGGCGAGCACCGCGATCCGGCCGGCGGCGACGTCCGCCTCGTAGGTGAACTCGCTGACGATCTTCCGCTCCTCGGTGTCGGCCGGGAACGGGAACAACCCGTGCCGGTAGGCGCCGAGGAGCGTCGTCGCGGACAGGTCGTCGCCGAACGCGACCGGGCCGGCGGTGGGGGCGTGGGTGAGGTCGAGCGTCTCCCAGCCCATCACGCGGCCCGCAGGAACCCGGTACGGGTCAGGTAGCCGATGTAACGGTCGAGCATCTCCGCGTCCACCGTCGGGATCTCGATGCCGCTGCCGCGCAGCGCGTCCTCCACGTTGGTGCGGGAGAAGACGGGGAACGTCGTCTCCAGGTACATCTCCGCGACGCTCATCTGGCCCGTCGCGCAGCGGTCGATGAACAGCGGCGCGAAGGGGGTCATCGGATGGTCGGGTTGCTCGACCGCGACCCGCACCATCTCGTCGAGCCACTCGGCCCAGGTCACCTCGCGGATGTCGTGCCCGTGCGCCCGCAGGCGCTCGACCAGCACCGAGATGTTGACCTTCCCGGGGTTGGTGAGGTGGTAGACCTCGCCGGCGGGCCGGGACGCCCGGGCGATGTGCGCGACCGCGGCGGCGAACACGTCGACAGGCGTGTAGTCCAGCGGCAGCTCCGCGACGGGGGCGGTGCCGGTGTCCACCACGAACTTCTTCATGGCGCACATCTCCGTGGCGATGTTCCACGCGCCGTTGACCCGGTCGCCGGAGATGTCGGCGGCCCGGTAGATCGCCACCGGCAGCCCCCGCTCCGCCGCCCGGTGCAGCAGCGCCTCGGCCACCCACTTGCTCTCCACGTAGCCGACGGAGAGGTGGTCGGCGTACGCCAGCGGGGTGTCCTCGTCGACGTGCCGGACGCCAGCGGTGCCGAAGCCCGCGACGACGGCCATGGTCGACGTGTAGTGGACCGGGACGTTGCGGTGCCGCGCGGCCATCCGGATGATCTCACGGGTGCCGTCGACGTTCGCCGGCCGCATGTGCGAGTACGGGTAGATGAAGTTGACGGCCCCGCCGGGGTGGTGGATGACGTCGACCGTGCGCGCCAGCTCGTCGAAGGCCGCCTCGGACAGGCCGAGCCCGGGTGCCGCGAGATCGCCGGGGACGGCGACGATCCGGCCCGCCGCCTGGTGACCGGCGAGGTCCTCGCCGAAGTAGTGCCGCGCGTTGGCCTGGATGCGGGCCAGGCCCTGCTCCGGCCCGTCGGCGCGTACGAGGCAGTGCACCACGGCGTCCGTGCTCGTCAGCAGCTCCCGCAGCAGGTAGATGCCCAGGAAGCCGGTGGCGCCGGTGAGGAACACGTGGCGGGGGTCCTGCCAGCGCGGCTCGTCGGGCACGTCGCGCCGGACCTGCACGTCCAGCTCCGTCTCGGCGGCGAAGTCCACCCGTTTGCGGGTGTCGTCGCCGGCGAGCGTGCCCTCCCGGGCCTCGCGCACCGCCCGCGCCAGGCCGCGCGGCGTCGCGTCCTCCAGCAGCAGCCGGATCAGCGGACGTACCTGGGTGATGAGCACGCCGAAGGAGCCGCGGATCTTCGCGAGCAGCTCGGCGGCGAGGATCGAGTTGCCGCCCTGCGCGAAGAAGTTGTCGTCCGGCAGCACCCGGGGCACGCCGAGCACCTGCCCCCACAGCCGGGTCACGCCGCGCTCCACCAGGTCGACGGGCGTGTCGTCAGCCGCCTCGGCGGCGACCGTCGCGGTGCTCGGCGCGGGCAGCGCGGCCAGGTCGACCTTGCCGTTGGTCTTCAGCGGCAGCTCGTCGAGGGCGACGAACACCGTCGGCACCATGTAGTCGGGCAGGTGGCGGCCGACGAACTCGCGCAGCTCCGCGACGTCCAGGGACCGTGGGCCGGTGTGGTACGCGACCAGGCGCCGCTGGCCGTCGTGCTCGTACGTGGTGACGGCGACCGTGTCGACGCCCTCGTGCGCCGCCAGCGCCGCCTCGATCTCGCCGGGCTCCACCCGGAAACCACGGATCTTGACCTGCCGGTCGATGCGCCCGATCACCTCGAGGTTGCCCTCGGCGGTCCAGGCGCCCAGGTCACCCGTCCGGTACATCCGCGCGCCGGGCTCGGACGCGAACGGGTCCGCGCGGAAGCGGCCGGCGTCGTCCTCGGTCAGGTAGCCGCGCGCCACGCCGCGACCGCCGATGTGGATCTCACCGCGCTCGCCGGGGCCGACCGGCCGGCCGTGCTCGTCGAGGACGTACACGACGGTGCCGGGCAGCGGCCGGCCGACGGGGGCCGCGCCGCGGGCGGGCAGCACGTCGGCGGTCAGGTCCATCAGGCAGGAGGTGATCGTGGTCTCGGTGAGCCCGTAGGCGTTGACCAGCCGCACCCCGGGCATCAGGTCCAGCGCCGTGCGGCAGTCCTCCGCGTTGACCGCCTCGCCGCCCACGATCACCAGCCGGACCGGCAGGTCGCCGGCCCCCGCGCCGGCCTCGGCGAGGAAGCGGCGCCAGTACGCGGGGGTCAGGTCCATGACGGTGACCCCGTGGTGGCGCAGCCGCTCCGGCAGTTCGCTGGGCGCCCAGCTCAGCTCGGGCAGCACCAGCGTCGCCCCGCCCAGCAGCGCGACCGTGATCTGCTCGATGGAGGTGTCGAAGGAGAGCGCGCCGAACTGCAGCACCCGGTCGTCGGGGGCGACGCCGTAGCGGCCCACCAGCTCCCCGCACAGGTGGCTCAGCGAGTCGTGGTTGACCACGACGCCCTTCGGCGTACCCGTGGATCCCGACGTGTAGATGATGTAGGCGGCGTCCCCGCCGCCCTCCGCCACGGCCGGGGCGGTCGCGGCGCCGTCCGCGACGCCCGCGGTGAGCGCCCTGACCGGCAGGTCGGCGAAGCGCGCCAGGTCGCGGGCGTGGGTGATGACGGTGGTGCAGTCGGTCTCCTTCACGAACGCCTCGACCCGGCTGTCCGGCAGCCCCGGATCCACGGGCAGGTAGGCCGCGCCCGCCTTCCAGATGGCGAGCAGGCCGACGACGGCGTCGATGGAGCGTTCCAGGTGGACCATGACCACGGAGTCCGCGCCGACGCCCTCGTCGACGAGGTGGCGGGCCAGGCCGTTCGCCCGGCGCTCCAGGTCCGCGTAGCTGACGTGCGCGTCGCCCTGCACGACCGCGGTCCGGTCGGGCTGCGACGCCGCGCGGACGGCGATGAGTTCGTGGACACGCGGTTGCGTACGGATGTTCATGTTTTCCCTCGGGTGTGAGCACGGTCGTACCCGTGGATTTACCTGCCGCTGACCCAACGAAATTCGATACGGGCGACACTACTGCCTGAGGGCGGTTCCCCCGACTACCAGAATGAGCATGGAACCAGAATTGACACTACTCATCAGGGTAGTCATTTGGGCGCGGTCCACCCTTCGTCGAATTCAACGTGAAGGACGCCGGAAATCGCTATGTGGCAGTGCTGTCCGGAAGGTCCGGAGCGCCCGCTACGCCGCGGAGGAGACCGGCACGTGGCGGACGAGTTCGGCCCGCGAGGAGATGCCCAGCCGGCGGAACAGGCCACGCAGGTGGTAGTTCACCGTGTGCGGCGACAGCCGTACCCGGGTCGCGATCTGCCGGTTGGTCATGCCCTCGGCGACGAGCCGCGCGATGGCCCGCTCGACGCCGCTGAACGACTCCCACGCGCCGCCGGCGTCCGGACGGTGCTCGCGGGCGGCGGGCGCGGAGCGCAGCCCGATCCTGCGCCGCAGGTCGGCGGGGGCCACGGGCTCCGCCGACGGGTCGGCGGTGCGGGACGCACCGGTCACGGCCCGGCGCCGGCGCAGGCGGTCGCGGTCGGCGCGGAGCGCCTGCCGCACGGCGGGCGGCAGGGCGTCGAGCACCGCCCACCACACCAGTTCGTGCCGGAAGGCGAGGTCGTCGCCCACCCAGTCGAGCAGACCGGCGTCGAGCAGCGCGTCCAGGTCCGGCAGCAGCTGGGCGGTGTTCCGCCGGGTCATCGCCGTCAGCTCCGCGAGCTGGCAGGACCGACCGAGCACGGCGGCCACCCGCAGCAGCTGCCACGATCCGGTCGGCGCGCCGCGCAACGTGGCACGGACCAGCTCCTGGACCCGCTTCGGCGTCCGCGCCCGGCCGGGCCCGGCGGTGACGCCCTCGACGCGGATCCCCTCGCGCAGCGCGGCCAGCAGCAGCGGGTCCCCCGCCGCGGCGGCGACGAGCAGGCGCATGGCAGGATCCGCCACGACACCCGGCGGATCGGCGACGAGCCGACCCACGGCGTCCCCGGACAGCGGGCGGCCCGCCTGGGCGAGCGCCCCGGCCATCTGCGACAACTGCTCGTCCTCGTATGCCACGACGCAATCGTGCACGTGAATGTCTGCCGGTCTCAACATTGCCTTACCGCCAGGTACGCCGAGCAATTACCCGCACGTGGGGGAAGCGACACCGCAGCGGCTTGCCGGCGGGTGACCCGGGATTGCTTCGATCAATGTAATGACGTCGCGAGAGAGGCGGGCAGTTGTGGAACCCGTTGTGGTCCAGGATTTCGTACCGGCGATCGACCTGTCGGGCCGCACCACCGCCGAGGGGCGCGCGGCCATCGCGGCAGCCATCGGCAAGGCGTGCGAGGGTTCGGGGTTCTTCACCGTCGTGGGGCACGGCGTGCCCCGGGAACTGGTGAACCGCATGTACACCACCACGAAGACCTTCTTCACCCGACCGGAGGAGGAGAAGGACCGGAGCGCGAACCGCGGCTCCGGGGTGTCGGGCCTGCGCCGCCCGGGCGGCCCGTACGAGGCGTTCGCCGCGCACGTGACGGGCGACCTGAGCGACGAGGAGCGCGCGCGGCTCGGCACGCACCCGGCCACCTGGAAGGCGGCGAACATCTGGCCGGACGACGACTTCAAGGCGGTCTGGTACGAGTACATCGCCGCCATGACCGAGCTGTCGGCCGACATCATGCGGCTGTTCGCGCTCGCCCTCGGGCTGCCGGAGGACTTCTTCGACAGCAAGTTCGACGAGCACGTGTCCCTGATCATCGCCAACTACTACTACCCGACGCCCGACGACGGCGTGCTGCGGCGGGAGATGCACACCGACTGGGGCAGCCTGACGGTGCTCTACGTGGAGGACGAGCTGGGCGGGCTCCAGGTGCGGCGCGGCGACGACGACTGGCTGGACGTGCCCGCCATCCCCGGCAGCTTCGTGGTGAACATCGGCGACCTGATGGCGTTCTGGACCGGCGGCCGGTGGGCGTCGACCGTGCACCGGGTGGTCAACCCGGAGGGGACGGACGCGCCGTCGCGCGTCTCCATCCCCTTCTTCTACCTGCCCAACCACGACACCACCATCGAACCCATGCGCCCGCTGGCCCAGGAGAGCGCCGAGGCCGGGCTCGACCGCGTGACCGTCGGCGAGTGGTTCTCGCACAAGATGCAGTCGACGTACCAGGCTTCCGCGTAACCGCCCCCCACGGCGCCCGCCGGACCGCCCCGCAGACGCGGTCCGCCCGGGCGCCGCGCGGTGGGCGGGCCGCCGGACGCTCCAAACGCGCGGCGCATCGGCGACGGGCGGTCCGCCGGGCGGCGTTCCGGTGTCAGAGGGAACGCACCGCGCCCGGCACGGTGAACTCGATGGTCTCGCGGGCGACCTCGCGCTCCACCACCGTCACCGGCCCGCGCGCCCGCAGCGCCTCGACCACGCCCTCGACCAGGCGCGGCGGGGCGGACGCGCCCGCGGTGACCCCGACCGTGCCGACACCCGCCAGCCACTCCGGCAGGATCTCCGCCGCGTCCTCGATGAGGTGGGCCGGGCGGCCGGCGCGGCGGGCCAGCTCGACGAGCCGTTGCGTGTTCGCCGAGTTGGTCGAGCCGACCACGAGCACGAGGTCGGACTCCTCGGCGACCGTACGCAACGCCGCCTGCCGGTTGGTCGAGGCGTAGCAGATGTCGGCCGAGGACGGTCCGCGCAGCGCGGGGAACCGCTGGCGCAGCACGTCGAGCACCTCGGCGGTCTCGTCCACGGCGAGCGTGGTCTGGGTCAGGTACGACACCCGGTCCGGGTCGGGCACCTGGACCGTGCGCGCGTCCTGGAGCGACTGCACGAGCAGCATCCGCTCCGGCGCCTCGCCCAGGGTGCCCTCGGTCTCCTCGTGCCCCGCGTGCCCCACGAGCAGGACGGTGTCCCCACGGTCGGCGTACCGGCGCGCCTCCGTGTGCACCTTCGCCACCAGCGGACACGTCGCGTCGAACACCTCCAGGCCGAGCCGGTCGGCCTCGGCGCGCACCACGGGCGACACCCCGTGCGCCGAGAACACCACAGTCGCGCCGGCGGGCACCTCGGCGAGTTCCTCGACGAACACGGCGCCGCGCGACTCCAGGTCGGCGACGACGTGCGCGTTGTGGACGATCTGTTTGCGGACGTACACCGGGCTGCCCCGGCTGGCGAGCGCACGCTCGACGATCTCGATCGCACGCTCGACACCGGCGCAGAACGCACGCGGTGCCGCGAGCAGTACCGTTACGGACTCGGCTACGGACATCGCGCACTCCTTCCCACGCATCTCCGCAGTATCGAGCCGGGTCCTCGCAATCCGGTGGGGTTCCGATGGAGCACCAGCGACGACGCCCGGCGCCGGGACGTCCGCTACCCGTTCACCTGGTAGGCGGCGAGGACCGTCTCGGAGATGAGGCGGGGGGCGTCCGCCCGGTCCACCTGCCCGCTGGCCACGTCGGCGGCGGCGCCCTTCATGATGTGGTGCAGCACGCTGGTCAGCCAGTCGGCCGGCAGGTCCATCCGGAACACCCCCTCGTCCTGGCCCCGGCGGATCAACTGGTCGACGCGTCGCGCCGGCTCGGCGTGCAGCTGGTGCACGCGCTCGGGCGGCAGCGACGCCTGGGCCGCCTCCAGCACGGCGCTCGACTGGGCGATCAGCAGCCAGCTCGACCGGATCAGCACGCGCAGCGCGTCCCGCGGGTCGCCGGTCAGGTCGAGGCCCGCCAGGAGTTCCTCCCCCTCGGCCAGCACCCGGGTCAGCGCGGCCTCGACCAGGGCGTCCCGGGACGGGAAGTGACCGTAGAGGGTCACCCGGCCCACCCGCGCCGCCTGCGCGATGTCGCTGACGCTGGCGTCGGGGTCGCGACTCAGGCAGCTGACCGCCGCCTCCAGGATCCTCTCCACGTTCTGCTGGGCGTCGGCCCGGCGGGTCGGCTTGGCGAGTGGGCGAGTCATGGAACTTCCCCTAAGTCGAACAGACGTGCATGAGTTAACGTGTCTCCGTAACTTGAACACTACCGTTCAACTTGGCGGAGGAGCCTGGCAGCCATGGCGGAACCTGTGACCGCAACCGAAACTCCCACACCAGCGAGTCCGCATCCGCAGCGCTGGCGGATCCTGGGCCTCGTCGGCATCGCCCAACTGATGCTGATCCTGGACGTCACCGTCGTCGCGATCGCCCTGCCGCACATGGGGTCGGACCTGGGGATGGATCGGGAAGCCCTCACGTGGGTGGTGAGTGGATACACCCTCACCTTCGGCGGCCTGCTGCTGCTCGGTGGGCGCGCCGCGGACCTGTTCGGCGCCCGGCGCCTCGTCCTCGCCGGGCTCCTGCTGTTCAGCGCCGCGTCCCTGACGGCGGGGCTGGCGACCAGCGGCCCCATGCTCCTGGGCGGTCGCGTCGGGCAGGGCCTCGCGGCGGCGCTCCTCTCCCCCGCCGCCCTGTCCCTGGTCGTCACGATCTTCGACGGCGACGAGCGCAACAAGGCGCTCGGCATCTGGTCGGCGCTCGGCGGCGGCGGCGCCGCCCTGGGCGTCCTCCTCGGCGGCCTGCTCACCGCCGGGCCGGGCTGGCCCTGGGTGTTCTTCGTCAACGTGCCGGTCGGCATCATCCTGCTGCTGGCCCTCCGGATGCAGCTTCCGCCCCAGGCGCCCACCGGCGCGACGGCCCGGCTCGACCTGCCCGGCGCGGTGCTGGTGACGGCCGCCACCGGATCACTGATCTACGCGCTGATCCGCGCCGGCGACGTCGGCTGGGCCGACCCGACGATCCTGGCGCTGCTGGTGGCCGCCGTGCTCCTCTACGCCGCGTTCATCGTCTGGCAGCGCCGCGCCGCGAGCCCGCTGATGGACGTACGGCTGCTGTTCCGCCGGCCGGTGGCGACCGGGGCGCTGCTGATCCTCGTCGCGACCGCGCTGATGATCACCGTCTTCTTCCTGGGCACGTTCTACCTGCAGAACCACCAGGGCTACGGCGCCCTGCGCACCGGGCTGCTCTTCCTGCCCGTGGCGATCACGACCATGCTCGGCGCGAACGCCGCCGGTCGCGTCATCGGCCGGATCGGGGCGCGCACGCTCGGCGTCCTGGGGCTGCTCGTCGCGGCGGCCGGCATGGCGGTCCCCGCCTTCGTCGACGGGACCCTGGCCCTCGTCGTCGGGGTGGCCGTCGCCGCCTCCGGCACGGGCGTCCTCTTCGTCGTGGCGTCCGCCGTCGCGCTCGGCCAGGTCGCGCCGCACGAGGCCGGTCTGGCGTCCGGCATCGTCAGCACCTTCCACGAGTTCGGCGCCTCGCTCGGCGCCGCCGTCGTGTCGAGCATGGCCGCGGCGAGCATCGCGGGCACCAGCACCGCCGGCTTCTCCCGTGGCTTCACCACGGGCGCCGTCATCGCCGTCGCCGCCGCCGTCCTGGCCTTCTTCATCACCCCCCGGCCGGCCCACTGAGCACCGACCCGGCGGCCGGTGGGGGCCCGCCCACCGGCCGCCGGGTCGGACATCCTCCACCGCGCCCCCGACAGGCGGGCGTGGGAACGGCCGGTGGGGGCCCGCCCACCGGCCGCCGGTCGGACACCGGCGCGCTCCGGGGACGCGCGGGCGCCGGCCACCGTCACATCGACGGGCCGGCGCTCACCGGCGTACCCGCGGCGCGATCCAGGCGCCGAGGCTGTCGCCGTGGCACTGCTCGACGCTTGTGGTGCTGACCCGCAGCGACACCTGGGTCGAGTCGCTGATGTCCACCTTGACCGGGCGGGTCCTCCCGAGGCCGACCGTGGTGGTGAAGACCTCCTTGCGGTCGGAGAGCACGGTGAACCGCAGCGGCATGCCCTTCGGGGACTCGTCGGCGATGCCCACGGCCGCCTCGAAGACCCGGAACTGCCGGCTCACCACGAACGTGACCGTGTAGTTGTCGTTCAACCAGCACGGGGACGCGGTCAGCACCGCCTCGTGCCGCTTGCCGGCGACCATCAGCGGCTCCTGCTCCCAGCCCTCGAAGTCGTCCACCTCGCGCATCTCCGTCAGCGGGACCACGCCGGCCGAAGGCGACGGCGACGCGGTGACCGCGGGCGACTCGGGTGTCGGGGCGGGGTCGGTGGGCGCCGCCGGCGGGGTCGGCGAGGGCTGCCCGGTGGAAGGGGCACCCTGGACCGGCGGCGCGGCACCGCCGCCGCCGGTGTCTCGGGTCAGCTCCAGCGCTACGGGAATGGCCGCCGCGACCACCGTGGCCACGGCGGCGATGACCGCCCCGACGATCGCGGGATTGGACGAGCGGAGGCGCCTCGGGACAGACACCGTTCGATTATGGCAACGTCGCGCACGCGCGCCGGACGACCGGCGCGCCGGGTCCGGCGGCGATCCGCGCGCCGGGTCCGACGGGCGGACGCGCCGGGCCGCCGCCGGTCAGTGCCCGAGCCGGTCGAGGATCCTGGCCGCCACGTCGAGGGTGTTCCCCTCGGGCGCGGCGGGACAGCCGCCGGTCGTCCCCCGCCAGCGCTCCTCGTGCGCGACGACGCGGGCGCGCAGGACGTCGACGTCCGGCGCCTGCCCCGTCGTCGCCGCCCGGGCCAGCCAGGTCGCCCACAGCTCCCACCGGGGCAGGTAGTAGTCCCGGACGAGCCCGGCCCAGTGCCGCCCGGAGTAGTCGTGCAGCCCGCTGGTCTGGTGGCCCCACACGGAGACCAGGCTGCGGGCGTCGCGCTCCATGACGTCGGCCTCGGCGGGCGAGTCGCCCCACGCGCGGGCGTCGTCGATCCACCGGCCGACGCGCGATTCGGCGCGCGTGCCGGCGAGCTCGTCGAGGTCGAGCAGATCCGCCCGGAACCGGGCGAAGTGGTCCAGGACCCCGTCCCCGTCCCGCTCGGCGAAGGCCGCCAGCATCCCGCGGATGTGGATCCGGGATCCCTGCGCCAGCACGTGACCGACCAGCTCGACCAGGTCCCGCTCGACCTGCTCCCGGACCCCGGCCTCCGGCGCCCGCCCGAGCAGCAGCCGGGCGGCCGAGGCGATCCGCGGCAGGGCGCCGAGGACCATCGGGTCGTTCTCGGCGTCGATGTTGGCCGACTGCCGCTGCGGCTCCGCGTCCTGCGGGACGAACTCGCCGGCCAGCCGCTGGGCGGCGAACGGCGCGTCGGCCGACCACGGCCGGGCGATGACGGGGGACGGGATGGACCGGGTGCGCCCCGGCGCGTAGAGCGTGTCGGCCAGGAGCCGCCAGGCCAGGGCGAAGTCCTCGTGCCCGGACGCGTAGCGCTGCCGTGCGAACGACCGCAGCCAGTCGTCCAGTCGGGGCACGCCCCAGGTCAGGTCGGTGGCCAACTCGTAGAAGACGCTGTTGTTCTCGACCGCCTCCGGTGCCAGCCCTACGCCCGCCAGCCGGGCCGGCCGCGTACGCCGCAGCTCGTCGACGTCGCGACGCAGTCCGTCCAGGTCGCCGAAGAGCGCGAAGCGGCCCCCGAAGTTGTGGATGGCGCACCACACCCAGCGCCGCCCGAACATGCCGTCGCGGCGCCACATGGGGGCGTGCTCGCCCCACAGGTCCAGCAGGAGGAGCCGCTCGTCGGGCACGTCGGCCAGGAACGCGCGCACGCGGTCGGGCCGCCAGAAGTCGCGCTGGTAGTGGAACGGCCAGCCCTGGAGCACCCAGGTCGCCTCCGGGTCGCCGTCCGCCATCGCCCGGTAGACGGCCCGGCCGACCGACGCCAGGTAGTCGGGTTCCCCGGACGGCGGCACCGACTCGATGAACGGGTCGACGGCGTAGTGGTGGTCGGTGCCGAACAGCTCCCGCTGGATGCTCAGGAACTCCGCCGTCAACGACGCGAACCGCTCGCTGTCGGGGCCGAGGATCGGGGTACGCCAGCCCTGCCACTCGATCTCGCCGGCCGACGGGTCGGCCAGCTCCGGCGGCACGTGCCCCCCGAACATGGGCAGGACGGGCGTCATGCCCAGCGCGCGCTGCCGGTCGAGGATCCGCTGCGCCAGCTCGACGTGGCGGCTGATCCAGCGCGACGGCAGCGGCCCGCCGAACGAGTTCGTGTTGCCCATGAACGTCCACGGGAAGTGCGCCGCGCTGCCGATCCACTCGTCGACCCGGGCCGCGTCGAGCCCGGCCCGCCGGAACGTCTCCGCCAGCACCGCCTCGTGGCCGACCTGCATGAGCGGATGGGTGACGCCGTGCAGCGCCATCCAGTCGATCTCCCGCTCCCAGCGGTCCCAGTCCCAGAACGCCGCCGAGTAGCCGTAGGTCACGGTGTTGAGGTGGTAGCGGACCGCGAACGGGCTGGTCAGCCGCGTCGGGGGCGCGTCCGGCCAAGGCGTGGGCCGGGGCGCGAGCCGGGGCTGCTCCCAGGTCACCTGACGGCCGGCGTACGCCTTCAGGTACTGCCCGAACGCGGCGGCCGCGGCCACCGGATCCGACCCGCGCAGCGTCAGGCCGCCGTCGCGGCACCCATATCCGGCGACGGCCGCGTCGTCGCCGGCGGGGATCCGCTCCACCCGCACGTCGTCGGCCGTGCCGGCGACGCGGGCCACGAGGGCACGCACCTCGTCCACCGTCACAGCTCCTCGACGGTGCGGTTCAGCCGCGACCGCTCGGCGGCGAAGGCGACGAGGTGGCTCTCCACGCTCTCCTCCAGGGAGCTGGGGGCCGCCTCGACGTCCTCGCCGGACAGCCGGCTGCGGACCCGCCCGGTGAAGTCGAGCATCAGCCCGGCGTCCCCGCCACCGTGTCCGGAGAACGCCTCGATGACCTCGTCGACGACCCCCTGACTGCCGCTGCCGACCTGGAACGTCTCGTCGGTCCGCCGCCCCTCCACCGTGGGCGGCGTGTCGGTGAAGGTCGCCAGGCTGATCCGGCCCGAACGCATGTCCGCGGTGATCTGTCCGTGGCTGCCCATCAACGTGAGCGTGCGGGTGTTCCAGGCGGTGAACGCCGAGACCACAAGCGACGCCGTGACGCCGTTGCCGAAGCGCAGCGCCGCCGTCTGGTGGTCGACGACGTCGTTGTCCATCCGGTAGACGCACCGGCCGTAGTCGGTCAGCCGCAGGGCCCGCCGCCGGCCGGCCACGCTCGTGTCGTTCGTGACGACCGTGACGGGTGGCCCGTCGACGTCGGCGAGCTGGTCGACGTAGAGGCGTTCGGCGTTGTACGGGCAGGTGTCGGCGACGGCGCACCCGTCGACGCAGCGCTCGGTCGATCCCTTCGGCGCGTGCTCGGCCCGGAAGTGACGGCGCTCGCCGAACGAGGCGACGGTCGTGCAGGGCGACCCGACCAGCCACCGGAGGATGTCGATGTCGTGGCACGCCTTCGCCAGCAGCATCGGGCTCGACTGGTCGGTCCGGTGCCAGTTGCCGCGCACGTAGCTGTGCGCGAAGTGCCAGTACGCCACGTTCTCGATGTGCGAGATCCCCTGCAGCTCCCCGATCCGGCCCTCGTCGAGCAGGCGGCGCAGGGTCTGGAAGAACGGGGTGTAGCGCAGCACGTGGGCCACGGTGACCGTGCCGGCGCTGCCACGGGCCGCGACGGTCAGCCGGTGCAGGTCCTCGGCGGTCGGCGCGATGGGCTTCTCGAGCAGGACGTGGTGTCCCAGTTCGAGGGCCCGGAGGGTGGGATCGACGTGGTCCCGGTCCGGGGTGGCGACGATTACCGCGTCCCACGGTCCGCGCGTCGAGAGCGCCTGCTGCCAGCTGGTGAAGCGTCGGTCCGCCGGGACGGCGTGGGCGTCGCCCAGTCCGTCGCGGCGCTCCGCGTCGGGCTCGGCGACCGCGACGACCCGCGCCGCGTCGGGGTGCTCCAGGCACCACTGGGCGTACGCGTGCGCGCCGCGCCCTCCCGCGCCGAGCACGAGCAGTCGTACCGGTCCCGATCCGGGGGACACAGGGCCTGCCACGTCGATCATCCTTTCGGTGTTCACTTGTCCGCCCCGGAGGTCAGTCCGGTGACGATGTAGCGCTGGGCGAGGAAGAAGATGACGATGACCGGTACGGTCACCGCGATGGAGCCGGCCAGGAGCACGGTCACGGGCACCTGGAAGTCGGTGAGCTGGGCGAGGCCGAGCGGAGCCGTCCACCGGGACCGGTCCTGCACGAGGAAGAGCAGCGCGTAGAAGTACTCGTTCCAGGCGATCATGAAGACGTAGATGGCGGTCGCCACGACGCCGGGCAGCGCGATCGGCAGCACGACCCTGCGCAGCATCGTCGGCAGCGAGCAGCCGTCGAGCAGCGCCGCCTCCTCGACGCTCTCCGGCAGGGCGAGGAAGTAGTTGCGCATCATGTAGAGCGCGACCGGGACGGTGGCGGCGACGTAGATGACGAGCAGCCCCACGAGCGACCTGGTCAGCCCCAACCGGCTCAGGATGACGAACTTCGGCACCGCGAGCACGATGCCCGGGAATAGGTAGACGGCGAGGATGATGCCGCTCGTGAAGCGCCGGCCCCGGTAGCGCAGGCGGGCCACGGCGTACGCCCCGAAGATGCACGCGACGATCGACACCGCGACGGTGGCGAGGGCGACCAGCAGGGAGTTGACCACGAACCGGCCGAGCCCGAAGCCGCCCGCCGACTCGTCCTTCATCGCCGTGACGTAGCTGGACAGGTCGATCTCACCGAGGCCGGGGACGACGTCGAGGGGTTCCAGCAGCACCGCCGAGAACGGGCGCAGCGAGAGCAGCACCCCGTAGAGCACGGGTCCCACGGCGCAGAAGAGCGCGACGGTGATGAGCGTCCACCGCAGGACGTTGACCGGGCGCGAGGGCCGCATCGCCGAACTCACAACGCCTCCTTCCGCCGGGAGAGCAGGACGTAGCCGGCCAGCAGCACGCAGAGGATCAGCGACATCAGCAGTCCGTACGCCGCCGCGCTGCCGATGTCGGACCGGGTGACCAGCTCGGTGTAGACCTTGATCGCCATGACCTGGGTGCCGCCGGCGCCCTCGGTCAGCAGGTAGACGTCGTTGAAGTTCTGGAACGACCAGATGAACCGCATCAGCAGCAACAGCAGGAGCACCCCGCGTAGCTGGGGAAGGATGATGTGGCGCAGGTTCTGCCACCGGGACGCCCCGTCCAGGGCCGCGGCCTCCTCGATCCCGCCGGGCACGTTCTGCAGGCGCGCCATGACGAACAGGAAGGCCAGCGGGAACGACTTCCAGATCTCGAAGGCGACGACGACGAGCAGCGACACAGGTACGGGCAGACCCGCCACGTCGGTCGAGGTGGTGCTGAGGAAGCCGATCGGGCTCTGCCAGCCGAGGTACTCCATGCCGATCGCGTTGACGATGCCGTACTGCGGGTTGAGCATCGTGCGCCAGATCATCGCCGCCGCGATGACCGGCAGCACGTACGGGATCAGCAGCAGCGCGCGGACGAGCCCGCGCCCCCGGAAGGGGCGGCGCAGGGCGAGGGCGAGGGCCGTTCCGACGCCGATGGACCCGAGCGTGGTCAGGGTCGCGTAGGCGACGGTGGTCCAGAGCGCGCCCCAGAACGCGTCCGACCGCCAGGCGTCGGCGATGTTCTCGAAGGTCCACTCGATGGTGGACGGCGACAGCCGGGGGATGTCGATCAGCCGCGTGTCGGAGAACCCGAAGATGACGACCAGGACGAACGGGAGCAGGACGACCAGCGCGAGCAGGAGCAGCGTCGGGCCGGTGAGGAGCTGGCCGTTGAGGTTCTCCCGCTGGGAACGGCTGAGCCGCTCCCAGCGGGAGGACCGCACGGTCGGCGTGCTCACAGTTCGGCCTGGACCTTCTTGACCTCTTCGGCCATCGCCTTCGTGATGTCGGCCGGCGACTGCCCGCCGTAGAGCCGCTCGAGGAACTGCGCGAGCACGTTCTCGGCGGTGACCGCGCCGGCCAGCGGCGAGTCCTTCGTGCCCATGCCCCACAGGCTCACGGCGTTGACGCCCTCGCGGATCTGGGTGACCATCTCCGGCCCGTACAGCTCGGCGACGGAGCTCTTGGCCTCCGGGCCGATGCCCAGCTTGCCCCACGCGTCGAGGTACGCGTTCGGCTCGGCCTTGGTGCCGTTGCGCAGCGGGATCCGACCCTCGGTCGCCGAGGCGAGCGTGTCCGAGTAGCCGTCCTCCAGCATGAACTTGATGAACTCCTTCGCCCCGGCGGTGTTGGCGCCCTCGGGGATGCCGTAGCCGAGGGTCGCGCCGTACTGCGCAGGGTGGTTGCGGTCGAGCACGGTGATGAATCCGGAGTTCTTCGACAGGAACGCCGGGTCGGCCTTGCACTGCGCGCAGGTCGGCGGGTTCGCCGAGTCGAGGCCGGCCAGCTCGTCGAGGATGTGGGTCGAGAAGAGCAGCATCGAGGACTTGCCGGCGAGGTAGGCCGCCCGCGCGCTCGTCACGTCGAAGTCGCCCTGCGCGCTGGAGTCGCGCAGGACCTTGAACTGCTCGGCCGCCCGGGTGCACTCCGGCGAGTCGATGGTGACCTTGCCGTCCTGCACGAGCTGGCAGCCGGCGCTCTGGAACATCGAGTAGATGGCCTCGGTCCCCGAGGCGGTGCCGGACTGGGTGCCCAGGGCGATGCCGGACACCCCGGTCGCCTTCATCGTGGTGGCGGCCTTCGCCACCTCCTCGAGGTTGGTCGGCACCGCGACGTTCGCCGCCTGGAGGAGGTCCTTGCGGTACACCAGCAGGTGCACCCAGCCGTCGCTCGGCACGGCGCCGACCTTGTCGTCCAGGCTGAACGCCTTCAGGGCGTTGGCGTTGAACGTCTCGGCCCCGAGGTCCTTGACGACCTCCTCGGCGGCGCCGGTGTTCAGCAGTCCCTGGGAACGCCAGGCGGCCGTGGTCGTGGAGCTGTGCAGCATCACGTCGGGCACGTCCCCGGAGGCGGCGCCCGTCGCCAGGGCCTGCTTCTGGTCGGCCTCGCTGAGCGGCACGACCTTTACGGCGATGCCGGTCTTCTCGGTGAACCGGGCCGCGACCTTCTCCTGCGCCGCGACCCGCTGCGGGGTCGTCTGCGGCGTCCAGAAGGTGATCTCCTTGGCCTTCTCCGCCTCCGACTCGGACCCGCCGCAGGCGGCGAGCATGGTGAGCGCGGTCGCGGCGGCCAGAGCCGCCGCCCACCGGCGCTTCGTCAGGTGGACCATGTGCTGTCTCTCCTCGATCTGCTTGGTGACGACGGTCAGGACCGCTCGACGGCCCCGCGCATGACGTGCCCCTGGGAGTTCGCCGGCGGGCGCACGCCGAGCAGGGCGCTGATGGTGGCGGCCACGTCGACCAGGCCGACGTTGCGCAGCGGGACGCCGCGGCGGATCCCGGCGCCGGAGAGCACCATCGGGACCTGCGCCTCCGGCAGGGCGCCGTGCGAGGCGCGGGGGGCGCCGTCGGCGAGCGTGGAGAGGTGGTACGGCTCGACCGGCTCCACCACGAGGTCGCCGAGCTTGTCGCTGGCCTTCAACCGGCGCAGGTCCTGCTGGTCGCGGACGGCCGCGATGCCCGGGATGCCCCGGATGATCCCGGCGATGCGGCGGGCGTTCTCCGGGGTGTCCGCCCGGCCCCGCAGGGTGATGTCGGCGGTACGCGGGGCGGGCACGACGACGATCTCGCTGGCCGGATCCGGTACACCGCCCGAGCTGGCGACGACCTGGACCTTGAGGCCGGTCGCGGAGAGCCGGTCGAGCACCTCGGGCAGCAGCGGGACGGTCCACTCCCGGGCGCCGTGGTCGGCCGTGACGACGAACGCCGTCCGGTCCAGGACGCCGGCCTCGCGGGCGGCCTCGCGGACCCGCCCGATCTGGGCGTCCACGCGGGCCAGGGCGGCGGGCAGGTCGGGGTCGGAGAACCCGCCGTCGTGCAGTACGCCGTCGACGTCGTCGCAGTAGACGGTGATCAGGTCCGGGATCGCGGCGGGGTCGACCATGGTGCCGCCGGAGTTGACCGGTTCGCCGCGCAGCAGCGCGATCGCCTGGTCGGCGCGGGTCTCGCAGTTGCCGCCCGGCTGGGTGTACAGCGCGGCGGGGTCGCCGTACGTGGCGCCGTAGTTCTGCACCGCGTACCACTGGAGGTAGGCGGCCGTGCGGTCCTGCCGCTTCAGCGAGTGGGCGATCGTCTCCACGCCGGGCTCGATGTAGCGCTCCTGGGAGACGCCGCGGTCGGTCTCCTGGTTGTAGTAGTAGCCGGTGTTGCGGTGCACGGCCGGGTACGCGCCCGTCGCGGTGGTCGTCCGCGACGAGTTGGAGTACGACGAGTACGACCCGTCGGCCACGCCGAAGGTGCCCTCCCCGATGAGCGCCCGGATGTTCGGCAGCTCGGCCAGGCCTGCGTAGCGCCCCGTGAGGAAGCGCGGGTCGAACCCGTCGAAGTCGAACATGATCACGTGCTGCGCGGGCCGCGCGCCGCCCGCCGCCGGTGCCGACACCGCCGGGGTCGCCGGCAGTACGGCCGCCGCGAGCAGCACGACCGCGCCGGCCGCGCCGGCCCTGACCGAGCTGGAACGCCTGATCGGATGCGCCACTCTCTGCCTCCTCGAACCGTCGGACCCGTGGGCGAGAGTCTGCCGGAGACACGAGGGAGATTGTCAAGATGCCCGTGTGAGATGCAAGATACGCGCATGCAGAACCTATCGGCTGACGGGAATGGTCGATCCTTGGACGAACTCGACCGCCAGATCGTCGGCGCTCTGCTCGCCCACCCGCGGGCCACCCACGCGCAGATCGGCGAGGCGGTGTTCACCTCGGAGGCCACCGTCTCCCGCCGGGTCCCGCGACTCCTGCGCAGCGGTGCGGTGCGGATCATCGGGGTCATGGACGGCGAGGCGACCCGCCGGGCGCGATCGCTGTTCGTGCGGCTGCGCTGCCGCCCGGACGCCGCCGGCCGCTCCGCCGAACACCTGGCCCGGTGGCAGGAGTGCGGCTCCGTCAAGCTGCTCACGGGCAGCGTCGACTGCGTGGCCGAGGTCTCCTACACCTCCAACGAGCACCTGCTCCAGCTCATGTTCGAGCAACTGCCCGGCCTGGACGGTGTCCTGGCGATATGGAGCAACCAGGTCATCCGGAGGTTCTGCACGCCACACAACTGGAGCCCGAGCCTGCTGCCGGCCGAGGTCGTCGACGAGCTACGGGCGCAGCGGACGGACCACTGGAACGAACAGACACCCGTCGAGGCGCCGTCCCGGCTCAGCCGACTCGATGAGCTGATCATCGCCAGCCTCGCCACGGACGGCCGCCAGGGCTGGCAGCAGCTCGCCGAGCGGTGCGGCGCGAGCCCCGCCACCGTACGGCGGCGGGCCGAGGCGATGATGGCGGCGGGATTCCTGCGCATGCGGACCGTCGTCGAGCCCAGCCTCGTCGGGCTCACGGTGAACGCCTTCGTGACCCTCAGCGTCAACCCCACGCAGCTCGGACAGGCCGGCGAACTGCTCGCCGCGCACCCCGCCGTACTCATGATCTCCGCGACGACCGGCGACCGGAACCTGTGCGGCGAGATCGCGCTGGAGAGCGACGCCGCCCTCTACGAGTTCCTCTCCGGCACCATCGGCCAACTCCCCGGCCTCCAGCACGCGGACGTGGCCGTCGCCCTGCGTTCCGTCAAGCGGGCGGGCATGATCCTGCCGCCCGCGCCCCCCGCAGGCGAGACGAACCGTCGCAGTGTGGCCGCCCCACCCAGATGACCGACCTGCTCGACCGCAGGCAGCGGGAACGCCTCGCGTGGGCTACGGAACGATCGGGAGCACGTCGGCGTCGCCCCCGGTCTGGGGCAGCCCGGCGGCTGCGGCGACGACCTGGACGGCGTCCTCCAGCGTGGTGGACTCCGGGAGGACTAGTTCGTCGGGCCAGCCGAGGACGTCGTGGGCGGCGTACCAGCCACTCATCTGCGCGGCGGTGAACTCACCGGCCTGCGGGCGCGTCAGGTGCCGGCGCAGGGTCTCGGGCAGGGACACGTCGAGGTAGACGAAGAGCGACCGCCCCCGATGGCCGTCCCGGAGCGCCGTCAGGACGGCCCGGTGGCGGACGGTGTGCAGGATGCCCTCCAGCACGACGTGGTAACCGTGGTCGAGCGCGAACCGTACGGTCTGTTCGATCAACGCCGGCGCCGCGCCGCCGGGCTTGTCACGCTCCCGCAACACGATGCGGCGCAGGTAGTCCTGTTCGACAAGCGCACAGCCCCGGCCGTGCCGACGCCGCAGCTCCCGGGCGATGCTGCTCTTGCCCGAGCCGGAGTTGCCCCGGATGCAGACGAGGATCGTGTCCGCGCTGCCGGTCGGGATGGCGTCGGCATCCATCGTGCCCCCTCGCGGTCAGTCGTTGCTTATGGTCAGGCCAAGGCGGCGACGGCGCACAGAGCCATCGGCGATCTTGACAGTCTCGGCCTCGTTGGGACACCCTCTGGGCCAGATCGCGCCCGAAGGTCCATGGCTCACGGGCGTACAGCTGCACGGTCGATACTCCACACAGGTACATGGAGGCTCATTTGCGTCGGAATATCGCAGTCAGCATGGCTGTGCTTGTCGCCGCGCTCGGGATCCTGGTTCCCCAGGGGTCCGCGCTCGCCGCCAGTGGCGCACCGTTCAAGCTGCCCTACCGGGCTGGACACGCGTACACCATCACCCAGACCCCCGGGAGCGGCTACTCCCACAACGACGGCTACAACCGACACGCCGTCGACTTCGCCATGCCGCAGGGCACCCCGATCGTCGCCTCGGCCGCCGGCACCGTCCGCTTCGAGGGATGGAGCAGCGGCGGAGGCATAATCGCCCTGATCGACCACGGCAACAATCGATGCTCCCAGTACGCCCACCTCAGCACCACCATCGTCGACAGAGGGCAATGGGTGGCGCAGGGGCAGCACATCGGCGCGTCCGGCGCCACCGGAAATGTGACCGGTCCACATCTGCACTGGAACGTCGTCTACTGCGACTCTCAGCTCAGCCGCGAGATCCCCAATACCGTGGAGAACGGCACCAGCTATCCCACCGGCACCGCACCGGTGAGCCAGAACCGCCTTTCCACCAGCCTGCCGGGAGCTGATGGCGAACGGGTGTCCGACTTCAGCGGTGACGGTGCCGCCGATGTCCTGGGGGTCGCCGCCAACGGCGACTTCTGGTACTACCCGCACAACCTCTCCGGTCTCAGCACCCCGGTGAAGATCGGGATCGGTTGGGCAGCCTTCAGGCACGTGATGGCCGCCGACTGGAGCGGCGACGGCGCCGCCGACGTCCTAGGGGTCGATTCCTCAGGAAGGCTGTTGTACTACCCGAACAACAGCTACAAGCTGTCCGGCTACACGCAGATCGGGAATGGCTGGGCGGCCTTCAGGCACGTGATGGCCGCGGACTGGAGCGGCGACGGCGCCGCCGACGTCCTGGGAGTCGACGCCAACGGAAACCTCTGGTACTACCCCCACAACGGAGCCGGCCTCGGCAACCCCGTCAAAATCGGCTACGGCTGGGCCACCTTCACACACGTCATGGCCGCCGACTGGAGCGGCGACGGCGCCGCCGACGTCCTGGGAGTCGACGCCAACGGAAACCTCTGGTACTACCCCCACAGCGGAGCCGGCCTCGGCAACCCCGTCAAAATCGGCTACGGCTGGGCCACCTTCACACACGTCATGGCCGCCGACTGGAGCGGCGACGGCGCCGCCGACGTCCTGGGAGTCGACGCCAACGGAAACCTCTGGTACTACCCCCACAACGGAGCCGGCCTCGGCAACCCCGTCAAGATCGGGAACGGCTGGGCCACGTTCGTACACGTCATGTGAGGGTGACGATCCACCAGGGCGGGTCGGCCCAGGCACCAGACCGGGTGCCCCGGCCGACCCGCCGGCCAGGGCGCCGCGCCGGGAACGGGCGAGGCGCGGCGCGTTCAGTCCGGCAGGAGCGGGCGCATGAACGTCCTCTCGTAGCGCAGGACGCATCCTGACTCGTCGCGGATCCGGTCCGCGTCGACAAACTCCGGATCCTCACCGAACCGCGAGCGGTAGCGCTCGTAGGCGGCCAGGCTGTCGAAACTGAACAGGGCCTCCGCCCGGTCGCTGGCACCCTCGGCCGGCAGGAAGTAGCCGTGATGGACACCGCCGTGCCGTGCCACCAGTCGCATCCACTCGCGGGCGAAGCGCTCGAACGCCTCCAGCTTGGTCGGATCGATGGTGTAGTGCACCACGCAAGTGATCATCAGGCCACCATAGGCCGCGCGGAAGCGTCAGGCAGACATCGGCCGGTGCCGCCCAGTCAAGGCCGACCGGGGCGCGGTGGTCATCGTCGTACTGCAACTGCTGGTGATCGGCCGTCTCAGCGGGCGCAGCCGCTCGCGGGCCCTCGCCGCCGTCGGCCTCGTGTTCGCCATCTCCTGGCTGGTGCTTGGCATCGGTGGCCTGGTGGGCCGGGACAACGCCCTCCTCGCGGCCTGCTGTGTGGTGGCCTGCGCGACGATCTTCGCGTTGGGCGAGACGATGCTCGCCCCGGTGCTCCCGATGCTGACGAACATTCTCGCCCGCGACGAGTTGCGCGGCCGCTACAACGCGATGAACTCGATGGCCACCGGCATCAGCGGGGTGATCGGCCCGGTCACCGCCGGCCCGCTGATCGGCACCGGCAACGCCACGGCCTGGGTGGTCATGGTCGTCGGTGGTTGCCTGCTGGCCTTGGCCGTGGGGCTGTCGCTGCGCCGCCTGCTCACCCCGTTGCAGGACGGTCGGGTGCCGCCCGGGACGGCCCACCCACCACCGCGCTGCTCTCCCGGGCCAGCACCGTGTGCGGCGCGATGATCCGGGTCGGGGCCGCGTCGGGCAGGGCGATCCGGTTCGTGACCCGGGCGACGGCCTCGCGGGCGATGAAGGTGGTATCGACGCTGACGGTGCTCAGGGCGGGCCGCGCGTACCGCGCCTCCTCGCTGTCGCCGATGCCGACCACGGCGACGTCTTCCGGGACGCGCAGGCCCGCGTCGAAGACGGCCCGCATCGCGCCGATCGCCAGCAGGTCCGAAAAGCACAGCAGCCCGTCCGGACGCCGGTCCTGCGCCAACAGCGTCCGGGCGGCACGGTAGCCCTGGTCACGGCGGTGCAGCAGCGCGGGTTGGAGGTGTCCCGGCGACTCAGCGAGGCCGGCCCGCCGCAGGGCCCGTCGGTAGCCGACCGTCCGACGTCGCGCCCGGGTGGAGGACTCGCCCGGACCGACGCCGATCGCGGCGATCTGTCGGCAGCCCGCGCGCAGGAGGTGCTCGGTGGCGTCCTGGGTCGCCCCGGCGTGATCGACGGTGATGTGGTCCCACCGGTGGTCGCTGCTCTCGCCGAGCAGCACGAGTGGCGCGCCGGACGCCTGTTTCCTGACCAGTTCCGGCGGGGCGTCGTCGGCCACCAGGATGATGCCGTCGACCAGCGCGTGGTGGGTGCCTCCGGGCGAGGGGTGGCCGCAGTGGTCAGCGTCGGCGTGGTCGATGACCACGCGGTAGTCCAAGCGGCAGGCGCTGCTGACGATCTCGCGGACGAGGCTGTCGAACCGGGGGGCGTCGCCGCCGGGCACCACCAGCGCGAGCAGGTGGGTGTAGCCGGTACGGAGGTGGCGCGCGAACAGGTTGGGACGGTAGTTGAGTTGCTCGATAGCGTCCTGCACGCGCTGTCGCAGGTCGTCGCTGACGTACGGGTAGCCGTTGACGACGTTGGAGACGGACTTCACTGACACCCTGGCGAGCCGTGCCACGTCCTTGAGAGTGGCGGCCACCATGCCTCCTCCGCTGTCGTCTGCTCGGAGCCGACACCCCGTGGTCGGAAAAGGATCAGCCACAGGCGTCCGACCAGGCGCTCGCTGACACTGCCAAAGCCGTTTTGCCGGTGTAACTGGGATGTTCGCAAGGACCACCAACCCTGTCAAGGGACGCGACTGGTGCCCGCTGCGCGGCTGGTCGACAATGTCCGCAGGCCGGTAGGGGTGGAGCAGGTGGTGGTGCCGGCTCCGGCGACGACCGGCCACCAACCGTTTCATCGCAGGAGGTTGGCCGTGAGCGACCAGGCAGGGGTGCCCGCCGCCGCCCGGCTGGTGCTGGATTTCGTCAACACCTTCGAACCCCAGGTGGGCGAGGAGACCCTGACGTCACCCGACCGGCTCCGCGACTGGTTGGTCGAACGGGATCTCGTCGAAGTCGGTACGCGGCTGGCACCGTCCGACGTCGCCACGATCACCACGATCCGCGAGCACCTGCGCACGGTGCTCCGGGCGCACGCAGGGCCGCCCGTCGACGTCGTACCGGTCGCGCACCAGCGGCTCAACCAGGCGCTGGCCGGGTTCCCCGTGCGGCTGGTCTTCACCGGCGGGTCCTTCCGACTCGTCTCCGTCGACGACGAGCCGCTGCACCGTGCCCTGGGTGGGCTGATGGACGCGGTCCGCCGCTGCGCGGAGGAGCGCTCCTGGGACCGGCTCAAGGTGTGTGACCGGGACACCTGCCGGTGGGCCTTCTACGACGCGTCCCGCAACCAGACCCGCCGTTGGTGCTCGATGGCCGGTTGCGGCAACTACGTCAAGATGCGGCGCGCCCACGCCGTCCGGAAGAGCCGGGCGGCGTCCCCGTGACCGTCGGCCGGAGCCACCCGGCGCGGATGACGAGCAGGGGTACGCGATGAGAAATGCGGTCGTCATCGGCGCGAGCCAGGGGCTCGGCGCCAACCTGGCGACGCGGCTGGCGCAGGACGGTTGGGCTGTCACCTGGGTGCGCGGACGGCCCACCGTGCGGCCACCCGCGCCGGTTCACCCCCGCCGGGCGACGGTGATGATCTCCGGGCTCGTCTCGGTGAACGCGCCGCCCTGCCAGTCGCCGAACCGCTCCTCGACCACCAGACCGGCGCCGGTCAGAAACGACGACAGCGTCGCCACGTCCAGGAACCTCAGCACGCTGTGGCTGGTACGCGGTCCCGGCCAACGCGGGCTGGAGAACGTCGTGGTGAACCCCACGATGCCGGGCTCGGCCGGCGGCTCGGCGTCGTACTCCATCCGGACGGTGGCACCACGGGCGTCGACGCCCTCCACCGCGTGCTCCGGCGTCCACCGCTCCCAGGCCCGCGCCGCCGGGTTACGGGTCTCGAACAGGAACCGCCCGTCGTCGGTCAGTGCCGACCGGACCGCCGCCAACGCGGATCGCAGCTCATCGTCGGTGACGAACACCTGAAACGCGTGGCCGGTCATCACGACGAGGTCGAACTCCCGCTCCCAGTGCACCGAGCCCAGGTCACCCAACACCCACTCGACGTCGGAACGGCTGCGGGCCCGCGCCAGCATGCCGGCACCCGGGTCCAGCCCGCACAGACGGCCCTGGTGCCCGGCCGCACGCGCCCGGTGCAGCAACAGGCCCGTCCCGCACCCCACGTCGAGCACGGCACGCGCCGACATCACCCACGGCAGGTAGAAGGCCAGGTCGTCGCGCTGGTCCCAGGAGCAGAACACGTCGTACAGCTCGGCGAGATCGGGATCGGCGTACTGGTGATCGACCACCCCATCTGTCTACCCGCGCGCCTCGCGGCCCACAACCGGCCGAACCCGCGGATTAAGTGATTGGTGTTGGTCGAGTCCTTCACCCAGGGAAAGGGCGGCGTTACGCATGGCGAGGTCGAGGAGTTGGGCTTCACGAGTTGGGCAAGGCGGTCGGGCTTCGCGGGCGCATGGGCGGATGAGCTCGGCGTGTCATCCCCAGCGACGCCTACCGGAGCGAAGCCCTGTCAGCTGCGAAGACTGACGCCCTCGGATGGAGTACCGGCGCTGAGGTCTGATCGCTCGGAACCTTGATCCCATTGGAAGACCGTCGCACCGTACGCAGGGCACTCTGCGTGGATACCAGGGCAACGGTAAGGTACCGCGATCAATGTGGAGTTGGCACTGGGGACGGGGTTTCGACCTTGAGAGAACAACGGCTTGCCCAGCTGCGAGACCGCGTGCAGCGGCACCTCACCACCCGTGCCCCGGAGCCGGTACTCGCGCCGGAGGCGATCGGCGAGCTGGTCGACCTACTCTGCTCGGTGCCGGACCCTCTCGACGACCTCCCGGTCACCCAGGCCGCAGGGCTGTTGCTGATGGCACAGGTCTCCGCCGCTGCCAACCCCGATGCGGTGCCGAAGGCGACGGTGGCGCTGGAGCTGCTCGCCCCTGTGTACCTGTGCGGGTATGAGGTGCCGGACGTGGTCCGCGAGCAGTTCGAGCGCCATCCGCCGGCCGAGCCGGACACGGCCTCGACGCTGGCGTCGCTCGGCCGACTACTGTACGGGCGGGCGCTGTCCAGTCCTGACGAGAACACCCTGAACCAGGCCGTCGCCCTGCTGATCCGCGCCATCGCGCTGACCGAGCCCGACCACCCCGAGTATGCGCGCAGCCTGACCAACCTGGGCAGCATGCTGCTGACCCGATTTGAACGCGCAGGCGACCTGGACGACCTGGAGCTCGCGATCAACCTCACCGAGACGGCCGTCAACGCCACCGCACCCGGCGACGCCGAGCGCGGTACCTATCTGAGCAACCTGGGCAACGCCCTGCTGACACGGTTCGAACAGCTGGCGAGCGAGGCCGACCTGGATGCCGCGATCAAGGCGCATCAGGCGGCAGTGACCGGCTGGCCCGACGATCCGGAGCACGCCGGAATGCGTGCCAACCTCGACCTCGCTCTGCGGGCCCGGGCCAGGTTCCGCGACCAGGTCAGCGAGCTCGACCGGATGATCGAGGTGGCGCGGACCGGGTCAGCGGAGCAGCTGAGCGATCTGCTGCAAATCCGGTTCGACCACGCCGGCGATCGAGCGGATCTGGAGGAGGCGATCCAGGTGCGTCGGGCCGCCCTCGCCGCAGCAGTCGATGACGCCGAGCGGGCCGATCACCGGTCCCGGCTCGCCAATCTCCTCCTGAGCAGGTTCGTTCACCTCGGACACAGCGAGGACATCGGGGACGCCGTTGCCTACGGCCGCGCGGCGGTGGCGGCGACCCCGGCCGGGGATCCGGAGCTTGCCGGGCGCCAGCTGCATCTCGCCAACGCGCTCAATCGCCGGTATCGGGTGACCGGTGGTCTGGATGACATCGAGGAGGCCGCCGCACTCGGCCGCAGGGCCGTGGACGGCACGCCCGCCGCCGACCCCAACCGCGTCGCGCGCCTCTCGTCGCTTTGCGTAACCCTGTGCTCGCTGGCTGAGCGCACCGGCCGAAGCGCCGACCTCGACGAGGCGATCGAGGCGGGGCGGACTGCCGTCGACACCGCGCCGCCGCACACCCCGTACCGGTCGGCTTTCCTGGGCAATCTCGGTGCCGCCCTGCTGGCCCGGTTCCGGCATACGGGCGGTCAGGCCGACCTGGCCGCGTCTCTGGACGCGCTAAGCCATGCCGCGCTCGCCGCGCCTGCGGCCAGTCCCGAGCGGGCGACCGTGCTGGCCAACCTCTGCGGCGCCCTGCTGACCAGCTACGACTCGCTGCGCCGACGCGAGGATCTCGACGAGGCGATCGACGCTGGCCGCTCGGCCGTCCAGCTGACGCCGGCCGGTCACACGGCCCTCGGGACGCGGCTATCGAATCTCGCCGGCGCGTTGCGGACCCGGTTCACGGTGGGCGCGGACGTCGCCGACCTGGACGAGGCGATCGACGCGAGCCGGTCGGCGGTGCAGGCGCTGCCGCCGGGCCATCCGGGCCGCCCCGCCGCACTGTCGAACGAGTCACTCGCCCTGCGTAGCCGATACGAGCACCTCCACCGGCCGGACGACCTCGACGAGGCAGTGCGGGCGGTACGGGCCGCGATCGGCGAGACGCCGGCCGATCACCCGTACCACACCGCGTACCTGCTGAACCTAGGCCAGACGCTGCGCCAGCGCTGGACCCGGACCGGCGATCCCGCCGATCTCGACGAAGCCGTCGCCGTGTCCCGGGAAGCGGCGTCCGCGGAGGTGGGACCGACCCGGTTCCGGGCGGCGGCAGCGGCCTTGCAGGCGAGCCTCGCCGCTGCCCAGGGCCGCTGGACCGACGCGATGACGGGGTACGCGACCGCCGCCGACCTTACGGCTCGGACCGTTGCCCGGCACATCACCCGCAGCGACCGCGAACACCTGCTCGACGGCATGGGCGGCACGGTGGCCGACGCCGTCGCGTCGTGTGTGCGGGCCGGTGCGATCGGCCGCGGCGTCGAACTGTTCGAGCAGGGACGCGGCATACTGCTGAGCCAGGCGCTCGACAGCCGCACCGACCTCACCGCGCTCGCCGAACGCCACCCCGAGGCGGCCGAGCGGTTCACGGCGCTGAGCCAGGAGCTCGACTCGCCCGGCCCGGCGGGCGACGCCGTGGCGCTGCGCACGGCGGCCGCAGCATACGACCGGCTCGTCGCGGACATCCGAGACCTGCCGGAGTTCGGCGCCTTCCTGCGTCCGCCAACGATCGAGCAGCTCCGGCCGGACGAGGGCCACGCGGTGATCGTGACCGTGTCGGCGTTTGGCTCCTACGCGGTCGTCCTGCCGGCCGCCGGCAACCTCACCGCCGTCGCGCTGCCCGAGCTCACGCCGGACGGCCTGCTAACGGAGGTCCTCGCGTACCTGCACGCGCTCGACGACATCAACGCGAACGCGGCGCGGCGACGGGCGCGCAGCCAGGAGCAACTGGCCCGGACGCTGGGCTGGCTGTGGGACACCATCGCCGGCCCCGTACTCGACCACCTGGGCATCACCGGGGCGCCGGTCGCCGGGCAGCGCCCGCCGCGGCTGTGGTGGTGTCCGGCGGGCCCGCTGACGCTGCTGCCCCTGCACGCCGCGGGCCACCACGGCACGGCCTCGGACGCGGTGCCACGGGCGGTGCATGACCGGGTGATCGCGTCCACCACGCCGACGCTGCGAGCGCTCGCTCACGCCCGCCGCACCGGCACGGAACAGCCCCGGAATCTTCAGGGACTCGTGGTGGCGATGCCACACACCCCCGGCGGCACCGACCTGTTCGGCGCGGAGACGGAGGCGGAAATCGTCGAAGAGTACTGCCCTGGCAAAGTCGATGTCCTCAGCGGTACGGCCGCGACGCGCGACGTCGTGCTCGCCGCCCTGACCGAGGCGCGGTGGGCGCACTTCGCCTGCCACGGCTACACCGACCTGCACGACCCGTCGAGCAGCCGGCTCCTCCTCGCCGACCACCACGACCGGCCGCTCACCGTGGTAGACGTGGCCGGGCTGCGGCTCGACGGCGGCGAACTGGCATACCTGTCCGCGTGCTCCACCGCACAGCCCGGCACCCGACTGAACGACGAGGTGATCCACCTGGCGTCAGCGTTCCAGCTGGCTGGCTTCCGGCACGTCGTCGGCACGCTCTGGGCGGTCGGCGACCGGCACGCCGTGGACGTCGCCGAACTCGTCTACGCGGCACTCGCCGACGGCGCAGACATCGCCACAGCCGTGCACGACGCCGTCCGGCGCATGCGCGACCGCTGGCCCGACAACCCATCGGTGTGGGCGTCACACATCCACATCGGCCCCTGACGAACGGCCCAGCACCAGCGTCGCAACGCACTCCGCATGGTCCTCGTCCGCGGCCGACAGCACCATCCCGCCGGTACCGGTGCCGCACTCGACATAGGCCACGAGAGCCGGGTGCACACCAGTCTCCGGCGTGCGGTGCACGAACACGAACCGGCCCTCCACGACCGTCACCAGGGCGATCCCATGGGCCCGCGCGAACGCGACCGCCCCGGACTGGTACGGCGCGGTGGCAACCATGACGCCCTTGTGCGCGCCGACGCTCTGCACCTTCTGGTAGAGCACCTGGACGAGCTCGCGCTTGATCGGATTGCGGTGCAGCTTCGCCTCGACGATCACCAGGAACGCCAGGCCCGCGAACCGGTACCGGACGGTCGCATCCAGATCGTAGCCGCCATCCAGACCGGTGAGCTTGTCGTGCAGCGTGACCACGAGGTCGTCCACCTCCGGCCCGGCGGATCGCAGCAGCTCGTCGGCGACGAAGGCCTCGAACCGCGCCGGGGTGATCTCAGCCGGCGGAAATCGCACCACGGCGTGGTCATCCTCGATCACACGCGAACGCTACCCGTTGCGCCCGCACCGCAGTCAGCACAGGGCGATTCCCACCGGTGCGACCGCCCAGTCAGCCTGACCGGCCGATCGGGCTGCACCCAGTTGGCCAGGGTGCCGTTGTTGATCCCCAGATCACGCGCTACCTGCGCGATCGACTTCCCGGTCTCACGCACGATTTCGACCGCACCCGCGCGGACCTCCGGATCAAACTGGCGTCTCGTCCCAGCCATGAACCCCTATCCCTCAAGTTCTGGCCTCCACGTTACGAGGGGACGAGAATTGCATGAAATCCGGCGACTCGGCCGGAAGGTATGTAAGCCCACGACCTCCACGCCTTCGCTGCGGAGGAACCGGACCCGCGCGCCCCGGGTCGAGGCGGAGTCCGGTCGAAGCCAGCGGCTCGCGGGCGTACCGACGACTTAGGAGCATTGACACTGATCAAGCTTTCGGGCACACTTTCCGCAGTCGCCTCAGCGCAGACGGTGAGCCCCTTGCAGTAAGCGTGCTTCGAGCAGGACACATAGATCGGGCCGCGTCCTCACAATGGTCGTGAGGGATGCGTAAAACCTTGTAAGAGCATCTGGTCGTCGGTGGGTCCTTCGCCTGCCGGGCACTTTCGCGTGCCCGCGTGACTGCGTGGCGGAGTTCTGCCAATCGTGCGTAGCGGTCTCGACTCTCCTCTGAAGGCCGGGTGTCGTATTCGTGGCCGAGGCGGTTGATCCAGGCCCAGATCGCGAGTTCGCCCGTTCGTTTTTCCATGAATCGGAGATCTAGTGCGCATCGCCTTTCTCACCACGACTCAGCATGGCCACCTCAACCCGTACATTCCGGTGGTCAGTGCGCTCCAGGCCGCCGGCAATGAGGTTGTGCTGCTGCTGTTGTCTGCGGACGGTGGCGGGCTCGGTGAGCAGCGTCGCCAGGCCCTGGGCGCGGCGGAGGTCCACATGGTCGGGGAGGTCCAGATGGCGCCGTGGAGCGACGACCCGGCAAAGATCGGTCCGATGCTCGAGTCGTCACCGGTGGCGGGCCAGGTGGCTGATGCGCTGCGGGCGACGGCGCCGGACTTCACGCTACTCGATTCGCTGCCGGTACTGGCGGCAGCGATGGCCGGGGCGCAGGCATCCGGTGTGCCGTACGGGATGATATGGGCAAACCTGGGCGGAGTATGCCCAAGGGAGCGTCGGCAAGGTCGCTGGCCGTACGACGAGCAGGTTGGCGACTACCTGACCAGGCGCGGAGTGTTGTGGTCGACCCGGACTCATTCGGCGCGTTCGCCGATTCTCAATCTCATGCCGACGATTCCCTCGCTCGTCGGGGATGAAGCGGTCACCGACGACGGTGTGCAGCTGGTCGGGTTGCCGGGTGCGGCAGGAAAGCGCGGCGACGAGGTCGCCTTTCCCGGCCTGGAGGAGATCGACCCCGGCCGGCCGCTGGTGTTCGTCTCCTTCGGCACGATCTTCTTCAGGCGGCCCGGCCTCCTCCGCACGGTGATCATGGGGGCGGTGAAGACCGGTGCGCAGGTGATCGCCTCAGTGGGAGATCTCGCTGAGGAACTCGCGCTGCCCGCTGACGTGCTTACCGCCCCGTACGTGCCACAACGTGAGGTGCTTCAGCGCGCCGATGCGTTCATCACCCACGGCGGCTACAACTCGGTGGCGGAGTCGGTCCGGGCGGCGACACCAATGCTGGTGATCCCGCTGGCTGTGGATCAGCCTATTCAGGCGCACTTCGTAGAAACCGCGGGCTTCGGGACGGCATTGGAGCCGGCCGACGTCACACAACAGGCGGTCGCTGACGCTGTCACCAATCTGCTTGATCCCGGCCGGGACTACCGGGCGCGGCTGCGCGCGGCGCAGCCCGAGTGCGGCGATTCCGCCGCGCGCACGGCAGAACTGGTCATCAGCATGGGCGAGAAGCTACCGCGAAAGGGGGAGCAGTGACGATAGAACTGCAGCGGCCGGTGGGCGATCGGATCGTCTTCGATGATCTTGACAGTTTCTCATTCCGGGTGGACCGCCGGGCCTATACGGACGACGACGTGGCCGCACAGGAGATGACCAAGATCTTCGATCGCTGCTGGTTGTACGTCGGGCACGAATCGGAGGTGCCCGCGCCGGGCTCCTACGTGTCACGTGACGTCGGAGGGCGCCCGGTGGTCATGGCGCGCGGCTCCGACGGGGTGATTCGGGTGTTTGCCAACAGCTGCCCGCACCGCGGGGCTCTGATCTGCTCGCAGTCAGCCGGGCAGGCCAGATCGTTCCGGTGCCCGTACCACGACTGGACATTCTCCAACCGGGGTGACCTGGTCGGAGTTCCGCTCCCGGACGGGTACGGTCCAGGCTTCCGGAAGTCCGACTTCGGCCTGTCGCGGCACCGGAGCGACAGTTACCGGGGTTTCGTGTTCGCGACCTTCGATCCTGAGCAGCCACGCACCTTGACCGAGCATCTGGCGGGCGCGACGGAGTACCTCGATCTGATCGCCGACCAGTCCGAAGTGGGAATGGAGGTGATCCAAGGTGCGCAATTGCACGGGGCTCGGGCCAACTGGAAGCTCATGATGGAGAACAGCGTCGACATCTACCACTTCCGCGCCCTGCACAAGCGTTACGTGAGCTACATCGAGTCGCTTGGGACGATGGCACCGCGACGACGAGGCGGCTTCGCCCGCGCTCTCGGACGGGGGCATGGCGCCAATGAGCTGGTACCGGCGGCAGCCCGACCGCTCGCCTACTGGACGCCGATGTTCCCACCCGAGGTCAGGTCACGGATGGAGGCGACGGCCGCACGGTTCGTCGAACGGTTCGGCGCCGAACGCGCTCAACGGATCACCGGCGCCAATCGGGCGTTGATGATCTTCCCGAATCTGATGATCATCGACGCGATCGGGATCACCATCCGCAAGATCGACCCGGTCGGCGCCGGCCAGATGTCCATAACCTCAGTCGCGCTGGCCCCCAAGGACGAGGATCCGGACATCCGGGAACTGCGTAAGAGTCACTACCTGACCTTCCTCGGTCCCGCCGGCTTCGCCACCCCCGACGACATCGAGATCATCGAGTCCTGTCAACGGGGCTACCTCAATCGCACGCTCCGCTACTCCGACCTGTCACGCGGAATGGCCAAGGATGTCCCCGAGACCACCGACGAACTTCCGGCCCGCGAGTTCTGGCGGCAGTGGGACCGGCTGATGCACGACGGCGACGACGACCACGAGGAAGCTCACCACGTCACTCAGCGGGCCGAGAGGCAAGGGGCGCAACGGCGATGACCACCGACACGATCAACACCGAGCCGGCGGTCGACGAGACGGCCCGGATGCGGCTGTGGCACCGGGTGAGCCAGTTCCTCTTCCGTGAGGCGCGGCTGCTCGACGAGTGGCGCCTGCGCGAGTGGTACGACGAGATGCTGACCGACGACATCCGCTACCTGGTGCCGGCTACCGACGTCCGGGGCGAGTCGACCGATGCGCTCGGGCTCATCGACGACAACGCCGCCCGGCTGCGCCAGCGGATCGAGCAACTTCTCAACGGCGAGGTGTGGTGCGAGAATCCCCGGTCGCGGACGAATCGGATGATCAGCAACGTGGAGATCCTGGCTGATCGGGGCAAGCACCTCGATGTGACGGCGAATGTCGTCGTGTACCGGTTCGGGCACGGGCGCTCTGACTCCTACGTCGGAAAATGTCGGCTCGAACTCGCCGTCGAGGGCGAGTCGTTCCGGGTCCGGAGACGTCTCGTGGTGCTCGACCACGAGAGTCTCTTCGAACACGGAAAGCTCAGCGTCATCCTCTGAGACCTGACAGGGGCACGGCCCCCCCCACACAGCCTTGGCGCAGCCGTGGGTCTGGTTCTGGCTGCGCCGTACCGCTGCTCGTCGCCTTCGTGGCGTCGTAGGGATTCACCACTGTCCGACAGGCCACCTGGCAACACGAAGGAGTGATCGATGGACCAGTCGCTTGCCCGACATGAGCGGGGTGAGGCCATGTTCAAGCACGTCTTCGGCCGTGCACCCCGCCCAGGCTCCTACCCCGACTTCCTCCAGCTCACCATCGATCACCTGTTCGGTGAGATCTGGACCCGACCGCACCTGAGCGTCGAGGAGCGCGAGTTGATCGCGCTGACCGCGGTCACCCTGGCCCGTACCGACTGGGAGCTGCGCGGCCACATCGGCGCCGCCCTGCACCTCGGGATGCCACGGGAGAAGATCGTCGAAATCATCATCCAGCTCGCCTACTACGGGGGCTGGCCGGTCGCCAACAACGGGCTGCGCATCGCCCAAGAGGTGTTCGCCGAGCTCGACGCTGGCAAGGACACCGACCATGACCAGTGACCCTGCTCCCCTCGACCCCGCCGTCAAGGTCGATCTCTGGCGCCAGCGGTTCTTCGAGGCCCAGGCGGCCGCCGAAGAGTTCATCCTCGGCGTGCACGGCGATGAGGGCGTGTCCGCGTGGATCCAGGCGAACTCGCGCATCACTGCGGACCTCCTGCAATCGCAGCGGCCCGCCGGAGAGTCTGCCACCGTCCACTTCATGACCCGGCTGCAGCGCCAACTGCTGCTCTACGACTCGGCAGTGACCAGCGAGCCCCAGCCCTCTGGCACCGTCCTGCGCAACGCCGAGTGTGGGATCCTGCGGTACCGCAAACAGGCCGCCGGCGCCGGCGTCAAACTGACTTTCGCATCACCATGTCCGTACTGTCAGGAACTCAACACCGCCATCGCCGCCCGCTACGTCGAATCGGACGTCACGGTGTCGTGCGAACAGTCAGGCGACGGATGCACCTGGCGCGCGGAATCCCGTCACGCTCCAGGGGACGGCGCGACCGGGTCACCTGACCGCGGCGGAACCGTAGATTAGACCGACAGCAGCGGCGTCGGTCGTCGACTGTCGGGCCGGCGGTTCGACATCGAACTTCTGACAACTTGTTGCCCGGCTTCCCACGTCGGGAATTCCGGCTTCTGATCTGGAATGGAGACCGCCGTTGAAGGCATCAGCCATTGTGCCGGCATTCAACTCGTCCGTGCTGCTGGACAGATGCCTTCGCACGTTCCGTGCACAGAAGCTGGCTGCCTCCGATTCCCTCGAAGTGCTCGTCGTCGATGATGGATCGACCGACCCGACAGCAGAAACGGTGCAGCGTCACATGATAGCCGACCCCCGGCTCCGCTACCTGCATCTGCCTCGGTCCGCGACGTCGTCCAGAAGTGCCGCAAGAAATCGCGGTGCAGAAGAGGCGACCGGCGACATCCTGATTTTTGTCGATGGCGATCAACTGGTTCCGCCCACCTTCGTCGATCGGCATCTTCGCCACTACCGCGTCATGAGCGAGAAGAAGGCCGTCATCGGCTTCAGAAAATACCTGCGGGCTCCGGATGCGTTCGACGATCGCTTCATCAAGGACGGCGCCGAGGAATTCCTTGGCAGCTTGATCAAGAGCGACATCAGACTGGACCTGCTGAGTCGCCTGAGCGATCTCGGTGGCGATCTGAGGACATCGTGGCATCTGTTCTTCACCTGCAACGTCTCTGTTCCGAGCGTCGACTACAAGCGCGTCGGTGGGTTCAACGAGGAATTTCGGGGATGGGGCCTGGAGGATTCCGAGTTGGGGTACAGGCTGGGGCGCTCCGGTACGCAGATCGTCTTCGACGAAGAGAGCTTCGCCTACCATCAAGGGCCACCCCTGAGCCCCAACAAGCCTGTCTACGAGGGCTGGCTGAAGAACTTGAGCCTGTTCATCGCGCTGCACAAGGAAGCTCCCGAGGTGATCCTGCAGGCCATGCTTGCGCCAATCTTCAACCCCGCGGTCGGCGCCAACTGGACCGATCTCTACGAGCAGTTCGAGATGTGCGCAAGGTCGACCCCCGCAGCCTTTCCCGGGTCACGTGTCGAGGTTGAGGACGACTTTCCTGCTCCTGTCGCGTAGGCAGAGCTGGAGACGGTTCCGACACGCTTCGGTGAACGCCCATGCCTACACCTCCCTACGTCACTAGATTGATGAAGTCGCATACCCCAACCGAAGTCGTCGATGTTGCCGGCCTCGGTCGGCACGTCACGTGCAGGGCTCTGCCATGCGCCGATAGGGTTCACAGCCGCACGGGAGGCGCCTGATGGTGACGATGCACGAGAAATCTGTGTGGGCGGAATTTGTTCACGGCCACAGGGCGCGCCTTGACGGGCGAATGAGAATCCTGCACCTGGTGCCCAATGCCGGTTGGCCGCTGGTTTCGTCCGCCGTGATGATCCAGATCGCCGCAGGGATCCTGCCGGTCGCGTTCATCCTCGCCACCTCAGCCGTGGTCGCCCGAGTGCCCGACGCCGTAGCCGGCGGGCTCGGGTCGGTGGCCTGGAGCGATCTTCGGACCAACCTCGTCCTCGCGGCGGCCGCGTTCTTCGGAGTGCAGCTGCTGCTGCCGGTACAGGAACTGCTCGGCAACCTGATCCGCCGTCGCCTCGACGATCTCGTCCGTGACCGGTTGATGGCGGCCTCCCAAGCGAGCGGCGGCGTGGCCGTGATGGAGGATCCAGAGCTGCTCGATCACGTCGCCGATGCCAAGGACCGGCTGCGGACCGAAATGTGGTCGCCGGGTGCCGCGGGCGCCGGTCAGATCGCGCTGATCTCGCGGTACCTACAGACCGTGCTCGCCGCTGGGATCACGTCGGTCGCCTTCGTGTGGTGGGCCGGGCCAGCTCTGCTCGTCGCGGCCCTGACGATCCGCTTCGGCTACCGCCTCGGCCTGTCGGTGTTCACGGAGGTCTTCCGGAGCACCGCCCGGCTGCGGCGCCGCAGCGAATATCTCCGCACCATGCTGCTCCAGCCCGCGGCGGCGAAGGAGTTGCGGGTCTTCGGCCTTCTACCTTGGTTGCAGCAGGAGTACACGTCGGCCGCCATGGACGCCGTGCTCCCGGTCTGGCGGGCCCGACGTCGGCTGTTCTACGGTCCGTACATTCTCTATGTTCTTGTCGCTTTCGTGCTGCTGGGCGCGCTGCTGACGGAAGCGGCTCAGGCAACGGCAGCCGGACTGCTCGGCTTGGGCGGGTTGATACTCGTGTTCCAGGCGTCCCTGGCCGCCATGAGGATCGGCGGGTTCATCGCCGAGTCCGATGTGGCGACCGAGCAGGGCCTCAATGCCTACCGGTCGGTGGAGCGGATCGAGAGGATGAGCGAAGCCGACGCCCGCGCCACCGAGAGCGGCAGGGGTGATCCGGCTGGACTGCCCAGGACGGTGCTGAGATTCGACAAGGTGTCCTTCGCCTACCCGGGCGGGCCACCGGTGCTGAACGACCTTGACCTCACCATCGAGGCCGGCCGTTCGCTGGCGATCGTCGGCCTCAACGGCGCAGGCAAGACCACCCTCGTGAAACTGTTGGCCCGGCTCTACGAGCCGACGGCCGGGGCGATCACCGCTGACGGCGTAGACATCCGGACCTTCCCGGCCACGGCGTGGCAGCGCCGGGTTGCGGCGATCTTCCAGGACTTCACCCACTTCGAGTTGCCAGTGCGCGACAACGTCGCCTTCGGCGCGATCGAGATGCTCACCGAGCCGGAGCGTGCCGACAAGGCGGTCCGGGCTGCCCTGGAGAAGGCCGGCGCGACGGATTTCGTCAGTCATCTCCCCCGCGGCCTGGAGACTCCACTGTCGCGGCGATACGCCGGCGGCGCCGAGCTGTCCGGCGGGCAGTGGCAGCGCATCGCGATCGCCCGCGCTCTCGTCGCCGTCGAGGGTGGCGCCAGCATTCTCGTCCTCGACGAGCCAACCGCCAACCTGGACGTGCGGTCGGAGGTGGCGTTCTTCGAGCGGTTCCTCGACCTGACCCGGGGAGTCACCAGCGTGGTCATCTCGCACCGGTTCTCCACGGTGCGCCGTGCCGACCGGATCGTCGTGCTGGAACACGGTCGCGTCGTCGAGGAAGGCACCCACGAAGAGCTGCTCGCCCTCGACGGTCGCTACGCGGAGCTGTTTCGGCTCCAGGCTGCGCGGTTCACCGAGGAAGAGGGAGAAGGCAGTGAATAGAATGCCGCGCAGTGTCGGCGCGACGCTGGCCTCGGCGTGGCGGCTCAGCCCGGGAAGGCTGATCACCGCCGCCCTGTTGATGATGCTCGGCGCCGTGAGTGGACCCCTGCTGGCGCTCTTTCTGGGTGTGGCAGTCGACGCGGCCCTCGACCGGCGGACCGATGTCGCGGTCTGGACAGCGGCGGCCGCCGCCGTGAGTGTCCTACTCAGCTTGACGATGGAGCACTTCGCTCACATCTTCTTCTTCGAGCTCGGTGATCTGCACAAGCAGGATACCGAGCGTCAGCTCGGCGACCTGGCGCACGGGCCGGTCGGGCTGGCGCTGCACGAACGGCGGGACGCCGCAGATCGCTTCGAGCTGCTCCGACAGCAGTCGTGGACGCTGAGTCAGAGCGTGCAGACCGTCCTGACGATCGGGGTGCTACTCACCCAGATCACCCTGACCGCTGTGCTGCTCGCCCGCATCGAGCCGTGGCTGCTCCTGCTGCCGGTCTTCGGTGTCCCCCCGCTGATCGCCGGGCGGCTGGCCGAGAAGCGGCTGGAACATGCCGAACTCGCGACCGCCGAGTCGACCCGCATGAGCTGGCACCTGTTCGATCTGGCCCTCAGCTCGATCGCTGCCAAGGAGATTCGGCTCTTCGGGCTCGGCGGAGAGCTCCGCCGCCGCCACGGGGTGGTCCGCCGCGAGGTGGACAGCCGCTTGCGCCGGGCTGAATGTGCCGGCGCGGCCCTGCGGTTCACCGGTCAGCTGATCTTCGCGCTCGGGTACATCGGCTCCATCGTCCTGGTCGTCCGCGCCGCTATCAGCGGCGAGCGTACCGTCGGCGACGTCGTCCTCGCCATCACGCTGGCCGTGCAGACCAACGCGCAAGCTGCCGGCGCCGTCGCGCTCGCCCAGGCGCTGCAACGCAACGCCCGCGCCTTCGGCTGGTTGAGCTGGATCCGCGACGCCACGCCGCCGGAACCCGGCCCGCCGGCTGACCAGACACCGCCCGCCGTCCTCACCGACGGCATCGAGCTGCGTGACGTCGCGTTCCGCTACCCGGGCACCAATACCGACGTGCTGCAAGGCCTCAGCCTGCGCATCCCTTCCGGCACGATCGTGGCCATCGTCGGCGACAACGGTGCCGGCAAGTCCACCCTGGTCAAGCTGCTCTGCCAGTTCTACCGGCCGACCGCAGGCGAGATCACCATAGATGGCGCCGATCTGCGGCGGCTCGACCCGCTGGGATGGCGCCGACGGATCTCCGCCAGCTTCCAGGACTACATCCGGCTGGAGCTGCGGGCCAGAAGCAGCGTCGGCCTCGGTGACCTGCCTCGACTCGACGAACCAGGCGTGGTGGAGCGGGCGGTCCGGCGAGCAGACGCGCAGGAGGTGATCGACCGGCTGCCGATCGGCCTGGAGACCTACCTGGGCAAGTCCTACGACAACGGCGCTGAACTGTCGGGCGGGCAGTGGCAGCGCATCGCGTTGAGCCGGTCGATGATGCGCGACGATCCGCTGCTGCTGTTGCTCGACGAGCCCGCCGCCGCCCTGGACCCGCTGACCGAGCATGCCTTGTTCGATCGGTACTCCGACGCGGCGCGTGACGTGGGGATCCGTACCGGCGGCGTCACGGTCTTCGTGTCACACCGGTTCTCGACCGTCCGGATGGCTGACTTGATCCTGGTCGTGTCGGGCGGGCGGATCGCAGAGTCCGGCAGCCACGACGAGCTTCTGGCGCTCAACGGGATGTACGCCGAGTTCTTCAGCATGCAGGCGGCCGCATACCGCTGATCGTCGAGACTTCGCAGGTGTCGCCGTGCGCGGGGAGGAGGAGGGTGAGGTTCCCCCGGGTCGCCGGAGGGTGTGGTCTGCCCCGGATTCCTGCGCATGCGGACCGTCGGGCCCAGCCTCGTCGGGCTCGCGATGAACGCCTTCGTCACATTCAGCGTCAACCCCACGCAGCTCGGACAGGCCGGCGAACTGCTCGCCGCGCACCCCGCCGTACTCATGATCTCCGCGACGACCGGCGACCGGAACCTGTGCGGCGAGATCGCGCTGGAGAGCGACGCCGCCCTCTACGAGTTCCTCTCCGGCACCATCGGCCAACTCCCCGGCCTCCAGCACGCGGACGTGGCCGTCGCCCTGCGTTCCGTCAAGCGGGCGGGCATGATCCTGCCGCCCGCGCCTTGAGGTAGGCCGTCGGAGCGTGGCGGAGGCTACGGGAACGGGTGCGGGTGCGGGTTGATCTCCTCCGGGGTCAGCGGGGCGTCCCGGTAGCCGAGCCGCACCGGCAGGTCGCGTAGCCGGGGCAGGTCGACGCGCCGGTTGCGGTGCCCGAACGCCATCGGCAGCAGCCCCGGGACGATGACCTTGACGCAGGTCAGGTCCGCCTTGGCCTGTTCCAGGGCCGTCTGGTCGACCACCACCACGTCGAGACCGTCGCGGAGATAGCGGTCGACCACGCCGGTCAGGTCGTCGAGCAGGTCGTCGGCCGGCCGGTAGCGCTCGGCGGCGGGGAACGCCTGCGCCATCGACAGGATCTCGTCGCGCTCGTAGAGGAAACCGAAGCGGTGCCAGCTCTCGGGTGCGGCGGCCACCAGCATGTGATCCTCCATCCGCAGCACGAGATCCGGGTCGGCGACCAGGCTCGGCGCGGTGATGTCCTCGGCGACCATGTCCCGGGTGGCGTCGGCGACGCTGGCCAGCTCGACGAGCCCCGCCCACAGCGCCCGCTCGGGGTCGAGATGGGCGCCGGCACCGCAGAACGTCTTGGGCTGGCCCGGCCGGCCCTCCTCGTCGACGAGCATCAGCCACAGGGCCGGGATTCCCTCCGGCATGGTGATGTCGAAGACGTGCAGCCGGCTGCCGGTGGTGCGCTCCAGCCACCGTACGAGCAGCCGGGCCATCGGGTCGGCGGAGGTCATCGGGTCGACCCGGGGCACCGGCAACCGGGCGAACCAGGTCGCCAGGAAGGCGTCGCGCTCGGCCACCTCGAAGATGCCGTGCAGGATCGCCTCCTCCATCGTCCCACCGAGGGCGCAGCCGTTCGAGCTCTCCACGCCGAACATGGTCTGGTGGGAGCCGTAGTAGGCGAAGCTCTCCGGCACCAGCACGGGACCGCCGCGCCGGAACGAGTAGCCGTACACCCACTCCACCGGCAGGTCCGGGTGGTAGCGGACCGACTTGTGGCTCGGTGGCCGCTCGGGCAGTCCGAGGGTCACAGGGTCGACGGCCCGGTCCGGTCCCAGCTCGCGGAAGGAGGCGATGACGCTGGTCCGCCTGGTCCGGGGCAGGGTGCCGCCGAGACGTTCCAGCGCCTCGGCGATGGCGACGGACACGCTGGCCGGGTAGCTGAACGTCCGGCCGTAGCCGGCCAGCTCCGTGCAGCAGGCGGGGCCGCCGATCGCCGCGGCGAGGATCATCGGGTGGTGGTGGTAGACGGTCATCGTCGAGATCAGACCGGTCTCGCCGTCGACCATCAGGTCCAGCAGCCGCTCGTGCTCGTCGGCAAGACTGCGTGCCCGGTACTCGTCGGGCCGGGGCTTGGGCCGGGACACCAGGGCCAGGCCGCCCGCCGCCGGGCTGTCGTCCGGCAGGTGGCCGCAGAGTGAGCACTCCGGGTCGGCGATGAACCGGTGCCGGCTGATGCGCAGGGTCGCGGTGTCCACCTCCAGCACGGCCCCGGCGCTCCGGGGGACCGCGCCAGCGCCCGCGCGGGCCAGCTCGTCGGCGACCAGGGCGGCCACGACGGACCGGACCGGCGACGCGAGTACGGGTGGGGGCGCCTGCGCCGTGCCGTCGTAGAGGGCCTCCCACAGCGCCGAGCGCTGCGGGGTGCCGGTGACCCGGGCCCGGCCCTCCCGGATCCGGACACAGTGGTGGCAGCCCGGAGTGCCGGCCCTGGTGTAGGGGCCGATCCGGACCCCGCGCGGGGTCGGGTAGACCGGCAGGAAGTCACGCCCGTCCCGGTACGCCCCGGTCGCGGCGGCGAGCACCCGGTCGGCCTCCGTCCGGTCGACCACAACGAGCTCGATGCCCGGCGCGGTGCGCGGATCGACGCTCGCGGCCACCGCCCGGTGCAGGTCGCCCTCGCCGCTCAGCCGCAGCCCCGGTTCCGTCGTGTGGGTCATCGAACTCCTCCGGTGCCGTCGGTCAGGGTGGCCTCGACCACGAACGGAAGCACGCCCCGCAGGGCCGGCAGTGCGTCGACGGGGCGGAGCAGGAGCCGCCGACCACCTGCCGCGAGCCCCTTGAGCAGCACCTCCAGGTCGCCGTCCCAGGTGCCGGCGCCGGCGTCCGGCCCGACGTCGGCGCCGTGCGGGCCACGGCCGGTGAGGATGGCGGCGGCAGCCTGGGTGGCGAGGTCCCACGCCACCTGGACATCGGTGGCGCAGGCATGCGCCAGCCAGCGCTCGTCGGTCCCGACGAACACCGTCGGCACGTCGGACGCGGAGCGCCAGGCGTGCAGCTCGTGGCCCAGGACGGCCATGTCATCGGCGAGCTGCCGGGCGGCCGCCGGCCACCGGTCCCGTCCGCCGTCCCCGGCGGCCTGCCCGGGCTCGGCCTGCCCTGGCTCGGGCGGCCCGTCCGCCGTGGCGTGCGCCAGCCGGAGCGCCGCCCGGCCCTGGGCCTCGGCCCAGCTGAGGCCGCCGGCCACGACGACCGGGTACGACGCCACTACAGCCGCCGGCACGGCGACCCCGGCCAGTGGGTCCCACCACCCGTCGTCGGCCTGGGCGGCCGGCGGTTCGACTTCGGCGGTCGCCGTGCCGGCCCCGGCGGCCCGCGTTCCGCGCCCGGTCGCGACGGCCTCCGCGGCAAGCAGTTCGAGCCCGGCGACCGTGGCCCGCACGAGGGCCTGCCGGCGGCTCCTGCCGACGGCGGTGACGACCCGGGGGCCCCCTCCGTCGCCGGTCAGGTCGGCGACGGTCGCCGCCAGGCAGCTCACCGACAACTGGGAGTGCTCGCCGGTGCCCACCTCGACGACCGGGCCGAGCCGCCGGTCGATCAGCGTCGTCACCCGGCTGGCGAACATGTCCGGGTCGAGCGGCGATCGGCCCGCCATCCGGGTCACCCGCTCGGCGAGCCCGCCCGGGGCGTCCCGCCCCGCGCAGGTGCCGCACCGGGGGTGGATACCGAGCAGGTGCTCGCTGGTCTCCCCGGAGGCCAGGTCGACGTGGGTCATGGTGTTCGCCCCGGCACCCGCTGCGCCGACCGCGCCCCGGAAGTAGGCGAAGCCCAGGACCGCACCGAGCAGCGTCTCCATCGGCCCGTTCAGCAGCTCCGACCGCCGGTCCGTCCGGTCGTGCACGGCGAGGACGCCGCCGGTGGGGCCAGCGCTGTGCGCCGCGCGTATGCCGCACTCCCAGCAGCCGGCGACGACACCGCCGCTGGTCGGCCCGACCCACGCGGCGTCGCCGACGGGTACCGCGTGCAGCGCCGGGATCCCGGCGGCGCGGGCCGCCCGGGTCACGGCCAGCGCCCGGCCCGCCAGCTCGTGGCCGGTGCAGTGCAGCACCGCGTCGAACCCGCCGAACGTCGCCGCCAGCGCCACCTCGGACCCGGGCCCCGCCGTGTCGTCGGGGACCTGCCGCAGCGTGACGGTCGGGTCGCCGTCGCGGCAGCGGTCCAGGATCCGCCGGTACGCCTCGTCGCCGGCCGGCTCCTCGCCGGTATCCATCACCGTCGCCGCTCGCAGCCCCAGGTCGAACAGGGTCTGCACCAGGCTGTGCAGGGCCGCTCCGGCGCCGACGACAAGCACCCGGGAGTTGCGGAAGCCCTCGAAGCGGTGCGCGGGGGCGTCGGCGACGTGCTCGGCGTACATGATCGCCTGCCGGTACCGGTCGAGCTCCCAGTCCTGCAACCCGTGCGGCGGCTCGGCATCCAGGTCCCGGGCGATGCCGCGACGGACGAGCATGGTCACCATGTCGGCGACGACGCGCTGCTGGGCCGGCGGCAGGCCGGAGGTGAGCGACTCCACCGTACGGCTGCCGTCCAGGTGCGGGGCGAGCTGCTGGACCAGGCGGTACGCGGCACCGCCGCTGAGCTCGGTGCTGCCCCGGCCGGTCTCCAGGTAGACGCCGTTCTCGACCGGCACGTAGAGCAGGTCGTCGCGCAGTTTCGCCCTCATGTCGTCTCCTCCTGGTGCAGGTGTCCCATCCGGACCATGACCGACCGGCCGGTGTCGGTGAAAGCCTGGCGACCGTGCAGGTAGCGGGAGTTGTCGACGACCAGCACGTCACCGGCCTGCCACGGCACCGCGACGGTCAGCTCGCGCGCGGCCTCCGCCGCGACCGACAGCAGGTCCGCAGGGACCGGTCCGCCCGCTGCCGTGCGCACCCGCAGCCGCTGGTCGTGGTACTCGTCCTCACCGGGCCGGCTGATGAACAGCGAGTTGCAGAACGCCGGGACGCCGCCGAACCGCGTGGGCGGGGTGCACCGGGTGCCGAAGCCGGTGACCAGCGCGGTCGCGGTGGCGCGGATGTGCACCGACTCCCACGGCCGCAGGTACGGCTCCCACTGCCGCAGCGCCGTCCGGACGGTGGTCGGGTCGTCCGTGCCGAACGCCCGCTGCCATTCGCCGGTGGGCAGGACGTTCTCCCAGACGATCTCCAGCCGCTCGAACGCGGCCCGCGTCCCGGCCGGCAGCGCGCCGAGCAGGGCGACGCCGTCGCACAGCGTGGTGCGGCCCGCGTCGGCCGCCGGCCGCTCGCACAGGAAGGTGATCAGGTCGGGAGAGCCGGGGGCGTACGACGCCTCCCGGTGCAGCGGCATGCCCCTGGTGCCCCGGGTGACCGTCGTGGTCGTCCGGTCGTCGCCGATGACGTCGCGTTCCTGGTGGAAGCCGCCCGCGTACGCGACGGGCGCCATCAACGCGTCGCCGAGCGCCACGAAGGTGTCCCGTCGCCACCCGCCATCGCGCAGCAGCACCGCCCCGTGCTCGACGACCGCCGCCAGGACGTCCGCCGGTTCCCGCGTACCGGTGAGCACCGGCACCTGGTCGTCACGCATCCGCACTTCCCTCCGTGAACGCCACGGCCAGCGAGCCGGCCCGTGGTCTCGGTACGCCGACCAGCAGTTGCAGCAGGGGCACCGCGCCGGCCGGCAGCCCCAGCAGGGCGGTGGCGGCCCCGACGTCGAAGCCGCCCATCGGGCGGGTGGCCGCCCCGACGGTCTGCGCGGCCAGCGCGGCGAGCTGCACCGCCGCGCCGGTACGCAGGTACAGGTCCCGCAGTGCGAGGGGATCGAGGCGGTCGATCGGCGGCTGGCCCCCGGCCACGACGAAGAGACTGGCGCCGGCCGTGCTCATCGCGGTGTCCAGCGGGTTGTGGACCCGGCTCGGGGCGCCGTCGTGAGCGGTCGACGGGCACAGCAGGTGCCGGTCCCGGTCGTACCGGTAGGCGCCCGGCGCCAGTCCCTCCACCTGGCTGACCAGGCACCACAGGGCGGGATGGTGCGGGTGCCCGGTCAGCTCGGCCAGCGCGCCGCCGGGCCGGCGGCCCCCCGCGTACGCGAGGATGCCGGCGAGCTGGGCGACGGTCAGGCCCGGCGCGAGGTCGTTGGCCGACGCCCGGTGGGCGGCGGCGGCGCGGGACGGCGCGGCCGGTGGCGGCAACGCGACGGACGACGACGGCCCCGGCCCGGCGGGCACCGGTGGTGCGACGGCGTCGGCCGACGGAACTCGCGGCACGGGCCGGGCACCGGCCCGGACCGCCCGGTGCAGGGCGGTGACGGCGGGGTCGGCCGTAGCCAGGTTGTGCCGGTCGCCGTCCAGCCCGACCGGCGTCGGGGGCACGAAGGCCGACGGCGACGGGCTGACGCCGGCGCCCCCACCGCAACGGCTCACCGGCAGCTCGACGACGGCGACGACGGTCTCCAACTCACCGGGCAGTCCGAGCAGGTCCTCGGCGGTGCTCGGGTCGGCGGCCAGGTGGAGCCGCCCGGCCAGCGGCGACCCGGCGAGCTGACCCAACAGGACGCCGCTGTCCATCATCGCGAGCTGGTAGCCGAAGGCCCGGTACTTGCCGGCGTTCTTGAAGGCGCGGCAGGTCACCACCAGCGCGTGGCGCGGCTCCGGACCGGCGGCACCGAGCAGGCGGTCCAGGCCGGCACCCGAGTCTCCGGGGTGGAGCAGTTCCAGGGCGTGGTGGACGGGGTCGTGGTGGTAGACCCCGGCGGGCAGCTCGGCGGTGCCGGCCCAGACGACGTACAGCTCGGCGGCGTGGAACGCGCCCCCGGAGGGCACCGCGCGCCGGGACGTGAACCACGCGGGCAGCAGCCGCGCCTGCTCGGGAAGGGCGGTGGGCCGCCCGCTCATCGCGGCGAAGGCGGCGTTGGTGATCAGCTCCAGCCGGCGGGGCGCGTACCCCAGCAGCAGCGCGCTGAGCCGGTCGACGCCGGTCGGTCCGAGCGGCGGCGCCCCCGGCCCCGGCCAGCGCAGCTGCCATCGCCGGCTGCCCGGATACCGTTTGCCGCCCGGCGGCGGGTAGGTCGCGGGCGCGGCGCCCGACTGCGCCGCGACCGCCCTCAGGTAGGCGGCGACGACGCCCGTCGTCTCCCCTGCCGGTTCCGTGCCCGCCACGTCAGGTGCCCGCGCTCTCGTAGCGGCGCAACCCGAGTCCGAACACCGCCAGTGCGCCGGTGACGGCGACCAGACCGACCAGCGGGGTCGCCACGCCGACGATGGCCGAGCCACCCTTGCCCAGCAGCGCCGCGGCCGGGAAGTAGCCGACGAACGCCACCGGCACCACGGTCAGCAACGACCGCAGTCCCGGGCCGTACACGGTCAGCGGGTAACGGGCCAGGTCACCGAGCAGGTGCACGCTGACCGCGACCGAGTTCGACGGGCTGAGCAGCCAGAACGCCAGGGCGTTGGTGGCGAGGCTGAGGGCGGTCTTGACCAGGATCCCGCTGACCAGCAGGACACCCGCCCACAGCAGGGTGAGCGGCGTCCACGCCACCGCGGTCCGGCCGGCGGACAGGCCGAGCAGCAGCCCGCCGATCAGCACGTTGCCGAGCCCGTTGACGCCCACCGCCGAGCCGGTCACCTGGAGCACCACCGGGTAGGGCCGGACCAGGAAGTAGTCCAGGCCGCCCAGGTTCACCATGCCGCTGAGCTGCCACGCGCCCTCGCAGAACAACGAGCCGATCCCCTCGGCGAGCATCACCATCCCGCAGACGCAGAGCACCTCCCACCTGCTCCAGCCGACCAGCACCGGGGTCTGCGCGAAGATCGTCACGACGAACACCAGCCCGGCGAGCTGGCCGAGCACCGTCGCGCCCACGGTGAGCAGGGCGTCGGTGCGGTACTCCGACACGGCGCGCAGGTGGGCGCCGAGCAGGCGCCGGTAGATGCCCAGGGCCCCCGGCGGGCGGAGTCGGTCATCCACCGTGCACCACCAGCCGGCGGACCGCGATCCGCCACAACAGCCGCGCCGCCAGCCAGAGCAGCACGGTCCACAGCAGTTGGACCCCGACCAGGGACAGCGCCGTTGCGCCCCGGGCCTCGCCGAGGAAGATCAGCGCCGGGGTGGAGACGATGCCCGGGAACGGGGAGAACGCGCAGATCGTCTGCAACCACTGCGGGTACAGGGCGATCGGCACCAGCGCGCCGGACAGGATGCTCGTCACCGCGACGCGCGACATGCTGAGCCCGTGGAAGTTGCCCGTCCAGAAGCAGGCCAGCCCGACCGCGTAGACCAGGGCGAACTTCAGCGGTACGACGGCGGTGAGGCTCACCAGGAACAGGGCGGCCTGGGGCGCGTCGGGCAGCGGGGCGCCGCCGAAGACCACCAGCAGGGCCGTGCCCATCGCCGCGACCACCATCAGCTCGCCGAACAGGTAGCCGATCGACTCGGCGAAGCGGGCCACCTGGTAGTCGATCGGCCGGACCAGGTCCAGCGCGACCGATCCGTCCAGCACCCGCAGCGCGAGCTGACCGTCGGTGAAGCTGGACAGGACGGTCCCGGTGAGGAACGAGATGAACAGGTAGCCCTTCATCTGGTCCCAGGAGAGCCCGGCCAGGCTGCCGTCGGCGTCCCCGGCGAACAGCGCCCGCCACACCGCGAACAGCGCCACCGCCTGAACCACGCTGCCGACCAGTTGCAGCAGGAACTCGGTGCGGTAGACCAGTACGGTGGACCAGGCCATCCGGCTCAGCGTCAGGTACGGCGTCATCAGGCCCGGACCACTCCGGCCGCCCGGCCGAGCTCGCCCGCGTACGCGCGGCGGACCACGTCCTCCAGGGACGGCTCGTCGATGCGCAGGTCGACGACCCCGGCCACCGACGACACCGCCGAGACCACCTCGCCGGCGCCGAACCGGTCCCGGTCGAAGGTGACCGACAGGCGCCGCGGCGAGTCCCCGGCGGTGACCCGCGTGCCGGGCAGCCCGACGTCGAGGTCGCCGGCCCAGTCCCGGTCCAGGGACAGGTGCAGCGTCCGGTCCCGGGCGAGCATCCGCCGGACGGTCTCCATCGGCCCGTCGAAGATGATCCGGCCGCCGTCGATCACGATCAGGCGGCGGCACACCTGCTCGATGTCGCCGATGTCGTGGGTGGTGAGCAGCAGCGTCGTGCCGGCCCGACACTGGGCGCGCAGGAAGTCCCGGACGGCCTGCCGGGCGATGATGTCCAGCCCGATGGTCGGCTCGTCCAGGAAGACCACCCGGGGCGAGTGCAGGAGCGCGGCGGCCAGGTCGGCCCGCATCCGCTGGCCCAGCGACAGCCGCCGGGCCACCACCGGCAGCAGCTCGCCCAGCCCGAGCAGCGCGTCGAACTCGGCGAGCCGCTCCGCGTACCGCCGGCGGGGGATCCGATGGATGTCCCGCAGCAGCGCCAGGGAGTCCCGCACCTGCAGGTCCCACCAGAGCTGGCTGCGCTGGCCGAAGAGGACCCCGATGTTGCGGGCGTTGGCGTGCCGGTCCCGGTGCGGGGTCACCCCGCACACCTCGACCTGCCCGGCGGTCGGATGCAGGATGCCGGTCAACAACTTCACCGTCGTCGACTTGCCGGCTCCGTTCGGTCCCACGTACGCCACCGCCTCGCCGGCGCCGATGGTGAGGTCCACGCCGTCGACCGCGGTGCGCTCGTGGTGCCGGGGCCGCACCAGGTGCCGGAGCGAGCCGGCCAGGCCGGGCGGCTTGTCCGGCATCCGGAACGTCTTGGTCAGTCCGCGCGCCCGGATCAGCGGCGCGGTCACGGGCCGGCCGGCTCGGAGAGGGCCGGCTCGAAGGCCGCCGGCAGCGGACGCAGGGTCAGCACGTCACCGAGCCCGTCGACGCGGGTCAGGTCGGTGGTGAACGCGGCGCCGAGGGCGCGGCGCACGTGGTCCAGCCCTGCCTGCCCCGGGGGCAACGACGCCGTTCCGGGGTCTGCGGTGCGGACCAGGTGCACCTCGCCGGCCAGCCGGCCGGCGACGTTGACGAACTGGCAGAGGTCGTCCCACCGCAGGTGCCGCCAGAAGTCCACACTGACCACCGCGTCGAGGCTGCCCGGTGCGATCGGCGGGTCCATGCCGATCAGGTGGTGGTTGGTCGGGCCGGGCGGGGCGGCGTAGTCGAAGGTGACGGCCCCGGCCGGCAGGTCGGCCTCCGCGCTGCCGGTGCCCACCCACAGCACGCGCGGGCCGGGAAGGCGGTCGGCGAGCCGTTCTGCCGCCGGCCCGATCCGGCAGGTCGACCGGCGTACGCAGTCGGTGACGGCGGAGCGGTAGTGCACGATCCGCTCCACCGAGTCGTACACCTCCAGCATGCCGTAGAACTCCCACTCGATGACCTGCTCGGCGGCGAGCGCCCGGTTGGCGGCGAACTCGGCCCAGTTCCGGTCGATGTTGCGGTGGTGCGGCAGGTGGAAGGCGCGGGCCTCGTCGTCGAAGGCGAAGTTCAGCTCGCTCAGGCCGAGGTGCTTGTGCACCCGGTAGAACAGCTCGATGTCCTCCAGTCCCCAGCGCAGCCCGAAGCGCTCGTCGAAGCCACCGGCCAGGTCGAACAGGTCACGGGCGACCGAGATGTTGTGGGTGTAGCTGAACAGCCAACCCGCCCGGAGCCACTCCTGCCCCGGCGGCTCACCGTGCGGGAAGCGCAGGTCGCCGCCGCCGTCCGCGCGGCGCCGGGGGACGTCGACGACCTCCTTTCCCTCCAGCGCGGCCTCGACGTGCGCCAGGCTCAACTCGTCGCGGCGGCCCAGCAGCACGGCGGGCCGACCGGGGACCGCGTGGTGGGCCAGGTGGCGCTCCAGCAACTGCGGCGAGGTGTACGAGTCGGCGTCGAGAAACAGCAGCAGCGGCGACCGGGTGTGCCGGACCGCCTCGTTACGGGCGGCCGCCCGGCCCCGCCGCTCGGGGAACTCCAGCAGGCGCAGGTCGATGCCCCTCGCGACCTGGGCGATGTCGGCGTACCCCTCGGGGGATCCGCCGTCCCGGACCACCACCACCTCGAAGCGCTCGGGGCTCAGCGTCTGGCGGGTCAGCGACCGCAGCGTCGGTGCCAGGCACTGCGCGTCCTGGTGCGTCGGTATGACCACGCTCAGCTCGATCTCGTCGTCCGTCCGTGCCGTCATCCGACTTCCTCCCGTCAAAGGTCACCTCGTGGGGTCGGGGTGCCGGCGCCGCCGGCACCCCGACCGTGGTGCGTCCGGTGCCGGGCTGGCCGACGCCGGACGCGCCGCTCACCGGATCAGTGGCAGTTGATGCAGCACCACTGGATGGGGCGCCCGCCGCAGCCGCCACCACAGCAGCTCCGGCCGTCGTTCGCGCCCTCGGTGACCGAGATGCTGCCGGCGGGGGCGACCGCGTACAGGTTGGTCGTCTCGTCGCTCTGCTCGGTCCAGGACACCTCGGTGATGTCCAGGGCGGTCAGGTCGAGTGGTCCATTCATGTTCCACCTCCAGTTGACGGGATCGTCGCCGAGCAGCATAGGGAGCGCTCCCACACGTCCGGCGGGCTCGCCGGTCACGGAATGGTCAAGCAAAGACGAACTGCGGGCCTGAGCGCTACGAAGAGCCCTTTTCCGATCCCGGCACGGGAGGCCGCTCAACTTGCCCGCGGGGAAAGTACGCGCTACTTTCCTGCGAGGAAAGCTAATCGTCCGTTCGGGAGAGGACCCATGAACCCACGCGAAGCAGAACAGACACTGGCACAGGTGGCCGAGCGCCGTCGTCAGAGCATCGAGGCCGGCACCGCCGCCTGGTCCCCACGCGCGCTGTGGACCGTCTGCCTCGGCGTCATCGCCCTGGGTCTGCTCATCGACGCCGACATGATCTGGCTGTGGGCCCTGCTGGTGGTCCTCGGCCTGGGGACGGCGTGGAACCGCGGCGTCCAGCTCCGGCCGACCCGCTCGTCCCGGCACTGGAAGGTGGCGCTGGTGGCGACCTTCGTCCTGGCCCTCGCCGCCGACATCGCCGTGCAGTTCGTCGTCCGCGCCCTGCACTGGCCGATGCCCAACACCATCGGCGCCCTCGGGGCCGCCGTGACCATCGCCCTGCTCAGCCGGCCGGTGCAGGCGCGCCTGGCCGCCAGCCTGCGCCCGTGAACCGCCCCCGACCGGCGACGCCCACCGCTCCCGGCGCACCGCTGCCCGCAGCCGGCCTGGACGGGTTCCTGCACACCCCCGCCCGGTTGAACATCTGCGCTCTGCTCGCCCCGGCCGAGTGGGTGCTGTTCTCCTTCCTGCGGGACAGCATCGGCACCAGCGACTCCGCGCTGTCCAAACAACTCACGACGCTCGAACAGGCCGGCTTCGTGGAGATCCGCAAGGACCACAACGTCCGGCGCCAGACCTCCGTCCGCCTCACGGACAACGGGCGCGCGAGGTTCGACGCCTACCTGGCCAGCCTTGAGGATCTCGTCGCCCGGGCGCGCGGCGCAGCCGACAGCGCACGGCAGCGTCCGGCTGGCGCCGACCCGCTCGTGGACGACAGTGGGCACCCCTCGCCAACAGTCGCCCGCTCGTTCGAAGGCGGTCAGCCCACTCGGGACGGCGTCTTCTCGTCGCCGAACTGATCGGCGAAGTCGAGCCAGCCGCTGGCGCAGGCACGGGCGACCGCGTCCAACGAATGCCGGCAGTGCACGGGTGCCACGCCCTCCATCGAGCCGGACTGCTCGAGGAACGCCAGCGTGGCCGACACCAGTCGGAGCAGCGCCCGGCCCTGGTCCGTGTAGCGCAGCGCCGGCTCCTGGACCAGCCACCCCAACTGGGCCCGGATCCTGCGCATGCTGAGCTGTCCGGCGTCCGCCGCGACCCGCTGTGCCGCCACGGGCCGCGCCGCGCCGGCGGTGTGGCCGACCAGCTCAGGCTCGCCGCCCAACATCCGCCGCCGTACGTCCAGGGCGGTGCCGACGGACACGCCGGCGCGGCGGGCCACCTCGCGCAGGCTGGCTGACGGTTCCTCGCGCATGATCTGCTCGGCCGTCCGGCGGCCCTTCTCGGCGGAGAGCGGGTGGCGTCTGCCGTCGCGGCCGATCCGGGTCCCGAGCCGCTGACCGGTGTCGGCAGCACCCTGTCGCGCCTTGGCGACCGTGCGCGGCGCGACCCCGCACACGGAGGCGATCCAGCGGTCCGACCAGTCGGGATACGTGTCGAGGATGCGCCGCACCGCAGCCGCCCGGTCCTTCCCGCGCAGCGCCTTGCCGTGGGTCGCGTTGAGCCGCACCGCGAGGACGAACGCCTCCTCGGAGGTCCCGTCGAAGTACACCACGGGCACCTGCCGCTGGCCGCGCGTGCGCGCCGCGGCCAGCCGGTGCAGCCCGTCCACCACCCGCATCGTCGACCGGTGCACGACCAGCGGCGGCAGCTCGTCCGCCAGCCCGGCCAGGAGCTGCACATGAGCGCCGTCGATGCCGTCGAGCCGGGGTGAGAGCCCGTTCCGCAGCAGGGCGACGTCCACCTGTTCGGCCTTGCCACGGATGCGCTCGAGCGCGTCCGCCGCGTGCTCCTCCGCCGGAGCGGCCTGCGGAAGCGCGACGTCGGTCCTCGCCGTCGGTACAGGACACATCTGCCTTTTCCCATCAGGAAGCAGCGACCCGGACAACCCCGTCGGTCGGGTGGGCAGCTAGAAGCTAGCGCGCCCCGGAGACCGGTGGGTACAACCGCCGTACACGCTGCGTACAAGCCGCTCGCAGGCTCGGCGACGACCGGCACCGCGTGACCCACCCGCTCGCCCCCGGGCAACGGGAAGGGGCCCGGGGGCGGTCAGCCCACGGGCCCCTTCCAGGCCAGCCTCCGGTCAGTCGACGGGCGGCGGTGGGGGAAGCACGTGCCGGTGGAAGACCGGACGCTCGGTCGATGCGCTGGTCGTACGGGCACGGACCGCGCCGGCGATCCAGGAGGTCGGCTCCTGGACGGTGTACAACCGCAGCGAGCCGGCGGGGGTACGGGCGAGGTAGGCCACGTTCGCCCCGTTGGCGTTGACGAAGCTGAACGCGGTCGGGTCGGTGGCGTAGGTCTCGAACGCGTCCTGCGCCGGGATCCAGGCGCCCCACGTGCCGCTGCCCTGCGCCGTCTCGGCGGCGTAGTGGATGTAGCCGTCGGTGCCGCGCACGTAGACCCCGATCCGGCCGGTGACCGGGCTCAGCAGCGCGCTCGGCGCACCCGCCGGGGCGACGCCGGAGCCGCCGACCTGCGTCCACGTTCCGGTGAAGGTGCCGTCGACACGGCGTTCCGTGGCCGCGATCCGGCCGGCGGAGTTCCGCGAGAAGATCCGCAGCCGGTAGCCGGGCATCACCACCACGGCCGGGGTGCCGGTGAAGCCGCTGCCGCCGAGGCTGGTCCACGCCCCCAGCGTGCCGGCCGTGTACACGGCCGCCTGCAAGGTGCCGGCGCTGTCCGCGACGACAACCAGGGCGCTCGCGTTGGCCAGGGGGACCGCCACCGGGGTGCCGGTCAGGCCGGTGCCACCGAGCTTGCGCCAGGCCAGCAGGTCCGCGTGCGCCGGGTCCTGCCGCCGGGCCCAGAGGGCGCCGCCCGCGTCCACCGCGAACACGACCTCACGCTGGTCGGAGAGGCGTGCCACGGCGGGGCTGGTGGCCATCCGGCCGCCCAGGTCGGCCCAGCCACCCCAGCCGGGGCTGCCGGCGGCCGACTGGGTACGGGTCCAGACATCGCTGTTGATGTTGCGAGCCGTGACCCGGACCAGGTTCTGGGTGTTCTCCGACACCGCCGGCACGCCGCTGAAGCCCTCGCTGCCGGAGACCGCGGTCAGTTGCAGCGAGCTGAAGTTGTCCGGGCTCATCCGGCCGTGCAGCAGCCGGCCGATGTTGTCGGTGTGCGCGAGCTCGATGCTGTTGGAGCTGGCCTGCGTCACGCTCGCCGCCGCGTACTGGGCCACCGGCACCGCCGGCCGGGCCGGGACGTGCGAGGCGGTAAGCGTGCAGGCGTTGGTGATGGCCGCGACGTTGCTGAAGCTCTGCCAGCCGGAGGTGCTGATGGTCCGGCGCAGGACCACCCAGGTGTTGTTGTCCTCGCGGAAGCGGTACTGCGCCATGAGCCCGCCGGCCTCGATGCCGAACAGCGTGTCCCCGCCGGCCGAGACGACGCCCTTGGTGAACACGTTCCAGCCCGTGCCGAGCGACTGGTGGTAGTCGATCCACCGCTGGCTGTCCGCGTCGTACCGGTAGCGGTAGAGCCGGCCGTCGGTGGCGTCCCGGGCGAACAGCACGCCCTGGCCGGCGGCGACGATGAGGTTGTACCGGCCCCACCCGGTGTCGAGCAGGCGGTCCGAGAAGGCCCACGCGCCGGCCGCCTCGTCGTAGCGGTAGGTGCGCAGCCTGCCCAGCCCGTCGACGGCGTAGAAGTCGCCCCGCTCGTCGACGGTGATCTTGTTCCGGGCGCTGGCGCTCGCGAACTGGGTGAAGCCGGTGCTGATCCGCTGGCCTTCGCTGCCGTTGATCTTCTCCCACCCGCTGCTCGTCCAGCGGTAGCGGTACAGCCCGCTCGCGTTGATGCCGTAGACCCGCCCGTCCGGGCCACCGATGACCCGGCCGTAGGTCTGCCAGCCGTTGCCGATCTGGCTGCGGCTCGCGAAGCTCAGGCTCGTGCTGCCGGGTGAGTTGACCGGGTAACGCCAGAGCCTGCCGCTGGTGTCCGCGCCGAAGAACGACGTCTGGGCGACGCAGCTCACCGTGTCGGCGGCGTGCGCGGGCGTCGGCTGGACCACCGCCAGCAGCGCCGCGGCCAGCGCCGCGACCTGCGCGGCGGCCAGCCCGCCGCGCCATCGTGACCGATTCATGACATGCCTTTCCATCGAGCTGGCGTCCCCGGTCGCCGCCGGTTCCCTTCAGGAGCGGCGTGCCGGTGGACGGCCAGCTGATCAATATCGGGAGGTGAGGTGCTGGTGTACCGGTGTCGGGTGGGCGCGCAACCCTGCCGCGCCCACCCGTGGTGCTCAGGCCGGTGGGGCGGGGAGGGTGTGCGCGGCGAAGACGCCGCGCGCGACCGCCGGGACGGCGGCCTCTCCGGCCTCGTCCGTCACCGTGGTCGAGTTACGGCCGGCCGCGCCGGCGAGGCCGGCGACCGGTTGCCGTTCGTAGATGCGGCTGGCGTTGTTGGCGTTGCGGAACAGGATCAGCCACGTCTGCCCCGCGCTGTTGGTCACCGGCACGATCGTCGGATCCGTCGCCGTGGCCTCGAACAGGTCCGGGATCGCCGGGGACCACCCGCTGAACTCACCCGAGGCCTGCGTCGTCTCCCAGGACAGCATCACCTGACCCGACGGGCTGCGGGTGACCACCGCCGTACGACCCAGCACCGGATCCAGCACCGCCGCCGGCGCGCCCGCCGACACGTACGACCCCAGCGACGTCCACGCTGCCGGGAACGTCCCCGCCGCGTCCTGGTACTTCGTCGCGATCGTCCCGTCGACTGTCCGCACGAACACCCGCATCCGGTAGCCGGGGTACGTCACCACGGCCGGGGCGCCGGTGCCGGTGCCACCGAGGTTCGTCCACGCCGACAGGACGCCCTCGACGTACTCCGCCGTCGCCACCGCGCCCGACGCCGTACGCAGGAACAACCGCACGCCGGTGCGGGTCGGCGCGACGACCGGGGTGCCGGTGAAGTCCTGGTCGGCCAGGGGCCGCCAGGCCGGGATCGTGCCCGTCTGCTGGTGGACCCACAGTTTCCCGTCGGCGTCCACCGCGAACAGGGCCATCGTCCCGGACGGCAGCCGGGTCACGGTCGGAGCCCCGGCCATCGAGCCGCCGAAGTCCGCCCAGGCGCCCCACGTCGCCGCACCCACCGCCGTCTGCGTCTTCGCCCACACGTCCGAATCCGAGTAACGGGCCGCCACCTGCACCCGGCCGTCACCCAGCACGCCCAGCGACGGCCGGCCCGAGAACGCCTCGTTGCCCGACACCACGGTCCACTGCACCGAACCGAAGTTGTCCACGTCGGTCTGGTGCCCGATCAGCACCCGGCCGATGTTGTCGGTGTACGCGTACTCGACCATCCCCAGCGACGCGCCCGCCACCGGGCCGGCCTGCGCACCCACCGACGCCGCGTACGACTCCACCTGGGCCGGCGGGATCGGATCGGCGAAGTATCCCTGGATGTCCACGATGAGGCGGGTGGACGTGGGCAGCGTGTGCCTCAGCCGGATCGCGCCGTCGGTGCCGGGCTGGACGACGGCCAGGCCCGCCACGCTGTGCGGCTTGCGGGTGTGCACCTGGGCGACGGCAGGCACGGCACCGCCCGTCGGCCACACCTGGACGTTGCCGGCGGCGCCCGGGGCGACGGCGGTCACGTTGAGGACCACGCCGGCGACGCCCCGGGTGGGCATCCCCAGCTTGCCGGTCACCTGCACATCGACCACCCCGCCCGCCGCGACGGAGCCGTCGTACAGCCGGGTGGCCGCCAGGTGGCGGAAACCGGCTCCCTGACCGGCCTCGCCGCTGATGTAGCCGTACGGCGCGACGACCAGGTCGACGGCGGCCCCGCTCTTGTTGAAGAAGGTGGCCTGCCCGGCCGAGGAGAGCGGCACCGAGACGAGGTGCCCCTGGTGCCCGGTCTCCTCGAAGCTCACCGCCGAGTGCGACGGCGCGCCGCCGCCGGCCGGCATCACGCCGAACCAACCCGGCGCGGTCACGTTGACGGCGATCACGTTGGCCAGCACGGCGGTCGCGGTCGCCGGGATCGCGCCGCCGGTCAGGGTCACCGTGCGGGAGCCCTGCGCGGGGACCTTCGCCTTGGTCGTTCCCGTGCCGTCCCGGGTGTCGACCAACTTGTTCGGCACGACCGGCACGAACCCGCCGCCGCCCCCGACCGTGGAGCGGAAGTAGCCCTGCGCGGTGACGATGACGTGCGAGCTGCCGGAGTCCTGCCGGACGGCTATCCGGCCGTTGCTGCCCGGCCGGACGACCGCGGTGTTGGAGATCTGCTCCTTCGGGGAGGTGTTGAGCATCGAGACCCCGTTCGGCGTGGTGCCGTCCGGGTAGGCCCGCAGGTAGGTGGTGGCGGTGCCGTCCGTCGTCACCAGCCGGATCAGCACCGCGCTCACCCCGGCGGAGGGAACGCCACCGACGCCCAGCACCGGGAACGACACCACGCCGCCGGCCCCGACGACGCCGGTGCGCCCGCCGACCCCGGAACGGGTGTCCAGCAACGCGACTCCGCTGGGCAGCGGCACGTAGTCGCCGCCCAACCCGGCCGCGTCCGCGGCGGCGGGCGACGGCCGTGAGACGGCCACGCCCAACGCCGCCACCAGCAGCACCAGCACGGTCAGCAGCCGGGCCGGCCGCCGTCTGTACGTGCCTTCGGTCAACACGTCACTTCCCTTGTCGTCGTTGTTCGCCTGTGGTTGGTGTGTGTGGGTGTCGAGGCGGCGGGCGGTGTCACTAGCCCAGTGGGGCCCCCGGTGGGCTCCCCGGTGGGACCCAGAGATCCTGGATGGTCTCCAGGATGTCCTCGACCTGGCCGGTGACGCTCTTCGGCAGTTCTGCCCGCTTGCCCCGCCCCTCGATCTCCCTCCGCAGCTCCTCCATGCGGTCGGCGTTCTGCCGCTGGGCGGTGCCGTTGCGCAGGTCGGAGGCGTCGTCCAGCTTCGAGTCGCCGCAGTCGCACTTGCCCGAGGGCTTCCTGCCGGTCACCGATTCGGGCAGGGTCGACGGACCGTGGACCGGGCAGCCGGCGTCGGTGTTGTGCACCAGCAGGTCCAGCGCGCCGGCGAGCACGTAGAACGTGTGCGTCGTGTCGACGGTGAGGTTGTAGACCCGCTCCCGCTCGGTCCGTTCCCGGGTGGCCAGCACGGTCCCGGTCCCCCCGGTGGAGGTCAGCAACCGCTCGCCGTCGGCCAGGTCGCCGGCCTCGACCCAGGTGTTGCGCTCCGGTGACCAGAACGGGTGGCCCTCGGTGGCGGTCACCGAGGCGGTGGCCGAACCGCTCGGGCCGTCGGTGTCCACCTCGACCTCGACCAGTTCCTTGCGCCCCTCGCCGACGATGACGGCGGTGACCGCGAAGGCCCCCGTGCGGCCGGTGGTGGGATCGGTGGAGAGCACCTTCTCCCCCACCTCGACCTCGCTGATCGGCTTGGTCGAGCCGTCGGCCATGCGGACCAGCGTGTCGCCGGTGAAGCTGTTGCCGGTGGCGCAGGACGCGACGTCGGCCGCGTCGTCCGCCCGCCGGGCGGTGGGCACCCGGGTTCCCCCGCGGACGACGTCGGCGATCTCGTCGCCGTGCTTGGCCGCCATCCGCGCCGCCCGCGCCGCCCGCACCGCGCCGCCGCCGACCCCGCCGAGCGCGAAGCCGGCCACGGTCGCCGCCGTCCAGGCGCACGCCTCGAGGTCGCCCTTGCTCACGCAGTCGACCAGGTCGGTGATGCCGACGGCCTCGGCGGCGAAGCTGAGCGCGTCCTTCACGTACGGGGCGGCCGCCTGGGCGAAGTCCGCCACCGCCTCGGTCGCCTTGGAGACCTCCTCGACGACGTTGCCGACCGCCTGGACCGCCGACTGGTAGATGACCTTGGTCGCCTGGACCGTGTCGGCCACCACGTCCCGGACGGTGGCGACCACCGCGGCCGGGATGTGCGCCGCCGCCGAGACCACCGTCTTGATGGTCGACAGGACCGGCTTGAGCGCGGCGGCCACGGCCTTGACCGGGTTGTGCTTGACCGCGTACTCGATGGCCCGGCGCGCGGTCTCGGTGACCCGCCGCTTCATCTCGTGGATCACCCGGCGCGCCTGCTCGGCCTTCTGCCTCGCCCAGGTCATCCCCGCCGAGGCGGCCGTGCTCACCGTCTGCCACGCGCGGGACGCCTTGCTGGCGACCCAGTTCGCCGCGGACCTGATCTTGCTGCCGACCCAGCTGACGGCGGTGCGGGCCTTGTTGTAGAGCCACCTGGCTCCGTTGGATATCGCGTTGCCCACCTTCCTGATGGCCGAGCCGACCCAGCTGGCCGCCCGCTTCACGCCCGCCCAGGCGTAGCTGGCCGCCCGCTTCACCCCCGACCAGGCGCTGGCGGCGACCCGCTTCACTCCGGACCAGGCGTTGGAGGCGACCCGCTTCACTCCCGACCAGGCGTTGGAGGCCGTCTTCTTGACCCGGTTGACCACGGACTTGCACCAGCCGCACGAGGGCCAGTAACCGTCCGGGTCGATGTGCGCCAGCGGGTCGCCCGCCGCGTACGTGTACCGGTTCGCCAGGATCGAGTCGCCGGTGCTGTAGTTGGCGGTGTCGCGGGAGACGAAGCCGCCGGTGCCGGGCTCGTACCAGCGCGCGCCCATGTCGACCTGGCCGGTGGTCGGGTCGGTCCAGTCGCCCTGGAAGCCCAGGTCGCCCGTGTCACCCTCGGTGGCGACGACCGCGCCGAAGGGGTCGTACGCCTTCGAGTCGGTGAGCTCGGTCAGCGCGGTGTCCGTGGGGTCGATGCCGGCCACCACGTCGCCGTGCCCGTCGGTGAGGGCCAGCAGCTGCTCGTCGCCCTCGCCCACGGCGAGGACCTCGCCGGCCGGTCCCCGGGAGAAGCGGCCGGTGCCGTCGCTGACCACGTCGTCGGCCAGACCGGCGTACCCGAACGGCGAGCTGCCACGGGCCGCCACCCGGTTCAACGCGTCGTACGTGTACGTCACGCTGCCCGCGGTGGTGAGCCGGTCGAACGCGTCGAAGGTGTACTTCTCGGTCAGTCCGGCGCTGGTCCGCGAGGCGAGCGTGCCCCGCGCGGTGTAGGTGTAGGTGTAGTCCGTGTCGGACAGCAGCCGGTTGCGCTCGTCGTAGCTGGCCGTCTTCGCGCCCGCCCGGATCCGGTTGCCGGAGGCGTCCCAGGCGTACGCCACGGTGCCCTGCGGCCCGGTCCACGAGATCAGGCGCCCGGCCAGGTCGTAGGCGTAGGTGTGCTTGCCCGCCCCGGCCGTTCCGGCCGTGGTCTTGCCGATGAGCTTGTCGTCGGCGTCGTAGGTGTAGTTGACCGAGCTGACCGACTGCCCGGTCGCGTTGCGGGTGACGTCGCTGCTCAGGCGCGCCAGGTTGTCGTAGGCGAAGGTGCGGGTGCGGCCGGAGCCGTAGTCGATGCCGGTCGGCTGCCCGGCGGCGTCGTAGGTGTAGCGCTGGGTGACGCCGGTGATGCCGTCCCGGGCCGCGGTCAGCCGCTGCCGGGTGTAGGTGTAGCTGGCGGTCCCGGACGCGTCGGTCTGGCTGGTCAGCAGGCTGTCCGCGTCGTACTGGAAGCGGGCGGTGCCGGCCCGGCCGGTGGCGCTGAGCATGTTGCCCCGGTCGTCGTAGCTGTACGTGTCGGTGCCGACCGGCGCGGCGGCCCGGACCAGCCGGCCGGCCAGGTCGTAGCCGAGGGTGCGCTCCGGGCTGCCGGCGCCGCTGCCGGTCTCGCCGGTCAGCCGGCCCGCCGCGTCGTAGCTGCGCAGCCGGTTCACCCCGCCGGGCGCGGTGAGCCTGGTCGGCTGCGCGCCGATGTTGTACGCCACCGTCCAGGTGCGGTCGGCCGCGTTCGGGTGGGCGGTGGTGGCCGGCTCGATCTGCGACTCCAGCAGGCCCCAGCTGTTGTAGGTGGAGATGGTGCGGTTGCCCCGGCCGTCGGTGTAGCGGGTGGGGTTGCCGGCCGCGTCGTAGCCGAAGCTGGTGGTGATCGAGGAACTGGTGGTGGTCGGCTCCACCTGCCGGACCAGCCGGCCGAGCGTGTCGTACTCGTAGGTGGTGGTGACGCCGCGCGGGCTGACCGCCGAGGTCAGGTTGCCGGCGGCGTCGTAGCCGTAGGTCTGGGTGCGCAGGGTCGAGCCGTCCGGCGCCACGTCCGACTCGGCCGTGATCAGCCCGAGCAGGTCGTAGTCGATCCGCTCGGTACGCCCCAGCCCGTCGCTGACGCGCACCTGCCGGCCGGCGTAGTCGTAGCCGTAGCTGGTGGCCACCCCGGCGGGGTCGACCACCCGGGTGAGCTGGCCGAACACGTCGTACGTGTTGGTGGTGGTGGCGCCGCCGGGCGACACGACCGACGTGACGTTGCCGCCGTCGTCGTAGCGGTACTGCCTGGTGAGGGTGCGCGGGGTCGGGTACCGCTCCAGTACCGTCGCGGTCACCTGGCGGTCGAGGTCGTCGTAGGTCGCCTCGGTCCGGCTGCCGGTGGGGCTGGTCGCCGACAGCAGCTCACCCGTGCGGGTGTAGGTGTACCGGGTCACCGCCCGGTCCGCGGTGCCCGCCGGCTCGTCCCGGCTGACCAGGCGACCCATCTGGTCGTACTGGTACCGGGTGGCGTTGCCACGCGCGTCGACGGTCTCGACCACGTTGCCCGTCGGGTCGTAGCGGGCCGTCGTGGTGGGCTGCAACGCGCTCACCCCGGCCGGCGGCGCGTACGTCGGGGCGGTGCTGCCGACCTGGCGGCCCAGCCGGTTGTAGGTGAAGCTGCTGATCTTGCCCCGGGCGTCGGCCGTGTGCACCGTCTCGTCGAAGGTGTTGTAGCCGGTGACGGTGGTCGGCGTGACGGTGGTCGGCGCGCCGCCGTTCTCCTCGGCGGCCACCGCCGGGGCGACCACCCGGATCTGGCGGCCCAGCTCGTCGTGCGCGTAGCGGATCGTCCGCCCGAGCGGGTCGGTGGCGGCGGTCAGCAGCCCGCGCTGGTCGTACGCGCTGGTGGTGACCCGGGTGACCGTGCCGGCGACGACCGTCTGGCGGACCGGGTTGCCGCTGTCGTCGTAGGCGTAGTCGACCTGCTCACCGGCGGTGGACAGGGTCCACGGCACGTTGGAGGGCCGCCCGGCGCGGGTCATCCGGGTGACGTTGCCCATCGTGTCGTACGTGTACGACGTGGTCAGCGCGGCGGCACCGGGGTTGACCACGATGCTGGCGACGGCGCCGGCCGGAGTGTACGTCTGCTGGGTGACCGAGGTGCCGTTGGCCGAGGCCTGCCGGGTGCGGTTGCCGGCGCCGTCGTACGTGTTCTCCTCCACGACGTAGTCGCGCTTGCTGCCGTCCGGGTTGCGGAAGTTCTTCAGCACGAGGCGGTGCAGCTGGTCGTCGCCGTAGTACTGGTACTCCAGCCGCCGGCCCATCGCGTCGGTGTCGCTGGCCATCCGGCCGGCGTGGTCGTAGGTGTAGGTGTGCAGCACCAGGTAGTCGCCGGTGGTGGGGCCCTCGTCGCCGGCGTACGCCCGCAGGCGCACCTCGGCCAGGGCGTTGCGCGCGGTGTAGGCGTAGTCGTACCGGTTGCCGTTCGCGTCCACGACGGTGGTCTCGTTGCCGAACCGGTCGTAGTTCTTGACGGTCTCGTTGCCCTCCGCGTCCGTGGTCTTGATCGGCCGGTTGGACTGGTCGTACTCCCACGTGCTCACGCGGGTCTCGTCGTCGCCGCGCACGTCGTCGACCTCGACGCGGGTCACGTTGCCGTCCACGTCGTAGGAGGTCGTGGAGCGCTTCTGGTGCGCCTGGCCGGTCACCGCGTCGGTGGTGGCCGGCGCGGTGATGCTGACCGGCCGGGACAGCGCGTCGTAGGTGTGGCTGGTGACCACGCCCGCCGGGTGGCTGTCGGAGATCTCCGTGGTGGTGAGCAGCCGGCCCAACGCGTCGTAGGTGTGGGTGGTGACCAGCCCCGACGGCTCCGTGGTCCGGTAGAGGTCGCCGTTCTGGTAGTACGCGTAGCGGGTGATCTTGCCGCGCGCATCGGTGGTGGTCAGCAGCAGGCCGGCCGGCACGGTGCCGCCGCCGTACGCCGCCTCGCCGCCGGTGGTGTAGGTGTGCCGGACGGTGCCGCCGTCCGGGTTGACCTGCGTCGCCAGCTCACCGAACGGCGTGTGGGTGTAGCTGGTCCGGTAGGTGTTGTCGGTGGCGCTGGCCGAACGCCCGTCCCGCGACTCGGTCGGCAGGTCGTTACGCGGGTCGAACGGGTCGGTCACCGTCGCCGGGTAGGTCGTGTAGGCGGTGTGGCAGACCCCGTTGGTGCGGCAGGTCCGCTTGGAGGTGACGTTGCCGCGCTGGTCGTGGCCCATCCGCACGGCGTCGCCGTTCTCGTTCGTGACCACGGTCTGGTTGCCGCGGTCGTCGTACTCGAACGTGCGGATCGCCATGCCCTCCAGCGGGTGCCGCACGAACACCGGCCCGCCCGCGTCCCCGGGGATGACGGTGCAGAACGAGGGGTCACCCGGATCGGGCGTGGAGCACACCTCCGTCGGCGGCGGGGGCGGTGGCGGCGTGGGCGAGCCGGGCCGGTCCTCCTCGCGGATCTCCAGGCCGAGCGGCGTGCCCGAACGCAGCAACTGGCCGCTGAGCGCGTCGTACTCGAACAGGTGCGGCCGGTTCGCCGGGTCCAGCACCTGCACGCTGCGGCGCAGGTCGGTGTCGCCGCCGTAGACCAGCGGTGCGCCGATGGTCCACATGCCGCCGTGCCGGTCGGTGTGCTTCGTGACCCGGTCGGCCGCGGTGTCGTAACTGAACTGCGCCGCGATCTTGCCGCTCGGCAGGGTCACCGTGGTCAGTTGGTCGGTGCCGGCGGCGTACCGGTGGTGCGCGGTGACCGCCGCCTGGCCCAGCGGGTGGGAGTAGACGGCCACCTCGTCGATGACACCGGCGAAGTGCCGGCGGGCCGTCGTGCCCCACGCCGGCCAGGACGCCGGGGTGGTCGCGTACGCCGCGCCGAGCTGGTTGAAGGTGAGCAGCGAGTGCTCGACCGTCGTGCCGGTGCGCTCGGCCATCTTGACGCCGTCGAGGTAGAGCGTCTGCACGCCGCCCATCGCCGACAGCACGGCGTGGTGCCAGCGCCCGTCGTTGACGGCGGCGGTCGAGGTCAGCGGCGCGATCGGAGGGCCGCCGAACTGGCCACGGAGCAGGCCGTCGGTGCCCACGTACAGCACCGGCACGCCCGTGGTGGAGGCGGCGCCGAGCGCCTTGTCCTGGTAGCCCAGCAGCGGGCCGCCACCGCCGGTGGTGCTGGCCTTGAACCACAGCTCGACCGCGGTGTCGCGGGCCTTCTTCACCGCGCCCTTGGGCAGGTCGACGAGCGAGGAGGTGCCGTTGAAGGTGGCCGCGGTGTTGCCGGTGCCGGTCAGCGCGCCCGCCGTGCCGAGGGTCACGCCCGTGTGGACACCCGCGTCCTTGCCCAGGTTGACGGCGACCTCGCTGCCGGCGGCGGTGCCCTGCGGCTCGCCCAGGCGCCAGTACGACTCGGGCTTCGCGTCGAGCACACCGGTGCGGTAGTTCGAGCCGGCCGCGTAGCCGTACCGGGTGCAGGCGTTGCCCGGGGCGCAGACCGAGGTGAGCAGGTCGCCGCTGTAGGTGTAGGTCCAGGTCGGCGCCACGCCGTTGACCGCGTCCGCGGCGACGCTCGTCACGTGCGCGCCGGTCCAGGTGAAGGTCAGCGACCGGCCGGCCGTGTTGGTCTGGCTGTTGGAGACCCGGGCCCGGGCCAGCTTGCCGTCGGTGGCGTTGTAGGTGAGCACGATCGACCGCAGGGCCGCGTCGGTGATCTTCGTGAGCCGGCCGGCGGCGGAGAACTGGTACGTCGTCCTCGCCTTGTCGACAAGTGTCCAGAGGGTGCCGTTCCAGGTCAGCGAGGCGGTGCGGCCGGCCGGGGCGGCGAAGGTGCCGTCGGGGTTGCGGCCGAAGCGCACCTGCTGGCCGTCAGGGTAGGTGACCAGCACGTTGCCGGAGCCGTCCGCGTCGGGGACGACGCGCATGTCGTACCGGGTCGACCAGCCGGCGCCGAACGCGCCGGCGCGGCGCGGGTCGAGGCTGTTGTAGGTGCGGACCAGGTTCAGCTCGGGACCGACGGTGGTGACCGTGGCGTCCACCGCGGTGGTGGACACGTTGCCGGTCTGGGCGTCGAACTCGCGGTCGCGCGCCGCCGTCGTCGCGCCCGCGATCCGCGAGGTGATCTCCGGCTGGGGCACGGCGGTGAGCAGCGTCGAGGTCGGCGACGGCACCTCGTTGCCGCCGTCCTTGACGATCACCCGCCACCGGTAGGTCTTGCTCCAGGACAGCCGGCCGGCCGGCACCGTCCAGGCGGTCCTGGCCTGGAAGCCGGAGTCGAAGCAGCCGGTGGTGCCGCCGGCCGCCGTCTGCTCGCACACCTCGAACTTGTAGGACAGCGACAGTCCCGGGGGCGCGTCGATGTCCAGCGCACGGGCCCACAGCTGCGGGGTCAGGGTCTGTGCGGAGTAGCCGTTCGGCGGGTACAGCTCCTGCACGACCGGTGGGATGTCGACGACCTCGAGCACCATCCGGGCGGGCGGCACCTGGTGGTCGGTGAAGACCACGCCCCCGGTACGCACCATCGTGAAGTCGAGGAAGTACCGCCCCGGCGGCAGGGCCTTGATGGTCGCGTTGAGGGTCACCGCGGCGCCACGGGCCACCGGGGCCGTCAGGTTGGCCGCGCGCTGCTGGGTGACCGCCGCGCCGGTCTTGGCGTTGTAGGCCCGGTAGGCCAGGTAGTAGTCGCCGACCGCCCACGCGCCGGCGCTGCGGTTGGTCACCGTCACGGCGACCCGGCCGTCCTGGTTCTGCAGGACCGGCGGGTTGGGCACCGGCTTCGGGATCTGGTACGAGGCGTTGTACGGGCTGTGGGTCACGTACAGCCTCGGCGGGTTGGCCGTCTGGGGGCCGGCGAACCGCTTGCCGCTGAGCGGATCGGTGGAGGCGCGCAGCGACAGGCCGTGGTTGGCCTGTTCCCCGTTGACCCACCGCTGCACCAGGTTGCCCCCGGCGCCGCCCAGGTCGAACGCCTCAGCCGCGGTCGGGCAGGCCGAGGAGCTCTCGCCGAACGCCACGTGCCCGTGCGCGAACGACCGGGTGGCCAGCGCGGCGCCGACCGCGGGGCCGGGATAGGAGTAGCCGGTGCCGGCCGACCACGCGGCCGTCACGGGGTGCACGGTCACCTCGCGGGCCCGGCAGGAGTCGGCGTCGTAGTTGACCACCTGGAGCTGGGCGCCGTAGATGGTGTGGTGCCGCAGCCGGTCCACCAGCCCGCCGAACTTGACGTACGACGCGGCGTTGGCGCCGTCCACCGTGCCGACGCGCAGCTCGCTGGCGCCCGAGGCGGAGCTGCCGCCGTGCACGTACATGGCCGAGTCGGCGGCGCCCTCGGCGACGGGCAGTTCGACCGTCGGGTCCAGGCGGACCGGGTAGACCCGGGCCGGGTCGCGCAGCCAGCCGTCGTCCACGGACACCCGCAGGTGGGGCTTACCACCGACGGTGCGCAGCTGGTAGCTGACGGCCATCGAGGTCACCGGAACGGGCGCGGCGTCGACCATGTGGCCGGGTGGGAAGACGGCCCGCACCGTGCCGGCCGCGTCGGACAGCTCCACGGAGCCGTCGCGCACCGCCGCGGTGAGCCCTTCGAGGCCCAGCGGGAAGTCGTACACCCGTGAGGCCTTCGGGGAGCGCAGGACCAGCGTCTCCTTCAGCGCGCCGGGGCGCGACTCCAGCTCCAGGTCAACGCCGGGCAGCACGCCGCGGTAGGTGACCAACGCCCCGTCGGCCTCTCCGGGAACCGACGCGGCGCCGGCCAGCCCGTACGACACGGCCTGACCGTCGGCGAGGGCGAAGCGGGCCACGGCCGGCGCGTCGGCCCGGGCGGCGAGCCGGACCTGCACCGCGTCCGCCGTGTTGCGCCAGCCCGAGGCGGCGTCGCCGGTCAGCCGCGGGTCGATCGGTGCCCAGCCGCCGGTGGCGGTCCGGAAGTTGACCGGCGCCGCGGAGAAGACGGTGGTCTGGGTGCCGTCGGCATTCGCGTAGACCCGCCGGTACGCGTCGCGCTGCGGCGCGAGCTCCCGACTGGTGGCCGACTGATAGCCGCGCGCCGGTGTGACCGGTGGCTGCTGCATGGTCGCCGTGTTCGCCGGGACACTCGGTCGCTGCGTCAGCGAGTGCTGCGGGTAGCGCGACCGCTGGGAGGCGGGGACCTTCCGGTTCGTCCGCGACCGCGTCGCCGCGACGGTCTCCGACTCGCCCTCCCACCGCTGTCGCGGCGCCGCGGCCGTGCCCTGCCCACCACCGGTCCCGTCGGCCAGCACGTCGAGGCCCGCCTTCGGGGGATCGATCGGCGGCGGCAGCTCCCCCACCCCGGTCACCGCGATGACCAGGGCCATCGCCCCCGCCAGCGCCGGGACCAGCCTGCGACGCAGTGGCGGTCGCGCGTGCCACAGCCCGGGGAGCAGGTCGACGGCCCGGTCACCTGACGTGCTCTTGTTGCCGTCGCGCATCGCCGACCTCCGTGGCGCACAGAAGTGTTCTTCCGCACCGCGGCACGCGATGCCGCCAATGGATATCGTGGTGCGGCACCCCGGTTCGACGTCGATACCCAACCGTTATCCACAGTGGAAGTTCAACCGCTGTCCGGTGGCCGGCTGAACGGATGCGGACGCGTCGGCGGGTCACACGGACGCGGCACTCAGCGAGCCGCAGGCGGATACGGTGCGAAGGACCCCGCTCCTGCCGGCGTTGCTGCCTCTCATCCCGAAACGACATCTGGGCACCCACCCGCGAGGGTGAATGCCCAGATTATTGCTGGTGCGCCGCCAGGGACTCGAACCCCGAACCCGCGGATTAAGAGTGCTCCCTCTCGACCGAGCTCAACCGCCCTGGCCTCATCCCTGCCAGCCAGGCGGCTTGGCCGATCGTGCTCATCTTGCGGCTGATTGGGGTCATCTTGGGTCAAGATGCTGCGGGAGTCACTTCGTCCCGAAGCAGGGTAGGCAGCATCTCAGGGTGTCATCCGACGTTAATGGCCACCATGTTTGCTCCTGCTAGGTGGCGTCGCTCGGCGGCATGCTCTCGCCACCCTCTGACCTGCCCTATTTAGTCACCTGATGCAGTTTGAGGGCACTTCGCCTGCTGGAGTCCGGCCGCATTCGCAACCTCAGCCGGAAGCCGCACCCACCGATCCATCAACCACGTGGGCAACCTGGGCATGTTGAGCACGATCGATGGATTGTGCTATCCTGCGCACTGGCCGCTAGGTATATCGCATTTGTCAGAGCCAATGCACAGGAGGATGAATAGGGAATGAACTTCAAATCAAGGCTCATCGCTACTGCGGCAGCGGCAATGACTACCATTGCAGCCACCCTCGCAATCGCCTCGCCCGCACAGGCAGGATGTCAATCAAATAGCCTCCAATACCGCTACTACACCGGCCCCGTCACAATTTCAACTTGGACCAAGTCATGTAGCGGCACCTATAGCCTCAACTCAGAGGGGTTCGATCTCCTCACGCGCGGCTGGTCCGGAACCCTAACTTTCGCGAGTGGCGCGAAAATCGATTTCTGTGACTGGCAAGACTGGGACTTGACAGGTATGGCGTCCGAGGGGAACGTCAAGCAGATTTGGATGAGCGCCACAAAGGCGAGTCACTGCCCTTGAGCGAAGGGCGGACCTTCGATTCGGCACTTCGGTTTCGTTACAGCGCTCGACCGCGCCTTACACGCATAGCGGCACTTGAAGAGCACGTCAAAATATGATGTGTTGCCATCCCGTCTGCCGCCGACCCACACACCGTGGAGCGGGCCAGGGCCAGGGTGACAAGGGTGGAGCGCCCTACCGGACGTACGACCTTGTCGCCCTGGCCCTGGTCTGCTCGGCTTGCCTGGGTCGGTGGCTGGCGGGATGGCATCCCACCCCCACCACCCACAACCGCAACCGTTCGGCAACTCCATCCTGGAGTCGTTGCGCCCCCGCCGGAGGCAGCTCTAACCCCAACCCCACCCCAACCCTCCGCCCCCTTCCCTACCTACACCCCTTCCCCACCTCGGACCCGTGAGCGGCCTGACGGATTCCGTTCGGCAACTCGTCCCGGCAACCGTCGACCGGTCCACGCGGGAGCGCCGGAGACCCGGTTCCGTGCGTCATCTGCGGTAAGCCGGCGATCTGCCGTAGCCCGGCGGGCAAGCCGGTGCACAAGGTCTGCGCTGAGGCGTGGATCGACCAGCGCAACGCCGACAAGGCGGTGGCGTGATGCGCGCTCCGCTGGTCAACTTCCGTCGCCTCCAGGTCGCCGCCCCGTGGCCCCTGGTCTGGACGGTCACGTTCTTCATCCTCCTCGCCCGCCTCGTCGTGCTGGTGGCGCGTCTCGCTGTCGCGGTGGTGCGGCACTGGCGGGCCTGGCCTGCTGTCGCCCTGGTCCTGCTCGCCGTCGACGTGCACCGCTGGCACGGCTGGTGGCCTCACCTCCTGGTCCTCATCGTCGTCGCCGCTTCGGCGGGCGTGTGGTGGTGGCGGGCTAGGGAGTCCTTCGAGCGCTTGGTGGTGCTGCGAGGGCTGTCGTGGTGGCGGCGGTTGTGGGTGTATCGGCGTCAGTGGCACGAGGTCATGTCGCTGTGTGGGCTGATGAAGAAGTACGACGGTGGCGAGAAGCTGCCCGAGCTGCTGTCGGTGCGCTGCTCGTATGCCACGGATGAGGTCGTGTTGCGGATGCCTCGGGGGCAGAACCCGGAGGCGTACCACAAGGCGGCCCGGGATCTGGCGTACTCGTTCGGCACCCGGCACTGCCGGGTCTTCTCCGGCCGCCGCCAGGCACCCCCGACCCGCTCAGGTCGACTGGCTTGGCTACTCCGCAGGGTCGACGCCATCCGGTTCCGGGACCGGCCCCGGCACGTGTGGTTGGTGCTGATCCGCCGCGACCCGCTCACCCGCATCGTCAAGCCGCTGCCGGTGCCGGCACGCCCGGACTTCACCGCCCTGCCCCTCGGCCTGCGCGAAGACCTGGCCGTGTACTGCCTGCGCCTACTCGCCACGCACGTGCTCATCGGTGGGGCGACGCGGATGGGCAAGGGCTCGGTCATCTGGTCCCTGCTCCGTGCTCTCGCCGCTGGCATTCGTTCAGGGCTGGTGCGGGTGTGGGCGATCGACCCGAAGGGCGGCATGGAGCTGTCGATCGGTCGGCCGCTGTTCTCCCGCTACGTCGATGACGACTGGTCGCGCATGGCCGACATGCTCGATGACGCCGTAACCCGGATGCGGGCTCGCCAACGGGTGCTGCGGGGCAGGGTGCGGGTGCACACCCCGACCGTCGATGAACCGCTGATCGTCATCGTCATCGACGAGATCGCCGCTCTACTGGCGTTCCTGCCTGACAGCGACATCCGCCAGCGCATCACCCAAGCCCTGGGCCTACTGCTCACCCAGGGCGCCGGGTTGGGCGTGTTGGTCGTCGCTGCCACCCAGGACCCCCGCAAGGAAGTCGTCTCCGTGCGCGACTTCTTCCCCACCCGCATCGCCCTGGGCGTCACCGAACGCGGCCACGTCGACCTCCTCCTTGGCGACGGCGCCCGCGAGCGGGGAGCCCTGGCCGATCAGATCCCGCTGTCGGCAAAGGGTGTCGCGTACGTGCTGCTCGATGGGCAGCCCGAACCGGCTCGGGTTCGCTTCTCCTACATCTCCGATGACGTGATCCGGGAGATGGCCGCGACGTTCCCCGCCCCTGCCGAGGTCCAGCCCGAACCGGCCGACACCCCGGCCCCGGCTCCGACTGCGGTCAAGGCGCGGTCGAACGGCAACGGCCGGCACACCTACCGGCCCACGCCGCCGAAGCAGGCCGCGCCGCTGCTGCCGCCGTCGCTGCTTTACGTCCTGGACCTCGACGCCACCACCCCGAACGGAGGCGACCCCCGATGACCGAGCTGCCCGAGGGCGCGCCCGCCCGGATGCCCTACGCCGACCAACCCGACGACCAGCCGCGGCGCTTCTACCGGCTGCGTGCCCCGCACGTCGACAAGGCCTCGGTGCCGGTCACCGTCCGCGTCACCCCGGATGCCGATCTGTACGTCGCTGTTGGTGCCGGCCGGCGCCGCATGTACCTCACCCCCTCGGAGGCGTGGGCGCTGTGGCGCTGCCTCTCCGAAGCGGTGGCGTCGACGGGTGAGCCGCCGGAGTGGATCCGCGTGCACGTCACTCCCACCCACCGCTGACCTTCCCGCACGTCCCGAAACGAGGAGTCCTCTGATGGCTGCCCGTCGCCTCACCTTGCGCCCGATCCGTCGTACCTGCCTCGATCTCCACCACACCGACCCCGACCAAACCTGCCCCTACTGCGCTCCCGACGCCCACGCCGCCGCGATCCTCGGCGCCGCGCTCGCCCGGCACGCCGAGATCGCCGCCGAAGACGCCGAAGCCTGGGGATGGGCCGCATGACCGCCCGGCGCCTGCATCCGTTCGGTCAGCCCGTCGCCGTCTTCGCCGTCACCTCCGCCGGCCTGCTGCACCTGGTCATCAACCCCGAGGACTGCTCCCTCTGCCGCCAGCGGGGCGAGGTGCAGATCTGGAACCCCGAAATCCGCGACCCCCTCACCCACGAACGCACCCCACCCGCGCACCGCATGTGGAAGATCCCCTGCCCCGTCTGCCGCCCCGCCGACTTCGCCACCTGGGAGGCCCCGCAATGACCTACCAACTCTGGTCCTGGCTCCTGATGACCGTCGGCGTCACCGGCCTCTACCTCGCCGGCAAACGCTCGTGGACCGGCTGGGCCGTCGGCCTGGGCGCCCAAATGCTCTGGCTCGCGTACTCCCTCGTGACTGAGCAGTGGGGCTTCCTCGTCTCCTGCTTCGTTTACGGCTCGGTCTACGTCCGCAACCTGCGCGCCTGGCTCCGCCCGGCTCCTACCCCCGTGATGGTGGACGAGGCTGCCGCTGATCCGGCACCGACCGTTGCCCCCGTCCGGGTCGCCCGGCCGCCGCTGGTGCGGGAGTCGCCGCTGCGGGAGCACTCGGGACCGGTGCGCTGCCTCACCTCGTACTGCACCCGACCGGCAACCCACTGGCACGACGGTGCCCCCCGGTGCGAGCCCTGCGCCTGGAACGTGATCGAGGAAGAGGGCCGCAACGGCTTCAGCCCGGTTCCCGGCTCGTCGGCGGAGTTCGCCGCCTACTACCTGCACCGCGACATGAACCCCGCCCCACGTGTCGCTGGGGAGGTGCGCTGATGCGCCGCTTCGTCAACTCCGACCGCCTGGAAGGCGTCGCCCTGGTCGTGATCCTCCTCGCCGTCGGCGGAATGGCCGGTGCCGCGTCGTTCACCCACGTCAAGGACTGGACGATGATCCACGCCCCCGCTGGCACCCACGAGTGGTTCGGCTGGTCCAACGCCGTCATCTCCGAACTCACCCCCGCAGCCGCTCTCCTGGTGATTCGTCGCCGTCGCCGTCTCGACCCGGACGCCTCGGTGTTCTACCCGCTGTCGATCCTCGTCGGCGCGGTCGCCCTGTCCCTGGCCGCGCAGATCGCCGTTGCCAACGACAGCTTCTCCTCCCGCCTGCTGTCGTCGGTGCCGGCGCTGGCGTTCCTCGCCCTATCCAAGCTCGTCCTCACCGCCCCCGCCGCTCGCCCGGCCCGGGAGTCGGCCCCGGCCAAGCCCAAACCCGAACCGGTGCCAGTGCCGGTGGCCGTCGAGGAAGCCGCCGACCTGGAACCGGCCGACCTGCCCACCGACCCGGCACCCGTCTACGTCCCGCCAGCACCCCCGCCCGCCGTCGCCCAGGCCCCGGCTTCGGCCACGCCGGTCCGCTCCGCGCTCATCTCGTCCGTCGTCCAGGCCCCCCGCAACGGTCAGGTCTTCACCTCGGAGGTTGTCCGATGACCCGCACTCAACTCGCCCGCCGCAACCTCGCCGACCCCACCGTCATCGCCCGCCGCGTCGTCGGCACCCCCGCCGAGGTCGCCGCCACCGTCGCCCTCGTCCGCGACTCCGGCCGCCTCGTCTCCATGACCAAGCCCCGCCAGATCCCGGGCGGCACCCGCGTCACCGTCACCGTCCGGCTCCTCGACAACCAGGGCCCCGCCCCCGCTGCGGTCCGCCGGCTGCGCCGAGGCCACGTCGTCGCCGCCGTCGCCGTCCCCGCCGTGGGCGCTCTCGCCACTGCCGGCTACCTCGCCGCGCAGCTCGTCGACGCCGCCCGCTCGACGGTGCCGCTCATCGCGGGCGTCGTCCTGGTCCTCATCGTCATCGTGGCGCTGCTGCGTCGCTCCGGTCGCTGCTGCCCCGGACTCCACTGCCCCGGCTGCGGCCACTGACCCGCGATGACTGCTGGTTGGCCCACCTACTGCGCGCGCTGCCGTAGGTGGGCCACCGCCCTCATCGAATCCGGCCACCCCGGCACCGGCCACTACCGCGCCGAGGTCGCCTGTACCCGCCATGAGGCTGCCGCCCACCGCTGGGCCGGCCGTCTCGGCCCGACCCGCACCACCCCGATTGGTGACAGCCAACCCGCCCTGTTCGAGCTACCGGAGGTGACCCGTTGATCGCCCCGACCCTGCCCGGCCTCACCCCCACCCCCACCGAACCGACCTCGACCGCGGCCATCCCGCCGGCGCCCGGCTCCCGTGCCGCACGCCTCGCCCTGCCCATGTCCCGGCAGGTGCTCAAGGAGATGGCCGCGGAGTACGGCGTGTGCCTGCGCCCGGTCACCCTGCGCCGCACCAACCTGCACACCGGCCAAACCGAGGTCATTGACCTGCCCTGCGGCAGCACCCGGGAAGACAAGTGCTCCCCATGCGCCAAGCGTGCCCGCCGGCTGCGGCAGACCCAGATCCGCGAGGGCTGGCACCGCACCGACGAACCCAACCCGGCCGGCGCCAACCCCGCCACCGATGCGCAGAGAGAGTTGGTGCTGCTGCGGGCACACCTGGAGTTCGCCCGTGATGAGGCACAGCGCTCCGCACAGTTCGACCAGGTACCCGGCATCGACCAGGCCATCGCCGAGGTAGAGGAAGCCATCGCCGCCGAGGGCCTACGCGGGCAGGTCGCCCCACCCCACGACGACGACTCCGACAACGGGCGGCGCAAGAGGTCGACCAAACGGCGTCAGGACGCCCCGGACCTGCCCCGTAAGAAGGTCGAGCCGCGCACGGTCGGGAAGGTCTACACCGCCCCGGACGGCACCCAACACCGCCCGTCCATGTGGCTGTCGCTCACCCTCGACACGTACGGCCGGGTCCTGCCCGACGGTACCCCCGCCGACCCCGGCTCGTACGACTACCGGCGGGCCGCCTGGGACGCGGTGCACTTCGCCCGGCTCCTCGACCGGTTCTGGCAGAACCTCAGACGGTGCGTCGGCTGGAACGTCCAATACGCCGGCTGCGTCGAGCCACAACGACGCCTCGCCCCACACGCCCACTTCGCCATCCGCGGCACCATCCCCCGCGCCCTGCTGCGCCAGGTCGCCGCCGCCACCTACCACCAAGTCTGGTGGCCCCCGGCTGATGAGCTGGTCTATTCGCTGGATCGGCTGCCGGTGTGGGACAACGACGCTGACGCCTGGGTAGACCCCGACACCCGAGAGCCGCTGACCACGTGGGCTGACGCCCTGGACCTGCTCGACGCCGACCCCGATGCGCAACCCGTGCACGTCGTCCGCTTCGGCCGGCAGGTCCACGCCGAGGGCGTCACTCCGGGCACGGTGCACGCTGACCGCACGATCGGCTACATCACGAAGTACATCACCAAGAGCGCGGCTGACTGCCACAAGACCGACAGCGAGCGGCAGCGTGACCACCTCGACCGGCTGTGGCACCAACTCCGGGTGACGCCGTGCAACGAGCGGTGCGCCAACTGGATGCTCTACGGCATCCAACCGAAGAAAGCCCACGGCCGCCTGCAAGCCGGTCGATGCAAGGGCAAAGTCCACCAACGCGCCACCCTCGGCATCGGCGGACGCCGCATCCTCGTCTCCCGCGACTGGTCCGGAAAGACCCTCGCCGACCACCGCGCCGACGCCCGCGCCTGGGTCCGCAAACTCCTCGGCGTCACCACCGGCGCCGACGACGCCTACCCCGTCGACCAGGACGACGCACCCGCCTACGCCTGGGAGCTCGCCCGCCCCGATGACCCCGACATCCCACCCCTGCAACACCGACTGCTCCGGGCGCTGTCCCAACGCGCCCAATGGAAAGCCGCCCTCCTCGCCGCCAGAGACAAGGCAACACAGGACGGCGCTTCCGACGGCTCTGCAAACCCTGATGCTGCCCTGGTTAACGGGAGGAACTGAGAATGGACAGCTCAACAAACGCCGGCAAGTGGCTCACCATCGACCAGGTGGCGGAGATGTTGAACGTCTCGTACTGGACGGTCTATCGGCTGGTCAAAGCGCGCGAAATCACGGGCGTTCGGATCGGTCGCGCTCGTCGCGTGCTGCCCGAGTCGGTGGAGGCGTACAAGGCCCGGCTGATCGAGGAGGCTGCCTGATGCCTCGGGGCACGGAACCGGCCCGACGCGGTGCTCGCCGCAAGGTCAACGGTGAGGGCAACATCCGCCAGCGCAAGGACGGGCGCTGGGAAGGCCGCGCTTGGGTATTCACCAGCGATGGCCGCGAGATCCGCCGGAGCGTCTACGGCAGCTCCTGGGAGGAGGTACACGAGAAGCTGACCGGGTTGAAGGCCAAGGCTCAGGCGGGAATCCGGGTTGCTGGGTCCATCCAGTCCGTGGCGGACTTCATGGCCTACTGGCAGCGAGAGGTCCTCCAGGATCGGGTCCGCCCCAGCACCTTGCGCACCTACGAATGGCTGTCGCGCTGTTACATGGTCCCGCTGATCGGGAGCCAGCGTCTGGGGAAGCTCCAACCGCCAACGATCCGCACGTTCCTCAACCGAGCCAAGAGCACCTGCCAGTGCTGTGCGCAGGGCAAGGACGCGGCCCGACGGGGAGCCGGGAAAGAAGCTCGCTGCTGCGCGAAGCACCCGCGCCAATGCTGCGAGTCCTACCCCTCCGACGGCACGATCCGCCACCTGCACCGGATGGTCCGGGCGGCGCTTCAGGATGCCGTGGTCGACGGACTCATCGCCGAGAACCCGGCACGCAACCTGCGCCTCGCACACCGGTACCGTCCGCGCTTCACACCGCTGACCGGCGAGGAAGCCAAGCTGCTGCTCAAGGCTGCGCGGTCGGATCGCTTGTACGCCCTCTACGCGGTGGCGCTGGCTCTCGGCCTTCGCCGCGGTGAAGCGCTCGCCCTGCGCTGGCAGGACGTGGACCTGGTCGACGGCGTCCTCTTCGTTCGTCAGTCGCTGCAACGTCTGGACGGTCGGCTCGTGTTCGGACCGGTGAAGTCCGACGAGTCGGAGCGGGTGATCGGGCTTCCACCGCCGTGCCTGGCCGCACTTCGACAGCACAAGCTCATGCAAGAGGCGGAGCGAAAGACCATGGGCGACAGGTGGCAGGACTTCGGCCTGATCTTCACCACCGGCATCGGAACGCCAATCGAGCCGCGCAACCTCAACCGGCACTTCGTCCGGCTCCTCGACGGCGCCGGGCTACGTCGAGTGCGCTTCCATGACCTGCGTCACTCGTGCGCGACGTTGCTCTACGAGCAGGGCGTACCGATCGAGAAGATCCAAGACGTCTTGGGGCACAGCTCCCCGACGATCACCAAACTGATCTACGTCGAGGTCACGCGACAGGCCCAGCGGTCGACCACAGACAAGCTGGGTTATCTGTTCGAGGCCTGACGTAGGGGTCACCAAAAGGGGTCAGGGCCGGTCTCAATGACCGGCCCTGAGGGTGTTACTGCTGGTGCGCCGCCAGGGACTCGAACCCCGAACCCGCGGATTAAGAGTCGGCGGTCATCGATGCCGGAGGATGATGGTTGATGCTATCCAATGCTGCCTGAGCAGGCAATAAACCCGACGACATGTCGCGCAGGGCTACGTCGTGCCGGACCGTTCCGGGACATCCGGTCCCCCTACGGTCCCCCAAGAACTCGGCAGGCACCAAAGGGGCGAAACCGGCAATACTGATGCCACCTGTGGCGTAGCTAACAAAGTCATCAGTCGGCCGGTTCGCGCGCCCCGCTTGTCTGGCCGGCCTAGCTTTGCGGCCAGGTCGGCCAGACATACCGACAAACGAGGTCAGCCCCGCGATGCGGTCTGCTGCACCCCTGTCACCAGAACCGTACTCCTTCAACCATCTCAGTAACCTCGCGCAGGAAGGGCACTGACGTCGGTGCCGTGACCGATCGTCTTCATCTTTGACGCATCGGCCAGCTGACGTCGAGCACGTAGACGCTCACGTCGAACTGCGGTGTGACTTCTGCGGCCCAGCGTCGCATGTCGTCGAGGAGTTCCTGCTTATCGGCGTACTTTCGTGGGCCGGAGGTCCGTTGTTCGGGCGGAACCCAGTACACGAGATAGATGCCGTGCCGCTGCCTGGCTGCCGCGAGGTATCGCTGTACGAGCTGAGTTCGCAGTGCGGTGGGCAGCTCGTTGTTGCTGGCGAGCTTCGCCTCGATGATCGCTTCGGCAACTTCGATGGGCGCGGTGTTGGTCGGCGCGCCCGCGCTCAGGTCAATGCGTGTGCCGGAGCCCCTGACCGCGATGCGTTCAACCTGGGGCTCCCGGGCGAGAATGAGCCGGTCTGGGCCAAGCCGTTCGGTCAGGCGGCGACGCACCCAGTCGGTGATGTCGTCCTCACTGCCGAGGTTCCGGCCGTCCGGTGACCACAAGTCGTGGAAACCGTTGTTGCGCGAGAGCTCGTGCTGTAGCTCGTCGAAGTGGTCCAACAGGACGCGAATCAGGTCGCTGGAGTTACGGATGAGCCGCAGATCCGAGCGGCCGAGCAGGTTGAGCAAACCGGTCGGGTTGAACCGGGCTTGGGCGTTGTCGGCCGCGACCTGGCGGGCATGGCGCAGGTAGTGGCGGATGAGCGCCTGCGCTTGCGGTGACTGCCCGTCGACCAGCATTCTGAGCTCTCTGACAAGGCCGCGATTAGCCATCCTCTCGACGGCGTACTGACACATGCGGCCTTCTCGCTGCGACGGACTGTCGAACGAGTCCTCGATGCCCTCCGATGCCTCGGCGGATGGGAGTCGACTGAGCAGAAGGCGGGTCAGGCCGATCAGGCTGCCGTCTTCGACGGTGTCCAGCGGCAGACCCTCAAGAGATGCGAGGAACACTCCGGGTGGGGGTGCTTCGGTCAGCAGGCGGTTGATCGCGTCAGGGGCGTCGATGCCAGCTAGGTGCCGGCTAGCAGCGCGGGAAAGCTGTGAGTCCCCGTCGTTCGCCACTGACCTGGCCACAGCACCGGCTGTGGCCGGGTCATGCTCGATCAGGAAGGCGAAGACGTCGACGTTCTGGTCGTCGGGATAGCGGCGCTGCGTCAACATGACGGTCAGGTCGGGCGCCAGGTCTTGGGCGAAGTACTCGTACATTGGTGTGCGCTGCCATTCGGCGCGGCTGTCGAGCGCGCTCCGGACCGCGCTGCGAATCTTTGCCTTCGCATCGGCGGGAGCGAGGTCGACGAGCTTCCCAAGTAAATTTTTGTCGCCGTAGGCCCAAGCGTTCGCGATGGCGGGCGCCCACTGCCCCCACGTTGTCAACGGTAGGTCGCTGAGGCGCTCTGGCGCGTGGCGGGCCAGTGTGGTCAGCAGATAAACCCCAGACCAGTCGCAGATGACATCAAGGTTGATCGAGGTCTTGCCCAACCACAGGCCAGGGTCGGGGGAATGTTCATTCACATACTCAAGGCCCCGGTCGAGGACCTCCCTCTGCTCATCTGCGGTCAGCAGTGACCAGCCCTGCCGGGCAGCGATGTCACAGAAGAAAAGCTCTTCCCGTTCGCCGTCCGCAACAAGTTTGATCGGTATGGCGGCCCATGCGGCAAGGTCGAGTCGGGCCGTCGCGAGAGCTGCTCGCAATGCGGCAGTATCGGGCTCCTCCTCAGTCTCCTCCTCCTCATTCTCCTGCTCCTCGGTCTCCTGTTCGTCGGCAGGCGCAGGCGGGGCAGTCAGCCGTTGAAGACAGCGAGCCAAGGCGTCGCGGCCGGTAGCTCGTTCCTCGTCGACGGCGGCCGTCAGCCAGTCGATGTCATCAGCCGTGACGAGACCGAGTTGAAAGAGAATTGACCATCGACGTTGGTCGACTCGTGCCGCGACGGCGAGGGCGAGTAGCCGGCGCTGGGCGATGTCCAGAGTCCAGGGCGCGCCGACCCGGGCGTGTCCGGCCAGATTGACGACAAGCGCGGCCAACGGTTCCAGCACTGCCGGGTCATTGGAAACGGCTACGGCTCGCGTCACGATGCCGACCGACACGTCGTTCCACCATCGGCGGTGCTTGAAGGAGACCTGGTCTTGAGGGTTTGCACGTGCCCAGGCGAGGGCCTCGGGCAGGTCAGCTTCTGGGATCCTCGCGGGGAACTCCCAGAGGAACTTCCGGTAGGCGCCGATGAAATTGTGACGACGCGGCCGGGTGACGAGGGGCAGTAGCTCGGTAGTGGTCATGTGCCGCGGGTAGAGCCCGTCCAGTAGTCCTGCCCGCAACTCGTCGTCTGGGTCCGCATCCGGGTCGAGCCTCAGCCCCTCAGTCAGGGCCAACCGATCGGACGGTGAGCCGAGGTTGGTCACCACGGCGATTGCCGGTCTGCGGGTCCAGGACGGGAGCTGGTCGTCGAGCGCGATCGTCAGTGCCGCAGGAGCGACCGTCGAAACGCGCCCGGCCAGGGCAAGCTGGCAGATCCACCATGTCTCGAAAGGTTGTTCGACCCCGGCTGCCAGCCGGTCGGCGAGCTGCTGCTCTATCTCGGCATGTACGACGACCGACAGGTCCAGGGACCACCGCGGCTCTGCGTCGTTCTCCCGCGCGTCGGCAAGCAGCGCGTCCACGACCACTGCCCGTGCCGCTGGGGGCAGGTCGACCTCGGACTCGACCAGCGCCACTGCGTTAGCGGGCGCCACGACGTAGGCGAGTTCCGGGCGCAGCGCCACAATCCATGCCGCGACCGCGACCATCGAGCGCGGTAGCACTCCATCAGTAAGGCCCAGAAGTGCAGCTACCTGGGACCCCGTAGGCGCCCGATCCACCACGTACTTCGCGGCGAGGTAGTCGACGTACTCCTGGTGTCGGAATGCGACCGTTTCCCGGGGCGCGGTGTCGAACAACGTGCTGCCCAGCACCTCCGCGTAAACCTCGCCCCCGACCGTGATGTCGGGGCGGTCCGGCTCGGGATCGGTCGGCAACTCGGTGATGGCGATGGCAGCCTGACCAGTGCTGGTACGAAAGGCGAACCGACCGCCCCCGCCGAACGCAGCGAAGACTGCCAGCCGGCCGGCAGTTCGGCGCCGCACATCCGCGCCCGTCCGCAGCGGCTGGCGAAGGTCCTCCTGCTCGGTCAGCAGCCGCTGGACTTCTGACTCCAGAACGTCCACGCGCCTGCCGGGAAGGCGACCTGTCTCCTGCCACTGCCGGGCCGCCGCGATGAAATGCAGCAACGAGGCACTTAACCGGCTCTGGCCCGCAGCCGCCAGGGCATCCAGGAAACCCTCATCGACGTCGAGCGAGGCGAGCAGGCGGCGGGCCGCGTAGCGCGTCATTGGTAGCAGGCGCATCTTCTCCACGTTGGCGCCGGCGACAAATGCCCTGGTCCACGCCGATGGGCGGCACGCGAGCCGCCATCTGACCCCGTCAGTCCCGGGTCCGGAGATCGCCCGGTTCAACAGCCGGGCAAGAGCCGGCTCGGTAGGCAGGGCTTCGTCCAAAGAATCTAGGTAAATCGGCTTTCCGAGGGAGATCACCTCACGGATCGCCTGACCGATATCGGCGCCTCGGAGCCCTACAAGGTCTACCTGGACACCGTCCTCTCGCTGCCGAAGATCGTCGAGGACAACCGACTTGCCGACCCCGCCCGGCGCAAGCAGGACAAAGCTACCCGGCCGCCCGGCGAGATCACCGGCCGGCGTGATGCCGGCGGCTGCCTCGATGTCGAGAAAGCCGTCGCCGTCCAGCGGCATGTGCTCCTCGTCCGCGCCCTGAACATGACGTTCGGCTGCACCCTGTGTCAACAATCTACTCCGCAGCGTGCTACTGGCGATTAACGGCCGAACCCAGGATGGCCTCAGCAGGTGTTCGGCACTGCGGAAGACTACCGCCGGACGGTTCCCGGCCACGCAGCCCTAACGGCGAAACCACCAACAACCCCATTCCCTTCGCTTGGGCCACCCATCAAGGGCGCCTGATCGGATGTGCCACGTTCCAGCAGCGCAGCCGGCGAGGCTGCAGCACGACTACTCGGTGGTCGTCGGGTGAGTACCCGCACAGGGCCCAGAAACCCGAGGCGCCACCTACTGGGCCAGTTCCGTTGTCCCGACCCGCTGGTGTATTGGCCCCGTCAGCGGACTTGCTAGGCTTCATCAGCCGACATGCAGCGGGGCCGGCTGCCCGATTTGGAAACGGCCGCGCCACGGCTCGGCGAAGGCGTCGAGGGTACGCAGCGTTGCAAGCACTTTCGCCTCGCTGGCGGTGACATCGTCCGTGTGCCGTAGTAGAGCGGTGAGGTCTCGTGCGCTCTGATCACTGTGTGGGCTGCGCGCCAAACGGTAAAGGCATGCCCTCGCCAGGGCAGCCGAAGGACTGCGGTGCCCTGTGATCTCGTCGCTGTCGGGCTGAACTGGTTGGAGCGTTTCGAACTGTTTCCGTGGGGCATCACGTTGCGTCAGGACCTCTGCAACGGTGACAGCGGCGGACGACAGCCCGGTACCTAACGCGGCCTGCACCTTGGTCCTGGTCTCGGGTGCGACGAGGTAACGGACCGCGCCGGCGGTAGCTAGCGTGCCGACCACCAGCCACGGCCACGGCACCCGGCGAGCAGCAGTGGCGATCCCGTGAAAGATGCCGGAGCTGGCCAGGCCGAGAAGTGATTCGAGTGTGTGGACGAACCGTCCGAGCGGGCCGAGATCGCCGACGGCACTCAACTCGCTCTGCCACTGAGCGTGGGCGACGTGGTCATACGGATGCCCGTAGACCGCCCGCAGCGGCGCTCGGTCCTTACTCAGCAGTGCGGCGTTCAACAGGATCGCCAGGGTTGCGGTGGGGACGTCGTCGGGATCGCAGTACCTGCTGACGGTGGGCGGCTGGTTGAGGAAGTCGAGACGTTGCTGCTCGGCCACGGTCGTCAGCCCGGCAGGTACCTCCACGCACCGGAGAAGGGGCGCGATGCTGTCCTGCCACGCCGCTCGGACGACACGGGGATCAAGGCTCCTCTGCGCCGACCAATCCACCAAGTGCCGTTCGACCTCGTGCAGGACGTGCGGCGCGCAGAAGAGACGGAGCACGCCGCCGTTGGCGGCGTTCAAGATCAACGTCCGGGGCTTGCCGGCGGCGACTCGCAGCAAATCATCCCTGAGGGCGTTCGCATCCACGACGACCGGGAAGACCTCGGGAAGCAGCGCCGGCGCGAACCGTCCGCGTTCGTCGGGGACCGTCACGGGCATCGCCAGATGCTCCACCATCGTGTGGTCGAACCCAATCGCCAGCAGGTCCTGCTGGATCGGGATGTCCACCTGTAGATCGGGGCGGTACTTCTCGCCCGCCGCGCCGGCCTGCCGCCGGTAGTGCGACCGCAGCCAGTCGGGACCGAAGACGAGATCGCCCCACCAGAACCAGCGGCGGCCCTCGTGCTGCGGCTTGGCCAGCTCGTCGAGTAGGTCGCTGCCCTGGATCAGATCAAAGTTGATCTTGTCGGCGCCGGGGATCGTCCGCTGCCAGGTCGCGACCTTGTCGAGGTACTTCTCCCGCTGCGACTTGAGCTGCCTGCCCTTCCTGACCTGCCTGCTGGTAGCGAGGTTCCAGGAAATGGCAAACGTCAGCATCCGCAGGGTGGGGCGCTCCTTGGCAACCCGGGTGACCGACTCGGTCATCGCCGTCAGCAGCGAATCGATGCCCTGTACGTGCTTGGCCTGCCAGCCGTGTTCCTCGCCATTGGGCAGGACGGCGTACCACTCGACGCCGCCGTCCGGGTTACCGGTGCGGATCGCCTGGGTCCCCGCCGGCACCCGGTCCTTAAGCAGCTGGAACGACAGTTCCTCGAACGCCCGGCTCTGCTCGCCCTCCCACGTGCGCAGCGTGGCGAAGCGCGACACTTCGAATCTCGCCATTCCCCTCCTTCCCTCCGGCCTGCTCGCCCACTAGTGGCTACATGCCGCAGGCAACCGACCCATGCTAGTGAGCACTGGCACCGGCGAAGGGGCCGCCGGATTGATGAGCGCCAGGCAAGCAACACAACCAAACCCAGAGGACGGATCGGCGGCGCTCTGCAAGATGATTGTCTGTCGGCTTTCTGATTGTGAGGTCGGCCGTGTGAAGGAGAGGGTCCCTGCCGGGCCATCGCTAGTGTCAACCTCACTCTAGGACTGATCCTCCCTAATCGAATGGTGTGCGTGAGTGGAAGCGGTAGACGTCGACATCCGGGTGGCCTGCCCTAACCTCGACGATGGCCGGCTGAAGGAGTTGGCAGACGACCTGGTCGAGACGTTGTTGGCAACGGACGTGGAGAGTCTGCGACCTGGGTACGGTGATTCGGTGCCGGCAGGAGCCAAGTCGGGCGAGGCTCTTGCCATCGGAGCGCTCGTTGTTGCGGTGGCGCCGGCAGTGGTGGAGGGCGTCATGGCGGTCGTGGCTTCCTGGTTGAGCCGTCAGCCGCGTGACGTGGAACTGGAAATTAACGGACATCGGTTCCGCGGGCCGGTGACCAAGGCACAGCGGGACCAGATGCTGGCCGCATACCTCCGACACATCGACCGGACGCCGTGACTGAGGCCAGGCAACGACGTCGAGCGCTGCTCCTGGGCTGCGGCAGCTTTACGGACCCTACGCTCGCGCAGCTACGGTCGCCACGCCGAGACGTCGAAGAGTTATCGCGGGTGCTGCGCAGCCCGGACACCTGCGGGTACACGGTGACCGCGAGCGTGGATTGCGACAGCCGGCAGGCGCAGCGCGCCATCGAAGGCTTCTTCTCGTCTGCCCGCATCACCGACGGAATGAACTTGCTATACCTGTCCTGCCACGGCGTACAGGACTACCGTGGTCGGCTGTACTTCGCGTTCGCCGACACCGAGCGGGACTACCTCAGTTCGACCGCGGTGTCAGCCGACTGGGTCCGGGAGTGCATCAATGCCAGCCGGTCCAAGGCCACCCTCGTCCTGGTCGACTGCTGCTTCAGCGGAGCCTTCATCAAGGGCATGCAGGCCCGATCGGCTGGCGCCGCCGGCGTGGAGTCACTCGTACAGGACCTACCCGAAGGTAGCGGCGTAGCCGTCCTCACGGCCTCAGGCGAAACGGAAGTCAGCTTCGAGGACGCCGAGTCGGCCGAAATCCGCCCGTCGTACTTCACCGACGCCCTCATCGCGGGAATCGCCACCGGAGCTGCCGACCTGAACCGCGACGGGCGGGTCACAGTTGATGAACTGTACGTATACGTCTACGAACAGGTCGTCAGCGGGCCGTCACCGCAGCGTCCACGCCGGCTCGGCATGGGCGAAGGGGCCCTAGTCGTCTCGAACGCCGCCCGAACGCCGGCATCACCGTCCACACCCGTGATCGCGGCCCTCCCGAAGCCAGTGCGGACCCATCCACGCATCGCGGAACCACTGTTCGTCCAAGGCGTGCTGGGGTGGGTATCGTTCGACGGCGACTGGATCGTGATCGGCAAGGACGGCGTCGGAAATATTTACAAGGGCGACCGCCGCTACCACGTCAGCCAGCTTGCCGGAATAGCCGCCAAGGACGCCACTCGCCTTCACCACGGCTACTTCCAGGTAGTTCCACTCGGCGTGACGCCGGCCCCGGTCAGCCGGTTCGGCCCGCATGCCGGGCGGCCACCCATGACCGACGACAACTCGGTCTCCTTCAGCTGGCGCGTCAACGACGCCATGCGAGGCCTCCGTCACGCAGTACAGCTCGCAATCAGCGACATCCACCGCGGCACGACGATTCCGGCGAGCGCTAAAGTCGCTCCACCACCACACTCATCTCCTACACCTCGACCCCGCACCACAGACGCACACACCAACATCGGCACGACACCACTGGTGTCCCCGGCCGCCGCTGCCCGTGAGTCCCAGCCCCTCCCCGGCAGCCACAGCGGGGTGATCCGCCCTGTAGAGCGGCTCATCCGCCATCGCGGATCACACGATGAACAGGCGGCCACCACCGGCACCGAATACCACCGCGGGACGCTGGACGCCTCTCGCTGGGTCATCCGACTACCGCTGCATGCGCTCGACACACTCGTGAGCTACCAGTTCGACGTCGTACGGTGGCTCGTTCCCTGGCGTCACCAGTGGAGCCGCGCCTCAAAGACGCCAGGACCAGTCGGCCCGCCAGTGCCTTCGTGGCTGGTAGATCTCGCTCAGCACCTCGGCGAACACGCAGCACCAGCAGGATCCACCAACTCGACGTTCACTCCCACCCCGGCCTACCTCGCCGGATTCTGCGCCGGCCTACGCAGCACCTGGGTCGACGCCGTCAGTGCGCAACTCGTACCCGCCGACCACGCTGCCATGGCGGCCTGGCTCGCTCAACCACCCGCCAAACTCGACCTACCCACGCCACTGCGCGAGGCTACAATCCGCGATTTAGAAAATGCTCGCCGGCGTGCACGACGCGCCGCCAGGATCCGCTGGACGCTCCGCAGCCTGATGTGGGCCACAGCCACGCTGCTCCTCTTCATGGAGATCGCCGCTATCGCAATCACCGCCGGCAGCGGCTGGACCGGTGCTGACGGCAAGCCCATGGCTGACCAGACACCATCCGCCGTAATCGCCAACGTCGGCTGCACCCTCCCACTGATCGCCTTGGTCGCAATCATCATCGCCGACATCCGGAGGATGCGCCGCGCACAGACGGCTCCGGCTACAGCCGATCCAGCGGTCGCGGTCACAAGAACCAGCCAGCCACGTACAGAACAGCAGCCGTGACCGTTCACCCTCGACGTCGTTTCAACTCTCTCACCAGATACCGCTGAATCTCACTCCAGGCTTCACTATTATGGTGCGCCGGACCATGTCATCTCCTGCCAGCAAACCCCGTGCCGCTCGCGAGGCGGCGGTGAATGTGGCTTAGCAGTCGCCCTGTGTCGTGCTGGAGCAGGTGCTCTCCTGGTGGCTAAACTAGGCAGCACGATGGACACGGCGCCCGGCAACCCGGACGACACAACGGCCTGGCTGGATGCTGGTGGCGCCAGGGGCCTTCAGGTTGGCTCGCAAAACGTGCAGCACAATCACTTCGGCTACGATCCGCCGGCTGTACGGTCCGCCTACCTGGAGCAGGTACGCCGGATCGCGCCGCCTGAGTTGAAGGATCGCGACGCGGAGTTAGCCGATCTGGCCGCCTTCTGCACCGGTGACCCCGAGAATGTGTACGCGTGGTTGCGGGCATCGGCGTGGGCCGGCAAGTCGGCTCTGATGTCGTGGTTCGCTTTGCATCCTCCGCCCGGCGTCAGAATCGTCTCTTTCTTTGTCACTGGGCGGCATCACCGACAAAATGACCGAAAGGCGTTCATCGAAAATGTCCTGGAGCAGCTCGCAGATCTGCTTGGGCACCGTGGCCTGCCAGCCGGCCTCACCGAATCGACGCAGGAGGCACATATGGCTGGAATGCTCTCAGGGGCCGCAGCGGCTTGCCGACGATCGGGCGAGCAGCTGGTCCTACTAGTGGATGGGCTCGACGAGGACCGCGGCGTGACGGTCGATCCCGAGTCCTACAGCATCGCCGCAACGCTTCCTCGCCACCCACCCGCAGGGCTACGCATCGTGGTGTCGAGCCGGCCAGACCCGCCGCTTCCACTGGACGTGCCGACCGATCATCCATTGCGCACCCGGTGCAAAATGTGGGAACTGAAGCCGTCGGCGCATGCCCAGGTTGTCCGCATGGATGCCGAACGCGAGCTGAAGAAGATGCTCCACACTGGGGGCATCGAGAAGGACATACTCGGTTTTGTCACGGCCGCTCGCAGTGGCCTGACCCCGCGCAACCTAGCCGACTTGAACGACCAAGATGAGTGGCTAGTCATGGATTACCTGGCTAGCTTCACCGGGCGTACATTCGCCCGCACCGACGCCGCCTATGTTCTCGCCCACGATGAGTTGCAGTCGGCCGCGACGAAGCTGCTCGGCCTGTCCCGCTTGCACGGCTATCGGCAGCGATTGCACGAATGGGTAGACCGCTACCGCGACCTCGGCTGGCCCATCGGTACGCCCGACTACGTTCTACGCGGCTATTTTCGGATGCTGTCTGAGCAGGGAGACACCGCGCGCATGGTGCGACATTCCACAGACGCCGACCGGCATGACCGCATGCTCGATCACACAGGCGGCGATGCCGTTGCCCTGGAGGAAGTTACCCTGGCCCAGGAAGCTCTCCTCGCAAGCGCCAACCCCGACCTGCCAGCGATGTGCAGGTTGGCTCTACGGCGCGCAGACCTCGAGGAGCGCAACAAGAATCTCCCCCTCGCATTGCCGAGATTGTGGGCCGCAGTAGGCAACCTCGCACGAGCTGAGGCAATAGTCCGTTCGATCCCCGAGGACGGACACCGCCGCGCCGTGGCATTGACTTTGCTGGCACCGGAGGTAGCCGCAGCCGGAGACCATGCTCGAGCCGAACGACTGCTCGGCATGATCCCTGCCAACATGAGTTTTATATCCCTGGATGAACCATACAAGACGATCTGCGAGGTCGTGCGCAAGATTGCCAGGAATGGCGATCTTGACCGGGCAACCGCGGTGGCAGACGACATCGGCGTTCCGTTCTGGCAGTCTAAGGCACATTGCGAGATCGCTGTCGCTCGTGCGATGGGAAGAGGGAGCCTAGCGGACGCAGAGGCGCACGCCACACGGATCTCAATGCCGTACTGGCGGGCGCAGGCATTTGCTAGTTTGGCAGCCACAGCCGCCGGAGTTCGACAAATCGATCTGGCGGAACGCTTATTCGGCAGCGCAGAGAGCGAAACGAACACCCTGCCCGACGCCCATCGCAAGGCTCTCGCCTACACCGTCCTTGCAAGAGAAGTCGAGACTTGGGGTGGCATGGATCGGGTGAGGTGGTTACTCAACCTCGCCGTGCAAGCAGCAGCCGCATGCAATAGACGCCACCGAGCCGATGCCATAACAGCGATCCTTCCCATCCTTGCCAAGAACGTCGAGCGGACGGAGCTGGTCAGCCTAGCCGGCATAGCTGAGTCAACACTTGAAATAGCCCGCAACGAGAACCAGCCCGCTAACAGCCCGGAAATGCGCAGGCTGGTCGAAGCCGCGGTGTCGGCCTGGTACATCGCAGGGAACCCCGACCGCGCCGTAACACTCGCAACTTCCATTGCGGACCCGGACCACCGTGAACGTACACTACTCGGTCTCATCGGAGCTGCTTCAAATTCCGGCGGCCTTGACCGCGCCCGGGCCTTCACCAGCTACCTTCCAGACCAGGCCGGGAGAGACCGCGCGTTTGGCAGAATCGTCACTAACCTGCCCAGCGAGTTCGATGACGAATGCATCGCAGGACTGGTGGATTCTATCCAGGATCGCGCGACTTATGCTGCCGCTATGACCGAGTGGGGCTATCGTGCGGCTAAGCAAGGCAGCCTCGAAAGCGCAATCGTTCTGGCAGAACGGACCGAGGGAATTGGACGACTGATCAGTGACCCCGACCTGAAGGCTAAGCTACTCACACCACTTGCATCCGCGCTCGCCCGGACCGGCGACATCACACGTGCCCAGACAGCAGTTCGACAAGCCTTGCGGGCGCACCGCGCAGCAGAGAAATATCGGGCTGACACGGCGCTCACCACGCTTATCCAAGTCGCCCTTCGAGCGGATGAATACGAGACCGCCATGGGCGCGGCTGCATTGATCAAAGGTCCTTACATTCGGGCTGAAGCGCAGACTAAACTGGCGCTCTCGATTGGCGATCATAACGATCGAGAAAAGGCGATGGGACTATTGAATGCCGCAGAGATTTCTGCAATGTCGATTCCCCGCCAGCGCGATCGAGTCCAGGCGCTAGGGAAGATCCTAACGGCCCTCTGGACTATCGGTGAGGACGAAAACGCCGAAGCCCTAGCTAGCCGCATAACAGACCATGAGGACATTGTCGAAACACCACTTCCGCCTGCGCCGCAAACATTTCCATCCTTCCCCACGGATAGCGAGAGCACGTTCTCACTTACGGCACGAACACGCGATGAATCCCTGGTGAAGGCGGTCGAATCCTTGGCGACAACCGGGAATTTCGCCCGCGCCGACATACTCGGCGCCATAATCAGTGACAGAAGGCTGCGAGCCGATGCGCGGATCAGCGTAGTGCTGGCGCTGGCGCGCGGAGGTCACCACGGGCGCGCGTTCGAGCGGGCCCGAACGGACAGCGACTGTTACAAACCTGACGAGTGTCTCCGTCAGCTTGCACCAGTCCTCGCCGAGCATGGTGCCCTCGAACTAGCCGAAGAGGTCGCTCACTGCATCGCTGACGAGTTCTATCGCGGGAGAGCGCTGCTCGCTCTTGCGCACCAAGTCGGTCGGATGCAGGCTCAACGCCTTCTACTTGTTCCCATACGGCATGGGATGCTGCCGGACACTCTGGACTTGCTTGTTGAAGTCTGCCCCGAGGCTGTCGATGTCATCGCCGATCATCTACTCCTTAACAAGAGCCCCGAGCAGACCGCCGCGAGCGTATCAATGCCGCAGGACGAACCGTAGGACTCGCCTAGATGCATCGCTAAGGGATGTTGGTCTATCTGGTAATAGTGGGGGAGGGTTGCCGGTCGCTGGTGGCAATGTCTGGTCGGTTACAGAATTTAGGATTGCAGTCAGGCGGGTAGGCCTGCTCGGCGGACGTGCTCCGAACTGTAGAAGCGTCGTCACGCCCAGCAGTCGATCATGGCGCGGCGAAAGCGATCGATTTTGCTGTTGATCCGGAGTCGGCGGCCCGACCGACAGTTGAGAGCCAACAACGCAACTGGTGGAGGCCGCAGCCCCCTGCGACAAGGCTCACAAAAAGGTGTTGATTTGACGGTTGTGATCGCCGACAGTTACACCCTTGGCCTCCCGCAAATCAATCTGATACTTGCCCGTTAAGCCTCGGCCCGCTAGCCCGAGCAGTTCCCGTGCTGCCGCTAGTATATGCTCGTCGGCGGCAGCGCCAGACGCGGTCAGGTCATCGTCGAGGCGGGCATGCCATACGCTGGCATCGGTCTCATCAGCCTGAAGTGCCTCGACGGCGTGACAGTGTTTCCCTAGTCGACCGATAAGCAGGTTCTTCAACCCGGTGTAGGCGTCCTGTATCGCGCTCGACGCCGCACCGGTGACACCGGCAGTCGCTCCGGCGGTCAACGCCGCCACGATCAACTCCACCCCGGACATGCGCCTCCTTCGACGACCTGACTGACCAACCTTCCTGAGTCTGACACAGAGACACCACATGATTACGATCATGCTGGGCTCGCTGCTCGATGCACCCCGACGTCGATCCGTCGGCTTGCGGATCTTTGTAGAGCATCGTGTACCTGGCGCTGCACCCAAAGCCGTAGCCCGACAGCAGCGTGACCCTTACCCTGGACTGGATATCGGATCAAGTACCTGTCAGCTGTGCAGGGGTGAGGTCGGCCAGCAGGTCCGGTAGTCTCGATTCTTCGTAGATGCCGTCAGCGGCAGCCAGCCATTCGACCGCGCCGGGCAGGCGCAGGAGTTCCGTGAGGAACTGCTGCCCGGCGGTGTCGCGGTCACAGGTCATGAGCAGACGGACCCCGGCGGCGGCCAAACCCTCCAGTAGCAGCCATGCCGCGATCGACGGGCGCCCGTACACGCAGATCAGTGGCAGAGCATGGGGGCCTAGCCGTGCCGCCGCGGTTTCGACCACGACCGGGTTCTCGCACACCCGGACGGTGTGAAGGCCGGATCCGGGTTTCCACGCGCGGCGCAGCGACCGGGCGGTCAGCCAGACTGGCTCACCGGTCTCGGCGGCTGCGGCGGCGATTGCCGCTGCGGCACCGGAGCCGGCCAAGGGCAGGTTGAGGACGAGGACGGTCGCCGAGACTTCGTCGCAGCTGACGCCGACGCTCGCCCACACCTGCCGCCACGCGTCGGCGCTCAACGCGGTGCCGGCCGCAGCTGCGGCGGCGCCGGGGTCCGTGGTGTATGCGGCGGCGAGCAGGCGGGCGGCCAGCCGGCCGAGGTCGGCGTCACGGTCGAGATGGTGCGGATTGCCGAACAGCGAGTTCGCGAGCTCCGGCAGCGGACGGCCGACGGCGGGCAGGTGCTGCCACAGCAAGGCTAGAGCCTGGGCGCGGCTGTCGGCCAGATCGGGGTTGGCGTGCTCTAGCCAGCGCCGGGTGCGCGCAAGTGCGACCGCATGCTCCGGGATTCCCGCACTGGCTAGGACGGCGTAGGCGTTGTCGAGATGGTCCTGAGCGGCTTGCCGATCCAGTTCGCGTTTGGCGACCCGGTCGTCGAGCGGGCCGCCGAGCCGGACAAGGAGGTCTTCCAGGGTGTCGTCCAGGCCATGCAGGGCTTTGCGTAGCCGGCCGAGGGTGACCGGAGCAGTGGAAGCTTCCCAGGACATCCCGAGGATCCGTCCGACCTGGTCGCGTTCAACCGCGTCGAGGGTGATTCGAACGGTGACGCCGGGGCCGGTCTTGCCGTTCTCCAGCAGTTCCCTGGCGGCGGCGAGGACCTTCGTCGGGCCGAGCAGGGCAGCCCATCGGTCCGCGGCCGCGCTCACCGCATCTCCTCGCTGCCGGTGGCCTCAACATCGGCAATGAGCGTGGACAGTAGGTCCGGTCCGTCCTGTTCGGCTGGTCGCGGGGTGGCCAGCAGCGGCGCGGCGGTGTCGGCGACCGGAACAATCTGCAGCGTGTTCCCGGCCCACAGCATCAGGGACAGGTCGACGCCGGGCAGTGGCGCCGGCGCCCGGGTGATGGTCCAGATCGCGGCGGCGGGGACCTGGGCTGCGGCGACGAGGGCGCCAGGGCCGGCGAGCAGGAAGTCGAGGTCGAAGTCGCACAGCATCCGCAGCATGATCGCCCGGTTGTTGGGGTCAACACCTTCGAATGCTTCGTCGAGCCACAGCGGGCGGGGCCCGGCAGGGTTGTCGGAGTACAGCGCGACGAGGGTGGCCAGCAACGGCTGCATCAGCGTGACGACCTTGCCGCCGCCGGAGTCGACCGCGTGGACCTGTTTCGTCAGCGGCTTCCATTTCGGGTCGGGAGCGGTCCCGACCCGAAACTCGCACACAACGTCGAACCAGTCACGGTAGTCGAGCAGGGTGGCGAGCCGGTCGGCCCAGTCGTCGACGCCTGGCAGGCCTGCCTCCTGAACCTGCTGGAGCCGTTCGATGAGGAAAGCCTGCAACTGCTCCTGCGCGGCGTCAGATTCGAAGCTGCCGGACTCCAGAGCGCGCAAGATTTTGTAGCCGGCCTGCTGTTCGTTGCGGGGATTCCGGCGCAGCCGCAGCGTGGTTCGGTTCGCTCCGGTCGGGTGCCGTTCAAGGACGTCGTTGACAGTGCTCAGCAAGCTCAGGACACGCTTGAGACGGTCACGCAGGTGGTTGATGAACGTCGACGACAGAATCTGCGCGTACATCTGGTGCAGCTTCTCGTCGTGCGTCGCGGACAGCTTCGCGATCTGATCGTCGAGGTGTGCGATCGCCGCGGCTGGAGTGAGTTGCTTGCCGGAGGCTTCCACCACCATGGTGATCTCCGGCAGCGGCCGGGCGTCGTCGGCTTCGGCGGCGTGTACGGCGCGGCCGCCTTTGGCTTCGAGGCTGGTCTGCAGCTCGGTGTAGGTGCTTGCGAACAGCCGGGCGGTCACCTGGCGGACCCGGTCCTCGCGTCCGGTGCGCGTCGCCGGCCAGCTCGCTGGACGTAGGTCGGCGATTGCGCTGCGGGCCTGCTGCAGCGCGTCGTCGACGGTGCGCCCGCACGGATCGGGCAGGTTGCGGGCCGCGGCGAGCCCTGCGTCGACCGGAATCCACCAGCTGACGACGGCGGCGGCGCGATCCTGTTCGGCGGTAGCTTGCTCTCGGCAGCGTTGTTCCCAGTCACTCTGCGCGGTCGCGTCGGCCCCTGCCAGGACGAGACCGTCGCGGTGGGAGGCGGCGATCGCCGATTTGAGCACGTCGGCCTCACGATCGAGTTCGGCGGCCCGGTCGAACAGCTCCTGGTCGCCGCGCCCGACTGCCTTCTCCGCCTCGGTGGCTCGCTCGTCGAGCAACGCCGCCTCGGCTGCTGCGGTCTGCTCCGCCTGGACGCCGGCGTCGAGTTGGGCTTCGGACTCTGTGGTCTTGGTGACCGCTGCGGCGCTGGCCTGCTCGGCGATGTCGCGGGCCTGGTCAGCGAGCCGGAGCCGGCCGGTCGCGCCTGCGGCCGCGTCGAGCGCTTCGGTGACGGCGTCGAGGTGATCGTCGGAGTTCGGCAGCCGGTGGTCGAGCGCGTGAGCGGTTGCGTCTGCGGTTGCGGTCTCCCACACCTGGCGGGCGGCGTCGGCCTTGCCGGCCAGAACCACGTGCTTGCGCTGGGCGGTGTCACGTTCGCGGTTGGCGGCCGCCATCGCCAGAGCGGCGGCTACCACGTCGCCGTCAGAGGGTGCCTGCTCCGCCGCGGTCCGCAGCGCGGTGATTTCATCGGCCAGGGTGTCCGCGGCATGGTTCGCGTCATCAGCTCGGGTGCGGTGCTGCTCGGCCAGCTCGTGCAACTCGGTGATTCGGCGTTGCCGGGCGGCCGCGCGGGCGGCGGCGCCGATCAGCTCGGCGCCGTGTTCAGCCGGGCCCGCTTGCCCAGAGGCGGTCGGGGTCTGCCAGCGGCCGTCGGCGGCGACGGCGACGGCGCTGGCGTGGGGCTGCCTGGCCGGCGTGAAGCCGATCCCGTCGAGGATCGCCGTGATCGTCGCGGTCAGCGGGCCGCTGTCACCGGCTGGGACGAGCACCGTCGAGAGTGCCGGACCAGTCGCCGGGGGCAGGCTCGTGGCGACCACGTCCGTGCCGTCGCGGCCGGGGGTGTACACCCCGTCGACGGTGACCCATGCGTCGAGCAGGCCTGCGGCGGTCAAGGCGGCCTCAACCTGGTCCAGCACGTCCCGCTCGATCCCGTCGGCTGGGTCGACCAGCCGCCACAGTGGCGCCCCGTCCGCGGACGGGATCGGTGGCCGCGGGCGGCGGGTCCAGCCGGCCGGAGCCGGCGGGACCGGGTCACCGTGCATCGCCAGCGCGTCGGCTTCCCGGTCAGCGGCCGTCGCTGCGGACTGCTGCTGTTCGGCTTCGGTACGCAGCTGCGCGACTCGGGTGGTCCGCGGGTCGACGGCTGGGGTGAGCCAGTCCCGCATGAGCAGCTGCTGCAGTACCTGACGCGGGCTGGCGCCGATCGACTCCGTCGTGACCTGCTCGAGCCACCGCTGCCGAACAGCCGGCTCCGGTGCGGGTCCGGTCAGGGCGGCGGCCCACCGTTCGACGTCGTCGGACAGCTGCTGTACCGCGTCGCTGAGCCTGCCGGCGGCGGACTGCGCATCGGCGTTACGGGTGTTGAGGTCCGTTTCTGCGGCGCTCGCCAGCTCGTCGGCTGTGCGGTACTTCGCAGCCAGCTTGGTCGTCTCCCGCAGCAGGTTCCGCAGGGTGGCGACCGCGGTCCTGCGAGCGGCGACGGCCGCGTCCAGCCGGGCAGTATCCGCGTCGGTTGCCCACTGGGCTGCCAGGTCTCCGAGCATCGCCGTGGTGGCGGCGGTGACGGCGGCGGTCACCGCCCCCTGGTAGCCGGTGTGGGCGGTCGCCAGGTCCGTTTGCGCCTCGGTCTGCTTGGCCAACGCCTGCTCGTGCAGGCGGCGTAGCGTGGCCAGCGCCGCCTTGGCGTCATTGGCGCGGGTGGCGGCTTGGTTGGCGGCGCGGCGGGCGAACGTCGCGGCTTCGGCCCGGCCGGTCGCGCTCTGGTATGCCGCGGACTCCAGCAGTTGCTGATGCGCTCCACGATTACGCTCGGCGGCGTTAGTGAGCTGCTGGGTCTTGGTCGATTCGGCGTTGAGAGCCTGCCGGGCCTGATCCAGCGTCACGGCGGCGGCTTCCACGGCCGCCGACGCCGCGCTGAGCGAGGCGTCGGCTTCGGAGAGGGCGTCGGCGTGCTGGCGCAGCACGGCGTCCGCCCACGGCCGCCACGCCTTGGCGACGTAGTCCACGATTGCGGACCGGGCCTCCTCGGCGTCGGTACGGTCGGCGCCGACCTGCTCGACCTGCTGCCAGCCAGCGGCGAGCCCTTCGATCTCGTCGCGGGCCAGGGGTGGCAATGCCGAGCGGATCTGGTTGGTGAACCAGTCTGGATTCAGTTTCTGCCCTAGGTGTGGGGTGCGCAGCGTCTTAAGCAGCTCGAGCACGGTCGCGTACCGGTCGTCATCGGTGAACCCGAACAGTGCGGTGGTCAGCTTGCGCCTGTAGTGCGTGCCGGTGGGAAAGACCTGGACTCCGTCGATGCTGTCGAGGTGTTTCGGTTCGGTGACCGCCTGCCCGCTCAACAGGTCGAGGCCGGCGCGGACCCGGGCAGTGCCGTGGCAGATCATCCAGGTGCGGGTCAGCTGCGACACGCCCCGTTTGGCCTGCGCGTACAGCAGCGTGGTGAAGAACTCGGGGATGCCGTCGTCACGGATCCGGCCGTACTCGACCCACGCCCATCCGCGATGCGCGGTCAAGGAGTCGTCACGGCGGTCCTGGTCGTTGCCTGAGGGCTCGACGTAGTACCGGAAGTCTTTGCCGGAGTCACCGAAGGTATCGATGTTCTGCCGTTCGAGGTTGCCGACGAGCATGATCAGCGTCGTCAACGTCATCAGCGTCGACTTGCCGGACTGGTTCGCGCCGACAAACTGGGCGCGGCCGTCAGCAAACACGTACTCGGCGACGTCGAACTCCCACAAACCGATGACCCCGGCCCGCAGGATCTGCCACCGGCCGCGGACCGGCTCCGGCAGCCGGCCGTGCGCGACGGCGTCGCGCCATCCGGCGAGCTGGGCGTCGGACAGGTGCGGGCCCGGTGACGGTACGTTCGGGCCGGCGAGGGCGGTCATCAGACAATCTCCACGACGGTCGGGTCAGCGGCGGACGAGGTGCGGCTTTTGGCCTCGGGATATAGCACGTCCGGGTCGCGGTAGCGGGCGGCGGGCGGCAGCAGCACCCAGCCGCCGTCGCCGGTGCCCCGCAGCAGGCCGAGTTCGGTCAGGACCCGCTTCACGTCGTCGAGGACGACCTGCGGGTCGGTTCTCTGCCGGTCGTTCATGTACGCACCTCGTGACCGGATTAGGTCGTCGATCAGCTCGTCGACCAGGACCCGGGTCAGGTGGACCGTGCCGTCGTCGTGGCGGACACCGTCGCGGCCGGCCTGGTCTGCGGCAAGCAGCGCGACCCAGTCTGCGGCTTTCGCCCGCGGCCAATCGGCGACCGTCGGCGGACGGCCGTCGCCGTCAGAAAGGACCAACAGGATCCCTTCCTGCCGGGCCTCGATCGCACCACCGGTCATTTGCGCCAGATAGCCGGCGTATCGGGACCGGTGCCGGCGCAGCGTGTCCGCGTCGGTCGGGTCGAGGTCGGCGTAGAGCACTGCCGGGGTTTCGACCAGGGCCCGCAGCAGCCGAACCGTACGGGTCGCGTCCCCATCCGCTGGTTCCGGCTGCAACGCGGCGGCGAGCACGTCTGGGCTGGTCATCAGCAGGAGCGCGTCCCGGTCTACTTCGTAGCCGGCGCCGGGACCGGACCCGTCCTCAGTCCATTCCTCCAACATCTTCTCGTCGCTAGTGCGCCGGTTTAGCACGCCCCAGCGGGCCAGCAGCGCCGCCGCGTCCCGCAATTGCCGGCGCTCGGACTTGATGTCCGGGTCGTATGGCGACACCTGCACGCCGGGGGCGGCGCACACGTCACGGACCATGTCGGACAACCGCTGCAGGGTGACCGTCCCGGAAACCTCCTCGCAGCACGCTGCGATCAGGCACATCAGCGCCAGCAGCCGCCGAGACGGGGCGTCCGAAGGCCGCGGCGGAAGGGTCGCCTTTCCGCCGACCGGTACCCGGATCAGTCGGGCCGCCTGACCGACCCGCTGGATCCGGTACCCGAGCCGGCGCGCCCCCTCCGACAGCGGCTGCTGATGGCGAATCACCAGCCGGAACAACTCCCGGTTCGTGGCCGGGGTGATCATCGGCTGGGCGAGCAGGCCGACGAACGCGTGCTGCGCAGCGACCCGCTGCTCCGACGTTCTGGCGCTCATCCGATGCTCCCGGTCGTGGTGGCGGAGATGTGCAGGATCAGATCCGGGTGCACGAGCCGGCCTGACGGTGTGTGGATCACGGCGTCCACGCCCCCGGGAACCGGTTCGGTGCGCAACGACCAGCGGCCGTCCCCGGTCGTCGCGGTCCGCGTTCCGGACGCCGCGGATCTGCCCCGCAGCATCGCGGTCAGGAACTGCAGCAGCAGCGTGGTCTCCGCTTCCGAGATCGGCGGCCAGTCCGACAACCGCATCCCCGAGCGGGCTACGACCGACGCCTCGGTCTGCGCCGCCATGGACTGTTGCGCCACCGCGTTTGCCCGCGCAATTTTCCGGTTGCCGGTGTTGTCTGCCAGCCGCGCCGGCGCCCCGGTCGTGCCGCGCGGGCCCTGCTTACGCAGCCGGGCTTCGACCGGTACCGTGTCGGATTCCCACCACGACGACGCGGACGGATTACCGGCCGGCGCCGGCACCACCCCCGGCAGGTGCCGGGCCGCATACAGGCCGGTCGCGTTGCACCACACCTGCCAGCCCGCCTCGTCATCGCTAGCGGCCTCGACCCGGGCCGCCAAGGCGAGCAGCTCGGCACGCCGAGACATGTGCCCACCGACCGCAGCCAGGGTCCGCTGCCCACGCAGCAGCGGACCGATCGTGTCGCGCATCTGCCGCCGCAGCCGCCGGGCCTGACAGTCCGGGCCATCGAACCAGGAACGCAGCGTCTCCAAAGTCTGCCGGTACGTCCCAACCAGGTCCACGATCGACGGGTCGTCGGCGTTCGGCCCGAGCATGCGGGCCGCGACCGCCCGCCACACCCCGTCCGAGACAGCACCCAGTTCGTTCACCCGGCGGGTGATCGTCTCCGAATGCACGTCGACGCCGGCACCCCACATGTCGACGTACCGGCGCAGGGTCTCCTGCACCACCGTGATTTTGTCGACGGTCGGGGTGCCGGCCAGTGCGGACGCCAGCCGCGCCTGCCACCCGGCCGCGGCCCGCGCCATCGATTGGTGGGTATTCAAGATGATCGACCAGACAGTCGCCGCCTCGCCCGGATCCGGCTCGGCGAGATCACGCAGCTGCGTCAGATTCGCGGTCAACACGCCAGGTGCCAGCGTGGCTGCGGCCGCCGCCGCGGCATCCTGCCCGAGACCCGTGACCGCCTGATGCAGCTGCGCGGCGATCTCGGTCAGCTGGAACCGGTCCAAGTTTCGGATGAAGTCCGCGTCCCGCAGCGCCCGGTCCTGGAACCGGTCGACGACACTCCACCGCTCCAGGCTTGTCATCCGCGCTGGCAGGTCGAACCCGGCCTCGTCGACCAGGGCGGGATCCGCACCCGAGGCGGCCAAATGCGCCCGGATGAGGTCGGGAAGATCCGTGGCGGCGACACCGGTCAGGGTGTGCTGCTGCTGCGCGAGCAACACGTCGACAATCGCCCGGTACTGGGCGGCGTACCTGCCCGGCGTCAGGTAGCTGGCCTGCAGCAGGCCGCCCGGCATCCCGCCCAGCTGCCACGCATCCGCGCCAGCGACGTCCTCCTCCGGACCCGTTCGCCGCACCCGCGAACTCCTCTCAGCGCCGGACCATTCCCCATCTGCCCGAGCGCTTCACACGAAAGCGCCGTCCCGGCCGGGGCCCGCAGCATATGCGAACCGTCCGACACCTTGACCAGGCGGCATCCCTCCGAGTAACTGGGTCGTCACCAACCCACAAGTTGGCATCGCGAAACAACTCCCGGTGCCAGGGCATCTCCGCGAGCGAGCTGGCCAGTCAACTCCTCATGGTCGACATGGCCAGCGGTCAGGTGGTTTCGGGGGCGGGGAAGTGAGGCTGCTTGCCGCCAGTCTTGAGGAAGGTGGCTGCTATCTGTATGGCCGTTGCGGGCCGGAGCCGTAGGTTCTCGGCGCCGTATTCGGTGGGTACCCCGCCAAGGTCGAAGCTGATGTCCCCGTCGGGTGTCTGGACTGTTGGGTCGGTGAGGTAGTCGCCGTCATCGGCGATGTGTACCGCGAAGGCGTGGGTGGGGTGGCCGAGCCCGATCTGCAGGCCGGGTGGCAGTTCATCAGGATCATCGGTGGTGTCGCTGAAGATGGTGACCGCGACGGGCTCACCGGCCTGATGGATCTCGTGGAGAAGAGCCTCCAGGACAGCGGGGTCGGTCACGTCGGTCTCGTGGTTGTCGCGGTGGTCGCCTCGGTCGTAGGCCCACGTGGCCTTCATGCGATCGCCTTTCCGTTGCCTGTGTAGGTACGCCAGAGACGTACCTGATCGTCATCGTCGCGTACGTACACGCTCAGCTGTGCGCCGGCGGGCAGGAGCCGGGAGAGGATCTTCTCGCATCCGTAGGGCTCGTAGTCGCACGGCGGGTTGTTCGTCAACACCTCCGCATGCATGACCTGGTCGCGGCGCATCCGGGCGGCGAGTTTGGCCTCCAGGTGGTCGGTCGTGGTGGCGATAAGTTTGTAGGCCGGCTTGAGATCGGCAGCGGCGGCGGGATCCCGGCCAGATCTCATCGGTATCCGCTCACCGTTGATCAGCGCCACACCGGATGTGGGGTCCTTCGCCTGTCGTCGAGGCAGATCGCGGGCGGCCTCTGTCAGCCAGCCAGGGAGCCACTCCGGCGGGTTCGATGCGCGCGTGGGGTTCGCGGTGCCGTCGCGGGTAGCGGGCGGCCGGCTTGAGCCGCCGCCCGCAGCCATTTTCCCACGTCACCGACTTGCCGGGCCTGCGCAAGTGCCGCTTCGACATGGAGCCGCGCCTGGTTTCCTCGGGCTTCGACGGCCGAGAGCCCTTGGCTGAGCTGCTGCAGGCGGGCCAGTGTCGGGCCGGGTTGGCCTCCCCGCAGCGCCACTGTGACGAGCCGCCGAGCTTCCTCGATCCCGCCTGCCGCCGCCGCGACTTCGGCATCGACCCGGGAGAGGACGGTCAGCAGCGGCGTGAGGACGCTGATGGTCTCCTGAGGTGACGGTTGTTGCGCAGCGCTGGCGACCGAGCGCGTTGTCTCCCCCAGGATTGCGTCGATCGCTGTCAGCCGGGCGCGGGCACGCCCGACCACCTCGCCTACCTGCGCCAGCCCCGCCGCGATACCCACGAAGCCAGCCGCGACGGCCCGGGCGGCGATCTGCGCGATGACATGCTCGGCCGCAGCAGCCTGCCTCTGCGCCGCGCCGACACCTGCGGTCATCGCGCACAGGTCGTCATTGATGCTGTCGGTCAGCGACACCGGTTCCTACCTCATCCTGACGATTTCGGTACTCCCCTAAACGGTGACAGCCTAAAGATGAGTTTCGACGGCTCGCCAGTGGCGTTCGTTCGCGCACGGACGGGCCAGCAGTGCTTGACGCCGGTGGGGAGATCAACAAGTTGAGGCGTTCCTTGTCTATCAGCGATCTGACAGCGCTCCATCGTTGCCTTTACCTGCTGGCCTAACCGAGGGTGGATGCTGCGGTTGCCGGAAGGAGTAGAGGCTTGAGCCAACGGGGGGCGGCGCCACCAGAGCCCCGGGGCGCGACAGAGGCATCCTTCAATCGACTAGCTGCGCGGGACGTGTGGTGGCGTGGGCACCTACTGCTGGAGCAGCTCACCGCATTCCGATCAGCTCGAACAACCGCAGAGCTCGAAGCGGCAGAGCTCTATCGCCAAGCACACCATGCTGCCATGGTCGAGGGGTTGCGGGAGACGCCCGTCCAGGAACTCCGAGCGGTACGGCCGGGCCTGCGAATCGCGCCGAGCCTTGAGCGACAGGGTTACCGCACAGTTTTGGATGTGCTGGGCGCATCGCACGGGGACCTTGTACGACTTCCAGGAGTAGGAAGCCGCAGCGCAGCGGCCATAGCCGATGCGGCGCAAGCGCTTCAACGTGTTGTCGAGCACGGCGCCTCAGTGCGCTTAGATGCCGATCGCAAAGACCCGGCCCTGGAACCGCTGCTGCGGGCCCTGCGGGTACTTCGCATTGTCACGCAGCTGCACGCCGACGGTATCGCCCGCCTGGGCCCTCTTGCCGACGACTTGGCAGACGCTCTGCGTAGGGCGAAGCGCGCTACACGCCGAGGAGGGCTGCTCATCGCTCGGGCAGCCACCAAGGCGGCTGCGAGGTCAGCGGTAGCGGAGGTGGAGCGACTGTTGAGCAGTCGCCAAGCAGACGCAGCGGCAACGATTCTTGGGCAGTGGGACCAATCAAGCAGCCAGGCACTAACTGACGGCCGGGACGCGTTGTGGGCCGACTTCGCACGCCACGCCGCGGTCTACAACACGCTGCTGGAGCGAGTCAGCGGTAGCACGTCAGACGGCGCGGCGGCGCATGGGCACTTGCCGCAGGCTCTCCAGAACCAGGCCGGGCAGATCGGGCTGGACCTGGGAAGGTTACGCGTCACTCTGCGCGGCTATCAGGCTTTCGGAGTCCGGTACGCACTCCTGCAACGCCGTTGCATCCTCGGTGACGAGATGGGGTTGGGCAAGACGATCGAGGCCATCGCGGTCTGCGCCCACCTCGCTGCCGCCGGAGGGCGTCACTTCCTCGTCGTCTGCCCGGCCAGCGTCATCGTGAACTGGCTCAATGAGGTTGCATCCCACAGCACGCTGCCCGCCCACCGCCTACACGGGCCGCAGCGCGACGAAGCGATCCGACATTGGCACGCTGACGGAGGCGTGGCCGTCACAACGTTCGAAACGCTGAGCCGGCTGTCCTTACCTCAGGATCTCCGCCCCGGAGTCGTCATCGTGGATGAGGCACAACTGATCAAAAACCCGGCAGCTCAACGGTCCCAGGCCGTCGCCGCCCATCTCGCCCAGGCACCCCGGGCCCTTTTCCTGACCGGTACGCCAATGCTGAACCGGGTCGACGAGTTTCGAAACTTGATCCGCTACCTGAACCCTGCGGTGGCGGCCACGATCAGCGTCACCGACGGTTTGGCCGGCGCCGCCAGCTTCCGCCGCAAGGTCGCCAACGTGTACCTCCGCCGCAACCAGAAAGACGTCCTGGCCGAACTTCCGGACCTGATCGAGGTCGCGGATTGGGTCGAGATGGGCCAGACGGAGACGCGCGCCTACCGGCGGGCGGTCGAGGCCCGGCAGTTCGCCCACATGCGTCGAGCCGCCGTTGTCGTCGACGGGTCAGTGATGCCGGCGAAGGTGGAGCGACTGCGCGAGATCATCCAAGAGGCTGCGGACAACGGATGGAAGGTCGTGGTCTTCTCCTTCTTCCTGGAGGTCCTGGAACGCGTACGCGTGAGCCTCCAGGAAGGCACACCGGTGTTCCTGCTCTCTGGGGCGGTCCCTGTCGCTGCTCGGCAACAGGTTGTGGACGACTTCAGCGGCACGGACGGCCACGCCGTCTTGGTCAGCCAGATCGGCGTTGGCGGGGTGGGCTTGAATCTTCCGGCGGCGTCGATCGTCGTGCTCACCGAGCCGCAGCTCACCCCGGCACACGAGGAGCAGGCCATCCGGCGGTGCTACCGGATGGGTCAGACCCGGGGTGTACGGGTTCACCGCCTACTTGCCAGAAACACCGTGGATCAGCGGTTGTTGGAAATGCTCGAACGCAAGAGCGCCCTGATCCGCGCATACGCCCACGACAGCGTCGCGAAGAGCGCTGACCCGTTGGCAACTGACGGCACCTACGTCGACCACGACCTCCTCACCGATGAGGCGATCCCGCTTGATCGGCGGATCATCATGGTCGAGCGTCAACGGCTTGGTCTCGACAAGCGACGGGTTTCCTGACGGCGCGCCGGTGCCGGAGCACATTGCTCGGGACTAACGGTGTACACACCGCAACCGGGCCAGCGAGCGATCCGAGGTGATTGGTGTCGGGGTGGCGCGAGGAAGTCTGTTCCGTCGTTGACGTGTGGCGGTCGACCGTAGGCGGCACAAGCACGGCGACATGGGGGCGGGTGGGACGGGCGCATCCCATGGCAGAGGCTGGCTGGTTCAGCGTTGATCTGCGCGGATCGCGTGCCGACGTGGACCAGCTCGACACGCTGCGCGTGGCCGGTACGGCCCCAACGAGGGGCGCCGAGGGTGGATACCGGCCGCTTGAGGTGATGCAGGAGGGGCAGCAGCTGCGGGTTCGGGTCGCCGAGTTCGTGGACCTCGCCGATGCCTACTTGTGGCAGCAGCGTCAGCCACCGGCCTACCTGTTGGACCGGCTCCGCGAGGTCCTCGCCACCATAGAGCCAGTGGGCCTGGCCACAGACCTCGCCGCCGGCCGCCTCGCCCCCGCACCCCAATTGTTGGACCGTGTCGCGGGATTTACGCCGGCGCAGTGTGAGGCGTACACGTCCTGCCTACGTCCCGGGGTGCGATTGGTCTGGGGACCGCCGGGCACCGGGAAAACGTGGGTGCTCAGCGAAGCGATCAGCTCCCTGATAGCCGACGGTAAGCGGGTCCTGCTGGTGTCGGCCACCAACATCGCGGTCGACAACGCCCTCGCTGGCGTGATGAGACACCGTCGGCACCGCCCGGGGGACCTGATCCGCGTCGGACCAGCCCATCTACGGGAGATAGCCGCCGACCCCGACGTGTCGCTCACCCACCTCGTCAAGGCGTCGCTGGTTGAGGCCGAGCAGCGCCGATTGGTCCTGCAGAGCCGCCTCCTGGCGCTCAAGCAGACAGTGAACGATCTTCACACCATCGAGAAGCTGGTCGCCGACTTCAACCCCGGTGAGCACGATCGGGCACGTGCCGCGGTTAACCGGGGCCGGGACATACCCCGGCTCGCACAACAGCAGGCGAATGCCGGCGATCAAGTGACCGCTCGCCGTCGTGCCCTGGCGCAGGCCGATGCCGCAGTGCAGGAGGCGCGTGCCGCGGTAGCGGAAACCTCGGACTCGCGAAACGCGCTGGACGCCCTTGACGACATCAGGCGCGAGGCCACGTTGGCCCAGCAGGAGGCTGACCGAGTTGCCGTGCGGCTGCTCGCCGCGCGAGCCGAATGCGACCGGACGGAGTCGGACCTTGCCTCCGCCCAGGACGGCGGACCATGGGCTCGGGCCCGCAACTGGCGGCAGCTGCATCGCCTCCGCGGTCTCCTGCAGGAGCAGCGCGAAACAGTGGAGACGCTCGGCGCGCAGGTGCAACATGACCGGGCCCTTCTCGCACGGTTCCATCGCTCCGCCGAGCCTCGGGTAGCGGCACTGACAGCCAAGGTACGTTTCAGCCGGGAACAGATCGCAGCCCGCGGCAGCGTTTTGACCGAGGCACAGCGCATCCACCACGCGGCGGCCGCTGAATTGTCCGCAGCAGTCAACGAGCACGACGCGGCCCAGCAGCGACTGCTGGCAGCCGAGGCGGCGCCGCGCGCCACGCCAGAGCAGCAAAGCCTGGTCGAGCGGGCTGATCGTCACCAACTGCCGGCCCAGTACGAGCGTATGCAGTCATTGCGCCGTCGCGCTGCTGCTGAGGCTCCCACCCGATCTCGCCTGGAGAAAGAGCACGCCAAAGCCCACGACGCCTACGACCGTTTACGCCGCGACGCGGAAAGCACCCTCATCCGCCAAGCCCGCGTCATCGCCACCACCCTCGCGCGGCTGCGTACCGCCAAGGTCCTCCTCGACGGCCCTTACGACGTCGTGCTCGTCGACGAAGTCGGCGCCGCCACCATCCCCGAAACACTGCTGGCCGTGTCGCGCGCCACCACCACCGCTGTGCTCCTCGGGGACTTCATGCAACTCGGACCCGTCCTACCGACGCCCATCACCAAGAGCAAACGCCCCGACGTGCAGCGCTGGCTGTGCGACGACATCTTCGGCCTCTGCGGCATTACCGTCGCCGCTGACGCGACCGCCCACCCCGGCTGCACCGTACTTGACGAGCAGCACCGCTTCGGACACGACATCATGCACGTGGCCAACGCTGTCGCCTATGACGGCCTGCTACGCGATGCGCCCAACACCCGCGTCCGCGACGCCGACGACCCGGAGATCGTCCTCATCGACACCGACAGACTCGGTGACCTCGGCACCGTGCGAGCAACCGGCCCTGCCAAAGGCTGGTGGCCGGCCGGTGCGCTCATCAGTCGAGCCCTGGCCCAGTACCACCGCTCGCGCGGAGAGACGATCGGCGTCATCACCCCGTACAACCCGCAAGCCGATGCCACCCTCGAGGCGTTGCGGGATTGGGAGGAGACCGGGGCCCATCCCACGGAGGTCGGCACCGCCCATCGTTTCCAGGGCCGGGAGTTCGACGTGGTGATTCTCGACCTCGTCGAGGACAACGCCAAGTCCCGATGGATCGCCCAGGCAAGCTCTTCTCGTGGCGGCTTCGCCCGTGAGGGTCTCAGGCTGTTCAACGTCGCCGTCACCCGTACCAAGGACCGTCTCTACCTCATTGGCAGCCGCCAGCGCATCGAACAAGCACCGCCGGACACCGTGCTGGCCTGTATCGCGCCGCTACTCGGCAAAACGATCCGCACCGTGCGCGCCGAGCAGCTGATCACCGCACCATCCGTGCCTGAGCCCGACCGGCCGCTACTGGGAGAATTCAGCAGCGACCTGGCCGACATCCTGGCCCAACATGTCCGCGTCGCCGAAATTCAAGACGAGAAAACGTTCTATCGAACCTTCGCCGAGCACCTCGAGTCTGCGCGCCACTCTATCTGGATGTGGGCCACCTGGACGGCAAACCGAACGAGTTCGGTGGCGCCGGCGCTTGGTGCAGCCGTTGGACGAGGCGTCAAAGTCGTCGTCTTCGTCCGCGACGCCAGAGACCACCTGCAGGGCACCGACAATTCGCAGCAAAACCTGAAGACGCTGCGAGCGGCGGGTCCCACCATCGTTGAAATGTACAAGATGCATCAGAAGATCGTCGTCATCGACGAGCGGCTCGTGCTTCTCGGAAGCCTCAACGTCCTCTCTCAACGCGAAAGCCGTGAAGTCATGCTTGTGATGGAAGGCGCCCACTTCGCCCGCAAAATACTTGAGCACGAAAATGCGGCACAGTTCAGGCAGGCACCACCGACGTGTGAGGCGTGTGGCAGCACAACGATCGCGTTGCACCGTACCGCCAAAGGCTGGCGATGGCGCTGCTATGCCCGCAGCCTCACTCCCAGCAATACACGGTCATCCACCTGCGGCTGGACCGTCGAGCCGGAAGGGCCAATCACCGACGCCAGGAACCAATGAGCCCACTCATTGGGGGCACACCGCCGCAGGGGCTGCAATACGATCTTGCGTAGCATCTCCCGCGCGAGGAGTGGCCGGGTTGGGCAGAGCCTGGTACGTAGGCCTGATGAGGGGCACAGGTTGGTAGGCAGAGATCGCCTACTCAACCTGGAGGTGCGGTAATGCGCGGCAACGGTGTGATTTTGAAGCGGTGCGGGTGTCGCCACACGGAGACCAGGCAACGCCTGGAGTCGTCCTGCGAGTTGCTGAGCCGGCGTGGTCACGGCAGTTGGTACTCACTGCTCGGTGAGCACCCTCACGGGGCGGCGGGAACGTGTCCGACGCGGCGGGTATCTGACCCGTGGGGATGCCGAGCGGGCGCGGGATGCGCTGCTGGCCAGGTCGACCGAGGAATGCACCAGCGACACCTGGACGGTGTCCCGCTGGCTGCGCTACTGGCTGTCGACCAACCTCGGGATCCGCCCCAGCACGCTGCGCTCCTACACCGATCACGTCGAGCACCAGCGCATTCCCCACCTCGGGCGCCATCGTCTGACCGACCTCACCAACCTGCACGTCACGGCGACGTTCGCCGACATCGCCGTAACACCCAACCGCCACGGCCGGCCGCCGACCCCGTCGACGCTGCACCGCATCCGCGCCACCTTGCGCTCCGCCCTCAACGCCGCGATCCGGCACGGGCTCCTGCGCGACAACCCGGCGCGATTCGTCAGACTGGCCAAACCGAGACGACCCCAGGCCCGCGTCTGGACCGACCACCGGGTACAGGCCTGGCGCCAACACGGTGAACGCTATGCCGTCGCGGTCTGGACCACCCAGCAGTTGGCACACTTCCTCGGCCACACCGCCGACGACCGGCTCACCGCGATGTGGTGGCTCATCAGCCTGCGCGGCCTGCGCCGCGGCGAAACCGCCGGACTGCGCTGGGTCGACGTCGACCTCGACGGCCGGGTGATCACCATCGACCAACAACGCATCGCCTACGGCCAGACCGTCACCGTCGGCCCACCCAAGACCGCCGCCAGCCGCCGCACTATCGCCCTGGACCACACCACCGTCACGATCCTGCGCCAACACCGCCGCCGACAACTCACCGAGCAGACAGAGCACGCAGCCGACTGGACGGACTCCGGCTACGTCTTCACACAACCGGACGGGCAGCCGCTACACCCGGATTACCTGACCCGCCGCTTCCGGCGCCTCGTGACCGACTCCGGTCTCCCGCCCGTCCGTCTGCACGACCTGCGCCACGGCGCGGCCAGCCTCGCTCACAGCGCAGGCGCCGACCTGAAAGCCGTTCAGGAGCAACTCGGTCACACCAGCATCGTGCTCACCGCTGACACCTACACCAGCGTCCTGCTCGACCTGCACTTCACCGTCGCCGAAGCCACCGCCCGACTCGTCCTGGCCGCCGCAGCCCGCGTCCCCGGCCGCAAGCACCGGACACCCACCCGACACCCACGAACCGCAGCAACACCCACCGCCCGACGGCCCAAACCGTTGCCAGGAACCAGAATCAGGCGCGAGCCCCACCCAAGGGCTGGCCGCGCCCACGTGACACCCAAACGACACCCAAAGATCAAGGCCGCATAGCCAGATGGCTATGCGGCCTGATCAGTGCTGGTGCGCCGCCAGGGACTCGAACCCCGAACCCGCGGATTAAGAGTCCGCTGCTCTGCCAGTTGAGCTAGCGGCGCTCGTCGGCAACGGGGAGAACATTAGCACGCCTCCCGAGGGGGGTTCCAATCCGATCCCCGGCTCCCCCCTTCGGCCGAGCTTACCGGGCATTAGTGGACGAACCGGCCGGGCGGACGAGGACAGGGGGCGGACAAGCGGCGACCATGCGGCACGATGTGCGCCAGGTACGCGAGAACAGAGGTGGGGATGGGCATGTTCGCGCGGGCCGGGGCGATGGTGGGCGCCCTCGGCCTGGTGGCGTCGCTGGCTCTGACGGGCTGCGGCGCGGAGCAGAAGAAGCAGGCGGAGTTCGTCGGCGGCACCGCGCCGGCCACGTCCGCTACACCCGGTGCGGCAGGCACCCCGGCCGAGCCGGGCACCCCGGCCGCGCCGAGCGGTCCGCCGCTGACGGTGAGCCCGGCCGACGGGGGGAAGAACCGGCCGGTCAGCTCCGAGATCAGCGCCGAGGTGCCCGGCGGCGGGAAGGTGTCCAGCGTCACGCTGGCCGCCGCCAACGGCGGCCAGGTCGAGGGGCGCCTGCGCGCCGACGGCTCGTCCTGGGTGCCGTCGAAGCCGCTGAAGTACGGCACCCGTTACACGGCCACGGTCACCGCCACCGGCCCCGACGGGACGACCAGCCAGGGCAAGAGCACCTTCACGACGATGGCGAAGCCCAAGTCGGTGATCAGCTCCGGCCTCTACCTCTTCGACGACAAGACCTACGGCGTGGCGATGCCGGTGGTCACCGAGTTCCACCCGGGGATCCCGAAGAAGGACCGGGCGGCGGTGCAGAAGCGCATGTTCGTGCAGACCGATCCGCCGCAGCCGGGCGCCTGGCACTGGGTGGAGAACGGCACCCAGGCCTACTACCGCGCGCCGGAGTACTGGAAGCCCGGCACCACGCTCACCGTCCGGATCGCACTGGCCGGCATCCCGCTGAGCAACGGCCGCTACGGCAACGTCGACCGTGCGGCGACCGCCAAGATCGGCCGGGCGTTCGAGATGCAGGTGGACAACGCCACCAAGAAGATGACGGTGTACGAGGACGGCCAGGTGGTCCGTACCCTGCCGGTCAGCCTGGGCAAGAAGAAGACCCCCTCCTCCAGCGGCACGATGGTCGTGATGGAGAAGAAGGAGTCCACGGTCTTCGACACCCGCGACGATCCGGACCCGGCGAACCGCTACGTGACGGAGATCGACTTCGCCCAGCGGCTCACCTGGGGCGGCGAGTACATCCACGCGGCGCCCTGGTCGGAGCACGTGCAGGGCCGGCAGAACGTCTCGCACGGCTGCGTCAACGTCTCCATGGCGAACGCCCGCTGGCTGTTCGGGAAGACCAAGGTCGGCGACCCGATCACCATCAAGGGCACCGAGCGCAAGCTGACGCCGGGCAACGGCTGGACGGCGTGGAGCCAGAGCTGGTCCGAGTTCGTCAAGGGCAGCGCGGTGCCGGTGCCGGAGGCCGGCGAGGGGTCGGCCTTCTGAGGCACGTCCACCGACGATCCGGCGACCGGCCCGCACCCGCGGGCCGGTCGCCGTCTTCGTGGCCCTGCCGCGACGCCGTCCGGCCCCGCGACGCCGGCGACGCCCCGGGCGCCCGCGCCTGCGCTGCCGGCACGTACGGCGGGTCCGGAAAGGTGAGCGGACCTCGGCAAAGCCCTGGATCTTATCAACATCCGGACATCTCGTACGGCGTGTTTCGGTTCACCTTGCGGAACGGGTACCTGCCCCGGTGCGTCAGTGAGGGACGATGGGCAACCGGGGACCACGACTGTGAGGGAATCATGCGAGCTGTCCAGGACCAGCTGATCCGGCACGGGGACGACCGGCGGGGTCGACGACGCCGTGGGTTCGCGGCGGCGGTGCTCGCCGCGACGCTCGCGCTGGCCTCCGCCTGCACCGACGGGGGCGGGGGCAAGCCCTCGGGCGGCTGGCAGAACGGCGACGACCAGCCCGCCGCGCCGAAGGCGGCGGCCACCATCGTCGAGCCCAAGGCGGACGCGAAGGACGTGCCCGCGTCCACCGGCATCACCTTCACGGCGACGGAGGCGGAGCAGACCAGCGTCGAGCTGAAGGACTCCGCCGGTGGGGCCGTCGAGGGCGAGCTGGCGGCCGACGGCAGGAGTTGGCTGCCCGCCGGCGCGCTGAAGTACGGCGAGACGTACACCGCGACGGTGACCGCGACCGGCGACGACGGCCGGCCGGCCACGGCGACCAGCACCTTCACCACCATGGCGAAGCCCGGCAAGCAGGTCCGGATCAGCAGCTTCCTGGGTGACGACCAGGTCGTCGGCGTCGGCATGCCGCTGATCGTGAAGTTCAGCCGGGCCGTCCCGGAGGACTACCGCGACGACGTGCAGAGCCGGATGACGGTCACCTCCGTACCGGCGCAGGAGGGCATCTGGCACTGGGTCAGCCCGACCGAGATCCGCTACCGCCCGAAGGAGTTCTGGAAGGCGAACAGCACGGTCTCCTACCGCGTCCAGGCCGGGGGCCTGCCGCTGGGCGACGGCTGGTACGGCCGGGCGGACCTCAGCGTCGGCATCAAGGTCGGCCCGGCGGTGGTCATGACGGTGGACAACAAGACCAAGCGGATGACCGTCACGAAGGACGGCTCTGTGATCAAGACCATCCCGGTCAGCCTCGGCAAGAAGAGCACCCCGTCCTCCAGCGGCACGATGGTGGTCATCGAGAAGCTACGCAAGACCGTCTTCGACACCTTCGAGGAGCTGGGCCCAGAGGAGGGCTACCGCACCAAGATCGACTACGCCCAGCGGCTGACCTGGGGCGGCGAGTTCATCCACGCCGCCCCCTGGTCGGAAGGGCAGCAGGGCCGGGTGAACGTCTCGCACGGCTGCGTGAACGTCTCGATGGCCAACGGCGCCTGGCTGTTCGCCAACACCCGCGTCGGCGACCCGATCACGGTCAAGGGCACGGAGCGCAAGCTCCAGAACGGCAACGGCTGGACCGACTGGAACATGAGCTGGGAGCAGTACGTCAAGGGCAGCGCCCTGCCGTACGAGCCGCCGACCGAGGCCGCCCCGGAGCAGACCGGCGAGCCCACGGTCACCCCGACCACCTGAGCCCCGCAACGCCGAAGGCCCCCTCCGCGAGGAGGGGGCCTTCGGTAACCGGGTGACTGATGGGAATTGAACCCACGACAACCGGGACCACAACCCGGTGCTCTGCCAACTGAGCTACAGCCACCATGCCGTTCACACCCGATGGATCCACGCCCGGTCGATCGCCCCGGGCGGGGTGCGGACCAATAATAGCCCCACCCCCGCCCGCCGCGTCCAGCGGGTTCCGCCCGGCGCGATCGTGCCCGGCGGCTCAGAGGCCGGCGGCAATTGCCTTGGCGGTCTCCACGTCCGGCCCGGGCAGGGGCACAAAGAGGGTCCGCCGGTAGTACTCCAACTCCCGGATGCTCTCCCGGATGTCGGCCAGGGCCCGGTGCGCGAGCCCCTTCTGGGGCTGGCCGAAGTACACCCGGGGGTACCAGCGGCGGCACAGCTCCTTGATCGACGAGACGTCGATCATCCGGTAGTGCAGGTGCGCGTCGAGGCGGGGCATGTCCCGGGTGATGAAGCCCCGGTCGGTGGCGATCGAGTTGCCGCACAGCGGGGCCGTACGCGGATCCTTCACGTGGCTGGCCACGTAGTCCAGGACCATGTCCTCGGCCTCGGCGAGGGTCACCGTGGAGCGCCGGACCTCCTCGGTCAGCCCCGACTTGGCGTGCATCGTCGCCACGATCTCGGGCATCGCCTCCAGCGCCGCCTCGTCGGCGTGGATCACCACGTCGACGCCGTCCCCGAGCACGTTGAGGTCGGGATCCGTGACGAGCGCGGCGACCTCGATCAGCTTGTCCCTGCCGAGGTCCAACCCGGTCATCTCACAGTCGATCCAGACGAGAAGATCAGCCACCGGGACAGCCTACGCGCAGCCCACCCGGCCGCGCGCCCGCGCACCGGGGCACGCGGTGACCGCTAGGGTTTCCTCCGTGCCAGCCGAACCCGCCGCACCGCCCGCCGTCACCGACGACGATCCCGGTGGCCGTACGGTCCGTCGGCTCGTCACCCTGCTGGCGCTGGCCGCCGTGCTGCCGGCGCTCTACCTGCCCGGCATGGTGCACGACTTCTTCGACCTGAAGATCTACATGCGGGCGATGGACTGGTGGGCGGCCGGGAACCCGCTCTACGACTACGTGCAGCCCGACCGGGTGCAGGGCGAGCTCTACTTCACCTACCCGCCCTTCAGCGCGCTGCTGCTGCGCCCGTTCGCGCTGCTGCCGCTGGGCGCCACCGTGGCGATCTTCACGATCCTGACGGGCCTGGCGGTGGTGGTCACGACCCGGTGGCTGCTCGCGCCGGTGATCGCCCGGCACGGGTTGCCCCGTGTGTTCAGCCTCACCGTGGCGGTCCTGCTGGTGCTGGCCGTCGAGAGCACCCGCGAGACGATCACCTTCGGTCAGATCAACATGCTGCTGGTCGTGCTGATCCTGGCGGACCTGCTCTTCGCCGTACCCCGGGCGAGCCGGTGGGCCGGCGTGGGCGTCGGGCTGGCGACGGCGCTCAAGCTCTTCCCTGGCATCTTCATCGTCTACCTGCTGGCCACCCGCCGGTGGCGGGCGGCGGCGGTGGCGAGCGCGACGGCCGCCGCCGCGACCCTGCTCGCCGCCGCGGTCGCGCCGCGCGACTCGTGGCGGTTCTGGACCCACGAGCTGTGGGCGACCGACCGGGTCGGCCGCACCGACTACACCGGCAACCAGTCGCTGTTCGGCCTGCTCAGCCGCATCACCGCGCCGGAGAAGCCCCACCAGCTGCTCTGGCTGCTGCTGGTGGCGGCCGTCGCCGGGTACGGGCTGTGGCGCGCCGCGCGGGCCGCCCGCGCCGGGGACACGCTCACCGGCCTGGCCCTGACCGGACTGGTCGGCTCGCTGGTCAGCCCCATCACCTGGACCCACCACATCTACTGGTTCATCCCGGCGGTGGTCGTGCTGACGGACGCGGCGCTGAGCGCCGACGCCACCACCGGCGAGGGCGCCCGTCGGCGACGTCTGCTGGCGGCACTCGCCGTCGGCACCTCCGCCCTCATCGTGTACGGGGTGGTGACCTTCCACGACTGGGGCATCGCCCCGGTGCGTACGGACTCGCCGGGCGAGTTCCTGGTGCGCAACACGTACGTGCTGCTGAGCCTGCTGCTGCTGGTGACCCTGCCGGTGCGGCGGGAGTGCCGCAGGTCGCGGGAAATGGACAGTCTTCCCAAGTAGCGCCCTTCATGGCTAATCTGGTCGCAACTACCTCAGACGTCTCTCGGGTAGCACCGATCCCCCGGTGAGGGCGGCCCTCCGCGTCGGCAGCGCGGAGGGCCGCCCGCCGTCCGGCCCCCGGGTGGGATGCCGGCACGGGGCGGAGGCCGGACGCGGGTCAGCGCGGATCGTCGGGCGACTGCCGGCCGGCGCGGGAGGCACCGGCCTCGGAAACGCCAGCGCCGGGAGTGCCGGAAGTGCCAGCGCCGCGAGTGCCGGCACCGGGAGTGCCGGCATCGGAAGCGGCGGCATCGGAAGCGCCAGCATCAGGAGTGCCGGTGCCGGAAGCGGCGGGGCGGCGGCGGTCCGCTGCGGAGACCGGGTCGGCCGTCTCCTCGGGGGCGGCCAGCGGCCAGGCCAGGGTGAGGTTCACCTCGGGCGGCCGCAGCGCCGGGTCGCCTCCGGCGAGGTCGGCGAGCGTCGCGGGGCGGCGGGCGGGCACCGGCCCGATCGCCGGCCGGGCCCCCGTGGGGGCGGCGCCGACCGAGGCGAGCTGACGCCCGGCGACGCGCGACCGGTCGCTGTCCCGGGTCGGTTGCGCGCCGAGGCCGGCGAGCGAGGTCACCCCGAGGCGGCCGGCGAGCACCGGCACCTGGTCCGGCTCGACCACGAAGACCACCTCGCGGGGCCGCACCGGGCGCAGCAGGAGCAGGGCCAGCGCCACCGCCAGCACCCCGCCGGCCAGTAGCCCGGCGGTCGCCGGGGCGGTCCAGCCGGCGCGCAGCCCCGCGCGCAGTTCCAGGCTCAGGTCGGCCCGCCCATCGGGACGCATCACCACCAGGCTCAGCCGCCGGTCTGCCAGCTCCGCCGGGGTCCACTCCAGCGCGCCGATGCCCTCGCGTACCCAGAAGGGCTGGTTGATCGGCGCGACCGACGGCGCGGGGCCGGCGGACGGCGCGGGGCCGGCGGGCTGCAACCGGACCGGCAGCGGCCCCCGGGCCAGCGCCACCCGGCGCACCTCGGCATGCGCAACCGGCTCGAGCCAGCGCCGCACCTCGTCGGCGGGTGCCAGCCCGACGAAGGCCGGGCCGTCGGGCGTCCGCGCGTCCAGCCGGAGTCGGGCCTGCCCGGCGCGGGTGAACGGCGCCTCGGCCCGCAGCAGCTCGTCGACGTCCCGAACGACCATCGCGTGACCCGGGGTCTGCACGGTCTCGAACCGGGCGCTGAAGGCGCCACCCGGGTCGGCCTGCCGGGCGAGCAGCGTGAGCGCCCCACCGGCGAGCAGCGCCGTGATCCCGACCGTCAGCAGCAGCATGGCGGCGAGCGCCCGCACGATCCGCATTCGTTCCGTCCCCCTCCGTAGCCGGATACCCGGCCGACCTTACCGACGTGGGGCGAGCCAGCAGCGGATATCCACGGCACGGGGCCAGGAAAGCAGCCGGCCCGCCGGATGGTCCGACGGGCCGGCGGAGCGGTACGACCAGGTCACTCCTGCGACGTCGGCGCCCGCCGCGTACGCGAGAACGCGAGCCCGCCGAGCAGCAGGCCACCCACGCCGGCGACCAGGCCGGCGACCGCGAGCCCGGTGGCCACGTCGTCGCTCCCGGCGTCGTCATCGTCGTCGTCGCCGGCGGCCTGCGGCGCGGCGGTGCCGGTGGGGGCGGTCGACGGCGAGGCCGCCGTGAGGGTGAGCACCGGGGCGGGGTTCTCCGGCTCCTCGCCGCCGGGGAGCGGCTCCTCGATCCACCGCTGCACGTTGCCGTCGGAGTAGGTCTGCAAGGTCTTGAAGACCATCGTCTCGACCTGCGGCAGCGGCCCCATCGACACCGGGAACTCCTGGAACTGGCCGGGCTTGACCGCCGCGCTCCCGGTGGCCGTCCAGGTGAGCTTGGAGACGACCTCGCTGAGCTGGCTGCCGTGCACCTCGACCGGCGGGTCCACCTTGCGCTTCTCCACCGCCACCGTCCAGCCGGGTACCGGCATGGTCGACACGGAGCCGACGGGCGCGTTCTCCGGCAGCACGACCTCCAGCTTCGTGGTGGAGGCCGTATCGCTCTCGTTCGGCACCCGGAAGGCGAACCGGCCGTAGCCGCCCTGGGTCGCCTCCTGCGGGTTGACCGTGACGTGGGCCGAGGCGGGCGCCGCGAAGCCGAGGACGGCGGTGGCGACGGCGCCGAGCGCCAGGGCGGCGGCGGCGCTTGCGGTACGCCGGTGACGGATCATGGTGCGAGCCTTCCTGTTACCTGATCGGCACGGTGGTGGTCACCGTGGCCTGGTCGATGTCCGAGGTGCGGGCCGTGATGCGCAACTGCCACTCCCCCGCAGCCGGGAAGTTGATCTCGCCGGTGGCGTGGTTGTCGGTCAGCGGCAGCAGCGGGACCTGGATCGCTTCGATCCCCGCCGCCGGCAGGGCGACCGTGGCCCGCCACTCCACCACCGGCTGGGGCCGGTTGTCCTTCGTGTACGCGTAGAAGTGCACGGTGTTGTTGCCCCGCTCGGCCGGGTCCAGCTCGATCTGGAGGTCGTAGTTCGGGCTGGACAGCGTCGTGGAGAAGAAGCGGCCCGGCGCGCCGGCCACGTCGGCGCCGGCGGTGCGGGCCGGGGTGGTCTGCACCAGGACGGCGGACAGGCCGAGGACCACCGCCGTGATCGCCAGCTCCGCCCAGACCGCCCGCCGCATCGACGTCGGCCGGCCGGCCGCGGTGCGCCGGCGCACCAGCTGCCGGGAGTACGCGGCCACCGCGATCACCAGCGCGAAGAGCCCGATCTTGCCCAGCACCAGCCGGCCGTAGGTGGTGTCGACAAGCGCGCGGAGGGTGGCCACCTCGATCAGCGCCTGGACGGTGCCGGCGAGCAGCAGCGCCGAGACGGCCAGCGCCGCCCAGCGCGACCAGATCGGCAGGATCGCGCCCAGCTCCCGCTCGTCGGCCCGGGTCAGCAGGAAGACGGCGAGCATCACCAGCCCGCCCATCCAGACCGCCATGCCGCCCAGGTGGACGGCGTCGACGACCACGGAGACCGCCGGGGCGGGCGAGGCCGCCGGGTGCCCGGCCAGCGGCCAGGTCACCAGCGCCGCCGCCCCGAGCACGCCGAGGATGACCAGATCGCTCCGCTCGACCGGCCCCGCCATCAGGGGCCGGAGCAGGAACGCCGCCGCAGCCAACAGGCCCAGCCGGACCAGGTGCGCGGCGCCGAAGGAGCTGCCCAGCACGTCGCTCAGCCCCTCGCCGGTGACGTCGAACACGCCGCCGCCGGCGGTGTAGGGCACCTGGAGCAGGAGGTTCGCCACCGTGGAGACCGCCAGCAGGCCGAGCCCGGCCCAGGCCAGGCGGGCCGGGCCGCGCCGGGGCAGCCGCCGGGGCCAGAGGGCGGCGAGCACCAGCGTCGGTCCGACGAGCAGCAGCAGGCCGGCGTAGCCGGCGTACTTGGCGACCTTGACCGCGTTGCTGACGACCGGGTCGGCCCGGCTGTCGTCCCCGCTGTCGACCGGGGGCGTCGAGGGCGCGCCGACGGAGTAGGTGAACGCGCCCGAGACGGGGTGGCTGTCGGAGGAGATGACCCGGTAGCTGACCAGGTAGGTGCCGCGCGCCCCGGCGGGATCGACCGGCACGGTGACCACGGTGCCCTCGAAGGTCGGTTCGCCGCGGTCGGCGCGGGAGCCGTCCGGTGCGATCACCCGGATCTTGCCGGTCACCTTGCGCACGGGCTCGCTGAACGTGAGCACGACCTCCGCCGGCGCGTTCGACACCACGGCCGAGGCGATGGGGCTGCTGCTCACCAGCACCGCGTGGGCGCTGGCGGGGCCGGCGGGGGCGATCAGCAGGGCGACGACGGTGACCAGCAGGCCGGCGACGGCGAGCAGCCGGGCGATCGGGCGGCGGATGGCGACACTCATGCCGGCAATGCTCTCGAATCCGACCGGTCCGGCGCGACTCCGACCATGCCCCGCGCCGCCGGAACCCGCCCGCCCGGGACGACTCCGACCACGCCCGACGCCGCCGGGACCCGCCGGGCCGGCCCGCCCGGGGCGACGTCAGCCATGACGGGCCAGGAGTGCGGTCGACGGCCGGCGGTCCGCCTCGTCGCTGACCCGTCCCAGCGCCCACAGCAGCCCCGCCTGCACCACGGCGGCCAGGTGCCCGACCTCGTGCACCAGCGCGGTCGTCGAGTTGGCGATGTCCACCGCGCTGGTGCCGGCCAGGCAGACCGCCAGCACCAGCGCCACCGGCACGAACGCCCGGGCCCGCTCGGGTCGCCACGCGGCCAGCGCGAAGCCGACGGCCAGCGCCACGTCGAAGGAGGCCATCTCGCGGCTCGTGTGCGGGTCGACGGTCACGCCCAGCCCGGCCAGCAGGACGGGCAGGGCGATCGCCAGCTGGGCGACCGCGGCCACCGCGACCGCCACCCGCAGCACCTGACGGCGGGCCGCCCTGGCCGCGGCCCGGGTGCGTCCGGCCGCCAGCGAATCGGCGGCGACCGCCGCCAGCACCGACGCGGTCAGGTCGGGCACCGCCACCGCCTGCACCCGGACCAGCCGGGTGACCTGCTCGGCACGGGTCAGCCAGGCCCGGCAGCCGGGGCAGCTCTCCGCGTGCGCGTCCAGCACCGCCGGCGCCGCCAGCGGGTCCTCGCCGTCCAGCCGCGCCGACAGCGCCGCGCGTACGTCGTCGCATGTCATGTGGGGATAGTCGTGCGACGCACCGGTTTAGTTCCCGGGGTGGCGCAGGCCATGGAAGGGTCGAAGGACCCTCCCCGGCCCGGCCACGCCGCGTAACCTGGACTGTCGTGATCCCCGCCCCGCGCGAGACCCCCGCCGCCAGTCCGACCGGTGACGCGGGCGTCGCTGCGCGGGAGTCGGCGACCGAGTGGGCGCTGGCCGCCCGCGACGGGGACCCCGTCGCCCAGGCCGCCTTCGTCCGGCTGACCCAGGCCGAGGTGTGGCGCTTCACCGCCGCGCTTGTCGATCCGGACAGCGCCGACGACCTGACCCAGGACACCTACCTGCGGGCGTTCCGGGCGCTGCCGGCGTTCGAGGGCCGCTCCAGCGCCCGCACCTGGCTGCTGGGCATCGCCCGCCGGGCCTGCGCCGACCACCTGCGCACCGTCGTGCGCCGCCGCCGGCTCGGCGAGCGGCTCGCCGCCGACGCCTGGACCGACCGGCCGCACCCGGACCCCGCCGGCCAACTCGGCGCCGCCGACCTGGTCCGCCGGCTGCCCGCCGAGCGCCGCGCGGCGTTCGTGCTCACCCAACTGCTCGGCCTGTCGTACGCCGAGGCCGCCGCCGTGGAGGGGGTGCCCGTGGGCACCATCCGCTCGCGGGTGGCCCGGGCCCGCAACGACCTCGTCGAGGCGGTCGGCGACGCCCTCGCCGGATGAGGCGGGAACTTCCGCCGGGGACGGGACGACCAATGATCGTGACCGCACCGCACACCCGGGTCGCCCGCTGGCCCGCCGTCCGCCCCTGGATCGGGGTCGCCGTCCGGCTGGGCCTGGCCGCCGTGTGGCTCGTCGCCGGCGGCAGCAAGGTCGGAGACCTGGCCGCCTCCGGCCGCGCCGTCAACGCCTACCAGGTCATGCCGTACGACCTCGCCACGGTGATCGGCGCGGCGCTGCCCTTCGTCGAGCTGGCGCTGGGCCTGCTGCTGCTCCTCGGCCTGGCCACCCGGCTCTCCGCCGGGGTGTCCGCGGCGCTGCTGGTGGTCTTCATCGTCGGCATCGTCTCGGCCTGGAGCCGGGGCCTCGCCATCGACTGCGGCTGCTTCGGCGCCGGCGGGGAGCTCGCCGAGGGCCAGAGCCCGAGCTACCTCCCGGAGATCCTCCGGGACCTGGGATTCCTGGCGCTGGCCGGGTTCCTGCTGATCTGGCCCCGCACCCCCGTCTCGGTGGACGGCTGGCTGGCGGGGGACGCATCCGTGGAGGACGAGGATGAGTAGTCGCAAGGGGCAGAAGGGCTCCGCCCGGGTGGTCCGCGAGCAGTTGGCCCGGGAGCGGCGGCGCAAGCGGACGCTCTGGGTCTCCGTGGCCGCCGTGACCGTCCTGGTCGTCGCCGGCCTGATCGGCTGGAGCGTCTACTCCAGCCAGCGTTCCGACGACTTCACCGCGCCGACCGGCTCGACCGAGGCCGGCACCGGGGTCGTCGCCGGCTCGGGCCCGGTCACCATCGACGTCTACGAGGACTTCCTCTGCCCGGCCTGCAAGCAGTTCGAGCAGGCCAGCGGCCCAACCCTCGACCAGCTGATCAGCGAGGGCAAGGTGCGGGTCGTCTACCACCCGGTGGCGTACCTGAACCGCTTCTCCAGCACCCAGTACTCGACCCGCTCCTCGGCCGCCTCCGGCTGCGCGGCGGAGGGCGGCCGATACCGGGAGTACGCCAAGGCGCTGTTCGACCGGCAGCCGCCGGAGGGCGGCGCGGGGCTCAGCGACGGGGAACTGGCCGACATCGCGGCGGGCGCCGGCCTCGACCGGGACGGCTTCGCCTCCTGCCTGCGGGAGGGCACCTTCAAGCCGTGGACCGAGCACGTGACGCAGGAGGCCAGCAAGGCCAACATCACCGGCACCCCGACGATCCTGGTCGACGGCGAGGAGATCGCCGACCGCAGCCCGGAGGGGATCAAGTCGGCGGTGGAGGCGGCCGGCAGGTGATCCGCGACCTGGTGACCCGCGCCGGCCTGGTGCTCGCCGGCACGCTGACGGCGACTGTCGCGTTCGCCGCCCCGGCCGCCGCGCACGGCGCGGACGCTCCCGACGGCACCGACTACCGCACCGAGGTGACCACCGTCGCCCCGGCCCGCCCCGGACTGAGCGTACGGGTGATCGAGGCGGGCGCGCGGCTGGAGCTGACCAACACCGGCGACCGCGCCGTCGAGGTGCTCGGCTACTCCGGCGAGCCCTACCTGCGGGTCGGCCCCGACGGCGTGTACGAGAACGTCCGATCCCCCGCGACGTACCTGAACCGGACCATCGCCGGGGACACGCGGCTGCCGGCCGAGGCGAACCCCGCCGCCGCACCGGACTGGCGGCGCGTCGACGACTCCGCCACAGCGCGCTGGCACGACCAGCGGGCACTCTGGCGGGAGTCGGCACCGCCGCCGCAGGTGCGCGCCGCCCCGGACCGGGAGCACCGGGTACGGGACTGGACGGTGCCGCTGCGCACCGACACCGGGACGGGGGAGATCCGCGGCACCCTCGACTGGGTGCCGCCGCCGGACGCGTACGTCTGGTGGGTGCTCGCCACGGTCGGGCTGCTGGCCGTGGGGGCTCTCGGGCTGTTGCCGGCCCGCTCCGGGCCGGGCGCGCGGGCGCTGGCCGGGCTCGGCGGGCTGCTGGTCGTCGGCGGGGTGGCCGCGGTGGTGTTCACCGTGGGCCGGGAGGTGGACGCTGGCGCACGGGGCGTGGGCGGGGTGCTGACCGGCCTGCTCGGCGGGCAGGTCTGGGCGCTGCTGACCGGGCTCGGCGCCGTCGCCGCGGGGGTGTTCGCGCTGGCCCGCCGGCCGGCCGCCGACTTCGCGCTGGCGCTGGCCGGGGCCTGCCTGGCGCTCTTCGCCGGGGTGGCCAACGCCGCCGTCTTCGCCCGCGGTGTCGCCCCCGTGCCGTGGCCGGCGACGACGGCCCGGATCCTGGTCGCCCTGATCCTCGTCGCCGGCGCCGGCGCCACGGCAGCCGGCGCCCTCCGCCTCCACGCCGCCCGCCCCACCCCCACTCCCCCTCCCACCCCCGCCCCGCCCCCCACCCCCGCCCCAAGCGTCGATCATGGAGTTGTGGTGGGGGACGAACCGGAGCAGAAGGGGTTTGATCGGGCGCCATGAGTGCATGATCGACGCCTCGGGGGTGGGGCGCGGGGGTGTTAGCGGGGGGTAGGGGTGAAGCCTCGGGGGAGTTCGAGGCGGTGGCGGGCGAGGCGGTCGGCGTCCGCCAGGAGATCGGCCGTGGGGGCGTCGGCGACGATGCGGCCGGCGTCCAGGATGACCGAGCGGTCGCAGAGTTCCAGGGCGTACGGCAGGTCGTGGGTGACCATCAGCAGCGTCACCGGCAGGGCGCGCAGGATCCCCGCCAGCTCGCGGCGGGCCGCCGGATCGAGGTTGGACGACGGCTCGTCGAGGACGAGGATCTCCGGGTGCATGGCGAGCACGGTGGCCACCGCCACGCGGCGCCGCTGCCCGAAGGAGAGGTGGTGCGGCGCGCGGTCCCGGTGCTCGCCCATCCCGACGGCGGCGAGGGCCTCGTCCACCCGGGCGGACAGCTCCGCCCCGCGCAGGCCAAGGTTGGCCGGCCCGAACGCCACGTCCTCGGCGACCGTGGGCAGGAAGAGCTGGTCGTCCGGGTCCTGGAAGACGATGCCCACCCGGCGGCGTACCTCGGCGAGCGTGGCCCGGTCCTGGCTGACGGCCAGCCCGCCGACGCTCACGCTCCCCTCGGCCGGGGTGAGGATGCCGTTGAGGTGCAGCACCAGCGTGGTCTTCCCGGCGCCGTTGGGGCCGAGCAGCGCCACCCGGTCGCCGCGCGGCACGGTCAGGTCCACCCCGTGCAGGGCGACGTGCCCGTCCGGGTACGCGTAGCGGACACCACGAACGTCCAGGGAGAGGGCCGTCTGCACGGCTCCGATCATGTCAGCACGACGGCCGTGGCGGCGATGCCGGCCGCCAGGGCCGGCACGGTGGCCGCGACCAGCCACTGCCCGGCGGTCGCCGCACCCGCGCCCTGCCACACCGCCGGCATCCGCCCGGTGTAGCCGCGCGACAGCATCGCCAGGTAGACCCGCTCGCCGCGTTCGAACGCGCGCAGGAAGAGCGCGCCGACGCCGGTCGCGAAGCCGCGCAACTGCCACAGGAAGCGCGGATCGTCGCCCCGGGACATCCGCGCCACCCGCATCCGGCGGGCCTCGCCGACCAGCACGTCCAGGTAGCGCAGCATGAACGTGGCGATCTGGGTGAGGATCTGCGGGCAGCGCAGCCGGTCCAGGCCGACGATCAGGTCCCGGGTCGTGGTCGTCGCGGCGAGCAGCAGCGAGGCGAGCACGCCGAGGGTGCCCTTGGCGACGATGTTCCACGCCCCGAGCAGCCCGTCGGACGACAGGCTCAGGCCGAGCACCTCGACCCGCTCACCGGCGCCGAGGAACGGCAGCGCCACCGCGAACAGCACGAACGGCAGCTCGATCAGCGACCGGCGCAGCAGCCAGCCGGGCCCCACCCGGGCCAGCGCCGCCACCGCCGCGACCAGCAGGGCGTACGCGCCGAAGGCCCAGAAGGCCTCGCGCGGGGTGCCGACCACGGCGAGGGTGAACGCCACCATCGCCGCGACCTTGACCTCGGGCGGAAGGCGGTGCACCGGTGACGAGGCGTCCCGGTACAGCACGTGCGCGTGCCCGGCGCCCATCCGGTCGCTACTCCCGGCCCGACGCCCCGACGGGGGTACGGGCGCCCCCGGCCGCGTCCTCGTCCCGGGGGTCGCGGCGGCGGACCAGCCAGAACGCCCCGCCGGCCACCGCGAAGGTGAGCAGCACGCCGAGGACGCCGGACAGGCCGGTGGAGAGGAACTCGTTGTCGATCCCCGCCACCCCGTAGTCGGCCAGCGGCCCGCCGACCTCGTGTTCGCGCTCCCGCTGGGCGGGGCAGCTGCCGCCGGTGATGTTGTCGTCGGCGTCGAAGGTGCAGCCCTCGCGCAGCGACGAGTCCAGCCCGTCGGGGTGGGACGAGGCGAAGTTGCTGACCACCCCGGCGAGGAGCAGGGCCACCAGCAGCCCGCCGACGACGAACCCCCAGGAACGCTTCCTCACCGGACACCTCCGACGGCCGGGACGGCGGGCGTGGACGCCGCGCGCAGCCCGCGCAGCGCGTAGACGAGATCGGGCCGGACCTTCGCGACGGTGACCACCGTGGTCGCGGTGATCAGGCCCTCGCCGATGCCGATCAGCAGGTGCACGCCGGCCATCGTGCCGGCCAGGCCGCCCAGGTTGCCGCCGAGGTCGGTGGTGCCGCCGAGCTGGTACTGGAGCACGAAGCCCATCGACGCGACCACCACGCTGACCAGCGCGGAGACGAAGGCGGTCACGCCCAGGCCGGCCGGGGTGCGCGGCAGCACCCGCAGCAGCAGCGCGATCAGCAGGTACGCCGCGGCGGTGCCGAGCACGGCCATGTTGGTGATGTTGAGCCCGAGCATGGCTACGCCGCCGTCGCCGAAGACGAGCGCCTGCACGACCAGCACCACGGCCACGCAGAGCGCGCCGACCCACGGACCGACCAGCATCGCGGCGAGCGCCCCGCCGAGCAGGTGACCGCTGACGCCCGCGGTGAAGATCGGGAAGTTGAGCATCTGCACGGCGAAGATGAAGGCCGCCACGAGCCCGGCCATCGGGGCCAACCGGTCGTCCAGGTCACGCCTGCCGCGCAGGACGCAGAACGCCATCGCGGCCAGCGCCACCGCCGCGAAGACCGCCGCGACGGGACCGTCGACGATCCCGTTCGAGATGTGCATCGCCAGGTTCTCCACGCGGCCTCCCACGCGTCGCCCGGCCAGGCCTGGCCGTTGACGTCAGCCTATTTCCCGAGGTTGGCTGTTGCCAATAGTTGGCAACTGGCGTACGCCCGATTGCGCGTCCGCCGCCGACTCTGCGTGCCGGCCGGGGCGGCGTTCCGGTCGGTCGGCGCGCCGCCCCGGAGGCGGCGGGGACGCGTTGCGGTCGGGGTCGGCGTGCCGTCCGGGAAGGGCCGGGGCCGGCGGTAGGGTCGTGCCATGACCGCGCCCGACCGCCTCTCCCCCGGTGACCCCGCGCCCGAGTTCAGCCTCCCCACCGACACCGGTGAGACGCTCTCGCTGACCGGCCTGCGCGGCCGTAAGGTCGTGCTCTACGCCTACCCGGCGGCCATGACGCCCGGCTGCACCAAGCAGGCCTGCGACTTCCGCGACTCGCTCGCCTCACTCCAGGCCGCCGGCTACGAGGTCGTCGGGATCTCGCCCGACAAGCCGGAGAAGCTGGCGAAGTTCCGCGAGCGCGACGCCATCACCTTCCCGCTGGTCGCCGACACCGATAAGGCCGTGCTGAGCGCCTACGGCGCGTACGGCGAGAAGCAGTCGTACGGCAGGACGGTGACCGGCGTGATCCGCTCGACCTTCGTCATCGACGCGGACGGCAAGATCGAGCGCGCGCTCTACAACGTGAAGGCCACCGGCCACGTCGCCAAGCTGCGCCGGGATCTCGGGCTGGACTGAGGTCGCCGCCCGCGCCGGGACCGAGCCCACCACCGGTGCGGCGCGACACTCTAGACTCAGCGGGTCGGCGGGAGTGGCGTAACGGCAGCCGCGGTAGGTTTAGGTCCTATTGTCCGAAAGGACGTGGGGGTTCGAATCCCCCCTCCCGCACCGAGCGCCCTGTCGCGCGCGTCACGATCGCGGGTCGGCGCGGGGCCCGCGCGGTCAGGATTACCGGGTGAGCCTGCGCTTCGTCCTCGATCCCGAGCTGACCCCCGAGTTGCGGGAACGGATCGTCGCCCTCTGGGTCGACGTCACCAACGCCGGCGGGGCGGTCGGCTTCGTGCCACCGGTCACCGTCGCCGACGTCCGGCACACCGCGGACCCCACCTTCGCCGGCATCGCGGAGGGCCCGGACCGCCTCCTCGTGGGGTATTCGGGCGAGCGGCCCGTCGCCGCGCTGATCTTCTGCGACAACCGGTTCGACCTGAAGGCGCACTGGTGCGTGCTGAAGCGGGTGATGGTCCACCCGGACACCCAGGGCAACGGGTACGGCGCCGCGCTGATGCGCGAGGCCGAGCGCCTCGGCCGCGGGATGGCGTGGGAGGCGCTGCACGTGACCGTCCGGGACGGCCTGGGGCTCGACCGGTTCTACCGGGGCCTCGGTTACCGGGAGATCGGTCGACTGCCCGGCGCGCTGCGGGTCGCCCCCGGCGACGACCGCGACGAGATCCTCATGTGGCTGGACCTGACCGCCCCGCCGGCACCCGGGCGCTGAGCCGAAACGCGCGGGGCTCCAGACCAGCGGAGCCCCGCGCGGAACAGCGGGCGGTGCCACCCGGCGAGCAACCCGGGGTTCAGGACACCGACCGGCTGCGGGAATCAGCCCGTGACACGCAGCTCAAGCAGGACGGCAGGGGGCAGGGTGTCATCCTCTCCCACCCCGACACCGACCCAACCGTTCTTGGGAAGGGCGACCGTCTCGGATTCGCCGTCCACGCTCACCGTGGCGGATGCCGTGTGACTGTCACCACGGATCTGGTAGACATCCGAGATCTCCAGAGTCAGGTAGCCAGGTGCGCCCTTGACCGTGAAGCAGTATCCGCTGAGCCTCGCGTAGCTCCGGACGATGATCTGGTTGGTGGCGTTGGCCACGCAGTCGGCAAAGATGATCTTGCCGTCACCCTTGATCAACTTGATGCCATCGCTGGCTTCGATCTGGGCGGCCCCCGGATAGCTGAAGTCCTCCTCGATCGAGGGCGGCGTGTCCTCCAAGGCCGCGCTGGCGGCGCCGGAGACCAGCGTCATGCCGCCGGCGACGGCGACACCGGCGACCAATCCGGTGACGAGCAACGCCCGAAAGTTCTTCACTCATGACCTCGCTTACCTGGAACATGGCCCGACAGGAACGGTGACTGGCGTTGCCGCCGTCGTCGCGACGCCCGCGGTCCAAAGTGGGCGACGGACGCTCCGGGGAGAAGCTACGACCATCCTATCGATGCACATGAGTCTCAGAGGCCCCCCGTGAAGCCTCGGTACAAGCTGCGATCGCCGCAGGATTCCGACCTTAGAGCACGCCCGACAACGCCGCTGCCCCGTCGATCGCCGCCAGAATCGCCCTCCCCACCGGGGAAGGGAGACGCCGGGGTTGTCGCCGCAGATCGACACTCGCCCACAGCGTCACCGCCGCGATCGCCTCGACACCGCCGGCGCGGACCCGCAGACGTGGTGCGGCAGAGCCCGGCCGCGCACCCACCTCACGAGGAGGAATCCGGCACGAGCAGGTCACCCACCGCGATCCTGCCCGTCGCCTCAGGAACCAGGTGCAGACCGAAGAGGAGTTTCTGGTCGACCTTGCGGTGCCGGGCGAGGGTGCGCAGGGGTTCCTTCCCGCGTACCCCCGTCTCCTGGTCGGTGGTGGTGACCACGCAGCGGTCGCACGGCCCGGCGGCGCGGAAGCGGGCGGCGCCGATGCGCAGCCGGCGGCCGACCCAGTCGTCCTCGGCCCAGGCCGGCGCGCCCTCCACCACCAGGTTGGGGCGGAACCGCGCCATCGGCACGGGCTCCTCGCCGGCCTCGGCGAGCCACCCGTTGAGCGCGTCGAGCGAGGCGGCGGTGGCCAGCAGCAGCGGGTAGGCGTCGGCGAAGCTGACCTGTTCACCGGTGTCGTGCTCCCGGTCCCCCGGCGGGATGTGCCGGGTCGGTCGGGCGAGCCAGACCAGCCGGACGGCGCGGCCCAGGAGCGCGCCGATCCAGGCGTCGGCCGCCGGCCCGGCGGGGAGCGCCGGCACCGGCAGCTTGCGGTTGCGGAAGGTCCGCACCGCGACGGGTTCGCCGCCGACGGGCTCGGGCACGGCCAGGTCGTCGTGCCCCTCGGCGCGCAGCAGCAGGCCGCCGTCGTGGGGCGTGGCGTGCAGGCCGACCAGGCGCGTGGTCTCCCGCTGGGTGACGCCGACGCCGTCCGCGTCGACGATCATCCAGCGGCGGTCGCCGGCCAGGCCCCACGGCTCGACGCCCGCGACGTCGTGGTCGAGCCGGCGACAACCCTTGACGGGGTACGTGTGGATGGCGCTCAACCGCATCCGACCACCCTGCCACGGCCCGCGCGCGACCGTCGCCCCCGCCTGCTCCCGTGCCGGCGTCGTCGCGTGGGACGCCCGCTCAGCGCGCCCCGGCTGGTCGAGGACCTCCGGCATCTCGCGCCGACCCGGCCCGCACGACCGCGATCACCAGGCGACGCCGATGCCGTCCCCCGGGTACCAGTGGTTGGCGGGGGTCTCCCGGTAGGCGAGGAAGCGTCGGCCGGTGCGCTCGGCGTGCTCGGCGAGCACGTTGGTGGCGGTGACGTTGTCGGTGAGCAGGATCGCGCCCGGCGCCAGCCTGCCCTCGACCGCCTCGAACTCGCGCTTCTCGTGGGCCCGGCTGTGGTCGCTGTCGTGCAGGAAGAGGTCGACCGGCCGGTCCAGCGCGGCGATGGAGGCGATCGAGTCGCCGATCACCAGGTCGACCACCTCCGACCAGGGCGCGGTCCGGGCGAGGTAGCCGGCCTCCGGGTTGATGTCCAGCGAGGTGACCCGGCCGGGCTGCCCCTCGGCGGCGTTGCGCAGCAGCGCGGCGGCGAGCACGCAACTGCCCAGTCCCTTGTCGACGCCGGTCTCGACCACGTGCGTCGGCTTCGTGGCGCGCACGATGGCGTACCAGCCGATGCGGCGGGCGTAGCGGACCTGCCGGTCGGCCAGGCCCCGGCGGGCGGCGCCGGCGGTGGCGGACTCGATGTGCCGGCGCAGCACGTCGTCCGACTCGATCTCGGCGAAGTACGCGCGGACCTGCTTGACGGGCACGTCGCAGACCACGCTGACGAACCAGGCGAGGTGGTGCCGGCTCAGCTTGGTCAGCTCGTACGTGTAGTTGTGGTGCTCGCGCGAGGTGACCAGCCAGCGGGCCGAGGTGCGCAGCACCTTGGCGTCGTGGCGGGCGACGCGGGCCAGGCGCTTGGGGAAGGCCGCGACGGGGGCAAGGCGGGTGCGGGCGATGGCCCGTCGGAGCTTCGTTGCGTCCACGCAAGGGTTCTACCAGCCGCAGGCGAGCAGGTGTAGTGCAGAGCACACCCCGCGCACAAGTTGGTTGGCAGGTTCGGGCCCTGATGTCGCATGACAAGGTGGACGGGTCTGCACGGACGGGGGCGGCCATCGGCCGGATGAGGGTACGCGCACGTCCTCGCGGATAAGTAGCATCGCCGCCATGCCAGTTCCACAACAGTCCGTCGAGCCGGAGGCGGTCGCCGACCAGACCGATCGTCAGCCGGGCAAGCACGCGAAGCCTCGTCGCCGGTGGCGACGCGTCGCCCTCATCAGCCTGCTGGTGGTGGCGCTGCTCGGCGGCGGTGGCATGATCGCCGGTGGGCTCTACCTGCGTTCGGTGGAGTCGGACATCGAGCGTGTCGACGCGTTCGCGGACGTGCCCGAGGCGGGGCGCCCGCAGGCGGTGGCCAAGGGCGCGATGAACATCCTGATCCTGGGCAGCGACACCCGCGACCCGGAGAGCACGTCGGGCTCGCGCACCGACACGATCATCCTGGCCCACCTGCCGAAGGACCGGTCGAGCGCCCAGCTCATCTCGATCCCCCGGGACACCTGGGTCGCCGTGCCCCGGTCCAAGGAGGGCAACCAGGGCGGCCGGGACGCGAAGATCAACGCAGCGTACGCATGGGGTGGCGTGCCGTTGATGGTGCAGACCGTCGAGAAGTTCACGAGCGTGCGGATCGACCACGTCATGATGGTCGACTTCGCAGGGTTCAAGGAGATCATCGACGCCCTGGGCGGCATCGACATCAACGCGGAGAAGAACTTCACCTCGATCCACCCCCCGTTCCGTACCTTCCGGCAGGGGATGCAGCGGATGGACGGCGAGACGGCACTCGACTACTCGCGCCAGCGCAAGCAGTTCCCCGACGGGGACTTCGCCCGCATCCGACACCAGCAGCAGGTCATCAAGGCCATCCTCGACCGGGCCGTGTCCGGAGGCATCGTCACGAACCCGGGAAGGCTGAACTCCTTCGTCAAGGCCACGTCGAATGCCGTGTCGGTGGACGAGGACATGTCCCTGCTGAGCATGGCGACCGACCTGCGCGGCCTGCGCGGCAACAACCTGCGCTTCATCACCAGCCCGACGAAGGGCACCGGTCGGGTGGGCAGCGAGAGCGTCGTGTTCGCGAACACCGACAAGGCCAGGTCCTTCTACGACGCGGTCCGGCGGGACGCCGTAGCAGACATCCTCAACGCCGGAAAGTAGGAGGTCGGACTGCCCGATGCGGCTCTGGTGGGCCGCCCGCCCCGGTCGTATCCTTCGTTCGCCTCGAAGCCGCCGTGTGCCGCCCCGGGGCAGTCAACGGGGAAGGACCAACCATGTCCAGGCAACAGGCGATGGGCCACCACGCCACGACACCGCAGCGCGATGAGGCGGCGGCACGAGGCATGGCCGTGGGGGTGAGCGACGAGGCGGACGCCACAGGCGGTGCCACCGGTTCGCTGCCCACCTCCACGCCACCGGCAGGCGGTCAGGCGAGCGGAGCGCCCCGGCCCGGCCTCGACGTGACGGCGGTGCTGCCGTACGCGAGTTCCCGCGCGTCCACGCGCACCCGGGGGCTGCGGGCCTGGATGATGACGGCCCCCGTCGACGTGGCCGCCCTGCTGGCGCCCCTGCTGTTCAGCCACCAGTACTGGCGCGGGACGCTGGGCATGGCCGGCCTGACGGTGGCCATCTTCGCGGCAGGCGGGCTCTACCGGGCCCGTCGCCACGTGAGCATCCTCGACGAGCTGCCGAGCCTCTGCGGACGGTTGCTCGCGTCCGCGGCCGTGGTCACCATCGTCGCGGCGCTGCGTCACGACTCCGCCGATTACGTGGGCGGGTTCGCGCGCGGGGTGATCATCGCGGCCGGGCTGGTCCTCGTCGGTCGTGCCTTCTCGCGGGAGTTCGCCACCATCGCGCGCAAGCGTCGGTGGGTGGAGCACAACGCCATCATCATCGGCAGCGGCCCGATCGCCGTGGAACTGGCCCGGCTGTTGCGCCGCTACCCCCAGTACGGGCTGCGCTTCGTCGGCTGCGTCGACTCCACGCCCCCGCAGACGCCGGCGGCGCTCCCACTGATCGGCACCCTGGACCAGCTGGAACCGCTCGTGCGGATGGTCGAGTGCGACGTGCTCATCATCGCCGACCCGATCTGCCCGGAGCTGACCCTGATGGAGGTCCTCCGCCAGCCCCGCAGCGCGAGCTGCGACCTGTGGGCGGTGCCGCGGCTCTGGGGCTCCCGTTCGCACGGCGACCACATCGGCGCGATCCCGATCGTCAAGGTCGGCGACATCACGCTGTCCGGGCCCCGCTGGGCGCTCAAGCGCGCGTCGGACATCGCCTTCGCCGCCACCGCGTTGCTCCTGCTGAGCCCCGTCCTCCTGCTCTGCGCCATCGCGACGCTTCTCGACGGCGGCCCGGGCATCTTCTTCTACCAGGAGCGGATCGGCCGCCACGGCAAGCCGTTCCACATCATCAAGTTCCGCTCGATGCGTCCCGTCGACGAGCACGAGTCGCAGACGAACTGGTCGATCGCGCACGACCAACGCGTCGGACCGATCGGCCGTTTCATGCGCCGCACGTCGCTGGACGAGCTGCCGCAGCTCTGGAACATCCTGCGGGGCGACATGAGCGTCGTCGGGCCCCGGCCCGAGCGGCCGTTCTTCGTCGAGAAGTTCTCGGCCGAGTACCCCAACTACGCCATGCGTCACCGGGTCGCGGTGGGGCTCACCGGGCTGGCGCAGGTCAGTGGCCTGCGTGGTGACACCCCGATCTCCGACCGGGCGCGGTTCGACAACTACTACATCGAGAACTGGTCGCTGTGGCTCGACGCCAAGGTGCTGATCCGGACGGTGTCCGAAGTCTTCCGCGGCGGTGGTCGCTGAGCCGCTGAGCGGGGGCCGTCCCCTCGACGGCCCACCCGACCGGGGATTCCGCGGGCACCCTTGCCCCGGCCCCACAGTCTGCTGTTTCCTGTGCGCGCTCGCCGTCCACCGCGCGCCGAGTGCTTGGAGAGTCAATTGCCGGACGTTTCGGTCGTGATCCCGACCACGGGCAGGCCCAGCATCGCGGAGGCGGTGCTCTCGGCGCGGGGGCAGCAGGGGGTGTCCGTACACATCGTGGTCGTCTGCGACCTGGCCGAGGTTCCCGCGTCCGTGCAGGAGCTGCGGGGGCACGTGGACGAGATCGTGTGCACCGGCGGGGGCCGGCGGGGCTCGCACGCGCGTAACCTCGGGGTCGCACACGCCGCCCCGGGCAGCCACGTGGCGTTCCTGGACGACGACGACACCTGGCTCCCGACGAAGCTGGCGGTCCAGGTACCGGTGGTCGACCGGCTGGCCGCCGAGGGCTGGCTGCCCGTCGTGTCGTCCCGGATCCTGCAACGCAAGGCCGGCGCCGCTCCCCTGCCGACCGCCGCCCCGGAAACGCTGATCAGCGACGGCATGCTTCCCGAGGACTACCTCTTCCGCCGCCGACACCTCGGCGTCGGCCGCCAGTCGCTGCCCACCTCCACCCTGGTGACCACCCACGAACTGGCCACCCGGTGCCCGTGGGACGAGACGCTGCCCCGGCACCAGGACTGGGACTGGCTGGTGCGGGCGGCTCGCCTGCCCCGCGCCAGGATCGTGCAGGTGGAGGAGGCCACCGCCGTCTACACCGTGGGCAGCCCCGGCTCCATCTCCGCCCGTGCCGACTGGCGCCAGTCGTGGGAGTGGGCCAAGCGGTGGGAGGGCGTGTGGTCCCCCGAGACCTTCTCCGACTTCATCGCCGCGCAGACCCTCCGCTACGCCCTCCAGTCCCGCGACGGGCAGGGCGTACGGGAGATGGTGCGCGCCATCCGCCGGAACTCGCCGCCGTCGGCCCGTAACGCGGTGCTGGCCGCTCTCGGCCTCGTGCCGCGGGCCACCCTGGAACGGGTGGCGATGCGCAAGTCCCGCGTCGCCGCCGGTGCCCGCCCGACCGACGGAGAACGCTGATGCGTCTGCACTTCGTGCTGCCCCAACTGGAGCCCTTCTACGGCATGGAGCGGGCGGCCGCGCTGCTCATGCAGGGCCTGAAGGCGCAGGGCGTGGAGGTCTCGGCGACCGTGATGTCGCGGGGGATCCCGGCCGGCCTCGGCGACCTGCCGATCGACACCCTCAGCCTGGGGTCCCGGATCACCCGCCTGATGGAGGCGGTGCCGCCGCTGCGCCGACGGTTGCAGGCACTGCCGAAGGACGTCGAGATCGTGGCCAGCGGCCTGTGGGGAAGCGTGCCGGCGGGCGCGGCGCTCGCCGGGTCCGGCAGGAGCTTCGTGGCATGGGAACACTCCCTGCTCCCGGAGCGGCTGCGCATCGACCGCAGGGTGCGGACGCTCGCCCGGGTCACCCGGGTCGGTGTGCTGCGGCCCCGGCTCGTCGTGGCCGTCTCGGGGGGCGTCGCGAGGACGGTACGGCACCTCGCACCGGAGCAGCCCGTCGTCACCATCACCAACCCGATGCCGCTCACCCCGTTCGTCGCGCCCCGGGACGTCGTCGACCCGCGCAGGATCCAACTCCTCACCACCGCGGCCTTCCGTCCGTACAAGAACCACTCCTGCGCCCTGTCCGCCCTCGCCCTCCTGCCGGAGACCTACCACCTGACGCTGGCCGGCGACGGCGAAGAACGCGAACTACTCCAGAACCAGGCGCGCGACCTGGGCCTGGAGGGCCGCGTGACGTTCCTGGGCCGGGTTCCCGGCGTCGGCGGGCTCCTCGCCGAGGCCGATCTGCTGGTGCACCCCTCCCGAGCCGAGACGTTCGGGTTCAGCCTGGTCGAGGCGGCCGAGGCCGGCCTGCCCGTCGCCACGCTGCCGGTGCCCGCGCTGGACGAGCTGATCCCGACGCTGGTGCCGGGGGCGCTGGCGGCGGCGCCCACCCCCGTGGCGCTCGCGGAGGCGGTGCGGAGGATGACGCAGGAGGCGCGTCCCACCCACGCCGACTTCGAGAAGGCCTGGCACGCACGCTGCGCGGCCCTCGATCCCGCCGTGGTCAGCCGCCAGTGGGTGGAGGCGTTGCAGCGGTGACGTCCGCCCGGGGCACGGCCGGGTCCGTGGCGGCCCCCGAAGGTGTCCGCCCGCGATCACACCGGCGGAGGTCCGCCCTGTCCGGCCGGGGCGACGGCTTCCTGCGCAAGTCCGGGAAGTTCTTCACCGGGACCCTGCTGCGAACCATCGCGCAGGGTGCGCTCTTCGTCCTCCTCGCGCGGGAGATGCCGATCGACACCTACGGGTTGTTCGTCGGCATCACCGCGCTCATCGCCGTGGTGTCCCCGTTCGCGTCGGCCGGGGCGCCGAGCCTGATCTTCCAGAGCTACGCCGACTCGCCGTCCGACTGGCCCCGCCATCTCGCCCGGGGCCTGCTGCTCACCCTCGTCTTCGGCGCGGGCGCGACCGTCCTGGTGACCGCCGCGGGGGTGGCCATCTGGGGTGCCCAGGTGAGCGTGGTCGCGGTCGCCTGCCTCGCCTTCGCCGACCTGGTGGCGTGGCGCCTGGTCGAGGTCGTGGCCGCCTCGGTGCAGGCCCGGGGCCAGGTCTTCCTCGCCTCGGTCATCCCCGCGCTCCTGCACGTGTGTCGGCTGGCCGGAGCGCTGGCCCTGGGCATCGCGGCCGCGGGACCGATGACGCTGTACGGCTGGGCGACCCTGTCGGCCGTCATCTCCGCCGTCGTCAGCGTGCTCGTGATCGGGTTCGGGCTGCGCGGCGCGGGCGGGTTCGGCTTCGACATCCGCGGCGCGCTGGGGCAGGCCCGGACCGGGATGCTGTTCGCCGTGGGGCTGTCGGCCCAGACCGTCTACAACGACCTCGACAAGGTCATGTTGTCGCGACTGAGTACCCCCGAGAGCGCCGCCATCTACGCGGCGGCGTACCGGGTGGTCGACTTCGCGTACACCCCCGGCCGTTCCATGGCGGCGGTCGCGTACCCCAAGTTCTTCGAGGCCGGCCGGGACGGGACCCGGGCCGCCTTCGCCCTCACCCGGCGGCTGCTGCCGCGCTACCTGATGTTCAGCGCGCCGGCCAGCCTGGCGCTCGTCGCGTTCGCGTGGACGATGCCGTACGTCTTCGGGGCCGAATTCGCGGCGGCCGAGACGGCGCTGCAGGGGCTGAGTGCGCTGCTCGTGCTGAAGGCGCTGCACTACCTCGCGGCCGACACCCTCTCGGGCAGCCGGATGCAGGGCCGCCGTACGGTGTGTCAGATCGCGGTCGGGGTCGTCAACGCGTTGCTGAACGTCTGGCTCATCCCCGCCTACGGTTGGCAGGGAGCCGTCGTCTCCAGCCTGGTCTGCGACGCGCTCCTCTGCGTACTGCTGTGGGGCTGCCTCGCCGCCGCCCTTCGCCGGCAGCCGCCGGGTGACGCCGTGCCGACCGCCGGTCCGACGTCGTCGAGAGAAAGGGCCTGAGTTGGTCGGCCTCTTCGCTTTCCTGCTGACGGTGAGTGGTCTCACGGTGGCCGTCTGGCTGGTCCGTTCCCGGCGGCAGGTCACCGCGTCCTTCGGCGGCGGCGCACCGGCGGTCGCCCTCATCGGGTTCGCGGTGCTCACCAACGCCGCGCCCGTGCTCGCCGGCGACCGTAGTTCCGCGCTCATCGGGCTGCTGGTGCTGTGCCTGCTGGTCTGGCTGGTCGTGTCGGGCCGCCGCAGCCTGCGCGGCTCCACCGACATCTGGCGCCGGATCAGCCTGCTGATGGCCGGTGCGCTGCTCGCCTGGTGTTTCGCCGTGGACAGCCTCAGTGGTGCCGGGCTCTACGGCTCGAGACTCGCGGCGTACGGGGCGTCCGCGCTGCTGCTGCTCGCCGTGGCCCTGCTGTCCCGGGACACCGCCCTCACCAGCCGGGCGATGGCCTGGACGGGGCTGGCCGTCCTGTCGGTGATGACGATCCCGACCCTCTTCTCCGGGCAGTCGTGGCGGGCGTGCACCGCCGGGAAGCTGGAGAAGTGCTCGATGGCGGGGGCACTGTTCAAGAGCTTCTACGACTCCGAGAACTACATCGCCATGCTCGCGTCGTTCACGCTGGTCGCCAGCCTCTGCGCGATGCGGAGGCTGGAACTGCTGGCATCGGCGTCCTTCTGCCTGCTGATCATCGTCGCCACGGGCTCGCGAACCAGCTACCTGGCCCTCGCCGCCGCCGGCCTCTGGCTGCTCGGCAGCCTCGTCCTCGAACGGTGGCGGCAGTTCCTCCGGATCAGCTTCCCTCTCTGCGTGGCCCTGGTGGTGGCCGCCCTCGGGCTGGCCACCTACCTGACGTGGACGGCGTCGAAGACCACCCTGAGTAATCGCGGCAACATCTGGATGGCCGCCCGCGAGTACATCGCCGGCACGGAGGCGACCGGCGTCGGGGTCTCCAAGTGGTACTACCTGCGCGACGTCGGCGAGGCGCCCACCCACTTCTTCCACTCGGGGTACGTCCTGGTCGTCTTCGCCGGTGGCCTGGTCGCGCTGACGCTGTGGGGCCTGTGGGCGACGACCCTGTTGCACGGGAGCGTCACCGACGGTCGGGCCTTCTCCGCGAAGGCGCCCGTCGTGCTGCTCGTCATCTACTCGTTCACCGAGGTCACCTGGAACCCGCTCTCGGTCGACGGGCTGTCGTGGATCTTCATCGCGCTCATGCTGACCTCCTCGGCGTCCGCCACCGCGGACCCGGTGCCGGCCACCGGGCCGGTGGACGCCGCCGACCGGCCGGACGGACGGTGGGCGGCGTTGCGGAAGCTGGCACCGTGGCACGCGCAGGGCCGGAGGACCGGGGCGCTGACCGATCGGTGAACCTGCGGGCCCGCCGGAGCGTGGCGCGCAGCGGCGACCAGGCGCTGGCCAGCCGGCCCGGGTGGATCACGAGCCGCCGGAGGGAGGAGGGCCGGCGGCGATCGTCAGGTTGTGGAAGGCCAGCAGCCCGGTGCCCGTCGCGTTGACGATCCACGGCCCCGCCCCGGCGTGGCCCAGGTAGCTCACCCCCGAGACGCCGTCGGCCGGGCCGGACAGGGTCAGCACCAGCCGGCCGCCGTCGCGGTACGCGACGCCGGTGACGGTGACGGTGCCGCCGTGGACGCGGAAGTCCGCCTGCGCACCGGGCTGGACCGTGAGCGGGTCGTCGTCGCGCAGTTGGACGACCACCTCGGTGCGTCGGGCGTCGGCGAAGGCCGCCGACCGCGGGTCGGGGGAGGCCACCCCGTCCCCCGGACCGCCGTACAGGTCGTGGGCCAGCACGCGGAAGACCCGGTCGCCCAGCTCGCGGTAGCCCTGCTCCCACGCGAAGTGGCAGCCCTCGTGGCCGGACAGGCCGTTGGTGGACAGCACCGTCACGCCGAGGGTGTCGCGCATCCGCCGCTGGGCCTCCCGCAGTTGGCCGGTACCACCGTCACCGCAGGGCGAGGTGCGCACCTGGAAGACGTAGTAACGGCTTCCGCCAGGGATGTCGGTGCCGATCTCCCGTCGCCAGTCGCTGAGCAGAGCGGTGAACCCGGCCACGTGCCGTGCGGCGTCGTCGTCGTCCGACTCGCCCTGGTACCAGAGCACGGCCCGGACCCGCCCGGTCACCCCGGCGGCCACCAGACGCTGCCGCAGGCGACCGTAGTTGGTGGCGAGGTCGCCGGGGCTGGCGTCGTTGCGCTGGAAGAACGAGACGGGCCTGCCGTTCTCGGCGCCGTTGAGGACGGCCACCGGCACCTGGTAGGTGTCCGAGAGCCGGTGGGCCATCCGGATCCCCCACTGGCCGACGGAGCCGGGCTGCCGGATCGCCTCGCTGACCGCGTAGTTCCATCCCCGGTCGGACGCCGAGAGCGTACGGTCCACGGTGGACGAGCCGTAGCTGCGGACGAAGGGCGACTCCTCCCCCGCGGACGATCCCCGGTACTTCGCCGAGACGGCGTTGGACTGGCCCTGGATGACGTAGACGTCACCCGCGACCACCCCGTCCCAGAGGCCGACCCGGCGGCTCAGGCCGTCGCCCAGCACGTGCAGCTCGAAGCGGTACTCCCGCAGCGCCGCCAGGATGCGCCGGCGGAAGGCGAAGTCGCCGGTACCGGTGACCGGCAGGGTCTCCTCCCATCCCTCGGCCCCGCTGGTGATCTTGAGGCGTACGGCCCTGACGCGGGCGTCGCGCACCTTGCCGGCGACGGGGACCACGGCCCCGTTCTCGGCGTCCCTCGGGTACAGCTGCCGGTCGCGGGGGTGTTGGGCGAGGGTGAGCACCGACGGCCTCGCGTACACCGTCAACCGGCGCTCGGTGAAGGCGCCCGCGTTGTCGGCCAGCGTCCAGTCGGGGTGGCCGTCAGGGGCGGTACCGATGCCGAGCGACAGCGTGTTCTTCTTCGAGGTGAACCCGTTGACCGCGAGCACCGTCTGCGGTGCGACGGTGGAGGGGCGGGTGGGGGCGACCAGGTGGACCTGGAACGAGCCGTACCCGAGGGCGCCCCGCAGGTCGTCGTCGGCGTCGAAACGGGCGGAGGAGGCCCCGGGCACCTGACCTGACGCCCCGGCGTTGTACGAGTTCGGCCACATCTCCAGGTAACCGGGAAGCCCCGTGCCGGTCGTCAGGCCCGAAACGTTGGACGCGATCTCCAGGTCACTGACCCGCTGTCGCACGATCTGGCCGCCCCGGGTCGGCAGACCGAGGCGGCGGGCGTCGGTGGTGAACGGCGCCATCGCGGTCCACACCCACTGCCGGCCGGCCGGGCCGGTCAGTTCCAGGCAGTAGCCGACCCGGTCGAAGCCGCGAGCCACCTCGGCGGTGCGATCGAACGCGTACGCCGGGTTCCGGTTCGTCCAGTCGACGCGGTCGGGCAGGTCCACCGCCGCGACCGGCGTGAAGTCGGCCATGCCTGTGACGTTCGCCGCGCACGTCGTGCCGTCGACCGGGGCAGCCGTCGGTCGCGTCCCGTCGCCGCCGGGCGTCGACCACGCCGCCAGCGGCTCTCCCGCTGGCGACGAGGGCCAGGCGAGCACCGCCAGCGAGAAGACGAGCAGCCCGACCGTCCCCACGGCGATCCAGACCTTCCGGGGCACGGACCGGAAGCGCTGGAAGGGGGAGAGAGCATCGGGCACCCTCGGACCTCCACTGGTCGGACGGTTCGTCGCGGCAAGGCTATGCGATGCGCGGCGACGGATCGTGCGCGCCCGGGACCTGCGACCACGCCACGCTCCCGGCGTCGCCCCTTGACCCCCGTCGGGAGGTGGGGCGGTCGGCGCGGGGCGGGACATGACCCGTCGTCATTGTCTGCGATGATGCCCGCCATGGCCGCTACCACCACGACGCCCGCGGTGGGCACCCGGTCCGTCGGGATCGACACCCTCCGGATCATCGGAATCGCGGCCGTCGTCGTCGGCCACATCTGGATCGACGACACCACCAGGGCGGTCATCTACACCTGGCACGTCCCGTTGTTCTTCGTCCTCACCGGCTACTTCTGGACGCCCGGCCGACCTGTCGGCGGCGAGTTGCGGAAGCGGTGGCAGACCCTCGGCGTGCCGTACCTGGCCTGGCTGGTGATCCTGCTCGCGATGCTCGCGGCCGCGGCGGCGGTGAAGGGCGGCGTGGGATCGGACACCTTCAGCGGAGCGCTGTACGGGGGCACGGCCGCCGTCCGGCCGTTCTCGGCGTTCTGGTTCGTCTCGGTGCTGTTCCTGATCGCGGTCGCGTACCGCTGGCTGGAGCGGCTCGGGACGGCCGTCACCTGGGGGGTGGCCCTGGCGGGGCTGCTGGCCGCCCACCTCGCTCCGGAAGTGGTCACGGCCGGGCCGCTCGGCGTGTTCCTCGTCCCGGCCTGCCTGCTCTTCGTGCTCTGCGGTCGCCACCTGCGTGAGCTGCGATCGCGGTTGTCCGCCGGTATGGGTGCCGGCATGGTGTCGGCCGGCACGGGCCTGGTGCTCGTCGGTGCGAGTGGCTCGCTGGACATCAAGGCCGGCGACTTCGGCAACCCGGTGTTCGGTGTGCTGACCGCGATCCTGCTCAGCTGCGGATTCATCCTGCTGGCCGAGGCTCTCGACGGGCGCGTCGGCGCTCCCGCGGCGCACGTCGTCGGCCGGCTCGCCGCCTGCGGCATCGCCGTCGTGCTGAGCCACGCGGCGGTGCTCTGGGTCCTGCGCACGGGCCCGGACGGCGGGTGGCCCGACCTGGCGGCCACCCTCGTGCTGCCCTGGGCCTTCGCGCTGGTCGTGCTGGGCACGCGCCTCGGCCCCTACCTCACCGGTACGGGCGGACGCCGGCCGTAGGCGCCGGATGGGCGCGGCCGCCGGGATACGCGCCAGGCCCGCTCTACGCCCGGTTCCCGCGCCGGCTGAACAACATCGCGGTCAGCGCGACGAGCCCGATCAGGAGCACGACACCGGAGGCGACGAGCAGCGGCACCGCCCAGCCCGGCCGGGCCGACGAGCCGCCCTCGCCTCCACCGCTGTCGACGGCCGCCTGACGGTACGCCTGGGCCAGCAGGTTGGCTGGGGACTGCTCCAGCACCCCGGAGAAGCGGGAGATCGCGACCGACTCGTCGCCGGCGAAGTACGCGTCCAGGCCGGAACGGTAGAGCTTGTCGGGCTCACCGAGGCTGTTCTGCACCCCCGCCGCGCCGAGCAGGCCGGTCATCGTGGACACCGGCGCGACCAGCCGGTTGGCCTTGTCGGGCCGGAGGAGGTCGTTGTCGAGCAACCCGACGACGCGGCCCTGCGGGTCGATCGCGATCCCGCCCCGGGAGTAGAGGCCGACGTCCTCGCTGATGCGGTACGCGCCGACCGTGGACTGGGTGTCCACCCCGGTCACCCGCACGGGCTTGGACAGCACCGTGTAGGTGGCGGACCGGAAGCTGGCGTCGGTGGTGCCGTAGCCCAGGATCAGCAGCGGGGTCTCCGGGCTGACGGCGGCGGAGGGGTTCAGCTCGGCGGCGGGAAGGTTCTGCTGGGCGAGCTTGACCAGCGCGAGGTTGCCCTCTTCCAGGGTGAGTGCCCGGACGATGGTGCCGGGGATCGCCGGGCTGTCCGTGACGTCGCCCTTGGCCGCGTTCAGCTGTCCGAAGAGCTTGACCTCGGGGGCCGTCGTGGCCTCCGCGCCGGTGAAGCGGGTCGTCCTCATCCTGGCCCGGGTGTAGGCGGAGACGTCCTTCGCGTCGAGCTTCTTCTCGCTGACGAGGACGTTGGCCAGGGCGGAGAGGGCGCCGGCGAGCACGATGTCCTCGGTCGGCTGCACGCACTGACCATTGGTGAGGACGTGTCCGTCGTGGTTGACCACGAACCCGCTGCATCGCCGGCTGAACGTGACAGGTGCCTCCCGCAGCGGGGCGTCGCCCTGCTTGTTCCGCACGTAGCCGGTGAAGATGACCTCCACGAAGACCATGGACGGGGCCGCTGTCGCCAGCGCCCGTTCCTCCGGGCTGTAGAGGGCCGCCTGCGCCCAGGGCTTGAGGCCCGGGTTGACCGGGGTGGCGGTCGGGAAGGCGGTGGAGGTGGGCGCGGGCGCAGCCGCCGGCTCGCCCGAGCCGCCCGTCGTGACCGCCCAGCCGCCGACCCCGGCACCCAGGGCCGCCACCAGCAGCAGCGCGGCGACGACGACCCATCGCCCGGTGCGGCGCGGTGGCGGGGTGGAGGACTGGATCCGGCGGGCCGGCGCGGCGAACGGGTCGCCCGGCGGCGGCTCAGCGGGCGGGCGGGGCTGCACGACCGGCATCTGGACCGTCTCGCCGGCCACCGGCGCCGGGACGCCCTGCGCTGGGGCGGGCGAGGCCGGAGCGGCCGAGACGGGGTACGGGGTCGCCGACGCCGGCTGGGCGGAGACCGGGCTGGTGTGCATCGCCCACGGCACATGCGGCAGCCCGGACACCGGATGCGGCATCCCGGAGACCGGGTGAGGGACCCCGGAGACCGACTGCGGAATTCCGGAGACCTGCTGGGGAGGGGCCGAGACGGGGGGCGCGGCGGCCGGCGCGGGCTCGTACTCGACGCCGAGCGCCCGGAAGAGCTTCTCGGCCCCCGGGCCCACCTCGGAGGAGTACGCCACCCAGGGCGAGGCGGCCGAGAAGTCCGCGTACGTGTAGGGCAGCGCGTTCGGCGCCTGCGCCTGCGCGAGGGAGTTGACGATCCCCACGAACGCCTCCCGCCACCCGGGGGCTGCGGCCACTGCGGCGTCCAGGACCGCCACGGTGACCAGGCGGCCCTGTCCGTCGATGGCAGCCCAGGCCTTTCCGACCGGAGATCCGCCCAACATGTGGGTGAACCTGTAGGGGCCTTCCGGCTGCATGCGCACTCCTCCGCTCAACGCCGTGGGGATAGTACCGAGGCAGGGCCAGCTCTCCCCCTGCCGGTCGCTGGCCCGACACTCAGCGGGACGGGCAGTTCCTTGGGGGAACTCCGCGACGGACGGTTGCTTTGTGAAAGTTTTCATGCATAGAGTCGCGGCATGAATGATGGAGCTGTCGTGGTGCCCACCGAGCGGGTGCTGGACCTGTTCCAGGGGGTCCGGCTCACCCCCACCCAGCGCCGCATCGCGCACTGCCTCGTGCAGCACGCGCCGGCCGCCGCGTACCTGTCGGCGGCCGAGGTCGCCGAGCTCGCGGGGGTCAGCCAGCCGTCGGTCACCCGGTTCGCGGTCGCGCTCGGCCACGACGGCTACCCCGCGCTGCGCCGCCGGCTGCGCGAGCTGTCCGCCGGCGCCCCGGGCGACGCGACCGACGCCGGCAACGAGCTCCAGCAGGCGGTACGCGCCGAGATCGGCAACCTCGACCGCCTCGCCGGGCAGCTCGCCGACCGGGACCGGATCGCCGAGACCGGGAGGCTGCTGGCCGCCAGCCGCCCCCTGCCGGTGCTGGGCCTGCGCGCCGCCGCCCCGCTGGCCGCCTACTTCGCCTACTTCGCCGCAAAGGTGCACCCCGACGTGCGGGTGCTCGACGACGGCGGCAGCCTGCTCACCGACCGCCTCGAACAGGCCGCCGAGGCCGGGGCGGGCGCCCTGCTCGCCTTCGTCCTGCCCCGCTATCCCCGGGAGACCCTGGAGGCGCTGCGCGAGGCCCGGGCCGCCGGCCTCACCGTGGTGGCCATCACCGACTCCCCGGTCAGCCCGGCCACCGAGCACGCCGACGTGGTGCTGCCCGCCGCCGTCGGCGCGCAGCTCGTCTTCGACCTGCACACCGCGCCGATGACCCTGGCCATGGTGCTGCTCCAGGCCATCTGCGACGCCACCCCGACCGACACCCAGCGCCGGCTGGAGGCCTTCGAAGCCTCCGCCGCCCGCCGCCAGTTGTTCCTCGGATGACCCGGAGGAGAGCCGAGATGACCCAGCCCGTACGCGCCGCACGCGGCACCGAACGCACCGCCCGTGGGTGGCCCCAGGAGGCCGCGCTGCGGATGCTGATGAACAACCTCGACCCGCAGGTGGCCGAGCGCCCCGACGACCTGGTGGTCTACGGCGGCACCGGGAAGGCGGCGCGGGACTGGCCGTCGTACCACGCGCTGGTGCGCACCCTGACCGACCTGCGCGACGACGAGACCATGCTGGTGCAGTCCGGCCGGCCGGTGGGCGTGATGCGTACGCACGAATGGGCGCCTCGGGTGCTGCTGGCCAACTCGAACCTGGTGGGCGACTGGGCCACCTGGCCGGAGTTCCGCCGCCTCGAACAGCTCGGCCTGACCATGTACGGGCAGATGACCGCCGGCTCGTGGATCTACATCGGCACCCAGGGCATCCTCCAGGGCACCTACGAGACGTTCGCCGCCGTCGCCGCGAAGAAGTTCGGCGGCACGCTCGCGGGCACGCTGACGCTGACCGCCGGCTGCGGCGGGATGGGCGGGGCGCAGCCCCTCGCGGTCACCATGAACGGCGGCGTCTGCCTGATCGTCGACGTGGACCGGACCCGCCTGGACCGCCGGGTGCACGACCGCTACCTCGACGAGGTCGCCGACTCGCTGGACGACGCCGTCGCGCGGGTGCTCGCCGCGAAGCGGGACCGGCGGGCGCTGAGCGTGGGCGTGGTGGGCAACGCGGCGACGGTCTTCCCGGAGCTGCTGCGCCGGGGCGTCGACATCGACATCGTGACCGACCAGACCAGCGCCCACGACCCGCTGTCGTACGTGCCGGAGGGGGTGGAGCTGGCCGACGCGCCGGACTACGCGAAGGCGAAGCCCGCCGAGTTCACCGATCGGGCGCGGGCGTCGATGGCGAAGCACGTCGAGGCGATGGTCGGGTTCCTCGACGCCGGCGCGGAGGTCTTCGACTACGGCAACTCGATCCGGGGCGAGGCGAAGCTGGGCGGGTTCGAGCGGGCCTTCGACTTCCCCGGCTTCGTGCCCGCGTACATCCGGCCGTTGTTCTGTGAGGGCAGGGGCCCGTTCCGGTGGGCGGCGCTCTCCGGGGACCCGGCCGACATCGCGGCCACCGACCGGGCGATCCTGGAGCTGTTTCCGGAGAACGAGTCCCTCGCGCGGTGGATCCGGATGGCCGGCGAGCGGGTCGCGTTCCAGGGCCTGCCGGCGCGGATCTGCTGGCTCGGCTACGGCGAGCGGGACAAGGCCGGCGTGCGGTTCAACGAGATGGTGGCCTCCGGCGAGCTGTCCGCGCCCGTGGTGATCGGGCGGGACCACCTGGACTGCGGCAGCGTGGCGAGTCCCTACCGGGAGACCGAGGCGATGGCCGACGGCTCCGACGCCGTGGCCGACTGGCCGCTGCTCAACGCGCTTGTCAACACCGCCAGCGGGGCGTCCTGGGTGTCGATCCACCACGGCGGCGGCGTCGGCATCGGCCGGTCCATCCATGCCGGGCAGGTCTGCGTCGCCGACGGCACGGCGCTGGCCGGGCAGAAGATCGAGCGGGTGCTGACCAACGACCCGGCGATGGGCGTCATCCGGCACGTCGATGCCGGCTACGACGCCGCCCGCGAGGTCGCGCAGGCCACCGGCGTCCGCACCCCCATGGCCGAGGGTGGCAACCCGTGAGCGACCTCGCCGACCGGTTCCGGGCGCTGTGGGACGAGATCGCACCGGTCGGGCGCGACGAGGGCAGCGGCGGCTACCTGCGGTACGCGCTGACCGAGCCGGAGCTGCGGCTGCGGGAGTGGTTCCGCGAGCAGGCCGACCGCCGGGGCATGCCGGTCACCGACGACGGCAACGGCAACCTGTTCGCCCGGTGGGGTGACCCGGAGGCCGGCGACGCGGTGCTCACCGGCAGCCACTTCGACTCGGTGCCGCACGGTGGGGCCTACGACGGGCCGCTCGGCGTCGTCAGCGCGTTCCTCGCCGTCGACGAGCTGCGCGCGGCCGGCGTCGCGCCGGCCCGACCCGTGGTGGTCGGCGCGTTCGTCGAGGAGGAGGGGGCGCGCTTCGGCGTACCGTGCCTGGGCTCGCGCCTGCTCGCCGGGGAGATCGCGGTGGAGCGCGCGGCCGGGTTGCGCGACGCCGGCGGGGTGAGCTTCGCCGAGGCGCTGGGCGCCCGGCCGGCGGGTGCCCGGCCCGAGCTGCTCGGCGGCTTCGCCGCCTTCGTCGAGCTGCACGTCGAGCAGGGCCGCGCGATGGTGGACGCCGGCGCGCCGGTCGGGGTGGCGAGCGCGATCTGGCCGCACGGCCGCTGGCGCTTCGAGTTCACCGGCGAGGGCAACCACGCCGGTACGACCCGGATGGCCGACCGCCGCGACCCCATGCTGACGTACGCCTTCACGGTGCTGGCGGCCAACAAGGAGGCGCGGCTGCGCGGCGCCCACGCCACCGTCGGCCGGGTGGCGGTCGAGCCGAACGCCACCAACGCGATCCCGTCGAAGGTGACCGGCTGGCTGGACGCCCGGGCCGCCGAGCCGGAGACGCTGACGGGGCTGGTCGACGCGGTACGCGCGAAGGCCGCCGAGCGGGCCCGCCGCGACGGTACGGAGCTGGCGCTGACGGAGGAGTCGGCCACCCCGCTGGTCTCCTTCGACGGTGGCCTGGCCGACCGGCTGGCGGCCCTGCTCGACGCGCCGGTGCTGCCGACCGGGGCCGGGCACGACGCCGGGGTGCTCGCCGCGCACCTGCCCACGGCGATGCTCTTCGTGCGCAACCCGACGGGGGTGTCGCACTCGCCGGCGGAGTCGGCCAGCGACGCCGACTGCGCGGCCGGGGTCACCGCCCTGGCCCGGGTGCTGGAGGAGCTGACGTGCCGCTGACCGCGGCCCGGGAGGTCCGTCGGCGGCCTGTCGAGCTGATGTCGCAGACGATTCGCCTCCGCGGTGATCGACTGATGTCGCAGACGATTCAGCTCGACAGGGGGCAGACGACATGACCGGGACCCGCTGGCTGGCCGAGTACGCCTGGCTGCCCGACCACGCCGAGCCGACCGCCGACGTGCTGATCGAGACGACCGACGGGCGGATCACCGGGGTGACGCCGCTGACGGTCGGGAGCACGCCGCCCGCCGGGGTCGAGGTCATGACCGATGCCGAGCGGCTGCCCGGGCTGACCCTGCCCGGGCTCGCCAACGCCCACTCGCACGCGTTCCACCGGGCGCTGCGCGGGCGCACCCACGGCGGGCGTGGCGACTTCTGGACCTGGCGCGACCGGATGTACGCGGTGGCCGCCCGGCTGGACCCGGACTCGTACCTGGCCCTGGCCCGGGCGGTCTACGCCGAGATGGCGCTGGCCGGCGTCACCTGCGTCGGCGAGTTCCACTACGTGCACCACGACCCGGACGGCACCCCGTACGCGGACCCGAACGCGATGGGTGCGGCGCTGGTCGAGGCCGCCGCGCACGCCGGGATCCGGATCACCCTGCTGGACACCTGCTACCTCACCGCCACCGTCGACGGGGAGCCGCTCGCCGGGCCGCAGCGGCGCTTCGGCGACGGCGACGCGCTGCGCTGGGCGGAACGGGTCGACGCGTTCCGGCCCACCGACGACCACGTCCGGGTCGGTGCGGCGATCCACTCGGTGCGGGCGGTGCCGGCCGGGCAGCTCGCCACCGTGGCCGGGTGGGCGGACCGGCGTGGGGCGCCCCTGCACGTGCACCTCTCCGAGCAGCCGGCGGAGAACGACGCCTGCCGGGCCACGCACGGCTGCACCCCGGCCCGGCTGCTCGCCGACCGGGGGGCGCTCGGCCCGAACACGACGGCCGTGCACGCCACCCACCTGACCGGCGGCGATCTCACGCTGCTCGGGGATGCCGGCACGGGCGTCTGCCTCTGCCCGACCACCGAGCGGGACCTGGCCGACGGGATCGGCCCGGCCCGGCGGATGGCCGACGTCGGCCTGCCGCTCAGCCTGGGCAGCGACAGCCACGCCGTGATCGACCTCTTCGAGGAGGCCCGCGCGGTGGAGCTGGACGAGCGGCTGCGCACCCGCCGGCGCGGCCATTTCGCCCCCGCCGAGCTGCGCGACGCGGCCACCGTGGGCGGTCACGCCGCGCTGGGCTGGCGCGACGCCGGGCGGATCGCCGTGGGGGCCCGCGCCGACCTGGTGACCGTACGGCTGGACAGCCCGCGCACGGCCGGCGTACCGCCGGTGGGGGTGTGGTTCGCGGCCGGCGCGGCCGACGTCACGCACGTCGTGGTGGACGGCCGGCCGGTGGTGCGCGACGGCCGGCACCTCACGGTCGACGTGCCGGCCGAACTGACCGCGGCGATCGAGGAGGTGACCTCATGAGCAGTCTGCTGGTCGACGACATCGGCGAGCTGGTGACCAACGAGCCCGGGGGCGAGGGCGGACCGCTGGGCATCCGGCGCGACGTCGCCCTGCTGGTCGAGGACGGGCGGGTGGCCTGGGTCGGGCCGTCCCGCGACGCGCCGGCCGCCGACCGACGCCTGGACGCGCAGGGCGCCGCCGTGCTGCCCGGCTTCGTGGACAGCCACGCCCACCTGGTCTTCGCCGGGGACCGGGCCGCCGAGTTCGCCGCCCGGATGGCCGGGCAGCCGTACACCGGTGGCGGCATCCGGACCACGGTCGGCGCCACCCGGGCCGCCGGCGACGACGAGCTGCGGGCCACCGTGCGGCGGCTGCGCGGCGAGGCGCTGCGGCAGGGCACCACCACCATGGAGATCAAGAGCGGGTACGGCCTCACCGTCGCCGACGAGGCCCGCTCGCTGCGGATCGCCGCCGAGGTCAGCGAGGAGACCACGTTCCTCGGCGCCCACGTGGTCCCCGCCGAGTACGCCGACCGCCCCGACGACTACGTGGGTCTGGTGTGCGGGCCGATGCTGGCCGCCGCCGCGCCGCACGCGCGCTGGATCGACGTCTTCTGCGAGCGGGGCGCGTTCGACGTGGACCACGCCCGCGCGATCCTCGCCTGCGGGCAGGCCGTCGGGCTGGGCGTGCGGGTGCACGCCAACCAGCTCGGCCCCGGGCCGGGCGTCCAGCTCGGCGTGGAGCTGGGCGCCGCCAGCGTCGACCACTGCACCCACCTCACCGACGCCGACATCGACGCGCTGGCCTCCGCCCGGTTCGACTGCATGTGCGCCGACGGCCGGCACACCACCACCGTGGCGACCCTGCTGCCCGGCGCCGAGTTCTCCACCCGGTCGCCCTACCCGGACGCCCGCCGGCTGCTCGACGCCGGCGTCACCGTGGCGCTGGCGACGGACTGCAACCCCGGTTCGTCGTACACGTCGTCGATGCCGTTCTGCGTGGCGCTCGCCGTACGCGAGATGCGGATGACCCCGGCGGAGGCCGTCTGGGCCGCGACCGCCGGCGGCGCGCGGGCGCTGCGCCGCGACGACATCGGGCGGCTCGGCGTGGGGGCGCGGGCCGACCTGATCGTCCTCGACGCCCCGTCCCACCTGCACCTGGCCTACCGGCCGGGGGTGCCACTGATCCGCCAGGTTCTGCGCAACGGAGTGCCGCAATGACCGTGACCATCCTGCCCACCGGGATCTCCCCCGCCGACGTGCTCGCCGTGGCGCGCGGTTCCGCCAAGGTCGTCCTCGATCCGGCCACCGTGGACGCCATGACCACCAGCCGGTCCATCGTCGACGGCATCGAGGCCGCCGGCCGCCCGGTCTACGGCGTCTCCACCGGCTTCGGCGCGCTGGCGAACACCTTCGTCGCGCCCGAACGGCGGGCCGAGCTCCAGCACGCGCTGATCCGCTCGCACGCCGCCGGGGTGGGCGCGCCGATGCCGCGCGAGGTGGTCCGGGCCATGATGCTGCTGCGGGTCCGCTCGCTGGCGCTCGGCCGCTCCGGGGTCCGGCCCCTGCTCGCCGAGGCGCTTGTCGACCTGCTCAACCACGACGTGACGCCGTGGGTGCCGGAGCACGGCTCGCTGGGCGCCTCCGGCGACCTGGCGCCGCTGGCGCACTGCGCGCTGGTGCTGCTCGGCGAGGGCTGGGTGCTCGGCCCGGCCGGCGAGCGGCTGCCCGCCGCCGACGCGCTGCGCCGGGCCGGCCTGTCGCCGGTCGGGCTGGCCGCCAAGGAGGGCCTGGCGCTCATCAACGGCACCGACGGCATGCTCGGCATGCTGCTGCTGGCGATCCACGACGCCGCGCACCTGTTCACGATGGCCGACGTCACCGCCGCCCTCGCCATCGAGGCGATGCTCGGCTCGGAGCGGCCGTTCCTGCCGGAGCTGCACGCCATCCGGCCGCACCCCGGGCAGTCGGCCTCGGCGGCGAACATCCACCGGCTGCTCCAGGACTCCCGGGTGATGGACTCGCACCGCGACGACCTCGCGCACGCGGTGCAGGACGCGTACTCGATGCGGTGCGCGCCTCAGGTCGCCGGGGCTGCCCGGGACACGCTGGACTTCGTCCGGACGGTGGCCGGGCGGGAGCTGGTCTCGGTGGTGGACAACCCGGTGGTGCTGCCCGACGGCCGCGTCGAGTCGACCGGCAACTTCCACGGCGCGCCGCTCGGCTTCGCCGCGGACTTCCTGGCCATCGCCGCCGCCGAGGTGGGCGCGATCGCCGAGCGCCGGGTGGACCGGCTGCTCGACGTCACCCGGTCCCGGGAGCTGCCGGCGTTCCTCTCCCCCGACGCCGGGGTCAACTCCGGGCTGATGATCGCCCAGTACACGGCGGCCGGGATCGTCGCGGAGAACCGGCGGCTCGCCGCGCCGGCGTCGGTGGACTCGCTGCCCACCAGCGGCATGCAGGAGGACCACGTATCGATGGGCTGGGCGGCGGCCAAGAAGCTGCGCACCGTGCTCGACAACCTGACCAGCCTGCTCGCCGTCGAGCTGCTCGCCGGGGTGCGCGGGCTCCAGCTGCGCGCCCCGCTCACCCCGTCACCGGCCGGCCGGGCGGCCGTCGCGGCGCTCGGCGGGATCGCCGGGGAACCCGGGCCGGACGTCTTCCTGGCCCCGCTGATGGAGGCCGCCCGGGCCGTGCTGGCCGGGCCCGAGCTGCGCGCCGCCATCGAGCGCGGGATCGGCCCCCTCGACTGACGGCCACCCCGGGCCGCCGTGGCGCCACGGCGGCCCGGGCGCCCGCCGGGTCTCAGCCCGCCAGCACCGCCACCCCGATCAGCACGGGCACGGCGGTCACCGTCGACAGCAGGATCGAGTCGCGCGCCAGGACCGTGCCCCGGCCGTAGCGGACCGCGTAGACGAAGACGTTCTGCGCCGTCGGCAGGGCGGCGGTGACCGTGCAGGCCAGCACGAGGCCGGGCGGCAGCCCCATCGCGAAGCGGGCGACGAGGTAGGCGACGGTGGGCTGGACCACGGTCTTGAGGACGACCGCGAGCCGCACGTCCCGCCCGGTGTCGCCGGAGCCGGGCCGCGGCGCGCCGTGCAGGGAGAGGCCGTACGCGATCAGCGTGGCGGGCACCGCCATCGCCGCGACGAGTTCGATCGGCCGCAGGACCGGCTCCGGCGGCAGCCAGCCGGTCAGGCTGGCCGCGACGCCCAGCGCGCACGCGATGGTGACCGGGTTGGTGAGCGGCTGGAGCACCACCGTGCCGAGCGACGGCCGGCTTCCCGCCGTGGCCGCCTCGAGGAACGCGAACGCGACGGGCGTCATGACGACCAGTTGGAACATCAGCACGGGCGCGACGAACGAGGCGTCCCCGAGGACGTAGACCGCGACGGGGATGCCGATGTTCGCCGCGTTGACGTACGACGAGGCCAGTGCGCCGATCGTCGCGTCCGCGACGGAGCGGCGCCAGCCGAGCCGCGCGACGGCGACGAACACCGACGCCACGGCGGTGGTGCTCACCACCGTGACGACGAGGGCGGACGAGACGACCGCGGGCACGTCCGCCCGGGCCACCGTCTCGAACAGCAGCGCCGGGGTCGCGACGAAGAACGCGACGCGGGAGAGGACGGTGGCCGCGTCCGGCCCCAGCACCCCGCCGCGGCCGAGGGCGTAGCCGACGGCGATGACGCTGACGATGACGGCGAACCCCGTCAGCACCCCTGCCACCGGGGCGGGTCCGTCAGCTCGCGGGCGGCAGCACCTTGGCGACCAGCTTGGCCAGCTCGCGCAGCGCCTTGCCCCGGTGGCTGACCGCGTCCTTCTCCTGCGGCGTCAGCTCGGCGTTGGTGCGGTCCTGGCCGTCGCCGAGGAAGATCGGGTCGTAGCCGAAACCGCCGTCGCCGCGCGGCGACCGGAGCAGCCGGCCGCTCTGCCGGCCGTCGACCAGGTGCTCCTTGCCGCCCGGCAGCACCAGGGCCACCGTGCAGACGAACGACGCGGCCCGGTTCTCGTCGGGCAGGTCCGCGATCTGGTCCAGCACGAGCTGGAGGTTGGCCTGGTCGTTGCCGTGCCGGCCGGCCCAGCGGGCGCTGAACACCCCCGGCATGCCGTTGAGGGCCTCGACGGCCAGCCCGGAGTCGTCGGCGATCGTCGGCAGGCCGGTGCGCCGGCAGCCCTCCCGCGCCTTGATCAGCGCGTTCTCGCCGAAGGTCAGGCCGCTCTCGGGCAGCTCCGGGTACTCCTCGACGTCGTCGAGCCCGATCAGGGCGACGCGGTGCGCGCCGAGCGCGCCGTCGAGGATCCGCTGGAGCTCGACGAGCTTCTTGCGGTTACGGGTGGCGAGCAGCACCTTGTTCATGAATTGAGCGCCTTCCGCTGGGCTTCGGCCAGTTCCACGCAGCCGGCGACGGCCAGGTCGAGCAGCGCGTCGAGCTGCTCGCGGGCGAACACGCCCGCCTCGCCGGTGCCCTGCACCTCGACGAACTCGCCGGTGCCGGTGCACACCACGTTCATGTCGACCTCGGCGGCGACGTCCTCGGTGTAGTCGAGGTCCAGCCGGGGCTCGCCGTCGATGATCCCGACGCTGATCGCGGCCACCGAGCGGTGCATCACCTTCTCCGGCTTGCCGGCCAGCGACTTGCGCCCGGCCAGCCAGGTCACCGCGTCGTGCAGCGCCACGTACGCGCCGGTGATCGCGGCGGTGCGGGTGCCGCCGTCGGCCTGGAGCACGTCGCAGTCGAGCACGATCGAGTTCTCGCCGAGGGCCTTCAGGTCCATGGACGCCCGCAGGCTCCGCCCGATCAGTCGGGAGATCTCGTGCGTACGCCCGCCGACGCGGCCCTTCACGCTCTCCCGGTCGGAGCGGGTGTTGGTGGCCCGCGGCAGCATCGCGTACTCGGCGGTGACCCAGCCGAGCCCGGAGCCCTTGCGCCAGCGGGGCACGCCCTCGGTCACGCTGGCGGTGCAGAGCACCCGGGTGCCGCCGAACTCCACGAGCACCGAGCCCTCCGGATGGGTGCTCCAGCCCCGGGTCAACGTCACAGGTCGGAGTTCGTCGGGTCGCCGCCCGTCAGGTCGTGCCATCCCTGCACCCTATGCGGTGCCCCGAGCGGTGCGCCCCGGGGTGTCCCGCCCCGGCGCGGCGGCCGGTCAGATCTCGTAGCTGGCGCCGGGCCGGACCACCTCGAACGGCCCGTCGAAGGCGGCGCCGGCCGACGCCACGGTGTGCGCCTCGCTGCCCCAGGCGGGCACGAGGTGGGTGAGCAGCAGCCGGCCCACCCCCGCCTTGGTCGCCACCTCGCCGGCTTCCCCGCCGGTCAGGTGCAGGTCCGGCGGGTTCTCCACGCCGTCGAGGTAGCTCGCCTCGCAGAGGAACGTGTCGGCGTCCTGGGCCAGCCGCAGCAGCGCGTCGCAGGGCGCGGTGTCCGAGGAGTAGCAGAGCACCCGGCCGCCGTGCTCCAGCCGGACGCCGTACGTCTCGACGGGGTGGTTCACCCGGTCGACGGTGACCGCGAACGGGCCGATCGGGAAGGTGCCGGGTTCGAGGGCGTAGAACTGGTAGACGTCCTCGACCGTGCCGTCCTCCTGCCCGTACGCGGCGGCCAGCCGGTCCGGCGCGCCGGCGGGGGCGTAGACGGGCAGCGACGGGTAGGGGCCGTCCGGGGCGTAGCGGCGGACCACCACGTACGTCACCGCGTCGAGGATGTGGTCGCAGTGCAGGTGGGTGAGGATGATGGCGTCGGGGGCGTGCAGCCCCGCGTAGCGCTGGAGGTTGGACAGCGACCCGGAGCCGAAGTCGACCAGCAGCCGGAAGCCGTCCGCCTCGACGAGATAGGCCGAGCAGGGGGACTCGGGACCGGGGAAACTGCCCGCACAGCCCAGGACGGTCAGTCGCATCGAGTCTTCTCACTGTAACTATGCGTAGTTCTCGCGTCGACGGTCCCGTTGTGGATGATCTCTACCGGCGCGTACACCACGCAGGGCAGCCTACGCGCGCCCGCGCGACGACAAGAGTCATCCACAGGAAGTTGTCACCAACGTGACACCCGCCCGGGCCGCCCACCCGGATCCGGTGACGAGACGGCGTCCGTCGGTAGCGCTGGGTGAGCGGGCCGGCCACGTCGCGGGAGCCGTGACGGGCGGCCGGGCCACCGACGTGGGTCGGCGGCCCGGCCACTCGACGTCACGCCCAGAGCTGGCCCTCCAGGGCCTCCTCGGCGTCGGCGAGGGTGCCGCCGTACGCCCCGGTGGAGAGGTACTTCCAGCCGCCGTCGCAGACCACGAAGGCCACGTCGGCCCGCTGGCCGGCCCGGACCGCCTCGTGGGCCACCGCCAGGGCGGCGTGCAGGATCGCGCCCGTGGAGAAACCGGCAAAGATGCCCTCCACCTCGACGAGCTGCCGGGTCCGCAGCACCGCGTCGCGGGTGCCGACGGAGAAGCGCCGGGACAGCACCGACGCGTCGTAGAGCTCAGGGACGTAGCCCTCGTCGATGTTGCGCAGCCCGTAGACCAGCTCGCCGTAGCGCGGCTCGGCCGCCACGACCTGGATGCCGTCGACCTTCTCGCGCAGGTAGCGTCCGGTGCCCATCAGCGTCCCGGTGGTGCCGAGGCCCGCCACGAAGTGCGTGATCGTGGGCAGGTCGTGCAGCAGCTCCGGGCCGGTGGTCTCGTAGTGCGCCCGGGCGTTCCCCTCGTTGCCGTACTGGTAGAGCATGACCCAGTCGGGGTGCTCGGCCGAGATCTGCTTGGCGGTGGCGACCGCCTGGTTGGAGCCGCCCGCCGCCGGCGAGAAGATGATCTCCGCGCCGTACATCCGGAGCAGCTGCACCCGCTCGGTCGAGACGTTCTCCGGCATCACGCAGACCAGCCGGTAGCCGCGCAGCTTGGCCACCATCGCCAGCGAGATGCCGGTGTTGCCGCTTGTCGGTTCGAGGATCGTGTCGCCCGGCCGGAGCCGGCCGGCCTCCTCGGCCGCCCGGACCATGAATGTGGCCGCCCGGTCCTTGATGCTGCCGGTCGGGTTCCGGTCCTCCAGCTTCGCCCAGAGCCGCACCGGCGGCGCCCCGTCGGGCACCGTCGGCGAGAGCCGGGGCAGCCCGACCAGGGGCGTTCCCCCACAGGCGTCGAGAAGGCTGTCGTACCGCGCCATGGCGACCGCCCCCGTCAGCGGGCGGCGGCGGCCGACCGCGCGGCGACCGCGACGCCGTGCTGGGCGATCGCGGCAGCCGCGGCGAAGCCGAACGCGCCACCGGCGACGGCCGGCAGGATGGTCACGCTGTCGCCGTCGTTGAGCTTGGCGTCCAGCGCACCCAGGAAACGGACGTCCTCGTCGTTGACGTAGACGTTGACGAAGCGGTGCAGCGCACCGGCGTCGGTGACCAGCCGGGCCTTCAGGCCGGCGTGCCGGGAGTCCAGGTCGGCGAGCAGGTCGCCCAGCGTGTCGCCGGTGCCCTCGACGACCTTCGCGCCGCCGGTGTAGCTGCGCAGGATGGTGGGGATGCGAACCTCGATGGCCATGGTGTCGTGCTCCTCGATGATGGTCGGGCGTGCCGAAGGGTGACGGGACGTGGACGGGTGTGACGGCGCTGGATCAGCGGCCGGAACACTCGTAGTCGACCGTCGCCGGGCTCTGCCCGAACATGTAGGACTGCACGGCGTGCGGGTCCACCCCCGCGTCCACGATCCGGACCGGCTCCTCGGTCACCACGCCGTCGACGATCCGGAAGGAGCGGATCTCCTCCGTGTCGGCATCGCGGGTGGAGACCAGCAGGTAGTGCGCGCCGGGCTCGCCGGCGAACGAGATGTCCGTGCGGGACGGGTAGGCCTCCGTGGCGGTGTGCGAGTGGTAGATGACGACGGGCTCCTCGTCCCGGTCGTCCATCTCGCGCCACACCCGCAGCTGCTCCATCGAGTCGAACTCGTAGAACGTCATGGAACGGGCCGCGTTGTCCATCGGAATGTGCCGGGTGGGGGTGTCGCTGCCGGCGGGACCGGCGACCACGCCGCACGCCTCGTCGGGGTGGTCCCGCCGGGCGTGGGCGACGATCGCGTCGATGATCGACCGGTCGATGCTCAGCACGTGGTCCAGCCTAACGCGTACCTGCCGCGACCTTAAGGTGGTGCCGGTCACGCCTAGTCGATCAAGGCGTTGAGCAGGGATTCCTGGAGGTAGCCGAGGTACGCGTAGACCGACAGTTGGAACACCCTGCTGGAGGCCGGGTCCTCGGCGACCGCGTCGTCGAGCTCCTCGCCGAGGTCGGTGCCGTCCTTGATCTCCAGCCGGACGCCCATCGCCAGCCGGGCATCGTTGAGCGCCCGCAGCCACGCCTCGGCCGCCTCCGCGTCGAGACGCACCTCGCCGCCGGCCTCGTCGGGCAGCGACGCGAGGATCGCGCCCGCCTGGTCGATCTTGGCGGTCTTGAGGTCGCCCTCGGTGTAGCGGCGGAACTCGGCCGTGCCGGACGGGTCCTCCGGGTAGACCTCGGGAAAGAGCCGGCCCACCACCGGGTCGGTGTGGTCGAAGCCGTCGGTGAGCAGCCCGACCACCTCGGATGCCACCTTCCGCAGCACCCGCACCTCGTCGACGGCGAAGGTGACGACGTAGCGGTCGCCCTGGCGACGGAACATGCTCACGACCGGTCCACCGTCGCCCACAGCCCGTACGCGTGCAGCTGCGACGCGTCGTGCTCCATCCGCTCCCGGGCGCCGCTGGAGACCACGGCGCGACCCTTGTGGTGCACGTCGAGCATGAGCTGTTCCGCCTTCTCCCGGCTGTAGCCGAAGAGCTTCTGAAAGACCCAGGTCACGTACGTCATGAGGTTGACCGGGTCGTCCCACACGATCGTCACCCACGGCCGGTCGGACGCCGGCACCTCATCGGTGTCCGGCGTCTCGACAGGTGCAACCTGCGGAGCCGCCATGCCCCCCATCGTGCCACCGGACTCGCCCAACTGAGGAACCGGAACGCCGGCCCGGCGCGGATCGCCGCGTCCTGCCTGGTCAAGGGCGTCTGCGGCAGCGGGCGGCGGCCGCCCGGTGCCGACGCCGCAGGCGACCGGACCGCCCTCAGGCGAGCAGGATGCCGTGGTCGACAGCATCGGAGAGCACCCCGTCCAGCGAGAGGCGGACCACCTCGAACCGCCGGGTCACCTCCCGGCACAGTTCCAGTTCGACCTCCCGCAGCGCGCGCTGCGCCCAGGCACGGGCGGCGTTGGGGTCGTGGTTGCCGGGGCTGCGCCAGTGCTGCCAGCAGCCGCCCGAGAGGGCCACGGCCATCGGCGGGAGCACCTCCTCGCGCACCACGCCCGGGTAGCTCGCCAGCGTGTCGGTCGCGCCGGTCCCGGTCAGCCCCGCCACGCCGCCGGTGCTGGTGACGAGCAGCACGCGGTCCAGCTCGTGCTCGCCCCCGTGTTCCGTCAGGCCCCAGCGCACCGGGACGTCGAGGCGCCGCCGGACGCCCGCCGGCAGCGGCGCGCCGAAGACCCGACCGGCGACCTCCTCGACGAGCCGGCGCACCGCCTCGTCGCACTGGGCGGTGGCCAGCAGCGACAGCGCCTCCATCTCGCGGTCGAGCAGCTGCGGCAGGCCGGCGCAGCCGACCCCGAAGACGATCTCCTGCACCACGCGGAGGTGGATGTTCGCCACCTCCAGGGCGAGGTGCTGACGGATGCGCCGGGCGGAGGACCGGGCCTGCCGGTCGAGCTGCTCCGACCAGCCGCCCGGGTCCGCCACCACCGGCACCCGGCCGTGCGACCCCGGCAGCACCGGCGGCTCGGCGCTCGCCCGTCGCAGCCCCTCGTCGGCGGCCCAGCCGACCAGCGCCCGGCGCAGGTCCGCCCCGTCACCCGCGGCGTCGATCGGGAACCAGCGGGCGTCGGCGAGCCCGGGCACGGCGGCCAGCAGGGCCGCCCGGTGCGCCTCGACGGTGACCGCGACCGGGTCCACCGGTGCGGGGGCCGACCCGACGGACGCCCCCGTGCCCTCCGTCGTGGCCGCGCCCTCCGGCACCGGGGCCCAGCCGCCCGCGCCCGGGGTGACCGCGAAGACGACCCCGACGCCGGCACGGGCCAGGTCGGCGAGCAGGTGGAGCTCGACCGCGGTGAAGGCCTGGTCGGCGGCGATCACGAAGAGCACCGCCCCGGACCGGCCCGCCGCGTCGAGCAGCAGCCGGCCGCCGGCCGCCCCGAGGGCACCCGTGTCCGGCGTGTCGACGAGGCTGAAGTGCCGCAGCAGGGGCTCGGGCAGGCTCAGCTCGACCCGGCGCGGCGGGCGCGCGAGCGCCGGCCCGGCGGCCAGCCGGTCGGCGCCGTAGGAGTGGGGCTGGCGGTAGCCGGGCACGTACGCGGCCCGCGTCGGCACCTGGGAGTGGCGCACCACGAGCCAGCTGCCGGCGGGCACGGCGAGCATGGCGGGATCGAGCCGGAGCAGGCGGGCGAGCACCTCGCGCCGCCCCGCGGCGGCCGGGCCGACGCCGATCACCGCAAGCGGCTCCTCCGGGCGGGGCTCGGTCACCCCCAGCCGGACGGGCAGCCGGTCCCGACGGGGCAACTCGGCGGCTCCGGCCATGTCGTCGGGGCTGTCGACCGCGGGGAGAGGACCGGGCTTCATCGAAAGCGGCCTCCCGTGGCAGGCGACCGGCAGCGGCCGGCCGCATGGAATCGTCCGGTGACGGCACCCGGATGCCGGAAGAGTACGGGCGGCCAGGCCCCCGAACCGAACACATCGAATACTTAGAGGTAACCACGAGACTACTCAACTTCGGTGCGTGACGATGTGCACGCGGACGGATTCCGGTCGATATGCTGCCCCGATGAGTCGGTGGGGGTTCGTCGGCCGAACGGATGAGCTCAACCGTCTGCTGTCGGCGGTGACCGGCGCGGAGCGGCGGGGCATCTTCTTCAGCGGCAACGCCGGCATCGGCAAGAGCCGCCTGCTGCGCGAGGGGATGGCGGCCCTCCCCCGCGACGGGTACGCCGTCTGGACGATCGCGGCCAGCGCCACCACGGCCGCGCTCCCCTTCGGCGGTCTCGTCCAGGTGCTCCCGACGGAGCAGCCGCAGGGCCTCTCCCCCGCCGGCATCCTGCGCTGGGCGGTGGACGTGCTTCAGCAGCAGGCGGCCGGCCGCCGGATCGTGCTCGCGGTCGACGACGCGCACCTGCTCGACCCGCCGTCGGCGGCGCTGGTGCACCTGGTGGCCCGCTCCGACAACGCCACGGTCGTCGGCACGTCCCGCGACGGCGAGCAGCTCCCGCTGCCGATCCGCGCCCTGTGGACCGACGGCCTGGTCGACCACGTCGAGCTGAGGCCGCTGCCGCCGGCCGAGACCACGCGGCTGCTCTCCGCGATCCTGGAGGGGCCGGTCGACGCCACCTCCGCCGACCGGCTCGGCCGGCTCTCCGAGGGCAACCCGCTGCTGCTGCGCGAGCTGGTCTTCGCCGCCGACCGCGGGGAGCTGACGCGCACGTACGGGATCTGGAAGTGGACCGGCCGGCTGGAGCTGGCGCCCAACCTGACCGACCTGATCGACGTACGGATCGGCCAGCTCACTCCGGGCGTACGCGGGGTGGTGGAGCTGGTCGCCTTCGGCGAACCGCTCGGCCTGCACCTGCTCAACCAGGCCGCCGACCCGGTGGACGTGGAGACCGCCGAGGAACGCGGGCTGATCGCCGTGGAACACGACGACCGGCGGGCGAACGTGCGGCTGGCCCACCCGCTCTACGGCGAGGTGATGCGCCGCCGCTGCCCCGTCAGCCGGACGCGACGGCTGCAGGCCCGCCTCGCCGAGCTGCTTGAGCTGGTCGGCAAGCGACGCCGCGACGACCTGCTCCGGGTGGCCGTGTGGCGGCTCGACTCGGGCACCGCGCAGGATCCGGCCCTGCTGCTCGACGCGGCCCGGCAGGCGTTCGCCCGCTACGACGTACCGCTGGCGACCCGGCTGGCCCGCGCGGCGCTCGACGCGGGCGGCGGCTTCGACGCGGCGGAGCTGCTGGCCACCATCCTGATGTTCGCCGACCGGCCGGACGAGGCGATCGGGGTGCTGGACGCGGTCGCCGCCGACATCGAGGGCGACCGGCGGCTGAGCCGCTGGCTGACCGTGCGGGGCATGGTCAGCTACTGGGGGCTGAGCCGGGAGTCCACGGTGGAGGAGATCGCCGCCCGCCGGTCGACCCTGGCCGACTCCGCCGACCAGGCCCGGGTGCTCGCCTTCGAGGGCATCATGCGGCTGCACCGGCTGGACACCGGCATCGCGCTGCGGCTCGGGCAGACGGTGCTGGACCGGCCGGCCGCGAGCGTCGCCGCCCGGGAGCTGGCGCGCAGCACGATCGCCCACCTCCAGGCCGCGCAGGGGCAACTGCACCGCAGCGCCACCGCGATCAACCGGGTGCAGGCCGAGGCGGGCCGGTGGCGGGCGGACATGCCGTACCTGCAACTGGCCCTGGAGCTGGCCCGGGGCACCCGGCTGGCGCTCGCGGGCGACCTGGCCGGCATCGACGCGATCGTGGCCGACGAGTTCGCCGACCTGGCCGGGGCCGGCGACTTCCGGCTCGGCACCGGCTACCTGGCCATCCTCCAGGCGTACGCGGCCCGGCTGCGCGGCCAGAGCGACGCGGCGCTGCGGACCAGCCTCGGCGCCTGCGCGGTGCTCGCCACCAGCCGGGTCTACGCGGGACTGGCCCAGGCCGAGCGGGCCCAGGCGGCGGCGCTGCGGGGCGACGCCGCGCAGGCGGCCGCGGCGATGGCGGAGGCCGACCGCACCCACGCCCCGGGCATGATCGTGCTGTACCCGTGGCTGGAGCAGGCCCGGGGTGCGGTGCTCGCCGCCGGTGGCGACGTGTCCGGCGCCGTCAAGCACCTGAGCGGGCTGGCCGACCGGCTGCGCGCGGACGGCTTCGCCGGCCACGAGGTGCACGTGCTGCACGACCTGGTCCGGCTGGGCCAGGCGAGCGCGCCGCTCGGCCCGACCTGCTCCGACGGCGGCCAACGCACCGTCGCGCAGCGGCTCGCCGAGCTCTCCGAGCGGGTCGACGGGCTGCTGCCCCCGCTGCTCGCCCGGCACGCCCGGGCCGCCGCGGGCGGCTCCCCCGACGATCTGCTGGCGGTGGCCGACGGCTTCGACGCGCTCGACCTGGCCGTCTACGCGGCGGAGGCCACCGCCACCGCCCTGGACCGGCTGCGCCGGCGGCGGTCCCCGGCGGCGGCCGCGGCCCGGGAACGCCTCGCCGCCCTGCTGGGCCGCTGCGACCTCGTCCGCACCCCGGCGTTGCAGGCCGGCTCCCCGGCGCTGAGCGACCGCGAGTGGCAGGTGGCCCGGCTCGCCGCCGACGGGGTGACCAGCCGGGTCATCGCCGAGCGGCTCTACCTCTCCGCCCGCACCGTGGAGAACCACCTCCAGCGGATCTACGGCAAGCTCGGCGTCGCCGGCCGGGCCGAGCTGCGGGCCGCCCTGCGGGCGATCCCGGGCCACGAGGGCGGCGATGGCGGGTGAACCCTAGGCTGGGGCGGTGAGCACCCTTCGCCCCGCGCTGCTGACCGACCACTACGAGCTGACCATGGTCAGTGCCGCCCTCCGCGACGGCTCCGCCGACCGCCGCTGCGTCTTCGAGGTGTTCAGCCGCCGGCTGCCCGCCGGCCGCCGCTACGGGGTGGTGGCCGGCACGGGGCGGCTGATCGAGCTGATCCGCGACTTCCGCTTCGACGCCGACGAGGTCGACTTCCTGCGGCGTACCGGGGTGGTCGACGAGCAGGCCGCCGCCTGGCTGCGCGACTACCGCTTCACGGGCGACATCGAGGGCTACGCCGAGGGCGAGCTGTTCTTCCCCAGCTCGCCGATCCTCACCGTCTCCGGCGGCTTCGCCGAGTGCGTGGTGCTGGAGACGCTCATCCTCTCCGTGCTCAACCACGACAGCGCCGTGGCAGCCGCCGCCGCGCGGATGGTCACCGCGGCGCGCGGGCGGACCCTCATCGAGATGGGCTCCCGGCGCGCGCACGAGGAGGCGGCGGTGGCCGCGGCGCGGGCCGCGTACCTGGCCGGCTTCCGGTTCACCTCGAACCTCGCCGCCGGGCTGCGCTACGGCATCCCGACCGCCGGCACGGCCGCGCACGCGTTCACCCTGCTGCACTCCGACGAGCGGGCCGCGTTCGCCTCGCAGGTCGCCACGCTGGGCAAGGACACCACGCTGCTGGTCGACACGTACGACATCAGCCAGGGCATCCGCAACGCGATCGCGGTGGCCGGGCCCGACCTGCGGGCGGTGCGGATCGACTCGGGTGACCTGGCGGTGATCGCGCAGCAGTCCCGCGAGCTGCTCGACTCGCTGGGCGCCACCGAAACCAAGATCATCGTCTCCGGTGACCTCGACGAGCACGCCATCGCCTCGCTCGCCGCCGAACCGGTCGACATGTACGGCGCGGGCACCGCCGTGGTCACCGGCTCCGGCGCGCCCACCGCCGGGCTGGTCTACAAGCTCGTCGAGGTCGAGGGCCGCCCGGTGGTCAAGCGCTCCGAGCACAAGGCCACCATCGGCGGCCGGAAGGTGGCCGTACGCCGGCACAAGCCGACCGGCACCGCCACCGAGGAGATCGTCGTGCCGCAGGGCGTGCCGGATCCCCGGCCCAACGACCGGCTGCTCCAGCACTCGTACCTGGCCGGGGGCGAGCCGGTCGACCGGCCGACCCTGGACGAGTCGCGGGAACACCTGCGACAGTGCCTGATCTCCATCCCCTGGGAGGGCCTCAAGCTCTCCGCCGGCGACCCGGCCATCCCGGTCACGATCGTCCCGGCCGACTGACGAAGGAGCAGCAGGTGAGCAACGCGCTGATCATCGTGGACGTGCAGAACGACTTCTGCGAGGGCGGCTCGCTGGCCGTCGGCGGCGGGGCCGGCGTGGCGGCCGGGATCACCCGGCTCCTCGCCGCCGAGCCGGACCGCTGGGACCACGTCGTCGCGACGAAGGACCACCACGTCGACCCGGGCGCCCACTTCGGCGACCCGCCGGACTTCGTGGAGTGCTGGCCGCGGCACTGCGTGGTGGGCACCCCGGGCGCGGAGTTCCACCCCGACCTGGCCACCGACCGGATCGAGGCGATCTTCCACAAGGGCGAGTACGCGGCCGCGTACTCCGGCTTCGAGGGGCACGCCGAGGGCGGCGAGAGCCTGGCCGACTGGCTGCGCCAGCGCGGCGTGGACCGGGTCGACGTGGTGGGGATCGCCACCGACCACTGCGTACGGGCGACCGCCCTGGACGCCGCCCGGGAGGGCTTCGCCACCACCGTCCTGCTGGACCTCACCGCCGCCGTCGCCCCGCCCACCACGGACGTCGCGCTGCGGGCGATGGACGGCGCCGGGGTGACCCTGCGCGGGGAGCCTGTGATCAGGGCCGCATGAGGCCGTAATTCGTTGGCGGGTGTCGTACCTCCGGCCGAGGATGTCCGGCGGAGGTACGCACCGACATGAACCTGAAGCCTTACCGGGAGGCGCTCGCCCTGCCCGGTCTCCGGTCGTTGCTGCTGGTGTCGGTGCTCGCCCGCGTCCCGCTCACCGCCACCGGGGTGACCCTGACGTTCTACGTCGTGCTCGACCTCGGGCGCGGCTACGGAGCGGCCGGGCTCGTCGGCGCGGCGATCACCGTGGGAGCCGCGATCGGCGGCCCGCTGCTCGGCCGCCTGGTCGACCGGCGCGGCCTGCGGCCGGTGCTCGTGCTGACCGGGATCGCCGAGGCCGTCTTCTGGTCCACCGCGCCGATGCTGCCGTACCCGGTGCTGCTGCCCGCCGCGTTCCTGGCCGGCTCGCTCGCCCTGCCGATCTTCTCGGTGATCCGGCAGTCCATCGCCGCGATGGTCCCGCCGGAGCGGCGCCGCCCCGCGTACGCGCTGGACTCGATGTCGGTGGAGCTGTCGTTCATGGTCGGCCCCGCGCTGGCCGTGGCGGCGGCCACCGCGATCTCCCCGCGCATCACGCTCCACCTGGTGGGCGCCGGCATCGTCGCCGCCGGCGTCGCGTTCTGGGTGCTGAACCCGCCCGTCCGGGGCGGCGGCGAGCCGGCCGGGCCGCAGCCGCGGGTGCCCCGCCGGTCGTGGCTCACCCCGCGCCTGCTGGCCGTGCTGGCGGTCAGCGCCGCCGGCATGCTGGTGCTCGGCGGCACCGACGTGGCGGTGGTCGCCGTGCTGCGGGAGAACGGCGACGTCGGGTGGACGGGCGCCGTCCTCGCCGTCTGGGCGGTCGCGTCGCTGGTCGGCGGCTTCGCGTACGGGGCGGTCACCCGCTCCTTCCCGCCGCTGATCCTGATGGCCGCCCTCAGCCTCTGCACCATCCCGGTCGGGCTGGGCGGGGCGCACTGGTGGCTGCTCTGCCTGGCGCTGATCCCCGCCGGGGCGCTCTGCGCGCCGACCATCGCGGCCACCTCGGACGCGGTCAGCCGGCTGGTCCCCGCCTCCGTACGCGGCGAGGCGATGGGCCTGCACGGCTCGGCGGTCACGATCGGCATGGCTGTGGGCGCGCCCCTCGCGGGCGCCGTCATCGACGCCTCCGCACCGGCCTGGGGCTTCGCGGTCACCGGGGCGGTCGGGGCCCTGGTGGCGCTGGCCGTGCTCCCGATCGAGCTGCGCCGCCGCCGCACCGCCGCCGCCCTCGCGCCCACCCCCGAACTCGTCCCGACCCCCGCCACCTGACCGGGCGCCCCGGCTCGACGCTCGGGCCCGGCGGCCCTGGCTCAGCCGTCCCTGGCTCGGCAGCCCTGGCCCGGCAGCCATGGCCCGGGGACCTGGCTCAGCGGCCCTGGCTTCCCGGCCTCCCTGGCACGGGCCGGTCCTGACGGACCTGCGCGGGCCGTCGGGCAGGCTGGCCGTCGGGCAGGGGCTCACCCCTCGCAACGCCGACGGGCGCCACCCCGGGTGGGGTGGCGCCCGTCGTACGTGGTGCGGAGCGTCAGCGCCGGTCGGCGTCGCTCGCGGTGTCCTCGCGGTAGCTGGCACCGCCGTCGGACTCGCTGGTCAGCGGCTTGGCGCCGCCCTCCGGCGGGCCGGCCAGGCTCTGGCCGCCGGCCGCCAGCTCCGGGAACTTGAGGTCGAACGCCGGCCGCTCGGAGCGGATCCGCGGCATCCGGTCGAAGTTCCGCAGCGGGGGCGGGGAGCTGGTCGCCCACTCCAGCGAGTTGCCGTGACCCCACGGGTCGTCGACCTCGACCACCGGGCCGGCCTTGTACGACTTCCAGCAGTTCCAGATGAACGGCAGGGTCGAGATGCCGGTGATGAACGCGCCGATGGTGGAGACCATGTTCAGCGTGGTGAAGCCGTCACCGGGCAGGTAGTCAGCGTACCGGCGCGGCATGCCCTCGTTGCCCAGCCAGTGCTGCACCAGGAACGTGGTGTGGAAGCCGATCATGGTCAGCCAGAAGTGCACCTTGCCCAGCCGCTCGTCGAGCATCCGGCCGAACATCTTCGGGAACCAGAAGTAGATGCCGGCGAAGACGGCGAACACGATCGTGCCGAAGAGCACGTAGTGGAAGTGCGCCACCACGAAGTACGAGTCGTGCAGGTGGAAGTCGATCGGCGGGCTGGCCAGCAGCACACCGGTGAGACCACCGAAGAGGAAGGTGACCAGGAAGCCGATCGAGAAGAGCATCGGCGTCTCGAAGCTGATCTGGCCGCGCCACATGGTGCCGATCCAGTTGAAGAACTTCATACCGGTCGGCACGGCGATCAGGTAGCTCAGGAAGCTGAAGAACGGCAGCAGCACCTGGCCGGTGGAGAACATGTGGTGCGCCCAGACGCTCATCGACAGACCGGCGATGGCGATGGTCGCGGCGACCAGGCCCTTGTAGCCGAAGATCGGCTTACGGGAGAAGACCGGGATGATCTCCGAGATGATGCCGAAGAACGGCAGCGCGATGATGTACACCTCGGGGTGGCCGAAGAACCAGAAGAGGTGCTGGTAGAGCATCGGCCCGCCGGTCGCGGGGTCGTAGACGTGGGCGCCCAGGAGCCGGTCGGCGGCGAGCGCCATCAGCGCGGCGGCCAGCAGCGGGAAGACCAGGATCACCAGGAGACCGGTGACCAGGATGTTCCAGGTGAAGATCGGCATCCGGAACATCGTCATGCCGGGCGCGCGCAGGGTCAGGATCGTGGTGATCACGTTGACCGCGCCGAGGATCGAGCCCAGACCCGAGATGACCAGGCCGACGACCCACAGGTTCGCGCCCACGCCGGGCGAGTGCTCGACGGAGCTCAGCGGCGCGTAGGCGGTCCAGCCGAAGTCGGCCGCGCCACCCGGGGTGAGGAAGCCGACCATGGTCATCGTGCCGCCGAAGAGGAACAGCCAGTAGGCGAAGCTGTTCAGCCGGGGGAACGCCACGTCGGGCGCGCCGATCTGCAGCGGCACCACGTAGTTCGCGAAGGCGAACACGATCGGCGTCGCGAAGAACAGCAGCATGATCGTGCCGTGCATGGTGAACAGCTGGTTGTACTGCTCGGGCGACAGGAACTGCAGCCCGGGTCGGGCCAGCTCGGCCCGCATGATCAGGGCCATCAGGCCACCGATCATGAAGAACGCGAACGCGGTGACCATGTACATGATCCCGATCTGCTTCGCGTCCGTGGTACGCAGCAGCCGCGCGATGGCCGACCCCTTGACCGGCGCTCGGACCGGCCAGGGCCGGGTCACGACCGGCTTGGGTGCGACGGTGGTCACGAGTGGCCTCCGGTTCTGGGTTGTCCCGCTCGGCACACGCTGGTTATCTGCGGGCCGTCATCCGCAAGGAGGATAGTCCCCGGCAGGTGACTACGCCGCGTGGGGTGGTCGGGTAGCCTGCACGACCCCGGCGCACCGGGCCCTCGGCCGCCGGCCGCTACAGCGGGCCGAGCAGCAGCCGGTAGTGCTCGCCGAAGATCCGGTCGCCGCGCCCGCGCAGCAGCGGGTCGCGCAGCGCCGGCGGCACGTCCCGGGTCCGGTTGCGGTCCCGGGTCCGGTCCCGCACCCATCGCGTACGCGGGCGACGACGACTCTCGTACGCCGCCAGGGCCGCCTCGACGTCGCCTCCGGCCGCGCGGAGGGAGTCGGCGAGCACCACGGCGTCCTCCAGCGCCATCGCCGCGCCCTGCGACAGCGTCGGTGCGGTGGCGTGCGCGGCGTCCCCGACGAGCAGCACCCGCCCCCGGGACCAGCAGCCCAGTTCCACCTCCTCGGTGACCCCGACGTGCACCCGGTCCAGCGCCTCCAGCACGGCGGGCACCGGTCCGCCGTAGTCGCCGAAGAGCTCGCGCAGCCGGGCCGTCGGGTCGGCCGGCGCGACGGTGCCGGCCTCGTCGGCGTAGCAGTGCAGCCGCCCGGCGCCGATCGGCACGACCAGGAAGCCGGCGCGCTGGCCGAGCAGGGCGGTCCACTCGGCGACCGGGGGCCCGTCGCGCACCACGCTGCGGTAGACGACCTGGCCGGCGGGTCGGGGCGGACCGCCGAGCGCGGCCAGGGCCCGGATCGAGGAGCGCGGCCCGTCGGCGCCGACGACGAGGTCGTACTCGGCGGCGGTGCCGTCGACGAAGGTGACGCCGACGGAGTCCGGCAGCAGGTCGACGGCGCGCACCTCGGCGCCGTGCCGGACGGCGCCGCCCGCACCGGTGAGCAGCACCCGGTGCAGTTCCGTCCGGGGCAGTGCCCGGCACTCGCCGACCCCGGACCAGAGCGCGTCGAGGTCCACCTCGCAGAGCGGCGCCCCGGCCGCGTCGAGGAACCGCTGCCGGTGGATGACGTGCCCGAGCGGGCGTACGGGCCCGTCGAGGTCGAGGCGGCACAGCGCCCGGGCCGCGTTGCCGGGTAGGTAGAGACCGGTCTCGGCGTTCTCGCCCGGGGGCAGCCTCTCGGTGACGTCGGGGCGGAAGCCCGCCATCCGCAGCGCCCGGGCCACGGCCAGACCGGCGATGCCCGCGCCGACGACGAGGATGCGCAGGGGAGAGCCACCCATGGTGGTGTACGCCTCCGGAGGGGTTCGGCACGCGTTGGAGGCAAGACACTACTCGGCGCAATCGGCACACACCAGAGTCAATCGTCCCAGGCGAAACACTCCTCGGCGCCCGCCGCGCCCGCTTCGGAGGACGACCTGCCGCCGAGCGACTCCGGCGTGACAAACCTCACTTACCTCTCCAATACCCCAGGCCCGTTGCGCTGCGGTTTCAGAGATGTAAATGTGTCGAAGGGTTGTGGGAGCGCTCCCGGCCCACCGACCGACTCCGTCCGGCGTTCCGCGCCGAAGCCGAAGGAGCATCATGAAACGTCCACTCCGGGCCCTCGCGGCAGCCGCGCTGCTCGCCGCCGGCTCGATCGTCGCCGTGGCCCTCGGCGGCACCGCCAGCGCCGACACGCAGATCTGCGAGCAGTACGGCTCCACCACCATCCAGGGCCGCTACGTGGTGCAGAACAACCGCTGGGGCACCACCGCCCAGCAGTGCATCAACGTCACCGGCAGCGGCTTCGAGATCACCACCCAGAACGGCAGCAACCCGACAAACGGCGCGCCGACCGCGTACCCGTCGATCTTCCTCGGCTGCCACTACACCAACTGCTCCCCCGGCACCAACCTGCCGATCCAGGTCAGCCAGATCAGCAGCGCCACGAGCAGCATCGCCTACCGGTACGTCAGCAACGCCGTCTACAACGCCTCGTACGACATCTGGCTGGACCCGTCGCCGAAGCGGGACGGGGTGAACCAGATGGAGATCATGATCTGGCTCAACCGGCAGGGGCCGATCCAGCCCATCGGCTCCCCGGTCGGCACCGCCACCATCGACGGGCGGAGCTGGGAGGTGTGGCGCGGCAGCAACGGCTCCAACAACGTCATCTCGTACCTGGCCCCGTCGGCGATCAGCAGCGCCAACCTCAACCTGAAGGCGTTCATCGACGACACCCGCAACCGGGGCGCGATCACCAACTCCTGGTACCTGACCAGCATCCAGGCCGGCTTCGAGCCGTGGCAGGGCGGCGCCGGCCTCGCGGTGACGTCGTTCTCGGCGGCGGTCAACGGTGGCGGCAACCCGCCGCCCACGACCGCGCCGCCCACCACTCCCCCGCCCACCACTCCCCCGCCGGGCGGTGCCGGGTGCGCGGTAAAGTACACGCCGAACTCCTGGAGCAACGGCTTCACCGCCGACGTGCAGATCACCAACACCGGGTCGAGCCCGATCAACGGCTGGACGCTGGCCTACAACCTGCCCGCCGGGCAGCAGATCACCAGCTCGTGGAACGCCACGGTCAGCCAGAGCGGCTCGGCGGTGACCGCGCGGAACATCAGCTGGAACGGTTCGCTCGCCCCGGGCGGCACGGCCAGCTTCGGCTACCAGGGCACGCTAAGCGGCGCGTACGCGTCCCCGACCAGCTTCACCCTCAACGGGACCGCCTGCTCGCGCTCCTGAACGCCGGACGCGACGTCCGCCGGGCCACCCCGATGCCTGGCGGACGTCGCGTGTCTCAGGGCCGGCCGGGTCAGACCCGGGTGAGCCGGACGGCGTCGGCGATGACGAGGCCGGCTGCGGAGCTCCACCGGCTGACCGCGACCCGGTTGGCGTCCCCGGCCGGCAGCGTGAACGTGCCGAGTGAGCGCCACTGCCCACCGGTCGCCGCCTGGTTGACGATGACCGTCCGGTTGCCGGTGGTGGTGGCCACGATGTACGGCGTCGCGGTGTTGTAGCCGGCGACCGCCGGCCACCACGCGTCGACCCGGTAGTTCGCGGTCGCCGGGACGTTGAACTTGTACCAGGCGGCGTCGCTGGCGGCGACCGGGTCCGCGAAGCGGTAGTCGGTCCCGTAGCGCTGGGCCGAGTACGCCGAGGTGCCCCAGTTGGCGCTGGCGGTGAAGCGGCCGGCGGTGGAGTTGTCCACCACGGAGCTCCAGGCGGGGACGCCGCCCGACATCTTCGCGGCGACGTCGGCGCGCATCGTGTTCAGGTCGATGAAGGACGGGTCGATCTTGCCGCTGGTGCTCGTCTCGCGGTGGCCCCGGGCGTAGCTGGCGTCCCTGCCCAGCCGCTTGAGCACGGCGGCGGTGGCGGCGATCGACGCGTTGTACTGCGCCGCCGTCATCTCCTGGTTCACGCCGTTGTAGTCGATCTCCCACCCGATCATCAGGGTGTTGCCGTCGCCCGCGGGGATCGGCCCGCTGCCCCGGCTGACGCCCGCGTGGTTGCAGCGGCCGGCGGAGATGACGTGGAAGACGCCGTGGTAGTCGACGAGGGCCTGGCAGAGCGGGCCGGGCAGGTCGGAGCGGCCGTTGATGCAGACGTTGAGCGCCGGGTGCGGGTTGCTGGCGCTGGAGGTGGCGGCGGTGTGGTGCCAGAGCACGCCGATCGGGTCGAACGAGCCCGCGCGCATGCGGTTGACCCAGTCGCCGTGGGTGACGACCTGGACGCCCGCTCCCCGCAGGACGTCCACCAGCCAGGGAATGGTGGCCATCAGGACTCCCCGAGCAGGTCGGCGAGGCACTCGGCCTTCGGCGCGGCGAGCGGCGCGGCGCTCGCCGTGGCGGGCTTGGCGGCTACGGCCACCGCGGTGGCCACCAGGGCCGACATGCCCAGCACCCCGCGTCGGGGGAGGCGGGCGGGTCGTGACGCGTTCATGGCGCTCCTTCAGACAAGGGCGGAGGGGTTCCGACTCATCGATGAACTGGTGACGCGCACGGTATATCGTCACGAGCATCTATGTCGATACCCTTCATCGCCCCTATTCAGGCTGAAGGAAATTGGCAACGGCGGACCCCGGAGCGGGTTCCGCTCCGGACGCCGGAAGGGGTTCGTCAGGGGTTGCCGAGGGCGTCGATGTCGCGCATCTCCTCGGCGGTCAGCGAGAAGTGGAAGATGTCGGCGTTGACGCGGATCCGCTCCGGGGTCACCGACTTGGGGATGACCACGATCTCGTGGTCGACGTGCCAGCGGAGCACCACCTGGGCCGGGGAGACGTCGTGCGCGGCGGCGATGCGGGTCAGCACCGGATGGGCGAGGTCGCTGGTCTTGAACGGGCTGTAACCCTCCAGCACCACTCCCCGGTCCCGGTGCTCCTTGTGCCGCTGCCGGTCGTACAACGAGGGGCTCCACCGGATCTGGTTGACGGCCGGGTTCTCCTCGGTCGCCTGGATCAGCTCGTCGAGCTGGCCGGTGCCGTAGTTGCTCACCCCCACCGCGCGCGCGAGCCCCTCGTCCCGGGCGGCGAGCAGCTCGCGCCAGACGGGGATGTTGTCCGCCGGATTCTCCGGCGGCCAGTGGACCAGCCACAGGTCGACGTGGTCGGTGCCGAGCGCGGTCAGGCTGGCCTCGAGCGTCTCCCGCTCCCGTCCGACCCGGTCCGGCGGCAGCTTGGTGGTGACGAAGACGTCCTCGCGGCGCAGCCCGCTCTCCTGGACCGCCCGGCCGACCTCCTCCTCGTTGCCGTACATCGTGGCGGTGTCGACGTGGCGGTAGCCGGCGTCGAGCGCGGCGAGCACCGCGTCGTACCCGGCCTGGCCGGTGGCCTGCCAGGTGCCGAAGCCGAGCAGGGGCATCCGCACCTCGCCCGGGAGCGCAACGGTGGGCTGGTCCTCGTGGTCCATGCCGCGGTCTACCCGTGATGACCCACGACATTCCCGGGCGACCGGACACCCGGGCGGCCGGACATCCGGACATCCGGGCGGCCGGCGGGCCGGCGCGGATTGCCGGAGAATACGGATGTGGCTGACCCGCTGGAGGAGTACCGGCGCAGACGGGACGCGGCGCGCACCCCGGAGCCGGTGCCGAAGCGCCCCCCGGGGAAAAAGCGGCCCGCCGACGGCACGGCCCGGTTCGTGATCCAGCAGCACCACGCCCGCAGCCTGCACTGGGACCTGCGCCTGGAGCACGAGGGGGTGCTGGCCTCCTGGGCGGTGCCGCGCGGGCTGCCCCGCGACACCGGCCGCAACCATCTCGCCGTGCACACCGAGGACCACCCGATGGAATACCTCGACTTCCACGGCGAGATCCCGGCCGGCGAGTACGGCGGCGGACGGATGACCGTCCACGACCGGGGCACCTACCACTGCGAGAAGTGGCGCGACGACGAGGTGATCGTCGTGCTGGACGGCGAGCGCACCTCCGGGCGGTACGTCCTCTTCGCCACCGGCGGCAGGAGCGGGCGGGACTGGATGGTCCGGCGCACCGACCCGCCGCCGGAGGGCTGGACGAGCATGCCGGAGCTGGTCCGCCCGATGCACCCCACCCGGGCGGCGAAGCTGCCGGCGGACGAGCCCGAGTGGGGCTACGAGCTGCGCTGGGACGGGGTGCGCGCGGTCGCGTACGTCTCGGGTGGGCGGCTGCGGCTGCTCGCGGAGGACGACGAGGACGTCTCCGGGACGTACCCCTGGCTGCGGGAACTGGCCGAGGAGCTGGCGCCCACGGAGGCCGTGCTGGACGGCGTCCTGGTGCGCATCGACGCCGCCGGCCGGGTGCGGCCGGCGCGCGGCGGACGCCGGACCCCCGACGCCCAGTACCTGATCTTCGATCTGCTCTGGATGGAGGGCGTGACCAGCCTCGACCTGCCGTACGCGCAGCGCCGGGAGCTGCTCGACGGCCTGGCGCTCGCCGGCCCGCACTGGCAGACTCCGCCGTGGTTCCCCGGTGCCGGCCGGGAGGCGCTGCGGACCGGGCGGGAGCAGGGGCTGCCCGGGGTGGTGGCGAAGCGCCTGGACTCGGTCTACGAGCCGGGCGGGCGCAGCCGGCGCTGGCTGAGCATCGACGCGAGCCGAGACACGAGCTGAGACGGCGAGGAGCATCGTGTACCTGACGCACCTGGAGTGCCCGCGCTGCGGGCGGGAGCACGACGCCACCAAGCTGACCAACCTCTGCGACTGCGGATCCCCGCTGCTGGCCCGCTACGACCTGGCGGCGGTGGCGAAGGTGCTCACCCCGGAACGGTTCCCCCTGCGCCCGGCCGACCTGTGGCGCTACCGCGAGCTGCTGCCGGTGGCCGACCCCCGGCACGAGACCACGCTGGGCGAGGGCTGGACGCCGCTGCTGCGCACCCCGACCTACGGCGCGGAGATCGGCATTGCGGACCTGCTGGTCAAGGACGAGGGACTGACCCCCACCGGCTCGTTCAAGGCGCGCGGCGCGGCGGTGGGCGTCAGCCGGGCCCGCGAGCTGGGCGTGACGCGCATCGCCATGCCCACCAACGGCAACGCGGGCGCGGCCTGGGCCACCTACGCCGCGCGGGCCGGGCTGGGCGCGACCATCGTCATGCCGCTGGACGCGCCGGCCATCTGCCGGCGCGAGTGCGTGGCCGCCGGGGCCGACCTGCGCCTGGTCGACGGCCTGATCGGCGACGCCGGGCGGCACGTCGCGGGGCTGGTCGCCGGCTCCGGCGGCGCGATCTTCGACGCCGGCACGCTGCGGGAGCCGTACCGGCTCGAGGGCAAGAAGACGATGGGGTACGAGATCGTCGAGCAGCTCGGCTGGCAGGTGCCCGACGTGATCATCTATCCCACCGGCGGCGGGGTCGGCCTGATCGGCATCCACAAGGCGCTGCACGAGCTGCGCGAGCTGGGCTGGATCGAGGACAAGCTGCCCCGCCTGGTCGCGGTGCAGTCGACGGGCTGCGCGCCGATCGTCCGCGCCTTCGCCGCCGGTGAGCAGCGGGCGCGCCCCTGGGCCGACGCGCACACCGTGGCGTTCGGCATCACCGTGCCGGCCCCGCTCGGCGACGAGCTGATCCTCGACGCGCTGCGCGCCAGCGCCGGCACCGCGATCGCCGTGGACGACACCGAGATCCTGGCCGACCTGCGGGACTTCGCCGCCCGCGAAGGGCTGCTGCTCTGCCCGGAGGGGGCCGCCTGCCTGACCGCCGCCCGGCACCTGCGCGCCGGCGGCTGGATCCGGGCCGGCGAACGCGTGGTGGTGCTCAACACCGGGGCCGGCGTGAAGTACCCCGAGACGGTGGACGTCACCGACGTACCGGTGCTCCCCGCCTGAGGTGCAAGGAGGGGACCCTTCCCATACGAATAGCGATAGTAGGGGCCCCCCTCACACCCTCGTCAGTCCGTGGTGGGGTCGGTCAGCCGCCAGGCGGCGCTGACCAGGCCGATGTGCGACAGCGCCTGCGGGGTGTTGCCGACCTGCGCGCCGGTACGCGGGTCGATCTGCTCGCTGAACAGGCCGATGTCGTTGGCGTGCCCGAGCAGCCGCTCGAAGAGCGCCTCGGCCCGGCCCGGCTCACCGGCCAGGACCAGGCACTCCACCAGCCAGAACGAGCAGGGCAGGAAGCCCGCCGGGTCGGTGTCCCAGCGGCGGACGAGTCCCTCCCCGGCGCCCAGCCCCCGCTCGACGGCCTCGATGGTCGCGCGCATCCGCGGGTCGGTCGCCGGCAGGAAGCCCACCAGGGGCAGCAGCAGCACGGAGGCGTCCAGCTCCGGCGAGCCGAACGCGCCGGTCCGCTCGTGCCAGCCGTCGCGCAGCACGGCGGTCCGGATCTCGTCGCGGATCCTCGCCCACCGCCGGGCGTCGGCCCGGTCGCCGAGCCGGGGCGCGAGCCGCACCGCCCGGTCCAGCGCCACCCAGCAGAGCACCTTCGACGTGAGGTAGTGCCGGTCGGTGTCCCGGGTCTCCCAGATGCCCCGGTCCGGCAGGTGCCAGGTGGCGGCGACCTGCTCGGCCAGGCCGAGCACCATCTCGCGCAGTTCCGTGTCGAACGACTCCCCGAGGTGGTCGCGCAGCTGCCAGACCGCCGAGAGCACCTCGCCCGGCACGTCGAGCTGGCGCTGCCGCCAGGCGTCGTTGCCGACCCGCACCGGCAGGCTGCCGCCGTAGCCGCGCAGGTGGGCGCACTCGTGCTCGGAGACGTCCCGCTCCCCCTCCAGGCCGAAGAGCACAGGCACGGGGTCGGGGCCGACCCGGCCGATCGAGCGGGCCGCCCAGGCGAAGAGCCGGGACGCCTCGGACGGGCAGGCGGCCACCCAGAGGGCGCGCAGCGTCATGGCGAAGTCGCGCAGCCACGAGTAGCGGTAGTCGTAGTTGCGGTCGCCGCCGATCCGCTCCGGCAGCGACGTGGTCAGGGCCGCGGCCACCGCGCCACTGCGGGCGTACGTGAGGCCGGTGAGCACGGTCGCGCTGTGCCGGACCTGCTCCCGGTAGCGGCCGTCGTAGTGGTGCGACTCGCGGTAGGCCTGCCAGGCCTGCACCGTCTCGGCGAGCGCGGCCACCGGCTCCAGCCGGGCCGGTGCCGTCCCGTACGCCTGCCCGTACGCCACGTCGAAGCCGACCACCTGCCCGGCGGAGATTTCGAACTCCTGCCGGACCCGGTCCCGGTCGACGTGCGGCTTCACCCCGCCGGTGTGCAGGGCCAGCACCACCGGGCCGGCCGCGGCCAGCACCCCGCCGTCGGGCTGCCCGTGCAGGTACGGGGTGAGCAGGCCGTACTCCGGGCGGGGGCGGAAGTCGAGCGACATCCGCACCCGCCCGGCCAGTCCCTCCACGACCCGTAGCAGCACCGCCGGAGAGTTCATCCCCAACTGGTGGCCACGGGCGCCGAGCTCGGCGGCGAGGGCGTCGGTGACCGCGACGCTCCCCTCCGGCGTGTGGTGCACGGTGCGCAGCACCAGCGTGTCGGCCACGTACGCCCGCTCCACCCGGTGCCCGGGAAGCCCGGCGGCGGTGGGCGCCAGCCGGAAGTGCCCGGCCTCCGTGTCGAGCACGCGGCCGAAGACCGACGGGGAGTCGAACCGGTCCGGACACCACCAGTCGATCGAGCCGTCCCGACCGACCAGGGCGCCCGAACGGCAGTCGGAGAGGAACCCGTAGTCGGAGATCGCCAGTTGGTCCACCCGCTGCGGGTACCCCGTCGCGGCCGCCTCAGGCGGCACCGACGGTCAGGAGGTGGGCGGCTCGTCCTCGCCGGCGGCCTCGGCCGCGTCGGCCTCCTCCTTGGTCCGGTGCACCGCCTGGTCGGCGTGCTCGGGCGGGCCGTAGACCGTGTAGAGCACCAGGGGGTTGGGGCCGGTGTTGACGAAGTTGTGCTTCGTGCCGGCCGGCACCACCACCAGGTCGCCCTGCACGACCTCGCGCTTCTCCCCCGCCACCTGCGCCTCGCCCGTACCGCTGACGAAGGTCAGGATCTGGTCGATGTCCTCGTGGACCTCCTCGCCGATCTCGCCACCCGGCGGAATCGTCATGATCACCAGCTGGGTGTGCTCACCGGTCCACAGCACCCGCCGGAAGTCCGGGCTCTTCTCGGCGACGGTCGCGATAGTGAAATGCTCCATGCCGACGCACATACCCGCTGCGGCCCGACGCCACGCCGGGACTCGCAGATGGTGGAATTCGCCACTCCTCGGGGGTTTCGATCCCTGATGGACGGGGATCGAGGAAGTAGCCGGCGCACGGTGGCCGGTCGAGCCAGGTCCCCGCCGGCGTACCGCCGTACGGCTGCGGTGGTGGGAGACGGCCAGAGCGCGGCGACGTTCCGATCCCCGGGATCCGAACGGCGCCGCGCGCTCGTGTCCGGCTCAGTCGTCGTCCTCGACCGACACCGGCTCCAGCCCCACGCAGCGCAGCTTCAGCTCGAACTCCCCGGACGGGCCGGCGAAGGCGACCTCCACGTCGTCGTCCGGCCCCGGGTCCGCGTCCGAGACCCGGTAGCCCGGCGCGGGTGTCCAGGAGACCAGCCGTACCCCGCCCGGCCCGCACTCGACCACCGCGCTGCCACCCGTCGTGGCGAAGGCCCGACGTGCTCCCGCCGGGGTCGAGCCCGGCGCTCCCGGCGACGGCGGCCCGCCGGTCCCGCCCGCCGCCGGAGACGAGCTGCCGGCCCCGGGGACGGTGGGCCTGGGCGAGGCCAGGGCACGCTCGATCTCCTCCTGGCTGAGCACCCCGCCGGGGGTGCCGGCGATGCTCTCCCCCACCCACCGGATCGCGGCCACCCCGATCAGGGTGGCGAGGGCGGCGGTGGCCAGCCACCCGGCGACGGCGAGGAACGAACGGCGGCGCATTCCCCGAGTCTGACCGATCCGAGGTTGGGACGAGCACCGGACGAGGCTAAGGGAGGGTTAACGTCCGGGCCGGCGCGCCGCGTGGCAGCTAGCCTGCCACCTGTGGCCCGCCTGCTGCTCATCGAGGACGACCTGACGATCCGTACGCCGCTGCTGCGGGCACTGCGCGAGCGGGGGCACGCGGTGGCCGCCGCCTCGACGGCGATGACCGGCCTGCGCGACGCGCTGGAGGACCGGCCCGACCTGGTGGTGCTCGACCTGGGACTGCCCGATCTGGACGGCCGCGAGCTGCTGCGGATGCTCCGCGCGGTCAGCGCCGTGCCGGTGATCGTCGCGACCGCCCGCGACGACGAGACCGAGATCGTCGGGGTGCTCGACGCCGGGGCGGACGACTACGTGGTGAAGCCGTTCACGGCCGCGCAGCTCGACGCGCGGATCCGGGCGGTGCTGCGGCGCGGGAGCGGGTCCGCCCCGGAGGAGGACCCGGCACTGGTGGTCGGCGGGCTGCGGGTCGACCCGCGGTCGCGGCAGGTCACGCTGGACGGTGCGCCCGTCGAGCTGACCCCGCGCGAGTTCGACCTGCTGCACCACCTCGCGGGCCGGCCCGGCCAGGTGGTCACCAAGCGGGAGCTGCTGGCCGAGGTGTGGCGGGTCCCGTACGGCGGCGCCGACAAGACCGTGGACGTGCACCTGTCCTGGCTGCGGCGCAAGCTCGGCGAGAGCGCGCAGGCGCCCCGCTACCTGCACACCGTCCGGGGCGTCGGGGTCCGGCTCGAAGCGCCGGGGAGCGCCGGATGAGGGCCCGACTGGCGCTGCTCGTCGCCGCGGTCAGCGTGCTCACCCTGGTCGCCTTCCTGGTGCCGCTGGCGCTGCTGGTGCGTACGGTCGCGGCGGACCGGGCCACCGTGCGGGCCACGGCCGACGCGCAGAGCCTCGTCACCGTCGTCGGCACCGCCGACACCGCGACGATCCGGCTGACCGTCGACCAGCTGGCCACGGAGTCGGCGCGGCCGGTGACGGTGTTCCTGCCCGACGGCACGGTGCTCGGCGCCCCGGCCCCCCGTACGGCCGCCGTGGCGCTGGCCGAACGGGGGCAGAGCCTCACCGCCGAGTCCGGGCGGGGACGGGAGGTGGTGATCGCCGTGCAGGGGCGCCCGGACGGCACCGGCGTGATCCGTACGGTGGTCCCGCCCGCCGAGCTGACCGCCGGGGTGACCCGGTCCTGGCTGGTCCTGGCCCTGCTCGGCGTGCTGCTGGTGCTGATCGGGCTGGCCGTCGCCGACCGGCTGGCGCGCACCCTGGTCCGGCCGATCGGTGAACTCTCGGCGGTGTCGCACCGGCTGGCGAACGCGGAGCTGGCCGCGCGCGTCACGCCCGCCGGGCCGCGCGAGCTGCGCGAGGTGGCCGGCGCCCTCAACCACCTCGCCGGCCGGATCCAGGTGCTGCTGGTGCAGGAGCGGGAGGAGGTCGCGGACCTATCGCACCGCCTGCGTACCCCGCTGACGGCGCTCCGCCTGGAGGCCGAGGCGCTGCGCGACCCGGAAGACGCCGCCCGGGTGACCGCGGCCGTGGACGGGCTGGAGCGGGCGGTCACGGGCCTGATCCGACAGGCCCGGTGGCGGGTGCCCACGGCCGGGGCGGCCAGCGCCGACGCGGCGGCCGTGGTGGCCGAGCGGGTGGCGTTCTGGTCGGTGCTGGCCGAGGACACCGGGCGGGCCGTGACGCTCGACCTGGCACCGGGACCGCTGCCGGTGGGCGTGCCCGCCGACGAGCTGGCGGCGGCGGTGGACGCCCTGCTCGGCAACGTCTTCGCGCACACCCCGGACGGCACCGCGTTCGCCGTCCGGCTGACGGCGGAGGAGGCGGGCCGGGCGGCGCTGGTCGTGGCGGACGAGGGTCCGGGGATGCCGCCCGGCACGATCGGCCGGGGCGCGAGCACCGCCGGCTCGACCGGCCTGGGCCTGGACATCGCCCGCCGCGCCGCCCAGTCCAGCGGTGGCCGCCTCACCCTGCACGCCGCGCCCTCCGGGGGCGCCGAGGTACGCCTCGAACTGGGCCCGCCCCCGTCCTGACCCGTCCTCCGGTCCGCGCCCGGACAGGCTTAACCCGGCCTTAGCGTTCGGGCAGCGTGGCGCTATCCGGGCGGGCGCGATCCTGGGAACCAGCAACCGAGGAAGGGTGAACGAGATGAAGCGCAAGTCCCTGATGCTGGCGTCGCTCGGAGGCGCGGCCGTGCTCGTCGTGACCGGTGCGACCTTCGGCGTCGCGGCGGCCGACAACGGCGCGGCCCGGGCGACCACCCTGGCCGCCGCCACCACCGCCCCGACGACCCCGGCCACGCCGGGCACCCCGAGCGGCACCGGGAGCAGCGCCCCGGCGACGGGCGGCGCGCCGACCACCAGCGGCACCCCGGCGGTGCCCGGCTCCCCGTCGGGCAGTGCTGCGCCGGCCACCGGCGACGACGCGGTGAGCGAGCAGCGGGCCGGCGAGATCGCACTGGCCCGGGCGGGCGGCGGCAAGATCGTCGAGGTCGAGCGCGAGGACGAGGACGGCCGGGCCGTGTGGAGCGTCGAGATCGTGGCCGGGCAGACCGAGCACGAGATCGACGTCGACCGGGGCGACGGCTCGGTGGTCAAGGCCGAGCAGGAGCCGGTCGACGACGATGACGATGACGACGACCGGGACGACGACGATGACGACGACTCGGACGACGACGGCGACGACGACTGACCCGTCGCCGGTAGCGCCGCCGTCCCGCACTGCGGGGCGGCGGCGTCGTCGTTGCGGGCACCCGGCGGGCGGGACGGGCCGCTCGGCCCTGTGACCGACGCCGATGTCTGGCTACATTGGGGTATGGTGCCCGCCCACGAGGGCCGGGCGGCGGAACCGGTCTACCGCCCCATCCTCGCCAACCGGCGGGGTGAGCTGGAGGCGCTCGGTCATCTCGACGACGTCGTCGCCCCCCTGCTCGCCCCGGTCCTCCAGGTGTCCGTCCTCGACCAGTTCACGCTTGACGTGCTCCGTCGGCTGCCCGACGGGCTGCTCACGGCCGTCGACGTCACCGGCCTGCCCGACGTCCCGGAGGCCGAGCTGGTCCGCTGGGGCGTACCGCTGGTGCCGGTGATCGGGCTCGCGGACAGTGACCGGCGCCTGGTGGCGCACGGCGCCGCGGCCCGGGCCCACACCCAGCGGGCGGTCGTCCGGCTGCGGGTCGGGCACGATCGCGCCGGCCCGGACGCGGCCACGGCGGCGGCGGAGCGGGTCTGGCGGCTCACCGGCCTGGTGCCCGAGCAGTGCGACCTGCTCCTCGACGCGGGCGACGTGTGCTGCCGGGCCGACGTACGGGTGGCCGAGCCCCGGGTCCGCCGGTTGTCGGAGTGGGCCCGCCGGCACGCCTGGCGCTCCGTGAGCGTGGCGGCGGGCGGGATGCCCCCGGCGGTGTCCGCCCTGCCCACCGACGAACCGGTGCGCGTCGACCGCTGGGACTGGCAGCTCTGGCAACGGCTGGCCGACCTCGGCGTCGGGTACGGCGACTACGGCGTCGGCTCCGCGGTGCCCGGCGCCGACCAGGCGGGAGACCGGCTGCCCACGGTCCGCTACACCGCCGACGGCGTCTGGTGGGTGTACCGCTGGTCGCGGCGGGGCGGACGCGGCGACGACCGGTTCGCGGACCTGTGCCGCACCGTGGTCTCGTCGCCGCACTGGCCGGCCACGGGCGCGGCCTTCTCCTGGGGTGACCACGAGATCCTGCGGCGGGCCCGCCGGGGCGCCGGCGCCGGGTCCGCCAGCAACTGGGCGGCGTGGAGCACCTCGCACCACCTGGCGCACGTGCTGGCCGCGCTGCCGCAGCGGGGGCGGGAGTCCCGGCCGTGGCGGTCCGGTCAGGCTCCGCCGGAGCGGGGCCGTCCCGCCCGGCCGCACCGCAACGGGGAGACCCGCCGGGCCGGCTGAGCGCCTCCCCGCCGGGCACCGGTGGGGAGGCGGCGCCCGGCCGTCACTGCTTCTCGGTGAACCCGAACTGCACGATGCCCTCGTCGTCGACGCTCGCGTCCACCGACGCGTCGCCGAGCAGTTCGGCGGCGTCGGAGTCCAGGAAGATGCGGGCGCCCTGGTTGTCGACCACGTGGTCGCCCTCGGTCGGTTCGGCGACCAGTTCGACGGTGAGCGACCCCGCGTCGGTGTCGGCGGCGATCCGCACTCCGCCGTCCTCGGCGACGTCCTGCTGGTTGGCGAGGTCTCGGATGACCAGCACGGCGTTGTCGGTCATGGTGAGCATGGCGGAACTCCTCGTGGATTCTCGGATTCGCGGTGCGGGACCGGGCTCGGCCCGCGGGCGAGCACACGTGGGAGGCGATGGAAGGGCGACACGCACATCGCCGTCGCGCTTCGGGGCAGCTCAGGGCCCCTCCACGGCCTACGTTGCCCCCTGCCGGGGCATCCGTCAAATAGAGCGGGGTCAGTGCGCGGCACGGGCCGGGGCGAACCGGGCCCGGATCTCGCGTACTGCCGCGCGGCCCGCCCGGTTGGCGCCGATCGTGCTCGCGGAGGGGCCGTACCCGATCAGGTGAATCCGCTCGTCGGCGACCACCCGGGTGCCGTCCATCGTGATACCGCCGCCCGGCGCGCGCAGGCGCAGCGGCGCGAGATGGTCCAGCGCGGCCCGGAAACCGGTGCACCACAGGATCACGTCGGCGGGCACGAACCGCCCGTCGTCCCAGGCCACGCCGTCGGGCGTGATCCGGTCGAAGACGGGTAACCGGTCGAGCACGCCGCGCTCGCGCAGCCGCCGCAGTTCCGGCGTGAGCGGCAGCCCGGTCACCCCGACCACGCTGTCCGGCGGGCGGCCCGCGCGTACCGCCGCGTCGACCAGGGCCACCGCCGCGCGCCCCCGCTCGGGGGTGAACTCCTCGTCGCGGAAGTCGGGCGGGCGCCGGGTCACCCAGGTGGTGCCGGCGGCCACGGTGGAGACCTCGGCGAGCAACTGCACGGCCGACGTCCCGCCGCCCACCACCACGACCCGCCGGCCGGCGAACTCCGCCGGTCCCCGGTAGTCGGCGGTGTGCACCTGCCGGCCCCGGAAGGTCGACCGGCCGGGGTAGTGCGGCCAGAACGGTCGGGTCCAGGTGCCGGTGGCGTTGACCAGGGCACGGGTGGTCCAGGAGCCGTGGTCGGTGTGCACGGCGAGCCGGCCGTCGGCCCGGTCGCGCACCTCCCGGACCCGCACGGGCCGCCGCACCGGCAGGTCGAACTCGCGCTCGTACGCGGCGAAGTAGGCGCTGACCACCTCGGCCGCCGGCCGGTCGGGCCCGGCCACCGGGAAGGGCAGGCCGGGCAGGTCGTGGAAGCCGTGCACCCGGTCGAGCCGCAGCGTGGGCCAGCGGTGCCGCCACGCCCCGCCCGGCCCGTCGCCCCCGTCGAGGATCACGAAGCCGTCCCCGGGGGCGAACCCGGCGCGGGCCAGGTGGTGGCCGGCGGAGAGGCCGGCCTGCCCGGCCCCGATCACCAGCACGTCGACGGAGCGCTCGTCCATGCCGGGTACAACACGGGCGGGCCCGCCCGGCTGCCCGCCGGGAGCGTCTCGCCGGTCACAGCCGCCGGGCCCACGGAAAATTTCTTTCCATCGACGCCCTTTTCTGGCAGATACCTGCATGGCAGCATCACCCCATGCATCGTCGTCTCTTCCCCCGGACGCTCGCGCTGGCGGCACTCGTCGCCGCCGCGGCCACGGCGGGCGCGCCCACCGCCACCGCCGAGTCCCCGACCCCCGCGGCGACCCGGCTGAACGCCACCATCGACGCGATCCTCGCCGACAGCCGGCTGGCCGGGGCGCAGGCCTCGGTGGTGGTCAAGGACGCGACAACCGGAGAGACGGTCTACCACCGCAACGGCGACCGCCGCCTGGTGCCCGCCTCCAACACCAAGCTGCTGACCTCGGCGGCGGCGCTGGAACTGCTCGGGCCGGGCCACCACTTCAGCACCGAGGTGCGGACCAGCGGCGCCCGCCGGGCGGGCCTGGTCTCCGGCAACCTCTACCTGCGCGGCGGCGGCGACCCGACCATGCTCGCCGCCGACTACGACGCGCTGGCCGCGCGGGTCGCCGCCGCGGGCGTCCGGGTCGTCACCGGCAACCTGGTGGCCGACGACACCCGCTACGACAGCACCCGCCTCGGCCCCGACTGGACCTGGGACGACGAGCCGTACTACTACGCCGCGCAGGTCTCCGCCCTGACCGTGGCACCGGACACCGACTACGACGCGGGCACCGTCATCGTCCACGCCGCACCCGGCGCGACCGCCGGCGCGCGTCCGGTCGTCACCACCACCCCGGCCACCCGGTACCTGAAGATCGACAACCGGGCCGAGACGGTCGCGGGCGGGGAGACGTCGGTCTCCTTCGAGCGCGCGCACGGCAGCAACACGGTCGTGGTGACCGGGCAGATCGCGCTCGGCGCCGCGCCGGCGAACGACTGGGTCAGCGTCTGGGAGCCCACCGGCTACGCCGCCGACGTCTTCCGGTCGGCGCTGCGCCGGCACGGCGTACGGGTGCTCGGCCGGACGGTGCTCGGCGAGGCCACCCCGGAGGGCGCGGCCGAGGTGGCGCGGCACCGCTCGATGCCCCTGGCCCAACTGATGGTGCCGTTCCTCAAGCTGTCCAACAACGGCCACGCCGAGGTGCTGACCAAGGAGATCGGCCGGGTGCTCTCCGGCTCCGGCACCTGGTCGGCCGGGCTGACCGCGATCAGCGAGTACGTCGCCGACGCCGGGATGGACACCGGCACGCTTCGCCAGCGCGACGGCTCCGGGCTCTCCCGGCGCAACCTGATCCCCGCCGACGAGTTCGTGGACCTGCTCACCGCCGTGCGCGACGAGCCCTGGTTCGACACCTGGTACGCGGCCCTGCCGGTCGCCGGCGAGGCGGACCGGTTCGTCGGCGGCACGCTGCGCAGCCGGATGCGGGGCACGGCGGCGGCGGGCAACGTGCACGCCAAGACCGGCAGCCTGACCGGCGTCTCCGGCCTCTCGGGCTACGTCACCGACGCCGACGGGCGGGTGCTGGCGTTCTCGATCCTGCTCAACAACTACCTGGCCTCCTCCGTCAAGACGCTGGAGGACCAGATCGCGATCGCCCTGGCCTCGTACACGGGCAGGGGCGTGACCGGCGCGCGGGTCGCGGCCCCGACGGCGCCCGACGTTCCCCGGGTCCCGGAGGGCCTGGAGTGCGCCTGGGTCAAGCCGAACGCCTGCTGACCGGCCGGCGGGGCCCGGTGCGGGGGCCCCGCCGGCACTCAGGCGCCGGGGCGGTGCGGCAGCTCGGCCGCCGGGTCGCCGCGCTCGATCAGCGCGGCGATCTCGGTGGGACGCAGACCTCGCTGCGCCAGCACCCGGGCGCCCCAGCGGTGCAGCCGGCACGGGTGCGGGCTGGCGTCGTTGCGGCAGACCGTCCCGCCGGACCAGGTCCGGGGCGCGTGCACCACGACCGCCCGCACGGCGAACTGAGCGTCCTCGACGGTCACGTACGGCGGCAGCGGGATCTCCCGGAGCACCTCCCCGGACGGCTCCCCGGCGCCCCTGGGGGCGGTCGGACGGACGGTGCGGGTGGTGACGCTGCTCATCGGTGTGTCCTCCACAAGGGATGGTCGGAGATGGACAGCAGAAAGTTACGACAGCCACGACGCGGCGCGACGGACAAACTGTCCCGCAGGGTGGACACGGACCCGCCCGCCGGCGCCGGACGGCGGCCCGGGCGGGACCGCCGAGCGGGCGGAGCCGCCGGTCAGCCGGCCGCCCGCGCCCGCAGCCGGGCGGCCGTCCGGCGGGGGTCGTAGTCGTCGGCGACGCCGTCGACGATCAGCGTCGCGCCCGGGATGTGCCGGGTGCGCAGCGGCAGGATCTCCTGGTACGCCGGCGAGTCGTACCAGGCCCGGGCCCGGTCCAGGTCGGGGAACTCGATGATGACGACGGTGCCCGGCCAGTCGCCCTCCCTGACCTCCACCTCGGCGCCGTGCACCCGGAACCGGCCGCCGAACGGGTCCAGCGTGGCCTGGATCCGCTCGATGTAGGTGAGGATGTCCTCGTGGGCCGGGGTGTCGTAGAGGTGGGCGAGCGCGAACGCGGGCATGGTGCCTCCCGGGAGCCGGTCCGCCCGGCCGGACGACCGGGGCGGTACGCCGAGTCTCCCGCCGGCGCGTGCCCGGCGTCGATTACCCGTGGGGTAACGACGGCGGCGGCCCGCCCCGCTCAGACGCGGTCGAGCACGACGACGGGGATCTCCCGGTCGGTCTTCTCCTGGTACTCGTCGTACGCCGGCCAGATGGCGGCCATCGTGGACCACATGCGCGGCTTCTCCCCCGCCGTCGCGGTACGCGCCCGCGCGGTGAACCGCTCGGCGCCCACCTGCACCTCGACCAGCGGCTCGTCGAGCAGGTTGAGGTACCAGGCCGGGTGCTTCGGGTCGCCGCCCTGCGAGGCGACGACCAGGTAGGCGTCGCCGTCGCGGCCGTAGATCAGCGCGGTGCGCCGCAGCTTCCCGCTGCGCCGGCCCCGGGTGGTCAGCAGCAGCGTGAAGACCCCGGGCTGCCACTCGTGCCCCTCGGCGCCGCCGGTCTCGACGTACCGCCGGATGTGGTCGGCCACCCAGCCCTGCGGGCTGTCCAGCACCTGCTCGCCCATCGGCCCTCCCGTTCGCCCTCGCGCACCCGGTCGTCGCGATCACGCTACTCCGGGCGGCGGCCGGTCGCCGGGCGAACGGGGCCGCCCGGGCGCCCGGGTCAGCGCAGCGCGACCGCCTGGACGCCGACATTGCCGCAGTCGTCGCTGAACGCCTGCTCCACCGTCCAGGTCAGCACCAGCCGGCTGCCCTTCGGCGCCTGGAACCGGATGGTGAACTCGGTGGACCGGCTGGTGTGCCGGTCCTCGATCCGCAGGGTCCGGCTCGGACCGCCGACGGAGAGGCGGGCGTCCAGCCGTCCCCGGGCCATCCACACCCCGCCGTACAGCCGGACGGTGCGCGCCTGGCCGTCGGCGGCCACCGCGAGCGTGAAGCCGCTGCCGGCGCCGCACCGGTAGACCCCGTGCGGCGAGCCGCTCGCCGACGCGACCGGGCTGCCGTCGCGCCAGCTGAAGCTCTCCTGGTTGTCGTCCCAGCCGCCCCGCCGGCCGGTGCCGCCCTCGTCGCGGATCTCGCCGGAGCCGCCGCGCTTGCGGACCGTCGACTCCGCGCCGCGCAGGCCCCAGTGGACCCAGTCGCGGCGGCCCACCGTGGTCAGGTCGACCTCGCCCGGCGCCTCGGCCATGCTGGCGGCGAGCACCGCCCGCACCGGCAGTGCCGACGTCGATGGCTTCGGTGGCGTCGGGGACGGACTCGGCGGACGCTGCCGGGGCCGCAGCCCGGGCGAGACCAGGCCGGCGTCGAGGTCGCGTCCCTCCAGCCCGGGGAAGCCGCTCGGCCGGCCGGCGTCCGCCGGTACGTCGCCGGCGGTCTCCCCGCCCGGCTCGGGGTCGCCGGCGGTCAGGTACGACACGAGGGCGACCAGGCAGGCGACCACGGCGATCCCCTCGACGGCCCACCGGCGGCGCTGCCGTGCCCGGGCCAGCCGCCGCAGGCCGGTGCGGGTGTGCCCGGCCTGCGGAAGGGGCGGATGCCGTGTCCCGGGCGGGGCTGCCGGATCGCCGTGTCCCGACGGCCGGATGTGCTGTCGGGTGAGGTCTTCCTCCGCCACCGGCCCTCCACTCCCCACCGGCCCCGGCCGGACGCGGCCGTCCGTTGTGGGCGGCCCGCGCCCGCACCGCCTCGTCCGTCGCGCCGGACGGACGGGCGTGTCCAGTTCGTCACCGGACGGTAGCGGACATCGACCGGGACGGTGGTCTCGGGTCGGTGCCGCCGGCGCGGCAGGCGACCGGGACGCCCGGCTGCCTCAGCGGATCTCGAAGCCCAGCGCCTGCGCGATCACCATGGCCTGCGCGGCGTCGACGATCGCCCCGGCCCGCTCCACCGCCGTCGGGTCGAGCGCGGTCAGGTCGCTGCCACGCAGGTCGGCCCCGGTCAGCCGGCAGCGGTGCAGCTGCGCGGCGGAGAGGTCGACGCCGGTCACCGTGGCCCCGGTCAGGTTGGCCCCGGTCAGGTCCGCCTCGCGCATCCGCACGTCGGTGATGCGGACCCCGCGCAGGTCGGCGCCGGGCAGCGCGACGAACGACCAGTCGCCGCCGGCGACCGTCAGCGGTCGCAGGTCGCACTGGACGAAGGTGCTGCCCACGAGCTTGCAGCCGGTGAACTCCGCCTCGAAGAGGTTGCACCGCTGGAAGGTGCAGCGGGTGAAGGCCGAGTCGGTGTGCCGGGAGGAGTTGAAGCGCGTGTTGCCGAAGGTGCAGCCGTCGAAGACCGCGCCCCGGCTCACCGCCTCGGACAGGTCGACGTCGAAGAACGTGCAGCGGACGAAGTGCCGGTCCACCAGCTCCTCGGCATACCAGTCCTCGTTGCGGAAGGTCTCGTCCTCGGTCAGCTCGGGCATCGGACCAGGCTATCGAGGGGGTGGGACAACGGCGGGCTGCCCCTTCCGGCGAGGCGTACCGGCTAGTAGTTTCGGCGACGTGAGTGTGGCACGCAGCATCGACCCGGACCAGATCGGCTTCGACCCGGCGCGGTTGGCGCGCATCGACGAGCACTTCGGCAGGTACGTCGACGACGGCCGCCTCGCCGGTTTCCAGGTGCTGGTCACGCGGCGCGGCGAGATCGCCCACTCGTCGACGTACGGGCTGCGCGACGCGGAGGCGGGCAGGCCCGTCGAGGCGGACACGCTCTGGCGCATCTACTCGATGACCAAGCCCGTCACCTCCGTCGCCGCCATGATCCTGTGGGAGGAGGGCCGCTTCGAGCTGACCGACGAGATCAGCCGGTGGCTGCCCGAGTTCGCGGACCTGCGGGTCTACTCCAAGGGCTCGGCGCTCAAGCCCTTCACGGTGCCGGCGGTCGAGCCGATCCGGGTGTGGCACCTGCTCACCCACACCGCCGGCCTGACGTACGGCTTCATGCAGACCTCGGTGGTCGACGGCATCTACCGGGCCGCCGGCTACGACCTGTACCCGCCGGCGGACGTCGACCTGGCGACGGCCTGCCAGGCGTTCGGCGAGCTGCCGCTGCTGTTCCAGCCCGGCACCGCGTGGGGCTACTCCGTCGCCACCGACGTGCTCGGCCGGCTCGTGGAGGTGGTCTCCGGGCAGAGCCTCGACGCCTTCTTCGCCGACCGGATCTTCCGCCCGCTGGGCATGACCGACACGCACTGGTGGGCCGAGGGCGACACCGCCGACCGGCTCGCCGCCCTCTACGCGCCCGACCCGCGCACCGGCCGCGCGTTCCGCTACGACAAGCTGGGCGCCCTGGCGTACGAGAAGCCGCTGCTGCTCTCCGGTGGCGGCGGCCTGATCTCCAGCGCCGCCGACTACCACCGGTTCACCCAGATGCTGCTGCGCGGCGGCGAGCTGGACGGGGCACGCCTGCTGGGGCCGCGCACGGTGCGCTTCATGACCCGCAACCACCTGCCCGGCGGGCAGGACCTGGAGACCCTCTCCACCGGCGGCTTCGCCGAGACCACCCTCGACGGGATCGGCTTCGGGCTCGGCTTCGCCGTGGTCGACGACCCCGTGCCGAGCCGGGTGCCGAGCAGCCCCGGCGAGTACTACTGGGGCGGCGTGGCGAGCACGGCCTTCTGGGTCGACCCGGCCGAGGAGGTCACGGCCCTGTTCTTCACCCAGCTCATGCCGTCGAGCACCTACCCGATCCGGCCGCAGCTGCGGCAGCTCGTCTACTCCGCCCTGGTCGACTGAGCCCGGGCGCGCCTCGCCCGCGACGGCCGGGATCGCGGTAACGGCACCGGCCGGTCGGGGAGGTCAATAGCCTGGAGGCGGACCAGGTCGGGCAGGACGGGAGGCGGTCGGCCATGAGCAACATCGTCGTGTTCGGCGCGGGTGGCACCGCGGGGTCGCGGATCGCCGCCGAGGCGGTCGGCCGGGGGCACCGGGTCACCGCGGCGGTACGCCGGCCGGAGGCCACCTCGTACCTGCCGCCGGCGGTCACGGTGGTCACCGGGGACGCCACCAGCGAGCGGAGCGTACGCGAACTGGCGCCCGACACGGACGCCATGGTGGTGGCGATCGGCGGTGGCGAACACGACCTCTGGCTCGACGCGGCGCGCAACCTGGTCGGCGCGCTGCGTGGCATGCCGGCAGCGCCCCGGATCATCCACGTGGGCGGCGGTTCGACCCTGCTCACCCCGAAGGGCACCCGCTTCCTCGACGAGCCGGACTTCCCCGAGGAGTACCGCGAGGCGGCGCGCGGGCAGGCCGAGGCCCTCGACTTCTACCGCTCCTCGGCCGACGGGGTGACCTGGACGTACGTCTCGCCGCCGCCGCTGGAGTTCCACCCGGGCGAGCGCACCGGGCACTACCGCACCGGCGGCGACCAGCCGGTGACCGACCACGAGGGCCGCTCGGTGCTCAGCTACGAGGACCTGGCGGTGGCGATCGTGGACGAGATCGAACAGCCGCGCCACGAGAACGCCCGCTTCACCGCCGCGTACTGAGCGGCGCGGGGCGGCCGGCGGTGCCGTGGGCGCCGGATCAGTCGGCGAGGCGGGCGGGGAAGCCGCCGGTGGCGATCGGGCCCCAGGCGTCGATGGTGACCCTGATCAGCGACTTGCCCTGGCGGACCATCGCCGCCCGGTACTCGTCCCAGTCCGGGTGCTCGCCCGAGATGCAGCGGAAGTACTCCACGAGAGGTTCCAGCGCCGCCGGCAGGTCCAGCACCTCGGCGGTGCCGTCGAGCTGCACCCACGGGCCGTTCCAGTCGTCGGAGAGCACGCACGCCGACACCCGTGGGTCGCGGCGGATGTTGGCGACCTTGGCCCGCTCGGGATAGGTGGAGATCACCAACCGGCCCTCGCCGTCCACCCCGGCGGAAACCGGGGACGACTGCGGCCGACCGTCGGCGCGGGTGGTCATGAGCACCACCCGGTGCCGCGGCCGGAGGAACTCGGTCAGCCCGGCCCGGTCGACCCGGGTGTTCGTCGCGATGCTGCGTGCCATCGTTCGTTCCTACCAGGGCGCCCGTCGCCCGGCGACCGCACCGGACGGAACGGCCCGACGCACACCGGGATGGTGCGGCGGCGCGGCGGTCTCAGCGGGGCCGCGGGGCGGCGCGGCCGGCGGCGGGCTGGGCCGGCACCCGGGGGCGGACGGAGGGCCGCCAGGCGCGGCCGTTGGCGTAGATCACCCGGAAGCCGAGGTACGAGGCGAGGGGCGCCCAGTGCGCGGAGCCCATCCGCAGCTCGGCGGCGTTGTGGCGCTGCCCGTTGGCCAGCACGTCGAGCAGGACGGTCTCGAAGGCGGCCGACTCGACCCAGTCCACCTCCCGGGTGTATCCGCAGATCAGGGCCGCTCCGGTGGCGTCGAGGAAGTCCCGCAGCACCGCGTCGGAGGCGCGCAGCACCGAACAGCTGCCGAAATAGAGCCGCCGGCCCTCGCAGCGACCCGCCATCAGCTCGGCGACGTCGGCGAGCGCCACCGATTCCCAGTCGGTGAGGCAGAGCCGGCTCGGCTCGCCGTGCATGGCGAAGAAGCCGACCCGGTGGTCGGCGTACTGCTTGAGCAGCCAGCGGTCGACGAAGTAGAAGAGTTCGTCGCGGGTGGCCGCGTCCTTGTGGATGAACCGGATCTTTCCGAGCCGTTCGAGCAGTTCCAGGGTGGGCAGGACGGAGCCGCGCTCGTTGAGGTCGCGGTGCCACTGGCCCTCGATGCAGAAGACGCCACCGCGTGCCATGCCGCCCCCTCCCCCGGTCCCGCCGGCGCTGACGTTACCGGGTCGGGCCGGCGGGAGAACATCACCCGGCGCGTGCCGACCTGCGGCTTTGCGCGCCGTTCGCGCTCTCCTGTGGCCTGTTGCCGGTCAATGGGCGATTAGCAATTCGCGTAATGCCCAGGCAACGCCCAGGAACGGCGAATCGTGAGGACAATTCTTGTTAATCGCCGCGAACCACCCGCCGGCCTGCCACTGTGGAAATGCGGGACGGGCAGGCCGATGTCCCGGATGCCACCCCATTCCCACTCCTATCGGGAGGACTTCTGTGCGCGTTAACACCCTGAAACGGGCCGCTGTCGCATTCGCCCTGGCGTTGCCGGCAGCCGCTGTCGCCACGGTGGTCGCCGCGCCAGCGGCCCACGCCGACGGCTGCTACACGTGGAAGCGCAACCTCTACCAGGGGCGCTCCGGCGACGACGTCCGCCAGTTGCAGATCCGGGTCGCCGGGTGGGCCGGCAACCGGGACATCGTGGAGAACGACGGCCGCTACGGACCGAAGACCGCCGCCGCGGTCAAGCGGTTCCAGGCCGCGTACGGGCTGCGCGCCGACGGCATCGCCGGACCGCAGACGTACGGCAAGCTCTACGACCTCCAGGACAACGACTGCACGCCACGGCACTTCAGCTACAGCGAGATGGACGACGGCTGCGGTCGCGGGGGCTGGAGCGGCGGTCCGCTCTCCGCCGCGCAGACCCGGCAGAACGCGCTGCGCACGATGTGGAAGCTGGAGGCGATGCGACGCAGCCTCGGCGACAAGCCCCTCCTCGTCAGCAGCGGTTTCCGCAGCCGCACCTGCAACGACCGGGTCGGCGGGGCGTCCGACAGCCAGCATCTCTACGGCAACGCCGCCGACGTGGTGTCGCGCACCAGCTCGCTGTGCCAGATCGCCCGCGACGCCCGCAACCGGGGCTTCAGCGGGATCTACGGCCCCGGTTACCCGGACCACGACGACCACGTGCACGTGGACTCGCGGCGGGAGAACAACAGCGACGACACCCCGAACACCACCAGCTGGTCCGCGCCGGACTGCGGCATCGGCGCCGGCCGCGACTGAGCCGGCCGGCCACGCCGAACCGGCCGGACAGGCCACGCCGAACCGGTCCGGACAGGCCACGCCGAACCGGCCGGACAGGCCACGCCGAGCCGGGCGAACGACGACGCGGGTCCGGTGCGCGGGGTGCCACCCCGCGCACCGGGCCGGCGTCGTGTGCCCGGGTCCCGCCGAGCGGACGTACCTCCGCCCGACGTGCCGGGGACCGGCGGTCCCGCCGGCGGACGGACCCGCTCAGCTCGCCCGGGGCCAGCGCGGAGCGGGGGCGGGGGGAGCCACCGGCCGGGCGGGGCCGGCGGGACGGGCGCCGGGCGCGACCGCGCGCGGGCCGCCCGGGTGCCCGCCGGTGCCACGTGCTGCGCGGCTGGCCGGCGCGGGGCCGGTCACCGTGAACGGGAACGGCACGTGCACGAAGGGGTTGCCGTGCCGCACCAGGGCGTCGATCTGCCGCTCGTTGAGCCCGTGCCGCGTCAGCACCTGCCGGCCCCAGCGGTGCAGCCGGCACGGGTACGTCGCGCCGTCGTTGCGGCACAGCGGCCCGGCCGGCCACTCCTCCGCGGCGTGCACCACCACCGCCCGGACCGCGAGCCGGACGTCCTCGGGCGTCAGGGGCGCTGGCACCGGCACCTCGCCCAGGATCTGGTCGATGGGATCCGTCGACTGCTCACCAACCCGCACGGCAGGCCTCCCGCGGCTCCGGCAGCGGTGCGGCTGACCCGCCGCACCGCATCCTCGGCGACTGGTACGGCCCCCGCCCCCGGAAGGTTCAATCGCGCCTCAGACGAGGCCGGCGTCGTGCACCAGCAGGGCGACCTGGACCCGGTTGTTCAGGCCGAGCTTCACCAGCAGCCGCGACACGTACGCCTTGACTGTCGCGACGCTCATGAACAGCTCGGCGGCGATCTCGGCGTTCGTCCGGCCCTGCCCGAGCGCGACCGCGACCTCGCGCTCCCGGTCGCTGAGCCCGGCGAGCTGCCGCAGCGCCCGCTCCCGGCGCGGGTCGGGGCCGCCCGCCGCGCCCGGCGCGGTCACGTGGTCGATCAGCCGGCGGGTCACCGCCGGGGAGAGCGTCGCCTCGCCCGCCGCCACCCGGCGCACCGCCCGCACGATCTCGGCCGGCGGGGTGTCCTTGAGCAGGAAGCCGCCGGCCCCGGCCCGCAACGCCCGGAGCACCTGCTCGTCGGCGTCGAAGGTGGTCAGCACCAGCACCTCGGGCGGGTCGGGCGACGCGCGCAGCGCCTCGGTGGCCGCGAGACCGTCGAGCCGGGGCATCCGGATGTCCATCAGCACCACGTCCGGCGCGCAGGCGGCCACGGCGGCGGGCACCTCGCTGCCGTCGGCGGCCTCCCCGACCACGAGCAGGTCCGGCACCCCGCCGAGGATCATCGACAGGCCGGCCCGCACCAGCGCGTCGTCGTCGACGAGCAGCACCCGCACCGGCCGGCCGGGGTCGGAACCCGGCCCGCTCACGCCGGCCACGGCAGCCAGGCGGCCAGCCGGAAGTCGCCCGTGTCGTCCCGCCCGTACTCCAGCCGGCCACCGGCCAGGCTGACCCGCTCGGCGATGCCGACCAGGCCGGTGCCCGCGCCGGGGATCTCCGGGCCGGCGATGCCGCCGACGGGCCACCGGTTGCGGATCTCCACGGTCAGCCCGTCGCCGGGGGCGCCGGCCACGTCGACGGTGACCGCCGCGCCGGCGGCGTGCTTGCGGGCATTGGTGAGCCCCTCCTGCACGATCCGGTAGACGCTGCGCCCCACCGCCGCGGGCACCCGCTCCGCCGAGGTGACCACCTCGCGGACGCCGATCCGCGCCCCGGCCGACCGGGACTCCTCGACGAGCGCCGGCAGATCGCCCAGGGTGGGCTGCGGGCGCTCGGGATCCCCCTCGGCGGTGCTCTCCGCGCGGAGCACCCCGATCACCTCGCGCAGATCCTGCAACGCGGCGTGGGCGCTGCCCCGGATCACCCCGGCGGCCCGCGCCACCTCCTCCGGCGGCGCGTCCGGCCGGAACTCCAGCGCGCCGGCGTGCAGGCTGAGCAGCGAGATCCGGTGTGCCAGCACGTCGTGCATCTCGCGGGCGATCCGGGTGCGCTCCAGGTGCCGGGCCTGCGCCACCCGCAACTGCTGCTCCGTCTCGGCCCGCTCGGCGCGCTCGCGCAGCGACACGACGAGCTGCCGCCGGGCACGGACGAACATCCCCCACGCCAGCACGGAGAGGCTGAGCACCACCCCCCAGACGGTGGTCGCCCAGTACGGCATCTGCGGGTCCGGGCGCAGGTAGCTGAAGGCGAAGTTGGTGACCAGGCCGGCGGCGGTCAGTCCCAGCGCGACGGCCGTGCGCCGGTGCACCACCACGGTGAAGTAGATGATCAGCAGCGGGATCGCCGCCGCCATCGAGAACAGGGTCAGCGGCACGGTCGCGACGGCGAGCCCCACCGGCCACCGGCGCCGCAGCCAGATCAGCGCGCAGCAGGCGAGCCCGAGCAGGGCGTCGGCCGGAACCATCCAGCGCTGCGGCAGCGGCGTGGCGAACTCCGGGTCGGCGGAGGCCGCGTCGGCCGTGGCGAGCAGGACCCAGCCGAGGGAGAGCAGGAAGCAGAAGCCGTCCACCACCCAGTCGCGGGTGGTGCGACGCGGCCCCCGCCCCACCCGCGCCGCCGGATCGACGCTCAGCGCCCCCGGCAGCAGCCAGGGGTGCTCCGGTACGGCGGCACTGGTCACGCGACCATGCTAGGCAGCCGCCCGGCGGGCCGACCAGCTACCAAAGTCGAGACCCTGGCGTCGACCAAGGTAGCCGCCGGACGAGACCGTCGGCCGCAGCGCGCGACCGGGTGGCTCCGGCAGCGTGGCCGGCATGATCAGCGTGGAACACCTCACCAAACGGTACGGGCGGCACACCGCCGTCGACGACGTGTCGTTCCGCTGCGAGCCGGGCACCGTCACCGGCTTCCTGGGACCGAACGGCGCCGGCAAGTCCACCACCATGCGGATGATCTGCGGGCTCACCCCGCCCAGCGGCGGCGGCGCGACGGTCGGCGGCCGGCCGTACCGGGAGCTGCCCAACCCCGGGCGGGAGGTGGGCGTGCTGCTGGACGCCTCGGCCCAGCACGCCGGGCGCACCGGGCGGGAGGCGCTGACCGTGGCCGCGGCGACCATGGGCGTGGACCGCCGGCAGGTCGCCACCAAGCTCGACCTGGTCGGGCTGAACGAGGTCGCGGCGAAGCGCCGCCTCCGGGCGTACTCGTTGGGGATGCGGCAGCGGCTCGGCCTCGCGCACGCGCTGCTGGGCGACCCCCGGGTGCTGATCCTCGACGAGCCGGCCAACGGCCTGGACCCGGAGGGGATCTTCTGGATGCGCGGCCTGCTGCGCGACTTCGCCGACCGGGGCGGCACCGTGCTGCTCTCCTCCCACCTGTTGCGCGAGGTGGAGGCGGTCGCGGACCGGCTGGTGGTCATCGGGGGCGGCCGGATCGTGGCCCAGGGCGACAAGGCCGAGTTGCTGGCCGGCGGCGGGACGCTGGTGCGGGCCCGCGACGGCGGCGCGCTGCGCGGCGCGTTGGAGCGGGCCGGGCTGGCGGCCACCGAGGGCGCCGAGGGGCTGCTGGTCCGCGCCGACGCCGAGGCGGTCGGGCAGGCCGCCGCCGACGCCGGCGTCGCCCTCACCGAACTGCGGTCGGCCGGCAGCGGCGGCCTGGAACAGCTCTTCCTCACCCTGACCGCCGGCGCGTCGACCCAGGAGGCCGTCCGATGACCACCGCCACCACCGCCAGCCCGCCCGCCACCGCCGCGCCCCAGCGCCAATCCGGCGTACGCCGGCCGTCGCTGCTCCGGCTCACCGGCGTGGAGCTGCGCAAGCTCGTCGACACCCGGGCCGGGCTCTGGCTGCTGATCACCATCGGGCTGCTCGCCGCCGCCCTCGTGGTGGTCCAGTTGATCTGGTCGGACGACGCCGCGCAGACCTTCCCCAACTTCTTCGTCCCCTCGATGCTGCCGATCGGCCTGCTGCTGCCCGTGCTGGGCATCCTGTCGATCACCGGGGAGTGGTCCCAGCGCACGGCGCTCACCACGTTCGCCCTGGTGCCCCGGCGGGGCCGGGTGATCGTCGCGAAGCTGGTCGCGATGGTGCTGGCGGCCCTGGCGTCGGTGCTGGTGAGCCTCGGCGTGGCCGCCGCCGGCACGCTGGTCGCCGGGGCCACCGGCGGCGCGGGCACCTGGCGCCTGGAGTGGACCCTGGTGCTGCACGCCGTGGCGCTCCAGGTGGCAAACGTGCTGATGGGGGCCGGCTTCGGCCTGCTGCTGCTCAACACCCCGCTGGCGATCGTCGGCTACCTGCTGCTGCCGACCGTCTGGTCGATCCTCGGCGAGATGATCCGGCCGCTGCGCGGCCCGGCGGGCTGGCTGGACACGGGCCGGACCATGGAGCCGCTGCTCACGCCCGACGTGACCGCCGGGCAGTGGGGACGGTTCGCCGTGTCGCTGCTGGTCTGGCTGGCCGTGCCGCTGGTCGCGGGGCTGGTCCGCACGCTGCGGCGCGAGGTGTCCTGACGGTGGACGGCTACGGTGCGCCCACCGTCGTCGACGGCGGCGCGGCGGAACTGGCGATCCTCTGGGGCGGGTTCCCGGCCCTCGGCGCGGGCGCCGGATGGCTGCTCGTCGCCGGCGCGGAGTGGGTCGCCGGGCTGTCCTGGGCTCCCGCGCAGGACCTGTTCGAGCTGGTCGCCCGGCTGCCGGACCCGCAGGCCGGCATCGGCGGGCTGGCCGTCGGCACGCTGGGCGGCCTGCTGGTCGCCGCCGTCGGCACCGCCGAACGGCTCGCCGTCACCGTCGACACCGAACGGGTCCGGCTGCGCCGCGACCGCACGACCCGGCAGGTCGGGCGGCGAGCGGTGCACGCCGTCTTCGTCGACGGCAAGGACCTGGTGCTGCTCGGCGCGGACGACGAGGAACTGGTCCGGGAGCGGTCGGACCTGGTCGTCGACCGGCTGCGCGACGCCTTCCGCGCGCACGGCTGGCCGTGGACCGACGGCGACCCGCACCGGGACGCGTACCGGCGGTGGGTGCCGGGCCTGCCGGGGCTGCCGACCGGCGCGGACGCGCTGCTGCGGGCCCGGCAGCGGGCCCTCGACGCCGACCGGGGCGGCGAGGCCCGGGAGCTGCGCGGCGAACTGGGCCGCACCGGGGTGGTGCTCCGCGACGACGGCCGGCGGCAGTACTGGCGGCTGACCCGTGCCGCCCCGCGCCCCCGGCCGGAGGACGCGACTTCGGCTGAGCCGGAGGTCGAGGGCCGGTAGCGTTGCTTCCGACGGGGCCCGGGGCACGGGGAGCGCGCGATGACCGAGCAGCAGCCGTACCGGGTGGTGGCCCGGCACCCCGGCTTCGAGCTGCGCCGCTACCCGGCCCACCTGGTCGCCGAGGTGCGGGCGGAGGGCGCGTTCGAGCAGGCCGCCCGGGACGCCTTCCGGCCGCTGGGCGCGTACCTGCGCGGTGCCAACCGCGCGCGGCGGGCGACCGCCGGGGAGACGGGCCCGCAGACGATCGCGATCACGGCCCCGTTCGTGCAGGAGGAGGGGGACCGGCCGGGCCACTGGCTGGTGTGGCTCGTGATGCCGGCGGGCCTCACCGCCGACACGCTGCCCGAGCCGGCGGACCCCCGGGTGCGCACCCGGGTGGTCCCGGAGCAGCTCGCCGCCGCGACGCGATTCGCGGGCCGCTGGACGGCCCGGGCGTTCGACCAACGGGCGACCGCGCTGGGCCGGGCGGTCACCGCGGCCGGGCTGCGCCCCACCGGCGCGGTCCGGTACGCGCGCTTCGATCCGCCGTGGAAGCCGTGGTTCCTGCGCCACAACGAGGTAGTGCTGCCGATCGCCGAGTGAGCCGGGTACCGCGTCCCGGCACGGGGCGCTCCCGGCCGGACCGGCGCCCGGGTGCAGCTTGTGAAGGTCATGAGCATCTGCGACAGCGCGTCGCGAAACGGCACCCACCACCGTCGCCCCCTCCCACCCGACCCCCGAGCAGAGCCGCACCCGCCCCGACCCTCGGCGTCGATCATGAGGTTGGCGGCGCGGACTCCGGCATTTCCCCCCGCCAACCTCATGATCACCGTCCTGGGTCAGGGCGGGCGGGGTGGGGTTAGGGGGTGAGGATCACGATGGCCAGGGCCGCCAGGAGTGCGGAGAACGTCGCCGAGGTCAGTCGCCGCCAGGGCGGCATGGTGCTCCCTCCGTCGGGGTGGGTCAGCGGCGGGCGGCGGTGAGGATGGCCAGCAGCGGCACGACCCGCTCGGCCGGGACGGCGTAGTGGCCCCGACCGGCGCTGCGCAGCCAGCCGGCGGCGGTGAGCTGGCGCAGGTGGTGGTGCAACTGGCCGGTGGTGCCGAGGCCCTCGATCTCGGCCAGCTCGCCGGTGCCGTGCCGGCCGCCGAGGATCTCCCGCAGCAGGCGCAGCCGCACCGGGTGCGCAAGGGCGGTCAGCGCGCCGGCCAGTTCCGTCCAGTCGCCGGCGAGCACGTCGTCGACCATGAGGCCGTGTTGCCAGTCGTAGTGCTGGTCGCCGAGGCGGACAGTGCCGGTGTAGAGCACCGCGCCCCCGCCGTCGGGCGGGATCCGCTGCTTCAGCCCGTCGAGCGCCCAGAAGACGTCGCCGGTCGCCGTGGGCGCCTCGGCCGGGGGCGGTTCCGCCCCGAGGTGCTCCGTCAGGGCGGCGACCTGCGCCTCCAGCGCGCTGAGCCGCTCCTCGATCTCCGCCATAGTTCGATAGTACGAACTTACGTAGTTACGTGCAAAGGCGGACCGCCGGAGCGGGTGCCGCGCCGGTCTGCCGGCCCGCTACCGTTCCCGGTCTGGGGAGGTGCCGGTGTACGTCGTATCGGTGATCAATTACAAGGGCGGGGTCGGCAAGACCACCGTGACCGCCAACCTCGGTGCCGAGCTGGCCAACCGCGGGATGAAGGTGCTGCTCATCGACCTCGATCCGCAGGCCAGCCTCACCTTCGGCTTCTACGACCCCGACGACTGGCGGGACCGGCTGCGCGACGGCCGGACGGTGAAGCGCTGGTACGACGGCCTGCGCGGGGACACCCCCGCGACACCCCTGGGCGAGCTGGTCGTCTCCCCCGGCCCGGCCAACGCGCGACTCAGCGGCGCCGGCCGCCTCGACCTGATCGCGTCCCACCTCCAGCTCGTCGACATCGACCTGGCGCTGGCCCGGGCGGTGGCCGACGGCGACGAGTACGACGCCGAGCTGTTCCGGGTGCGCGGCTCCCTGGCCGAGGGGCTGCACGACGACGCGCTCGGCGGCTACGACATGGTGCTGATCGACTGCCCGCCGAACTTCAACGTGGTCACCCAGTCGGCCATCATCGCCAGCGACCACCTGCTCATCCCGGCGAAGGCCGACTACCTGTCCACGCTGGGCATCGACTACCTGCACGGCAACGTCCGGGAACTGGTCGACCAGTACAACGCCGACGCCCGCCGGTTCGCCACCACCCGCCGGCACCACAAGGTCGCCCCCGACGTGGCCGGCGTCGTGTTCACGATGATCCAGCTCATGGCGCAGCGGCCGATCGCCGCCCACCAGGGCTACATGGACCAGGTCCGGGCGCTCGGCCTGCCGGTCTTCCCCACTTCGCTGCGGGAGAACGTCACCGTGTTCGCCACGAACACCCCGCGCGGCGTGCCCGTGGTGCTCCGCGACCGGATCGCCACCCCGGCGGTCCGCGACGAGCTGCGCCGGCTCGCCACCGAGTTCCTCGACCACCTCCAGCCCGAGCGGGCCGGGGCGTGACCGACCCGACCCGCGACGTCGCCGACCTGGTGACCGCGCTGCTCCGGGGGCTGCCCGCCGCCGACCTCGCCGCCCTGGCCGACGGGCGGGCCCGGCTCGCGGTGGTGCCGGTCGACCCGGCCCCACCACCCGCCGGAGCCGCCCCCGCCGGGCGCCCGACCACGGCACGCGCCGACCGGCCCAGTCCCGCCGGGCACCCGGCCGCCTTGTCCGCCGACCGGACCGCCCCCGCCGGGCACCCGGCCGCCGAATCCGCCGACCGGGGCGGGGCCCCCGCGCGCCCGTCAGCCCGGCGGGCGGCGTCCGCGCCGGACCCGGTGGCGGCCCGGGCCGCGCTGGCGGCCATGTCCCGCCGCGACGACGGTACGGCGTACCTCTCCGGCTGGACCGCCCGCGACCTGCGGGTGCTCGCCGCGAGCCTGGAGTTGCGCGGCGTCGCCGGGCTGCGGAAGGCGGACCTGGTCGCCCGCATCGTCGACCGCACCATCGGCTTCCGCCTCGCCTCCGCCGCCATCCGCCGGCTCTGACGCCGGGCCCCGCCATCGCCGGCTCTGACGCCGGACCGGAGCGGACGGCGTCTCCGGCATCCGCGGGGGTCCCGGCCCGGCTCCGCCGCGCCGTCCGGGCACCGGGCACGGCGATGGCCGGGCCTGCCCGGCCCGGCCATCGCCCACCGCTAGCCGGTCGTGCAGGCCGTTCCGTCGAGGGTGAAGCCGGCCGGGCGGTCGTTGCTCGTGGACCAACCGGCGAGGAAGCCGAACTCGACCGTCCCGCCGGCGGGCAGGGCGGAGTTCCAGGACGTGGGGGTGACCGACACGTCCGCGCCGTCCTGCCGGACCGTGCCGTTCCAGAGCTGGCTGATCCGCTGCCCGTCCGGGAACCGCCAGCGCACCGTCCAGCCGTCGTGCGCCCGCCCGCCGGTGTTGGTGATCCTGACGCTCGCCTGGAAGCCGCCCGGCCACTGGTTGGAGACGGTGTACGTCGCCCGGCAGGCGTCCGGCCCCCCGGTCGGCGAGACCGTCGGGCTGGCGGTCGGCGAAACGGTCGGGCTGGCGGTCGGCGAGACCGTCGCGCTGACCGTCGGCGTCGGGGTCGGGTTGATCCGGGTCGGGTCGACGATCCCCCAGTACGCCGGCTTGGCCTGGAGTTCCGTGTCGAACAGCAGCGGCGCGTCCTTGCGGGCCACCGGGAAGGTGTCCAGCCAGGTGTCGTCGTCCGCCAGCCCCCACAGGGTCACCGAGGTCAACTCGTCGGCGTAGCGGCGGTAGAGGGCGAAGAGGTCCCGGTACCGGTACGCCTGGGTGAGCAGCCGGTCGGCCGGCGGGGTGGGGAAGGACTCGCTGTTGTTGACGTAGATGCTGACGTCCATCTCGGTGACCTGCTGCTCCACCCCGAGCGGGACGAACGCCTGGAGCATCGCCTCGGTCTCGGCGATCGACGGCCACTGGACGTTGACGTGCATCTGGTGCCCGACGCCGTCGATCGGCACCCCTTCGGCGCGCAGCTGGCTCACCAGGTCGCGCAGCTTGTCGCGCTTGGCCGGCACGTTTGTGTTGTAGTCGTTGATGTAGAGCTTGGCCGTCGGCGCGACCTCCCGGGCCACCCGGAAAGCGGTCCGCAGGTAGTCCAGCCCGCTGATCTCGTGCCAGCGGCTGCGCCGCAGCCCGTCGGACTGGTTCTCGTCGATCACCTCGTTGGCGACGTCCCAGACCCCGATGGCGTCGCCGTAGCGGCCGACGACCGCGCGGACGTGCGCCTCCAGCCGGGACAGCAGCAGGGCCTTGTCGGCCGGGTCCGAGGTCAGCGGGGTGCCGTCGGTGTCGGTGAAGACCCAGGCCGGGGTCTGCTGGTGCCATACGAGGGTGTGGCCGCGTACCGCCAGGTCGTTGTCCGTGGCGAAGTTGACCTGCGCGTCGGCGTCGGCCCACCGGAAGGTGCCCTCGGCCGGCTGGGTGGCGTCCCACTTGAGCGCGTTGCCCGGGGTGACCGTGTCGAAGTGCCGGCGCAGCAGGGTGGCCTGGTCGCCGATGATCTGCCGGTTGCCGATCGCCGCGCCGATCGGGAAGTCGGCGGCCAGCACCTCACGCAGGGCGGGGATGTCGGTCTGCACCGGCTTGGTCGGCTGGTACACCATGGTGAAGTCGTCGATGTGCAGGTCGGCGGTCCCGCTGGCGGTCTCCACGTACGCCGACAGCCCGTCCACGTCGTGCGCGAGCACGTACGTGCCGGTGAGCCGGACCCAGGCGTCGGCGGTGACGGCCGTGTCGCCCACCACCTGGTCGTAGGCGGAGGTGCCGCCGGAGTCGCGCTGCACGCTGAGCCGGACCTGGCCGGGCGACTGGCCGGCGGCGAGCCGCACCCACACCGTCAGCGTGTAGCGGGTGCCCTTGACCATCTCGTCGAGCAGGTCCAGGGCGGGGCCCTGCCAACTCGCGGTGCGGCCGGAGGCGAGCAGGCTGCGGGTGCCGCCGTGGGCGACGGCGGTGCTGACCGCGACGGTCTCCCCGGCCCGGGGCCGGAAGCCCTGAGTGGTGCCGTCCTCGAAGGTGGCGTCGAGCACCACCACGGGGTCGGCGGCGCGGGCGGGCGGGCTGGTCAGTGGAACGGCGGCGGCCACGGCGACGGTGGCGAGGCAGGCCAGGGCCAGCAGCCCCGGCAGAAGACGGTGACGGCGCGTCCAGGGAGCGCGCATGGCGGTGTCCTTCCGGTACGGATGGGTGCGCGCGGACCGCTGGGCGAGGTTTCTCGCTTGAGGCGGTCGCACGCCGGTCGACCGGCATGAGCCCGCATGCCGGTGTCCGTGGTCCCGCTCCGCTCGCGGCACCCCGTCGCCGGGGGCCGCTGTCGAGAACCGATGGTACGGATCACGGACCCGGCACTCCAGCGCGGTGTGCCGAGCGGCGGGCCCGCCCCGGCGACGACGGCCGCGACCGACCTCGACCACGCCCTAGGCTGGCCCGGTACCGGCGGGTCGAGGAGGTCGTGTGGACAGGTGGGTCGCGTTGCTGCGCGGGGTCAACGTCGGCGGCGCGAAGGTCGCCATGGCCGACCTGCGCCGGCTGGTCGCCGGCCTCGGCCACCAGGACGTGCAGACGTACCTGCAGAGCGGGAACGTGGTCTTCGGCAGCACGGTGCGCGACGCCGACGCGCTGGCGCGGGGCATCGAGCGGGCCATCGCCGACGAGCTGGGGCTGACGGTGCCGGTGCTGGTGCGCAGCGGCCGGGAACTGGCGGCGGTGGCCGGCGGCAACCCGTACGCCGGGCGGGAGGACGACCCCACGCGGCTGCTGGTGGTCTTCCTCGCGACCGCGCCCGACCCGGTCGCCGTGGCCGCCCTGACCGTGCCCGACGGCGAGAACCTGGCGTTCACGGTCGCCGGTCGCGAGGTCTACCTGCACTATCCCGACGGCGGCTACGGCCGGTCGAGGTTCACCAACAACCACCTGGAGAAGAAGCTCGGCCTGGTGGCGACCACCCGCAACTGGCGCTCGGTGCGGGCGCTGGCCGGGATGTCGACGGGCTGAGCCCTCGGCGCCCGGCCCCGCGTCGACGGCCGACCGGGGCGCGGCGACGGGCCGGGGCTGCCGCCCGCGGCCCGTCGCGCGTCGCTCAGAAGTGGTACGCGGTGTGGTACTCCGGCACGATCACCCGGCTGCGCGGGGAGACCCGGCGGATGGCGGCGAGGAACGCGTCCAGCCGCTCGCGGTCCGTCGGCGCCACGGGCACGGGGTTGCGCAGCTCGGTCTCGAAGTTGTCGAAGTGCACCGGCACCACGACCTTCGGCCGGTCCAGCGCGTCGAGCAGCCGTTCCGCGTAGTCGGCGGTGACCGTGGTGCTCGGCAGCGCCAGCATGGCCACGTCGGGGGCCAGCCCGGTCAGGTTCCGCTCGGCGAAGTCGCTGGCGCCCATGAAGAAGACCGACGGGCCGCCGGGCACCCGCAGCTGGTACGCGAGGGTGTCGCCCTCGGGCAGGTCGGCGATGGTCTCCGGCTTCGCCGGCTGGCTGACCCGTACGCCGGGGAAGGCCATCGAGTACGACCTGTTGCGGCTGTGCAGGGAGCTGACCACCTCCACGGTGTACGCGCCGAAGTCCAGCACCTCCCCGCCGCGCACCGGGCTGAGCTGCCCCGACGGCAGCCCGTACGCCAGCCCGAGGTGGTAGGCGGTCAGCGTGCCGAAGACCCGGGCGCCGGTGCGGCCGGCGATGTGCGGCACGTCCATGTAGTGGTCCCAGTGGGTGTGCGTGACGAGCACCGTCTCGGCCCGGTCCACCAGGGAGTCCACGACGTCGGTGCGGACCTCCAGCTTCCTGGTCTGGTCGAAGGCGCCCCTGAACAGCCCCGTGTCGATCCGGCTGAGGAAGGGGTCGACCAGGACGGTCCGGTCGCCGACGTCGATGCGCCAGGCGGACGTACCCCACCAGCGGAAGCTGACCGGGCCGCTGCGGCGGCCGGCCGGTGCGGCGGCGGCCGGCGGCGCGGCGTGTGCCGGGCCGGTGAGTGCGGTGCCGGCGAGCCCGCCGGCGGTGACCAGCGCGGTGCTGGCGGCGGCGTCGCGGAGGAAGCGGCGGCGGTCGATGTCGGGCATGTGGAACTCTCCCCGTCGTGGTGCTGATCGGTCGGTGCCGAGCCAACCAGCACGACCCCCGCCAGGTCCAAGATCCATGGCCGACACGGTCGATACGCGCCGGCATATCGGGCCAGCTCAGCCGGGCCGACGGCAGCACCTCGCGCCCGGAAGATCAGCCGGCGCGCAGCACCTCGACGGCGGCTCGGGCGGCCTGGCCCAGCGCCAGGTCCACGTCGATGCGGCGGGTGGCGAGCTGCGTGGCGCGGACGAAGACGGCGACGGCGTACCGCCCGCCGTCCGGGTACTCGGCCACGCCCGCCTCCAGGTGCAGGCCCGGCAGGGTGCCGGTCTTGCCGGTCACCCGCACACCGGGCGGGAAGCCGGCGGCCAGCCGGGTCCAGAAGAGCTGCCGGGCCATCCAGCCCCGGACCATCGCGCACGCCTCGGGCGGGCCGGCCTCGTCGCGCCAGATCAGGCCGAGCAGCCGGGTGATCTCCCGGGCGGTGCTCGACGTGGTGTGCGCGGGATCGAACATCCGCATCGCGCGGACCCGCTCGGGCGGCAGCGTGGGGAAGATCCGGGCGAAGTCCGCCTCCGTACGCGCGCCGACGTCGGCGAGCATCGTCTCGACCAGCTGCCGGGGGCCGCCGACGATCCGGGTACGCGGCAGCCCCAACTCGGCGGCGAGCATCGGCAGCACGTCCGCCCCGACCCGGCGCAGCAGCAGGTCGGCGGCGGTGTTGTCGCTGACCGACATGGCGAAGTAGGCCAGGTCCCGCAGCGACACCTCGGCGTCGTCGGCGCAGCCGGCGATCCCCCACCCGCCGAGCCGGTCGTCGGCGGCGACGAGGACCCGTTCCCGGGGGTCGATCTGGCCGGCCACGACCTGCCGGGCGAACTCCAGCACCAGCAGCACCTTGAAGATCGAGGCGATCACCACCTGCTCGTCCGCCCGGACCGCCACCTCCCGCCGGCCGCCCGGCTCCCCCGGACCGGCACCGCCGCCGGCCGCGTCGAGGTCGACGACGTGCAGGCAGCCGGTGACCCCGGCCCGCTCGAAGATCTCCACGATCCGCTCCGCCACCACACCGCGCACGGTAGCCGCTCCCCCGCCCCCGCCGCCGCCCGCCGACCCCTGGACGCCGGCGCCCGGCGCCCGGCACCAGATCTTGGTACCGAAGTGCCCCCCGAGGGGCACTTCGGTACCAAGATCTCGCCGCGTCGCGGACGCGGACGCGGTTGCGGACGCGGTTGCGGACGCGGTTGCGGACGCGGTTGCGGACGCGGACGGGGGGGGTGGGACGCGGACGGGGTTGCGGGCGTGTTCGCGGGCGTGTTCGCGGTTGCGGGCGCGGGCGGGCGCTGGCGTAGGGTCCGGCCGTGGACCTGCTCCGGCACCTGCGGCACTTCGTGGTGGTCGCCGACGAGCTGCACTTCGGGCGGGCGGCCGAGCGGCTCGGCATGGCCCAGCCGCCGCTGAGCCAGTCGGTGCAGCGCCTGGAGCGGGAGTTGGCGGTCGAGCTGTTCGACCGGTCCCGGCGGCAGGTGCGGCTGACCACCGCCGGCCAGTTGCTCCTCGGCGAGGCCGAGGAACTGCTGGCCGGGGAGGGCCGGCTGCGCAACCTGATGCGGCAGGTACGCGACGGGGTGTCGGGGGTGCTCCGGGCGGGGGTGCCGCCGGAGACACCCGCCGTGACCCTGCGCGAGCTGCTCGACCGGCTGGCCGAGCGCGCCCCCGGGCTCGACGTGGACCTGCACGAGCTGACCAGCGGCGAGCAGGAGCGGATGCTCAGCGAGGGGCGGCTGGACGTCGGCCTGCTGCACCATCCCGTCACCGACGACGGGCTGCGCCTCGGCGCCGCCGTCGACGTACCGCTGGGGGTGCTGTTGCCGCGCGCCTCGGCGCTGGCCCGGGCACGGGAGGTCGAGCTGGCGGCGCTGGCCGGACTGGACCTGGTGACCGCGCCCCGGGCCACCGCGCCCGGCTGGCACGACCACCTGCTGGAGGTCTGCCGCCGGCACGGGTTCGCGCCGGGGCGGGTCCGCCCGGCGCGGAACCCGGAGTTCCTCTTCGGGTTGGTGCTGGCGGGCGGCGGGGTCGCCGTCGAGCCGGCGGCGACGGCGCGCCGGGAGCCTCGGATCGCCTGGCGGCCGGTCGCCGGTTCGCCGCTGGTCCGGCGCACCTCGGCGGCCTGGCCGCGCCGGGCCGCGCACCCGGCCGCGCCGATGTTCGGGCAACTCGCGGCGGAGGTGCTGGCCGACGGGTCGGAGCCCCCGGCGCCGCCGCCCGGGCCGCCGCCCCGACCCTGGCCGGTGCTCTTCGACGAGCCCGCCTGACCACCGGTGGGAAGGCCCCCCGTCAGGGGTACGCCACAGGTCGGCACCCGGCGTGGAGACGCCTCCGCGTACCGGCGCGCCCGGTCACCCCGCCGGCCCTCCCCTCCCCTGGCGCCCGGGGCGGCACCCGCCGCCGGCATCGCGCCCCGCCAGTTCCGATCTGGCGGGGCGCTGGCCGCCGTCTCGCGCCCGACGGGTGGAACCGGAGCCGGGAGGGGGAGCCATGACGCCACTGCGCCTCGCCGTGATCATCGGCAGCACCCGGGAGGGGCGGGCGGGCGACCGGATCGGCCGCTGGTTCGTCGACCGGGCGCGGCGGCGCGACGAGTTGGCGGTGACGGTCGTCGACCTCGCCGACCACGACCTTGCCGCGAGCTGCCCGGCTGAGCCGACTCCCGCGATCGGGTCGTTCGTCGCGCAGGTCGCGCGGGCGGAGGCGTTCGTCGTGGTCACCCCCGAGTACAACCACAGCTTCCCGGGCTCGTTGAAACAGGCGATCGACCACGCGTACGACGAGTGGCAGGCCAAACCGGTCGGCTTCGTGTCGTACGGGTGCGGTTCCATCGGCCTGCACGCGGTCGACCAGCTCCGGACGGTCTTCACCGCACTGCACGCGGTCACGATGCGCGACGTCGTCGGTGTCGACCTGCTCGACGGCGCGCCGTCACCCCCGACGGCCGACCGCTGCGAGCGGGCCGCCGACGTCCTGCTCGACCAGCTCCACTGGTGGGGCCTGGCCCTGCGCGAGGGCCGCGCGGCGCGCCCGTACGTCTCCTGAACGTGTGACACCTGAGGAAGGTAGGGAGCATGACACGCACCACCGGCCTGGCCATCGAGGCCGAGGGCCTGACCCGGTCGTTCGGGGACACCCGGGCGCTCGCCGGCATGGATCTCCAGGTCCCCGCCGGCACCGTCTACGGGCTGCTCGGCCCGAACGGCGCCGGCAAGACCACGGCGGTACGGGTGCTGGCGACGCTGCTGCGCCCCGACGGCGGACGGGCCCGCGTCTTCGGGCACGACGTCGTCACCGAGGCCAACAGCGTGCGCGCCCGGATGAGCCTGACCGGCCAGTACGCCTCCGTGGACGAGGACCTGACGGGGCTGGAGAACCTGATGCTCCTCGCCCGCCTGCTCGGGCACCGCAAGCCGGCCGCCCGGGAACGGGCGGAAGGCATGCTCGCCGCGTTCGGCCTGACCGACGCGGCCGACCGGCAGGTCAAGAAGTACTCGGGCGGCATGCGGCGGCGCATCGACATCGCGGCGAGCATCCTCAACACCCCCGACCTGCTGTTCCTCGACGAGCCGACGACGGGGCTGGACCCGCGCAGCCGCAACCAGGTGTGGGAGATCGTCCGGGCGGTCGTGGCACACGGCACGACGGTGCTGCTGACCACGCAGTACCTGGACGAGGCCGACCAGCTCGCCGGCCGCATCGCGGTGGTGGACCACGGCCGGGTGATCGCGGAGGGCACCCCGGGCGAGCTGAAGTCCTCGGTCGGCTCCGGCACCGTCCACCTGCGGCTGCGCGACCCCGGGCGGCGGCCGGAGGCGGAGAAGCTGCTCCAGGCGGCACTCGGCGTGCCGGTGCAGCTCGCACCCGATCCGGTCGCGCTGACCGCGCGGGTCGGCGGCGACGGCAGCGACCTCGACGCCAGCGAGCAGGCGGCCCGCGCGCTCGGGGACCTGGCCCGCGCCGGCATCGTCGTCGACGACTTCTCCCTCGGTCAGCCGAGCCTGGACGAGGTCTTCCTGGCCCTGACCGACCACCCCGCCGTCGCGGCCGACGAGCGGGACGACCAGCTGGAGGCAGCCCGATGACAAACGCCACCACGACCGGGCGGGCCCCGTCCGTCTACGTACCCTCGACGGAGGCGCTCGCCACCGTCCTCGCGCCCGGTGCGCGACCGCCCAGGCCCGGCGCGCTGTCGGCGTCGTTGACGTTCGGCTGGCGCGCGCTGCTGAAGATCAAGCACGTGCCGGAGCAGCTCTTCGACGTGACGGCGTTCCCGATCATCATGGTGCTGATGTTCACGTACCTGTTCGGTGGCGCCCTCGCCGACAGCCCGCGCGACTACCTCCAGTTCTTCCTGCCCGGGATCATGGTGACGAGCGTCGTGATGATCACCATGTACACTGGCGTCGGGCTGAACACCGACATCGAGAAGGGCGTCTTCGACCGGTTCCGGACGCTGTCGGTCTGGCGGCCCGCCCCGCTGGTCGGCATGATCTTCGGCGACGTGCTGCGGTACGTGCTGGCGGCCGTGGTCATCCTCGGCGTCGGGCTGGTGCTCGGGTTCCGGCCCGACGGCGGGCTGACCGGCGTGCTGGCCGGGATCGGCCTGCTGGTGGTCTTCTCGTTCGCGTTCTCCTGGGTCTGGACGTTCTTCGGTCTCGTCCTGCGCAGCGAGAAGTCCGTGATGGGCGCGAGCATGATGGTGCTGTTCCCGCTGACGTTCCTCAGCAACGTGTTCGTCGAGCCCGCGACGATGCCCGGCTGGCTCCAGGCGTTCGTCAAGGTCAACCCGATCACGCAGCTGGTGGCCTCGGTACGCGCCGTCATGTCGGGAACCTCGGACGCGTCGGCGATCATGTGGACGCTGCTGTGGACCGCCGGCTTCCTGGTGGTCTTCGGCACGCTGACCATGTACCGCTACAACCGCCGCTGATCCGGCCGGCGACGGGCACCGCCACGCAGGTGGTGGTGCCCGTCGTCGCACGGCGGCCGGCTAGGAGTCGACCCGGACGGTGCTGGCCGTGCCGCCAGCAGCGGTGACGCGTACCTCGGTGGCGTCGGCGGGTAGCAGCGCCGCGCCGCGCCCGGCGTCGTGCCATTTCCCGGCACCGACCCGGTAGCTCAGCGCCGCGCCCTCGGCGGCGACGAGGACACCCTGCCCGTCGGGCAGCCGCAGCCGCACCGGCAGCGGCGCGTTCCAGTCGACGAATCCGCTGGCCACCGGCTGGAGGGGCGCGCCGGCGTGGGCGAGCAGGGCGATCGCGCGGGTGGGATCGTCGTCGTACTGGTGGCTCTCGAGCAGCAACTGCCGGCCGTCGGGGGTCGCCCCGTAGACGACCAGGTGGGGAGATTCCCCTGCCCGGTGCGTGCCGCCGGGATCGATGTAGGCGGCGAGCGCTTCCGTCTCGTAGACGTTCCTGCCGACCTGCGCGGCGGGGCTGTCGCCCCACACCCGGTCCGCGCCGGGCAGCGTGTAGGTGACCGACCGCTGCGGGCTGGCCTGCCGGTCGGGAAGGAGGATGTCGTTCGCGTTGGCGATGTGGACGGCGGTCGTCGCGCTGACCGGCTTCCTGACCAGGGCGACGGTCACCCTGTCGCGCTGCGGCGGCACCGACAGCACAGCGGCCCCGTCCCGGAACTCCACCCGCTGGAAGGTGCGCTCGATGCGGCCGTCGGCCGCGTACTGGAACGTCGGCGAGAACTCCACCGGCTCCCCGGCGTCGAGCACGACCAGCACGTCGCGTCGCGGCCCGAGCAGCACGGCCTGCCAGCTGCCGTAGCTGCCGGCGTCGGTCACGAACTCCCGCGTCATGACCCGTGGCCCGTCGGCGGTGGGCTCGACGAACGCGGCGTAGCCGATCATCCGCTCGCCGGCCGGCTCCCACACTTCGGGGGTGGCGGTGGTCCGCTGCGCGACGTAGGCGGCGGGACCGGCCGGGGTGTTCCCCGCCCAGACCACGTGCGGCTCGCCTTCGACATCGGTGCCGGTGTCCCCCGCCCCGTCCCGCCACGCCTGCCGGACCTGCCGCAGATACCCGCCGTCGCCGGCCAGGTCGCCGCGGGTGGGTCCGTCGAACAGCGGTGAGGCGACCTCCGCCGCGGCCCCGCCGTCCGCGAGGTGGAGCGCACCGCCGACGGGCACCGCCACCACGGCCGCGCACACGGCGGCCAGGACGGCGCGACGTCGCCGCAACCGGCGACGCCCACCCCGGCGTACGTCGTCGAGCAGGGTCGGCGGGCCGACGAGGTCATCGGTCACCCGACGCAGGGCACCCCGCACGTCACGCTCTTGGATGGTCATCGCGCACTCCCGGTGTGGGTCGGGGCGGACAGGACGAGGCTCGACCCGGCAAGCGCCACCCGGAGGTGGGCGAGGCCCCGGGAGGCGTGGCTCTTCACGGTGCCCTCGGAGCAGCGCAGCGCCCCGGCGACCTCGGCGACCGACAGGTCCTCCAGGTAGCGCAGCACGACGGCGGCGCGCTGCCGGGGCGGCAGGGTACGCAGCGCCGCGACGACCGCCTGGCGCAGCGCGATGTCGTCGGCGTGGTCCCGGGCGACCCCGTCGTTGTCGCCCAACGCCTGCTCCGGCCGCCGCGACCGCCACCGCCACCGGTTGATCGATCGGTTCACCAGGGCCCGCCGGGCGTACGCCTCCGGTGAGGTGCGCAACCGGCGCCACCGCACGTACATCTGCTCCAGTACCTCCTGGAGCAGGTCCTCGGCCGCGTGCCGGTCGCCGGTCAGCAGGTAGGCCACCCGCAACAGCGCCACCGACCGGGTACGGACGAAGTCGTCGAACTCCGTGGCATGCGCCTCTCGCATCTGGCCCCTCCCGGGTCTCTCAGTCAGCAAGACACCGCGGGAAGCTGCGGGGTTTACCGGCGCTCGCCGACGACGAGCGACCGGTGCCCGGGGGCTAGAGGTGCCAGGGCAGTGGCTCGGGCGGGAGGTAGCGGCAGGTGCTGCCCGTGGAGACGGTGTCGCGCAGGTGGGCGGCGAGGCCCGGGTGGCGCTGGTCGAGCTTGCGCAGCGCGTCCCGGATGCGGGCGGTGACCGTCTTGCGGGCCCGCTCGGCCTCGTCACCCAGGCGTCGGCTGCGGCCGGCCAGCCCGGCGGCGGCGCGCAACTCGGCGAGCAGGGCGCCGCGCTCGGCGTCGAGGTCGGCCAACCTCCGCTCGTCGCCGCGTTCGGCGGCCCGGTCGATCTCGTCGTCGAGCCGTTCCAGGTGCCGCCGGTAGCGGGCCTTGGCCTCGTCGTCGAGGACCGGGTCGCCGCCCATCCGGCGGGCCGCGACGAGTTCCGGCCCGGCGGCCGGGTCGAGCAACTCGACCGCCGGGACGTCGACGCCCGGCCGGCTGAGCAGCACGTGCAGGTCGCGCAGCCCCTTCGCGTCGGGCAGGTGCACCACCACGCCGGCGTAGGCGAGCTGCCAGACCGGCCCGTCGCGGCGGAACCCGTACGCCTGGCCCGCTGGCCGCCCGAAGGCGGACGGGTGCGGCGCGGCGGCGACCGCCGGCGCGCCGGGCGACCCGGTCCCCACCGCCGGCACGCCGGGCGACCCGGTCACCACCGCCGGCGCGGCGGGCGGCCCGGCGGTGACGGCCCGCGCCGGAGTTGGGCCGGCGATCGGAGCGACGGCCGACGCCGGTCGCGGACCGGCGACCGCGGCGACGACCCCCGGCCGGCCGGCGGGCGGCGCCTCGGCCCCCGTCGACGGCGCGCCGGCCAGGCGGCGGGCCGTCGAGTGCATGCCGAGGTCGTCGGCGTCGCGGGCGGTGGTGGCGCGCAGCGCGGCGGCGGACGCCGCGTCGCCGGGACGGTCCCGCCCGGTCAGCGCGTCGGCCAGCGCGGCGCGGGCGAGGACCGACCACGGGCGGGCCCCCAGCCGGTCGGCGGAGTCGCGGGCGGCGCAGAAGCCGGTCACCGCGTCTTCCCAGCGTTCCTGCGCGGCGTCGACGAGGGCCAGCCAGTGGTCGACGGGGCCGCTGAGGTCGCAGCCGAACATCGCCGACATCCACTGCCCGCGGTGCGGTCGCAGCGCGTCGCGGGCCTCGGCGCAGCGCCGGGGGTCGCGACTGACGGCGGCGACCCCGGCGCGCAGCCGCAGCCACAGCGGCGACATCGATCCCGGGTACGTCGTGCCGGCGGACTCGATGCCGGCGACCACCCGTCGGGCCGTCTCGACGTCGCCGCGCTCGGCCGCGGTGATGCCCCGGACGAGTTCCGGATGGGGGTAGCCGGTCGAGGGCAGCTCGTCGAGCAGGGCGTCGACCTCGTCGGCCCGGCCCTGCAGATGCAGCCGCGACCAGCGCAGGTGGTGGCCCATGAAGGCGAAGTCGGAGTGGTCCCACTCGGTGAGGGCGGTCAGCTCGCCGACCAGTTCGTCGGAGCGGGCGAAGTCGCCTCGGAAGGCCGCGACGATGGCGTCGTCCATCGTGGCGGCGGCCCGGTACCGGGCGTCCCCCTGGCGGGCGCCGGTGACGAAGGTGGCGAGTTCGTCCTGGTAGCGGGGGTCGCCCAGCTCCAGCAGGGCGACCCAGCGCAGCGCGGTCGCCCAGAGCGCCGTCTCCCGGTCGCCACCGCGGCGCGCCACGTCCCGGATCTCGGCGGTGATCGCGGCCCGGTCGCGGGCCGAGCCCAGCCCCCAGGTGGTGTCGTGGCGGGCCCACAGGCTGAAGGTGAGCGCCTCGTCGTCGTGCCCCCGTCGGGCCAGGGACTCCGTGGCGGCGATCAGGTCGGCGACCATCGTGCCGACCGGCACGGCGCCCGCGGACCCGCCGATCAACCGCCGGTACGCCTCCCGCAGCACGCCCTCCGGGTCGTCGAGCCGCCCGGGGCCGTCGGCGTGGCGGCGGTGGACGACGAGGGCGACCCGGGCCAGCACCACCGGATCGTCGGCCGCCACGGCCAGCGTGGTGGCCTCGGCGAGCAGCCGCCGGGCCTCGTCGCCCGCGCCCGAGTGGTGCAGCAGCTCGCCCAGCTCGATCATGATCTTCACCCGTCGGGCCGGGTCGTCGGCGACGTCGAGCGCCCGGCGGAAGTGGACCACCGACTCGTCGATGGCCAGCCGGCCGGTCGCGGCGCGGGCCGCGGCGACCAGCAGCTCGGCGGCGCGGGACGGGTCGAGGTGGGCGCCGGCGAGGTGGGCGTGCCGGGCCAGGTCGGCGGGGATCAGCCGCTCGGCGAGCGCCGGCGCGCCGTCGACGGCCCGGACGACCGCCGCGTGCCGGGAACGCCGGTCGTCGTCGGGCAGCGCGTCGTAGAGGGTCTCCCGCACGAGGTCGTGCACGAAGGCGAACCGGCCGCCGCCACGGGACACCACGAGCCGGGCCGTCGCCGCCCGGTCGAGCAGCCGGTCGGCCTGCGCCGCCGGCAGGCCCGCGCAGGCGGCGAGGACCGGCCGGTGGAACTCCCGGCCGAGCACGGCGGCGGCGGTGAGCGCCTCGACGACCGCCGCCGGCAACTGGGCGAGGCGGCCCCGCACCGCCTCCCGTACGCCCGGGGGGATCGTGCCGACCCGGCCGTCGGCACGCCAGATCCGGGCGGTCTGCTCCACGAAGAACGGGTTGCCGCCGGTGCGCCGGTGCACCTCGTCGAGGAGGTCGGCGTCGGGTGCCCGGCCGGCCGTCCGGGTCATCAGCGCGGCCACCTCGTCGCGGGACAGGCCGGTGAGGGTGAGCGTGGTCGCCTTCGCCACCAGCGGCATCAGCAGCCCGCGCAGCGGGTGCTCGGGTGACTCGACCTCGGCGTCGCGGTAGGTGCCGATGAGCAGCAGCCGCTCGAACCAGGTGTGCTGGGCGGCGAAGCGCAGCAGCCGCATCGAGGCGGGATCGGCCCAGTGCAGGTCGTCGAGCACGACCACGACCGGCCGGCGCTGGGACACCGTGACCAGCGCGGTGGTCACCGCGTCGTGCAGCGCGAACTCCTCCTGGTCGACGCGGTCGTCACCGCTCCGACAGCCGGCCGCCTCGCCGGCCCCGCCGTCGACCGCACGCGGGTCGCCGTCGACCGCACTGGCATCGCCGTCGACCGCCCCGGCCGCGCCGTCCGCCGGCTCCCCGGTGGCGCCGCCGGCCGCCTCGCCGAGCAGCGCCGCCAGGGCCGGCTCGGCCGACTCCCGGGCCAACGCCCAGTCGTCGGTCGAGCGGCGCAGGCCGCGCAGCACCTGCACCCAGGGCCAGTAGCCGGGGGCGCTGTCGGAATCCCAGCAGGCCGCGCCGAGCACCAGCGCGCCTCGGCGGCGGGCCTCGCCGGCCGCCGCCGTGACCAGCGTCGTCTTGCCGATGCCGGGTTCCCCGGCGACGAGGACCAGACCGCCGTGGCTGGTGGTCACCCGGTCGATCTCGGCGCGCAGCAGACCCGCGGGATGCTCCCGCCCGATGACGTCCCCGTCGTGCCGCGGATCCATGACGCCCAGACCGTAGCGGAACGGTGGGACATCGCGAGCCCTTTACGCGCGGCGACGCCGCCGCCCGGCCCGTGTGCGCGGCTCCGCCCGGTGGGCGGACCCGCGCACGAGCAGGCGGGCGGCCGGGTGCTCAGCGGGCGTCGGTGACCACGTGGGAGCAGGCGGCGCAGGCGGCCCGGCCCTGCTCCGCGTACCACCGGCAGGTCCGGCGGATCGCGCAGCGCGGCAGGTCGTCCTCCGCCGGACCGGCGACCTCCTGGAAGGACGCCGCCACCCGTTCGCCGAGGCCGCAGTGCGCACCGGTCCAGAAGCCGCACTTCGACGTGACGCACGGGCCGGCCAGCCGGTACCGGGACTCGACCGGGGTGTCCGCGCCGGCCTGGGCGAGGGCGACCTCGGCGGGGAGCGGGGGCGTCACGTAGGCGACCCGCCCCGCCGGAGTGATCATGCCGAGGAACACCGTGGCGTTGGCCGCGGGGGTGCTCGGGCACATCCGCTCCGGCGGGTCCGGCCGGTGGGCGGTGTCCGTCACCGCTGCATCCAGAAGCCGATGTCGTTGATCTTCTGGCCCAGCTCCTCGGCGAACGGGCCGTCGATGACCCAGAGGCCGTACCACTCGGGGCGGAGCTTGATGTTGGCGTGCCCGACGGCGAGCGGGTTGGTCAGCCTCTTGCCGGCGGTGGAGAGGGCGTTGAGGCCCGCCTTCTGGATCTCGCTCGCGATCAGGCTCTGCTGTTCGACGGTCAGGTCGACGCCGTCGACGACGAAACGGAACTCGCTGCGTGCCATGTCCTACCTCCGATGGTCAGTACGAATCGGTCCGCAGCCCGCGCCGCAGACTCGCCCTGGTGAATGCCGCCCAGCCGGAGCGGGTGGTGGGGTCGCCCCCGTGCCCGGCCCGGCTCAGGTGCTCGCGCCAGTCGGTCGCGTCGGCGGCGCGCAGCCCCCACAGCTCCCGGCAGGCGGTGGTCGCGAACGCGACCTGTCCGGCCGAGCCGGTCCAGCCGGCGGAGCCGTCGGCCACCCGCAGCGCGCCGCCCGCCTCGACGCGTACCGACGGGAAGTGGTGGTGCAGGCTGGCGAGGGTGGCCAGGTGGGCGGCGTCCGGGCGCCCGGCGGCGAAGGCGTCGCGCGTCTCGTCGTCCCGGGTGACCCGGATGGCGTGCAGCGTGAACGCGTCGCCGTCGCCAACGACCTGGCCCTCGACCTCCGTCGGGGTGCTCCAGATCCGGGGCGAGTTGGCCGACCAGAAGGCCAGCCAGGCGTCGAGGCGTTCGTGGAAGTCCGCCTGGAAGCGGGCCGGTCCGCCGGCGAGCCGGGCGGTGGCGATCCGGTCCCGGGCGACGGGACGCCGGGCCGGTCCTGCCGGGGGCGCTTCCCCGGCGGGTGGCGCGGCGTGTGCGGCGCTGGCTCCGGCGACGGTGGCCGCCGAGGCCGCGGCGGCGCCGAGCAGGATCCGGCGCCGGGAAAGTGGGGAATGGGATTCGTTCATGGCCCGCCTTTCATGGACGGCCTTTGCCACGACACGCTATCGACAGACGTAGATCAAAAGAGACGTCGCTCTATCGGTGAACCGACATGAAAACCGGTGATCGACGGCGGCGGAATCCCGCACACTGTGCACTGCGCCCCCGCCGGCCGGACGGCCGCCTAACGATTGATAAGCATCCATCAGCACTCGTAGCATCATCGCCATGCGTGCCCGTCGCGTCACCCTCGCCGTCTTCCTCGCCGCGCTGCTCGGTCCGTTCGCCGTCGGCGCCGCGCGGGCGGACGACGCCCCGGCGCTCACCACCCCCGGCAGCCCCGTCGTCGTGGTCGACGAGCCCCACCGCCTCACCCTCTCCTGGACGCCCTCGACCTGGGTGGGCGAGCCGGCCGGCGAGGAACCGATCACGTACGAGGTGCGGGCGCGCCTGGGCCCGTACGTCTACCGGAGCCTCGGCAGCACCACCGCCACCACCCTGACGCTGACCAACCTGGCACCGGGCAGCGAGTACCGGCTCGTCGTCAGCGCCTACACCCTCGGCGGCTACTCCGACCCGTCCCCCGTCACCCCGGTCCGCACCGCGTACGGGCGGGCCAAGGTCAGCTACCTCAACCTCGACTGGTCGCCGACGGACAACCAGATCCAGCACGTCCTGAAGGTCACCAACACCGGCACGGGGCCGCTCGACCTCACCGCCGTGCGGGTGCGCTACCACCTGACCTTCGAGGGCGGCGACACCTCGCTGGTGCCGAACTGCGACTGGGCGGCGCTGGGCTGCGACCGGATCCGCCGCGACGTGACGTTCTTCCCGCCGCCCCTGCCGCCCGGCGGCCCGCCGACGCCGACACCCACCCCGACGCCGACCCGGTACCCGCTGCCGGGCACGCCGGTCCCCGGCTGGGTGGAGCTGACCTTCACCGGGGGCGTCCTCGCCCCGGGCGCGTCGTCCGGGCCGATCCAGCTGCGCCACCACCGGCCCGGGTGGACCGACATCGACGAGCGCGACGACCCGAGCTGGCGCGCCGCCACCGGCCAGTGGACCGACAACAGCCGGATCACCCTCGACGTCGACGGTGTACGCGAGTTCGGTGACACGTTCGCCTGACGAACACCGGCCGGTGGCGCCACCCCGGATCGGGGCGGCACCACCGGCCGGCGCCGAGTGACTACGCCGTCGCGCAGATGGCGTACGCGGTGCTGGTCCAGTTGCCGGTGAACGTGTCCTCCTCGTACGCGCCGACGGTGGCGGTGGCCGGCGCGGCGGCCGGGCCGCCGTTGGGGCGGAAGTCGTCGACCACGCCCTCGCCCGTGACGCCGTTGAGCTCGTAGCCGGCGCCGGTCAGCACCTTCCCGACCGGGCAGGCCGCAGCGGTGCTGTGGAAGTCGTTCGAGTCGCTGGGGCTCACCGCGGAGGCGCGCACCAGGCCGGCGAGGGGGTTGGCGCAGATCGCGTACGCCGTCGCGGACCAGTTGCCGGCGAACGCGTCGGCCTCGTACGCGCCCACGAAGACCGAGGTCGGCGCGGCGGCCGGGCCGCCGTTGGGGCGGAAGTCGTCGACCACGCCCTCGCCCGTGACGCCGTTGAGCTCGTAGCCCGTCCCGGTCAGCACCTTGCCCACCGGGCAGGTCGCCGTGACGCTGCGGAAGTCGGCCGAGTCGCTGACGCTGGTCGCGGCGATCCGCACCAGACCGGCGACCGGGTTGGCGCAGATGGCGTACGCGGTGAGGGACCAGTTGCCCGCGAACGCCTCCGCCTCGTACGCCCCGACGGTGACGGCGGTCGGCGCGGCGGCCGGGCCGCCGTTGGGGCGCAGGTCGTCGACCACCGCCTCGCCGGTCGCCCCGTTGAGCTCGTAGCCCGTCCCGGTGAGGACCTTGCCCACCGGGCAGGTCGCCGTGACGCTGCGGAAGTCGGTCGAGTCGCTGGCGCTCGTCGCGGCGATCCGCACGAGGCCGGGGACGGCGGCCGAGGCGGGTGCGGCGGGGACGACCACCCCGGTCGCCACGGCGACGCCGAGGATGAGGGTGAACGCGTGGGGTCGGAGCCGGCGGGCTGCTGCCTGAGCTGACATGGAATTCTCCTGTCTGTCGCCTCGGCGGTGGCCTCCCGCAGGTGTCGGGTGCGACCGTGACGAGGCGCTGCGATTGACGCGCTCACGCTATGTAGTCGCCCGAACAGGCATTATCTCCAACATGACTACGTCAAGTAGTCGACTGATCGCCCTCGCTCGGGCCGCCACGCCCGCCGGCTCCTTGATCACCGGCGGGCGGGCGGCAGGCGGAGCCATGGTCCGCTCGCACCGTCAGGCGGTGTAGAGGATCTTCACCCCGTTGAGGCTCGTCGCCGAGACGGTCGTGCCGCGGACGCCGGAGTTGAGGTTGCGCCAGCCGTTGTTGCTCGCCGCCTCGTGGACCATGCCCCCGGCCACCGTGTAGACGTGCTTGACGCCGTTGAAGTTGATCGCAGCCAACGCGTCGGGGCTGATCCCGGAGATGTTGGAGTTCAGATTGCGCCAACCGTTGTTGCTCGCCGCCTCGTGGACCGTACCCCCGATCACGGTGTAGACGATCTTCACGCCGTTGAGGTTGATCGCAGCCAACGCGTTCGGGCTGACCCCGGAGATGTTCGAGTTCAGGTTGCGCCAACCGCTGTTGCTCGCCGCCTCGTGGACCGTACCCCCGGCCACCGTGTAGACGATCTTCACACCGTTGAAGTTGATCGCAGCCAACGCGTTCGGGCTGACCCCCGAGATGCCGGTGTTCAGATTGCGCCAACCGTTGTTGCTCGCCGCCTCGTGGACCATCCCCCCGATCACGGTGTAGATGTACTTGACGCCGTCGACGTGGATCACGGCGAGCGCGTTGTTGCTGACCCCCGAGATGCCGGTCCACAGGTTGCGCCACCCGGTGTCGCTGGCCGCCTCGTACACCCGGCCGTCGTTGACCGTGTAGAGCAGCTTGTTGGTGCCCATGACCATCGACGCGGTGGTCGAGCCGGTGATGCTGTTGACCGGCAGCATCTGCCAGCCGCTGTGGCTGCCGGACTCGTACACCTGGCGGTTGGAGCTGACCTGCCCGCAGTTCTGGCTGGTCATGTTCCGGGCCGACGAGACGGGACCGGAGACGTAGAGCGGCCCGGTGTTCGGGCTGCCGTCGGACGTGATGCCGGAGGGCACGCCGTTGAAGTACGCCTCGGTCTTGACGCCGTCGCGCGTCTGCTCGTAGTGCAGGTGGGGGCCGGTCGAGTTCCCGGTGCTGCCGACCCGGCCGATCTGCTGGCCGGTCGACACCCACTGCCCGGCGCGCACCGGCGGCGACTCGATCATGTGCGCGTAGCTGCTCCGCCAGCCGCCGCCGTGGTCGATCACCACGTACCAGCCGCCGCCGCTGGTCCAGCCGGCGAACGTGACGGTGCCGGCGTACGAGGCGAGGATCGGCCGGCCGTTGCTGGCCCCGCCGGTGAAGGTCATGTCGATGTCGTAGTCGTCATGCCCGTAGTAGGTGGCCATCCGCCAGGTCTCCCCGCAGGGGAACGGCAGCTGGAAGTTCGGCCGTGGGCCCGCGGCCTGGGCCGGTGCGGCCACGACAGCGATGGCGCCCACCATGGCGAGCAGCACGGCGCCGACGCCGGCGAGTGCCAGGCGGGCCGAGGTGAGGACGCGGGCGGGTAGACCCGTCATAGGGGAAGTTCCCTCCGGAGCCGGATTTGATGTTGATGGATGTTAGGGCAGCCATCGCCATCCGGCGAGAGGGGGCGGACGGTTCCGTCCGGCCGGCGGAACCGGCCGGCGGCGGGGGCCGGGTCAGCCGGCCACCGTCGTGCCGGCGAGCAGGGCGAGGATCGTCTGGTTCGCCTCCCAGCCGTCCGGGAACTTGACCGGCACGTCGAGGTGCACGGTTTCCGTGGACGGGTGGGCGTCCAGCAGCTCCCCGATCCCGGCGCGCGCCACCACGACGCACGCCTGGCGGTGCCGCGACGTCAACACGCAGAGCCGCCCCGACTCCAGGTGGAACGCGGTCGCGTCGCGCCGCCCCGACAGCGGGTGCAGCACGATCGTCACGTCGTACTCCCGGCCCTGGAGCCGGTTGGCGGTGTCGACGGTGATGCCGGCCCCCGCCGGCCCCAGGCGCGCGCGGATGGCGGCGGCCTGGTCGCGGTGGGCGGCCCCGACGGCGATCCGGTCGGCGGTGACCGGCGCGCCCGCCGGCGCGTGCTCGGAGACGGCGACCGCCCCCCGCTGGAGCACCCGCAGCGCCAGGGCCGCGCAGGCAGCGGCGGCCTCCGCATCGGTACGCAGGGTCTGCCGCGCCGGCAGCTCGTGCAGCGCCCAGCCGGTGGCCGCCGCCAGCTCCACCACCCGGTCCAGCGCGTCGCCCCGCCCCGGCTCGGTGAAGCTCAGCGCCCGGTCGGCCGGGCCGGTGCCGGCGCGGAACCCGGTGAACGGGTAGAACGCCGCCGCGACCACCGGCGCCGCCGAGGCCGGCAGCCGCCACGACACCGGCAGCCGGTGCACCGGCAGCTCCGGGTTGTGCCTCAGCAGCACGGCCACCGCCGACTGCATCGGATCCCAGGTCAGGCCCGTCCAACGGCCCGTCTCCACCGTCGAGAACGGATCGAGCTGACCGGGATCGCCGACGAACAGCGCCCGCTCGAACCGCCCGGCCACGCGCAGCAGGGCGTCCGAGCGCATCTGGTACGCCTCGTCGACGATCGCCCACGGCCAGGAGCCCTCGGCGACCGTGGCCCACTTGGCCGCCGTACCGATGATGACGGCCGGACCGCCGAGGTCGGCGACCTTCGCGGCGACCCGGACCGTCTCGTGGCCCCTGACCCGCTCGGACGGCCGGTAGTCGGCGGCGGAGAGCCGGCCGATGCGCAGCTCGGGCGCCTTGCGCGCCAGGCGGTCGATGAGGTCGTCTACCTGCTCGTTGGTCTGCGCGATGATGATCAGCGGTTCGCCGGCGGCGGCCAGCTCGACGGCGGCGCGCACCACCAGTGTCGACTTGCCGGCCCCCGGCGGCGAGTCGACCACCACGCCGCGATGGTCCCCGGAGCGCAGGTCGGCCAGTACGGCGGCGATGACCCGTTCCGCCTCGACCGCCGGCGGCACCTCCAGCCCGGAGCGCATCGATTCCCCCTCCCCACCGATCACCGGGACACTACGCCTGCCCCACCGCCGAGCGCACCGCGCGGATGGCCCCGCCTGGCGCAAGTGAGCCGTACGGGCATCCGCACTAGGCTTCGACGCATGTGGACGTCGCGATGGCACGGCCTGGCGGCGAAGATGGCCCTGGTGCCGGCGGTCGGCCTCGTGGCCGTCGTCGGCCTGGTGGTGCAGGCGTCCGGCATCGACACCGACGCCGAACGGGCGGCGCTGTTGGCGGTGCTGGTGTCCTCCGGCGCGCTCTACCTTCGCCGCCGGCATCCGGTGGCGGTGGGCGTGGTGGCGTTGGCGGCCGTCGGCGCGTACGGCGCGCTGCTGCACCGGCCCGGGCCGATCATGCTGGTGTTCGTCGTGGCGCTCTACACCGTCGTCGACGAGGGGCACCTCGGGGTCGCCGTCGGGCTCGGTCTCGCCTCGGTGGTCGCCTTCGCCGTCGCGGACAGCTACAACCGGACAGCCGAGAGTGTGAACGGGGCGACGCTGCTGCACGCCGGTTGGCTCGTCGCGGTCATCGTGGGCGTGACCCGCAACCGCCGGGCCTACCTCGCCGAGGCGCAGGCCCGGGTGCTGGCCGCGGAGCAGGGCAAGGAGGAGGAGGCCCGGCGGCGGGCCACCGAGGAGCGGCTGCGCATCGCCCGTGAGCTGCACGACGTGCTCGGTCACCACCTCTCACTGATCAACGTGCAGGCCAGCGCCGCGCTGCACCGGCCGGATCCCGACCGGTCCGCGCAGGCGCTCGCCGCGATCAAACAGACGAGCAAGGAGACGCTGCGGGAGTTGCGCACAACGCTCGGCGTCCTGCGGCGGGAGGATGCGGCGCCGACCGGGCCCGCACCCGGCCTCGACCGCCTGTACGAGCTGGTCACGACGGCCGGGCGGTCCGGGTTGGAGATCCGCACCGAGCTGGCCGAGACCCGCGCGCTGCCACCGGAGGTCGATCTGGCGGCGTACCGGATCGTCCAGGAGGCGCTCACCAACGTGACCCGGCACGCCGGCGCGACCGCCGTGGTGATCCGGGTCCGACCGGACCGCGACGACGTGCTGCTGGAGGTCGAGGACGACGGCGTCGGCACGGCGGGCCAGCCCGGCAACGGGATCCTGGGCATGGGCGAGCGGGCCCGGGCACTGGGCGGCTCGCTGACCACGGGCCCGGGCGTGGACGGCGGCTTCCGGGTACGCGCCCGCCTGCCGGTACCGCCCGTCCCGGTGCCGGCGGGCCCGCCCGCGCCTCGACCGGAGCCGGGGGACGTGGCGTGATCCGGGTGCTGCTCGCCGACGACCAGACCCTGGTGCGCGCCGGGTTCGGGTCCATCCTGGGCGGTGAGGACGGCATCGAGGTGGTCGGCGAGGCCGCCGACGGTGCCGAGGCGGTGCGGCTCGCCCGGCAACTGCGGCCGGACGTCGTCCTCATGGACATCCGGATGCCCCGGCTGGACGGCCTGGCCGCCACCCGGGAGATCGCCACGAGCTCCGACGTCCGCGTGATCATCCTGACCACGTTCGACCTGGACGAGTACGTCTACGGCGCGCTGCGGGCCGGCGCGAGCGGCTTCCTGGTCAAGGACACCGAGCCCGCAGAGCTCATCCACGGGGTGCGGGTGGTGGCGCGCGGCGACGCGCTCATCGCACCGTCGATCACCCGACGGCTGATCTCCGAGTTCGCCGCCCGGGCCACGCACCCGGATCCGGGGCTGCGGCTGAGCGCGCTGACGGAGCGGGAGCGTGAGGTGCTGACGCTGGTCGCCGCCGGCCTGTCCAACGACGAGATCGCGGCGCGGCTGGTGCTGAGCCCGGCCACCGCGAAGACGCACGTCAGCCGGATCATGACCAAGACCCGGGTCCGGGACCGGGCCCAGTTGGTGATCCTCGCGTACGAGTCCGGCCTGACCGTTCCCGGCTGGCTCGCCCGCTCCTGACGGCGACCTCCGCGACGCCGCACCGACCCGGCGCCCTGGCTAATCGGCGATCCAACGCCCCGGCCGGTCGGCGATCAGGCGGTGCGCCGGGAACGCACCAGGGCCAGCCCACCGAGGACCACGGCGACCAGCCCCACCACCAGGGCCACGTAGGCCCCGCCCCGCCCGTTTCCGGTGCCGATACCGCTGTCGGAGGTGGCCACGACCAGCCCGCCGAGGGCGACGCCGATCAGCCCCGCGGCCAGGGCCACGGTGGCCCCGAGCCGGCCGGAGCCGGTGCCGAACCGACCGGCGGGGCGGGCCAGAGCCAGCCCGCCGACGACCACGCCGGCCAGCCCCAGCAGGGCGGCGACGGTGGCCCCGAGTCGCCCGGCGCTCATGGTGTAGGCACTGGTGGCGGCAAGCAGGTGACGGACGTTCATCGAGGATCCCTTCGCTCGCATGACGGGTACAGCCGGCAGCGTATGTACCGGCGTGGTCACGGGTCGTCATGCCGGAGTTGGCGATGGGCCTACCACCCGGGTTGCGCGCGCCCGGGGTGACGTACATCCCTGGTCGTCCCGGGCTGGTCCACCGGGCGTCGAGCAGGCGACGGCCATCTGGTGTGCCGAGCGGCAGGACTAGACACCGGCACACCGGGTACGCGCGGCCGGAACCTGGAGGTGGTGCCCGGATGGCGAGGTTCCTGTTCACGGCGACCTACACGGTCGAGGGAATCAACGGGTTGGTGAAGGAAGGCGGGGCGAGCCGCGTCGAGGTGATCCAGGCGTTGGTCGAGAACGCCGGTGGCCGGATGGAGTCGTTCGACTTCGGGCTCGGCCCGTACGACGTGTACGTGATCTGCGATCTTCCCGACCAGCAGACCGCCGTCGCCCTGGCCGCCACGATCCGGGCGGCCGGCGGCCTGGACACCCGGATCAACCCGCTGCTGACCCCGCAGGACATGGACGAGGCGCTCCAGATGAGGATGGCCTACCGGCCGCCGGGAGCCTGACCCGCCGAACCGGCCGCCACGGGAGCCGACGTGGCGGCCGAGGGCGTCACGGCACTCGGGCCACCTTGCGGCGGTGGGCGCGCAGGGCCGCGGCGTCGGGATGGTCCGCCGTACGCGCCGGAAGGTGCAACTTGTCGCCGCTGCGGCGGGTGTAGTGCGCGGCCTCCGCCTTGACCCGGATGCGGAGCTGGTCGTCGATCCAGATCAGGCTGCGGTCGAAGAGGTTGTGCACGTCGGCCCGGAGCAGCAGACCGTTCGTCACCCTGTTCGTGGCGGGTCCGTCGTACGGCGAGATGTGCGCGGCCTGGAGGGCGGCTTCGGTGTCGCAGCCCGTGATGGCGCAGCGGCCCCCGTACGCCTCGAGAAGCCTGCGCCGGAAGTCTGCCTGCCCCTGGCGGGCGGTTACCTCCGCGAGCCGGCGGCGACGGCCCTCCGCCAGCGCCTCGGGCTCCGGCGCTCTGCTCGCCTCCAGCGCGTCGACGAGTCGATCGAACTCGGGCGCGTCCATTCCCCGCACGCCACGCACCGGGCCCGCTGTCAGGACGGGAACGTCCTCCCCGCTGTCGAGGAGATGCCGGGTCAGTACGGCGTCCCATCGGATCGCCACCCGCCACTCCGGTCCGCCCTCCGTGGCCCGCTGGTACGGGCCGGCACAAGCGACGCCGGCCGCGACGAGGCGCCCGGGTGGCTCGGTGGCGTAGGCCCAGATCCGGTCGCCGGAGGCGATCTGGTGGTAGCCGGCGGGGAGCTGCCAGTCGACAACGGTGTCGCTGCGGAAGTACTCCCAGACGTCACCACCCTTCCCCGACGAGTCACCACCGGCATCCACCGGGTAGATCCAGTCGGTCTGCTCGTGCCGGCCGAGCACCGCGTCGGCGAGCGGCTGGTTGTGGCCCCGCGCATGCAGGGTCCGAGACCGGAGCAGCGGCTCGGTGAGGGCACGGGCGGCCAGGACGACGCGCTCGTCCCCGAGCGCCGCGATCAGGTCCTCGACGTCGCCGGCGAGGACCTCCTGATCTGGCCCGGCATCGACGTAGTCCGACGGCCACCTGGTCATGGCGGGATGGGCCGTCCGGAATTCCGCTGGCGTCCAGTGCCGGTCGAGCACCGACTTGCGTACGACCAGGAAGCCCTCAGGCCGGGCGTTGGCACCCGGCTCGGTCGGCTCGTGCAGCACGAACGTCTCCATCGTCTTCATGGAGACCGCCGACAGCCGTGGCGGATCCGTCCGGGTGCCGGGCAGGCAGGAAAGCGCCCAGTGGTCCCGCTCGGTGGCCGCCGCGTCCGGCACGACCGCGTCGAGGTAGGCCCGGTTGGCCGCCACCACCGAGTCGAGGTACGGGCCGCCCGCCAGCCGCTCGAAGCGGCTCACGGGATCCGTGGACGCGGTCCGCTGCCCGGGCAGCAGCCGATTGAACCGTGGGTTCACGAGGGTGAGCAGGGCCTCCTTGAGCGCCTTCGGATCGCCCGTCTCCCGCCACCTGATCTCGCACCGACCGAGCCACTCGGCGATCTCGGCGGCGGTCGCCTGCCGGCCGATCTCCCGGTCGAGCAGCTCGCCGACCTGCTTGTGCAACACCGACGAGCCCCGGTTGCCCCGCAGGTGGGCGCGGAGTCGTTCGCGCAGGGTCCGCCCCGTCTCACCCACGTAGACGATGTCGCCGTCGAGGAGCACGACGTGTGTCCCCGGCGCGAGGGGCGCAAGGGCCGCGGTGTCGGGTGTGAACGGCTTCGGTTCGGTGAAGGGATCGAGCAAACCGTCGAGAGTGGAGTCCGGCATCCGGGGAGGCTACCGGCGCCGGCATCGGCGCGTGGTCCGGGCACTGCTGAGGGCGGGAGGCGGCGGTCGGCGTACGGCGTCCGTGCTGACGGCAGGGCGGGCACGACCCGCTCGGTCATGCCCGCCCTGCCGTCGTCGTCGATCTCGTTCGTGCTGTTGTGCTGTGACCGCGCGTACGGTCAGCCGACGCGCTGGCGGGGGCGGGTCAGGGCGAAGCCGACCACTCCCGCGACGGCGGCCAGGATGCCGCCGCCGATCGTCCAGTACCAACGGGACGACAGGCCCGGCCACCGCACCCAGTCGAACCAGCCGTCCTCCTCGTCACCGGCCGCCCCCGGGGCCGGAGTGCTGGCGGTCGGATCGCCGGCGAGCACCTTGCCCGGGTTCACCGCCGGGACCAGGGGCTCCTTCAGGTCGCCGCCCTCCGGCTCGGTGTCGCCGTCGGACTCCACCCCGACCAGCAGGCTCACCTCGATCGGCAGGCCCAGCTCCTGCTCCGGCAACTCGATGCCGGACAGCCGGACGTAGTAGGTGCCCGGCAACGGGTCACCCGACCACGGCTCGGCCCACGAGCGCACCTGGCGCAGCTCGCAGTCGAGTTCGACGGTGGTGGCACTCTTCGACGCCACGGGGGTCTGCGCCCCCGCCACACACGCCTGCCGGCGGCGGAGCCCGTCGAAGACCTCGACCGTCCAGGTGGAGTCGCCCTTCCGGCTCGCCGCGGCGGGCAGCGACACGGTGGCCGCCACGTGATGGGTGTCCCCCGCCGCGGCCGTGAACGACCAGTACAGGTAGTCGCCCACGGAGGCGCCGACCCGTACCGGCTGACCGGGGCTGATCCCGGCGGCGGTGAGGAACGAGGTGCCGGCCTTGTTGATGGTGGCGGCCCCCGGCGACGGGGTGGGCGTCTCCGCGCCGGCGGCGGCCGGCAGCGCGACGGCGATGCCGGTGGCGGCGAGCAGCACCGCCGCCCGGCGGGCCGGGGTCAGGGCCTTCGGCATCCTCATCGGGTCCTCCAGACCGCTACCCACCAACGGGTCAGCCAACCAACGATCAACCCACTGAGCAGGCCCGCGAGCATGAGTACGCCCAGCAGCACCCAGCCCCGGCCGAGACCCGGGCTGTTCGGGGCGGGCGACGCGTCGACCAGGTCGACGGTCAGTTCGAGCGGCATGCCCGGAGCCTGACCGGCACCCGCCTTCGCGGAGAAGGAGTTGCTCACGACGAGGCACACGACGGTGGGCTCGGGAGCCTTCTCCGTCGAGTCCGTGAAGACGCCGCCCCTGTCGTCGTCCTCCGACTCCGCCTCGTCCTCGTCGTCCGCCGCCGACCAGCGCACGCCTGTCGACAGCACGTCGGTACGACCGCTGCCGGCGTCGTTGCCCCGGACCAGTTCCCGCCCGTCGGTGGCGGTGGCCCGCAGCAGTACGCCGTAGTCCCGGTTCAACGGCCGGTCCAGGCCGATGCTCACCGAGGCCCGCAGCTCCTGCCCCGGCTGGACCGGGATCCGGTACCACCGGTGCTCCTCGAAGCGCTCCCGGTCGGTGTAGACACCGGGGCTGAGCACGGGCGCCTTGGCGCAGACGTCGGTGCCGGCCACCTTCGCCGGCGTCTTCGTGTGCGTGTCCTTGGCCCGTTCCACGATCTGCTTGATCCGCCGGGTCAGGTCGTCCTTGCTCTGCGCGGAGGTGTACGTCCCGCCGGTCGCCGATGCGATGCAGACGAGCTGCTTGCGTACCTTCTCGTCCGGGATGAGGCCGAGCGTGTCGACCACCAGGTGGGTGCCCTGGGCGGCCAGCTCGCGGGCCACCTCGCAGGGGTCCGGCGGCGCGCAGGTGTCCTCGCCGTCGGTGATGAGCACGATGCGTCGCGTGGTCTCGCCGGTGCCGAGGTCCTTCGCCGCCTCACGCAGGGCCAACCCGACGGGGGTGAAGCCGGTCGGGCGCAGGGTGGCGATGGCGTTCTTGGCCTTCACCCTGTCGACCGGGCCGACCGGTACGAGCTGCTGCGTGTCCTGGCAGCCGACCTTCTTGTCGTCGCCGCCGTAGGTGGCGCCGAGGACGCGGATGCCGAGATCCGTCGTCTCGGGCAGCGCGTCCACGACGTCGTTGAACGCCTCCTGGGCCACGGCGATACGGGAGCGCCCGCCGATGTCCTTGGCGCGCATCGAGCCGCTGACGTCGAGCACCAGCTCCACCTTGGGCGGCTCGACGGGTTCGGTCTCGTGCTCGTCGGCGTAGGCGGGAACGCCCAGTGTCGGGAAGGCCACCAACAGTCCTAACAGGACCGCCGGGAGCCGTCGTTTGATCATCACAGGCGCCGATCCTAGTGATCACCAAGCCCTCGGCCGACCGGGCGGCATCATGATCGTCCACTGGGGAGTTATTCGTCCGCTCGGCAACCGACCCGCTTCCCGGTGGTCGTCGTGACGCCGACGCGGAGGGATACGCAGCAGCTCGGCCGTCAGGGCGTCGGCTCCACCGGCAGGTGGATGCGGTCGGCGGACACCCCGGCGGCGAGCAGCCGCAGCCGCGCGCCGTCGAGCATCGGGGGCGGGCCGCAGACGTACACGTCGCCCTCGGAGCGACGATGGTCGAGGGCGATCGTGAGGGCATCGCCCCGCTCGGCGGGCTCAGCGGCGGGGTCGTGGCTGAAGGCGGGCACGACGGTCAACCAGTCATGGGCCTGCTGGAGCTTGTCGAGGGCGGTCGCGTCGTACAGGTCCGCGAAGGTGCGCGCACCGACGACCAGGGTCACCCGCCGGCCGTCGGGCGCGGCGGCGACCTGCTCGACCAGGGCGCGCAGCGGCGCCAGCCCGGTGCCGCCGGCCACGAGCAGCAGGTCCCGCCGCGCGGACGGGTCCAGGCACAGGCCGGCGTCGCGCGGCGGGCCGAGGTGGAGCAGCTCGCCGGGGCGTACGTCGTGGACGAGGCGGTGGGCGACGGCCCCGGCGGCGACGGCGCGGACGTGCAGCTCGACGGTGCCGTCGGGGCGCGGGACATTGGCCGGGGAGAGCCAGCGCCAGCGGCCGGGTCGGCGCGGCGTGCAGACGGGGACCGCCTGGCCAGGGCGGAAGGGCAGGCGCTGCCAGGGGCGTACGGTCAGGATCGCGATCGTGTCGCACGGCCGGTCGTGGCCGATCACCTCGGCGGGGCACCAGGCCGGGCCATCCTCCGCGCGGGCGACGGTGCGCCGCACGGCCTCATCGGCGCGGCGGCCGGCGTGCTCCCAGGCGTCGGCGAGCCGCGGCGTCCACAGTGGCCGCGCGCGCCGGGCGACGGCGGAGAGCAGCGCATCGCCGATCGTGGCGGCGTGCGGCAGCAGGCCATGGCGGCGGTACGCGCGGCCGAGCACCGCCAGCAGCGCCGCCCGCCCGGCCAGGTCGTCGCCGCCGACTGTGAGGCGGCCGAGCGCGGCGAAGAGCAGCGGCGCGTCCCGTTCGGGGAGCAGGCCGGGGCGGCGGTCATCCAGGGTGCACCAGAAGTCGTCGGCGCCCCGCTCGACGGCTGCCTCCCAGGCGGCGGCGATGGTCACGCGCCCACCTCCCCTGCGAAGACCTTGCGGGCGTGGGCGATCCGCTCGTCGGGCACGTCGAGCGCCCAGAGCACCCCCGCCAGGTAGTCGACGACGCGCCGGTGCTGCTCCTCCGACAGGCCGAACCCGCGCCACGCGTCCTCTCTTGGCTGGCCTTCGAGGGCCGCGGCGAGGCCCGCCGCCAGGTGCGCGCCGAGCCGCTCCAGGTCGACCCCGATGAGGTACGGCCACAGCTCCGCGTCCGCCACCACGAGCCGCAGCCACCGCCTGACCACCTCCTGCACGCTCATGCCCAGCTCCTCACGGGGTGTGCCCTTGTCCACGGATTCCGTAGCGGAAGGGCGCCTCGCCAACGGTTGGAGTGGCGCCGGGGCGGGCGGGAACGGAGCTGTGTCGTTCGGGTCGACGCAGCTCCGGAGCCAGCACCCGCCCCGGGCCATGCGTCGACCTTCGGCTCCGGCCGAGGCTCCCGCTATGCCGCGATCACCGTGACAGCGATGCACGCTGCGCATTCGGTTCGTCACTCACGCCTCTTGGTCGCGGCTGCGCAGTCGAGAACGGCACGAATACGCGCTGCGCACATCGGCCCCGCACAGAGTGATATCGGTGGATAGAGTCCCCGAGGCGAGATCGACGCGGCAACAAGGAGAATCCCCATGAACAGACATGCCCGATGGATGCTCAGCGCCCTCGCCGTTCCGCTCGTGATGCTGACGGGGTACGGCATCGCTCGGGTGGGCGACGCCCCTACGCACCAGGCAGCCGCCCCGGTAGGCAGTGTGGCCGAGTATCCGTCGATGACCGCGCTCCGCAAGGTCGAACAGGCGGGCGTCGCCTACGAGCTGAGCTGGAAGATCACCAGCTCGCCGCTGATCGTCGTCGCCCCGCACGGCGGCCCGATCGAATCACGCACCAGCGAGATCGCGGGCGCGATCGCGGGCACCATCCACACCCAGTGCCAGTTCAAGGGCATGCTGCCGGCCGGCCAGAACTTCCCGCGGCTACACGTCACGAGCGAGAACTGGGACGTCGAGGAGTGCCTGATCCTGATCGGCCAGCGGACCCACGCACTGTCGGTGCACGGCACGGCCAAGCCGGGCAAGGTCGTCTACATCGGCGGGCGGGACACCGCCACCGGCGCGGAGGTGGCGACGGCGCTGAGCGCCGCCGGCTTCACCGTCGTCCAGCCCGCGCCAGCGGACATCGCCGGCACGTCCACCGCGAACTTCGTCAACATGGACGCCGACGGTGCCGGCGTTCAGCTTGAACTGACGTCCGACCTGCGGATGGAGCTGTTTCCGACCAAGGACGGGCCGCCCTCGACGAGCGGGCAGGCGTTCGTCGCAGCCGTGCAGGGCGTGTACGCCTGACAGGCCGCTGCCTCGACGCACAGGTCTGCACCCAGGCTGTGGCCGGATTGTCGGGTGGCGGATGACGGCGTGAGCATCATCGATATGCGCGCTGCGTATATCGCGTCTGCACGGAGCGGCTTCAATGGATAGGCTCGACGAGGCGAGACGGACGGAGCCACCTGCGCATGGCGAGGTTGCCGGTGACACACGCGAACTGCCCCCGGTGCGGCGGACGGCTGGCGCGCGACAACGACAGCGGGCGCTGCGCGCCGTGCCAGGCCGCCGAGCGCGACAGGCTGAGCGTGCCGCCGGTGGTGCCGGCGAGCTTCTGGGAGCACGAGCCGGTGCGGCGGGCGCTGGCGGAGCGGCATCTCGGGCGGGTCATCCGGGCGTACCGGTGCCATCCGTACCACGGTCGGGCCGCGTTGCCGCAGACCGTGGTGGCGGGGTGGCTGGGGATCACGCAGGCGCAGCTCAGCCGAGTGGAGAACGGGCCGCCGCTGGTGCATCTGGATCGCTTGACGCACTGGGCGCAGCTGCTTCGGATCCCGTCCCGCTTCCTGTGGTTCAGCCTCCCCGCCCGGCTGACCAAGAATGGGGAGCACGACCCCGTACCCGTGCAAGAAGCCGGAGCGACAAACCTGCCGGCGCTGGCCGATGCCCCCATCGCGGCGTCGAACCAAGGAGGTGGCACTACGGACCGCCGACAGTTCCATGCCCTCGCCGCACTCGCGGGCATCGCCGCGACCGGTTCCTTCAACCTGCTCGCCGCACCGCACAGCACGGTCCGAAGCATCAGCATGGAGCAGGTCCGCGCCGTCAGCTCACTGGTGGACGAGCTCCGTCGCACTGATGCGGCGGTCGGTGCCAACCAGCTCTGCGGCCTCGCTATCCGGGTCCACGCCCAGGTATCAGAGTGGGCGGCGAAGGCCACCTACAGCCGGGACGTCGGCGAAGCCCTCCAGACCACCCTCGCCGATCTGGCTATAGAGACGGCCTGGCTCACGATCGACGCGAATCGCCGCCCGGAAGCCAGGGCCTACCTGAACGAAGCGATCACCAGAGCCCGCTTGTCCGATGATCCACGGATGGAGGTACGCGCCTTCGCCTACCTCGCGCTGCTGACTCGCGAGGACCGCCCCGGTGAGTCGCTGCACGCCGTCGAAGCGGCACTCCGCTCCTCCGCCGGGTGGGGCACCCCACGATTGGTCACGCTGCTGCACCTGCGTGCCGCGAGGACGTACGCCACCCTGAGCGACATGAGCGGCTTCCACCGGGCGATGAGCAGGGCTCAACGCGAGTTCGAACGCGGTACCAGCGAGGACGACATGCCGTTCCTTCATTTCGTCACCGCGCAGGAGATGAAGGGCATCGAGGGCCTCGCCTACCTCGCCCTGGGCAGGCCCGAACGCGCCGCCGGTGCCTTCCGAACCATCACGGAGAACCCCTCCCCCGTTCTTCGGCGCAACCACATCTACTACTCGGTCCAACTCGCCGACGCCGCCTACCGGCAGGGCAACCTCGACGAGGCTGCGTACACGGCGATGAGCCTGCTGCCTGACATCGGTCAGGTGAGTTCGGGGCGGGTGAGTCTTCACCTCGCGCAGCTCCGGACCAGCCTGGGGCGCCCCCAGCGGTCGACCGCTGCGACCCGGAGTTTCGTCGAGGCGTACGACCAGGCGGTGCACGCATGATCGAGGGCTTGGAACTGCGGCACCACACCGCCGAGCAGGCGGTCGGGTCCATCGACCGGCTCGTCGGGCTCTACCTGAAGGTGTACGCGGACGGCGGCGAGTTCCACAGCGATGACCGGTACCGCCGCCAACTTGCCGGCCACATGCAGCGCGACGGCTGGGACCTCGTGACCGCCACGATCAACGGCGACCTGGTGGGATATGTCTACGGCTTCCTGCTGCCCGCCGAGACCAGGTGGTGGGGCGGCATCCGCGAGCCCATCCCGGACGGGTTCACCAACGAGGATGGGAAGCGGACGTTCGCCATCAGCGAGCTGATGGTGGCCCCTGACTGGCGCCGTAGAGGAATCGCCAAGTCGCTGCACGACGAGTTACTCGCTGACCGCACGGAGGAACGGGCCACACTCCTGGCGGAGCCAGACAACAGTCCTGCTCAGGCCGCCTACCGCAGTTGGGGCTGGCGAAAGATCACCAAGCTTCGGCCTGACTGGGAGCACGCACCCACGTACGACGTACTGGTTAAATAGACCCGCCGACCCGCCGGCCCCTTACCTGCACACGACGACGAGGTTGCCGATGACATCCGCGGAGAAGGACTTGCCTGTCGGCACTTGCAAACCGTCAAAACAGCGAACGGCGATGCTTTCCGCCACATAGTAGCGAAATCAGCCACGCCCCTTCTGGGCCTATGAAGGAATTCCACCCAAACCAAGATCAACGAAACTTTCGAAGAAGGCCCCTGCGCCTGTCGACAGCGACCGACCACAGCGGCGAACCCATGATCGACTGGCCCGCAGTCTGATGACCCGGATTGAGGGAAATGAGAAGGCACCTCACTTAGGTCAAGCGAAGGGCCTTGACCCTCCGTGCCAGCTGGCCGGTACTCTCGCATCCCGCCGAGCCGGAATACTTGCTGGCGGCGGAGGAAGCTGCGTCAGCTCGAACCCGGGGGTCAGCAACGTGGACGGACAGCTCAGAAACGATGGCGGGGGGGGAAGGCCGTGGCGATGAGCCGCTCTCCCAGAGTCGCTACCGACCGTCGCCCTGTCCCACTCAGCCAAGCGGTCTCGGCTCAGATGAAGCGCATGCGTCGGGCCTCCACCAAGCCTGAGCTGCTCATCCGTAGGGAGCTACACCGCCGCGGTCTTCGCTTTCGAGTAAACCACCCAGGATTACCCGGAAAGCCGGACATCGCCTTCACCAAAGCCCGGCTTGCCATCTTCGTCGACGGCTGCTTCTGGCATCTGTGTCCGGTACACGGTGTCCTGCCCAGGAACAACCGCGACTGGTGGGAGGCGAAGCTCCTCCGCAACGTTGAGCGGGACCGGGAAAAGGACGCGGCGCTGTCGGCCTTAGGCTGGCACGTTCGGCACTTCTGGGAGCATGAGGATCCACTGAGAGCCTCGGACGAGATAGCGCGGTTGTGGCGGCGTCTGCTCAGCGAGCGAGCATCCGGTGGAAGGTCGTGACGTGGTCTGTGACATCCTGGTCCTCGCTCGCATGACTTGATGGAGGTAGCCGTGCCCGGCAAGGCCTGGTTCGATGTTGCGCCGTCGGCTGCGCGCCTGACCGGCTCGCTTCGTGACATCGGTTACGACTTCCCCACGGCTGTGGCGGACATCGTCGACAACAGCGTGGCTGCCGGAGCGACGCGGGTGGAGGTGATGATCGAGTTCGCGGGATCAAGGTCGCGGGTCTACATAGCGGATGACGGCTCCGGTATGTCGCCGGGCGCTTTGCTGGAGGGCCTGCGACTCGGCACACGTCGCGCGTACAGGCTGGGTGAGCTGGGTCGCTACGGGTTGGGCCTCAAGACCGCCTCGCTGTCCCAGTGCCGATCGGTGGCGGTGGTTTCCCGGAGCAATCCGGAGGTGGTTCGAACGTCGGCCCGGGTCCTCGACCTTGACGTGGTGGAGGAATGGGACCAATGGATCGTGGTAGACCCGGGTGATGATCCGGACGTCGTCAGAGCCAAGCAGTGGCTGGCCGAGGGAACCGGGACGGTAGTCCTATGGCGCCACCTTGACCGGGTGCTGCCCGAGAAGCAGCCCGAGGGCGGTTGGGCTCGGCGTCGGTTCGAGAGTCTTGCCGCGAAGACTGCTGAGCACCTGGGAGTCGTGTTCCACCGCTTCCTCGAGGGCGTCGACGGCAAAGGCCCACTGGTCATCACAGTCAACGGTCAGAAGGTCAGGGCCTGGAACCCGTTTGCGCCCGAAGAGCCTGGCGTGTCTGAGCTGTCGTCGCAGCGCTTTGAGGTCACGGTCGGTGACGTTACAGGTCACGTGGATCTTCGACGCTTCATCCTTCCCGCACGCGACCAATTTTCCACTCCTGGCGAGTTCGAGCGGCTCTCCGGTCCGCTCAACTGGAACCGGCAGCAGGGCATCTATGTTTACCGTGCGGACCGACTGGTGCAGTGGGGCGGCTGGAGCGGCATCCGGGGGATTGACGAGCACACGAAGCTGGCGCGTGCCGCTCTCGACTTCAGCACCGACCTCGACTCGGCTTTCAACATCAACGTGGCCAAGATGAGGGTTTCATTACCCGCGCAGCTACGTCAGATGCTCGAGGCCCCGGTCAATGAACTCTGCATCTACGCCAACGACGCCTACCGCCGGAGCGCACGGCCCAAGCCGAAGCCGGTCCCCGCTGACCTCAATGCCACTCCCGACGTCCGTGCCGCCACGCAGGCCGCGACCAACGCCGGGTTGGCCCTCCGAGCCGCAGCGATGCAGGCAGGCGAGTGGGACGCCTGGCAGCGGATCGCCGCTTCCCTGCGCAAAGAAGCGCCCGAGATTGCAAAGTCGCTGGGCCTGGACGTGTGAGTCAGTGACGACCCTGCTCAGAAGAGCCGCAGTGGGTCGGCACGGGACTCGAGGCACAGCTTCTGCAGCGGGCATGCGTTGCACTCGGGCTCCACCGGACGACACAGTGTGTTCGCCAGCTCGACCAGTCCGAGGTGTGCACGGCGGGCGTCGCTGTCCGCGCCGATCATCCGCGCTATCTCGAGCCGCCCGTCAGTCAGCCGGTTTCGGCGATTCACCGGATCCCCACTGAAACGTGCGGCGACCCGCAACACGCCCTTCGTCACCAGCACGGGCTCCTCGGAGTCCTCGTCCCCGTGGGCGGGCACGACCAAGACCGCCAGGTCAGCCACTGACTCCGTGAGCCCAGCCACTTGGCGCAGCTGATCGTCATCTTTGAGCAGTTCAGGATTGTCCGCGAGCCGTCCCGCCAGTTCGAGAATCGTTCCGGCGCGCTGGGGTCGTGCCGCCCATTTGCTGATCTCGACAAGCTCGCTCTCAGCCAGGACCGTGTCCTGAGGCTGCCGCCAGCGTGCAAGCAGTGGCCAGATGAAGCGCACGACATCGGCCGGGGCCCGGTCCAGCAGCATCTCGGCCTGTATGACCTGCCATCGGGTCTCGGCCCGTAACCAGGGAAGACCCCGAACCGCGGCACTGTCGAACCAGCCGGCCAGGATCGCCGCGACATCCTGGGTCGTAGCAGACACGGGCTGCGGGTTGTCTAGTGATGCCCGCACGGCGCCGGCGAGATGCTCGCCGAGCAACGGCGGCACGGCGTTACCGATCTGACGGAATGCCGCCGACGGAGGCCCAGCAAAGCGGAACCAGTCCGGGAAGGTCTGGAGGCGGGCCGCCTCCCGGACTGTGAGGGTCCGGTTCTGACGAGGATGGATGTACCAGTATCCGTCCTTGGCAATATGCGCGGTGATCGTCCGGGAAAGGTTGTTCTCGTCGAGCCGCTTGTACTTGTCGTCGAAGATGTCGTCCCGATACCGCTTCATCTCGTCCGGTAGGTCGCTGTACCGCGTGCTGTGGTCCATGGCCTCAAACGCACGCGCGTCGTCCTCGCGGACCGGCCTGGTGATGTGGTCGAAGACCTTGTGCGCGTCGGAGGCGGACACGGCCTCCCGCATTCGGCGCTGGAACTCGCTGACAGGGCCCTCGTAGTCGCTCCAGCCCTCCGCGCCACCCTCCGGTCGCCAGCCTCCCTCGACGGGGGGAAGATCGCCGATTGCGTTCCAGACGGTGACCCGCTCGGGCTGTTCCCGCGGCCAGGTGAACTGGACGCCGTCCTGCAGCGCAACGAGGATGAGTCGCTGGCGGAACTGCGGGACTCCGTAACGGAACGTCTCCACCGACCGCTCTTCGACCGAGTATCCGATCGATTCAAGCTCGTGGACCATCGTCCGGAGGATGAACATCTCCTTGTCGAGCGCCATGTCCGGCACGTTCTCCATGAGAACAGCCTGCGGGCGCGCGGTCCGTGCGATCTCCAGGAATGACCGCCACAAGTCCCGACGCTCGTCATAAGGATCACGAAGGCCGTGCCGGACACGGTGTCGAATCTTCGAGCGCCCAGCCTTGGAAAACGGTTGGCACGGCGGGCCACCCGCCAGCAGTTCCACTCCGGCGGCCTTCATGAGTTCGCCAACCTGTCGAACCCGGTCCGGGTCGCCGAGGTCCCAGTTGACACTCAGTCCCGGGTGGTGGTGTCGGTGAGTCTCGACCGCTTCCTCATCATGGTCGACCGCAAGTACGACCCTGTAGCCGGCGGCATCGAGACCAAGGCTCAGACCGCCGGCGCCGCTGAACAGATCCGCAGCGAGACGCACACCCTCAGCTCTGAGCTCAGACGCGAGCGAGATGAGGTCCTCGGGTTCCGAGCAGGCCTTGGGATGCGGTGCGAGCCGGACGAAAGGACCACGGACCAACTTGACTCCGTACCCACGGCGTCGGGCAGGGGCAGGGGGCTGGTCTTCATTGGTCACGACAAAGCAGGTTACCGGCACGCCGCCCAAGTCATCGACCGCCGGCGGCGACACACCGCCATGCAGCTACTGACATGGATCAGACCTTAACCAATGTCCTGAGGCAACTACTGCCCGTATTGTCTGAAGTTTGACACCGAAAGGGAACAACCCCCTCAAATCCCATGATGAGTGATCTTGCAGGGCTGACTGTAAGCACCGTCACGTACCTATACTCACCAAGCCCGCTCCGGGGTCCGAGTTCCGCTGAGAGTTCGACACGCCAGCCGAGTTGGGAAGCAACGAACGCGACTGTGCGGCACCGACGAGGTTCCTGCACCGACTGGAGCCGACTGCCTTGAGCTACGACATCGCGAACCCCGACCCCGCGGGCACCATCACATCTCTGCGGTCGTTCGGCTACAGCGTCGAGGCTGCCGTGGCGGATCTCGTGGACAACAGTGTTTCCGCCGGCGCCCGTCGGATCGACGTCTTCTTCACGTGGGCCGGTCCTGCCTCATGGGTGGCGGTGGTGGACGACGGCAGGGGGATGACAGCTGACGAGCTCGTCACCGCAATGACTGTGGCGGCGCGCGGCTCCTATCAGGCGCGCGCCGCTGAGGACCTCGGACGCTTCGGCATGGGGTTGAAGAGCGCTTCATTCTCGCAGGCGGCCCGCCTCACTGTGCGCACGAGAACTCTGGCCAGCGCTGAAGAAGCAGTTCGGACCTGGGACCTGTCCGTCGTCGCGGAGACAAGTGAATGGCGTCTGCTGCACGGAACCGACGAGGAGACCGGGACGGTTCTCAAACAGCTTCGACCCGATGGCAATGCTGGAACGACCGTCATCTGGCGAGATCTGCACCGGTTCGTCGTGGACGGTCTGACCGCCGAAGACGCACGGGCACAGAAACAGTTCTACGCGGAGGCGACCCGGGTCGAGGAGCACTTGGGCATGGTGTTCGCGCGGTTCCTCGTAGGCAGGAACCGACTCGCGATGACCGTCAACGGCACACCGGTCAAGGCCTGGGACCCCTTCCTGAGCGGACACCCGTCGGTCCAGCGACTACCGGCAGAGGAGTTGCCCGTCGGCAACCACACGGTCCGTATCGAGCCATTCATCCTGCCTCACCCCAAGAAGCTCAGCCTCGAACAGCAGCAACAGGCAGCCGGCCCGAAAGGCTGGCTGGACCAGCAGGGCTTCTACGTGTATCGGCGAAACCGGCTTATCTTGGCCGGAGACTGGCTGGGCATCCGCGGCTTCCGCCGCGACGAGCGGTACAACCTGGCGCGCATCATCGTCGACGTGCCGGCGGAGGCGGACGCTGCCTGGGCAATCGACGTCCGGAAGTCAACGGCCGTACCGCCGGTGGGCGCGCGTCGTCACCTGCAGCGCATCGGTACCGCCACCCGTAGCCGAGCTGCAGAGGTACTGAGTCACCGTGGGCGGATCGCCGCACGGGAGCACGGCGCAGAGTTCATCTACGCCTGGCGGGTGGACAAGCGCGACGGCACCATCCGCTGCCGCATCAACCGGGACCACCCGCTCGTACGGGAAGTGCTGCAGGGCGGCCCCGATGCTGCGACCGATGCAAAAGCCCTGATCAGGCTTCTGGAGGAGACCGTGCCGGTCGCGGCGCTGCGGATCATGCACGACGGCGACGTCACCGACGATCCTGAGCCGTTCCTCGGGGCGGCGCCAAAGGAGGTAGGGGATGTTGCGAACCGCATCTATGCCGCCTTCGTCGCCCAAGGCCGAACTCCAAGAGAGGCCAAGGAGCGGCTCGCACTCATGCCGCCCTTTGACCAGTTCGACGGTTTCTGGCAGCAGCGCTGACGGCTCCACCGCCAATCACCATCGCATCAGACCAACGGGAGGGCCGGATGACAGCGCTGACAAACGATGACGATGACACGATGCAGCAGGCCACCCGGCTCGTGCTCGCGTTCCTGCCGCAGGATCGGCAGGCGAATCCGGCCGAGCTGAACGACGCCGTGAACATGGTCTGCGCGATGCAGCAGGCCCGAGGCCAAGCACTCGACCGGGATCTGCTGCTCAAAGAGATCCAGGCCCGGGTGGCGGTCTGGCAGGACGACTCGGTGGGATTGAAGGACGACCGGAACCACATCGAGTGGCTGGTTGAGGCGCAGCTGGACCGCAGTTGGGACTTCTGGGACCGATACCGTCGGTATCTTGAGGACGTCCGGCTGATGCCGCCGCGAGTCGTACGACGACTGAACCAGAGCACGGACAGGATCCTGCGACAGCTCGAGGACCCACAGCGTCCCGGCTCCTGGCGTCGTACCGGGCTGGTGGTCGGTCAGGTTCAGTCGGGCAAGACAGGTAACTACATCGGGTTGGCCTGCAAGGCCGCCGACGCCGGCTACAAACTCATCGTGATCCTTGCCGGGATCCACAACAGCCTGCGCAGTCAGACCCAACTTCGGGTCGACGAAGGACTCCTCGGCTTCGACACCCAGTATCAGCAACGCTATGACGAGAACAAGAGCACCGCACGCATTGGTGTTGGCGTCATGCCAGGGGTGAAGCGCCTCCGAATCGCCTCATTGACCAACAGTGCCGAGGGGGGCGACTTCCGGCGGCACGTGGCGAGCAACCTGAACCTTCCGATCGGCGACTATCCCGTCGTATTGGTGATCAAGAAGCACCAGAGCATCCTCGAATACGTACGGAAGTGGGTGGTCGAGGTTGAGGGTGAACCAACCGCTGACGGCACAACCAAGGTCGTGCGGGACGTTCCCCTGCTGGTAATCGACGATGAGGCTGACAACGCGTCGATTGACACGACGAAGGACGACGACGCCGATCCGACAAGGATCAACGCGTCCATCCGGCACCTGCTGAGCTGCTTCGACAAGGCCGCCTACGTCGGCTACACCGCCACTCCTTTTGCCAACATTTACATCAGGCCTGACGCCGACCACGAGACGTTCGGCCTCGACCTGTTCCCCGACAGCTTCATCGAGAGTCTGCCCGCGCCGTCCAACTACCTCGGGCCAGAGCGCATGTTCGGCCTACGCACCGAGGACCCGGACGAGGATGACGTGGAGGCTTTACCGATCTTCCGTGCCATCGATGATCACGAAGCCTGGATGCCGCGGCGCCACAAGAAGGATTGGGCGCTGCCAGAGGACCTTCCCGAGTCCCTGCGCGAGGCGTTGGACGCCTTCGTACTAACCTGCGCGACGCGGCGAGCACGGGGACAGGGTCGCCAGCACAACTCCATGCTTGTCCACGTCACCAGGTTCATGAACGTGCAGAACCTGGTACGCGACCAGATCGAGGAGTACATCGGCCTGATGCGGGACCGGCTCCGAGACAGCATGGGTCGCGAAGCCGGAGAAGTCCTCATCCAGCTCCGTGAGCTGTGGGACCGTGACTTCGCGCCGACCAGTGCGAACTTCCCGTCCGAGGAGGCGACCCCACCGTCCTGGCAGGACGTCCAGCAGGAGCTGCGCCCTGCCCTACTCAAGATCGAAGCCCGCGCGATCAACGGCAGCTCGCGAGACGCCCTCGAGTACTACGAGCACAGGCGGACCGGGGTGTCGGTCATCGCGGTGGGTGGCAACAAGCTGTCCCGCGGCCTGACCTTGGAGGGGCTGAGCGTCAGCTACTACCTGCGCGCGTCGAACACGTACGACACTCTGCTGCAGATGGGACGTTGGTTCGGCTACCGCCCCGGTTACGAGGACCTCTGCCGGTTGTACACGACGCCTGATCTTCGCGACGCGTATGCCGAGATCACCGCAGCGGACAACGAGCTGCGACGGGAGTTCGAGGAGATGGCGGCACTCGGAGAGACGCCGAAGAGCTTCGGTCTCAGGGTTCGCGCGTCCTCCGCCGGACTTGCGGTCACGGCCGCCAACAAGATGCGCCGTGGCGTCAAGGTACGGCTGAGCTACTCCGGTGAGCTTCCGGAGACCACAATCTTCAACCTCCGGCCAGAGGTACTGCGACGCAACTTCGACAACCTGGAGCGCTTCGTCAGGCTGCTGAGCGAGCCAACCGAACCACACACCGCAGGCAAGAGCCTCGTGTGGCGGAACATCACACCTGCAGAGATCATCGACGGCTTTCTCGACCGATACGTCGCCGACCGCGGCTCATACCGCGTGCGACCCGCCTTCATCGCGGAGTACATCCGCCGTTGCGCCGGCTTCGGGGAGCTGTCCCGGTGGACGGTACGCCTGGTGGGTGCTCCGGGTCGGCAGGTGGAAATCGGCAATCAAAAGATTGGACTGGTGAAGCGGCGACCGCCGACGGTTGAGGGCAAGGAGCGCCCCATCGAAGGTGACCGCTTCATTATCAAGCGAGTACTCAACCCTGCCGATGAAAGCAGCGATCTCGCAGACGAGGTGGCTGAACTGGCTTTGCAGGCCACGAGGGCAGCGCGTCGGGCGTGGGCCGAGCGCAAGAACAGGGAGTACAAGGAGCCTGACGTACCAACCGGGCAGTCACTCCGGAGATTCCGCCCGGCGCAGGAGCCACTACTTATCATCTACCCGATCGAGCATCCGCAGCAGACCGCAAACCACGATCGTCTTCCGGTTGTCGGGTTCGCCATCAGCTTCCCCTTCTCGGAGCATCCGACCGAGACCGAGTACGTGGTCAACGACATCTGGTGGCAACAGGAGATTGACTACTACGACGACGAGGACCCCGACGAGTGAGGATTGACGAAGAGGACTGGGCACCACTCGAAGCGGAACACCACCCGTACGGCATCGTCGCTCGTCGCCTGTTTCCACGCTCGGGGCATGACATCTTCCTAGCTGTTCAACAGCCGAGTGGGCGACGCGCGCTGGTCGTCCGCGTGCCGGCTGCCGCGGCCGAGGCAGTGGCGGAGCGACATTCTCCTCTCGCGAGCACTCGAGGCTTGGCGCTGCAGTTCGCGGCGGCTCCCGACGGGAATGCCGAGCTACGGGTGGTGCTCACCGCCGATGACCGGCGAGAGGTGTTCAACCCGCTGATCGCCGATGTCGCCCTGGCGGCTCAGGCGACGGAGGGGCCGGTGCAGGCGCTCAGCGTGGCGATCGAGCGCTTCGAACACTGGCGCCACCTCCTTCAGTCGCTTCGGGACACCGGCCTCGGCGTGGATGCCAGGCGGGGTCTCTTCGGGGAACTCGTGGTGCTCCGTGATCACCTCCTTCCGGTCCTGTCGCCCGCTGAAGCGGTTCATTCCTGGCGGGGCCCCACCGGAGCGAATCAGGACTTTCAGTTGCCGGGGTGCGCGATCGAGGTCAAGACCGGAGCTGGCAGAAACCCCGGAAGTATCGTGATCGCCAGCGAACGTCAGCTCGACGACACTGGAACAGACCACCTGGTCCTGGCTCACCTGTCCGTGGACGAACGGCGAGGCGGTTCCGGGGAGTCGCTGAATCAGGTTGTCGGTTCGCTGAAGGAGGCGATGCCGACGGGCCCGGTACCAGCTGAGTTTGGTGACCTTCTTGTTCGGGTCGGCTACCTCTCGGAGCACCGTCATCTGTACGACGACGTTCGGTACACCGTCCGCCGGACGGTCTTCTGGCACGTCATCGGCGACTTCCCACGAATTGTGGAGGTAGACCTCCGGTCCGGCGTCGGGGACTGCCGCTACCGGATAAGCACTGCCGGACTTGACCAGTACGGCGTCTCCGCAGAATGGGTGGCCAAGATCGTGAAGGAGAAGGCATGAGCCAGAACAGCCTGTCGGCCTACGTTCAGGAACTCGTCGCCGACGTGCTCGCGACGGCTGAGGCGGAGAACGCCACAGCTCCCGACACCTTCACCCGTCGCGTGCTCGATGAACTGGAGCAGGCCGGCGAGATCGAGAACACCTTTACCGCCTACCACAAGACCCACGGGCTGGAGGTCAACGGCTACGGCACCAACGAGTCCCTGGGGACTCTCGATCTCTTCATCACCCACTTCAGTCTCAGGCCTGAGGAGGACCGCCTGCCACGGGGCCAGGTCGAGACCTTGTTCAAGCGCCTGGTGACCTTTGTCCGCAAATGCCGTGACGGTCTCGCGCGGGACATCGACGAGTCCTCCGACGTGCATGACATGTGCGTCGCGGTCGAGAAGGCCCTACCCGATGCCCCCCGCATCCGACTTTTCCTTCTCACCGACGTTGTCAGTGCGGTCTCGAGCATCCCGCCCGGCGACTTGGACGGCCTGAAGGTCACTCACGAGATCTGGGACCTGAACCGCCTTCACCGGTTGTCCTCTTCCGGGACGCTCAGTGAACCGATCGTGGTTGACTTCGATCCGCCACTGCCCTGCCTTGCCACCCCCGAGACCGACCGCAACTACTCAGTCTTCCTGGCCATCATTCCAGGACAGGAGCTGGCCAACCTCTACGGCAAACACGGCACGCGTCTGCTCGAGCTCAACGTTCGCTCGTTCCTGCAGACCAAGGGTGGCGTGAACCGCGGCATCCGCGACACCCTGCTGCACAACCCTGATCGGTTCCTGGCCTACAACAACGGGATCACTGCCACAGCGTCGACCGTGGAGTTCACCCAGCTCCCCGACGGCGGACGAGCGATCAGGCGCGTCCAAGACCTGCAGATCGTCAACGGTGGCCAGACCACCGCGTCCATCCACTACGCGTACACGAGAGACAAGGTGGACCTCAGTCGGGTCCACGTCCAGATGAAGCTGACCCGGGTCTCGCCTGATCGACTGCAGGAGATTGTGCCTGAGATCTCGAAGTACTCGAACACTCAGAACAAGGTCACCGTCGTCGACTTCAGCTCGAACCATCCGTTCCACGTCGGCATCGAGAAGATCACCCGGTCACTGTGGGCCCCCGCAGCCGACGGGAGCGGGCAGGAGACTCGCTGGTTCTACGAGCGCGCGCGGGGGCAGTACACCGACGCGCTGGCCCGCGAACGAACGCCGGCCAACCAGCGCAAGTTCAAGAGCCTGCACCCTCTCGCTCAGAAGTTCACCAAGGCGGATGCGGCGAAGTACATCCATTCCTGGGCTGGGCTCCCTTACCTCGTGAGCCGGGGGGCTGAGAAGAACTTCCGCGAGCTGATGATGCGGATGGGTGACAGCGTGCCGGACATCAACATCAGTTTCGGCCAGCGGCTCATCGCCAAGGCGATCCTGTTCAAGGCAACTGACAAGATCGTCGCTGCCAAGGACTTCGGCGGCTACAAGATCAACATTACGGCGTATTCAATCGCCCGGCTCGCTGAGGCGACAAACCGACGGATCGACCTGGATCGGATCTGGCGGGAGCAGGGCCTCAGCCCAGCCCTCGCCACGGCTTTGGAAGAGCTCTGCGTCCCCGTTCGCGACGTGATTGTCAACCCTCTCCGGGGCGGCACCAATATCGGCGAGTGGGCGAAGCGTCCAGATTGCTGGGAGGCAGTCCTCGCCGTCCCATGGACGGTGCCGGACGAACTCATCGCGGAGCTGACTGACCAGTCCGTCGAAGACAGCGCGCCGACGGTGCCGGACGACACCTCCGGTGACGTCGCCTCGGTGACGACCATCTCCGCACCCGAATGGTTTGCAGTGGCACGTTGGGCGAAGGAAACCCGCAACCTGCAGCCTTGGCAACGCCAGTTGGCCGAGACCGTTGGGCGGTACGTGAACAACAGCTGGCCGGTCACTGACAAACAGGCCACTCAGGCCCTTCGACTCATGGATGAGGCGAAGCGACTCGGGTTTCACGCCAAACACTGATCAACAAACTGACGTCGAGTACCGGCAAGGAGAGGACAACCATGACCAGCACAGCATTCGGGGATCTGCCCCCCGAGGCGTACCACGACGCGCCTTGGACCCGGCTGCTGCCTTGGCTGGCTCCCTACACGCCGGCGACAGCACGAGAACTCGTCGACCTGACTCCTTCACCTGACTGGTGGATCACTGAGTCGCCGGCGGTCACCACGATGACCGTTGAGCACGAGGAACTGTGCCGTCATCTCGCCCAGCTGTTTGTCGTCCGTCATTCAACCGCTGCCTTCGGCCCGAGTTTCCCCACAGTCCCGCGCCAACTCCCTCTGTCCACTCTTGCGATCAGCTCCAGGGTCGCGACAACATTTCAGCGCCTGCAGGTGCAGACGGTCGCCGACCTCGAGCCCTTGACAGTCGGAGACCTCTACGACGTCCGCGGGACGGGGCACTACACGGTTGAGGATGCCGTCACAGCCCTCGTCTCGGCAGCGATCGTCCGGTCCGGTGAGCAGCGCGAATGGGATGGCCCGGAGAACGAAGGGGAGCCGTTACGCGGGCCGATGCCGACTCCGCTGCCCCCCGCCCAGATTCAGATGCTGGAGGACCTCAACCAGTTGGCGGCTTGGCGTCACATCCGACGTCGCGGCGATCAGTCCCTGCTGAATGTCGCGGTCGAGGACGGGGCGCCTGAGGAAATCCAGGAACTGGCTCTCCGGCTCAACTCACTCACGGCGGCGGACATGGCTTCCGCCACCGCAAGCTTGGATCCGGTCCTTGAGTTCACCGCATTCCTGTCCGAGCTCGACGTGCGACAGATTCGCATTCTGCGCGATCGCTTTTTGGGCAGGCCACCGAAGAAACTCGCCGAGCTGGCGGACGACTTCGATGTTTCCCGCGAGCGAGTCCGGCAGATCGAGAGCAAGGTGAAGGATCTGCTCGTCGGAAGGTTCCACTTCGGCACAGCTATCGGGAATCTCCTGGCGAGTCTGCGCACGGAGATCCAACCGATCGCCGCCTTGGACCGGCTGATCGTCCTGCACCCCGCCCTCGCCCGAGATGTTCCAGGGGTCAACGTTCCACTCTGGCTCGTACTGGACCGTCTGGACGACTATTTCGAGGTGACGGACGGGTGGGCGGCTGCTCCCGACGTCGCCGCCGCACGCGAGCAGACCCGAACCCTGCTTGAGGATTTTGCGACGGAGCATGGCCTCGTAGATCTGGCCGCTGTCGCCGCCGCCACCTCAATGCCGAAGACCGAGCTACTCGCTTGGCTCAGTTGGTGTGGCTATGTGCTTCACAACAACCAGATCCTGACCCGCACCCGTTCGCTCAGTGACCACGCGGCAGGCCTTTTGGCCGCGACTGGCGAACCACTTCACATCGATGAGCTGCAGCTGCAGATCGGTCGGGACAACAGCATCCGAAGTCTGGCCAACCAGCTGGGCGAGGACGATCGGTTCGTGAGAACCGACCGGGCGACCTGGGGGCTTGCGAGCTGGCAAATGGAGGAATACACATCGATCCGGCAGCGGATCGGCCTTGAACTCGCCGCTGCAGGGGGCGAGGTGGAGATCGGGCAGCTCATCGAGGCGATCACCAGCAGGTTCGATGTGTCGCCGAGCAGCGTGCAAGCCTATGCCGGAAACGGTGACTACGAGATCGTGCAGGGTGCGGTCCGCCGTCGAGAATCTCCCGCAGCACCTCGCAAGGCGCCAAGCGCCACCCGCCGACTTTTCAAGTATGACGACGAATGGTGGAAGTTGCGTGTCACCGTCACCCGAGACCACCTCCGCGGCTCGGGCTTTCCGGTGCCCTCTGGAGTCGCCAGTCTCGTGGGATGTGCACAGGGCGAAGTCGTGGAACTCGAGTCGGAACTCGGCACGCAGAGCATCCGATGGACGGGACTGCAGCCGTCGAGTGGCACCATCAAGAGGTTCCTAGACCGTCTTGAGGTAGGGGAAGGGCAGAACGTCTTCCTTGAGTTCGCCCCGTACGGTCGTTTTGACGTTTCACTTCAAGACCCGGTCAATCCCGAGGACCACCCCTTGGAGCAGGCTGCGACGCTCACGGGTTGCGCTGAGGGGGTCGGGGACCCGGAAGACGCGCAGATGGCCTTAGCCATGGCAGTTGATCTTCCAGTCGATGCCAAGCCCCGACAAATCCTGTCGGCTTACCGGCAGCGCGGCGATGATGACATCGCGGGTCTCCTTGAGGAGGTATGGACCCGTCCTCGCCATCAATGGGTCGATCTGTCGCCAACTGACCCGTCAGGTGGGGCCGCGCGGAACGCTCAGGACGACGGGGGCGACGCCAGCAACGAGAATCTCGCCGTCGATCCGGCGGAACCGCAGCACCAGGTCTCGTCCGACGACGGCCCTGTGTCAGTACCGACGGGGTACCGCAGCGTGGGGTGGGTCCGGCCGCATGAGGCGGAGGCCGCTGTGCTGGCTTACCAACTGCACTCCGACGTTCCCGTGCACGATGGAGACAACATTGCGGGCTGGGCCCGGTACGTCGACGACAGTTCCGGTGACGCGTCCAAGTTCCGCGCCAACGTGATGCTGGTCAGAGCCAGGTCGCAGGGCGAGCGCGTCGTGTGCTGGATCCGCGAGCACGAGGCGTTCGCCATCGTCCAGGCAGCAGCAGAGAAGCGGGCGATGTCTGTTCGCGGATCCGATGGTGTCACCACAGGGAGGGTGCAGTACTTCCAGCCCGACAGCGAGGCCGCCGAACGCTACAGGAGCACCACTCGACTGCTCCGCGGACACGGACAAGCTAGCTGACCCGCCGAGCGCCAGCTTAATCGACGCGCCGACCATCCAGTCAACGCTGGGTTCGTTCGCTGAGGATGGCCGTCGCTCCGTCTTGCGCTGCTGACGACCACCTCATCGCGAACTCAGGAGCTGCGCGAAGTGGCTCCCTTGACCCGACTGCTGGCCACGGCCAGCTCTTCCTCTGTAAAGAGCGAATGGAACTCCGCCTGCAGTGCGAGAGCCTCCACCGTCAGGTCCACGCGTCCCCGCTCCCATAGGGCGGTAAATCCATCCGAAACCGCCGGATTGTGGAGAAGCCGTCGAGCCGCAGCGAGGCCTCCCATCTCGGTGACCATCCTCAGCAGGAGAGCGGGGTTGTAGTTGGCCTCATCGCGCGCCCGCACGAGGATGCGGACCATCGCTTGGTGAAAAGCTCGCTCCGGCCCAGATTGCTCACTCCTCCCCGGAGTGGTTGAGGCCGTGAGATCCCGGCGAGCCCGAGATACCCCTTCCGCCTCCTGCGTCGTTGTTTGCCGCTGCAGCCGCTCAGAGACAGGTCCCTCAATCGGCTTCGCGATGTCCTGGGTGTTGCCGTCGCCTGAATCCGTCGCGCCGGTTGGAACGCGGCCCGCTGAACGCAGCAGACGGGTCACACTCCGATGTCGGACTGCGGCAGGGCTGGTGGGTGCGAAGTACTGGACCAATCCTCCGCGGCCACCCTGAGGAACCTCCCATGGGACGTCACGCCTCCTGCTAGCTGCTTGGATGACCGCCTTCGCCTCGTTCTGGTGCACCCAGCAAACTACTTCGAAGCCGTCGGGACCAGTCCGGTCCACTCTGATGTTTGCGCGGTTAGCTCGGGCCTCCGCAGAGGTGCCTGGGTGGAACCTGGCCCACCCGAGGACCTTTCCGTCGTGCCGAATGGGGATGTCGCACCGCTGCTGATAGCTGGTAATGGCGGCCTGCGCCTCGTACGGCCGCAGCCAGACGAGGCTGTCGTATCCAGCAGGCACCGGCGGCTCCGGTTCCTTGGTGCTGTTGGCGAGGGACGTAGGTGGGAGAGAGCCTTGCCCAGTTGCCAGAGGAGGCGCCGTCCGCTCATTCGGTTGTCTGGCGTCCGAATCCCTTGCTGCCTGTCGCGGCAGCCCGGTTCCGGACAGCCGTGGCTTTGCCTGCTCTCCGAGGTGCGACGGCACCTCATGGCGCAGCTGATCCAGCGGGCGAACCTCAGCGAACGGCTCAGACTGGTGCGCCACTTGCTCATTCAACGCGGAGGATTCAATCTCGATGTCGCCTCGGCGAGACGCGGAAGGATTCTCCGATGTCTGAACGGGCTCGGCCGACGGCCGTGCTGCCGTGGCCCCCACATCCGGCTGGTTGTCCAAGGCCTGAGTCTTGACGATCGACCGTGGTCCCGTCGCGGCAGAGCCGTCCGGAGCCGTCTCTCGGTCAGCATGCACCCAGGCGGAGCCACCTGCAGCGGAGGTGCTGACCCCAGCGGTCGTCGGCCTGCCAGTGGGAGTTAGATGCGGTTCCGAGGACAGGGCTTCCTCGTCACGAACAACGTCATCCGCGACTACCGCCGAAGTGACGGTGTCGACTGCGGGGAGGCCCCGCGGAGACTCGAGATTCGGCTCGACGACCGTGATTTCCAACTCGGCGATCCGCTCCCACAGTGGCTCCAGGGCCGCCTCCGGGTCCCGGCTGAAGACGCTCCCCCGGATGCGGACGAAGACGCAGTTGCCGACCCGCTCCAGCACCGCCTGCCGGCGCATGTCGCTCTCCCACTGGTCCGGCCCGTGGTAGGCGTCGCCGTCGCACTCGATGGCGAGCCGCCGCCCGTCGGGTGCGGGGAGCACGAAGTCGATGCGGTACCCGCCGATGCGGTACTGCGGCAGCGGCCGGTATCCCCGGGTCAGGACGCGACGCAGCACCGCGCGTTCGAAGTCGCTGTCGCAGCGCTTCTCCAGGTCGTCGTAGGCCTCGTCGGCGGCGGTGACGTTCTGGCAGTAGGTGAGCAGCAGCCCCCGGGCGTCGTCCTCGCGCAGGTCGGCGGGCTGCACGGAGTGGAAGACCCAGAGCTGGTCGCGGGCGCGGGAGGCGGCGACGTTGACCCGCCGGTGGTGGTCGCGCTTGGTGAAGGCGGAGACCATGCCGTTGTGCGGGGAGACCACCGTGGAGACGAGCACGATGTCGCGTTCGTCGCCCTGGAAGGTGTACGGGTCGCCGACGCGCAGCCGGCGCCGCTCCATCTCCCCCTCGCCCACCACCTCGCGCAGGCGGGTGAGCAGGTAGATGGCCTGCCCGCTGGTGCTGAGCAGGCTCACCACGCCGATGGTGCGGCCGTCGTACGCGGGGTCGGCGACGATCGCGGCGACCCGCTCGACGAGCGCCTCGGCCTCGGCGACGTTGACGTTGCCGTAGGTGGGCAGGTCCTGGCGGATGCCCTCGGGCACGTGCACGGCGACGACGGGTTCGCCGATGCCGGCGGGCCGGTCGGTGCGCAGCGGCTCGATCTCCCCGCCGTAGTACGTCTGGCTGGAGAAGCCGATGATCGCCGGTACGGAGCGGAAGTGCTCGGTCAGCAGGATGCGCTCGGGTGAGCGGCGTACGGCGTGGTCGTAGAGGCTGCTCTCCGGGTCGAAGTGCTCGGCGGAGGGCACGTCGACCAGGTGCGAGTTGATCAGGCCGGTGACCGTGCCGACGAACGACAGCTGCGGGCCGATCTGCTGGTCGTCGCCGACGACGACGGCCCGTTCGGCGAGGCTGAGGATCGGCAGGGAGAACATGTCCGCCTGCGACGCCTCGTCGACGATCACGACGTCGAAGTGGGCGCCGCCCGCGAACTGCTCGATGGCCCGGTCGACGGACATGACCCAGACGGGCACGGCGTCGACGGCGGAGTTCATGGCCCGCTGGGCGTGCGCCTGCCACTGGGCGGCGTTCTTGCCCGTACCCTTGCCGATCTTGCGCAGGGCGGTGGTCCAGTCGGCGAGCGCGGCCCGGCGCCGGTCGTCGAGCGCCTTGGACACCTCGAGCCAGGACGAGGCGACGACGAGTTCCTGGGTCAGCCGGCGGATCCGCTCCCGCGTCTGCTCGATCCGGCGGCCCAGCGCGACGGGGTCGACGCTGCCGACGACCGTGTCGAACCAGGTCTGCGCGCGGCGCCACTGCCAGCGGTGCGGGCAGTCGGCCCCGGTGCCGCCGACCGCGACGGCGGTGCCGTCCTCGATCTGGGCGGTCCAGCCGGGCGCGACCTGCCGTAGCCGTTCGGTGAGCTGCGCGAAGCGTTGCGCGTCGGGGCGCAGGGCGGCGAGCCGGCGTACCTCGTCGAGGATGCCGTCCCACCCTTCGAGGTCGGCGCGCTGGCGGCTCTGGTCGAGCAGCCGCCACAGCTCGCTGGCGTCCGTGCGCGACATGCCCTCCTGGAGCACCGTGCCGAGGGCCCGCTCGTCGGCGACGAGCCGGTCGTGGTCGAACACGGTCGCGCACCGGGAGACCAGGTCGGCGAGGGCGGTCAGCCGGCGTACGTCGACCGCCTGCTCGGCCCGGGGGACGAGGCGGCGGACGGTGGCGTGCAGGGTGGGCCAGCGGCGGCGGTCCCAGTCGAGCGCGGTGGCGGCGTCGGTGAGCAGCCGACCCACCCACAGGTCGGGCTGGTCGCCGAGGTCGGCGGGGAGGTCGAGCAGTTGCCGCCACTCGGCCCACCGGGTGTTCAGCTCGTGGCGCAGCCGCAGCCGGGTGACGTACGCGACGACGATGTCGACGTCCTCGGTGGCGCGCAGGGGTTCGCTGTCGATGCGGCATTCGGCGGCGAGCCGGGCGAGGGTGCTCTGGAAGACCCGGTTGACGCCCTTGCCTGTCGCGAACCGTTGCCGCAGCTCACCGAGCTGGGCGAGGAGGCGGCGCGGCTCGGCGAGCTGCCCCTCGGGCACGCTCACCTGGTGGCCGGCGAGGGTCCGGGTCGCTGCGGTCAGGTCGGTGAGCGCGCGCTGGCAGGCCGCGACGTGGTCCTGCCACCTGGTCTGCCAGTTCGGGTCGGCCTGGAGCAGGGTGGCCAGCCGGTCGGTCCACGCGCCCTCGCGGCCGGCGAGCAGGGTCAGCGCCTGACGCAGTTGCCCGACGAGGTCGTCGAGTGCCGGCCGACCGAACGCGCGTACCTCCGGCAGGACGACCCCGGCGGCGGCGAGCCGGTCGAGTTCCTCGCGGGCGGCGGCGAGTTCGCGCCGGCCGGCGAGGACGGCGGCCGCCGCGGGCAGTTCGGCGGCCGTGGGCAGGTGCCGCAGCGCCTGGGTGCGGTCCTGCCGGACGGTACGCCGGGCGATGTCGAGCAGCTCGGTGAACTCCTCCACGCCCAGCGGCGCGGCCACGTCCGGCGCCAGGGCGTCGGGGATGTCCCCGTAGCGGTCGGCCCGCTCGCGCAGCCAGTTGCCGACGTCGCTCGGCGACAGCCGGATGCCGTCGATCTCGTAGTGCGCGGCCTCGTTCTCGGCCATGGTGCGCAGGCCGCCGAGGGCCTGGCCGAGGTCCCGCTCGGCCTCCTCCAACTGGCGGCGCAGCCGGTCGACGCGCTGCTGCTCGCCCCGCTTGTCGAGGGTCGCCCCACGGTCGGAGAGTTCGCGGGCGGCCAGTTGGAGCTGCACGAGCTGGTCGGTGGAGCGGCCCAGCACCGCCAGGCACAGCGACTGGATCTCCTTCGGCAGGCCGTCGCGCAGGACCCGCAGCGGGTCCTCCTTCTGCGCCACGACGAGCACCCGCTTGCCGTGCGCCATCAGGTGGCAGATCAGGTTGCGGATGGTGTGGGTCTTGCCGGTGCCGGGCGGGCCCTGCACGGCGACGTTGCGGTGCTGCGCGAGCCGGCGCGCGATGGACTCCTGCGCCTCGTTGGTCGGCAGCGGCATGAGCAGCCGCTCCCCCAGCGGCGCCCACCGCGCCGGCTGGTCCTGCGGCATCTCCAGCCGGCTCGGCTCGTGCGCCAGGATGGCGGCCAGCGAGCCGATGCTCGCGGTGTCGCCGGCGAGCAGCCGGGCGCGCAGCTCCTCCAGGAAGCGGCGCAGCATCCGCTGCCGGGGCCGGACGAAGAGCACGCCGGTGTCGTGCACGTGCGGGCCGGCCGGGGCCGCCGCGCCGCTGTCCCGTACGACGGGGTCGTGCCCGAGCCGGCGCAGCGCCCGCTCGAAGAACTCGACGCGGTCGAGGTCGTGCCAGACGTCGAGGTCGAGCTGACCGCCGGAGCCGGCCAGCGCGAGCAGTTGACCGAGGTAGCGCTCGTCGAGGCCGGTCAGCGGGTCGGTCTGGAGCCGGGGCGCCCCCTGCGGCGCCACCGTGACCATCGACCGGTCGGCGTCGAACTCGATGGCGACCGGGGTCACCACCAGCGGGTACTGCACCCGGTGCCCGGCGACGTCGGTGCGGATGACGCCGTGGCCCCACACCAGTTCGTGGGTGGCGGCGTCCATGTCGACGCGGTGCTTCAGGTCGAACAGGCTGCGGTGCAGTTGCCGCGTCGCCTCCGTACGCCGGGTCTGGTCGGCCCAGGGGCGCCACTCCCGCTCCCGCCACTGCGCGAACCGCTCCTGGAGCCGCTCGATCGTCTCCTCGTCGCCGACGAGCCGGGGCTCCACGGCGTACGACGGCGCACCGGTCAGGTACGGCGCGAACTCCGTGGGCGTCCTGATCGGTCTCGTGGCGGCGGGCAGGCCGACCCGCAGCCAGCTGGCGCCGTCGGTCGAGACGCCCACCTCGCAGGCGGCGTGCGCGGGGAAGTCGTGCTGCCAGAAGGCGTCGGCGGTCGGAACCGTCCGGGCCGGCTTCTCCAGCTGCGCCCGCACGGCCATCAGGTACTCGACCAGGGAGGTGGCCCGGTCCCGGATGAGTGCGGGCGATTCCGTCGAGGACGTGGAGCGGGAAAGCATGCGGCACCTTTGGTTCTGCTGGGTGGACCGGCCAGGACGGGACGGATCGACCTGTCGTCAGGAGATTGGCAGGCGGGCTCGTCGTACGAGCAGTCGGTCACCTCCGCGCTGACGCACGGCTCCCACCTCCCCACTGGCGGTCCCCGGACCCTACCCACAAGAGTCCTACCAGCGGGACCCCCGAGGTTCCACCGATCGGCCGGCCCCGGCTGACCTGTTCCCGCCGTCAACAACCTACGAAGTCGATATTGCGCACGCGCAACTACTTGCCGGCAATCCGACGTTTGCCCTGCTGAGCGGAAACAGCCGCTACGGCGTCGACGCCCGGCGCGCCGCCCGTCCCCAGCGGACTGAGGCACCTGGGCGGAGCGGCAGTGTCAGACACGCGACAGTCGACGCGGAGCTACCTGACGGCGTGCCCGTCGCTGGGGGTCGCCGGCCCGAGTTCTGCGAGCGCCTTCGCGAAGTAGGTGTCGACGTCCGTGGCGTGGTAGACCCGCTCGCTCGCCTCGATCCCGTCGAGGAACATCGCGTACACGGCCGCCAGGCGTAGCGCCGCGACCGGCCGCAGCAGCTCCACGGCCCGTTCAGGCTCGCACCCCGGCACGTCGGCCCGCCACCGCGCACACCACTCGGCGAGCACCGGGGCGGCGACATCGTCCGCAAGGCCCTCCACCAGCCGCAGCGCGTCGAAGGCCGGGTGTCCCACGAACGCGTCGCCCCAGTCGATGACCACGTGCCGTCCGGCGTCGGCGCGCACGTTGCCGGGGTGCAGGTCCCCGTGCACGAGGGTGTCCGGCAGGCCACACCCACGTACCTGGTCGAGCCTCGCCGCCAGCCCCGCCAGCAGGGACCGCACCGGCGAGGTGTCCCAGCCGACCAGCCGGTCGCGGATCCAGCCCGGCAGGGCGTCGGCGCGCAGGTCGGGCACGCCCGCCGCGATCAGTTCCGCCACGTCGGGGGCGGAGCGCACCTGCACCGGGTGGAAGTCGGCGGCCATCGCCAGCCGTTCCTCGACGGGTGCGCCGTAGCGGTCCTCGCCGGGCACGTGCTCGATCAGCATCCGGCCGTCGCCGTCGTCGGCGAGCAGCGTCGACGTCCTGCCGGGCGCGGCCCGGCCGAGCCAGCGCAGCACCGCGGCCTCGTGCCGGAAGAACACCGGCACCTGCTTCAGCCAGGCCGTGCCGCCCGGCCCGTCGAGCCGCCAGACCGCCGAGAGGTTCCAGGTGCGCTGCTGAGCGACGGTCTCCGCCGGGCGGCCGAGCCGCCGCAGCTCGGCCGTCGCCCAGGCGAGGCTGCGCGCCGGCCCGCCGGGCTCGGCGTAGGGGGCGCGCAGCGGGTCCGCCGACAGGTCTGCCTCCGCCGGTACGAGCGGCGTGCCGGGCGGCCCGTCGACCTGGGCGAGGTACGTGACCGTGCCGCCCATCGGCTGCGGCGCGTCGCCGGCCAGCAGGCGGAGCACGGCCACCTCGACGCCGTACCGCCGGCGGGCCTCGGCCACGACCGGGGCGACCTCCTGCCACCAGGGCGACGGGACGTCGAACGGCGGCAGGGCGCCCAGCGCAGCGCCGGCGGCATCGACCAGGACGAGGGTCACGAGGCGGGACACGCCGGCACGCTACCGCCGGCACGCGAATTTCGGCGACCGGTTAAGGCAGCGGCCGGTCAGCGGGAGAGGATGGCGACGATCTCGGCGTACCCACGCTGGCGGGCGTGCTCCAGCGCGTCGACGCCGTCGCGGTCGGGCTGCTGGACGCGCGCGCCGGCGGCCACGAGGATCTCCGCGATCTGCTGGTACGGCCTGCTGCCGTCGCCGAGGATCACGCACTCCAGCAGGGCGGTCCAGCCGAGGTTGTTGACGTGGTTGACGTCGATGCCGGTGCGGACGACCCGCCGGACGTAGTCGACGTGGCCGCGTTCGCTGGCGGGGATGACGGAGATCCCGCCGTAGCGGTTCACGATCGTCAGGTCCGGCCCGGCGGGCAGCAGCACCTCCAGCATCGCGACGCTGCCGGTCACGCCGGTCACCAGCCAGGGGGTGTCGTGCTGGTCGTCGAGCGCGTTCGGGTCCGCGCCCGCCTCGACCAGCACCCGGGCGGCGTCGACGTGGTCGTTCGCGGCGGCCAGCAGCAGCGGCGTACGCCGTCTTTCGTCGCGGGTCTCGGTGTCGGCGCCGGCGGCCAGCGCGGCGCGTACCCTCGTCGGGTCGCCGGCGCTCGCGGCGGCGAGCAGGTCCTGGTTCGCTGGTGCGGTCACGGTGTCCTCCGGGGCGGGTGTGGTCTCGGGCGGCGTGCAGCCGGCCGCCGCGAGGGCGGCGAGGGTGAGGGCGAGCAGGGCGCGGCGTCTCACAGTGACCACGGGCGAGCAGCGTCAGGGGCGGCGGGTGCGGGCGAGGGTGCCGACGACGGCGAGGGAGGCGACCGCCGCCCCGGCGAGCACCACGGCCATCGGGACGGCGCTGCCCTCGCCGCCCAGCCCGACCAGCGGGGCGGCCATCGCCCCCACCAGCGACTGGATGGTGCCGAGCAGGGCGGCGGCCGTGCCGGCGTGGGCAGGGTGCCGGTCCAGGGCGAGCGCGGTGCCGTTCGGCATCACCATGCCGAGGGATCCCATGAAGACGAAGAGCGCCACCGCCACCAGCGGCAGGCTGCCGAGCAGCGCGCCCGCGAGCAGGACGGCGGCGGCCAGCAGCCCCACGCCCAGCGGGCGCACCAGCAGCGTGCGGGGCGCGAAGCGGTCCAGCAGGCGGGCGTTGAGCTGGCCGGCGGCGACCAGGGCGAGCGCGTTGACGCCGAAGATGAGGCTGAACGCCCCGGCCGAGACGCCGAAGACGTCCTGGAAGACGAAGGACGACCCGGAGATGTAGGCGAAGAGCGCGGCGAAGGCGAGGCCCTGCGCCAGCGCGTACCCGAGGAAGATCCGGTCGGTGAGGAGCGAGCGGCCGGCGGCGGCCGTGGCGGCGAGGCCGCCGGTGCTGCGCCGCGCGGCGGGCAGCGTCTCCGGCAGCCGCCACGCCACGGCGGCGGCGAGCAGCGCGCCGATCACCGCGAGGGCGACGAAGACGGTACGCCAGTCCCCGAAGCGCAGCACCAGGCTGCCGAAGGCGGGCGCGGCCATCGGGGCGACGCCGAAGACCAGGGTGAGCCGGGAGAAGTACTTGGCGGCCTCGCGGCCGGCGTAGAGGTCGCGCACGACGGCGCGGGCCACCACGACGCCCATGCCGCCGGCGAAACCCTGCGCGAGCCGCGCGGCGGCCAGGGTCTCGGCCGACGGCACGGCCGCGCACACCAACGACAGCAGGGTGTACGCGGCGACGCCCACCAGCACGGGCCGGCGGCGCCCGAAGCGGTCGCTGAGCGGACCGGTGACGAGCTGGCCGAGCGCCATGCCGACGAGGCAGGTGGTCAGCGAGAGCTGGATCTGCGCCTGGCTGGCGGACAGGTCGCGGGTCATCTCCGGGAACGCCGGCAGGTAGGTGTCCAGGGAGAGCGGCCCGAACGCGGTGAGCGTGCCGAGCAGCACCAGCAGCACGACGGCGGCCCGCCCGGTGGGCGCGGCGACGCGCTCGTCCGGTCGGACGGGCGGCGCGGTGGCGTGCGGCATGGCGGTCCCCTCACTGACGGCTCGGCCCGGCTACGATAGCTCTGACTACAGAGCTATTTCGGCGTCGGAGGGCCTGACTGTGACGGACGAGACGGTCGACCTGCTCGGCGGAGCGCTCGGTGACCTGCACCGGATGCTGCGCCGGACGGCCACCCAGCGGGTCGGCCGCACCGCCCTGCCGGACGCCCAGGTGGAGGTGCTGCGGCTGGTGCAGCGGCGCCCGGGGATCGGCGTCCGCGAGGCCGCCGAGCGGCTCGGCACCGCGCCGAACACGGTCAGCACCCTCGTCGGCGAGCTGACCACCGCCGGGCTGCTGCACCGCGAGCGGGACCCGGCCGACCGGCGCACGATCCGGCTGGAGCTGACCGACGCGGCGCGGGAGCGGATGGCCGCGTACGGGCGGCACCGGCGCGACCTGCTCGCCGCCGCGCTGGCCGAGCTGGACGCCCCGGACCGCGAGACGCTGCTCGCCGCCGCCCCGGCGCTGCGCCGCCTCGCCGACCGGATGACGGGACGGGGCTGAGCCACCGGAGCCGCAACGGCCGCCGGTTCGACGCTACGGTGACGGTGGACGGTGCCGGGTCGTAGCTGGAGGGTCGCCGGGTGATGGAGCAGCGGATCAGCCTCGTGACGCTCGGCGTCGCCGACGTGGCCAGGGCACGCGCCTTCTACGAGCGGCTCGGCTGGCGCGGCCAGGAGGTCGAGGAGACCGTCTTCTTCCAGGCCGGCGGCCTGGCGCTGGTGCTGTGGAGCCGGGAGAAGCTGGCCGCCGACGCGGGCGTGCCCGACCTGGGCACGGGCAGCTTCGGCGGGACGACGCTGGCGCAGAACGTCCGCTCCCGGGCCGAGGTCGACGCGCTGCTGACGGCGGCGGCCGACGCCGGGGCGGAGGTGACCGTGCCGGCACGCGAGACCTTCTACGGCGGCTACGCCGGCTGCTTCGCCGACCCCGACGGGCACGTCTGGGAAATCGCCTGGAACCCCGGCTTCCCTCTCGGCCCGGACGGCTCACTCACCATCCCCGACCTCGGTGCTGGTGCGGGTCCCGCCGAGGCCGGCCGAGGCCCGGAATGACTCAGGCGTCCGGCCGGCGGGCCCGGGTGCGACGACGCCGCGACCTACCGGGACCGCGCCGCCATCGGGCAAGGGTCGCCACGGTGATCAACCCGGTGCCCAGCAACGCGATCACCGTGCCGACGATCCACTGGGTCACCGCCCAGCCGCCGCGGGTCGCCTCGCGCGCGGTGTAGGCGCCCGTCCTGGTCACCGTGAGCTCGATGTCCACCCGCTCCCGGGGCATCAGCAGCGTCTCGGAATCGCCCGCGAGAACCGACACGCTCGCGACGAGCGGGTACGTGCCGGGTCGGGCGGCCTTCACGAACCAGGCCCAGTAGGCCACGTCGTCGCGTTCGGTCAGGGGCTGTGCCGGGTCCCCGGTCGCGTCCACCGACCTGACCGTCATCGCGTCGGGGTTGCCGCTCGTCAGGTCGACCCGCACCCGGGCTCCGAGCGGGACCGCCACCGGTTCGCGGCTCGCGTCCGGAACGGGGCCGGTCCCGGACGTCGCCGTGGCGGCCGGGCAGGCCACACCGCTGTCCGGACCGCACGCCCAGATCCCGATCCTGCTCTCCTCGCCCACCCGCACCCGCCGCTCGGCCGCCACGTGGAGGGTGCCGGGAAAGAGACCGGACCGGTCGGCGCGGATCCGCGCCTGGTACTCGGCCTGGTCGGAGGGCCCGCCCACCTCGTCCGGCGAATAGACGATGGCGGCGACGGTGAAGGCCAGTGCCACGAGGGTGACCCCGGCACCGAGCAGCGCCACCATCCAGACCCGTCGCGGCGGCCACCGTCGGATCTCCGTCCGCTCCTCGTCGGCCATCCCGCCCCCTGCGGTTCGTCGTCCGTCCAGTGTCGTCGTCACCACCCACGAGGTGGCCCGGTAGCCGGAAAGTCGACTTGCGAGCGGCCGACCGTCAGCAGGTGGCGCGGCGGGGGTACGCGTCGGTTTCCCGCGCCCACTGCTCGGCGGCCACGGAGAGCGCGTCGGCGGAGACGGTGAGCGTCAGCGGATAGACCGCGCCCGGCGGCTGCCGCCGCATCCACGGCGGCAGGGACTCGTACGCGAACTCGACCGTCAGCGCGAGCCTGCGGCGGCGCAGTACGCGGGTGCGGAAGGCCAGGTTCGGCTCGGTGAAGCGGGCCACCGCCAACGGCTCCGCCGGGTCACCGGTCGTCTCCGCCTGCTGCCGCAGCCAGCCCGCCAGCGCGTACGCCTCGGCCACCGTCAGGCAGGGTTCGAGGTGCGACCAGGCCTGCCCGTCGGCGGTGCGGGCGTCGGTCTCGACGAGCAGCCAGTCGTCCCACTCCGCCGCCTCGTCCGGGTCGTCCGGCGGCTCGACCCCGGGCTGGTAGCCCACCGGCCGGATCCTCACCCGGGCACCATCGTCGGAGCGGATCTCCATCCTGTCATCATGACCGATCCCGAGGCGTCGATGGGGGCATCCCCGCAGCTCAGGGCGCCCCGGCGAACAGCGGTCCGGGGCGCCGGCCGCCCCGGTCAGCGCACCGGGTCGTGGGTGCCGCGCGGCACGTCGGGCCGGCAGCGGCGCACCCGGTCGGCCGCCATCCGCCCGCCGACGGCCAGCCCGTGGCGCTCCACGGCGGCGAGCCCGTACGCGCTGCACGTCGGGGTGAAGCGGCACTGCCCGGGCCAGCGGTGCGACAGCCAGCGCCGGTAGCCAAGGATCGCGGCCCGCCCGGCCCGGTCCACCAGCGGCCCCCGCCCGGCGGCGACGGTCGGCGGTGCCGGGGCCCGGCCGGGCGACACGAGCCGGGCGACCAGCGCGCCCAGGGTCAGCAGGGTGGAGAAGAGCCCCAGGTCGCAGCAGGGGATGTCGCAGTTGCAGGCGTCGCAGTTGTCGAAGCGGCTCTTCTTCTTGCGACGCTGGCCGCTCGGGAGGTAGATCACAGGGAACATCATGCGACTTCCGCGCCACCCCGAATTCCTCGGATGGCGTGCGCACGCCCCGGTGGTGGCCGGCCCGGTGGTCAGCGCCAGACCGTGCGGCGCACGCCGTCGTGCCCGGCGCAGGCGTCGCGCCGCCCGCCGGTGAGGCTGACCGAGCCGTCGCCGCACTGCACCAGGTAACCCCGGCCGGCCCAGAACCCGGGTACGCAGTCGAACCAGTCGCAGACGTCGACGGCCGGCCTGCGGATGCGCTCGCCGCCGCAGAAGTCGTACCCCATCGGACTGGTCGGGGCGCCGCAGAGCCGCTCGCGGACGGGCGTCGGCGTGGGTGCGGTCGTGCCACGTCGCGGCTTCGACGCGGCGGGCGGCACCTTCGCCTGCGCGGCCGGGAGGGCGACCGGCGGGGCGACGAAGGTCGGCGCGGGGGTCGCGGCGACGGCGACCTCGGAGCCGGTCGGGTCGACGGGATCGGTGTCCAGCAGGGCGGCGGGCACCAGCAGGGCGATGCCGGCGGCGACGGCCACGGTGCGCCGGCCGCCGGGCACGAACGCGAAGGGCTGGGCCTGCGCCGGGGTCGCGATCTGCGGCCGGAACGGCTTGAGCTGCGCGTGCTCGGCGATCGCCTCGTCGAGCTGGTCGAGCACCGCGCCGCGCTGCTCGATGGCGTCGGCGAAGGCCAGGGTCAGCTTGAACCGGAAGTCGGCGGCGACGTCCGCCGGGAGCATCAGGCCGGAGGTGCGCCGCCGGTCCAGCACCTGCATGAGGGTGACCGGCGCGTGCGGGTCGTGGGCCAGGCCGGTCATCCTCCCGTACGCCCAGTCGCGCCGGCCGCGACCGCCGAGCAGCACCAGTCGGCGGTTGGTGATCACCGCCATGCCGGCGTCGGCGACCCGGACGCCGTCCGGCCTGCGGGGCCGCGGCGGCGCGGCCGCCGGGGCGACCGTCAGGTCGGGCGCGGGCAGCACGGTGGTGTGTCGCACCTCCACCAGCTGCGCGGCCGGCAGCACCCAGAACACCACCTCGTCGGGCGCGAGCTCCAGCGCCAGGCCGGCGCCCGCCGCGGCCGAGCCCTGGAACTCCTCGGCGAGGGTACGCAGGCGGCGCAGTTCGTCGTCGCGTCTTCGCCATGCCTTGTCGGCGCTGCGGAACTCCCGCCGCCGCCGTTCGTTCTGCCGGTGCGCCCACCGGTACCGCCACGTGGAACCCGTCGAATCAGTCCTTGCCATGCCGACTCCTTCGCCGCGCAGGCCACCAACCGGGGTGTCACAACCGTCAACGGTGACAACGGCCGACGGGGACACGCCGCAACGGGCAAAATGGCCGAACGACGGGCGAAAACGGGCGATAGGTGGATTTCATCGCATCGTTTCGCATCAGTCGGGCGTGTCCGGCGGCACACCCCACCGCCCACCGAACAGCACCACGAAACCGGACACCGGTCCCGGACGGTCGGGGGCCGGTGGAGATCTTGGTACGGAAGGGCCCCTGGAAGGGCCGGTTGTTGCCAAGATCTGAAAGGTGACCAGCGCGCGGACGCGAGAGTGGGCACCGACGGGCCACACCCCACCACGACAAACCGCAACCACCCCACGCAGCGCAGCCACTCCCTGCCCGTCAACGCGGTCGCGCCCGCCCGGTCGCGGTGACCGGACGGGCGCGAACGATCGCGGGTCAGTGGCGGCGGCCCTCCCCCACCCGGTAGGTGCGCAGGTTCGGGTCGGCCTTGATCTGCGCCTCCGTGTATTTGATCGTGTCCCAGCCCTTGCCCGAGTAGAGGCGGGTCTGGTCGCCGTACCAGGGCGAGTTCGGGTTGCTCGACTGCGAGTAGGTGAGGATCTGCCGCCCCGAGGGGCCGTTGCGGCCCAGCTCGACGGCCATCACGAAGGACGAGCCGTGCACCACCTTTGGGTAACCGACGCCCGGCGCCAACGGACCGATGATCATGTTGAACACGCCGGCCTCGGCGCGTCCGCCGTGGATCGGGATCCGCCGGTCGCCGCGCGGCTCGGTCTGGATGTCGCCCAGCCGCGCGTCGAGCGGGATGCCGGCGAGCTTGCGGACGGCGTCGGCGAGCGCGGTGAGCACGCGCGGGTCGGCGGTGTCGAGCCGGCTCGGGGTGCGCACCGGGTCGGCGGCGTCGAACGCGTCGGCGAACCGGATGCCGCCCGACAGGGCGAACTCGGTGAACAGGTGCGCGCCGCGGCTGTCCAGGTCGACGCGCAGGTCCCAGCCCTTCAGCGCCGCGCAGGCCCCGCGCAGGTCGACAGTGGTCCCGTCGGAGGCGGTCGCGGTGGGCTGCGCGGCGCACAACGCCACCAGGTCGTCGCGCAGCAGCTCGCCGCCGTACGCGCGGTTGCCGAAGACCGTCTGCCAGAGCCGGGACGTGGTGTAGCCCCGCCCGGGCAGCCCGTCGGTGCCGGCGAGCCGCTCCCGCACCTGCTCCACGCCGAGGCGCGTACGCAGGCTGCGCTCGGTGCGCTCGTTGCCGACGATGCGCGGGAAGCCCTCCAGCGGCGCCTCCGGGTTGGCCAGCCAGTGGCTGTCGTTGGAGTTGGTCACGTAGTCGGCGCGGAACCGGATCGGCAGGTTGGCCGGGCCGAGGATGCCGGGCACCGCCGCGTCGCGGTCACGGCCCAGCGCACAGGCCGACCGGGAGCCGTCGAGGACGGCCTGTCCGCTGCTCGCGTAGAGCGGCTGGAACGGCGCGGGGATGCAGGCGGCGGCCAGCGCGTCGGTGACCCGGGGCACCACCGAGTGGTCGGCGTAGAGCGCCTCGCCACGGGCGTCGGCGGCGATCACGTTGACCCAGGGCAGGAACTGGCGCCGGTCGAGGACCTGCTTCAGCTCGCGGACCGTCTTCGCCCGGCCCATCTCGAGCCAGCCGTCGAAGGCCCGGTTGTTCGTCGCGTTGACGTCGGTGATCGCGTAGGCGGCGGTGGTGGTCCAGTCGAAGGTGCCGGGGACGACGACCACCGGACCGAAGTGGGTGTCGTGGAAGGTGCGGCTGACCGGCACGGTGCCGCCACCCGGGGCGGGCACCTGGACGGTGACCGTGCGGGTGGTCATCTTCCGGGCCCGGCCGTCCACGTAGTAGGACGTCGGGTCGCCGGGGACCAGCGCGAGCCGGTGCCAGACGAAGCGGCGGGCGGTGGAGACGGTGTGGCTCCAGGCGAGCGTGCGGTTGTGCCCGATCTCGATGATCGGGTCGCCGATGAGCGCCGCGCCCTCCACGTCGTAGTGGCCCGGGACCTTCAGGTGCATCCGGTAGAAGCGTTCCGCCCCCTCCCACGGGAAGTGCGGGTTGGCCAGCACCATCCCGCCGCCGTGCGTGGTGGCCCGCGCGCCCAGCCCGTACGCGTTGCTGCCGACGCCGGCGGGCGCGCCGTCGCGGGCGGCGACGACCGCCGCGGCGCCCGGCGCGTCGAGGGCGGCGGCCGGGCCGGTGGCCGTGGGCGGGGCGGCGGCGACGATCCCGTCGAGCACCGCCCGGGAGCCGGCCCGGACCATGCTGGCCCAGCTCGCGCGCCACATGTCCAGCTCGGTGAGCGGACGCACCCACGGCTTGCCCCGGCAGGCCGGGTCGGTGAGGTTCGCCGCACCGGTGCGACGCAGATAGCTGTTGTAGCCGGCGACGAAGCCGCGGATCTGGTCACGGACCTCGTCGGACGGCGAGTGCACGCCGTCGCGGGGCCCCTGCAGCAGCCGCTCGGCGGTGCGGTCGTCGATCGCCTTGCGGAAGAACAGGTCACTGCGGACGTTCGCGTCCGTGGGGCCCGCCGCTCCGAAGTAGCGGGACCGCTCGGCGTTGACCGTGACGGCCTTCTCCGCGATGACGCAGATGTTGTCCTCGGCCTGGACGTGGCCGACGCCGAAGCCGAGGCTGGCGAAGGTGCGGGCGGTGATGTGCGGGACGCCGTACGACGCCCGACGGATCTCCGCCGAGTAGCCGCCGTCGTGGTGCCGCGCGGCGGCCGGCGGGACGCCGGCGACCGCTGTGGTGGCGACCGTGGCGAGGGTGGTGACCAGTGCGCAGAGCGGCCTTGGCCTCATCGGGACTTCCTCCCGTCCGGGGGACGTGTGAGAAGTTCACACGACCGGCATTCTCGCCGGGCGCGGGCGTGCCGAGGAAGACCCGACCGGGAAACCGGGTTGTTCCCCCTACGGACCACCCGGGGGCTGGGTAACGTCGGCGGCAGCCAGGGCCGACGAGGGGGTGGGACCGGTGGGCGACCCGCTCCGCCCGGTGGTGATCGGCGTCGACATCGGCACCACCAGCACCAAGGCGGTCGCGTACGACCTGGACGGCACCCTGCTCGCCCACCACTCGGTCGGCTACCCCCTCGACGAACCCTTCCCCGGCTACGCGGAGCAGGACGCGCGGCACATCCACACGGCGGTGCTGGAGTCGGTGCGCGTGGTCGTGGCGGAGCTGGACCGGCCGGTCGCCGGGCTCTCCTTCGGCACGGCGATGCACAGCCTGATCGGCCTGGACGCGGACGGCCGCCCGCTCACCCCGTCGCTCACCTGGGCCGACTCGCGGGCCAGCCGGCAGGCCGAGCGGCTGCGCGCGGTCCCGTCCGGGCTGGCGCTGCACCGCCGCACCGGCACCCCGGTCCATCCGATGGCGCCGCTGCCCAAGCTGCTCTGGTTCGCCGAGCAGGAGCCGGTGCTGTTCGGGCGGGTGGCGTACTGGGTGGGCATCAAGGACTGGGTGCTGCTGCGGCTGTGCGACGCGCTGGTGACCGACCACTCGGTCGCCTCCGCCACCGGCCTGATGGACATGCACCAGCTCTCCTGGGACGAAGAGGCGCTCGGCGTCGCCGGGATCACCGCGGAGCAGTTGCCGGAGCTGGTCCCCACCACCACCGTGCTGCCCGGCCTCACCGCCGAGGCCGCCGCGGCGACCGGCCTGCCCCGGGACACGAAGGTGGTCGTCGGCGCCGGGGACGGCCCGCTGGCCAACCTCGGGCTCGGCGCGGTCGCCCCGGGCGTGATGGCCTGCACGATCGGCACCAGCGGCGCGATGCGGGTGATGGTGGAGCGCCCCGGCGTCGACCCGCTCGGCGGGGTGTTCTGCTACGCGCTGACCGAGCAGCGCTGGGTGGTCGGCGGGGCGATCAACAACGGCGGCGTCGTGCTGGAGTGGACCGGCGACGCGCTCGCCCCGGAGCTGGGCGAGGACGCCGAGGAGGAACTGCTGGCACAGGCCGCGCTGGCGCCGGTCGGCTCCGGCGGGCTGATCATGCTGCCGTACCTGCTCAGCGAGCGCGCCCCGCACTGGAGCGCGCTGCCGCGCGGCGCGTACGTGGGGCTGACCCACGGGCACCGCCGGGCGCACCTGGTGCGGGCCGCGCTGGAGGGCGTCTGCCAGCAGTTGGCGCTGGTGCTGGCCTCGGTGCGGGCCGCCGGCAACGAGGTCCGGGAGATCCGCGCCAGCGGCGGCTTCGCGCGCAGCCCGCTGTGGCGGCAGATGCTGGCCGACGTGCTCGGCACGCCGGTGCACTTCCCCGCCACGCGGGAGGGCTCCGGCTTCGGCGCGGCGCTGCTCGGCATGGAGGCGCTGGGGCTGATCCCGTCCATCGAGGTCGCCGCCCACCTGGTGCGCATCGAGGAGACGGCACGCCCGGATCCGGCCGCCGCCGCCACGTACGCCGCCCTGCTGCCGCTCTTCGCCGGGCTCTACGACGCGCTGGTCCCCACGTTCACCTCGCTGCGCCGCCTCGCCCCGGGCCTGACCCCGGCACCGGCACAGGCACCACCGAAGCGGTAGGGGCGCCGCCTCGCCCCGGGGCCTGCCGCCGGCACCGGCGCCGCCGACCGCCGCGGGGCGCCGCCCGGACGGGTGACGCCACCGGGGGCAGGCACGTCCACGACAACCGCCTCCATATGGTGCAAACGTGAGCAAAGCAGACAAGAGGCGTTCGTCTTCCCGGTGGACGGCTGTCCGCGTACCGCTGGCGGTCTTCACGGCGCTGACGCTGGCGGCGGACCCCGCAGCGGCGGACGGCGGCGGACCGGGCCCCGGGCCCGAGCGGCCCCCGGCCGCCTCGGCGGCGTGGCTGGCCTTCCCCGGCGGGGTCTTCTCGGTGGACACCCGCACGCGCACGGTGCGCTACCGGGCGTGCGACGGCGACACCGGCCGGGCGTCCGACCCGGACATGCGGATCACCGACCGGGCCGCGCGCGGCACGCTGGTCGTCGACGGCACGACGTACGCCTACGACGTCCCGCTGGTCGGCCGCCGGTGGGGCACCCTGGAGCTGCTCCGCCACGGCGCCCGGCCGCAGCGACGGACCGGCCCGGTGGTCACCGATCCCCCGCCGCCCACCGACCCGGTCGCCGGCCGCCGCCTGCTGCCGCTGACCGGTCGGCTCCGGCAGGTGGTGGACGCCTCAGCCGGCACCAACCCGGCCGGCGTCACCGTCCGCGACCTCTCCGGCCGGTACGGCGGCCAGCAGATCGCGGTCGACGGCACGTTCCGCCCCAAGGCGGCCAGCGTGATCAAGCTGTGGATCCTCGTGGAGCTGCTGCGTCGGGTCGACTGCGGCCAGGTGTCGCTGGACGAGGGCGTGCTGGTCACCCCGGCCGACGTGGTCGACGGCACGGGCGAGCTCCAGCACGAGACGTTCCCGCAGGTGGTGAGCCTGCGTCGGCTCGCCGAGTACACGATCGTCTACAGCGACAACACGGCCGCGAACGTGCTGATCGACCACCTGCGCGGGTTCGGGCCCGTCAACGCGCTCGCCGACTCGATGAACCAGTGGCAGACCCTCCTGGGCCGCAAGTTCCTCGACGAGGACGCCGCCCGGCGCGGCGAGGAGAACTACACCAGTCCGGACGACGTCGTCTCGCTGCTGGGCGCGGTCTGGGACGCGCAGATCCTCACCCCCGCCTCCCGGGACCTGCTGGTCGGCTTCATGCGGCGGCAGACCCTGAACACCAAGATCCCCGCCGCGCTGCCGCCCGGCGTGCCGGTCGCCCACAAGACCGGCGACCTGCCGGACGCCTCCCACGACGTGGGCTACTACCTGATCCCCGGCTCCGAGGTCGCGGTCGCGTTCCTCACCGCCGGCCCGATCGCCACCGGCGACGAGGTCGTCCGTCGCCTCGCCCGCACCGTCTACGACCACCTGGTCGCCCCCGCCGGGACCGGCCGGACGCCGTGACGCCCCGCCGGCCCCGTCAGGGAGCCTCGACTCCGGAGATCAGGTAGCGGTGCACCTCCGCGCCGCGGATCGCCACCGCCTGCTCCGTCGAGGGGCCGGAGCCCCGGAAGTCGAGCAGCTGCTCCTCGGACTCCCAGCGCTCGTGGACGTTGATCCGCCCCGGCTCGACCAGGTCCGCGCCGATCGCGAAGTCGACGCAGCCCGGCGCGGACCGCGCCTGCCGGACGACCTCCACGCAGCCGGCCAGGTAGGCGTCCCGCTGGTCCGGGTCGACGTAGAGACTGCCGGCGACGATGAACACTGCTGACCTCCGGGTACGGCCGCGCGTCAGGCGCGGGTGATGGCGTTGGCGTGGATGGCCTCGCCCAGGTAGGCGGCCATCCCCGGCCTGATCGTCTCGAAGTACGCGGTGAACCGCTCGTCCGACACGTACATGTCGGCCAGACAGGCGTGCAGCTCGAACGGGCAGTCGTAGAACCAGCGGCTGATGAGCTGCCGGTGCTCCTCGGCCAGGTCCATGGCCGCCGGCCCGTCCGCGGGCGCCCCGGAGGCCATCACCTCGACGAACCGCCGCGCCCAGTCCTCGTTCTCGGCCTTGTTCCGCAGCCAGTCGTCCCTCGTGTAGCGGGCGACCCGCTCGTTCGACTGGCGGTACGCGTCGGTGTCGCCCCAGCGCTGTTCGACCTCCTCGGTGTGCGCGTCCGGGTCGAAGTCGCCGAAGACCTCGAACCGCTCCTGCGGGGTGAGTGGGATGTTCAACTTGCTCGCCTCCATCGCGAACTCGATCGCCGCGACCATCTCCTGGAGCTTCCTGATCCGTACGGACAGCAGCTCGTGCTGGCGGCGCAGGTGCGACGCCCGGTCACTCGCCGGGTCGTCGAGGATCGCGGCGATCTCCTCCAGCGGGAACCCCAGCTCCCGGTAGTAGCGGATGTGCTGCAACCGGTCCAGGTCGGCGTCGTCGTAGCGCCGGTAGCCGGTGCTGCTGCGGCCACTGGGCGAGAGCAGTCCGATCCCGTCGTAGTGGTGCAGCGTCCGCACGGTCACGCCGGCCGCCTTCGCGACCTGTCCCACCGTGTAGGCCATGGTTCCCTCCCTTCCGCCACCGAGGCTCCCGCCTGCCGTTACGTGAGGGTCAAGCCCGATTCTGCGCCGCCGGCCACCCCGCCGGCCGGCGCATCCGGGGACCGGCCCGCTCCGAGGCGCCCGCCGGGGGCGTCGCCTCCCGGAACGACGGTGCGGGCCGCCCGAGGATCGGGCGGCCCGCACCGTCACTGTGGTGGGGCGGTCAGGCGGTCACCAGCGGCGGCCGTCCGGCCAGGCGTCGTACGGGCGGGCCGACAGGATCGGGTCCCAGCCCGTGCTGGCCGGGGCGTTGGGCAGGTGGGGCTGGATGTCCGCGCCGCTGCCGTCGAACGGGCTGGCGTCGAGGTAGGTGAGGACCTGCCCCGAGTCGAGCCGCTTGTGGTAGAGGCCGCCGCCCGGGCTGAAGAGCGACTTCGTGTCGCCCCAACCGCTCGCGGCCAGATCCGCCGGGGTCCACGTCCCGGCCGCGTCGATGACGTACGCCAGCAGCTTGCCGCCGCTGGTCGTGCCGAGGATGCGGCCCGGGCCGGGGGCGGCCAGCGAGGTCAGCGTGAAGTTGCCGGTGATCGTCTTCGCGTTGACGATGTCGGCGTAGACGGGCTTCGCCTTGGTCACCGTGTAGCGGCGCAGGGTCGCGCCGGCGAGGCCGTAGAGCGAGCCGTTGCCGTCGTAGGCCAGCCGGTCCTGCGTCCATCCGCCCGACAGGGTTTCCGTCCTGGTGAAGGTCAGCGGGTCGGTACCGGTGACGTCCACGCGGTAGAGCTGCCCGTCGACGCTGGTCACCAGGAGGGTGTCGGCGTTGAGGGCGGCCATCGCCTTCGGGGTGATGCCGAGCGGCTCCGCCGAGACCACCGTCCGCTTGGCACCGGTCACCGGATCGACCGCCGTGTGCGACAGCCGCCCGTCCGGCTTCGTGCCGAAGACCGACACGGTGCCGCTCCAGGGCCGCGCCGAGATCAGCCGGTGCGAGCTCCACGCGCCGTCCGTGACGCGGGCAGCGCCCTCGAAGACGAGGTCCGCGCCACTGCCGTCGAACGGGTTGGCGTCGCGGTAGCGCTGGAGTCCTCCGACCGGGTGCAGGACGTAGTAGACGCCCCCACCGGGCGAGGTCAGGAGGGTGGGCTGGTCCCAGCCGGTCGTCTTCAGGTCGGAGCGTGACCAGGCGTTCGCACCGCTGCCATTGATCTTGTAGGAGATCAGGTAGCCGGTGCTCAAGGTGCCGAGGATGCGACCGGCCCCGGGCGAGGCGAGCGTCTTCAGGCCGAAGCCGCTGCTGATCGTGGTGTAGGTGCCGATCTGGGCCAGCGTCGGCTTCGCGCTGGTCACGGTGTAGCGCCGCAGCGACGAGCCGGAGAAGATGCCGTACAGCGAGCCGTAGCCGTCGTAGACGAGCCGGTCGTGGCTCCAGCCGTCGCCGAGCAACGTCATCGTGTACGTCAGGTCGACCGCGTCCGCGACGTCCACCCGGTGCAGGTTGCCCACCTGGTCGGTCATCAGGATGGTGTTCGCGTTGAGCGTGGCCATCGCCTTGGGCTGGAAGGGCAGCGCCGCCGCGGCCGTACGGGTGGCCCGCACGGCGTCGACGCCCGTGTCGAGCGCGTGCGAGACCAGGCGGAAGGCGGTGCCGTCCTGCACGACGGCGAAGAGGTGCACGTCGGCGACCTGCCAGCGGATCCACTGCTCGAGGTCGTCGACCCGGGTCGCGGTGGCGCCGTCGCGGGTCTCGGTCTCGGCCAGGCAGCCCTTCTGCCACGAGGTGCTGACGATCGCGACCAGTTGGGAGTTGTCGCGGAACGCCGGGCCGCCCGCGTCGCCCTTGCAGAGCGCCGCGCCGGCCGAGGCGCCGAGCAGGTCGACCGACGTGGCGTCGACGTCCTGCACGGTGAACGAGCCCTGGTGCAGGTTGTCCGGCACCCATTCGGTGGCCGTGCGGCCGTAGCCGGTGACCGTGAGCGTCTCGGTGGCCGACGGCGGCGTGTTGGCGAGCGCGACCGGCGGCACGTCGGTGACCGGGGCGGCGAGGCGGACCAGGGCGACGTTGCGGTCCGGGTGCGGGGCGACCGCCGCCACCACACGTTGGTGGCCGGCGGTGCCGGTGAGGTCCGCGCGACCCACCACCACCGTGGTCGGCCGGCTGGGCGGGCCGGCGGCGACCGGCGCGTTGCCCTCGGCGAAGCAGCTCTTCGCCGTCAGGACCCAGTCGGAGTCGACGAGCGCCCCCGAGCAGGCGCGGAGATCGCCGAAGGTGACCTTGGCGCTGAACCGGTAGGTGCCGTCCGGTACCGGCTGGGCACCCGTGACGGCCTGGGCGGAAGCGCCGCCCAGCAGGCCCGCCGTGACCGTGGCGGCGAGCAGGGCGGCGCCCCATCTACGCGTTCGGTGAACTGACAATGCATCCCCCGTGAGTTGAGCAGACTCGTGCCCGAACCGACTGCGGCCGATTCGATCTCGGTGGATGCTATCGGGGCTGCCACGGCGGGGAGACCCCTGCGCGCATAGGCGTCCGAGACGGGACAAGAGGTCCGTCGGGTGCGGGTCGTCAGCGGCCCTCCGACGCGGGAGCGTCGTCCGCGTCCCCGGCCCCGCCGCCGGCGGCGGCGGGCGGTCCACCGTGCGTCCACGGTGTCTCCTCGACCGCCGGGAACGCCCCCGCCGGCATGAACGCGTCCGACAGCGTGGTGTAGCAGAGCCGCTCCCCCACCTCGGGCACGCTGCCCGGCGGCGCGGTCAGTCCCCGGCCCATCCCGCCGGAGAGCTCCAGCACCACCTCGGTCTTGCCGTCCGCCGCCGGGGTCACGAAGACCACCCGGGCCTTCTGCGCCGGCCGGGCCGGCGAGTACAGCGTCGCGCCGGTCGGCACCGACACCGGCTCGGTGGTGACCAGCTGGATCCGGGGCCGCAGCACCGGCCGCTTCCCGGTGTCGTCCACCCGCTTCGGGTCCGCCAGGGTCACCTCGCCGACGAACGCCTCCCCGGTCAGCCGGTGCTCCGCCATCACCAGCGGGTCGTCGTAGGCGCGCTGCACCGCGTAGGAGGTCAGGGCCCGTTCCAGCCGGTGCAGCCGCTGGGCGGCGGCGACCGCCCCGTCCCGGCGGGGTTGCGGCGCGCCGCCGGAGTCGACGTGCTCGGCGTAGCCGGTGAAGGCGTCCTTGTCGCCGTCCCACCGGCCGGCCACCCGGGCGCCCGGGGGCAGGCCGCGCAGCAGCCCCACGCCGCGCCACATCAGCTCCCAGGTGGGCGCGAGCTGGTCGTGCAGCAGCCGTTCCAGCTCCGCGTACGCCCCGGCGCGCGCGACCGGGTCGTCCTCGGCGGCGGCGTACGCGGCGATGGCCGGGGCGAGCCACCGGTTGTCGAAGTCCGGGTCGGTGGCCGGGCCGGCGGGCGGGCAGGTCGCCGGGTCCTCGGCCCGGGCCGCCGCCTCGGCGCCGGTGAGCCCGGCGGACGGGTCGATCCAGCCGAGCAGCGCCGGCAGGTGCAGGTCCTCCACCACGCTCTGCCCGGTGGCCCAGTGCAGGGCCAGCGCGTCGGTCATCGCCAGCAGCGCCGACGAGCCGGGGTGCTCGGCCCGCTCGGCGAAGAAGGTCAGCCAGCGCCCGAGCACCGGCACCGACGGGTGCACCGGATAGTCCCCGTCGGGCCGGCGGAAGCGGGTGGAGCGGCCGAACAGCCGCAGGAAGGTGATCCCGGCGGGGTTCGGCACCAGCAGCTGCGGGGCGTCGACGTGGCGGTAGCGCACGTCCCTGCCCCGGTCGACCGGCACCGCCTCGGAGACGCCCCGGAAACCGTCCAGGTAGGGCAGCACGATCCCGGCCAGCTCGGCGGCGAACGCGAACCGCTGGTCACGGTTGCGGGGCTGCGGCACGATCAGCAGCCGCGCCGCGCCCGGGGCGTCGCCGACCAGCGCCGCCAGCGGCGCGTTGGCCTCGCCGGCCATCGCCAGCGGCACCAGCACCAGCGGCCGCGCGGACAGGTGCAGGTGCCGGACGGTGGCCACCGGCTGCGCCACCCCGGCGGCGAGCGCCTGGGCCCGGGCGAACGCGCGGAGCGTACTCACGCGGGCCCGCCCCGCCCGGCGGCCGACGCCCGGGCGGTGCCGGAGGCGTACGGCGTACTCATGCGGGGGTCCCGGTGAGTGCGTCGGCGCGCAACCGGGCGGCGGCCCGCAGCAGCGCGGCGGCCTCCTCCTGCCCGGGTTCCGGGGTGCGCTCGCCGGCAGCCAGCGCCAGCACGTCGTCGACCTCCGCGACCCCGCCGAGCGCCTCCCGGACCGGCCGGCCCAGCGCCCCGGTGTGCCCGCGCGCCTCGTGCCGGCAGAAGTACGCCAGCTCGCAGGCCGCCAGGCAGTCGGGCGCGTAGCGGGCCTGCACCTGCGACAGCGCGTCGAGCAGGGCTGCGGGCTCGACCGTCAGGTCGGCGGTGAAGTCCTCGGGCACGGCGGCCAGCAGCGCGTCGAGCCGGGCCATCCGGTCGAGCTGGCGGCGCAGCACCAGCAGCTGCTTGCGCACGTCGACCAGGCTGGCCACCGGCTGGAGGGCGAAGTCGCGCGGGCAGACCAGCACCGCGTCGTGCGACACCAGTTCCGGGTCGTGTCCGGCGGCGGCGAGCAGCTCGCGCAGGGCCAGCACGTAGACGGCGGACTGGATCGCGGCGGCGGACACCTTGGCCGGGTCGGCCTGGCCGTCGACCACCGGGAACGACTTGATCTCGACGACGTGGAACCGGCCGGCGAGCCGGGCGGCGACCAGGTCCGGCTCAAGGTGCACCCGGCGGCCGGCGACCTCCAGGCCGAGCAGCGGGTGGTCGAACAGGGCGGCGGTGTCGTCCGTCCCGCCGGGGGTGGCGCCGGTCAGCAGCGCGGCGGAGCGGCGGTGCCGGGCGGCCGTGTCGTCCTCGACGCCGTCGCCGAGGTCCGTCCAGCTCGCCGCCGCCGGCACCGGTACGCCCAGCCGCTCGGCGACCAGCCGCAGCAGCTCGGCCCCGCCGTCGGCCTTGACCTGCGCCTCGAACGCGTTGCCCCGGGTGATGGCGAACCGGGACTGCCCGAACCGGGCGGGAAAACCGATCCGCTCGGCCAGCTTCGGCTTGTCCACCCCCGCGCCGTCCAGCACGGCCCGCCGGGTGCAGCCCGGGTTGCCGGTCAGGGCGGCGATGGTGCGCGCGTTGTGCCGCCTCGGTGGCACGCCGCCGCGGATCGCGGCCAGTCGTTCCTCGGTGCTCGTCACGATCCGCCACGATAGGCGGTCGCCGCCGCCCGCGCCCGGCGCCGCCCCGGCCGGTGGCACCCGCCGCAGCCGTCAGCCCGGGGACGGACCGCGCGGAACCGGCTCAGAGCAGGGTGGTGAACGGCCCCAGGAAGCCGCAGCAGATCAGCCCGAAGGCGCCCAACGTGACAAGCGCGATGCTGTAGTTCGACCAGAGCCCGAACTTCGTCACGTCGGTGCCGTACCCGTCGTAGGCGCGGTTGCGCCAGCCGCCGAAGCGGAACGACAGGTGGTAGGCCGCGCCGGGATGGGCGACCAGCGTGGTGGTGATCAGCGGCAGACCCATGAAGTCGGTGTACCGCACGTCGAGTGACCCGGGAGGAATCACCACGTACCAGGTGCCCTCGCCGGGGATCGGCACCGCCTGGCCGTTGACCTTGAACTTGCTCGTGGCGGTGGCGGGCACGATGTACGGGCCACGGTTCACCGTGACGGCGAGCACCGCGTAGCCGGGCGGGGGCGCGATCGGGTGGGGGTACGCCATCGGCGTCACGGGGCCCGGCACGTGCGGGTACGACGCATGAGGGGGGTACGACACCGCCACATCCTGGCACGACCCCACCAGTCCGCCGCGCCTCGGCGGATCACGGATCGGTCAGCGCCCGGCGGAGCGGTTCCAGGGCGAACGGGGCAGGGCGGTGCCGGCCAGCGGCCGGCGGTCGCGGCGACGACGGCGGCGGCCGGGGGTGCACGGCGGCCGGGAGACGGTGTGCACGGGTGCGGGCACGGGCACGGCGGGCTGCCGGCCGATCAGCCAGCAGAGGAAACGGGCCATCGGTGGGCTCAGCCGACCGGGAGGCGCTCGGCCTCCGACCGGGAGATGTCGTACTGGGCGCCGCAGAAGGTGCACTGCTGCACGTAGCGGGTGCGGATCGGGATGAGCGGCACGAAGAACAGGCTGAACTTCGTCGATCGGCGCGTGATCACCTGTGCGGCCTGGTTGTGGCAGTTGCGGCAGACCTGCTGCACCACGCCGGACTGGCTGACCTTGGTGCGGAGCCCGAAGATGAAGAACATCGCCCCCCAGTACCCACCAGAGGCCCGACTATCACCTCGACCTTCTCGACCCTCCGCGACGAAGGCCACACCCACACGCAGGGGTATAGCGCTCGGTATACTCGGCTAGTGGGGCAGGACGAGTGGGACATCTTCGTGGTGGACGAGGTCCACGAGTGGATAGACATCCTGCTCGTCGCCGGCGACAAAGCGGGCCAGTGGGACAGCTGGTACCGACAGGCCATTCCACTGGCCGAGCAACGCTATGAGATCTACCTGAAGGAACGAACACAGCAGGAGGGGGGACGACGGTGAGCAGCCACGTGCGCTGGAAGGACATCCGGGCGGAGTACGTGCGCCGCGCGGGTGGCGAGGATGCGGTGCGGGCCGGCAAGGAGGAACTCCTCGCCGAGGTCGTCGGGCATCGCTTGGCCGAGATCCGCCGTGCCCGGGGGTTCACCCAACAGCAGATCGCCGAACGCATGGGCGTCACCAAGGGCCGGGTCTCCCAGATCGAGCAGGGCAGGATCTCCGGCCAGGACGTGGTGGCCCGCTACGCGGCAGCCCTGGGCGGGCGACTGCATCAGGCCATCTACTTTGACGACGGCGACATCGCCGCCATCGCCTGACCACACGAAAGTGCCTGGCCCGCTCCATGCGGCCAGGCACTTTCCGTCGTACGCCCCGAGCCCGGGGGCGTACGTCAGCTCGTCGCCTTCGCGGGCTGGGGTTCCAGGCCCGGCACCTCCGCGGGGAGCCAGATCGGCTGCCAGTCCTTCATCTCGTGGAACCGGCGCAGCTCGAACAGCGACGAGACCGACCCGGCCCACGCCCCGTACGGCGGGTTCTGCTCGTCGAAGCCGGACTGCACGAAGGTCAGCTTCGTCTTCCCCTGCGACTCGGCCAGCTCCCAGGTGCTGACGCCGGTCGGCCCCCAGTCCACCGACAGCTTCCGGCCCGGCTCCAGGTCGACGACCTTCGCCGCGTAGCCGTGCTCGAAGCCGCCCATGGCGTAGCGACCGCCGACCCAGGGCTCGATGCCGATCGGGTAGCCGAACCAGGCGCTGGCCTGCTCGGAGTCGGTCAGCGACTCGAACACCTTCGCCGCCGGTGCGTCGATCAGCAGCTCGCCGCGCATCTCGGCGGAGGCGAAGTCGACCTTCGGCAGCAGCGACTGCCCCGCCAGGTGGGCGGCCAGGTTGGCGAGCGACAGACTCCAGAACGTCTGGAGCACGCCCCGGATGCTGCTGCCGCTCATCGCCTCGGCGAAGTCGAAGTGGCTCTGGGTCAACGTCAGCACCGTGGTCCCGGGGCCCTCCGCGCGCAGGGCGAACTCGGTGGTGGTCTCCACCCCGTCGAGCAGCCAGGCGAAGCGCAGCGTGTCGTCGTCGACGTGCAGCAGCCGCTGGTGCGGCGCGTCGCCCTCCGGGGTGTGGCGGCCCCAGAACTCGTACCGTCGCGGCAGCTCGACCTCGGCATGCTCGGCGAGCCAGACGCGCAGCTCGGCCGGGTCGGTCAGGGCGCGGCGGACGGCCTCGGCCGGCGCGGCGAGACGGACGGGCAGCCTCATCGATTCAGTCACGTTCTTTCCCCTTCGGGTAGCAGGCCACGGCGAGCTTGAAGGCGTCGCCCTCGGCGCCCCCGTAGCGGGTGAACAGGTCCTGCAGAGTGCTCTGCAGGTCGTGCAGGAACTGCTGGCGAAGCTCCGCCGGCACCCGGATCTCGCCGGCGACCCCGACCGAGGGGAGTTCGGGGGCGGTGCGGTCGAGCCCGGCGATGTCCTCCTGGACCTCCTCCATCAGGTCCAGCAGGTAGCCGAGGCTCAGCTCGTCGCGGGCCCGGCGCAGGCCGATCCGGCCGACCAGCCGGGGTGACAGCCAGTAGGACCGGGCGGCGGCCTGGTAGATGCCCTCGGTGATGCCCCGGACCTTGCGTTCGCTGACCAGCTCGACCAGCCCGGCGGCGACGAGCTGCTTGACGTGGTAATAGACGCGCTGCGGCGTCTGCTCCAGCCGGGTGGCGACCTCGGTGCAGGTGCGCGGCTCGGCCAGTTGTCGCAGCACCTCGACGCGGTGCGGCTTGAGCAGGACCTCGGCCTGCTCGATCTGTTCCAGGTACAGGACGTCTCTCATGGCAAAATCAGTTTGTACGTACAAAATTTATTTGTCAATAGCTTCGGCGACAGCCGCGCCGACGGTCGGCGCGGCTGTCGGACGCGGTCAGGGCAGCCAGTCGGGGCGCAGCGGGTAGCCGCTCGCCCCCTCCGGGCCGAGGCGGGTGGCGAGCACCTGGTGCAGCTGGATGCCGTTGCGCTCGAACGCCAGCCGGGACCCGGCCATGTAGAGGCCCCACACCCGGGCCGTGCCCGCCCCCACCTCCGAGACGCAGGCGTCCCAGTGCGCCGCGAGGTTGCGGCACCAGCCGGCCAGCGTCAGCGCGTAGTGCAGCCGCAGGTTCTCCTCGTGCTGCACCTCCAGCCCGACGTCGTGGATCTCGCTGACCAGGCGCCCCGGGCCGGCCAGCTCCCCGTCGGGGAAGACGTAGCGGTCGATGAACGCGCCCGACCGGTGCGGCGCGCGGTTGTCGGCCCGCGTGATGCAGTGGTTGAGCAGCCGCCCGTCCGGCCGCAGCCGGTCCCGCAGGGCCCCGAAGTAGGCCGGGTAGTGGCGCACCCCGACGTGCTCGGTCAGGCCGATCGAGGAGACCGCGTCGAACTGCTCGCGCGGCGCGTCCCGGTAGTCGAGGTGGCGCACCTCGGCCAGGCCGGTCAGCCCCTCCCGCTCGATCGCCGCCCGGGCCCACTCGGCCTGCGCCCGGGACAGGGTCACCCCGAGCGCCTTCACGCCGTACTCGCGGGCCGCGTGCCGGACCATGCCGCCCCACCCGCAGCCCACGTCGAGCAGTCGCATCCCGGCCTTCAGCGCCAGCTTCTGCGCCACCAGGTCGTACTTGGCCGCCTGCGCCTGCTCCAGCGTGTCGTCGGGCGAGCGGAAGAGCGCGCAGGTGTACGTCATCGACGGGCCGAGCACCTTCTCATAGAAGGCGTTCGAGACGTCGTAGTGGTGGGAGATCGCGGTGCTGTCCCGGGTACGGGAGTGCCGCAGCCCGTTCACCAGGCGCTTCCAGCGCGGCAGCGCCTCCTGCGGCGGGGGCGGCGGCGGCATCAGCCGCTCCCAGCCCAGCCCGCGCACCAGGGCCAGCCCCTCGGCCAGCGACGGCGTACGCAGCCGCAACTCGTCCTTGAGCACCCGCAACGCCTCGTACGGGTCGCCCGGATGCACCCCCTGCAACGCCAGGTCGCCGCCGACGTATGCCCGGGCCATGCCCAGGTCGCCCGGGGCGGTGAGCAGGTAGGTCAGGCCCCGCTCGGAACGGATCGACAGGGTGATGCCGGCGTCGGCCGGGCCGACCGCGCTGCCGTCGTACCCGGTGACCCGCACCGGCAGGGCACCGGTCGTCAACGCGCGGACGACGTCCGCCACGGTCGGACCCGGGCGCCGGCTCCCCGCCGGCGGGCTGGCGGGAGCGCTCGCCGCCCCCTGGTCTCGATCGGTCAGGCTCATGCTCTCGCTACCGCCTTCTCGTACAGTCCGGTGAGCCGGTGGTCCGGGTCGTAAAGGTCCTTCACCGCGCGCCACGTCGCGCCGCCGTAGAGCCGGTCGAAGGATTCCCGGTCGTAGTACGCGTCGGAGTAGAGCGACTTGTGGCCGCCCGACTCCGACACCATGCGCTCGATCGCCCGGTTGACGTCGCCGTCGGCGGCCCCCGCCGCGATCGGCACGCTGCCCCAGAAGCCGACGTTCACGTAGTCCTGCCCGGCCCGGAGCGGATAGAGCGGCCAGGCCCGGGCCGACCCGGGACCGGACGGCTCGCGCAGCCGCAACGGACACAGCCAGACCGGGGTCATCCCGACCGTGCCGGCGAACCAGCGCAGGAACCCGGCCATCCGCTCCAGCGGGATCTCCACGTCCTGCACCACCCGCTCGCGCGCCGGCTGGCCCCGCAGGCGGTCGATCCGGGCGGCCACGCCGTGCCGGTGCTCCCACCGGACCAGCCGGTGGTAGACGTCGCTGCGCCGCCACCGCGCCGGCCAGACCCGCCGGAGCACCGGGTGCTGCACCCCGAACGCCGCCGAACACCAGAACCAGTCGGTGTCCCAGCGCCACAGATAGTCGTACGTGGTCAGTGCGTCGTGCGTGCGCCGGCGCAGCGAGCGGTAGTAGATGTCCTGTCCCGTGTAGTCGCTGGGCGGCGGCGCGTCGTCGGTGAAGGCGCCCAGCACCAGGTACGCCTCGCCGGGGCTGAACATCACCCCGTCCATCGCGTCCACCGCCTCCCCCGCCCAGGACCGGGTCGCGGCGACCTCGGCGATCGCGTCGGCGAGCGCCTCCAGCCGGGTGAACCGGACGTTGCGCAGGGCCACGAAGCGGCGTACCGGCTGGAGTTCGATGCGCAGTCGGGTGGCGTAGCCGAGGCTGCCCAGCGAGTTGGGGAACGCCGCGAAGAGGTCGGCGCGCTCCCCCTCCGGGCGGGCGGTGACGATCTCGCCGGCCCCGGTGAGCACGTCCATCTCGACCACCGACTCGTGCGGCAGGCCGTTGCGGAACGAGGTCGACTCGATGCCGAGCCCGGTCACCGCCCCGCCGAGGGTGATGGTGCGCAACTGCGGCACGACCAGCGGCATCAGCCCGTGCGGCAGGGTCGCGTCGACCAGGTCCTCGTAGGTGCACATGCCCTGCACGTCGGCCGTGCGGGCGACCGGGTCCACGGCGAGCACGCCCGTGAGCCCGGCGACGTCCAGGCCCGGCGCGCTGGGGGCGGACCGGGGACGGAACAGGTTGGAGGTGCGCTTGGCCAGCCGCACCGGCGCGCCCGCGGGCACCGCCGCGTAGGACCGTCGCAACTGGGCCACCGCACCGTCGTGGTCGACCAGATGATGATCCACACGGACCGCACACATGCGATCACTGTACGCGCTGCAACCCCCGTGACGGGGGACGTCCACTGGTGCGTCCGCGACGTGGTCGGAGCACTGGCCGCCGCCGGGCCGGCGACATAGCGTGGGAGCCATGCCGAGAGCCGTCTGGAACGACCTGGTCGTGGCCGAGAGCGACGACACCGTGCTGGTCGAGGGAAACCACTACTTCCCGCGCGCCGCCCTGCGCGACGACCTGCTCCGCGAGTCCGACACGCACACCGTCTGCCCGTGGAAGGGCACCGCGTCCTACTACACCCTCGAACACGACGGCCGGAGCAGCGCCGACGCGGTCTGGTACTACCCCGAGCCGAAGCCGGAGGCGGAGATGGTCCGCGACCGGGTCGCCTTCTGGAAGGACGTCCGGGTCGTCGACTGACGGCGGCCGCCGGCCCACTCCGCCCGCCCGGGTCGGCGCAGTTCCCGACCTGTATCGAGCGGCGACTCAGCCGGCGCGCAGCATGCGCAACTGGGCCAGGTGTTTCGGCAGGTGCACCCGGGTGTGCAGGTCCAACGTGCGGGCCCAGGGTAGCGGCTCATCCACGATTAGGTCGAAGCCCTCGCGCAGGTGGGTCTCCACCGGGGTCTGGGCGGCCGGGCCGAGCCGATCGGTCAGGGCGCAGAGCCTCTGACTGGTGGCCCGCAGCAGGTTGGCCAACCCGTCCAGTCCACCGCACTCGGCGACCAGTGCGTCCACCTGGGGACGGTGGATGGTCTCCAGGTCGTAGTACGCGAACGGCGAACCGGCGAGGACCGCCTCGGTGGCCTCCGTCATCAGCTCGTCGTTGGCGGCGAGGTGCGCGACGATCTGCTCGGCGCTCAACTGCCCGGCCGGCGGTGCCGCGAACCCGCCCGCCTCGACCTCCGCGAGCACCTCCGCGTACGCCCTCCGCAACGCCCCGCTGTCCATGCCCCCCAGTCAATCCCGGCGCGCGCTGTCCGGCCCGGCGTTCCCGCGGACGGTTCACCCGGAAGGGACCGGCCGGAAACGCGTGCCGGGACGCCGCCGGCCGAAGGGCTGGTCGGCCGCTGTCGAGCTGCCCCGTCAACAGGACCAGGGGCGTCAGCCGGAAGAGAACCCCGGCAGGCGCCGCACGTCGTACCGACCCGCGGCACCGGGCGGGCTGTGGTCTCACCAACGGGGCAGCTCGATAGCGTCCGAGGTGGGACCATCCGGGCCGAGCCGAGCCACGGGGCGCAGCCGCTCGGTCCCGTCGAATACGCCAGGTCAGCGACGGCGGGGTTGCCGGGTGCGGAGGTAGTCGGAGACCACGTACTCGCCGAGATCCTCCAGGTCGGGGGTGAACATGCGGCCCTTCGAGCGGCGGGCCACGGCGTCGACGAAGCGGCGCAGGCCGGGATCGTCGCCGAGCATGAACACGTTGAGCGTGGCCCCGTAGCGGGTGAGCCGGTCCACCTCGCCCACGGTCGCCGCGATCGTCTCCGGCAGCGGCGGCCAGTGGAACAGCGCCTCCCCGTCGTCCGGGTCCAGGTGGGCGGTCGGCTCCCCGTCGGTGACCACCAGCACCACCGGCTCGGCGCCCGGGTGCCGCCGCAGGTGCCGGGCGGCCAGCCGCAGCGCGTGCTGAAGGTTCGTGCCCTGCCGCAGGTCCGGCTCGACGGCGGCCAGCTCCTGCTGGGTCAGCGGCAGCGCCTCCAGGCCGAAGCCGACGATCTGCAACGCGTCCTGGGGGAACCGGGTGGCCATCAGGTGCGCCAGCGCCAGCGCCGTCTGCTTCATCGGGCCCCACCGGCCCTGGGAGATCATCGAGTAGGAGAGGTCGACGCAGAGCACCACCGCCGCCGAAGCCCGCCGCTCGGTCTCCACCACCTCGAAGTCCTCGACGGCCAGCTGGACCGGCACACCGGAGCCGGCGCGGCGGACCGCCCGGGCCAGCGTCCGCACCACGTCCAGGGGCTGCTCGTCGCCGTACTCCCATGGCCTCGATCCGCCGCTGACCTCGCCGGCGGCGCCCGCCGAGCGCAGGTCGTGCTGGCCGCGCGGCCCGGCCGTCAGGTCCGCGAAGACCCGCCGCAGCGCCGTGCCGCCGAGCCGGCGCAGCGCCTTCGGGCTCAGGGTCAGCCCGTCGGCGTCCCGGCTCACCCAACCCTGCCGGCGCAGCTCCCGCTCCAGCTCCCGCAGCCGGCGTACGTCGTCAGCGGCGTCGCGGCCCAGCGTCCGGGCCACCGCGTCGACGTCGACGTCGTCCAGGGTGGCGCCCGCATGCTCCTGGTCGAGCTGGTCCAGCAGCTCGTCCAGCTCGGCGATCTCGCCGAGCGCGCCGGTGGCCTCGCCGTAGCCGAGCGGCCGCTCGCCCCGCACCCGCTCGCCCGGGCCCCGGTGCAGGTCGGGGCGGAGCGCCCGGAGGTTGGCGTCCAGCGCGGACAGCTCCCCGGCGAGCCGGTCGCCGAGCGACTGCCGCATCAGGCCGGCCAGCTCCTCACGCTGGCGGTCGGAGAGCGAGCGCATCAGCCGCTCACCGGCGGCCGAGCGCCGGGCCAGCACGTCGACCAGCTCGTCGACGTCGGCCGGCTGCTCGGGGAAGAACGCGCCGTGCCGACGCATGAACTCGGCGAAGGCGTCGGTGGTGTCCTCCGACCGGGCGTGCCGGGCCAGCAGGTCGTTCAGGTCGCGCATCATCTCGGCCAGCCGCTGCTGCGCGGCCGGGTCCGCCGAGGCGCGTACCGCGTCGCGCAGCCCGGCGAAGCGCTGGCCGAGCACGTCGTCGCGCAGCCCGTCGAGGATCCGCTGGTACGTCCCGCGGGCCTCGTCGCTGCTCCACCGGTAGCCGGTCAGCTCCTCCACGGCGCGGGCCGTCGAGCGGGGCAGGTTGTCCAGCACCGCCTCGGCGAACCGCGCGTCGTCGCCGTCGCGCCCGCGCAGCTCGTCCCGCTCGGCGGCGAGCGCCTGGTCGAGCAGGGCCCGGGCCCGGGTGACCGCCCCGTCCAGGTCGCCCCGGCGCAACGCCTCCCGGCGCAGCCGCCTGGCCCGGGCGGCGAGGTCGTCGAGGCCGCCGCGCCCCCGGGGCCCCTGCCGCAGCAGGTTCCGCAGCGCCTCCCGGAGACTGCCGCCGGCCAGCACCTCGGCGCCGACGGCGTCCACCGCCCCCCGCACGTCGTACGGGGGCGCGAGCGGGTCGGGGCCGCCCCGCCACTGCCCGTACCGGAACCGGTCGCCGGCCATGCTCAGGCCCGGCCGCCGTAGCGGGTCCGGCCGGAGTCGGTGACGTCCTTGCCGAGCCGGCGGGTCAGGTGCAGCCCCTCCAGGACGAACTCCACGCCGGCCGCGACCTGCTCCTTGGTGGGCGCGTCGCCCAGCCCGAGCCGGTCCAGTGCCTTGGCCAGGCCGGGCACGGTGCCCACCTGGCGCAGCAGCTCGGCTGAGCTGACCAGCTCGCCGGTCTCGATGACCGCGTCCTCGTCGACGAGAGCGGTGAAGCCGGAGAGGTCCAGTCCCGCCAGCCGGGCCCGGAACGTCTCGGCGGTCGCGGTGCGCAGCAGGTGGCCGAGGATCTCGACCTCCCGGCCCTCCTCGCCGCTCTCGAACTCGACCTTCCCGCGCAGGGTGCTCGTCACGGAAACCGCGTCCCCCACCCGCGCCACCGCCTGCTCGGATGAAAGGAAGGGCACCTTGCTATCGCTTTCTGATGTGGAAGGTGCCCTTCCTGACCGCTCGGCGGGGGGCACCGTGCCCGCGGCGGCCAGCAGGCCGGCGCGGCGCAGCGCGGCGGCGGCGACCGTCTCGGCGGCGGCGATGGCGAACCGGGCGGAGACCCCCGAACGCGGGTCCACCGACGGCGACTCGCGTACCGCGCGGGCGAACCGCGCCAGGACCTCCAGCACGTGCTCCGGCACCTCGGCGACCAGGTCGGCCTCCTGCCGGATGAGGGCCAGCTCCAGGTCGAGGTCGACCGGGTAGTGGGTACGCACCTCGGCGCCGAAGCGGTCCTTCAGCGGGGTGATGATCCGGCCCCGGTTGGTGTAGTCCTCCGGGTTGGCGCTGGCCACCAGGAACAGGTCCAGCGGCAGCCTCAGCTGGTAGCCGCGGACCTGGATGTCCCGCTCCTCCAGCACGTTGAGCAGCGCCACCTGGATCCGCTCGGCCAGGTCCGGCAGCTCGTTGACGGCGAAGATGCCCCGGTTGGTACGCGGGACGAGGCCGAAGTGGATCGTCTCCGGGTCGCCGAGGGTGCGCCCCTGGGCGATCCGGATCGGGTCGACGTCGCCGATCAGGTCGCCGACGCTGGTGTCCGGGGTGGCCAGCTTCTCGCCGTAGCGCATCGAGCGGTGCAGCCACGCCACCGGCAGGTCGTCGCCGGCCTCGGCGACCAGCGCCCGGGAGCTGGGGGTGAGCGGGTGCAGCGGGTGCTCGTTGAGCACCGAGCCGGCGATCACCGGGGTCCACTCGTCGAGCAGGCCGACGAGCGAGCGGATGAGCCGGGTCTTGCCCTGGCCCCGCTCGCCGAGCAGCACCATGTCGTGCCCGGCGAGCAGTGCCCGCTCGACCTCGGGCAGCACCGTGTCGTCGTAGCCGACGATGCCGGGGAAGCGGTCGGCGCCGGAACGCATCCGGGCCAGGAGGTTGTCGCGGAGTTCCTGCTTGACCGTGCGGTACGCGTGGCCGGCCGCCCGCAGCGCGCCGAGCGTGCCGGGCAGGTCGGCCGGAGGTGCCGGGGTAACCGGGGAAGGCGCAGTCACCCGACCAACGCTAGCTCACGGGAGCGGGGGTGCCCGGTCCGTCGACCGGGCACCCCCGTCTCAGCCCTGTCCGCAGCTCCGGCAGGTGCCCCGGCGGCGCAGGTGGTACGCGTACGTGGCGGCGCCGAGCGCGACGCCCCAGAACGGCCAGAGCAGCATCGGCGCGGTGGCGAGGCTGAACCCACCCGAGAAGTCCCAGAAGGCGGGGGTGGCGAGCAGGCCGAGACTCGCCGCGGTGACCGCCACCGCCACCAGCGTCGCCGGGACGACGGCCAGCCGGACCGGCACCGGGCGCCCGGCCAGGCCGATCGTCCAGCGCGGAAACCGTTCGCCCCACCGCTGCACCAGCCCGAGGGTGAGGACCGCGCCCACCAGGGCGAAGCCGCCCAGCCCGGCGCCCGCCCAGACCAGCCCGGAGTCGCGCATCTCGTCGAGGAACGACCGCTCGATGCCGAGCGGGACGCCGACCGCCCAGGCGAGCCGGGTGATCGCGTACAGGGCGGGGACGATGGCCGCGGTCCAGGCCGCCACGCGCCCCCAGCGGGCGGCCGAGGCGGGCGAGGTCCAGCCGTGGTCGGCGCCGTCGCGCCCGCACGTCGGGCAGGCGCCTGCGGTGCGCCGCTGCCAGCGCAGCACCGCCCCGGCCAGCAGCACCCCGCCGACCATGGCCGCGCACCGCGCGAACAGCGCCCAGGTGAACACGTCGGCGTAGTCCACCGGCGGCCAGCCGAACGGCGCGCCGACGATCAGGATCGGGAGGTAGCCGAGGATGACCAGCACCTTCACGTCCGGCACGACGACGGCGAGCAGGAACGCGACAGTCCAGGCGTACGCCGGCAGCAGGGTGTTCAGCGGTCGGGCCCGGCGGCGGGCCGGACCGGTCATGGCGAGCGCGGCCACCGCGGCGCCGAGCAGCAGCACGGCGAACAGCGGCGCGCCGACGTCGGTGGGGACCAGCCGGAGCAGGTTGGCCTCGCCGTCGACCGGATCGTTCGCCCCGAAGGGGTAGCCGGCACCGGTGACGGCGGAGACCAGGGCGAGCAGCCCCCAGAGGCCGAGCCAGCCGGCGGCCAGCGGGGCGAGCCGGTCCAGCCGGCCCGGGGCCGGACGATGGGTGGGAACGTTGGTCGTCGTCATGCTTCCCAGCCTCGGCCGGGGGGCCTCGCCGGCCCTCCCGTGCGGCGGTGAACCGGCTCCCCCTCGGGAGGGAACGCTCAGCCCGACGGGGTGACGAACCCCGACTCGTACGCGGCGATCACCGCCTGGGTGCGGTCGCGGACGCCGAGCTTGGCCAGCACGTTGCCGACGTGGGTCTTCACCGTCTCCACCCCGACCACCAGGTGCGCGGCGATCTCCGGGTTGGACAGCCCGGTGGTCATCAGCCGCAGCACCTCGGCCTCCCGTTCGGTGAGCCGGGCGGCCGTCAGCCGGTCGGCGCCCCGCCCCCCGTACGCCCCGGCGAGGCGGCGGATGGCGGCGGGGAAGAGCAGCGACTCACCCCGCGCGACGACCCGGACCGCCTCCACCACCTCGGCGGGCCGGGCCCGCTTGAGCAGGAACCCGCTCGCTCCGGCGCGGAGCGCGTCGTAGACGTACTCGTCGTTGGCGAACGTCGTCACCACCAGCACCCGGGGCGGGTCGGCGGAGGTGGCGAGCAGCCGCCGGGTGGCCTGGATGCCGTCGATGCCGGGCATCCGCACGTCCATCAGCACCACCCGGGGGCGCAGCCGGGCGACCAGCGGCGGCACCTCCGCACCGTCGGCGGCCTCGCCCAGCACCCGCAGGTCGGGCTGGGCGTCGAGGATGGCCCGCAGCCCGACCCGGATCAGCTCGTCGTCGTCGACGATCAGCACGCCGGTGGTCGTCGCGGTTCCGGTCGTCATCAGGTCCCCTCGAACGGCAGTCGCACCCGGATGCGCCAGCGGTCGCCGTCCGGCCCGACGGTCAGCCGGCCGCCGAGCAGCAGCACCCGCTCCCGCATCCCGTCCAGGCCCCGGCCGCCCCGCCCCGGGTCGGCGCGGCGGCGCCGGCTGACCGCGTTGTCCAGCTCCAGCTCCAGCGCGTCGGCGTGCACGTCGAGGCGCAGCGTGACCGGTCCCCGCCCGTACCGGGCCGCGTTGGTCAGCCCCTCCTGGACGATCCGGTAGCCCTCCCGGGAGACCGCCGCCGGCAGGTCGGCCGGGTCGCCGGTACGCCGGGCGTCGACCGGCAGGCCGGCCGCGCGGGTGTCGGCCACCAGCCGGTCCAGGTCGGCGAGCGTACGCTGCGGCGCTGGCGCGGCCCGCCGGCCGTCGGGCTCCCGGAGCAGTCCCAGCACGTGGTCGAGGTCGTCCATGGCGGTCCGCCCGGCCTCCTCGATCGCGCCCAGCGCGCGCCGGACGAACTCCGGGTCCCGGTCGAGCAGCTCGCGGGCGGCCCCGGCCTGGAGGGTGGCGACGGTGAGGGCGTGGCCCACCGAGTCGTGCAGTTCCCGGGCCAGCCGGTTGCGTTCGGCGAGCCGGGCGGTGTGCGCCTCCAGGGCCGCGATCCGTTCCGCCTGGGCCGGGCCGAGCAGCACCGGGGCCATCGACACCGCCAGCGCGCCCAGCCCGGCCACGGCGTAGCCGAGCGCCACCAGCACGACGACGCCGGCGAGGGTCAGCCAGCCGGTGTCCCGCCCGTCGAGCGGCCCGAACCGGTCGCCGCCGGTCACGCCGGTGTCGAGCCCGAACTGCTGCCCGATGAAGGCGAGCGCCATCGGCACGGCGCTGAACAGGGCGGCCACCACCAGCCCGCCGCTGACCAGGTGCAGCCCGATCCAGAGCGCCGAGCGCAGCCGGGTCTCCCGGTCGGCCACGTGCCCGGGGGCCGGGTCCGGCAGGTCGACGCCGAGCAGGGTCCGCGCGGCGGCGATCTCCAGTGCCCGGGGGCCGTCGAGGAAGACCGGGACCGCCGCGATGACCGCCGCGACGCCGAGCAGCGCCAGCACCAGCGGCCGAGGGATGTCCGACCGGGTCAGCAGCTGGGCGAAGGCCACCACCAGCAGCGCGTACGGCAGCGCGAGCACCCCGCCGAGCAGCAGGAACACGCCACGCCGCCAGGTGCTGCCGGCCGTCAGCGGGGCGAGGACCGTGCGGGGCTTCACCGGCCCATTCTGTCCCGGTCGCGCCCCGGGCCGACTCCCCCGCGTCGGGGAGATCGGCGCTCCGCTCAGCGGCGGTGTTCGTCGACGTAGCGCTGCGGGTCCTTGTCGGCGAAGGCCAGGTCGCGGCCGAACTTGTGCTCGCCGTGGAAGGTCAGCCAGCGGCGGCCCAGCTCGGCCCGCAGCTCGACGCTCGCGTGCCGGCGGAAGTCGGGCAGCGCCTCGTCCTCCTCCTCGGCGAGGTGCTCGCTGTTCTCCCGGCGGGCGGTACGCACCGCCGCCCACCACTCGTCGGAGCCCACCGGGTGCAGCTTGGACTCGGCGACGGCGTCACGGATCTTGTTGTGGTCGCCGATCGCGTCGGCGGTCTCGGCCTCGCCGTCGTCGCCGTGGCGCACCAGGTGCGGGTAGAGGATCGCCTCCTCCGCCTCGGCGTGCACGTCCAGGTGCAGGGCGAGCGCGTCCCAGATCGCCAGCAGCTCGTGCTCGTCGCGGGCGTCGTCGAGGCGGGCGAAGCCCCGTCGGAAGGCCGCGTGGTCGTCGAGGATCAGCGCGGTGATGTCGTCCATCGGCTCACCTTCCGGCTCGGGCCCGCAGCAGGCGGGGCGCCGCCGCCAGGCCGGTGATCGGGCGGAACTCCTTCGCCGCGCGGGCCAGCGCGGCGTGTTCGTCGTCGGCCAGGTCGATGTCGGCGGCAGCCGCGTTGCGTTCGACCTGTTCCACGCCGGACGCGCCGGGGATGGCCAGCACGTTCGGGTGGCGCAGCAGGTAGGCGAGGGCGATCTGGCTGGGCGTGGCGTCGTGCGCGTCGGCCACCTGCCGCAGGGTCTCGATCAGCGTCGCGCCGCGCTCCAGGTTCTCCGGCAGGAAGTACGGGTTGGCCCGGCGTACCGCCCCGCTCGGCGGGTTCTTCGCGTCGTACCGGCCGGAGAGGAAGCCCTGGGCCAGCGGGCTGTACGCGATGACGACGCGGCCGGCCTGCTTCGCGTACGGCAGCAGGTCGTGCTCGGGCCCGCGGTCGACCATGCTGTAGCGGACCTGGTTGCTGAGCACCCGCCGGCCGAGCGCCGCCTCGGCGACCTGCCAGCGGCGCAGGCCGTAGTTGCTGACGCCGACCTCGCCGACCAGCCCGACGTCCTGCAACGCCCGCATGCCGCGCATGGTGGTGTGGTCGGCGACCAGCGGGTTGGCCTGGTGCACCTGGTAGAGGTCGAGGTGGGTGACGCCGAGCCGCGCGGCCGAGGCGACCGCCCGCTGCTGCACCACCGGGGCGACCGGCAGGATCGGCAGGATCTTGGTGGCGATCACGACCTTCGGCCGGTCGTCGCCGAGCGCCTCGCCGAGGATCCGCTCGCTGCGGCCGAAGCCGTACAGCTCGGCGGTGTCGAAGACGGTGATGCCGAGGTCGACGGCGCGCCGGACGATGTCGGCGGCCCGGCGCTCGTACTCGGGGCCGTAGCCCCACTCCCGGGACCCGAACTGCCAGGTGCCGAGGCCGATCTTGGACAGGGGCTTGGGGGTGTCGAGCGGGACGAAGCGCATGGTCCCGAAACTACCCCGGCGTCCGTTGTCGCAGGCCCGTTCGCCGCGCACGCCCGCCACCGGCGGGGATAGGGTCGGTGACCGTGACCTACCTCGCCGCGGATGAGCGCTACGACCAGATGACCTACCGGCGCAGCGGGCGCAGCGGACTGCGGCTGCCCGCCATCTCGCTCGGGCTGTGGCACAACTTCGGCCCGGACCGGCCGTACGAGCGGCAGCGCGACGTCGTCCGCCGCGCCTTCGACCTCGGGGTCACCCACTTCGACCTGGCCAACAACTACGGACCGCCGCCGGGCAGCGCCGAGGAGAACTTCGGCCGGATGCTCGCCACCGACCTGCGGCCGTACCGGGACGAACTCGTCGTCTCCACGAAGGCCGGCTACCTGATGTGGCCCGGCCCGTACGGCGAGTGGGGCTCCCGCAAGTACCTGGTCTCCTCGCTGGACCAGTCGCTGCGCCGCCTCGGGCTGGACCACGTCGACATCTTCTACTCGCACCGTTTCGACCCGGACACCCCGCTGGAGGAGACGATGGGCGCCCTGGACGCCGTCGTCCGGGCCGGCAAGGCGCTCTACGTCGGCGTCTCCAACTACGACTCCGCGCAGACTGAGCGGGCCGCGGCGATCCTGCGCGACCTGGGTACGCCGCTGCTGATCAACCAGCCGTCGTACTCGATGCTCAACCGCTGGACGGAGCACGACGGCCTGCTGGACACGCTGGAGCGCGTCGGCGCGGGCTGCATCGCGTACAGCCCGCTCGCCCAGGGCCTGCTCACCGACCGCTACCTGGGCGGCATCCCGGCGGACTCCCGGGTGCGCACCAGCGTCTTCCTCAGCGAGAGCGACCTCGGCGAGGAGAAGATGGCCACCATCCGGGCGCTCGGCGCGATCGCCGAGCGACGCGGCCAGTCGCTGGCCCAGCTCGCGCTCGCCTGGGCGCTGCGCGACCCGCGGATGACCAGCGTGATCATCGGGGCGAGCAGCGTGCCACAGCTGGAGGCGAACATCGCCGCCCTGGACTACCTCGACCTCGGCGCCGAGGAACTGGCCGAGATCGAGCGCCACCTCGGCCCCCGTACCCCATGAATGCTCGCGCCACCGGAGCAAAGTCTGGTGGACGCCACGGCGAGAACCGGCGCGACGACCGAGCACAGGAGGTTAGCCAATGTTGACAATGAGTCGCAGGGCGAGGGTATCTTGGCCAGACTCACGTGGATGGATGGCTTCGATCCGCTGACCTGAGTCCAGAGAACTGGCCGCAGAGCCGAGGCGAGTTCGAGTCGCGGTCGCGATCTCCCCCGCCCGGACGACTGCGGCGAAACGGGGGAGAGCTAATTGGAGTTCAATGTCCTGGGACCAGTGGAGATGCGCCTCGATGGCCAGGGGGTACCCCTCGGCGGAACGAAGCCGCGCACTCTGCTCGCCGCGCTGCTCGTTCACCACGGCCAGGTGGTGCCCACGGAGCGCCTGTTCGAGGTGCTTTGGGGACCGCGTCCACCGAGCCGGGCCCGGGCCATCCTGCAGACGTACGTGTCGGGCCTCCGCCAGCTTCTCAGGCCCCTGGCAGGCAGGGCGAGCATCACCACCACGCCCCCCGGATACGCCCTGCGCCTCGCTCCCGGCATGCTTGACCGCGACGTCTTCGAGGAGCTGCTCGGCGCGGCGCGGCAGGCAACCGGCGAAGGTCGGAACGACGAGGCCGCCCGCCTTCTACGCCGGGCCCTGGCACACTGGCGCGGTCCCGCTCTCGGCGGCGTCGACAGCGACCTCCTCAGCGGTGAGGCAGCCCGTCTCGAAGAGCTGCGGCTCACCGCGGTGGAGGAACGCATCGGCGCGGACCTCGCGCTCGACCAACTGTCCGACGTGGCCGCCGAACTGATGGACCTCGTCCGGCGCCATCCGTTCCGGGAACGGCTGCGTGGGCAGCTCATGACCGCTCTGTACGGTCTGGGGAGGCAGTCCGAGGCGTTGACCGTCTATCGGGACGGCCGCCGGAACCTGGTGGAGGAGTTCGGCGTCGAACCGGGAACCGGGCTGCGGACGCTCCACACACGTATCCTGCGCGGTGGCTCCGAAAGCGAGCCCACAGCCGCGCCGGGCCGATGGGACGAGCCGCCGCCGGGCGGGGCGCGCCACCACGGACCGCCGGTCCACGTGCCCGCCCAGTTGCCGGCCGCCCCGGCTGACTTCACCGGGCGTGCCATCGAGGCGACGCAGCTGACCACGGCGCTCGCCCGGACCCCCGCCAACGGGCAGGCACTGGTACAGCTGGTGGTCGGTCCCGCAGGGTCGGGGAAGACCGCCCTGGCCGCGCACGTCGCGCACGTGGTCACCACGCGGTACGGGGACGGCCAGCTCTACGCGGACCTGCGTGGCCTCGACGACGCGCCCGCCGAACCCTTCACGATCCTGGGTCGCTTCCTCCGGGCCCTCGCCCCGGCCGACGACCGCCTGCCGGCCAGCACCGTCGAGCGGGCCGCGCGGTACCGCACCCTGCTCGCCGGCCGGCGGATGCTCGTCGTACTCGACGACGCCCGCGACGAACGGCAGATCCGTCCTCTCCTTCCCGGAACGGCCACGTGTGGCGTCCTGGTGACCGCCCGCCGCCGCCTCACCGGCCTCGCCGGGTGCCGCGTCACCGAACTCGACGCGATGCCGGACGTCGACGCCCGGGTCCTCCTCGCCTCGCTGATCGGCCCACGACGGGCCACCGCCGAGCCGGAGGCGGTCCAGCAGGTGCTACGAATGTGCAGCGGCTTACCGCTCGCCCTCCGAATCGCCGGCTCTCGGCTCGCCAGTCGAGAGCCGTGGCCTGTACGGCTGCTGGCCGACCGGTTGGCCGATGAGCGGCTGCGTCTCGACGAGCTCAGCGCCGGCGACCAGAACGTCCGCGGCAGCATCCACCGCAGCTACCGTCACCTGGACCGGCAGCAGCGCGCCGCGCTCGGGGTCTCCGCTCAGCTCGGCGTCGGCGAATTCCCCTCGTGGATCTTGGCCGCCGCGATGAGCGTGTCGCCCGCTGAGGCCGAGCGTGTGATGGAGGGGCTGGTCGACGCATGTCTGGTGGATCTCGTCCGGATCGACGAGGTCGGACAGGCCCGCTACCGACTGCCCGACCTGGTACGCATCTACGGCCGCGAGCGGGCGTCCGGCGAGGGTCCGCCCGCGCGCGCAGTCGTGGCACGGGTGGTTGCCGGCTGGAGGCTGCTGCTCGACGCAGCGCGGGACGACGGCGCGCCACCCACCCGGCAGCCGGCGCGGGTCTGACCGTCGACGCGCGCCTTCGGACGAGGACACTGAGCGATCCGGCGGCGTAGCTGGCTGCCGAGCGCGCGACGTGCGCGGCGACCACCGTGCGTGCCAGGGAGCTGAACCTGGAGATGCCCATACCGGAGCTGGTGACGCCCACCGGTGTTGTTCCGGAAACCGGGCCGCCCAAGGTGGCGCACCGGGGACAACGCCGGCACGGACGTGAAAACGTCCGGCGCGTCGCCGGAGACGACGTGCGCCTAGCGGGGCCCTCTACGCGACGCGGTCGCCGGACCGGGGTGCCGCGTCCGCAGCGGATTCTGAGTCACCCCTGATCAGCTCTGGCCCCTCCACACGGGTAGGTCGTGAGCGTCCCGCTCACGACCTACCCGGATCGGACTGGGCCTCGATCCCCTACGTCAGAGGACGCTCCATCTGCCGAAGGTACCGCCGGCTTCCACCTGGTTGACGCCGCCGAGCGTGTCACCGGTGGAGGCTGCGTAGATGGCGATACGTCGGCCGACGGCGTAGACGGCGGTCGGATCGCCGGTGATCACCGGACTGTCCGTACCACGAGCGGCCCAGGTGCCGAACACACCGCCAGCCCGGGGCTGACTGGCACCGTAGATGGTCTCACCACGGCGGGCATAGATCGCCACCCGACTGTCGTCGTCGACGAGCACGGCCGGGACGCCCGCGTACCCGCCGGTCGTGGTGAGGACCTGCCAGGCACCGAACCCGCCACCAGCGGTGGTCTGGTTGACTCCGACCACGTTGCCGCTCGTGCTGGTCGCGTAGATCGCGATCCGCCCCCCGACGGCGTGCACGGCGGTGGGATCGCTGGCAATCCCCGACCCACCCGTACCCCTCGGATTCCACCCACCGAACGGCCCGTTCGGCGCGCTCTGGCTGGCCCCGTAGACCGTGCCGTTGCGCCGCACGTACAACGCCACCCGCTGCTGGGCGTCGACCAACGCCGTCGGCTTGCCCGCGTACCCACCACCCGTGGTCAACTGCTGCCACGAACCGAACGCGCCACCGGCCTGGGTCTGCGTCACGCCGGCCACATCCCCACCACTGGTCGTGGCGTAGATCGCGATCCTGCCCTGACTCGCGTACACCGCCCGGGGATCCCCTGTCACCGCCGGAGAGCCGGAACCGATCGCGATCCACGCGCTGAACGCCCCACCCGTCTCACGCTGGCTGGTCCCGTAGATCGCCTCGCCACGCCGTACATACAACGCCACCCGATCATCGTCATCACGCAACACCGCCACCCGACCAGCGAACCCACCCCCGGTCGACAACCGCTGCCACGGGTTGAACGTGCCACCCGCGGTTCCCTGACTGCGACCCCAGACGTCCCCGTCAGCCCGCACCACATACACCGACACCCGGCCGGTGGACGACACCACCACCCCGTCCCGCGACACGTCATCCGACGAACCGGCAACGCCGTTCCGCCACTGCTCGACGGTTTCTCCGCGGAGCACGCTGAGCAGGGCCTCCTTGTTGTCGAAGCTCGTGACCTTGTTCCGGTCCTCGCTGAGGTGGATGTGCCACAGATGAGACGGATCGGACGACACCGCGACGTCGTACCGGAAGTCCCAGCCCTCCACCGTGTTGTCGGTGTCGGTCTGCCCGTAGAACTCCCGCCATCCGTCCAGACGCGGATCGCTCGAATCCTTGCCCGAGGCCATGAGGCGGCTGGAGTAACGGGCGATGTTGCTGTAGTCCGAGGTGGCAGCCAGGTCGCCTGAGGGTAGGTGCAGATCTGGATTCGGGCCGACCCCGTCGGCCAACAGCTCCAGGCTCTGCGCTTCCGGGAAGGTCCAGTCGTAGGCGGCGGCCTTGTCCGACGGGCCGCCCTGGTCCTCGCTGTCTCGGACGGAGTAGTTACTTGGGTCATTGGCTGCGCGGGTGTTGTGATAGCCCGACTTGGCGGCGTAGATCCCGCCGTTTTCGGAGCCTGGTTCGAGCTTGATCAGCTCCTCCATGAGCCACCACGAGGCGTCGGTGATTCGAGCTGGATTCGGGTTTTCGTCGGCACTGGCCATGCTGGGTGCCGTGACGACGCCGGCGCCGAGAAGTGCCGGAGCGAGGACCATGGCGAGGATGGTGGGCAGGGGCCGTACGGCGACCCTGGTGCGGCTGCGTCGCATGAATGCCTTCCTGAAGGACCAATCTGCTTCAGCGACAGTGCCTGCCCCCTCTTCACAGATGGTTCCGCCAGACTCAAGAGCTCCTCCAGCCATGCTTGACCGCGAGAGAGGTAGGGCCCACCGGATCACTCCGCCGCCGGCACGACCGCCGGAACTTCCGCACGGGCGGAGGGTGGAGTGCGCCCCTACTGTGGGCAGCTTGTCCCGCGCTGGAGCACACCCGGCCGGAGCGCAGGTCCGACCTGCTGGACCATCTGCGGTAGGTGGCGACCCGGGCAGAAACGCAGAAGCCCGGCGCGGGCGGATCGGCGAGATACCGTCCCCACGCCGGGGCTTCCCGGAAACTCCGGTCAGTAGATGTCGGCGTACGGCGACGCGCGGGAGAACGCCCTGAGCACGTCGAGGTCGTAGCCCTCCTCGAAGTTCGTCAGCTCCGTCAGCAGGTCCTCCGGCTCGTACCGGTACCGGCCGGCCCAGGTCTCGAACGACTCGACCTGTGCCGGGTCGGCGGCGCTGAAGCAGCGGTAGCCGCGCGGCGAGTTCCCGATCACCTCGTCGACCGCCGGGGCGAACCGGATGTCGATGTTCCACCGGATGCGGTCCGACACGTTGGGCGTCGAGCGGTGCAGCGTGGTGTCCGTGAAGATCACCACGTCGCCGGGCTCCATCCGGGCGGTGCTGACGGGGCCGTCCCCGACGGCCTCGTCCGACGTGCCGTACTCGCCGTTGGGCAGGCGGTCGCGGGAGATCCAGCCACGGGTGTGCGAGCCGGTGACGAACTGGAGGCAGGCGGTGTCCTCGTCGACGGGCACCAGCGGGATCCACACCGACAGCAGCGGCCCGCTTGAGGCGTCCCAACCCTTGTAGTAGTAGGCGTCCTGGTGCCAGGCGACCTGCTGGGTGCGGCCGTGGGGGTCGCGCGGCCGGGCGTTCCAGACACCGTGCGCGTAGACCTCGTCGCCGATCAGGCTGCGCACCGGGCCGAGCAGCTCGGGGGTGCGCCACAGGTCGTACACCGGCCGGCCCACCAGGATCCGCCGCCAGGCGGCCGGTACGCGGACCTGGCTGGACTCGATCAGGCGCAGGTAGCGCTGGTCGTACGGCAGGTCCGCGAAGGTCTCCGTGATCACCCCGCGCTCCTGCCACTGCCGGGCGAGGTGGTCCACGACGCGGCTGAACGAGCCGTGCAGCGCGTCCAGCGTCCCGGTCGGGAGCACGCCCCGCAGGATCAGGTGCCCGTCGCGCCGGAACTGGTCCAGTTGCTCGGCTGTCAACGCGTGGGGGTGGTCCACCATCGGCTCCTTCGCTGGCCGCACAGGATCGGGCCCAACCACCCGGCGGGGGAAAGGCCTCCAGTGGGGCGATCGTGACAGAAGGCCCGGTGGGCGACAACGCCTCACTTGTGCGACAGGACCCCTATTCCTGAGGGGACCAGGTCCGGGCCCGAGGAGGACACCAGCCGACGCCTACCATCCAGGATTGTGATCTCGACCGTGTGGCGGCTGCTCACCCGCCAGATCGATACGAACCCGGCCCAGGACGACGCCGTGCTGCGCGAGGCGTGCACGCAGGCGCGGTACGGCTCCGACACCGAGTCCGCCCGGAAGGCTCTGGCTGCCACCCGAGGTGACCACGACCGTCGGGCGCGGTACGTCCGCGTCATGGCCGAGTCGACCGCCGGTGGGCTGGGCTCCCGGGTCGACCCCGCGACCGGCCGGGTCGACACCTCGGCCGCCTGGACCGACCGCTGGGCGGCGCGCACGCCCACCAGTCCGGATGCGCAACTCTTACGTGCCCGGTCCCTGGTGGCACGGGCCTGGGAGGTGCGCGGCGGGGACTGGGCCGCCAGCGTCCGCCCGGCGCAGTGGACCGAGTTCAACCGCCTGCTGCAACTGGCCCGGCAGGTGAACGATCTGGCGATGCGGCTCGCCCCCGAGGACCCCACGCCGTACGTGAACCTGTTGGACCTGATGATCGGCCAGAGCACGCCACGGGAGGACGTCGAGGAGACGTGGCGTGAGCTGACCCGGCGCGACCCCTGGCATCGGGAGGGGCACATGCTCAAGCTGACCTACCACTGCAGGAAGTGGAGCGGCTCGCACGAGGCGATGTTCGGCTTCGCCCGGTCGGTCGCGGAAGCGGCACCCGTGGGGTCCCCGCTGCACGTGCTGCCGGTACAGGCCGCCGCCGAGTGGGCGCTGTGGGAGCAGGAGCGCGCGTCCCAGGGCAGCGCCGCCGGTGAGGTCAGCGAGCGGTGGCGGCAGGACCCGGTCATGCAGTCGGATCTCGACAACGCGCTGTCCCGGTGGTTCCACCAGCCGGCCACCCGGCACGCCGACTGGCTGAACGACGCGAACATCCTGGCGTACGGGCTGGCGCGCACCGGCCGCGACGCCGACGCCGCGCCGGTCTTCGCCTCGATCGGCCGGTACGTGACAGGCGTTCCGTGGGGCTGGTGGGACGGCGTACGCGGAGACACCGCCTTCATGCAGGCCCGCCGCCGCGCCCGCCGCGCCGCCTGACCGGCCGGAGAACAGATCAGCGGCCTGGTCGAATCACTCTCGACCAGGCCGCTCACCTGAAAAACAAGGGTGGAGCCGAGGGGACTCGAACCCCTGACCCCCACACTGCCAGTGTGGTGCGCTACCAGCTGCGCCACGGCCCCTTGCCTCGTCCCGGTCACCCGGGCACGAGAGAACTATACACAGCGCCCGCCGCATGGTCATCTCGCGGGGGCCCACCCCGCGCGGCTCAGTTGAGCGCCACGTCCGGCGGGAAGTGCGCGACCGCCGCCATCATGCCGCCCTGGCGGCGCAGCACCATCGGCCACAGGTCGTCCGGCCGGTCCACGAAGGCGTCGCCGGGCAACGCGTCCAGCACGAACCAGGAGCCGTCCTCGATCTCCTGCTCCAACTGCCCCGTGCCCCAACCGGAGTAGCCGGCGAAGACCCGGATGCCGGTGATGCCCTCCCGCAGCGGCCCCGGGTCGACGGAGAGGTCGAGGGTCCCGACCGCCCCGGAGACCTGGTGGAATCCCCTGAGCCGCTGCACCGGGTGGCGCATCCGGGCCAGGCAGATCGCCGAGTCGGGCTGCACGGGGCCGCCCTCGAAGAGCACCGCCGGGTCGCGGGCCAGGTCGCTCCAGTCGCCGAGCACGTCGGCGACCGGCACCTCGGTGGCCCGGTTGAGCACCACACCGAGGGCGCCGCCGGGCTCGTGCGCCACCAGCAGCACCACCGTACGGTCGAAGTTCGGGTCCTTCAGCGCCGGCGTCGCGACCAGCAGCCGCCCGGTCATCGACCCCGTCGCCCGCCCGCCGATCGCCTGCCCCTCTCCCTGCATGCCGGACACCCGTCAGACCGACCGGACCGGGACGCCCGGGGGCACCGGTGTCATCCGCGCTGTGAACGCCATGCCTGGCACCATAGCTTGCCCCCGGGGCGGTGGCTAAGGTCTGACGTGCGGTAGATCGGCGGACACGAGGGAGGGCCGATGGGTCCCACGGCGGAACTCGCGGTGATCGGCGGTTCGGGGCTCTACGCGTTGCTCGACAACGCGACCGAGCACGTGGTGGAGACGCCCTACGGGCCGCCGTCCGACGCCGTCACGATCGCCGAGGTCAGCGGCCGGCGGGTGGCGTTCCTGCCCCGTCACGGCCGGGACCACCGCCACCCGCCGCACCTGATCCCCTACCGGGCCAACCTCTGGGCGCTGCGCTCCCTCGGCGTACGCCAGGTGCTCGCCCCCTGCGCCGTGGGCGGTCTGCGGCCGGACCTCGGGCCGGGCACGTTCGTGGTGCCCGACCAGCTGATCGACCGCACCAGCGGACGGAGGCATACCTACTACGACCGGGGCGCGGTGCACGTCTCCTTCGCCGACCCGTACTGCCCCTCGGGCCGGCGTACGCTGCTGGCCGCCGCGGCCGGCCGGGACGTGCCCGCGGTGGACGGCGGGACGGTGGTGGTGGTCGAGGGCCCGCGCTTCTCCACCCGTGCCGAGTCGCGGTGGTACGCCTCGATCGGCGGCACGGTGGTCAACATGACCGGCCACCCGGAGGCGGTGCTGGCCCGCGAGCTGGCCCTCTGCTACTCCTCGATCGCCCTGGTCACCGACCTCGACGCGGGCGTGGAGGGCGGCGGCGCGGTGACGCAGGAGGAGGTGTTCCGGGTCTTCGGGGAGAACACCGACCGGCTGCGGGGCCTGCTGCTGGCGGCCGTCGCCGCGCTACCGGCCGAGCGGGACTGCGCCTGCGGGCACGCGCTGGACGGCATCACCCTCCCCTTCGCACTCCCCTGAGGTGCAAGGAAGCAGCGGCGAAAAGCCCTGGTTGCCTGAGTCATCCGGATAGATTCAGAGGCGATGGCTACGGTCCGCGATACCACGTACGACCTGCTCCGGGCCCTCGGCCTGACCACGGTCTTCGGCAACCCCGGCTCCACGGAGGAGCCGTTCCTGCGCGACTTCCCGGACGACTTCCACTACGTGCTCGCCCTGCACGAGGCGTCGGCCGTGGGTATGGCGGACGGCTACGCCCAGGCCACCGGCGGAGCGGCGCACGTCAACCTGCACACCGCCCCCGGCACGGGAAACGGCATGGGCAACCTGGTCACCGCGTGGCACAACCGCACCCCGCTGATCGTCACCGCCGGCCAGCAGACCCGGGAGATGCTGCTGATCGAGCCCCGGCTGGCCAGCCGGCGGGCCACCGAGTTGCCCCAGCCGTACGTGAAGTGGAGCCACGAGCCGGTCCGCGCGCAGGACGTCCCGGCGGCGTTGATGCGGGCGTACGCGACGGCGGTGCAGCCGCCCGCCGGGCCGGTCTTCCTCTCGCTGCCCCTCGACGACTGGGCACAGCCGGCCGACCCGCCACCGCCGGTGCGGACGGTGGCGACCCGGTTCGCGCCCGACCCGCGCCGGCTGCGCGAGTTCGCCGCCGTGCTGGCCGCCAGCAGCGCGCCCGCGCTGGTGCTCGGCGCGGCCGTGGACCGGGCGGAGGGCTGGCCCGCCGCCGTGGCGCTGGCGGAGCGGCTCGCCGCGCCGGTCTGGTCGGCGCCCGCGCCGGAGCGGGCCGCCTTCCCCGAGGACCATCCGCACTTCCGGGGGGTGCTCCCGTTCGCGATGGGGCCGCTCTCGGAGGCGCTGGACGGGCACGACACAGTGCTGGTGGTCGGCGCGCCGGTCTTCCGCTACTACCCGCACGTGCCGGGCGACCACCTGCCCGCCGGGGCCCGCCTGCTGCACGTCACCGACGACCCGGACGAGGCGGCCCGCGCGCCGGTGGGCGACAGCCTGCTCGCCGACGCCGGGCTGGCCCTGGCCGCCCTGGTCGACCTGCTCCCGGCGGCGGACCGGCCGGCGCCGCCGGCGCGCCCCGATCCGCCCCCGCCGGCGGACGGGCTGCCGCTGGCCCCGGACGCCCTCTTCGCGGCCCTGGCCCGGCACTGGCCGGCCGACGGGATCCTGGTCCAGGAGTCGCCGTCCAGCCTGCCGGCGCTGCGCCGCCGGCTGCGCGCCACCCGCCCTGGGTCGTACTTCACGATGGCCAGCGGCGGCCTCGGATACGGTCTGCCGGCGGCGGTCGGCATCGCGCTCGCGCAGCGCGACACCGGCCGGGGGCGGCCGGTGGTCGCGGTGATCGGGGACGGCTCGTTCCACTACTCGGTGCAGGCGCTCTGGACCGCCGCGCGGCTGCGCCTGCCGCTGGTCGTGGTGGTGCCGGTCAACCAGCAGTACGCCATCCTGAAGGCCTTCGCCGACTTCAAGGACACCCCGGGGGTGCCCGGGCTGGACCTGCCGGGGCTGGACATCACCGCGATCGCCCGGGGCTACGGCTGCACGGCCACCGTCGTGGAGACCCCGGAGCAGCTCGGCGACGCCCTGGCCGCCGGCCTGCGCGCCGACGGCCCGACGGTGCTCCCGGTGCCGGTCAGCACCGAGGTGCCCCGGCTCCTGTGAGCCGCCGCCCGGTGGCTCCCGTCAGCGCGTCGCGAGGCGCAGCGGCGTGCCGGTGAGCACGTCGAGGATCGGCCGGTCGCCCAGCGGCGCCTTCAGCGTGGCGGTGACCGGTTCCATCTTGAGCATCGCGTTGCACACGCCGGTGGCGCGGATCACACTGCCGCCCACCACCACGACATCGTCGCGCTCCTGCACCATCGGGGTGATCCCGGTGTCGCAGCTGCCCACGCCGAGCCGCCAGGTCAGCTCGGTGCCGTTCACGGACTGGATGTCCTGCGCACCGACCAGGCCCTCCGGGGCCGGGCCGGCGGGCGGGGCGGGCTCGGGCGGGGCGGTGACGGCCTGCGGCGCCACGGCGAGCCGGGCCACCGGCACGGTGATCTCCTCGACCGTGAACAGCCACGCCGGCACCTGCGCCTCGCCCCGGCTGGTGCGCACCGGCGCGGTGCCCAGCTTCACGGCCGTGACCGTCAGCGGGACGCAGGCGGTCTGCGAGTTGCTGCTCACCGGGCCGTCGGGCCCCGGCTCGATGGTGGGGCCGCCACCGGGGAGCTTGGACCCGGGGTCCTTGGGGCGGCCGTCGCACGGCGGCGGATCGCCCTGGTCGAGCTGCCCGTACGCGGTGGCGGCGCTCACCAGCGGGACGGTCAGCGTGCCGTCCGGAAACTTGATGGTGCCGTCGGCGGGCTGCGCGACAGGCAGGTCGACCTGCTCGCGGTACCAGCCGTTGAGGAAGGCGATCTTGGTCTCCCCGGTGAAGCCCGGGTCGCCGACGAGCACCGTCGGGTCCTGCATCGGCACGTAACCGGACTTCCACGCCGGAAGCGGTCGCCACAAGTCGGCCACCTCGGTGGCCCGCTGGGCGAAGGCGTCGCGGCGCGGGTCGGAGTCGACCGGGTCGACGGCCGGGTCGGAGCCGGCCGGCGCGCACCCGGCGACGATCATCAACAGCGGAAGGCCCAGCAGGGCGGCGGTACGGCGCATGTGGGTTGGACGCCGGTACGCCCACGCCGGTTCCCCCTGGTCAGGTCTCTCCGCCGAGATCCGTCTCGTACGCCTCCCAGAGCAGGTCCGCGCCGCGCTGCCGGTGCCGGGCCAGGGCCCGTAGCAGGTGCGCGGCCCGGCCGAGGAGGTCGTCGAGCGAGGCGTCCGGCAGTTCCGCCGCCTGCTGGAGGGCGCTCAGCGCGGCGGTGATGGCGACGTGCTCCCGGGCCAGCAGGCGCACCCCGCGTTCCAGCCGGGGCGCCTGGCCGAGCACCTCGGCGTAGAGGCCGGCGGGCCCTTCGGTGACCCGGACGTGCTCCGTGAAGCCCCGTTGCACGGGGCCGAGCCCCACGAGGAAGCGTTCCCGCCAGCGCGGTCCGGCCGGCGCGACGGCCAGCGCCCGGGCGAGCGGGTGCAGGTCCCCGGGCGGGGCGCCGGGGAGCCGGCGCGCGGCGGGCGGCCGGAGCCCTCCGGGCGGGGTGGGCGGCTGCTGGATCGGACCGGTGACCATGGGCACCTCCCGCGTCGCGTCTGACCGCGTACAGCGATGGTGGACCCGCACGTCCGCCCTGTCCAGAGGCGGGACGGGCCTCATCGGTCCCGTCCGTCCCTCCTGTCCCGTGCGACCCGGCCGCCCCAGTGCCGACCGGTCCGGACACGACGATGCGCCCCGGTCCGGTGGACCGGGGCGCATCGTCTGGTGGTGGAGGTGCCGGGAATCGAACCCGGGTCCTTCGCCGGTTTGTCAGGGCTTCTCCGAGCGCAGCTCGCTGTGCCTCTACTCGGCCCCACCGCTCACGCGAGCAAGTTGGTGTGACGGGCCCAGTCGCTGATTGATCTCGCCGCACGGACCCCGCGACCGGGTCCGATTGGCCAGCCTTCTAGCTGATGCCGGCTAACTGGGTCGAAGGCGCTCCCAGGCCGACAGACTCACTACTCGCCTCAGGCGGCGAGAGCGAAGTCAGCGCGATTGTTCTTGGCGCTTATTGGTTTCCGACGACCGATTCTCGAGACGACGTCGGCTTCCTCGGCTCGCTTCCCCTGTCGCTGCGTACGAAGTCGAAACCAGTCACCCCCTCGACAGGCCGCCGATGTGGCGGCACTGACAAGCGTAACGCCTGCCGCAACGGGTTTCATCCCGAGCCCCCGGCGGGCGCGTCGAACCGGACAGGACGGACACCTCAGTCGTCCATGCCCTTGCCACGCCGGCCGGCGACCCGGGCGATCTCCCGGTCCGCGTCCCGCTTGGCGAGGTCCTGCCGCTTGTCGTACGACTTCTTGCCCTTCGCCAGGGCGATCTCCACCTTGGCCCAGCCGTCGGAGAAGTAGACCTGCAACGGCACCATGGTCAGGCCGCCCTCGCGGGTCTTGCCGATCAGCCGGTCGATCTCCAGCCGCTTGAGCAGCAGCTTGCGGGTCCGCCGGGGCTCGTGGTTGGTCCACGTGCCCTGCGTGTACTCGGGGATGTGCATCCCGTGCAGGTAGAGCTCACCGTCGCGCTCCTGCGCGAACGCGTCGACAAGCGACGCGCGCCCGGCCCGCAGCGACTTGACCTCCGTGCCGGTCAACGCCATGCCCGCCTCGTAGGTGTCGAGGATCGCGTAGTCGTGCCGGGCCTTCTTGTTGGAGGCGACGACCTTGCGTCCCTTTTCCCGTGGCATCGGCGCCACCCCCTTTCCGGTGATCCGCGCCGGACGTGACCGGCCGCGGAGCGGAGATCATGCTACCCGAACGGCAACGGCCCTCCCACGCCGTTTGTTCCTGGCGCGGGAAGGCCGTCGTCGAGCCGTACGGGCGTCAGACCCGCAGGTAGAAGCGGAGCGTGACCCAGGCGGTGATCGCGCTGACCAGGCCACCGACGCCGGCCATCAGCGGGAACATGAACAGGATGTCGCCCCAGCTGATCGGCGAGAGCAGGCCCTGCAGCGCCTGGAGCGACCCGTCGAAGAGCAGGTACTTGGCCGCGATGAGCGCCACCAGGCCGAGCAACGAGCCGATCAGGCCGGCGACCACGGCCTCCAGCACGAACGGCGCCTGGATGAACCAGTTCGACGCGCCGACCAGTTTCATGACCGCGACCTCACGCCGCTTGCTGTACGCCGCCACCTGGATCGTGTTGGCGACCAGGAGCAGGGCGGCGACGGCCATCACGATCGCGGCGGCCAGGGCGATGTTCTGGATCGCGGTGAGGATGTCGAAGATCTTGTCCAGCAGCCGGCTCTGGTCGACGATCTCGTCGACCCCCTCGGCGTCCTTGTACTGGTCGTAGATGTTCTTGTACTGCTCGGGATTGTTCAGCGTGAGCCGGTACGACTCGGGCAGGCTGTCCGCCTTGACGGCGCTGAGCAGGTCCGGCGCGTCCTGGAACATCTCCTGGAAGCGCTTGTACGCCTCCTCCTTGTTGACGTAGATGACCTCCTTGACCAGCGAATCGGCCTTCAGCTGGGTTTCCAACGCGCCGCGCTGCTCAGGGGTCACCTCCTGCGTGAGGAAGATCGAGACCTGGATGTTCTTGTAGTAGAGGTCCTTCATGTCGTCGACCTGGCGGTACATGAGACCGCTGGCGCCGAGCATGGTCAGCGAGACCGCCATCGTGATGATCATCGCGATGGTCATGGTCACGTTGCGCCACAGTCCGACCAGTACCTCGGACAGGACGTATTTCACGCGCATCGGGATTTCCTCCGGGTCTCCGGCATGAGGTGTTCGTCGTCAGGCTGCGCAGGGGTGGCGTCGACTCAGCCGTAGACGCCGCGGGCCTGGTCGCGCACGATGCGGCCGCTCTCGATCTCGATGACCCGGCGGCGCATCTGGTTCACGATGTTGGAGTCGTGCGTGACCATCACGACGGTCGTGCCGGTGCGGTTGATCCGGTCCAGCAGGCGCATGATCTCGATCGAGGTGTCCGGGTCCAGGTTTCCGGTCGGCTCGTCCGCGAGCAGGATCAGCGGACGGTTCACGAACGCCCGGGCGACGGCGACCCGCTGCTGCTCACCACCGGAGAGCTCGTGCGGGTAGCGGTGCTCCTTGCCACCGAGTCCGACCAGCTCCAGAACCTCGGGCACGACCCGGCGGGCGACCGCCTTGGTCTTGCCGATCACCTCGAGGGCGAACGCCACGTTCTCGTACGCGGTGCGGTTCGGCAGCAGCCGGAAGTCCTGGAACACGCAGCCGATGGAACGCCGGAAGTGGGGTCGCTTCCAGGAACGCATCGACGTGACGTCCTTGCTGTTGACGACGACCCGGCCCTTGTTGGGCGAGACCTCGTGCAGCAGCAGCTTGATGATGGTGGACTTGCCGGAGCCGGATGGACCGATGAAGAAGACGAACTCACCCTTCTCGATCGAGACGGACACGTTGTCGAGCGAAGGCCGGGACGCCTTCGGGTACGTCTTCGTCACTTGCTCAAGCTGAATCACGGGTCGTGAGTCTACGCGGTGTAACCGAGGAGCCAAGCCCCACGCCCCGCCGTTGCGAGTCGCGTCATCCAATCCGGGCGTACCGGGAAGATCGACGACGCGCTCCGCCCACGGTTGATCACGCAGCGTCGCCGGCGAGCTGCTGCTGCTTGCGCCACCGGATGCCCGCCTCGAGGAACTTGTCCAGGTCGCCGTCGAAGACCGCCGTCGGGTTCCCGGTCTCCTGCTCCGTCCGGAGGTCCTTCACCATCTGGTACGGGTGCAGGACGTACGAGCGCATCTGGTCGCCCCACGAGCCGGCGGCGTCCGTCTTGAGGCCCTGGAGCTTGGCCTGCTCCTCCTGGCGCTTGCGCTCCAGCAGGCGGGCCTGGAGCACCCGCAGCGCGGACGCCTTGTTCTGCAACTGGGACTTCTCGTTCTGGCAGGTGACCACGATGCCGGTCGGGATGTGCGTGAGCCGCACGGCGGAGTCGGTGGTGTTGACGCTCTGCCCGCCCGGGCCGGAGGAGCGGTAGACGTCGACGCGCATCTCGTTCTCGGGAATCTCGATGCTGTCGGTCTGCTCGACCACCGGCAGCACCTCGACGCCGGCGAAGCTGGTCTGCCGGCGCCCCTGGTTGTCGAAGGGGCTGATCCGCACCAGCCGGTGGGTGCCCGACTCGACGCTGAGCGTGCCGTACGCGTAGGGCACCTTGACCGTGAAGGTGGCCGACTTCAGGCCCGCCTCCTCGGCGTAGGAGGTCTCGTAGACCTCCGTCGGGTAGCCGTGCCGCTCCGCCCAGCGCAGGTACATCCGCAGCAGCATCTCGGCGAAGTCCGCCGCGTCCACGCCGCCGGCGCCGGCCCGGATGGCGACCAGCGCCTCCCGGGAGTCGTACTCGCCGGAGAGCAGGGTGCGGACCTCCATCTCCTCGATGGCCTTGCCCAGCGAGGCGATCTCCGCCTCGACCTCGGTGAGCACCCCCGGGTCGGACTCCGCCTCGGCCAGTTCCAGCAGCACCTTGGCGTCGTCGAGCCCGGAACGCAGGCTGCCGAGCTTGCTGATCTCGCCGTTGACGTGCGACAACTGGGAGGTCACCTGCTGGGCCTTCGCCTGGTCGTCCCACAGGTCGGGCGCGGAGGCCTCCTGCTCCAGGCGGTCCTTGTCCGCGCGCAGCCGGTCGATGTCGAGCACCGCCTCGATGTTGCGCAGGGTGGCGTCGAGGTCCTTGAGCTGTTCGGCGTAATCGGCAGCGGTCACGACAGACAAGGGTACTGCTCGTGCGAGGAGTGAGCTTGCGAGCCCCGCAGTCACGAGCCAAAAAGACCCAGCTCGTGCGAGGAACGGGCCTGCGAGCCCCGCAGTCACGAGCCAAAAAGACCCAGCTCGTGCGAGGAACGGGCCTGCGAGCCCCGCAGTCACGAACCTAAAGACCCAGTTCGCGCGAGGAGCGGGGCGGTCAGGCGACCGGGGCGCTCTTCAGCCAGGACAGGGCGGCCTTGTGGTAGGCGACGGCGAACTCCAGCGCGCTGGCGTCGTACGCGTCGCCCTCCTTCTTCGCGTTCTTGACCTGCTCCCGGACCTTGGCCAGGGCCTCGGTGTGGTATTCGTTGGCCGCGGCCTGGAGGTTCTTGAGCTGGCTGGCCGAGTGCAGCTCGCCGAAGGCGATCCGCAGGGCGATCGGGTTACGGATGGTGTCCCGCCCCGGCTCCTCGGCCAGCCAGCGGGAAAATGTCCGTTTTCCCGCTGCGGTGATCGCGTACGGCTGGCTGGAGCGCGGTCCGGGCTTGCCCATCCGGACCAGGCCCCGCTCGGCCAGCACCGGCAGCTCCCGGTAGACCTGACTACGCGTCATCGACCAGTATGGCGCCAGTCGGCGCTCGGCGGCGGCCATCAACTGGCCACCTGTCATGGGGCCCTCGTGGAGCAGCCCGAGCAGGGCCGCCGCCGTGGGGTTGACTCCGGAATCCGCCATGCCCCTCACGCTGCCACTTTGCCGACGCGGCGTCCAGGATTTGGCATTTTCGCCACCCGGTCGGGTTCCTATGTGCACTGTCGGCGCGAGACAGTGCGTCGAGGAGGCGCGGGACGGTCACAGTCGGCTACGCAGCTCCCACAGCTCCGGGTAGAACCGGGTCTCCACGCGGGAGCGCAGATAGGCCCCGCCGGCCGAGCCCCCGGTGCCGGGCTTCGTGCCGATCTGCCGCTCGGCCATGAGCACGTGCCGGGCCCGCCACAGCGAGAACGCCTGGTCGTGGGCGACCAGCGCCTCCGCGAGGTCCCACAGCGGCCCGAACCGCTCCCGGTCCCCGGCGATCGTGGCGTACGCGGCGAAGCGCGACTCCGCCTCGGTGACGTCGAAACCGGCCCGGCCGAGCACGGCCAGGAAGCCGTCCCAGAGGCTGGGCTCGGCCAGCCGCCGCTCCAGGCGCTCCCGCTCGACGTCGGGCAGGCCCCGGAAGCGGCGCAGATAGTCGGGGTCCTTGAGGCCGGAGAGGAACTCGATCTCCCGGAACTGGGCGGACTGGAAGCCCGAGGCCGGGGCGAGCTTGGTGCGGAAGGCCAGGAAGTCCTGTGGGGTCATGGTGTCGATCACGTCGACCTGACCGATCAGGACCCGTTCCACCACGTGGCAGCGCTCCAGCCGGACCCGGGGCAGGTAGGTCTCACCGTCCAGCATCCGGTCCCGGGCGTCGGTCAGCTCGGAGAGCAGCAGCTTGAACCACAGCTCGTAGACCTGGTGGATGGTGATGAAGAGCAGCTCGTCGTGGGAGGCCGGATCGGACTCCGGCACCTGGGCGGCCAGCAGGTCGGCCAGCCGCAGGTAGTCGGTGTAGGTGAGCAGGCCACCCTGCTCGCCGAAGTGGGGATCCTGCGCGGGGGTGGGGTGGGTCACAGCGGCCACCGTACCGCCGTCGCCCCACCCCCGCCCGCTGGCGAGGAAGGGCCCCTTCCTGTACGCGAGGCGTCAAGAAGGGGCCCTTCCTCACATCTCAGCCTCAGCCCATGTGGGGGTAGGTGTGGTCGGTCGGCGCGACGAAGGTCTCCTTGATCGTCCGGGGCGACATCCACCGGACGAGGTTGTGCCAGGAGCCGGCCTTGTCGTTGGTGCCGCTGGCCCGGGCGCCGCCGAAGGGCTGCTGCCCGACCACCGCGCCGGTCGGCTTGTCGTTGATGTAGAAGTTGCCGGCGGCGTACCGCATCTTCTCGGCGACCGCGTCGACCACCCGGCGGTCCGTCGCGAAGATCGACCCGGTCAGGGCGTACGGCGCGATCGCCTCGGCCTGGTCGACCACGTCGTCGAAGCGGCCGTCGTCGAAGACGTGCACGCCGAGGATCGGCCCGAAGTACTCGGTGGTGAACGTCTCGTGCGCCGCGTCGGTGCACTCGAACAGCGTGGGCCGGACGAAGAAGCCGACGGAGTCGTCGGCGGTGCCGCCGGCGAGGACCCGGCAGGCGTCGTCGCCGGAGATCAGCTCCAGGGCGGCGCGATGCCGGTCGAACGCCTTGGCGTCGATCACGGCGCCGCCGAAGTTGCCGAAGTCGGTGACGTCGCCGTAGGTCAGGGACTCTGCGGTGGCGGCCAGCCGGTCGCGCAGCCCGCCCTCCCACAGCGACCGCGGGACGTACGCCCGGGACGCCGCCGAGCACTTCTGGCCCTGGTACTCGAAGGCGCCGCGGATCAGGGCGGTGTGCAGGGCGTCGACGTCGGCGCTGGTGTGCGCGACGACGAAGTCTTTGCCGCCGGTCTCGCCGACCAGCCGGGGGTAGCCCCGGTAGCGGGAGATGTTCTCGCCGACGGTCCGCCACAGGTGCTGGAAGACCTTCGTGGAGCCGGTGAAGTGGATGCCGGCCAGGTCCGGGTCGGCGAGCACCACGTCGGAGACCTCCTCGCCGCGCCCGGTGACCATGTTGATCACGCCAGGGGGCAGGCCGGCCGCCTCGAACAGCCGCATGGTGAAGTGCGCGGCGAACTGCTGGGTCGGGCCCGGCTTCCAGACCACGGTGTTGCCCAGCAGGGCCGGCGCCGAGGGCAGGTTGCCGGCGATGGCGGTGAAGTTGAACGGGGTGACCGCGTAGACGAAGCCCTCCAGCGGGCGGTGGTCGAAGCGGTTCCACACCCCCGGCGACGACATCGGCTGCGCCTCGAGCAGCTCCCGGGCGAAGTGCACGTTGAACCGGAGGAAGTCGATGAACTCGCAGGCCGCGTCGATCTCGGCCTGGATGACGGTCTTCGACTGGCCGAGCATGGTGGCCGCGTTCAGCGTGTCGCGCCACGGGCCGGCGAGCAGCTCGGCGGCGCGCAGGAAGATCGCGGCCCGCTCCTCGAACGGCAGGGCCCGCCACATCCCGGCGGCGTCCTTGGCGGCCTTCACGGCGGCGCGGGCGTCGTCGTGGGTGGCGTGTGCGGTGACGCCGAGCACGTGCGCGTGCTTGTGCGGCTGCACGACGTCGATCGACTCGCCGCCGGCCATCCGCTGCTCACCGGCGATGGTCATCGGCAGGTCGATCCGCTCGGCGGCCAGCTCGGTCAGCCGCCGCTGGAGCCGTTCCCGGTCGGCACCGCCCGGCTCGTAGTTGCGGACCGGCTCGTTGCGCGGCTCGGGTACGGAGAACACAGCGTCCATCAAGGCTCCTGGCGATCTCGACAGCGGTGGCGAAACCGGACCCGCGGGCACCGGCCGGGTGACCGGCGCCGACGCCGTGCCGGGTTGACCGGTCACGGCAGCGGGACCTCTCCCGATTCTTTCACGCCCCACCCCCGGCCCTTCCACCCTGCGCGGGGCGGGCCACGGGGGCGGGCGTGGTGGACGCGTACGCTGGGTGGCCGGTGAACTGCCGGCCCACCGGGGCCGGGCGTCCGTCGGAGGGAACACGATGACCAAGCAGCCCGGCAGCTCCGCAGCCGCGGAGTCGGACCGGTCGGCGCCGGCCGGCGACGCGGTTCCCGAGACGACGGACGCCGTCGGGAAAACCGCCACCGGCACGACGGACGCCGCCGGGGACACCGCCGCCGAAGCGCAGGACGCCACCGGCGCCGCACCGGTGGACGAGACCGACGCGACCGGGGCCGGACCCTCCGTCGACCCGCGGGGCGGGACGGCGCTGCCGCTCGCGCCCGGTGCGCCGGTGCTGGCGCTCCTGGCGCTCGGGTGGCTGGCCGCGATGCTCTGGTCGACCCGCGAGGTGATCAGCTCCGCGGCGGCCGGGCTCACCGCCATCAGCCTCTCCGCGTTCGCACTGCCGGGGGTCATCTCGGCGGCGCTGGTCGCCGGCGCCGGCTTCGCCCTCTTCGGGGTCGACCTGCTCGCCCGCCGGGGCAGCGAGCGGGTCACCCTGCGCTTCGTGGCGGCGATCGGCACCGGCCTGCTCGTCGGGCTCGCCGCCGCGTTCGCGATCAACCTGACGTACGCCGACAACGCGACCACCAACGTGATCGCCGCCACCACCGCCGCGGCCGCGACCGTCGGCGGGGCCGTCGCCGGCGCGCGTAGCGGGTCCGTGGTCGGGGCCGTGGTGGCCGCCACCCTCGGCACGCTGATCTTCGTGGTGGCCTTCAGCCGGGCCCGCGACCCGCTCTTCGACCTGTTCGGCGGCGGCGACGGCCAGGAGTCGCTGCTGAGCGCGGCCAAGTGGGTGTCCCGCACCGAGTCCCTGCTCGCCGGCCTGGTGGCCGGGCTGCTGGCCTTCGGGTACCTGACCCTGGCCCGCCGCCGGGCCGCCCGGCTCGACGCGGCGGCGCCCGCGTCCCGCTGGCCCGCCTACCTGCTGGCCGGCGCCGGCCCGGGCCTGCTCCTGATCGTCGCCGAGGTGATCATCCGGGTCGGCGGGCGGTCGCTGCTCGACCTGGCCGGGGCGCTGAGCGAGGCGGACGCGGTGGCCCAGACCTCGCTGGGCACCTCCCGGATCGACAACGCCATCTGGGTGCTCTTCGTCGGCGCCCTGACCGCGATGATCGCCTTCGGCCGCACCCTGGGGCCGGCCCACGCCGACGACGACGAGCCGGTCGAGGCCGCCCCCACCCGCTGACCTGGCGGCACCCGTCCCGCGCCGACTTTCCGCCGTCTGGCGGCGCGCGGGAGGTCAGGAGGTGGCGCGGAGCAGCAGGTCCAGCTCGGTGACGTCGTACCACTCCAGCTCGTGGTCCTCGGCGCCGTCGACCGTGAACTGCGCGTCCGGGTCGCCGGCCAGGGCCTCGGTGACCGCCTCCGCCGCAGCGGAGACGTCCTCGACCGCGTCGGCGCCGTCCACGTGGACGGCCGCAACGGCGCCCACCGGCACGGGGGCACTCAGCTCGACCGCGCTGGAGCCCAACTCCCCGTCGCCCCGGCCCACGGCCGAGGCGGGCAGGTCGACCGAGACGACGATCCGGCGGCGGGGCGCGTCGGGGTCGGCCCGGAGCAGCTGCAACGCGTCCTGGGCGGCCCGGGTGAAGGCGACGTACTCCAGTTCCTCCTCGTCGCCCTCGGCGTACCACTCCCGCAGGGTGGGGGTCACCGCGTGCGCGGCGGCCACCGGCAGCCCGGCGCCACGCAGGAGGGTCAGCATCGGGACGGTCGCCGGCACGTACACCCGGACAAGCTCCTCGGTCACCGGTCGTCTCCCCCGTTCAGGTCCCTGCGCCGGCTTCCGCCGGCCCCGGCCGATCATGCCCTATCCCCGTGACCGTCATACACCGCGCACCTTCTGCGGTGGAAGCGTCCGACCGGTGTGTCCCGGGGCGGCTCGGCGCAGGTCGCGCCCGGGTGGCTGGGTCATGTCGGCCGTCGGTGGCAAACTGAAGCAAACGACGCCGACCCCGGGAGTTTTCGTGGAGCCGAGGTTCCTGCTGCTCTCCGACGTGGCCACCGAGCTGAACGTGTCGGACTCGCAGGTCTACCACATGGTGCGCAGCGGCGAGCTGCCCGCGATCAAGATCGGCGGGCGCGGCCAGTGGCGGGTGGAACGCGCCCGGCTGGAGGAGTACATCGAGCGCAAGTACGCCGAGACGGCCGACTGGGTGCGGAGCAACCCGCTGGCCGACCGCGACCCGGAGTAACCGGACCGATCCGCAGGGCCATTGACCGTAGGCTCTGCCATGCCCGAGAATAGAGCCTGTCGGAGGCAAACGAAGGCAAACGCAAGATCGTGGGAGGTTACCGGATGACCGATCACCGCCGACCCGGGCCGGCGCGCCCTCCCGTGCGGCTACGCCCCGCCCCCTCGTTCGAGCCGCCGTTCACCGACGACGACGCCGCCCACTGGCCGGCCCCGGGTCACGCCCAGCTCGTCCTCGACCTGTTCGAGCCGTCCCGACGCGAAGCCGACCGGCCGCCCGGCCGACGACAGCGGCCGGTCCCGACCGGCCCCGGCCGTCGGCCCGCCGCCCCGCTGCCGCTGGACGCGCTGGTGACCGCCACCCCCGAGGCGACCCGGGCCGCGCACCGGTTCGTCCGCACCTGCCTGGAGGTGCTCAACGGCTACCGCTCGCCCGGGCAGCTCAGGCCGCTGCTCGACCCGACCCGGGCGGCCGGGCTGCTGCCCGAGCTGGCCCGCGCCACCGCCCGCTCCGGCCCGCTGCGCCGCCGGTCGACCCGCCCGGCCGTACGCCTGCTCCGGCTGCGGGTCTGTGAGCCGCGCACCGCCGCCGTCGAGGTGGCCGCGGTGCTTGCCGGCACGGGCGGGCGCACCTGGGCGATGGCGCTGCGCCTGGAGCACCGCCGGGGCAGCTGGCTCTGCACGGCCCTCCAGGTGCTCTGAGCCACCGGGCTCCAGCCACGACGTGGCGGGGCGCGGGCCGCGCATGGTGCTCACCCACGAGCCCGGGGCGGACCTGGTGCGCGCCGACCCGGCGGTCGCCGAGGTGCGCACCCCCGGCCCGGGTGGCCAGCCGCGCGGACGGTGGCCAAGACGGAAACGAGCCGTGGTCCACGAGGACCACGGCTCGACTGCTCCGGCGGGCGCGGGCCCGCTCAGTTGCCGGTCACGCGCCGCCGTTGGGGGCGCCGTGGCAGCGCTTGTACTTCCGGCCGGACCCGCACGGGCACGGCGCGTTGCGGGACGGGCCGTTGCCGGCCTCCGCCTGCCCCGACGCCGCCCGCCGGTTGTTGCCGGCCGGGACGCCCGGGCCGCGCAGACCCGACGCCGGCCGCTGCGGCGCCGCCGGGGCGGTCGTGCCCGGCGCGGCCGGGGCGGCCGGTGCCGGACGACCGACGCCCAGCGCGGGCGCCTGTTGCTCGGCGTGCTCGACGGCCACCGCACCGGCGCCGGCCTCGCCGTCGATGGTCGGCGCGGAGTATTGCAGGCCCTGCTGCTGCGGGGCCCGGCCCAGGCCCTTGGCCCGGATCTCGACCGGCTTGTCGAGCAGCTGGACCTCCTCGGCCTCGGGCTCCGGCTCGTTGACCTGGACCTCGAGGTTGTAGAGGAAGCCGACCGTCTCCTCCTTGATGCCGTCCATCATCGTCGCGAACATGTCGAAGCCCTCGCGCTGGTATTCCACCACCGGGTCGCGCTGGGCGTACGCCCGCAGGCTGATGCCCTCCTGGAGGTAGTCCATCTCGTAGAGGTGCTCGCGCCACTTGCGGTCGATGACCTGGAGCAGGACCATCCGCTCCAGCTGGCGGGTGCCCTCCTCGCCGAGCTGCTCCTCGCGCCGGTCGTACGCGGCGTGCGCGTCCTCCTTGAGGCGGGAGAGCAGGAAGTCCGCGTCGATGCCGGCCCGCGAGCCGCCGGCCTCCTCCTCCATCTCCTCGATCGTGATGCCCACCGGGTAGAGCTGCTTCAGGCTGGCCCAGAGCTGCTCCAGGTCCCAGTCCTCGGCGTAGCCGTCGGCGGTGGCCCCCTGCACGTACGCGCCGACGACATCGTCGATCATGTTGCGGACCTGGTCGGAGAGGTCCTCGCCGTTGAGCACCCGCAGCCGCTCGGCGTAGATCACCTGGCGCTGCTTGTTCATGACCTCGTCGTACTTGAGGACGTTCTTGCGGATCTCGGCATTCTGGCCCTCGATCTGGGCCTGCGCGCTCTTGATCTGCTTGGTGACCATCTTCGACTCGATGGGCACGTCCTCCGGGATGTTGAAGCGCTCCATGACCGCCTCGACGGCGCCGGAGCGGAAGCGCTTCATCAGCTCGTCCTGGAGCGAGAGGTAGAAGCGGGACTCGCCCGGGTCACCCTGCCGGCCCGACCGACCGCGCAGCTGGTTGTCGATGCGCCGGGACTCGTGCCGCTCGGTGCCCAGCACGTAGAGGCCACCGGCGGCGGCGACCTCCTCCGCCTCGGCGTCGCAGGCCTGCTTCCACTGGGGCAGGACCTCCTCCATCGCCTTGGCGTACTCCTCCTCCTGCTCGACCGGGTCGAGGCCGCGCTGGCGCAGCTCGTTGGCGGCGAGGAACTCGGCGTTGCCGCCGAGCAGGATGTCGGTGCCACGACCGGCCATGTTGGTGGCGACGGTGACGGCGCCCTTGCGGCCGGCCTGGGCGACGATCTCGGCCTCACGGGCGTGGAACTTGGCGTTCAGGACGGAGTGCGGGATGCCGCGCCGGCGCAGCAACTGGGAGATGATCTCGGAATTCTCCACCGAGACGGTGCCGACGAGCACCGGCTGACCCATCGCGTGCCGCTCGGCGATGTCCTCCACCACGGCGTTGAACTTGGCCTTCTCGGTCTTGTAGATCACGTCCGGCCGGTCCTGGCGGACCATCGGCCGGTGGGTCGGGATCGTCACCACACCGACCTTGTAGACCTTGTTGAACTCGCCCGCCTCGGTCTGGGCGGTGCCGGTCATGCCGGAGAGCTTCTCGTAGAGGCGGAAGTAGTTCTGGAGGGTGATGGTGGCCAGGGTCTGGTTCTCCTGCTTGATCTCCACCCCCTCCTTGGCCTCGATCGCCTGGTGCATGCCCTCGTTGTAGCGGCGGCCGTGCAGGATGCGCCCGGTGAACTCGTCGACGATCAGGACCTCGCCGTCGCTGACGATGTAGTCCTTGTCGCGCTTGTAGAGCTCCTTGGCCTTGATGGCGTTGTTGAGGTAGCCCACCAGCGGGGTGTTGACCGACTCGTAGAGGTTGTCGATGCCCAGCCGGTCCTCGACCTTGGCCACGCCGCGCTCGGTGACGGCGATGGTGCGCTTGGAGTGGTCGACCTCGTAGTCGCCCTCGCCGTCCTTGCCGGCCTGGAGCCGGGCCACGACGCCCGCGAACTCGCCGTACCAGCGGGCGGAGTGCTCGGCCGGGCCGGAGATGATCAGCGGGGTGCGGGCCTCGTCGATCAGGATCGAGTCGACCTCGTCGACCACCGCGAAGTTGTGGCCACGCTGGACCAGCTCCTCCTTCGACCACGCCATGTTGTCGCGCAGGTAGTCGAAGCCGAACTCGTTGTTGGTGCCGTAGGTGATGTCGCACTCGTAGGCGGCCCGGTGCTCGGTGGCCGGCCGGTTGGGCAGCACCACGCCGACGGTGAGGCCGAGGAACTCGTGCACCTGGCCCATCCAGGCGGCGTCCCGCTGGGCCAGGTAGTCGTTGACCGTGATGACGTGCACGCCCTTGCCGGAGAGCGCGTTGAGGTAGACCGGCATGACCGAGGTCAGGGTCTTGCCCTCACCGGTCTTCATCTCGGCGATGTTGCCGAAGTGCAGCGCCGCGCCGCCCATGACCTGGACGTCGTAGGGCCGCTGGCCGAGCACCCGGGCGGCCGCCTCACGGCAGACCGCGAACGCCTCCGGCAGCAGGTCGTCGAGGGTCTCGCCGTCGGCGAGCCGCTCCTTGAACTGGTCGGTCATGCCGCGCAACTCTTCGTCGGTGAGGTTGACGTAGTCGTCCTCGATCGAGTTGACGGCGGCGGCGATGGCCTTGAGCCGGCGCACCATACGGCCCTCGCCCGCGCGGAGGACCTTTTCCAGAATCGACACGGATCAACGCTCCCCTAGACAGTCTCGACCCATCGTAGGCGCTTCATCGGCGCGATGGTCACTGGTGGCGGCCCTCCGTGACGGCGAAACCGACATAACGCGCCCGACTCGCGCCGTCCCGCCGTAATCCGGTTACGCCGTCCGCGAACGTTCCGGCACGATGGCTCGGGTGGAGCCTGTGGAGATCACCGAAGACGGCCTGTTGCTGCGACCCTGGCGGGCGGGCGACGCCGACGCGGTGCACCGGGCCTGCCAGGATCCGGACATCCAGCGCTGGACCACCGTACCGCGCCCGTATCTGCCCGAACACGCCCACAAATTCGTCACCGAGGTGGCCCCGGCCGACTGGACGAAGGGCACCGGGGCGCCGTTCGCGGTCTGCGACGCCGAAACCGGCGAGCTGCTCGGCTCCTGCGGGCTCGTCTCGATCGACACCGGCCTGCGCTCCGGCGAGATCGGCTACTGGGCCGCACCCTGGGCCCGGGGCGCGGGCGTCACCGTCCGGGCCGCCAGGGCCGTCGCCCGCTGGGCCTTCGACGCGCTGGAGCTGCGTCGGGTGATCTGGCAGGCCGAGGTCGGCAACCACGCGTCCCGGCTGGTCGCGCTCCGGGCCGGCTTCCGCGTCGAGGGCCGGCTGCGGCTCGCCGACCCCGCCCCCGGCGGCAGCGCGGAAGGCTGGATCGGCTCGCTGCTCCCCGGCGAGGTGCCCGCCGCCGGCGAGACCGGCCCGGCCGGACCGGGCACCCTGGAGGCCCGCCGGGCCGCCGTCTTCGGCCGGCCCCAGCCCGTCGTCTTCGCCACGGCCGGCGCCACCGACCTGCGGCTGCGCCCCATGGAGGAGCGCGACCTGGACGCGGTCGTCGACACCTGCCGCGACCCGGAGAGCATCCGGTGGACCACCGTGCCCGACCCGTACGAGCGGGCGGACGCCGAGTCGTACCTGCACTTCGGCCGGGGCACCTGGGCCGGCGGCACCAGCGCCTGCTTCGTGGTCGCCGACGCCGAGGACCGGTACGTCGGCACGATCGACCTGCGGCTCTCCCCCGCCGACCCGCTGCTCGCCGACGTCGGCTTCATGACGGCGCCGTACGCCCGGGGGCGCGGCTTCATGCCGGCCGCGCTGACCGCGCTCAGCGCCTGGGGCTTCACCACGCTGGGCCTGGCCCGGGTCGAGTGGAAGGCCAACGTCGGCAACACCGCATCCCGTCGGGTCGCCGAGAAGGCCGGCTTCACGGTCGAGGGCACCGCCCGGGGCGGGCTCACCCACCGGGGCCAGCGGGTGGACGCCTGGGTCGGCGCGCTGCTCGCCGGGGACCTGACGTGACGCCCGAGGTGATCGAGGCCGACGGGGTGCGGCTGCGGCAGTTCCGCCCCGCCGACGTCGCCGACCTGACCGCCGGCTGCGGCGACCCGGTCAACCTGCGGTTCAACCCCGGCATGCCGCAGCCGTACACCGAGGCCGACGCCCGCTGGTGGATCACCGAGGGCGCCCCGGCGGCCTGGGCCGCCGGCGGGGCCGCGTACGCCATCGCCGACCGGACCACCGACCGGCTGGTCGGCGGCGCGGGCATCGGCCAGGTCGTGCCGCCGCGCCGGCAGGCGGAGGTGGGCTACTGGGTCGCGCCGTGGGCGCGGCGGCGCGGGATCGCCAGCGCCGCGACCCGGGCCCTGGCCGACTCCGCGCTCCGGCACGGTCTCCACCGGCTGGAGCTGATGACCCACGCCGAGAATCCGGCCAGCCAACGGGTGGCGCTCGCCGCCGGCTTCACCAACGAGGGGGTACGCCGGTCGGCCGGCCAGCTACGCGGCGGCGGCCGGACGGACCTGCTCGCGTGGGTACGCCTCGCCGACGACCCGCCCGGTCCCGCCCCCCGGCTCCTGCCGGACCTGCCCGACGGCCGGCTCACCGACGGCGTGGTGACCCTGCGCCGGCTCGGCCCGGACGACGTCGACGTGATGTACCGCCTGCACACGCGGCCGGAGGTGGTGGCGAACCAGGCCCCGCCGGTGCCGCCGACCCGGGCGGCCGTCGAGCGGCGCTGTCTGCTGGCCGAGAGCGCATGGCTCACCGGCACCATCGCCCGGCTGCTGATCGTCGACGCGGTCACCGGCGAGCCGGCGGGCAGTTGCGGGCTCAGCCTCTCCGACCCGGCGGCCGGCGAGGGCTCGGTCGGCTACGCGCTGCTGCCCGACCAGCGGGGCCGGGGGCTGGCCACCAGGGCGGTGCGGCTCCTGGCCGGCTGGGCGTTCGGCCCGGCCGGGATCGCCCGGCTGGTCGCCGGCACCGTGCCCGACAACACCGCCTCGCACGGGGTGCTGGAGCGGGTGGGATTCCGCCGGGAGGGCCTGCTGCTCGGGCGGCTGCCGGGACTGGCCGGCAGCCGCATCGACGACCTGCTCTTCGGGCTGCTCCCCGACGAACTCCGCTGACCCGCCCGCCCTCGGCGGCCGTGGTGGCGGGTGGGCCGCCACCACGGCGCCGGAGGGGTCAGACGGCGAGGGAGATGATTCCGTAGTCGTAGGCGTGCCGCCGGTAGACGACGCTCGGGCGGCCGGACTCCTTGTCCTGGAACAGGTAGAAGTCGTGGCCGACGAGTTCCATCTGGAACAGGGCGTCGTCGACGGTCATCGGCTCGGCGGGGTGCACCTTCTCCCGCGCGATGTGCCAGGGCTGGTCGTGTTCCTCCTCCTCGACCCGTTCGGCGACGGCGGTGGCCGTCCCGACGCCGTCGGGGGACGCGCCCAGCGGCGCGTCGAGGCCGGCCACCGGCAGACCGGCGGTGGCGGCGGCGACGGAGAGCGGCGCGTGCCGGCCCCGGTGGACGCGACGGCGGTCGGCCGCCCGGCGCAACCGGGTGTCCAGCTTGGCGATGGCCGCGTCGAGCGCGCTGTAGAAGTCGTTCGTGCAGGCCTCCGCCCGGATCACCGGGCCACGGGAAACGCAGGTGATTTCGACGCGCTGGCAGTGGTCGGCCTGGCGCGGATTGCGCTCGTGGAACAGCTCCACATCGACACGAATAAGTTTATGGTCGTAGCGTTCGATCTTCGCGAGTTTCTCCGCCACGTGCACCCGGTAATGATCCGGCACTTCGACGTTACGGCCCTTGACCACGATGTCCATGTGACCTCCCTAGTTCGGACGGTCGTTCGTTCCGGCATCCGGTCGCGCGCCCTGGGGGAGGGCCCCACTCGGCGTCGACCGGTCAGTGCGGCTACGCCTCCTTTCACCACCGGGGGCGGATGGAAACACCTCCTACCCCCGACACGAAAACGCTAACTCCTGTTCGCCCGACAGTCACCCCCGGTCGCCGGGACGGCCAACAATTTTTCGCAGCTCATACACCAACGGGTGAAACGGAAACACGCACCGTCACAAAGTGCGCCGTCGCTCGGTCGCGGCGAGCACCGCGGCGACCGTCGGTGACAGCCCGCTCGCGGTCAGCGCCCGCCCCACCGCCGCGAGGGTCGACCCGGTGGTCAGGATGTCGTCGAGCACCACCACCGCCGCCCCGTCGGGCGCGGACGGGACCCGCGGGCGGACCCGGAAGGCCGCCTCGGCCGCCGCCGCCCGGCCGGCGCTGTCCAGCGTCACCGAGTCGGGGCGGGGCAGGGCCCGCAGCGGCCGCCGCACCCGCACCGGCCAGCCCGCCCGGCGCAGCCGGTCCGCGCAGTGCCGGGTCAGCCGGCCGAGGTGGTCGCCGTACCGGGCGCGGGCCGCCGCCGCGGTGTCCGGCACCGGCACCAGCGTCACCGGGCGGACCCCGCCCACCGCCGCCGCCACCACCTCGGCGAGCAGCGCCCCCAGCGGCCGGGCCAGCCCGTGCCGGCCGTGGTCCTTGTACGCCAGCAGCGCCTCCCGCAGCGGGCCCGCGTACGGACCGAGGGCGACGCAGGGCGGCAGGTCGGGCGGGGCGGGAGTGGGTCGTACGACCCGGGGGCGCAGCGCGCCGAGCGCCGCCACGCACTCCGGGCAGACGCCGTGCCGAAGCCCCGGCCGGCGCTCGCGGCAACCGGCGCACTCCACGGGCAGCACCAGGTCGGTGAGGTCCGCCCAGAGCCCGCCGAGATCCCGCACGGAGATCAGTAGAGGAAGAAGGGGGCGGTCGGGTTGCCGGCGCGCGCCCCGGCCGAGGGCGGCGTGACCTCCTGCACCTGCTCGGGCTGGATCCGCTCGAACGGGCCGCTGCGGTACGCGACCCCGTTCGCCTCGTACATCGCGGCGCCGACGCGCCCCACGGCGTTCGCCGGGTACGCGGCCAGGTGCGTCACCCGGGCGCCGATCTTGTCCTCCAGCCGGCTCTCCCGGGCGCCGTCCACGCTGACCTCGTAGACCGCTGGGCGGCCGACCGCGCCCGCGAGGACCAGGGTGTTCTCGCCGTACCAGTCGACGGCCGACAGGCTGGTCAGCCGGGTGTGCAGCCGACGGGCCGGGCCGGGGGTGACCCCCGCGCCGTCGGGGCTGAGGGCGGCGACGTAGAGCGCGCCCCCGGCGATGACGGCGATCCGGTGGCCGTCCAGCGAGGCCGCCACGGCGGTCACCGGGCCGGGTACGCCCAGCGACACGGCGGTGAGCTGCGACTGGGCGTCGAAGCGGTACAGGCTTCCGTCGGCGACCACGAGCCCGGCCGGCTGCCCCCGGTACGTCGAGCGCAGCCAGACGGGCCGGCTCATGGCGGCGTAGCCCTTGGCGCTGCGGGTGAAGGCGGCCACCGGGTCGGTGCCGGTGCCGACGGAGAGCCACTGGCGGCCGGCGTCGGAGACCACCAGCGCCGCCAGCATCTGGTTGTCGGCGCGGCTGAGCCCGGCAGAGACGACGTTCCGGTTCGCCTTGGCGTCCACGGGCACCGGGCCGGTCGGTTCTCCCGGGTAGGCCAGCGGGTGAACGGCGCCCTCGTAGACGCAGAACCGCTGGAAGCTCTCCGGGAGCTGGTGCACCGGGCGGTCCAGGCGGCGCCGCTCCAGGTCGGGGATGAACTCCTGGGACTGGTTGCGGATCTTGATGTCGAGCGGCCCGTCGAGGTCCGACAGCGACCAGGCGAGTTGCGTACCGAGCTGCTCCAGCCGGGCCTTGTCCTCCGGCATCTCCAGGTCGACCTCCCAGCGGCCGTCCGTCCGGGTGGCGTTGTTGATCAGGCGGGTGCCGTCCGGCAGCCGGCGCACGGCCGTGCCGAGCCAGGCCGAGGGCCCGGCGGTCAGCCACTTGACCACCTCGCTGACCCGTCGCTCGTCCGGCACGGCGAGCGGCAGGTAACGCTGGTCGGGGACGAGGCGGGTGCGGTCGTTGTTCCAGAAGTAGATCGTCCGGCTCTGGTAGTACGTCTCCAGCGCCTCGACGCTGAGCAGCAGCGCGGTCGGCGGGTTCGCCACGTACAGCCCGCCGTCCGTCAGGCCCTCCTGCCCGGCCTGGCTGCGCAGCTCGAACGTGTACGTCGTGGTGCTCGTCTCCGGCGGGGCCAGGGTGCCGTCGGTACGCAGCTGCCCGACCTGCTGCACCTTGAGGGTGACCTCGGTCCGGTCCGGGGCGTAGACGGGCACCGGCTCCTCGGTGAGCCGGACGACGGCCAGCGTGACCTCGCTGCCCTGCTTGGTCTGGAGGCGGTCGCGGTCCGCCGGCACGATGAACTGCCGGACCCGCTGGTAGGCCCCGTCCGGCTCACCGGCCGCGGCGGAGAGGAAGTTCTGGACGAACTGCTCGGCGTCGGTGCCGGCCGCGCTGCGGCTCGGGGGCTCGCCCCGGCTGCCGCTGGTCGAGGCGCCCTCCGCCGCCGGCCCCGGCCCGTCCACCCGAACCTCGGTGTTCTCCGGGATGCCGCAGCCGACCGCGCCGCCCAGCAGCAGCGCGCCGCCGAGCAGGCCGGCGAGCAGCCGACGCCTCACGACCCCACCTCCGCGTGCCCCCCGCTGCCCGGCCGGCGCGGGCCGACGGCCAGCGCGCCGTCGGTGCCCGGGCCGATCGTGAGCGCACCCTTGGTGCCGGGGCCGATGGCCAGCAGCCCGCCCGCCCGGGGCCCGCCGAAGGGCAGCGTGGCGTCGGCCGGGACCAGCCGCAGCGGCGAGGTGGTCAACCGGTCGCCGGCCCGCGACGGCAGGGTGAGCCGGAACTGCGCGCCCTGCCCGGGCGCGCCCCACGCCTCCAGCCAGCCGCCGTGCAGCCGGGCGTCCTCCAGGCTGATCGACAGGCCGAGCCCGGTGCCGCCGGTCTGCCGGGCCCGGGACGGGTCGGCCCGCCAGAAGCGGTTGAACACCAGCTTCTCCTCGCCCGGCTTGAGGCCCACCCCGTGGTCGCGGACGGTGATCGCCACCGCCGTGTCGTCCACTCCGAGCGTGATCAGCACCGGCTTGGCCTCGCCGTGCTCGACGGCGTTGCCGACCAGGTTGCGCAGCACCCGTTCCACCCGCCGGGGGTCCACCTCGGCGATCACCGGGGTGCCGGGGACGTCCAGCTCGATGGCCACCCCGACGCGCTCGGCGAGGCCGGCCAGCCGGTCGGCCACCCGGTGCACGACCGGCACCAGGTCGGTCGGCTCCGAGTCGAGCATGGCGAAGCCGGCGTCGAAGCGGCTGATCTCCAGCAGGTCGGTGAGCAGCTCCTCGAACCGGTCCAGCTCGGCCTGGAGCAGCTCGGCGCTGCGGGCCACCGCCGGGTCGAACTCGTCCCGCTCAGCGAAGATCAGGTCGGCGGCCATCCGGACCGTGGTCAGCGGCGTGCGCAGCTCGTGCGAGACGTCGGAGGTGAAGCGGCGTTGCAGCCGGGACATCTCCTCCAGCCGCAGGATCTGCCGTTGCAGGTTGGTCGCCATCTGGTTGAACGACGCCGCCAGCAGGGCGAGGTCGTCCTCGCCGTTGACCACCATCCGCTGGTCGAGCAGGCCGGCGGAGAGCCGCTGGGCCGTGCGGGCGGCCACCCGTACCGGCGTCACCACCAGCCGCGTGACCAGGCCGGCGAGCAGGGCGAGCAGGAGCACCAGGGCCGCTCCGGTGGCGGCCACGGTGCCCCGTACGTCGGCGGCCGTGGCGTCCTGCCGGGCCAGCGGCACGAGGTAGTAGAGCTCGACCTGGCCGAACCGGGTCGGCACCGGCGAGCCGTAGACCAGGTATTTCGTGCGCTCCTCGCCGAGGCGCCCGGTGCGGATCTGGCTGGCGACCTTGCCCCCGGCGACGGTCTCGCGCAGCTCCCGGCTGATCAGCGGGCGGACGTTGACCGCGGGCGAGGACCGGGGCTGGATGGCCCCGGTGTGGTTGTCGGCGGTGAGCGCCACGATGACGCCGGTGGTCTGCTGCGGGTCACCGCCGGCCAGGTAGTTGACCGTGCCGTCGATGGTCTCCTGGAGCTGCCCCTCCTGCGGCTGGTTGTAGAGGCCGAACTGCTTCGCCGCGTAGTCCGCGCCGCTGCCCAGCCGGAGCCGCACGTCGGTCTCGACGTTCTCCACCAGGATGCCGGTGATCTTGTCGGCGATCAGGTAGGCGAAACCGCCCACCAGCAGGCTCGACGCGACCAGTGTGATGGTCACCACCCGCAGCTGGAGCGACCGGCGCCAGCTCTGGTGCAGCCCGGCGACCAGGCGCGCGGCCCGGCCGCTCACGCCACGCCACAGCTCCCGCGCGGCGACACGCCGGCGCGGAGCTGCCGTCGGGGGGTCCGGAATCGGGGAGGTGGCCACAGTGTGACCAGGCTATCCGGTGCCCGCCTTGTAGCCCACGCCCCGCACGGTGAGAATGATTTCCGGCCGCTCCGGATCCGGTTCGATCTTGGCCCGCAGCCGCTGCACGTGCACGTTGACCAGCCGCGTGTCCGCCGCGTGCCGGTAGCCCCAGACCTGCTCCAGGAGCACCTCGCGGGTGAAGACCTGGCGCGGCTTGCGGGCGAGCGCGACCAGCAGGTCGAACTCCAGCGGCGTCAGCTTCACCTCCTCGCCGTTGCGGCTGACGGTGTGCGCCGGCACGTCGATGGTGATCTGGTTGCCGGGCGGCCCGATGGTCAGCATCTCCGGGGCGACGTCCTCGCCCCGGCGCAGCCGCGCCCGCATCCGGGCGACCAGCTCCTTGGGCTTGAACGGCTTGACCACGTAGTCGTCGGCGCCGGACTCCAGGCCGAGCACCACGTCGACGGTGTCGCTCTTGGCGGTCAGCATGACGATCGGCACGCCCGACTCAGCCCGGATCGACCGCGCCACGTCGATGCCGCTCATGCCGGGGAGCATGAGGTCGAGCAGGACGATGTCGGGGCGGTTCTCGCGGAACGCGGCCAGCGCCCGCTCCCCGTCGGCGACGAAGGAGGGCAGGAACCCCTCGCTGCGCAGGACGATGCCGAGCATCTCGGCGAGCGCGGGGTCGTCGTCGACCACCAGTACCCGGGCTCTCATGGGGTTAATGTTTCCATCCCCTTCAGTTGGTGGGATCCCCGTCACCCGGCACGGTACTGCCGTGGGCCGTCGCCGCCCAGCAGCAGGTGCCCGGCATCGCCGCCCCGACGTGCGGGTCCACCCGATCGGAACGGGCGTGTCACCATGATCCCCGCGTGCGCCGTCACGCGCCACCACCGTCCCTCCAGGAGTACGCGTGCCCGACGCCGGCCCGACCGCCGTGCTCCCGCGCCGCCCCCTCACGGTCGGCGAGCTGCTGGACTCCGCGGTCCTGCTGCTGCGTGGCCAGGCCCGGGTGCTGGTGCCGGTCGCCCTCGTACTGGCCGTGGCCGAGCAGCTCCTGCTGTACCCGCTGCGGCTCGCCGCCGGCACGGCGCCACCCGCCTGGCTGCCGGAGTTCGGGCGGTTCGGCGCGTACTGGCTGCTGCTGGCGGTGGGGGCGGCGACCGAGGCGGTGATCGTCCTGCTGCTCGGCAATCCGGCCGCCCGGGCCGCCGGGGCCGCCCTGTTCGGCCGCGCGCCGGGCCCCCGGGAACTGCTCCGCCCGGCCGGCGCGCGCTGGGGCGCCACCGCGCTGCTCGCCGTGCTCGTCGGTGTGGTGATGTGCGGGGTCGCGCTGTTCGGGCCGGCGTGGATCGTCGGGTTCGCCCTGCTCGGCGCCGTGGCGCCGGCGCTGGTCGTCGACCGGGTGCATCCGCTGCGCGCCCCGCTGCGCGCCGCCGCCCTGGCCGTCCGCGGCGCCGGCCGGGCCGGCTGGATCCGGCTGCTCGGCTACCTCGTGTGGTGGATCGTGCGCGTCGGCCTCGGCGTCGGCGTCTACGTCGGGCTGGACTCGTTCGACCTCGTCGACCGCGCCTGGGCCGGGTGGCTGTCGCTGGCCGTCTGGGCGGGCGTGAACAGCGTCGCCTACCCGGCCCTGGCCTGCCTGGACGCGGTGCTGCACCTGGAGACCCGGATGCGTACCGAGGGGCTGGACATCCGGCTCTCCCGGGCCCGGCCGGGCACGCCGGAGACGGTCCTGCTGGCGGCCGGACGATGAGCCCCAGCCGGTGGTGGACCGAGACCACGGCGGCGCTCGGCGACCGGGTGCCGCTGCCCCTGGTCGCCCTGCTGCTGGTGCTCGCCGCGGTGCTGGTCGCGGTCGGCTGGTACACGTTCCCGGCCTGGGTCCCCCGGCGGTTGCCCCGGCTGCGTCGGCGCCGCCGGAAGACCTCGCCGCCGCAGGCCCCGTCGCCGGTCGTCCCCGCGCCCCGCGAGCCCGAGCTGCCGGCCGCCGCGTACGTCTCCCTCGCCGACCGGTTCGCCGCCGAGGGCCGGTACGCCGAAGCCGTCCGGGAGCGGCTGCGCGCGATGGTCCGGGAGCTGGCCGCCCGGCGCGTGGTGCAGCCGCAGCCCGGCATGACCGTCGCCGAGCTGGTGCGGGCCGCCACGGACAGCCAACCCCAGGTGGGTCCGCCGCTGAGCGCCGCCGGCGCGATCTTCTCCGAGCTCTGGTACGGCCAGCGCCCCGCCTCCGTCGAGCACGACCACCGGATGCGGGAGCACGCCGCCGACCTGGACCGGCTGCTGACCGGGCGACCCGAGGACGGGCCACGACCATGAGCGCACAGGCCACCGCCGTACCACCGGCGCCCCGCGCGGGCGTCGCCCCCCGGCGTCGGCGCCGCCGGCACCGGCTGCTGATCCCGCTGGGCCTGGCCGCGGCGCTGCTGGCCACCACCCTGGTCACCCACGCGGTCGACCAGCCCGACCCCGGCGACCAGGGCTTCCTCTCCCCGGTCGCGACGGGGGACGACGGCGGCAGCCGGCTCGCCGACGCGCTGCGCGGGCAGGGCGTGACCGTGCAGCGGGAGACGGACACGCTGCGCGCCCTGCTGGCCGCGCGTAGCGGGGCGGCCACGCTCTTCGTGCCCGCGCCGGCGCTGCTGCACCCGGACACGGTCGGCGCGTTGGACTCGCTGCCCTCGACCACCAGGCTGGTGCTGGTGGACCCGTCGCGACGGGTGCTGGAGGCGGTCAGGCTGCTGCCGGTGCAACCGGCCGGTCGCCGGTGGGCCGCGCAGGCGGTGGGGCCGGACGCGCGGGGCCTGCCCTGCCCGCTGCCCGAGTTGCGGCAGCTCGGGCGCGTGGCGGTCGGGCTGCAACGCTACGCGCTCGCCCCAGGCGCGTCGGCGCCCGTCGGGTTCTGCTTCGCCGATGGGCTCGCCCTGCTGCCCCGGGTCCCCGAGAGCACCGTGGCGGTGGGCGCCAGCGATCCGTTCCGCAACGACCGGATCGACGAGTGGGACAACCGGGCGTTCGCCACCGCGCTGCTCGGCGGGACCGGCCGGGTGGTGTGGCTCGACCTGGACGGCCCCGAACCCCCGCCGGTCTTCGGCGACGGCAGCAGCGGCAGCCCGGCCTGGTCGCCGACGCCGGGCGGCTCCACCGGGTACGGCGGCCCGGGCGGCGGCACCGGCACCGGCGACGGCACCGGCGACGGGCGGCCCGGCGGCCCGGCGGGCCCGGGCGGGGAGACCGACGACGACAGCGAGGGCCGGAACGAGGACCGGGCCGACAGGCCCGACCCGCCGAACCCGCTCTGGTCCGCCTTCCCCGGCTGGCTGTGGGCGTTGCTGGCCCAGCTCGCCCTTGCCGCCCTGCTGGCCGCGCTCTGGCGGGCCCGCCGGCTCGGCCCGCCGGCGGTGGAGCCGCTGCCGGTCACGGTCCGCTCGGCGGAGACGGTGCTCGGCCGGGCGCGGCTCTACGAGAAGGCGGGCGCCCGGGACGCGGCCGCGCGGACGCTACGGAACGCCGCCCTGGACCGTCTGACGCCCCGGCTGCACCTGCCGCCGACCGCGCCGCCGGCCGACGTGGCCGCCGCGGTCGCCGCCCGCACCGGCGACGACCCCCGGTGGACCGACGAGGTGCTGCACGGCGCCGGGCCCGAGACCGACCAGGACCTGCTGGACCTGGCCCGCGCGCTGGACCGGCTGACCCGCGTCGCCGCCCCGCACGCCCCCGACGGACCGCTCCCACCCGCCGAGACGCCGCCACCGGCCGCCTACGGGCCGCCCCTGCCAGCCGTGCCCGCCGACGGGCCGCCGCCCCCGCCAGCCGCACCGCCCACAGCCGGGCCGCCACCACCCGCCGCGCCGCCCGCGGCGGGGCCGCCCCCGCCAGCCGCACCGCACCCGCACCGAGCCGAAGGAGACCCCCGGTGACCCGACCCGCCGGTACCGCCGAGCCGCCGACCATCGACCCCGTCGACCCCCGCGCCGCCCTGCACCGGCTGCGCGCCGAGGTCGCCAAGGCGGTCGTCGGGCAGGACGCGGTCGTCACCGGCCTGGTCATCGCCCTGCTCTGCCGCGGGCACGTGCTGCTGGAGGGCGTGCCGGGCGTGGCCAAGACCCTGCTGATCCGCACCGTCGCCACCGCCCTCGACCTGGGATCCAAGCGCGTGCAGTTCACCCCGGACCTGATGCCGGGCGACGTCACCGGCTCGCTGATCTTCGACCCGCGCACCGCCGCCTTCACCTTCCGCGAGGGGCCGGTCTTCACCAACCTGCTGCTCGCCGACGAGATCAACCGGACGCCGCCGAAGACCCAGTCGGCGCTGCTGGAGGTGATGGAGGAGCGGCAGGTCTCGGTGGAGGGCGAACGGCGGCCGCTGCCCGACCCGTTCATCGTCGCCGCCACCCAGAACCCGATCGAGTACGAGGGCACCTACCCGCTGCCGGAGGCGCAGCTCGACCGGTTCCTGCTCAAGCTCACCGTGCCGCTGCCCAACCGGGACGAGGAGCTGGGCGTGCTCCGCGCGCACCACGCCGGCTTCGACCCGCGCGACCTGACCGCCGCCGGCGTACGGCCGGTGGCCGACGCGGCCGACCTGGCGGCGGCCCGGGCGGCGGTCGGCCGGGTGCACGTGGCCGAGCCGCTCTTCGGCTACGTCGTCGACCTCTGCCGGGCCACCCGCAACACCCCGGCGCTGGAGCTGGGCGCCTCGCCCCGGGGCGCCACCGCGCTGCTCAACACGGCCAAGGCGTGGGCCTGGCTGGCCGGCCGCGACCACGTCGTACCGGACGACGTGAAGGCGGTCGCCCGGCCGACGCTGCGGCACCGGCTGCGGCTGCGCCCCGAGGTGGAGCTGGAGGGCGTCGGCGTGGACCAGGTGCTGGACACGGTGCTCGCCACCGTGCCGACGCCGCGATGACCTGGCGGGCGGCGCTCCTGCTGGCGGTCGGCGCGCTGACCCTGCCGGCCTGGCCGTCGCCGTTCGCCGGGCTGCTGGTGATGACCGGGGCGGTGCTGCTGCTGGTGCTGCTCGACCGGGCGCTGGCCGCGCCGCCGGGTGCGCTCACGGCCGCCCGGCAGGGGGACCGCGCGGTCCGCCTCGGCGGCACCGCCACCGTCGCGCTGCTGCTGCACAACCCCTCCGGCCGTACGCTGCGGGCGCGCGTCCGCGACGCCTGGGTGCCCTCCGCCGGCGCCCGCCCCGACGTGCCGCCGGGACAGCTCGTGCACGTCGAGCCGGGCGCGACGGTGGCGCTGCCCAGCCGGCTGACCCCGCTGCGGCGGGGCGACCGGCCGGCGGTGGCGTTGACCGTGCGCTCGTTCGGGCCGCTGGGCCTCGGGTTCCGGCAGCGCTCCGGGCGGCCGGCGACCCCACCGTGGACGCTGCGCGTGCTGCCCCGTTTCGACTCCCGCCGGCACCTGCCGGAGAAGCTGTCCCGGCTGCGGGTCATCGACGGCATCCAGGTGAGCCGGGGGCGGGGCCAGGGCACCGAGTTCGACACCCTCCGCGAGTACGTGGTGGGCGACGACGTGCGCTCGATCGACTGGCGGGCGAGCGCGCGCCGCGCCGACGTGCTGGTGCGCACGTGGCGGCCGGAGCGGGACCGCCGGCTGCTGTGCGTGCTGGACACCGGGCGGACGTCGGCGGTGCGGGTCGGCGACGAACCCCGGCTGGATACCGCGATCGACGCCGCGCTGCTGCTCACCGCCCTCGCCGCCCGCGCCGGCGACCGGGTCGACCTGCTCGCGGCCGACGCGGCGGTACGGGCCACGGTCACCGGCACCGGCGGCCCGGCCCTGCTTCCCCGGGTGGTGCACGCCCTCGCCCCGCTCCAGCCGACGCTCGTGGAGACGGACTTCGACCTGATCGCGGGCGAGCTGCTGCGCCGGCAGCGCCAGCGCAGCCTGGTGGTGCTCTTCACCGCGTTGGAGGCCGGTGCCCTCGGCGAGGGGCTGCTGCCGGTGCTCCCCCGGCTGGCCGCCCGGCACAAGGTGGTGATCGCGGCGACGCACGACCCGGTGCTGACCGCCCTCACCACGACCGTCCCGCAGCGCCCGGCGGACGCCTACGCCGCAGCGGCGGCCTGGCGCGCGCTGGCCGAGCGCGACCGGGTGCGGGTGGCGCTGGCCCGCCACGGCGTGACGGTGGTGGACGCCCCGGCCGGCCGCCTGGCCCCCACCCTGGCCGACACCTACCTCCGCCTGAAGTCCCTGGGCCACCTCTGACCCGGTCCGGCGGCCCCACCGACAGGCCCCACCGGCAGGCTCCGTCGATCATGAAGTTATTGCCCGTCCGCCCGGCGTGTCACGGCAACAACTTCATGATCAACGGGATCCGGGTGGGTGGCGCGGCGGCCGAGGAGCACCACGTACGCCAGGAAGGCGAGCCAGACGGCGGCGCCCACGGCCACGCGGAGCGGAATGGGCACGGGCGCGGGGGTCACGAACGCCTCGATGACGGCGGAGACCGCGAAGAGCCCCACCAGCCCGACGGCGACCAGCACGCCCTCTCGCCCCGCCCGGGCCACCGACTGCCCCCGGGTGAGCTGCGTCGGCGGCGCGATCCACGCCCACCCGATGCGCAGGCCCACCCCGGCGGCCACGAAGACGCCGGTGAGTTCCAGCAGCCCGTGCGGGGTGATCAGGCCGAAGAAGACGTCCGCCCGGCCGTAGGCGACCATCACCCCGCCGACCACGCCGATGTTGAGCGCGTTCTGCCAGAGCAGGTAGAGCACCGGGACGATCAGTACCCCGGCGGCGAGGCACTGGGCGGCGAGCCAGGCGTTGTGCGTCCACAGGTGGAAGGCGAACGTCGGCGCGGAGAACTCGGTGTAGTAGCCGGCGAAGCCGGACTCGACCAGGTCGGCGGCCGCCGCCTCGCCGATGAAGGCCGCCGCCGTCTGCGGGTTGCCCGCGACGAACCAGATGAGAAAGAGGCTGAGCAGGCTGAACCCGGTCGCCACCCCGCACCACCAGGGCCAGGCGCGGTAGACCGCGGCGGGGAAGCCGGCCACGAAGAACCGCCCGACCGCCGCCCACGACGGGCGCGGGCGCCCGGTGAGCCGGGCCCGGGCGCGCAGCACCACCTGGGAGAGCTGGCTGACCAGCGCCGGGTCGGGTGAGCGGCTGCGCAGCACCGACAGCTGGGTGGTCGCCCGCTGGTAGAGGGCGACCAGCTCGTCGACCTCGGCGGCGTCGAGCCGGCCGCGCCCGGAGAGTTCCTCCAGCCGTCGCCACTGCCCGCCGTGTTCCGCGACGTACGCGTCGAGATCCACCGTCACCCCCGTCCGGCGATCATAGTGTTCACTGTCGGGGTGAGAGCACAACCGCGACCCGCACCGTGGGCAGATGCCGGGCTGGTCAGCGGGGAGGCCGTGGAGCTGGACGTCCGGGCCGCCCGGATCGGTTCCCGGGTGCTCGCGCTGCTGCTCGACGTCCTGGCGCAGGCGGCCCTCATGCTGGTGCTGTCCATGAGCGTCGGCGTCGCGCTGCTCAACCTGCCGGAGGGGCTGGTCGACGGCGCCCTGGCCGGCGGGATCGCCACGGTGGGCCTGATCCTGGTGCTGGTCGGCTACCCGGTGCTGTGCGAGCGGTTCAACCACGGCCGCACGCTGGGCAAGATGGCGGTCGGGCTGCGCGTGGTCAGCGCCGACGGCGCTCCGGTCGCGGCGCGGCAGTCGCTGATCCGGGCGCTGGTCGGCGTGGCCGTGGAGTGGCCCGGCCTGGTGCTGCCGCTGGTGAGCTGGGTGGCCGGGGTGACGGTGATGGTGACCGACCGGCGCGGGCGTCGGCTGGGCGACCTGGTGGCGGGCACCCTGGTCGTGCACACCCGCACGGCGACCGCCTGGCGGCCCGTCCCCACGGCGGTCCCGGCGCTGGCCGGTTGGGCGGGCGCGGCGGACCTGAGCCGGCTCGACGACGGCCTGGCGTTGGCCGCCCGCCAGTACCTGGCCCGGGTGCACCAGCTGGCGGAGCCGGCGCGGGGACGGTTGGGGCACGGATTGTGGACCGAGGTCTCGGCGGTGGTCACCCCGCCCCCGCCTCCAGGCATGCCCGAGTCCGTCTACCTGGCCGCGGTCCTCGGCGAGCGGCACCGGCGGGCGAGGTACCGGCTGGGGCTCGGCCGGTCGGCCGCCGCGACGCTCTGGCCGGAGCTGACACTCCACCCGCCCGCGCCAGCCCGCGCGATCCCGTCCGCCGCCGGGCCCGCGGGCGTCGCCACGTCGGAAGGCGCCGCCGGACCCGACCTCACCGCCGGGCCCCCGGGCGCCGCCGGACCCGACTTCACCGCCGGGCCCGCAGGCGTGGTCACCTCTCAAGGTGCCGTCGGGCCCGCGGGCGTCGTGCCGCCCGGCACGGTCCGTCCGGCGGTGCCCGTCGGGGCGCCGGCCGCCGTGCCGGCGCAGCCCGTTCCGGGGGTACGGCCGGCGGTCGCCCCGGCGGCACCGGCGGGTGGCGGGCCCGTGCCCGACGCCGGCACCTGACCGGCGGGCGGGGGCCGCGCACACGTCGCGACCTGGAATCCGCTGCATCCGGGAGCGCCGTCGGTCACCCGGCTGTGGCAGGATCCGGCTCGCTCGCCCCTACCGAGACGGGAACATCGTGGCCGACGATCTGTTCACCCCCACAATCGCGCCGGCGGCGTACGGGACGCGACGCCGGCCGTGGCGACCGCAGTCGCTGATCTTCCCCGCCGTCTTCGCCGGTCCGCTGGCCGCCACCGTGCTGGCCCTGGTCAACGGGCACCGGCTGGGCCTGCCCCGGCGGACGAACCTGATGGTGCTCGGCGTCGGGCTGGCCGCGCTGACGGCCCGGCTGGCGCTCACGCTCGCCTTCCTCGACGACTGGGGGGACCGTCCCGTCCGGCTGATCGCGGCGCTGGCCGGCGCCGGGGTCTGGCTCGCCGCCTCCACCACGCAGAAACGTCCGTTCCGGGCCTACGAGCTGCGTGGCGACGAGCCGGCGTCGCTGTGGCTGCCCGGCCTCGGGGCGGTGCTCCTGTTCGGGGTCGTCGAGGCTCTGCTGTTCCTGCTGGTGGCCGCCGTATGACCGCCCCGGAGGTCCAGCTCGCCCGGGTGGCGCACCTGCTCGAGCTGAACCGCGCGGAGCAGGCCCTCGACGAGGTCGACCGGCTCCCAACCGCCCTCGCCCTCAGCCCGGCGGCGTTCCGGCTGCGGGCGTACGCGCTGACCTCGCTGAGCCGCTGGGACGACCTGGCCGCCGTCACCCGTCGGGGCCTCGCCGAGGCCGGCCCGGACCCCGAACTGCTCGGCCGGCTCGGCGTCGCGCTGCGCCACCGCCGCGAGTACCCCGCCGCCGAACGGGCACTGCTCGACGCGCTCGCCATCGAGCCGGAGGACCCGTGGCTGCTGTGCCAGTACGCGCAGCTCTGCTCGGCCGTGGGGCAGCTCGACAAGGCGGAACGCCTGGTCGCCCGGGCCGCCGCGATCAGCCCGCAGGAGCCGGCCGTCTTCGCGTGCCGCGTCCAGCTCGCGTACGCCCGGGGGGACGACCGGGAGGCCGACCGGATCGCCAGGGAGTTCCTCGGGGCGTGGCCGGACAATCCGGCGGCGCTCGCCCTGCACGGTGCCACCTCGGCCCGGCGTGGCCGGTTGGGCACCGCGCGCCGCGCGTTCGGCCAGGCCGTGGCGCACGACCCGACCGATGCCGACTACGCCGAGGCGGCCTGGGAGGCGCAGGTGCACGCGCACCCGCTGCTGCTGCCGCTGCGCCCGCTGCACCGGCTGGGGATCTTCCGCACCTGGCTGTTCGCGGTCGGCGTCATCGTGCTGCTGAACGTCGCGGGTCTGGACGTGCTCGCCGGCCTGTTCGCCGTGGCCTGGATGCTCTTCTGCGTCTGGTCGTGGATCGCTCCGCCGCTGGTCCGCCGGATGGTGCTCGGCCGGTGGCGGTCGTGAGGGCGTTCGGGCCGTGGCTGGCCGTCCCCGCCGTGGTGCTGCTGCTCGACGCGCTGCGGCTGCGCACGCTGGCCGCCGTGGTCTCGGTGGCGTGGCTCGTCTGGTGCGTCTGGAGCTGGGTCCGCCCCGCCCGTCGCCGCTCCCGCCGGGACTGACCACCTGGCGGCAGGCGACCGCCCGCGCTGACGCCGGCTGGCTCGACCCGTGGCGGCGCGCCCGCCCCGGAAACGCCGACCGGGCCGGCCGCTCGGGAGGGAGCGGTCGGCCCGGTCGGCGCGGTCGGTGTCAGTAGCGGTAGTGCTCCGGCTTGAACGGGCCCTCCACGGAGATGCCGAGGTAGGACGCCTGCTCCTTGGTCAGGGTGCTCAGCTTGGCACCGAGCGCCTCCAGGTGCAGCCGGGCGACCTTCTCGTCGAGGTGCTTGGGCAGCACGTAGACGCCGATCGGGTATTCCTCGGTCTTGGTGAACAGCTCGATCTGGGCGATCGTCTGGTTGGCGAACGAGTTCGACATCACGAAGCTCGGGTGGCCGGTGGCGTTGCCCAGGTTGAGCAGGCGGCCCTCCGACAGCACGATGATGGCGTGCCCGTCGGCGAACTTCCAGAGGTCGACCTGCGGCTTGATGTTGACCCGCTCGACGTCGGAACGCTTCGCCAGGCCGGCCATGTCGATCTCGTTGTCGAAGTGGCCGATGTTGCCGACGATGGCCTGGTGCTTCATCCGGGCCATGTGCTCGTTGGTGATGACGTCGAAGCAGCCGGTGGCGGTGATGAAGATGTCGGCCTGCTCGACCACGTCGTCCAGGGTGGCGACCTGGTAGCCGTCCATCGCGGCCTGGAGTGCGCAGATCGGGTCGACCTCGGTCACCACGACGCGGGCACCCTGGCCGCGCAGCGACTCGGCGCAGCCCTTGCCGACGTCGCCGTAGCCGAGCACGACCGCCATCTTGCCGCCGATCAGCACGTCGGTGGCCCGGTTGATGCCGTCGATCAGCGAGTGGCGGCAGCCGTACTTGTTGTCGAACTTGCTCTTCGTCACCGAGTCGTTGACGTTGATGGCGGGGAAGAGCAGGGTGCCGGCGCGGTGCATCTCGTAGAGCCGGTGCACGCCGGTGGTGGTCTCCTCGGTCACGCCCTTGATGCCGGCGGCGATCCGGGTCCACCGCTGGTTGTCCTCGGCGAGCGAGCGGTGCAACACGCCGAGGATGACCGCGTACTCCTCGGAGTCGGCGGACTCGACCGGCGGCACGGTGCCGGCCTTCTCGAACTCGGCGCCCTTGTGCACCAGCAGGGTGGCGTCGCCGCCGTCGTCGAGGATCATGTTCGGGCCCTGCCCGTCGGGCCAGGCGAGCACCTGCTCGGTGCACCACCAGTACTCCTCCAGGCTCTCGCCCTTCCAGGCGTAGACCGGGACGCCGGCCGGGGCCTCGGGGGTGCCCTCGGGGCCGACGACGATCGCGGCGGCGGCGTGGTCCTGGGTGGAGAAGATGTTGCAGGACGCCCAGCGGACCTGCGCGCCGAGCGCGACCAGGGTCTCGATCAGGACGGCGGTCTGGATGGTCATGTGCAGCGACCCGGTGATCCGGGCACCGGCGAGCGGCTGGGCGTCGGCGAACTCACGACGGATCGCCATCAGGCCGGGCATCTCGTGCTCGGCGAGCTGGATCTCCTTACGCCCGAACTCGGCGAGCGACAGATCCGCCACCTTGTAGTCGCCCTCGGCGAGAGTGCTCGGCCGGGCCTCGGACGGCGTGCCGCTGGCGGACGCCGGGAGGGTGCTGGTCATGAAATCTCCTGTCGGACGATGTGCTGCGCGACCATTCACCTTACGCGCGCGAGCCGCCGACGGGAGGACCGGTCGGGTGAAGTGAGCACGAAGACATCAGCGGACAGCGCACGGGGCGGTCGGTCGTGGACGGTCTCCCGTCCCTCGTCCGCCCGCCCCGTGCATCCCCCCGGTTTGGTTCCCCCGCGCGTTCTCGGACCTTCGTCGCGATAACGCTGCGTACTCATAGAGTCACACTCGGCCAGGGCAACGTCAAGCCATTCCGGAAAAGTCGGACTTGCGCGTCGCCCCGCGCCGCCCGCCGCCCCGCCGGTCAGCGCAGGCCGCAGCTCGCGACGTACGCCTCCCCGGCGCCGCCCAGGCGCAGCGGCCCGGCGGCGGCGCTGCCGACGGCCGCCTGTCCGGGCGCCAGCGTCACCGCGCCGGCCCCGTCGTCGACCGAGACCTCGCCGGAGCGGCAGAGCACCACCCGGGGCCCCGGCACCTCGACCGACACCGTCGGCAGTCCCGAGTCCACCGTCACCCGGTGCAGCGCGAAGTCCTCCACCGGCACCGGCCACGTGACCAGGCCCGGGGCGAGGACCAGCGGCGGCACCACCGGGTCGCGCAGCACCTCGAAGCGCAGCACCCGCAGCAGCTCCTCGACGTCCACCCGCTTCGGCGTCAGCCCGCCGCGCAGCACGTTGTCGCTGGCCGCCATGATCTCCACGCCGGTGCCGCGCAGGTAGGCGTGCAGGTTGCCCGCCGGCATCCAGATCGCCTCGCCGGGGGCCAGCCGCACCAGGTTGAGCAGCATCGCCACCAGCACCCCGGGGTCGCCCGGGTAGGCGGCGGCCAGGTCCCGGGCCAGCTCCGCGTCCGGCCCCGCGACCGGCGCCGACGCCACGGCCGCCACCAGCGCGTCGCGCCCGTCGGCGGGCCAGGTCAGCAGCAGCCGTACGGCGTCACGCAAACCCGCCGGCCCGGTCCGCAGCGCCGCCAGCACCGGCTCCAGCGCGGGTACGCCGAAGCCGGCCAGCGCCGCCGCCGAGGCCGCCGGGTCCCGGAAACCGCAGAGCGCCTCCATCGGCGAGAGCGCGACCAGCAGTTCCGGCTTGTGGTACGGATCGACGTAGTTGCGCTGCCCGTCGGGGCGGGCGGCGTCGGCGGCGTGCCCGGCGCGTGCCTGCTCGGCGTCCGGGTGCGCCTGGAGGCTCAGCGGGGCGTCGGCGGCGAGCACCTTGAGCAGGAACGGCAGCCGGGTGCCGAACCGGCCGACCAGCCGCTCGCCGAGCCAGTGGTGCGGCTCGGCGAGCAGCAGGTCGGTCAGGCTCACCCGGTCGCCGTCGCGGTCGACCAGGGCCGGGCCGCCCGGGTGGGCGCCCAGCCACAATTCGGCCTCCGGGCCGTCGCTCGGCGCCGGCCGCCCCTGCAACTCGGCGATCGCCGAGCGGGACCCCCAGGCGTAGTCGCGGATCGGTCCGTGCAGCAGTTCCACCGGTCAGCTCCCGGGCCGCCCGGCGACCTCACCCGGCTCGGCGGGCGACGCGTTACCGGCGACCGCCCGCTCGGCGGTGGCGTGGTAGATGTCCGGCTCCAGGTAGATCACCCGGGCGGTCGGCACGGCGGCGCGGATCCGACCCTCGACGGTGTTGATGCTCCGCGCCAGCACCTCGGCGGTGACGCCGGCCGGCACGGCGACCTTGGCGGCCACCATCAGCTCCTCGGGCCCGAGGTAGAGGGTCTTCATGTGGATGATCCGCTCGAACTCGGGGCCGTCGGTGACCGCCTTCTCCAGCGCGGCGACGTCGTGCGCCTCGGCGCCCTCACCGAGCAGCAGGCTCTTGGTCTCGATGGCCAGGATGATCGCGATGACCACCAGCAGCACACCGATCATCGCGGTGCCCACCGCGTCCCACCGGCCGTTGCCGGTGATCAGCGTCATGCCCACGCCGAAGAGCGCGAAGACCAGACCGACAAGCGCGCCCAGGTCCTCCAGCAGCACCACGGGCAGCTCGGGCGCCTTGGCGCGCCGGACGAACTTCACCCACGACTGGTTGCCCCGGACGAGGTTGGACTCGACGATCGCGGTACGGAAGGAGAACGTCTCCATGATGATCGCCGCCACCAGCACCACGACCGGCACCCAGTGCCACGAGGTGATGCCCTCCGCGTGCGACCACTTGTGGTACGCCTCGTAAAGGGCGAACAGGCCACCGACGCTGAACAGCACGATGGAGACGATGAACGCGTAGATGTAGCGCTCCCGGCCGTAGCCGAACGGGTGCTGCGGGGTGGCCGCGCGCTTGGCCCGACGCCCGCCGAGCAGCAGCAGCCCCTGGTTGCCGGAGTCGGCGACCGAGTGGATCGACTCGGCGAGCATCGACGACGATCCGGTCAGCAGGAACGCGACGAACTTGGTGACGGCGATGCCGGCGTTGGCCAGCAGGGCGGCGACGATCGCCTTCGTACCACCGTTGGCGCTCACGCGGTCGCTCCGTCGCGTCGCGCGGCCCCGCCGGGCGTCGGCGCGGTGCGCCGCTCGACCCGTTCCCTGCTATCGCTCACTGGTTTGCCAGCTCCTTCATTTCGGTGATGGCCGGCACGGCCATCGGGTCCAGTCCGTGTGCCAGGGCGAGGTAGATCGAGGCGAAGTCCGGCACGGCGACCAACGAGGCGAGCCGCTCCAGCGCGGAGCCGCCCTCGGCGGTCACCACGTCGCAGCGCACGCCGCGCCGCTCGGCGAGGGTCTGCACGGCGTCCGCGCGGCGCTCCTCGACGTCGAGCGGCTCGTCGGCGTCGTCCTCCGGGTTCAGCCCGCCGTCGCGCAGCAGGACCAACCGCAGCCGGGTGCCCGACGGCGACTCCGCGTCGGGGTCGGCGAAGATGTCACGCTCCCCCTCGGCCAGACCGCCGAACACGCCGTCGAGCAGGCCGACCCGACCGCGCCCCGCCTCGCCGAGCGCCCCGCTGACCACGGGGTAGCGGGCGTTGGCGGACAGGGTGTCGCCGAACCGGCGGGCCGCGACCGTGGCCAGCGGCGACGAGCCCCAGACGATCGGCACCGAGCCGGCGAGGCCCAGGGCCAGCGACTTCGCGGGGTTGACGAAGGACTCGGCCGTCGGACGGCAGCGGTCGGCGTCCGCGTCCAGCCGGGCCGCGGTCTCCGCCAGATCCGCCTCGTTGACCTTCACGAGCCCGAGCGTACGGGCGGCGAGCAGGACCGGCACGGTGAGCGCCCAGAGGCTGGCCCGGGCCGGGGCGCGCCGGGGCACCGGGATGAACGGCGCCCGGGCCCGCTCGGCCACGGACTGCAACTGCGAGTCGGGCGCACCGACGGCGACCAGCCGGGCGCCCCGCCGGTGCGCGGCCTCGGCGGCGCCCAGCGCCTCGGGGCTGCGGCCGGACGCGCTGACGGCGATGACCACGTCGGCGGCACCCACCCAGCCGGGCACACCGGCGCTGCGGTGCGGGATGACCGGCACCGGGCAGCGCGGCCCGGCGACGGTGGCCAGCACGTCGCCGGTACGCCCGGCGGTGCCGATGCCGGCGATGACGACCGCCCGGGGGCGGCCCTCGTCGGCGAGCACCTGGAGGTTGGCCTCGGCGGCCAGCGCAGCCGTCTCGCGGACCTGCGCCCCGGCGGAGGCGGTGTGCCGCAGCATGCCGCCCGGGTCGTGCTCGGCCAGCGCGGCCGGGTCGTCGAGCAGTGCCTCGTCGGGCTCGCGCCGGCCGCTGACCCCGGCCGTGCCGTCGATCACGACTGCTCCGCGGGGCCGCGCGCCTCGTCCAGCAGCAGCACCGGCACGTCGTCGCGGACCTCGAAGATCCGGCCGCACTCGGTGCAGGTCAGCGTCTGCGCCTGCGCGTCGTAGTCGAGCGGGGCGTGATGCGTGTCCGGACAGGCGAGGATTTCCAGCAACTGCGGGTCCAGGGCCACGGCGCGGCTCCTTCCACGTATGCGGTCTCACCGATCGACGGTGCCGACCGGCGCAGGCGATCTTATCGGCGAACGCGGTCGAGCACCTCGTCACGGAGGGCGGTCATCCGCTCCCGCGTCGGGGCCTCGACGTTGAGCCGCAGCAGCGGCTCGGTGTTGGAGGCGCGCAGATTGAACCACGCGCCGTCCGGGAAGCGCAGGGTCAGCCCGTCCATCTCGTCGACGTCGGCCTGCGGGTACGCGGCCCGCACCTCGGCCACCCTGGCGGCCTGGTCGGCCACCGTCGAGTTGATCTCGCCCGAGGCCACGTACCGCTCATACTCGCCGGCCAGCACGGACAGCGGCAGCGACTGCTCGCCCAGGGCGGCCAGGGTGTGCAGCGCGGCGAGCATGCCGGTGTCGGCGAACCAGAAGTCGCGGAAGTAGTAGTGGGCCGAGTGCTCGCCGCCGAAGATCGCGTTCGTCCGGGCCATCTCCGCCTTGATGAAGGAGTGCCCGACCCGGGCGACGACCGGCTCGCCGCCGTGCTCGCGGATGATCTCCGGCACCGCCCGGGAGGTGATCAGGCCGTGGATCACCGTCGAGCCGGGGTGCTTGGCCAGCTCGCGGGCCGCCACCAGGGCCGTGACCGCCGACGGCGAGACCGGCTCGCCGCGCTCGTCGACCACGAAGCAGCGGTCGGCGTCGCCGTCGAACGCCAGGCCGATCTCGGCGCCGTGCTCGATCACCGCGCGCTGGAGGTCGACCAGGTTGGCCGGGTCCAGCGGATTGGCCTCGTGGTTCGGGAAGGTGCCGTCGAGTTCGAAGTAGAGCGGCACGATCTCCAGCGGCAGGGCCGGCAGGACGGCGTCGCCGAGCACGGCCGGGACGGTGTAGCCGGCCATGCCGTTGCCGGCGTCCACGACCACCTTCAGCGGACGGATGCCCGAGAGGTCGACCAGCTGCCGCAGGTACGCCGCGTAGTCGGCCAGCAGGTCGCGGCGCTCGGCCGGCGCGGCCGGCGTGCCGGTCGGACGCTCGCCCTTGTCCAGCAGGGCCTGCGCCCGCTCGCGGATCTCGGCCAGCCCGCTGTCCTGCCCGATCGGGCGAGCCCCGGAGCGGCACATCTTGATGCCGTTGTACTGCGCCGGGTTGTGGCTGGCGGTGAACATCGCGCCGGGCAGCCCCAGCGCGCCGGAGGCGTAGTACAGCATGTCGGTCGAGGCGAGGCCCAGCTCGATGACGGCGCGCCCCTCGGCGCGCACGCCGGCGGCGAAGGCGGCGGCCAGAGCAGGACCGGTGGCGCGCATGTCGTGCGCGACGAGCGCCGCCCCGTCCCGCTCGCCGAAGCCGTCCAGCACCTGCGCGAAGGCCGTGCCGAGGGCCTCAGCGGCCTGCTCGTCCCACTGGTCCGGCACCGTCCCACGGACGTCGTAGGCCTTCACGATCTGGGACAGATCAGACACCGGTCTCGCTCCTCGCGCCGCAGGTCCTCAACGGCCTGAGCGTATCGGAGCGGCGCGGTGCGGCCCGGCTCAGCCGGGGAGCCGGGGCATGAACACCGTGTGGTCGCCACCGCCGGCCTCCGGCGGCGGGTCGCCGGGCTTGCCCTGGGCGGGCGGCACGGGCGGCGGCGCCCCGTACTGCCCCGGCACCGGGGGCGCCGGCGGGGCCGACACGGGCGGGGAGGCCGGCGCGCCGGGCACCACCTGCGTGGCCTCCGGGGCCGGTGCCGGGCGGCTGCCGTACACGCCGCCGGCGGGGCGTGGGGCGGGTGCGCCGCCGGCCGGCCGCGGGGCGGGTGCGCCGCCGTACAGGCCGGGGGCGGGCGGCTGCTGCCCGTACACCTGGCCGGGTGGGCCGGGGGCGGCGGCCGGGCCCTGCCCGGAGCGGTAGGTGGTGCCGCCGGGGTTGCGGGGCAGCGGGACGTGGCCCGGGTCGGCCGGCTCCTTGTCCGCCCGCGAGCGGCGGAACAGCAGGACGATGAGCAGGATCCCGACGGCGACCATGGCGATGCCGAAGAACATGACCACCGAGCCGCCGGAGGACTCCTCCTCGGCCGCGTTGCTGACGGCGCCCGCGCCCTGGCCGGCGGCCAGGCTCGGGTCCGCCGCGCCGGCCAGCACCTCGGTGGCGACCGCGCTCGGGGTGGGCGACGGCTTCTTCGACGGCTTCGGCGTCGGCGAGGGCGTGGCCCGGTCGCCGACCACCCGGGACGCCACCGCGCCCCGGCCCAGGGCCCGCCCGAGCGCGTCGCTGGCCGCGCCGCTGACGGTCAGCCGGCCGCCCGGCACCTCCGCGTCGAACGCCACCCGGTAGCGCACCGTGATGCTCTTGCCCTTGCAGAGCCTCGGCTTCAGGGGCGAGGTGGCCGACGTGGCCGCGCTGCCACCGCTCCCGGAGAGCGGCACCGGGAACCAGCGTCCGCCCACGCTGACCTGCGCGCTGACCTGGTCGGCGCGCAGGCCGGCCAGGCGCAACCCCAGTGCGGTACGCAGCAGCACGCAGCCGTCGCTGCGCTTGCGCACCTCGATCGAGACGCCCCCGGCGGAACCACCGGCGGTGAAGCTGCCGGCCGAACGCACCCGGACCGAGTCGCCTGCGGCGAGCGCCGGCGTCGCGCCGAGCGCCACCAGGCCGCCCAGCAACGCGCAGACCGTCGCGAGCCGCGCCGCGTGCCGACGTACCGCCATGATCACCTCGCCGTTCCTCCCCCGACGGGGGTCCGCCGGTCAGGCTACTACCGGGCCCCGTCGGGGCCCGGTCATTGAGCGCTCCGGATGTGCGCCGTATTACCCCGCGACCCGGTCCACGCACCCTGGCCGGCGGCGGGACGGTCACGCGTCCGTCGGTCCGGGGCTGCGGAAGACGGCGGCGACCCCAGACGGCGCGGGCCGTCGCCACGGCGGCCTCAGGTAGCGCGGGCCCTCGCCTCGGCGGCGGCCTCAGGTGGCGCGGGCGGTCGCCTCGGCGGCGGCCAGGGCGTCGCGGCAGAGCCGGTCGGCGGCACGGGTGGTCTCCGGCAGCCGGTAGCGCGGCGTCAACGCCAGCACCCGCGCGGTCGCGTCGTCGAGGCTCATCCGGTGGCCGACGCTGACGAAGACCGGCTTCACGCCGTCCCGGGTACGCAGCACCCGACCCACGGTCTCGTCCCCGTCGCGCAACGGCGTCCACGCGCCCCGACGCTGGGCCGGCGGCGTCCACTCCCCCAGCAGGGGCGTCTTGCCCACCCCGATGGCGGGCAGGCCGGTCACCACGCCCAGGTGGCAGGCGAGCCCGAACCGGCGCGGGTGGGCCAGCCCGTGCCCGTCACAGACCAGCAGCTCGGGAAGCACGGTCAGCCGGTCGAGCGCGTCGAGCAGCGCGGGCAGCTCGCGGAAGGCGAAGAGCCCCGGGACGTACCCGAACGCGGGCCGGCCCACGCTCACCGCCGAGTCGACCACCGCGAGGGTCCGGGCGTCCAGCACGGTCACGGCCGCCGCCAGCCGGTCACCGCTCTCGGCGTACGCCACGTCCAGGCCGGCCACCGTCGCGGGCTCGGCCGGACCGGGCCCGACCAGGTCCACCAGCGGCCGCAACCGCTCCTGTACGGCCAGCGCCTCCGCCACGCTGCCCGGCACCACCATCCGGGGGTCCGGCGCCCCGCTCGTCGTCTCCACCCGCGCGGCTCCGGGTTCGCCAGATGTCACGACGGGCCGTCGGTGCGCGACCTGTCGGCGTTCTGCCCGTCGACACCCGGCGTCCCGGCGCCCTCCGGGCCGACCGTCTGCCGCTCGGTGCCCCGCTCGTGAGCGTCCCGCCCGTCGTCGCCCTTGCTGTCGTCGCCCTTCATGTCGTCGCCCGCGCTGTCGGCGTCCTCGCCGTCGTCGTCCCCGCCGTCGGTGTCCTGGCTGCTGCCGGCTCCCAGGGCGACGGCGAACGCCACCCCCATCGCGATGCCGACGCCCACACCGGCGGCTCCGTCCAGTGCGGCCAGGCCGACGACCAGACCGAGCATGAGGCCGACCGGCCACGCCCAGGCGTTGGACTGCCACCCACCAGGGCCGGGCGACTTCTGCCCATTGTCTGATTCAGCCATTTCGCCATGGTATTCCGGCCCGGCAACCCGCCCCGAAACCGCGACCCTCTGGGGCGGCGGACGCCTACTGGCCGGGCTCCCGAGCCATGGTGCTTCGCGTCCCGACCGGCCACCGTCCGCCGGAAGCAGTCGGTCCCCTTGTGTGATGCGCCGGACCAGACTGAGCAAGACAGCGTCGACTGGGTGGGACGCCATCGATAGGAACGGCGGCATGGCCGATCGAAGCGATCAACCATGCCGCCGTCGCCCCTAACCGGCCACGGGACTGAGCCGCACCCGGATTCTGGCGTACACCTCGGGTGCGCCTGCCCTTCCAAAGGGGCCCTACGCCTGCCCTTCGGAACCCAAACCTGGATCCGCAGCCGGATCACCCAACTGTTCGAGTTGCTCCTCGAACATGACAAACGTTTTACGTTGAATTCCGGCAATCAGAGCAAGCTCGGTGGGATTCGGATACCGCCGTTCGCGAGCCACTGCGTCTTGAATCGCCCGGACCGTCTCATAAAGAGCGAAGACGGGGCCTTCACCTCGAAGATAGTACCCGCGGTCGTGCTCAGTCCGTTGGATGAACTCTTCACGGGTCAACTCCTCAACCTCATCACCTTCGGCAGAAAACAGCTCACTCAGGAGATGATTTGCTGGAATCCAGCCCCCTGAGTCCTTCGACAACCGCCAGGCAGCGACAATCCCTCCGCCCTTCTCGACGATTTTCACAGGGGACTCGTAGTAACTGTAGAAGGCCGGGAAAACGAGACCGGAAGGAATTTCGATCACAGTCACGCCTCGCTCTGCTTATCGCTCATTGCCCGCCAGTAGGCTTCCTGTCCTTCGCGGCTCAGGCCGTACCGCACGCCTTGCTCCATCCGAGTTAGTGGTCGGTCTTGCGCTTCGGCGAGCGCCTCGATATCTCGCCGGACCTCGTACAGAGGATGCTCCCACTTGGCAACCTCGTCGATGGCGGCGAGGTGCAATCGGAGCTCAGCGACGTGTCCGTTCAACATCCGGAGGTTTAACAGGATGTCGCGGTATCCGCTGCGCATTGGTCCGAGGAAGCGGTCTTTGATACCGACGATAACCACTTCAGGATCTCGCTCCAGCCCACCCAGGGCATTGTAGAGATCTTCGAGCCGCTGGAACTCCACCTTCGCCGCCGCAAGGTCTTTGAGTCGCGAGGCGTCGTTCTCGTACTCGACGAGTTTGTCCTTCACTCGATCGACACCCTTCGGCTTGGCGCGCCAGCCGGGCCTGCCCACGCCACCGGCCAGACTAGTCGCCATCCGGTTCAACTCCCGCTGAGCGTCCGCCGCTTCAGCAAAGAGACGCTGCACGAAAGCCCACCGATAGTCGTCGTCGTGACGCCTCGTCGCGTCGAAGCCCATCTGCACCGGCGATTGCCCTCGATCTGCCACACGTGTGCTCAACAGTCGCTGTTCGCTGGTGAGTTCCGCAGGGCGTGGAGAGGCAACGCCTTCTCCGATGACAGCCTCTACGCCTCGCCGATCGATGTCATCGAGAACGGAGCCGAGGACGTCGATCGCGTGCTGCTGCGCAGCCAGATGGAGCATCGTCAACGGCCGAGCCGTCAGCGAAGTGGCCAGCTCAGGCGTAGCGAGGACCATCCGCGCCAGGTCAGGTCGCTGCGCCAGCTGTCGGACGAGGTTCTCGGCCAACATCGGCTCGTCCTTGGGCGGCTGCCGCCACGTCTCGTCCAGCATCTGCTGCACGCGTGGATCCGCGAACAGCCGTGCCACGTCTTCGGCGCCCGCGTCGTCAAGTTGCGGTACGAGTCGCCGGAGTGTCGAGGGGTCTACGCCGGCCGCCACCTCGGCCGGCGTCACGCCGGCGGCGAGGACCCGTTCCAGGTCAGGCTCTGCGGCCAGGATCGCGCCGACGGCAACCGGGTTCCCTGCCCGGTCCGCCTGCGCGCGTTCCCGCGCCGTCCGCAGGTCCTCGGACGGTGTGTCGCTGCGTTCGGCAGCCGGTCCCGCCTCGTCGGGCTGTCGTGGGAGCCCTGGTGGCATCGAACCGTCGGACGGAGCCGAGCCCGGCCCGTCCAGCAGGTGCATGCGGTTGAGGAACAGTTCGCCGTACCCCTGGTCGGTCTCGACGGGTGGGTACTCCAGCAGGTCCGGTCGCTGGCTGAACCGCCCCCGCCGCAGCCCGCCCAGCGGCATCGGTCTGCCGTCCGAACCGATCACCAGGACCTCAGTGTCGACGGCGTTGTGCGGATGCGGGACGCCCTGGTGCCGGTACAGCGGTGTCGTCGAAACGGCGCCGGTCTGTGGGTCGAGGTAGAGAATGGTGCCGTTCTGGTTGAGGGCGACCCAGATGTGGGAACCGCCCTGTTCCCAGTTGTTGATGACGAAGGCGAAGCTGCCGTGGCCGCCGAGGCGGAGCTGGTCGTGCAGGTTGCGGTATCCCGTGTCGATGGCCCGCTGCCGCTCAACACCCTGGATGTCCTCGGTCGGCTGGCAGAGGCGCTGGAAGCGGCCTCCGGTGATGTCCTCCACCCGCCCGATGCCGTCGCGTTCGCCGTTGATGGGGCACGTGACGTCGCCGGCCAGGTAGGCGTCGAAGGTGCGGGGAGCGGCCACCCGGGGGCGACCGTGCATCCAGGTGTCGAACATCGACAGGGTGCAGTCGATGCAGTTGATGCCGCGGGTCGGGTCTGCCCGCGGTCCGCCGTCGTTGACCAACCCGAACCAGCCACCCACTCGCGGGTCGGCGTTGCGCCGGACGCTCCCGTCGGGTTCTCGGGGCACCTGCCGTTCGATGTCGGTCTGGTGCAGGGCCAGCGGCGGACGCAGACCGCCGGGCCGGCCGTAGTTCCGGGACCGGTCGATCGGCGGCGGGTAGTCGTCGCCTGTCAAGGCCGAGCGGTCGGCGGTCTCCACGGCACCGTATGCCAGGTCGCCGACGTCGTCGTTGATCCGGCGGAAGTCCGCACCATCGACGGCGACGACGCCTGGGGCGGCTGCTCCGGCGAGGACCGCTTCCGCCAGATCCCTCTGCTGGTGACACCAGCGCTCCCGGTCACGCGCCCCCAGAAAGTAGCGCTCGGCGGCAGCGCGATGCCCGGCCTGCGCCAGGCGACGGCCCTCGCTGACCAGCCACCGGGCTTCGTCGTAGCTCCGATCTGCGGCCTGACGCAGTCGCGCCGCGCTGTCCAGGCGGCGGTTCTCCTCATGAGTCCTGCGCTGGAACTCGAAGTGCCCCCGGTAGCGGCGCCGCTCGAACGCGTCCTGGTCCGCGGCCCATCTGGCGGCGTACCACTCCGGCGTGCGCGGACGCGGAGGTGGCTGCCCTGCGGCTCTTGACGGGTGTGGCACCGCCTCAGGCATTCGGTCTGTCGGTGACGGAACCACGGGCGCATCGGACCCCACGTCTGGGACGCGCGATGAGCCCACCTTCGGCTCTGCGGTTCTCGCCGTCGTCTCACCGGACGCTGCCGACCCCGTGGCGGCGACCGGGGACGCCTGCGCCGGGAAGCCGGCGAGCGGTGAGTTCGCTGCTGAGCCGTGGGGCGCTGGGCCTCCGGTCGTCGGCGGGTTGGTTGCCGCGACGCCGGTGTTCTGCGCGGCCAGCCCGGAACTGGGCACCGATTCGTTGACGGGACCAGGGACCACCGACGGGGCATGAGCGCCTGTCGAAGGTGCCACAGGCGCGACTGAGGAGAGCGTCGGGTCGAGCGGAGCCGTTGGCGCCTCGGCTTGCGACGCCGGGAGTACGGACCGATCCCCAGGGTCGACTCCAGGTGGCGGCGGTGGAACGGTTCCTGCTTCCGCGGTTACATCCTCAACCGCCGGGCTCACCGCATGGGCGGCGGAGACTGAGTCGGAAACCTGAGATGGCGTACTGGACGAGGCTACGCGCTGGTCGGAAATCCGGCTGTCGGACCCGGGTGCACCAGCACCAGGAGACCCTGGCGTCACGGTCGCCGCCCTCGTCTCGACTGGCGTGTCGACCTCGACGGCAGGCACTGATCGGGGCGTCTCCGCGTCCGGCGTCGAGAGCGCGTGGCGGGAGGCTTCCACACCCGGCGTCGAATTTGACATGGAGGTCGAGGGCTGCGTGGGAGCCCCACTGTCCACCGAGATGGAGGGCAGCCCTGCCAGGGCGCTCATCTGGCCGTTGAGCCGTGCCTGCAAGGCCGCGTCGGCCTGCGCGGTGGCGGAACCACGGGCACCGGAAGCGGCCGCGCGGGCTGCGTCCTCCATCGAGGTCAGCCCCTGGCCGGTGGCCAGGCGCGCGGCCTGGTCGGCCATCACCTCGCCGGCCATCTCGCGGCCGAAGTGCTCCCCGACCCGGGCGCCCCGGCCGGTGGCGTGCCGCCCGAGGCCGGCCAACGGCGCCACCGCCCCGCCGGCCATACCGCCGAGCGCGGTGGTGCCCAGCTCCGCTACGTCCAGCCCGTGGCGGCGGCCGGTCGAATTCTGGTACGCCTGGGTGGCAAGGTTGATGCCGCCCTCCTCGGCCGCCTCCGACACACCGCTCAGCGCAGCTCGGCGGCTGAACCCCCGCACGCCGCCCTTGGTGACCTCCTTCGCCGCCCGCTCACCGGCCTCCTTGAGCCCCTGCTTGAGCGACTTGCGCGCCAACTGCGCCATCAACCGCTTGAAGATCTGCTGCACGATCAGCCTGGTGGCCGCGATCGCCGCCCCCGCCGCAGGCGAGGCCGCGCCAGCGGTGAGCACGGTCGCGACGGCCAGCGACAGCAACTCGATCACCAGGATGCCCAGCTCGATCCACACCTCGAGCTTGGCGCCCTCGATGTCGCAGCCGCACTCCTCCACCAGCCGACCCAGCTCCGTGCTGACAGCCAGCAACACCGGCAACGGCGCCTCGTCGCCCTCCGCGACCCGACGCCACGCCGTGTCGAACGCGGCGGCCACCGCCCCGACGCCGCCGTACCCACCACGCACCTCACCGGCGGCGGCAACAGCGTCGGCACGCGGCCCGGCCAGGGCGGCGGCCACCCCGTACCACTGGTCCGCCAACTCCCAGACCGCCCGCTCGTTGCCCTCCGGCCACTCCACACCGATCACCCAGTCAAGGGCCTCATAGACCCAGCCGGGCAACTGCCAGGGCGAGTAGTCCAGCGGATGCGGGATGGGGCTCGGCAACACACTCATCCGGGTCTCCTCGGCGGATCAGCGCTGCTGGTGCCGGTCGCCGACACGGCCTAGCCGCCCCGCACCCGCCGCGTCCGCCCGCAGGTTGGCGTCCACCGACCGGACCACATCGGCACCGAGGCCCTCCAGATGCCGACCCACGCCCTCCCACGCGCGCAGGACCAGCTCCTCGAACCCGCGGTATTTCTGCTCGAAGGCGGCCCCGATGTCGTCCTTGCCCCATGGCGACCGGTCGCTCGCCGCCGCGATGGCGCCGCCCACCTGGCGGCGGTGTGCCGTGACGCCCTCGCCGGACAACGAGAGGTCGACGCCCCCGCGTCGGGCGCGCTGCGGGTCGAGCCAGAGCTGACCGTCCATCACTCGCCCCGGCGCAGCACGGCGTCGGCCCGGCCCAGCAAAGAACCGAAGTCACCCGTACGCAGGAAGTCCGTCGCCCCGGAGCCGGTGGGCAGATAGCCGGCCACGAGTTCCTGGGTGGCGGCGACCGCCGCAGCGCCGGCCCGGTGGACGGTCGCGGTGATCTTCCGGCTCAACGCCTTCGCGTCCCGGTCGTGGAAGACGGCGGGGTGCAGCTCGACCGAGACCAGCTCGCCACGGGCACCGGCGGTGGCGGTCACCTGACCGTCCTCGGAGCGCTCGGTCACCCGCAGCTCGGCGAGCCGGCCCTGCAGCTCGTCCAGACCGGACCTCAGTCGCTGGTAGTCCCCGTACACCTCGTCGAACCGCGCCCGCAGCGCGCGATTGGCGTCGCGGTCCACACTCTCGGCCAACGCCACCCTCCCCCCGGTTACCGTCGGTAGGGCGAACCATACCGGGCGCCACGAATCCGTGGGGTCCGGTACTTTCAAGCCGTGATCGATCGCCAGCAGGCCGAGCAACTCGCCACCGTGTGGGCCCGCCGCGAGTCACAACGACTGGGACACGACTGCCACCCCCACGTCGACGAGTTCGACCTCGGCTACGTCATCACCTCCACCGTGCCCGTCGAGGCGAGGACGATGCCCGGCGACCTGCCGACCACGGTGGTGGACAAGCTGACCGGCGAGGTGACGACCTGGCCGCGGGTGCCGGTCGACGTGGTCGCGCAGATGTACCGCCGGAGTCGACCGGAGGGCCCCGCTGTTCCCCGCACCGTCGATCCGGCGAGCCAGCTGCTCCGCGAGATCCGCCGCCTGCCGACCCCCAACACGGCAGCGCACCTGACGGTCGAGGGACGGCTGTTCCGCGCGCAGGGCGCCAAGGGCGACGTCACCCTCAACCATCACCCACTCGTACGCTCCTACCTGGACGAACTTCCCGCCGGGCACCTGGCACGCGGCGGCGACCGGCACGCCGAACTGATCGTCGTCTCCGACGTCCTGCACCACTACGACCACCACCGCGCCGCCGAGGGCATCGCGCCACTCGGCATGGCCGACGCGGAGATGCTGCTGGGCGGCGCTCGCCTCGAAGTCTTCCGGGTGCGGGAGGCGGGCGACCCTTATGGCGGCAGGGCGGAGAGAGCCTGCGACTCGTGCGTCAACTTCCTGGTCCACTTCAACGCGCTGTCCTGGGCGGACCTGGCGTTCACCTCGGAGTGGCACCCGCAGCCGCAGCACCCGCATCATCCGGGCCGCTTCCCGCCCCCGGTGAGCGACGCACTGATGGATGCCGGCTGGGAGGACAGCGAGTTCAACCCCGCTTTGGCCGCCGGGGCGATCCGGGAGACGTGCGAGGTCGCCGGCCAGCGACACCGCCACGAGCCTTTCCCCGCAGCCGAGCGGGCGCTGACCGCCTTCCCCGCGATCGTGAGCAGCCGCCGGGGCCCCGGCGAGCAGGTCTGGATCAGTCGGTTCACGACCAACCCACTCCGCAGCGCACACTCGGCCGACACGCTCGCCGACTTCGCCGCCGTACTCGGGACGAGGCTCTTTCCCGTCGGCTCCGAGCACGGCGACAGCATCTTCGCCGTCGACGAGCGGGGGCGGGTCTTCGCGCTGGACCAGGCCGGCGAGTGGTTCCTCGGCGAGGACATCGACGCCGCGCTGACCACCCTGCTGCTCGGCCGGGCGCCGGCCCGCGTCCGCGACGACGGCACCTGGTGAGCGGGCGGCGCTACAGCGACAGGCCGGTCAGCACCATGACCCGGGGCTCCGTGTAGTCCTCCATGGCGCTGCGCACGCCCTCCCGCCCGACGCCGCTGCCCTTCACCCCGCCGTACGGCATCTGGTCGGCCCGGTACGACGGCACGTCGCCGACGATCACCCCGCCCACCTCCAGGGCGCGGTGCGCCGCGAAGGCCGTGTCGAGGCGGTGGGTGAAGACCCCCGCCTGCAACCCGTACGCCGAGTCGTTGACGGCGGCGAACGCGGCCTGGTCGTGCGCGACGCGGGCGACCACCAGCACGGGCCCGAAGACCTCCTCGACGCAGACCCTGGCGTCCGCCGGCACGCCGGAGAGCACGGTCGGCGGGTACGTCGCGCCGTCGCGCCGGCCGCCCAGCTCGATGGTCGCGCCGGCGGTGACGGCCTCGTCCACCCACGCCTCGACCCGGCGGGCGGCGCCGGCGGAGATCAGCGGCCCGACGTCGGTGAGGGGGTCGGACGGGTCGCCGACCCGCAGCTCCTGCACCGCCGCGACGAGGCGGGGCAGGAACGCGTCGTAGAGCCATTCGTGCACGTAGACCCGCTGCACGGCGATGCACGACTGGCCGGCCTGGTAGTTGGAGAACGTCGCGATGCGGTGCGCGGCGAAGGTCAGGTCCTCGGCGGTGTTCCAGTCCTCGCAGATCACGGCGGCGGCGTTGCTGCCCAGCTCCAGGGTTACGTGCTTCTCGGGCACCGAGCGGCGGATCGCCGCGCCGACCGGCCCGGAGCCGGTGAACGAGACGACCGGCAGCCGGGGGTCGGCGACCAGCTCGGCGGCGCGCTCGTTCGGTAGCGGCAGGACCGAGAACGTCCCCTCCGGCAGGTCGGTCTCGGCGAGCAGCTCGCCCAGCAGCAGTGCCGACAGCGGGGTGGCGGGGGCGGGCTTGACGATGATCGGGGCGCCGACCGCGATGGCCGGGGCGACCTTGTGCGCGACGAGGTTCAGCGGGAAGTTGAACGGCGCGATGCCGAGCACCGGCCCCTTCGGCACCCGCCGGACCAGGGCGATCCGCCCGGTGGCGGCGGGGTCGGTGTCGAGGCGTTGCAGCTCGCCCGAGAAGCGCCGGGCCTCCTCGGCGGCCCAGCGGAAGGTCGAGACGGCCCGCCCGACCTCGGCGCGCGCCCACTTCAGCGGCTTGCCGTTCTCGGCGGTGATGAGCCGCGCGAACTCCTCGGCCCGCTCGGCGAGCCGCCGGGACACGTGGTCCAGGGCCGCCGCGCGGGCGTGCGCGGGCAGGGCCGCGACCTCCGCGGCCACCCCGGCGGCTGCCGCGACGGCCGCTTCGACCTGGCCGGCGGTGGCGAGGGTGGTACGACCGACGGCGCGTCCGTCGTACGGGTGGTGGACGGTCAGCTCGCCCTCGCCGTGCGCGGGGCGGGAGGCGACATGGAAGGCGACGGAGTCCACACGCAGCAGCGTAGCCCCTCCCCGGGGAGCTGATCCGAACGCGCGGGCGGCAGCCGGAACCTCGCGAGGCGTCGATGCATTACCGCAGTTCGACCCCTAAACACAAGGTGCTCTCACGTCTCCACTTTTTGCCGTGGAGGCCCTACGCTCTTGCTCACTTTGATCAATTGCGATCGATGGCGGGACCCGCCGTCGTGTAGCGAGAGGAACACCCGAGGGATGACACTCCCCTATCCCGCCGCGCGCCGCTGGCGCGTCGGTGTGTTGACCGCCGCCGTCGCCACCGCCGTGGCGTTCGGCGCCCCCGCGACGGCTGCCCCCGCAGAGGGACAGATCCTCATGGCGGGCGGCGCCACCGCCGTCGACGACTCGTACATCGTGGTGTTCAAGGACGCCTCGGTGGGCCGGACCGACGTCACGAAGAAGGCCCGTGACCTCGCCGGCCGGCACCGTGGCGCGGTCAACCGGACGTACCAGAACGCGCTGCGCGGGTTCGAGGCCCGGATGTCCGAGGCGGAGGCCAAGCGGCTCGCCGCCGACCCCTCGGTGCGCTACGTCCAGCAGAACCACACCATGCGGATCAGCGGTACGCAGAGCCCCACCCCGTCCTGGGGCCTGGACCGGCTCGACCAGCGCGCGCTGCCGCTGAACAACTCGTACACCTACCCGAACACCGGCTCGGGCGTGAAGGCGTACATCATCGACACCGGCATCCGGTTCGGCCACAGCGACTTCGGCGGTCGTGCCGTCACCGGCTTCGACTCCATCGACGGCGGCAGCGCGGACGACTGCAACGGGCACGGCACGCACGTGGCCGGCACGGTCGGCGGCACCGCCTACGGCGTGGCCAAGGGCGTCACGCTGGTCGGCGTCCGGGTGCTCGACTGCGAGGGCAGCGGCACCGACGCCGGCGTCATCCAGGGCGTCGACTGGGTGACCGGCGACCACGCCGCCGGCCAGCTCGCGGTGGCGAACATGAGCCTCGGCGGCGGCTTCAGCCAGGCCCTCAACGACGCGGTGGCCCGCTCCATCGCCGACGGCGTCACCTACGGCCTGGCGGCCGGCAACGACTACGGCGCGAACGCCTGCAACAGCTCGCCGGCCAGCCTCCTCGCCGGCATCACCGTCGGCTCGACCACCAACACCGACGCCCGCTCGTCGTTCTCCAACATCGGCACCTGCCTGGACATCTTCGCGCCCGGCAGCTCGATCACCTCGGCCTGGCACACCAGCAACACGGCCACGAACAGCATCAGCGGCACCTCGATGGCGACCCCGCACGTGGTCGGCGCCTCCGCGCTCGTGCTCGCCGCCAACCCGACGTTCACCCCGCAGCAGGTACGCGACAAGCTCGTCGCCGACGCCACCAGCAACGCGGTGACCAGCCCCGGCACCGGCTCGCCCAACAAGCTGCTGTACGTCGGCGACGGCGGCACCACGCCCCCGCCGCCCCCGCCGCCCACCGGCTGCACCCAGACCAACGGCACCGACGTGACGATCAGCGACAACGCCACGGTGGAGAGCACCATCACCATCGCGGGCTGCACCGGCACCGCCGGCTCCGCCAGCACCGTCGCCGTGCAGATCGTGCACACCTACATCGGTGACCTCGCCGTCAGCCTCGTCGCTCCCGACGGCAGCGCCTACACCCTGCACAACCGCACCGGCGGCTCCGCCGACAACATCAACCAGACCTACACGGTCAACCTCTCCTCCGAGGTCGCCAACGGCACCTGGAAGCTGCGGGTCCAGGACGCGGGCGCCGGCGACACCGGCTACGTGAACAGCTGGACGCTCAACCTGGGCGGCTCCGGCACGACGAACTGCACCGGCACCAACGCCAACAACGTCACCGTCAACGACAACGCGACGGTCACCAGCAGCATCGCGATCGCCGGCTGCACCGGTACCGCCTCGGCCACCAGCAAGGTCGCCGTGCAGATCGTGCACACCTACGTCGGTGACCTCGTGGTCAGCCTGGTCGCCCCCGACGGCAGCGCCTACACCCTGCACAACCGCACCGGCGGCTCCGCCGACAACATCAACCAGACCTACACGGTCAACCTCTCCACGGAGACCCGTAACGGCACCTGGAACCTGCGCGTCCAGGACGCCGCCTCCGGCGACACCGGCTACATCGACGGCTGGACCCTGACCCTCTAGGGATTCGTCAGCTCAGCACACGGCCGCACCGCAGGGCCCCTCGTCACGCTCCGCCTGGCGAGGGGCCCTCTCCCTCCCCAACCCACTCCCGTGACCCCGCCCCGGCCTACCCCCCCCGGCCCGCCCTGGCTCGGCCCGGCGATCATGCAGTTGTGGTGGGCGGAGTGCCAGTTTTTGCCCGTTTCGCGGGGCACCACAAGTGCATGATCGACGCATGCCGCCCGCTGGCGCTGCTCCGTCACGGTGGTTGGTCGGGCACGCTCAGAGGGTGCCTGTTGCAACTTCCCGCCTGGACACGGTCGTCTCGCCGTCGCACATGGTGTTCTGCCTGTTCTCACAGGGTGCGGACGCACGGCGAGATCTTGCGGAAGCAGGGCGACTCGCCTTCGCTGACGGGGTCGGTTTCGCCGCCAGTGCCGTCGGGGTGCGTACAGCAACCGAGGTCAGCAGGGCTTTCGTGTCGGTGGAGACCTGGTCACGGATGCCGTCGATCCTGCCGGACCAACGCCCGTTCGACTTCGCCTTCGAGGGGGTCCTGAACTTCCCGGATACCTGTTGGCGCATCCACGAGTCGCACGACCACCCTGTCGTGCGCGGCATCGTGCTGCCGTCGGGTGCGGGCCGATACGGCGCGCGGGTGATCGCCTACAACCACAACGAGGCTCTCGACCGGTTCGAGATGGCGCAGGCTGGCACGGATGAGGAGTTCGCCGCCGTGTTGGACGACATGAGACGGCTGACGCCCCCGGCGGCGGAGCGATACCAGATTCAACTGTGGCCGTTAGGCGGCAGGGTCAGCCCCACCGCGGATACCTCCAGGCGCTGGCCCTGACCACGAACTGCGCCCCGTCGAGCACCCCGGTCCAGATCAGGCGGCGAAGAGCGCCGCGATCGTGGAGATGATGTAGGCGGGGCGGCGGTACAGGTCCAGGTCGGTGAAGTAACGCATGCGCCAGCCATGGGCGGCGAGCCAGTTCATGCGGGAGCGGTCGTGGCGGAGGCGCTGACGGTCGAGGTGCGAACTCCCATCGTACTCGATGCCGATCCGACGCTTCCGGTAGCCGAGGTCCAGCCGGTAGAGGCAGATGCCGTCTTCGTCCCGCACCCACAGTTGGAGATCCGGAGCGGGCAATCCGCCGTCGACCAGCAGGAGCCGGAGCTGACTCTCCTGGTGGCATTCCGCTCTGGGGTCCGCGAGGTCGATCAACTGTCGCGCCTGGCACACGGCTCGGAGCCGGGCATGCCGCGTCACCTCGGCCCGGAGTTCGTCGGGCCGGCAGGCGCCCACGCGCAGGCACCGATCGAGCAGCGGCAGGGCGTTCATCCGATGCAGCGACCTGGCCAGATCGACAGCGCACCGGGCCGCAGGCGCGCAAGGTACCCCTTCCAGCAGAACCGGCTCCTGGACCGGCAGCACGGACTCGTGCGTCACGACGCCCCGGATACGGGGTACGACGAGCCCGGCCGGCACGATCACGTGAACGTCGTCGCTGGGTTCGACTCCGAAGCCGTGCAGCCGGGCGCCGGTCTGGAAGCCGACCACGACCCCGTTCGGCAGCCTCTTGAAGATCGCCGTCAGTTGCTGGCCTCGGTCGATTGTTCGGCCGTAGACGCCTCTCGACAGTCGGTGGATACGCCCCGTGTCGACGCTCCGCCTCACCTGCGCCCGGCTCAGCCTCACGGAGATCAGCTCCGGATACCGGTACAGCCCCTCTGCCATGACCAGTCACCCTGCCGAGCGCGCCCCACCCGCACCACCCGCCCTGAGGCCCCCTGTGGACAACGCCCCCTCTGTGGAAAACCCTCGCCTCGCCCCTGACCTGTGCTAGCCCGGGCGACCACGGCCCCACGCCCGACATGACGCCAACCCCCTCGCCCCGCGCGCCGGGCTGCACGCACACAGCTCTGTCGATCATGCACTTGTGGCGCCCGGAACGCCCGCATTCACACCTTTCTCGGGGCACCACAACTGCATGATCGACGCGGCGGGGGAGGCGGCGGGGGGGCGAGGACGGGTGGGTGGGGGTTATGGGGTTTTCGGTCGGGGTGTTCGTAGGGTGGTGGGGAGCACCAGTAGCAGGGCGAGCAGGAACATGGCGGTGCCGATGACGTTGACCTGCGGCGGGATGCCCCGCTGGGCTGCGCCCCAGACGTACATGGGGAACGTGACGGTGGTGCCGGCGTTGAAGTTCGTGACGATGAAGTCGTCGAAGGAGAGCGAGAACGCGAGCAGCGCGGCGGCCACGATGCCGGGCAGCGCCAGCGGCAGGGTGATCCGCCGGAAGGCCTGCCACTCGCTCGCGTAGAGGTCCATCGCGGCCTCCTCCAGCCGGGGGTCCATCCCGGCCAGCCTCGCCCTGACGGTGACCACCACGAACGACAGGCAGAACATGACGTGCGCGACGACGACGGTCCAGAAGCCCTGCGGCACCCCGGCGGAGACGAAGAGGGCCAGCAGCGAGGTGCCCATCACCAGTTCGGGGGTGGCCATCGGCAGGAAGATCAGCACGTCGATCGCGGAACGGCCACGGAACCGGTGCCGCGCCAGCGCGAACGCCATCAGGGTGCCGAGCACCGTGGCGACCACGGTCGCGATGAAGCCGATCTGGACGCTGCGCACCACCGCGTCGCACATGTCGGAGGTGGCGCACGGGTTGCGCCAGTTGTCGAGGGTGAACTCGTCGAAGTCGTACGACAGGCGGCTGGAGGGGCGGTTGAAGGAGAGCGCGGCGACCACGGCGATCGGCAGGAGCAGGTAGCCGAGCACCAGCAGCGCCACGCCCGCCACCCAACGGTCGGCCAGCCAACGGAAGACCCGAGCACTCACAGAGCTGGCCTTTCGTTCGCGACTGCGGGGCTCCGCTGCGCTGCACTCCTCGCGCTCACAGCGCTCGCCTTTCGTTCGCGACTGCGGGGCTCCGCTGCGCTGCACTCCTCGCGCTCACAGGACCTTCTCCGGGAACCGTCCGGCGCAGGTAGCCGAAGACCACCGCGAGGATCGCCGCCATCAGCAGGAACGACAGCGCCGCGCCCTGCGGGTAGTCCAGCCGGACCAGGAACGCCGAGTCGATGACGTTGCCGATCATGTACTCGTTGGGGGTGCCGAGCAGTTCGGCGTTGATGTAGTCGCCGCTGGCCGGGATGAAGAACAGCAGCGTGCCGGCGACCAGGCCGGGCATGGACAGCGGCAGGGTGACCCGGCGGAAGGTCCGCAGCGGGCCGGCGTAGAGGTCGCCGGCCGCCTCCAGCAGCCGGGAGTCCAGCCGCTCCAGGCTCGCGTACAGGGGCAGCACCAGGAAGGGCAGGAAGTTGTACGTCAGGCCGAGCACCACCGCGACGGGGGTGGCCAGCAGCCGGCCGTCGGGGGCGAGCAGGTGCACGTCGCGCAGCAGCCCGACGAGCCAGCCGTTGTCCGACAGGATGGTCTTCCAGGCGAGCGTGCGCACCAGGAAGCTGGTGAACATCGGCGCGACCACGCAGACCAGCAGCAGGTTCTTCCACCGGCCGGCCTTGCGCGCGATGGCGTACGCGAGCGGGTAGCCGGCCAGCAGCGCCAGCACCAGCGCGGCGCCCGCGTAGCCGAAGGACCGCCCGAACTGCGGCCAGTACGCGGCGAGCGCGTCCGGGTAGTTGCCGAAGGCCCACGTCATGGCGTACCCGGTGGCGAGCGAGCCGGCGGGGTCGTAGAGGCTGGCGGCGGCGAGTTGGAGCAGCGGCACCGCGAAGAAGACGAGCAGCCACGCCGCCGCTGGCAGCAGCAGCAGGTATGGCAGGAGCCGGTGCCGCCCGGGCGGGCGGGGCGGCCCGGGTGCCGACGGCTGGGCGGTAGGAGTGGGCAGGCGCGCGGGGGCGCTCACGAGGGTGTGCCGACCGGCTCGTCCCGCGCCGGAGCGCTCCGGTCCTGCCCGCCGGCCTCCCGGGGCAGCAGGAAGGCGTGCCGAGGCTCCCAGTACGCCGCCGCCTCCACCCCCACGTGCAGCGGACGGGCCGTGCCGCTGTTGGCCACGAACGCGGTCAGCTCGCCGCCCCAGCCGGTGCGCAGCAGGTACTGGGTGCTCACCCCCACGTAGGAGGCGTCGGTGACGATCCCGGTGACGTGCTGGCATCCGGCGGGGACCTGGTCGACGGAGTCGACCAGGTGCAGCTTCTCCGGGCGTACGCCCAGGTGGACCGGCCCCCGGTCGACCTGGGCCCGGCCGGCGGGCACCGAGAAGCGACGGCCGTGCGCCGACACCGCCACCTCGTCCCCGGCCGCGCCGGCCGCCTCGCCGGCGAGCAGGTTGGACTGGCCGAGGAAGTTCGCCACGAACGCCGTGGCCGGGTATTCGTAGAGGTCGGCGGGGGCGCCGAGCTGCTCGATCCGCCCGGCGTTCAGCACCGCGACGGTGTCGGCCATCGTCATGGCCTCCTCCTGGTCGTGGGTGACGTGCACGAACGTGATTCCGACCTCGGTCTGGATCCGCTTGAGTTCGAGCTGCATCCGCCGGCGCAGCTTCAGGTCGAGCGCGCCGAGCGGCTCGTCCAGCAGCAGCACCTGCGGGCGGTTGACCAGGGCGCGGGCCAGCGCGACCCGCTGCTGCTGCCCGCCGGAGAGCTCGGCGGGCCGGCGGTGGCCGTGGCCGTCGAGCTGCACCAGCGCGAGCATGCCCATGACCTCGTCGTCGACGGAGCGGATGCCCCGCCGGCGCAGGCCGAACGCCACGTTCTCGAAGACGTTCAGGTGCGGGAAGAGCGCGTAGCTCTGGAAGACGGTGTTCACCGGCCGCTTGTACGGGCGCAGCCGGGTGACGTCCCGTTCGCCCAGCAGCACCTGCCCGCCGGTCGGCTCCTCCAGGCCGGCGATCATCCGCAGCGTGGTGGTCTTGCCGCAGCCGGACGGGCCGAGCAGGGCGAAGAACGAGCCCTGCGGGACGGTCAGGCTGAGGTCGTCCACCGCGGTGACGCCGCCGAACCGCTTGGTGAGGTGCGCCAGCCGCAGGTCGCCGGCCGGGTTCCCGCGTCCCGCAGTCGTGGCACCCATCCCGCTCACGCCCCGATGACCCGCTGGAACTTGCTCTCGTACTCGCGTTCCTGCTTCTCGTCCAGCGCCATGAAGACCGCCGTCCTGGCGAGCATGGCGGCGTCGGGGAAGATGAGCGGGTGGGCGGCCAGCGCCGGGTCGATCTTCTCCATCTCGGCCTGCGCACCCTGGACGGGGCAGATGTAGTTGACGTACGCCGCGAGCCGGGCGGCGACCGCCGGCTGGTAGTAGTAGTCGACGAGCTGCTCGGCGTTGCCCTTGTGGGTGGCCCTGTTCGGCACCAGCATGTTGTCCGACCAGAGCATCGCCCCGGACTCGGGCACCACGAATTTGATCTTGTTGTCTTCGAAGCCGAGCTGGATGGCGTCGCCGGACCAGCCGATACAGGCGGCGATGTCGCCCTTGGCGAGTGCCGGCGCGTAGTCGTTGCCGGTGAACCGGCGGATCTGGCCCGAGTCGACGGCCTTCTTCAGCTTGGCGAGCGCTTCGTCGAACTGGGCGTCGCTGAAGTACGCCGGATCGTGGCCGTTCGACTGGAGCAGCAGGCCCATGGTGTCGTTCATCTCGGCCAGCGCGGTCACCCTGCCCCTGAGGTCGGGGCGGGTGAGCAACTCGTCGACCGTACGGATCTCCTTGGTGACCCGGCCGTTGTAGGCGAGACCGGCCAGGCCGGACTGCCACGGGACGGCGAGGTGGTCCGCGGGGTCGAAGGACCGGTTGCGCAGCGAGGGCAGCAGGTTGGCCTGGACGTTGGGCAGCTTCGACTTGTCCAGCTTCTGGACCCAGCCGAGCCGGATCATCCGCGCCGCCAGCCAGTCGCTGAGGACCATGATGTCGCGCCCGGTGGGCTGGCACCCCGCGAGCTGGTGCTGCACCTTGCCGAAGAACTCCCTGTTGTCGTTGATGTCCTCGGTGTAGGTGACCCGGATGCCGCTCTTCTTGACGAACGCGTCCAGGGTGGGCCGCTTGGCGGTGTCGGCGTCGTCCACGTCCATGTACTGCGGCCAGTTGGAGAACGTCAGCGTCTTCTCGCTGCCGGACAGGTCCTCGCTGACGCAGCCGGCCTCCGTCTGGGTGGCGGCCCTGGTGCCGCAGCCGGCCAGGGAGCCGCCCGCCGCCAGCAGTGCCGCCGAGCCGAGGGCGCCGGTCAGCAGCCCACGCCGGGTGAGGGGCCGGAGGGGAGTTCGCATGTGACGACTCCTCTGGGTCATCGCCGGCGGGCAGGTGGGAGCGGCGCGCCGACGGGACGTCAGGTGCGGTGAACGACAGATATTGGCATGGGCCGACGGCGACGACGGACGGCGGGTGTCAGCGTGCGCGAAGGGCGATGACGCGACCACATCCCGCTCGACCGCGGGAGCGATACGGATCGTCGCGGGAGCTGTGCGGACCGTCGCGGGGGCGGCCCTGTCCCGCCGGTGCGGCGTTCGTCCGCCGCACGCTGCGCCGGCAGGCGTACGCCTGGGGCGCCGCCCCGATCAGCCGGCGCGCCCGTGCCGGCCGGCCGACCCGACGAACGCCCGCCAGGCGTCAGGCGCGAAGGTGAGCACGCCCCCGGCGCGGTCCTTGCTGTCCCGCACGAGCACCCGATTGGGCAGGTTGTCGGCCACCTCGACGCAGTTTCCGCCGTTGTTGCTGCTGCGGGTCGCGGTGCGCCAGCGGGCGTCGGTCATGTCCATGTCGTCGCCACTTCCCCGATCAGCTCGATCGACTGCCGTCGCGGCAGCGCCTCGCCCGCGACGCTCTCCCACCTCGTGCCCAGGCTAGCAACGTCGGCACTCTCGGTCACCACCTGACCGCGAAGCTGGTTGTCCACATAGGCCGTCTCGGCGCCGTCGGGCAGGCGGATCAGGGCGAACGGCCCGGCGAGCCCGGTGTGCCACGGCGTCCCGGCGGGGATCACCCGCACCTGCACGTGCTCCTGCGCGGCGACCGCCAGCAGGTGGGCCAGCTGCCCGGCCATCACCGCCCGGTCCCCCACCCGCCGGCGCAGCACCACCTCGTCGATCACGGCGACGAGCTGGGGCGGGGCGTCCCGGGCCAGGATCGCCTGCCGGGCCAGCCGGCCGCCCACGATCTCGTCCACCTCGGCCGCCGGGAGCAGGCCGCCGGTCGCCAGCACCGCGCGGGCGTACCCCTCGGTCTGGAGCAGGCCCGGCACCAGCGATGGCTCGTACGACCTGATCGAGACGGCGTCCTGCTCCAGCTCGGCCCACGGCCGGAACCACGGCAGGTCGCGGCGACGGAACGGCTCGGGCCACAGCTCGGCGGCGTCGCGCCCGAGGACCTCGGCGACGGCGAGCCGGGTCCTGGGGTGCGGGATCCGCCCCGAGGCGAGCCACCGCCCCGCCGTCTTCGGGTCGACGCCCACCTTCTCCGCCAGCGACTCGGCGGTCTCGCCCTTCTCGGCCATCGCCACCCGAAGTACCTCGTTCACCATCCGACCTCCCGCGCCCGCGATCACACTGGGGCGCACGGTAGCCACGCAGCGTGCCCTTGTCGTGGCGCTGCCGGCGTGTCGCGGCGGGATCTGTTTCGCGCACCCGAGGTGGCCGGAGACCGCCCGGAAAAGGCCCTGGACATGCCTGCGCGGCTGCGTGGGGGCCAGACACCGCCACGAGGGATCGCACCCGCGAAGGGGCCGCGTGCCGGCCGCGCCCGACCCACCTCATCCGCGCTGTCGAGCTGATGTCGCAGACGACTCAGCCCCCGGCGGCGCGCCGCGATGTCGTAGACGATTCAGCTCGACAGTGCCCGGCGCGCCCATCCGGCCGCAGGCAAGCCCCCGCGCCCGCGCGGACTTTCTTTCCGGCGCCCGTGACTCCCGCCGCGACCACCGGCTGCGGCCGGGACGCGCCGAGGCGGAGTTGGGCGCCGAGCGCCGCGGAGGCGGTGGATCAGTGGTTCGGGGGGATGACGCGGAGGTGACCCCGGCGGCCCGTCTGGGGGGTCGAGTTGACGGTCTGGTCGTCCTCGGGCGGGCGCGGAGCCACCGGGCGGGCGGCCTCGCGGACGGCCTCGGCGAGGGCGACCAGATCGTCGGTGGTGGGCGGCGGGGGCTCGAACTCGCCCTCGTGCCGGACCACGTCCCAGCCGCGCGGCGCCGTCAGGCTCCGGGCGTGCGGTTCACAGAGGTCGTACGTGTGCGGCTCGGCGAACGCCGCCAGGGGGCCGACCACCGCTGTCGACTCGTTGTAGACATAGGTCAGCGTGGCGACCGCTTGCCGGGGGCAGCCGTTACGGGAGCAGCGCCGTGGTGACCTCACGGCGGCAGGGTATCTCCATTACCGGGTCCGGCGCACTGCTTCGCGTTGCGACACGCCCGTCACGGTGATCACAATTCGGCCGGTTGCGCGCCGGCCGGCCGCCGGGCGGGCGAGCGCCACCCCGCGGATGCCGACCGCGCCGCGCCGCGCCAGCGGCGCTGCCGCAGGCCAGGTCGGTGCGGGCGCTAACCTTTCCTCATGACGAGCCCGGAACACCGCCGCCCCGGCCCCGGCCGGCGCGCCCACCGCGACCGGCACGGGCGCGGCCTGCGCGGGCGGCTGGTGCCGGCGACGGTGCCGTTGGCGCGTACGAAGGCGGAGATCTTCGACGACCTGGTGCTCGACACGGTCGAGACCCTCGAACGGCGGTTCGCCAAGGAACTGGCCGGGGTCGAGTTCGCTGTGGAGGACGTTCCGCCGGACCTCAACGTCTACGACTCCGATGTGCTGGAGGACGGCGAGGTGCCGCTCGCCCGGCTGCTGCCGGGTCGCCCCGGCCGGCAGGAGGTGCCCCCGCGGATCGTGCTCTACCGCCGGCCGTTGGAGTTCCGTGCGATGGACCGCGAGGACCTCGCGGATCTCGTGCACGACGTGATCATCGAACAGGTGGCCAATCTGCTCGGGGTGGACCCCGACGAGTTGGCCTGAGCCGGGCGGCCCCCACCGCCCCGGCCCGGCAAGGCTCAGGCGACCCGCCGCTTGAGCTTGCGCCGCTCCCGCTCGGAGAGCCCGCCCCAGATCCCGAACCGCTCGTCGTGGCCGAGAGCGTATTCGAGGCATTCCGTCTTCACCTCGCAGCGCGAGCAGATCCGCTTCGCCTCGCGGGTCGAGCCGCCCTTCTCGGGAAAGAACGCCTCCGGATCGGTCTGGGAGCAGAGCGCCCGCTCCTGCCACTCCGGCGCGTTTCCGAGCAGGTCGGCCACCTCAAGCTGGCCGTCCATCAGATGCCTCCTTGTCGCGCACCGGCGTCATCGCCGCTGCAACCCCCCACGCGGAAGGCGTGCTTGTCCGTACGGTCCCGATTTGTTGCGTTCCGCGCGAACAACCCCATTCAAATTACACGCGTGTAATGCGTGCGCCGTCAAGCCGAACTTGATAATGGAGTCGTCCTCCCGACAACACTCCGGACGGCCACCCGGCCACCCGGCCTCGCAACCTGCCCTATCGATTCAGACCCCGGCCGAGTAACGCCCTCTCCGGCGAGTTGCCCGAGTTTTCTCCCGTGGCGCCTCCCCGCCGACCCGACGGGGAAGGCCGGTGAGGACGCCCGGAAGTCACCCACCACGATTGGTTGATCTTGGTGGGGCACAGGTTAACCCGAGTTGGCGCGGACCGCCCGTCGAGCCGGGAACGCCGACGGCGCTTCGCCCACGATGTGGACGCGGCGCGGCGGCGCGACCGCGTACCCCGGATCGCGGTGGGCCACCGACACGCTGCTGTGCCGGACGGATCCGGCCGTCCCTCCACTTGCGACAGAAATCCGGCCTATCGACAACGGTTCGTCCCACCAGGCGGTACGGACGCGGCTGGCGAGCCGGACCGGCGGCGTGCCGCGCGACGTCCGCTATGGACGAGGGCTGCCGTACGCGGTCGTGCGCCTGCGGGCCGGTCGTCCGGCGGCCGTCGCGATGGCGATCAACTGCTCCTCGGTACGGGCCGAGCCGTTGCCGGAGCCGGCCATCCGGGAGATCGTCTCCTCCATCAGCGTGCCGCCCAGGTCGTTGCAGCCGCCCCGCAGCATCGCCGCCGTGCCCTCGTCGCCGAGCTTCACCCACGAGCACTGGATGTTGTCGATCCGGCCGTGCAGCAGCAGCCGGGCCATCGCGTGCACGACCCGGTTCTCGCGCCACGTCGGCCCCGGGCGGGCGATGCCGGCCAGGTAGATCGGCGCGTTCGTGTGCACGAACGGCAGCGCCACGAACTCGGTGAAACCGCCCGTACGGTCCTGCAACCCGGCCAGCACCCGGAAGTGCGCGAGCCACTGTCCGGGGTGGTCCACGTGGCCGTACATCATGGTGGAGCTGGACCGGATGCCCAGCTCGTGGGCCGTGCCGACCACGTCGACCCAGGCGGCGGCCGGCAGTTTGCCCTTGGTGAGCACCCAGCGCACGTCGTCGTCGAGGATCTCGGCGGCGGTGCCCGGGATGGTGTCCAGGCCGGCCTCGCGCAGCCCGGTCAGCCACTCCCGCACCGGCACGCCGGCCTTCGCGGCGGCGGTGACGATCTCCATCGGCGAGAACGCGTGCACGTGCATCCCCGGCACCCGCGCCTTGATCGCCCGGACCAGGTCGGCGTAGACGGTCACCGGCAGCTTCGGGTCGATCCCGCCCTGGAGACAGACCTCGCTGGCGCCGGCCGCCCACGCCTCCTCGGCCCGGTCGGCGACCTGCTCCACCGAGAGCCGGTACGCGTCGGCGTCGCGCTCCCGCTGGGCGAAGGCGCAGAACCGGCAGCCGACGTAGCAGACGTTGCTGAAGTTGATGTTGCGGTTGACCACGTACGTCACGTCGTCGCCGACCGCCGCCCGGCGGACGTCGTCGGCGAGCCGGCACAGCTCGTCCAGCGCCGGCCCGTCGGCGGCGAACAGCGCCAGCGCGGCGTCGGCGTGCCGGGGCTCCAGCAGGGCGGCCGGGTCGTCGGCCGCCAGCCGCAGCCCGGCCCGCAGGTCGCCGTCGGTCCCGCCCCCGGCCCCGGTGGTGACCTTGCCGGCCACCTCCGACCAGTCCCCGTAGACGTGGTCGAAGTCGCCGCGCCGGTCACCGGTGCGCCCGGTGGTGTCGATCGTGGCGTGCAGGTCGGTCCGGCCGCCGTACGTCTCGTCGGGCTCCTGCCAGGGCCGGCCCACCGGTCGGGCCTCCTCGACCGCCAGCCCCGTCGCCGGGTCGGCCAGCGCACCGACGTGCGGCAGCAGGCGCGGATCCAGCCACGGGTCGCCGGCCCGCACGTACTCGGGGTAGATCGTCAGCCGCTCGCGCAGGGTGAAGCCGGCCTTCTCCGTGTGCCGGGCCAGCTCGTCGATCTGCGGCCAGGGGCGCTCCGGGTTGACGTGGTCCGGCGTCAACGGGGACACCCCGCCCCAGTCGTCGATGCCGGCGCGCAGCAGCAGGTCGTACTCGCCCGCGATGAGGTTCGGCGGGGCCTGGATCCGGGCCTTCGGCCCGAGCAGCACCCGGACCACCGCCACGGTGGCGGCCAGGTCGTGCAGCTCCGCGTCGGGCATCCCGCGCATCGCCGTGTCCGGCTTCGCGCGGAAGTTCTGCACGATCACCTCCTGGAGGTGGCCGTACTCGCGGTGCGCCCGGCGGATCGCGAAGATCGCGTCGACCCGCTCGGCCGGGGTCTCGCCGATGCCGATCAGGATGCCGGTGGTGAACGGCACGCCGACCCGGCCCGCGTCGTCGAGCACCCGCAGCCGTACCGCCGGTTCCTTGTCCGGCGAGCCGAAGTGCGGGCCGCCCGGCTCCGACCACAGCCGCGTCGCCGTGGTCTCCAGCATCATCCCCATGCTGGGCGCCACGGGCTTGAGCCGCTGCAACTCCGACCAGGAGAGCACGCCCGGGTTCAGGTGCGGCAGCAGCCCGGTCTCCTCCAGCACCGCCACCGCGCAGGCGCGCAGGTAGTCGAGGGTCGAGTCGTAGCCGCGCTCGTCCAGCCACTGCCGGGCCGCCGGCCAGCGCTCCTCCGGCCGGTCGCCGAGCGTGAACAGGGCCTCCTTGCAGCCCTGCGCCGCGCCCGCCCGGGCGATGGCGAGGACCTCGTCCCGGTCGAGGAAGGCCGCCGGCAGCCGGTGCGGCACCGTCGCGAAGGTGCAGTAGTGGCACCGGTCCCGGCACAGCCGGGTGAGAGGAATGAAAACCTTCTTCGAGTACGTGACCACGCCCGGCCGCCCGGCCTCGCGCAGCCCGGCGTCGCGCACGGCGCCCGCCACGTCGAGCAGCTCGTCCAGCGCCCCGCCCCGGGCGGCCAGCAGCGCGGTGGCCTCGTCGACGTCGAGCGCCCGCCCACTCGCGGCCCGGTGCAGTGCCCGCCGCACGCTCGCATCGGTCGGGCCGGGCACGGTGCGATCAACCATCCGCCCAGCCTAGGCGCTCAACCGCCCCGTCCCACCTCACCCACCCGGCGCACACGGTGACCCAGCGCACTCCACCCCCGCTCCCCTCCCCGCGCACAGTTGGGTGGGACGGGGCAGTTGGGGTGGGACGGCGAGCGCCCCGCACGGAAGCCGTGCGGGGCGCTCGGGTGGGGCGGGGTCGCGGTCAGCGCGGGGCGTCCGGGCTCTCGCCGGGGTTGATGCGCTGGGTCCGGTCGGTCTCGTCGGCTGCGGGACGCGGGATCGCCTGGGTGGGTTCCGCCGGCTCGACGGGCTGGCGCGGGATCGCCTGGGTGGGGTCGGCCGAGGGCGGCTGGCCGAACGGCGGGGCGCTCTGCGGCTGGCCGAACGGGGGCGCGGACTGCGGGGCCGGGGGCGCCGACTGCGGGGCCGGTGCGAACGGCGAGCCCGGCTGCGGGCCGCCGGCGTACGGCGCGGGCTGCTGACCGTACGGGGCGCCGTAGGGGCCCGGCGCCTGCCAGCCGCCCTGCTGGCCGGGAACCTGCTGACCCGGGGCCTGCTGACCGGGGACCTGCTGGCCCGGGCCGGGGTAGCCGCCCTGCTGCTGGGGCCAGCCGGGCTGCGGCTGGCCGTACACGCCGGGCTGCGGCTTCGGCTTCGGCACGTAGTAGAGGGTGCGCCAGACCTTGAACACGACGTACGCGGCGACGGCGAACAGCGCCAGCCAGGCCACGCGGCTCAGCAGGCCCAGGAAGGCGTCGAGGATCTCGCCCTCGGCCAGCCGGTCGACCGTCCAGAAGAGGAAGGTCAGCCCGCCGAACAGCGCGCTGACGGCGTACTCGCCCAGGGCGACCTGGGTGATCAGCTTCGCCTTCGGCACCGGGGGCTTCACGTGCGTGGCAAGCAGCACGGCCAGCAGCGGCAGGAACACCGACTCCACGCCGACGAAGGCGAAGAAGGCGCTGCCCGCCCGACCGCCGATCGTGCTGTACTCGGTGGGCGTCACCAGCCGGATCAGGCCGACGAAGAGGAACACGGCGTTCGCGCCGAGGAGCACGAACGCGGCGAGTTCACGCAGCGGCTTGGTCAGTTGGCTGGCCTGCGTCGCGTCGGTGGACGCGGGCTCGGCGGGGCTGGTCACGGGATCCCCCTCGGGGCGAATGCGGACAGTTGCCGACGTGAGCCTAGTCTCCCGGCCCACACGCGGACCGGAGGCGGCCCGTACGCGAGGATGGGCGACATGCGCATCGTGGTTCTGACGGGCGGCATCGGAGGTGCTCGCTTCCTGGTCGGCGTGCGGGCGTACGCCCGCGAGGTCGGCGCCGAGGTGACCGCCGTGGTCAACGTCGGCGACGATCTGCTCCTGCACGGGCTCAAGGTCTGCCCCGACCTGGACAGCGTGATGTACACGCTGGGTGGCGGCGCGGACCCGGAGCGGGGCTGGGGGCGCGTCGGCGAGAGCTGGACGGTCAAGCAGGAACTGGCCGCGTACGGCGCCGAGCCGAGCTGGTTCGGGCTCGGCGACAAGGACATCGCCACCCACCTGGTGCGGACCACGATGGTCAACGCCGGCTACCCGCTGCACGCCGCCACCGAGGCGCTCGCCGCCCGCTGGCAGCCCGGCGTACGCGTGCTGCCGGCGACCGACGACCGGCTGGAGACGCACGTGGTGGTGGACCTCGACGGCGGCCAGCGGGCGATCCACTTCCAGGAGTGGTGGGTACGCCACCGCGGTGACGTCCCCACCCACCGGTTCGTCTTCGTCGGCGCGGAGGCCGCCCGGCCGGCGCCCGGCGTGCTGGAGGCCGTCGCCGGGGCCGACGTGGTGCTGATCGCGCCGAGCAACCCGGTGGTGAGCGTCGCCCCGATCCTGGCCGTGCCCGGGCTGCGCGAGGCGGTCTCCGACGGCCCCGCGCCCGTGGTCGGCGTGTCGCCGATCATCGGCGGCGCGCCGGTGCGCGGCATGGCCGACCGCTGCCTGGCGGTGCTCGGGGTGGAGTGCAGCGCGGCCGGCGTGGGCCGGCTCTACGGCGGCCGGTCGGCCGGCGGGCTGCTCGACGGCTGGCTGGTCGCCGAGGAGGACGCCGGCACGGTGGTGCCGGAGGTGACGGTCCGCGCGGCACCGCTGCGGATGACCGACGAGGCGGCGACGGCGGCCATGGTCCGCGCCGCGCTGGAGCTGACGTGAGGCTTGAGATCCTGCCGGTGCCGGGCATCGGCCACGTGTCCGAGGGCGACGACCTGGCGGCCCTGATCGCCACCGCCGCGCCCTGGTTGCGCGACGGCGACGTGCTGGTGGTGACCAGCAAGATCGTCTCGAAGGCGGAGGGGCGCCTCGTCGACGTCCCGGCGGACGGGCCCGAGCGGCTCGCCGCGCGGGACGAGGTGCTCGCCGCCGAGACGGCGCGGGTGGTGGCCACCCGGGGCGCGACCCGGATCGTGCAGACCCACCACGGCTTCGTGATGGCGTCGGCCGGCATCGACGCCTCGAACGTCGACAAGACCCGGCTGGTGCTGCTCCCCGAGGACCCGGACGCCTCCGCCCGGGCGCTGCGCGCCGCCCTGCGCGAGCGCCACGGCGTGGACGTCGCGGTGATCGTCAGCGACACGATGGGCCGGCCCTGGCGCAACGGGCTCACCGACGTGGCGCTCGGCGTCGCCGGGATGGACGCGATCCGCGACCACCGGGGCGAGGTCGACCCGTACGGCAACGAGCTCCAGCTCACCCAGATGGCGGTGGTGGACGAGCTGGCCGGCGCGGGCGAGCTGATCAAGGGCAAGTGTGACCAGATGCCCGTGGCGGTGGTGCGCGGCTACCTCACCGCGCCCCGGCCCGACGACGGCGTCGGCGCGTCGGCGCTGGTCCGCGACGCGTCGATGGACCTCTTCTCGCTGGGCACCGCCGAGGCGAGGGCCGCCGGGCTGGCCGCCGCCGCCACCCTGCCGGACGGCCCCAACCCGAGCCCGCCCGACCCGGAGGCCGTACGCCGGGCGATCGGCACCGTCGCGGGCGTGGTCGCGCCCGGGACGGTCTTCAGCCTGGTCTCCGACGAGGAGGACCGCGCCGGGCTGACCTCCCGGGTGCCCGGCTGGCCGGCGGAGGCGACGACGCTGGTGCTCGGTTCCCCGGCCACCCCGGCCGGCCCGGTCGACCTGGTCCGCTTCGGCGCCGACCTGCAACGCCTCCGCGCCGCCCTGGCGGCCGAGGGTGTCGCCTCCCTGCTGCTCCCCCCGCCCCCGGGCACCACCGCCAGCGCCGCGCTCGCCCTCTGACGGCGCCCCGGCGGAGTTCACCAGCCGCCCCCGCCCGGGAGCCGGCTGACGGCACCGGGCGCGCTCAGGAGTTGAGCATCGCCCGCCCCAACGGGGTCAGGGTGTGCAGGACGGTGTTGCGGTCGCGCTGGCTGACCAGCAGGCCGGCGTTGCGCAGCACGGTGGTGTGCTGGCTCGCGGCGGCGGCCGAGATGTTGAGCCGGCGGGCCACCTCGCCGGTGGTGCAGCCGTCGTCGCTGGCCGCCAGCACGGCGGCCCGGGTCCGGCCGAGCAGCGCGGCCAGCGCCTCCCGCCCCGGATCCGACGCACCGGGACCGCCGCCCTCGCCGGGGGCCGGCAGCAGGCCGCCGAGCCGGTCCACCGGATAGACGAGGACCGGGGGCAGCGCCGGATCGAGCAGGGCGACCGGCGTGGCCGCGCAGAAGAACGACGGCACCAGCAGCAGGCCGCGCCCGCCCAGGTGCAGCTCCCGGCTGTGCGGGTAGTCGCGGATCTCCAGGACACCGTCCTCCCAGCGCATGGCGGGCCGCATGCTGGCCAGCAGCCCCTCCACCCCGCCGTCGAGCAGGGCGCGGGCCCGCCGGGCCCGGTCGGCCTCCACCGCGGCCTGGATCCGGGTCCAGTACGGGTCGATCGCCAGGCCCCGGTAGCGCTCCATCGCGCCGGTCAGACCGCGCAGGATGTCCGGCTCCCCCCGGGCCAGCGCCCCGGCGCCGACGGGCAGGGCACTGTTGGCGGCGAGCAGCGCCAGGTCACGGTGCAGCAGGGCCGTGGGGGTGCTGCGGACCGCCTCCATGCCGGCGTCGAACCCCGACACGCTCTCGTACGGGGTGAGGAAGTCGGGGAAGTAGCCGCGGGGCGGGTTGAGCGTCAGCAGGAGGCGCAGCCCCGCCGAGTCACTGAGCTCGCGCAGCCCCTGCGTGACGCTACGCCGCCAGCCCGCCAGCAGCGGATCCCGGCCACGGCCGGGCAGCAGGTGCAGGCTGAGAACGAGCTCCCACACCGGATCCGCCGCCGGAGCCACCCGGGTCCGGAGGATGTCCTCGGCGGAAAAGTAGATCTTCAGCATGGACGGCTCCCGCGTCGCCCGGCAGAGGGGATGCCTGGCAACCGTTTGCACTGTACCTGGCCGGCACTTATCTCCGTCTTTAAGCGTGGACTGAAAGACCTCGACGCCTCCGGGGGCCGTTCGGCATGCTCTCACTGCCCGTACACGGGGGCGGGCACGTCACCCGACGCGCCTGGAAACGGGCACCCGGGGGCGGGGAGAGACCGGCGACCGGGCGGCACCACGAGGGTCTGCGGGCCTGTTCCGCGGAGGTGTCGTCCGGCCGCCGGTCCACCACAGCTCAGGCGACCCAGAGCGCCACCCGATGGTCCTCGTCGGTGACGTAGAAGCTCTGCCCGTCCCACTCGGCCACTCCCTCCACGTGGTGGAACGGCGCCAGGTCGGCCACCAGCTCGCCGGGGACCAGGTGCTCGTCGCCCGGTGCGGAAAACCGCACGTGCCGGGAGGTGACCTCGCCGCCGGCCGGATGGTCGTCGAGCAGCACCGAACCCTTGCCCAGTGCGTCGATCGACCCGACGATCGCCGCGTAGCCGCCGTCGTCCGTGGGCGTGATCGCCCGGAAGCCGGCCAGCGCGCCGGGCGGCGTCACCCCCGTCAGGACGTACGCCCCCGCCGCCCGCGGCCAGCTCGGCGCCGGGTCGAACATCTCCGGCACACCGGTCAGCTCGACCAGGATCGGCTCGCCGTCGGTGGTGACCGGGAACCGCAGTCCGAGCAGAACCCCGCCAGCCGGCGTGAAGGCCGCCGCCTCCACGTTCAGCGGCAGGTCGTCGGGGACGAGCCGGCTGACCCACCCCTTCGACCGGGCGGTGCCCCGGGCGACGGTCTCCCCGATGAACCGGGCCCGCACCCGCTCGCCCGGCGGCAGCGGGGTGAACGCCGCCTTGAGCAGGGCGTCGTTGACCGCCCGGTGCAGCCGGAACCGGTTGCGGACCACCTGCACCGGCAGGGGGCCCGCCGCCGCGTCGTCCTCGCGGAACCGGGCCACGAAGGCGCGTCGCGGGCGCAGCGGCCCCGCCTTCGACCCGAAGTGGGACCCGAAGACGTACACCCAGCCGTCGTGGTGGGCGAGCGCCTCGCCGTCCTCCGTGCGGCCGTTCTCGGCCCCGGCGTCGGCGGCCACGTGGTGGGCGGCCCAGCGGCCGTCGTCCAGCTCCAGCAGCAGGGCCAGGCAGTGCTCCACCGGCCCCTCGTCCAGCACGGTCCAGAAGCCCCGCCGGGCACCGTGCGCCCGCAGCAGCGGCACGGAGCGCACCGGCAACAGGTCGCTGGCCTCGTTGCCGGCCACGACGAACTCCAGCAGTCGCAGGGTCACCGGGCCAGGGTACGAAGCGCCGGCTCGTACAGTGTCGACATGGCCGACTTCCCCACCGCCGCCTCCCGACCGTCGGACGCGGAGCCGCACGCGGCCGCGCCGGCCGAGACGGACGGGGCGTGGCACGCCGAGGTGTACGCGGCCCTGCACGCCGACGCCGTCGCGACGCTGAGCCGGTGGGAGCCGACCGGTCCGGCCGCCGCCGAGGCCCGCGACCGCACGGTCGCGCTACTGGCCGCCGGGCCGGTGGCGATGAGCCGGGCGCACCGGCCGGGGCACGTCACGGCGAGCGCGCTGGTGCTCGACGCCACCGGGTCGCGGGTGTTGCTCTGCCTGCACGGCAAGTTCCGGCGGTGGGTGCAGCTCGGCGGCCACTGCGAGCCGGCCGACCGGACCCTCGCCGCCGCCGCCCTGCGCGAGGCCGGCGAGGAGTCCGGCATCGCCGGCCTGCGGATCGACCCCGTCCCGATCGACGTCGACATCCACCCGGTGAGCTGCCAGGGCGGCTCGCTGCACTACGACGTACGCTTCGCCGTGCTCGCCCCGGCCGACGCCGTCGAGCGGGTCAGCGAGGAGTCCGAGGCGCTGGGCTGGTTCCCGCCGGACCGGCTGCCGGAGCCGCTGGCCGGCGGGACGGCGCACCTGGTCGCCCCGGCCCTGGCGACGCTCAGACGAGCCCCTCTTCGCCCCGTTCCTTGAGCTCGTCGACGACCTTCTTCACGTCCTGCGCCCGGTCGCGGGGGCAGACCAGCAGCGCGTCCGGGGTGTCGACGATGACCAGGTCGCGCACGCCGACGGCGGCCACCAGCCGCCCGGAGTGGGGCACCACCACCAGTCCGGCGCTGTCCCGCAGCATCACCCCCGGCTTGGCGTCGGCACCGAGCACCACGTTGCCGTCCGCGTCGGCGGGCAGCACCTCGCCCAGGGTGTGGAAGTCGCCGACGTCGTTCCAGCCGAAGTCGCCCGGCACGGTCGCCACCCGGCCGGCGGTCGCCGCGCCCTCCATCACCGCGTAGTCGACGGAGATCTTCGGCAGCGTCGGCCAGACCGTGCCGAGCACGTCGTCCTGCTCCTCGGTGCCCCACGCCTCGGCGATCGCCACGATCCCGGCGTGCAGGGCGGGCTGCTGGCGGGCCAGCTCGGCGAGGAACACGTCGACCCGCCAGACGAACATGCTGGCGTTCCAGAGGTGCCGCCCGGAGCGGAGGTACGCCTCGGCCACCTCCGCGCTCGGCTTCTCCTTGAACTCGGCCACCGGCCGCAGCGGGCCACCGTCGACCGGGTCGCCGGTCTCGAGGTAGCCGTAGCCGGTCTCGGCCCGGGTCGGGGTGATGCCCACCGTCATCAGCAGGCCCTGCTCGGCGCCGCGTACCGCCTCCCGGACGACCTCCCGCCAGCGCTCCGGGTCACCGATCAGGTGGTCCGCGGCGAAGGAACCCATCACCGCCTCCGGGTCGCGCCGCGCGATGACCGCGGCGGCCAGGGCGATCGCCGCGCACGAGTCCCGGGGCGAGGGCTCGACCAGGATGTTCTCCTCCGGCAGCCCGGCGAGCTGACGCGCCACCGCCGTCACGTGCGCGGTCCCGGTGACCACCAGGGTGCGTTCGGCGGTGGTCAGCGGACCCAGCCGGTCCACCGTCGCCTGGAGCAGCGAGGCGGCGGAGCCGGTCAGCGGGTGGAGGAACTTGGGATGGCCGGCGCGGGACAGTGGCCACAATCGCGTGCCACTGCCACCCGCCGGGATCACGGCGTAGATCACCCGCACATCATGCCCGATTCGCCTGACCGGGGACGCCTTCTCGCGCTGCCGGCCACGGCGGTCAGGCCCGCGCCCGGCTCCAGGCGGCGATGTGCACCTCGGCGCTGGACTCCCAGGTGAACTCCTTGGCCCGGTCGAAACCGGCCTTCGCCAGGGACAACCGCCGCTGCTCGTCGTCGAGCAGCGCGGCCAGGTCCGTGGCGATCTGGTCGGGCGCCTCGCTGGTGTACGCGACCGCGTCGCCGCCCACCTCCGGCAGCGACAGCCGGGGCGTGGTGAGCACCGGGGCGGCGCACGCCATCGCCTCCAGGATCGGCAGGCCGAAACCCTCCCCGTAGGACGGGTAGGCGGCCACCAGCGCCCCGCCGAGGAAGCCGGGCAGGTCCGCGTAGCGGAGATAGCCGGGGCGGAGCAGCCGCAGGTGCGACGGGACCTCCGCCACCGCACGGTCGATGTCGTCGTCGTGCCCCTGGCCGCCGGCGATCACCAGGGCCGGCGGATCCGCCCGCTCGGCCACCGTGCGGGCCCAGCCGCGGATCAGGTTCGGCACGTTCTTGCGGGGCTCCTTGGCCCCGAGGAAGGCCACGTAGTTGGTGCCGCCGAGCCCCAGCCGGGCCCGGACCCGGGCCTTCTCCTCGTCGCTGGGCGCGTGGAAGGCCGCGTGGTCGACGCCGTGGTAGGCCACGTCGATCCGGGTGGGGTCCGCGTCGAGCAGCCGGATCAGCTCGTCCCGGGTGGCCTTGCTCGGCACGATCACCCGGTTGGCGCGGCGCAGCGACGTCTTGATCGCGCTGCGGAAGAAGGTGCGCCGCGACTTGTCGTAGTGCTCCGGCTCGGTGAAGAACGTCGCGTCGTGCACGGTCACCGTGACGGGGCAGCCGGCGCGCAGCGGACAGGTGTAGAAGGGCGAGTGGAGCACCTGCGCGCCCACCTGCTGGGCGAGCAGCGGCAGGCCGGTCTGCTCCCAGGCGAGCCGGGCGGGGCGGTGCGCGACGGCCGCCGGGGCCGGGACGATCTCCGCACCGGGCAGCATCCGGGTGTAGCGCTCCAGGTCGGTGCGCAGGCAGACGACGGCCAACTCCACCCCCGATCCGCACACCTTGCCGAGGGCGCCGAGCAGGCCGTCGACGTATCGACCGACACCACCACGGTCGACGGGGACACTCGTGGCGTCGATGAGCACGCGGGGCGGGCGGCCGGCGGTCACGGGGCGACTCCTTGAACTGACGGAACTGTGGGGAACAACACTCCGGCAAGCCTACGCCGGAGCCCGGCGCGGACGCTGACTGCGACCCGACGGTACGCCGACTTCTCGCTGTCATCGAGTACGGCCGCCGGGGGCGTATCATTCGCGCCGATGGCCGACAACATTGCCCGGGTCTTCGCCGACGCGATCGCGACCGACCCGACCCGACCGCTGCTGACCTGGTACGACGACGCCACGGGCGAACGGACCGAGCTCTCCGGGGCCACGCTGGCGAACTGGGTGGCCAAGACGGCCAACCTGCTCGTCGACGAGGTGGCCGTGGGCCCCGGCGACGTCGCCGGCGTGTCGCTGCCCCCGCACTGGCAGACCGCCGCGGTGCTGCTCGGCTGCTGGTCGGCGGGGCTGACCGTCGCCGACACGCCGGGCGACGTGGACGTGCTCTTCACCGCCGCGACCCGGGTGGCCGAGGCCGACGCCTGGTCGGCGGGCGAGCGGTACGTCCTCGCCCTCGACCCGTTCGCCCTGCCGATGCGTCAGGTGCCGCCCGGCTTCGCCGACTACGTGTCGGAGGTACGCGCCCACGGCGACCACTTCAGCCCGTACGCCCCCGGCGGCCCGAGCGAGGCGGCGCTGCTGGGCCGCGCGACCGCCCGCGCCACGGAACTGCGCATCGCGTCCGGCGACCGGGTCCTGATCGACACGGGGAGGTATCCCGATCCGGTCGACTGGCTGCTCGCCCCGCTGACCGCCGACGCCACCACGGTCCTCTGCGCCAACCTGGACCCGTCCGCCCTCCCCACCCGCACCACCACGGAACGGGTAACCCGCCCCCTCCCCTGACCCCCACCCCCGCCCCGCGCCGGCGGGGTGGGGGTGGGGTGGGAGGGTCAGGGGCGGGGGGTGCGGGTCTGGGCGAGAGTGGCGAAGGCCGTGAGGGACTCCGGGTTGGCCAGGGCGCCCCTGGCCGCCGCCGAGTCCACCGGGGTGCCCGTGAGGATCTTCTTCACCGGCACCTCCAGCTTCTTCGCCGACAGGGTGCGCGGCACGGCCCGTACCTGGTGGATCTCGTCCGGGACGTGCCGGGGCGACAGGGCCGTACGCAGCTCGCGGCAGATCTTCTTCCGCATCGCGTCGTCCAGCTCCAGGCCCTCGGCGAGCACCACGAACAGCAGCAGCTCGCCAGCCCCGCCCTCGTCGTCCTCCAGGTGCACGACCACCGAGTCGACGACCTCGTCGAGCCCCTCGACCACCGAGTAGAACTCGGCGGTGCCGAGCCGCACGCCGCCCCTGTTGAGGGTGGCGTCGGAGCGGCCCGTGATCACGCAGCCGCCCCGGTCGTTGATGGTGATCCAGTCGCCGTGCCGCCAGACGCCCGGGTAGAGGTCGAAGTACGCCTCGCGGTAGCGGGTGCCGTCCGCGTCGTTCCAGAAGCCGACCGGCATGCTCGGCATCGGCTCGGTGATCACCAGCTCGCCCAGTTCGCCGACGACCGGCGTGCCGTCGGCCGAACGGGCCTCCACCTTGGCGCCGAGCGCCCGGCAGGTGATCTCACCGGCGTGCACGGGGAGCAGCGGCACCCCGCCGACGAAGCCGGTGCAGACGTCCGTGCCGCCGGAGAGTGACTGGAGTTGGAGGTCGTCGCCGACCGTCTCGTACACCCAGGTGAAGCCCTCGGCGGGCAGCGGCGCGCCGGTCGAGCCGACCCCGCGCAGCGCGGAGAGGTCGGCGGTCTCCTTCGGTACGAGACCGGCCTTGCGGCAGGCCAGCAGGAACGGCGCGGACGTGCCGAAGTACGTGGTGCGGGTCTCCCCGGCCAGCCGCCACAGGGCGCCCAGGTCGGGGTGGCCCGGGTTGCCGTCGAAGAGCACGATCGCCGCACCCACCGCCGGCCCGGAGACCAGGAAGTTCCACATCATCCAGCCGGTGGTGGTGAACCAGAAGAACCGGTCCGCCGGGCCCAGGTCGTGGTGCAGGGCGAGCATCTTCAGGTGCTCCAGCAGGATGCCGCCGTGGCCGTGCACGATCGGCTTCGGCAGCCCCGTGGTGCCGGAGGAGTAGAGCACGTAGAGCGGGTGGTCGAAGGGGACCGGCGTGAAGGTCAGCGGCTCGTCGGTGTCGGCGGCCAGCTCCGACCAGGCCAGCGCGCCCTCGAACGCGCCCGCCGGCCGGTCCGGAACGTCGCCGGACGGCGCGGTGGCCGGATCCCCTGCCGGGTCGAGGTAGGCGATGCCGACGGTGTGCTTCACCGACGGCAGGGCGGCCCGGATCGCGGCCACCTCGCCGCGCCGGTCGACCGGCTTGTCGCCGTAGCGGTAGCCGTCCACCGCGACGAGGACCTTCGGCTCGATCTGCTGCCACCGGTCGGTGACGCTGCGGGTGCCGAACTCCGGCGCGCAGGAGGAGAAGATCGCGCCCAGGCTGCTGGTGGCGAGCAGCAGCACGTACGTCTCGGGGATGTTGGGCGCATAGGCGGCGACCCGGTCGCCGGCGGTGACGCCGAGCCGGCGCAGCCCGGCGGCCACCCGGCGGACCTGCTCGCGCAGCTCGGCGGCGGTGAGGGTGACCGGCGCCCGGGTCTGGCCGTGCGCGATGACCACCGGATCGTCGTCGGCCAGGCCCGGCATCCGCAGCACGTTCTCGGCGTAGTTGAGGGTGGCGCCGGGGAACCACCTGGTCCCGGGCATCCCCCGGCCGCTCAGCGTGGCGGTCGGCGGGGTGTGCGCGACCACCTCGAAGTGGTCCCAGACCGACCGCCAGAACGCGTCCAGGTCCGTGACCGACCAGCGCCACAGCTCGTCGTAGTCGGCGAAGTCCAGCCCCCGGTGCTCGCGCAGCCAGCGCAGGTAGCTTCCGATCCGGGACCGCTCGCGTACGTCCGCCGGCGGCGTCCACAGCACGTCACCCACTGCTCCACCCTCCCCTGGCCCCGCACGACACTGTGAAATGGGCCGTGGCGCCATCTTGCCCTACCTCAGAGCGCCATTCTCCGTACCCGACCTCCGTCGGCGCACGTGCCGGACCCACATGCCCCACCGCCCTGCTGTGTGTGCCGCGTCAGGAAGGGCACCTTCCCTGGCGTTTCTGGTAGAGAAAGGTGCCCTTCCTGACACCCGGTCAGCCGGCGCGGTGGGCCTGGATGGCGCGACGGCGGGCCAGCCGGTGGGCGCGGCGGATCTCCGCCTCCCGGAACCGGCGCTCGTCCTCCGGGCCCTCCGGCAGCACCGGCCGGACCGCCCGCGGCGCGCCGCCGAGGTCGACGCCCACGAAGACCAGGTACGCCGTGGCCACCCGCACCGGCTCGTCCTCGGCCGAGTCCCACCGCTCGGCCACCACCCGGACGCCGACCTCCATCGAGGTCTGCCCCGTCCAGTTCACCTGGGCGTGCGCGTGCAGCAGGTCACCGACCCGGACCGCCTCGGTGAAGACGATCTCGTCGATGGCCGCGGTGACCGCCGTGCCGCCGCTGTGCCGGGCCGCCGCGGCCCCCGCCACGTCGTCGATGAACTTCATCAGCACCCCGCCGTGCACGGTGCCGTAGAGGTTGACGTCGACCGCGGTCATGATCCGGCTCAGGGTGACCCGGGAGTAGGAGGTCGGCTTGCCGGCCGGCGCGGTGGAGGGGTGCTCGGTCATGTCGGAAACGGTACGGTGCGCGGATGCGACATCTCTGGAGCTTCCTCGCGGGGTTGGTGGTGGCGCCCGTCACGTGGGTGCTGGTCACCCTCGGGCAGGACGGGTCGGCGGGCACCGTCGACCGTTGGGTCGAGATCGGCACGTCGAACTCGGCCAATCTCATCGAGCCCGCCGTCTACCTCGCCGTCGGCGGGGTCCTGCTCGGCCTGCTCGGCACGCTGCGCACGTCACCGCTCGGCCCGCTCGTGGCCGGGCTGCTGCTCGCCACCCCGTACGTGGCGATGTTCGTCGCGCCCTTCGAGGTGCGGGACCGCATCCCGGACGGCTGGAAGGTCTTCGGCGACCCCCTGCCGCTGCACCTGCCGGTGGAGAACGGCACGCTTTTCCTGATCGGCCTGCTGCTGGTCGTGGCCACCTTCAGCGGGCAGCGCTGGCGGCGGTGGCCCCGACCGGCGGTCGAGCCGACGCCGGCGCCCGCCGAGGGGCCGGAGCGCAACGACTTCACGCTGACCGACTGGCCGCCGGCCGAGCCGACCGACCGGGACACCGCCCCGCCGAGCCTGGGTTACCCGGATTCGACGCCGACGGAGCCGCTGCCGCGCCGCACCGGCGGTGGGTCGCCGTGGTCGGCGCCGCCGCGCACCGGCAACCGGCCGGAAGAGGACACGACGACCGAGATCCGGTGACGCCCCGGCCGGGAGCCGGGTGAGGATGCGGGCGGGCCGGACGACCGGCCCGCCCGCCGACCGGCTCAGCCCTTCAGGAGCTGGCGGGCCATCACGATGCGCTGCACCTGGTTGGTGCCCTCGTAGATCTGCGTGATCTTGGCGTCCCGCATCATCCGCTCGACCGGGTAGTCCCGGGTGTAGCCGTAGCCCCCGAGCAGCTGCACGGCGTCGGTGGTGATCTCCATGGCCGCGTCCGAGGCGAAGCACTTGGCCGCCGCGCCGAAGTAGGTCAGGTCGGCGTCGCCCCGCTCGGACTTGCCGGCCGCGGCGTACGTCAACTGCCGGGCCGCCTCCAGCTTCATGCCCATGTCGGCGAGCATGAACTGGACGCCCTGGAACTCGACGACCGCCTTGCCGAACTGCTTGCGCTCCTGGACGTACCCCTTGGCGTAGTCGAGCGCGCCCTGGGCGATGCCGATGGCCTGCGCGGCGATGGTGACCCGGGTGTGGTCCAGGGTCTTCATCGCGGTGCCGAAGCCGGTGCCCTCGGCGCCGATCATGCGGTCCGCGGGGATCCGGACGTTGTCCAGGTAGACCTCGCGGGTCGGCGAGCCCTTGACGCCGAGCTTCTTCTCCGGGGCGCCGAAGCTGACCCCGGCGTCGGACTTCTCGACCACGAAGGCGGAGATGCCCCGGGACCGGGCCGACGGGTCGGTGACCGCGAAGACGGTGTAGAACTCCGACACCCCGGCGTTGGTGATCCAGCGCTTCACGCCGTTGAGCACCCAGTGATCGCCGTCACGCACCGCGCGGGTGGTCATCGACGCCGCGTCGCTGCCGGCCTCCGGCTCGGAGAGGCAGTACGAGAACATCGCCTCGCCCGCCGCCACCGGGGTCAGGTAGCGCCGCTTGAGCTCCTCGGAACCGGCCAGCAGCAGCGGCATCGTGCCGAGCTTGTTGACCGCCGGGATCAGCGAGGACGAGGCGCAGGCCCGCGCCACCTCCTCGATCACGATGGCCGTGGCCAGGGCGTCCGCGCCCGCGCCGCCGTATTCGACGGGGACGTGCGGTGCGTGGAAGTCGGCGGCCCGCAGCGCGTCGTAGGACGCCTTCGGGAACTCGCCGGTCTCGTCCGCCTCGGCGGCGTGCGGCGCCACCTTGGCCGCACAGACCTCACGGACCGCCTCCCGGATCGCCTCGTGTTCCTCGGGCAACCGGTAGACGTCGAACGACTGCTCTGCGGCCATGTCGGCCCCTCCCCTTCACCGCTATCATGCGCAGTCTGTAGCGTCTCCTGACCGCCGACGGCGCAGACTGAAGGATAGCGACCCGGTTCGGGGTCATGTTACCGCCGCGTAGCCTTGGACGTGGCGGAGCGCCGACGCCGCCCGGCGACGAAGGAACAGGCAGACGTTAGAGTCCCTCCGGTGCCCGCCCAGGCGCCGCAGCAGAACGCGACGCGACGACGCGACGCCAGCGCGAGCGGAGAAGACAGGCGTGACGATCCCGTACCCCAACACCCAGCCGATGCCCGCCATCGCCGCGGTGACGCCCCCCTCCGGCGCGCAGCGACCGCGGGTGACCTTCCTGGGCACCGGCTATCTCGGCGCGACCTACGCCATCTGCTACGCGGAACTCGGCTACGAGGTCCTCGGCTTCGACGTCGACGCAGACAAGATCGCCATGCTCAACGCCGGCGAGGTGCCGATCCACGAGCCCGGCCTCGACGAGCTGCTCAAGCGCAACCTGGCGGCCGGGCGGCTGCGGTTCAGCACGGACATCGCCGAGGTCGCCGAATTCGGTGACGTGCACTTCATCTGCGTCGGCACCCCGCAGCGCGCCGACGGGATGGGCGCCGACCTGTCGTACGTCGAGGCGTCGGTCACCAGCCTGGCCCAGCACCTGACCCGCAAGGCGCTGATCGTCGGCAAGTCGACAGTGCCGGTCGGCACCGCCGAGTGGGTGGAGCAGCTGGTCAGCAAGCACACCCCCGCCGACCTGGGCGTCGAGGTGGCGTGGAGCCCGGAGTTCCTCCAGGAGGGCTTCGCCGTCGACGACGTGCTGCGGCCCAACCGGATCGTCGTCGGCGTCAAGAGCGAGTGGGCCAACGGCATGCTCTACGCCGCCCACAAGGGCGTCTTCGACCTGGCCGCCACCGAGGACCGCGAGGTGCCCCTGGTGGTCACCGACTTCGCCACCGCCGAGCTGGTCAAGGTCGCCGCGAACGCCTTCCTCGCCACCAAGATCTCCTTCATCAACGCGATGGCCGAGGTCTGCGAGGCCTCCGGCGGCGACGTCACCCACCTCGCCCGGGCCATCGGCTTCGACCCGCGCATCGGCAACCGGTTCCTCCAGGCCGGGCTCGGCTTCGGTGGCGCCTGCCTGCCCAAGGACATCCGCGCGTTCCAGGCCCGCGCCCAGGAGCTGGGCGCCGGGGAGGCGCTGCGCTTCCTGCACGAGGTCGACCTGATCAACCTGCGCCGCCGGACCCGGGTGGTCCAGCTCGCCGCCGAGCTGCTCGGCCGCCGCTCCGGGCCCGCCGGACCGGATCTCTCCGGCACGCGCGTGGCCGTGCTCGGCGCGACCTTCAAGCCCAACACCGACGACGTACGCGACGCGCCGGCGCTCTCCGTCGCCTCGCTGCTGCGCAAGGCGGGCGCCGACGTGCACGTCTACGACCCGCAGGGCATGGAGCGGGCGCGCGCCGTGGCACCCGAGCTGGTCTACGAGCCCGGCATCAACGAGGCCGTGACCGGGGCGGACCTGGTCTGCGTACTCACCGAGTGGGCCGACTTCCGCAACGCCGACCCGGTGGCCCTCGGCGAGCTGGCCGCCGGACGCAAGGTGGTCGACGGCCGCAACTGCCTGGACTCGGCACTGTGGACGCAGGCCGGCTGGGAGTACCGCGGCATGGGCCGCCCCTGACGATCGACGGCTGACGGCCGGTCGCGGAGCACACTCCGCGACCGGCCGTTCGCTGTCCGCATGGACGATCTTTGCCCCGGACCCGCCGACAACTGTCGAATTCCGCGCCCACATTGGGCATGCTGCCAAGGTGGGAGTCCACAGTGCGGGTGGAGGGTGTCGTGGCGAGTTTTCAGTGCTCCTCGTGCGGGCGGGAGATCAAGCCGGCCGCCAGCTGCCCGCACTGCGGCGCGCACCAGCCACAGTGGGTCGAGCACCTGGCGGAGATCGAACGGTCCATCGCGGAGATGAAGGCCCGCGAGGCCGCCATCGCCAGCGAGCAGCGGCAGATCGCCGCCAAGATGCAGGCCGCGCTCTTCCAGCGGGACATCCTCGCCCACGCCGGTGAGGAACGTCTCAAGCAGGCCACCCGCCCCCGTCGGGTGTTGCGCCGCAGGCCGGGCCGCCGGCCGCCCACGGCCGCCACCGGCGCCCCGCCCCGGGTCCCCCGGCAGGGCACCCCGGCCGGCAACGAGGACCCGCCGCCGCCCCCGCCGTCGACCGCCACCTGGCTCGACGCCGACGACCCGGAGCACCCCCCGGAGGCGTCCTCCCGCGAGGTGCAGAACATCCCCCTCGGGCTCGGCGCGCTGCTGCTGGGGGTCGCCGCCGTGGTCTTCGCCGCGGTGGCCACCAGCTCGATGGACGCGCTGGCCCGGCTGGGCATCCTGCTGCTCGCGACGGTGCTGATGCTGCTCGCCCCGCCGGTGCTGGCCCGGCGCGGGCTGACCTCGACCGCCGAGACCATCTCCGCGGTCGGCCTGCTCCTGGTGCCGCTCGCCGGCTACGCGCTGTGGGCGGTGGACCGGATCGGCAACGGCGGCGCGTCGGGCGCGATCTTCGCCGGCGTCATCTTCGCCGTCACCGCCGGCGTCTCCTTCGGCTACGCGGGCTGGACGGGGCTGCGCGCGCCCCGGTTCGCCACGGTGCTGGCCGCGCAGCCGGTGCTGCCGCTGCTGGCGTCCGACCGGATCACCGGCCCGGCCGGCTGGGCGCTCGTGCTGACCGCGGTGGCCCTGCTCGACCTCTGGCTGGCCCGGTCCGCGGTCACCGTGGAGCGGCCGGTCCGCCGGGACCTGCCCGGGCCCTCGGCAACACCCGCCGGGTCTCCGGCCGCGCCCCGGCAGCGCCGCGCCGACAGCCGGCCGGAGGGGGTGCCCGAGGAGGCCGGCGAGGTCGTCGACGGCGGGCTGCCGGCGCAGGAGCGGGTGCCGGCCGCCCGCCCGGTGCCGTGGCTGCGCGAGCTGACCTGGGTGCTGCACGGGGTGGCGGTCGCCCTCGCCCTCGCGTACGCCGTCTCCGCCCTGCTCCGCGCGAGCACCGTGCCGGCCGCCACCGGGGCCGGCGTGGTGCTGCTGCTGGCCGCCGCGGTGGGGCTGGCCGGGACGCTGGTGCTGCGCCGGCCGCCGCTGCCCGACCTCGGCGCCGGGATCTTCACCCTCGCCGTGATCGGCGCGCTGAGCCGGATCGCCTCCGTGGCGTTCCCCGGGCGGGCGCTGCTGCTGATCGCGGCGGTCATCACGCTGACCGGGCTGGCCGTGCGGGCGGTGCCGGAGGCGGCCCGCCGCGGGCCGCAGCTCGCCTCGGCGGTGGCGCTGACGGTCAGCGGGGTGGTGGTCGCCGGAGGTGCCCTGCGCGCCGGGGTCGCCCCCGTCCGGGCCGCGCTGCCGGCCTGGGCGGCCGACCTGGACCGCTACCCGGCCGAGCTGTCGGCGGCCGTGGGACCGGCGGCCTGGCAGCTCGCCGCGAGCGCCTTCCTGCTGACCGTCGCCGCGGTGCTGGCCCTGCCGCCCGAGATCCGCCGGGAGTTCGCCGTGGTCGGCGCGGCGCTGACCGCGCTCGCCGTACCGGCGTCGTTCGGTCTCGGCTGGGCGGTGGCGCCCTGGCCGATGGTGCTGACGGCGGTCGGAATCGGGGTGGTCGGGCTCTCCGCCCGCACCGAACGCGCGGCGCTGGCGCACGCGGCGACCGCCGCCGGCGTCGGCCTGTTCGGCGCGGGCGCGGGACTGGCCCGGCCGGCGCTGACCACCGCGGTCCTGCTCACCCTGTTCGCCGCCGGGGTCCTGGTCGCCGTGGCGCCCCGGATGCGGCTCGCCCCGGCGGCGGCCGACACCGTCTCCGCCTGGGCCGCCGGGGGCGCGGCGTTCGCGCTGCCGGGCGCGGTGGCCGCCTTCGTCGCCGCGACCGTGCCGGTCGATCCGACGCCCACCCCGGCGAGCCTGCGCGAGGTCACCGTCCCGGTGCTCGCGGCCAGCTTCCTGGCGGTCTGCGTCACCCTCGGACACGCCGCCATCGTGCAGGTCTCCCAGCGTCGCATCCCGACGCCGCTGGCGGTGGGTACCGCCCTCGGCGCGGTCACCGTCACCGCCGCCGCGTTCGGGGCCCCGGGCGCCACCGCCGCCGACGCCTGGGTCGGCGGCCTGCTGCTCGTCGCCGCCGCGATGGTGGTGTTCGCCGGTCCCATCGACGCCGGCCGGCGCTCCGACCTCACCCTGGACGGCTCCGACCTGGCCGCCGCGGCGGTGACCGCCGCCCTGATCGCCACCCTGGCCCGGATCGCGGCCGTGCTCGCTCCCGGCGGGCAGCTCGCCGTCGCCGCCGCGCTGGTGCTGGTGGTGGCCGTGGCCGCCCGGGCCATGCCGGAGGAGTGGCGACGGGGGCCGATCGTCGGCCTCGCCGTCGGCGGCGTGCTGATCGGGCTGCTGGCCGGCTGGAGCGCCCTGCGGGGCGGTCTGGGGGTGCTCGCCACGCCGGGCCCGATCTGGGCCGGTGACCTGACCGGTTGGCCGGCCGGGCCGACCGGTGGGTCGACGTGGCAGGCCCCGGTCGCGCTGGCCCTGCTCGGCGTCGCCGCCGCCGTCCTGCTGCCGCCACCGTGGAAGTACGACGTGTCGGGCGCGGCGGCCGTGCTCGCCACGATCGGCGCGCCGGCCGCGTTCGACCTGCCGTGGTGGTCGCCCGTCCTGGTCGGCGGCATGGTCGCCACCGTCTTCGGGGCCGCCGCCGTGGCCGCGGTCGACCCCCGCGCCGGCCTGTCCCGGGCGGTCGTGGCCGGTGTCGTCGCCCTGCACGCCGCCGGGGCGGGACTGGTCCGGCCGTGGACCACCGCGCTGGCGCTGGGCAGCATCGCGCTGATCGGCATCGTGGTGGCGGCGCTGGCCCGGTCGCTGGCCGTGCCACTGGTGGAGGACATCGAGACCGAGGGGATGCCGCCGCACCTCGCCCAGATCGGGGGCGCCGCGGCCGGTGCCGCGCTGCTCGCGTTCCCGGGCGCCGTCGCGGCGCTGGCGGCCGAGTTCGGGCGCGCGCCGGAGGTGGTGCTCACCGCCGCGTTGGCCGCGTCGAGCCTGGGTCTGGCGGCGGTGGCCGCCGTCCGGCGACGGATCCCGCAATACCTGCCCTGGGCGAGCGCGGCGGTGGTCGGCGGCGCCACGGTGAGCGCCCTGGCCGCCGTCCCCGCCGGCATGCCCGTCGGCGTCTACGCCGCCGCGGCGGCCCTGCTCGGGGTGCTCGCCGAGCTGGTGCGGGGCGCGACGGAACCGCCGGTCGGCGCGGCCCAGCCGGTCCGGCGCTGGTCGGTGCTGCTGGACGGCGCGCTGCGGCGACTGCCGGACGACGGCACGCGGCGCCGCTGGCGGGTCAGCCCCGCCGCCGGTGCGCTCGCCGCCGCCGCGCTGCCCACCGCCCTGGCGCTGGTGTCGATCGCGCCGTCCCTGGTCGTCGCCCTGGTCGACCCGCACCGCAGTCTGGGCCGGGTGTGGCAGGGGCCGCCGCCGGAGCTGCTCACCCCGCCACCCGACGCGGTCGACGCGACCCACGTGCTGACCGCGCTGCTGCTCACCGCGACAGCCGCGCTGGCCGCCACCGGCTTCAGCGGCGGGCGACGCTCCCGGGCCGTGCCGGTGGTGCTGCCCGGCGCCGCCGTCACCCTGCTGATCACCCCGGTCTCGCTCGGCAACGGCTGGCCGGCGAGCACCCTGGCGGCGCTGTCGGTGTTCACCATCTCGATGCTGGGCCTGGCGCTCACCCCGCCCCCGCCGCTGGCCGAGCGGGCCCGCTCGCTGCGGCTGGCCCGGGTGCTCGTCTTCGCCATCGGCCTGGCCGCGGGGAGCGCGGGCCTGGTCGGCGGCCTGGCGACGCGGGAGCTGACCCTGTTCACCCTGGGCGGCGCGGTCGGCGTCGGCGCGGTGGCCGCCATCTTCGGCACCACCCAGCGGGCGCGCATCCTCGGCTGGCTGTTCGCCTCGCTGACGGCGCAGCTCTTCGTGCTCACCGCCGGCCTGGTGGCCGGCCTCGCGGCCGTCTGGTCCGCGTTCGGCGTACTGGCGGTCGGCGCGGCCCTCCAGGTGTTCGCCGCGACCCTGCCCCGGCTGCGTCGCCCCGAGGCCCAGCGGGAGGCGGCCACCGTCGAGTGGAGCGGGTACGCCGCCGCCCTGATCGCCCTGGCGTTGGCGTTCGACTCGCCCCGGCACATCGCGGCGCTGCTGGCCGCCTGGGGTGCGGTGCTGGGCGTGGCGGCGACCCGACCGGGCCGCCGGCCGGTGGAGCGGCGCATCCTGTTCTGGGCGGTGGTGGTCTGCGAGATCGCCGCCTGGTGGATCCTGATGCGGGTGGCCGACGTGGCGCTGCCGGAGGCCTACACGCTGCCCTTCGCGGCGCTCGCCCTGCTCGTCGGCGTGCTGGAGTTGCGGCACCGGCCCGACCTGAGCAGTTGGGTCGCGTACGGGCCCGCGCTGGTCGCCGCGTTCGTGCCGACCCTGGCGATCGTGCTGGCCACCGACTCCGGCACGCTGCGCCAGGTGCTGCTGCTGCTCGGCGCCGTGGCCGTCCTCGTCTTCGGGTCGATGAGCCAGCAGCAGGCGCCGGTGATCGTGGGCGCCGCCGTGACGGCGATCGCGGCGGTGCACGCCCTGTTCAGCCTGGGCCCGTGGCTGGCCCTGATCCCCGTCGGCATCCTGCTGCTGGCGCTCGGCGCGAGCAACGAGCGCCGGCGCCGGGCCCAGGAACGCCTCCAGACGGCCCTGCGCGGCATGCGATGAGGTCGGCGGGGCCCGTCCCCCGGCGATCAGTTGCCACTGCTGGTTGGCCTCGTCGACAGGCCGGCCGTTGGATCACCGGCCCGGAGAACACGTAGCGTGACTCCTCGGCTCGGCCGGGCGCATGCCCCGTCTCCCCTTTGCTCTGCACCCATCGATGCAACAGTCACCGGGCGTGACAAATGCTTGAGGCGTCAGCCACCGCGGCTTGCGAAAGCCCCAGCTCAGGACTCTGGTGCGCGGAGGCATGCAGAGCAAAGGGGCGAAGGAGGGGTGGGCGCCCCGAGCCGCCACCGTAACCCTGCGCAATCCCGCCACCCGTCACCGACAGCGACGAGTCCCAGGGTCGGTCCGGCGGGGAACGTCAGGTGAGGGAGGCGCGCAGGGCCGCGTCCTTCTCGGCGACCAACTGCTCCAGGTCGGCCTGGTAGGCCGACATGCGGTCGAGCAGGGCGCGGTCGGCGGCGGCCAGGATGCGCACGGCGAGCAGCCCGGCGTTGCGGGCGTTGCCGATCGACACGGTGGCCACCGGCACCCCGGCCGGCATCTGCACGATGGAGAGCAGCGAGTCCATCCCGTCGAGGTGCTTCAACGGCACCGGGACGCCGATCACGGGCAGCGGGGTGACCGAGGCGACCATCCCGGGCAGGGCGGCGGCGCCACCCGCCCCGGCGATGATGACCTTCAGGCCTCGGTCGGCTGCGGCACGCCCGTAGTCGATCATCTTGATCGGCGTACGGTGCGCCGAGACGACCTCGACCTCGTACGGCACCTCGAACCCGTCCAGCACCTCGGCGGCGGCCCTCATCGTCGGCCAGTCCGAGTCACTGCCCATGATCAGTCCAACGGTGCTCACGCGTGCCTGCCTCTCACTCGCGACTGCGGGGCCCGCAAGCTCACGCTCGCCCCTCCCGCAACCAGCGGGCGGCTCGCGCGGCCCGCGTCCGTACGTCGTCCAGGTCGTCCCCGAGCACCGTGACGTGCCCGATCTTGCGGCCGGGTCGCACCTGCTTGCCGTAGAGGTGCACCTTGGCGCCCGGCTCGGCCGCGAAGAGGTGGTGCAGCCGCTCGTCGATCGACATGCCGCCCGGCTCGCCACCGAGCACGTTCGCCATCACCACCACGGGAGCGGCCAGCGAGGTGTCGCCCATCGGGTAGTCGAGCACCGCCCGCAGGTGCTGCTCGAACTGCGACGTGCGTGCGCCCTCGATGGTCCAGTGCCCCGAGTTGTGCGGCCGCATCGCCAGCTCGTTCACGACGATCCGGCTGCCGCCCGGCGCGGCCCGGTCGGCGACCTCGAACAGCTCCACGGCGAGCAGGCCGACCACACCGAGCGCGGTGGCCAGGTCGATGGCGAGCTGCTGGGCGGCGACCGCCAGCTCCTCCGGCAGGCCCGGTGCGGGGGCGAGCACCTCGACGCAGATGCCGTCGCGCTGCACCGTCTCGACCACCGGGTACGCGGCGACCTGCCCGAACGGCGAGCGCGCCACCTGCACGGCCAGCTCCCGGCGCAGCGGCACCCGCTCCTCGACGATCAGCCGGGTGCCACCGGCCAGCAGGGTCGTGGCCAGCTCCCCGGCCTGCGCCGCGTCGTCGACCAGCCACACGCCCCGGCCGTCGTACCCGCCGCGGGCCGCCTTGAGCACCACCGGCCAGCCGATCTCGTCGCCGAACGCCACCAGGTCGGCGGGCTCGGCGACTCCTCGCCACGCCGGGTTCGGCGCGCCCAGCTCGCCGAGCCGCTCCCGCATGACCCGCTTGTCCTGGGCGTGCAGCAGCGCGTCGGCCGGCGGGAAGAGCTTCACGCCCTCGGCGGCCAGCGTGCGGATGTGCTCGGTGGGGACGTGCTCGTGGTCGAAGGTGACCACGTCGCAGGCCTTGGCGAAGGTGCGCAGCGCGGCGAGGTCGGTGTGGTCGCCGTACTGGACGTCGGCGGCGACCAGCGCGGCGCCGTCGTCGGGGGCCAGCGCGAGCACGCGCAGCGACTGGCCGAGGGCGATCGCGGACTGGTGGGTCATCCGGGCCAACTGGCCGCCGCCCACCATGCCGACAACGGGCAGACCGGTACGGGAATCCATAGCGGCGCCAGCCTATCGGGACGCCCCGCCACCTGCGCCGCCGGATGGCGCATCGAACACCCACCGCCGCTGCTGAAAGGATCATGGCATGACGATTCGCAGTCTGCTCCGTGGCCTGCCGGTGCTCGCGCACGAGATGCCGTCGTTCGATCCTGCCGCCGCCCCGGCCGAGCCGCTGGCCCTCTTCGTCGAGTGGATGGCCGGTGCGATCGACACGGGCGTCGACGAACCGCACGCGATGACCGTTTCCACCGTCGACGCCGACGGCATGCCGGACGCCCGGGTGCTGATCCTGAAGGACCTCGACGAGGCCGGCTGGCACTTCGCCACCAGTTCGGCCAGCGCCAAGGGCCGCCAGCTCGCCGAGAACCCCCGGACCGCGCTCAGCTTCCACTGGCGAGAGCAGGGCCGCCAGGTCCGGGTGCGGGGAATCGCCGCTCCGGCGGACCCCGACGTCTCCCGGGCCGACTTCCTGGCACGGCCCGAGGGGTCACGGATGGCCGGACTGGCCGGCCGGCAGAGCGACGTGCTCACCGACCGCGCCGAGTTGGACCGCGAGCTGGCCCGGATCCGGGAGCGGCTGGCCACCGACCCCGACCTGGTCGCCAGGACGCACACCGTCTACGCGGTCGCGCCGCACAGCGTCGAGTTCTGGCAGGCGGACGCGCAGCGCCGGCACGTCCGGCTGCGCTACCGCCGCACCGGCGCAGGCTGGGAACGTGAGCAACTCTGGCCGTGAGCACCGGCACGGCCCGGAGGCACCCCCGCACCCGGGCGGCAGCCTGAGCGACGGCCGGAAGCCTCAGGGCCGGGTGAGAGCGTCAGCGCCGGCCGAGCTGGGCGACCAGGTCGTCCACCGTCGTCACCGGCCGTTCACAGACGAAACCCCGGCAGACGTACGCGGTGGACCGCCCGTCGACAAGCGGCCGGTCGGCGAGCAGCGGCATTCCGGCCTGGCCCGGGCGGCCCGCCACGATCACCGCGCCGGGCGGGGCGTGCCGGTGTGCCGCCGCGACCAGCGGGTCCCCGGTCGGCTCGTCGGTGACGACCGCGATCTCGTACGGCCCCGAGAGCAGCGCCTCGCCGACGGTGGCCGCGTAGCCGGTGAACCGGGCGTGCCGGCCGACGATCGGCGCCACGGTCGACAGGGCGGCCTCGGCGGCCTCCCGGTAGCGGGTCTCCCCGGTCAACGCCGCGTACGCGACCAGCGCCGCGACGATCGCCGAGCGCCCGGACGGGGTGGCGTTGTCGGTGGGGTCCGCGGGTCGGCTGACCAGCCGTTCGGCGTCGTCGGCGGTGTCGTAGAAGGCGCCGCCCGGCGCGGCGAACCGCTCCAGCGCGACGTCGAGCAGTCCACCGGCCAGGGTCAGCCAGCGGCCCTCCCCGGTGAGCTGGTGCAGGGCGCAGAACGCCTCGGCCACGCAGCCGTGGTCCTCCAGCACGCCGGCCGGCTCGCCGACGACCCCGCCGCGCGAGACGCGGCGCAGCCGCCCGGCCACGAGGTGGCGGTCGGCCAGCACCTCGCCGATCCGGACCGCCGCGGCGGCGGTGACGGGATCCCCGGTGAGCGCGGCGTGCTCGACCAGCGCGGTGACCGCGAGCCCGTTCCAGGCGGCGACCACCTTGTCGTCGCGGGCCGGTTGGGGCCGGGCGTCGCGGACCTCTCGCAGCCGGGCCCGGATCCGCTCCCACCGCGCGGCCACCTCGGGCGCGACGTCGTCGACGTCCCGGGCCAGCCGCAGCACGCTCGTGCCGTGCTCGAACGTGCCCTCGTCGGTGACCGCGAACAGGTCGGCGGCGAAGCGGCCGTCCTCCTCCCCCAGCACCTCCACGAGCTGGGCCGGCGTCCAGGAGTAGGTGAGCCCCTCGACGCCCTCGATGTCGGCGTCCAGGGCGGAGGCCAGGCCGCCCTCGGGGGTGCCCAGGTCGTCGATCATGAACGCGGCGGTCTCGGCGGCGACCCGGGCGGCGAGGGGATCGCCGGTCAGCCGCCAGAGCTGGGTGTACGCCCGCAGCAGCAGCGCGTTGTCGTAGAGCATCTTCTCGAAGTGCGGCACCGTCCAGTGCCCGTCGACCGAGTAGCGGGCGAAGCCGCCGGCGAGCTGGTCGTAGATGCCGCCCCGGGCCATCGCCTCGCAGGTGTGCCGGGCGATCTCCAGGCTGCGCGGCGAGCCGGTGCGCTGGTGGTGCCGCAGCAGGAAGAGCAGGTTCATGTGCGGTGGGAACTTCGGCGCGCCGCCGAAACCGCCGTTCACCTCGTCGTACTCCTTGGCGAGCTGGTCGGCCGCGGCGTCGAGCAGCGCGGCGTCCAGCGGCGCGGTGGGCCCACCCACGGCCTGCGCGCCGCCGATCGCCTCGACCACGGCGGCGCCCTGCTGGACGACGGCGTCGCGCTGGTCCCGCCAGGCCGCGGCGACCGACTGGAGCAGCCGGACGAAGTTCGCCCGGGGGAAGTAGGTGCCGCAGAAGAACGGGGTGCCGTCGGGCGTGGCGAAGACGGTCATCGGCCACCCGCCCTGCCCGGTCATCGCCTGGGTGGCGGTCATGTAGACGGCGTCGACGTCGGGGCGTTCCTCGCGGTCCACCTTGACGCAGACGAAGTCGTCGTTCATGAGGGCGCCGACCTGCTCGTTCTCGAACGACTCGTGGGCCATCACGTGGCACCAGTGGCAGGCGGCGTAGCCGACCGAGATGAGCACCGGCACGTCCCGGCGCTTCGCCTCGGCGAACGCCTCGTCGCACCACGGCCACCAGTCGACCGGGTTGTCGGCGTGCTGGAGCAGGTACGGGCTCGTGGCGTCAGCGAGTCGGTTCACCCGACGACCATAACCACCCGGCGACGCGCCCGCCCGCGCTCCGACGTGGACCGGCCCTGCCCGGCCGTGCGGCGGGCTGGGGTCAGGAGGCGCCGTCGGCGCGCAGCGGGAAGACGTTGGGGCGGGCCTCGTCGAGCAGGGTGCCGAGGACCGCGCCGATCTTGTCGGCGGGCATCGGCTTGAAGAAGTGGTAGCCCTGGGCGGCCGTGCAGCCCAGCTCGGCCAGCGCGAGGCGCTGCTCGGCGGTCTCCACGCCCTCGGCGACCACCCGCAGCCCCAGCTCGTGGGCGAGGCCGACGGTGGTCCGTACGATCGCCGCCGCCTCCGGGGAGTCGGCCATCCGGATCACGAAGGAGCGGTCCACCTTCAGCTCGTCCACCGCGATCCGGGTGAGGAACGTCAGCGAGGAGAAGCCCGTGCCGAAGTCGTCGACGGCGAGCTGCACGCCCATCGACCGCAGGGTGGCGAGCACCTCGTCGATGACCTCCAGCTCGCTCATCACCACCGTCTCGGTGATCTCCAGGACCAAGTGGTCCGGCGGCACCTGGTGCCGGCGCAGGGCGTCGGCGATCTCGGTGGGCAGGCGGGGGTCGAGCAGGCTGCGCGCCGACAGGTTGACCGAGATCGGCACGTCGAGCCCGTCGCGGGCCCAGCCGGCGGCGACGGCGAGCGCCTTGTCCAGCACGTAGCGGGTGAAGGTGCCGAGCTGCTCGCTGTTTTCCACCGGGCGGATGAAGTCGTGCGGCCCGAGCCAGCCCCGGCGCGGGTGCCGCCAGCGGATCAGCGCCTCCACCCCCGTCGGGGCGCCGGTGGTCAGGTCGACCGCCGGCTGCAACGCCAGCACGAGCTGGTCGTCGGTCTTCAGCGCCTCGCGCAGCTCGGCCAGCAGGGCCAGCTGGTCGGTGCTGGCGGCGTCCCGGGCGGAGTCGTACGCGGCGACGCTGCCGCCGCCCTCCTTGGCCTGGTACATGGCGATGTCGGCCCGGCGCAGCAGCTCGGTCAGGTCGGCGGTGCCGGCGTCGGCGACCACCACCCCGACGGAGACCTCGACGGACATCCGCACCCCGGCCACCTCGGTCGGCGCGGCGAGCCGCTCAGCGATCTCGCGGGCCTGCCGCAGCGCGTACGCCATCGGGGCGGCCCGGTCGCCGATCACCGGGACCGACGTCAGCAGCAGCGCGAACTCGTCGCCGCCGAGGCGGGCGAGCAGGTCCCCGGGGCGGGCGAGGGCGCCCAGCCGGTTGGCGGTCAACCGCAGCAGCTGGTCGCCGGCCGCGTGCCCGAGGGTGTCGTTGACCTCCTTGAACTGGTCGATGTCGAGCAGCAGCAGCGCCACCGGATGGTCGTGGGCGAGCTGGCGCAGCGCCTGGTCGCCCTTGCTGAGCAGGGCCGACCGGTTCACCAGCCCGGTGAGCTGGTCGTGCACCGCCTCGTACGACGAGCGGGCGGTGACCAGGCGCAGCTCGCGGTGGGTCGCGGCGTCGTGCAGCGCGGCAGCGAGCGCGTCGCCGAACGCGGCCACGGCGTCGCGTTCCCGGGCGTTGGGGGGCGCGCAGCGCGGGAACCGGACCCGCAGCTCGCCCACCTGGGCGGCACCCACGGAGAGGGTACGCACCAGCTCGTGGTCCTCCGGCCCGGTCCGGCCGGGCGGTGCGACCTCCCGGTCGACCAGTTGGCCGCCCGGGTCGCCCCGGTAGCGCCGCCACCGGCCGTCGCCCCGGGCGACGTCGACGTCGACGAGTTCGGCGTTGAACAGGGTCAGCGCGCCGGTCACGGCGGCCGTGGCGACGCCCCGCTCGTCGAGCTGGTTGAGCGCGGCGGTGGCCTCGGCGAAGGCCCGCCAGGTGCGCCGTTCCTGGTCGGCGCGGAGCCGGTGCCGGTAGGTCTGCTGGAGCAGCCAGAGCGGCGGCGGGAGCAGCAGCAGCCAGCGCGCGTCGAGTTCCAGCAGCGCCACCACGACCAGGCCGACGGCCACGTTGCCGACGAACATCAGCAGCTTGCCCCGTAGCGCGGCGAGCAGCGGCGGCCCCACGGGGATGCCGTGCCGCAGCGCCAGGGTGGCGCCGCCGAGCCAGGCGGTGGCGAGGAGGTAGGTGACCGAGCCCGCGAGCACGGCCAGGGCGAGCGCCGGGGTCGGCGTGGCCAGCAGCGGCTCGCCGAGCACGGTGGTGACGGAGACGGCCAGGGCGGTGGCGGCGGTCAGCGACGCCGTGATCCGGACGACCTCCAGCACAGGCCGCCGGTCGCCGAGCAGCGACATGGCCGACCAGGCGAGCGCGGCGCCGAGGAGCGCGGCGGAGGGGAGCCAGCCGGTGGGCGTCAGGTAGAGGCAGATGATCAGCGCGGCCTCGCCCCAGGTGATGCTCACCATCCCGGCGGCGGTGCGGAAGCGCAGCCGGGCCAGCTGGGCGACGGCGAACACGGCGACGGCGAGGCCGAAGCGGGCCGGCCCGCCGAGCGGGTCGTCGGCGGGAAGGTGGGTCGGGGCGGTCCACCCCAGCCCGGCGGCGACCAGCGCGGTCAGCGCGACTGCGGCGGTGAGCAGGAGCAGCCGCGCGGGGGTGCCGCGGGCTCCGACCCGGTCGGTCGACTCGCCGGCCCTGCCGGAGGTCACCGGGCCGCTCCGCCCGCGGGCCGCTCGCCGGTACGACGGGCGGCCGCTGGTGTGGTGGTCATCGGCGCCCCCTCCCGCGCACGGCTCGGGAACTCTTGGTCCCCCCGGCGAGAGGCTAAGGCAAACCCGGTGGCCGCAACAGGGGGCGACGACCGGGTTCGACGTGAATCATGGGCGGACTAGCCGTTGCGACGCTGCTGACGCCCGGTGGGAGCGGCGGAGGATGAATCCTGCGTCAGCGCACCATCTGTCGGATCGACGACTGCCGCGTCCGCCTGGTCGGTGGTCGCCGGCGGGCCCTGCTGGGGGAACCGGTCGGGCAGCCGACGCAGCCGGGAGTTCATGTTGCGGATCAGCAGGACGGTGGCGGTGGCCAGAACGAGGATGAGGAAGAGGCCCATCGGGCCGGCCAGGCCACCCGTGCGGGTGTCCCCGAAGTTGTTCTGGGCGAGCACCTCTGCGGCGGTCAGCATGGCGTTCCTCCGGTGTGCGGTTGGTGACCAGGGTAGCCCCGGCCCGGATCAGCGGGCATGGGCCGTCTCGCGCACCCCGGCGAAGAGGTCCGACTCGGGCAGCGGGCTGTCGACCAGCGAGCGCACCAGCTCGAAGTCCTCCGTCGGCCACGCCCGCCGCTGCATCTCCATCGGCACCTGGAACCAGAAGCCGTCCGGGTCGATCTGGGTGGCGTGGGCGCGCAGCGCGTCGTCGCGGACCGGGAAGTAGTCGGCGCACTCGACCCGGGTCGTGATCCGGGGGCCCTTGTCGGGGCGGTCCTCCCAGCGCTTGATCCACTCCTCGTAGGGCGACGTCAGGCCGGCGGCGAGCAGCGTCTCGTGCAGCGCCATGATCTTGCCCTTGGAGAAGCCGATGTCGTAGTAGAGCTTCAGCGGCTGCCACGGCTCGCCCAGCTCCGGATAGCGCTCCGGGTCGCCGGCGGCCTCGAACGCGGCCACGCTGACCTTGTGGGTCATGATGTGGTCGGGGTGCGGGTAGCCGCCCTCCTCGTCGTACGTCGTGACGACGTGCGGACGGAACTGGCGCATCAGCCGCACCAGCGGGCCGGCCGCCACCTCGACGTCCTGGAGGGCGAAGCAGCCCTCGGGCAGCGGCGGCAGCGGGTCGCCCTCGGGCAGGCCGGAGTCGACGAAGCCGAGCCACGCCTGCTCGACGCCGAGGATCGCCCGCGCGGCGTCCATCTCCGCCCGGCGGACGTCGGCGATGTTGGCCCAGACGTCCGGCCGGTCCATCTTCGGGTTCAGCACGCTGCCGCGCTCGCCGCCGGTGCACGTGACCACCAGGACGTCCACGCCCTCGGCGACGTACTTCGCCATGGTCGCGGCGCCCTTGCTCGACTCGTCGTCGGGGTGTGCGTGGACGGCCATCAGTCGCAGTTGCTCTGCCAACGTCGGCGCTCCTCGTCTCTGGCCCCGGCGGACCCCCCGCGGGACCGCCCGGCTGACCTGCCGGAATCTTCCCCCCGCGCCGGGACCTGCCGGTGCCGACCTGTCATATTTGACGACGTGACGGGCTGGGAAGATGGAACTCTGCCATTCTTGCCGATGCCCCCGACAACGACGCCAGGAGATACCCGCCGGTGACCGAGACGCACGCCACACTTCCGCCCGGCGCGCCGGCCTTCCCGCCCGGCCGGTACGGCCGCCGCCGGGAGCCCGGGCGTCGCCGGCCGCTGCTGGTGGCGCTGCTGGTGGTCGCCCTGGTCGCGGTCATGACCCTGGTCGCGGTGCGGCTCTACCGGCAGTACGGCGACCCGAACTACGACGCCGAGGTGATCACCTACACGGAGATCACCGACAGCCAGGTGCTTGTCGACTTCCGGGTCACCCTGCCGAAGGGGGGCTCGGCGGTCTGCCTGCTGCGCGCCCGGGACCGCGACGGCGCCGAGGTGGGCCGGGAAGAGGTCACGGTGACCGCCCGCCCCGACCAGCGGCAGGCGACCGCGCAGCACCGGCTGGCCACCACCGCCCGCCCCTTCGTCGGCGAGGTGCTGCGCTGCCGGCCCGCGGGCTGAGCGGCCACGGCGCGGGCTCGGGCTCGCGGCCCGGACAGCCTCGGCGGCCCGGGCACCGGGGGTACCGCCGGTGTTCGAGCACGCCCTGTGTCGTACCGCACTGGTAACTTGGAAGTTCACCTGTCAGCCAGCACGCACGAACGAGGAGAACGCCTGTGTCCACTGGCAACGAGGCGCCCGCCACCTGGCTGTCCCAGGACGCGTTCGACCGGCTCCAGGGCGAGCTCGACGAGTTGATCGCCAACCGGCCGGTCATCGCCGCCGAGATCAACGCCCGCCGCGAGGAGGGCGACCTGCGGGAGAACGGTGGCTACCACGCCGCCCGCGAGGAGCAGGGCAAGGCCGAGGGGCGCATCCTCTACCTCAAGGAGCTGCTCCGCACCGCCAAGGTGGGCGGGGCGCAGGCCGCCGACGCGGTGTCGCCCGGCATGGTCGTGACGATCTACTTCGACGACGACAAGGACGACACCGAGACCTTCCTGCTCGGCTCCCGGGAGATCGCGTCGACCACCGAGCTGACGGTCTACAGCCCGGAGTCGGCGCTGGGCCAGGCGATCCTGGGCGGCCGGGCCGGCCAGACCTGCACCTACACGGCCCCCAGCGGGGCCGACATCAAGGTGACCGTGGTCAGCTTCGAGCCGTTCTCCGGCTGAGCCCCCGCCGCCGGGCCGGAGCGGCCCGGGCTGGCGACACGGCCGCCCGGGCGCCGATCCGGCCGGGCGGCGACAACGAGCGACCCGGCGAGGCGTGGCACCGGTCCCGGTGTCACGCCTCGCCGGCGAAGACCACCTGGTAGCCGCTGGCCCGCAACGCGCTGATCAGCGTGTCGGAGTGCTCGGCCCCCCGGGTCTCCACCGACAGGGCCACCTCCACCTCGCCCAGGCGCAGGTGCGGATTGGCCCGCTGGTGCTCCACGTCCACCACGTTCGCCCGGTGCTCGGCGATCTCGCCGAGCAGCGACGCGAGCTGGCCGGGGCGGTCCGAGCAGCGCACCGTCACCCGCAGGTAGCGCCCGGCGGCGGCGAGGCCGTGCTCGATCACCCGCAGCATCAGCAGCGGGTCGATGTTGCCGCCGGAGAGCACCGCCACCACCGGCGCCTGCACCTCGACGACGCCCGCCAGCAGCGCGGCCACGCCCACCGCGCCGGCCGGCTCGACCACCTGCTTGCCCCGCTCCAGCAGCATCAGCAGCGCCCGGGAGATGTCCTCCTCGGAGACCGTGACGATCTCGTCCACCAGCTTGCGGACGTGGGTGAAGGTGAGCTCCCCTGGCCGGCCGACGGCGATGCCGTCCGCGATGGTGCCGAACGCCGGGAGGCGTACCGGCTCGCCGGCCACCAGGGAGGGCGGGAAGGCGGCGGCGCCGGCGGCCTGCACCCCGATGATCCGCACGTCGGGCCGCAGCGCCTTGGCCGCCACCGCCATGCCGGAGACCAGCCCGCCGCCGCCCACCCCCGTGATGATCGTCCTGACCTCGGGGCACTGTTCGAGGATCTCCAGGGCCACCGTGCCCTGGCCGGCGATCACGTCCCGGTGGTCGAACGGGTGGATCAGCGTCGCGCCCGTCCGCTCGGCGTAGGTCTGCGCCGCGACCAGGGACTCGTCGACGGTGTTGCCGACCAGCTCGACCTGGGCGCCGTACCCCTTGGTGGCGGCGACCTTCGGCAGCGGCGCGTTCACCGGCATGAAGACCGTGGCGTGCGTACCGACCAGGCCGGCGGCGAGCGCGACGCCCTGGGCGTGGTTGCCGGCGCTCGCCGCGACCACCCCGTCGGCCCGCTCCGCCTCGGACAGCCGGGAGATCCGCACGTACGCGCCGCGCACCTTGTACGAGCCGGCGCGTTGCAGGTTCTCGCACTTGAGCCACGTCGGCCCGCCCAGAGCCGCGCTGAGCGGCCGGGAGGGCTCCAGCGGGGTGGTGCGGACGACGTTGGCGAGAAGCTCCCGCGCGGCCCGTACGTCGGCGAGACCGACCAGTTCCGTCATGCCCTGATCGTGCCACCCGCCTCCCGCGCCGACGCGCGGCACGCCACCTCTCAGACGGGGGCGGGGATCCGCGGGTAGCCGGGGGCGTGGCGGGACCAGGGGGCCTGCATCTCGAACTGGCCGGCGACGCCGAGGAGCAGCAGCTCGCTGCCGGGCGGGCCGATCAGCTGCACCGCGACCGGCAGCCCGTCCGGGCGGCGGCCGACCGGCACCACCAGCGCGGGCAGGCCGGCGATGTTCCAGGGCGCGGCGAACGGGGCGTACCTGACGTTGGTCAGCATGTTGGCCCGCCAGGACCGGCCGGACCAGCCGCCGGCCTCCGGCGGCGCGGTGGCCAGGGCGGGCGTGAGCAGCAGGTCGACCGAGTGGTCGGCGAAGAAGCCGATCGAGCGCTCGCGCCAGGCGGCCCGGTCGGCCTCCCGGACGTACCCCCGTCGCTGCGCCCACTCGCCGAGGGCGACGTGCCGGCGGCTGCGCCGCTGGAGGCCTCGCCGGTCCAACCCGGCGGCGCGGACGTCGGCGGCCGCCGCGGCGAACCAGGTGGCGATGCCCTGCAGGCCCAGGGCCGTCGGGTAGACCGGGTCGGCCGGCACGGTGTCGTGGCCCGCCGCCGCGAGCAGCCGCCCGGCGGCGGCGACCGCGTCCCGGTTGGGCGCGTCGGCGTGCACGCCCCGCACGGGCGAGCGGAGCGAGACGCCCACCCGCAGCCGCTGCGGCGGCACCAGCTTGTCCGGGCGGCGGCCGGCCAGCACCGAGAAGCCGACGGCCGCGTCGGCGACCGTGCTGGTCAGCATGCCGTGCTCGGTGAGCCCGAACCAGTCGTCCGCGCCGAGCTGGCACGGGACCACGCCCCGGCCCGGCTTGAGCCCGACCAGGCCGCAGCAGGCCGCCGGGATGCGGATCGAGCCGAGGCCGTCGTTGCCGTGGGCGATCGGCACCAGGCCGGCGGCCACGGCCGCGGCCGCGCCGCCGGACGAGCCGCCGGGGGTACGTGCGGTGTCCCAGGGGTTGCGGGTCACGGCCGTCTCGTCGTCGGTGAGGCCCCAGAGGCCGAGCTCCGGCATCCGGGTCACCCCGAGGATCACCGCGCCGGCACCGCGCAGCCGCCGGACGACCTCGTGGTCGGCCTCGGCCACCGGCGTACGCACAGCCGCCGACCCGTTCCAGGTGGGCAGCCCGGCGACGGCGGTGTTCTCCTTGACCGCCACCGGCACCCCGGCCAGCGGAAGGTTGGCCAGGTCCTCCTGCTCGTCGACCTTCTCCGCCTCGGTGATCGCCTCCCCGCCGCGTACCGTGCGGAACGCGGCGAGGTCGGCGTCGACCCGGGCGATGTGGTCCAGGTGGTCGGCGACGACCTGGGTGGCCGTGACGTCGCCCCGGCGTACGCCCCGGGCGATCTGCTTGGCGGTCGCCCCCACCCAGGTCGGCATGATGTCCTGCACGGCCACCCTCCCAGCCAGCGGTCAGCCCAGCGCCTGCTCCAGATCGGCGAGCAGGTCGTCGACCGTCTCGATGCCGACAGACAGTCGCACGAGATCGCCGGGAACTTCAAGCGGCGAGCCGGCAGCACTTGCGTGTGTCATCCGGCCCGGGTGCTCGATCAGGGATTCCACGCCGCCGAGCGACTCGGCGAGGATGAAGAGCTTCGTCCGGTTGCAGATCTCGACGGCGTGCTCCTCGCCGCCGGCGGCCCGGAACGAGATCATGCCGCCGAAGCGGCGCATCTGCTTCGCGGCCACCTCGTGGCCCGGGTGCGCGGGCAGCCCCGGGTAGATCACCTGACCGACCTTGGCGTGCCCGTCCAGGTAGGCCGCGATCCGCTCGGCGTTGTCGCAGTGCCGGTCCATGCGTACGCCCAGGGTCTTGATGCCGCGCAGGGTCAGCCACGCGTCGAAGGGCCCGTTGATGGCGCCCATAGCGTTCTGGTGGTAGCGCAGCTCCTCGCCGAGCCCGGCGTCGGCCGCGACGAGCGCGCCACCGACCACGTCGGAGTGGCCGCCGATGTACTTGGTGGTCGAGTGCACCACCACGTCCGCGCCGTGCGCGATCGGCTGCTGGAGGTACGGCGAGGCGAACGTGTTGTCGACGACCAGCAGGGCGCCCGCGTCGTGCGCGACGCCGGCCAGCGCGGTGATGTCGGCGATGCCGAGCAGCGGGTTGGTGGGCGTCTCCACCCAGACGATCCGGGTCCGGCCCGGCTCGACGGCGGCCCGGATCGCGTCGGGGTCGGAGACCTTCGCCGGGGTGAAGTCCAGCCCCCAGCGCTCGGCCACCCGGGCGAAGAGCCGGTACGTGCCGCCGTACGCGTCGTCGGGGATCACCACGTGGTCGCCCGGCTTGCAGACGGTACGCAGCAGGGTGTCCTCGGCGGCCAGGCCGCTGGCGAAGGCGAGCCCGACGAGGCCGCCCTCCAGCGCGGCGAGGCACTCCTGGAGGGCGTCGCGGGTCGGGTTGCCGGAGCGGCTGTACTCGTAGCCCAGCCGGGGCGCGCCGACGGCGTCCTGGGCGTAGGTGCTGGTCTGGTAGATCGGTGGGATCACCGCGCCGGTGCGGGCCTCGGGGTCCTGGCCGGCGTGGATGGCGAGCGTGTCGAAGCCGTGACTCATCCCGTGAGGCTAATCCCCCGTCCCGAGGGCTGGAACGGAACGGTGCTGTCGGGTCCGCGCCCACGGCGGCGGGCCGGCGCAGGGACGTCTTTCATCCGGGCGGCCGGCATAGCCTGGACGGATGAGCGGGTGCGTGTTCTGCGGGATCGTGACCGGCGAGACGCCCGCCCTCCGGGTCGCCGACGAGCCCGACGGGGTGGCGTTCCTGGACACCCGGCCGGTCTTCAAGGGGCACGTGCTGGTGGTGCCGCGCACGCACCTGGTCGCCCTGGCCGACCTGCCCGCCGAGGCGCTGGCCGGCTACTTCGGCCTGGTGCGGCGGCTCGCGGTCGCCGTGGAGACCGGCACGGAGGCCGGCGGCACGTTCGTGGCGATGAACAACAAGGTGTCCCAGTCCGTCCCGCACCTGCACACCCACGTGGTGCCGCGCACGAAGGGCGACGGCCTACGCGGCTTCTTCTGGCCGCGCACCCGCTACGCCGACGACGCCGAGGCCGAGACCTACGCCGCCCGCATCACCGCAGCCCTCTGACGCCGCCCAGCCGCCCGCAGTGGGCGGAGGCGGGCGGAGAACCGGGGCGAACGCGACAGCCCACGCGAAGCGGGCGAAACACCCGCGCCGCCACGACAGGACCAGTCACCACCCAGCGTGACTGTTGCATATGGGGATGCAGAGCAAAGCGGGTGAGGCGAGGCAGGCGCAGCCAGCGAGCAATGTCACCGTGAGCGACGGAGTGGGCGCGCAGGTGACCGGCCCGGGCGCGCCACCGCTGCCCCGGGGACGACTGTGACCTTCTCGTGGGCGGCGGTCGCCTGAGTGTGGGTGGAGCGGGTAAGGAAGGCGGGTCCGGCGGTGTTGCACGCTGGGAGAAATACGAGAGGAGTCCCACCGTGTTCCTGCGCCGCATGAAGGCCGAACTGCCCACCTCCGACCAGGCCCTGCCGGGTCGCCTGATCGCCATGCCGATCGCGGACCGGCACGAGGTGCTGGGCACCCCGCTCAAGGGTCCCTTCCCGGAGGGCGCACAGGTGGCCGTGTTCGGCATGGGCTGCTTCTGGGGCGCCGAGCGGCTGTTCTGGACGCTGCCGGGTGTGATCACCACGTCCGCCGGCTACGCGGGCGGCATCACGCCGAACCCGACGTACGAGGAGGTGTGCTCGGGGATGACGGGGCACGCCGAGGTGGTCCAGGTGGTCTACGACCCCGCCACGATCAGCTACGAGGACCTGCTGAAGGTCTTCTGGGAGAACCACGACCCGACCCAGGGCATGCGCCAGGGCAACGACGTGGGCACCCAGTACCGGTCGACGATCTACGTGACCACGGACGAGCAGCTCGCCACCGCCCAGGCGTCCCGGGACGCGTTCGCACCGATCGTGGCGCGGGCCGGCAAGGGCGAGATCACCACCGAGATCGACCGGCTCGGCCGGTACTACTTCGCCGAGGACATGCACCAGCAGTACCTGGCGCCCACGAAGAACCCGAACGGGTACTGCAACCACGGCCCGAACGGGCTGAGCTGCCCGGTCGGCGTCGCCCGGGTGCCGTCCGACCTTCACTAGCCTCCTGGACGGAGCGGGCCGTACCGCTGCCCCGCCGACATCGACGTGGAAATTTCCTGCCCGAGGTGTCGTATCCGCCCGGCGCCGTTCGTCGCGGAGATGGAGGCAGACGAAGGTCCGCCCGAGACGAGGGAGCAGACATGGCCGAGTACCTCATCTACTTCAACCAGCAGTGGGTGGGTGACCACACCGAGGAGTGGTTCCGCGCGCGTGGGCCGCTCGCCATGGCGGTCGTGGACGAGATGAAGGCGGCCGGGGCGTACGTGTTCGCCGGGGGCCTGGAGGAAGGGGACACTCCTGTCTTCAGCGCCGACGCCACGAGCGGCACGTTGGTATTCACCGACGGGCCCTACGCCGAGACCAAGGAGTGGCTGGGCGGGCTGACCGTGGTGGACGTGGCCGACGTGGAAACGGCCCGGATGTGGGCCGGCAGGCTCGCGGAGGCGTGCGGCTGGCCCCAGGAGGTCCGACGGTTCGGCCGCGTCCCGCAACCCGGCGACGAGTGAGTGGGCAGGCCGGCGCGGCATCGGTCGCGCCGGCCTCCGCGCATCCTGAACTGAGCAATCGATCACATCAGCCGCCGGGCGGATACCACCCCATCCGCCACTCCTGACGCGGTCCGCCACCGGATCCGACACGTGCCGTGACGGAATCGCGCAGTGTAGCAAAACTTCAAGAAACTGTTATCATCTCAACGGGCAATCCTCGCTGCCCTCTGGCAGCATTGCCTGGCATGTGCGGACTTGCGGGAGAGTTCCGCCGTGACGGCTCACGCGCCGACGTGTCGGCGGTGGAGCGCATGGCGGCCACGATGAGCGACCGGGGGCCCGACGACAGCGGCGTCTGGGCCCAGGGCCCGACGGCCCTCGGACACCGCCGCCTGAAGATCATCGACCTCTCCGCCGCGAGCGGACAACCGCTGGTCGACCCCGGTGCGGGACTGACCGGCGTCTTCAACGGGTGCATCTACAACTACCGCGAGCTGCGCGAGGAACTCCAGGCCAAGGGCCACCGGTTCTTCTCCTCCGGCGACAGCGAGGTCGTGCTCAAGGCGTACGCCGAGTGGGGGCTCGACTTCGTCGACCACCTGATCGGCATGTTCGCCGTGGCGATCAGCGAGCGGGACACCGGCCGGCTGGTGCTGGCCCGGGACCGGCTCGGCATCAAGCCGCTCTACCTGGCCGAGACGCCCGGCGCGGTGCGCTTCGCCAGCACCCTGCCCGCGCTGCTGGCCGGGGGCGGCGTCGACACCGGCATCGACCCGGTCGCGCTCGCGCACTACCTGAGCTTCCACAGCATCGTGCCGCCGCCGCGCACCATCCTGCGCGGCGTCACCAAGCTGCCCCCGGCGACCGTACGGGTCTACGAGGCGGACGGCCGCACCTCCGAGCGGGTCTACTGGGACCCGGCCTTCACCCGCTCCGCCGAGCGGGCCGGCTGGTCCGAGAAGGACTGGCAGGACGCCCTGCTGGAGTCGCTGAGCACGGCCGTACGGCGGCGGATGGTCGCCGACGTGCCGGTCGGCGTGCTGCTCTCCGGCGGGCTGGACTCCAGCCTGGTGGTCGCCCTGCTCGCCGGCGAGGGCCAGCGCGGGCTGTCCACCTTCTCGATCGGCTTCGACGAGGTCGGCGGCCGGGAGGGCGACGAGTTCCGCTACTCCGATCTCGTCGCGAAGACGTTCGACACCGACCACCACCAGATCCGGGTGGCCGCCGCCGACCTGGTGCCGCCGCTGGAGGCGGCCGTCGCCGCGATGTCCGAGCCGATGGTCAGCCACGACTGCGTGGCGTTCTACCTGCTCAGCGAGGTGGTGTCGCAGCACGTCAAGGTCGTCCAGTCCGGCCAGGGCGCGGACGAGATCCTCGGCGGCTACCACTGGTACCCGCCGCTCGCCCGGGTCGGCCGGGACCAGGCGCTCGACACGTACGCCGGGGCCTTCTTCGACCGGAACGCGGCCGGGCTGGCCCGGGTGCTGAACCCGGCCTGGCTGACCGACGGCGACCCGGCGCGGGAGTTCGTGGCCGCGCACCTCGGCCGGGCCGGGGCGGAGACCGCCGTCGACGCCGGCCTGCGGATCGACACCCAGGTCATGCTGACCGACGACCCGGTCAAGCGGGTGGACAACATGACGATGGCGCACGGGCTGGAGGCCCGCGTGCCGTTCCTAGACCACGAGTTCGTCGAGCTCGCCGCGAGCTGCCCGCCGGAGCTGAAGCTGGCGCAGGGCGGCAAGGGCGTGCTCAAGGAGATCGGCCGCCGGGTGCTGCCGCACGAGGTCATCGACCGGCCGAAGGGCTACTTCCCCGTGCCCGGCCTCACCCACCTGGAGGGCAAGCTCCTCGACCGGGTACGCGACGCGCTCTCCGCGCCCGAGGCCCGCCGCCGCGACCTGTTCCGCGCCGACTACGTCGACGCCCTGCTCGCCGACCCGAACGCCGAACTGACCCCGTTGAACGGAAACAAGCTGTGGCAACTCGGACTCCTGGAAATGTGGCTCCAGAGCCACGGAATCGACTCACCGTGACCGACACCCTGGCGACCGGCGCGGCCCGGACCGACCGGTCGCGCAACAGTCGGCGGCGGGAGCGGGTGGGCCCCGGCGGCGATCCGATGGCGCCGGAGCCGGCGGAGCCGCCGACCCGGGAGGGCCACACCGACGTGGTGCTGGACTGCGGCTGGGGGCGGCTCGTCTTCGGGCAGACCTTCGTCGACCAGGCCGCCGTCGCCGCCGTGCTGCGCTCCGAGGCCGCCGGCTCCCGGGACATCTGCATCTACCTGCGCGACCCGCACGTGCTGGTGTCCCGGCTGCCCGACGAGCTGTTCATCGATCCGTCGCTGACCTACCGGCTGCCGCTCGACGGTGACCGTCCGACCGGCGACGGCGACGTGCCCGGGCTGACCATCCGCCCGCTCGCCGACGCCGCCGACGCGGACGCGGTCAACCGGATCTACGCCCGCAACGGCATGGTCACCGCCGGGGTCGACGTGCTCGTCGCCAACGCGCGCACCGACCGGTTCCTGCACCTGGTCGCCGAGGACGCCACCGGCGAGATCGTCGGCACCATCACCGGCGTCGACCACGTCGCGGTCTTCGACGACCCGGAGAACGGCGCCAGCCTGTGGTGCCTCACCGTCGACTTCAACACCGCGCCGCCGGGCACCGGCCAGGCGCTGATCACCGCGCTGGCCGCCCGGCTGGTCGAGCGGGGCCGGGCGTACGTGGACCTGTCGGTGCTCGCCGAGAACGGCGGGGCGATCCGGCTCTACGAGCGGCTCGGCTTCTACCGGACGGCGACGCTCTGCGTGAAGCGGAAGAACCCGATCAACGAGCGGCTCTTCCTGCCCGCGACGCCCGAGGGGTACGACCAGCTCAACCCGTACGCCAGGATCGTCGCCGACGAGGCGATGCGGCGCGGCATCCGGGTGGAGGTCACCGACCCCGCCTGGGGCGAGCTGCGGCTGAGCAGCGGCGGGCGGACCGTGCTGACCCGCGAGTCGCTGTCGGAGCTGACCTCGGCGGTGGCGATGAGCCGCTGCGACGACAAGCGGGTCACCCGCCGGATCCTCACCGAGGCGGGGCTCTCCGTGCCTCGCGGCCGGACCGCCACCGGCGACGACGGCGACACCGCCTTCCTCGCCGAGGTCGGCCGGGTGGTGGTGAAGCCGGCGCGCGGCGAGCAGGGCAACGGCATCACGGTGGGCGTACGGACCCCCGAGGCGCTGGCCGCCGCCGTCGAGCTGGCCGCCCGGTTCTGTCCCGACGTGCTGATCGAGGAGATGCGCGCCGGCGAGGACCTGCGCGTCGTCGTCATCGACCACGAGGTGGTGGCCGCCGCGGTCCGGCGTCCCGCCTCGATCACCGGCGACGGGGTGCACGACATCGCCGAGCTGATCGAGCGGCAGAGCCGCCGCCGGGCCGCCGCCACCGGTGGCGAGTCCCGCATCCCGCTCGACGACATGACCCGCGACGTGCTCGCCGAGGCCGACCACGAGCTGCACGACGTGCTGCCCGAGGGGCAGGTGCTGGCCGTACGCCGGACCGCGAACCTGCACACCGGCGGCACCATCCACGACGTCACCGCCGAGCTGCACCCCGCGATCGCCGAGGCGTGCGTGGCGGCCAGCCGGGCCCTGGACATCCCGGTCACCGGGCTGGACCTGCTGGTCGGTGCCCCGGACCGCCCGGAGCACGTGTTCATCGAGGCCAACGAGCGGCCCGGCCTGGCCAACCATGAGCCGCAGCCGACCGCCGAGCGCTTCGTGGACCTGCTCTTCCCCGGCACCCGGGCGCCGCAGCGGCTCTGGACCCCGGCCGGCCCTGGAGGTGCCGCGTGAGCCCGAAGCCCCTGGAGATCGACCTGGACTACCTGCGCCAGGTGCTGGTGGAGCTGCTGGAGATCCCGAGCCCGTCGGGGCGTACGGACCACGTGCAGCAGTACGTCGGCGAGCGGCTCTCCGCGCTCGGCATCCCCTCCACGCTGACCCGTCGCGGCGCGCTCAGCGCCTGTCTGCCCGGCCCCCGCTCGACGGGCGCCGACCGGGCGATCGTGGTGCACACCGACACCATCGGCGGCATGGTGAAGCGGCTGAAGGAGAACGGCCGGCTGGAGTTGAAGACGATCGGTACGCACAGCGCCCGGTTCGCCGAGGGCGCCCACGTGCGGATCTTCACCGACGACCTGGAGCGGGTGATCACCGGCCAGGTGCTGCCGCTCAAGGCCAGTGGCCACCGCTACAACGACGACGTGGACCTCCAGGGCGTCGGCTGGCAGCACGTCGAGGTACGGGTCGACGAGCCGGTCGAGGACGTGGCCGGGCTGCGCGCGCTCGGCATCGACGCGGGCGACTTCGTGGCGTTCCTGCCGAACCCGACGATCACCCCCAGCGGGTACGTCAAGTCCCGGCACCTGGACGACAAGGCCGGCGTGGCGGCGGTCCTCACCGCCCTCAAGGCGATGGTCGACGCCGGCGTACGCCCGGCGGTCACCGCGCACCTGCTGGTCACCGTGACCGAGGAGATCGGGCACGGGGCGTCGCACGGGCTCGACCCCGACGTGGCGGAGATCGTCTCCGTGGACGCGGCGGTGGTGGCGCCCGGCCAGCAGTCCCGCGAGGACGCCGCCACGCTGGCCATGGGCGACGGCGTGGGCCCGTTCGACTACCACCTGACCCGCAACCTGGCCTCGATCGCCGCCGAGCACGGGGTGGACCTGGTCCGGGACGTCTTCGAGTACTACCGCTCGGACGTGGCGGCGGCGGTGGAGGCCGGCGCGCACGCCCGGGTGGCGCTGCTCGGCTTCGGCGTGGACGCCACCCACGGGCACGAGCGCACCCACCTGGAGGGCCTGCGTCAGCTCACCCAACTGCTCTGCCTCTACCTCCAGAGCGACCTGGTCTTCCCCGAGTGGGACGCCGAGCCGGAGGGCGACCTGGCCGACTTCCCGTCGCTGGCCGTGCAGCCGGCCAGCGAGGAGGGCCCGCGCGAGGGCCCGATCGGCATCGCCGAGAACACCTGAGCGCCGGCCCGCCGTTCCCCGGCGCCGTGTGATCGAAATCCGTTGCCGGCGGCGCGCGGGCTGGATAGCGTGGCGGTACACGGGAAAGGAGGTGGTCCAGACTTGTATAGCAATCGGACTCGTGAGGTGGCTGTCCGCTAGCCGCTGTCCTCGACAGTAAACTCGTCCGCCGCGAGGCGGGCACAGCACCATCGTCGAGACCGTGTGGCAGCGGTGCGGCGAAACCACGACAGCCACCCGACCCCCGGGGTGCCGGCCCAGTCCAGCCGGCCCGTGCGCGAGCACGGAAGCCCCGGGGGTCGACCCTTTCCGCAGGCCGGATGGCCTACGCAGCCGGAGGTCACCGTGTCGATGCGCGAGCTGGTGGTGCTCGGCACGGCCAGCCAGGCCCCCACCCGGCAGCGCAACCACAACGGCTACGTGCTGCGCTGGGACGGCGAGGTGATCCTCTTCGACCCGGGCGAGGGCAGCCAGCGGCAGCTCCTGCACACCACGGTCACCGCCACCGACCTGACCCGGATCTGCGTCACCCACTTCCACGGCGACCACTGCCTCGGCCTGCCCGGCACCATCCAGCGGCTCTCCCTCGACCGGGTGCCGCACCCGGTGGCGGTGCACTTCCCGGCCGGCGGCGCGGAATACTTCGCGCGGCTGCGGCACGCCGCCAGCTTCCACGAGACCGCCGAGCTGCGCGTCGAGCCCGTCGAGGCCGACGGGCAGCGGATCGCCCTGGGCGTCGGCACGCTGGAGGCCCGCCGGCTGCGGCACCCGATCGAGACGTACGGCTACCGGCTGGTCGAGCCGGACGGCTGCCGGATGCTGCCGGAGCGGCTGGCCGCGTACGGCATCGCCGGGCCGGCGGTCGGGGAGCTGAGCCGCGTCGGCCACCTCGACGTCGACGGGCGCCGCGTCACCCGCGAGGAGGTGAGCGTGCCCCGGCCCGGGCAGCGGTTCGCCTTCGTCATGGACACCGGCCTCTGCGACGGGGTGTACGCCCTCGCCGAGCACGCCGACCTGCTGGTCATCGAGTCGACGTTCCTCGACTCGGAGGCCGCGCTGGCCGCCGAGGTCGGCCACCTCACGGCGGGCCAGGCCGCGCGGGTGGCGGCCGAGTCGGGCGTACGCCGGCTCGTGCTCACCCACTTCTCCCAGCGGTACGCCGACCCGGCCCGCTTCGCCGACGAGGCCCGCGCGCACTTCGACGGCGACCTCGTGATCGCCGAGGACCTGACGACCGTGCAGGTCCCGCCCCGGCGGGTAGCCTCGGCCGGGTGACGGTCACCCTGCGCCCCGCCACCGTCGACGACCTGATGGCGGTGGGCGCGCTGCACCAGCGTTCCCGGGTCGCCGCCTACGCGTCCTTCCTGCCGACGCAGGCACTGGCCGACCCGACGCCCGAGGCGATGGGCGCGTACTGGACCGAGCGGTGGACGTGGGAGCGGGACGAGCACCGGATGACGGTGGCCGAGCGCGCCGGCCGGCTGGTCGGCTTCAGCTATCTCGGCCCGGACGACGAGGGCGACCCGGTGACCGGCCTGCTCAACGCCATCCACCTCGAACCCGCCGAACGCGGCCGGGGCACCGGGCGCACCCTGATGGTCGATGCCCTGGACGCCATGCGCGCCCGCGGCTGGTCCCGCGCGGTGCTCTGGGTGCTGCGGGACAACGCGCACGCCCGGCGCTTCTACGAGCGCGGCGGCTGGACCCCCACCGGTACCGAACGCGACGAACACATCGGTGGGATGCTCACCCCCCAGCTCCGCTACACCCGCCAGGTGTAAGGAAGGGCCCCTTGTCAACGCGGTGCGTCGACAAGGGGCCCTTCCTTACACGTCAGCGCGCGCCGAGGTGGGCCAGCAGGTCCTGCCGGGTGAGGACGCCCTTCGGCTTGCCGTCGACCAGCACCAAGGCGGCGTCGGACTTCTCCAGCAGGCCGACCGCCTCGCTCACCGGCTGCCCGCCGCCGATCATCGGCAGCGGCTCGGCCATGTGCCGCTCGATGGTGTCGTGCAGGTGCGCCTGGCCGGTGAAGAGCGCGTCGAGCAGATCCTTCTCGGCGATCGAGCCGGCCACCTCGCCGGTCACCACCGGCGGCTCGGCCTTGAGCACCGGAAGCTGCGAGACGCCGTACTCGCGCATGTAGTCGATCGCGTCGCGGACCGTCTCGGTCGGGTGCACGTGCACCAGCTCGGGCAGGCCGCCCGGCTTGCCGGCGAGCGCGTCGGCGACCGTCGGCTCGGTGCCCGAGTTGTCCAGGAAGCCGTACCGGGCCATCCAGGTGTCGTTGAAGATCTTGGACAGGTAGCCCTTGCCGCTGTCGGGCAGCAGCACCACGACCACGTCGTCCGGGCCGGCCTTGCGGGCCACCTCCAGAGCGGCCACGACGGCCATCCCGCAGGAACCGCCGACCAGCAGCCCCTCCTCGCGCGCCAACCGCCGGGTCATCTCGAAGGACGCCTTGTCGGAGACCTCGATGATCTCGTCGGCGACGCCCCGGTCGTACGTCTCCGGCCAGAAGTCCTCGCCGACGCCCTCGACCAGGTACGGCCGGCCGGTGCCGCCGGAGTAGACGGAACCCTCCGGGTCGGCGCCGACGACCTTGACCCGCCCCTCCGACGCCTCCTTCAGGTAGCGCCCGATGCCGGAGATCGTGCCGCCGGTGCCGACGCCCGCCACGAAGTGGGTGAGCTCGCCCCCGGTCTGCTCCCACAGCTCGGGGCCGGTGGTCTCGTAGTGCGAGCGCGGGTTGGCCGGGTTGCTGTACTGGTTGGGCTTCCACGCGCCGGGGATCTCCCGGGCCAGCCGGTCGGACACGTTGTAGTAGGAGCGCGGGTCCTCCGGCGCGACGGCGGTCGGGCAGACCACCACCTCCGCGCCGTACGCGCGCAGCACGTCCTGCTTGTCCTGGCTGACCTTGTCGGGGCAGACGAAGACGCACCTGTAGCCCCGCAGTTGCGCCACCAGCGCCAGCCCGACGCCGGTGTTTCCGCTGGTCGGCTCGACGATCGTGCCGCCCGGCTGGAGGATGCCCGCCTTCTCGGCGTCCTCCACCATCCGCAGCGCGATCCGGTCCTTCACCGAGCCGCCCGGGTTGAGGTACTCCACCTTCGCCAGCACGGTGGCCTGGATCCCGGCCGTGACGTTGCGCAGCCGTACCAGCGGGGTGTTGCCGATCAGCTCGACGACGTTGTCGTAGTACCGCACCTCGTTGTGCCCTTCTCCTCCGGCGCCGCCGGCGGCGGCCGGGCAGACGTCTTCTCGACGCCCCAGGGTACGTGGGTTCAGGACGCCACGTGCCCGGGGATCACCGAGCTGCGCCGGGCCTCCCACTCCAGGAACCGCTCGGTCTCGGCCAGCACGCTGCCGGCCAGCCAGGTCACCATGACCGCGTCGTCGGCCAGCCCGAAGATCGCCAGCGGGATCTCGGGAAGCAGGTCGACCGGCGAGACGATGTACGCCGTCGCCGCGGTCATCAGTGCCAGCCGCAGGCCGCCGTCGTACTCCCCCCGGGTGGTGGCCCGGATCATCCGCGGCAACGCGCCCAGCCGCGCCCCGAGCGACGGCCCGCCCCGTGACCCGGCCGCGAGTGCCCGGGCCAGCGCGCTGAACGCCGCGGTGCGCTTCAATGTCTTCCCCATGTTCGGCCCCTCTCCACGTGCCAGGGTGGCGTGCCCGCGCAACCGTCCCCCGGTCACCCGTACAGGTACCCAGGACCGTCGCCTTCCAGGCACCCGCGAGCCGACACGACGACAGCGGTGTGTCGTGCCGGCGCGATAATGTCGCTGTATGGGGGTCGCTGGTTCCGTCGTCCCGGTTGGTCCGCGCTGGCAGCGCGCACGGCAGGTCGCCCGCCTCGCGGCGATCGGCACGGGCGCCACCGCCGCGGCCGTGGTGGCGACCGGCGGCGTGCTCCTCGGGCAGGCCCGGCAGGCCCGCCGCACGATCCCGATGGCCGAGGCGCCCCCGCCGCGCTGCGACGGCGTCTACGGCGCGAAGCTGCCCGGCCCGCCCGTCACCGTCGTCGTGCTCGGCGACTCGTCGGCCGCCGGCTACGGCGTGCACCGCCGCCGGGAGACGCCCGGCGCCCTGCTCGCCACCGGGCTGTCCCGCCGCCTGCAACGCCCCGTCCGGCTGCACCGCTTCGCCGTGGTGGGCGCCATCTCGGCGGTGCTGCGCCACCAGGTGGAGGCGGCGCTGGAGTGCCAGCCCGACGTCGCGGTGATCCTGATCGGCGGCAACGACGTGACCAACCGCGCACCGTTCGCCCTTGCGGTGCGCTACCTGGTCGACGCGGTCCGCACGCTGCGCGCGGCCGGCTGCGAGGTGGTCGTCGGCACCTGCCCCGACCTGGGCGCGATCCGGCCGATCCAGCCGCCGCTGCGGTGGCTGGCCCGGCACTGGAGCCGGCAGCTCGCCGCCGCCCAGACGGTGGCCGTGGTCGAGGCCGGTGGCTGGACGGTCTCCCTCGGCGACCTGCTCGGTCCCCGGTTCACGGCGGAGCCGACCCGGATGTTCGCCTGGGACCGTTTCCACCCCTCGGCGGAGGGCTACGCGATGGCCGCCGCCGCCCTCCTGCCGACCGTGCTGTCCGCGCTCGGCGCGGGGCAGGAACGCCGCCCGACCCTCGTCCGGGACGAGGGCGTGCGCTCGCTGCCGCAGGCCGCCCAGGAGGCGGCCCGCCACGCGGGCACCGAGGTCAGCGGCACCCGGGTCAGGGGGCGCGAGCGCGGCCCCGCCGGCCGGTGGGCGCAACTGCGCCGACGGGCCTTCTTCGGTGTCGGCGCGGCGCCGCAGCCCAGCCCCGCCGCCGACTCACCCACACTGGAGGGACTGGCATGAGCGAGCGCTTCATCCCCTCGGGGCTCGCCAATCGACTGGGCCGGGCGGCGACGCTCAGCCTCATCGCCGGCACGGTCGGCGGCGCCGCCGTCCTCGCCGGTCAGGCCTTTGCCGCCCGGCACCGCCGGTACGCCCAGCCGGAACTGGCGCTCGCCCTGCGCGCCACGGTCGGGCGGGCCGACGCGCCGCCGCTGCGCCTGGTGCTGCTCGGCGACTCGTCCGCCCTCGGCGTCGGGGTCGGCCGCCTCGACGAGACCATCGGCGGGCAGCTGGCCAACCTGCTCGCCGAGGGCCCGAGCGGTCGCCGGGTGCACCTGTCCAGCGTCGGCGTCTCCGGCTCACGCTCGACCGACCTGGCCACCCAGGTGGCCCGGGCGCTGCTCGGCGAGCGCCCCGACGTGGCGGTGATCCTGATCGGGGCGAACGACGCCACCACCCTGCGTCGTCCGGTGGAGGCCGCCGCCTACCTCGGGGCGGCCGTGCACCGGCTCCGCGAGGCCCGGGTGGAGGTGGTCGTCGGCACGTGCCCCGACCTGGGCGCCGTACGCGCCATCGCGCCGCCGCTGCGCAACGTGGTCGGCTGGTCGGGGCGGCGGGTGGCCCGCGCCCAGGCGGCGGCGGTGCTCGACGCCGGCGGCACGGTGGTCGACCTGGCCACCGAGACCGGCGCCGTGTTCCGGGCCGACGCCGGGACGCTGTGCCACGACGGCTACCACCCCTCCGCAGACGGCTACCGGGTCTGGGCGCACGCCCTGCTGCCGGCCGTCGCCGCCGCCGCGGCGGTCGCCTCCCGGCAGTGACCCGCCGGCCGCCCCCGCCCGGACGCGGTGCCCGCTTGCCGGCGCTGGTCCACCCACCGCCCGGGCCGGGCATCGTGGCCGACTCCCGGCACTGACCGCCGGCCGTCCCCGCTGTCCCGCCGGCAGTGACCCGCCGGCCGCCCCCGCTGTCCCGCCGGGCGTGACATTTCCCGGCCGGCGGGCAGCTTCCGCCCGAAGTTACCGACGGGTTAACGTTGGTTCATGCCGACTGAGTCGTCCCGCGACGCCGTCATCGTCGCCACCGCCCGCTCCCCCATCGGCCGGGCGCACAAGGGGTCCCTGCGCGACGTCCGCCCGGACGACCTCGCCGCGACCATCGTGCGGGCCGCCCTGGACAAGGTCCCCCAGCTCGACCAGACCGAGATCGACGACCTCTACCTGGGGTGTGGTCTGCCCGGCGGCGAGCAGGGCTTCAACATGGCCCGCGTGGTCGCCACCCTGATGGGCCTGGACACCCTGCCCGGCGCGACGCTCACCCGCTACTGCGCGTCGTCGCTGCAGACCACCCGGATGGCGATGCACGCGATCCGGGCCGGCGAGGGCGACGTGTTCGTCTCCGCTGGCGTGGAGACCGTCTCCCGGTACGCCCGCGGCAACTCCGACGGGCTGCCGAAGGAGGCGCAGGCGCTGGTCGGCGGCGGCTGGGAGAACCCGCGCTTCGCCGCCGCGGCCGAGCGTTCCAAGGCCCGCGCGCAGGGCGGGGCCCCGGTCTGGACCGACCCGCGCGAGGCCGGCGAGCTGCCGGACATCTACCTGACCATGGGGCAGACCGCCGAGAATCTGGCCCAGGTGTACGACGTCACCCGCGCCGACATGGACGAGTTCGGCGTACGCAGCCAGAACCTCGCCGAGAAGGCCATCGCCGACGGCTTCTGGGCCCGGGAGATCACCCCGGTCACCACGCCGGACGGCACGGTGGTCGGCACCGACGACGGCCCGCGCGCCGGGGTCACCCTGGAGGGCGTCTCCGGGCTGAAGCCGGTCTTCCGCCCGGACGGCCGCATCACCGCCGGCAACTGCTGCCCGCTGAACGACGGCGCCGCCGCCGTGGTGATCATGAGCGCCCAGCGGGCCAGGGACCTCGGCATCACGCCGTTGGCCCGGATCGTCTCCACCGGAGTGACCGCCCTCTCGCCGGAGGTCATGGGCCTCGGTCCGGTCGAGGCCACCCGGCAGGCGCTCAGGCGGGCCGGGATGACCATCGACGACGTCGACCTCGTGGAGATCAACGAGGCGTTCGCCGCGCAGGTGATCCCCTCGTACCGCCAGCTCGGCATCCCGCTCGAGAAGCTGAACGTGATGGGTGGCGCGATCGCCGTCGGGCACCCGTTCGGCATGACCGGCGCCCGGATCACCGGCACCCTGCTCAACGCCCTGGACTGGCACGACAAGACGATCGGCCTGGAGACCATGTGCGTGGGCGGCGGCCAGGGCATGGCCATGGTCGTCGAGCGCCTGAGCTGAGCACCGGTCCGGGGCCAGTCGCGCTAGAGGGTTTCGCGGGTCGCCGTCACCTCGGCGGCGGCCCGCGCCAGCACCTCCGGCGACGGGGCGGCGGCGGCGAGGTCGGCGGCCACCACCCGAAGCTGGTCGGGCAGCACCAGGTCGTTGTCGAGCCGGGGCACCGCCCGGCGGGGCCCGCCCTCCACGTCGGCGACCAGGTTGGCGATCTCCTGCACCAGACGGTGGATCAGGTCGGCCCGGGACACGTTGCCACCGGCGGCCGTGGCCGCCCAACGAGGTTGCTGCCAGTGCCCCACCTGGCGCACCAGCAACTCCACCGCCCGCCCCAATTCCCCCGCACTCACCCCGCCGATGCTACGGACCCCACCCTCCCGCACCCCTACCCCTCCCCCCACCCCCAGGCCTCGTTGATCATGGGGTTAGCGGCCGGAATCGCGATCAACTTCGCCGCCAACGTCATGATCAACGCGCGAGGCGCGAGGGGTGGGGCGCGAGGGGTGGGGGGCCGGGGGGGAGGAGGGGGGAGAGAGACGACGGCGCCCGCCCTCGCGGATGCGGGGGCGGGCGCCGTCGGTCGCGGGCGACGGTCAGTCGTCGCCTTGGAAGTAGCTCAGCAGGCGCAGGATCTCGATGTAGAGCCAGACCAGGCTGACCAGGATGCCGAAGGCGGCGACCCAGGAGTAGCGCTGGGGCAGCCCCATCCGGACGCCGTCCTCAACCTCCTTGAAGCTGAGCACGAAGCTCAGCGAGGCGACCACGATGCAGACCAGGCTGAACCCGATCGCCAGCGGGCTGCCGTCGCGCAGGCCGGTGTTCACGCCGAAGAGCGCGAACACGAGGTTGATCAGCATGACGGCGAAGAGACCCGCCATCACGGCGATCATGCCCTTGACGAACTTCGGGGTGGCCCGGATGACCTTCGCCTTGTAGAGCATGGCCATCACGAAGAAGACACCGAACGTGGCGGTCACCGCCTGGACCACGATGCCGTCGTAGAGCGAGTTGAAGAACTTGCTGACCATGCCGACGAAGACGCCCTCGACGACGGCGTACGCGACGACCAGCGCCGGGTTCGCCATCCGGGAGAACGAGATGATCAGGCCGAGGACCAGGCCGACCACCGCCGCGCCGATCCAGGCCGCGCCGAGCAGCGCGTCGGGCACCAGCACCCAGGCAGCCGCGGCGGAGACGCCGAGGATGCCGAGGAGCGTGACGGTCTTGACCACCACGTCGTCGATCGACATGGTGTTGACGGTCGGCGGGGCCGCCGGGTAGCCGGCCTCCGTCGGGTACTGCTGGGGATAGCCGGGCTGTCCGTACGGCCCGGTCGGGGCGTACCCGGCGGAGCGCTCCCGCTCGGCCGCCTGGCCGAGCCGGGCGAGCACCGGGTTCGAAGTCTTCACTGTCAGGCCTCCCTCAGGGGGTCGTTGCACGTGAACGTGCACCCCCAAGAGTAAACGCCCAGGGCAGTCCCGTGGAGATCGCCAAGCTGAGCGGAAGCTGAGAGTGCGGCGTGCCCGGGGCGGGGGTCGAACCCGCACGCCTTGCGGCAGCCGCTTTTAAGGCGGCCGTGTCTGCCGTTCCACCACCCGGGCGGGTGACACCGCGCGGGTCGACACGCGCGGTGCAGTGTCACGGTAGCGGGTCGGCGGCGACCCGGCGTACCCCGGCAGGTGGGTCGCACTAGGGTCGAGACCGTGAGCAGCGCAGCCCCCACGGCCCCCGACGCCGTCCCTGACCAGGCTGTCCTCGCCGTCGACCGGCCGTCCCGCCGGCTTCGGGCGGCGCGCCTGCTGACCGCCGTCCACCGTCGCCGGGCGGACGTCACCGTCGTGCTGCTCTTCGTGGCGCTGGCCGGCTGGCTCACCCACGGGCTCTGGCCCGACCCGGCGGCCCGGGTCCTGGCGCTCAACCCGGAGGACCAGGCCCTCTACGAGTGGTTCCTCGCCGTCGACTCGCGGGCGCTGCTCGGCGACTTCGACCTGCTCACCGGGCGGCTCAACGCGCCGGACGGGGTCAACCTGATGACCAACACCACGGTCATCGCGCTCGGCGTGCTCCTCGCCCCGGTGACCCTGTCGTTCGGCGCGCCGGTGACCTTCGCCCTGCTGGCCATGGCGAACCTGGCCGGCACCGCGATCGCCTGGTACCTGCTCTTCACCCGGGTCCTGCGTGCCCACCGGCTCGCCGCCGCGCTCGGGGCGGCGCTCTGCGGGTTCGGCCCGGGGATGGTCTCGCAGACCAACAGCCACCTGCACATGACCGCGCAGTGGCTCGTGCCGGTGATCGTCTGGCTGGTGGTCCGCATGCTGCGGGCCGCCGACCCGGCGGGCACCGCCGACGGGCCGGACCGCCGGCGGGTGGTCAGTTCGGCCGTCGGCCTGGCGGCGGCGGTCACCGCGCAGGTCTTCGTCGGCGAGGAGGTGCTCTTCCTCTGCGCGGTCACGCTGCTGGTGATGGCGGTCACCTACGCGGCGGCGGACCGGAACCTGGCCCGCCGCGCCCTGCCCGGCTTCGCCGCCGGGATGATGCTCGCCGCCGGGCTGGCCCTGGTCGTACTGGCCTGGCCGCTGTGGTTCCAGTTCGCCGGCCCACAGGGCGTCTCGGACGGCATGTTCAGCCCGCACTACTTCTCGGCGGACCTGCGCAGCTGGTGGACCGTCTCGCCGCTGTCGATCGCGGGCGGCGACGGGGCTGCCCGGCTGACCACCGGGCCGGCCGAGTACAACACCTTCCTCGGGCTGCCCCTGCTGCTGGTCGCCGCCGCCTGCGCGCTCTGGCTGGGCCGTCGCCCGCTGGTCGTCGCGTGCGTGGTCGGCACGCTCGTGACGGGGGCGCTGTCGCTCGGCCCCCGGGTGGTCGTCGACGGCGAACGCACCGCCGTCCCGGGCCCGTACGCCCTGCTCTCGGGCCTGCCCGTGGTGGACGGCGCGCTGCCGATGCGCTTCGCCCTCGCGGTGCTCCCGCTCATCGCCACGCTGCTGGTGCTGGCGGTCGACCGGGCGCTGCGCGGCACCGGCCGGGTACGCCGGCTCGTGCCGGCGGCGGTCGGCGTGGCGCTGCTGCCGCTGCTGCCGACCCCGCTGCCCACCGCCGAGCGCCCGCCGCTGCCCGAGTTCGTCACCGGCGGGCACTGGCGCCAGTGCGTCGAGCCGGGCGGGGTGCTGGTGCCGGTGCCGCTCGCCACGCCCAAGCAACCGTGGCCGATGCGCTGGGCGACCGCCGCCGACGCGGCGTTCGGCATGCCGGAGGGCTTCTTCATCGGCCCGTACGGTCGCGGCGGCACGGCGGCGATGGGCACCTACGCGCAGCCCACGTCGGCCCTGCTGGCCGAGGTCGGCAGGCGCGGCGGGCAACCCGTCATCGGGGACGAACAGCGCCGGCAGGCCGCAGAGGACGCGGAGTTCTGGGGCGCCTCCTGCGTGGCGCTGGCCGACGGCACCCCGCACGCCGACAGCCTTCGCGGCACCCTGGAGCAGCTCTACGGCCCCGCCACCCGGATCGCCGACGCCTGGACCTGGCGCGTCTGACGTGTGAGGAGAGGCCCCTTCCTATCGAATACGAGATAGGAAGGGGCCTCTCCTTACACCAGACTGCGGGTCGGGTCCGTCAGGCGCGGCCGGCGCCGACCGGCTGGGACGCCTCGGCGAACTCCTCGCGCGGGTCGTGCAGCTGGCCCAGGGCGACCACCTCACGCTTGAGGAAGAACGCCAGCGACCAGTCGACCACGACCCGGACCTTGCGGTTCAACGACGGGATCCGGCTCATGTGGTATGTCCGGTGCATGAACCACGCCGGCCAGCCGGTCATCTTGATCCCGTACACCTGGGCCACGCCCTTGTGCAGGCCGAGGCTGGCGACGCTGCCGGCGTGCTTGTGCTTGTACTCCACCGGCTCCCGGCCACGGACGACGTTGACGATGTTGTCGGCCATCCGGGCGGCCTGGCGGACCGCGTGCTGGGCGCTCGGCGAGCAGTAGTTGCCGGGCTCCTTGGTCAGGTCCGGCACGGCCGCGCAGTCACCGGCGCTCCAGGCGCCGTCGACCACCCGGTCGCCGTCGACCACCTGGAGGGTCGGCAGGCAGGTGACCCGCCGCCGCTCGTCGCGGGGGAAGTCCGTCGCGTCCAGCATCGGCGACGGCTTCACGCCGGCCGTCCAGACGATGGTGTCGGAGCGGAAGCTGTCGCCGTCGGAGAGCTTCACCACCCCGTCGAGGCAGGACTCCAGGCGGGTGTCGAGCCGGATGTCCATGTTCCGCTTGAGCAGCTGCTGCACCGTGTAGGCGCCCATGTCCCGGTCGACCTCGGGCAGCACCCGCTGGGTCGCCTCGACCAGCACCCAGCGCATGTCCTCCGGCTTGAGCTCCGGGTAGTACTTCAGGGCGTCCCGGGCCATGTCCTCCATCTCGGCGAGCGCCTCGATGCCGGCGTAGCCGCCGCCGACGAAGGTGAAGGTCAGCGCCGACCGGCGGACGGCCGGGTCCGGCGTGGCGGCGGCCACGTCGAGCCGGTCCAGCACGTGGTTGCGCAGGTAGATGGCCTCGCCGATGGTCTTGAAGCCGATGCCGTGCTCGTGCAGGCCGGGGATCGGCAGCGTCCGGGAGACCGAACCCGGGGCGACGACCACGTGGTCGTACGGGATCTCCCGGGTGGGGCCGCTGATGGGCTGCACCACGGCGGTCTTGCGGTGGTGGTCGATCCGGGTCACCGCGCCCGCCACCACCTTGCACCGGCGCAACTCCCGCCGCAGCGGCACCACGGAGTGCCGGGGCGAGATGTTGCCGGCCGCCGCCTCGGGCAGGAACGGCTGGTAGGTCATGTGGGGCTGAGGGTCCACCACGACGACCTCGGCCTCACGGGAGCTGAGCTTCTTCGACAGGCGCAGTGCCGCGTAGAGACCGACGTGCCCGGCACCCACCACAAGGATCCGCTTCGGGTTCACGTCATCTATCTTTCCCCGCGCGGCCCGGCTAATCCCGCTCGCGCCCCTTCTCTGTGACGGAGCACAACCCCTGTGACCTGCATGACTTCCCTCGCAAGGGGCTGTCACCTGCGGCGCAGCAGCCACCCCAGCAACGCCGCCACCGCCACCGCCACGAGCAGACCGACCACCGTCGCCGCCTGGTGTCCGGCGTCACCACCGAGCCTGCCGACCTCGACCAGCAGGACACCGAGGACGAAGGTGGCCAGCAGCACCGCGCCGGCCCGGGCCAGCCACCGCACGATCAGGTTCGGATCGACCACCGCGTCGTACGGCAGCACGGCGGCCAGCGCGCAGAGGGTGTGGGTGAGGTAGAGCACCGCCGCCACGGCGAGCAGCCGCCAGAGGGCGATCGGCCGGCCGTACCCGTCGGTGGCGACCAGCCAGCCGCCGACCGTGACCAGCGCCGCGAAGGTCGGCCAGACCCGGCGCGGCCCGACCGCCGGCAGGACCGCCACCGCCACGAGGGCGAGCAGCGGCCGTCCGAGCAGCATCTGCGACGGGTACGCCAGCAGCAGGCCGACCAGCACGGTGAGGAAGATGCCGGCGCGCACCAGCAGCGGCGTCAGGCTGATCCGGGCGGCGGCGTACCGCGCGGCCCGGACCCGCTCGGTCACGGCGCTCACGGGGCTACCCTTTCGTTCGCGACTGCGGGACTCCGCTGCGCTACGTTCCTCGCGCTCACCGGGCCCGCCTTTCGTTCGCGACTGCGGGACTCCGCTGCGCTACGTTCCTCGCGCTCACCGGGCCACCCTCGGGGCGGTCGCCAGGCGGGCCACGTCCCGCAGCACCTCGTCGAGGCTGCCCGCGCCGGCCCACCGCACCACCGGCACGCCGTGCTCGCGCAGCTGCCCGATCATGGTGTCCCGGTCCAGCCGCCACAGCCGGTACGCCACCTCGGCCCAGCCCCGGTCCTTCGGCGGGGTGAGGTCCGCCGGCAGGGTGTCCACCGCGACCACGAACCGCCCGGAGCGGGTCAGCCGGGCCAGCATCTGCGCCGACCGTTCGTCGAGCAGCGGGGTGAGGACCACCACCAGCGCGTCCGCCGACAACAACTGCGGCCCGAACACCTGGTCGTACGGCTCGTGCGGGGAGTGCTCCGCCCGCACCTCCAGCAGCCACTCCAGGACCGTCAGGTACTGCCGGCGGCCGGTGGCCGGGCGCAGCCGGCGGGCGGACGGGCCGTACTCGAGCATCGACACCCGGTCGCCACGGTGCAGGTAGTGCTCGGCGATCGCGGCGGCGGCCCGGACGGTGGTGTCCAGCACGGAGGCGGCTCCGGACACCCCACCCGAGCGGCCCGCCTCGGCGAGCACGTCGAGCAGCACCACCACCTCGGCGTCGCGGTCGGAGAGGGTGGCCGCCACGTGCAGTTGCCGGGCGCGCAGCGAGACCCGCCAGTCGATCCGGCGCAGCCGGTCGCCCGGGGCGAAGACCCGTACGCCGGCCAGTTCGCCGCCCTCGCCGGGCCGGCGCGAGTGGTGCGCGCCGACCAGGCCGGCGGCCCGGGGCATCGCCTCGACCGCGTCGAACGGCTCGGTCCTCGGGTAGACCCGCAACCGGGACGGCTCGGCGATCACGGCCCGGGAGACCAGCAGTCCCTGCGCGGCGGCCGCCCGGGCGCCCGCCGGGCCGATGGGGTGCCGGCCCCAGCGCAGCGCCGTGCCGGTCAGCTCCAGGTCCACGGCCGCCGCCGTCGGGACGGCGGTCACGAACGGCCGGTCGGCGACGGACGGGGCGACGGGCGAGCTTGCCCCGGACGCGGTGGTCGCCCCGGCGATCGTCACCCGCTGCACCCGCAGCCACGGCGAGACCCGGCTGCGCACCACCGCCACGTCGTAGTCGATGAGGTCCGGGTTGCCGACGGTGACCGTGCCGGTCAGCTCGCCGCCCTCGACCAGGTGCCCCTCGTCGGCGGAGACCCAGATCTGCGGCAGGGCGGTCGGCCGGCGGCGCAGCGCGTACGCGGTGCCCAGCGCGAACGGGGCGGCCAGCACGATCAGATCCACCCGGCCGAGCAGCACCCCCGCGATCAGCAGCAGCCCGGTGAGGAGCACCGCCCGGCCGAGCGCCCACGTGGGCACCCAGCCGGTCGCGGGCCCCGGCCCCGGTGGCGGCGGCTCGACCCGGGGCGACACGGCGGACGCGACCATCAGTGCCCGGGGCCGGCGGCGTAGCTGGGCAGCGCACCGCTGGCGGGCGCCGGGGTCGCCTCCAGCACCTCGCCGACCACGAAGGACGGGTCGACACGACGCAACCACATCTCGGGGCGCAACGTGATCCGGTGTGCCAGGGCGGGTGCCGCGACCTCCTTGACGTCCTCCGGGACGACGTAGTCGCGACCGGCCATCACGGCCCGTACGCGGGACAGCAGCAGCAGCGCCAGCGAGCCACGCGGCGAGGCGCCCACCAGCACCGACGGGTGTTCCCGGGTGGCGGCGGTCAGCGCGACGATGTAGCGGCCGACGGAGTCCTCCACGACCACGTCCTCCAGCGCGGCCTGCATGGCGCGCAGGGTCGCCGCGTCGACCACCGGCTTGATGTCCGCCTCCTCGCGGCGGCGGGCCATCCGCCGGCGCAGCACCTCCCACTCCTCCTCGGCCTCGGGGTAGCCGAAGGAGACCCGGAGCAGGAACCGGTCGAGCTGCGCCTCCGGCAGCGGGTACGTGCCCTCGTACTCGATGGGGTTGGCGGTGGCGAGCACGTGGAACGGCTCGTCCAGCTTGTACGTCACGCCCTCCACCGAGACCTGCTTCTCCTGCATCGCCTCCAGCAGGGCCGACTGGGTCTTCGGCGGGGTCCGGTTGATCTCGTCGGCGAGCAGCAGGTTGGTGAAGACCGGCCCGGCCCGGAACGAGAAGTCGCCGCTGCGCTGGTCGTACAGGAACGAGCCGGTCACGTCGGCGGGCAGCAGGTCGGGGGTGAACTGGAGCCGGCGGAAGTCCAGCCCGAGCGCCTGGGCGAAGGACCGCGCGGTCAGCGTCTTGCCGAGGCCCGGCAGATCCTCCAGCAGCACGTGGCCGCCGGCCAGGATGCCGGCGAGCACCAGCTCCAGCGCGTCCCGCTTGCCGACGACGACCTGACCGACCGCCTCCAGCACCGACCGGGCGAGGGGGCCGACCTCGGCGGCGGGCATGCTGCGGTCCACGTCGTTCATCACAGTCTCTCCAGTTCGGCGACGATCGCCGCGAGGTTGCGCGGCGACGGGGTGCGGCGAGGCGGGGTCTCCAGGAACTTCCACAGCTGGTCACCCAGCAGCACCCGGGCCCGGGCCGGATCCGACTCGCGGGTCACGCCGTGCCGCTGGCTCAGCCGCTCGTCGGCCAGCTCCCCGAGCCGGGGCAGGATCACGGTGGTGAAGCGTTCGGGCCGGCTGGCCGACCAGTCCAGCGGCAGTTCCCAGCCGTTGATCGCGGTGCGCAGCGCGTCCCTGGCGCCCCAGTTCCAGGTGCCGTCGTCGTCGGCGACAGGGGCCCGGCCGCCGCCGCGGGGCGGGGGCGGGGGCGCGAGGGCGGCGACGACGCGACGCACCACGAACAGCGCGACCACCCCGGCCACGAGGATCGGCAGCGAGACCCGCAGGCCCACCAGGCGCAGGCCGGCGACCAGCACGATCACGACGGCCGCGACGCCGGCCAGGGGACGCAGCACCCGGCCGACCCGCCCGCCCCGTCGGGGCTCGGCGCGTGCCGGCCGCTCGTCCTCGACGCTGAGCAGGTCGTCGATGCTGGTGCTGCTCACGGCGTCACCTCGCCACGTCGGGCGGGCGCCGGCCGCACCCCGGTCACGCCTGTGGGTGCCCCGGTCACGCCGGCACCTCCGTGTCGTCGGCGACCGCGACGGTCAACTCGCCGCGCAGCCGGCGCAGCGCCGCCCGGGCCTGGTCGCGGGTGCGCTCGTCGACCTCACGGGTCGCGTAGCGGGCCTCGCGGTAGACGTGGGCGAACTCGGCCAGCACGTCGGCGCTGGCGATGGCCGGGACGCCCACCGACGGGTCGCCCCGCAACAGCCGGGTGACCAGGTCGGTGGGGGTGTCGCCGGCCAGCCGGGGCACGCCGGCCCCGGCGGCGGCCTGCTCCAGGCGCACCCAGCAGGCGATCACCGCCGTACGCGGATCGGTGTCGCGGTCGTCCAACTCCTCCAGGCCGGCGTCGAGGGCGGCGGCCACCTCGCGGGCGGTGCCCTCGGGCGTCCGCCGGGACCGCTGGGCCGGCAGCGCCCTGGTGGTGCGGCGTATCGCGCCCCGGACCAACGTCCAGGTGAGATAGCCGAAGACGACGAGGATCGCCAGCCCGAGAAGTACGATGGCGACGGTGGCGATCCACTGCGGGATCGACGCCTGGGTGGCCTGGCCGGCGTCCCGCGGTTCGACGGGGATCGACTCGACCGGCTCGCCGCTCGGATACTCCGGCACGTACGGGATGTTGTCGGCGGCGGGCGGGATCCGGCTGGCGCCGATCGACGAGTGGGCGGACGAGAACGCGGCGACGGCCAGCAGGAGCACCACCGCCGCGACCGGCCACCACCTGCGCAGGACGCTGATTTCCATCGGGGGCTACCTCCGGATCGCCGGGGCGTGTCCCACGACTCGACGCGTTCCGTCCGTCATCGCCACCGCCCCCGCGTCTCAGTCCGCCCCGGCCAGTTGCTTCGCCCGGGCGAACACATCGTCCAGCATCCCTGGTGTCAGCCGCCCGGTGAAGGTGTTCTGCTGGCTGACGTGGTAGCAGCCGAGCAGCGCCGGTGCGCCCGTGCCGGACCAGTGTGCCCCATGGCCGAAGGCCGGTCGCGGGCTGGGCGGGCGCAGACCGTACACCTGGCGCAGCACCGGCCACCACGAGGCCCAGGCGAACGCTCCCAGCGCGACCACGACGCGCAGGGTGGGCCGGATCAGCGCCACCTCGCGGTGCAGCCACGGCGCGCACGTGTCCCGCTCCTCGGGAGTGGGCTTGTTGTCCGGCGGGGCGCAGCGCACGGCGGAGAAGATCCGCAGGTCGCGCACGGTGAGCCCGTCGTCGGCGGCGACGCTGGTCGGCTGGTTGGCCAGCCCGGCCCGGTGCAACGCGGCGAACAGGACGTCGCCGGACCGGTCGCCGGTGAAGATGCGGCCCGTGCGGTTGCCGCCGTGCGCGGCGGGCGCCAGGCCGAGGATGGCGATGCGCGCGTCGGGGGCGCCGAAGCCGGGCACCGGCCGGCCCCAGTATTCCTGGTCCCGGAAGGCCGCCCGGCGGACGCGGGCCACCTCCTCGCGCCACCGCACCAGCCGCGGGCAGGCGAAGCAGTCGCTGACGGCGGCGTCGAGGTCGGCCAGGTCGGTCGCCCGCGCGGCGCGGGCGACCACCTCGTCGGGCGTACGGGGCTCAGCCAAGCTTGGCCCGGAAGAGTTCGAGGGTGCGGGCCCAGGCGGTTGCGGCGGCGCGCTGGTCGAAGTTCTCCGGCCGGTCCTCGTTGAAGAAGGCGTGCGAGGTGCCGGGGTAGTCGTGGACCTGGCAGGTGCCGCCGGAGGTCTCGACGGCGCGGCGGACGGTGCGTACGCCGTCGGCGGCGGAGGTGCCGTCCTCTTCGGAGCAGTGGATGAGCGCCGCCTTGCCCGCGTAGTCGGGCCACTCGGGGCGCATCCCGTCCCACGGCAGCCGGGGGTAGAAGGCGGTGGTGGCGACGATCCGCTCGGACCGGGTCGCCGCCCAGAGGGCCAGGCTCGCCCCGGCGCAGAAGCCCGCACAGCCCACCTTGCCGGCGACCTCGGGCCGGCCGGCGAGGTAGTCGGCCGCGCCGGCGATGTCCGCCGCCGCCTCGTCCATCTGCTGGCTGTTCAGCATCTGGCGGGGCTCACTCGGTTTGCTGGCCGGGCCGCCGTGCCGGAAGTCCGGGGCGAGGGCGACGAAACCGGCCTCGGCGAAGCGGTCCACGACCGCCCGGACGTGCGGCACCAGGCCCCACCAGTCCTGGATGACGATGACCGCAGGGCTGGTCGCACCGCCGGAGGGTATCGCGAGATACCCCTCGCCCGTCCCCCCGTTGCCGCGGTAGCTCACCATCTCGCCCATCGGCCGTCCTCCTAGCGGTCAGTCATCGTTGGCTGGTCGCACAGTGTTGCTACGTGTCGGTAGCCTGCCACGCCGTGAGCGCCCCGGGGAAGACGCCGGAACAGTGGCATACACCTCCTGTCGGCGCCCCACCCACGGACGCCGACGGCGGCGCGGACGATGTCCGCGCCGCCGTCGGCGGTCCTGTCGTGCCGGGGGATCAGGCCTTCTTCGTCAGGCACAGCAGGTAGCCGGTCTTGCCCGGCTCGATGCTGTAGTAGACGTAGCCCTCCTGGCCCTCCTTGATGTACTGCCCGCACGCCTCGCCGGAGCGGGCCTGCGCCTGGGTCTGCCCGTCGACGCGGCCGACCACGTTGTAGACGGCGTCGGTGGAGGTGCACTCGACGACCTTCGCGCCGTCGACCTTCTCCTCCTTGGTGCCGGTCACCTCGGGCAGCTCGGCGATGCAGTCGCCGACCTTGGCCTCAGCGGTCTCGTCCTTGTTGAAGAAGTTGCCGATCGCCGAGCCGATGCCGAACTTGAGGCCCGCGACGACCAGGAACACGACGATCGCGCCCACGATGCCGAGCACCTTCTTGGAACCGGACTTCTCGGCTTGGGGCTCCGCCGGGGGCGGCGCCTGGACGGCCGACGGGGGCTGGGCGGCGTCCGGCGCGGGGGGCGGTGCGACCTGCTCTGACACGCGTTTTCCTTCCGGGGGGTGAGTGAGCAGACGACACCGTAGCGACCGGGACCGACAGCCGTTGCCCCGCTGGACTCATCCGTTCAGCTATTTCCCAGCTTCACTCCATGATCCTGTTCACGTCCGGCTCGGCGCGGGGGTGCCGGTCGGCATGCCCGTCGATGCGGGCGCGGGGGTCGAGGTGCCTGTCGGCGTGGGCGTCGGGGTCGGATTGCCGCTCGGCGCGGGCGCGGCCTCCGAAGGGGCGGGCACGGGCAGCCCCGGCGGGTTCAGCAGGGGCGGCGTGCTGGCGCTCGGCCGGGGCCCGAACGGCGCCCACTCCGGGCAGTACGGGTACGGGCGCAGCAGCGCGTTGGCCAGGTTCAGGTCCGGCGGGTTCGGGCACATCGGACGACCGAGCCGGATCGGGTCGCCGTTCTGGTCGAAGAGCCGGGCGTTCTCCACGAGCCGCCCCTCGCTGTCGTAGACGAAGACGTCGCGGATGTGGTCGTACCGGCCGTCGATCGAGATCTGCTCGTAGTCGAGGTCGCCGCTGCCGACCCGGTCGTTCATGTCCGCCAGGCCGACCAGCCCGAAGATCACCAGCACCGCCGTGCCGACGTGCAGCACCCGCCGCTTGGGCCGGGTCAGGCCCGGCGTGTGGTGGCCGAGCCAGATCGAGGCGAGCACGCTGCCGGCGAGCAGCACCAGGCCGGCCAGCAGGCTGCCGTTGAGCTCGGGCAGCACACCGAACGTGTCGCCGGTCGTGACCACCGTGACGAGCATGGCGGCCAGGTAGCCCCGCAGCACCCACCACGCCGGCCGGAGCAGCCGGAGGAACTCGCTGGCCGAGGCGTACCCGAGCGGTGGTCCGAGTTGGACGTCCCAGCGCTGCGCCCGCGCGCGGAGCCGGTCCACGGCGACGCCGACGCGACGGCTGCGGCGCCGGCCGCCGGTGGTGGCGCCGACCCCGGCGGCGGCGCGCAGTTCGGCCGCGTACGCCTCGGGCTCGCCGAGCCGGTCGACGAGCGAGCCGCCGGCCTCGGCGGCGACCTCGGCGAGGTGCTCCGGCAGGTCCTCGGTCAACTCGTCGCGGTGCGCCGGCGGCAGGTCGGCCAGCGCGGCCCGGACCCGTGCGGCGTAGTCCGCGATCTCCTGCTCAGTGACGGTCATGCCGCCATCCCCCGATCGTCGAGCAGTGCTTCCATGGTGGTGGCGAACGAGCGCCAGAGCTTGCCGGAGCGGGTGAGCTGGTCCCGGCCGGCGGCGTTGAGTGAGTAGTACTTGCGGTGCGGGCCGGATTCGCTCGGCACGACGTAGGTGGTCAGCAGGCCGGCGGCGTAGAGCCGGCGCAGCGTGCCGTAGACCGAGGCGTCGCCGACCTCCTCCAACCCGGCGTCGCGCAGCCGGCGCAGGATGTCGTAGCCGTAGCCGTCCTCCTCCCGGAGCACGGCGAGGACCGCGAGGCCCAGCACGCCCTTCAACAGCTGTGTGGTGTCCACGCATTGCACACTACTGCGCAATGCGAAGTACCGTCAAAGGGCGCGCCGCGCAGGACACGCAGATCGTCGCCGGCTGCGCCGATCGGGCACTCCTAGAGCTGGCCGCCGAGCCACAGGCCGAGTGCGGCCAGGACGAGGCTCGCGCAGAGGCTGCCGAGCACGTTGAAGGCCTCGACGGCGGCGTTCTTGCGCAGCAGTCCCAGCGTGTGCCACTCCTCCGTGGAGAAGGTGGTGTAGGCGCCGAGGAAGCCGACCCCGACGATCGCGGCGAAGTCCTGGGCCCCGGCCCCGACGTTCCTCACGGCGTAGCCGGTGACGATGCCGAGCACGAAGGCGCCCGAGACGTTGATCAGGAAGGTGCTCGCCGGGAAGGCCTTGCTGGACCCGCTCGCCCGCCGCGCCCACCAGGGCTTGACCAGCGCGTCGACGCCGGCGCGGCTGAGCGCCCCGAGACCACCGGCCAGGAAGACTCCGATGCCCACCCACATCAGGCGTGCCTGCCCGTCGGACGACCCACCCGCGCTTCCGCCAGGCGCGCGCCGAGCGCGGCGGCGATCACGCCGACGACGATGCTCGCGACGAGGTAGCTGATGCCCACCCCGGTGCGCCGTGCCCCGATCAGCTGATCGGCCTCGACGATGAAGTGCGACCAGGTCGTGAAGCCGCCGAGGAGACCCGTCGACAGGAACGGCTTGCCCCAGGGCCCCGGCAGCCGGTGCGCCGCGAGCAGCGTCATGACGGCGCCGAGGGCGAAGGCCCCCACCATGTTGATCATGAAGGTGACCCAGGGGAAGTCCGGCGGCGTGGGCGGGGCGAATTGAAGCCCCAGGACGTACCGCAGGGTGGCGCCGATGCCGCCACCGACGATGATCGCTAGGACTGTCACGCACCCATTAACCCACCGGCGGTCCTCGTGACCGCTAGGAGCGGAAGACCCTCACCCGCACGGTTGACCCTGCCCGGCAGGCCAGCCAACCATCAGGCTTGCGACCAGGCGATGCCGTCGAGGATGTCGTGCTCGGAGGCGACCACCGAGTCCATCCCCGCCCGTTCCATGATCACCCGGAGCACCAGGGCGCCCGCCCCGATCACGTCGGCCCGGCCCGGGTGCATCACCGGGATCGCCAGCCGCTGCTCCCGGCTCTTGCCGAGCAGGTCGGCGGTCGTCGCAGCCACCGCGTCGTACGACACCCGGGCGTGGTGGATGCGGCTCGGGTCGTACTCCTGGAGGCCCTGGGCGATCGCGACCACGGTGGTGACCGACCCGGCGAGCCCGACCAGCGTGGCGGCCTGCCGGCCCGGTACGGCCTCCAGTGCCCGGTCCACGGCGACCGCGATGTCGGCCTGCGCGGCGGCGACCTCGTCGAGGGCCGGCGGGTCGCCGTGCAGGTGCCGCTCGGTCATCCGGACGCAGCCGATGTCCATCGAGATGGCCGCCTCGACGCCGCCCGCGCGGGTGCCGACGACGAACTCGGTCGAGCCGCCGCCGATGTCGACTACCAGGTACGGCTCGCGCGCGTCGGTGGGCAGCCCGCGCACCGCGCCGGTGAAGGAGAGCCGCGCCTCCTCGTCGCCGGTCACCACCTCGGGCGCGACCCCGAGGGTCCGCTCGACCATCTCGCGGAACTCGGCGGCGTTGGAGGCGTCCCGGGACGCCGAGGTGGCGCACATCCGGACCCGCTCCGCGCCGAGCTTCTCGATCTCGGCGGCGTACGCGGCCAGCGCGACCCGCGTGCGTTCGATCGCCTCCGGGGCCAGCCGCCCCGTCTTGTCGACGCCCTGGCCGAGGCGCACGATCTGCATCCGTCGGCTCAGGTCGGCCAGCGGAGCCTCCGGACCCGCCGAGGCGTCCGGCAGGTCGGCGACCAGCAGTCGGATCGAGTTGGTCCCGCAGTCGATGGCGGCCACACGCGTCGTCACGGCAGCAACCCTACGTCAGGTGCGCCCAGGTGACCCGTCGTAGCCCGCGTCCAGCAGTTCGGTGCCGAGCGGCGTCAACCGGTGCAGCACCGCGCCGCCGTCCCGGACGCTGGCGACGAGCCCGGCCGCCCGCAACGCCCCCGCGTGCTCGGACGCCGAGGAGGTGCTGATCCCGACGGCCCGGCCGAGCGCCGTGGTGGTGTGCCGGCCGGGGCCGGCGAGGCGGCGCAGCACCGCCGCCCGGGTCACCCCCAGCAGGCGGCCCAGCGGATCGGGGGTGGTGGCCCTGATCAGGCGCGGCATCGGCGCGGGGTACACCACCAGCACCGGCCGGCCGGGCTCCACCAGCACCCGGGGATGCGGGCCGGCCAGCGGCGAGGGCAGCAGGAGCAGGCCGTGGCCGGTGCCGGACAGCGAGGCGCTCCACCAGGTCCGCACCGTCAGCGTCGGCGCCTCCCACCGGATCGCCGGGTGCAGGGCGTTGAGCAGCCCGTCCAACCCGTGCGTGGCGAGCTGCGCGGTCGCCCCCGCCACGTGGTGCCGGTGCGCCTCCGTCAGGTCGGCCCAGTGCGGCGCGAGCACCGCGTCGTGCCAGGTGCCCAGGGCCCGGCCGAACAGGTCCATCGTCTCCCCGTCGGCCTCGGCGAACCGCCTGCGCAGCGGCGTCGCGGGCAGCTGCGCGTACGCGGCGGTGACCTCCGCCCGGATGCGCCCGACGGGGGCGGCCCGGATCGCCTCCAGACCGGCGACGACCGATTCCAGCCCGTCCAGTGGGGTGAGGAAGTCGGGCAGGCGCCCGCGCGCGGGAAGCAGGTGCCGCAGCACGGAGGCGGCGGACCGGACCGGGCCCGACGCGGAGGCCGCGTCCGCCGCGGGGCCCGGCGTCATCCGGGCCGTGTCCGCGTCGTGCAACGCCTGGCAGGCCAGCAGGGACATGCCGACCGGGTGCAGGCGATCGGCGAAGCGGACCCGGCACAGGTCCGCCAGTCCCAGGCGGAGACGGAGCATGCCAGCAGACTGCCGCTCTTCGGCCTGGACCGAAAGGGTTGCCCCGCTCGGGCGCGGCCATCCAGGGTGGACCGGGGTCACGGAGGGGGCGGGGCGTGCGACGGATGGTGGCAGTGCTGACGGGGCTGCTCTTCGCCGTCGTCGCCACGGCGTGCGGTGGGGACCCGGGTCAGTCCCGGGGCACGCCGGCCCCGTCGCCTTCGGGGGCCGTCGAGCGCCCCGCCGCCGGCGACCACCGGCTCACCCTGGCGCACGGCGGGGCCGACCGCCGGTACCTGCTGCACGCCCCGCCCGGCTACGACCCCGCCCGGCCCACCGCGCTGGTGATCGCCCTGCACTTCTATCCCGGCAGTGGCGCCCGCCTGCGGGAGATGGTGGGGCTGGACGCCGTGGCCGACCGGGAGAACTTCCTGGTCGCGTACCCGGACGGGCACAACGGCGGCTTCAACGCGCTGATCTGCTGCGGGACGACCGACGACGTCGGCTTCCTCAAGGACCTCACCGCCCACCTCGTACGGACGTGGCGGGCCGATCCGGACCGGGTCTACCTCACCGGGATCTCCAACGGCGGGGACATGAGCTTCCGGGCCGCCGTCGAGGGCGAGGGGCTCTTCGCGGCGATCGGCGTGGTCAGCGGCGGCTACAGCGGCCCCCGCACGGCCCCCGAGACGTACGTGCCCCGGCGACCGGTCTCGGTGATCACCTTCATCGGCGGGCAGGACCGCTACGCCGACGTCTTCGCCGAGGGCGTACGGACCTGGCAGCGACGGCTGCGCTGCACGCCGGTGACCGGCGCACCGCCGGCGGGCGCGCCACGGGTCACCCGCACCGAGGCGCGGTGCGGCGACGGCAGCGACGTGACCGTCTACAGCCTGCCCGACATGGGGCACTCGTGGCCCGGGGCGACGACCGGCGAGCTGGCCGCCCCCGACGCGGGCCTCGTCGCCACCGAACTCGTCTGGGACTTCTTCGCCGCCCACCCGCGCCGGAGCTGAGCGGGCCGGGCGCGGCCGGCGGCCTCGGGCCGCGCGCACCGGGCCGGTCAGAGGCGCAGCAGCATCCGGGTGTTGCCGAGGGTGTTCGGCTTGACGCGTTCCAGGTCCAGGAACTCGGCGACGCCCTCGTCGTACGAGCGCAGGAGCTGCTCGTAGACCGGCTGCGGCACGGGCGCGCCGTCGATCTCGGTGAACCCGAACGAGCCGAAGAACCGGGTCTCGAAGGTGAGCACGAAGATCCGGGCCACCCCCAGCTCGCGGGCGCCGTCGATCAGCTCCGCGACGATCCGGTGGCCGAGCTTGCGCCCCCGGCAGGACGGGTCGACCGCCACCGTCCGGATCTCGGCCAGGTCCTCCCACATCACGTGCAGCGCGCCGCAGCCGACCACCGCGCCGTCGCCGGCCCGGACCGCGACCCGGAACTCCTGCACGTGCTCGTAGAGGGTCACGGTGGCCTTGCTGAGCAGCCGCCGGTCGTCGGTGTAGGTGTCGACGAGCCGCCGGATGCCGCGCACGTCCGAGGTGCGGGCCCGCCGCACCACGACCTCGTCGGCCCCCGCCACGCCTCCGTCCGCGCCCGCCATGTCAGTCCGCCGCCGGCACGTCCACGCACGGGCCGGCCGCCCACCACTTCTCCACCAGCGCCAGCGTCTCGTCGCCGAACGGGTTCACCCCGGGCCCGGCCCCGAGCGCGTGCCCGAGGTGCACGTGCAGGCACTTCACCCGGCCGGGCATCCCGCCGGCGGAGATGCCGGCGATCTCCGGCACCTCGCCGATCGCGTCCCGGCGGGCCAGGTAGTCCTCGTGCGCGGCGCGGTAGCGCGCGGCCAGCTCCGGGTCGGCGGCCAGCCGGTCCGCCATCTCCTTCATCAGCCCCGCCGACTCCAGCCGGCTGCACGCCGCCGTCGCCCGGGGGCAGGTCAGGTAGAACAGCGTCGGGAAGGGGGTGCCGTCGGCCAGGCGCGGGGTCGTCTCCACCACGTCCGGCAGGCCGCAGGGGCAGCGGTGGGCCACGGCCCGGGTGCCCCGGGGCGGACGTCCGAGCTGCGCGGCCACCGCGGCCAGGTCGGCCTCGGTGGCCGGTTCGCGCCGGGGCGGGGGTACGGAGTCCGCCGCCGGCTCCTGCGGTGGTACGACAGTCACGATCCTGATCTCTCGTTCGATGCTCGGGTGCTGCTCACCGGTCGGACTGCTCGCCGTTGGCGGCCTGCACGCTCGACCAGAGAGTGTCGTACCAGGAAGCGGGGGTGACGGGTGCCGACGGGGCCGCGGACGAACCGGCGTCCCGGGCGGCGCCCGCCGGGTCGGAGAGCACCACCAGCAGCGTCTCGCCCGGTGGGCCCATGAAGAACCGCTCCCTGGCCTGGATCTTGATGTATTCCGGGTCCTGCCACTTGGCCGCCCGCTCGGACAGCTCCTCGATCGCCTCCCGCTGGGCGGCCTGGGCGGCCTCCATCCGTTCGATGTCGGCCTGCTGGTCCAGGTAGACGCGCACCGGGTAGGTGTAGGCCAGGGCGAGCGCGATCAGCACCGCGAAGAGCACGGTGGCCCGGCCGGTGAGGCCCCGGGAGCGGGGTGCGGAGAGCCGCTTGACGGTGCCGGCGGCCGTACGACGGGCCGCGGCGGGCCGGCTCGCGGAGCGTACGCCCTCCGCGCCCCGGGCCGCCCCCGGCGCGCGACCGGCCGTGGCCCGCGACTCGGCGCGGACGCCGCCCTCGCGGACCGACGCCCGGGCGCCCCGGGCCCCGCCCGGCCGACCGGTGTGACCCGGCCGACGGGCGGGGCGCTGACCGCCCGGTGTGCGGCGCTGCTGCATCGTCACACCCCTCCCCCGAGGCCTCGCGCGTCTCAGGCCGAACGGTAGCGCGGGAAGGCGCCCGCCCCGGCGTACCGCGCCGCGTCGCCCAGCTCCTCCTCGATCCGCAGGAGCTGGTTGTACTTCGCGACCCGGTCCGAGCGGGCCGGGGCGCCGGTCTTGATCTGGCCGCAGCCCGTGGCCACCGCCAGGTCGGCGATGGTGGTGTCCTCGGTCTCGCCGGAACGGTGGCTCATCATGCACTTGAAGCCGGCCCGGTGGGCCAGGTCCACGGCGTCCAGGGTCTCGGTCAGCGAACCGATCTGGTTGACCTTCACCAGGACCGCGTTGGCGGCGTTCTCGGCGATGCCGCGGGCGATGCGCTGCGGGTTGGTGACGAACAGGTCGTCGCCGACGATCTGGACGCGGTCGCCGAGGGAGGCGGTGAGCGTCTGCCAGCCGGTCCAGTCGTCCTCGGCCAGCGGGTCCTCGATCGACACGATCGGGTAGTCGCCGGCGAGCTTGGTGTAGTAGTTGCTCATCTCCTCGGCGGTCTTCGCGGCGCCCTCGAAGGTGTAGGTGCCGTTGTCGAAGAACTCGGTGGCGGCCACGTCGAGCGCGAAGACGATGTCGGTGCCGAGCCGGTAACCGGCCTTCTCGACCGCCTCGGCGATCAGGTCCAGGGCGGCGGCGTTGGTCGGCAGGTTCGGCGCGAAGCCGCCCTCGTCGCCGAGGCCGGTGGAGAGCTCCTTCTTCTTCAGCACCGACTTCAGCGCGTGGTAGACCTCCGCGCCGGAGCGCAGCGCCTCGCGGAAGCTGGGCGCGCCGATCGGCGCGATCATGAACTCCTGGATGTCGACGTTCGAGTCCGCGTGCGCGCCACCGTTGAGGATGTTCATCATCGGCACGGGCAGCAGGTGCGCGTTCGGGCCGCCCAGGTAGCGGAAGAGGCTCAGCTCGGCGCTGCCGGCCGCCGCCTTGGCCACCGCCAGGGAGACGCCGAGGATGGCGTTCGCGCCCAGCTCGGACTTGCTGTCGGTGCCGTCGACGTCGAGCATCTTCTGGTCGATCAGCCGCTGCTCGCTGGCCTCGTAGCCGATCAGCTCGTCGACGATCTTGTCCTCGATGTTCGAGACCGCCTTCTCGACACCCTTGCCCTGGTAGCGGTCGGCGTCACCGTCGCGCAGTTCGATCGCCTCGAAGGCGCCCGTGGAGGCGCCGGAGGGCACCGCCGCCCGGGCGATCGTGCCGTCGTCGAGCCCGACCTCGACCTCGACGGTCGGGTTGCCCCGCGAGTCCAGAATCTCCCGCGCGACGATTCCCTCGATGGTTGCCACTGAGTCGCTCCTCGTTTGTGTGTTCCGGTCCGGTATGGGCCGCGACGGTGCGGCTGAGGCAGGTGTTGAACGCAGCGTATCGGGCGACGCTCGGACGCGGGCGGTCCGGGCGCTCGCCGGCCCGGCCCGAAACCTTCCTCCGGGCAGTGCTTTACACGGACATTCCCGGATTCTCGTGCCTCAACCGGCAACGGGTTTGCGCGCGGTTGACCCGATCGGCAAGGCTGGTCGCCATGCCCGCCGCCTCGACCACCCTCCGCATGCTCGCCGTGTCGGTCATCGCGTCGCTCACGGTGACCGGTTGTCAGACCCTCGACGACGCCGGCCGGACGATCGGGCGGTCCGACCTGGTGAACGACCTGGCCGCCCGGCTCGACCGGGCCCTGGAGCTGACCTACTCCGCCGACTATCAGCTCCCCGGCGGGCAGACCGCCGCCATCGCCCAGGCCCAGGACCCGGCCCGCTCCGCCTACACCTGGCCCGGCGGCAAGCTCACCGTCACCCCGGAGGCGACGACCCGCTGCGAGACCGCCGCCGGCCGCGCGACCTGCACCCTGGAGGCCCCGCCCGCGCCCAACGCGAAGCCCACGGTGACCATGTTCACCGAGGCCAAGCAGCGAGGGCTGGTGACGCCGCCGGTCGTCGTGGGGCTGCTCACCACCGCCGCGCTGGACCCGGACGCGGTGATCGAGCAGAGCGACACCACCCTCGCCGGCCACCACGCCACCTGCGTCGACGTGGCGCAGTCGGCCGGGGACTTCACCGCCTGCGTGACCACCGACGGCGTGCTGGGCAGCTTCACCGGCCAGGTCGACGGTCGCCAGGTCGAGCTGGCCCTGAGCCGCTACCGCGAGACGGTCGACGGCACCGTGTTCGACCTGCCGCCCAACGCCGGCGTCGTGGACCGCCGCCCGGCCAGCTCGTGACCGACCCCGCCGGCGGGGTCGTGGCGGGGCCGACCGGAACCCCCGGCCGGCGCCCAGCGCGACGGGCACGATCGGCCGTCACGATCCCACCCGGCTCCGTCGTTAGCGCAGCCGGGACTACAAACAACCAAGCGGATTAGCCGGCTCCATCGCCCCCGTTGCCGGCCCCGTTGGTGGACGCACGGACAAATGACGGTGGGTGTCAGGCCACCGGAATGGCCTGACACCCACCGACTTCACCGCCCTGCTTCGCCTTCAGCCAATATCAACTGGACCACTGCTTTGACTCGATGTTCTTCCGGCGGCTCGCTGAACCTCCGCTCGATCCCTTCTCTGATCACTTTCTCAAGGCGACCAGCCGAAGTGTTCAGCAGATCGACGTTGTTGTCAGAAAGCAACACGAGGACCTCCAGAACCACATCGGAGTACTCGTTCGGATAGCCGGGATACACCATATCCATCGGGTCGACAGCTTCCAGCGACTTGGCCAGAAGTTGGTACTGCCAGGGAAACCGACGGCGCATGACAGTCGTCACCACCCGCGTCTCCGCATAGCCCTGGAAGTCCCAGAAGGACGGATGAAGGGGCCCCTCTTCCGCCGAAAGATGATCCATCAGTCGACCCTACCGCCGTTCCAGGATCGTCCTGAAGACGGCGTTGCCGTTCTTCTTGATCTGGTAGACGGCGTATGCATTGGTACCGAAGGGCACGAGGACGCGGTCCTCAACCCGCCCATCCGAGTGGCTGTCAGGGATCGTTCCCGCGGGGAAGCCGTCCTTCTCGATCCTGACGCTCAGATCGCGCACAGCCTGCTGCGCCTCCCGGGCGTTGGCGAAACCCGCACGGAGGGCACGCTCGTCGTCGATGTGATGCAGGTGAGTGTTGAGCGCCTTCCGCGGAATGTCCCCCGGCTTCGGAAGGCAGACCTCCGCGTTGGCTGCGGCCAGGGGCAGGCTCTGAGCCCTGACCGTCGCAAGCGATTTGCTCGGCCCCTGTTGTGACACCTGGCTCTGACTCTTGAGACGCAGAGGCCCTGAGCCGTCAGCAGGAGCCGACGCGACAACGCCTGCCCGCGAAACGGCACCGCCCACAAGGCAGGCCGAGTCACGCTTGCGGAGTTTGTTCAGTTCCCGGATCAGGTCGGCACCGCGCTTGCCACCGAACAGCCAACCAGCGACCGGGATCATGGCGGCGAGGGCTTCGATGCCTCCCTGGATGTCGCCGCTGGCGAAGGCTATGAAGGCGTCGAGTGCATCGCAGGGTTCTCCGACGACCGGGACGAACCCGCAGATGGCCAGAACGAGCTGAACGACGACCTTGGCCTTGGCCGCGTCTTCGGCGTTCTTCTCCGCGTAGTACTCCATGACGGTGTCACAGGCTTCGGAGCTGCCGAACATGATCGTGCAGCTGTTCTGGCCGTCGAGGATCGCGTTGAGCAGCTCACCGCCCTTGCAGGCGATTCCGTGCAGACGGTGGGCCAGCTGGCACTCGGGAAGGTTGTCGTAGTATTCCTGCCTGGCCTGGCGACGCTCCGCCTCCTCCCTGTTCTGCAGGTCGATGGTGATCTTGAGCGCCTCGGCCGCCAGTCGGGTCGCCTCTGCGGCGTCCTTGCCGGCCGCGAGGGCCGACTTCTTGGCTTCGTCCGCCGACTTGCGGGCATCCGCGGCGAAGCCGTGCGCACGGTCCGCGGACGACTGCGCCCGGGCTGCGGCAGCATTCGCAGCGGCCGCGTCGGCCTTGGCGGCGTTCGCCGCGTTCCGAGCGCTCTGCGCCGATTGTGCTGCCTGCTCGGCGGACCGCCTGGCCTGATCTGCGGCGTCGGCGGCCTGGTCGGCGTAGGCCTCCGCCGCCCTTGCCGATGCCGCGGCCTGGTTGGCGTACTCCTGCGCATCGCCGGCGGCGTTCCTCGCCAGGGCCGCCAACCGGGCAGCTTCGGCAGCGCTCTGCCGCGCGAGGGCGGCGTCCTTGGCCGCGTCGTGGATGATCTGCTGGATCTTCAGTACGTGCGCTGCGGTCTCGGCGTCCCGCTGACGGGCGACGTACTGCACGACGGCGATGTAGTGACGCAACCCGGCTCGCGGACCGGACAGGGCGATCTGCCCCGCCGCTTTGACCTCCGGGCCACCGGCCGCCATGATCTGCGAGATCTTGATCCGGTCGTCGTGCTCCGCAGCGTCGAACTGCCCCCGGCTCAGGAACGCCTGACGATCAGCGGCCGTCCCGTCCAGGGCCGCGGTACCGGTCTCCTGGGTTCTCGGACCACCGTTGGCCATGATCTGAGTGATCTTGATCCGGTCGTCGTGTTCCTTGCCCACGTACTCGCGGGTGGCGAGGAACGCCCTGACGTCGGTGATCGTGCCGGCCAGGGCAACCCTGGCCGCGTCCTTCAGTGCCTCCTTGTCCGCGGTGTCGTAGATCTGCGCGACCTTTGCGCGGTCGTCCTGCTCGGCAGCGACCTCGAGAGAGCTGAGGACGAAGTCCCGGACGTCCGTCTCCGAGCCCACCAGAGCGCGCTCGGCAACCTGCTGGGTCCACTTGCCGCCGGTCGTCAACAGGCGAGCAGCAGCCTTCCGGCCGTTGCGCAGCACCAGGTCCGCCGGCGCGCCGGGAGCCCGCGCAGCGGCGAGCAACTGGCGGGTCTCCTCGTCCCGCCGCGCCTGCTCCTCCGCGTCGTAGGCGGCTTTCGCAAGTCGCTCCAGCTCGACGGCCCGCTCCGCCTCAGCCGCGGCCATGCCCTCGGCCACCAGGCTGTCGAGCCGCTCCTTGTCCGCGTCCCGCGCGTTCACCTCGACCACGCGGGCCTGCTCCACCGCCTGCGCGGCGGTGTCGGCAGCCGCCAGGGCGGCGTTCGCGTGTGCGGCGGCTTTCGCCGCCGCATAGGCAGCCTCCCCAGCGTGGGCGGCCGCCTCGTCCGCCGCCGCTGCCGCCGCCTCAGCCCGATCAGCCGCCTCACGGGCGTGCCGCTCCGCTTCGCCGGCTGCGGTCGCGGCCTTACGCGCCAGCGCCTCCGCCCGGTCTGCCGCCCGATCGGCTTCCGCCGCCCGACGCCGGGCCTCCTCCGCCGCCCGGCGCGCCCGGTCGGCCTCCGCCTGCGAGACGTTCGCGTGGTTGCTTGCCGCATCCGCCGCTGCCGCCGCCTCGTTGGCATTCGCCACCGCGCTACGCGCAGCCTTGGAGGCGTCACCCGCAGCTCCCGCCGCGTTCTTGGCTGCCTTCGCCGCGTCCGCGGCCTTGCGCGCCGACGCCGCCACGTTCCGGGCGTTCTGCGCCGCCTGCCGCGCCTTGGCAGCCTTGGTGGCGTCCCCCGCCGCTTCCGACGCCGCCGAGTACGCCCGAGACGCCGCGTCACCGGCCAACGCCGCCGCCGACGCCGCACGAGCCGCCGCGTTCGACGCCACCCGCGCCGCGCTGTTCGCCGCCGCGGCAGCCCCGATCGCCGTCCGCGCCGCCGCAGCCGCCCGCTTCGCCGCATCCGCCGCCCGGGCCGCCGCAGCCGAGGCCTTGATCGCAGAGTCCTTCGCCGCGGCCGTCTCAGCTGCGGCCCGCTGCGCCGCCTCCTTCGCCAGCCGTGCCGCTTCGATCGCCTTGTCCGCAGCCGCCTTCGCCGCCTGCGTCTCACGCTCCGCGGTCTGGCTGGCCTCCTTGGCCAGGTCGGCGAGTCGGCTGACCGTTGACAGTTCCTCGTCCCTCGCCCGGGCCACGTGCTGGCCGTAGCTGAGGAACTCCTCCACCGCAGCGGCGTTGCCATCCAGTGCCGCCTGCGCCGCAGCCTGCACGTACGGTCCGCCGGACGTCATGATCTGCGAGGTGCGCACCCGGTTGTCGTGCTCACGCGCGAGGTACTGACCCTTGGAGAGGAACTCCGTCACGTCGGCTTCACTGCCGTCCAGCGCTGCCTGACCAGCAGCCTTCAGCCGAGAGCCGCCCATCGCCATAAGCTGGGTGACTCGAGTCCGCTCGTCATACGGCAGAGCCCGTTCCCAGCCGACGTCCAGAAAATCGAAGCGGTTTGCGGTCGAGCCGTCCAGTGCCGCCTGGGCGGCTTGTCGGGTGGCCAGGCCCCCGCTCGCGAGGTAGCTGGCCACCTCGGCCGCGTTGTCCTGGTTGGCCGCCTCTTGAAGACCTCGACTGAGAAATTCCTCAAACTCGGCGTCACTACCGGTGAGCGCGACTTCGGCGGCGCGAGCAGTGGCCGGACCGGCGGTCCGCATGAGTTCCACAGCCCACTGCCGTGCGTCGAAGGCGGAGGGCTCCGAAGCTGCGGCCGGAGAAGGAACAGCGAGGAGCGCAGCTAGCATGGCCACCACGACAGTGGCGGTTGTCATTCCCCTTGTTCGTAGCCACCGACCAGTGGAATGGAACGATTGGGCAGGTTTGTCGAGCATCGATCCCCCGTGTAACAGGCGTTAGTCGGACACGCCGCATCGACGCGGCACGCGAGAGCCTACGAGATGAACGTCGATCTCGTTGTCCCGCGAATACGCCGTTCAACGGACGTGGCGGTCCGAATCGTCTTCCGCATCTGCACGGGCAGTTGACGAGTTGCTGCAGCGCCTATGAGGCATTAAGCAACGGAGAGTGACCGTGGACGAGAATGCGTCAGTCATCCGCTGCGAGAGATTCGAGCAACGAGCCACCGAGATCGTGTTGCCGATGCTCCGCCCACGGGAGCCCGCAGCGCTTGCCTCAGCCCAGGGGCGGTGCCACAGCGCGGACGACCAGTTTCGTCACACGCCGAGCAGGGTTCGCAGGTGGCGTGGGGGCGGGCAGTCGTGGGCGAGCATCGCGTCGTGCCACTCGCGTACCGCCACGCCGGCCGGGCGGGCGGCGGCGATCGCGGCCACCTCGCTGTAGCCGACGAAGTACGTCGAGAGCTGCGTCGAGGTGAGCAGGGCGCGCCGCCACTTGCCGGCCGCCTCCCCCTCCTCCTGGAAGCCCCGCCCCGTCATCAGCGCCATCGCCTCGGCCTCCGGCAGCTCCTCGCAGTGCACGAGCTGGTCCAGCAGCGCGTTGATGGTCATCCGGAGCTGCATCTTGAGCTGCTGCAACCGCACCGGCAGGCCGCCGAAGCCGAGGCCGGCCATCAGCTCCTCCGTGTAGACCGCCCAGCCCTCGATGAAGGGGCCCGACTCGGTCAGCGCGCGGACCCGGGTGGGGCCGACGTGCCGGCGGGCGTGGGCGAGCTGGAGGAAGTGCCCCGGCATCGCCTCGTGCACCGTCAGGTTGCGGATCATGTGGTCGTTGTACTCGCGGTAGAACGACTCGACCCGGTGCGCGGGCCACTCCGCAGGGGTGGGCGCGATGCAGTAGAAGGTCGGCACGTCCGCCGTCTCCAGCGGGCCGGGCGAGTCGCAGTAGGCGACCGCCACGCCCCGGGCGAACTGCGGCATCTCCTGGATCACGCACGGGTCGTCGACCAGGGTGATCAGGTCGTGGGCGCGGACGAAGTCGGTCGCCTCGTCCAGGGTGACGGAGGCCAGGTCCACGATGGTGTGGTCGTCCGGGTGCTCGGCGGCCAGCAGGTCCAGCGCCCGGCGTACCGTCTCGTCGTCGGCCGGACCGCCGACCAGCTCGACGGCCGCCGCACGGATCTCCCCGCCGACCCGGTCCAGGTTGGCCCAGGCCCGGCGCTGGATCTCGGCGGCGCCCAGCTCCGTGTCGAGGGTGTGCCAGAGCCGCGCCTCCCAGCGGCGACGGCCCAGCCGCGGGTCCCGCCCGGGGCCGGCGTCGGCGGCCAGGCCCTGACGCAGCCACGCGACGAACTCCTCCAGCGCCGCGATCGCCGCGGTGGCGGCCGGCTCGACCCGGTCGTGCAGGGCGGGGGCCTGCGCGAGCAGCGCCGGCACCTCGTCGCGGATGAGCGCCGCCGTGCCGGTGAACTGCCCGACCGCCGTCTCGGCGTGGACGCGCGGCATGTCGCGCAGCGTCGCGCGCGCGGTCGCCAGCGCGTCCGGTACGGCGGCGAGCCGACCCGCCAGGCTGGTCAGCCGCACGTCGGCCGGGGCGAACGGGCGGGCGAGCAGCGCGTGCAGCAGCGGCCCGGGGTTGTGCCGCAGCGGGTCCCACTCGTGCGCGCGGATGTCGCCGGACTCGAACAGCTCCCGGTCCACGAACGAGGTGAGCAGCGCGTGGTCGACGCGCTGCTCGACGTCCAGGGCGTCCGGGTCCAGCTCGGCGAGCGCGTCCGCCGCCTCCCTGAGCATCGTCCGGTCGGCGGCGACCGCCTCGGCGGAGAGGTCCGGCAGCCGGTCGTCGTAACGGTGGTCGCCGGTGGAGGTCGCGACCCCCGGCCGGCTCTCCAGCAACGCGTCGACGATCCGCTCCGCGAGCGGCACAAACGATTCCACCCGCCGACCCTACCGGGTCGGCTCAGGCCTTTTCGGCCGCGCGGACCGCGTCCGCGTAGGCGAGGACGGCGCGGCGCAGGGCCGCCTCCGGGTCCAGGCCCGCCTCGCGGGCCGCCGCGACCGTGGCGAGCAGGCCCGCACCGAGGCGCGCCTCCGGGTCCACCTGGGAATCCGCGAGTGGCGGCGGTACGGCGAGGCCGACCCGCCCGGCGCGCTCCAGGATCTTGGCGGCCAGGGCGAGGGCCGGCTGGCTGAGTGCGATGCCGTCGAGCACCGAGTCACGCGCCTTCTCGGCCCGCTTGATCCGCTCCCAGCTGGCCTCGATCTCCTCCAGCGTGCCGGCCTGGGCGTCGGCGAAGACGTGCGGGTTGCGCCGGACCATCTTGTCGACCAGCCCGCCGGCCACGTCGTCGACGGTCCACCGCTGCTCCTCGGGCAGCTCCTCGGCGAGGCGGGCGTGCAGCACCACCTGGAGCAGCACGTCGCCCAGCTCCTCGCGCAGCGCGTCGGTGTCCCCGGCGTTGATCGCGTCGTACGCCTCGTAGCACTCCTCGATCAGGAAACCGGCGAGGCTGCGGTGGGTCTGTGCGCGCTTCCAGGGATCGCCGCCGGGAGAGGCCAGCCGGTCCATCACCGCCACCGCGTCGAGCAGCCGGGCGCCCGGCGGATCCCAGGAGCCGTACATCAGCTCCAGCTCGGCCAGGCCGGGCTCGCGGGCCAGCCGCAGGCCCAGCTCGCGGGCCAGCGACTCGTCGCCGGCCGGGCCGGCCAGCCACACCGCGACGCCGTGCGACGCCGCCGCGTCGAGCAGCGCCTGCGTCGCCCGGCCGTCGGTCACGGTGACCTCGGCGCCCGCCGCGCGGACCGCCGTCGTCAGCTCGCTCTCCGCCCCCGCCAGCACCGGATGCCGGCGTACGACGTCCCACGCGGCGGCGGTCAGCAGCCCGGCCGGCAGCCGGGGCGAGGTGACGAGCAGGACGATCCGCGCCGGCATGCTCAGCTGTGGGTCTCGCCGGCCGCCTCGGGCGCGACGGTGGGCAGCGGGTCCGGAGTGGAGACGTCGGTGACCCCGTCGGAGCCGGCCTCGCCCAGCGGCACGCTCACCGCAGGCGCGTTGCCGGAGAAGCTCAGCACCGGGAACTCCAGCGGGCGGTAGCGGGGGTTGACCGTCACGTCGTACGCGGCGACCGCCTCGGCCAGCGACTTGCGGGTGGCCAGCGCGCCGCGCAGCTGCTCGCCGTCGAGCTGGCGGGCGGCCGCCTCGTCGGGCACGTCGGCCGGGATGGCGCCCGCCTTGCGGCCCGCCGCCACCACGTCCGCCAGATCCTGCGCGGTCGGCTCGGCCGGCGCCCCGGTCGGCACCCCCGACAGGCAGTTGTAGAGCTCGGCGGACTGGCGCACGAAGCCGGTGTCGGGCGACAGGCTGAGCTGCTGGGCGACCTGCTCCGGCGCGACCTGCCCGCGCGGCTGGTAGTTCTTGTCCGCGGAGAGCCGCTCGCAGACCTCGGCCAACACCAGCATGCTGACGATCTGGCCGCGGTCGGGCAGCTGCGGCACCTGCGCCGGGGGCTGCCCCTCGGGCGCCTCGGGCTGCCCGGTCGGCGTCGGGTTCTTCGCCCGCAGGTCGTCGACGATCCCGGTGACGGCATCCTCGGTGATCCGCAGGTCGCCGACGTAGGCGGCGACACCGGGCTCGGCACGGCAACCGGAGAGGGCGACGAGGCCGAGCGCCACGCTGGCGACGGCGACAAGACGGCGAGCACGCATGTCGGTCACTCTCTCATGCCGCCCGGGGCGGCCGTGACACCGCCCACCGGTCTCCCGGCCCGCCCGCCCCGTCGCGCGGAAGGTCCCCACCCCCTGCTCACCCGCCAGCTGCCGGTCAGCCGTCGTCGACCGCCACTCACCGCGCGGCGGCTCCCGCCGTCGCCGGCTCGCCTAGGACGTCCTTCAACAGCTGGGCGCACCACTCCAGCAGGGCCTGGTCGCGCAGCGGCTCGCCGCCCACCCGTCGGGTGCTCGGCCGGGGCACGCTGACCTGGTCGAGCGCCTGCTTGTAGACCGAGTCCGGGTGGTAGCGCTTGAGCCGCAGCTGCTTCGAGTCGGGCAGCGGCAGCGGGCCGAACCGGATGTGCTTGCCCTGCATCGAGACGTCGGTCAGGCCGTAGCGGCGGGCCAGCAGCCGGAACCGGGCCACGGCGACGAGGTTCTGCACCGGCGCGGGCGGCTCGCCGTAGCGGTCCGTCATCTCGGCGACCACCTCGCGCAGCCGGTCGGCGTCGCGGGCCTCGGCGAGCTTGCGGTACATCTCCAGGCGCAGCCGCTCCACGGCGACGTAGTCGTGCGGCAGGTGGGCGTCGACCGGCAGGTCGACCTTGACCTCGGTCTCCTCCTCCGGGCGCTCGCCCTTGAACGCGGAGACCGCCTCGCCGACCATCCGCACGTACAGGTCGAAACCGACGCCCTCGATGTGCCCGGACTGCTCGCCGCCGAGCAGGTTGCCGGCGCCCCGGATCTCCAGGTCCTTCATCGCCACGTACATGCCGGCGCCCAGCTCGGTGTGCTGGGCGATGGTGGCCAGCCGCTCGTGGGCGTGCTCGGTGAGCGGCTTCTCCGGCGGGTAGAGGAAGTACGCGTACGCCCGCTCCCGGCCCCGGCCGACCCGGCCGCGGATCTGGTGCAGCTGGGCCAGGCCGAGCAGGTCGGCCCGCTCCACGATCAGGGTGTTGGCGTTGGGGATGTCGATGCCGGACTCCACGATCGTGGTGCAGACCAGCACGTCGAACTCCTTCTCCCAGAAGCCGACCATGACCTTCTCCAGGGCCTCCTCGCCCATCTGGCCGTGCGCCACCGCGACCCGCGCCTCTGGCACCAGCTCGCGCAGCTTGCGGGCCGTCCGGTCGATCGACTCGACCCGGTTGTGCAGGTAGAAGACCTGCCCGTCGCGGAGCAGCTCGCGGTGGATGGAGGCGGCCACCTGCCGCTCGTCGTGCGCGCCGACGAAGGTGAGCACCGGATGCCGCTCCTCCGGCGGGGTGGCGATCGTCGACATCTCCCGGATGCCGGTGATCGCCATCTCCAGGGTCCGCGGGATCGGGGTCGCCGACATGCTCAGCACGTCGACCGAGGCGCGCATCGTCTTCAGGTGCTCCTTGTGCTCGACGCCGAAGCGCTGCTCCTCGTCGACGATGACCAGGCCGAGCGACTTGAACCGGGTGGCCGCCTGGAGCAGCCGGTGGGTGCCGATGACGATGTCGGCGGTGCCCGCGGCGGCCATCTCCAGGGCCTGCTCCGCCTCCTTCGGCGTCTGGAAGCGGGAGAGCTGCCGGATGGTCACCGGGAACTGGCTCATCCGCTCGGCGAACGTGTTGTAGTGCTGCTGCACCAGCAGCGTGGTGGGCACCAGCACCGCCACCTGCTTGCCGTCCTGCACCGCCTTGAACGCCGCCCGGACGGCGATCTCCGTCTTGCCGTAGCCGACGTCGCCGCAGATCAGCCGGTCCATCGGGACGGTCTGCTCCATGTCCCGCTTGACCTCTTCGATCGCCGCGAGCTGGTCCGGCGTCTCCTGCCACGGGAAGGCGTCCTCCAGCTCCCGCTGCCACGGCGTGTCGGGGCCGAAGCTGTGCCCCTTGGACGCCTTGCGGGCGGCGTAGAGCTGGATGAGCTGGGCGGCGATCTCCTTGACCGCCTTGCGGGCCCGGGCCTTGGACTTCTGCCAGTCCGAGCCGCCCATCTTGTGCAGGGTGGGCTGCTCGCCGCCGACGTAGCGGGAGAGCTGGTCGAGCTGGTCGGTGGGGACGAAGAGCCGGTCGCCGGGCTGGCCGCGCTTGCTCGGGGCGTACTCGATGACCAGGTATTCGCGGGAGGCCCCGTTGACGGTGCGCTGCACCAGCTCGACATAGCGGCCGATGCCGTGCTGCTCGTGCACGACGTGGTCGCCGGCCTTCAGCTCCAGCGGGTCGATGGTGTTGCGCCGCCGGCTCGGCATCTTGCGCATGTCGCGGGTCGAAGTGCCCCGCCCGCCGGTGACGTCGTTGCCGGTGAGCAGCACGAACCGGGACGCCTCGTCGACGAAGCCGCCGGTCAGGCTGCCGCAGGCGACCAGCACCTCGCCGGGGGCGGGCGCGGTCGGGATCTCCTCGGTCAGCCGCGCGCCGAGGCCGGCGTCGCGGAGCACCTCGACCGCCCGCTGGGCGGGGCCGTGCCCCTCGAAGACCAGCGCGACCGACCAGCCCTCGCCGGTCCAGCGCTTGAGGTCGTCGACCACCCGGGCGGTCTCGCCGTGGTAGAGCGGGGCCGGCTGCGCGGAGAGGGTCACCGCGATCGCGTCGTCGGGGGTGACGTCGTACGCCTCCGGCCCGTCCTCCCAGGGCTGCCGCGCCGGGGCGGCCTCCGCCTCGGCCAGCCCGAACGGCGACAGCGTCCACCAGGGCTGGCGCAGCTTCGCCGCGACGGCGCGTACGTCGCCCAGGGTCCGGAAGGCGGCGGCGCCGAGGTCGACGGGGGCCTGGCCACCGACGGCGGCCGCGGCCCAGCTCGCCTGGAGGAACTCGTCGGAGGTACGCACCAGGTCGTGCGCCCGGGTGCGGATCCGCTCCGGGTCGCACAGGATCACGTGGGTGCCGGCCGGCATGGCGTCCAGCAGCAGCTCCATCGAGTCGGCGCCGATCAGCGCCGGGGCCAGGGACTCCATTCCCTCCACCGGGATGCCCTCGGCCAGCTTGTCGAGGATCTCGGCCAGCTCCGGGTGCTCCTCGGCGAGGGCGGCGGCCCGCTTGCGCACCGACGGGGTGAGCAGCAGCTCCCGGCACGGCGGCGCCCACAGCTGCGGCACCTGCGCGATGGTGCGCTGGTCGGCGACGGCGAAGGTGCGGATCTCCTCCACCTCGTCGCCCCAGAACTCGACCCGGGACGGGTGCTCGTCGGTGGGCGGGAAGATGTCGAGGATGCCGCCGCGCACGGCGAACTCGCCCCGCTTGGTGACCAGGTCGACCCGCCCGTACGCCATGTCGGTCAACCGGCGGGCGACCTCCTCCAGGTCGGCCTCCTGCCTGGCGGCGAGCTGCACCGGCTCCAGGTCGCCGAGGCCCTTGAGCTGCGGTTGCAGCAGCGACCGGACGGGCGCCACGACCACCCGCAGCGGGCCGGTGCGACCGTGCGCGTCGGCCGAACCGGGGTGCGCCAGCCGGCGCAGCACGGCCAGCCGACGGCCGACCGTGTCGGAGCGGGGCGACAGGCGCTCGTGCGGCAGCGTCTCCCACGACGGGAAGACCGTCACCTGCTCGGGCGGGAGCAGGCTGCCCAGCCCGGCGGCCAGGTCGTCGGCCTCCCGCGTGGTGGCGGTCACGGCGAGCACCGGACGACCCGCGCCGCCGCCCGGCCCGCCGTCGCCGGCCTGGTCGGCGGCGACCGCCGCGACCGCGAAGGGGCGCAGCGCGGGCGGGGCGGTGATGTCGAGGCCGTCGACCTGCGCGGCACCGGAGCGCGCCAGGTCACGTGCCCGGGCCAGCCCCGGGTCGGCCAGGGCGGCGGAGAACAGACCGGTGAGCATGAGATCACTTCCAGCGGGAGGACACGACGATCACCCCTCGTCCGGCTGGACGGGGGGCCACCGGTCGACACTATCTCTCCGGTCGGACGAACCACCCCCGCGTAGGTTGGATCGTCGACAATCGGCGCAGGGCCACCCGGGGGGAGAACGGATGCCTGAGGGAACCGGCAGCGATCCACGCCGCAAGACCACGCCCGGCCGGTGGCGGGTGCTGGGTCACCCGGAGGGCATCCTGATCTACGAGGTGCGCTGCATCGTCGAGAGCCACGGCTGGACCGAGCCCGCCGTCGAGAGGTTCCACAACCTCATCCTCGGGCGGTCGGGGGCCTACCGACGGCGGCTCAACGGTCGTACGACCTTCTCGGACGCCACCTCCGTGCTGATCACCCGGCCCGGCGACGAGATGTCCGTGTCCCACCCGTTGGGCTGCGGCGACTCGTACACCTGCGTGCAGGTCGACCCGGCGGTGCTGGCCGGGCGCCCGGACGGGGCCCGCTGGCTGGAGACCGCCGGCTGGGAGGGCACCTCCGACGCGTCACTCGACCTGGCACACCGGATGCTCATCGCGGAGTTCCGGCGGGGACTGGACCACTTCGAGATGACGGAACGGCTGCACCGCTTCCTCGACGGGGTGCTCAGCCGTACCGGTGCCCTGGACGAGCCGGGGACGGACCTGGCACGGGCGGTCAGCCGGCGGCCCGCCACCCAGGCCGCCCACCGTCGCCTGGCCGACCGGGCCCGCGAGGTGCTCACCGCCGGCGACTACTCGCTCGGCCTCGACGAGGTGGCCCGCGAGGTGGGCGCCTCCCCGCACCACCTGAGCCGGGTGTTCCACCGGGTCACCGGCAGCAGCCTCACCGCCTACCGGAACCGGCTGCGGGTCCGGGCGGTGCTGGACACCCTCGCCGAGTCGGACGAACGGCCGCTGCGCACGGTGGCGGCGGAGCACGGCTTCGCCGACCAGGCCCACCTCACCCGGGTGGTCCGGGACCACGTGGGCCACCCCCCGGCCCACCTGCGCCGACTCCTCACCCACACCCGACGGCCCTGACCCCGCCCTCACCCCCCACCCGCCGTCCCTGCGTTCGGGCCGGGTCGGCGGGGTCTGAGTCGGCGGTCAACCGAGCATCGATGTTCAAGACCCGGGCCCGCCCGGCGGCCGAAGATGGAATCCGTCAGCCGGGATCGAGCCGCCGGATCGCGGTCGCGGGGTGCGCGGACCTGTTCGGGGAGGCCCGCAGCTCCACCCGGCTGCAACCTCGGCGACGGCGAGGCGCCGTCGCCGCCCGCCGGTGGTGCCGTACACCCCCCTGTACGGCACTCCGGTGGGCGCGGGGCGGCACGCTCGAAGGATCTTGACGGGGATGGCCGGCCGTGATCGGCTGCGCTGATGGGCAACCAGTGGCGGGCACAGTTCGACGCGGAGGTCACCTTCGCCAACGGCGGCGGGCTGCGGACCGACGGCTTCCGTCTGGACATCCCCGGCCGCGACATCACCGACGAGGAGCTGGCGGCGCTGTTCGTCCGCCACCTCGGGCTGCTGATGGTGGCCGAGGTACGCATCACCGGCCGGACGATCATCGAGGAGCCGCACAAGGGCGGCCGGGGTGTGGCCGCCGGGGCCGGCCCGGACGACGGTTCCCGGCGACGGCTGGTCGAGCTGAGCCACGTCGTCACCGACGGCATGACCACCCTGCCGGGCTGGCCGGCGCCGCGGATCACCGAGTGGCTGACCCGGGAGGCGTCCCGCGCCAACTACGCCCCCGGCACCGAGTTCCAGGTGGGGCGCATCGACATGATCGCCAACACCGGCACGTACGTGGACACGCCCGCCCACCGCTTCGCCGGGGGCGCCGACCTCGCCGGCACCCCGCTGGACCGCCTCGCCGACCTGCCCGGCGTCGTGGTCCGGGTACCGGCCGGCACCCGCGCGGTGGACCGGCTGCTGCTGGCGCCGTACGACGTCGCCGGGCACGCGGTGCTGCTGCACACGGGCTGGTCGGCGCACTTCGGCACGGACCGGTACGGCGCACCGGAGGCGCCCTACCTCACCGGCGACGGCGCCCGGACCCTGGTCGAGGCGGGCGCCGCCCTGGTCGGCATCGACTCGATCAACGTCGACGACATGAGCCCGGCGGCGGCCGGCGAGCGACCGGCGCACAGCGCCCTGCTGGCCGCCGGCGTGCCGATCGTGGAGCACCTGACCGGGCTCGACGCGCTGCCCCCGACCGGCTTCCGGTTCACTGCCGCCCCACCGATGGTGGCCGGCATGGGCACCTTCCCGGTACGGGCCTTCGCGGTCCTCGATCCCGCCTGATCGACGACCAGCAGCCTGCCACCGGCACCACGGCCGGGTGGGTCAGTAGCGGACCGAGATCTGTCGGGTGGTCGCGTCGATGCGGATCTCGCCGCCGTACGGGACGATCAGCTGCGGGTCGGTGTGGCCGAGGTCGACGTCGAAGACCACCACCGCGTCGGGGCGGTAGGCGGCGAGCGCCCGGGTCACCGCCTCCCGCTGCGCCGCCGCCCAGTCCCGCCGCTCGTCGGGGGTGTGCTGCCGGGTGAAGTCCCACGCCTTCGGCCGGCCGACGAGGACCGCCGGGAAGCCGGCGAGCAGGCCGCGCTCCCCCATGTTGCGCATGATCCGGAACACCTCGGTGGCGGGGGGCAGCTCCTCGGAGGTCTCGACCATCAGCACCGACCCGGCCAGGTCCCCGGCGGCAGGGACCCGGTCGGCGGCCAGCAGCCAGTGCAGGATCTCCAGGTTGCCGCCCCAGGTTCGCCCCTCGATGACCGTCGACGGCCCCTGCCAGCGCCAGCCCTCGCCCGGGAGCATCTCCGGCTCGTCGGCCAGCGTCGCCGGGTCCTGCCAGTCGTTCGGCCGGTCGCCCCACTGCGGCGCGGGCGTGAGGTCGTACCAGCCGGAGGTGAAGAGGGCCGCGCGCAGCGAGTCGAAGGTCAGCGGGTGCGGGCTGCCAGGCCGGCCGAGGTGCACGAGCACGGACCCGCCGTGGTACGACACGACGCCCAGCCGGTACAGGTGGTTGAGGACGTTGGTGTTGTCGGAGTAGCCGAAGTACGGCTTCGGGTTGGCCCGCAGCACGGCGTCGTCGAGGTGCGGGGTGACCGTGATCAGGTCGTCCCCGCCCACCGTGGCGAGCACGGCGGCGATCGTCGGGTCGGCGAAGGCGGCGGTCAGGTCCCGGGCCCGGTCGCGCGGGTCGGCGCCGAGTACCCGGGTGGTCGGGTACTCCACCGGTTCCAGGCCGAACTCCTCGCGCAGCCGGCGCAGCCCCAACTCGTACACGTGGGGGAAGAGGGCCGGCAGGCCGGCGGACGGTGAGACGACCGCGACCCGGTCTCCCGGTCGGGGCTTGGGGGGATAGTTCGGCGACGTCATGATCGGACGCTACCGACCGGCTCCACCGGTTTTCCGCTGCTCCGACCCGTCGGGACGCTGGCGGACGGCCTCTAGGCTGGCCCCGCCGAAGTTGATCGAGTATTCGGAGGCCGCGTGAGCACCCCCGCCGGACATCCGCCGCAGCCCTTCCACCACGGCCCACCGCACGGCGGCCCGTGGGCAGGCCCCGTGCCGCCGCCGGTGACCAGGCGCATCCCGGAGGACCAGCCCTTCGTGGTACGGCCCAACGTCGCGAAACGCGGCCTGCTGATGACGGGGGTGGTGCTGCTCCTCATCCTCCCGATCGCCTGCTGCGCCGGTCTCGGCATGGTGAACTCGTCCGATCCGCAGCTGCGTTCCCAGTCCGTGGTCGCGATCCTCGGCGTGGTCGGCTGCCTGCTGGCCCTGGTCGCCCTGCCGCTGGGGATCCAGCTCTGGCTGATCGGGTCCGGCGGCCCGGTGCTGGCGCTCGGCCCGGCCGGGCTCTGGATCCGCACCCGGCCGACCCGGGGCCAGGCGATCTGGCTGCCGTGGGAGGGCGTCGCGCGGATCTCCCGGCGCCGGTGGAGCCTGGAGAAGATGCTGGTGGTCACGCCACGCGACGCGCGGGTGCTCCAGCACCTCGGGGCGTTCACGGCGCTCGACAGCGCGACCCTGAGCGCCTTCTACGGCTCGGGGCTGGTCGCCACGCTCAACTTCGCGGACCGGTCCGAGGCGGAGATCATGGCGGCGGTCGCCCACTACAGCGCGGGCCGCTGCCAGCTCACCTGATCGGCGGTTGTCCCGGGCGGGCGCGGAAACACCACATACCGGGCACGGGCCGCCCTAGGCTGGCGGCGTGGACCAGGAGATGCGCGACGGGCTGCCGCGTACCGCCGCGCTGCTGCTCGGCACCCTGGTGCTCGCCACCGCGTTCATCACCGCGTACGTCGGCGCGCTGCACCGTCCCACGCCCCGCGACGTGCCGGTCGGGGTGGTGCGCGGCGACCAGAAGGCACAGGCCGTCCTCGCCGCCGTACGCAACCAGAGCGGCGCCCTCGACGCCGTCGAGTACGCCGACCCGCGCGCCGCCGACGACGGTCTGCTCACCCGCGAGGTGTACGGGGTGCTCGCCAGCGGCGCCGAGGGCGGACTGGTGCTGACCATCGCGAGCGCCGCCGCGCCGGCCGCCACCGACGTCGTCGTCCGGGTCCTCGACACCGCCGCCCGGCAGGCGGAGCTGCCCCTGCGGGTCACCGACGAGGTGCCGGTGGCCGCGACCGATCCGCGCGGGCTCGTGCCGTTCTACCTGGCCGTCGGGTACGTGCTGGGCGGCTACCTCGCCGCCACCGTGCTCGGCCTGGGCAACGGCACCGCCCCACGCAGCCTGCGCCGCGCCGGGCTGCGGATCGCCGCGCTGGCCGGCTACAGCCTGGTGCTCGGGGCCGCCGGCGCGATCGTGGTGGGACCCGTCCTGGACGTCTGGGACCACGACCTGGTCGGCGTCGCCGCGAGCGGGTCGCTGGCGGTCCTCGCGGCGGCGATGATCGCCTCGGCGGTGCAGGGCTGGCTGGGGCTGTTCGGCACCGGGCTGGTGATCCTGCTGCTGGTCGTGCTCGGCAACCCCGGTTCCGGCGGCATCTACGCCCCCGAGTTCCTGCCGACCTGGCTGCGTGGCATGCACCGGTGGAACGTGCCGGGTCTCGCCACCGACCTGCTCAAGTCCGTCGTCTACTTCGACCGCCGGTCGACCGGCTGGCCGATCGCCGGGCTCACCATCTGGACGGCGCTGGGCGTGGCGGGTGTGCTCAGCGCCACCCCGTTCCAGGCCCGCCGTCGCGCGGGCCGACGCCCCGCACCCGGCCCCACCAGCGCAGATGCGCCTGGCGCCGGCTGAGATGCCAGGAAGGGCCCTTTCCTGTACCGCAGACGATTGCAAGGGTCCCCTCCTTCCCGGCGGGGGACGCGGATACGATCCAAGGAGTCGGACAGCGCTGTCCTTCGTACTCGCGTAAGGAGCGCATCGTGACCGACCAGCACGACCACGACGGCCCCGACGCCGCCCTGCGGGCCGACATCCGCCGCCTCGGCACCCTGCTCGGGCAGACCCTCGCCCGCCAGGAGGGCCGGCCGCTGCTCGACCTCGTCGAGGAGATCCGCGCCCAGGTGCGCTCGGACGCGCCCACCGCCGCGCAGCGCCTCGCCGGCCTGGACGTCACCACCGGCACCAAGCTGGCCCGCGCCTTCTCCACCTACTTCCACCTGGCCAACATCACCGAGCAGGTGCACCGCGCCCGGGAGCTGCGGCGCCGCCGGGCGGTGCAGGGCGGCTGGCTGGACCAGGCGGCCAAGATGATCGCCGAGCGCGGGGTGCCGGCCGAGGAGATCGCCGCGGCGGCCCGGCGGCTGGCGGTACGGCCCGTCTTCACCGCCCACCCGACCGAGGCGGCCCGCCGGTCGATCCTGTCCAAGCTGCGCGCCATCGCCGACGAGCTGGACACCGAGACCGCGAACGCGATCCTCTACGGCGCCAGCGACGAGGGCCCGGCCAACCGCCGCCTCGCGGAACTGCTCGACCTGATGTGGCAGACCGACGAGCTGCGGCTGGACCGGCCGGACCCGACCGACGAGGCCCGCAACGCCATCTACTACCTGCGCGACCTGTACGCCGAGGCCGCCCCGCAGGTCCTCGACGATCTCGCCGACACGCTGCGCACCCTCGGCGTGGAGACCTCCCCGACCGCCCGGCCGTTGTCCTTCGGCACCTGGATCGGCGGCGACCGCGACGGCAACCCGTTCGTCACGCCGGCGGTGACCCGCGAGGTGCTGACCATCCAGCACGAGCACGGCATCGCGGCCACCGAGCAGGCGATGGACCACCTGATCGACGAGGTGTCGGTGTCCCGGCGGCTGCGCGGGGTGTCGCTCGACCTCTCCGCGAGCCTCGCCGCCGACCTGGACGCGCTGCCCGAGGTGGCGGCCCGGTTCCGCCGGGTCAACGCCGAGGAGCCCTACCGGCTCAAGGCCCGCTGCGTGAAGGCGAAGCTCGCCAACACCCGGCAGCGGCTGCGCCAGGGCACCGCGCACGTGCCCGGCCGGGACTACCGCGGCTCCGCCGAGCTGGTCGCCGACCTGGAGCTGCTGCGCGCCTCGCTGGCCCGCAACGCCGGCCAGCTCACCGCCGTGGGCCGGCTCGCCTCGACCATCCGTACGGTCTCCGCGTTCGGGCTGCACCTGGCGACCATGGACGTCCGGGAGCACGCCGAGGCGCACCACGCGGTGCTCGCCCAGCTCTACGCGGCCGTCGGCGAGGTCTCCGACTACCCGTCGCTGAGCCGGCAGGAACGCACGAAGCTGCTCGCCGACGAGCTGACCGGTCGCAGGCCGCTCTCCACGCTGGACACCCCGCTGACCGAGGCGACCCGCAAGACGTTCGACGTGTTCGGCACCATCCGCGAGGCGCAGGACCGGTTCGGCAGCGAGGTCATCGAGTCGTACATCGTCTCGATGACGCTCGGCGTGGACGACGTGCTCGCCGCCGTGGTGCTGGCGCGCGAGGCCGGCCTGATCGACGTGCACAGCGGCCGGTCCCGGATCGGCTTCGTGCCGCTGCTGGAGACCCCGGCCGAGCTGAACACGGGCGGCGAACTCCTCGACGAGTTGCTCTCACTGCCCGCGTACCGGGCGCTGGTGGCGGCGCGGGGCGACGTGCAGGAGGTGATGCTGGGCTACTCCGACTCCAACAAGGAGGCCGGCATCACCACGAGCCAGTGGTCCATCCACCGGGCCCAGCGCGCGCTGCGCGACGTGGCGGCCCGGCACGGCGTACACCTGCGGCTGTTCCACGGCCGCGGCGGCACGGTGGGTCGCGGCGGCGGGCCCACGCACGAGGCGATCCTGGCCCAGCCGTACGGCACCCTGGACGGCGCGATCAAGGTCACCGAGCAGGGCGAGGTCATCTCCGACAAGTACTCCCTGCCGTCGCTGGCCCGGGAGAACCTGGAGCTGACCCTGGCCGCGGTGCTCCAGGCCACCCTGCTGCACACCGCGCCCCGGCAGCCCGCCGAGATGCTGGAACGCTGGGACGCCACCATGGAGCTGGTCTCCGACTCGGCCTTCCGGTCGTACCGGTCGCTGGTCGAGGACCCGGACCTGCCCGCGTACTTCTGGGCGTCGACGCCGACGGAGCTGCTCGGCGCGCTGAACATCGGCTCCCGCCCGGCGAAACGGCCGAACACAGGGGCCGGGCTCGCCGGGCTGCGCGCCATCCCGTGGGTGTTCGGCTGGACCCAGACCCGGCAGATCGTGCCCGGCTGGTTCGGGGTCGGTTCCGGCCTGGCCGCGGCCCGCGAGGCGGGGCTGGAGGACGTGCTGGCCGAGATGCACCGCAACTGGCATTTCTTCCGCACCTTCCTGTCGAACGTCGAGATGATGCTCACCAAGACCGACCTGAGCATCGCCCGCCGCTACGTCGAGACCCTGGTGCCGAAGAAGCTCCACCCGATCTTCCACAAGATCGAGCAGGAGTACGAGCTGACCAAGCAGGAGGTGCTGGCGGTGACCTCCTCGCCGGCCCTGCTGGAGAACTCCCCGGTGCTCCAGCGCACCCTGGCCGTCCGCGACACGTACCTGGAGCCGCTGCACCACCTCCAGGTGGCCCTGCTGCGCCAGTACCGGGAGTCCGGGGCGGCGGGCCGGGCGGTGGCCACGGCACCGGGCGGCCGGCGTGCGCCGAGCGACGGTACGGCGCTGGAGCGGGCGCTGCTGACCACGGTCAACGGCATCGCCGCCGGCATGCGTAACACGGGCTGAGGTGTAAGGAAGGGCACCTTTCCGCGCTTCCCGCAGCGGAGGGTGCCCTTCCTTTACGTCGCCGCCGAGCCGGCCAGCGCCGCCGGTGCCGGTCGTGCCGTTGGTGTCGGTCGTGCCGTCGGTGTCGGTCGTGCCGTCGGTGTCGGCCCTACCAGTCGCCGCCGCCGAAGTCGCCGCCCCCGAAATCTCCGCCGCCGCCAAAGTCACCGCCGCCGCCAAAGTCACCGCCGCCGCCGAAGTCACCGCCCTGCTCGCCGAAGCCGGTGCCGTCGCCGAAGCCCTCCTGGTAGCCGGCCTCGTAGCCGTACCCTGGGTCGCCGAAGCCGGGCGAGAAGAGCGCGTCGGCGATCAGCACGCCGCCGAGGACACCCGCGCCGGCGCCCAGTGCGGTCTTCCACCACGGGGTGGAGTACCAGCCCGCCGGCACCGGCCGGCCCTGGTAGCGCCCGCCCGGGTAGTAGTAGGGGGTGTCGCGGCCGGGCTGCGGGCCGGCCTTGAAGGTCTGCCCCTGCACGTCGACCTGACGCTCCCGGGTGAGCTGCCCGGCGCCCTGCGCGGCGGCCAGCGGGGGCAGCTCGGGGCCGGGGTCGATGCCGAGCGCCACCCGGGCCGCCCGGGCGTAGGTCAGCCCCTCCAGCGAGGTCTCCCGGGCCAGGCGATACTGCTCGACGCTGCGGGCCTGCTCCAGCTGGCTGCCGGCCGCGTTGTAACGCTCGCCGGCGTCGACCAGCGCCTGCCGCACGGCCGGGTGGTCGCCGTGCAGGTTCATCACCTGGCCGCCGAGCCGCTCGTACCAGCGCTGGGCGTCGGCCCGCGCGTCGGCGAGGCGGCGCTCCGCGCGGGCGGCGCTCTCCCGGCGCCACCAGACGACCGCACCCACCAGCAGCACCACGAGGATGAGCAGCGGCAGATATCTCATGTCTGCGACGTTACCCAGGCCAGGCCAGCACCACGCCTCCGATCGACGCAGCTCGGCGGCGCGGGTCGGGCAAGGGCCGGGGCGGGCCGGGCCGGGCCGGGCTAGTGTCGCCGGTCGAGGTTCCACACGACGGCGTGCACGTCGCCGCCGGTGGCCGCCAGCTGGCCGGCGACGAGCCCCCGGTCGTTGACGAAGCCCACCCGGCCGCCGGAGCGGCCGAGATCCAGCGGGCCGAGGTCGACGCTGCGGCCCCGTGCCCAGGCCACGCCGTGCTTCGCGCCGCTGGCGACGGTCGCCTCGCCGACCACGGTGCCGGCGGCGTTGATCGCCATGGCCTGGCTGTACGAGCCGCCGAGGGTGCCCAGATCGGTGACGACGCCGTGGTGCCACCGCACGGCGCGCATGTCCGTCGGGGTCTGCGCGCTGCCGGCGACCTGCCCGCGCCCGTTGACGCCCACCGGGTAGCTGTCGGTGCCGCCGAGGGTGCCGAGGTCCGTGAAGACACCGTCGTACCACAGGAAGGCGTGCCATCCGGAGCCGTCGACCCGCATGGTGCCGACCACCTGGCCCCGGTCGTTGATGCCGGTGGCCATGCTGGTCGAGCTGGTCGGCGGCGTCAGCCGGACCAGCCTGCCGTCGCGCCACAGCGCCGCCTCGGTGCTGGCCCCGTCCGCGCTGTTGGTGAAGCCGACGACGTCGCCGCGGTCGTTGATGGCCGCCGCGAGGGTGTCGCCACCGCGACCGGGCAGGTCCGTGCTGATCCCGTTGCGCCAGCGGAACGCCCGGCCGTACTGGCCGCTGTCGTCGGTGTGTCTAGTGCCGATCACCTCGCCGCGCTCGTTGACGCCGACGGCCGAGGACGGCCCGTGGACGGCGGAGAGGTCGGTCATGACGCCGTCGCGCCACCGGAACGGCCTGGTCCGCCCGTCGGCCAGGACGGTGGTGCCGACCACCACGCCCCGCTCGTTGACGGCGGCGCCGTGGCTGTCCGTGCCCAGCGTGCCCAGGTCGGTCAGGGTCCCGTCCCGCCACACGAACGCATGGATGCGGCCGTCGGCGGTCTGGCTGTCGCCGAGGACCAGCCCGGAGTCGGTGAGCCCGACGGGGACGCTCCAGTCGCCGCCCAGCGTCCCGAGGTCCCGCCAGCCGATGGTGCCGCCGGGCGGCGCGGCGACCACCGCGACCGGCGCGGCGAGGCCGGCGAGGAGGACTCCCGCCGCCGCCGCGACGAGTGTCCGTACGGGACGCAACCACCCAGCCATGCCGTCTCCCTCCGAGTCCCTATCGTCACTCTGAGCCATGTCGCCGCTTCCTGTCTGCCCCGGAACGGCCCCACCCCGCCACGCCGCTCGGCACGATCGGCCACAACGTCCATCCGCGACAAAGGCGGCGGGTGCGACGAGAGCGGCACGGCGGCGCGTGGCGCGCCGGTCTGGCAAGCTCCGGGGGTGGACTTCTCGACGCTGGCCGTGGTGATCGTCTGCCTCTCCGCCGGGGGCGCGGCGGGCTGGTACGCCGCCCGGACCCGCTCGGCGACCGAGATCGCCCGGCTGGACGCCACGCTGCGGGCAACCCGGGAGGGCGAGGGGCGGCTCGAACAGTCCATGCGGGCGCTGAGCTACGAGGCCACCGCGCAGTCCCAGGAGGCGGTGGCCCGCGCCGTCGCCCCGCTGCACGACACGCTGCGCCGCTACGAGCAGCGCGTCGCCGAGCTGGAGCACGACCGCGTCGACGCGTACGCCGAGCTGCGGGAACAGGTCCGGGCAATGAGCACGGTCTCGGGCGAGCTGCGTACCGAGACGAAGCAGCTGGTGGCGGCACTGCGGGCACCCCAGGTGCGGGGCCGCTGGGGCGAGCACCAGTTGCGCCGGATCGTCGAGGCGGCCGGCATGCTGGAGCACTGCGACTTCTCCGAGCAGGTCACCGCCGCCACCGACCACCAGGGGGTCCGTCCCGACCTGGTGGTCCGGCTGCACGGCGGCCGGTCGGTGGTGGTGGACGCCAAGGCGCCGTTCGACGCCTACCTGACAGCGATGGAGGCCCGCGACGAGCGGGGCCGCGACACCCACCTCGACGCGCACGCGAAACACCTGCGCGCGCACGTCGACGCGCTGGCCGCCAAGACCTACTGGGCCGCGTTCGACAGCACGCCGGAGTTCGTGGTGCTCTTCGTGCCGGCCGACCCGTTCCTCGACGTCGCGCTGCAACGCGACCCGACGCTGCTGGAGCACGCGTTCGCCCGCAACGTGGTGCTGGCGACCCCAGCCACCCTGATTGCACTGCTGCGTACGGTCGCCTACTCGTGGCGGCAGGAGGCGCTGGCGCGCAACGCGGTCGCGGTGCACTCGCTGGCCCGCGAGCTCTACGGGCGACTGTCGACCCTGGGCGAGCACGTCGGCAAGCTCGGCTCGTCGCTCGGCGGCGCGGTGACCGCGTACAACCGGGCCGTGGGGTCGTTGGAGGCGCGCGTGCTGGTCAGCGCCCGCAAGCTCGCCGAGTTGGGGGTCTCCGACCAGGAGCTGGCCGCGCCCGCGCAGGTCGAGCTGGCGCCCCGTCAGCCGCAGGCCCCGGAACTGCTCGGAAACGCCGAGGCCGGGGCGCCGACCGGTCGGTCGGCACTGGACTGACGGCCGATACCTATCATCGCCGATGTGACAATGGACGCTTGCCCATGTCACGAAGTGGTCACAACGAACTCCACGGTAGTGACAGTGACCAGCGGCAGCGCGAAGGATTCGCCTCACGCGTGCCCTGCATCTGAGGGCCCTGTTCTCTGGAGGAAAGAGAACGTGAGCAAACCCCGAAACCTGAGCCGGCGGACCTCCGCCGCGCTCTTCGCGTCGGTCGTGGCGGCCAGCGCGGTGACGGTGGCCGGTGGTGCCGCCACCGCGAGCGCCGCGCCGACCGCCGCACCCGACGCGTCCCAGGCCACCCCTGTGGAGGCGCTGGGCTCGCACGACGCCAAGCTGCTCGCCGAGGCGGAGGCGAAGAAGGCCCCGACCGTCACCCTGATCGTGGCCACCAAGAAGGGCGAGGCGAAGGACGTCGCCGCCGACCTCAAGAACCTGGGCGCGGCCGTCACCGAGCGGTACGACAGCATCGGCTACGTCCTGGCCAAGGTCCCCACCTCCAAGGTGGTCAAGGCGGCCACGCTGCCCGGCGTCTCCGCCGTCGACCTGGACGAGACCATCCAGCTGCCCGACCCGACGCCCGAGGTCGCCCCCTCCGGCAGGAAGGCGGCGAAGCAGGCCACGACGCTGGCCGGCCCCGGGGCCGACACCCCGGCCGCCAACCCCTACATGCCGACCAACGAGATCGGCGCGGTCGACTTCGTCGCCAAGAACCCCCAGTGGGACGGTCGCGGCGTCACGATCGGCATCATGGACTCCGGTGTGGACCTCGGTCACCCGGCGCTGCAGAAGACCACCACGGGCGAGCGGAAGATCGTCGACTGGGTTACCGCGACGGACCCGTTCGAGGACGCCACCTGGCGCCCGATGCTCACCGAGGTCACCGGGCCGACGTTCACCTCCGGTGGCGCGACCTGGAAGGCCCCGGCGGGCACCTACCGGTTCAACCGGTTCAGCGAGTCGATCACGGCCGCCAGCGACCCGGCGGGTGACGTCAACCGCGACGGGGACCGGACCGACACGTTCGGCATCCTCTACGACCCGGCCACCCACAACATCTGGGTGGACGTCAACCAGAACAACGACTTCACCGACGACGCCCTGATGCGGCCGTACAAGGAGAAGTTCGATGTCGGGCACTTCGGCACCGACAACCCGGCCACCCCGGTGGTCGAGCGGATCCCGTTCGTGGTCGAGTACCGCGAGGACGTGGACACCGCCCCCATCGGCGGTCCCGGCCTGGTGGACTACGTCAACATCGGCATCGTCGAGAGCACCCACGGCACCCACGTCGCCGGCATCACCGCCGCCAACGACATGCTCGGCAACGGCGCCTTCGACGGTGCCGCGCCCGGCGCCAAGCTGGTCTCCGCACGGGCCTGCTCGTGGGGTGGCGGCTGCACCTACGCCGCCCTCACCACCGGCATGGCCGACCTGGTGATCAACCGCAAGGTCGACGTGGTCAACATGTCGATCGGCGGTCTGCCGGCGCTGAACGACGGCAACAACGCCCGCGCCGAGCTGTACAACAACCTGATCACCACCTACGGCGTGCAGATGTTCATCTCGGCCGGCAACTCCGGCCCGGGCCTGAACACCATCGGCGACCCGTCGGTGGCCGCCAACGTGGTCAGCGTCGCGGCGAGCATCAGCAAGGACACCTGGCTGGCCAACTACGGCTCCGCGGTGAAGACGAAGAACGCGCTGTTCAACTTCTCCTCCCGGGGCCCGCGTGAGGACGGCGGCATCAAGCCGAACATCGCCGCCCCCGGCTCGGCCATCTCCACCGCCCCGACCTGGCAGGCCGGCAACGCCGTCCCCGAGGCCGGCTACCTGCTGCCCCCGGGCTACGCGATGCTGAACGGCACCTCGATGGCCTCCCCGCAGGCCGCCGGCGCCGCCGCGCTGCTGCTGTCGGCCGCCAAGGCGACCGACAAGGGCGTCACCCCGGCCGCGCTGCGCCGGGCGATCTACAGCTCGGCCAAGCCGATCAAGGACGTCCCGACGTACGGCCAGGGCTATGGCATGTTCAACGTGCCGGGCGCGTGGAAGCTGCTGCGCAAGGGCGTGGAGACGCGCTCCTACACCTCCGAGGCCCCGGTCTGCACCGTCCTGTCCGGTCAGCTGGGCACCCCGAACCTGGGCACCGGCCTCTACAACCGTTGCGCATCCACCGAGGGTGGGCAGCGGATCGGCCAGTCGAAGAGCTACCAGGTCAAGCTCACCCGCACCAGCGGGCCGGCCGGCACCGTGAAGCACAACGTGGGTCTGCGCGGCAACGACGGCACCTTCACGGCGCCGAAGACCGTCTCGCTCCCGCTGAACAAGACCGTCACCGTCCCGGTCACCGCCAAGCCCGCCACCGCCGGCGCGCACGGCGCGATCATGACGATCGACGACCCGGACACCTCGGTGATCGACTTCGAGGTCTCCACCGTCGTCGTCGCCTCGAACGACGTGAAGAAGCCGAACTTCTCCTTCTCGGCCGAGGGCTCGGTCGACCGGAACGGCTTCACCTCGTACTTCGTGACGGTTCCGCCGGGCACGGGCGCCCTCCAGGTGAACCTGTCGGGCATCGCCACCGGTTCGCAGACGCGGTTCATCGCGTTCAACCCGTACGGCGTCCCGGTGGAGAGCACCTCCAGCCTCGCCTGCTACACCAACTTCTCCGACGCCAACGCCTGCAAGCCGCAGGAGCGCGACTACCAGAACCCGATCGCCGGGGTCTGGGAGATCGAGGTGGAGTCCCGTCGGACCTCGCCGTCGCTGAACAACCCGTTCCAGCTCACGGCGCGGGTGCAGGGTGTCGCGGTCGAGCCGGCCGTGGTCGAGCTGCCGTCGGTCACCGCCGGTGCGGCGACCCCGGTGACCTGGTCGCTGACCAACACCTTCGGCCCGGTCGCGGTGACCGGTCAGGGCGGTCCGCTCTCCAGCGTCCACGCTGAGCGGCCCACCATCGCCGAGGGCTCGTCGCAGGAGTACACCGTGGAGGTGCCGGCGGGCGCGACCCGCTTCACCGCCCGGATCGGCAACCCGGCCAGCGCCGCGGCCGACCTCGACCTCTACGTCTTCCGTGGCGCCACGGAGGTCGGTCGGGCCGCCGACGGCGACTCCGAGGAGGCCGTGACCATCAACAACCCGCCGGCGGGCACCTACCGGGTGGTCGTCGAGGGTTACGCGGTGGACGGGGCCGGTGGCAGCACCGCCTACGACTACCGGGACTCGTTCTCCGCGGCGGCGCTGGGCAGCCTCTCGGCGCCCGCCACCCCGCTCAACCTGGCCCACGGCGCCACCGCCACCCTCACCGGTACGGTGACCGCCCAGTCCACCCCGGTCGCCGGTCGGGCGCTCTTCGGTGAGCTGTCCGTGGTGACCACCGAGGGCGCGGTCGTCGGCCGCGGTGCCGTCTCCATCGGCGCCGTGAACTGACCCGTCCCGCACCGGAACACCGGAGCCCGTCCCCACCCGGGGGCGGGCTCCGCCCGTTGCGGTGCCCTCCGTCGCGACGCAGGAGGCTCGGGCCGCCCGACGCGGCCACGGGCGGACGCGCTCGCCCCTGGTGGGCAGGCGCACCCACGTGTGGCGGACGGCCGTCCGCTCAGCCCCGGCGGGCGGTGCCGGTCGGCACGCGCGGGGTACACCGACCAGCCCTCGCGGTGCGGTGCCGGTCAGCCCCGGCGGGCGGTCTCGACCAGGAAGGGCGTGCCCTGCTGGCAGGTCGTGAGCAGGTCGCGCTGGACCCGGCCGGTGACCGTGACCTTCGTGCCCGGCTTCAGCAGGTCACGCGGGCCGCCCACCAGCAGGTAGTTGTCGAGCAGCAGGCAGTTGGGCTCCACCCCGGAGGTGACGGTCCCGGTCAGGGTGGTGCCGCCGGCCGGCGGCGTCTTCGTCGGCCCGCCGCTGGGCCTCGTGGGCGGGGGCAGGGCCGGCCCCGTCGGGTCCACCGGGTCGCCGGGGGTCGGCGGGACCGCGGAGCTGCTCGGATCAGGGCTGGGCGGGCTGGTCACCGGCTGCGCTCCCGTCGGGGTCGGGGTGGGGGTGTCGCCGGTACCGTCCTGCCCGCCGCAGGCGCTCAGCGCCACGCAGACGGCCAGCGCGGAGACCGCGAGCCGAAGAGTCCTCATACCCTGGTCTGACGCAGCGGGACCGCCCACCGTTCCCGCCGGTCAGCCACGCGCCGCGGCGGCGGCCTTCATGTCCCGCTTGAGCTCCTGCGGCAGCGAGAAGGTCAGCCGCTCGTTGGCGGTCACCACCTCGTCGACGTCGGTGAAGCCACGCGCGGCGAGGTGGGCGAGCACCTCCTGGACGAGCTGGTCGGGAACGCTGGCGCCCGAGGTCAGGCCGACCGTGCGCGCCCCCTCCAGCCACGCGTCGTCGATCTCGTGCGCGAAGTCGACGAGGTGACCGGCGCGCGCCCCGGCGTCCAGGGCGACCTCGACGAGGCGTACGGAGTTGGAGGAGTTGGTCGAGCCGACGACGATCATCACGTCGCACTCGGGCGCGATCTCCTTGACCACGTGCTGCCGGTTGGAGGTGGCGTAGCAGATGTCGTCGCTGGGCGGCGACTGGAGCATGGGCAGCCGCTTCTTGAGCCGGGCCACCGTCTCCAGCGTCTCGTCGACCGAGAGGGTGGTCTGGGAGAGCCAGACGACCTTGTTCGGGTCGCGGACGGTGATCCGGTCGGCGTCCTCGGGGCCGTCCACGAGCTGGATGTGCTCGGGGGCCTCGCCGGAGGTGCCGATGACCTCCTCGTGCCCCTCGTGGCCGATGAGCAGGATGTCGTAGTCCTCGGCGGCGAACCGCTTCGCCTCCTGGTGCACCTTGGTGACCAGCGGGCAGGTCGCGTCGATCGCCCGCAGCGAGCGGGTCCGGGCCTGCTCGTAGACCTCCGGGGCCACCCCGTGCGCGGAGAAGATGACGGTGGCGCCCTCCGGCACCTCCTCGTTCTCCTCCACGAAGATCGCGCCCTGGGCCTCCAGCGTCTGCACGACGTGCTTGTTGTGCACGATCTGCTTGCGTACGTAGATCGGGGCGCCGTAGAGCTTGAGTGCCTCCTCCACGGTCTGCACCGCGCGGTCCACGCCCGCGCAGTAGCCGCGGGGCTTGGCCAGGATCACGCGCTTGCCGGTCCGGGACGTCACTTCAGCCTGAGTCACCCGCCCATCGTACGTGCCGCCTCAGAGGGCGACACGCGCCGCGACGCCACCACGGCGCGATGCCGGCCGCCCGCCGCCCACCCCCGGCCGAGCCGCGCGGGACTGTCCGGGACGGGCCGTAGGGTGGGCGGGTGAGCACAGGCGAGGTGGGGCGGAGCACGTCCGAGGAGCCGTGGCCGGTCCGGGTGGTCAGCCAGAAGGTCGGCGCCTGGATCGCCCGGCTGGGCTGGGTGTGGGTGGACGGGCAGGTGGCGCAGATCAGCCGCCGGCCGGGCGCCAGCACCGTCTTCCTCACGCTGCGGGACCCGTCGGCCGACCTGAGCCTGACGGTCACCACCAACCGGGACGTCCTGGACGTCGGCGCCCCCGAGCTGCGCGAGGGCGCCCGGGTGGTGCTGCACGCCAAGCCGGAGTTCTACGCGGCCCGGGGCACGCTGAGCCTGCGCGCCGACGAGATCCGGCAGGTCGGCCTCGGCGAGCTGCTGGCCCGGCTGGAGAAGCTGAAGAAGCTGCTCGCGGCCGAGGGGCTGTTCGACCGGGCGCGCAAGCGCCGGCCGCCGTTCCTGCCCAACCGGGTGGGATTGATCACGGGTCGCGCCTCGGCCGCCGAGCGGGACGTGCTGACCAACGCCCGCCGGCGCTGGCCGGCGGTGGAGTTCCGCACGGTCAACGTGGCCGTGCAGGGGCCGGGCGCCGTCCCGCAGATCGTCGACGCGCTCAAGGTGCTGGACGCCGACCCGACCGTCGACGTGATCGTCATCGCCCGGGGCGGGGGCGGCATCGAGGACCTGCTGCCCTTCTCCGACGAGGCGCTCTGCCGGGCCGTCTTCGCCTGCCGCACGCCGGTGGTCAGCGCGATCGGCCACGAGACGGACGCGCCGCTGGTCGACTACGTCGCGGACGTACGCGCCTCGACGCCGACCGACGCCGCCAAGCGCGTGGTTCCGGACCTCACCGAGGAGGTGCGCGTCATCCGGCAGGCCCGGCACCGCCTCGAACGCGCGGTGCGCAACCTGGTGGACCGCGAGTCGCACCGGCTCGACGGCCTGCGCTCCCGACCGGTGCTGGCCCGGCCGCAGGTGATGGTCGACCAGCGGCTCGCCGACCTGACCGGGCTGCGCCAGCGGGCCGGGCGCTGTCTGGACCACCGGCTCGCCGCCGCCGACGACGACCTGCGGCACACCCTGGCCCGGCTGCGCGCCCTCTCCCCCGCCGCCACCCTCGACCGGGGCTACGCGATCGTCCAGCGCGCCGACGGCCAGGTCCTGCGCGCCGCGTCCGAGGTCGGCAAGGGCGACCCGCTGCGGGTACGCCTCGCCGAGGGCGAGCTGGCCGCGACGGTCGACGGCTGAACGGAAGCGGAACACACGATGGCGGGCCGGCCGCGACGGTCGACGCTGAACGGCGACGGGATCACGATGTGGTGGGATGGCAGCGATGACTGACGAGAAGAAGGCCGAACAGCTCAGCTACGAGCAGGCCCGCGCCGAGCTGGCGTCGGTGGTCGAGCGGCTGGAGACCGGCGGCACCACGCTGGAGGAGTCACTGGCGCTCTGGGAGCGCGGCGAGAAGCTGGCCGAGACCTGCCAGCGCTGGCTGGACGGCGCCCGCGCCCGCATCGACGCCGCCCGCCAGGACCCCACCTCCTGACCTCCCCCGCCCGGGGCCCCGACTCGCCCGGCGATCATGGAGTTGTGGTGGGCGATACAGGGCGTTCTGCACCTTGTGTCACCCACCACAACTGCATGATCGGCGCGGGCAGGAGCGGCGCGGGCGGGAGCGCGCGCCGGGGGGTGGGGTTAGTTGAAGAGGTTGTAGAGCTCGGCGGGGGCCTCGACGACCTGGTCCGCCGGGGGCTTCTGGGCGGCGGTGGCGCTGCCGTAGTCCGAGTACGTGATCTTGATGTCCTGCGCCTTGGTCTGACCGGCGGCCGGGATCTGGATGACCATCTCGCTGAGTCGGCCCTGCGGGTCGAGCTTCGCGGTGAACGGCACCGACTTCGCCTGCGCCCCGAGGGCCGTGATCACCGTCGGGTCCACCGAACCCGCCTCCGCCGCCTTCGACACGTCGATCGTGCCGGCGTACGCGCCGTCGCCGGTCTGGCGTACCTCCGTGATGCCCTGCGTCAGCACCTCGCTGCCGGCGGGGTCGACCTTGTCGAAGTCGAAGCCGAGGTTGCGGTTGCCCTTGATCCGGGTCTGGTCCAGGTGCTGGTACTTGCCGAGGTTGAGCTTCTGCACCCCCGGCACGCTCTTGGCGGTCGTGCCGCCGAGTTCGACCTTCACCCAGCTGTCCGGCTTGTAGTGGACGAGGTCGAGCTTCATGAACAGGTCGTCGGTCGGCTTGCCGATCGTCACCCGCATCTCGGCGCTCTGGGTGGGCTCGTGCACCCGTCCCTCGGCCGTCGAGCCGACGCCGGACATGGTGAACCGGAAGTTGCCGTTGCTGATCTCACGGGTGGAAGCCAGCAGCGCCTGCTTGGCGTCACCGGACGCCGGGGCCGCGCTGCCGGAGGGCGCGGGCGTGCCGGACGCCGAGACGGTCGGGGAGGCGGACGAGCCCGCCGTCGGGGTCCCGGAGGAGTTGCAGGCGGCCAGGCCGGGAGTGAAGAGGGCGGCGGCCACCAGGCCGGCGCTCAGGCGTCGAACAGTCATACGTGTCTCCCACATGGGTCACCCGACGCACCTGGCGGCGGCCGGAAACCGGGCGACGCACCTCGTCGGCTGCGCCGCGCGAACCCCCTGAGGCCGGCTGCCGGGGGCGACCGGTCCGGGTCCGCCCCACTCCTGTTCCCTGTCGCCGCGTCGCACAATCACCGGGATGTCCGGTTGCCCCGGACGGGTGACCCCGGAACGCGGAAACGGGGCGGCCGAGGCCGCCCCGTTCCCGTCGTACGCTGTTACTTCTTGAACATCTCGTACGTCTCGGGGGACGCCTCGACCACCTTGTCGGCCGGCGGCTTCTGCGCGGCGGTGGCGCTGCCGTAGTCCGCGTACGTGACCTTGATGTCGTGCGCCTTGGTCTCACCGGCGGCCGGCACCGAGATCACCAGCTCGGTGAGCCGGCCCTCCGCGTCCAGCTTGGCGGTGAAGGGCAGCGTCTTGGCCTGCGCGCCGAGGGCCTTGACCAGGTCGGCGTCCAGGGTGGCGGCGTCGCCCGCGGCGGACACGTCGAGCTTGCCGGTGTAGCTGCCCTCGGCGGTCTTCTGCACCTCGGTGATGCCCTTGGTCAGCTTCGCGCTGCCAGCCGGGTCGACTTCCTCCATGTAGCGGCTGAGCTCGCCGGCGCCCTTGACCTTGGACTGGTCGAGGTGCTGGTACTTGCCCTTCCACTTCTCCGCGCCCGGGATCATGGCGCCCAGCTCGCCGAGGTCGAGCATCACCCAGCTGTCCGGCTCGATGTAGATCAGCTCCATGCCCATCGACATGCCGCCGGACTCGTCGTCGAACTTCATGCTGAACTGGGCGCTGTTGCTGGGCTTGTGCACCAGGCCCTTGCCGCTCAGGCCGGCACCGGCCAGCGTGAAGGTGAAGTTGCCCTTCTCGATCTCCTTGGTGGAGGCGAGCAGCGCCTCCTTGGGGTCGGCGGGCACGGCCGACGCTGCCGAGCCCGCAGCGGTCGGCGCGGGCTCGTCCGACTTGCAGGCAGTCAGGCCGGGAACGAGCAGGGTGGCGGCGAGCACGCCGACGCTCCACCGTCGAATGTTCACAGTTGTCTCTCTTCGCAAAACAGTAGGCACCTGGCGAGCTTGAGCCGCCGGGCAGTGAGCCGGGGCAGCGTAGCCGATCCGACCGACACCCGGGGGGCAGCTGTGGGAGCGGGCTACCGGATCGCCGAGGCCAGGTGCCGCAGCTCGTTGTCCCGGGCGTCGCCGACCACGATGACGGTCCGGTTCGGTTCGAGCAGGACCAGGGCCTGTTCGTTGCCACGGGCGGTGTACCGCTGCCAGGAACGTCCGCCCAGGTCCGTCTGGCCCTGCGGTTGCCCCTCGGCGGTCAGCTCGGTGGGCAGCAGCCGCTCCGGAGGCACGCTGCTCTGCACCAACTGGGCGGCCCGCCCCTCCGGGGTGAGATAGCCGAGGCGCAGGCTCGACCCGCCTTCGACGGTCTGGAAGTTCGCGCTGACCGTGCGCCAGCCGTCGCCCAGCTCCGCCGGCTCGCTGACCGGGAAGGCGTTGGCGGCCCGCGCCGATTCGAGGGCGGGCGCCGGGTCGACGGTCGTCGGCTGGTCGCCGCCGAGGAATCCCCGGTAGAAGGCGAGCAGCAGGGCGATCGGGATCAGCAGCACGAGCAGCGAGATCGCCATGTCCTTCGGCGAGCGCTCCGACTTGCGGGTGTCGACCGCGGGCGGCGGCGCGGGCCGCTCGCCCGTCTCCGCCCCGCCGTCGGGCAGGGCCGCCCCGAGGGCGCCGGCGGGTTCGACCAGCGCCGGCTCCCCTTCCGGTACGGCGGCGGCCCGGGTCGGGGCGACCGGCGGCTGGCCGTCCGGCGGCGTCGAGTCGGCGGGTACGCGATCGGCAGGCTGTGCGGCTTCCACCCCACCATCTTCGCAGCCTCCCGACCGGCCGTATCCGGGCCATCACCGCCCCGACCCCGCGCCGGGTGAGCGATCGTGTGAGGATCAGCGACAAACCCGGCAGCGGCGACGCCGCACCCTGCCGCCCCGCAACGTCGCGAGGAGGAGCCGTCATGACGAACACCAGGACGCGGATCCCACAGGATCTCGACCGCAACCTCGCCCTCGACCTGGTCCGGGTCACCGAGGCCGCGGCGATGGCCGCCGGTCGCTGGGTCGGTCGGGGCGACAAGGAGGGCGGCGACGGAGCCGCCGTCGACGCGATGCGCAAGCTGATCAACTCGATCCCCATGCGGGGCGTCGTGGTGATCGGCGAGGGTGAGAAGGACAACGCCCCGATGCTCTTCAACGGCGAGCACGTCGGCGACGGCACCGGCCCGGAGGTGGACGTCGCCGTCGACCCGGTCGACGGCACCACGCTGATGAGCAAGGGCATGCCGAACGCGGTGGCGGTGCTCGCCGTCTCCGAGCGGGGCGCGATGTTCGACCCGAGCGCGGTCTTCTACATGGAGAAGCTCGCCGTCGGCCCGGCGTACGCCGACGTGGTGGACATCAACGCCGGGGTGGCCGAGAACCTGCGCCGGATCGCCAAGGTCAAGGGCACCGACGTCTCCGAGGTCACGGTCTGCGTGCTGGACCGCAGCCGCCACGACAACCTGGTCACGCAGATCCGCCGGGTCGGGGCGGGCATCCGGTTCATCTCCGACGGCGACATCGCCGGCTCCATCGCGGCGGCCCGGGGCGAGTCCGACGTCGACGTGCTGATGGGCATCGGCGGCACCCCGGAGGGCATCATCTCCGCCTGCGCGCTGAAGTGCATGGGCGGGGCGATGCAGGCCAAGCTCTGGCCGCGCGACGCCGAGGAGCGGGAGAAGGCGCTCGCCGCCGGGCACGACCTGGACCGGGTGCTCACGACCGACGACCTCGTCACCGGGGACAACTGCTTCTTCGTGGCCACCGGCGTCACCTCCGGCGACCTGCTGCGGGGCGTCCGCTACCGGGCCGGTGGCGCGTACACGCAGTCGATCGTCATGCGCTCGAAGAGCGGCACGATCCGGGTGATCGACTCGTACCACCGGTTGGAGAAGCTCGCGCTCTACTCGGCCGTCGACTTCGACGGCCGCCCGCTGGCCGAGCAGGAGTGAGCGTCGCCGGGACGCTGGCCACGCCAGCCACGTCGGCGGCCCGCCGGATCACCGGCGTGGGCCTCGCGACCGCCTCCGGGCTGGCCGTGGCCGTGCAGTCCCGGATCAACGGCGAGTTGGGCGTACGCCTGGCCGACGGGATCGCCGCCGCGGTCGTCTCGTTCGGGGTGGGCCTGCTGGTGCTGCTGGTGCTGGTCCCCGCCACCCCCGGTGGGCGGCGGGGGCTGGTCGCCCTGCGCGGCGCGCTCACCGACGGCACGTTGCGGCCGTGGCACTGCCTCGGCGGGGCGTGCGGCGCGCTTTTGGTGGCCGCCCAGGGGCTGACCATCGGCACCCTCGGCGTGGCGGTCTTCACCGTCGCGGTGGTCGCCGGCCAGTCCGGCAGCAGCCTGGCGGTCGACCGGGCCGGGGTCGGTCCGGGCGGTCGCCAGCCGGTCACGCGCCGGCGGCTGGCCGGCGCGGCGCTGACCGTGGTCGCGGTCCTGCTGGCCGTCGGCGACCGGCTCGGCGACCCGGGCACCCTCGTGCTGGCCCTGCTGCCGCTGCTCGCCGGGGTGGCCATCGCCTGGCAGCAGGCGGTCAACGGCCGGGTACGGATGGCCGCCGGCAGCGCGCTGACCGCCACGCTCGTCAACTTCTCCGTCGGCACGGTGGCCCTGCTGGTCGCCTTCGCCGTCGACATCGCGCTCCGGGGCTGGCCGGCGGGCGGCGCGCCGGCCGAGCCGTGGCTCTACCTGGGCGGGCCGATCGGGATCGTCTTCATCGCGATCGCCGCGGCGATCGTCCGGTTCACCGGCGTGCTGCTGCTCGGCCTGTCCACCATCGCCGGGCAGATCGTCGGCGCCGTACTGCTGGACCTGCTGCTGCCCACGGCGGCCTCCCGCCCGGGGCCCGTCACCCTGCTCGGCGCGGCGCTGACCCTGGTCGCGGTCGGGGTCGCCGCGCTCGCGCCCCCGCCTGCCCCACGCCGCCCGCTGACCGCCTGCCGCCGGTGAGGCGGCCGCGACGGGGTCAGCGCGGCGGTCCGGTGGGAAGCGCCGGCCAGGGCGGTTCGACCGGGCGGACCGGCACCGTGACCAGCCGGGCCGCCCGCCAGCCCAGCAGCAGTCCCGGCACGGTGGCCGCCACGGCGAGCAGCACCGCCGTGACGGGGTACGCGGGCCGGCCGTAGAGCCAGCCGACCAGCGGCAGCGCGGTCAGGGCCAGGGTCAGGGCGACGGCCAGCAGCACCTCCACGGTCCATCGCCCACGCGCGCCCGACAGCCCGACGGGCGCCAGGCCGGACAGCGCCAGCAGGGGCAGCAGGACGGCGACCAGCCCGACAAGGCCCAGCACCCACACGAAGAGCAGATTCGACCAGGTCAGCGACAGCATGGCCCAGGCGGCGACCGCGAGCACGGCCAGGGGAACGGGCCGCCAGCGGCCGGTGCCGGCTCGTACCCCCACCCGCCCGGCCGCCACGGCGAGCACCGACGCGACCAGCGTGAGCCCCAGGGCCAGGGCCAGCAGCGGATCGTCCTGCCGGTCCGCCGGGCTGCTCCGGCCGAGTGCCGGTGGCCGCCCGTCGAACGGATATCCCCGGGCCTCCTCGGATCCGACGAAACCGAGCCGCTCCCAGCTCCCGTCGGGCCGGCGGACGGCGAAACCGTCGCGGCCGTTGGCCACCAGCACGACGTGCCGGCCGTCGCCGGTGTCCCGCACCGTCAGCTCCTGCGTGGCGATCCTCTCCCCGCGCCCCGGGTCCGGGTACTGCCGGCGCAGGAGGGCCCGCTGTGCCTCGGTCGCCCCCCAGGCGTGCTGCCAGCTCCGGCCCGCGTCGTCGCTCTGCTCCACCGCCAGTCGACCGGGGACCAACCGGTAGCAACGCGTCGGCAGGGCGGTCGAACACCCCCGGCTGACCGGGCCGGCGACCGGACCCTTCGTGCCGGCCAACGCCTCGGTCTCGCTCCGGATCGGATCGCGCCAGGTCGCCCCCGCGTCGTCGCTCACCCGCCAGGCGGGACTGTCGTCGACGACCTTGTCGGCGTAGCCGGCGCCGACGCCGGCCGCCAGCCGTCCGTCGAGGACCGCCGCCCGGATGGCGTCGGGATAGTGCACGGCGCTGGTGGCCGCCACCGCCAGCGTGGCCGCCGGCAGCAGCACGAGCAGCCGGACCAGGCGGGCGGACCGCCGTCGCACCGGCTCCCGCCGTGCCCGGGACCAGGTCCACCCGGCGAGGACCAGCGCCGGCAGGGCGAGCAGGTCGGTCGGGTCCGCCCGGACCACCGACGGCCCGCTGACGGCGCTCCAGAGCGCCGAGGCGCCGGCGGCGGCGTACCCGCTGGACTTGACCACGGTGAAGCTTGCGGCCACGAGACCGAGCCCGAGCCCGGCGGCGACGCGGTCCGGCAGGCGTGGGGCCAGCAGCGTCAGCAGCACCGCGACCAACGGCGGCGCGACGAGCAGGCCGGCGACGTCGCTGAGCTTTCCGGTCACCGGGCCGGGGAAGGCCGACTTGAGCAGGTGGTCGTTGACCACGAGCAGGACGAGGGCGGTGACGGTCGCGGGGTGCCCCAGCCAGGCCAGGGTCGCCGGCGCGCCATCGCCCCGGCGGGGTGGATCGCTCATCGGCTCACGGTCGCAGCCACCGATCTCGATCCGGCCACGGCCCGGGCAGGATCCGGTAGCGGCGCTCAGGTGCCGTCGGACGAGTGCCCGGGGAACAGGTGCGCGCTCGGGTCGATGGCCACCGCCGCGTTGTTGACCGCCGTGGCCGCCTCGCCGAAGCCGGTCGCGATCAGCCGCACCTTGCCCGGGTACTCCGTGATGTCGCCCGCCGCGAAGACCCGGGGCAGGTTCGTCGCCATCGCGCTGTCGACGACGATGTGCCGGCGGTCCAGCCGCAGCCCCCACTCGGCCAGCGGGCCGAGGTCGGCGGTGAAGCCGAGGGCGGCCACCACCGTGTCCACGGGCAGCAGCTCGGCCGCGCCACCGCGTACGGTGATCTCGGCGCCGGTGACCGTGCCGTCGCCGTGCAGCCTGGTCACCTCGGCGTTGACGATCACGCGCACCGGCAGCCCCAGCACCCGGGCGACGGTGGCCGCGTGCGCCCGGAACTTCTCCCGCCGGTGCACCACCGTCACCGAGCGGGCCAGCGGCTCGAGCGTCGACGCCCAGTCGAAGGCGGAGTCGCCGCCACCGACGATCAGCACGTCCCGGTCGGCCAGCTCCGTCGGCTGCGGTACGAAGTAGACGATCCCGGCGCCGGCGAAGTGCTCCGCCACCGGCAGCGGGCGGGGCGTGAAGCTGCCCAGGCCACCGGTGACGATCACCGCCCCGCACCGCAGTTGCCCGCCCCCGGCGAGGCCGAGCACCGGCTGCCCGTCGGCGTACGAGAGCTTCTCGGCGCGGGTGCCGAGCAGGTAGCACGGGTCGAACGGAGCCGCCTGGGCAACGAGGTTGGCCACCAGGTCCCGTCCCTTGACGGCCGGGAAGCCGGCGACGTCGTGGATCAGCTTCTCCGGGTACATGGCGGTGATCTGGCCGCCGGGCTCGGGCAGCGCGTCGACGACCGCGACGGAGAGCCCCCGGAATCCGGCGTAGTAGGCCGCGAACAGCCCGGCGGGGCCGGCCCCGATCACCGCGACATCGACCTCGCGCATGTGCGTACCGTCGCTTTCCGCTCACGGATCAACGCGTGCTGATCCCGACGGTAGGGCCGGCGGCGCGCCCGGGGCAAGCATGTCCCACCGGGCCGCGCGGCACCGGCGCGTCGGCGCTCAGGGCATGGTGAGCGTGGACTCCGAGCGGTGGGGGCCGCCCAGGTCTCCCCGGCGGCGCCGGAAGATGATCGCGGCGACCACCCCGCCGAGCAGCCCGAACAGGTGCCCCTGCCAGGAGATCCGCTCGTCGGTGGGGAGGATGCCGACCAGCTGCCAGCCGTAGAGCAGGCCGACGAGCAGGAAGACCGCGAAGTTCCACCAGCTCCGTTCGACGATGCCCCGGGTCAGCAGGATGCCCAGGTAGCCGAAGATGACCCCGCTCGCGCCGACCACCACGGAGGTCGACGAGCCGGTGAACCACACCCCCAGCCCGCTGACCAGGATGATGACGAGCGTCGACCAGAGGAAGCGGCGGGCGCCGGCGGCGAGCACGAAGGTGCCGAGCAGGATCAGCGGGATGCTGTTGCTGTAGAGGTGGTCGAAGCCGTGGTGCAGGAAGGGCGAGAAGAAGACCCCGTCGAGACCGTCGATGCGCTTCGGGATGATCCCGGCCGTGGCGTCGAGGCCGACCGCGAGTCCCTGGTCGAGGGCCTCGACGAGGAAGAGGAACGGCACCACCGCGCACATGGCGACGAAGGCCCGGCCGAGCGCGGCGTAGAACGCCTCGGTGCCGAACCGGTGCGGGTCGCCGCTTCCCGGGTGCAGGGTCACCCGTCAAGAGCTATCAGGTGTCGGGCGCAGCCGCCACTTCTGCGGCGATCCGTACCCGGAACGACGAGGGCGGGGTGTGTGGACGCCCACACACCCCGCCGTCGGAGGTCGATCAGTACCAGCCCACGTCCTGCGAGTGGGCCCAGGCCTTGCAGGGCGAACCGTAGCGGCCCTCGATGTAGCCGAGGCCCCACTTGATCTGGGTCGCCGGGTTGGTCTGCCAGTCGTCGGCGACCGAGCCCATCTTGCTGCCCGGCAGCGACTGCGGGATGCCGTACGCCCCGGACGAAGGGTTGCGGGCCTTGTGGTTCCAGCCGCTCTCCTTGTCCCAGAGCTTGTTCAGGCACGGGAACTGGTCCATCCCGAAGCCCGCCTTCACCATGAGCGCGCAGCCGACCTCGCGGTTGCCGCTGAACTCGGCGCAGGAGGCCGGGATGGGCCCCTCGTACGGCTTGCTCTCAGCGGCCTTCTCGGCCGCGGCCTTGGCGGCGGCCTCGCGGGCCTTCTTCCGCGACGCGGCGGCGGCCTCGGCCTCGCGGGCGCGCCTGGCGGCCTCCTTGGCAGCCGCGGCGGCGCGCAACTTCGCCTGGTACTCGGCGGTCCGCTGCTTCGCGGACTGCACCTGCTGGGCGGCCTGCCGCTCGCGCTGGTACTCGAACTCGGCCTGCTCGACAGCGGCGCCGACCTGAGCGGTCAGGCCCTGCTGCTGGGTCTGTCGGTCTTCACCCAGGTAGACACCGCCGGCAACGCCCACGGAGAGCAGTGCGACAGCGGCCGTACGGGCGCCGAACCGGCTCCACAGCCGACTCACGAAGTGGTCCCTTCGTCGGGTGCAAGGACACGGCGCGGGGCGGCGACCCGGGTGGGTCGCGTCCGCGCGTCGCGAGCGCCCCGACCCGGTGCCGGTCGCAGCCGACGTACCCCGGTGAATGCTGGCGTGTCCTGTGACGAACGATCACCAACGATCTTCTCGGTACGTGGGCGCTCGTGGGACACCATCGCGCACGGTGAGGCTGATGGGAAACGAAGAGCGCCGATTGTGATCTGCGCCACAAATATAATGCGGACAAACCCCTACATAGCGACCGTCATTGCGGGATGTCCTCCAGAAGATCCGTCACCATCGCGGCGATCGGCGAGCGCTCCGAACGGCTGAGGGTGACGTGGGCGAAGAGCGGATGGCCCTTGAGCGCCTCGATCACGGCGGTCACCCCGTCGTGCCGGCCGACGCGGAGATTGTCCCGCTGGGCGACGTCGTGGGTGAGCACCACCCGGGAGCCCTGGCCGATCCGGGATAGCACCGTGAGCAGCACCCCGCGCTCCAGCGACTGCGCCTCGTCCACGATCACGAAGGCGTCGTGCAGGCTGCGGCCCCGGATGTGCGTCAGCGGCAGCACCTCCAGCAGGCCCCGCGAGGTGACCTCCTCCAGCACGTTCTCGTGCACCACCGCGCCGAGGGTGTCGAAGACCGCCTGCGCCCAGGGCGACATCTTCTCCGACTCCGAGCCGGGCAGGTAGCCCAGTTCCTGGCCGCCGACGGCGTAGAGCGGGCGGAAGACCACCACCTTCTTGTGCCGGCGGCGCTCCATCACCGCCTCCAGCCCGGCGCAGAGGGCCAGCGCCGATTTGCCGGTGCCGGCCCGCCCGCCCAGCGAGACAATGCCCACCGACTCGTCCAGCAGCAGGTCGAGCGCGATCCGCTGCTCGGCCGAGCGGCCGTGCAGCCCGAACGCCTCCCGGTCGCCACGGACCAGCCGTACGGTCTTGTCGGGCAGCACCCGGCCGAGCGCGGAGCCCCGGCCCGAGTGCAGCACCAGGCCGGTGTGGCAGGGCAGCCCGGCGGCGGCGTCCAGGTCCAGCGCCTCGCCGGCGTAGAGCCGGCCGATCTGCTCCTCGGCGAGTTCCAGCTCGGCCATCCCGGTCCAGGTGGGGTCGCTGGCTTGGCCGTGCCGGTACTCGTCCGCCCGCAGGCCCACCGAGGCGGCCTTGACCCGCAGCGGCATGTCCTTGCTGACCAGGGTGACCTCCCGCCCCTCGGCGGCGAGGTTCAGCGCGACGGAGAGGATCCGGGTGTCGTTGGAGTCGGTGCGGAACCCCGGCGGCAGCACGCCGTCGTCGGAGTGGTTGAGCTCCACCCGCAGCGTGCCGCCGGAGTCGTTGGCGGGCACCGGGCGGTCCAGCCGCCCGTGCCGGACCCGCAGCTCGTCCAGCATGCGCAGGGACTGCCTGGCGAACCAGCCCAGCTCCGGATGGTGCCGCTTGCCCTCCAACTCGGAGATGACCACGAGGGGCAGGACCACCTCGTGCTCGGCGAACCGGTGGAAGGCCGCCGGGTCGGACAGAAGCACCGAGGTGTCCAGGACGAACGCCTGGCCCGCTGGTCGGGGCTCCTCGGTGTCCACCGGGGCGGCGGACGCGCCGCGGCGGCCCCGGGTGGCACGGCGGGTCGTGGCAGTCGCGGCCGGGGTCTGGTCGGTCCCGGCGGGCGTACGGCGAGTCGTCACAGGCCTGCTCCGACGGATGGGCACCCGCCACCCGCGTTCCGCCTCCTCCGGTGCCCGGGGACACGGGGTCGGATGCGGAACCCCGTGCGCGAGGTCGCAGATCCGGGCGGACCGGCTGGCCCGGGAGAACCCCGTGCCATGCCTAGACGCTAGCCGCGTCGGACCCCGTCGGCTAGTGGTCGGCGGTGGATCTCCGGGGACCGGCGGGTGAACTCGGCCGGCGGCGGATCCGGCCGGGATGCATGCCCCCTGCGCGCATCCCGGCCGGCGGGAACCACCGTCACCGGTCTGACGTGGTCCCGACGGTGCGTGTCCGCCGCGGACGACGCACCGCGTCCTGGTTCCGGTCGACGGGGCCTCGGGCTCCCCGTCGACCGGGGTTCAACCGGTCCGCCGCACCAGGGTGCCGGTCGGGTGCCGCCCGGCGACCGGGGCGACCGGCGTCGAGAACGACGAGCCGGTGTACGTGGTGCCGGGCCGCACCACGGTGCCGGTGACCCTGGTGGCGGCGGGCGGCGGGCCGGCCAGGGCGGACGCGATGGCGGCCTGGGCGTCGCGGCGACGTCGGTTCCAGGCCCCCCGGTCGCCGTCGAAGTAGCCCTGCCGGTAGCCGAACCGGTAGCCGATGCGGTAGCTGAGCTGACCGTGCAGCCGCCCGGCCGCGTAGCTCGTGGCGCCGAGGACGAGGACGAGGAAGACGGCGAGGAAGGGGCTCATCCGGCGGCTCCGGTGCGCCGCGGGTCCCGCCTCATCGCTCCTCCGGCTCGGTCGGCGTGGGCTCGGCGACCAGGAGCCGGTCCAGGTCGTCGGTGCTGACCTCCTCGACCAGCTCGACGCTGATCCGGCAGCCGTCCAGGACGACCTCGGCCACCGAGGAGCGGCGGATCTCCCCGCCGGCGTCGTAGACGCGGACGCTGACCTCGGGGCAGCCCAGGTGGGTACGCCAGGCGTCCCACTCGGTGCGGTCGCCGACGCTGAGTGACAGGTAACGGCAGCCCCGGGCGAGGTAGAGCCGCCATGGCGCGCTCAGGCCCGTGGCCACCCCCTCCGCGATCAGGCCGAAAGCCTGGGCACGGGTGGCTAGCTCGGTCACCACACCCCCCTCGCGCCGGGGGCGTGACGCATGTGAGCACTGATCGTCTCATACACGTGACACACCGTAGATTGTCTCATGGGCGTGACAGTATCAGCTTTTCGTCCGGTTACGGCGACCTCTACGGGCATCTATTCTGCCCAGGTGACACCCCTCAGAAGCGGTGCCGGATCGTTTACCGGCGCCCCGAAGAACACGTCACGTCCGCGTGACAACAGCGCGCCAGGACACGCACCGGTGGCCGGATGGTCGTACCGTCACCGGGTGACCGAGACGGCCAACGCACGGAAGATCGCCTTCGCCACCTTCGTCCGGAGGGCGCTCGACGAGGCCCGGGCCACCCGGGCGTGGAGCGGCACCGAGGTGTCCCGTCGCACCGGCGTCTCCCGGCAGACCATCAACCGCTGGGTCCGGGGCGACTGGGCGAGCGACCCGGAGGCCGAACGCGTGGTGGCGTTCTGCGAGGGCCTCGGCCTCAGCCCGGCGACCGCCTTCGCCGCGCTGGGCTGGGAACGGGCGACCGCCCCGCGCAGCGCCCCGGCCACGCCGCCGATGGACCCGGACGTGGAGGCGCTGCTGCGGCGGCTGGTGGACCCCGAGGTCTCCGATGCGGAGAAGTTCCACATCCGGGAAACCATCAGATATCTCGCGTACCGCCCCACCCTCCCGGTCCATGTCCGAAAACGAGGTAAACAGGCCGGCTAGTTCCTCAGATGGCGAAAGAACGGCAGGTCAGACTCATTCGTTTCGCTCCGGGGCCGGAACGGGCGCGCTAGCGTCCGTACTCGTACTGCTTGGGCTCGTCGTCGGCGGGGGGACGGGACAAGGCCGAACCCAGCCCTGCGGGACAGAAGGAGGGGTCTGTCCATGACCCTGAAGTGGATGGCAGTCGTGATCGCCACCGTGTCGCTGACACTGGGCGTGACCGGAAACGTGGTGACCCTGGCGGTCAACGGCGGGCAGCTTCCCCTGCTCGTCAACCTCGTCGCGCTCACCTCGGCCGGCACCGCGGTGATCCTGGCCGTGGTCGCCGAGCTGCACGACCGGCTCGACAACAAGGTCAGCGCCCTGACCGACTTCCTCGTCGGCCGGCTCCAGGAGATCGAGGAGCGCACCGGCGACCGCAACAGCGGCTTCGTCGAGGGTTACCTGCTCAACCACGGCCAGGAGGCCGCCGTCGTGCCGTTCGGCCGGCGGGGACGGGGAGCCGCCGAACGCTGACCGTCGGGCCCGTCGCACCCCGACCGCGCGCCTCCGGGGCGCCGGCCGGAGGCCACCTCTCGGCCGGGGATTGAGCCGCCCCGCCCGGGGTACGCTGTCGCGCGTGCCGCCGTTGAATCTGGGCAACCAGCAGCCGAGGAACCCGTTGGACGCCGACCAGGCCTGGCGGACGACCGCCGGGAGGGCGGCCGGGACCGTGCTCTTCTTCGACTTCGACGGCACCCTGGCGCCTGTCGACGACGATCCCACCGCCGTGCGTCCCGCCCCGAAGGTGCTGGCGGCGATCGAGGCGCTCGCCCCGGTCGTACGGCGGATCGCGATCGTCTCCGCACGTCCGGTCGACTTCCTCCGCGACCACCTCGGTGGGCTCACCGGCGTCGACCTGTACGGCCTCTACGGCCTGGAGCACAGCCACTCCGGCGGCGAGACCGTGACGGAGCCGGCGGCCCTGCCCTGGGTGCCCACCATGGCCGAGCTGGCCGACCTGGCCCGGGCCGAGCTGCCCGAGGGCGCGCTGGTCGAGTACAAGCGGCTCTCCGTGGCGCTGCACTGGCGCACCGCGCCGCAGCTCGGCGCGGCCGTGGAGCGCTGGGGCCAGGCCCAGGCCGAGCGGCTCGGGCTCAAGGTCCAGGCCGGGCGGATGGTGCTGGAGCTCAAGCCCCCGGTCGACCGCGACAAGGGCATGGTGATCGACGAGATCGTCCGGGACGCCGAGGGTGCGTGGTACTTCGGCGACGACGTCTCCGACATCAAGGCGTTCGCCGCGCTGCGGGCCCGGGCCGCCGCCGATCCGAACTTCTTCGGCGTCTGCGTCGCCGTCGCCAACCCGGAGACGGGTCACGAGGTCGCGGAGGCCGCCGACCTCACCCTGGACTCCCCCGCCGCCCTCGGCGCGTTCCTCACCGACGCCACCCGACACCTCACCTGACGCCCTCCCGCCCGGCTGGGCCGGGGGGCGCGCTCGCGGCCGGCCGGGCCGGGGGCGCGCGCTCGCGGCCGGCCGGGCCGGGGAAGCGCTCGCGGCCGTGCCAGGGAAGCGCTCGGGCCGGCCGGGCCGGCGAGGTGCTCCGGGTCGGTCAGGCGCCGTAGCGGCGCTGGCGGTTGGCGTACGAGCGCAGGGCGCGCAGGAAGTCGATGTGTCGGAAGTCCGGCCAGTTGAGCTCGCAGAAGTAGAACTCCGAGTGCGCCGACTGCCACAGCATGAAGCCGGAGAGGCGCTGCTCGCCGCTGGTGCGGATGACCAGGTCGGGGTCGGGCTGGCCCCGGGTGTAGAGGTGCTCGGCGATGTGCTCGACGTCCAGCACCTCGGCCAGTTCCTCGAGGGTGCCGCCGTTGGCGGCGTACTCCAGCAGCAGCGACCGCACCGCGTCGGTGATCTCCCGCCGGCCGCCGTAGCCGACCGCGATGTTGACCTCGGTCCCGCCGCTGCGGTCCCGGGTGCGTTCCTCGGCGGCCTTCAGCGCGGCGGCGGTCGAGGCCGGGAGCAGGTCGAGCGCGCCGACCATGCGCAGCCGCCAGGGATTGCCCTCCTCGGCCAGCTCGACCACCAGGTCCTCGATGATCTGGAGCAGCGGGTCGAGCTCCTTGGCCGGCCGGCGCAGGTTGTCGGTGGCCAGGAGGTAGAGCGTCACGTGCTCGATGCCGGCCTGGTTGCACCAGCCCAGCATGTGCTTGATCTTGACCGCGCCCATCCGGTGGCCGTCGTTCGGGTCGACGTAGCCCATCTCCCGGGCCCACCTGCGGTTGCCGTCGCACATCACGCCGACGTGCCGGGGCACCGGCTTGCCCGCGAGCTTCGCCGTGAGGCGACGCTCGTACACGGAATAGATCAGGTCCCGCAGAGTCATCACCTTGCAGCGTAGCGACCTGCGCGCCGAATCACCGCCTCGGAGTCCGCTCCCACGCCGACAGACCGATGCCGATCATGCCCAGCGTGCGGGCGTCGAGCCGCCCGTCGCCCAGCCCCAGCTCCACCACCGTGCGGTAGACGCGGTCGTCCCGACCCGCCGCGCGGACCGCGGCGTCGACCACCCGCCTGCGCCGGGCCAGCCACGCCGCGGCCGAGCTGTGCCGCAGGTGGGTGCCGAGGCGGCGGCGCAGCGTCGCCGCGTACCGCCGGGCGGCCTGCTCGGGCGAGCCGGCGGCCGCCGCGCCGGCGAGCGCGCCCGAGAGCAGCGCGTAGAAGATGCCCTCGCCGGTGAACGGGTTGATCAGGGAGAGCGCGTCGCCGGCGAGCAGCAGCCGGCCGCGCCCGGGGGCGGGACGGTGCGTCGACAGCGGCAGGTGGTGGGCCCGCAGGTCGGTGACCGTGGCCGGGTCCGTGCCGGGCAGCAGCGCGCCGAGCCGGTCGACCAGGTGCGCCCGGGTCAGCGGCTCACCCCGCAGCACCTCTCCGTACCCGACGTTCGCCCGGCCGTCCCCGATCGGGAACGACCAGGCGTACGCCGGCCAGCGCGGCGCCGAGGTGACGATGAGCTGTTCGGGCGGGCCGGGCAGCGCCGGGGCGTACCCCCGGATGGCGAGCGCCAGGTGCCGGTCGGGATTCGGCCGGTGCCCGAGCGCCCGCCGGAGGACGGACCCGGCGCCGTCCGCCCCGACCACCGCCCGCCCCGCCAGCACGCCGTCGAGCACCACCCGGTCGGCCCGCACCTCGACGTGCCGCACCGCGTGCCGGCGCAGCCGCGCGCCGGCCGCGACCGCCGCCGCCACCAGCCGCGCGTCGAAGACCCTGCGGGGCACGGTGTACGCCGGCCGGGGCAGCGCCCGGGCCACGGCACCGCCGCCCGGCCCGACCAGCCGCAGCGCCGGCAGTGGCGCGTACCCGGTCACCGCGTCGGGCACCCCCAGCTCGTCCAGCACGTCCAGCGCGTGCGCGGCGATGCCGTCCCCGCACGCCTTGTCACGGGGAAAGTCGGACCGGTCCAGCAGCAGTACGCTCGCCCCCGCCCGCCGGGCCGCCAGCGCGGCGGCCGACCCCGCCGGACCGGCTCCCACCACCACCACGTCGAACTCGTCGCCCACGGACTCGTCGCCCACGCGTCGCCTCCCACCGCCGGTCCGGCTCCTGCGGCCATCCTGCCGCCGCGGACGCGCACCACGCCGAAACCCGCCCGGCACGTCAACAAGGACCATTTGCCCACGCACGGCGGGATGACGGCGTGCAGGAGATCTTGGTAGCTACGTGCCCCTGGAGGGGCCTGTTCCTACCAAGATCCATGAAGAGCTAGGCGGGGCGGGCGGGGCCGCGGGCGGTCTCGTGGGCGGGGCAGGTCGACAGCGCGAAGGCACCGTCCCCGGGCGGGTGGGGAACGGGCCGCCGTGGCCCTGCTCAGGGTGGCGCCCTATGCCGGGCGGGTGGCGCGTTCGGCGCGGGTGGCGCGCCAGAGGCCGTAGATCGTCAGCGCGGCGGCAGCCACCAGCGGGCCGCCGTCGCGGACCAGCCCGTCCGGGCCGAGCAGCCACCAGCACAGCGGCAGGTCGACGGCGAGCACGATCGCGGTGACGGCCACCAGCAGCGTGCGCGCCCAGCCCTTGCCACGCATCAGGAAGGCGGTGCAGAAGAGCACCGCGTAGCTGGTCACGATCCCGGCGGCGAACCAGAACAGCACGGCGGGCACGGCGGCGAGCCGGTCGTCCAGCACCGCGCCGCCGGCGACCAGTGCCGGGACCAGCATGAGCGGGCTGTACGTGAACGCCGCGACCCGGCTGGTGAGCAGCCAACCGCTGACCTCCGGCCGGCGGGGCGGGGTCTCCCGCCAGGAGATGCCCTCCCGGTCGATGACCAGGCGGGGGCGGTGGCGGACCAGGTGCCCGGACACCGCGGACGAGCGGTAGAGCAGCCAGACCACGGCGGCACAGAGCACGGTGAGCAGGGCGAACCCGAGCAGCCCCGGCAGCGGCGGCACCCCCTGCCGGGGCACGATCAGCCGGCCGACCGCGAAGACCGTGGTCACCGCCAGGATCAGCCCGAACGGCCGGGCCACGGTCCGGCCCCGACGGACGTGCCCGATCAGCAGCAGGAAGCCGAGCGAACGGAGCATCGCCCAGCCCGTCCGTACTGCCAGCCCGAAGCCCTGCTCCGGGGCGTACCACCAGTTGAGCAGCTCGACCACGACGGTGGCCGCCGCGGTCAGCGCGAGCAGTGCGGTCAGCGCCCGGACGGCGGACGGCCGCCGGACCTCGGTCGCGGCGGCCGTCCTCATGGGATCCGATGATGCCCCGTCGGGGCTTCGGTCACACCTGTCCTCAGCGCTGCGGCGCAGCGTCGAGCCGGGCACGCAGCGCGTCCAGCTCGGCCCAGAGCACGCCCGGCAGCTTGTCGCCGAACTTCTCGAACCACTCGGTGACCATCGGGAGCTCCTTGCGCCACTCCTCCGGGTCGACCTTGAGCGCGATCCGGACGTCCTCCGGGGTCATGTCGAGGCCCTCGACGTCGAGCGCGTCCTGGGCCGGGACCATGCCGATCGGCGTCTCCACCGCCTCGGCGCGCCCCTCGATCCGCTCGATGATCCACTTGAGCACGCGGGAGTTCTCGCCGAAGCCGGGCCAGAGGAAGTTGCCCTCCGGGTCCTTGCGGAACCAGTTGACGTAGTAGATCTTCGGCAGCTTGGACTCGTCGCCGTCGGTGCCCTTGCCCATCTCGATCCAGTGCCGGAAGTAGTCGCCGGCGTGGTAGCCGATGAACGGGAGCATCGCCATCGGGTCGCGCCGGACGACGCCGACCGCGCCGGAGGCGGCGGCGGTGGTCTCCGAGGAGAGCGTCGCGCCCATGTAGACCCCGTGCACCCAGTCGCGGGCCTCGGTCACCAGCGGGATGGTGTCCCGGCGGCGACCGCCGAAGAGGATCGCGTCGATCGGCACACCGTTCGGGTCGAAGTAGTCCTCGGCGAGGATCGGGCACTGGGTGATCGGGGTGCAGAACCGGCTGTTGGCGTGCGAGGAGAGGCTGTCGCTCTCCGGCGTCCAGTCGTTGCCCTTCCAGTCGACCAGGTGCGCCGGCGGCTCGCCCATGCCCTCCCACCAGATGTCCCCGTCGTCGGTCAGGGCGACGTTGGTGAAGACGGAGTTGCCGCGGTCCAGCGTCCGCATCGCGTTGGCGTTGGTCTTCCAGTCGGTGCCGGGCGCGACGCCGAAGAGGCCGTACTCCGGGTTGACCGCGTAGAGGCGGCCGTCGGGGCCGAAGCGCATCCAGGCGATGTCGTCGCCGATGGTCTCGACCTTCCAGCCCGGGACGGTCGGCTCCAGCATGGCCAGGTTGGTCTTGCCGCAGGCCGACGGGAAGGCCCCGGCGACGTGGTAGACCTTGCCCTCCGGCGAGGTGATCTTGAGGATGAGCATGTGCTCGGCGAGCCAGCCCTCGTCGCGGCCCATCACGCTGGCGATCCGCAGCGAGTAGCACTTCTTGCCGAGCAGCGAGTTGCCGCCGTAGCCGGAGCCGAAGGACCAGATCTCCCGGGTCTCCGGGAAGTGGGAGATGTACTTGGTCTCGTTGCACGGCCACGCCACGTCCTGCTGGCCGGGGGCGAGCGGGGCGCCGATGGAGTGCAGCGCGTGGACGAAGTCCGCGTCGTCGCCCATGGCCTCAAGGACCTTGGCACCCATCCGGGTCATGATGCGCATCGACGCGACCACGTACGGGCTGTCGGTGATCTCGACGCCGAACATGGGGCTCTCGGCCTCGACCGGGCCCATGCAGAACGGAATGACGTACATGGTGCGCCCGCGCATGCAACCGCGGTAGAGCTCCGTCATCGTCCGCTTCATCTCGGCCGGCGCCATCCAGTTGTTGGTGGGGCCGGCGTCCGCCTCGTCGACGGAGCAGATGTAGGTGCGCTCCTCGACCCGGGCGACGTCCGTCGGGTCGGTGCGCGCGTAGAACGAGTTGGGCTTCTTCTCGGGGTTGAGCCGGATCAGGGTGCCGGCCTCGACCAGCTCGTCGGTGAGGCGCCGCCACTCCTCGTCGGACCCGTCCACCCAGACGACGCGGTCGGGGGTGGTCAGTTCAGCGACCTCACGGACCCAGGCGAGCAGTTTCGGGTGGGACGTCGGGGCCTGATCGATACCCCGAACGGTAGCCGGAGCAACCATGACACATCTCCTTGTGGTCGACGCTGACCGATCTATGGGATGCACGAGTCTTGACGGCGCTATGCGTCGTCTTCGTGGAAACCTGGGATTGGCCTCAGCGTAAACCGGGCGAGGTCACCAGTCAGTGGGACTGGTTGTGAAGAACTGCACAAGGTACGGGCACGCTGCGGCATCACGAGCTAATACCCGCTTTCACGCGCAGTTTCACGCAAATCCTGTGGGGAACCGTCACCGGCCGGGCCGGCGGCGCCCCGGGCGGCGGAACCCGCGAACCGCCCCGCAGGCCGCCGGATCTCGTTACGCTCTGTCCACAGGCGCACACCCGGGTGAGCGGTCCGCCGTTGCTACCCGTGCGGGATGACCCCAGCCGGTAGGCTCGCGTCGTGGCCGCGACGACGACCGGGGAGCCCGGCTCTCCGCAGACCCGCCCGGGTCTGGTCCGCTCGCTGGTGGACCGCTTCGGCCACCTGGTCCGCGAGCTGAGCAAGTTCGCCACCGTGGGCGGGATCGCCTTCCTGATCGACTTCGCGCTCTTCAACTACCTGACGAGCGTGCGGGGCGTCGAGCAGGTCACCGCGAAGACCATCTCGACGGTGATCGCGGCGTCCGTCGCGTTCGTCGGCAACCGGTTCTGGACGTGGCGGCACCGCAAGCGCTCCAACCCCGCCCGCGAGTACGCGCTGTTCTTCTTCTTCAACGGCGTCGGCCTGGGGATCGCCGTGGCCTGCCTGGCGGTCAGCCGCTACGGCCTGGGCAGCATCTGGCCGGAGGTGTTCCAGACCCCGCTGGCCGACAACATCGCCAGCTTCATCGTCGGCACCGGGCTCGGGACGCTGTTCCGGTTCTGGTCCTACCGACGGTTCGTCTTCGTCGAAGCGGGAACCCCCTCCGTTCCGGAAGAGAAGCACGACCGAGACCACCGGGCGTGACCTACCGCCCACCTTCGTCCCGGCCGGAGCCTGCCGGCCCCGCCCACTGCCCTAAGGTGTTCCGCATGCGTCTTGTCCGTCTGCTGCCTGAGCGCTGGCAGAAGTTCATCCACGAGGCGCTCAAGTTCGGAATCGTCGGCGGCGTCAACACCGTAATCAATTACGCCGTGTTCAATGTGCTCGCACTGACCGTTTTCGTGGACGGTCAACTGAAGGCGACGGTCATCGCGACCGTGGTGGCGACCATCACGTCATATCTGATGAATCGTCACTGGACGTACCGGGATCGCCCCAAATCGGCCATGCGGCGCGAGTACGTCCTCTTCTTCCTGTTCAACGGTGCGGGCCTGCTCATCGAACTGGGCGTCCTGGCCGCCGCCAAGTACGGGCTGGGCCTGACCAGCCTGCTGGCCCTCAACGTGGCCAAGACCGGTGGCGTGCTGCTCGCGACGCTGTTCCGGTTCTGGTCCTACCGCACGTTCGTCTTCCAACCGGCGCCGGCCCACGCGGCCGAGACGTGGCACAGCATCCCGCGCGACGAGTGGGACACCATGGCCGAGATGGACCCGGTGGCCGAGTTGGCGGAGTCGATCTCCGAGCTGGAGGAGTCCGAACCGCCGCCCGGCGCCGCGCGGCGTGCCCCACGCGGCGCGGCCGGCCCCGAACCCGCGTCGGCGGCGGGCCCGGCGGCCCCGGTCCAGGGGCGCCCCGTCCCGCTCGACGCCGGCCTCGGCGGCTCCCTCGACCGGGAACTGGAGGCGGAACTGGCCGCCGAACTCCAGGCCACCACCCGCCGCCCGCGCCGCCGCTGACCCACGCGCCGCCGCTGACCCACCCGCAGTCCCGACCCACCCGCAGTCCTGACCCACCCGCAGTCCCGGCCCGACCGGCCCCGGCCCGCTCCCGGGCCACGCCGGCCGGGCCGTGCCAGTTGAGGCGGTCGGGTCGGGCCAGTGTTCAGGCGGTCGGGTCGGGCCGGTTCAGGCGCTCGGGTCCCGCAGCGGCTTGCCCTCGTGCAGGTCCGCCAGGATGTCGCGCATCTCGTCGTCGCCGAGGGAGTGCTTGTCGTGGTGGGCCTCCACCAGCTCGTAGAGCTTGGTCTGGACCCGGCCGACCCCCGGCACGTCGTGCAGGACGGACTGGCCGCGTTCGCCGGCGGACTCGATGGTGAGCGTCCCGCAGCCGAGCAGACGCTCCACGAACCGCTGGTTCATCGCGTGGTCGTTGATCCGGGTCAGCGGGATGTCCCGCCGGTCGCGCGAGAGCACGCCCTGCTGGAGCAGCACCCGCTCGTTCGTGAAGAGGTAGTGGGTGCTCCGCCAGACCAGGAACGGCCACAGGGCCAGCCACAGCACCGCCAGCAGGGCCAGGCCGCCGATGACGGCGAGCGCGATCGAGCCGCCCCCGCCGGACGGCAGCAGGACCAGACCGGCCACCACCGCCGCGACGGCGAGCACGAGCACCGCGACCGGCCGGATCAGCGCCTTCCAGTGCGGGTGCAGGTGCAGCACGACGTGCTCGTCCTCGGTGAGCACGTCATCGGGGAACGCCACGGGAACCTCCTCGCAGAAACGGACGCGCTGACCGTAGCCGCTCCCCTCCCGCCGGGGGATCAGCCGCGCGGCGGGAGTCCGCGATCAGCGGAGATGCAGGACGTCGCCGGCCGCCAGGGCACGGGTGCCGGCGGGGGTGGCGACCAGGAGCTGGCCGTCGGCGTCCACGCCGGTCGCGGTGCCGGTCACCTCGTCGCCGCCGGGCAGCAGCACGCGTACCTGCCGGTCGATCGTCGTGCAGCTCGCCAGGTAGGCGTCGCGCAGACCGCTGGCGACCGCGTCGCCGCCGGCCGCGCGCCACTCGCCGTACCAGTCGGCGATCCCGCGCAGCAGCGCCCGCAGCAGCGGGTCCCGGTCGGTGGCCGCCGCGCCGGATAGTTGCAGGGAGGTCGCCGGCAGCCCCGTCGGGTTCTCCGGCAGCTCGTCGGCGCGCAGCGTGACGTTGAGGCCGACACCGAGCACGATCGCGGGCGGCCCGGCCGGCGAGGGCCCCGGCACCGCCTCGGCGAGGATGCCGGCACACTTCGCGTCGCCGACGAGCAGGTCGTTCGGCCACTTCAGGCCCGCGTCCAGCTCCGCCAGCCGGGTCACCGTCTCGACCAGGGCGACGCCGGCGAGCAGCGGCAGCCAGCCGTACCCCGTCTGGGGCGCCGACGGCCAGCCACGGCCGGCGACGGCCTCCCCGGGGCGGAGCAGCACGCTGGTGGCGATGCCGGCCCGGGCCGGCGACTGCCAGGCCCGGCCGCGCCGGCCGCGCCCGGCGGTCTGCCGCTCCGCGACCACCACCAGGCCCTCGGGCTCGCCGGCCCGGGCCGCCTCGGCGACGTCCGCGTTTGTCGAGCCGGTCTCGACGCGCAGCTCCAGGCGGGCCCAGGGCCCGTGCGGGGCGACCAGCGCCCGCCGCAGCCGCGCCGCCGACAGCGGCGGGCGGTCCAGATCGGTGTACGGCGAGCCCGGCATTCCGTCAGCCTACGGCCGCCCCCGTCCGGCCGACCGGGGACGTCGCGGCCCGGCTGAGGCGAACTGCACAGCGGCGGCGGCCTGAACCATCGTTATATTCCCAGGGTGACTACCGAGACCGGGATCAACATCCACAGCACCGCGGGCAAGCTGGCCGACCTGGATCGGCGGGTCGACGAGGCGGTGCACGCCGGGTCGGCGCGCGCGGTCGAGAAGCAGCACGCGAGGGGCAAGAAGACCGCCCGCGAGCGGATCGAGATGCTGCTCGACGAGGGCTCCTTCGTCGAGCTGGACGAGCTGGCCCGGCACCGGTCCACCAACTTCGGGCTGGCGAAGACCCGCCCGTACGGCGACGGCGTCATCACCGGCTACGGCACCATCGACGGCCGGCAGGTCTGCGTCTTCGCCCAGGACTTCACCGTCTTCGGAGGCTCCCTCGGCGAGGTCTTCGGCGAGAAGATCGTCAAGGTCATGGACCTGGCCATGAAGATCGGCTGCCCGGTCGTCGGCATCAACGACTCCGGGGGCGCGCGCATCCAGGAGGGCGTCGCCTCGCTCGGCCTCTACGGCGAGATCTTCTTCCGCAACGTACGGGCCAGCGGCGTCATCCCGCAGATCTCGCTGATCATGGGCCCGTGCGCCGGCGGCGCGGTCTACTCCCCGGCGGTCACGGACTTCACGGTGATGGTCGACCAGACCTCGCACATGTTCATCACCGGCCCGGACGTCATCAAGACGGTCACCGGCGAGGACGTGGGCATGGAGGAGCTGGGCGGCGCCCGTACGCACAACTCGCGCAGCGGCAACGCGCACTACCTCGCCACGGACGAGCAGGACGCGATCGACTACGTCAAGGCGCTGCTGTCGTACCTGCCGTCGAACAACCTGGACGAGCCGGTGGTCTTCGACGCGCCCGCCGACCTCGACGTGACCGACGAGGACCGGGAGCTGGACACGCTGATCCCCGACTCGGCGAACCAGCCGTACGACATGCACCGGGTGATCGAGCACGTCCTCGACGACGGCGAGTTCCTGGAGGTCCAGCCGCTCTACGCGCAGAACATGGTCGTCGGCTACGGCCGGGTCGAGGGCCGGCCGGTGGGCGTGGTCGCCAACCAGCCGATGCACTTCGCCGGCACCCTGGACATCGCCGCCTCCGAGAAGGCCGCCCGGTTCGTGCGCACCTGCGACGCGTTCAACATCCCGGTGCTGACCTTCGTGGACGTCCCCGGCTTCCTGCCCGGCACCGGCCAGGAGTGGGACGGCATCATCCGCCGGGGCGCGAAGCTCATCTACGCGTACGCCGAGGCCACCGTCCCGAAGGTCACCGTGATCACCCGCAAGGCGTACGGCGGGGCGTACGACGTGATGGGCTCCAAGCACCTCGGCGCGGACCTGAACTTCGCCTGGCCGACCGCGCAGATCGCGGTGATGGGGGCGCAGGGCGCGGTGAACATCCTCTACCGCTCGGAACTGGCCGCCGCCGAGGACCCGGCCGCCGTGCGGGCCGAGAAGATCGCCGAGTACGAGGACACCCTCGCCAACCCGTACATCGCGGCGGAGCGCGGCTACGTGGACAGCGTCATCCCGCCGCACGAGACGCGGACCCAGATCGTCCGCGCGCTGCGGGTGCTGCGCACCAAGCGCGAGACCCTGCCGCCGAAGAAGCACGGCAACATCCCGCTGTAGGGGCGTTTCCGGAGATCCCCGCGTCCGGCCTGGAGGCGGGGATCTCCGCTCAGCAGCCGGGGTTCGCCGCCGCGCACATCCGGCGTGCCGCGGTCCTGCCCAATGCCTCCAGGTCGGCGTGGCTCAGGCCACGGCCGGGGCGGACGTCGTCGACCGGCTCCGCGACGGTGTCCGGGCCAGTCGCGACCACGGTGACCAGGTCGCCGACCCGCACCACCATGGTGACCTCGACCGACGGGGTCGCGGCCACCGCCTTCCCGCCGGCCTGGCTGCGCGGGGCCAGCGTCTCGTGGCGCAGCATCACGGACTCGTCGCCGGCGAAGCCGCTGACCGGCTTTTCCCACCGATGCGTCTGCACGGACGCCACCGGACGGCCGCCCAGGAACGTGGGCTCGGTGAGCTGCCATTCCGCACAGGCGTCGAGCAGCATCCCGACGAGGCCGAAAACCAGCCGTCCCTGGCTCGGATCGACCCGGTAGACGTCCTGGGTGAGCGCCGGATGTCGCATCGTCGGGTCCACCGGTGCCCAGAGCAGGGTCTGGGACCGTGAATAGCGGGACGTGGGCGCGTCCGACGGCACGCCCCGGGCTCGGCCGCAGGACTCCAGCACCGGGTCGAGCCGCACCGGCTCCACGATGCCTGTCTCACCGAGTTGCACACCGGTCTTCAGTGGCACGTCCCGGGGGGCGAGCAGGGCCTCCTGCGGGATCTCGCCCGGCGCGACGTGCGCCGGGGACACCGAGGCGGCGGCGACCAGGGGGGACGGCGACACCGACCGCCCGGCCGCCGCGTAAGCGGAACCCGACATCACGACGAGCACCGCGACCGCCGCCGTCAACGCCGTACGCCTGCTGCGCCTGCGGGCCCGGGCGCGGATCTCCGCCGGCTCCGGCCAGCGGACCTCGCGCAGGTCCCGGTGCAGTTGCTCGACGAACGTCGTCTCGTCACGCATCGGCGGCCTCCTCCAGGTCAGAGACGGCGAGCAGACCGGCGAGCGCGGCGCGCCCCCGGAAGAGTCGGGCCTTGACGGTGCCCACCGGGGTGGCCGTCTGCCGGGCCACCTCGGCGACCGGCATGCCGACCAGGTAGTAGAGGGCGATCGCGGTGCGCTGCTCCTCGGGGAGCCGGCGCAGCGCGGTGACCACCTCGACGGTGGCGGTGTCCGGGCCGGGCACGCTCTCGCCGGGGCCGTGGCGCAGGTAGGCGCGGGCCCGGCTGCGCAGGCTGCGCCACCGGCTGACCGCGATCCGGCTCGCCACCACCCGCACCCACGCCTCCGGCTCCTCGTACGCGCTCACCGTCGACCAGCGCTGCCAGGCCCGGATGTACGCCTCCTGCACGGCGTCCTGCGCCTCGGCGAGGTCGCCGGTGAGTGCGTAGACGAACCCGAGCAGCCTTTGCCGGCTGCCCCGGTAGAACTCGTCGAACCCGTCGACGTCCGGCACCTGCGACCTCCCCGTGACGCTTGCAGGGGACACGCGTCGGACGGTGCCGCCGGTTGCCCGGTCGACCTGTCATTTCGCCCACTCGGCCGCGCCGGGCCGGGATCCGGGCGTGCCCGCGCGCCATTCGTGGCCCGGTCAGGGCGTCAGGCCGGCCTCGGTGAGGATCGGGCCGGCCAGCAGCAGCGCGCCGGCGCCGAGGGCGGCCAGGTTGACCAGGGCGAAGAAGGTGACCCAGAAGAGGGCCGGCAGCGGGGTGAGGCCGGCGAGTTGGTCGGCGTCGGAGGCGGGCATCCGGCCCCGCGAGCGCAGCCGTTGCAGCTCCACCACCGGCCGTACGCCGCCGAGCAGCAGGAACCACACCCCGGCGTACGCGAACGCCGCCTGCACCTGCGGTTCGGCGTACCAGGAGACGGCGAGGACCACCCCGCCGGTGACCAGCAGCGAGAGCACGCCGAAGACGTTGCGGATCATGATCAGCATGGCCAGCAGCAGCGCCACGGCCACCCAGAGCAGCAGGGTGATCCGGTTGCCGCCGAGCAGCCACGCACCGGCCAGCCCGACCAGCGGCGGGGCGACGTAGCCGGCGAGCAGGGTGAGGATCATCCCCGGGCCGGTGGGCCGGCCGGCGGAGAGGGTCAGCCCCGAGGTGTCCGAGTGCAGCCGGATGCCGTGCAGCCGGCGGCCGGTGAGCAGGGCGGCCAGCGCGTGCCCGCCCTCGTGGGCGATGGTGATGGCGTTGCGGGCGATCCGCCAGGGCATCCGGGTGGAGACGACCACCAGGGCGACGGCGGCGGTCAACAGCACCAGCAGAGGCGGTGGGTCCGGCTGCGCCGCGAACAGCTTGTCCCAGAGACCGCCGAGCCCGTCGATCGACACCATGGGGCGCGAGCCTACCGGCCCCGACCTGTGTCGCTACGGCTGAGGCGGAGAGCGCTTCACCCGGTCCGCTCGCCGGCGGCGGAGACACCGCCGTCAGGGTGGCCGGCTTCCACCGTTCCTGAAGATTTCCTTAGCTCCCCTTGCCATTCGGGGCACTTACCTCCAAAGATGAACGTCAATTAAGTCCGGCGTCCTTGGAGGCATCCATGACCCGTACCGGAACATCCCTGCGGCGGCTGCTGGCCGCCACCCTGGCGGCCCTCGCCACCGCGGCGGCGGGGCTCGTCGCGACCGCGACCCCCGCGGCGGCCGCCACCACGCCCGGCATCGACGTGTCGCACTACCAGGGCGCCATCAACTGGACCAGCGTCCGCAACGCGGGCATCCAGTTCGCCTTCATCAAGGCGACCGAGGGCACCAGCTACAAGGACCCGAGGTTCAACACGAACTACGTGGCCGCCTACAACGCCGGCGTCATCCGGGGCGCGTACCACTTCGCCCGGCCCAACATCTCCTCCGGGGCGGTGCAGGCGAACTACCTGGCCTCCAACGGTGGCGCCTGGTCGGCCGACAGCCGCACCCTCCCGGCCGCGCTGGACCTCGAAGCCAACCCGTACGCGGGTGGCTACTGCTACGGCCTGAGCACGACGGGCATGCGGAACTGGGTCCAGGACTTCCTCAACACCTACCGCTCCCGCACCGGCCGCTACGCCGTCATCTACACCACCACGAGCTGGTGGAACCAGTGCACCGGCAGCTGGACGGCCCCCTGGGCCAACCACCCGCTCTGGGTCGCCCGCTGGTCGAGCACGGTCGGCGCGCTGCCGGCCGGGGCGCCGTTCTGGAGCTTCTGGCAGTACACCGACCGGGGCAGCGTCGCCGGGATCAGCGGCGGGGTCGACCGCAACCACTGGAACGGTGACCGGAGCCGGCTGATCGCCCTGGCCAACAACACCTGAGCCTGAATCGCCTGGGGAGGCGGTTGGCGGCAGCGGGATCGGTTGTCACCGTACGGTCGACAACTGGTCCGGCTGCCGCCACGCCGCTCCCGCGCGGGCGTCAGACCTGCCGTCGGGCCGCCACGGGCACGGTCGCCGCGTTCTCGCGGGCGAGCGCGTTGCGCCGGGCGAAGCGCCGGACGCCCACCCCGGCGAGGGTGACGGTGACGACGCTGAGCAGCGCGAACAGCAGCGGCAGGCCGGCGGCGGCGAGCAGCAGGACGATGTCGCCGAGGGCCACGAGCATCCACAGTGCCACTCGGGGCCGGGCGTCCCTCCGTCGGTAACCCATGTCGTACCCTCCCTTCCGTCGTGAAGGTCAGATACCCCGTACGGCGGAAGGTCATGCGAGTCGATCTCGCATCGGGCGCGAATCCCGTGGGTCAGTCCTTGCGGTCGGGCACGAAGCCCTTGGCGATCCGGTCGAAGTCGGCCAGCTTGGCCTTCCAGTCCTTCGCGGCGACCTCCCAGCGCAGGGCGTAACCGCGATTCTTGGCCGTGACGAAGCCCCGGTTGCGGACATGGATCCGCGTACCGTCGCGAGTCTCCAGCCACTCCCAGTCCGCGCAGGTCTTCCAGAATCCGTCGCAGCTCGTGATGTCGACGTACTGGTAGTCGTTCACGCGCTTCCTGCGATCCGGTTCTTTCTGCTTCCAGTCGGCCAGCGCGTCCGGCTGCGGCCTGCTGGTCCACTGAACCAACAGCTCGCCAACACCGCCGGGCTCGTCGAAGATGACGGTGTCGGTTCCGCCGCTGCGGCGCACCCAGTTCGCGGGGATCGGCACCGTGAAGCCGCCCGGGTCCTTGTGCAGCTTCCAGCCCGCCGGCAGCGCGTCCGGGGTCGGCGACGGGGTGGCCGAGGGCGTCGGGCTCGGCGCGGCGCTCGTGGGCGGGGCCGGCGCCGGGGACTGCGGCGGCTGCCCCTGCGAGGTCGCCGCGCCGGTCGGGTCGGCCTGCGGGCTGCCGCCGCCGTCCCCACCGTCGCCGCTGGTCAGCATCGGCACGACCACCACCAGGCCGATCAGCAGCAGCGCCACCAGCACGCCGATCAGCACGTTGCGCCGGGTGTTGTTCGGCTTCGTACCGTCGGACGCCACGACCGTCGCCCGGCCGGACGGCGGGCTCACCGGCGCGGGCATCACCGAGGTGGGATTCGCCGGCCTGCCGGGCGCCGGGTCCACCGGCTCGGCCTTCGTGTCGTCGAGCGCGGGCCTCGGTGGGTCGACCTTGGCCGTCGGCGCCGCGTCCGAGGTGGAGGATCCGACCTTCGCGGTCGGCACGGAGTCCGAGGAGAGCGCCGCCGTCGCGTCCTCGGCGGTGGACGCCGCGGCGGCACCGGCGGCGGCCGCCGCCAGCGGCGCGCGCGGCGCCGGCGGGCTGACCGGCTTGTCGGAACCGCCCTCGGCCGGGCGCGGCGCCGGCACCAGCGGCGGGCGCGGCTCACGCGGACCGTTCGGCCCCGGCCGGCGTACGCCGTCGAGCAGCGGAATCGTGCGGGTGCGCTTGCCGCCGGCGCGGCGCAGCAACTTCTCCGCGACCTCGGCGGTGATCCGCTCGTTCGGGTCCTTGCGCAGCAGGCCGTTGAGCACCGGCTTGAGCGGCCCGGCGTTCTTCGGCGGGGGCATCGGCTCGGTGGCGAGCGCCGCCAGGGTGGCGATCGCCGACGGTCGCGCGTACGGCGACTTGCCCTCGACCGCCGCGTAGAGGGTGGCGCCCAGCGACCAGAGGTCGGCCTCCGGCCCGGCGGTGCCCTCGCGGGCCCGCTCCGGCGAGATGTACGCGGGCGACCCGAGCACCATGCCCGTGCGGGTCACGTTCGGGTCGCCGGGAATCGTGGCGAGGCCGAAATCGGTCAGCACCACCCGGCCGTCGTCGCCGAGCAGCACGTTGCCGGGCTTGACGTCGCGGTGCATCACGCCGGCCTTGTGTGCCGACTTCAGCGCGGCCAGCACGCCCAGGCCGATCTCCACGGCACGCGCCGGCGTCACCGGGCCGTCCTCGGCGAGCGTGTCCTGCAACGACTTCGACGGCACGTACTCCATGACGATCCACGGGTCGCCGTCGGTACGCAGCACGTCGAAGATGCGGACCACGTTGATGTGGTTGAGCCGGGCGATCGCCCGGGCCTCACGCAGCGAGCGTTCCCGCATCTCGCGGCGCTCCTCGTCGGTGAGGCTGGGCGGCGGGACGAGTTCCTTGATCGCCACGTCCCGGTGCAGCACCTCGTCGCGCGCCTTCCACACCCGACCCATGCCGCCCTGACCGAGCGGCGAGAGGAGCCGGTATCGGTCAGCGACGAGTTGGGGCAGCGCGTTCGACATCGCCCAGACGGTACCCGGAGCCGACGACGCTCACACCGCCGGCACGCCACTGTGCGGTTCAGGTCAACCTCTCCGACGCGTACGCTGACGCCATGTCTGCCGAAGAGCCGCTGTTCCGGGTCGTCCGCGGGGTCCCCACCGCCGAGGAACTGGCCGCGCTGGTGGGCGCGATCGTCGTACGGTCCCGCCCGGCCGCCGCGACCCCTCCGGTCGCCGCGTCCGCCTGGGCGCGCTCCGGCCGGCCCGTCGCGGCGGCGGTCGCCGGCCCCGGCGCCTGGCGGGCGACCGGCCTGCCCCGCTGACCTTTTCCGCACGGATCACCGCAGCTCGGCGCCCCTGCACACCCGCAGGGCAGCCGGTGTGTGCCGGGGCGGGGCTGCCGACACCCCCGGGACCTATTAACCTCACTCAGGGAAACGACGCAGTGACAGGCAGGGAGGGCCGATGATCCCCGAGGAGGACGGTCCAGCGTCCTGGCTCCGCGGCTACGGCGGCATCGAGGCCGACATCCGCCAGCTCCGGGAGTTCGCCGACAAGCTCCAGGCCGAGGTGGAACGCAACTACGACCCGCACCTGTCGTACATTGCCGCGGACCTGACAGCACCGGTGCCCAACCCGGCCGACGCGTTCATCGAGCTGGTCGACTTCCTGCGCGCGCACCACGAGACCCAGCAGGCCACCGCCGACATGGTCTGGGGCGTCCGCGACGTCACCGGCCACCTGGCCGTCGCCGCCGGCACCGTCGCCACCCGCTACACCGGGTCCGACGCCTTCGCCGCCGCGCGCGTGACCGACATCGAGCGGGCCCTCGCCAACCCGGCCCCCACGGCGTCTCGCGGCGCGCCGCCGATGCTGCCCGATCCCACCGGGCCGGAACCCCCGCCGGGACAGGGACGGGGACAGGGTCCGGTGGTGCTGCCATGATCGAACGGGGCACCGGCGGCCGCACGTCCGCCCTCACCGACTGGCGGCTGATGGACGTCGCCAGCATGTGGGCCTGCCTCCAGGACCACGACACCACCAACCACTGGAAGCAGGTCGCCGGCTGGCGCAAGATCTGCGACCTCGCCCGGATGCACCTGAGCCGGCTCCAGGAATACCGCAAGGGGCTCGCCGAGGCATGGCCCCCGGAGACCAACGAGGCGGCCCGGGCCTACGTCCGCGAGCTGGACGAGCTAATCGACAAGGTGCAGCGCACGCACGACGCGGCCAGCGCCAACTACACCGCGCTCTCCGCCGCCACGCAGGCCATCAGCGCCACCCGCACACAACTGAAGAAGATCTACGAGACGTACGCCGTCAAGGTCCAGGAGAAGCAGACGTACGACGCGACGCTCGCCGACCCGAAGGCGGCCATGGGCAGCCGGGTCCCTGATCGCCCGGTGACGGACGCGGACCTCGAACGCCTCAACGTCCAGGCGCGCGGCATCATGTACGGCCTCAGCGGCGAACTACAGCACGCCCGAGTAATGCTCCAAAAACCCCCTCCGATTAGGCCAGGCAGGGCCCCGGGGGACCAGGATGTCTACGGAGGCTCGTCCGCTGCTCCGGTAATCCCACCCATCGTCCCAATTCCAGTCGCGGCGTCAACCGTGGCACCATCGAGCAGTCGACCCACGAGCCCCGTTCGGCCCGTTGAAAAACCCGCTGCTCCGAACACCGGTCCCGTGCTCGGCGGAGCAGGCACCGGGGTAGCGCTGCCATCAGTGAATTCGGGAGTACCAGCTAGTACGCCCTCCGCGTTACCCAATCCGTCTCTGGGCGGCGGAGCGCTGCCGCCGTTTCCCGCAGGGACAAGCCGACCGAGCACTACTGGGCCGTTCGGCAAACCCGTTCCTGGCAGTACTGGCAACTACGCGCACCCAACCCCGCCTCCTGCCGGCCGGCCTATGCCTCCTGGAGGGCTTATCGGAGGAACACCCGGGATGGGGCTCGGCCAGCCCGGTGCGGGCCATAACCAGCCACGGCGCGTGAACCCCATCGGGGGCCTGATCGGTGGTGGCGGCGCAGGCACAGCGCCGACGGGCGGCGCTGGCTCTCGCCCCGGCGGAGGTCGCGGCTTGGGAACCGGGCAAGGCATGCTTCCGATTGGCGGCGCTCCGGTAGGTGGCCCGACGGGGCTCGCCGGCGCTAGCGGAATGTCTAAGCAGCCGAGACGTCGGGAGCAAAACAGCGAGGAGCTGCGCCACTGGGATCCAGACCGTCCGTGGGAGACGGACCAAGGCGTAGCCCCAATCGTCCGCCCGCCCGAAGAAGAGGGCCCTATAGACCCTGGGCCAGCCATCGGCCTCAACAGGTGACACTTGCCGCCACTCCCCGCTTGGCCACGCTGCTGACTGTCGCGGTGATAATTTTGTCGTCATCCCACCCGGCAGCGGCGACGGTCCTTCGCCCCACAGCATCGCAGCGCGATGGGGCTGACCGGGTCCGCAAGGACCAGTGGCACTTGCGCTACTTGAACGTTTACGCGGCACACCGGATCACTCAGGGCAACGGAATCACTGTCGCTGTCCCGGACACCGGCGTTGATCCTCACCCTGATTTGCGCACAAATCTCCTGACTGGGATCGACATCATCCCCGGTGGCAGCGGAAGCGGCAAGCAGGATCGAGATAGCCACGGCACTGGCATGGCGGGCCTAATCGCCGCTCACGGTCAAGCCAATGGAGTGGGGGCACTTGGAATCGCCCCGAAAGCCAAGATTCTTCCGGTATACGACACCCCAGCGGGAGGCGACGGCAGCCCTGACGCCCTAGCTCAAAGCATTGAGTATGCAATATCCAAGAGGGCTCACGTCATCAGCATCTCCAGTGTGGGCAGCACTAGCTCTCGCCTCGACCGAGCAGTACAAACGGCGATGGCTTCCAATATCGTCGTTGTAGCAGCGGCAGGGAATAGGCCCGAAGACAGCGAAGTCGGTTACCCAGCGTCCGCCGAAGGCGTGATTGCAGTTGGCGGGGTTGATCGTCAGGGCGGACGGGCCACAGTGTCAGTCACAGGTCCTGAGATCGATGTGGTTGCGCCGGCTGCCGATATCTACAGCACAAGTATTGATGGCAAGTACCGCAAAGGCACCGGCACGTCAAACTCCACAGCCATTGTTGCTGGGGCCGTCGCGTTGATCCGGTCCAAGTACCCGTACCTGCCTGCCTCCGAGGTGGCGCACAGGCTCACCGCCACAGCGATCGACAAGGGCCCTCCGGGACGGGACGACGAGTACGGCCACGGGGTCATCGACCTGGTGGCGGCGTTGACGGCTGACGTACCGCCGCTGGGTTTCGGATCGGCGACGGCAAGCGTGCCGGTCCACACCCCCTCGACCACGACGGCGGTAGCGGAGCCGGCGGGCGACGGGAACGGTGCGGCAACGGCCCGTGGCCTGGTCACCCTCGGCGTGATCGTGGCGGCCGGGGGCGCGTGGACGTTCATCGCCCGTCGGCGTCGTCGGGGCGACGACCCGCCGCCCCGCGTCAGTCGCTGAGTGATCCAGAAGACGGAGACGGGCGAGGAAGGGGGCGACACGTCCTACCCGAGACGTCGTCGTCCGGGTCAGCCGGTAACGTCGGCGACGTGCCGAAGTCCTTGCCGCTCCGCCTCGTGCTCGCCTCCGCCAGTCCTGCCCGCCGCAAGATTCTCCAGGCCGCCGGGATCGAGACGGACGTGCTGGTCAGCGGCGTCGACGAGTCCCTCGTGGTCACGGAGCGGGCCGAGGATCTCTGCCTGGAACTGGCCCGACTGAAGGCGCAGGCGGTACTCACCCGGCTGCGGCCGGCCGACGACCAGCGGACGCTGGTGATCGGGTGCGACTCGGTGCTGGCCTTCGACGGGGAGATCTTCGGCAAGCCGACCGACGCGGCGGACGCCACCCGGCGCTGGAAGCGGATGCGCGGGCGTAGCGGCGTGCTGCACAGCGGGCACTGCCTGATCGACGTCGAGGCGGGGCGGCGGGCCGAGGCGGTCGCCTCCACCGTCGTGCACTTCGCCGACATCGACGACGACGAGATCGCCACGTACGTGGGTACGGGCGAGCCGCTGGCCGTGGCGGGTGCCTTCACGATCGACGGCCTGGGCGGGCCCTTCGTGGAGCGGATCGAGGGTGATCCGAGCACGGTGATCGGGCTCAGCCTGCCGATGCTGCGCCGCCTTCTCGCCGAATTGGACCTGCGGCTCACCGATTTGTGGACGAAGGTCGCGCCCGGCAACCAGACGGTCGAGCCGCTCGGTTAGCGTCCGTGCATGACCACCAAGTCGATCCCGCTCACGTCGGAACTGCACGCGTACCTGGTCGGGCACGGGGCGCCGCCGGACGAGATCATGCGGGACCTGGCCGAGGAGACCCGCGCGGCCCTGCCGAACGACGCGCAGATGCAGGTCGCACCGGAGCAGGCCGCCTTCCTGACCTTCCTCACCCGGCTGCTCGGGGTGCGGCAGGCCGTCGAGGTGGGCACGTTCACCGGTCTCTCGTCGCTGGCGATCGCCCGTGGGCTGCCCAAGGGCGGACGGCTGACCTGCTTCGACGTCTCTGAGGAGTTCACCGGCATCGCCCGGCGGTACTGGGCCCGCGCCGGCGTGGACGACCGGATCGAGCTGCGCATCGGCCCGGCCGGCGACACGCTGCGCGAGCTGCCCCACGAGCGCCACCTGGACTTCGCGTTCATCGACGCCGACAAGACCGGCTACCCGGTCTACTGGGCGGAGCTGGTGCCCCGGATGCGTCCCGGTGGGGTGATCGCGGTCGACAACGTGCTACGCGGTGGCCGGGTGATCGCCCCGCAGAACGCCGACGACCGGGCCATCGCGGCGTTCAACGACGAGGTGCTCGCCGACGTCCGCGTCGACGCCGTGATGCTCCCGATCGCCGACGGCCTCACCCTGGCCCGAGTGCACTGACGCCCCACCTCATCGCGATCTTGGTAGGAAATGGTCCCTGGAGGGGCCGTTTCCTACCAAGATCCAGCGGGACCCAAGCTTCAACGGGCGCTGGTGTCAGGCGGGGGTCGGGGATCGGAGGTCGGCGGGGGCCGGGCGCAGGGCGCGGCCCAGGCGGGCGGCGAGCAGCGCAGCCGCCGCGATGAAGGCCGGCAGCAGCAGGAAGGCCAGGTGCGGTCCGACGCCGTCGGCCACCCAGCCGAGCGCGACCGGCGCGATCCCGAAGCCCACCCCCATCGAGTACGACGCGTAGCCGGCCGCCCGGTCCGCAGCCGGCCCGGCGACGGCGAGCGCGATCGAGATCGCCAGCGGGTAGTGCAGGGCATTGCCGAGGCCGAGGACGACCAGGCCGGTGACGGCGAGCCAGCCGACCGGCGCGATCCAGAAGAGCGCGAACCCGGCCAGCGACACGCCCAGCGCGGCCAGCAGCAGCGGCACGGGCCGGTACCGCAGGGCGAGCCGGCCCCCGGCGAGCCGGCCCACGAACATGCCGCAGACGATCGCGGCGACGGCGGCCGAGGCGCCGCCGGCCGCCATCCCGGCGTGTGAGCGGAGCACGTCGGCCGTCCAGAGCGACAGGCAGACCTCGATCGAGCCGGTGACCGCCATCAGCACCCAGGCGATCCAGTACGCCACCGGCAGGCGTCGGCCGAGCCCGTGGGCGCCGGCCACCGAGGCCACTCCGCCAGAAGCCGAAGACCCGGAAGCCCGAGTTCCGGAAGCCGACGACCCGGCAGCCGGAGAGCCGGGAGCCCGCAAGCCGGGAGCCGCGGCAGCGGGGGCGGGCTGCGGCAGGCGTACGCGGAAGGTCACGGCGGCGAGCGCGACCAGCGCGATCAGGACGACCTCGACGGCCATCGCCGGCCGCCAGCCCCATCCTGCGTCGACGCTGGCGCCGATGACCAGCGGGGCGAGGATGCCGGCGCCGGCGCAGACGGCGTTGGCCTCGGTCAGCGCCGCCGGCGCGCCGGCGCCGTGCCGGTCGGTGAGTACCACGGACACGCCGCTGATCACCAGCATGCCGAAGGTGGCGATCACGGCTACGGCGGTGATCGTGGCGGGCAGGGCGCGGACGACGCCCAGGGCGGCGACGCCGGCCGCCACGCCCGCCAGCCCGACCCAGATCGCCCGGCCCCGGCCGAGGCGGCGGGCCAGGGGTGCGAAGAGCGCCCCGCCGGCCAGCGCGCCGACGGCGATGCCGGTGCTGTGCAGGCTTGCGACGGCGGCGGAGGTGCCCTGTTCGTCGCGGAGCAGCGGCACGACCGGCCCGAAGCCGTAGAGGAAGAAGCCCCACAGTCCCAGCTGGGCGTAGGTCAGCCAGGTGAGCCGGTCACGGGTTAGCTGGGGCACCGGCCTCACGCTACAAGCGTCGGGCCGGCGCCCCGCCCGTGGTGAGAGGCAACTCTCCCCCGGTGTCAGGAAGGGCACCTTCCTTCAGCGCAGGCGTTGGGAAGGTGCCCTTCCTGACACCTCAGCGGACGCTGCGGGCGAACTGGCGGGCGGCCCAGACGACGCCGGCGGCGGCGAGGAGCGCGATGATGCCGAGGCCCTGCCATACCTTGTCGTCGCCGAGCTGGCCGGCGAAGAGGGCCCGGGTGCCGTCGACCGCCCAGGAGAACGGGTTCCACTCGGCGATGCCCTGGAGCCAGCCGGGGGCGAAGGTCAGCGGCAGCAGGATGCCGGAGAGCAGCAGCACCGGCTGGGCCACGGTGTTCATCAGGGGGGCCAGCGCGTCCTCGCTCTTGACCTTGAGGGCGATGCCGTAGGAGACGGCCGAGGTCATCAGCGCGATCAGGGCCAGCATGAGGTACGCCAGCAGCAGGTCGACGAGGGAGACGCGTAGGTCGAACAGGAGCGCGAGCAGGGTGATGATGACCGCCTGCACGATGAGCGACACCACGTCGCGCAGCGAGCGGCCGAGCAGCAGGGCGAGGCGGCTGACCGGGGTGACCCGGGAGCGTTCGATGACCCCGGCGCGCAGCTCGGCGATCAGGCCGAAGCCCTGGAAGAGGCCGCCGAAGATGGCGAGCAGCACCAGCAGGCCGGGTACGAAGATCTTGTAGGCCTCCGCCTGGGTGGGCGCGTTCAGCGCCGGCTTGAGCAGCGGGGCGAAGAGCAGCAGGTACATCACCGGCTGGAAGACGCCGACGAAGACCCAGACGGGGTTGCGCAGCAGTAGCTGGAGCTGGCGCTGGAAGATCAGCCAGGTGTCACGGGCGAGTTTCATGGGATCTCTCCGGTCGGGATCAGGACTCGCGCAGCGAGCGGCCGGTCTTGGTGAGGAAGACGTCGTCGAGGCTGGGCCGGTGCAGCTCGATGGACCTGAGCCCGAGGCCGGCGGTGTCGACGCGGCGCAGGATCTGCGGGATGGCGGTGGCGCCCTCGTCGACGTAGAGGCGTAGCCCGCCCTCCTCGGCGGTCTCCAGCTTGTTGACGTACGGCTCGCCGTCGAGCAGCTGCGCGGCCTGCGGGGTGGCCGCCGCGTCGAGCCCGACCAGCACGACGTCGCCGGAGATCTCGCGCTTCAGCTCCGTCGGGGTGCCCTCCGCGACCACCTCGCCGTGATCCATGATCGCGATCCGGTCGCAGAGCGCGTCGGCCTCCTCCAGGTAGTGGGTGGTGATGAAGACGGTCATGCCGTCGCCCCGCAGCCGGCGGATCTCGTCCCACATGTGCGCCCGGCTCTGCGGGTCGAGGCCGGTCGTCGGCTCGTCGAGGAAGACGATGCTCGGCTCGTGGATGATGCCGAGGGCGATCTCCACCCGCCGGCGCTGACCGCCGGAGTAGGTCTTGCACTTGCGGTCGGCGTACTCGGTGAGCTGGAAGGCGTCGAGGGCGCGGGCGGCCCGCCGGTGCGCGTCGGCCTTGCCGATGCCGTACATGCGGGCGTGCAGGACGAGTTCCTCCCGGGCGGTGGACTCGTCCCAGGTGCTGCCGCCCTGGGCGACGTAGCCGATGCGGCGGCGCACCTCGGCCGGGTCCTTGCGCAGGTCGGCCCCGGCGACGGTCGCCTCGCCGCCGTCCGGCTCGATGAGCGTGGCCAGCATCCGCAGGGTGGTGGTCTTGCCGGCACCGTTGGGGCCGAGGAACCCGAAGATCTCCCCCTCGGTGACCTTCAGGTCGACGCCGCGTACCGCGTCGACGGTCTTCGTCTGGCGACCCTCTCGGGAGCGGAACGACTTCCGCAACCCTCTGGTCTCGATCATGTCTGCTCCTGGTCGTCCGGGCCGGTGCCACCGGCCACCTGTCTGTCCCTCGGAGACGACGCCGGACGGCATGCTCCCCCGTGGCGCCCCGGGCAGGCTAACGCGATATAGCTCTTTTGGTCAACGTTGATTATTCGCGCTCCGTCGGCCGGGGCGGCAGCTGCTCCTCCCAGCCCTCCCAGCCCTGCGCCCGTTCCAGCCCCTCGGGCAGGTACGACACCCCCGACTCGATCCGTTCCGCGATCCGCTCGCACCAGGAGATCTCCGCCTCGGAGCGGGCGGTCCAGAGTTCGAACATCCACCCCACGTGCACCGGCTTGGTCGAACGCATCCAGCCAGAACTCAACGACGTACGCATCCACTCGACACCGGCGCGCAGCAGGTTCGCCCGGTTGCGCAGGGCGGCCGCCGCCTCCTCGCGCGGCATCGCGGGCAGGAAGGAGAACGCCGCCGCGAACGGATCCGGCGGCTCGTGCAGCTGCCACCACAGGCCGCGCAGCAGCGACTCGAACTCCTCCTCGCCCTTCGGCGTCACCTCGTACGTGGTGCGGGCCGGACGGGCGCCCACCTGCTCGGTGGCCACCTCGCGCAACAGCCCTTCCTGGGTCAGCTTGCGCAGGGCGTGGTAGATCGATCCGGGCTGCACGTTCGCCCACCTGTCGGCGCTCCAACTGAGCAGCTCACGGCGCACGTCGTAGCCGTGCACGGGCTGCATCCAGCGCACCAGCCCGAGGATCATCATTCGCGTGGCAGACACCGGATGAGCGTAATAAGCAAATTTGACTAGGGCGCGGTGAACAGTGCGGCATCCCACACTGAGCGATCGTTAGGGCCGCCACGGTGGCCGATACACTCCCGGTCAGTGACCCTCCGGGAGGAGCCAGCAAGGTGCGCAAGGTACTCATCGCCAACCGCGGCGAGATCGCCGTCCGCGTCATCCGCGCCTGTCGTGACGCCGGCCTCGGCAGCGTCGCCGTCTACGCGGACTCCGACCGGGACGCCCTGCACGCCACGCTGGCCGACGAGGCGTACGCGCTCGGCGGGGACACCGCCACCGACACGTACCTGCGGATCGACAAGCTGCTGGAGGTCGCCGCGAAGGCCGACGCCGACGCGGTCCACCCCGGCTACGGCTTCCTCTCCGAGAACGCCGACTTCGCCCAGGCCGTGATCGACGCCGGGCTGACCTGGATCGGCCCCACTCCGCAGGCGATCCGGGACCTCGGTGACAAGGTCACCGCCCGGCACATCGCCCAGCGCGCCGGCGCGCCCCTGGTGCCCGGCACCCCCGACCCGGTCGGCGGCCCCGACGAGGTGTTGGCGTTCGCCGTCGACCACGGCCTGCCGGTCGCCATCAAGGCCGCCTTCGGCGGCGGCGGGCGCGGGCTCAAGGTGGCCCGCACCATGGAGGAGATCCCGCACCTGTTCGAGTCGGCCACCCGCGAGGCGGTCGCCGCGTTCGGCCGGGGCGAGTGCTTCGTCGAGCGCTACCTGGACCAGCCGCGTCACGTCGAGGCGCAGGTGCTGGCCGACCGGCACGGCAACGTGATCGTGGTCGGCACCCGGGACTGCTCGCTCCAGCGCCGCCACCAGAAACTGGTCGAGGAGGCTCCCGCGCCGTTCCTCACGGACGCGCAGCGCGCCCAGATCCACGACAGCGCCAAGGCCATCTGCCGCGAGGCGGGCTACCACGGCGCCGGCACGGTGGAATACCTGGTCGGCGCCGACGGCACCATCTCCTTCCTGGAGGTCAACACCCGCCTCCAGGTCGAGCACCCGGTCACCGAGGAGACCGCCGGCATCGACCTGGTCCGCGAGCAGTTCCGGATCGCCGACGGCGAGCGGCTGCGGTTCACCGGGGACCCGACGCCGCGCGGGCACTCGATCGAGTTCCGGATCAACGGCGAGGACCCGGGCCGCAACTTCCTGCCCGCCCCCGGCACGGTCACCGCGCTGCGGCTGCCCACCGGTCCCGGCGTCCGGGTCGACACCGGCATCTCCGCCGGCGACGTGATCGGCGGCAACTTCGACTCGCTGCTGGCCAAGGTGATCATCACCGGCGAGACGCGTACCGAGGCGCTGGAGCGCGCCCGGCGCGCCCTGGACGAGATGGTCGTCGAGGGCATGGCCACCGCGCTGCCGTTCCACCGGCTGGTCGTCCGGGACGAGGCGTTCACCGCCGAGCCCTTCACCGTGCACACCCGGTGGATCGAGACCGAGTTCGACAACACCGTCGCGCCGTTCACCGCCGCCGCCGGCCCCGCCGACGCGCCGGCCGAGCGCGAGACCGTCGTGGTCGAGGTCGGGGGCAAGCGGCTGGAGGTCAGCCTCCCCGCAGGATTCGGCGGGGGTACGGCCACCGCAGCGCCCGCCGCGCGCAAGCCGGCCCGCCGGGGTGGCGGGACCAAGGCCGGCGTCGCGGTCAGCGGCGACGCGCTCACCTCCCCGATGCAGGGCACCATCGTCAAGATCGCGGTCGCCGACGGCGACACCGTGGCCGAGGGCGACCTGGTCGTGGTGCTGGAGGCGATGAAGATGGAGCAGCCGCTGCACGCCCACAAGGCGGGCACCGTCAGCGGCCTCGCGGCCGAGGTCGGCGCCGTCATCACCGCCGGCGCGGCGATCTGCACCATCGCCTGAGCTGTAAGGAAGGGGCACCTTCCTGTCGTTTCCGGTACAGGAAGGTGCCTTCCTGACGGCGCGGCGCGGCGCGGCGCAGCACGGGGCGGAACGGCGCGGCGCCGGACAGGGCGGGGCAGCAGCCCGCCGGGCGGTCAGCGCAGTTCGGCGCCCGCCACCGCTCGGACGGCGGCGGTCAGCGCGTCCAGGGTGGCGGAGTCCACCCGCCAGTGCTGCCAGTACAACGGGCGATCCAGGTGGCGGCCGGCGCCGAGGTCGACGCAGCGTCCGGCGGCGACGTCGGCGCGGGCGACCCGTTCCGGGACCAGCCCCCAGCCGAGCCCGAGCCGCACCGCCTCGTTGAAGCCGTCGAAGGACGGGACGTAGTGGACCGGCGGGTCGAGCCGGCGCCGGGTGACGGTGCGGGCGAACCGCTGCTGGAGCTGGTCCTTGCGGTCGAACGCCATCATCGGCGCCGACGCCAGGGCGGCCTCGGTGAGACCGTCGGGGAAGTGGCGCGCGGCGAACCCGGTCTCGGCGAGGGCGACGTACCGCATGGCGCCCAGCCGCTCCACCCGGCAGCCCTGCACGGCCTCGCGCTGCGCGGTCACGGCCGCCATCGCCGTGCCGTCGCGGATCAGCTCCGCCGTGTGGTCCTCGTCGTCCCGGCGTACGTCGAACAGCAGCGCCAGCTCGGTGGGCAGCCGGGCCAACGCGCCGACGAACCAGGTGCCCAGCGAGTCCCCGTTCGCGACGACCGTCACGCGGGTGGGCGCGGGCCCGCCGAGGGCGGGCCGGGCGGCGTCCAGCGCCTCGCGTTCCAGCAGGGCCACCTGCCCGGCGAGCCGTAGCAGCGGACGGCCCGCGTCGGTGGCCCGGCACGGCTTCGTCCGCTGGACGAGCACCTGACCGACGGACTGCTCCAGCGCCTTGAGCCGCTGGCTGACGGCCGAGGGGGTGACGTGCAGGGACCGGGCCGCCGCCTCGAAGCTGCCCTCGCGGACCACTGCGGCGAAGGTCCGGAGCTGCGTGGTGTCCAGCATGATGAAGCAGAGCTTATCCGGCATGAGAATCTTTAGCTGGGCTGCATCACGTGGGGCTCGTAGCCTCGGCTCGTGCCCGACATCCTCAGCAGCTCCGTGGCCGGCTCCGCCGCCGCCGGTTTCTCCCTCGCCATCGCGCTGATCGCCGCCATCGGCGCGCAGAACGCCTTCGTCCTGCGGCAGGGCCTGCGCCGCGAGCACGTCCTGCCGGTCGTCGCCGTCTGCGCCGCGTCCGACGCGCTGCTCATCGCGCTCGGCATCGCCGGCATGGGCGGCGCGACGGCGGAGCACCCCACCGCTCTCACCGCCGTCCGGTGGCTCGGCGCCGCGTTCCTGCTCGGGTACGCCGCGCTGGCCGCCCGCCGCGCGCTGCGTCCCGGCGCGCTCTCCCCCGCCGACCGGCCGCCGGCCACGCTCGGGGCGACGCTGCTGGCCTGCCTCGCGTTCACCTACCTCAACCCGCACGTGTACCTCGACACCGTCCTCCTGCTCGGTGGGGTGGCCCGCCAGCACCCGCACCACTGGGTCTTCGGCGCGGGCGCCGCGCTGGCCAGCGTGGTCTGGTTCACGGTCCTCGGCGCCGCCGCCCACCGGCTCGCGCCCGTGCTGGCCCGCCCCGTGGCCTGGCGGGTGATCGACGGGACGGTGGCCGTCGTGATGGTGGCGGTCGCGGCGACCCTGCTGTTCGACTGACGACGCCCACCCGCCGGTCGGGGTGTTTTCCGCTACCACCCGGGGCGCGGGCGGCGGCGGGCGGGAATGATGGCGACGTGCGGTTCCTTCACGGCGCGGCTCCCGCGCACGACCTGACCTACAACGACGTCTTCATGGCGCCCGTCCGTTCCGAGGTGGGTTCGCGGCTCGACGTCGACCTGGCCACCCCCGACGGCACGGGCACCACCATCCCGCTGGTCGTGTCGAACATGACGGCGGTGTCCGGCCGCCGGATGGCCGAGACGGTCGCCCGGCGCGGCGCGATCGCGGTCATCCCGCAGGACATCCCCATCGAGGTGGTGGCGAACGTCGTCGCCTGGGTCAAGCGGCGGCACCTGGTGCACGACACGGCGATCACGCTGGGCCCGACCGACACCGTCGGCGACGCGATCCACCTGCTGCCGAAGCGGTCGCACGGCGCCGTGGTGGTCATCGACGAGGAGAGCCGGCCGGTGGGCGTGGTGACCGAGGCCGACACGGTGAGCGTGGACCGCTTCGCCCAGCTCCGGCACGTGATGTCCACGGAGCTGCACACCGTGCCGGCGGACGCGGACCCGCGTACCGGCTTCGAGCGGCTCTCGGCGGGGCGGCGCCGGTTGGCGCCGGTGGTCGACGCCGAGGGACGCCTGGTCGGGGTGCTGACCCGGCAGGGCGCGCTGCGGGCGACCCTCTACCGGCCGGCGGTGGACGACCGGGGCCGGCCGCGGATCGCCGCCGCCGTGGGCATCAACGGTGACGTGACCGGCAAGGCGGCGGCGCTGCTGGAGGCCGGGGTGGACACGCTGGTGGTGGACACCGCGCACGGCCACCAGGAACGCATGATCACCGCCCTGCGGGCGGTCCGCGCGCTGGACCCGGCGGTCCCGGTCGCGGCGGGCAACGTGGTGACCGCCGAGGGCGTACGCGACCTCGTGCGGGCGGGGGCCGACATCGTCAAGGTCGGCGTCGGTCCGGGTGCGATGTGCACCACCCGGATGATGACCGGCGTGGGCCGGCCGCAGTTCTCCGCCGTGCTCGACTGCGCCGCGGCGGCCCGGCAGCTCGGCCGGCACGTCTGGGCCGACGGCGGTGTGCGGCACCCGCGCGACGTGGCGCTGGCGCTGGCCGCCGGGGCCTCGAACGTGATGATCGGCTCCTGGTTCGCCGGCACCTACGAGTCCCCCGGCGACCTCTACACCGACGCCGACGGCCGGCGTTACAAGGAGAGCTTCGGCATGGCCTCGGCGCGGGCGGTCAGCGCGCGGACGGCCGACGACAGCGCGTACGACCGGGCCCGCAAGGCGGTCTTCGAGGAGGGCATCTCCTCGGCGCGGATGTATCTGGACCCGGCCCGCCCGGGCGTGGAGGACCTGATCGACGAGATCATCGCGGGGGTGCGGAGCGCCTTCACCTACGCGGGCGCCCGCGACCTCGCGGAGTTCCACGAGCGGGCCCTGGTCGGCGTGCAGAGCACGGCCGGCTACACCGAGGGGATGCCGCTGCCCACCAGCTGGTGACCCCGCCGCCACCGGCGGGCCGCGTCGCCACTCCGGGCCGCGTCGCCAGCCGGCTGACGCTGCCCGCCGGTGGCCGTCAGGGCTGCGGGAAGAGGCGGTGGATCACCTCGCGGGCCGCCTTCCGGGGGTCGTCGCCGACGCGAGGCGGCAGCGCGCCCGAGATCCAGAGCGTGGCGAAGCCGTGCACGATGGACCAGGCCGCGAGCGCGTCGCCCTGCGGATCCTCCGCCGTCGGACGTCGCTCGGACAGCCCGGCGACGCCCGAGTGCAGCGCGGCCCCGGCGCGCTGGCGGGCCGCCACCAGCTCCTTCGCGTCGGCCCGGTAGAGGTCCGGACGGAACATCACCTCGAAGTGCGCGCGGTGGCGGACCGCGAAGTCGACGTACGCGACGCCCCGGTCGAGCAGTTCGCCGCCGGCGCCGTGCAGCGCCTCGGCCAGCAGGTGGAAGCCCTCGGTGGCGAGGGCGGTGAGCAGCCCGGCCTTGTCGCCGAAGTGGTGGGCCGGGGCGGCGTGCGAGACGCCCGCCCGGCGGGCCAGGTCGCGCAGGCTCAGTGCTGCCGGACCTGACTCCTCGATCACCTGCACCGCCGCCGCGAGCAGGGCGCGACGCAGGTCGCCGTGGTGGTAGCCGCGCGCTCCGGTCATGCCGCCATCATATCTTGTCGTTGACAAGATGACACCTCCGGAGGCAATCTTGTCGACGACAAGTTACGACCGAGGAGGTACCGATGGCTCCGTTGATCGCACTCGTGGCCGGCACCGCGCTCGCCCGGCTGGCCGGGCTGGCCGGCGTGGCCGCCCTCGACGGCTGGCATCCGGCGCTGCGGGTGGGCCTGGCGCTGATGTTCGTGGTGACCGGCGTCGCGCACTTCGCCCCCGCCTACCGGGCCGACATGATCGCGATGGTGCCGCCGCGCCTGCCCCGGCCCGACCTGCTGGTCACCGTCACCGGCGTGCTGGAGCTGGTGGGCGCGGTCGGGCTGCTGGTGCCGGCGACCGCCCGCTGGACCGCGGCCGGGCTGGCCCTGCTGATGCTGGCCATGTTCCCGGCGAACGTCTCGGCGGTGCGGCGCGGGCTGACCCTGGCCGGCCGCCCGGCGACCCCCCTCGGCCCGCGTACGGCTGAGCAGATCCTCTTCGTCGGAGTGGCCGTCGCTATTTCGTTTGGGGCCTGACGTTCAGGGCGCTAATCTGCCGTCCATGGAACTGTTGACGCTACGGGACGTGCCGATAGCACGACTGCTCGTGGTCGCCGGGCACGTCACCGGGCAGCGGTGGAACCGCTACCTGGCCGAGGCGCACGGCCTCACCCAGGCCGGGATGGTCACTCTGATGACCCTCGCCGAGCACGGTGAACTGGCGCACCGCGCGGTCGCCGAGCACTGTTTCGTCCGGCCGGCCACCCTGACCGGCATCGTCGACACCCTCGAACGCGACGGCCTCGTCGAGCGGCAGCGCGACGAGGCCGACCGGCGCAGCGTCAAGATCGCGATCACCCCGGCCGGCCGCGCCCGGATCGACGCGCTGACCGCCATGATCCGCTCCGGGCAGCCGCTGACCTCGGTCGACGCCGACCCGGCGAAGGCGGCGGTGATCCGCGAGTTCCTCCTTGAGGTCATCGGCAACGGCGACCACGGCACCCCGGAAGGGAGCCCGGCGTGCTGACCCGGCTGCTGCGTACGCACCTTCGCCCGTACCACCGGCCGCTGGCCGCCGTGGTGCTGCTCCAGTTCGTCGGCACCATGGCGTCGCTCTACCTGCCCAGCCTCAACGCCGACATCATCGACCTGGGCGTGGCCCGGGGCGACACCGGCTACATCATGCGCACCGGCGGCTGGATGCTCGCGGTCAGCCTGATCCAGATCGTCTGCTCGGTCGCGGCCGTCTACCTCGGCGCGCGCACGGCGATGGCCTTCGGCCGGGACGTCCGGTCGTCGATCTTCGAGCACGTCAACCGCTTCTCCGCCCGCGAGGTCGCCCGGTTCGGCGCGCCCTCGCTGATCACCCGCAACACCAACGACGTGCAGCAGGTGCAGATGCTCGTGCTGATGAGCTGCACGATGCTCGTCGCCGTGCCCATCATGAGCGTCGGCGGCGTGGTGATGGCGCTGCGCGAGGACGTCGGGCTCTCCTGGCTGATGCTCGTCAGCGTGCCCGTGCTGGCCGTCGCCCTCTGGCTGATCATCCGGCGGATGGTGCCGGGCTTCCGGCTCATGCAGACCCGCATCGACACGGTCAACCGGGTGCTGCGCGAGCAGATCACCGGCATCCGGGTGGTGCGGGCGTTCGTCCGGGAGCCGTACGAGACGGACCGCTTCGCCACGGCGAACGCCGACCTCACCGCCACCGCCCTGCGGATCGGCCGCCTGATGGCGTTGATCTTCCCGGTGGTGATGCTGGTGCTCAACGTCTCCAGCGTCGCGGTGCTCTGGTTCGGCGCCGAGCGGGTGGACGCCGGGGCGATCCAGGTCGGCGCCCTCACCGCCTTCCTGCAATACCTGATGCAGATCCTGATGGCCGTCATGATGGCCACGTTCATGCTGATGATGGTGCCGCGGGCGGCGGTCTGCGCCGAACGGATCGTCGAGGTGCTCGACACCGACTCCTCCGTGGTGCCCGCCGCCTGCCCGGTGACCGAGGTGACGAGCCACGGCGAGCTGGAGCTGCGCGACGTCGCGTTCCAGTACCCGGGGGCGGCCGAGCCGGTGCTGCGCAACGTGTCGTTCCGGGTGACGCCGGGGACGACGACGGCGGTCATCGGCAGCACGGGCGCGGGCAAGACCACCCTGCTGTCGCTCGTGCCCCGACTGGTCGACGCGACCGCCGGCGCGGTGCTGGTCGACGGCGTCGACGTGCGGGAGCTGGCGCCGGACGAGCTGTGGCGCCGCATCGGGCTGGTGCCGCAGCGGCCGTACCTGTTCACCGGGACGGTGGCGAGCAACCTGCGCTACGGCAACCCGGACGCGACCGACGCGGAACTCTGGGAGGCGCTGGAGATCGCCCAGGCGCGGGACTTCGTCGAGGCGATGCCCGAGGGGCTGGCGGCGCCGATCGCGCAGGGCGGCACGAACGTCTCGGGCGGGCAACGGCAGCGGCTGGCCATCGCGCGGGCCCTGGTCCGGCGGCCGGAGATCTACCTCTTCGACGACTCGTTCTCCGCGCTCGACCTCGGCACGGACGCACGGCTGCGGGCGGCGCTGCGCCCCGTCACCGCGGACGCCGCCGTGGTGATCGTGGCGCAGCGGGTCTCCACGATCGTCGGCGCCGACCAGATCGTCGTCCTCGAGAACGGGGGCGTGGTCGGGATCGGCCGGCACGACGAGCTACTACTCACCTGCCCGACCTACGCCGAGATCGTGGCGTCGCAGAACACCACGGAGGTGGTCGCGTGAGCGAGCGGAGCGAGCCCACCGTCAGGCGCAGCGGCGCGGGCACGAGCGCCGTACCGCAGCAGAAGCCGGCCGCCGACGCCGCGACGCCGAAGCGGCTGCCGCCCGGCGGGCAGCGCGGCGGTCCGCACGCGGGCGTCGGGATGCCCGCCGAGCGGTCGATGAACTTCGGGCCCTCGGCCCGGCGGCTGCTGGGTCGGCTGCGCCCGCAGCGCCTCCAGCTCGTCGCCGTGATCGCGCTGGCCGTGCTCAGCGTCGGGCTCAGCGTGGTCGGGCCGAAGGTGCTCGGCTGGGCCACCGACCTGATCTTCACGGGGGTGATCGGCCGGCAGCTGCCGGCGGGCACCACCGCCGACCAGGCCGTGGCCGCCGCGCGGGCGGCCGGCAACGACAACTTCGCCGACATGCTCGCCCGGATGGACGTGGTGCCCGGCGAGGGCATCGACTTCACCGCGCTGGCGCGGGTGCTGCTGCTGGCCCTCGGGCTCTACCTGGTGGCCAGCCTGCTGATGTGGTGGCAGGGCTGGCTGCTCAACGGGGTGGTGCAGCGCACCGTGCTGCGGCTGCGCGCCGAGGTGGAGGAGAAGCTGAACCGGCTGCCGCTGCCCTACTTCGACCGGCAGCCCCGGGGCGAGCTGCTCAGCCGGGTCACCAACGACATCGACAACATCTCGACGAGCCTCCAGCAGACGCTGAGCCAGCTGCTCACCTCGCTGCTCACCGTCGTCGGCGTGCTCGCCATGATGTTCTGGATCTCGCCGCTGCTGGCCCTGGTGGCCCTGGTCGCGGTGCCGGTCTCGGTGGTCGTCACCGGTGCCATCGCCAAGCGGTCGCAGCGGCAGTTCATCGCCCAGTGGGCGCACACCGGCGAGCTGAACGGCCAGATCGAGGAGGCGTTCACCGGCCACGAGCTGGTCAAGGTCTTCGGCCGGCAGCGCGAGGTGGAGGCCGCCTTCACCGCCAAGAACGACGAGCTGTTCCGGGCGAGCTTCGGCGCCCAGTTCATCAGCGGGATCATCATGCCGGCGATGATGTTCGTCGGGAACCTCAGCTACGTGGCGATCGCCGTCGTCGGCGGGCTGCGGGTGGCGTCGGGGTCGATGAGCCTCGGTGACGTGCAGGCGTTCATCCAGTACTCGCGGCAGTTCACCCAGCCGCTCACCCAGGTCGCCTCGATGGCGAACCTGCTCCAGTCCGGGGTGGCCTCCGCCGAGCGGGTCTTCGCCGTGCTCGACGCCGAGGAGCAGAGCCCCGACCCGGCCGAGCCGGCCCGCGTACGCGACCCGCACGGCCGGGTCGAGTTCGCGAACGTCTCCTTCCGGTACGCCCCCGACAAGCCGCTGATCGAGGACCTCTCCCTGGTCGCCGAGCCCGGCCACACGGTCGCCATCGTGGGGCCGACCGGGGCCGGCAAGACCACGCTGGTCAACCTGGTCATGCGCTTCTACGAGCTGGACGCCGGCCGGATCACGCTCGACGGGGTGGACGTGACCACGATGCGCCGCGACGACCTGCGCGGCCGGATCGGCATGGTGCTCCAGGAGACCTGGCTCTTCGGGGGCACCATCCGCGACAACATCGCGTACGGCCGCCCCGGGGCGACCGAGGAGGAGATCCTGGCCGCGGCCCGGGCCACGTTCGTGGACCGGTTCGTGCGCAGCCTGCCCGACGGCTACGACACGGTCATCGACGAGGAGGGCAGCAACGTCAGCGCCGGCGAGAAGCAGCTCATCACGATCGCCCGGGCCTTCCTCGCCGAGCCGTCGCTGCTGATCCTGGACGAGGCGACCAGCTCGGTGGACACCCGCACCGAGGTGCTGCTCCAGCGGGCGATGGCCGCGCTGCGGTCGGACCGGACGAGCTTCGTCATCGCGCACCGGCTCTCCACCATCCGCGACGCCGACCTGATCCTGATGATGGAGGACGGCCGGATCGTGGAGCAGGGCACGCACGAGGAACTGCTCGCCGCGCGGGGCGCGTACCACCGCCTGTACCGGTCGCAGTTCACCGCCGCCCTCCAGCCCGAACCCGACCCCGACGCCCAGCCCGGCCTCGACCTCCAGGCCGGCCCCGAGCCCGCGCCGCTCGAAGGGTCGTCCCGGTGACGGGGGGACCGCCGGCGGCGACGGACGGGCGGTCGACGGGGTCGGGGCCGGGCGGGGGCTCAGCGGGTCGGCAGCAGGGCCGGGCCGCGCCCGGCCACCACCGCGCCGATCAGCCGCAGGGCGTCGGCGGCGGGCATCGGGTCCAGGGCCCGGCCGCCGCGCAACCGCAGGGAGACCGCGCCCCCGGCCGCCTCGCGGGGTCCGACGACGGCGGCGTACGGGACCCGGGCGCGGGCCGCGTCGCGGATGCGGGAGCCCAGCGAACCGGCCCCGTCGACCTCGACGCGCAGCCCGGCGGCCAACGCGTCGCGGGCGAGCCGGGCCGCCGCACCGGCCTGGTCGTCGCCGACGGGCAGCACCACCAGCTGCACCGGGGCGTACCAGGCGGGAAAGGCGCCCTCGTGCACCTCGATCAGGTATGCGAAGAGCCGCTCCATGCTGCCCACGAGGCTGCGGTGCACCATCACCGGTCGACGCCGCGCCCCGGACGCGTCGGTGTACGACAGGTCGAACCGCTCCGGCTTGTCGAAGTCGAGCTGGACGGTGGAGAGGGTGGACTCCCGGCCGGCGGCGTCGCGCACCTGGATGTCGATCTTCGGGCCGTAGAACGCGGCCTCCCCCGGGGCCTCGGTGAACTCCACCCCGTCGAGCGCGGCGCGCAGCAGCTCCTCCGCCCGCGCCCACTCGGCGTCGTCCCCGACGTACTTCTCCCCCGGCCCGCGCAGCGACAACCGGAACCCCGCCGGCCGTACGCCGAGCGCGGCGTGCGCCTCGCGGATCAGCCGGAGGATCTCGACGACCTCCTCGCCCACCTGCTCCAGGGCACAGAAGTTGTGCGCGTCGTTGAGCGAGATGGCGCGCACCCGGGACAGCCCGCCGAGCACCCCCGAGCGCTCGGCGCGGTACATGCCGCCCAGCTCGGCGATCCGCAGCGGCAGCTCCCGGTAGGAGCGGCCCCGGGCCCGGAACACCAGGGCGTGGTGCGGGCAGAGCGCCGGCCGCAGCACGAACTCGTCGTCGGCGCCGAGCGCCATCGGCGGGAACATGTCGTCGGCGAAGTAGCCGAGATGGCCGGAGAGTTCGAAGAGTTCCCGCCTGCCCAGCGGCGGGGTGGACACGTGCCGGTAGCCGGCCCGGCGTTCCAGCTCGCGGACGTACTCCTCGACGGCGTGCCGGGCGGCGGCCCCGGCCGGCAGCCAGAGCGGCAGCCCGGCGCCGGCCAGCGGGTCGGAACCGAACAGCTCCAGCTCCCGGCCGAGCCTGCGGTGGTCGATCATGTCGCGCTCCTTGATCGGGTACGACCCGGAGGCGACCCGGTCACCGGACGCCGCGAGGCCCCGGGGCGGATCGCCCCGGGGCCTCGTCGACGGTCAGGTCAGTACGGCGCGCCGGGGTCTCCCGGCGTCGTGGTGGATACCGCACTGCGCATGCCGCGACGGTACGGCCCTGCCCGCGGGGACCGCAGCCGGTTTTTCCGGGCGGTCCGGCACGGGGGCGGCGGGGGCGGAGGCGCGGACGGGCACAGGGGCGGGCCGCCGGCACGGGACCTGCCGACGGCCCGCGGCGGCCGCACCGTCAGGAACGGGGGACCCGACGGTAGTGGGGCCGCGCCCCGACAACGGTACGCCGGGGCGCCCCGGTCCGCCGACCCTCGGCGCCGCGCCCGTCCGTCACCCGCGGCGCTCTCCGCTCGTTGTGTCCGGTGGCCCTGCCGTGTCGGTGGTCACCACGCGCCAGGGTCCCGCCCCGTGACGCCGGACGACCCGTCAGGCTCGGTACCCGCAATCGGCCCCGTCCGGCGAGGTGGCAGTCGTGCCCGAACTACTCACTGAGGTCGCAACGCCGGCCTGGGCGTACCTCGCACTGCTCGCGCTGCTGGTCGCCGACGCCTTCGTCCCCGTGATCCCCACCCAGGTCGTGATGATCACCGGCGGCGCGCTCACCGTGTACGGCGGGCTGAACCTGCCGGTGACCATCGCCGTCGGCGCGCTCGGCGTCTTCGTCGGGGACCTGGCCTGCTACCTGCTCGGGCGGGGCGCGCCGGACCGCCGGGCGCCGCGCGACGCCCAACGGGGCCGGGCCCGGCGCGTCGCCAGCCGGGTCACCCAGGGGCTGCGCCGACCCGGGCCGCTCGTGATCCTGCTCTGCCGATTCGTGCCCGGCGGACGGATGGCGGCCTGCTTCTCGGCCGGCCGCAGCCGGTACCCGTACCGCCTCTTCCTGCTCTACGAGGGCCTGGCGGCGCTGGCCTGGGCGACGTACGGCGGGCTGGTCGGGCACCTCGGCGGGACGGCGCTCACCGAGTCCGCGTGGCGGCTGGCGCTGATCGCGGGGGTCGCGGCGGCCGGCTTCGCGGCGGCGGGCTGGGCCATGACCGCCGTCGGGGCCCGGCGGGCGGCCGAGTCGGTCGCGGTGCCGGTCGTCGTCGCGGCGAGGCGGGACGCGCCCGGGGCGGAGTGACCGGCCGCCCCGGCGCCGCCTAGGGGTGGTCCCGGGGACCGGTCTCGGTGGGCGGCCCGGATCCGTCTGGGGTCCCTCTCGGGACAGGCTGAGCCATGCACGGAACCCGGAACAGTGGACTGCTGGCCCTCGGCGGGATCGCCCTGGCGACGCTGCTCGCCGTGATCGGCCACGTCGAGGTCAACGAGAACCTGGACCCGTGGACGCTGACCGTCAGCGACTACGCCGTCTCCGACCGGGGCGGCGTCATCGACGCCGCCATGCTGGTGCTCGCGGCGGCCACCGCCGTGCTCCTGCCCGCCCTGTGGCGCGGCCACCGGCCGCCCGCCGCCGGAGCGGGGCGGACGGCGGAGGCGCTCCTGGCCGCCTGGGTCGGCGGGCTGCTGCTGGCCGCGGTGGTGCCGACGAACCAGCCCGGCCTGCCCATGGACACCGCCTCCTACGTCCACCGGTACGCCTCGGTGGTCGCCTTCCTGGCGCTGCCGGCCGCCGGCTGGCTGCTCGCCCGACGCCTGCCGGCAGCCGCCGGCCGCCGGGTACGCGGTCTCGCCACGGCCAGCGTGCTCCTGGCGGCGGCGATGGTCTGGTCCGCCTACCCCGGCGACCGGCTGCTGCTCGGCCTGGTCGAGCGCCTGCTGATCCTCACCGAGGTCGCCGTGCTCGTCGTCGTCGCGGTCACCCTGCTCCGGCGGGTCACTCCAGCTCGTGCAGCATGAGCTGGCGGGCGGCCTCGGTGATGGAGCCCGACAGGCTCGGGTAGATCGTGATCGTCTGGGCCAGCTCGTTGACCGTGAGGTTGTTCTCCACCGCCATGGTGATCGGCAGGATCAGCTCGCTCGCCTTCGGCGCCACCACCACGCCGCCGATCACCTGCCCGCTGGCCGGGCGGCAGAAGAGCTTGACGAAGCCGTCGGCGAGGCCGTCCATCTTGGCGCGGGCGTTGCCGTCCAGCGGCAGCATGACCTGCCGGGCCGGCACCTTGCCCGAGTCGACCTCGTCCTGCGAGACGCCCACGGTGGCCAACTCCGGGTCGGTGAACACGTTCGCCGCGACGGTACGCAGCCGCAGCGGCCGGACCGCCTCGCCGAGCGCGTGCCACATCGCGATCCGGCCCTGCATGGCGGCGACGCTGGCCAGCGGCAGCACCCCGGTGCAGTCGCCGGCCGCGTAGATGCCGGGCACGTTGGTCCGGGAGACCCGGTCGACGGTGACGTAGCCGCCCCTGGCCAGCGCGACGCCGTACTCGGCCAGGCCCAGGTCGGCGGTGTTGGGGATGGAGCCGACCGCGATCAGCGCGTGGGAGCCGGCCACCTTCCGGCCGTCGGAGAGCTCGACCTCCACCCCGTCGGCGGTACGCCGGACCGCGTCGGCCCGGGAGTTGTTGAGGATGCTCATGCCCCGGTTACGGAAGACCCGCTCGATGGCCATGGCCGCGTCGGCGTCCTCGTGCGGCATCACCCGGTCACGGCTCGACACCAGCGTCACCGGCACGCCCATCGCCAGGTAGGCGCTGGCGAACTCCGCGCCGGTGACGCCGGAGCCGACCACGATCAGGTGCTCGGGCAGCTCCGGCAGGTCGTACACCTGGCGCCAGGTCAGGATGCGCTCGCCGTCCGGTACGGCGGTGGGCAGCTGGCGCGGGGTGGCGCCGGTGGCGACCAGCACGGTCGACGCGGCGATGGACTGCTCGCCGCCGCCGTCGGTCGGGGTGACGAGCACCCGGTGGGTGTGCCCGAGGGTGTCCTCGCCGAGCCGGGCGGTGCCCGACACGAAGGTCACCCCGGCCTTGACCAGCTTGGCGTGGATGTCGGCGGACTGGGCGAGCGCGAGGCGCTTGACCCGCTCGTGCACCGCGCCGGCGTCGACCGTGACCGCCTCCAGGCCGTCGGAGTCCACCCCGAACTCCTCGGTGTCCCGGTAGCCGGTCACCACCTCCGAGCTGGCGATGAAGGTCTTCGACGGTACGCAGTCGGACAGCACGCAGGCCCCGCCGGCGCCCTCGGCCTCCACGACGGTGACATCAGCGTCCAGCTGCGCGGCGACCAGGGCCGCCTCGTAGCCGGCCGGTCCACCGCCGATGATCACGATCCGGCTCACAGGGCCATCCTTTCGTTCGCGACTGCGGGGCTCTGCTCCGCTGCGCTCCTCGCGCTCACCGTGCCCGCCCTTCGTCAGTGCTCACAGTGACTTTCTTCTCCCGAACGCGTCCGACACGCTCGGTCGTATTCTCCCCCACCCCGCGGGCGGGCTATCGTCATCGCCGTGCGTCATCACGCCGCCTACGGCTCTAACCTCGACCCCGCCCGCATGCGCGCCTACTGTCCGCATTCGCCGATGGTGGGCACCGGCTGGCTGGAAGGCTGGCGGCTCACCTTCGCGGGCGAGGACGTCATCGGCTGGGAGGGTGCGGTCAGCACGGTCGTCGAGTCGCCCGGCGACCGGGTCTTCGTGGCGATCTACGACATCCACCCCTACGACGCCGCCCAGCTCGACGAGCTGGAGGGGGTGACCGCCGGCACGTACCGCAAGCTGCACGTGCGGATCTCCACCCTCGACGGCGACGTGACCGCGTGGATCTACGTCTTCGACGGGTACGAGGGCGGGCTGCCCACGGCGTGGTACCTCTCGGAGATCGCGAACGCCGCCGAGAAGGCGGGCGCGCCGGACGACTACGTCACCGAGCTGCGGTCCCGCCCCACCGGCACCGCGTCGGCCTAGCCCGTACGGTCGGCACCGCGCGTATCCCACGGCCCCCAGTCTGCTCCGGCGTCGGGCGGGGCCCCCATCCGGCCCCGCCCGGCGTCGTCAATCACACACCGGCGGCCGGCACGACCAGCTCGTACATGTCGACCCAGCGCACCTCGCGCAGCCCCACGGACCGGTAGAGCGAGAGCGGCGCGGTCGGGTTGGCCAGGTCGACCCCGAGGCCGACGGACTCCCGGCCCTTCTGCGCGTACCGGGCGAACGCGTGGTTCAGCAGCGCCGCGCCCACCCCGCGACGACGGTGACCGGGCAGTACCGCGAGGTTCCTGACCCACCCCTCGTTCCGGTCGAGCGCCTGGTCGGACGACCGGAGTACGCCGGCGGGCCGCCCGTCCACCTCGGCGACGAACCACTCGTCCCAGGCCGTCCCGGGTTTGATGAGGGCCCGCCACCGGTCGTAGCCGGACGGCTCGTAGTCGGGGGTGTCGCGGAAGGCGGTGTCGAAGATCCGGTGGAAGTCGCGCAGCTCCGCCTCGTCGCCCGGACGCACCGGCCGGACCGTCACCCCGGGCGGCGGTGGCGGCGGCTCGCCGGGCAGCCCGACCAGCGACCGGCGCATGAGCTGGTACCGCTTGACGAAGTCGAACCCCGCCCCGGTCAGCTCGGCCGCCCACCGGCGCTCGGGCTCGCAGGCGGGGCAGCGCACGGTCAGGTCCGGCAGGCCGCGCTCGGCGGCCCGCGCGGCCACCCGGTCCAGCTGCCGGGCCAGCAGCGGCCCCCGCACCTCCGCGCCCCGGTCCGGGTCGACGAACACGTCGACGAACTCCCGCCCTGCCCCGGTCTCGTTCTGCAGGATCGCCCAGGCCACCAGCGTGCCCTCCGGATCCGTCACCACCCAGGAGTCCCGCTCCGGGTCGACGTTCGGCGCGGTGAGCGCGTCGCGCACGTCGTCGGCGTCGAAGTCCGGGTAGCCGATGGCGAAGGTGTCGGCGGCGTGCACCACCGCCAGGATCGCCGGTACGTCGTCCAGGGTGGGTCGGCGGGCGTGCCAGCCGGCGGGAAGAGTCACGGGGGCGATCCTGACAGGCGGGCCGGCGGGTCGCCGCCGATTTTCCGGCCCGCCCCGGCGGCCGGGTCCCGGCGGGGGTCCCGTTCCTGCGCGGCGGCTCAGCCCGGGTCGGTCAGGTGGGCCCGGGTCGCGGTGAGCAGTTCCACCAGTTCGGTGCCGTCGGCCGGGCCGAGCGCCGCGAAGGCCGGCGAGGCCAGCCGGTCGGTCACCGCCTCGGCCCAGAGCCGCCTGCGCACCAACGGCCCGACCGGCGGGTACGGCGGCGGCCAGCCGCAGGCGACCGCGCCCGCCTCCCCGTCCGGACCGGCGAGCACGGCCTCCAGCGGGGTCATCCCGCTGGCCCGGACCGCGATCAGGTGGGCCCCGGCGAAGTGCTCCCGGAGCAGGCGCAGGCCGACGGCCGCCCGGGCGCCGGCCGTCCGGACCGGCACCGGCATGGCGCGCCAGGCCGCGAAGAGCGGCATGCCGCTGGCGTCCGCGGCGTCGACCGCGCGGCTGAGCAGGGCGGCGAGCCGGCTCACCCCGGCGAGGGCGTCGAGCCGTTCCTCGCCCCACCGGCAGCACTCGACCACGGTGGCGGCGGCCACCTCGACCGGCGGGACGACCCGGCGGGCCGCGTCCCAGCCGTCGGCGACGGCTTCGGGGGCCAGGAAGCCGAGGGCGGCGGCGACCGTCTCGGCGCGCACGTCCCCGAGGGCCCCGGCCCGCCCGGTGACGTAGAACGCCCAGCCGGGGATGCCGAGCAGCCGGGCCCGACGCAGGGTGGTCGGGCAGCGGGTGAAGACGTCACCGAGGTCCAGCACGATCGGCTTGCTGGCCGCGGCGACCTGTTCCGGCGTCATCCGCCCGCTCCCCGTCCGTCCACAGGGGTCAGTCTGCCGCGCCGCCGCCCGACTCGGCATCCCCCTCTTCGGCGTCGAGGGCCTCCACCGCCGCCTCGACCTCGCCGGCGCGGCGGCGCGCGGCCGTCACCGTGCGTTCCGCCCCGCGCCGCGCCAGCCTCGCCCGGCTCAGGTCCTGCTCGGCGACAGCCCGGCGCCGCTCCAGCTCGGCCAGTTCCGCCTCGATCGCGTCCAGGGCGCCGACGCCGTCGCGCTCGGCCGCCGTCGCGCCGGCCAGCTCCGCCTCGGCGCGTTCCTGGTCGGTACGCGCCCTGGCCAGCTCCTTCTCCAGCGCCCGCCTGCGGCGCGCCCGCTCCGCCCGGGCGGCCCGTTCCGCCTGCTCGGCGCGGAGCGCGGCCCGGTCGACGCCGCCCCGCTGCTTCCCGGTCGGCTCGGGCCGGGGCGCCGGCGCCGGCTCCTCCCCGCCGGTCACCAGCCGCAGCTGGGGGCGGGGCACCTCGCCGAAGCCGGCGTAAGTGGCGGCTTTCAGCAGCCGGCCGGAGCGGACCTGTTCGGCCACGTCGGTGTCGGCGAGCGCGGCGTTGAGGGTGGCCTCCACCTCGCCCAGCGGCAGCTTCCCGGCCGGCGGGGCCTCCTCCATCCCGGCCGCCAGCTTGCGTACCTCGGCGACGAGTGCGCCGACCACCGCCCGCCGCTGGGTGGAGAGTTCCCGCAGCCGGGGCCCGCGCAGCTCGCGTTGGGCGGTGCGCAGGGCCTCGGCGAGCTGGGCCAGGTCGGCGACCAGCTCGGGGCGGCGGATGGCGAGCAGGTTGACCAGCCAGGCCGCCACGGTGGGCCGGCGCAGCCGGGCGATCTCCCGGGCGGCCTTCGGGTCGCCGGCGCGGCGGGCCTCGGCGACGGCCTCGTCGCGGATCGCGACGAACCGGTCCGGCGGGGTGGTGTAGAGCCGGTGCACCAGCTCTCGGGGCGGGCCGGGCATCGCCGTCAGACGTCGATCCGGGTGCCCGGTTCGAGCCGGCGGTACTCCACGTCGGACAGCCGGGTGAAGTTGCCGTTGAGCACGTTGAGTCCGTTGTCGTTGAGCAGCCCGTCGTGCAGCGCGTACGCCCGGCGCGGGGCGACCGCCCGGAGGAAGTCCAGCGACTCGGAGAACTTCGTCCACGGCGCGTGGATCGGCAGGAAGAGCGTGTCGACCTGCGCGTCCTCGGGGACGACCAGGCTGTCCCCGGGGTGGTACACCGTGTCGTTCAGCAGGTACGCCAGGTTGTCGATCACGGGGATGTCGGGGTGGATCACGGCGTGCCGGCCGCCGTGGGCGCGTACCGGCACGCCGGCGGCCGTGAACGACTGTCCGGGTCGGACCGCGTCGAGCGCCTCGGCGGCGTCGCCCAGAGTGGCGGCCAGGGACGCCGGCCCGTGGATGACGAAGCGCCGTCGGTCGAGCTGCCGGATGACCGCCTCGACGTCGAGGTGGTCGGGATGCTCGTGGGTGATCAGCACCGCGTCGGCCCCGTCGAGCGCAGCCGGATCGCTGAACACGCCCGGGTCGATGACCAGCACTCCCCCGTCGTGTTCCACCCGCAGGCAGGAGTGGGCGTACTTGGTGAGCTGCATCGTGACTCCAAGATTATCGAATCGTGATGTCCTGAGCGCAGTCTGCCGGAACCGACGTGGGGACGTGTCACGTCTGACGTATCGCCCCGCACGGGGGCGAGGACGATGGAGGCGGGATGGACGGACGGGATCGGCGACGTCGAGGCGTACGGCTGACGGCCGCCGCGCTGGTGGCGCTGTTCGCGCTCGCGGGTTGCGGCAGCGACGCGCGGGACAACGCGGACAGCGGGCCGGCGGCGGCCCCGGCGGAGCGGGACCGGGCCGGTGGCGCGGCGGACCAGGCCGGGGACTCGGCGGGGGGCGCGGCGGAGCGGGGCGGCGGCAAGGCCGAGCAGGGCAGCGGCGCCGGCGCACCGGACCTGCGGGTCGACCAGCGCTCCATCATCTACACGGGCACGATGCGCGTGCAGGTGGACGATGTGGACGAGGCCGCGCGGAGCGCGATCGCCACGGTCACGGCGGCCGGCGGTTTCATCGGCGGCGACCAGCGGCGCAGCGCCGACGCGGACGCGCGGGCCGAGCTGGAGCTGCGGGTGCCGGCGGCGAAGTTCCACGGCGTCGTCGACGAGCTGGCGAAGCTCGGCCGGCAGCAGCGGCGGGAGATCCGCACGGAGGACGTCACCGAGCAGATGGTCGACCTGGACGCGCGGATCATCACCCAGCGCGCCCGGGTGGAGAGCGCCCGCAAGCTGCTGGCGAAGGCGACCTCGATCAGCGACCTGGTGTCGCTGGAGAACGAGCTGTCCCGGCGGGAGGCCGACCTGGCGTCGCTGGAGGCGAAGAAGGAGCGGCTGGCGGACCTGACCAGCCTGTCGACGATCACCGTGTCGCTGGTCGGCCCCGACGCGAGCACCGCCGACGAGGAGACCGAGGTCGGCTTCCTGGTGGGGCTCAAGGGCGGCTGGAAGGTCTTCCTGACCTCCATGACCATCCTGCTGACGGTGCTGGGTGCGGTGCTGCCGTGGCTGCTGGCGATCGGCGTACCGGTGACGGTGCTGCTGTTGGTGCTGCGCCGGCGGCGGCGGCGTACGGCCCCGCCGGCGATGACGCCGACCGGACCGGCCGCGCCGCTGCCGCCTACCGCGCCGCCGCCAGTGCCCGCAGCGCGGTCTGGACCATGAGTCGTACGCCGACCGGGATGGCCCGTTCGTCCGCGTCGAACGAGGCCCGGTGCAGGTCCACGTTCGGGCCGGAGCGGCCGACGCCCAGCCGGGCGAGCGCGCCGGGGACGTACTCCAGGTACCAGGAGAAGTCCTCGCCGCCCATGCTCTGCGGGGTCTCGGCGACGCCCTCCGGCCCGAGCGCGGCGACGGTGGCGCCGGTCAGGACCTGGATGGCCCGGGAGTCGTTGCACACGGGCGGGCGGCCCCGCAGGTATTCCAGGTCGACGGTGGCCCCGGTCGGCGCGACGACGTCGCGGACCACCTGACCCACGATCTTGGGGGCCAGCTCCCAGGTGTCGCGGTCCATCACCCGCAGGGTGCCGGAGGCGCACGCCTCGGAGGGGATGACGTTGTAACGGGTGCCGGCCGAGGCGTGGCCGAAGACCAGCAGCAGCCCGCTGTTGGCCGGCACCCGGCGGCTGACCAGGGCCGGCACCTCGGTGATGAGGCGACCCAGCGCGTCGACCAGGTCGACGGTCAGGTGCGGGCGCGCGGTGTGCCCGCCCGGGCCGGTGAGCCGGACGGTGACGTTGTCGGCGGCGGCGGTGATCGGGCCGACCCGCAGGCCGATCTGCCCGACCGGCAGGTTGGGATCGCAGTGCAGCGCGAAGATCTGCACCACGTCGTCCAGGCCGCCGGCCTCGATGACCTCCAGCGAGCCGCAGGGCAGGATCTCCTCGGCGGGCTGGAAGATCAGCCGGACCCGGCCGGGCAGCTCGCCGAGGTCGGCGAGCTGGGCCAGCAGCATGCCGACGCCGAGCATCACGGTGGTGTGCACGTCGTGGCCGCAGGCGTGGCAGACGCCGTCCACCGTGGAGCGGTACGGCACGTCCTTCGAGTCGGTCAGCGGCAGGGCGTCGATGTCGGCGCGCAGCGCGACCACCGGGCCGTCGGGGCGGCCGTCGATGTCGCAGATGACCCCGTTGCCCTTCGGTAGCAGCCGCGGCCTCAGCCCGGCCAGGGTGAGCTCCCGGGCGATCAGGGCGGCCGTCTCGAACTCCTCGCCGGAGAGCTCCGGGTGGGAGTGGAGGTGGCGACGGGTGGCGACCAGCCCGGGCACCCGGAGGGCGAGCAGGTGGTCCAGCTCGAACGGCAGGGGCTGGGAGCCGGACGGCGCCTCCGGCCAGGACGACGCCAGCTGGTTGCCGGTGGGCAGCGTCAACGCACTCGTCACGTCGAATTCTCGTTCGCTAGAGATGGATGGATCATCAGGAACAGCAGACAGCCTAGACCTCCGACGGTGACGCTGCGCAACGTCGTTCCGGTAGCCGTCGGACCGCACAGCGTCACGTATGCCCTGCTCGGAGCGCTCGTAGATCTGCGGGACAGCAGGTAGATCGCGGTCGAACGCCGTCATCCGCCTCCCACCTCCTACAACGCGTAATCGGCCCGGCCGTCGCGAAATCGATGCCGATCGCAGAGGCCGCTTTTCCGAATTGTCGCATTAGTCGGTCACACCGACGGACACTCCGACAATTACCCGACCATCGCCCGAGCGAGGGCACCCGAGACGGTCACACACCCCGTCGCCGACCAACCGCACACCGTGTGCGTCCACGTCCACCCGGTCGGGTTACCCCCGAACCCGTCCGGCACACGCCGTGGCCGGTCGGCCACGGCGCCCCGCACCGCGCGCGGCCCTACCGGCGGCGTCGCCGGGACTGCTCCACGCGCCCGCGCCGCCGATGGGCGGCCAGCGTCTGCTCCGACTGTAGCGCTCCGCCCCGCACGCCCGCGACCAGCGGGAACGTGCCGTGGGCGGGTCGTTACCCGCACGTGCACCGGCCGGTTACGGCGCGGGGGTGAAGCGGCGCCGCACCGGACGCCGACGGCCGCCCGCCCCGACGCGGCGGGAGGTCGGACAGCCGTCGGCCGGCGTGATCAGAACCGGTCGCTCGGGCGGTACAGCCCCCACACCTGGCGCAGGGTGCCGCAGACCTCGCCCACGGTGGCGCGGGCCCGCAGCGCCTCCCGCATCGGGTAGAGCACGTTCTCCGTGCCCTCGGCGGCGGCCCGCAGCTCGGCCAGCCCCCGCTCGACCGCCCCGGCGTCGCGCTCGGCACGCAGCCGGGCCAGCCGCTCCGCCTGCGCCGCCTCGATCGTCGGGTCGACCCGCAGCGGCTCGTACGGCTCCTCCTCCTCGACGGTGAACCGGTTGAGGCCCACCACCACCCGCTCGCCGGAGTCGATCTCCTGCGCGATCCGGTACGCGGACTGCTCGATCTCCCGCTTCTGGAAGCCCGCCTCGATGGCGTCGACCGCCGAGCCGTGGTCGGCCACCCGCTCCATCAGCTCGGTCGCCGCGGCCTCGATCTCGGCGGTCATCGCCTCCACCACGTACGAGCCGGCGAACGGGTCGACCGTGGCGGTCAGGTCCGTCTCGTACGCCAGCACCTGCTGGGTGCGCAGCGCCAGCCGGGCCGCCTTCTCGGTGGGCAGCGCGATCGCCTCGTCGAAGCTGTTGGTGTGCAGCGACTGGGTGCCGCCGAGCACCGCGCCGAGGCCCTGCACCGCCACCCGGACCAGGTTGACCTCCGGCTGCTGGGCGGTGAGCTGCACGCCCGCGGTCTGGGTGTGGAAGCGCAGCATCATCGACTTCGGGTTCCTGGCGCCGAAGTCGTCGCGCATCAGCCGGGCCCAGATCCGGCGGGCGGCCCGGAACTTGGCCACCTCCTCCAGCAGGGTGGTGCGGGCGACGAAGAAGAACGACAGCCGGGGCGCGAAGTCGTCCACGGCCAGGCCGGCCGCCAGCGCGGCCCGGACGTACTCGACGCCGTTGGCCAGGGTGAACGCGATCTCCTGCGCGGGCGACGCGCCGGCCTCGGCCATGTGGTAGCCGGAGATGGAGATGGTGTTCCACTTCGGCACCTCCTTGCGGCAGTAGCCGAAGGTGTCGGCGACCAGCCGCAGCGAGGGCTTCGGCGGGAAGATGTACGTCCCGCGGGCGATGTACTCCTTCAGGATGTCGTTCTGGATCGTGCCGTTGAGGGCCGAGCCGGCGACCCCGTTCTCCTCGGCCACGAGCTGGTAGAGCAGGAGCAGCACCGAGCCGGGCGCGTTGATGGTCATCGAGGTCGAGACCTTGTCGAGCGGGATGCCGTCGAAGAGCAGCCGCATGTCGTCGATCGAGTCGATGGCCACCCCGACCTTGCCCACCTCGCCGTGCGCGATCGGGTCGTCGGAGTCGTAGCCCATCTGCGTCGGCAGGTCGAAGGCCACGGAGAGACCCATCGTGCCGGCCCGCAACAACTGGTGGTACCGCGCGTTGGACTCGGTGGCGGTGCCGAAGCCGGCGTACTGGCGCATGGTCCAGGGGCGGGAGGTGTACATGGTGGGGTAGACCCCCCGCGCGTACGGGAACTCGCCCGGGCCGCCGAGCCGGGAGTCCAGATCCTCCGGAAGGTCCGCCGCCGTGTAGACGCCCTTGATCGGGAAACCGGACTCGCTTGACCGCGGTTCGCTCATTAGCGGATGGTAGGACGCGCGACGGCGTCGGCGGGTGAGGGATACCGCACACCGGGCGACGCGTCGACGGGCATCGACGAGAGGTGAACGCTCGGACACGTACCGTCCAGTTCGACAACGTCCGCCGCGTCGGGTTTCGCATCGGGCGTCGGAACCAGCAAGATAGGGGGGTTGTGTCCCAGCCCCCCTCGAATTCCCCCGGTGGCTTTTCTGTGACTCAGATCCCGACGTGGAGCGGCGGACCAGTCAGTTCCCCCAACGGACGCGCGACGCCCGGCACGACCATCGGCGAGCGCTACTCGCTGCGTTCGGCGGTGGGCAACGGCGGCATGGGCACGGTCTGGCGTGCCACGGACACACTCCTGCGGCGGGACGTGGCCGTCAAGGAGGTCGTCCTGCCCCCGGGGCTGGCCCCCAGCGACCGCGACGCCATGTACGAGCGCACCCTGCGCGAGGCCCGCGCCGCGGCGGCCATCCAGCACCCGGCCGTCGTCCAGGTCTACGACGTGGTCACCGAGGGCGGCCGGCCGTGGATCGTGATGGAGCTGCTCGACGCCCGCAGCCTCGCCGACATGGTCATCGAGGACGGGCCGGTCGCGCAGCGGGTGGTCGCCAAGATCGGCATCGCCCTGCTCGGCGCGCTGGAGGTGGCGCACGCGATCGGCGTGCTGCACCGCGACGTCAAGCCGGCCAACGTGCTGATCTGCGCCGACGGGCGCTGCGTGCTGACCGACTTCGGCGTGGCCCGGATGCCCACCGACGTGCAGCTCACCACCCCCGGGATGGTGCTCGGCTCGCCGCACTTCATCTCCCCCGAGCGGGCGATGGGCCAGGAGTTCGGCCCGCCGAGCGACCTCTTCTCGCTGGGCGTCACGCTCTACACGGCGGTGGAGGGGCGGCCCCCGTTCGACAAGGGCGACCCGATCGAGACCATGCACGCCGTGGTCGAGGACCCGCCCGCCCCGCCGCAGCGCAGCGGGCCGCTGGCCCGGGTACTGATGGGTCTGTTGGAGAAGGACCCGGCCCGCCGCCTCGACGTGCACACCGCCCGGGCCATGCTGCGCGAGCTGCTCGCCGGCCCGCTGACCAGCAACGCCGCCGCCGTGAACTCGGTGACCGACCCCTACTCGGTGGTCCCGGTGCAGCGGCCCGTGCCGACCCCGCCGGCCGCCGCACCGGAGCAGCCGAAGCCGAGCGGGCAGATCGGCGGCCGGGCGATGCTCAACCCCGGCGAGTCGCTCACCGACCGGCTGGCGGCGCTGCGCCGGGGCGAGCGCCCCGCGCAGGCCGCCCTCGCCGCGAGCCCCGCCGCGATGGACGACACCAGCGCCGACGCCCTGGCCGGGCCGCTGCACACCCCCACCGGCGCGATGCCCGCGCCGAGCGGTTCCACGCCGGCCGGCCGCACCTACGGCGGCGCCGAGGCGACCCAGCGGATGACGTCCGGCGGGTCGGACGCCACCCAGCAGCTACGCACCAACGCCGCCGGCCTGGTCGGCTTCAGCGGCCCGACCGAGGCGACCCAGCGGGTGAAGGCGGGCACGCCCACCTTCGGCACCCCGCCCGAGGCCACCCAGCGGGTGGGCGCCGGAGCGCCCGTCTTCGGCGCACCGCCGCCGGAGGCCACCCAGCACCTCGGCGGCACCTACGGCGGCGGCCAGTGGTCGGTGCCGGGCACCGGGCAGCCGTGGGCGACCCCCGCCACCGCGCCCGCCGCGAGCGGCCCGGGCGGCGGCTTCGGCGGCCGGGTCGGCGCCGTCGGCAACCAGCTCGTCGGCACCGTCAAGGGCTGGCCGCGCAAGGTGCAGCTCGCCGCCGCCGGCGGCCTGGCCGCGCTGCTGCTGATCGGGGCGGTCGTCCTCTTCACCGGCGGCGACGACCCGGCACCGACCGTCCCGCAGGCCGCCCCGACGTCGCAGGCCCCGGCCGCCGGCGTGCCCGAGATGAAGGAGCACACCGGCAAGGGCGTACGGGTCATGGTGCCGCAGGGCTGGGAGATCAAGAGCGCCGGCAACTGGGTGGACTACGTCGACCCGGAGGACGAGGGCCGCAAGGTCCGGATCCTGGTGGAGGACTTCCGCACCAACTCGATGCGCTGGGCCGAGGTCGCCGAGGACGGCCTGAAGAACCGCTCCAAGTCCTGCGCCAAGCCGTACGCCCAGCTCGCCATGAACGAGGTGCAGTGGGTCGGCAAGGCGGCGGCCGAGTTCGAGTACACCTGCGGCGAGGGCGAGGCCAAGCGGCACGGCGTGTGGCGCGGCGTGGTCCACGAGGGCAAGGTCTACTCGTTCTACCTCACCTCGACCGACACGAAGTTCGCCGACAGCCGGCCGATCTTCGACGAGATGGTGAAGTCGTTCCAGCTCACCGAGGCCGGCTGAGCCCGGGGGAAGCGCGGTGGTGATCCGCCGGCGTGCTATCAAGAGACATGCCGGCGGAAACCACTGACATCGACGACATTCGCGAGCAAGCGCGGCGCTGGCTCGACGACGATCCCGACCCGACCAGCCGGGAGGAGTTGCGGGCGGTGCTCGACCGCCTGCCGGCGAGCGCCCCGGAGCTGGCCGACCGCTTCGCCGGCCCGCTGACCTTCGGCACCGCCGGGCTGCGCGGCCCGCTGCGCGCCGGCCCCAACGGGATGAACCTCGCGGTGGTCACCCGGGCCGCCGCCGGACTGGTCGGCTGGCTCGCCGCCCAGGGCGGCTCCGGCCCGCTGGTGATCGGGTACGACGCCCGGCACGGTTCCCGCGAGTTCGCCGAGCGGACCGCCCAGGTCGCCACCGGCGTGGGACGCCCGGCGCTGCTGCTGCCCCGCCCGCTGCCCACCCCCGTGCTCGCGTACGCGGTGCGCCACCTCGGGGCGGTCGCCGGGGTGATGGTGACCGCCAGCCACAACCCGCCGCAGGACAACGGCTACAAGGTCTACCTCGGCGCGGAACTGGGCGGGGCGCTCGGCGACGGCGCCCAGATCGTGCCCCCGGCCGACGCCGGCATCGAGGCCGCGATCCGGTCGGTCGGGCCGCTGGCCGAGGTGCCGCTCGGGCCGGCCGGCCAGGTGCTCGGCGACGACCTGGTGGCCTCCTACGTGGAGCGGGCCGCCGCCGTCATCGACCCGGACGGGTCGCGCGACCTGGCGGTGGCGTACACGCCGCTGCACGGGGTGGGCGCGGCGGTGCTCACTGCGGCGTTCGCCCGCGCGGGCTTCCCCGTGCCCGGTGTGGTGCCCGAGCAGGCCGAGCCCGATCCGGCGTTCCCGACCGTCTCCTTCCCCAACCCGGAGGAGCCGGGGGCGGTGGACCGGCTGGTCGCGCTGGCCGAGGCGACGGGCGCGGACATCGCCATCGCCAACGACCCCGACGCGGACCGCTGCGCGGTGGCCGTCCGGGACACCGGTCCCGCGATGAGCACGCAGGCAGCGGTCGCCGGCCCGGATCAGCCGGCGGCGAACCCGCCCGGCTGGCGGATGCTGCGCGGCGACGAGGTGGGCGTGCTGCTGGCCGACCACCTCATGCGGCGCGGCGTGACCGGCCTGTACGCCACCACGATCGTGTCGTCGTCGCTGCTGCGGGCGATGTGTGCCGCCCGGGGCCTGCCCTACGACGAGACGCTGACCGGGTTCAAGTGGATCGTCCGGGCCGGCGGCGGGTCCGAGCCGCTGGTCTTCGGCTACGAGGAGGCGCTCGGCTACTGCGTCGCCCCCGGGCACGTACGCGACAAGGACGGCATCACCGCCGCGTTGGCCGTGGCGGAGCTGGCCGCCGGGCTCAAGGCGCAGGGGCGCACCCTGACCGACCGGCTGGACGAGCTGGCCGCCGAGTTCGGCGTGCACCACACGGACCAGCTCTCCGTACGGGTGGACGACCTGCGGCTGATCGCCGACGCGATGGCCCGGATCCGGGCCGCCACCCCGACGACGCTGCTCGGGCAGCCGGTCACCGAGGCGCAGGACCTGCTCCCCGAGGCGGACGTGGTGATCCTGCGTACCGGCACCGCCCGGGTGGTGATCCGCCCCTCGGGCACCGAGCCGAAGCTCAAGGCGTACCTGGAGGTGGTGGAGCCGGTGGCGGACGGCGACGTCGCCGCAGCCCGCGCCCGCGCCACCGCCGCGGCAACCACCCTCCGCAAGGAGATGGCCACCACCCTGGGCCTCTGAACCCCACCCCCGCCCACCCCGCCCCACCCCCGCCCCCGCCACGTTGATCATGAGGTTAGCGGCATTGGAAAGCGCTTCCCCGGGCCGCCAACCTCATGATCGACGGGGTGTCGGGGGTGGGGGGCGGCGGGGTGGGGCGGGGTGGGCGGGGTGGGTCCAGGCGGGGTGGGGTCAGCGGCGGGGGCCCAGGGCGGCGTCGACGGCGCTGCCCAGGGCGGCCACGACGAGGCCGACCGAGGGGCGGACCACGGAGTCGTCCAGGCTGACGGTGCCGGAGAAGCCGGAGCCGCCGGCGATCTCCTCCAGCCGCTGCCGGGCCTCCCGGGCCGCGTCACCGCTCAGGCCGAGCGCCGGTTCCATCCGCAGCACCGCCACCAGGGTGGCCAGGGCCGCCGTCCGCTCGTCGGGCAGCTCGCCGCTGGCCAGCGCCTCGGCGAGCCGGCGTCGGGTGTCCGCCTCGACGGCCGGGTCCACCGTCGGGTAGCGGTGCACGTGGATGAAGCCCAGCTCGGTCTCGTCGACGTCGCGCACCACGCCCTGGGCGCACAGGTCGCCGAGGATCTTGTCGCGCAGGCCGTGGCGCAGCCGCTGCACCCAGGACGAGGGGCTGTGCGGCGTGTCGGCGGCCATGCGGGCGAGGACCCCGTCGACGAGCGGCTCGCCGGTGGGCGTCGGGTCGACCACCGTCAGGGACCCCTCGGAGTACACGATCCGCCCGGCCAGGGCCAGTTCGATCAGCACCGCGGCGGCCATCCCCAGGTCGAGGCTGATCCGCGGCATGGTCGCCTTGCCGGTCTCGTCGTCGTACGCGAGGAGAAGCAGCTCTTCGGCGAGCGCAACACCAGTCATGGCCGGAGACGGTAGCGGCTGCGCGCATCCCGCGCACGGACTCGCGCACGGATTCACGCGCAGCCGCGCGGCGGACCTCAGAAGCGGGGCATGCCACCGAACTGGCGGTCGCCGGCGTCGCCGAGCCCCGGCACGATGAACATGCTGTCGTTGAGCCCCTCGTCGATCGAGGCGGTGACCAGGCGCAGCGGCAGGCCGGAGCGCTCCAGCCGCTCGATGCCGACGGGCGCGGCGAGCACGCAGAGCACGGTGATGTCGGTGCAGCCGCGGTCGGCCAGCAGCCGGCAGCAGTGCTCCAGCGAGCCACCGGTGGCGAGCATCGGGTCGAGCACCAGCACCGGCAGGCCGCTCAGGTCGCGCGGCAGCGACTCCATGTAGGCGCGCGGCTCGTACGTCTCCTCGTCCCGGGCCAGGCCGACGAAGCCCATCGAGGACTCCGGCAGCAGGCCGAGCGCGGCGTCGGCCATGCCCAGGCCGGCCCGCAGCACCGGTACGAGCAGCGGCGGATTGGCCAGCCGGGTGCCCTCGGTGCCGGTGACGGGGGTCTGCACCGGGTACTTCTCGACGGGGAAGGAGCGCGCGGCCTCGTACACCAGCATGGTGGTGAGTTCGTGCAGCGCCGCCCGGAACGAGGAGGAGTCGGTGCGCGCGTCCCGCATGGCGGTCAGCCGCGACTGGGCGAGCGGATGGTCAATGACGTGTACGTCCACGATCGCTCAACCTACCGGTCCACCCGTCCCGGCACTGCGGGTGCGGCCGGAGGGGCGACCTCGCTCACCACCGCGCCCGCGACGGCACGGTGACCAAGATCACTGTCCGGCCGGGTGCGTAGACTTCGGGGCATGACGGCGACAGCGACGTCGGCCCGGTCGGAGCTCTCCGAGTTGGGACGATCCGAGACCGCTCTGCGGACCTTCCTGCACGGCCTGCCCGGCGTGGACCAGGTCGGCGCGGAGCAGCGGGCGGCACAGCTCGGCACCCGCTCCATCAAGACCACCGCCAAGGCTCAGGCCATCGACCTGGCGATCCGGATGGTCGACCTGACCACCCTCGAAGGGGCGGACACCCCGGGCAAGGTGCGGGCCCTCGCGGCCAAGGCGCTGCGCCCCGACCCGGCCGACCCGTCCTGCCCGCACGTGGGCGCGGTCTGCGTCTACCCCGCGATGGTGCCGCACGTGGCCGAGGTGCTGCGCGGCTCCGGCGTGCACCTGGCCAGCGTGGCGACCGCCTTCCCGTCGGGCCAGGCCCCGCTGGAGGTCAAGCTCGCCGACACCCGGGCCGCCGTGGCGGCCGGCGCCGACGAGATCGACATGGTGATCAACCGGGGCGCCTTCCTCGCCGGCCGTTACCAGGAGGTCTACGACGAGATCGTGGCCACCAAGGAGGCCTGCGGCGACGCGCACCTCAAGGTCATCCTGGAGACCGGCGAGCTGGCCACGTACGACAACGTGCGGCGCGCCTCCTGGCTGGCGATGCTGGCCGGCGGCGACTTCATCAAGACCTCCACCGGCAAGGTCCCGGTCGCGGCCACCCCGCCGGTGACGCTGGTGATGCTGGAGGCCGTCCGCGACTTCCGGGCCGCCACCGGGCGGCAGGTCGGCGTGAAGCCGGCCGGCGGCATCAAGACCACCAAGGACGCCATCAAGTACCTGGTGATGGTCAACGAGACCGTCGGCGCGGACTGGCTGGACCCGGACTGGTTCCGGTTCGGCGCCTCCAGCCTGCTCAACGACCTGCTCATGCAGCGCACCAAGCTGACGACCGGCACCTACTCCGGTCCCGACTACTTCACCCTGGACTGAGAGCCGATGTTCGAATACGCACCCGCCCCCGAGTCCCGCTCGGTGGTGGACCTGAAAGCCTCCTACGGGCTCTTCGTCGACGGGGAGTTCGTGGACCCCACCGACGGCGGCACGTTCAAGACGGTCAACCCGGCCTCCGAGGAGGTGCTCGCCGAGGTCGCCGAGGCCGGCGCGCAGGACGTGGACCGCGCCGTCCGCGCCGCCCGCCAGGCGTACGAGAAGGTCTGGGGCCCGATGCCGGGCCGGGACCGGGCGAAGTACCTCTTCCGGATCGCCCGGATCCTCCAGGAGCGCTCCCGCGAGCTGGCCGTGCTGGAGTCCCTGGACAACGGCAAGCCGATCAAGGAGTCGCGTGACGTCGACCTGCCCCTGGTCGCGGCGCACTTCTTCTACTACGCCGGCTGGGCCGACAAGCTGGAGCACGCCGGCTTCGGCGCGAACCCACGCCCCCTCGGCGTGGCCGCGCAGGTCATCCCGTGGAACTTCCCGCTGCTGATGCTGGCGTGGAAGATCGCCCCGGCGCTGGCCGCCGGCAACACGGTGGTGCTGAAGCCGGCCGAGACGACGCCGCTGACGGCACTGCTCTTCGCCGAGATCTGCCAGCAGGCCGACCTGCCCGCCGGCGTGGTCAACATCGTCACGGGCGCTGGCGAGACCGGCCGGGCGCTGGTCGAGCACCAGGGCGTGGACAAGGTCGCCTTCACCGGTTCGACCGAGGTCGGCCGGGCCATCGCCCGCTCGGTCGCCGGCACCCGCAAGAAGCTCACCCTGGAGCTGGGCGGCAAGGCCGCCAACATCGTCTTCGACGACGCCCCGATCGACCAGGCCGTCGAGGGGATCGTCAACGGGATCTTCTTCAACCAGGGGCACGTCTGCTGCGCCGGCTCCCGGCTGCTGATCCAGGAGAACGTCGCCGACCGGGTGCTGGAGTCGCTGAAGCGGCGGATGGCCCAGCTGCGCGTCGGCGACCCGCTGGACAAGAACACCGACATCGGCGCGATCAACTCGGCCGCGCAGCTCGCGCGGATCCGGGAGCTGTCCGACGCCGGGTCCGCCGAGGGCGCCGAGCGCTGGTCGCCGCCGTGCGAGCTGCCGGAGCGCGGCTTCTGGTTCGCGCCGACGATCTTCACCGGGGTCACCCAGGCGCACCGGATCGCCCGCGAGGAGATCTTCGGCCCGGTGCTGTCCGTGCTGACGTTCCGCACCCCGGCGGAGGCCGTCGAGAAGGCCAACAACACGCCGTACGGGCTGTCGGCCGGGATCTGGACCGACAAGGGCTCCCGGATCCTGTGGATGGCCGACCGGCTGCGCGCCGGCGTCGTCTGGGCCAACACGTTCAACAAGTTCGACCCCACCTCGCCGTTCGGCGGCTACAAGGAGTCGGGCTACGGTCGCGAGGGCGGCCGGCACGGGCTGGAGGGCTACCTCAATGTCTGAGCGGGTCGCGGTACGCAAGACGTACAAGCTCTTCATCGGCGGGAAGTTCCCGCGCAGCGAGTCGGGACGGTCGTATCTCGTGCAGGACGCCAACGTTTCCCTCGCCTCCCGCAAGGACGCGCGGGACGCCGTGGTCGCCGCCCGCGCCGCCGTGAAGGGCTGGGCCGGGGCGACGGCGTACAACCGGGGTCAGATCCTCTACCGGGTCGCCGAGATGCTGGAGGGCCGGCGCGAGCAGTTCGTCGCCCTCGGCGTGCCCGGCGACGAGGTCGACGCGGCCGTGGACCGCTGGGTCTGGTACGCCGGCTGGTCCGACAAGCTCCCCCAGGTCTACGGCGGCGCCAACCCGGTCGCCGGGCCGTACTTCAACCTGTCGGCGCCCGAGCCGACCGGCGTGGTGGCCGTGGTCGCCCCCGAGTCCCCGGCGCTGCTCGGCCTGGTCAGCGTGATCGCCCCGGCGATCGTCACCGGCAACACGGTGGTGGTGGCGACCTCGCCGACGCAGCCCCTGGCGGCCGTGACCCTGGCGGAGGTGCTCGCCACCTCCGACCTGCCCGGCGGCGTGGTCAACCTGCTCACCGGCCGGATCGCCGAGACCGTGCCGGCGCTGGCCGCCCACATGGACGTCAACGCCATCGACCTGACCGGGGTGGCCGACGCCGAGCTGGCGACGGAGCTGGAGGTCAAGGCGGCGCAGAACCTCAAGCGGGTGCTCCGGCCGGCCCCGGCCGACCACGACTGGTCCGCCGACCCCGGCATCACCCGCATGACCACCCTGCTGGAGACGAAGACGGTCTGGCACCCCAAGGGGGTGTGACTGTTCTGTCCCGGGGTTTTCCGGGGGAGCCCCGCCCGCTCCGGGCGGTCAGGCTTGATCCCTGCGCGGGCGGGGCTCCCCCGGAAAACCGTTCGTGGACAGGTTCGTGGGAAAGCTCAGCTCAGGTGTGCTGCCTCGGGTGGGGTGAGCGCTCGGGGTGCTGCCGTGGGTGGCTGTGGTGGTGTGCGGGGCGGGGCGGGTCTACTACGGGGGGTAGGATTGCGGCGTGACTCGGCTTGGTGATCTCGAACGTGCGGTGATGGACGTTTTGTGGGACTCGGTCCCGGGCACGTCGGACGGGATCACCGTGCGCGAGGTGGCCGACGCGCTGGACGGCCGCGAGCTGGCGTACACGACGGTGATGACCGTGCTGGACCGGCTCGCCGGCAAGGACATGGTGCAGCGCGAGCGGGAGGGGCGGGCCTGGCGTTACCGGGCCGCCGCCAGCCGCGAGGCGTACATCGCCCAGCTCATGCTCGACGCCCTCGACCTCGGCGGCAGCCGGGACGCCGCGCTGGTGCGCTTCGCCCGCTCGGTGACCGGCACCGAGGCCGAGGTGCTGCGCGCCGCCCTCGGGGCCGAGGCCGAAGGCACCGGGCACGACGGGAGCGCGCTGACCGACCGGGTCGAGGCGCCGTCGGTCGACGGCGTGGCGCCCCGGACCGGCAAGGCAGCGGACAGGTAGGGCGGCGGTCGTGGCGTACGCCCTGCACTTCGCCGCGTCGATGCTCGCCTGCTGGCTGACCGCGCAGGTGCTGGCCCGCTCCACCTGGACGTGGCGCAGCCCCCGGGTCGCGATCGTCTGCTGGCAGGCGGTCGGGCTGGCCCTCGGGCTCTCCGCCATGGGCGTGCCGATGGCGCTGGGCCTGTCCGCCTACGACCGCCCGACCGGTAGCGCGCTGGTCGCCCTCGCCACCGACCTCGCCCACGGCACCCTGCCCGTCGGGCTGGGCGCGCCGCACCTGGCCGCCGTCGGGGTGGGCTTCGGCATCGGCGCGGTGCTGCTGACCACGACCGTCCGCAGCATCCACGGCACCGTACGCGCCCAGCGCCGGCACCGGGACCTGCTCGCCCTGGTCGCCCGCCGGGACCCGACGGTGCCCGGGGCGCTGGTGCTGGACCATCCGAGCGCGGCGGCATACTGCCTGCCCGGGATGAAGCCCCGGGTGGTGGTCAGCGCGGGCACGCTCGACCTGCTGGACAGCGCCGAGTTGGCAGCCGTGCTCGCCCACGAGCGGGCGCACGCCCAGGAACGGCACGACCTGGTGCTGCTGCCGTTCACCGCGCTCAGCCGTGCGCTGCCCTGGTTCGCCTGGGTCCGCGAGGCGCACGACCGGGTCGCCCTGCTGGTCGAGATGCGGGCCGACGACAAGGCCCGGGAGGCGCACGCCGACGCCCCGCTGGCCGGTGCGCTGCGCCGGTTCGCCGCGGCCGGCAACCGGGTGACTCCGGCCGGCACGCTCGGGCTGGGCGACCGGGACCTCGACGTCCGGGTGCAGCGGCTCCTGGTCGCCGACCGGCCGCCGCGGCTGCTCGGGGCCGCCGCGCTGACCGTGGCGACAAACGTGGCCGCCCTGCCGGTCTCCCTCTTCCTGAACTGATCCGCGCCGGCCCGCCCCCGCGCCGCCCGCTTCCCTCGGCGGCACCCGGGGACCGTCGGCGTGCTCCCGCGCACGGTGGAGTTACCGCCGCGTGGATCGCCGCCGGACATGCTGGGACCGGACCGCCCGCGTACGCGAACCGCCAGGCGTCCCACCCTCCCCCACGGCTACTACAAAACGTCGTAGCATCGTCTACGACGAGCCATAGTAGTCATGCGTAGGCAATCTACGTGTAGGCTCGCTACGACAAGTGAGCCAACCGTACGGAGAGCCGGCCATGGACACCCTGCTCCTCGCCCGCCTGCAGTTCGCCACCACCACCTCGATCCACTTCCTCTTCGTGGCGGTGACCCTCGGCCTCGTGACCCTGCTGGTCGGTCTCCAGACCGCCTGGGTGATCACCAACAAGCCGGTCTACGAACGACTGACCCGCTACTGGGGCCAGCTCTACGTGATCAACTACGTGCTCGGCATCGCCACCGGCATCGTGATGGAGTTCCAGTTCGGGCTGAACTGGAGCGGGCTGTCGCGCTACGTCGGCAACGTCTTCGGCGCGCCGCTGGCCATCGAGACGCTCGTCGCGTTCTTCCTGGAGTCGACGTTCCTCGGCATGTGGATCTTCGGCTGGCACCGGCTGCGTCGGGGCGTCCACCTCGCCCTGCTCTGGGGCGTCGCGATCACCGCGTACGCCTCGGCGTTCTGGATCATGGTGGCGAACTCCTGGTTGCAGAACCCGGTCGGCTACGAGGTACGCGACGGGGTCGCGCATCTCACCGACTTCGCCGCGCTGCTGGACAACCCCACCTTCCGCGTGGCCTTCGGGCACGTCGTCACGGCGGCACTGCTCGTCGGCGGAATGCTGATGGCCGCGGTCAGCGCGTGGCACCTGGTCCGGCGCACCGACGACTTCGCGCTGCACCGCAAGGGGCTACGCATCGGCCTGATCACCTCGGCGGTGGCGATCTTCTTCGTGCAGGGCTTCGGCTTCGCCCAGTTCTTCGCGATCAGCGACGTGCAGCCCACCAAGTTCGGCGACGACCCCGCCGCCGCGCCGCTGATCGCCGAGTGGACCGCCCGGTTCGGCCCCGGCGACTACACCCCGCCGGCCCTCGCCGATGTCGGCCTCGGTTTCATGATCCTCATCGGCTTCACCCTCGGCCTGCTCTGGCTGATGCTCCCGCTGCTCTGGCGGGACTGGGTGATTCGCCTGCGCGTCCCGCTGTGGATCCTCCAGTTCGCCCTGCCGCTGCCGTTCGTCGCGATGATCCTCGGCTGGATCGCCCGCGAGGTCGGCCGCCAGCCCTGGGCCGCGTACGGGCTCCTGCCCGTGGACCAGGCGGTGTCGCCGGTCAGCCCCTGGCTGATGCTCACCTCGCTGATCGGCTTCAGCCTGCTGCTCGGCGCGCTCGCCGTCGCCAACTGGGTGCTGCTGGCCCGGCACGCCGCCCGGGGCGCGCACGACCCGGCCCTGGGGCGGCAACCGGACCAGCCGCCGGCCGACCCCCACCCCGAGCCCGCCTTCGCCTGAGGAGACGACCGTGGAACTCGCCTGGTACGCCCTGCTCGGGCTCTTCTTCGCCGTCTACCTGGTGCTCGGCGGCTACGACTACGGCGTCGGCCTGCTGCTGGCCCGGGGCACCGACCCCGCCCGCCGCCGCGCCGCGCTCAACGCGGTCGGCCCGTTCTTCCTCGGCAACGAGGTCTGGCTGGTGGCCGCCGTCGGCATCCTGTTCGGCGCCTTCCCCGTGCTGGAGGGGGAACTGCTCTCCGGCTTCTACCCCGCGGTGCTCGCCGCGTTGACCGGGGTGATCCTGGTGACCGCCGGCGTGCAGCTGCGCAGCCGCCCCGACGGGCAGCGGGCCCGCGCCTCGTGGGACCGGATCGTGGTCGTCGGCAGCGTGCTCGCCGCGCTCGGCTGGGGTGCCGTGCTGGCCGGGCTGCTCCAGGGCGTACCGCTGCACGCCGACGGCCACGTCGCCGGGGTGACCCACCTCTTCACCCCCTTCGTGGCCGCCGCCGGGCTCGCCGTCGTCGCGCTGGTCGCGCTGCACGGTGCGACCTTCCTCACGCTCCGGCTGCCCGCCGCCGACGCCGCGCCGGTCGGGCGACTGGCCGCCCGGCTCGTCCCGGTCGCGCTCGCCACCGTCGGCGCGGCCACCGTCCTCGGCCTGCTCTCCGCCGACGTACGCGCCGCCGCACGGCAGCCGGTGGTGGGCGTACTGCTGCTGTCGTTGCTGGTCGCGGCGCTGCTGACGGCCCGCGCGGCGCTCGCCCGGCGGCGGCCGGGGCTGGCCTTCGCCGCCACCTGCGCGTCCCTGGCGCTGCCGGTGGCGCTGGCCGGCGCGACCATCTGGCCCTACGCGCTCGTCTCCACGGTCGACCCGGGCGCGTCACTGACCGTGGCCGACGCGGCGGCCAGCACCCCCACGCTGCGGCTGCTGAGCTGGCTGACGCTGCCGCTCCTGCCGGCCCTACTAGGCTTTCAGGCGATGTGCTGGTGGGTGTTCCGGGGACGGACCGACGGCAGGGCACCGGTGTACTGGTGAACCGCCGTCCCTTCGACCCGCGTCTGCTGCGCCGGGTCCCGGGGGCCCGGCGCGACCTCGCCGTGCTCGCGCTGCTCGGCGTGCTGGCCGCGGGGCTGGTCGTCGCGCAGGCCACGGCGCTGGCCGCGCTGCTGGCGACCGCGTTCGAAGGGCGGCTCGACCGGCCCGCGCTGGCCGGTTTCGCCACCGCGGTGGCCGCCCGCTCGCTGCTGGTCTGGGCGCAGGGCACGGTGTCGGCGCGGGTCGCGGCGACGGTCAAGGCGGCGCTGCGGGCCGACCTGCTCGGGGCGGTCGGGCGGCACGGCCCCGGCTGGGTCGCGGGACAGCGCGCCGGGCAGCTCGCCACGCTGACCGGGCGCGGGCTGGACGCGCTCGACGCGTACTTCACCGGCTACCTGCCGCAGCTGGTGCTCAGCGTCACCGTGCCGCTCGCCGTACTGGCCCGGATCTTCCTCGCCGACTGGAGCTCGGCGCTGATCATCGCGGTCACCCTGCCGCTGATCCCGATCTTCGGCGCGCTGCTCGGCTGGCAGGCGCAGGCCGCCACCGAGCGGCAGTGGCGGCGGCTCTCCCTGCTCGGCGGGCACTTCCTCGACATGGTCGCCGGCCTGCCCACCCTGCGCGCGTTCGGCCGGGCCCGGGCGCAGACCGACGTGGTCCGCCGGATGGCCGACGGCCACCGGGTCGCGACCATGAAGACGCTGCGGATCGCGTTCCTGTCCGCGCTGGTGCTGGAGCTGGTGGCCACCCTCTCGGTGGCGCTGGTCGCCGTGCCGGTCGGCGTGCGGCTGCTCGGCGGCGGGCTGACCCTCCAGACCGCGCTGCTGGTGCTGCTGCTCACCCCGGAGGCGTACCTCCCGCTGCGGGCGGCCGGTGCCCGCTTCCACGCCAGTATGGAGGGGCTCACCGCGCTGGACGAGGCGCTGACCCTGTCGGCCGCCGCGCCCGCGCCGGCGCGCGACGCGGGCGCGGCCGTCCCCGACGGCCGCGGCGAGATCCGGTTCGAGGGGGTGACCGTGGCGTACGAGCGGACCACCGCCCTGCGCGACGTCACGCTGACCATCCGCCCGGGCGAGCGCGTCGCCGTGATCGGCCCCAGCGGCGCCGGCAAGAGCACCCTGCTCGGCCTGCTGCTCGGCTTCGTCACTCCGACCGCCGGCCGGGTCACCGTGGGCGGGGTCGACCTGGCCGACGCCGACGCCGACGGCTGGCGCCGCCAGGTGGCCTGGGTGCCGCAGCGGGCCCACCTCTTCGCCGCCCCGCTGGCCGACAACATCCGGCTCGGCGCGCCGGACACCCCGGACGCCGCGCTCGCCACGGCGGTCCACGACGCCGCCCTGGACGACGTGGTCGCCGGGCTGCCCGACGGGCTCGCCACCGTCCTCGGCGAACGCGGGCACGGCCTTTCCAGCGGGCAGCGGCAGCGGGTCGCGCTGGCCCGCGCGTTCCTGCGGGACGCGCCCGTGGTGCTGCTCGACGAGCCGACGGCCCGGCTGGACACCGCCGCCGAGGCCGTCGTCCTCGACGCCACCCGCCGGCTGGTGGCCGGGCGGACGGCGCTGCTGGTGGCGCACCGGCCGGCGCTGCTCGCCGACGCGGACCGGATCCTGCGCATCGAGGACGGCCGGGTCACCGAGCTGACGCCCACGGCGGCCGGGGAGGCCACCCGATGACCGACGACCGCCCCGCCGACGACGCCCGGACCGGGCCGGGGCGGGCCGGCTCCGCCGAGCGGGCCGTGCTGCGGCTGGCTCGGCCGTACCTGAACCGGCTGCTCGGCGCGGGGCTGCTCGCCGCCGCCACCGAGTTCGCCGGCCTCGCCCTGATGGCCACCGCGACCTGGCTGCTGATGAGCGCCGCCGGCCAGCCCCCGCTGGACCGCCTCACCGTCGCGATCGTGGCGGTCCGGGCGCTGGCGATCAGCCGGGGCGTGCTCCGCTACACCGAACGGCTCGCCGGGCACGACGCCGTGCTGCGGCTGATCACCGACGTCCGGGCCCGGGTCTTCGGCACCCTCGCCGCCCGCCCGACGGCCCGGCAGCGCTCCGGCGACGCGCTGAGCCGGCTCGTCTCCGACGTGGAGGCCGTCCAGGACCTGCTGCTGCGGGTGCTGGTGCCGGCCTCGGCGGCGGCGCTGGTCAGCGTGCTCGCGGTCGGCGGGGCGGCGCTGATGTCGCCGGCCGCCGCCGGGGTGCTCGCGGTCGGGCTGCTGGTCGCCGGGGTGGCGCTGCCCGCCCTGGCCACCGCGCTGACCCGGCGCGCCGCCGCCGAGCTGGCGCCGCTGCGCGGCGCCCTCGCCACCGACGCGGTCGACCTCACCCACGGCGCCGCCGACCTGGCCGCGTTCGGCGCCACCGGGCACGCGCTGGAGGCGGCCGGGGCACGGGCGCGGCGGCTGGCCCGGTTGGAGCGGCGGCTCGCCGCCACGGGCTTCGCGGTCGACGCGGCGGGGGTGCTCGTGGCCGGGCTGACCGCCGGCGCGGTGGTGCTCGCCGCGCTCGCCGACGACGTGGACGGGGTGCTGGTCGGCGTCCTGGCGGTCGGCACGCTCGCCGCCGTGGAGATCGCGCTGGCGCTGGTCGGGGCCGCCCGGCAGTGGACCCAGCTGCGGACCGGCCTGACCCGGGTCGCCGCCCTGCTGGACGCCCCGGCCGGTCCGGCCACCTCCGACGGCGCCGAGGTCGGCCCGGGGCCGTACGACGTGCGGTTCGAGGAGGTCACCGTCCGGTACCGGGAGGGCGCCCCGCCCGCTCTGGACGGGTTCAGCCTGGACCTGCCGCCCGGTCGCCGGGTCGCGGTGGTCGGGCCCAGCGGCGCGGGCAAGAGCACGCTGGCCGCCGTCCTCACCGGTGCGGTGCGCCCCGCGCACGGCCGGGTCACCCTCGACGGGCGCGGGCTGTCGGAATACCGGGCCGAGGAGTTGCCCCGCGCGGTCGGCGGACTGCTCGCCGAGGCGTATGTCTTCCACGCCTCCGTGCGGGAGAACCTGCTGCTCGGGCGGCCCGCCGCCAGCGAGGAGGAGCTGGCGGCGGCGACCGCGGCGGCCGGGCTGCTGGACTGGGTGCACGAGCAGCCGGACGGCTGGGACACCGTGGTGGGCGAGGAGGGCGGCCAGCTCTCCGGCGGCCAGCGGCAGCGGCTCGCGCTGGCCCGGGCGCTGCTCGCGGCGCCGGGAGTGCTGGTGCTCGACGAACCGACCGAGGGGCTCGATCCCGCCGCCGCCGACGCGGTGCTCGCCTCCGCGCTGGCGGCCGCCCCGGCCGGGCACTCCGTGCTGCTGATCAGTCACCGGCTCAGCGGGCTCGCCGACCTGGACGAGATCGTGGTGCTGGACGCCGGGCGGGTGGCCCAGCGCGGCCGGCACGCCGAACTGGTCGCCGCTCCCGGCTGGTACCGGGACCAGTGGCTGATCCAGGAGGCGGCCGAACGCGGGTACCTGGCGCTGCGCCCCTGACCTCCGGCCGGCCCGACCCGCCCGCCGGCTCCGGGTCGGGCCAGGGTTTGTCCCCGACGACGTCCGGCGGCGGCCCGTGACAGGGTGGGGCCATGCGGGGCGAGGACGACGCGACGACGGTGGAGGAGCGGCTGCGGGAGCTGGGCGCGCACCTGCGGGGGCCGCGCCGGCTCAAGTCCGACCTGCTGACCGAGGCACGGCACGGGCTGCTGGACGCCGTCGAGGCGTACCGGGCCGACGGGCTGCCGGCGACGGAGGCGCAGCGCCGGGCGGTGGCCGAGTTCGGCTCGCCGGCGCAGCTCGCCCCGGCCTACCAGGCGGAGCTGGCGGCGGGCGCGCTGCGCGGGCTGTCGCTGCGGGTCATCGCGCTCGCCACTGTCGCGTTCGTCGCCGGCGACCTCACCTGGCAGGGGTCGAGCTGGGGCGGCTCCCCGCCGCCGGCCGCCTACCAGCTGCTGTCGGCGTCGGTGGGCTGGATCTGGGCGGCGGCGTTCGCGCTGGCCGCGACAGGGCTGCTGCGGGCCGGCCGGGCGGCGCTGCGCGGCGGCGCCGACCGGGCGGTGGGGGCGGCCCTCGTCGGGGTCCTCGCCCTCGGCGTACTGACCGGCTCGGCACTCTTCGCGTGGTCGATCGGCCTCTGGGACGACGCGCTCACCTGGCCGCCGATGATCATCGGCGCGGTGGTGGCCGCTGCCGGCTACCTCTGGCTCGGCCGGGCCGCCCGCACCTGGCTGCTCGCCGCCCGCTGATCCGGGCCACGGATCAGCGCCCCGCCCGGGTCGAGGGCTGCCGCCCGTCCCGCACGGCGGAGGACGGACGAGGGACACCGGCCCGTCGCAATGGCCGGTGCCCGTCAGGCCGGCGCCGCCGGCGGGGTGTCGGTGTCGAGGAACCGGCCGACGGTGGAGCGGAACGCGCGCCACCCGGACCGCTCGCCGGCCAGCGCCCGCCGGCCCTCGTCGGTGAGTTGGTACGTCCGCCGTTCCCGCCCGTTGACGGTGCTCCAGGTGCTGGCCACGTGGCCGGCCCGCTCCAGCCGGCGCAGCGCGGGATAGATGGTGCCGGTCGGCAGGTCGAGCTGCCCGTCGCTGCGGTTGCGCAGCGCCTCGATGATCGCGTAGCCGTGCAGCGGACCCTGCTCGAGCACCGCGAGCAGCAGCGCGTCGAGGTGTCCGTGCAGCGCCTGGGCCTTCATGTGTAGCAACGCTACTTGTCGGCCGCCCGCTCCGCCACCGGGGTGCGGGCACCGGTCTCCCGGAGACGCCCACTAGGGTATGTGCCCAGAGTCACTCGCCGGCGGCGGACGCCGGCGGGCAACCCGAAGCACACGGAGGTCAGCGTGGCCCGCCAGTCGCCCCAACGGCCCGACGCCGACGAGCCCGAGCTCGACGACGCCGACGCCCCGGCCGAGTCCGGCACCGCAACCGTCTCGGCCGAGGCCGCCCGCGCCCTCTGGGACGAGCTGCGCATCGACCCGGTGGAGATCGCGCTGCCCGCCGGCACGGGCTACACCCTGCGGGCCTACCGGCCGGCGCGGGAGCTGACCCCGACCGACGTCACCGAGCGCGACCAGGACGACCCGTTCCTGGCCCGCCGCCAGGTCACGGAGGAGGACGAGGAGGACGACGACGAGGCCGTCGTCATCCTCGACGAGGAGGTCGCCCAGGAGTTCGCCGAGAGCGACGACGAGGAGGCCAAGGGCCGCCGCCGCGACGCGACCGACGACGAGGACGCCGAGACCGCCGCCGAGGACGACGAGGACGAGGCGGGCGACGAGGAGGTGCCGGTCTTCCTCACCCACCGTGGCAAGCTGCTGCTCTTCAAGACGCCCGAGTCGCTGGTCAGCTTCATCCGCTCCGGGGCGCCGAACGACCTGTCTCAACTGGACAGCTGGAATGAACTGTCCGAACGGGTGGAGCCGGCCGACATCGCGCCGCTCGACGAGGACGTCTACGAGCTCGACCTGGTGGTCGAGAACCTCCGCGGCGGGCACGACACCTGGGACTGGACGCTGCTCATCGAGGCCGGCGAGGTGGCCCGCGACCTGGCGTACGCGCTGCGGCTACCCGCGGTGCTGGACATGCTCTCCGCCGGCTCCAGCCTCGACGACCTGGACGAGGCGCTGCGTGCCTCGGTCGACGGCGGCGTCGGCGGGTTCTTCGGTCGGCGCCGACTGAGGAAAATCGGGGCACAAACCGCAAGTCTGGGTTGGCGCACCATTGTCGGGAAGATCTCTGCGACCGTGGACTGGCGCGACTGACCCTTTACGGGGAGCATCAGTCTCTGGCAGTGAAAGCCTTGTGTCCCGGGAGGAGGACGACGCCGTGGCGCTCGTGCGCGTGTACTGCGGTCTGGCCTCGGCGGATCCGGCCGACCGACCGGGCTCGGCCGGTTCGACGCTGACGTCCGCTGTGGTCGACGACGCAGGCCGTCTGCTGCATGTCTGCGAGATCGGCGACGACCCCGCTGGCTACGCCCAGCTGGTCGCGCTGCTCGTGGAGCGGTCGGGCGGGCCGAGCGGTGCGGCCATCGCCGCCGACAGCGACGACCACACGGTCACCTCGCTGCTCAGCGCCGCCGGGCGTCCACTGGCGATCGCCGACGACGACTCCGTCGACGACTTCGCCGAGCGCTTCGCCGACGACGACTCCCTGGAGGAGATGCAGTCGCCCCCGGCCGAGCGGCGCGCCGTCGGCCTGGCCCGTGCCCTGCAGGCCGGCGCCCTCTCCGCCGTCACCCTCCCGGCCCCCCGGGACCTCGCCGGCTACAAGCAGGTCCTCGCCGCGCACGCCGCCCTGGCCAGCGGCCGGCACTCCGCCGCCGTCGCGCTGCGTGAGGTGCTCCGCGAGCTCTACCCGGCCGCGTTGCGGGCGTACCCGGACCCGGCCGAGCCGGTCTCGCTGGCCGTGCTGGACGCCCTGCCCGAGCCCGGCATGCTGAGCGGCACCGTGGGCCTCGGCGACGACGCCCCGGCCCCGGCCCCGGCCGAGGCGGTCACGGCGCGGCTCGCCGCCGACGGGGTCGCCGACGCCGACGAGCTCACCTCAGCGGTGACCGCCCTGCGGGTGGCCATCAGCGAGACGCCCCGACGCGCCACCGTCAACCGCGCCCTCACCTCCGCCGTGGCGGAGACCGTGCGGCAGGCGGTCGCCTCCGTCCGGGCTTGCGACGCCGGCTGCCAGGCGCTGGTGGGCGCGCTCAACGACCGGGTCGGCACGCCCGCCACCCCGGCCCCCGGCCGCCGCGCCGCGATCCGGCACGGCGAACCGCTCGCCGACGCACCCGGCCTCGCCCCCACCGGCGGTGCCCTGCCCGGCCTCACCCCCGCCGGCAACGGTCTGCGCGCCCTCCGGCCCGCCGAGCCCGAGCCCGCCCCGGGCGGTGGCCGCCGCAGCCGGCCCGAGCCCGCCTCCGGCCCGACGCCGCCCCCGGCCCCCCGGCCGCTCGGCCCGCCGCCGGTCGCACCGGCCCCCGTCAGCCCGCCGCCGGTCGCGCCGACGCCGCTGACGCCGGCCGCGGTCGCCGGTCCCCCGGTCTCCGCGCCCCCCACGCGCCCCGGGTCGCTGCCGAGCCGGATCGACGGCCCGACCAACCGCCCGGTCTCCGCGCCGCCGCCTCCGCCGCCGGGCATCACCCCGATCGCGCCGGCGCAGCGGGGCACGGTGCCACCGGCCGAGGCGGGAGAGCCGTTCCGCCCCACCCTGACCACGGCGGCGATCCAGAGCGCCCGCGCGGAGCGCCAGCGCACCGTGATCCCGCCCCGCCCGAAGACCAACGGCGAGCCGGCCACGCCCACGGGCGGCTTCAGCGCCACCGACCTGAGCGTTCCCGTGCCCACGCCACGCCCCGGCCAGGAACCCACCTCCCCGGCCGCCCGGGCGGAGTCCGCTCCCCCCGGCTCCCGGGCGAACTGGCCGCTGGTCAACAACCCGGAGGACCCGGCCGACAGTTCCGCCAAGAACCCGGTCGTCGGCTCCTACGGCGACCGCGGCGGGCGCGGCGTCGACGCCCCGACCGATCCGGGGGCGGAGCGCCGGGTCACCCCGCCCTGGCTGGCCGACGACCTGCCCCAGGAGCCGCCGGTGCTGCGGCTGGTCGAGCCCCCGCCGCTGGCGGACCGCGCGCTGCGCGACGGAACGGGCCCGGCCGCCGACGCCCAGCCCGAGACGCCCCCGCTGCGGCTGGTCGACCGCGAGGAGGCCGCCCGCAATGGCCGGCCCGCCCCCCGCGAGGAGCGGCCGCCGACCGAGTACCGGCCGGCACCCCGCGACGAGCGACCGGCCGCCGAATACCGACCGGCACTCCGCGACGAGCGGCCCGCACTCCGCGACGAGCGACCGGCGCCCCGCGACGAGCGGCCGGCGGCCGAGTACCGGCCGGCACCGCGTGACGAGCGGCCGGCGGCCGACTACCGCCCGGCGCCCCCGATGGAGCGCCGCCCGCCGCCCGTGTCCGACGAGGGCGACGGCGACCTGCTGATCTTCGCCCAGGCCAAGTCCGCCTGGTTCGTGGGGCACGACGACGAGTCCGACCTGGAGTGGTCGACCACGGCCGACACCGGCTGGCAGGCGGCCGAGCAGGCCGCCCGCCCGGCGGTCGGCGCCGAGACCCCGGCGGGGCTGCCGAAGCGGGTCCCCCAGGCCAACCTCGTCCCCGGCTCACCGCTGCGGGACGAGCGACCCCTGCGGATCGTCCGCGACGCGGCGAGCCTCGCCGAGAACACCACCGGCTACTTCCGCGGCTGGCGCCGTGGACAGGAGATCGGCGGGTTCGCGGTCGGTGGCCGACCCGGCCGGGAGGCCGCCGGCGGCTGGGACTTCACCCGCGACACGGGCGACCGGGACGACGACCGGGAATACGAGTACCGCTCCGCCGGCTACCGTTCCTGACCGCCGGGAAACCGCCTCCCACCTGCGTGTTCCTGCCCACACCCGGATAATTTGACGCCACGTCGCGGCGGCCGGGAGCATACCGGCGGAACAGCCGGCGGCAAGGGTCGCCGGGTGGGAAGGCGACTCATGGCGACATCGGCGAACGGCCCCTCCGTGTTCACCCGTCGGGGCCTGCTGGCCGCGACGGCCGGCACGCTCCTGCTCAGCGCCTGCGGGCGCGGCGAGGCGGGCGAGGGCGACCGCGCCACGGCGGTCGCGCCGGGCGGTCAGGAACTGCTGGTCGGGGTCAGCCTGGAGCTGACCGGTCCCGGAGCCGCGCTCGGCGTCCTCCAGCAGCGGGCGCTGGAGATCACCCTCGAATCGCTGAACGCCAAGGGCGTGCCGATCGGCAACCTCCGCCGCGCCGTACGGCTGGAGGTGCGGGACAACGCCGGCAACCCCGCGCTGGCGGCCCGGCAGGCCACCGCACTGGCCCGCGACAGCGGCGTACACGCCCTGGTCGGTGGCACCGTGGCCGAGACCTCGATGGCCCTGGCCGGGGTGGCGCAGAAGGAGCGGGTGCCGTTCCTCTCACTCGCCTTCGGCGACGGGATCGTGCTGCCGCTGGCGCAGCGGACGTACGTCTTCAAGATGACCCCGGACGCCGGCGACATGGCCCGACGGCTCGCCCGGCTCATCGCCTCGCAGCGGCTCTCCCGGGTGGCGCTGCTGGCCGCGGACGGCCTGCACGGCGATTCCGGCGTACGGGCCATGACAGGGGCCCTGCGGACGGCCGGGGTGGCGCTGAGCACCGCCACCCGGCTGCCCCGCACCGGCGCGGACCTCCGCCGGGCGGCCCGCGCGGCGACGGGCTCGCGCCCCGACGGGGTGGTGGTGTGGGCGACCGCCCCGGACTCGGCCGCCGCGGTCGGGGCGCTGCGCCGGGCCGGCTACGACGGACCGGTGTTCCTCGACGCGGGCGGGGTCGCCGAGCAGACCCTGGAGGGCGGGAACGCGGCCCTCCTGGAGGGCGCGTACGCCGTCCACCCGACCTCGCTGGGCGGGGCGATGCTCGCCAACACCACCATGTCGGCGCTGGACCGCAAGGAGTTCGTCTACCGCTACGTCCAGCTGCACGGCGGGTTCAGCGGCTTCGCCCCGTACGCGTCCGACGCGGTGCAGCTGGTCGCCGACGCGGCGCGGCTGTCCACCAGCGTCGACCGTGGACGGATCCGGGCGTTTTTGCAGAACCAGGTCACCGAGGGGATGGCGGGGATGTACTCCTTCACCCCCATCCGGCACGGCGGGATGGACCAGGGCTCGCTGGGCGTCTACACCGTCAGCGCGGGTGCCTGGACGCGGGTGTCCTGACCACGCGCCACCTGGGCGCGGGCAGCGACGAGCGCCCGGTGGCGGCCGAGGCCGTCACCGGGCGCGTCGCGGCGATCAGGCCGGCGCCACGGCGCGCGAGCGCCGCATGGTCAGCACGTACTCGACAAGCGAGATCAGCACGTGCTTCGTCGACTCCCGGTTACGGGCGTCGCAGGCCACCACCGGCACGTCGCCGGGAATCGCGAGCGCGTCCCGGACGTCCTGCGGGTCGTGGTACTGCATCCCGTCGAAGCAGTTGATGGCCACCAGGTACGGCAGCCGCCGGTGCTCGAAGAAGTCGATCGCCGCGAAGCAGTCGGCCAGCCGGCGGGTGTCCACCAGCACGACCGCGCCGATCGCACCCCGGACCAACTCGTCCCACATGAACCAGAACCGGGTCTGCCCCGGCGTACCGAACAGGTACAGGATCAGGTCACGGTCGATCGAGATGCGGCCGAAGTCCATCGCCACCGTGGTCGTCGTCTTGCCCGGCACCTGCCGGGTGTCGTCGACGCCCACGCCGGCGGAGGTCATGATGGCCTCGGTCGTCAGCGGCGTGATCTCCGAGACCGAGCCGACCAGCGTCGTCTTGCCGACGCCGAATCCACCGGCGATAACGATCTTCGCCGACGTCACGCGCCCACTCGGGGTCGGCGGGCGGTGCGACATGTCAGAGCCTGCGAAGTCCACTCAGCACCCTCTCCAGCAGTTCAGTGCCCACCGCGTCGTCCGAGTCGTCCAGAATGGTCGGCTCGTGGACCGCGACCAGGCCGTCCGTCGCCATGTCGGCGATGAGCACCCGGGCCACACCGAGCGGGAGCTGCATCCGCGCCGCGATCTCGGCGAGCGACTGCACACGTCCATCACACAGCGCAGCGATGTACTGGTGCTCGCGGCCCTGAGCGCCGTTGCCATTGGCAGCGGCGCGGCCGCGCACCGTCGTCTCGACGAGCGCCTCCAACGCGATGTCGAGGCGGGGGCGGGTACGACCACGGGTAACGGCGTATGGACGGACCAACGCTCCGGTCGGTTCGTCACGATCGGCCATGTCGCCGCTCACCTCCCTCGCACCCGGCACCGGCTCCGGATGGAGCCGTCGTCGTTGTCGTTGTCACCCCGCCGACCTCACGGGTCAACGGGTCGTCAGCCCAGCATTCCCGCAGCCGCGCGTGGCTGCGGGGTCAACGCGTCGCCCACCCGGTCGACCAGCAGGGCCATCTCGTAGCCCACCTGTCCCACGTCGCTGCTGCGGGCGGCGAGCACCGCGAACGACGATCCGTCCGAGATGGACATCAGGAACAGGAAGCCATTGTCCATCTCCACCACTGTCTGCAGCACCGCGCCTCCCTCGAAGCAGCGGGCCGCGCCCTGGGTGAGGCTGACCAGGCCGGACGCGATCGCGGCCAGCTGATCGGCCCGGTCCCGCGGGAGATCCCGTGACGACGCGAGGAGCAGTCCGTCCGCGGAGACGGCGACCGCGTGCGCGACACCGGGTACCCGGTCGGCGAAGTTGGCCAGCAGCCAACCGAGATCCTGCGTAGTTGTCATCGTTCTTGCTCCTTCTGCCCGCTCCCGGCCATCGGGCCTGAGCCAGACTGCGAGGATTGCTGCCCTCCCGGAGTCACCTCCGGGCTGGTCGGGTTGCTGTCCGACGGGTTCGTACGCCCCCGCTGCACGCCCCGATGGTAGGCCGAAAGCAGGCCTCGGACACCCTCCGGCGTACGCCGCTGCACCGAGGTGGTGGGCTTCTCCACCGCGCCGGGCACCAGCTGCGCCATCGGGGTGCGCTTGGGTAGACCGGTCGAGGTGGTCGCCGCGACGGGCACCTCGGTCGCCGCCGAGGCGGCACGCCACCCGTCGTCGGCCGCGGTCTGCCAACCACCGGTCTGTTGCGAGGACCGGCGGTGACCGAAGCTGTCGGCGACGCCGGGGCGGGCACCCCCGTTGGCCGTCGGTCCGTTCTCGCGCGGCGCTCCTCCGGCCGCCGGAGTGTCTGCCATCGGTGCGTTACCTGTCGTCCCGGGTGGTGTCGGCTGCACGGCCCGACCGCCGGCGTCGACCCGGGCGAACTGCTGGGTCGGTGCACCGTTGGTCGGCGTCTTCTCGGCGGCCGGCGCCGCCTCCTCCGGCCCCGGGCGGCGGGTACGGAACCAGGCCGACTCGAGCTCCCGGAAGATCGGCAGCTCCATCGTCTCGTCCGCGTACCGCTGCGGGGTCTGGGCCGGCGGCGTGGTCGGCCGCGCCTGCGGGACGGCCGGGGCCGACCGCTCCGCCGGCGCGGGGGCCTGGGCCGCCGGGGTCGGCGCGCCGGAGCGCGGCACGCGCGGCAGTTCGGTCGTCATGTCCAGCGCGGCGGCCAGCCGCTCGGGCACCGGCGGGGTCGCCACGTCCCGGTCCGCACCGGCGACCGGCGGCCAGGCCGGCGGCGCCGGCGTGCTCGGACCCGGCGTGCCGGGGGCCGGGCGCTGCGGCAGCGGGCCGGTCGACGGCGGCGAGTACGGCGGGCCGGAGTACGGCGCGGCCGAGACCGGCGGGCCGGAGTACGGGTGGCCGGAGACAGGCGACGCCGAGACCGGCATGCCGGAGACCGGCGGGCCGGACACCGGCGGCGCGGAGTAGGGAACCGGCGGGGTCGACACCGGCGGGCCCGCGTAGGGCACGGGCGGCGCGGAGACCGGCGGGACGGAGTACGGCCGGGCCTCGGGGCTGCTCGGCAACTGCCGCGGGACGGCCTGCTGCTGACCCGTGGCGTCCTGGTCGTCGGCCGACCGCCGCTGCGGCAGCGGGTCGATCGACTCGCCGTTCGACGTGCGCGGCCGGAAGGCCTCGCCGCCGTTGAAGCCGCTGGCGCCGGTCAGGTCCGACCAGGCCGGCATGGACCGCGTCGAGCCGGCCGAGGCCGGTGCGCCGGCCCCGTTGCGCGGCGCCGGGTCGAACGGCCGGCCGCCCAGGGTGACCTGGTTGCCGGACTCGCCGGGGCGCTGCGTGGGCATCGGGTTGGCCGGGCCGTTGCCGAGCGCCGGCAGCGCGCCGAAGGCGGGGGCCGGGCCGTGCGACTGCGGGCCGGGCGCCGGCAGCGCGGGCGACGACTGCGGGCGGCCGGAGAGCGCCCGGGGCACGAGCACCGAGGTCGGCATGACCACCTCGGCGACGGTCCCCCGGTCGGTGCCCGGACGCAGCTCGACCTTGACGCCGTGCCGGGACGCCAGCCGGGCGACCACGACCAGGCCCATCATCCGCGAGACGGCCACGTCGACCTGCGGCGGCGTGGCGAGCCGCTCGTTGAGGTCGTGGAGCTGGTCGGGGCTGATCCCGATACCCCGGTCCTCCACGTAGAGCGACGCGCGGTCGCCGACGCGCCGGGCCTCCACCATGACGTGCGAGTCCGGCGGCGAGAAGGCGGTGGCGTTGTCGAACAGCTCGGCGACCAGGTGGACCAGGTCGTTGACGGCGTGCGCCGCGACCTCGATGTCCCGGTCGATCACCCCGAACTCGATCCGGGTGTAGTGCTCGACCTCGGACTGGGCCGCCCGGAGCACGTCGATCAGCGCGGCCGGCTGCCGCTGCACGCGGGTGGAGTCGGCCCCGGCGAGCACCAGGAGGTTCTCGTCGTTACGGCGCATCCGGGTCGCCAGGTGGTCGAGCTGGAACAGCTCGGCCAGCCGGTCCGGGTCCTCCTCGCCGCGCTCCAGCCGGTCGAGGTGACCGATCAGGCGGTCGACCAGGATCTGCGAGCGGCGGGCCAGGTTGACGAACATCGTCGCGACGGACGCGCGCAGCGCGGCCTGCTCGGCGGCGGTGCGGACGGCCTCCAGGTGGACCGCGTTGAACGCCTCGGTCACCTGGCCGAACTCGTCCTTGCTGCGCACCGGCAGCGGCTCGGCGATCTGGTTGGCGAGCTGCACCGGGGAGAGCTGACCGGTCACCTTGGGGTCGCGCAGGCGGGCGACGGCCTGGGGCAGGCCGTACTGGGCGATGGAGAGGGCGCCCTGGCGCAGGTCGCGCAGGGAGCGCGCCATCGAGCGGGCGACCAGGTAGGCGAAGAGGATCGCCAGGAGCAGCATGCTGAGCAGCAGGCCGGTCTCCAGGAACACCTGGCGCTGCACGTCGGAGCGGAGGTTCTCGGCGCCCGCGACGACCTCGCGGTCGATCTTCGCCTCGACCGTACGGATCAGCTTGGCGTTGGCCACCATCGCCGCGTCCCACTGGTCGGCGTCGAACGGGGCGCCGGTCAGGGTGTCGGCGGTGGTGATGCCGTTGAGCCAACTGTTGTAGGTGTTCGCCTCGCGCAGGTCGGGGCCGGCGACCACCTGGGCGTAGTACTCCTGCTCGGGCTGGCTGGCCACCACCTGGAAGCTCTGCAGCCACTGGCTGGAGCCGGTGCTGGTGGCGATGTACTCGTTGCGCAGGTTCGGGGTGAGCCGCTGCTGGATGAACGCCCGGTGCACCACGTCTCGGCGGCGGGAGAGGAACTCCTTGTTCCGGGCGGTGGCGGTCGACGCGCGCATCTTGTCGCTGAGCTCGTTGTCGCCGGCGAGTTGGGTGGCCGAGTCGCGGATGCTGATCAGGTCGTCGATCAGGCCGTCGTAGGCCTGCATGGCCGGGACGAGCCCGAGCTTGCCGTTGAAGACCTGGCTGCGGGTGCCGGGCAGGTCTGTCAGGGTCTGGTCGATCTCGCCCAGCAGGCCGTCGAGGTTGGCCGGGAGGTCCTCGACCTCGGCCCGCTGCTGGGAGTACCGCCCCTTGGCCTTGTCCACGGTGACGTTGGCCTGCTCGTACGCCTGCTTGTAACGGGCGTTGTCCTGGCCGCGCGGCACGCCCAGCAGGCGCAGCGCGTTGGTCCGCTCGTTCTGCAGGGTGTCGACCAGGTCGCCCGAGTAACCGACGAGGTTGGCCAGGTCGCCGGCCCGGTTGGCGTTGTTGAGGGTCTCCAGGTGATCGACCAGACCGCTGGTGCCCACGACCACCGTGGCGATGGTCGGCACGATCATGATGAGGCCGAGCTTGGACCAGATCGGCATGTCGCGGAACCGACCGGCCGGCCGGCGCAGACGCGACAGGAAGGAGCCCGCCGGCTTTGGCCGTTTGCTCACGTCACCGCCCTCGCGATTTCTGGATCCGCATTGCCCCTGGACAAGGACCAGCGGCCGACCCTGCGGGCCGGACCATCCGAGATTCCATCACGCTACCTGCCAAAGAGAAAGCCCAGGTTGGCCGCAGCCAGCGGTGTGATGAGATGTTGATGCAATTTGATAGCAATCCGTCTGGCCGGAGTCACTGAAAGTAATGAAGCAGCCTCATCGCGTTGTCCTGCTCGCCGGTCCTTCCGGGTCCGGAAAGTCGTACATAGCGCAGCGAACCGGCCTTCCGGTGCTCTGCCTGGACGACTTCTACAAGGACGGTGACGACCCTACGTTGCCGCGACGAAACGGCCTGGTGGATTGGGAGTCCCCCCGCTCCTGGGACGCTGCGGCGGCCGTGGAGACGATTGCCCGACTGGCCAGGGAGGGCAAGGCCGATGTGCCGGTTTATGCGATCGGTGCGGACCGTCGGGTGTCCACCCGGCCATTCGAGGTCGCCGGTTCGCCACTTTTCGTGGCCGAAGGGATCTTCGCGGCCGAGATCGTCGAGGAGTGCCGCCGGAGAGGGGTCCTGGCCGGGGCTTATGCCCTACGGCGCCCCCGGGGGGCGACCTTCGTCCGCCGGCTGGCGCGCGACCTCGCCGAGCAGCGCAAGGCGCCCGGGGTGCTGGTGCGCCGCGGCCTGGCGCTGCTGCGCGCCGAGCCGGCGGTGCTGCGGCGGCAGACCGGCCTGGGCGCCGAGGCGGCCCGGGCGGGCGAGGTGCTGCGCGCGGTGGCCGGCCTGCTCGCCGGCCACCCGCACCGCACCTGACCGGGCCGCCCGAACGCGGCGGCCCGCCGTGGTCAGCCCAGCAGCTTGCCGTACGCGGGCTTGATCACCTCGTCGATGATCTTCAGCCGCTCGTCGAACGGGATGAAGGCGCTCTTCATGGCGTTGATGGTGAACCACTGGAGCTCCTTCCAGCCGTAGCCGAAGGCGTCCACCAGCAGGGCCATCTCCCGGGACATCGACGTGCCGCTCATCAGCCGGTTGTCGGTGTTCACCGTCGCCCGGAACCGCAGGTCCCGCAGCAGCCCGATCGGGTGCTCGGCGATCGAGGGGGCGGCGCCGGTCTGCACGTTCGAGGACGGGCACAGCTCCAGCGGGATCCGCTTGTCCCGCACGTACGCGGCCAGCCGGCCGAGCACCGGCTCCGGGCCGGGCGTGATGTCGTCCACGATCCGCACGCCGTGGCCGAGCCGGTCCGCCCCGCACCACTGGATCGCCTGCCAGATCGACGGCAGGCCGAACGCCTCGCCGGCGTGGATGGTGAAGTGGAAGTTCTCCCGCTGGAGGTACTCGAAGGCGTCCAGGTGCCGGGTGGGCGGGAAGCCCGCCTCGGCGCCGGCGATGTCGAAGCCGACCACCCCGGCGTCCCGGTGCCGGACGGCCAGCTCGGCGATCTCCTGCGACCGGGCGGCGTGCCGCATCGCGGTGAGCAGCGTGCCGACCCGGATCGACTGGCCGGCTTCGGCGGCGACGGCGGTGCCCTCGACGAAGCCGGCCAGCACCGCCTCGACCACCTCGTCCAGGGTGAGGTCCCGCTCCAGGTGCTGCTCGGGGGCGAACCGCACCTCGGCGTAGACCACCCCGTCGGCGGCCAGGTCCTGGGCGCACTCCCGGGCCACCCGGCGCAGCGCCGACGCGGTCTGCATGACGGCGACGGTGTGCGCGAACGTCTCGAGGTAGCGCTCCAGGGAGCCGGAGTCGGCCGCCTCGACGAACCAACGGCCGAGCGCCTCGGGGTCGGTGGTGGGCAGTTCGTGCCCCACCTCGGCGGCCAGTTCGACGATCGTCGCCGGCCGCAGGCCGCCGTCGAGGTGATCGTGCAGCAGCGCCTTCGGGACCTTGACGATGTCCTCGTAACGGATTGTCGCGACCATGCTCAGACCCTAGTCGGCCGCACGGGAAGCGGCCGACGGGACCGGCCGGGATCCGGTCAGGGACGCCAGCCGTACACCCGGTCGACGGCGAGCCGGAGCACCAGCCGGCCGTCGGCGACCATCGCCGCCCGGTAGTCCGCCCAGTCGGGGTGCTCGCCGCGGATGCGCCGGTAGACCTCGACCAGCTCCTCGACCGTGGCGTCACCGGGCCCCGCCGCGGGCGGGGTGAGCGTGACCACGCCCTCCGCGACCGCGTAGGCCCCGCCGTCGGCGGTGGTGACGTGCAGGCTGGCCCGCGGGTCGCGGCGCAGGTTGCGCACCTTGGCCCGGCCGTCCGTGGTGGAGCAGCGGATCAGGCCGGGCTCGGCGAGGAAGTCGAGGTTGGACAGCTGGGGCCGGCCGTCGCGGCGCAGGGTCACCAGCACGCCCCGGCCGCGCTCACCGAACAGCTCCCACAGCCGGGCGGTCACGCCGTCACCCGCAGCGGGGCGAGGGCGGCGGTGAGCCGGGCCAACTCGTCGAGCATCGCCGTGGCGGCGACGTCGCGCCCCGGGTCCGGCACGAGCTCCCCCGTGTCGTCGAGCGCCTGCCGCAGGAACACGGTCACCGCCTCGTTGGCCGGCATCATCTTGAGGGTGGTCACGACCTGCTTGATCATCTGGACCGCGCGCAGGCCGCCGGAGGTCATGCCGTAGCTGACGAAGCCGACCGGCTTGTACTGCCACTCCGTGTAGAGGTGGTCGATCGCGTTCTTCAACGGCGCGCTGAAGCCGTAGTTGTACTCCGGCATGACGAAGACGAAGGCGTCGGAGGCGGCGACGGTGGCGCTCCACTCCCGGGTGTGCCCGTGCAGGTAGCGGCCCTCGGAGGGGTGGTGCGGCTCGTCGTGGAAGGGCAGGCCCACCTCGGCGAGGTCGACGAGGCGGACGTCGTCGAAGGCGTCGTACGCGGCGGCGAGGGTGGTGAACCAGTCGCCGATCCGGCGGCCCACGCGGCCGGGCCGGGTGCTGGCGACGATGACGGTCAGGCGGGGCATGGCGAGGTCGCTCCTGTGGTGACGGGCCGGCCCGGGGCCGGCACGGTGAACCTCGGGATGAGGTGCTCCGCCAGCGGGCCGATGCTGACGGCGAAGAGGAGGGTCCCGGGGCCGACGGTGCCGCCGAGCGCCCAGCCGAGGGCGAGCACGCCGAGCTCGATGGCCGTGCGGACCCGCCCGATCGGCAGGCCGCGGGCGGCCAGCCCGGTCATCAGGCCGTCGCGCGGCCCAGGACCGAGGCGGGCCCCGAGGTAGAGGGCCGTGGCGAGCCCGTTGAGCAGGATGCCGACGACCAGCAGGCCCGCCCGGCCGGCGACCGGGGCCACGGGCGGCAGGACGGCGAGCGCGACGTCGGCCGCGACGCCGACCACCACCGCGTTCGCGACGGTGCCGACGCCGGGGCGCTGCCGGAGCGGGATCCAGAGCAGCAGCACGGCGAGAGCGACCAGGTTCACCACCTGCCCGAGGGGGAGCCCGGTCCGCGCGGCGAGGCCCTGGTGCAGCACGTCCCAGGAGGCGAGGCCCAGGTCGGCGCGGACCATCACGGCCACGCTGACGCCGAACAGCACGAGGCCGCTCAGCAGGCGGGCCAGCCGGCCCGGCAATCTGGTTGACATGTCACTCACCTTAGGAGGCAGGTTGATGACATGTCAACCAGATGGCTAGGATGGTCGGCATGGCACAACCACGCTGGCTGGACGAGCGCGAACAGAGCGCCTGGCGGGGCTACCGGCGGATGCGCCGCCTGCTCGACCTGGAGCTGGCCCGCGAGCTGATGCGCGACGCCGGGCTCTCCGAGCCCGACTACGACGTGCTCTCCGACCTCTCGGAGACACCCGACCAGCGGCTGCGGCTCAGCGAGCTGGCCGACCGGATGCTCTGGTCGCGCAGCCGGCTCTCCCACCACCTCACCCGCATGCAGCAGCGCGGCCTCGTCACCCGCGAGGAGTGCGCCTCGGACGGGCGCGGCGCCGTCGTCGTACTCACCGCCGAGGGCCGGCGCGCCATCGAGGCAGCCGCCCCCGGCCACGTGGCGGCCGTCCGTCGGCACCTCATCGACCTGCTGAGCCCCGACGAGGTCGCCGCGCTGGACGCGCTCACCCACCGGGTGGTCGACCACCTCACCCGACCCGGAGAATGAGCCGGTGGACCACCGCATCGTGGACCGGCTCCGCTGCCCGGTCTGCGCCGAGCCGCTGACCGAGGTCGCCACCGGCGGCACCCGCGCGCTGCGCTGCCCGCGCCGGCACAGCTTCGACATGGCCCGCCAGGGCTACGTCAACCTGCTCGCCGGCCGCGCCCCGCACGCCGGGGACACCGCCGAGATGGTGGCCGCCCGCGCCGACTTCCTCGCGGCCGGCCACTACGACCCCATCTCGGCCGCCCTCGCCGCCGCCGCGACCCAGGCCGTACGGCACGTCGCCGAGGCGCGCGCCGACGGGGCGTACCCCCTGGTGGTGGACGCCGGGGCGGGGACGGGCCGGCACCTCGCGGCGGTGCTGGCGGCGCTGCCGGACGCGGCGGGTCTCGCCCTGGACGTGTCGAAGCCGGCGCTGCGCCGGGCCGCCCGGGCGCACCCGCGCGCGGCGGCGGCGCTCGCCGACACCTGGCAGCGACTCCCCCTGGCCGACGCCGGCACGGCCGTGCTGCTGAACGTCTTCGCGCCACGCAACGGCGCGGAGTTCCACCGGGTCCTCGACCCGGCCGGCGCGCTGCTGGTGGTCACGCCGGCCGAGGACCACCTCACCGAACTGGTCGGCGCCCTCGGCCTGCTGCGGGTGGACCCGGCCAAGGCGGACCGGGTCGCCGAGAGCCTGGGCGGGCACTTCACCCCGGGGGCGTCCACCCTGCACCGGCGGGAGCTGGCGCTGACCGGCCCGGAGGTCGCGACGCTGGTCGGGATGGGCCCCAGCGCCTGGCACACCGACCCGGCCGGGCTCGCCACCCGGGTCGCCGCCCTCGCCGAGCCGGTCCGGGTGACGGTCGCGGTACGCCTGACCACCTGGCACCCGACTCGGGTGTAAGGAAGGCCCGCGTCAGGTGGAGAGGTCGACCTCTTCCCAGCCGGGGGGCTCGTCGTGGTACGGCCCGCGCAGCATCACCGCCCACTCCAGGGCCCACCGGCGCTGGCCGATGGCGTTCGCGTCCACCAGCCCCGGCGGCGTACGGCCGGCCCGTTCCGTCTCCAGGTAGGCCCAGTCCAGGCAGTAGTGCAGGTCCAGCAGGGCGGCCGCGTCGGCGGGGTGCTGCGGGGCGGTGAGGATCCGGGCCCGCCAGTGGCCGAAGGTCTCCCCGTCGTGGATGTGCGGCATCCGCTCCACCAGCCGCTCGTCGACCGGCAGCGTCGGGTCGAGCTGCTTGGTCAGGCCGAGCACCCAGGCCAGCGCGAAGAGTGCGTCGTGGTGCAGCACGAACGACCGGTGGTCGCCCTTGCCTCCGGTCACGAACTGGAACTCCGGCGGCGTGACCATCTCGACCAGGTGCGAGGCGAGCAGCCAGCTCATCGCCGACTGCGGCGGCATCCCGAAGCAGCGGGCCAGGATCAGGTGCAGCACCGCGATGCGGGCCTCGATCTCCACGGTGGGGCGGAGCTCGATCTGGTCGCCGGGCTCCCACACGAGTGGGAACTGGGCGGGCGGCAGCGGGAGGCCCAGCCGGGACAGCTCGTCCAGGCTCGCCTCACGCACCTCCCGTGGATCGGGGGCAGGTACGGTCACGGCGAAAAATTCCTGTCTGCTCGCGACGACTCGGCGCCGGTTGTCCCCCTGGCCAGGGAGGATAGCGGTCCGAGCGGGCCGGCACCATGCCGCCCCGGGGACCGCCGCGCTCAGCCGATCCGCTCGATGACCAGCGGCGTCGCGGCGGGTGCGGTCGGCGCGATCCGTACCGCCCGCGCGGCGTCGTCCCGGGCCGCCGGGATCCGGGCGGCGTCCTCCGCCCGCAGTTCGAAGAGGACGTCGCCCGCCCGCACCGGGTCGCCCGGACGCCGGTGCAGCACGACCCCCGCCGGCACGCTGACCGGGTCCTCCTTGCGGGCCCGTCCGGCGCCGAGCCGCCAGGCCGCCACCCCCATGTCGTACGCGTCGATCGCCGCGACGAAGCCGTCCGCGTCCGCGCGGACCACCTCGACCTCGTTCGCGGTCGGCATCGGGGCGTCCGGGTCGCCGCCCTGGGCGCGGATCATCGCCCGCCAGGAGTCCATCGCCCGACCGTCGCGCAGAGCCGCGGCCGGGTCGGCGTCCGGCAGCCCGGCCGCGTCGAGCATCTCGCGGGCCAGCGCCAGGGTCAGCTCGACAACGTCGGCGGGACCGCCCCCGGCGAGCACCTCGACGGACTCGGTCACCTCGACGGCGTTGCCGATGGCCAGGCCCAGCGGGGTGGACATGTCGGTGAGCAGGGCGACGGTCCGTACGCCGTGCGCGCCGCCGAGCTCGACCATCGTCCGGGCCAGCTCGCGGGCCTGCTCGACGGACTTCATGAACGCGCCCGAGCCGACCTTCACGTCGAGCACCAGCGCGCCGGTGCCCTCCGCGATCTTCTTGCTCATGATCGAGCTGGCGATCAGCGGAATGGCCTCGACGGTCCCGGTCACGTCGCGCAGCGCGTACAGCTTGCGGTCGGCGGGCGCGAGCCCCGCGCCGGCCGCGCAGATCGCCGCGCCGACGTCCCGGAGCTGGGCGGTGAACTCGTCGTTGCCCAGCGCCGCCCGCCAGCCCGGGATCGATTCCAGCTTGTCCAGCGTGCCGCCGGTGTGCCCGAGGCCCCGGCCGCTGAGCTGCGGCACGGCGGCGCCGCACGCGGCGACCAGCGGGGTGAGCGGCAGGGTGATCTTGTCACCGACGCCGCCGGTGGAGTGCTTGTCGACGGTCGGCCGGTCGACGGCGGAGAGGTCGAGCCGCTCCCCGCTGGCGATCATCGCGGCGGTCCACCGGGCGATCTCCGGCCCGGTCATGCCGCGCAGCAGGATCGCCATGGCCAGCGCCGACATCTGCTCGTCGGCGACCACCCCCCGGGTGTACGCGTCCACCACCCAGTCGATCTGCGCGTCGGAGAGCACCCCCCCGTCCCGCTTGACCCGGATGACGTCAACCGCCGTGAAAGCACTCATCACAAAAGATCTTCCTAGTCGTATGCAGATACCGGCACGCGGACCGCGACCACCGAGGGCTCGGGCCGACCGTGCCCGGCGGAGGGATCAAGCCTGACCGCCCGGAGCCGGGCACGGTCGGCCCGAGCCCCAAAAGCTCAACCCCAGCGAACCGGGATCTCCATCGGCGGCTCACCCTCGCCGGCCCAGAAGATCGCCCCCGAGGCGTCCACGACCACCACCCGGGGCGTACGGGCGAGGCCCCAGGTGATCGCCTCCGCCGGCTCGTCCCAGCTCGGGCCCTCCTCCAGCACGCCGGTCTCGGCGCCGTCGTCGTCGCCCGCGGACCGCTCCCAGTAGGCGGTCCAGACCTGCTGACCGGCGGAGAGATCGGGGTGCACGAAGACCGTGCCGCGCCCGCGCCAGGCGGCCAGCCGCTCCGGCACCACCGGCACCGGGGCCTCCCCCGTCACGGCCTCCAGGTCGGTCACGTCGAAGGCGTGCGGCAGCAGCTCGGCCATCCGCAGCGGGCCGCCCCTCGCCTCGATGAGGCACTCCGGGCCGCCCTGCTCCCAGAGCAGCTGGCGGCACCGGCCGCACGGCATCAGCGGCTCGCCGGTCGCGTCGACGCAGGACAGGGCCACGATCCGGCCGCCGCCGGTGGCGTGCAGCGAGGAGACCACGCCGCACTCGGCGCAGAGCACCACGCCGTACGCGGCGTTCTCCACGTTGCAGCCGACCACCACCCGGCCGTCGTCGACAAGCGCGGCCGCCCCGACCGGGAACTTCGAGTACGGCACGTACGCGTGCCGCATCACCTCGGTGGCGGCGGCCCGCAGCCGCTCCCAGTCGATCTCCATGTGGTACTCCCCCGTCAGCCCTTGATGTACGGCTTGCCGTCGGCGGCCGGCGCCCGGACCCGACCGACGAGCCCGGCCACCGCCAGGATCGTCGCCAGGTAGGGCAGCATGGCCAGGAACTGGTTCGGGATCACGCTGTTGATGGCGCCCAGGTAGGTGGCGAGCTGGTCGGCGAAGCCGAAGAAGAGCGCCGCGAGCAGCGCCCCCGTCGGGCTCCACCGGCCGAAGATCAGCGCGGCCAGGGCGATGAAGCCCTTGCCGCCGATCATGTTCTTGGTGAACGAGTAGAGCGCCAGCGTGTAGGACGCGCCGCCGATGCCGGCGACCACCCCGGCGAGCAGCACGTTGCGGTAGCGCAGCCCGAGCACCTTGACGCCCAGGGTGTCGGCGGCGGTGGGGTGCTCGCCGACCGAGCGGGTGCGCAGGCCCCACCGGGTGCGGAACAGCGCGATGTGGATGACCAGCACCAGCAGCAGGCCGAGGTAGAGGAAGATGTTGCCCCGGAACAGCGCCGGGCCGAGCAGCGGGATGTCCGACAGCAGCGGGATCTCCCAGTTGCTGAACCGGGGAGCGCTGTTGTACTTCTGCGCGTTGGTCTGCATCAGCCGCTCGTAGAGGAAGCCGGTGACGCCGACCGCGAGCAGGTTGAGCACGATGCCCATGACCACCTGGTCGACCAGGTAGCGGATCGAGAAGACGGCCAGCAGCAGCGAGATGAAGGCGCCGCCGATCGCCGCCGCGACCAGGCCGACCCAGACGTTGCCGGAAAGGCTGCCGAAGAGCGCGCCGCTGAAGGCGCCCATCAGCAACTGCCCCTCGATGGCCACGTTGACCACGCCGGAGCGCTCGCAGAGCACGCCGGCCAGGGCGCCGAAGACCAGCGGCAGGGCCAGGATGAAGGTGCCCCGGAGGATGTTGACCAGCGGCATGAAGTTCTGCCCGGCCGGCGCGTCGGAGACCTGCCAGCAGAGGAACGACAGCACGAAGCCGACCAGGCCGACGCCGAGCACGAGGGTGAACCAGCGCTTCGGCAGCCCGGCCAGCATGGCGACGCCGGCGGCGACCGCGACGAGGCCGAAGAGGATCGCGCCGAGGGTGCCGTGGATCTCGAGCGCGGCGCCGGCGGCGTCCTCGCTGAGGGTGAACCGGGCCTGCTCGCCGGTGGCGAGCGCCCCGAACAGCACCGTCGCCAGCAGGCCGAGGGCGAGCAGCACGGCGCCGACCTTGCGGGTACGGGTCCAGAAGCCCTGGTCGACGGGGGCGACCGCGACGTCTTCGACAGCCATGGTGGACATGAGTTACCAGCCCTTCGCCAGGCTCGTCTGCAACCGGGCGGCGCGGGCGGCCCGGAGCTGGAAGATCGCCTTCACCAGGGCCGGCGCGGCGATGAAGATGACGATCAGCGCCTGGAGCACGGTGACCAGCTCCAGCGAGATCCCCGAGTAGGACTGCATCCGGTTGCCGCCGGCCTGGAGCGCGCCGAAGAGCAGCGCGGCCAGCGCGACGCCCCACGGCTTCACGCGGCCGAGCAGCGCCACCAGGATGCCGTCGAAGCCGATCTGGGCGACCACCAGCGGGGTCAGCGCGCTGGCGGTGGAGCCGAGCACCATGTTGGAGCCGCCGAGGCCGGCCAGGATCCCGGCGAAGACCATGATCAGGACGTACGTCCGGGTGACGCTGATGCCGGCGGTCCGCGCGGCGTCGGGGTTGGCGCCGACGGCGCGCAGCTCGAAGCCGAGCGTGGACCGGTTGAGCAGCCACCAGACCGCCCAGGTGGCCAGCACCGCCAGGATGATGCCGGCGTGCACCCGCAGCCCGTCGCCGAGCAGCCGGGGCAGCTGGGCCGAGCCGTCGACCGGCTTGCTGATCGCGTCCGTACGGTTCGGGTCCTGGACGCCGTTCTGCACGATGATCCAGGTCAGGAAGTACGTGGCGACGTAGTTGAGCATGATCGTGTTGATCACCTCGTGGGCGCCGGTGCGCGCCTTGAGGATGCCCGGGATGAAGCCCCAGATCGCCCCGCCGAGCGCGCCGGCGAGCACCGCGACGAGCAGGTGCAGGCCGGGCGGCAGCGGCAGCAGGAAGCCCGCCAGCGCGGCCAGGATCACGCCCATGGTGGCCTGGCCCTGGGCGCCGATGTTGAACAGGCCGCCCCGGAAGGCCAGCGCCACCGACAGGCCGGTGAAGACCAGCGGCGCGGTGTAGGTCAGCGTCTCCGAGATCGGGCTCATCACCGCCTGGAAGCCGACCGCGTCCGGGTCGAAGATCGCGCCCTTGAACAGGTTGCCGTACGCCTCGCTGACCAGCGTCCAGCTCGCGTTGAGCGCGTCGGCCGGCCGGGCCGTGATGTAGCTGTAGGTGGCGAGCACCTCGGGGTCGGACACGATCATCAGGATCGCGCCGACGACCATCGCCAGCACCAGCGACAGCAGGGTCACCGTGAAGGTGTTCGCCGCCCAGAGGTTGTCCAGGAACAGCCGGCCCAGCGAGGGCTTCGCCTCCGGGGCCGGGGCCTTCGGGGAGGTGGCCGTACCGGCGCGCTCGGTGTTGCCGAGCGCGGTCTGCGCGGCCTGCGCCTCGGTCGCCGGCTCCTTGTCCGGGGAGCCCGACGGGGGGTTCGGGGTGCCCGGGGAGCCCGACTCGGGGTTCGGGTTCGTCATGCCTCGTCCTTGCTACCAGGGCCCTCGGCGGCGGGGGCCGCCGCACCGCCGTCGGCCGGGGTCGTGCCGGTCGCGGCGGCGGGCGCCGCGTCGGGGGTGATGCCGGCCATCAGCAGGCCGATCTCCTCGCGGGGGGTGTCCGGGCCGACGATGCCGATGATCCGGCCGCGGTACATGACCGCGATCCGGTCGGCCAGGCCGATCACCTCGTCGAGCTCGCTGGAGACCACCATGACGGCGGTGCCGACGTCCCGTTCCCGGATGACCTGGCTGTGGATGAACTCGATCGACCCGACGTCGACGCCGCGGGTCGGCTGGGCGGCGATGAAGAGCTTCAGCGGCCGGGACAGCTCCCGGGCCACGATCACCTTCTGCTGGTTGCCGCCGGAGAGGGTGCCGACGGGGGCGTCGGCCGAGGAGGTGCGCACGTCGAACTGCGCGATCCGCTCCTTCGCCGACTTGGCGATGGCGTCCGGCTTGAGCGCCAGGCCCCTGCCGAAGGGCGGCCGGTCGTAGATGTCGAGCACCAGGTTCTCCGCGACGGAGAACTCCTTGACGACGCCGTCGACGCTGCGGTCCTCCGGCACGTAGCCGACGCCGGCGCGCAGCACCTTCTTGGTCGACCAGCCGTTGACCCGCTGCCCGTCGAGGGTGACCGTGCCGGCGAGCGTCGGGCGCAGCCCCATGATCGCCTCGATCAGCTCGGTCTGGCCGTTGCCCTGCACGCCCGCGATCCCGAGCACCTCGCCCGCGCGTACGGTCAGGTCGACCCCGTCGACCGCCCGGATCTGCCGGTCGTCGTCGACGACCAGGCCGGAGACCTCCAGGACCGGCTTGCCGGGGGTGGCGGTCTCCTTGTCCACGGTGAGCCGGACGCTGCGGCCGACCATCAGCGCGGCCAGCTCGTCGCGGCTCGCCTCGGGGGAGGCGGTGCCGACGGTCTTCCCCCGCCGGATCACGGTGATCCGGTCGGCGATGGCCTTGACCTCGCCAAGCTTGTGGGTGATGAAGACGATCGACTTGCCGGCGGCCTTGAGCGACCGCATCACGGTGAGCAGTTCCTCGGTCTCCTGCGGCGTGAGCACGGCCGTCGGCTCGTCGAGGATGAGCAGGTCGACGTCGCGGGTGAGCGCCTTGACGATCTCCACCCGCTGCTGGATGCCGACCGGCAGGTCCTCGATCACCGCGTCCGGGTCGACCCTCAGGTTGTACCGCTCGGAGACCTCGGCGACCTCGCGCCGGGCCCGCCGCCGGTCCAGGAAGCCGGCGATGCCGCCCCGGACCTGTTCGGCGCCGAGCATGATGTTCTCGGTGACGGTGAAGACGGGCACCAGCATGAAGTGCTGGTGCACCATGCCGATCCCGGCACCGATCGCGTCCGACGGCCCCCGCAGCTTCAGCGGCGCGCCGTCGACCAGGATCTCGCCCTCGTCGGGCTGGTAGAGCCCGTAGAGCACGTTCATCAGGGTCGACTTGCCGGCGCCGTTCTCGCCGAGCAGGGCGTGGATCTCTCCAGGCTCCACCGTCAGGTCGATGTGATCGTTGGCGACCAGATCACCGAACCGCTTGGTGATGCCGCGCAGTTCGAGTCTCAGCGCAACCTCCTGGAGTGCGAAGCGATGGTGCAGCGTAGCTGCCGGTGGACCGCTCGCGGCGCGGGGCCGTCGTCGGGTTGGAGCGGATCGGCCGCCCCGGCGCCGTGGGGTGGATTCCCCCACGACGCCGGGGCGGCCGGATCGTCGTGCTGTACCGCCCGCCGGCCTACCTGGGTGATCGTCTCACCACGGGCGGCCGGCTTAGCCTCACTTCGGCTGGGCCGCGGAGGTGACGGTGACGGTGCCGGCGGCGATGTCCGCCTTCAGCTTGTCGACCTCGGCCTTCAGCTCGGCCGGGACCTTGCCGTCGAACTCGTGGTACGGGGCGAGCCCGACGCCGTTGTTCGACAGGTTGCCGAGGTAGCCCGGGGTGGCCGACAGCTTCTCGCCGCCGGCGGCCTTGACGACGGCCTCCTTGACGGCGTCCGGGATGTTCTTCTCGACGGTGGTGATGATCGCCGCGCAGTCCTGGGTGCTCTCGCAGCCGTCGACGTCCACCCAGATGGTGTTGTACTTGCCGCCCGACGCCTTCGCGGCGCCGGTGGTGCCGAGGCCCGCGCCGCCGGCGACCGGCATGACGATGTCGGCGCCCTGGGCGACCAGCGCGTCGCTGACCTTCTTGCCCTCGTCCTGCTTGACGAAGTCGTTGGTGAAGGAGCCCTTCTGGGTGGCCTTGTCCCAGCCGACGACCTTCACGCTCTTGCTCTTGGTCTTGTTGTAGTGCGCGACGCCGTCGGCGTAGCCGTCCATGAAGATGGTGACCGGCGGGATCGGCAGGCCGCCGTAGGTGCCCACCGTGCCGCTCTTGGTCATGCCGGCGGCCAGGTAACCGGCGAGGAAGCCGGCCTGGGCGGTGTCGAACTGCATCGGGAAGACGTTGGTCTCCGGGACCTTCGCGTCGACGATGCCGAACTGCTGGTTCGGGTTCGCCTTGGCGATCTTGGAGGTGGCGTCACCCATCAGGCCGCCGACGGCCAGGATGAAGTCGCACTTCTGGTTGACGTACTGGGTCAGGTTGACCTCGTAGTCCGCCTCGGCCTTCGACGCGACGTACTTGATGTCGATCTTGTCGTTGGCCTTCTTGGCCTCCTCCAGACCCTTCCAGGCGGAGGTGTTGAACGACTTGTCGTCGATGCCACCGACGTCGGTCACCATGCAGGCGCTGTACTTCTTGTCGCCACTGCCGGCGTTGTTGTTCTCTTCGGGAGCCTCGCCACACGCGGCGGCACTCAGCACGAGCCCACCCATCGCGAAGACGGAGGCAATCCGCATCCCACGCACAGAGCGCAAGACGTCTCCTTCCCATTGCACACCGCGTCCTGCACGGTGGCAGCCCTTTGAGCCGGCCTGCGCTGCGCCGCCGGCGTCCCACGTTACGGACGGGAGCGTACGCCCGCGCCCACCCACCGGCCGACAATCGTGCACGACTGTTGAGCGCCTGTTACCCCTACGTAACCCTTAGGTGGGGCAGATCACTCTCAGTGCTGGTGAGTGCGCGGCGGGGCGTCGCGGAACGTCCGGTTCTGCGCGTCGTCCCCTGCCGGTGACGTTACCGCCAGAAGACGGCCACCGCCGCGTTGACCAGGGTCAACCCGACGATTGCCAGGAAGTGCCCACGGTTGACCACGTCGCGCTTCCGGGAAAAGAAGACCATGACAAAGATCAGTATGGCGAGCACCAACTTGGTAACAAGTTTCGCGGGGGCCGGCTCGTCGCCGTCACGCAGCGGCGCCGAGAGGCCGATCCCGGTCGCCAGCATGATCACGGACCCCCAGAGCATGGCCGGGTTGATCCGCAGCTTCCCGCTGATGTACTGGACGATCGCGCCGCCGAGCAGCAGGGCGAAACCGATCAAATGGACGTAGCGAAGTATCAGTCTCAGAGCTTCCACGCCCACCATCCTCCCCCATCAACGACGGATTGTAGTAGCCGGGCGGTAGGGGTCAGGGCAGCCGCCATGCCTGGAAGGTGGGGCCGTCCGCCGGGAGGGTGACCGCGCCGTCTGCGTCGGGGCGCAGGGCGGGGGCGCCGCCGTACAGGTTCTCGGCCGGACCCAGCCCGGTCAGGCGCAACGGCTGGCCGGCGGCGCGGCGGGCCAGCACCAGCACCGTGCCGGTCGGGGCCTCGCGCAGGAAGACCAGGGCGTCCGCGTCGGCGCGCAGCCAGCGCAGGCCGCCGTGGCGCAGCGCGGGCTCCGCGCGGCGCAGCGCGACCAGGGCGCGGTACGCGGCGAACGTCGCGGCGTCCCAGCTCTCCGGCCGGTGCCACGGCATCGGCGTACGTGAGCCCTCGCCGTTGCTGCCGGTCAGGCCCAACTCGTCGCCCGCGAAGATCATCGGAGTGCCGGGCATCGTGGCGAGCAGGCCGGCGGCCACCTCCTGCCGCGCGGCGTCGCCGACCACCGTGCGGATCCGGGCGGAGTCGTGCGACCCGAGCAGCTGCCACGAGTGGGTGTACGACCGCCAGGAGACCAGCGAGCGGTAGGCGTCCATGGTGGCGAGCACCGCGTCCGCGTCCCGGCGCACCACCCCGCCCGGGGTGCCGAGGAAGTTCGGTACGGGCTGGTCGCCGTGCCGCAGCCAGGACCAGACCGGGTCGGTGAAGCCGACGTAGTTCATCGTGCCGTGCCAGCCGTTCCGGTCGAGGTCGCCGGTGTGGTCGTGGCCGTGCTCGGCCATCAGCAGGGCGTCGGCCCGGGTCCGGGCGACCACCTCGCGCAGCAGCGCCGCCACCTCGTGCGTGTACGCGTCCGCGCCCCGCCGCCCGGTCATGTTCGCCACGTCCACCCGCCAGCCGTCCAGCCCGTACGGGGGGCGCAGCCAGCGGCGCAGCAGCGAGTCGTCGGCGGTGGCGAAGCGCCGGCGCAGTTCGGCGCTGCCCCAGTTCAGCTTGGGCAGCGACTTGACCCCGTTCCAGGACTCGTAGTCGCCGGTGACCTCGTCGAAGTAGTACAGCTCCCGCTCTGGCGCGGACACGTCGGAGGCGGCCCTGGTGAACCACTCGTGCGCGTCGCCGGTGTGGTTGCTGGTGATGTCGCCGAGCAACCGCCAGCCCCGGGCGCGTACGGCGTCGGCGAGGCGGGCCAGGGCGGCGTCCCCGCCGAGCAGCGGGTCGACGGTGTCGAAGCTGGCCGCGTCGTAGCGGTGGTTGGAGCGGGCCGGGAAGACCGGGGTCAGGTAGACGGTGTTCACGCCGAGGCGGTCCAGGTGGTCCAGCCGCTCGGCGACGCCGTCCAGGTCGCCGCCGTAGAACTGCCGGGGCGTCTCGGGCCCGCGCCCGATCACCGGGGTGTCCCAGTCGCACGGGATCGCCCAGTCCGGCACCTCGCGGCCCTCGGCGGCGGCGGAGCGGGCGAACCGGTCCGGGAAGATCTGGTAGATCACCGCGTCGCGGGCCCAGGCGGGCGGCGCGGCATGGGTGACCAGCTTGAAGTCGCCGTTGTCGGGCACGTCGTGGCCCACCACGCCGGCGGCGTTCAGCCAGCGGCTGCCGCGGCTGCCAGTGAGCATGAACCGGTAGTTGCTGACCGGGTTGCGGGCCTCGACGGGCACCCGCCACCAGACGTCGGCGCCGTCGGTGCGGTCGACGACCGCCTCGGTGAACCGGGGCTCGCCGTCGCCGGTGGTGCGCACGTGCACCTGCCGGACGTCGGCGCCGGCCGGTACCCGGACGAAGACGTCGACGACGTCGCCGAGGGCGGGCTCCTGCTCGGGGACGTACAGGGCGGAGCCGTCGTGGTGCGGCAACAGGGACATGGTGGCGCCTTTCGCGTCGGTCGGACGGGGAGAGAAATGGGTCTCCCGCCGCGGTCGGTTCCCCGACCGCGGCGGTCGATCCGTGACTGCTCCGGTGTACGTCGGACGCCGACGCCCTTGCCGCAGCGGTGAGCCGAGGAGGCTCAGCCTTTGACCGCCCCGGCCGTGAGGCCGTTGACGATGTAGCGCTGGAGGAGTTGGAACACCAGCACCGTCGGGATGGCGGTGAGCAGGGTGCCCGCCGCGAAGATCCCGAAGTTGTTGTTGCGTTCGCCGGCCACCAGCCCGAACATGCCGACCGCGAGGGTCTTCGAGTTGGTGTTCGTGAGGAACACGTTGGCGATCACGAACTCGTTGATCGAACCGATGAAGGCGAGCAGACCGGTCACCGCCAGGATCGGCGCCACCAGCGGCAGCATGATCCGGAAGAAGACCTGGGCGTGCGAGGCGCCGTCCATGGTGGCGGACTCGTCCAGCTCCTTCGGCAGCGTGTCGAAGAAGCCCTTCATCAGCCAGGTGTTCGCGCCGAGGGCGGCACCCATGTAGAGCAGGAAGAGACCCCACGGGGTGTTGAAGCCGATCACCGGCCACAGTTCGGTGACCTTCGTGAAGATCAGGAAGATCGCCACGATCGCCAGGAACTGCGGGAACATCTGGATCAGCAGCAGGGAGAGCAGCCCGACGCGGCGGCCGGCGAAGCGCATCCTGGAGAAGGCGTACGCCGCCAGCGCCGACAGGAAGATCGACGCGAAGCTCGCCACCCCCGCCAGGAGCAGTGAGTTGAGGAACCAGCGGCCGAAGGCGGTCCGCTCGAAGAGGTTGGTGAAGTTCTCCAGCGAGGCACCGGTCGGCACCAGCTCCGTGGAGGAGAGCGTGCCGAGCGGGTTGAGCGCCGCCGAGACGACGAACAGGATCGGGAAGAGGCTGAACGCCACCGCCAGGATGCCGACCAGGTGCCGCCATCCCACCTGGGCGAACCAGCGGTTCCGCCGTCCGGTCGCGTTGCGGTTGGCGACAGGCGCTTCGGTGCGGGTGCTCACGAGTACACCTCCTCCTGCTTGCGGGTCCGGGAGAAGCTGATCGCCGACACCGTCGCCACGATCGCGAAGATGAAGATCGAGACAGCGGCGGCCAGTCCGTACTCGGCGCCCTGGGCGCCGAAGGCCAGCCGGTAGGTGTAGGTGATCAGCAGGTCGGTGGCGCCGGCCGTCGGGTTGTCCGCCGGGAACGGTCCGCCCTCGGTGACGAACTGGATCGCGTTGAAGTTGTTGAAGTTGTACGCGAAGGACGCGATCAGCAGCGGCGAGATCGCCACCAGTAGCAGCGGCATGGTCACCGCGCGGAACGACTGGAACGGCGACGCCCCGTCGACCGAGGTGGCCTCGGTCAGCTCGCGTGGGATGGCCTGCAACGCGCCGGTCGTCACCAGGAACATGTACGGGTAGCCGAGCCAGAGCTGCACCAGCAGCACCGCGAGCCGGGCCGACCAGGTCTCGCCGAACCAGTCCACCCCGAGCCCGAACAGGTTGTTGATCAGGCCGAAGTCGGTGTTGAACATGTCCCGCCAGACCAGCAGCATCGCGAAGGACGGCATGGCGTAGGGCAGGATCAGCAGCACCCGGTAGAAGTTCGTGCCCCGCATCCGGGGCGAGTGCAGCGCCAGCGCGATGCCCATGCCGAGCAGGAACGTGAAGCCGGTGGAACCGAGCGCGAAGGCGAAGTTCCAGATCAGCGTGCCGAAGAACGGGCCGGAGATGGCCGGGTCGGTGAGCACGTCGGCGAAGTTGCGCAGCCCGACGTTGACCTGCCAACCCTGGGCCAGCGTCTCGCCGTCCGCGGCGACGAAGGAGCCGACCTTCCCGTCGGCGGTCCAGGTCTTACCGGTCTCGCTGTCGCGGATGCAGTCGCAGCCCGCGTCGTACGCCCGGACCGCCTTGCCCTCGTAGGCGCGCGACAGGCCGGACGAGCGCAGCGCGCCCCCGGAGGTCGGCACCACCAGGTCGGTGATGTCCTTGCTCCGATTGCTGGCCTCGCCGAAGTTGAGGATCTGGTAGCCGTCGGCGGCGGTGACCTTGCCACCCGGCGCGACGGTGACGCTGCCGGCGTCGAGCGGGCGCAGGCCCCCGGTGTCGCCGACGGAGACGGTGTTCGTCTGCGGGTCGGTGACCAGGAAGACCAGCGCGCCGGTGGCCGGGTCGCCCTTCGTGGCGACGGTCAGCGGGTACTGGACCGAGCCGGGGACCTGCGTCACCGAGCCGCTCTGGATGGCGACGATGGCGTCGTCCTTGCTGCCCCGGTGGCCGTCGCCGAAGTTCGTGAAGGCGGTGCTCGCGGTGTAGAGCACCGGAATGATCTGGAACGCCACCAGGAAGAGCGTGCCCGGGATCAGGTACTTGACGGGGATGTGCCGGGGCGTCAGGTAGAGGTAGAAGAGGCCGGCGGTGGTCGCCAGCAGGACCGCCAACCCGACCCAGAGTTCGGCCTCGATGAGCGGGAAGGCCGCCCAGACCGCGATCCCGGCCACGAGGCCGAGCAGGACCACCTTGACCAGCAGGCCGGTCAGGGTGATCGGCGCGTGGTTCCGCGCGGTACGGGACTTGCGCGGGGGCCCGGACCGTACGGGCCCCCGGCCCGGGGGCTGCGTGGCAGTCCCCGGGCCGGACGACGGCGTGCTCATTACTTGATCTGGCCGGCGATCGTCTTACCGGCGGCGGTGATCGTCTTGGCCGGGTCGGCGCCGCCGATGATGGCGGCCTCCGCCTTGCCGAACGGGTCCCAGATCGCGGCCATGGCCGGGATCGCCGGGAGCACCTGGCCGTTCTTGCCGGCCTCCTGGAACTTGGCCAGGTCCGGGTCGCTGCCCTTGACCTGGTCGAGCGCGGCGGTCAGCGCCGGGGGACGCGGCTCGGCGTTGTAGAGCGCCATGGCGAGGTCCGGGGTGGTCACGTGGTTCGCGACGAACTCCTGCGCCAGGGCCTTGTTCTGCCCCTTGGCCGCGACGTAGAAGGACTGGACGCCCACGAACGGCTGGGCCTCCTTGCCGCCGGCGAAGCCGGGGACCGGGGAGATGTCGTACTTGATGTTTGCCTTCTTGGCGTCGGCGATGGCCCACGGGCCGGAGACCAGGAAGGCGCACTTCTTGCCGGTGAAGGTGGCGATGGAGTTCTCGCCGGTGATGGAGCGCTTCAGCGCACCCTCGCCCTTCTCACCCAGCTTGGCGATCTTCTGGAACGCCGCGATCGACTCCGGCTTGCCCACGCCCAGGTCCTTCGGGTCGTAGTCGCCGTTGGCGGCGGTGCCGAAGAGGTAGCCGCCGGCCGAGGTGTAGAGCGGGTAGATGTGGTACGCGTCGCCGTTCTGGCCGGACTGGAGGCAGAGGATCTCGCTGGCCTTCTTCTCGGCCTTGAGCTTCTTGCCGGTGGCGACCAGCTCTTCGATGGTCTTCGGCGCCTCGGGGGCCAGCTCGGTGTTGCGGATCAGCGCCAGGTTCTCCATGGCGTAGGGCACGCCGTAGAGCTGGCCGTTGAACGTGACGGCCTTGACGGCGGTCTCGTTGAAGGCGCTCTTCTGCTCGGCGGCGAGCTGGACCGGGTCGATGGCGCCGTTCTGCACCAGGTTGCCGATCCAGTCGTGCGCGCCGACGACGACGTCCGGGCCGCTGCCCTGCTGGGAGGCGGTGACGAAGTTGGTCTGGAGGTCCTTGGAGACGGCCTGGACCTCGACCGTGACGCCGTTCTCCTTGCCGAACTTCTCGCCGAACGGCTTGAGGGCGGCGGCGCGCTTGTCGTCGGCCCAGATCACCAGCTTGCCGCCGGTGGCGGCCTTGCTGGACTCGTTCGCGGCCGGCTCGTCGTTGCTGTCGCCACCACAGCCGGAGGCGGCGAGCGCCAGGCCGAGGACGGCGACCACACCCGCGGTACGGATGCGCATCGGTACTCCTGTCGTCATGGCGGCCCGCCGGGGGAAGGGCGATCCCGCCAGTGGAAGCTCTGTAAATTTCTTGCCAACCGGCGCCGGGCGTGCTGCGCCGCTGCTCTCGCGTGTTGCGGGGACGTTAGCAAGAGGTTGCAGAGAATGGAAGGGCTTGCAGAAGTGTACGCAAGAACTTGCCTTTGAGCTAAAGTGCGCCCATGCGCGCTCGACTGTCCGACATCGCCCAACAGGCCGAAGTCAGCGAGGCCACGGTGTCGCGGGTGCTCAACGACCGCCCGGGAGTGGCCCCCGAGACCCGGCAAGCCGTACTCACCGCCCTCGATGTGCTCGGTTACGAGCGCCCGGCCCGGCTGCGCAAGCGCAGCGCCGGCCTCGTGGGCCTGGTGGTCCCCGAACTCGACAACCCGATCTTCCCCGCCTTCGCCCAGGTGATCGAGTCGACCCTGGCGCAGAGCGGCTTCACCCCCGTGCTGTGCACCCAGACGGCCGGCGGGGTCACCGAGGACGAGTACGTCGAGATGCTGCTGGACCGGCAGGTCTCCGGAATAGTCTTCGTCTCCGGCCTGCACGCGGACACCGCCGCCAACCACGACCGCTACCGGGCCCTGATCGCCCGCCCGCTGCCCGTCGTGATGATCAACGGGTACGCGCCCGGCATCCCCGCGCCCTTCGTCTCCTGCGACGACGGCGAGGCCACCGAGCTGGCCGTGGCCCACCTGGTGGCGCTCGGGCACCGCCGCATCGGCCTGATCACCGGCCCGGACCGGTTCGTGCCGGTGCAGCGCCGCGTGGCCGGCTTCCGGGCCGCGATGGGCCGGCTGGTCGGCGTCGACGAGGCCGGCCTCGACGAGCTGGCCGAGCTCTCCCTGTTCGGTGTGGAGGGTGGCGAGGCCGCCGCCGCCCGGCTGCTGGAGCGCGGCGTCACCGGCATCGTCTGCGGCTCCGACCTGATGGCGCTCGGCGCGATCCGGGCCGCCCGGCAGCGCGGCATGTCGGTGCCCGGCGAGCTGTCGGTGGTCGGCTACGACGACTCCCCGCTGATGGCCTTCACCGACCCGCCGCTGACCACCATGCGACAGCCGGTGGCCGCGATGGCCGTCGCCGCCGTGCGGGCCCTGGTCGACGAGATCAACGGGCACGCCGCCCCGCACTCGGAGTACGTGTTCCGCCCGGAACTGGTGGTGCGCGGCTCCACCGCGGTCGCGCCCACCGACGCCGCGCGGTCGGCCCCGGGCGGCCCGACGCGGCAGCGCCCGGCCCCGCCCGCGCTCGCCGTCCCGGCCTGACCGCCCCCGCCCGCCCCGACGGCCCGCTCCCGCAAGGGCCGGGCGGTCGAGGGTCGCCGCGCGCCGTGACCCACGCCATTTCTTGCGCAAGGAATGCTTGACTCTTGCAGTCACGGGCGGCATTCTGCTCAGACACCGCACCCGCACCCGCGCCACGCCGGGTGCCGCCGTCCCGCGCCACAGAACGGGGAACGCCACCGATGACCGTCAGCAACCCCACGCCGCTGACCTCCGACGACGACTGGTGGCGCTCCGCGGTCGTCTACCAGGTGTACGTACGCAGCTTCGCCGACTCCAACGGCGACGGCGTCGGCGACCTCCAGGGCATCCGTGAGCGCCTGCCGTACCTGCGCGACCTCGGGGTGGACGCCCTCTGGCTGACCCCCTTCTACACCTCCCCGATGATCGACGGCGGGTACGACGTCGCCGACTACCGCGACGTCGACCCGATGTTCGGCACCCTCACCGACTTCGACAACATGATCACCGACGCGCACGCCCTCGGCCTGCGGATCATCGTCGACCTGGTGCCCAACCACACCTCCGACCGGCACCCGTGGTTCCAGGCGGCGCTGGCCGCCGGACCGGGCTCCGCCGAGCGCGAGCGCTACCTCTTCGCCGAGGGCAGGGGCGAGAACGGCGAACTGCCCCCGAACGACTGGGAGAGCATCTTCGGCGGCCCCGCCTGGACGCGGATCGACGACGGCCAGTGGTACCTGCACCTGTTCGACCCGGCCCAGCCGGACCTGAACTGGCGCCACCCCGAGGTGCGCACCGAGTTCGAGGGCGTGCTGCGCTTCTGGCTCGACCGGGGCGTGGACGGCTTCCGGATCGACGTGGCGCACGGCATGATCAAGGCCGAGGGGCTGCCGGACGTCGGGTTCAGCTCGATGACCACCGGTCAGCGCCAGGCGGAACTGCTCGGCAAGGGCCGGCTCCCCTACTTCGACCAGGACGAGGTGCACGAGATCTACCGCGCCTGGCGGCCGATCCTGGACAGCTACCCGGGCGGCCGGATGGCGGTCGCCGAGGCGTGGGCCGAGACCCCGCAGCGCCTCGCCCGCTACATCGGCCCGGACGAGCTGCACCAGGCGTTCAGCTTCGACTTCCTCGACGCGACCTGGTCGGCCGACTCGTTCCGCAAGGTCATCGACACCGCGCTCGCCGAGTCGACGATCGTCGGCGCCCCCACCACCTGGGTGTTGTCCAACCACGACAAGCAGCGGCACGTAACCCGCTACGGCGACGGTGCCGAGGGGCTGCGCCGGGCGCGGGCCGCCACCCTGCTCATGCTCGCCCTGCCCGGCTGCGCCTACATCTACCAGGGCGAGGAACTGGGCCTGCCGGAGGTGCTCGACCTGCCGGACGAGCTGCGCCAGGACCCGGCGTTCCTGCGCACCGGCGAGAGCCGGGACGGTTGCCGGGTGCCGATCCCGTGGAGCGGCGAGCTGGCCCCGTACGGCTTCGGGCCGCAGGGCAGCGAGCTGAGCTGGCTGCCGGCCCCGGCGACCTGGCGCGGCCTCTCGGTCGCCGCCCAGGCCGGCGTGCCCGGCTCGACGCTGGAGCTCTACCGCACCGCGCTGCGGATCCGCCGGGAACACCCGGCGCTGGCCGCCGACGCGGGCGCAGTCACCTGGTTGGAGGCCGGGCCGGGCGTGCTCGCCTTCAGCCGCGCCGCCGGCGACACCGTGCTGACCTGCGTGGTCAACATCAGCGGTGCGCCGGCCCTGATCGACGGGTACGGCGTGCCGATCGCCGCCAGCGAGCCGCTCACCGGGCAGGGCTCCGGCCATCTGCTCGGAATCGACGCGGCAGCCTGGTTCGAACGGCGCTGAGCGGGTAACCCGTCATCGACCTGGTCGTCCGTCGTGCCCCGCGCCGACGGGCGACTGGGCCATCGACCCCTTGTGGTGGGGGGTGAGGTGGCGCCGGCGTCATCGGAGTCCGCTCCGGCGGCGCCGGCGTCCATCTGGATGCGTCCGCCCGGATGGGCTCAGGCGCCGCCGGTGAGCTTCGCGGCGATGCGCCCGAAGGCGGCCCGCAGCTCGGCCTCGGTGGGCGGGGCCAGCGGCTCCGCCCGGTCGGCCTCCTCGGCCGCCGCCTCCAGTTCCTCGTCGATGGTGTCCTCGAAGTCGCCGTAGAGGTCGGCCTGGTCGAGCTGCGCCGCCTCGTCCTCGGCGGCGACCTGCGCCGCGGCGATCTCGCCCCGGATCTCCTCGGCCGAGACCGCGGGCAGCAGCGGCTCGACCACCGCCATCAACTGCTCCTCGGCGACGATCGCCTCGGCCAGCGCGAGGGCGTGCGGCCGCTCGTAGGGGCCGCAGACCACCGGCTCCCACTCGTCGGCGTCGCCGAGCGGGCCGAAGGTGATGATCCACGGCAGGCCGAGCATCGGCGAGTCGTCCGGCAGGTCCAGTGTCACGAGTGCGCCCACGCGCCCATCATGGTCCGTCACGCCCCCGGGCCGGGAGGCATTCGCCCCTAATTCACCGCCGTCGTGGCTGTCGGCATTCCGCGCGCGTCAGCCCGGCCGGGCCGCGTCCAACGCCGCGCGGACCAGGGCCAGCGCCGCCGCGGGCGGCACGCCCAACCGGGCGGCCTCGGCGGCGTAGTCGGCCGCGACCCGCTGCAACCGGTCGGTCGCGTCGTCGCGCCCGGGCGCGACGAAGGTGCCGTGCCGGCCGCGGGTCTCCAGCAGACCGGCCGCCTCCAGCTCCCGGTAGGCCCGCGCCACGGTGTTGACCGCCAGCCCGAGGTCGGCCGCGAACGCTCGGACGGTGGGCAGCCGGGTGCCCACCGCCAACCGGCCCGTCCCGATCAGCTCCGCGAGCTGCCCGCGCACCTGCTCGTACGGCGGCACCGCCGAGGCCTGGTCGACCGAGATCCGCACGCCCGCTCCCCCGCTCATCCGGCCCCGCCCGGGGTGCCGGGATCCGTCTCCGCGTCCGTCTCGGCCGGCGCCGGGCTCGCCGCCAGGTCCACCACCCGACCGCGCGGGCTGGTCGCGGCCAGCGCCGCGCCGAAGAGCACCAGCTGGTTGAGCAGGTAGAGGTAGAGCAGCAGGCCCACGGCGCCCGCCACGACCGTGTACGCCGGGTTCCGCTCGGTGCGCACCACGTAGAAGCGGCCGACGGTGTTCAGCAGCGTGATGCCGACCGCGACCAGCAGCACCACGGGGCGCAGCCGGGCCCGGGTCATCCGCAGCCTCGGCACCGCCACCAGCAGCAGGGTGGCCAGCACCGCGTTGATCAGCACGCTGAGCACCGCGCTGACCGTGGTCAGGCCCGCCGAGCCGGTGCTGCGCAGCAGGAAGCGCAGCAGCGACTCCAGGGTGTCCACCGCCGCCACCGAGACGCCGAGCAGCACGAAGATGACCACCAGCACGCCGAGGTCGACCAGGCGGCGGACCACCAGGTTGCCCGGTTGCTGGTTGAGCCCGTACATGAGCCGCTGGGAGGAGCGGATCGCCTCGACCCAGCCGATCCCGGTGAACGCCAGGATGATCAGGCCGACCACCCCGACCGTGCCGCTGCTGTCGGCGATCTGCACGGGGTCGAGGAACGGCAGGTTCTCCCGGAGGAAGTCGGCGGCGGCGTCGCTGACCTCGTCGTTGTCCTCCAGGATGGCCCCGAAGATCGAGTACCCGACCAGCGCCAGCGCGAAGACCGCGAAGAAGCCGTAGTAGGCGATCGCGGCGGCCAGCCGCCCGCCCAGCACGTCGGTGTAGAGCACGCCGGCCCGCCACAGGTGGTCCGCGACGCCCCACCGGCGGCGCACGGCGCTGATCCTGCTGTCGATACCCGCCTCGATGCGGCCCAGCACGTTCACGCCGTCATCCTCGCCGATCTTCCGCCCCCGCGCGGGCAACCGGACGCCGCCCCGTACCGGGCGGCGGTCCTCCGGCGCGCACCGGCTTCGGCGAAGCGGGCGCCGTGGCGCTCTTGGCGCACCCGGGCGACCGCTCAGCCGCCCAGCCGGAAGTCCCGGCGCGGCTGCCACCGGGTCTGCCCGCTGTGCGAGAAGAGGGTGAACGCCTCGACCTCGAACATGGCCGAGAAGTCGGCCAGGTCCTCGTACGCCCTGTCCAGCGCCTCCGGCGCGACGTCCTGCGCGACCGTGACGTGCGGGTGGTACGGGAAGCGCGTCTCGCGGTGCAGCTCCGGGGCGGCGCTGATCGCGGCGGCGAGCAGCTCGCACTCGCTGATCCCGGCGGCCACCGCCACGAAGACGACCTGGGTGACGGGCCGGAACGTGCCGGTGCCCCGCAGGTGCAGGGTGAACGGCAGGTGGGCGGCGGCGACCGCCCCGAGGTGCCGTTCCACCGCCGGCAGCGTCGCCACCGGGATCTCGGTCGGCCCGAGCAGGGTCACGTGCGCGGGCACGACCCGAGGGTCGCCGGCCTCGACCCGCCGCCGGGTGAGCATGCCGCCCCACGGCTCCGGGATGTCGACCGCGATGCCGATCTCGATGGTGTCACCGGCGTCCGGCGTCCCGTCCCTGCGATCCACGCTGTGCGTCATCCCTCCGGCCACCGGCCCGTCCGCCCTCACCCGTCGCGCCGGGGCGCTACTCGCCGCGCACCGGCGGGAAGAAGCCCACCCGCTCGTACACGGTGCGCAGCGTCTCGCCGGCGGTCGCGCGGGCCTTCTCCGCGCCGGCGGCGAGCAGCTTGTCCAGCTGTGCCGGGTCGTCGAGGTAGGTCCGCGTGCGCTCCTGGATCGGGCCGACGAACTCCCGCACCACCTCGCCGAGGTCCTTCTTCAGGTCGCCGTAGCCCTTGCCGGCGTACGCGGCGACCAGGTCGTCGACGCTGCGCCCGCTCAGGGCCGAGTAGATGGTCAGCAGGTTGGAGATGCCGGGCTTGGTCTCGGTGTCGAAGACGATCTCCCGCCCCGTGTCCGTGACCGCGGAACGGATCTTCTTGGCCGAGCGGGCCGGATCCTCCAGCAGGTTGACGATGCCGGCCGGCGACGAGGACGACTTCGACATCTTGGCCGTCGGGTCCTGCAGGTCGGTGATCTTCGCGGTGTCCTTGACGATGTGCGGCGCGGGCACCGTCAGGGTCGGCCCGAACAGCGAGTTGAACCGCTGGGCCAGGTCGCGGGAGAGCTCCAGGTGCTGGCGCTGGTCCTCGCCCACCGGCACGGCGTTGGCCTGGTAGAGCAGGATGTCGGCGGCCTGCAGGACCGGGTAGGTGAACAGGCCCACGCTCGCCCGCTCGCCGCCCTGCTTCTGCGACTTGTCCTTGAACTGCGTCATCCGGCTCGCCTCGCCGAACCCCGTGATGCAGCCCAGCACCCAGGCGAGCTGCGAGTGCTCGGGCACCTGCGACTGCACGAAGAGCGTGCTGCGCTCCGCGTCGAGGCCGACGGCGAAGAGCTGGGCGGCCGCCATCCGGGAGCGCTGCATGAGCGTCTTCGGGTCGTGCCCCGCGGTGATCGCGTGCAGGTCGACCACGCAGTAGTAGGCGTCGTGGGTGTCCTGCAACGCCACCCAGTGCCGCACGGCGCCCAGGTAGTTGCCGAGGTGGAACGAGTCGGCCGTCGGCTGGATGCCGGAGAAGACGCGGGGGCGGGCGGGTACGTCGGACATGGCGGCAATTCTGTCAGCAAGACCCGGTGCGCGTCATGACGGGCCGGCGGGTCGGCTCCGCCCCGTCGGTGTCGGGGCGGCGGCTTCGCGCCGTGGCTCCGGCAGGCGCCCGGCGGTGACCGTGAGCCGGGCCACCCGTCGCCCCTCCAGCGTGAGCACCCGCAGCAGCCATCCGCCGGACGGGTCGTCGGGTGCCGCGCCGCCGTCGCCGGCCGGGCCGGCGGTCACCGGCACCTCGTCGCCGGCGACCGGGAGCCGGCCCAGCGCGGCCATCACGAATCCGCCGACCGTCTCGTACGGGCCGGGCGGCAGGCTCACCCCGGTGCGCTCGGCGAAGTCGGCGAGGTTGAGCCTGCCGTCCACCACGGCGGGCAGGCCCGCGTGCACCGGCTCGGGGGCGGTGTCGTACTCGTCGTGGATCTCCCCGATCAGCTCCTCGATCAGGTCCTCCAGGGTGACGATGCCGGCGGTGCCGCCGTACTCGTCGACCACCACGGCGAGGTGGTGGCGTTCCCGGCGCATCTCGCTGAGCGCGGCGAGCACCCGTTTGCTGCCGGGCAGCCGCTTCACCTCCCGGGTCAGCTCGCCGACGGTGGTGCGGGGGTCGAGGTCGGGGCGGAGCAGCACGTCGCGCAGGTGCACGAAGCCGACCACGTCGTCGTGGGTGCCGTCGACGACGGGGTAGCGGGTGTGCGTCTCGGCCCGGACCAGCCGCTCCGCCTCGGCGATGGTGTGCCGGGCGGAGAGGAAGACGACCTCGGTGCGCGGCATCATCACCTCGCGGACCAGGCTCGCGCCCGCGACCAGCACCTCGTCGATGATCCGGCGCTCGACCGGGTCGAGCAGGGTGTTGGCGGCCACCAGGTCGCGCAGCTCCGCCTCGCTGATCCGCTCCCGGCCGGCCGCCGGGCTGGCGCCGAGCAGGGCCGTCACCGCCCGGGTGGCGGCGTCGGCGGTGCGCACCACCATCCGGGCGACGGCCCGGGGCAGCGGCCCCGGTTCGCGGCGTGGCCGGTCCCGGGCGCGTCGCCGCGGCCCGGGAGCACCCGCTTCCCGCATGACAGTGATGGTAGACAGCACGGCGCCAACGGGCTGTCCGTGTTCGGCTCTGTTCGAAGTTGGTGAGTCATGGTGGAATGGCAAGGTCGCCGACGGAGGGCGGCCACCGGGCGACCGGCCGTAGGGTGATCACGACACGGGCCGCGACCGGGCGGCCAGGCAGGAGGAGACCGACGTGAAACTGCTCGTCACCGGCGGCGCCGGCTTCATCGGCAGCGTGGTGACCCGGATGCTGCTCGACGCCGGCCACGAGGTGGTGGTGCTCGACGACCTGCGCACCGGCCACCGGGAGGCGCTCGCCCCCGACGCGACGTACGTCGACGCGTCCGTCCACGACGCCGCGCGGGTGCTCACCCCGGGCGCGGGCTTCGACGGGGTGCTGCACTTCGCCGCGCTGATCGCCGCCGGCGAGTCGATGACCAGGCCCGAGCTCTACTGGCACACCAACACGGTCGGCTCGATCGCCCTGATCGACGCCGTCCGGGCCGCCGGCGTACCCCGCCTGGTCTTCTCCTCCACCGCCGCCGTCTACGGCAACCCCACCGAGCTGCCGATCCCGGAGACCGCCGTCAAGGCCCCCACCAACACGTACGGCGCCACCAAGCTCGCCGTCGACATGGCCCTCACCTCCGAGGCGATCGGGCACGGCCTGGCCGCCGTCTCGCTGCGCTACTTCAACGTGGCCGGCGCGTACCTCGACGGCGACGTCGCGCTCGGCGAGCGCCACGACCCCGAGACCCACCTGATCCCGATCGCGCTGGAGGTGGCCGCCGGCAGGAGGGAGAAGCTCCAGCTCTTCGGCGACGACTACCCGACCGTCGACGGCACCTGCGTGCGCGACTACATCCACGTCGCCGACCTGGCCCGCGCCCACCTGCTGGCGCTCGGCGCCGCCACCGCCGGCCAGCACCGGATCTACAACCTGGGCAACGGCAACGGCTTCACCAACCGGCAGGTGGTCGACGTGGTCCGCGAGGTCACCGGCCACCCCGTGCCGGTCGAGGTGGCGCCGCGCCGCGAGGGCGACCCCGCCGAGCTGGTCGCGTCGTCCGCGCTGGCCCGCGAGGAGCTGGGCTGGGTGCCGCAGAAGCCGACCCTGCCCGACATCGTCGCCGACGCCTGGGCCTTCTACCGCACGCACGTCGTGGGGCCGCGGTGACCGACGACGTCGCGGCCCGCGCCACCGCCGGCTTCCGTTCGGCGTACGGCGAGCCGCCCGCCGGCCGCTGGGCGGCTCCCGGGCGGGCGAACCTCATCGGCGAGCACACCGACTACAACGACGGCTTCGTGCTCCCCTTCGCCCTGCCGCTGCGCACGGTGGTGGCAGCCGCCCCGCAGCCCGGCGACACCTGGACGGTCTGCTCCGAGCTCACCGGCGAGACGGTCGCCTTCGGCGCCGGCGAGCTGGCCGGGCCCGGCCGGGTCGACGGCTGGGGCGCGTACGTGGCGGGGGTCGTCTGGGCGCTGCGTGAGGCGGGGCACACGCCACCCGGCGCGCGCCTGGCGATCGCCTCCGACGTGCCGCTGGGCGCCGGGCTGTCCTCCTCGGCCGCGCTGGAGGCCGCCGTGCTGGCCGCCCTGGTCGACCTGGGCGGGCTAGACCTGCCCGCCGAGCGACGGCCCCGGCTGGCCCAGCGGGCGGAGAACGACTACGTGGGCGCGCCGACCGGGATCATGGACCAGTCGGCGGTGATCCGGTGCCGCGCCGGGCACGCGCTCTTCCTCGACTGCCGGGACGAGTCCGTCGAGCAGGTCCCCTTCGACCTGGCCGCCGCCGGCCTCGCCGTGCTGGTCGTCGACAGCCGGGCCCCGCACCGGCACGCCGACGGCGAGTACGCCGCCCGCCGCGGCTCCTGCGAGCGGGCCGCCGGGCTGCTCGGCGTCGCGGCGCTGCGGGACGTCCCGACCGACGCTCTGGCCGACGCCCTGGCCCGGCTCGACGAGGACGAGACCCGCCGCCGGGTACGGCACGTCGTCACCGAGAACCAGCGGGTGCTCGACACGGTCGCGCTGCTGCGCGCCGGGCGGGTACGCGAGATCGGCCCGCTGCTGACCGCCTCGCACGCCTCGATGCGCGACGACTTCGAGATCACCGTTCCGGAGATCGACACGGCCGTCGAGGCGGCCCTGGGCGCCGGGGCGCTCGGTGCCCGGATGACCGGCGGCGGCTTCGGCGGCTGCGTCCTCGCCCTCGTCGACGCGGAACGGGCCGACGCGGTCGCCGCCGCCGTCACGGCCGCGTACGCCGAGCGGGGCTTCGCCGCGCCCGGCCACGTCACCGTCCTGCCCGGCCCCGGGGCGACCCGGCTGGACTGAGCACCGACGCGGCTGCCCGCCGGCCGCCCGGCGGGCAGTGGCGGCTGCCGGCCGGGCCCTACGCCGGGCGCGGTCAGCCCGGCAGGCGACGGGCGGGCGTCGGCACCCGCCCGTCGGCGGGACTCACTGCGCCTCGACGATCATCCCCGCGCCGACCGTGCGGTTGGTGGCCTCGTCGATGATCACGAAGCCGCCGGTGGTCCGGTTGCGGCGGTACTCGTCCGCGAGCAGCGGCACCGTGGTCCGCAACCGCACCCGGCCGATCTCGTTGAGCCTGAGCCCGTCGGCGGACTCGTCGCGGTGCAACGAGTTGACGTCCAGCCGGTAGTGCAGCGCGCGTACGATCGCCCGCGCGGAGCGGGTGGTGTGCTTGATCGCGTACCTGCCGCCGACCTGGAGCGGACGGGTCTCGTCCATCCAGCACACCATCGCCTCGATGTCCTGGGACACCGCCGGGGCGTTGTTCGGACGGCAGATCATGTCGCCCCGGGAGATGTCGATCTCGTCTTCCAGGCGTACGGTCACCGACATCGGCGGGAACGCCTCCGCGACCGGGCCGTCGGCGGTCTCCACGGCGGCGATCCGGCTGGTGAACCCGGACGGCAGCACCATCACCTCGTCGCCCGGCTTGAGCACGCCGGAGGCGACCTGGCCGGCGTAGCCCCGGTAGTCGGTGACCGTGGTGGACTGCGGGCGGATCACGTACTGCACCGGGAACCGCACGTCGACCAGGTTGCGGTCGCTCGCGATGTGCACCCGCTCCAGGTGGTGCAGCAGCGACGGGCCCTCGTACCAGGGCATGTTCTCCGACCGGGCGACGATGTTGTCGCCGCGCAGCGCCGAGATCGGCACCACCGTCAGATCGGGCACGTCGAGCTTCGCGGCGAACGCGGTGAACTCGTCCGCGATCCGCTCGAAGACCTCCTGCGAGAAGTCGACCAGGTCCATCTTGTTGACGCAGAGGACCAGGTGCGGCACGCGCAGCAGCGAGCAGAGGAACGCGTGCCGGCGGGACTGCTCGACCAGGCCCTTGCGGGCGTCCACCAGGATCAGCGCCAGGTCGGCCGTCGACGCCCCGGTGACCATGTTGCGGGTGTACTGGATGTGCCCCGGCGTGTCCGCGATGATGAACTTGCGCCGGGGGGTGGCGAAGTAGCGGTACGCCACGTCGATCGTGATGCCCTGCTCGCGCTCGGCCCGCAGGCCGTCGGTGAGCAGCGCCAGGTTCGTGTACTCGTCGCCCCGGGCCGCGCTGACCGCCTCGACGGCGGCGAGCTGGTCGGTGAAGAGCGACTTCGTGTCGTAGAGCAGCCGGCCGATCAGGGTCGACTTGCCGTCGTCGACGCTGCCGGCGGTGGCGAAGCGCAGCAGGTCCATGCGGCGGGCCTCCGGCCCGGCCCCGGTGGCGGCCCGGCCGTCCGTCGTGTCCGCGCCGTCGGGCGCGACGGTCTCGGTGGTCATCAGAAGTAGCCCTCCCGCTTGCGGTCCTCCATGGCGGCCTCGCTGACCCGGTCGTCGCCCCGGGTGGCGCCGCGCTCGGTGATCCGGGTGGCGGCGACCTCCTCAATGACCTTCTCGACCGTGTCGGCGTCGGAACGGACCGCCGCCGTGCAGGACGCGTCGCCCACCGTCCGGTAGCGCACCCGCGCCTTGAACCGGTCCTCGCCCGCCCGTGGGCGGAAGAACTCGTTGACCGCGTAGAGCATCCCGTCGCGCTCGACCACCTCGCGCTCGTGGGCGTAGTAGATCGACGGCAGGGCGATGCGCTCGCGCGCGATGTAGTGCCAGACGTCCAGCTCGGTCCAGTTGGACAGCGGGAAGACCCGGATCGACTCGCCCGGGTGGTGGCGGCCGTTGTAGAGCGACCACAGCTCCGGGCGCTGGTTCTTCGGGTCCCACTGGCCGAACTCGTCGCGGAAGCTGAACACCCGCTCCTTGGCGCGGGCCTTCTCCTCGTCGCGGCGGGCGCCGCCGAAGAGCGCGTCGAACCGGTGCTTCTCCACCGCGTCCAGCAGCACCGGCGTCTGGATCCGGTTGCGCATCCCGTCGCCCGACTCCCGCACCAGCCCGCTGGCCAGCGCCTCCGGCACGCTCGCCACCACCAGATGCAGCCCCAGCTCGGCGACCCGCTGGTCCCGGTATTCCAGGACCTCGGGGAAGTTGTGCCCGGTGTCCACGTGCATGACCGGGAACGGGATGTTGGCCGGGGCGAACGCCTTCTGGGCCAGCCGGAGCATCACGATCGAGTCCTTGCCGCCCGAGAAGAGCAGCACCGGCCGCTCCATCTCGGCGACCACCTCGCGCATCACGAAGATGCTCTCGGCCTCCAGCGCGTCGAGGTGCGACACCTGGTAGGCGGCGGGGGCGGTCATGACACGGGCTCGCTTCGCTCGAATCCGCTCATCGATATTCCAGACCTTTCCGGTCGGGCATGCCAAGAAGTGCCGCTCAGGCTACCCGGAATGACGCTGCAACGCTGCAAGCAACCGACTGGCGAGATCCTCGCGGCAGACCAGCAGGTCCGGCAGGCGCGGATCCGCCTCGTTGTATCTCAGCGCAGAACCGTCGATCCGGGAAGCGTGCAGCCCGGTGGCCGTCGCCACAGCGACCGGCGCGGCCGAGTCCCACTCGTACTGACCGCCCGCGTGGATGTAGGCGTCCACCTCACCGGTGACCACCGCGGCGATCTTCGCCCCGGCCGAGCCCATCGGCACCAGGTGCGCCCCGACGTCCTCCGCCAGGTCGGTCAGGAACACCGGCGGCCGGCTCCGGCTCGCCGCCAGGCGGATCGTCCGCCCGCCGGGCGCCGCGGCCGCCTCCGGGGTCAGCTGCGGGTACGCCGGCGGATAGTCGGTGCCCAGCACCCGCTGCTGCGCCGGCAGCCCGACCGCGCCCGCCACCAGCCCGTGCGGCGTCGGCGCGTCACGCGCCCAGAGCGCCACGTGCACCGCCCAGTCCGAACGGCCCTCCTCGGCGAACTCCCGGGTGCCGTCCAGCGGGTCGATGATCCACACTCGGTCGGCCGCCAGCCGGGAGACCGCCTCGGCGTTCACCTCCGCCGCCCAGGCCAGCCGCGAACCCTCGTCCTCCTCGGAGAGGACCGCGTCACCCGGCCGCCACTTCGCCAGCTCGGTGCGGATCAGGTCGTGCGAGACCTTGTCGCCCGCCGACTTCAACGCCCCCGCGTCGGCGAAACCCATCTCGGACCGCAGGCCGAGCAACGCCTGACCGGCCCGGGCCGCCAGCCACCGGGCGAAAGCGCCGTCGATCATCGGAGGACTGCCCATGACTCCTGCTCCCGTCGCCTCGCCGTGCTCCGCACCCGGCGCGCCGCCGACGAGCCGCCCCGACGGTCGCGTCGCGCCGAAAGGCGAAGACTACCGGCCCCCGGCGCCCGACCCGGCCCTCACACCCCGTGGTAGAGGTTCTGCGTCGGCTCCACGCCCCTGGTGATCACCGACTCCACCACATCCGCGGCCCGGTCCACCAGGAACTCCAGCTCCTTGCGCTCCGCCGCGCCGAAATCCGACAGTACGTAGTCCGCCGGGTCCTGCCGCCCCGGGGGCCGGCCGATGCCGAACCGCACCCGGACGTACTCCTTCGTGCCCAGCGACTTCGACATCGAGCGCAGGCCGTTGTGCCCGCCCTCGCCACCGCCGCACTTCACCCGCACCTGCCCGTACCCGATGTCCAACTCGTCGTGCACCGCGACCACCCGGCCCGGCGGCACCTTGTGGAACTGGGCCAGCCCGGTCACCGGCCCGCCGGACAGGTTCATGTACGTCAGCGGCTTGACCAGCACCAGCTTCGGCCCGCCGAGACCGAGCCGCCCCTCGGCGACCTCCGCCACCGCCCGCTTGTGCCGGCCGAACCTCGCGCCGAGCCGGCCCGCCAGCAGGTCGGCCACCATGAAGCCGACGTTGTGCCGGTTGCCGGCGTACTCCCGACCCGGGTTGCCCAGGCCGACCACCAGCCACGGCCCCGTCTCGTCCGTCACGCCCCGCCCCTCCCGCTGCTCGCCGTCACCCGCCCGCCCGGACATCGATACGCCGACAGGCGCCCCCGACCGCGCGGGGACGCCTGTCGCAACGATGCGAACCGATCAGGCCTCGGTCTTCGCCTCGGCGTTCTCCTCGCCCTCCGCGGCCGGAGCCTCGGCGCCCTCGGCGGTCTCCTCGCCGACACCGGCCTCGGCCTCCTCAGTGGCCTCCTCGACCTCGGGGAGGGTGGCCTCGAGCTGCTCGGCGGTCGGCGCGGCGGTCACCGAAGCGACGGTCTGGTCCGCGTCGGCGGCCAGCTCGACGCCGGCCGGCAGCTCCACGTCGCCGGCGGTGACCTGGGTGCCGGCCTCCATGCCCTCGATCGAGGCCTCCAGGTGGTCCGGCACCTTGGTGGCGTCGGCGGTGACCGACAGGGTGTCGTGGTCGTGCACGATCAGGGTGTCCCGCGCGGCCTCGCCGGTCAGCTGCACCGGGACCTCGACGGTGACCTTCTCGCCCCGGCGGACCAGCAGCAGGTCCACGTGCTCGAAGGTGTCCTTGATCGGGTCGCGCTGGATCGCCTTCGGCAGCGCCAGCACCTGGGTGCCGTCGCTGACCTCGATCGCGAAGAGCTGGTTGGCGCCGCCCTTGCGGATCGCGGCGGCGAACTCACGCGACGGCAGCGCGATGTGCTTGGGCTTCTCGCCGTGGCCGTACAGCACGGCGGGCACCTTGCCGGCCCGGCGGGTACGACGGGCACCACCCTTGCCGAACTCGGTGCGGGGCTCGGCGCTGATCTTTACCTCGGACACGGGAGAACTCCTGATGCTTTCGCTGCGGCGGCTTGTCGTCTGGCGGTGCTGGGGCGAGGGGCTCGCTGGGGCTCATGCGTCGAGAACGACTGCCCGGAGCACCGCGTCGATGACGGTGCCTCCGTGCGGCGCTTCTCAGCGGCCCGCCGGGCACCCTCGCCGTGGCAACCGCACCAGTCTACCCGAGCTGAATCCGCGCGTTCCGGCAGTCCCCTTATCACCGTTCCCGCAGGCCCGCAGGGCGATTTGGACCTGCCCCGCCGGCACCCGCCGCCGGGCGCCGCGCGACGCCGCCGGAGGGCGACCGCCCGGCCGCCGGGGCGGCCCGCCGCCGACCGGACTCCCCGCCGCCGACCGGGTCGATGCGACGCCGCCGCCGGGGCGGTCGACGCCGGACCGGGGGCGACGGTGGCCGCCCGGTCCGGCGTCAGACGGTCAGCTCAGGCCGCCGAAGAGGGTCGTCACCGAGCCGTCGTCGAAGACCTCGCGGATCGCCCGCGCCAGCAGCGGCGCGATCGACAGCACGGTGATCTTGTCGAGCTGCTTCTCCGGCGGCAGCGGCAGCGTGTTGGTGACCAGGACCTCGCTGATCGGGGCGTTCTTCAGCCGCTCGGTCGCCGGGTCGGAGAGCAGCGCGTGCGTCGAGGCCACGATCACGTCGGCCGCGCCGGACGCCCGGAGGATGTCCGCCGCACCGCAGATCGTGCCGCCCGTGTCGATCATGTCGTCGACGATCAGGCAGACCCGGCCCTCGACCTCGCCGACCACCCGGTTCGCCACCACCTGGTTCGGCTTCAGCGGGTCCCGGGTCTTGTGGATGAACGCCAGCGGGCAGCCGCCCAGCCGGTCGGTCCACCGCTCGGCCACCCGCACCCGGCCCGAGTCCGGCGCGACCACCGTCATCGGGCGGCCGGCGTACTTGTGCTGGACGTACTCGGCGAGGATGTCCATCGCGAAGAGGTGGTCGACGGGGCCGTCGAAGAAGCCCTGGATCTGCGCGGTGTGCAGGTCGACGGTGAGGATCCGGTTCGCCCCGGCCGTCTTCAGCAGGTCCGCCACCAGCCGGGCCGAAATCGGCTCCCGGCCGCGGTGCTTCTTGTCCTGCCGGGCGTACGGGTAGAACGGCAGGACCACCGTGATCCGCTTGGCCGAACCGCGCTTCAGCGCGTCGATCATGATCAGGGTCTCCATGACCCAGGTGTTCACCCCGTGCGTGACGGACTGCACCACGAAGGCGTCCGAACCGCGTACCGAGTCCTTGAACCGTACGAAGATCTCGCCGTTGGCGAACTCGTACGCGTCGGCCGGCGTCGGCGCGACGCCGAGCACCTCACCGATCTCCTTGGCCAACTCCGGAAAGCCACGTCCGGAAAAAAGCATCAGGCTCTTGCGGTTTTCGGCGACGATGCTGCCCATGGGCCCGTCTGCTCCCGTTGGTCGGTGGTACCCGGCGGTGGTGGTGGGCCGGGGACTATTCGGTTGCAGTATCCCCCGCGCCCGGGGCCGACCTGACCGGCTCGGCATCCCCGTGGATTGCCTCACCTTCACTTGCCCCGGATCCCGGCGCCGACGCACCCTCATCCGCTGCCTGGGCCCGCGCGGCCGCCTCGGCGGAGACCGTGCCCGCCCGCTTGCGGGCCACCCAGCCGTCGATGTTGCGCTGCGGCGCCCGGGTCACCCCGAGCGCGCCCGCCGGCACGTCCTGCGCGATCGCGCTGCCCGCCGCCACGTACGCCCCGGCGCCCACCTCGACGGGCGCGATCAGGCTGGTGTCGCAGCCGACGAACGCGCCCTCGCCGACGGTGGTGCGGTGCTTGTTCACCCCGTCGTAGTTCACGAAGATCGTCGCCGCGCCGATGTTGGCCTTCGCGCCGATCGTCGCGTCCCCCACGTACGACAGGTGCGGCACCTTCGCGCCCGCACCCACCTCGGAGTTCTTCACCTCGACGAACGTGCCGACCTTGGCCTTCTCGGCGAGCCGGGCGTCCGGCCGCAGGTACGCGTACGGCCCGACGCTGGCGCCCGCACCGACCTCCGCGCCCACCGCGTGGCTGCGCAGCACCGTGGCGCCCGGGCCGACGACGGTGTCGATCAGCGTCACGTCCGGCCCGACCACCGCGCCCGTGCCGACCACCGTGCCGCCGCGCAGCTGGGTGTTCTGGTCGACCACCGCGTCCCGGTCGAGGGCGACCGTCACGTCGATCCAGGTGGTGTCCGGGTCGAGCAGGCTGACCCCGGTACGCATCCACGCCTCGTTGACCCGGTCGCGCAGCAGCCGGCGCAGGGCGGCCAACTCGACCCGGTCGTTGCAGCCCAGCGTCTCCACGTGGTCCGCCGCCACGTGCACCGCCACCGGCTCGCCGGCCGAGCCCAGCAGGGCGAAGACGTCGGTCAGGTACTCCTCGCCCTGGTCGTTGTCCGTCGACAGCTTGCCCAGCGCGTCGCGCAGCCGGGCCACGTCGAACGCGTAGATGCCGGCGTTGATCTCCCGGATCGCCCGCTGCGCGGGGGTCGCGTCGCGCTCCTCGACGATCTGCTCCAGCCGCCCGTCGGTGTCGCGCACGATCCGGCCCAGCCCGGTCGGGTCGGGCACCTCGGCGGCGAGCACGGTCGCCGCCGCGCGCGCCTCCTCGTGCGCCGCCACCAGTGCGGCCACCGTCTCCGGGCGGAGCAGCGGCACGTCACCGTTGATCACGACCACGGTGCCGGTGGCGTCGGGCGCGGCGTCCAGCGCGATCCGGACGGCGTGCCCGGTGCCGAGCTGCTCCGCCTGGAGCACCGGGGTGGCGTCGGGGGCGATCTCCGCGAGGTGCGCGCGGACCTGGTCGGCGCCGTGCCCCACCACGACCACCGTGCGGTCCGCGGCCAGCGGCGCGGCGGCGGCGAGCACGTGGCCGACGAGGGTACGGCCGAGCAGCGGGTGCAGCACCTTGGGCAGCGCCGACTTCATCCGCTTGCCCTCACCGGCGGCGAGCACGACAACGGTGCGGAGGTGGGGCTGGGACACGACACGGGCTCCCGTCGGGACGGCTAACAGTCTCGCGGCCATGCTAACCAGACGGCGAGCCGCCGTTCGGCATGGCCACACGAATGCCGTGAGACGCGGTGTGAGCTGGGGTGCCTGGATTCGAACCAGGAGCTCAAGGCTCCAAAGGCCTGCGGGTTGCCGTTACCCCACACCCCATAAAAATGTCAAGCTTCGCGCACCGTCATTGACGGTTCGCCTCGCTCGACGGTCTGGAACAGCTCGGCGATCATACCTTCGATCCGCCAGTAGAGCTCGCGGCTACGCGGCACGGTGATCACCAGGCAGCCACGATAGTCGTCCCCGACGTTGCGCCGCAGCGTGGCCGGACGGTGTTTCTTGAGGTTGGCGCGCTGGAAGCGACCGACCGGCAGATCGAGTTTCCGGACCCACCATTTCAGCGCCGCGTCGGGGTCGGCCGTCTCATGGATGCTGACGCGATAGCTGGGCACGGCACGGTCGACCCCGCACACCTGGAGAAATCGCAGGAAGAGCGCGAGCAGCCCCGGATCGCTGTTGACGAACTGGAGGCGGTCGTCCCGCCGCCACGGCTTGGACTTCGTCCCCTCACACCAGTAGACCGCCGCACCGAGGAGCAGGAGATCCCGGTCGGCGAGGGAGCCCACCAGGCCGGCCGCGCGCACCTGCTCCGCGGCCCGGGCCGCGTCGCGGGCCTTTCGATGCGCCGACCACCGCGCCTCGTTCATCAACGCCGCGTGGGTCCGGCGCCGCTCGGCGCCCGCCCCCTCCTCGGTCAGCGGCAGGTGCCTGACCCACTGGTAGGCGGTCGACTTCGCCACGCCGAGCTGGCGGGCGATGTCGTTCACGGAACGCCCCTCGGCGCGCAGCTCGACCGCCGTCGCTCTGAGGTCGTCCTTGGCATTTGGTCGGCGGGTCCGCTCGGGCGGCGGCACGCCCCGGAGAAGGTCGTGGACCCGGTTACGCCCGAGCCCGGTCCGCGCCCGGATCTCGCGGACGGAGAGCTGCTCGACGGTGCGCAGCCGTCGCACCTCTTCAGCCAACGGATCATCCATGAGCAGCACCTTAGAACGGACGTACGACAGCATCAGACATTCATCCCTGACGCTGTCCCATGCGCCCCGCCAGGGCCTAAGTTACGGTGACGTAGGCGTAACTTCGTGATCACTCCGTCCCTCTGCGAGGTGCCCATGTCCGCTACGTCCCTCGACCCCGCCGCCGGGCCGAAGCCCCTCACCCAGGGCACGCAGTCCCGGGGCATCCTCATCGCCCTCTGGGCGTTCGTGGTGATTCCCTTCCTGGCCCTCGTGGCCGCCGTACCGGTCGCCTGGGGCGGCTGGCTGAGCTGGACCGACGTGGCCGTCGCCGGGTTCTGGTACGTGCTCTCCGGGCTGGGCATCACGGTCGGCTACCACCGGTACTTCACGCACGGGTCGTTCAAGGCGAAGCGCTGGCTGCGGATCGCGCTGGCGGTGTCCGGCTCGCTGGCGGTGCAGGGCGAGATCATCCAGTGGGTGGCCGACCACCGGCGCCACCATGCCTTCTCCGACCTGGAGGGCGACCCGCACTCGCCGTGGCGGTTCGGGGAGAGCGTCCGCGGCCTGACGAAGGGCCTGTTCCACGCGCACGTCGGCTGGCTCTTCGGCCGGGAGCTGTCCAACCGGAGGCGCTTCGCCCCGGACCTGCTCGCCGACCGGGACATCAGCCGGGTGGACCGGCTGTTCCCGCTGCTGGTGGTGGTCTCGGTGCTCGGTCCCGCGCTGATGGGCGGCCTGCTCACCTGGTCGTGGCGGGGAGCGCTCTCCGCGCTCTTCTGGGCCGGCCTGGTGCGCATCGCCCTCCTGCACCACGTGACCTGGTCCATCAACTCCGTCTGCCACGTCTACGGGGAGCGGCCGTTCGCGATGCGCCAGGGCGACCGCGCGTCGAACTTCTGGCCGCTGGCGATCGTGTCGTTCGGCGAGAGCTGGCACAACCTGCACCACGCCGACCCGACCAGCGCCCGGCACGGCGTACTGCGCGGCCAGGTGGACATCTCGGCCCGGGTGATCTGGCTGTTCGAGAGGCTCGGCGCGGCGTGGGACGTGCGCTGGCCGAAGCCCGAACGCATCGCGGCGAAGCTCGCCGCACCGGCCACCGGCCGGTAGCGCGGTCGATGGGCGCGGAGGCCGCCTGGCAGGATGGGCCGGGTGACCGAGCGCCGGCGGAATGACGAGAACATGGCGGATGTCCCTGGCAACGACGGCACGACCGGCCGGCGGCGGGCGGTTCCCGCCGTGCCCCCCAAACCCTCCTCACGCGTACGCATGTCGGCGGCCCAGCGCCGGGAGCAGCTGATCTCGATCGCCCGGCAGATCTTCGCCGAGCGCGGCTTCGACGCCACCTCCATCGAGGAGGTGGCGGCCCGCGCGAAGGTCTCCAAGCCGGTGGTCTACGAGCACTTCGGCGGCAAGGAGGGGCTCTACGCGGTGGTGGTGGACCGGGAGGTCCGCGCCCTGCTGGACCGGATCACCACGGCCCTGACCGCCGGGCACCCCCGCGAGCTGCTGGAGCAGGCGGCGCTGGCCCTGCTGACGTACATCGAGGAGGAGACCAGCGGCTTCCGGGTGCTGGTGCGGGAGTCGCCGGTGCTGTCGGCGGCGGGCAACTTCAGCAGCGTCATGAACGACGTGGCGCACCAGGTGGAGCACATCCTGGGCGCCGAGTTCTCCAGCCGGGGCTACGACCCGAAGCTGGCCGAGCTCTACTCGCAGGCGCTGGTGGGGATGGTGGCGCTGACCGGCCGCTGGTGGCTGGAGGTGCGCAAGCCGCGCAAGGAGACGGTGGCGGCGCACCTGGTCAACCTGGCCTGGAGCGGGCTGTCGCACCTGGAGGCCAAGCCGAGCCTGATCACGGTACGGGGTCGCTGACCCCGACGTCGGTCAGCGGCCGTGGGCCTCGGAGACCGGGTGGTGCCGCAGCCGCCGTTCCTCCTCGGCGTGCTCGTCGGTGCCGACCTTGTCGTACAGGCCGGTGCCGAGCAGGAGCAGGCCGAAGAGCATCGACACGATGACCGTGGACATCGAGAAGTTGAGGAAGTTGGCCTCGGTCTGGAGCACGGACATCATGAGGACGCTGGTGACCAGGAAGACGACCCCGGCGGTCAGGTTCATGTAGTGGCCGAGGTTGCCGCGCCGGGACGCGCCGATGATGAGGACGATCCCGAAGGCGACGGAGGCCAGCGAGAAGGCCAGGTTGGTGCGGAGCCCGAGGGCCCAGTTGTCGCCCCGGTCGAAGAGCGGATCGCCCGCTGTCAGGGCGACGCCCCAGACGCCGAAGACCAGGATGTAGAGCCCCACCAGGCCGGCGAGGACCCGGTAGACCGGCCGCGCCGGATGGTTCACGGGAAAGTGCGGCATGACCCCTCCACCAGTCAGGACATTCGCCCCCGATTGTCCCCCGGAAGAGGCCACCCGTCCGCCGAACCGCTCGACAACAGCCACAACCAAAAGATCCCACCCCACCGGGCAGCAACGGGCCGGGTGGAGCGGGACCACAGGTTTTCGCCGGAGCCCGACCCGCTCCGGGCGGTCAGGCTTGATCCCTGCGCGGGTCGGGCTCCGGCGAAAACCCCACAACCACTCAGAGCACGAGCCGGGCCTTCTGCCAGGCCTCCTGCTCCTCGTCCGTGCCGACCTTGCCGTACATGCCGACCATCAGCAGGACCAGGCTGACCACCATCAGCGCGATGACGGTGAAGATGCTGAAGTTGAAGATGTTGGCCTCGGTCTGGATGAAGGCGAGACCGGCGAGGCTGATCACCATGATGGCGTACGCCAGCCACTGGTTGATCATGACGTCGATGTTGCGGCCGATCGCGGTGCCGGCCAGCACCGCGGCCCCCAGCAGGACGCTGAGCAGCGAGAAACCGAGGTTCGTGCCCTGGCCGAGGACCTGGGTGTCATCCTGGGCGAGGGCCTCGTTGCCGGCGCTCGCGATGATGCCGAGCACGCCGAAGGCCACCAGGTACAGACCGGTCAGCCCGCCGATCGCCCGGTAGACCGGCCGCGCGGGGTGGTTGACGGGGGTGTGGGCCATGTCTGAGTCTCCAACGCCGTTCGGGTGAGGGGTCGCCGACGATTGTCCCGCACCCCGGGGTGTGACGCCGCACACGGGGGCCTCCGGTGTGCGGCGCCGCGACCAGGGGGCGACTCAGGTCGCCGGGATCTCCTCGGCCAGGGCCAGCCAGGACTCCTCGGTCCGCTCCCGCTCGGCCCGCAGCTCCTTGAGCTGGGCGTCGAGTTCGGCGACCTTCGCGTAGTCGGTGGCGTGCGTGGCGAGCTGGTCGAGCAGCGTCGCCTCCTTCTGCTCCAGCTTGGCGACCTGCCGTTCCAGCCGGGCCAGTTCCTTGCGGGCCTGCCGCGCCTCGGCGGCAGACATGCCGGTCGCGGCGGGGGTGCCGGCGCCGCCCCCGGGGGCCGTCTCCGGCATCGCGGGGCCGGGTTGGCCGGCGGCCCGGGCGAGGTACTCGTCGACGCCCCCGGGCAGGTGCACCAGCCGGCCGTCGCCGAACATCCCGTACGCGACGTCGGTGACCCGCTCGATGAGGTACCGGTCGTGGCTGGCCACGATGACGGTGCCGGGCCAGGAGTCGAGCAGGTCCTCCAGCGCGGCGAGGGTGTCGGTGTCCAGGTCGTTGGTGGGCTCGTCGAACAGCAGCACGTTCGGCTCCCCGGCGAGCAGCCGGAGCATCTGCAACCGGCGACGCTCGCCGCCGGAGAGGTCGCTGACGGGCGTCCAGAGCCGCCGGTCGTCGAAGCCGAAGACCTCGGCGAGCTGGGCGGCGGAGACCTCCCGGTCGCCGAGTTGCACCCGCCGGGCGACCTCCTCCACCGCTTCGAGCACGCGCAGGTGGCCGGGGAGTTCGGCCAGCTCCTGGGAGAGGAAGGCCGGCCGGACGGTCGAGCCGGTGGCGAAGCGCCCGTTGTCGGGGCGGGTGATGCCGGCCAGCATCCGCAGCAGGGTGGTCTTGCCCGCCCCGTTGCGGCCGAGGACGGCGATCCGGTCGCCGGGGCCGACCTGCCAGGTGACGTCGCGCAGGATCTCCTTCGGGCCGGCGTGCAGGGTGACCTGCTCCAGGTCGTACACCTGCTTGCCGAGCCGGGCGGTGGCGAGCCGTTGCAGCGACATGGTGTCGCGCACCGGCGGCACGTCGGCGATGAGGGCGTTGGCGGCGTCGATGCGGAAGCGCGGCTTGGAGGTGCGGGCGGGCGGGCCCCGGCGCAGCCAGGCGATCTCCTTGCGGAGCAGGTTCTGCCGGCGGGCCTCGGTGGCCGCGGCGACCCGCTCCCGCTCGGCCCGGGCGAGGGTCCAGGCGGCGAAGCCGCCCTCGTACGCCCGGACGGTCTGGTCGGCGACCTCCCAGGTGGTGGTGCAGACGGCGTCGAGGAACCACCGGTCGTGGGTGACCACGACGAGCGCGCCCTTGCGGCCGACGAGGTACTTCGCCAGCCAGTCGACGCCGCCGACGTCGAGGTGGTTGGTGGGCTCGTCGAGGATGAGCAGGTCGGACTCGCGGACCAGCAGCGCGGCCAGCGCGACCCGCCGCCGCTCGCCGCCGGACATCGGGCCGACGGGCTGGTCGAGGCCGAGGTGGGGCATGCCGAGGCCGTCGAGGATGGCCCGCACGCCGGCGTCGCCGGCCCACTCGTGCTCGGCGCCCATGCTCTCGCCGAGCCAGGCGGTGCCGAGCACCACGTCCCGGACGGTGGCCTCGGGGGCGAGCTGGAGGCTCTGCGGCAGCCAGGCGACCCGCAGGTCGCGGCGGTGGGTGACCCGCCCGTCGTCCGGTTCCTCGATGCGGGTGAGCAGCCGCAGCAGGGTGGACTTGCCGGCGCCGTTGAGGCCGACCACGCCGATCCGGTCGGCGTCGTCCAGGCCGAGCGAGACGTCGGTGAGCAGCGGCCCGGCGGCGCCGTAGCCCTTGGACACCCGGTCCAGGTTGACGATGTTGGCCACGACCTCACCTCCCATGATCAAGGCGTCCCGGTGCCGGCCGGCACCTGGGACGCCTGAGCCTCCAGCGTACGCGGACCGCCCCGCCGCCCGCCGGGCGCGGGCTCCACCCGGCGCCGCCTGGAGAGGCGGTACCCGGGGGCCGGGAGCGCGGGATCGGGGCGGGGTGGGCCGGTCAGGCGATGCGCGCGCCGGGGACCGGGCCGTGCGCGGTGCGCGCCTCGCGGCACACGTCGGCGGTGGCCAGCTCCGCGGCGATCCGCTCGGCGTCGGCGGCGTCCGCCGCGAGGAAGACGCAGGTCGGCCCCGAGCCGGAGACGATGCCGGCCAGCGCGCCGGCCGCCTCGCCGGCCTTCAGCGTCTCCGCCAGCGACGGGCGCATGGCCAGGGCGGCGTCCTGGAGGTCGTTGCCGAGGGCCGCGGCGAGCACCCGCGGGTCCCGCTGGCGCAGCGCGGCGAAGAGCGCGTCGGTGCTGCCCAGCGGCGCACCGGCGGTGCCGGCCGCGCGGAGCCGGTCCAGTTCCCGGTAGGCGACCGGGGTGGAGAGGCCGCTGTCGGCCACGGCCACGACCCAGTGCCAGGTGGTGGGGCGGGCCAGCACGGGGCTGACCGACTCGCCCCGGCCGGTGCCGAGCGCGGTGCCGCCGTGGATCAGGAACGGCACGTCGGAGCCGAGGTCGGCGGCGATCCGGGCCAGCTCGTCGCGGGACAGCCCGGTCCCCCAGAGCGTGTCGCAGGCGACCAGCGCCGCGGCCGCGTCGGCGCTGCCTCCGGCCAGCCCACCGGCCAGCGGGATCTGCTTGCGCAGGTGCAGCCGGGCGTGCGGCGGCACCCCCGCGTAGCCGGCGAGGGCGCGGGCCGCCCGGATGGCCAGGTTGGTGTCGTCCAGGGCCAGCTCGCCGGCGCCCTCGCCCTCCATGGTCAGGGTGAGCGTGTCGCCCCGGCGGGCGGTCAGCTCGTCGTGGATGGAGATGGCGTGGTAGACGGTGTTCAGCTCGTGGTAGCCGTCGGGGCGCAGCGGTCCCACCCCGAGGTGCAGGTTGACCTTGGCGGGCACCCGGACCCGCACCGGTCCGCTGGCTCCGCGCCGCCGCTGCTCGTCCTCGTCGTCCGGTCCCCAGGCCTCGGTCACGGGCGTCAGCCTACTGCGCGGCGGGTGGGGCGGCCGGAGCCGACGCGGCGATGGCGGCGAACTGCTCGACGGTGAGCGACTCCCCGCGTGCGCCGGGGTCGACGCCGGCGGCGGTGAGCGCGTCGGCGGCCCGGTCCGCGCCGCCGGCCCAGCCGGCCAGCGCGGCGCGCAGGGTCTTGCGGCGCTGCGCGAAGGCCGCGTCCACCACGGCGAAGACCCGTTCCCGGGGTACGTCGGCGCGGGGTGGCTCGCGGCGGGTGAAGGCGACCAGCCCGGAGTCGACGTTCGGCACCGGCCAGAAGACGTTCGGCGGGACCTTCCCGGCGGCGCGGGACGAGGCGTACCAGGCGAGCTTGACCGACGGCACGCCGTACACCTTGGAGCCGGGACCGGCGACGAGCCGGTCGGCGACCTCCTTCTGCACCATCACCAGCCCGTGCCGCAGGCTGGGCAGCTCGGCGAGCAGGTGCAGCACCACCGGCACGGCCACGTTGTAGGGCAGGTTCGCGACCAGCGCGGTCGGCGCGGGTTCGGCCAACTCGGCGGCGCGGACGCGCAGCGCGTCGGCGTGGTGCACGGTCAGCCGCGCGGCGTCGGGCCCGGCGTGCCGGGCTGCGGTGTCGGGCAGCGCGCCGGCCAGCGTCGCGTCCAGTTCCACGGCGTGCACGTGCGCGGCGGCCGGGAGCAGGGCGAGGGTGAGGGAACCGAGGCCGGGACCGACCTCCAGCGCCACGTCGTCCGGGGCCAGCCCGGCGGCGGTGACGATGCGCCGGACGGTGTTCGGGTCGTGCACGAAGTTCTGGCCGAGCCTCTTGGTGGGGGTGACGCCCAGCCGGGCGGCCAGTTCCCGGATCTCCGCCGGGCCGAGGAGACCGGTCACGCCCCGTAGCCTATGCGGCCCGCCGTAGGTGAAAGGAAGGGCCCCTTCCTTTCACCAGGGGCCGAAGGCGCGGTCGCCGGTGGCGGAGACGGCGGCGCAGAGCTCGTCCAGGTCCGTGCCCGTCGTCTCGGCCAGCGACCGTACGGTCAGCGGGATCAGGTACGAGGCGTTCGGCCGGCCCCGGTGCGGCATCGGGGTCAGGTAGGGCGCGTCGGTCTCGACCAGGATCTGCTCGACCGGGGTCAGCGCGGCGGCCTCCCGCAGCGCGGCGGCGCTGCCGAAGGTGACCGTGCCGGCGAAGCTGAGCAGGTAGCCCCGGCGGACGCACTCGCGGGCGAAGTCGGCGTCGCCGGAGAAGCAGTGCAGCACCACGGTGTCCGGCGCGCCCTCGTCGTCGAGGATCCGCAGCACGTCGGCGTGTGCCTCCCGGTCGTGCACGACCAGGGTCTTGCCGTACCGCTTGGCGATGGCGATGTGCGCCCGGAAGCTCTCCTCCTGGACGGCGCGTCCCTCCTCGCCGGTACGGAAGAAGTCCATCCCGGTCTCGCCGATCCCGCGCACCCGCTCGCGGGCGGCGAGCGCCTCGATCTCGCGCAGCGCCTCGTCCAGGTCGGGCAGGCGGGGGGCCTCGTTCGGGTGCAGCGCCACGGTGGCCAGCACGGCCGGGTGGTCGTCGGCGACGTCGGCTCCCCAGCGGGAGGAGGCGACGTCCACCCCGACCTGCACGAGCCGGTCGACGCCGACCGAGGCGGCGACGGCCACGGCCACGGCGACCGGGTCCTCGACGGGTACGACGCCCGGGGCCCCGTCCGCCCGCGGCTGCGGGGGCACGCCGGCCTCGCTGACGGTGATGTCCAGGTGGGTGTGGCTGTCCAGCACGGGGCGGGGCAGCGGCTCGGGCACGGGCGGGAACTCCCCGGCCCGGCGGGCGGCGCGCTGCTTGCGGGTTTCGGTGGGCTCGCTCATCGCGGCCAGCATCACACACCGCCGGTGGCCCGCGTCGTGGGGACGCCACCGCCTGTTCACCGGGACGGCACATCTCGCGCCTAGCGTCGTCGGCGTGACCATCACCCCTCAGGCCAGCGGAAACGGCCCGCGTGTGACGTACGGGGGCGTGGTGTACCCGGCGGAGGAGATCGCCCGGGGCGCGGCGTACGAGCTGTTCAGTGCAGAGGAGGCACCCGGCTTCGAGTGGGCGCCCCGGCCCGGGGCCACGCTGCCGTGGCGCAGGTTCGTGCACGCCACCGAGGTCACCGTCGTGCCTCCCGTGGCCGATCCGGGCGACGAGGCGGAGTCCCCGCTGCTGGTGCCGCTGCACCGCGAGCGGGGCTGGGCGTACGTGCAGCAGCTCAGCCAGCAGCCCGCGGCGGCCGGGGACCCGACGCTGGCGGCGGTGCGCGCCTCCGCGGTCATCCGGCGGGGCACCCGGATGGTGAAGGTGCTCTCCGCGCGGCAGCTCGCCGGTTACGTGCGCGGGTGGCTGCCGCACGGGTTCTGCTACCGGGAGCACGACGTGGCGCACCTGCGTACGCCGTCGGCGACGGCCGTGCTGCGCACCGACGGCGCGGACGGTCCCGACGGCGCGGACGTGACGTACGCGCTGCGCTGGCGGGCGGCCGACCCGGCCGACTACGACGTGCCGGTCGGCGCGGCGCACCGGGGGCTGACCGCGCTCGCGCCCCGGGACCGGCTGGGCGGGGCGGTGCTCGGCACCGGTTTCGTGCCCAGCAGCGCCCAGCTCGTCCCGGAGTTCGTGACCCGGGACTTCGCGGACCTGCCGATGCCGGCGAACGCCACCCTGCTCGCGTACCCGGCCGACGGCGTGGAGGTGGTGCTCTACAGCTACCAGGCCGAGCAGCGCGGCTGGCTGCGGATGGCCGGCCCGCAGTGGCGGCACCTGCTGGCGGCGGTGCCGGGGCTCTCCCCCGACCAGGAGTACGTGCCGACCGGCGAGGCGCCCCGCTCCACGCGGCTGGTCGGCGGCTACGCCGGCGGCGAGTACGAGGCGGTGGCGGACCAGCCGGGCGGGTTCCGGGTGCTGGCGATGACCCGGGCCGCCCGGTACCCGGTGGAGTCGGCGGCCCGCCGGCTGCGGCTGGCCGACTGGCGGGGCGTGCCCTGCCTGGTGCTGCGGGAGGAGTCCGGGTGGTTGCGCCTGCGCCTGCGTCGGCCCGGCCCGGACGCGGTGGCGGAGACCGGGGCGCAGTGCCAGGAGCGGGGCGTCCACGAGACGTGGGCGCCCGCGTCCGAGGTCACCGACGACCGGGTGGTGGACCTGCCGTACGCGCTCTGAGCAGGGCCGGGCGCCGGTTTCAGGCGGCATAACCCCGGGTGGGGTGGGAAAGCGCGGGCGTCCGACCGTCACGTGACCAGGAGACGCGCATGCCTTTCATCACCGTGGGGACGGAGAACTCCGCCCCCGTCGACCTGTACTACGAGGACCACGGCTCCGGTCAGCCGATCGTGCTGATCCACGGTTTCCCGTTCAACGGGGCGACCTGGGAGAAGCAGGTCGGACCGCTGCTGGCTGCCGGGTACCGGACGATCACGTACGACCGGCGGGGCTTCGGCAACTCGGCGCAGCCGGCGTCCGGGTACGACTACGACACGTTCGCCGCCGACCTCGACGTGCTGATGTCGGAGTTGGACCTGCGGAACGCGATCCTGGTCGGCCACTCGATGGGCACCGGCGAGGTGACCCGCTACCTGGGCGTGTACGGCTCGCAGCGGGTGGACCGGGCGGTGCTGCTGGCCCCGCTCGCGCCGTTCCTGCTGAAGACCTCGGACGACCCGGAGGGGGTCGAGAAGAGCCTCTTCCAGGGCTTCCAGCAGGCCATCATCGACGACCGGTTCGCCTACCTCACCACCTTCTGCGAGGCGTTCTTCAACTACCAGGAGAACAAGGGCAGGCTGGTCAGCGAGGAGGCGTTCCGGGCGCACTGGGAGATCGGCGCCCGGGCCTCGGCGAAGGGCACGCACGACAGCGTGGACGCCTGGCAGACCGACTTCCGGGGCGACGTGTCCCGCATCGACGTGCCGGTGCTCATCGTGCAGGGCGACGCCGACGCGGTGCTGCCGTACCCGGCGACCGGTCAGCGGCTCCAGCCGATGCTGCCCGGCAGCCAGCTGGTGACGCTGAAGGGCGCGCCGCACGGCATCCCGTGGACGAACGCGGCCGAGGTCAACCGCAGCATCATGGACTTCATCGGCGCGCCGGCGATGGCCCGGACCTGACGCGCCACCGGCTCCGGGTCCGGGCATGGCGGCGACGGGCGCGGCCCCCTCGGGGGTCGCGCCCGCCGGCACGCAGGCGGCCGTCAGTCGGCCAGGCGGGCGAGTTCCTCGTCGACGATCGACGGGTCGAGCTTGCGGAAGACCGGCTTCGGCGCGGCCAGCGGCCGGCCGGCCTCCAGCGGTACGGACTCCCAGCGCGCGCCGACGGTGTAGTCGCCGGTCAGCACCGGGTACGCGGGCCCGCCGTCGAGGTCCTCGACCTCCTCGATGACCGGCATCGGGGCGTGCACGCCGGTGCCGCCGAGCAGCTCGTGCACCTGCTGCGCGGAGTGCGGCAGGAACGGGGTGAGCAGCGTGTTGGCGTCGCTGACCACCTGGAGGACGACGTGCAGGATGGTGCCCATCCGCGGCTTGTCGTCCTCGCCCTTGAGCTTCCACGGCGCCTGCTCGGAGAGGTACCGGTTGGCCTCGGCGACCACCCTCATCGCCTCGCCGATGGCCTGCTTCTGGCGGTGCCGGGCGATCAGGTCGCCGACCGTCGCGAAGCCGGCCCGGGCGACAGCGAGCAGCGCCTCGTCGGCCTCGGTGAGGCCGGCCGGGTCGACGGGCGGGATCGCGCCGAAGTTCTTCGCCGCCATGGAGACGGACCGGTTGACCAGGTTGCCCCAGCCGGCGACCAGCTCGTCGTTGTTGCGGCGCAGGAACTCCGCCCAGGTGAAGTCGGTGTCGTTGCTCTCCGGGCCGGCGGCGGCGATGAAGTAGCGCAGCGCGTCGGCGTCGTAGCGCTCGAGGAAGTCCCGGACGTAGATGACGACCCGGCGGGAGGAGGAGAACTTCTTCCCCTCCATGGTCAGGTATTCGCTGGAGACCACCTCGGTGGGCAGGTTGAGCCGGCCCAGCTCGCCCGGCGCGCCGTCCCGGCTGCCCTCGCCCGAGTAGCCCGAGAGCAGCGCCGGCCAGATCACCGAGTGGAAGACGATGTTGTCCTTGCCCATGAAGTAGTAGGCGCGGGCGTCCTTGCCCTCCCCGTCGGTGGACCACCACCGGCGCCACGCCTCGGGGTCGCCGGAGCGGCGGGCCCACTCGATCGAGGCGGACAGGTAGCCGATCACCGCGTCGAACCAGACGTAGATCCGCTTGTCGGGGCGCTCGCGCCAGCCGTCGAGCGGGATCGGCACGCCCCACTCCAGGTCACGGGTGATGGCCCGGGGCTGGAGGTCGTCGAGCAGGTTCCTCGAGAAGCGCAGCACGTTGGGCCGCCAGCCCTCGCGGGTGTCGAGCCACTGCCGCAGCACGTCGGCCAGGGCGGGCAGGTCGAGGAAGAAGTGCTCGGTCTCGACGAACTTCGGGGTCTCCCCGTTGATCCGCGACTTCGGGTCGATCAGGTCGATCGGGTCGAGCTGGTTGCCGCAGTTGTCGCACTGGTCGCCGCGCGCGCTGTCGTAGCCGCAGATCGGGCAGGTGCCCTCGATGTAGCGGTCGGGCAGCGTCCGGCCGGTGGACGGGGAGATCGCCCCCATGGTGGTCTTCGGGACGATGTAGCCGTTGCGGTACATCCCCTCGAACAGCTCCTGCACCACCGCGTAGTGGTTGCGGGTGGTGGTGCGGGTGAACAGGTCGTAGGAGAGCCCGAGGCCGTGCAGGTCCTCCACGATCACCCGGTTGTAGCGGTCGGCCAGCTCGCGCGGGGTTACCCCGTCGGCGTCCGCCTGCACCTGAATGGGGGTGCCGTGCTCGTCGGTGCCCGACACCATGAGCACGTCGTGCCCGGCCATCCGCATGTACCGGCTGAAGACGTCGGAGGGAACGCCGAAACCGGAGACGTGGCCGATGTGGCGCGGGCCGTTGGCGTACGGCCAGGCGACCGCCGCGAGAACGTGACTCATGACCAGCAAGCCTAGTGACCCGCTCGCGGTGACCGCGAACCAATAGGGCCCCCGGCCCGGCGGCCCGGCGGGACCGGGTCCGATGTTCGCCCGATTTGTCGCCGACACGCGGCCTGAGCTGCCGGCGGACGCCATGGTCGCGGGGTGCAATGAACGCCGTGACTGGCAGACGAGCGGCCCGGGATCGTGATGACCGTCCCTCCGGCCCGACGGACGACGGCGCGGGGAGGACGCCGCGCGGCACCCGCGCGCCGCACCCCCGGGCGGTCCAGGCCGCCGCGCCGCCGGAGTCGCCACCGGAACCGCACGTCGAGGCCGTCGGACCGGTGGCGGCCCCGCCGTCCGCCGCGCCCGCCGTCGAGGTGGAGCCCACGACCGGGGCGCCGGTCGACGCCGTACCGCGCCGGGTCCCCGTCCGGCAGCCGAACCGCTGGCCCCGCCGGGGGCGTCCGTCCGCCGGTGACCCGCCGGACCGGGACGACGGCGGGCGTACGCCGGACGGCGGAGACGGTGCCGACGGGGCGTACTGGCCGCCGATCGAGCTGGTGCACTGGGACGGCACGCCGATCCGGGAGGAACCGCCGCACGAGCGGGAGCGGTCGGCCCGGGAGGATGCCGCGCGGCGGCGGGCCCGGCGCACCCCGCGTCCGCCCGATCCGCTGCCGGGGCTGGCCGCCCTGCTGGCGCTGAGCCTGGTGGCGACCTTCTTCGCCTGGGTCAGCGCGGACCCGTTCTGGCTGGCGGTGGGGCACGCCACCCGGGGCACGGTGGTGATCGCCGACTGCACCGGAGGCGGCCTCGCGCAACGCTGCCGGGGCAACTTCGCCCCCGCCGACGAGACGTGGACCGCGTACGGCGTGCGGGTGAGCGGGGTGGCCGCGGAGCGCACCGCGACCGGCACGGTCCTGCCGGCCCGGATGACCGGCCCGGACGGCGGCACCGCGTACGCGGACACCGGCGCGGCCGGGCACCTGCGCTGGCTGCTCGGCCTGCTGGTGGTGCTGGGCTGCGGCGCGGGGATCGTCCGGTGGACCGGGTCCGCCCGGATCGCCGACCCCCGGCTGCGCCGCTGGGCGGTGACGGGTGCCGCAGCCGGCCCGCTGGCGATCACCCTCGGCTTCCTCGTCGCCGCCTGGTGAACCCGTCGGGCGCTGCCGGGCGCCCGACGGCCGGGCCGCCGCCGAGGGTGCCCGGCCAGTCCTGGCCGGGATCCCGGTCGGGCCGCGTCGAGATCCCCGTCGGGCCGCGTCGGGTGCCCGGCCGGGCCTGATCGGTATCCCAGCCGGGCCGGGTGGAGATGCCAGCCGGGTGTCAGGCGTGCCGACCCGGATGTCAGGCGTGCACGACGGCGTAGACGTCGCGGCGGCGCAGGGCGTACTCCGAGGCGACCTCGGTGATCGCGTCCCGGCGGGACAGCCCTGCGGCCTCGCGGGCGGCGACGGCGGCGCGCAGCGTGTCGTCGTCGGGCCGCTCGGGGGCCGACTCGGGCGCACCGGCCACGACGAGGGTGATCTCGCCGCGCGGCTCCCCTTCGGCCGCCCAGTCGGCCAGCTCGCCGAGCGGGCGGCGGACGATCTCCTCGTACGTCTTGGTCAGCTCGCGGCAGAGCGCGGCGGGCCGGTCGGCGCCGAACGCGGCGGCCAGGTCGGCGAGCGCGGCGGCGATCCGGTGCGGCGCCTCGAAGAAGACAAGCGTCCGCTCCTCGGCGGCGAGCGCCCGCAGGCGGGACCGGCGGGCGCCGCCGGTGCGCGGCAGGAAGCCCTCGAAGCAGAACCGGTCGCAGGGCAGGCCGGACAGTGCCAGGGCGGTGGTGACCGCGCTCGGGCCCGGGGCGGCGGTGACCGGCACGCCGGCGTCCAGGGCGGCCCGGACCAGCCGGTAGCCCGGGTCGGAGACGCTCGGCATGCCGCCGTCGGTGACCAGGGCGACCAGGTAGCCGGCGGTCAGCACGTCGACCAGCTCGGGGGTGCGCCGCTCCTCGTTGCCCTCGAAGTAGGAGACGATGCGGCCGCCGACGGTGACGTCGAGGTCCCGGGCCAGCCGGGTCAGCCGGCGGGTGTCCTCGGCGGCCACCACGTCCGCGGCGGCGAGCACCTCGCGGAACCGGGCGGAGGCGTCGGCGGGGTTGCCGAGCGGCGCGCCGAGCAGGACCAGGCGCCCGGTTTCGGACTTTTCACCCACGAGATGCAACTCCTTCATCGACGGCTTTACCGGTATCGGGGACGACGGGCGCCACCGGGCACCTTCGCAGCCTACGATCGCCGGGTGACGAGTGCGTCGACAGCACAGAGCGCGGACCAGGCGGGGCAGGACCTCACGGACGGCGGTCCGCCGGAGGGCACGTCCCCGGCTTCCGGCGGGATCCCCGGCGTGGTCCGGCGGCGGCTGGCCACCGTCGAGGCCCGGTTGGACGGGCGTTCCTGGCTCGCCACCGGCGTGATCGTCGCCATCGCGGCGATCCTGCGCTTCGTCGGCCTGAGCCACCCGCCGGGCAAGATCTTCGACGAGACCTACTACGCCCGGGACGGCTGGGGGCTGATCGACAAGGGCGTCGAGTGGAACTACAAGGACGGCGGCCCGTCGTACGTGGTCCACCCGCCGCTGGGCAAGTGGCTGATCGGGTTCGGCGAGTGGGCCTTCGGCTACTCCGACGCGGAGCACGGCATCTCCGTGCCGGGGCACCTGATGACGACGGCGCCGGAGTTCGGCTGGCGGGTCTCGGCGGCGGTCGTCGGCACCCTGTCGGTGCTGCTGCTGGTCCGCATCGGCCGCCGGATGTTCCGCTCGACCGCGCTGGGCTGCGCCGCCGGCCTGCTGCTCGCGCTGGACGGCTTCCACCTGGTGCTCTCTCGCACCGCGCTGCTCGACATCTTCCTGCTGTTCTTCGTGCTGGCCACGTTCGGCGCCCTGGTGCTCGACCGGGACGCCCGGCGCCGCCGGTGGGCCCGGGCGCTGGAGGCCGGCCTGGACCCGGGCCGGCCCGGGCGGGCCGGACGGCCGGCGGGCGGCTGGCGGAACTGGCCGTGGTGGCGGCTCGCCGCCGGGGTCCTCTTCGGCTGCGCCTGCGCGGTCAAGTGGAGCGCGCTCTACTTCCTGCCCGTCTTCGCGCTGCTGGTGATCCTGTGGGAGGTCGGGGTCCGCCGTTCCGCCGGCGTACGCCGGCCGTGGCGGGACGCCCTCCTCGACGAGGTGCCGTGGCTGGTGCTGGCCGGCGTGCTGATGGTGCTCACCTACGTCGCCACCTGGTCCGGCTGGCTGCTCGGCGACGAGGGCTACTACCGGCTGGCCGAGCGCTACCCGAACGCCCCGCTGAGCGACACCCCGGTCTTCGGCGCGTTGAACAACCTGATCGAGTACCACAAGGCCGCGTACGGCTTCCACGCCGGCCTCGACGACCCGCACAAGTACCAGTCGTGGCCGTGGCAGTGGCTGCTGCTCGGCCGGCCGGTCGCCTTCTACTGGGTTGGCAACGGGCCCTGCGGGGCGCCGAGCTGCGCCTCCGAGATCCTGCTGCTGGGCACCCCGTTGCTCTGGTGGTCGTTCCTGCCCGCGCTGGCGGCACTGGCCTGGCTGGGCCTGGCCCGGCGGGACTGGCGGGCGGGGGCGATCCTGCTCGTCGTGGCGGCCGGTCTGCTGCCCTGGTTCTGGTTCGCCCTCGACGGCCGGACGATGTTCTCCTTCTACACCGCACCGGTCCTGCCGTTCCTGGTGCTGGCGGTGGTCTACGTGCTCGGCGCGATCATCACGCCGGCCGGTCCACCGGGCGCCGTCGCCGCGCAGCCGGGAGACGGCGGCCCCGCCGCCGCGCGCGTCGAGTCGGACGAGCTTCGGGACCGCCGGCTGGTCGGCGGGGTGATCGCCGGGGCGTACGTCCTGCTGGTCGCGCTCTGCTTCGCGTACTTCCATCCGATCTTCGTCGGGAAGGTGCTGCCGTACGCCGAGTGGTCGGCGCGGATGTGGCTGGACGGCCGCTGGATCTGACGGACGGCACGGCACCCGCCGCGCGCCCCCGGGCGGCGCGGCGGGTGCACAAAGAACGGGCCCGCACGCGGTGGCGTGCGGGCCCGTTCGACGTAGATGCGCGCCCCGATCGCCTGCCACGGGGGAAGCGGGCGATTGGGGCGCGCATCAAGAGCTTAACCACCACCTACCACTGGCACAACGGGTCGACTTCGGTCAGATTTCCGACCAACGCGACACCGCACGGATGGTTTACATCCGGCACCTAACGGTCCGTCATCTTGCGCAAACGGTACGGATCGGCACCCCGGCAGCAACGGGCTCTGCCAGATTTCGCAGTGATCGGGATTCCCATCGATGGGAGACTTCCCGTAACGTATCGATAGATTTGGTTCTCCAGTAACCCTGGGTCCGGTCCGTCGGCACCCGGGCCGGTTGCACTGTCAGCCATCCCGATCGATCGGACGGAGTTCACGATGACCCGTACCCTCCGCTGGACCGGCGGCCTGCTGGCCACCGTCACCGCCGCCACCCTCGGCCTGTCGGCTCCCGCCCACGCCGCCACCGTCTCGGTACCGCTGCGCACCCTCGTCGCCGACCTGCCGGTGGCCACCGAGGTACGCACCGGCTACAACCGGGACCTGTTCCCGCACTGGACCGACGCCGACTCCGACGGCTGCAACACCCGCTACGAGGTGCTGATCGCCGAGGCCACCACCCGCCCCACGGTGGGCTCCGGCTGCCAACTGACCGGCGGGCGCTGGCGCTCCTACTACGACGCCGCCTACTGGACCAACCCGTCCGACCTGGACATCGACCACATGGTTCCGCTCGCCGAGGCGTGGGACTCGGGGGCTCGCAACTGGACCACGTCGCGGCGGCAGGCGTTCGCCAACGACCTCGGCGACGTCAGGTCGCTGGTCGCGGTGACCGACAACGTCAACCAGGCCAAGGGCGACCAGGACCCGGCCACCTGGCAGCCCACCAACGAGAAGTGCCGCTACGTCGGCGAGTGGGTGGCGGTGAAGACCCGGTGGCGGCTGAGCGTCGACAGCGCCGAGAAGAGCGCGTTGACCAGCCGGGCGAACTCCTGCACGAACATCACGATCACGGTGACGCACGCGTACTGACCGCCGGGCACCCCGGGGCGGGCGACCAGCCGCGCCGGGGTGCGGTCAGGAGGCCCGGGGGTTGCGGGGCAGCCAGCCGAGAAACCGGCCCTGGAGGGACGTGCCGGCGGACGGCGGCAGGTCCTGCGCGGCGGCCGCGAGACAGGACCCCAGGTACACGCTGAGCATGGCGCGGTCCCGCCGGTACTCCTCCAGCAGACGGGACCGCTTGGCCGGGCACGGCCAGTCCGCCCCGCACGTGCCGCAGGTCCAGGCGGGAGCAAGTGGGGCGTGCTCGTCCGTGCCGGACGCCGAGGACTCCGTACCACCGGTCATCGCACTCCCTCTCCGGATCACGTGGCGACCCGCCCCGGCGGACCGGTCGACAGTGGACCGGCCCCTGCCCACCGGCGACGCCCTGTCAGCGCCGCAGGACGCTGCGGTGTTACGCCTTGCGGTACGTTCACCAACCATGACCCTCGCGACGCCGACCGTGGACGGGGCGCCGGCCCGGCGGTCCGGCCGCCAGCCGCCGCACCGGCCACCGGCCGGCGGGCCCGACGCCGGGCGGACGCGCGTGCGGTCGTACCTGTCGGCAGGCGGCGATGCGTGACCTGCTGCCGTCGTCCGTGGCGGTGGCCGTGGCCGGGCCGGCGGACTGGGTCGGCGAGCTGCTGCCGGCCGAACGGGCCTGCTTGAGCGAACGCGCGGTGGACAGCCGCCGCCGCGACTTCACGGCCGGGCGGGTCTGCGCCCGGCGGGCGATGACCGCGCTGGGCGTGCCCCCGGTGGCGGTGCCGACGGCCGCAGATCGGTCGCCGGTCTGGCCGACCGGTGTGGTCGGTGCCATCACCCACACTGCGGGCTACTGCGCAGCCGTCGCGGCCCGCGCCGGCGAGGTCCGGTCGGTCGGCATCGACGCAGAGGGGCACCGGGAGCTCAACGCGGGCGTACGCCGGCTGATCTGCCTGCCCGAGGAGCAGGAGCGGTGCGCCCGCCTGCCGGTGGGGACCTCCTGGCCGGCGGTGCTGTTCAGCGCCAAGGAGACGATCTACAAGGTGTGGCACCCGGTCGTCGGCACGTGGCTGGACTTCCACGACGCGCTGGTGGAGTTGGATCCGGACGCCGGCACCTTCACCGCCCGCATCGCCCCAGCGCGACTCGACGCGGCTCCGCTCGCCCGTCCGCCCGCGCTGGTCACCGGCCGGTTCGCGGTGGACGACGCGCTGGTCCGCACCGCCGCCGTCCTGCTGCCCGGTTGACCCGGGCACGGAATCCGAACAGGGGACGGCGCGGCGCTGCCGGAGACGCGAAGATGGTCCGTTGTCCGCGCACGGTAGCGTCAGCCGCGTTTGCCGTCGTCGTCAGGTGCCTAGGAGTACGGTGAGTCACCCCCCGCCCCCTTACGGGCCGCAGGATCCGAACCGACCGAGCCCGGAGCAGCAGCCGCAGCCGTACCCGCCGGCACCGATGCCGCAGTTCCCCGCCGACCAGGGCGGTCACCCGCCGCAGCCGCCGACCTCCGGCGCCCCGCAGGCCACGGGCGACCCGTGGGCTCCGCTCCCGCCCGTACCGCCGCAGCAGCCGGCCGGCGACCCGTGGGCCGCGCCGCAGCCGCCGGTCTCCGGGGCACCGCAGCCCCCGGTGTCGGGCGCGCCCGGCGAGCCGTGGGCGCAGCCGCCGGTCTCCGGGGTGCCGCAGCCACCGGTCTCCGGGGTGCCGCAGCCGCCGGTGTCCGGGATGCCGGGCGAGCCGTGGGCCGCCCCGCACCAGCCGACGTCGGGCACGCCGTACCCGCCGGTGTCCGGCACGCCCGGGTATCCGGCCGCCGGGCCCGGCTACCCGCCGCCCGGTGGACCCGGCTACGCGCCGGGTGGGCCAGGCTACCCGGGCGGCGCGCCCGGTCACCCTTTCGGCGCGCCGCATCCGGTCGCCCCGCCGAAGAAGAACAACACCGTCCTGATCGTCGTGGCCGTGGTGGCCGTGCTGGCCCTGCTCTGCTGCGTCGGCGGCGTCGTCGCCCTCGTCGCCGGCGCCAACAAGGCGGCGAACGACCTGGAGAAGGCCGCCGCCCCGAGAATCACGTTGCAGCCGGACGGCCCCTCCCCGGCGGCGAGGGACGGCGAGAACTTCAACCTGAGGCCCGGCGCCACCCTGGTGGTCTCCGACGACGACGGCACCATCGAGATCACGGTCACCCGGTTCACGACGGAGACCAAGGGCTGCCGGTCGTACGCCCCGCCCCCCGACAAGGGCATGTACCTGATCGCCCACGTCACCGCGACGGTGACCAAGGGCAAGAGCTCCATCAACCCGTTCTACTTCAACTGGGTGGCCGCCAACGGCACCACCGCCAACGGCCTGGCGAGCGCGCTCTCCGGCTGCGGCGACACCCTGGGCTCCGGCAACAACCTGCCCGAGGGCAGCAAACGCGCGGGCACGGTGGTGTTCAACGTGGCCGACAAGAACGGCGCGCTGGAATACCAGCACAGGTTCGAGACCACCGGCTCCTGGCGGCCGTGAGTCACCGCTCGTGACGGGAGGCCGGCCCCCTGGAGTCCGGCCTCCCGCGCTCTTCCCGCCGGCCGTCCCGTCGGGGCCGGCGCTCGTCAGCGGCCCTGCTCCAGCAGGTCGGCGACCGTGATCAGCGGGGTCGTCAGCGACGGCACCAGGGCGGCGTCCTCCAGCCGACCGCGCCGGTAGGTGACCAGTTCCGCCCCCCGCACGCTCCAGGCCGGCACCGCTCCCGCCAGGTGCGCGGCGATCAGGGTCGGCCCGACCAGCGCCTGCTGCCCCGGGGCCGCCGCGGCCACCCGCCACTGCCGGTCGAACTCCTCGTGCCCGGTGGCGTAGGTGTCGCTGCCGAACAGCGCGCGGCCCAGTTTCGAGAACGCGTGGCGCGGTCCGACCGCGAGCGCCGGGAACGACCGCCGCAGCCACACCGAGCAGACGACGTACGTGTGGGTGTGCGTGGTGGTCGTCTGGTTGCCGTCCGCGCCGGTCGAGCTGTGCGTCTCGGTGTACGCGTACTCGGCCACGCAGACGGGTCGGCCCTGCAACGTCCCGGTCAGCGCGAACCGCACGCCCCGGCGGTTGCGGCCCGGCACCCGGTCGGTCCAGGTGATCTGGGGCCGCTCGGCGAAGGTCCAGCCGTACCGGGCGGCCCACTGTCGCCAGTGCTCCCGCCGCTCCCGCTCCCGCCGGTGGGACGCCACGACCAGCGCGACGACGCCCGCCACGAGCAGGACGGCCACTGCCGCGCAGCCGCCCATCCAGAACACACCCGCCATCCGCTCCACGGGCCGCAGCGTAGTGACCGGCCGCACGCGCGCCCGTCCCCGTACGGTGCCGGTTGCCGGCCGGGTTGCGGGGTCTCCTCGACGCCGCGCCCCGCGTCCGTCACCCGGCGTCGTCGGGACCCCTGTCGATCCACTGATCGCACCCCAGACATCGACGAATCGATTGATCCTCATTTGGCGCGCTGCTTAGCTCCCACCGGCACCGTCGACGACGACGGTCCTGGCCGGAACGTGAACCCTACGCGTGACCCGACCGGGCCGCGCTCCCGCGCGAGGCGCGTCAACGGAAATCGCGCACCACCACCATGACGGGGAAGTCGAATGACGGCACGGACGAACGACGCGGTCGAGCTGAGCGTGGTCATACCCACCTACCAGGACGCGCAGTGCCTGGCACTGACGCTGCGGTCGTTGACGCGACAGACGGTGAGCCCCGAGCGCTTCGAGGTGGTGGTCATCCGCGACGGCGGCTCCCCCGCCGGTTACGCCGACGCCGTCGAGGCCGCCACCGGTCTCGACCTCCGCCTGCTGGAGTTCCCCCGACGGCGGGGACGCTCCGCAGCCCGCAACGAGGCGGTCCGGCACACCCGGGCGCCGCTGCTGTTGTTCCTCGACGCCGACTCGTACGCCTCCCCGCAGTTGCTGGAGCGCCACCTGGCCCACCACGCCGTCGCCGGCCGGCCCGCCGTGCTGATGGGCCGGCGCGACGAGCTGAGCCTGGAGCACGTCGAGGCCGCCCTCGACGACGGGGAGATGACCGACGTCCCCCGCCGCCGCGCGGACCGCGCCGGTGACCTGCGTTTCCCGCACGGTCAGCCCCCGGGGCCGGAGTGGCTCCGGGCGGGCTGGGCGCTCGCCTACACCCACAACATCTCGCTCGCCCGGGACACCTTCGACCGGGCCGGGGGGTTCGACGAACGCTCCGGGCTGCGCTGGGGCCTGGAGGACATCGAGCTGTTCTACCGGGTGCACCGGCACCTCGGCGTGACCGAACTGAACTTCGCCTTCGACGACGAGGCCCGCGCCTTCCACCTCCCGCACCACCGCAACACCGACCGCGACTGGTCCGACTTCGCGGCCAACCGGAGCCTCCTGACCGGGCAGTACCACGTCATCGAATGGGAGTTCTACGGCCTGCTGGACGTGTACGACTCGCTTGAGCGCATCGTGTACTACCGCTCCGCGGCCACCGACTGCGCGCGGCGCTCGACGTGCCGGATCGGGCCGGCGTTCGACCGGCTCGCCGACCGCCTTCCCGGCCCCCGCGTGCTGTGGGTTGGCACCGGCAGCGATCAGGTCGACCTGCCGACCGGGGCGCTGACCTTCGACTACGCCGCCCCGCCGGGCCCGACGAACCACCACCTGGTCGGCATGGACCCGCCCATCCCGCCGGGCAGCCTCGACGCGGTGGTCAGCGTCGACTTCTGGCGGTACCTGCGGTGGGACGACCTCTGCCGGTTCGTCAACACCTCCGGACGGCTCGCCCGCGAGGTGCACCTGGTCGGCACGGGCGACACCGGTTCGGCGCCGCTCACCCCGGGGCCGGCGGTGCTGGACTACCTGCGCCGCGCCCTGAGCGCCGCGTTCGCCACCAGGCTGACCCACGTCGACGGGCTCGGTGAGGTGCTCACCCTGCGGCCCCTGCCTGCCGCCGCTCGGAGGAGCCCGACGCGCGTGTGACGTCGCCGGCGACCGCAGGCGGTCACCGGTACGCGGGTCAGGCGGGCGGCCGGAGCAGGGCCGCGCCGGCCCCGTGGTGGCTCGTCAACGCGCGCCGGACCGGGTGCTGCGGAAGGTGCGGCGGTAGGTGTCCGGGGGCACGCCGACGGTGCGGTTGAAGTGCCGGCGCAGCGTCGCGGCGGTGCCCATGCCGGTGGCCGCCGCGATGGCGTCGATGCTGTCGCCGGTGGTCTCCAGCAGCTCCTGGGCGTGCCGGATCCGCTGGGTCAGCAGCCATTGCAGCGGCGTGGTGCCGGCCACCGACCGGAAGTGGCGGCCCAGGTTGCGTGAGCTCATGTTCGCCCGGCGGGCCAGGTCCTCCACGGTCAACGCGTGGTCGAGCCGTTCGATCGCCCAGGAGAACAGCTCGGCGAGCGGATGGTCGTCCTGGTCGGGCACCGGGGCGGTGACGTACTGGGCCTGTCCGCCGGCCCGGTGCGGGGGTACGACCAGGCGGCGGGCGAGCGTGTTGGCGACCGCCGAGCCGTGGTCGAGGCGGACCAGGTGCAGGCACAGGTCCATCGCGGCGGCCTTGCCGGCGGAGGTGAGCACGCTGCCGTTGTCCACGTAGAGCACGTCCGGATCGACCTGCACCCGGGGATAATGGGCCGCCAGGGCCTCGGTGTGCGCCCAGTGCGTGGTCGCCCGTCGGCCGTCCAGCAGGCCGGCGGCGGCGAGCACGAACGCCCCCGTGCACAGGGAGGCCACCCGCGCGCCCGCCTCGTGGGCCGCGCGCACCGCGTCGACGAGGTCGGCGGGCGGGTCCACGTCGACGTCGACCCACCCGGGAACGATCACCGTGTCGGCGTGCACGAGCTGGTCGAGCCCGCAGTCGGGCTCCAGCCGGAACCGGCCGACCCGCACCGCGCCCGATCCGCAGACGGTGACGCCGTACCAGGGGTCGACCACGCCGGTCAGGTCGGCGCCGAAGACCTCGTACGCCAGGGACAGCTCGAAGTGCAGCATCCCGTCGGTGACGGCCAGCGCGACGGTAGCCATGTCCGAAACTGTACGGCAGGTGTCGTTCCAGACACTCGCGCCGCCGAGCCACCGCCACCAGGATGAGCGGAGTTGATCAATCAGGCACGGAAACTGGGAGAGCTGATGGGATCGGGTCGGACGGTGGCGGTCTTCGGCGCGTACGGGCACACCGGGCGCTTCGTGGTGGCGGAGTTGCGCGCCCGCGGGTTCGTACCGCTGCTCTGCGGACGTGACGCGGACAAGCTGCGGGCGCTCGCGGCGTCCTGTCCGGGTCTCGACATCCGGCCGGCCCCGGTCGACGACCCGGCCTCGCTCGACCGCGCGCTGGCCGGCGCGGCCGCGGTGGTCAACTGCGCCGGGCCCTTCGCCGTGACCGCCGCCCCCGTGATCGAGGCGGCGCTGCGCGCCGGGATCCCGTACGTGGACGTGGCGGCCGAGATCGAGGCCAATCTCGACACATTCACGCACTTCGCCGATCGCGCCCGTGCCGCGGGAACCGCGGTGGTCCCCGCGATGGCCTTCTTCGGCGGCCTCGGCGACCTGCTGGTCACCGCAGCGATGGGTGACTGGACGGCGGCCGACGAGGCCCACGTCGCGTACGGGTTGAGCGGTTGGCATCCCACGCCCGGGACCCGCGCCGCCGGCACGGTCTCCCGGCAGCGCAGGGACGGCCGGCGCGTCCGCTTCAGCCAGGGACGACTGGAGTACCGCGACGACACCCCGCCGGCTGTGCGGTGGCCCTTCCCCGAGCCGATGGGAACCCGGGCCGTGATCGGCGAGTTCAGCATGGCCGACATCGTCACCGTCCCCAGCCACCTGGCCATCCCCGAGGTCTGCACCTACATGACGGTCGAGGCGGCCGGCGAGTTGGCGGCCCCGGCGACACCGGCCCCGGCCGCGATCGACGACAGCGGACGGTCCGGGCAGACCTTCGTCGTCGACGCCGTCGTGCGCTCCGGCGGCGTGCGACGGCGTGCCGTGGCGAGCGGCCGGGACATCTACGCCGTCAGTGCGCCTCTCGCCGTGGAGGCCGTCGACCGTGTCCTCACGGGACGGACCAGGACCGTCGGCGTCGCCTCCGCCGGCGCGATCTTCGACGCGCCCGACTTCCTCCGCGCCCTGTCCGGGCACGTCTCGGTCGACCTGCGCCCGTAGGCCTTCGTCCGGGCGCCCTCGACGGCGCCACTGTCGTGGTGGTCGCCGGTCACGTTCGCCACCTGCGGCGCTGGCCGGCACACCGAATCCTCAAGGTTGCCTCTGGCCGTCGCAGCAGAGGGTTGATCAAACGGCTCAGGCGATGCAAAGATCCAGGTCAAGCCACGTCGTCGACGTGAAAGACGCCTCCGCCGCCTCAGTTCCGCCCATGCTCCGCACGGTCCTCGACGCGATCCGTCGAGGCCTGGATCGCCGTGGGCGGACACGACGCACTGCATCCGACGAACCCGGCCCGCTCACACCCGGCACGGTCCTCCGACGCGATCCGTCGAAGCCGGGCTCGTCGTGGGCGGGCGCGGCATGACCATTTTTGGATGGATCGATGCGGTCCGGCCCGCGCTCGGGCCGGCCGCGACCTCACTGACGGCCACAGACAGAAGGAGGGGAGCATGCGAGGTAGACAACCACGCATCGTGTTCTTCGCGATGTCCGCCCTGGTGGCAACCACTTTCGTGGCGACCGCGCCTGCGGGCGCGGACCCCGCGAGGCCCACCGCCACGGGTTCCGAAAAAGCCCACCACGCGGATCACGAGTCGAACCACGTACGCATCAAGCTGACCGGATCCGACATGCTCGACAAGGTGGTGGCCGCCGGCTACGACGTCGATCACGGCCTCACGCGCGTGCCGGACGGCATCGAGGGCGAGGCGCACGTGGACGCCGGGCAGGTCGCCGAGCTCAAGGCGATGGGCGTCAAGATCCTCGGCGAGAACGAGCGCTTCACCTGGAGCGACGTGGCCGACGGCGGCTTCCGGGCCGCCGGGGCGCGGGCCGCCCAGCCGCTCGCCCAGCCGGCGCAGGTGACCGAGGCGAACGACGCGACGGTACGGGTCGTCCGCGCCGACTGGTTCACCACGAAGGGCCAGGGCTTCCTCTACGTCGAGGCACGGACCACCCAAGGTGGACAGACCAACCCGATCGTCCTGATGCAGCTCGAGAACGACTCGGGCGTCGGTACGCCGTTCGGCTCCGCCCGGACGATGAGCCGCTTCGTCGACTCCGGGCAGTACATGTTCCACCGGAACCTGTTCAAGCTCGACGCGCGTCCTGACCAGATCAGGGTCACCAGCTCGACCGGCGGCGTCACCACCGGCAAGGTCTCCGACTGGCTCGAGGGCGCTCCGCCGCCGCTGACGGACAACCCCGGCTACAAGTCGGACTTCATCGACGGCTACAAGCATCCGCAGCAGCTCTTCAGCCGCGCCGAGGAGATCGCCCGGCAGTACCCGGACATCGCCGAGATCGTCTACCTGCCGCACAAGACGAACGGCTACCAGCGCAAGGCGCAGGCCACGATCGGCGGTACCGGGCAGGCGGCGGTCGTCGTCAGTTCGGCGGCGTGGGGCCACGAGGGTGGCAACGACGTCACCGTCGAATTCGTGGAGCGGCCGGGGGCGAGCCTCCCGCTCGGCGTCGACGTGTCGGGCAAGGCGGTCCGCGTCCTCCTCGCGAAGGACGCCAACGGCGCGCTCGCCAGCACCGCCGCGCAGGTGGCGGCGGCACTGGAGACCCAGTCCCAGGGCCTGATCGACCGGGCGCACCCGTACCGCAGCAACGCCGGCACCGGGCTCGTCGTGCCGACGTCCGCCCCGGTCGCGCTGAGCGACTTCCTCGACCAGAAGCGCGTCGGCGCGCCGGAGGGCGAGGTGCCCCGCGGCGAGGCCACCATCCCGGTCCTGCGGATCGGCAAGCACCGCGACGGCCGCAACCCCGGTGTCCTGATCCAGGCCCAGGACCACGCCCGCGAGTGGGTGCCGGCGACGACGACGCTGGAGACGGCCGAGCGTCTGGTGCACAACTACAGGACCGACCAGGACACGAAGAAGATCGTCCAGGAGACGGACATCTTCCTCGTCCTGTCGAACAACCCCGACGGCGCGAACTACAGCTTCTACAACTACGCCTCGCAGCGTAAGAACCTGACGAACCACTGCGAGGACGCGAACGCCGACCCGGACCGCCGCAACTCGTGGGGCGTCGACCTGAACCGGAACTACCGGGTCGGGTCGGGCCACGACGGCTACGCCGGTGGGTCGACGGTCTGCACCAGCGGCACCTACCAGGGGCCGGAGAAGCTGTCCGAGCCCGAGTCGAAGAACATCGTCTGGCTGGTCGAGAAGTACTCGAACATCAAGTTCATGATGTCGGTGCACTCCAACGGCGGCCAGCTGTTCTGGCAGCCGGGCGCCTACATCGCGGACGGACGGGTCACCACGCCCCGTCCGCCGCTGGGCGACGAGGCGTTCTACTGGCAGTCGGCCGGCAGGATCCTGTCGCAGGTCAAGGCGTACCGGGAGACCGTCGTCACGCCGGAGAACGTCGGCGGCTCGTCGGACGTCCTGTACTCCTCCGCCGGCAACGTCCGTGAGGACATGTACCACACCTACGGGATCTACTCCTTCGGCTGGGAGGTCGGCGGCTCGATCTACAACCCGGCCACCGGCAACTGGCAGGGCGGCTCGTTCCAGCCGGCCTGGGAGGGCAATCCGGCGCTCGTCAGCGGCCACTCCGAGACGATGGAGTACGCCAACGGGATCATGGAGATGTTCCGGATCGCGGCGGAGTGGGGTAAGGACAAGAAGAAGCCGACGTCCGAGCTCGTGCCTGGCGGCGGCAGGTACACCGGGTCCGTCGACGTGCGCTTCGAGACGAGCGAGCCCGCCACCATCTACTACACGACGGACGGCAGCCGGCCCACCCTCGAATCGCCGCGATACCAGGCCACCGAGTTCCGTGAGCCGGGGCAGGTCTTCCGCGTCACCGGGACCACCACGTTCCGCTGGTTCTCGGTCGACGCCTCCGGCAACGTCGAGAAGGGCTACGACCCCGAGAAGAACGGCAAGAACTACCGCTCGGCGACGGTCACGATCGTCAAGTAGGTAGCGGCATCAAGTCGTTGCCTCGTCGGTGCGGTCTCCCGCACCGACGAGGCAACGAGCTTTCCACCGCGGGTCACGGCCGGCCGGCCGCCGCCGTGGTGCCGCCGGGCGATCCGGCGTCCGCCGCCCGGGCGGAAATGCCGGCTGCGCCGCGGCCCTCGGCCGCTAGCGTGGGGCAATGTCTCTTGACCCGGTAGCACACAACCGCACCGCCTGGGACCGGCAGGTCGAGCAGGGCAACGAGTGGTCACGCCCCGTCTCCAGCGAGACGATCGCCAGGGCGCGGGCCGGCGACTGGTCGATCGTCCTGATCGGCTACCAGCCCGTCGACCGCTCCTGGTTCCCCGCCGAACTCGCGGGCACGGACGTCCTGTGTCTGGCCTCGGGCGGCGGGCAGCAGGGTCCGACGCTGGCCGCCGCCGGCGCCCGGGTCACCGTCTTCGACAACTCGCCGCGTCAGCTCGAACAGGACGAGTCGGTCGCCCGGCGCGACGGCCTGGAGCTGCGTACCGTCCTCGGTGACATGCGCGACCTGTCGGCGTTCCCGGACTCCTCGTTCGACCTGGTCTTCCACCCCGTGTCGAACCTGTTCGTGCCCGAGCTCGCGCCGGTGTGGCGGGAGTGCTTCCGGGTGCTGCGACCGGGCGGGACGCTGCTGTCCGGCTTCCTCAACCCGGACGTCTTCCTCTTCGACAACGAGGCGCTGGACCAGCGCGGCGAACTGGTGGTGCGCCACCGGCTGCCGTACAGCGACCTGACCCACGTCCCGGCGGCGGAACGCGAACGCCTGTGGGGCGCGGACGCGCCGCTGGAGTACAGCCACACGATGACCGCGCAGATCGGCGGTCAGCTCGCCGCCGGCTTCGTCATCGTCGGCTTCGAGGAGGCGCCGCACCACTCCGACGCCACCGCCGGATGGCTGCCCGGCTACTTCGCCACCCGGGCGGTGAAGCCGTGACGGCGGGCGGCTGACAGGTGGCCTGGCCTTGCCGACCCGACTCACGGGCCAGCCAGGTGCCCGGGCGCCCGCAGCTGGCAAATCCCTTGCCGGCCGGACTGCCAACTGCGACGCTCCGCCGATGATCGACAGGCCTGGCGTCGACGAACGGCTCCTGGCGGCTGAGGTGGCCGCCGCCTGGGCCGTCACCATCGTCGACCTCGTGTTCATGCCGGTAGGGCTCGACGGGCACGCATGGGCGTACCGGGTGGACGCGTCCGACGGCGAGCGATACTTCCTGAAGCTGCGCCGCGGCACGTTCACCCGGGCGGCCGTCCTGCTGCCCGGGTTCCTCAGGGCGCAGGGCGTCGGGCAGGTCGTGGCACCCATCGACCTGCCGGACGGCGGAGCCTGTCACGGGTTCGGGGAGTACCAGCTGCTGCTCTACCCGTTCCACGACGGCGGCAGCCTGTGGCGGCGCGGCCTCACCGACCGCCAGTGGATTGAGTACGGCGAGTTCCTGGGTCGGCTGCACGCCGTCACGCCGAGCGCAGACCTCGCCGCCGTCCTGCCGGTCGAGACCTACCGGTCGAACGCTGGCGAGCGGCTGCGAACCCTCGGCGGGGAGGCTGCGGCGCACGAGACGCTCGGCGCCTTCTGGGCCCGGTACGGCGCCGCGCTGCACCGGTTGGCGGAGACGGTCGACGAGCTGGCCTCCCGCGTGACGCACGCTCGACACGTCATCTGCCACGCCGACATCCACCCCGGCAACCTGATCGCTGACGGCGACGGTCCACTGCACGTCGTGGACTGGGACGCGCCGATCCTCGCGCCACGCGAGCGGGACCTGATGTTCATCCACAGCCAGGACTTCGGCGACCACCCGATCGACGCGCACCGCGCCGAACTCTTCCGCCGGGGCTACGGCCCGCTGGAGCCGGACCAGACCCTGCTGAGCTACTACCGCAGCGAGCGGCACCTCGACGACGTCACCGAATTTCTGCGTAGCATCCTCAACCCCGAAACCAGTCCGGAATCTCGCGCCAACGACCTGCACTGGCTCACCCGCATCGCCGAGACCGTCGCCGACCCCGGCTACGCGCCCTGATGCTGCACTCCGCTGCCGTACGAGATCAAAAAAGGCCGTCTCCGACGAGCGGAAACGGCCTTCGAAATGGGTGGAGTTGAGGGGATTCGAACCCCTGACCCCCTCGATGCGAACGAGGTGCGCTACCGGACTGCGCCACAACCCCTCCGCCGGCGGACCGGCATCGGTCCCACCCGGCTTTCACCGGGCGGGCCGGCGCCAAGGCTAACAGGTTCACCGCCCCCGCCGCGAATCCACCCCCCGCGCGCCGAGATCTTGGCAGGGAACGGCCCCTCCGGGGGCCGCCAGCCACCAAGATCTCGAAGAGGGACCCCAAGGAGGGGGAGCCGATGGGCGCGAAAGTCGGTGGACATCACGGGCGGTGGTGGGAAGCGTGGGGCGCATGCGACAGGAAGACGTCTGGAACGACGACACCGCCCGCCGCTACGACACCCCCGGCACCGGCATGTTCGCCCCCGAGGTGCTGGGGCCGACCGTGGACCGCCTGGCCGAGCTGGCCGGCGGCGGGGCGGCGCTCGAATTCGCCGTCGGCACCGGCCGGGTGGCCGTCCCGCTCGCCGCGCGCGGGGTGCCGGTCACCGGCATCGAACTGTCCCGCCCGATGGTGGAGCGGCTGCGGACGAAGGCGGACGAGGCGACCGTTCCGGTGGTGATCGGTGACATGGCGACCGCCGCCGCCCCGGGCGAGTTCTCGCTGGTCTACCTCGTCTACAACACGATCTCGAACCTGCTCGCCCAGTCCGAGCAGGTGGCCTGCTTCCGCAACGCCGCCCGCCACCTCGCCCCGGGCGGCCGGTTCGTGATCGAGTTGTGGGTGCCGGAGCTGCGCAAGCTCCCGCCGGGCCAGCAGGCGACGGTCTGGTCGTCCGAGCCGGGGTACATCGGCCTGGACACCTACGACGTGCTGCGCCAGCAGGTCGTGTCGCACCACTTCCGGTTCGACGAGAGCACGCACGCCCGGCTGTTCCGGTCGCCGCACCGCTACATCTGGCCGGCGGAGCTGGACCTCATGGGTCAGCTGGCCGGGTTCGAGCTGGAGAGCCGGTATGCGGACTGGTCCGGCGCCGAGTTCACCGCCGACTCGCGGTCGCACGTGTCCGTCTACCGCCTGCCGGCCACGAGCTGACGCGCGGCGGGCCGGACCGACCGCCGGCCACGACCGGCGCATCAGGCGAGAGAGAGACGTGGCCGGTCAGGCCGAGTGGGAGCCCCGGCCGGACTGGTAGGGGCGACCGCGCAGGCCACCCGAGCGGCGGTAGGAGACCGAGCCGCCGTTGGCCGCCGCCGGCAGGTCCGCCGGCCGGTCCAGACCCATCGCGGCACGGCGTACCACCTCGCGCTGGGCCGCCAGGCGGCGCTGCGCCTCGCGGCGGGCCGCCGCCCGGCGGGCCTGCTCCCGCCGCACCTCCGCCTGCCGGGCGGCCAGCCACGCCGCCTCGCGGGCCTGCGCCCGCCGCCGCCGGCGATCCGCCAGCGCCAGCCGCCGCAGGTGTACGACGTACGCGACCAGCAGCGCGGCGGTGACCCCGAAACTGATCCAGAAGCCGGGGCTGACCACGATCACGCCGATGAGCTCGACGAAGTTCAGCAGCAGCAGCGCGGCGAGCACGCGGCGGCGCCGGTAGACGGCGGGGGTGTGCTGTCGGCGGGGCGGCGGCCGGCGGCGGCCCTTGCGGGGGGCCGGCGGCACGGCGCGCAGCCGCTTCGACCGGCGCGTGGCGGGGGGCGCGGAGACCGGCGCGGAGAGCCCGCCCGTGTTCGCATTCTCACTGAGGGTGATGACGAGGCTTCGGGGCAGGTGCACCGGGCGGCGCCCCGGCACAGTGCGGCGCCGCCGGCGGCGCTGGAGCACCCGCGCCGTCGACTGCGCCCGCTCCGCCACCAGCCGCTCGGTGGCGTCGTACCGGCGAACCAGCGCCGGGGCGAGGGCGAGCAGACCGGCGGCGGCGAGGACGGCGAGGAGCACCGAGGTCGGCACCCTCACCCCTCCCGTCACCGAATTCGGAGCAACCGCCGCCCGGCCGCAGGATCTTCCACCGATGGTGGTCGGGTGCGCGGATCGTACGGGTGGAGCAGCGCTTGCCACAGCTTGCAGTTACTTGAGGTTACGGGCCGTGGACGCGGATGCTGACACGCCGCGCCGATCCCGTGCGTGGGACGCCTCACCCCGTGGTGGCGCGCAGCCGGTGCCAGCGGGCCAGCAGCCCACCCTCGGCGGCGACCTCCTCGCTGGTCATCGCGTATCCGATATGGTCCCGCCACGCACCGTCGATGTGCATGTAGCGCACGTGGTACGACTCCTCGCGGAAGCCCAGCTTCTCCACCACCCGCCGGGACGGCCGGTTCTCGGGGCGGATGTTCACCTCGACCCGGTGCAGCCCGCCCACGCCGAACGCGTGGTCGACCGCGAGCGCCAGCGCGGTGGGGATGACGCCGCGACCGGCCACCCGGGAGTCCACCCAGTAGCCCACGTACGCCGAGCAGAACGCCCGCCGCACGATGCTGCCCACGTTGAGGTGGCCGACCAGCCGATCCCGGCCGTCCTCGCGCAGGCAGACGGCGAACGGCATCCCCTCGCCGGTACGCGCCGACCGGCGCTGGTCGCGGTACACCCAGCGGAACGCGGCCGGCGAGTTCAGCTCGTGCCAGTTCCCCGGCACGGACGACTCCCACGGCGCGAGCCACTCCCGGTTGGCGCGGCGCACCTCGGACCAGGCGGCGGCGTCCGAACGCCGGTAGGGCCGCAGCAGCACCGGCCCGTCGGCCAGCACCGCCGGCCACCCCGGCGCCCGCCCGACCCCGAACAGACTCACGGAACAGACCTTCCGCTCACGACCGACGAAACCGAAGCCCGGACCGCGCTCACCGAGCTGACCTTCCGTTCGCGACTGCGGGGCTCGCAAGCTCACTCCTCGCGCTCACCGAGCTGACCTTCCGTTCGCGACTGCGGGGCTCGCAAGCTCACTCCTCGCGCTCACCGGCGCCGGTCCAGCAGGAGGACGTCCACGGTGGACCCGGCGGCCGCGCTGGTCACCCGCTCGCCGAGCACCATCAGCCCGTTCGCCTCGGCCAGCCCGGAGAGGGTGTACGGGCCACCGTTGAGCGGCTGCACCGTGTAGCCGCCGCCGCGCCGCTCGGCGACGTGCGCGGGGCGGAACTCGCGCAGCCCCACCGGGGACGAGATCGTCTCCAGCAGGTGGGCGCGGACGCTGGGCCGGAACACCGGTTCCGCCCCGGCCAGCAGGTTGATCGCCGGGCGGGCCAGCACCTCGAACCCGATCAGGGCGGAGCCCGTGTCGCCGGGCAGGCAGACCACCGGCACCTCCTCGGCGCCGACCGTGCCGAAACCGAGCGAGGTGCCGGGGTAGAGCGCGACCTCGGTGAAGGTGACCGGGCCGGCCCGGCTGCCCTCCCGCCGGGAGAGGATCCGTCGCACCATGTCGCCCGGCCCGGTGCCGGTCCCACCCGTGGTGATGATCAGGTCGGCGCGCAGCGTCTGGTCCTCCAGCAGCCCGCGCAGCCCCTCCGGATCGTCGTCGCAGATGCCCACCCGGTACGCCAGGGCGCCCACCTCGGCCGCGGCGGCGGTCAACGCGTGCGAGTTGGCGTCGACCGTCTGGCCGGGCTGGCTGCCCCGGCCCACGTCGACCAGCTCGTCGCCGGTGGCCACGATCACCACGCGGGGGCTGGGCCGGACCACGACGTGCCCGATGCCGGTGGCGGCGAAGACCGCCACCAGCGCCGGCGACACGTAGGTGCCGGCCCGGGCCAGCAGGGTGCCGGCGGGCAGTTCCTCGCCGGCCCGGCGCACCCCGTAGCCCCGTTTGGGCACGCGGAAGATCTCCACGGCGGCCATGCCCTGGTCGGTCCACTCGACCGGGACGACCACGTCCGCGGCGAGCGGCAGCGGCGCCCCGGCGGCGACGGAGAAGCAGGCGCCCGGGGTGAGCCGGACCGGCCGCCAGCTCGCCGCGCCGAGGTCGCCGACGACGTTGAGCCGGACGTTGCGCCCGCCCGGCCCGCCGGACTGGGTCGGGACGTAGCCCACGCCCCGACCGCCTCCGGAGATGTCCTCCCAGCGGGCCGCGTACCCGTCCACGGCCGACTGGTCGAAGGCCGGGAAGGAGTGCGGCGCGACGACGTCCTCGGCGAGGACGTTGCCGTGCGCCTGGGTGAGGTCGAGGTCGAGCGGAGGCAGCGCGCGTAACCTGCGCAGCACGCTGCCCAGGTAGTCGGCGAGCGGCGTCAACTCGTTCGCGGCCGCCTCGGCGTCGGCCGACGCTGTCATGTACCAGTCACGCCCGACGCGTCGGAGTTGACGAACTCGGCCAGCCACTTGCGGAACTCCGCGCCGAGGTCGTCGCGCTCGGCGGCGATCTGCACCACGGTCTGGAGGTAGCCCAGCGGCATGCCGGTGTCGTAGCGGGTGCCCCGGTAGACGATCGCGTGCACCGGGGTGCCCTCGCTGCGCAGCAGCTCCATGGCGTCGGTCAGCTGGATCTCCCCGCCGCTGCCCGGCTCCGTCCGCCGGATCGCGTCGAAGATGCTGCTCGGCAGCACGTAGCGGCCCAGCACCGCGAGGTTGCTGGGCGCGTCCTCCGGCTTGGGCTTCTCCACCATGCCGGTGACCCGGACGACCTCGCCGATGTCTGTCAGCTCCGCCTCCGCCGGCTCCACCGAGGCGATGCCGTAGCGCTTCGTCTCGGCCGGGTCGACCTCGAAGAAGGCCAGCACCACGCCGCCGGTGCGCGCCTGGAGCTCCAGCATTGCCGGCAGCAGCGGCTCGGCCGGCTTGACGAACTCGTCGCCCAGCAGCACCGCGAAGGGCTGGTCGCCGACGTGCGACTCGGCGTAGCCGACGGCGTGGCCCAGGCCGAGCTGCTCGGGCTGCCGGCAGGTGTAGATCTCGGCCAGCTCGCTGGGGCCGCGCACGGCGGCCAGCCGCTCGGCGTCGCCCTTCGCCTCCAGCCGCGCCTCCAGGTCGGGGCGGCGGTCGAAGTGGTCCACCATCGACGTCTTGCCCCGCCCGGTGATCAGCAGGACGTCGCCGATGCCGGCCTGGGTGGCCTCCTCGACGATGTACTGCAGCACCGGCCGGTCGACCACCGGGAGCAGCTCCTTGGGCACCGCCTTCGTGGCCGGCAGGAACCGGGTGGCCAGACCGGCGGCCGGGATGACGGCCTTGACCGCGCGGGAGCGACCGGTTGCGGCGGTCGCCGATGAGGGGTTCGCTGAGTGCTCCGACATGTCGCGAGACTATCGGCCACGGCTCTGTCGTGGAGGGTGAGGACCGGAAGACGCGCCGCCGCAGGGACCCGGCCGCACCGGGTCGGTCGCGGCCGGCACGCTCCCCGGGGTGGCGTCGGTCGGATCGGCCACTTCGGGGTGGGCCCGCACCGGCTGGCGGGGAGCGCCGGCGCGCGGCAGACTGTCCTCGGGGGTGGCCGCCGTGGCCGGGACGGGGATCTCCCGCGTCGGGGGTCCGGCCCGCTCCTCGGCGATGCGCCAGGTGTCCCGGCCGGCCGCCTTGGCGGCGTAGAGGGCGTCGTCGGCGGCGTCCAGCACCTGCTGGCCGGTGCTGCCGTGGTCGGGGTGCACGGCGATGCCGACGGAGACGGTGACGCCGATGGCCACGGCCGCCCCGCCGTGCCCGTCGGCGGTGATCGGGGTGTCCCGGACCGCCGCGCCGAGCCGCTCCGCGACGATCGCCGCGCCCCGGGCGTCGGTCTCCGGCAGCAGCAGCACGAACTCCTCGCCGCCCTGCCGGAAGGCGAGGTCGACCTCGCGGATCTCCCCGCGCACCCGGCGGGCGAACTCGGCCAGCACGGCGTCCCCGGCCGCGTGCCCGTACGTGTCGTTGACGTCCTTGAACCGGTCCAGGTCGAGGGCGAGGACGCTGAGCATCCGGCCGAACCGGCTCGCCCGCTCGACCTCCCGGCGGATCGACTCCTTCAGGTAGCGGTAGTTCCACAGCCCGGTGAGCGGGTCGGTCAGGGAGAGCCGCTGCGCCTCCTCGTGCACCCGGACGTTGTCCACCGCCACCGCGGCGTGGCCGGCGAAGGTGCGCAGGGTGACGAGGTCGTCGTCGTCGAACTCGTCCGCGCCGAGCCGGTCGTAGAGGGCCAGCACACCGAGCGCCCCGGCGGGGGCGGCCGGATCCGCCCCGGGGCGCGGGGCGGGCCCGTCGCGGGCGGTGCCGTCGGGCGGCCCCGTCGTGCCGGGGGCCGCGAACGGCACCGCGATGTACGTCCGGCAGCGTGGCTCCCCCGGCGGCGCGACGGAGGGCTCCACCCGCCCCCGGCGCGGCTCCCCGGTCGCCGCGACGGCGCCCACCACACCGCTGCCCAGCGGCACCCGCAACGGCCCCGAGGATTCGTCCGCCGGGTCGGGCTCGTCCAGCCCCTCGGTGCACTGCGCGACGAGCACCCCGCCGTCGTCGACCAGCAGCACCGCCCCGGCCCGGGCGCCGGTCGCCGCGATCGCGCTGTGCAGGATCACCCGCAGGATGCGTTGCAGGTCGTGGGTGCTGGCCAGGGTGTCCCCCAGCACCGCGAGGTGCCCGCGCAACTGGTCGCGGCTGCTGGTCAGCGCCGCCACGTAGGTGCCCGTCTCGCGGGTCATCCGGTTGAACGCGCCGGCCAGCCGGCCGATCTCGTCCCGGCTGCGTACCGGCACCCGGGCGGTCAGGTCGCCGCGCGCCACCCGGTCCACCGCGCCCGCCAGCTCGACCAGCGGGCGGGTCGTGACCCGGGCCAGCCGCCAGGCGGCCACCACGGCCAGCAGGGTCGCCACCAGCACCGCCGAGCCCAGTGCGACGTACAGGCCGCGTGGTCGTTCGCTGGGGACGGAGAGCACCAGTGGCAGGGGCTGCCCGGAGGACGGGCCGACCAGGCGGACGTACCGGCCGTCGGGGGTCTCGGTGACGCGCTCGCCGTGCAGCGTGTCGGCGGCGGCGAGCACGGCGTCGCGTACGCCGGTCGACTCGGTGCTGTGGGCGAGCCGGACGGGTGCCGGGCCGTCGTCGATCAGGGTGACCGCCACCCCCGTCACGGCCGCGAGGCGCGCCACGAAGGCCGGGTCGACCGGCTGCGCGGCGGTGACCGTGCCGAGCGGCCCGCCGGCCCGGTCGCGCAGGTCGGCCCGGGCCGCGAGCGCCCGCACCGGCCCGGCGGTCGGCGGGTCGGCGCAGTCCTGCCAGGGCCCTGCGGGGCCGCCGGGGCTGGCGTAGGTGACCCGGCCGGTGACGTCGGCGACCCGCACGGCGGCGGCCAGGCCACGGCGGACCACCTGGCTCGCGGCGGCCGGCCGGTCGCCGGCCAGGGCGACCGCGTCGGCGGCGGCCCGCAACTGCTGGCAGAGGGCGTCGACGGAGGTGCGCACGGTCGCGGCGGCCACCGCGAGCCGCTCGGTGGAGCGGCTCGAGTCGACCGCCGCCACGGTCGCCCCGACGAACATCACCCCGAGCACCACCGGGCCGAGCGCCACCGCCAGGAAGGCTGTGGTCAACCGCCCGCGTAGCGTCACTCGGTCCCCCCGGAAGTTACGCCGCCGTTGCTTGCGATGCTGACACAGAGCCACCAGGCGACAAACGTTGCGTCAGGAGTGTTGCGTGCCCGATTTTTCTGATGGAGCGCAAGAGGCGAAGCGGGATGTGCGCGCCGCCGTGCTCGCCCGCCGCCGGGCGCTGAGCGTGCCGCGCCGGGCCGACGCCGCCGGGCGCGTGCAGGCCGAGCTGGTGGCTCTCGTACGCCGGCTGCGCCCGCTGCGGATGACGGCGTACGTGCCGGTCGGCTCCGAGCCGGGCGGACCCGACCTGCCGGCGGTGCTGCACGCGGCGCTGCCGCCGGGCGGGGAGTTGCTGCTGCCGGTGCTCCGCGACGACCTCGACCTGGACTGGGCGGCCTGGAGCGGGCCGGCCGGGCTGGTGGCCGCCGGGCGGGGCATGCGCGAGCCGGCCGGGCCGCGGCTGGGCCGGGCGGCGGTCGCCGGGGCGCAGCTCGTGGTGCTGCCCGCGCTGGCGGTGGACCGCCGGGGGCTGCGGCTGGGCCGGGGCGGCGGCTCGTACGACCGGGCGCTGGCCCGGGTGCCGGCGACCGCCCTGACCGTGGTCCCACTGCACGACGGCGAGCTGGTGGAGGCGCTTCCCGCCGAGCCGCACGACCGCCCGGTACGCGCGGTCGTCACGCCCGCCGACGGCCTGCGTACGCTGGACGTCGCCCCGGGGGGCGTGGCGGGTGTCGCGCCCCACACTTCCGCTGGACGAATCCGGGGGCGATGACGCACCATTGGCACTCGAATACGTCGAGTGCCAACCGGCCGTGGCCAGATCCGGAGGAGAACGTGCCCACGTACCAGTACGCCTGCACCGCGTGCGGCCACCAGCTCGAGGCGGTGCAGTCCTTCTCCGACGCACCGCTGACCGAGTGCCCGGCGTGTGAGGGGCGGCTGCGGAAGGTCTTCAACTCCGTCGGCATCGTGTTCAAGGGATCGGGCTTCTACCGCACGGACTCGCGCTCGTCCGGCTCGGACAGCGCGAAGAGCGGCGCCGCCGCCAAGCCGGCGAAGTCCGACTCGTCCTCCGGCGGTGACTCCGGCTCGTCCGGCGGGTCCTCGTCGTCGGGCTCGTCCGCCGGTTCCTCGTCCTCGTCGTCGGGATCGCCCCCGTCGTCGGGCTCGGGCGGCTCCACCGGCGGCGGGGGCAAGGCCCCGGCCGCCAGCAGCGCCAGCTCCTCCTGACCCACGCCGCCCCGGCCCGGGGGCCGGCCCTCGAACCGTGGGCCCGGTCCCCGGGCCGGCCGCGCTCGTCCACAGCCGGGCGCGGTCCTCGACAGGGCGCCGGCGGTCGTCCACCCGGGCGGCGGTGAGCCGCTCAGTCCCAGTGCGGGGGGCGCTCCGCGAGCAGCCAGTCGTCGTTGCCGCCCGAGCGCTCGCCCCAGCCCCGGTCGGTGTCGTCGGCGGTCTGCTCGGGCAGCACCACGAAGTCGTCGCTGAGGTCGACGGCGCGGTCGTCGTCGCCGCGTACCGCCGGCGTGCCCGGATCCTCGGTGATGCTCACGAGCGGCAAGACTAGCGCAGCCACCACCGGCGGGAGCGCCGACGAACCGCCGGGCCGCCGCGTCCGGCCGACCGCCGGGCCGGGGCGTTGGTAGCGTCGGACGGCGTGACGACCCCCACCTCCGGCGGCGCCCCGGACGACTACTGGCGACGGCCCGACGGCTCGCCCGAGCGGCCCACGGGCGCGCCGCCGGGGCCGGCCACGCCGCCCCCGGCGCGTGGGAGCGGCTACGCGGGCCCGCCCGCGACCACCCCGCCACCGGCCGGGTGGCGCCCACCGGTGCACCTGCGACCGCCACCGCCCCGGCGACTGCCGGCGCAGGACATGGCGGAACTCGACGCCGCGGAGCAGCGGGCGCAACGACTCACGTACGGCCTGGGCACGGTGGCCGCCGTGGTGCTGGTGGTCCTCGTCTGCGTGCTCTGCACCCGGCTCGTGTTCTGACCTCGGCCCGGTCGCGCCCGCGCCGCCCGTGGGCCCGACGCGGCCGGCGGGACGTCAGAGGGTGTTGCCCCAGACGGTCTCGGCCCCGGAGTGCCCGGTCAGGTAGACGTAGACGAGGCTGACGACGCCGAGCGCCACCACCACGACCGAGAGCACCGGGGTCACCCAGGACGGCAGCTTCGGCACCCGCCGGTGCCCGCTCGTCACGAACAGCAGCAGCAGCGACGCCACGGCCAGCGGCAGCACCCAGCGGAACAGGATGTCGCCGTAGCGGGAGTGCGCGAAGATCTGCTCCACGATCGGGCCCTGCATGCCCCGGGCGAGGAACGCGTCCGTCAGTTCCTCCCCCGACTCGACGGCGACGAAGGCCGACACGGGCGCCACCACGGCGAGGATCGCCACCGCCCAGTCCAGCCGCGCCCGGAACCGGGGCAACGCCACGTACGCGGCGGAGAGCAGGGCCAGCAGCGGCACGAGCACGACGACCGCGTGCACCACCAGCACGTGGGCCGGCAGACCCAGGATCTCCTTGAACATCCACACCTCCGGCGTACGCAATCGCGGGGCCAGCGTACGGTGCGCCGGTCGACCCGCCCAGTCAATCTCGACCGGGAACACGCGCCCGGAACCGGTCCGGTTCACCGTTCCCCGGCGAGGATCCCGCCGACGTGGCGGCCGGCTCGTGCGACCGGGTTGTGGCCGGCGCCACCCTGCACCGGAGGCCGCTTGTCGGTCCCCGACCCGCGTGCTGTCATTGGCGCATGCCCGGTGGCGAGGAACTGCTCCGGTCGAGGGGCCTGCGGGTCACCCGGCCGCGTCTCGCCGTGCTCGACGTGCTGGCCGCCGGCGGCCACCTCGAGGTCGACGAGATCACCCGCCAGGTGCGCGAGCGCATCGACTCGGTCTCCACCCAGGCGGTCTACGACGTGCTGGGCGCGCTGTCGCGCGCCGGGCTGTCCCGCCGCATCGAGCCGGCCGGCAGCCCCGCCCGCTACGAGGCCCGTGCCGGCGACAACCACCACCACGTCGTCTGCCGGGGCTGCGGCGAGATCGCCGACATCGACTGCGCGGTCGGCAGCGCGCCCTGCCTCGACCCGGACATCGCCCACGGGTTCGAGGTCGACGAGGCGGAAGTGACGTTCTGGGGCCTCTGCCCCACCTGCCAGGCCCGCCGCTCCGCCGGCGACTGACGGCCGACCGCTCTCCACGCGGCGCACGGCGGCAGCACGTGGCACCCTTGGTCGGTGGACTCCGATGACCTCGGCCTCTTCGGTCCGGGTTCGGTCACGTGGAAGGTGCACGAGGAGCCGATCCTGATCGTCGCCGGCCTGCGTTCGCTCTACCTCCAGTCGTTGCATCCCCGGGCCATGGCCGGGGTCGCACAGAACAGCAACTACCGCTCCGACGCCTGGGGCCGCCTGGTGCGTACCGCCACCTACGTCGGCACCACCATCTACGGCACCACCGCCGAGGCGGAGGCCGCCGGGCTCCGGGTACGCCGCCGGCACGCCCGCCTGCGGGCCACCGACCTGTTCACCGGGGAGGAGTTCCGGGTCGACGATCCCGAGCTGCTGCGCTGGGTGCACGTCACCGAGGTCGAATCGTTCCTCGACACGGCCCGCCGGGCCGGGCTGCCGTTGACCGCCGACGAGATCGACGGCTACTACACCGAGCAGCGGCGCTCCGCCGCCCTGGTCGGCCTGGACCCGGCGACGGTGCCGGGCACCGCCGCCGAGGTGGCCGACTACTACCGGCGGATCCGCCCGGAGCTGCGGATGACCCGCGAGGCGGCCGAGACGGCGCTCTTCCTCACCGCGCCGCCGATCCCGTGGAAGCTCAGCCTGCCCGCCCGGATCGGGCTCAACCTCGGGCCGCCCCGCTGGGCGTACTTCGGCATCGCCGGCACGGCGCTCGCGCTGCTGCCGGCCTGGGCCCGACGGATGTACGGCGGGCTTGGCCTGCCCACGACCGCGCTCTCCGCCGACCTGAGCGTCCGGGCGCTGCGGCTGACCCTCGCCACGTTGCCCCGCCGGTGGCGGGAGGGGCCGTTGCAGCAGGCCGCCAAGGAACGCGCCGCCCGGCTCGCCGGCACGCCGGCCTGATCCCACGGCCGAACCGGCTGCCCGGTGGGCGCCCTGTGCGACCCGGGCCGGCACCGTGCCGCCGGCAGGGCGACCGTGCCTTCGGGGGTGGTCAGCCCTTGCCGGGGGCCTTCGGGGGTGGTCAGTCCGTGCCGGACGCCGGGTCGGTCGCGGGCGCGACCACCGGGTCGGCGGCGCGCTCGACGGCCGCCCACGGCTCCTTACCCGGCGCCTGCGCCCCCACGGGGCAGGTGCGCCGGTAGTCGCACCAGCCGCAGCGGGGGCCCGGCGTGGTCGGGAACGCCTCGTCGGGGTCCTCGCCGTCGGCGACCGCCCGCTCGGCGGCCATGATGTCGCGGGCGGTCTCCTCCGCCCGGGTGAGCTGCCGGGCCAACGACTCCACGGTGTGCTCGTGGGCGGCCACCGTGCCGGTCGGCAGGTGGTGCAGCTCCACCCGGCGGCACGGCCGGCGGAACACCCGCTCGGCGGCGTACGCGTAGAGCGCCAGCGCCTGCGAGCCGCGCGCGTCGTCGGCGTCCAGCCCCGTGCGGCCCGTCTTGTAGTCGACGATCACCAGCTCCGGGCCGTCGGGCCCGGGGCGGGAGTCGATCCGGTCGGCCCGGCCGTTGAAGGCGAGCACCGCCGTCTTGACCGCCACCACCCGCTCCACGCCGAGCGGGTCGGCCCCGGGCTCCAGGGTCTCGACGTAGGACTCCAGCCAGCCCAGGGCCCGCCGGTAGGCGGCGCGCTCCTGCTCGTCGTCACGGTAGCCCTCGCGCACCCAGGTGCCCTTGAGCAACGCGGCGAGCGCCTCCGGCCGGCGCCGCTCGGGGCTCAGCGCGTACCAGTTCTTCAGGGCGGTGTGCACGCTCGCGCCGAGGGAGTTGTGCGCCCACGGCGGGCCCTTCTGCGGGGCCGGACGGTCGACGTAGGAGTAGCGGTAGCGCCGGGGGCAGTCGGCGTAGGCGCCGAGCTTGCTCGGCGTGCAGACGAAGAGCCGTTCCGGCATGCCCTCGAAGCCGAGCTGCTCGGGCTGGTCGCCGCGCGGCCGGGGCGCCCGGCCGCCGCCGGTGGAGGACCGTCCCGCTGAAGAGGCTCGTCGCACACCGCGATCCTGCCATCCACCCCCGACAGACCCGGCCGCCGGTCAGGTCATGTCGGCGTACTGGGTCACGAACGCGGCCACCGCGTCCGCGATGAGCTGCACCGCGATCGCGGCCAGCAGCAGGCCGGCGATCCGGGTCAGCACCTCGATCCCGCCGGGACGCAGGATCTTGACGATCCCGCCGGAGAACCGCAGCACGATCCAGACGGTGGCCATCACGGCCACGATCGCGGCGGCGATGGCCGTGACGTCCGCCCCGCCGTCGGCCTGCTGGACGAAGAGCATGGTGGCCACGATGGCGCCGGGGCCGGCCAGCAGCGGCGTACCCAGCGGCACCAGGGCGATGTTCGAGGTGACCTGCTGGCTCGGGTCGTCGGCCTTGCCGGTCAGCAGCTCCAAGGCCACCAGGATGAGCAGCAGGCCACCGGCGGCCTGCAACGCCGGCAGGTCCACATGCAGGTAGTCGAGCAGCGTCTGCCCCGCCACCGCGAAGATCACGATCACGCCCAGCGCCAGGGCTACGGCCTGCCAGGCGGCCCGGTTACGGTCCCGCGCCGTCAGGGGTCCGGTCAGCGCCAGGAAGATGGGCATCATGCCCGGCGGGTCGACGATCACCAGCAGGGTCACGAAGACCTCGCCGAACAGCTTGGCATCCACGTGATCAACGTAGCCGCGCCGCCGGAGGCGGAAACACGGATCAGCCGGAAGCGACCTCGGTCACTCCGCCCGCCTCGGCGACGATCCGCTCGTACGCCCCGGGATCGGTGGTGAACGCGCCGAGCCGGACGGTCTTGTGGGTGCCGTGGAAGTCCGACGAGCCGGTCACCAGCAGGCCCAGCTCGCCGGCCAGGGCCCGCACGTGCGCCCGCTCCGCCGGGGAGTGGTCCTCGTGGTCGACCTCCAGCCCCGCCAACCCGATCGCGGCCAGGTCGGCGATCAGCTCGTCTGGCGCGATCCGCCCCCGCCGGGTGGCCCGGGGGTGGGCGAAGACCGGCACACCGCCCGCCGCGCGGACGAGCCGGACCGCGCGGAAGACGTCGATGTCCTCCTTGGGCAGCCGGTAGCGCTCGCCCAGCCAGTCCGGCCCGAACGCCTCCGTCGTGGTCGCCACCAGGCCGGCCCGGATCAGCGCCTGCGCGATGTGCGGCCGGCCCACGGTCCCGCCGCCCGCGCCGGTCAGGATCTCCGGCCAGCTCACGTCGATCCCGTCGGCCCGCAGCAGCGCCACGATCCGCTCGCCCCGCTCCTCGCGGGCGGCCCGCACCCGGGCCAGCTCCGCGACGAGTTCCGGGGCGTCCGGATCGAAGAGGTACGCCAGCAGGTGCAGCGGCAGCGCGGGCTCCTCGCCGTACCACCGGCAGGAGAGCTCCGCGCCCCGGACCAGGCTGAGCCCGGCCGGCAGCGCCGCCAGGGCCGGCGCCCAACCGGCCGTGGTGTCATGGTCGGTGATCGCCACGACGTCCAGCCCCGACTCCGCCGCCGCCCGCACCAGCTCGGCCGGGCTGAGCGTGCCGTCGCTGGCGGTGGAGTGGGTGTGCAGGTCGATCCGCGGTACCGCGCTCATCGGCCCGACGCTACCGGCCAGCGGCCCGCCCCCGGCGCGCGGGCGCGGTCAGGGACGGCGGTCGCCGCCCACCGGCACCGCGCGTTCTCCGGCGGGCAGGCCGGTGACGGGCACGGACACGGCCATCTCGCCGTCGAGCACGCGGCTCACCTCGACGCGCACCAGGGCGCCGTCCGCGGCCGGATAGTGGGCCGTCCCCTGCGGCGTCCACGCCACCGGCCCGGCCACGGGCGGACCGGCCGGGCGGGTCGCCGGTGCGGCGGCGGGCTGGTCCAGGTCGACCAGCAGCGCGCGGTCCTGCCGGCCCGCCTTGCCGTTGACCAGGAGCCACCGCCCGTCGGCGGACACCCCGCCGGATCCGTCGCCGGTCAGCGTCGGCCCGCATCCGGTCCGTACCGGTGCGAGGTCCCGGGCCGGGTCGAGCAGGGCGACACAGGGCCGGCGGGGAGTGCCGGCGGACACCAGCGCGACCGCCAGCCCGTCGGGGCGGGTGCCGTAGACGTGCAGGGCGGCGTCGCCCGCGCCGCGCGGCGGACCCGCCGCCGGGCGCCACAGGGCGTGACCGGGCCGGTCGGGGGCGAGGCGGACCAGGACCGTGTCCCCGGCGAAGGCGACCGGCACCGCGTCGGGCGACGCCGGGGTGCGGGCGGCGGCGACGACCTGGGTGCCGACGATGCCCGCGACGACCAGGTCCGTCCCCTCCCGCCAGGCGACCTGCCGCCCGTCGGGGCTGAGGACGATGTCCCGCGCCCCGGCCAGGAGCAGGTGTGCCGTGCCGTTCGACAGCACGATCCACAGCGACCGGCCGGCCGCCGTCGGCGCGCCCACCACCGCCCAGCCGGCCCGGTCGGGGAGCCGCTGGGCACGCTCGGCGGCCGTGCCCACGTCGGGCAGGGCGAGCCGCTGCCCGCCGGCGGTGACCAGCACGTCGTTGAGGATGAGGTCCACCTCGCCCCGCCCCAGGTCGGCCCCCGGGGCGGCCGACGGCTGCGAGGTCGGGTCCGGCAACGGCGAGGCGTACGGGTCACCGAGCACCACGGTGGGATGCGTGGGCCGCCCGGGCTGCTGCCCGAGCTGGGCCATTCCGGCGCTTACCGTCACGGTGGCCACCGCGGCGAGGGCGATCCCGGTCAACGTCCGCCGGCGCCGGGACCGGTCGGCCCGCCGGATCGCCAGTCCTGCCGGATCGGCGACGAGCGGACGCGCGACGGACACCCGACGGGCGAACGTCTCCCGTAGCGCCTGCGCCAGCTCGTCCTCGGTCACGGCGAATGGACGCGTCGGGCCTTCGGTCCGGTTGTCACCACGACCGACTGGACGGCTCACCGGTGCTCTCCGGAGCCGGCCGGGAGGGCGGCCTGCCGGCCGCGCTGCTCGTCACGGGCGGCGGTACGCGACCCCGCCCCGGCCCCGGCCCGCGCCCCCGAGGCGACGGGCACCGGATCGCCCGCCGACTCCTCGGTCAGTTCGGCGGCCGACGTGGCACGCCCGGCGTCCGACGCCGGAGCAACGGCGGCCGGCTGCGCCGGAAGTCCGGTCGCGGCGCCGCCCGGGGCCGTGACGCCTCCCGACCTGCCCGGGGCGGTGGTGCCTGCCGACCTGCCCGGGGCGATGGTGCCTGCCGACCGGCCGGGGGCGGTGGTGGTGCCGTCCGGACTGCCCGCCTTGGCCGGCACGACGAGGGGCGACGGGGCGTTCGTCGCCGCGACCACGGCCGCCGCGTCCTCGCCCACCACCATCGTCGGTGCCCCGTAGGCCGTCGACGGGCGGACCGGCGCGCCGCCGCGAACGGGAGCGGGACGGTCGGCGCCGTCGCGGGCGGGGGTGGGGCGGTCGGTGCCGTCGCGGGCGGGGGTGGGGCGGTCGGTGCCGTCGGCCCGGGGTAGGGCCCGGGTGGGGTCGGCCCCGGCCGGCAGGTCGAGGACGGCCTCGGCGCCCATCCGGCGGCGCAGGGTGCCCAGGGCGCGCGACGTCTGGCTCTTGACCGTGCCCGGCGAGATGCCGAGCAGCGCGGCGGTCTGTGCCTCGGACATGTCCTCGTAGAAGCGCAGCACGAGCACCGCCCGCTGCCGGCTGGGCAGCGCGCTCAGGTGACGCCAGAGCAGGTCCCGGTCGAGCTGCTGCTCGATCTCGTCGATCCCGGCCCGCTCCGGCAGCACGTCGGTGGGGCGTTCACCGTGCCAGCGCCGCCGCCACCAGCTGGTCGAAGTATTGATCATGACGCGGCGGGCGTACGGCTCGATCGCCTCGATCCCGCCGAGCCGCTTCCAGGCCAGGTACGTCTTGGTCAACGCGGTCTGCAACAGGTCCTCGGCGGTGGCCCAGTCCCCGCTCAGCAAATAGGCGGTGCGCAGCAGGGCGCCGGAGCGGGCCGCGACGAAGTCGCGGAACTCCTCCTCCAGGGGATCCCTGTTCACCACCGGCCACCTCCGCGCCCCGTTGTCCTGGCAGGTTGCCATGCCGGGGGTGGTCGGGTCGACGGCGAACGGTGCGCAGTTCCTCCGATGTTCGGACGAAAAGTTTCACGCCCCGTCGTCGGCCTTGGCCTCGTCGGCCTCCTTGCCCAGCCGCGCCTCGACCGCCTGCGGCTCGTACATCTCCTCGACGACACGCAGGTAGAGCTCATTGGGGTTGGGCAGGTTCTTGATCTCACGCAGCGCCTGCTCCTGACCGGCGGACTCCAGCACGAAGGTGCCGTAGTTGAGCGCCCGGCCGGTCGGGCTCTGCTCGTACTTCATGTCGGTGACCCGGACCAGCGGCATCATCGCGACCCGCCGGGTGATGATGCCGTTGACCACCATCACCCGCTTGTTCGTGAGGATGAAGCGGTCGTACCACCAGTCGGCGACCTTCCAGGCCACCCACCCCATCACCGCGAACCAGAGCAGCACCGCGATCGTGGTGAGCGCGCCCACGTCCTGCCCGGCGAGGAAGCCGGAGAGGTAGCCCAGCACGAAGGTCGCGGCGATGCCGACCAGCAGCGGGGTGGAGAGGTGGATCCAGTGCCGCTTCCACTCGCCCCGGTAGCGCTCGGTCGGGAAGAGGTAGCGCGCCACCAGCGAGCTGGGCTCGTCCTCCAACGGCAGCACCCGGCGGGGCGCCATGCCGGCGGCGTCGGCCCGCAGACCGGCCAGCTCGTCCTCGGAGATCTGCGGTGGCTGGTAGCCGGCCTCCGGGTCACGGACCCAGGCCCGACCGGACCGCCCCTCCCCGGCGTACGCCGGGCCGTCGCCGAAGCCGGCGTCGTCCGAGAGGGAGGGACCGTCGGAGAGACCCGGACCGGTGCCGTAGCCCGGCCCGTCGTCGGGGCCGATCCGCGGGATCGGCTCCGTGTCCCGCTCCCGGCGCTCCCGATCGGGATCGTCGGGATCGAAGGGTGGACCGGAGGGGTTTCCCATCGGCGGCTAGGCGACGAGGCTGGTGAAGAAGTCGCCGAACCCCTGGGCGATGTCCATGATCCCGCCGCCCAGTGACTTGAACACGTCCGCCGCAGAATTTGGCCGGTATGCGACGAAGAAGATCAAGAATGCGATTCCGGCCCAGGTGAGGACCTTCTTGACCATGGCGGGCCATCCTCTCGCGCGGCGCCGGGTCCCATTACCGCAGCGGCACCCAGAGTATCAGTGTGGTGTCGTACAGTGAATATCTGCGTCCGTTCTCCGACATTCCGGGATGCCTGTCAAGCCCTGGGGCCCGTCAAGCCTTCCCGTGCAGATACGGAGACGGTGCGCCGTACACGAGCTCGGGCGGTGTCCACTCGGTCAGGTCGTGCAGCACGACTTCTTCCGCGAGGAGGTGACCCGCACTCGCCGGCCAGGCTATCGCATGGAGCCACAATCCCCGAGCCTCGCCGGCGTACGCGCTTCGATCTGTCGGCGAGTTCACGAGCCACAGTGGAGTCGGATGGCCGGCCACCTTGATCCTGGCCTGCCCGACATGCTCCGGATGCCCCGGCCCGGGATCCGTCAACGCCTGCGCGAGTTCCGGGCCCGGATCCGGGCCGGCCAGGCCCGCGAACCGGGTGCCCAGGCCGACGCCCGGCTCCTCGGCGACGAAGACCAGGTCCGCGGGGCCTCCGCCGAGCGGCTCCGGCCCGGCGCAGGCGACCGCCGTGGCGCGCACCCCGGTGCGGTCGTCGCCGGCGTACGCCACGCCGGTCATCGTCCAGCCCGTCGGCAGCGGCCACGGGCACCACAGCGGCGTCCTCGGCCGGGCCGGCGGGTCGGCGGCGGCGACGATCCGTTCCACCACGCTGGCCACGATCTCGGTCCCGATGCGCTCGGGCACGTGCAGCGGGGAAACCGGCCCGCAGTCCAGGCAGCGCGACTCGGTGTGCATCAGGTCCGGCGCCCGCACCGGTCCACCACATTTCGGGCAACTCACCGCGACACTCACCATCCCACCGTCACCCCCGCACGCCGCCCCGTCAAGCGGAGCGCCGGTTTCGGTGCCGCCGGCCTCCCGGGGCGGGTCGGCTCAGGTCCCCCGCCGAGCCCGAGGCCGGCGAGCGGCGGTGAGGAAGCCGGAGGTGACGCCAGGCAGCCCGGAGCGGCGGCGGTCAGCCCGGCGGCGGTCCGGCGTGCCTACGGATCCAGGCGTGCATGGCGATGCCGCTGGCCACGCCAGCGTTGATCGACCGGGTGGAGCCGTACTGGGCGATCGAGAAAAGCTGGTCGCAGGCGGCACGCGCCGGGTCGGACAGGCCCGGGCCCTCCTGCCCGAACAGCAGGACGCAGCGCCGGGGCAGCGTGGTGGTCTCCAGCGGCCGGGAGCCGGGCAGGTTGTCGATGCCGACGACCGGCAACTCCCGTCCGGCCGCCCAGGCGACGAACTCCTCGATCGTCTCGTGGTGCCGGACGTGCTGGTAGCGGTCGGTCACCATGGCACCGCGCCGGTTCCACCGCCGGCGGCCGACGACGTGCACCTCGGCGGCGAGGAAGGCGTTGGCGTTGCGGACGACCGTGCCGATGTTGAAGTCGTGCTGCCAGTTCTCGATCGCGACGTGGAAGTCGTGCCGCCGCCGGTCCAGGTCGGCCACCACGGCCTCGCGCCGCCAGTAGCGGTACCGGTCGACGACGTTGCGCCGGTCGCCCTCGGCGAGCAGCTCGGGGTCGTACCGCGGGTCGTCCGGCGGGTCCCCGGGCCACGGTCCCACGCCGACGTCGAGCTGGTCTCCGGTCACGGTCACGCAGGGTACGGCCCACAGACCCCGCCCCGGGTCGCGACCCCGACCCGGCAACCGGACCGGGGCGGACGCGGGTCGACCGGGGCGGGTCAGCGCAGCCCCAGCGCGTCGCCGAGCCGGTCGAGGAAGCGGCGGTCGGCGGGGGCCGGCGGCAGCCCCTGGGCGCCGGCCGTCGCCGCCCTGCACACCCGGGCTGCCACCGACTGCACCCACTGCCGGTACGCGGCCGAGTCGGCGGGATCGGCCCGCCGCCGCAGCACCCGGGTCGCGGCCCGGCAGGCGGCGAGCAGGTCCACCACGTCGGTGAGGCGCTCGACGGGATCGCCCGCCCCGTCGTGCCGGGCGTAGATGGCGGCGACCACCGCGCGTACGAGATCGCTGTCGAAGGCCCGGCCGGCCGCGACCGCGTCCAGGCCGGCGAGCCCGGCGGCGACCCCCGGGTCGGGCCGTCCGGGGCCGGGCGCGGCGGCGGCCACGATCACGCGGCCGGGCAGGCTGGTCAGCAGGTCCCACTCGGCGGCGGAGTAGACGGCGGTGGTCAGCGGTGCGGCACGGCGGCCGGCAGAGGACGGCTCTCCGGCGACGGAGTGGCTCATGGGGACCTCCGGCGCCAGCATATGCCCCGGATCGGAAAAAGGGCCCCTACCACCCGGAACCCGGATGAGAAGGGGCCCGTCGGTCAGCGCGGCTCGGGGAAGCTCGGCCGTTCCGGGTCGACGCCCTCGGGTACGGCCGCCGTCGCGTACTCCTTCTTCGGGACCATCACCCGGCGGCGGAAGACGCACACCATCGTGCCGTCCTGGTTGTAGCCCCGGGTCTCCACGGAGACCACGCCCCGGTCGGGCTTGGAGGACGACTCGCGCTTGTCCAGCACGGTGGTCTCGCCGTAGATCGTGTCGCCGTGGAAGGTGGGCGCCACGTGCCGCAGGGACTCCACCTCGAGGTTCGCGATGGCCTTGCCGCTGACGTCGGGCACCGACATGCCCAGCAGCAGGGAGTAGATGTAGTTGCCGACCACCACGTTGCGCTTGAACTGGCTCGCCGTCTCGGCGTAGTGCGCATCCATGTGCAGCGGGTGGTGGTTCATGGTGAGCAGGCAGAAGAGGTGGTCGTCGTACTCGGTGACCGTCTTGCCGGGCCAGTGCCGGTAGACCGCGCCGACCTCGAACTCCTCGTAGTAGCGGCCGAACTGCATCCTTGTCCCCTTCGACGGGCGGCGATGGAGTTCGGCACAGCATGCCTTATCGAGTGTTAAGGCGAGGCGCGGGGCGCGTGGCGTGCGGAAATGTCACACCGCCACAACCGGGGGGAGACGCAATGAGCGGCGGGGCCCTCCCCGGCACCCGCCGCCCACGCTCTGATGCGGAAGATTCTGCCGTACGGGAAGGCGAGCCGGATAGAGACGGAGGTCACATTTACCTTTTCGTAACACTACTGTGCGTGTTCGGCCGACCGGACCTCGGCGATCTCCACACACCGGATTGCCGCTTGTCAACCGCCTGATTGCTCATTCGTTCCGGTCAATCGTGTCGATCTCCTTGGAAACGCTCCCATCACGACCGGTCACGCAAATGCGTCGTGCACTTGCGTACCGCAACGGTGAGCAGGAACCATCGTCATCGATGTGAACGTGACCTGCGCAACGCCGTGACGAGCACGTTTCGGCGGAGGCGGGCCGGGAATTCCACGAGGTACGCCCTGGTTCCACCAGACGTAGCTATTCCGCGCCGATCGGAGATTCTCATGGCAACCGTAGAGCTGACCACGGCAAACTTCGACGAGGTGACCGGCAGCGACGGCATCGTGCTGGTCGACTTCTGGGCCGACTGGTGCGGCCCGTGCAAGCGGTTCGCCCCGGTCTACGAGCGCTCCTCCGACAAGCACTCCGAGATCGTGTTCGGCAAGGTCGACACCGAGGCGCAGCAGGAGCTGGCCGCCAAGTTCGACGTCCGCTCGATCCCGACCATCATGGCGATCCGCGACTGCGTCATCGTCTTCGCCCAGCCCGGCGCCCTCCCCGAGTCCGCCCTGGAGAACCTGATCGAGCAGGTCCAGGCCCTCGACATGGACGACGTCCGCGAGAAGCTGGCCGGGCACAGCCACTGAGCCGCAGCGCTCCACGACGGCCGGGCCCCGACGGGCCCGGCCGCCGTCGTCCACCCGGCCGGTGACGGGGTGCGGGCCGGCACACGCATCTCCGCCCTGCGCCCGTGGACACGCCTCCTTCCTGGGCCCGGAACGCGGCCCCCTGGCCCGCCGGCCAGCGGGAAGTGGCCGTCGGAGGGAGCCGAGGCGGGCGGTACATCCCGTATCGTCACGACCCGATGGAAACCTTGACCACCCGCGGTCGCGCCGTCCGGCTCGCCGTCACCGCCCTCGGCCTGGCCGTCCTGGCGGCCGGCACCGCCTGGGGCACCGACGACCACTTCCCGTTCGGCCCGTTCCGGATGTACTCCACGTCCAACCCGCCGAACTCCCCCGCCCCGGACACCCGCGTCGAGGGCGTGGACAGCGGCGGAGCGGTCGTCGACCTGGGCGAGCGGGCCACCGGCATCCGCCGGGCCGAGATCGAGGGCCAGCAGAGCCGCTACGCCGCCGACCCCACGCTGCTCGCCGAGGTCGCCGACGCGTACGCCGAGCGCCACCCGGACGCGGCGGAGCTGGTCGAGGTCCGCATCGTCGTCCGCTGGCACGGCATCCGCGACGGGCGACCCACCGGCCGCTGGACCGACGAGACCGTGGTCGCCTGGCAGGCGGGCCGATGAGCCGCTGGTTGACCGAGGCGGTGCCCCGCGGCCGGGTGGCCGCCTTCCGCACGCTGATCTACCTCTTCGTCGCCGCCGACCTGGTCGTCTTCACGCCCTGGGTACGCACCCGGGTGGCGGTGCCCGGCGAGCTCTACCAGCCGCTGCTGATCGGCCGGGTGCTGCCCCTGCCGACGCCGACCCAGACGCTTGTCACCGTCGTCTTCTGGGCCCTGCTGCTGCTCGCCCTGCTCGCCGCGACCGGCCGGGCACCACGCCTGCTCGGCTGGGCGGTCTTCGCGCTCTACTTCGAGTGGATGATCGTCGCGATGAGCTACGGCAAGGTCGACCACGACCGGTTCGGCCTGCTCGTCGCGCTGGCCGTGCTGCCCACCGCCGGCCGGGCCCGGCACGGCGACACCACCCGCACCGAGGCGGGCGGCTGGGCGCTACGGGTCACCCAGATCGCGGTCATCTGCACGTACTTCCTGGCCGCCTGGGCCAAGCTGCGCTTCGGCGGGCTGGACTGGCTGACCGGCTCGGTGCTGGCCCGGGCGATCCTCCGGCGCGGCACCGAGCTGGCCGACCTGATCGCCTCGGTGCCGTACCTGCTGATCGTCGCCCAGTTCGGCATCGTCGCGTTCGAGCTGCTCAGCCCGGTGGTGTTCCTGCTCAGGGAGCGCTGGCGGCTGGCCACGGTGGGCTTCTTCTACTCGTTCCACCTGGTCACCGTCGCGACCATCACGATCTCGTTCGCCCCACACCTGGCCGCGATGACCAGCTTCCTGCCGCTGGAGCGGGTCCGGCCGGTCGTCTGGGCCCGCCGGCTGCTCACCCGCCGGGGACGGGACACCGCAGCGCCCGCCGGCGCCGCGCCGGCACTCGCGGGTCAGGCGTCGGCGGCCGGGCGACCGGACGGCCCGTAGAGGCGCTCCCGCGCCTCCTGCGGCAGCGAGCAGGCGGCCGTGCCGCCGGGGAGCCGGTGCCGGTTGCGGGCCACCCAGCGGTACGCGGGCCAGGCGGCGGCGCGTACCGGCGGGAAGGCGAGGCCAGCGCCCGCGAGACGCCAGAGCGGACCGCTGTCGCGGAGCAGCCTGGCGATGGCGTCCGGACCGGCCGCGCGGGAGCCGTCGACGCCCACCCACTGCACCGCCTCCTCGCACTCGGCCTCGCTCAGACCCAGCGCGTCGAGGTCGGCGAACTGCCACGGCACCACCCGCACGCCTGTCGGGATGCGCTGGTCGATGAACTCGGCGCACCGGGTGCAGAACGCGCAGTCCCCGTCGTAGACGAACGTCGACCTCTCCATGCCCCCATCCTCCACCCGCCGGGCGCGCACAGTGCCGCGAGGTGGGCGGGAACACGGCGGGTCGCTTGCGTTCCGCTCGTACGCGTGTTCGAATGAGGGCCATGCGCTGGGACAACCTCGCCGCTCCCCCGGACGAGGGAGTCCCCGACCGGGCAGCGCCGGCGACACCACCCCTGCCGCTGGCGCTGCCCGGAGCGGTCGCCCGCACCTTCGACACGCCGGGCTTCGCCGGCATGACGTTCTACGAGGTGCAGGCCAAGTCGATCATCAACAAGGTGCCCGGCACGTCCCGGGTCCCGTTCGAGTGGACGATCAACCCCTACCGGGGCTGCTCGCACGCGTGCGTTTACTGCTTCGCACGGAACACGCACACCTACCTCGACCTCGACGCCGGGGCGGACTTCGACCGGAAGGTGATCGTCAAGGTCAACGCCGGTGAGCTGGTCCGGCGGGAGCTGGCCGCGCCGCGCTGGCGGGGCGCGCACGTCGCGATGGGCACCAACGTCGACTGCTACCAGCGGGCCGAGGGGCGCTACCAGCTCATGCCGCAGATCATCGCGGCGCTGCGCGACTTCGCGAACCCGTTCTCGATCCTCACCAAGGGCACGCTGATCCTGCGTGACCTGCCGCTGCTGCGCCAGGCCGCCGAGGTCACCCGGGTCGGCGTGTCGTACTCGGTGGGCTTCGTCGACGAGCGGCTCTGGCGGGCGGTGGAGCCGGGCACTCCCAGCCCGCGGCGGCGGCTCGACGCCGTACGGGCGCTGGCCGACGCCGGCTTCGACGTCGGCGTGCTGGTGGCGCCGATCCTGCCCGGGCTCAGCGACGACGACGAGTCGATCGACGCGACCGTGGCGGCCATCGCCGCCGCCGGGGCGACCAGCGCGACGCCGCTGGCGCTGCACCTGCGCCCGGGTGCCCGGGAGTGGTACGCGCGCTGGCTGGGCCGCGAGTTCCCGCACCTGGTCCCCCGCTACCGCGAGCTCTACCGCTCCGGCGCGTACGCCCCGCAGTCCTACCAGCGGGAACTGACGGCGCGGGTGCGCATCGCGGCACGCCGGCACGGGCTGCCCCGGGGCGAGCGCGGCGACGACCACCGCCGCACCGGACCGGTGCCCGCGCCGCCGCCCGCCGAGCAGCTCACTCTCCTGTAGACGGCTGCCGATACGCTGCCGGCGTGCGGGAGACGACTGTCCGGGCGCTGCGGCGGCAGCGGGTGGCGGTGGCGGTCGCGCTGGCCGCCGGAGTGTGCTGGGGCGTTGCGGCCAGTTGGGCGCGCCGCACGGACGGTCCGGCCGCCCTGCTCACGCTGTTGCCGCTGGTCGCGCTGCTGGTGAGCCTGATGCGCGTCTTCGGGCGGCCCGGTGCCGCCGAGTTGCGGGTGGACGAGCGGGAGCAGGCCTTCTTCGGCCCGCCCAAGGGCCGGGTGAGCTACCGCTGGATCCTCCTCGCCTTCCTCGCCTACACGACGACCTACCAGCTCAGCTCGGGTCAGGACGGGATGTGGTGGCTCTACCCGAGCATCACCGGCCCGTTCGCCGTCCTGCTGTCGGTCGCCCTGTGGCGCCGGGTGCCGACAGTCGCGCTGACCCCGGCCGGAATCAGCGCCGGTGACCCGCTGCGGCACACCTGGGTACCGTGGGAGGCCCTGGACCCGGCGGCTGCGGGCGGGCCATCCCGGCAGTCCGGCTTCCTGCGGCTGCCGGTGCGCAGCCGTGACCTGGTCCGGCAACGAGGGCTTGCCTCGCGCCGCCACGTCGTCGTCGAGACCGGCGAGTTGGACGTCGCGCCGGAGCTGCTGGCCGGGGCGATCCAGCACTACGCCGCGCATCCCGGGCACCGCGCGGCGATCGGCACGCCCGAGGAGCACGCCCGGCTGCGTCACGTGCTCGCGGGCGGCGGCTGAGCGGCGGGGTTAGAGTCGGCGGGTGCGCTCCGCTCAGCAGATCCTCGCCGACTCCGCCGTGATCGCCGTCGTGGGCGCGTCCCGCGACCCGCGCAAGGCCGCCCACAGCGTGCCCTTGCAGATGCAGCGGTACGGCTGGCGGATCATCCCGGTGAACCCGACGGCCGACGAACTCTTCGGCGAGCGGGTCTACCGGTCGCTTGCCGACATCCCGCACCCGGTGGACCTGGTCGACGTGTTCCGGCCGGCGCAGGACGCGGTCGACGTGGTACGCGAGGCGGTGGCGATCGGTGCTCCGGCGGTCTGGTTGCAGCTCGGCATCGTCTCGGCCGAGGCGCGGCGGATCGCCACGGAGGCGGGCGTCGACTACGTCGAGGATCGTTGCCTCATCGTCGAGCGCGCCGCCGCCGGCCTGACCCGGCTGGGCTGACCGGGTTCGGGAAGTCCCGGCACGGCGGTCAGTCCCGCCCGCCGTGGCGGTTGCACGAGTCGGCCGGGCGGTTGGTCAGGCCCGCACGTTGTCGACGGCTCGTACCCTGCGGCCATGTCTGTCCGCCTGTCCGCCCGGCTGCCGAAGCGCGACGACGGGCTCTGGTCCCGCCGGCTGCTGGCCGCGACGGTGGCCGCAATGGTGACGGTGCCGGTGGCCGCCGCGCTGTTCCGGGTTCCCCGGTTCGAGCCCGATGTCTGTGTCTTCTGGCTCTTCGTCGGTGTGACCGTGCTGCTGCGGCGGTGGTGTCCGCGGCAGGACGCCCGGCTGGTCTGGCGGGAACGGGTGGCCGGCCTGGACGGGACGGAGCCCGGTCTGGTCGCGCGGCGGTCCCTGGCCGGCTGGGTCGACCTCGTCACCGCCCTGGCCTGGGCGACGGCGGTGATGCTGGTGGTGACGATGTCGCTGCCCGCCGACCCGCAGTGGGCCCGGGTCGTACGGCTGGTGCTCCTGGTCGCGGTGGCGGCGGCGGGCGGCGTCGTCGCCTACTCCGGCGTGCGGTTCACCGGGCGGTTGGCGCTGACGGCGAGCGGGATCAGGCACGGCCGCCGGCGGTACGACTGGTCCAACATCGACCGGGTGAGCCTGCACCGGGAGGACGGCCGGCTCGCCGGGGTGCGGCTGCGGCCGAGGGTGTGGCGGTCGCTGGAGCCGGCCCCGGTGGTCGGCGGCCGGGACGTGGCGGTGCCGGAGCAGCGCCTGGCGGACGCGATCGAGGCGTACCGGGAACGACCGCAGGTGCTGGCGGCGGGGCCGGTCACCGCACCGGAGCCCGCCGCCAACCCCGACGTGTCAGGAAGGGCACCTTCCTCCACCTGAGGCGTCAGGAAGGTGTCCTTCCTTACCTCAGAGCTTGTACTGCTTGAGGAGGCCGCGGGAGATGATCGTCTTCTGGATCTCCGAGGTGCCCTCGCCGATGAGCAGGAACGGGGCCTCCCGCATCAGGCGCTCGATCTCGTACTCCTTGGAGTAGCCGTAGCCGCCGTGGATGCGGAACGCCTCCTGGACGACCTCGGCGCAGTACTCCGAGGCGAGCAGCTTGGCCATGCCGGCCTCGACGTCGTTGCGCTGGCCGGCGTCCTTGAGGCGGGCGGCGTTGACCATGAGCGCGTGGGCCGCCTCGATCTTGGTGCCCATCTCGGCGAGCTTGAAGGCGACGGCCTGGTGCTTCGCGAGCGGCTGGCCGAAGGTGTGGCGCTGCTGGGCGTACGCGACGGCGAGCTCGAAGGCGCGGATGGAGATGCCGCAGGCGCGGGCGGCCACGTTGACCCGGCCGACCTCGATGCCGTCCATCATCTGGTAGAAGCCGCGGCCGACCTTCTCCGCGCCGCCGAGGACGGCGGAGTCGGGGACGGTCACGCCGTCGAGGACCATCTCGGTGGTCTCGACGCCCTTGTAGCCCATCTTGTCGATCTTGCCGGGGATGGTCAGGCCGGGCGCGGTCTCGCCGAAGCCGGGCTCCTTCTCCAGCAGGAAGGTGCTCATGTTGCCGTAGACGGAGTCGGCGCCCGTGTCGGTCTTGACGAGGGTCGCCACCACCGACGAGTACGCCCCGTTGGTCAGCCACATCTTCTGGCCGTTGATGACGTACCGGTCGCCCTCCCGGACGGCCCTGGACCCGATGGCCGCGACGTCCGACCCGCAACCGGGTTCCGACATCGAGAAGGCGCCGCGCACCTCGCCGGTCGCCATCCTCGGCAGCAGCCGGGCCTTCTGCTCGGCGGAGCCGTGCTGGGAGATCAGGTACGCCACGATGAAGTGGGTGTTGACGATGCCGGAGATCGACATCCAGCCCCGCGACAGCTCCTCGACCACCAGCGCGTAGGTGAGCAGGGACTCGCCGAGCCCGCCGTGCTCCTCGTCGATGGTGAGACCGAAGAGGCCCATCTCGCGCATCCCGTCGAGGATGTCGCTCGGGTACTCGTCGGCGTGCTCCAGCCGCTGCGCGTGCGGGATGATCTCCTTGTCGGCGAACTCCCGGACGGTCTCCAGGATCGACCGCTGCACATCGGTCAGGCCGGGCGTCTGGGCGAGTCGGGCCATCTCAGCCTCCGGGGGTCGGCGCCTTACTCATGGGTAACTGAACGCTCCGTCAGTATTGGCCGCACGGCGGTCGAGGCCAAGGTGACCAGTCCACACAACCGCTGTGAAAAGGTTCACCGCTGCGGGTAGCGTCCGGCAAGAGGGGACGCGATCCGCCACCGGCAGGAGGAGACCGTGAGCCAGCCACCGTCGTCGGGGCCGCCCGATCCGGACCGGTCGCCGTCACCCTGGGAGCCCCCGCCGGGGCACGACCCGTCGAGCTACGAGCCCCCACCGGAGCCGCCGTCGTACGGGCAGCCGTCCTACGAACCGCCGCCCTACGAGCCGCCGGCCCACCAGCAGCCCGCGTACGGGCAGCCCAGCTACGAGCAGCCCGGCGAACCGCCGCACGGGCAGCAGTGGGGGCACCAGCCCCCGTACACCCCGCAGACGCCCTACGGGCAGTACGGTCCGCCGTCCGGTCCCCGGGCCGGCGGGACGAACGTGCTCGCCATCCTCTCGCTGGTCTTCGCGTTCGTCTTCTCCCCGATCGGCATCGTCCTCGGGCACCTGGCCAAGCGGCAGATCCGCACGACGGGCGAGGAGGGCGACCAGCTCGCCACGTGGGGCCTCATCCTCAGCTACGTCATCACCGGGCTCGGCGTGCTGGCCTGCTGCGGCTGGATCGCGCTGATCGCCCTCGCCGGCAACAACGGCCCCAACTACTGAGCCCCGCGGATCAGCGGAACTCGGCCTCACGGACGCTGTTGCCGCCGTCCACCACCAGCATCTGCCCGGTGATGTACGAGGCGGCCGGCGAGCAGAGGAAGACGATCGCCGCGGCCACCTCGTCCGGCGTGCCGGGGCGGCCGACCGGGGTACCGAGGCCCTGCCGGATCTCCGCCACGGTGGAGGCCGCGGTGTGGATGGTGCCCGGTGCGACGGCGTTGACGGTCACCCCGTCGGCGATCATCTCCATCGCCAGCGCCCGGGTCAGCCCGACCACGCCCGCCTTGGCCGCCGCGTACGCCGCCTCGGTGGGCAGGGCGTTGACCGGCCCGGCGGTGGCCGACAGGTTGACGATCCGGCCCCAGCCCCGCTCGGCCATGCCGCCGATGAACGCCCGGCTGCACAGGAAGGCGGTGGTCAGGTTGCGGTCGATCTCACCGCGCCACTCGTCGTAGCTGAGCTGGGCGACCGGCCGCAGCACCTCGGGGCTGGCCCGGCTGGCCAGGCCCGCGTTGTTGACCAGCACCTCCACGTCCCCGAGCTGCTCGGCGACCGCGTCGGCGAGCGCGCCCACCTCCGACTCGTCGGTGAGGTCGGCTACGAAGCCGGTCACGCCCAGCTCGCCGGCCCGTTCGTGGATGCGTCGGGTGGTGGAGACGATTGCCACCCGGGCGCCGAGGTCGGCCAGCCGGCGGGCCGTCGCGTACCCGATGCCGTCCGGGCTGCCCGCCCCGGTGACCAGGGCGACCTTCCCGTCGAGGCGCAGGGTCACCGGGTCCGGCAGCGGCGCGGGCTCGTCGATGCCGGCGGTGCCCGGCTGGGCGGCGGCGCGGGTACGCCGGGCCACGCCGGGGCGGCTCGCGTCCCGTCTCGGTCGGCTGCCGGAGCGGTCCGCGGCTCGCGCGTCAATCACCATGCCAGGATCCTGCCCGCTTCCTCCGGCCCGGGCAACGCGGCACACCCGGTGGTGACACCTCGGGGTCTGGGCAGGCCTGACTACCCTGACGGGCGCACCCCGCACCCTACGGAGCAGACGAATGACATATCCCCCGCCCTCCGGCGGCTGGAACGACCCGGCGTGGTCGGGCCAGCAGTCGGGCCCACCCGCCGACCCCGCCCTCCCGGTGAGCGGTCAACCAGTCCCCGCCCAGCCCACCGGCCCCGACCCGTACGCGCCGGCCGACCCGTACGCCCCGGACCCGTACGCGGGCGGCGACCCGTACGCCGGGATGAAGCACGCAGCCGGGCAGCCCGGGCCCGCCGCCTACCCGCCGCCCTACCCGAACTACGGCTACGCGCCTTCGTTGCGGACCAACGGCCTCGCCATCGCCGCACTGGTGCTCGCCCTGGTCGGCATCGGCTCCTGCGTCACCGCGCCGATCGGCGCGATCCTCGGCCACGTCGCGCAGAAGCAGATCCGGGAGACCGGCGAGGGTGGCGAGGGCATGGCGAAGGCCGGCATCATCGTCGGCTGGATCGTCACCGGCCTCTACCTGCTGGTGGTCCTCTTCTACGTGGCGGTCATCGTCTTCGCGATCTCCCAGTCCGGCAGCAGCACCTACTGACGCGACGGTGCCGCCCCGGCGCGGACCGGGGCGGCACGGATGCCGGGGAGGGGCGGGGACTACTCCGCAGGCGGGGTGAAGGACGAGGTACGGGTCATGCCCGCGGCCCGGCCCTTCGCCGCCACCACGAGGGCCATCTTGCGGGACGCCTCGTCGATCATCTCGTCGCCGAGCATCACCGCACCCAGCCGGCCGCCCGCCTCCGACGTGTAGTGCTCGTACGCGTCGAGGATCAGCTCGGCGTGGTCGTAGTCGGCCTGGGCCGGCGAGTAGACCTCGTTCGCGGCGTCGATCTGGCCCGGGTGCAGCACCCACTTGCCGTCGAAGCCGAGCGCCGCCGAGCGCTTGGCCACCTCGCGGAACGCGTCCACGTCGCGAATCTGCAGGAACGGGCCGTCGATGGCCTGCTTGTCGTGCATCCGGGCCGCCATCAGGATGCGCATGAGGATGTAGTGGTAGGGGTCGCCCGGGTAGTCCGGGATGAGCGCGCCGACCACCAGCGACTTCATGTTGATCGAGGCCATGAAGTCGGCCGGACCGAAGATGATGGTCTCGACCCGGGGCGAGGCGGCCGCGATGGCGTCGATGTTGACCAGGCCGGCGGCGTTCTCGATCTGCGCCTCGATGCCGATCCGGCCGACCTCCAGGCCGAGCGTCTTCTCCAGCTGGGTCAGGGTCATGTCGAGCCACTGCACCTGGGCCGCGTTCTGCACCTTGGGCAGCATGACGCAGTCGAGGTTGGCGCCGGCGCCCTCCACCACGTCGATGACGTCCCGGTAGGTCCACGGCGTGGTCAGGTCGTTGACCCGGACGACGCGGGTCTTGCCCGACCAGTCGCCCTCGTTGAGCGCCGCGACGATGTTCTTCCGGGCGTCGGGCTTGGCCAGCGGGGCGACCGCGTCCTCCAGGTCGAGGAAGACCTGGTCGGCCGGGAGCCCCTGGGCCTTGCCGAGCATCTTGACGCTGGAGCCGGGTACCGCGAGGCAGGACCGGCGGGGGCGACCGACTGCGGCCATGGATGCGCTCCTTCCAGCGTGCGCGGGCACGCCGACGTCACCTGACGAAATGCGAGGGCTTAACGATCCCAAAGGTCTTTGTGACGCCACGGTAACCTCGTGCCGTGACCGGGGTGAATGGACCTGTGGAAGATCTCACTGGGCGTCGGATCGTGGTGGTGACCGGGGCCAGTTCGGGCATCGGGCTGGCGGCCGCCGTCGACCTGGCGCGCCGCGGTGACCAGGTGGTACTGGTCGGCCGCGACCCGGCCCGGCTCCAGGCCGCGGCGGAACAGGTGCGGGAGGCGTCCGGCGAGCGACCGGAGCTGTTCCGGGCCGACTTCGCGGTGCTGGACGACGTCCGCCGGCTGGCCGGCAAGCTGCGCGAGGCGTACGACCGGATCGACGTGCTCGCCAACAACGCCGGGGCGATCGCGCTCCAGCCGCTCACCACGGTCGACGGCTTCGAGCTGTCGATCCAGGCCAACCACCTGGCCCCGTTCCTGCTCAGCAACCTGCTGCGCGACCGGATCGGCCGGATGGTGGTGACCGCCTCCGGCGCGCACCGCAGCGGCGTGCTCGACCCGGCCGACCTGAACGCCGCGCTGCGCCGCTACCGGCCCATGCAGGCGTACGGCACCAGCAAGCAGGCGAACATCCTCTTCACGGCCGAGGCGGCCCGGCGCTGGCCGGAGATCCCCGCGTACTCCTTCCATCCGGGGGTGGTGCGCAGCCGGTTCGGCAACGACAACCGGCTGGTCGCCCTGGGCATGCGGATCCTGCCGCTGCGCAGCCCGGAGAAGGGCGCGGAGACGCTGGTCTGGCTGGCCAACCAGGACCCGGAGCGGCTGGTGACGGGCGGCTACCACGTCGACCGGCGGCTGCGCCGGCCGCTGCCCAAGGCGACCGACCCGCAGCTCGCCGCCCGGCTCTGGACGGCCAGCGCCGAGGCGGTAGGCGTCGCCGGATAGCGCTGTCGCCTGCACCCGGGGCGCTGCCATACTCCGCCCCATGACGACGGGGAACGGCACCGACGGGCACGGGAACGCGGGCGGGCACGGAGTCACGGGCGGGCTCGGGGAGGCGGGCGGCGGCGTCCTGCGGGTGCTCCGCGAGGACAAGGAACTCCAGGCCCGGCTCGACGCAGAGCTGACCGCCTTCAACAACCGGGCGACCGGCGCGGACGACGAGGCCGGCCTCTGCGTCCGGGTCGACGACGCCGACGGCGAGCTGGTGGCCGGCCTGACCGGGTGGACCTGGGGCGGCTGCGCCGGGATCAACATGGTGTGGGTACGCGAGGACCGCCGCGCCGAGGGCTGGGGCGGCCGGCTGCTACGGGCCGCCGAGGACGAGGCCCGCCGGCGCGGCTGCACGGAGATCTCGGTCTCCTCGTTCTCGTTCCAGGCGCCGGAGTTCTACCGCCGGCACGGCTACCTCGACACGGGCCGCCGGGAGGGCATCCCCGGCGGCCACGTCGACCACCACTTCGTCAAGTCGCTGGTCACCGACCCGGCCACCGCCGTGCGCCTGGTGGCGCTGGTGGAGCTGGCCCCCGACGCGGTCGAGGCCGGCCAGCGGTACGAGGACGCGGTGCTCGGCCTGCTCGGGCGGCACGGCGGGCGGCTGGAGCGTCGGCAGCGCACCGGCGACGGGCGTACGGAGGTGCACCTGATCCGGTTCGACACCCGTGCCGGCTACGACGGTTTCCTGGCCGACCCGGAGCGGGTGGCGCTGCGCGGTGAGCTGGGCGGGGCCGCCCCGACCACCCGGGTGCTGGAGGTCCACGAGGTCTGAGCCGGCGCGGGAGCGGGCCGGCCCGCTCCGCGACAGCGGGTGTGTTCACTGTGGACGGTCTGCTACGGTGCAACGCAGTGATCAACGCCGATTAGTGAGGGGAGCTCCCGCATGACCGAGCAGACCGAGGCCTTCGAGCCGGTGGCGTCCGACGACTACGACCAGGAACTGACCTGCCTGGAGCCTCCGGTCGAGGTCTGACCGGTCGCGAGCCTGAGTAGTCATGCGCGTCCGCGTGTCGCGGCTGGTCGTCTTCCTGTGGCGGGACGGCCAACTGGTCTGCGACGACCCGCTGAGGCACCGGCAGTTCGCGTTGACTGTGGAGGCGGAGAGGCTGCTGCGCGACTACGCCGACTGGGCCGAGCCCGAAGGCCGACTCGCGCAGCAGCTCCTCGACGCCCACGTACTCGTCGCCGAGGGTTCGCCGGAGCACGACCGGGAGGAACGCCTCGGCGCGTGGCGCGACCTGGGACCGGCAGCCACCTACTACCACCTGGCCAGCCGCACGCTCGGCAGCGACGTCTTCCGCTCGGCGGCGCAGGACGCGGCGGTGCTGCGCGCCAAGACCGGCCAGCCGGATCCGGTCCGGGAGCACGACGGGCCACGCATCGCCCTGCCTCCGGCCGACCCGCCCGCCGTCGACTTCACCACGGTCCTCGCGGCCCGGCGCTCGACCCGATGGTTCGACCCGGACCGTCCGGTGCCGCTGCCCGCGTTCGCCGCCCTGCTGCGCTGGACGGCCGGGGTACGCCGCGAGGTGGACGTCTCCGGGGTCGGGACGGCGCTGCTCAAGACCGTTCCCTCCGGCGGGGCCCGCCACCCGGTCGAGGTCTACCCCGTGGTCCGCGACGTGGCGGGGCTGGAACCCGGGATCTACCACTACGCGGTGCGCCGCCACGAGCTGGTGCGCCTCGCGCCCGCCCCCGGCGAGGAGCGGCTGCGCGAGTGGTGCGGCGGGCAGCCGCACGCCGCCCAGGCCGGCTTCCTGCTGATGTACGCGGCGGTGCTCGACCGGACCGTGTGGAAATATCCGGCCGCCCGCGCGTACCGTGCGCTCCTGCTCGACGTCGGTCACCTGAGCCAGACCGTGTACCTCACCGCGACGGCGCTCGGGCTCGGGACGTTCTTCACCGCCGCCACCCGCGACGCGCCCGTCGAGGACGCCCTCGGGCTGTCCTGGCCGGACGAGGCCTTCCTCGGCGTCTCCGGCGTCGGCGTGCCGCACCCCGCCGAGCGGGACCGTCAGGCGGCGATGCTCGCCGGTGGCGACGCGGCGTTCTCCTTCCCGCCGGACGCCTGGCACGGGCGCGGCGAATGACGCCGCGGGTGACCGTCGACCTGGCCCGGCTGGACGCGAACGTCGCGCGGTACGGCCGGCGGGTGGCCGAGGCCGGCGTCGCCCTGCGCGCGCACGTCAAGGGGCACCGGAGCCCCGAGATCGCCGCCCGGCAGGTGGCCGCGGGCGCGGTGGGCGTCGCGGTGCACTCGGCGGCCGAGGCCGAGGCCTACGTGGCGGTGGGCGTGACGGACGTGACGGTGGCGTGGCCCTGGCGTGACGCGTGGCGGTGGACCAGGTTCGCCCGGCTCGCGCGGCACTGCGCGGTGACGGTGCACGTGGACCACCCCGACGCGGTGGCCGGGCTCGGCGCGGCGGCCGAGGCCCACGGCGTCGAACTCGGCGTACGCGTCGAGGTCGACACCGGTCTGCACCGCGTCGGTGTCGACCCCGACGCCGCCGTGGGGCTGGCCGCCACGATCGCGCGGACCGGCGGGCTGCGGATGGCGGGCGTCACCGGCTACGTGGGGATCACCGACCCCGCCGCCGCGCGCGACCGGGTCGAGCTGGGCCGCCGCCAGGCGCGCCTGCTGGTGTCGGTCGCCGAGCGGATCCGCGCGGCCGGGTCGCCCTGCCCGGCCGTCAGCGTCGGGGGCACCCCGACCCTCGCCGGCGTCCTGGACGTCGCCGGCGTGACCGAGGTCTGTGCCGGGGCGTACGCGCTGCTCGACGGCGGGTTCGCCCGGCTGGGCGAGTGCGACCCCGGGGCGGTCGCGATATCCGTCACCACGACCGTCACCGGCACCGACGGGCAGGTGCTGCGCACCGACGCCGACGAGCTGCTGGCGGGCGCCGACCAGACCTGGATGAGCGGTGTCGTGCTGACCGCACCCGACGGGGGACCGGTCGACGCGGGCTCGGTGTCGGTGGGCGACGAGCTGCGGGTGCTGCCCGGGCACGTGTGCCCCGTGGTGGCCCGCCGGCCGCTGCTGCACGTGCTCGACGCCGGCGAGCCGGTGGCGCGGTGGCAGGCGATCGTCCGCCCGGACCGGCCATGACCGACACCGTCGCGTCCGTGGACCGCCCGGCGGACCCGCTGCGCGAGCGCCGGTTCGTCCTGTTCGCCACGGCCAGGACGGTCTCCGTCTTCGGCAACGCGATGGGCCCGCTCGCGCTGACCTTCGCCGTGCTCGACCTTCCCGGCGGATCGCCCACGGCGCTGTCGCTCGTGCTCGCCGCGATCTCGGTGCCCCGGATCGCGCTGATGCTGCTCGGCGGCGTCATCGGCGACCGGCTGCCGCGCCACCGCGTACTCGTGGCGGCGGAGCTGATGTGCGGTACGGCGTACGGCGCGATGACCGTCCTCGTGCTGACCGGGCGGGCCGGCGTCGCCGCCCTCGCCGGCTGCGCGGCCGTCGCCGGCACCGCCTCCGCGCTGCTGCTGCCCTCGCTCAACGGGCTGACCGCCGAACTCGTCGCGCCGCAGGCGCGCCAGCGCGGCAACGCCCTGCTGCGGCTCGGCACGAACACCGCCACGGTGGCGGGCTTCACGGCGGGCGGCGCCCTGATCACCTGGCTCGGGCCGGGCTGGGCGCTGGCCCTCGACGCCGCGACGTTCGCCGTCGCCGCCGGACTCCTCGCGCGGCTGCGCCTGGCCGCGACGACCCGGCCGGCCGGGCGGAACCTGCCGGCCGAACTGCGCGACGGCTGGCGCGAGTTCGTCCGGCGGCGATGGCTGTGGCAGATCGTGCTCGCCGCAGCGGTGGTCAACGCCGCCGTCGGGGTCACCTTCGGGCTCGCGGGGCCGCTGCTCGCCAGGGCGCACCTGGGCGGCGCGGGCGCCTGGTCCGGCGTCCTGGCCGGGTACGCGGTCGGCATGTTCGCCGGCGTGCTGGTGGCGATGCGGATCAGGACGACCCGCCCCCTGCGTACGGCCGTCCTCGCCGTGTCGCTGCTGGGGCTGCCGGCGCTGCTGCTCGGAGCCGGTGCCGCCCTGCCGTTCGTGATCCTCGCCGCCGTGCTGGCCGGGGTCGCCTTCGACGTCTTCGGGGTGCTGTGGGAGACGACCGTCCAGTCCGAGGTGCCGACGGAGGCGATGTCCCGCGTGAGCGCGTACGAGTGGCTGGGGGCGGTGGGACTGGGCCCGCCCGTCATGATCGCCGCCGGTCTCGTCGTGCCCGCGATCGGCGTGCGGACGGCCCTGCTCGCCCTGGCCGCCGTGATCTTCGTGGCCGCGCTCGTCCCGTTGGCCAATTCCACCGTCCGGCACTACGAAAGGCAACCCGATGGCCGAGTACGTTGACGCCTTCGTCACGGCGTATGACCGCTTCTGGGCGCCGTACCCCGAGCGGATGGGTGAGGCGTGGCTGCGGCTGCACGCGCACGTCGCACCCGGGTCGGAGCTGAGCCTGCTGGATGTCGGCTGCGGCACCGGCATCGTGGCCGCCCGGTTCGCCGCCGCCGGCTACCGGGTCGTCGGGGTCGACGTCTCCGCGGCGATGATCGCCCGCGCCCGGGAACGGCTGGCCGGCACCGACGCGGTGCTCATCGCCGCGGACGCCGCCGACTTCGAGGTGCCGCGCCCCTGCGCGTTCGCGGTCTCCACGTACGACGTCCTCAACCACGTCGGTGACATCGACCGGGTCCGGGCCTACCTGCGCTGCGTGCACCGGGCGGTCGCGCCGGGCGGCTGGTTCGGCTTCGACATGTCCACGACGAAGGGACTCCTCGCCGACGTCCCCCCGGTCGCCAGGCAGGACGGCACCGTCTCGGTCGAGGTGGCCCGGGGCCCGCTCGACGGCGACCGCCGCCCGCTGCACGTCACCGGGGAGCTACGCACCGACGACGGCCGCACGGCCCCCTTCACCACGACGATCACCAACACCGCCCACCCCGTGGCCGACGTCCTCTCCGCCCTGGCCGACGCCGGCTGGACGACGAGCCACGTCGCCGCCATCGACGACCTGCTCACCCCGGTACCCGCCCCGGAGGCGCTGCCCCGGGTCGCCGTGCTCGCCCGACGCGACTGACGACCCGCGCCGCAGCCGTCCCCCGGGCCGCTACCCGCCCGGGTGCACCGGGAGGCTGGTGACCACCACCCCCGGCAGCCGGCGCAGCGCCGTGCGCAGCCGTTGCTCGGTGCGGCTGTGCAGCAGCCGGTGCCAGCGGCTGCGCACCACCACCTCCGGCACGACGACGGTCAGCACCAGGTCGGCCCGGGAGGCGTGCAGGGCCTCCAGGTAGTGCGCGAGCGGCCCGACCACCGCCCGGTACGGGGACACGATCGTCTCCAGCCGCAGGTGGTCGCCCCACACCCGCCACTGCTCCCGGAACCGGTCCGCCTCCGGCTCCTCGGGGGCGATGTGCACGGCCAGCGTCGGCTGCCCGAGCGAGGCCGCGTACGCCAGGGCCCGCAGCGAGGCCCGGTTCAGCCGGGCGACCGGCACCACCACGAGGTGGCGTACCTGCTCGGGCAGTTCCTCGTCCTCCGGCGCGGCGGGCCCGGCGGCGGGCGGCGGGGCCGGCACCACCGGCGGCCCGGGCGCCGGACCACTCGGCGGCGGGTGCAGCGCCAGGGACCGGTGCAGCCGCCGGTAGTGCCGGTGGATGGCCCGGAACAGCAGGACCAGCAGCGGCACGGCGACGACCACCACCCAGGCGCCCTCGGTGAACTTGGTGACCGCGGCGGTGACCAGCACCAGGCCGGAGAAGGTGCCGCCCACCGCGTTGACCGTCGCCCGGCGGCGCCAGCCGGGGCCGCGCCGGCGTCGCCAGTGCCGCACCATCCCGGCCTGGGACAGGGTGAAGGCGAGGAACACCCCGACCGCGTAGAGCGGGATCAGCGCCTCGGTGTGCCCGCGGAAGGCCACCAGGATCACCGCCGCCGCGACGGTGAGCGCCACCAGCCCGTTGCTGAAGGCGAGCCGGTCGCCCATGTGCAGGAACCGGCGCGGCGCGTGCCCGTCCCGGGCCATGAAGAAGAGCAGGCGGGGGAAGCCGTTGAAGGCGGTGTTCGCGGCCAGCAGCAGGATCAACGCGGTGGCAGCCTGGATCAGGGCGTACCAGGGACCGCTGGGGAAGGTGACCCGGGCCAGTTGGGAGAGGAGCGACTGCTCGGCGGTGGGCACCAGCCCGGACAGGTGGATCAGGCCGACGAGGCCGCCGAAGAACAGCACCAGCATCGCGACCATCCAGGTGAGCGTGGTGCGCGAGTTGCGCCACTCGGGAGGCCGGAACGCCGGAACCGCGTTGGAGACCGCCTCGATGCCGGTCATCGAGACCGCGCCGGAGGAGAACGCGCGGAGCACCAGCAGCAGCCCCAGCCCCTCCACGGCCGGCACCGGCGGCGGGGCGACCGGGACGAAACCCCGCCCGGCCGCGCGGAACCAGCCGACCGCGAGCAGAGCCAGCAGCGCGACCACGAAGGCGTACGTGGGCAGCACGAAGAGGTTGCCGGCGGCCCGTACGCCGCGCAGGTTGCCCGCCAGCAGCAGACCGATCACGGCCAGCCCGAGGGGCACCGTCCAGGCGGCCAGTCCCGGCATCGCCGAGGTGATCGCCCGGACGCCGGCGGAGACGGACACCGCCACGGTGAGCACGTAGTCCGTCATCAGTCCCGCCGCCGCGGCCAGCCCCGCCCCCGCGCCCAGGTTGTCGCCCGCCACGATGTACGACCCGGCCCCGTGCGGGTAGGCGGCGACGGTCTGCCGGTAGGAGACGCCGACCGCGATCATGAGCAGTGCCAGCCCGGCGGCCAGCGGCAGGGACAGCCCGAGCGCCCCGCTGCCGGCGAGCAGCAGCACGGCGAGCATCGCCTCCGGCCCGTACGCCACCGAGCTGAGCAGGTCGGAGGAGAGCACCGGCAGGGCCACCAGCTTGCGCATCCGCTCGTAGACCACTGCGGCGCTGCTCAGCGGCGGCCCGAACAGCGCCCGCCGCAGCCGGGTGCTCGCCCGGCCGAGCCGGCTGCCGGGCAGGTTGGCCGGCGCGGCGGCGACCAGTTCGTCCGGCTCCGCGATCCGGAACATCGCGATCGGGGCGAGGCGGCCGAACCGCGTCGGGGCCGGCCGGTCGGGGTGCCGGCGCAGCGTCGGGTCCACCGGCAGCGTGTCCGCGCCGGGCGGTCGTCCCCGCCGGGCGTTCCGCCACCGGTCACCGATCCGGCGTAGGGCCCGCAGCTCGTCCGGATCGAGCGGCGGGAACTCGGCCGACGGCGTGACGATGGTGCCGCCCTTGTCGCCGTCCCGCTCCGCCATCCGCCGTCCCGCCGCCGTGTGCCCTCCCTCGCACTCTCACGGACGCCGCCGGATCCGGCAGGCGGAACGGCCGTTCCCGCGCCAAAGAGTGGCCGTTCGCCGGTCGGGTGGCCGTCCGGCGCCAGGGGTGGACGGGGCGGCAGGGGTGGACGGCGGCGGGCCAGGTGGCCGTCCGACGGCAGGAGGCCGTTCGGCGGCAGGAGGCCGTTCGGCGGTCAGTCGGGCGGTGGGCCGGCGTCGGCGGGGACGGCGGTGGCGACCGGGCGGACCCGGCGGGCCGAGTGGGCGCCGCCGAGCACCACCACGGCGACGCCGGCCAGCAGCAGCCCCAGTCCGGCCAGGGCGGTCACCCCGGGCAGCTGCCCCAGCCAGGCCCAGCCGATCAGGGCCGCGCCCGGGGCCTCCAGCAGGGCCAGCACGCTGACCGTGGTCGCCGAGACCTTCTTCAGGGCGTAGTTGAACATCGAGTGCCCGAGCAACTGGGCCCCGGCCACCAGGGCCAGCACGACGAGCCAGGTGCCGGTGTCGAAGCCGGTCAGCGGCACCCGGCCGACCAGGCAGACCACGAGCAGGACCAGGGCGCAGACCCCGTAGCAGACGGTGGTGTAGGTGGTCGTGCTGATCGTCGTACGGGCCCGCTCGCCGAGCGCGGTGTAGACCGCCGCGAACAGGCCGCCGGCCACCGCGAGCAGGTCGCCGGCCACGGCCCGGCCGGAGACGGCGAAGTCCGCCCCGGTCGCCACCACCGCGCCCGCGACCGCCACCCCGATGCCGACCCAGACGGCGCCCGGCAGCCGGCGGCCCTGGGCGCGGGCGATCAGCCCCTGCCAGACCGGCTGGGTGGCGCAGAGCGCGGTCGCCGCCGCGACCGAGGTGAGCTTGGTGCTGGGCATCCAGGTGGCGAAGTGCGCGGCGAGCGCGACCCCCGACAGCACGCAGTAGACACCCTCGCGCCGGCCGGCGCCGACGGTCAGCGACCGGAATTCGGCGCGTCGCCGGGCCGCCGAGAACGGGCCGAGCACGGCGACCGAGAGCAGGTTGCGCCAGAACGCGACGGCCAGCGCCGGCGCCGCCGCGACGGCCACCAGCGGCGCGGACGACGAGACGGCGACCACGGCCAGGACGAGCGCCCCGGTGGTCGCCGGGTGGAACGACGGGCGGTGCGCTGCGGGGGACACGGGGAGCAATCCTCACACGCCACAGGCCGACACGGAACGTCAGCGCTCCGTTACGATCATGCCTGTCCGCGCCGGCGATTCCCCTACCGCCCGGAGGCGCTCCCCCATGCCCACCTACCAGGCGGTCCTGTTCGACTTCTTCGGCACGCTGACCCGTTCCGTCCAGCGGGGCGAGGCCCACCGGTCGACCGCCGAGCTGCTGGGCTGCGCCCCGCGCACGCTCGTCGACGTGCTCGACCGCACCTACTACGAGCGGGCCTGCGGGCGGCTCGGCAACGCCGAGGCGACCCTGCGCTGGGTCTGCGAGCAGGCCGGGGTGCACCCCTCCGACGACGCCGTCCGCTCGGCGGTCGCCTCCCGCCACCGGGCCATCCGCGCCGACACCCGGCTGCGCGACGAGGCGGTGCCCACGCTCGCCGCGCTGCGGGGGCTCGGCCTGCGTACGGGAGTGATCAGCGACTGCACGCACGAGCTGCCGGCGTTCCTGCCGCAACTGCCGATCGCCCCGCTGCTCGACGTGCGGGTCTACTCCGTGCAGGTGGGGCGCTGCAAGCCGGACCCGGCGCTCTACCAGGCGGCGTGCCGGCGGCTCGACCTGGCGCCGGCGGACTGCCTCTACGTCGGCGACGGCGGCAGCCAGGAGCTGACCGGGGCGGAGCGGGCCGGGATGACAGCCGTACGGCTGGCCGCGCCGGACCTGGCCGGCCACATGGTGTTCAACGCCGACGAGGCCTGGACCGGGCCGGTGCTGCGCTCGCTCGACGAGGTGGTCGGCCTCGTCGACGGGGTGCCGGGGCGGGCGGGTGTGCCCGAGCCGGCGGGTTGCGTCCCCGCGTGAAGCCCGGGACCCGGGCCGGACGCCTCAGCGGCGGCGGACCCGGTGCAGGCGGAACGGCTTGCGGGTCGCCCGGACCGCCGGCGTCTCGCGGGGCACCTCGGCCAGCGAGCCCGCGGGCAGCCCGGCGCCGGCGAGCGGCTCGCCGGCCGGCTCCAGCCGGTTCACCGCGCAGCCCTCGGCCGCCCAGCGCTCCACCAGCTCGGCCGTGGGCCCGGGCGCGTTGAGCCGCTTCGCGGCCACCAGCGGCGCGGTCGTCTCCCAGTGCTCGGTGCCGGGCGCCAGGCGGCTCACCCGCGCCGGCCAGGTGACGATCCGCCCGCCGTGGTCACCGCGCAGGGTGACCTGCGCCTCGGTCGCGTCGGCCAGACCCGGGGCGGACTGCTCCCCGGGGCCGCTGACCACGAAGAGCGCCCCCTCCAGGGGCAGGCACCACAGCGCGAGCGCCGGCCCGCCGGGCACGCTCACCCAGGCCACGGCGGCCTTCTTCATCGCCTCGTCGACCAGCGGCGTGCTGGTCCGCTCCGGGTCGGTCACCCTCGCATCCTCCCGCATCCGCCCCCGTCCCGTCAGTGCCGCCCGGGGCCCGGCCGCGCGCCGCCGTGGACGCGGTCGGGCCGCACGGCACGGGCACGACGCCGGACGATCCGGTCCGGCGGCACGGATCGCGCAGGTCAGCCGACGAACGGCGGGACCATGATCTCGCCCCGGGCCACCGGTACGACGTGCCCGGCCACGGTGGCGCCCACCGCCTGACCGTCCTCGGCGGTCACCGTGCAGGCCAGCACGGACGGGCGGTTGATCTCGATGCCCTGGTGGACGGTGTACTCCGCGCGCCCGTCGGCGGGCAGCAGGCCGCTGGCGACCAGCCACACCCCCAGGCCCAGGGCCGCCGAACCGGTGGCCGGGTCCTCCGGCACACCCAACCCGGGGACGAAGACCCGGGCGTGCGCGGTTTGAGCGGCGGCGTCCCAGGAGAAGACGCTGACGTGCTCCACTCCGTACCGCTGCGCCGCCGCCGCGTTGACCCGTGCGCGGGCCACCGCGTCCGGGCGGACCGGGAGGTAGGGGAACTCCAGCCCGCAGCCGGCCACCCGGGGCGCCGGGCCGACGTGGTCGGCCGCGTCCAGGCCGGCCATCTCCAGCAGCGGCTCCGGGTCCAGCTCGGGACCGAGGGTGGGTACGCCGCCGGTGAGCGTGGCCCCGGTCGCGGTCACCTCGATCGGCAGCACGCCCGCCCCACATTCCTGGGTGATCTGCCCCACACCGAACATGCCACGGCGGCTGGCGGTCACCGCCGCGCCGACGCTGGGGTGACCGGCGAAGGGCAGCTCCTCGGCCGGGGTGAAGATGCGGGCCCGGTAGGTGGCGCCGACCTGGGTGGGCGGGAGCACGAACACCGTCTCGGAGAGGTTGAACTCCAGCGCGAGCGCCTGCATCTGCTCGGTGGCAAGCCCTTCGGCGCCGAACACCACCGCCAGCGGATTGCCGGCGAACGGGCGGTCGGTGAAGACGTCCACGATCTCGTAGGCCAAGGTCGACATGTTGATAAACACTAGGCGCTTAGGCTGGTGCCCGTGAGCACGCCGACCCGGGTCTACCTCGCCCGGCTCGCCGGGGTGGCCGTCTTCGATCCCAACGGCGACCAGGTGGGCCGGGTCCGCGACGCGGTGGGCAGGCTGCGGCCGACGCAACGCCCGCCCGAGGTGGTCGGTCTGGTCGCCGAGATGCCGATGCGGCGGCGCATCTTCCTCTCGCTGAACCGGATCACCTCCATCGACGCCGACGCGGTGGTGCTCGGCAGCGGCACGCTCAACCTGCGCCGCTTCGAGAAGCGCCCGAACGAGCTGCTCGTGCTCCAGGAGCTGCTGGACCGCCGGGTGCAGGTCGAGCCCGGCGGGCAGTCGGGCTCCGTGGTCGACGTGGCGATGGAGTGCAGCCGGGGCGGCGAGTGGTCGCTGGCCCGGGTCGCCGTACGCGAGCAGACCGGCCGGTTGACCCGCCGGGGCCACCTGCACCAGGTCGAGTGGGAGCGGGTACGCGGGCTGAGCGGCATCGCCGACAGCCGGGGCACGGCCAACCTGCTCTCGGTGCTGGAGGACATGCGCCCCGCCGACCTCGCCAACGCCCTCCAGGACCTCCCCGACACCCGGCGCAACGAGGTCGCCGCCGCGCTGGACGACGAGCGCCTGGCCGACGTGCTGAGCGAGCTGCCGGAACGCGACCAGGTGGAGATCCTGGCCGCGCTGGACCGCGAGCGGGCCGCCGACGTGCTGGAGGAGATGGACCCGGACGACGCCGCCGACCTGCTCAGTGAGCTGCCGCCGCCCGAGCAGGACGTGCTGCTCGACCTGATGCAGCCGGGCGAGGCCGATCCGGTGCGTCAGCTGCTCAAGTACACGCCGGGAACGGCAGGCAGCGTGATGACCTCCGAGCCGGTCATCCTGCCGCCGGACGCCACCGTCGCCGAGGCCCTGGCCCGGATCCGGGAACCGCAGCTCTCCCCCGCGATCGCCGCGCAGGTCTTCGTGTCCCGGGCGCCGATGACCACGCCGACCGGCCGTTACCTCGGTATGGTGCACTTCCAGCGGCTGCTCCGCGAGCCGCCGGCCGACCTGCTCGGCGGCATCGTGGTCAACGACATCGACCCGCTGCGGCCGACCACCCCGCTGCCGGAGATCACCCGCCGGATGGCCACGTACGACCTGGTCGCCATGCCCGTCATCGACCGCAACAACCGGCTGGTCGGCGCGGTCACGGTCGACGACGTGCTGGACCACCTCCTGCCCCGGGACTGGCGGGACCGGGACGCCGCCGAGCGCCCGTCCACCGTCGGGCCGACGCTGGACGGCGCGGATGGCTGAGCAGCGACGGGCGCAGCGGCTCGACCAGCCGCGCGAGCCCCGGGGCGTCAAGCTGCCCCGGTTCGACCCGGAGGCCTTCGGCCGGTGGTCCGAGGGGATCGCCCGGGGGATGGGCACCGCGAACTTCATCGTCTACATGACGATCGTGATCGCGCTGTGGTTCGGCTGGAACACCCTGGCCCCGGCGCACCTGCGCTTCGACCCGTACACCTTCACGTTCCTGACCCTGGTGCTGTCCCTCCAGGCCAGCTACGCGGCCCCGCTGATCCTGCTGGCGCAGAACCGGCAGGCCGACCGGGACCGGGTCTCCCTGGAGGAGGATCGCCGCCGGGCGACCATGCAGAAGGCCGACACGGAGTACCTGGCGCGGGAGATCGCCGCGCTGCGCAACGCGATGGGCGAGGTCGCGACCCGGGACTTCCTCCGTTCGGAGCTGGCCCGGCTGGCCGAGGAGCTGGACGAGGCGGGCCGGCGCCGGCAGCGGCTGGAACGCCGGCAGCAGGACAGGGTCCCGCAGCACGGCGACGGGCTGGAGGAGCCCCGCGACGACCTGGACGGCGATCATGCCCACGACGGCCGCCCGGAGGGCCGGGAGGCCGAGGCCTGAGCGGCCCGGACGCCGCCCGCCCCGGAGGACCGGCGCAGCGGGACCGACGCGATCGTCCCGCTTCGTCCGGTATGCCGCCCAGCGCAGCCGTCGCCATCGATTCGCTCACACCGCCCCCCGCTGACGGCGGTGGGGCAGGGCCGCCGACGTAGCATTGCGGGCATGTCAGCACCCGTCAGCACCGTCTCCGACGCGATCCAGGCCGCGCTGGCCACCGTCAACGACCCGGAGATCCGCCGGCCCATCACCGAACTGGGCATGGTCCGCTCCGCCGAGGTCGGCGACGACGGCGTCGTACGGGTCGAGCTGCTGCTCACCGTCGCCGGCTGCCCGCTGAAGGACAAGCTGCGCTCGGACATCACGGCCGCCGTCGGCGCGGTGCCCGGGGTGACCGGCGTGACGATCGAGTTCGGCGTGATGAGCCCCGAGCAGCGCCAGGAGCTCCAGGCGAAGCTGCGCGGCGGCGGCGCCTCCCAGGAGCCGGTCATCCCGTTCGCCCAGCCGGGCTCCCGCACCCGCGTGTACGCGGTCGCCAGCGGCAAGGGCGGCGTCGGCAAGTCCAGCGTGACGGTCAACCTGGCCGCCGCGCTGGCCGCCCGCGGGCTCTCCGTCGGCGTGGTCGACGCCGACATTTACGGCCACTCGGTGCCCCGGATGCTCGGCGCGGACGGCCGCCCGACCCGCGTCGAGGACATGATCATGCCGCCGCAGTCGCACGGCGTGAAGGTCATCTCGATCGGCATGTTCACCGCCGGCAACGCCGCCGTGGTGTGGCGCGGCCCGATGCTGCACCGGGCGTTGCAGCAGTTCCTCGCCGACGTCTACTGGGGCGAGCTGGACGTGCTCCTGCTCGACCTGCCCCCGGGCACCGGCGACGTGGCGATCTCCCTGGCCCAGCTGCTGCCCAACTCCGAGATCCTGATCGTCACGACCCCGCAGACCGCCGCCGCCGAGGTGGCCGAGCGGGCCGGGGCGATCGCGTTGCAGACCCACCAGCGCGTGGTCGGCGTCATCGAGAACATGTCCTGGCTGGAGCTGCCGGACGGCTCCCGGATGGAGGTCTTCGGCGCGGGCGGCGGCCAGGCGGTCGCCGAGTCGCTGACGAAGACCATCGGCGCGCAGGTGCCGCTGCTCGGGCAGGTCCCGCTCGACACCCGCGTGCGCGAGGCCGGCGACGTGGGCACCCCGATCGTGCTGGCCGAGCCGGAGTCGCCGGCCGCGAAGGCGCTGGGCCAGGTCGCCGACCGGCTCGCCCTGCGCCGGGAGTCGCTGCTCGGCAAGCCGCTGGGCCTCAAGCCCGCCGGCCGCTGACCGTACGCCGGCCACGGCCGGCACTGTCGCCACCCGCACGGGGGCGGCGTTCCCCCGGGAGCGCCGCCCCCGTCGCCGTCCGTGGCGACGCCGAGGCGGGCCGGGGCCGGGCCGGCGCGACCTCGCCGCTGACCAGGGGTCAGCTCGCGTCGTCGTACAGCTGCCCCGGGATCAGGTCGCGTCGTCGTAGCTGACCCGGGGGGCGGGGGCCGGGGCGGCGCCGGTGGCGGTCGCCGGGCGGCTGCCGTTCGCGCGCACGTCGGCGGCGGAGGCCACGTCCTTCAGCTCGTTGTGCACGCCGGTGACGTCCGCCCGCAGGTTGTCGTAGACGCCCTGGAGGGGCTTCCGGATCGCCTGCTCGTCCTCCTCGCTGAGCAGGTGCTTGCGGATGAACGCCTTCGGGTGCAGGTCCTCCAGCTGGATGTCGGTGCCCAGCTCGCGACTGAGGTCGGTGGTGGCGCTGCTGGCCATCGCGCGCAGGTTGCGCACCATGCGCAGGCCGTCGCTGATCACCGCGGGCAGCCGGTCACCGAAGATCAGCAGCGCCAGGAGCAGCAGCGCACCGATCTCCCACCAGTTCAGGTTCTCGAACACTGCGCGGGCCTCCTTCGGCGTCAGCAGCAAGACTACGCACGTGGGGCACCGGCCGGGGAGGGGGTGACCGGTCCCTACTTGGCGTCAGCGGCCAGGGTCACGGAGACGTTCTGCCGGTTGGTGCCCCGGCGGTACTCCACGGTCACCACCGCGCCGGGCGCGAACTTCCGGACCAGGGCGATCAGGTCGGTCGGTTCGGTCATCGGCCGACCGTCGAGCTTCAGGATCACGTCACCAGCCCGCAGCCCCGCGCCGGCCGCCGGGCCGGACGGCTCCACGGCCGCCAGGCGTACGCCGGCTCCTCCGGTGCCCGCGCCGGACCCGCCGACCTGGGCACCGATCACCGTGCGCCGGGCCTTGCCGGTGCCGATGATGTCCTGCGTGATCCGCTTGGCCTGGTTGATCGGGATGGCGAAGGCGAGGCCGATGTTGCCCGCCTCCTGCCCCTCGGAGACCAGCGACTTGATCGTCGAGTTGACCCCGATCACCCGGCCCGCGCCGTCGACGAGCGGACCGCCCGAGTTGCCGTGGTTGACCGCCGCGTCGGTCTGGATCGCCGCGTAGTAGCGCGTCGGGCCGCCGGGCTCGCCGGCCCGCATCGTCCGGTCCAGGGCGCTGACGATGCCGGCCGTGACCGTGTTGGCCAGCGAGAGCGGCGAGCCCATGGCCAACACCGGGTCGCCCACGGCCAGCGCGTCGGAGTCGCCGAACTCGACCGGCCGCAGGCCCGTCCGGGAGACCTTGATCACCGCGATGTCGGACTCCGGGTCCTGCCCGACGACGGTCGCCGGGGCCGAACTGCCGTCGTTGAAGACCACCGACGCCTTGCCGGTCGCCCCCGCGACCACGTGGTCGTTGGTGATGACGTGCCCGTCGGCGCTGGCGATGAAGCCGGAGCCCTCGCTCGTGCCGCCGAGGCCCGCCACCCGGACGGTCACCACGCTGGGCAGCACCCGCTCGGCGACCCCGGCCAGCGACTCGGGCCTGCGCTGGGCCAGGCCGGGCGCCTGCGGGTCCGCGCCGAGCACCGTGCCGGCCACGGCGCCCCCGCGCACCGCGAAGGCGTACCCGAGCGCGCCGCCCAGGCTGCCCGCGAGCAGCGCGGTGATCAACGGGATGAGGAGGAGCTGCCGCAGCGTCGGCCGGCCCGGGGCGTCCGGGTCGCTGACCGGCTCCGGCTCGGTGCCGGGGCTCGGCGCGGCCGGCAGCACCACGGCGGCCGGCGCGGTCGGGTCGCGCCACGGGTCGGCCAGCGCGTCGGACCACCAGGGCGAAGTCGTGCCGCCCCCGACGCCCTGAGGCGTCGGCGGCGACCCCACCGGCGGGTGTCCGGGCACCGGCGGTCGCGCCGGCGCCGGAGTTCCCCCGGGCTGGCGCCAGTCCCAGCCGTCGGTCACGTCGGTGCCCTCCCAGTCCATCCCCGGATCCCGCGCTCCACGGACCCGGCGACAGCGTCGCCCGGTCGCGCTGGCCGGAACACCGCTTCCAGGATTACACGGATGCCGCGGATGGAGTCACCGGTTGCCGACCGTGATCGTCGGGTGGCGGACGCGCGGCTGCGCCCGTTCGACGTCGCCTCTAGGCTCACAGTGCCCACCCGCCCCCGCACCACGCATGCCGCCCGGAGGTGTCCCATCGCCACGGTCGCCGGTTCCGGCAATTCGACGGCCCAGACCCTGCACTTCGCCGAGTCGTACGTGACCGAGGATCTCGTCCTGCGCACCGCCCGCAGCCTGGCCCACGAGGTCGGCCTGGAGGCGGTCACCCCCGGCGCCGGCGCGGCGCTGCGGCTGCTCGCCGCCGCCGGCAGCGCCCGGGCGGTGGTGGAGATCGGCACCGGCACGGGAGTCAGCGGGGTCTGGCTGCTGCGCGGGATGCGCGCCGACGGCGTACTCACCACCATCGACGTCGAGGTCGAGCACCAGCGGATCGCCCGACGGATCTTCACCGAGGCGGGATTCGCCGCCGGCCGCACCCGGATCATCACCGGCCGGGCGCTGGACGTGCTGCCCCGGCTCGCCGACGGCGCGTACGACCTGGTCTTCGTGGACGCGGAGGCGACCGGATTCGCCGCCTGCGTCGACGCCGCGCTGCGGCTGCTGCGCCCCGGTGGCGTGGTCGCGCTCAACGGCACGCTGGCCGGCGGCCGGATCGGTGACCCCGCCGCCCGGGACGTCGAGACGGTGACCGTCCGCGAGGCGATCAAGGCCATCCGGGAGTCCGAGCACTGGATCCCGGCGCTGCTGCCGGTCGGCCACGGGCTGCTCGCCGCCGTCAAGTGCTGACCCGCCGCTGACCGGGGGCCCGCCGGGGGCGGGCGCCGCCGGGCGGTCAACCCAGCGAGCCCAGCCAGCGCAGCAGCGAGCGTACGCCCCAGCCGGTCGCGCCCCGGGTCAGCTCGGCGTCGTCGCCGTCGGCCCACGACGGCGCGGACATGTCCACGTGCAGCCACCGGTCGCGCAGCCCGCCGGTGAACTCCCGCAGGTAGAGCGCGGCCATCACGGACCCGGCGCCCCGATCCGGCGAGCTGTGCAGGTCGGCCAGGTCGCTGCCGAGGTGCTCGGCGTAGTCGGCGGGCAGCGGCATCCGCCAGGCGGCCTCGCCGGCGGCGGCGACAGCGGCCAGCACGTCCGCGGCGAGCCCGTCGTTGTCGCTGTAGAGGGCGCCGGTGCGCTTGCCCAGCGCTACCGCGTTCGCCCCGGTGAGCGTGGCGAGGTCGACCAGCAGGTCGGGCTGGAGTTCGGCGACGGCGTACGCGAGCGCGTCGGCCAGGACCAGCCGCCCCTCGGCGTCGGAGTTGGTGGTCTCGCTGGTCGTGCCGCCGTAGTGGCGGATGATGTCGCCCGGACGGAACGCCGAGCCGCTGAGCATGTTCTCCGCCAGCGGCGCGAGCGTGGTGACCCGGACCGGCAGGCGCAGGGCCGCCGCGCCGAGGGTCGCCGCGACCACCGCCGCGGCCCCCGCCATGTCCTTGCGCATCAGCTTCATCGACGCCACCGGCTTGATCGAGATGCCGCCGGTGTCGAACGTGATCCCCTTGCCGACCAGCACCACGTGGGTACGCGCGTCGGCCGGCCGCCAGTCCAGCTCGACCAGGCGCGGGCCGCTGGCCGAGCCGCCCCCGACGGCCAGGATCCCGCCGAAGCCCTCGGCCGCCAGCTCCTCCGGCTCGCGGACCCGCAGGTGCAGGTCCGGCACGTCGGCGGCGAGGGCGGCGACCTGGTCGGCGAACCACTGCGGGTTCTTCACCGACGAGGGGGTGTTGGTGAGGTCGCGCGCGAACCAGGTCATCCGGGCCGTCGTCCGGGCCACCTCCAGGGTCGCGCTGTGCGCGTCCGGGTCGGTCATCACGACGTCGACCTCCGCCAGGGCGGGGGCGGTGCCGGCGTCGGTCAGCCGGAACCGGTACGAGGCCAGCAGCAGTCCCTCGACCAGTCCGCGTACGGCCGCCGACGTGGCACCGGCCGGCATGGCCAACGTGACGCGTGTCTCATCCTTCGCGGCCCGGGCCAGAGCTGCGCCGGCCGTCCGCCAGCCCGCCTCGTCGCCCTCGCCGATGCCGAGCAGCAGCAGCCGGCCCGGGTCCCGCCCGGGTCGCAGCTGCGCCTGGATCTCACCGGGGCGCCCGGTCAGTCGGGCCGCCGGCACCAGGGCGTCGGCCTCCTCGGCCACGCCGTCGGGCAGCGTCGCCCCGGTCGGGGCCGGTCGGGCCGGTTCGTCGTTGGCCGCACCTGGCCGGACAGGCAGAACGAGGGTGTCGAGCCGGTCCGGCTCGGCGAGCAGACGGATGGCGAGCACGCGGAGCCGTACCTCCAGGAAAGCTCGCGGAGCGTGGCTCCGCGGGAGAATGAAGACCCTGAGCCACCGGCGGGGCCGGTGGCTCAGGGGTTGACGAAAGGCCCACGCGGGCGCGCGGACCGTTCCTCGGTCAGCCGGCGGCTGCCTTCAGTGCGTCACCGAGCGCGTTGGCCTCGTCGGGAGTCATCTCGACGACGAGCCGGCCACCGCCCTCCAGCGGGACGCGCATGACGATGCCCCGGCCCTCCTTGGTGACTTCCAGCGGACCGTCGCCCGTCCGCGGCTTCATCGCCGCCATGTTGTCTCCCCTCAGACCTACACCAGGGTCGGTGGGTTGCCCCACAGCCACTTCGTCTTGACCACCGCAACCTACGCGGGGGTGTCGACCAACGATTTTCCCTGATGAACACCGCCGGACCCAAACCGAAGCAGCATTGATGTAACAGCATCTAGCTTATCCTGAGAAGGCCTGTCACAATGTGCGGTCATGCAGGCACGGTCGGCACTCTTCGACCTGTACGGCGACCACCTCCGGGCGAGGGGCGGCCGGGCACCCGTCGCCGCCCTGGTCAGGCTGCTGGCGCCGCTCGGGATCGCCCCGCCCGCCGTGCGTACGGCGGTCTCCCGGATGGTCCGTCAGGGGTGGCTCGACCCGTGTCGGCTGACCTCCGGGCCGGGATATTCGATCACCCCGAAAGCCGCCCGCCGGCTGGACGAGGCGGCGGCGCGGATCTACCGGACGGGCCGGATCACCTGGGACGGGCGCTTCGACCTGCTGGTGCTGGAGGCCCCCCTGTCCCGGCGGGACCGGCAGCGGCTCGCCGCCAACCTGACCTTCCTCGGCCACGGCGCCCTGGACGAGTGCACCTGGGTGGCGACCCGGCCCGGCGAGGACGTGGACGTGCTGCTCGACGAGGCGGGCGTGCGCTACGAGCGGTTCACCGCCGCGCACACCGCCGGCACCCCCGGCGCGATGGGCGTGGTGCGCCGGGCCTGGGACCTGGCGGAGATCGGCCAGGCGTACGAGCAGTTCGTCGCCGAGCAGCGACCGCTGCTGGCCGGGGTCACCGTGCGCAGCCTCGACGAGGAGGCGTACGCCGCCCGGTTCCGGCTCGTGCACGCGTGGCGTACCTTCCTGTTCCGGGACCCGCAGTTGCCCCCGGCGCTGCTCCCCGAGCGTTGGCCCGGCACCGCCGCGGCCAGTTTCTTCGACCGGCACGCGGCACGGCTGCGGCCGGCCGCCGACCGGTACGTCGAGCAGTGCCTCGACTCCGGCAACCGCATCGCCCGACAGAAGGGTCGTTAGAAGTGACCGAGCCGCTGCTCGTCGACCGCACCGACGCCGTCGTCACCCTGACGCTGAACCGCCCCACGGCGATGAACGCGCTCGACGTCGCGCTCAAGGAGGCGCTGCGCGACACGCTGGCCGAGCTGGAGACCGACCGGTCCTGCCGCGCGGTCGTGCTCGCGGGCGCGGGTCGGTCGTTCAGCGCCGGCCAGGACCTCCGTGAGCACGTGCAGACCCTGGAGTCCACCGACGGCAACCCGCTGGACACCGTCCGCGCGCACTACAACCCGATCGCCGCCCGGTTGGCCAACCTGCCCAAGCCGGTGGTCGCCGCCGTGCGGGGGATGGCCGCCGGGGCGGGCGCCTCGCTGGCCTTCCTCGCCGACATCCGCATCGGCGGGCCGTCGACCAGCTTCCTGATGGCGTTCGCCAAGGTCGGGCTCGCCGCCGACACCGGCGCCTCCTGGACGCTGCCCCGGCTGGTCGGGCACGCCAAGGCCATCGAGCTGCTGATGCTGGCCGAGCCGGTGGGTGCCACGGACGCCTGCCAGATCGGGCTGCTCAACCGCCTGGTGGAGGACGACGAGCAGGTGCTGCCGACCGCGCAGGAGCTGGCCGCCCGGCTGGCCGCCGGCCCGACCGTCGCGTACGGGGCGATCAAGCGGCAGCTCTCCATCGCCGACGCGGGCACGCTGGCCGACGCCCTGTCCGCCGAGGCGCAGGCGCAGTCGATCTGCGGGGGCACCGCCGACCACCGCGCCGGCACCCTGGCCTTCGTCAACAAGCAGAAGCCGGTCTTCGAGGGCCGCTGACGCCTCCCCGGGTCGGCCCGGCCCCGCGTTTCGCAGGCGGTGGGCCGGGCGGCCGTCGCCGGTCGGGTCAGTCGTCCTCCTCCGGATCCTGGTTGGCCTCCGCGCCGAGCACGAATGCCTGCATGGCCAACTCGTCGCCGGAGGGCGAGACGAAGGCCGGCAGCTCGCGGGGGCCCAGCTCCTGCACGTAGGCCCAGAACAGGCGGACCGCCTCGGCGGGCGACGCGGCCTCGATCGGCAGGTCCAGGCTGACCAGCCAGGAGCGCCGCTGCGGCGGCGGGCCGAGCCGGTCGGCCAGGGCCCGGAAGGCCGCCGGGTCCAGCGCGGTCACCGGCCCGTCGAGCGCCAGCGCGTCGGCCGGCGCCGGCTCGTCGAAGGCCCGCCGGGTGTACGCCACCACCAGCGGCGCCTCGACCCGCTCGGACTGCGGGTCGTCCGGGTCCTCCCGCTCCTCGCCGCCGGCCCCGGTGACCCGGCCCAGCGCCACCAGCCGGGGCGGCGCGTCGACCAGCACGGCCACCCGGTCGCCGGGGCGGGGTCGGGCGGCTTCGGTGAGGCCGGTCAACTCGAGCGTGTCGTGGTGGACGAGCCGCTCGGCCTCGTAGCGCCCGGTGGGCAGCAGCACCGCCCAGGCGCCCGTGCCGTCGGCGGGGCGCGCCCCGTCCACCCGGTGCGCGGTGTCGGTCGTCATGGCCTCCATCCCATCACGCCGCCCGCGCCGCCACGACGTGGCAGCCCGCAAGGTGGTCGTCGACCATCCCGGTGGCCTGCATCAGCGCGTAGGCCGTGGTCGGGCCGACGAAGCGGAAGCCCCGCTTCTTGAGCGCCTTGGCCATCGCGGTGGACTCGGCGGTCAGCGCCGGCACCTCCGCGAACGACGTGGGTCGGGCCGGCCGGGGCGGCGGGGCGAAGGACCAGAGCAGCGCGGAGAGCCCCTCCGGAAGCTCCAGCGCCGCCCGGGCGTTGGCGATCGCCGCCTCGATCTTGGCCCGGTTGCGGACGATGCCGGCGTCGGCGAGCAGCCGGGCGACGTCGGCGTCGCCGTAGTCGGCCACGGTCTCGATCCGGAACTCGTCGAAGGCAAGCCGGAACGCGGGACGTTTGCGCAGGATGGTCAGCCAGGACAGCCCCGACTGGAACGCCTCCAGCGTGAGCCGCTCGTAGAGCGCGTCGTCGCCGCGCAGGGGCCGGCCCCACTCGGTGTCGTGGTAGGCGGCGTAGTCGGGGGTGCTGTGCCCCCAGCCGCATCGCGGCAGCCCGTCGGCGCCGATCACCAGGTCAGTCACGCGTCCACGCTAGGGCACGGCTCCGACGGGCCCGCGCCCTGCGGCCCCGCGCCGCGCCCCGGCCGCCGGGCCCGGTCCGCCCGGGTTCGCCGACATCGGGGCGTCCCGGTCACGCCGACACCCCGATGTCGGCGACATCGAGTCGATCAAGCCAAGTCGCCCGACGGGGCACGATCCCCGGCCGCCCCGGTCAGGGAAGCCGGCCCTGCTCCACCAGCCGACCGAACTTCTTCAGCGCCTGGCTGAGGCTGAACTTCGACCCGGGCCAGAGCACCGGCCAGGCCACCCGGCCCGCCGGCCCGCCGGGCAGGTGGAACCACTCGTGCCAGACCACCTGGGTGCGGTTCCGCTCCAGCGGCGTGCAGCGGAGCACGCCGGGGCCGCGCAGCAGCTTCCCGCAGTGCACCACGCCCACCTCGTAGGGCGCGTCCACCCGGACCACCCGCATCTCGTCACGCAGCACGGCGGGGCCGAGCGCCGTGACCGCCTCGACCAGGCTGCCCTCGCCGCCGTCGCCCTCGACCACCCGGACGGTGGTGAAGGGGATCCAGTCGGACTGCCGCTCCCAGGCGGTCAGCGCCGCGAAGACCCGCTCCGCCGGCGCGTCGACGATCACCGTGGCGGTGACCTCGCCCGCGCCGGGCTGCGCCACCTCGCGCAGGTCGTCCCCGGGTTCCGGACCGGTCACTTCGACTCCGACCCCGACCCGACCACCGGGCCGGGGCTGGTCGCGTCACCCGCCGGCCGCGTCGTGCCGTCGCCCGCGTCGGTCCGGTGCGCGGCGGCGTCGCCCGCGTCCGTCCGGTCAGCGTCCGCGTCGGACGGGTCCAGGGCCGTGTCGCCCGCGCCGGGCCGGTCCACGGCCGCGTCGGCCGCGTCAGGCCGGTCCACGGCGGTGTCGCCCGCGCCGGGCCGGTCCACGGCGGTGTCGGCGTCGCCGGTCCGGTCCACGGCGCGGTCGGCGCCGGGTCGGGCGAAGGCGGCGTCGCCGGGGTGCCCGGTGGCTGCGGAGCCGGCCGGCGCCGCGTCCTTCGCCGCCGATGCGGCGGTCGGGCCCGCGAACGCGGGGATCGGCGCGACGACCACGTCGGTGTCCCCCGGCGCGTCCGGGCGGTCGGCCCCGACCGGCACCGTCCCCCGGGCCTCCGGCGACGACTCGGCGGCGGCCCCGGCCGCCTGCTCCCGCGCCCGGCGCAGGGCGTCGGCATCCGCCGTCCGCCCCTCGCGCAGCGCGGCGACCTCCGCCTCCAGCACGCCGATCAGCTCGGACTTGTAGCCGATGTCGTAGGCCGCCCGGCGCAACGCGTGGTCGACCTGGGCCATGCGGTAGCCCCGCAGCGCCGTGTCGAACCGGACCTCGCCCACGTCGGACTCGGCGAGCGGGCGGGACGCCGGCAGCGGCACGGACCGTCCGTCCGGCTCGGCCGGCACCAGGCCGGGATCCCGGCCGGAGACCAGCACCGTCACCCCGAACACGACCGCCGCGACGGTCAACGCCACGACCAGCAGGAGCAGAACCTGACCCATGCACAGATCGTGGCATGTCGAACCGCCGGGAGCGACCCCGCCACCCTCCGCGCCCCGGATCCGTGCCGAAGACCCCCGCCCGACGCACCCGTACGGGAGGCGGCGACGGCGGACCGGCGGGGCCCGACCCGGGCGGACCGGCTAGCGTCGTCATCGGCCGACGGCGGGGACGGTCGGCGGCGGACCTTCAGGAGGCGGCATGGCCGGGGCGCTTCGGCTCGGTGGGCGCACGTTCGGCCCGGACGAGCTGGTGGTGATGGCGATCGTCAACCGCACGCCGGACTCGTTTTTCGACCAGGGCGCGACCTTCGCGCAGGACAGCGCGCTGCGCGCCGTGGAGCGGGCGGTCGAGGAGGGTGCCGAGATCATCGACATCGGCGGGGTCAAGGCCGGTCCCGGCGCCGAGGTCGACGTGACCGAGGAGATCCGTCGCACGGTGGCGACCATCGCCGCCGTCCGGGCCGCCTTCCCCGACGTGGTGATCTCGATCGACACCTGGCGGGCCGAGGTGGCGGTGGAGGCGGTGGCGGCGGGCGCCGACCTGCTCAACGACACCTGGTCCGGCGCCGACCCGGCCCTGGCCCAGGTGGCGGCGCAGACGGGCGCCGGTCTGGTCTGCTCGCACGCCGGCGGCCTGGCGCCCCGGACCCGCCCGCACCGCGCGGCCTTCGCCGACGTGGTCGCCGACGTGCTCACGACGGTGACCGGGCTCGCCGACCGCGCGGTCGCGCTGGGCGTACGCGCCGACGGGATCCTGATCGACCCGGCGCACGACTTCGGCAAGAACACCCGACACTCCTTGGAGATCACCCGCCGGCTCGGCGAGCTCTCCGGCACCGGCTGGCCGCTGCTGGTGGCCCTGTCGAACAAGGACTTCATCGGCGAGACGCTGGACCTGCCGGTGGCCGAACGGCTGGAGGGAACGCTCGCGGCCACGGCGGTCTCGGCCTGGCTGGGCGCCCGGGTGTTCCGCGCGCACCAGGTCCGCCCCACCCGGCGGGTGCTCGACATGGTCGCCTCGATCCGGGGCGACCGTCCGCCGACGCTGACCCGGCGCGGCCTCGCCTGACCGAGGCCGAGGTCAGGACCAGCGCAGGATGTTCTTGCGCCAGGCGTAGAGGATGCCGAGCGCCAGCACCGCGACGAAGACCGCCATCTCCACGACCGTGACCATGCCGAACCCCGGCCGGTCGAAGACGACCGCCCAGGGGAAGAGGAACACCGACTCCACGGCGAACAACACGTAGAGGTACGCGTACACGTAGTAACGGATCTGCATCTGCGCCCAGTCGGCGCCGACGGGGTCGAGGCCGCACTCGTAGCTGGTGCGCTTGCCGAAGGGATCCGCCGGACGGGCAGGGCGTAACACCCGGTTGGCCGAGAACGCCGTAACGAAGAAGAGGACGCTGGCGAGCAACAACAGCCCGAGCGTCGCGTACGAGCCCAGGTAACCGGTCACGGTCGCTGAGCCTACCGCTCCTCGTCGCGGCCCGGGTCGAACCCGTTACGGATTCGTTTCCCGGCGGGACTAGTGCCCTCTGGCAACAATTGTCGAATATTGGGATCTCACTCATCGTCACCGGAGGACAGATGGCTCGCGTGGACGTACGGCCCAGCCGGCGGGCGCGTGACCGACGCGTCGTGCCCCTGTTGGCGATCGGCCTCGCGGTCGGACTGACCGTCGCCGCGGTGCCCGGCTGGGCGACCGCCGCACCGACCGCCGCCCGGGCCGCCTCCAGCGCGACCGAGCCGGCCGGCGAGCCGGGCGGGGACACGCCCACGGCGGATCCGACGGACACGGGGCCGGTGCCCACCGAGGCGCCCTCGACCACCGCGCCGCCGCCGGAGACCACGCCACCGGCCCCGACGACCGAGCCGGCACCGACGACGACGGCCCCGGAGCAGCCGGCGCCGACCACCGCCGCACCGACCACCGCCGCACCGCCCCCGGCGCCGTCGGTGCCGCCGGTCCGGCCCTCCGCGCCCGCCGCCACCCCGCCGGCACCCCTGGCCGGGGTCAGCGTCACGACCGACGACGTCACCCTGACCGCCGCGTACTGGAACACGGCGAGCACGGTGACCACGCTCCGGGTGACCATCACGAACACGGGCGCCACGCCCGCCCGCATCGGGCTGTCCTACACGCTGCCGGCCGGGCTGTCCGACGCCGGCACCACGGGCTGCGCGCTGGTCGGCGGCGGGGAGCACCGCTGCGGGGAGTGGGCCAGCGCGCCCGGCGCCCGGTTCAGCACCCTGCTCCGGGTACGCGTCGACGGTGACGCCTGGAAGCGGATGCCGCTCAGCGGCTCCGTCCGGGTCACCGCGACCGCCCCCGGCGCGCCCGGCCCGGTGGGCGACGACGAGGGGTTCGCCGTGCTCTTCCCGCCCGGCCCGCCGGTGCCGGGGATCAGGCTGGACGCCGACGCGGTCTCCTTCGACATCAGTGGCGGGTCGAGCGGGCTCGACGTGCGCCTGGGCAACACCGGGAAGGTGGACGCCGAGGGCCGGATCGAGGTGGTCCTGCCGGCCGGGGTGACCGTGCCGACGCCCCCGTCCGGCTGCACCACGGTCGACCCCTCCCGTACGCGCTGCGAGCTGGGCACCCTCGCCGCCGGCCGGACCGCGCAGCTGCGGCTGCCGGTCTCCGCGACCCCCGAGGCGCAGCGGCAGGCCCCGCTGGCCGGCGCGGTGCTCGGCCAGCTCGACCCGCGCAGCGGCCGGGCCCGCCAGGTGCAGATGAGCTTCCGGATCACCGCCGCCGCCGCGCTGGCGACCCCGGTGGCCTCGCCGCCCGCGCCGACCGGGTCGCAGGGCGTGCTCGCCGCCGACGCCGCGGCCGTCGGCGGCGACGGCGGAGGTGGCTCGGTACGGCGGACGGCGATCCTGCTGATCGTGGTCTCCACGCTGCTGGTGGTCTTCGCCCTCACGCTGGCGACCACCTCCCTGCGGCGGCGGATGACCGCCCCGGCGGGTGGACCGTCCACGGCACCGACCGAGTGACCCGGGCGGTCCTGGTCCGACCGGGTCTGCCTCCCGCCCACCCCACAACCGGTGATCTGGATTACGGCGGGCGGACGGAAACACCTCAAATCGGGGTGGAATCTCGCTGGATCGCATCCCACAGGGCGGCCTCCGAGAAGGTTGGGGCCGCGATTCGACGTAGGCTCTCAGGTGAGGTAACTACAGCGGACCGGGCCCGCCTCGGCGGGTCTGGTGCAGCGGTGCGTCAAGGAGGTCACGTGGCCGGGCAAGGCGAGGTCACCATCATGTTCAGCCGCCCGCGCGACCGTGCCCAGCGAAGCGAGGTGCAGGCGTGACCAAGCAGATCCGTCAACTGGACCGGGTGGTCATCCGGTTCGCCGGTGACTCCGGCGACGGCATGCAGCTCACCGGCGACCGGTTCACCTCGGAGACCGCGCAGCTCGGCAACGACATCTCCACGTTGCCGAACTTCCCGGCGGAGATCCGGGCTCCCGCCGGCACCCTGCCGGGCGTGTCGAGCTTCCAGGTGCACTTCGCCGACTACGACATCCTGACCCCCGGCGACTCGCCGAACGTGCTGGTGGCGATGAACCCGGCGGCGCTCAAGGCCAACCTCGCCGACCTGCCACGGGGCGCGGACATCATCGTCAACACCGACGAGTTCACCAAGCGCAACCTGGCCAAGGTCGGCTACCAGTCGAACCCGCTCGAGGACGACTCGCTCGCCGGCTACGTGGTGCACCCGGTGGCGCTGACCTCGATGACGGTGGGCGCGCTCGCCGAGCTCGCGGTGTCCAAGAAGGACGCCGAGCGGGCCAAGAACATGTTCGCCCTCGGCCTGCTCTCCTGGATGTACAACCGGCCGTACGAGTCGACGCTGCGCTTCCTGGAGCGCAAGTTCGCCGCCCGCCCCGAACTGGTCGCGGCGAACGTCGCGGCGTTCCGGGCCGGCTGGAACTTCGGCGAGACCACCGAGGACTTCGCGGTCCGCTACGAGGTCAAGCCGGCGAAGATGCGGCCGGGCACCTACCGCAACATCACCGGCAACGCGGCCCTGTCGCTCGGCCTGGTGGCCGCCGGCGTCCGCTCCGGGCTGCCGGTCTTCCTGGGCGCCTACCCGATCACCCCGGCGTCGGACATCCTGCACGAGCTGAGCAAGCACAAGCGCTTCGGCGTGCTCACCATGCAGGCCGAGGACGAGATCGCCGCGGTCGGCGCGGCGTTGGGGGCGTCGTACGGCGGCTCGCTCGGCGTCACCACCACCAGCGGCCCGGGCGTCGCGCTCAAGAGCGAGACGATCTCCCTCGCGGTGGCGCTGGAGCTGCCGCTGGTCATCGTCGACGTGCAGCGGGCCGGTCCCTCCACGGGCATGCCCACCAAGACCGAGCAGGCCGACCTCAACATGGCGCTCTACGGCCGCCACGGCGAGGCCCCGATCGCGGTGATCGCGCCGAAGTCGCCGTCGGACTGCTTCCACGCGGCCATCGAGGCGGCCCGGATCGCGCTGACCTACCGCACGCCGGTCATCCTGCTGTCCGACAACTACGTCGCCAACGGCTCCGAGCCGTGGCTGCTGCCCGACGTCGAGTCGCTGCCCGACCTGCGCGTCGAGTTCGCCACGAAGCCCAACGGCGACGACGGCACCACGTTCCTGCCCTACCTGCGCGACCCGGAGACCCTGGCCCGGCCGTGGGCCGTCCCGGGCACCGCCGGGCTGGAGCACCGCATCGGCGGCCTGGAGAAGGCCGACAAGACCGGCGACATCTCGTACGACCCGGCGAACCACGACTTCATGGTGCGCACCCGGGCGGCCCGGATCGAGACGATCCCGGTGCCGGACGTCGAGGTCGAGGACCCGGACGGCGACGCCCGGGTGCTGGTGCTCGGCTGGGGCTCCACGTACGGGCCGATCGGCGCGGCGTGCCGGGGCCTGCGCCAGCGCGGCCATGCCATCGCGCAGGCGCACCTGCGGCACCTCGCCCCGATGCCGGCCAACCTCGGCACGGTGCTGCGCTCCTACGACCGCGTGGTCATCCCCGAGATGAACCTCGGCCAGCTCGCCCACGTGATCCGGGCGAAGTACCTGGTCGACGCGATCGGCTACAACCAGGTCCGCGGCCTGCCGTTCACGGCCAACGAGCTGGAGACGATGCTGGAAGAGGTCCTGAAGAATGTCTGAGCCCGTCGCCCTCAAGCTCACCGCCAAGGACTTCAAGTCCGACCAGGAGGTGCGCTGGTGCCCCGGCTGCGGCGACTACGCGATCCTCGCCGCGATCCAGCAGTTCATGCCGGAGCTGAACATCCCGCGCGAGCGGATCGTCTTCGTCTCGGGGATCGGCTGTTCGTCGCGCTTCCCGTACTACATGAACACCTACGGGATGCACTCGATCCACGGCCGCGCCCCGGCGATCGCCACCGGCCTGTCGGCCAGCCGGCCCGACCTGTCGGTCTGGGTGGTCACCGGTGACGGCGACGCGCTCTCCATCGGCGGCAACCACCTGATCCACGCGCTGCGCCGCAACGTCAACCTGAAGATCCTGCTGTTCAACAACCGGATCTACGGCCTGACGAAGGGGCAGTACTCGCCGACCTCCGAGGTCGGGAAGGTCACGAAGTCGACCCCGGCCGGCTCGGCCGACGCGCCGTTCAACCCGCTGTCGCTCGCCCTCGGGGCCGAGGCCACCTTCGTGGGCCGCACCATCGACTCGGACCGCAAGCACCTCCAGTCCGTGCTGCGGGCGGCGGCGGAGCACCAGGGCTCGGCGTTCGTGGAGATCTACCAGAACTGCAACATCTTCAACGACGGCGCGTTCGACCAGCTCAAGGAGCCGACCACCCGCGACGACTTCCTGATCCGGCTGGAGCACGGGCAACCGATCACGTTCGGCAAGGACGGGCAGTTCTGCGTCGTGCACCCGCCCGGCGGGTTCGGCCTGGAGGTCCGGGAGACCGCGTCGGTAAGCCCGGGTGAGATCGTCGTGCACGACGCGACGGTCACCGACCCGGCATACGCCTTCGCGCTGTCCCGCCTGCCCGGCCTGGACCTGCGGAACACCCCGATCGGAGTTTTCCGCTCGGTGGACCGGCCGTCGTACGACAGCGTGGTGCAGGAGCAGCTCGCCGAGGCGAAGGCGAAGGTCACCGAGACCCCGGAGCAGCAGCTCGCCGGCCTCCTCGCCAGCGGGGACACCTGGACCATCCTCTGACCGGCGCGCCCGGCCGCCCCTGAGCGAGCAGTCGGGGAGGGCTGGCCGCCAAGGGGCCAGAACCGCGTAGAAGGGTCCGCCACCGACCGGTGGCGGACCCTTCTACGTTGCTGGAACCAAGAGCCGGGGCCGCACCGTCACGCCACGCGGAGTAACAGAACCCATTTCCTCGCGATTCGCTACGTTCAGTAACGGCAATGTCGGCACTGAAGTGAATCCTGACTGCCGCCAATCAGGCTGGCAGGCCTGTGACCAGCGGATTCAGCGAATCTCGCGCCGACAAGCCGCCCGCCCCCTGAGGGCCTTTGCTCTGCATCCGTATACGCACCAGGCACTCAGGGTCGCTGGCGCATATATGGATGCAGAGCAAAGGGCGCGGACTGGAGTGGCACCCGGAGGACAATTTGTTACCGGACGTGACCACAGATGGCGCGTTGTCCACGCGAAGAGGGGTGACGGCTCGGACCCCACGGATCGGACGTCTGCGACCGGCCGCCAACGCCCGACCGATCAGGGCGACCGGAGGCCAGGATGGCCACAAATCAGGGTGACTACAAATCAGGGTGACCACAGGTCAGGGCAGGGCGACCAGGGATCAGGGGGCGGTGGTCGCCTGCGGGCGGTCGTCGCGTACGTGCACCAGCATGTCGCCGGTCTCGATGACCGCGCCGGCCTTGTCGGCCAGGGTGACCACCTTGCCCCGCCGAACCAGGGCGATGACCAGCGATTCCAGCTCGCGGGGTGAGCGGCCCACCTCGGAGCGCTCGGCGGAGCGCATCGCCAGCGCCATGCCCTGGCCGGGGGTGAGCAGGTCCTCCACCACGTCGATCAGCGGCGGGGCCGAAGTGGACAGGCCGAGCAGCCGGCCGGCGGTGGCCGAGGAGACGATCACGTGGTGGGCACCGCTCTGCTTGAGCAGCGGGGCGTTCTCCGCCTCCCGGGCGGCGGCGATGATCCGCACCTGCCCGGCGGTGAGCTGCCGTACGGTCAACGCCACCAGGACCGAGGCGTCGTCGCTGTCGGTCGCGATGATCACCGCCTTGGCGTTGCGTACGTGTGCCTCGTTGAGCACCGACGAGCGGGTCGCCGAGCCCTCGATCGCCACCAGACCGGCCGAGGTGGCCTGCCGCAATGCCGGACCGCTGCGTTCCACTACCACGATCCGGGACTTGTCGAGCCCGTTCTCGAGCAGGGCGGAGACCGCGCTGCGGCCCTTCGTGCCGTAGCCGCAGATGATGACGTGGTCCTTCACGGCTCTCCTCCACCGCGACAGGCGACGCCCGGTGCGGTACTGCTCGGTCAGCACTTCCAGGGTGGTGCCGACCAGGATGATCAGGAAGATCACCCGGGCCGGCGTGATGTAGACGACGTTGATCAGCCGGGCCGTCTGGCTGACCGGGGTGATGTCCCCGTAGCCGGTGGTCGAGAGGGTGACCACCGCGTAGTAGAAGCAGTCGAGGAGGGTCAGCGCGTCCTCGTTGACGTCGCGGTAGCCGTCCCGGTCGAGGTAGACCACGGCGACGGTGGCGAAGACCAGGCCGATGGCGGCGGCCAGCCGGAGACTCAGCGCGCTCAGGGGGCCCCGTCGCTGGGCGGGAAAGTGGATCACGTGAGGGCCTGTCCTGGCCCTGTCGTCGCCTGCACGACCACAACATAGCGGCCTTCGCGGATCTCGCACGGCGGGGTCGTCGACCCGGGCCGCCACGGCTCACCCCGGCTCGCCCCACGACGCGCGGCACGACGGGACGACCCGCGCGCCCGACAGGGGGCATGATGGGGGTGTCCCGGACGACGAGCCCGAGAGTGAGGCCCGCATGTCGTTGCTGCGACGAGTGATAGGCGGGGTGCTGCGCCGGCTCCGGCTGCGGCAGGGCCGCACGCTGCGCGAGGTGGCCGAGGCCGCCGGAGTGTCGGTGCCCTACCTGTCCGAGGTCGAACGCGGTCGCAAGGAGGCCTCCTCGGAGGTGCTCGCGGCGATCTGCCGGGCGCTCGGCATCCACCTGTCCGACCTGCTGGAGGAGGCGCGCGACGACCTGCGTCGGGTCGAGCCGCGCATCCCGGCCGCGCCCCGGGCCGGCCTGGCCCGGCTGGAGCGGGCGGAGGTCGGCCGGCCCGACGTCGTCACCCCGTCCGGGCAGGTCGCTCCCCGGGCCGGTGGCCCCCTGCTCCACCTGGCTCCGCGTCCGGGCGGCACGACCCTGCGGGTCGGGCGGCCCACCTCCGCCGTGGGCGGGCGCTCCGGCCCGCGTACCCGCGTCGCGCTGGGCTGCGGGCGGACGCGGGTGGGCGCGCGGACGTTGACCGTCGTCTAGGCCGGCCGGTTCTGCCGTCGGCTGATCTGCCGCCGGCAGAATGGCTGGCCCCGCGCGTCCCGTTCCGCGCAGGCTGGAGGTGCCGGTCCCCCGGGCGCCCCTCCGGTCGCCCGCCGGCAGTGCCGGAAGGGCGGACGCGATGATCGGTCTCGACGTGCGGATGTTGGACGGTGGGCAGCCGTCCTTCGGCGACCAGGTGTTCGACCGGCTGCTGAAGGAGCGGATCATCTTCCTCGGCACCGAGGTCACCGACGCCTCGGCGAACCAGATCTGCGCCCAGATGCTGCTGCTCGCCGCCGAGGACCCGGAGCGCGACATCGTGCTCTACATCAACTCGCCGGGTGGCTCGGTCAGCGCGGGCATGGCCGTCTACGACACGATGCGGTTCGTCCGCAACGACGTGGCAACGGTGGCGCTCGGCTTCGCCGGCTCGATGGGGCAGTTCCTGCTCTGCGCCGGCACGGCCGGCAAGCGTTACGCGCTGCCCCACTCACGGATCATGATGCACCAGCCGTCCGGCGGGATGGGCGGCACCGCCGCGGACATCACGATCCAGGCGGAGAACATGCTGCACGTGAAGCGGACCATGCAGGAGCTGATCGCCCGGCACAGCGGGCGCAGCCTGGAGGAGATCCAGCGGGACTGGGACCGCGACCGGTGGTTCACCGCCGAGCAGGCCCGCGAGTACGGCCTGATCGACCGGGTGGTCACGAGGGCCGAGCAGCTCCCGGGGAGCTGACGGAGCCCGGCCGCGACGGGAGGCGGCGACACCGGCGCCGGACGCGCCCCCTCACTCCGCGTCCGACCTCCGGTACGCGATGGCCATCGCCGTGCTGGCCGCCGATACGACGGAGCCTATTCCCGCCAATGGGATTCCGCGCGGACTGCCGACGCAGCGTCTTGGGGGCGAATCTCGTTACGTCCGCCGACGCCGCGTAGCGCAGGTGTCCGCCGTCCGGCGCGCAGGACCGGTAGCGTGTCTGGGCGTGATCGAATCCGGGCACCCGCATGACACCCGATCGTCCTACGACGCCCTGGCCGTCGACTACGCCGAGTGGCTCCAGGACGAGCTGGTCGCCAACCCGTGGGAGCGATCGGTCCTCGCCGCCTTCGCCGACCTCGTACGCGCCGCCGGGAACGGGCCCGTCGCCGACGTCGGCTGCGGCCCCGGCCGGCTCACCGGGTACCTGCACGGGCTCGGGCTCGACGCGTTCGGCATCGACCTCTCCCCGCGGATGGTCGAGGTCGCCCGCCGGACCCACCCCGACCTGCGCTTCGACGTGGGCGCGATGCCCGATCTGGGGCTACCCGACGCCTCCCTCAGCGGCATCGTGGCCTGGTACTCGACCATCCACGTCCCGGACGACCTGCTCCCGGCCACCTTCGCGGACTTCCACCGGACGTTGACGCCCGGCGGTCACCTGGTGCTGGCGTTCCAGGTCGGCGACGAGCCGCTGCACCTGACCGAGGCGCTCGGCCACCCGGTCTCGCTGGAATTCCGGCGCCGCCGACCGGACCGGGTCGCCGAGCTGCTGACCGACGCGGGGCTGGACGTCCGCGTCCGGCTGGTGCGCGAGCCCGAGGCCTTCGGGAGCCAGCCGGAGCGCACGCCGCAGGCGTACCTGGTGGCCCGCCGGCCGGCCGGCTGACGCGCCGGGTCAGCGCGCGACGGTCAGCACCACCTTGCCGAGCGCCCGGCGTCCCTCCAGGTCGGCGTGCGCGGTGGCGGCGTCGGCCAGCGGGTAGGTCGAGACCAGCGGACGCCACCAGCCCTGCCCGGCCAGCTCTAGCGACCGGGCGGCCAGCGCCGGGATGCCGCCAGGCAGGGCGCGGAGCCGCTGACCCAGCCAGCCCACGGTCAGGCCCCGACCGACGACGTCGCCGGTGTCGATCCGGGTCGCCTCGCCCGCCGACCAGCCGAACATCATGAACCGGCCGCCCGGCCGCGTCAGCTCCAGGGCGGCCCGGCCCACCGCGCCGCCCACCCCGTCGTACACGAGGCTCGGGCCGCCGACCCGGTCCCGCACCGCTTCGACCCAGTCCGGGCGGCCGTAGTCCACCACGAGGTCCGCGCCCAGCTCGCGCAGCTTCGCCGTCCGGTCGGCACCGCGCGCCGCCGCCACCACGGTGGCGCCGGTCGTCCGCGCGGCCTGCGTCAGCAGCCAGCCGACCCCGCCGGCCGCCGACGGCACGAAGACGACGTCGTCCGCCGTCGGCGGCTCCAGGTCGAAGATCCCGAGTGTCGTACGGCCCGTGCCGACCGCGGCCACCGCCTCGGCGTCGGTCAGCCCCGGCGGTACGGCATACAGGGAGCCGACGTCGGTGACCGCCTGCTCGGCGTACCCGCCCGGCACCATGCCCAGGTGGGCGACGACCCGCCGCCCGCGCCACGCCCCGTCCACGCCCTCGCCCAGCTCGTCGACGACGCCGGCGACCTCCCGGCCGGGGATGGTCGGCAGGTCGGGCGGCGGGAGCGGGCCGCCGGCCTCGCCCCGGCGCAGGGTCGTGTCGAGCAGGTGCACGCCGCTCGCCGACACCGCGATCCGGACCTGGCCGGGGCCGGGTGTCAGGTCGGGCAGGTCGTCGAGCACCAGGTTTCCGGGGGGACCGAACTCGTGAAGCCGAATGGCACGCATGCCCCCATCCGACAACCTCAATCCCGCTTCAGGTCAACCCCGCAGTCAGACGGTCGGCACCACCATCGGGGTTCCCGTCGCCGGGGAAGGTTGGGCGAGGGCCCGATCCGGGTACCAGAAGGCTCCCGGACGAGACGCGGTTCCGGTCCGTCCGGGATTCGGTCCCCCGGGACGACCTTTAGACTAAGGTCACAGTCCGTAATCCGGATTCCCCCGGACAATCGGAAGGACTACACGTGATCGAGACCATGCAGATGAGGCCGATCAACCCCGAGTCGGTGCCGGAGGCCACGGGCGGTTACCACAACGCGCTGGAGGTCCAGACCGCCGGGCGGATGCTGTTCATCAGCGGGCAGATCCCCCAGACCCGGGACGGGTACGTCCCGGCCACCCCCGAGGCGCAGTGCCGGCTGGTCTGGGACAACATCCGGGCCGTCCTCGCCGACGCCGGCATGGACGTCGACAATCTGGTCAAGGTGACCACGTTCCTGGCCGACCGCCGGCACGCCGACGTCAACACCAAGGTCCGCAACGAGGTGCTCGGCGCACACCGCCCCGCACTCACGGTGATCGTCACCGGGATCTTCGACCCGGAGTGGATCATTGAGATCGAGGCGATCGCCGTCGCCTGACCGGCCCGTCCGACGGCTGGCCCGGCGACGATCAGCCGCCGGCGTCCGGGCCGCCGCGCCGCATGCCCGTGCGGGCCGGCTCACCGGCGCGGCCGGGCAGTCGTGGTGGGATGCTGACCGCGCAGGGCCACGACCTGGTCGCACTCGGGGCTGCGGCCCAGTTCGCGTACGTGGGCGCGGACGAGCTCGGGGATCCGGTAGCGGCCGTCCGGCAGCGCCTCGGCGAGCCCCGCGTCGACCAGGCGTTCGGCGGCGACCTCGGCGGCGGCCATCGGCTGGCCCGACAGCGCGGCGAGGTTCGACACGCTGACCAGGCCCCGGTCCAGCCGGCTCAGCAGCCGCAGGGCCCGCAGCGCCACGCCGTCGCCGTCGCCGTAGCGGGTCAGCACCCGCACCGCGCCGGCGAGGCAGTCCCGGATCGACATCGACTCGCAGACCAGGGCGTCGAGCCGGGCGGCGGGATCGGCCAGCCGGGCGGCGAAGGCGGCGAGCGACCAGTTCTGCCGTGTCGCCAGCCGGGCGGCCGCGATCCGCAGGGCCAGGGGCAGCGCGTCGCAGCGCTCCACGAGCGTGCGCGCCGCCTCGGGCTCGGCGTCCACCCGCTCGGCGCCGAGGTGGTACCGGAGCGTGTCGAGCGCGTCGTCCGTGTCCAGGGAGCCGACGGAGACCCGGGTCGCCCCGTCGAGGGTGGTCATCCCGGAGCGGGAGCTGACGATCAGGGCGCAGCCGACGGGCACCGGCCCGAGGACGCGTACCTGGGCGGCGGTCGCCACGTCGTCGAGGACGACCACGACCCGACGGCCGGTCAACAGGGCCGACCAGCCCGACGCGGGGTGGTCGCCCGTCGGCGCCGACAGCCCGAGCGACTCGGCCAGGACCCGCACCGCCCGGGCGGCCTCCGCCGGCCCGTCGGGTGTGCCCCCGCCCATGGGTACGAACACCGACCCGCCCGGGTGCTCCGCGGCCAGCTCGTGCGCGGCGCGCACCGCCAGGGCGGTCTTGCCGGCGCCGGCCAGCCCCTGGACCACGCCCGGCCGCCCGGACCTCACGCCCTTGACGAGCCGGCCCAGCTCGGCCGCCCGCCCGTGCAGGGCCACCGGGTCGGCGGGGAACCGGGAGGCCGACGGACTCGACGTGACCACCCGCACGGGCGGGCGGGCCCCGGGGTGGTGCAGCCGCAGCGCCGGATCGTTGCGCAGGATCCGCTGTTCCAGGTCGCGCAGGGACTCGCTGGGCTCGATGCCCAGCTCGTCGACCAGCAACCGCCGCAGGTCGCGGTACGCCCCCAGGGCGACCGCCTGCTGGCCGTCGCGGTACAGGGCGGTCATCAGGTGGGCGTGCAGGCGCTCCCGCAGGGGATGCTGGCTGACGAGCACCTTGAGTTCCGGCAGCAGCATGCCGTGCCGGCCCAGCTCCAGCTCGGCGCCGATGCGGGCCTCGACCGTGGCGATCCGGGTCTCCTCCAGGCGGGCCACCTCGGCCATCACCAGCGGGGTCGGCCGGACGTCGGCCAGCGGGGCACCGCGCCACAGCGCCAGCGCCGCGTCGAACCCCTCGACGGCGGCGTCCGGCAGGCCGGCCGCGAGATCGGCGTGGGCCTGCCTGATCAGCCGCTCACACTCGCCGATGTCGATCGTCTCGGCGGCGACCACCAGGCGGTAGCCGGGACTGCGGGTGGTCAGGACGCGGCCGTCGCGGTCGTTCAGGGCGCGGCGCAGCCGCCACGCGTACCCGGCGACGAGACCGCTGGCCGAGGCCGGCGGGTTGTCGTCCCAGAGTTCGGCCACCAGTTGTTCGAGCGACACCACCTGGTCGGCCTTGAGCAGCAGCATCGCCAGCAACGCGCGCTGTTTCGCCGACCCGATCCCCCGCCACTGGACGCCGTCGTGGAACTCCACCGGCCCCATCAACCGGAAACGCAGGCGGGCGGGTGGTGCTTGCCGCGGGATGGGCATCTCTGCTCTCGATTCGTGAGCGTGGTGGGGTCGGTGCCGCTCAGACCAGTCCGACGTCCGCTGCCAGCCGCCGGCGGTCGACCTTGCCGTTGGCGTTGACCGGAAAGAACTCGACCCGGTGGTACCGCGCCGGTGCCATGTAGGGCGGCAGGTGGTCGGCCACCAGGGCCGCCAGGGCCGCCTCCGCCACGGTGTCGCAGGTGTAGAGCGCGTGCAGCTCGACCGCTCCGGCACCGGGCAGCGCCAGGACGACGACGTCGTGCACCCCCGGGTGCCGGCGCAGGACGGACTCGATCTCGCCCAGCTCGATCCGGTAGCCGTGGATCTTGACCTGGTCGTCGAGCCGGCCCAGGTGGACCAGCTCACCGTCCTCCCGTCGCACCCGGTCCCCCGTCCGGTACCAGCTCGCCGGGCCGGGCGGGCCGTCGACCGGCGTCGTCCGGCGGCCGTCGTGGTCGACGAACCGGCCGGGGTTCTGCGCGGGGTCGAGGTAGCCGTCGAACCGCTGGCCGCCCCGCACGCAGAGCTCGCCGTCGTCCCCGGCGGCCCCGTCGTCCGCCAGCAGGACCCCCTCCAGGTGCGGATGGATCCGCCCGATCGGCACGGTGTCGTTGCTGGTGCGGGGCCACCGCGCCGGATCGGCGGGAAGCTGGTAGCGGGTGCAGGTGACGGTGAGTTCGGTGGGCCCGTACAGGTTCTCCAGGGTGCTGCCCGGCGCGGCGTCCGCCCACGCCCGCGCCTGGGCCAGGGTGAGCTGCTCACCGGCGAAGAGGCTCCACCGCAGGCCCGGCATGCTGCCGGGACGCAGGGTGCGCAGGCGGCGGGCCAGGGAGATCACCGACGGTACGGAGAACCAGTGGGTGATCCCGTTGTCGTTGACGTAGCGGACGGGGGCCAGGGTGTCGCCGGGCGCGGCGACCACCAGCAGCGCACCGGACGACCAGGCGACGAACATGTCGAACACCGACGGGTCGAAGGTCAGCTCGAAGGTCTGCGACAGCCGCAACCCCGGCCCCACCTGGTAGGCCTGCACGCAGTGCGCGAGGTAGGGGGCGAGGTTGCGGTGCCGGATCGGCACCCCCTTGGGCGTGCCGGTGGATCCGGAGGTGAACAGGGTGTACGCGACGTCGTCGGGGCCGCCGGCGTACGCGTCGGTCCACGGCTCGGCCGGCACGTCGTACCAGCGCTGCTCCGGGGTGTCGGGCAGGTGCAGGACGCCGACCGGCCCGGCCGCCTCGTCGGCCACCCGGCCGCCCGCGTCGTCGGCGAGCAGCGCGTCCACGCCGGCGTGGGCGCAGGTCCGCCGGATCCGTTCCGCCGGCGCGTCGGGGCCGAGCGGCACGACGGTCGCGGCCAGCCGCAGCGTGGCGAGATAGCCGACGTACGCCGCGAGGGTGCGCGACGCGCAGAGCCCGACGACCCGGGGCGGGCGGCCGTGCAGGGCGACCAGCCGGGTGGCCAGCCGCTCGACCCGGTCCAGGAGTTCGGCGTACGTCAGCTCGTGCCCGGCGACGCGCAGCGCCGGGGCGTCGGGATGCCGGCGGACCGCGTCGGTGAACCCCTGGAAGAGCGTCGGGCCGTCCGCGCTCACCGGGAGCCGCCGGTGGTCGCCGCCTCCGGCAGGTCCCCGCCGTCGTCGGCCGTGCCTGCGCCCCCGCTGTCGTCCGCGTCGCCGGACGCCGGCGCGGCGGCCGGGCCGTCGACCTCAGCCATGCGCTCCCGGGTGACCACCTTGAAGAACGGGTAGATCAGCAGTACGCAGAGCACCGCGAAGAAGCCGAACGCCACCTGGTAGGAGAAGAACTCGGCGAGGATGCCGGCGAGGATCGCGGCGACCGGGGTCATGCCCCAGGCCACGAGACGGCTCGCGGCGCTGAACCGACCGAGCATGTCGGCCGGCACCAGGGACTGCGTGATGAACCGGGAGTTGACCGTCCACATCGTGCCGCCGGCGCCGGCGAGGAACGCCGCCGCGCCGATGGCCCAGGCGCTGGACGGCGCGGCGGGCAGCAGCGCCGGGGCCGCGACGAGGGCGAAGGCGCCGACGATGTCGGTGAACATGGACCAGCGGCGGCCGATCCACCGGTTGACCGGCCCGACGATGACGGTGCCGATCACCCCGCCCGCGCCGAGGCCGGTGAGCAGGAAGCCGTACTGCCGCTCGTCGAGGCCGAGCGGGCCGCCGACGGCGTAGACCGGGATGAGGGCGAGCCACGCCGCCCAGCAGCCGGCCATGATCGCGATGAGCAGCGCCATCGTCCGGAGCAGCCGGTGCTGCCAGAGGAACCGGAGGCCCTCGCGGATGTCCTCGTTGACCGAGCGCTTGCGCTCGGGGGCCGCGACCTTGAAGTTGCCGACCAGCAGGAGCAGCAGGACCGCGCCGGCCACGTAGGCGAACCCGGTGACGCTGAGCGCGAGCCCGAACCCGACCGCCACCAGGAAGCCGCCGATCGGCTGCCCGGCGAAGCCGTTGAACAGGTATTCCAGGGCGGTGATCCGCGCGTTTGCGGTCTCCCAGCGGTGCTTCGGCACGGCCGACGGGACGATGGAGACTCCGGCGATCCCGGCCACCACGTCGGCCAGGCCGATGACCAGGGCGGCGGCGTAGATCAGCGCCAGGGTCGGGCTCGCGGCGAGCACGGCGACGAGGAGCGCGCCGACGGAGACCATCCGGGCGATCTCGGCGCCCATCAGCAGGGCCCGCCGGTCCATCCGGTCGACGAAGACCCCGACGTGCAGCGCGGCCACCAGCCACGGCAGGCTCATGATGGCCGCGACGGCGGTGACCACGACGGGTGATCGACTGATCTGGGCGGCGAGCAGCGGGAGGGCGATCCGGGCCACCGCGTCGGCGATGTTCGTGGTGCCCGTGAAGACGACCAGAATCCATTCGTTTCGCCTGGCTCCGGGCGGATCCGCCTGCGCTGTGGTTTGAGCTGTGGCCACGACAATCCCTCGCACGGTCTTGAATTGGGAGAAGTGAATCGGAACTCCGCCGCGAAGTTCGCACAGCACCCGGACAAACGATAAGGGACCATTTACCCGGCCGCGCTTGTCAATTAGCTGACACGCAATGCCGAGCGGGTCGGGGACCGATCCCGCACTTCCGCCCCGGCCATCGCCGGCAATTCCGATCGAACCGGTCGCCGGGGCTGAACGGAGTCGCAGGTCATCGGGGTCCGCGCGTTGACAGGGTGGTCGTACGGGTATCGACAGGCGGCTCCAACAATCGCGGAAAGTCCCTTTCGCGCCTTATGGGAATACTCTGCGTTGCGCTGGTTGCACCATAGGTCATCCGGGGGAACGTGTCCATCCTCACGTCAGCGGGTCGGCCGGCCTCTCCGGGGGCGACCACGACAGCCCACCGGGACCCGAATAATACGTACGGGCGTTTCTGTCGCCCGGTGCCGCTTCTGAGGCGATTACGGCGGCATTGCCGCCCCGCCGGACCCCGCCGCCCTGCCTCCGCCACTGGCCAGCGCCCCTTTTACGCCGTACCCGCCCGAGCCGGACGGGCTCCGGGGTGCCGCCCGAATCAGCGACCAACGACATTCCATCCCGGGAACATCGAGAGAACATCGGCGCCGGGATGCTCGGACCCGTAGAACTTCCAAGCGCAAATTCAGTCGACCCCCCACCTCGATCGGCGCCCGGCTCCTCGCCCGGTTTCCGATCATTGCGGCGCGGCCGACCTCAGGTGAACGGGAAGCAGGGATGACGACTCCAGCTGACCTCGACACGACGATCGCGAAGTACGCGTCGGTGGCCTTCGACGACTCGACCCCCCTGCTGGAGGCCGGCCTCGAATCGCTGTCCCTGCTTCGGCTCGCCGTCGAGCTGGCCGACGACGACGACGCGGAGATCGACGCCACCCGCCTGGTGGACCTCCGCACCGTCGGCGACCTCAAGCAGTGGCTACGCGAGCTGAGCGCCGTGGGCGCCGAGACCGGAGGCGCACGGTGACCACGACGGCCGGGACGGAACCCGCGACGGACACCGGCCCGGTGCGACTGCCGATCACCGAGTCACAGAAGGGGCTGCTGGTCGTCAACGAACGCTCGCCCGGCCGCGCCGTCTACAACCAGCTCGTCCGCTTCGACATCGACCCCTCGATCCCCGACGAGACGATCGAGCGCGCGCTGGCCACGGTGGTCGCCGTCCAGCCGGCGATGCGCCAGGTCTTCGGACTGCTCCCGGAGATGCACGCGCGGCTCACCCCGCCGCCGGGTCCGGAGGACTTCCCGCTCGACCGGGTCACGGCCCGGCTGCGCGACTTCGAGGAGGCCGTCGCAGCGGCGCAGCGGCGGATCGGCCGACCCGAGTTCGACCTGGCCAACGGCCCCGCGTACCGCTTCGCCGTCGTCCGCTGCGTCGACGAGCCCCGGGTGGCCGTCCTCCTCTGCGACCACCACATCATCCTCGACGGCGTGTCGATGGGGCCCCTGGTGCGGGACCTCCAGGAGGCACTGGCCGGCCGCCTCGCCGGGGCGGAGGTCGAGCAGCGGCGCGCCGCCCGCGAGAAGGCCTTCGTCAAGGAGCTGGCGGCGCAGAACCGCACCGCCACCTCCGACCGCGTCGTCGACCGGTCCCGGGAGTGGGCGGCCCGGCTGCGGGAGGTCCCGCCCCTGGTGCTGGCTCCCCTGCCCGGCCGCGCCGCGCAGACGGAGTTCACCGGCGACCGGGTCAGCTGGTACCTGAGCGCGGCCGAGACCGCCGCGCTGTCGGAGACCTGCCGGCGGCTGGAGATCTCCCCCTTCGTCTTCTTCTCCGGCATCTACGGCACCGTGCTGGCCCGGCACGGCAACGTGTCCAGCGTCCTGGTCGGCAGCCCGTTCATGGCCCGCCGCACGATCGGCGCCTTCGACCTCGGCGGCTTCTTCGTCAACACGCTGCCGGTCACCGTCGACGTGGAGTGGAGCCGCACCGTCGACGAACATCTCGGCAAGGTGGTCCGGGAGTCCATCGACTTCTGCCGCGCGAACGTCGACGTCACCTTCAACCGGCTCGTCGCCGACGTACGGCCCGACCGGTCCAGCAACCGCAACCCGCTGTTCTCGGCGATGCTCGCCATGCAGGACACCTTCACGCCCGAACCGGGCGGGGCCGTGCTGCGGGTCCTGGAGCCCGGCAACGGCACCGCCAAGTTCGACCTCTGGCTGGGCGCCACCCCCGTCGACGGCCGCTGGCTGCTCGAACTCGAGTACGACCGGCAGCTCATCGCACCTGTCGTCGCCGACGGGCTGCTCACCTCGCTGCGCGACGCCGTACGCGGGGCGGTCCGGGACGGCTCGCAACGGCTCGGTGACCTCTTCGCCGACGCCTCCGCCGCGGCCAGCGTCCGCTCCGACGGCTGGACCAGCCCGCTGACCGGCGACACGCCGTGGGACTGGGTGACGGCGGCGGCCCGGCAGCGGCCCGACGCCCCCGCGATCGAGGACCCGACCCGCCGGCTCGACTACCGCCAGTTGCTGGCCGAGGCCGAGCGGATCAGCGCCGGGCTCGCCGCGCACGGCGTCGGCCCCCGGGCCGTGGTGGGCCTCGCCGCGACGACCCTCTGCGACACGGTGACCGCCATCCTGGCCATCCTGCGCCGCGGCGCGGCGTACCTCCCCCTGGACCCGGGCCTGCCCGCCGAGCGGCTGGAGTACATGGTCCGGCGGGCCGGCTGCGAGTTCGTCGTCGGCGAGGCCCTGGTGCCCGACGTGCCCACGGTCGCGGTGGCGGACCTGGCCGCCGCGACGGAGCCGGTGCCCGATTCGCTGGCCGACCCCGACGCCCCGATCTACGTGATGTACACGTCGGGCTCCACCGGGCAGCCCAAGGGCGTCCAGATGGGTCACGGCCCCCTGGCCAACCTCACGAGCTGGCAGATCGCGGCCCTCGGCATGGACGCCGAGACCCGCTTCCTCCAGTACGCCCCGCTCGGCTTCGACGTCTCCTTCCAGGAGATCCTGCCGACCCTGGCGGCGGGCGGGACCGTGGTCTCCCGCGAGCCGGCCGACCGGCGGATGTTCACCGCCGTCCTCAGCCGGATCGCCAGGACCGAGGTGACCCACGTCTACCTGCCGGTCGCGGCGCTGCGCCCCCTGGTGCAGACCGCCGCGAGCCGGGGCACCCGGTTGCCCGCGCTGCGCTACCTGTGCGTCTCCGGCGAGCAGCTCATCGTCGACGACGAGATCCGCGACTTCTTCCTCGCCCACCCGCACTGCACCCTGGTCAACCTGTACGGCCCCACCGAGACCCACGCGGTCACCTCGCACCGGCTGTCGTACCGGGACGCGGTGTGGCCGACCCACGTGCCGATCGGCCAGCCGTACCCGCGGGTGAGCGCGTACGTGGTCGACGCCACCGGCCACCTCGCCCCACCCGGCGTCGCCGGCGAGCTGCTCCTGGGCGGGGACTGCCCCGCCGACGGCTACATCAACGACCCGGAGATCACGGCCGAGCGGTTCGTGCCCGACCGGTTCTCCGGCGCGCCCGACGCGACCATGTACCGCACGGGGGACCTCGTGGTCCGCGACGACCGGGGCGACCTGGTCTTCCTGGGCCGGATGGACACCCAGGTCAAGATCCGGGGATACCGGATCGAGCTGGGCGAGATCGAGGCGGTCGCGAACCAGGTCGACGGCGTCCGACAGTCGGTGGCCGTGGTCCGGGGCTCCGGCTCCGACCGGGAACTCGGGCTGTTCGTCCGCCCCGACGCGGACTCGACAGTCGACCCGGAACAGGTCCGCAAACGGCTGACCACGGCGCTGCCGGTCTACATGCGTCCCCTGTGGATCTTCCCGGTCGACCGGGTCCCGACCACGCCGACCGGCAAGACCGACCGCGACGCCCTGCTGCGGCTCGCCGACGAGCTGCTGGTCGAGCAGCAGAGCGCCGACACCGCCGAGGTCGCGTACGCCGACGACCTGGAGCGGGAGCTGGCCGGGCTGTGGGGCGGGGTGCTCGACGTCGAGGGCATCCGGCCGGACCGCCCGCTCATCGAGTACGGCGCCCACTCGCTGAACATCTTCACCACCCTCGCCGAGGTGCAGGAGCGCTACGGGGTGGCGGTGCCGCTCGTCGACTTCTTCGCCGCGCCCACCGTGGCCACCCTGGCGGGGCTCGTCCGCGCGGGGCGGGGCGGCGACGATGCGGCGGTGACGCCGTGACGACCAGGTTGCCCGGCCGGCTGGTCCCCCTGCTGCGGCGGGGCGCCCGACCGGCGTGCGTACTGCTGCCGGGCGCCGGCGGCGGGCTACAGCCCTACCTACGGCTCGCCGCGGCCATCGGAAAGACCCACAACGTCGCGGCCGTACGCGCGGCCGGCCTGCTGCCCGACGAGGAGCCGGAGCTCAGCATCGCCGAGATGGCCGACGCGGCGGCGCATGCGCTGGACGCGGACGGCACCGTCCCGGCGGCCGTCTTCGGCTGGTCCCTCGGCGGCTCGGTCGCCTGGGAGCTGTGCGTCCGGCTGGCCGAGCGGGGGCACCTGCCCGACCTGGTGCTGGTGGACGCGACGCCGCTGCCGCGCCGCGCCACGGCCGAGGAGGACGCCCGGGTCCGCGAGACCGTCGTCGGGATGCTCGGGCCGCGCCCCGCCCCGGCGACCGTCGAGCGGGTCCGGCGGGTCTTCGACACCCAGGTCGCCGCCCTCGCCGAATACCGGGCCGAACGGCCGTACGCCGGCCGGGTGCTGATGCTGATGTGCACCGACGAGGAGTTCGGGTTCCGGGCGGAGGCCGAGGCCCGGTGGCGGGAACTGGCGCCGGAGCTGAGCGCCGGGCGGCTCGACGCGGGGCACTTCGACGTCTTCGACCCCGAGCGCCTCCCGCAGCTCGTCGACGAGGTGACGCCGTTCCTCGGCCGGGCCTCCGGTGCGGTGCTGCGATGAGCCCGCTCGCGGTCGTCAGCGGCGGCACCCGCGGCATCGGGCTCACCTTCAGCCGCCGGCTGGTGAAGCTGGGGCACCGGGTGGTCGCGCCGTACCGGGGTGACGCCGTCGCGGCGGCGTCGGCGGCGGCGGAGCTCGGCGCCGCGTTCCACCCGGTCCGGCTCGACGTCGGCGACGCCGACGCGGTGGGCGCCGCCGTGGCGACGGTCCTCGCGGAGCACGGCCCGCCGACCGTGCTGGTCAACAACGCGGGCATCAACATCGACCGGCCGTTCCTGGAGATGTCGACCGAGGACTGGCGGCGGGTGCTCGACACCAACCTCTCCGGCGTCTTCCACCTGACCCGGGCGTTCGCGCCCGCGATGCTGGCGGCCGGGCGCGACGGCGTGATCGTCAACGTGGGGGCCACCACCGGCATCCGCCCCCGCCGCAACGGCGTGAACTACTGCGCCAGCAAGGCCGGCCTGCTCCAGCTCACCAAGTGCCTGGCGCTGGAGCTGGCGCCCCGGATCAGGGTCAACTGCCTGATCCCGGGCATGACCGAGACCGACGAGCTGGTGACCCGGTTCCGGCTGGACGACCCGGCCGCCCGCGCGGCGGTGGTCGCGGAGATCCCCCGGGGCCGCATCGGCACCACCGAGGAGATCGCCGACGCCCTGGAGTTCCTCGTCGGGCCGGCGAGTGGATACCTGACCGGGCAGAAGCTGATCGTGGACGGTGGGCAGTTCATGTGGTGACCGATGTGGACGAGATCCTGGACGGCGCGACGCGGGCCCGGGCCGAGCTGCCCCCGCCCGGCGACGGGCGCTACGACCGGTACTGCGAAGCGCTCGCCGACCGGCTCGCCTCCGGCTGGGCCGACGTGCTGGCGGCGAACGCCACCGACGTGGCCCGGGGCACCGAGGCGGGCCTCGGCCCCGAGCTGGTGGACCGCCTGGCGCTCGGCAAGCGCCACCTCGACGCGCTGGTCGACCTGATCGCGCGGACCCGTGCGGCGCTGCCGGCGGTGACCGCGCCGACCGAGGGACACCGGGCCGGCAACGGCGCCACCGTACGCCGGCTGCCCAAGCCCCTCGGCGTGGTTCTGATGATCTTCGAGGCGCGGCCGACGGTGACGGTGGAGGGCGCCCTGCTCCCGGTGGCGGTCGGCAACGTGGCCGTCCTGCGCGGCGGCTCGGAGATCGCGGCCACCAACCGGGCCCTCGCCGTCGTCGTCGGGCAGGCGCTGGCGGACGCGGGGCTGCCCGACGGCACCGTACGGATCGTCACCGACCCCGACCGCCGGCTGGTGCGGGCCCTGCTGAAGCGGCACGACGCGGTCGACGTGCTGATCCCCCGGGGCAGCCCGACGTTGATCGACTACTGCCAGACCAGCTCCACCATCCCGGTCATCGCCAGCGGCGGCGGGGTCAACCACCTCTACGTCGACCGCAGCGCCGACCTGGAACTGGCCGCCCGGATCGCGCTCGACAGCAAGCTGGGCGAGCCCACCGCGTGCAACACCCTCGAACTGGTGCTGGCCCACGCCGACGTGGCCGAGGAGCTGACCCGGGCCCTGCTGCGGGCCGGCGCCGGGCTTACCGAGCCGTGGCTGCTACGGGTCGACCCCCGGCTGACCGCCGCCGTGCCCGACGGGGCGCCGGTGGCCGAGCTGACCGCCGCCGACGACGGCCGCGAGTTCCTGGAACGCGCGGTCGGCATCCGGCCCGTCGCCGGCCTCGACGAGGCGGCGGCCCACATCCGCCGTTTCGGTTCCCGGCACACCGAGGGCGTGGTGGCCACCGACCCGACGGTCGTGGACGGGTTTCTGTCCAAGGTGGACGCCGCCGCGCTGGTGGTCAACGGCTCCCTGCGCCTGCACGACGGTCCGACGATGGCCCTGGGACCGGAGCTGTCCATCAGCACGGGCCGGCTGCACGTACGCGGGCCCGTCGACCTGTCCGCCCTGCTGACCTGGAGCTGGGTCGTCGACGCCGGGGGCAGGCTGCGCGGCGCCGGGACGGAGGCGGCATGACGGACCGGTCCCTGATCAACGAGGCGGTGAAACGGCTGGTCGTACGCGAGTCCCGGCTCGCGGTCGATCCCGGCACGGTCGACGACCACGAGCCCCTCAACGGCGACCTGCTGCGGGTCAACTCGCTCGGCTTCCTCGGCATGCTCGTCCGGCTGGAGGACGAGCTGGACGTGACGCTGCCGGACGACATCTTCGCCGGGCGGGTCTTCACGACCGTCGCGGACCTGGTCGACGTCGTCGCCGACGTGGTGAAGGAGGAGTCGTGACCGAGACACCCCGGGCCTGGCGCAGCGTCCTGCCGCACCTCGGCTACGAACTGCCCGCGGACGTGACACCGGAGGACACCGACGGCCCGGTGACCGCCACCCTGCCCCTGGAACTGATCCGGCAGAGCGTGTCGGCCCGGGAGTTCTGGCCGATCCCGGAGCCGGTGGCCGAGCGCTACCGGGCCTACCGGCCCGCGCCGCTGTGGCGGGCCCGCCGCTTCGAGGCCGAGATCGGGGCCACCGTCCCGATCTACGTCAAGTACGAGGGCGGGAACATCTCCGGCAGCCACAAGTTCAACACCGCGCTGGCGCAGGCCCACTACTACCACCGGGCGGGCTTCCGGGAGCTGGTCACCGGCACCGGCGCCGGGCAGTGGGGCAGCGCCCTCGCCGCCGCCTGCGCCGCGTTCGGCATGGCCTGCACCGTCTTCATGGTCGGCGGGAGCCTGCGCGACAAGCCGTACCGGGGCAGCCTGATGCGGCTCTACGGCGCGGAGCTGCACGCCAGTCCCAGCCCGCTGACCGGGGTGGGACGCGCCGCCGCCGAGCGGCCGGGGCAGGGCAACAGCCTCGCGCTGGCCATCGGCGAGGCCGTCGAGTACGCCCGGGCGGATCCCAAGCGGGCGTTCTGCATCGGCAGCGGCGAGACGTACAGCATCCTGCACCAGTCGGTGATCGGCCTGGAGGCGATCGACCAGCTCGCCGCCGTCGACGCCACCGTGGACGCGGTGATCGGCTGCGTGGGCGCCGGCAGCAACTTCGGCGGGCTGGCCCTGCCGTTCTTCGCCGCCTGGCGGGCCGGCGAGCTGGACGTGCCCGCCGACCTGATCGCGGTCGAGTCCAGCGCCACCCCGAAGCTGACCCGTGGGGTGTACGCCTACGACCACACCGACTCCACCGGCACCGGACCGATGGAGCCGATGTACACGATCGGCAGCGGGTACGCGATCCCCGCGTCGCACTCGGCCGGGCTGCGCTTCCACGGCGCGGCGAAGCTCATCTCCGCCATGCGGCACCGGGAGCAGATCTCGGCGCTGGCGGTGGGCCAGCGGGAGGCGCTGACCGCCGGCCGGACGTTCGCCCTGACCGAGCTGGTGCTGCCCGCGCCGGAGTCGGGTCACGCGCTGGCCGCCGCCGCCCGCGTCGCGACCGGGCGCGAGTCCGGGCACCCGGCGCGGCACGGGGTGCTGGTCTGCGTCAGCGGGCACGGCCTGCTCGACCTGGCCGCGTACGACAAGCTCCTCGCCGGTCTGCCCGAGGACCGGCCGGCCGACGCGGACGCGTTGCGGGCGGCGACGGCGTCGCTGCGCGCCGTCCACGAGATCTGAAGGGCGTGACATGGTCGCTGTGCCTGCGGTGCCGACGCGCAGCCGGGAGTGGACGCCGGTGCTGACCGGTCTCCGCGCCGACCTGCTGGACTGCGTACAGGTGAACCTGGCCGCGCTGGCCGACCGGGCCTACGGGCCCGGGGCGCACCTGGCGCTCGGGGCCACCCTGCGCTTCCACACCGCCGACGGGCCGGCCGGGACGCCGGCGGTGACCGCGTCGGTGGACCAGCGGCTGGCCGAGGCGGCCGACCTGCTCGGCCTGCGGGTCACCCGACGCTGGGACGACGTGCCGGGCGCGCGGCTGCGCGAGCTGGTGGCGGAGCACTCGCCGCTCTACGTGGTCGCCGACACGTTCACCATGAGCTGGCTGCCGTACGCCGGGAACCAGCACATGGAGCACAGCTTCCTGCTGGTCGAGGCCGGTGAGCACTGTGTCGTGGTCGACGGCTACCACAACTCCACCCAGTGGGGTGACGCGCGACCGGGGACGTGGCGGATGTCCGCCGCCGACTTCGACGCGGCGGTGCCCCGCGCGACCGCGATGACCGTCGTCGCCGACGGCGCCCCGCTGCTCGACCGGGCGGCGGTGCTGCGGGACAACGCCGCCGCGTTGCGCGCCGAGGCCGACCGGATCGAGGACTACCTGGCGGCGGTCGGACGGCGGGCGGGCGAGGCGGAGGCGGCGGCCCAACTGGTCCTCGACGTGTGGCTGCTCGGCCGGTCCCGGGCCCTGCACGCCGCCTGGCTGGCCGGCGACCCGGACGCCGCCGACGCGGCACGGGAGGCCGCCGCCCGCGCCGACGCCTGGCTCGCGCTCGCCGGGCAGAGCTACGTGGCGATGCGCCGGGTCCGCCGGGGCGGCGTCTTCCCCGCCCCCGTCCTCGACCAGCTCGCCGGCCTGCTGCGCGACGACGTGGCGCTCGCCGGACGGCTCGCCGACGCCGGGCCGGTGCCGCCGCCGAGGGACGGATCCGCCGCCGACCCGGGCCGGATCCGCGAGGTGCTGGCCGACGAGGTGCGTGGCGTCCTCGGCGTGGGCCCGGAGGTGCCGGTCGACGGGCGCCCGCTGCGGACGCTGTCGGGCTTCAACTCGTTCCGGCTGGTCGAGGTGATCGAGCGGGCGGAGACCCGACTGGGGGTGGAGCTGGACCCGGACGACCTCACCGGCCCGGCCCTGCACGACCTCGACTCGCTGGGCGCCGTGTTCGAGCGGGCCCGGCCGGCGACGCAGGGGGTGTCGGGCCGGTGAGCGGGCTGCTGCACGAGCTGCTGGACCGCACCGCGGCCGCCCGGCCGGACGCGCCGGCGATCGCGCACGGCGACCTGGTCCAGAGCTACGGCGAGCTGGACGCCGCCAGCCGGCGGCTCGCCGGCTGGCTGGCCGGGCGGGGTGTGCGCCGGGGCGAACGGGTGGTGGTCTGCCTGCCCACCGACCCGCTGCTGCCCGCCCTGCTGTACGCCTGCTCCCGGGCGGGCGCCGTGTTCAGCGTGGTCAACGACCAGTCCCCCGCCATCGCCCTGGCGCACGTGCTGACCGACGCCGAGCCGGCGCTGCTCGTCACCGACAGCCCCCGGGCGCTCGCCGTGGCCGCCGAGCACGGGGTGCCGACCGTCGGCTCGGCGGACCTGCGCCGGATCGTGCGGGACGGCCCGGACGCCGAGCCGGCGGCGGCCCCGCTGGCCGTCGACCCGGTCTGCCTCATCTACACCTCCGGCAGCACCGGGATGCCGAAGGCGGTGGTGTCCACCCACGCGCAGGTGGTCTTCGCCGCCGGGGCCATCGCCGCCCAGCTCGGCTACCGGGCCGACGACGTCGTGTGGTGCGCCCTGCCGCTCTCCTTCGACTACGGCATGTACCAGATCTTCCTCAGCACGTTGGCCGGTGCCCGGCTGCACCTGGCCTCCCCCGCCGACACCGGCCCGACGCTGCCCCGGCACCTGGTGAACAGCGGCGCGACCGTGCTGCCCGCCGTGCCCGCCCTCGCCCGTGGCCTGGCCCGGATGCTGTCCCGCCCGGGCACGGCCGTGCCGGCGCTGCGCCTGCTCACCAACACCGGCGCGGCGATGCCGCCCGAGGTGCTGCGCGACCTGCGCGCCCGGATCCCCACGCTGCGCGTACAGCTGATGTTCGGGCTCACCGAGTGCAAGCGGGCGGCGATCATGCCGGTGGACGAGGACCTGCGCCGGCCCGGCGCCTCCGGGCGGGCCCTGCCGGGCACCGAGATCCTGATCGTGGACGCGGACGGCGCGGCGGTGCCGCCCGGCACCGTCGGCGAGATCGTGGTCCGCGGCCCGCACGTGATGGCCGGCTACTGGCGTCGCCCGGAACTAACCGCCCAGCGCTTCCCCCGCGTCGAGGGCCTCTTCCCCCAGCTGCGCACGGGCGACCACGGCTGGCTCGACGCCGACGGCTACCTCTACTTCCACGGCCGGCGCGACGACATCTACAAGGAACGCGGCATCCGCGTCAGCGTCACCGAGGTCGAGGCGGCGGCGCACCGGATACCGCAGGTGCAGGCCGCCGCCGTGCTGCCGCCCCGCGCCGAGGACGGCGGCGACTCGGCCACCCTGTTCGCGGTGACCGAGCTGACCGCGCCGGAGGTGCTCGCCGCGCTGCGGACCGAACTCGACGAGATCAAGACGCCCCGGACCTGCCTGGTCGTGCCGGAGATCCCGCTGACCCGCAACGGCAAGGTCGACCGGGCCGAGCTGTACCGGATGTGGTCGGAGCGCGCCGGTGTCTGAGCTCGCGGAACTCTTCGACCGGCCGGACGCGCCGCAGACCCCGACGTACCTCTACGACACCGACGAGCTGGCCCGCTCGTACGCGGCCCTGCGCGCCGCCCTGCCCGGGCCCGCCGAGCTGTTCTACTCGCTCAAGGCCAACCCGCACCCGACGGTGGTCGCCGACCTGACCGCCTCGGGGTGCCGGGCGGAGGTCTGCTCCCCCGGCGAGCTGCGCGTCGCGCTGGCGGCCGGCTGCGACCCGGCCGAGGTCCTCTACACCGGCCCCGGCAAGCGGGACGTCGACCTGGCCGAGGCCGTACGGGCCGGCGTCGGGCTCTTCTCCGTCGACTCCCCGTACGGGCTGGACCAGCTCGACCGGGTGGCCCGCGAGCACGGCGTCGAGGTACGCGCGCTGGTGCGGATCAACGACGACACCCCGGCCCCCGGGCAGGGGCTCACCATGACCGGCGTCGCCTCGCAGTTCGGCGCGGACGTGCGCTGGGTGCTGGACCGGCCCGAGCTGTTCGGGCCGCGCCGGAACGTGTCCCCGGTCGGGTTCCACCTCTACATGGGCAGCAACGTCGACGGCGAGGACGCCCTGCTCGCCCAGTTCACCCAGTCCGTCGACACCGTACGGCGGCTGGCGACGGCGACCGGGACGCAGCCGGAGCTGATCGACCTGGGCGGCGGCTTCGGGGCACCCTTCGCGCGGGCCGGCACCCGGCCGGAGCTGCCGAAGCTCGCGGACCGGCTGACGGCGTTGCTGGGCGACGCCTTCCCGGGCTGGCCGGAGCGGGGGCCGGGAGTGGCCTTCGAGTCCGGCCGGTACCTGGTCGGCACCTGCGGCACGCTGGTCACCCGGGTCCTGGACGTGAAGCGGTCGCAGGGCGCCACCGTGGTGGTGCTGGAGTCGGGCATCCACCACCTCGGCGGGATGTCCGGGCTGCGCCGGCTGCCGCCGATCGTGCCGGACCTGGTCACCGTGGACGCGGCGGCCGGCCCGCCGGTGCCCGGGACCATCGTCACCGGGCCACTGTGCACGCCGCTGGACACGTGGGCCCGCGCCGCGGCCCTCCCGCCTCTGGTCCCCGGCCAGCTGGTCGCCGTGCCCAACGTGGGCGCGTACGGCCTCTACGCCAGCCTGGTGGCCTTCCTCGCGCATCCCATGCCGGTCGAGGTCACCGTCGCCGGGGGCCGGATCACCGGCGTGACCCGGCTGGAGCTCACCCGGCACACCGTCATCGGCAGCGACAGGGGTTGATCTGACAATGGACGCCGCTTTTCCGGACCTGCTCAAGCCGTTCCTCAAGTACGCGGGAACGCAGCCCATCACCGCCGAGGCCTCGCTCAACGAGCTGGGTCTGGACTCGATGCGCGCGATCGAGCTGTTGTTCACCATCGAGGACACCTACGGCGTGTCCATGCCCGACGAGCTGCTGACCGACAGCACCTTCGCCACCGCGGGCAGCCTGTGGAACACCATCGAGTCGCTGCGGGGGCGGGCGGCGTGAGCACCGCGACCCGCCACGAGGCCGCGCTGGAGGAGGTGCTGGCCGCCACCGCCGCGCACGCGGAGCAGGCCGACGAGGCGGCGGAGTTCCCCGTCGCGGCGCTGGACGCGATGCGGGCCACCGGGCTGCTCGGCCTGCTCGTGCCGGCGGAGCACGGCGGCGGGGGCGGCGGGCTCGGCGACCTCGTCGACGTGACGCTGCGGCTGGCCCGGGTGGACATGTCCGTCGCGTTGATCTTCGCGATGCACTGCCAGCAGGTGGTGGCGGTGGTCCGGCACGCCGACGGCCCGTTCGCCGCGCGGCTCCTGCCGGAGCTCGGCAAGGGCGACGTCTACCTCGCCTCGGTCACCACCGAACGCGGCAAGGGCGGGCACCTGCTCAGCTCGGAGTCGACGGTCCGGCAGGACGCCGGGACGTTGACGATCGACCGGGACGCCCCGATCGTGACGGGCGGCCAGCACGCGGACGCGTACCTCATCACCACGCTGGCGCCGGACGCCACCTCGCCCAGCCAGGTCTCCCTGGTGTACGCCCGCCGCGACCAGCTCACGCTGGAGGTGCGCGGCGGTTGGCAGCCGCTCGGGATGCGGGCCACCCAGAGCGTGCCGATGCGGCTGACCGGGCGGGTGCCGGCCGACCAGGTGATCGGCGCACCCGGGAAGTTCCGCGAGATCGTCGCCCCCACCTTCGGGCCGCTGGCGCACATCGGCTGGTCGGCGGCGTGGCTCGGCGCGGCGACCGGCGCGCTGTCGCGGATCCTGCACCACATCCGCGACGCCGGCCGGGGCCAGTTCGATCCCTCGTCGGAGCTGCTGCTGACCCGGCTGGCCCGGGTCCGGGGCCGGCTCGACCTGGTCAACGCCCTGCTGCGGCACACCGTCGCCGCCGTGGAGGGCACCCCGGACGTGGCCGACCCGTCGACCCAGCTGCTGGTCAACTCCCTGAAGGTGCACGCCGCCGAGCAGTGCTTCGCCGCCGCCGACGAGATGGTGGAGCTGGTGGGCCTGCGGCACGGCTACCTCAGGTCGTCGCCGCTGTACCTGGAGCGCGTCTTCCGGGATCTCCGCTCGGCCTCGCTGAACTACGCCAACGACCGGCTGCTGCTGGTCAACGGGGCGCTGACGCTGCGCGACCGGCAGGTGCACCTTGCCTGAGCTGCGGACGGCACCGGCGGCGGCCCCCACCGGGGGTGTCCCGGCGGCACCCGATCCCGGCGGCGACGTGGCCGCGCGTACCGGGGCGGCGCTGCGCGGGCTGGAGTCCCCGGGGGACGCCCGCGCGGTGTGGCGGGCGCTCGGCGAGCACGGCCTGCTGCGTGACCTCGGGCCGGCCGAGCTGCCGGGGCTGCTCGGTACCCTCGACGCGTACTGCCCGGTGGGGGTGGTGCTGTCGGTCTGCGTCCAGGTCGCCAGCGCGCTGCCCGTCCTGCGCGAACAGGTCGACGCGGAGCCGGCGGACGGGCCGGTGCGGGCCGCGTACCTCGACGCGGTCGCCGGTCGCGCGGCGCTCGCGCTGGCCGCGACGGACCGCGACGGCGCCGGCTCCGACCTGATGGAGCTGGGCACGACGGTACGCCTCGACGACCGGTCGCTGGTGCTCGACGGCGGGAAGCGGTGGATCACCAACGCCCGCACCGCCGGCCACGCGCTCGTGCTGGCCCGGCACCGTCCGCAGCGGCACTTCACCAGCTTCGTGTGGGTGCTGGTGCCCACCGACGCCCCCGGCGTGCAGGTGTCCGCGACCCGGGGCACCCCGCTGACCGGCGCCGGCCTGGGCGATCTGCACTTCGACCAGGTGTGCCTGGACCGGTCGTACCTGGTCGGCCGGCCCGGCCGGGGCATGGTCAGCTTCGCCCGGCACATCGCCACGGAGCGCTTTGCCGGCGGCGTGTGGGCCGCCGCGATGTGCCGGCGGGTGCTCGCCGACACCCACCGCCGGCTCGTCGAGCGTCCCCTCGGCGACGGCCGGGCCTGGGACAACGCGGCGATCCGGGAGCGGTTCGCCCGGTGCGTGGTGGAGGCCTGGCGGATCGAGGCGGCCTGCGACGCCCACCGGAGGAGCACCGAGCCCCTGGTGACCAGCATGCTGCTCAAGACGTCGGTGGCGCAGGGCCTGGACGTGGTGCTCGGCGAGTGCGCCGCCCTGCTCGGCGCGGAGGCGTACGCCGAGGGCGGGCTGGCGCAGCTGCGGGCCGCCGCCGGCATGTTCGCCACGGCCGGGGGCGCCACCGGCGCGATGCTCGCCGGGATCGCCGAGCACGTGCCGGACCTGCTGCGGGACCGGTCGTGGTGACGGCCCGGCAGCGGACGGCGCTGGCCTGCCGGGCACGGCCGCGCCGGGACCCGACGGGCCGGCACCGGGGCATCGTCCGGCTGCGGCTGGGCGCCCGGGTGCGGGTGGCCGTGGCCGAGCAGCGGCTGCTCGCCCACCTGCCGCCGGCACCGGCGGACCTGGCGACCGTCGGTGACCTCCCCGCCGGCCCGCGCGCCGAACGGCTGGCCGCGCGGGCGCTGCTGCGCCTGCTGCTCGCCGCCGAACTGGGCCGGGCGGCCGGCGCCACGCCGATCGCCGCCCGCGGCGGCGGCCAGCCGCACCTGCCCGAGTGGCCGGGGATCAGCGTCAGCCTGTCCCACGACGCCGGGACGGTGGCCGCCGCGCTCGGCCGGGGCGTGCCGGTCGGCGTCGACGTCCAGGTGCCCGTGCCCGCGCCGCCGGCCCTGCTGCGCCGCTGCTGCGCCCCGGCGGTCCGCACCGCCCTGGACCGGCTGCCCGCACCGGCCCGGGACCGCGAGTTCGCCTGGATCTGGACGGTGCAGGAGGCGTGCGTGAAGGCGACCGGCGCCGGCCTCTCCGGCCGGCCCTGGGCGATCCCGGTGCCCGCCGGACGGCGGACGGGCCGCTGGGCCGACCTGCGGTGGGTGAGCCTGCGCGGGCACAGCCGGGTGCCGGCGAGCGTGGCGCACGTGGTGGGTACGCGATGACCGCCCCGGACCCCCGCTTCGCCGGGCTGAGCTGCTACACCGCCAACCTGGCCGGCTACCGGGCCGGCGAGTTCGCCGACACCCCCGACCGGTTCGCCGACTCGGTACGCGTCGCGGTGCGCACGGACCTGCCGGAGGGGCAGCTCGCCTTCTCCCACCACCGGGTGCCGCTCGACCGGCTGCCGGACGGCACCCGGCTGGCGTGGGCCACCGCCCCGGCCGACGGCGTCGTCGGGTCCGTCGACGCGGAGCTGCGGCGCCACGGCCGGGTGCTGGTGGTCACCGACAACGCGGCGCTGCCCTGGTCCCCCTCGACCGGCGGCACCGCCCACGCGCCGCACTGGCTGCTGGTCGACGACCGGCGCGGCGACGACTGGCACGTGGTCGACGGGTTCAGCGGGCTGCTGCCCGCCGGCGAACAGGAGCCGTACGCCGGCTGGCTCGGCACGGCAGGGCTGCTCGCCGCGATGACCCCGCCGCCGGCGTGGCGCCCGGAACAGGACCGGCGCAACGCGTTGGCCTTCGGCTTCTGGACGCCCCCGCCGGCCGGCGCGCAGCCGCAGTGGCTGGTCCGTACGGGCAGCGCCGGGGACGAGCCGGAGCTGCCCGGCGACTGGCTGCTGGACGAGGACGCGGCCCTGGAGTTCCTCCGCGACCACGTCGTCGCGCACCCGGAGGCCGCCGGGGCGCACCTGGACGACCTGTGGGCCGTCGCCCAGCACCGGACGTTCCGGTACCGCCACCTCGGCGACGACGAGGCGGTGCGGGCCTGGGCGGACCTGCCCCGGGCCCTGCGCTTCGCGGTGGAGTCGGCCCGCCGGGGACGCCCCCGGTCCGCGCTGGTGCGGACCACCTTCGACCACCTGCGGCACCTGGAACGAGACCGGTCGACCACCCCAGCGCCGGCGGCGGACCGCCCGCACCGGCAGACCTTGTGAAGGATGTGCGATGCAGACCCGTACCCTCTACGACTGGTTCCGTACGTCGGCCCGGCAGTACCCGGACAACGTGGCGATCGAGGTCGCCTCGGACGCACTGACCTACGCCGAGTTGCGGGCCGCGGCCGAGCGGTTGTCGGCCGCCATGCAGCGGGTGCCGGGACGGCCACCCCGACGGGTCGGGCTGCTCACCTCCCGCAGCCTCGTCGGCTACATCGCCTACCTGGCCGCCCTGCGGCTGGGTGCGACGGTGGTGCCGCTCAACCCCGCCAACCCGGCGGCCCGGAACCTCGCCATCTCCGACGAGGCGGGGCTCGACCTCGTCATGGTCGACGACACCTCCGGCGACGGGCTGGCCGAGTTCCGCGCGCAGACCACCGTCACGGTCCTCGACCTGACCGGTGAGGGCTGGCGCCGGTTCCTCGCCCCGGGCGACGCGGCGGAGATCCCGCCGGAGGTGGAGCGGGGCCGCGACGACTTCGCGTACATCATCTTCACCAGCGGCACCACCGGGAAGCCCAAGGGCGTGCCGGCGACCCACGCCAACGTCGACTCGTTCCTGACCGAGGTCACCAAGCGGTACCGCTTCCGGCCCGAGTCGCGGGTCTCGCAGACCTTCGAGATGTGCTTCGACGGCTCGATCCTGGCGATGTTCGGCGCGTGGGGCACCGGCGCCACCCTGTGCGTGGCGCAGCGCGGCGACGTGCTGACGCCGGTGCGCTTCATCAACACGAAGCGGCTCACGCACTGGCTGTCCGTGCCGTCGCTGATCTCGTTCGCCAAGCGGTTGCGGGCGCTGGCGCCGGAGAGCATGCCGACCCTGCGGCTGAGCTCCTTCGGCGGGGAGCCGCTGACCATCGAGCAGGTCAACGACTGGACGGCCGCCGCGCCGAACACCGCCGTGATCAACTGCTACGGCCCCACCGAGACCACGGTCATCGTCACCGCGTACGAGGTGCCCGCCGACCCGGCCGCCCGGATCGAGTCGTCGAACCGGTCGGTGCCGATCGGGGACATCTACCCGCACCTCGACTACGTGCTGCTCGACGAGGACCTGCGCCCGGGCGACGACGGCGAGCTGTGCGTCCGTGGTGAGCAGCGCTTCCCCGGCTACCTGGACCCGACGGAGAACGCGGGCCGGTTCGTCTCCTTCGACGGCGAGCGGGGCCGGCTCTACGACGGCACCGGGCCGCTGACCGCCGAGCACTGGTACCGCACCGGCGACCGGGTCCGCCGCGAGTTCGGCGAGCTGGTGCACCAGGGCCGCATCGACCACCAGGTGAAGGTGCGCGGCAACCGGGTCGAGCTGACCGAGATCGAGGCCGCGCTGCGCGCCCACGCCGACGTGGTGGAGGCCGTGGTGCTCACCGTGGCCGGCGCCGACGGGGAGCTGGACCTGCACGCCGTCTACACCGGCGCGGCGCTGGCCGACGACGACCTCACCCGGCTGGTGGGACACCTGCCCCCGTACATGCGGCCACGGGCGTTCCACCACCGGGCGGAGATCCCGCTGACCGAGGTGGACAAGGTCGACCGCAAGCGGTTGACCTCCGAGCTGCTCGCCACCCGTGGCTGAGCAGCACGCCGGGGCGGTCCCGGGCCCGGTCCCGGCCACCGGCATGCAGGAGGCCCTGTGGTGGGTGCACCAACGGGCCCGCGACCGGTCCGTCTACCACCTCACCTGGCGGCTCGCGGTCGACGAGCCGCTCGACGAGGCGGCGCTGGCCGTCGCCTGGCAGGCGATGGTCGACAGGCACGAGGCGTTGCGGACCTCGGTCGTACGGCAGGCGGACGCCGTCACGCTGGTGGTGGCGCCCCGGATCGTCGTGGGCCTGCACCGGGTGGAGGTGGACGACCCGGGACCGGCCGACCCGGGCACCCTGCTGCGGCTCGTCGCCGAGGAGGTGCACGCCGGGCCGATGGAATTGGAGGCCGCACCACTGGCCCGGATCACCCTGGTCCGGGTCGGCGACCGGCACGAGGTGCTGCTGACCGTGCACCACGTGGTCCTCGACGGCTGGGCGGTCCAACTGCTCGTCGGCGAGCTGTCCGAGGCGTACGCGGCCACGCGGGAGGGACGTGCCGTCAGCTTCCCGGCCGACCCGGTGCCGTTCAGCACGTACGCGCGGGAGCAGGCCGCGGCCCGCGCGGACGGCCGGTGGGACAAGAGCCTGGCGTACTGGCGCGACGCGCTCGCGGGCGCCGCCTCCGCCGTCCTGGAACCCGACCTGCCGGGCGAGGTGGCCAGCGGCGCGCCCGGGGCGATCCTGCGCTACGGCTTCAGCGCCGAGGCGGGCGCCGGGATCGCCGCCCTGGCGAAGGCCACCTTCGCCACCCCGTTCGCGGTCATCCTCGGCGCGGCGCAGATCGTGCTCGCCCGGGCCGGCGCCGGGCCGGACGTGGCGGTGGGGGTGGTGACCGCGAACCGGATGACCGCCCGCGACCAGGCGCTGCTCGGGTACACCGCCAACCTCTGCGTGGCCCGGGCCACGGTCGACGGGGCGGACACCGTCGCGGGGGTGGTGGGCGCCGCCCGGGACGGGATGTGGCAGATGCTGACCCACCAGGCGGTGCCGTACCCGGTGGTGTTCGGGGCGCTGCCCGAGGCGACCCGGAGCGCGCTGGGCGATCCCGCGCCGCTGCTGCTGAGCTACCTCGGCCCGATCGGCACCGACCTGCGGCTCGGCCCGGTCCCGGCGACGCTGCTGCCCAGCCCGAACCGGGCCGCTCGGGCCGACCTGGCGATGTCCGTCTGGGAGGCCGACGGCGGCTACCTCGCCGAGATCGAGTACCACACCGGGCGCTACCGGGAGAGCAGCGTGCTGGCCCTGCTGCACGACCTGGACGAGGTGCTGGCCGACGGCGGCGCCGAGCCGCAGCGTACGGTCGGCTCGTTCGACGTGGCCACCCGCGCCCGGGCCGGCCGCGCGGCCCCGGCCACCGTTGACCGCGACCGGGCGACCGGCCCGCTGCCCGAGTCGGCGGACTGGCAGCACGTCGTCGCCGCCTGGGCCGACGTGCTCGGCGGCCCGCCGGCCGACGCGGACGTCGACTTCTTCGCCGCCGGCGGCAACTCGCTGAGCGCCCTGCGCCTGGTGGACGCGCTGACGGCCGACGGGCGACCGGCGGTGGACGTGGTGCGGTGGCTGGGCGAGCCGACCCCCCGCCGGTTGGCCGACCTGCTGGGCAACGGGTCGCAGCCGGTGGCGGCGGAGTCGACGCTTGTGGAGTTGCGGGCGGGCCCGGGGCCGCACCTGCACCTCGTGCACGGCGCCGGGGGCAGCCCGCAGGACTACCAGGACCTGCTGGCGGAGCTGCCGGAGCACTGGCGGGTGACCGCCTCCCGCGACAGCGCGGAGCTGCCGACGGTGGCGGCGCTGGCCCGCCGGTACCGGGCCGACCTGGACGCGGCGGGGCTGGTCCCGGACCTGCTCGGCGGGTGGTCCTTCGGCGGTCAGGTCGCCTACCAGATGGCCGCCGACCAGGTCGGACGGCGTTCGGCGCTGGTCGTGCTGGACTCGGCCCCGCCCGTCGGGTACGAGCTGCCGGCCGACGAGGTCCGGGACCGCTTCGACACCTTCACCGAGAACATCCACCGGGCCCTCGACCTGGAGCCGGACGTCCCGAGGCCCCGGGTGACGGGTGGCCCGGAGCCGGCCGGCTTCGACGGGCGGCTGGCCCTCGGCGCGCTCGCGGCCAGCCTGGCCGCCGTCGGGCAGCCCGTGCCCACGGCGCTGCTGGCGCACCGGTGGCGCAGCTACGAGCGTCACGTCCGGGCCAGCGCCGAATACGTCCACGACGGCCCGGTCGACACTCCCGCGCTGGTGATCGGCGCGGACCTGCTCGACGCGCAGCTCGCCGAGTGGACGGCGCGGGTCGGGGCGGCCCGGTCCCAGCGGATCGGCACCGACCACTTCGGAGTGTTGCATTCCGCCGCCGTGACGCAGGTGGCGGCGGCCGTCATCGATTTCGCGCGCGTCGCGGCGGCGCGAGGTTAACCAAGGAGGATCCGTGTTCGACTCGAGAGTCTTGTACCAGGAACTGCGGGAGCACGTGGAGCGCGACGTGGCGCCGGACGACGTCGCCACGGCCCGCCGCGACTTCTCCTACCTGGGGCACGCGAAGGTCTCCTTCGTCGCCCCCGACAGCGTCAAGAAGGCCGTCGCCGACGAGGTCAACGAGCTGATCGACAAGGCCGGCACGCGCCGGGACCTGCGGTTCGCCGAGACCGACTACACGCCGCGCCGGATGCGCAACGTGACCCGGGCCGAGATCGCCGAACTCGGCACCGTCATCAACGGGATCTACACCGCGGAGCCGATCCTGCGGGTGCTGTCGGAGGTGGCCGGCGAGCCGGTGCACCCCTGCCCGTACGAGCCGGAGCAGTTCGTCATCACCTGCCTGGAGAAGGACGGCGACACCCACGGCTGGCACTGGGACGACTTCACCTTCGCGCTGGTCTGGGTGGTCGAGTGCCCGCCGGTGGAGCACGGCGGCTTCGTCCAGTGCGTGCCCAACACCGTCTGGAACAAGGAGCGCCCGGAGGTCAACCGGGCGCTGGTCAGCCGTCCGATCTACTCGATGGAACTGTTCCCCGGCGACCTGTACCTGATGCGGACCAACACCACGCTGCACCGGGTCGCCCCGGTCCGCCAGGGCCGCCGCAAGATCATCAACATGGGGTACGCCTCGACGTCCGACCTGACCCGCGACTTCACCCACGAAACCATGGACCAGCTGTGGGCGACCGTGCCCGCCGGAGAGGTGTGACCATCATGTCGACTCGGAACAACATCGCCCCCCAGCACATCGTGCTCGCCTTCTCCGGCGGGCTCGACACGTCGGTGGCCCTGGTCTGGCTCAAGGAGCGGTACCGCTGCCGGCTGACCGCGTTCATCGCGGACCTCGGGCAGGGCGAGGAGCTGGACACGGCCGCCCGCAAGGCCGAGAAGCTCGGCGCCGACGAGGTGCGGGTGGTCGACCTGCGCGAGGAGTTCGCCCGGGACTACGCCTTCCCCATGTACCGGGCCAACGCCCTCTACGAGGGGCAGTACCTGATGGGGTCCTCCATCGGCCGGCCGCTGATCGCCGCCGCGCAGGTGCGGGTGGCCGAGGAGGTCGGCGCCGACGCCGTGGCGCACGGGGCCACCGGCAAGGGCAACGACCAGATCCGCTTCGAGATGACGTTCGCCGCGCTGCGCCCCGACCTCACGGTGATCAGCCCGTGGCGGGAGTGGGACCTGGCCTCCCGCAGCGACCTGCTCGCGTACGCCGGCAGGCACGGCATCGAGCTGGACCTGAGCAGCGGCGAACGGCCGTACTCCATCGACAGCAACCTGCTGCACACCTCGTACGAGGGCGAGGCGCTGGAGGACCCGGCGCAGCCCGCGCCCGAGGGGCTGCTGTTCCGGGTGCGCGACCTTCCCGACACCCCGGACGAGCCCGAGACCGTCGAGATCCACTTCCAGGGCGGCAACCCGGTCGGCGTCAACGGGACGCCCCTGTCCGCCAGCGCCGTGCTGGAGACGCTCGACGGGATCGGCCGCCGGCACGGCATCGGCCGGCTCGACATCGTGGAGAACCGGATCTTCGGCATGAAGACCCGCAACATCTACGAGGCCCCGTCGGGCAGCCTGCTCTGGCACGCCCACCGGGCGGTGGAGTCGCTGGTGCTCGACCCGGAGGTGGCGCAGCTCAAGGAGGAGCTGATGCCGAAGTACACCGCCCTGGTCTACCGGGGTCTCTGGTTCGCCCCGGAGCGGCTGATGTTGCAGACCGCCATCGACTTCAGCCAGCAGGACGTCACCGGCGACGCGATCCTGCGGGTGCACCGGGGCACCGTCCAGGTGATCGGCCGTCGCTCCCCGCACAGCCGCTACGACACCGCCTTCGCCACCTTCGAGGCGGACGACGTGTTCGACCAGCGCGACTCCTCCGGCTGGCTGCGGGTCAACACCGTCCGCTTCCGCGCCGGGCGGGCCACCGGGGCGGCGAAGCCGTGAGGATCGTCTTCTTCGGGTACGGCGAGCTCGGCGCGACCGTGCTGCGGGGCATCGCGCCGCACCACGAGGTGCTGCTGGTGCTCACTCACCGGGCCGAGTTCAGCGGGCTCGGCGAGCCGGACGTGGAGCTGGCCGCGGCGGACCTGGGACTGCCGGTGCGCTACTCGGCCACCGCCCGCGAGCCCGACCTGCACGAGCAGCTGCGCGACCTCGCACCGGAGCTCATCGTCTCCACAAACTGGCGGACCCGGGTGCCGGCGGAGGTGCTGCGCATCCCGGAACGCGGCGCGGTCAACACGCACGACGCGCTGCTGCCCGCGTACGCCGGGTTCGGCGCCGTCAACTGGGCCATCCGCAACGGCGAGGAGGAGACCGGCCTCACCGTGCACTACATGGCGGAGGAGCTGGACACCGGCCCGATCATCACCCAGGCCCGCGTGAAGATCGGCCCGCACGACACCGCCGGCCAGATCCTGGAGCGCCTCCTCGCGGAGTACGTGCCGGTCACGCTGAAGGCGTTGGAGCGGGTCGCCGAGGGCCACCGGGGCGAGGCGCAGCCGCCCGAGGGGGCGTCGTTCTACCACCGGATCGGGGTCGAGGACACCCGCATCGACTGGCGGGACAGCGCCACCACCATCTGCGACCTGGTGCGCGGCCAGTCGGACCCGTTCGTCAACGCGTGGACGACGCACCGGGGGTTCCGGCTGTGGGTCAAGGCCGCCACCCGGCCGACCCGGGCGCACGGCGGCACGCCCGGCCGGATCGTCAAGGCCGACTACGGCGGTGTGGTCGTCGCCAGCGGCGGACCGGGCGACGGCGACGACCGCGGGGTGGTGCTGCTCCAGGTCTCCACCGAGACCGGGCCGCCCGTGCGCGCCATCGACTACTTCACCACCTTCGGCGAGTACCTTCACTGACACGGTGACCGGGGGCGCCGGTCATCGCGCGTACGACGATGACGGGAGAGGTCGGATGATCGGTCGACTGCACTCGGTGGTGCTGGACTGTCCGGACGCCGAGAAGTTGGCGGAGTTCTACGTCGAGCTGACCGGCCTGGAGTGGGCCGACAGCGACGGGTACTGGGTGACGCTGAAGGGCGCGGACGGGCATCCCCGCCTCTGCCTCCAGAGCGTCGCCGACTACCAGCCGCCGCAGTGGCCGGATCCGGCCTTCCCGCAGCAGGCCCACCTCGACGTGGAGGTGGACGACATCCAGGAGGCCGAGGAGGCGGTGCTGCGGCTGGGCGCCACCCGGCTGCGCGGCGGCGGCAGCCGCAACCACGGCTTCCGGGTCTACGCCGACCCGGTGGGACACCCGTTCTGCCTGGTCTGGGGCCAGGACTGACGCCATGACCAGCCAGGACCGGGCAGTGGAGTTCCGCCGTACCGCCGGGGCGTTCGCCACCGGCGTCGGCATCGTCAGCAGCGTGTACGACGACATCCCGCTGGCGATGACGGTCAACTCGTTCACCACCGTCTCGCTGCACCCCACCCTGGTCCTGACCTGCCTGAAGCACCGGAGTCGACTGCTCACCCAGATCCGCGACTCCGGCATCTTCGCGGTCACCGTGCTCGCGGCGGACCAACGGGACGTCGCCCGTTGGTTCGCCGACGCCCGGCGGCCCTCCGGCGCGGCCGCGTTCGCCGGCGTCCGGGTGCACCGGGCGCCGGCCACCGGCTGCCTCGTGTTCAGCGAGGGACTGGCCTACTTCGACTGCCGCGTACGCGACCTCTCCGACCAGGGCGACCACTCGGTGGTCATCGGGGAGGCGGTGTCGTACGGCCCACTGAATCCGGCGAAGGCGCCGCTGCTCTATCTCCACGGGTCGTACCGGTCGATCGCGCCGGTGCCTCCGGCGGTGTCGGCCGCGTAAGGGCCCACCCGGCGGCGTCCGCCGCCCCGCGCCGCGCAGAACGCGATTCGGGTACGACGACGGAGTACAGGGGGATGGCAATCAGACAAACGAGCCCCTCCCTTTCGGGACGAGCACTGTCGCGTCATGGCCAATTCTGTTCGCCCGGCCAGGATCCGAACCTGCGACAACCAGCCCGGTCAGGAATACCGCACGACGCACGCCTCGTACGGATCGATCACCTGCTGCCGCGGAAGACGCTCCAAGCCATTAGGGCGAGAGCAAGCTGCAAATGGTCCAACGCCCATCGACGGCTCGACCGCGACTCGGCAACCCGCCCCCACACCGGTCGCCATAACCACCTCGATCGCGGCCAACAACAGCATCTTGCGCCAGGTCCAACGACCAATTAAGAACCGGTCCGCGCTGCCCCGCAGTCACGCCCTCTGGGATTGGCCCAATTTGACGGACAGTAACCATCGACTACGTCCGCCACGGCACCAGCGACCTTTGTGCCGCAGCGGACGTGACCCATCGGCCAGACCCAGCGCATACGCCGCCACCAGGAGTCTTGTGCCTCCTCCGCACCATCGACCGGGCGGGCCAGGACCGAACTGGAACCACACATCATGCTGGGCAGCTACGCCAGTCCGCCATCCAGCAGGGACTCATTGAGCACGCCAGTTCCACCCGCACTTCACCCCGAACTACTCGTCGTGACCGAACCCTGGGCGAACTGGTTCCGCGAGCCAATCTACGCAACCACGTCGGTCGCCCGGCGCAGTCTCACCGACCTTTGTGACCGCCCGGATCGCGGCACGGAACGCCGCCTCAAGCCGTCTACCTGGACCGGGGCAGCAGACGACATCCTCGAAACAGCTTTCGCGTCCCGCGAACGATTTAAAAAATGTCAACACCAGGCACAACCGAATTGACAGTGGTTGATTCTCGTGGCAGGCTCAGGGCATCCCTTCGAACAGAACGGAGCTTCAATGCGCGCGATTCGAAAGATCCTCGCTGCCACCGCCGTCACCGGCGCGACCGCGGTGTCCCTGCTGACGGGTGCGGCCCCCGCGTCCGCCGACGCTGGAGCCAACGCAGTCGGTTGGTACACGGGTTACGGCTCGGGATCCTCCGCCTCGCTCGCCATCTGGTCGGCGGAGAACGACGCCAAGTGGAAGGCTCAGATGGGCGGCTTCAACACCTACCTCGACTGCCGCACGACCTACAGCAGCAGCACGAAGGTCAGCGACTACTACTACACCGCCAACGTGCAGCTGTACTGCTACACCTTCAGCTGAGCCACCGCTCGCCGATCGCCGGAAGGAGTTCGTCAGGCACCACCAGGCGCACTCCTTCCGGTCGTCGGCGATCTGCCCGGGGCGCGGAGGACGTACCAGCTCGTCCGCAAGACGCACGACGTCGCCGCGGTGCGTTCGCTGGTCGACCGACATTCCGCTCCCCGGGCCGCTTTCCTCGCCGCCACCCCAACAAGATCGTCATCTGGCTCGACGAGCCATGCAGCCGAGCAGGGCGAAACAGCCGCCCACGTGGTCGACCACTGAGCACGCGTCAGTACGGGTTCGTGACACTGCAGACGCGCATCCCATCGCTCACCCTTGGCGGGGACACTGACCTGCACGAACAGCCCCACTCATGCGGTCCGAGATCTTTGCACGTGTTTCGCGCACGGCTGCAAACGGCGGCTTCAGGTGACAACCGGCTGCACGGGTCGCCCGATCGAAGTGGGAACACTTCCGCTGCTCAGATGGCGCTTTGGCTGACCTTCGAGGTGCCCCCGGCAGGATTCGAACCTGCGACACACGGTTTAGGAAACCGATGCTCTATCCCCTGAGCTACGAGGGCGCGAGGGCCTAGTCTAGCGACCTGAGGGTTCACCTGGGTGGCAGGGCGTGACCCACGTTCACCCACGTTCCCCGGACCACCGTTCTCCCAGCCCAGGACCACACCCGGAGCATATGAACCCCCGTCTGCGACAGGCGGTCGGTCGCGGTGACCCGCGTTGGCACCGGTTCACCCGGGTCCGCTGGCCGCCGCCCCCGAATGGCACGGCGTACCACCGGGTCGGTGGTCGCCGTTAGAGCGCGACGTTCTTGACCAAGCCGGCCACAGTCGCACCCGCTTCGGGATCGCTCTCTGATCCACCCACAAAACCGGGGCACGCTGCGGGTATCGCAGCCGGGCCGTTGTCGGCTCAGCGAGTGGCGGGACGTCGCCCAAGCACGCAGCAACCGGCCGCCCCCAGGACCCGGTCCGTCCGGCGATCCTCCTGGAAGCGACCCACGCGCAACGTGACCTACGACGTCGCAGGCCCTGGCCTGGTTACGTCACGGAGAGGGCTCGCGTGACGCCCCAAAGCGACCGCAGGGAAACCCTTGCCCTCCAACGGAAGTGGCCTTAAGTTGCATCGATGATCCTCAGCGGGGAGCTTCGCCCTGACCCTCCTCAGAATGTCAGCCACGGCGATCTGCGGCCCGAGGATCTCGGTGGCATCGCCTATCTGCGTGGACTTTCGAGACGGGGGTTCATCACCGGCGCCGCGTTGGCGGCATCCGGGGTGTCGGCCGCCTTCGCTCTACTGCCCGGCTCCGCTCAGGCTGCCGGCAGCTATCAGAGGCCGTGCGGAAACGTCCGGATCTCGAGCTCGTGGCGGGACCACCGGAACAGGACGCCGCCCTCGGGTGAGCCGGGCACCGACTATGCGGTCGGAACCGGCACTCCCGTCAAGGCCGCGGCGAACGGCACCATCCGTTACGTGAAGACCGACACCTCCACCGCGACCGGGCGCGTCGTGGGGATGGCTCACGACGATGGCAACTACACCCGGCACCTGCACCTGTCGAGGATCGCCGTCTCGACCGGTCAACGTGTGTCGCGAGGCCAGACGATCGCGTACTCCGGCGCCTCGGCGCACGGCAGTGACTACGGCGTCGGGCCGCATGTGCATACGAGTCTCTGGCTGAACACCGGCAGTCCGACGGATTTCCGCGCGACGGTGGATTTCGAGAACTACGTCGGAGACGTCGCCAACCCGAACCCGTCCGACCAGGAGGTAGATGAAGTGTTCATCGCGAATGTCAAGGGCAACTGGTACCTCGTAGTCCCCCAGGGCACCGGCAAGCCGCGGGCGGTGGTCCTTGGTGGCGACAGCAATGCCGGCGCTTCCGGCCTCCCCGTCCTGAACTTCAGCTGGGACCCGTCCATCAACGCACTCAGGGCCGCGGTCGACGGCATCGGCTGAGCTGGCCTGACGCGTCACGGCGGCCCGGGATCCACGCGGCGCAGGAAAGCGGCAGCGTCGTCCAGCCAGTCGCGATCGTGCGGGCCATCCGCGTGCCGCCGGCGCGGATGCCGCCGTTTCGGGAGCACTAACCTCGGGCGATGCGACACGTCCCCGTCGAACCGGCCTCGCTCACCACGGCCGAACGCGCGATCGATGCCCGCTTGCGCGTCGCGCTGGCCCGGCTGCCGCGTCACGGGCCGGCCGGGTGGCTGACCGAGCTCCTGGCCTTCGGGCTCAAACAGGCATGGGCATGTGTGTTCGGCGCCGCCATGCTCGCGGTCATCTGCGCGGCGCACCTGTGGTATCCGGACGAAGCATCGTTCGCCCGCAACGATGCCCTCACGGTCGCCGCCATCGCCATCCAGGTCGCGATGGTGGCCGGCCGCCTTGAGACCCTGCGCGAGCTACGAGTGATCGTCCTGTTCCACCTCGTCGGTACGCTCATGGAGCTGTTCAAGACCCACATCGGTTCGTGGACCTACGAGCCCGACGGCGTGCTCCGGCTCGGCGGGGTGCCCCTGTTCAGCGGCTTCATGTACGCCGCGGTCGGCTCCTACATGGTCCGGGTGAATCGGTTGTTCGACCTGCGCTTCACGCGCTACCCGAAGCGCTGGCTGACGGCCGCGGTGGCGGCTGCGATCTATCTCAACTTCTTCGCCAACCACTACGTGCAGGACCTGCGGTGGCTGCTCGTCGCGCTCGTCGCACTCGTGTTCGGGCGTTGTGTCATGCACTTCCGCATCTTCCGGGTGCGGTGGCGGATGCCGCTGCTGCTGGCCTTCCTCCTCGTCGCCTTCTTCATCTGGCTCGCGGAGAACGTCGCCACCTGGTCGAACGCCTGGCTCTACCCGAGCCAGGTGGGCGGATGGCATCCGGTCTCGCTGACAAAGCTGACGTCGTGGTTCCTCTTGATGATCATCTCGGTCGTGCTGGTCACCTGGATCTCGCCGCCGCAACCGCCCGACGACCGGCAGCCGCCCCGACGGGCCGACGAGACGGCACCCGACCCGGTGCCAGCCGGCCAGCCGGAGCGGCGGAACAGTCAGACACGCTGAATCCTGACCAGGTCTCGGCTTCCGACGAGACCGCCGTCGGCGAGAGCCGTCAGCGGGACCGTCGTCCGCGAGAACCGTCGGAGCAGTCCTAGCCTGCTGTCCCGTCGATGTCCGCTCAAGCCCGAGGCAGGCAGTGGGTCAGGAGGCTGCGGCGGGCTTCCTGGTGGGGTTGGCAGAGGCGGCGCCCTGAGTGGGGCGGCGGGTCAGGACCTGAGGACCGGAAGCCGTGATGGCGACGGTGTGCTCGGAGTGGGCGGTGCGGGAGCCGTCGGCGGAGCGGATCGTCCAGCCGTCCTTGTCGAACTTGATTTTGTCGGTGGAGCGGCAGAACCAGGGCTCGATGGCGATGGTGAGGCCGGGGTTGAGCTTCAGGCCGCGGCGGGGGCGGCCGTCGTTGGACACGTGCGGGGCCTCGTGCATGGTGCGGCCGATGCCGTGGCCACCGAACTCGGCGTTGACGCCGTAGCCGTAGGAGCGGGCGACCTCGCCGATCGCGGCGGAGATGTCGCCGAGGCGGCCGCCGGGCTGGGCGGCGGTGATGGCGGCCTCCAGTGCGACCTCGGTGGCCTCGATCAGTTTCAGGTCGTCCGGCTCTGGGGTGCCGACGACGACGGAGAGCGCGGAGTCGGCGACCCAGCCGTCGATGCCGACGGCCATGTCGATGCTGAGCAGGTCGCCGTCGCGCAGGACGTAGTCGTGCGGCAGGCCGTGCAGCACCGCGTCGTTGACCGACAGACACAGCACGTTGCGGAACGGGCCGCGGCCGAACGAAGGGGCGTAGTCCCAGTAGCAGGACTCGGCGCCGCGTTCCTTGATCCGGCGGCGGGCGTGGTGTTCGAGGTCCATCAGGTTGACGCCGACCCCGGCGACGTCCCGCAGCTCGGCGAGCAGTTCGCCGACGAACTGGCCGGTCACCGCCATCCGGTCGATCTCCTCGGCGGACTTGAGCTCGATCACGACAGCCTCCCTCTCCCCTGTGCGGTATTTTTATACCACGCCAGGTCGGGACGCTCCGGGGGTATCCTGCTGGCATGGTTCGCCAACCACTCACCGCCGAACAGATCGCAGCGGGCCAGCGCCTCGGAGCCGCCCTCCGGGCCGCGCGGGCGGGCCGCAGCCTCGTCGAGGTGGCTTTGGCAGCCGGCATCTCCCCCGAGACGCTGCGCAAGATCGAGGCGGGCCGCCTTCCCGCACCGGCGTTCGGCACCGTGGTCGGCCTCAGCCAGGCCCTCGACGTCCCGCTCGACGACCTGGCCGACGTCTGGCGGGCCGACATGCCCGTCCGCCAGGCGTCCTAGAGACCAGCCGTCCAAACGGCTCGGTGGTCGAGCTGGCGACGCTGGTCAGTCACCGGACGCGGCTGTGTGTCCCGGAAGATCTTGCTTGATGGCTGATCGAGCGGAATCGCACCCGCGGAGGTAACCCTGCGGGCCGGACTGCGCCGGCTCGGCACGTGTCATCTCCGCCTCGCGGGTCCGGGCGTAGCGCCGACGGCAGCGCTCTCCTGAAGCCCCAGCGCCGCCGCGACAGGCAGTGGACCCCGCACCGCAGCCTGCAATGGACCCTCGACGCCGGCACTCACGCTGCGCGAGTGCCGGCGGGGAGACGGTCGGGGCGCTCAGTCGCAGCCCAACCCCTGGGCGTACGCGGGCGGCGGGTTGCCGGCGGCGACCAGCGCGGCCTGGACGGTGAGCCGTGCCGGCACCTCACTGCCGGGGTCGGCGGCGATCGCGGCCGTGAGCCCCTGTCGCAGCCGCTCGCCCAGCCGCTGCCGGCGCTCACGTCCACTCCATGTCCGGTCGGACGCCGATCGTGACGGGCCGTCGCCGCGCGGGCGTCGTCGTCAGACGGCGTCGAGCGGCGGACGCGTCGATCGACTCCCGTGCCGTCCGCGCGTCGACGGGAGTGCCGCCGCGGCCCCGCCGGTCAGGAGCGGCCGGTCAGGAGCGGCCGGTCAGGAGCGGCCGGAGCTGATGCGGTCCAGGTGGGGCGCGAGTTCGTCGGTGATCAGCAGGTCGCGGCGGATCTCGTCGTGCGGGTAGCCGGCCCGGCCCACCATGTGCGCCGCGACGGGTGCGGTGGCGAGCTGGAAGGCGCCGACGAGCACGAGGGTGGTGATGTCCACCCCCGTACGCAGGCGCAGCGCGCAGCCGAGCAGGACGAGCAGCAGGCCGAGCACCTGGGGCTTGGCCGCCGCGTGCATCCGGGCGAGCAGGTCGGGGAAGCGCAGCAGAGCCGCCCCGGCGGCGACGCAGAGCAGCGCGCCGGCGATCAGGCAGACGCCGGCGGCGACGTCGAGGACGGCGTCGAGCGTCACTTGTCGTTCCTCCGGGCGGCGAACCGGGCGACGCTGACCGAGCCGACGAATCCGAGGATGGCGAGGACGACCAGCACGGGCAGCGCGGTGGCGTCGCGGCTGTAGGCGGCCTCGGTGGCGATGGCGGCGACGACGACGGCGAGCAGGACGTCGGTGGCGACGGCGCGGTCGAGGATGGACGGTCCGCGGATGATGCGGACGAGGGTCAGCCCGACGGCCACGGCGAGCAGCGCGGCGACGGTCACGGCGACGACGGTCATCTGGGTGCCCCTTCCGGGTGGGCCGGCTCCGACGGGCCGGCGGCGTGGGTTTGCGTCACGCGGCGCAGTTCGTCGGGCGAGCCGATGGCGGCGACGATGCGCGCTTCGAGGTCCAGCACGCCCTGCCGGAACCGCTCGACCTCCTCGCGGCTGCGGACGCCGATGACGTGCACGTAGAGGGTGCCGGTCGTCCGGTCGGCCTCGATGATGAGGCTGCCGGGCACCAGCGACAGCGCCTCCGCGGTGAGCGTGAGGTTGAGGTCGGTGTTGACCCGCAACTGCACGGCGATGATCGCGCTGAGCGGGGGTTTGCCGGACAACGCCAGCCAGGCGATCTGGGCGGAGGCGACCACGAGGTCCCGCAGGAAGCGCACCCAGAACCGCGCGAGCGGCACGGGGCGGATCCGTCCGGCGAAGGTCACCGGCGGCAGCGGGAAGACCGCCAGCAGCACGACGGAGAGCACCAGCCCGCTGAGCAGGTTGGCCCAGGAGAGGGTGCCCCACAGCAGCATCCAGACGCCGGTCAGCCCGGTCACGGCGACGATCCGGTTGCGCCGTCGGGCCGCGCGGGTCAGTGGCGGGTTCGCCGGCGCGACGGGCTTCGGCGGGCTCATCGGGTCACTGGTCACGGGGCACCGTCCGGAAACACGGCCTCGACGTACGGGGTCCGGCGCAGCAGGTCGTCGGCCGCGTCGGTGCTGATGTCGAACAGCGGACCGGCCACCACGGTCAGCGCCAGGCCGAGCACCACCAGGGCGGCGGTCGACCCGATCATCAGCCGGGGCAGCACCGCGCCCGACGCCTCGGGGGTCGGTGCCTTGTGCGGCTGCTCGGCACCGTCGGTGCGGGCGGCCCGCACGGCGTCGCCGACGTCCGGCATGTCCGGGTGCGGGGCACGCCAGAAGGCCAGGTTCCACACCCGGGCGATGGCGTAGAGGGTGAGCAGGCTGGTGAGCAGCCCGCCGACGACGAGCGTCCAGGCCAGCGGGCCGCCGTCGTCCACGCCGGCCTGGACGAGGCCGAGCTTGCCGAGGAAGCCGGAGAACGGTGGGATGCCGGCGAGGTTGAGCGCGGGCAGGAAGAACAGCACGGCCAGCAGCGGCGAGAGTCGGGCCAGCCCGCCGAGGCGGTCCAGGGCGGTGCTCCCGCCGCGGCGTTCGACGAGGCCGGCGGCGAGGAACAGCGTGGTCTGGATGGTGATGTGGTGCACCACGTAGAAGATCGCCGCGGACAGCCCGAGGGAGGTGCTCAGGCCGACGCCGAAGAGCATGTAGCCGATGTGGCTGATGAGGGTGAACGACAGCAGCCGTTTGACGTCGGACTGGGCGACCGCGCCGAGGATGCCCACCACCATCGTCAGCGCCGCCACCACCAGCAGCAGGTCGGCGGTGCGCCCGCCGGGGAACAGCAGCGTCTCGGTGCGGATGATCGCGTACACGCCGACCTTGGTGAGCAGGCCGGCGAAGACCGCGGTGACCGGGGCCGGGGCGGTCGGGTAGCTGTCCGGCAGCCAGGCCGACAGCGGGAACACGGCCGCCTTGATGCCGAAGGCCAGCAGCAGCATGCCCTGCAGCACCAGCCGGATGTCGTCCGGCAGCGCGTCGAGCCGGTCCACGAGCTGGGCCAGGTTGAGCGTGCCGGTCGCCGCGTAGACCAGGCCGATCGCGACCAGGAAGATCAGCGACGAGAGCAGGCTGACCACGACGTACGTGGTGCCGGCCCGGATCCGGGTCTCCGTGCTGCCCAGGGTCAGCAGCACGTAGCTGGCGACCAGCAGGATCTCGAAGCCGACGTAGAGGTTGAACAGGTCGCCGGAGAGGAACGCGTTGCACACGCCGGCGGTCAGCACGAGGTAGGTCGGGTGGTAGACCGACAGCGGCGTCTCCTCGTTGCCGTCGGCCGTGCCCTGCCCGATCGAGTAGACGAGCACGCAGAGGGTGACGGCGGCGGAGACGACGAGCATCAGCGCGGCGAGCTGGTCGGCGACCAGGACGATGCCCAGCGGCGCCACCCAGCCGCCGACCTCGACGACCAGCGGCCCGTCCACGGAGGAGCGGACCAGCAGCGTGGCCGCCACGGCGACGGTGGCGGCGAGGACCGTGAGGCTGACCCAGCGCTGGGCGCGGGGCCGGCCGACGAGCAGCAGCGTCAGGGCCGCGCCGAGCAGCGGCATCACCACCGGCAGGGGTACGAGCCAGGTCATCAGCCCCTCCCCGCGTCCCCGGCCGGGCTGGCCGTGGTGTCGTCGGCGGGCACGGTGACCAGGGCGACGTCACCGTCACCGTCACCGTCTCCGGCGTCGTTGTCGGCGGTGCCCGGTCCCTCGTCCCGGTCGGCCAGCTCCATGATGCGGCGGTCCTCGACGTCGTCCTGCACCTCGTCGTGCCCGTTGAGGTGCCAGCTGCGGTACGCAAGGGCGAGCAGGAACGCGGTCATGCCGAGGGTGATGACGATCGCCGTCAGCACCATGGCCTGGGGCAGCGGGTCGCTCATGTCCCCCTCGGCGGTGGTGCCGACGATCGGCGGTCCGCCGGCCTTGCCGCCGGTGAGCAGCAGGAGGTTGGCGCCGTTGCCGAGCAGGATGACGCCCATCAGCACCCGCGTCAGGCTGCGCTCCAGCAGCAGCGTCACCCCGGCGGCGAAGAGGACGCCGACCACTAGGACGTAGGTCAGGTTCGGGTTCACACCAGCTCCTTCGTCCGGTCGTCGGCCTGTTCGGTCTCGCGTTGGTCGGTCTCCTGCTGCCGGTCCATCTCCGCGCCCAGGCTGCGCAGGATGTCGAGGACCAGGCCGACCACGATGAGGTAGACGCCGACGTCGAAGAAGACCGACGTGACGAAGTGGACGTGGCCGAGGACCGGCAGGTGCAGGTCCAGCAGGGCGCTCTGGAGGAACTCCCCGCCCAGCAGCATCGCGGCGACGCCCGTGCCGACCGCGACGAACAGCCCGGCGCCGAGCACCGCGCCGGCGTCGACCGGGGCGGCCCCGTTGAGTTCGGTGCGTCCGCCCGCGAGGTAGCGCACGGCCAGCGCGAGCCCGGCCACCAGTCCGGCGGCGAAGCCGCCGCCGGGGGCGTTGTGCCCGGAGAAGAGCAGGTATATCGAGAAGAGCACGATGGCGTGGAACAGCAGCCGGGTGACGACCTGGAGGATGACCGACTGCTGGCGGGTGGTGGCGCCGGTGGTGAGCCAGCGGGGCCGCGCCGACTCGGTACGGCCGACGCCGGGGATGCCCCTGCGCAGGTCGAGGTCCCGGGAGTGGCGGAAGATGAGGCTGGCCACGCCGGTGGCGGCCACCACCAGCACGGCGATCTCGCCCATGGTGTCCCAGGCCCGGATGTCGACAAGGGTCACGTTGACGATGTTCTTGCCGCCGCCGTAGGAGACGGCCTCGTCGGGGAAGTCGACGGAGATCGGGGTGGCGATCCGGGCTCCCGCCGCGACGTACGCCATGCCGGCGGTGACCACGCCCACGGCGACGCCGAGCGCGATGCGACCGCGCCGGCTGGACCGGATGGGCCGCTCGGAGAACTTGGCGGGGAGGTGGCGCAGGACCAGCACGAACATGACGATCGTGACGGTCTCCACCAGGAACTGGGTCAGGGCCAGGTCCGGGGCGCCGTGCAGGATGAACAGCAGCGCGGTGCCGTAGCCGGCGACGCCGACGAGGATCATCGCGGTCAGTCGGCGCCGGGCGCGGGCGGCGGCCACGGCGGCCACGATCACCACCGCGGCGGCGACGGCCTGCAACGGGGTGTCCCACAGTTGGAACCGCTGCGGCCAGGGCGCCCCGGCCAGCAGCGCCCCACCCGGCAAGGTGATCATCACCAGCAGGATGACGCCGAGGTAGAAGGGGAGGGAGCCACGCTGGGTGGCGCCGGTCAGCTCCACCGCAAGCCGGTCCACCCCGCCGATGAGCCGGTCGTAGACCGCGGCCCCGTCGAAGGGCAGTCGGACCGACGCGCCCAGCCGCCCCCGGTGCCGCAGGAGGAACAGCCCCACGCCGCCGGCGACCGCCAGCGCCGACAGGCCCAGCGCCAGGGTCGGTCCGTGCCACAGCGCGAGGTGGTAGCCGGGCTCGGCACTCTCGTACAGGTCCGCGTACGGGGCGAGGACCTTGTCGACGGCGGGCGCGAAGAGCCCCACCGCCAGGCCGGCGGCGGCGAGCACGACGGCCGGCGCGAGGAAGGACCACCCGACCGGCCGGGCCTCGGTGGCGGGCACGTCGCCTTTGGTCGCGAACGCGCCCCAGACGAAACGCAGCGTGTACGCCACGGTCAGCGCCGAGCCGAGCACCAGGCCGGCGAGCACCACCAGGTCGGCGGTGCCGCCGTGCAGGAACGCCTCGACCGCCGCCTCCTTGGCGACGAATCCGGCCAGCGGCGGGAGGCCGGCCATGGAGGCCGCCGCGAGGCCCGCCACCACCGCGAGCGCCGGCGCCCGCCGCCCGAGGCCGCTGAGTTCGCGCAGGTCACGGGTGCCGGCTACGTGGTCGACGACCCCGACGACGAGGAACAAAGTGGACTTGAACAGCGCGTGGGCCAGCACCATCGCCGCGCCGGCCAGCGCGGTGTCGCGGGTGCCGGCGCCGAGGACCACCATCAGCAGGCCGAGCTGGCTGACCGTGCCGTAGGCCAGCAGCAGCTTCAGGTCGACCTGTCGCAGCGCCGCCCAGCCGCCGAGGAACAACGTGATCAGCCCACCGACGAGCAGGATCGGCCGCCACGGTGCGACCCCGACCACGGCCGGCCCCATCAGCGCGACGAGGAACACACCCGCTTTGACCATCGCCGCAGCGTGCAGGTAGGCGCTGACCGGGGTGGGCGCGGCCATCGCGCCGGGCAGCCAGAAGCTGAAGGGAAAGATCGCCGACTTGCTCAACGCGCCGAGCAGGATCAGCACCAGGGCCACGGCCAGGTAGCCGCCGCCGGGCAGGTCGGTGGCGATCTGCGACCAGCGGTACGTGCCGGCGTGCTGGCCGAGCATGACGAACCCGGCGAGCATCGCCAGGCCGCCCAGGGTGGTCACCAGCAGCGCCTGCATGGCCGCGCGCCGGCTGGCCCGCTTGGTGGGGTCGCTGCCGATCAGCAGGTAGGAGAGGACGGTCGTCAGCTCCCAGAACACGTACAGCAGCAGCAGGTCGTCGGAGACCACCAGGCCGAGCATCGCCCCGGCGAACGCGACGAAGACGGCCGCGAAGCGGCCCAGGCCCGGGTCGTCGGAGCGGAAGTAGCGGGCGCTGTAGGCGAGCACCAGCGCCCCGACCCCGCCGACGAGCACCACCATCAGCCAGGCCAGGGTGCCCATCCGCAGGGCGATCTCCAGGCCGAGCTGGGGAACCCAGGTGACAGTCTCGACGACCGGGGCGCCGGAGCGGACCGTCCCGGTGCGGGTCAGCGCCCAGACCAGGGTCGCCGCGGGGGCCAGGGCCACCAGGTAGAGCCCTTTTCGGCCCCAGATACGTATCAGTCCCGGGGCGATCACGGCTGCGAGTGCGTGGACCGCCACCAGAACCAGCACATACCCTCCCCAGAGTTCGACAGCCGGTTAGCCAACCCTAACCGGTAAGGAGCGAATCTGCATATCGGCGATACGGTGCCGCCGGCGTGCCCGTGCCCGCCGGCGACGCGAACGACCGGCCGTCGGCTTCCCGTCGGGAGGTCCACGGGGGCCGATGCAGCGGCCTCGTCGCCCGCGCCCCTCCTGCCTATCATGATCAGGAGGCGATCGCCCACCTTGCGGATACCCTTGGCGACCCGGCGAGCAGGGCGACGACGCGCACCCGGGCGCGACGCGACGGCGCCGGAAGTCGAGGGCGACGGATGGGTGGGGCGATGCGGAGTGGGGTGCTGGTGTCGACCCGGACGGCTCTCGCCGGGGCCACGGGCAACGCCCTCGTGATGGGTGTGGCCGAGGTGAGCACGCCGCTCGGCTGGGTGCTGCTTCCGGGGCTGCTCGGCGTGTCCACGCGCCCCCGGGTGGCGGCGCTGATCTCCGCCTGGGCGGCCGTCCTGCTGGCGGCGTCCGTGGTCGTTCCCGTCGTACCCGGGCACCGCGCCGATCCGTGGGCGCTCGGCGCCTCCGTGGCGAGCCTGGCCGCCGTACCGCTGCTGGCCTGGGCCAGGCGACGCCGCGAGACGCGGGCCGTCGCCCGCGTGCCCGCGCCCCGCGACGTCGCCGTGTTCACCATGCCCGCCGGCACCGGACGCGCCGCGCTGGCCGTCTGCCGCGCCCCCGGGGAGGTCGCCGCGGCGGTACCGCTGCGCCGGGGCGGCCTGCGCGTCCTCCTCGGCGTGGCGCACGGCGCCACCCTGGCCCGCCCGGAGCACACCCGGGCGCTGGAGTCGGCCTTCCGCGACGAGGCCCTGCGCGGCGGCGGATCGCTGCCACGGATCGCCGGGGCCCTCGACGACCTCGTGCGGGGCATCGCCCCGGGCGGCTACCTCGCCGCCACCCTGGTGGAGGTCTCCCCCGAGGGGCGCGTCACCCTGCTGCGCTGCGGCGGCCCGGACGCCACCGCGCACGCCGGGGACGGGACCCGTCCCGCGGACCTGCCCGACGCCGGCCCGCTCGGCCTGACCGGGACGGCGACGAGCGTGGCGGAGGCGCCGGCCGGCACCCGGCGGCTGGCGGTCGCCCCGGCCGCCGGGCCGCGCCAGCCGACCGAGGCGGCGCTGCGGTCCCCGCGTGCCGAGGACGCCGTGGCCGCGCTGACCCGACGCCCCGGCGGCGGCCGCCGGGCCGGCCCGGCACTGGTGGTCGACCTGCCGCCCGAGCGACCCGCCTGACCGCCGCCCCCGGCCTGCGGGAGCGGCCCGGTCGGCGGGGAAGCGTCCGGCCCCGTCAGCGCTGCCAGCGCACGACCCCGCCGACCACGGTGAGCGCCACCGTGAGGTCGCGCAGGGCCGCCGGCTCGACCCGGTACGGGTCGGTGGGCAGCGCGATGAAGTCCGCGAGCATCCCCGGGGTCAGCCGCCCCTTCAGGTGCTCCTCGTAGGAGGCGTACGCGCCCGCCTCGGTGAAGCAGCGCAGCGCCGTGTCGAGATCGACCCGCTCGTGCGGGTCCACGCCGCCGGGCGGGGTGCCGTCGGGCTGCTGCCGGGTCACCGCGGCGTGGATGCCGAAGAACGGATCCGGGTCCTCCACCGGGGCGTCCGAGCCGAAGGCCACCGTCGCGCCGGCGTCCAGCAGGCTGCGCCAGGCGTACGAGGCGAGGTCCCGGCCGGCGAGCATCCGGCTGGTCAGGGGGATGTCGCTGGTGCAGTGGGTGGGCTGCATCGAGGCGATCACGCCCAGCCGGGCCAGCAGCGGCACGTCCGCCGGGCGCAGGTGCTGGGTGTGCTCGATCCGGTGCCGCAGCCGCCGTACCGCCGTCGGGTTGGTGCGCGCCGACTCCTGCCAGTCGGCGTACGCCCGCAGCACCATCCCGTTCGCCGCGTCGCCGATGGCGTGCGCCGCGACGGCGATGCCGGCCCCGGCCGCCTTCGCCACCAGCCGCCCGAACTCCTCCGCCGGGGTGACGGCGATGCCGTGGTTGCCGGGTTCGCCGTCGTACGGCTCGGTCATCAGGCAGGTGTGCGAGCCGAGCGCCCCGTCGGTGAAGATCTTGACCGGGCCGGTGCTCAGCCAGCGGTCCCCGTCGCCTGTCGCCCAGCCCAGGTCGATCACCTCGTCCAGCGCGGTCGACGGGATCGACTTGTGCACCCGCAGCGGCAGCTCGCCCCGGGCGTACAGGGTCTCGTAGGCGGCCCGGCAGTCCTGCCCGTCGATGTCGTGGATGCTGGTCAGGCCGACGGAGAGCAGCCGGGGCAGGTGGGTACGCAGTTGCGCGACCAGGTCACCGCTGAGCGAGGTGCGCATGACGTCGTACGCCGCGTCGCCGGCCGCCTCCCGCAGGATGCCGGTCGGCTCGCCGCGTTCGTCGCGGACGATCTGCCCGCCGATCGGATCGGGGGTGCCGGCGTCGATGCCGAGTCGCCGGAGGGCGGCGGTGTTGACCCAGGTGGTGTGCCCGTCGATGGTGGGCAGCACGGCGGGCCGGTCCGGGCAGACGCGGTCCAGGTCGGCCCGGGTCGGCTGCACCGGGCGGTCCCACTTGTGGCTGTCCCAGCGCCCGCCGAAGAGCCAGGCGTCGGGCGGCAGGGTGGCGGCGTGCCGGGCGATCCGCGCCAGCGCCTCGTCGAGGCTGGTGGTGCCGCGCAGGTCCACCTGCTCCAATCCGCGCACGTAGAGCGCCGAGTGCAGGTGGCTGTCGATCAGGCCGGGCAGCACCGCCATCCCGCCGAGGTCGACCCGGCGCGCGCCGGCGCCGGCGCGGTCGCGGCACTCGTCTAGGTCCCCGACGGCGACGATGCGCTCGCCGCGCACCAGCATCGCCTCGGCGTGCGGACGGGCGGGGTCGAGGGTGTGGATCCGGGCGTTCTCGAAAACCGTGGCGGTCATGGGCTGCCTGCTTCGACGGTCGGGCGGGGCCGTCCATGCTAGACAGCCGCCCCCGGCGACGGGCGCGGTGGCACCCGGAGGCGGGCGTCGGGGAGGGCCGTCACCGGGCCGCTTGCGGTACGCTACCGGCCAGTCACTACTACGACCCGTCGTGATCACCGTCGGGCACCCGCCCTCCGGTGGCCCGACACGGAGGTGCCGGATGGCTGACGACGCGGAGCTGACCGCGTGGGCGCTGGCCGCCGGCCGGGGTGACCCGACGGCCGCCGCCTGCTTCGTCCGGGCGACGCAGCAGCAGGTCCGCCGCTTCCTCGCCGCGCTGGTCACGCCCCGCGAGGCCGACGACCTGACCCAGGAGACCTTCCTGCGGGCGATGCGGTCGCTGCCGTCGTACGCCGGACGCTCCTCGACGCGGACGTGGCTGCTCGCCATCGCCCGCCGGGTCGCGGCGGACCACGTCCGTACCGTCACGTCACGGCCGCGCACGGTGCCGATGCCCGACGGTTACGACGCCCCCGACCCGGCGCGCAGCGGCTTCGACCGGCAGGTCGTGCTCGAACGCCTCATCGCGGCGTTGCCGAGGGACCGGCGGGAGGCGTTCGTCGCCACCCAGGTGCTGGGCCTCTCCTACGCCGAGGCCGCGGAGGTGTGCGGCTGCCCGGTGGGCACCATCCGCTCCCGGGTGGCCCGGGCCCGGGAGGATCTGGTCGCCGCCGCCCACGGCTGGTCGGAGCCGGACGCGGGCCGGGGCGACGACGCCACCGGCTGACCCGCCCGCCCACGCTGACCTGCGGGAAGGCGACGGCCCACGAAACTGCGTGGGAACCAACGACGGGTCCGGGACGACTACCGGTACATGGGGTGTGAGCAGTGGCGTGAGGTGCTGTCGGCGCAGTTGGACGGGGAGGAGACCGCCGCCGAGCGGACAGCCGTGGCGGCCCACCTGGCCGGCTGCGCCGGCTGCCGGACGTGGTACGACCGGGCCACGGCGGTGACCCGCCGGGCGCGGCTGTCGGTCGCCGTCGCCGGTGACGACCGCACCGACGTCATCCTCGGCGCGCTGCCCGCCCCGGCTCCGCGCCGCCGGCGGGAACGGGTCGTGCTCACCCTGCGGGCGGTCCTGGGCCTGGTCGGGGCGCTGCAACTCGTGCTGGGCCTGGCGCAGATCGGACGCGGCACGGCGAGCGCCCACGCCCAGGCGCACGCGGCGGCCGGCGGGCTGATGTCGGGACACCTGTGGCACGAGTCGGCGGCGTGGAACGTCGCCGTGGGCGCGGGCTTCCTCTTCGTGGCCGCCCGGCGCACCCCGCCGACCGGACTGGTGCCGATGTTGAGCGCCTTCGTCGGCATGCTGGCGCTCCTGTCGGTCAACGACCTGCTGACCGGCTGGGTGGACACCGCCCGGCTGGTCAGCCACGGCTTCCTGCTCGCGGGCTACGTCATCGTCGTCGCCCTGTCCCGCCCGGGGCTGCGCCCCGACGGCCCGGCGCGGCGCGGCCGCCCGGACGAACCCCGCTGGAGCCTGCCCGCCGACGAGCCCACGGAGTCGCCGGGGCTGCGGCTGCTCCCGTCGCCGTATCCCGGCTCCGCCCGCGTCTCCGACCGCCGCGCGGCCTGACCGGCCGACCACCACCAACCAGGAGAAGCGCCAGACATGCACACCCCGTCCCGCCGCCCGACCGTCGCGGCCCTCGTCGCCGCCGCGCTGGCCGCCGCCGCGCTGCTGCTCGTACCGGCCGCCCCCGCCGCCGCGCACAACACGCTGCGGGCCGCCAGCCCCGCCGACGGCGAGCGCCTGACGACGCCGCCGACGCGGGTCACGCTGGAGTTCGCGCAGCGGCTCGACCCGACCTTCACCACCATCGCGCTGACCGATGCCGCCCGACGGAAGATCCCCACCGGTGGGCCCACCGTCGAGGGGACGAAGGGCACGGTGACCGTCGACGAGACGCTGGGCGAGGGCACCTACACCGTCGCCTACCGGATCGTCTCCGCCGACGGGCATCCGGTGCAGGGGTCGTACCGGTTCACCGTCGCCGCCGGCGGGGCGAGCACGGCGACGGGGGCGGTCGCCGATCCGCCGGCCGCCGCCGCGTCTGCCGCCGCCGCGCCGACCGCTGCCGCGGCCCCGTCCGCCGCCGCCACGCCGCCGACCGCTGCCGCCGCCTCGCCGGCCGCCGGGTCGGTCGACCCCGCCGCCGCGACCGGCTCCGGCGGCCTCCGGACGGGCGGCGTGCTGCTGGCCGTCGGGGTCCTGGTGGCCGTCCTCGGCGGGACCGTACTGCTGCTGCGCCGGCGCCGCGAGACCCGCTGACCGGCAGCACCCGACCCCAACCCTTCCGGCGCCGCGCCCGGGCCACCCCGGACGCGAGCCGCCGCCCTCCCCGAACCCAAGGGACACCGACGTGCCAGACACCACCTCCCGCCCCGCCCAGCCCGCCCGGGGCCCGGGCGCCGACTCCGTGGCGACGACGGCGGCCGGTGACCCCGGGCCGGTCGCGGGCCCGCCCGGCGCCGGCGTCCGTCCCGCCTCCCGGGGGCGTGGCGCATGGCTCGTACCCGTCGCGGCCGTGGCGTCGGCGGTGGCCGTACTCCTGCTCGGCCTGCGGGCCGGCGACGCGCTCGCGGTCGCGATCCCCGGGCTGCCGGACCCGGGGCCGGTCACGGCGTGGGCGCTGCCCGTGGTCCGGCTGCTCGCCGACGGCCTCGCCACCCTGACGGTCGGGATGCTGGTAACGGCGGCCTTCCTCCTGCCCGGCGACGGGCGGAGCGTCTCGGCGTACGGCTGGCTGCTGCTGCGCCGCGCGGGCACGGCGGCGGCGGGCTGGGCGGTGGCCGCGGTGACGCTGATCGTGCTGACGGTCTCGGACCTGCTCGGCGTCCCCGTGGACGGGCTCGGCGTCCCCACCGTGGTCAGCTTCGCCACCTCGATCTCGCAGGGGCAGGCGCTGCTGCTCCAGGCGGGGCTGGCGCTGGCGGTGGCGGTGCTGGCCCGGACGGGCGTGTCGCGCGGGCTCGCCGCCGTGACGGCGCTGGTCGCGCTGGTCGGGGTGCTGCCGCCGGCGTTCACCGGGCACGCCGCCGGGGCGGGCAACCACCAGATCGCGGTGTCCAGCCTCGCCCTGCACGTGCTGGCCGCCGCCCTCTGGGTCGGCGGGCTGGTGGCGCTGCTGATGGTCCGCCGCAGCCGGCAGCTCGCCGACGCCGCCCACCGGTACGGCCGCCTCGCCCTGGGCTGCTTCGTGGCCGTCGCGGTGAGCGGATCGGCCAACGCGGCCGTACGCCTCGGCGACGTGGCCCAGCTCTGGCAGTCCCGGTACGGCTGGCTGGTCCTCGGCAAGCTCGTCGCCCTGGCGGTCCTGGGCACCCTGGGCGCCGTGCACCGGTCGCGGACCCTGCCGGCCCTGCGCGCGGGTCGACGCGGCGCGTTCGCCCGGCTGGCCGCCGGCGAGGTGGTCGTGTTCGCCGCCACCGTCGGGCTGGCGGTGGCGTTGTCCCGCAGCCCCACCCCGGTGACGCAGGACCCGCTCGACGCCGATCCGATCACCGAGCTGCTCGGCTTCCCGATGCCCGCCGCGCCGACCCCGGAACGCCTGGTGGGCCAGCCGCTGCCGGACATGTTCTTCCTGACCCTCACCGTCCTCGGCATCGGCGGCTACCTGGCCGGGGTGTGGCGGCTGCACCGGGCCGGGCACCGCTGGCCGCTGGCCCGGACCGCGAGCTGGTCGGCCGGCCTGCTGCTGCTGGCCGCCGTCACCAACCTGGGCGTGGCCCGCTACGCGTACGTGCTGTTCAGCGCCCACATGGTGCAGCACATGGTGCTGTCGATGCTGGTGCCGATCCTGCTCGTCGGCGGCGCCCCGGTCACCCTCGCGCTGCGCGCCCTGCGTCGCCCCGCCGATCCGCAGGTCCGTGGTGCCCGGGAGTGGCTGCTGCTGGCGCTGCACAGCCGGCCCGCGAGGCTGCTCACCCATCCCCTGGTCGCACTGGGCATCTACGCCGGCAGCCTCTTCGGCCTCTACCTCAGCGACCTGCTCGGCACGCTGATGCGCTCCCACCTCGGCCACCTGGCCATGCTCACGCACTTCGTGGTCGCCGGATACCTGCTGTTCTGGGTGCTCATCGGGGTCGACCCGGGCCGACCGAGGCTCCCCCACCCCATCCTGGTGATCATCCACCTCGCGGCGATGATGGCGCACGGCTTCTTCGGCCTCGTGCTGATGCAGACCACCAGCCTCATCGCCCCGGACTGGTACGTCGCCGTCCACCCCGACTGGGCGTCGTCGCTGCTGGAGGACCAGCGGCTGGGCGCGGGCATCGCCTGGGCGTTCGGGGAGATCCCCGCCGCGATCGTCCTGGTCGTGCTGGTCCGCCAGTGGATCCGCGCCGACCGGCGGGAGCAGGCCCGCCTCGACCGGGCCGCCGCCCGCGCCGAGGCCACCGGCGAGCCGGACGACCTGGCCCGCTACAACTCGTTCCTCGCCGCCGCCGGCCGCGCCGACGCCACCGAGTCCGGTGGTCCCGCCGCGACGTCGGGCCGTACCCCGTAGTCGTCGGCGCGCCGCCCTGGGGAGCGGGCCGGTCAGGGCTGCGGCGGGGGCGGCAGGTCGACCACCCGGGTGGCCCAGCGGGCCATCAGCGCCGGGTCGTGGGTGATGAGCAGGACCCCGGCGGCGTGCTCCCGCTGGTAGTCGGTGATGACGGCCGCGAGGTGCGCCTGGGTGGAGGCGTCGAGCATGGCGGTGGCCTCGTCGCAGAGCAGGTAGTCGGGCCGGTGCACGAGCGCGCGGGCGAGGCAGGCGCGTTGCAGCTGCCCGTCGCTGACGGCGTGGGGGCGGCGGGCGAGCAGGTCGGGCGTGAGGCCGACGAGGTCGGCCAGCTCCGCCGCGCGGGCCCGCGCCGGCGCCTCGGGCGTGCCGGTGGCGCGCAGCGGTTCGGCGATGATGTCGGCGAGGCCCAGCCGGGGGTCGGTGGCCGCGCGGGGGCTCTGGAACAGGATCGCGACGCGGGTACGGACGGCGGCGGGCAGCCGGTGCCGGGCCCCCGCCACCCGCTGACCGTCGAGGGTGACGTGCCCGGCCTCGGGGGCGTGCAGCAGGGCCAGCACCCGGGCGAGGCTGGACTTTCCGCTGCCCGAGGGCCCCCGCAGGCCGACCGTCTCGCCGGGGGCGACGCGCAGGTCGACGCCGTCGAGGACACGCCGGCCGCCGTAGGAGACGGCGACCCCGTGGGCGGCGAGCGCGGTGGTGGTCATGCCGGCGGTGTCGGTCGTTCCGGCGGTACCGGTCGTGCCGGCGGTGCTGGTCATGCCGGCGCTCCGGCGGTGCTGGTCATGCCGGCGCTCCGAGGGTCAGCGGGTGGTGACAGGCGATCCGGGCCGGGGCGCCCGCCGAGGGCGCGGGCGGGGTGCGGCAGACGTCGGTGGCGCGGTCGCAGCGCGGGGCGAAGGCGCAGCCGGGAGGCAGGTCGGTGAGCATCGGCGGATGGCCGGGGACCGGCCGGAAGGCCCGCTCGGGCAGGGCGTCGAGCAGGCCGGCGGTGTAGGGGTGGGCGGGTGCCGCGAAGAGTTCGGCCGTCGGCCGCCGTTCCACGATCCGGCTCGCGTACATGACGGCGACCGTGTCGGCGACCCGGCGGGCGGCGGCCAGGTCGTGGGTGATGAGCAGGACGGCGCCGCCGGCGTCGCAGCGGCGGCGCAGCAGGTCGAGGGTGTGGTCGACCAGGGGCCGGTCGAGGCCCGTGGTGGGTTCGTCGGCGAGCAGCAGCGGCGGGTCGGGGGCGAGGGCGAGGGCGGTGGCCAGGCGTTGGGCCATGCCGCCGGAGAGCTCGTGGGGGTAGCGGTCGAGGTCGGCGGGGTCGAGCCCGACGTCGTCGGCGACCCGCTCGGCCGCCGCGGGCGCCTCGCGCCGGGTGCGCCCGTGGGCGCGCAGGGTCTCCTCCAGCAGCCGCCGGCCCGTCCGTACGGGGGTGAGGGCGGTGGCGGGGCTCTGCGGCACCAGCCCGACCGCGCGGCCGCGTACGGCGCGGGCGAGGTGTCGCTCCGAGGAGTTCACCAGGTCGACCTGCGCCCCGGTGGGCGGGCGCAGGCGGGCGTGACCCGTGACGGTGGCGTTGCCGGGGAGCAGGCCGAGCAGGGCGTGCGCGAGCACCGACTTGCCGCAGCCGGACTCCCCGACCACCGCCAGGAGTTCGCCCGGGTGGACGGTCAGGTGCAGGTCGGTGACGGCCTGCACGACGGCGTCGCGGAGCTGGAAGCGGACGGTCAGCCCGTCGACCTCCAACAGGCCCGGCCGACCGTCGGCGGCTCCACCGGCGGGGGCGACGGCGTCGCCCGTGGCGGCGCTGCCGGCGGTGTCGGTCGGGGCGGCGCTGCCGGCGGTGTCGGCGGGGGCGGCGGTGGGCTCGCGGGTGGTGGTCACAGGTGCAGCTCCGCTCGTACGCGCGGGTCGAGGCGGTCGCGCCACCGGCCGGTGAGGGCGGCCAGGGCCAGCGTGACGACGACGAGGAGCAGGCCGGGCACGATGCTGGCCCACCAGGCGCCGGTGAGCAGGGACCGCTGCCCGTCGTTGATCATGTTGCCGATCGAGGCCAGGTGCGGGGGCAGGCCCAGGCCGAGGAAGGACAGCGCGGTCTCGTGCCAGACGGCGTGCGGCACCATCAGCGTGGTGGCCAGCGCCAACCGGGGCAGCACGTGCGGGAGCAGGTGCCGGGTGATCACCCGGGCGCGGCTCGCGCCGCCGGAGATCGCGGCGTCGATGAACGGCCGGGTGCGCAGGCTGAGCAGCTCCGACCGGACGATGCGGGCGGTGGAAAGCCAGTGCGTCAACCCGATCGACAGGATCACCGCGCCCAGGCTCGGGCGCAGCATCGCGACGATGAAGATGCCCAGCAGCAGGTGCGGCAGCGCCGCGATGGTGTCGACCACCCGCATCAGCACGCGGTCGACCCAGCCGCCGAGGGTGCCGGCCACCGCGCCGACGAGGCCGCCGATCACGGTGGCGACGAGCGCGGCGACCGCGCCGACGAGCAGCGAGACCCGCAGGCCGTAGAGGCTGCGGTGGGCCACGTCGCGGCCCAGGTCGTCGGTGCCGGCCGGGTCCGCCCAGGAGGGCGCCAGCCGGGTACGCGCCAGGTCCACCGCGCTCTCGTCGAGCGGCCAGAGGACGGGGGCGAGGAGGCAGGCCAGGCCCGCGCCGACGAGCACGGCCCAGGCGAGGGCGGCACCGACCCGGCCCGTACGCGGCTTCGGCCGCCGGACCCGGGCGGGCAGGGCGAGGTCAGTCATCGAGGCGTACCCGGGGATCGGCGGCGGCGTAGGCGAGGTCGGTGCCCAGGTTCGCGGCCAGCACCACGACGGTGGTGGCCAGGGTCGTGGCGGCCAGCAGCGGGAAGTCGCTGCCCAGCGCGGCCTGTACGGTCACCGCGCCGAGGCCGGGCAGGGAGAACACGGTCTCCACCAGGACGGCCCCGCCGATCAGCTCGGGCAGGTGGGTGCCGACGAGGGTGAGGAACGGCAGCAGGGCGGTACGCAGGGCGTGGCCGAACAGGACGGTGCGGCCGGGTAGTCCCCGGGCCCGGGCGGCGAGGACGTGGTCGTCGCGGAGGCTGTCGGCGACGGCGTCCCGGATGAACAGCACGAACCACGGCGTCTGGGCGATCGCCAGCACCCCCACCGGCAGGATCAGGTGCCGGGCCACGTCGGCGGGGTCGGTGCCGGTGGCGGTGATGTCGGTGAGCCCGCCCGCCGGCAGCCACCCGAGGGTGAGGGCGAACAGGGCGATCGCGGCCAGCCCGATCCAGAACACCGGCATCGACTGCACGGCGTACGCGGTGGCGCGCAGCGCCCGGTCGAACCAGCCGCCCCGCCGGTACGCGGCCAGCGTGCCCAGCAGCAGGCTCGCCACGAGGACGAGGGCCAGGGCGGCGCCGACGAGCAGCAGGGTCCAGCCGGCGCGGGCGGCGAGCACGGAAGTAACCGGTTCGTGGCGGCTGGTGGACCAGCCGAGGTCGCCCTGGAGCAGGTTGCCGACCCAGCGCAGGTACTGCACCGGCAGCGGGTCGTCGACGCCCCAGTTGGCGCGGATCTGCGCCAGGTTCTCCTCGGTGGCGGTGAACGCCGCCGCGCCCGCGTACTGCTGGGCGGGGTCGATGGGCGAGGCCGCGCCGAGGGCGAACATGCCGACGCTGGTGGCGGCGAGGATGGGCACGGCCACCAGCAGCCGCCGGCGGACCACCTTGCCGGCTCCCGCCAGCCGCCGCGGCCGGCGCCGGCCGGTGGTCCTCGCGGGGGGCGGCGCGGCGGCCGGGGCGGGGGTCTCCGCTGTCGGGGCGGGCGTCGTCACGACTTCCGCGTCCAGGTGTGGATGTTCCACCAGAGGCTGTTGGCGACGTCGTGCTCGTGCGGCTCCACCCGGGGGGTCACCCCGGCGACCGCGTCCTTCACCACGTAGGTGTGCTGGAGGTAGGTGAGGAACACCCACGGCATGTCGGTGGCGAGCTGCTTCTGGAACGTGGCGTACGCGGCCTTGCGGGCGGCCGGATCGGCGTTGGCGCGGCCGTCCTGCAACGCCTTGTCCACCACGGGCGACCGGTAGGAGCCGGGGTTGAAGAAGCCCTGGCCGGCGAAGGCGGAGCCGAACAGCTTGTAGGAGACGAAGTCCGGGTCGTACGGGGTGCCGTAGCCCATCATGAGCGCGTCGCTGCCCATCCTGGGGGTGATCGCGTCCCAGGTCAGCCCCTCGGGGGTGATCTTGATGCCGACCTTCTTCGCGTCGGCGGTCACCGCGAGGGCGAGTTCCTTGCGGAGGCTGTCCGTGGCCGGGTACATCAGCGCGAACGCCGCCTGCCGGCCGTCCTTGGCACGGATCCCGTCCGGGCCCGGCTTCCAGCCGGCGGCGTCGAGGGCGGCGGTCGCGGCGGCCGGGTCGGCGGCGGGCCTGCCCACGATCGACGGCTCGGCGAACTCCGACGTCGGCGGGACCGGCCCGAACGCGGGCTCGCCGGCACCCCCGAGCAGCCCGGTGACCATCGCCGCGCGGTCCACCGCCGCGTTCAGTGCCCGCCGCACCGCGAGGTCGGCGGTGACCGGGTTGCCCATCGGCAGCATCACGCCCCGGTAGTCGGCGGTGGGCACCCGTTCCACCCGGTAGCCGGCCTGCCCGTCGAAGCCGGTGGTCAGCTTCGGCGCAAGCTCCGCCGCGTCGAACTCCCCCGCCCGCATCCGCTGCGCGCGCACGTTGTCGTCGGCGACGAACGCCACCACCACGCCGCCGTTGGCGGGCTTGCCGCCCCACCAGCTCTCGTTGGCCGCGAGCACGAGCCGGTCGCCCGGGGTCCACGACGTCACGCGGTACGGGCCGGTGCCCACCGGCTTGCGGTTGAACTCGGCCTTGTTGATGTCCTGCCCGGTCAGCGCCTTGGCCGGCACGATCCCGAGGGCCAGCCGCTGCGCGAAGGGTGCGTAGGCGTACTTCAGGGTGAACACCACGGTCGACGGGTCGGGCGCGGTGACCGAGGCGAGCATGTCCAGGTCGGAGCGGAGCGTGGAGTCGACCTTCGGGTCCAGCACCGCCTGGTAGGTGAAGACCACGTCCTGGGCGGTGAACGGGCTGCCGTCGTGGAACAGCACGCCGTCACGCAGCTTCGCGGTGACGGTCCTGCCGTCGGGCGAGACGGTCGGCAGCTCGCGCGCCAGCGCCGGCACGAGCTGGTTGCGGGCGTCGCGGGCGACCAGCCCGTCGAAGATCAGGGAGCCGCCGTCGACGCCGTAGTTCAGCACCGGGTTCAGCGCGTCCGGCTCGCCCGCCGTCGCCACGATGAGCGTGCCGGCGCCGGCCGCGCCCGTCGAGGTGGTCGTCGGCGAGGAACAGCCGGCCACGGCGAGGACACCGGCGACGGCCATCGCCGCCACGCGCTTGGACACAGGCGTACCCATCACATGCTCCCGGGGCTGTTCTCCGCACGACAGCCCGGCGTCGCACCCGGGCCGGCGTCCTGATCTTGGCCGACGTGCCCGCAGCGGTCCACGGTCACGAGCGGGCGGACGCCCCGGCGATGGTCTGGATCATCGCGCCCGGGCAGCCGGCCACTAACGCCAGCATTCCGCAATTGCCAATCTCGTGCAACAAGCGCCAGGCGGCCATGTAGCCCAGGCCACACCCCGTCCACGTCGGAGCGCGACTGTCAGCCGCAGGGTACGGCCCGGCGCGGGTGATCTCGTAATCGACGCGCACCGGCACCGGCGGCGGGACGGCTCCGGCGCCTCGTCCGCACGCCCCGACCACACCCGGACGCCCGGCGGGGCCGGCCCGGCTCCCACCGGGCACAGCCTGCCGGGCGTCCGGATCGGCCCCCGTTCACCGGGCGTCCGGCCGGGCCGGTCCGCCGGGCGTTCTCGTCGTCGGGTCAGCCGACGGGCAGGGCGGCCAGCCAGTCCTGCCAGGCCCGCTCGGTCGGGGCCGGGTCCTGCCCCGCGAAGACGTGGTGGCCGAGGACCAGGGCGTCGCCGCGCTCGGCACCGGAGTACAGGAACCGGTAGAGCGCGTCGGAGGTGCGGACACCGACGTAGGTCGGCAGGCCGGCCAGGTCGACGACGCCCTCGATCGGCGGCAGCCCGGCGACGGTGAACTGGACGCGCTCCCCCTCGGCGAGCGGACCGGCCACGCCGAGGGCGTCGGCCACGGCCGGCCACACCCGGTCCACGCCGCCCACGCCCGGGCGGAAGGCCGATACCGGGGTCGCGGTCCGGCCGGGGAAGTGGGCGAGGTACGCGGCCAGCGTCCCGAGGTACATGTCCCAGCCGATCCCCATGGCCTCGTACTCGGTCTCCCAGTCGTCCCCGAGGACGCCGCTCTGCACGAGCCGCAGGGTCGTGCTGCCCCGCTCGCGGCCCTCGATCAGATATTCCATGGCCATGAACGTGCCGTCCGGGGCCGGTTCGGTGCGGTCGGCGAGCCGCTTGCCGGGCTCCCACGCGGTGATCGTCGACTCCTCGACGTGGCCGGCCATCGTCAGGCGGGTCCGGCCGCCCTCGCCCGGCTCGACCTCGGTGCGGCCCATGAACCAGGAGTCGATGCCCGGACCGGTGGCGATGGCCTCCCACACCTGCTCGGGCGTGGCTGCCAGCTCGACGTCCTTGCGCAGCTCGAAGTGGTGTCCCATGTCAGTGCTCCTCGTTCGCGGTTCTGTCGTCGGGGTCGGCGCTGGGGTGCAGGGCGACCACCACCCGGTGTTCGCGCCCGCCGGGGGCGTTCTCGTCGTGGTACCTGCCGACCAGGGCGGTGACGGTGGCCGCCAGTTCCTCGGCGAAGGCCGCCCGGTCGCGCGCCGAGGCGAACCGGACAGTGCCGTCGACGGCGAACGTCGCCACCGGCCGCTTCGCCCGCTCCGCGCCGGTGACGAGCGCGCCGACGTCCTGCACCAGGCGGGCGGCCAGCGCCAGCAGCCACCGCGCCGACAGCCGGTCCGGCGACTGCGCCGGGTCGGGCCGGACGGCGGCGAGGGCGGCGGGCGAGATCACGTACGACGCTGCGGTGGCCCGCATGACCCGCTCGGTCACGTTGCCCTTGCGGCGTTCCTCCACCAGCTCGACCAGGCCGTGCTGCTCCAGCGCCCGGAGGTGGTAGTTGACCTTCTGCCGGGGCAGGCCGACGCGGGCGGCGAGCATCGTCGCCGAGGCCGGCTCGGCGAGCGCGGCCAGCAGCCGGGCCCGCATCGGGTCCAGCGACGCCTCAGCCGCCGCCGGGTCCTCGATCACTGCGATGTCGAACATGGGAACAGCGTCCCACCGACAAGTTTTCTTGTCAAGACAATCGGATTGGTCGGCAGGACCGCCGCTCACTCCTCCCGAGGGCGCAGGCGTACACGGCGCAGCAGTTGGGCGTTGAGCGCCACCACGATCGTCGAGGCGGACATCAGGACCGCGCCGACCGCCGGGCTGAGCGTCACCCCGGCCCACGCCAGCACGCCAGCCGCCAGCGGGAGGGCGACGACGTTGTAGCCGGCCGCCCAGCCCAGGTTCTGGAGCATCTTGCGGTACGAGGCCCGGGACAGCCGGATCACGCCGGTGACGCCCCGCGGGTCGGACGAGGCGAGCACCACCCCGGCGGACTCGATCGCCACGTCGGTGCCGGCGCCGATGGCGATGCCCACGTCGGCCCTGGCCAGGGCGGGGGCGTCGTTCACCCCGTCGCCGACCATCGCCACCCGCAGCCCGCGCCGTTGCAGGTCGGCCACGGCGTCGTCCTTGTCGGCGGGCAGCACCTCGGCGAAGACCTCGTCGACGCCGGGACGGAAACCGAGGTCGGCGGCGACCGCCTCGGCGACCGGCCGGGCGTCCCCGGTGATCATCACGATCTTGCCGACGCCCTGCTCCCGCAGCTCGGCGATCGCCTCGCGGGCCTCGGGGCGGACCTGGTCCTCCAGTGCCAGGGCGCCGAGGACGGTGGCCGTGTCGCCGTCGAGGCGCAGCAGGTGCAGCACCGCCGCGCCCCGGCGCGACCACTCCGCCTGCCGGTCGGCCAGGTCGTCAGGCGTCCGCGCGCCCAGCTCGCGCAGCAGGGCGGGCCCCCCGACGGCGTACGCCGTGCCGTCGACCTCGGCGCGGACGCCGCGCCCGGTCAACGAGCGGAACCCCGTCGCCCGCCGGGCCACGCCGCGCCCGGCCCCGGCGGTCACGATGGCCCGGGCCAACGGATGCTCGCTGTCCGCCTCCACCGCCGCCGCCAGGGCGAGCACCTCGTCCTCGCTGCCGCCCCGCGTGACCGCCACCCCCGACACCACGTGCTCGCCCCGGGTCAGGGTGCCGGTCTTGTCGAACAGCACCGCGTCGACCGTGCGCATCCGCTCCAGCGCCAGCCGGTCCTTGACCAGGATCCCGCCCCTGGCCGCCACGGCGGTCGACAGCGCGATCACCAGCGGGATGGCCAGACCCAGCGCGTGCGGGCAGGCGATCACCAGCACGGTGACGGTACGCACCACGGCCGCACCGAGGTCGCCGAGGACCGCCCAGGTCACCAGGGTCGCCAGGGCCACCACTGTCGCGACGTAGAACAGCCAGGCGGCGAAGCGGTCGGCGAGCACCTGCGCGCGACCGCTGGACTGCTGGGCCTGGGCCACGAGGCGCTGGATGCCGGCCAGCGCGGTGTCCTCGCCGACCGCCTCCACGCGTACCCGGATCGCCGCGTCGGTGGCCACCGTGCCGGCGACCACCCGGTCCCCGACGCCCCGGGAGACCGGCCGCGACTCGCCGGTCACCATGGACTCGTCCAGCTCGGCGCCGCCCTCGACGATCCGGCCGTCGGCCGGCACCCGCGCGCCGGGCCGGACCAGTACCAGGTCGTCGACCCGCAGGTCCGCCACGGACACCCGCTCGACCCCGCCGTCCGCCGCCACCCGCTCGGCGTCGTCGGGCAGCAGCGCCGCCAGGGCGGACAGCGCGCCCTGTGCCTGCCCGATGGCCTTCATCTCCTGCCAGTGCCCGAGCAGCATGATCGTGACCAGGGCGGCGAGTTCCCACCAGAAGTCCAGGTCGAAGACGCCGAGCGCGGTGGCCGCCGAGGCGACGTACGCCACCGTGATGGCCATCGCGATGAGCAGCATCATGCCGGGCGCCCGGTCGCGCACCTCCCGCACGGCCCCGACCAGGAACGGCCAGCCACCGTAGAGGAAGACGACGGTGCCGAGGACCGGGCCGACCCAGGTCACGCCCGGGAACTCCAGCCGGTAGCCGAACCAGTCCATCACCATGTCGCTGGTCAGCACGATCGGCACCGTCAGCGCCAGGCTCAGCCAGAACTTCCTGCGGAACATCTCCGGGTCGTGCCCGGCGTGCTTGTCGTGCCCGGCGTGCCCGCCCGCGCCCGGAGCGTGCTGGCCGGCGTGCGTGTCGGCGGTACCCGTCGCGCGGGGCGGGTGGGCGTCGTGGTGGTGCGTCTCCTGGGGCATCTGCGCCTCCTCACGACCACCATACATACCCCCACCGGGTATCAGCCGGCGGATCGGCCCGGCGCGGGGAAACGGGGGTTTGCGGCGGTGGGCGCCGGGAAGCCCGACGGTCGACCCCGCGCGAGAGGGAGATGACGCATGCACGTGCGCGAGCCGGTCGGTGAGCTGGAACTCGTCCACGCCTTCACCGGCCCGATGCCCACCGGCGTGAGCGTCTCGCACACCGGCCGGATCTTCGTCAACTTCCCGAAGTGGGGCGACGAGGTGCCCGCCACGGTGGTCGAGCTGCGCGACGGTCGCGAGGTGCCCTTCCCCGACGAACGGTGGAACAGCCCGTCGGGCGACGACGACGCGGAGGCGTTCGTGTCGGTGCAGAGCGTCGTCGTCGACCCCGCCGACCGGCTCTGGGTCCTCGACACCGGCAGCCCGATGTTCCGCCCCACCACGCCCGGCGGCCCGAAACTGGTCCGCGTCGACCTGGACACCGACGCCGTCGCCCAGGTGATCACCTTCCCGACCGACGTCGCCCTGCCCAGCACCTACCTCAACGACGTGCGCTTCGACCTGCGCCGCGGCGAGGCGGGCACCGCCTACGTCACCGACTCCTCCGACTCCGGCCCGAACGGGATCATCGTGGTGGACCTGGCCAGCGGCGCGTCCTGGCGGCGGCTGCACGACCATCCGTCCACGAAGGCCGAGCCGCTGGAGACGTTCCGGCCCGTGGTCGAGGGCCGGCCGTTCCTGGAGCGCCCCGCCGACGGGCCGCCGAAGCCGGTGACGATGGGCGCGGACGGCGTCGCCATCTCCGCCGACGGAACCCGGCTCCACTACTGCCCGCTCGCCTCCCGCCGCTGGTACAGCGTGTCCGTCGACGCGCTCACCGACCGCTCGACGGCCGACGACCGGGTCGCCGCGTCGGTGGTGGACGAGGGCGACAAGGGCGGCGCCTCCGACGGCCTGGAGACGGACGACGCCGGGCGGCTCTACCTCACGTCGTACGAGCACGACGCGGTGCTGCGCCGCCTCCCCGACGGCGGGTACGAGACCGTGGCGCACGACCCCCGGCTGCTGTGGCCCGACACCATGTCCGTGGCGAGCGACGGGCACCTGTACGTGACCGCCAACCAGTTGCACCGCCAGGCGAAGTACCAGCGCGGGCAGGACCTCCGGCGCAAGCCGTACGCCCTGTTCCGCGTCCGGATCGACGCCGGCCCGGTCCGGTTGCGCTGACCGTCGCCGCGGACGGCACGGCGCCGGCACCCACGCGGGATGCCGGCGCCGTGTCGTCCGGGGACGGTCAGCTCATGGTGGCGAGCAGGTCCCGGCAGGCCCGCTCGCACGCGCGGCAGGCCTCGGCACAGATCCGGCAGTGCTCGTGCATGCCCGCGTGGCCGGCGCACTCGTCGCCGCAGGACTTGCAGGCGGTGGCGCACGCCTCCAGCAGCGTGCGGGTGATGTTGGCGTCGTAGCCGGTGTGCCGGGACAGCACCCGGGCGGTCGTCGTGCAGATGTCCGCGCAGTCCAGGTTCGTCCGTACGCACTTCGTCAGCTCGGCGACCATGTCCTCGCTCAGGCAGGCGTCGGCACAGGCGGTGCACGCCTGGGCGCAGGTGTTGAGCGCCTCGACGACGGCGGCCAGCTTGGCCCGGTCCAGGTTGATCGACTTCGGGTACGTCTCGAGCATCGGCATCGTGGTGCTTGGCACGGCGTTCTCCTCTCGGTCATTGCCTGTGCACTACCCGCGACCGTCGCCGGGCATGCGGCCACCGGCGGTACCGGTCGCGTCCGGTCGAAACCGCGTCCGGGCCGACATCGATGTCCGGGTCCCACCGGCCGGTCGGCTCCGGGGGCGACGGCGCGTCGGTCGTCGCGCTGGCCGATGATCGGACCGTGATGTTCAGACGCCTCCGGGAGACGGCCCGCGAGAACCGCCGGCAGCAACGGCTCATGTCGAAGTCGAAGAACCCCGACGGCTGCTGCGACTGCTGCGACCTGGGACTGTTCTCCACCCTGCTGACGCTCGGCGCGGCGACGGCGGCGGCGACCCGGGCGCCGGTGCTGGACCGGGCGGGGGTGGCGGCGATCCGGGGCTACCGCCGGTGGCTGTCGCCGCACTGGCCGGGACGGTGCCGCTTCACGCCGACCTGCGGGGCGTACGGGCTGACGGCGGTGGAGCGGCACGGGTTGGCGGTGGGCGGACGGATGGCCGCCGAGCGGGTGCGTCGCTGCCGTCCGGGTGTGCCCCGGGGCACCCACGATCCGGTGCGCCGACCGATGAGCCCTGGAGTGAGCCGGCCGGAGATCGGGTAGAACGGAACCATGGGCCAGCTGAGCAGTTCCACACCCCCGGCGCAGGCCGTTGAGCTGCGGCGGTGGACGTTGCAGGAGCCGGTGGACCTGCGTGCCCTGCGGGCGTCCCTGCACGAGGAACTGACCGGCGACGTGCTCGGTGAGGGCGAGGCCCTGGCGGAGGTCCCCGAGCTCGTCGCGCTGATCGCCACGGAGCTGGCGACGAACGCCCTGCGCCACGGGATCCCGCCGACCATCGTCCGGCTGCTCGCGACCGACGACTACCTCATCCTCGACGTCGCCGACCACGACCTGGGCTCCCTGCCGCAGCTCGCCGAGGCCCGGCCCGTCGGCGACGGCGGACGCGGCCTGGAGCTGGCCCGCGCCCTCTCCCTCGACGTCGGCTGGTACGCCACGGGCACCACCAAGAACATCTGGGCGTCCTTTCCGCGCACCGAGCGCCTCAGTGGCGCGCGGAGCGCCTGACCGGGCACGGTCTGCCCGACCGGGCGGGTGATGGCGGCGGCCACCCGGTCGCGGCGCGGCGGCGCAGACCCCGGGGCGGAACGGCCGGCAGGCCCAAGCCGGGCGACGAACCGGTCGAAAGCCCCCGTCCCCGGCGTCCCGGCAGGTCGCGGGCCCGGCGTCCGTTCCGGGGCGGCCTACACTGGTCGGCGTGAGGCGACCAGCATGATCAGCAGCGAACGGCGGGCCGCGCCGGGCAGTCACATCTGCTGGTCGTACGACGACCTGGAGTCCCTCGCCGACCAGGCGGAGCGCCACCTCGCCGCGGCCCTCGCGGCCGGCGAGCGCTTCTGGTACGTGACACCGCGTCCCTCGGATCTGGTGGCCGAGCGGCTGCACGCGCTGCCGAGCTTCACCGACGCGGTGCGCCGGGGCGCCGCCGCGGTGGTCCCCCTGGTCTCCACCTACTCGCCCGACCAGGTCGTCGACCCGACGACGCAGGTCGCCGCCTACGCGGCCGCCACGGACGAGGCACTGGCCGCCGGCCACACCGGGCTGCGCGTGGTCGCGGAGGCCACCGAACTCGTCCGCACCCCGGCCCAGCTCGACGTCTTCACCCGCTACGAGCACCAGATCGACCGCTACATGCGCACCCGGCCGTTCAAGGCCATGTGCGCCTACCACCGGCTGAAGCTGGGCGACCGGGCGGTCACCGAGCTGGCCTGCATGCACCCGCGGACCAACGTCGAGGACCTGCTGTTCCGGTTGTACGCCGTGGCGCCCGCCGACGGGCACGCCGCGCTCGCCGGCGAGCTGGACATGTCCAACCACGACCTGTTCCGCACCGCCCTGGACCGCGCCGACCTGCGGCCCACCGACGGCGAGCTGGTGCTGTCGGCGGCCGACCTGCGTTTCGTGGACCACCGCGCCCTGGCCCACCTGGCCGAGTACGCGCACCGCCGCGGCGCGACCGCCGTGCTGCGCACCCCCCGCTCGGCTGCGGCCCGCCTGGTGGAGCTGCTGGACCTGCCCGGCGTGCGGGTGGAGGTCACACCATGAGGACGGGTGCGGCCGCCCAGCACCACGGCTACTACCACGAGGCCGTGCGCTACGACTCCGACGACGAGCTGCTCGCCGTGGCGGTGCCGTTCCTGCTCGGTGGCGTCGAGGCGGGCGAGCCGACCTTCGTGGCCCTGGGCGAGCGCACCGGCGGGCTGGTCCGCTCGGCACTGCCGGCCGGTGCCGGGGTCGAGTTCCTGCCCGGCGGCGACGTCTACGCCCGGCCCGCCGCCGCCATCCGCTCCTACCGTCAGCTCCTCGCCGAGCAGGTGGCCGCCGGCGCCGGGCAGATCCGGATCATCGGTGAGGTGCCCCCGGTCTCGTTCGGGGCGACCTGGGACTGGTGGGCCCGCTACGAGTCGGCGATAAACCACGCGTACGACGACTTCCCGCTGTGGAGCATGTGCGCGTACGACAACCGGATCACGCCGCCGGAGGTGCTGGCGGACGTGGCCCGGACGCACCCCCGGTTCGCCACCCCCGACGGGCGGCACGTGCCCAGCCCGACCTGGACGCCGCCGACGGAATACCTGCGGCGGAGCCGCCGGATCGTGCCCGACCCCCTCCAGGCCCAGCCGCCGGCCGTGGAGCTGACGGACCCGACGGCGGCCGAGGCGCGGGCCGCCGTGCACAAGGTCGACCAGGGCCAGGTGCCGGTCGACGACGTGGAGGATCTGGTCGTCGCGGTGAGCGAGATCGTCACCAACGCGCTGCGCCACGGCAGGCCGCCGGTCCGACTGCGCGTGTGGGCCGGCGACGACCGCATCGTGGCGACGGTCAACGACGGCGGCGACGGGCCGGGCGACCCGTTCTGCGGGCTGCTCCCCGTGTCCGACGACGCCCCCGGCGGGCTCGGCCTCTGGATCACCTACCAGTCCTGCAACCACGTCACCTGGCAGCGCGACGACGCCGGGTTCACGCTCCGGCTGACGGCCGGGAAGGCGTACACCGGCTGATTGGGACGGCCTCGCCGCCGGGCGGGCCCGCGCCGGCGGCGGATGCCGGTCGGCGGGGCCGGCGCCGGTGGTACCAGGCCGCGAAGAGGGCGGTGGCGAGCAGCAGTTCGGCGACGTCGCCGCCGTAGTACATCAACCGGGCTGCCGCGCGCAGCGCGTCGACGTCCCGCTCGGGCAGCCCGGGCGGCAGGGTGGCGGCGTGCGCGTAGAGGTACTTCGCCAGCACGGCGTGCCCGGCCCCCGCCGCGAGCAGAGCGCCGACCCGCACCGCCGGGCCCGGCCGGCGCGGCGCCGGGTCCGGGCCGGCCACCGACCAGGCGAACAGGTAGCCGGCGGCGACGTAGTGCACGTGCAGGGCGTGGTGCAGCACGGGGTTCCGCTCGGCCGCCGCGTAGAGCGGCGTGAGCAGCACCAGCGCCAGCCCGCCGGTGGTGAGCAGCGCCGCCGTCACCGGATGGGCGAGCACGTGCACTGGCCGGGCCCGCAGGAACCGGCCCACCCGGCGGCCGGCCGCCGGCGGCAGGACCCGCAGCAGCAGGGTCACCGGCGCGCCGAGGGCCAGCGCGAGCGGCGCGACCATGCCCAGCAGCAGGTGCTGGGCCATGTGCACGCGCGGGTCGCCGGGCCCGCCCGCCAGCGGGCCGAGGGCTACCGCGAGCACCGCGCAGCCGGCCAGCCAGGCGACCGTGCGCCGGCGACGCCAGCCGCGCCGGTCCCGGGACACGGCCAGCAGATAGCCGGCGGCGAGCAGCGCGACCGCCGCGAGCGGCAGCGGGGCGGGCCCCGCAGCGGCACCGGTGTGCGCGAGCGCCGTCACCGGGCGTCGCGGCCGGAGCGGGACCGCGTCCGCCAGGTCACCCACGCGCCGAGCAGCAGCAGCGCCACCGCCGCCACGTTCCACACCACGTCGTACGGGAGCAGGTGCACCCCGTAGCGGATCTGGTGCAGCCGCAGCACCTTGTGGTCGACGATCCCGTCGAAGAGCTGGAACGCTCCCGCGCCGAGCAGGAACCCGCCCCAGGCGGCCCGGGGCACCAGGGCGCCCCGGCGGTGCAGGTCGGCGAACCAGAAGAAGCCGCCGACCAGGGCGAGCAGCTCGGCCGAGTGCAGCAGCCCGTCGGAGAGCAGCCCGACGGAGAGGGTGGACCGGTCGTAGAAGTGGTGCCAGCCGAGGATCTGGTGGAAGACGATCTCGTCGACGGCGGCCATCACCGCCACCCCGATCACCGCGGCGGCGAGGACCGACCGACGAAGATCAGGTGCGCCGGAGCCGTCGCCCGGCAACCGCGATCCCGCCATCCCACCACCCCGCATCGACCGTCACCCCCGAACTACCCGGGACCGGCCGAACCATGCGGAAGTTCCCCGCCGACGGGACGGCCGGGCCGGGGCCTTCCGGTGGCACGGGTCACGACCGGCGGACGGCGCGCGGGCCCGGCGGTACCTTCGGCGGGCGGGCGACGATCGTTTCCCGGCACGGAAGAAGCAGACCCCAGGAGGACACGGCCGTGCCGGACGCCGAGGAACTGGTCAACGACGCGCTCGCGGCGGTACGCGGCACCGACGTACGCCTCGCGGAGCGGCAGCTGGACCGGCTGATGATCGGGACGGGCGCCGCGGACGGCGCGGCGGCGGTGGACGCCGCGCTCCTGCGCCGCCTGGCGCGGGGCGTGGGGCGGCTGGTCCAGCGCGGCTGGCAGCCGGTGGACCTCGGCCGGCTCGCCGCCCGCCGGCTCGACCCCCGGGCGGCCGGGCTGGTCACCGACGCGCTCGCCGCGCAGCGCCGCGAGCTGGCCGACCCGGTGCCGCCGTGGTGGGACGACCAGCTGCGCGACCTGGGTGCCGGGGTGTGGTGGGACGCTGACGAGGGCCACCTGACCGCCTGGTCCGCCCGCGCCGGGTGCGACCGGTTCACCGCGCTGCGGGCGGCGGTCGACGCGCTGGCCCTGATCGAGGGGCTCCCGCCGATCGCCGTGCTGCGCCCGCCGCCCGGCTCGCCTGGGACGGCCGTCGCGCGCGGCGGGTCGGGCAGCGGCTCCCGGATGCTCGACCGGGTGCGGGCGCTGCTGGCCAAGGCGGAGTCGACCACCTACCCGGCCGAGGCGGAGGCGCTGACCGGCAAGGCCCAGGAGCTGATCGCCCGGCACAGCATCGACCAGGCGCTGCTGGCGGGCGCGGCCGAGCCCGCCGACCGGCCCGGCGGGATGCGCCTCGGCACCGAGCCCCCGTACGCGGGCGCGAAGGCGCTGCTGGCGCAGGAGGTGGCGGCGGCGAACCGCTGCGAGGCCGTCTGGTCCGACGACCTCGGCTTCACCACCGTGCTGGGCTGGCCGGCCGACCTGGAGGCGGTCGAGCTGCTCTACACCTCGCTGCTGGTGCAGGCCACCACCGCGATGCTGCGCGGCCGGGGCGAACGGCGGGCCAGGAGCACCGGCCGGCGGACCCGGGACTACGACGAGTCCTTCCTCAACGCCTTCGCGCTGCGGATCGGCGAGCGGCTGCGGGCCGCCACGGACGCGGCCGACCGGGAGGCGACGGCGCAGGCCGGGCCGGAACGGCTGCTGCCGGTGCTCGCCACCCGCGCCGAGGCGGTACGCGAACGCCTCGACACGCTCTTCCCCGGCGTCGTCCGGGGACGGCTCACGGTGCGCGACGCCGAGGGCTGGTCGTCGGGCACCTCCGCCGCCGACCGCGCCTCGCTCGGCGCCGGCCCCGCCCCGAAGCGCCAGGTACGCGGCCGGCGCTGAGATTCCGTACCGCCGGCTGTCGGAACCGGCGGGTCGGCTCCGACCCCTCACCGGAAACGCGCCACCATGGGCTCGGCCGAGGAAACGAGGAGCACCCGATGAAGTACATGCTGCTGATCTGGAACCGCCCGGGGTTCGTGGACGGGCTGTCGGAGCAGGAGCGCAGCGCGCTCTTCGGCGAGGTCGACGAGCTCATGCGGGAACTGACCGAGTCGGGCGAGTTCCTCGGCGGCCAGGCCCTGGCCGACCCGTCGCAGGCGCGTACGGTCCGGCTGGCCGGTGACCGGCCGGAGGTGACCGACGGACCGTACATGGAGAGCAAGGAGCAGTTCGCCGGCTACCTGATGGTCGACTGCGACAGCCCCGAGCGGGCCACCGAGATCGCCGCCGGCTGGCCGGACGTGCGGCGGGGCTTCGGCGTGCTGGAGGTGCGGGCGATCATGGACGAGGCCGGGACGGAAATGTGAGCGGAGGGCACCTGGAGGACCTGCTGCGCGACCTGGCGCCGCAGGTCCTCGGCCTGCTCGTCCGCCGGCACGGCCAGTTCGACGCCGCCGAGGACGCCGTGCAGGAGGCGTTGCTCGCCGCCGCCGTGCAGTGGCCGCAACAGGGCGTGCCGGACAACCCGCGGGCGTGGTTGCTCACCGTCGCCACGCGCCGGCTGACCGACGAGTGGCGCAGCGAGCGCGCCCGGCGCACCCGGGAGGCCGCAGTGGCCGCCCGCGAGCCGGCGTACGCGACGGTCGCGCCGGCCGTCGACGAACAGCCACCGGCGGGGGACGACACGCTGGCCCTGCTGTTCCTCTGCTGCCATCCGGCGCTTGCCCGGTCGGCTCAGGTCGCGCTGACGCTACGGGCGGTCGGCGGCCTCACCACCGCGCAGATCGCGCGGGCGTACCTCGTGCCCGAGGCGACGATGAGCCAGCGCATCCGCCGGGCCAAGCAGCGGATCGAGGCCGCCGGGGCGCGGTTCACGATGCCCGCCCCCGGGGACCGGGACGAGCGGCTACGGGCCGTGCTCCAGGTGCTCTACCTGATCTTCAACGAGGGGTACACCGCGTCCAGCGGGCCGGACCTGCACCGGGCCGACCTGACCACCGAGGCGATCCGGCTGGCCCGGCTGGTGCACCGGCTGCTTCCGGGCGACGGCGAGGTGACCGGGCTGCTGGCGTTGATGCTGCTCACCGACGCGCACCGGGCCGCCCGCACCGGGCCCGCCGGGGAGCTGGTCCCGCTCGCCGAGCAGGACCGCGACCGCTGGGACCACGAGGCGATCGGCGAGGGGACCGCGCTGGTCACCGAGGCGTTGACCTGGTCACCGCCCGGCCCGTACCAGCTCCAGGCGGCGATCGCCGCCGTGCACGCCGAGGCCCCGTCCGCCGGGCGCACCGACTGGCGACAGATCCTGGCGCTCTACCGGCTGCTCGCCCGGACCGCCCCGAGCCCGATGGTCACCCTGAACCAGGCCGTCGCGGTGGCCATGGTGGACGGTCCCCGCGCCGGCCTGGCCCTGCTCGCCCCGCTCGACGACGACGACCGCACGGCCGGGCACCATCGGCTCGCCGCCGTCCGCGCCCACCTGCTGGAGCTGGCCGGCGAACCGGAGCGGGCGCGGGCGGCGTACCTGGCTGCGGCCCGGGGGACGACGAGCCTGCCGGAGCAGCGCTACCTGGAGTTGCGGGCCGCGCGGCTGACGGGGACCGACGAGTCCCGGCGGCTGCGGGAGCCGCACTGACGGACGCCGGCCGGCGTGCGGCACGGGGGTGCATGCCGGCCGGCGTCCCGAGTCAGGTGTCCATGCGGGTTCCCGGGCGACGTGCCCGTCGGCCTCAGGCGCGGCACTCGCGGGTCAGCTTCGGTGGGATCGCGGTGAAGGTGGAGTCCATCCAGGCGGCCGGCCGGGACGCCCGGGAACCGGCGTCGATCCGGTCGGCGGTGTCCTGGATCAGGGCGCGGATCTCCGGGTCGGCGGCGCGGCGGGCCTGCGCACGTACGTCGTCCGCCAGCCCCGCCAGGTTGCGCCGGAGCTGGTCGGCGACCTGCTCACCGGTCAGGTCGCGGGTGACCGAGGCCGCCGAGTCGGTGGCGATCCTCCGGCTGCCGGCGAGGATGAGCTTGTCGACCTGGCGGCAGACCTCGACGGTGTTGGCGGCGGTCGTGGCGACCGGGGAGGGGCTCGGGGAGGCGCTCGCCGGGGCCGTCGGGCTCGGCGGGGCCGCGCCGGGCGGGGCGGTCTCCTCCCGCGCGGTGTCCTGGCATCCCACGGCCAGCACCCCGAGCGCCACCGTGGCGGCGGCGCGGCGCGCGTAGACGACGGATCGGGACACGGGACCTCCCGTTCGGGGTCTCGGCCTTCCGGGGCTGACGGCACGGGTGCGGCCGGCGCCGGGCGGCGGGACGTCGACCTGCCAACGAGCGGCGCCTGCCGGGGGAAACGTCCGCCGGACGCGCCAGTACGCCCTCCGCCGGCCCGGTTGGAGACCGGTCCGGCGGAGGGCGCGTACGCGGGTCAGCTCTTGAAGGCGTCCTTGATCTTCTCGCCGGCCTGCTTGAGCTTGGCGCTGGCCTGGTCGTTACGCCCCTCGGCCTCGAGCCGCTCGTTGTCGGTGGCCCGGCCGGCGCCTTCCTTCAGCTTGCCGGCCGCATCCTCGGTCGTGTTGTTGATCTTGTCTTCGAAACCCATGTCAACCTCCGGATTGGCGGTGCCGGTACGCCCCTCGAATACCCCGCACCGCCACCGTCCAACCGTCCGGTCACCCACCGCCGGCGGACGGGACCCTGCCGGCAGGCCGCCGGGCCCGCCACGACCGGTGCCGCCGGCCCCTGACGGACGGGGCCGGCGGCATGGTGCGCAGGGGTCAGGAGACCGGGCGGAAGCCCCGCAGCCGGAGGCTGTTGGCGACCACGAAGACCGAGGAGAAGGCCATCGCGGCGCCGGCGATCATCGGGTTCAGCAGGCCGGCGGCGGCCAGCGGCAGGGCCGCCACGTTGTAGGCGAAGGCCCAGAACAGGTTGCCCTTGATGATGCCGAGGGTGCGCCGGGCGAGCCGGATCGCGTCCACGGCGGCCATCAGGTCACCCCGGACCAGGGTCAGGTCGGACGCCTCGATCGCCACGTCCGTGCCGGTGCCCATCGCCAGGCCGAGGTCGGCCTGGGCCAGCGCGGCGGCGTCGTTGACCCCGTCGCCCACCATCGCCACCACCCGACCCTCGTCCTGGAGCTGCCGCACGACGTCGACCTTGTCGGCCGGCAGCACCTCGGCGACCACCTCGTCGATGCCCAACTCGGCTGCCACGGCGTGGGCGACGGTGGTGTTGTCGCCAGTCAGCAGCACCGGCGTCAGGCCGAGCGCGCGCAGCTGTGCGATCGCCGCCCGGCTCGTCGGTCGGACCACGTCGGCCACCGCGAGGACCCCGCGGGCCCGGCCGTCCCAGCCGGCCAGCACCGCCGTCCGCCCCTGGGCCTCCGCCGTGGCCGCCGCCCGCGCGACCTCCTCCGGTACGTCGAGCCCGTGCTCGCGCAGCATTCGGGGCCGACCGATGAGCACCTCCCGGCCGTCGACCGTCCCGCTCACGCCGAGCCCCTCGGCGTTGGCGAAACCGGTCACCGGCGGCAGCACGCCCACCTCGGCCGCCCCCGCGGCGACGGCCCGGGCGATCGGGTGCTCGGACGCGGACTCCAGCGCCCCGGCGAGCCGCAGCAGCTCCGCGCGGTCCTCGCCGGCCGCTGGGACCACGTCCACCAGCGTCATCCGACCGGTGGTGACGGTGCCGGTCTTGTCCAGCACGACCGTGTCGACCTGCTTCGTGGACTCCAGCACCTCCGGGCCCTTGATCAGGACGCCGAGCTGCGCGCCCCGGCCGGTGCCGACCAGCAGGGCGGTCGGCGTGGCCAGCCCGAGGGCGCACGGGCAGGCGATGATCAGCACCGCCACGGCGGCGGTGAACGCGGCGGTCCCGCCCGACCCGTTGCCGAGCCACCAGCCGAGGGTGCCCACCGCGAGGGCGATCACGATCGGCACGAAGACGCCGGAGATCCGGTCGGCCAGCCGCTGCACCGCCGCCTTGCCGGTCTGCGCCTGCTCGACCAGCCGGGCCATCTGGGCCAGTTGGGTGTCGCCGCCGATGCGGGTGGCCGTGACCACCAGCCGGCCGCCCGCGTTGACGGTCGCGCCGACCACGGGCTCGCCCGGGCCGACCTCGACCGGGACGGACTCGCCGGTGAGCATGCTGGCGTCGACCGCCGAGGTGCCCTCGTCGACCACGCCGTCCGTGGCGATCTTCTCACCGGGCCGCACCACGAACCGGTCCCCCACCACGAGCTGGTCCACCGGGATCCGGGTCTCCGTGCCGCCGCGCAGCACGGCGACGTCCTTGGCGCCGAGTTCGAGCAGGGCCCGCAGCGCCGCGCCGGCGGTCCGCTTCGCCCGCGCCTCGAAGTAGCGGCCGGCGAGGATGAACACGGTCACCCCGGCCGCCGCCTCCAGGTAGATGTTGCCGGCGCCGTCGGAGCGGTTGATGGCGAGGCTGAACGGGTGGGTCATCCCCGGGGTCCCGGCGGTGCCGAGGAAGAGCGCCCAGACCGACCAGCCGAACGCCGCCAGGGTGCCGAGCGAGACCAGGGTGTCCATGGTCGCCGCGCCGTGCCGCAGGTTGATCCAGGCCGCCCGGTGGAAGGGCAGCCCGCCGTAGGCCACGACCGGGGCGGCCAGGGTGAGCGACAGCCACTGCCAGAAGTCGAACTGCCAGGCGGGCACCATCGCCAGCACGATCACCGGCACGGTGAGCACGGCCGAGACCCACAGCCGGGTACGCAGGCCGCGCAACTCGTCCACCGGCTCGGCGGCCGGTTCGCCACCGGCGGGCGTGGGCGGGGGCGGCAGGGCCGCCGTGTAGCCGGTCTTCTCCACGGTGGCGATCAGCTCGTCCGGGGTGACCTCGTCGGCGTACCGGACGGTGGCCTTCTCCGTGGCGTAGTTGACGGTGGCGGTCACCCCGTCCATCCGGTTCAGCTTCTTCTCGATCCGGGCCGCGCAGGAGGCGCAGGTCATCCCGCCGATCGCCAGCTCGATCTGGTTCGGCGCCGTCAGCAAGGGCTTGGTGGTCATCATGCTTCCCGTCAGTCGTGCCCGTGACCGGGGACGCCATGGTCGGCGCCGGCGGTCGGGGAGCTCGTGGCGGCGGGCGTGCCCGCCGTCGGTGAGCTGGTCGCCGCCGGGACACCCGGCGCGGTCGGGCTGCCGGCGACGACGGTGAACTCGGCGGTACGCACCACGCCGCCGTGCTTGAAGTCCAGGTAGAGGCGGTAGGCCCCGGCCGACGGCATCTCCGCCGAGAAGCTCACCTCGGGGCCGGGCCGCGTCCGCCCGTCGCCCGGCTCGCCGTGCGGGTGCACGTGCAGGTACGCCAGGTCGCCCTGGCGCAGCGCCACCAGGTGGCCGTACGCGCCCAGGTAGGGCTCCAGGTCGGTGACCGGCGCGCCGGCGCGGCTCACGGTCAGGGTCAGCTCGGCGGTGCGGCCGGGCTCCGGGGCGCCGGCGAGCGTGACGGTGTAGCCGTCGACCGTGGTGCTGGTCGCCGGGGCGGGCAGGGGCCGCCCGGTCAGCGCGCCGGGGACGGTCACGTCGACGCCGAGCGTCAGCGCCTCGCCCCCGGTCGGGGTGAAGTCGGCGAACGCCCGCCAGACGCCTGGCCCGGCGAGCGGCGAGTCGACCCGCCAGGTGCCGTCCGGCGCCATCTCCGGGTGCACGTGCCGGAAACCGGAGAGGTCGCGGCGGGCCACGATCAGGTGCATGCGCTTGTCGTGCGCCACGTCGTACGCGGTCACCGCCCGGCCGTCCGGGCCGGTGACCTGGAAGGCGAACTGCCCGGCCGGGGCGTCCACCGGGCGCAGGGTGTAGCCGCGGTCGGAGACGAGCAGGCCGCCGGGCAGGTGCGCCGCCGCGCCGTTGTCGCCCCCGTGTCCGTCCTCGCCGTCGTTCCCGTGCCCCCCGGTGGCGTCGTGCGGGGCTTCGGCGGGCGGCGCCACGGGGTCGGCCACCCGGCCGACCCCGTACGTCGCGCCGAACACCACCGCGAGGCCGAGGGCGAAACCGCTCAGCTTCGTCGCCGTGTTCATGATGTGCCTCGTCTCCCCCGTGCCCGCCGTCAGGCGCCGACGAGGTCGTAGCCGGCCTCGTCGACGGCGGAGCGCACGGTGTCGGTTTCCAACGGACCTTCGCTGGTGACGGTGACCTGACCGGCGGCGACGTCGACCTGGACGTCGCTGACGCCCGGGATCGCGCCGACCTCGGTGCTGACCGCGGTGGCGCAGTGCCCACAGGTCATGCCCTGCACCTGGTACGTCGTGGTGATCATGGAACTCTCCTCTCGACGCCTCCAGCCTATACCCCCCAGGGGTAAACCGGAGGCGGACCGGTGCCTGCGTCATGTACCGGTACCCGGTGGGGGTATCCCGGCTGGAAGCGAACGTACCATACCCCCGAGGGGTACGGTATCCTCGACCCCATGACCACACCGACGCCCACCCCGACCAGGGGCTACACCGCCACCAAGGATCAGCTGCTCGCGCGGCTGCGCCGCGTCGAGGGGCAGGTCCGTGGCATCGAGAAGATGGTCGACGAGGATCGCTACTGCATCGACGTGCTCACCCAGATCTCCGCGATCCAGGCCGCCCTGGACAAGGTCGCGCTGGGCCTGCTCGACGGGCACGCCCGGCACTGCATGCGCGAGGGCGCGGCCGAGGGCCGGGCCGACGAGATGGCCACCGAGATGATGGCCGCCGTCGGCCGCCTCATGAAGCGCGGCTGACCACCGGCAGGCTCCTTCGCCCGTCGGCGCACCGGTTCCGCGCGCCGGGGCCCTCACGGCCGGATCCGCGCGCCGGGCCCTCCAGGCCGGGTCCGCGCACCGGGCCCCTCCGGGCCGGATCCGGTGGCGGCGCCCCGGCGCCCCCGGATCCGGGACGCCGGGGCGGGCGGCTCAGAACCGGCCGAGGATCTTGCGCATCGTGTCGATCTCCGCCTGCTGGGTGCTGACGATCTGCTGGGCCATTGCCTTGGCCTCCGCGTTCACGCCCCGGGCCAGCTCGTCGCGCGCCATGGTGATCGCGCCCTCGTGGTGGGCGATCATCATGGTCAGGAACTGCCGGTCGAACTCCCGGCCGGTGGCAGCCGCCAGCTTCGCCATGTCGGCGTCGGACATCATGCCGGGCATGCCGTGGTCCATGTGCGGCATGCCGCCCGGCGACGGCACCGGCCGCCCCCAGGCCGCCAGCCAGCCGCTCATCGTGGCGATCTCGGGCCCCTGGGCGGCCTTGATCTCCGTGGCGAGCCGCTTGACCTCCGGATCCGCCGCCCGCGTCGGCGCCAGTTCGGCCATCTCCACCGCCTGCTGGTGGTGCGGAATCATCATCTGGGCGAACATCACGTCCGCATCGCCGAACGCGGCCGCACCGGTGGCGGTGGCGGCCGGCCCGCCGGTGCCGGGGGTGCCGTGCCCCGCCCCCGGCGACGAGTGGTCGTCGCCGCCGCAGGCGGCGAGGGCGAGGGCGGTGGTGACGGCGACGCCGGCCAGGGCGGCACGGCGCGCGAGGGTACGAGTGGTCATGGTGGAGCCTTTCGGTGTCGGAACGTACGCGGCATGACGGGGACGCGGAACGGCGTGCAACCGCACCGCGTCGAACGCGTCCTACCTGCGCAGCACCGAGACCGTGGCGAGCCGCAGACCGACCGGCCGGGGCGGCGGGGCCCGGGGCGGTGGGAAGGCCCGGACCGGACCGCCCCCGGTCGGGCCGACGGCGCGTAGGCGGACCGACAGCAGCGCCGCCAGCAGCAGCGCGGCCGTGAACACGCCCAGCACCGCCAGGCACACGCCCCACCCGGGCAGCCCTCCCCCCGTGCGACCGCCAGCGGACAGGAGTTCCTCGGAGACGCAGCCCCCGGGACAGCCCACGACGGTCTGGAGGGCCAACCCGGCGGTGTGCGGGCCGGGCGCGGCGGCGTGCGGGCCGGGCACGGCGGCGTGCGGGCCGGGCACGGCGGCGTGCGGGCCGGGCGCGGCGGCGGCGTGCGCCGACGGGTTCGCGGGATGACCCGTCTGGTGCGAGTCGTGGCCGATCGTGTGCATCGCGGCCAGCCCGAGCAGCGTGCCGACGAGCAGCAGGAGCCGCGCGCCCCGCGCCGCCGTCACCGTCGTCCGCACGTCCCTCACGCTAGCGCGTCGGCCCGTGCCGCACGGGCACCACCCACGACCGGCGCGCGCAGGTCCCGCGCGTGGGCGTGCCGGGGCGGGCGTGGCGAAGGTCCGCGCCGCGACACCACCCGCACGACCTGCGCCCCGATGCCGGGGTGGCTACCATTCGGCCGGTGGCCCTCCGGACTCCGCACCGCCCGCGCCGCGCCCTCCGCCGGGCGACGGCGCCGACCACCCGTCGGCGGACGGGAGCCGACGACCACGGCACGTGACCACAGCGCCACGTGGAGGCGGTTCCCGCCCCCGAGCCCGTGGCGACGCTGAACCGACCGGCCCGCCGGCCCGTACCCCGCCCTGGATTCGTAGGGAGACACACGTTGGGCGCCGACCACACCCGTCCCGCTCCGTCCGCCCCGCCGAGGGTGCGGCGGATCCTCGTCGCGACGGTGGTGCCCCTCTTCGTCGCCACGCTGATCGCGGCCCTGGTGCTGTGGCCGTGGGACGCGCCCGACCCGGCGACCGGCACCGACGCACCCCGCTACCACGGCACGGTGACACGGGTGGTGACGGAGCCCTGCCCGCCCGCCCCGGAGGCCCCGGAGGGGAGCCCCGACGCGCCGCAGGGCCCCTGCGGCACGGTCACCGTACGGGTGCAGGACGGCCCCGACGCCGGCCAGCAGATCCAGACGCCGATCCCGGCCGGGCCCGGTGCGCCGACCATCGCCGTGGACGACGAGATCATCCTGGTCGAGCTCACCGACCCCGCCGACCCCACGGCCAGCACCTACAACATCGCCGAGCACCAGCGCGGCAAGCCGCTGGTCTGGCTGGTGGCGCTCTTCGCGGCCGCCATCGTCGCCTTCGGGCGGTGGCGCGGGCTGGCCGCGCTGGGCGGCCTGGCGGCGAGCTTCGCCATCCTGCTGACCTTCGTGCTGCCGGGCATCAGCGCCGGGAACCCGCCCCTGCTGGTCGCGGTCGTCGGCGCCGCTCTGATCATGTTCGTGGTGCTCTACCTGACCCACGGCGTGACGGCGCAGACCTCGGTCGCCGTGCTCGGCACGCTGGGCAGCCTGGTGCTGACCGGTGTCCTCGGCACGATCGCCACCGCCGCGACCCACCTGACCGGGTTCGGCTCCGAGGACGCCACCACGCTGTCGATGTACCAGGCCGACGTCGACCTGCACGGGCTGCTGCTGGCCGGGATCATCATCGGCTCCCTCGGCGTGCTGGACGACGTCACGGTGACCCAGGCCGCCACGGTCACCGAGCTGGCGCACGCCAACCCCGGGCTGTCCCGGACGCAGCTCTACCGGGCGGCGACCCGGGTCGGCCGGGCGCACATCGCCTCGACGGTGAACACCATCGTGCTGGCGTACGCGGGCGCCTCCCTGCCGGTGCTGCTCCTGCTGACCGCCGACTCGCGGGCGGTGACCCAACTTCTCACCAGCGAGTTCCTCGCCCAGGAGATCGTCCGCAGCGCGGTCGCCACCCTGGGCCTGATCGCCGCCGTGCCGCTGACCACCGCGCTCGCGGCCCTGGTGACCACGGCCGGCCGACGCGGCGGGGACGCCACCGACCGCGCCGCGCCCGCGACCGCGCCGACACCCCGGCCGGCGACCGACCGATCCGAGGCGCTGGAGGCCCTCAGCGGGCCGCGTGGGGACACGCCGTCCGCCACTCCCGCCGGATGGCCCGACGGGCGCAGAAGTACGGACACCGCATGGTGACGCTGCTCAGCGTGACCGAACAGGACGTTCGTCCTGATAAACGCGTCACTGGTCACCGTCCGCCATTACGAAATAACGCATCTAGTCGGCTTAGGGACGTAGATCCCCGGGAGCGTTCTCGGGTAACCTCGCTGCCGGTCACCGCCGAAGGCGCGCAGCGGCGCCTGCGGTGCCGCCGCCCAATCGCCGCGAGGCGAACCGGGGACCCAGGTACGTGGGGTGAATCCGCGACAGCGGTAGGGGCCACTTCCGCCCCGAACCCGTCAGCTAACCCGGTCGGCGGTCGACGGAAGGGAAAACTGTGACGGCACCCCTACGCCGCTGGTTGACGCCCGTGGTGGCCGTACTCGCCGCTCTGGCGGTCTTCGCCGGGCCTCTCCCGGCGGCGGCCGCGCCCACCCCGCCCAAGCCCTCCGGGCACGGGGACGACGAGCCCAAGCTGCTCGACGACCTCATCGAGGCCCGGAACCGGTCCTACGTGCAGGCCAAGGCGAAGCTGGCGAAGTCGAAGAAGCGCCAGCTCGAACTGGCCCTGGAGGTCTCCCGGGCGCAGGCCGAACTGAGCGCGCTGGCCCCCCAGGTCAGCCAGATCGCCGCCCAGTCCTACCGCACCGGGCGGATCGGCGCGGTGTCCATGCTGCTGGACACCGCCAGCCCCGACTCGTTCGTCAAGCGCGCCGCCGCCCTCGACGAGCTCAACCTGGTCAACTCCAAGAAGCTCGCCGAGGTGAACGCGGTCAAGGACCGCGCCGAGCAGGCCAAGCTGGCGCTCGACACCGAGGTCCGCGAACAGCAGAAGCTGACGAACGAGATGGCGCGCGGCAAGCGGGAGGCGGAGAAGGCGCTCGCGCTGGTCGGCGGCAGAGGGCTGACCAGTGGCAAGGTGGTCGCCACCTCGCCGGTGGCGAAGATCGCGCCGGGACGGACGGCCGACGGCGACTGGACGCCGCTGTCACCCACCGAGGACGACCCCACCACCTCCGGCCGCATCACCGCGCGCACCCTGCACATGTACAAGGAGGTCAAGCGGGCCGGCTTCAACCGGTTCGTCGGCTGTTACCGCCCCGGCGGGCCGTACGAGCACCCGAAGGGCCGGGCCTGCGACTGGTCGCTGCAGAAGAGCGGCTTCTCCCCCTGGCACAACGACGACACCTACATGTACGGCAACAACCTGACCGCGTTCCTGGTCCGCAACGCCGACCGGCTCGGCATCTACTACGTGATCTGGAACAGACAGATCTGGTTCCCGGCGACGGGCTGGAGTTCCTACAGCGGTCCGTCGAACCACACCGACCACGTCCACGTGTCACTGCTCTAGCCGGGACCACACGTACACACAGAGGGCCGCCCCGCCGGACGCGGGAGCGGCCCTCTGCCGTCGTGCGGGCCCGCCGCGACGACCTGCCGGGCGGACGGAGTCAGGCGAGCGCGGCGCTGGCCGCCGCCTCCGGCGCGTCGGCCGTGCGGGCGGGCACCTCGGCCACCGTCCGCACCTCGCCGGCGGTCAGCCGGTACGACATGCCGACCACCCCGCAGCGGCCGGCGGCCACCTCCGCGGCGAGGACGGCGGAGCGGCCCAGCATCGCCTCGACGGTGTGCGCGATGTGGATGTCGACGATGCCGTCGATGTCGTGCACGCCCTCGGCGGCGGCCCGGCGCAGGCTGGGCACCACGGCGTCCACCACGGCGCACAGGTGCCCGACCGGAGGGGTGCCGGTGGCGTCCGCCGCACGAGCCGCCTGGACGGCCCCGCAGGAGTCGTGACCGAGCACCACCACCAGCGGCGTGCCCAGGACCGTGACGGCGTACTCCACGCTGCCCAGCACCTCGGGACCGATGGTGTGCCCGGCGGTGCGGACCACGAAGAGGTCACCGAGGCCGCGGTCGAAGATGATCTCGGCGGCGAGCCGGGAGTCGGAGCAACCGACGATAACCGCGAAGGGGTGCTGCCCGTCGGCGACCGCGGCGCGGTGCCCGGCGTCCTGGTTGGGGTGGCGCGGGGCGCCGGTCACGAACCGCCGGTTGCCGGCGTGCAGCTCGGCGAGCGCCTGCCCGGGACTCGCGGGGACGGCGATCGCGGTGCCGACGTCGGCCGGGGCCCCGCCCGTGGCCGGCACCGGGAGCGTCCGCTCCGGGCCCGGTTGGCTTCCTGGCGATCCGGGACGACTCATCCCACACCTCGCTACCTCACGTGAACGGCCTGGTCACCCGGGCCGACGCTGGACGCGGGCTGCCACCACCGTCACACGCACTGCAAGATACGTCAAGGGATGCGTGATATGCATTTCATATGTTCGGCGGCCCCGGCGCGGCGGCCGGGGCTCCACGCGTCCGTCGGCCGCGAGGGCGCGCAGGAAAACACGAAGCAGGGGCCATACGATGGCGGGCATGGCGACGACAGGGGAGAACGGGAGCACCCGCAACTGGACCTTCCTCACCAACCACGGGCACGTGCTGCTCGCCATCGCCCGCAATCCCACCGCCCGGCTCCGCGACCTCGCCGACGAGGTGGGCGTCACCGAGCGGGCCGCGCAGGCGATCGTCGCCGACCTGGAGGCCGGCGGCTACCTGAACCGCACCCGGGTGGGCCGACGCAACGAGTACACGCTCAACCCCGCCGGGCGGTTCCGGCACCCCGCCGAAGCGGACCGGCAGGTCGGCGCCCTCCTCACCCTGTTCGCCGACGATCAGGAGCCGGCCGAGGCCACCGAGCGTTCCTGACGAGGGGCTGGGCGGCGGCACGCCGCTCGGGCCCCCGGCGGTAATCTCACCGCGTGCGCGAGAGTTTCCGACCGGGCGGGACCGGGCCGGCCCGCCGAGGCGGGCGCGGTGCCCGCGCGGTCCTCGGTGGAGCGGCCGCGGTCCTGCTCGGCACCGCCGTCATCGCCCCGTCGCCCGCCTCGGCGGCGGTCCCCCGCTGCGGGCCCCCCGGCGTCGCCGCCCCCGCCGAGACGCCGTGGCCGCTGAGGAGACTCGAACCCTCGTCGGCCTGGCGGATCTCCCGGGGCGCCGGCGTCACGGTGGCGGTCATCGACTCCGGCGTCTCCGCCCTCCATCCCGCCCTGAAGGGCCAGGTCAAGGCGGGCCGGGACTTCAACGGCCTGCCGCAGCAGCAGGGCCGCTGCGACCTCGCCGGCCACGGCACCATCGTCGGCGGCATCATCGCCGGGAAGGAGGGCACCGGCGCGTCGTTCAGCGGCATCGCGCCGCAGGCCAGGATCCTTCCGGTACGCGTCCTGCCCGACACCAGGACCACCGTCGACGAGGGGCTGCCGGGGCAGATCGCCGAGGCGATCCGGTGGTCGGTGCAGAACGGCGCCGACGTGATCAACCTGTCGCTGGTGACCCTGGACCGGCAGGATCTCGCCGACGCCGTCCGCTACGCCCTCGACGAGGGGGTGGTCGTGGTGGCCGCCGCCGGCAACCGCCAGGAGAACCAGCAGGACAGGCCGGCGTTCCCGGCCGCCTACCCGGGAGTGATCGCGGTCGCCGGGGTCGACGAGGAAGGCGGTCACGTGGGCAGCTCGGTCAGCGGGGACTACGTCGACCTCGCGGCGCCCGGGCTGAACATCCTCGGCCCGGCCCCCGGGGGCGAGGGCTTCCTCGCCGAGCCGCAGGGCGGCACCAGCTTCGCCGCCGCGTACGTCTCGGGGGTGGCCGCGCTGGTCCGGGCTGCCCACCCCGACCTCGACCCGGAGCAGGTCGCCGACCGGCTGATCCGGACGGCCGACAGCCCGCCCGAGGGGAAGAACGCCGAGGTCGGCCACGGGGTGGTGAACCCGTACCGGGCGGTGGCGACCGTGCTCGGCACCCGTACCGACCCGCCGGCCGGCGCGATGCCGGCACCGCCCTCCACCGAGGACCCGCTCGCCTGGCAGGGCACCGTCGCGGTCTGGACCGCCGTCGTCGGCGCGCTCGTCGCCGCGCTGCTGCTGTCAGTCAAGCCGATCCTGATCCGCGGGCGACGCCGGGGCTGGCGCCCGGGCCGCCGCCCGTCCGCAACGGACGCCACGACCGGCTGACGCCCTTCTCCCGCACCCGCCCGGACAGCGTCGAGCGCCGCCCACCGGTGCGGTGGACGGCGCTCGGCGTGACTGCGTCAGCGCAGGATGCCCGGCGTACCGCCGCCGTCCGCGCCCCAGACGTCCTCGTCCTCCTCCAGCCAGGTGTTGCGAGGGGTCTCCTCCTCGCCGTAGCCGGCGCCCATGCCGGCCATGCCACCGACGCCCCGCGCACCCGCACCGACGCCCTTGGCGCCCACGCCAGCGGCACCCGCGCGCCCGCCGCCACGGCCGGCCCCACCGGCCGCACCGCCCATCATCGGGCCCATGCCACCCGCACCGAGCTTGCCGCCGGCGCCGAGCTTGCCACCAGCGCCCCGGCCGCCACCGCGATTGGCGCCGGCCGCGCCGCCGCCCATCATCGGGCCCATGTTGGGGCTCACCGGCCGGCCAAGCGAGCCACCGCCCGGGATGACACCACCGCCGCCCAGCCCGCCACCGCCACCGCCGCCGAGCCCGGTGGTGCCGGGCAGGCCGCCGCCACCGCCACCGCCGAGCGCGGGGACCGTCGGGGCGCCGGCACCGGCCAGACCGCTGCCGTAGTCGTCGGCGAGGCTGCCCGTGCTCGGGTCGTAGCCACCGCTGGGGTCGTAACCACCGCTCGGGTCGTAGCCGCCAGTGGTCAGGCCGGGGTGCGCGGTGGAGCCGATCCCGGTGGTCCCGGTCTCGGGCACGCCGGCCCCGCTGAGCGACGGCATGCCACCGCCCGGCATGCCACCGGTCGAGGGCATCCCGCCCATGCTGGGCGCACCGCCCATCGGGCCGGCACCCGGGCCACCGCCCAGGTTCGGGGTCTCCACGTTCGGCGACTGGGTGGTGCCCGGCGTGGTCTGGCCGGGCGTGCCCGAGTCGATGGTCACGTACTCGCCGCTGACCTGGTTGTAGACCTTGGCCGCCTCGTCCGACTTGTCGTTGAGCCAGTCGGCGAGCGAGGTGAGCGGGTCGAGCAGGCCCAGGAAGTCAGGCTTGACCTTCATCTCGAACAGGCCCGTGTCGATCACGATGCGGCCGTTGCGCGCCTCCAGCACGTCGTTGACGCAGCTCGCGGGGATGGGGAACTCTGCCTGCGCGGCGCTCAGCTTGTCGGCGGCGGTCTTCAGCGACTGGACGATGCCGTTGTGCTTCTCGGCGTCGTCGACGACCCGGCCCGTGTCCGTGGCGATCTGCTTGATGTGGGTCTTGAAGGACTCGTACGCCGGGCCCTTCCACACCTCACCGAGATCGGCGACGTTCGTCTCCAGGCTCTCCTTGACGGAGTTCAGGTTCTTCAGCAGCTGCTCCCAGCCCAGGGCGGCGCTGGTGACGTCGCCCGGCCTGCCCGCGACGACGATCTGCTGGCACATCTCTTCCCAGCTCGGCATCCTGTCACCCTCCCGATCAGCCGTTGGATCCGTTGGTGGCGGCTTGGCTGAAGGCGCGCTCCATCTCGGCGGCGGACATGGCGTTCGCCTTCTCCGCCGTCTCGTAGTTCTCCTTGACCTCGCGCAGCGCGTTGGCGGCCTGGTAGAGGTCCTCGGCGAGCTTGCGGACGCTCTGCTGCGTGGTGGTGAAGAGGCTGCCGTGCTTGCGGGCCAGGTCGCCCGCCCGGTCGAAGGCGCCGAGCGGGCTCGTCGCCCCGCCCCCCACGCCGTTCATGCCGCCCGACGCCGCCGCGCCGCCCATCCGGTCCTGGATCTCGACCATCGTGTACGACTGCTTGTTGAGAAACGAGGCGTGCGACTCCAACCACTCGATGGCCTTGTCCAGGCTGGACGCGTCCCACTCCGTGTTGTCGCCGCTCTCGCCCGACCCCGGCACCAGGCCGGAGGGGGTCTGCGCCCGGTTGACGTTGTCCATCGTGATGCCGCTGACGTGCACGGTGGGTGCCAGCGGGGTGATGGGCATGTATGGGGTGTCCACCCGGATTTCCTCCGGCTGGTCCGTCCTGTCGTCCGTCATCGGTTCCTCCCCGTCGCCGACTGACAATGTGGCTTACTGCTGGTGTCCGCCGGGGGTCGGCGGAGGTGGTGCCGGCGGCGCACCGTACGGGTGGGTTCCGCCGGTGGGCGTCGGGCCGTACCCGGGCGGAGGTCCCGCCTGGGGCGGTGCGGGCGTGCCCGGTGCCCCGCCGGGCGGCGGATAGCCGGGCGCGCCGAACTGCGGGTTGCCGTGCGACCCTCCCGGCGCGCCGCCGGACGGCAGGTGGCCGGGGTGCGGCGGGTACCCGGGCGGACCGGCCTGCGGGCCGGGCGACGGATAGCCCGGCGGCGGATAGCCGGGCGGGCCGCCGGGCGGCGGGTAACCGGGCGGGCCGGGCCGGACGACGGCCGCCTTCCGGCGGGACCGGCGCACCAGCACGATCACGAGGATCAGCAACGCGACGGGCACGAGCAGGCAGAGCGCCCCCTGCACCAGCGCGCCCGTGTCCTTCTTCATGCTGATCGACACCGCCGGCCCGTCGTCCTTCTGCGGCGTGGCCGCGCCCGCGGACGGGGCGGCGCCGTCCGGGGCGCCGGCGAGCAGCGGGTGCGCGTCGACCGCCGGCACCGATCGCGTCAGCGCGGCGACCGGGTCGACCGCGCCGAAGCCGTGCTGGCTGTCGCGGCCGGCCGGGCCCAGGTCGCGGGCGGTGCGGATCAGCCGGTTCACCACGTTGGCCGCGTCGAGGTCCGGGTACTTGGCGCGGACCAGCGCCGCCACCCCGGAGGTGATGGCGGCGGCGTCGCTCGTGCCGCTGCCGATGCCGTAGCCGTTGGACGACACGGACGCGGACCGGGGAGAGATGATCTCCTGCATCGGCGCGGCGAGCACGGCCTCCCGACCGGTGGCGCTCTGCGCGAAGAACTCCCCGTTCTTCGCCAGCCCGGTCACCGCGATGACGCCGGGGATGTTCGCGGGGCTGGTGACGACGCGGTCGTTCTGCAGCCGGTTGCCGGCCGAGGCGATCAGCACGACGTCCTTGTCCAGGGCGTAGCGAACAGCGGCGATCTCGTCGGGGGTCGCCGCCGTGCCCGTCCCGACGGACATGTTGATCACGTCGGCGCCGGCGTCGGCCGCCCAGCGGATGCCCTTCGAGAGGTCTGCCGAATCGAAGGAGTCACCCATCGCGACGGGCAGGATCTTCGCCTCCGGGGCGACGCCCAGGTGCCGCATCGCGCCACCGCCCCGGGACGCGATGATCCCGGCCATCGCCGAACCGTGGGCCTTCCTGGCGTCGTCGTCGCGGCGACCGTCGGCCGCCGTCCCGGAGCCGATGCCCTTGCCCGGCAGGACCTGACCGCGCAGGTCCGGCAGGTTGGGGTTGACCCCGGTGTCGATGACCGCGACGGTCACGCCCCTGCCCTTGGTGAGCTTGTGGGCCTGCGGGATCTTCAGGGTGTCGAGGTACCACTGGAGGCCGCGCACCGTGTCGGCGCGGGCCGGGGCCGGCGCGGCCAGTGGACCGGAACCGGCGCCGACGACCACCGCCAGCGCCGCGACGGCCAGCCGGAGCTTGGACCGCGAAGGCTTGCCCGCACGCATGATTCTCCCAGGACCTATCGGCACACAACGCGACGCGGCTCCGGCCCGGTCGAACCGGACCGGAGCCGCGTCGGCGACTGTGTCAGTTCCACGCCTTGGCGTTGCTCATCTCGGTGCTGACGTAGTTCTCGCGGGCGATGCCCACGGCGCCACCGATGTCGTTCAGGATCTTGTTGATGTCCCGGACGGCGGCGTCCCACTGCGCCTGGTGCTGCTCGTAGGCGGCACGGTCCTCGCCGTCCCACTGGAGCTTCGACAGCATCGAACGCAGCGTGTCCAGCTTCTCGTCGATGGTCTTCGAGATGGCCATCATCTGCTGGTTGCTGCTCTCGAGGACCGCGTAGTCGACCTTGATGCTCATGAGTTCCTCCTCTGCTCGGCTCGGCGGATCACGGGTTGAGTGCAGAGTGGAACTTGTCCAGCATCTGCTGCTGCTCTTCGTCGTTGACCTGGTGCGTCGTACCCGACTTGTCGAGCAGGTCGGCGATGTTGTCCATCGCCGTCAGCAGCTTGCCCGTGTCCTCGTTCCAGCGCTGCATGAGCGACTGGAAGCCGGTGGACGCCTGCCCCTTCCAGGCGATGGCCAGGTCGTCGACCACGTTCCACAGCTTCTTCAGCTCGCCGTCGACATCGCTGCGCGTGGAGCGCACGTCACCCGCGGCGGTATGCAGAGTCGCTGCTTCGACCTCGAACGCCATGCTTCACACCCTTCCGTCTTCTTGTGGCGGCGCAGTCGCCGCGTCCTCCCCCGCCGCAAGGCAATCACCCCACCGACGGACACTCAGTCAAGACCGTAGCGGACGGTGTCCATGCCCCGCAGCCCTGCCCCGAGCGGTCGCCCGACCGCCGCCGCAGCGGCCCCTCGCACCTATGCGGAGCGGGAGTACGAGCGCACGTGCAGCACCACCCCGACCACGAAGATCAGGGCGAGCATCGACACGAGCACCCACTGCACCGCGTCGTCGGCGAGGGTGCCGAGGGCCACCGCGAATGCCGCCACCCCGCTGAGCAGGACGAGTTCCATCGCCCTGCGAGCCAGGCGCGACCGGGTGAGCTGCGCGACCAACCCCAGGACGATGAAGACCGGGATGGTCACCAGCGCGTACCCGAAGAACATGCTCTGCCACACGGTGGCACCCACCTCTCGGCCCGGCCGCTCAGGCCCGGTAGAAGCCCGGGTCCTGCACCCAGTCGATCTGGATGTCCTGGATGTCGGGGTCGGCGTCGCCGGTCGCCCAGCCCGGACGGGAGTCCGAGACGAAGTTGTACTGACTGTTACCGCGGAACGCCGACGCCACCGTGGAGAACAGCGCGCCGATGTCCGTGAAGATGAGCCCGAGGACCGCCGCGGTGGCGGTGAGGCCGGCCACCCCGATCGCCTGCGCCAGCGGCGCGGTCGCGGGGAACGCCTGGAGGGCCACGGCCGCGATGACCGCGATGAGGATCGGCACCAACGCGCCGACCAGGGCGTCGATCGAGGCGTTGAAGTGGTCGCGGACGGCCGTCAGCGCGTCCTTGTTGGCGTTGAGCGCCTCCGCGAGCGCCCCGATCTCGGCGTTGAGCTTCTGCACGAAGGCGTCGAACGCGTCCCGGTCGTCGAAGTCCCACTCCTCGCTGGACGGGATCACGCTCTCCAGCGCCGCGCCGAACTGGTCGCCGCCCAGGAAGCGGGCCGCGTCGCCCCACTCCTTGATGGACTGGTTGACCTCGTCGTTGTCGAACGTCTCGAGGTGGATGATGGCGGCGGTCAGGAAGGCGGCGCCGACCAGCCACACCCAGTTGGCCCGGGCCGCCCCGGCCAGCGAGCGGACCGGCGCGGTCTGCGCGGCGACGCTGTGCGTCCCCACCACCGAGCCCGAGGAATTCGCGATCAGGATCTCCGGCATCGAGCCCTCCCTGCGTCCCGCACCCGCGAGGTCACTTGACCACCCAGGGCTGGTCCGACTTCTCCCAGTTGAGCGCGCTCTGTTCGAGGTTGGCGGCGGCCCTCTCCAGGTGCTCGACGCCGGTGCGCAGGTTGTCGAGGTGGCCGTCGACGGCATCGTTGTGCGCGCTGACGGCGGACAGGCCGAGCAGCGTCATGGACATGCCCGACAGCTTGACGCCCTCCAGCGCCCGCTGCGCGTTGCGCAGGTAGGCCATCGGGCCGTCGGCGGCCGCGAGCTTCTGCCCGGCCTTGCGGATGGCGTCGACGTCGGCGACGTTGGCCACGGGACCCTCTCCTCTCGTCAGCCGCGCAGCCGGCGCAGCGGGTCGTTGAGATCGACCCCGAACTGCTGGAACCACTCCTCGGGGGTGACCTTGCCCGCCTCGGCCCGCCGGACCAGGTCGGCACCGCCGAGCATCTCCTCCAGCAGCTCGCGCTGCCGCTCGGCGTGCGCCTCGTAGGCGGCGTCGATGGCGGCCTGGAGCGACTCGGCCAGGCTGAAGCTGTCCAGCCGCATCGCCCGGGCGTCGATCTGGATGTCGCCGACCTTCATGTCGCCGTCGACGGTCACCTGGACCAGGCCGTCCGGGCTCTCCCCGACGACCCGCAGCTCGGCGCGCTGCCGCTGGAAGTCCGCGAGCCGGCGCTGCTGCTCCTGCGCCTGGCGCAGGATGCCCTCCAGGCCGGCCCCGCCCATGCCGCCGGGCGTCCACGATGTGCTCACAACGGTCCTCTCGTCGGCTGCGACGCTCGTGCCGCAGGTTACCGGATGCCGTCACACCCGGGCGGTCCCGCCGACCGCCGCATCGGCGGACGACCTCAGGCCGGCTCCGACCAGGCCGTCTGGATGAGCTGCTGGCCGTCGCGGCGGCGCACCAGGGTGCCCCGGCCGGGCGGCTGCGGGCTCGGCCGCAGCGTGCCGAAGACCGCGCCCTCCTCCCGGTTGCCGGACATCAGCAGGCCGGGCTGGTCCAGCTCGCGCAGGCGTTGCAGGACCGGCTCGTAGAGCGCCCGCGCCACGCCACCCGCCCGCCGGGTGACGATCAGGTGCAGGCCGATGTCGCGGGCCTGGGGCAGCAGCTCGTGCAGGGCGCTGAGCGGGTTGCTCCCGCCCGAGGCGACCAGGTCGTAGTCGTCGACCAGGATGTAGAGGTCCGGCCCCTTCCACCAGCTGCGGTCGCGCAGCTGCGCGGTGGTGACGTCCGGGCCGGGCAGCCGGTTGGACAGCGCGCTGCGGATCGAGGCGAGCCCCTGCGCGAACACCTGGTTCGACGGCGCGTAGTCGAGCAGGTGGTCCCCCTCGACCGCACCGAGCAGCCCGCGCCGGTAGTCGGCGATGACCAGCCGGGCCTGCGCCGGCGTGTACCGCTCCGTGATGCCCCGCGCGATCAGCCGCAGCAGGTTGGTCTTGCCGCACTCGGCGTCGCCGAAGACCGTCAGGTGCGGCTCGTTGGCGAGGTCGAGGTAGACCGGGGCCAGCGCCGACTCGTTGACGCCGATCGGCAGGCCCGGCGCCGAGCGGTCCACGACCCGGGCCAGCTCGCTGAGGGACAGCCTGCGCGGCAGCAGCCGTACCTTCGGCGCCGGCTGGCCCTTCCATGCCTCCGCGACGTGCCGGGACAGGGCGATGGACGCCTCGGTCAGGTCGTCGATGTCGCGCCGGCCGTCGATCCGGGAGATGGCGGTCAGGAAGTGCAGCTTGTCGCGGGTCAGGCCGCGGCCGGGCGAGCCGGTCGGGACGTTCGCCGCCGCCCGCCGGTCGATCTCCGACTCGTTGGCGTCACCGAGACGCAGCTCCAGCTTCGTGCCGAGCAGGTCCCGCATGTTGATCCGGATCTCCGCCCACCGCACGGCGGTCAGCACCACGTGCACGCCGAAGCCCAGGCCACGGTTGGCGAGGGTGGTGATCGTCTGCTCCAGCTCCTCGTACTCCTGGCGCAGGGTGTTCCAGCCGTCGACGACGAGGAAGACGTCGCCGAACGGGTCGTCGGCGAACTCGCCGGCCGCCCGGCGCCGGCGGTAGCTCGCCACCGAGTCGATGCCGTGCTGGGCGAACCGGTTCTCCCGCTCGTCCAGGACGGCCACCACCTCGGCCACCGTACGGCGTACCGCCTCGGTGTCCCGCCGCCCGGCCACGCCGGCCGTGTGCGGCAGCCCGTCCAGGCTGCGCAGCGCGCCGCCACCGAAGTCCAGGCAGAAGAACTGCACCTCGCGCGGCGTGTGGGTGAGCGCGAGCGAGGCGAGCATGGAGCGCAGCATCGTGCTCTTGCCGCTGAGCGAGGCGCCGACGATCACCACGTTGCCGCCCGCGCCGGCCAGGTCCACGAGCATCGGGTCACGGCGCTGCTCGTACGGCCGGTCCACGATGCCGACCGGGGCGGCCAGCCGCCCGCGACCACGCCACGAGGCGGTGCAGAGGCCGTACCTCGGGTCGACGCTCAGCGGCGGCAGCAGCTCGCCCAGGCCCGGCGGCTCCGCCAGCGGCGGCAGCCAGACCTGGTGCGCCGGGCGGCCCCGCCCCTTCAGCCGGTCGATCAGCACGTCCAGCATCGCCACGGCCTTGCCGTCGGCGGGCTGCTCCGGCTCGGGCGCGTCCGGCACCGGCAGGGTCGGGTTCTGTACCGGTACGAAGTCCACCCCGTACCGGACGATCCGGCGCTGCACCAGCGCCCGCGACGACGCGGCGGCCTGCCCCGGGGCCCGGTACGGCCCGGACACGTACGCGGCCCGGAACCGCAGCATGGTGCTGGTGTCGGTCTTCAGGTAGCCGTGGCCGGGGGCGTTGGGCAGCTCGTACGCGTCGGGCACGCCGAGCACGATCCGGCTCTCCACCGCCGAGAAGGTACGCAGACCGATCCGGTACGACAGGTGGGTGTCGAGGCCGCGCAGCTTGCCCTCCTCCAGCCGCTGGCTGGCCAGCAGCAGGTGCACGCCGAGCGACCGGCCCAGCCGCCCGATCATCACGAAGAGGTCGATGAAGTCGGGCTTCGCGGCGAGCAGCTCGCTGAACTCGTCGCAGATGATGAGCAGGCTGGGCATCGGGTCCAGCGGCTCGCCGGCCGCCCGGGCCTTCTCGTAGTCGTAGCGGGAGACGTAGTTGCCGGCGGCCCGCAGCACCTCCTGGCGGCGGGTCATCTCGCCGGCCAGCGCGTCCTTCATGCGGTCGACAAGCGGCAGCTCGTCGGCCAGGTTGGTGATCACGGCGCTGGTGTGCGGCAGCGCGTCCAGCGAGGCGAAGGTGGCGCCGCCCTTGAAGTCGACGAGGACGAAGTTGAGCTCCTCGGAGGAGTGCGTCACCGCCAGCGCGCCGACGATCGTACGCAGCAGCTCGCTCTTGCCGGAGCCGGTCGCGCCGATGATCAGGCCGTGCGGGCCCATGCCCTCGTGCGCGGACTCCTTGAAGTCCAGCTCGACCACGTTGCCGTCCGGCCCGACGCCGAGCGGGATGCGCAGCCGGTCGCGGTGGCTGCGCGGGCGCCACGTCTGCTGCACGTCGACGGCGGCGGCGTCGCCGACGCCGAGGAGGTCCGGCAGCTCCATGCTCTTCGCCAGCGGCTCCTCCGACGTGGTCTGCTGCTGCGACAGCCGGTACGGGGCGATCTGCCGGGCCAGCCCCTCGGCGGCGGACTCGGTGAGCCGGTCCGGGCGGCCGAGCCGCGACGAGGACGTGCCGCGGACCAGTTCGAGGGAGCTGCCGTCGCCCACGTCCAGGCAGAGCAGCCAGCGCCCGGCGTCCCGGGGCACGGTGCCGGAGAGGTCGATCACGGTCGCGCCGAGCAGCCCCGGCCCCATGAGCTGGCAGGCCGCCGAGACCTCGCCACCGTCGATCACCACCACGAGGTGCGCCGCGCTGGTCAGCGGCTTCGCCTCCGGCGCGAACCGGGGCCGGCCGGCCAGCTCGCCGGCGAGCGCCTCCTCGGCCTCGGCGAGGCTCGCGAAGACCATCCGGCGGGCGCCCGCCGCGTCGGTCCGGGCGCTGTGGTGGTTGTGCGGCAGCCACTTCACCCAGTCCCAGGACGGCTGCCGGTCGGGCGCGGCGACGATCGCGACGACCATGTCGTCCGGGGCGTGGAAGGTGGCGAGCTGGCCGAGCGCGGCCCGCGTCAGGTCGAGCACCGGCTCCCGGTCGCCGCGCAGCACCACCCGGCTGAACGCCCGCACGGAGAGCGCGGTCGGCAGGTCCGGCACGCTCGAGTGGGCGCGGACGAAGCGCCGCAGCGCGATGGCGCTCATCGGCTCCAGGTCCTCGACCGGCTTGGTCTCCGGCGGGACGATCTCCACGGCCAGACGCTGCGGGCCGGTGGCGATCCGGGTCTCGCCGAAGTCGTCCTCGGTGATCCGCCGCTCCCACAGCCGCCGGGAGGCGGCGATCGACCAGAGCGCGTCGGGCTCCGGGTGCCGCCAGGCCATCGCCGCCCGCTGCTGCTCGGCGGCGCGCCGGGTGCGCTTGCGCATCTGGGCCAGGTAGCGCATGTAGTCGCGCCGATCGGCGTTGAGCTCCGCCTTGTCGTTGTTGCCGTTGCTCAGCGACCCGATCGCCATGCCCAGCATCGAGACACCGAAGAGGCCGCCGGCGATGTACGTCATGGTGCCGCCGCCCCGGCCGGCGTAGAGGAACGCCATGGCGCCCACGCCGCACACCATCGGCAGGATCATCAGCAGCTGCCCCATCCCGCGCGGGGTGGGCTCGGGCAGCTCCGGAGGCGACTCCAGCAGCACCTCGCCTCGCGGCAGCGCAGGCCCCGGCTGACGCGGGAGCCGGCGGAACACCACCGTGCTCACGGCTGTCTCCTCCCCAGAAGCGGCCCTGATGAAGTTCGGCGAGCGACCGGAGTCGTCGGGTGGGCATCGTACGTGCCCGCCATCGTAGGTAATCTCCCGTGGGCGTCAGGAACCCGTGCGTCGGCACCGCCGGCCAGGGGTGATCGTAGAGAGCGCGAGGAGGCCACTGTGGCGACGAAGACGGCGACCGGCGGCCTGAGCCGGATCACCATCGTGGCGCCCCGCACCCGGATGGACCTCGCGCTGCCGTCGGACGTACCGCTCGCCGACCTGCTGCCGACCCTGCTCCGTTACGCGGGTGAGGACCTGGCCGACGAGGGGGTGCGGCACGGCGGTTGGAGCCTGGCCCGGCTGGGCGGCCAGCCGCTGGACGGCGGCCGGACCGCCACGCAGCTCGGCGTCCGCGACGGTGAGGTGCTCTACTTCAACCCCCGGTCGGCCACCGCGCCGGAGATCGTCTTCGACGACGTGGTCGACGCCGTGGCCACCGCCACCAACCAGCGCCCGGGCGCCTGGCAGGTCGGCACCACCCGTTCCTTCGCGGTGCTCTTCGCCGCCGCGGCGCTCGGCGCCGGCGCGCTGGCGGCGCTGTTCACCGGGCCGCCACACCTGCCGGGCGCGCTGGCCGCGCTGGTCGTCGCGGTCGCCCTGGTGGTCTCCGCGGCCGTGTTGTCCCGGGCCGCCGCCGACAGCGCGACCGGGTCGGTGCTGGGGGTCGTCGGCCTGGCGTACGCGGGCGTCGGCGGCCTGCTGCTGCTCGCAGGCGACCGCCCGCTGACCGGGCTGGGCGCCCCGCACGTGCTTCTCGGCGCCACGGCGGTGGTGCTCTGCGCGGCGGTGGCCGCGCTGGCCGTCGGCGACCGGCTTCCGCTCTTCTTCGGCGCGGTCGCGGTCGGCGCGGGCACCGGCCTCGGCGCGGTGGTCAGCCTGGCCTTCGACACCGACGCGCCGGCGGCGGCGGCCGTCGTCGCCGCGGTCGCGTTCGGCGCGGTGCCGGCGCTGCCGATGGCGGCGTACCGGCTGGCCCGGCTGCCGGTGCCGTCCATCCCGACCGGCCCCGACGACCTGAAGAGCGACACCGAGTCGGTGGACGGCCGGCAGGTCCTCCAGCTCAGCGAGCGGGCCGACGGGTTCCTGACGGGGCTGCTCTGGACGGTGTCGCTGCTGGTGCTCGGCGCCCAGGTCGTGCTCGCGCTGCACGGCAGCCTGCCGGCGGTGCTGCTCTGCCTCGTGCTGGCCCTGCTGTCGCTGCTGCGGGCCCGGCCGTTCCTGGGCCGCGCCCAGCGCACCCCGGTGCTCTTCGCCGGCACGGCCGGGCTCGGCCTGACCGCCGCCGCCACGTTCGGCAACGGCTCGACGGCGGTACGCCTCGGCCTGATCCTCGGCGGCCTGGTGCTCGCGGCCGTGGTGAGCCTGATCTACGGGCTCACCGTGGCCGGCAAGCGGATCTCCCCGGTCTGGGGCCGGCTGCTCGACATCGTGGAGATCATGCTGATCATCGCGCTGGTCCCGCTGGCCTTCTGGGTCGTCGGCCTCTACGGCTGGATCGTCAACCTGCGGCCCTGACCCGCGCTCGGCGTTCCCGGTCCTCAGTCGGTCGGATGCAGGGTCGTGATCGTGGTGGCGGCCGGGGCGGTCGCGTAGACGCCGGGGCCGTGCTGGCCGTCCACGGGGCGGGCCGGGGCGCCGGATCGGCGGGCCACCTCCCGTACCGCCTTGACCAGCGCCTCCACGTGGTCGTCGGGCGCCGCCACCCGGAGCATCGGCGGGGCGACGCGCCCGCCCGGCTGCACCACGACGGCCAGGGTGTGCGAGGGGGCGGACGTCGCCGTCACCGCGTCCACCAGCGGGCCGAACGGCGCGTCGGCCCGGGGCCGCAGGACCAGGCAACGCTGGGTCCAGCCGCCGCCGCGCAGCCCCGTCCAGGTCTCCGCCGGCGGCGTCGGCGCCAGGTCCAGCCCGGCCGCCGAGACGACCGCCGCGCGCAGCTCGTCGCGGCTGAGGGGGCGGTGGGCGAGCCCGGCCGCGGTCAACGCCTTGCCCAGCCGGCCGATGCCGGCGGAGAGCGTGCGGTGCACGCCGGGCATGCCGCCGCCCCGGCTGACGGTCTCGACGCGGGCGTCGCGTACGGAGAGCCGCAGCGCCAGCCAGACCGTCCGGTGGGCCGCGGGCGGCGCCCCCGGCGCCGGGTACCAGACGAGGGTGTGCGAGACGACCTGGGCGCGGGTGACCGGGCCGGTGAAGTCGGCGAGCACGCGCAGCGCCCGGTCCAGCACCGACGCGTCGACCGATCCGGCGGGCGCCCCGGCGTGGCCCTGCAACGCCACCGCCGCGAACCAGCCCTGCGCGTCCTGCCCGATGCCGAGGCGGGTGCCGCGGTCCGTGAGCTCGGTCACAGTCAGCTCCGGGGCCAGCGGCGCCAGCCTGGGGTCGGCCCCGCCGCCCGCCGCGACGGTGCTCCTGGCCGCCTCCCGACGCCGCCGCAGCCGCCGGCGCAGCAGCAGGTCCTCGTACCACCAGCGGCCACCCCGGCGGGCGAAGACCGCGCCCACCACCGCCAGCGACAGCACCCCGACGGTGGGGGCCAGCCAGACCGGCCCGCCCAGCGCCGCCCAGACGGCCAGGGCGCAGAGTTCCAGCACCACGAGCTGCCCCACGGCCACGGGCCCGATCCGACCACGGCCGCGCCGGTCGGCCGGGACGACCGGCCGCTGGGCGCCGCCGGACGGCTGCGGTGCCGGACGACCGGGTGGCGCCTGAACCTGCGTCATCGCTGACAGTCCCTTTCTGGACGGCGGAGCGTCCGCCGGATCGGGTCGGGCGCTGGTCCCGGTGACCCGTCGACGGCCCCTTATCGTAGGGAAGCCCGCGACACCGACTCGGACCTGCTCGTCGCGGACCCACCCCCGCCGGAGGTAAGTCATGCGGACCCGCCGCGACCAGGTGCAGGCGTACCGCTTCGTCACCCGCCGGATCGTCTCGGCGCTGCTGTCGGGCGACCCCGAGACCAGCAACCTGCCGATGCGGCGGCTCGGCATGGCGGTCTTCGGCAGCGTCATCGCCGCGGCCGTGGTGCTCGGTGGCGTCGGCGCGTACGGGCAGTTCACCGGCAACACGGCGCCGCTGGAGCCGAACACCCTGGTGATCGAGCGGGAGACCGGGGCGACGTACGTCTTCGTCGACGGGCAGCTGCACCCCACCCTCAACTACGCCTCCGCCCGACTGATCATCAACGAGCCGGCCCCGCAGGTCCGCACGATGTCCCAGGCGTCGATCCGGGACCGGCCCCGGGGTCGTACGGTCGGCATCGTCGGGGCCCCCGACGCGCTGCCGGACCGCAAGTCCCTGACGGGCCTGCCCTGGTCCGTCTGCGACGTCCCGGACCCGGCCGATCCCCGCCGCTCCGGCACGCGGGTGGTGATCGACCGCCCGCTGCCCGGTGGTGCGCCGCTCGGCGACCGGGCCGTGCTGGTGGAGGCCGACGGCCAGCGGCACCTGCTCACCGGCGACCGGCGGTTGCAGGTGACGGGCGGCGACTCCGCGCTCGCCGCGCTGCGGATGGCCAACGCGCCCCGCCTGCCCGTGGGGCAGCAGCTGCTCAACGCCGTGCCGGCCGGGCCGGTCATGCGGCAGCCGACCATCGCCGGCGAGGACGAGGCCAGCACCCTGACCGAACGCCCGGCCAAGGTCGGTCAGGTCTTCCGGGCGGCGGGCCAGCACTACGTGCTCACCCGGGAGGGCCTCTCCGCGATCGGCGAGATCAGCGCGCTGCTGCTGCTGCGCGACGGCGGCCAGGTCACCGACATCACCCCGGCGCAGGCCGGCAAGCTGCTGACCGACCAGCGGGCGGAGGAGGCCGGGATGCCGCAGGCCCTGCCCGCGCTGCACCCGGTCACCGCGGGCCGGACGGCGGTCTGCGCGACCTACCGGGCGGGCGCCGACGGCGGGCCGCCCACCACCACGCTGGAGGTCTTCGACCGGGTGCCGGCGGAGCTGGCCGCGCCCGGTGGGGTGCCCGTGCGGCAGAGCGCGCGCGACGGTGTGCGTACCGCCGAGGGCGTGCTGCTGCCCGGCGGCAAGGGCGTGCTCGTGCAGGCCACGCCCGGGGCCGGCGAGAGCGGCGCGGCCACCCCCGGCGCCACCGTCCACCTGATCAGCGCCCAGGGCGTCCGCTACCCGCTCGGCGTCGGCGCCATGTCGGCGCTGGGCTACGAGGGGGTCACCCCGCTGGCCGTACCGGCGTCGCTGCTGGCCCTCGTGCCCACGGGGCCGACGCTCTCGCGGGACGACGCGCTCGCCCACTTCGCGCCCGGCCCCGCGCCGTCGGCCCCGGCGAAGCCGCCGGCCGGCGCGGCGAAGCCGACGGGCAGCCCCGGGCCGGAGCGGTCCGAAACGCCGGTGACGCCCTCCGGGCAACCGGCGTCGGACGCGCCGGCCTCGCCGGACGGCTCGTCCGCCAGCCCGGGAGCGGACGGCTGAGTCGGCCCGCCCGCGAGCGGGGCCGGCCCCGCGCGTGACGGATCGACGCCGGTGGCGGGTCGCCCGCGTCGCACCCGTCGACTAACCTGAGCCCTGCCAACGGTTATCGACGATGACGTACGGGGATGCTGCCATGACCGGGCGCACGACAGTCGACCTGCTGTCCCTGGAAGACTTCCACCAGAAGTTGGCCAACCGGCTGACCGAGGCGGAGAAGGCGTTGCGGAAGCTGAGCACCGAGATGCAGTGCCGGCCCCCGGCGCTGGGCTCGTTCGCCGACGCCACCGAGAACTCCCGCCGCTACTCCGAGATCCACCAGTCCTACGTGGACCAGGTCGACCGGCTGCGTGCGGCGGTGAAGGCCGCGCAGAGCGCCACCGCGACGATCCTGGCCAACTACCGCACCGCCGAGGAGCGCAACGCGGCCAACTCCGCCGACATCGCCGCCGCGCTGGCCGGGGTGGACGACGCGTTGAAGCGGAAGGAGGATCCGCGTGTCTGAATACACGCAGCGCTACCAGCACGTCAGCCACCAGCAGCTCTACGACGCGGTGATGGCCGGGCAGCCGGGCCAGATCGACGGCGTCGCCGCGCAGTGGACGGCGCTCAAGGGCATGCTCGACGGGCTGTCCCGCGAGCTCAGCGGCGACCTCGACAAGCTCGCCAACACCTGGACGGGCTCGGCCTCGCAGGAGTTCCAGCGGCGGTTGACGCTCGTCACCGACTACGCCGACAAGCTCGGCGAGGGCATGGCGGACGTGAGCCGGGGCCTGACCCTGATGTCCGGCGAGCTGCGCACCGCCCGCGAGCAGGCGGAGAGTCCGGCCGAGACCGACGACCACGACCAGGCGCTCTCCGGCGCGGCCAAGGGCGCCGTGTTCGGCGTGCCGGGCATCGTGGTCGGCGGGCTGCTGGGGCACCAGCAGGACAAGGCCGAGCAGGAGAAGGCCCACCAGCGCATGGTCAACGTGGTGGCCGAGCTGGCCGCCGGCTACGACCTCTCGGCGTACGGCCGGCTCGTCCCACCGCCCCAGCCGCATCCGGACATCCCGGGCACGACCAGCCGCGATTCGACGCCCCTGCGCAGCGGCCCGGGCGCCAGCACGCCGACGGCCGCGCCGAGGACCTCAGGCCTCGCCGGGCAGCCCGGCGGCGCCACCGTCGCGGCCCCCGACCGGCCGAGCTCCGGACCGGACGGCGGCGCGACCGGGACGCTCATCCCGGGCGCCGTCGGCGGCGGGCAGCCGGGCGGCGGCGTGACCGGCGGCGTGACCGACGGCGTTCCCGGCGGCGTCCCGGCCGGCACCTCCCTCGCCGGCGCCACGGTGCTGACCGGCCCGCCCCCCACGACGGGTCCCGTCGGGCTGGGCGGCACCTCGACGGCCTCGGCCGGTGGGCCGGGTCTCCAGTTCGGACCGGCGGGCGGCGTGCTCGGCACCGGGGCCCTCGCCGCGAGCGGCACCGCACCGGCCTCGGCGGTCCGGTCCGCCGGCGGCACTCCGGTGGCGGACAACCGGTCCGCGACCGGGATGGGCCGACGCTTCGACAACGGCGCACGACAGGGCGGCGACCGGGCGGCCAGCGGGACGGGACGCGGCGGGGCGGGACGCCCCGGCGTCCTGGGCGGCACCCGGGGCACCCACGACGACGACGCCGACGGCCGCCTGACCTGGCTGACGGAGGACGACATGGTCTGGGGCGACGGCACCGCCGCCGCTCCGCCCGTGCTCGGCACCGACAGCTGACGCGCACCAGCACGACGACGGCCCACCCGGCGGGCGTACCAACGGGTGGGCCGTCGCACGTGCGGCGTCGGTCGCGGCGGGCGCGGTCGCACCCGCCGCGACGATCCTTTTCGGACATCGTGGCGGCGGTCACCCGATCCCGGGTCGTCGGTGCGCTGCACGAGCCCGGCCCGGGCGATAGGTTGGACGGGTGCCCTCCGTAGCGTCCGTCGACCCGTTCTGGTCGGTGACGCTGCGCTCCCTGCGTGAGCTGACCCGGCTGGCGGTCGCCGCGCTGGTGCTCGCCGTGGGCCTCGGCGGCGCGACCGCCGCACCGGCACCGTTCGCCGCCGGCCCGGCCGCCGTCACCGCCCCCGTTCCGGCCGCCGTCACGGCCGCTGGTCCCGCCGTCGCGGGCGCCCGGCTCACCCCACCGCTGTCGCGCCGCGAGCCGGTGGCCGAGCGGGCAGACGGCTTCGCCGCCCCGCCGGCAGTCCGGCGCGACGACACTCCGGCCGCCGCCGCCGTGGCGGTCGCCCGCCCGGACGGCCCCGCCCGCGACCCCGGCAGGGGCGTCCCCGCCCGGCGCGGTCCGCCCGCCGCCTGAACCGTCGGCCACCGGCTCCGCATCCCGGGCGACGGACGGCGACGGACCGCCGGCACGCGCGTCCGTCCGCCCCGTGCCCCCGGCAAACACCCGTCGCCGGAGCGGCCACCGCCGCGGTACGCCCGCACGCGCGCCCACGATGCCCACCCGCCCGTACGCCGGGCACAGACCCTGTCGATTCCCTCGATCGACCGCGAGGTGCTGACCATGGAAAACGTGTTCTCGTCCGTCCTGCTCGACGTGCCCCGGGCCGCCGTGATCTGGCTGAGCCTGCTCGGGGTCGTCGCCGTCACCGTGGCCGGCCTGCTGCTGCGTCCCGGCCGCCTCCGCTTCGACGCCGGCTCCCGCATCCGGCGCGCCGCGATGCCGAGCGAGTTGGAACGGGTCGAGGAGGAGCGCGAACGTTCCCGGTACGCGGGGGAGGTCTCGGTCGCCGCCGAACGGGCCGCCACCACCGCCGCCCGCCTGCGGGCCGAGTGGCTGACCGCGCAGGAGGAGGTCGAGGCGGCCTGGCAGGCGTACGAGGCCGCCGAGGCGGACGTGCGCCGGCTGGCGGTCGCCGAGGCGATGCCCCTTCCGCGTACCGTCCGGACGCCCGCCGAGTATGCCGAGCGCGAGCGCTTCCTGCACCGGGCCGCCCTCGACGCGTACTGGCGCAAGGAGTTGTCGGTCGAACAGCTCAGCGACGTCTTCGCGCACCGCGACGGGTGGGACCCCCGGCTGCACCCGGTCGAGCAGGAACTGGTGCTGCGCCGGGCGGTACGCGACAACCTGCTCGCCCGGCAGCGGGCGGCCCGCGAGCGGGAGCAGGCGGCGTGGCGGGCGGCCGAGAACGCCGCCGAGGCGGCGCGCAGCCTGCGGGACGAGGCGTTCGCCGCGGTCAACCGCCGTCCCGAGGAGTCACAGTCGCTGCTGCCGCTGGTCGAGGGCGCCGGGGCGGCGGAGCAGACCCGGGAGTTCCCGGCGCTGACCGGCCGCGAGGTGCCATCGGTGGCCCGGGGCCGGGCGGCGGTTCCCGCGTACTGACCGGCATGGCCGGGCGGAACCGGTCCCGCTGGGCTAGCGTGACGGCATGTCCAGGGAGGCGTGGATCGTCGTCGGCGTCGTGGCGGTCGTCACGTTGGTCGGCGCGGTGGTGCTGGCCGTCCGTGTGATCCGCACCCGCCGCCTGCTCGGCACGCTCGGGCTGAACGGCAAGCTCGCCTTCTACGGGGCGCTGCTCTACACCGTCCTGCCGATCGACCTGCTTCCCGACCCCATCTACCTGGACGACATGGCGGTGCTGACCGGCGCGCTGCTCTACCTGGGTCGACTGGTCCGGCAGCGCCGCGCCGCGAGCGCGCCGCTGCCCGGGGCACCCGACGCGCCGTCCGGCGCCGACAGGGAGCACCGTCGCGTGCCATGATCGGTGCCGCGCCGCGAGACAGGGGACGGACATGCCCGGCGACCATCGGTTGGCGCCCCACGACGAGCGGGTCGTGGCGTTCTGCCGGGAACGGCACCTGGCCACGTTGACCACCCTGCGCCCGGACGGCACCCCGCACGTCGTACCGGTGGGGGTCACCTTCGACGCGTCGACCGGGCTGGCCCGCGTCATCACCGGCGGCGCGTCCCGCAAGGCCCGGCACGTCGCCGCCGCCGGCCCCGGGGGCGCCCCGGTGGCCGTCTGCCACGTCGACAGACGGCGCTGGCTCACCATCGAGGGGCGGGCCGTCGTGCGCTCCGACCGGCCGGCCGTCGCCGAGGCCGAGCGCCGGTACGCCGAGCGCTACCGGACGCCCCGCCCGAACCCGGACCGGGTGGTCATCGAGATCGCGGTGACGCGCCTGCTGGGCAGCCTGTGACCGGTTGACCGGTTCGTCCCGCCACGTGCCACCCGCGTACGCCTGACCGGTCCGGGGTGTGACGCGGCGCATCCGTACGCCGGAATCCTGCCGCCCGTGGCCCGGTTGAACCTCGACGTGCGGCCGGTATGCGTCCCCGGCCGCGGGCCCGGAATGCCCACCGGAGCAGGGCCGTTGCATCCCTGAGTACGCCCGTGGGCCGACCGCCCCGGGCCGTCGAGTTCCCCGAGCCGAGCGCCTCTCCCGGTGCTGCGCGCCGCCGGTCCCCCGGCGGCGTCGACCCCCGATTGGAGCCCGACCATGAATCCGATCGTCCAGAAGAGCGGTCTCTCCGTCGCCGGCCTGCTGGTGGCCGGCGGATGCCTCGCGGGTCCGGCGGTGACCGCCCAGGCGGCGCCGGCGGCGACCACCCCGGTCGGCGCGGTGCACACGGACGACCGCGCCGCCAAGAACGGCCGCGCCGACCGGCGTGCCGAGCGCGCCGTGGGCATCGAGTACCAGGCGCAGCCCAACTTCTACTACTGCGGTCCGGCCGCGACCCGGATCGCCCTGTCGGCGCTGGGCCGGGCGCTCCCCCAGGACGAGGTCGCGAAGAGGCTGGGCACCACCGAGGCCGGCACCGACTCGGCCCTCGACATCACGCGCGTGCTCAACGAGCTGACCGGCCGCGGGTACCGGACCACCGAGATCCCGGATCCGGTGGCCAGGCCGGAGCAGGTCGACCGGCTGCGCTCCGACGTCGTCGCGGCCCTCGACAAGGGCCGGCCGGTGGTGGCCAACATCAAGGGCACCGCCGTCGACACGGTCGGCAACCCGCACTCGTACGAGGGCGGGCACTACCTGACCCTGGTGGGCTACCGGGACGGCGGCGATTTGATCCGGATCGCCGACCCGGCCGCCCCCGAGGGCGAGTACTGGATGACCCTGGAAAAGGTCGCCAACTGGATCGCCGAGCGCGGCTACTCGTCCTGATCCGACCCGCCGAGGGCCGGCCTCCTGCGGGGGCCGGGCCTCGGCGTACCGGCGCGACGGGCGCGGCCGAGCGCGGGACGCGGGTCGGCGACACATTGATGACCGGTGGGTTCGGCGGACGGTTCCCGGGTACCAGGCCCACAACCGACCGATCCGCAACCGGTAAGGGGCAGACATGACCAACCCACAGGACATCAGGGGTCAGGACGTCGTGGACGTCCTGACCGCCGACCACCGTGAGGTCGAGGCACTCTTCGTGCAGTTGGAGAGCCGGCAGGGCACCCCCGAGCACCGCCGGCAGTTGGCCGACGTGGTGATCGCCGAGCTGGTCCGGCACGCCGTGGCCGAGGAGATGCACGTCTATCCGACCGCCCGCAAGGCGCTGCCGGACGGCGACCAGATCGCCGAGCACGAGATCTCCGAGCACGCCGACGCCGAGCGGACCATGAAGGAGCTGGAGTCGGTCGACCCGTCCGACCCGCGCTTCGACGAGCTGCTGGCGCACCTGACGGGCACGATCCGGCACCACGTCAAGGACGAGGAGTCGGACCTCTTCCCCCGCCTGCGCGCCGCGGTCGCCACCGAGGAGATGGTCGAGCTGGCCGGCAAGGTGGAGGCGACCAAAAAGACCGCCCCGACCCGGCCGCACCCGGCTGCGCCCGACCGGCCGCCGGCGAACCGGCTGCTCAACCCCGGCGCCGGCCTGGTGGACCGGATGCGGGACGCGCTCAGCGGCCGCGTCACGTCGACGGCGGAGCTGGGCCAGAAGCAGCGCTGACCGCCCCCGCTCATGGTGGCCACGCCCGGCCCGGGGCGTGGCCACCGGCATGTCACCGGCCGGCGCGGAAGGCGACCACCGGGCGGGCCACGCGACCCGCCCGGCCCAGGCCTCCGGCAGGACCCGCCCGGCTCAGGTCTCCGGGGCGATCCGGCGCAGGCCGTCCGCCTCGGACACGATGACCGCCTCCATCGGGCAGGAGTCCGCGGCGTCCACCAACGCGTCGTCGGGCGCCACCCGCTCGGCCAACGGGCGGGCCAACCCGTCCACCAGCACGAAGTGCCTCGGCGCGGTGCCCGCGCAGATTCCCGACCCGATGCACCGCGTCGGGTCCACGTGCACCCGCCACTGCTCGTCCGTCGCACTCATCCGTTCACCAACTCACCGGCATGGCGACGAGCCCCCGGACCAGCAGGCCGCTCTTCCAGGTCAGCTCGGATTCCGGCACGGCCAGCCTCAGGTCGGGCGTGCGGGCGATCAGCGTCTCCAGGACGACCTGGAGCTCCATCCGGGCGAGCTGTGCGCCGACGCAGTGGTGCACCCCGTGCCCGAAGCCGAGGTGCGGGTTGACCTGCCGGGTCAGGTCGAGCCGGTCCGCGTCGGCGAAGACCGTCTCGTCCCGGTTGGCCGACGAGATCGACACCACCACCGGCTCACCGGCCCGTACCAGCACGCCGCCGACCTCGACGTCCTCCGTGGCGTAGCGGGCGAAGGCCGAGGACGCGCCGAGCGGCACGTACCGCATCAACTCCTCGACGGCAGCCGGCACCAGGTGCGGCCGCGACCGTAGCCGGGCCCACTCGTCCGGGTGGGTCAGCAGGGCGTACACGAAGTTGGGGATCTGGGTCACCGTCGTCTCGTGCCCTGCCGCGAGCAGCCCGGCGGCCAGGCGCACGACCTCGTCCTCGGCGAGCCGGTCGTCGGCGTCCCGGGCCCGGACCATCGCGCCGATCAGGTCGTCGGTGGGTTGCTCGCGCCGCCGCGCGATCAGCTCGCCCATGTACGCGAGGAGACTGTCGATGTACTCCTGGGCCTGTTCCGGGTTCAGCGAGGTCGTCGACACGATCGCCTCGGACCAGGTGTGGAAGCGGTCCTGGTCGGCCACGGGGACGCCGAGCAGGTCGCAGATGACCCGGATCGGCAGCGGGGTGGCCAGGTGCTCCACCAGGTCTGCCGGCGGACCGGCCGCGAGCATGCCGTCCACCAGCTCGTGGGCCACCTCCCTGGTCCGGGGTCGCAACTCCTCCACCCGGCGGGCGGTGAACGCCTTCGCCACCAGGCGACGCAGCCGGGTGTGCTCCGGCGGGTCCATCGACAGGATCCCGCCCTCCTGCTGTCGCGGCGAGTTGCGGGGCTCGTCCCGGTCCACCGAGGCGGCCCGGCTGAACCGCGCGTCGCCGAGCACGGTCCGGACGTCGGCGTGCCGGGTGGCGAGCCAGGCCGGCTCGCCGAACGGCATCTGGATCCGGGTGAGCGGTTCCTCCCGGCGCAGCCGGGCGTAGCGCGGGTCGAGGTTGAGCCGGTCGGGGTCGCTGAACGGATAGCGGTGGGCGGTCGTCTCGGGGGCCTCGGTCACCGGATGACTTCCTCTCGTCACGGCGCCCCAAGGGGAGAGCGCCGGTCCGGTCGGGGATGACTCCACTTTGAGTCATGTTCCGACTGCGGATAGTAGCGAGAGTGGTCGATCCTTGGCTAGCGGTACGCGTCGATCCGTCAGGAAGCAGTCGTCCCGGGCCGCCTGCCTGCGCGGCGACCCGGGACGACGCTACGAGGGGTTCAGCGGACCTGGTCGCCTTCGCCGGTGCGCGCCTGGGCCTGGTCGACGCCCTTGTCGATCTGCTCGTCGTACTTGCCGCCAGTGCGCTTGTCGGCCATGTCGCCGCCCTTCTCCAGGCCCTTGTCGACCTGCTCGTCGTGCTTGTCGGCGAAGTCCTTGGCCTTGTCCATGAAGTCGCTCATCGGGGTCCTCCTCGAAGCCGGTTCCGATCTCAGGCTTCCCTGGGCCCGGGGGCTCAAACGCGACGGAGCAGCAGCCCGGGGGCGGTCGGGAAACGGGCGGTCGCCCCCGACGCCCCGGCCGCCCATCTAGCGTGAAAGGGGACGCGGGTGTCGAAGGGACGCCGGCCGGGTACCGACTCGCCGGAGATCGAGGAGGGCCGACGTGGTCGCAGACGATGCCGGGCGTACGCCCGAGGGAACGCCGGGCCGGGACGCGGGCTCCCGACAGACCACCTGGGCCGCGCTCCCCTGGCTGGTCCGCTCGGCCGTGGTGTGGAGCGCCTGCCTGGTGGTGATCGTCGCCGGGCTGTACCTGCTGGGGAAGATCGCGGTGCTGCTCGCGCCGCTGGCCATCGCGCTGGCCGTCACCATCTTCCTCGCCGCGCTGCTCGACCCGGTGCAGCTCGCGCTGCGCCGGCTCCACCTGCCCGCCGCGCTGGCCGCCCTGCTCACCGTGCTGCTGCTGCTCGGCCTGCTGTTCGGCGTCGGCGCGCTGGTGTGGAGCCTCACCGCCAACCAGTTCAGCGAGTTGAGCGAGGAGCTGGTGCAGGGCCTGCAACGGACCCGGGACTTCGTGACCTCGACGCTGCCGGTCAGCGACCGGCAGCTCGACCAGCTCCTCGACCAGGCCCGCCAGGGCCTCGGGCAGGGCTCGGTCGACCCGGTCTCCGGCGCCAGGACGGCCGCGGAGGTGCTCGGCTCGGCGCTGCTCGCGCTCGTCCTGCTGTTCTTCCTGCTCAAGGACGGCAGGTCCATGTGGCGCTGGACGCTGTCCCGCACGACCGGGCCGAACCGGGAGGTGACCGCCGAGGCCGGCCGGATGGGTTGGCGGACGCTCGGCGCGTACAGCCGGGGCACGATGCTGATCGCCGCGATCGACGCGATCGGCATCGGCTTGGCGCTGGTGGTGCTCCGGGTGCCGCTGGCCTTCCCGCTCGCGCTCATCACCTTCTTCGGCGGCTTCATCCCGATCATCGGGGCGACCGTGGCCGGCGCCGTGGCGGTGCTGGTCGCGCTCGCGGCGAAGGGGCCGGTGACCGCACTGCTCGTCCTCGCCGCCGTGATCACCGTCCAGCAGGTCGAGGGCAACCTGCTGGAGCCGCTGGTCATGAAGCGTCAGGTGCGCCTGCACCCGGCGGTGATCCTGGTGGCGGTTACCGCCGGCACCCTGATCGCCGGCATCGCCGGGGCCTTCGTCTCGGTGCCGATCACGGCCGTCGTCTGGCGGGTGATCGACACCATCCAGCAGCACCGCCAGCGCCCGACGCCCGCGCCCCCGACCCCCGCCTGACCACCTGCGCGGGTGGGTCCTCAGTGCGGGGCGGGGAGGTGGGTGGTGAACCAGTCGGCGGCACTGTGCGCCACCTGTTCCAGGGTGCCGGGCTCCTCGAAGAGGTGGGTCGCCCCCGGGATCACCGTCAGCTCGGCCGTGTCCGGCAGCGCCTCCTGGGCCTGCTCGTTGAGCGTGATCACCTGCTCGTCCAGGCCGCCGACCAGCAGCAGCGTGGGCGCGCGCACCTGATCGAGCGCGGCGCCGGCCAGGTCGGGACGGCCGCCCCGGGAGACCACCGCGCCGACGAGGTCCGGCCGGGCCGCCGCCGCCACCAGGGCGGCGGCGGCCCCGGTGCTGGCCCCGAACAGCCCGATCGGCACAGCGCCGAGGGGTCGCTCCGCCGCCAGCCAGTCCACGATCGCCGCGAGCCGACGGGCGAGCAGGGGGATGTCGAAGCGCAGCTCGGCGGTACGGGCGTCCACCTGGTCCTCCGCCGGCGTCAGCAGGTCGACCAGCACGGTGCCGAGGGCACTGCGGTTGAGCACGTGCGCCACGGCCGTGTTGCGCGGGCTGTGCCGGGAACTGCCGCTGCCGTGTGCGAAGAGCACCACGCCGGCCGGCTCCGCCGGGATCAGCAGGTCGGCCGGAAGTTCGGCGTCCCCCGCCGGGATCGCCACCGCGCTGCTGCGCACGTCCATCTCGCCTCCGTACGTCCTCGGTCGTCCCCGTTCCGGCCGCATACCCGTCCCCGGCGCCGGCAAGCGGCCCCGGCGCCCCCGGCGTTTGTCGCCGAGGGGCCCGGGTAGGCGTCGGGTGACCGCAGACCGTACCGGCGCAACCGCGCCCCGACGGATCGCGAGGATCGCCATGGCCCAGCAGCAGCGGGAGACCCGGCAGCAGACCACCGACCGGGACCGGCGGGAGCAGGACACCGAACGCGGCCGGGACTGGGCGGACGACGCCGCCCAGGCGCGCACGGCCGACGACCCGCGGGCGATGGCGCCCCGCGACGCGGCGGACCGCCCGTCACAGGGCAGGCCGCTCTGACCGATGCCGCCGGGCGACCGGCACAGGTCCTACGCCGCCGGCCCGCCGTCGTCGACGGCGGGCCGGCGGTCGGTCACGGCTCGTTCTCGGGCAGGCGGAGCAGGGGAGCCCGGCCGGGGGCCTGCTCCGGGACGGGGCCCGACACCTCCGCCGCAGGGATCGGCATCGTCACCGGCTCCCCGCAGGTGACCCGGACCGGCTCGCCGTGGTGCCGCAACTCCAGCACGTCTCCCGGGTCGCCGTGGCGCAGCGCGTACGTGGTCTCGTGCGGCCGGACGTCGACCCGCAGCCGCATCCCGCGCCACTGGAGGGAGAACTCCAGCCGCCCGAGGCGGCTCGACAGCCGCGGCGCGAAGGAGAGGTTGCCGTCGTGGTCGCGCAGCCCGCCGAACCCGCCCACCAGGGCGATCCACGCGCCGGCGAGCGAGGCCATGTGCACCCCGTCGCGGGTGTTCTCGTTGAGGTCGTGCAGGTCCATCAGCGCGGCCTCGCGCAGGTAGACGTGCGCCAGTTCGGGGTGGCCCACCTCGGCGGCCAGCACCGCCTGGGTGCACGCCGACAGCGAGGAGTCGCGCACCGTACGCCGCTCGTAGTAGAGGAAGTTGCGCAGCTTCTGCTCCGGCGTGAACGCGTCGCCGCGCCAGTGCATGGCCAGGACCAGGTCCGCCTGCTTGACGACCTGCTTGCGGTAGAGGTCGAAGTACGGGTAGTGCAGCAGCAGCGGGTACTTCTCCGGCGGCGTGTGCACGAAGTCCCATTCCTGGAGCCGGGTGAAGCCCTCCACCTGTTCGTGGACGTCGATCTCCTCGTCGTACGGGATGTGCATGGACGCCGCCGCGTCCCGCCAGGCTGCCGCCTCCTCGTCGGTCACGCCGAGGTGGAACGCCTCGTCCCGGTAGCGCATCACCGCGTCGGCCGCGCTGATCAGGTTCCGCTGCGCCATCAGGTTGGTGTAGATGTTGTCGTTCTTCACCGCCGTGTACTCGTCGGGGCCGGTGACCCCGTCGATGTGGAACTGGCCGTGCCGGTCGTGGTGACCCAGCGACCGCCACAGCCGGGCGGTCTCCACCAGCAGCTCCAGCCCGATCTCGCGTTCCAGCTCGGTGTCCTGGGTGACCTGGACGTAGCGCCGCAGCGCATCGGCGACGCCGGCCGCGATGTGGAAGGCGGCGGTGCCGGCCGGCCAGTACCCCGACGACTCCGGCCCCTCGATGGTGCGCCAGGGGAACGCCGCGCCCTCCAGGTTGAGCGTCCGGGCCCGCTCGCGCGCGGCGGCCAGGGTGCCGTGCCGCCAGTGCAGCGCGTCCCGCACGGCGGCCGGTTGGGTGTAGGTGAGCACCGGCAGGACGAACATCTCCGTGTCCCAGAACGCGTGCCCGTCGTACCCCGGACCGGTCAGGCCCTTCGCGGCGATGGGCCGCCGCTCCGCCCGGGAGCCGGCCTGGAGGACGTGGAACATGCCGAACCGGACGGCCTGCTGGATCTCCGGGTCGCCCTCCACCACCACGTCGGCGGCGTCCCAGAACTCGTCGAGGTATTCGCGCTGCTCGCGGAGGAGCCCGTCCCAGCCGTCGATCCGCGCCCCCGTCAGGGCGGCCTCGACCTGGTCGCGCATCGCCGGCAGCGACCGGCGGCTCGACCAGCCGTACGCGAGGTACTTGACCACGCGCAGCGTCTCGCCGGGCTGGAGCACGCACCCGATCGTGGTACGCACCCAGTCCTCGTACCCCTCGGACTGGCTGGTCGTACGCCCCGGGGCGTACACCTCGTGTTCCATGGCGGCGGCCACCCGCAGCCCGGAGACCTTGGTGCGGTGGATCAGCAGCCCGCCGTCGGCGGTGGTGAGTTCCTCCTCGGCCTGCAACGGCGACTCAAGCACGGCCGCGACCCGCGGGTCGCCGCTCTGCGCGGGCAGCGCCTCGTTCGCCACGAGTTCCGACTGGAGGATCAGCCGCAGCGGGCCGTCCACCGCCTCGACCTCGTAGCTGATCGCGGCGACGGCGCGTTGGGTGAACGAGACGAGCCGGGTGCTGCGGACCTTGATCTCGCGGCCGGCCGGGGAGCGCCAGTGCAGTTCCCGGTGCAGGGTGCCGGCGCGCAGGTCGAGGACCCGTTCGTGGGCGAGGAGCTCGCCGTAGCGGACGTCGAGCGGCTCGTCGTCGACGAGCAGCCGGATCAGCTTGCCGTTGGTCACGTTGACGATGGTCTGGCCCGACTCGGGGAACCCGAAGCCGGCCTCGGCGTACGGCAGCGGGCGCAGCTCGTAGAAGGAGTTGAGGTACGTGCCGGGCAGGCCGTGGGGTTCCCCCTCGTCGAGGTTGCCGCGCAGCCCGACGTGCCCGTTGGAGAGGGCAAAGACCGACTCGGACTGGGCCAGGACGTCCATGTCCAGCCGGATCTCCCGGACGTGCCACGGCTCGACCGGATAGGCCCGTTCCCGGATCACGCGGTCTGCCCGGGGTCGAGCAGGTCGGCGAGGTCGGTGACCACGACGTCGGCGCCGTGGGCCAGCAGCTCGGCGGCCTGGCCGACCCGGTCCACCCCGATCACGTACCCGAACCCGCCGGCGCGGCCGGCGGCGACCCCGGCGAGGGCGTCCTCGAAGACGACGGCGTTGCGCGGGTCGACCCCGAGCAGTCTCGCGCCGGCCAGGAACGTGTCCGGCTCGGGCTTGCCGCGCAGCCCCTCGGCGCGGGCGACGAGCCCGTCCACCCGCGCCTCCAGCAGCGCTTCCAGCCCGGCGGCGGCGACCACCTCCCGGCCGTTCGCGCTGGCCGTGACGACCGCCCGGCGCAGTCCGGCGGCGCGCGCCGCCTCCAGGTAGGCGACGGAGCCGGGGTAGACGTCCACGCCGTGGGTGCGCAGCCGCTCCAGCAGCAGCACGTTCTTGCTGTTGCCGACCCCGTTGACGGTGTCGGCGTCCGGCGGGTCGTCGGGCGACCCCTCGGGCAGCACGATGCCCCGGGAGGCGAGGAAGGTGCGCACCCCGTCGGCGCGCGGCCGGCCGTCGACGTAACGGTTGTAGTCCGGCCCGGGGTCGAAGGGACGGAACTCCGCGCCGGTGGCGGCGGCGTGACGGCGCAGGAAGGCGTCGAACGTCTCGGTCCACGCGGCGTTGTGCACCCGGGCGGTCTGCGTCAGCACACCGTCCAGATCGAAGAGACAGGCGGTCACGTGAGCAGGCAGGCCCAGCACGGTACGAATCTATCCAGACCTCCGCGCCCGTAAACCGCTTTCGGTCCGCTTGTCGCGCGGCTCAGTTCGGGCGCAGCGTCCAGACCACTGTCATCCCGCCGGTCGGCTTGCCCTCCTCGGTGGCGATCTCCACCTGGACCGGGAACTCCGGCCGGCGGCCGGACTCCAGCTCCGCGACCACCTCGGCGACCGGCCGGTCGAGGCGCGCGGTGGCCAGGACGGGGCCCATGGCCAGCTTCCGGTACGCGATCTCGGCCCGTACGGCCAGCGGCGTGGCCCGGTCGAGCAGGTGCCCGAACGCGGCCAGCACGACAGCGCCGGAGGCGGTCTCGCCGAGGGTGAACATGGCCCCGGCGTGCGGGCCGCCGACGTGGTTGTGGGTGGCCGGCGAGTCGGGCAGCCGGACGGTCACCCGTACCCCGCCCTCCGCCTCGGGGGCCACTTCGACGAATTCGATGCCGAGCGTACGGGCGAACGGCACAGCCTCCAGCATGCCGGCCGCCACCTGGCGCGAGTCGATGGTCATGACCCGACGTTACTAGCCGGTAACTTCCCCGACAAGCCCGCCCTTCCTTACACCTCCGTCAGCGCCAGCCCACGTCGATGCGGTCGCCGCGCTCGTCGAAGAAGTGCAGCGCGTCCATGCGTACGGAGACGGCCAGGGGGTGCCCGGCGGCGATCCCCGGGTACGGCGCGAGCCGGACCGCGAGCTCGGCGGGGCGCCGATGGTGCCGGCCCGGGTCGTTGAGCACGCTGGTGCGGGTGGCGGCGACCGGGGCGGGCACCTCCTCGGCGGCGCGCCCGGTCAGCCGCTGCATCACCTGTCCGAAGCGGCGCAGGCCGCGCTGGCCGGTGGGTGCCTCCTCGGTCCGGGTGCCCATCTCGTCCACCACGATCGCGGTGGCCCCGATGTCGAGGAAGGCGAGCGACTCGTGCCCGTGGTGCTCCAGATAGCGGATGCGGCCGTGCAGCACGGCGCCCTGGGTGTCCGGCGCGACCGGGGTGAGCGCCTCGGCCCGCATCCCGACCACGATCCGCTCGCCGTGGTAGTGCGCGACCGCCCGGCTGCGGATGTCGTCCCACGGCAGGTGGAGTGCCTGGTCGCCGAGGGTGAGGGTGACGTAGCGGTCGAGGTGGACGTAGACGGAGGCCTCCAGCAGGTTCATCCGCGGGCTGCCGAGGAACGCGGCCACGTAGAGGGTGGCCGGGCGACCGTAGACCTGGGTGGGGGTGCCGACGTCCTGGAGGACGCCCTTGCGCATGATGGCGACCCGGTCGGCCATGGTCAGCGCCTCGGCCTGGTCGTGCGTGACGTAGATGGTGGTGACGCCCAGCTCCCGGGTCAGGCCGGAGATCTCGGCGCGCAGTTCGGCCCGGAGCCCGCTGTCGAGGTTCGACAGCGGCTCGTCCATCAGGAAGAGGCCCGGACGGCGCACGATCGCCCGGCCCATCGCGACCCGCTGGCGTTGCCCGCCGGAGAGCTGGCTTGGCTTGCGGCCGAGCACGTCGCCGATGCCGAGCGCGCTGGCCACGTCGGTGACCCGCTCGCCTCGCGGCTCGGGCTCCAACCCGGCCAGCTTGAGCGGGAAGGCGATGTTGTCGCCGACGGTCATGTGCGGGTAGAGCGCGAAGTCCTGGAAGACCATGGCAATCTTCCGGTCGCGGGGCGGCAGGTCGTTGGCCAGCTCGCCGTCGAGCATCACCGCGCCCGACGTCGGTTCCTCCAGCCCGGCCACCATCCGCAGCACCGTGGACTTCCCGCAGCCCGACGGGCCGAGCAGCACCATGAACTCGCCGTCGTTGACGTCGAGATTGACGCTGTCGACGGCGAGGGTGCCGTCCCGGAACACCTTCGTGACATCCTTGAGTGCGACGGTTGTCACCGTGCCCTCCCCCCACCTCGTCGACCGAATCCCGAATGACTGTGACGAGGATCATGCGGTTCGCACATCGGGTAAACGTGCCATGTTCGGCTTGTGACGGCCCTGTGACGCCCACCCGGCGGGATGAGCCAGCGTCAGCGGGGTCCGCCTCCCGCCTGCGACGCCGGGGCCAGCGCGCCGACTCCGTACGTTGACCGGGCGGCGCTGGCCGGTTCGCCGAGGAAGACCCGGCGGACCACCCGCTCGGCGGCGTGGCCGTCGTCGAGTGCGCAGAACCGGGCCCGGAACCGCTGTCGGGCCGAGCGCGCCGCCGCCGAGTCGACCCCGCCGGCGCGGAACAGGTCGAGCAGGTCGGCGAAGCTGGTGGCCACCGCGCCCGGCGGCTCCGCCGTCACGTCGAAGTAGACGCCCCGGGCCAGCCGGTACGCCTCCCAGTCGGGGGCGTAGACGACGATCGGCCGGTCGAGCACGGCGTAGTCGAACATCGCCGAGGAGTAGTCCGTGATCAGCACGTCCGCGACGAGGTAGAGGTCCTCCACGCGCGGATGGCCGCTGACGTCGCGTACCCGGTCCCGGTCGGCGGGGCGCCGGGCGCGTAGCTCCCGGTCGTGGAAGTAGTGGCTGCGGATCAGCAGCCGGCCGGCCGGGCCGAGCACGTCGAGCAGCCGTTCCGGGTCGAACGGCGGCCGGTAGCCGGGCAGGTGCTCCCGGTGCGTCGGGGCGTACAGGACGACCCGTTCGCCGGGCCCGAGGCCGAGTCCGGCACGCAGCCGGCGCACCTCCCCGGCGGTCGCGGTGACCAGCCGGTCGTTGCGCGGGTAGCCGACCTCCAACGTGGTGTACGCGGCCGGGTACGCGCGCTCCCACATCTGCGTGGAGAAGCTGTTCGCGCTGACGCTGTAGTCCCACCGGTCCACCCGGCGCAGCAGCCCGGCGAAGTCCATCCCCACCGCGCCGACCGGGTAGCGCTGCTGGTCCAGGCCCATCACCTTCACCGGCGTGCCGTGGTGGGTCTGCACGTGCACGGTGCCCGGCCGCTTGCGGACGTGGTCCGGGAAGTTCACGTTGTTGACCAGCCACCGCGCCCGGGCCAGCGCCCGGTAGTACGCGGGCGTCCCGGCGACCACGTACGCGACGCCCTCGGGCACGGTGTGCACGCGGTCCCGCCGGACGATCCACACGCCGCGCACCTGCGGCGCCAGCCGCCGGGCCGCCTCGAAGATCGCGGCCGGGTTGTCCGAGTAGCCCCGGTACCAGTAGGCCGCGTAGACGGCCAGCGTCTCATCGACCGGCCGGCGCAGCTCGGCCCGGTAGTACTCCCGCAGCAGGGCGTCCCGGGCCAGCCGGGCCGCGCGCCGGGCCGGGGGCGCGACCCGCCGCTTGGCGCTCCGCGCGGTACGCCGGGCGGCGTCCCGCGCGCGGTAGGCGGTGCGCAACGCGCTGAAGGTACGCCAGCGCCCGGCGGCCACCAGCCGGTGCTTGAGCCCCTCCGCGCCCGCCGGGGCCGGATAGCCGCCGGGCGGCAGCCAGCGCGCGTGGTCGGCGGTGATCTGGGCGAAGAAGGCCGGCCGCAGCTCGGGGTCGATCCGTTCCCCGTTGCCGAGCACGCTCAGGTAGTGCCAGACCATCCGCTCGAACAGCGCGGGGCGCAGGTCGTCGACCGCCGGCCCCCAGGCGTCCATCAGCCGGAACACCCGGTGCCACTGGTCGAAGACCTCGAAGTGCCGCTCGCCCCTGGTCCTGGTGATCGCCCCGGTGCGGCGCTGCCGGTAGTTGACGCAGACCCGGTCCAGCACGCCGATCCGCTCGGCGGCCATCAGCACGGGATAGCTGAACGAGACGTCCTCGTACCAGCCGGGGGCGAAGCGCAGCCCCTCCTCGATCAGGAACTGCCGGCGGACCAGCCGGTTCCAGGCGGTGTGCAGCAGCCGGAGCGTCTCGGGCCGGTCCCGCAGCCGGAAGGTCTCCTCGCCGGGCGGTTCCGGAAAGACCTCCGCCATCGCGCTGCGGCTGGTGGCGTCGTTCCAGTGCGTCCGGACGTGGTCGACCAGGAGCACGTCGGGGCGGGTGGCGCGGAGGCGGCCGACCACCTCGGTGAGGCACTCGGGGGCGAGCCAGTCGTCGCCGTCGACGAACCAGACGTACTCGCCGGCGGCCCGGTCCAGCCCGATGTTGCGGGCCGGACCGAGCCCCACGTTCTCCGTCAGCCGGACGGCACGCATCCGCGGGTCGCGGGCCGCGTACTCGGCGAGGATCTCGCCGCTGTCGTCGGGCGAGCAGTCGTCGACGCCGATCACCTCGATGTCGGTGACGGGCTGCCCGAGGATGGAGTCGAGGCATTCGCGCAGGTAGCCCTGCACCCGGTAGGCCGGCACGACGAAGCTGATCAGTGTCATCGGCCGGCCCCTGTCGTCAGCCCGGCGAGCGACCTCCCGCGCCGACCAGGCCCGCCGACGCCCGCGCGGCGCGGGCGGGCAGGACGACCCAGGCGAGGGCGACACTCCCCACGAAAACCACGAGAAGGTACGTACCGAGTGTAGCCATCCCGATACCCGCAAAACCGACGATCGCCGCCAGGGCCAGCAGCACCGACCGACCCTCCCAGCCCAGCGTGCCGCCGTGCAGCGGCGGGGCGGACTGCCGCTTCTCCAGCCGCGCGGTCAGGTCGTAGTGGTGCAGGGTCAGCACGAAGACGTACCCGAAGATGAGCCACGGCGGCACGTCGCCGACCACCCCGACCGCGACGGCGAACAGGAACTCGCCCGCCCGCAGCGCGGCCGGCACCAGCCAGTCCAGCGGCCCGGTGTGCGTCGCGCCCGCGCCGAGGCCGGCGACCAGCAGCACCAGCAGCGCGACCGGCACCGCCCACCGCGGGACCTCCGCCCCGTCGCGGGTCAGCAGCGCCGCCACCAGCAGCGCCGCCGGGCCCAGCGCCGCGACGACCGCCAGCGCCAGCGGGCCCACCGGCCGGAGCGCCGGCAGGAGCCGGGCCAGCGGCCCGTCGTCGCGGTGCAGGGTGGCGTCGACCGTGTCCAGCACCGGCACCCGCATCCAGCGGGCCCGCAGCGTACGCAGCGCCCCGGTGTACGCGAAGGCCAGCACCCCCCAGGCCAGCACCGCGTACAGGCTGACCAGCGGGCCGAACAGCGCCACGGTGATCGCGATCAGCGCCCACCGCTCCCCGATCGGGAAGACCACCGTGCGCTTCAGCCAGTACGACACCGACCCCGTGTCGGCCTGCACCCGGTTGGAGGCGGCGTTCAGCTTGTCGCCGATGCCGCCGCCGGCGGTGCCGACCGCCTTCGGCCGGCGCGCCGCCTCGTCGTGCAGCACGCCGTACCAGGTGTCCGTCATGTGCCGGACGGTCTGGAGGGTGATCGCGGCGATCGCCAGCGCCCAGCCGTACCGGAAGCCGGCCTGGGTGGCCCCGTAGCCGAGGCCGGCGTAGACCACGTACTCCTTCGCCCGGTCGGCCATCGTGTCCAGCCAGCCGCCCCACGCGCTGAAGTGCCGGGTGTAGCGGGCGAGCTGCCCGTCCACGCAGTCCAGCACGAAGCCGAGGTAGAGCAGCACCGCCCCGGCGACCAGCGCCAGCCGGCCGCCCGTACCGAAGAGCACGGCGGCGGCCACCGCGAAGGCCACCGAGATCATCGTGACGGCGGTCGGGCCGAGCCCGAGCTTCGCCGACGCCTTCGTCACGTACGGCGACCAGGTGCTGACGAAGAAGGTGGTGAAGAAGTCGTCCCGCTCCTTCACCGAGAGCTTCAGCTCGGCCCGGTCCTCGTCGACGGCGGCCACGGCCGCCTCTGCGGCGGCCAGCCCCGCCGGGTCGCCCACCCGGTGCGCCACGAGCAGGCGTACCCGCTGGGCGAAGGTCAGCACACCGAGCCCGGCGAGGCCGGCGAAGAGCCGGTCCACGGCCGGCCCGGCCGGCGGTGGCGCGGCGGCCGACGGCGCGCCGACGGGCACCACCCCGGCGGCGGCCGCACGCGCGGCGGCGGCGAGCGACGGCAGGTCGTCCACGCCGACCCGCAGCGCGCCACCGAACACGCCTGTGGCTTCGCCGTCCAGCGCCTGCGCCGGCCCGGCCCCGACCACCTGGCCGCGCTCCTCGCGCACGGCCGTGTGGCCGTCGCCGGGCGGGTCGGTGAGCACCAGCGCGACCGTCGGCCCGACGGGGCTGGTGGCCAGGTGCCGCAGTACGGCGGTGTGCGCGACCAGGTCGGCGCCGGTCACGAGCACCGGCTGCGTGGCCGCGTCGACGAGGTCGGCCAGCTCGTCCAGGCCGGCGGCGTGGCGCACCTCGTGCGCCCCGGCGCGCCGGAGCTGGTCGGCCAGCCGGTCGGCGAGGTGTTCGCCCGAACGGGTCGGCAGGCTCGCGGCCGGGGCGTCGGCGGCGAGCACGATCGCGAGCGTCACCGCGGAACCGCGGCGTGGTACGCGTGCAGCGCCTCGGCGATCGTGCCGTCGACGCCCACCCGGCCCCCGTCGAGGTACAACCCCCGACGGCAGAACCGGGTCAGGTCCTTTTCGTTGTGTGACACCAACACCAGAGTGCGCCCCTCCCCGAGCAGACGGTCGATCGTCGCATAACACTTCTTGCGGAACTCCTCGTCCCCGACCGCCGTCACCTCGTCCATGAGCAGGATCGGGTGCGGCAGGTGCGAGATGATGGCGAAGCCGAGTCGGACCTTCATGCCGGACGAGTAGTGCCGCACCGACGTGTCGACGGCCCGCTCCACCTGCTCGCCCGCGAACGAGACGATGTCGTCGAAGTGCCGCCGCAGGTAGCCCGACGGAAGCCCGTGCAGGCCGCCGACCAGGTAGAGGTTCTCCCGCCCGGTCAGGTCGTTGGAGAACCCGGCGGAGAGTTCCAGCAGCGGCGCGACGTCCCCGCGCACCCGGATCCGGCCCTCGTCGGGGATGAGCACGCCGGCGATCAGCCGCAGCAGGGTGCTCTTGCCGGTGCCGTTGCGCCCGACCACGCCGACGGTCTCCCCGGCCCGGACCGAGAACGACACGTCCCGCAGCGGCCAGAACCGGCCGTCGTCGGCGCCGCGCCGTCCCCGGTGGATGAGCAGCTCCCGCAGCCGCAACTGCCGCCGCCGGTTGCGGACAAACCGGATGCCTAGCCCCTCCGCCTCGATGATCGGATCGGCCATCCCTACAGTTCCTTGAGCACGGCGGGTTCGAGCCGGCGGAACGACCACCAGCCGGCGGCCAGCACCAGCAGGCTGACGCCGACGGAGATGGCGAGCAGCCGGGCGTCCGGGAACTCGTCCGGGTACCAGACCGCGTGGTGCAGCTGGAAGATGCCGACCAGCGGGTTCAGCTCGTAGGCGACCTTCAGCCAGCCCGGCAGGTCGGCGTCGCGCACGAGGCTCAGCGGGTAGATGATCGGGGTGGCGTAGAAGAGCACCCGGACGACCAGCCGCATGAAGCGCTCGACGTCGCGCATCAGCACGTTGACCGCCGAGAGCAGCAGCGCCAGCCCGACCAGCAGGACGGCCTGCACCGCCACCGCGAGCGGCAGGGCCAGCAGCGACCAGCCCGGCTCGACCCGGCCGGACGCGGCGTACCCGACGGCGACGGCGAGCAGGATCGGCAGGCCGGCGGCGTACTCGGCGAAGCGGCCGGTGACCCGGCCGATCGGGAAGACCTGCCGTGGCACGTTCATCGTCGTGATCAGCCGGGCCTGGCCGGTCAGCGCGTTGGTCGCCTCGCTCAGCGCCGAACTGGTCCACATCCAGGCGAAGATCCCGGTGAGCAGGAACAGCGGGTACGAGTCGGCCGCGTCGCCGAGGTGGCGGTTGGTGTCCCGGGAGTAGAGGACCCCGAAGACGAACCAGTAGATGGCGCCCAGGCCGAGGGGCTCGATCAGCGACCAGAGATACCCGAGCACGGACTGCTGGTACTTCACGGCGAGGTCGCGCCGGACCAGGATGCGCAGCGAGGTGCGGTGCGACCACAACGCCGCGACGCCAGAGGTCACCGCCGCCTCCCGCCTCACCGGACGGACGACAGGCTAGCAGTCGATGAACGAACGCCCCCTCAGCACTCGATCACGTTGACGGCCAGTCCGCCGCGCGCCGTCTCCTTGTACTTCACCTTCATGTCCGCGCCGGTCTCGCGCATGGTCTTGATGACCTTGTCCAGCGAGACGTGGTGCACCCCGTCGCCGCGCAGCGCCAGCCGGGCGGCCGTGATCGCCTTGATGCTAGCCACCGCGTTCCGCTCGATGCAGGGGATCTGCACCAGACCACCGACCGGATCACAGGTCAGCCCCAGGTTGTGCTCCATGCCGATCTCGGCGGCGTTCTCCACCTGCGCGGGTGTGCCGCCCAGCGCCTCGGCCAGCCCGGCGGCGGCCATCGAGCAGGCCGAGCCCACCTCGCCCTGGCAGCCCACCTCGGCGCCGGAGATCGAGGCGTTCTCCTTGAACAGGACGCCGATCGCGCCCGCCGCCAACAGGAACCGCACCACCCCCTCCTCGGAGGCGCCCGGGGAGAACCTGGTGTAGTAGTGCAGCACCGCCGGGATGATCCCGGCCGCCCCGTTGGTCGGCGCGGTGACGACCCGGCCGCCGGCCGCGTTCTCCTCGTTGACGGCGAGGGCGAAGAGGGTCACCCAGTCCATCGCCCGCAGCGGGTCGGCGGGGTCGGATTCCGTCTCCAGGCTGCGGCGCAGCTCGGCCGCGCGGCGGCGGACCTTCAGCCCGCCGGGCAGCACCCCGTCGCGCGAGCAGCCCCGCTCGACGCACTCCCGCATCACCCGCCAGATCTCCAGCAGGCCGGCGCGCACCTCGCCCTCACCGCGCCAGGAGAGCTCGTTGGCGAGCATCACCTCGCTGATCGACAGCCTCGTCGACGCGGTCACGTCGAGCAACTGCGCGCCGGTGAGGAACGGGTGACGTACGCGCGTGGTGTCGGGCTTGATCCGGTCCGCCCCGGCCGCCGCCTCGTCCACCACGAAACCGCCGCCGACCGAGTAGTACGTCCGCGCCCGCAGCTCGGCGCCCCGGTCGTCGTACGCGACGAAGGTCATCCCGTTGGGGTGGTACGGCAGCGACCGGCGCCGGTGCAGCACCAGGTCGTGGTCGGGGTCGAAGTCGATCTCGTGCGCGTCGAGCAGGCTCAGCCGGCGCTCGGCACGGATCCGGGCGATCCGCGCGTCGACGGTGTCGGTGTCGACGGTCTCCGGGGCCTCGCCGGCCAGCCCGAGCAGCACCGCCCGGTCGCTGCCGTGGCCGTGCCCCGTCGCACCCAGCGAGCCGAAGAGCTCCGCCTGCACCCGCACCGTGCCGGACAGCAACCCGTCGGCCTTCAGACCCGCCACGAACGTACGGGCGGCCCGCATCGGCCCCACCGTGTGGGAGCTGGACGGCCCGATACCGACACTGAACAGATCGAAAACGCTGATCATGGCTGCACTTCCTCGCCGTCGTACCTCGTGGGTCTCCGGCACGGTCGTGGCCGGCCCGGTCGGGGCGGCCGTCCGGCACCCGGGGGTGTGGGTGCCCGACCGGCGAGCCTACCCGCCCAGCTCAGCCCCTGCCGCCAGCCGCGACCGGTCGTGATGTCCCGGCATGTCCCGGGGGCGTCGCGGGGCCGGTTCCCGGGTAACCACCTACGGGTACGGGCACCGCCGATCCTCCTCCGGACCGAGGGCGCGGTGGCCACCCCTTCCTACCGTTGAGGGCAGAGGCGGCGAACGCCGCAGAGTGGGAGTACGACGATGAGTCGCAAACTGGTCCGCCCCCGTCAGGGGCGCATGATCGCCGGCGTCTGTGCCGGCCTGGCCCAGCGTTTCGGCAGGTCGGCCGGCTTCATCCGGCTGCTGTTCCTGCTGTCGCTGCTGCTGCCCGGCACCCAGGTGGTCGTCTACCTGGTGCTCTGGGTCCTGATGCCGAACGAGGACCGCTACGCCGCCGCCCGCTACTGACCCCGCCCCCGCCCGAGGCGGGGGCGAGCACGAGGCGCCCGTCCCGTCGACCGGGGCGGGCGCCGTCGCGTCGTGGGCCCGCCGTCAGGGGGCGGTGTAGGTGACCGTCACCTTCTCGTAGCCGAGGGAGCGCAGCAGCCCCTCCAGCATCTTGCGGGTGTTCTCCTCGGCCCGCTGGGTCAGGCCGCTGTCGCGGGCGGCGGTGGTGATCCGCTCCTCGGCGAGCTGGTAGACCTGCTGCTGGCGGTTGGGGTCGCCCTTGACCAGCTCGCCGACCCGGTTGAGCAGCCCGCGCTCCTCGGCGAAGACGTAGCTCTTCTCCAGGTCGAGGTTGGTCTTGGCGAGCTGCGGCGCCGGCAGCCTGATCTCCACCGACTTGCCGTCGGCCGACTCCACCACCGCGCCCTCGGAGATCTTGGCGAAGTCGACGTACGCCTCCACGCTGCCCGCCCCGACGAAGAGGGTGCGCTGGCTGAGCAGCCAGTCGGGCACGTTGCGCCGGTCGTTCTGGAGATCGACGACCACCTGGAAGTTGCCCTCGGCCGCGACGTAGCGGCTGAGATCCTGGATCGACTTGAGCAGCGGCGGCTGGCTGCGGTCGGTCTGTTCCTTGGCGAACGGGTTGCGGAAGTCCGGCAGCAGGCCGGTGGCCTGCACACCGAGCAGCACCACCACCGCCAGCGCCGCCGCGCCGAGCACCCAGAGCAGGCCGTGCGCGGGCCCGCCCGCCGGTGGTGGTGGCGCATCCGGATCCGGCTCGGTTGTGACAGCCGACCGCTCCTTGAGCGCCTCGCCGGTCGGATAACCGGGGAACTCCCTCGTGGGCTCGTTGATGTCACCGTCGCGGGCCATGGCCCTCACCGTCCTCGTCAGACACGTCGTCTGGAGATGACGGTACGGCTCCGGTGCGACAGCCGCTCGTCGAAGGGCGCCGGCAGGCGAAACCGCCGCGTCGAATCCGCGAAATCGCAGGTCAGTACGGGTCGGACGGCCGGCGGGCCGCGCTCACTCGATCGGCCCGGAGAGGACGAGCACCCGGGCGTGGATCTGGTTGCGCTGCTGGAGCGCCGCCCGCAGGGCGCGGTGCAGCCCGTCCTCCAGGTAGAGCCCGCCGTTCCACTGCACGACGTGCGGGAAGAGGTCGCCGTAGAAGGTGGAGTCCTCGGCGAGGAGCTTGTCCAGCGCCAGCTCACGCTTGGTGGTGATCAACTGGTCCAGGCGCAGCGGCCTCGGCGGGATCTCCGCCCACTGCTTGAGCGTCAGGTTGTGCTCCGGGTAGGGACGCCCGTCCCGGACCGCTCTGAAGATCACGACGGCACGCTCCCCTCCCCCTCGGCGGGCCGACCCGCGACACCGGGTCGGGTCGCGGCGCGGCACCGCGACCCGCGGCACCGATGACCGTGCCAGCGTAGCGGGCTGCACCACACCGTGTTCTGCTCCCCAATGCCAGTTTCGCCACCCGCCGTCCGGTTCGCCACCGGACGAAACACCTGACGGCACACTGGCGCCGCTCAGCTCCAGCGCCCCCGCCGGACCACCTCGCCCACCGGGCGACGCCCCCGGCGCAGCGACGGTGACCGGTGGTCAGGCGCGCGATAACCCACCGTGACGGCGCCGACGGGCTCGTACGCCTCCGGCACCCCGAACGCCTCCCGGTAGGCGTCGAGGCGCTGCGCGGGGATGCCGAAGAAGCACGCCCCCAGCCCCTCGTCCACGGCGGTCAGCAGCATCAGCAGGGCGGCGAAGCCGGTGTCCACGTACCAGTAGGGCACCGGCCAGCGCTCGGCCGAGCGGTCCGCCCAGCCCTTGTCCGGTTCCGCGTAGCGCTCCAGGTAGGCCGACCGGTTCGCGTGCGGGACGACGATCAGCGGGGCCTTGCGCATCCCCGCCAGCCACCGCTCCCGGCCGCCGCCGCCCGGCGTGGTCGCCGCCCAGAACCGCTCCCGGTCCTCCGGCGCCTCCAGCACCAGGAAACCCCAGCCCTGGGCGAAGCCGGCCGACGGCGCGCGGACCGCATGGTCGAGCAGCCGCTCCACCACGTCGGGCGGAACGGGACGGTCCGGGTCGTAGTTGCGCACCATCCGGCGTCGCCGGACCACCTCGCCGAAATCCATGCGCTCCCCCGCTCAGGCCCCGGGCCGTACGCCCCAGGCACCCCGCCAGGTCGCGCCCGGCTTCAGGGTGATCACGTCCCGACCCGAACGGAACGCGTCCGGCGGGCAGGTCATCGGCTCCACCGCCACGGAACGGCGCCGCCGCTCGCCGGGCAGGGCGTCGCCGGTGAACACCTGCCACCAGCCGAACTCCCGGTCCGCCCAGATCCGTACGCCCGCCGTGCCGTCCGGGGCCGCCAGGCTGACCACCGAACCGCCGTCGTCGTCGCGGATCACGTCGCCGAAGCAGAGGTCGAGCCGGGCGCCGCCGATCCGGCGGGGGCTGGTCCAGTCGTACTCGGTGCCGGCGACCGGGGTGCCCCCGATCGGCAGCAGCCGTCCGTCCACCTGCAACCGCGTGCGGGCCGGCAGCCGCATCGACAGGTCGTCCACCGCGACCCCGGGCACCCGCAGGTACGGGTGCACCGCGAAGCCGAACGGCGCGGGCTCGGCGCCGAGGTTCGTCGCCTCGTGCTCCGCGCGCAACCCGTCCGGGCCGACGCTCCACCGGGTACGCAGCCGCAGCGGCCACGGGTAGCCCGGCTGCGGCGGCAGGTCGTAGCCGACGGTCACCGCGTCGGACGACTGCTCCACCAGCCGCCACGGCACCCAGTTGACCAGCCCGTGGATGGCCACTCCCCGGTCCGGCTCGCTGAGGGTGAGCTGCAACGACCGCTCGCCGAAGGTGTAGCGCCCGTCGCGGATCCGGTTCGGCCAGGGGGCCAGCACCTGCCCCGCGCAGCCGGGACAGATCTCGTCGGCGGCGTACCCGTCGAGGTGGTCGGTCCCGTCGTGCCGGTATGTCCGGACCCCACCGCCCACCTCCACGATGACGGCCTCGTGGCCGGCGGCGGAAATGGTCCACTGCGCGCCCGAGGGCGGACGCTGGTCGGGGGTGTCCATGCGGGCGACCCTAACGGTTCCCGCCCCGCCGTCGCTCGCCCCGACCCGCCCCGTCACGCCTTGTCACCGCCGGGCGGGTCCGCCGCCCGGTAGCGCAGCAGCACCGGGAAGGCCACCGCGAGCAGCACCGCGAGGGCCGCCGAGAGCAGCCCGCCGCCGACCCAGGCGACGCCGCCGCCGAAACCGGCCGCCACCGCCCCGGCCCGCAGGTCGCCCAGGCGCGGGCCACCGGCGATGACCACCGTGTTGACACCCATCAGCCGCCCGCGCATCCGGTCCGGCGCGTAGACCAGCAGCATCGACTGCCGCAGCACAGCGCTGACCAGGTCGGCCGCCCCGGCCACCGCGAGCAGCAGCACCATCAGCCAGAGCTGGCCGGCGAGGCCGGCCGCCGCGATCGCCAGCCCCCAGCCGACCACCGCCAGCACCAGCACCAGCCCCTGCCGGCGCAGCCGCCCGATCCACCCGGAAGTCAGCCCGCCGAGCATCGCGCCCGCCGCGATCGCGCTGTAGAGCCAGCCGACGGCCGCGCCGCCGCCGAAGCGGGACTCGGCTATCTCGGGGAAGAGCGCCCGGGGCATGGCCAGCACCATGGCGATCAGGTCGATGACGAAGGAGAGCATCAGCACCGGGGTGGTGGCCAGGTAGCGCAGGCCGTCGACGATGCTGGCCAGCCCGGCCCGCCGTGGGGCGGCGTCCGGGTCCGCGTCCGGGTCCGGCTCCGGCGGCATGGCCGGCAGCTTCACGGTCGCCCAGACGGCGACCAGGTAGAGCACCGCGTCGGCCGCGTACGCGATCGGCAGGCCGAGGTCGGTGCCCCACCAGGCGAAGATCAGGCCGGCGGCCAGCGGGCCGAACACCGAGGCGGCCGTGTAGGTGGTGAAGTTCAGCGTGGTCGCCGCCGGCACCAGCTCCGCCGGCACCAGCCGGGGCAGGATCGCGTTGCGGGTGGGCGAGCTGATCGCGAAGGCGATCGACTGCACCGCCACCAGGACGAGCAGCAGCAACGGGCTGCCGATCCCGAGCACCGCCTGCACCGCCAGGCCGAACGTGGCGGCCCAGAGCACCGCCGCCGTCGCCAGCAGCACCTTGCGCCGGTCGTGCGCGTCGGCCACCGCGCCGCCCCAGAGCCCGAAGACCAGCAGCGGTACGAACGCCGCGATCCCGATCAGGCCGACCCAGAGCGAGCTACCGGTCAGCGCGTACATCTCCACCGGCACGGCGACCGCGGTGAGCTGGATGCCGAACATCGCGATGCCGTTGCCGAGCCACATCCGCCGGTACGCCGGCACGGCCAGCGGGCGCACGTCGATCGCGAACCGGCGCAGCCCGCTCGGCCGCGCGTCCTTGAGCTGGGTCACGGCGCCAGCCGCTCGACGCTCCACTCCCCGGGCCCGGTGAGCCGGAACCGCAGCCGGTCGTGCAGCCGGCTGACCCGGCCCTGCCAGAACTCCACCGACTCCGGCCGCACCCGCAGGCCACCCCAGTACGGCGGGGCGGGGATCGGCTCGACCTCGGCGAACCGCTCCGCCGCCGCCCGGTACGCCTCGTCCAGCACGGCCCGCCCGGGGATCACCCGGGACTGCGTGCTGGCCCACGCGCCGAGCTGGGAGCCGCGCGGCCGGCTGGCGAAGTACGCCTCCGTCTCCGCCCGGTCGACCCGCTCGACCCGGCCGGCCACCACCACCTGCCGGTGCAGCGGGAACCAGGGGAAGACGAGGCTCACGTGCGGGTTGACGGCCGCCTCGGCGCCCTTGCGGGACCCGTAGTTGGTGAAGAAGACGAAGCCCTCCGGGTCGTACCCCTTCAGCAGCACGGTGCGCGCGCTCGGGCGGCCCTCGGCGTCGGCGGTGCCGAGCACCATCGCGTTCGGTTCGGGCAGTCCGGCGGCGACCGCGTCGGCGAACCAGCGGGCGAACTGGCCGTGCCAGTCGGCGGCCAGGTCCGCCTCGGAAAGGCCCAGCTCCGGGGCGTACTCGTTACGCATACCCGCCGGCCGGACTGTGTCCCCCGTCACGTTCCCCCTCCTCCTCATCGACCCGGCCCGCTGCCTGCGGCGCTGGCCAGCCCGCACCGCACAGTGTCGCCGACGCGGTCCGGGCCGCCCGGACCGGGGATGTCGTGTGCGGCACAGTCGCAGTGGGTCGCGAATCCGGTTACCCAGCAGGCAAGATGTCACGAACACATCCCTGAGGGTCGCCTAAGGCGCTCGCCCGGCTGGGCCGGGACCGGAGCCCCGGGCGGGCGCACCGAGCAGATCCAGGAGAGCGACATGGCCGATTTCAAACCCGGGCTGGAGGGCGTCGTAGCCTTCGAGACCGAGATCGCCGAACCCGACCGCGAGGGCGGCGCGCTGCGCTATCGCGGCGTCGACATCGAGGATCTGATCGGCCAGGTCTCCTTCGGCAACGTGTGGGCGCTGCTGGTCGACGGGCGGTTCGGCCCGGGTCTGCCGCCGGCGGAGCCGTTCCCGGTGCCGGTGCACTCCGGTGACATCCGGGTGGACGTGCAGTCCGCGGTCGCGATGCTGGCCCCGTACTGGGGTCTCAACCAGCTGCTCGACATCTCCGACGAGCAGGCCCGCGAGGACCTCGCCCGGGTGTCGGTCACGGCGCTCTCCTTCGTCGCCCAGTCGGCGCGCGGCCTGGGCCTGCCGGCCGTGCCGCAGAAGGAGATCGACAAGGCGTCCACCATCGTCGAGCGCTTCATGAAGCGCTGGCGGGGGGAGCCGGACCCGCGGCACGTCAAGGCCGTCGACGCCTACTTCATCTCGGCCGCCGAGCACGGCCTGAACGCCTCCACCTTCACCGCCCGGATCGTCGCCTCCACCGGCGCGGACGCCGCGGCCTGCATCTCCTCCGGCATCGGCGCCCTCTCCGGCCCGCTGCACGGCGGCGCCCCGTCCCGCGTGCTCAGCATGCTGGAGGCGGTCGAGCGCAGCGGCGACGCCGAGGGCTACGTCAAGGGCGTCCTCGACCGGGGCGAGCGGCTGATGGGCTTCGGCCACCGCGTCTACCGGGCCGAGGACCCGCGGGCCCGGGTGCTCCGCCGCACCGCCAAGGAGCTGGGCGCGCCGCGCTTCGAGATCGCCGAGGCGCTGGAGAAGGCCGCCCTGGCCGAGCTCCAGGCCCGCCGGCCGGACCGGGTGCTCGCCACCAACGTCGAGTTCTGGTCGGCCGTGGTGCTGGACTTCGCCGAGGTGCCGGCGCACATGTTCACCTCCATGTTCACCTGCGCCCGGATGGGCGGCTGGAGCGCGCACATCCTGGAGCAGAAGAAGCTCCAGCGGCTGGTCCGCCCGTCGGCCCGCTACGTCGGCCCGGGCACCCGCAAGCCCAGCGACGTCGAGGGCTGGGACGCCATCCCGCACGGCGTCTGAGATGTGAGGAAGGGCCCCCTCCTAACGCCTGGTGCACAGGAAGGGGCCCTTCCTCGCGTCCGGGTGCGGTCGGGGGCGGCGTGCTGGCACGGATTGTGGTGGACGCCTCAACGTCGCTGGTGGGATCGGCGGCCGGTGCGGCCGGCGCGGGTGGGAGGATGAGGGCCGGCAGTGACGCCGGACCGGGCCCGGGTCCCGGCCACGTCGTGCGCCTGAGCGCGCGTCCGCCGTCGATCCGCGCCCGCCTGAACACCGGGCCCGCCCTCGCCCATGCGGAAGGATCTCGACAACCGTGGCTGACGCACCGACCATCCGGATTCCCGACGACCTCAAGCCCGCCGACGGGAGGTTCGGCTGCGGGCCGTCCAAGGTCCGTCCGGCGGCGGTCTCCGCCCTCGCCGAGGTGGCGACGAGCTACCTGGGCACCTCGCACCGGCAGAAGACCGTCCGCGACGAGGTGGCCCGGCTGCGCCGCGGCATCGCCGACTTCTTCTCCCTCCCCGAGGGCTACGAGGTGGTGCTGGGCAACGGCGGCACCACGGCCTTCTGGGAGGTCGCGACGTTCGGCCTGGTCCGCGACCGGGCGCAGTTCGCCAGCTTCGGCGAGTTCGGCGCGAAGTTCGCCAAGTCCGTCAAGGACGCCCCGTTCCTCGGCGAGCCCACCGTCCGCAAGTCGGAGGCCGGCACCGCGCCCACCCTGACCGCCGAGGCCGGGGTGGACGTCTACGCCACCCCGCACAACGAGACCTCGACGGGTGTCGCGGTGCCGATCAGCCGGGTGGCCGGCGCCGACCCCGGCTCGCTGCTGCTGGTCGACGCCACCTCGGGCGCCGGCGGCCTGGACGTCAACGTCGGCGAGACCGACGTCTACTACTTCGCCCCGCAGAAGTGCTTCGGCTCCGACGGCGGCCTGTGGCTGGCCCTGATGTCGCCGGCCGCGCTGGAGCGGGCCGGCGAGATCAAGGCGTCCGGCCGCTACATCCCGGCCTTCCTCGACCTGGTCACCGCGATCGACAACTCGCGGCTGGAGCAGACCTACAACACCCCGGCGCTGGCCACCATCTTCCTGGCCGCCGAGCAGACCGACTGGATGAACTCCCAGGGCGGGCTGGCCTGGGCGGCCAAGCGCACGGCCGAGAGCGCCGCGATCGTGTACGGCTGGGCGGAGCGCTCCGAGGTGGCGACGCCGTTCGTCACCGACCCGGCGCTGCGCTCCAACGTGGTCGCCACCATCGACTTCGCCGAGTCCGTCGACGCCACCGCGATCGCCAAGGCGCTGCGCGCGAACGGCATCGTGGACACGGAGCCCTACCGCAAGCTGGGCCGCAACCAGCTTCGTGTCGCGCTCTTCCCGGCCGTCGAGCCGGCCGACGTCGAGGCGCTGACCGCGTCGATCGACTACGTGGTCGAGCGACTCTGACCGCCGTCACGGTCGGTGGCCGCCGGACGCGTCGGCGGCCACCGACCGTGATCATCGTCGCAGCTCAGTCGCGACATGCGGGTGTCGCATCCCCCACCTGCGGACAGATGCGCGTACGGTGGTGCGAGGACGCCCGGGTGGCCGGCTCGTGGCGTGACGGCCAGCGAAGCGGGACGGAGGCAACGCGATGCGCCCAGTACGCTTCGTCGCCCTCTCCGAGGACGGCCAGGCCCTGGTGCTCGCCGACGAGGTCGGGCGACTGCTCGCCCTGCCCATCGACGAGCGGATCGCCGGCGCGTTGCACGCCGAGCCCGGCGCCCCGCCGCTCGCGGTGGCCCCGTCGGCGACCGCCGACCCGGTGCCCTCACTCTCCCCTCGGGACATCCAGGCCAAGATCCGCTCCGGTGAGTCCGCCGAGGACGTGGCCCGGATCGCCGGCGTGCCGGTCGACCGCGTGCTGCGCTACGCCGGCCCGGTGCTCCAGGAGCGGGCCATGCTCGCCCAGCACGCCCGCCGCACCCGGCTGAAGGGCGCGGAGAAGCCCACCCCGCTCGCCGAGGTGGTCAACGGCCGGCTGGCCCAGCACGGGATCGACACCGAGAAGATCTCCTGGGACGCGTGGCGCCGCGACGACGGCACCTGGCGGATCGTGGCGACCTGGCCCTCGGGCAAGGCCACCGCGCAGGCGATCTGGGATCTCGACAAGACCCGGCAGTCGGTCACCCCGCACGACGACATGGCGCAATACCTCTGCGCCGAGCGGCCCACCCCGATCCTCGGCCAGGAGCCGGCACCGGAGCGGGGCGGCCACGCGCTGCCGGGCCCGTCGCGCGGCGAGCCGAGCCGGGGCGGGCACGGTCTGCCGGCGGCGGCGGAGCACAGCCGTCCCGGGCGCGACCCGATCCGGGCCGGGCGGGACGCCCTGCTCGCCTCGCTCGACCGTCCGCTCGGCTCGACCTCGGGTCGCGGGCTCGAACCCCGCACCCCGGCTGCCCTGGCCGGGCAGGACGCGCCACGCCAGCGGCCGGTCGGCGGCGGGGCGGCGGCGCTGCTCGGCGGTGGGCAGGGTTCCGCCTTCGACGACGACTCGGACGCCCCCAAGGAGGTGCCGGCCGTGCCGTCGCTGGCGGTGCTCCGGCCCCGTCGCACGGGCGCGCCGGCGGCAGCGGCGGGCGAGTCGACCGACGCCGGCGGTAAGCCGCGCAAGCGCCTGCCGAGCTGGGACGACGTGCTCTTCGGCAGCGGCCCGGCGGCCCGCGAGTCCTCGTGACCGCCTGACTCCGGCGACCGCCCGGTCGCCGGAGTCAACGCGAGGCGCTCCGACTGCCGCCGTGGCAGGGTGGCCCCATGGAGTACACGAACCTCGGCCGTACGGGCCTGTCGGTCAGCCGCCTCTGCCTCGGCACGATGAACTTCGGGCCGCAGACCACCGAGCCGGACAGCTTCGCGATCATGGACCGGGCCCTCGACCACGGCATCAACTTCTTCGACACCGCCGACGTCTACGGCTGGCAGACCGGCGAGGGGATCACCGAGCAGATCATCGGGCGCTGGTTCGCCCAGGGTGGCGGCCGGCGGGAGAAGGTCGTGCTGGCCACCAAGGTCTACGGCAAGATGGGCGAGTGGCCCAACCAGCAGGGCCTCTCCGCCCGGCACATCGTCCGGGCCTGCGAGGACTCGCTGCGCCGCCTCCAGACCGACACCATCGACCTCTACCAGATGCACCACGTCTCGCGGAGCACGCCGTGGGAGGAGATCTGGCAGGCCATGGAGACCCTGGTCGCCCAGGGCAAGGTCCTCTACGTCGGATCGTCCAACTTCGCCGGCTGGCACATCTCCGTGGCGCAGGAGGCGGCGGGGAAGCGCCACTTCCTCGGCCTGGTCTCGGAGCAGTGCATCTACAACCTCATGACCCGGTACGTCGAGCTGGAGGTGGTGCCCGCCGCGCAGCACCACGGGCTGGGCGTCATCCCGTGGTCGCCGCTGCACGGCGGGCTGCTCGCCGGGGTGCTGCGGAAGATGGCCGAGGGCGGGGCCGCGCGGGGCGCCAGCGGCCGCTCCGCCGACGCGCTCGCCGAGCACCGGCCGACCATCGAGGCGTACGAGAAACTCTGCGGCGACCTCGGTCACGACCCGGCGGACGTGGCCCTCGGCTGGCTGCTGTCCCGGCCCGGGGTGACCGCCCCGATCATCGGGCCGCGCACCACCGACCAGCTCGACCGTTCCCTGGGCGCCCTGACCGTCGAGCTCGACGAGGACACCCTCACCCGCCTGGACGAGCTCTTCCCGCCCGTCGGCAACGGCGGCCCCGGCCCCGAGGCCTGGGCCTGGTGACCGGGGAGCGTCAGAGGGGCCAGGCGGCCAGGCGCTCGTAGGTGGGGCGGGGGCCGGGGTGGCTGCGCACGAGGACCATCTCGCCGGCCGGCCACTCCGGGCCCTCGTAGTCGTCGAGGGTGGTCACGTCGGCGACCACGTCGGCCGGGGGCACCCGGTCGCCGGGGCGCGCGACGGTCAGGTGCGGGCGGAACGGCCTCTCGTCGTGCGGCAGGCGGGCGTGCCGTAGCCGGGAGCGGATCAGCCGGGCCAGCACCAGCACCGGCTCCACCTCGCCGCGCAGGTCGACCCAGAGCACGGTGAACCGGCCCCGCCCGAACCGCCCGCCGCCGGCCAGCCGGAGCCGGGGCGCGGCCTGGCGGCCGTCGCGGGACCACTCGGCGGCGAGCCCGAGCGCGCTCTCCACGGCGACCAGCCGGTCGGCCTCGACGTCGCCGAGGAAGGCGAGGGTGACGTGCGCGTTGGCCGGGTCGGCGAGCCGGACGTTGGTCCCGGCGGCGGCCGCCGCGCCGATCCGCAGGCGGGCGACCTGCGCGCCGAGGTGCGCGACCGCCTCGGGCGGTGGGTAGAGCGCGACGAAGAGCCTCACGCGGGCCCCGCCCTCAGCGGTGACGCTGCCAGTGACCGGCCCGGGCGGCGGGCAGGGTCAGCCCGGCGGTGTGCAGCAGGCCCTCCACCCGGACGCGTTCCAGCTCCAGGTCGACGCCCTCCAGCTCGGTCAGGTGCTCGGCCAGCCCGAGGGCCCGGCAGGCCAGCCGGAGCCGGTCGTCGTACGCCTGGAGGACCATGCCGTGCCAGACGGGCTGGCGGCCGTCGGAACCCACCCCCTGGCTGCGCAGGCGGCGCAGGTCGGCGGCGAGTTCCTCCAGCGGGCGCCGGTCGGGCCGGTCGAAGGCGGTGAGGTCGATGTCGCGGGTCAGCGCGCCGGCCTCGACCGCCCGGTCCAGCCGGGCGATGGTGCGCCGCTCCCGCCGGCGCTCACGCCACTCGGCGTACCCGCAGGCGACCCGGTCGATGATCTCGTCCGCGCAGAAGACCAGGGCGATCAGCGCCGGCAGGCTGGCCATGGCGACGATGGCCAGGATCAGCAGCAGCGCGCGTCCGAGCTCCACGTATCGACGCTAAGCCGCTTTCCCCCTTACCGCTACCGCTTTCGTGTCATCCGGCCCAGGAAGCGGTCGGCCCACCTGGGGACGGGCTCAGCAGTCGGCGGAGGTGACGTAGAAGCGCGGCATCGGCAGGATGCGGAAACGCAGCCGGGCGCCGGAGCGGCGCAGCTGCCAGGTGAGCGCGATCAGGATGGTGGCCAGCGAGATCAGCCCACCGCTCCAGATGCTGGCGCCCGCGCCGTAGGTCTCGGCGACCCAGCCGATGAGCGGCGCCCCGACCGGGTTGGTGCCGAGGAAGACCAGCACCCAGAGGGCCATCACCCGGCCGCGGAAGGCGGCGTCCGTGCCGAGCTGGACCCGCTGGTTGGCCGCCTGGGCGAAGTACACCATGAAGAACCCGGTCGGCAGCAGCAGCGTCACCACCATCCAGTACGCCGGGGCGAGCCCCACCAGCGTGCCGAAGCTGGCGCAGCCGACTCCCGCGCCGAGCACCAGCCAGACCGACGGGCGGCTGCGCCGCCCGGTGCCGGCGAGCGCACCCACCAGCGCGCCGACGGCCAGTGCGGTGCTGAACAGCCCGAACGAGGCGGCGCCGGTCTGGAACACGGTCTTGGCCAGCGCGGCGAGGGTGAGCTGGAAGTTGAACAGCGACATGCCGATCACCGACATCACCGCCATGGGCAGCAGCAGGTCGGGCCGGCGCCACACGTAGCGCAGCCCGTCGACCACCTTGGCCGACGCCCGCTCGTCGCGCGGCGGCAGCGCCTCCCGGTGCAGCTCGGCGGGGCGCATCCGGATCACGGTGACCAGCGGGGCGATCGAGCTGAGGGCGGTGAACATGAAGACCGGCCCGACGTCGAAGGCGGCGATGGCCAGGCCGGCGACGGCCGGCCCGACGATCCGGGCCGAGTTGAACACGGCCGCGTTCAGCGAGAGCGCGTTCGGCAGCAGCGACGTACCGACCAGCTCCGAGACGAACGCCTGCCGGACCGGGGTCTCCACGGCGTTGGCGACGCCGAGCAGGGCCGCGAACGCGAAGACGTGCCAGAGCTGCACGAGGCCGGTGATCACCAGCAGGCTCATGGCGAGCGCCAGCACGGTCCAGAAGGCGTTGGCGACGAAGAGCAGCATCCGCTTGTCGTAGCGGTCGGCCAGGCGCCCGGAGAGCAGCGTGAGCAGCAGCACCGGGGTGAACTGGAGCGCGGTCACCACGCCGAGCGCGGTGGCGGAGTTGTCGGAGAGCTCGAGGACCAGCCAGTCCTGGGCGATGAACATCATCCAGACGCCGATCAGCTTGATCAGCTGCCCGGATGCGAAGAGCCGGTAGTTGCGGACCTGTAGGGACTGGAACATCGTGCTCAGCTTCGCCTGCACTCTTGGTGCGCCTCCTCGCGGTCGTACGCGTCATCGACGGCGGACGGCGCGGTGGCACGACGCGCGGGTCAGGCGCGGGCGACCTGCTGAAGGATCTCGGCAGCCTGCCGCAGGGTTTCCCGCTCGGCTTCGGTCAGGTCGGCCAGCCGGCGGGCCAGCCACTCGTCGCGGACCCGCTCGAACTGGTCGAGCACGGCCCGTCCCCCCTCGGTCGCCGCCAGGATGACCTGCCGGCCGTCGGTCGGATGGGGGGTGCGCTGCACGAGGCCGCGCTCCTCCAACTTCGCGACGATCCTGGTCATCGTGGGCGGCTGCACCCGTTCCACGTCGGCCAGTTCCCGAGGCGTCAGCGCACCCGCCAGCCGGAGGCTGGTGAGCGCGGAGAGCTGGGTGACCGTGAGGTCGCCGACCGGCCGGGCCTGGCGGACCCGTCGGTTCAGCCGGGTGATCGCATCACGCAGCTGCGGTGCCAGCTGCGCCGGTGGCACGCGTTTCGCCGTCACCGTCCGCTCCGTCACGATAGTTAGCCTAACTAATTAGCTTGGCGAATGACCACTGATATGACCACGCTCACGAGAAGTTTGTCCTGCTCCGGGCCGGGTACCCCGTTCGGTCACCGGCCCGGAGCAGGCCGTGTTCAGAGCACCACGGACTCGATCGGTCCACGCAGGAAGTAGAGCACGAAGAGGGCGGCCACCCCGTACAGCAGCGGGTGGATCTCCCGGGCCTTGCCCTTGGCGAGCTTCACCACCACGTACGTGATCAGGCCGGCGCCGATGCCGTTGGAGATCGAGTACGTGAAGGGCATCAGCACGATCGTCAGGAACGCCGGGATCGCGATCTCGTAGTCGGACCAGTCGATCGTCCGCACCGCGGTCATCATCAGGAAGCCGACCACCACCAGCGCCGTCGACGCCGCCTCGAACGGCACCACCACGACCAGCGGCGCCAGGAACATCGCCAGCAGGAACAGCGAGCCGGTGACCAGGTTGGCCACGCCCGTACGGGCGCCCTCCGCCACACCGGCGGCACTCTCGATGTACGACGTGTTGCTGGACGTGCTCGCCGCACCGCCGGCAGCCGCCGCGATCGAGTCGACCAGCAGGATCTCCTTGGCCCGCGGCGGGGTGCCCCGCTCGTCGAGCATGCTCCCCTCCTGGCCGACCGCCACCATCGTGCCCATGGTGTCGAAGAAGTCCGTGATCAGCAGGGTGAACACGAACATCAGGACGACGACCCAGCCGGCCCTGCCCCACGAGTCGAACAGGTTGAAGTTGCCGAGCAGCGACAGGTCCGGCACGTCCACCCAGGTCTTCGGCAGCTCGGGCACGTTGAGCGCCCAGCCCTTCGGGTTGGGCTTGCCGTCGACGAAGGACGGCCCGATGTTCGCCACCGCCTCGACGATGATCGCCACCACGGTCGAGCCGAGGATGCCGATGAGGATCGCGCCCTTGACCCGCCGCACCATCAGCACGATCGTCAGCAGCAGACCCACCACGAAGACGAGCAGGGGCCAACTGGCCAGGCTGCCGCCGATGCCCAGGCTGACCGGAACGGTGGTGTTCTGCACGTCCGGCACCCGGCGCACGAAGCCGGCGTCGACCAGGCCGATGATGGTCAGGAAGAGGCCGATGCCGACGCCGATCGCCGTCTTCATCTGCGTCGGCACCGAGCGGAACACCGCCGTACGCAGGCCGGTCAGCACCAGCACCGCGATGATCACACCCTCGATCACCACGAGGCCCATCGCGTCCGCCCAGGTCATCTCCGGGGCGATCTCGTACGCGACAAGCGCGTTGACGCCGAGGCCGGCGGCGAGCGCCAGCGGGAACCGGCCGACCACGCCCATCAGGATGGTCATCAGGCCGGCGACCAGGGCGGTTGCCGCGGCGAGCGCGGCGATGGAGAGCTTCTTGCCGTCGCCGTCGACGGCACCACCGATGATGAGCGGGTTGAGCACCACGATGTACGCCATCGTGAAGAAGGTCGCCAGGCCACCGCGTACCTCGCGGCTCATCGTCGAGCCACGGGCGGAGATCTCGAAGTACCGGTCGAAACCGTTCCGGGGGTGCGCTGGGTCGGGTGGTGTGCCGTTCTCGGGCGGCGCTACTGCCATCAGGTCCTCGCAGGTGGAACTTCCGTTGTCGCGCGCATCGTCGCAGATCACCGGCCAGCAGGAAAAGTTGATCGCGTACGCTTGCCGCGTGCCGAAGGAGCAGCCCCCGCGGCCCGAGCCGCTCGACCCGCCGATGGTGCCGTTCGCCCTCGCCGGGATGGCGGCCTGGGCGATCGCCGGGCTGGTGCTGCTGGTCTTCTTCCGCGACTGGCTGACCGCGCACGATCACCAGGACTGGCTGTGGACCTGCCTGGCCGGTTTCCTCTGGGGTTTCCCCGGTCTCGCCGTGATGATGCGGCACGACGCCAACCGACGTCGCCGCCGCGCTGGCCGCTGACCTGCGACGACACCGGTCCGCCGGACCGGCGCCGCGCCAGTGGCGTCAGGGGTGGCCGTACGGCTCCGCCGGCTCCGCGGCCTCGACGGAGCCCGGCGCCCGGCTGACCGCCACGGGCTCGACCGCGCTGTCGTCGTAGACCGTCGGCATCTCGTCGACCGGGGTCTCGGCGGCCTCGATCAGGGTCTCCGAGTGCGCCCCGCAGCCGTGGTCGGCGCTGACCACCCGACCGTCGTCGGGGGCGTAGAAGTTGCCGCAGGCCCCGAAGGACTGCCGCAGGGCGCCGGCGAGCGGCAGGTAGAAGCCGCAGGTGCCGCAGCGGGCGGCGGCGGGGGCGGCGGCCGAGATCGCGGCGGACGGGCCGTGGTCGCCGTCGTACCAGCGCTGGGCGGCCTCACTGCGCCCCTCCCGGGAGAGCACCCGGGCCCGGCCGAGACCCAGCTCCCACGCGGTCTCCTCGACCGCCGGGTCGTCGGAGAGCAGGTAGCCGGGCTGGAGGCGGTCGTCGTCCGCCGGGGTGGGCAGCAGGTCGCCGGGGCCGAGGTCGCCCGGCTTGAGCCGCTCCTGCCACGGCAGCCAGCCGGGCGCGAGCATCGCGTCCGTGCCGGGGATCAGCACCGTCTCGCAGACGGTGACGTGCCGGCTGCGCGGCACGCGGGTGACGGTGACCGCCCACCGCCAGCCCCGGTAGCCGGCGAGCCGGCACTCGAAGTAGTGGGTGACGAGCCGGTCGCCCTCCGCGACGGCCTGCAGGTGGTCGCCGATGTCCGAGGGGTCGACCTCGGTGATGGCGTCACGCGCCACCTCGACGGCGGCGGCGCAGACCTGGTCGAGACGAGCGGCACGGGCGGAGGCAGGCCTGGTCACCCAACCATTGTTCCCCATGCGTACGGCCGACCGACAGGCACCCGCCGACGACGTTCTGGGACAGTGGTGCGGCACGGACGGACCGGATGGGTGAGGATGGTGGGCATGCCGCTGTTCTCCCGCTCCGGGCGGTCCGTACTCGGGCGGACCGTCGGCACCGGCATCAAGGCCGTCCGCCTGCTGTTCCGTGGCTCGGTCAGCAGTGGCCGCTGGATGACCCGGCGGGCGGGCCGGGCCCGCACCCGGGGCGCCGGGGGCGAGGTCGGCATGGTCCGCCTCTTCGACCTGCACGCGGTCTCCTGCGCCGGGGACACGCTGATCGCCATCGGCCTCGCCGGGACGATCTTCTTCAACGTCCCGCTCGGCGAGGCACGCAGCAAGGTCGCCCTCTACCTGCTGGTGACCATGGTGCCGTTCGCCATGCTCGCCCCGGTGGTGGGCCCGCTGCTCGACCACTTCCGCCACGGTCGCCGGTACGCGCTGGCCGCCACCATGCTCGGCCGCGCCTTCCTGGCCTGGCTGATCTCCGACTACATCCACGGCTTCGGCCTCTACCCGGCGGCCTTCGGCGTGCTGGCGCTCTCCCGCGCGTACGGGGTGGCCCGCTCGGCGGCCGTCCCACGGCTGCTGCCGGAGGGGCTGGGGCTCTCCCAGGTGGGCGCCCGGGCCAGCGTCTACGGCACGGTGGCCGGCGCCCTGGTCGCTCCGATCGGGCTGGCCGCCTTCTGGTTCGGGCCGCAGTGGCCGCTCCGGGTCGCCTCGATCATCTTCCTGGTCGGCATGGTGATCTCCCTGCGCCTGCCGCCGAAGGCCGACTCCGAGCCACCGGAGCGGGTGCCCCGGCCGCTGCGTGCGCTCTGGCGGCGCACCGGCGACCGCCCGCTGGGCCGGGGACGGCCGGCCGGCCGGCTCGTGATCGCCACCCTGATCGGTGCCGCGACGCTGCGCGGGCTGTACGGGTTCCTGCTGCTCTTCCTGGCCTTCGCGATCAAGGCCGGCGACCTGACCACCGTCGTCTTCGGACGGGACCTGGGCGACGAGGGGGCGCTGGGCCTCGTCGGCGCCGCGCTGGCCGTGGGCACCTTCCTCGCCACCGCGATCGGCACCCGCCTGCGCATCCACCGACCCGTCGCGATCCAGTCCAGCGGCATGATCATCGTGGGTGGGGTGGCGATCCTCGCCGCGTTGAAGTTCTCGCTGCCGATGGTCGCCCTGCTCTGCCTGGTGGCCGCGCTGATGAGCGGCATCGCCAAGCTCACCGTGGACGCCTCGATCCAGGAGCGCATCCCGGAGCGGCTGCGGGCCAGCTCGTTCGCCCACTCCGAGACCGTGCTGATGCTCGCCTTCGTCGCCGGGGGTGGGCTGGGGCTCGTACCCTTCGACGGCCGGATCGGGATCGCGGTCGCCGCCGGGGCCGGCACGCTGGCCGCCGTCCGAGGCGTGGTGGTGGCGAACCGCCTGCGCGCCGAGCGGCTGGCCGGTCGCCCGCTCGACGACGACGAACTGGCCGAGACCGACGATGCCGGCAGCAGGGCCGGTGCCGGCACCGGCACGAACGACCGGACCGGCACGGGCGACACGGTCCGCGCACGCACCGGGGCCGGCGGAGGCAACGGGGATGAGCCGGCCGGCACGGGCGCCGGCGCACACGCCGAGGCAGAGGACGGACCCGACACTGGGGTGGCGCCCGTCTCGCCCGCCCCGGCGCAGGGCTCGCCGCTGGACGACCCGGCACTGGCCCCGCCCGGGTACCACATCTACCGGCCGTCGTCGGCGGTCGGCGGGCCGGGCGGGGCGGACGACGAGACCCGGCGGGAGCCGCAGGGGCCCCTGCCGTGACGGGCCTGCTGGTGGTCACGGCGGTGCCCGCCGAGGCCGAGGCGGTCCGCGCGGGCCTGACGGATGCGTCGACGACGGTGCTGCCCGTGGGCGTCGGCCCCGCCGTCGCCGCCGCCACCACCGCCCGGCTGCTGGTGCTCGCCGAGGCGGCCGGGCGCCCGTACCGCGGCGTGGTCAGCGCGGGCGTGGCGGGCGGCTTCGCCGGCCGGGCGGACGTCGGCGCGACGGTGCTGGGCGCCGTGTCCGTCGCCGCAGACCTGGGCGCCGAGTCGCCGACGGGCTTCCTCCCGGTGGACGAGCTGGGCATGCCCCGGGAGTGGCTCGGTGTGGGCATCGCGCTCGCCGCCGACCCCGGCCTGCTGGCGGCCCTGCGGGCCGCGCTGCCGACGGCCACGGTGGGCGCGGTGTTGACCGTCAGCACGGTGACCGGCAGCGCCGCCAGCACCGACGCCCTGCGCCGGCGTCACCCCGACGCGGTCGCCGAGGCCATGGAGGGGTACGGCGTGGCCGTCGCCGCCGCGCAGGCCGGCGTCCCCTTCGTCGAGCTGCGTACCGTCTCCAACCCCATCGGCCCCCGCGACCGCGACGCCTGGCGCATGCGCGAGGCGCTCGCCGCCCTCACCACCGCCGCCGCGGCCCTGACCTGAACCCGCCTATGCGGAGGGCCGGTTCGCAGGCGCGGGTCGACGGTCGAGACGCAGGGCCCACGGCCGGCTCGTCTTGAACTGGTAACCGCAGGCGAGCAGCAGGTCGACACCACCGCCCTCGGCGATCGCGTGGGCCGAACGAATGCCCGAGCGGTCCATCTCGGCGGCGAGCATCGCGACCAACCGGCGCCCGATGCCGAGCCGTCGACAGGCCTCGGCGACGAGGACCCCGTCGAGCACGATCTCCCGCTCGTCGCTCGGGTCCTCGCCGTCGATGAGGTGCGGGCTGCGCTCGTGTGCCCGCAGCTCACCGACCAGCCCGCCGCCCGGCAGCTCGGCCACGAATCGCCACGACGTCGCCGGCAGACCGCCGCCCGTCACCCGCCGCAGCCGTACCGTCCGCCGAACCTCCTCGGCCCGTCGGCGCCGATCCCGGTATCGACGATTCCGCTGGTACGTGGCCGGCGGTACCGGTAACGGCCAGAGCGCCGGCGGCAGGTTGTACCAGTTCGCCCACCAGGCGCCCGGCCAGTCCTTCGGCTCCTTGACCTCCCAGGCGTCGAGGTGCGCCGGGTAGCGCCGCCCTGCTCCGTCCCGCAGCGCGTCATGCGGCACCGCCGGCAGCGACAGATCGGCGGCTCCGGCGGTGCCAGCGGTTACGGCGGTGTCGGAGGTGCCGCTTACACGGATCGGCACTTCCCCACCGGCGGCCCGGACGAGCCGCTCCACCGTGCGAAACCGTGGATCGGCGGCCCGGCCCGACTCGATCCGGGCCAGGGTCGCCTGGGGCACTCCGGACCGCTCGGCCAGTTCGCGCTGGCTCAGGTCCGCTCGGCGTCGTAGGGCCCGCAGGGCTGCGCCAAGGTCGACGGCTTCCGTCAGCTCTGTCACGAGAACATGCTTCCCGGCTTGGCGCGACGTCCTCAACACCCACCCGCCGCCTGTGGACAAACCTGTGGACAACGTCGATCATCAACGGATTGGCCATCGCACGGCTCGGCGACCAGCCAGGACCGCCCGGCCAGGACGTCCCAGCAGGGACGGCCTAGCCAGGGACGTCGGCCCGGGACGACGACCCTGCTCCGACGCTGTCGAGCTGAATCGTCTACGACATCAGGAGCCGCCTGCCGCCCGTGCCACGCGACAGGTGCCCCTGGGTCCGTCACACCCGAGGTGCACAGCCACGCGCCGCGGGCGAGCGGGCGGGGATGAATCGTCTACGACATCAGCTCGAAAGGGGCTACCGGACGAGGTCTGTCGGCAACGCGGCACACGCGCTCCCGTCCGCCGGGCACGTTCCGTCCGGGCGGAGGGACAGGCGGCGGGGCGGGCGGAACCCACCTGGCGCGGTGGCTGTCGGCCCGGCGACAGTGGGTCCAGGTCACACCGAGCCTGCCACGGTCGGGCGACCCACCCGGGGCGGGGATACGGTGAGGGTGTGGCGCTCTCGCTGGCTGTCTCGCCCTGCCCCAACGACACGTTCGTCTTCCACGCCCTGGTGCACGGTCTCGTGCCCGGCGCACCGCCGGTCGACGTCACGTACGCCGACGTGGACGTCACCAACACGGCCGCCGAGCGGGGTGCGTTCGACCTGGTCAAGGTGAGCTACGCGGCGCTGCCGTGGCTGCTGGACGACTACCACCTGCTGCCCTGCGGGGGCGCACTGGGCCGCGGCTGCGGCCCGCTCGTGCTGACCCGCGGCGACCATCCCGACCGGCCCGACCGGCTCAGCCAGCCGGACCGGCCCGACGGCCCCGGGCGCGCCGACCTGAGCGGCGCCACGGTGGCGGTGCCGGGCGACCGGACGACGGCGTACCTGCTCTTCCGGCTCTGGGCGGCCGACCGGCCCCCGGCGCGGATCGAGGTCGTGCCGTTCCACGAGATCATGCCGGGCGTCGCGGCCGGCCGGTACGACGCCGGCCTGGTCATCCACGAGGCCCGGTTCACCTACCCACGGCACGGCCTGACCGCCCTGGTCGACCTCGGCGAGTGGTGGGAGGCCGACACCGGCCTGCCCATCCCCCTCGGGGCCATCCTGGCGCGGCGCGGCGCGGTCGACCCGGAGGCCGCCGCCGGGTGGATCCGCGAGTCGGTACGCCAGGCCTGGGCCGATCCGGCCGCCAGCCGGGAGTACGTGCTGGCCCACGCCCAGGAGATGGAGCCCGACGTGGTGGACCGGCACATCGGGCTCTACGTCAACGAGTTCACCGCCGACCTGGGGGACGCGGGGTTCGCCGCCGTCGAGGCGTTGCTCGGCCGGGCCGCCGACGCCGGGCTGGTGCCTCAGACCTCCAGCTCGTTGGCGACCGCGTGGACCAGCTGAGCGATCTTCTGCGCCGTCTTGCGGTCGGGGAAGCGACCCCGGCGCAGGTCCGGCTGGACCTTCGCCTCCAGCACCTTGATCATGTCCTCGACGAGGCCGTGCAGCTCCTCCGCCGGCCGGCGACGCAACTCGGCCATCGACGGCGGGGCGTCGAGCAGCTTGACCCCCATCGCCTGCGCGCCCCGGCGGCTGTCCACCACGCTGAAGTCGATCCGCTGACCACCCTTGAGGTCGGTGACACCCGTCGGTAGCGCGCCCTTGGGCAGGAACACGTCGCCACCCTCGTCACTGGTGACAAACCCGTATCCCTTGGCCGCGTCAAACCACTTCACTCGACCCGTCGGCACCTGAGAACCCCTGCTTCGCTTGAGCTTGAGACGTCTACCGCTCCAAGGCTAGCCGGATCATGCCGTCCAGCGCCGCCGGGAATCCGGTGAGATCATCCAGCACCACCTCCGCCCCGGCCGCGCGCAGCTCGTCGGCGGTGCACGGGCCCGTGGCGACCCCGATGCCGGGCACGCCCGCCGCCCCCGCCGCCACCATGTCGGCCACGTGGTCGCCGACGTAGTGGGTCGCGCCGTGCTGCCGCAGGGCGGTCGCCTTCCCCTCCGCGAACAGGTCGCCGGCCACCTCGTCGACCACCAGGCCCAGGTGGTCGAGATGCAGCCGGGCCAGGCGGCCCTGCTTGGCGGTGACCACCAGTACCCGCCCGCCGCGTTCGCGTACCGCGTCGATCGCGGCGACCGCCCCGGGCAGCGGGACGGTGGGTGTGATCGCGTACGCCGGATACAGCTCGCGGTACGTCCGGACGGCCTCGTCGACCTGCTCCGGCGGGAACCAGCGGGCGATCTCCGTACGCAGCGGTGGGCCGAGCCGCGCCACGGCGGCCGCCGCGTCCACGTGCACGCCCGTGCGGGCCGTCAACGCCCGGAACGTGTCGGCGATGCCGGGACGCGAGTCGACCAGGGTCATGTCGAGGTCGAAGCCGACCGTCAGCGCTGCCATGCGGGAGAACGTACCCGCCCAACCCCGGGTCAGCCGGACGTCCGAGGGGCGGGAGGACCCTCTGCCGGGCTAGCGTGGAACGACGATGACCACCTCACTCGCCGACCACCTGCGGTCACTTCCCGACGAGTCGCTCGCCGCCCTCCTCCAGTTGCGGCCGGACCTCGTCGTACCCGTGCCGGCCGACGTCCCCGCGCTCGCCACCCGGGCCCAGTCGCGGGTCTCGGTGGCCCGCGCCCTCGACGCGCTGGACCAGTTCACCCTGCTGATGCTCGACGCCGCCCGGCTGACCCGGGACGCGGCCGAACAGACCACCTCCACCGACGCGGTGCTCGCCATGGCGACCGCCGGGCCGCAGCCGCCCGCCCCCACCACCGTCCGCGCCGCCGTGAACCGGCTGCGCGCGCTCTTCGTGCTGTACGGCCCCGAGAGCGCCCTGCGCGTGGTGGCGAGCGTCGACGAGGTCTCCCCGTACCCGGCGGGCCTGGGTCGACCGGCGGCGGAGCTCGGGCCGCGGGTGGCGGCGCTCTGCGCGGACCCGGCGAAGCTGCGGCGGACGTTGCTGGCCGCGCCGCCCTCGGCCCGGGCGATCCTGGACCGGCTGGCCGCCGGACCGCCGGTCGGCAGCGTGCCGGCGGGCGCGTTGCAGGCGCCCCCGCTCGGTGCGGAGGCCGACCTGCCCCCGGACCCGACGAACGGCGGCGTGCCGACCGGTTCGCCGGTGCGCTGGCTCGTCGACCACCACCTGCTGGTGCCGGTCTCCGGCGGCCGGGCCGGCGCCACGGGCACCGTCGAACTGCCCCGCGAGGTCGGCCTGCTGCTGCGCCGCGACAGCGGCCCGCTCGGCCCGCTGCGCAGCAGCCCACCGCCCGTGGCCACCGCGCCGCGCGAGCCGAAGGCCGCCGACTCCGCCGGGGCCGGGCAGACCATGGAGGTGGTACGCCACACCGAGGCGCTGCTGGAGCAGCTCGCCGCCGAACCGGCGCCGGTGCTGCGCTCGGGCGGCCTGGGCGTCCGCGACCTGCGCCGGCTCGCCAAGGCCGTCGGTGTGGACGAGTCGACGGCGGCCCTGCTGCTGGAGGCGGCGTACGCGGGCGGGCTGGTCGGCGAGGTCGACCTGCCCGGGGCCACCACCACCCGGCACGGCGCCGACCAGCAGGTCCTGCCCACCGCCGGGTACGAGGTGTGGCGGGCGGGGACGCTCGCGCAGCGCTGGGAGCAGCTCGCCCGGGCATGGCTGACCATGACCCGGCAGGCCGGGCTGGTGGGGCAGCGCGACGACCGGGACCGGCCGATCACGGTGCTCTCCGCCGAGGCGGAACGGGCCGGCGCGCCGGCCGCCCGACGGGCCGTGCTGGAGGTCCTCGCCGACCTGGAACCGGCCACCGGGCCCACCCCCGAGGAGGTGCTGGCCCTGCTCGACTGGCGGGCGCCGCGGCGCAGCCGGGGGCGGGAGGCCGCGCACCGGGAGGTGCTGGTCGAGGCGGCCACGCTGGGCGTGACGGGGCTGGGGGCGCTCACCTCGTACGGGCGGCTGCTGCTCGCCGACGTGACCGCCGCCGACGAGCGGGGCGGCGACGACCCGCTCGGCCTGCGGGCGGACACCGAGAGCGGCGACCCGACCAGCACCGTACGCGCGCTGGACGCGCTGCTGCCCGCCCCGGTGGACCACTTCCTCGTGCAGGCGGACCTGACCGTCGTGGTGCCCGGCCCGCCCGACCCGGCGCTGGCCGCCGAGTTGGAGGTTGTGGCGGAGCACGAGTCGGCCGGCGGGGCCAGCGTGCACCGGGTCACCCCGGCCAGCGTGCGGCGGGCCCTGGACGCCGGCTACTCGGCCGACGACCTGCACACCCTGTTCCGTCGGCGGTCCCGCACCCCCGTCCCGCAGGGGCTGACATACCTGGTGGACGACGTGGCCCGCAAGCACGGCGGGCTGCGCGTCGGCTCCGCCGGGGCGTACGTGCGCAGCGACGACGAGGCGCTGCTGACGGAGGTGCTCGCCGACCGGCGGCTGGAGCCGCTGGCGTTGCGCCGGCTGGCGCCGACGGTGCTGTCGACGCCGTACCAGGTGGGTCGGATGCTGATGGTGCTGCGCGACGCCGGGTACGCCCCGGTGCCGGAGGACGCGAGCGGGTCGGCGGTGCTCGCCCGCCCGAAGACCAGGCGGGCGCCGGCCCGGGTGCCGGTGACGACCCGGACGCTCGACCCGCTGACCACACCGAAGCTGGCCATGCCCCGCCTGCTCGGCGTGGTGGAGCAGATCCGGCGGGGCGACGCGGCGGCGCGGGCCGCGCGACGGGCGCCGGCCGTGGTCCGGGGCGGGGTCGGGCGCACCGGTCCGGCGCCGGTGCCCTCCCACAGCGACGCCCTCGCGGTGCTCCAGCAGGCTATCCGGGACCGGGCGCGGGTCTGGGTCGGGTACGTCGACGCGCACGGGGCGACGGCGTCCCGGCTCGTCCGGCCGGTCTCGATGGGCGCGGGCTACCTGCGCGCCGAGGACGACCGGACGGAGATGCTGCACACGTTCGCCCTGCACCGGATCACGGCGGCGGTGCTGGAGGACTGAGCGGTTCGGGTCAGCGCCGGCTGCGGCGTACGGTCCCGACGACGGAGACGATCAGCAGCAGCGTGAACCCGGCGCCGGCCGACTCACCGACCGAGTCGATGAAGCCCTGTTCGAGCACCAGCCAGCCGAAGAGGAACCAGCCGACGAGCACCACCCCCGCCACCCCGTACGCGACCATGGTGGCGGTGGAGACCTCCTCGACGGGCGACCGGTCGTGCGCGGGACTGTGCTCCGGTATCACTTCACGGTCGACCGTCATCTCCAGCCTCCCCGTCCGGTTCGACGCCTGGCATCCAGCGTGACACCGCCGTGGCGGGAGTGACAGGGGATAAAACCCCGATCGGACGAGTTGTGCGATCTCGGGGTGGCGTGGGCGGCCGGGCGGCTCAGGTGCCGGGGCGCCGCCCCACCAGCACCACCTTGCTGCCGACCTTGCCCAGCTCCCAGTAGCGGACGGCGTCGCCGGGCAGCAGGTTGACGCAGCCGTGCGACCCGATCGACTTCTCGTGCAGGTAGGTCGTGGTCTGGTGGAAGCCCATGCCCTGGGTGAAGTGCTGCCAGTACGGCAGCCACACCTCGTACGGGTCGGACCACTCCTTGACGTTGCGGTAGTTGATCGTGAACGTGCCGGCGGGGGTGCGGTAGCCGGGCATGCCCGTGCGGGTGACGGTCGGTTTCACGAGCACCTTGCCGTTGCGTACGACCCAGGTGGTCTGCCGGGTCAGGTCGATGCAGAAGGTGGTGCCCGAGCCGGCCCGGCAGCGCGCCGTGTCGGTGGTGGCCAGCCGCTTCGCCACGTCGTGGGTGGTGGGCCCGGCGCGACCGTGGGCGGGGCGGATGTCGTACCGCTTCTGGAACTTCCTGATGGCGGCGCAGTCGGCGGCGGACTGCCGGCCGTCGACGGTCACCCGCCCGAACCCGCCCAGCCGGGCCAGGTATGCCTCCACCTCGCGCTGGTGCTCGCCCTGCGGGCAGCCGGCGACGGACGGCGACACGGTGGGCTTCGTCGCTGGGCGCGTCGGCCGCACCGTGGGGCGCGTCGGTTGCGGCGTGCTCCGCGTCGGCTTGACCTTGGGCTTCGGCGGCGCCGTGGTCGGCTGCGCCCGCTGGTCCGGCCCGGGCGCGCCGCTCGCCCCCGTTACCCGCTCCGCAGCCCCGGCCGCGACGGGTCCCCCGCCCCCACCGCCACCGGCCTGCGGATCGAACGTGCACGCACCGGCACCGACCAGCGTGACCACTGCCAGGGCGAGCAGCCGGCTGCTGATCCGGACGTGTTTCATGCTGCCTCCCTGACAGGTGTTCCCTTTGCTAGACGTTGCGAGTGCCGCTCCGGTTGCTCCAGGTGACCAGATTTTTCTGCGGTCATCCGGCTGCGTGCAACACTGGTGGGTCGGCCTGGGCGGGTCAGTCGCCTCCCGGACAGCCGGCGACCCGACGTGGAGGAGAGGCACTGGCGTGAGCGGTGGACCCCTGATCGTGCAGTCGGACAAGACCCTGCTGCTGGAGATCGACCACCCGGATGCGCAGGCGTGCCGGATGGCCATCGCGCCCTTCGCCGAGCTGGAGCGCTCCCCGGAGCACGTGCACACCTACCGGCTGACCCCGCTCGGGCTGTGGAACGCGCGCGCCGCCGGCCACGACGCCGAGGGCGTCGTGGACTCCCTGATCAAGTACTCCCGCTATCCGGTGCCGCACGGGCTGCTGGTCGACGTGGCCGAGACGATGGACCGGTACGGCCGCCTCCAGCTCGCCAACGACCCGGCGCACGGCCTCGTCCTGCGGGCGCTGGACCGGCTGGTGCTGATCGAGGTGGCGAAGAGCAAGAAGCTCGCCGGGATGCTCGGCGCGAAGCTCGACGACGACACGATCGCGGTGCACCCGTCGGAGCGGGGCCGGCTCAAGCAGGCGCTGCTCAAGCTCGGCTGGCCGGCCGAGGACCTGGCCGGCTACGTCGACGGCGAGGCGCACGCGATCGAGCTGGCCGAGGCCGGCAAGGACGGCCGCAAGCCGTGGACGCTGCGGTCGTACCAGCGGGAGGCCGTGGAGGCGTTCTGGGCCGGCGGGTCGGGCGTCGTGGTGCTGCCCTGCGGCGCCGGCAAGACGCTGGTCGGGGCGGCGGCGATGGCCGAGGCGAAGGCGACCACCCTGATCCTCGTCACGAACACGGTGGCGGGCCGGCAGTGGAAGCGCGAGCTGATCGCGCGCACGTCGCTGACCGAGGAGGAGATCGGCGAGTACTCGGGCGAGCGCAAGGAGATCCGCCCGGTCACCATCGCCACGTACCAGGTGCTCACCTCGCGCAAGAAGGGCACGTTCACCCACCTGGACCTGTTCGGGGCCCGCGACTGGGGCCTGGTCGTCTACGACGAGGTGCACCTGCTGCCCGCGCCGATCTTCCGCTTCACCGCGGACCTCCAGGCCCGCCGCCGGCTGGGCCTCACGGCGACGCTGGTACGCGAGGACGGCCGGGAGGGCGACGTGTTCAGCCTGATCGGCCCGAAGCGGTACGACGCGCCGTGGAAGGACATCGAGCAGCAGGGCTGGATCGCCCCGGCCGAGTGCACCGAGGTACGCGTGACGCTCACCGACGCGGAGCGCATGTCGTACGCGACGGCGGAGGCCGAGGAGCGCTACCGGATGGCGGCCACCGCCCGCACGAAGCTGCCCGTGGTGAAGGCGCTTGTCGACCGGCACCCGGACGACCAGGTGCTCGTCATCGGCGGCTACATCGACCAGCTCCACCAGCTCGGCGAGTACCTGGACGCGCCGATCGTGCAGGGCTCCACCACGAACAAGGAACGGGAGCGGCTCTTCGACGCGTTCCGCTCCGGCGAGATCCGCACCCTGGTCATCTCGAAGGTCGGCAACTTCTCCATCGACCTGCCCGAGGCAGCGGTGGCGATCCAGGTCTCCGGCACGTTCGGCTCCCGGCAGGAGGAGGCGCAGCGGCTCGGCCGGGTCCTGCGACCGAAGGCCGACGGTCGGCAGGCGCACTTCTACACGGTCGTCTCCCGGGACACCATCGACACGGAGTACGCGGCCCACCGGCAGCGCTTCCTGGCCGAGCAGGGGTACGCGTACACGATCGTCGACGCCGACGACGTCCTCGGCCCGAAGCTACCCACGGTCGACTGACGGGCGGTACCACCGGGCCGATCGACTTCCCAGTCCTTACGCGATCACCCTCTGGCGCCGCCATCGACACCGAGGATGGCGCCACCGACGGCGGTCACCCGACGGGCAAGGAATCGACCGCGGCCGCCAGGAGATTGCGCAAGTCCTGCTCCGCGCCTGGAGGAAAGTTCCGGGGTTCGACCAGTTGGTAGGTCACGCGTACCTCGTAGTCGCCGTCGACCCAGGCGCGGCCATCGATGCGTGCCTCACCGTTCGCCCAGGGAGAAATCACCAGACACGAGGCGTCACCGGGCCCGCTGGACGTCGGCTTGGCCCCGATCTCGGCGCACTGTCGGGCCCGCCAGCCGCCGTCGTACATCTCGTTGCCGTCGACCGCGACCGTCACCTCCAGGTCGCCGCGCAGGGAACCGGTGCCGGCAGTGAGGTCGACGTCGCAGCTCTTACTACCGCTGCCGTCGCCCAACTGCTCTCGCGGCTCCCGCTTCGAGCCGGGGGCGAGCCGATCCAGCACCTCGCCGGTGATCAATTCGCACGGATCGGGAAGTGCCGCAGGCGCGGCGGGACCACTTCCGCATCCGGCCACACCCGCCGTCAGGACACCGACAGCCAGCACCGCGCAGGCGCGCAAACGCATTGGCCCTCCCCAGTTGAGCTTTCGAAGCTTGTGGGCGGTCCACACAGCCGACGCCCACCGGTCGCAGTGTGCATGATCCAATCAACTGGCCGCGAGATGCCCGATCGCCGTCCCAAGCTACGTACGGGTTGAGAACCAGACTCAGACCGTGTTGCGGTAGCCGGCGCCGATGACCCGCCGAGCCGTCTCGTCGTAGTACTTCGGGTCGCTCGGGGCGAACGTGCCGAGGCCGTCGACATACCGGTTGACCATGCAGAAGGCCGCCGCGATCAGCACCGTGTCATGGATCTCCAGGTCGGTGGCGCCCTCGGCGCGGGCCGCCCCGACCAGCTCGGGGGTGACGCTGCGTCCACTGCGCTGCACGGCCCCGGCGATGTGCAACAGGGCGCGCAGCTTGGCGCTGAGCGGGGCGCTGTCCAGGTCGGCGCGTACCTGGTCGACCAGGGTGATGCCCTCGTCGAGCAGGGCGGCGGCGAACGCCGAGTGGGCCGAGCAGCAGTAGGTGCACTCGTTCAGGCCGGAGACGTACGCGGCGATCAGCTCGCGGTCGGCCGTCGGCAGGCTGAGTGGCCCGCGCAGCAGGGTCTCGGCCAGTTCCAGCATCGGCTTGCCGGTCACCGGCCGGTACTTCAACGGGCCCCGGACGCCGGGGAACTCGTTCTCGTCCACGCCCAGGTCGATGTGCGCCATGACGTCACGCCCCCATTCGGCTAGCGGCCTGATGCTCCGGATTCTGCTCGTGGGCAGACGGTTCGGTCCGGTGGCGCCGACCGGATCGTCGTCAGACGACCCGGCGGTAGCCGGCGTGGACGATGCGCCCGGACGCCTGCGCGTACCACCCGGGGTCGGTCGCCGGTCGGGTGCCGAGGCCGTCGACGTACCGGTTGAACATGCAGAAGGCCGCCGCGATCAGCACCGTGTCATGGATCTCCAGGTCGGAGGCGTCCTCGGCGCGAGCGGCCTCGACCAGGTCGGGAGTGACCTCGCGCCCACTGACCTGGACGGCCCCGGCGATGCGCAGCAGGGCGCGCAGTTTCGCGGAGACCGGTGCGCTGTCCAGGTCGGCGCGCACCTGGTCGACCAGGGCCATGCCCTCGTCGAGTTGCGCCGCCGCGTACGCCGAGTGCGCCGAGCAGCAGTAGGTGCACTCGTTGCGCCCGGAGACGTACGCTGCTATCAGTTCCCGTTCCCCAGGCGTGAGCGGGTGCGGCCCCCGTAGCAGCACCTCGACCAGTTCCAGCAACGGTTGACCGGTCTCCGGCCGGAAGCGCAGCGGCCCACGGATGCCCGGAAACTCGGCCTCGTCCACCCCTAGTTCGATGTGTGCGATGGGGTCACTCTCCCGGATCCGACGGTCCCTGATCGCGCCTACCAATCGAACCTAGTGAATCGGTTGCGGCATCTCAAGAGCATGTTGCGCACTGTCGGGTCATATCCATGAGGGATGGTCGCCGGACCGCCGGAGCCTCAGCGAGGACAGCGGCCCCGCCCGAGCGACACGCTCAGGGCCGGGTGGACTCCGCGACGAAAACGCCGCGCCCCGGACGACCAACGAGCACACCCTGCCCCCGCATCGTTGCCACTGCGCGGTGAATCGTCGAGACCGACACGTCGTAGTGATCGGCCAGTTGCTGGGTGGACGGAATCTTTGTCCCGGGCTGAAACTCGTGCTCACCGTGGCCCGGATGCCGACTTCTCGATGTGCGGGCGGTTGCGGGTCGCACTGGTACGGACGTGCGTCACGTACTCGCTGGGTGCGGCTGGACCGCAAGACAGCAACCACGTTGCTGCGATCACCGTCAGAACCAGAGCTGGACCGGCGACGACCTCTGTTACGACAGCCCAGGCCGGAAACGGGCCACCGTCGTTCGGGACGCTCACGAGAAAGCCGCCATATGCCGACCGGACGAGGATCGGACCGGTCCACAGACAAAGCAGGGCGCGGACGGGCCTGACCCGGTGACGAACGAGCAGCCCACCGGCGGCGAACAGAACGGCCGCACCGGTCACCGAGGTAACCACCAGCATCAGCAGCAGGACGACATCCGTTCCGCCGCCGTACATCGCCTCCGCGTCAAGCGCGTCACGAAGGACGATGCGGGCTCCGCTTGCTGATTGCGCGAGAGCCAGCGCACCACCGGCGAACAGCAGGAGGGAAGGACGCACGGGGCACGCTACCAAGCTGGACCGGGATCGAACCGCGTCCATGGTGGACGAGGATTTCCGGCTCACCGGCTCAGGACGGTCTCCCGTTCCATGTGGGACAGCTTCTCGGGATTGCGTACGGCGTAGATTCCGGTGATGAGGCCGCCGTCGATGCGCACGGCCAGGACCGTGTCCATCTCGCCCTTGAGTTGGACGATCAGCGCCGGGTGGCCGTTGACCTGGGCCGGCCGCCACGACGTGCTGCCCGCGACCTTGCCCCACCCGCCGGCCAGCAGGCGGGCCACCTTGTCGGCTCCGAGGATGGGCCGCGGGACTGCCTGCTTGACGCCGCCACCGTCGCCGAGGAGAACCACGTCCGGCGCGAGGATGTCGAGCAGGCTCTGCAGGTCGCCGGTCTCGACCGCCCGCTGGAACGCGTCGAGCGCGTACCGGGTCTCGGCCGCGGAGACGACCCGGCGGGGCCGGCGCGCCGCGACGTGTGCCCGGGCCCGGTGTGCGATCTGACGGACAGCGGCGGGGTTCTTGTCGACGGCTTCGGCGATCTCGTCGTAACCGAGGTCGAACACCTCGCGCAGCACGAACACCGCCCGTTCGGTCGGTGCCAGCGTCTCCAGCACCAGCAGCATCGCCATCGAGACGCTGTCGGCCAGCGCGACGTCCTCGGCGACATCCGGAGCGGTGAGCAGGGGCTCGGGCAGCCAGGGGCCGACGTAGGACTCCCTGCGGCGGCTGAGCGTACGCAGTCGGACGAGTGCCTGGCGGGTGGTGATGCGGACCAGGTAGGCGCGCCGGTCCCGGACCGCGCACAGGTCGACGCCCGCCCACCGCAGCCAGGTCTCCTGCAGGACGTCCTCCGCGTCGGCGGCCGAGCCGAGCATCTCGTACGCGACGGTGAAGAGCAGGTTGCGGTGAGCGAGGAACGCCTCGGTGGCCGGACCCGGGCGATCGTCGGCGGCGGTCTGCGGCGTACCCACCATGGGTGGCTCCTGTTCCCTCTCGACTGCGTCACCCATCAGATGCCGGACCCGGCCGTTCTGTGACACCTCCGGCTGTGGCAGTCGTCACCCGGCCGCACCGTCACGTGGCGCTGCTCGCCGGCATCTCGTGTTCGTCCAACCGAACACCGGGAGTGAAGGACGGAAGCATGGACGCCCGATTCAACCTGTTCGACAACGAGATCGCCGGGAAGTTCGCCAAGCGGTTCGCGAACGCTGGCATGGTGATCCAGCAGTCGCCGCTGCCCAAGGCCACGCAGGAGCTGGTGTCGCTGCGGGCCAGCCAGATCAACGGCTGCGGCTGGTGCATCGACATGCACACCAAGGAGGCCGCAGCGGCCGGCGAGAGCGCGGTCCGGCTCAACCTGGTCGCCGCCTGGCGCGAGTCCACCGTCTTCACCGAGGCCGAGCAGGCCGCGCTGGCGCTCGCCGAGGAGGGCACCCGGCTCGCCGACGCCCACCAGGGCGTGTCCGACGAGACCTGGGCCGAGGTGCGCAAGCACTACGACGACGACCAGATCGGCGCGCTGGTCGCCCTGGTCGCCCTGATCAACGCGGCCAATCGGCTCGCCGTGATCGTGCATCAGCGAGGCGGTTCCTACCAGCCGGGCATGTTCGCCGCCGCGTTCGACTGATTCGAGATCCGGCGCGGCCCGGGATCAGCCGGTCCGGGGCCGACGGTGGCGGCCGGTCGACGACCGGCCGCCACCTGAAGCACTGCGTCAGCCGGCGCCGCCGGCCCGGAACGCGACCCAGGCGTCGCTCATCCGGTCCGCCTGACCCGGGGTGAACATGTTCATGCAGGAGTCCTGCGTGTAGTCCATGAAGTTGTGGATCGGGTCCAGCCCGGGTGCGGTGCAGGTGTCCGCGCCCACGGGGCAGTTGAACTGCGGCGCCGCCTCGCGCGGGGTGTCCGCGACGAAGTCGCCGGAGGCGGAGCAGCCGTGCGCGAAGGTGTGCTCCAGCATCAGCCAGTGCCCGACCTCGTGCGTCAGCGTGTCGCCGAGGGCGTACTTGCCGGCCGTGCCGCCCGGCATCGACTCGTCGAGCATGACCACGCCGTCGATGTAGTCGCGGCCGTTGTTGTAGCCCTTCGGGAAGTACGCCCAGCCGAGGAGCCCGTCGCCGATGTTGGCCGCGTACACGTTGAGGGTCTCGGAGTCGCCGGTGTACAGCGCCTTCTTCATGTCGCGCTCGTTCTTGCCCGGCACGACGGTGTACCAGTCGCTGTTCACCGTCCACGTCGTGTCGACGAGGTCGAACCGGAACGGCGTGTCCGAGGCGTTGGCGGCGGTACGGCCCGCGAACGAGTCGTTGAGCACCTTCATCTGGGCCGCGATCAGGGTGTTCCACCTGGTCGTCTCGGCTGCGGTGAGCGGGTGGTCGGAGATCATGTGGAAGACCGTCGGCACGGTGACGCTGCCGTTGGCCAGGCGCGGGGCGTCCTTGATGACGCCGTAGGCGTTCGCCTCGTTCTTGGCGTAGAGCTCCGGCTCCTTGGCCGTGGCGCCCTCGGCGAGCCGGGCCGCGCCGTGCCCGTGGGCGTCCGGCTCGCACTCGGCCGCGCCCGGGGAGACGGGCACGGGCGCCGCCGACACCGCGCCGTAGGCGCCGCCGGACGCCAGGAGCGTCGCGGCGGTGGCGGTGAGGACCGCGAGTCGGAAGATGGGTCTCCTGTGCATCGGTGCACCTTTCAGGAGTACGGAGGCGGTGCGAAGTCGACGCGGGGTTGTCATGACCAGGGTCGATGACGTCGTCTCCCCGGTATGAGACCACGTCGATCGCGCATGCAACAGACCTGCGGAAAGAGCCTGTTCTCCCTGTAACGCCACGGGGTCGGGGAGCGCTGATCGAAGGCGCGCGGGGCGTTCCGCGGCCCGCGCCGCGCCTGTTCGGGGCGTACCGGAAGAGGCTCGTTTCGTCCTTTCGGACGGTTACTGTCGGCGGACCCGGTAGTAGAGGTGGGTGACCCGGTCGCCCTCGACGACCGTCGGGTCGGACAGCTCGACGGGGGCGTCGCGGACGTGGTCGAAGAACGGCACGCCGTCGCCGAGCAGCACCGGCACCAGGTTGACCCGGATCTCGTCGAGCAACCCGGCCGCCAGGCACTGGCGGGCGACGCTGCCGCCGTTGACCGCGACCCAACGGTCGCCGGCCAGCTCCCTGGCCTGCGCGACGGCGGCCTCCACGCCCTCGGTGACGAAGGTGAACGGCGCGCCCGGCCGGGGCCAGCCGTCCGGCACGTGGTGGGTGACGACCACGACGGGCTTGTCCATGGGGTGCCGGCCGTCCCAGGCGTCCACCAGGTCGAACAGCCGCCGGCCGACGACCAGGGCGCCGGTGTCGTCCAGGGTGTGCCGCAGGTGCCCGGCACTCGCCTGCGAGGTGCGGAACGTCATCTCCGGCTTGGCGGTGGCGGTGGCGACGTCGCCGTTGCCGTACCAGTGGAAGAGGTGGTCGAAGCCGCTCTCGCCCGGGCCGGCGATGTAGCCGTCCAGCGACATGCTCGCCTCGGTGTAGATCCCGGCCATCAGAGCACCCGGGTGATCTGCTCGGCGGCGATCCGGGCGTCCGACCGGGCCGGATCCAGGTTGGCGCAGAGCACCACCGACGCGCCGACGGCCAGCGGCGCCAGCAACCAGTACACGGGCTGTTCGTGCTCGGCGACGTCGACCAGCAGCCGGTCGCCTGCCCGCAGGTCGAGCCGCTCGGCGACGGCCAGCGCGACGCTGCCCCACTCGCGGTAGCTCGTACCGTCGGGGCTGGCCGCGTCGGCGCTGGTCAGCGGGGCGGACGCGGGCAGCGCGTCGGTGTGCCGGCCCACCTCGGCCAGCCAGTCCCGGTATTCCTCGGGGGCCGGGGCGCGCGGGGTGACGCCGAGGCCGAGGACGAAGCGGTGCCGCGCCTCGGGCACGTCCTCCAGCCAGTCGTCGAGCCGCTCGGCGCTGACGAAGACGGCGTCGTACGGCTCGTCGGAGCCCGGCTCGACCGGCGGCAGGCCGGCGGTCGCCCGGGGCCGGAAGGACACCGCCACCCCGGCCGACCAGGCGCCCAGCAGCACGGCGGCGCTCTGCCAGTGCGCCGGGAGCAGCACGGCCGCCCGGTCACCGACGCCCAGCCCGCAGCCCTCGCGCAGCAGCCCGGCGGCCCGCGCCGCCCAGCCGCCCAGCTCCGTCGCGGTCAGGTCGACCCGCTCACCGGTCGCGTCGTCGAGGTAGGTGAGCAGCGGCCGGTCCACCTCCGCCGCCCGGCCCCCGGTCAGCGGCTCCCGGACGAGGGCATCGGTCATGTTCATGTCGCACTCCTCGGCAGGCTGCGGTCAGCCTACTCAACGGGCTACGGGCCGGTAGGGCACCGATGCGCGGTTCCGGGCACCCGCGCGGACACCCAGGGGCACCGCGCGGGCACTGGCACCACACCGGACGTCACACTCCTGGGCGCGGTGGTTCGGGCAGGCGGCGCCGCCGCACCGGTTCGGGCATTGACCGGCGTTGCCACACTCGTGGCGCGGACGGTCCGCCGAGGCCCAGGGAGGCTGCGTCATGCAGACAGACGAACGTGTGCCCCGGACCCGGCGGGGCGGGACGCTGCGGGGCACCGTGGCGCTGGCCGTACTGCTCGCCGGGGCGGCGCTGGCCCGGCCGGTGCCCGCCGTGGCGGACCCGCTGCCGGATCCCGACCCCACGGTCACCGCCACGGTCTGGGCGCACGCCCCGACCACGACCGAGTACCGCATCACCGGCGGCTACAGCGCCCACTCCGGCGACGGCGACGTCGTGGTGCGGCGGACCGGCACCGGGGCGTACACGGTGGCGCTGGAGGGGGCGGCGACCAGCGGCGGGGTGGCCCACGCGGTGGCGTACGGGGGCGGGCCGGTTCTCTGCACGGTGGCGAGCTGGTACCGCAGCCCCATCGGCGCCCCGGACCTGTTGATCCAGGTGCGCTGCTTCGCCGCGACCGGCAGCCCGGCGGACAGCCGCTTCGTGGCCACCTTCACGAACGTCCGGCAGGTCGGCCGGGGCCGGCTGGCGTGGTTCGTCACCGACCAGGCGCAGCCGACCGGCGTACGCACGCTGCCCGCCGCCTACCGGTACGACTCGACCGGGGGGACGGTCGCCTACGAGCGCCTCGACAAGGGCCGGTACCGCTTCCTGATGAACCCGAACCCGCCCAGCGAGGGCGGAGCGATCTTCCCGTTGGCGCACGTGACCGCGCTGGGCGGCACCGCAGTGCACTGCCAGCTCGATCCGCCGGACGGGTGGGTGGTCCACTGCGCGAACGCCGCCGGCATGCCGGTGGACGCCCGCTTCGTGGTCACGTACGGCTCCCGGGTGGACCTCCTGGGCCGCGCGTTCGGGCCGCGCTTCGCCAGCGGCGTGTTCCACGGTGAGAACGTCAGTGGCACCTGGATCGGCGGCGAGAGCTACAACTCGACGATCCCGGGCTTCGGCGGCACGACGGGCACGGTGCTCGGCACCGGCCGCTACCAGGCGCGCTTCGCCGGCACGGGCACCGGTTACGGCACCGCCTTCGTGAACTCGTTCGTGACCAGTCTCCAGCGTCCGCCGCGCGGCTACTGCGTACTGGCCGGGTGGTCCCCGTCCGGGGCGGACACCGTCGTCTCGGTCAACTGCTACACCTGGCTGGGCGTGCCGGCCAACCTGAACGCGCGGATCTCGTACACCACCTGGCCGGCCGCCTGACCGATCGCCTCGGCGGCCGGGCGACGCCGCCGAGCGCGGGCCCACCCGATGCGGCGCGGCGTCACCCGGGCCGCACCGGCCGGCCGGGGTGACGCCGCCGCGCGGCTCAGGGGGCGACCTGGCCGCCCCACGACGTGGGGACCGCGCCGCCGGCCGGCTGCCAGTGCCGGTCGACGAGCGTCCCGTCGGCGCCCCGGGTGTAGACGTGGGTCTCGTCGCGCCAGGCCAGCGCCACCGGGTCGGTGGTGGCGCCGGTGCCGCCGCTGTCGGTGGTCACCGTGCCGCCCGGTCGCCACGACATGCGCCACAGCGTGCCGTCGGCGGAGCGGGCGAACACCTGCTGCGTCTGGCCCTGCCGGATGGCCCAGGGCGTGCCGACGACGTTGCCGCCCCAGTTGTCGGTGAAGACCCGGTCCAGGTCGTGGGAGTAGAAGCGGTGCTCGATGCTGCCGTCGGCGGCCCGGTAGAAGACGTGCTGCTGGTCGCCGAAGGCGAAGCCGGTCGGGTCCGAGTGGACCTTCCCGACACCGCCCCAGTCGTCCAGCCTGGGCAGGTTGTTCGCGATCTTCGGGTACCAGACCCAGTGGCGCAGGGTGTTGTCGCTGCCGCGCGCGAAGACGTGCTGCTCGTCGTGGAACGCGTACGCGACCGGGTTGCCGACCACGTCGCCGCCGTGCCAGACGTCCCGGCGGACCGTGCCGTCGAGCTCCTGCCACCAGTGGTGCAGCCTGCCGTCGGTGCCGCGGCCGAACACGTGCTTCTGCCCGTTCAGGTAGAGCATGCCGGTCGGGTCGCCGGCCAGGCCCGCGCCCCAGTCCTCCTGGCGGACGCTGCCGCCCGGGGCCCACCACCAGTGCCGCAGGTTCCCCTCGGGGGTACGGGCGAAGACGTGCTGTTCGCCGCCGACCGGGTAGCCCGTCGGCCGGCCCGCGATCGGACCGCCCCAGGTGTCGCGGTGGATCGAGCCGTCGGCCGGCTCCCGCCACCAGTGCGAGAGCATGCCGTCGGGGGCGCGCTCGAAGTGGTGCCGCTGCTCGCCGGAGACGTACCCGCGCGACGCGCCCGGTTCCTGGCTGGCCCACGGGTCCCCGGAGGGCGGCACCTGCGGCGTGCTCAGGGAGACCGGACGGCCGAAGTTCGGCGTGCCGTCGGCGTTCCAGACGACCGGTTGGGCGCGCGTGGTGCGGCCGTCGTAGGTGTACGCCGAGCTGGTCTTGCCGTGGTAGACGATCCAGTCCTGGGTGCCGTCGGGCGAGCGGAAGAAGCCGTTGTGCCCGGGGCCGAAGACGCCGGCCGCGTCGTTGCGGGAGAAGACCGGTCCGGGGTGCTGGCGCCAGTTCGACACCACCAGCGGGTCCGCGCCGTCCGCGATGGACTTCATCCACAGCTGGTAGTCCGGCTTGCCGGTGTCGCAGGCGGAGTAGACGAGGAAGAGCCGCCCCGGGCCGCGCAGGCCGGTCGGCCCCTCGCGTACCTCGTGGCAGCCGCCGTCGGCCGGCAGCGCGACGCGGTTGCCGGTGGTGGTCCACGGCGACGTCATGAGCCGCAGGTAGAGCTGCGCCGGCCCGCCCATCCCCCGGCCGGGGCCCGTCCAGGCGAAGTACGACCGGCCGTTGTGCGTCACCGGCTCGCCGTCGATGGCGTACTCGCCGTAGTCGGCGATCCGCCCCTTGAAGTGGTACGGGCCGAGCGGGTTGTCGCCCTCGGACTCGATGACGTAGTTGCGGTGGTTGGCGTCGACGCCGTCGCTGGCGGTGTAGTAGATGTACCAGCGGGGTCCCTCGGGCCGGACGAAGCGGTGGATCGAGGGGGCCCAGACCTGCTTGTTGCGGCTCGGGTCCGGGTCCCGCCACACCGTCCGCTCGGGCGCGGTGGCCAGGCCCGCCAGCGTCGGGGAGGTCCAGATGCCGATCCGGTCGCCGAGCGTGGTGGACAGGAAGTAGGCGCCGTTGAAGTAGGTCATGGTGGGGTCGGCGCCCCCGTTCAGCTGGCCGCGGAACAGTGTCGAGGCGGCGGCGGGCTGCGCCGGCAGGGCCAGCAGCGGCAGGACGCACGCGAGGGCCAGGAGGCGGGCGATGAGCCGTTTCATGGGCGATCCTCCGACTGGACGCGCGCCGACCTCGGCTGAGATTTCTTTCACGCCGGACGCGAATGTCGTCGGATACTAACAGCCAAAATCATGGCGGTCGATGCGGTAGTCGTCGGAGACGCCTGCTCGCCGGCGTCGGGAGCCGGCGGACGTGGTCAGGTGCCCCGCAGTCAGCGGGCGGGCAGTTCGGGGCCGCCGTCGAGCAGCGGGGCCAGCAGGTCGCCCTGCTTCTCCACCCGCTTGAGCACCTCCCCCGCCGTGTACGGCTTCGTCGCCGGCCGCCTCCCCGCCGCACCCGCCTCGACCTCGTCCCAGGTCAGCGGGGTGGAGACCGACGGCACGGACTGCGCCCGCAGCGAGTACGGGGACACGGTCGTCTTGGCGGCGTTGTTCTGGCTCCAGTCGATGAAGACCTTGCCCGGCCGCAGGTTCTTCGCCATCTTCGACACGACCAGCTTCGGGTGCGCCCGCTCCAGTTCCTGCGCGATCCGCTTCGCGTAGTCGGACACGTGGTCGGAGGACTGGCTGCCGGCGATCGGGCAGCAGAGCTGCATGCCCTTCTTGCCCGAGGTCTTCGGATAGCTGTCGATGCCGTCCTCGGCGAGCCGGTCGCGCATCAGCAGCGCCACCTGGCAGCACTGGCGCAGCGCCGCCGGCGGCCCCGGATCGAGGTCGACGACCATCATGTCGGGGTGCTCGCCGACCTTCCACTGCGGCGTGTGCAGCTCCAGCGCGGCGAGGTTGGCCAGCCAGACCAGGGTGGGCAGGTCGTCGGCGACCACGTAGTCGATGGTGTCCCGGCCCTTGCTGGACCCGGGCGCGGGCAGCGTCTCGGTGCGTACCCAGCCGGGGGTGGCGGCCGGGGCGTTCTTCTCGAAGAAGGAGCCGCCGGTGACCCCGTTGGGGAAGCGGATCCGGGTGAGCGCCCGGTCGGCCAGGTGCGGCAGGAGCACCGGCGCGATCCGGGTGTAGTAGTCGATCACCTCGCCCTTGGTGAACCCGGCCTCGGGATAGAGCACCTTGTCCAGGTTGGACAGCTCCAGCGCGCGCCCCTCCACGTCCACCTTGAACCGCTCAGCCGGCATCGTCGACCTCCTCGGCGGGTTTGTCGGGCCGCAGCCGGAGCACCCGGGGGAACCGCAGTCGCCCGTCCGGGGTGCGCTGGCCGTACTTCACCTCCACCACGACCAGGGGTGTTACCCAGATCGCGCCCCGGGCATCCTCGCGCGGCACGTCCCCCGCGAACGGCGACGCGCCGGCGCGCAGCGGCTCCAGCTCGCGGAGCAGTTCCCGCTCGATGGCCGCGCCGATGCCGCCGCCGACGCGCCCCCGGTAGGTGAGCCGCCCGTCCGGGCGCGGCACCCCGACCAGCAGGCCGCCGATCCGGCGCGCCCCGGGCCGCCAGCCGCCGACCACGAAGTCGCCGGTGACCTCCAGCTTGACCTTCACCCAGTCCGGCGAGCGCACGCCCGGCCGGTAGACCGAGTCGACCCGCTTGGCCATCACCCCTTCCAGGCCGTGCTCGCCGGCCGCCTCGTAGGTGGCCGGGCCGTCGCCGAAGAGCGGCGACACCGCCCACCGGGCGCCGCCGAGCGCCAGGCCGTCCAGGGCCGCCCGCCGGCGGGCGTACGACCGGCCGGTCAGGTCCTCGCCGTCGAGCCGGAGCAGGTCGAAGATCATGTACGTCACCGGGGCGACCGCCGCCAGCCGGGCGGCCTTGTTCCGGTCGCGCACGTGCATCCGCTCCGCCAGGGCCGTGAACGAGGGTTGGCCGGTCTCGCCGAGCAGCACCACCTCGCCGTCGAGCAGCGCGTCGCCCGCCTGCTCGTGCAGGGTGGCGAGCTCGGGGTACGCGGCGGTGATCTCCACGCCGCTGCGGGCGTACAGGTGCTGCCGGCCGCCGGAGATGTCGGCGAGCGCGCGGACGCCGTCCCACTTGAACTCGTAGGCCCAGCCGGCACCCGCCGGGAGCTGCCCGGTCATCGCGAGCATCGGCTTGAGCGGCGCGCCGGGCACGTCCCGACTGTACTTGCGCACCGAAGCGCTCGCGTGGCCTTCGATCATTTGCGATCCTGGCTGTACCGGCGAGAGGAGCACGAGGATGCGGGCCATCTGGAAGGGAGCCGTCTCGTTCGGGCTCGTCTCCATCGGGGTCAAGCTCTACTCGGCCACCGAGGAGAAGGACATCCGCTTCCACCAGGTGCACCGGGAGGACGGCGGGCGCATCCGCTACAAGCGCACCTGTCAGATCTGCGGCGAGGAGGTCACCTACGACGACATCGCCAAGGGCTACGACATCGGCGGCGGCGAGATGGTGATCCTCACCGACGAGGACTTCGCCGAGCTGCCGCTGTCCAGCTCGCGCGCGATCGACGTGCTGGAGTTCGTACCGGCCGAGCAGGTCGACCCGATCCTCTACAACAAGGCGTACTTCCTGGAGCCGGAGGGCACCGCCACCAAGCCGTACGTGCTGCTGCGCGACGCGCTCGCCGACTCGGAGCGGGTGGCGATCGTCAAGGTGGCGCTGCGCCAGCGGGAGCAGCTCGCCACGCTGCGGGTCCGCGAGGGCGTGCTGCTGCTCAACACGATGCTCTGGCCGGACGAGATCCGGAAGCCCGACTTCGGCTTCCTCGACGAGGACCTGAAGGTCCGCCCGCCGGAGCTGGCGATGGCCAGCTCGCTGATCGACTCGATGGCCGGCGAGTTCGAGCCGGACGCCTTCACCGACGACTACCGGGCGGCCCTGCAGGAGGTCATCGACGCCAAGGTGGAGGGTCGCGAGGTGGTCCAGCCGGAGGAGGTCGAGGAGGCCCCGGCCGCGGCGGTGGACCTGATGGCGGCGCTGAAGGCGTCCGTCGAGCGCGCCCGGTCCGCCCGGGGCGAGGCGCCGGCCGGCGGCGGCGGGGAGCCGACCCCGATCTCGGCCGCCCGCTCGGCGCAGAAGAAGGCCGCCGAGAAGAAGGCGGCGAAGGCGCCGGCCAAGAAGGCCGCCGAGAAGAAGGCCGCGCCGAAGAAGGCCGCCGCCAAGAAGGCCGCCTCGAAGAAGGCCGCCGAGGGCGAGAAGAAGCCCGCCGCAAAGAAGGCCGCCGCGAAGAAGACGGCCCGCAAGACGGCCTGACCCCTGGCCAAGGTGCCTTCCTTACATCTGAGGTTGCCTTGACGCCGGTGGGAAGGTCTAGCGTCGGTCGGGTCGGACGAGGGGGGGTCGGATGCTGATCGGTGAGCTGGCGGAGCGCGCCGGCACGAGCACCCGGGCCCTGCGTTACTACGAGACGCACGGCCTGGTCCGGGCGGCCCGTTCGGCCAACGGGTACCGGGTCTACGACGAGGCGGAGCTGCACGTCGTACGCGAGATCCGGGCGCTGCTGGCGGTGGGCTTCGGCCTTGACGACATCCGCCCGTTCGTCGCCTGCCTGCGGGCCGGCAACGCCTCCGGTCACGTCTGCCCCGACTCGGTGGCCGTGCTGCGGCGCAAGCTGGCCGAGGTCGACGCCGGCATCGACCGGCTGCACGCGGTCCGCCGGGAGTTGCGCGACCAACTCGCCCACGCCATCACCCAACGGGAGGAAACATGCTCGAGACTGCGCCGGGCGGCTCGCTGACCGCCGTCACCGACGACACCTTCGCCACCGTGGTGCTCGCCGCCGACCGGCCGGTGGTGGTCGACTTCTGGGCGGACTGGTGCCCGCCGTGCCGGGCCATCTCCCGCAGCCTCGCCGAACTCGCCGAGGAGTTCGCCGGGCGGCTGGTCGTGGCCACGATCGACACCGACGCCAACCCGACGGCCACCCGCACCTACGGCGTGATGTCCCTGCCCACCCTCCTGATGTTCCGCCACGGGCAGGTGGTCGGCTCGATCGTCGGCTCCCGCCCGAAGCACCACCTGCGTCAGGCGCTGGCACGGCATCTCGAGGGCTGAACCGCCGGCCGGCGCGGTGCGGTCTCGCGGGTGCGGATCGCCGCGGGTACGCTCCGCCGGCCCCCGCCGCGAGAGGAACCCCATGCCGTACACCCCCGACCTGGACCGGCTGCTGACACCCGGCGCCCGCTTCGCCGACGAGCACGCCACGTACGTCATGGAGGTGCACCCGCTGGGCGACGTCGTGCTGCCGACGGGGCGGGTGGTCGGCTGCGACCCGGTGGCCTGCCCCGAGGACGAACCGTTCACGGTCGGGGTGGCCCCCGGTCGCTACCCGGCCCGGGCCTGGATCGCGGTGGTGCGGGGCGAGGACACCGAGGCGGACCGGCGGGTGGCCGCCCTCGAACTGGTGGTCCACGACGAGCCGACGGCCCGCTGGGAGATGGCGCTGGTCGGCGACCAGGACGTCTCGGCCCTCAAGCCGGACGGTTGGTTCGGCTACGGGGTGGACACCGGCATCGGCACCCTGGCCGATCCCACCGCGCTGGCCGCCCTGGAAGCGTGGGGCGAGGACGCGGTGTCGGACGTCTTCGTCGCGGACGAGCCCGCGGGCGGGCCGGTGCCGGGGCACGTCGCCGCGGTGCTCGACGAGGCGACCGGGGCCAACGTGGTGACGGTCTGGTCCGGCTGGGGCGACGGCTGCTACGGCACCTGGATCGGGCGGACCGCCGACGGCCGGGTCACCTCGTTCGTGACCGACTTCATGGTGGTGCCGGGGCCGGCGTGACCCGTGCGGTGGGAGCGGCCCCGGTCGAGGCGGCGCGGTTGGCGGCCGGGCGGGTACCGTGTGCGTCGGCTTTCCCCCCGGCACTCCGATGCCGGCCACCACCTTCGCAGCAGGGAGTCGACGCCGTGAGCGAGCGTACGCAGAACCGGTCCCAGAAGTCGGAGCGGCGGCTGGCCGCCCAGTTGGCCGCGCAGAAGGCGGCCGAGGCGAAGCGCCGCCGGCAGGCCTGGGCCGGCGGGCTCGCCGGGGTCGCCGTCGTCGCGGTGCTGATCACCGTCTTCGTGACGATCGGGCGCAACAACGACGGCGACAAGGACCAGACGGCCAGCGCCCCCTCGGCCGGCCCGTCCGCCAGCGCCCCCGCCGCCGACACGCCCCCCGCCCCGCAGCTCCCGGAGGGGGCGGACCCGGCCCTGGGCACCAAGCCGAAGGTCACGGCCGGCGAGGGCGAGCTGAAGAAGCTCGTCGTGACCCCGCTGATCAAGGGCACCGGCCCGGCGGTGAAGAAGGGTCAGATGATCACCACGAACTACGTCGGCGTCTTCTACAAGGACGGCAAGGAGTTCGACTCGTCGTGGAACGCCGGGCAGCCGGCCTCCTTCGCCATCGGCGTCGGCCAGGTAATCCCGGGCTGGGACCAGGGCCTGGTCGGGGTGACCGTCGGCAGCCGCGTGCAGCTCGACCTTCCGGCCGAGCTGGCGTACGGCACGAACCCGCCCGGTGGCCGTCCCGCCGGCCCGCTGCGCTTCGTCGTGGACGTGCTCGCGGCCCAGTGACCCGCGCACCGGCCCGGTCGGCCCCGTGACCGGGCCGTTGCCCCGCGATAGCGGCCCGGTTCGCCCGGGATGTCGCCCGTCGTTGATGCAGTAGCCCACAGAGGGCTTCCGGCCCCTCCGCCACCGGCAGTAGGTTCAGCGTCACCCCGGGCGGTCCGACCGTCCGGGGTGATGACCGGACCGGACGCGGAGGTGCACGTGACGGCGCTGGACGACGCGGGGCGGACCGCCCGGGTGTTGTGGACCCACTACGAGCCGGTCCACGCGATCACCTACTTCCACCCCCGCGCCCGGGCCGCCTTCGAGGCGGTCGGGCTGCGGGGCTTCTGGCGCGGCTACTTCGCCGGCCGGGCCGCGCCGCTGGGGGCCGCCGAGCCCGCCCCGGTGACGGCGGCGTTCTTCAACTTCGCCCCGCACACGGTGGCGCGGGCGCTGCCGGCCGTCTGGCGGCTGGCCACCCCGCAGGAGGCGCTGCGGGCGCGGCTCACGGGCGCCGTGCAGGCGCTGGCCGAGCTGACCTACGAGCTGCCGGAGTCGCACCTCGTCGAGGCGGCCGAGCTGCTGGAGGCCGCCGCCGCCGAGGCGGAGCCCGCCGGCCGGGTGCTGGGCGCCGCCAACGCCGCCCTGCCGCGCGGCGAGTACCCGCTGGCCCGGCTCTGGCAGGCCGCCACCACCCTGCGCGAGCAGCGCGGCGACGGGCACATCGCCGCCCTGGTCGCGGCCGACCTCGATCCGGTGGAGACGCTGGCCTGGCGGGTCGCGGTCGACATCTCGCCGCTGAACCTGCTCGGGCGCGGCTGGTCGGAGGAGCAGTGGGCCGCCGCCCGCGCCCGGCTGGCCGAGCGGGGCTGGCTCACCCCGGACGGGAAGCCGACCGAGCAGGGTCTCGCCCGGTTCCAGGCGATCGAGGACGCCACCGACGCCGCTGCCGCCCGCCCGTGGCGGACGCTGGGCCCGGAGCGCACCGAGCGGCTGCGGGAGCTGCTCGAACCGATCGCCCGCGCCGCCCACACCGTCATCCCGGAGGGCAACCCGATCGGCCTGCCCGCGCTGCGGAGCTGACCCCCGCCCGCCGGCCCCGACGCCGCAGATGGGGCAGGATGGGTCCGTGGCGGATGCGGTGGTCTTCGACCTGGACGGCGTGATCGTGGACTCCGAGCCGGTGTGGGAGGAGGTCCGGCGGGCGTACGTCGCGGCGCACGGCGGCACCTGGCAGCCCGACACGCAGCGTCGGCTGATGGGCATGAGCACCGGCGAGTGGGCCCGCTACCTGAGCGGCGAGCTGGGCGTCGACCGCAGCCCCGAGCAGGTCGCCGCCGAGGTGATCGAGGAGATGACCCGGCGGTACGCGGAGCGCGTACCGCTGATCGACGGGGCCGACCAGGTCGTGCGCAGGCTGGCCGGACGGTGGCCGCTGGGGCTGGCCAGCTCGTCGCCGACCCGGCTGATCGCGGCGGCGCTGGCCGCGACGGACCTGACCGGGGCGTTCGGCGCCACGCTGTCGACCGAGGAGACCGAGCGGGGCAAGCCGGCGCCCGACGTCTACCTGGCGGTCGCCGAGCGGCTGGGCGTCGATCCGGCCCGCTGCGTGGCCGTGGAGGACTCGTCCAACGGCGTCCGCTCGGCCGCCGCCGCCCGGATGACGGTGGTGGCGGTGCCGCACGGGGCGTACCCGCTGGACCCGGACGCCGAGCGCCTGGCGACGCTGCTCCTGGGCGCGGTCGGGGAGCTGACCCCGCAGGCCGTCGACCGCCTCGGGTAGGCGGCCCACCGGGCCGACACGCCACGCCTGACGCGGCGACCCCCGAAGCCAACGCCGGCCCAACCCGCCGGGCGCGGGCATGAGCGCGGATCCGCCGGGTACCGCAGCCACGGCGCCCCGGCCGGGGCCGCCGGGTGAGGAGACGGGGATGAAGGCGATCGTGTACGAGCGCACCGGTGACGCCTCGGTGCTGCAACTTCTCGACCGGCCGGTGCCGGAGCCCGGCCCCGGCGAGGTCCTGGTGCGGGTGGCGTTCTCCGGGGTGAACCCGACGGACTGGAAGTCCCGCTCGCAGGGGCCGATGCCGGGTGACTGGCAGACGCCGGGGCAGGACGGCGCGGGGGTGATCGAGGCGGTGGGCGAGGGCGTCGACCGGGATCTGATCGGCGAGCGGGTCTGGCTGTGGGAGGCCGCGTGGCAGCGGCCGTGGGGCACGGCCGCCGAGTACACGGTGGTGCCGGTCCGGCAGGCGGTGCCCCTCGGCGACGCCTCCTTCGAGCTGGGCGCCTGCCTGGGCATCCCCTTCCTCACCGCGCACCGCTGCCTGACGGCCGGCGAGTACACGCCGGACCGGCTGCACGCGGGCGCGCTCAGCGACCACACGGTGCTCGTGCAGGGCGGGGCGGGCGCGGTGGGCAACGCGGCCATCCAGCTCGCCCGCTGGGCGGACGCCTGCGTGGTCGCGACCGTCAGCAGCCCGGAGAAGGCGCAGCTGGCGGCGGCGGCCGGCGCGTCCTTCGTGGTCGACTACCGGACGCAGGACGTGGTCGAGGAGGTCCGCAAGATCGCGCCCGACGGGGTGCACACCATCGTCGAGGTCTCCGCGGCGCGCAACGCCGCCGCCGACGTCCAACTGCTCCGGCGCGGCGGGGCGGTCTGCGTCTACGCCGACGACGGCGGGGACGAGGTGACCCTGCCGATCCGCCCGTTGCTGGCGCCGAACGCGCGGTTCCAGTTCGTCCTCGTCTACACCGAGCCGAAGGCAGCCAAGGCCCAGGCGGTGGTGGACGTGGCCGCCGCGGCGGCGCAGGGCGGGATCCGGGTGGGCGAGGACGCGGGCCTGCCGCTGCACCGCCACCCGCTCTCGGCGGCCGTCGCGGCCCACGAGGCGGTCGAGAACTCGGTGGTCGGGAAGGTGCTGATCACCACCAGCGGGGACGAGTGACGACCGGCGGCCGAAAGCCCTCTGAGCTGGGCGGATTTCCCCGTAGTGGGCACAGAGGCGAACAAGTTTCGCAACAATGACGGTGCGGGTACCCCGCATGGAGCGGGCGGCCCCGGCGCGGTGCGAACGCCGGGGCCGCCCCTGGGGAGGGAGTTCAGGAGTGTTCCCTACCCCAACAGGCGACAATGCGCCTGAGAACGTTACGGGGCGGTCAGCTCCCGGACACTCAGTTCGCCCCCGGCGTACCGGGAACGGACGACCTTCTTGTCGAACTTACCGACGCTGGTCTTCGGCACCGCGTCGATGACGGCCCAGCGTTCCGGCAACTGCCAGCGGGCCACCGACCCGGCCAGGAACTCCCGCAGCTCCTCGACCGTCGCCGACGCCCCCTCGCGGAGCACGACGGTGGCGAGCGGCCGCTCACCCCAGCGCTCGTCGGGCACCCCCACCACGCAGGCCTCCAGCACCGCAGGGTGAGCCATCAGGGCGTTCTCCAGCTCGACCGAGGAGATCCACTCGCCGCCGGACTTGATGACGTCCTTGGCCCGGTCGGTGAGCGTGATGTAGCCGTCCGGCGAGAGGGTGCCGACGTCGCCCGTACGCAGCCAGCCGTCGCGGAACTTCTCCTCGTCCGGCACGTCGTCGCCGACGTACCGCGCGGTCACCCACGGCCCGCGGACCTCCAGCTCGCCGACCGACGCCCCGTCGGCGGGCAGCGGCTCGCCCAGCGGGCCGACGATGCGGGCCTCGACCCCGGCCGGCACCCGGCCCTGCGTGTAGCGGTAGCGCCAGGCCTCCTCACCGGTCGCGCCGGCCGGCGGCCGGGAGACCGAGCCCAGCGGGGACATCTCCGTCATCCCCCAGGCGTGGATGACGTCGATGCCGTGCCGCTCGGCGAACGCGTGCATCAGTGCCGGCGGGCAGGCCGAGCCCCCGACGATCACCTCCCGCAGCGAGGAACTGTCCACGTCGTGGGCGTCCAGGTGGGCCAGCAGGTCGGTCCAGATGGTCGGCACCGCGCCGGCCAGGGTGGGCCGCTCGGCGGCGATCATGTCGGCGATCGGCGCGGCCTGGAGGAACCGGTCCGGCATGATCAGCGACGCCCCCGAGAGGAAGGCCGCGTACGGCAGGCCCCAGGACATCGCGTGGAACATCGGCACGATGGCCAGCTCGCGGTCGGTCGGGCCGAGGCCGAAGCCCTCCGGCATGCAGACCTGGAGGGAGTGCAGGTAGATCGAGCGGTGCGAGTAGGCCACGCCCTTCGGGTTGCCGGTGGTCCCCGAGGTGTAGCAGAGGGCGGCGGCGTCGCGCTCGTCCACCTCGGGCCAGTCGAAGACGTCCGGGCGGTCGGCCAGCAGCGCGTCCCAGTGGTGAACGGCGATCCGGTCGCCGGCCGCCGCCGTGAGCGGGGCCGGGTCGCCGCCGCCGACGACCACCACGTGCCGCACGGTGCCCAGCTCGCCGATCACCCGGGCCAGCAGCGGGATGAGCGTCGAGTCGACAAGCACCACCCGGTCCTCGGCGTGGTTGGCGATGTAGGCGACCTGGTCGGGGAAGAGCCGGAGGTTGAGGGTGTGCAGCACCGCGCCCATGCTGGGCACCGCGAAGTACGCCACCAGGTGCTCGGCGTTGTTCCACATGAAGGTGGCGACCCGCTCGTCGCCGGTGACACCACACTCGTCGCGCAGCGCGTGGGCCAGCCGGGCCGCCATGCGCCCGACCTCGGCGTACGTCATCCGGCGCGGCTCGCCGCCCGTCCAGGTGACGACCTCCGCCGTGCCGTGCACGGTGGCGCCGTGGCCGAGGATCCGGGAGACCTGGAGGGGGGCGTCCATCATCGTGCTACGCATGGGTAACAAAGTAGTGTCGGCGGTCACAGGTTGGGAACCCTGGAATGCCGGTCGAGACCGTAACGGCACCGTAAATTGTCCGGGTGAGCATCTCCTGGGCCGATTCGTACGTGGGACAGCTACGCGCGCTCGCCGGTGACCGGACGCTGATGTTCGTCGGCGCCCGCGCCGTGGTCCGCGACAAGGCGGGGCGCCTCCTGCTGATCCAGCGCTCCGACAACGGGCAGTGGGCCCTGCCCGCCGGGGCGATGGAGCTGGGCGAGTCCATCGCCGACTGCGCCGTCCGGGAGGTCCGCGAGGAAACCGGGCTGCGCGCGCTGCGGGTCAGCGCCTTCGCCCTCTACACGGGCCCGGACCGCACCCACACCAACATGTACGGCCACACGTACCAGATCTTCACGACCGCGTTCCGGGTCGACGAGTGGGACGGCGTGCTGACCCGGGTCACCGACGAGACGACCGACGCGGGCTTCTTCCACCGGGCGCAACTGCCGGCCCCGCTCTCCGCGAGCGTCGCCGAGACCGTCGCCGACCTGGACGTCTTCGAGCAGACCAACCGGCTGATCCTCAAGTAGGCGGGCCGCCCCGGCCCCGACCGGTCCCGGCTCGGGCCCCAGGTCGGGACGGGAGCCGAGACCGAGATCGGGACCGCCAGGGCCCCGCCCGGAAGCCGGGGCCGGGACCGGGGCGGGCCGGTCAGAGCATCGTCTGGCTCTTCGCCTCCATCTCGGCGGCGGCCTCCTCCTTCGACTCCCTGTCCAGCGGCTTGCCGCCGGGCGCCGGGCCCTCGCCACCGAGGCCGTCCGTGCCGCCCGTGGCGCCGCCGCCCGGGCCCGCACCGCGCAGCTTCTCGTTCGGCAGCGCCAGGGTGACCAGCACCGCCACGATCGCGATCAGGCCGGTGGTCAGGAAGACCAGGTGCAGCGACTCGACGAACGCCGCCTGGACGGCCGCGCGTACCGGGGCGGGGAGCGCCAGGATGGTCGCCGGATCGTTGACCGAGACGTCCGCCCCGCCGCTCGCCGCGACGGCGGCCTGCTGCTCCGGGGGCAGTACGGCGATCGCGCCCGGCAGCCGGTCCGCGAGTTCCGAGGTGAGCCGCGACGACAGCACCGCGCCGAGGATGGCGACGCCGAACGAGCCGCCCAGCGACCGGAAGAACGTCGCCGACGAGGTGCCGGCGCCCAGGTCGCGCATCGACACGGAGTTCTGCACGGCCAGGATCAGCGACTGCATGCAGAGCCCCAGCCCGATCCCGATCACGACCATGTAGCCGAAGGCCACCCAGAGCGACGTGTCCACCTCCAGCCGGGTGAACAGCAGCATGCCGACCAGCAGCACCGCCGCGCCGGACACCGGGAACCACTTGTACCGGCCGATCCGGCTCATCGCCCGGCCGGTCAGCACCGAGGTGACGATGATGCCGGCCATCATCGGCAGCATCAGCAGGCCGCTGCGGGTGGGCGAGGCGCCCCGGACGATCTGGAGGTAGAGCGGGATGAAGATGATCGAGCCGAACATCACCAGGCCGAGCACGAAGCCCGCCGAGTTGGCCAGCGCGAACGTGGCGCTGCGGAACAGCCGCAGCGGCAGGATCGGCTCGGCGACCCGGGCCTCCTGGAGCACGAAGAGCACGCCGAGCACCGCGCCCGCCACGAAGAGGCCGATGATCACCCCGGAGCCCCAGGCGTACTCGTTGCCGCCCCAGCTCAGCGCGAGCAGCAGGCTGCTCACCCCGGCGACCAGCAGCGCCGCGCCGAGCCAGTCGATCGAGTGGTCGCGCCTGGTGAACGGGATCAGCCGCAGCACCCGGGAGCACACGACGATCGCCAGGATCCCCAGCGGCACGTTGATGTAGAAGATCCACCGCCAGTCGGTCTCGGCGAAGTATCCGCCGACCAGCGGCCCGGCGACCGAGGAGAGGCCGAAGACCGCCCCGAACAGGCCCTGGTAGCGACCGCGCTCCCGGGGCGACACCACGTCCGAGATGATGGTGAACGCGAGCGTCATCAGGCCGCCGGCGCCGAGGCCCTGGACCCCCCGGGTGACGATGAGCTGGGTCATGTCCTGCGACAGGCCGGCCAGCAGCGAGCCGAGCAGGAACGTGCCGATGGAGAAGAGGAAGACGGGGCGTCGCCCGTACAGGTCGGCCATCTTGCCGTAGAGCGGCGTCGAGGCCGTGGAGGCCAGCAGGTACGCGGTCACCACCCACGAGTAGTGGTTGATCCCGCCCAACTCGCCGACGATGGTCGGCAGCGCGGTGCCGACGATGGTCTGGTCGAGCGCGGCCAACAACATGCCGGTCATCAGGCCGAACATCAGCAGCCGGATCTGTCGCCCGCCGAGCGCCGGGGCTTCCGTGGTCATCCCGCCTCCTTTCCCCGCTCACCCGAAACATGCGTGCGGAGCGTAGGGCACCTCGTCGATCGTGGGGCCGGTGGCACTGCGGCCACCGACCTCACGACCAACGATCGGTCAGCGGGACGAGTGCGGGCCCTCGGCGAACTCTTCGACGATCCTGGCGCAGAAGGCCGGCAGATCGTCCGGCTTGCGGCTGCTGACCAGGCCGCCGTCCGTGACGACCTGCTCGTCGACCCAGTCCGCGCCGGCGTTCGCCAGGTCGGTGCGCAGGCTGGGCCAGGAGGTGAGCCGGCGGCCCCGCACCACGTCCGCCTCGATGAGCGTCCACGGGCCGTGGCAGATCACCCCGACCGGCTTGCCGGCGTCGAAGAACGCCCTGACGAAGCGCACCGCGTCCGCGTCGGCCCGCAGGAAGTCCGGGTTCGCCACCCCGCCCGGCAGCACCAGCGCGTCGTAGCCGGCCGCGTCCGCGTCGGCCGCGGTCACGTCGACGTCGTACGTCTTCGACTGGTCCAGGTGGTTGAAGGACTGGATGGTGCCGGGCTTGAGTGAGACCAGCTCCACCGTGGCGCCGGCCTGCTCCACCGCCTCGCGGGGCTGGACGTACTCGACCTCCTCGACGCCGTCGGCGGCCAGGAACGCGATCCGCTTGCCCTGAAGTGTCGTCGCTGCCATCTCGGTCTCTCTCCTCTCCGGGGGTACCGTCCGTCCCTTCCCGGGGCCCGGTGCCCGAAACCCCTCCCCGGCGGCGGCAGGTTTGGCCCGGATGCCCCGGGGGACCCGGGACGGCATGGCAGGAGGAGCAGCGGAACAGCGCCGGCTCGCCGCGGTGGTGGAGGGCTGGCTGGGTCGTCCCGTCCTGGTCGTCGGGGACGCCATGCTCGACGAGTGGCGCTTCGCCGAGTCCGACCGGCTCTGCCGGGAGGCGCCGGCCCCGGTCCTCACCCTGCGCCGGCGGATCTCCGCGGCCGGCGGAGCGGCGAACACCGCCGTCAACGTCGCCGCACTCGGGGGTCGGGCGGTGCTGGTGGCACCGGTCGGCGCGGACGTCGCCGGCGACGAACTGCACGACTGTCTGGACCGGGCCGGCGTCTGGGACCGTACGGTCAACCAGCCCGCACGCCCGACGCCGGTGAAGCGGCGGATGCTGGCGGGCAACCAGATCCTGCTCCGGGAGGACTCCGGCGACCCCGACGACGTGCTCGACGCCGACGGGGTGGCCCGGCTGCTCACCGCGCTGGACTGCGCCACCGAGGAGCTGCGCGCGGCGGGTGGCGAGGCGCCCACCCTGGTGGTCTGCGACTACGGCCTGGGCGCGCTGCCCGCGCCCGTGCGCGCCTGGCTGGTGACCCACCGGGAGCGGTACGCGACGGTCGCGCTGGACGCCCACGACTTGGCCGACTGGCGCGGCCTGGCCCCGACGGTGGTGACCCCCAGCTTCGCCGAGGCGACCCGGCTGCTCGCCCGGGCCGCCGGCGCCCGCCCGGCGCCCGGTGCCGGGCTGCACCTGCACCACCCGGACGGCGACCCGGCCGACGGCCCCTCCGAACTCACGGTGGGCGTCTCCCCCGGCGGTCTCGCGCCGCACCCCGCCGCCCACCGCCCCGGCCCGACGAACCCGACCGGCGAGCCGACGGCCGGCGAGGGCCGGGTGGCGATGACCGGCAACGGGCTCACCGTGACCGGCACCGGCGTCACCGTCAACGCCACGGCCGGCGAGGGCGTCGACCGGGCCGTACTGGCCGAGTCCCGCCTCGCCGAGCTGCGCGCGCACACCGGCGCGGACGTGGTGGCGGTGACCCTGGACACCGACGGCGCGGTGGTCGGCGGGGCGGACGGCGAGCCCCGGCGCAGCCACAGCACCCCCGTGCCGGCCAGCCACGCGGTCGGGGCGGGCGACGCGTACCTGGCGGCGATGACGCTGGCGCTGGCCGCCGACGCGCCGCTGCCCACCGCCGCCCAGCTGGCCCAGCTCGCGGCGACCATCACCGTCTCGGACACCGGCACCTGCGTGTGCCGCCGGGAGGACCTGCTCGTCGCGCTGGACGCACCGGTCGACGGGGCGGGCCACCGGGCGCTGGTCGGCACCGGCGAGCTGGCCGCGATCGTCGAGGAACACCGCCGGGCGGGCCGCGCGATCGTCTTCACCAACGGCTGCTTCGACGTGCTGCACCGGGGCCACGTGCGCTACCTGGAGCAGGCCCGCGCGCTCGGCGACCTGCTGGTGGTGGCGGTCAACTCCGACGGCAGCGTACGCCGGCTGAAGGGCCCGGACCGGCCGGTGAACCCGGTCGAGGACCGCATCGCCCTGCTCTCCGCGCTGGCCTGCGTCGACCACGTGGTGGTCTTCGAGGAGGACTCCCCGGCGGAGCTGATCGAGGCGGTCCGCCCCGACGTGTACGTCAAGGGCGGCGACTACCCGCCGGAGATGGTGCCCGAGGCGCCGCTGGTACGCAGCCTCGGCGGGCAGGTCCGCACCCTCGGGTACGTCCCCGACCGGTCCACCTCGGCGATCATCGACCGGATCCGGGCGCACGGCCAGGAGCCGCAGGAGGACACCTCCCTGACGCCCGAGCCGTCGTGAACCGCCCGCTCGACCCCGGCACGACCGGCGGGTTCCGCACGGACCGGCTGCTCGACGTGCTGGTCCCGACCCGCAACCGCCCCGCCGAACTGGCGGTCACCCTCTCCGGGCTGGCCGCCCAGGAGGGCGTGCCCGGCTTCGGCGTGGTGGTCAGCGACCAGTCCGACGGCGACGCCGCGTACCGGCACCCGGCGGCGGCCACCATGGTCCGGGCGCTGCGCCACCGGGGGCACCCCGTGCTGCTGACCCGCCGGCTGCCCCGGCGCGGGCTGGCCGAGCACCGGGCGTACCTGCTGGCCGCGTCCGCCGCCCGGTACGTGCTCTGCCTCGACGACGACGTCTGGCTGGAGCCGGGCACGCTGCGCCGGCTGGTCACCGCCGTCGAGGAGCTGGGCTGCGGCTTCGTCGGCAACGCGGTGCACGGGCTGTCGTACGCCGACGACGTCCGGCCGGAGACGCACCGGCACTACGAGGAGTGGACCGGCCCGCCCACGCCGGAACGGATCCGCCCCGGCACGCCGCAGTGGGAGCGGGCGTCGATCCACTCGGCGGCGAACCTGCTGCACGTCACACGGCAGCTCGACCTGCCGTCGGGTGCCTGGCGGGCGTACAAGGTGTCCTGGATCGGCGGCTGCGTGCTCTACGACCGGGCGAAGCTTGTCGACTCCGGCGGGTTCGACTTCTGGCGGCGGGTGCACGAGAAGCACCAGGGCGAGGACGTTGCCGCCCAGCTCGCCGTGCTGGCGCGCTTCGGCGGCGCCGGCGTCCTGCCCAGCGGCGCGTACCACCTGGAGTCGCCCACCACGGTCACCGACCGGGAGGTGGAGGCGTGGGAGGTCGTGCTCGCCGACGACGACGCGCCTCAGCGGGTGTGAGTGCCAGTCACCGGTCGTCTCACCCCCTTGCCACAATGCGGTCCGTAAATGAACTGGAAGCGTTCCGCGCCGCTGCCCAGAAAAAGGAAATGCCCGACGACGCCATCGACTGGTGGCTGCGCCTCGCGCGCCCCTGCCTCTATCTGGAGAAGGACGGCAGCGGCCCCGTGGTCGGGCACTTCGGCGGCACGCCCTCGCTGCCCGCCTCGGTGGTCTGGCCGGACGACACCGTCCACCTGGCCTCGATCGACCTCGCCGCGCTCCCCGACGGCGCGCTCGACCTCGGTCTGCCCAGCGACGGCACCCTGGTGTTCTTCGTGGAGCCGGACATGCCCACCTACACCGGTCAGGTGATCCACGTGCCGGCCGGCGCGACGGTCGCCGAGACAAAACCACCCTCCGGCTGGGACCCGTACGACCGTTTCCCCCTGCACGCCACGCCGAACTGGAGCCTGCCCGAGCGCCCTTCCGTCACTCCCGGCTACACCTGGGGCGACCGCGACGACGAGCCCGACTACAGGAGCATCGTGTGGAGCCTCGGCGACGAGCACGACGCCGACGAAGTAATCGTCCTCGGTGGTCACGGGCTGTCGAACACCGGTGGCCTTGGCGTTCCCGTCAACGAGGAGAGGGGAGAGGTGCTGCTGGCCGAGTTCTTCCTGAACGAGGAGAAGGTCGGCGAGGGCTTCGGGACCGACTACGCCACCGTCTACTACACGATTACCCGCGAGAGTCTGGCTGCCGGCCGCTTCGCGGAGGTCTCCGTGAACGCCGACTTCCACGGCTGACCCGCGGCACAGCCGGTCACCGGTCGTACCGGCCGGGCGGCCCGGCTCCGACGGGCCGCTCAGGGTGCTCCGGGCTGCGGGCGGAGCAGCTCGCGGGCCGCCTCCAGGACCTCGACCACCGGCACGTCGGTGACGAAGGAGTCCCGGTGCGGGCACTCGCCGTCGCCGGGGCGGTGCGGGTAGATGCCCGGGGTGCAGTCCACCCCGCAGACCGGGCAGAGCACCGTCCACGAGCTGATCGGCCGGTGCCGGCCGCGCAGCAGGTTCGCGACCGTGATCAGGTTGCCGACCCAGAAGATGCCGACGGTCGCGGTGCCCACGGCGGCGGCCAGGTGCAGTGGCCCGGTGTCGTTGGAGACCACCAGCTCGCAGCCGGCGTAGCAGCCGGCGAGGCCACCGAGGCTGAGCGTGCCCACCTGCGGCCGGACCGGCACCCCGGCCGCCGCGACCACCCGGTCCACCACGTCCTGCTCGGCGGGCGTGCCCGTGACCAGCACCTCGTACCCGTCGCCGACCAGCTCGCGGGCCACCTCGGCGAAACGTCCGGCGGGCCACCGGCGGCGGGTGTCCGTGGCCCCGGGGTGCAGCGCCACTCTCGGCCGCTCCGCCGGGCCGAGCACCTCGGCCGCCTCGGCCCGGTCGGCGTCGGTCACGGCCAGCGCCGGGACGATCGTGGTGGTGCCCGCGCCGACCAGGCCGGCCACCTCCAGGTAGCGGATCACCTCGTGCTGGTAGTAGACGTACCGGGTCCAGCGGTCCAGCGGCGGTGCGTCCTCGGCGCGCAGCCCGGCGGTGACCCGCGCCCCGAGGGCGGCGACGAACGGGTTGGAGTTGGCCCCGCCGCCGTGCAGCTGCAACGCCAGGTCGAAGCGTTCCTCGCGGGCCGCCGCCAGGAAGTCGTCAAGCGTCGACTCCGGCTCGCCCGGATCTGGACCCCGGATCCCCGGCACGGGCGGCACCACCAGCACGCGGTCCACCGGCCCGGGCCGGTCGCGCCAGAACTTCGCGTGCCACGGCGCGCCGAGCAGCACGATCTCCGCTTCCGGGTACGCGGCCCGCAGCGCGTCCAGCGCCGGCAGGACGAAGATGAAGTCCCCGAGCGCGTTGGCGCGCAGCACGGCGATCCGCTCGACGTCGGGCACGCGGCCGGTGGCCGGGCCGAGCAGGTTCGGGGTGCCCACGCGGCTCGTTACGGCCGGTCGGTCTCGCCGACGGCGATGTCCGGGTGGTGCATCTCCCGGTCCGCGGCCGGGTCGAGGACGCTCGGCGTACCCCCGTCGGGGCCGGCGGGTCGGGGGCCGGTGCGGCCGACGGTGATGGTGCGCGGCGCGGGCCGGGCGGCCCGGGGCAGCCGCACCCGGAGCAGGCCGTGGTCCATGACCGCGTCGATGCTGTCGGGGTCCACCCGGGACGGCAGGTCGACCCGGTACTCGAAGCCCCGGGTCTCGAAGCCGCCGGGGATGCCGTGGTCGGCGTTGACCTCGGCCTCGGAGCGGGCCCGGACGCAGAGCTCGCGGTCGTCCAGTTCGACGGCCACCTCCTCCGGCGCCACCCCGGGCAGCCGCACCACGACCTCCCAGCCGTCGGAGGTCTCGGCCATCTCGACGTCCGGCGGCCCGGTCCGGCCGCCGACCAGCCGGCGCAGCTCCGAACGCAGCGACTGGAGTTCGCCCATCGGATCCCAGCCCTGCTGCCGGCCGCGCCAACCCCGGCCGGTCCCGCCGCTCTGCTCGCTCATGCCGGCCCTCCGCTGACGACCCGCTCGCTGCGCTCGCTCACTGCACCTCTCCGATCCGGTGGGTGGCCGCCGGGGATCGCAGTGAGCTGGGCGCGTCCAGCCCGGCCTCCCGGTCCACGCCGACGCCGAGCCGGTCGACCAGTTCCCCGCCCAGCCAGGCGCTCACGCCGAGGATGGCCAGCGCGACCACCTCGATGGCGATCAGCGCGCCCCCGGCGGCCCGGGATTCGGCGTTGAGCCGGACCACCCAGATCGCGGCGAAGAGCAGGATCACCGCCACGTTGGCGGCGGCGTGCGTCAGCGCCACCCGCTTCGCGCGGGTGGCCGACGGGATGGCCAGCAGGTCGAACGTCCCGGCCGCCGCGGCCAGCAGGCCGCCAATCAGGCCGACGGTGATGTTCCAGTACGCGACCTCGCCGAGGAAGTCCGGCCCGCCGACGGTGTCCACCAGGTCGAACAGGACCGCGGTGACCAGCAGGCCGACCGGGAACATGACCAGCATCGGGTGGACGGGATGGCCCAGCACCTTGAGCCGGCTCTCCATCGGGCCTCCACTGCTCGGTCTCTCCGGGCGGGTCGGGTCGGTCTCCCCGGGCGGGTCGGGTGAGGCGGTACCCCCGGCCTGGAGGGACAAACCTCGCGCTGGTCGCGCTCTAGGCTGACTCGTGGCGGACACCCCGCCACCGGAGTCAACGCACGGGGGAGGATCACGTGACGGTGGACATCACCTCGCACGAGGAACTGCGCGAGCTGCTGGGGGCGCCGATGCCCCGCGCGGTGACCAAGGAGCGGCCCGTCCTGCACGCCCGGGACCGGGACTGGCTGGCCGCGTCACCGTTCTGTCTGGTGGCGACGGCCGGCGCGGACGGCAGCTGCGACGTCTCGCCGAAGGGCGACCCGCCCGGCTTCGCGCTGGTGCTGGACGAGCGGACCATCGCCGTCCCGGAGCGACCGGGTAACCGGCGCGCCGACGGCTACCGCAACATCCTGGACAACCCGCACGTCGGATTGATCTTCCTGATCCCCGGGCGTACGGACACGCTGCGGATCAACGGCCGGGCCCGACTGGTCCGCGACGCGCCGTGGTTCGACGACATGGTGGTCAAGGGGCACCGCCCGATCCTCGCCGTGGTGGTGGAGATCGAGCAGATCTTCTACCACTGCGCCAAGGCGTTCCTGCGCTCCGAGCTGTGGCAGCCGGAGAGCTGGCAGCCGGACGCGCTGCCGTCCCGGGCCCGGCTGATCAAGGAGGTCGAGAACCCGGCCGAGAGCCTGGCCGACCTGGAACGCCACTACGGCCCGAGCTACGCCACCACCATCTACACCTGACCCCTCGCTGCCAGCCCCTGAGCCCTCCCCTGTCCGCACTTGCCGCCTCGCCGTCAGCTCCTGAGCCCGCCCCCGCACTGGGCCGTGCCCTCCGTGCCGCGTCCCGCCTGCCGTCCGAGCCGCGACGGCGCCGGCACCTGGATCAACGGCGGGCAGGGCGCCCTCTCCCAGTTGGGCCCTCTGGGGATCAGAGCGCCTGGAGATGCGGCACCCCCTTGCCCCACCGCGCCACGCGCACGGCGCCCACCCCAGTGAGCCCCTTGGTGATCAGGACGCCATGGACGTCAAGGGGCGCGTTTGACGTCCATGGCGTCCTGATCACCTCCGTCTGACGCGGTGTCGGGCTGCCATCGGCGGGGTGGTGTTGGTCATGCGTGGTGGCGGCCGGGATGTTGCTAAAGGGTTCTTTATAAAGATAGCTTTAGGGTATGTCGCTACCCGAGGTGAAGCTCTCCGATCCCAAGGCCCTGCGCGGGTACGCGCACCCGCTGCGGATGGCGCTGATCGGGCTGCTGCGCCAGCAGGGCCCGATGACCGCGACCCAGGCTGCCGAGCGGCTCGGCGAGAGCGTGCCGAACTGCTCGTTCCACCTCCGGCAGCTCGCCAAGTACGGGCTCGCCGAGCGGGCACCCGGCGCCGACGCCCGCGAGCGGCCCTGGCGGGCCACGGCCCTCAACACCTCCTGGGACGACGTCTCGGACGACCCGCAGACCCGTGCGGCCGTCGACGAACTCAGCGCCGTCCAGCTCGCCCTCTACGTCCGCAAGGCCGAGGAGTTCCTGGCCCGGCGCGCCGAGGAACCGACGGCCTGGCGGGCGGTCACCGGCTTCACCGACCGGCCGGTCTACGTCACCGTCGACGAGATGGCCGCGCTGAGAGCACGGATCGATGCCCTGATCACCGAGTACGACGACCGGATCGCCGACCCGGCGAAGCGTCCGGCCGGCAGCCGGAAGGTCAGCCTCGTCCGACTGGCGCTCCTCGCCGACCCGCCACCCACCGAAGCCCTCGCCGACGCCACCGGCGCCGGCAACGGCGGGGACGGGGAGCCTGCGGTCAGCGGACGGGTTGCCCGCGACCTCGGTGAGCAGCGGGGCGACCGGTGAGTGGTCAGGCGACCGGCATCCCGGTTGCCGCCCCGCCCGGCGGTCCCACTCGGCGCGGCCCGCTGCCCCGGCTGCTGCGCGAGCGCGTGTTCCGTCGGTACTGGTCGGCGCAGACCGTCTCGTACTTCGGCGACGAGATCTCCACCCTGGCCCTGCCGCTGCTGGCCGTGCTCGTCTTCGACGCAACCCCCGCCGAGATGGGCTACCTGACCGCCGCCGCGCTCGCCCCGAACCTGCTCTTCTCGCTGCTCGCCGGCGCCTGGGTCGACCGGTACCCGCACAAGCGCCGGCTCATGATCCTGACGGACCTCGGGCGGGCGCTGCTGCTCACCGCCGTGCCGGTGGCGTACGTGCTGGACCTGCTGACGATGCCGCAGCTCTACCTGGCGGCCTTCGCGGTCGGCACGCTCGCCGTGATCTTCGAGGTCGCCCGGGGGCCGCTCTTCGTCTCCGTCGTCGGTCGCGCCGACTACGTCGAGGCGAACACCCTCATCAACGGCAGCCGGGCGATGTCCCTGGTGGCCGGGCCGAGCATCGGCGGCGTCCTCGTGCAGGTGCTCACCGCGCCGATCGCCCTGGTCGCCGACGCGCTGTCGTACGTCGCGTCCGCGTACTTCCTGGTGCGGATCCGGCCGACGGAGCCGGCGCCCACGCGCGGCGGCGGGCTGGCCCTCGGCGCCGGGCTGCGGTTCATCGCGCGGACGCCGATGATGCGCGCGACCGTGCTCGGCACCACCACGATCAACCTGTTCAACTTCATGTTCATCGCGCTCTTCGTGCTCTACGCGACGCAGGAGCTGGGCCTCGCGCCCGGCCTGCTGGGCGCCGTGCTGGGCGCGGGCGCGGTGGGCGGCCTGATCGGGGCGGCGCTCACCGGCCGGCTGGTCCGCCGCTTCGGCGTCGGCCCGACGCTGCTGGCCGGGTTCGTCCTCTTCCCCGCCCCCCTGGTGCTCATCCCCCTCGCCGGCGGGCCGACACCGCTGGTGGTCGGGATGCTCTTCGCCGCCGAGTTCCTCTCCGCCGTCGGGGTGATGCTGCTCGACATCACGGTCGGCTCGGTGCAGACCGCGCTGACCCCGGAGGCGCTGCTGGCGCGGATCGCCGGGGCCCGGCGCACCATCAACTACGGCATCCGGCCGATCGGCGCGCTGCTCGGCGGCGCGCTCGGCAGCGCCCTCGGCGTACGGCCGGCGTTGTGGATCGCGACGGCGGGCGCGCTGGCCGGGGTGCTGTGGGTCGCCTTCTCCCCGGTACGCCGCCTGAGCGGGCTCCCCGAACAGGCCGGCTGACCGGCCCCGACGGGCGATCGGCGGCCCTCCAATGTGGTGTCTCGGCAGGTCCGGCGATTGAGTGCCCTCGGCGGGGGTAGGAGTTTTGTCGACGACGACGGCTCTACCTGCCGAACGAGAAGTTCGACCTGACGAGGAGGATCGCACATGACCACGAAGGTCGAGAAGTCCATCGAAGTACAGGTTCCGGTCAGCACCGCGTACAACCAGTGGACGCAGTTCGAGGAGTTCCCCCGCTTCATGGGGGGCGTCCGTGAGGTGCGCCAGCTCGACGACAGGCGCATGCACTGGGTCGCCGAGATCGGCGGCGTCCAGCGCGAGTGGGACGCCAGGGTGCTGGAGCAGGTGCCCGACCGGAAGGTGGCCTGGGCGGCCACCGAGGGCGTGACCAACGCCGGCGCGGTCTACTTCCAGCCCGTCGACGCCGGCCGCACCATGGTCAGCCTGCACCTCGAGTACGAGCCCGAGGGCCTGCTCGAGAAGGCCGGCGACAAGCTCAACATCATCGAGCGGCAGGCGGAATCCGACCTGCGGAAGTTCAAGACGTACATCGAGGAGCGCGGCGTCGAGACCGGCGCCTGGCGCGGCACCGTCGACAGCGGCCTCGGTGTCGGCACCCCGGGCGTCGAGCACGCCGCCGCCACCCGCGGCGACAGCGGCAGCGCCGGCGTCTCCGGCAAGGCCGTGGCGGCGGGCGCCGCCGTGGCCGGGGCCGCCGCAGCCGCCGGAGCCGCCGCAGCGGCTAAGCGTCGCTCCGACGCCGACGACCGGCCGGCCACCACCACGACCGACACGGAGTACGTGGTGACCGAGGTCGAGGTCGTTCCGGAGCCCGGCACCGCCGGTTACCCGCACCGCACCCTCTGATCTCCCCGCACGCCTGCCCCTGTCGGCGGACGGCCCGGTTCCCCGCGAACCGGGCCGTCCGCCCGTCCCGGTCCGATCGGTGGCGTCAGCGCCCGTCGGCCTGCACCGTCCAGAGGTGACCGTCCGGGTCGGCGAAGGTGCCCGTGTAGCCCCAGGGCTGTGCAGCCGGCTCGACGACGACCTGCGCGCCGGCGGCCCGGGCCCGCCCCACGAGTGCGTCGACCTCGGCCGGCGTCGCGGCCGGGAGGCTGACGAGGCACTCGCTCTGCCCGCGCGGGGCCACCTCGTGGTCGCCGATGACCCAGCCGAAGCCGCCGGTGGGCACCAGCATGACGCGGAGGCCGTCGTTGACGGCGTACTGGAGGGGCTCGGGGATGCCGTCCTCAGCCAACTCGCCGACGGCCTCCAGGCCGAGCCCCTCGGAGTAGAAGCGGTACGAGGTGGGGCGGTCGGCGATCGGCAGGGCGACGACGACGGGTACGTACTGCATGAGGCTGCCTCCGGAGGGTTGACGACTGCGTACGGTCAGTGTGCGGGCCGTCGCGCGGAACTCCTGGTTGCCCCCGCCGCGGCGGGGATGGTGTCAGGCGCTCCAGCCGGCCGGGTTGGTGCAGGACTCGCGGGAGATGCCCGAGCCGGTCTCCGGCCAGGCGCCGAAGCGCTCCCTGTGCAGCCTGGCGAAGAAGTAGCACATGGCCTCGCAGGCGGTGTCGGGCAGAGCGACGGTCGGATCGGCGTGCACCGCCTCGTAGAAATCCCGTCCGAGCGCGACGATGTGGCCCCGGGAGTAGAGGAAACCGTCGTCGGAGCCGTCGGTCACCTCGTGCACGTCGGCCCGGTCGATGTCGTGCAGTTTGCGCTCGAGCACCCGGTCCAGGTCGGTCAGCTCCCGGCTGGACAGTCCCTCGGCGAGCTGGCGCAGGTTGTCGAGGAACCGGTCGAGCCACGCGTCGATGGCGTACAGGCCCTCGTCGCCGGCTGCCGGGTCCCGCGTCGGCAACGCCCGCCGGAGCGCGGCGGGCTCGTCGCCGAGCCGTTCCCAGGCCGCCTCGACGAGGGCCCAGAACCGGGCCTCCTCCTCGGCGCTCGGCACCCGCACGCCATCCACCAGATCAGTCACGCCGGGAGGGTAGCGACGACGACCGACAAAGTCGGGGATTGGCCATGCCTCCCGGCCGTGGTCACCGCCGGCAGGGTCGCGGCACCGCGCGCTCGGGCCGGGCCCGCCGGGTCAGCGACCGTCGGCGCGGGCGTGCCGGCCGCCTGCGGCGGGCGCCGCCGGGACCGCGCCCTGCTCCGTGTGCCGGGCGGCCCGCTCGGAGACCAACTGGCCGAAGAGCCCGCTGGGTCGGCCGCAGTCTCCGCACAGGAAGTTGTCGTCGAGTCGCCCGCCGCCGCAGTGGTCGCAGCGACCCCGGTCGCGCGGGTCGTGGTAGGCCCGCAACGCCTCCACCAGGGCGCGGGCGACCGGGGCGCTCAGCGCCAGCCGCGACTCCACGCCCCGCAGGCCGACGACCAGCTCGCCCTGCGGCGCGGCGGCCGGATCGAGCGCGTCGACGCGGGCCACGAAGTCGCGGAGGGCCGCCAGGACGTCATCGGGAGCGGGCATGCGTCGACGGTACGACAGACGGCCGACGACGTTTCGGACGACCGCGCGGACGGGGGCTCGTCGCTACCGACGGCCTCCCGTGTCCGACTTCCTGGTCCCGATGTAGATCATCCACGGGAGGAGAGCGGTCGAGCCGACGAACAGGCTGACGTCCAGAGGGAGCTTTCCGGCCACCCACAGGAGCGGGGAGGACGCCCAGATCAGGAACCCTGCCCCGGCAAGGAGCCAGCCCCCTCGGGTCACCGGTACCCGCACCTCCCCGATCACCCCGCGGACGGCCGCACGACCGACCGTGAAAACGAAGAAACCCAGGCCGTTGACCTGGGCTTCTTCACCGAGCCGCCTGACGGAATCGAACCGTCGACCTACGCATTACGAGTGCGTCGCTCTAGCCGACTGAGCTAAGGCGGCAACGATCAGCAAGTGTACGGCACGACCCGCCGACGGGCCGAGCGGGTTCCCCATCCGGACATCCGACCCCGAACCGTCGTCCGCCGGACAGCGACCGCCGCCGGCCGGGACTACGCTGCGGCGGGTGAACGACGATCGCGCCCCCGACGTGGATCCGCAGGACGGCGCGGCGGAGAGTGCCCACACGAGCGAGTCGGCCGGCGGGCGGGCGGCGCGCCGGCCACGCGGCACCGATCCCCGGGAGCTGGGCTTCACCCCGCGCAAGCCCGTGCCGTGGCTCGCGCCGTTCCTGCTGATCAGCACCGGCATCCGTACGCTGCTGGCGATGCTCTTCGGGGCGTACCTGGACAAGCGCGAGCTGCAGAACTCCCTCGACGCGGGCATCGCGCGGCAGGTCGGGCCGGACGGCGGGCTCTGGCTGGACTACGTGGCCGACCTGGGCGACGGCTTCAACGCCACCTACTCGGTGGCGTACCTGATCGCCCAGCCCGAGCTGGAGGTGGACGGGCACCGGCTGCCCCGCGCGCAGACCCTGGTGATGGGCGGCGACCAGGTCTACCCGTCGGCGGCCTTCGAGGCGTACGAGGACCGGTGCAAGGGGCCCTACCAGGCCGCGCTGCCGGTCACCCCGCCCGAGCGGCCCACGCTCTTCGCGGTCCCCGGCAACCACGACTGGTACGACGGCCTGACCGCGTTCCTGCGGCTCTTCGTCCGGTCCCGGGACCGGCACTTCGGCGGCTGGGAGACCGGGCAGTCCCGCTCGTACTTCGCCGTGGAGCTGCCCGCCGACTGGTGGCTGCTCGGCCTCGACGACCAGTCCGGCTCGTACCTGGACGACCCGCAGCTCACCTACTTCGACCGGGTCGCCGAGCGGCTGGGCCCGCAGAGCCGGGTGATCGTGGCCGTGCCGGCGCCGACGTGGGTCAAGGCCGTCGACCACCCCACGGCGTACGACTCGATCGACTACTTCATCCGCACGATCGTCGCGCCCACCGGGGCGCAGGTGCGGCTGCTGATCTCCGGCGACCTGCACCACTACGCCCGCTACGCCGGCCCGGACCGGCAGCTGATCACCTGCGGGGGCGGCGGCGCGTACCTCTACCCGACGCACCAGCTCCCGGAGCGCATCGAGGTGCCGCCGCGCGACACCCTCGCCCGGCGGGCCAGCGCCTCCCACCCGTACGAGCTGGCCGGCCGCTACCCGGAGCAGGCCCGCTCCCGGCGGTACGCGTGGGGGATCTTCCCCCGCCTGCCGCTGCGCAACCCGGGCTTCACCACCCTGCTGGGCACCCTGCAGACGCTGCTGATGCTGGCGATGGCCGGCGTCGCGAGCAACCCGGAGGGCACCGAGCAGCGGCTGTTCAGCGTGCCGCTGATGGCGATGTTGATCGTCACGATGCTCGCGGCGGCGTTCTTCGCGAAGCCGCCCAGCTCCGGCGGCAAGCGGCACGCCCGGCACTGGATCCTCGGCGTGGGCCACGGCCTGGCCCAGATCGGGCTGGCCGCCGCCGGCACCTGGGCCTGGCTGGCCCTGCCCTTCTACGACTGGCCGTGGCCGCTGCCGGCCGTCGCCGCGGCGGTGCTCTACGGCCCGGTGAGCGGGCTGGTGGCGAGCCAGTTGGTGGCCGCGTACCTGCTGGTGGCGGGCGCGTTCGGGGTGAACCTCAACGAGCTCTTCGCCGGGCAGGGTATCGAGGACGCCAAGGCGTTCCTGCGGCTGCGCATCGATCCCGACGGGACGCTGACGATCTACCCGATCGCCGTCGACCGGGTGTCCCGCGACTGGCAGGTCAACCCCGACCAGTCCCCGGAGTCCTCCTGGCTGGCTCCGAAGCGGCCGCTGCGCCCCCGCCTGGCCGAACCACCCACGACCATCGTCTGAGACGCACCAGGTCCGCACCGGCCGGCGGCCGGGGTGCCGGCCGCTAGTCGGGCAGCGGTGGCCTGCCGCCACCCGCGGGGCGGGAGGACAGCTGGCGGAACGCCGCCTGGACGCCGGCCTGGAACCGGGTGCGCGCGCCCAGGTCGCTCATCAGGGTGGCGATACGCCGTTGCACGGTGCGGTACCCGACGCCGATCTGGCGGGCGATCGCCTCGTCGGTCAGCCCGGAGAGCAGCAGCACCACCAGCCGCCCGTCGTCGATCTCCGTGGTGCGGTTCCGGCTTTCGCCGCCACCGCGGTGGGCGGGCAGGTGCAGGGGCACCGCCCGGTGCCAGAGGCTGTCGAACAGCGTACGCAGCGCGTCGAGCAGCGCCGACGGGTGGACGATGATGGCGCTCTCCTGCCCGATCGGGCCGGGCTGCATGGGCAGGATCGCCCGCTGACCATCGGCGATGTACATCTTCATCGGCAGGTCGGGCAGGACACGGGCCTGCTGCCCGACCCGGATCAGCTCCTCGATCGTGGGCAGGCCACCGCTCTCCTCCACGGCCGCCCGGTCGTAGATGCAGCGGCTCTGCACTCCGGCGGCGAGCAGCTCCCGGTCGGTCGCGGCCGTGCTCTCCAGGTGGAGGTACGGCGGCTTGTCGAAGCAGCACAGCTCCCGTCGGGCGCTGCGCTGCACCTGGTTGACCGCCTGCTCCATCGCGCGGCGGCCCCGGACCACCTCGACGACGTGCGGGTCGACGTCGGCGCGGGCCTCCCGGTACGCCTCCGTGAGCCGCAGGACGTGGTCGTGCGTCCGGTCCAGGGACGCCTCGCGCTCCGAAAGGAGCCCGGCGACGACGTCGGTGGCGGACGCGGTGTAGCGGGGCGGGTTTCCGGCGTTGACGCCGACCAGGCCGGCGGCCTCCAGCCGGGCGAGCGCGTCGGACAGCCGGCCCGGCCCCGACCACATCGCGGCGAGTTCGGCGAGGGTGGTGCCGGGGCGTTCGAGCAGCAGATCGTAGGCCGTCTCCTCGGCGTCGCCGATCAGTTCGTACACAGCTCCTCCCGGTCCTCGGCGGTCAGCCAGCCGCGCTGGACGGCCTGGTAGCCGGCCTGGAACCGGGTCACCGCGTCGAGCCGGGCGAACAGCCGGTTCATGTGCCGGCGGACGGTACGCGGGTGGCAGCCGAGGTGCTCGGCGACGTCCTGTTCGGTCAGTCCGGCGACCAGCAGGGCGAGCAGGTCGCGTTCGAGGTCCGACGGCGCGTCCGGGTCCGACTCGACCCGCTGCCGCACCCCCACGTCCAGCGGCACGGCCCGTTCCCAGAAGCTCTCGAAGAGGGCCAGCAGCGCCGACAGCAGGACGGAGTCGCGGACCAGCAGGCAGGTCTCCAGCGCGAGGTCCGGTCGCAGCGGCACGAGGCCGACCCGCCGGTCGCAGAGCATCAACTTCATCGGGACGTCCGCGACCCGGGCCTGCTCACCCGCCGAGACGAAGCGGGCGAGCTTGGCGAGCCGCCCCGGAATGGCCACGCCCTCCCGGTCGTAGATGGTGCGCATCCGCACCTCCCGGCGCTCCGCCTCCTCGGCGGGCACCGCGAACGCGTTCAGGTACGGCGGCGCGTCGAAGATCAGCAACTCCCGCTCGGCGCTGCCTCTGAGCTCCTGGAAGGCGGCGTGGATGGCGTCGCGCCCGTGCAGCACCTCGACCAGTTCCGAGTGTTCGGCGGTCGCGGCCCGCTGGAACCGGTCGGCCATCCGGGTCACCCGCTGGCGCAGTTCCCGCAGGGACTCCCGGCGCTCGGTCAGCAGGGAGCCCAGCGCGACGTCGGGTGCCACCGCCGTCCATCGGGGAGGCTGACCGGGCAGCCGCGTGGCCAGGCCCAGCTCGGCCAGGCGCGCGAAGTCGGCGGTTCCCGCGATGTCGGGTGACACCGGGTCCGCGCTGGCGACCAGCGACTCGTAGAGGGCCTGCTGCCCGGGAGACAGGCCGAGGTCGGGGAACGGCCGTCGATCATCCCGCATCCGGTCATGCTGCCCCCGGCCGGCGGTGGCGACAAGGGTCGTGCGGCTGTTCGTCTGGCCGAGTGATCCGATCCGTACCCACCGTCACCTGCGAAGACGCGGATCCCCTTCAGAGGGTGCCCCATTCACGCCAGTGGCGTGAACCAGGCAGACGGACAGCTTCCGTGACGCCGGACCCGCTGCGAAGCTCCACGGGACGCATCCGTTCCCCCTGCGTACACCCCCTCGGAGAGGAATATCCATGTCGAGCCTGATCCCACGGCGATCACGGCGTGGCGGGGTCGCCTGCGGCCTCGCCGTCGCGGTGGCCGCCGCCACCGTCGGCGTCCCGGCACCCGTGACCGCCGCCCCGACGGTGGGCGAGCCGGGGCCGAACCCGACCGCCACGGCCACCGTGACCACCGCGACCGGCGATGCCCTCGAGGCGACCGTCACCCTGATCACCGGCCACCGGGTGCGGTACGCGGAAGGGGCGGACGGCCGGAGCAGCGCCACGGTGATCAGCTCGCCCGACGGCCCCGCCGCGACGGACGCGTTCCGGTCCTACTCGGACCCGACCGGGGTCTATGTCATCCCCCAGTCCGCGCAGGATCTGGTGGCCAGGGGCCTGCTGGACCAGGAACTGTTCGACGTGCGGTACCTGGCCCGCAACGGCTACGGCGACGACGCCGCCCAGTCGATGCCGGTGATCGTGAGCTACGGCACGGGCACGAGGGCGCGGGCGGCCGCCCCGGTGGCGCTGCCCGGCGCCACCGTGCGACGCGACCTGCCCAGCGTGGCCGGCGCCGGGTTGTCCGTGGACAAGGCCCGCGTCGCTGACTTCTGGACCGCGCTGACCGGCGGCGCCGACCGGGCCGCCGCTGCCCGTGGACCGGCGGCGAGGAGCACCGGACCGTCGCTGGCCTCCGGGGTCGGCAAGGTGTGGCTGGACCAGAAGGTCAAGGTCGACCTCGCCGAGAGCGTGCCCCTGATCGGCGCGCCGCAGGCGTGGGCCGCCGGGCTCGACGGCAGTGGGGTGAAGGTGGCGGTGCTCGACACCGGCATCGACGCCGACCACCCGGATGTGCGGGGCAAGGTCGTGGGCTCGAAGAGCTTCGTGCCGGGCGTCGAGTCGGTGACGGACGGGCACGGCCACGGCACCCACGTCGCGGCCACCATCGCCGGCTCGGGCGCCGGCTCGGGCGGCACGCGCAAGGGCGTGGCTCCCGGCGCGGACCTGCTCGTCGCGAAGGTGCTCAACGACGGCGGCAACGGCGACATGTCGTGGATCATCGACGCGATGGAGTGGGCCGCCACCAGCGGCGCGAAGGTCGTCAGCATGAGCCTCGGCGGCGAGCCCACCGACGGCACCGACCCGGCGAGCCAGGCGGTGAACCGGTTGACCGCCGAGACGGGCACCCTGTTCGTCATCGCCGCGGGCAACTCCGGCCGGGAGAACACGGTCGGCGCCCCGGGCGCCGCCGACGCGGCGCTGACCGTGGGCGCGACCTCCAAGACCGACCAGCTCGCCGACTTCTCCAGCCGGGGCCCCCGGGTCGGTGACCGGGCGATCAAGCCGGACATCTCGGCGCCCGGCGTGGGGATCGTCGCGGCCCGCGCCGCCGGCACCTCGATGGGCACCCCGGTCGACGACCGGTACACCTCGGCGAACGGCACCTCGATGGCCACCCCGCACGTGGCGGGCGCGGCGGCCGTGCTGGCCCAGCAGCACCCGGACTGGACCGCCGCCCAGCTCAAGCCGACGCTGATCGGCACCAGCAAGGACACCGGCCACACCGCCTACGAGCAGGGCGCCGGCCGGCTCGACCTGGCCCGCGCGGTGCGTCAGCAGGTCACCACCGGCACCGTCAACGTCGACTTCGGCACCGTCTCCCCGAACACCGAGCCCCGGCTCGACCGGCAGGTCAGCTACCACAACCCCACCGCGCAGCCGGTCACCCTCACCCTGACCCCGGCCCTGCGCCGGATCTCCGGTGGCGACGCCAGCGCCGCCCTGACCACCCCCGCCACGGTCACCGTGCCGGCCGGCGGCACCGGGCAGGTCACCGTCTCGCTCGACGCCGCCGAGTTGGAGATCGGCAGCTACACCGGTTCGCTCGTGGCCACCGACGAGGCCACCGGGACCCGGCTGACCCTCGCGGTCGGGCTGGTCCGGCAACCGCCGATGCGCACGATCACCACCCGCATCGTCGGCGTGCCCGGCGACCCCATCGCGATGGGCAACGCCCCCTGCGACTTCCGCAACCTGCGCGACGACACGTCCTACCTGGTCATGATGGGTGGTGTGCCGGGCCAGAACGTCATCCAGGGTGTCGGGTACGTCCCGGACGGCGAATACCACGTGAGCTGCTGGGGCGCCTACTGGGGCGACACCGAGGCGTTCCGCCACCAGGCCTGGCTGGAGAACCCGCAGTACACGATCAGCGGCGACGCCACCCTCGAGTACGACCTCGCCCGCGACCTGGTGGAGCTCGAGAAGATCGACACGCCGCTGCCGAGCGAGGCGGTGCACCTCGCCATGGGCAGCACCTTCTCCACGGCGTCCGGCCTGACCTACTCCAGCGTCTGGTACACCGGGCCGGGCCACGCCTACAGCTGGCGGACGCACGTCGTACCGAGCCGGGCCAAGCCGACCATCGGCAAGTACGGGACCTGGTTCGAGCAGCTCCGCGCCGCGCCGGAGGCCACCACCACCGTGCACGGCAACGGCCGGCTGCGGGTGAACCCGACCTACCTCACCGACAGCGAGTTCGCGCCGAAGTTCGCCACCGACCAGCGGCTCCAGCTCGCCAGCCGGGCCGACCTGCTGGCCGGCCGCGACGTCAAGGGCAAGCTGGTGCTGCTCGACAGCCCCGCCAACAGCTGGTACGTCGACGAGATCGAGCAGGCCGCGAAGGCCGGCGCGGCCGGCGTGCTCCAGTACTTCGTCGGCCGCGACGACATCGGCCTGCCCGCCCAGATCCCCCCGTACGACATCGTCAAGCCCCGGCTGCCGCTGCTCTGGCTCGACGGCGCGCAGGGGGCGAAGGTGGCGAAGGTGATCGCCGGGGCGAAGCGCCCGTACGTCGACATCGACGCGCAGCTCGTCAGCCCGTACCAGTACAAGCTGCGGCACCACACCGCCGACCGGATGCCGGCGAAGCCGGTCGACAGCGTCCGCCACCGCGACCTCGTGCAGGTGCGCAGCGAGCAGCACGCCCAGGTGCCGTCGCCGCAGTACCAGACGAACGCGCACGAGGTCAGCCACACCTACGTCCCCGGGCAGACCTTCAGCGCCAACGCCGCGCACGACTACGACGTGCCGATCGCCCGCACCGAGTACTACAACGTCACCGGACCGGACGTCCTCTGGGCGCGGTACTTCACCGTGATCAACCGGGCCGACGACGCCAGCCGCGGCAGCGACCACGTCGGGACGTTCACCCGGCCGCTCACACGGACGGAGAAGATCCACCAGCCGCCCGTCGTGCTGGGCACCCTGCCGAGCCACCCGCCCCAGGCCCACACCTGCATGTCGTGCCGGGACGGGGACACCATCTACCTGCTCGAACGCTCGTCGTCGGCGGCGGACCTGACCAGCTCCGTCTCCGGGGCCCGGCGGGTGCAGGCGACGCTCGAACGGGACGGCGTCCGGATCGCCCCGAACCCGCCGCCGGGCCGCGGGGGCAACTTCCTGCACTGGACGGTGTCTCCGGAGCCGGGCCAGTACACGCTGCGGACCGTCCGCGAGGACCGGTTCTCCGGGCAGACGCTGGCGAAGCGGATCGCCACCGACTGGACGTTCCGCTCGGCCGGCGCGACCGGCACGGTACGGGAGCCGGCGCAGTGCTACACCGCGCAGATCAACATCGGCACGGGCACGTGCGACTGGCAGCCGTTGATCCAGCTCGAGCACGACTTCGACCTGTCGCTCACCGACACCACGCAGGCCGGGCGGGCGTACCGGTTCGAGGTCACGCCGCACGCCGCGTCGAACGCGCCCCGGATCGCCGGGCTGCGTACCTGGGTGTCGTACGACGACGGGGCCACCTGGAAGCAGGCGGTGGTCGTGCCGGGCCTCGGCGGCAGCTACCACGCGCTGGTCGTGCACCCGAAGCTGGCGAAGACCACCGGGGCGGTCTCCGTACGCACCGAGGCATGGGACCGCTCGGGCAACCGCGTCGTGCAGACCATCGACCGCGCCTACGGCCTCACCGACGTCCGGTAGGCCTCTCCCCCGCACCCTGGTCGCCCTCCGCGTCTCCCGACGCGGGGGGCGACCCTCTTTTCACGTCGAGCGGGCGTCAGGCTGTCGGGCGGGGCCGGTCAGCCCTCCTCGGCTTCCGCGACCGACTGGCCACGGCTCTCGTAGGCCTGCCGCGGCCCGCAGACCGAAGCGCGCGAGCAGGAACACCGGGAGCCGTCCGCGTCCATGCGTACGGTCACCGCGTCGCGCGGCACGCTGTGCCCCACCACCCGGCCCGTGCCCTCGGGCGTCGTCACCCGACTGCCCACCGCCGGGGCGGACTCCTGGAACCGCTGGTAGAGCGGGTGCTCGTACTTCAGGCAGCACATCAGCCGGCCGCACGCTCCGGAGATGCGCAGCGGGTTGAGCGGCAGGTCCTGGTCCTTCGCCATCCGGATGGTGACCGGCTCGAAGTCGGTGAGGAAGGTGGCACAGCAGAGGTCCCGGCCGCAGGAGCCGATGCCGCCCTGCACCCGCGCCGAGTCCCGGGCGGAGAGCTGCCGCAGCTCGACCCGGCAGTGCAGGGTGGCGCCGAGGTCCCGGACCAGCGCGCGGAAGTCCACCCGGTGCGGGGCCGTGAAGTAGATGGTGCTCCGCTCGCCGCCACCCTCGGCGGCTCCCAGCACGTGGTCGATCGCCACCACCTTCATCGGCAGGGCGTGCTCCCGGATCAGCCGCTTCGCCGCGACCTTGGCCTCGGCCTTGCGGCGGCGCACCGTCTCGTCGCGGTGCAGGTCCTCCTCGCCGGCCAGGCCGGCCAGCCGGGGGAAGCCCTCGGTCTCCTCGGTGACCCACTGCGCCGCCCAGACGCACTCGGCCACCTCGGGCCCGTCGTCGGTGGGCACCAGCACCTTGTCGCCGACCTGGGGACGCAGCTCGCCCGGGTCCAGGTAGTAGAGGCGCCCGTACCGCTGGAAGCTGACCGCGCAGAGCATGCCCATGCCTCACACCCTACGACGCGCGGACCGGAGCGGCCGGGCCGGCAGTCGCCATCCGGCTACCGCGCGTGCACCCGGGTCCGTCACCAGCCGACGCGGGTGGGGGTGTCGTAGCGGGGACGGTCGACCACCGGCGCCCGCCAGCGGGACTCGGCGAGGCTCGGCGCCCACTGGCGCAGCAGGGTCTCGGCCCCGTCGTAGGCGACGCTGAGCACCGCCAGCACCCGCGCGGCGATCTCGGCGGCCTCGCTCCCGCCCGGACCCGGGGCAGCCCGGTGCCCTGGTGCGCCGCCCGGCGTCGACGTCGCGGCGACCACTGTCACCGCCTCGGCACACCGGAGGACGTCGGCGAGCGCCCGGGCCAGTGCGAGCCGGCTGCCCTCGACCCAGTCGGCGAGCGCGTCGGCGTAGCCGGCCGTCGACTCCAGCCGGCCGACCAGGCTCTCCGGCCCCTCGTCGAGGTGGCGCAGCAGGGCCGCCCGGGCCTGCCCGTAGGACGACGCGGCCGGACCGGACCAGAGCACCGGGTCGGTCAGCGCGGCGCACGCGTCGTCGTAGCCCCGCATGAGGCGGCGCGCGGTGTGGCCGGCGGCGGCCAGCGGCGCCGGATGCAGGTCGAGGAAGTTGCGGACGGCCTCGCCGGGAAGCACCTGCATCCGGCGCAGCAGCGGCCACACGCGGTGCCCCTCGGGGGCTCCTGCGGCGAGCAGCGTGTCGACCCGGCGGAGCAGGTCGAGGCCGGGCTCGGCGAGCCGGTCCAGCGCGTCCATCACGCCTCCCCGGTCAGCCGGTGGCGCGCGGCGCGGTCGACGTCCGCGTAGTGGTCGGCGGCGGCCCGCACCGCCGCCGCGGCGGCGGCCAGCCGCTGGGCGGCGACGTGCGCCTCCCGGGCCCGGTCGCCGGTGGCGGCGGTCCACTGCCGGTGCAGGGCCCGCCCGACCTCCCCGGGCCGGCCGGGGGCGTCGACGCCGAACGCGGCCTGCGCCGGATCGCCGGCGGTGACCGTGCGGGACACGGCGGTCATGGTCTCGCTCGCCTCGTCGAGCCGGGCGGCGAGGGCGCGCAGGCTCTCCATCTCAGGCTCCCGCCAGCGGCCGGTAGGCGGCAAAGGTCTCGTTGTGCAGCTTCTCCCGGGCCCACTGGGCGGCGTCGGCCGCCGCGGTGACCGCCGCCTGCACCGAGCTTGCGACGTCGCGGGGGTTGCGGGTGTGCAGCGGGCCCAGGAAGCGCACGTCGGTGATCCGCCCGCCGGCGGTGACCACCACCTCGACCAGCCCGTCGGGCGATCGCACGGTGACTTCGACGGTCGACACCGCCTGGTCGAACTCGGTCTGGAGGGACTCGATCCGGCGGTAGCGCCGCACCGCCTCCTCGATCCAGGCCTCGTCGATCTCCCCCCGCGGCATCGGCGGACCCCTCCCGGAACAGGAAAATCACTGTGCGTGCCGCCGCCGTCACGGCGGCACACCGGACCGTACCGCACAGCAATTGCGCCTGTCGATGCCTGTGGACAACCGGTCCGGCCGCCGGGACTCCGGGGGTGGGTCGGCCGCCGCAGCCCCGGCCCGGGCGGTCCGGTCGGCGGGGTCAGCCCTTCCAGAGCGAGAGCATCATCGCCTCGACGGCGATCCGGGGCTTGACGTTCGCCTCGATCGCCGCCCGGCACTCCAGCACCGCTTCCAGGCGGCGCAGCGCCCCCTCGGCGTCCCATTTCTGCGCGCCCGCCCCGGCCAGCGCGGCGGTGTCGGTGTGCACCGGCGCCACGGGGGCGCGCAGCGCCATGGTGAGCGCGTCGCGGTAGAAGCCGGCCAGGTCGACCAGCGCCCGGTCCAGCGCGTCCCGCTGGGCCCGGGTGGCCCGGGACTTCTGCCGCTTCTCCAGGTCCTTCAGCTGCCCGGCGGCTCCCCGCATCGCGCCGGCCGCCCCCCGCCCGGTGCCACCGGCGCCGAGCGCGGTCTCCAGCGCCGCCCGCTCGGCCGCGGCGGTCTCCGCGACGGACGCCTCGGCCTCCGCCTCGGCCGCCTCGATCAGCGCCGACGCCGCGTCGAAGGCGGCACCCACCCCGGTCAGCCGGCGCGGCACCGCGAGCACCGCCTCCCGGCGCGTGCGCGCCTCCGGGTCGCGGGCCAGCCGACGGGCCCGCCCCACGTGCCCCTGCGCCGCCGCCGCGGCCCACCGCGCCACGTCGGGCGCGACGCCGTCGCGGCGGGCCAGCACCTCGGCCACCGCCTCCGGCGCGGGCTGCACCAGCGGTACGACCCGGCAGCGCGACCGGATGGTCACCGAGATGTCGTCCGGGTGGGTCGACGGGGCGCAGAGCAGGAAGACCGTCCGCGGGGGCGGCTCCTCGATGGCCTTGAGCAGCGCGTTGCCGGCCGCCTCGGTGAGCCGGTCCGCGTCCTCGATGATCACCACCTGCCAGCGCCCGCCCGACGGCGTGCTGGCGGCGCGCAGCACCAGCGCCCGCATCTCGTTGACGCCGATGGAGAGCCCCTCCGGCACCACCAGCCGGACGTCGGCGTGGGTGCCGGTCATCGTGGTGTGGCAGCCGGGGCACCCGCCGCAGCCGGTGCCGTACGCGCACTGGAGGGCGGCGGCGAAGGCCCGCGCCGCCACCGACCGGCCCGACCCGGGCGGCCCGGTGAAGATCCAGGCGTGCGTCATCCCCGCCCCCGCGTCGACGGCGGCCGCCGGCTGACCGCCGTCGGACTCGTCGGCGAGCGCGTCGAACCCGTCCCCGGCGGCGTCGGTCGTGGGCGAGGCGGCGGCGCGCAGCACGGCGGCCGCCGCGGCGGCGGCCCGGCGCAGCGTGTCGACCGCCTCGTCCTGCCCGACCAGGTCGGCGAAGACGTCGGGCATCAGGTCCGGTGCTCCATCGGTACCAGCTCCGATTCGGATAACTCCGGCTGCACCGAGGTGTCCGGCCCGTGCGCGGGACGCGGGTGCACGATGCCGCCGGGGGCGCCGAACATCTCCTCGACCCGCCGGGCCACCTGCCCGGTGATCTCCTCGACCGGGCGGGACGCGTCGAGCACCAGGTAGCGCTTCGGGTCGGCGGCGGCGAGGTCGAGGAAGGCGTAGCGGACCCGCTCGTGGAAGGCGACGGACTCGGCCTCCAGGTGGTCGGCCGCCTCGGCGCGCGCCGCCACCCGGGCCAGGCCGGTGTGCGGTTCGACGTCCAGCAGCACCACCAGGTCGGGCTTGAGCCCGCCGGTGGCCCACGACGAGAGCCAGGAGACCTCGTCGACGGGGAGCGTCCGCCCCGCCCCCTGGTACGCCAGGGACGAGTCGACGTACCGGTCGCTGATCACGACCGCGCCCCGGACGAGCGCCGGCCGGACGACGGTGGCCACGTGGTGCGCCCGGTCGGCGGCGTAGAGCAGCGCCTCGGCACGCGGCGACGGCACGTCGGAGCCGGGCGCGCCGAGCAGCAGCGACCGGATCCGCTCGCCGACGGCGGTGGCCCCCGGCTCGCGGGTCACCACCACGTCGCGCCCCTGCCCGCGCAGCCGCTCGGCGAGCGCGGCGAGCTGGGTGGACTTGCCGGCGCCCTCGCCGCCCTCGAAGACCACGAAGAGGCCGGCGGAGACGAACGGCTCGGCCGGCATCAGCGGGCGGCCCCGGACCGAACCCCAGAGGTCGGCCAGGACGGGAACGCCCTTCTTGTCGTCCATCTGCCCGAACGCGCTGATGCCGGCGAAGATGCCGGCGGCGCCGGCGGCGAGCAGCAGCAGTCGGGTGGACGAGATCGACACGCCCAGGTCGGCCAACTCCAGCCGGCGCGAGCCGCCGACGCCGGCGAGCAGGCTGCTGAGGCCGATCGCGAGGATCAGCACCAGCCGGGTGCCGATCTGCACCACCGCGAAGACCCGGCCGCGCACCTCGTCGGCGATCTCCCCGCCGAGCAGGGTGGTGCCGGAGAGGAACGCCATTCCGGCGCCCGCGCCGACCAGGACCGCGCCGACCATCGCCATGGAGAGGTGGATGGCGAAGGCCAGGGCCATCACCGAGGCGCTGGCCAGCACGATGCTCATGCCGAACCAGCGCCGCCGGGACATCTCCTTGACGATCATCGGGCCGAGCCCGATGCCGAGCGCGAGGCCGACGAAGATGGCGCCGAAGAGCAGGTAGAAGGCGGCGTCACCGGCGCCGAGCGAGGTGGCGAAGAACTTGGCGGTGCCGATCACGATGCCGCCGCCGGCGAACGCGCCGAAGATGCCGAGCACCAGGCCGCGGACGAGCGGGGTCTGCCCGATGTAGCGCCAGCCCTCCTTGAACTGGCGCATCATGCTCTGCTCGGTGCGGTCCGTCTCGGCGGACTGCCCCTGGCTGATCTCCTTGATGCCGTACGCCACCACCAGCGCGGTGGCCAGCCGGGAGAACGCGTTGAACCAGAGCGCCAGGTCGGCCGGCGCGGCCCAGTCCGGCGTCGAGCCCCCGGTGGCTCCCCGCACGATGCCGTCGAGCGCGGCGAGGATCAGCGCGGCGAGGATGGGGGTGAGGCCGTACGTGGTGATCAGCGTGAGCTGGTTGGCGGCCTCCAGCCGGGCGCGCGGGATCAGGTTGGGGACCGCGGCCTCCTTGGCCGGGATCCACAGCAGCGTGATCGACTCGATCAGGAAGGTGGCGATCGCCGCCCAGCCGACCACGACCGGCCCGCTCGCCCCGAGCAGCGCGACCAGCGGGATCGAGGCGAAGAGCAGGAAGCGCAGCACGTCGCAGATGACCATGGTCCAGCGCCTGTCGAACCGGTCGGCGAACACGCCGGCGACCGGGCCGAGCACCAGCGCCGGCAGCAGCCGGATGGCGATCACGCCACCGAACGCGGCGCCCTGGGCGGTGCTGCCCTGGACCTGGGAGGCGGCGAAGACGCTGGTGGCGAGCAGGCCGAACCAGTCGCCGAAGGAGGCCGCGCCGAGCACGATCCAGAGCCGGCGGAACGGGGTGATCCGCAGCACCGAGCGGATGGCGGCGTAGCCGGAGTGGTCCGGGCCGGGCTTCTCGGCGCCGCCGGGCTTGGTCGAGGACGACGACACGCCGGGCGACTCGCCGTTGAACTGGCTTTCGATGGCCGTACCTCCACGTGCCGGCCCATCACTGGGCAGTCCCGGTGGAACACTCTAGACCCGGCGGGGACCCACCCCGCCGCGACATTCTCCTGTTCGCCGAGCCTAGGCCGCCGCGGCCACCGCCCGCAGCCCGGACAGACGCGAGGGTATTTCGCATTGCCTCCCAGACAGTTAGCGTGCACACGTGGCCATCGAAAGCGACAAACTTCGTGACCGCCTCGACCGGGCGACCGCGCACCTCGACCCGCCGTACGCCGTCGTCGACCTCGCGGCCTTCGACGGCAACGCCGCCGCGCTGGCAGAACGGGCCGCCGGCAAGCCGGTCCGGATCGCCAGCAAGTCCGTCCGCGCCCGGGACCTGATCGGCCGGGCGCTGGGGCGTCCCGGCTGGCGGGGCGTGATGGCCTTCACCCTGCCCGAGGCGCTCTGGCTGGTCCGCGCCGGCGTGACCGACGACGCGCTGGTGGCGTACCCCACGGCCGACCGGGGGGCGCTCGCCGCGCTCGCCGCCGACCCGGCGCTCGCCGCAGCCGTCACGCTGATGATCGACGGCACCGACCAGCTCGACCTCGTCGACGCCGTGTGCCCGCCCGGGCGCCGCCCTGAGCTGCGGGTCTGCCTCGACCTGGACGCCTCCTGGCGACCGCTGGGCGGGCGGGTGCACGTTGGGGTGCGCCGTTCGCCGGTGCACAGCGCCCGGGCCGCCGGCACGCTCGCCGCCACCGTCGCGGGCCGGGCGGGCTTCCGGCTGGTCGGGCTGATGGCGTACGAGGCACAGATCGCCGGCCTCGGCGACGCGCCGCCCGGGCGGGCGGTGCTCGGCTCCGCGATCCGGCTGGCCCAGCGCCGGTCGTACCGCGAGTTGCTGGCCCGCCGGGGCGCGGCGGTGACCGCCGTGCGCGAACACGCCGACCTGGAGTTCGTCAACGGCGGCGGCACCGGCAGCGTGGCCGCGACCAGCGCCGACCCCGCGGTCACCGAGGTCACCGCGGGATCGGGCCTGTACGGGCCGACGCTGTTCGACGCGTACCGCGCCTGGCGCCCCACCCCGGCGGCGGCCTTCGCCTGCGCGGTGGTCCGCCGCCCGGGGCCCGGCCTGGCCACCGTGCTCGGCGGCGGCTGGATCGCCTCCGGCCCGGCCGAGGACAGCCGGTTGCCCCGGCCGTGGCTGCCGGCGGGCCTCGAGCTGATCGGCACGGAGGGGGCCGGCGAGGTGCAGACCCCGCTGGCCGGCGCGGCGGCCGGCGCGCTGCGGGTCGGCGACCGGGTCTGGTTCCGGCACGCGAAGGCCGGCGAGCTGTGCGAGCACGTCAAGGAGTTGCACCTGGTCGAGGGGGACGCGGTCGTGGCCACCGTGCCCACCTACCGGGGCGAGGGCCACGCCTTCCTCTGATCCACGCGCCCGGCGCACCCCGGGCCGGCCTCGCCCGGTCCGGGTACCGGCGCGGCCCCGGTCAGCCGGACTGGTTGGCCTCGGCCGGGGCGTCGACCTGGCGGTGCAGGTACTCCCGGATCAGCGCCTTCGCCTCGACCAGGACCCGGTCGTCGCCCTCGGGCAGCCGGCGGAACGCCAACTTGATCAGCGCGTCGGCCGCCTCCACGGCGATCTCCAGGTGGAACCGGAGGTCGGGGACGTCGAGCCCGAAGCGCTCGGCGAGTACGCGGGCCAACTGGTCCGCGATCACGCCGTTGTTGTCCCGCTGCTCGTCGAGCAGGTGCAGGTCGACCACGTCGCCGAAGTGCAGGGTACGGAAGCCCGGAACGGTGCGGTGCATCGTGATGTACTCGTCGATGCCCGCGTCGACCCCGTCCCACCAGTGGGTCAGGTCGTCGGAGGCGAACCGCTCGTCGAGCCGCTGGAGGTAGGACTCCATCGTGCGCAGGGTCAGCGCCTGCACGATCGCCCGCTTGTCCGGGAAGAACTGGTAGACCGACCCGATCGCCACCTCGGCACGCTCGGCGAGCAGGGTCGTGGTCAGACCCTCGTACCCCACCTCGTCGACGAGTTCTGCACAGGCGTCCAGCATCCGCTGGACCCGTGCGACACTTCGACCCTGCACCGGTACGCGGCGCAGCGGCCCGGCTGTGGCGGCTGGTGTGGACACTCGCCACCCCCCTTCGACGGATGAACATATCTGCACGTCACGGGTTCGTGACTACCGGTACAACGAGCAAACCTCGATTGCGGTATTTACCTGCGACAACGTTGCTGATATGAAGTCAGTTCACATTCATGTGGAGGAGTGCGCATGGCCGGTACCGCACCGCCCACCCTGGCAGCCTGGTCCAACTGGGCCGGCAACCAACGCGCCACCGCCACCACCATCCTGCGCCCCGCCTCCCTCGCCGACGTCACCGAGGCCGTCCGCGCCGCCGCGACGGCCGGGGACCGGATCCGGGCGGTGGGCAGCGGCCACTCCTTCACCGGCGTCGCGGTCACCGACGGACGACGCATGGAACTGACCCACCTGGACACCGGGGTACGCGTCGACGCCGACCGCCGACTGGTCACCGTACCGGCCGGGATCACCCTGCGCGCACTCAACGAACTGCTCGCCGCACACGGCCTGGCACTACCCAACCTGGGCGACATCGACGCGCAGACGATCGCCGGCGCGATCTCCACCGGCACCCACGGCACCGGCGCCGCCTACGGCTGCCTGTCGACGTTCGTCGAGGCGCTCACCCTCGTCACCGGCACCGGCGAGGTGCTGCGCTGCTCCGCCGACGAGCACCCCGACGTCTTCGCCGCCGCCCGGGTGTCGCTGGGCGCGCTCGGGGTGCTCGTCGAGGTGACCCTGCGCTGCGTGGACGCCTTCGTGCTGCGTGCCCACGAGCGGCCGGCGCCGCTGGCGGCCGTGCTCGACGAACTGCCCGAGCTGATCGACAGGCACGACCACGTCGAGTTCTACTGGTTCCCGTACACCGCCCGCGTGCAGGTCAAGGCCAACGACCGGGTGCCCGACGACGACCGGCCACTGCCCCGGTGGCGCGGCTGGCTGGACGACGAGTTCCTGTCCAACACCGTCTTCGCCGGGGCCTGCCGGCTCGGCCGCGCCGTGCCGGCGCTCGCCCGCGGCATCAGTGCCGTCTCCGCCCGCGCGCTCACCGAACGCCGCTACACCGGCCGCTCCGACCAGGTCTTCTGCACCCCGCGCCGGGTCCGCTTCATGGAGATGGAGTACGCCCTGCCGCGCGACGCCCTGCCCGAGGCGCTCGACGCGCTGCGGCGGATCGTCGACGGGCTGCCGTTCAAGGTGCTCTTCCCGGTCGAGGTGCGCTTCACCGCCGCCGACGACATCTGGCTCTCCCACGGCTACGGGCGCGAGTCGGCGTACGTGGCCGTCCACCAGTTCGTCGGCATGCCGTACGAGCCGTACTTCCGGGCCTTCGAGCAGGTCGCCGCGAGCCTCGGCGGCCGGCCCCACTGGGGCAAGCTGCACTGGCGCGACGCGGAGTCGCTCGCGACGGCCTACCCCCGCTGGGCCGACTTCCAGGCGCTACGCGCCCGCCTGGACCCACACCACCTCTTCACCAACCCCCACCTGACCCAAACCCTCGGCTGACCCTCACCCCCGATCCTGCCTGCGGCCGCCGGTGCGATCTTGGTACGAACATGCCCTCCAAGGGGCGCGCTCGTACCAAGATCTGTCCGCCGTCCACAGGGGCGGACACGGGCGGCACCGGGTGGGCAGAGTGCGGGTGTGGCGAGGTCTCCAAGTTCTCTGGCAGGGCTACGGCGGGCGTTGCCGGGTGACGACGCCGACGAGCTGACCTGGCTGCTGTTCCATCAGGAAGACGTGATCAGCCTCGACCAGGCCCGGCGCCATCTGTCGTCGAAGGCGATCCGGCACCGGGTCGCCGCCCGCCGTTGGCGCCAGGTGCACCGTGCCGTCTTCGTCGCGCACAACGGTCCGGTCGGTCCCGCCCAGCATCGGTGGATCGCCGTGCTCGCCGCCGGGCCGGCCGCGATGCTCGGCGGGCTCACGGCGGCCCAGGCCTGGGGTCTACGCGGTCACGACAGCCGGATCGTGGACGTGCTCCTGCCGGCCGCGCACCAGAGCCGCGCCCTGCCACCCGGCGTACGCCTGCACCGGACCACACTGCTCGGCGAGGAGGACGTGCTGCACGTCGGGCAGCCTCCCCGCACCATGCCTGCCCGGTCGCTGGTCGACGCGGCGCAGTGGGCGGCGACCGACGAGCAGGCTCGGGCGATCATCGCCGCCGGTTTCCAGCAACGCCTCGTCGGCGGCGACGACCTCCACCTGGTCCTGGACGCCATGCCCCGGATCCGGCGCCGAAATCTGATCCGACAGACCGCCGCGGACGCCGCCGGAGGCGCGCATTCCCTGGCCAAGCTGGACTTCCTCGACCTGGTCCGACGAGCGGGGCTGCCCGAGCCCTCCCGGCAGGTCGTCCGACGCGATGCCGACGGACGTCGCCGCTATCTCGACGTGTGGTTCGGACAGTGGCGGGTGCACGTGGAGATCGACGGCGGGCAGCACCTCGACCCCGCCACCGCCTGGACGGACATGCGCCGGCAGAACGACCTGTGGGTCGAGGGCGACCGGGTGCTCCGCTTCCCCGCCTGGGCGGTACGCAACGACCCTCAGACGGTCCTCGCCCAGGTCCGAGCAGCCCTGCGCGCCGCCGGTTGGCCAGGCTGGTCCTGACCCGGATCCGCCCACCTGCGCCGGATCTTGGTACGAACATGCCCTCCGAGGGGCGCGCTCGTACCAAGATCTCTCGCGACGCCGGCCGGCGAGCGAGGCGGGTGTCAGTCCGGGCTGGTGGTGGCCTTTCTAGGGGCCGCCTTCTTCGCCGGGGTCTTCCTGGCGGTGGTGGCCTTGGCCGTCGTGGTCTTCTTCGCCGCCGTCGACTTGGTCGCCGCGGCCGTCTTCTTCGCCGCCGTGGCCTTCTTGGCGGGCGCCTTCTTCGCGGCGGCCTTCTTCTTCGGCGCCGGCCCCTTCGCCCGCTTCTCGGCGAGCATCTCGGAGGCCTCCTCGATGGTCAACGCCTCCGGGGTCTGGCCGCGCCGCAGCGACGCGTTCGTCTCGCCGTCGGTGACGTACGGGCCGAACCGGCCGTCCTTGATGACCAGCGGCTTCTCCGTCAACGGGTCGACGCCCATCTCCCGCAGCGGCGGCGCGGCGGCCCGACGCTGGCGGGCCTTCGGGGCGGCCAGCAGGGCCAGCGCCTCGTCCAGCGTGACGGTGAACATCTTCTCTTCGGAGTCCAGCGAGCGGAACTCGTCACCCTGCTTGACGTACGGGCCGTAGCGGCCGTTGTTCGCCAGGACCTCGGCGCCGTCCGGGGCCACCCCGACCAGCCGGGGCAGGCTGAGCAGCTTCAGCGCCTCGTCGAAGGTCAGCGAGTCGGGCGACTGTGAGCGCAGCAGCGACGACTTGCGCTCGCCACTGGCCACGTACGGGCCGAAGCGGCCCGACTTGAGCAGGATCGGCTCACCGGTGGCCGGGTCGTCGCCGAGCTTGCGCTCGCCCCCGCCGCCGAGGAACAGCTCGTGCACCTTCTCCGGGGTCAGCTCGTCCGGCGCCAGCCCCTCGGGGATCGGGGCCCGGTCGCCCTGGCCGCCGCCCTCCTCCCCCTCGGCGGCCGGCGCCTGCTGCTCGCCCGGCACCGCCCGCTGGAGGTACGGCCCGTAGCGGCCCACCCGCACGACGACCTCGCGGCCCTCGTCGTCGGTGAACAGCGGGATGGAGTTGACGCTGCGCGCGTCGATCTCGTTGAGGTTCTCGGTGACCAGCTTCTTCAGCCCGCCCGAGCGGGCGATGTCCCGGTCGCCGGCGCCGTTGGCGCCGCCGAAGTAGAACGCCGTGAGGAAGTCGACGGCGGCGTGGTCCCCGCCGGCGATCTCGTCCAGCTCGTTCTCCATGCTGGCGGTGAAGTCGTAGTCGATCAGGCGCGGGTAGTGCCGCTCCAGCAGGCCGATCACGGCGAAGGCCAGGAAGGTCGGGATCATCGCCTGGCCGCGCTTGGTCACGTAGCCGCGGTCCTGGATCGTCTGCATGATCGACGCGTACGTCGACGGGCGGCCGATGCCCAGCTCCTCGAGGGCCTTCACCAGCGACGCCTCGGTGTAGCGCGACGGCGGTTGGGTGTGGTGGCCCTGCGCGGCCAACTCGTCGGCGGTGAGCGGCTGGCCCTTGACCAGGTTGGGCAGGCGACGCTCGGCGTCCTCGGCCTCGGCGTTCTCGTCGTCGCTGGACTCGACGTACGCCCGCAGGAAACCCGGGTCGGTGATGGTCTTGCCGGTGGCGCCGAAGTCAGCCTCCTCCTGGGCGGAGGAGACGGCGCGGATGCGCACCGAGACGCTGGAGCCGACGGCGTCGGTCATCTGCGAGGCGATGGTGCGCCGCCAGATCAGCTCGTAGAGCTTGAACTCCTCGGCGGAGAGCTCCTTGGCCACGTCGCCCGGGGTGCGGAAGTTGTCCCCCGCCGGGCGGATCGCCTCGTGCGCCTCCTGCGCGTTCTTCACCTTGCCGGTGTAGCGGCGCGGCTCCGGCGGCACGCTGCGCTCGCCGTACAGCTCGACGATCTGCCGGCGGGCCGCCGTGATGGCGGTCTCCGACAGGTTCACCGAGTCGGTACGCATGTAGGTGATGTAGCCGTTCTCGTAGAGGCGCTGCGCGGTGCGCATCGTCTGCTGCGACGAGAACCGCAGCTTGCGGGCCGCCTCCTGCTGGAGGGTCGAGGTGATGAACGGCGCGTACGGGCGGCGGCGGTAGGGCTTCTCCTCGACCCGGGTGACGGTGAACGGCCGGCCCTGAAGGCGGGCCGCGAGCCCGTGGGCGCCGGCCGAGTCGAGGTGGACCACGCCTGCGCCGGGCTTCACCCGGCCGGTGGTCGGCTCGAAGTCCTTGCCGGTGGCGATCCGGTCACCGTTCAGCGCGACCAGGGTGGCGTTGAAGTTACGCGGGCCCTCGCCGGCGTTCGCCACGGCCAGGGTGGCCAGGATGTCCCAGTATTCCGCCGTGCGGAAGGCCATCCGCTGCCGCTCGCGCTCGACCACGATCCGGGTCGCCACGGACTGCACCCGGCCCGCCGAGAGCTTCGGCATGACCTTCTTCCACAGCACGGGCGAGACCTCGTAGCCGTAGAGGCGGTCGAGGATGCGCCGGGCCTCCTGGGCGTCGACCAGGTCGCGGTCGATCTCCCGGGGGTTGGCCACCGCGGCCTGGATGGCCGGCTTGGTGATCTCGTGGAAGACCATCCGCTTGACCGGCACCTTGGGCTTGAGCGTCTCCACCAGGTGCCAGGCGATCGCCTCGCCCTCGCGGTCCTCATCCGTCGCCAGGAAGATCTCGTCGACCTCCTTGGCCAGCTTCACCAGCTTGCTGATCTGCTGCTTGCGGTCGGCGGAGACCACGTAGAGGGCGTGGAAGCCGTTGTCGACGTCCACCCCGAGCCGGGCCCACGACTCGCCCTTGTACTTGGCCGGCACGTCGGCGGCGTTGCGCGGGAGGTCCCGGACGTGGCCGAAGCTGGCCTCCACGACGTACCCCGGGCCGAGATAGCCCGAGATCGTCTTGGCCTTCGCCGGTGACTCGACGATGACCAGACGGGTGGTTCCAGCGTTGCTCGGCACGTCTCTCCCCGACCTCACTCCTGCTCGCAGCCACCGGCGCCCGGTTCGGGGCCACTTTCGGCCCGCCGACCCCCGGCGGCCCGGATGTCCAACGTAACGCGCCGTCCGCGTTTCGGGTTTCGCGGGCGGCAAACCGTCCCGGCGGGGCGGCCTCTTTCTCCGCCGGCGGCGGGGCGTGCCGGACGGCGCCACCGTACACCGTGCGTGTGCCGCCGGGCGGGACACTGTGACGATGGCGGACCCTCGGCCGAGGCGTCACCCGGCTGTTTTCCGCGAAATTGCGCACTTGTTGTCCCTCATCGGACAGGCCCGACCGGCGCGGCGGGGCGGGCGCCGGCGGGCGGTCAGGAGCGGGCCGGCCAGTCGGTCGCGGGGGCGGCGGGCGGCGGGTCGCCCACCAGCTCGGCCAGGCGGGCGAGCCGCCGCCGGCCGGTGATCCGGTACGCGGGCCCGCCCTCGCCGGGCCCGAGCAGCGCCCCGGCCAGGCCGACCGCGTCGAGCGCCCCGCCGACCGGCCCCCAGCACTCCTCGTCGGCGGCGCCGAGCCGGAGCAGGAAACCGGACGGCTCGGCGGCCCCCGCCGCGGCGAGCCAGAGCCGCAGCCGCCGCCCGTTGAGGTGGAAGCCGGCGGGCGGCCGCTTGCCCGTACCGCGCAGCCAGGCCGCCGCGAGCGGCTTCAGCGTGCGGGCGTACGAGGTGCGCACCGCGTGCCGCCCGTCGGTGGTCGCCTCCCAGGTGGCCGCCACCCCGCGCAGCGCCAGCTCGGCGACGAGGACGTGCACCCGCCAGGCCGCGTCGACCACGACCGAGAGCCGGGCCGTGCCGCCCATCCGGACCGCCTCGCCCGGGCCGGCCAGCAGCCCGGCGAGATCGGCGATGGACGGGTCCGCCGCCTCCGCGCCGAAGAAGGTCAGCTGCCGGGCGGACTCGTCGGCGTCGGCCGGCGGGGGCGGTACGGGTCGGCGGGCGACCGGCGCGACCCGGTCCGCAGGCGCCGGGAAGAGCACCGGCAGCGCTTCGCCGCCGGACGGGTCACCGGTCCCGCTCAGCGACACTCCGGCACCTCGTCGAAGGCGCGTTTCAACTCCTCGGAGTTGAGCTGGCTGGTGTCGAGCGCGCTGGCGTCGTACTCCTTGTTCAGGGTGTCCACGGCGGCCCGGACGCCGTCGTAGAAGACGGTGGGCTGGCCGGTGCCCAGCCCGTCGATGGTGTCGCGGGCCCGGCCGTACGCGTCGCGCACCTTCGCCAGCGAGGCCTGGAAGCCCGCCGAGACCTCCTCGCCGCGCTCGGCGTCCGGGACGCCGGCCTCCTCGACCTTGCGCCGGGCGGTCTCGCTGGCCTGCTCCGCGCCGCCGAAGAGCCGCACCAGGTTCTCCTTCGCCTGCGCCGGGGTGGTCTGGGCGGTCATCTGCTGGTCGGTGCTGCTGGTCAGCTTGCTGATCTCGGCCCGCCACGGGGTGAGCGCGGAGCAGACCGACGCCGCCCACGACCGGGAGTCGGGGCCGCCGCCGCATCCGGCGAGCACGAGAACGAGCGTGGCCAGGACCACCGTGAGCTTTCCGGCGGCTGCCGCCCGGCACGTGCGCATGCGTTGCAGCGTACGGCCTCTGTCGAGTCCGGGCACCGGACAGGTTTGCCGGGTGGCACGGGGTGGTCCCCGGCCGGCCGCGCGGGCCGACCGGGGACCTCCGATGCCGGACGGATCAGGCGTTGACCGTCTCGGGCCGCTGGTCCGGGCTGCCCGCGCCCGTGCCGGAGTCGGCGTCGGACATGGCCACGCCCTTGCGCTTGCTGAACACCACCGCCGCGGCGATGATCAGCGTCGCTGCCACGGCGATCCCCACCCGCAGGGCGGTGTTCCGCTCGTCACCCACGCTCCAGGCCACCACGGCCGGCGCGATCAGCAGCGAGACCAGGTTCATCACCTTGATCAGCGGGTTGATCGCCGGGCCGGCGGTGTCCTTGAACGGGTCGCCGACGGTGTCGCCGATGACCGTGGCGGCGTGCGACTCGGAGCCCTTGCCGCCGTACGCGCCGTCCTCGACGAGCTTCTTGGCGTTGTCCCAGGCACCGCCGGAGTTGGACAGGAAGACAGCCATCAGCGTGCCGGCGCCGATCGCACCGGCCAGGTACGCCGCCAGCGCGCCCGGCCCGAGGCCGAAGCCCACCGCGATCGGCGCGAGGATGGCGAGCAGACCGGGGGTCATCAGCTCGCGCTGCGCGTCCCGGGTGCAGATGTCGACGACCTTGCCGTACTCGGGGCGCTGGGTGCCGTCCATGATGCCGGGCAGCTCGCGGAACTGCCGGCGTACCTCCATCACGACCGCGCCCGCCGAGCGGGAGACCGCGTTGATGGCCAGGCCGGAGAAGAGGAACACCACCGCCGCGCCGATGATCAGGCCGACCAGGTTGCGCGGGTTCGCCACGTTCAGCGAGTTGAGGATCTCGGTGCCGACGTCGCCCACGCCGGCGTCCGAGTACGCGGTGCGCAGCGTGTCGGTGTACGAGCCGAACAGCGCCGTCGCGGCGAGCACCGCCGTGGCGATCGCGATGCCCTTGGTGATCGCCTTGGTGGTGTTGCCGACCGCGTCCAGCTCGGTGAGCGTCCGGGCGCCGTGCTCGTCGATGTCGCCGGACATCTCCGCCACGCCCTGGGCGTTGTCGGAGATCGGGCCGAAGGTGTCCATCGCGACGATCACGCCGACCGTGGTGAGCAGGCCGGTGCCGGCCATCGCCACGGCGAACAGCGAGAGCGTGATGGAGCTGCCGCCGAGCAGGAACGCGCCGAACACGCCGGCGCCGATCAGCAGCGCCGAGTAGACCGCCGACTCCAGGCCGACGCTGATGCCGGCGAGGATGACGGTGGCGGCGCCCGTCTGCGAGCTCTTGCCGATGTCCTGCACCGGGCGCCGGTTGGTCTCGGTGAAGTAGCCGGTCAGCGCCTGGATCGCCGCCGCCAGCACGATGCCGATGACGACCGCGCCGATGGCGACCGTCCGCGGGTTCTCGCTGACGTCGGTCAGCCCGCCCTCCAGCTCGGCGAAGGTGGCCGGAAGGTACGCGTACGTGGCGATCGCCACCAGCACCGCGGAGAGCAACGCCGAGATGTAGAAGGCCCGGTTGATCGCGGTCAGACCGTTGCGGTCCGAGGCGCGCAGCCGGGTGATGAAGACGCCCACGATCGCGACGAGCACGCCGATGGTGGAGACGATCAGCGGGAAGACCAGGCCCTGCTCGCCGAAGGCGGCGCGGCCGAGGATCAGCGCGGCGACCAGGGTGACCGCGTACGACTCGAAGAGGTCGGCGGCCATGCCGGCGCAGTCACCCACGTTGTCGCCCACGTTGTCGGCGATGGTGGCGGCGTTGCGCGGGTCGTCCTCGGGGATGCCCTGCTCGACCTTGCCGACCAGGTCGGCGCCGACGTCGGCGGCCTTGGTGAAGATGCCGCCGCCGACCCGCATGAACATGGCGAGCAGCGCGGCGCCGAAGCCGAAGCCCTCCAGCACGGTCGGCGCGTCGCTGCGGTAGAACAGCACGACCAGCGCGGCGCCGAAGAGGCCGAGGCCGACGGTGAGGAAGCCGACCACGCCACCGGTGCGGAAGGCGATCTTCATCGCGGCCTCCCGGCCGCCTTCGCGCTCCCGGGCGGCGGCGGCGACCCGCAGGTTGGCGCGGGTGGCCAGCCACATGCCGGCGCCGCCGATGAACGCGCTGAACAGCGCGCCCACGACGAAGAAGACGGACCGGCCGATCTTCACCGCCACTTCGCTGCCGTCGGTGCCGTGCACCGGCAGCAGGAAGAGCAGCACCACGGCGATGACCACGAAGATCGCCAGGGTCCGGAACTGCCGGAGCAGGTAGGCCGAGGCGCCCTCCTGGACCGCGCCGGAGATCTCCTGCATTTTGTTGGTGCCCTTGCCGGCGGCCAGTACGGCCTTCGTCAGCGCGCCGGCGAAGGCGAGCGCCACCAGCGCGATGACCGCGGCGATGACGACGTACGTGACGTTGTTTCCGGTGAGGGAGATCCCGCCGCCATCGGCGGCCAAGGTGTCGGACATCTGTGTCCTCCTGTACCGAACGCTCGCGCCGGCCGGTGGAGACGCACCGACCCGGCGCCTGGATGCGGAGTCGCAAGCGCGCGCCACTCCACCCCGGTCGGACCAGCGATGAACAACCGTTCCCGCTGGCCGCGGGATGGATCACTTGCTGACAACTCGCGTACTCTAGCCCTCCACAGTGTTGGAGGTCACACCGAGGGGGCACCGCGCCGCGATGATCTTCGTCGCTGTGTTATGAGGAAAAATCTGATATAGGAGCCCATCCATGCCAAGGAGGCCGCGCCCCGGCGGGACACGGCCTCTCACGGCGTACGACGCCCTCGGCGAGGGCGGTGGAAGATCAGCTCACCGGCCGACGGGCCAGACCATCCGCACCTCGGTGCCGATGCCCTCGTCGACCGGGCGCACCTGGAGGTCCTCGACGAAACCGGCCAGCAGCGCGAAGCCCACGCCGGTGGTGAGGTCGTCCTCGTCGAGCGACTCGTTGGCGAGCTGGTCGGCGTTGAGCGCCGCCAGGCCGAGACCGGCCTCGATCGGCGCGCGGTCGACGACCCGCACCGCGTACGCGCCCGTGTCGGACATCTCGACGAGCACGGGCTCGGACACGCCGTACTGGCGGTGCAGGGCGACCGCGCGGGTGCACGCCTCGCCGATGGCCAGCCGTACCTCGTCCAGCAGCTCCTCGCGGACCCCGGCCCGCCGGGCGACCGCCACGCCGACCAGGCGCGCGGTGCGCACGTGCACCGGGGCCGGCGAGAAGGAGAGCTTGACCGTGGCCATCAGACGCCGGTGCCGGCCGGGTCGGTGCCGACCGCCGCGTCGACCGTGGGATGCAGCGGGAAGACCTGGTCGAGCGCGGTGATCCGGAAGATCTTGAGCAGCGGCTCCTTGTCGCAGACCAGGGCGAACGAGCCGCCGGCCGCGCGCAGCCGCTTGAGCGCGCCGACCAGCACGCCCAGCCCGGTGGAGTCGAGGAAGTCCACCCGACCCAGGTCGACCACGACGTGGCGGGCCCCACCGTCGATCAGCTCGAGGAGCCGCTCCCGTAGCCGGGGCGCGGTGTAGACGTCCACCTCACCGCCGACCTCGAGCACCGTGTGCTCGCCCACGGTGCGGGTCGCCAGCGACAGCTCCATCGGTCCTCCCTCGCAAGAGCCGTAAACTCTCCTGGGCATCTAACCATCCCCGCCGGAGACCGGCTCTGCTCACCGGCGGAGCCTCCCCTTACCCCGGCCCCCCGCTTTCCATCTCCGAACACCAGTGCGAGAGTGCAGGACGTGACCACCGACGGCTCCAGCTCGGCGCAGCCAGCGCCGCGCCACGACCTGAAGCCGTCGACCGACCACTCCGGCCCGGCGCCCGCCGACCTGCTGGGCCGGCTGCGCGCCCGCACCGGCGCCGACCCGGTCACCCACGTCGAGCGGGTGCCGGCACGGGCCGGCGAGCCCGCCCCGTGGCCGGACTGGGCGCCGGAGGAACTGCGCGCGGCGTTCGCCCGACGCGGCGTGGTCGCGCCCTGGCGGCACCAGACGGAGGCGGCCACCCTGGCGTACGACGGCCGGCACGTCGTGGTGGCCACGGGCACCGCGTCCGGCAAGTCCCTGGCCTACCAGCTTCCCGCGCTGGCCACCCTGCTCGCCGACCCCCGGGCCACCGTGCTCTACCTGGCGCCGACGAAGGCGCTCGCCGCCGACCAGTTGCGCGCCGTCGCCGCGCTGGAGCTGGAGGGGGTACGCCCCGCCTGCTACGACGGCGACACCCCGCGGGCCGAACGGGAGTGGATCCGCAAGCACTCCCGGTTCGTGCTGACCAACCCGGACATGCTGCACCACGGCATCCTGCCCGGGCACGCCCAGTGGTCCGGTTTCCTGCGCCGGCTCACGTACGTGGTGATCGACGAGTGCCACACCTACCGGGGGGTCTTCGGCTCGCACGTCGCGCACGTGCTGCGCCGGCTGCGGCGGCAGTGCGCCCGGTTCCGCAGCACACCCGTCTTCGTACTGGCCTCGGCCACGTCCGGCGACCCGGCGACGGCCGCCGGACGGCTCACCGGGCTGCCCGTGACCGCCGTCACCGAGGACACCTCGCCCCGCGGCGGGGTGACGTTCGCGCTCTGGGAGCCGCCGCTGCTGCCCCGGGACTCCGCCGCCGACCAACAGGCGGACCTCACCCAGGTCCGCCGGTCGGCGCTGCGGGAGACGGCCGACCTGCTCGCCGACACGGTCGCCGAGGGGGTACGCACGCTGGCCTTCGTACGCTCCCGGCGCGGCGCCGAGGTGGTCGCGGCGAACGCCCGCCGGTCCCTCGACGAGGCGGTGCCCGGGCTCGGCGACCGGGTGGCCGCCTACCGGGCCGGCTACCTGCGCGAGGAGCGACGCGAACTGGAACGGGCGCTGCTGCACGGCGACCTGCTCGGGCTGGCCTCGACCAACGCGCTGGAGCTGGGCGTCGACCTGGTCGGCCTCGACGCGGTGCTGATCTGCGGCTACCCGGGCACCCGCGCCTCCCTGTGGCAGCAGGCCGGCCGGGCGGGGCGCTCCGGGCAGGAGGCGCTCGCCGTGCTGGTCGCCCGGGACGACCCGCTCGACACCTATCTCGTGCACCATCCCGAGGCGGTGTTCGGGCGCCCGGTGGAGGCGACCGTGCTCGACCCGGCCAACCCGTACGTGCTGGCCCCGCAGCTCGCCTGCGCCGCGGTCGAGGCGCCGCTGACCCCCGACGACCTGGCGCTCTTCGGTGACGGGGCGAAGGAGGCGGTGGACCAACTGGTGGCGGCGGGGGCGCTGCGGCAGCGGCCGACCGGCTGGTACTGGCGGCACCGGGAGCGGCCGGAGGTGGACCTGCGCGGCGAGGGCGGCGCGCCGGTCTGTGTGGTGGAGGCGGCGACCGGGCGGCTGCTCGGCACCGTCGACGGCGGCTCGTCGCACTTCCTGCTCCACCCCGGCGCGGTCTACCTGCACCAGGGCGTCTCCCACGTGGTCGACTCGCTCGACCTGGCCGACGGGTGCGCGCTGGTGCACCCCGAGGAGCCGGACTGGTCCACCCACGCCCGCGACGTCACCTCGCTGTCGGTGGTGTCGGTCCGCTCGTACGTGGACGCCGGCCCCGTCGGGCTCTTCCTCGGCGAGGTCGACGTGACCAGCCAGGTGGTGTCGTACCAGCGGCGACGGATCGCCACCGGCGAGGTCATCGACACCCGCCCGCTGGACCTGCCGGCCCGGGAACTGCGTACCGTCGCGGTCTGGTTCACCCTGTCACCGCAGTCCCTGACGGCCGCCGGCGTGGAACCCGCCGACGTGCCGGGCGCGCTGCACGCCGCCGAGCACGCCGCGATCGGTCTGCTGCCGCTCACCGCGACCTGCGACCGCTGGGACATCGGCGGACTGTCGACGGCGGCGCACCCGGACACCGAGGCCCCGACGGTCTTCGTCTACGACGGGCACCCGGGTGGGGCGGGCTTCGCCGAGCGCGCGTACGGGACGGCGGCAGCCTGGCTGCGGGCCACCCGCGACGCGATCGCGGAGTGCGGCTGCGAGGCGGGCTGCCCGTCCTGCGTGCAGTCTCCCAAGTGCGGCAACGGCAACAACCCGCTCTCCAAGCCGGACGCCGTCAAGGTGCTGGACGTGGTGCTCGCGAACCTGCCCGACGGCGTACCGGCACCCCGCCCGTCCGGCGACTCGCCCGGCGTTCCGCCCGTCGGCTCGCCCGGGGTTCCGGGACGCGGTGCGGTTCGGGACGCCGCGCTTCCGGGCGGCCCTACGGTCCCGGGGGAACGCGTCGCTCCCGACGACGCCGCCTCGGGCGGCCCCGGAGGTCCGGAGGGCCCCCCGCCCCCGGTGGTGGAGACCGGCTCGGAGGCCGCTCCCGTCCCGGGTGGTGGAAGGCAGGCATAGAAACCCTTCGCTCGGGGCAAACGAGTACGTGGGAGCGCTTCCATCGCTGCTCGCGGACCCTTGCCGTGCTTCCCGTCGAAGGAGGAGACGTGGCCGACACCATCGCCGAGACCGTCGACCTGCTCTACACGATCGACCAGGAGAAACTCACTCCTGACCAGCAGATCGCCCTGGGCACCGCGCTCGCCAGCCTGGCGCAGGCCGAGCGCCTGGAGCAGATCAACGAGCGGCTGCGCAGCATCCATCAGGTCCTGAACGCGTGGGCGCTCAAGGCCACGGTCGACGGAGGCCGGTGAACCCGCTCCGCACCGCACAGCACGGCCGCAGCGGTGTTCGGGTCGTGGCGGGGCTGCGGTCGTGGCGGGGTCGCCGTCGCGGCAGGGGGGTCGGGTCCGGGCGGGATAGCGGGGGCCGGCGGGAACCGCCAGGTGCTGGCAGGACGGGCCGCGTAGCCTGCGGGGAGAGACGCGTGACCTGTCGGCGGCGGCACGGGTGAAGCTGTGCGACACTCCGGCGACCCCTCGAAGGAGAACCCATGCAACTCGAGAACTTGCAGGCCCAGCAGCAGTTCCACATCCGGCAACGGCTCCGGATGATGGTGAACCAGTACGAGGTCCACGCCGTGGCACCGGACGGCTCCGAAGGCGGCCTGCTGGCGTTCGCCCAGCAGAAGCGGCTCGCCTTCAAGGAGCAGGTGACGATCTACACCGACGACTCGAAGCAGCAGCCCCTGCTCGGGTTCAAGGCCCGCCAGCGCCTCGACATCGGCGCCACGTACGACGTGACCGACCACGCCGGCAACCCGATCGGCCTGTTCCGCAAGGACTTCGCCCAGTCCCTGCTGCGGTCCACCTGGCACGTCGAGCAGCCCGGCCTGCCGCAGGTCACGGGCCAGGAGCGCAGCATGCCGGTGGCGCTGCTGCGCCGGTTCGTCGACTCGCTGTCCTGGCTGCCCTACCACTTCGACTTCGTCGCCGGCGGTCAGCCGGTCTTCTCCGTCATCAAGCAGTGGGGCCTGCGCGACCGGTACGTCGTCCAGATCCACAACCCGCAGGTCGACCGCCGCCTCGTGATCGCGATGGCCGTCGCCCTCGACGCCCTCCAGGGACGCTGATCCACCCGGGTCGGGGTGCCGACATCCGTCGCCCCGGCCCGATCGCGTCCGGCGCGAGTGCGTCACGCCTCCCACGCCGGCTCCCCACCGACCCCCGCCACCCGACCCGCCCGCACCGGCCCCGACCACCCGCCGCAGTTCCTCCGGCACGGTGCCGCCTGTGGCTCAGCCACGGACCGGGCCGGCGCGGGCACTGGCCGCCGCGACCCGCGCCAGGCCGGGCAGCGGGGTGACGGCCACCTCTGCGGTCACCAGGACGTCGAGGCCGTCGAGTCGACAGGCGAGCAGCCGGCCACCGTTGGCGGCGGTGATCTCGGCAGCCCGGCCGCAGGCCGCCGGCTCGCCCAGGAGGGCCTCGCCGGCACCGGCCAGCGCGCCGAAGTCCGCCGCCACCCGGGCCTGCTGCCGGGCCGTCCGGGCCGCGCCGACGGCGGCACCGAACAACCCGACCATGACGAAAGCCAGCCCCACGGCGAGCAGGCAGACGGTCGCCCCACCACGCTCCCCCATCCGCTCTGCCGCACTTCGCGGCCCTCCCGCCGCGCTCCCCCTGCCCTTCCACCGCACTGCCACCGCGATCCCCCGCGCTCCCACCGCGCCCTCACGGACTCCCACCCCGGTAAGGGTCGCGGGCCAGCCGCTCCCTTCGCCCGGCCGGTCAGGGTTCTGCCGGTCGGGGCCTCCGGTCCGTCCCGTCACGGTCCGTCCTCCGCCGGCTCGACGCCCGGAGGCGCGGGCTCCGCGGCACCGGGTCCCACGGCGTCCGTCCCCACGACACCGGGTTCCACCGCCGCGACCGCCGTCGCCGTCACGGAGATCCGGGGCAGCCGGGAGCCGAGCGCGCGTACGGGCGCCCGGACGGTGGCGACGACCCGCTGACCGTCGACGGTGACGGTCACCTCCGCTCCCGGCGGCGCCGCCCCGCTGGCAGCGGCCGCCCCGTCGGCGCCCCGGGAGGCAGCCAGTGCCGCCTCCCGGGCCGCGTGCAGGCAACCCGCCCTCGTCCCGACGGCGTTGACCGCCGACAGCCCGGCGAGCAGGAGCAGCAGGAGCGCCGGCAGGCCGGCCGCCAGTTCGGCGGTGAAGGAACCCCGGTCACGGCCGGCCGGCCGGCGCCCGGTCACTTGAGCGCCCGGTCGATGACGGCGGTCAACGCGGACTGCACGTTGCCGGAGGTCAGCACCTTCAGCAGGATCCCGGCGAAGGCGACCGCGGCGAGGGTGCCGACGGCGTACTCGGCGGTGTTCATTCCGGCGTCCCCGCGCAGGCGGGCGAGCAGTTTGCGCACGTTCCTGTCCTTTCTCGACATGGTCAGAGCACGTCACCGAGGACGGCGACGATCACCGGCACCAGGCCGGCGAGAATGAAGGCCGGCAGGAAGCAGAGCCCCAACGGCAGGACGATGAGCACGCCGGCGCGGCGGGCGGCCGCCTCCGCGGCCGTGGAGCGGTCGGCTCGGAGGTCGTCGGCGAGTCGGGTCAGCGCGCCGGCCAGCGCGGCTCCGCTTTTCGCGCTGCGAAGCACGGCGGCGGTCAGCCGCTCGGCCCCCGGCACCGGCGCGAGCGGAGCCCACGCCTCCTCGGGGCCACCGCCGAGCCGCAGCAACCGGCCGACCCGGGCGAGCCGGTCGGCGAGCGGCCCGTCGAGCGCCCCGGCCACGGCCAGGATCGACCGGTCCACGGGCGCTCCCGCCCGCATGGCCGCCGCCAGCAGGTCGGCGGCGAGCGGAAGATCGGCCGCCTCACGCAGCCGCCGGTTCCGCACGGCCGGCGGCTCGATCCGACGAAGCAGCCGGTCGAGCAGCAGCATCGTCGGCACGGCCGCCACCGCCCCGGGCCAGCCGCCGACGATCACGGCCACGGCCACGGCGGCCAGACCGGCGGCGACGCGGATGGCGTCCGGCCGCCGCCGAGGCGGGACGTCACCGGTCGGGTCGTCGTCGGGACCGACCGGTCGGCGGAGCGAGGCGGCCGGGTGCACGCCGACCGGCGCCCGGCGCAACGCGCGCAGCCGGCGCAGGGGCCGCCGGCCCGCCGCGAGCATCGCGGCGAGCAGGACCGCCGCCGCCACGAAGCCCGCTGCCAGCGCCATCCGGGGCATCAGCTCACCCGTCCCGGCGACGCGCCGAGCCGCTCGGCCCAGAACAGTCCCGCGACCTGGAGCGCGATGGCGACGACCGCGCACGCACCACCGACGGGGGTGTGCAGCAGCACCGCCACCGGATCGACGCCGATGCCATAGCCGAGCCCGATGCCGCCGAGCGGCAGGGCGGCGAGCAGCAGGGCGGTGGCCCGTGCCCCGGCCGCCTGGGCCTCCGCCGCAGCCAGTCCACGGTCGGCCGAGCGGGCGTCCGCCTCGATCCGCTCCAGCAACTCCGCCAGCGGCGCGCCCGTCTGTTCGGCGAGGCGTACGGCCGCGCGGGCCAGTCGATCCAGGCGCCGTGCCCCGCCCCGGTCGTCGCGGGCCGCCGCGTCGCCACCCGGGGATCCGCGATCGGTTCCCGCCGGGCCAGGGGTGAGCTGCTCGGCGGCGACCGGTACCGGCAGGCCGGCCCGGAGGTCCGCGGCCAGCCCGCAGAGCTGGTCCAGCCGGTGCCGCCGCGCCCGGACGGCGTTCCGGCCGTCCTTGCGTCGGAGCAGCGCGCGAGCGGCCAGCGCGCCGTAGGCGCCGACGGCCACCGCCGCGACCGGACCGGCCAGCAGCAGCCCGGCTCCGGCGCCGGCCGACGCGGCGAGCAGCAGGGTGCGCCTGGGGGACGCCGCCAGCGCGTCCGGCCGGAGCCACCTCGGTCGGCGCCCCTCGCCGGGCGGATCGGTCACCGCGCCGGGCCCGTGCGGCGGGGTAGCCGCCGGGGCGGGCGTGCCGCCGGGTCGCCGGGCGTCCCGCCGACCGGGTGGCCGGAGCCGTCCGGCGTCTCCGCCACCGCGCGGCGTGTCCCGGTGGTCGAGGTGGCGCACGGGTCGCGTCAGCCGAGAATTGCCATCCCCTCCTCGTCCAGCGCCAGGGTCGTCCCCGGCCGTCCAGGGCCAGGGCGACCGGTCGGCCACGTCCCGCGACGCCCACCGATCCCCGCCGAACGTCTCGGCGGTCGGGTGGGCGTCAAGGCGCAGGTCAAGGTCGGTGGCCGAGGCCTCCGGCTCGCGCCGACTGCCGGGAGCGCCGCTGGCCGGGACGTCCGGGCCTGCCGGCGACTGCCGGAGGCGAACCCGGGACCCGTCGCGCGGGTCGCGACGACCGACGGCCGGCGGGCGAGGAACACCCTCGTCGGCGCGCGCCGCCGCACCATCCACGCCCCGACCGGGTGTCTGGCGCAGCTCGGTGACCCAGGCGACGAGCGGGTCCTCCCCGCCGGCACGCGCGCTCCCGCCGACGCCGGCGGCCAGCGTGCCCCGCCGGATCCGGCCACCACGCACCGCCCCGGCCACGAGCACCGCCGTCACCAGGACCGAGAGCAGCGCCACCAGCGCGTACGGGGCGGTCACCTCGGTCCCGCCGATCCGGGCCACGGCTCGGTCAGGACCGGCGGAACCGGTACGGCCCGCTCCCGCAGCAGGCCGGCGAGCGCCTGGGCGGCGCGGTCCGGCCCTCGCCCGCGTACCCAGGCGGGAACCGCCGTGACCAGCCGGTCCGGGCCCTCCGGCAGGAGCAGGCAGACCGATTCCAGTACGCGCCCCTCGGTGTTCCGGCGCACCTGGAGCAGCACCTGGAGCGCGGCGGCCACCTGGGCGTGAAGCGCGGCACGGGGCAGTCCGCCGAGCATCCCGAGGGCCTCCAGCCGCGCCGGCACGTCCGACGGGGCGTTGGCGTGCAGGGTGCCGGCTCCGCCGTCGTGGCCGGTGTTCAGGGCGGCGAGCAGGTCGACCACCTCCCCGCCCCGGCACTCGCCGACCACCAGTCGGTCGGGCCGCATCCGCAGGGCCTGCCGCACGAGGTCGGTCAGCCCGACCGCGCCGGAGCCCTCCACGTTGGCCGTCCTCGCCTGCAACCCGACGACGTGCGGGTGCCGGGGATGCAGCTCGGCCGCGTCCTCCACCAGCACGATCCGTTCGGTGGCGGGGACCAGTCCGAGCAGCGTGTTCAGCAGGGTCGTCTTGCCGGAGCCGGTGCCGCCGGTCACCAGGTACGCCAGCCGGGCCGCCACCACGGCGGAGAGCACCGGCGCCACCGGTCGGGGAACCGTCCCCCGGCTCACCAACTCGTCGAGGGTGAAGGGCCGCTGCCGGAAGGTCCGCAGGGACAGGTAGGGCCCGTCGGTCGCCACCGGCGGCAGCACGGCGTGCAGGCGGGTGCCGTCGGGAAGCCGGGCGTCCGCGTACGGGGAACCGTCGTCGAGCCGCCGACCGGCGCTGGCGGCGAGCCGCTGCGCGAGCCGGCGTACGTCGTCCACCGTGCCGATCGGCACCGCGACCTGGTGCAGGCCCCGTCCCCGGTCGACCCAGACCCGGACCCCGTTCACGAGTACGTCGGTGACCTCCGGATCGGCCAGCAACGGGGCGAGCGGGCCGGCTCCCACCAGGTCGTCGTGCACCTGGTCGGCCATCCGCAGCACGGCGGTGTCGCCGAGAACGGCGGCGGTGGGCTCCGCCCGTACGGCAGAAACGATCGCGGCGGCGGTGACCGGCGTCGCCGCGGCGGCCATGCGCTGCCGCACCCGGGCGGCGAGGGTGTCGCCATCCGACGGCCCGGTCATGCCGCACCCGCCGCCGGCGCGCCGGTCAGTTCGGCGACGATCCGCTGGCAGAGCGCCGCCAGCGGGCCTCGGCCGTGCGCGGCCGGCGCCTCGCCCCGCTCCAGCCCGCGAGCCAGCGCCGGTTCCGGGCGCAGCGTGCCGGCCAACGGCAGCCCGAGCGCCCGGGCCACCTCCGCCGCTCCCAGGCGGCCCGGTGCCGGACCGCGCACGATCACCGACATCGCGGTGCAGTGCGGGGCGGCGGCGGCCACCACCCGGGCCGCCGCGGCGGTGGCCCGCAGCTCGGCCGGGACCACCACGTAGACCTGGTCCGCCGCCTGCAGCGCGGTCACGGCCGCGTCGTCCAGCTGCCGGGGCAGATCGACCACCACGAGGTCCCGACCCCGCCGGGCGGCGTCGACGGTCGCCGCCATCGCCTGGGCGGGAAGGGCGAGCAGGTCCCCTCGGTCCCAGGAGAGCACCACCAGGTCGCCCCGGCTCGGCAGGGCCCGTACCAGCGCCGGCGCGTCCACCCGGCCGTCGGCGCCGGTCAGCGCCGGCCAGCGCAGCCCTTCCAACTGCTCCCAGCCGAGGACCAGATCGAGCCCGCCGCCGAGCGGGTCGGCGTCGACGAGCAGGGTGCGCAGCCGGGCCCGGGCGCCCGTGACGGCGAGCCCGCCCGCCAGGATGCTCGCCCCGGCGCCGCCCCGCCCGCCCAGGACCGCGACGATCCGGGCGCCGCCCCGCTCGCCGCCCTCCGGCCCGCACTCGGCGAACCGGTCGACCAGCCAGGGCTCGGCGGCGGGCAGCGTCGCCACGTGCTCCGCGCCGATCAGCTCGGCGACCTGCCAGCCGGGATCGAGCTCCCCGGACCGCCCGACCAGCACCATCCGTGGCCGCTGCGGCAGCCGCGCCCGCAGGCAGGGCTGGGCCTGGTCGGCGCCGACCAGCACGAGCGGGGCCGGCAGCCAGCGGGTGCGGGCCGCGGCGGGGTCGGCGGCGAGTTCCACCTCGACGCCGCCCGCCGCGGCGAGCCGCAGCAGGTCGTCGAGCAGGTCGCCGTCCGAGGTGACGAGCAGCGGCCGGGGCCGGTGCGGCGGGACGGAGGTACGGGGTGGCATCGCGGCCTCCAGCGGTCGGGCTCGGGGTTGCTGACCCGAGACCCTGCTCCGACGCCACCCCGAACGCCGCCCCGTCCCCACAGCCTGTGGACAACCGCGCGCCCTGTGGACAACGCCCGCCGGACGAGTCGATCTGCTATGGATCCCGGCGGGCCGCAGCGCCTCCCAGCTCCCGAAACACCCCGCCTGTCGCCGGGGCGGCGTGAGCACCCGACGGGCCGTACGAATCGATAGCCTGCGCTGCATGCATCGCAGTCGCGTGTACGCCATCCTGATCGACGCCCCTCGTGCGGAGGCTGCCCGGGCGGCGGCCTTCTGGTCGGGAGCCCTGGGCGTCCCAGCCGAGCCCAACGCGTCGTACCCGCAGTTCATCGGCCTGCACGACGCCCTGCCCGGGCTGGTCACCGCCGTGCAGGAGGTCGACGACGAGCCCCGATTCCACCTCGACTTCGAGACCGACGACGTCGAGGCCGAGACGGCTCGCCTGATCACCCTCGGCGCCACCCGGGTCGCGCGGTGGCAGGAGTGCCAGGTGCTGCGCGTATCCGGTGGGCACCTGGTCTGCGTGCTGCCGGTGGAGAGCCGGCCGGAGGTCTTCGACGCCGAGGCCAGAACCTGGCCGTGACACCTGTGCCGGCACGCCGAGAGGCAACCGGGCGAGCCCGCTCGGCCGGGGCCGCGGCGAGCAGGCGACGAACCGACGTCAACGACACTCAATCGTTATGAGCACGTCCCGGACAGCCCTCTGTCGGGTCCCGACATCGTCGGCGGCTTCGTTGCCTCCGGCCTGAACCAGCCCTCAGATGAGCAGCCTCAACGGCGAGGGAGGTGGCCGATGACCTGCTTAGAAGCGCTCCCGCCAGAAAGGGACGACCCCCGTCGGGGGGAAAGTGACCTGACGTAGCAGCGAGTGTGATCAAGTGCCGTACCGCGTGGTCAGACGTACCGGTCGTGCCGTCGAGCATGATCGAGTGCGGCTGCGCGGTACGGTGTTCGCTGACGATCCGCTGACTTTCGGATGGCGCGCTGCGGGCGCCCGAGGACGGCCGGAGGCCGCCCGCAGGGCAGTCCGCGAGCGCGTGGCCAATTCTCGGAGCCCTGCCTTGCAAAGATCAAGACTTCTGTCGGCCGGCGTCAGTAACTGCCGCTGACCTGCTCATCGTGTCGTCTCCCGTCGGCCTCGGGCTGCGCCCGTCGGTCGGCTTGGCTGTACGAATGGTTGTACAGCCCTCGTCGGCCACCTGATGGCGCTTTGGCCCGATCAGGCAGCCGGGCCACGCCCAAGTGTCAACTAGACTGCCCGCAATCTGACAAACGAAATGTGCTCCTACCAGCGAGAAGCAGCGCAAGCTCCTTCAACCGGTGACTGTGGGCAGGTCAGAGCGTTGGTCAAGTCCGGCTGTTGGTTGCTTGAGGACAACCCACTGTCTCCTTGATCGGCGCCAACTAGCGGTAGCGCCTCCGCAACCACTTCGGTAATTTGGACTACACGTTGCGTAACGATCGCCAGGAGGGCCAATGGGCGGGCGAACCCCGACCGCGATCGTAGAGCCATCTGTGCTTGAGTGGGCACGCCGATCCGTCGGCATGTCGCTGGAAGAGGCCGCAAGCAAGCTGGCCCAGCCGATCGCGAAGATTGAGGCGTGGGAGCAAGGCGTAGCCGCTCCCACTATGGCTCAGCTCCGGAAAATGTCCGAGGTATACAAGCGGCCGTTAGCAGTCTTCTTCTTGGACGCCCCTCCAAGAGGGTTTGATGCATTGCACGACTTCCGCCGCCTCCCAGCCACCACACCGGAGGATTGGACGGCCCCTCTTCATTTCGAATATCGGCGAGCACAGGACCAGCGCGAATCAGCGGTTGAGATCTCTCGACGGATGGGCGAGCAGATTCCAACTTCTTGGAAACCGGCATCTTCCGTGCAGGCCGACGACGCAGAGCGCCTCGGCTCCATAATGCGTTCTGCACTCGGGGTGACGTTGAAGGAACAAGGGACCTGGAACGAGAGATATAGAGCACTCGGCGGCTGGATAAGAGCACTAGAGGATAATGGCGTCCTGGTAATCCAGACCGAGAAGATCAGCGTCGAGGAGATGCGCGGCTTCAGTATCTATGCGGAACAGTTTCCAGTCGTTGCCGTCAATGGCGGCGACTTTGTGAGAGGCAAGACCTTCTCGCTTCTGCACGAGTACGCTCACTTGGCGCTACGGCAGAGTGGTTTGTGTGATCAGGAAAATGCAAGCCGGCCGCAGACGCCGGAAGACCGCCTTGAGGCTTTCTGCAATCAAGCTGCCGCTGCTGCCCTTATGCCAGCAGAGGCACTGCTGAGTGAGGTGCTTGTAGGCGCTGCTCCAGATGGCCATGAGGACTGGGAAAGCAGCGCGCTTGACTCTCTCGCCAGAAAGTATGGCGTTAGCGAAGAGGCCGTGCTGCGCAGACTCCTCACGCTCAACAAGACAACGCTGGCCTACTACCAGCGGCGACGGAGAGAATTCCTCGCCATATACGAGCGCGAGCGCAACCAGCAAAAGGAGCAGCAGAAAGAAAGCCCCGGCGGCCCTGGCTATTATCGCGTCAAGGCTCGCAACCTAGGCAAGGGCTTCGTGCGCCTTGTCAGCCATGCTTACGCGCATGATGCGATTGACACTCTGGAAGCCGCTAGCTATCTCGGCGTCAAGGTTCAGCACCTCAAGAGGATAGCTGACGAGGCATTCGGGAGGGCAGCATAGTTGCCAGTCACCTACAGCATCGACACCAGCTCCATAATTGAGGCATGGCATAGACGCTATCCCCAAGACGTCTTCCCGGGGCTTTGGCATGGGATCGATGAACTAATATCACTGGGACGCCTTCAAGCTTCCGAGGAAGTTCGGCAAGAATTAAAGAAGAAGGATGACGAACTCTACGCTTGGGCGAAAGAGCGGCCACAACTTTTTTGCGAAGCAGATTTGGACAATCAGCTCGCCGTACGCAGCATTCTGCAAGCACATCCCAGGCTTGTGAACACCCAGAAGGGCCGGAGTCAAGCCGACCCATTCGTCATCGCATTAGCGCGAGTTCGCAAGTGCACTGTCGTTACTAACGAAATCGCCTTGGGCTCTCTTGAGCGTCCACGCATTCCTGACGTTTGCCAGGCACTAGGCATTTCATGCATCGACTTCCTCGGCTTGATCCGGACCGAAAGATGGAGCTTCCGGCGGTAACGTTGCCGACTTCACGCTCTCGACACCGCTTCCTCGCCGGCCCTGCGCAGCAGCTGAATCCTCGCCATCCCGCCTGCCGCCGACCCACACCTCCTAGCGGGCCGCGGTCAGGGCGACAAGGTGGAGCGTCCTACCGGACAAGTCTAATGCCATCTGTGACGCGTCGGCGCCAGCAGCCCGGGGCGGCCTGGGGCTTAGAAGAATATCCTGAATGGCTGGTCTCCGGGTTGCGCCGCTTGCCCTCGGGTGTCTATCTCAAAGTTGGACAAACCCACCTGCCGAGAGGAAGACGAAACAGTTGCCAGGAGATACGATCCCGCGAGCAGAGTTGCGGACGCCGCCTTTGGTGGTTTCCCGCGCTCGGACACCGATGCACATCTTTGCAACCAGATCATCGATGCCAGATTAGGCGGAGAGGCAAGAAGTGCACTCCGAAAAAGACCTCAGGTTTTCAAGACTGACACTCTCCGAATGGCGACAGTTCGGCTTCGTAGAAATTGACCTTTCTCGTCGCCTGACGATCCTCACTGGAGCTAACGGATCTGGCAAGACCACGCTCCTCAACCTGCTTGGACGGCACTTCAACTGGGAATCGACATTCCTCGGACTACCCGTACCCGACAAACGAGGTCGTAACATGTTCTCGGTAGGGCTGAGGAATCGACCTACCGAGTCGGACAAAGGCATCACTCACACGTCTGCCATTGTGGGAGAATTGGGGTACACAAATGGGCACATTTCCCAGATACGAGTACCCATAGACGCAGGAGCGATCGCCTATAACGTAAACATTTTCAATCAGCAAGTGGTACAGGGGTTGTACCTAGCATCACATCGAAGCGCAAGCAACTATCAGCAAGTCAAATCAATCCCCTCGAACTTTAGCACGGGCGAACAGATCCTCAACCAATTTATCGCCGAGATACGGCAACGATATTCAGGGGGAGTAGGCCGCAGCAAATCTGCACAGCTACTCATGAAAGAAGCGCTCCTCGCGGCAGCAATATACGGCGAGGGCAGCGCCAGCGTCTACCCCAATCACGACGCGCGACGAATATGGCGAGGATTTCAAGAAGTATTGAGGTCACTCATGCCAGAGACTCTTAGGTTTGAGCGTCTCGTGGCAAGACCGCCGGAAATCGTGATAGAGACAGGAAGTGGTTCGTTTCCGCTAGATTCGATCTCCGGCGGCATGAGTGCACTGTTTGAGATCGGGTGGCAGATCTTCCTCCGCTCCCAAAACCGCGACGCGTTTACCGTTTGCATCGACGAACCCGAGAACCACCTCCACCCATCCCTTCAGCGGACCCTAGTTCCGAGTCTTTTGCGGGCATTTCCCAGGGTAAACTTCGTCCTCGCGACCCATAGTCCCTTCGTAGTGACTGCTTCTGCTACCGCCAACGTTCATGTTCTGAGTTACGACGAGGACAGCCGGGTTTTTGCCGAACAACTCGATTTCTCTAGCAAAGCAGCAACCGCAGAAACAACCTTGCGGGAGGCGCTTGGAATGACCAGCACGCTTCCCCTGTGGGCCGAGAACCGGTTCGATGAGATCATCGACCGATACCTCCACCAGCCACCGGACAGCGAGCATCTCCTCCGATTGCGTAACGAATTGAGGGCCTCCGGTCTCGATGTAGGACTGCCGGAAGCGATCGAACGGATTGCGCGCAACGCAGTGGATGATGAGATCGGACCGATCGAGAGATGAGGCGTCTGATCAAGGCGCCAAAGCCGGCGATATTGGAGACTAACGAGGCAGGTTGGACCAAGGAGTATGCGGAAGCAGCCTTAGCTGGCACAGAGAAGCCGAAACGATGGGGCCACCGGCAGATACGGCTTGCTCTGACACACGAAACGGGGAAGCGCTGCGCCTATTGCGATGCGAACATGATGGCCGTAACCACAGGGAATGTAGAACACATCCTACCCAGGGCTCGACATCCCGAATTGGTAGTCAATTGGGACAATCTTACGCTCGCCTGCCCACGCTGCAATAACACTAAGAAAGACTACTGCGATCACAAGTTTCCACTCCTCAATCCCTACACCAACGACCCCGACGAGCATCTCATTTTCATAGGGAGCCTCGTTTTTCCCCGCCCAGGCAGCGATGTTGGTGCCGTTACTGTACTCAGGTTAGGTTTGTCGCGATCAGATCTGATTGAGGCAAGAAAGCGTCGCCTTGAGTCAATCTCATCACTCCTAGATAATTGGGCACGGGCTGACGGCGCACTCAAGGAGGCAATCCGGGACGTCATTAGGGGAGACGTTGCGGATGGCGAGTTCCGAAAAAGCGTAGAGGCGCTCCTACGCGAATGCCGGTTCCCGTTAGACGAAGAAACTTAGCCTTCTCGCCATCCCGTCTGCCGCCGACCCACACACCGTGGAGCGGGCCAGGGCCAGGGTGACAAGGTGGAGCGCCCTACTGGACGTACGACCTTGTCGCCCTGGCCCTGGTCTGCTCGGCTTGCCTGGGTCGGTGGCTGGCGGGATGGCATCCCACCTCAACCACCCACGACCGCAACCGTTCGGCAACTCCATCCTGGAGTCGTTGCGCCCCCGCCGGAGGCAGCTCTAGCCCCAACCCCGCCCCCACCCTCCGCCCCTCCTCCTACCTTCACCCCTTCCCCACCTCGGACCCGTGAGCGGCCTGACGGATTCTGTTCGGCAACTCGACCGGCCGACCTGGACCGGTCCGCGGTGAGACGTCACCAGGGCTGGAAGCGACGGAAGGTAGAGCTGCCGCATGGTCACGGTCATGTCCGGGACTCATCACCGGGCCCCTTCACGGGCCCAGGGGTGACGCGCGGGGCGGGGCGTGGTTTGCGGGCCGGCTGACTTTCCGCCCCGGCGCCCAAGGCGGCCGGGGCGGCGGCTCCGTAGGAGCCGGTTGCCGCGCCCCGGCCCGCGCCGCGCGGAGCGCCTTGATCCTAAAGGGAATGTTTCGGCAGTTGTCTGTCGAAGCGGGCTGTCGAAGCGGGAGCTGAGCGGAACTGCAAGCCTCGGCGTACCTAGCAGTGGCCTGCGAGGGACGCCTGCTCGTACGCAGCCTTAGGCCCGTCACGGTAGACGGCGTCTCACGTCTTCTGCGTCCACACGCCAACGGCCGTCGAGTACTTACACCGGTCGTCAGACAACTCGTGAGGGTCAAACTCAAGGCGCCAGAGGCGTTTGCCAACATAAGTCCGTGTAAGCACATGACGGAAACCTGCTGGTAGTGAGCCTCACCTGGTCGCCCTCTCCTGGGGTTCCCTGCCAAGTCGCTGTCGCTGGGCAAAGGAATGCCAGGATGGTGTTTGGATGATAGGATGCCAGGCGGCTCGGCCACTTGCTCAGGCAAATCGCTTGAGTGGCAGTAGTAACATGCCGTGTTGGCTCGCCCATGCGGTTTGCTTCGGATTGATTGCCGAGGCAATGCTCGCATCCGGAGCGCTGCGGGTGACGTTTATTTTATGGTCAGGCAAGGAGACTAGTGGCCGAGTCGCTACCTGACGCTCTCTCTCCGATGTTGGAGCGTCTAGAAAAAAGAAGCTACATGACATACCTGTGTCGACTGAATGCTTCTCGTCGCCTCAGTCATGCAAACACTGCGTGGAATCTCGCCCTAGTTGCTTTATCAACATCGACGGCCATTGCGTCTGTCGGACTTCTTACGAAGCGGGATATGTACGGTGTCGGCGGAGACGCCCTCATGGTTGCTTTATCCATACTTTCGTTGGTGGCTTCGCTTGTTGTCTCGGGTGCTGGTTATGGAACCAGGGCGCGAGCAATGGAGGAGAACTACAAGAGGATTCAGCAGATCTCTGTTGCGGCCGAAAACCTCAAGGAGTATGCAGGGCCCAATCGGCAAGACAAATGTGAAAAGTTGCAGTGGGAGTACGAGGTTGCAGTCGCCTCGTCCGAGAACCACACCAGCCGCGATTTTCATAGAGTTCGGTTGAGAAATCAGGGTGAAGGAAGCGGCAAGTTAAAGCTACTTCGTGATCTCGCGGTTTCTGTAGCGTATTCGTCGGTGGCCCTGCTCCCATATGCCAGCCTAGCGGTGCCAATCTTGATATTAATACCATTCGTCACCTGGTTCTTCAATGGCATCTAAGCCGGCTTCTAAAATCTTTAGGTCGGTGACTGCTCCGTCTAACCTAGTGCGCGTCTACCGGGAACATGTTCTTGGAAAGAGGGCTCGCGGCCGTGATGGCGTGAGTCCGGACGCACTGAGCGGTGAGATTAAGGAAGTGGCCTCCTTCATCTCGCGAAGAATGAGATCAGGAGCATACCGATTCAGCGCCTATCGGGAGTTCCTCCAACTCAAAGGGGCGGGGCGGCCGCCCCGCGTGTTGTCAGTCCCGACGGCTCGCGATCGGATCGCACTTCGCGCCCTGGCGGATTGCCTGGGCGAACTATTTCCTCAGACTCGGGGCGCACTCCCACAAAAGCGCGTACATGAATTATCTGAAGCGCTTAGAGTTGGCGGGTTTGATTCTTACATAAAAATGGACGTGGAGAACTTCTACCCATCCATTCGTCACGAATTGATCGAGAAAGGGCTGCGAACTAGAGTCCGCAAGGACGAAGTCATTCAAGCTGTTCTAGGTGCAGTGAAGACATCAACGATCCCTGTAGGCCATAGGGGTCGGACCCCGAATCTGCGGGGCGTACCGCAGGGGCTCGCCATATCGAACTGCCTTGCCGAACTTGTCATGCAAAAAATCGACAACGAGCTCGCGGCAGAGGGCTGCTTCTACGTTCGCTATGTAGATGACATTTTAGTATTGTGCAACCATGTAGACGTCGATCGGATAAGCAAGCTAGCGGTGACACTTTTTGGAGAGGTTGGCCTAAAGGTTCACGAGGTATCGGGCAGGGGGAGCAAGTCGAGCACCGGGGACATCTCGGATGGCTTCAGCTACCTCGGGTACACGTTCAATCCGTTGACCATATCTGTCCGCGACCAGAGCGTTCGAAACGTCGAAAATTCGATTGCACGCATCTTCACTCGCTATAAGTACGAGAAGAATATTCGTCTCCTTGAGAGCCGCATCAACACGTTGATTACCGGCTGCATTTATGGCGGCAACCCGTATGGCTGGCTGCACTACTACCGACAAATGAATGACCTTACACTTCTAAAGCGCCTGGACGTTTTCGTCGGCGAAATGAAGAAAAGGTCCAAAGTGCCGGCCGGGTTCGCGACAAAGAGTTTCGTGCGCGCCCATTGGTCAATCACCCACCCTCACGGCAAGGACGGAAAATACATCCCGAACTATGACGTGAAGGACATTGACAAGATGAGGGACATCCTGGCGGTGCACTTAGGCGAAGAGGATGTTGCGAAGATTCCCGATAGCGGAATCGGGGTTGCATTCAGACGCTTGATGGGAAAGCTGACGGTAGAGCTAGAAAAGGACATCGGACACCTTTCCTAGATGGAAGGCTTGACGCCTCGCGTTCAGGGTCGCCTCAACGCGCGCCGGAACCGCAGTACTAGATTATTGCGCTGCCATGCTCGGCGTAGGTGGAACCTTCGTCGCTGCGTGCCATGATTGCGGTGCGGATCCTGCGGGCGAGTCGGGGTGGTCCATACTGCCCCAATGCTTCAGCAGTCACGTAGCGACATTCGGCTAGTTCCCCGTCTGCGAAGCGAATTTTGCTTTCCTGTTCAGCGGTGAGTGATCCGCCATCGAAGATGAAGAGGAGCTTGTCGCCCTCGTGTTCGGCAGGCGCCCAGTCAACAACCAGCATCGGTCCGAGCACGGGCGTGATGCCAAGTTCCTCTTCGACCTCACGTGCGCACGCGGCGAGGGGTGACTCGCCGGGTTCGACGTAGCCGCCGGGAATGTCCCAGTGGTTCTTGTAGCTGGGGCGTACGAGGAGCACGCGGCCTTCGTCGTCGAAGAAGAGAGCGCCTGCGGCGACGCGTGGGGTTGCCATGGGTGGCATCTCGTTGGCCGTCACCAGAGCAGCCTAGATGGGCTCGGTCTAGTCGAGCACCTTGAGCCGCCGGGCCAGACCGACCAGTTGAGCCGGGGGCTTGCCGCGCTGTCGGCGGATCCAGGTCAGGGCGAGTTGGCGGCTGAGGAAGTGGTGGCGGACCTGCTCGGGTGCCATCTGCTCGACGTCGAGCAGGACAGCTTGGGCGTCGTCAACGCGGTTCCACGAGCTGTAGGCGCGGGCGACTTCGAGGGCGTGCCGGACGCGGCGTTCCATCGGTAGGCCGGCGGTGTCGACGCGCGGCCCGAGGTCGATGGCTACTTGCAGGTCGCCCAGTTCGGCGGCGGTGGCGACGCGGTGGATGGCGACGTTGGTCGGGCCGAATGCTGTCCAGAGATGGTTGGCGTCGGCTCCGAGCTGGCCGGCAGCCTGGTCGGCGGTGGCGAGGAAGGCGCGGGTGGTGGCAGCGTCGTTGGATCGTGCGGCGGCCATCGAGCCGGACAGGAACAGGGTTCCGTACACGGACAGCAGCGCGGGCGTGGCGTGCTTCAAGTGGGGCTCAAGGTAGCCGGCGGCGTCCTCGGTGAGGCGTACGGCTTCGGCGTAGCGGCCGGTGGCGTGCAGGGCATGGCCGACCGAGCGGAACAGGGAGCCTGTGATGAGCGGGTCGCCGGTGGGTCGGACGGCGGCCAAGCCGCGGTCGGCTGCGATCCAGGCGAGGTCGCTTTCTCCGAGCTTGGTGAGCTGGGTGGCGGCGAGTTGGTACGTGAGGCCGAGTAGCCGGCGGGCCTGGTCCTGGTCGTCGCGGTCGTGGTGGTCGGCGGCGGCCTGGGCGCAGTACAGCAGGTCGGGCAGGCGGCCGGTGACGTATCCGAATCGTGAGTCCTGGTAGGCGTCCCAGAGGGCGCCTACCTCCTTCCGGAGCACGGCGACGCTGGCTGGCTCCGCCTCCGTGCCGCCACCGAACGGGCCGAGGGCGCGGTAGTTCATCAGGGCGGCGCGGAGGGCGGGCACGGTTTCGGTGCCGCTGTCGCCGGTCCAGTCGAGCAGCGAGGGTTCGCCGAGTAGGTCGCCGAGGGAGATGTCCAGGACTTCGGCGAGGGACTTGATGACGGAGAGTCGGTCCAGCTCGATCCGGTTGTTTTCGATCTTTCCGAGCCAGTCGGCGGTACGGCCGATGAGTCCGGCTAGGACTTCCTGGGACAGGCCGCGTCGGCGGCGGTACCAGGCGACGCGTTCGCCGATGGTCAGGGTGTTGGTCGTCCCGGGCACCGGTTCACTGTCTCCCCTCGGTCGGCTGCGACCCCGGAAGGATTTTCCGGGTCGCGGGGCGGTATGTGGCACAACCTGTCTGCATGACGGGGCTGAACGTATCGATCAATTGCCAATCCTCCTCGGGCGCGGGCTGGAAGTACACCCTTGCCCGCACCGCCATCCGGGGGATGGGGCGCGGGTCGGAGGGGACTCGGTCCCTTGCCCGTCGGTCCTGCCTGGACTGCGCGGGTTCCGGTCGCGCGGCGACCTGCTGAGGTTGGCCCGGGGTGGGTGCTGGTGTGGGACCGCGACCCGGACGACGGCCCGTGAATGGCCCGCCCACCCCGGCGCCCCGCAAGCCGGCGCCGTCCCGGCCGGGTGTGCCGGTACCGGGTGACCTGGTGCTGATCGACGGACGGGCGTCGGTGCAGTTCGGCGGCGATCGCGCGCTGTGGCTACGGGTGACGTCGGTCTGCGACAAGCCGACCTACTACGGCTGGGTGTGGCTCACCGGCTACGCCATCGACCTGGCCACCGGTAAGGCGTTGGCGCGGCGGGAGGTCTTCGCGCAGATCGCCGGCCTTCAGATCCAGCGACGTACTACCGACAACGCGCCGCCTCGCCACGTGGCGCCGGTGATGAGGAGGCGCGGTGTTTGACGTTCGGGTACGACTCGGCGCGGTGCTGACGATCGATGCAGCAGATCGTCTCCTGCCGTCTGACGGGCCGGTGACGTTGTGGGTGACCGGAGTTCGGCTGGTGGCCAACCGTCCGCCGCAGGATGAGTGGATTTGGGTCGAGGGATTCAGGCTCGGTTCGTCCGGCCGCCACGGTCGGCAGGCGCAGATCCTGGTGCGCGCGAGCAAGCTCCCGCCGAATGGGGCGGCCCGGTGAGCACCTACCTGTCCAGCGCGGTGCGCGACCAACTCCGGGCCGCACAAACGCAGCTTGACCAGCACACCCCGTCGAGTGGATCGTGCTGCGGGCGTACCCGAAGACGCGGGCCGGCGTGCGGACGGTGCCGATGCCGCTGTTCCTCGTCGACGAGCTGCGTCGGCGGCGCGGAGCCGCGGTGCCGGACGGGCGGGCGTTGGTCTTCGCCGACCGGGACGGCGGGCCGCAGCGGCGGTCGAACTTCCGGCGGCGGGTGTGGCTGCCGTCGCTGGTGCGGGCCGGGCTGCTCGGCCGGGTGGCCGAGGTGGCGCCGTGCCGGTGGGTGGCGTCGTGGCCGGACCGGGACGGCCGGGAGCAGCGGGCGGAGTTCGCCGACGAGTCGGCGGCGGTGGCGCACGTGGCGGCCTCGGCGTTCGGCGGCCTGCGGTTCCACGACCTGCGGCACTCGTACATCACGTGGCTGGTGACCGACGGGGTGCCGGTCAACGTGGTGCGGCGGGTCGTGGGGCACGAGAAGGCGTCAACGACGCTCAATCGTTATACGCACACCCCGGACGACTACGCCGATCGGGTGCGGCTGACGTTCGCTGACGATTCGCTGACTTTCCGCCCGTCGCCCCGCCCAGTCGGCCTCGGAGAAGTGCCTCTACCAGGTCGGGAGCGCTTCCGGGAAAGGGACGACCCCCGTCGGGGGGAGACGGGGGTCGTCGAAGGTTCGGCTCCGGGGGGGTCGAGCCGAACCCACTCAGCGGTCACGGGGGGTGCAACCGCCGAGGGTCTGCCTGTCGTACGAGATGTGAACACTCGTCGCATCAACAAGTCTGCCTGAGCGAACCTGTATACGTCGAGTGGTGTCGCTTCCACTCCCTGCGAAATAATGTTCGCAGAGTGTGACCATCATCACGATGAGCGAGGGTGGCGGAGGGCCGGCCCGCAGGTCCGAGGGGTCGCCGGGCCCCGGGCACCCGCCGACCATAGACCATCCGGCTAGACTTTCGCGCCGTGGGCCGAAGTGCCGCTTTCTTCGATCTGGACAAGACCGTCATCGCCAAGTCGAGCGCCCTGGCGTTCGGTCGGCCGTTCTACCGGGACGGTCTGATCACCCGGCGTGACGTGGTCAAGTCGGCGTACGCCCAGCTGATGTTCCGGCTGGGCGGCACCGACGAGCAGACCATGGCCAGGACCAGGGACTACCTCGCCGCGCTCTGCAAGGGCTGGCAGGTGGAACAGGTCCGCCAGATCGTCGCGGAGACGCTGCACGAGCTGATCAACCCTTACGTGTACGCCGAGGCCGCCGCCCTGATCGAGGAGCACCAGGCAGCCGGCCGCGACGTCGTGCTCGTCTCCGCCTCCGGTGAGGAGATGGTCCGGCCGATCGGCGTACTGCTCGGGATCACCGACGTGATCGCCACCCGGATGGGCGTGGTCGACGGCCGCTACAGCGGCGAGGTCGAGTTCTACGCGGCCGGCGCGAGCAAGGTCGACGCCGTCGGCGAGCTGGCCGCCGAGCGCGGATACGACCTGGCCGACTCGTACGCCTACTCCGACTCGTACAGCGATCGGCCACTGCTGGAGTGCGTCGGACATCCCTCGGTGGTCAACCCGGACCGGCAGCTGCGCCGGCTCGCGGTCGAGAACTCCTGGCCGGTGCTGGAGTTCCGGCACCCGATCCCGCTGGGGCGGCGGCTGCGCGAGCGCCCGGCCGTCCCGGTCGCCGCCGCGGCGCTGGGCGTGGGCGTGGGCGTCGCGATCGGCATCGCCTGGTACGGCCGGCACCGTCGCACCCGCACCGCCCCCGCACCCGCCTGAGGCCCGCCCGCGAGCCGCGAGGCCGGCCCAGCGCACGCAAGGCATGGCCGGGCCAGCTCAGGCCGCCGCGAGGACCTCGTCGCCGATGGCGGTGAGCTGTTCCGCGCCGACCTCCACCGCCGCCATGTAGTGGCGCAGCCAGGAGCGCAGCCCGTCCGGGGTGCCGGTGGCGAAGGCGCCGGCCGAGCCCACGTACTCCGGTTCGCGCTCGTGGTGGCCGACGTCCACGGCGAGCAGGCCGCGCGGGTCCAGCCCGCTGGACAGCAGCACCAGGCGGGCGGCGCCCCGGGCCACCACCCCGGACGGCCCGGCGAAGGGACGCAGGTTCAGCAGCTCGCCGTGCACGACGGCGGCCAGCACCAGCGGCGAGACCTTCGTGCCGCCGGCGACGAGCCCGGCCAGCCCGTCCAGCCGGGCGGCGACGACCGGGTCGGCCACCGGACGGCCCAGCTCGGCCTCGCCGACGACGTCGCGGGCGGCGAGCACGTGCAGCCTGGCCAGCGCCTGCCGGGGCGCCTTCGGCCAGAGCTCGGACAGCCCCGGCAGCGCCCCGGCGACCCGAAGCGCGCCCTGCACCACCGGCTCGGTCACCGTCCCGGCGCGGACCGCCTCGCGCTCGCGGGCGTACCCCTCCAGGGCGGCGCTGGCCACCGCGGACCGGAGGCTGACCTCGGCCGCGACCTGGCCGCCGTGCCGGCGCAGCGCGCGGTGCCCCAGGGCCTGGTCGAAGCGCTCGCGGGCCCGCTCCACGGCGGGGGCGACGTCGGCGAGCGCGAGCAGCGGGGCGAGCGGGTCAGCGGTCACCCCGTCACGCTATCGACTGCCCGGCGCGGCCCGCCGACGAGCCGCCCGGAAGCGACCACCGCCACCCCCGCGATCGTCCGGCCGGCGAGCCTGCCCGGACAAATGGCGTCGAGGCGGCGGCCCGCGTCGCCGTCCGGCGCGCGGTGGGGGCCGCTCGGCGCGTGTCGGCCGGACCGGCGGTCGCCCGTGCCGGCGGCCCCGACTAACCTCGTGCCCTAGAGAGACGCAGGTCACCCGAGCGACGAGGGAGTACGGCATGAGCGAGGCATTGGCCAATCTGCTGAACGAGACGCGCCAGTTCCCCCCGCCAGCCGAACTCGCCGCGAACGCCAACGTCACCGCCGACGCGTACGCGGACGCGGACGCCGACCGGTTGGCGTTCTGGGAGCGGCAGGCCGGGCGGCTCACCTGGGCGCGGCAGTGGGACCAGGTGCTCGACTGGTCGAAGCCGCCGTTCGCGAAGTGGTTCGTCGGCGGGCAGCTCAACGTGGCCTACAACTGCCTGGACCGGCACGTCGAGGCCGGGCTGGGCGACAAGGTCGCGATCCACTGGGAGGGCGAGCCGGGCGACACCCGGACCATCACGTACGCCGACCTGCACCGGCTGACCTGTCAGGCGGCGAACGCGCTGACCGACCTGGGCGTCACCGCCGGCGACCGGGTGGCGATCTACCTGCCGATGGTGCCGGAGGCGGCGGTCGCGATGCTGGCCTGCGCGCGGATCGGCGCCACGCACAGCGTGGTCTTCGGCGGCTTCTCCGCCGACGCGCTGACCAACCGGATCCAGGACGCCAGCGCGAAGGTGGTGATCACCGCCGACGGTGGCTACCGCCGGGGCAAGCCGTCGGCGCTGAAGCCGACCGTGGACGAGGCGGTGGCGAACTGCCCGTCGGTCGAGCACGTGCTGGTGGTGCGCCGCACCGGCGAGGAGGTGGCCTGGTCGGGCAGGGACCGCTGGTGGCACGAGACGGTCGAGACCGCCCCGGCGGAGCACGCCGCGCAGCCGTTCGACGCCGAGCACCCGCTGTTCATCCTCTACACCAGCGGCACCACGGCCCGCCCGAAGGGCATCCTGCACACGACCGGCGGCTACCTGACCCAGACGTCGTACACGCAGCACGCGGTCTTCGACCTGAAGCCGGAGACCGACGTCTACTGGTGCACCGCCGACATCGGCTGGGTGACGGGGCACTCCTACATCGTCTACGGGCCGCTCTCCAACGGCGCCACCCAGGTGATGTACGAGGGCACCCCGGACACCCCGCACAAGGGCCGGTTCTGGGAGATCGTCGACAAGTACAAGGTCAGCATCCTCTACACCGCCCCGACGCTCATCCGCACGATGATGAAGTGGGGCGAGGACATCCCGGCCGGTTACGACCTGTCCTCGCTGCGGCTGCTGGGCAGCGTGGGTGAGCCGATCAACCCCGAGGCGTGGATGTGGTACAGGCAGCACGTCGGCGGGGGTGAGCTGCCCATCGTGGACACCTGGTGGCAGACCGAGACCGGTTCGATCATGATCTCGCCACTGCCGGGCGTGACGGCGACCAAGCCCGGCTCCGCGATGACGCCGCTGCCCGGGATCGTCGCTGACGTGGTCGACGACCAGGGCCAGTCGGTGCCGAACGGCGGCGGTGGCTACCTGGTGCTGCGCGAGCCGTGGCCGTCGATGCTGCGCACCATCTGGGGCGACGACGACCGGTTCATCGAGACGTACTGGTCGCGCTTCGAGGGGATGTACTTCGCCGGGGACGGGGCGAAGAAGGACGACGACGGGCACATCTGGCTGCTGGGCCGCGTCGACGACGTGATGCTGGTGTCCGGGCACAACATCTCCACCACCGAGGTGGAGTCGGCGCTGGTCTCCCACCCGTCGGTGGCCGAGGCGGCGGTGGTCGGCGCGACCGACCCGACGACCGGGCAGGCCATCGTCGCGTTCGCCATTCCGCGCGGCACCACGGACACGGCGGGCGAGGCCGGCGAGAAGCTCATCGCCGAGCTGCGCAACCACGTGGCGAAGACGCTCGGCCCGATTGCCAAGCCCCGGCAGATCATGCTGGTGCCGGAGCTGCCGAAGACCCGCTCGGGCAAGATCATGCGGCGGCTGCTGCGCGACGTGGCGGAGAACCGCTCGCTCGGCGACGTCACCACGCTCCAGGACTCGTCCGTGATGGACCTGATCTCGTCCGGCATGGGCGGCGGCAAGTCCGACGAGGACTGACGCAGGCGTACGCCCGATGGGTGGCGGTCCCTCGCGGACCGTCACCCATCGTCGTTTCTTACGGGTGTGCGACCGGCCGGATGCGTGCTGTCACATCGGTCGGTCGGGTGAGCCGAGTGAAGCTGAACGGACACAGGCGGACGTCGACCCCTGTCGCTCCCCTGTTTCTTGATTTAGGTTCACGCACGTCGGGTCGGTTCGATGGATGTCACATCGATGGAGGGCCGGGCCGACTTCCTCCTCCCCCATGCCCGAGAAACGGAGCGGCATGAACAGAAACCCGCAATCCGGGTCACGCCGACGCCTGCTCGTCGCGCTGCCCGCCATCGCCCTCGCCGCCTCGTCACTGACCGTGACAGGTGGCGCGGCGGCGGCGGAGCCCGGCCCCGCCCGAGCCACAATCGGGGCGGACGAGCACTACATCAACTACGCCGAGCCCGCCGTCCAGCCGGACAGCGGCGGCCGCGAGGTCAAGGGCAAGGGCGGCGTCTACGCCCCGGCGGTCGAAGAGGCGCGCGCCTACGACCGCAAGTACGCCCGGGGCAACCCGGTCGCGGCCGAGCAGTTGGCGAAGCACGAGGCCAAGGCAATGACGACGGGCAAGAGCCCGCGCCAGATCAAGAAGGCCCCGAGCACCCAGACCGCCAAGCTGCTGACCCTGCTGGTGGAGTTCAACGACCAGGCCAACGACGACTTCACCGGCGTCATGGTCCCCAGGACGGTCTTCGAGGACCGGACCTGCGTCCCCGGCACCGTGCAGAACGGGCCGAAGCACAACAAGATCCCGAACCCGGCGAACCTGCCGCACGAGGACAACAACTCGATGTGGGTGCCGGACTTCTCGCCCACCCACTACGACAAGATGCTCTACTCCAAGAAGGGCATCACCGAGCGGGTCCGCAAGGACCTGAAGGGCCCCGACGGCAGGCGCGGCATCGACCTGTCCGGCCGCACGATGCACAACATGTACCTGGAGATGTCGAAGGGCGCGTACACGGTCGACGGGCAGGCCAGCCCGTGGATCACCGTGCCGCACTCCGAGGGCTGGTACGCGGCCTCGCGCTGCTTCCAGGACGAGAACGGCAACTGGGTCCCCGGCCGCCAGCAGTCGATGAACGGCCACCCGGACAACCCGCAGGGCGCGGGCCGGCTCGCCACCGACGCGATCGACGCCCTCGCGCAGGCGGACCCGAACTTCCCGTGGGCCGACTACGACATCGAGGACCAGGGCGACCGCGACGGCGACGGCAACCTCTTCGAGCCGGACGGCGTGATCGACCACCTGGTGCTGGTGCACGCCGGGCAGGGCAAGTCCCGCGGCGGCGGCGCCGAGGGCACGTACGCCGTCTGGGCGCACTCGTCGACGGTGACCGGCGGCTACACCATCCCCGGCACCAACCTCCAGGTCTCGAACTACATCGTGCAGCCGGAGGACGCCGGCGTCGGCGTCTTCGCCCACGAGTTCGGCCACGACCTGGGTCTGCCGGACCTCTACGACACCTCCGGCAACGCCGACTCCGACGTGGACTTCTGGGACCTGATGGCCTCGGGTTCGCACTCCGGTGAGATCTTCCAGGCGCTGCCGACGCACATGGGCCTGTGGGACAAGTGGGTGCTCGGCTGGGCCGACCCGCTGACCCTGGCCCCGGGCTCGGACCCGCGCGCGGTGCAGCTCGGCCAGACCTCGCGGACCCCGCGCGGCACCCAGGACGGCATCAAGATCGACCTGCCGGACAAGGTCATCACGCTCGCCACGCCGCACAGCGGCGCGAACATGTGGTACTCCGGCGCCGACCAGGACTGGGCGGACGTCAGGATCACCCGGCAGGTGGCGGTGCCGGCGGCGGCCGACGCGAAGTTCTGGATGTGGAACAACTACGTCATCGAGGCCGACTGGGACTACGGCTTCCTGGAGCTCTCCACCGACGGCGGCAACACCTGGACCGAGCAGAAGGTCTACGACGCGGCCGGCAACCTCGTCACCACGAACGACGGCTACGCCGACCCGAACGGCCGGATGGTGGACTTCGGCAACAAGAAGTACGGCCTCACCGGCGACACGCACGGCTGGCGGCACGACTACGTCGACCTGTCGGCGTACGCCGGGCAGACCGTGCAGGTCCGGCTCCGCTACGCCACGGACGAGGCGTTCGCGGAGCGCGGCTGGTTCGCCGACGACTTCTCGGTGACCGGCGGCGGCGCCACCACGTGGAGCGACGACGTCGAGGGCGGGGCCAACGGCTGGACGGCGACCGTCGGCAGCTTCGTCGACACCACCGGCCAGGGCTGGCACATCGACACCGGCACCTCGACCCAGGCGCACTACTACCTGGCCGAGTGGCGCAACTTCGACGGCTTCGACAAGGGCCTCAAGTACACCTACGACACGATCTACTCGCGCGACGCGTGGAAGGTCGACCGGGTCTCCTACAACGCCCCGGGCATGCTGGTCTGGTACCGGGACACGGAGCGGGGCGACGTCAACCACACCACGGCGCAGATGACCGCGCTGCCCAGCTACGGCGCCAAGGGCGGTCTGCTGATCGTCGACTCGCACTTCGACCCGTACCGCCGCAAGGGCGAGGCGGCCGTGAAGGACCCGTCGGTGCTGGACAACCTGCCCAGCCGCCCGCAGTCCGCCAACGCGGCCTTCTCGCTGAAGCCCACGTACCCCTTCAAGGAGTGCCTGGAGGCGGCGGACGAGCCGTACAGCGAGTACTGCACCAGCTTCGGTCCGCAGGCGCCCGTGAAGGGCTTCACGGACGCGAAGACCTGGTACCCGGGCATCGAGATGCGTGACGGCTCGCCGTACGCGCGGGACAACGACGCCTCCGTGGTCATCCCGTCGAAGGGCAACGCGCCGTACACGACCCGGGTCACCAACCCGGACGGTACGCCGGCGACGTCCTACTACGGGGTCAGCCTGGGCAGCGGCATCGTGCTGGGCACCGGGAACCCCGGCGACCAGGGTGTGTCCTACGGCGTGACCATCACCATCAAGCGCACCGCCCGGGACAACTCGTACGCCACGGTGTACGTCACCCCCGCGAGGAACTGACCCGAGGGTCGACCGAGCGGAAGAACGGGCGGGGCCCGTCCGGAGAGCACCCGTGCTCCCCGGGCGGGCCCCGTCGCGTGTACACGACGGCGGCGGTCGTAAAGGCCCGACGGACCACCCGTGGTACGGCCGACGGGCACGCCGCCGTCCACTTTTCCGTTACGCGATCACGCTTATCGAGAACCGTCTCTTTGTCCCCAGGTGGGGCCGTTCGCCCTGCTCACCGCGTTGGTGAACGGCCGGGATGTGACGGTGAAAAGCATTCCCAACAAAACTTTGCAACAAATCGACGCACGCATCTTCCCACCGGTCACACGAGTGTCTATGTTCACCATTGGTCCCACTAGTGGGATCGGTAGCACCGGCCCGTACCCCCGTTGGGCCGGTTCCCTCAAACCGGAGGTACCACGTGCGCAAAGTCGCAGTGGGTCTGCTCGGGCTTTCGCTGACGGCGACGGGACTGGCGTTCGGTTCGTCCGCCACCGCCGCGCCGCAGCCGAAGTTGCCGACGGCCGCTCCGTCGGTCGCCGAGCCAGCCCATGTCGACCACGACCTGCCGAACCCGCTGGAGGACAAGCGTCGCGCCCTGCGCCAGGAGGGTCTGAGCGACGTCCTCTCCGGCCGGGCCAAGCCGCAGAAGGTCAACGGCAGCACGGTCGTCAAGGTCGGCAAGACCCAGGCCGAGGGGGCTGCCGCCCGCTCGACCCGGGCCAACGCCGCCACCCAGACCGAGGACCAGTACGTCGAGCTCTCCCGGGAGAAGACGGACCGGATCTTCGTCATCCTCGCCGAGTTCGGCAACGAGCGGCACCCGAGCTACCCGGACCAGGACACCGACCCGGACACCGCGGGTCCGACCCGGTTCGACGGGCCGCTGCACAACGAGATCCCGCAGCCCAACCGGGCGGTGGACAACTCCACGGTGTGGCAGGCGGACTACAACGCCGACTACTACCGCAAGCTCTACTTCGGCACCAACCCCGGTGACGAGTCGGTGAAGCAGTACTACGAGGCCCAGTCCTCGGGTCGCTACAGCGTCGACGGCACCGTCACCGACTGGGTGAAGGTGAAGTACAACGAGGCCCGCTACGGCCGCTCCGGCGGCTACCCGTGCGCCTCGAACGTCTGCACCAACACCTGGGCGCTGGTCCGCGACGCCGCCAACCAGTGGGTCGCCGACCAGAAGGCCGCCGGCCGCACCGACGCCCAGATCGCCGCCGACCTGTCGGCGATGGACCAGTGGGACCGGTACGACCACGACGGCGACGCCAACTTCAACGAGCCGGACGGCTACATCGACCACTTCCAGATCGTCCACTCCGGTGGCGACGAGGCCGACGGTGACCCGCACCAGGGCGAGGACGCCATCTGGAGCCACCGCTGGTACGCCTACGCCTCTGACCAGAACGTGACCGGCCCGCCCGGTAATCGGGCTGGCGGCACCCAGATCGGCAACACCGGCATCTGGATCGGCGACTACACCATCCAGCCGGAGAACGGTGGCCGGAGCGTCTTCTACCACGAGTACGCGCACGACCTCGGTCTGCCGGACGACTACAACGTCACCAGTGGTGGGGACAACAACAACGAGCACTGGACCCTGATGGCCCAGAGCCGGCTCGGCGCCAAGACCGACGCCGGCATCGGTGACCGTGGCGGCGACCTCGGCGCGTGGAACAAGCTCCAGCTCGGCTGGCTCGACTACGAGGTGGTCGTCGCGGGGCAGAAGCGGACCATGACCCTCGGCCCGCAGGAGTACAACAGCGACGAGGCGCAGGCCGTCGTCGTGGTGCTCCCGAAGCGCGACTACACGTTCGAGCACGGCGCGCCCTTCGAGGGCAGCAAGCAGTTCTTCTCCGGCAACCAGGACGACCTCAACAGCACGATGACCCGGACCCTGGACTTCACCGGGAAGTCGTCGGCGGCCCTGTCGATGAAGGGCCGCTACAACATCGAGGCCGACTACGACTACCTGTTCTTCGAGGCGTCGCTGGACGGCGGCCAGTCCTGGGTGACCCTGCCCGGCACGGCCAACGGCCAGCCGCTCAAGGAGATCTCCGCCGGTCGCTACGCGCTGGACGGCAGCAGCGGCGGCGAGTGGGTCGACGTCAACATCCCCATGGACGTGGCGGCGGGCAAGGTCGCGCAGTTCCGGCTGCGCTACCAGACCGACGGTGGCGTCTCCGAGGGTGGCTTCTACGGTGACGCGATCACCGTGACGGCCGACGGCCAGACCGTCCTCTCCGACGGCGCCGAGACCGGTGCCGCGGGCTGGACGCTCGCCGGTGGCTTCGAGACCGCCGAGAAGAGCTACACCAAGGCGTACGACAACTACTACATCGCGGGCACCCGGCAGTACATCTCGTACGACAAGTACCTGAAGACCGGCCCGTACTTCTTCGGCTACTCGAACACCCGCCCGGACTACGTGGACCACTACGCGTACCAGGAGGGTCTGCTGATCTCCTACTGGAACACCCGCTGGGCGGACAACGACACGTTCGCGCACCCGGGTGAGGGTCGCAACCTGATCATCGACGCGCACCCGCGGCCGATCTACAACCTGACCGGCCAGCCCTGGCGGTCCCGCGTCCAGGTCTACGACGCGCCGTTCAGCCTGAAGAAGGCCGACTCGTTCACGCTGCACCTCAACAGCCAGCCGCAGTACATCCGTGGCCAGGCCGCGCAGCCGCTGTTCGACGACACCCAGCAGTACTGGTTCCCGGAGCTGCCGAACCACGGCGTCAAGCTCCCGGCCACCGGCACCAAGATCAAGGTCCTGGAGAAGGACGGCCTCAACACCAAGATCCGCATCTCCTGATCGCTGATCCCGCACCACCAGCACCACGCGATGCCCGGGCAGGTCACCTGCCCGGGCATCGCCCTTTCCACGGGCGCTCCCGGCCGCCCGCGGGGTCGGGAGCGGAGGTGACCGGCACCGGGGTCCTAGGCTGTCTGCCATGACCGAGCAGCGCGGCGGGCCCGTCGACGAGTCCTGCGTCCTCACCGAGGGGCCGTGGACGCACCGGTTCGTCGGCGCCAACGGCAGTCGCTTCCACGTGGTGGAGGCCGGCACCGGCCCGATGGTGCTCTTCCTGCACGGCTTCCCCGAGCACTGGTGGGCCTGGCACGAGATGCTGCCGGCCGTCGCCGACGCCGGCTTCCGTGCCGTCGCGGTCGACCTGCGCGGCTACGGCGCCAGCGACAAGCCGCCCCGGGGGTACGACGGCTACACCCTCGCGGCCGACGTCGCCGGCCTGATCCGGGCCCTCGGCGAGCGCTCCGCCACCGTGGTGGGCACCGGCGTCGGCGGCATGATCGCGTGGACGGTGGCCTCGTTCCACCCCTCGCTGGTCCGCCGGCTGGTGGTGCTCGGCGCCCCCCACCCGCTCCGGCTGCGGGCCGCCATCTTCGCCGACCCGCGTGGGCAGTTCGCCGCCGCCACGCCCACCCTGAAGTTCCAGCTGCCCCGCTACGAGCACGTGCTGACCCGCGACGACGCGTCGGCCGTCGAGGAGATGCTGCGCCGCTGGGGCGGGCCGCGCTGGGTCGACGGGCCGGGCTTCGAGGCGTACGCCCAGCGGTGCCGGGAGGCCATGCGCATCCCGCAGGCGGCGTTCTGCGCCCTGGAGGGCTACCGCTGGGCGTTCCGCTCGGTGCTCCGCCTGCACGGCTACCGCTTCGTCCGGCTGATGCAGAAGCCGCTGATCACGCCGACCCTCCAGCTGCACGGCGCGCTCGACGAGGCTTCTCTGCCGCGTACCGCCCAGGGCTCCGGCCGGTACGTGGTGGCGCCCTACGAGTGGCGGCTCCTGGACGGCATCGGGCACTTCCCGCACGTGGAGGCCGGCGACCTGGTGCTGGGCGAGGTCCTGCGCTGGGCGAAGTCCTGAGTCAGACCCGCTGCTCGCGCAGGTCGGCGACCTCCGCGGCGGGTGCCCAGCCCTGGTAGACGCCGAAGTCGAAGACCTCCAGCCCCATCGCCCGGGCCACCGGCCAGCGTCCGCCCGTGTACTCCACCCGCAGCCAGCCGTCGTGCTCGCCGAGGACGATGAACGGCTGCCCCTGCCAGGAGCAGGTGGTCCGCACGTACGCCAGGTCGTCGAGCTCGGTGGCCGGCAGCACCCGGACGTAGCGGCCGGGACGGATCTCCTCGAAGCCCTCGCCCGGCTCCGGCTGGTAGAGCCGGACGTCGTCGCCGTCCGGGCTCGCCTGGTACTCCCGGCCCTTCCAGCGGGCCACGTAGCCGTCGCGCGTCACTGCTCACCGACCTGTCGCCACCGCAGCGCGTCCGTGTCGAGGATGGCGACCACCCGTTCGGTGCCGTCCGCGCCGATCCGCCAAAGCTGCGCGCCGTGCGGCAGCCGGGCGCTGTCCACCTTGAACTCCGCCACCACGTCGCTGCTCTCGCCCGGCGCGAACCCGTTGCCCCGGAACGGCGGGCGCTCGATGACCCAGCCCTCCATGGCCCGCATGGCGGCCTCGTTCTGCCCGCCGTACGGGATGCGGTAGAGGCTCGGCCGGTGCGCAGGCCAGCGCAGCACGTAGATCTCGCCGGCGTCGCGGGCGAAGGGGGAATCGGGGTAGCCCAGGCCGAGCGCGTCGTGCAGCTGCGCCGGGGTGTTGAGGTGGGCCAGCTCGCCGGCCCGGTGCACGAAGCCGGAGACCCGGTCGTAGCCCCGCTCCAGGTAGTACGCGAGCTGGCTGGGGGCGACCGCCTTCTGCATCACGATCGGGCGCGCCGGGTCGGGCGCGGGCGGGGCGTAGCGGGGGCGGCTCACCGGTTCCTCGGCAGCGGGCGGCTCGGTCTCGGTGTCGTCGCCGAGCCCCACCTCCGCCGCCCAGTTGGCCAGCCCGACGATCTGCTCGCCGGGCAGCTTCGCCCCGACGGGGGTGCCCGGGTTGACCGCGAACGACCAGGACTCGTCCGGCCAGCGGCGGATCAACTGGACGAACTTCACCTCGATGGTCTCGACGGTCGCGTCGGTGTGGTCGGCGAGCCGCTCCGGCGAGGTGTGCACCACCACGAACGTCTCGCCGTCGAGTTCCTCCGTACGCCAGACGAAGCCGGGCTCGCCGGGCCGGCTGCCCGGCGCGGAGTCTGCCGCCACCGGCAGCAGCACGCGGGCCAGCAGCAGGGTGGACAGGAAGGTGTCGGTGCTGCCGGCGCCGGCGGCGTCGAGCAGGTTCTCCTCGACCTCGTTGGCCGGTTCGAAGCCGACCGGCACGGGACCGGTATCCGACGCCGCGTCCGCGCTCCCGGTCAGGGGTGCGGTGACCGGCTCGCCGGCGACCGACGGACCGGGGTCCTCCACCGGTCCGGCGTCGGGAACGCCGGCGTCGGTCGCGGCCCCCTGCCGGGCGGCGCCCTCCGCCGCCGGTGCGGGCGCGGCGACGCCGGTCGGCACCGTCGGGTCCCCGGACCACGCGTCGGCGGGCGGCCCGGATCCGAGGGACACGGTCGGGTCCCCGGGCCACGCCGCATCGGCAGGCGGACCGGGATCGAGGGACACGGTCGGGTCCAGGGACACGGTCGCGTCGCCCGACGACATGACCGGCTGCGTCCGGTCCAGGGACACCGTCGGGTCCAAGGACACGGTCGCGTCACCCGACCCCGACGACACCACCGGCTGCGTCCGATCGAGAGACACGGTCGGATCCAGGGACACGGTCGCGTCGCCCGACGACACGACCGGCTGCGTCCGGTCCAGGGACACCGTCGGATCCAGAGACACCGTCGCGTCGCCCGACGACACGACCGGCTGCGTCCGATCCAGGGACACCGTCGGATCCAGGGACGCGGTGGCGTCGCCGGACCACGACGGGGCGGCGGACCGCACGGCGTCGGCGGGCAACGACGGGTGGGCGGGCGGAGGCGGTGCGGGGTCGGCGGTCACCGGTTCCCGGCGGCGCCGGACCGGCTCGAACAGCGAGACGGTCTCCTCGGCGGGCGGGGCCGGCTCGGGGGCGGGCGGCCCGGTGAGGTCCCGCGACTCGATGACGGTGCCCTCGATGACGATGGGCGTGAACCCGCGTCGGGGAGCGGGTGGCCCGGAGACCGGTTCCGCGTCCGCCACCGGCTCCGGCCCGACCGGTTCGGGGGTGTCCTGCCGGCGCGGCAGCGCCTGGGTGAGGTCCTCGGCCGGCTGCGGTCGGTCTGCGCCGTACGCCGGTGATGGCGGCCCGGGATCCGGGGCGGGGCCCCGGAGGTCCCGGGTGGCGTCCTCGCCGGGCCCGCGCGGCGGCAGCACCTGCGTGGCCTCACCTCCGGGCATCGCGAAGGCCCGGGTGGGCTCCGCGCCGGGCGCCGCGAAGGCATGGGTCGGTTCCGCGGTCGGCGACGTGAAGGCGCGGGTCGGCTCGCCGGCGGGCGTCGTGAACGCATGGGTCGGTTCCGCGGTCGGCGACGTGAAGGCGCGGGTCGGCTCGCCGGCGGGCGTCGTGAACGCATGGGTCGGTTCCGCGGTCGGCGACGTGAAGGCGTGGGTCGGCTCGCCTGCGGGCGTCGTGAAGGCGTGGGTCGGCTCGCCTGCGGGCGTCGTGAAGGCGTGGGTCGGTTCCGCTCCCGTCGGGGCGCTCGGGATCGGGTGGGTCGCCTCCCCCGGTACCGGCTCCCCTAGTGGCCGGCGGCGGGGGAACGGCTGGCTGCCGGGGGCGAGGCGGGACGGCGGAACGGCCCGCTCGCCCGAGCGCAGCGCCTCCTGCCGGTGGGCGGCCGCGCGACCGGAGGCCGGCTCGAAGAACGACCGGTTCGGCCGCTCCGGGGCCTCCCCGGCCGGGCGACCGTTCGTCGACGGCGAGGGGTGGGCGTCGGGCGTCGGCAGGCCCCTCGGGCGCTCGGTGAGCGGCGCGGGGCGCGGCGGCGGGAGCCGGTCGGGGGCCGCCACGGCGTCGAACCGGGCGGGTCCGCCGGCCGTCGGGTCGCCACGCCGCGCATCCAGGTGGTCCGCCGGGGGCGTGGGCGGGACGAGCGGGTGGGCCGGGCCGGGTCGGGCGGGTGCGGGGATCCGGCCGGTGGCCGGCGCGGCCGTGGGCTCGGGCCGGAGCGTGCCGTCGGGCCGGGCCACACCGGTGGTCGGCCCGCCCGACGTGTCCTGACCGGCGGCCTGGGCCCGCGCCCGGGCAGCCGTCTCCACGCGTTCCAGCCGGGCCCGCGCACCCATGGTGCGGCCGGGCAGCCGGACGTCGCCCCGGGAGAGCTGCGCGACGAACCAGGCCGGCAGGTAGCCCTCGATGGGCAGCCCGGGATTGACCGCCAGCCACCACTCGTGGTTGGGCCAACTGTCGGACAGATCGGCGTACGAGATGCGCCGGACGGCACCGCCGTGCTCCCCGAGACAGGCGCGCACCGCGGCTCCGGAGGTGAACGCCAACACGTGGGTGCGGCCACCTGTGCTCCAGGTGCCCCAGCCCACCGGCGCCGTCCCCGCGAGCGCCTCGGCGGAGACCGGCAGCAGCAGTTCGGTCCGGGCCAGAACGCGGAAGTAGAGCTGTTGGTCGTTGGCGCGTAGCGCGTCCCGCATCGCCGCTTCGGCGTCGGTGGCCGGCTCCCACTCGGTCACGGCCACCCCTCCTCCCGCGCACAGGCCATAGGTATCGCGTACAACCTACAAGGTAGAAGCAAGATCACAATCGCTGGCCGGCGGCGGTGCGCCCGGGGCCGCCACAGGCGCTAACATCCCGTTCCGGAGTCGACACGATACGGAGGCGGTCGATGTCCCGGTCCCCCTCACGCCCGCTCCTCGCCGCCCTCACGACGGCGTTGCTGACGGCCGTCCCGGCCGCCCCCACGATCGCCAGCCGCCCGGCCGGGCCCGCGCCCGGCCCGGTGCCGGCCGGCTGGTCGGCGTCCGCGCCGACCGCCGCGCGTGCGGTCCCCGGCTGCGCCTCGCCCCTCGCCCCGGTTCGGCCGGTGTCCGCGCGCCCCTGGCCCCAGCAGCGGTACGCCCCGGAGCGGCTGGCACCGCTCGCCACCGGCGCCGGGGTGACGGTGGCGGTGATCGACTCGGGGGTGGACCGGCGGCATCCGCAGTTGGCCGGCCGGGTGCTCGACGGCACCGACCTGCTCGATCCGGGCGGCGACGGCAGCCGGGACTGCGCCGGCCACGGCACCGGCGTGGCGAGCATCATCGCCGCCGCCCCCCGCGACGGCACGGCGTTCCGTGGGCTGGCCCCGGGTGCCCGGATCCTGCCGGTACGGGTCAGCGAGCAGCAGGTGGTCGAGGGGCGGGAGTCGGGGCGCACGGTCAGCGCCGGGGACTTCGCCCGCGCCGTCCGTTGGGCGGTCGACCACGACGCCGACGTGCTCAACCTCTCCGTCGTCCTGTACGCGGACGACCCGGCGGTGCGGGCCGCGATCGGCTACGCGGTCGACCGGGACGTGGTCGTGGTGGCCGCCGCCGGGAACCTGCACGACGCCGGTGACCCCCGGCCCTACCCGGCCGCGTACGACGGGGTGCTCGGGGTGGGCGCGATCGGGGCGGACGGGGCACGGGCACCGTTCTCCCAGACCGGCTCGTACGTCGACCTGGTCGCCCCGGGCAGCGACGTGCTGATGGCCGCCCCCGGCGAGGGTCACCACCGGGCCGAGGGCACCAGCTACGCGGCGCCCTTCGTGGCGGCCACCGCCGCGCTGCTGCGCCAGTACCGGCCGGAGCTGACCGCGGCGCAGGTGGCGCAGCGGATCGTGGCGACCGCCGATCCTGCCCCCGGCGACGGTCGGGGCGGCGGGTACGGCGCGGGGGTGCTGAACCCGTACCGGGCGGTCACCGAGACCGGGGGAACGTCAGAGCGGGCGCGCCAGGTCAGCGCGCTCGCGGACGACCGGGCCGAGCCGGCGGTGCTGGCGCAGCGGGCCCGCCGGGCGGCGGCCCGGGACCGGGCGCTGCTGGTGGCGGGGGCCAGCGGGGCGGTGGTGGCCCTGGCGGCGCTGCTGGCGCTCGTCGTGCCGCGCGGGGCCCGCCGCCGCTGGAGGCCGGCCGACCCCGCCTGACCCGGCCGGCGGCCCGCACCCGTCACCCCGCCTGACCCGGCCGGCGTTCCGCGGCCGTCGTGTCCGGGGGCGGCCACCGTCGGCGGTCGCGCTGCCCGGAACGGCCGATGGTGGCGCCGACCGGTTCACGATCGACGCCACCACCGGGCGGGGCCTACTGGAACAGGCCGACGTTCTTCTTCTCCGTGTCGAGGTAGTCGGCGGCGGAGTCGTCCACCGCGAGCTTGATGTCGCGCAGCATGACCTGGAGGTCCTGCGAGGCCGACCGCCAGCGGCGCTGCCGCTGCTCGTAGGCCTGGAGGGCCTCGCCGGACCAGCTCGCCACGAGCGGGGCGGCGTCCCGTTCGAGCTGCCCGAGCTGCGAGTCGAGCGCGTTCAGCGCCTTCTGGATGTCCGCGCTCGCCTGTTGCAGGGCGGCGAAGTTGACGACCAGTACACCGTCCATCGGATGTCTCCTCCCCCGAGACCGGGTCAGAGCGGCAGCTGGATGCCGCCGCGGTTGGTGGTGGACACCCGGCTGGCGGCCTCGGCGTCCGAGACGTCGTAGTGCCGGCCGGCCGTGCGGACGGCGCCGGCGGTCTCCCGCAGCGCCCGCTGAAGCGCCGCCTGGTCCTGTGCCCACTGCTGCTTGACCTGCTCGAACGAGCGCCCGCCGGCACCGCGCCAGGCCTGCTGCAACACCTCCAACTCGGCCATCAGGCTGCTCAGCATGGACTGCAGGGACTGGTCGACCTGCTCGAACTTCGCGGCGGTCTGCTGCATCACCGCTGCTTCTGCCTGGGTCTGGGACACCCGGGACGTCACCTCGTCTCCTCGGTCGTGGCTGGCCGTGGGCGCACCCGCCCACCGGGCGCGCCGCTCGCGCCGCCCGGACGTCGAGCGTGGCGGGCGCGGGGTCAGCGAAACTCGTCGCTGACGGTAGCCGTACCGTCGCGGTTCTGCTACCCCGTGGCCATCCCCTGTGGACGACCGCGGCCCCCATCCCGCCGGACGCTCCCCTTACGATGGGCGGCGTCGATGTCGCGGCGAGTGACCGGTCGAGGAGGCGCGGTGACGGTGACCACCGGCCCGGGCCCGCACCGGCCGGCCCCGGGCCACGATCCCCGCCCGACCGCCGCGCCCCTCGTGCCGGCGCCGCCCGGGTCGGCCGGTCCGCCCGGCCTGGCTGGACCGCTCGGCCTGACCGGCACGTCCGGCCCGGCTGGCCCGATCGGCCCGGCTGGCCCGACCGGCCCGGCTGATCCGGCCGGCACCGTGGCCGGCGCGCCGGCGACCCCGGCCGCCCTGCCGCCGTCGCGGAACCCGGCCGGCCGGCGGAGAGGCGCCGGTGTCCGGGCCGGTCAGGTCGTCGCCACGCAGGTGGCGGTGGCCGCCGTGGTCGCGGCCGTCGGCCGGGGCGTGCTGGTGACGTTGGCCGCCGTGGGGGTGGCCGCGCTGCTGCTGCCCCTGGCCTGGGTGCGGCTGCGGGGGCGGTGGCTCTTCGAGTGGCTGACGACGGGCCTGGGCTACGCCACCCGCCGCCGCGCCCTGCCTCCGGCCGCCGGCCCGGCGGCCCTGCTGGACCTCGTCGACCCGGGCGCGGTCGTGCGTCCCGCCGAGCTGGCCGGCACGCCGGCCGCCGTGCTGGACGACGCCGCCGGCATGGTGGCCGTGCTGGAGGTCGGCGATCCGGCCGACCTGCTCGGCGACGCTCCCCGCGCGCTGCCCGCCCCGGCCTCCCTGCTGCCGGCCGCCGCGCCGGACGGCCCCCCGGTGCGGCTCCAGCTCCTCCTGACGGGCTCTCCGGCGCCGACCGTCGGCGCGGGTGGCGGCGCCGTCGCCACCTCGTACCGCCAGCTCACCGACGGGCGGCTCGCCGGCCGGGAACGGGCCGTGCTCGCCGTGCGGGTGCTGCGTGCCGAGGGCTGGACGGGAGAGGAGCTGCGGCGGGCGCTCGCCGGAACGGTGCGCCGCATCGCGCGCCGGGTCGGACCCGTCACCGCCCGCCCGCTGGGCGAGCACGCGACGCTGCGGGTGCTGGCGGAGCTGGCCCACCACGACGACCATCCCGCGCAGGAGTCCTGGCAGGCGGTCCGGGCGGGCGACCTGCTCCAGACCACGTTCCGGCTGCGCCGCTGGCCCGACCCGCGTACGGACGCCGGCCGGCGGCTGGTGACCCGGCTGCTCGCGCTGCCCGCGACGGCGACGACCGTCTCGCTCGGCGTCGGGCCGTGGGCCGGCGCCGACCCCGCGGCGGCGCCGACCGAGCTGACCGTACGGCTGGCTGCCGCCACCCCGGCGGAGCTCTCGATCGCGGCGCAGGCGCTGCGCCGGCTGATGGCCGAGGTGGGCGGCGAGGTGCACCGGCTCGACGGCGCGCAGCTCGCCGGGTTGGCCCGCACGCTGCCGCTCGCGGCGGGCGCGGCGGGGCCGGGTCCGGCGCCCGACAGCCTGGAGCTGACCCTCGGCGAGGCGGGGCTGATGGTCGGCACGAACCGGCACGGCGGCGCGGTGACCGTCCGGCTGTTCCGGCCGGAGAGCACCCGGGTGATGCTGGTCGGCGGGATACGCGCGGCGCAGCTGGTGGCGGTGCGGGCCATGGCGCTCGGGGCGCGGGTGGTGGTGCAGACCGCCCGCCCGCGCGGGTGGGAGCCGTTCGTCCGGGGCGTCGGCACCCCCGGCGCGATGATCCCGGTGGTGCCGCCGGGCCGCCCGGTGGCCCAGCCGGGATCGCCGCTGCGCCCGCTGCTGGTGGTGGTGGACGCCGGTCCCACGACCGCCGAGCCGGAGCCGGGATCCCCGTGGCGGACCACGCTGCTGCTGCGCGACGAGCTGACCCCCGCCGACGCCGACGCGCTGGGCCGCGCCGACCTGGCCGTGCTGCAACCGCTCGACCCGGCCGAGGCCGCCGTGGCGGGCGCCGCGCTGGGGCTCGGCGGATCGGCGGAGTGGCTGACCCGGATCCGGGACGACATGGTCGCGGTGGTCAACCGGCGGGCGCTGCGCTGGGCGCTGCTCTCCCCCACCCCGATCGAGTCGCAGCTGATCGGCCGCCCGTCCCGCCGCTGACCGGGGCGACGGTCGCGGCTTCCGCAGCTTGTCCGTCCGTGGCACGATCCGGCCATGGGTTTCCTCAAAGGGCTGCTGATCCGGTTGGGCAGCACGGCGCTGGCCTTCTGGCTGGCCACGCTGCTCATCCCGGGCATCACGCTGGACTCGGCGTCCGCTGGCGAGGCGGTCGTCACGCTGGTCCTCGTCGCGGTGATCTTCGGCGTGGTCAACGCGGTGCTCCAGCCGATCATCAAGACCGTCGGCTGCGGCTTCTACCTGCTGACCCTCGGGTTGATCGCGCTGGTGGTCAACGGGCTGCTGTTCCTGCTCACGAGCTGGATCGCCGACCAGGCCGGGCTGCCCTTCCACGTCGACGGCTTCTGGCCGGAGGCGGTGCTCGGCGCGCTGTTCGTCGGCATCGTCACCTGGATCCTCGGGGCCGTCCTGGACCGGGACTGACCCGCCTCGACCAGGGGGAGGCGGTCCGACCAGTAGGCGGGAATTGGTCGCTGATCGGGCCGGGTGGCCGGGTTAGCGTCGCGGGCATGTTCACCCTGACCCGCGACGACGGCTACCTGCTCAGCACCGACCCGGCCCGGATCGACCTGGGCCTGGTGCACCACTGGCTCTGCACGGACGCGTACTGGGCGCTCGGGCGGGACCGGGAGACGGTGGCGCGGGCGTTCGCCGGGTCGGTGCCGTTCGGCGTCTACCGCCCGGGTGACGGCCGCCAGGTCGCGGTCGCCCGGGTGGTCACCGATCACGCCACCTTCGCCTGGCTCTGCGACGTCTACGTCGACCCCGGAGAGCGCGGCCGGGGACTGGGCACCTGGCTGGCCGGGGCGGTCCGCGACCACCTCGCCGAGCTGGGCGTACGCCGGATCCTGCTGGCCACCGCCGACGCCCACGCGGTGTACGCCAAGGTCGGGTTCGCCCCGATGACCGATGCGCACCGCTGGATGCAGCTCGACCAGCGGGACCAGCCGGTGAGTCCGGTCACCGGAAAGGAACCGGGCGGCCTCCCGGCCCTTACGGTGGAAACGTGACGCCACTCCGCCTCGGCTACCTCTACGGCTTCGTCGCGTACCTGCTCTGGGGGTTCTTCCCGCTCTATCTGCGGCTGATGCGCCCGGCGGGGCCGCTGGAGATCCTGGCCCACCGCATCGTCTGGTCGGTGGTGTTCGTCGCCCTGCTACTGGCGGCGATGCGCAACGTCGGTTTCCTGCGGGCACTGCTGCGCCGGCCTCGGGCGCTGGCCGGCATCGGCGTCGCCGCCGCGCTGATCGCGGTGAACTGGGGCACCTACATCTACGGCGTGACCTCCGACCGGGTGGTGGAGACCGCTCTCGGCTACTTCATCAACCCGCTGGTGGTGGTGCTGCTGGGCGTCACCGTGCTGCGCGAGCGGCTGCGGCCCACGCAGTGGGTGGCGCTCGGCATCGGCGGGCTGGCCGTGGCCGTGCTGACCGTCGACTACGGCCGGCTGCCGTACCTGGCGCTGGTGCTGGCGTTCAGCTTCGCCGGATACGGCCTGGCCAAGAAGCAGCTCGGGCTGCCCGCCGCCGAGGGGCTCTTCGTCGAGTCGGCGGTGCTGGCGCTGCCCGCGCTGGCGTACGTGGGTTGGCTCGCCGCCGTCGGCGAGGGCACGTTCGGGCAGGTGTCGGTCGGGCACACCCTGCTGCTGGTGTCGGCGGGGGCGGCGACCGCGATCCCGCTGCTGCTCTTCGCCGGGGCCGCGAACCGGCTGCCGCTGACCGGTCTCGGCATGATCCAGTACCTCGCCCCGATCCTCCAGCTCGGCTGCGGGGTGCTGATCTTCCACGAGCCGATGCCGCCGGCCCGGGTCGCCGGCTTCGCCCTGGTCTGGGCCGCGCTGATCGTCTTCACCGTCGACGCCGTCCGCAACTCCCGCCGTACCCGCGCCGCCACCCTCGCCGCCCGCCGGGCCGAGGCCGTGGCCGCGCCCCGCTGACCGGCGCGGGTCAGCGGACGTCGTAGACGAGGACAGGGGTGCCGTCGGCGCGCAGCAGCTCCAGCCGGACCAGCTCCGCGTCGGTGAACCGGGTCGCGCCGGTGATCCGCAGGTCGTCGCCGGGAGCGGCGAGCCAGGAACCGATCTGCTCCGTCGCGCCGTCCGGGCCGTGCGCCACCAGCCGGAAGGTGTACGCCTTGGCGTAGCCGGCCTTCGCGTCGTACCCGCAGCGCATCCGCACCTCGGTGCCCCATTCGGTGCCGTTGAGGGCGATCTCGGCGTGTACCGGCACCGCGCCGGCGACCGGCTGCATGGCGACCATCCGCACCTCGACCGGGGTCGGGCCGGCCGCCTCCCGGGGCAGCAGGGCGGCGGTGCCGACGCCGACGACCAGGGCCGCCACGGCGGCCGCGAGCGCGGTGAGGGCGTACCGGCGGCGGGTGGCCGACCGGTCGCGGCGGCGGCGCTCCCGCGCGGCGGCGAGTAGTTCGGGCACCCGGGGGTTCTCCGGTGGCGGCAGGAACTGCTCCAGCCCGGCCGGGTCGAGCCGGCCGAGCAGCCCGGGCAGGACGGCGATCTCGGCGACCGCCTCCCGGCAGGCGACGCAGCCGGCGAGGTGCCGCTCGTAGGCCACCCGGTCGGCGGGAGCCAGCGCACCCAGCACGTACGCGCCGTCGTCGTGCGCGAACTCGCACCGGGTCATTCCGTCACCCCCATCTCGGCCAGGACCAACCGTAGTGAGCGCAGGGCGTAGTGGGTCCGGGACTTGACCGTGCCGGGCGGCACGCCCAGCCGGGAGGCCGCCTCCGCCACCGACCGTCCCTGGTAGAAGCACTCGACCAGCACCTCCCGGTGGGTGGGGCTGAGCCGGTTCAGCGCCTCGGCGACGGTCCACGCCTCCACCGCCCGTTCCGCCTCGTCCACGGCCTCGGGAGGCTCGGGCAGCTCGTCGGTGTAGACCTCCCCGACCCGGGCCGAGCGGCGCCGCCAGGCGTCGATGGCCAGGTTGCGAGCGGTGGTGAAGAGCCAGGACCGGATCGAGCCGCGCGTCGGGTCGAGCGCCTCCGGGTGCCGCCAGGCCCGCAGCAGCGTCTCCTGCACCAGGTCCTCGGCCCGCTGCCGGTCGCCGTTGACCAGCCGCAGGGCGTGCGCGTACAGCGCCTCCGCGTGCTCGTCGTGCAGCGCGCGGAGCAGTTGGGCGTCGTGGTCGCTGATGGCGGTCTCCTCGCTGTCGGCGCGAGTCCGGCGGTGGCGTTCGCACGGGAATACGTGCCGCCGCTCCGAACGGTTCAGCCGCAGGTCACCGTGGCACCCCCGGCCGAGGTGTTCACGCCCGGTTCATGCCGCCGCCGACGGTCGCTCACCGCGCCCTCCTAGCGTCCGGCGGGTACGCACGCCAGCGGCTGGTCCGGCGTGCACCGACCCCATCAGGAGGCTTCTTCCATGAGCGACCGTCCCCGGCTGCTCCCATTGCTGGGCGCCACCCGCCACGGCAGCCGCGACGCCATGACCTGTCTCTACCGGTGCGGCAACGCGTGCGACCACCCGGTGCCCAACACGTCCGACAACGCGTACTTCGGGGACGTGGTGAACGCCGAGGTGTCCCGGCGCGGCGTGGTCCGGGCCGGCGCGGTCGGCGCGCTGGTCCTCGGCTTCGGCGGCGCGGTGGCCGGCGCCGCCCCCGCCGCGGCGGCCCCCGCCGCCCCCGTCGTCCCCGGCGCCGCCGGCTTCGACCGCCCCGCCGGCGGCGTCGGCAGCGGCGCGCTGACCTTCAAGCCCGTCCCGCCGAACACCCTCGACAGCCTCGTCGTGCCCAACGGGTACGACCACGCGGTCGTCCTGCGCTGGGGCGACCCGGTGGTGCCGGGCGCCCCCGACTTCGACGTGCGCGCCCAGAGCGCCGCCGCCCAGGCCCGGCAGTTCGGCTACAACAACGACTTCGTCGGGGTGCTGCCCCTGGACGGACGCCGGCGCGCGCTGCTCGTGGTCAACCACGAGTACACAAACGAGGACCTGATGTTCCCCGGCTTCACGAGCCAGGACGCGCTGAGTGTCGAGCAGCTGCGGATCGCGATGGCGGCGCACGGCATGTCGGTGGTGGAGCTGGAGCGGGTCGACGGCACCGGGCAGTGGCGGCCGGTCGCCAAGGGCCGGCGGCCGTACAACCGGCGGGTCACGGCGCTGGCCACGAAGTTCGAGCTGACCGGGCCGGCCGCCGGCTCGGCCCACCTGCGGACGGCCGCCGACCCGAAGGGCCGTACGGTCGTCGGCACGCTGAACAACTGCGCCGGCGGGGTGACCCCCTGGGGCACGGTGCTCTCCGGCGAGGAGAACTTCAACCAGTACTTCGTCGGCGGCGACGCGGTGGCCGAGGAGGCCAAGGCGAAGCTGGCCCGGTACGGCATCACCACCACCACCCGCTACCCGAGCGGCAGCCGCAAGTGGGAGCGCGCCGACGAGCGGTTCGACCTGGCGAAGCACCCGAACGAGGCCAACCGGCACGGCTGGATCGTCGAGATCGACCCGTACGACCCGGAGAGCCGCCCGCGTAAGCACACCGCGCTGGGCCGGTTCAAGCACGAGGGCGCGAACGTCATCGTCGCGAAGAGCGGGCACGTGGTCGCGTACATGGGCGACGACGAGCGGTTCGACTACCTGTACAAGTTCGTCTCCGACAAGAAGTTCATGAAGGGCAACTCCTGGGTGGCCCGCCGGCACAACCTGACCCTGCTGGAGTCGGGCACCCTCTACGTCGCCGAGCTGAAGCAGAGCAGCGCCGGCGAGATCGACGGTTCGGGCAAGCTCCCCTCCGACGGGGCGTTCGACGGCCGGGGCCGGTGGATCAAACTGGTCAGCGGCAACCGCTCGTACGTCGACGGGATGACGGCCGCCGACGTGCTCACCTTCACCCGGCTGGCCGGCGACAAGGTCGGCGCGACCAAGATGGACCGCCCGGAGGACGTCGAGCCGAGCCTGCTCACCGGCAAGGTGTACGTGGCGCTGACCAACAACACCGACCGGGGCAGGGCCGGCAAGCCGGCCGCAGACGAGGCCAACCCGCGCAACTCGAACAAGCACGGCCAGGTGCTGGAGCTGGTCGAGGACCGTGGCGACAACGCGGGCGAGACCTTCGCCTGGTCGCTGCCGATCGTCGCCGGTGACCCGGCGGACCCGTCGACCTTCTTCGCCGGGTACGACAAGACGAAGGTCTCCCCGATCTCCTGCCCGGACAACGTGGCGTTCGACGCCACCGGCAACCTCTGGATCTCCACGGACGGCAACGCGCTGGGCAGCAACGACGGCCTCTTCGCCACGGCCGTCGAGGGGCCGGAGCGGGGCCACCTGAAGCAGTTCCTCACCGTGCCGGTGGGCGCGGAGGCCTGCGGCCCGTTCATCACCGGGGACAACCGCTCGGTCTTCGTGGCGGTGCAGCACCCGGGCGAGCTCAGCGGCGCCTCGGTCGAGAAGCCGGCCTCGAACTGGCCGGACGGCGACTACGCCAAGCCGGGCGTGGTGGTCGCCTGGCGCCTGGACGGCGGGCCGATCGGCAGCTGACCACCCGTCGGGCGGTCCGCCGCCGGACCGCCACCGTGGCCCTCTCCCAGCCGGGGGGAGGGCCACGGTCGTCGCGGCCCGACCGGGGCGGGGGCGGGTCAGCTGTCGGCGGCCAGGCCGTCGGCGATCGTCCGGGCGACGGTCAGCAGCTTCGCCCGGACCGCGCGGGCGGAGGTCATCATCTCGCCGGCCGGCAGCGCGCAGGCCAGCACGACCCGACGCTCCATGTCCTTGTCGGGGCTGACCAGCACCGCGGCGCAGGCCACGCCCTGCCGGAACTGCCCCAGCTCCAGCTGCATGCCCCGCCGGTCCCCGGCGGCCAGGTCGACCTCGAACGCCTCGGAGGTGGTCAGGGTGGCGGCGGTGAACGGACGCATGCCGTAGTCGCGCAGGTAGCGGAAGCGCTGCTCGGCGGTCATCGTGGCGAGCAGCGCCTTGCCGAGGGCGGTCGCGTGCGCCCCCTCGTCGAACCCGGGCACCAGGTCCTCCAGGTACGGCGATCGCGGGCCCTCGGCCACGGCCGTGACCGCCACCTGGCCGCCCACGAACCGGCCGAGGTAGTGGCTGTAGCCGGTGTCCATGGCGGCCCGGCGCAGGCTCTCCCCGACCGCCGGCGGCCCCCGGAACGCCGTCACCAGCTCGCGGTAACGGTCGGCCACCTCCAGGCCCACGATGTACGTGCCGTCCTCGCGACGGATCACGTAGCCCTCGTAGGCCAGGGTGCGGACCAGGTGGTAGGTCGTCGCCACGGTCAGCTCACAGCGCCTGGCGATCTGTTTGACGGTGAGCCCCTTCGGGGCGCGACCGACCGACTCGAGCACGCGTAGCGCGCGGGACACGCTCCGGATGAGATCCGAAGGTTCCGCCAAGGGGTCGCGCACAACCACCTCCGCCGCCGGGGACTTACACCATATGAAAAACAGGCCGGGTTCGAAATGCCTGTTCGGGTGGAGGATGCCAGATCGTCATGAACGTCGCGTTGCTCGACAGGCACGTTCCGTGACGAAAACCCTGCTCGCGTAGGTTTGCCGGACCATGACCGACATCGCGCTCCAGCCCGACCCGGGCATCGCCCCGCCCCGGCCCGCGCGGGCCGTGACCGGGGCCGTCGCCGTCACCATCGCCTGCGTCCTGCCGGTCTTCCTGCTCGGCGGGCTCGCCGTGCAGATGGGCGAGGACCTCGGCTTCTCGCCGGCCGGGCTGGGCCTGGCCGTGTCGGTCTACTTCGGCGTGGGCGCGCTGGCCTCGGTGCCCTCCGGCGTCCTCGCCGAGCGGCACGGGCCGACCGTGGTGGCCCGTGCCGGCATCCTGCTCTCCGCCGCCTGCCTGCTGGCCGTGGCGGGGCTGGCCCGGTCGTACCCGGTCCTGCTCGGGCTGCTCGCGCTCGCCGGCACCGCCAACGCCCTCGGTCAGCTCGCCAGCAACGCCACGCTCGCCCGGCACGTGCCGACCCGCAGGCAGGGGTTGTCGTTCGGGGTGAAGCAGGCCGCCATCCCCGTGGCCACCCTGCTGGCCGGGGCGGCGGTGCCGACCGTGGCGCTGACGGCCGGCTGGCGCTGGGCGTTCGTCGTGGCCGCCGGCGCGGCCCTGGCGGCGTTGCCGGCCGTACCCGCGCGGGAGCCGCGCCCCGCCCGGACGGCCGCACCGACCCGCGGCGGCCGCGCCACCGCGGCCCTGGTGGTGGTCGGGGCCGCCGGGACGTTCGCCGCTGCCGCCGCCAACGCGCTCGGCACCTTCGTCGTCGACTCCTCCGCCGACCGGGGGCTGTCCCCCGGGCTGGCCGGGCTGACCCTGACGCTGGGCAGCGCGGTCTGCGTGGCGGCCCGGGTCGTCGTCGGCTGGCTCGCGGACCGCCGCGCCACCGGGCACGTCGCCCTCATCGCCGGCATGCTCGTGGTCGGCGCGGCCGGGCTCGGCCTGCTCGCGACGGCCGGGTCGGTGCCGCTGGTGGCCGGCGTGCTGCTCGGCTTCGGCCTGGGCTGGGCGTGGCCGGGCCTGATGACCTTCGCGGTGGTCCGGCTGCACCCGCAGGCCCCGGCCGCCGCCACCTCGGTCACCCAGACCGGGGTGTACGCGGGCGGCTGCCTCGGCCCGCTCGGCCTCGGTGCCGTGGCCGCGCACGCCGGCTACCCCGTGATGTGGCTCGTGGCCGCCGGGTCGATGCTGCTCGCCGCCGCCCTGATGCTCGCCGGCAGCCGCCTGCTCGCCCGCCGCTAGCGGGCCGGTGCGGGTCGGGCGTCAGCTGGTGCGGTCGGCGATGTAGTCGCAGAGGGATTCGAGGGCGCGGCGGGCCGGGCCCTGCGGAAGCGGCGAGAGCTGCTCCCGGGCGTCCTCGGCGTAGCTGCGGACCGTCTCCCGGGCCCGCTTGAGCGCCGGGCTCTCGCGCAGCAGACCGAGCGCCTCGGCGTGCAGGTCGTCGTCGGTCAGCGGCCCGGTCGCCAGGATCTCCCGCAGCCGCACCGAGGCGGCGTCGGCGTCGTCCGAGCCGAGCGCGTAGAGCACCGGCAGGGTCGGCACGCCCTCACGCAGGTCGGTGCCGGGCGTCTTGCCCGACTCCACCGACTCCGAGGCGATGTCGAGCAGGTCGTCGGAGAGCTGGAAGGCCACGCCGATGGTCTCGCCGTAGCCCGCCAGCGCCTCGGTGTGCTCCGGGGCGGCACCGCCGAACATGCCGCCGAAGCGGGCCGACGTGGCGATCAGCGAACCGGTCTTGCCCGCGATCACGTCGAGGTAGTGGGCCACCGGGTCGTCGCCGGGGCGGGGGCCGACGGTCTCGGCGATCTGGCCGTGCACCAGCCGCGCGAAGGTGCGCGCCTGGAGGCGTACGGCCTCGATGCCCAGGTCGGCGGCGATGTCGGCGGCGCGGGCGAAGAGGTAGTCGCCGACGAGGATGGCCACCGAGTTGGTCCACCGGGAGTTGGCGCTCGGCGCCCCCCGGCGCACGGCGGCCTCGTCCATCACGTCGTCGTGGTAGAGCGTCGCCAGGTGGGTGAGCTCCATCACCACGGCGGCCGGCACGACCTGCGGCCCCGTGGGATCGCCGAACTGGGCGCCCAGCGCCACCAGCAGCGGGCGGAACCGCTTGCCGCCGGCCTCCACGAGGTGCCGGGCGGCCTCCGTCACGAACGGGTCGGCGCTGGCCACGCTCGCCCGCAGCTCGGACTCGACGCCCTCCAGCAGGCCCAGCACGGACGCCTCGACGCGGGGATCGGCGAGATAGAGGCCGAGCGCGCCGAACTGACTCGTGCTCACCCTGGTCCGACGGCCGCCGGACCCGGAGGCACCTGAACGCTCGCCAGCCGGATTCACCACGCCATCAACCATGCCACACCCCTGCGACCTGCCCGGGACGGGGGATACGGCGCGGGGGCCGGCACGCCGTGGCGTGCCGGCCCCCGCGGGCGTGAGCGTCGGTCATCTGACAAATTCGGCGGCGCCGGTTGCCAGGTCGAGCAGCGGCGCGGGCGCCACACCGAGCACCAGCGTGGCGAGCACACCGATCATCAGCGCGGCCGAGGTCAGCCCGCCGGGCACGGCGACGGTCGGCGTCGACTCGCCGGGCTCGGAGAGCCACATCATCACCACGACCCGCAGGTACGGGAAGGCCAGCACCATGCTGGTCAGCACGCCGGCGATCACCAGCCACGCCTGCCCGCCCTCGAGCGCCGGGCCGAAGACCGCGAACTTGCTCGTGAAGCCGCTGGTCAGCGGGATCCCGGCGAAGGCCAGCAGGATGAAGGTGAAGATCCCCGCGTAGAACGGCGAGCGCCGTCCCAGCCCGGCCCAGCGGGACAGGTGGGTGGCCTCCCCGTCGGCGTCGCGCACCAGGGTCACCACGGCGAACGCGGCGAGCACCGAGAAGCCGTACGCGACCAGGTAGAACATCGTCCCGGAGATCCCGTCGGCGCCCGGCGCCAGCACGCCGACCAGCAGGTAACCGGCGTTGGCGATGGAGGAGTACGCCAGCAGCCGCTTGATGTCGGTCTGCGTGACGGCCAGCACCGCGCCGACCAGCATGGTCAGCACCGCCACGACGCCGAGGACCGGGGTGAAGTCCCACCGGGCCCCGTCGAACGCGACGTGGAACACCCGCAGCAGGGCGCCGAACGCGGCGACCTTCGTGCAGGCGGCCATGAGACCGGTCACCGGGGTCGGCGCGCCCTGGTAGACGTCCGGGGTCCAGACGTGGAAGGGGGCCGCCGCCGCCTTGAAGAGCAGCCCGATGGCGAGCATCGCCATGCCGGCGAAGAGCAGCACCGGGCTGGCCGGGGAGTTCTCGACCGCGGCGTCGATGGTGGCGAAGTCGACACCCGCCTGCCGGCCCGGGATGCCCGCCGTGAAGCCGTAGATCAGGGCCACGCCGAACAGGAAGAAGGCCGAGGCGTACGCGCCGAGCATGAAGTACTTCAGCGCGGCCTCCTGGCTCAGCAGCCGCCGGCGGCGGGCCAGCGCGCAGAGCAGGTAGAGCGGCAGCGAGAAGACCTCGAGCGCGATGAACATGGTCAGCAGGTCGTTCGCCGCCACGAAGATCAGCATGCCGCCGATCGCGAACGTGGTCAGCGGGTAGACCTCGGTGAGGCCGTTCCTGCCCTCGGCCTGCCGCCGGTCGTCGGCCGACTCGGCGGTGACGGCGGCCTGGGCCACGAACGCCCCGCCCCGCTCCACCGAACGCTCGCCGATGAGCAGCAGCGCCATCGCGGCGAGGACCAGGATCGCGCCCTGGAGGAAGAGCGTCGGCCCGTCCACCGCGATCGCCCCGCCGATCGTGATCTTCCGCTCGTCGGCCGCCAGCACCACCATGGTCAGCGCGGCGAGCACCGCCAGCAGGGCCATCGACAGCTGGACCACGTGCCGGAGCCGGCGGGGCACGAACGCCTCGACCAGCACGCCCAGCAGAGCGGCACCCAGCATGATCAGGGTCGGAGCGAGCGCCGCGTAGTCGATCGACGGCAGTTTCAGCTCAGTCACTGCGCAAACCTTTCGTTCGCGACTGCGGGGCTCGCAAGCTCGCTCCTCGCGCTCACTTTGCCTCTTTCGTTCGCGACTGCGGGGCTCACTCGCTCCGCTCGTTCACTCCTCGCGCTCACTTGGCCGCCTCCTGGACGGTTCCGCCCGACGTCGGGGCGGGGTCGGTCCGGCCGACGTCCTGCATGGTCGCCTGCACGGCCGGGTTGATCACATCGGTGACCGGCTTCGGGTAGAAGCCGAGCAGCACGATCAGCGCGATCAGCGGCGCGACCACGAACTTCTCGCGCAGGTTCAGGTCACGCTTCATGCCGTCGATCTGGGTGAGCGCCGGGTTGAGCGTGCCCTGGGTGGTGCGCTGCACCATCCACAGCACGTACGCGGCGGCCAGGATGATGCCGAGCGTCGCGATCACCGCGACCGGCTTGTTCACCGTGAACGTGCCGATCAGCACCAGGAACTCGGAGACGAACGGCGCGGTGCCGGGCAGCGCGAGCGAGGCCAGACCGGCGAAGAAGAGCACCCCGGCCAGGATCGGCACCAGCTTGCCGGCGCCGCCGAAGTCGCTGATCAGCGCCGAGCCCCGCCGGGCGATGAGCATGCCCACCACCAGGAAGAGCAGGCCGGTGGCGAGCCCGTGGTTGACCATGTAGAGCACCGCGCCGGTGCCGGCCTGGGTGGTGAAGGCGAAGATGCCCACCCCGATGAAGCCGAAGTGCGCGATCGAGGTGTACGACACCAGCCGCTTCAGGTCGTTCTGGCCGACCGCCAGCAGCGCGGCGTAGATGATGCCGATCACGCCGAGCGCCAGCGCCCACGGGGCGAACCACTTGGCCGCGTCCGGGAACAGCGGCAGGCAGTAGCGCAGGATGCCGAAGGTGCCGACCTTGTCGAGCACCCCGACGAGCAGCGCCGCCGCACCCGCCGGGGCCGCGCCACCGGCGTCCGGCAGCCAGGTGTGGAACGGGAAGAACGGCGCCTTGATCGCGAACGCGAGGAAGAAGCCGAGGAAGAGCCAGCGCTCCGTGCCGGTGGAGATGTCCACCTGGGACAGCGCCTGCCAGTCGAAGGTCTTCCCGCCGACGACCCAGAGGCCGATCACCGCGGCGAGCATGAACAGACCGCCGACCAGCGAGTAGAGGAAGAACTTCACCGCCGCGTACTGCCGCTGGTGGCCGCCGTAGCTGCCGATGAGGAAGTACATCGGCACCAGCATGACCTCGAAGAACACGTAGAACAGGAAGACGTCGGCGGCGGCGAAGACGCCGATCATCGTGCACTCGAGGACGAGCAGCAGGGCGAAGTAGACCGGCACCGACCGCTTGGACGACTCGGCGTCGTGCCAGGACGCCAGGATCACCAGCGGTACGAGCACCGCGATCAGCATCAGCATCACCAGCGCGATGCCGTCGGCGGCGAAGGTGAAGCTGACGCCCCAGTTCGGAATCCAGGTGTAGGACTCACGGAACTGGAAGCGGTCGCCACCAACCTCGAAGGTCACCCACATGACCACCGACAGCACCAGCACCAGCAGCGACCAGCCGAGCGCCACCTGCTTGGCCAGCTCCGGCCGGCTGCGCGGCAGGAAGGCCACCACCAGGGCGCCGACCAGCGGTGCCACGGTGAGCACCGAGAGGAACGGGAAGTCGGACATTATGCGGCCTTACCTCCGTCGTCACTGCGCGGTCCGCCGGAGACGGCCGCCTGGAAGAGGTCGATCACGCCAGCCACCCCGCCTCGACGGCCAGGAACGCCGCCAGGACCAGCAGCGCGCCGGTCAGGATCGAGGTGGCGTACGACCGGACGAAGCCCGTCTGGAGCCGCCGGAGCCGACCCGAGCCGCCGCCGATCCCCGCCGCGAGGCCGTTGACCAGCCCGTCGATACCCCGGTTGTCGAGGTAGACCAGCGCCCGGGTGAGGAAGATGCCCGGCTTCTCGAAGATCGCCTCGTTGACCGTGTCGGTGTAGAGGTTCTTCCGCGCGGCGGTGACCAGCACCCCGGCCGGCTGCGGCGCGGTGGCGGTGCCGTTGCGGAAGAGGAACCAGGCCAGCCCGGCACCGAGCACGGTGACCAGGATCGACAGGATCGTGATCACGGTGTGCGAGAGCACCGCGTGGTGCTCCCCCTCTGCCGCACCGAGTCCGGCCGTGGCGGTGAGCCAGTCCGGCACCGAGGTGGAGAGCAGCCAACCCGCCCCCACCGAGCCGACCGCCAGCAGGATCAGCGGGATGGTCATCAGCTTCGGCGACTCGTGCGGGTGCCCGATGTCCTCGGTCCAGCGCTTCGGCCCGTGGAAGGTGAGCACGAAGAGCCGGGTCATGTAGAACGCGGTCAGTCCGGCGCCGAGCAGCGCGGCCATGCCGAAGAGCCAGGCGGTCCAGTCGTCCCGCTCGAACGCCGCCACGATGATCGGCTCCTTGGAGAAGAAGCCGGACAGCGGCGGGATGCCGATGATCGCGAGCCAGCCCGTCATGAAGGTGATCCAGGTGACCTTCATGTACTTCGACAGCCCGCCGAACCGGCGGATGTCGACCTGGTCGTTCATGCCGTGCATGACCGAGCCGGCGCCGAGGAACATGTTGGCCTTGAAGAAGCCGTGCGCCAGCAGGTGCACGATCGCCAGCGCGTAGGCGCCACCGCCGAGGCCGACACCGAGGAACATGTAGCCGATCTGGCTGACCGTCGACCAGGCCAGCACCCGCTTGATGTCGTCCTTGGCCGCGCCGATGATGCAGCCGATCAGCAGCGTCAGCGCGCCGACGCTCACCACCACCAGCTGGAGGGTAGAGTTGGCCGAGAAGATCGGGTTCGAGCGGGCGATCAGGTAGACGCCGGCGGTGACCATGGTCGCGGCGTGGATGAGCGCCGACACGGGGGTCGGGCCCTCCATCGCGTCCGGCAGCCACGCCTGGAGCGGGAACTGGCCGGACTTGCCGGTCGCGCCGAGCAGCAGCAGCAGGCCGAGCACCAGCACCGTGGTCGCGGTCAGCGAGCCGACCCCGTTGAAGACCTCGTCGTACTGGGTGGTGCCGAGGCTGGCGAACATGATGAAGATGCCGATCGCCAGGCCGGCGTCGCCGACCCGGTTCATCAGGAACGCCTTCTTGCCGGCGGTGGCGGCGCTGGGCCGCTCGTACCAGAAGGAGATCAGCAGGTACGACGCCAGACCGACGCCCTCCCAGCCGAAGTAGAGCATCACGTAGTTGTTGCCGAGCACCAGCAGCAGCATGGCGGCGACGAACAGGTTGAAGTAGGCGAAGAACCGCCGACGTCCCGCGTCGTGCGCCATGTACTCGACCGCGTAGAGGTGGATCAGGAAGCCCACCCCGGTGATCAGCAGTACGAAGACGGCGGCCAGCGGGTCGAAGAGCAGACCGAAGTCCACTCGCAGGTCACCGACCGTGATGAAGTCCCACAGGCTCAGCTCGACCGACTTGTTCTCCAGGCCACGCAGCTGGAGGAAGTAGGTCAGGCCCAGCACGAACGCGGCGCCGATGGCGGCCACCCCGAGCCAGTGCCCCCAGCGGTCCGCCCGCCGGCCGAGCAGCAGCAGGACCGCCGCGCTGAGCAGCGGAATCGCCACCAGCAGCCAGACGCTGCCCAGCAGCCCGTCCGCCGTCGCGTAGGCGACGGTGCCCACCGGCTCAGCCGGGGCGTTCGTCAGAATCGTTCCCACCGCAGGACCCCTCAGTACTTCAGCAGGTTGGCGTCGTCGACACTCGCGGAGCGTCGGGTCCGGAAGATCGCCATGATGATCGCGAGCCCGACCACGACCTCGGCCGCCGCCACCACCATCACGAAGAACGCCATGATCTGGCCGTTGAGGTCACCGTTGATCCGGCTGAAGGTGACCAGCGTCAGGTTGGCCGCGTTGAGCATCAACTCGATGCACATGAACAGCACGATCGCGTTGCGCCGGATGAGCACACCGACCGCGCCGATGGTGAAGAGCACCGCGGCCAGCACCAGGTAGTAGTCCGGCGTCACTTTTCCGTCCCCTTCAGGGTCGTCTCCCGGTCGTCCAGCTCCCGCACCGGCAGGATCTCCGGGGTGCTCCGCTCGGTCAGCCGGCCGTCCGGCAGGCGGGCCGGGGTGGCCACGGAGGAGGAGGTCGCGTAGACGCCCGGGCCGGGCTTCGGGCCCGGGTAGTTACCCGGGGCGAAGCGCGCCCGCATCGTCTTCGGCTGGTCCATCCTGTCCTCCTTGCGCCGCTCGATGTGGGCCAGGACCATCGCGCCGATGGCGGCCGTGATGAGCAGCGCCGAGGTGAGCTCGAACGCGAAGACGTACTTGGTGAAGAGCAGCCGGGCGATGCCCTGCACGTTGCCCTCGGCGTTGGCCTGCTCCAGGCCGACCGCCGTGGTGCCCTCCAGCGCGCGCCACAGCCCGCCGCCGGCCAGGCCGGCGAAGCCGAGCCCGAGCACCACCGCCGCGACCCGTTGGCCGCGCAGCGTCTCGATCAACGAGTCCGAGGCGTCGCGACCCACCAGCATCAGCACGAACAGGAAGAGCATCATGATCGCGCCGGTGTAGACGATGATCTGCACCATGCCGATGAACGGCCCGGCCTGGAGCACGTAGAAGACGCCCAGGCAGAGCATCGTCAGCACCAGCCAGAGGGCCGAGTGCACGGCGTTGCGCGCCGCGACCATCCCGATCGCGCCGATCAGCGCCAGCGGGGCCAGGATCCAGAAGGTCACCTGCTCCCCGCCGGAGACCTCGCCCGCCGCGGCGAGCACCGTCTGCGTGGTCATGCTCCGTCTCCCTTGGCGGCTGCCGCCCGCTGGGCGTGCTGCTCGGCGCCCGGGAAGGTCACACCGGGGTGCTCCTCCACCTGGTACCGGCCCGGGTTGTTGGCCGAGTGCTCCGCGCCGGCCGAGGTGCCCGGGTTGGTCAGCGCGCCGACGTAGTAGTCCTTCTCGCTGTCGCCGAGGCGCATCGGGTGCGGCGGCTGCTCCATGCCCGGCAGCAGCGGCGCGAGCAGCTGCTCCTTCGTGAAGATCAGATCCTGCCGGTTGTCCCGGGCCAGCTCGTACTCGTTGCTCATGGTGAGCGAACGGGTCGGGCAGGCCTCGATGCAGAGCCCGCAGAAGATGCAGCGGGCGTAGTTGATCTGGTAGATGCTGGCGTACCGCTCACCCGGCGAGAAGCGCTGCTCGTCGGTGTTGTCGCCGCCCTCGACGTAGATCGCGTCCGCCGGGCAGGCCCAGGCGCACAGCTCGCAGCCGATGCACTTCTCCAGCCCGTCCGGGTGCCGGTTGAGGATGTGCCGCCCGTGGTAGCGCGGCGCCGACACCGGCGGCTTGAACGGGTAGTCGGTGGTGACGACCTTCTTGAACATGTGCGAGAAGGTGACACCGAATCCCTTGAACGTTCCGGTGATCGCGCCCACGTCACACCTCCCTGGAGTCCGGGCCGGCGGCGATGTTGGCCGGCTCCCGCTCGGCGACCACGCGCCTCGTGCGCGGGCTCGGTGGTACCTGCAGGTCCATCGGGGGCAGCGGGAAGCTGCCGTGCGGCCGGTCGTTGACCTGCTCCTGGACCGTCGGCTTCGGCTGCGGCTTCCGGCTCGGCCAGAGCAGCGTGGCGAGCAGCAGGATGCCGGCGGGGATGCCGACGGCGATCAGCTTGCTGCGCGAGTCCCAGTCCTCGATCGAGCGCAGGCCGGCCAGGACCAGGATCCAGACCAGGTTGATCGGGAGCAGGACCTTCCAGCCGAAGCGCATGAACTGGTCGTAGCGCAGCCGGGGCAGGGTGCCCCGCAGCCAGACGAAGACGAACACCAGCATGACGACCTTGCCGAAGAACCACAGCATCGGCCACCAGCCGGAGTTGGCGCCCGCCCAGATGCTGGTGATCGGCCACGGCGCGTGCCAACCGCCGAGGAAGAGCGTCACGGTGAAGGCCGACATGGTCACCATCGCGACGTACTCGCTGAGCATGAAGAGCGCGAACTTCAGCGAGCTGTACTCCGTCTGGAAGCCCGCCACCAGCTCCGACTCCGCCTCGGGCAGGTCGAACGGCGCCCGGTTCGTCTCACCGACGATGGCGATGAAGAACATGATGAAGCTGGGGAGCAGCAGGAGCGCGTACCAGCCGGGGGCCGGAACCTCGAAGCCCCCGATGCTCAGCCGGGTGCCGTCACCCTGGGCGGCGACGATCCCGCTGGTCGACATGGTGCCGGCGGTCATGAAGACCGCGACGACGCTCAGGCCCATCGTGACCTCGTACGAGACCAGCTGGGCGGCGGAGCGCAGGCCGCCGAGCAGGGGGTACGTGGAGCCGCTGGCCCAGCCGCCGAGCACGATGCCGTACACGGCCAGCGAGGAGAGGGCCAGCACCACCAGCACCGCCACCGGCACGTCGGTGACCTGTAGCGGCGTCCGGTGCCCGAAGATGCTGACCATCGGCCCGAACGGGATCACCGACAGCGCAGTGATCGCGCAGACCACCGAGATCACCGGGGCGAAGAAGAAGACGACCTTGTCGGCGGTCCGCGGGAGGAGGTCCTCCTTGAAGGCGAGCTTCAGGCCGTCGGCGAGGGTCTGCAGCAGACCGAACGGGCCGGCCTGGTTGGGGCCGGGTCGCACGGCCATGCGGCCCACGACCCGGCGCTCGAACCAGACGCCGAGCAGCGTGGCCAGCACGGCGACGACGAACGCGAAGACGATCTTGCCGAGGACCAGCCACCAGGGATCCCGGCCGAAGTCGGCCAGCGTCGGATCCTGGGCCAGGTAGACCGCGTTCACTGCTGTACACCCCCTGCGTTGAGGAGCGGGCCCGGGCGGTCCGCCGCGTCGGCGGCGACCGCGGCGGCGGAGATCCGCACGAGCGCTCCGGACGTCGCGCCGAGGCTGCGTCGCACGGTCGAGCCGGGCGAGTTGGTCGGCAGCCAGACGACGCCGTCCGGCATCTCGGTGATCGCCGCCGGCAGGGTCAGCGCCCCCCGGTCGGTGCCCACCGTCACCGGGTCGCCGTCGGCGACGCCGAGCGCCTCCGCGGTGCCCTTGCCCAGCCGGACCACCGGCGGGCGGGCGGTGCCGGCGAGGTGCTCGTCGCCGTCGGTGAGGCTGCCCAGGTCGATCAGCTGGTGCCAGGTGGCGAGCACCGCCTCACCGGCGCCCGGCTCCCGCACCGCGGCCGGCTCCACCGACGGGGCGGCGGGACGGTCGGTCCGGGTCCGCGGCAGCGCGCCCAGCTCGCGGCGGACGCTGAGCACGTCACCGGTGCCGAGCTGCACGTCGAGCTGCGCGGCGAGCGCGTCCAGCACGCGGCCGTCGGTCATCGCGGCGGTGCGCAGCACCGCCTCGAAGGTGCGCAGCCGGCCCTCCCAGTCCAGGAAGCTGCCGGCCTTCTCGACCACCGGGGCGACGGGGAAGACCACGTCGGCCCGCCGGGCCACCGCGCTCATCCGCAGCTCCAGGCTGACCAGGAACGGCACCTCGTCCAGGGCCTTCTCGGCCAGCCGCGGGTCGGCCAGGTCGGCCGGGTCGACCCCGGCCACCACCAGCGCGCCGAGCTGACCGCCGGCGGCGGCGGCGAGGATCGCGTCGGTGTCCCGGCCGGCCTGGCTCGGGATCACCCCGGCGGGGATGTCCCACGCCTCACCCAGCTCGGCCCGGGCGGCCGGCTCGTTGACCAGGCGGCCACCGGGAAGCAGGTTGGGCAGGCAGCCCGCGTCGACCGCGCCGCGGTCACCCGCGCGCCGCGGCACCCAGGCCAGCTTCGCGCCGGTACGCCGGGCCACGTCGGCCGCCGCGGAGAGGCCGCCCGGCACGCTGGCCAGCCGCTCGCCGACGATCAGGATCGCGCCCTCGGCGCTGAGCGCCTCGGCCACCGTCGCGTGCTCGGCGAGCACGGTCGCCTCCTCGCCCGGCACCACCCGGGCCAGCTTGGCCCCGAGCTTCTCCAGGCCACGGGTGGCGAACGGCGCGATCGCGTAGACCGTCAGCTTCTTCTTCAGGTACGCCTTGCGCAGTCGCAGGAAGAGGATCGGGCACTCCTCCTCCGGCTCCAGCCCGACCAGTACCACGGCCGGCGCCTTCTCGACGTCGGCGTACGTGACGTCGGTGACCCCGGCGACCGAGCTGGCCAGGAAGTCCGTCTCCTCGCGGGAGACCGGCCGGGCCCGGAAGTCGACGTCGTTGGTGTTCAGCGCGACCCGGGCGAACTTCGCGTACGCGTAGGCGTCCTCGACGGTCAGCCGACCGCCGGTGAGCACCGCCGTGCCCCGCCCGCCGTCCCGCGCCGCGCGCAGCCCCTCGGCGGCGACGGCCAGCGCCTCGCTCCACGCCGCCTCACGCAGCTCGCCGGTCTGCGGATCGCGGACCAGCGGGGTGGTGAGCCGGTCGAAGGCGCGGGTGTACTGGAAGCCCCACCGCCCCTTGTCGCAGTTCCACTCCTCGTTCACCGCCGGGTCGTCGCCGGCCAGCCGGCGCAGCACCTTGCCCCGCCGCCAGTCGGTGCGCTGGGCGCACCCGGCCGAGCAGTGCTCGCAGACGCTCGGGGAGGAGACCAGGTCGAACGGCCGGGCCCGGAACCGGTACTGGGTGCCGGTCAGCGCGCCGACCGGGCAGATCTGCACCGTGTTCCCGGAGAAGTACGAGTTGAACGGCACGTCCCCGGACTCGTCGGCGGCCGAGCCGGGGCAGCCTGCGCCCGTCTCGACGCCGTAGTCCTCGTCCCGGTAGATGTTGATCTCCTCAGCGGACGACCGGCCCATCAGGTCGATGAACTTGTCGCCGGCGATCTCCTCGGAGAACCGGGTGCAGCGCTGGCAGAGCACGCAGCGCTCGCGGTCGAGCAGCACCTGCGTGCTGATCGGCAGCGGCTTCGGGTACTCCCGCTTGTGCTCGTGGAACCGCGAGTCGGCGCGCCCGGTGGACATCGCCTGGTTCTGCAGCGGGCACTCGCCGCCCTTGTCGCACATCGGGCAGTCGAGGGGGTGGTTCAGCAGCAGCAGCTCCATGACCCCCTCCTGCGCCTTCTTGGCGACCGGGGAGGTGAGCTGGGTGCGTACGACCATGCCGTCGGCGACGGTCTGGGTGCAGGAGGCGACGGGCTTGCGCTGCCCCTCCACCTCGACCAGGCACTGCCGGCACGCGCCGGCCGGAGCCAGCAGCGGGTGGTCGCAGAACCGGGGGATCTCGGTGCCCAACTGCTCGGCGACCCGGATCAGCAGCGCCCCCTTCGGGGCGGTGACCTCGACGCCGTCGATGGTGAGCGTGACGGTTTCCGGGGCCTTGACGACGTCAGTCATTAGTGGGCTCCCACCAACTGCTTGTCGGACAGCTTCGGCGCCGTGCGCCCCTCGATGTAGTCGAGGTAGTCCTGCTTGAAGTACTTCAGCGACGAGGTCACCGAGCTGGTCGCGCCGTCACCCAGACCGCAGAACGAGCGGCCGAGGATGTTGTCGCAGGTGTCCAGCAGGGTGTCCAGGTCCTCGTGGGTGCCCTGACCGGCGAGGATCCGCCGGTAGACCCGGACCATCCAGTAGTTGCCCTCGCGGCACGGGGTGCACTTGCCGCACGACTCGTGGTGGTAGAACTCCAGCCACCGGTAGGTCGCGTAGACCGGGCAGTCCTGGTCGGAGAAGATCTGGGTGGCCGTGGTGCCGAGGATCGAGCCGGCCGCCGCCACCCCCTCGAAGTCCAGCGGCACGTCCAGGTGCTCGGCGGTGAGCAGCGGCGTCGACGAGCCACCCGGCGTCCAGAACCTCAGGTTGTGACCGGGCTGCATGCCGCCGGCCAGCTCGATCAGCTCCCGCAGGGTGACGCCCATGCCGCACTCGAACTGGCCGGGGTTGGCGATCCGGCCGGAGAGCGAGTAGATCATCGGGCCGGACGACTTCTCCGTGCCCATGGTCTTCCACCAGTCGGCGCCGCCCAGCACGATGTAGGGGACGCTGGCGATGGTGCCGACGTTGTTGACCACCGTCGGGCTCGCGTACAGGCCGTGGGTCGCCGGGAACGGCGGGCGCAGCCGGGGCTGGCCCCGGAAGCCCTCCAGCGAGTCCAGCAGCGCGGTCTCCTCGCCGCAGATGTACGCCCCGGCGCCCGAGTGCACCACCAGCTCCAGGTCGTACCCGGAGCCGAGGATGTTCCGGCCCAGGTAGCCCTTGGCGGTGGCCTCCCGCACGGCGTTGCGCAGCCGGCGCGCGGCGTGCACCGCCTCGCCCCGGATGTAGATGTAGGCGCGGCTGGCCCGGATCGCGTACGACGCGATGATCACGCCCTCGACGAGGGCGTGCGGGTCGTGCGTCATCAGCGGGAGGTCCTTGCAGGTGCCCGGCTCCCCCTCGTCGGCGTTGACGACGAGGTAGTGCGGCTTGCCGTCGCCCTGCGGGATGAACCCCCACTTGAGACCGGTCGGGAAGCCGGCGCCGCCGCGACCGCGCAGGCCGGAGTCCTTGATCAGCTGGATCAGGTCGTCCGGGTGCGCCTTGAGCGCCTTGCGCAGGGCCGCGTAGCCGTCGAGCTTCTCGTAGGTGCCGATGCGCCAGGCGTCCGGCGAGAGCCAGCGCTTGGTGAGTACCGGCGTCAGCTTGGCCAGGGTCTCCGGCCGGGGAGTGGTCACTTCTGGACCCCCGTCTCGCTCGCGACGGCGGAGCCCGCGCCACCGGCGCCCGCCTCGGCTTCCTTGAGGTTGCGCTGCTGCGCGCCGGCCCCGTCGCCAGCGGGCTTGCCGTCGCCGGCCGGCGCGTTGGCCGCCGCCCCGGCGGCCTCCGCCTCCTGCGCGTCGCGGGGAGCCGGCGGGGCGCCGTCCACCGGAACCTTGGTGCCCGGGGCGTCCGGCACGGCGGTCGCCGCGTCGGGCTGCCGGGTCTCGGCGGTACGCACCTCGGGCGACTTGGCGTCCGGCGCCTTGACGTCACGGGTGGTGCTGCCGGCCGCCTCGGCGGCGGGGGCCGGCTCGCCGGTGCCCGCGTTGCCCGTGGCGGGCCGGGCGCCGTTGCCGCTCGGGGCCGGCGCGGCCTTGGCCTGCTCGGGAGCCGGCTTCGCGGCCTCGCTCCTGGCCTTCGCCTCGGCGGCGGCCTTGTCGGCCTCGGCCTTGCTGCGGATCGGGGTGTTCGGGTCGAAGCCCGGCACCGAGATGCCGTGCTCCTGCGCCAGCCGCAGCCCCCGCAGGGTGGGCTCCCCCGGTCCGCCGTCGGCGACCGCGCCCTCCCGCTCGTCGGCGAAGCCGGCGAGCTGCACCGCCATCTCCTTGAGGGTGCAGAGCCGGGCGCCCCGGGTCGGCATCGGCCGGCCACCGGCGCGCAGCTCGTCGACGACGCCGCGCGCGGTCTGCGGGTCCACCCCGTCGAAGAAGTCGTAGTTGACGGTCATCACCGGGCCGTAGTCGCACGCCGCCAGGCACTCGGCGTGCTCCAGGGTGATCTTCCCGTCGGCGGTGGTCTCGTCGTGCCCCACACCGAGGTGCTCGGCGAGGGTGTCGTAGACCTCCTGGCCGCCGAGCACGTTGCACATCGTGTTGGTGCAGACGCTCACCAGGTAGTCGCCGGTCGGCCGGCGCTTGTACATGGTGTAGAAGGTGGCGACCGCCCCCACCTGGGCCTTGTTCAGGCCCAGCACCTCGGCGCAGAACGCCACGCCGGCCGGGGATACGTAGCCCTCCTCGGACTGCACCAGGTGCAGCAGCGGCAGCAGCGCCGACCGGGACCGGTCGGCCGGATAGCGGGCGATGATCTCCCGCGCCCGCTCCCTGGTCTCGTCAGTGAAAACACTCATCGGTCACAACCACCCATCACGGGGTCCAGCGAGGCGCCACCGGCGATCACGTCGGCGATCAGGCCGCCCTCGGCCATCGCCGGGAGCGCCTGGAGGTTGACGAAGCTCGGCTCCCGGTAGTGCACCCGGTAGGGCCGGGTGCCACCGTCGGAGACGGCGTGCACGCCCAGCTCGCCGCGGGGCGACTCGATGCCGACGTAGACCTGGCCCGGCGGCACCCGGAAGCCCTCGGTGACGAGCTTGAAGTGGTGGATCAGCGACTCCATCGACTGACCCATGATCTTCGCGACGTGCTCCAGCGAGTTGCCCATGCCGTCGACGCCGATGGCGAGCTGCGCCGGCCAGGCGATCTTCTTGTCGGCCACCATCACCGGGCCCGGCTTGAGCCGGTCCAACGCCTGCTCGACGAGCTTGAGCGACTCCCGGATCTCGGCGAGCCGGACCAGGTAGCGGCCCCACACGTCGCCGTCGGTGTGCGTCGGCACGTCGAACTCGTACGTCTCGTAGCCGCAGTACGGCATGGTCTTGCGCAGGTCCCAGGCGAGGCCGGCCGAACGCAGCACCGGGCCGGTCACGCCGAGCGCGAGGCAGCCCGTCACGTCGAGCACCGCGACGTTCTTGGTCCGCTCGAGCCAGATGGGCTGCCCGGAGAGGAGGTTCTCGTACTCCTTGAGCCGCTTCGGCATCAGCTTGAGGAACTCGCGGATCTTGACGATCGCCTCGTCCGGCACGTCCTGGGCCACGCCGCCCGGACGGACGTACGCGTGGTTCATCCGCAGGCCGGTGATGATCTCGAAGATCTCCAGGACGTACTCACGCTCGCGGAAGCCGTAGAGCATCATGTTGATCGCGCCCAGCTCCATGGCGGTGGTGGCCACCCAGACCAGGTGCGAGGAGATCCGGTTCAGCTCCATCATCAGGACCCGGATGGTGTTCGCCCGCTCGGTGATCTGGTCGGTGATCCCGAGCAGCTTCTCCACTGCCAGCGCGTACCCGGTCTCGTTGAAGATCGGGGCGAGGTAGTCCATCCGGGTCACGAAGGTGCTGCCCTGGACCCAGTTGCGGTATTCGAGGTTCTTCTCGATGCCGGTGTGCAGGTAGCCGACGACCGAGCGGGCCTCGCGGACCGTCTCGCCCTCCAGCTCCAGGATCAGCCGGAGCACGCCGTGCGTCGACGGGTGCTGCGGACCCATGTTGACGACGATGCGCTCGTCGTTGATGGGGTCGGCCCCCGAGACGACGCTGTCCCAGTCGCCACCGGTGACGGTGAAGACCTTCCCCTCGGTGGTGTCGCGCTCGGTGGCGTAGTTCGACGTGGTCACAGTGCCGGCCCTCCGTTCACGACTGCGGGGCTCGCAAGCTCACTCCTCGCGCTCACTGGTAGGACCTCCTCCGGTCCGGCGGCGGGATCTCAGCGCCCTTGTACTCGACGGGTACGCCGCCGAGCGGGTAGTCCTTGCGCTGCGGGTGCCCCTCCCAGTCGTCCGGCATGAGGATCCGGGTCAGGTTGGGGTGACCGTCGAAGACGATGCCGAACATGTCGTACGCCTCGCGCTCCTGCCAGTCCGCCGTCGGGTAGATCGACGTGACGCTCGGCAGGTGCGGGTCCTCGGCGGAGACCGCCGCCTCCAGCCGCACCGTGCGGCGGTAGGTCATCGAGGTGAGCTGGTAGACGACGTGCAGGCGGCGGGCGTCGGCGCCGAGGTAGTCGACCCCGGAGACCGAGGAGCAGAGCTCGAAGCGGAGCGCCATGTCGTCGCGCATCACCTGGCAGACCTCGGCGATCCGCTCCGGACGGATGTGCAGGGTCAGCTCGCCCCGGTCGACCACGACCTTCTCGACGGCGTCGGCGAAGTCCGGGTACGCCTCCTCCAGCGCGTCGCGGACCTCGTCGAAGTAGCCCCCGTACGGCCGGGGCGCGTCCTCGATGGTCCGGCGCTGGCGGACGAGGCCACCGAAGCCGGACACGTCGCCGGAGCCCTGGTTGCCGAACATGCCCCGGCCGGCCGGGCTGGCCGGGGGGTACTCGGCGGGTGCGGTGGTGCTGGCGCCGGCCGGCGTGACCGGAACCGGCACTCCGCCGTCGTCTTGCCTGTCCTGAGGCGCGGTCACTTCTGGACACCCCCGTGCTGCAGGTGGTTCTGGGCCTTCATCCAGTTCTCGATCCGCAGCTGCTCCTCGCGACCCTCACGGACCGCCTTGGTCCACTCGGCCCGCCGGGCCTTGTCGCTGCGGTACGACGACGGCATCGAGCCGTAGGGGACGACCGGGACGTCGCCGCGGGCCTTGCGCGCCTCGAGCATCTTGCGGCCGTTCGGGCCGAGCGGCTCGTGCCCGATCTTCTCGCGCAGCTTGAGGACCGCGTCGATGAGCATCTCGGGCCGGGGCGGGCAGCCGGGCAGGTACATGTCGACCGGGACGATGTGGTCGACGCCCTGCACGATGGCGTAGTTGTTGAACATGCCGCCGCTGCTGGCGCAGACGCCCATCGAGATGACCCAGCGGGGCTCTGCCATCTGGTCGTAGATCTGGCGCAGCACCGGGGCCATCTTCTGGCTCACCCGGCCGGCCACGATCATCAGGTCGGCCTGCCGGGGCGAGGCCCGGAAGACCTCCATGCCCCAGCGGCCCATGTCGTAGTGCGGACCACCGGCGGCCATCATCTCGATCGCGCAGCAGGCCAGACCGAAGGTGGCCCCCCAGACCGACGTCTTCCGCGACCAGTTGACCAGCTTCTCCACCGAGGTGAGCAGGACACCGGCGGGAAGCTTCTCCTCGATACCCATCTGAGGTTCCTCCCTCAGTCCCAGTCCAGGCCGCCGCGACGCCACACGTAGGCGTAGGCGACGAAGACCGCGACGATGAACAGGACCATCTCCACGAAGCCGAAGATCGGCAGGGCGTCGAACGAGACCGCCCAGGGGTAGAGGAAGATGATCTCGATGTCGAAGACGATGAAGAGCATCGCCGTCAGGTAGAACTTGATCGGGAACCGGCCGCCGCCGACCGGCTGCGGGCTGGGCTCGATGCCGCACTCGTACGCCTCGAGCTTGGCCTTGTTGTAGCGCCGGGGACCGGCGAAGCGGGCAGCGGCCACGGAGAACAGCGCGAACCCCGCAGCGAGGGCGAACAGCCCGATGATCGGTGCATAAGGCGAGAGCGACATCGTTTTCTCCTGCTCGTCCTTCCCTGCCCTGGTCCTTGTCAAAAATCACACTATTCACGTCCCTCGCGACGGTCGTCGGCGGGGGTCGATCTCCCCTGTGCGCACCTGCGGTCATCGCAGACCGTGTACGACGCCGTCACACGGGGCTGCCTTCGTTCGCGACCGCAGGCGCTCGCAGGCTCGTTTCCTCGGGCTACACGGCCGGCGCCACTCTCGTCATCGTGTTGATGACGCGGTCCATCGCGTCCCCGTCGCGGGGGTCGGTCAGGTTGGCCAGCAGCTTGAGCACGAAGCGCATCAGCATCGGGTGCGGCATCCCGTGCTTCGTGGCCATCCGCATGATCTCGGGGCGGCCGATGAGCTTCACGAAGATGCCGCCGAGCCGGTAGTAGCCGCCGAAGCGGAGCTTCAGCTCCGTCGAGTACGCCGTCAGCGCACGCTCCCGGTCCGCGCCGGCCGGGCGCGCGAGCGCCTGCACGGCGACCTCCGCGGCCAGCTCGCCGGACTCCATCGCGTACGCGATGCCCTCGCCGTTGAACGGGTTGACCATGCCGCCGGAGTCGCCGACCAGCATCACGCCCCGGGTGTAGTGCGGCACCCGGTTGAAGCCCATGGGGAGCGCGGCGCCGAGGATCGGCCCCTCCGCGTTCGCCTCGTCGGTCATGCCCCAGTCGGCGGGCGTGTTGGCCAGCCAGTCGGTGAGCAGTCGGCGGTAGTTGGTCTTGCCGAACGCGGACGAGGAGTTGAGCACCCCGAGGCCGACGTTGACCCGGCCGTCGCCCAGCCCGAAGATCCAGCCGTACCCGGGCAGCAGGTTGTCGCCGCTGTCCTTGCTGCGCAGTTCGAGCCAGGACTCCAGGTAGTTGTCGTCGTGCTTGGCGGGCGAGCGGTAGTAGCGCCGGACGGCGACGCCGATCGGCCGGTCCTCGCGCTTGGCCAGCCCGAGGGCGAGCGGGAAGCGGCCGGAGACCCCGTCGGCCGCGACGACCAGCGGCGCGTGGAAGGTGGCGGGCTCCTTGCCCGGGCCGACCTCCGCCTCGACGCCGGTGACCCGGCCGTCCGGGCCCAGCACCGGGCCGGTGACGTTCACGCCGGTGCGCAGCTCGGCGCCGGCCTCGACGGCGCGCCGGGCGAGCAGGTCGTCGAAGTCGAGCCGGGTGCGCACCAGGCCGTAGTTGGGGAAGCTCGCCAGGTCGGGCCAGTCCAGCTCCAGCCGGACGCCGCCACCGATGACCCGCAGGCCCCGGTTGTGCAGCCAGCCCGCCTCGGGCGAGGTGTCCACGCCCATCCGGATGAGCTGCCGCACCGCGCGCGGGGTCAGCCCGTCGCCGCAGACCTTCTCCCGGGGGAACTCGGTCTTCTCCAGCAGCAGCACCCGTACGCCGTGCCGAGCCAGGTGGTATGCGGTAGCCGACCCACCGGGACCGGCGCCCACGACGATCACGTCGGCGTCATGTTCCACCGCGGCCATCCCGCGCCTCCTCCCGCATGCTCGTGAAATGCTTCACAAGCCAGACGGTGGGAGTCTATGACCGACGTCATGACCACGCCGGACCAGGGGTACCTAACTTGCCGGAGACACGTCGGCCGAGGTCGGAGGCGGGGCGCCGGGGCGGGCCTCAGTGGCGGGCGGAGGTGGCCGGATCGAGGCCGGCGTCGTGCCGGATCGTCTCCGGCAGGTGCTCGCGCAGCGCGCCGCCGGCGGCGCGGTCGAGGGCGGCCAGCACCTCGGCCACGACCTGACGGACGTCGGCGGGATCCGCGCCGGCCAACTCCTTGAGCTGGGCGATGAGTTCGGTCGCGTCGTCGTCGGTGGCCTCCGCGCCGACCGCCCGGTGTCGTCCCGTCATGGGGGCGAGCTTACGGAACAAAGTGGAGCAAAAACGGATATTTGCCGGAAAGGGTGCCGGATCGGCTTAGACGCGGACCGCGCGGTGCAACGCCGCGATCCCGCCGGTCAGGTTGCGCCAGGCCACCCTGCCCCAGCCCGCCGCGCCGATCCGCGCGGCCAGGGCCGGCTGGTCGGGCCACGCCCGGATCGACTCCGCCAGGTAGACGTACGCGTCGGGGTTGCTGGAGACGGTGCGGGCCACGCTCGGCAGCGAACGCATCAGGTACGACAGGTAGACCGTGCGGAACGCAGGGTTCACCGGGGTGCTGAACTCGCACACCACCAGCCGGCCGCCCGGCCTGGTGACCCGGGCCAGCTCCCGCAGGGCGGCGTCGGTGTCGTTCACGTTGCGCAGCGCGAACGAGATGGTCACCGCGTCGAAGCTGGCGTCGGCGAAGGGCAGCTTCAACGCGTCCCCGGCCAGCAGCGGCACCTGGGGACGGGTGCGCTTGCCGACGCGCAGCATGCCGAGGGACAGGTCGACGCCCACCGCGTACGCGCCCGACTGGGCCAGTTCCTCGGTGGACACGCCGGTGCCGGCGCCCACGTCGAGCACCCGCTCACCCGGCCGCAGGTCGAGCGCGGCCCGGGTGGCCCGGCGCCAGAACCGGTCCTGCCCGAAGGAGAGGACGGTGTTGGTCAGGTCGTAACGAGCCGCCACGCCGTCGAACATCGCGGCGACCTCGTGCGGCTGCTTGTCCAGGTTGGCGCGCTGGCCCTGCGGGGTACGGCTCACCCCTCCACTCTGCCAGTCCGGCCCGCGCGGGCGGCCGGTGGGTCGGCCGCACCACCACCCGGACACGCCACGGGGGCGGGATGGTCGCCCACCCCGCCCCCGCGTCGTCGTACGTCAGTCGGTCGACTTCTCGTCGCCGGGCGCCACCAGGACGACCCTGCGCCGCCGGGAGAGCAGCAGCAGCGCGCCGCCGGCCAGCAGCACGGCCGCGCCGATGCCGCCGATCAGCCCGGCCTGCACGCCGGTCACCGGCAGCCCGCCGTCGCCGCCGCCACCGCCACCGGGGGTGGTGGTCGGGGCCGCCGTGGGTACGCCGGTCGGGGTCGCCGTCGGGGTGGGCGTCGGCCCACCGGTCGGCGTCGGGGTCGGGGTGGGCTGCGCCGACAGGTCGACGAAGGCCTCGAAGACCGTGTGGTTGTCGCCCATGTCGGCCTCGGAGAAGGCCTTCCGCTGCGCCTGGCCGGCGATCCGCGGCTCCTCCTCCGGCTCGCCCTCGGCGACGTCCAGCCCGTACGCGAAGAGGTCGCCCTCCCGCAGCACCGGCTCGGTCACGTCGTCGCCGACCTTCACCGTCACGTCGGCGGTGTAGTACTGCCCCCGGCGGATGGTCGCGCCGGCGTCCTCGCAGAACGCCTGCTCCTTGCCCAGGAACACCTGCGTGACGCAGCCCTGCGGCACCGTCACGAAGCTCACACCCGCCGGGAGGGTGATGCCGTAGAAGACGCCGGTCGCGGGCCGGCTGCCGTCGTTGTAGACCGCCCAGTCCAGCGGGACGGTCTCGCCCCGGCGCACCGGCCTGAGGTCCGGCTCGTCGGCCACCGCGCCGTTGACCACGACGCCCGCCTGGACGTCCTGCGCCCAGGCGGTGAGGTCGTAGCCGGGCTTCGTCACGGTCACCGGCACGACGACCTTGTCGCGGACCTTGCCGCCGGGCGTCGCGGTGACGACGTGGACGACCAGCTTGCCGCCGTCGCCCCGGCCGCCCGTGCTGAACAGCGGGACGCCGAAGTCCTTGCTGGTGCCGGCGGGCAGGTCGCCGAGGGAGCACTGGTAGAGGTGGCTCTCGATGGCGCGGCAGTTCTCGGGCACCAGGAAGCCGACGCGCTTCTCCTTGAGCTGCTGGGTGTTGACCCGCAACGAGACGTCCTGGGCCGTGGCCGTGCCGGCGTTGGTGACGGTGAACTTGAACGGCTTGCTCCGGGCCGCGTCGACACCCTTCGCGAGCTGGGTGCTGATCGGGGTCAGGGCGAGGTCCGGCCCGTCGGCGGCCTGGGCGGGAACGGCGACGGTGGTCAGGCCACCCGCCGCGAGGAGTGCCACGGCACCGGCGCGGGCCAGGGCCGAGCGATGGAACAGGGTCATCGGTCCCCCGGGGGTTAGGGAAGAAACGGATGGTTGCGGAACCCGGCCGGACGCTATCGAAGGTCGAAGCGGCACGCCAGCAGGGAGATCGTGTTTCATCCGTCCGGCCGATCCGGTCGGACGGACGGTCCGACGCACAGCGGGGGCGGGATGGTCACCCATCCCGCCCCCGCTGCCGTGCGTTATGTGAACGACCCTCGCGGGTCGATGGAGGACGACCGTCAGGCCGTCGGCTTCTCGTCGCCCGGGGTCACCAGGACGACCCGGCGCCGCCGCGCCACCATGAACATGGCCGCGCCCGCGATCAGCACCGCGCCGCCGATGCCGCCGATCAGCGTGGTCTGCGCGCCGGTGACCGGCAGGCCGCCGTCGTCGTCACCGCCGCCGCCCGCGCCGCCCTTGGCCGCGACGATCACGGCGTACGCGTCGGAGTTGTCGGTGGCGTCCACGTCGGTCGCCCGCAGGCCGGTGACGTTCTCCGGCAGGGTGACCGCGGCCGCCCGCATCCGGCTGGGCGCGGACCCGACCGGCTCGACGCTGACCAGACCGCCCTTGAGGGCGCCCGGCTTCACGTCCGCCGCCACGTCGAACACGTGGTAGAAGCCGTAGGCCGAGTAGAGCTTGTCCTCGGGGTTGGTGTCCTCGTCCTGCGGGATCAGGCCGAAGTTGGCGTAGGTGCAGGTGAAGGTGGACTTGTCGGCCGCGTACTCGCAGCCCGGCTCCACCTCGGTCGGGGTTACGCCCTTGGGCAGCTTGACGCTGATCTTCAGACCGGCGGCGGCCTTGTCACCCTGGTTGGTGATGAAGTAGGTCAGCGCCGAGCGGCCGCCCGCGTGCAGGTCGCCGGAGTAGACCGGGTTGCCGTCGACGATCTTCACGGCCTGCTTGACGTCCTCGGCGACGACCGAGAGGTCCGGCCCGCTGGCGTCGGAGAAGTCCAGCGTGGCGGTCTTGGTGTTGTTCGCCGCGTTGGTGTCGTCCTTCGAGATGAGCTTGAAGGAGAGCGGGGCCTTGTACGTGCCCTCGGCCTCGAACCTGAACAGGACGATCGGCAGGTCGGTGGTCTCACCCGGGCCCGGCAGGCCCTTCTCCGTCGCGTGGCAGATGAACGCGGTCGGCTTCTCCCCGGCGAGCTCGATGTCGCAGCCGTCCTCGACGGCCGGCACGGCGGCGACCTTGTCGAAGTCGACCTTGGACACGTCCACCCGCACGGACAGTTCGCTCGGGGTGTTCTTGCCGGTGTTGGTCACCTTGGCGTAGGCGAACTTGCCCTGCGCGTTGGCGGCGACCCGCGTGCCAGCCACCTCGATCGCGAGGTCCGTCTCCGTGCCCGAGGCGTGAGCCGGGCTACCGAGGGCGGTCAACGCGCCGGAGGCGAGCAGCGCGCCGGCGCCGATACGCGCCAGCGAACGGTTACGGAAGATCATGGAAGAGTTCCCCCCGTTGGGGTGAAGGAAAGGTACGGCCGGGGACGTTAGCGGTAAGCGATCACGCCCGCCACCCCGTGGAACGGGCGCGTTGAACAGCCTGGCTAAGAATCACTTAAGGAATGCCCGGATTGATATGTCTTGCTGGCCCGGCCACCCCGACACCGACTCCGAACGGCAATCTAATTGAGATCAACGGCCCACGGGAATTCACCCGATCGGCCAGCCGGGCGAGTCATTTATGGTCACTTTGCGTATTCCCGTGATCCACGCAGTGGTCCACGTACGACGACACCCCACCGTCGGACGACGGTGGGGTGCCGGTGGTGCGGGTGCGCCTGCGGGCGCCCTGCCTCAGCGGGCGTCGACCAGCGGCAGGGACTTCCCGGCGCCGCCGCCCGGCATGGCGATCGAGGAGAAGTGCGAGACGACCCGCTCGTCGGTCGGGTCGTCGGCCGGGGTGCGGTGCACGGCCAGCCGGTTGTAGAGGGTGTCGCGCTGGGCGGGGATCCGGTCCGCCGAGCGGATCATGCCGATCAGCTCGTGCAGGTTGGAGCGGTGCCGCGCGCCGGCCGAGGAGATGACGTTCTCCTCCAGCATGATCGAGCCGAGGTCGTCCACGCCCATGTGCAGGGCGAGCTGCCCGACGTCCTTGCCGGTGGTCAGCCAGGACGCCTGCAGGTGCGGCACCGTCTCGAAGAAGAGCCGGGCCACCGCGACCAGCCGCAGGTACTCCAGGGTGGTGGCCTGCGTACGGCCCTTGAGGTGGTTGTTCTCCGGCTGGTACGTCCAGGGGATGAACGCCCGGAAGCCCTTCGTGCGGTCCTGCACGTCGCGGATCATCCGCAGGTGCTCGATCCGCTCGGCGGCGGTCTCGCCGGTGCCCATCATCATGGTGGCGGTCGACTCGACGCCCTGCCGGTGCGCCAGCTCCATGACCTCCAGCCAGCGCTCGCCCGACTCCTTCAGCGGCGCGATGGCCTTGCGCGGGCGGGCGGGCAGCATCTCCGCGCCGGCGCCGGCGATCGAGTCCAGCCCGGCCGCCTTGATTCGGGCGATGGCCTCGTCGAGGCTGACGCCGGAGACCTTGGCCATGTGCAGGATCTCGCTGGGGCCGATCGAGTGGATCGCCAGCTGCGGGTACGCCTTCTTGACCGAGGAGAACAGCTCCTCGTAGTACTCCACGCCGTAGTCCGGGTGGTGCCCGCCCTGGAGCATGACCTGGGTGGCGCCCAGCTCGACCGCCTCGCCGCAGCGGCGCAGGATCTCCTCGGTCGGGTGGGTCCAGCCCTCCTTGTGCTTGGGGGCCCGGTAGAACGCGCAGAACTTGCACGCCGTCACGCAGACGTTCGTGTAGTTGATGTTGCGGTCGATCAGGTACGTGACGACGTTGTCCGGGTAGCGGCGTCGGCGCACCGCGTCGGCGGCCTCGCCCAGGGCGTGCAACGGCGCCTCGGTGTAGAGCAGCAGGGCCTCCTCGGGCGTGATCCGCCCGCCGTCCGCGCCACGCTGCAGGATGTCGTCGATCTCCCGGCTCACACTCACCCCCCGAGCCTACGTCGCCCACTCGGGCGGCCGGCCGATGGCCGCCGAACAGCCCGCCCGGCGGCCCGTCGGGTGTGACGGTGTTCACCGCGCCGGCGGTGCGGCGCCGCCCGTCCGACGACGGACGACGCCACACCCTCCGGTCAGAAGACGCGCGGGATGCTGCTGGACGTCCAGCCGCTGCCCACGGCACTGGCGCTGGTGGCGTAGAGCTTGAAGTCGGCGCTCAGGTCCCCGGTCGACTGGAAGCCGAGCATGACGCCGGCGGAGTCCTGGCCGATCAGGTCGGCCCGGCCGTCGCCGGTGAGGTCCCCGACCAGGACGCGGGGCCGGTTCGTCGTGCCCCAGTTCGTGCCCACGTACGGGTAGGGCCCGGAGAACAGCAGCCCCTCGCCGGTCATCGCCCCGGACGACCGGTACGCCCGCAGCCGTCCGTCCGCGAGCTGGGCGACCAGGTCGGTGGTGCCGTCACCGTCGAAGTCGGCCGGCAGGATCCGAGGCATCGAGGAACTCCGCCAACCGGTGCCGACCACCTTCGCCGCGAGAGTCGTCGGGAAGAGCCTCATGTCCATGGAGAGATCCCCGCTGGACGGGTAGCCCTTCATGGTGCCGTCGGCGTGCTGGGCGATCAGATCGGTCCGCCCGTCGCCGTTGAAGTCGCCGGTCAGGATGCGCGGCACCTCCGTGGTGGTGAAACCGGTGCCGACGTCCCTCGTCGTCCCGGCGAACAGCCGGGCGTCGGCCGACAGGTCGCCCGTCGACGTCCAGACCCGCAGCGTGCCGTTGAGCAGCTGACCGAGAAGGTCGGTACGGCCGTCGCCGTTGAAGTCGCCCGGGATCAGGCGGGGGATCGAGCCGCTGGTGAAGGCGGTGCCGACGATCGCGGACGCCCCGGCGAAGAGCTGGTAGTCGGCGGAGAGGTCGCCGGTCGACTCCCAGGCGGTCAGGGTGCCGTCGCCGCTCTGCGCGATGATGTCCGCCCGGCCGTCCCCGGTGAAGTCCCCGGTGAGCGCCCGCGGCCGGTTCGCCCCGCCCCAGTTCGTCCCCACGTAGCGGTAGGGCGACGGGAAGAGCGGGGCGGTGCCCGAGAGGTCCCCGCTCGACCGGTACGCCCGCAGCCTGCCGTCGGCGAGCTGGACGAGCGCGTCGGTGCGGCAGTCGCCGGTCCAGTCGCTCAGGATCACCACGCCTGCCTGGTCTGCCGGGCCGTGACTCGCACCACCGGCACTGCAGTTGTTGGGCGTGTTCTGGCGGATCCAGCCGGCCAGGTCGTCGGTGCGGGTCTCGATGGCGTCCCGCCGGGTCTCCGTCTCGGCGAGACAGCCACCCTGCCAGGAGGCGGCGTGCACGGCAACCAGCTCGGGACGCCCGTCCACCACCCGCACCGCCGGCCCACCGGCATCGCCCTTGCAGGTGGTCGGCCCACCCTGCTCGTTGCTGATCGCGACCGAGGTGGCCGAGACGGTGCCGACCGTGACCGGCGCGCCGTGCAGCTTGTCGGGCACCCACACGGTGGCGGTACGACCGAAGCCGAGCGCCTGCAACGTCTCGCCCGGCACGGGTGCCCCGGTGGCGAGCGCGACCGGGGTGACGCCGACCACCGGCAGCGTGAGCCGGAGCAGCGCGAGGTTCCGATCCGGGTGCGACACCACGAGATTGGCACGCTGCACCCGGCCGTCGTTCGTGGTCAGATCCAGCCGGCCCACCGTGACCGTGGTGGGCCAGGCGGGCGCGCTCACAGTCGAGCGGGGGCCCGGGGTGGGGGGAAGGCATGAATGGGCCGTCAACACCCACTGGGGCGCGACCAGCGCCCCGGAGCAGGCGCCCATCGCACCGAAGGTGACCTTCGCCGCGAAGGCGTACGCGCTGTCCGTGACCGGGCTGCCCCCGCTTACCGCCCGGGCCGGCGCACCTGCGACGGCACCCGCCGTCAACGCGGCGGCGACACCGATGACGAGGGCTCTTCGCCGTCGTCGTACCTGCTGATCCATCGACACTCCATTCCTCGGGCATGGCGGCCGGCCACCCGCGCTCCGGCACGGCCGTCTCGACCCGCCGGTCCGCCCGGGCGCACCGGTCGGCCGCGTCACCTGCCGGTGACGGACTGGAATATAGATGTTGGACGGTCGCCGCACCGCCCCGCTCGACCGCCGCGATCGGGCCCTCCCGACGCACCGATCGAACCATTAACATTCGTGGATGATCGTGAAGGCGCCTTCCCCCACCCGTCCTCCCCTACGTCGCCTCGCCGACCTGATGGCAACCTGATGGCGACCATCCCCTGGCTCGCCGACGTGCTCCGCGCCGCCGGCGTCACGGTGGTGGAGCACGGCAACTGGCTCGGCCGGGTCTCCGGCAGCTCGTTCGATCCGATCGGCGTGCTCTGGCACCACACCGCCGCCACCTCCAGCGCCGGCAACCCGCACCCCGCCCTGAACATCTGCATCAACGGCCGCTCCGACCTGCCCGGCCCGCTCTGCCAGGCCCTGGTCGACTACCACGGCGTCTTCCACGTCATCTCCGGCGGGCGGGCCAACCACGCCGGCGTCAGCCGCGGCAGCGGCCCCATCCCGGCCGGCGACGGCAACACCCTGATGGTCGGCTGGGAGATCGACTACAACGGGGTCAACCAGGCCATGACCGGCGCCCAGTACAGCGCCTCGGTGCTCGCCACCGCCGCCGTGCTGCGGCGGCTCGGCCGCGACGCCAGCCACGCCCGGGGCCACCGGGAGACCAGCACCAGCGGCAAGATCGACCCGTCGTTCATCGACCTGGCCTCGATGCGCGCCGACGTGGCGCGCCAGCTCGCCGGCAACCCACCCCTCGACCTCACGGAGAACGACATGAAGCTCATCCAGTCACCCGGCCGCGGCATCGCCCTCGTCGGCCCCGGCTACTTCCGCCAGCTCCGCAACGACGAGGAGGTGCACGCCGCCGTCGCGCTGGCCGGCAACCCGCTGGTCGGCAACGACCGCCAGTTCGACCTGTGGCGCAGCATCGCCTACGACGGCCAGGTCAAGGCCCCGAGCTGACCCCACGCAGGGGGTCGGCGGGTGCGACGCGGTGCCTGCGCCGCCCCGCCGACCCGGCTGCGCCCGCCGAGCGGCGGGCGGACCGGTCAGGCGTCGTAGTCGACGGTGAGCCGGTCGGTCGTCGGGCTGGACTGGCAGGTGAGGACGTAGCCGGCGGCCACCTCGTCCGGCTCCAGCGCGTAGTTGCGGGCCATCGTGACCGCGCCGTCGACCACCTTGGCCTTGCAGGTCGAGCAGACCCCGCCCTTGCAGGCGTAAGGCAGCTCGCCGCGCACCTTCAGCGCCGCGTCCAGCACCCGCTCGTCGCGCCGCATCGTGAAGCGCGACGACCGGCCGTCCAACAGGATCGTCACCTCGGCGCCGCCCCCCGGCTCGTCGGCCGGGCGTCGCGGCGGGGCCGGGGCCTCGGCGACGTGGAACAGCTCCGTGTGCACCGCCGACTCCGGCACGCCGCGCGCGGCGAGCACCTCCCGGGCGTCCACCACCATGTCGTACGGGCCACAGAGGAACCACTCGTCGACGGTGTCGCCGGGAACGACGGTGTCCAGCAGCCGGCCCAGCCGGTCGGCGTCGATCCGGCCGGAGAGCAGCGGGGACTCGCCCTGCTCCCGGGAGAGCACGTGCACCAGGTGCAGCCGGGTGGGCCACCGGTCCTTCAGGTCGGCCAGCTCCTCGGCGAACATCACCGTGTTCGCCGTGCGGTTGCCGTACACCAGCGTGAACGTGCTGGCCGGCTCGACGGCGAGCGCCGTCGCGACCAGCGCGAGCACCGGGGTGATGCCCGAGCCGGCGACCACCGCGCCGTAGTGGCGGGCCCGGTCCGGCGCGAGGGCCGTGGTGAAGTGCCCGAGCGGCGGCAGCACCTCGATCGTGTCGCCGCCGCGCAGCGCGCCGCAGGCGAAGGCGGAGAACGCGCCGCCGGGGATCTCCCGCACGCCGATCCGCAGCCGGCCGTGCCGGGCCAGGTCGTCGGGCGTGGAGCAGATGGAGTAAGACCGCCGCACGTCCTCACCGGCGGCGCCGGGGCGACGGACGGTGAGGTGCTGGCCGGCGGAGAACGCGAACGTCTCCCGCAGCTCCTCGGGCACGGCGAAGGTGACCGCCACGGCGTCGTCGGTGAGCCGGTCGACGGCGGCGACGGACAGCGGGTGGAAGACCGGCCGGCGACGGACCGGGCGGGTGATGGTGACAGTCACAGCGCCTTCAGGTGGTCGAAGGGTTCACGGCAGGAACGGCAGCGCCAGAGCGCCTTGCACGCGGTCGAGCCGAAGCGGCTGACCTGCTCGGTCTCGGGCGAGCCGCAGCGCGGACAGCGGACGGCGAGGGTCAGCGGCACCACGTTGTCGGCGCGTACGGGCGACGGCGGGGCGATGCCGGCGGCGGCGAGCTTGGCCCGGCCGGCGTCGGAGATCCAGTCGGTGCTCCACGCCGGGCTGTAGACGGTCCGCACGTCGGCCTCGGGACGCCCGACGGCGGCCAGCGCCCGCCGGATGTCGGCGCGGATCACGTCCATCGCCGGGCAGCCGGTGTAGGTGGGGGTGATGGTCACGACCACCCGGCCGGTCGCCGGGTCCTCGTCGACCGCCCGCAGGATGCCGAGGTCGTCGATGGTGACCACCCGGATCTCCGGGTCCACCACCGCCGCCACGGCCTCCCGCGGAGTCACCGGTGCCTCCCCGCGCTCACCGGTGTCCCCTCACCAGTTGGCCCCGGGGTGGGCGCGGTGCAGCACCTGCATCTCGGCGAGCAGGAAGGACAGGTGCTCGGTGTGCACGCCGTCCCGCCCGCCGCCCGGCGCCCAGCCGGACTCCGGCCGGGTCAGGGTGGCCTCGTCGAGCACGGCACCGACGGTGGCGTCGAAGTCGGCCCGCAGGGTGGCCGGGTCGACCGGCGCCGCCGGGTCGGGGGCGAACAGCTCGTGCACGTACGGCCAGACCTGGTCGACCGCCGCCTGCATGCGCCGGTGCGACTCCTCGGTGCCGTCGCCGAGCCGCCGTACCCACGTCGAGGCGTGGTCGAGGTGGTAGGCCGACTCCTTGCGGGCCTTGGCCCCGATCGCGGCCAGCCGCTCGTCGGCGCAGCCGGCCAGCGCGGTGTAGAGCGGGAGCTGGTAGGCCGCCAGGAAGAGCAGCTTCGCCATGGTGACCGCGAAGTCGCCGTTGGGCAGCTCCACGAGCAGGCAGTTGCGGAACTCCCGGTCGTCGCGGAGGAACGCCAGCGCGTCCTCGTCCCGGCCGGCGCCCTCCACCTCGCCCGCGTACGACAGCAGGAGCCGGGCCGCGCCGAGCTGGTCTAGGGCGATGTTGGCCAGCGCGATGTCCTCCTCCATCTCGGGCGCGCGGGTGGTCCACTCGGCAAGCCGCTGCGCCGCGACGAGCGCGTCGTCGCCGAGGGCGAGGGCGAAGTCGAAGGGGCCGTTCACGCCGCCACCTCGCTCCGCTCGGCGGCGACGCGACGCGCCCCGGTGCTGAGCCGAACGGTTCGCTCGCTGCGCTCGCTCACAGGTGGGCCACCCCGTCCGGCACGTCGTAGAAGGTGGGATGCCGGTAGACCTTGTCGGCCGCCGGGTCGAAGAAGGCGTCCTTCTCGTCGGGGCTGGACGCGGTGATCGCGCCCGCCGGCACCACCCAGATGGAGACGCCCTCCTGGCGGCGGGTGTAGAGGTCCCGCGCGTTGCGCAGGGCCAGCTCGGCGTCGGGGGCGTGCAGGCTGCCGACGTGGGTGTGCGACAACCCGCGCCGCGCCCGCACGAAGACCTCCCACAGGGGCGAAGGGGCGCTCACGCCGCGCTGCTCCGTCCGCTCGCTACGCTCGCTCACGCCGCTACCTTCTCCTTCTGCTGCACCCGCTTGGCGGCGTACGCCGCGGCGGCCTCCCGCACCCACGCGCCGTCGTCGTGGGCGCGGCGCCGGTGCTCCATCCGCTGCCGGTTGCACGGGCCGTTTCCCTTGATCACCCGCATCAGCTCGTCGTAGTCGGGCTGGGTGAAGTCGTACGACTGCCGGAACTCGTTCCAGCGCAGGTCGGGGTCCGGGATCGTCAGGCCGAGGATCTCCGCCTGCTGCACGCACATGTCCACGAAGCGCTGGCGCAGCTCGTCGTTGGAGAAGCGCTTGATCTTCCAGGCCATGGACTGCGCCGAGTGGGTGGAGTCGGTGTCCGGCGGGCCGAACATCGCCAGCGACGGGTACCACCAGCGGTCGAGGGCGTCCTGCGCCATCGCCTTCTGCGCCGGGGTGCCGTGCGCGAGCGTGTGCAGGATCTCGTAGCCCTGCCGTTGGTGGAACGACTCCTCCTTGCAGACCCGGATCATCGCCCGCGCGTACGGCCCGTAGGAGCAGCGGCAGAGCGGGACCTGGTTGACGATCGCGGCGCCGTCGACCAGCCAGCCGATGGCGCCCACGTCGGCCCAGGTCAGGGTGGGGTAGTTGAAGATCGAGCTGTACTTCTGCCGGCCGTTGAGCAGCAGCTCGACCAGCTCGTCCCGGCTGATCCCGAGGGTCTCGGCGGCGGCGTAGAGGTAGAGGCCGTGGCCGGCCTCGTCCTGCACCTTGGCCAGCAGGATCGCCTTGCGCTTGAGCGAGGGGGCGCGGCTGATCCAGTTGCCCTCCGGCTGCATGCCGATGATCTCGGAGTGCGCGTGCTGCGCGATCTGCCGGATCAGCGTCCTGCGGTACGCCTCGGGCATCCAGTCGCGCGGCTCGATCTTCTGGTCGGCGTCGATGACCTCGGCGAAGTACGCCTCCAGGTCCTCGTCCGCGCCGGGCGCACCGCCCCGGCGGCCACGTGCGGCGGCCTCCCGCAGGGCCGCCTCCGCCGCCTCGACCTCGCCGAGCAGGCCACCGCCGGGTGCGTCCTCGGCGGAGAAGTCGTTGCCATACATGGGTCAAGTGTTACAGCTCGCCTCTCGGGGCACCAGAGGGTGTAACAGGTTTCCGGAGGCAGTTTCGGTACGGGGCGGCGGCTCCGACAGCCGGGCAAACTATGACTTGGCTCACTATGGGAAGCTGAATCCTCTCAACAGCCGCATAGCGGCTCGATATCCCGCCTACATGGCAAGTTGCCAGGTGTCGGGTCCTGGCGCGCCGCCGATCCGCACGTAGACTTCCCCCGTCACACCGATCGGCTGCCGACGATCGCCCGAGCAACACGGAGGGCGGATCCCCCGGCCCTCGGCGAGCCGCCGATCCGTCCGACAACCAGCCGGTCCCCCCGGCCTGACATCTGGAGCTCACCCACTCATGCGATCCCGCGTGACCCTGGTGCTCGCCGTCGTGGCGGTCCTCCTCGGTGGCGGCCTGCTCGTTCCGGCCGCGTACGCCCGACTCGCCGGCGACGACGCCGCGAGCGGCGGAAGCGGCGGCGGAAGCGTCGCGGCCCCCGCGCCCACCCCGCCCCCGCCGCCGACCCTGGCCGCCGGCCCGGTCACGGTGAACTTCAAGGGCGAGTTCTTCTCGTGGGCGCTGATGGACCGGGAGACCGGCGAGATCTCCGGGTCGAAGAACCTGGCCTCGACCAGCTCCACCGAGTCGATGATCAAGGCCTGGTTCGCGGCGGACTACCTCAACCAGCTCGGCGACAAGCCGCTGCCGGCCGAGCGGAAGAAGCAGATCACCACCGCCATCCGGGACAGCAACGACGACGCCGCCAACGCCCTCTACGGCGCGGTGGGCCGGGCCGCCACGATCAGGCGGATGGTCAGCACCTGCGGGCTCACCGACACCAAGCCGGGCAACGTGGCCGGTTACGTGGGCTGGTGGAGCTTCACGCGGATGTCCCCGCGTGACGCCGTCCGGCTCGGCGACTGCATCGCCGACGGCACGGCCGCCGGCCCCAAGTGGACGAAGCTCCTGCTGGACGAGATGAGCAAGGTCAGGGGCAGCACGGCCGCCAAGGACCAGAAGGCCCGCTCCGGCGGCGGCCGTTGGGGCATCATCGACGGCCTCCCCCAGTCGATCGTCAGCCAGGGCCCGGTCAGCATGAAGAACGGCTGGACCCCGCTCAACTACGACGGCAACTGGCACGTCAACTGCCTCGCCGTCAACGACAAGTGGAGCCTCGCGGTGATGCTCCGCTACCCGCAGAAGAGCGGGCTGAACTACGGCGCGCAGGTCTGCGCCTCGGTCGCCAGCCAGCTCGTGACCCCGCAGCCGGGCGCCGCCCTCAAGGTGCCGCAGCAGCCCGCCGGGAAGCTCTGATGCCGCGCCGGCGCCGGGCCGACGAGCCCGCCGACGCCTCCCCCCGCAGGCTCATCGCCATCGCGGTGGTCCTCATCTGCCTGGTGCTCGTCTCGCTGCGGCTGCTGCCGGGCTCGCCGTTCGAGTCCCGCGCCGCCGCCGAGTGGGGCACCCCCGCCGGCCCGGCCGAGCGCGCCACGACCGCCCCGAGTGACCGCAGCTCCCGCCCCTCGCCGTCGCCGAGCCCGACGCCGGAGCCGGAGCCGCTGCCGTTCGAGGCCAAGGAACTCGACCTGGACATCGAGGGCTGGTACTCCTGGAGCGTCCTCGACCGCCGCACCGGGGAGATCATCGGCTCCGACAACATGGACGAGACCAGCACCACCGCGTCGCTGATCAAGGCGTGGATCGTCGCCGACCACCTGCGCCGCGCCGACGAGAAGGGCCAGACCCCGAGCGACGCCAAGCTGGCCGACGCCACGAAGATCATCCGGGACAGCGACAACACCCGGACCCAGCAGTTCTACAACGCCCTGGGCGGGTCCGCCTCGATCAAGCGGCTGCTCTCCAAGTGCGAGCTGACCGACAGCAGCGTCGCCAGCGACGGCGGCTGGAGCCGGACGAAGCTCTCCCCCCGGGACACCGCCCGGATGGGCGCCTGCATCGCCGACGGCCGCGCCGCGGGGCCGAAGTGGACCAAGTGGCTGCTCAACGAGATGCGGCTGGTCAGGGGCGGCGGCGACTTCGGCATCCGCAAGGCGTTCCCGGCCGCCGAACGCAAGGACATCGCCATCAAGAACGGCTGGATCGACCGGACCAAGGAGCAGGAGATGCACATCAACTGCCTGGCCATCGGCGACACCTGGACGATGGGCGTGATGGTCCGCTACCCGATCGGCAAGGGCTACGAGTACGGCATGAACAACTGCCAGAAGATCACCGAAGCCCTCCTCCGCCCCACCACCTAGACCCGACCACCGCCCCGGGCCGGCCAGAGGTTCAGCCTGTGAAGAAGGCCGGGCCGGAGGCGGGCAGGGGCGGGGCGGCGTCGATGGCGGCGGCGCGACGCGCGAACTCGCGCAGGCCGGCCACCTGGCGCTCGCCGAGGGAGAAGTCCAGCGCCCGGAAGTACGTCGCCAGGGTCGCCGCGTCGAACGGCTCCCAGCGCGCGGCCGCCTCGGCCACCTGGTCCAGCTCGGCCAGGCAGAGGTCCCGGGAGCGCAGGAACGCCTCGTGCACCTCCTTGACCAGGCCGGGGTGGGCGGCGGCGAAGTCGCGGCGTACGGCCCAGACGGCGAAGACCATCGGCAGGCCCGTCCACTCCCGCCACGCCTGCCCGAGGTCGGTGACCTCCAGCCCACGCTTCGGCGCCTCGTAGAGGGCGCGCAGCGCCACGTCGCCGATCAGCACCCCGGCGTCGGCCTCCAGCAGCATCTGGGTCAGGTCGGGCGGGCAGCGGAAGTACTCGGGGTTCACCCCGTACCGCTCGCCGAGCAGCAACTGGGCCAACAGCACCCCGGTCCGCGAGGTCGAGCCCAGCGCCACCTTGCCGTGGCCGAGCTCGGCCAGCGGGCGGGTGGAGACGACGTTGACGGAGAGCACCGGGCCGTCGCTGCCGACCGCCAGGTCGGGCAGGAGCAGCAGCTCATCGGCGTGCCGCAGGTACTCCACCTGGGAGATCGGACCGATGTCCAGGTCACCGGCGACCAGGGCGGCGCTGAGCCGGTCCGGGGAGTCCTTGTGCAGGTCGACGTCGATCAGGGCACCGGAGCGCATCAGCCCCCAGTAGATCGGCAGGCAGTTCAGGAACTGGATGTGCCCGACCCGGGGGCGTGCGACGTGCTCAACCATGCCCCGACCGTATCCCCGCCACCGTCGCGTGGCTCAGTGGGCCGGGGTGGGAGTGGCCAACCCCGCATCCGCCGGGTGGTCGCCGTCCCCCGCCTCCCCCGGCGCGCCGTCCGCACCGCCCGCCCGGGCCGCCGCCGTCGACCCGGCGCCGGCCGCCCGGACCCGTCGGACGGAGCGCGCGACGGCCGGCACGAACGCCACCACGACCAGCAGGCCGACCGCGCCGGCCGCCGCGATCAGGGGTCGCGGCGACAGCAGCGCCAGCAGGGCGCCCCCGATCAGGTAGCCCCCCATCGAGCCGCCCTGCACGGCCGCGCCGTAGAGGGCGTACGCCCGGCCGCGCGACGCCTCCGGCACCCGCCGGGCGGTGAGCAGGTTGGCGAAGACGTTCTCCCCGCCGTTCGCCGCGCCCGCGACCAGCCAGAGCGGGACCAGCAGCGCGGCCGTGGGCACGGCGGCGGCGACCAGCACCATGAGGCAGATGCCACCGAGCGTCGCCAGCACCCCGTACACCAGGGCGCCGTCGTCGGTGAGCCGGTGGGCCAGCCGGGCGCAGAGCCAGCTGCCGGGCAGCATCCCCGCCATCCAGGCGGCGCCGACCAGCCCGTACACCGTGGGCGATCCGTCGAGGGTCTCGCGGATGAAGAAGACCTCTACCACGTTGATGCCGCCCACGGCGGTGATGACCGCGGCCGTGCTGACGACGACGGCCAGCAGCAGCGGGTCGCCGCGCAGCCGCCACGCCGGGGCCCGTTCCGTCCCGGACGCGGGTGCGGCCGTGGCCCGCCGGCCGCCCCTGCGGGTACGCAGCAGCAGGCCCGCGGCCACCAGGGCGAGGTAGCTCCCGGCGTCGATGAGCAGGGGTACGCGCGCGCCGAACTGCCCGACCAGCAGCCCGGCGAGCACCGGGCCGCCGAGCGCGCCCAGGCTGCTGGCCGTCTGGCTGATCGCGCTCGCCCGGGGCAGGTCGGCGGGGCGCACCATCGCCGGCAGCAGCGCCGCCAGGCAGGGATGGGTCACGGCCAGCCCGCAGGCGAGCAGCGCGACGAGCCCGATGATCAGGGCCGGGTGGGTGGCGAAGGCCAGCAGCGCGCAGACGGCGGCCTGCCCCAGACCCGCGGTGACCAGCAGCTTCCGGCTGTCCACCCGGTCGACGAGGCGCCCGGTGAGCGGGGCGAGCACCACCAGCGGCAGGGTCGCCGCCAACAGCAGTCCGGACACGGCTATGCCGCTGGCGCCGGCGGACTGGAGGGCGAGCGCCAGGGCGGTGGCGGCGAGGAAGTCACCGCACATCGAGGTGCCGCGCGCGGTGGCGGCGAGCCAGACGTCCGACCAGCGCGACCCGTCAGTTGTGAAGGACATACTTCGAAAATAATCCTTCACAACTGATCGAAGCAACCCCCTACGCCAGCGGCACCGCCCGGTACTGCACCGCCACCGTGCGCGCCCCGGCCGGCGGATCCGCCTGCCGGTTCCGCTGCCGGTACGGCTCGAACAACGCGCTCACCGCCTCGTTCAGCCCGGCCAGCTCGTCGGCGGTGAGCAGCAGCAGCGTGTCGCTGAACAGCGCGACGTCGTACCACTCGGCGGGCTCGTCCCCGGCGCGGCGCAGCCAGTCCCGGGTCCGCTCCATGTCCCGGGCCGCGTGCGCCTCCACCAGCGCCTGCTCGGCCGCGCGCGCCTCCGGGCCGGCGGACCGTCCCGCGTCGACCAGCAGGGTCCGGCCGACCGTGCGCCACAGCCGCTCGCGCGCGTCCCCCCGGCTCGGCGCCTGCTCCACCAGGCCCGACTTCGCCAGCGCCCGGAGGTGGTAGCTGGTGGCGCTCGGCGACAGCCCGGCCACCTCCGCACACTCGGTGGCGGTCGCGCCGCCCTCCACCACGCCCAGGTGTTCCATGATCGCGATTCGGGCCGGATGGGCCAGCGCCCGCATCACCTGCGGGTCGCTGATCGTGATCCGGCGCTGTTCGGGACGCGCCTCCGTCATGTGTCCATGATTCCTGGTCGCCCGCCCGCCGCGGGTCGCCGGTCGACCGGCACCGGAGGTCCAGCGGCGGGCGGCGGGTGCCACGGTCGAAATCCGGTGGAGCGGCACGCGCCCGGCGCGTAGGCTGTCAGGTCGCTTGACGGCCAGGGTGAGGTGACCACCGCATCGGACGTCCCGCGCCGGGGGCCGGCCCATCCGCCCGCCGGACACGCGAGCGACCGGCAGTAGACCCCGACGGGATTCAGCGTGACCGACCTCGATCTCGACCTCGACGCCGACCTCGCCGCCGAACGCGAGCACCTCGCCACCTCCCGGGCCGCCCTGGCGCAGATGCGGGAACGCGCCCAGGCCCTCTTCTCGACCGGCGACCAGGTGGCCGGCGACGCGTACGCGGCCGAGACCCTCGGGCGCACCCTGGCCCGCCGGGTCGCCGAACTCGCCGACGACCCCACCACGCCGCTCTTCTTCGGGCGCCTCGACTTCGGCCCGGCGACCGGGGCCCCGCCCGCCGACGACCCGCCCGGCGACCCCGGCGACGGGCCGGACGGGTGGCACGCGGACCACGCCGGGCGGCGCTACCACGTCGGCCGGCGGCACGTCACCGACGACCGGGGCGAGCCGCTGGTGCTGGACTGGCGGGCCCCGGTCTCCCGGTCGTTCTACCGGGCGAGCGCGCGCGACCCGCAGGGCGTGGCGGTACGGCGCCGCTTCGGCTTCAGCAACGGGGCGCTGACCAGCTTCGAGGACGAGCGCCTCGACCGGGGCGAGGAACTGGGCACGACCAGCCGGATCCTGACCGCCGAGATCGAACGGCCGCGCGTCGGGCCGATGCGCGACATCGTCGCCACCATCCAGCCCGAGCAGGACGAGCTGGTCCGGGCCGACCTCGCCGACTCGATCTGCGTGCAGGGCGCCCCGGGCACCGGCAAGACCGCCGTCGGCCTGCACCGGGCCGCGTACCTGCTCTACCTGCACCGGGAGCGGCTGCGCCGCTCCGGCGTGCTGATCGTGGGGCCGAACCGGGCCTTCCTGTCGTACATCGCGGCGGTGCTGCCGGCGCTCGGCGAGGTGGAGGTCGAGCAGGCCACGGTGGAGGACCTGGTCGGCCGGGTGCCGGTGCGGGCCGTCGAGGACCCGGCGGTGGCGACGATCAAGCACGACGCCCGGATGGCCGAGGTGCTGCGTCGGGCCGTCGACGCGCACATCGGCGAGCCGACCGAGCCGATCATGGTCTCGGACGGCTCGTTCCGCTGGCGGATCGGCCTGGACCCGCTGCACCGGGTGGTCCAGGAGACCCGCCGGGAGCGGCTGCCGTACGCCACGGGGCGCGAGCGCGTCCGGGCCCGGGTGGTGGCGCTGCTGCAACGGCAGGCCGAGGCGCGGCGCGCCGAGTCCCCGAGCGACGCCTGGCTGCGCCGGATGGGCAAGGCCACGCCGGTCACCGCCTTCCTCGACGCGGTCTGGCCGGCGCTCACCCCGGAAGGGCTGGTGCACGCCCTGCTCGGCGACCCGCAGCGGCTCGCCACGGCGGCGGACGGGCTGCTCGACGCCGAGGAGCAGGCGCGGCTGCGCGGGCTCGCCGACCCGACGGCGACGGTCGGCACCCCGGACCCGGCGGCCGGCCCGACCACGGCAGCCGACGCCCAGGCCCTGACGGCCGGCACCACGCGGGCCCCGGCGCGGCGTCCCGCCCCGGCCGGCACGAAGCTCGGGCGTACGCCGAAGGCCACGAAGTGGACGGCGGCCGACGCCGTGCTCATCGACGAGGCGGCCGGGCTGATCGAGCGACCGGGCGGCTTCGGGCACGTCGTCGTCGACGAGGCCCAGGACCTCTCCCCGATGCAGTGCCGGGTGATCGCCCGGCGCAGCGAACACGGGTCGATCACCCTCCTCGGCGACCTGGCCCAGGGCACCGCCCCGTGGGCCGCCGCCGACTGGCGGGAGTCCCTGCGCCACCTCGGCAAGCCGGACGCCGTCGTGGTGCCGCTGACCGTCGGGTTCCGGGTGCCCGCCGCCGTGGTGACGTTCGCCAACCGGCTGCTGCCGGCGCTCGCCGTCGACGTGCCCCCGGCCGAGTCGCTGCGCCGCGACGGCGCGCTCGACGTGCGTACCGTCGATGACCTGACCGCCGCGACGGTGGCCGAGGTGCGCGCGGCGCTGGCGTTCGACGGCTCGGTGGCGGTGATCGCCGCCGACGACGCGGTCGGCGGGCTGCGGGCGGCGCTGGAGGCCGTTGGCGTCGACACCGCGACCGTCGACGAGCCGGCCGCCGCGGCGCGCGTCACGGTGGTGCCCGCGACCCTGGTCAAGGGCCTGGAGTACGACCACGTCATCGTCGTCGAGCCGGCGGCGATCGTGGCCGCCGAACCGCGCGGCCTGCACCGGCTCTACGTGGTGCTCACCCGGGCGGTTTCCCGACTCGCCGTGCTGCACGCCCGACCGCTGCCCGCCCCGCTCGGCTGACCCGGACTTGCGCCGGGGCGGTAGACAGGTGTCCGTGACGCCCTCGACGAGTCTCCCGTGATCCTCGCCCGCGCCGAGGCGGTCAGCCGCCGCTACGGCGACGTGCTCGCCCTCGACCGGGTCGACCTGGAGGTCTCCGCCGGCGAACTGGTCGGCCTGCTCGGCCCGAACGGGGCCGGCAAGAGCACCCTGCTGAACCTGCTCGTCGGGCTGCGCCGGCCCACCGCCGGCCGGGTCGAACTGTTCGGCGGCGACCCGCGCGACCCGGCGAGCCGGCGGCAGATCGGGGTCACCCCGCAGGAGACGGGCCTGCCCGGCACGCTGCGGGTCGGCGAGGTGGTGGACTTCGTCGCCGCCCACCACCCCGCCCCGGTCCCCCGGGGCGAACTGCTCGACCGCTTCGGCCTCGGCGAGCTGGCCCGGCGGCAGACCGGGGGCCTCTCCGGCGGGCAGCGCCGCCGGCTCGCGGTGGCGCTCGCCTTCGTCGGCCGGCCCCGGCTGGTGCTGCTCGACGAGCCGACCACCGGCCTGGACGTCGCGGCGCGGCACACCCTGTGGGAGGCGATCCGGGCGTTCCACGACGACGGCGGCACCGTGCTGCTGAGCAGCCACTACCTGGAGGAGGTCGAGGCGCTGGCCCGGCGGGTGGTGGTCATCGGGCAGGGCCGGGTGCTGGCCGACGACACGGTCGACGCGATCCGGGGCATCGTCGGCGTACGCCGGGTCAGCCTGGTCGCCGACGCGCTGCCCGCGCTGCCCGGCGTCGTCCGCACCGAGCGGGTCGACGGCCGCACGCACCTGCTCACCACCGACGCCGACGAGCTGGTGCGGGCCCTGGTCACCGCCGGGGTGGCGTTCGCCGACCTGGAGGTCCGCCCCACCTCGCTGGAGGAGGCGTTCCTCGCCATCACCGCGCCCGGCTCCGGGGCCGACCGTCCGACGACCGCCGTGGCCGGCCCGCCGGCCACCGCCTGAGGGGACGGATCTCCCATGCGCCTCGCCCTGGTCCACGCCCGCTACCAGCTCCTGGAGACGGTCCGCATCCCGGTCGCCGTCGTCGGCAGCGCCTTCTTCCCGGCCGTCGCGATGCTCTTCTTCGTGGTGCCGTTCGCCGGGAAGGACCCGGTCGGCGCCACCTACGCCACCGCCGCCATGGTCACCTTCTCGGTGATGAGCGCGAACATCTTCCAGTACGGCGTCGGGGTCGCCGAGGACCGCGACCAGCCCTGGAACCCGTACACCCGGACCCTGCCGGCCGGGCCGGCACCCCGCTTCGCCGGGCGGGTGCTGGCCGGGCTGGCACTCACCTACCTCTCGCTGGTGCCGGTGGTGGCGATCGGGGCGGCGCTCACCGAGGCGCGGGTCAGCGCGCCGGCGTTCCTGCTGGCCCTGGCGATCGTCACGGTGATCTCGGTGCCGTTCACGCTGCTGGGTCTCGCCATCGGCTACTCGATGCCCAGCAAGGCGGCGATCGTGGTGGCGCAGGTCGTCTTCTTCCCGCTCGCCTTCGGGGGCGGGCTGCTCTCCGCACCGGACCAGGCGCCCGGCTTCGTGGAGGCCGTCGCGCCGTTCCTGCCGACCCGCGGCGCGGTGGAGCTGATGTGGGCGGCGGTCGGCGCCTACCCGGTCAACCCGCTGTCCATGGTCATGCTCGGGGTCTGGGTGGTGCTGCTGGCGCTGCTGGCCGGGTGGGCGTACCGGCGCGACGAGGGTCGACGGTTCAGCTGACGTTTCGGCCGATCCGCCACGTGGCGCGGCGGGTCGGTGCCACGATTCCGGCAGGGGCGTGCCGGCGTGGCCGTCCCCCGCCGAGAGGGGGGTCGACGTGAGCATCGTCCCGCCGGGCACACCCTGCTGGGTCGACCTCGCCACCCCGGGCCTCGCCGAGGCGCGGCGGTTCTACCCCGAGCTGTTCGGCTGGACCGGCCGGATCGACCCGGAGCCCGAGGCGGGCGGCTACACGGTCTTCCTGCTCGGCGGGCGGGCGGTGGCGGGCGCGGGCCCGCCGGCCATCCCCGACCAGGTGCCGATCTGGTCGACGTACCTGGCGACCGACGACGCGGACCTGGTGGCCGGCCGGGTCGAGCGGGCCGGCGGGCAGGTCGTGGTGCCCCCGTTCGAGGTCTTCGACCAGGGACGGATGGCGGTCTTCGCCGACCCCGCCGGGGCGGCGTTCAGCGTCTGGCAGCCGATGTCGATGCGCGGGGCCGAGGTCTTCGACGTCCCGGGGGCGCTGGCCTGGACCGAACTGGTCACCCCCGATCCGGAGGGCGCGAAGGTCTTCTACGAGCTGGTCTTCGGCTGGCAACCGGACGACCAACAGGCGGGCCCGGTCACGTACACCGGCTGGCGGCTCGGCACCCGGATCGTGGCCGGCATGGTGCCACCGCTCGGCGACGGGTTCCCGGCGGACACGCCCGCGTACTGGTCGGTGTACTTCGCCGTGGCCGACGCCGACGCGGTCGCCGCCCGCGCCGCCGAACTCGGCGGCACCATCCTCGTCCCGCCCCAGACCGCCCCTGCGGGCCGCTACGCCGCCCTCCGCGACCCCCACGGCGCCCTCTTCAACATCCTCACCCGCCCCTGACCTGCCGCCTCGCGCGGGGCGGGACGGTCAGTGACGGGGGCGGATCGGGACCACCAGGGGGCCGTGGACACCGGGGATGACGCGGACCGTGGCGCGGTACCAGGTGGCGAGGAGTTGCTCGGTGAGCACCTCGCGGGGGGTGCCGGCGGCCACCACCCGGCCGTCGGCCAGCAGCACCATGCGGTCGGCGTACTCGCCGGCGATGGAGAGGTCGTGCATGGTGGCGAGCACCGTCAGGCCGTGCTCGCGGCGCAGCCGGTCGACCAGCTCCAGCACCTCCTGCTGGTGGCCGATGTCCAGGGCGCTGGTCGGCTCGTCCAGCAGCAGCAGGGTCGCGCCCTGGGCCAGCGCGCGGGCCAGGAAGACCCGCTGCCGCTCGCCGCCGGAGAGGGTGGCCAGTTCCCGGTCGTGGAACCCGGTCAGGTCCAGCCCGTCGAGCACCTCGTGGGCGGCGGCCAGGTCGGCGGCGGACTCCCGGCCCAGCGTCGGGATGTAGGGGGTGCGGCCCAGCAGCACGTAGTCGAACACCGTCATGCCGGCCGGCACGACCGGGGACTGGGCGACCGTGGCGACCACCCGGGCGCGGTCGCGGCGGCGCAGCGCCTCGCTGGGCGTACCGAAGAGGGAGACGGCGCCCGGCGCGGGCAGCAGGCCGCCGACGGCGCGCAGCAGGGTCGACTTCCCGGCACCGTTCGGGCCGATCACGGTGACCCACTCGCCGGCGGCGACGGTCAGGTCGACGCCGGCCAGGATCGGCGTGCCGTCCAGGCGCACGTGCAGGTCGCGCACCTCGACGGCGGGCACGGCGGCCACGTCGGGGGAGCGCACGGCCCCACCGTCCGCCGGCCGCGCGGCCGGCACCCGCCACGCGCTCACCCGAGCATCCGGCGGGAGGTACGCAGCACCAGCACGAAGAACGGGCCGCCGAGCAGTGCGGTGACCACGCCGATCGGGATCTCCGACGGGGCGGCGGCGGTACGGGCCACCACGTCGGTCAGGGCCAGGAAGGCCCCGCCGAAGAGCAGCGAGAGCGGCAGGATCACCCGGTAGCTCGACCCGGCGAGCAGCCGGACGGTGTGCGGCACGATGATCCCGACGAAGCCGATCAGGCCGGACGCGGAGACGGCGGCGGCGGTGCCGAGCGAGGCGGCGGCGATGAGCAGGTAGCGGGACCGCTGCGGGTGCAGTCCGAGGCTCGTGGCCTCGTCGTCGCCGACGGAGAGCACGTCGAGCTCCCGTCGGTGCAGCAGCACCACGAACGCGGTGACCAGGAAGTACGGCAGCACCAGCCGCACGTCGTGCCAGCCGGCGGTGGCGAGCCGCCCGAGCAGCCAGGAGTAGACCTGCTGGATGCTGTCGGAGTTGCGTTGCAGCAGGTAGGTCTGCCCGGCCGAGAGGAACGCGGAGACGGCCACGCCGGCGAGGATCAGCGTGGCGGTGGAGCGGCCGCGCCCGCCGGAGACGCCCAGCAGGTAGGTCATCGCCACCGCGCCGATCGAGCCGACGAACGCGGCCAGCGGGATGGTGAGCGGCAGCCCGGTCAGCGCGCCGCCCGCCCCGGCGCCGAGGGTGATGACCGCCGTGACGGCGAGCCCGGCCCCGGCCGCCACCCCGAGCAGGTACGGGTCGGCCAGCGGGTTGCGGAACACGCCCTGGTAGCAGCCGCCGGCCAGGGCCAGCAGCCCGCCGACCAGCAGCCCGAGCACCACCCGGGGCAGCCGCAGCTCGGTGACGATGGCGATCTCGCGCTCGGAGAGCCCGCTGTCGAGGCGTACCCCCGGGATGAGGTTCAGCAGCTCGGCCGCGACGCTGCCCGGCGGCAGGGCGACCGGGCCGAGGGACACCCCGGCGACCAGGGCGACGAGCACCGCGGCGACCCCGGCGGCGAGCCAGCGGGGCCGCAGCCCGGAGGGCCGGGACGCGGGGAGCGTCCCGGCCCGCCGGGCGGGCGGCGCCTTCACGAGCGGACGGCTCATGGACGGGTGCGGGTCACGCGGGGACCTTGGCGGTGGCGTCGACGATCACGCGGAGCAGGTCCACCACGCGGGGTCCCCAGCGGGAGGCGACGTCGTCGTCGAGGGCGACGACCTGGTTGTTCTTGACCGCCGTGACGCCCGCCCAGCCGGCGCGCGCCTTGACCGTCTCCGCGCTCTGCTTGCAGCACTTGGTGTCGGCGAGGAAGACGAAGTCCGGGTCGGCCTTGACGATGACCTCCTGGGAGAGCTGCGGGTAGCCGCCCTGCTTGCCGTCGGCGTCGGACGCATCGGCGATGTTCTCCAGGCCCACCATGGTGTAGAGCGAGCCGATGAAGGTCTTGCTGGTGGCCGTGTAGAGCTCCGGGCCCAGCTCGTGGTAGTAGGTGAGCTTCTCGGCGCGCTTCGGCAGGTCGGCGACCAGCTTGGTGATGTCGTCCTTCATGCGCTTCGTCACGTCGGCGGCCTCGTCGGCGTGGCCGGTGAGGGCGCCCAGCTCGGTGATCTGCCGGTAGCTGTCGTCGAGCGTGGTCGCGGCCGGGGTCTGGTAGACCGGGATCTTCAGCGCGGTGAGCTGATCGACGATCTTGTTGCGGTCGTCGGAGAGGACCACCAGGTCGGGGCTCTTGCCGGCGATCGCCTCGGCGTTCGGGGTGAAGCCCGAGAGGTCGCTCTTCGGCGCGTCGGCCGGGAAGTTCGACTGGTCGTCGACGGCGGTGACCTGCTTGCCGGCGCCGATGGCGAAGAGCATCTCGGTGGCCGTCGGGCTGAGCGAGACGATCTTCTCGGGCCGCTTCTCCAGCGTCACCGTGCCGACGGTGACCGGGAAGGCGGCGCCGGCCGAGCTGGCGCCGGCGGCGGGGGTGTCGTCGGAGCTCTTCTCGGCGCAGGCGCCGAGGGCGAGCGCGGCCACCGCGAGGGTCGCGGCGAAGAGCCGGGGGGTACGTCTGAGCACGGGTCCTCCTGTCGGTCGAGGAGCGTGGTGCTTCGCCGACAGGGAGCGGTGGCGCCCGTCCGCGAGGCGCCCTTCCTCGAGAGCGCGTGTCGCGACCACGGACGCAGGCGACCTGGCTCGTCCCCGCCACGCCGGAGTGCGGCGGTGGCGGGACATCACAGTTGCGGGACAGCGCCGGTTTCGCACCGGCTTCGCTGCGCGTGGTCGGTAGAACCGTAGCGCACGCCCCGGACGTGCCTCGACGATCCAGGGCGCATCGGCGCTCGTTGATCACCAACGGCGGCGACACGCCCTGGACCGGCGTACGCGGAGAGGGGTGGTGGGGCCCCGCCGGGGGCGGAACGGGGCCCCACCGGGTCAGGAACTGGTGATGGTGACGTTGTCCACAGCCGCCTCGACCAGGCTCGCGCCCGAGGCGTCCGCCGCCTCGACGAGGATCCGCACCGACTGGCCGGCGTACGGGGTGAGGTTGGCGTTCGCCACCGCCCAGGCGCCGTTGCGGTTGGTGGCAGCCCCGGACTGGGTGAACAGGGCCGTGGTGCCGCCGTTGTGCACCACGCTGACCCGCAGGTAGTCGGCCGACGACGCGTTCGAGCCGTGGGCCAGGTACCAGGCGAGGGAGAGCGTCAGCGTGCCGCTCGACGGCAGGGTCACCGCCGGCGACCGGGCGCTGGTCACGCCGCCGTCGAGGTCGTAGTCACCGGCCGCCGTGCCGGCCAGCCGGCCGGTGACGAGGTCGTTGGCGCCGGCGTACGGGGCGAGCTGCTTCGCCCCGCTGGAGTTGGTCGCCTGGGCGGCGCCCCGCTCGAACGCCCCGGCGGTCGCGGTGTCGGTGCCGTTCGGGTTGATGGTCCAGCCGGTGGCCGTCTCGAAGGTGTCCGACCAGACCGTGGTGCCGCCGCCACCGCCGCAGTACTGGTCCTGCTTGCCGATGACCCGGTACGGGCAGTCGGCGTACTCGCTGATCAGCAGGACCGCCTCCCGGTTGCGCGAGGTCTGGGCGGGGATCACCTCGTCGGGCGGGTAGAAGCCGCCACCGCCGGCCGAGCCGGGGTACATCTCGAAGGTGTACGCCCAGATGCCGTGCTGGCCCCACATCCAGTCGATGCTGTCCCCGTCGGTGATGTAGAGGTCGCTGGACTGCTGCGGGGTGTAGCCGTTGGTGTTCGCCATCTGCTGGCCCAGCGTGGCGAAGGTGTTGTACTGGTCCGTCGACATCCCGGGGGCCGTGTTGTTGTACGTGTAGCCGAACGGCCAGAGCACCAGCTCCGAGTACGTGTGGAAGTCGATGTTGGCCTTGATCTGCTGGGTGCCGCCGACGACCCGGCTGTTCACGAAGTTGCGCAGCGCCGCGGTCTCCGGCGCGGAGAACGCCGACGGGCCCCGGTAGGTGTCCGACGAGGTCGAGCCGGACGAGCCGCCGCAGCAGCCCCACTGGTAGGACCAGTTCCGGTTCAGGTCGGTCCCGACGTACGACGAGCCGCTGTTCGGCTGCCGGTTCTTGCGCCAGGAGCGGTAGGAGCCGGTGGCGATGTCGTACTCGCTGCCGTCCGGGTTGACCGTCGGCACGATCCAGATCTCCCGGCTGTTCACGATGCTGGTGATCCGGGAGTCGCTGCCGTAGCTGTCGGTGAAGAGGTTGAGCAGGTAGACCGCCATCTCGACGGTCAGGTGCTCGCGGGCGTGCTGCTGGGAGTTGAACAGGATCTCCGGCTCGTTCTCGTCGGTGGCGACGTTGTCGGAGATCTTCACCGCCATCAGGTCCCGGCCCTCGTACGAGGAGCCGATGCTGATCTTCCGGGCGATCGAGGGGTGGTCCGCGACCACCTTGTTCACCAGGGCGGTCAGCTCGGCGTAGTCGTGGTAGTTCGAGTCGGCGGGCGGGAAGGCCGCCGTGCCGACGTCCCCCTCGGCGTGGTCGTGCCCGTCGGCCGACGGGGCGGGGACCGCCTCCAGCCGGAAGCCGAGCCGGGTGATGGCCGCCGCCTCGGCGGGGGTGGCCGAGACGTTCAGCACGCCGTGCTCGACGAAGTCGATGGCGGCGCCGGTGCCGGCGACGGCGGTGCGGTCGGCGACCGTACGCGGGCCGAGCACCCGGTACGACGTCGCCGCGGAGTCGGCCCGGTCCGGGGCCGGCCGGGCTGTGGCCGGCGCGGCGGCGACCGTGAGCAGGGCGAACCCGGCTGCTACGGCGACCGCCAGGCGACGGCGGAGGGTGGTGTTGCGGAAGGCCATGGACAACCTCCTCGGGGGGCGGGAGGAGATCCCGCTCGGTGGAGGACACTTCACCACCGCTCACATGGTCATATCAACATCCATCGCTGCCCACTTTGCATGTCATCCTGATCCTCACATCGGCAAGGATTTTCCAACTGTCGACCTCTGGCGAAAGTTCCTTCCGAGCGGGACACTGACCCGCAACGATCGTCCGTCCCTGCGGAGGACTCATGGCCAGAACACGCCTGCGTACGGCCGCCCTCGCGGCCGCCACCGCACTCACCCTTCTCGGCACCGCGGCACCCGCCGTCGCCGCGCCCGTAACGGCACCGTCGACCACCCGCCCGGTGGTCCACGACGAACAGATCACCTTCCAGGACTGGTCCCGCTACCCCGACTGGCGTCGCGGCACCCACGCCGGCACCAGGGCCGTCCCCGGCCTCCGGCCGGGCGTGACGCTGGCCCGGCCGCTCGGCACCACCGACTACACCGACCCGCACACCGGCGTCACCAGGAGCTGGGAGTACGCGACCTGGACCTCCCCGGTCACCCGGATCGGCTTCGACGCCACCGAGCTGATCGCCTCGTGGAACGCGGACACCCCGGCCGGCACCTGGATCCAGGTGGAGATGCAGGGCACGTACAACACCGGCGTCCAGACCAAGTGGTACGTGATGGGGCGGTGGGCCTCCGGCGACGCCGACATCAAGCGCACCAGCGTCAACCGGCAGGGCGACCCCTGGTCGACCATCTGGACCGACACCTTCAGCATCGACGACGCCTCCGTCGGGGTGCTGCTGCGGGAGTACCAGCTGCGGCTCACCCTCTACAAGGCCCCGGGCCAGCGCGCCGCGCCGGTCGTGCACACCGTGGGCGCGATGAGCTCGAACGTCCCCGACCGGTTCACCGTCGAGCCGAGCAGGGGCGGCATCGCCTGGGGCAGGGAACTCAACGTCCCCCGCTACTCGCAGAACGTCCACGCCGGCCACTACCCCGAGTACGACGGCGGCGGCCAGGCCTGGTGCTCCCCCACCTCCACCACGATGGTGATCGAGTACTGGGGCCGCAAGGCGTCCGAGGAGGAGACCTCCTGGGTCGACCCGACCTACCCGGACCCGACGGTCAACCACGCCGCCCGGATGGTCTACGACTACCAGTACGACGGCGCGGGCAACTGGCCCTTCAACACCGCGTACGCGGCCAGCTTCCCCGGCCTGGAGGCGCGGGTCACCCGGCTGCACTCGCTGGACGAGGTGGAGCGCTTCATCGCCGCCGGGATCCCGGTCGTGACCAGCCAGTCCTTCCTCGCCAGCGAGCTGGACGGGGCGAACTACGGCACCTCCGGGCACCTGTTCGTCATCGTCGGCTTCACCGCCGAGGGCGACGTGATCGTCAACGACCCGGCCTCGTCGAGCAACGACGTGGTGCGCAACGTCTACAAGCGTGAGCAGTTCGAGCAGATCTGGCTGCGGACCAAGCGGATCAACGCCAGCGGCGGGGTGTCCGGCGGCTCCGGCGGCGTCGTCTACCTGATCAAGCCCACGTTGAAGCCGTGGCCGAAGGTGGCCGGCTCCACCAACTGGTGACCTGACACCGACCCGATCGAGGGGTCCGCGTCGCCCGGCTCAGGCCGGCGACCGGGCCCCTCGGCCGTTCCCCCCATCCGGCGAGGCGCGAGCCTGCGGGCGCCGGAGGGGCCACGCCCTGAGGTTCTCCTTCGAGAGGTGCTCGCCGGATGTCTACGGGTTGGCCGACTCGCGACGTTGATAGGGCGTGACCTTCGAGGAGTACGCGTTCGCCCGCACTTCGGCGCTGGTGCGGCTCGCCCGGTTGCTGACCGGTGACGAGCATCGGGCCGAGGACCTGGTTCAGGAGGTCCTCGCCAGGGCGTACGCCCGCTGGGCGCGCATCTCCCGGACGGATCGACCCGACGCGTACGTCCGTCGGATGCTGGTCAACGCCCACCACTCGTGGTGGCGCCGGCGTAGCAGTCAGGAGATCTCCGTCGCCGACGTGCACGATCGGCCGGGCGCCACGGACGAGGCCGCCGGTGTCGCCGAACGCGACGCGCTGTGGCGGCTCGTCCGCACCCTACCGGCGCGTCAACGCACCGTGATCGTCCTGCGCTACTACGAGGATCTCGACGACACGTCGATCGCCGAGATCATGGACTGTTCCACCGGCACAGTCCGTACCCACGCCATGCGGGCCCTGACGGCACTCCGCAAGCGGCAGGAAGCATTCGCCTCCGTCCGGACAGGAGGAGAGTTCTGATGTCCAGCGACCTCGGTCAGCAGCTCGCCACGACGCTCAGGCACCACGCGGGCGGCGACATCGACCCCACGCCGATCGTGGAGCACGCCCGGCGTCGCGGCCACCGCCTCCGGCTGCGTCGCCGCTGGCTGGCCACCGGGGGAACGGCAGCAGCGTGCGTCGTCCTGGCCGCTGCTGCGGTCATGGTGGTTCCGTTCAATCGGGCACCCGATGGCGCGATCCTGCCGGCCACGGCACTCGTGCTGCCGGACGCGCCGGGCCAGCCCGGCGCCATCGCACGGCCCGAGAACGTGGGGGCCGACCCCGACGTGGTGCACTTCACGACCGACAGCCTGGTCAGCGATGCCACGTCCGCGACCTGGAGCGCCGGCCGTGGGATCGAGAGCGTCGAGTTCCAGGGCCCGGCCGGGCAGGCTCGGTTCGCGTTGGCGCGCAGCGCCGCGACGCTCGACGGGCTGCAGCAGACCATATCGTCGGCGGGTCGACCCCAGCCGCCGGTCGATGTACGAGTCGAAGGCCGTCCGGGGGTCGCCTGGTTCGATCCGTCCGGCGACACGAAACTGTGGTTCGTCCGTTGGCAACCCGTCGACGGGCTCTGGGCTCAGCTCGACATCTACGCGACCGGCCGCGACGAGGCGACAGACGCCGCGAGTCGGGTCCGGTTCGACGGTGCCCACCGCTGCGTGGTGCCGTTCCGCCTCCAGTCGCTGCCGCCAGGTGGGCGGCTGCTCGGCTGCTCGGTCACACTTCTCCGGTCGGAGCACGGCTCCTTCAGGGAGGCCTCGCTGGTGGTAGGCGACGAATCCGGTCGCTGGCTGACGGTTCGGGCGCAACCCGTGCCGGACCGCGACCCAGAGGCCGCCGGCCTCGTCGCGGGGCCCTACCGGGCACACCGGCAGGGCAGCGACGTGCTGGAGATGTACGTCAAGCCCTGCGTCGTCGAGGCGTTCCTCAAGGGTTGGGGGGACGGCTACACCGAGTCGGACGGCCTGACGGTCCTGAGCGGGTACCAGCCGGCCCACGACCTCGACCACCCCGACACCTGGTGACGCCACCCCCGACGCCGAGGGAGGCGTTGGAGCGTCCAACCGTGCGCGCATCTGCGAGGCGCGTGCGGAGTCGGACAGGGCACCGGCAGGGTAGCCGGCGAACTACACTCGGTTACCCATTGAGGGAGGCGGATGTGGCGGACTGCTCGAAGTGTGGCCGATCGAAGAACTACGCGGGCGAGTGCATGTACTGCTGGGGGCGGGAGGCGGGAGACGACATAAACGCCGGGAAGACCATGCGCCTGCCGAACTCCGATTCGCGGCGCGACATACACACCGGGCAGACCTATCACCCGAAGAGTTCCGGCTGCCTCGTGCTCGCAGTGCTCACGCTGTCGCTGTCCGGGCTGATCCCCGGCGCGCTGCTGGTGTGGCAGCTGGCGAGCTGACCGAGCCGACGCCCGGGCACCTGCCCGACAGCAACCGCGCCCCCGCGGACTCGGGTGTCCCCGCGCAGCAACGCGCATGCAGGACGCCGGCCAGCACCGCACCGGTCGCGTGATCGTCGACAGTTCAGCAGCGGGCGGCTCGGCGGGTCGAGTTACTCAGCCGTCACCGTTCAACGGGCGCCACCCTGTTGCTCGTCGCCTCCGGGCTCGTCCTCGCCGGCGAGGGCGGAGCGGAGCCGCTCCTTCTCGGCGCGACGACGCTCGGCGGCGGTGGCCATCTCCTCGGCCATCTCGTCCCGCCAGCCCTTCAGCAGGAAGAACGACAGGGCGGCCGAGAAGGCCAGCGCCACCATCAGCTTGATGAAGATGTTCATCTCGACCAGCCAGAGGGCCGCCAGCACGGCGACGAACAGGCCGAGCCGGCCCAGCGTGTACTTGACCGCCGCGCTCACGTTCCGCACTCCGTTCTCCGCGCCGGGGCTCCGGCGGCAGGTTCAGCCCGTCCGGCGGGCCAGCCAGTGGACGCCGTGGAACCAGACCACCGCGTACCCGAGGGTGAAGGTCGCCGCCCCCAGCCCACCGGAGAGCAGCGGCGGGAGACCGGCGGCGAGGCCGGCCACCACGAGCCCGGCGACCACGCCCACCGCGGCGGCCGCCAGCGCCGACACCACCCGGGCCGCGCCGAACTCCCAGGCGCGGAAGTCGTCCCAGAACAGCCAGGCCGGCAGGATGATCGCCAGCCAGCCGTTCGACCGCCCGAACTCGCCGCTGCCGACCAGCGCGAACGCCCAGTCGAACAGCACCACCGCCAGCACGCCGATGACCAGGCCGGCCAGGCTCACCCCGAGCAGGTCGCCCAGGGTGAGGATGCGCCCCTCGGCGTCCCGCCGGGGGAATCCGCTCCGCTGCTCGGTCATGGTCTGGAAGGGTACGTGCCGACTCAGGCCCAGACCTGCTGCGGCTCGGCGCGGCGCTCGGCCAGGGACGCGGGGGCGTCGTACTCGCGGACCACCTCGTAGCGGGTGTTCCGCTCGACGGGACGGAAGCCGGCGTCCCAGATCAGGTGCAGCAGGTCGTCCCGGTGCATCGTGTTCGGGGTGCCGTACGAGTCGGCGTCGTGGGTGATCTTGTATTCGACGACCGAGCCGTCCAGGTCGTCGACGCCGAAGTTGAGCGAGAGCTGGGCGACCGACAGCCCGTGCATGACCCAGAAGCACTTCACGTGCGGGACGTTGTCGAAGAGCAGCCGGGAGACCGCGAAGGTCTTCAGCGACTCGGCCGGCGACGCCATCGTCGTCCGGGCCTGGATCCGGTTACGGATCTTGCCGTCCGCCGAGTCGACGAAGTCGTGCTGGTAGCGCAGCGGGATGAAGACCGCGAAGCCGCCCGTCTCGTCCTGGAGCTCGCGCAGCCGCAGCACGTGGTCCACCCGGTGCCGGGGTTCCTCGATGTGGCCGTAGAGCATCGTCGCCGGGGTCTTCATGCCCTTGCTGTGCGCCAGGGCGTGGATCCGCGACCAGTCCTCCCAGTGGCAGGCGTGGTCGACGATGTGCTGGCGGACCTCCCAGTCGAAGATCTCCGCGCCGCCGCCGGTCAGCGACTCCAGGCCGGCGTCCATCAGCTCGTCGAGGATCTCGTCGGCGCTCAGCCCGCTGATCTTCTCGAACCACTGCACCTCGGTCGCGGTGAAGCACTTGAGCTTGACGTTCGGCAGCGCCGCCTTCAGCTCGCGCAGCACCTTCGGGTAGTAGCGCCAGGGCAGGGTCGGGTGCAGGCCGTTGACGATGTGCAGCTCGGTGAGCTGCTCGTCCTCCATCTCCTTGGCCTTGCGGACCGCCTCGTCGATGCGCATCGTGTAGGCGTCCTTCTCGCCCGGCTTGCGCTGGAACGAGCAGTACGCGCACGAGGCGGAGCAGACGTTTGTCAGGTTGAGGTGCCGGTTGACGTTGAACATCACCCGGTCGCCGTTGAGCTCGGTGCGCCGGTGGTGCGCCAGCCGGCCGAGCCACGCGAGGTCGTCGCTGTCGTAGAGGGCGATCCCGTCCTCACGGGTCAGCCGCTCGCCGGCGTACACCTTCGCTTCGAGCTCACGCTTGAGTCCGGCGTCCATCGAAAGCCACGTCCCTTCCACCTGCGGTAGGAATCGAGCGTACGTCGGCCCGCCGACGCCGCCGCAGCATGGTCGGCCCCCGTGCGCCGGTTCACCGAACTCTCAGGCTTCCGTTACCCGCCGACGCATCGACATCGTTGCCTGGGTGCGGTAAGACAGGGTGGGACGTTCACCACACACTGGTAGCGTCCCCACCGCCGCGCCCACCCGGCGCGGCGACGCAGGCCGGACGGGGAGCGGAATGGTCGACAGCAGGCACGGGCGACGGCAGCGACGGCGGAGTCCGGTGATCTCGCCGGTGCTGCGCCCGGCGCTCTGGTCCGCCCTGCTCGGCGCCGTCGTCGCCACGGTCCTCGCCAACCCGGTCCAGGCCGACCCGTCGCTGCCCACCAGCGTCCCCGACACGGGGTCCCGGCCGTCCTACACCGGCCAGCTCCAGCTCCCCGGCGGCACGCCGGTCCCCGGGCTGCCGGGCACGGTCCCGGGACTGCCGGGCACGGTTCCCGGGCTGCCGGGCGCGGTTCCCGGGCTGCCGGGCGCGGTCCCCGGTGTGCCGGCCGGCAACGTCGGCACCGGCCCGCTCGCCGCCCAGATCTACGCCGCCGAGGCCCAGGTCGGGCAGCTCCGTGACCAGCTGCTCCTGCTCCAGCAGAAGCGCACCGAGGCCGAGACGCAGCGCGCCACCGCCGAGCGCGACCTCGCCCTCGCCCGGGACGCGGTGGCGCGCGCCCAGGAGGGCGCCGACGCCGCCGCCGCGGGCGCCTTCAAGGCCGCCGCCGCACTCCCGCCTGGCGAGTTCGCCAACGACCTGCACGAACTGAGCCGGCTCTCCCGGATCATCCGGGGCGAGAAGGCCGAGGGCGGCACCACCGCCGCCCAGGGCGAGGTGTCCCGCGCCCGCACCGGCGAGCAGGCCGCCAGCCAGGCGATGATCTCGGCCGACTCCCGCCTCACGGGCGCCAGGACGGAATACTCCGCCGGCGAGAAGGCCCTGCGCACGGCCGAGAAGAAGCTGGACAAGCTGAAGCGGGACAACGCCGCCCAGCTCGTCGAGATCGAGCGCCAGCAGGAGGCCGCCGAGCAGCGCCTCGGCGCCGGCTACCTCGGCAACGAGACCGCCAACGGACTGGCCGCCCACCCGACGGCGCTGAAGGCCCTGGCGTACGCCAAGGCGCAGCTCGGCGACCCCTACCTGTGGGCCGCCGAGGGGCCGGACCGGTTCGACTGCTCCGGCCTGATCTACGCCGCCTACCGGTCGGCGGGCTACTACGGGCTGCCCCGGGTCTCCCGGGACCAGTACTACGCCACCCGGTCCCGCACCGTGTCCCGCACGGCGCTGCTCCCCGGTGACCTGCTCTTCTTCGCCTCCGGCACCAGCTGGACGACGATCCACCACATGGGCATGTACGTCGGCGGCGGCAAGATGATCCACGCGCCGACCACCGGCGACGTGGTGAAGATCTCCACCGTGCGCTGGTCGCGCCTCTACGCCGCCACCCGCGTCATCGGGGCGGTGCCCGCGCCGGTCAGCACCCCCTCGCCGACGCCGACGCCGAGCAAGCCGCCCGCGACGAAGCCGCCGACCAGCCCGAAGCCGACCTCGCCGACCTCGCCGTCGCCGAGCCCGTCGACGTCACCGTCGACCTCGCCGTCGCCGTCCCCGACGCCGACCGGCACCCCCTCGCCCACGCCCAGCACGTCGACCTCGCCGTCGCCGTCTCCGAGCAGCTCGGACGCCTCGTCGCCGAGCGCCTCGGCCAGCAGTGTGGCGCCGACCACGGCGCAGAGCAGTGCCGATCCGGCGGCCAGCACGTCGGCCACCGCCTCGGCGAGCACCGGCAGCTGACCACGGTCCCCGGGCCGACCGACGGGATCGGCCCGACATCGCCCCCGGAACACGCTCCGGCTGTGCCGTCGGGCCGGAATGTGGCACGGTGACAGACAGGCACGCCCGGTCCGATGTCGCGGATCCGGGCGCGAGCGTGCGCGGAGGGCGAGCATGGCCGAGCAAGAGGTTCCGGCGGAGCCGGTCGACCACGGATCCGCGCCCGACCGGAGCCGTGCCGGGGCACCGCGTCCCCTGACGTCCGTCGGCGCACCGACGCCGGCCACAGCCGACGGCGCGGCGGAGCCGTCCGGGTCGTCGACCGAGCCGCCCTCGGACGACGTACGCCGGCAGCCCGACGCGCCGGCCCGCGGCCGGGTGTCCGTGGCCACCGCCGCCGCGCCCGGCGGGAGCGAGGCGGTACCGCCGCCCGGCCCGAGCGCCGGCACCACCTACCGGGCCGGCGGAACGGGTGCCCCGGCGGCCACCCCGGTCCCCGGTCAGCGGGGCACGGCGGGGGCGCGGGCCAGCGCCGCCGTACCGGGCATGCGGCGGATCTCGGCCGACGAGGCCGGGGCCATCCGCTCCCGCACGGGCGAGGCCCGGATCTACCGGGCGGCGCCGGTCAACCCGGAGCCGCCGGAGCCCGCCCAGCCGCCGGAGCCGGCGCAGCCGCCGACCCCGCCCGTCCCGGAGCCCGAGCCGGCGCCGGCCCCCACTCCGCCGGTACCGGGTCCGAACCCGCCGTCGCCGGCCCCTCCGGTCCCGACGCCGACGCCGCCGGTCCCCGGTCCCTACCCGCCCGGCCCGGTACCACCGGGACCGGGACCCAGGCCGCCGGCACCGGTACCGCCCGTGCCGGGTCCGCCCACGCCGCCACCCGGGCCGCCGGTGCCCGCCCCGCCGCCCCCGCCCGGCCCGACGCCGGCGCCACCGTTCCCGCCGCCGCCCCTCACGGCCGCGAGCGCCGGACCGGCACCGGGCCCCGTCGCGGGCGCGCCGCCGTTCTCCGCACCGCCGGCAATCACGCCGTCGTTCTCCGCGCCCCCGGCGGTCAAGCCCTCGTTCTCCGCGCCGCCGTTCTCCGCGCCCCCGGCGAGCGCGCCCTCGTTCTCCGCGCCCCCGGCATCCGCGCCGCCGTTCTCCGCGCCCCCGGCATCCGCGCCGCCGTTCTCTTCGCCGTCGGTGTCCGGGCCGCCGGGCGTGCCCGCTCCCGCGCTGCCGGGCTGGCCGCCGCCCACCAACCCGGGTGACCGCCGGCCCGGTGGCGCCGAGCCGGCCACCGCGCCCCGGGAGGCACGCCGGCTGAGCGGTCGCGTCGACGGCGCCGGCCCGGCCACGCGCGTCGGGCAGGCCGAGGGCGCCCCCGCGGGCCGCTACGACGGCGGACCCGACCTGGGCACCATCTACGGCGCGGGTGCCGGAGGCGCCACCGAGGGCCCCGGCTTCAGCACCGTCTCGTTCCCGAACAACCCGGTGGAGAACTCCGGCTCGCTGACCGGGCACATCCTGGCCCAGGGCTGGACGGAGACCCCCACCGAACAGCGGTCCAGCACGACCAAGGTGGTGGTCGTCCTGGCCGCCTCGCTGGGCCTGCTCGTGGCGATCAGCGTGCTGGTCGTGCTGCTCGCCAACGACACGGTGGGTGGGCTGGTGGGCGGCGTCCTGAGCAAGTGAGCCGCGTACGACGACGATGGTGAGCCCGCCCACTACCCGTCCGTGGTCGGGTGGCGGGTTCGTCCTGTCGCCGTACACTGGTGGGGATCACTGACCCGGCGCGCCCTGCGCGCCCATGGGCGATCTTGCGGGCGATTCGGCGGCGTTCAGCTGCGGCAGGCCATCGCGAAGATGCGCCCCGCTCGAAAGGCATTTCTTGACGACCTTTGCTGAACCCAGCACGTTCCTGCCCGCCCTCGACTCCGCCGACGCACAGACCGCCGTCGAGCGGGACGGCACCGTCCAGGACCCGGCCGTCCCGGTGACGCCCGAGGCCACCGACTTCGCCGCGCTGGGGCTGCCCCAGCCGCTGGTCCAGGCGCTCGCCCGGCAGGGCATCACCACCCCGTTCGAGATCCAGCGCGCCACCATGCCCGACGCGCTCGCCGGCCGCGACGTCCTCGGCCGGGGCCAGACCGGCTCCGGCAAGACCCTGGCCTTCGGCCTGCCCCTGCTGGCCCTGGTCGCCGACCGCAACCGGGCCCGGCCGTTGCGCCCCCGGGCCCTGGTCCTGGTGCCGACCCGGGAGCTCGCGATGCAGGTCAACGACGCGCTGATGCCGCTCGGCAAGGCCGTCGGCGTGTTCCTGAAGACCGCCGTCGGGGGCGTGCCGTACGACCGGCAGATCGACGCGCTGCGGCGCGGGGTGGAGATCATCGTGGCCACCCCGGGCCGGCTGGGCGACCTGATCGCCCGGGGCGTCTGCCACCTGGACGACATCGAGGTCACGGTCCTCGACGAGGCCGACCAGATGGCCGACATGGGCTTCCTGCCCGAGGTCACCGAACTGCTGGCGAAGACGCCGGCCGGCACCCAGCGGCTGCTCTTCTCGGCCACGCTGGACGGCGACGTCGACGCGCTGGTCAAGCGGTTCATGACCGACCCGGTGACGCACTCCACCGCCCCGTCCACCGCCTCGGTGTCCACCATGGACCACCACATGCTGCTGATCCCGCCGCACGACAAGTTCCCGGTCGCCGCGTCCATCGCGGCCCGGGACGGTCGGACGATGGTCTTCGCCCGCACCCAGCTCGGCGTCGACCGGCTGGTCGAGCAGCTGGCCGCCGTCGGCGTACGGGCGGGCGGGCTGCACGGCGGCAAGACCCAGCGGATGCGTACCCGCACGCTGGCCGAGTTCCGTGAGGGCCGGGTGAACGTGCTGGTCGCCACTGACGTGGCGGCCCGGGGCATCCACGTCGACGGTGTCTCGCTGGTGCTGCACGTCGACCCGCCGAAGGACCCGAAGGACTACCTGCACCGCGCGGGGCGTACCGCCCGGGCCGGCGAGTCCGGCGCGGTGGCCACGCTGGTGCTGCCGAAGCAGCGGCGGACCACGCTCGCCATGCTGGAGAAGGCCGGCGTGGCACCGGCCGAGACCCGGGTGCGGGTCGGCGACCCGGCGCTCGCCGAGCTGACCGGCGCCCGCGAGCCGAGCGGCGTCCCGGTGCGCATCGAGGCCGAGGAGCCGCGCCGGCACGGCGACCGGCCGGGCGGCACGCGCCGCTACGGCGACCGCGACACCCGGGGCGAGCGCCGCTACGGCGACCGGCCCCAGGGCGAGCGCCGCTACGGCGACCGGCCCCAGGGCGAGCGCCGCTACGGCGACCGGCCCCAGGGCGAGCGCCGCTACGGCGACCGCCCGACCGACGGCCGCGGCTACGGCGACCGCCCGCAGGGCGAACGCCGCTACTCCGACCGGCCCACCGAAAGCCGTGGCTACGGCGACCGCCCGCAGGGCGAACGGCGCTACTCCGACCGGCCCACCGAAAGCCGTGGCTACGGCGACCGGCCGCAGGGCGAACGGCGCTACGGCGACCGGCCGACCGACGGCCGTGGCTACTCCGACCGCCCGGCCGACACCCGTGGCTACGGCGACCGGCCCAGCGACAGCCGTGGCTACGGCGACCGGCCGCAGGGCGAGCGGCGCTTCGGCGACCGGGGCGGCTTCCGGCCCGAGGGCCGGGGGCGCGACGACCGGCCGCGTGACGACCGGCGGGGCTTCGGCGGGCGTCCGCCGGCGCGTACCCACTGACCGACAGCGTCATCCACGAACGCCGTCGCGGGGCCCAGGCTCCGCGACGGCGTTCGCGCATTCGCTGCCGGTGTCGGCCGGGTCGCGTAACGTCCGGCTCATGCCGACCATGCCGAAGTCGCTCTTCTGGACCCGGACGGACACCGCCGGCGCGGAGCACGCGCTGTTCGACGACGGCCGTGGGCTGACGGCGCGGGGCACGCTCACGGCCGTCGACCCGATCCCCTACACCTGCCGCTACCAGCTCGCCACCGACCCGGAGTGGGCGACCCTCCGCGTCGAGGTCGAGGCGGAGGGCACCGGGTGGCTGCGGAGCGTACGCCTGGAGCGGGTGACCGACGGGTGGCGGGTGACCACCGCCGAGCAGGGTGACCTGGACGCGGCGCTGCGGGCGGCCGGCCACCCGCCGGTCGGGCTTCCCGGCACCGACGACCCGCACCGGCTGGCCGGGGCGGTGGACGTCGACCTCGGCGGGGCGGCGCTGTTCAACGCGCTACCGGTGCGCCGGCTCGGGCTGCCCCGCGCCGCGGCCGACACCCCGCACCGGATCGACGTCGCCTGGGTGCTGGTGCCCAGCCTGCTGGTGGTGCCCGCCGAGCAGGTCTACACCCCGCTCGGCCCCGGCCGGGTCCGTTTCACCAGTGACACCTTCACCGCCGACATCGACCTCGACGGCGGCGGCTACGTGGTGCGCTACCCCGGGCTGGCCGAGCGCGTCGACCCGCGCTGACCGGGCTGCGGACGCCTCCCCCGACGACCCGGGCCGGCCAGGCTGGCTCGGTCACCCCGCCGGCTCAGGCCAGGCAGGCGGCTCAGGCCGGCCAGGCGCCCGTGGTGAGGAAGCGTTCGACGGTCGCCAGGTGCGGGGTGAGGTCCAGTCCCTGGGCCGCCAGCCAGTCGTCGGAGTAGTAGGTGTCGGCGTAGCGGTCGCCGGCGTCGCAGATCAGGGTGACCACCGAGCCGGTGCGGCCCTCGGCGAGCAGCTCCGCGATCAGCCCGAAGGCGCCCCACAGGTTGGTGCCGGTCGAGCCGCCCACCCGGCGGCCGAGCACGGCCGACCCGGCGCGCATGGCGGCCAGCGAGGCGGCGTCGGGCACCTGGACCATCCGGTCCACCACCGACGGCACGAACGACGCCTCGACGGTCGGCCGGCCGATCCCCTCGATGCGGGAGCCCCGCCCGGTGCGCACCGACCAGTCGGCGGCCTGCCAGGCGGGATAGAACGCGGAGTTCTCCGGGTCGACCACGCACAGCTTGGTGGGCAGCCGCTGGTAGCGGGCGTAGCGGCCGATGGTGGCGCTGGTGCCGCCCGTGCCGGCGCCCACCACGACCCACGCCGGCACCGGGTGCCGTTCCAGGGCGAGCTGCGCGTAGATCGACTCGGCGATGTTGTTGTTGCCCCGCCAGTCGGTGGCGCGCTCGGCGTAGGTGAACTGGTCCATGAAGTGCCCGCCGGAGTCCTCCGCCAGCCAGCGGGCCTCCACGACCACCTTGGCCGGGTCGTCGACGAGGTGGCAGCGGCCACCCTGGAACTCGATCTGGGCGATCTTCTCCGGCGAGGTGGAGGCGGGCATCACCGCGATGAACGGCAGCCCCAGCATCCGCGCGAAGTAGGCCTCGGAGACCGCCGTCGAGCCGGAGGACGCCTCCACGATCGTGGTCTCTGGGCCGATCCAGCCGTTGCACAGCCCGTAGAGGAAGAGCGAACGGGCCAGCCGGTGCTTCAGCGAGCCGGTCGGGTGCACCGACTCGTCCTTGAGGTAGAGGTCGATCCCCCACGACCGGGGAAGCGGGAACGGCAGCAGGTGGGTGTCGGCGGAGCGGTTGGCGTCCGCCTCCACGGCGGCGATCGCCTCGGTCACCCAGCGCCGGCTGGCCTCGTCGCACCGGTCGATGTGAGTCACGTTCGAAACTTAGCAAGCCCGCTCACCGCGGACCGGCCCCGATCCGGCGGCGCTGGCGGCGCTGCCCGGCCCGGCCGGCCGCGAGGATCAGCGGGGCGAGGCGCACGGCGACGCCGGGCAGCGCGTCGAGGAGCCGGACCTGCGCGCCGCGCCAGCGGGGGACGCTGACCACCGGGCGGGGCCGCCGGGCCAGCCGCGCGGCCCGCCGGGCCACCCGCTCGGGGGTCAGCAGCGTCCCGGTGAAGGAGGCCGCGGCGCCCGGGTCGTCGAGCCGGTCGTGCAGCATCGGCGTCCAGATCCCGTCCGGGCACAGGCACGACACGTGTACGCCCCGGTGCCCGGCCAGCCGCAGGTCGGCGAGCGTGCCGATGCTGAACGCGACGAGGGCGTGCTTGCTGGCCGCGTAGACGGTCTCGCCGGGCGCGGCCACCAGGCCGGCCAGCGACACGACGTTGACCACGTGCCCGTGCCCTTGTTCCCGCATGACGGCCAGCGCGGCGAGGGTGCCGTTCATCGCGCCGAGGGCGTTGACCTCGACCACCCGGCGGCGGGTCGCCGCGTCGTGCTCCCACGAGGGGCCGGTGACGAGGATCCCCGCGTTGTTCACCCAGAGGCCGAGCCCGCCCCGGCCGGCGGCCTCGGCGGCGACGGCCGCGCAGGCGTCGGAGTCGCGTACGTCCAGCCGGCGCGACCAGCCGCCCAGCGGGGCGGCGGCACGGGCCACCGCCTGGTCGTCGTGGTCGGTGAGGAGCACCGGCCAGCCGTCGGCGTGCAGCGCGGCGGCGATGGCGCGGCCGAGGCCGCCGGCCGCGCCGGTGACCACCGCCGTCCCGGGGGCTGGCTTCGTCATCGGCGCACGCTATCGCCGCCCGGCGACCGCGCGCCAGAGCCGGCCGGCCGCGGCCGTCCGGCGACCGACGGCCGGGGTGGCGGGACGCGGCCGTCCGGCGGCCGGAGGTGACCGGACGCGGACGTCGGGGCGGGCGGGGGTGGCGGGTCAGGTGGCGGGAGGCACCGGGGCCTGTGGCCGGTTCTCCCACTTCGTGGAGAGGGCGATGCCGGTCCGGGTGGAGGCGACGCCCGGGGTCCGGTTCAGCCGCACGATGAGCCGCTCCAGCTCGGCGATGGTGCCGACCCTGGCCTTGAGCAGGAACGACTCGACGCCGGCCATGAAGTAGCAGGACTCGATCTCGGGCATCTGCCGGAAGGCCTCCAGCACGTCGTCGGTGTCGCCGCCGGAGTCCTCGACGATCCCGATGAGCGCGGTGACGGCGAATCCGATCGCCTCGGGCTCCACCTCCGCCCGGTAGGCCCGGATCACGCCGCTGGACTCCAGCTTGCCGACCCGCTCGTGCACGGCGGGCGCGGAGAGGCCGACCTGCCGGGCCAGCTCGGCGTAGGACAGGCGGGCGTTGCCGCGTAGCAGCTCCACGAGGCTCAGGTCGATGGCGTCCACGGACTGTGACCCTAGCGGTCCGGGCGTAACGTCGGGCATCCGGCGCGCGTTGGACATGACAGGGTGCAGTCGCTCGCAAACTGACAGTCAAGGGAGCCGCACGCAGGTAATATTTCCTAACTTCCCACTCAGTGCGTTTTTCGCGTTTGGCGGACAGGCCAGGTCGCTGGTGCTGTAATTGCCATACGTCCCTCATGACGGCTCTGGGCTCGCACCGGCCGGGGGCAGTGTGTTCAGCCGGGGGCTTCGTCGACGCGAGGAGGGGGCTGTGGACACTGGAGATCGCCTGCTGACACCGGGTGAAGTTGCCGCGCTGTTTCGGGTTGACCCGAAGACTGTGACGCGATGGGCAGCGGCGGGCCGGATAGGCAGCATCCGGACTCCAGGCGGGCATCGCCGGTTTCGGGAATCCGAGGTGCGGGCCCTGCTTGAGGGGGAGGGCATGTTGGACGAGGCGGAAGACGTCGGCAAGCCGCGTAACGCGGGGCCGGCCACCTCGACCGGGCCGGGCCCGGCCAACGCCGGCATGTACTGAATGGTGCGGATCATCACGCGGGCCGGACGGAAGCTCCGGTCCGCGTCGCGGTGAGCCGGGCCCGGGTCACTCCCGCGCCACGCCCAGCTCACCCGACCAGCGACGGAACAGCGTGTGCGGTACGCCGAGGGCGTCCAGCACCTTGCCGGCCACGAAGTCGACGAGTTGCGGGGCGGACGCCGCCGCGCCGGCGCCGTAGAAACCGGGACTGGCCGGCAGCACCACCGCTCCGGCGTCGTGCAGCGCGATCAGATGCTCCAGGTGGCTGCGGGTCACCGGCGTCTCCCGGGGCACCACCACCACCGGCCGGCGCTCCTTGAGGTTGACCTCGGCGGCCCGCTGCAACAGGTCCTTGGAGAGCCCGATCGCGATGCCGGCGCAGGCCGCCGTGCTCGCCGGGACCACCGCCATCCCGCGTACCCGGTAGGAGCCGCTGCTCGGGCCGGCGGCGAGGTCGCCGGCGGGCCAGTGCCGCACGTCGGCTCCCGCGAGGTCGCGGCCCAGCCAGGCGGCGAGGTCGTCGGCCCAGTGTGCGTCCCGGAACGGGCGCCCGGTCTCGTCGAGGACGGTCAGCCGGGCGGCCCGGGAGACGATCAGGTCCACCGGCTCGCCGGCGTCGAGCAGCGCCCGCACGACGGCCGCCGCGTACGGCGTGCCGGACGCCCCGGAGACTCCGACCACCCATGGTTCGCGCATGCCCTCCAGCCTGCCTGGTCGTCCCCTCCCGATGCCGGGCACCCCCGCCCGGAGCGTCCGTGATGTCCCACTCGGGGGTCGGTTGTGCGCCGACGGGCGCGATGTCGGGCCGGGAGCGCGACCATCCCGCCGGCCTGACATGCTGCCGGTGGCGGTTCCCACGCGAAGCGGGATCGCACCCGGGAGGAATCGGTGATGACCGGCGAGGTCCTCTGGTCGCTACGGTCGGAGTGCCCCATCCCGCCCCGACTCTCGCCGCACGCCGACCGGGTGCAGGAGTGGCTGGTCGGCGACCTGCTGCCGAGCCTCGGCCTGGCGACTGACGACGCCGCGCCGCAACGGCTGGCGCACGCTGGCGTCGCCCGGTACGCCGGCCGGCTCTACCCCGGCGCCACCGAGGCCGACCTGCGGGCGTTGACGGCCCTGTTCACCTGGTTCTTCCTGGTCGACGACGCGTGCGACCGGCCGGGCCGGCTCGACGCCGACCAGATCCGGGCGCTGCGCGCCGGCGCGCTCACCCTGCTGCACGCCGGCCCCCGGCTCCGGCACGCCGGCCTGACCGGGCCGCTGAGGCGGCTGCTGGTGCACGCGTGGCGGGAGCCGCGCCGGCGGATGCCGGCCCGCTGGCGGCTGCGCTTCGCCGAGGCCGTCGCCGACCATCTCGACGGCACGTGGCGGGAGGCGGCGAACAAGGCGGCCGGCCGCCGCCCCGGCGTCGCCGAGTACGTCGCGCTGCGGCGCGCCACCTCCGCCGCGTACGTGTCGTATCCGCTTGTGGAGTTCGTCACCGGCCGCCCGCTGCCCGACCCGGTCCACCACCACCCGCTGCTGCGGGAGATCGCCGGCACCGGCAACGACCTGCTCTCCTGGTACAACGACCTCGCCTCCCTTGAGCGCGACGAGGCCACCGCCGGCGGGCACAACCTGGTGCTCGCGACGGCGGCCGAGCAGCGGGTGCCGGTGGAGACCGCGATCGGCCTGACGGCCGAGCGCTGGCGGGCGTCGATGCGGCGCTTCGTCGAGCTTCGCGCCGGGGTGCCGTCGTTCGGCCCGGCGTTGGACCGGGCGGTCGCCGACCACCTCGACGGGGTGGCGAACGCCGTCCGGGCCACCGTCGACTGGACCCTGGAGAGCAGCCGCTACGGCGGTAAGGAAGGGCACCTTGTTGACGCCTCCGGTAGAGGAAGGGGCCCTTCCTGACGGGCTGGCCCGGCCGCAGCCGCCGACAGCCGGCACCCGCGGGGCGAGCGACGGCCCAGGGTCAGGCGCGCAGGCCGAGGCGGACGACCAGGTCGAGCAGGGCGAAGACGAACAGCGCGATGCCGACGAAGCCGTTGGCGGTGAAGAAGGCCCGGTTGACCTTGCTCAGGTCGGTCGGGCTGACCACCAGGTGCTGGTAGCCGAAGGCGACGGCGGTCAACGCCAGACCCACCCACCAGAGCCAGCCGAAGCCGACCAGCGCCCCGAACCAGACGAACAGCGCGAACGTCACCACGTGCGCGACCGTGGAGGCGTGCAGCGCGAACCGCAGCCCGTAGCGGGCCGGCACGCTGTGCACGCCGATCTCCCGGTCCACCTCGGCGTCCTGGCAGGCGTAGATCAGGTCGAACCCGCCGATCCAGAGGCCGACGGCCACGCCCAGCAGCCACGCCGGCCAGGAGCCGTCGAGGGTGCCGGTGACGCCCAGCCAGGCGCCGACCGGGCCGACGGCCTGGGCGACGGCCAGGATCGCGTGCGGCCAGTTGGTGAACCGCTTGCCGTACGGGTAGACGACCAGCGGCACCACGGCGAGCGGCGCGAGCACCAGGCAGAGCGGGTTGAGCAGGGCGGCGGCGGCGAGGAAGACCACGAGCGCGACCGCCGCGCCGGTCCAGGCCGTCCGCACGCTGACCGCCCCGGTGACCAGCTCCCGGCCGGCGGTACGGGGGTTCCGCGCGTCGATCCGTCGGTCCAGGATCCGGTTGGCGGCCATCGCGAACGTCCGCGCGCCGACCATCGCCACGGTGATCAGCAGCAGGTCCAGCCACCGGACCCGCCCGCCGTCGACCTGCATCGCGGTGAGCGCCGACAGGTACGCGAACGGCAGCGCGAACACGGAGTGCTCGATCGCCACCAGCTTGAGGAAGGACTTCACCCGGCCCGGTCGCTGCACCGGTTCGACGGCGGTGGCCATCAGATGCCGTACTCCTTCCAGCGCTTGTCGACCAGAGAGACGACCTCGGGGGCCATCCGCATCTCCTCCGGCCAGCCCCGGGTGTAGCCCTCCTCGGGCAGCTTGCGGGTCGCGTCGACGCCCGCCTTGCCGCCCCAGAACTGCTGGTACGACGCGTGGTCCAGGTGGTCCACCGGGCCCTCGGTGAGCAGCAGGTCCCGGGCGTAGTCGACGTTGCCGAAGGCGCGGAAGGCGACCTCGTTGTAGTCGTGCACGTCGCAGTCCTCGTCGACGATCACGATCAGCTTGGTCAGCGACATCATGTGCGCGCCCCAGATCGCGTTCATGACCTTCTGGGCGTGCTTCGGGTAGCGCTTGCGGATCGACACGATCGCGCAGTTGTGGAAGACCCCGGCGGCGGGCAGGTCGTAGTCGACGATGTCCGGGATCAGGAAGCGCAGCAGCGGCGCGAAGATCCGCTCGGTGGCCTTGCCCAGACCGTGGTCCTCCTGGGGCGGCTGCGACGTGACGATCGTGTGGTAGACCGGGTCGCGCTGCGTGGTCATGCACTCGATGTGCATCACCGGGAAGGGCTCCACCGGGGTGTAGAAGCCGGTGTGGTCGCCGAACGGGCCCTCCGGGAGCCGCTCGCCCGGCTCGATGTAGCCCTCCAGGACGATCTGCGCGTGCGCCGGCACCTGCAACGGGACGGTCAGGCAGTCCACCATCTCGACCCGCTCGCCGCGCAGGTACCCGGCGAACAGGTATTCGTCGATGTCGGCGGGGAGCGGCGCGCTGGCCGAGTACGCCACCGCCGGGTCGGTGCCGATGGCGATCGCCACCGGCAGGCGCTGCCCGAGCCGCTCCGCGACCGCGTGGTGCGCCGTGGAGTTCTTGTGGATCTGCCAGTGCATGCCGATGCTGTTCCGCGAGTGCTGCTGCAACCGGTACAGCCCCAGGTTGCGCTTGCCGGTCTCCGGGTGCTTCGTGTGGGTCAGCCCGAAGTTGTGGAAGATCCCGCCGTCACCCGGCCAGACCTGCAACCCCGGCAGCCGGTTCAGGTCGACGTCGTCGCCCCGGTATACCACCTGCTGGCAGGGGGCGGTCCTGACCTTCTTCGGCGGCATCGACGTGAGCTGCCTGACCTTGCCGAGGCCGTCCATCATCCCGGAGAGACCCACCGGCAGCTCCGGCTTGAGCATGTTGCCGATCCGCTCGCCGATCTCGTCCAGCGACTCGACGCCGAGCGCCATCGCCATCCGCTTCTCGGTGCCGAAGAGGTTGATCACCACCGGCATCTCGCCCCGCGTGGGCCGCTCGAAGAGCAGCGCCGGGCCGCCCGCGCGGACCGTCCGGGTGACGATCTCGCTGATCTCCAGGGTGGGATCGACCGGCGCGCTCACCCGCCGCAGCTCGCCCGCGCGCTCCAGCGCCGCGAGGAAGTCCTTGAGATCGGTGTACGGGAAGCCACGAGCCGCCATGCCTGCCAGTCTCCCGCACCGACCTGGGCGGCGACCACGCCGGGTGGTGTGACACCGGCGATCCACCGGTACGGCGGCGCGGGCGCGGCCGTACCGCTTCTGCCGACGGAGTCCGCGCCATCGAACATCGTCGCTCCGACGGGCCGGATCGGACGGCCGGCGCTCACTAGGATCAGGTCCGCCGACCGGGCTGGCGGTGACGCCCCGCCGCGGCTCCGCGGACCGGCCCACCCCACGAAGGAGATCGATGACAACTGTGCGCTTCCCGCGCGGCAGCGTGCTGCGCGCCCTGACGGTGCTGGCCGTGGTCACGGCGGGCGCCGGCGCGGCGGCCGGCCCGGCCGCCGCCCGGACCGACCCCGGTTGGGTCAGCGGCTGGCTCAACGACCTCACCGTCGGCGCGGCCGGTGCGCCCGGCCGGTCGGCACCGCTGGACCTGAGCAGCAGCGGCGCGACCGCCCCCCGGGTCACCGTCGACCTGACCGGTCTCGCCGGCGTCGCCACGGCCAGCTTCCCCAGCTGGTGTGTCACCGAGGGCACCTCGGTGACCTGCCCGATGCCGCCGGAGGCGACCCCGGACGAGTACGGCACCGTCAACGGCACGGTGCCGGTGGTGTTCCGCGCCGCCCCGGGCGCCGTCGACGGCGCGACCGGCACGCTGGACTACACGGTGCGGGCCGACGGGCTGGAGCCGTACACCCAGCAGGCGACCGTCAGCGTGCGCTCCGGTGCCGACGTCCTCGACCTGGTCGACGAGTACGTCCCGGGCGCCGAGGTCGGCGACGTCCACACCGCGCCCGTGGCCGTGGTCAACGCCGGCGACCAGCCGGCCGAGGATCTCCGGGTGACCTTCCGCTTTCCGGTCGGCCTGCACCCGGCCAGCTACCGGAACTGCCGGTACGGCACCGATCCCGTGCTCGCCACGGTGGTGGTCTGCACCGTGCGGGGCACGTTCGCGCCCGGGATCCGGCACGAACTGCGCAACGGCTTCGCCACCACGATCGGTCCGGCCGCCCTCGGCGACAAGCGCATCACCCAGTTCGTGGAGCCGCTGGCCACCGCGGGACCGCTGCCCGGCAACGTGCGGCTGACCCGCCGGGAGGCCGACCGCGCGCTCCGGCTACGGCCGGTCGGCGGGACGCTCGATCCGGTCACCGCCACCGGCTCCGGCGGCGGGACCTACCTGCGCGACATCCACGGCGCCTTCGACGTCGTCGCCGTGGGCGCCACCGTCTCCGGTGCCGTCGGTACCACCGTGCGGGTGAGCGTGGGGATCCGCAACGACGGTCCGGGTGTGCCGGACGGCACCGTCTCCGGCGGCAACGCCGGCGGGTTCCTCTTCACCCCACCGGCCGGCGTGACCGTGCTGGCCACCCCGCCCGGCTGCTCGCCGACCGGCGACGACGAGGGCGGCGCTCCGACGTCCTGGGTCTGCTGGCTGGGGGCGGTGTTCCCCGCCGGGCAGAGCTTCACGGTCCCGTTCGACCTGCGGATCGACGGGCCCGCGGGCGCCCCCGGCGAGGTCCGGTCGTACTACGACTACCCGCGTCCGGACGACGATCCGGCCGACAACGCCGCCCCGGTCACGCTCGGCTGACCGGAGAACGGCGCCCCTCGACGGAGGTGGGCCGGGCTCGGGCATACCGTGGCCGGCCCACCCCGCCCTCGGCTGCCCGGGTGCGTCAGCGGGCGGTCGGCTGCCAGGCGTACGCGGCCAGGGGCGCGTCGAGCGGGGCGCCGGTGAGCCGGTTGGCCAGGGTGGAGATGGTGTACGTGCCGACGCCGAGCACCACGTCCAGGGCGTGCCGGGGCTGGTAGCCGGCCGCCAGAAAGGCGGTGGTCCCGTCCTCGGGGACCGCGCCCCGGTGGTCGAGCACGGCGAGGGTGAAGCGCCGCAGCGCCTCCAGCCGGTCGTCGGGCAGCGGCGTGCCGGCGCGCAGCGCGTCGACCAGCTCGGGCGTCGCGCCGTGCCGGGTGAGGGCGGCGGTGTGCATGGCGACGCAGAGGTGGCATTCGTTGCGGGTGGCGACCGTCATGACGACGACCTCCCGCTCGACCGGGTCGAGGGCGCACTTCTCGAAGATGCCGTTGACGGTGAGGAAGCCGGTGAGCAGTTCCGGGGACTCGGCCATCAGGCCGACGGCGGCGGGCAGGTGCCCGAGCCTGCGGCGTACGCCCTCCATGGTCGGCCGGGCGGCGGCGGGTGCGGTGTCGGCGGTGTGCGCGGTGAACGGGGGCACGGCAAGCCTGCTCTCGGGTCGGGGACGGCCGGCGCGGCCCGATCGGCGACGCGCCGCGCGTGACGTAGAATCGTCAACGTGGTTGTCGAGATAGTAAACGAGGTTGTCGAACGTGGCAACGGCTGACCCCGACCGGCCCGGCTTCCTGCTGCCCCTGCTCCTGCTGGCCGGCTTCCGTACGCTCATCGACGACCTGCACGCGGAGCTGGCCCGGCAGGGGCACCCGGAGCTGCGGCCGTTGCACGGCTTCGTCCTCCAGGCCGTCGGCGCCGAGGGCACCACCGCCACCGAGCTGGGCCAGCGGCTCGGCGTCTCCAAGCAGGCGGCCGGCAAGACGGTGGACCGGCTCGTCGCCCTCGGCTATCTGGAGCGCGCCGACGACCCGCGCGACGCCCGACGCAAGCTGGTCCGGGTGACCCCGCACGGCCTGGACGGCCTGCGCCGCTCGGCGGCCGTCTTCGACCAGCTCCGGCAGCGGTGGGCGGGCACCCTCGGCCCCGACCGGGTCGCCGCCCTGGAGGACGACCTGCGCGCGGTCACCCCGGCCAACCCGTTCCGCCTCGACGTGCCCGGCTGGTTCGGCGGCTGACCCCCGCCGCGCGGCGTTCGCGGCCGGGGCGGGGCTCCACCGGCCCGATTCCCGGGTGGCACCCGCCCGTAGCCGGGAGCAGGCAGGCGTCGGGTGAGGCCGGCAGCAGCACGGCCGCCCGCCGTCAAGACCCCCGGTCGCCGTCGCCCGAACGGTCGAAGCCCGAACGGTGCGGGCCGCGCGACCCCGCGGTCCGACCCGGCATACCCGCCGACAGGTGCCTTTCCCGGGACGCCCGAGCCGGTCATAGGCCTTTCGGTCACCCGCTAACACACCGCGCGCGAATGCCGCCAGCACCATCCATGCGGAATTGCCCGCCGTTCAGTCGGGCCCCGCCGGATCCGCCCGGCGACGTAAATCTTCCGACATTGCCCGCAGACAATTCCAATGGTTCCGTCACCACCATCCGAAACATTTTCCATCGAAGCAAGATGGGGGTGACGGTTGGCGATGGCCACCTTCAATCAGCAGAACCAGCGCGTGGATCAGCAGTTCAACGCCGAAACCATCGATCTGCGGAACAGCACCTTCGAACGTCTGCCCGACAACGCCGGCCAGACGGAACTCGTCCCTCGGCTGGAGGCCGTCCTGAGGGCGGTGGAACAGGCCACGGCCAGCGGCGCCCTCGACCCGCAGGTCGGCCGCACCGTCGTCGACGACCTGCACGGCGCCCGCCGGAGCCTGACCCGCGACGACCAACGCGAGGCCTCGCGACGGCTGCGGCGGGCCATCGAGGTGTTGCAGGCGGCGGCGCCGCTGGCGGTGATCGGCGGGGCGATGGCGACCATCTGGAACTCGTTGGGCGGGGCTTCCTGATGACCACCTTCGACCAGCACGGCCAGCGCGTCTTCGGCGCCCAGATCAACGCCGACAACGTGCACATCAACAAGTCCGACGGGCCGCAGCAGCTGATGGCCTACGGGCGGCGGGCCGTCGCCGAACGGCTGTACAAGAGGGCGGCCGAATACTTCACCGAGGCGATCGCCAAGGGGGCGAAGGGCTCCGACCCGCACTACTACCTGGCCCTCGCGCTCCTCGGCGGCAGACGGCCCAGCCGGATGGGTCGCGAGGCGCAGCAGGTGATGGTCCGGGTGGAGGAGCACCTGGGCAGGGCACTCCAGATCGACCCCGCCGCGGCACACGTCCGCGCCCTCTGGGCGGCCGTCAAGCACGACCACTACGCCGACCGCCACGACCCCGGCCCGTCCGTCGCCGACATCGAGGCCGGAGCCGGCGACATCGACCCGGTGCACGCGGCCGAGATCGCCCCCTTCCTCGGCAACCGCGAGAACCGGCTGTGGCAGGCCACCGTCGCCGTGGCGCAGGCCGGCATCGAGGAACGCAAGCCGAACGTACGCAAGTACTTCGTCCGCACGCCCGTGCCGCCCGCGACCGGTGGCGCGCAGGCCATGATGGTCGCCGGTGGCATCGGGTTGGTCCTCGCGCTGATCCTCGTGATCGCGTCGTTGTCGGAGTCGGGTTACCTCTGCCTGGCGGTGCTCGTGGGTGTGGGCGGCCTCGTCCTGCTGGTCAAGGGATTCGGCCAGTACAACACGCTCACCTCGGCGTACGAGCGTGACCTGGCGGCGGCCGAGCCGAAGCCGAGCGACGAGCAGATGGACGTGTGGCTGCACTTCGACAAGTTCGGAGTCCTCGATCACGCCCTCCGGCACCTCGACCGCGAACTGGACGATCTGATCTGCGAGCCGCAACTCGTCATCGGTCCCGCCTCGCCCACCGAACAGGCGGTGGGAAAGGACGGCATCCGTCGGTTCTCGCGGTACAAGTTCGTCATCCTGCTCCTCGGACAGACCCGCATCTCGGTCTTCTCCTGCGAGTGGGACTTCGTCAAGTGCATCGTGTCGAACGCCGACGCCTTCGACTTCCGCTACAAGGACATCACCGGCCTGCGAATGCGGCAGTTGCACGAGGCGACGCACGGCAGCCGACTGGTGATGACCGGCGACGACGGCAAGGAGATGGAGGTACGGTTCGCCAAGATATTCGAGATGATCATCGCGGGTACGGACCGGATCGCGGTGACCATCGACGTCCAGGCGCAGAACGCCGGCGCCGGGTTGCAGCCCACGGGGGCCACCGCCACCGAACGGCTCGTCCGGCGGCAGTTGGACGACGCGGCCTGACCGCCCGGTCGCGGCTGCTCGGTCTCGCGCCTACGTGCCGGAGTAGAGCCGGTCAGGATCGACCAGCACCACACGCCCGCTGGTAGGACCAGGTGGGGCCGGCCCCGCAGCCGGCCCCACCTGCCTTCGCCGATGGCGAGCAGCGGGCGCGGACCGTCCCCGAGCGGTTGCCGGGTCGGCTCAGTCCAGGCCGCCGTAGGAGTGCAGGCCCTCGAAGAAGATGTTCACGCCGAAGAGGTTCATCAGCATGGTGAGGAAGCCGACGACGGCGAGCCAGGTCGCGACGTTCCGCTTCACGCTCGGCGTGGCCCGGGCGTGCAGGTAGCCGGCGTAGATCACCCAGGAGATGAACGACCAGGTCTCCTTCGGGTCCCAGCCCCACGGCCGCCCCCAGGCCGCCTCGGCCCAGATCGCCCCGGCGATCACCGCGAAGGTGAAGACCGGGAACGCGAAGGCGTGCAGCACGAAGGTCAGCCGCTCCAGCGCCGCCGCCGCCGGCAGCCGCTTCGCCAGCGTGTACGGGAAGCTGCGCCGACCCTGCTCGTAGCCGGAGCGCATCAGGAACGCCACCGCCGGCACCGCGCCCAGCAGGAAGATGCCGGAGGCGAAGACGATCGTCGAGACGTGGATGACGAACCAGTACGAGTTGAGCGCCGGCACCAGCGGCACGATCGGGGTGTAGAGCACCAGCTCGGCGGTCGCCACCAGCAGCACCATCACCAGCGACATGAACAGCCCGAGGCGGCGCAGCTGCGGCCGCTTCCAGAGCACCACCAGCCAGGCGGCGACCCCGATCCAGGTGCCCGTGAGCACGAACTCGTACATGTTGCCCCAGGGCATCCGGTCCGCGGCGAGACCGCGCGTGACCAGCGCCCCCAGGTGCAGCAGCGCCCCGAGCGCGGTGGCCGCGACGGCGACCAGGCCACCCAACCGGGCGCGTCGGGCCGTACGCTCGGCCGCCGCCGCGCCGGTGTCGACGGGCGCGTCGGGAGTGCTGCCCCCGGCCGCGCCGACGCCGGCGCCGACCAGCTCGCGGGCGGGTGCCGCGGCCATCCGGGCGCGGGAGTTGCCCAGCGCGTACTCGACGGCGTGGCTGATCATCGCGATCAGGTACGCCAGGATCGCGAACGACACCAGCTGGTCGGAGAGTGCGGACATCACTCGGCTCCTTCTCGCGCTCCGGCCCGGTCGCCGCCGTCGCGGTCGACACCGGCCTCCTCGTCCGACCGCCCGTCGCCGCCGATGGCGGCCACGAGCTGCGCGAACTCGTCGGCGAACCCGGGATGGTCGGTGCGCGGCAGGCCACCGGCCTCGACCAAACTACTACCGCTCGTCGGAGATCCACTCGTGGGGTCGGCGGCACCGGCCGGCAGCACCCGGAAGAAGACCCGGCGACGCCGCCCGAACAGCGAGCCCATCAGCCCGACCAGCAGGACGGCGGAGCTGACCAGCAGCAGCGTCGAGCCGGGGTCGTACCGGACCGACAGCGTGATGTACGGCACGGTGCCCAGGAACTCGAGCGTGGTGCCGTCGTCCAGCTTCCAGCTCTCGCCCTTGCGGAGCAGCTTGGTGCCGACCTCCTTGACCTTGCCGGCCTCCACCTGCCGCTGGTCCAGCTCGTAGACCGAGCCGGGGATGCCGGCGTCCATGCCCAGGTTGCCCCGGTAGGCGACGAGGTTCAGCGCCGGATTCCGCTCGGTCGGGTACTCGGAGCGGGCGAACGGCGCGGCGGCCGGCGCCGTCGGCAGGTAGATACCGGAGAAGGCCATCTGCGTGTTCGCGTCCCGCTCACCCGTGGCCGGGTCCACGTTGATGTCCGGGAACGCCGCCAGCCCCTCGCTGGTCAGCCCGACGTCGCCGGTCGTCAGGAACGGGAAGTTGCTGGTCTGGGACTGGCCGAACCGGTCGGTGTAGCGGATCACCGGGGCATAGCCGTGACCGAGCAGGTAGACGTTCGCGCCGTCGAGGCGCAGCGGGGAGTTGACCGAGAAGTTGGCCTGCCGCCGCTCGCCGTCGGCCTCGTCCACGGTCACCCTGGCGTCGAAGAACTCCGGCTGGCCGGACTCCAGGAACCGGGCGTCGAAGTCGTCGAGCTGGATGCAGAAGCCCGGCAGGTCGGCGCTGCTGACGCGGGGGCCGAGCTTGCTCTCGGCGTACTGCTGGCGGGTGTTGCAGAACGCGTTGTCCTTGCCGGCCACCAGCAGCTTGTTGCCGCTCCAGCCGTACCAGGAGCCGAGCGCGACGCCGACCAGCACGAGCACCAACGAGCTGTGGAAGAGCAGGTTGCCGGTCTCCTTGAGGTAACCCTTCTCGGCGGAGACCTCGTCGCCACGGACCACCACCCGCCAGCGCCGCCGGCGCAGCACCTCCGCGATCGCCGCCGCGCCCCCCTCGGGCGCGGACAGCACGGTGTGCTGCGGCAGCCGGTCCAGCCGCCTCGGCGCGGCCGGCGGCTTCGACCGCAGCGCCCGCACGTGGTCGCGCAGCCGGGGCGTGATGCAGCCGATCAGCGAGGTGAAGAGCAGCACGTAGATCGCGGAGAACCAGACCGAGCCGAACGCCTCGAAGGCGCCGATCCGGTCCAGCACCGGGGCCAGGTCGGGGTGCGCGGTGAAGTAGTCCCGCACGTCCTCCGGGTTGACCCCGCGCTGCGGCAGCACCGAGCCGGGAATGGCGGCCACCGCGAGCAGGAAGAGCAACACCAGGGCCGTACGCATGCTGGTGAGCTGCCGCCACGAGTTGCGCAGCAGGGCCAGCAGGCGGTTGGGCCGGCGCCGTGGGGTCTCGGCCGGCGGTGCCGGCCGCTCGTCGACGGCGGTCATCAGATGCTCACCTCGCCCACCCCGACGGTGGTCTGCAACCAGATCACGAAGTTCGTCCAGCCGCCGGTGACCAGCGCGAGGCCGATCAGGATCAGCAGCGCCCCGCCCACCCGGGTGACCCAGCGGCTGTTGCGCCGGACCGCGCGGAACACCCCGAGCAGCCGCTCGAAGCCCAGCCCGAAGACGACGAACGGTATCCCCAGCCCGAGGCAGTACGCCACGGCGAGCACCGCGGCCCGGTCGGTCTGCCCGCCGACGGCGGCCATGCCGATCACCGCGCCGAGGGTCGGGCCGACGCAGGGCACCCAGCTGAGCGCGAAGACCGCGCCGAAGACCGGCGCGCCGAGCAGCCCGGCGGCGGGCAGCCGCTGGAAACGGAACTCCCGCTGCAACCCCGGGACCAGCCCCACGTAGCTCAGCCCGAGCACGACGATCAGCGCGCCGATGACGATCTCCAGCGTCCGCTCGTACTCGAAGAAGACCCGGCCGACGCTGGCGAAGAGGATCGCGGTGGCGGTGAAGACGACGGTGAAGCCCGCGATGAAGAGCAGCGTGCCGGCGAGCACCCGGCCCTTGACCGCGGCCCTCGTCGGTTCGGTGCGCTCCCGCACCGCCACCCCGCCCTCACCGCCCTCGGTGTGAGGAAGGGGCCCTTCCGCTACCGAATCCGTTGACGGAAGGCCCTTCCCGACCTGCCGGCGGCGGGTTTCGAGGTCGGCGCCGGCGAGGCCGGTGACGTACGACAGGTAGCCCGGCACCAGCGGGAGCACGCACGGGGAGAGGAAGCTGACCAGCCCCGCGAGCGCCGCCGCGCCGATGGCGAGCAGCAGCGGACCCGACTGGGCGAGTTCGGAGAACGTCTCGCCCATCAGCGGGAACCGTTGGGGGCGGGCTTCTCGGCCGCGATCCGCTCGACGATGGGCTGGAGGCCCTCCTGCTTCACCGCGGCGCGGATCACCACAGCGATCCGGCCGTCCCGGTCCAGCACGACGGTGGCCGGGATGGTGTTCGGCGGGATGTCCAGGGCCAGCGCCAGCCGGCTCGGCGGGTCGAAGAGGCTCGGGTAGGTGACCTTGAAGCTCTCCTCGAAGGCGAGCGCCTTGTCCCGCTGGTCCTGGATGTTGATGCCCAGGAAGGTCACCCCGGAGGCCTTCGTGGCCTGGTACGTGTTCTCCAGGTCGTCCGCCTCCGCCCGGCACGGCGCGCACCACGAGCCCCAAAAGTTGACCACCACGACCTGGCCGCGGTCCCTCGCCACGTCGTGGCTGCCGCCGGTGAGCAGCTCACCGGCGAGCTTCGGGGCGGCCGAGCGCTGGTCGGGGGCGCACTCGATGATGCCGCCGGAGTTGTCGCACGCCTCCTCGCCGTCGCGCGACGAGCAGCCGGCCAGCGCCACCGTCACGACGGCGGCGAGCAGACCCGCGGTCAACCTCCGGGCGTTCATCAGGCCCCCTTGGCCGTCCTGGCTGTCGGCGACATCGCGATCAGGTGCGCGGCCGGCTCGGAGTAGCCGATGCCGACCACCTTGGCGCCGTCGAAGTGGAAGGAGGTGAGGCTGGCGAGCCCGCACTGGCGCTTGCGCGGGTCGTGCCAGAGCCGCTTGCGCTCGACGTGGCGGCGCAGCGTCCAGATCGGCAGCTGGTGGGAGACCAGCACGGCCTCGCGCCCCTCTGCGGCAACCCGGGCGGCGTGCAGGGCGGCGAACATCCGCTCTGCGATGGCCCGGTACGCCTCGCCCCAGGACGGGGTGACCGGGTCCCGCAGCACCCACCAGTTACGCGGGTCGCGGAACGAGCCGTCGCCGGGGGACACCTTCTTGCCCTCGAACCAGTTGGCGCTCTCGATGAGCCGCTCGTCCACGCCGACCGGCAGCCCGAACTGCCCGGCGATGGGCTCGGCCGTCTGCTGGGCGCGCTCCAGCGGGCTGGCCACCACGTGCACGACCTCCCGCTCGGCCAGCCCCTGCGCGGCGGCCTTGGCCATCTGCACGCCGAGCTCGGAGAGCCGGAAGCCCGGCAGCCGGCCGTAGAGGATGCCGTCCGGGTTGTGTACCTCGCCGTGCCGCAGCACGTGGACCACCGTCTTGCTCACCGTAAGCTACCCCCCGTGACCGGCCGCTGCCGCAGCGTTGGCCGCCACCGGCAGGGCGGCGGCGATCTGCTCCAGAGCGGCGTCGTCCAGCGCCGCAGACACGAACCACGCCTCGAACGCGCTCGGCGGCAGGTAGACGCCGCCCGCGAGCATCGCGTGGAAGAACGCCTTGAACGCCGGCACCTGCTGGGTGCGGGCGCTGTCGTAGTCGACCACGTCGGCGTCGGTGAAGAAGACCGAGAACATGTTTCCCGCGTACGACAGCCGGTGCGGGACCCCGGCGGCGGCCAGCGCGTCCGCGGCGAGCCTGCCCACGACGGCGGCCGTGTCGTCGAGCCTGCGGTAGAGCGCGTCGTCGGCCAGCCGCAGGGTGGCCAGGCCGGCGGCGCAGGCCAGCGGGTTACCGGAGAGGGTGCCGGCCTGGTAGACCGGGCCGGCGGGGGCCAGTCGCTCCATGATCTCCGCGCGCCCGCCGAACGCCGCGGCCGGCAGCCCACCACCCATGACCTTGCCGTACGTCCACAGGTCGGCGTCGGATGGGTCGAGGCCGTGCCAGCCGGCGCGGGAGACCCGGAACCCGGTCATCACCTCGTCGACGATGAGCAGCGCCCCGTGCGCGTGCGCGATCCGGGCGAGCTGGGAGTTGAAGCCGTCGCGCGGGGCGACCACGCCCATGTTGCCGGCGGCGGCCTCGGTGATGATCGCGGCGATGTGCTGACCCTCGGCGGCGAACGCCTGCTCCACGGCGGCGACGTCGTTGTACGGCAGCACGATCGTGTCGCCCGCCGCCGCCCCGGTCACCCCCGGCGAGTCGGGCAGACCGAGGGTGGCCACCCCCGAGCCGGCGGCGGCCAGCAGGCCGTCGGAGTGCCCGTGGTAGCAACCGGAGAACTTGACGATCCGGGAGCGGCCGGTGAAGCCGCGCGCCAGCCGGATCGCCGACATCGTGGCCTCGGTGCCGGAGTTGACCAGCCGGACCTGCTCGACCGGCGTGCGGTCGACGATCTCGGCGGCCAGCTCGACCTCGCCCGGGGTGGGGGTGCCGAAGCTGGTGCCCCGGGTCGCGGCCGACCTGATCGCGTCCACGACCTCCGGGTGCGCGTGACCGAGGATCAGCGGGCCCCAGGAGGAGACCAGGTCGACGTAGCGCCGGTCGTCGGCGTCGTAGAGCCAGGGCCCCTCCCCCCGGACCATGAAGCGCGGCGTGCCGCCGACGGCACGGAACGCGCGCACGGGAGAGTTCACCCCGCCGGGCACGATGGCCTTGGCGCGGTCGAACAGGGCCTCGGAGGCCGGTGCTTCGGCCGGGTAGCGGCCGGATCCGGCGGGAAACATATCGGTCACGATGCCGCCATTGTGTCAGCGTCGGGCGGCGAATCGGCAGGCACCCCGTACCGGGGTTACCAGGCTCACCCGGGCCGGCCCTGACCGCCGTCCCGGCGGCGTCACGTCCGGCAGCCCGGGGCATCCCCGTTCCCGACGCCCTGGGAGCGCCTCCGGTCCTGCCGTGCGGGCGTTTCCTGCTCCCACGGCGCGAGGCGTGTCCGCTCCCGGGTGTGCGGGACGGGCCGCTGTCGCCCTGGTGCGGGGGCGCTCCCGTGCGCGGGAGCGCGGTCGCCGCGCCCGGCCGGGTCGACCGCCAGCGCTCGACGGGCCGGGTGGCCCGGATCGCGCTAGGCTGACCCGGTGGATCGTGCCGAACTGTCCATCACGCTACACCGGACGGGCGACGAAGCTGTGCTTCGCCTGGCCGGTGAGATCGACATGCTCACGGCCGCCCAGCTGTCGACCGTCGTCAACGAGGTCCTCGCCGACCCGCCGCCGCGCATCGTGCTCGACCTCGGCGGGGTCACCTTCTGCGACTCACAGGGCCTGGGCACCCTCGTCGTACTCAGCCGCAAGGCCAGCCACGCGCAGAGCCTGCTGATCCTGACCAACGTCGGCGACTTCCTGCTCCGCGTCCTGGACATCACCGGCCTGCGCAGCGCCCTGATGATCCGCAACGACCAGACCACGGGCTGACTCAACCGCCCGGCCCTGCCCTTCCCCGCCCGGCCCTGCCTTCCTGGTGTTGATCATGAGGTTAGCCCGGACAATCCGGCCATTCCACACAGCTAACCTCATGATCACCGGACGGAACCCCGGGGCGGGAGCCCAGGGGGACCGGGCCGGGCGGTGGGGTGGGTGGGTGGGTCAGGGGGTGTTGCCCCAGCGGGCCTGTTCCAGGAGCTGCACCGCGCGGTCGCGGGAATCCTGATCGTCGAGGCGCAGCATCGCGGTGGCCTCGTCGACCGCGTCGGTCAGCACCCGCAGCTGCGCGTCCCGGTCCCGCACCAGATCCGACTGGGCGGCGAGCTGCCGGGTCTTCACCCACAGCTCGACGAAGACCGACACCTTGGCCCGCAGCACCCACGGGTCGAACGGCTTGGTCAGGTAGTCGACCGCGCCGACCGCGTAACCGCGCAGCGCGAGCTGGGCGTCCCGGTCGGCGGCGGTGAGGAAGATGATCGGCACGTGCCGCGTACGCTCGCGGCGCTTGATGTGACTGGCCGTCTCGAAGCCGTCCATGTCCGGCATCTGGGCGTCCAGCAGGATCACCGCGAAGTCGTCGACCAGCAGCTGCTTCAGGGCCGCCTCGCCGCTCTCCACGGCGACGGACTGGACCGGCAGGCCCTGGAGAATCGCCTCCAGTGCCATCAGGTTCTCCCGGCGGTCGTCCACCAGCAGCGCCTTTGCCATCTGGGTCACGAACTCTCCTCGGTTCGGCTGCCGCTGATCCAGGACGACATGAGTTCGATCAACTCGTCCAGGTCGACGGGCTTGGTGATGTAGTCACTTCCCCCGGCCGCCAGCGCCGACTCGCGGTCGCCGGGCATGGCCTTGGCGGTCAGGAAGACGATCGGCAGGTCGGCGAACCGGTGGTTGCGCCTGATCTGTCGGGTCGTCTCGTATCCGTCCTGATCGGGCATCATCGCATCCATCAGGACGATGTCCACCTCCGGATGCTCGGCCAGCAGGCGGACGCCGTCCGCCCCGTTGTCCGAGTACAACACGGTCAGGCCGTGCAGTTCCAACGCGCTGGTCAGCGCGAAGACGTTCCGGACGTCGTCGTCGACGATCAGCACGGTGGTGCCCTCCAGCCGCCGGGTGGCCGGCGTGGAGGCCGGCTCGGGCAGCTCCGGCGGGGGCATGAGCAGCGAGGACGGCAGCCCGGCCCGCGCCGGTGACGGCGGCAGCGGCGCGACCACCGCGTCCGGGGCGAGCACGTCCGGTACGAAGAGGGTGAACGTCGAGCCCTGGCCGGGTGCCGACGCCACCACGATGCTGCCGCCCAGCAGCCGGGCCAGGTCCCGGCTGATCGAAAGCCCCAGCCCCGTACCGCCGTAGCGACGGCTGGTGGTGCCGTCGGCCTGCTGGAACGCCTCGAAGATCAGCGACAGCTTGTCGTCGGAGATGCCGATGCCGGTGTCGACCACGGTGAACGCGATGACCTGCTGCGCGTTGGTCAGGGCCGGCACGTCGAAGACCGCGTTGTCGGGCGCCGGCGCGATCCGCAGCGTCACCGCCCCGTTGTCGGTGAACTTGACCGCGTTGGAGAGCAGGTTGCGCAGGATCTGCTGGAGTCGCTGGGCGTCGGTGACCAGCGCCTCCGGCAGGTCCTTGCTGATCCGTACCTGGAAGTCCAGGCCCTTCTCCTCGGCCTGTGGCGCGAACGCCTGCTCCACGTACCCGCGGATCTCGTCGAACCGGACGGCGGTGGGCTCGACGTCCATCCGCCCCGCCTCGATCTTGGACAGGTCCAGGATGTCGTCGATCAGCGACAGCAGGTCGGAGCCGGCGCCGTGGATCGTCCGGGCGAACTCGATCTGCTTCGGCGTGAGGTTCTGCTCCGAGTTCTCGGCCAGCAGCCGGGCCAACAGCAGCAGCGAGTTCAGCGGCGTACGCAGCTCGTGGCTCATGTTGGCCAGGAACTCCGACTTGTACGCCGACGCCCGCGTGAGCTGCTGGGCCTTCTCCTCCAGGCCGAGGCGGGCCAGCTCGATCTCCCGGTTCTTCGTCTCGATGTTGCCCTTCTGCTCCGAGAGCAGCTGCGCCTTGTCCTCCAGCTCGGCGTTGGTGCGCTGGAGTTCCGCCGACTGCTCCTGCATCTCGTGGGCGAGCCGCTGCGACTGCGCGAGCAGTTCCTCCGTACGCCGGTTGGCCTGGATGGTGTTGACGGCGACGCCGGTGGTGAGCACGAGCCGCTCCAGGAACGACAGGTGCAGCTCGGAGAAGGCCGCCACGCTGGCGAACTCGATGACCCCGAGCAGCTCGCCCTCGAAGAGCACGGGCAGTACGACCAGGTCGGCCGGCGGGGTCTCGGCCAGCCCGGAGCGGAGCATCAGCTTGCTGTCCGGCACCCCGCCCATCCGGATGGTGCGGCGGGACAGGGCGGCCTGCCCGACCAGCCCCTCGCCGGGGCCGAAGGTGACCTCGTGCCCCCGGGCGACGTAGCCGTAGGAGGCGGTCAACCGCAGCCGCATCACGCCCTCGGACGTGTCCGCCAGGAAGAACGCGCCGAGCTGCGCGTCGACCAGCGGGGTCACCTCCATCATGATCATGCGGCAGACCTCGCCGAGGTCGCGCTGCCCCTGGAGGAGCCCGCCGATCCGGGCCAGGTTCGAGTCGAGCCAGCCCTGCTCGGCGTTCTTCTTGGTCGTCTCCCGGAGGGTGACGATCATCTGGTTGATGTTGTCCTTCAGCTCGGCGACCTCGCCCTGCGCCTTGACCGCGATCCGCTGGGTCAGGTCGCCCCGGGTCACCGAGGTGGAGACCTGCGCGATGGCGCGCAGCTGGGTGGTGAGGGTCGAGGCGAGCTGGTTGACGTTCTCGGTGAGGTCCCGCCACGTGCCGGAGACGCCCTTGACCTGGGCCTGGCCGCCGAGCTTGCCCTCGCTGCCGACCTCGCGCGCGACCCGGGTGACCTCGTCGGCGAACGACGAGAGCTGGTCCACCATCGTGTTGACCGTGGACTTCAGCTCCAGGATCTCGCCCTGGGCGTCGACCGTGATCTTCTGCGACAGGTCACCCTTCGCCACGGCCGTGGTGACCGAGGCGATGTTGCGCACCTGCGACGTCAGGTTCGACGCCATCGAGTTCACGTTGTCGGTCAGGTCCCGCCACGTGCCCGAGACGCCCTTGACCTGGGCCTGACCGCCGAGCTTGCCCTCCGTGCCCACCTCGCGCGCGACGCGCGTGACCTCGTCGGCGAACGACGACAGCTGGTCCACCATCGTGTTCACCGTCGACTTCAGCTCCAGGATCTCGCCCCGGGCATCAACGGTGATCTTCTGCGACAGGTCACCCTTCGCCACGGCCGTGGAGACCTGGGCGATGTTCCGCACCTGGGCGGTGAGGTTCGAGGCCATCGAGTTCACGTTGTCGGTCAGGTCCCGCCAGGTGCCGGCGACGCCCCGCACCTGGGCCTGACCGCCGAGCTTGCCCTCCGTGCCCACCTCGCGGGCCACCCGCGTCACCTCGTCGGCGAACGACGAGAGCTGGTCCACCATCGTGTTGACCGTGGACTTCAGCTCCAGGATCTCGCCCCGGGCGTCGACCGTGATCTTCTGCGACAGGTCGCCCTTCGCCACGGCCGTGGTGACCGAGGCGATGTTGCGCACCTGCGACGTCAGGTTCGACGCCATCGAGTTCACGTTGTCGGTCAGGTCCCGCCACGTACCCGAGACGCCCTTGACCTGGGCCTGGCCGCCGAGCTTGCCCTCCGTGCCCACCTCGCGCGCGACGCGCGTGACCTCGTCGGCGAACGACGACAGCTGGTCCACCATCGTGTTGACGGTGTTCTTCAGCTCCAGGATCTCGCCCTGGGCGTCGACCGTGATCTTCTGCGACAGGTCGCCCTTCGCCACCGCGGTGGAGACCTGGGAGATGTTGCGCACCTGGCTGGTCAGGTTGCCGGCGAGCTGGTTGACGTTCTCGGTGAGGTCCCGCCAGGTGCCGGAGACGCCGCGCACCTGGGCCTGGCCGCCCAGCTTGCCCTCGATGCCCACCTCACGCGCGACCCGCGTGACCTCGTCGGCGAACGACGACAGCTGGTCCACCATCGTGTTGACGGTGTCCTTCAACTCCAGGATCTCGCCCTGCGCCGCCACGGTGATCTTCTGCGACAGGTCGCCCCGGGCCACCGCCGTGGAGACCTGGGCGATGTTGCGCACCTGGGCGGTCAGGTTCGACGCCATCGAGTTGACGCTGTCGGTCAGGTCCTTCCACGTGCCGGCCACGTTCGGCACGTCGGCCTGCCCGCCGAGCTTGCCCTCGGTGCCCACCTCGCGGGCCACCCGGGTCACCTGCTCGGCGAAGAGCCGCAGGGTGTCGGTGAGGTAGTTCATCGTGTCGGCCAGCTCGGCGACCTCGCCACGCGCGCTGACCGTGATCTTCTGCGACAGGTCGCCCTTGGCCACCGCCGTCGCCACCTGGGAGATCGACCGCACCTGGCCGGTCAGGTTCGACGCCATGGTGTTCACCGAGTCGGTGAGGTCCTTCCAGGTGCCGGCGACGCCGCGCACGTCGGCCTGGCCGCCGAGCTTGCCCTCGGTGCCCACCTCCCGGGCGACGCGGGTGACCTCGTTCGAGAAGGACGAGAGCTGGTCGACCATCGTGTTGACCGTGCGGCCGATGCGCAGGTACTCACCGCGCAGCGGCCGGCCGTCGATCTCCAGCGCCATGTGCTGGGAGAGGTCGCCGTCGGCTACCGCGACGATGACCCGGGCGATCTCGGTGGTCGGCCGGCCCAGGTCGTCGATGAGCGAGTTGACCGCCCGCTGCCCCTCCGCCCAGGAGCCGTCCAGCCCCTCGTCGTCCAGGCGCTCGGTGAGCCGGCCGTCCCGGCCCACGATCCGGCTGATCCGCCGCAGGTCGAGGTACTGCTGCTCCTGGAGCGACACGACCTCGTTGAAGGCGTCCGCGACCTCACCGGCGCGGCCGGCCCGGCGGGGCAGCCGCACCTTCAGGTCGCCCCCGCGCACCCGCCGCAGCGCCTCGGTCAGCTCGCCGAGGAGCGCCTCGTGGTCGGGCGCGGACTGGTCCACGGTCGCCGACTGTTTCGTGGTCATCATTCCTCGCTCAGCTCGGGGCCACCGGCTCCTGCCGACACCGGCCATGCCCCCATTGTGCCCGTGGCCCCGTCCGCGCCACGCCCACGCGCCCGACCCCGCCCCCGGGCCTCCGCCCCCCGGCGCCGATCATGCAGTTGTGGTGCCTGACGGATCGGGTCGAAAGCCGTCGATCGCCCACCACAAATGCATGATCGACGAGGCGGGAGGGTGGGGCGGGGGGCGCCCGTCCGGGGATCGGCTTGGCACCCGCACGGGTGGCGGTGGAGGATACGGGGGTGTCAGCGGAGACGGGGCCCGCGGCGACCGGGGGCCGAGACGAGCACGTCCGGCGCGTCCGGCTCCCCGCAGACCGGCGTACGCCGGCCGCCGCGCGGGCCCTCGTGCGGTCCGTCCTCACCGAGGCCCACCTGGACCAACTGGCCAACGAGGCCATGCTGCTCACCACCGAACTCTCCACCAACGCGGTGGAGCACGCCCGCACCGAACTGGACGTCGAGGTGGTCGCCGACCCGGTCGGGATCACCGTCACCGTGTCCGATTTCGCCGCCGGCCCGGTCGAGGAGCTGACCGTCGGGGTCCGCAACGACGCCACCGACATCGACGAGGTCTCCGAGCGCGGCCGGGGGCTGCTGCTGGTCGACCACTTCGCCAGCCGCTGGGGCACCACCTACCTGCCCACCGGCAAGGGGGTGTGGTTCCGGCTGGACCTGCCCGGCCCGGCCACGGGCAACCGGCACGCGCGGATGCCCGGCGCGGCGACCGCCGGCGGCGGCGCACCGGCGACCCCGGAGAGCTCTGCGCCGAGCGCCGGGGCCATGAGCGAGCTGATGCAGACCACCCCCGACCCGTACGCCGAGGATCCGCTGCCCGACTTCGCGACCAGCCTGCTCACCCGGGTAGCGGAGATGGTCGGCGCGGCGGGCGGGGTCGTGCGGCTGGACCGGGGGGACGGGCAGGGCACCCAGGTGCTGGCCCGGTACGGCCGCCAGCCCCGGACCGGCAACGAGCTGCTCCGGGTGGCGCTGGCCGTGCACCGGCCCTACACCGGTGAACTGGTGCTGGACGCGGCACCGTCGGCGTACGCGCGACCGCTGGCCGTGCTGATGGCCGAGCGGCTCTCGCTGCACCTGGAGAACGACCGGCTGCGCCGGGCGGACGTCCGCCGGCAGGCCTGGCTGACCTTCCTCGCCGAGGCCAGCGAGCTGCTCGCGCAGTCGCTGGACGTCGAGTTGACCATGGCGCTCGTCCCCCAGCTCGTGGTGCCCCGGCTCGGGCAGTGGTGCGCGGTCCACACGACCGACGAGTGGGGCCGGCTCCGCCTCGCGGCAGCCAGCCACGCCGACGAGTCGGTGCTGCCCCAGCTGCACCAGGTGCTCGCGGAGACCGGCCCGGACTCGGTCCAGGCCCGGCTGCGCGAGGCGTCGCGCAACGGCACCCAGATGCCGCTCGGCGCGCCGATGGAGGGCTTCGCCGTCCCGCTGATCGCGCGGGGCCAGCGGCTGGGCACCCTGGCCGTCGGCCGGCACCAGCGGCACCGGCACGACCCGGACGAGGTCGCCGTGCTGGAGGACGTCGCCCGGCGGGCGGCGCTGGCGATCGAGAACGCCCGGATCCACGCCGAGCGCCGGCGCGTCGCGCACACCCTCCAGCAGTCGCTGCTGCCGCCGGTGCTGCCCGTGGTCGAGAGCATCGGCTTCGCCGCCGAGTACGTCCCGACCGGCGGCGACGTCGATGTCGGCGGCGACTTCTACGACGTGGTGCCCCTGCCGGACGGCCGCTGGCTGGTGGTGATCGGCGACGTCTCGGGCAAGGGGGTGCAGGCGGCGACGGTCACCGGCCTGGTCCGCGACGTCATCCGGGTGCTGGTGGGCGACGGCAAGCCGCTGCCGGAGGCGCTGGCCCGGGTCAACGAGACGCTGCTCGAGCGGGGCGGCGGGCGCTACTGCACGCTGGCCCTGGCGGCGGTCGGCCCCGGCGACGGCGACCGGCTCGACGTCTCCCTGCACCTCGCCGGCCACGACCGGCCGGTGCTGCTGCCCGCCGGCGGTGGCGCGCGTTTCGTCGGCACCGGCGGCACCGCCCTCGGCCTGCTCGACTCGATCGCCTCCCCGACGGCCGAGGTGCCGCTCGCCCCGGGGGACTCGCTGGTCTTCTACACCGACGGGGTCACCGAGCGGCGGCGCGGCCGGGAGCTGTTCGGCACCGACCGGCTGCGCGACGCCGCCGCCCCGCTGGCCGGCTACCCGGCCGACGTGATCGCGGCCCGGCTCCGCTCGACGGCGATCGGCTTCTCGGCCGAGGCGCCCCGCGACGACATCGCCATCCTGGTGCTCCGCAACGACGCGACCTGAGCAGCGGTGGCCGGGCCGGCACGGGTCGCGGCACCGTCGACGCGAGGGGCCGGCACGCCGCGATCGGGCCGGACGATCGCGGCGGCGGGCACCGGTGCGGACGGCCGGTCGAGCAGGCGGACCGGCCGGCGCCGCCGGACGAGTTGGCTAGGCTGACCGCATGTCGAGCACCGTCGATGCACCCGCCGAGCGTCCGCCGCTGCTGCGCAGCACCGTCGCCGCCCAGTCGGCGCTCACCGCCGCCTTCGTCGTCGTCCTCGCGCTCTGGGTCGGCCGGATGGCCGCCGCCGGGGTCGGCCCCGAGGAGATGCGCAGCGGGGCGTACGACCCGAAGGACGTGGTGCCGTTCGGCCTGAGCGGAGCGAACCCCCTCATCTGGCTGTACGGCGCGGTGTCGCTGCTCTACCTCGCCGGCCTGGTCGCCGGGCCGCTGCTGGCGGTCCACGCCGTGGTCCTGCTGGTCCGGGACCGGTCGGCCATGTCCCGCCGCACGTGGCGGATGCTGCTCGCCCTGACCCTGGGCGCGGTGGTCGTGGCCGCGAGCCGTTTCACGCCGGTCGGCGCCGGCCTGCACCGCTGGTGGATGGACTGAGCCGCGCGCGACCCCGGCCACGCCGCCCTTCCGCCCCGCTCGCGCCCGGAGCTGGCCGGAGCGGTCAGAGGCCGCCCGGGAGGCGGCCCGGGGCGAGGCGGCGGTGGGGATCGAGGTGTTCCTTGGCCGCGCGCAGCCGGGCCAGCCCGGCCAGCTCGCCCCAGAGGTCGACGGCCCGCCGGACGGCCGCCGGCGCGGAGACCACCACGCACCGGCCCTGCCGGGCGAGGAGCACGCCACGGACGGCGGCCAGGATCGACGCCACCCGGTCGGGGGACATGGCAGCGGGCAGGGCCGCGTGCACCACGCCGAGGCCGGCGGAGCCGCGCACCGGGACGGGGCCGCCGGCGGCGTCCCGCAGCGCGTAGACGGCGGCGTGCAGGTCGGCGATCGGCACCTCGATGCGCAGCGCCGTGTCGCCCGGGCCGAACGGATAGCGCCGCCACCACTCGGGCGCGGCGTGGCTGGCGGCAGCGCCCGGGCCGAGGAGCGCGACGAGCCGGTCGGCGCGCTCGGCGACGTCGGCCGGGCCGCCCTCCAGCAGCACCACCAACCGCCCGGCGCCGGCCGGGCCGCCGCGGACGCGCCCCGCCATGGACGGGTGCGCGGCCATCGCGGCGGCCCGGCTGCCCTGGCGCGGCCGGGGTCCCGCGCCGGCCGGCAGGTCCAGCTCGACCGCCGCCGGGTCGAGGCGCGCGGCGAGCACGGTGCGGACCAGGTCGTGCACCTCCAGCGGGGTCCACACCGGTCGGCTGACCCAGATCCGGCCGGCCGGGACGGCCTGCACCCGCAAAGTCGCGGAGACCAGCACGCCGAGCGCCCCCTGCGAGCCGCAGAGCAGCCGGGCCAGCTCCAGCCCGGCCGCGCCGCCCCCGGCGTCGACGAGCTCGCCGTCGGCGTCGAGGTAGCGCACCCGGACGAGCTGGTCGCAGGGGCTGCCGTGGCGGTGCCGCAGCGGTCCCGCCTCGCCGGCGGCGAGCACGCCGCCGAGGGTGGCCCCGGGCGAGGGGGCGTCGAGCGCCAGGCGCTGCCCGGTGCGGTCCAGAGTGGCCTGCACCGCGCGCAGCGGGGTGCCCGCCCCCACCTCGGTGGTGGGCGCGCCGACCGGCTCGTGCCCGATCCCGGCCAGCCGGCCGGTGTCGAGCATGATGTCGACCCGGTCGGGGGCGGCACCCCAGTCGATCTTCGTGCCGGCGCCGCGCGGCACCACCGTCAGGTCGTGCCGGGCGGCGAGCCGCAGCACCTCGGCCGCCGCGCGCGGACCGCCCGGGACGGCCACCCAGCGGGCCGGGCGGCCGGCCACCTCGTCGGCGGGGCCGGCGAAGCGGGCGAACGGCGGGCCGCAGATCTCCGTCAACCGCCGCGTGATGTCGAGGGCTCCGGGCCGGTCCGTGGAACTCGCTGCAGCCGCCATGCCGGCCATCGTACACATGTTCGAAAGGTGTGGCGGCGGGTCGCTGACGAGGCCGCGCGGCGGGCGGGGCGCGGCCGGTAACGTGACGCCGTGACCACCGAGACCCCCGTGCCCACGGCGAAGCGGGTGCCCAGCGAGCGCACCCACCACGGCGACACCGTCGTCGACGAGTACGCCTGGCTCACCGCCAAGGACGACCCGGAGACGATCGCCTACCTGACCGCCGAGAACGCGTACACCGAGGCCCGGACGGCGCACCTCGAAGGGCTGCGCGCCGACCTGTTCGAGGAGATCCGCCGGCGCACCCAGGAGACCGACCTGTCGGTGCCCGGCCGCAAGGGCGGCTACTGGTACTACACCAGGACGGTCGAGGGCCAGCAGTACGGCGTGCAGTGCCGCCGGGCGGTCCGCGACGGCGAGACCGAGCCCCCGGTCAGCGCGGACGGCGCGCCGCTCGACGGCGAGGAGGTGCTGCTCGACGGCAACCTGCTCGCCGAGGGGCACGACTTCTTCGCGCTCGGCGCGTTCGACGTCAGCCCGGACGGGCGGTGGCTGGCCTACTCCACGGACTTCTCCGGCGACGAGCGGTTCACGCTGCGGGTCAAGGACCTGTCCACCGGCGAGCTGCTGCCCGACGAGGTGCCCGACACGTTCTACGGCACCGCCTGGTCCACCGACGCCTCCGTGCTGTTCTACGTGACGGTGGACGAGACGTGGCGTCCGAACCGGGTCTGGCGGCACACCCTGGGCACGGCGTCCACCGAGGACGTGGTGGTCTACCAGGAGGACGACGAGCGGTTCTGGGTCGGCGTGGAGCTGAGCCGCTCGGAGCGGTTCGTCCTCATCGACGTGCACAGCAAGATCACCAGTGAGGTGCTGGTGATCCCGGCCGGCAACCCGACCGGCGCGCCGGCGTCCGTGGCGCCCCGGCGGCAGGGCGTCGAATACACCGTCGAGCACCACGGGCACCGCTTCCTGATCCTGCACAACGACGGCGCGGAGGACTTCGCGCTGGCGTACACCTCGGCGGACGCGCCCGGCGACTGGGTGCCGCTCATCGAGCACTCCCCCGGCACCCGGCTGGAGGCCGTCGACGCCTTCGCCGACCACCTGGTCGTCTCGCTGCGCACCAACGGGCTGACCGGGCTGCGGGTGCTGCCCGTCGGCGGCGGCGACGCCTTCGACATCGACTTCCCGGAGCCGCTCTACAGCGTCGGCCTGCACGACAACCCGGAGTACCGCACCGGGCAGATCCGGCTCCGCTACGCCTCGCTCGTCACCCCCGACTCGGTCTACGACTACGACCTGGTCACCCGGCAGATGGTGCTGCGCCGGCAGAAGCCGGTGAAGCCCGGGCCGGACGGGCGGGCGTACGACCCGGCCGACTACGAGCAGCACCGCGACTGGGCGCTCGCCGACGACGGGACCCGGGTGCCGGTCTCGCTGGTCTGCCGGGCCGGCACGCCGAAGGACGGCTCCGCCCCCTGCGTGATCTACGGCTACGGCTCGTACGAGGCGAGCATGGACCCGTGGTTCTCCGTCGCCCGGCTCTCCCTGCTGGACCGGGGCGTCATCTTCGCCGTCGCGCACACCCGGGGCGGCGGCGAGCTGGGCCGCAGCTGGTACGACCAGGGCAAGCTGCTGGCCAAGAAGAACACGTTCACCGACTTCGTGGCCTGCGCCCGACACCTGGTCAAGGCGGGCTGGACGACCAGCGACCGGCTCGTGGCCCGGGGCGCCTCGGCCGGTGGGCTGCTGATGGGGGCGGTCGCCAACATCGCCCCTGACGCGTTCGCCGGGATCGTCGCGCAGGTGCCCTTCGTGGACGCGCTCACCTCGATCCTCGACCCGTCGCTGCCGCTGACCGTCACCGAGTGGGAGGAGTGGGGCAACCCGCTGGCCGACCCGGAGGTCTACGCCTACATGAAGTCCTACACGCCGTACGAGAACGTGCGGGCCGTGGACTATCCGGCGATCCTCGCGGTGACCAGCCTCAACGACACCCGGGTGCTCTACCACGAGCCGGCGAAGTGGATCGCCCGGCTGCGGGCGGTCGCCCCGCAGGGCGACTACCTGCTGAAGACCGAGATGGGCGCCGGCCACGGCGGCCCCAGCGGCCGTTACGACTCCTGGCGCGAGGAGGCGTTCGTCAACGCCTGGATCCTCGACCGCCTCGGCCGCGCCTGACCTGCAGGTCAGGAAGGGCACCTTCTTGACGGATTATGCATAGGAAGGTGCCCTTCCTGACGCCTCAGCGCAGGACGCCCGTCGCCCGCTCAGCGCAGGACGCCCGCAAGCACCGCCGGGTCGACGTTGCCGCCGGTGACCACGGCGACCGTACGGCCGGGCGGCAGCTCGGCGGCGCGGAACAGCCGAGCGGCCACGGCCACCGCGCCGCTCGGTTCCACGACCAGGCGGGCGTCGGAGAGCAGCCGACCCATCGCGGCGCGGATCTCCTCCTCGGTCACGGTGACGATGCGGTCGAGCCGGGCCCGCAGGTGGGCGAGGGTCAGCTCGGACGGCGGCAGGCGCAGCCCGTCGGCCATCGTCCGGTAGGTGCGCTCCTCGCCCCACACCACCACCGACCCGGCCGCCAGCGACTCCCGCGCGTCGGCGGCGAGTTCCGGCTCGACGCCGATCACCGTCGCCGCCGGGCGCAGGGCGGTGACCGCGGTCGCGACGCCGGAGGAGAGCCCGCCGCCGCCCACGGGCACCAGCACCACGTCGACGTCGGGCAGGTCCTCGACGATCTCCAGCCCGACCGTGCCCTGCCCGGCGATGACGCGCCGGTCGTCGAAGGGCGGCACCAGCACCGCACCCGTCGTCGCGGCGATCCGCTCCGCCTCCGGCCCGCGTCGCGGCGGCGGCACCAGCAGCACCTCGACGCCCAGCGCCCGGATCCGGTCCACCTTCGCGGCCGGGGCGCCCTCGGGCACCACGATCCGGCACGGCACCCCGGCCGCGCGGGCCGCGTACGCCAGGGCCAGGCCGTGGTTGCCGGAGGAGTGGGTGACCACACCGCGCGCCCGCTCCTCGGGCGTCAGCCGGGCGACCGCGTGGGTCGCGCCGCGCAGCTTGAAGGACCCCACCGGTTGCAGGCTCTCCGGCTTGAGCCACAGCTCCGGATCCCACCCGGTGCGCAGCAGCGGGGTACGCGACACGGTGCCCGCGATGTCGGCGGCGGCGGTTCGGACGTCGTCGATCGAGACCAGCTCCATCGGCCCATCCTGCCCGATCGCGCGGCCGGTCAGTCGAGGCAGAACTCGTTGCCCTCGGGGTCGGCCATCACGATGTGCCCGGCGCCGAGCGGTGGCTCGGGCTCGTGGCGCCGCAGCCGGGTGGCGCCGCGGGACACGAGCCGCTCGGCCTCCGCCTCCAGGGCCGCCATCCGCGCGTCACCCTCAAGGCCGGGGGCGGCCCGCACGTCGAGGTGTACGCGGTTCTTGGCCTGTTTCCCCTCCGGTACCCGTTGGAAGAACAGCCGTGGCCGGGCGCCCTCGGGGTCGACCAGCCCCGAGGCGTCGTTGCGGTTCTCGGGCGGCACGCCCATCGCCTCCAGTGCCTGCTCCCACGACTCGAAGCCTCCGGGCGGGGCCTGCAACCGGTAGCCGAGGACGTCGGCCCAGAACGCCGCCAGCCCGGCCGGGTCGGCGCAGTCGAAAGTGATCTGGACGTCGCGCGCCATCTCAGCTCGCCTCCTGTCGGGTCTGCCCATGAGTGTGCAGGTGGAGGTCGCGCAGCAGGCACACTTCGGCCAGATGGTGGATCATCTCGCGGTTGATGTGCAGCACCAGCTCCGCCAGGGAACGCTCGGCGTACGGCCCCTCGGCCTTTCCGCAGCGCCGGGCGAGGCCGCTCTCGCCGAGGGACTCGACCCCGGCCTGCCAGGCGGCGTACTCCGTGTCGAGCTGGTCGAGCGCCTCGGTCGCGGTCGCGGCGTACTCGAACGACTCGTAGTCGGTGGGCACGCGACCGAAGTGCGTGGCGTTGCGCATCGCGAGCACGCCGACGATCACGTGCCCGAGTCGCCAGGCGATCGTCGTGAACGGTGCCGGGTCGGGTATCGGCATCGCGAAGTCGATGGTCATCGCGCCGGCCCCCGCCCGCACGGGCGCGGTACCGGTGCCGCGCGGGCGCACGTTCCAGCAGCCGGCTACCGGCTCCCAGAAGTACTCGTCGTCGGTGAGCCCGTCGAGGCGGTCGCGCAACTGGTTGGCCCAGTGCCAGGCGAGCTGGTCACGGAGCAGGGGGTTCCAGGTCTGGTCGGTCATGGCCCCAGCCTCCCGTAGATAGCGGACAGGATCGTTCCGTTATCCGTGCAACGATGAGCGGGTGACTGTGGAGGCGACGACCGAGCGGGTGCTGCGTCTGCTGGCGCTGTTGCAGCGGCGGCCGTCCTGGACCGCCACCGAGCTGGCCGCCGAGCTGGGGGTCACCGACCGCTGCGTACGCCGCGACGTGGAGCGGCTGCGCGCGATCGGCTACCCCGTGCACGCGACGGCGGGCGTCGGCGGCGGCTACCAGCTCGGCGCGGGCACCCGGCTGCCGCCGCTGCTCCTCGACGACGAGGAGGCGATCGCGACGGCGGTCTCCCTGCGGTTGGCGTCGGGAGGCACGGTCGCCGGGGCGGGCGAGGCGGCCCTGCGGGCCCTCACGAAGCTCGACCAGGTGATGCCGGCCCGGCTGCGCGCCGAGGTGCGGGCGGTGCACGGCGCCACCGCGACCCTCGTCGGCCCCGGGGTCGAGATCGACGGGGAGCTGCTGGTGACGCTCGCGCGGTCCTGCCGCGACGCCGTACGGGTCCGGTTCCGCTACGCCGGCCGCGACGGCGGGGAGCACGAGCGGACGGTCGAGCCGGTGCGGATGGTCACCACCGGCCGCCGCTGGTACCTGATGGCCTGGGATGTCGACCGCGCCGACTGGCGCACCTTCCGGCTGGACCGGATGCGCGAGGTGACGGCGACGACCTGGCGCTTCCAGGCGAGGGAGCATCCGGATCCGGTCGCCTACGTGCAGCGGTCCGTGACCGGGGCGCCGTACCGCTATCTCGCCCGGGTGCGGGTACGCGCCCACCCCGACCAGGTGCGGAAGCTGGTGCCGCCCCAGGTGGGGCGCGTCGAGGACGATCGCGACGGGTGGTGCGTGCTCGCCATCGGCGGGGACGACCTGGACTGGCTGGCCATGCACGCGGCCCGGCTGGGCTTCGAGGCGGAGGTGCTGGAGCCTCCGGAGCTGCGGGAGTCCGTCGTCCTGCTCGCCCGCCGCCTCGCGGCGATGGCCGGCACCGGCTGACCAGCAGCACCTAGACTGCCCGGGTGACCGGGGCCGGCGAGGTGGACGACGACGAGCCGGCCGAGGGCGTACCGGCGTCGGGGTGGCGGGCGGCGGCGCGCGACCGGCGCGTCTGGGCGATCCTCGCGGTGGTCGCGTTCCTGCTGGTCTGCTGCTGTTCCGCCGCCGCCGGGACGCTGCTCGCGCTCTCCGCCGGTCTGTTCGCCGCCTGACGCGGCACGGGGGCCGTCCCCCGGCTCAGGTCACCCGCAGCTCCTCGACAGCCGTGCTCGCGCGCAGGAAGAGCAGGCCGACGCCGACCGTCGCCAGCACCCCCGCCAGGGCGCCGGCTCCGAGCAGGGCCAGCTGTTCCAGCGGTACGTCGGGCGGCACGGTCACGTCCGGCATCGCCACGACCCGGGTGTGGCGCGCCCGGGTGGCGGGGTCGGCGCAGAGCTGGGCGGTGGCGTCGCAGACCTCGTCGTAGTGGCGGGCGGTCGGCGTGCGGAAGAGCCCCCGGGCCAGCAGCAGGCCCACGGCGAGCGCGACGGCCACCGCCGGCACGGCGGGCGCCAGCGACTGCCAGGCGATGGACCGGCCGAGCGTGGGCCGGGGCACCCCGGTCGCCACCAGGGCCGCGTACGCGCGCCGCCGGGCGGTGATCCCCTCCACCATCGCGACGACCAGCCCACCGGCGGCGACCAGCATGGCCACCGCCACCGCCAGGTCCACCAGGTCCATGGTCCGCAGGTAGAAGCCGTCGTCGCCGGCCAGTCCGCCGCCGGTCCGCCGGCTCAGCTCGCCCGCCGCGACGAAGTACTCCCGCAGCCCGGCCGCGCCCGCGCCGAGGAGCACCGCCGCCAGCAGTGCGGCGAAGGTGCGGCTGCCCGCCCACGGGTCGGCCGTCAACCGGCGGGCGGCGAGCAGCGCGGCCGGCCCCCGGGCGTAGCGGTGCAGCATCCGCCCGGCGGTCCAGGAGATCCAGCGGGTGCCGACGACCACCCCGATCATCGCGGCCAGCCCGCCGCTGACCAGCAGCGCCGGCACCAGCCACGACGGCGGGTCGGTGGCGCGCCGGTCGTAGAGGCGGGTGACCGGTTCGACGGCGACGAAGGCGGCCAGCCCGGCGCCGATGAGGACGCCCGCCCACGGTCGGGGGCCGCGTTCCCGGCGGTGCGTACGCAGCACGCCGAACGGGGTCGTGCTCACCCGGCGCAGCATCAGCGCGGTGGCCAGCGCCGCCACGACCGGCAGCCCCGCCAGCACCGCCACCAGCACGCCGGGGGTGGGCAGCACGTCGGTGGGCAGGACGAGCCGGCCCCGGGCGTCGGGCCGGTCGAGCAGCTCCCGGCCGACGAAGTGGACCGACGCGCCGGCCAGCGTGCCGAGCAGGCTCGCCATGCCGGCCTCCAGCACGGCGATCCGGGTCACCTGGCCGGGGGTGGCGCCGGCCAGCCGGAACGCGGCCAGCCGGCGGTCCCGCGCCGGCGCGCCGAGCCGGGCGCACTGCCCGGCCAACGCCAGCACGGGAATCATGAGCAGCAGCAGGGCGAAGGCCGTGCCGCCGCGCAGCCCCGGCTCGACGAGCAGCTGGTTGGCGTACTGGTGGGACCAACGGCTGCCGTTGCCGTCGGTGGCGGGCGGGGTGGGGATCGCGAGCACGGTGAGCGCGGCGAGGGCGACGAGGGTGGCCAGGGCGGCGCTGAGCGCGGTCAGCGCCACCCGGGCGGTGTCGGTGCGGGTGCCGGCCAGGGCGAGGCGTACCAGCGTCGACGGCCTCACCGGCGGCTGCCCGGCAGCGGGGTGTCGAGGCCGAGCCCGGTGTGGTCGACCATGCCGTCGCGGAGGATGACCTCGCGGTCGGCGTACGCGGCGATCTGCGGCTCGTGGGTGACCAGGACGACCGTGGTCCGCTGCTCGCGGGCGAGCCGGACGAGTTGGACGAGCACCTGCTCGCCGGTGAGCGTGTCCAGCGCGCCGGTCGGCTCGTCGGCGAAGAGCACCCGGGGCTCGGTGACCAGCGCCCGTGCCATCGCGCAGCGCTGCTGCTGCCCGCCGGACATCTCGCCCGGCCGGACGTCGGCCAGGTCGGCCACGCCGAGCCGCTCCATCCAGGACAGCGCCGCCGTCCGCGCCTCCCGCCGCCGGGTGCCGGCGAGGAGCAGCGGAAGGGCGACGTTCTCGGCGGCGGTCAGTTCGGCGACGAGCTGGCCGAACTGGAAGAGCACCCCGAACTCGGTGCGCCGCAGCCTGGACCGTGCCGCCTCGGACCAGGTGTCGATCCGGTGCCCGTTCCAGCTCACCTCGCCGGCGTCCGGACGCAGGATGCCGGCGAGGCAGTGCAGGAGGGTGGACTTGCCGCAGCCGCTCGGGCCGGTGACGGCGACGATCTCCCCCTCGGCGACGTCGACGGTGACGCCGCGCAGCGCGGGTGTCCGCCCGTAGGCCTTGACCACGCCGCGAGCCTGAAGTTGCGTCACGAGTGCACCTCCCGGTGCCAGTCGGCGACGCGGCCCAGGGTGGTCTGCAACCACCGCAGGTCGGCGTCGAGATGGGCGATGGCGAAGTCGGCCGCGACGATGTCGTCGAGGCTGGCCGAGGGCGCCGTCTTCACCGCGGTCAGCTCGCGCAGCCGCTCGGTGTGGGCCTGCCGCTGGGCGACGAGGTAGGTCCGGGCCCGGTCCGCGTCGGCCACCAGCAGCGCCACGACCACCTTGGCGAAGAGCGTGCTGGCGACGTACGGCATCGGTGGCTCGACCTCGGCGAGCCACCGCTGGAGCGCGGCCCGGCCGTCGGCGGTCAGCGAGTACGCGGTGCGGTCGGGACCGCCCTCGCGTTCCTGCCCGGCGGGTGCCACGAGGCCGTCCCGCTGCAACCGGCCGAGGGTCGAGTAGACCTGCCCGAAGGCCAGCGGCTTGGCGCGGGGCAGGCGCTCGTCGTGGGCGCGCTTCAGCTCGTAGCCGTGCCGGTTGCCGGCGGCCAGCAGGCCCAGCAACACGTGCGGGGTGGACACCGCGTCACTATTCACCCGGTGAATAGTGACTGTCAAGGAGGCCCGCGCGGCGGGGTGCCGCGCGGGCCTGGTGGCGCTCCGAGGTCAGGCGCCCGCCGACCAGCCCGGGTCCCGGCCGGTCAGGGCGAGCAGACGGTCGATCTCGGCGGCGTCCGACGACGACGTCCCCACCGGCGCCGCGAAGACGCCCTGTTCCCGGGCCGCCGGCCCCATCTGCTCGCACAGGGCGCACAGCGGGGGCAGCGCCTCCGGCGCGGGGCGGTACGGCTGCCCGGTGGCGACGGCCAGGTCCCAGGCGTGCACCGTCAGGTCGAGCAGCACCATGGTGCCGACCGTCTCCTGCGGCAGCCCCATCCCGGGCGAGACCCCCTCCAGCGCGGCCGGGTCCGACCACGCCTCGACCAGTTTCGCGGTCTCCGCCTCGAACCGGTCCCGCCAGCCCTCGGTCAGGTGGTCGGGCTTCTCCGCCCACTCCGGCTGCCCCCTGCCGGCGAGGGCCTGGAAGTTGACCACCACGTCGTAGAGGTGGTTGAGCAGGTCGCGCACGGCGTAGTCGCTGCACGGGGTCGGCAGGTCCAGTTGGTCGTCCGAGACGCCCCGGACCACCGCGACGGCACGGGGCGCCGCGGCTGCGAGCAGATCACCAGTCTTCGTGGCCATCAGCTCAGGGTACGAGGGTGGCCCCGCCGTCGCCGCCCCGCGCGGGGCCGGCTCAGTTGCGGCGGAGGGCCACCACGGCGACGTCGTCGTGGATCTCCGGCGGAGCCAGCTCGACCAGGAGCCGTTCGCAGAACCGGTCCAGGTCGTCGTCGACCCGGGTGGCGGCCACGGCCAGGGCGGCCAGCCCGTCGTCGATGGTGGTGTCCCGCCGCTCGATCAGTCCGTCGGTGTAGAACACCAGCGTCGCCCCGGCCGGCAGCACGAACTCCAGGTCGGACGGCCGGGGCGCGCGGACCCCGAGCAGCGGGGCCGAGTGCTGCACGAACTCCACCTTGCCGTCGATGCTGAGCGCCGGCGGCAGGTGCCCGGCGCTGGCCAGCCGCACCCGGCCGCTCGGCGGGTGCAGCAGCAGCACGCAGATCGTGGCCAGCTCGTCGGGGAGCAGGGTGCGCATGAGTTCGTTGACCCGGTGCAGGATCTCGCCCGGCTGGTGCCCCTCCACCGCGTACGCCCGCACCGCGTGCCGCAGCTCGGCCATCACCGTCGCGGCGTGCAGCGAGTGACCGGCCACGTCGCCGATCGCCAGCAGCAGGTGGCCGTCGAGCATCACCAGCTCGTAGAAGTCGCCCCCCACCTCGGTCTGCGCGCTCGCCGGCTCGTAGCGCACAGCCAGGTCGAGCCCGTTGACCTGCGGTATCCGGCGCGGCAGCAGGCTGCGCTGGAGGGTGACCGCGATGCGGTGCTCCTCGTCGAAGGAGCGCTGCGCCTCCACGGCCGCCGCGACGGCCTGGGCGAGCTGCCGCAGCACGGGGGTGTGGGCGGTCTGCGTGGCGGTGGGCACGACGACGTAGAGCGGCGCCCGGTCCTCGCGCAGCCGGGCGGCGACCACCGTGACCGTGTCGTCCGCCGGCCATCCGACCAGGCCCCAGGAGGCCGGATCGTCCACCCGGACCGTCGTCCCGGTCGGCACCCCGGTGTCGTCGACGATCCACGGGACGATCGTGGCCGTGCCGTCGGGGCCGTCCGCGATCCCCGCGAGGCAGTCGCCGTCGAACGTCTCGGCGACCACGGCGGCCGGGCTCCTGAAGATCCGCGCGGCGCCGGCCGCCGCCGCCTCCAGCAGCCGCGCGAAGTTCGGCGCGGAGTGCACCGCCATGGTGGTGTCGGCCAGGCCGAGGAGCCGTTCGGCGAGCAGTTCCGCGCGCTGCCGGGCCCGGTAGTAGCGCAGCACCGCGTGGGAGGTGGCGACCAGTTCCTCCGGCTCGATCGGCTCCGCCAGGTACGCGTCCGCACCCCGGGTGAGCCCCTGCGCCCGGTCCACCACGTCCACCGCGTGCGCGGACACGTGGATCACCGGCATCGCCGGGTGCGCCGCCTTGATCCGCTCGCAGACCTCGAAGCCGTTCAGGTCGGGCAGCCGCACGTCGAGCACCACGAGGTCGATCGGGTCCACCCCGACCCGGGCCAGCGCCTCGGCGCCGTTCTCGGCCTCCAGCACCGCGAAGCCCGCCCGGGACAGCCAGCTCACCAGGAGGTAGCGCTTGGTGGGGCTGTCGTCGACCACCAGTACCGTCGCCGGGCCGCCGTCCACGTCACGCTCCGCCCGCGGGCAGTGTGACGGTGAACGTGCTGCCCCGGCCCGGCTCGCTGGACACCACGAGGCTGCCGCCGAGCAGGGTCACCAGCCGCCGCGCGTACGGCAGGCCGAGGCCCGTTCCGCCGACCCGGGTCGCGCCGGGCACCTGGTAGAACTCCTCGAAGATCCGCTCCTGCAACTCCGGGGGGATGCCCGCGCCGGTGTCGGAGACGATGAGCGACCAGCGCTCGTCCTGCCGCTCGGCCCGCAGCCGCACCTCGCCGCGCTCGGTGAACTTGAGCCCGTTGTGCAGCAGGTTGCGCAGGACCTGGGCGAGCAGCACCTCGTCCGTACGCAGCGTCGCCGGGACGGGCGGCTCCTCCACCACCAGCTCGACGTCGGGCCGGGTGGCCAGGGCCCGCAGCGTGCCGCGCAACTGGCCGAAGACCGGCCGCAGGTCGACCTCGGCCCAGTCGGGCTCGATCCGGCCCGACTCGGCCTTGGCCAGGTCGAGCAGCTCGTTGACCAGCGTGAGGAGGTCACCCGCCGAGGAGCGGATCAGCCCGACCTGGCGGGCCTGCTCGGCGGTGAGCGGGTCGGAGGCGGAGTCGCCCAGCAGCCGGCCCAGGCCGATGATCGCGGTGACCGGGGCCCGCAGCTCGTGGCTGACGTTCGCCAGGAACCGGCTCTTCGACTCGCTGGCCGCGCGCAGCTGCGCCGACTTCTCGTCCAGCTCGGCGTAGAGGGCCACCACGCCGCGGTTGGTCTCCTCCAGCTCCTCGGTGAGCTGGTTGTAGAGCGCCATCACCCCGCGGTTGGTCTCGGCCAGCTCCTCGTTGAGGACGGCCAGCTCGTCGCGCTGGCTGCGTACCTCGTCCAGGGCGGCGATGAGCTGGGCGTTCTGGGCGGCCAGCTCGTCCAGGGCGCTGCCCGGTGCGTTCCGGTCGAGCTCGGACCGCAGCTCGGCGAGACGCTCGGGGGTCAGCACCTCTGCGGTGACCGGAACACGTCGGGACATCCTCACGACCGTATCCCCCTCGCGTGTCACCACGCCCAGCTTGTCCACCAACCGCGCCACCGCACCGGACTGCGGCTCGTAGCGCCCGTCGGGCAGCGGGCCCACGGGGACGAGGTCCACCCGCAGGTGCCGCCTGCCGTCGACGGCGTCGTGCACGAGGACGAATGCCACCTCCGCCCCGCCGACCGAGTGCAGCAGGTCGCGGGCGACCTCGCTGAGCGCCGTGGCGATGCGGACCTGGTCCTGGTGCTCAAGGCCCACCGCGGCGGCGACCTCACGGCCCCGCTGCCGGACGACGAAGATGTCGTGTTCGACCCGCAGCGCCATCTGCAGCAGCGGCGCCCCGGCGGACCCGGTCACGACCAGGCCCGGGCGGCCAGGACGCAGGCGTCGTCGCGGCGCGTGCCGGCGTCCCGCAGCACCGTCGCGGCCACCACGAGGGGCGACCGGTCGGCGAGACCGGGATAGTCGGCGAGCTGCCAGCGGTCGACCACCCCGTCACTGTGCATGACCAGCAGGGCTTCGGCGTCGAAGGGGTAGTCGTACTCCCGGACCGAGGGTCGCTGGTGCCCGGCGATGCCGGGCAGCGAGACCAGGCCCCGCCGCTTGCCGTCGCCGCCGATCACGGCGGCGGCGATGTTGCCCAGCCCCGAGTAGCGCAGCACCCCGGCCGACGGGTCCGGCTCGGCCACGGCGAGCGCCGCGCCCCGGGTGTGCGACATCGAGCGGTGCAGGTGCGCGACGACCGCCGACGGGGGCCCCGCCGGCGCTCTGCGGAACGCGTCGAGCGCGGCGTCGGTGGCGGCGGAGGCGAGCGGACCGTGCCCCAGGCCGTCGCAGACCAGCACCTGGCGCCGGCCCTCGACGATCCGCCAGGCGTAGCCGTCACCGCTGACCGACTCCCCGGGTATCGGCCGGCTGAGCGCGCCGGCCCAGGGCCGCTCGTGCCCGCCGTCGGGCTTCGGCCAGACCTGGACGGCGAGGACGGTGCCGCGCGGCGGCCGGGAGTAGCCGTCGAACCAGCTCGCCTGCCGGACGATCGCGCCGAGGCCGATGCCGAGCGTCCCGACGGTGGAGTGCCCGTCCTCGACGGAGGCGGTGAGGTCGGCCATTCCCGGCCCGGAGTCGAGGGCGACCAGTTCCACGCCGGCCTCCCCGTCGCGCCGCACCGGCCGCAGCAGGAGGACACCGTCGTCGGCGTGCTTGACCAGGTTGCTGGTCAGCTCGGCGGCGACGATGGACAGGTCGGCGATCCGGGCGTCGCCCAGTGCGAGCTGGGCGCCGAGCCGTTCGGCGGCCCGACGCGCCGCGCTCGCCGCGCCGCCGCTCTCGACCCGGTACCAGACGCCGCGGTCGGAGACCGCGTCGTCGTTCACCGGGCCCATTTGGTGACCGTGATCCGGGTTCCCTCACCCGGAGCGGTCTGGATGTCGAACTCGTCGACCAGCCGGCGGGCGCCGCTGAGCCCGAGGCCGAGCCCGCCGCCGGTGGTGTAGCCGTCGGTCAGCGCCAGGTCGAGGTCGGCGATGCCCGGGCCGGAGTCGGCGAAGACGATCCGCACGCCCCGCCGCCGGCCGTTGTCCACGGTGGCCACCTCGACCGAGCCGCCGCCGCCGTACACCAGGGTGTTGCGGGCCAGCTCGCTCGCCGCGGTGACGACCTTGGTCTGGTCGACAAGCGAGAGCTTGACCGCCACCGACACCGTACGCACCAACTGCCGGACGCGTACCACGTCCTCGTCGCTGCGGATCGCCTGCGCCTGCGGCTGGCCCAGGTCGACTCCGGTGGTCATGACAACGCCGTCGTCTCGGCGTCCGGTTCGTCGTCGAACGCGAGCTCGCGCTCGTCGGCGTGGGCCGCCGCGATCAGCTCCATGCCCCGCTCGACGTTGAGGGCCGTCCGGATGCCGTTGAGCGACAGGCCCAGCTCGACCAGGGTGATGGCGACGGCGGGACGCATCCCGACCACGACCGTCTCCGCGTCGAGCACCTTGGAGATCGACGCGATGGTCGACAGCATCCGCCCGACGAAGGAGTCGACGATGTCCAGGGCGGTGATGTCGATGATCACGCCGTGGCAGCCGGTGGCGACGATCCGCTCCGCGAGGTCCTCCTGGAGCTGGACGGCCGTCTGGTCGGACATGTCGACCTGGATGGAGACCAGCAGGATGTCGCCGATCTTGAGGATCGGCACCCGTTCCATCAGGCCTCCCGACGCTGGCGGCGCCCGGTCTCGACCCCGGTGAGCCGGAGCACGTGCCGCAGCGCGTCGGCGAGGCTCGCCTTGGTGGCGATGTCGCCGAACTCGATGCCGAGGGCCACGATGGTCTGGGCGATCTGCGGCCGGATGCCGGAGATGATGCAGTCGGCGCCCATCAGCCGGGCGGCCACCACGGTCTTGAGGATGTGCTGGGCGACCTGGGTGTCCACCGCCGGTACGCCGGTGATGTCGATGATCGCGTAGGGCGAGCCGGTGTCGACCAGGGTCTGGAGCAGCCGCTCCATCACCACCTGGGCCCGGGCCGAGTCGAGGGTGCCGACCAGCGGCACGGCGACCACGCCCTCCCAGAGCTTCACCACCGGGGTGGACAGCTCCAGCAGTTGCTCCGCCTGGTCGGCGATGAGGCTCTCGCGGGTGCGTACGAAGCTCTCGAAGGTGAAGAGGCCCATCTGGTCGATCAGCCCGGAGAAGGCGACGTAGTCGCGCAGCGTCTGGGCGCCGCCGTCGGCCTCCAGCAGCTCCAGCAGCACCTCCTTCAGCGAGAACACGCTGATCGCGGTCTCGGAGGCGGAGAAGCCCTGCCGGGCGCGTCCCCGGGACAGCTCCGAGAGCACGGCGCGCAGCTCGGCGGCCGGCTCGGCGTCGAGGTCGATGGCACCCTGCCCACTGGCAGTGATCATGCTAGAGTGCAGCTCCTGCAGCTGCCGGCGCAGCTCGCCCTGGCTGAGCCGCCCGCGCAGGGACCCGGCGACGATCTCCGTCCAACGCTGCATGATCCGATCGGCATGACCGGTCAGCAGACCGGCCAGCCGGCTGCTTTCCTCGGCGCTCAACGCCATGGTGAACCCCCTTCGACCTCGACGGCGGACTCTATCACCGGGGGTTGGAGCGCTACTTGTCGCAGGGCAAACGAATGAGGACGGCCACCGGATACCGCATCCCGTTCTGCGTACCACCCCGATAGTGGGATACCGTTTCCCCGATAACAGGAGGTCTGGCGAATGTCCTTGACGGTGCACACGGAACAACGCGGCGACGTGGTCGTCGTATCGGTCGCGGGCGAGCTGGACATGGCGACCGCACCGCAGCTCCAGGACCAGATCACCGACCTGCTCGACAAGGGCCGCAGCCGGCTCGTCTTCGACCTGGCGAACGTCTCGTTCTGCGACTCCACGGGGCTGTCGGTGTTCGTCCGGGCCAAGAACAGCTGCGACGAGGCGGGCGGCGTGGTACGGCTGGCCGCCCCGCAGCGGGGCGTGCTGCGCATCCTCGAGGTGAGCGGTCTCGTCGAGGTGCTGCACACCTACCCGACGGTCGACCAGGCCGTGGCCGGCGATCCCACGCCGGCCTCCTCCTGACGGTTCCCCCTCACGCCTCGTCCTCGATGTGTCGGGGACGGGCGATCACCATGCCCGCGCCGGTCTGCACGGCGAGTGCCGCCAGCAGGAACCCGATCGGGACGGTCCACCCGCCGGTCGTCCCGTAGAGGATGCCCACCAGCAGTGGCCCCAGCGCGGCGATGAGGTAGCCGACGCTCTGGCTGAACGCGGAGAGCGCCACCGTCCCCTCGGTCGTCCGGGCCCGCAGCCCGATGGTGGCCAGGATCATCGGGAAGGCGCTCTGCCCGATCGCGAGCAGCACCACCCAGAGCAGCGCCCCGTCGTGCGGCGCGACGGCCATCCCGACGTAGGCGAGGGCCATCGCGGCGGAGAGCGTCAGCACCAGCGGGTGCAGGGTGCGCAGCCGCCCGGCCAGGGTCGGCATCAGCAGGGCGATCGGCACGCCCAGCGCCGTCACCCCGGCGAGCAGCAGGCCGGCGTCCTGCGGCCGGTAGCCGGCGTCGCGGAAGAGCTGGGCCAGCCAACCCATGATCGCGTAGGCGCCCAGCGACTGCGTCCCGAAGTAGACCGCCATCGCCCAGCCGAGCCGGCTCCGCCCCGGCCGGATCCGGCCGGAACGGGGGGCCACCGCCGCCAGGGTCGCCGCCCGTCGGGCCGCGCGCGCCCGCAGCGCCAGCGGCACCCACGGGAGTACGGCCACCAGGGCCAGCCCGGCCCACACGGCGAGCCCGGCCCGCCAGGTGCCGAAGAGGTGCGCCACCGGCACCGCCGCCGCGGCGGCCACCGTCGACCCCACCGTCAACGTCATCGAGTACGCCCCGGTGACCAGTCCGACGCGGTGCGGGAAGTACTGCTTGACCAGCAGCGGGAGCAGGACGTTCGCCACCGCGATCCCGGCCAGCGCGAGGGCGCTGCCGGCGATGAAGACCAGCGCGGAGTCCGTGCCGACCCGGACGAGCTGCCCGGCGGCGAGGATCAGCATCGCCACCACCAGCACCCGGGCCGGGGAGTTCCGGCGGACCAGCCGGGGAGTGAGCGACCCGAAGACGGCGAAGGCCACCGCGGGCAGGGTGGTCACGACCCCGGCCAGCGCCCCGGAGAGGGCCAGGCCGCCGCGTACCTCGTCGAGCAGGGCGCCGAGGCTGGTGATCGCGGCCCGCAGGTTGAGCGCCACGAGCAGCATGCCGACGAGCACGAGCAGCCCACCGGCGACCGGTCCGGCCGGCTTGGGGGTGGGACCGGTGGCAGGAGCCGTCGCATCCGCCGGCGCGGGCACGTCGTCCGGCCCGGCGATCGTCTCCCGCCCGGAACGTGGTGAGGTTCCGGCGTCGACGGCGGCGGTGGCTGGCGGGGTCATGTGTCCGAACCTACAATCATGGGATGAATTTCAGGCAGGTGTTGTAACCAGTGCCACCGTCGGTTGATTCCGCCGCCGCGCCACCCAGGGGCCACCGGGTGCGGCAGACCATCGCCCAGCTCAGGGAGCGGATCCTCGGCGGCGAGTGGCCGGTCGGCGGACGGATCCCCACCGAGCCGCAGCTGGTCGCGGCGCTCGGCGTGGGCCGCAACACGGTCCGCGAGGCGGTGCGGGCGCTGGTGCACGCCGGGGTGCTGGAGTGCCGGCAGGGCTCCGGCACGTACGTGGTGTCGACCGACGAGCTGGCGCCGGTGGTGGCCCGCCGGCTCACCGCCGACCGGATGGCCGAGGTGGTCGAGGTGCGCCGCGCCTTCGAGGTGGAGGCCGCCCGGCTCGCCGCGTTGCGGCGTACGACCGAGGACCTGGCGGCCCTGGACGGCGCGCTCGCCGCCCGCGAGGCGGCCTGGCGCGACGGCCGGTTCGACGAGTTCGTGGCGGCCGACGCGGCGCTGCACACCGCCGTGGTCGCGGCGGCGCACAACGGCATGCTCGCCGAGCTGTACGCCTCGGTCGGGGCCGCGCTGCACAGCACGATCGCCCAGTCGATGGGCGGCGCGCTGGAGCCGGACCGCTACGTCGACCACTCCCGGCTGGTCGAGGCGATCCGGGCCGGCGACCCGGGCCGCGCGGCGATCGAGGCCGGCGCTTTTCTGGAGCCCTCGCCCGGGGCATAGGTTGTGCCGGACGGAAGACCGGACACCTCGGGAGTACGGATGCTCAAGGGCTTCAAAGACTTCATCATGCGCGGCAACGTCGTCGACCTGGCGGTCGGTGTCGTCATCGGCGCCGCGTTCACGGGCGTGGTCACCCAGCTCACCAAGTCGTTCCTGGAACCGCTGATCCGGGTCTTCGTGCTGCTCATCACGGGTAGCGACAAGGGCCTGGCCGGCACCGCCCCGATGTTCCGCGGCATCGCCTTCGACTGGATCGCGTTCGTCAACGCGCTGATCACGTTCCTGCTCACCGCGGGGGCGCTCTACTTCCTCGTGGTGTTCCCGATGAACAAGCTGGCCGAGCGGCGCAAGCGGGGCGAGGAGCCGCCGCCGAAGGCGCCGAGCGAGGAGGTCCGGCTGCTCACCGAGATCCGCGACGCCCTGGTCGCCGCCGGCCACACCACCCCCGGGCAGCGGCGCGGGGCGCTCGACGAGGTGCTCGGCCGCCGGGAGGAACCGCCCACTGCGCGCTGAACCCGGCGCACGCACACCGGCCCCTGCGGGAATCCCGCAGGGGCCACACATTTTCGTACGCCTGTTCGATAGAGTCCCGCCATGGAGCAGCGGAAGCACTGGTGGAACGGGAAATGGGGCCGGCTGGCCCGGCGCGACGTCTTCCTCCGGGTGGACGCCGACCGGTGGCACGTCGAGCAGCGCGCCGGCGGTTCCGAGGGCGTCTCCCGGTTCTACGAGTACGGCACCGCCGAGGAGGCCGAGGAGACGGTCCGGGCGCTGCTCCAGGGCACCGACACGTGGCGCGAACTCTCCCCCCGCCCCCCAACTGCCTGGTGAGGGACCCCGCCCGAGATCTTGGACAGTTGGCGTTCGGCCCGAGCGACAACTGTCCAAGATCTCGACGGTGGTTTAGCCGGAGCGGGGGCCGGGAACCGCCCCGGGATGGAGCAGCAGGGCACCGAGCGGCAGGCGACAGTTTCCCGGGTCACCACGGGCATGCGGGTGATCGACGTCGACGGCACCGAGTTCGGCACCGTCGACCTGGTCCAGCGGGGTGATCCCAACGCGGTGACCGTGCAGGCACCGACCGCCGACCCGGGCAGCAGCCTGGACGAGCTGATCGAGTCGACGGCCGTGGAGGAGCCGGACGTACCGGCCGACCTGGCGGCCCGGCTGCTGCACAGCGGCTACCTGAAGGTCTCCACCGACCTGGTCCGCACCGGCGCGGTCTACGTGCTCGCCGAGCAGATCGCCGACGTCACCGACGGCCAGGTACGCCTCGACGTCCCGGCCCGCGACCTGCCGCCCGAGGAGTGACATCGACCCGCCCGGCCCCGGTCCGCCCCGGCGACCCGGTCGTGACGGGTTCCACCGCCGGGCCCGGCGACCCGGCTGTGACGGGTTCCACCGCCGGGCCCGGCGACCCCGTCGCGGCAGGTGCGGACGCCGGCTCCGTCGCGGCGGGTGCGGGCGCCGGCTCCGGCGCGGTCGGCCCGCCGGAGCGGTGGCGGAAGAGCAGGAGCATCACCCCGCCCGCGACCAGACCCCAGAACGCGCCGCCCACACCGAGCAGGGTCACCCCGGAGGCGGTGACCACGAAGGTGACCACGGCGGCCTCCCGGTCCGCCGGTTCCGCCAGCGCCGAGGTGAGCGCGGTGGCCAGCGCGCCGAGCAGCGCCAGCCCGGCGACCGCCTCGATCAGTACCGGCGGGGCGAGCGCGACCAGCGCGGTGGCCGCCCCGGCGCCCAGCCCCAGCAGTGCCAGCCCGGTCCCGGCGGTGACCGAGGCGATCCAGCGGCGGTCCGGGTCGGGGTGGGCGTCCGGGCCGGCGGCCAGCGCGGCAGTGATCGCGGCGAGGTTGACCGCGTGCCCGCCGGCGGGCGCGGCGAGCACGGTGGTCAGTCCCGTGGCGCGCAGCGCGGCGCCGAAGGGCGGCCGGTAGCCGTAGCCGACCAGCACCGCCATGCCCGGTACGTTCTGCGCGGCCATGGTGACCAGGAAGAGCGGCAACGCGAGGCCCACCATCGCGGAGACGTTCCAGGCCGGCGCGGTCAACTCGACCACGGGCAGCAGCCGCGCGCCGCCGAGCCCGGAGACCGGGGTGGTCAGCGCGATCGCCGCCACCGCGACGACCAGCGCGCCCGGCACCGCCCACCGGCGGGCGAACCGGTGCAGCAGCAGCCAGGCCAGCACCACGGGGACGGCCAGCCGGGGCACCTCGACCAGCGCGCGGACGGGGGCGGTGCAGAGCGGCAGCAGGACCCCGGCGAGCATCGCGCCCGCGACCGGCCGGGGGATCGCCGCGACGGCCCGCCCGAGGGCGGGGAACAGCCCGGCGGCCACGATCAGCGCACCCGAGACGAGGAACGCCCCGACGGCGACGGGCCAACCGCCGGGCACCGTGCCCGTGGCGACCAGCAGCGCCGCCCCCGGGGTGGACCACGCGACGCTCATCGGGATCCGGTGCCGCAGGCCCAGCCACACGGCGGAGATCCCGGAGGCCACGCACACCGCCAGCAGCCCCGAGGCGGCCTGGGCGTCCGAGGCGCCGACGGCCCGCAGGCCGGCCAGCACCACCGTGAACGAGCTGGCGAACCCGACCAGCGCGGTCACCACACCCGCCAGCACCGGTTGCGAACGTCCCGCCATCCCGCCTCCCCGACCGTTCCGTTTACGGAACAAGAACCTGTAGCACCATAGCGGGGTGCCGCAGACGTCACCAGTCCACCGATCGGCCCCCGACCCGGGCGCCGAGGCCGTCGGTCGCCGGGTACGCGCCCTGCGCGAGGAGCGCGGGATGTCGCTGTCCGCCCTCGCCCGGCTCGCCGGGGTGGGCAAGGCGACCCTCTCCGGCCTGGAGAACGGCACCCGCAACCCGACCCTGGAGACGCTCTACGCGATCACCGCGCAGCTCGGCGTACCGCTGACGGCCGTGCTCTCCGGCCCGGCGGCCGGGCCGGTCGTCCGCGGCGCCGCGGTCAGCGCCATCCTGCTGGAGGTCTTCGAGGACAGCGACGCCACCTACGAGCTGTACCGGATGCTGGTCGCGCCCGGCGCGGAGCAGCTCTCCCCCGCCCACCAGCGGGGCGTCACCGAGCACGTCACCGTCTTCTCGGGTGTGCTGCGCGCCGGCCCGGTCGACGCGCCGCTGACCGCCGCCGCCGGCGGGCACCTGCGCTGGACTTCCGATGTGCCGCACGTGTACGCCGCCGTCGGCGACGAGGAGGTCGCCGCCAGCCTCCTGCTCCGCTACCCCCGCAGGTGAGCACCTCAACCCGGCGGCGGGGGCTCAGCCGTCGACGGGGGTCGGCACCGGTAGCCGCCGCTGCACCGCCCAGATCGCCGCCTCCGTACGCGAAGCCGAGCCGGTCTTGCGCAGCAGGTTGGACACGTGCACGGTGACCGTCCGCACCGAGATGCCGAGGGCCCGCGCCGCCTGCTTGTTGGACATCCCGGCGACCAGGCAACCCAGCACCTCGATCTCCCGCCCGGTCAGCTCGGCGTCCACCGGATCCACCGGCCGCTGCGACGCCACCCTCGGCGGGCGCGGGGCGGGCGGCGGCCGGAGCAGCGCCTCGGGCCCCCGGCCGGCGTGGGCGGCGAGCAGCTCGGTCAGCGCGTACGGGTTGCCTCCGGTGCGCTGCCAGACGGCGCGCACCAGCCGGCCGGACGGGCGCGGGTCGGCGTACACCTGGGTCAGCACCTCGGCGACCTCGGCCGGAAGCAGCGGTCCGAGGTGTTGGCGGACGGCGCCCCGGACGCCGCAGAGCCGGGCCAGCGCGCGGACCGCGAGGTCCGGCGCGACGGCGTCCTCGGCGGGCCGGCTCGCCACCACCAGCAGCGCCGGCAGGTCGGCGGCGGTCGCCAGCTCGCCGATCAGGTTCAGGCTGGCCGGGTCGAGGGCGTGCAGGTCCTCCACCACCACCACGGCCGGGCCGGCGCCGACGAGCAGCCGGACGACCCGCACCGCGAGGCGGAGCAGGGTGCCCGGCGCGTAGCGCTCGCGCGGCGCGGTCGGCTGCTGGGCGAGCCAGGCCAGCGCGTCCGGCGGCAGGTCGAGCCGGCTCGTGTCCCGGCCCGTGAGCACGGCGGCCAGCCAGTCGTACGGGGCGGGGCTGTGCACGCGGGCGGCGCCGGAGAGCACCACCGCCGGTCGGGGGGCGAACGCGTCGAGGGCGGCCGAGACCAGCAGGGACTTGCCCACCCCGGCCGCTCCGGTGATCACCGCGACGGCCGGCGCGGACCGTCGGCCGGCGACCACGGTGGACCACGCCCGGTCGAGCTCGATCAGCTCACCGGCGCGTCCGACCATCGACACCGGCATCATTCCCCAACCCTACGCAGTAGTGCGTAGAGACGGCGGGAGGGTGTTCTTGGCAAGCTTGACCCCATGACGCTGATCCTCCGCTCGGCCATCCTCAACGACATCGGCCTGGTTCGCACCAACAACGAGGACTCCGCCCTCGCCGGTGACCGCCTCGTCGCGGTCGCGGACGGCATGGGCGGCCTGCCCGCGGGCGAGGTGGCGAGCGAGATCGTCATCCGCATCCTGGACGAGCTGAGCCCGCCGACGACCCCCGACGAGGCGGCCGCGGCGCTGCGCGCCGTGGTGAGCACCGCCAACCGGCGCATCCACGCCGCCATCACCGTCGACCCGGCGCGCGACGGCATGGGTACGACGCTGACCGCCGCCCTGCTCGCCGGGGACGCGCTGGTGCTGGCCCAGGTGGGTGACTCCCGCTGCTACCTGCTACGCAACGGGGAGCTGACCCAGCTCACCCGCGACGACACCTTCGTGCAGGCGCTGGTGGACCAGGGGGCGCTCTCGCCCGAGCAGGCACGGCACCACCCGCAGCGGTCCCTGGTGACCCGGGCGGTGCAGGGCTCGGACACTCCCCCGGCGGTCGGGGTGCTCACGGTGGTCGCCGGCGACCGGCTGCTGCTGTGCAGCGACGGGCTCTCCGACTACGTCGAGGACGGCACGATCGCCGCGACGCTGATCACGTACGGCGACCGCCACCACTGCGGCGAGCAGCTCGTCAAGCTCGCCCACCAGGCCGGCGCGCCGGACAACGTGACCGTCGTGGTCTCGGACGTCGTCGCCGGCTGAGCGCGTCCCGGCCGCCGGCACCTTCGACACCTGCCGATCGGCTGACCGGGCGTCGCCGTCTCACCGGCGATTGCGGTTGCGGCGACCGCCGGGCCGGGATGGGATGGGCGGATGACCGTCCGCCGGGTGAACGCCGAAGAGAGACTGTCCACCAGCTTCGCGCTCGGCGCGTACGCCTTCGAGGCGTCGCCGCGCAGCACGGCCCGGGCGGAGGAGTTCCGCGGGTACCTGCCCTACAACAAGGGCAACCGGACGCTGATCGTCGAGGAGGGCGGCACCACACTGGCCGCCGCCTCGGCCATCCCGATGCGGCAGAACCTGCGCGGCGAGGTGCTGCCGATGGCCGGCGTCGCCGGGGTGGCGAGCCATCCGCTGGCCCGCCGGCAGGGGCACGTACGCACGCTGATGCACCAACTCCTCGACGAGATGCGTGACGAGGGGCACCAGCTGAGCGCGCTCTACCCGTTCCGGCCGTCGTTCTACGCCCGGTTCGGCTACGTGGGGCTGCCGAAGCCGCGTACGGTCACGTTCTCGCCGGCCGACCTGGGCGAGCTGCTCGGCGCCGACCTGCCCGGCGAGGTGGGCTGGGAGCGGATCGGCGAGGGCTACCGGGACTGGCGCGCGTTCACCGAGCGGTGCCTGAACGAGCGGCACGGCTTCGCGATCTTCCCCGGCTACCGGGACGTGGGGTTGCGCGACCGCGACGAGCACTGGCTGCTCACGGCCCGCACGGGCGGTACGGTCACCGGCGCGGTGCTCTACCGCATCGACGACCACGGCGGCACGCTCGCCGCCGGCGACCTGCTCGCCGCCGACCCGCTGGCCCGGGCACTCATGTTGCAGTTCTTCGGCCGGCACGTCGACCAGGTGGAGCGGGTGACCGTGCAGGTGCCCGTCGACGAGGTGCCGGAGCTGTGGCTGACCGACCTGGCCGTGCACGTCGAGGCGCGGGTGGCCCGACCGAGTTACGCCGCGCCCATGGCCCGGCTGCTGTCGATCGACGCGCTGGCCGGGCTGCCCGTCGGGGCGGGCCGGGTGCGGGTGGAGCTGACCGGCGACCGGTGGCTGACCGGGTCGTACCTGCTGGACGGCACGACCGGCGCGCTGGAGCTGGTCACCGGGGCCTCCGCCACCGTCGGCTCGCCGCCGACCGCCACGCTGACGGCCGCCGGCCTCTCCGCCCTGGCGTACGGTGTCCTGGACCCGGTCGAGGTGGGCCTGCGGGGGCTGGGCGACGTGTCGACCAACGCGGCGGCGGAACTGCGCCGCCTCTTCCCCCGCCAGAACCCGTACGTCTTCGCCGACTTCTGACTCCCCGCCCGCCGCCCGCGAGCGCAGGTCAGTAGGGGTTGCCGTGGCCGGCGGGGCGACCGCGCAGCAGGGCGGTGGGGCGGCCCGGCAGGTGGCGCGCCGCCGACATCGGCGGGCTGGCGGTGTGTGCCCGGTCGGCCATGCCGGCGAAGAGTTCCTTCAGCGCGCTGAGCGCGTCGTGGCGCGGGTGCCAGCCCAGCTCCGTCTCGGCGCGCTCGCTCGACATCAGCGGCGCGTGCAGCGCCAGCTGCACCCAGCCGGCGTCGATCGGTTGCAGCCGCGCCCGCCAGGTCAGGGCCGCGGCGACGCGCAGCACCGGGGCGGCGACGGGCACCGTCCAGCCGTGGAAGTGCCGGGCCACCAGCTCCGGGGTCAGCACCGGGTCCGCGGCGACGTTGAACGCGCCGCGCGCGTCACCCAGGACCGCCCGGGCGTACGCGTCGGCGACGTCGTCGGTGTGCACCGCCTGCATCCGCAGTCGCGGGTTGGTCGGCACCAGCGGGATCCGGCCGAAGCGCAGCAGCCGGACGGGCGCGAACGGTCCGAGGAAGTAGCGGGTGATCTCGGTGGCCGCCGCCCGCTGGAAGTTCAGGCCGGGCCGCAGCCGCACCACCCGCAGCTCCGGGTGCTCGCGCTCGGCCCGGTCGAGCAGCGCCTCCACCTCGGCCTTGTCCCGGCTGTACGACGAGCCGGGCACCCCGGTCGCCGGCCAGCGCTCGGAGATCGGGTGGTCCTTCGGGCCGGACGCGTAGACGCCGACCGACGACGCGTACACCAGGGCCGGCACGCCGGCGCGGACCACGGCGTCGATCACGGCCGCGCTGCCGCCCACGTTGGTCCGGTGCAGCACGCGCTGGTCGTGGCTGGGCTGGATCTGCCAGGCCAGGTGCACCACCGCGTCGGCGCCGGCGAAGACCTCGGCGAGCTGGTCGGCGGCGCCGGGCAGGCCGACGTCGCAGGAGTGCCACTCCACCTGGTCGTACGGCTCGCCGCAGTCCGGCCCCGGCAGCCGGCGGGCCACCCCGGCGAGTTCCACTCCGCGTTCCCGCCGCAGCCGGCGCAACAGGGCGGTGCCCGCGTTGCCGGTCGCCCCCACCACCACGATCCGCATGCCCGCCCCGTACCCGGTCAGCTCCGGCTCAATCGCCGATCACGCCCACCGTCGGGAGTACGGCGAGCGGCGCGCCCGTCAGGGGCGGGGCGAGTGGCGGACCCAGTTCTTCTGCCCGCCCCGGCGGCGGCCCTGCGAGGCGGCGAGGCAGCGCGGGCAGATCCGGCCGACGGGGTCCGCCTCGGTGAGCACGTCCGTCGAGGCGTACTCGAACCGCACGTGCGGGAAGCGGCGCAGCCGGGTCCGGCTGAGCGGGAGCCCGCAGACGGTCTGGTTCTGCCCCGGCAACCAGGCGTGCACCTCGCCGGCCGGCTCCCGTACCCCGTCCGGCCCCGCCCTCTCGCTCGACGCCGCCACGGCCGGGACGCTGCTCATCCTCATACGGCCACGATTCCCCCACCCCACCCCCGCCATGCCTGCCCACACCCGCCCTCCGCCGGGTCGATCATGCAGTTGTGGTGGGCGAAATGAGTCTGTGCGCGGCTTTTGCGGGGCACCACGACTGCATGATCGGCGCCAGCGGAGGGGTGGGGGGTGGCGGAGGGGTGAGGGTGGGGTGGGGGCAGTCTTGCGGCCGGCCCTCACCCGACGGCACCCGTGTCACGTCGACCGGGGGTCTCCAGCCGCGAACTGATCGTCGTGAAACCCCCGCCGGAGCGGGCGGCTTCGGCGATGGCCGTGAGCACCTCGAGGACGTGCAGCCCCCGGGTCGCCGCGGCCAACGCGGGCCGCCCCGCCAGGATGGCCCTGGCCATCTCGACCAGGCCCATCCCCATGAATCCGTCGGAGTCGCGTGGGCCCGGGAGCACCTCGACGAAGTCGGTGCTGCCCGCCGCCCTGAGCAGCACGGGGCCGCCCCACGAGTTGGCCTGCGCCGCGACGATCGTGCCCTCGGTGCCGTGGATCTCCAGGTGCGGCGTACGCGTCGCCACGACGTCGAAGCTGGTCACCAGCGCGCCCATGGCCCCGCTGGCGAACTCCAGGACGCTGTTGATGTGGGTGGGTGTCTGCACGCTGAAGGTCGACCCCGCGCGGGGCCCGGCCAACACGACGCGTTCGGTACGCGCGGTCGCGCCCAGCGCCCCCACGCGGACGACGGAACCCATGAGTTCGGTCAGCACCGTGAGGTAGTACGGACCGATGTCGAACAGGGGCCCGGCGCCCTCCTGGTAGAGGAACTCCGGCTCGGGGTGGAAGCGTTCCGGCCCGGCGTTCATCATGGCGGCGTTCACCGAGGTCGGGGTGCCGATCGCGCCGTCGGCGAGCAGCGCCGCGCAGGTCTGCGCCCCGACGCCCAGGAAGGTGTCCGGCGCGGTGCCGACCTGCAACGACCGCGCCCGGGCGGCCTCGACGATGCGGTGACCGTCGGCCATGGTGGTCGCCAGGGGCTTCTCCGTGTAGACGTGCTTGCCGTGCTCCAGGGCGCGCAGGGTCACCTCGGCGTGCGCCCTGGGTGGGGTCAGGTTGAGGACCAGGTCGATGTCCGGATGGGTCAACAGGGCGTCGACCGGGTGCACCTGCGGCACCGCGTGGGCGGTGCCGAGCGCCCGCGCGCGCGCCGGGTCGGCGTCGGCGCAGGCGACGACGGTGACCGCCGGGTCCCCGGCGAGGTTGGCCAGGTAGCGGGAACTGACGTTTCCGCACCCCACGACCCCCACCCGCACGGCCCCTCCGTCGTGGACCATGTCAGGAGAGCCTGATCTCGTGGCCGGCCCGCGCCGACTCGTAGATCCCGTCGAGCATGCGCATGACCTCCGTGCCGTGGGAGACGGGAGCCACCGGCTCGGCCTCTCCCAGGCACAGCGCCACGAAGTGCGCGATCTCGTTGGCGAACCCCTCGGCGAAGTCGAAGCTGAGGTGGTCGATCTGGGGTCCCACGTTCAGGACGGTGTCGTGCATCTCGGTGGCGATCCGGAGCTGGGGTTCGAGTTCCGCGCCACCGCGCTCGCCGAAGACCGCCACTTCGAGGCGGTCCTCGAGGGCGTGCAGGGAGTAGCTCGTCTCCAGCGTCAGGGACGCCCCGTTGTCGAACCGGATGAAGGCCGCGGCGAAGTCCTCGACGTCGCTCTGGGTCGGGTCGTAGTCCGCGACCTTGTACCGGGACAGCGACGTGACGTTGGCCCGGTTGCCCAGCCGGGCGTGGGTGACGGCGCTGACCGTGACGGCCTTCGGGGTGCCCATGAAGTACCAGCAGAGGTCCAGCACGTGCACGCCGATGTCGATGAGCGGTCCCCCGCCGGACCGCTTGTGGTCCGCGAACCAGCCACCGGGGTTGCCGAGCCGTCGGATGTTCGTCGCGCGGGCGTGGTAGATGTCGCCCAGCAGCCCGGCGTCGACGAACGGCTTGAGGACCCTGGCGTTCGCGCCGAAGCGCCGGACGAAGCCGACCTCCAGGTGCCTGCCGCTGCGCTCGACGGCCTCGATGAGCGCCCCGGCCTCGCCGGCCGTACGGCTCAGGGGCTTCTCGACCAGGACGTGCTTGCCGGCGTCGAGCGCCGCCGTGGCGATCTCCGCATGGCTGTCGTTCCACGTGCAGATGCTCACCGCGTCGATCTCGGGGTCGGCGAGCAGGCTGTCGAGCGTCGGGTGCACGCGGGTCACGCCGAAGGTCTCGGCCTTCTGCGCGCTCCGCTCCTGGTTGACGTCGAACACCCCGACGAGGTGGACGTCCGGGTTGGCGGCGTACGCGCCCAGGTGCATCTCCGCGATGCTCCCGACGCCGATCACGCCCACGCCGAGCCGGCTCACTTCGCCGCCTCCGCCTCGGCGAAGAGCCGCTTCGCGTTGGCCAGACCGATCGGGTTGGCCATCAGGCACTCCTCGATGCCCTCGAACTCGATGGACACGAAGCCGTCGTAGCCGGCGTCGACGATGCCCCGCACGATCCTGCGCATGTCGAGGTCGCCGTAACCGACGATGGAGCCGAGCAGGTAGGTGCCGCCGGGGGTGTGGTGCCAGCCCTCGCCGGGGTACTGCGAGCGGACGTAGAAGTCCTTCAGGTGCACGATGCTGGCGTACGGGGCGTTCTCGGCGACCGACACCACCGGGTTGTCGTCGACCGACATGAAGTTGCCGACGTCGAGGGTGGTCTTGAAGTTCGGCTCGTCGACGAGGTGGATGAGCCGGCGTACGCGCTCACCACCGTTCATCAGCAGCCCGTGGTTCTCCACGCTGGTGGTGATGCCGTACGGGGCGGCGTACCGGGCGATCTCCTTGCACGCCTCCACCATCCGGGGCAGCAGCGCCTCGAACTCGGCGATGTCCTTCGCCCGGTGGGCCCACCTGGCGACGTCGTGGCGGAAGAGCTTGATGTCCAGCGCGGCGGCCACCTCAATGTGCCGCTTGACCCGCTGCATGCTCTTCTCCGCGTCCGCGCCGAGGAGGTCGGCCGGGACGACGAGGTTGGACAGGATGACGCCCTGGTCCGCCGCGCGGGTCTTGATCTCCTGGACGAACCCGGGGTCCTGGTCGAGGGTGGAGGTGTCGTTGGAGATCTCCGGGGAGAGCGACACCGTCGCGATCTCCATGTGGGTGGCGTCGCTGGCGCCGATCCAGTCGATGACCTCGAGGAGGCTCATCCGGTTGGTGCGTAGCTGCTGGTAGAAGGAGTAGGAGCTGAAGCCGAACTGCACGGGTACTTCCTTTGGTCGGGGTTGCAGGGGTCAGGAGGCGAGCGCGGCGTACTGGCGGCGTCGTTCCGCCTGCCGCGCCGGGTCGGGGATGGGCGACGCCATGAGCAGCCGGTTCGTGTACGCATGGCTCGGTCGTGACGTGACGGTGTCACCGTCACCGGTCTCCACGATGCGGCCCTTGAGCATGACCGCGACCCGGTGGCAGATGTAGCGGACCACCGACAGGTCGTGGGAGATGAAGAGGTACGCGACCCCGGTCTGCTCCTGGATGTCGATGAGCAGGTCGAGGATGCGTGCCTGGGTGGAGAGGTCGAGGGCGCTGACCGGTTCGTCGCAGACGATGAGTCGGGGCTTCAGCGCGAGGGCGCGGGCGATGGCGATGCGCTGCCGCTGCCCGCCGGAGAACTCGCGCGGGTACCGGCGCCCGGCGTCGGCTTCCAGACCGATCTGGCCCAGCAGCTGACCGATCCGCGCGGAGGCTTCGGCCCCGGGCACCCCCTGCGCCCTGAGCGGCTCGGCGAGGATGCTCTCCACGGACATCGCCGGGTTGAGCGACGAGTACGGGTCCTGGAAGACGACCTGGATGTCCCGGCTCAGGGCCCGGCGGGCGCGCCGGTCCGCGTGGGTGATGTCGGCGCCGTCGAACGTGACAGTGCCGGCGCTGATCGGGGCGAGCCCCAGGAGCGCGCGGCCCAGGGTCGTCTTTCCCGAGCCGGACTCGCCGACCAGGCCGACCGTCTCGCCCGCCCGGATCTGCATCGAGACGTCGTGCAGCGCGTGGAAGGACGGACTGCGCCACCGGGACCCGCGATAGACGACGTTGACGTCGCGGACGTCGAGCAGTGGGGGGTCGGATTCGTTGCGGGTGCTCATGACTGCACCTCCTGAAGGTCGTCGCGCGACCGCCGGGGAGGGGCGTCCTCCAGGGTCGCGTCCAAGAGCATGCGGGTGTACTCGTGCTGCGGGTTGGCGAAGAGTTCGGCGACGGGTTGCTGCTCCACGACGAGGCCGTCCCGCATCACCGCGACCCGGTCGCAGAGGTCGGCGACCACACCCAGGTTGTGGGTGACGAGGATGAGGCCCATGTTGCGCTCCCGTTGCAGGTCACGGAGGAGTTCGAGGACCTCCGCCTGGACCGTGACGTCGAGGGCGGTGGTCGGCTCGTCCGCGATGAGCAGCTCCGGATCGCAGGAGACGGCGCCGGCGATGAGCACGCGCTGTGCCATTCCTCCGCTGAGCTGGTGGGGGTAGGCGGCGAGCGTGCGGGCGGGGTCGGGAATGCCGACGCGTTCGAGCAGGTGCAGGGCCCGCTCGTGCGCGGCCTTCTTGGAGAGGTTGAGCTTGCGTCGCATCGGCTTGGCCAGCTGGGCGCCGATGGTGAAGGACGGGTCCAGGTTGGACATCGGCTCCTGCGGCACGTAGGCCATCTGCGGCCCGCGCAGCTTCTGCAACTCGCCCTCGCGCAGCCCGATCAGGGACCGCCCGTCGAGGGAGAGGTGCCGGGCGGACACGGAGGCGTCGGGTGGCAGGAGTCCGAGGATCGCGAAGGACGTCTGGGACTTCCCGGAGCCGGACTCCCCGACCAGGCCGAGCACCTCTCCCCGCGCGACGTGCAGCGACACGCCCCGCACCACGTCCTTGGTCGCTCCGTCCTCGGCCACGTACCGCACCGACAGGTCCTCGACGCGGAGCAGGGTGTCCGCGGGGAGGGCGGTCTCGGGCGTACGGTCGGCTTCGCCCTGGACGACCGTCGTGTCGTCCCGGCCGGCGGACCGCGCGGCCCGCTTGGCCTTGGGCCTGCGGCTGACCCCCAGCGAGTCCGCCAGGGCCGTGCCGAAGAGCACGAGTGCCATGACCGTGAGGCCGATGGCGACGCCGGGCGCGATGACCAGCTCGGGCGCGCGGTGGAAGTTCTGGAAGGCGTTGCTGAGCTCGCCACCCCAGCTGGGGCGCTGCGGGTCGCCGAAGCCGAGGAACTCCAGGCCGGACTGGACGATGATCGCCATGCCGAAGATGAACGACGACCGCACGAGGACCGGCCCCAGCACCACGGAGAGCACGTGGCGGAAGATGATGCGCAGGTCGGACAGCCCTGCGACGCGGGCGGCGTCGAGGTAGAGCTCCTCGCGCACCGCGATCACGGCGCTCCGGGTCAGCCGGAAGATGTCCGGCGACGCCAGCACGCCAAGGGTGATCATCGTCGGGGCGAGGCCGCTGCCGAGGGAGGCGATCACCACGATGATGATGAGGATCTCCGGCAGGGACATCAGCATGTTGAAGATCCAGCTCGACACCCCGTCGAACAGCTTCGCGCGGTAGCCGGCGAGCAGACCTGCGGGAATCCCGCACAGGAGGGCGACGGCGACCATGATCGCGCCCGCCTGGAGGCTCACCCGGCCGCCGTACAGGAGGCGGCTGAGGATGTCGCGCCCGTTGCCGTCCGTGCCGAGCGGGTGGTCGCCGCTCGGCGGCCGGAGCGCCTCCGAGAGCACCACCAGGTTCGGATCCTGCGGGGCGAGCAGCGGCGCGAGCAGGCTCGCCGCGACGATGGCCAGCAGGACGCCGCCCGCCACCACGCCCATCGGGTTACGCAGGAAGGAGCGGAATCTCCTGGCTGTCAGGCCCGCGCGGGGCGTCACGTCGGCGCTCATGCGTTCCGTACCTTCGGGTTCAGGGCGGCGTAGAGGATGTCGACCGCGAGATTGACGAGTACGACGACGAGCACGGTGAAGAGCAGGACGCCCATGATCACGGGGATGTCGCTGTTGCCCGAGGCGTTGATGGCGACGGCGCCGATGCCCTGGAGGCCGAACACGCGCTCGATGATGGCGGCGCCGCTCATCGCCGCGATGAACTGCAGGGAGAGCATCGTCAGCGCCGGCGGAGCCGCGTTGCGCAGGACGTGGGTGAGCAGGATCTCGCGCTGCGAGAGGCCCCGGCTGCGCAGCGTACGGACGTAGTCCTGGCTGTTCACGGTGATCACGGAGTTCCGCAGCTGCTGGGCGATGGCGGCGATCGACCCGATCGACAGCGCGACGATCGGCAGGGTGATGGACCAGAGCCAGCCGCCGGGTGAGTCGTTCAGGTGCACGTAGCCCGTGGCGGGGAACCAGCCCAGTTGCACGGCGAAGACCAGGGCCAGGATGATCGCGACCCAGAAGTTCGGCAGGCTGAAGCCGAGCACCATGAACACCTGGAGTACGCGGTCGAACGTCCCGGGCCGGGTCGCCGCGAGCAGCCCGAGCACGATGCCGAGGACGGCGGCCACCAGGACGGCGCCCAGCGCGAGGGAGACGGTGACCGGCAGCCGCGTCACGATGAGCTCGCTCACGTCGGTGTTCTGCGCGGACGAGACCCCCAGGTCACCGCGTACGACCCCGCCCAGCCAGCTCAGGTACTGCTCGACGAGCGGCCGGTCGAGGCCGAGCTGCTCCCGCTTGACCGCGACCTGTTCCTCCGTGGCGTAGAGGCCGAGCGCGCCCCGGGCCGGATCGGAGCCGGTGAGCATGAGGAAGAAGAACATCCCCGTCACGACGGAGAACGCCAGCAGCAGGCCCGTGGCCAACCGCCGACCGATGAAGCCCAGCATGCCTGCTACCTCCTAGATGAGCTGTAGTGATCCACCGGATGGGCCGGACCGGTCGCCCGACCCATCCGGGGTCGATCGGCGGTTACTTCGCCGGGGCGAAGAACCGGAGACTCGGCATGAGCTGCGCCTGCTGCATGGTCACGTCGATGTCCGACTTGAACAGGTAGACGTTCTCCTGCGTGACGATCGGCGCGAACCAGGCCTGCTCGACGAGGTGGGTGTTCAGCTCCTTGTAGAGGGCGGCCTGCTTGTCACCCTGCGCGGCCGGGATCTCCTTGAGCAGCCGGGTGACCGTCTCGTCGGTGTACTTGAAGTTGTTCCACAGCGACGTCGGGGTGAGCTTGTTCAGCACGTCCGTCCACGCCGGGATGTTGGTGGAGAACGAGAGCATGAAGGCCGGCTGGCCCTTCAGGGTCTCCAGGCCGCCGTTGGCGAAGCCGTTGACCGGCACCTGCTCGACCGTGATGCCCACGTCGCCCAGGTACTGGACGACGATCGGCACCAGCGGGGACATGAAGCCCTCGCTGTACGAAACCTTGATCTTGAAGCCGCTGCCGTAGCCCGCCGAGGCCAGCAACTCGCGCGCCTTCGCCGGGTCGTACGGGTAACGCGCGTTCAGCTCCGGCACCCACGCCTCGCTGGCCGGGTTGAAGGTCTGCGTGGAGACCTGGCCGAAGCCGCCGTAGTGGGTTTCGAGGATGGCCTTGCGGTCGAGCGCGTGGTTGATCGCCTGCCGCACCCGCACGTCGCCGAGTGCCGCCGACGCCTTGCCGGCGCGGTCCTGGAGGATGATGCCCTGCCACTCGCCGGGCACCGTCTTGACGGTGAGCCCGTCGGTCTTGGCCTTCGGCACCATGTCGGGGGTGCCGTACATGAACTGGATCTGGCCGGTGGCGAGCGCGTTGTACCGGGCGGTGAACTCCTCGTACGGCCGGATCACGACGTTCTCGAAGGGGAACGCCTCGCGGTTCCAGTAGCCGTCGCGCGCCTTGAACGTGTACTTGACGCCCTTCTCGGAGGCACCCGCGTCGTACGTGTAGGGCCCGGAGCCCACCGGGTTCGAGGCGATGGTGCCCGCGCTGAGCGCCGTGGGGCTCACCATGTACCCCGTGTACGTCGCCAGGGCGGCCAGGAGGCCGGGGCTGGGCTCGCTGAGGTGCAGGCGCGCCGTGGCCTTGTCCACGACCTCGACGCGCTCGATCGCCCGGGCCCCCTCGGAGGCGCTGCCCGCCCCCTTCTTGCGCGCCTCGAGGTTGACCTTCACCACGTCGGCGTCGAAGGCCGCGCCGTCACTGAAGGTGACGCCGTCGCGCAGCTTCAGGGTGAGCTCGGTGAGGTCGGCGTTGTACTCGTACGAGGTGGCCAGGTTGCCCTCGATCTTCGACTCGGACGTCTTGCGGAGCAGCGGGTCGTAGACGGCCTCCGCGTAGTGGATGACCGCGCCTTCCTTCATCTCGGCGGGGTCCCAGGTCAGCAGGTCGCCGTTGTTGCCCAGGACGAGCTGGGACGAGCCTGCTTCATTCGCCTGCCCGCCACCGCTACAACCGGCGAGGGCGAGAGCGACAACGGCAAACGCTGCCGTCAGCGTGCGTGTCAGTTGCACCGTGTTCCCTTCTATTGCTGCAAAGCCAGCGCCGGTCGGCGTCGCTATGAGTGACGGGGATCGGATCAGCGGATCAGGCGATCCCGAGTTGTTGGCTCATGACCATGGCGGTCGCGCCGCGCAGGACGATGTCGTCGCCGAGCTCCGAGAGCCGCAGGACGATGTCGCCGTGGACCTCTGTCAGGGCGCGCTGCCGGATGGTTTCCATCGCCGCGGCGGCCAGCGGTCCTTCCAGCACCCGGTGCGGCCCGCTGAGGACGATTTCCGAGACGTTGATGGCGGCCACGATCGGGGCCAGCACCGAACCGAGCGCCTCGCCCGCGGCGGCGAGGACCCGGGTGTGCTCCGCGTCGGTACGCGCTTCCGAGAGGTCTTCCTGGATGCGCCGGGTCGACAGCCAGGTCTCGAGGCAGCCGAACTTCCCGCAGACACAGGCCCGCTCGCTGCCGGTGTCCACGACCACGTGGCCGATCTCGCCGGCCGCGAACCTGCTGCCCAGGACGGGCGTGCCGCCGAGCAGCAGACCCGCTCCCACGCCGACACCGACCCGCACGAGGAGGGTGTCGGCCGCGCTCTCGCCGTAACTGCGCTCGGCGAGCGCGGTGGCGTTGGCGTCGTTCGACACGACCACGGGGCAGCCGAACTGCTCGGTCAGCACCGACCGGAGGTTGAGGTCCTTCCACCCCAGGTTGGGTGCGCTGAGGACGACGCCGCCGAGGTCCACGATTCCCGGGGTGCCGATGCCGATGCCGAGCAGCGGCGCCGTCACCTGTTCGCGCAACGCCCCGACGAGACCGACGACCTTCGCCAACGCGTCGGCTCCGGTGCTGCCCTCGTTCTCGACCTGCTGACGAGCCACCACCGAGCCGCCGAGGTCGAGCACGGCCCCCCGGTAGAGCGTCGAGTGGCTCAGGTCGACGGCGATCGCCTGGTAGGCGTGCTCGTTGAACTCGAGCATCATGGCCGGCTTTCCGGGCCGCGTCCCCGCCCGCGTACCGACCTCGACCACGAGGTCGTCCGCCAGGAGGTCGCTCACGACGTCCGAGACCGAGACCCTCGTCAGCCCCGTGCGTCGCGCCAGATCCGCCCGGCTGTGCGGCCCTTCCCGGTACAGCGTGCGCAGCAGCAACTCGCGGTTGTGCACGCGGGCCTGCTCCGGGAGCACCTTCTCGCCGGAGCGGACCCGGGCCGGAACCTGGTCTCGCCGCAGGGTCCCCACCGCGCGGTCCTGGGGCTCCGGCGGTGTGGTTCCCGTCTCATCAATGCAGGTCACCCGGTTAGTACAGGCGGCTAACAAACTGCCGACAAGAACGCGGCTCGCGTTGTTCCCAAGTTGTTACATTCCCATGGCCCGCTTTTTGCGGCGACTTCGGCCAGTTAACACCCCTGGTAGAGCCGCTGACCACGGCGCTGGACGGGCCCGACAGCACGCCGGCAAGCCGACACGGCGGCGAGGAGGGACACCACGGGCGCCGGCTCTCCGATAAGGTCCGACCGGAGGCCCGCCAGCCTTCTTCGGGACCGCCCGCCGGACCACGACCGGCCCCGGACTCCCAAGATCAACGCCCCCCGAGGGCCGGGCAGTCGACCTTCCGGCACCCTCCGCGCCGCCAGGCCTGATTCCTCCCGTACGCCCGGAAGCGCCGTCACGGACGGGCGCTCCCGCCTGAGCTGCCGGTTGCGTCCACGGCACGAAAGCCGAGAGTCGCAACCGGCCGCCTTCCGGTAACCTGAGCGCGCGGGCCGCTAGCTCAATGGCAGAGCTGTGGACTTTTAATCCATAGGTTCAGGGTTCGAGTCCCTGGCGGCCCACTCCTACGCAGGTGAGCGGCCTTCCTGGGGTCGCTCTTGCCATGATCCGGGCCGGTACAGCAGTGAAGTACAGCAGTAGGGCCTTCACCGGTCGAGTGCGCTGCCGAGCCGCTTGAGCGCGTCGCGGGTGGCCGCCGACGACACCACCGTGTAGATCTCCATCGTGATGGCGAACTGGGCGTGCCGGAGGATCTGCATCGCCACCCGGGGGTGCACGTCCAGGTCGGCCAGGAGCGAGGCGCAGGTCCGCCGGGCGTCCCGGACGGTGATCCGCCGGACCCCGGCAGCATCGCAGCGCCGGTCCCAGAAGCGGTTGAAGTTCCGTGGTTCGAGCGGCCGGCCGTAGCGAGTGGTGAAGATCAGTTCGGAGGGGTGCCAGGCCGGGCCGGCGGCGTCCCGGGCGGTGGTCTGGGCGGCGCGGCGACGGTCGAGCGCCACGGTGCAGATGTCCGGCAGCGGCAGGGTGGCGTCCGAGGCGGCCGTCTTCGTCTCCCGGTGCAGCAGTTCGGCACCGACCCGCTGGAGCTGCCGATCGATGGTCAGCTCCCCGTGTCGAGGTCAACGTCAGCCCAGGTGAGCCCCAGCATCTCCCCCTTGCGCAGACCGAGCACCAGGACCAGGACGTACGCGGCGTAGAGCGGATCGTCGTCGGCGCGGGCCGACTCCAGGAAGCGCCGCGCCTCGTCACTCGTCCACGCCTTCCGCTTGCGCTTCCGTACCGGTGGCAGCTTCACCAGGGACGCGACGTTGCGGGTGATCAGCCCTTCGGTGATCGCATGGGAGAGCAGCGTCCGGAGCACGGTCCGCAGGTGGGTGACGCTCGTTGCCGAGGGCAGATCCTTGCAGCAGCGGCCGAGGGCACAGCAGCGACGTTGGGCGGGTTTCCGCCGCTCGTCCTTGCCCTGGGCGCAGCACTGGCAGGTCCGCCCCACCTCGTTGATCCAGGTCTGCACGTCGCTGACCCGAAGCTTGTCGAGCCGCTTCCGGCCCAGCCCCGGCACCAGATAGAGCCGGACCACCACCTCGTAGGTGACGTAGCTGCCCGGGGCGAGGTTGGGCTTGACGATCTCCCGCAGCCAGTAGCCGGCGTACTCCCCCACGGTCGGGGACCGCGTCGCCACCGGGCCGGCTTTGGCCTGCCCGTGCAGCTTGATCCACTTGTCGTGGACCTCCTCGCGGGTCTTGCCATAGACCCACTTCCGGCCCCGCTTGCCGTCGGGCTTCTCGACCCAGACGTACGCGGCGAAGCCGTTGCGGTACGGGAAGATTGAGCCTTCGCCGTTGGCTCGACTGCGTCCGGGCATCAGGCCGCCTCCTGCCGCTCGACCTGGTCACGGATGTAGTCGTCGACCCATTCGGGGAGGATGCGGCGGTACTTGCCGTCCTTGATGGAGCGCAGCTCGCCGGTGGCGATCTTCATCTTGACCTTGGAGATGCCGAAGCCGAGCAGAACGGCGACCTCGGCGGGCGAGTACCAGCGCGGGGTGAGGTCTCTGCTCATGCGGCGGCCCCGACGAGCCAGGCTTCGTGGGCGAGTTCTTCCCGGCCGATGCGTCTGGCCTGCCGGCGCTGGGCGGCGGCGGTGTTGGCCAGGAGCGCGTCGCCTTCGGTGAGCCACCCGGAGCCGGCGTAGGTGAGAACGCCAACCGTCACGGTGTCGATGGGGTCGTCGTCCTCGGCGCGGCGGAAGGTCGCGCGGACATCCCGGAGCAGGCCGAAGGTGACGGAGTAGCGGCGGGCCTTGGTGAGGAAGTGACCGCCGAAGCCGAGCATGTGCGCCCAGCGACGCAGCCCAGCGTAGGCGTTCGGTTTGGTGTCAAGGCTGCCTTGACGGTCGTCGGCCGTTGCGGCGCCGCTGGCGGTGTCGGTGCCGGCGGGCCGTCCGAGGTGCCAGCAGGCGTCGATGAGGCGGGCGAGGTGGTCACCTTCCGGATCGGCGTAGTCGTCGATCGTGGCAGGGGTGAGCCGGGTCGATTGGTGGCCGGTGGCTTCGGTTGCCTTGGTGGCGTACTTGGCGAGGTAGGCGGCCACCTTGCCGTCGGTCAGTTCGCCGCTGGCGCTGTTGATGCGCCGGACGTCGACCTGCTCGCCCCAGGCGACCGCCCAGCCCTGCGGCCGGTCGCGGTGCGGAGGTGCGGTCACGATGATCTGGCGGGCGGCGGCGTGGACGGCGGCCTCCAGGTCATCGACGGTGATGCCGGCCGGCGGCGGCACGAGCGCGTCCAGGTCGTCGGGGTCGACGCCGTCGAGGCGCAGCAGGACGTGGAAGTGCACGGCTGCCCGCCGCTGCATCTCGGCGACCTTCCCGTGCGACACCCGCACCGGCGGCAGCCGGCGCACCTTGCCGGAGTCCGTGACGACCTGGACGAAGGGGATGCCGCGTCTGCGGCAGAGGCCGGCGAGGTGGCGTTCGATGGCCTGCTTCGTGCGCCGCCACAGTTCGCCCGAGAAGTAGTTCCAGACGACCTGGTGGCCGTGGTCGTAGCAGTCCAGGCACAACGGCTGTCCGAGCCGCGGATCGTCGGCGTCGTGACGGGCGAAGCAGGCCGCCGGCTGACCGTGCCGACAGGTGCCGGCGCGGCTCCGGGCACGGCAGGGAGCCGGACGGCAGTCGCAGCGCTGCCGGTTGGTGCAGGTGTGGCGGGGGACGTGGCGGTGGTGGACCGGGCCGAAGGACGGCGCGGTGAAGGTGGCGAAGACGACCGGGTGCCGGCCGACCGAGGCGGGGACGCCCTTTCCGCCGGTCAGGCCGCAGCGCACAACTTGGTAGGCGTCGCCCTGGTAGACCCAGGCGCAGTCGGGGCATTGCGATTCGCGGCGGTTGCCGCACGCCTTGTAGAGCGCCCCGTCGGGCAGCTCGTCGGTGTGCTGCTCGCCCAGGACCCGGCCAGTCTGTCGCTCGACGGCGGCGATCGTGCCGGTAAGGCGGATCGGGCGGGTACAGCCGCCGGCGGTGCGGGTGTGCTCCATCCAGCCGGAGAACTCCGGCATGGCGGCCCGGTGCAGGGCTTGGGCGTCACGGCCGCTGGCAACGCCGGGACGGAACAGGTCGAGGGGTGTGGACACGACTCTCCTCACGGGGTGGCAGGGACGGAAGACGAAACATCACCAGCCGTGGACGTCTGTCCGCTGGTGGTGTTCGTCGTGTCTCCTGGCACCGCCGAAAGGGCGGCTGACGCCGGAGGGCGGAGTCGTGGTCGTGCCACTTCCCGCCGATGGGTCGTGTCCTTTCGCGCTCATGGACCTGACGAGTGAGGCTGGCACGGGTGGGGAGCCTGGAATGCCGGCACCCGGCGGGTTGCCGCAGGCTGCCCCCACTCGTGGAGCTGAGCGAATCCGGGCCATCGTGGACGGCAGGGAAGGAGTACTGAGCCGCTCAGCGGATTCGGGGAACCGGCACAGCGGCCGGTGCGATTGAGAGCCGGCGGGACGTGGCCTGCATCAGCGGCAGGAAGACCGCTCGGCATCTCCGACGTCGAGTCCAGCAATCCGGCAGGTGGGCCGCGCTGGCGTGCTCGACGAGCGCCAGAGTAGCACCGGGTACCGGCACGTCAACCCGCCGTGACCCGGAGCCAGGGCGGACCGACCGGCTGCCGGCCGGTGTGGGAGGACTTTCTGTACGTCTATCAAGGCGGCCCTGAACGGGCCGCACGCGCCGCCGCCTGGGCGCGAGTCCGTCGCTCCGCTGGCGCTCCGACTCCGGCCACGCAACACGCCCGGCGGCTGACGCGGAGAGCGGAAAGCCCCGGGCCGCCGTAGACGGCAGCGCGGAAAGTGGTTGAGGTTCGCGAGCCGGCAGCCGGCAGCCGGCCGCGCCGCGAGCGACGCGGCGTAGGGAAGGGCACGCCGGGTCCGCATGGCGGGTCACGGCCGTCGGGGCCGGGGCTGGCGGCGCGAGTGTGCCGGGCCGCCCCTCCAAGCTCAAGGGCGCTACGCGTCGCAAGCGACGGCCCTGCGGGCCGCCCTTGACCTCGGAGCCCCTGCGACCCTCGGGCAGGAGTCGTGGGCAGGCCGATGGCCTGCCCTTACATGGAGCGCGCCGCCAACCCCGACCCCGACTCGTCGCGGGCCACCCCCGGGTCGTCAAGGTCCGCTTGACCTGGCGGGCGAAGTGGGTCCATTCCCTAGAGGACGGTCCGACGGCAAAGGAAAGGCTGCGGCAGCGAGCGGTGTTGCACATGTTCGATACCATCGCGATCCATGGCCGTCCGCGAACTTGAACCCCGCACCTTAGAGGTGCCGCTGCCACCTATGCGTCTTTGGCGTGACGATCTAGAGCAGATCGAGTCGGTTATACGGGAAGCGGCTGCGGAAGTGTCGATACTAACGGACAGGTATCAACTGGATCGCATCGCGGATCTCGCGCAGGTGAAAGAGTCGCGAATCAAGGGTTTGCATTTACTTGCCGCCGAAGGGCGCATCCAGCTAGTAATTAAAGACTCTGGCGGGCTCCTGCGAATCTTGGATCCAACCTTGCCAGAGCGCGGCATGGCAGCGGATATCGCCCAGATTTCGCGTCGCTGCCGGAAGTTCGGTGCCGGTGGATCTAGATTTCAGGGTGTGACCTTCATGGCGGTTGCGACAGTATCGCTTTTTGTGGCTGCCCTTGTGACAACCATTGCTATGGTTGCGTTCGGAATGGAGTGGGCAAAACGGGAAGCTTTACCTCCGCATCTGGCCTGGCTTGTAGTTCCTTCAGGTGCAGTCTGCGCAATTTTAGGTCACCGCTATGCGAGCAATGTCATATACACCAGGACGCGCGCGGAGAATCCGCCGTGGATGAAGCGCAACGCAGATGCATTAGCAACTAACGCTATCGTTAGTGCCGTATTCCTTTTTCTCGGCATTTGGATTGGAAAGCTAACAAGCTAACCCTCTCCGGGCGCCCCTTTGTGAACCGAACTGCTGATCTTGTCGGCTGGGACTCGGCTGCTACCGACGGCACTGCAGGAATGAGATCAAAACCGTTGGCGTGCCCGATCCAGCGCCCACCGGCACGAACGGCAACCTGCTGTTCCGCAGGCTGAACGGCCGGTCCTTGCTTATCAAGCAGCATTGCTACGCACGGTGCAGATCAACCCGATTCCCAAGCTGACCGCCACCAAGACCGGAGGATCAGCTTGGGTGACCAACCGGGTGACGGTCGGTGCAAACACCGACGGACAAAGCTGGACGATGGTGGATAGTTGCAGCAGGTCGACGGACGTGCGAACCCAGCTCCTTGCCCCGTGATCATTTCTTCGGGACGAAGGAGTCAGGCTCTATCGGCGAGACGGCGGCAGAAGGAGCTTGACATCCGCAGGAGCATCGGGATGGCGCGGACTCAGAGCTCTTCCTGCGAGTACTCAGCTACGATCTCAATAATCTCTTGGATGCTGGCATTGCAGTTTCGGAAGGAAATCCGTTCAAGGATGGTGGCGTCTGAGCGAATAACATTCGACAGCAAGGCATGAATAAATGACTGTGTTGCCAACTCAACGCCAGCAAAGTCGAGCGCAACGCTGCCGCCGTCTTCCAAGGCTCGCTTAAGAACCCTGTCCCGGATCCTCGCCGCCGCGTCCTTGTCCCCACCAAAGGATCCGGCGTACCTAGAGATTGTAATCTTCTTCACGAGAACCTCGGCTTGAATCGGGCCGCCTTTTGCTTCTTTACGTCGATATGGTAGACTTGGCCAATTCGTCGAAGCAATTCGACGAAGCCGACGGGGCTGTCTATTTGAAGGTCGATGCCGACGGCGGTGCCCCGGTAGCTCGCATTCGGGATGCCAAACCACGTAACCCGGTCGTTAGCAATGTTCGCGTTGATTTGTGGATTCCTCTGAGTTAGCAGCTTCATCATGCAATCGCCGGATACGACGACCATGTGGTGTCGGGACAGCGTAGCCATGGACTTCAGGAAGAATAGGCCGGCCCCTCCGTTCGTCTCATTGCCTCCGAAGCGCGGCGACGCGCCAGTTATGCCAGGCCGCAAGGCGAGTGATATGGCTTCCTTGTCCGAGTTGGCACGATGGCTTCGGCTGATGCTTCTGGTAATCCCGATTCCTGCGTCTGCTACGCCAAGGAGAAGTCTTCGATTCATCTGTGAAACCTGAGCCGCCACAAAAGCGCCCGTGCTGCTGCCCGAGTGTTCCAGAACATTGCGGATCAACTCGAAGAGAACGTACTTCACGGCATCCGCATCGCGTGGCTCCATATGGAGAAGCGGCACGAAATCCTTGATGAAGTCGTTTAACTCCTCGTTGGTTAAGATATTTCTCACCGGGATGAAGCGGCCTGCTGCCTCATGTTCTCTGACCGAGATGTCCACCTCGGCATTAATGTGGGAGAAAACGTTCATTCGACGGAGGTATCGTGTGCTGGAGTTGACGGTCAGATTTTTGACCTGAGTTGACTGGCCGGCAGAGTCGGCTGCCGCGCCAGTCGCCGCAATCATGGCCAATACCACCGGATGTAGCGAGAAGAGGCCCTCACGTAGGACAAGCGTGAACTCCTCTTTACCGTCATCTTCCAGAAGCCGAAGAAATCGCTCCAGGTCGGCTAGATAAGCTCGCCCTGGCAGGGAGATCCGCAAGTCAACTCCTCCTCGATCATGCCCGCCCTCGACCGCACGCCGTAGGTCAGCGTAGCGAAGTAGCTCCATAGCCGCCGCGCTGCAAGTCGTGTCGATGCCTTAGTACTGGACGATGCTGCTTATACACCGGCAGAGTGGCTGTCGACAGCACGCTGACAGCAACCGCCCCGGACGGCAGCACGCTGACGAGCACCGGCACGGACGAAGCTCCGAGCGCCCAGCTGTTGCCGCACGCGTGTGGACGCCATGCGCACAGAGCTTGTAAGCGAGGCGTCCGGGAGGACCAGGCGCTCGGGGCGCGGCCGGGCTGAGCGCTGGCGAGGCGGCAGGCAAGAGCACTCGTTTGAGAGCCCGTCCTAGTCGATTGCCGACAGTGATGGCAATCTTCTACGGTCGCTGGCGGAGGTCGTGACTATGACAAGCAACAACGATCGTGCCCATGGCAGCAACGCGAGAAACCAAGAGGAGACCACCGCCCGGTCTGCACGACAGCCGTTCCCGCCGGCCCTCCAGCGCACGTCCGTCCGCACGGCTACCGGGAACGAGACCATCGGCTCCGCCACCCGGCGAGCCTTCCGCGACTTAGCGGGGAAGCTGGGCCGGGAGGTAGTGCAGGACCTGTGGGCAGATGCCGGGTTTTCGCCTCCGCCCTTGCACCCCGCGCTTGGCGGTACAGCGCCTACAGGCAAGGTGGATGTGGCAACGGCGTTTCTGGCGTCCCTCACAGCCTGGGGCGAGGTCCAGTCCCTAGACCATGAGTTCGGTCCGTCCGGCGCGCTGTTTGAGCGTTATGCGAGAGCTGTTGACTGGGCAGACGTCAATATGGTGGCCCGAGTTCTTCGCGTTTTCGAGGGGGTGCTTCGAGAGTATCGACGTCGGCCTGGGTGGTCGAGCCGTCCATGGCCTGGATGGGTGAGCGCGCCGTTGCGTGATGACGGCTACTTCATCAATGATCAGGGCAGGATTCTCTCCACCGGGATCAGCCTGCCGCCGGGAGCGCTGGCGAATCTCCAAGACTCCTCCGCCATACAGCTGGGCCTGGAGAGGGTCAACCGCGCCCTTGGCGATCCACGCTACCCCGATCCAGCAGCTGCGATCGGTGCTGCGAAAGAGCTCGTGGAGTCAACTTGCAAGCTGGTGCTTCACGAGCGGGGCAGCACTATCAGCCCGAACATGGACCTGCCGGCTCTTGTGCATGCCGCAGCGGGCGTTCTCCGACTACATCCGGCACAGCACCGCCCCGCCCGAGACGTTGATCATGCTGGCGGACATCCTGATCAGGCTGCCGAATGGGTCAAACTACTCGGCCGGCTTCACGCCATCCCGCAGGATTTGGCCAACATCCGCAACCGCGGATGGGGAACGGGCCACGGCGGCGTGACCGCACCTGCCGGGCTCGCGCGGCGGCATGCTCGCCTCGCGGTGGCTGCCGCCACCGCTTGGATCAACTTCATGCTTGAAACCTTGGCCGATCCGGCAGCTGGATGGCGTGTTGGCGATAGCCATGCCGCCGCCACCGCCGAATCTCCGCTGGCTTCTAGGCGCGAGGGCTAGATCGAGTTGAAGTCGGATGCTGCTGAGCCGTGATGGGAGGAGATGGCAAAGCACGGCTGGGCCTGAGCTGACGACAGCAGCGGTGACAGCGGCCGGCGCGGACGAAGGGCCGGGCACAGATCCGGCACAAGGAAGCGCGAGTAACGACGGCAGACGCCGGAAGCCGACGGAAGGTGTTTCAGCAGGCCAGAAGCTGTTCCGAGGGCTATGTGGGAGTCGGAAGACCGGGGCTTTTACTTCGTCGAAGGTGTGGCGGTGCACCGCGACGTCCAGCGGAACTGCACGAACCGGCACCCCAACGGACTATCGACTGGAAAGACAGCTTGGGTCGGGAGGAGCTGTTGACAGCAACCGGCGCAGGGGCGCCCGTCGGCGGAGGCGTGCGGACAGCCGCCCGAGTTTCGCGAAGGCGGACAGACGACGTCGGATGATCCGCACAGAGCAGATAAGGGTGGTGTCGAGCCTCGGCGCGCGACCGCCCTTACCGGGGATGCGGATTGGCGACGTAGACGCCCTTGCCCTGCCGGCCGTCGATCAGGCCCTCGGCTTTGAGCACGAGCATGGCAGCGCGGATGACGGTGTTGCTTACCTTGTAGTGCTCGCAGAGGGCAGCGAACGAGGGTAACTTGTCGCCCGGCTTCAACTCGCCGGAGCTGACCTGCTCGCGGATATCCCGGGCGACCTGTAGGTAGGCAGCTTCAGACATAGGTGGTGCTCCCAGCTTGGCGGCTGGTGCAAGCAGACCACATCGCAGGCTCGACTTACAACGCTATGTGTCGCAGCTGTTGACCCTGCGCACATTGCGTCCTAAGTTGCTCGTGGGGCTACCCAGCTTGGCGGCCGGGTCGTCCTGCCGTGGGCGCCCTGTCTCCGGACACGGCTGACCGGGTGCCCACGGAACCCCAAGCGTCGGCGGGAGGCGTGATGACCAGACCGAACGATGCAACTGATCCGACCGCAGGTCCCGTGCGGGACACCAGCTACCACATAAGGCAGGGCAACAGCCGGCGACGCGTGTCCTACGACGAGTACGTCTTAGCGGCGGCGTTGACCCTCGCCCGCCGGCACCAGCCCGTCTGGTCCTGGCGGCACTGGCGGCGTACCTGCCGCTGCGGTGGCGAACTGCCGTGCCGAAGCCGTCATCCCATCCCGATCAACCGCGGCCACTGGCCCAGCCAGGACGGCCCGCGATGACGACACACCTTCCGGTGACACCGGGTTGGGCATGCAGCGGATGCGGTGCCGACTGGCCCTGCCAGCCCCGACGGCGCGAACTGCGAGCGGAGTACGACAGCGCCCCAGTGTCGCTGGCCCTCTACCTAGCCGCCCAGCTCGTCGACGCCGCCCAGGACCTGGCCCACGTCCCCGCCGGCCGCCTGCACCACCGATTCCTCGGCTGGACGCGATGAGCATCCTGCGACCCGGCGACGAGAAGTTCCACTACAGCGACGGCTCCCACAAGTGGATTCCACCCGACCCCGACTACGACCAAGAGGTCTGGAACGAGCAGGTCCGCCAGCACAAGGAAGGCCACCTCAGAAACGAGCAACCCAAGGTCCGCATCCAGCGCCTCATCTGATGCCAGCAGTACAGCAGCGAAGTACAGCAACCGTGCCAGCCGAACCGGACCGAGATGCGCGTCAACAGGCCGGACGACCTCGAACGACGCTCGATCCAACCGGCTCGCCGTCAATCCATAGGTTCAGGGTTCGAGTCCCTGGCGGCCCACTACAAACCGTCCCCGAGCTGCGAGAACGCCGGACAAAGATCATCGGGCACAACCAGGGCACAACTCAGCTCCGATCTTGGTCCGCGCGAGGTTCCCGCCGGGTGCTGTCTGCGTCCCGCAGGAGGCCGCCGACCAGGCCGCGCGGCCGGTCCTTCTTCGGCATCCAGTGAACGTAGGTCTCCAACGTGATCCGCAGGTTGGCGTGCCGCAGTGCCTTCTGCACCTCCTGAGGCTCCACGCCGTTGCTCATCAGCGTCGTGGCGTCTGCAGTCGTGACCGCGCCTTTCGTCAGGGAGTTGAGCGACGAGGCATGGTGCGACCGACTCGCGGCGACCATGGCAGCACACAACGGGAGCCTTCAAGTCGTCTGGGTCTACTGCGACGCCATCACCATGCAACCGTGCTAGGCGTTCATGGTCTCACCAGCCAGCAATGCCTGACCCGCACCATCACGCCGCAACGCCGCTATATCGACGCCAAGCTATCGTGGTCTGACCCCCGCAGCGACAGCGCGAAGGTGAGTCATGGACGTAGTCAGCACCACCGAGGTCCCGGTTGAAGACGGGTTCGCCTTCTGGCGCGAGGTGAACTCGAAGCTCTGGGTGCCCTACGATTTGCGCTGTGAACCGCAGTGGGAGCCCGGATTTCGGGCTCAGGTCGGAATCAGCGAGTTCGGTCCCGTGCAGGCGACATTCATGACCACGATGCCGCACTCGGTCCACCGCACTCCCAAGCTCATTCGGCAGGCCGATCCCGAGGTGTTCAAGCTGGGTTGCCTCGTGCGCGGTGGCGGCATGATCACGCAAGACGGCCAGCGTACAGATTTCGGCGTGGGGGACCTGATACTGTATGACACCTCCCGGCCCTACGTGGCCGAATTCACGCCGGATGTGCCAGTGAGTCAGCTGCTGCTCCTGCGCTTCCCGCGCTCGTTGCTGCCGTTGCCTCCTCGGGAGTTGCGGCGTCTGAGCGCAGTTCGCATCCCTGGCGCCCAAGGGATCGGCGCGTTATCTTCGCAATTCCTGCTGCAGCTTGCCCGGCACATGGACGAACTCAGTCCGTTCGACGCCGCCCGGCTGTCCACCCTCACCATTGACGTGTTGACCGCGGCACTGGCCAACGCGCTGGACGTTCAAAGCGCGGTGCCCCCCCACACCCGTCGGCGAGCGTTGATGGCTCAGATCCACGCCTTCGTCCGAGAGAATCTGGGCGATCCGCGCCTGACACCGGACGCGATCGCCGCAGCGCATCACATCTCGCTGCGGTACCTGCACAAGCTGTTCCACGGGGAAGGGCACACGGTCGCCGGCTGGGTCCGCGAGCGTCGCCTGGAGCAGTGCCGACGCGACCTCGCCAACCCCCAACTAGGCGCGCACCCGATCCACGCGATCGCCGCCCAGTGGGGGTTCACCAGCCCGGCGCACTTCAGTCAGGCGTTCCGCAACGCCTACGGCCTTTCGCCACGCCAGTTCCGCGAGCAGTGCGCGAGAGTGCGCGCAGACTAAAGATTTGTGCGCTTACCAGTAACGACAGGCCCGGCTGCGGCCTGCATCCTTATCACAGGAAATCCGCTCAGCCAGGGTTGAATCTGATTCCGGCTAACGGAAGAAGGTTCACTTGAGCGCGCCACATCGATCCGTGCCTTCGCTATGGAAGGAGCGCGAGGAAGTACATCGTCGATCACTTCATGGAGCCAGCAGCATCATCTAGGCCGCAGCGGCGGCTGACAGGAGACCATTGTGAAAATGTGGTACAGAACGGCGTTCCGGATCTCGGCGGTGACCGCGGTCCTCGGCGCACTCACCCTGTCCGGGACCGTGGCACAGGCAAGTCCGGGCGCCGGCTCGCGCCTACCTCAAAACGAAACCACCGCGGTTCCGGAGCAGGCCAAGCCCGGCAGCGAGGACGTCTCCGCGCAGGTTTGCGGTTACTACGAGGACGCGGTGACGGCCTGGTACAACCACTGCGGAACCACCCATGTGCTCATCTACGTCGACGCGACGTGGCCCCGCGACGACTGGACCTGGTGCATCGGCCCGGGAACGTGGGACATCGGCGGCGCCAACGCCGTATCCAACGCCTGGTACGCGGGTCAAACTTGTTGAACCGCCAGCCAATCGCTGCGCGATCCTCCACCTGAACCGCAAGGCGTTTGCGCCGCCACCGCTTGCCGGCGGTCGTGATGGGCCGCAAGGGGAGGCTGAAGGGGATTCATTGTTCGTGGCTCAGTCTCCGGACGGATCTGGAGACTGAGCCACTTGCTCGGCGAGGGGTCGGTCTGTGCGCGAAGCGCTGCGCCCGACGTTCAACTGACACAGTCGTGACCCACTCGTAGCCGAGTTACGCCCCAGCCTCACGCGCCGCCCGTGGACACCCGTGGCCCGATGCCCGGCTGTCCGCCACTACGGCCCTGACGATTCCGGGTGTGCCCGCTCGCTGCGGGAACGGCGTTGCGCAGCCCCCGGCCTGGACGGTTAGGCTGCTGCCATGACCAGCTCGCCCGCGTACCCGATGACGTCCCCCGACGTCCAGGTCGGCGCGCTGCGACGCCGGCGGTCCCGCGACCGCCTGCGCTGAGTCTTCTTCTCCTGCGACCGGCGGATCGAGCCGCCGGTCATCGTCGATCGTCCTCGGTCCGCCCGCATCCCCATCCGGTGATCCGCGCGGCGGATCCGAGCGAGATCGGCGTACCCCATGGACCTTGAGAAACTGCTGGCCGACCGGCTGGCGCCGGCGTTCGCGACGGTGGCCGGCGGGCCGGTGGATCCGGTCGTGCGGCGCTCCCAGCGTGCGGACTTCCAGTCCGACGCGGCGCTGGCGCTGGCCCGGCGGCTCGGCCGGCCGCCGCGCGCGATCGCCGCCGAGGTGCTGGACCTCGCGGAGCTGGCCGATCTGTGCAGCGCGGCGGAGGTCTCCGGGCCGGGTTTCCTGAACCTGACCGTCGCCGACGAAGCCCTGGGCGGGCTGGTCTCCGCGTTGGCCACCGACCCGCGGCTCGGGGTGCCGGTGGCCGTCGAGCCGGAGACGGTGGTGGTCGACTACTCGGCGCCGAACGTGGCGAAGGAGATGCACGTCGGGCACCTGCGGTCGACGGTGATCGGCGACGCGGCGGCCCGGCTGCTGGAGTGGCTGGGGCACCGGGTGCTGCGGGCCAACCACCTGGGTGACTGGGGCACGCCGTTCGGCATGCTGATCGAGCACCTGGTCGACCTGGGCGGGGCCGAGGCGGCGCGCGAGCTGTCCATGGGTGACCTGGACGCGTTCTACAAGGCGGCCCGGGTCAAGTTCGACGCGGGTGAGGCGTTCCGGGAGCGGTCCCGGCGGCGGGTGGTGGCCCTGCAGAGCGGCGATCCGGCGACGCTGCGGCTGTGGCGGCTGCTGGTGGAGCAGTCCGAGCGGTACTTCATGACCGTCTACCACCTGCTCGACGTGACCCTCACCGAGCGGGACTTCCACGGTGAGAGCAGCTACAACGACCTGCTCGAACCGGTGACCGAGGAGCTGGACCGCCTGGGGCTGCTGCGGGAGAGCGAGGGTGCGGCCTGCGTGTTTCCGCCCGGCTCGGTGGGCCGGGACGGCGAGCCGCTGCCGCTGATCGTCCGCAAGTCCGACGGCGGGTACGGCTATCCGGCAACCGACCTTGCGGCGATCCGGCACCGGACCGGCACGCTGGCCGCGACCCGGCTGCTCTACGTGGTCGGCCTGCCGCAGCGGCGGCACTTCGAGATGGTGTACGCCGCCGCCGCGCAGGCCGGCTGGCTGGCCCCGCCGGCCCGGGCCGAGCACGTCGGGTTCGGCTCGATCCTCGGGTCGGACGGTCGGATGCTGCGCAGCCGGGCCGGCGGCTCGGTGAAGCTGGTCGGGCTGCTGGAGGAGGCGATCGTCCGGGCTACGGCGCTGGCCCGGGAGCGGAACCCGGACCTGGGCGAGGCGGAGGCGGCCGAGGTGGGCCGGGCGGTCGGCATCGGCGCGATCAAGTACGCCGACCTGTCCAGCGACCGGCACAAGGACTACGTGCTCGACTGGGAGCGGATGCTGTCGCTGGATGGCAACACCGCGCCCTATCTCCAGTACGCGAACTCGCGGATCCGGTCGATTTTCCGGCGGGCCGGGGTGGCGGCCCGGCCGGAGGCGGCGATCTCGCTGGCCGATCCGGCCGAACGGGCGCTCGCCTTCGAACTGGTCGGCTTCGGGACGGTGGTCGGCGAGGTGGCGGACAGCCTGGAGTTCCACCACCTGACCGGCTACCTGCACCGGCTGGCCGTCGCGTTCAGCGCGTTCTACGAGCGCTGCCCGGTGCTGCGCGCCGACGGTCCGGTCCGGGAGAGCCGGCTGGCGCTCTGCGACGTGACCGCCCGGGTGCTCCGGCAGGGGTTGTACCTGCTCGGCATCAGCACTCCCGAACGCATGTGATCGGCGTGTCGACCTCGCGCACCTGCCGCGCCCGAAGTGTCGCTGCCCGCAGCGGCACCGCAGGTCACAGGGTGATGACCACCTTCGCCCGCGCGTGTTCGCCTTCGAGGTACCGGATGGCCTGGGGCACCTCGCGCAGCGGATAGGTCCGGTCGATGACCGGGGTGAGGCGGCCGGCCTCGGCGTGGGCGCGGAGCGTGTCGAGGTGTTGCCGGCTGGGCGCCGCGGTGAGGGTGACGATGCGCTGGCGGACGAGGGGTGCCAGCAGCCGTCCGCGTGCGAGGAGCCAGACCGGCCCGACGAGGCTGCCGCCGCCGTACACGCCGCCGCCGGAGAGCACCAGCGTCCCGCTGGTGGTCAGCGCCCGCCGGAGCGCGGTGAGTGAGCGGTTGCCGACCAGGTCGAACACGACGTCGTGGCGGCGGTCGCCGCGGGTGAAGTCGTCGCGGGTGTAGTCGACGACGCGGTCGGCGCCGAGGGAGCGGACCAGGTCGACGTTGCGGGTGCTGCACACTCCGGTCACGGTCGCGCCGAGCGCCTTGGCCAGCTGGACGGCCAGGGTGCCGACGCCGCCGGAGGCGCCGTTGACGAGCACGCGCTGGCCGGGCTCGACCCGCCCGACGTCGCGCAGCCCCATGAGCGCGGTGACACCGGCCAGCGGCAGCGCGGCGGCCTGCTGCGGGGTCAGGTTCGCCGGCTTCGGCGCGACCAGGGCCGCGGGCACGCACACGTACTCGGCGAACGCGCCGTTGGCGTCACCGAGGTCGCCGAAGACGGCGTCGCCCGGGCGCACCTGTCGGACGTGGCTGCCGACGGCCTCGACCCGGCCGGCGAAGTCGCGGCCACGGATGCGCGCGCGGGGCCGCGTCCGCCCCATCGCCAACCGCGCCATCCGCGGATCGCCACGCATGGCATGCCAGTCGTACGCGTTGAGCGCGGCGGCCTCGACCCGCACGAGCACCTCGTCGGGGGCGGGCACCGGCACGTCGACGTCCGCGAGCGTGAGTGTCTCCGGCGGGCCGTACCGGTCCTGGACTATCGCCTTCATCTCTGCCTCCCGCTAGGTGTACGCCGTACACCCAATGTAGGTGTACGGCGTACACCGGTCAAGGCGGTTATGGTTTCAACCGCCGCCAGAAGACGGGGACCGAGATGGCTGAGCAGGCTGAGACGCTGCGCCGGGCGCCGCTGAGCAGGGACCGGATCCTGCACGCCGCCGTCGCGCTCGCCGACGGGGCCGGGATCGAGTCCCTCAGCATGCGCAACCTCGCCCAGGACCTCGGCGTCGTGCCGATGGCCCTCTACAAGCACGTGGCCAACAAGGACGAACTGCTCGACGGCATGATCGACGTCGTCGTCGGCGAGATCGACCCGCCGGTGCCCGACGCCGACTGGAAGCACGCGGTCCGCAGCCGCATCCTCTCGGCGCGGCAGGTGCTGCGGCGCCACCCCTGGGCGCCGCTCGCGATCGAGTCGCGGAACATGGCGACGCCGGCCGTCCTCGCGTACCTCGACTCGGTGGTCGGGACCCTCCGGGCCGGCGGGTTCTCCGCCGACCTCGCCCATCACGTGATGCACGCGATGGGCAGCCGGATCCTGGGCTTCAGCCAGGAGCTGTTCGACGCCTCCCGGCGCGCCGGCCGCTCCGGCACGGCCAGCTCAGCACCACCGCAGGCCTTCCCGCCGGAGGTCGCGGCCCGGTTCCCGCACCTCGCGGAGATCTCCACGGCCGCGTCCCACGACGACGCGTCGGTCGTGGGACAGGGCTGCGACGACCAGTTCGAGTTCGAGTTCGCGCTGGACCTGCTGCTGGACGGCATCGAGCGGCTCCGACAGCAGAACTGGACGTCGCCGCGCCGGGCCCGGTAGTCGTCGACCGGTGGGCCGTTCCGCGCCGGAACGGCCCACCGCGCGCGGCCGACCGCTCAGGGGGTGTACGGCGCGTCCGTGTGGCTGACCTCGACGAGCCGGCTGCCGCTGAGTTCGTAGACGGCCGTACGTCGCACGGCGACCTCCGCCGAGGACGCGTCCTCGGGGCGGGTCAGGTAGACCACCGTCGCCTGGCGCGACTTGATCGAGACCGACTCCACGGGCGTACGGTCGCCGATGTCGACCATGCTGACGTAGACGGGCTTACCGTCGATGTTGCCGTACATCACGATCTGCCAGAACTTGCCGGTCCCGCCGCCGTCCATGAGCACGGGAACCACCGCGTCGGCCGCGTCGTCGCCGGTCAGGTCGCCGATGGCGCACGGCTGTTGCATGTGGACGACCGTGCCGTCCTCCCCGGACCACATGCCGTCGACAAGCGGGATCGGATCCGGGTAGCCGTTGTACCGCTCGGATCCGTTACCGAGCACGGCGGTCTTGAGCTGCGCGCAGGTGAGCGCCTTGAGCGTGGCGGGCGCTCCGGACGTGTCGGGTACGGCCGAGGGCGCCGGCTCGTCCGGGTCCGCTGTCTCGTCGTTCACGCTGACGGTGCTGCCTGTCGGCTGCGCCGAGGCGGCCGGGTCCGGGTCGTCCGCCGGCGTGTTGATCGTGACGCATCCGCTCAGCGCCGCCACCAGGGCGAGTGCCGCGACGGGCAGCAGGGTCCTACGCATTGATCTTCCCTCTCCTTGTGTGGCCCGGAGCGTAGTGCGCCTCCGCCACGGCCGGCCGCCAGCGGTCGGCGCACGGTCCACAGTGGAGCCAGGAGGGTCACCGGGATCGGGAAGCTCGGGAGCCGGACCGGAAACCGCCCGTCGTCGCCACTCCCGCCGCCAGGGCCGACAACCGGCTCAGGTGGACGGACCACCGTGCTGGTCGAGCCTGTCGCGGAGCGTGCCGGCGAATCCCTCGGCCGTGGCGAGCTGGTCGCGCAACGCGCTGACGCGTGCGGTGGCGGCGGTGTGGAACATACCGAGCCGGTCGAGCAGGGCGACCCGGTCGGCGCCCTCGGCCGGGCCGAGGGCGTCGAGGACGCCGAGCAGGTCGCGCATCTCGTCGAGGGTGAAGCCGAGCGGCTTCATCCGCTTGACCACGGCGAGCCGGTCGAGGTCGGGAGCGGTGTAGAGGCGGAAGCCCCCGTCGCTGCGGGCCGACGGGACGATCAGGCCGACGTCCTCGTAGTGCCGGATGGTGCGGATGCTCAGCCCGACCCGCTCGGCGACCTCGCCGATCTGCATCAGCCGCCCTCCGACCGGGCCGGCGGCGGGCGCCGAAGCCGGGCCGGGGGCGGACCCGGCAGCCGGGCCGGGGGCGGCGGGTGCCGGCCCGGCCGTACGGCGGTCGGGGGCCATCAGTGGCCGACGCCGAGCCGGCCGGCGAGGGTGCCGTGGATGTCCGCGCTGGGGCGGTTCAGCTCGACGATCTCCACGGTCTTGCCGCGGGCGGCGTACCTGGTGGTGACGGCGTCGAGGGCAGCCACGGAGGAGGCGTCCCAGACGTGGGCGTGCGTCATGTCGATGACCACACTGTCAGGGTCGTTGGCGTAGTCGAACTGCCCGACCAGGTCGTTGCTGGAGGCGAAGAACAGCTCGCCGTGCACCGAGTAGATCCGGGTCGTCCCCTCGGGGTCGAGAACGCTGGTCACCTCCACCAGGTGGGCGACCCGCCGGGCGAAGACGACCATCGCGGTGAGCACGCCGGCGACGACGCCGACGGCGAGGTTGTGGGTGGCCAGCGTGGTGACGACGGTGGTCACCATGACGATCGTCTCGCCGTACGGCATCCGTTTGAGCGTGGCCGGGGCGACCGAGTGCCAGTCGAACGTCGACACCGCGACGATGACCATCACGGCGACCAGGGCGGCCATCGGGATCACCGCGACCACGTCGCCGAGCGCGACGACCAGGATCAGCAGGAAGACGCCGGCCAGGAAGGTCGACAGCCGCGTACGGGCGCCGGACGCCTTCACGTTGATCATCGTCTGACCGATCATCGCGCAGCCGCCCATGCCGCCGAAGAACCCGGTGACGATGTTCGCCACGCCCTGCCCCCACGACTCCCGGGTCTTGCTGGAGGGGGTGTCGGTGATGTCGTCGACCAGCTTCGCGGTCATCAACGACTCCATCAGCCCGACCAGCGCGATGCCCAGGGCGTACGGGGCGATCAGGGTCAGGGTGTCCATGGTCCAGGGGACCTGCGGCAGGCCGAGCGTGGGCAGGCTGTCCGGCAACGCCCCCTCGTCGCCCACCGTCGGCACCGTCGCGTGGGTGGCCACCGTGACCACGGTCAGCACCACGATGGCGACCAGCGGCGCCGGGACGGCCCGGGTGAGGCGGGGCAGCCCCACCATGATCGCCAGCGCGACCGCCGCGAGCGGGTACACCAGCCACGGCACCCCGATCAGGTGCGGCACCTGGGCGACGAAGATCAGGATGGCCAGGGCGTTGACGAAGCCGACCATCACGCTGCGCGGGATGAACCGCATCAGCTTCGCCACCCCGAGCACCGCCAGCAGGATCTGGATCGCGCCGCCGAGGATCACCGCGGCGATCAGGTGGTCGAGGCCGTGCTCCTTGGCGAGGGGCGCCACGACCAGGGCGACCGCCCCGGTGGCGGCGGAGATCATCGCCGGCCGACCGCCGCAGATCGCGATGGTCACCGCCATAGTGAACGAGGCGAAGAGGCCCACCCGGGGATCGACCCCCGCCAGGATCGAGAAGGAGATCGCCTCCGGAATCAGCGCCAGGGCGACGACCAGGCCGGCGAGGACCTCGGTGCGGAACACCCTCGGCGACAGCCAGGACGGGCGGGGCAGGCGCGGGCGGGGAGCCAGGGACGGCACAGAGGACATGGGGCCATTTCCACTTGGGGGCGGCGCGACGACCCGACGGACCCTACTCTTCCGCGACGGGAGAGTTCCCTCCCGCGTGGCGACCGTCACGATCGGCCGTACGCGAGCCGCCGCGCGCCCCGCCCTCCCGCGCCCGGCGGCGGTCAGGCCGGCCCGACGCCCGGGGCCGGGACCGCCTTCTCGGCGGCGCGGCTCACCTCTTCCCAGCCGGCCCAGACGTCCATGCGTCGCCTGGAGATGTCGAAGGCGAGGTCGTAGACCATGCTGCCCAGCAGCAGCCGCAGCGGCGGGTCGTCGCTGGCCACGAGCTTCATCAGCGCCTCGGCGGCCAGCCGGGGCTCGCTGTCGATCGACCCTTCCGCCCACTGCCGCGCCAACTCCTCCCGCAGCGGGTCGTAGGCGGGGTTCGGGGTGGCCGCCGTGCTGCTGGTGTAGAGGTCGGTCCAGTAGCCGCCCGGCTGGACGATGGTGACCTTGACGCCGAACCCGGCGGCCTCGGCGGCCAGCGCCTCGCTCATGCCCTCCAGCGCGAACTTGCTCGCGCTGTAGAGCCCCGTGCTGGGGAAGCCGCCGAGGGCGCCGATGCTGGAGACCTGCACGACGTGCCCGCCGCGCTGGGCGCGCAGGTGCGGCAGGACGGCCTGGCTGACCCAGAGCGCGCCGAAGAAGTTGAGGTCCAGTTGGGCGCGGGCCTCGGCCTCGGTGAACTCCTCGACCATGCCCATGTAGAGCGCCCCGGCGTTGTTCACGACGACGTCGAGCCGGCCGAAGTGCCGTACCGCCTCCTCGACGACGGCGAGGACCGCCGCGCGGTCCGTGACGTCGAGGCGCAGCGCCAGCAGGCGGTCGGGGTGCCGGGCGGCGAGGTCGTCGAGCGGTGAGACGTCCCGGGCCGCGCCGACGACCCGGTCGCCGGCGGCGAGCGCGGCCTCGGTGAAGGCGCGGCCGAGGCCACGGCTGGCCCCGGTGACGAACCAGACCCGGGGTGCGGCGGTGGCTGAGGCTTCCATGGGGGCTCCCTCCCTGACGAGACGGACCGTCTCGTCTTGTTGACGGGAGTGACCCTACCCGATCGGGCTCCACTGTCAAGACGGACCGTCTCGTCTCATCCTCTTGCTAGATTGGGCCCGTGCCCACGCAGAAGGTCGCCCCCGACTCCAGCCGTCGCAGCGAGACCGCACGCCGCGCCATCCTCGCCGCCGCCTTCGACCTCGTCGGCGACGTCGGCTACGCGAAGCTCAGCATCGAGGGCATCGCCGCCGCCGCCGGCGTCGGCAAGCAGACGATCTACCGTTGGTGGCCCTCGAAGGGCGCCCTGCTGTTCGACGCCTTCCTCGCGCTCACGACCGACGGCGGGCAGGACGGACAGGGCGGCGCCCTGCCGGACACCGGCGACCTGGCCGCCGACCTGAAGCTGGTCCTGCGGGCCGTCGTCGACGAGCTGAACGACCCGCGCTACGACCTGCCCATGCGCGCCCTGCACACCGAGATCGTCCACGACCCCGCCCTCGCCGCCGACTACGCGGAGCGGCTGGACGGGCCCATGCGGGAGCTGAAGAAGGAACGCCTGCGCGCCGCCCGGCGTGCCGGCCAGCTCGCCGATGACGTCGACCTCGACGTGGCCGTCGACCTGATCTTCGGGCCGGTCCTCAACCGGTGGCTCCAGCGCACCGGCCCGCTGACGCACGGGTACGCCGACCAGGTGGTGGACACGGCGCTGCGCGGCCTGCGCCCCCGCGAGGCGTAGCCCTCGCGTCGCCGGGCGGACACAACACCGGGCCCCCGGTCGTCGTTGATCCGGTCGTACCCGCCCCACCTGGTGGGCACCGACCGTGGAGGAGGCACGCCGATGACCAGTCAGCGCGAGACCGTGGAGGTCGACCCGGTCCTGTTCCGTGCCGTCTACGACTCGCCCGCCTCGCTGCCCGGCAGGCACCGGTGGACGACCCCGGAGTCGGACGTACGCCGGATCGAGAAGCTGCTCGGCATGCCGCTGCGCAGCATCGGCGCCCCGCTCTGGGTCAGCGGCGACGAGCCGGACTGCCCGAAGTGCGGCCGCCGGGTGAACTGGTACGACATCGTCTCCTCCGCCCTCTCCGGCGTGCACGACCGGATGATGATCGCGACGGTCATCCTCGGCGACCGCAGGTACGTCAACACCGAGGTCCCGGACGCGATCGCCGGGGTGCGCTGCACCGACTGCCGCACCGCGATCGAGGGGCTGCGCAGCTTCAAGTGCCACAACTGGGCGTACGCCTTCGAGGCGCTGGAGACCGTCCGGCAGCGGATGTCGGGCGCGTCAGTCGTCGGCCGTCAGCCCGCGGGCGAACCGCAGCCCGGGGCGCCCGTCGAGTGACACCTCGCCCACCGGCGTGAACCCGGTACGCCGGAGCACCGCGAGCGAGCCCGCGTTGTCCAGCGTGGTCCCGGCGGTCAGCCGACGCAGCCCGTACGCCCGGCGGGCCAGTGCCACGACGCGGCGGACGCCGTCGGTCGCCACCCCACGCCCGGCGGCCCGCTCGGCCACCCGGTAGCCCAGCTCGGCCTCGCCGTCGGCGACATCGACCAGGTTGAACCGGCCCAGCACCGTCCCGTCCGGCTCCACGAGGACGTGGAAGTGGCAGGTGCCGCTCTCCTGCTCGGCGAGCAGCCCCGCGTGCCGCGCGGTGAAGTCGGCGAAGTACGCGTCGCCCCGGTCCGGCACCGAGCGCGCGAACCACTCCCGGTTCTCCCGCTCGAAGCGCAGCAGCGCGTCGGCGTGGTGGGCGGCGAGCCGCTCGAGTTCGGGCACCGCGCCACCCTACCCAGGTGTGAGGAAGGGGCCCTTCCTTACAGCTCAGCGGCGGGTGGGGCGGCGGCCGGGCGGGGAGGGCGGCTCCGGCCCCGGGTCGGGCACCTCGGGCATCGGGCGGGTGACCGGCCCGGCTCCGGTGACCCGGAGGGGCTCGCCGTGGTGCCACACCTCGATGCCGGTCTCCGGGTCGGCGTCCGGCAGCTCGTAGCGGGCCTCGTCGGCGGTGAGGGTGACCCGCAGCCGGTGGCCGTGCCAGCGCAGGTGGAACGCGAGCCGGTCGATCGCCGCCGGCAGCCGGGGGTCGAAGGAGAGCACCCCCCGGTCGTCGCGCAGCCCGCCGAAGCCCTGCACCAGGGCCAGCCACGCCCCACCCAGCGACGCCAGGTGCAGCCCGTCGCCGGTCTTGTCGCCGAGGTCCGCCAGGTCCTGGAGCACCGACTCGGCGAACAGGTCGTACGCCAGGTCGAGGTGCCCGACCTCGGCGGCGAGCACGGCCTGCGGGGAGGCCGACAGCGACGAGTCCCGGACGGTCCGCGCCTCGTAGTAGGCGAAGTTGCGGGCCTTCTCGTCGGCCGTGAACTCCCCCGGGCAGCGCTGCATGGCGAGCACCAGGTCGGCCTGCTTGACCACCTGCTTGCGGTACAGCTCCAGGTAGGGGAAGTGCAGCAGCAGCGGGTAGTCGTCCTCGGAGGTGTCCGCGAAGTTCCACTCCGGCTGTTCGGTGAAGCCGGCCGACTGCTGGTGCACCCCCCGCTTGCGGTCGTACGGGACGAAGACCGCGTCGGCCGCCGCGCGCCAGGCCGACACCTCGGCCGCCTCGACGCCGAGCCGGGCCGCCGCCCCGGGGTGCCGCTCGGCGGCGTCGGCGGCCCCGCGCAGGTTGCGCCGTGCCATCAGGTTGGTGAAGACGTTGTCGTCGACCAGGGCGCTGTACTCGTCGGGGCCGGTCACGCCGTGCAGGTGGAAGGTGCCGGTGTCGGACCAGTGGCCGAAGCCGTGCCAGAGCCGGGCCGTCTCGACCAGCAGCTCCAGCCCGGGCCCAACGAGGAACTCCTCGTCGCCCGTGGCGGCGGCGTAGCGCAGCACCGCGTCGGCGATGTCGGCGTTGAGGTGCAGCCCGGCCGTGCCGGCCGGCCAGTAGCCGGAGCACTCCCGCCCGCCGAGGGTCCGCCACGGGAATGTCGCTCCGGGCAGCCGCAGCTCCGCCGCGCGCTCGCGGGCCTCCGGCAGGTGGGCGTGCCGCCAGCGCAGCGCCGAGCGGGCCAGCGGCGGGTCGAGGTAGGTCAGCACGGGCAGGACGTAGCCCTCCGTGTCCCAGAGCACGTGCCCGTCGTAGCCGTTGCCGGTCAGCCCCTTGGCGGGGATCGTCCGGTCGCCGTCCGCCCGGCCTGCCTGGAGCAGGTGGAACACCGAGAACCGGATGGCCTGCTGGAGCTCGTCGTCGCCGTCGAGCTGCACGTCGGCGGTCCGCCAGGCGGCGTCCAGCACCGCGCGCTGGCCGGTCAGCAGGGCCTCGAAGCCCTCCGCGCGGGCCGCGTCGGCCTCCGCGACGACCAGGCGGGCCAGCTCCTCCGGGGGCAGGCCGTCCACCGGGGTGCACTCGTACGCGGCGAACTTGGTCAGTCGCAGCCGCTCGCCGGCGCGCAGCGTCCCGGTCAGCGTGAGGCGCAGCCGGTCGGGGGTGCAGTCGACGCCGGGGGCGAAGCCGTCCGGGGCGTGCACGTCGTGCGCGACGGCGACGGCGACCCGCTGGCCGCTGTGTTCGGTGCGGTGGACGAGGACGCCGTCGTGCCCGTCGGAGTGCCGGTACTCGGCGGTCAGCGGGTCGGTGATCACGGAGGCGGCGCGGGGGTCGTCGGCGCGCTCCGGCACCCGCTCGTTGGCGAGCAGGTCGGCGCAGACCCGCACCTCGACAGTGCCGTCCAACGGCTCGACGGACCACCGGACGGCGGCCACCGGACGGCGGGGCAGGGAGACCAGCCGGACGCTGCGGACGCGTACGCCGTGCCCGGCCGGCGAGATCCACTCGGTGTGCCGCTCGACCACCCCGGCGCGCAGGTCGAGCACCCGCTCGTGGGTGCGCAGGGTGCCGGTGCGCACGTCCAGCGGTTCGCCGTCGACCCAGAGGCGGATCAGGGCCGCGTTCGGCGCGCTGATCACCGTGTCGCTGAACTGCGGGAAGGCGTACCCGTCCTCGGGGTAGTCGAGCTCGCGCCGCTCGTGGAAGCCGTTGAGGTAGGTGCCGGGCATGCCGTAGGGCGCGCCCTCGTCCAGGGTGCCGCGCCAGCCGACCCAGCCGTTGCCCAACGCGAAGATCGACTCGGTCTCGGCGAGGCGGTCCATGTCCGCCTGCGTACGCCGGATCCGCCAGGCCTCGTCGCCCCCTGTGACCTGCCCGGTCGGCGGCCGATCGGTGATGGGGGTTTCGTGCACAGCGCCTCCAGGGAAGTCCGACGTACCGGGCCAATCGAAGCAGATGGGGCTGAGAGGTCGCTGAGACGAAAGTCGGGGCCACCACCCGACCAATGCACACTGCGCCCGACTTCCAGGTATTCCAGGGTTGTCTGGGAGCTGAACGAGGTATGAACGATCCGTGAGGTGAATCATGATTGATGCGGACACGTCGGACGTTCCGAAGATCAGTGTCGAGTTGTACCAGGACATCGTCGACTTCGCCGCCGACACCCCGCAACCGGTGCAGTGGTTCGCCGAGCACTTCACCGAGGGCGCGATCCTGCTGCTCGGCGCGCTGTGGCTGATCGCGGCCGTGTCCCGGCTCGGGGGCGGGCCGCGCGACCGCGCGTACGCCCTGGTGTCGCCGGCGCCGGTGGTGCTCGCGTACGGGTGCAGCGAGCTGTTGAAGACGGTGGTGGACCAGGAACGCCCCTGCCGGGCGATCGCCACCGAACTCGCAATCATCGCCAGCGAGTGCCCGCCGACGGGCGACTGGTCGTTCCCCAGCAACCACTCCACGATCGCGGGTGGCCTGGCGGTGGCGACGCTGCTGCTGTCCCGCCGGGTCGGCCTGGTGGCGCTGCCGCTGGCGGCGCTGGCCGCCTTCTCCCGCACCTTCGTCGGCGTGCACTACCCGCACGACGTGGTGGCCGGTGTCCTGCTCGGCGCCCTGTTCGCCGCGCTGCTCACCCCGCTGTTCGCCCGCCCCGCCGCCGGGCTGCTGCACCGCCGCGCCCGCCAGGCCGAGCGCCCCGTCCGCGATCCGGCCACCCCGACGTCCCGCCGCTGACCGCTCGCGGGACGCGGATCCTGCCCGGACGGAGGGCCGGCGCGGACGGGAGGCCGCCCGGCCAGGAGGGGAGCGCGGGCGGCCGGCGCCCGCAGGATCAGACCAGAAGGAGGGCGGCGAGGGCGCCGAGGACCAGGAACGGGCCGAACGGGAGGTGGCTGCGCCAGCCGACACGGCGGGCGGCCAGCAGCGCGACGCCGACCACCCCGGAGAGCAGTAGGGCGAGCACCAGCCCGGCCACCGGGACCGCCCAGCCGTACCAGCCCAGCAGCGCGCCGACGCCGAGCGCCAGCTTGGCGTCGCCGAGGCCGAAGCCGCGCCGGCCGAGCAGCAGCGTGGTGGTGGCGAAGAAGAGCGCCAGCGCGACGCCGGCCACGGTGGCGCGCAGCCACGGGGCCGGGCCGGCCCCGGCGAGGGCGGCAAGCCCCAGCAGCAGCCAGGTCCCGGCGGCGGCGGGCCAGGTGAGCCGGTCCGGCAGCCGGCACACGGCCGCGTCGACGAGGACCAGCGGGATCGCCCAGCCCAGCCACCAGGCCGTGGCGACCAGCACGGCGGCGGGCGGCCCGAGCAGCACCAGCGCCCCGACGGCCGCCGCGAGGGCGAGTTCCACCGTGCCGGGCGGCGGACCGACGCGCGCCCCGCACCGCCCGCACCGCGCCGTCGGGCCCAGCGCCGGCCAGGGCCGGGCCAGCCCGACCGGGGCGCCGCACGCGTCGCACCCGGTCCGGGTCGCCACCCCCGGCGGTACGGCGTGCCGGATCACGGCGAGCCGGAGCGCCGGGGCGAGCGCGAGTACGGCCAACAGCCGCGCCCCGCGCGCGGCGACCCTCGGTGCGGTCGGCTCCGCCACCGCCGGCGGCCCGGTCAGCGCCACGATCGCCCCCGGAGGCAGGCACCGGCGACGACCACGCAGGGTAACGCCATGAATGCCTGCCGGTAACGGGCGGAACGGCCCGCACCCCTCCCCCGCAATGCGCGGCGTCGGGCGCGGAAATGGCGCGTCCATATAGACGGGAATCCCACCCTGACGGAATAGCGACGCGTCGGCGCGGGGGACGGATCGGACCAGACGCCACGTCCGGGACACGCACCGGCCGTCTCGGCGACGCCTCGCCCATCTCGTGCGCTTCCCACGCCGGCGCCCCACCGATTCCCGCCACCCGACCCGCCCGCACCGGCCCCGATCACCCGCCGCCACCACCTGTCATCACGCAGAGTGTTCGAATGAATTGCCCCTGTTGCATCGGCGAGCGTCAGCCTATGCTCGCCCCTTGGGTGTGGTGCAACCCACAGCCAAAAGACAGGACGACGCGGGACAACGCTTTTGTAGAGATCCGTAACGGCAAATGCGTCGGCGATTTCCGACAGGTCCGGACGACCCCGTCCGACCACGCCGCCGCATGCCCGGAGGCCACCGAGACCGGCCCCGGGTCGCCACCGAGGAGGCACGACGTGCGCGGACGGCGGTTCAGCCGATGGGCAACCTGCCTGCTCGCCATCGCGGCGCTCGGCGCGGCCCCCGCCTGCGGTGCCGAGCCCGGAGCGACCCCCCGGGCGGCGACCGCCGGGGACGCCCCCGCCCCCACCCACCGGGCCGCCGACGAGCAGGCGGCGAGGAAGGCGGCGCTGGCCGCGTACGCCGGATATCTCGCCGCCTCCCGCAAGGCGAGCGGGCGCGGCGACCCCCACCATCCGGAGCTGTCCCGGTTCCTCGCCGACCCGCTGCTGACCCGGGTCCGGCTGACCATCCGCAAGGCGAAGGAGCACGGCGCGATGCGTACCGGCACGTTGGTCTCCGACCCGACCGTGACCTCGGTGAGCCTGGATTCGAGCCCGCCCACGGTGGAGATCCAGGACTGCCTGGACGCCACCGGCTACCGGCTGGTCTACGCCAGGGACAAGCGGGTCGTGCCCGGCACCGGCGGGACGCGGCACCTGGCCACCGCCACCGCCACCCGCTACCCGGACGGCCGCTGGCTGATCAGCGCCGGTGCCGCCCACGAGGACCAGCCGTGCTGACGCGGGCGGGATCCGACGCCGGGGCGGCCCACGCCCGTACCGCCGACGGTGACGGCCGGGGTGGGACGGCCCGCCGGTCGCTCGCGGGCGCCGCCCTGGCCCTGCTGCTGGCGCTCGGGGCGGCCGTGCCCGCGATCGCCGCAGGACGCGCGGACCCCGGCGCGGAGTGCCCGCCGGGGCAGAGCGACTGCAGCGTCTGGGACGACGATCCCGGCACCCCGGGCGACCCCGGCGGCGGCGGGGACGACGGCGGGGGCGGCGACTCGGGCGGCGGGGGCGGCGGCGCCAAGTGCCAGTGGAACGGCCGCACCGTCAAGTGCTACGACAGCGTGCTCGGCTGGTTCAACAACGGCGACGGTTGCTACTACAAGCTCGCCGAACCGCAGCCCGAGGCCCCCGAGGGCCAGCAGTGGTACGTGCGCACCTGCAACGGCGGCAGCCTCGGCTCCCAGACCACGGTCCTGCGCGACGCCCCGCCGCCCGGCTTCGGCGCGCCGCCCGACCCGGAGGAACTCGCCCGGCGGGCGCTGGCCAAGATCACCATCGCGGCGCCCCGGATCGCGGTCGCCCCCCGACGCAGCAACGGCCCCGGCCTGGTCGGGCTGCCGGTCTGGATGTGGGGCCGCAACGACGACCGGAAGTACTTCGGACCGACCCAGCGGGCGTCGGAGAGCGAGCGGGGCCTGACCGTACGGATCACGGCGACGTTCGACCGGATCGTCTGGAACATGGGCAACGGCCGCAAGGTCACCTGCTCCGGCGCCGGTACGCCGTACCGGGCCGACGGCCCGCTCGCCGGCCACCCCTCCCCCGACTGCGGCTACCGGGGCTACCCGAAGGCCGGCGACTACCGGGTGCGGGCCACGACCTACTGGACGGTGACCTGGCAGGGCGGCGGCCAGAGCGGCGTCATCCCGGTCAACCGGACCACGGGAACGGTCCCGGTCCGAATCAACGAACTTCAGGTAGTGGCCCAGTGAGCGCGAGGAGTGAGCCGGTCTTGCGAACCCCGCAGTCGCGAACGGAGATGGTCCGGTGAGTGTGGCGACCCGGAACGGAACCGGGCCGGTGGACGCGCCGGTCGCCCCGCCCCGGGTGGTGCGGCAGCGCCGGATGCGGCCCGGGCTGCTCGGCCTGGCCGTCCTGCTGATCGCCCTCGGCGGCCTGGGGGCGGCGTTCGCGGTCACCTCCGTACGCGCCACCGGCAGCTACCTGGCCGTGGCCCGGGCGGTCGAGGTCGGCCGGCAGGTCAGCGCCGACGACCTGGTCCCGGTGCAGGTGGCCGGCGGCCAGGGGCTGTTGCCGGTGCCCGCCGGCCGGCTCGACGAGGTGGTCGGCAAGCGGGCCGCCGTGGCGCTGACCCCCGGCACGCTGCTGACCATGGCGCAGCTCACCGACGACCCGCTGCTCGGCCCAGGCCAGCAGCAGCTCGCGCTGGGCCTGAGCCCCGCCGAGGTGCCCGCCCGCAGGCTCCACCCCGGCGACAAGATCCTGCTGGTGAGCACGCCGGACGGGAACGACGACCGCCCCGCGGGCGCCGCCACCCGGTTCGAGGCGACGGTCATCGACGCCGTCACCTCGGACGACGACGACGAGGTGGTGGTCTACCTGGCGCTCGCCGTCCGGGACGTGCCGGCCGTCGTCGCGCTGTCCAGCCAGGAGCGGATCGCCCTCGTACTGACCGAGGCGGCCTGACCATGGCGATCATCGCGCTGGTGTCGGCGAAGGGCTCCCCGGGCGTCACCACCGCCGCCCTCGCGTGCGCCCTGACCTGGCACCGGCGGCTGGTGCTCGCCGAGTGCGACCCGGCCGGCGGGTCGATCCTCGCCGGCTACCTGGGCGGCGCGCTCGACGGCCCCCGGGGCATCGGGGAGCTGGCGGTCGGCGAGTTGCGCGACGGCAACCTGGAGTCGGCGTTCTGGTCGCAACTGGTCGACCTGGACGCGCCGAAGCGGGAGCGGCTGCTGCTGCCCGGCGTCGTCGACCCCGCCCAGGCCGGCAGCGTCATCCCGCTCTGGCAGCGCTTCGCCGACTTCTTCGGCAGCCTGGAGTCGGGCGACCCGCCGTACGACGTGGTGGTGGACTGCGGGCGGCTGCACGTCGTCGGTCCACCGTGGCCGGTCCTGCGCGCCGCCTCGGTGGTGCTGCTGGTCAGCGGCGCCCGGCTCCCCGACCTCTCCGGCACCCGGGCCATGGCCAGGACGATCGAGCGGGACTTCGCCGAGCACCGGGTGCCGCCGGGCACCCTGCGGCTGCTGCTGGTCGGCGACGGCCACGGCAGCGGCGAGGTCAGCAAGGCGCTGCGGCTGCCGGTGATCGCCCGGATGCCGCACGATCCGCGTACGGCCGAGGTGCTCGGCCTGGGCGGCACCGTGCGGGCCGGACGGCCCCTGATGCGCGCGGCCGGGGCCCTGGAGGTGCCGGTCGGTGCGCTGCTGGAACGCCGGCGCGCCCGGCTGACCTGGCCCGTGCCGCAGGGGGTGCCGGATGCGGTTTGAACCGGTCTCCGGCGACCCGCGCCGGCAGCCGCCCGGCGCCACCTCGACCGCCCCGCCGCTGGCCCCGCCCAACGGGCGCCACCATCCCCTCCCGCTGCCGGTGCCGGTCACCGCGCCGCGGCCCGAGCCGCCGCCCCGGCCCCGGGTCGACTTCCAGGTGGTACGCGAGCTGCGCCGGGAACTCAGCGAGCGGCTGGCCCTGTGGCAGCGCGGCCGGGAGTTCACCGTCGACGAGGAGGACACCGAGCGCGCCCGGCTCGCCGTGACGGTGGTCGCCGAGTACGCGGACGCGGTGCGCCGGGCCGGTACCCCGATGGCGGCCGGCGAGGAGCGGCTCCTGCTCGACCAGGTGACCGCCGAACTGGCCGGGCTCGGCCGCCTCCAGACGCTGCTGGTCGACGACACCATCGAGGAGGTGCACATCCTCGGCTGCGACCAGGTGCGCGTCACCCGCCATGGCGGCGGGGTCGACTGGGTGGAGCCGATCGCCGACAGCGACGACGAGCTGGTGGAGATCCTCCAGGCGGCGGCCCGCCGGGCCGGGGCCACCGAACGCTCGCTGTCGACGTCCAAGCCCACCCTCGACCTGCAACTGCCCGACGGCAGCCGGCTCGCCGCGGTGTTCCTGGTCAGCCACCGCCCGTACGCGGTGATCCGCAAGCACAACACGCTGGACGTGAGCCTCGACGACCTCGCCGGGGGCCGGGGCGACCTGGACGAGATGATCGACCCGCTGGTGCGCGACTTCCTCCGCGCGTCCATGCGGGCCGGGCTGAACATCATGGTGGCCGGCCTCGCGGGCGCCGGGAAGACGACAGTCATCCGGGCGCTGATGGACGAGATCCCGGCCGACGAGCCGTACGTGCTGCTGGAGGAGAGCCGCGAGCTGCTGCCGGCCCGCCGCCGGCTCAAGCACCGGGCGGTGATGAGCTTCGAGGCCCGGGAGGGGCACGGCGAACGCGGGGCGGACGGCCGCCCGGCCGGCGAGGTGAGCATCGCCGACCTGATCCCGGTCTCCCTGCGGATGGGCGTGCTGCGGATCATCGTCGGCGAGGTCCGGTCCCGGGAGATCGTCCCGATGCTCCAGGCCATGACGACCAGCCGCGGCTCGATGTGCACCATCCACGCCCGTACGCCCGCCGGGGTCAGCGAGCGGATCATCGAGCTGGCGCTCGCGCACGGCCGGGAGATGACCGTCGACCAGGCCCGCCGGATGGCCGGCAACGCGCTCGACCTGATCGTCTACGTCACCGTCGAGGACGAGACCGCGATCGGCGGGCGCAAGCACCGCTTCGTCTCGCACGTCGAGGAGGTCATCGGCGTCGGCGACGGCAACCGGATCACCACCACCCAGGTGTTCGGGCCCGGGCCGGACGGGCGGGCCGTGCCCCGGCACCTGCCCGAGCGGGTACGCGCCCAGCTCCTCCGGGTCGGCTACGACGCCCGGCTGCTCAGCCGCTGGATCGAGGCCGGCACGGGCGCGTGGCGGCGGCCCCGGCAGACCCGGCTCGGGCGGCGGTGACCGGAGGTGCTGGACAACGTCGAACTCGTCGCGGTGGCCTCCGGTGCCGCCTGCGTGGCCGGGCTGCTGCTGGCGGTCGTCGCGCTGGTCGGCACCCGCCGGCCGCCCGGTGGCCCGGGCGCGGGCCGTGGGCTCGACCGGCTCTGGAAGGGCCCGGGCGCCACCCCGCGCGAGCAGCGGGCCCACCAGGCGCTGCTGGTCGCCGCCCTGGTCGCGGGTGCGCTGGCCTTCCTGGTCACCGGCCTGCCGGTCGTCGGTCTGCTGGTCGCGGTGGCCGTCCCGGGCACGCCGTGGCTGTTCTCCGTCGGCAGGGCCGAGCAGCGGGCCATCGCCCGCATCGAGGCGGTCGGCGAGTGGACCCGCCGGCTCAAGGACGTCTCCGCCACCGGCCAGGGACTCCAGCAGACGATCATCGGCACCGTCGGCACCGCACCCGACGAGATCCAGGAGGAGGTACGGCTGCTCGCCGCCCGCCTCCAGGCCGGTTGGCTGGCCCGCTCCGCGCTGCTCGCCTTCGCCGACGAGATCGGCGATCCGGTCTGCGACCAGGTGGTGGCGGCGCTGATCCTGCACGTGACCGACCGGGGCGAACGCCTCGGCGACGTGCTCGGCTCGATCGCCGGGGCGGCGGCGGCCGAGGTGGCCACCCGCCGGGAGATCGAGGCGAAGCGCACCCAGCCCCGGTTCGCGGTCCGCTTCCTCACCGGGATGACCCTGGCCACCGTCGCGTACGGGCTGCTCAACACCGAGTACGTCAGCCCGTACGGCACGCCCTTCGGGCAGCTCGTGATGGCGACGCTCGGCGCGGCCTTCGTCGGCCTGCTGGCCTGGGTGCGGTCGATGAGCCAGCCCCGCCGGCCGGCCCGCTTCCTGCCGGCCCCGGACCCGGAGGAGGTGCTCCCGTGAGCGCGAGGAGTGAGCTTGCGAGCCCCGCAGTCGCGAACGAAAGGCAAGCACCCGTGAGCGCGAGGAGTGAGCTTGCGAGCCCCGCAGTCGCGAACGAAAGGCAAGCACCCGTGAGCGCGAGGAGTGAGCTTGCGAGCCCCGCAGTCGCGAACGAAAGGCAAGCCCAGTGAGCGTCGTCCTCAACTGGCAGCTCGCCGTCGCCGTGTGCGGCGGGGCGGCGGTCGGGCTGGGCGCCTTCCTGGTGGTCCGCGAGCTGGTGCCGGCGACCCCCGCGCTCGGGCCCGCGCTGCGCCGGCTGCACCAACCGGTCGGCGCCGGGCAGCTCGCCACGCCCGCCGACCGGCGGCTGGAGTGGCTCACCGGGCTGTCCCGCTGGCTGCGGCCACCGCACCGGCAGCTCGCCCTGATCGACCGGACGCCCGAGCAGTACGCCCTGTCGATGCTGCTCTCCGCGCTGATCGGGCTCGCCGCGCCGACGCTGCTCGGCGGCACCCTGTTCGCCGTCGGCATCCGGCTACCGGTGGTCGTACCCGTGCTCGGCAGCCTCGGGCTGGCGCTGCTCTGCGCCCTGATCGCGCACCGGTCGGTGCTGGACCGGGCGGACAAGGCGCGCGACGAGTTCCGCCAGGCCGTCTGCACCTACCTCGACCTGGTCGCCCTCCAGCTCTCCGCCGCGCACGGGCCGGTGCAGTCGCTGGAGCGGGCGGCGGCGGTCTGCGACGGCTGGGTCTTCGACCGCATCTCCGAGTCCCTGCGGATCGCGCAGATGCAGATGCACTCGCCGTGGGACGAGCTTCGCGACCTCGCCGAGCGCATCGGCATCCCGGAACTGGGCGACGTCGGGGCGATCATGCGCTCCTCCGGCAGCGAGGGCGCGCAGGTGCACGAGACCCTGCGCAGCCGCGCCGACTCGCTACGCGACCAGATCCGCACCGACAACCTGGCCCGGGCCGAGGGGGTGACCAGCCGGCTCGACATCCCCGGGGCGCTGCTCGTCTTCGTCCTGCTCGGCTTCGCCGTCTATCCGTTCATCGCCCGCCTGTGATCCGCCCCCGAGAGAAGGAGCACGTCATGTCCGTCATCACCCGCCTGCACGTCGTCGTGTCGACACGCCTGGCCGAGCTGCGCGAGGACGGCGAGCGGGGCGACAGCCCCGTACCGACCGCAGTGATCATCTTCGGTCTGGTCGCCGTCGCGATGGCGGTCACCGCCACCGCCCTCGGTGCCGCCAACGACTGGATGGACAACATCCCGACCCACCAGGCTCCGGACCCGAAGTAACGCCGGGCCGTGCGCCGGACAGACTCCGTCCCGGGACGCCGGGCGGCCACCGCCGCCCGGCGCCCCGCCCTGGCCATCCCTCGGGGAGTCGGGGCGGCTGCCGCCCGGCGGCTCGTGGCCGGCGGGGTCGACCGGGGGGCCAACCCGGTCGAGTTGGCGGTGGTGATGCCGGTGATCCTGCTGCTGCTCTTCGCCTCGATCCAGGCCGCGGCCTGGTTCGTCGCCCGCTCCACCGCGCTCAACGCCGCGCAGAGCGCGGTCAACGCGCAGCGGCTGCACCAGGCGCCGCCCGGGGCCGGTGAGGCGCGGGCCGTCCGGTTCCTGAAGGCCTCGGGCGGCTGGCTGGTCGGCTGGAAGAATCCCGCACCGAGCTGCGAGACCACCGCGACCGAGGTGACCTGCACGGTGCGCGGGCGGTCCCTGTCGGTCGTACCCGGGGTCACCTTCCCGGTGCACCAGACCGCGCACGGGACCGTGGAACGGTGGACCGTGCCGTGAGCCGTACCGCCGAGCGGGGCTCGGTCTCGATCGAGGTGGCGGTGCTCGCCCCGGCGTTCATCGCGCTGATCGTGCTGGCCGGCGTCGCCGGGCGTACCGCCGTGGCGGCCGAGGCGATCGACGCCGCCGCCCACGACGCCGCCCGCGCCGCCTCGATCTCCCGGGACGCCCGCACCGCCCGCGCCGAGGCCCGGGACGCGGCCCGCCGGCAGCTCGACTGGCGCGGCCTGAACTGCGTCGGCGCTCCCGAGGTGACGTTCAGCGGCGCGGTACGCGGCGCCCCCACCAGCTTCGACGCGGCGTTCCGCAGCCCGGCCGGGCAGGACGCCTCGGTCACTGTCCGGATCGCCTGCACGGTCTCCTACGGGGACCTGCACCTCTCCGTCCTGCCGGGGATGCCCGCCGGCAAGCGCGTGTCGGCGAACTTCACGTCACCGCTGGACCGCTACCGGAGCCGGGGATGACCGCCGTGGCCGGCCGGCACGACGAGGGCCGGGTCAGCATCTTCCTCGCGGTGGCGATGGTCGGCGTCCTCTCCGTCATCGGCCTGGCCTTCGACGGCGCGGGTCAGCTGCGCACGTTGCAGCGGGCCGACAACCTCGCGGCCGAGGCCGCCCGCGCCGGCGGCCAGGCCATCGACCGGGCCAGCGCCATCGAGGGCGGGCCGACCCGGATCGACCGCCCCCAGGCCCGCCGGGCCGTCGCCGGTTACCTCGCCGCCGCCGGCGCCGCCGGCCACACCGTCAGCTTCCCGGTCGTCGACGGGGAGACCCGGGTCCGGGTACGCGTCACCGTCACGCACCAGCGATCCATGCTCGGCCTGCTCGGCTTCGACGAGACCGTCACCGTCTCCGGTGAGGCGACCGCGCGGCCGCTCACCGGGGCACCGTAGGAAGGGAAGGCAGCCATGGCCGCATCGGGGCGTTCCGTCGTACGACGGACCGGACGCATCCTGACCGGGTTCGGCGCGCTCGTCGTGCTCTGCGCGGTGCTGGTCGGCGCGCCGGTGGCGCTGCTCGCCCTCGCCGGCAACCCGCTGCCCGACCACCTGCCCAGCGTCACGGAGATCGGTTCGACGCTGACCAGCCGGGACGACGGGCGGCTCTTCCTGCGGGCCCTGGCGCTGGCCGGCTGGTTCGGCTGGGCCACGTTCGCCTTCTCCGTCCTGGTCGAGCTCTGCGCGCAGGCGCTACGCCGGCCGGCGCCCCGGCTGCCGGGGATGAGTCGCCAGCAACGGGCCGCCGCCGCGCTTGTCGGTTCCGTCGCGCTGATCCTCGCGGCCAGCCCGGCGGCGAGCGCGGCGACGGCGGTCGCCGGCCCGTACGTCCTGCCGGCGGCACCGCCCGCGGTCGCGCGGGCGGTGGTTGCGGAGGCCACCTGGCCGGGTCCGGCCGCGCACACCTGGTCCACCCCGGTCGCCTCGTCCGCTCCGGTGACCTCGTCCGCCTCGGACGACGGTGCGGCGGTCTACCGGGTGGCCCGGGGCGACCACCTGGGCGCGGTCGCCCAGCGCTACCTGGACGAGTTCGCCGACTACCGGGAGTTGGCCGAGCTGAACCGGCTCGGCGACCCCGACGAGATCCACCCGGGCCAGCTGTTGAGGCTGCCCGGGGACGCCGAGGACCGGGGGGCCCGCCGGCACGCCAACGGCCGCCTCGTCGCCCGCCCGACCCCGCCCGCGCCCGCCCGGCCGGCCCCGCAGCCGGCACCCGGGAAGGTCGCTCCCGAGCGGGCCACACCGCCCCCGGCGGAGAGGGACGCCGGTCAGGCCCCGACGGTGACGGTGGGAGCCGCCCGGGCCGGCGAGCCCGATCGGGTGAACCGGCCCCTCGCGGTCTCCGCCGTCCTGGCGGTGGCGAGCATCGTCGGCGCGCAGATCGGCGCGGTCCTGGGCCTGCGCCGCCGCCCGGCCCACGTACCGGCAGGTGCGGCCCGGAGCACGGCCGCCGCCCGCCGGGGCAGCACCGCACGCGGCACCACCACGGCCAGGCGCGGCACGGGTCACCGGGACGCCCGCACCACCCCACGCGGCGGCGCGACCGGTGTCGACCGGGGCACGGAGACCGGTACCCACGACAGCGTGCCGACCGGCCACGGCCGGACCCGTGCGGGTTCGTCCCACGACACGGCGACCGGCCGCCACCGCCGCCCCTGACTCCCGGGGCCGGGAGGCCGCCGGGCGCCGGTCAGGGCAGGCGGGTCTCCAGGACGCCGTCGACGACGCGCGTCGGCAGGATCTGCTGGTCGTTGCCGGAGGGTCCGTGCACGACCTCGCCGCCGTTGAGGCGGAAGGCGCTGCCGTGCCACGGGCAGACCACGCAGTCGTGCCCGTCGATCTCGCGCACCTCGCCCTCGCCCAGCGGGCCGCTCTGGTGCGGGCAGCGCTCCAGCATCACGGTGACCTCGTCGCCGTGCCGGTAGAGGATCACCGAGACGTCGTCGACCTCCCGGGTGATCAGCCTGCGCTCCGGCAGGGCAGCCATGTCCGCGATCGAGTGCCAGCCGTCGCTCATCCGGTGCAGCTCGGAGATGCTCTGGTTGACCTGCGCGCCCTGCTTGTACGCCAGGTGCCCGCCCAGGTACGCCCCCATGCTGGCGGCACCGAGCCCGAGGAAGCCGAGCGTACGGCCGAGGTTGTGCCGGCCGGTCATCCGGGCGGCCACCGAGCCGGCGTAGAACGCCAGGCCGACGCTGTTGGACGCGGCGTGCACCAGGCCGATCCGGCGCTGGTCGCGAGCCAGGGCCGCCCAGTCGTTGAGGCCGGCGACCGCGGCCGGGAGGGCGCTGACGGTGCCCACCGCGCACAGCGTGGCGGCGGCCCGGCGCTGCCCCGGCATCAGGTCCAGCACCGCCGTGCTGAGCCACGCGCCCACCGGCACCTGCACCATCGCCGGGTGCAGCGGATGGCCCAGCCAGACGCCGTGCAGCAGGTCGCGGACCCGCTGCGGTCGGAGGGTGGCCTGGACGGCACGCTGCAACCGGTCGCCGACCCGGTCCAGCCCGGATGCCTGCTCGATCTTCGTCAAGAGTGCTCGCACCCGTACCGACTTCCCGGCAGGAGCCCCCGCAAACCGGTCGGCGGTGACGGATCCGCAGCGGTACGTGGTCGCGCCCCCACCGACCCGTAACGGGACGCCCCACCGAGGTCGGCGGGCGTGGAAATCGGGTCGCGGGCCGCACCGTCCACGGCCACTGTGGTCCGGGTGTACGCACTCTCCTCCCGCCCGCTGCCGGCCGGTCGACCGGCGACCCGACTGAGCGTCGCGCTGGGGCAGCCCCGGGCCGTGCCGCCCCCGCTGCTGATGCTGCTGGGCATGCTCTCCACCCAGGTCGGGGCGGCCGTCGCCAAGCAGCTATTCGGCAGCACCAGCGCCGGCGGCACCACCACGCTGCGGCTCGGCTTCGCCGCGCTCATCCTGCTGGTCCTGGTCCGGCCGGGGCTGCGCCTGGGCTGGCGTACCGCCGGTCTGGTCGGGGCGTTCGGGCTGGCCCTGGCGGTCATGAACCTCGCCTTCTACGCGGCCCTGCACCGGGTGCCGCTGGGCGTCGCGGTCACCATCGGCTTCGCCGGGCCGCTGCTGGTGTCGCTCGCCGGCAGCCGCCGCCTCGCCGACGTGGCGTGGGCGGCGCTGGCCGGCGGCGGCGTGCTGCTGATCAGCGGGCTCGGCGGGACGGGGGTGGACCGGCTGGGCCTGCTGTGCTGCGTGGCCGTCGCGGTCGGCTGGGCCGCCTACGTGCTGCTCGGCAAGGCGGTCAGCGCCCGGGTGCCGGGCAGCCGCGGCCTCGCGCTGGGGATGGCCGTCGCCGCGCTGGCCGTGCTGCCGTTCGGGGTCGCCGGCAGCGGTACGGCGCTGCTCGACCCGTGGACCCTCGCGCTGGGCGCGGCGGTGGCGCTGCTGTCGTCGGTGCTGCCGTACTCGGCGGAGATGGCGGCGCTGCGCCGGATGCCGGCCCGGGTCTTCGCGGTCCTGCTCAGCCTGGAGCCGGCGATCGGGGCGCTGGTCGGGCTGGTCCTGCTCGGCGAGCTGCTGGCCTGGCCGCAGGCGGCGGGGGTGGCCTGCGTGGTCGGCGCCGCGCTGGGCGCCACCCTGGTCCGCCCGGGCCGGTCCGCCGCACCCTGACGCCTGGCGCCGCCGGCACCGTCGGGGGCATGCTGTCGGCATGGGCGTACGCGTCGAACGCGCCGCGGCGGTGACCACGGTGATCCTGGACCGCCCGGCGGCCCGCAACGCGGTCGACGGGCCGATGGCACGGGCGCTGGCCGACGCGTTCCGCGCCTTCGAGGCCGACCCCGACGCGGCGGTGGCCGTGCTCTGGGGTGCCGGCGGCTCGTTCTGTGCCGGGGCCGACCTGAAGGCCATCGGCACACCGAGCGGCAACCGGGTGGAGGCGCAGGGGGACGGCCCGATGGGTCCGACCCGGATGACGCTCAGCAAGCCGGTGATCGCCGCGATCTCCGGTCACGCGGTGGCCGGCGGGCTGGAGCTGGCGCTCTGGTGCGACCTGCGGGTCGCCGAGTCCGACGCGGTGCTCGGGGTGTTCTGCCGCCGCTGGGGGGTGCCGCTGATCGACGGGGGCACGGTCCGGCTGCCCCGGCTGATCGGCGAGAGCCGGGCGATGGACCTGATCCTCACCGGCCGGCCGGTGCCGGCCGAGGAGGCGTACACCATGGGGCTGGTCAACCGGCTGGTCGCGCCGGGTGAGTCCCGGGCGGCGGCCGAGCGGCTGGCGGCCGAGATCGCCCGGCACCCGCAGACCTGCCTGCGCAACGACCGGGCGGCGATGCTCGCCGGCGCCGGCCTGCCGGAAGCGGCGGCGCTGGAGGTGGAGCTGGCGTACGGGATGGAGTCGCTGGCCGCCGACGCGGCGGCCGGTGCGGCCCGCTTCGCCGCCGGCGAGAGGTGAGGAAGGGCCCCTTACTAACGCTATGCGTCAGGAAGGGGCCCTTTTTCACACCCGGGTGGGTCAGTTGCGGTTGATGGTGAACGTCGAGGTGGTGTTCTGGATGTCCACCGCGTTGTTGCTCAGGCGAAGGTTGTTGAAGGTGACGGACCCGACGGCCGGCCCCTGCCCCGCCTCCGGCATCGGGTTGGCCCAGATGCCGAAGCCGGACTTCGCGTCGTACGCGTCACTGCTCTTGCGGGCGCCGCTGATGGAGACGTTGGTGAAGACCGTGTCGGTGATCGGGAACTGCGGCTGACCGCCGACGTAGTTGGTCTGGAACATGATGCCGCTGTAGGTCGGGTCGACGATGTCGACGTCGCTGACCCGGATGCCCTGGAACACCTTCGAGGCGGAGAAGATCCAGATCGCCGGGAAGGTCTGCGCGCCCCAGAAGTGCCCGCCGGCCCGGACGATCGAGATGTTCTCGAACCGGGTGGGCGGGCTCGCGCCGAAGCCGTTCATCGGGTAGCCGAAGTCGAGCGAGCTGATGGTGATGCCGGAGTAGACAAGCGTGTCCGCGATGTAGATGTTGCGGAACGTGTTGCCGTAGCCGCCGTAGACGGCGACACCGGCGGCCCGCCAGGTCAGGGTCGAGGTCAGGTTCTCGTAGATGTTGTCCTTCATGTCGGCGCCGCCCGCGTCGATCGCCGAGAACAGCGCGAAGCTGTCGTCGCCGGTGGCCCGGGCGTCGTTGTTGCTGACCAGGTTGTTGGTGCTCCCGTTTGTCATGTTGATGCCGTCGGCGAACATGTTCCGGATCCGGGAGTTCTTGATCGTCATGTAGTCGGTGTTCGCGCCCCAGTAGAGGCACACCATGTGCTCGTTCCAGATGTTGTCGATCACGATGTTCGACACGTTGGAGAAGTCGAACACCTTGCCCGGCCCGTCGATGCGCGAGGTGTAGTTGCCGAAGTAGGCGAAGTTCGCGAAGGACGATCCGGCCGCCGAGTTCTCGGCCCGGAAGCCGATGTCGGTGTTGTCCTGGCCGGACGGGGCGTTGAACCGGGTGTACCAGGGGCCGGCGCCGGTCACCTTGACCGCCTTGCCGTACACCTGGAACTTCGACGCCGTGGAATAGTTGCCCGCCGGCAGGTACACCCCGACGAGGTTGCCGGTGGTGTCCATCCGCACCCGGTCCAGGGCGTTCTGCACATCGGAGTGCGTGAAGCCGGTCGGCGTGGCGTAGCGCGCCGGGTCCGGGTTGGCGATCGGCGCCACCTGCTCGGTGTTGATGAAGTCGATCGCGTACGTGGTGGTGTTGGCCGGGTCCTTCTGGAGGCGGATCCTGCTGCCCGCCGGCACGGTCGAGTTGAGCATGACGTTGGCCTCGTCGTAGATGTGCCGCGGTCCGCCCGCGCTCGGCGAGTTGCCCGGGCTGGCCTCGTTGCCGTAGAGCCAGGCGTACCGGGACGTCAGGTCGATGGCCTTGTGGAACGTGCCGTTGACGTAGACGTTCAGCGTCGAGTTGATCCCGCCGCCGCCCGGCGCGTCCGGGATGGAGAAGCGGGTGACCAGGGTGTTGGTGCTGGCCCGGGTGGTCCACTCGACGTAGCTGCCGGTCGAGTTGAGGGTCACCGCCCGCCGGCCGGACGCCTCACCGGCCAGGTCGCCGACGGTACGGTTCGGCCCGACGACGCTGGCGCCGCCACCGACCACGCCGTCCTCGGCCTCGTACATGTCGTACGGCATGTTGGCGCCGCGCCCCACGAAGAGCGCCCGGTCGCTGGTGTTGTTGCCCTGCTTGACCGGCAGCTCGTTGCCGTCGGCCGCGAGCACCACCCGGACGGTGTACTTGCCGTTCGCGGCGGTCCAGGTGCCCAGGTTGACCGGGCCGACGGTCGCCCCGGCGTTGATCACCCCGGAGTACGAGCCGGTCAGGGTACGCACGACCGTGCCCGCCTCGTTGAGCACGGTGAGCGTGATGCCGTGCGCGCCCGACGCGGAGGCCACGCTGCCGGCGTTGCGGATCGACACGGAGAAGGTGACCGTGTTGCCGGCCGCCGGGGTGCCCGGCGACCAGGCGACCGCGGCGGCGACCAGGTCGGAGCTGGCGACCGGGCTGACCACCAGCGGGCTCGGGTTGGTGTAGCTGTTGTTGGTGTCGTCCTGCTCGACGACGGTGTTCGACTCGTCGACCTTCGCGCTCAGCGGGTAGCTGCCCGCGTCCCGGTTGCCGATGTTGGCGGTGACCGTGGCCGAGGCGCCGGCCGCCAGGCCGCCGACCGGCGCGGTGCCCACCCGGTTGGTGCCGAGGTAGAAGTTGACGTTGGTGGCGCCGGAGGCCGCCGAGCCGGCGTTGCGGACGGTGGCCGAGAGCGTGACGGCGCTCGTCTCCACGGGCGCGGACGGGCTGAACGACATGCCGGTGACGGTCAGGTCCGGGTTCGGCGCCGGGGTGCCGATGACCTGGAACTCGGCGACCTGCCCGGCCGGGGCGCCGGTGTTCGAGGCGATCGAGAGCCGCACGTCGGCCGCCGCGCCGGAGACCGGGATGGTCACCGTGTTGCCGCTGGCCGGGCTGAAGGCGTAGTTCGCCGCGCCGACCAGGGTGGTGAAGGTCGAGGAGCCCTGGTCCCGCCCGAGGACTGTGATGTTCTGGGTACGCGCCCCCCACGCGGAGTCGGGGTTCAGCTTCAGCACGATCCGGCTGAGGTTGGCGTTGGCGCCGAGCTGCACGGTCAGCGTGCTCGGGTTGCCGTTGCCCTCCCAGTAGGTGGCCACGTTGTTGTCGTTGGCGTTGGTCGCCACGAACGTGTGCACGTGCCCGGAGGCGGTGATCGGCTTGCCGACCGCCAGGTTGTTGCCGACGGGCGGGTTGCCGGTGCCGGTCCGGGTCACGGTGTTGCTGTTCGCCGACTGGTTGCCGGCCGCGTCCCTGGCCCGGACCTGGTACGAGACCGTGGCGCTGTCCGGCTGGCTGTCGGTGTACGTCAGCGTGGAGCCGTTGACGCTGCCGCGCAGCGCGCCGTTGGCGTACACGTCGTAGCCGGTGACCCCGACGTTGTCCGTGGACGCGGACCAGGTGAGCCGGATCTGCCCGCTGGCGGGCTGGGTGTACGCGAGGTTGCCCGGGACGCTGGGCGCCTGGGTGTCGGGGTTCCCGGCGGCGCCGTAGACCTCGACCTCGGAGAACTGGGCGGCCGGCCAGCCGGTGTTGCCGGTGACCTGCACCCGCACGTACCGGGTGCTGGTCGCGGTGAAGCTGACGGTGACGGTGTTGCCGGTGGCCGGGTTGAAGGTGTGGCCGCCGGACGCCTTCAGGGTGGTGAACGACGAGCCGTTGGTGGAGCCGAGCACCGACAGCGTCTGGGTGCGGGTCTGCCAGTCCGACGAGGGCGGCAGCTTGAGCACCACCCGGTCGACGCTGACGGTGGCGCCGAGGTCCGCCTGGATCCACTGCGGGAAGGCGTTGTTGGCGCTCTCCCAGTAGGTGGCCGCGTTGCCGTCGTTCGCGTTGCCCGCCACGTAGTTCTGGTTGTGGCTGCTGGCGGTCATGGTGGCGGAGAGCCCGGCGAGCAGGGCCGCGCGGGCGGCAGTCGCGGTCGGGTCCGCCGGTGGCGCGGCGGCCGCCGGGGTGACGGCCGGGACGGCGGTGAGGAGCAGCCCGGCGAGCACGCCGGCGAGCAGCCGCCGGTTGGCCGGGCGGGTCGACCGGGGGACGGGGCGGGGCGCGCCGGCCGGCGCGGTCCCGGGTCTGGTGCCGAGTCTGGACATGGGTCGCTACACCTCTTTCGGGGGTGGGGTGCGGGTGCGTTGCCCGGTGACGGGCGCAGGGGTACGCCCGTCGTGCCGCGACAGGTGGGGGACGGTGCGGGGTGATGTCAGGGCGGCGCTGCGCCGGGCCGCCCGGACTCCGATGGCCCCCGCCGGGACGGGCGGGGGCCATCGGGCTAGCTGGAGTGGACCTCGAACTCGCTGAGCTGGCCGGCGGGCCAGCTGCTGTTGCCGGTGAACGTCAGCCGCAGGTACCGCTGGCTGGTCGCCGCGAAGGTCACGGTGACCGTGTTGCCGGTGGCCGGGTCGAAGGTGTGGCCGCCGGACGCCTTCAGGGTGGTGAACGACGAGCCGTTGGTGGAGCCGAGCACCGACAGCGTCTGGGTACGGGTCTGCCACGCCGAGGACGGCGGGAGCTTGAGCACGACCCGGGACACCGTCCGGTTTGCGCCCAGGTCCACCGTCAGCGACTGCGGGAAGGCGTTGTTGGCGCTCTCCCAGTAGGTGTTCGGGTTGCCGTCGACCGCGTTGGCCGCCACGTACACGTCGGCGTGGCTGGTCGCCGCGGCCGGTCGACCGAGCGCCAGGTTCCCGGCCGGGGGTGGGGTGGTCGGCGGCGGGGTCGTCGGGGGCGGGGTGGTGGGGCCGCCGCCGTACACCTCGAACTCGGAGAGCTGCGCCGCCGGCCAGCCCGTGTTGCCGGTGACGGTCAGCCGGACGAACCGGCGCTCGCCGGCCGGCACGCTGATCGACACCGTGTTGCCGCCGGCCGGGTCGAACGTGCGCCCGGCCGACCCGGCGAGGGTGGCCCACGAGGAGCCGTCGGTCGAGCCGAGCACCGACAGCGTCTGGGTCCGGCGCTCCCAGCCGGCGGGCAGCTTCAGCACCACCCGGTCGACGGTGCGCGCCGCGCCCAGGTCGACGGTCAGCGACTGCGGGAACGCGTTGTTGGCGCTCTCCCAGTAGCTGGCCGCGTTGCCGTCCACCGTGTTCGTCGCGACGTAGTTCTGGTTGGTGCTCGTCGCGGTCACCGGCCGCCCCTGCGCGAGGTTGCCGCCGGTCGGGGGCGGGGTGGTCGGCGGGGGCGTGGTGGGCGGCGGGGTGGTCGGGGGCGGGGTGGTCGGCGTCGTCGGGGGCGGGCTGGTGGGGCCGCCGCCCCACTGCGGCTCAGGCCACGGCCCGCAGTACGGCGTCGACGTGTACCAGCCGGAGTTGCCGGTGCCCTGGGTGATCTGGAAGCCGCTGCCGACGCAGTTGTGCATCGGGTTGGCCTGGGCGATCCCGGTGGCCCGCACGTTGGTGAAGGACACCTGGCTGGGCGCCTGCACCTGGAGGGCGTACGTGCCCGCGCCGTCGATCCGTACGTTGTTGAAGCTGATCCCGCTGGTCTGTCCCTCGATCCAGTGCAGCGCCGCGTACGAACTGTCCAGGATGTCGGTGTCGGTGACGTTCACCGCCGCGCCCTGGATGGGCTCGTTGAGCGCGGAGAACCAGATGGCGCCGACGCCGAAGCGCCAGTTGTAGTCCGAGTTGCCGTTGCGGATCAGCGTGTTCCGGGCGACGGTGATCGTCCCGGAGACGGCGGTCGGGCCGGTCACGCCCGGGTAGCGGTTGGCGACGTGGATGCCGCCGCCGTTGGTCACCGAGTCGGCGGTGACGTTGTCGGTGATCTTGATGTCCCGCCCGCCGTAGGTCACCAGGTGGTTGGCGAGGATCGTCACGCCGATCGTGTTGCGGGTGAAGGAGTTGTTCACGTTCGGCACGCTCTGCGCCCACATGGCGAGGGCGTCGTCACCGGTGTTGCGTACGAACGTGTTGGTCACCGTGGAGTTGGTGACGCCCCAGTGGAAGTTCACCCCGTCGGCGGTCTGGTCGAGGATCCGGCTGTTGCGGATGGTGAAGTTGTCCATCGGGCCGTCCATCCAGGCCCCGACCTTGGTGTGCTGCATCCAGACGTTGTCGACCACCGAGTTCGACATCGCCCCGCCGATGGCGTTGACCTGGTCCTCGTCCACGCGTTCCCGGATGTCGCCGATGATGGCGAAGTCGCGCAGCGTGACGTTGCGGCTGGGTCCGCCGGCCTCGTGCGGCCGGATCTCGCCGCTGTAGCCGCCGCCGGGGACGTACTTGCCGTAGATGCCGGCGGCCCGCTTGCGGTCGGTCGGGTGCCGCCCGCCGAGCACCGAGTACCACGGGCCCGCCCCGCGCAGCGTCACCCCGTCCACGACGACGTGGTCCCAGAGGGTGAACGTTCCGGCCGGGATCCAGACGGCCCGACCCTGGGCCTTGCCGGCGTCCACCGCCGCCTGGAACTTGGCGGTGGAGTCGGTCGCCCCGGTCGGGTCGGCGCCGAAGTCGGTGACCACGTCGAGCACGCCTGTCGGCTTCGCGATCGGGGCGCCCACCAGCTCGAAGTCGGCCAGGTCGATGGTGAAGGTCGGCGACTGGGCGGTCGAGGAGACCTGGAGGCGGATCTTCGTGCCGGCCGGGTACGTGGTCCCGAACATGGCCCGGGTCTCGTCGTAGAAGTGGTGCGGGTTGGTGTCGCCCGGGTTGTTGTTGAACGGGTATCCGCCGTAGTACCAGCCGTACCGTGAGGTGACCGGCACCGCCTTGACCAGCGCGCCGTTGGCCCGCAGGTCGATGCTGGCGTCCCGGCCGGTGCCGGCGGCGTTGTCCGGCAGGCTGTAGCGGAAGGTCACCGCGTTGGCGGGCGCGGTCAGGGTGAACTCGACGTACTCGCCGACGGCGTCGAGGGTGACCGCCTCCCGGCCGGACGCCTCGGACGGCAGCGTGCCGTAGCGGCGGTCCGGGCCGATCCTCGTGCCGGTGTGCGCGACCTCCTCCGCCTCCTGCTCGACGAACGGGACGGTGGCGCCCCGCCCCGGGATGTCGAACGGCGAGAGTCCCGCCGCGCGGGCCGGGGTCGCGGTGGTGGTCAGCGCGACGACGGAGATCGAGGCCGCCGCGAGGGCGGTTGCGGCGAGGGCGGCGAGCCCCGCGCGGATGCGGTGTCTTCGCTGGTGGTGCGGGGTGGTGTGGTCGGCCATGAGCGGCGCTCCCTTTCCTCAGGTGGCCAGGTCCCCCGTGTCGTGCGGTGCGGTGCGCGTACCTCCCTGTCGGCCTCGGCCGGCGCGGGCCTGCGGTGGGCGGTGCCGGCGGCCGGGACGGGCCGCCGGCACCGTCGGGGTCGGGCCGGTTCCGACCGCACCTACTCGCGCGGCCGTCGCGGCGCCCCCGGGTGTAAGGAAGGGCCCCTTCCTTACACCCGTAGCCAGACGGCGGTGTCCGGCGGCAACCGGTCGTCGTCGAGCGGCCCGCTGGCCAGCAGCCGCTCGGTGTGGGGCGGCAGCGGCACCGCCGTGTCCGAGAGGTTGACCAGACAGGCGAAGCCGGGTTCCCGCCGGAACGCGAGCACCCCCTCGGGGGCGGGCAGCCAGCTCAGCTCCCCGTCGCCGAGGGCCGCCTCGGCGCGCCGGACGGCGAGGGCGGCCCGGTACAGCTCCAGCATCGAGTGGACGTCGCCGCCCTGGGCGCGGGCGGTGCGGTCCTTCCAGTCGGCCGGCTGGGGCAGCCAGGGCGCTGCCGTCGCGTCGTCGGGGCTGAAGCCGAACGGCGGCGTCTCACCGGACCAGGGGATCGGGACGCGGCAGCCGTCCCGGCCGGGATCGATCCCGCCGGAGCGGAAGTGCATGGGGTCCTGCCGCAGCTCACGCGGGATGTCCTCGACCTCCCAGAGGCCCAACTCCTCGCCCTGGTAGACGTAGGCGGCGCCGGGCAGCGACAGCGACAGCAGCGCGGCGGCCCGGGCCCGGCGGGTGCCCAGTTCCAGGTCGGTGGGCGTTCCCTCGCGCTTGGCCGCGAAGCTGAACGTGGTGTCCGCCCGGCCGTAGCGGGTGACGTGCCGGGTGACGTCGTGGTTGGAGAGCACCCAGGTGGCCGGCGCGCCGACCAGCGCGTGCACGCTCAGCGTCCCGTCGATGCTCTCCCGCAGCGCCGAGGCGTCCCAGGCGCAGCCGAGGAAGTCGAAGTTGAACGCCGTGTGCAGCTCGTCCGGGCGCAGGTAGTTGGCGAACCGCTGCCGGTCCGGCATCCACACCTCACCGATCAGTGCCCGGTCGCCGGGGTACTCGTCGGCGATCCGCCGCCAGTCGCGGTAGATCTCGTGCACCCCGTCGAGGTCGCGGAACGGGTGCGGCCGGCCCGGCAGCGTCTCGGGCAGCGTCCCGTCCTTGACCAGCAGGCCGGCCGAGTCGATCCGGACGCCGTCCACCCCGCGGTCGAACCAGAACCGCAGGATGTCCTCGAACTCGGCGCGCACCCTGGGGTGGTCCCAGTTGAAGTCCGGCTGCTCCGGGGCGAACAGGTGCAGGTACCAGTCGCCGGGGGTGCCGTCCGGGTTGGTGGTCCGGGTCCAGGTCTCGCCGCCGAACTCGCCGACCCAGTCGGTGGGCCGCTGGTCGCCGTCCGGGCCCCGGCCCGGGCGGAACCAGAACAGCTCGCGCTCGGGGGCGTCCGGGCCGCCGGCGAGCGCCGCCTGGAACCAGGGGTGCGCGTCGGAGCAGTGGTTCGGCACCACGTCGACGATGCTCCTGATGCCGAGCGCGTGTGCCTCCGCGATCAGCGCCTCCGCCTCGGCCAGGGTGCCGAAGACCGGGTCGATGTCGCGGTAGTCGGCCACGTCGTAGCCGGCGTCGGCCATCGGGGAGGGGTACCAGGGGCTGAACCAGATCGCGTCGACGCCGAGCGCGGACAGGTAGTCCAGCCGCGACCGGATGCCGGCGATGTCGCCGATGCCGTCGCCGTCGCCGTCGGCGAAGCTACGCGGGTACACCTGGTAGATCACCGCTCCACGCCACCACGGACCTTTGTCTGCTCTGGACACGAGCACCTGCTTTCTGCGTCAGTGCGTCGGCGGGTTCGCCGGACCTTGATGTGTCCCGGGCAAACAGCCGTTGTTCGCCGCGGAGGGTTGCGCCGGGGCTATCCCTTGAGGCTGCCCGTGGTGAGGCCGGACATGATGTTCCGCTGGAAGATCAGGAAGACGATGACGGTCGGGATCGCGGCGATGACCGAGGCGGCGACCACCACGTTCATGGGCGTACCGCCCGAGAAGGCGTAGATGCCGACGCTGACCGTCCGGGTCTCGGGCGACGGCATGACCAGCTTCGGCCAGAGGAAGTCCTTCCAGACCGCGGTCACGGCGAAGATCGAGACCACGCCGAGGATGGGGCGCGACATCGGCAGGACGATCGACCAGAGCGTGCGCAGCGGGGTCGCCCCGTCCATGAGGGCCGCCGCCATCAGCTCCTCCGGGATCGAGTCGAAGAACCGTTTCAGGAGGAAGATGTTGAACGCGTTCGCGACCAGGGGCAGCCAGATCGCGAACGGCGAGTCGAGCAGGTTGACGTGCAGGATCGGCAGGTCGATCACGGTCACGTACTGCGGGACGATGAGGACCATCGCCGGGATCATCAGCGTCGCCAGCATCAGGCCGAGGATCACGTTGCCGAAGATCGGCCGGAGCTTCGACAGGGAGTACGCCGCGGCGGTGTCGAAGACGAGTTGGAACAGGACCGCGCCGGCCGCGTAGTAGAAGGTGTTGAACAGCAGCTTGGCGAGGTCGAGGTTGTTCCACGCCTCGACGTAGTTCTGCGGCTGCGGATCCTTCGGGAACAGCGACGGTGGGGTCTGCGCGATCTCCTGGCCCGACTTGAGCGCGCCGGTGACCATCCAGTAGAGGGGCCCGAGGAAGACGAGCGTGAAGCCCGTCACGACGACGGCGAGCAGCACCCAGTAGATCACCCTGCCGCGCCCCCGCCTGAGCTGGGCGGGGGAGACGAGTGTCCGGGTCCCGGAGTCCTGTGCCATTCCGCGTCCGTCCTAGTCCTGTTTCGCAGTCAGCCGCACGTAGACGGCGGAGAACCCGGCCAGCACCACGAGCATGATCACGCCGAGCGCGGCGGCGCCGTTGAGGTCGTTCTGGAAGAAGCCGTGCTGATAGATGAGGTACGCGACCGAGGTCGCCGAGTCCTCCGCGCCCGCGCCGTTGGCGAGGATCAGCGGCTCGATGAAGAGCTGCATGGTGGCGACGATCTGGAGCATCGCCAGGAGCGCGAGGATCAGCCTGGTCTGCGGGATGGTCACGTGCAGGATCCGCCGCCAGATCCCGGCGCCGTCCAGCTCGGCCGCCTCGTAGAGTTCGCCGGGGATGTTCTGCAACGCCGCCAGATAGATCAGCACCGCGCTGCCCATGTTCATCCAGGTCGACGCCAGCACCATCGCGGGCATCGTCATGTCGGGGGACTGCATCCACTGCGACGTCGGCAGGTGCAGCGCCTTGAGGATCGCGTTGAGGAGTCCCGCGTCGCTGGGGTCGTACGCGTAGAACTTGAACAGGAAGAGCGCCGAGGCCGGCGGCAGCATCACCGGCAGGTAGACCAGGATCCGCAGGTACCCCTTGGCGTGGCGGAACTCGTTGAGCAGGATCGCCACGAAGAACGGCACCACGTACCCGAGGACGAGCGCGAGGACCGTGAAGTAGAAGGTGTTCTTCCAGGCGGTCCAGAAGCTCGGGTCGTCGAGGATGCGGGCGTAGTTGTCCCAGCCCACCCAGGTGGTCTCGCCGCGCCGGGTGCGCTGGAAGCTCATCACGATGCCGCGGATCATCGGGTACCAGGAGAAGACCGCGAAGCAGAGCACCGCACCGATCAGGAACGCGTGGCCGGTGAGGTTGTCCCGCACCTTGCGGCCGAGGCTCGTACGCTGCGGCCCGACCGGGGACGGCGACGCGGGACGACCCGTGTCTCTGGTGGTCCCCGGGGCGGAGAGGATCGCCAAGGCAACTCCTGGTGAGTCGGTGACCGGACGGGTGGTGCGGGCGGGGTGGGGGCCGGCGCGCCGGCCCCCACCGTCGGGTCAGCGCTCCGCGGCGAGGAGCTGGTTGACCTTGTCCTCGGCCGTCTTGAGGAGCGCGTCGGTGTTCGCGTTCGGGTTGGTCAGCACCCCGGACATCGCCGCGTCGAGCACCGCGTAGATCGCCTGCGCGTTGCGCGGTTCGCCCTTGATCTGCACCGGGGTGGCCTCGAAGAGCGCGAAGTTGGCGGTGTCGACGTTCGCGTTCGCCTTGCGCAGTTCGAGCTCCTGCTTCTGCGCGTCAGTTCCGTTGGCGAAGAGCAACGGCTGGGGCAGGCCGACCGGGTAGTTCTGCGGCTTGGCCCGCACGTAGTCGAACTGGCCCTTGCCCGGCGTCAGCTTCTGGTAGGCGATCCACTTCAGACCGGCCTCGACCTGCTCCGGGGAGAGGCCCTTCTTGAAGAAGTAGCCCTCGCCACCGCCGAGCGTGCCCTTCGCCGGGCCGTCCTGGCCGGGCAGCGGCGCCATCGCCCAGTCCTGGAACTTGCCCTGGAACTGGCTGACGATCGCCTGGGTGGAGTCCGGCGCCCCGGTGAACATGCCCACCTTGCCGGCGGCGGCGTTGGTCAGCAGGTCGCCCCACTGGAGCAGCTGGCGGCTGCCCATGCTGTTGTCGCCGTACCGCATGTCCTTGAGGTTCTGCAGGACCTGCTTGCCCATGGCGTTGTTGAAGTCGGCCTTCTTGCCGTCCTCGGTCAGCATCCGGCCGCCCTGCGAGTAGAGCAGGGAGGTGAAGTGCCAGCCGCCGGTGTTGCCGGCGCTGTACTCCGAGTAGCCGGCGATGCCGTTGCCGAGCGCGGAGATCTTCTTGGCGGCCGTCCGGACCTCGGGCCACGTCTTGGGTGGGTTGTTGACGTCGAGCCCCGCCCGCTGGAACAGCACCTTGTTGTAGACCAGGCCCATCGAGTAGTTCTTCGTCGGGACGGCGTAGAGCTTCCCGTCGCGGCTGAAGGCCTCCTTGAGCGCCGGGTCGACGCTGTCCCAGGTGGGGATCGTGTCCTTGTCGGCGTACTCGCTGATGTCCATCGCCTGGCCGGAGTCCAGCACCTGCTGGAGATCGGTCATGTATCCGTAGAACAGGTCGGTCACGGTGCCGCCGGCCAGGCGGGCGGTGAAGTCCGGCGGGTTGTTGCACTGCTCGCCGACGCTCACGCTCTTGATGACGATGTCGGGGTTCTGCCGCTGGAATTCGGCGACGTCGTCGTTCCAGTTCTTCAACAGCTCTTTCTGGGAGCCGACCGGCTGGCAGTCGACGGTGACGGTGACCTTGCCGCCTGCGCTGCCTGTCGCGTCGTCGCTCTTCGTCGAACAGGCCGCAAGGCTGAGCCCCAGGCCGGCCACGAGCGCCAACGCCGCAGTCTTCCGGTACTGCGGTACGGACATCTGTCCATCCCTTCGGGAACGGGTGTCTCCATGACCTGCGCTGATGCCCGGTGGTCGTCACCGCGCCGATGCGCCGGCACTGATCTGCATCTGCCGAGTGACCTGAACCCCGGACAGCTGCGCCGGGGGTCAGGTGTGAGTGGGGTCACTGTAGCTAAGCGAACTTGCCCCAGCAAGGTATCGATCTCGCATTGAAAAGACGAGACTTTGAGACGACAGATTTTGACAGGATCTTGGAAGGTAGTCGAGTTACGGCTTTGGTCCCGATTGGTTCCTGCCGGCGGGCAGGCATGACGAAACGGCCGCCGACCGCGGGCAGCGGTCGACGGCCGTGCCGTCGTTCAGGGGGGGGGCGGGTCCGGGTCAGCGACCGGGGGCGGGCGCGGTGGAGCCGCGGACGACCAGCTCGGGCTCGAACAGCAGCTCGTCGTGCAGCACGCCGGCGCCCTCGATCTGGGTGACCAGCAGGTCCACGGCGGCCTGCCCCATGGTCTCGATCGGCTGCCGCACGGTGGTCAACGGCGGGTCGGTGCAGGTCATGAACGCGGAGTCGTCGAAGCCCACCACCGACACGTCGGTCGGCACCACCCGACCCAGCCGCCGGGCGGCCCGGATGGCGCCGAGGGCCAGCACGTCGCTGGCGCAGACGATGCCGGTCACGCCGCGCTCGACCAACTTGGTCGCGGCGACCCGCGCCCCCTCCATGGAGAAGCTGGAGCGCTCCACGTACGCCGTGTCGTCACCCCAGCCCGCCGCCTGGGCCATCGCGTCCAGCTTGCGCCGGGACGGCACGTGCCCCTCCGGGCCGAGCACCATCCCGATCCGTTCGTGCCCGAGCGAGCGCAGGTGCCCGTACGCCTGCTCCACCGCCACCGCGTCGTCCGTGGAGACCCGGGGGAAGCTCAACTCGTCCACCCCCGCGTTGACCAGCACCACCGGCAGGCCCCGGTCGGTCAGCCGGCGGTAGTGGTCGTGCCGGGCGTCGGCGAGCGCGTACGACCCACCGGCGAAGATCACGCCGGAGACCTGGTGGTCGAGGAGCATCTCCACGTAGTCCATCTCGGAGACGCCACCGATGGTGCGGGCGCAGAGCGCCGGGGTGAACCCGCGCTGGGCGAGGGATCCGGTGACCACCTCGGCGAGCGCCGGGAAGATCGGGTTCTGCAACTCGGGCAGCACCAGCCCGACCAGCCGGGCCCGCTCGCCGCGCAGCTTGGTCGGCCGCTCGTAGCCGAGCACGTCCAGCGCGGTCAGCACCGCCGTCCGGGTCGCCTCGGAGACCCCGTCCCGGCCGTTGAGCACCCGGCTGACGGTGGCCTCGCTGACGCCCGCCTTCTTGGCAACTTCGGTCAACCGCTTCGTCACGGCCGCAATCGTACGTCATCGGAATGAAAGAAATGAGCAGCCATCTGCCGGGCGATTGCCTTCCGCTGCCGCGCGCTGCCCGTCATCCGGCAACCGGCATGCGGCCCGGACGTCAGGACATGTTCCGCAGCGCGTCCTCGACCGCCCGGTGGAAGGTCGGGTAGGCGTAGATCATCTGCCGGAGCCGGGCGAGCGGCACGGCCGCGTGCACCGCCACCGCCAGACCGGAGAGGACCTCGCCACCGGCCGGCCCCACCGAGGTCGCACCGATCAGCACGCCCTGGTCGGCGTCCGCGACCAGCTTGACGAAGCCCTCGTTGCCGGCCTTGTGGATCCAGCCCCGGGCCGACGACGGCAACCGGGCGAGGCCGACCTGCACGTTGACGCCCCGCTCGCGGGCCTGCGACTCGGTGAGGCCGACCGCGCCGACCTCGGGGTCCGTGAAGGTCACCCGGGGCAGCGCCCGGTAGTCGGCGCGCGGCACCGCGCCGGCGGAGCCGCGCACGCCGGTGGTGCCCGACGCGCCACCCGTCGCGCTCGCGGTGCCGCTGGGGTCGGGCCCGCCTGCGGCGCGTCGGGCGTGGTCGAGCACGTCGGCGACGACGATCCCCGCCTGGTACATCGCGACGTGCGTGAACGCCCCCTCGCCGGTGACGTCGCCGACCGCCCAGATCCCCTCCGTCACGTGCAGCCGGTCGTCCACGGACAGGTAGCGCCGGCCGGCGTCCACCCCGACGGTGTCCAGGCCCAGCTCGTCCAGGTGGGCCCGGCGACCGGTCACCACCAGCAGCCGCTCGGCGGTGAACCGCGCCCCACCGGCCGCGTGCAGGGCGAAGCCGCGCCCGTCGTGGCTGACCCGCTCCGCCCGCACCCCGGTGTGGATCTCCACCCCGTCGGCGCGCAGCACGGCGGCGGCCACCTCGGACGCCTCCGGCTCCTCGACGGCGAGCACCCGGTCCAGGGCCTCGATCACGGTGACCCGGACCCCGAACCGGGCGAAGACCTGCGCCAGCTCCAGCCCGATCGCCCCGCCGCCCAGCACCAGCAGCGACTCCGGCAGCTCCTCGACCTCGATCGCCTGCCGGTTGGTCCAGTACGGCGTGTCGGCCAGCCCGTCGACCGGCGGCACGGACGGCCTGGTGCCGGTGCCCAGCACGATCCCGTGCCGGGCCTGGAAGACCCGCTCGCCGACGCGCACCCGGCCGGGGCCGTCGAGCCGGGCGGTGCCCCGGACGAACCGCCCGCCCTTGCCGGTGAACCGCTGCACCGCGACCGTGTCGTCCCAGGTGTCGGTGGCCTCCTCGCGGATCCGCTTCGCCACCGGCGCCCAGTCGGGCCGCACCTCGGCGGTGCCCGCGAGACCGTCCACCCGGCGGGCCTCGGCGATCGCGTTGGCCGCCCGGATCATCATCTTGCTCGGCACGCACCCCCAGTACGGGCACTCCCCGCCGACCAGGTCACGCTCGACGCCGACGACGGTCAGCCCCGCCTCGGCGAGCCGCCCGGCCACCTCCTCGCCGCCGACCCCGAGCCCGACCACGACCACGTCCACCAGTTCCGGATCCGCCATCCCGCCAGCATCGCGCACCGCCCGGCGGCCGGCCAGCGGGTCGAGCCGGAAATCCGCTGCCCGCCGGCGTCCCGGCCTCCTACCGTGGCCGGATGCGCACCCGCTTCTCCGCCGTCCACGACTGCTTCGCAGAACTGCTCGCCGAGGGCCGGGAGACCGGGGCCGGCCTGGCGATCTGGTACGACGGCGAGCCGGTGGTCGACATCGTCGGCGGCGAGCGGTCACCGGGGCGGCCGTGGCTGCCGGACACGCTGGTGAACGTCTACTCCGTCGCCAAGCCGGTCGCCGCCCTCTGCCTACTGGCGCTGGTCGACCGGGGCCGGCTCGACCTGGACGACCACGTCGTCGAGCACTGGTCCGGCTTCCGCACGCCGGCCACCGTGCGGCAGGTGCTGGCGCACACCGCCGGGCTGCCGGCCTTCCCGGTGCCCCGGCCGGCCGCCGCCGTCGCCGACTGGGAGCTGCTCTGCGCCGACCTCGCCGCCGCCGAGCCGGAGTGGCCGCCCGGGTCCGTCGCGGGCGAGCACGCCTGGACGTACGGGCACCTGGTGGGCGAGCTGGTGCGACGGGTCGACGGGCGATCGGTGGGCCGCTTCCTGGCCGAGGAGATCGCCGGTCCGTGGCGGCTGGACCTCGGCTTCGGCCTGGGCGAGGCGGACCAGCGCCGCTGTGCCGACCTGCGCCACGGCGATCCGGGGTGGCCGGAGCGGGTGGCGGGCGAGCCGGGTTCGCTCTGGGCGCGGGCGCTGGACAACCCGCCCGGCGGCCGGGACCCGGCGGTGGTGAACAGCCCGCTCTGGCGCGGTGCCGAGGTGCCGGCCGTCAACCTGCACTCGACCGCCGGCGCCCTGGCCCGCCTCTACGCGGGACTGCTCGCCGGCGGCGTCCTCGACGGCGTACGGCTGTTCAGCCGGGAACTGGTGGCCGAGGCGACCCGGGTCCAGTACGACGGCGACGACCTGCTGCTCGGCCGGCGGACCCGCTGGACGCTGGGCATGCAGTGGGAGGAGGACGGCAGCTGGGGCATGGGCGGGGTCGGCGGCAGCTCCGCCTGGGCCGATCCCGGACGCGGCTACACGTTCGCCTACGCCACGGCGCACCTGGCCGACCACGACCGGGTCGACGCCCTGGCGGACGCCCTACACTCCTGCCTCTGACCGCGCGGCGGCGGCCGTCACGGGGTCGGCACGGCCAGCGGGCCGGGCACCCGGGCGGGGCCGGGGATCACCACCGGCGTGCCGGCGGGGGTGAGCAGGGCACGGGCGGCCACGGCCAGCCGGCGGCGCTGCGGCACCAGCGCCCGGTCGACGAAGACGTCGTAGTCCTGCGCGGCCACCTCGTCCAGGATCCCGCCGTACAGCGCGTACGCGGTGCGCATGCAGGCCTGCGAGGCGGGTGCGAGCAGGGTGACCCCGGGAGCCGCGGCGACGTAGTGCGCCTGGGCGCGGGTCACCTCGTACGCGATCAGCTCCCGGATCCGGGACGTGGCGCGGCCCCGGGCGCGCGCCTCGGCCAGGTCCTCGCGGGTGACGCCGAACAGCGCCAGGTCGTCGTCGGGCAGGTAGGTCCGCCCCCGGTCGAGGTCCTCGGCCACGTCCCGGATGAAGTTGGTGAGCTGGAAGGCGAAGCCGAGCTGGCGGGCCGGCTCCCGGGCCGCCGCCGGGTCGGAGCTGCCCAGGATCGGCAGCATCATGGTGCCGATCACCGCCGCCGAGCCCTCCATGTAGTGGAGCAGGTGGTCGTAGGTGCGGTACGAGGTGACCGTCAGGTCCATCGCCATGCTCTTGAGAAACGACGCGAAGTCGTCCCGGTCGAGATCGAAGACGGCGATCGTGTGCAGCACGGCGGGAAGCAGCGGGTCGTCCACCTTTTCGCCGTGCAGTCCGGCGACGAAGCGGCCGGCCCAGTCGTCGAGTCGGGCGGCGCGCTCGGCCGGGGGAAGTTCCTCGGTGCGGTCGACGATCTCGTCGGCGTAGCGCGTGAATCCGTACAAGGCGTGCACATGCCGCCGTTTCCAAGCGGGCAGCAGCCGGGTGGCGAGATAGTAGGTGCGGCCGTGCCGTTTGTGCAGCTCACGGCAGCGGTCATAGGCAGCGGTGAGATCGGTGTCCACCGGCCCTCCCTCATTTATCGACGCACGAATCGACGCAACTCGTGAGCCTAGGGTACGCTCGGTCACATGGCCAACGACGCAGTTGCGGGTAACTCGCTCCGCGTGGCCCCCGCCGGCCCGACCGACGGGGACGACCCGGTCCGGGCGGTCCTGGCCGCGTACACGAAGGACCTGGTCACGGCGGTGCAGGACACCCTCGCCGCCTTCCTGGCCACCGAGGTCGACGCGTTGCGCGAGATCGACGCGGCGATGGGCGGATTCGCCGCGACCGCGCGCGACTGCGTGCTGGCCGGCGGCAAGCGCGTCCGCCCCACGTTCGCCTACTGGGGGTGGCGCGGCGCGCCGGACGGCACGGGGCCGCTGCCGGCGGTGCTGCCCGCCTTCGCCGCCCTGGAGCTGCTGCACACCTTCGCCCTCGTCCAGGACGACGTGATGGACGCCTCCGCGACCCGCCGTGGCCGGCCGACCGCGCACGTGGCGCTGGCCGCCCGGCACGTCGCCGCCGGCCACCGGGGCGACCCGCGTCGGTTCGGCGAGGCGGTCGCGGTGCTGATCGGCGATCTCTGCATGGTCTGGGCAGACCGGCTCCTCGCGCACGCGACGCTGCCGCCGGCCCGCCTGCTCGACGTCCGGCGCTGCTACGACCAGATGCGCGTGGAGACGATCGCCGGGCAGTACCTCGACGTGCTCGGCGAGAGCGACGCGGCGAACTGGTCGGTCGACCGGGCGCTGCGGGTCGCCCGCTACAAGACCGCGAGCTACACGGTGCAGCGACCGCTGCTCTTCGGCGCCTGTCTGGCCGGCGTCGGCGGCGACGCCCCGCTGACCGCCGCGTACACCCGCTACGGGCTGGCCGTCGGCGAGGCGTTCCAGCTCTGCGACGACCTGCTCGGCGTCTACGGCGACCCGGCGACCACCGGCAAGCCGGCCGGCGACGACCTGCGCACCGGCAAGCCGACCGTGCTGCTCATGCTGGCCCGACAGCTCGCCACGCCGACCCAGCGGCGCGCGCTGGACGGCCTCGGCGCCGACGTGGGGGACGCGGAGGTCGCCCGCCTCGCCGAACTGGTCGCCGACACCGGGGCGGTCGACCGGGTCGAACGCATGATCTCCGACCGGGTCGACGAGGCGCTGACCGCCCTCGGCACCGCGTCGATCGACGAGACCGCGCGCACCGCGCTGACCGGCCTCGCCACCGCCGCCACCAACCGGCGGGCATGATGGGCAACTTCGCACAAGGAGGTGGTCGCGTGCGCACCGTCGACGGGCGTACGGACCGGGTGGTCGTCGTCGGCGCCGGGCTGGGCGGGCTGGCCTGCGCGCTGCACCTGGCGGGCAGCGGTCGGCAGGTGACCGTGCTGGAGCGCGAGCCGGTGCCGGGCGGCCGGGCCGGCCGGCTCGGCGTGGACGGCTACGAGTTCGACACCGGACCCACCGTGCTCACCATGCCCGACCTGATCGCCGAGGCGCTCGGCGCGGTCGGCGAGGAGCTGGAGGACTGGCTCGACCTCACCCCGCTCGACCCGGCCTACCGGGCGTACTACCCGGACGGCTCGACGCTGGACGTCATCACCGACACCACCCGGATGGCCGCCGAGATCGCCCGGGTCTGCGGCCCGCGCGAGGCCGACGGCTACCTGCGCTTCGTCGACTACGCGCGCAGGCTCTGGCAGTGGGAACGCGCCGACTTCATCGAGCGCAACCTGGACGCGCCCACCGACCTGCTCACCGGCAACCTGGTCAAGCTGCTGGCGGGCGGCGCGTTCCGCCGGCTCCAGACGAAGATCAACCAGTTCTTCCGGGACCCGCGCACCCAGCGGATCTTCTCCTTCCAGGCGATGTACGCCGGCCTCGCCCCGCACGACGCGCTGGCCATCTACGCGGTCATCGCGTACCTCGACTCGGTGGCCGGGGTCTACTTCCCGCGCGGCGGCATCCACGCGGTCTCCCGCGGCATGGCCGGCGCCGCCGAGAAGCACGGCGTCGAGATCCGCTACGACACGACGGTGACCCGGGTGGAGACCGCGCACGGCCGGGCCACCGGCGTGGTGACCGCCGACGGCGAGCTGATCCCGGCCGACGTGGTCGTGCTCAATCCCGACCTGCCGGTCGCCTACCGCGACCTGCTGCCGCCGAGCCGTCCGCGCCGGCTCACCTACTCCCCTTCCTGCGTGGTCCTGCACGTCGGGTCGACCCAGGGGTATGGGAAGATCGCCCACCACAACATCCACTTCGGACGGTCCTGGAAGGGCACCTTCGATGAGGTCATCCGGCGGGGCGAGCTGATGAGCGACCCGTCCCTGCTGGTCACCAACCCGAGCCGGACCGACCCGTCGGTGGCGCCGGCCGGGCGGCACACCTACTACGTGCTCGCCCCGGTGCCCAACCTCGACCGGGCGCCCTTCGACTGGCGGGGCGACCTCACCCGGCGCTACGCCGACCAGCTCGTCGGGACCCTGGAGGAGCGCGGCTACGTCGGCTTCGGGGCCGGCGTCGAGGTGCTGCGGGCCGTGACCCCGGCCGAGTGGGCGGAGCAGGGCATGGCCGCCGGCACCCCGTTCGCCGCCGCCCACAGCCTCTTCCAGACCGGCCCGTTCCGCCCGTCGAACCTGCACCGGACGCTGCCGAACGTCGTCTTCGTCGGCTCGGGCACCCAGCCCGGCGTCGGCGTGCCCATGGTGCTCATCTCCGGCAAGCTGGCCGCCGGTCGCATCACCGGGGCAGCCTGATGACCCTCCCCCTCGGACCCTGGAGACACCTGCCGTGACCACCCGCGAGAAGCATCTCGTCGAGCTCGTCGACGACGCCGGGCGGCCGCAGGGCGAGACCACCGTGGCCGCCGCCCACCAGCCCCCGGGCCAACTCCACCGCGCCTTCTCGGTGCTGCTCGTCGACCCCGACGGCCGGGTGCTGCTGCAACGGCGGGCGCCGGTGAAGACCCGCTTCCCGCTGCGCTGGGCCAACTCGTGCTGCGGCCACCCGACGCCGGGCGAGTCCCTCGTCGAGGCCGCCAACCGCCGGCTGCGCGAGGAGCTCGGCGCCGGCCCGGTCGAGCTGACCGAGGTCGGGGTGTACGTCTACTACGCCGAGGACCCGGTCACCGGCCGGGTCGAGTTCGAGTACGACCACGTCCTGCGGGGCGAGTTCCGGCCGGGCGACCCGCTGCTGCCCGACCCCGACGAGGTGGCCGAGCTGCGCTGGGTGGACCCCCTCTCGCTGGCGGCCGACCTCGACGCCGACCCCCGCGCGTACGCACCGTGGCTGGGCGGGGTGGTGAACCGCCTGCTGGCCCCTGCGGGGCCGGCCGTCGGCCCGCCCGGCCCGGACGCCAGCCCGCCGGGTCCGGCCGCCAGCCCGCCGGCGAACGACGCCTCGGAGCGGTCGGGTGGCCGATGAGGCGCTGAGCGCGGGAGCCGTCGCCCGACGGCTGGGCGTCGCCGTGACCACCCTGCGCACCTGGCACCAGCGCTACGGCCTCGGGCCCAGCGAGCACGTACCCGGGCACCACCGGCGCTACACGCCGGCCGACCTCGCGCGCCTGGAGATCATGCGACGGCTCACCGCCCAGGGGGTCACCCCGGCGGAGGCGGCCCGCTGGGCACGCCGGGCACCGGACGCCGTGCCCGCCGACGCCGCCGTACCCCCACGGGTGCGCGCCGTCGCCGGCCGGGACGGCGGCGGTACGACGATCCCGGTCGGCCGGGCCGGGCCGGCGGCCCGGGGGCTGGCCCGCGCCGCCATGCGGCTGGACGCGGTCGCGATCGGCGAGACGATCGCCCGGGCCGTCCAGGCGGACGGCGTGATCGCCACCTGGGACGGCTTGCTGCGCCCCGTGCTCTTCGGCATCGGGGAGCGGCACGCCGCCACCGGTGGACTGGTCGAGGTCGAGCACCTGATGTCGCGCTGCGTCTCGGAGGCGTTCGCGGTGGCCGCCCGGGCCGGCGCGCCCGCCGGCCCACCGCGCATCGTGCTCACCTGCGCCGACGAGGAGCAGCACACCCTGCCGTTGGAGGCACTCGCCGCCGCGCTCGCCGAGGCCGGGGTCGGCTACCGGATGCTCGGCGCCCGGATGCCGCTGCCCGCGCTGCTCGAGGCCGTCAACCGGACCGGGCCGGCCGCCGTCGTGATCTGGTCGCACGCCCGGGCCACCGCCGACCCCACCCAGCTCAACGCCCTGCTCGCCGCGCCCCGCCGGCCGCTGCTGGTGCTCGCCGCCGGGCCGGGCTGGCTGGCGGACTCGCTGCCCGCCGGAGTGGTACGGCCGGTCGACCTCGCCGAGGCGGTCTCGCTGGCGCTCGCCCTACGCGACTCCCTGGACCAGGCGACGGCGGACTGACGGGGGGTGCCGAGGGCGGGACGCCGTCCACTAGCGTCGGGAGGTCCGCCGACCCCGACCCCCTCCGGGAGCGAACGATGCGCCTACGCGCCGTGCTGGCCACCGGTCTGGCCCTGATCCTCCTCGGCGGCTGCGGCGACGGCACCGCGACGGATCGGCGGGCCGCCGGCCCCGACCCCGTCGCCTCGGCCCCGCTGCCGGCCGAGCCGGCTCCGTCGGCCGCCCCGCGACCGACCCGCGGGACCCCGCCCAGGCGCCTGGTCCGGCCGCTGCCGCCGAAGCTGCCGACGGGGCTGCGGCGCACGACCGGCGCACGGACCGTGGCCCTGACCTTCGACGACGGGCCGAACCCGACCTGGACGCCGAAGGTCCTCGACCGCCTCCGGGCGGCCAAGGTCACCGCCACCTTCTGCGTGGTGGGCAAGCAGGCCCGGCGCCATCCCGACCTGGTCCGGCGGATCGTGCGGGAGGGCCACCAGCTCTGCAACCACAGTTGGAACCACGACCTGGATCTCGCCCGGCGTCCGGCCGCCGAGATCCGGCGGGACCTCCTGCGCACCAACGCGGCCATCCGGGCGGCGGTGCCGGGCGCCAAGGTGCCGTTCTACCGGCAGCCGGGCGGCCGGTGGACGGCCGAGGTGGTGACGGTCGCCAAGCAGCTCGGCATGCGGTCGCTGCACTGGCACGTCGACCCGCAGGACTGGGGCAAGCCGACCGCCGCGACGATCGCCAAGCGGGTACGCGCCGCGGCCCGCCCCGGCTCGATCGTGCTGCTGCACGACGGTGGCGGCGATCGGGCCGCCACGCTGGCCGCCAGCCCACGCCTGATCGCCGACCTGAAGCGCCGCTACGGCGTCGCCCGGCTCCGCTAGCGCCCTCTGACCTGCGGTTTTGCGGGACGTTGTGGTCAGGGCCATACCGGTTTGGTCGACGGACCGATCATCACGTAAGCTATCCAAGCCTCCGGCGGGGCCGGATGGGAGCAAGTCCGCTTGAAGTTGCGAGTGTGCAATGATGGCGGGGCCGCCCTCATCGTCTAGCGGCCCAGGACGCCGCCCTTTCAAGGCGGTAGCACGGGTTCGAATCCCGTTGGGGGCACGGTCCGGCTTCGGCCGGAGGCAACAAAGCTAGGTCCTGTGGAGCAGTTGGAGTGCTCGCCGCCCTGTCAAGGCGGAGGTCGCGGGTTCAAGTCCCGTCAGGACCGCCAGCGGAGAACGCCGCGCCCTGCGCGGCGTTCTGCGTATCGGGACATGTGACCCTTCCGGCGGAGAACCCGCCGTGCGGGTAGCATGAACCGAGCAACACGGCCAGGTAGCTCAGTTGGTACGAGCGTCCGACTGAAAATCGGAAGGTCGGCGGTTCGACCCCGCCCCTGGCCACATAGCCTTTCGCCGGGCTAAAGAGATCCCCACCAGCGGAAACGCCGGTGGGGATCTTCTTGTATGCCCTCCTGGCGCATCGATCGGCGCTGCCCGTGGTTGACCGCGCTTGACCCCTGATCGCTGCCGCTCGCTGCACGCGCCCCCTACCCTGCTGCCCCCAACCACCCACCCACCACAACCGTTCGGCAACTCCATCCTGGAGCCGTCTGGCCCCGCCGGAGGCACAGCTCTATCCCCGCCCCCGTGCTCACCTCCCACCCCTCCACCACCCTCACCCCACCCCTCCTGACCGGGCAGAATCCGGCGGCCTCGCGGATCTCGGGGTTCGGCTCCATCACCTCGGCCAGCGGCCGAGAGACGCCGTCCACCACGGCGAGGTGCCCGGACGCGACACTTTCGCACATTCTCGACCCGATACGCCGGTTCCGGTCCCACGGCGACCCGCCAGCCGGTCTTTTCCCCGGACTCGTCCGAGCGCCCGATGACTTCCTCCCTCACCCCGACGTCGGAAAATGCTCGCGGCCGCTATTCGGCGTTCCGGGTACGCATCGTCCAGCGGAAGGCGATCGGGCCGTCGTCCGCAGGATCGGCGCCCGTCTGGCGCAGGATCTCGACGCCTAGCCATTCGACGGAATCAAAATCGGGGGGAGCGGGCCCACCCCTCACGGACCCCTATCGGGAAAGCCGGTGGCGGCCGCATTCGCCGGCCCACGTTGCTTACCCGGTGATTACCGGCTTGTTCCACGGCGGATCCTATGTTGCGTCAGCGCGGCAACAGACGAGATCACCCCACATCGCGGTCACCTGCGAACAGGAGTCAGCATGGCAACGTTGGGCCCCACCGTGCCGGCCGGCAAGGCCGACAGTCCGCCGTCATTCCCGATGCGCCGCTCCGGGTGCCCCTTCAACCCGCCCCCGGAGTACGAGACGCTGCGCTCGACGGAACCGGTGTCCCGGGCCATGCTTCGCGACGGCAGCGCCGTCTGGCTGGTCTCGCGGTACGCCGACGTCCAGGCCGCGCTCACCGACCCCCGGATCAGCAGCGACAGCACCATCCCGAACATTCCCCTGGCCGGCGGTGCCGGGGTGGACCCGCAAGGACGGCGTTCGTCGTTCGTCCGGATGGACCCGCCCGAGCACGACATCTACCGCAAACTGCTGGTGCCCGACTTCACGATGCGCAAGATCCGCACCCTGCGCCCGCGGATCCAGCGGACGGTGGACGATGCGCTGGACGTCATGCGGGACAGTGGCCAGCCCGCCGACCTCGTGAAGCTGGTGGCGCTACGGGTGCCGTCGGTGCTCACCTGCGAACTTCTCGGCGTGCCGGAGTCCGAGCACCACTTCTTCCAGACCCGCGCGAATGTCCTGCTCGAGCGCAGCGTCCCGATGAACGAACTCCGGACCGCCGTGATGGAGATGCGCACCCGCATGCTCGCCCTGTTGGACGAGAAACGCCGTAACCCGGGCGACGACATCCTCACCAAACTCGCGCACGCACCGGCCGAACTCGAGCTGGCGGATTCCGAGCTCGCCGGCGCGGCCCAGAGCGTGCTGAACGCATCGCACGAGTCGACCGCCAGCATGATCGCCCTCGGCACGCTGGTCCTGCTGGAACACCCCGGTACGCTCGCCGAACTGAAAGCCGACCCGGCCCTGTGGCCCAAGGCTGTCGAGGAGTTGCTCCGCTACCTCAGCGTCGGCGATCTGGTTCTGCCCCGGATCGCCAAGGAGGATGTCGAGATCGCGGGTCAACGGATCGCGGCCGGTGAGGGTCTGTATCTCCTCGCCGCCTCGGCCAACCACGACAAGGACTTCTTCGAGGACCCGGACACCTTCGACATTCATCGCTCGACGCGCGGGCACATGGCGTACGGCTACGGCATCCACCAGTGCATCGGCCAGAACATGGCCAATGCGGAGCTGGAGATCGTCTTCGAGACCCTGTTCCGGCGGTTCCCCGACCTGCGCTGCACCGTGCCGCTCGAGGAGCTGTCGTACAAACACGAGAGCGCCTTTTTCGGTGTTCACGAATTGCCGGTCACCTGGTGAACCGGTGAGACGGAGCGGCCGGCCGATCCCGGCCGGTCGCTCCGTCCCCCACGTACGGTCAGCGCGGTCGCAGGCCGTGGATATCGCTGCGGCCCGCCAGCCAATCCCGGATCGCGTCGGTCATGTCCTCGTCGCTGTCGTAGGCGCTTTCGTTGCACAGCTGCCGCAATTCGTCCACGCGGCCATCATCGATCCGATTTCTGCCCTCCGGTCGCAGCGACCACTTGGCGAAGCTGGCCCGCCACGACGATGCCAGCGTCTCATCGATGACCGGCTTTTCGTGAGCCGCGGCGGATCACCGCTGCGGGGCAACATCTTGCGTCAGGCGTTCGTCCGGGCGCGGAAGCAGGTCGGCCTCGATGATCTGACCTTCCATGACCTGCGGCACACCGGACATACCCTCGCCACGCAGACCGGCGCGACCCTGGCTGACCTGATGAGGCGGCTCGGGCGCTCGTCCATGGCTGCTGACCTGCGGAAATGTGGCCGCCTGGAAATCGGGAGGCTTCCGGTTCGACGCCGGAGGGGACTCCGCTTCACCTTCCCTGGGGCCAGCGCTGGGTGGCTCCTTCGGAGCTGACGGTCCGGGCAGCGTCGGTGGCAGGACCAGGCTGGCGGACGTCACCTGTCGCCCCGGCTCCGCTGGGTCCGGTGCGCCTGGCGCGTCTGAGGCGCCGTATCGCCTCGGCTCCGGCGGCTCCCGCCGCAAGCAGCCCCGCCATCAGCGGCCATGGAGTACGACGCTTCACGGCTTGTTGCCTCTTCCGAACACGAGCACGACGGAGAGGGACGGCTGTTTTCCTCTTCAGGTACCTCTGCGCTGTCATTTCCTCATTGTGGGCACCCGCGATCAGGCAAGGTGGCTAAATCGAGGCGCAGAAATGGTCCGGTTGATCCTGCCCCGGGTTGGTGGCGGGGACGAGGGTGGCGGTCGGGTGCTGCGGCTGTCAGGTCATCCACCCAGCCGCGATCCGAATGGAGTCGGCGCAATCGCACGTTGGCTGCCGCAGTACTCGACGTGGCGGCGCCCCTGCTACGTTGCGCCCTTCCGGGGCGGCCGACATCCCGGCGACCAGGACGAGCCCCGGGGAGGAGCGCGGTGCCCACCGTCGACATGCCCGCACTGCGTGAGCGGATCGTCGCGAGCATCTGCGCGACGATCGGCCCGATGCTGGAGGGACGCGCATCGGAGGAGCTGTACGCGGTGGCGCTCACCACGGACAGCGACGTCGTCACGGTGACCCTGCTGGCGCACACCGAAGAGGCCCTGCAGATGCTCGTCGAGGCCGACGACGCGTACGCCGACGGCTACCGCTGGTGGCCCGACGAGTGGACTGTCACGGACGACCACGGGGCTACCGAGCCCGGTGTCGAGTCGATGGTGCAGATCAGCCGGGACATGTTCGACACCCACGACTCGCTCGGCGACGACGACGAGGCTCACGGCGAATGGTGCCTCCGGGCCCGCGCGACGCTGGAGGACGCCCTCGGCGACCACCGCGTCCGGGCGCGCATCGCCGACATCAACCCCGCATGGCACCCTGTGCTGTTCGTTACGGACACGGACGGCAACGCGCATCTCACGGTGCGCAGCATCGACCTGCTCAACAACGGCCACCCGTACCCCGACCTCGTCGCTTCCGCCCGCGACTTCTTCGACGAGACGGACGGCGGCTGACGACCGTTGCCGTAGCGTCGCCTACGCCGCTACGCGGCCGGGGTGGGGCGCGTACTGCCCGGCCTGGGCAGGATCAGCCGGCAGCACGGCACGGAGCCGGTGCCCTAGCGCCGGAGCAGGGCGAACCATCCCGCCCCGGTCACGGCGAGGAGGAGTGCCACCACGAACAGGGTGCGCCCGGCCAGGAAGGGCATGGGAACGAGGAACGGCGCCTGCTGGACCAGCAGGCACGCGCCGAGCAGCGCCTGGCTGCCGCCGATCCGGGCGGGTTGGGACCGCTGGGTCGCCGTCAGTCGGGCGACCCGCACCCACGCCGAGGGAAACCGTCCCGACACGGCGACACGCACGCCGAGCGCGATCATGGCCAGGCTGAGGACCACGATCACGAGGCGTACGGCGATCCACACCGGGTCCGGATCACTCAGGCTCATGCGGCCCATCATGCGGGGAACGTCAAGGTCCCAGGCCGTACCGGCGGGCCCGCTCCCTCGGCCCGGCCGCGACTGTCGGGGGTACGCAGTACGGTCCCGCCATGGCAGCCAGAATCAGCCTGACCCTCGACTGCGCGGACGCGAAACTCCTCGGCGAGTTCTGGAAGACGGCGCTGGGTTACGTGGACGAGCCGCCGCCCGCGCCCTTCCGGACCCGTGCGGAGTGGCACGCGAGTTTCGACCTGCCGGAGGACGACCCGGTGGACGACGTGGCGTGGCTGTGCGATCCCGACGGCGTCGGGCCCGCGCTCTCCATCCTCAGGGTCCCCGAGCCGAAGACGGCCAAGAACCGACTGCACATCGATGTCCGGGTGCCGGGCCACGGCAGCCCCGACGAGCGGTGGGCGCGGATCAGGGCCGAGTCCGAGCGGCTGGTGAAGGCGGGCGGGAGCGTCCTGGAGGAGTTCACCGGGCACCACATCGTCATGGCCGATCCGGAGGGCAACGAGTTCTGCGTCGCCGCGACCTCGGCGTGACGGCGCTTAGGCCGTCCGCCCGCCCCGGCTCCTGACGACGGACGGATCCGGGACAGCGCCAGGCCGCCCGGCTCTGCCAGGCTGTTCACCGACCCGCCCTGGTTCCGTCCGCGGCGGGCCGGCGCGACGGGGGGGGGGGGGGGGGGGGGACGGAGCGTGGCCGAGCAGTCGACCGCACAGTCGGCACCGCTGGTGGTGGTGAACCCAGGACGCCTGGCGGTGGGGCAGATGGTCGTGGTCGGCGTGACGGCCGCCCTGTTCCTGCGCGGGACCAACGGCGGCCCGTGGCTGCTGTTCGCCTTCTTCGTGGGGGTGCACGCCGTGCTGCTCGCCGGCGCGGCGACGCTGCTGACGCTGACCTACCTGCTCGGCACGCTCACCCGCCACGGATCGCTGCTGACCGAGAGCCCCGGCCCCCGGTGCGGCTGGGCCCTGCTCGTCTGGGTCGGCGGTGCCGCACTCGTCGGCTACGGGCGTGCCGCCCTCGGCCACCTCGGCTTCGATCCCGACCGGCACCCCGAGGTCGGTCACTGGTTGCTGGGCCTGGGCGCGGCACTGGTGGTGGGCCTGTTCACCCGGTCGCGACAGGCACGGACCGCCTCCGCCGCCACCATCGCACTCTTCGTCGTGGTCACGGTCGCACTGCGAGCCCTCGACTGATCATCCCGGCCGCGCGGGCCCGGACACCTGGGGGTCGTGCGCTACGAGGACATGGCCGTCGCCACGCGCGGCGTCCTCGACTTCCTGGGCTCGACGTGCCCGAGGACGGCTGTGTCGTCATCGCGCGTCACCAACGCCGGGCCGACGAACTCGACCGGCAGTGGACCGCCCGGTACCGGGCGGCGGTGACCGGCACCTGGTCCGTCGGCCGGCAGGCCCGGGTCAGCGCTGTTGGCGGTGCTGGGCGATCCCGCCCTGGATCGCCTCCCAGACGCTCCGGCCTGCCTGCCTCAGCGTCTCCCCCGCCTGCTCGGCGATCTGGGCGGCACTCGGCGCGCCACCACCGCCACCGCCCGAGGCCTCGGCCTGCCGGCCCTGCCCGGTCTCGGGCTGCTGGCGGCCCTGTCCGCCCTCGGACGGGCCGCCCGACCGCTCACGCTGCCCGGCCTCCAACCCGCCATCGGACCCGCCGGCGCCCCGGTCCCCGCCGCCCGCTCCGGCCGTACCGCCTCCGGGTCCGCCGACCCTCTCACCGCCCGGCTGCTGAGCGCCCTGTTCCGCGCGTTCCCGCCCCTGCCCGCCCCGCTCCGCGCCGCCCTGTGGTGAACCACCCGGCCGCTGCCCGCCCTGCTCCGGGGTGCCCTGGCCGCGCTCCCGTTCCTCGGGTCCGCCCGGCTCCCGACGGGCCGCCTCGTCGCCCTCCTGCTCGCGTGCGCGCTGCGCCTGGCCCTGCTCGCCGCCGCCGCCCGAGCCGCTGGCGAGGCCACCACCCCGCTGGGCCTGCTCGGCGCCCGGCTTCCCGCCCTGGCCCCGGCCGCCCGGCTCCCCGCCCTGGCCGGCGCCGGGCTTGCCGCCCCGGCCCGGGCCGCCCGGCTCCCGCAGTGACTGGTCGGCGACCGCACCGATCGCGCCCACCTGCTGACCGAGATCGTCGGTCGCGCCGCCGACCCGCTCCAGCGGGCGCTGCTCCCCAAGGGCGGTGAGCTGCTCAGCCCCGCCCCGCTCCCCCGGGCCGGTGAGCTGCCCACTCAGGTTGGCCAGCTGCTGACTGGCCCGGTTCACGTCGTCCATCGAGGCCGCCGCCGTACCCGACAGCGTCTGGATGACCTGCGGGTTGCGGTCGATGGTGGTCAACGCCCGGTCGAGGATCTGCACCAGCTTCTCCAGCCGCACCTTGAGCAACGCCTCGGCGTGCACCCCGGTGATGTCCAGCTCGACGCCCTCCAGGTGGACCCGTACCCCGGCGTCGAGCTGGAGGAGGTTGGCCAGCCGGGCCCGCAGGGAGACGTCGGCGTCCAGCCCGTCCACGGCGAGCCGGATCGAGTCGACCGACACCTCCGGGATGTCCAGCAGGACGTCCGGCTCGTTCTCCCCACCCCGACGGGCGGCTTCCGCTTCGCCGTCACGTCGCCCCGATCGGCCGCCGGTCCGGTCGTCGTCCCGCTGCTGCGCGTTCTCGCTCATGCTCCCCGCTCCGCATCCTCCGGCCGGGCCGGCCGGGACCGTTCGGCGCGGGTACCCGCTATCCGGCCGAACATCCCGCCGGCCCGGCGAGACGACCGGGTCACGGGTCGGGCGCGCGGGGCGTCTTCCGGCGTACGGATGGGCGGCCCGAAGACGGCAATCACGAAGCTGCGCACGCGGGCACCAGCCGGTATGGTCCGGGCCTATGGGACAGGAGATGGCTGACCCGGCCGGCATCCGGCAGGAGTCCGAACGATTCGCGTTGCGCAGCGCCCTCCTGGTCCCCGCTCCCGCGCAGCGGGCGTTCGAGGTGTTCACCGGCGCCCTGGCGCAGTGGTGGGTGGTGGAATACACCTGGTCCGGGCCGGAGCAGCTCGCCGACCTGGGCATGGAGCCGCGCGGCGGCGGGATGCTCTACGAGATCGGTCCGCACGGCTTCCGCTGCGACTGGGGCCGCGTGCTGACCTGGGATCCGCCCGAGCGGCTGGTCTTCACCTGGCAGATCGGGGCGGACCGGGCACCGGTGCCGGACCCGGCGAAGGCGAGCGAGGTGGAGGTGCTCTTCCACGCGGACGGGCCGGAGCGGACGCGGGTGACGGTCGAGCACCGGCACTTCGACCGGCACGGCGAGGCCGCGGAGGGCTACCGGCAGGCGCTGACCGCCGGCTGGCACGAGCTGCTCACCCGCTACGCCGCCAGAGTGGCCGACCACAGCGCCGACTGACCGGCTTCCGGCGGATCAGCGACCGAGGCCCGACCGCCCGGGCCACGCGCCACCGCCGTCACGCACCGCCCGGCCCACGCGCCACCGATACCATCCGCCACGTACCGTCAAGGGCTGCGGCAGGTCAGCGGCCGAGGCCGGGACGCGCGCCCGGCGCGGTGGCGACGCCCCGGCCACCGAGGTCGGCGCGGCGGCCCGCCTCGGCACCCGAGCCGAACCCGCCGCCGGCCAGCCGGCGCGGCGCGGCGGTACGCAGCCGTGGGTACACCTCGGCGACGCGGTGCTGGACCCGGTCCGACCGGTCGGCCAGGACCAGCGCCACCGAGGGCGCGCCCGCCTCGGCGACCGCCCCGGCCTCCGCCGCCCGCAGGCGCACGCCGATCACCTGGGCGAACCCGGCCAGCCACGAGCGCCGGAAGGCGGCGACGTGCGCGCCGGCCGGCACCTCGGCGCCGGCCAGCCCGTGGGCGGCCTGCACCAGCAGCGACGTGAAGAGCAGCTCGACCCGTTCCAGGTCGCTGGCGAAGCCGAACAGGTGCATGGCGAAGCCGGCGCCCTCCCGGCGGCGGACGCAGCGGCAGCGCAGCGAATCGGCGACCGCGGCGAGCAGGCCGGCCTTGTCCCGGGCGTACGGGGCGACGACCTCGACCACCCGGTCGCCCACCGGGTCCGTGGCCGGGTCCCGGGCGGCCAGCAGCGCCCGGTCCACGCCGTAGCGGGCGATCAGCTCGGTCGCCTTGGCCGTGAACGCGGCCGACTCGGCGGGGGTGCAGGCCGGGTCCTCGGCCTGGGCCAGCAGCTTGCGCACCTTGCTGAGCATGGCGTCGGACATGCCCTCAGCCTGTCACGGCGGTCCGGCCCCGCCGCGCCACGTCCAGCCGGCGGGCGGGCAACGGTCCGGCCGGCACACGCCGTCGTCCCGGACCGTGCCGTCGGGCGGCACGAACGGTCAGGCGGTCCGGCTACGCAGCGTCGCCACGGTCGAGCCGGCGAGGGTGAGCAGGCACTCCGGCAGCAGCCCGTCGGCCGCCGCCGCACCGAACAGCGCCTCGCCGGTGTCGTCGTCGGCGTTGGCGTACGCGCTGACGAAGCGCGCCACCCAGCGGGTGTCGTAGCCCGCCTCCTCGATGCCGGGGAAGTCCAGCGCGCACGTGCCCGGCGGCACCGGATCGCCGACCATCGTGGCGGCAAGACACCAGGCCACCCCGTACGCGCCGGCCAGGCCGGACCGGTCGACGACCGCGTCGAACGCCCCCGCCACCGCGTCGCCGTCCCCGGCCAGCGCCGAGCGGAGCACGGCGGTCGCGTCGTCAAGCGTCTGCTGTGGTGAGTCCGTCACCCACAGCACGGTAGAGGGGAGGGTCAAGCCACCCACCGACGGTCACTTTCCGTAGTCAGGGCGGGCGACCTGCGGATTGAGCCGCATCCGTGGTCCCGCCGCACGGCCCAGCACGCTAATGTGCGCAGCGGACCTTCGCCGGAGGAAGGACGACCATGTTCAAGTCACGCGCCTCGCGGGCGGCCACCCTGGCTGCCTGCGCGACGTTCCTGCTCGCCACGAGCGCCTGCGGGACCGAAGAGCCCGAGGAGGCGGCCACCCAACAGGTGCGCCTCTACGGCACCGACGGCAACATGCTGAACTCGTACCCTGCCGAGCTGAAGGACCGCGCCGGCCTGGTCGACGGCATGAAGGGCACCACGCCGCTCACGCCCCTGCCCGAGGACTTCAAGAACCGGCTCCGGTCAGTCGACCCGAAGCTGGGCGACTTCCTCTACTCCGCCGAGGCGTACGACGCGGTGGTGATCAGCGCGATCGCCGCCCAGCTCGCGGGCTCGACGGATCCGGCCGCCATCGCGAAGCAGATCGTCGGGGTCACCAACGACGGGCAGCGCTGCGAACGGGTGGCCGAGTGCCTGGCCCTGGCCCGCGCGGGCCGGGACGTGGAGTACCGCAGCGTCTCGCTGACCCGGGCCGGCTTCACCGACGCCGGCGAGCCGTCCACCGCGAGCTACGGCACGCTGCACTTCGACGGCCAGCGCCTCAACGACGGCAAGACGGAGTTCGTCGGGGCCGGCGACGAGTCGGCGGCGAGCACCAAGGCCCCGCCGAAGGCGAAGAAGCAGCGCGGCGGCCGGACCGACCGCAGCGACGGCTCGCCGCTGGTCCTGGGCGGCCTGCTGTCGCAGACCGGTGACCTGGCCCTCGCGTACCCGCCGATCTCCGCCGGCACCAAGCTGGCGATCAGGGAGATCAACGCGGCGGGCGGGGTGCTCGGCGAGCCGGTGGTCTGGATCGACGGCGACGACGGCACCAACCCGGCGGTCGCCAAGGCGACCGTGGCGCGGCACGTCGCGCAGAAGGTCCACGTCATCATCGGCGCCAGCGCCTCCGGCATCTCCCGCGCGGTGCTGCCCGACGTGGTGCAGGCCGGGAAGGTGCTGTTCTCCCCGTCGAACACCGACGCCAGCCTCACCGAGCTGGACGACAACGGCCTCTACTTCCGCACCGCCCCGCCAGACAGCCTCCAGGGCCGGGCGCTGGCCGACGTGATCCTCCGCGACGGCCCGCAGAAGATCGCCATCGTCGCCCGTAAGGACTCCTACGGCGAGGGCCTCCAGAGCACCGTCCGGGCCGAGCTGGAGCGGGCCGGCATCGGCGGCGACCGGCTCAAGCTGCTGACCTACGACCCGCCGGCGGACGCCAAGGCGAACCCGGTCGACTTCGTCGCGGGCGCGAAGGAGATCAAGGACTTCGGCGCGGAGGCCGTGCTGGTCATCGGCTTCGCCGAGTCCGCAGAGGTGATCCGGGCCCTCGCGGACGCCGGGGTGCAGATCCGGCACTGATTCACCACCCGTCGGACACGGACGGCCGCACCGGTGATCGGTGCGGCCGTCGTCTCGTCCGGGGCTCAGCGGGGGCGGCGCCGCTCGAGGAACTCCGTCATCCGCCGGTGCTTCTCCTCGTCCTCGAAGAGCACCGCCTGGCTGACCAGGTCGAGGTGCGGGTGCGCGGCGGCCGGCGCGTCGACCGCCAGCTTGGTCAGCCGCAGCGCCAGCGCGGACCCCTTCGCCATCTCGTCGAGCAGCCCGTGGGCCGTGGGCAGCAGCTCGACGGGCTCGGCCACCACCCGGTTGACCAGCCCGATCCGCAGCGCCTCCTCGGCGTCGACCCGACGGCCGGTGAAGAGCAGCTCCTTCGCTCGGGCCTCCCCGACCAGCGCCGGCAGCCGGTGGGTCGCGCCCGCTCCGGCCAGGATCCCCAACCGGACCTCCGGCTGGCCGAACACCGCCCGCGCCGTGCAGACCCGCAGATCGCAGGCGTACGCCAGCTCGGCGCCCCCGCCCAGCGCGGGCCCGTCCACGGCCGCCACGGTCGGCATCGGCAGCGCCCGGATCCGGGCGAAGGCCGCCGAGTTGATCGCCGCGAGCGCGTCCAGCCGGCCCCGCTCACGAAGCTGCCCGATGTCCGCCCCACCGGCGAAGATCCCCTCGGTGCCGCCGGTGAGCAGCAGCAGGCGGGGCCGCGCCTCCAGCTCCGCGCAGACCTGGTGCAGCTCGGCGATCAGGTCGGCGTCGATGGCGTTGCGCTTCTCCGGCCGGTCGAGCGTCACCACCAGCCGGTCCGGCTGCTCCTCGATCCGCAGCCCGCTCACGAGCGGGTCCCGCCTTCCCAGCGGTAGAAGCCCTGGCCGGACTTCTTGCCCAGGCGGCCGGCGGCCACCATCTCCACAAGCAGCGGCGGCGGGGCGAACCGGTCGCCGTACGCGGCCTGGAGGGTGCGCGCGATGTCGAGCCGCACGTCCAGCCCGACGATGTCCGTCAGCTCCAGCGGGCCGACCGGGTGCCGGTAGCCGAGCACCATCGCCTTGTCGATGTCGGCGGGGCTGGCCACCCCGTCGGCGACCATCCGGATGGCCTCCAGCCCGAGGGTGACCCCGAGCCGGGAGGTGGCGAAGCCGGGCATGTCGCGTACGACGACGGGGTCCTTGCCCAGCCGGCCGGCGAGCGCGACCGCCGCGGCGGTGGTCTCCTCGGCGGTGGCCGGGCCGACCACGACCTCCAGCAGGGCCATCGCCCAGACCGGGTTGAAGAAGTGCAGCCCGAGGAAGCGCTCGGGCCGGGCCAGCCCCTCGGCCAGCGCGGCGATCGGGATGCTGGAGGTGTTGCTGCCCAGCAGCGCCGGCCGCAGCGCCTCGGCCTCGCGCAGCACCGCCCGCTTCAGCTCCGGCCGCTCCGGTACGGCCTCCACCACGACGGCCGGCTCCTCGGCGACCTCGGCGAGCCCCGCGCGCAGCGTCACGCGCTGCCGGTTCGTGGCGGCCCGGTCGGCGTCCAGCTTGCCGCGCTCCACCGCCCTGTCCCACAGCTCCCCGAGCCGCTCGACGGCCGCCGCGCCCCGCGCCCGGTCCACTTCGACCAGCTCGACGGCGTGCCCGGCCCCGGCCGCCACGTACGCGATGCCGAGCCCCATCGTGCCGGCCCCGACGACGACAAAGCGGTCGCTCATGACGCCTCCCTGTCTCCGGTGGCGGGACGGGGTCGACCCGCGCCCCGCCGCCCGCTCCACTCGCTCATGGGCCCGACCCTATGCAGCGGCGATCTCCCCGGCATGCGTGGGGGCGCGCCGGATCGGGTACCACGGCACCCAACCGAGGGAAGGACGGCCCAGATGAGCCAGGCACCGGAGACCGTGCACGCCGCGGACGCGGCGGAGACCGTGGAGACCCGCGGGGACGAGCGGGTCGACCTGCTGCGCGCCGACACCAACAACGACGGCCGCACCGACGTCTGGGTGGTCGACACCGACGGGGACGGCAAGCCCGACCTGTTCCAGTTCGACACCGACGGGGACGGCAAGGTTGACATCACGATGGTCGACCTCGACGAGGACGGCACCCCGGACGAGGTGGTCGACGGCGACGGCGGCCTGCCGCCCGAGCAGCTCCCCCCGACCGTCCAGGTCTGACACCCGCGCCGGGTTCCCGCGTCCGGCGGGAATCCGGCGTCGGCGCCGTGGAGGTCTGCGGCCGGGGCCGGTCGTCAGCCGGCGAGGCGCAGGGTCGCCAGGTAGTACGGCGCGTCCCGATCGTCCACGTCGGTCAGTCGCCAGCCGGTGCCCCGGACCAGCTCGGCCAGTTCGTCCGGGGAGCAGACCAGGTAGTCGAACCACTCGGTGCCCAGTTCCCGGTAGCGCAGCCGGAGCCGGAGCTGCCCACCGAACCGGCCCCGACGCCGGTTGCGCTCGTGGTAGCCCGTGTGCACCGGGTCCCGGGTGCCGTACGGGTCGGTGCCGTGGGCGATGACCTGTGCTCCCGGCCGGGCCAGCGCCGCCAACGCGGCCAGCAGCGCCGGCCCGCGTTCCTGCCCCTCCAGCAGGCCCACGTTGTTGCCGAGCAGCAGGAACGTGTCGTAGCGGCGGCCGTCCGCGACGTGCGCGTCGACAGTGCCGTGCACCAGGTCGTGTACGCCCCGGCGGCGGCAGACGGCCAGCGCCCCGGCCGAGGTGTCCAGCCCGGTGACGGGCACGCCCCGTTCCTGGAGCAGCAGCGCGATCCGGCCCGCCCCGACGCCGACGTCAAGGGTCGCGCCCCGGACCCGGTCCACGGCCCGGTGGTCGTACGGCTGCCAGTCGGCCGGACCGTCCAGGTAGTGCGCGGCGGGGGCGCCGTTGATCAGCCCGTCGTCCCGCTCGATGATCTCGATGACCGGTCGCGGCAGCCGCCCGCCGGCCAGCGGGCGGGGGCCGACCCCGGTGGCCACGGCGTACGCGTCGCGCAGCATCTCCCCGAACACGTCACCGATCCGTGGCTGTCCCGTCACGGGCTTCACGCTATCCGGCCGGTCAGTCAGCCGCACCGGCCGTATCCTGGCGGGGTGACCACCCTGGACCGCCTCGGCGCGGAGAAGTACATCCTGCTCACGACGTTCCGCAAGGACGGTCGGGCGGTGCCGACCCCGGTCTGGGCGGTGCGCGACGGCGACGCGCTCTGGGTGTGGTCGGCGGCGGACGCCGGCAAGGTGAAGCGGATCCGGCGCAGCGGCGACGTCACGGTGGCCCCCTGCGACGTCCGGGGCCGCCCGCACGGCGAGGCGGTCGCCGCCCACGCGACCCTCTGCGACGCGGCCGGCACCCGACGGGTACGTGAGCTGATCAAACAGAAGTACCGGATGATCGGCCGGCTCAGCCTGCTCGGCAGCCGTCTGCGGCGCGGCGAGAGCGGCACGGTCGGCATCCGGGTCGTCCTCGCGGACCGGCCGCCGGCCGGCGCCTGATCCCCTCGCCCGTCGTCTTTACGCGGCGGGGTCCGGACACGACTGAGGGCGGCGGACCATGTCCGCCGCCCTCAGTTCACACCTGTTTGTACCCGGTCGGTCAGTCCCCCTGGCGCTGCTGGGGGATCTGTCCCTGCAACAGGGCCCTGACCTCCGACTCCCGGTACCGACGGTGTCCACCCAGCGTGCGGATGGCGCTGAGCTTGCCCGCCTTTGCCCACCGGGTCACCGTCTTCGGGTCGACACGGAACATCGACGCCACCTCGGCCGGTGTGAGTAGCGGCTCTGGTTCGTGCGTTCGCGATGCCATCGGTCACTCCTCCACATGTATAGACATCGGCCGGGGTCCCGCCGGTCGACGCGTCTCCCATGGTCCGGCTAGTCCCCGATGTCCGACATGGGCCGAACGGCCGAACGTCCCTAGACGGACGGATGAACCATGCCCGATTTATGCGACTTTTACACGGCAGAAAGTACCTTATTCGGACTCATGATCACGGTTCGTGATGCGTCGACTACGAACCCGCCTCGACTTCGGAGCAGATTATGGGCGGTTTAGCCTCAGTTGCACCTTTCCAGCAACTGGACCGCCCGCCAGCGCGCGACCAGCTTGTCGTACGCCGTCGAGGCCTCCTCCGCCTCGCCCCGGGACAGCCCGGCGAGCCCGCTCGCCACCAGCTGGGGCGAGTCGTCGGCGGCCAGCGTCTCGTCCGACAGCAGCTCGACCAGGCCGCCGTAGTCCAGCTCCACCATCGAACGCGGGTGGAACTCCTCCAGCCAGCGGGCGGCCTCCTCGACCGCCTCCGTGATCGGCGCGTCGCCGATCGACTTGCGCAGCACCGACAGGGCCCGCGACGAACGCCGCCGCGCCTTGGAGATCTCCGTCCGGTAGTGCAGCGCCCGCCGCCCGGGGTGGGTCACGTGGTGCCGTTCCTCCGGGCCGAAAAGCACGAACCAGCGCAGCGGCACGCCCCACGTGGCGATCTGCTCGTGCACGCGCGGCACGCCGTGCTCCAGCACCCGCGCCCCGCTGCGCCAGTCCTCCACCACGGCCTTCGCCTGCCCGGCGAGCACCGGCGGCACGAACGCGTCGGCCAGCACCGGCGGCACCCCGTCGCGCGCGTTCAGCGCCGCCTCGGCCACCCGGATGCGCAGGTTCCACGGGCAGACCAGCAGGGCCTCGTCGGTCTCCAGGACGTACGCCTCGTCCGGCAGGTCGGGCAGCCGGGTCCAGCCGGCGCCGAGCGCCTCCAGCACCGACGTCCGTTGCCGGCCCGGCCCCTCCACCGGTGCCACCGCCCGCCCCTGCTCGACGTAGCGCCGCCAGTACGCCTGGCGGTCCCGGTCGAAGGCGGTCAGCGGCTCGTACACGCGCAGGTATGAAGCGAAGAGCGACGGCACGGCGCGATCCTCCCACGAATTGGAACTCGGCCGCCGTCGGCAGCGCGATCACGCGTGCCGTGGGCGGCCGGACGGCGTCGGCCGATACTAGGCTCAGCGGCACCGGCAGCATCCCGCCGGCGGTCCACCGGTCCGCGTCCCACAAGGGCGCACCCCACACCAGGAGCGAGTCATGGGCGTATTCGCCACCACCGAAGACCCGGGGTCCAGCGGTCACGAACAGGTCGTGTTCTGCCAGGACAAGCAGACCGGCCTCAAGGCGATCATCGGCATCTACTCCACCGCGCTCGGCCCCGCGCTCGGTGGGACCCGGTTCTACCCGTACGCCAGCGAGTCCGACGCCCTCGCCGACGTGCTCGACCTCTCCCGGGGCATGGCCTACAAGAACGCCCTCGCCGGGCTGGACCTGGGCGGCGGCAAGGCGGTCATCTGGGGTGACCCCGAGCGGATCAAGAGCGAGGCGCTGCTGCGCGCGTACGGCCGCTTCGTGGAGTCCCTGGCCGGGCGCTACTACACCGCCTGCGACGTCGGCACCTACGTCGCCGACATGGACGTGATCGCCCGCGAGACCTCGTACGTCACGGGCCGCAGCGTCGAGCACGGCGGCGCCGGCGACTCCTCGATCCTCACCGCCTGGGGCGTGTTCCAGGGCATGCGGGCCGCGGCCGAGCACGTCTGGGGCGCCCCGACCCTCGCCGGCCGGCGGGTCGGCGTGGCGGGCCTGGGCAAGGTCGGCAAGTACCTCGTCGGCCACCTGATCGACGACGGCGCCGAGGTGGTGGCGACCGACGTCAACCCGAAGGCCCTGGAGTGGGCCCGCGCCACCCACCCGCAGGTCGCGCTGGTCGACGACGCCGCCGCGCTGGTCGCCGCCGACATCGACGTGTACGCCCCGTGCGCCCTGGGCGGCGCGCTCAACGACGACACGGTGCCGGCGCTGCGCGCCAAGGTGGTCGCCGGCGCGGCCAACAACCAGCTCGCCCACTCCGGCATCGAGAAGCTCCTCGCCGACCGAGGCATCCTCTACGCCCCGGACTACGTCGTGAACGCCGGCGGCGTGATCCAGGTGGCGGACGAGATCGAGGGCTTCAACTTCGACCGGGCCAAGCTGCGCGCGACCCGGATCTACGACACCACCCGGGAGATTCTGCGACTGGCCGACGCCGAGGGCGTGCCGCCGGCCGTGGCGGCGGACCGGCTGGCGGAGCGGCGGATGGCCGACGTCGGCCGGCTGCGCACGATCCACCTGCGCTGAGCGCCTCGGGGGCGGAGCGGTCGTTCCGCCCCCGGCCCCGGCGGGCCGCCCGTCCCGTTAGGGTGGTTTCGCATGGCTCTGCCCGGTGTCACGGGCGCTCCCGCCGCCGCTCCTTACCGGGTACAATCGGTGACGGCTGGATGACCGCGACGCGCGGTGTCGGTCGACGGTAACCCGAGGTGCCGAACGGTGGCATCCCCATGTACCGTAAGAGCCACGAGAGATGCCTGACGTCATCGGGGCCCGCCTTCGGGCTGCCCCGCATTCTGTGCGAGGGGGTCGAGCCATGGGGCGCGGCCGTGCTAAGGCCAAGCAGACGAAGGTGGCCCGGGAGTTGAAGTACCACTCCCCGAACACCGACCTCACCGCCTTGCAGCGCGAACTGGCGGGTGCTGGTAAGTCTGAGCACAACTTCGACGACGACTACAAAGAGTATGTCGACGACGATGATGAGGATCACGCGGACGAAGACCCGGATCCCTGGGTACGTCCGCCCCGCTGACCTCCGGTAGCAGCTGAGCACGCGGTGATCGCCCGCGTGCTCACGCATGTGCCCATCGAAGCGGCGCCAAGACCGACGATCAGGGACCTGCCCCGCCCGGAGAGCCTTCCGGACGATCGGCAGGTCCCTGATCACGGTCTGTCTCAGCGGGGACGGTTGTTCCAGTTGTAGAACGTCGGGATGTTCTCGAAGTGGTTCCAGGCGCACACGGCGCTCGCGCCGTCGCCGCCCGCCACCTCGGCCCGTAGTCGCCGCGCGGCCTCGGCCTCGCGCAGGAGTGCGGTGAGTCCCGGCGCGGCTTCCCGCACCCGGTCGGCGACCTCGTCCGGGCTGTCCGTCCTCCGGTCAGGATGCCGGTGACTGGTGGTCTCGGGCATGCTCCAACACTCCCTCCAGTAAGTGGATCTTGCTGTTGCGGCAGTGCGCGGTCTGCGTACCGTCGAAACGCCCCTGTTCGAAGTAGCGGTTGGCCGCGTGGCCGCCGCCGCAGAACCCGAAGTAGGGGCAGGACGCACGGCACGCCTCGACGCCGGCGAGGAACTCGCCGACCCAGGGCGTCCGGTCCGCGTGGGCGAGGATCTCGACCAGCGGGGTGGCCAGCACGTTGCCGCTGCTGAAGTCGCCGTACCGGACATCGGTGAAGCCGGCCAGCTCCGGCGAGAGCACTGTCACCGAGCCGTCGTGGCCGACGGTCGGGATCGGGTCCAACCGCCGGGGAAGCAGATCGTCGGCGCTGCCGTCCAGCACCGCCGCGGCGTACCGCAGCGACCACTCGACCTCGCGCAGGTGGATCCGGGGCTCCCGGCGCCAGGCCGCCACCAGCTCCGCCCAGAAGGCGGTCACCAGCCGCGCGTCGTGGGAGTTGTCGCGGAGGTTGACCCCCTCGGTCTCCTCGATGTTGACGCCCAGCACGTCGCAGCCCAGGTCGAGGAAGTAGTCGTACAGCTCGGTGGCCAGGCCCGGCCCGGGGCGACCCACCACCGCCAGCGCCGAGAACGGCAGGCCGTGCCGGCGCAGCGCCGCCACCCCGCGCAGGATCCGGTCGTACGCGGGACCACCTCCCCGCGTCACCCGGTCGCCGTTGCGTTCCCGCGGGCCGTCCACGCTCACGCTCACCCGCACCCCGTGCTCGACGAAGAACGCGCACCAGGCGTCGTCGATCAGCGTGGCGTTGGTCTGCACGTGGTGCTCGACCCCGGGCCCGAAGGGCGCGATCAGCGCGGCCAGGTGCTCCCGGCCGGCGGCCAGCGGCTCGCCGCCGTGCCACACCACCGAGAACCGGCCCGCCGCCGCCCACGGGTTGACCGACGCGGCCACCGCCTCGGCCACCGGCACCGGCATCCGCCGATCGGCCGCGCGGAAGGGCAGGTAGCAGTAGGCGCAGTCCAGGTTGCACAGGGTGGTGGGCTGCATGACCACGTACGAGGGGACGGCGGCCAGGCCGCGCATCCCGCTGAACGACAGTCCCCGAGCAGCCATTGCCCTCCTCCGCGCCTGAAGGGCTGTCGGGGAAACCGGGCGGGCGGCCCCGACAGCTCTGAGGGTGCCCTTCAGGCTAGGCGGCCACGGCCACTCGGGTGAAGCCCTGATCAGGTGCCCGTACGGTCACCGGGAGTCGATCAGCCCCGGGTGTGCTGGCCGACCATCTGCACGTTGCCGGAGCCCTCGATGATCTCGCCGGCCTGCCACGCGTCGACGCCCCGGCCCGTCAGGGTGGCCAGCGCGCGGTCCGCGTCCTCGGCGGAGACGATCGCGAACATGCCGACGCCCATGTTGAAGGTCGCCTCCATCTCCGGGTCCTCGATCCGCCCCTTGGACTGGATCAGGTCGAAGATCGGCTGCGGCTTCCAGGTGGACCGGTTGACGACCGCGTCGACGTGTTCGGGGAGCACCCGGACCAGGTTGCCGGGGATGCCGCCGCCGGTGACGTGGGCGATGGAGCGCACCTCGGCCTCGGCGATGAGCTTGAGGCAGTCCTGCGCGTAGATCTTCGTCGGGGTGAGCAGCTCCTCGCCGAGGGTGCGCTGCCGGCCGAAGTCGTCGATCACCACGTCGAGCCGCATCCGGCCGGCGCCCAGCAGCACGTGGCGCACCAGCGAGTAGCCGTTGGAGTGCAGGCCGGAGGAGCGCATCGCGATGACGACGTCGCCCACCTCGACCCGGTCGGGGCTGAGGATGTCGCTCTCCTCCACCACACCGACGCCGGTGGCGGAGATGTCGTACTCGTCCGGGCGGAGCACGCCCGGGTGCTCGGCGGTCTCGCCGCCCAGCAGGGCGCAGCCGGCGTAGCGGCAGCCGTCGGCGATGCCGGCGCCGATCTCGGCGACCTTGTCCGGCACGACCTCGCCGGTGGCGATGTAGTCGAGCAGGAAGAGCGGCTCGGCGCCGCAGGCCACCAGGTCGTCGACGACCATCGCGACCAGGTCGATGCCGACCGTGTCGTGGATGTCCATCTGCTGCGCGATCACCAGCTTGGTGCCCACGCCGTCCGTGGACGAGGCCAGGATCGGGTTCTTGTACTTCTTCGTGTTCAGCCGGAACAGGCCGGCGAAGCCGCCCAGGTCGCCCATCACCTCGGGGCGCCGGGTCTGCTTCACCTTCGACTTGAGCAGCTCGACCGCGCGGTCGCCCGCCTCGATCGAGACCCCGGCGTCCGCGTACGAGACCGAGCGTTTGCGCGCCTGGCGGCCGGTGCCGGCCGTCCAGGGCTGGCGGTCGCCGCCGGCGCCGGACGGGCTGCTTCCTGCGCCGCTGCGCTCGGACACGTGCGTCACGGTTCTCCCCCTTGGTTCTGGCGCCGCGCCGGCGGTGGCCGGGCCGCGCCGGGTGGTGCTACGGGCGGTGTGTGGTCACGCCGCCCGGAGTGGCGACGAGCGGGGCGGTGTGCTCCGGGGTGTCGGCCGCGTGCGCGGCGACCCGCCGGCCCACCCCTTCGAGCACGTGCTTGCCGATCAGGTTGCCGGCGGGCAGCTCGATCGGGTATTCCCCGTCGAAGCACGCACGGCACAGCCGGGTCTTCGGCTGCTCGGTGGCGGCGATCAGGCCCGGGAGCGACACGTAGCCGAGCGTGTCCGCCCCGATCGACCGCCGGATGCCGTCGTTGTCCAGCCCGTTGGCCAGCAGCTCGGCGCGGGTGGCGAAGTCGATGCCGTAGAAGCACGGCCAGTTGACCGGCGGCGACGAGATGCGCACGTGCACCTCCAGCGCACCGGCCTCGCGCAGCATCCGCACGATTGCCCGCTGCGTGTTGCCGCGCACGATCGAGTCGTCGACCACGACCAGCCGCTTGCCCCGGACGTTCTCCCGCAGCGGGTTGAGCTTGAGCCGGATGCCGAGCTGGCGCAGCGTCTGCGACGGCTGGATGAACGTGCGCCCGACGTACGGGTTCTTCATCAGGCCGGCGCCGTAGGTGATGCCCGACTCCTCGGCGTAGCCGATCGCGGCCGGGGTGCCGGACTCCGGCACCGGGATGACCAGGTCGGCCTCGACCGGGTGCTCCTTGGCCAGCTGGCGGCCGATCTGCACCCGGGCGGAGTGCACGTTGCGGCCGGCGATGGTGGCGTCCGGGCGGGCGATGTAGACGTATTCGAAGAGGCAACCCTTGGGTTCCGGGGCGGCGAACCGGCTGGAGCGCAGGCCGTCCTCGTCGATCGCGATCAGCTCGCCGGGCTCGACCTCGCGGACCACGCTCGCGCCGACGATGTCCAGCGCGGCCGTCTCGCTGGCCACCACCCAGCCGCGCTCCAGGCGGCCCAGCACCAGCGGCCGTACGCCGTGCGGGTCGCGGGCCGCGTAGAGGGTCGACTCGTCCATGAACACGAAGCTGAACGCGCCCCGCAGCTGCGGCAGCACCTCCAGCGCCGCCGCCTCGACCGACAGGTCCGGGCGGCTGGCCAGCAGCATCGTCACCAGGGAGGTGTCGTTGGTCGAGCCGTCGGCGACCAGGCCCCGCTCGGCCACCTCGCGCTGGAGCTCCGCGGTGTTGACCAGGTTGCCATTGTGGGCCAGCGCGATGGTGGTGCCGGACGTGGTGGACCGGATGGTCGGCTGGGCGTTCTCCCACGTCGAGCCGCCGGTGGTGGAGTAGCGGGCGTGCCCGATCGCCACGTGCCCGCGCAGGCTGGCCAGGGTCGGCTCGTCGAAGACCTGGGCGACCAGGCCGAGGTCCTTGTAGACCACCACGCCCGAGCCGTCGCTGACCGCGATGCCCGCGGCCTCCTGGCCACGGTGCTGGAGGGCGTAGAGCCCGAAGTAGGTCAGGTTGGCGACCTCCTCCCCGGGCGCCCAGACGCCGAAGACGCCGCACGCGTCCTGGGGGCCTGGTCGTTGGGGATCAAGGTCGTGGCTCAGCCGGCCGTCGCCTCGGGGCACCTGCGCTCCCTCATGCTGATCTGGACCGGCCTTGCGGAATCACGCGGGGGGCGGATCCGCACTCCTCGGCCGGGACCACTGTCGTCGCCTGACAGTGTACGCGAATCCGTGTCGATACAGAAAGTCACGATCCGGCTCCGAGGTGTGACCGGTCGATGCGTATCGCCCCAGCTAGAGCGGCAGGTGCGCGGAGAGATCCGCCCGGATTCCGCTCACCCGTACGCGACCCTGGGTGATCGCGTCGGCCCAGTCGAGCCGTCCGGTGGCCACCGCCAGCCAGGTCTCGGGCTCCATCTCGACGACGTTGGCGGGGGTGCCACGGGTGTGTCGGGGGCCGGAAACGCACTGAACTGCGCCGTAAGGTGGGACACGCACCTCCACCGATCGGCCGGGGGCGCGCTCCGCGAGGACGGTCAACAGGGCACGGACCGCCTCCCGGAGGACCGGTCGTTCGGGCGTACGCCCCTCGTCGAGCGCCGACAACGCCGCCGCGACCGCGGCGGACTTAGTGTGCGGAGAGGACACGACGGGACGATACGGCTTCAGCACGCCGCGCCTGACGCTGGCCCTGGGTCGCGCCGATCCGGTCAGACAAGGCATAGTTGCCGACGGCGTATTCGTACCGTGATGATCCCCGGCCCGGCGCCCCGCCGCCGAGGGAAGTCAGTCCGGAAGGGCGGTGGACGTGTCAACACACCGACGTGCCTGGAAGCAGCGGGCCGGTGTGGTCGTGGCGCTGGTTGTCGGCGCTCTGCTCGCCGCCCCCGCCACACCAGCCCTGGCCGCGGACGTCACCGTGTCGCCCGGCTCGGTCACCGTCAACGCCGGCAGCGACGCGATGGTCACCGTCCAGGTCACCCCCCGCGACGGCGACGAGAAGGTCGAGGTCAGCCTCGGCGGTCTCCCGAGGAACGTAAGCTGCGGCGGCTGCGGAGACATCGAGTTCAACAACGACCGGCCGAGGTCCCAGCTGCTGCGGATCAGGGCCAGCGACAACGCCGGCGATGCGAACGTCACCGTCACGGTAGCCGCGCAGGGCGACAAGTCCGGAGCCGGACAAGGCGCCACCTTCCAGCTCAGCGTCAAGGGCCGGGCCCAGCCGTCCCAGCCGCCCCAGACGCAGACCGTCAAGTCGGTCTCCGGCAAGGTGGTCGTGCAGGCGAACGGCAAGGCCGTGCCGAACGCCGTGGTCATGCTCCAGGACGGCGCCGGCAAGAAGATCGACACGATCAGCGACGACGACGGCAACTTCCGCTTCTCCGGCAGCAGCGAGAAGCCGATCGCGCCCGGCCGGCTCGCCATCGGTGCCAGCGTCGGTGAGGTCTACGCCACCAAGAGCTTCGACGCGTCCGCCGGGCAGAGCGTCACCGGCCAGCGCATCGCGCTGGCGATCAAGGTCGAGACGACCCCGAGCCCCACCCCGTCGGCCAGCGAGGAGCCGCTCCCCTCCGACGAGCCCGTCGAGGAGACGCCCGAGGAGAGCACCGAGGCGACCCCGGGCGCGGCGGCCAACGCCAGCAACGAGGACTCCGGCGGCATGGGCTCCTGGCTGATCATCCTGCTCGGCGGCCTGCTCGTCGCCGCCGGTGTCGGCACCATCGTGCTGCTCCTGATGCGGCGCAAGGACAACGGCGACGAGGCCGACGACGACGCCCCGGCGGGCGCCGCGGCCGGTGCGGTCCCGGCGGCCCGCGGGGCGTTCCGGGGCGCGGACGACCAGACCCGGGTGGTCAACCGGGTCGGCACCACGCCGGATCCGACGATGGTGGGCGGCGCCGCGCTCAGCGACGCCCCGACGATGATGCACCGCCCCGTGGTCGACGACGTGCCGCCGGACCCGTACGGCGCTCCCCCGCAGCCCTACGGCGCGGCGGGCAACCAGCAGGCCTGGGGCGGCAGCGGCTACGGCGACGAGCCGGCCGGCGCGGGTGGCTACGGCGGTGCCGGCTACGGCAACGCGCCCGCCTCCGGCGGCGGCTACGGCAGCGGCGGCTACGGCAACGCGCCCTCGTCCGGGAGCGGCTACGGCAACGCGCCCGCCTCCGGCGGCGGCTACGGCAGCAACGACTACGGCGCTCCGGCAGGTGCGGCCGGCGTGGCGGGTGCCGCGGGCTACCCGCCGGCGGGCGGCGGCCGGGGCCACGGCGAGCGGTACGACGAGCCGACCGGCCGCTACACCGGCGACGCCACCCAGTACCCGGCCCCGGCCGACCCGTACGCCACCGGCGTCTACCAGCCGGAGCAGGGTCAGGGCTACGGCCAGTCCGACCCGGGCGCTTACGGCCGGGGCGGCGAGTCCACCGGCAGTTACGACCAGCCGGGCGGCGGCTACGAGCGGGGCGGCTACGGCCAGTCCGGCGGCTACGGCGGCCAGGAGCCCACGGCGCCACGCGGCGGCTACGGCCAGTCGGGCGGCTACGACCAGCCCACCTCGTACGACAACCAGGGCGGCTACGGCCAGGGCGGCTACGGTCAGGAGCCCCCGCAGCAGCGCGGCGGCTACGAGGACCGCGACGGCTACGGCCAGGGTGGCTACGGCCAGCCGGGCGGCTACGACGATCCGCAGACCGGTCGCGGTCGCCCGGACGGCCCGCCGCAGCAGGACCGGGGTGGCCGCCGGCTGGACTGGCTGGACGACTGACCCGCTCGGGGCCGGCCCCCGACGACAGCACCACGGCGAGGGCCGTCCGGATCTCCGGGCGGCCCTCGCCGCCGTTCCGGCCCGCCCCGGGTCGGACGCGCGGTCGCAGGGAGGAGGTCAGGCGGCGGAGAAGACGCCCTGCCGCAGCAGCGGGACCACGTCCGAGACGCCGACCCGGACGGCGACCTCCACGTCCCCGGCGAAGCCGCCCTCGATGAGTTCGCGGCCCGACACGCTGCCGCAGACCGCGGCGGGCACGTCGGGGGTGCTGGCGAGCGCGGCGAGGGCCATGGCCGCCTCCACGGAGAGGCCGCCGGGCACACCCGACAGGGCGTCCAGCACGCAGGCCGCCCCGAGCTGGTCCTCCACGCAGGGGCGCAGGGAGCCGTCCGGCCAGCGCTCCCCGGAGGCGATCACGCCGATCGGCGCGTCCGTCGAGCCGTACCCCTGCTGGTCGAGCCAACGGCCGACGGCTTGCGCGTTGCGCAGGCAGGCCGCGACCACCGGCAGTCCGGTGGCGCTGGCCGCCGCGCTGATGGCCGAGCCGTTCGGCGACGGCAGCACGAGGTCGGCGACGACCGGCGCGGTGGTCAGCGCCGCCGACGAGAGCGACCACGGGTGTTCCGGGGTCGTCTGCCGGCGGCCCACCGCCGCGACCGCGCCGACGCGCCGTGCGTAGTCGGCGGCCTGCTCGCCCCACGGGAACGGGTGCACCCGCATGCCGCGCCCGACCGCGACGTCCACGGCGGTGGTGAACGACAGCACGTCCACCACCACCAGCACCGCGCACACCCGGCCCAGCTCGGCCGCCCCCGTCAACCCCCAGTCGAAGCGGGCGCCTGAACCGGGTTGGACGTGGACGGCCGCGGCCACCGCCTCAGCGCTGACCGGGCTCGGTGTCGCCGGGCTCGGGAGCCGACGCCCCGCCCGCCTCGGCCGGTCGGTCGGCGGCCTCGGCCGCCGACTGCTCCGGGCCGGGCGCGACGGCCTCCGCCGGGGCTGCCGCCTCGGCCGGGGCCACCGGCTCGACGGCACCGGTCGACGGGACCGGCCCGGCCGACGCGATCGGCTCGCTCACGACGGCCGACGGGTCCACCGGCTCCACGCCGGCCGATTCGGCGACGGGCAGCGGCACGGCCTCGACGGCACCCGCCACACCGGTGGCCGGCGCGGGCACCTCGACGACCCCCGCGCCCCCGAAGAGGCGCGGCAGCGTCTCGCCGTGCGCGGCCCGCAGCTCGTCCAGGCCGATGCGGAACTGGCCGTGCACCTCCAGCGCACCGCCGGTCGGGTCGGTGACGCCGATCAGCTCGAACGGCACGCCGCGCTCGGCGCAGAGGGCGGTGAACGCCTTCTCGTGGCCGCGCGGCACCGACACCAGGGCCCGGCCGGCGGACTCGCTGAACAGGTAGACGAACGGCATCGAGCCGCCGTCGAACCGCTCCGGCACGGCGATCCGGGCGCCGACGCCGCGCCGCAGGCAGGACTCCACCAGGCTCTGCGCGAGGCCGCCGTCGGAGAGGTCGTGCGCGGCGCTCAGGTGCCCGACCCGCGCGGCCTCCGCCAGCAGGTCGGCCAGGAGCCGCTCGCGGGCCAGGTCGACCTGCGGGGGTACGCCGCCGAGGTGCTCGTGGGTGACCCAGGCCCACTCCGAGCCGGAGAGCTCCACGTGCGTCTCGCCGAGCAGGAAGATCTGGTCGTGGTCGCCGCCCGGCCGGGGCACGAAGCCCATCGGCACCCGGTCGGCCACGTCGTCGAGCACGCCGAGCACACCGACCACCGGGGTCGGGTGGATCGGCGCCGCGCCGGTCTGGTTGTAGAAGCTGACGTTGCCGCCGGTGACCGGGATGCCCAGCTCCGCGCAGCCGTCCGCCAGGCCACGGACGGCCTCGGCGAACTGCCACATCACGCCCGGGTCCTCCGGCGAGCCGAAGTTGAGGCAGTTGGTGACGGCGATCGGCTTCGCGCCGGTGACGGCCACGTTCCGGTACGCCTCCGCCAGCGCGAGCTTCGTGCCGTGGTACGGGTCGAGCCGCGCGTACCGGCCGTTGCCGTCCACCGACAGCGCCACGCCCAGCCCGGTCCGCTCGTCGATCCGGATCACGCCGGAGTCCTCCGGCTGGGCGAGCACGGTGTTGCCCAGCACGTAGCGGTCGTACTGCTCGGTGACCCAGGTCTTGTCGGCCAGGTTGGGCGACGCGATCATGCGCAGCACGGTCTCGCGCAGCGCGTCCGGGTCGGCCGGCCGGGGCAGCGTCTCCGCGCGGTCGGCCTGGAGCAGGATCAGGTCGGCCGGTTCGCGCATCGGGCGGGCGTAGACGGGACCGTCGTCGACCAACGAGCCCGGCGGCACATCCACCACGAGCTGGTCGTGCCAGGTGATCAGCAGCCGACCCGGCTGGCCGTCCGGCGCCGGCGGGGTCACCTCGCCGATGGCGGTGGCCCAGACGCCCCACTTCTCGGCGGTCTTGAGCACCGCTTCGAGCTTCTCCGGCTCGACGACCAGCAGCATCCGCTCCTGGGACTCGCTGGCCAGGATCTCGTGCGGCTCCATCGAGGCCTCGCGCAGCGGCACGCGCTCCAGCCAGACCCGCATGCCGGTGCCGGCCGCCGCGGCGGTCTCGGTCAGCGCGCAGGTCAGGCCGGCGCCGCCGAGGTCCTGGATGCCGACGACCAGCCGGGCGTCGTAGAGCTCCAGGCAGGCCTCGATGAGCAGCTTCTCCATGAACGGGTCGCCGACCTGCACCGACGGGCGGCGCTTCTCGCTGCCCTCGTCGAAGGTGGCGCTGGCCAGCACCGACACGCCGCCGATGCCGTCCCGGCCGGTCCTGGCGCCCATCAGCACGACGACGTTGCCCGGGCCGGCAGCGGCCTTGTTCTGGAGCCGGTCGACCGGCAGCACCCCGAGGCAGAGCGCGTTGACCAGCGGGTTGCCCTGGTAGCAGGGGTCGAAGACGACCTCGCCGCCGATGTTCGGCAGGCCCAGGCAGTTGCCGTAGCCGCCCACGCCGGCGACCACGCCGGGCAGTACCCGGGCGGTGTCGGGGTGGTCGGCGGCGCCGAAGCGCAGCGGATCCATCACCGCGACCGGGCGGGCGCCCATGGCGAGGATGTCCCGCACGATGCCGCCGACGCCGGTGGCCGCGCCCTGGTAGGGCTCGACGAAGCTCGGGTGGTTGTGCGACTCGACCTTGAAGGTCACCGCCAGCTCGTCGGAGACCTGCACGACGCCGGCGTTCTCGCCGATGCCGGCGAGCAGCCGGTCGCTCGGCGGGGCCTTCTCGCCGAACTGCCGCAGGTGCACCTTGCTCGACTTGTAGGAGCAGTGCTCGCTCCACATGATCGAGTACATCGCCAGCTCGGCCTGGGTGGGCCGCCGGTCGAGGATGTGCCGGATCCGCTCGTACTCGTCGTCGCGGAGGCCCAGCTCGGCGTACGGCTGGAGCTCACCGGGGGTGTCCCCGGCGCGCGGCACGGTGTCCAGTCCGTCGGCCCAGTCGGCGTTCGCCGGCCCGGGACGCCCGGCCGGCGGCACGACGCCGGCCGGACGCGGCTCCACCGGCTGCGCCGGGGCGGCCGGGAAGGCCTCCGGGTTATCCCGTACCTCGTCCGGATGGGTGGTCATGACCTCTCCTCGCTGCGCTCGCGTCCGCCCGACGGGCGGGTGAGCCGACCGTTGATGCCGCGCACGGTCACGCCGGCATCCCCACCAGGTGCTTGAGCACCGAGGTGAAGAAGCCGAGACCGTCCAGGGAGGGGCCCGTGAGCGCCTCCACCGCGTGCTCGGGATGCGGCATGATGCCGACCACGTTGCCGGCGGGGTTCGTGATCGCGGCGATGTCGCGCTGCGACCCGTTGGGGTTGCCGCCGACGTAGCGGGCGACCACCCGGCCCTCGGCTTCGAGCTGGTCCAGCGTCGCGGTGTCGGCGACGTAGCAGCCCTCGCCGTTCTTGACCGGGATCAGCACCTCCTGGCCGGGCTGGAACGCGTTGGTCCACGCGGTGCCGACCGACTCGACGCGCAGGACCTGGTCGCGGTTGCGGAAGTGCAGGTGCTGGTTGCGGGTGAGCGCGCCGGGCAGCAGGTGGGCCTCGCAGAGGATCTGGAAGCCGTTGCAGATGCCGAGCACGGGCAGGCCGCCCCGGGCCGCGTCCACGATCGTCCCCATCACCGGGGCGAACCGGGCGATGGCTCCGCAGCGCAGGTAGTCGCCGTAGGAGAAGCCGCCGGGCAGGACGACGGCGTCCACCCCGTGCAGCTGCGGGTCGCCGTGCCAGAGGCGGACCGGTTCGGCGCCCGCGATCCGGACGGCCCGGGCCGCGTCCCCGTCGTCGAGCGAGCCGGGGAAGGTGACCACACCCACCCGGGCGGTCACGAGCGTGCGTCCACGGTCTCGTCGGCCTCGGCCACGCGGACCGTGAAGTCCTCGATGACCGGGTTGGCGAGCAGCTTGTCGGCGATCTCCCGGGCCCGGTCCAGGTCCGGTTCACCGGTGAATTCGATCTCGATCCGCCTGCCGATCCGAACCGAGGCGACGTCGCTGACGCCGAGCCGGGGCAGCGCGTTTGCGACGGCCTGGCCCTGGGGATCGAGGATCTCGGGCTTGAGCATGACGTCGACGACGACGCGAGGCACTGGGCACTCCTGACTGTGTACGCAGTTGGGTGCCTACCCACAACGGGCGAGCGCAGCCAGCCTACCTGGCAGATACCGCCCCGGACGCACCGGCCGGACGCAGTTCAGGCGGTGATCGACATTCCCGGCGCGGGGCCCGGGGACCGATGCGGGTTCGTTGCGATCCCGATGCCCATCCGTTGCCGACCGACCCGTTTCGCCCCACTCCGGGGGATCGCCGGGACACCGCCCGCCGCCCCGCCCGCCCATACCGTCTCATCCATCATTTCCGATGGATCTCTTGTGAACGACATCTCAGGGGCCCTACCGTACATCGTCGTACGTCGATCGGCTGTCGGGCCACCCGCCCGCCGGCCGACAGCTCGACCCGGTGAACCCGGGCCCCACCCCGAAGGAGCCCCCATGCGCATCCGATCCATGGTCGCGGTGCTGGCCACCGCAGCGGCCGGCCTGCTCGGCGCCAGCTCCGGCGCCCTCGCCGCCCCGGCCGGCCCGCAGCCGATCATCGGCGGCAGCACCGTCTCGTCGGCCCCGTGGGCCGCCGCCGTGCTCAGCAACGGCTCGTTCACCTGCTCCGGCACCATCATCGCGCCGCAGTGGGTGCTCACCGCGCGGCACTGCGTGAACGGCACGATGTCCGTCCGGGTCGGCAGCGTCAACCGCACCTCCGGCGGCCAGACCCGCACCGTCAGCGCCAGCTACAGCCGGTACGACCTGGCCCTGCTGCGCCTGTCCAGCTCGGTGAGCACCTCGTACGTCACGCTCGCCAACAGCAACCCGCCGCTCAACTCGACCAACTCGATCTACGGCTGGGGCATGACCTGCTACAGCGGCTGCTCCGCCTCGACCCAGCTGAAGACCGCGTCGGTCCGGGTGACCAGCAACAGCGCCACCGACGCGTACGGCGGGCAGGCGATCCGGAGCACCCGGATCAACGGCAACGCCTGGCGGGGCGACTCGGGTGGCCCGCAGTTCTACAACGGCGCGCAGGTCGGCGTCGCCTCCACCGCCGACGGCCAGAGCATCCAGAACTACGGCAGCGTCGCGTACAACCGGGCCTGGATCACCCAGACTGCCGGTGTCTGACGGTTAGCACCGCGCCGGGCGCGGATGGTCGGCAGCGCGCCGGCCGTCCGCGCCGCGCCGTTTTGCAGCATCCGATCAGGTGAACACGGCTCACGATCGGGTGCGCGCAACCCTGAGACCATCGGAAACGTGCTGGTCGTGACGACGGAGCAACTACCCGGGTACGAGATCCGCCAGATCCTCGGCGAAGTGGTGTCGTCGATGGCCAGGACGCGGAACCCGTACCGCGAGGGGGTCAAGAACCTGCGCGGTGGCGCGTACGACCCGATGGCCCCGGACAACCTCACCCGGTGGCGTACGGACTCGGTGGCCCGGCTCGGCGAGGAGGCCCGCCGCATCGGCGCGAACGCCGTGGTGGGGATGCGCTTCGACAGCCGCGACTGCGGCGAGATGTGGATGGAGATCTGCGCGTACGGCACGGCCGTGGTCGTGGCGCCCAAGATGCCCGACGTCATGCCGCCCGACCAGCCGCTGGTCGCCGCGGAGACCGCGCACGACCCCTCCTTCGCCGAGTCCCCGGGTGGCATCGCCGAACCGGCGAGCGCCCCCAACCTCCGCTCCGCAGCGGAAACCCCCACCCGAGACTGACCACCCCACCCCACCCCACCCCGGCCCCCCACCCCGCCCCGAGCCCGCGGTGATCATGAGGTTGACGGCGAAGTTGATCTCTAAAACCGCCGCCAACCTCATGATCACCGCGTAGAGGGTGGGGATGGGATGGGGGGGTGGGTGGGTCAGAGGATGGGGGGTGGGGTGTAGGTGGCGGCCTGGGGGTGGGCGTCCACGACCGTGGCGATGCGGCGGGCGACGGCCTCGACCTGGGCCGGGGCGGCGCCGACGAAGGCGGTGCGGTCGGCGACGAGGGTGTCGATCTCGGCGCGGGTCAGGCCCAGGCGGCCGTCCTGCGCCAGGCGGTCGAAGAGGTCGTTCCCGGCGGCGCCCTTCTCGCGCATGGCCAGGGCCACCGCGACCGCGTGCTCCTTGATCGCCTCGTGGGCGACCTCCCGGCCGACGCCGCGCCGGACCGCCGCCACCAGGATCTTCGTGGTGGCCAGGAACGGCAGGAAGCGCTCCAGCTCCCGGTTGACGACCGCCGGGTACGCGCCGAACTCGTCAAGCACGGTGAGGAAGGTCTGGAACAGCCCGTCGGCGGCGAAGAACGCGTCCGGCAGGGCGACCCGGCGGACCACGGAGCAGGAGACGTCCCCCTCGTTCCACTGGTCGCCGGCCAGCTCGCCGACCATCGACAGGTAGCCCCGGATGATCACGGCGAAGCCGTTGACCCGCTCGCTGGAGCGGGTGTTCATCTTGTGCGGCATCGCGCTGGAGCCCACCTGGCCCGGCTTGAAGCCCTCGGTGGCCAGCTCCTGGCCGACCATCAGCCGGATGGTGGTCGCCAGCGACGACGGGGCGGCGGCGATCTGGGCGAGCGCGGAGAGCACCGCCAGGTCGATCGAGCGCGGGTAGACCTGGCCGACGCTGTCGAGGACCCGGCTGAAGCCGAGGTGCCCGGCCACCCGGCGCTCCAGCTCGGCCACCTTGTCGGCGTCGCCGTCGAAGAGGTCGAGCTGGTCGGCGGCGGTGCCGACGGGGCCCTTGACGCCCCGCAGCGGGTACCAGTTGATCAGGTCGTCGAGCCGTTCGTACGCGATGAGCAGCTCCTCCGCGGCCGACGCGAAGCGCTTGCCCAGCGTGGTGGCCTGCGCCGCGACGTTGTGCGAGCGGCCGGCCATGACCAGGTCGCTGTGCTCGACGGCGAGCCGGGACAGCCGGGCCAGGGTGGCGACCACCCGGTCCCGGATCAGCTCCAGCGAGCGGCGCACCTGGAGCTGCTCGACGTTCTCCGTCAGGTCACGGGAGGTCATCCCCTTGTGCACGTGCTCGTGCCCGGCGAGCGCGCTGAACTCCTCGATCCGGGCCTTCACGTCGTGCCGGGTGACCCGCTCCCGCTCGGCGATCGAGCCCAGGTCGACCCGGTCGAGCACCCCCTCGTACGCCTCGACCACGCCGTCGGGCACTGCGATGCCGAGGTCCCGCTGGGCCCGGAGCACGGCGAGCCAGAGCCGCCGCTCCATCCGGATCTTCTCCTCCGGCGACCAGAGGGCGACCAGTTCGGGCGAGGCGTACCGGTTGGCGAGCACGTTCGGGATCGTCGTCACGGCGCTCATTCTCCCGGACCCGCCCGCACCGCATCGGCAGGGTTGCCGGCTGGCTATGGTGATCACCCTGCTGAGCCGACTGACGGGAATGAGGAAGAGTGTCCAGACTTACCGGCAGGGTCGCCCTGGTCACCGGTGGTAGCCGCGGTATCGGTGCCGCCGTCGTACGCCGGCTGGCCGAGGACGGAGCCCACGTCGCGTTCACCTACCGCGGCGCGGAGGAGAGCGCGAAGGCCGTCGTCGCCGACATCACGTCGTACGGCCGCACCGGCCTGGCCATCCGGGCCGACAGCGCCGACGGTACGGCGATCGTCGACGCGGTCGAGCGGACCGTCGCCGAGCTGGGGCGGCTGGACATCCTGGTCAACAACGCCGGGGTGTTCTCGGCCGGGCCGATCGGACAGGTCGGCCTCGACGATCTCGACCGGGCCATCGCCGTCAACGTGCGCGGGGTGTTCCTCGCCACCCAGGCGGCGGTACGCCACATGCGCGACGGCGGGCGGATCGTCAACGTCGGCAGCAGCTTCGCCAGCCGCGTACCGGTTCCCGGGGTGAGCGTCTACGCCATGACCAAGACCGCCGTCAACGGCCTGACCAGGGCGCTCGCCCGCGAACTCGGCCCCCGCGGGATCACCGTCAACCTGGTCCTGCCCGGCTCCACCGACACCGACATGAACCGGGCGGACAGCGCCGGCGCGGACGCCCAGCGGTCACACATCGCCCTCGGCCGCTACGGCACGCCGGAGGACGTGGCGGCGACGGTCAGCCACCTGGTGGGCGAGGGCGGCCGGCACATCACCGGCGCGTCGATCGCCATCGACGGCGGCGCCACCGCCTGATCCGACGGCCGGATGCGAGACCCGGACGAACGGCGGAACTCAGCGTGCGGGCCCAGGCCGGGGACTTCGACGAACTGCTCGACAAGAGCACGTACCGGTCGTGAGACTCGCCGACTACCTGGTCGACACCAGTGCGCTGGTCCGGCTGCTGCGCGACCCCGACACCCAGGCCCGATGGGAGCAGCCACTCACGGCCGGCCTGCTCGCGGTCTGCCCGCTTGTCGAACTGGAGTTCCTGTATTCGGCCCGCTCGCTGGCCGACCGCAGATGGCTGGGGGACCGGCTTCGGACAGTGTTCAACTGGGTGAGCATGCCGGACCGGACCTACGAGCGGGCGGCCGAGATCCAGGAGCAGGTCACCGCTCGGGGTACCCACCGGTCTGCCGGAGCCGTCGATCTGCTGATCGCGGCGACGGCCGAGTACCAGGGCCTCTCCCTGCTGCACTACGACCGCGACTTCGACCAGATCTCCGAGGTCACCGGTCAGCCCGCGCGATGGCTCGCCCCGGCAGGCACGATCAAGTAGGTCCCGGGGCCGACTCATGCCCCGGGACGCAGAACCCGTCGGAAAGGACTGCCCGCCTGGAGGGTCGCGACCGGCTGCCCGGCAAGGCCGCCCGTCCTCGGCGGGCCCGGGTCACCAGGTGGGGCGGGCGGCCGGATCGAGGGCGAGGTTCCGGAGCTGCTGCGGGGTGAGCACGAACCGCCCGTCACGGCTGTGCAGCCCGACCACGATCCAGGTGCCGTCGCGGTGCAGGACGTCAACCCGCCGGTGGTGGAGCACGCCCCCACCCCGCCCTGCGGGCGAGACGGCTGCGGTTTCCCGGACGCGCGCGCCGTCCGGTCCCGCGGAGAGACCGCACGAATCGACCCTCTGCTTCACGCAGTCCATGACGTCGCGGTTCATGCCCGGCTGCGGCTCGGCCAGGGCCAGGACGGACAACTCGTTGCCGAACGCGCCGGCGGGGTCCACCGGATAGGCGCGCACCGAGAACCCGACGTTGCGGAAGTCTTCGGACGCAGATCCGACCGGTGCGTCGCCGGCCGGTCCCGTGGGGAAGACGTCGCCGCGCACCACGGTCGGTTCCACCCACCGGACGCCGGACGCCCGCGCGACGAAGGCCGCCGCCACCGCGTCCCGGTAGCGCTCGGCCGCCTCCGTGGGCAGCCTCTGGTTGCTCTTGCGGTACGGGGGGCGCGAGGCGGCCACCGGGGCCGCCGGCTGCATGTCCGGACGGTCGACCACCAGACCCGCGCCGAGCACCAGCGCCAGCACCCCGCCGGTCGCCGAGGCGTACGCCCCGAGCCGGCGGGTGCGGACCAGCCGGCGCTGCCGCAGGATCACCCCGTCCAGGTCGATCGAGGAGGGTGGCGCGTCGCCGATCGCCGCGTCGAAGATCTCCCGGTACGTCACGCGAACCTCCCCGTGCTCAGGGCCGGCTGGTCAGCGGCCAGCAGGCGTAGCGATTCCAGTGCTCTGGCGGCCTGGCTCTTCACCGTGCCGGTGGTGATGCCGAGGATCTGCGCGGTCTCCTCCACGGAGAGGTCGCAGTAGTAGCGCAGCACCAGCACGGCGCGCCGCCGCTCGGGCAGCTTCCCGAGCAGGTCGAGGAGCAGCTCCCGGTCGGCCAGGTCGGGCTCGGTGTCCGGCGCGGCGTCGTCGGGGACCTCGTCGGTGCTGCGTTCACGCCGCCACGGCCGTCGTCGCTCGTCCAGCCAGGCGCGCGTGAGCACCTGCCGGACGTAGGCGTCGACGTTCTCCGCCGCGCGGACCCGGGTCCAGGCCCGGTAGAGCTTGCCCAGGGTGATGGAGACGAGGTCGTCGGCGGTGTGCCAGTCCCGGCAGAGCAGGTACGCCGTGCGGCGCAGATGCTCCAGCCGGGCCTCGACGAACTGCCGGTACTCGTCCTCGTCGGCCGACTTCACGCGTTCCGCCTTCGTCGCCTCATGCCCAGGGGACGGAGCGCGGGGCCGGGCGGGTTGCCCGGGTCCGCGTCTGCGGATCAGGTGCCCGGCTCAGCGCTCCAGGATCGCGGTCACGCCCTGGCCGCCCGCCGCGCAGATGGAGATCAGGCCCCGGCCGGTGCCCTTCTCGGCGAGCAGCTTCGCCAGGGTCGCCACGATCCGGCCGCCGGTGGCCGCGAACGGGTGCCCCGCCGCCAGCGACGAGCCGTTGACGTTCAGCTTCTCCCGGTCGATGGCGCCGAGCGGGGCGTCCAGGCCCAGCCGGTCCTTGCAGAACTCCGGGGACTCCCAGGCGGCGAGGGTGGCCAGCACCTGCGAGGCGAACGCCTCGTGGATCTCGTAGAAGTCGAAGTCCTGGAGCGTCAGCCCGGCCCGGGTCAGCATCCGCGGCACCGCGTACGCGGGGGCCATCAGCAGCCCCTCGTCGCCGTGCACGAAGTCGACGGCGGCGGTCTCCGACCAGGAGAACCACGCCAGCACGGGCAGGCTGTGCGCGCGGGCCCACTCCTCGCTGGCCAGCAGCACCGTCGAGGCGCCGTCGGTCAGCGGCGACGAGTTGCCGGCCGTCATGGTCGCTGCCCCGGCGTCGGGCCCCTTCGCGCCGAAGACCGGCTTCAGCGAGCCGAGCTTCTCCAGGCTGGTGTCGGGGCGCAGGTTCGCATCGCGGGTCAGCCCGAGGTAGGGGGTCAGCAGGTCGTCGAAGAACCCCCGGTCGTACGCGGCGGCGAGCCGCTGGTGCGAGCGCAGCGCCAGCTCGTCCTGGGCCTGCCGGTCGACCTGCCAGCGCAGCGCCGTGCGGGCGGCGTGCTCCCCCATCGACAGCCCGGTACGCGGCTCCGCGTTGCGCGGGATCTCCGGCTTGAACGGCTGGGTGGGGCGCAGCTTCGCGGCGATCTTCAGCCGCTCGCCGAGGGTGCGGGCGCTGTTGAGCCGGAGCAGCGTGCGGCGCATCTCCTCGTTGACGGCGAGCGGCGCGTCGGAGGTGGTGTCCACGCCGCCGGCGATGCCGACGTCGATCTGCCCGAGGGCGATCTTGTTGGCGACCAGGATGGCCGCCTCCAGCCCCGTGCCGCAGGCCTGCTGGATGTCGTACGCGGGGGTGTGCGGGTCGAGTTTCGAGCCGAGCACCACCTCGCGGGTCAGGTTGAAGTCCTTCGCGTGCTTGAGCACCGCGCCGGCCACCACCTCGCCGACGCGCTGGCCGGCCAGGCCGAACCGGGCGACGAGCCCGTCCAGCGCGGCGCCCAGCATGTCGGCGTTCGACGCGCTGGCGTACCGCGAGTTGGACCGCGCGAAGGGGATGCGGTTGCCGCCGATGACCGCCACCCGCCGGATGCTCTGCACGATCCCGCCTCCTCGAAAGACTTGCCCTCAACCTACTCGCCAGTAGGCTACGCCTATGACCGACAGGTACGCGAGCTTCGTCCGATCGGGGGCCGGCCGCACGCTGGTCAAGCGCCTCGGGCTGCCCGACCCGCCGCGACTGCGCCGGCACACCCCCGGCGATCCCATCGTGCCCGGCCCCGTCCTGCTGGGCGCCGTGACCGGCGGTCGGCTCGCCGAGCCGGCCGGCAAGTTCCTGGCCGCCGCCGGGGTCGAGCTGCGCGATCCCGGCGCCGTGGAGTCCACCGAGCGCTTCGCCGCCCTGGTGTACGACGCCACCGGCATCACCGACTCCACCGGGCTGCGCCAGCTCTACGACTTCTTCCACCCGCGTGCCCGGTCGGTGCTGCCCAGCGGCCGGGTCGTCGTGCTCGGCACCCCGCCCGACGAGTGCGGCTCCCCCCGGGAGGCGACCGCCCAGCGGGCCCTGGAGGGGCTGACCCGCAGCATCGGCAAGGAGTTCGGCCGGGGCGTCACCGCCCAGCTCGTCCACGTCACGAAGGCCCCCGACGCCGGCACCTGGACCAGCCTGGAGGCGACCCTGCGGTTCCTGCTCTCCGGCCGGTCCGCGTACGTCTCCGGGCAGGTGGTCCGGGTCGGCGCCGGCACGGCCGGGGCGCCGGCGGACTGGGACCGCCCGCTGGACGGGCAGGTCGTCCTGGTCACCGGGGCGGCCCGGGGCATCGGCGCGGCGCTGGCCCGGGTGCTGGCCCGCGACGGGGCCCGGGTCGTGGCGCTGGACATCCCGGCGGCCGGGGACGAGCTGGCGGCGGTCGCCAACGAGATCGGCGGCACCGCCGTCCAGCTCGACCTGACCGCCCCCGACGCCCCGCAGCGGCTCGCCGGGCACCTGGCCGAGCGGCACGGGCGGGTCGACGTGGTCGTGCACAACGCCGGGATCACCCGCGACAAGACCCTCGGCCGGATGGACGCCGACCGGTGGGACTCGGTGCTCGACGTCAACCTCTCCAGCCAGGAGCGGATCAACGACGTGCTGCTGGAGCGGGAGCTGATCCCGGCCGGCGGCCGGATCGTCTCGGTCTCCTCGATCGCCGGCATCGCCGGCAACCGGGGTCAGACCAACTACGCCACCAGCAAGGCGGGCGTGATCGGGCTCGTCGAGTCGCTCGCCCCGGCGCTGCGCGAACGGCAGATCAGCGTCAACGCGGTCGCCCCCGGTTTCATCGAGACCCGGCTGACCGCGCGCATCCCGCTGGTGATCCGCGAGGCGGGCCGGCGGATGAACAGCATGTCCCAGGGCGGGCTGCCGGTGGACGTCGCCGAGACCATCGGCTGGCTGGCGTGGCCGGCCTCCGGCGCGGTCAGCGGCAACGTCGTCCGGGTCTGCGGCCAGAGCCTGCTGGGGGCGTGATGGCGAGGAGAGGACAACCGGCGCCGGACCCGGACGACCTGTCGGTGCACGAGCTGATCGACGGCCCGACCGAGATCCTGTCGCAGGACACCCTGGACGCGATCCGCGGGCCGGCGGCGTCCGGCCACGACCTGAGCCTCGAAGAGACCCACGACCTCGCCGCCTCCGCCGCCGAGGCGACGCGGGACCTCTCGGGCGGGGGCCCGGCCGGGACGGGTGCCCGGGAGCGCGTCGAGCTGCCTCGGATGCCGGCGGCCGGGGCGCTCTACCGGCGGGCGCTGCTCGGCGCGCTGCCCGGTCTCGGCGGTGGACGGCGGTCGGCGGGCGTCCCGGCGGTCGAGCTGGCCGTCGGCGGGATCGCCGTCGACCGGACGCACCTCGCCGACTACGACCGGGTCTGCGGGTTCCGGCTCACCGACCGGCTGCCTGCGACGTTCCCGCACGTCATGGGCTTCCCGCTGGCGCTGCGGCTGATGACCGCGCCGGAATTCCCCATCCCGCTGACCGGCGTGGTGCACGTCGGCAACCGGATCACCGTGCACCGCCCAATCACCGCCGACGAGACCCTCGACTTCCGCGCGTACGCCGAGAACCTGCGCCCGCACGACCGGGGGCGGCAGGTCGACGTGGTGCTGGTCGGCTCGGTCGACGGGGCGGAGGTCTGGCGCGGCGTCTCGACGTACCTCGGCAGGGAGGGCAAGCGGGGCGGCGGCGGGCGGCGCGAGCAGGCCGGGCGGCCCGCGACGCCGGCCGGCTCGGCCCGCTGGCGGGTCGATCCCCGCGTCGGTACGGACTACGCGCGGGTCTCCGGCGACCACAACCCGATCCACACCTCCCGCCTCGGCGCGCGGCTGTTCGGCTTCCCCCGGCCGATCGCGCACGGCATGTGGAGCAAGGCCCGCTGCCTGGCCGCACTGGAGAACCGGCTGCCGGACGCCTACACGGTCGAGGTGGCCTTCAAGCTGCCCGTGCCGCTGCCGAGCACGGTGAGCTTCGGCCTGCTGGCGGACGGCGGGTTCGCCCTGCACGACTCGCGCGGCCGACCGCACCTGGCGGGCCTCGTGCGCTGAGGCGCCCCTGCCGAAACTGGGTACGCCCCTGCCGGATCCCGTCCCGGACTTGGCAGGGGCGTTCCCGTGCGCTAAGTTCTTCTCAGATCGAGATGTTCTCAGAATGAGAGAGACATGGTTGACGAGCAGGACTTCCTGGCCGCGTACGACCCCGGGGCCTACCCGTCGGTCGCCGTGACCGTCGACGTGGTGGCGCTGACCATCCGGGACGGCGCGCTGCACCTGCTGCTGATCCGGCGCGGCCAGCCGCCCTTCGAGGGACGGTGGGCGCTGCCCGGCGGCTTCGTCCGCCCCGACGAGGACCTCACCGTCGGCGCCCGACGGGAGCTGGCCGAGGAGACCGGGCTCGGCGGCGAGGGACTGCGCCGCGTACACCTGGAGCAGTTGGGCAGCTACGGCACCCCCGACCGCGACCCGCGCATGCGCGTCGTCTCGGTCGCCCACCTCGCGTTCGCCCCCGACCTGCCCGACCCGGCCGCCGGCACCGACGCCGACGAGGCCGGCTGGCTGCCGGTGACCGCGCTGGCCAACCGGCAGCTCGCCTTCGACCACGGTCGGATCATCGACGACGCGCTGGAGCGGGCCCGGTCCAAGCTGGAATACACCCCGCTCGCCACGCGCTTCCTCGCCGGCGAGTTCACGATCAGCGAGCTGCGCGCCGTCTACGAGACGGTCTGGGGCCACCCGCTGCACGCCGGCAACTTCCACCGCAAGGTGCTCTCGGTGCCGGGCTTCGTCGAGAGCACCGGCACCAGCACCGAGCGCGGCGGCGCCCGGGGCGGCCCCCGCGCCAAGCTCTACCGGGCCGGCGACGCCCGGCTGCTGCACCCGGCGCTGCTGCGCCCCGCCCGGGAGGAGACGGTCCGATGAGGACCGCCGAAGCCATCCGCCTGGTCGAGGCGGCCCGCACCGACGCCGACCTGTTCGGCACGGACCAGCCGGCCCGGCGCTACCGCGAGCTGGTCGCGGCCCTGCACCCCGACCGCCTGCCGGCCGACCCGGCGGTACGCGCCGAGGCCACCGACGCGTTCGTCCAGGTCACCACCCGCTGGCGGGCCCGGCAGGTCACCGTCCTCGGCGCCTACCGACTCGGCACGCCGACCCACTCGGGCGACCTGGCCGACCTCTACGACGTCGGGGCCGACCGGCTGCTCAAGCTGCCCCGGCGACCCACCGACAACGACCTGATGGCCCGCGAGGCGCACGCCCTGCGCACCATCGCCGAGCGCGGCGACCCGCGCTACCTGCCGTACGTGCCCCGGCTGGTCGAGGACTTCCGGCACCTCGACGCCGCGACCGGCGCCGAACGGCGCATCAACGTGCTCGCCACCGCGCCCGGCCTGCACGACCTCGACGAGGTCCGGCGCGCGTACCCGGACGGGCTGGACGCCCGCGACGTGGCCTGGATGTGGCGTCGGCTGCTGGTGGCGCTCGGCCTGGCCCACCAGGCGGGCGTCGTGCACGGCGCGGTCCTGCCGCCGCACGTGCTGATCGAGCCGGAGGCGCACGGCGTGGTGCTTGTCGACTGGTGCTTCTCCGCCCCCGTCGGCGGCACGATCCCCGCGCTGGTGCCCGGCTACGACGACTGGTACCCGCCCGAGGTCTACCGGAAGCGGCCCTGCGGGCCGGGCAGCGACATCATGATGGCCACCCGCTGCATGACCTGGCTGATGAACCGCCACGCGCCGCGCGAGCTGCTCACCTTCGCGCAGGGCTGCCGGCAGCGGTTCCTGCGCGACCGGCCCGACGACGCCTGGCGCCTGCTCGGCGAACTGGACGAGGTGCTGGACCGGCTCTACGGGCCACGCACCTTCCGACCCTTCACCCTCAACCCCTAAGGAGCTGTCATGGGCAGTGGAATGTGGTCCACCGACGTGTACGACGCCGCCGACCGCTACCGCCGGAAGACCGGCAAGAGCGCGTTCTCCTACAGCGACAGCGGGGCGCGCAAGGTGCACCCCGCGCTCGACCCGCGCGACGCGACGCGCGAGAGCCGCGACTCCGACGAGCACCCCCGCTCGACACCCATCGCGGTGCTCTTCGACGTCACCGGCTCGATGCGCAACGTGCCGCGCGTCCTGCAGACCAAGCTGCCGCAGCTGCTCGGGCTGCTGCAACGGCAGGGCTACGCCAGCGACCCGCAGATCATGTTCGGCGCGATCGGCGACGCCACCTGCGACCGGGTGCCGTTGCAGGTCGGCCAGTTCGAGTCGGACAACCGGATGGACGACGACCTCGGCCGGATCGTGCTGGAGGGCGGCGGCGGCGGGCAGATGACCGAGTCGTACGAGCTGGCCATGTACTTCATGGCCCGGCACACCGTGACCGACTCCTGGGAGAAGCGCGGCCGGCGCGGCTACCTGTTCATCATCGGCGACGAGCTGGCGTACCCGCAGGTGAAGGCCCGGGAGGTGGCCCGCCTGACCGGCGACGACCTGCGCGAGGACGTGCCGCTGCGGCAGGTCGTCGACGAGGTGACGCGCCGCTGGGACACCTACTACCTGCTCCCCGCCGGCAGCCACTACGCCGGCAACGCCAAGGTGCTCGACTTCTGGCGGGACCTGCTCGGGCAGAACGCCGTCGTGCTGGACGACCTCGACGCGGTCTGCGAGACCATCGCGCTCACCATCGGCCTCGGCGAACAGGCCATCGACCTGGACGAGGGCCTGCGCGACCTCGACCGCGCCGGCTCGGGCGCCACCGGCACCGTCTCCAAGGCGCTGGCCCGCCTGCGCGGGGGGCGGCGTGCCGAGGTGTCGACGCTGCCCGCGTTCCGCGACACCGGCGGCGAGGTGACCCGGCTGTGAACCACGTGACGGCGGTCGGCGGCGGCTCCGGCCGCCGCTGCGGCAGCGGGCAGGGCTCCGGCGGCGGCTGCGGGGAGGTCCGGTGAGCGGGCACGTCGCCGTGGTGGACCTCGGCTACGGCGATGCCGGCAAGGGCACGGTCGTGGACTGGCTCTGCGCCACCCGGCCCGTGCACACCGTGGTCCGCTTCAACGGGGGCGCGCAGGCGGCACACAACGTCGTGCTGCGCGACGGCCGGCACCACACGTTCGCGCAGTTCGGCGCCGGCACGTTCCACCCCGACGTCCGTACGCACCTGTCGCGGCACGTGGTGGTGGACCCGCTGGCGCTGGCCGCCGAGGCCGACCACCTCGCCTCGGTCGGGGTGCCCGACGCGCTCGACCGGCTGACCGTCGACGGGGAGGCGCTGCTCGCCACCCCGTACCACCGGGCCGCGAACCGGGCCCGGGAGATCGCCCGGGGAGCCGACCGGCACGGCTCCTGCGGGCTCGGGGTGGGCGAGACCGTCGCGTACGGTCTCGCCCACCCCGACGAGGCGCCCCGGGTGGCCGACTGCGGCGACCCGGGGCTGCTGCGGCGGCGGCTGACCGTCCTGCGGGGCCGGCTGACCGCCGAGCTGGGCCCGCTGGACGCGCCGCCCGTCGACGACTGCCTGCCCGCGTTCACCGGCTTCGCCGGGCGGGTCGCGATCGTCGACCGGAGCTGGCTGGCCGGGGCGCTGCGGGCCGGCACCTGCGTCTTCGAGGGCGCGCAGGGGGTGCTGCTCGACGAGTGGCACGGCTTCCATCCGTACACGACGTGGAGCACCACCACCTTCGCCAACGTCGACGGCCTGCTCGCCGAGGCGGGCCAGCCCGGCGACGTCACCCGGATCGGGGTGCTGCGCGTGGTCACCACCCGGCACGGGCCCGGCCCGCTGGTGACCGAGGACCCGGCCCTGCCGCTGGCCGACCCGCACAACCCGACGAACCCGTGGCAGGGCCGGTTCCGGTTCGGCCACTTCGACGCGGTCGCCCACCGGTACGCCCTCGCCGCCGCCGGCGGGGTCGACGGCCTGGCGCTCACCCACCTCGACCTCGCCGGCCCCGGGCTGCGGATCTGCCGCCGCTACGACACCACCGACCAGCTCACCCCGGGCCCGCCCGGCGACCTGGACCGGCAGGCCGCGCTCACCGCCCGCCTGCTGCGCGCCCGCCCCGTGTACGACGACGCCCCGCCGCCCGACTGGACGGCGGCCGTGCAGAAGGAGCTGGGCGCGCCCGTGGTACTGACCTCCCGGGGCCCCACCGCCGACGACAAGACCCCGCACGGCCCGCTGCTCGCCCCGCGCCCCCTCGCGCCGGCCAGAACGCCCGCCGGGGCGTCGGTGTGACGCCGGGCCGCGCCGGAGTCCCGAGCGGGTCGATCCGGCGACTCGACCACCGGGCGGGTCGCATCCGGCGAGCATGGGAGGCATGGAGTCCGTGCTCGACCTGCTCCGGCAGCTGGTCGCCTCACCGTGGGTGTACCTGCTGATCTTCGGGCTCACCGCGGTCGACGCGTTCTTCCCCGCCGTACCCGGCGAGACGGCCGTGATCACCGCCGCGGTGCTCGCCACCGGCGGCAACCCCGACCTGGGGTGGGTGATCGTCGCCGCCGCGCTGGGGGCGTGCGTCGGCGACCACGTCTCGTACGCCATCGGGCGCGGCGGCGGCGCGAGCCGGCTCGCCCGCTTCCCTGCGGACAGCCGGCGTCGGGCCAGCTCCGAGTGGGCCCGGCGGGCGGTGCACCAGCGCGGCGGGCTGATCCTGACCACGTCCCGGTACGTCCCCGGTGGCCGGACGGCGGTCACCCTCACCATGGGCGCGGTCCGCTACCCGATCCGGTCGTTCCTGCTCTTCGACGCCATCGCGGCGGTGAGCTGGGCGCTCTACTGCACCCTGCTGGGCTACTTCGGCGGGCTGGCCTTCGAACGCGACCCGGTCAAGGGCATCCTCGCCGGCGTGGGCCTCTCGCTGGCGGTCACCCTGCTGCTGGAGTCCGCCCGCTGGCTGCACCACCGCAGGCGGCGCGCCACATCTCGCCGTTGAACGCGCGACCGTGGAGCCGCCGCCGCTCAGCCGGGGGTGACCCGTGGGTGCCAGGTGACGCCGTGCAGGAGTTGACCGGCGCCGAGCCAGGCGACGTTCATCATCCGGGTGGCGGTCTTCTCCGGGTCGGCCTCCGGGTGGTCGGCGAGCCAGTCCGCCAGCGACTCGGTCGCCCCCACCAGGGCGTACGCGACGACCTCCAGGTCGGTCTCGCCCACCTCGCGCCCCTCGGCGCGCAGCGCGTGGTCGAGCATCCCGGCGACCACCTCGACCAGCCGGGCCCGCATGCCGGCCAGCTCGCCGGCGAAGGGCTGCTCGCCCCGGGCCTGCCGGTAGAGCACCGCCCATCCGTCGCGGTGCGCCCCGACGAAGCCGAAGAAGGCGCGCAGCCCGCGCCAGAGCCGCTCGTCGGCCGGCAACTCGGGGGCGGCCGCCCCGGCGATGGCCTGCATCATCCGGGTGCCCTCCCGGTGCAGGCAGGCGACGAAGAGTTCTTCCTTCGTGCCGAGGTACGCGTAGACCATGGGCTTGGAGATGCCGGCGTCCTCGGCGATCTCGTCCATGCTGGCCGCGTGGAAGCCCCTGCGTGAGAACACTTTCACGGCCGCGTCGAGCATCTGCTGCTCGCGTACGGCGCGGGGGAGGCGCTTGAAGGTGGGTGGGGTGGACACCTTGCGAGCATACCTACTCGCCCGTAAGGTTACGCACGAGTAGCCAATACCCGGAAGGTGCAGCCCCATGACTGACTTCGACCCGGCCAACTTCGCGAACGTCGGCCCCAAGGAGTTCGCCCAGCTGGTCAAGTCCACCCCGGACGACAAGATCGCCGAGGTGATGTCCGGCGACCTGCGCGGCAAGATCCTCGGCGAGGTCTTCGGCCGGATGCCGCAGCTCTTCCGCGCCGACCGGGCCGGCTCGACCAACGCGGTCATCCACTGGAACATCACCGGCCGTCCCGACGGGGGCACCGACACCTACGAGGTGGTCGTCGCCGACGGCACGTGCACCGTCAACGAGACCCCGCAGCACGACCCGAAGCTCAGCCTCACGATGGGCCCGGTCGAGTTCCTGAAGATCGTCTCCGGTGGCGCGAACCCCGTCATGATGTTCATGACCGGCAAGCTCAAGGCCAAGGGCGACCTGGGCCTGGCCGCCAACATCGCCAACCTGTTCGACATCCCCAAGGCCTGACATGGCCGAGTTCTCGCTCGACCTGAACGAGGAACAGCGGGATCTGCGCGACTGGGTGCACGGCTTCGCCGCCGAGGTCGTGCGCCCGGCCGCGGCCGAGTGGGACGCCCGGGAGGAGACCCCCTGGCCGATCATCCAGGAGGCGGCGAAGGTCGGCCTCTACGGCTTCGAGTTCCTCGCCACCTGCTGGGCCGACCCCACCGGCCTCTCCCTCCCGATCGCCAGCGAGGAACTCTTCTGGGGTGACGCCGGCATCGGGCTGGGCATCTTCGGCACCTCCCTCGCGGTGGCCGCGATCTACGGCGCCGGCACCCCCGACCAGATGGTCGAATGGGTGCCGCAGTGCTTCGGCACCGTCGACGAGCCGGCCGTCGCCGCGTTCTGCACCACCGAGCCCGAGGCCGGCTCCGACGTCGGCGCGATGCGCACCCGCGCCGTCTACGACGAGGCGACCGACGAGTGGGTGCTGAGCGGCCAGAAGGCGTACGCCACCAACGGCGGGATCGCCGGGGTGCACGTGGTCACCGCCTCGGTCGACCCGACGCTCGGCTCCCGCGGGCAGGCGGCGTTCGTCGTACCGCCGGGCACCGCCGGCCTGGCCGCGACCCGCAAGCTGCGCAAGCTGGGCCTGCGCGCGTCGCACACCGCCGACGTCTTCCTCGACGACGTACGCGTGCCCGGGCGCTGCCTGCTCGGCGGCCGGGACGCCCTGCTCGAACGGCTCGACCGGGCCCGCTCCGGCAAACGCGTCTCGGGCCAGGCCGCGATGCGCACCTTCGAACTCTCCCGACCCACCGTCGGCGCGCAGGCGCTGGGTGTGGCCCGGGCCGCCTACGAGTACGCCCTGGACTACGCGAAGGAGCGGGTCCAGTTCGGCCGCCCGATCATCGAGAACCAGGCGGTCGCGTTCACGCTGGCCGACATGAAGATGGAGATCGACGCAGCCCGGCTGCTGGTCTGGCGGGCGTCCTGGATGGGCCGCAACAACCGGCCCTTCACGGCCGGCGAGGGCTCGATGTCCAAGCTGAAGGCCGGTGAGGTGGCCGTCTCCGTCACCGACAGGGCCGTGCAACTGCTCGGCGGGGCCGGCTTCCTGCGGGACCACCCGGTCGAGCGCTGGTACCGGGACGCCAAGATCTACACCATCTTCGAGGGCACCTCCGAGATCCAGCGGCTGGTCATCTCCCGGGCCATCTCCGGCGTCCAGATCCGCTGACCGACCGCCGGCGCGGTCGCCGTCCAGGGCCGCACCAGGCCCGGGCGTCCGCCGCGCCCGTACCGCTGCGCGCTCGATCTCCAGATCGCCCGCGTGGGGTCCCCGGCCCGGGGGCCCCACGCGCACCGCACGAGGAGGCCGACATGGACCTGCCGTTCGTCGTCGCCACCCTGACCCGACGTGGGCTGCTCGCCCCCGGCCGACCGGTCCGCGTCGCCTCGCAGCTCCAGGCGCTGCGCAGGTGGGGCTGGAACATCGCCGGCGAGCTGCGCCAGGCCGCCGCCCGCGACCCCGACCGGGCGGCCGTCGTCGACGAGCAGGGCACCGCCCTGACGTACGCCGAACTGCTCGACCGGTCGGAGCGGCTGGCCGGGGGAATGCGGACGGCGCTGGGGGTGCGACCCGGGGACCGGGTCGGCGTGCTCTGCCGCAACCACCACGGCCTGGTCGAGACGATCGTGGCCGCCACCCTGCTCGGCGCGGACGCGGTGCTGGTCAACACCGGGCTCTCCGCCGGACAGCTCGCCACCGTCGCACAGGAGCAGCGGCTGCGGGCGCTGGCGCACGACGCCGAGTTCGCCGACCGGGTCGCCAACCTCCCCGCCGAGGTGCAACGGCTCGACGAGCGCGCCCGGGAGGCGCTCGTCGCCGGCGCGGTCCCCGGCGAGCTGCGTCCCCCCGAGCGCGACGGCCGGACCATCGTGCTCACCTCCGGCACCACCGGCGCACCCAAGGGCGCCCGGCGCCCCACCCCGAACGGGTTCGGCCCGCTGGTCTCCATCATCGACCGGATCCCGCTGCACGCCCGGGACACCGTCATGATCGCCGCGCCGCTCTTCCACACCTGGGGCTACGCGGCCCTCCAGGTCTGCTTCGCCCTGCGGGCCACGGTCGTGCTGCACCGCCGGTTCGACCCGGCCGCCACGGTGGCCGCCCTCGTGGCGCAGCGCTGCGACGCGCTCTTCGCCGTGCCGGTGATGCTGCAACGGCTGCTGGAGGTGCCGCCGCCGGACCCCCGTCCCCCGCTGAAGGTGGTCGCGGTCAGCGGTTCCGCGCTGCCGGGCGGCCTCGCCCTGCGGTTCATGGACGTCTACGGCGACGTACTGCACAACCTCTACGGCTCCACCGAGGTTTCCTGGGCGTCCATCGCCGGCCCCGCCGACCTGCGCGCGGCTCCGACCACCGCCGGCCGCCCGCCGCACGGCACCCGGCTGGCGATCCTCGACGCGGCCGGCGAGCCGGTGCCGGCCGGGCAGGTCGGCCGGATCTTCGTCGGCAACGAGATGCTCTTCGAGGGCTACACCTCCGGGGCGGTCCGGGAGCACCGCGGCGGCCTGCTCGACACCGGCGACCTGGGGCGGCTCGACGCCGACGGGCTGCTCTTCGTCGACGGCCGGGCCGACGACATGATCGTCTCCGGCGGGGAGAACGTCTTCCCGGCCGAGGTGGAGGACCTGATCGCCCGGCTGCCGCAGGTACGCGAGGCCGCCGTGATCGGCGTACCGGACCAGGAGTACGGCCAGCGCCTCGCCGCCTTCCTCGCCCTGCACCCCGGCGAGACGCTCGACCCGGAGGCGGTCCGCGAATACGTCCGGCACTACCTGGCCCGGTTCTCCGTACCCCGGGACGTGGTCTTCGTGAAGTACCTGCCCCGCAACGCCACGGGCAAGGTGCTGGCCCGCGAGCTGCGCCGCTACTACGGCTGACCGTTCCCCGGCCGTTACTGCCCGGATGCCCGGCCGCCCCTAGGCTGACGGCACCATGATCGGCTCCGGACCGCGCCGCCGTGCCCGGCATCGCCACCATCCCCGTCACCGCCAGCCGGGACCACGGAGGGCACCGCTGCTGCTGGTCGAAGCGGCGACCCTGCTCTCCAACACCGGCAACGGCGTGGCGAACGTGGCCCTGCCCTGGCTGGTGCTGGAACGCACCGGCAGCCCCACCGCCGCCGGCGTGGTCGCGGCAGCCACCGCCCTGCCGCTGCTGCTGTCCGGCCTCGTCTCCGGCACCGTCGTGGACCTGCTCGGCCGGCGGCGCACGGCACTGGTCTCCGACACGCTCTCCGCCGTCTCGGTCGCCGCGATCCCGGTGGTCGACGCGCTGCTCGGGCTGAACCTCGGCTGGATCGTGGCGCTGGCCGTGCTCGGCGCGGTGTTCGACCCGGCCGGCCTGACCGCCCGGGAGACGCTGCTGCCGGCCGCCGCGCAGGCCGCCGGCTGGCGGATCGAACGCGCCAACGGGGTGCACGAGGCGGTCTGGGGGCTCGCCTTCCTGATCGGGCCCGGCGTCGGCGGCATCCTCATCGCCGCGATCGGCCCCGGCTCGACCCTCTGGGTCACCGCCGCCGGGTTCGCGCTGGCCGTCGCGATGATCGCCGCCGTCCGGCTGCCCGGGGCCGGCCGCCCCGAACGTCCCCCGTCCGGGCTGTGGCGCGGCACCGTCGAGGGGCTGCGGTTCGTCTGGCGGGACAAGCTGCTGCGGACCATCGCGCTGCTCACGATGGTGCTGGCGGCGCTCTACCTGCCGGTCGAGGGCGTGCTGCTGCCGGCGTGGTTCGTCGGCCGGGGAGAGCCGGCCCGGCTCGGCGCGCTGCTCATGGCGATGAGCGCCGGCGGAGTCGTCGGGGCGCTCGCCTCCGGCATGGCGGGCCGGCTGATCCGGCGCCACACCCTGATGGTGATCTCCCTCGTCGTCATCGGGCTGGCCCTCGTGGGGCTGGCCACCCTGCCGCCGTTCCCCGCCATGATCGGCTTCGCCGTCGCGATCGGGCTCGCGTACGGGCCCGTCAACCCGCTGTCCAACTACGCCATGCAGACCCGCACGCCCGAACGGTTGCGCGGGCGCGTGGTCGGGGTGATGACCTCGTTCGCGTACGCCGCCGGCCCGGCGGGCTACCTGCTCGCCGGGCCGCTGGTCGGATGGGTCGGGCTGCGTACCGCCTTCCTGGTGCTGGCCGGGACGCTGCTGGTGGCGACGCTGGCCGCCGCGCCGCTGCCGGCGCTGCGGGCGCTGGACGAGCCGCCCCGCTACCCGCCCGCCCCGCCCGGCGGCCCGGGCGAACGGGTGGAGGAACTCGTGCCGCTCAACGGCCAGTACGCCTCCGCGACGCGCCGGGACACGCCCCGCGTACAGGGGCGAGTCCGGGTCGAGGGACTGTGGACGCCCGCCGCGCACCGGGACACGCCCGTACGGGGGTGACGGCACCGGGTCAGGGATGCAGCGTCAGCCCGGGCGCAGCGGTTCCAGCCGCGCCCCGACGTACTCGCGGTAGCCCTCGATGTCGGCAGGCAATCCCGCCACCTCCTCGCCTCACCGCTCAACCGGAGGCGAGGCTGGTGGAGGTTGCCCGGTCAGCCCGGAATGCTGATCCGACCCTCGACGGCGGCGGAGGCGATGTCGGTGCGGTGGTGCGAGCCGGCCAGCTCCACCCCGGCGACCAGCGCGTACGCGGCGTCCCGGGCGGCGGGCAGGTCGGCGCCGGTGGCGGTGGCGCAGAGCACCCGGCCGCCGGAGGAGAGCAACGCCCCGTCGGCGCCCCGTCGGGTGCCGGCGTGGACGATCCCCGGCCCCTCGCCCCCGGTGATCACGTCGCCGGTACGCGGGGCGGCCGGGTAGCCCTCGGCGGCCACCACGACCGTGACGGCGGCGCCGTCGCGCCAGCGCAGCGGCGGGTGCGCGGCCAGCGTGCCGGTCGCGGCGGCGTGCAGCAGCCCGGCCAGCGGCGTCTCCAGCAGCGCCAGCACCACCTGCGTCTCCGGGTCGCCGAAGCGGGCGTTGAACTCGATCACCCGGGGGCCGTCGGCGGTGATCGCCAGCCCGACGTAGAGCAGACCCGCGAACGGGGTGCCCCGCCGGGCCATCTCCGCCAGGGTCGGGTGGACGACGTCGCGCATGACCTCGTCGACCAGGCCGGCGGGTGCCCAGGGCAGCGGCGCGTACGCCCCCATGCCGCCGGTGTTCGGGCCGGTGTCGCCGTCGCCGACCCGCTTGAAGTCCTGCGCCGGCAGCAGCGGCACCGCCGCCTCGCCGTCGGTGACCACGAAGAGCGAGACCTCCGGGCCGGCGAGGTATTCCTCGACGACGACCCGGCCGCACTCCTCGGCGTGCCGCAGCGCGGCGGCGCGGTCGTCGGTCACCACGACGCCCTTACCGGCGGCGAGCCCGTCGTTCTTCACCACGTACGGCGCGCCGAACTCGTCCAGCGCCCTGCCGGTGCTCTCCGCGTCCGTGCAGGTGTACGCGCGGGCGGTCGGTACGCCTGCGGCGGTCATCACGTCCTTGGCGAACGTCTTCGAGCCCTCCAGCCGGGCGGCCTCGGCGGACGGCCCGAACGCGGGGATCCCCTTGGCGCGTACGGCGTCGGCGACCCCGGCCACCAGCGGCGCCTCCGGCCCGATCACCACCAGGTCGACCCCGGTCTCCACCGCCAGCGCGGCAACGCCCGCCGGATCACACGGATCGACGGCCCGCACCGAGGCGAGCGAAGCGATGCCGGGGTTGCCCGGCGCCGCAATCAGCTGCTCGACGGCCGGATCCGCAGCCAACCCGAGCGCGAGCGCATGCTCCCGCCCCCCACCACCAAGAAGAAGAACCCGCACACCGGCATCCTACTGACCCCCACCCCCGGCCCCGTTGATCATGAAGTTTGCGTCCCAATTCCGCCTCAGGACGGGCCAGAACCTCTTGATCACGCCGAGCGGGTGGGTCAGTGGGGGTGTAGGGCCGCTTTGACCGTGTTCGGGATGTAGTCGGGACGCAGCGTGTCGGCCCAGGTGAAGCGGAGGACCCGCCAACCGGCGTTGACCAGCCGGTTCTGCCGCGCCCGGTCCTCGAAGACCGCCCCGGGCATGTGGTGGGACGCCTGTCCGTCGGCCTCGGCGATCACCCGCGCCGCCCGCCAACCGAGGTCGCCGATGCCGAGCAGGTAGCCGTCCCCGTCGCGGACCTCCAACTGAAGTACGTCGGGCGGTACGCGACCGTCGACGCACCGCAGCCTCGTCCGGGTCTCCAGCGGGGACTGCGCCCGCCCGTCGGCCTCAGCCAGGTGACGGCGGGCCGCGACGGCTCCCCTACGGCCCTCGAGAAGGGCCGGCATCCCGGCCAGGTCGGACTCGGTGACGACCCGCCGATTCAGCGCGGAGTCGAGTACGCACACCGCCGAGTAACGGTCCACCCGGAGGATGACATCGGCCAACGTTCGCAGCGGGGTGGTCACGGGCATCCCGGCGACCTCGCCCACGGCGTGAGGATCGATGGTGAGCTGGTGCACCACGACGTCAGAGTCGGTGATCCGCTGTGGGCGTGGCCGGTTCGGCGGCAGGGACACGTGGATGGCGGGCGTCGGACGGAGCCCGGCGATCCGATGCAGCTCAGCGGCGGTGTCGAGAACGACGACTGCACCCGGCCCGAGGATGGCGACCGCAGCCCGGACGCGGGCTCTACGCAGTGCCGCAGGGCTCAACTCGGGGGCCGGCACGAAGCAGCCCCTCGCCACCCGGAGCCAACGGCCCGAGCGACACAGGTGCCGGATCTGGCTCCGGCTGAAGCCGGCAGACAACGCTTGGGCGGCCGTCACCATCCCGTCCTGGCGACCGGCGATGCGGCGGAGAACATCGACACTCATCCCACCACGATGACGGCCCGCCCGCACTCCGCACCGCCCCTGTGGACAACCCTGCCCCTCCTGTGAACACGCCCAACCTCTCCACGTTGATCAAGAGGTTTTTGTCCTGATCCGGCCTGGGTCCGGACGCAAACCTCTTGATCAACGCGCAGGCCGTCGGGGAGCCGGGTGGGGGTGGGGTTAGGGGAGGAGGGGGTGGCGGAGGACGTTTTCTTCGCGGCCCGGGCCCACGCCCACGACACTCACCCTGGTGCCGCAGAGTTCCTCGATGCGGGCGACGTAGCGGCGGGCGTTCTCCGGGAGCTCGTCCTCGGTCCTCGCCTTGGTGATGTCCTCCCACCAGCCGTCGAGCTCCTCGTAGATCGGAGTCGCGTGGTGGAAGTCGGTCTGGGTCATCGGCATGTCGTCGAAGCGCTCGCCGTTGATCTCGTACCCGACGCAGATCGGCACCTTCGGCAGGCCGGTGAGCACGTCCAGCTTGGTGACGACCAGGTCGGTGACGCCGTTGAGGCGGCAGGCGTACCGGGCGACGACGGCGTCGAACCAGCCGCAGCGGCGCTCCCGGCCGGTGGTGGTGCCGTACTCGTGGCCGATCTTCCGCAGGTGCTGCCCGTTGTCGTCGAACAGCTCCGTCGGGAACGGCCCGCTGCCGACGCGCGTCGTGTACGCCTTGCTGACCGCGATCACCTTGCTGATCGCCGTCGGCGGGATGCCGGCGCCCACGCAGGCCCCGCCGGCCGTCGGGTTCGACGAGGTCACGAAGGGGTACGTGCCGTGGTCCATGTCGAGCATGGTGGCCTGGGCGCCCTCCAGCAGGACCGTCTCGCCGCGGTCCAGCGCGTCCCAGAGCATGACCCGGGTCTCGGCGATGTACGGCTTGAGCCGCTCCGCGTACCGCAGGTATTCCTCGACGGTCTCCTCGACGTCGATCGCCTTGCGGTTGTAGATCTTGAACAGGAGCTGGTTCTTCTCGCGCAGCGCCAGTTCCAGCTTCTTGCGCAGGATGCCCGGGTCGAGCAGGTCCTGCAGCCGGATGCCCATCCGGGCGACCTTGTCCCCGTACGCGGGGCCGATGCCCCGGCCCGTGGTGCCGATGCGGGAGCTGCCGAGGTAGCGCTCGACGACCCGGTCGAGGGCCCGGTGGTGCGGCATGATCAGGTGCGCGTCGCCGGAGATCCGCAGGCGGCTGACGTCGACACCGCGCTCGGCGAGCCCGTCGATCTCGGCCAGCAGCACCTTCGGGTCGACCACGACACCGTTGCCGATGACGATCATCGCGCTCGGGGAGAGCGCGCCCGACGGCATCAGGTGCAGCGCGTACTTCTGGCCGTCCGGCGTGATCACCGTGTGGCCGGCGTTGTTGCCGCCGGAGTAGCGCACGACGTAGTCGACCCGCCCACCCAGCAGGTCGGTAACCTTGCCCTTGCCCTCGTCGCCCCACTGGGCACCGAGGAGCACGATCGCTGGCATCTCTTCGCCTCCAGAAGGCTCGGGTGCCAGGTGGCGACCGGTCAGCGAGCCCGGGGTGTCAGGCTAACAAGTAGTGGCGGCGCGGCCGGCAGGGGTCGCGTCGGGAGGCAGGAGGCCTTTCCGTGTACGACGTGGTGCTGCTCACCCTCGGCTCGGAGCGCGACGCGTCCGGCGGGGCCTGCGGCAGCGGCGGCTGCTGCGGCGCGGCGCCGCAGGAGGGGGCCGGCCCGACCGCCGCCGGCGCATCCGACGGCACGACGACCGACGCCGGCGCCCCCGCCAGCGGCACGACCGACGCCGGCGCCCCGGCCAGCGGCACGACGGCCAGCCGCGCGTCGGCCGACGCCTGCGCCCCCGCCGGTGGCGCGACGGCCGACGCCTGCGCGGCCGGTGACGCGACGGCCGACGGGCGCTGCGACACCCCGCGGGTGCCGGTGCTGGCCTGCGCCGACGCGCTCACCGCCCGGGGCGCCCGCGTCGAGACGGTCACCGCCCGCTCCGACGCCGAGATCGACCAGGTGCTGGCCCGGTTCGACGGCCCGCCCCGCCCGGACGGCCTCACCTGGCCCGATCCGGACTCCAAGGCCCGGCTCGTGGTCGCCGCGGCCAGCGACGCCCAGTTGCGCGCCGTCGTGCGCCGGCTCGTCCGCCGGTACGCCCCACCGCCCAGCCGCCGCCCCGACGACCTGCCCGGCAACCGGACGGTGCCGGACCTGCCGCCGATCGGCGTACTCCCGCTCGATCCGGCAGGGAGCACGGCGCACGGTGACCTGGCGGCGCAGCTCGGGCTGCCCCGCGACCCGGCGGCGGTGGCCGCCGCGGTGCTGGACGGCACGCCCCGCCGGCTCGACCTGCTGCGCAACGACGGCGGCTCGGTGACCCTGGACGGCGCGCTCCTCGGCGCCGCCGACGACAGCGGCCGGCCGCTGCACTGGCGCGGGCGGGTGGAGGTGGACGACGCCGTGCTCTCGAACGGCGACGATCCGCTGCTGGCCTGCGCGATCGGCAACGCGGGCGGGTACGCCCGGCTCGACGACGTGGCCCTGCTCGGCGACCCGGACCCGACGGACGGGCTGGTCGAGGTGGCGGTCGCCGTTCCCGTGGTGACCCGCTCGGCGTTGGGCAGGAAGCGGGTCCGGCTGGAGGTACGACGCGCCCGGGGGCGGGCCGTGGCCGTGCTGCCCCGCGAGGGAAAGGTCCCGTTCCTCGACGACGGTGCCGAGGGCGAGCTGAGCCGGAAGCGGTCCTGGTGGATCGAGCCGGGTGCCTGGGCGGTCTGGGCGGGCTGACCTCGGCGTCCCCGGCGCGACCGACGCGGCCGGCCCGCGACGGCCGGCCCGGCGCGGTCACTGGGCCTATCCTCGGCAGGAGGAATGGGGAGGAACCGTGGTGGACGAGAACGTCGACCGGGTCCACGGGCCCGGCCAGCAGCCGATGCCGGAGCGGGACATCGAACCACTCTGGCCCCCGGAGCAGATCGACGGCACCGACACACCGCCCTGGGCGTCGACCGCCGCGCCCCCGTCCCCGGTCCCGCCCCAGGGCCGGCCGGGTCACCCGCCCTCGCCGGCCGACTACCCGTCCCTGCACGGGGTGCCGCTCCCCGATGCGGGGGCGACCGCCCCGCAGGGCGTGAACACCGGCTGGGCGTCGCCACCACCCGCACTTCCGGGCCATCCCCCGGCCGCAGTCCCGGGGCCCTCACCGGCCACAGTCCCAGGGCCGCCACCGGCTGCGATCCCAGGGCCTCCGCCCACCGCAGTTCCGGGGCCTCCGCCCACTGCGATCCCGGGGCCTCCACCGGCCGTGGCTCCTGGGCCTCCGCATGCCGCCGCCTTGGGCCATCCAACGACCGGGGTGTCGGCCCGTCCACCGGTCGAGGCATCTGGTCCCCCACCGGGCACGGCGTCGGGATGGGGGCCGGACGCCTCGGCCTGGGCACCGCCGACGCCCACCGCGCAGGTCACACCGGCCACCCCGAACGCCCCCACAGGCCCGACGGTCCCGCCGAGCCCGAGCCCAGGCCCGAGCCCGACCGCAGGCCCGGGCCCGACGACCCCAGGTCCGAGCCCGACGGACCGAGGCCCGAGCCTGGGCCCGGGCCTCGGCGCGGTCGATGCGCCTGCCACCGGCCCTGCCGGCGACCGCATGGCGGTCGGGGCGGGCAGAGGTCCGTCGGTGGCCGCCGGAGGTGGCGTACCGGCTCCTCGGGCTCCGCAGACCGGTCCCGCCCCGGTCGACCTCGACATGCCATTCAGCCTCGACCAGCCGGCCGTACCCGTTCCGGTGGCGTCCCCGCAGCCCGTCGGCACCGCCCGGACCGACACGGCACCGGCCAACTCGACTCGTCCCAGCGGTCCGGGCGAGCCGGCCCAGGGGTTCGCCAAGCGGCACGACGGTGCCTCGCCGGACGCCACGGCCGGCGCCTTCCCGGGTGGTCGGCCGTCGCCCCACGACACGGCGCCCGGCCCCGGCGGATCCGCCGGAGCTGACGGCCCCCACCGGACCGGCGACGCCCCGACGGCCGGCACGCCGACTACGGGCGGGAACGGGACCGGCGGCCCGCCGAACGGGAGCACCAGCAGCCCTGCGAATGGGAGTACCGGCGGGCGGACGGATGACGGTGTCGGCGGCCCGGCGAAGGGCAGTGCCGGCGGCCCGGCGGATGACGGTCCCGACGGCCCGACGAACGGCAGTGCCGGCGGTTCGGCGAAGGGCAGTGCCGGCGGTTCGACGAACGGCAGTGCCGGCGGTTCGACGAACGGGGGTGCCGGCGGGGCGGCGACGGGCGGCGGTCAGGCCAACGGCGGGGTGCGGATGCCGGCCGAGTCGCCGTGGGCGCAGCCGCCGCAGCGGCCCGCCCCGGCGGTCGTCGAGCCCGGACCGGGAGCCGGCGTGACCGATCCGGCGCCCACGCACCAGGGCGCCACGCTCCGACCGACCCTCCACCACCAGCAACCGGCCCAGCCAGGCACGGCCGACCAGGCCCTCCCCCCGCCGGGTCCGGCCGACCAGGGCCCACTCCGGCAGGCCCCGCCCCAGGCGGGTGCGCCCCAGGTGCCGTTCCCGCGCGATTCGGCTGGGCAGGGCGTGCCGGTAGGCCCCGCGCCAAACCCCGGGCGCGACCCGGCGACGCCACACCAGAGCTTCGTAGCCGACCCGGCGACGCCACAGCAGGACTTCGGGGCCGACCCGGCGACGGCACAGCAGGGCCTGGGACCGGACCATGCGGCGGCACAGCAGGACTTCGGGGCCGACCCGGCGGCGGTACAGCAATCCGCACCGCCCGGGCCTTACCCGCCGCAGCAGGGCGGCCCCTACCCGGCGCAGCAGGCCGGTCCGCCGGGGCCGTACCCGCCGCAGCAGGGCGCGACGCCGCCCGGGCCGTACCCGCCCGGCTGGTATCCGCCGCCCTGGCAGCAGGCCGCCCCGGGGGGCCACGCCCCGACTCCGCAGCAGGCGTACCAGCCGGCGGAGGGGGTCGTCGCGGTGCCGCCGGCACAGCCCGACCCGAACTGGCGCCCGGCGATCACCGACCCGCCGACGGCCGAGGACTTCGCGCGCCGCCGGCAGGTCCGGCCCGCCGACCCGGTGGCCACGATGGGCGTACGGGCGGTGGCCAACCGGATGGGGCTGCGGCTGCCGCCCGGGCGGCACGAGCAGGAGATGCGGCGGGACATCGAGACGGTACGCCGCAACTTCGGCGGGCTGCGCCAGGTGACCGTGGTGAACCCGAAGGGCGGGGCCGGCAAGACGGTGGCCATCCTGCTGCTGGCGATGACGTTCGGCCAGAAGCGCGGCGGCTACGTGCTGGCCTGGGACAACAACGAGACCCAGGGCACCCTCGGGATGCGCGCCCAGCAGGACTTCCACTCCCGTACGGTGCGGGACATGCTGCGGGACCTGGGCCAGTTCCAGGGCGCGCACGGGCGGGTCGGCGACCTGTCGCAGTACGTCCGCTCGCAGGGCGAGGGGATGTTCGACGTGCTCGCCTCGGACGAGTCGGCCACGGGTGGCGAGATGCTCACCGCCGCCGCCTTCGCCGAGATCCGCGAGGTGGTCAGCCGGTTCTACAAGTTGATCTTCGTGGACACGGGCAACAACGTCCGGGCCCAGAACTGGCAGGCCGCCATGGACGCCACCGACCAGTTGGTGGTCACCATGTCGGCCCGCAACGACTCGGCGGAGACGGCCGCCCGGATGCTGGACCACCTGGAGCAGAGCGGCCGGCAGCGGCTGGTACGGCAGGCGGTCACCGTGGTCTCCATGCCGCCGTCGCGCAAGGAGATCGACCTGCCGGCGATCCAGGAGCACTTCGCGGCGCGCACCCGGGCGGTGCTGCTCGCGCCGTACGAGCGGCTCATCGACACCGGCGAGCCGATCCGGTACGGGGGGCTCTCCGCGGCCGCCCGGGACGCCTGGTTGAAGATCGCCGCCGCCGTCGCGGAGGGGCTGTAGGCCCTCGCACCGCCGGTGAGCGACCGCGTCGGCGCAGTCCATCGCCACGCTCCGGGCGCGGCGGAATGGTGGGTTCGGGCGAGCCGACGGCCGGCGGGACTGACGCCGCGCCGGCCGTCGGCTCGGACGTCAGTTGCTCGCGAGCGCGTCTGCGGCGGCCGGGTCGCAGTCGCGGAGGAACTGGGCGCAGCGGGCCGCCTCGTCCGCCTCGCCGATCTCGTCGGCGGCCCGGGACAGCACGTAGAGGCAGCGCAGGAAGCCCTGGTTCGGCTCGTGCGACCACGGCACCGGACCGAATCCCTTCCAGCCGCTGCGGCGCAGCTGGTCCAGGCCCCGGTGGTAGCCGGTGCGCGCGTAGGCGTACGCCGGGATGACCTGGCCGGCGGCGAGAGCCCGCGCGGCCAGCGCACCCCAGCCGGCGCTGTAGGTCGGGAAGCGCGCCGCCACCTGGGCGTGCGCCTCGTCGCTGCCGGCCTGCTCGGCGGCGGCCAGGGCGGCGTCGGCCTCGTCGTGCGCGGGGAGGAGAGTGGCCGGTGGTTCCGGCAACAGGTTCTGCATCGCCCCATTCAACCCGCTTCGCACCTGGGCGCGCGAGGGGGTTGGGCGAGCCGCCTGGCTGAACGGCTGAGGAGTTGGTCACGCCTGCGGCCCATGCCCCGGGCCGATACTTTCGACTACAACTATTGGTCGGGAGCCTCCCCAGGACCCGGTACCGCGGAAGCCCGGTGGTCACGGCCGCCGGGCTCCCGTCGGTCCAGCACGAGTGCGGTGACGCGCGGGTCGGGCGACCTCCGGCGGCAGGGTCGCCGGAGCGCGGAGGGCTCCCAGGTTTGGCCGGTTGACCCGGCGGGGCAGGATGGCCAGGGTGCCGACCCCACCTCCCGCGGACGTCATAGAGCCGCACACCTGCACCGACGAGATCGAGACCCGCGCCGAGTTCGACCGGCGGCTGACCACCGGCAGCCTCGTCGGGCTGACCGTGCAGGGGCTACGGCTCGACCTCGATCCCGTCCCCGACCTCACCGCCGTCGAGGTGACCGGCACCCTCTTCGTGGGCTGCCGCTTCGCCTCCCGGGAGGTCGGCGCCGACCTGGTCCGGCGCGGCGCGAACGTGGTGCCGCCGTTCTCCGGGCTGCCCTACCCGACCCAGCCGTCCCACCTCTACACCCCGGAGGAGCTGGCCGCCGGGTTCGCCGAGGGCGGGTTCGCCGGGATGTACGACACCCGCGTCTACGAGCACTTCCGGGCGCACGGCGGGGCGCTGCCGGACGTCCGGGAGGCGCTCGGCCAGCGGCTGCACGACCACGGCGTGGACAACGCGCTGGCCGACGCCACCCGCGCCTGGCTGGCCACCCACGGGCCGCAGTCGGTGGTGGGCATCATGGGCGGGCACGCGGTGCCGCGCGGCAGCGCGCCGTACCGGATGGCGGCGGTGCTGGGCTGGGAACTGGCGCGGGCCGACCGGCTGGTGGTGACCGGCGGCGGCCCCGGCGTGATGGAGGCCGCCAACCTCGGCGCCCACCTCGCGCTGCGGCCGGTCGAGGACCTGGACGCCGCGATCGACCTGCTGGCCGGGGCACCGGACTTCACCGACCACGACCGCTACACGGCGGCGGCGCTGCGGGTCCGGGAGCTGTACGGCCGGCCGGTGGTGCCGCCCCGGCCCCGGGACGCCGACACCGGCAGCGTGTCCCGCGCCGACTCGGCCGCGCTGGCCGGCGGCGACGTGGACTGGGCGCGCGCCGGCGGGCTGGCCATCCCCACCTGGCTGTACGGGCACGAGCCGGCGAACCTGTTCGCCGGCCGGATCGCCAAGTACTTCTCCAACGCCATCCGCGAGGACACCATCCTGCGGCTGGCCCGGGGCGGGATCGTCTTCGCCCCCGGTCGGGCGGGCACGGTGCAGGAGGTGTTCCAGGCCGCCACGAAGACCTACTACGGCACCGACGGGGCCAGCGGCGCGTACGTCTTCCTGGACCGCGCGTACTGGACGGACGAGCTTCCGGTGGAATCGCTGCTGCGGCCGCTGCTGGGCGCCTCGCCGTTCGGCGACCTGTCGTCCTCCGTGCACCTCACCGACGACGTCCACGAGGCGGTCCGGGTGCTCACCGCCGGTTAGGAAGGGCACCTTCCTATCGCATTCCGATGTGCAAGGTGCCCTTCCCGACGACGACGACGGCCGGCCCCCGGGTGGGGAGCCGGCCGTCGGCGGTACAGGTCAGCGCGTCACTTGGCCAGCGTGGTGCCGGTCGAGCGCAGGTGCTCGCAGGCCTCCGCCACGCGAGCGGCCATGCCGGCCTCGGCGGCCTTGCCCCAGACCCGCGGGTCGTACTGCTTCTTGTTGCCGACCTCGCCGTCCACCTTGAGCACGCCGTCGTAGTTGCGGAACATGTGGTCCGCGACGGGCCGGGTGAAGGTGTACTGGGTGTCGGTGTCGATGTTCATCTTCACCACGCCGTAGTCCAGCGCCTCGCGGATCTCCGACAGCAGCGAGCCGGAGCCGCCGTGGAAGACCAGGCTGAGCGGCTTCTCCTTGCCGTACTTGGCGCCGACCGCCTCCTGGATCTGGTTGAGGATCTCGGGGCGGAGCTTGACGTTGCCCGGCTTGTAGACGCCGTGCACGTTGCCGAAGGTCAGCGCCGCCATGTAGCGGCCCTTCTCGCCCAGGCCGAGCGCCTCGACCATGGCCAGGCCGTCCTCGACGGTGGTGTAGAGCTTGTCGTTGATGGCGTTCTCGACGCCGTCCTCCTCGCCGCCGACCACGCCGACCTCGATCTCGAGGACGATCTTGGCCTCGGCGGCGCGGTCGAGCAGCTCGGCCGCGATCTGCAGGTTCTCCGCCACGGGCACGGCCGAGCCGTCCCACATGTGCGACTGGAACAGCGGCTCCTGGCCGGCGGCCACCCGCTCCTTGGAGATCTGCATGAGCGGCCGGACGAACTTGTCCAGCTTCTCCTGCGGGCAGTGGTCGGTGTGCAGGGCGATGTTGACCGGGTACTTCTTGGCCACCTCGTGCGCGTACGCGGCGAACGCCACCGCGCCGGTGACCATGTCCTTGACGGAGGGGCCGGAGAGGTATTCCGCACCACCGGTCGAGACCTGGATGATGCCGTCGCTCTCCGCGTCGGCGAAGCCCTTGAGCGCCGCGTTGAGGGTCTGCGAGGACGTCACGTTGATCGCGGGGTACGCGTACCGGCCGGCCTTGGCGCGGTCCAGCATCTCCGCGTAGGTCTCGGGGGAAGCGATGGGCATGTCGAACGCTCCTTACTTACCGCTCTCGGCCGTCACCGGCCGCTGTTGTCCCTGGGTGCGCCGGACCGCGCTGTCCACCGTCGGCAGTATCCCGTAGAAGACCGGTGCCGGCACAACCGACCCGGTACGCGCCCGGTCCCTGGCCACCGCCCCGCCGCCCCTCCCACCTGTCGGGCACCGGGAACGCCGATCAGCCAGGTCGCCACGGCCAGCACGACGGCACCCCGGGACGCGGCCGCGCGACGGCGGTGGCCGCCGACCGGATCAGGAAGCCCACCGTCCCATCCTGGCACCGGGGGCGACGGCCGGTGGGTCGATTCGGTCGACTCGGCTTCCGAGCGGCGGGCGGGCGCAACCCGTACGGTGTGTGGGGAACTGTCCGCTGAGATCCCGGGAGGGACTGATATGGGTCAGCCCGAAGAGGACTTCGCACCCAGCGACCACCTCAGCCCCGAGGAACGCGACATGGAGGCGGAGCCGGCCGACGCGATCGAGCAGGCCGCCGCGATCGACCCCGGCGACGCCGACACCGAGCCGCACCGTGGCCTGGAGGTCGACGACTGGGACGCGATGGAGCAGGCGCGGGTGGTCGCCGCCGACGAGGACGACTACCGCTGAGCCGTACGCGGGCCGGACCCCGCCGGAGGACCCGGTGCCGTCCGGTCCGCGCGTCAGCGGGTGCGGTTGACCCGTTCCGGATGCCGCGCCGCCCACTGCGCCAGCCGGTCCTCCCGCAGCGCCGCGAGGAACTCCGGCGCTTCCTCCCGGTCCGGTGTCAGCCGCCAGCCGGGGCCCTCCGGCGGCCCGACCGGGAGGCTGAGCCCGACCGGGTCGACGGACGCCAGGCCCGGAAGCACCCGCAGCAGGTCCACGAGAGGCGTGCCGCCGCCCACCACCAGCCCCGCGCCGGCGGCGTCGACGAGGGCGCGGAGCCTGACGGGGCTGGTCAGCACCCCCTGCTCACCTGCCCGACGGATCAGCCCGGCGGCGAAGAGCTGCGCGTGCCGGTCCCGGTCGAGCCCGCCCTCGGGCAGTTCCCGCCGCTGCCGCAGCAGGTCGACCGAGGCGGCGCCGTCGAGCCGCTGGCAACCGCTCGGGAAGACCCGCTTCGTGTGGGACGAGCGCACCTCGCGCGGCAGGCAGACCTCCACCCCGCGGACCTCGTCGGTGAGCCGCCGCAGCACCGGGTAGGTGAGCACCGCGCCGGCGTCGACGCGTACGCCGGTCAGGTCGGCGACCACCCGGCGGGTCAGCTCGTAGCCGCGACCGAGGTCGGGCCGGCCGTCCCCGGCGCCGTGCAGGAAGGCGCTGCTGAGCTTGTCGGTCCCGTGCCCGGGAATCGGCACCGCCAGGTCGCGGGGCAGCGAGACGAGGTACGGCCGGCTGCGGTCCGCCGGGATGTGCACCAGCAGGACCGAGTCCGCCATCCGGGCGGGGGCCTTCGCCGAGCCGTCCGCGCCGAGCAGCAGGATGTTCAGCGCGCCGGTCGGTGCCGGCCCGGTGGGCTCGGCGAGCAGCGTGGCGTCCTCGGCGACCCGGTCCGGCGTGAACTGCGGCACTCCGATCCCGAGTACGCCGAGCAGGGCCAGCGCGGCACCGCCGGCCCGGAGCCGCAGCCGGCGACGGCGGCGGGCAGCCGCGAGCCGGTCGATGGCGGACCGCAGCGGGCCGGCGGGCGGCGTCAGGGTCTCGTGCCGGGCGAAGGCGGCACGCAGGTCGTCCTCGATCACGATCGGGCCTCCACGTATTCGGCGCGCAGCGTGGCCAGGGCTCGGGAGATGGACGAGCGGACCGTCCCGACGGCGCAGCCGAGGATGTCGGCGATCTCCGCGTCGGGCAGGTCCTCGTAGTAGCGCAGCACCAGCGTGGCCCGCTGCCGACGCGGCAGTCGGGACAGCCAGGACCAGACCTGGTCCCGCTCCACGGCGTGCTGGGCGTGGTCGGCCGGCGCCGGCACCGCGTCGTCGGGCTCGGCGCGTAGCAGCACCCGGCGCATCCAGGAGCCCCGCCGCCAGTCGACGTACTGGTTGGTCAGCATCCGGCGGACGTAGCGCTCGGGCGAGTCGGCACGGGCTACCCGGCGCCAGTTGAGCTGGACCCGGACCATGGTGTCCTGCACCAGGTCCTGCGCCTGGTGCGGGTCGCCGGTCAGCATGACCGCGTACCGCAGCAGCGCGGCCAGCCGTGAGTCGGCGAACTCCTCGTACGTCACTGCACCTCCCGGACTCCTGTTCCTGTTGACGGATGCGGGCGGCCGGAACATTGCGGCGATCCTGGTCAGCCGTTCGGTCGATGTTTGCCCGCCGGAGGCCGACCGGGCAGCGGCGGATCTTAAGGAGTCCTTAAGATCCGCTGGCCACTCCTGGCATTCCCACGGGAGGAACCCCCCACATGCTCAAGCACTCCACTCGGCGCTGGCTGGCCGGGCTGGGCGTCGCAGGCGCGCTCGTCGCCGCCTCCGCCTCCCCCGCCGTCGCCGAGGACACCGACGTCGAGCTCGGCGTCTACTTCACCGACCTGACCGTCGCGGCGGGATCCGAGGGCAAGTACGAGTCGCCCCTCATGTTCGCCTCCGAGCCCGTCACCGTGTTCGGCCTGACGGCCCGGTTCGACTACCGCGACTTCGCGGACAAGGTGCAGATCAAGTCGGAGTTCGAGTCCGAGTGCACGTCGCCGGAGACGGGCGTCCTGGTGTGCACGGATCCCTTCGAGCACGACCTGTACGACTGGGCCTCCGGCTACTTCAACGTGGCCGTCGTGCCCACGGCGGAGGCGAAGGACGGTGACGCCGGCAAGGTCAAGGTCACGGTGAGCGCCGACGGCCTGGCGCCGACGAGCCACACGTCGCAGATCCGGATCGGTGAGGGCGTCGACCTGGCCGGCGGCACGGAGACGGAGGTCTCGGCGGCGCCGGGCAGCCGGTTCACCGCGCCGATCGTGCTCGGCAACGCCGGTCAGACCACCGCGAAGGGCGCGGTCGCCGTCTTCGACAACGACCACGCCATCCGTGCCGACAAGCGGCACAGCAACTGCACCTACGAGGGCGACTACCTCCGCACCTGCCGCTTCTCGGCCGACGTGGCCCCTGGGGCCGTCCACTCGGGTTCGCTGGCGTACCAGCTGGGCGCGGACACCTACGCCCCCGGCAGGGACTACGGCTACTACAACTGGATGACCGTCGCCGAGTTCGAGGACTTCAGCAAGTACCTCACCGACAACGGCTACTCGGTCGGTGAGCCCGGCGACGGTGCGGCCCTGAGCCTCTCGGCCCCGAACGTCCGGGCCCGCTCGTCCCAGGTCGACATCAACCCGGAGAACAACTGGTCGAGCCTGGAGGTCACCGCCACCGGCACGAACGGCACCGACGTCGGCGCCATCGGCGACTCGGTGAAGGGGAACGCCGGCGTGCAGGTCACCGCGACCGTCGGGTTCCGCAACAACGGCCCCGCCACCCTCGACTACATGCGCGGCGGGTCCTCCGTGACCTACATGGAGGTCGCGGTTCCCGAGGGCACCACCGTGGTCGACGCGCCCGGGGACTGCATGCCCGTGAAGGGCGAGGACCGGGGCGAGCCGGGCGAGCCGGGCGGACGCACCTACTTCTGCTACGCCCAGCCGTTCCTCAAGGCCGGCGACGAGCAGACCTTCGAGTTCGGGCTCCGGATCGACAAGGTCGTCGCCAACGCGACCGGCACCGTCGACATCAACATCCCGTGCCAGTGCGACGGCGGCTTCTCCAAGGACCTGAAGCCGGCCAACGACACCGCCAAGCTCCTGGTGAACGCGTCCGGCGACGGCGGCGGCAGCGGAGGCGGTGACGGTGACGGTGACGGCGGCACCCTGCCGATCACCGGTGAGTCCACCGGCCTGATCGCCGGCATCGGCGGGCTGCTGCTCGTCGCCGGCGTCGGCGGCTACGTGGTGACCAAGCGCCGCAAGACCCGCTTCGTCGCCTGACCCACCCGCGCCCCCGGTGCCCCGCCGCCCCCTGGCCGGCGGGGCACCACCATTTCCACCCACCCCACCCCACCCCCAGCCACCCACCCCGACGCCACACCCCCAGACACCCACCCCCGACGGCACGCGCCCCCGCCCACAGACACCCCAACCGACGACAGGCGCCCCCGCCCGGGCGGCCGGACGAACCGGAACCACGACGGGTTTCCGGGGGAGCCCCGCCCGCGCAGGGATCAAGCCTGACCGCCCGGAGCGGGCGGGGCTCCCCCGGAAACCCCACCAGCGGACCCCCCGGAACCCACCAACCGACGAGCAACCAAAAACGGGACGACGCAAGATCGACGAGCCTGACACCATTGGGCGCGTGCTGCTCACCCTGACCACCACGCACCGCCCAGCCACCGACCTCGGACACCTGCTGATCAAGCACCCCGACCGCGCGCACGCCTTCGACGTGCCGGTCGGCACCGCGCACGTGTTCTATCCGGAGGCGGACGAGCAGCGTTGCACCGCAGCCCTGCTGCTCGACGTCGACCCGCTGCGGCTGGCCGGCGCGCGGGGCCGCGGCCGGCAGCAGGCGCCCACCCCGGACAGCTTCACCCTCGGGCGGTACGTCAACGACCGGCCCTACGCGGCGTCCAGCCTGCTCTCCTCCGCGCTGTCCAAGGTGTACCGCTCCGCCCTGCGCGGCGAGTCCCGCGAGCGCCCCGAGCTGGCCCGTACGCCGATCCCGCTGGAGGTGCGGGTGCCGGTGCTGCGCTGCCGGGGTGGCGCGGACGTGGCGGTCCGGATGTTCGGCCCGCTCGGCTGGGCGGTGACCGCCGCCCCGATCCCGCTCGACGAGCGGCACCCGGAGTGGGGCGACAGCCGGTACGTCGACCTGACGCTGACCGGCACGCTGCGCGTCGCCGACGCGCTCAACCACCTCTACGTCCTGCTGCCGGTGCTGGACGACGCCAAGCACTACTGGGTCGCCCCGGACGAGGTCGACAAGCTGCTGCGGGCCGGCGAGGGCTGGCTGGCCGACCACCCGGAGCGCGACATGATCAGCCGCCGCTACCTGGCGCACCGGCGGGCGCTGGCCGGGCTGGCCCTGGCCCGTCTGGCCGAGCGACGCCCGACCGACGAGCCGGCCGTCGACGAGGCGACCGGGGACGGCACGACCGCGGACGGGGCGACCGGGGAGGGCGGGCAGGTCTCGGCCCGCCGGGCGTCACTGGCCGCGCGCCGGCGGGAGGCCGTGCTCGGCGCGCTGGCCGGCGCGGGTGCGAGCCGGGTGCTGGATCTCGGCTGCGGCGGCGGTGCCCTGCTCGCCGCGCTGGTCGGCGACCGCCGGTTCACCGAGATCGTGGGCACCGACGTGTCCACGCACGCGCTGGCCCTGGCCGCCCGGCGGCTGCGGCTGGACCGGCTGCCCGAGCGGCAGCGGGACCGCATCCGGCTCTGGCAGTCCGCGCTGACCTACCGGGACGACCGGCTGCGCGGGTACGACGCGGCGGTGCTGATGGAGGTGATCGAGCACGTGGACCCGCCCCGGCTGCCGGCGCTGGAGGACGCCGTGCTCGGTCACGCCAACCCGGCGACGGTCGTGGTGACCACGCCGAACGCCGAGTACAACGTCCGCTACGAGGGGCTGCCCGCCGGGCGGTTCCGGCACGCCGACCACCGCTTCGAGTGGACCCGCGCGGAGTTCGCCGCCTGGGTCGACCGGGTGTCCACCACGTACGGCTACACCGCCGAGATCAGCGGGGTCGGCGACGACGATCCCGAGGTCGGCGCCCCCACCCAGCTCGTCGTGCTGACCCGGAAGGAGAACCCGTGACCACCCTCGACATCCCCGAGCTGGCCCTGGTCGCACTCGTCGGCGTCTCCGGCTCCGGCAAGTCCACCTTCGCGCGCCGGCACTTCGCGCCCAGCCAGGTGCTCTCCTCGGACACGTTCCGGGCGATGGTCGCCGACGACGAGAACGACCAGTCCGCCTCCGCCGACGCCTTCGACGCGCTGCACCACGTCGCCGCCACGCGACTGCGCCGGGGCCGGCTCACGGTGGTCGACGCGACAAACCTCCAGCCGCACGCCCGGGCGGGCCTGGTGCGGGTGGCCCGCGAGCACGACGTGCTGCCGGTGGCTGTCGTGCTGGACGTGCCCGAGGCGCTGGCGTGGGAACGCACCGAGGGCCGCGCCGACCGCACCTTCAACCGGCACGTACTCGCCCGGATGCAGCGCGACCTGCGCCGCTCGTACAAGCTGTTGGCCCGGGAGGGCTTCCGCAAGGTGCACGTGCTGCGCGGCGTCGAGGAGATCGACGCCGCCGAGATCCGCTACGAGAAGCTGTTCAACGACCGGCGCGAGCTGACCGGGCCGTTCGACATCGTCGGGGACGTGCACGGCTGCCGCGCCGAGCTGGAGACGCTGCTCGTCCGGCTCGGCTGGGAGCTGCGCCGCGACGAGCGGGGCCGGCCGGTGGACGCGACGCACCCGTCGGGGCGTACCGCCGTCTTCGTCGGTGACCTGGTGGACCGCGGTCCGGACTCGCCCGGCGTGCTCCGCCTGGTGATGGGCATGGTCGCCGCCGGGCACGCGATCTGCGTGCCCGGCAACCACGAGCAGAAGCTGCTGCGCCGGCTGCGCGGCCGCGAGGTGCGGCTCACCCACGGGCTGGCCGAGACGATGGACCAGCTGGCGGCGGAGCCGGACGCCTTCGTGGCCGAGGTGGCGGGCTTCATCGACGGCCTGACCAGCCACTTCGTGCTCGACGACGGTCGGCTGGTGGTCGCGCACGCCGGGCTGAAGGAGGCGTACCAGGGCCGCGCCTCGGGCCGGGTGCGCTCCTTCGCGCTGTACGGCGAGACCACGGGCGAGACCGACGAGTACGGGATGCCGGTGCGCTACCCGTGGGCGCGGGAGTACCGGGGTTCGGCGATGGTGGTCTACGGGCACACGCCGGCCGCCGTGCCGGAGTGGGTGAACAACACCATCTGCGTCGACACCGGCTGCGTCTTCGGCGGCCGGCTCACCGCGCTGCGCTACCCGGAGAAGGAGCTGGTCTCGGTGCCGGCGGAGCGGGAGTGGTACGCCCCGGTCCGCCCGCTGGCCGCCGCGCCGGCCCGACCCGACCAGGTGCTGGAGCTGACCGACGTGACCGGCCGGCGGCACGTCGAGCACCCGTACGGGTCGCTGACCGTGCCGGCGGAGAACGCGGCCGCCGCGCTGGAGGTGATGAGCCGCTTCGCGGTCGACCCGCGCTGGCTGGCCTGGCTGCCGCCGACGATGGCGCCCTGCTCGACGGCGACGGCGGGCGGCTTCCTGGAGCACCCGGCGCAGGCGTTCGCCGACTACCGTGCGGCGGGCGTGGACCGGGTGGTCTGCGAGGAGAAGCACATGGGCTCGCGGGCCGTGGTGCTGGTCTGCCGGGAGCCCGACGGCGGGCCCTTCGGCCCGGGCGGCGGGGTGGTGCACACCCGCACCGGCCGCCCGTTCTTCGGCGCGCCGCTCGACACCGAGCCGCTCGACCGGGTGCGCGCGGCGGTCGGTGGGGCGGGGCTCTGGGACGAGCTGGGCACCGACTGGCTGCTGCTCGACTGCGAGCTGCTGCCCTGGTCGGCGAAGGCGGGCGGCCTGATCCGCGAGCAGTACGCCGGGGTCGGCGCCGCCGGCCGGGCCGCCCTGCCGGCGGCGCTGGCCGCGCTGGAGGCGGCGGCCGGGCGGGGGCTGCCCGTGGCGGAGCTGCGTGACCGGATGGCCCGTCGCCGCGACGAGATCCTGGCCTACTCGGACGCCTACCGGGCGTACGTGGGGCCGACCGACGGGCTGCGCGGGGTGACCCTGGCCCCGTTCGCGGTGCTGGCCGGCGCGAAGGCCAGCTACGCAGACCGGGACCACGGCTGGCACCTCGGGCTGGCCGACCGGCTCTGCGCCGCCGACCCGGAGTTCTTCACACCGACGCGCCGCCAGGTCGTCGACCTGGCCGATCCGGCCGCCGAGGCGGCGGCCACCGAGTGGTGGCTGGCACTGACGGCGGCCGGCGGCGAGGGCATGGTGGTGAAGCCGTACGCCGGCCCGGCCGCCCGCACCGAGCGGGGCTCGCTGCTCCAGCCGGGCATCAAGTGCCGGGGCCGGGAGTACCTGCGGATCATCTACGGCCCGGGCTACGACGAGCCGGAGCAGTTGGCCGCGCTGCGCCGCCGGTCGCTGGGGCGCAAGCGGGGGCTGGCGCTGCGCGAGCACGGGCTGGGGCTGGCGGCGCTCGACGCGCTGGTCGCCGGTGCTCCGCTGTGGCGCCGGCACGAGCTGGTGTTCGCGATCCTGGCCTGCGAGTCCGAGCCGGTCGACCCCCGGCTGTGACGACGCACGACGGGTGACGGCGGTCGACGGCGGCCGTCACCCGTACCGCCGGGCGCCGGCTGTCGGTCGCCGCGGGTATGGTCGCCGGCCATGACGTACGAGGCGTTCTACGAGCCGGCCGGCGGTGGTCGGTTCGGGTCGACGCCGGCGACCGCCGGCCCGTGGGATCCGGCCGCCCAGCACGCCGGCCCGCCGTCGGCCCTGCTCGCCCGGGCGCTCGCCGGTCACGAACCGGTCGACGGCCAACTCCTCACCCGCGTGTCGGTGGACATCCTGCGCCCGGTGCCGGTGGCGGAGCTGACGCTGCGGGTCCGTACGGTCCGGGCCGGCCGCCGGATCACGCTGGTGGAGGGGATCGCGGAGGCCGGCGGGCAGGAGGTGCTGCACGCCCGGGGCTGGCGCGTCCTGGCCCCGGCCGAGCCGACGCCCGCGACGGTCGACGACGGGCCGCCGGTGCCGGGGCCGGACGCGGGCACCGAGCCGGAGCACTGGGCCGCCGCGCACTCCGCCGGCTACCTGTCGGCCATGCAGTGGCGCTTCGTCTCCGGCGCGTTCGTCGAGCCGGGCCCGGCCCGGGTGTGGGCGCGGCCCCGGATCCCCCTGCTGCCCGGCGAGCCCGTCGGCCCCGCGGAGCTGGCGCTGCTGGTGGCGGACTCGGGCAGCGGGGTGAGTGCCCGCCTGGACCTGGCCCGGTGGCTGTTCGTGAACGTCGACCTGACGGTGACCCTGCACCGGCCGCCGCGCGGCGAGTGGCTCCTGCTCGACTCGGCCACCACGATCGGGCCGCACGGTTCGGGCGTGGCGGCGAGCCGGCTGGCCGACGCCGACGGCACCGTGGGTGGCGCCGTGCAGACGCTCGTCGTCGCACCCCGCTGAGGCGGCGCGGCGGGCGGGGGGGGGCCGGTGCGGGATGTGCCTGCCCGGCCGGGGTGGCACCGCCTCGCGCGCTGTGACGTCGAGCACCGGGCAGGCCGGCAGCCACCTAGACTACGGACGTTCCGTCACCGACCGGCATACATCGGAGGTCGCCTCGTGCCGACGCCCACCACCACCCTGGCCCTGGGGCCGAGCTGGCTCGATCCAGAGGTGTTGATCTCGACGTTCGGGCTGATCGGCATCCTGGTGATCGTCTTCGCCGAGTCCGGCCTGCTGATCGGGTTCTTCCTGCCGGGCGACTCGCTGCTGTTCACCGCGGGGCTGCTCACCGCGGACGGGAAGTACATCACCTACCCGCTGTGGCTGGTCTGCCTGCTCATCACCATCGCGGCGATCGCCGGCGACCAGGTCGGATACGCGTTCGGCCGCAAGGTCGGCCCGGCGCTGTTCCGCCGGCCGAACTCGAAGCTGTTCAAGCAGGAGAACGTGCTGAAGGCGCACGAGTTCTTCGAGAAGTACGGCGCGCGCTCCATCGTGTTGGCCCGCTTCGTGCCGATCGTGCGGACGTTCACGCCGATCGTGGCCGGGGTCAGCCGGATGAACTACCGCACGTTCGTGATCTACAACGTGATCGGCGGCGTGCTCTGGGGCACGGGCGTGACCGTGCTCGGCTACTTCCTCGGCCAGATCCCGTTCGTCAAGGCGAACATCGAGATGATCCTGATCGCCATCGTGTTGATCTCGGTGGTCCCGATCGCCGTCGAGCTGCTGCGGGCGCGGATGGCCGCCAGGCGTGGCACCACCGCGCAGGAACGCGCCGCCGCCGAGGAGGCGATCCGGGAGACCCGCGAGCACTACGGCAAGCACTGACCGACCGGCCGTCCGGTGCCGCCCCCGGTGGGGGATGGCACCGGACGAACGGTGAAGGTCAGCGCGCCTTCTTGGTGGCGCGCTTGCGCGGCGGGGTCAGCAGATCGGCGATCGTGGCGATCGCCGTCGGCACCAGCCGGTAGTACGCCCAGACACCGCGCTTCTCCCGCTCCAGCAAGCCGGCCTCGGTGAGGATACGCAGGTGGTGACTGACCGTCGGCTGCGAGAGGCCGAGGGGTGCGGTCAGGTCGCACACGCACGCCTCGCCCTCGGGCGCCGACTGGATCAGGCTGAGCAGCCGAAGTCGAGCAGGGTCGGCGAGGGCCTTGAGGACCCCCGCCAGACGCTCGGCATCGGCACGTTCGATCGGCTCGCCGGCAAGCGGCGAGATCTGAGGCATAGTCATTTCGGCCAACGCAGTTCCCACGTATTCCATCCTTCCACCAGCAGCATCGATCCGCCTGCATATCGGCGGATCCGAATCGGCAGACTTTTACGCCACAAGGCCGAGGTCAGCCAACGTATAGGCCGCTCGATACGGCAATCCGGCGGCTCGCACCGCGTCGCCGGCGCCTCGATCAACAATAACCGCCACACCCACGATCTCGGCCCCGACCTCGCGAAGGGCCTCGACCGCCGTCAACACACTTCCCCCGGTGGTGGAAGTGTCCTCCACCGCCAACACCCGCCGGCCGGCCACGTCCGGCCCTTCGATCCGACGCTGGAGACCGTGCGTCTTACCCGCCTTGCGGACCACGAACGCGTCCACCGGACGGTCGGTCCCGGACGCGGCGTGCACCATCGACAGCGCCACCGGGTCGGCGCCAAGGGTCAGCCCGCCCACCGCGTCGTACTCCCAGTCGGCCGTCAGGTCACGCATCACGCGCCCCACCAACGGAGCGGCCTGGTGATGGAGCGTGACGCGACGTAGATCGACGTACCAGTCGGCCTCGCGGCCTGAGGAGAGCACCACCCGGCCGTGGACCACCGCCAGGTCAGTGATGAATTTACGCAGGTCGTCGTGGTCCCCCATGCCGATAGAGGGTACTGCTCAAGTCTGGGAGTCGTGTGCGGGGTCCACCGGGATCAGCCTTGGGGACGACCGGCGGGTGGCGATGGCCGGCTACGCTGAGCGACCGTTCAGCCGGACATATCGGACTATCGACGGAGGCCGACGGGGTGCGTCGCCCCCGACCCGCCGCTCAGCCGCCGTCGCGGCCGATCCGGCCCCGGGTGTCCCGGGACACCGCCTCCAGCAGCCGCCGGGGCGCGTGCCGCAGCCCCACCACGGCGAGCTTGTACTTCCATGCGGGAACGCTGACCAGCTTGCCTTTCCGCAGGTCACGCAGGGCTTCGTCGACCACGTCGTCGGCCCGCAGCCACATCCACTCCGGCGTCTTGGACATGTTGATGCCGGCGCGCTCGTGGAACTCCGTACGCGTGTAGCCGGGGCAGAGCGCCATCACGCGCACGCCGAAGGGCCGGGCGGACTGGCCGACGGACTCGCTGAAGTTGGTGACCCACGCCTTGCTGGCGGAGTATGTCGACCCCGGCATGACCACGCCGAACCCCGCCACCGAAGAGACATTTATCACTGCCCCACGCCGCCGCTCGGTCATCGGACGCAGGGCCGCGAGGGTCAGCCGCATCACGGCGTGCACGTTGAGCCGCAGCAGCCGCGCCTCGTCCTCGGCGGACGAGCGCAGGAACGGGGTGTTCAGGCTGATCCCGGCGTTGTTGACAAGCAACTCGATCGGCGGGCCCTCGACCAGCCGCCGCTCCACCGTCGCGCAACCGTCGTCGGTGGACAGGTCTGCCGGGATCGTCTCGACCTCCCGGCCGTGCCGCCCGGTCAGCTCGGCGGCCGTCGCCGCCAGCCGGTCCGCGTCCCGGGCCACCAGCACCAGGTGCCAACCGTCGGCGGCCAGCCGGCGGGCGAAGGCGGCACCGATGCCCGCGGTCGCTCCGGTGATCAGGGCCCGCCGGTCGCTGGCCGACTGGTCGAGCGTCACGGGCGGTCCTCACTCGGCGGGTACGGGGGCGCGGGCGGCGCCCCGGGCGGCTGGTGCGGGGGCTGGACGGGTGGCGGCGCGGGCGACGCCGGAGGGTGGTGCGGGGCGGACGGCGCGGGCCGCGGACGGAACCAGGCGCCCGCCGCCGGCAGTGCCAGCAGCACGGCTACCACAAGGTAACCGAGCACCTGGCCGACGGAAAGCCCTGCGCCCAGCGGAATCCACCAGGACGGGTAGGCGTCGGCGAGGAGGCCGAGGAGTTCCGCCGTCGGCCGCTCGTCCTCGCCCGACCCGAGCGGAGTGGCGCGCTGCCCGACCAGCAGCGCGAGCCCGCAGCACCCGGCGATCAGCCCCAGCCCCGAGACCACCCAGGTCGCGGTGCGGGCGCCGTCTCGGCCGGCCCGCAGGCCGAGGGCGAGACCGGCGAGGAGCAGCCCCGCGAGCAGGCTGACCACCGCCGTCAGCACGGTGGACACGCCCAGCAGGGTGACCGTCCCGTCGATCTGGTCCGGGAGTGCCGAGGTGCCCGCCGCGGCGACGCGGAACCGGTCGACGGTGCCGCCCCGGGTCGCCACACCGGCAACGGCGTACGCGAGGGCGGCGACCGCCATCAGCGCCAGCAGCGCCACGGCCGCCGTGACGACGGCCGGGCGGCGGGCCGGTGCCCGATCGGGGTGCGACACGACGAGTCCCTCCGGTAGGCGTCGGGTTGCAACCTACTCGGAGGGACCGTCGGCGTCGCTGTTATCGACCGGTCAACTCACCGGCGGCGGGGTCGGTCCGGGACGGTCCGAGCCGGGCTGCTCGCCACCCGGGTTCGGCCCCGGCTGGTCCCCGCCGTACGGCGTGGAAGGCGGCTGGTCGCCCGCGGCCGGCGGGTAGCCCGGCTGGTCGGACGCCTGCGGCTGGCCGGGCGTCGGCGGGTACCCCGGCGTGGGCGGGTAGCCGGGCTGGCCGGACTGCGGGTAGCCGGGCTGGCCACCGGACTGCGGGTAGCCGGGCTGGCCACCGGACTGCGGGTAGGCCGCACCCGGGACCGGCGGCTCCCAGCCCTGCTTCGGCTTGCGGAAGAACTCGTTGGCCTTCGGCAACGCCAGCAGGATCAGCGCGGCGAGCAGCGCGAGCAGCCCGAGCACGCTGAGCAGCGTGGTGACCGGGGTGAACCAGCCGGGCAGCGCCTCGTCGAGGCGGCGCTGGATCTCCTCCGGGCTCGGCGCGTCGCCGGTCGTCTGACCGGTGCCCATGCCGCCGCCCACTCCGCTGACCAGTCCGCCGCCCGTGCAGCAGACCATGATGCCGCCGATCACCCAGGTGGTGATCCGCGAGCCGTTGCTGCCCCGGTTGTTGAACACACCGAGCACGGCCAGCACGACCGCGAGCAGGAGCACGAAGACAGCGCCACCGATGGTGATCATCGTGGTGATGTCGGCCAGGTTCTGCGCGCCGTTGGCGTCGGTGCCCCGGTACGCCTCGTCGAGCACCTCCGAGATGGTGCCGACGGTGGAGAGCGTGATGATGAGGCCGATCAGCTGGGTGAGCGCGAACAGCCACAGCAGATACGTGGATATGGTCACCACACCCGGCCGGGTGCGGGCCGGCGTGTTGTGGGAATCGACCATGATTCTCCTTCCCTAGATCGCGGTCACACCGTATCCAGGTCGAGCCAGTCCGGCACGTCAGACGGGCGTTGACCCGCCGGGACGGCGGCGATCGCGGGCCACGGGCGGTACCTCAGTAGCCGCGCCACTCCGCGCGGGCGTACTCCAGCACGTGGGGCTGGAGCAGGGTGGAGGCCGGCACGTCCACCCGGCTCCGGTCGGCGGGGAAGGACCCGGCGGCGGAGAGCGTCGCCGGGTCGAGGAAGCGCAGCGTGGGCGCGTCCGGCGGCAGGGCCAGGGTGGGCGCGGTCGGGCCGGGGGCCGCCAGCAGGAAGCCCCAGTCGCCGAAGGACGGCACGTCCACGTGGTACGGCGTGGTGGCGAAGCCCGCCTCGCGCAGCGACGCCTCGATCGACCAGTACGACCGGGGCGCGAAGTACGGCGAGCCCGACTGCACCACCAGCCGCCCGCCCTCGGCGAGCACCGCCCGCACCAGCGCGTAGAACTCGACCGTGTAGAGCTTGGCGGTGGCCGTCTCGTCCGGGTCGGGCAGGTCCGCCACCACCGCGTCGAACCGGTCGGGGGCGGTACGCAGCCAGGCGAACGCGTCGGCGTGCACCACCCGCACCCGGGGGTCGTCGAGCGCCCCGCCGTTGAGCCGGCGTAGCTGCGGCTCGCTGCGGGCCAGCGCCACCACCGCCGGGTCCAGGTCCACCACCGTGATCCGCCGGACGTCCGGGTAGCGCAGCAGCTCGCGTACGGCGAGACCGTCACCGGCGCCCAGCACCAGCACCTCGCCGCGCGGGCCGTTCAGCACCGGATGCACCAGCGCCTCGTGGTAGCGGTACTCGTCGACGGAGCTGAACTGGAGGTCGCCGTTGAGGAAGAGCCGCAGGTCGGTGCCGGAGCGGCCGGTCTCGGCGACCGAGCGGGTCAGCACGATCTCCTGGTAGCGGCTGCGCTCGGAGTGCACCACCGGGTCCCGGTAGAGCTGCTGGCGGGCGGTCAGCTCGAAGTCGTGCGCGGTCACCCACGCGTACCCGAGGCTGAGGAAGACCACGACGCTGCCGGCGCCGAGCGCGACGCGCGACCGGCGGCTCAGCTCCCGCCGGAAGACCGTGCAGACGAGGGCGAGCCCCGCGACGGCGTTCACCGCGCCGACCACCAGCGCGCCCTTGAGCAGGCCGAAGACCGGCAGCAGCAGGAACGGGAAGGCCAGCCCGCCGAGCAGCGCGCCGACGTAGTCGGCGGCGAACAGATCCGCCACCGCACTGCCGGCCGCCTGCTCCCGGATGCGTTGCAGCAGCACCATCAGCAGCGGGATCTCCGCGCCGATCAGCAGGCCGAGCACGAAGGCGGTGGCGACCAGCGCCGGGCCGTAGAGGTCCAGCCACGCGAAGGCCGCGTAGAGACCGAGCACGGAGAGGCCACCGAGCAGGGCCAGGGCCAGCTCGATCGCGGCGAACGCGGGGGCCGACCGGGGCTGCAGGGGCTTGGCGGCGAGCGCGCCCACGCCCATCGCGAACACCATCACGCCGAGCACGATCGACGCCTGCCCGACCGTGTCCCCGATCAGGTAGCTGCCCAGGGCCACGAGGGCCAGCTCGTAGACCAGGCCGCAGGCGGCACAGACGAAGACCGCGACGAGCACCGCCGCGCGGGACAGCCGCCACCGCGCGGGCGGTGCCGGCGCGTCGACGGTCACCGGCCCTCCGGCGTACGCCTGGGGTCCCGCGCGGCGGCCTGCCGGGCGGCCCTGAAGTCCCGCATCCCGGCCCCCGCCTGTGCCTGCCGCCGGGCCTCCTCGCGGCGCTGCCGGCCGCGCTGCCAGAAGCCGACGGCGAACAGCAGCGCGGTGAACAGCAGCAGGCCGGCGACGGCGAGCAGGTAGCCCCAGCGGTCCCGCCAGAGGTCGCTACCGGCGTCCGGCAGCGGTGGCGCCTCGGCCGTCGCGGCCGCCGGGGTCGCAGCCGGCTCCACCAGGCCCGCCTCGGCGGCGAGCAACGGCAGCGAGACGGCGGCCCGGGTGACCGCCCAGCCGGGCTCGTCGACGAAGGCGTCCTCGGTCAGCCCGAGCCGTTCCAGCCCGCTCTGCATGCGGTAGCGGGCGGTGGTGGAGATGTCGCTGGAGGTCTCCACCGTGATGCGGGCGAAGTCGTTGCTCTCGCTGCTCTCCGAGGTGTACGCAACCTGGGCGACCACCTGCACCCAGCGCGGGCAGGCCGCGTTCTCCTCGACCGCCACCCCCTCGCCGAGGTTCGAGCCGACGCTGAGGTCCGTGTACTCGTAGAAGTCCCGCAGCACCCAGCCGTAGCAGATGCCCTGGCTGGCGCTGGAGCGTTGCAGGATCGGCACGGTGTCGCCGCGTTCCTGCGCCGTCGGCGGCAGCACGTTGTCGCCGCCGCTCCGGTTGATCAGGCTGATGCCCACGCAGCCCAGGACGACCACACCGATGACCGCCCAGACGATCCAGGTCCCCTTGGCCGCGTTCGCCTGCGCGGACCGTTGCCCGCCGGTGGTCTTCGTCCCGGTCATCAGCTGATGGCGGCGGCGATGATCGCACCGGTGGCGAGGTGCACGACGGCGGAGACCCAGACCGCCGGGTGCGGCTGCTGGTCGACCAGGATCTCGCCGAGCTTGCCCGGCGTGGCGACGTCGAGCAGCACGAAGGCCGCCGCCATGATCACCAGGCCGAGGATCCCGTACGCGGACGCGCCGACGATGCCGAGCGCGAAGTCGTCGTCGCTGGCGGCGATCGCGGCGACCACGATGATGCCGACGCCGGCCAGGTTGGAGGCGAGCAGCAGCGCGGCGTTGCGGTTGCGCTCGGTCCAGATCAGCTGGTTGAGCTTGCCGGGGGTGGCGAGGTCCACCAGGACGTAGCCGATGCCCATCAGCAGGACACCGACCGCCCCGTAGGCGAGGGTGACCAGCAGATCGGTGACGAGGGTCTGCACAGGAGGCTCCAGGGTGAGGGGTGTCGGTGCGTCACTTGCCGCTGCCGGGGCCGCCGCCCCGGACGGTGCTGCCACGGCCCCAGCCCCAGTGGGAGCCGACCGTGGAGTGGTAGCGGGGGTAGGCGGTGCTCATGCGCTCCAGCAGGATCACCGAGCCGGCGGCGATCGGCAGGATCACCACCGAGTCGTCGTCGTAGCGCAGGTAGACGCCGCTGCCGTCGACGTACTGGTCGGCCGGCTGCCACGCGTCGGTGACCTCCTTCGCCACCTGGCTCGGCGACCGGGGCGAGGTGTAGGCGACGGCGTTGCGGCCGATGTCCCGGCTCGCCGCCCGCTTGTACTTGTCCTCGACGTAGCCGCGCGGCGAGAAGCTGCCGTAGAAGATGGCGAAGGCGGCGACCAGGGCGCCGATGACGGCGAACGCCACCCCCACCACGAACCAGCGTCGGTACGTCATCGCAGTGCCACCACCGTCTCGGTCAGGACCAGCTCGTTGGTCTGGGGATACGCGTGCCAGGTGCGCCAGGCGAGGGTGCCGGCCGGCGGGTCGGGGCGGACCGCCAGCGCGGTCACCGCGTCCGCGTCGCCGGGGAACACGCCCACCAGCGCGTACGGGTCGTCGGCCAGGTCGGCACGGAGGGCGGCGACCTGCTCGCTCAGCCCTGCGCCGGCGGGGCGCAGCACGGTCGCCGTGAAGTGGTAGCCGCTCGCCTCGTCCCGTACCGCACCGGGCAGCTCGGGCGGGCGGCCGGGCAGGCAGGCGACCGTCTCGGTCAGCGCGACGCCGGACGCGTGCAGGACCACCTGGTGCGAGGCGCCGAGCAGCCGCAGCCGCAGCCGGACGCCGTCGGGCAGGTCGAGGTCGAGCACGTGCAGCGCGGGCCGCTCGACGTCGTCGAGCGCCAGGCTGAGGTCGGCAGCGCTGGTGTCGACGTACGGGGCGTCGAGGGTGACGAGCATCAGCCCACCTCGGACTGCGGATAGATCATCACGTCGCCGCGGTGCAGCAGCTCACCGAGCGCCACCTCCCAGCCCGCCTCGCCGTACGCCTCGAAGGAGAGCCGGGCGCCGCCGGGTGCCTGGTAGTCGTGGTACCGCATCGTGCCGGTCGGGTCGAGCCCGGTGTTGCCGACGGCGGTGAAGCGGGCCTGGCCGGACTCGTTCCAGCTGTAACGGCGGCCGGCGAAGTCGATGGTCGGGGCGCCGGGGGTCACGGTGGCGCCCTGCTCGGCTCCCCAGAGCACCAGCTCCAGCTCCGGGTCCTCCTCGACGGAGAGCCAGCGCCGCACGCCGCCGGCGTCGTCGAGCAGGTGCTCGGCCCAGCTCCAGCCGCCCTCGACCAGACGGATCGAGCCGCGCACCGCGTACGACACGCCCCGGATCTCGACGATGTCGCCGGGCTTCAGCCGGCGCGGGTCACCGCGCAGCGCGTCGGCGTCCCGGTCCCGCAGCGGGTCACCCGGCCCCTTGGCCCGTTGTTGCGGGCGGGAACGCGTCCGGTTCCAGGCGACCGCGGCCACCACCAGGCCCGCCACTCCGACCAGACAGCCGACCGCCGCCAGCACGTACGCGAGCGTTCCGCTCAACGCGACCACCTCCCCAGGTACGTCGGCGCAGACGGTAACAACCCCGCGCACCTGGGGAAAATGCCTGGTCGGGGAGTGAGAGGCCGGTTACGCCACGTGCCCGGCGACCGCCCTCCGCCGGGCCCGCCCCGAGAGGCTCTACGGCGCGTCGGGGCGGTCCGTGGCGTACTCGCGCAGGGTGGTGCGGCCCATGACGCAGCCCGTGAAGGTGCCGAACTCGGCCGGGTCGTCGCGCAACGCCGTCCAGGCGGCGCGCCCGGCGGTCGGATCGACGCGCTCCAGCAGCGTGGCGGCGTAGACGCGCCCGGCCGGGGTGCCCTCGGCGAGCAGCCGGTCGAGCTGTCCACGCAGGCCCTCGGGATCGTCGCCCAGCGCGGCCTCGACCCGCCGGTACGCCTCGGTCACCGGCAGCAGCGTCCCGGCGATCCCCACCCCACCGAACGCCACCGTCTCGGCCTGCCGCAGCTCGTCCAGCGCCGCCGCCACTTCCCGGTCGTGCTCCTTCTTCCGCCCCATTCCAAACACCCTCCACCCCTTCCCCGCAACCCACTCCCACACCACTTCCCCACCCACCCCCGCCCCCACCCTGTTGATCATGAAGTTGTTGCCCGCCAGATCGGCGTGTCGCGACAACAACTTCATGATCAACGCAACCGGGAGGTGGGTGGGTGGGGTCGGGTGGGGGTTAGGCCCGGGTGATCGTCAGGGATTCTTTGGTGTCCGCCAGGTCGACCCTGACCGTGTCGCCGTCGCGGATCTGGCCCGACAGGAGTGCCTTGGCGAGCTGGTCGCCGATGGCCGTCTGGACCAGGCGGCGCAGCGGGCGGGCGCCGTAGATGGGGTCGTACCCGTGCTCGGCGAGCCAGACCCGGGCCGGCTCGGTGATCTCCAGGCCCAGGCGTCGGTCGGCGAGACGCTTGCGCATCCGGTCGAGCTGGATGTCGACGATCGCCCGCAGGTCGTCCCCGAGCAGCGCGGCGAAGACCACGATGTCGTCGAGGCGGTTGAGGAACTCCGGCTTGAAGTGGGAGCGGACCACCGCCAGGACGCCCTCCCGGCGCTGCTCCTCGGCAAGCGTGAGGTCGCCGATCACCGACGAGCCCAGGTTGGAGGTGAGGATCAGGATCGCGTTGCGGAAGTCCACCGTACGGCCCTGCCCGTCGGTGAGCCGGCCGTCGTCGAGGACCTGGAGCAGGATGTCGAAGACGTCCGGGTGGGCCTTCTCCACCTCGTCCAGCAGGATCACCGAGTACGGCCGGCGGCGCACCGCCTCGGTGAGCTGGCCGCCCTCCTCGTAGCCGACGTAGCCGGGCGGGGCGCCGACCAGCCGGGCGACGGAGTGCTTCTCGCCGTACTCGCTCATGTCGATGCGGACCATGGCCCGCTCGTCGTCGAAGAGGAACTCGGCGAGCGCCTTGGCCAGCTCGGTCTTGCCGACGCCGGTCGGGCCGAGGAAGAGGAAGCTGCCGGTCGGGCGGTCCGGGTCGGCGACGCCGGCCCGGGCGCGGCGGACCGCGTCGGAGACCGAGCCGACCGCCTCGGCCTGACCGACCACGCGGGTGCCGAGCGACTCCTCCATCCGCAGCAGCTTGGCGGTCTCGCCCTCCAGCAGCCGGCCGGCGGGGATGCCGGTCCAGGAGGCGACCACGGCGGCGATGTCGTCGGCGCCGACCTCCTCCTTGAGCATCGCGCCCTCGGCCTGGAGCCGGGCCAGCTCCTCTTCGGCCTGCTTCAGCTCGGCCTTGAGGGCGGGGATCCGGCCGTAGCGCAGCTCGGCGGCCCGCTCCAGCTCGCCGTCGCGCTCGGCCCGCTCGGCCTCGCCGCCGAGCCGCTCCAGCTCCTCCTTGGCCGTGGAGAGCTTGGTGATGTGGCTCTTCTCCAGCTGCCAGCGCTCCGACAGGACGGTGAGCTGCTCGCGCTTGTCGGCCAGCTCCTTGCGCAGCCGCTCCAGCCGCTCGGCGGAGGCGGCGTCCGGTTCCTTGGCCAGCGCCATCTCCTCGATCTCCAGCCGGCGCACCGCCCGCTCGATCTCGTCCACCTCGACGGGCCGGGAGTCGATCTCCATCCGGAGCCGGGACGCGGACTCGTCGACCAGGTCGATCGCCTTGTCCGGGAGGAACCGGTCGGTGATGTAGCGGTCCGACAGGGAGGCGGCGGCGACCAGGGCGGCGTCGGTGATCCGTACGCCGTGGTGCACCTCGTAGCGCTCCTTGAGCCCGCGCAGGATGCCGATGGTGTCCTCGATCGTCGGCTCGCCGACCAGCACCGGCTGGAAGCGCCGCTCCAGGGCCGGGTCCTTCTCGATGTGCTCGCGGTACTCGTCAAGCGTGGTCGCGCCGACCATCCGCAGCTCACCGCGGGCCAGCATCGGCTTGAGCATGTTGCCGGCGTCCATCGAGCCCTCGCCCTTGCCGGCGCCGACGACGGTGTGCAACTCGTCGAGGAAGGTGATGACCTGCCCGTCGGAGTTCTTGATCTCCTCCAGGACGGACTTCAGCCGCTCCTCGAACTGGCCGCGGTACTGCGCGCCGGCGACCATCGCGCCGAGGTCGAGCGAGACGAGCTTCTTGTTCCGCAGCGACTCGGGCACGTCGCCGGCGACGATCCGCTGGGCCAGGCCCTCCACGATGGCGGTCTTGCCGACGCCCGGCTCGCCGATGAGCACCGGGTTGTTCTTGGTACGCCGCGACAGCACCTGGATCACCCGGCGGATCTCCGAGTCCCGGCCGATGACCGGGTCGATCTTGCCGTCGCGGGCGCTGGCGGTCAGGTCCACGCCGTACTTGGCCAGGGCCTGGTAGGTCTGCTCGGGGTCGGCGCTGGTGACCCGCCGGTCCCCGCCGCGTACGGACGGGAAGGCCGCGACCAGCGTCTCCTCGGTGGCACCGGCCGACTTCAGCGCGTTCGACACCGCGCCGCCCACCCGGGCCAGGCCGGCGAGCAGGTGCTCGGTGGAGGTGTACTCGTCGCCGAGCGGCCGGGCGATCTGCTCGGCGGCCCCGATGGCGTTGACGAACTCCCGGGCCAGGGTCGGCTCGGCGATGCTGGAGCCCCGCGCGGCGGGTAGGGCGTCGACCGAGCGCTGGGCCGCCCGGCGCAGCTCGCCGGGGTCGGCCCCGACGGCGCGCAGCAGGCCGGCGGCGGTCGAGCCGTCGGTGTCCAGCAGTGACAGCAGCAGGTGCCAGGACTCCACGGTGGCGTGGCCGCGCTGGTTCGCCAGCGCGACGGCACCGGTGATGGCCTCGCGGCTCTTGGTGGTGAGACGTTCCGTGTTCATGGGCTCCCCCGGGATCGGCGTGTCCACTGGAAAGGACACAACCAGAGTTGAGCCTATTCCGCTCAACCCTGGCCACGTGAGCTGACTCACACGAGTCCCGCGCGAGGGCCGAACTCATCGGCCCCGGGTCCGGCCTTCGGCGAGCCGAGCCGTGCGTGTCCGTGGCGGAGAAGCACTGACAGATGACTCAGCGACAGGCCACGTCCTGACTGGATCCGCAGGTGACGGCGGGGAGTAGCCTGACCGCGTGCGCGTACGTGTCGAACAGACCGCCCTGCCTGGCATCGGGGTCCGTCACGATCTGCTGACGGAATCCGGCCGCCGCCTCGGCGTCGTCTCCCACCGCAATGGCCGCCGTGACCTCGTCCTGTACGACCCGGACGATCCCGACTCATGTCAGCACGACATTCCGCTGACCGACGACGAGGCGGAGGCGCTCGCCGACATCCTCGGGGCGTCCCTGATGCTGGGCCAGCTCTCCGGGCTGCGCGACCAGGCCGCCGGGCTGCTCACCGAGCAGATCGCCATTCCGGCCGGGTCGAAGTACGTCAACCGGAAGCTCGGTGACACACAGGCACGCTCCCGTACGAGCGCCTCGATCGTCGCGGTGCTGCGCCACGGCGAGGTGATCGCCTCGCCGGACCCGTCCTTCCGCTTCGCGGCCGGTGACGTGGTGGTCGTCGTCGGGACCCGCAAGGGCCTCGACGGCGTGACAGCCATCCTCGCCGACAGCGACCCGGACGGCTGAGGCGCGGATGCACCACACGACAACACTGCTCGTCGAAGTCGGCGCGCTGCTGTTCCTGCTCGGCCTGCTGGGCCGGCTGAGCCGCCGGATCGGCCTCTCGCCCATCCCCCTCTACCTGCTCGCCGGGCTCGCGTTCGGGCACGGCGGCCTGCTCCCGCTCAACGCCAGCGAGGAGTTCTTCGCGGTCGGCGCCGAGATCGGCGTGATCCTGCTGCTGGTGATGCTGGGTCTCGAATACTCGGCCAACGAGCTGGTCGGCAACCTGCGCTCGGCCGCCCCGGCCGGGCTGATCGACGGGCTGCTCAACGCGCTGCCGGGAGCCGCGTTCGCGTTGCTGCTCGGGTGGGACTGGGTGGCCGCCCTGGTGCTCGCCGGCATCACCTGGGTCTCGTCGTCGGGTGTCATCGCCAAGGTGCTCGCCGACCTCGGTCGCCTCGGTAACCGGGAGACGCCGGTGATCCTCTCGGTCCTGGTGATCGAGGACCTGGCCATGGCGCTCTACCTGCCCCTGCTGACGGCCGTGCTGGCGGGCACCGGCCTGCTCGGCGGCGGCATCGCGCTCGGCGTCGCGGTCGGCACCGTGCTCCTGGTGCTGGTGGTCGCCATCCGGTACGGCAACCTCATCTCCACCGCCATGTCGGCGAAGGACCCGGAGGCGCTGCTGCTCGGCGTACTCGGGATGACCCTGCTGGTGGCCGGCATCGCGGCGAAGCTCCAGGTGTCGGCGGCGGTCGGGGCGTTCCTGGTCGGCATCGCCCTCTCCGGGCCGGTGGCGCACAACGCCACGGAGCTGCTCACGCCGCTGCGTGACCTCTTCGCGGCGGTCTTCTTCGTCTTCTTCGGCCTGGTCACCGATCCCCGGGACATCCCACCGGTGCTGCTGCCCGCGCTCGCGCTGGCCATCGTCACCATGGCGACGAAGACCCTCACCGGCTACCTGGCCGCCCGCCGGGTCGGCATCGCCGAACCCGGTCGATGGCGCGCCGGTCTGGCCCTCGTGCCACGGGGTGAGTTCTCCATCGTCATCGCGGGCCTCGCGGTGGCAGCCGGCAGCGTCGAGCCGAAACTGGCGGCGCTCGCGACGGCGTACGTGCTGATCACCGTGGTGACCGGGCCGATGCTGGCGCGGCTGCCCGACTTCGCGTGGTTCAAGCGCTGGCTGCGGCAGCGCGGCGCCGCGCAACGGGCCCAGCCGGCACCCGTGGCGGAGTGATCGACGTTGGCCGAGGGCCGACCCGACCGTACGGTCGGGTCGGCCCTCGGCCAATGGATGCCGAATTGCTCCGCGCGGGGTCTACCGCCGATCAGCGCTCCGGGTTACCGTTTCGCCCCAGCAGCCAGAGCTCGCGGGTGGCCGACGTCCGCGCGGGTTCAGAGCGGAAGGTTGGCCGGTGAGCGTGCAGGAGTCGACGTTCCACGGCTTCGCCAACCCCGTCGATCCGACCCCCGCCGAGTTGCGGGCGTGGGCCTACCAGCCGGACTCCGTACCGCTGACCTCGATGCCGCCGGACTGGGACCTGCTGGTCTCCGGCGACCGGCTGGTGGCGGTGCTCTTCGGCCTGGCGATGGACCCGGCCTGCCCGGCGCGCCGGTTCGCGCTGCACTGCCTCTACATCTACGCCGCCGACGGCATCCGGACGAACTTCCGCGCCCACCCGAAGCGGCGTTTCCGCAAGCTCGTGGAGCAGGCCGAGCGCGACGGCGACGACCTCATGCGCACCTGGGCGTACAACAGCCGGGTGCTGCTGGCCCGCCCGGAACTCTTCGTCTACCGGGACTGGTGCGAGGGCGGCCTGGTCCGGGAGAACCGCCGCATCGCCTGAGCAACGCAGGCAGCTTCTCAGGTGCGTCACGTCCGCCCTGTCGCCGAACACCGCTCCGTCTGAGCCACGAGTGGAACACGATGGGTGTCTCCGCCCCTGGATGACACCCGTGGTGTTCCACTCGTCGCGGTTGCCGGTTTGCCGGCGGGGGAGGCGCTGGATCCGCTAATCTGCGAATCAGGTCCAACCCGCTTAATCCGGACTCCAATGGCAGGGGGAGCCATGACGGAAGCCGCGAGGAAGGTTGCCCAGCAGGCGGAGGAACGGCTCGACGAGGTGGCGAAGAACGTCCGGGAGAGATTCGACCGGGTCACCGAGGGCCGCTTCACCGACAAGGTCAAGAACGGCGCGTTCGCCGACCGGGCCGACCACGGCACCGAGCAGGGACGCGACGAGGCGAGACGCCGCGAAAAGGGCGGATCGGAGCACTGACGTTCCGCCGACGTGCGGGCCGGGACCCACGGGGGGCCCCGGCCCGTTCGTCGTCGGAGTGCGGGCCGGGACGCTCGTGGGCTCCGTGCGGGGGCCCCGGCCCGTTCGTCGTCGGAGCGCGGGCCGGGACGCTCGTGGGCTCCGTGCGGGGGCCTGCGGCCCGTTCGTCGTCGGGCGATCGCAACCCAGCCCACGCGAGGGTCGCCGCGCGGCAGCAGAGAACGACCCGCCCAGGGCAGTCGAGCGGGAGCGGAAAGACGACCGCGCCCGGCCGCGGGAGAGCGGCCGGGCGCGCGAGGTGTCGTCAGCGCTCGGGGCCCCGGCGGGGACGCCAGACCACCAGCGCGGTGGAGGTGCGGTTGGTCGGCACGAGGTCGCTGCCGGGGAAGCGGGCCAGCGCCTCCAGTTCGGCGATCCGCCGGTACGCGGCGTCCAGCTCCGCCTCCAGCCGGGCCACCCGCTGCTGCGCCTGCTCCAGCAGCCGCTCCAGCCCGATGATCCGCTTGACCCCGGCCAGGTTGATCCCGTCGTCCTGGCTGAGCCGCTGCACCTCGCGCAGCAGCACCACGTCGCGGACGCTGTAGCGGCGCCCGCCGCCGGCGGCACGTCCCGGCTGGACCAGGCCCAACCGGTCGTACTGGCGCAGGGTCTGCGGGTGCATCCCCGCCATCCGCGCCGCCACCGAGATCATCAGCACCTTGGCCTCGTAGGCAGGGTCACCCGAGCCGACGAACTCGTCCGACATCCCGCTCACCTCCGCGTGCACTCCACCGAGCCGACTGAACACCGGGTCAACTGAATCGACGTACCCGCGCCTCGAGATGTTCCCGGGCGGCCGGCGGGGTCTGCGCGGCGAAGTCCTCCAACGCCGCCCGCGCCTCGTCGGACACCTTCGCGGGTACCACCACGTCCAGGGTCACCAACAGGTCGCCCGCCTGACCGTCACGGCGGACCACCCCCTTGCCCCGCGCCCGCAGGATCCGGCCGCTCGGCGTGCCCGGTGGCACCCGCAGGGTCACCGTGCCGTCGAGGGTGGGCACCCGCAGGTCCGTGCCGAGCACGGCCTCCGCGAACGTGACAGGCACCGTCAGCGTGAGGTCGTCGCCGGTACGCCCGAACAGTTCGTCCGGCCGCACCTTCACGTGTACGAAGAGGTCGCCCGCCGGGCCACCTCGCGCGCCGGGCTCGCCCCGCCCGGCCAGGCGGATCTTCTGACCGTCCGCCACTCCGGCCGGGAAGCGGACGTTCAGCGTGCGGGTCTTGGTGACCCCGCCGGTGCCCTGGCACTCGGGGCACTTCTCGTCCACGACGGTGCCCACGCCCTGGCAGTTGCGGCACGGCTCGGAGAAGCTGAACGACCCCTGGTTGCGGTTGGTCACCCCGGCCCCGTGGCACACCGGGCAGGTGCGCGGCTGGGTGCCGGGCTTGGCCCCGTTGCCGTGGCAGGTGTCGCACACCCCGGGGGCGCGCAGCGTCAGCGGGAGCGTCACCCCGCGTACGGCGTCCTCGAAGTCGAGGGCCACCTCGGCCTCGACGTCCCGCCCCCGGGCCGGGCCACGGGCCGCCGCCCCGCCGGCGGGACCGCCGGCACCGCCCGAGAAGATCGAGCTGAACAGGTCCTGGAAGCCGGCCCCGCCGAAGCGGCGGTCACCGCCCCCGCCCGCGGCGCCGCCGAACAGGTCGGAGACGTCGAACGGCACGCCGCCGGGCTGGCCGGCGCCACGGGCCCCGCGCCGGAACGCCCCCGAGCCGAACAGCGACCGCAGCTCGTCGTACTCGCGCCGCTTGGCGTCGTCGCCGAGGACGGCGTACGCCTCGGAGGCGGCCTTGAAACGCTCCTCGGCCTTCGGGTCGCCGGGGTTGTGGTCCGGGTGCGAATCCCGGGCCAGTTTCCGGTACGCCTTCTTGACGTCGTCGGCGGTGGCGGCCTTGTCCACGCCCAGCACGGCGTAGAAGTCCTTCTCGATCCAGTCCTTGGAACTCACCGGTCCACCCCCTTCCCTAGCTGGGGACCGACCGTCCCGCCGGCCCTCTGCGGGCGGGCGGGACGGTCCGGTCGTCGTTCCGCACTACTCCGGGTCGGCGACCGCGACCATCGCGGGCCGCAACAGCCGCTCACCGACCTGGTAGCCCCGACGCATCACCTGTACGCAGGTGGGCTCGGTGACGTCGGCCGAGGTCTGGTGGGCGACCGCCTCGTGCCGGGTCGGGTCGAACGGGTCGCCCTGCTCGCCGAACGGGGTCAGCCCGAACTTGCCGAGCGCCGCGACGAGCTGGTCGGCCACGCTGCCGAACGGCCCGACCAGGTCGCCGTGCTCGCGGGCCCGGTCCAGGTCGTCGAGGATCGGCAGCAGCGCGGCGAGCACCGCGCCGGTCGCCTGCTCGGTGACCAGACCCTTGTCCCGGTCCACCCGCTTGCGGTAGTTGGCGTACTCCGCCGTCACCCGCTGGAGGTCCCGGGTCCGCTCGTCGAGGTCCTTGCGCAGCGCCTCGAGTTCGGCGCCGAGCGCGCTCGGGCCGCCGTCGACCGGCTGGGCCGGAGCGTCCACCACCGGCGGCCCGCTCACCTCGGTCGCCTCGACCTCGATCTCGTCGACGACGACCTCGGACTCCTCGACCAGACCCTCGGCCGGGGCGTCCGAGCCGGCGTCGGCGGCAGCAGGCTCGGACGTCTCGCTGATCTTGCGGTTGTTACGGATGACGACCCGCGGCCCGTCGCCGGCCTGCTCGGCGGGCGCGGAGCCACCCGGCGTCGACCCGGTCGCACCCGGGTCGGCGGCTCGTGGCTTCTCCGTCATGGGGCTACCTCATCCCTCTGCCGTGGTTCCGTGTCCGGGACGAACCGTCACTTCTTGTCCTTGTCCTCGTCCACGATCTCCGCGTCGACCACGTCGTCCGCGCCGCCGGCGGGCCCACCGGCCTGCGTACCGCCGGTCGCCCCGGCGCCCGCGGCACCCGCCGCGCCCGGACCGGCCTCGCCCGGCTGCTCGCCCTGCTGGGCGTAGAGCAGCGAGCCGGCCTCCTGGGAGACCTGCGCCAGCCGCTCGTGGGCCGACTTGATCTTCTCGATGTCCTGGCCGCCGAGCGCGCCGCGCAGCTCGCCGAGCGCCTCGTTGATCTTGTCACGGGACTCCGACGGCAGCTTGTCGCCGCTCTCGGCCAGGAACTTCTCGGTCTGCCACTGGAGCGCCTCGGCCAGGTTGCGGGTCTCGGCCTCCTCGCGGCGACGCTTGTCGTCCTCGGCGTGCTCCTCGGCGTCACGGCGCATGCGCTCAATGTCGTCCTTCGGCAGCGAGGAGCCGCCGGTGATCGTCATCTTCTGTTCCTTGCCGGTGCCGAGGTCCTTGGCGTGGACGTTGACGATGCCGTTGGCGTCGATGTCGAAGGTGACCTCGATCTGCGGCACGCCGCGCGGCGCCGGCGGGAGGCCGGTCAGCTCGAAGGTGCCGAGCTTCTTGTTGTAGGCCGCGATCTCCCGCTCGCCCTGGAACACCTGGATCAGCACCGACGGCTGGTTGTCGTCCGCCGTGGTGAAGACCTCGGAGCGCTTGGTCGGGATGGTGGTGTTGCGCTCGATCAGCTTGGTGAAGATGCCGCCCTTGGTCTCGATGCCCAGGCTCAGCGGGGTCACGTCGAGCAGCAGGACGTCCTTGACCTCGCCCTTGAGCACGCCGGCCTGGAGGGCGGCGCCGACGGCGACGACCTCGTCCGGGTTGACGCCCTTGTTGGGCTCCTTGCCGGTGAGCTGCTTGACCAGGTCGGTCACGGCCGGCATCCGGGTCGAGCCGCCGACCATGATGACGTGCTCGACGTCGGAGACCTTGATGCCGGCGTCCTTCACGGCCTGCTCGAACGGGCCCTTGCAGCGGTCCAGCAGGTCCTGCGTCATCCGCTGGAACTCGGCCCGGCTGAGGGTCACGTCCAGGTGCAGCGGGCCCGCCGCGCCGGCCGTGATGTACGGCAGGTTGATGTTGGTGGTGGTGGCGGCGGACAGCTCGATCTTGGCCTTCTCGGCCGCCTCGCGGAGCCGCTGGAGGGCCATCTTGTCCTGGCCCAGGTCGATGCCGTGCTCGCCGCGGAAGGTCTTCACCAGGTGGTCGATGATCCGCTGGTCCCAGTCGTCGCCACCGAGGTTGTTGTCGCCGCTGGTCGACTTGACCTCGACGACGCCCTCGGCCAGCTCCAGCAGCGACACGTCGAAGGTGCCGCCGCCGAGGTCGAAGACCAGGACGGTCTGCTCCTTGGAGCCCTTGTCCAGCCCGTACGCCAGGGCCGCCGCGGTCGGCTCGTTCACGATCCGCAGCACGTTGAAGCCGGCGATCTCGCCGGCCTCCTTGGTGGCCTGGCGCTGGCCGTCGTTGAAGTAGGCCGGGACGGTGATCACCGCGTCGGTGATCTGCTCGCCCAGGTACGCCTCGGCGTCCCGCTTGAGCTTCATCAGCGTGCGGGCCGAGATCTCCTGCGGGGTGTACTTCTTGCCGTCGATGTCGACGGACCAGTTGGTGCCGATCTCCCGCTTGACCGAGCGGATGGTCCGGTCCGGGTTCGTCACCGCCTGGCGCTTGGCGACCTCACCGACGAGCACCTCGCCGTTGCGGGCGAACGCGACGATCGACGGGGTCGTCCGCGACCCCTCAGCGTTGGCGATGACGGTGGGCTCACCGCCCTCCAGAACGCTGACGCAGGAGTTCGTCGTGCCGAGGTCGATACCGACCGCACGTGCCATCTTCGCTTCCTCGCTTCATCACGTTGTGGGCAGGTGACGGGCGACGCCCGTCGAGCTGCCCGGCGGGCGTCGCCCGCAGCGACCCCACCACAAGTTGAGTGAACTTGACTCAATAGTGCCACGCCCCGCGAAATCGTCAAGTCGGGGTTGAGTCGACCCGACGCAACCCCAGGTTCGTACCGATCGGTTGTCTTCCCTTGCGTCGGTCGGGCACGCTTTAGCGGTGACGACGCACGGCGATCCCGCCACCCCGGCCGGCACGCCCACCGTCGCAGCCCGCACCGGCCCCACGGACGCCGGGGAGGACCGGCCCGCCACCACCGGGGACGACAGCCTGCCCGCCACACTGGCCGGCCTGCGCGCCGCGATCGGGGCGGCCCGGTTCCCGCTCGCGCTGCCCTCCGCCGAGCCTGCCCGGCGCGCCGGCGGGAGCCTCACCGACCAGCTCGACGACTACCTGCTGCCCCGGCTGCGCCGGCTCGACGCGCCGCTGCTCGTGGTGGTCGGCGGGTCCACCGGCGCGGGCAAGTCCACGCTGGTCAACAGCCTGGTGCAGGCGCGGGTGAGCGCCGCCGGGGTGCTCCGCCCGACCACCCGATCCCCGGTGCTGGTCTGCAACCCGGCCGACTCGGGCTGGTTCCGTCAGGGCGAGCTGCTGCCCGGCCTCACCCGCACCACCGAGCCCAGCGAGGACCCGCGCACCCTGCAACTGGTGACCGCCCCGGCCCTGCCGGCCGGGCTGGCCTTCCTCGACGCCCCCGACATCGACTCCGTCGTCGACGCCAACCGGGCCCTGGCCGGTCAGCTTTTGGCCGCCGCCGACCTCTGGCTCTTCGTCACCACCGCCGCCCGCTACGCCGACGCCGTCCCCTGGGAGCTGCTGCGCAGCGCCCGGGCCCGGGGCGCGGTCATCGCCATGGTGCTGGACCGGGTGCCTCCGGAGGCGGCCGACGAGATCGCCGCCCACCTGTCGGAGATGCTCGCCGCGCAGGAGCTGGGGGCGGCCCCGCTCTTCGTGCTGCCGGAGACCTGGGTCGACGGGCAGGGCCTGCTGCCCGAGCGGGTCACCGCGCCGCTCGCCGCCTGGTTCGCCCGGCTGGCCGCCGACGCCGACGCCCGCGCCGCCGTGGTCCGGCAGACCCTGGACGGCGCGCTCGCCGCGCTGCACCCGGCGGTCGAGGGGCTCGCCGACGCCGCCGAGGAGCAGGTCACCGCCGCCGACGCGCTCGACGAGCGGGTGCTGGCCGCGTACCGGGGGGCGTACCGGACCGTCGGGCAGGGGCTGAAGGACGGCCGGTTGCTCCGCGGCGAGGTGCTGGCCCGCTGGCAGGAGTTCGTCGGCACCGGCGAGTTCTTCCGCACCATGGAGGCCCGCATCGGGCGGCTCCGCGACCGGGTGGTGGCGGCGGTCACCGGCCGGCCCGCGCCCGCGTCCGAGCTGCGGGACGCCATCGAGTCCCAGCTGGTGACCCTGCTGCGGGGCGTCGCCGCCGAGGCGGCCGAGAACGCGTACACCGGGTGGAAGGCGCATCCCGCCGGGGCGGCGCTGCTCGACCCTGAGCTGGCCCACCCCTCCGCCGACCTGCCCGAACGGGCCGAGCGGCTGGTGCGGGAGTGGCAGCGGGGCGTGCTGGAGCTGGTCCGCGCCGAGGGCGGCGACCGCCGTTTCGTGGCCCGGACGGCCGCGTACGCGGTGAACGCCACCGGGCTCGCCGTCATGATCGCGGTGTTCGCCTCGACGGCGTTCATCCCCACCGGGCTGGAGGTGGCCACCGGGGCCGGCACGACCGTCGCCGCGCAGACCGTGCTCCAGGCGATCTTCGGCGACCAGGCCGTGCGTACGCTGGCCGCCAAGGCCCGGGCCGACCTGCTGGACCGGGTGCGGGCCCTGCTCGACGACGAGGCCGCCCGCTACCTGGACCGGACGGCGCAGGCGCGGCCCGCCGCGGACACCGCGGAGGCCCTGCGCGGCGCCGCCGACCGGGTGGAGATCGCCCGCAACCGCAGCGACCTCTCCGGCGCGGCCGTCGCGGGCCCGCCCGGCACCGGGGACGGAGGGTCATGACCAACATCGTCGGGCGGATGCGCGAGGCGTTCCGCGGAGACCAGCGGGTGGACGCCGACGCGCTCGTCGCCCGCCTCGACGCCGTACGCCGGTTCCTCACTGTCGTCGACGGCCACCTGCCGGACGCGCGGCTCGTGTCGGCGCACACCCTCGTCGAGCGGGCCGGCACCCGGCTGGCGCTCTCCCGCGACCACACCGTGGTGGCCCTCGCCGGCGCGACCGGCAGCGGCAAGTCCAGCCTGTTCAACGCGCTCGCCCGGATGGAACTCTCCACGGTCGGGGTGCGCCGCCCCACCACCGGCGTCGCGCACGCCTGCGTGTGGGGGCCGCTCGACGGCGGCAACCGCCTGCTCGACTGGGTGGGCGTGCTGCCCCGGCACCGGTTCGTCCGGGAGAGCGTGCTGGACGGCGACGACGAGTCCGCCCTGCACGGGCTGATCCTGCTCGACCTGCCCGACTTCGACTCGGTGCAGCGGTCGCACCGGCTGGAGGTGGACCGGCTGCTCGGCCTGGTCGACCTCGTGGTGTGGGTGGTCGACCCGCAGAAGTACGCCGACCGCGTCATCCACACCAACTACCTGCGCGAGTTCCACCGGCACCGGGACGTCACCCTGGTCGTGCTCAACCAGGCCGACCGGCTGCCACCGGCCGAGCTGCCCCGGGTGCTGGCCGACCTGCGCCGGCTGCTCGACTCCGACGGCCTGGAGGGCGTACCGCTGCTGGCGACCACCGCCGTCGACCCGGCGGGCATGGTCGGGCTGCGGGAGGCGCTGGAACGCACGGTGGCCGAGCGGCAGGCCGCGCTGCGGCGGCTCCAGGGCGACGTGGACGCGGTGGTGGCCGGGCTCGAAGAGCTGGTCGGCGGCGCCTCCCCGGCTGGTGGACCCGACGACGCCGCCGTCAGCGCGCTGCACCGGGCGCTCGCCGGTGCGGCCGGGGTGCCGGCGGTCGCCGACGCGGTCGAGCAGGCGTACCGGCACCGGGGCGCCGCCACCACCGGCTGGCCGCTGGTCCGGGGCTGGCGGCGGCTGCGGCCCGACCCGCTGCGCCGGCTGCACCTGCCCGGCCCGGCCGCCGGGCGCGACGAACCGGCGGAGAGCCTCGTCGCCGCGACCTCGGTGCCCGACCCCACCGCGGCGCAACGCGCGGCGCTCGGGCTGGCGATCCGGTCGGTGGCCGACCGGACCGGGGCGGACCTGCCCGCCGCCTGGCCGGCCGCGGTGACCGCCGCCGCCCGCTCCCGCCTCACCGACCTGCCGGACGCGCTGGACCGCGCGGTGGCCGGCACGGACCTGGGCATGGACCGGCGACCGCTCTGGTGGCGGTTCGTCGGCGGCCTCCAGTGGCTGGTGACCCTGGCCGCGCTGGCCGGGCTGGGCTGGCTGGCGCTCGGCTACGCGCTGCGCGCGCTGGGCCTGCCGGCGCTGGAGCACCCGATGGTCGGCGAGGTGCCGCTGCCCACCCTGCTGCTCCTCGGCGGCCTGCTCGCCGGGCTGCTGGTGGCCGCCCTGACCAGGCCGATCGTCCGCTGGGCGGCCCGCCGCGCCCGTCGCCGGGCCGAGCGGCGCCTCACGGACGCGGTGGCGACGGTCGGCGAGGAGCACGTGCTGGCCCCGGTGCGGACGGTGCTCGCCTCCTACGCCGAGGCCCGTACGGCCCTGGGGGAGGCCGCCGGCCGCTGAGCCGGAAATCCCGTGCCACGACAACCGCAGGTCGGCGGCGTGGCGGCGCGACGCGGGCCGGACGCTCGGGTCGCTCGTACCGTTCCGGGGCGGGCGGCGGCGTAGGGTCGGTGGATGGGAACGCCTCAGACCCCGTACGACGCGGTGCTGCACGCCGCCCGCGACGTGGCCAAGCTGGACAACGCCCTCGACGCGGAGATGCTCGGCGCGGCCCTGCTCGGCAGCGTCTACTCGGTCGCGGAGACCGAACGTGACGCCGCCGTCCGGGACTTCGTGGCCGGCTTCCTGGCCGCCACCTCCCGCCGCCGCTCGGCCGCGGCGACCACCATCCGTTCCGTCTTCGCCGCGCTGGTGCCCGACGCCGAGGGCACCGACCGGGTCCGTCCGGGCGCCGCCACCCCTGCCTGGGCCGGTCAGCTCGGCCGCGTGCACCTGACCGGCTGCTGGTCCTACGGCGACGTGTACGGCGACCAGACCTCCTACCTGGCGACCTTCGCCTACGACGACCCGGCCGGCGGTTCGGCGCACGCCGTGGTGACGCTGCTCGACCACAACATCGGCATCACCAAGGACGTCTTCGTCGGCGGACCGCCCGACCGCATCCTCGACCAGGTCCGGCAGATGTGCGCCGGGGACGAGCTGACCTGGTTCCGCGACGAGGAGCCGGCCCGGATGCGCGCCGAGGTGACCCGCCACCTCGCGATCACCGACGGCCTGACCGAGTTGCCCGGGGAGGGCTCGCTCGCCACCGACCGCGCCCTGCTCGGCGCCCGGCTGGCACGGCTGCCGCAGGCGGCCGGGGCGGCCCCCGCGCCCGCCGCCGAACCGCTCTCCGCCGCCGAGCGTACGGACCTGGTCCGCCGGTTCCTCGCCTCGCCCGAGGCGGCCCGGTTCGGCCTGGACACCATCGACGGGGCGGAGCTGGCCTCGCTGCACTTCTGCCTCAGCCTGCTGCTGGACCACGCGGCCAGCTTCCCGGACGCCGACCCGCTGCGGTGGAGCCCCACCGTGGCCGGGCTGTTCCTGCTGGACTGGGTGCATCGGCGCGCGGTGCTGGACATGGACGACGCCGCGCTGCTGCCCCGGGTGCTGCGCGCCTGGGCCGGCTACGCCGCCCGCAAGCGCGGGCTGCCCGAGCAGGCGGCGACGCAGATCGACACGGCCGTCGAGGAGATGGTGCCGGAGTTCGCCCGCCTCTACAGCACGGGCGAGCGCCGCAGTCCCGCCACCGCCGCCGTCGCGCAGCTGATGGCCGACGGCGTCGACCCCGACGACCCGGCCGCCCTGGACGCCTGGATCGAGGCCAACCGCCACCGCCTCACGGACGACCCGGCCTGACTCCACCCCGGCGCGTCTCGTGTCGTCGTTGGTTCAGGCGGCCCGCCGCGTTGATCATGAGGTTGGCGGCGATGTCGATCTTCCTGGCTGCCGCCAATCTCATGATCACGGCTGGATCCGCGGGAGTCAGCGCAGGGGGGCGAAGACCAGGGCGGCTACCAGGGCGCCCAGGGTTAGGCCCGCGACCACCTGGGGCACGGTGTGGTCGCGCAGGCGGACCCGGGACCAACCGACCAGCACGAGCAGTGGCGCCGTGGCTAGCAACCCGGCCCCGAACGTGAGCACCAGCACGACCACCGTGCCGGCGGCCACCGCCGAGTGGATCGACATCTTCCACCAGTGGCTCACCGTCACGGCGACCACCAGGCCGACGAGCCCGGCGGCGGCCAGGGCCAGCACCGGTCGGGGCGCGCCGAGCACGGCGAGCAGGGCCAGCCCGGCGGCGACCGAGCAGAGCCCGAACAGCAGCGGGACGCGGCGCTGCTCTCGGATCCCCACGTGATGGTCGGTCAGCCGGCCGCGACGCACCCCGCCGAGGATGTACGCGAACGGGATCCCGCTGACGAAGAGCGTGGCCAGCAGTCCCCAGGCCAGCCCGTGCGCGCCTCGGGCGCTGTGCCAGCCGACCGCCAGCGTCAGCGCCGAGACCAGCACGGCGGGCGCGGTCAACTCGGTCACGAACCGGGCGAGCCGGAGGGTCCGGCCGGGTGGTGGCGGGGCGGCCGGACGGCTGTGGGGTCCCGCGTCCGAACCGCCCGTCCCGCTCAGCGCCCCGCCTCTGCGTCCACCCCGGGCCGCCGCCCGGAACCGTTCCCGTCCGTACCCCGGCGCTCCGACCGGGCCGGGGCCCCGCCGTGGATCACCTGCCGTCGACCGTCACCGTACCCGCAGCCGGCCGTCCCGGTGCCCGGTCCCGCCGGGATCGCCGGTGGTCGGGCCGGGGTCCACGGTCGCGCTGGCGGTCGGATCGTCGGGTGCCGGGGACGCGCTGGGCGCCGGGGACGCCGTGGGCTCGGGCGGCGGTAGCGAGAGGGTGCTCGTCGGCTCCGCCGATGTCGGCTCGCCGGTCGGCGTGGGTGCCGGGCTCGGACTGGGGCTCGGCGAGGGCCTCGGCGACGGGCTCGGGGACGCCGAAGGCTTCGGGGCCGGGGGTGCCGAGGGCTTCGGGGACGAGGGCGGCGGTACCGGCCGGCCGCCGGGCCGGGACGGGGGCTTCGGACGCGCCGCCGGGCCGAGCGGCGGCGGGGCGGGCGCCGCGACGATCGGCGTACCCGGGAGGGGCACGAGGGTCCGCCAGTCGCCCGGGTCGGCCACGGCGGGGGACGGGGTCGACGGGACTACCGGGGGGCGACCCGTCGCCGGCACCGGGATCACCACGGGGCCGACCGAGGGTGTCGGGAGGAACGGGGTGCTGCCGTCCGGCAGGGCCGTGCTGCCGACGGTGGCGGAGCCGGTGCTGATCGCGGCGAGGATGGGCATCGACGCGGTGCCGGCGAGCAGTGCCACCGTGAACAGGTAGCCCCGGGACGGCCCGCCCGAGCCGGGGGCACGGTGTGCGCCGACCAGCCGGCGGTAGCCGCCGGCCCGGTGCCGGCCGAGGAGGGGAACGGTGGGGTCTGGGCCTGGCTCGGACACCACACACCCCTTTCGTCGACTTTGGCGGTGGACGGGCCGGTACGGCGACCGGCCCGAGCGCCCGGGGCACCGCCCGGACACGAGGAAGCGGCAAACCGCCCCGACGCGGACGATCCCGCGCCAATCAGCCTGGACCAGTGACGGTCGGTCGGCCAACCCTGTACAGCGTGTCGACACGCGTATCTGGCCGAACGGTGACGAACCATCGCCGGATCGGCCGCGCGTCGATGCAACGGACACCGGGCGCGCCGTGCGACGAAGCGGGCCACCGCGAGCGGCCGGGACAGGCGCACTGTGGGCGCGCTCACGTGTGATGCGAATATGGACCACGACGGCAACGCAGCCACGACCTCCGCGCACCCTCGCGGCAGGCGCGGCTGGGCGCCGGCGCTCCCGATCCGGGTTCGGCCAGAATCCGGCTCACGCCGCGCGGCAACCCCCACCGGGGCTAGGCGCGGCCGCCAGGAACCCGTCCGGCACCAGCCGGGCAGGCGCACGAGTTGCGCGGCCGGGTGACCCCCCGGTGCCGACGCAGACAGACAGGGAGAGACGGATGGCAAAGGGCGACCCCGGGGTCTCCAGTCGCGGCCGACGGGCCGCACCCCGGTCCAAGAAGGGTGCGACCGGCGACCCGCAGCTGGTGCAGCTGCTCACTCCGGAGGGTGAGCGGATCGAGAGCGCGACCGGCCCGGACGGGACCGAGTACCGCGTCGACTTCACCGACGAGGAGTACCGCGGGCTCTACCGCGACCTCGTGCTGGTCCGCAAGCTCGACGCCGAGGCCACCGCGTTGCAGCGCCAGGGCGAGCTGGGCCTGTGGGCCAGCCTGCTGGGCCAGGAGGCCGCGCAGGTGGGCTCGGGACGCGCGCTGCGTACGCAGGACATGGCCTTCCCGACCTACCGGGAGCACGGCGTCCTCTACTGCCGGGGCATCGACCCGATCATGCCGCTCGGCCTGTTCCGGGGCGTCGACCAGGGCGGCTGGGACCCGAACGAGTTCAAGTTCAACATGTACACGATCGTGATCGGGGCGCAGACCCTGCACGCGACCGGCTACGCCATGGGCGTCCACATGGACGGCAAGACCGGCACCGAGGACGGCGAGGCGGTGATCGCCTACTTCGGCGACGGCGCCACCAGCCAGGGCGACGTCAACGAGGCGTTCGTCTGGGCCAGCGTCTTCAACGCCCCGCTGGTGTTCTTCTGCCAGAACAACCAGTACGCCATCTCCGAGCCGCTGGAGCGTCAGACCCGTGTGCCGCTCTACCAGCGGGCCGGCGGCTTCGGCTTCCCTGGTGTCCGGGTGGACGGCAACGACGTGCTCGCGTCGTACGCGGTGACCCGGCACGCGCTGGACAACGCCCGGCTCGGCCAGGGCCCCAGCCTGATCGAGGCCTACACCTACCGGATGGGCGCGCACACCACCTCCGACGACCCGACCCGTTACCGGATCGCCAGCGAGGTCGAGGCCTGGCAGGCGAAGGACCCGATCGCCCGGATGAAGGCGTTCCTGGAGAAGCAGCAGATCGCCGACGCGGACTTCTTCACGGCCGTCGACGAGCAGGCCCGCACCGAGTCGGTGCACCTGCGTGAGCGGGTGCTTGCCATGCCCAACCCCGAGCCGGTGACGATGTTCGACCACGTCTACCCCAACGGGTCCCCCGAGCTCGACGAGCAGCGGGCGCAGTTCACGAAGTACATGGAGTCGTTCGAGGGGAGCGCCCACTGATGGCCACGGAGACGCTCACCCTCGGCAAGGCCCTCAACACCGGTCTGCGCAGGGCCCTGGAGAACGACCCGAAGGTCGTCATCATGGGCGAGGACGTCGGCAAGCTCGGCGGCGTCTTCCGGATCACCGACGGCCTCCAGAAGGACTTCGGCGACCAGCGGGTGATCGACACCCCACTCGCCGAGTCCGGCATCATTGGCACCGCGGTGGGCCTGGCCATCCGCGGCTTCCGGCCGGTCTGCGAGATCCAGTTCGACGGCTTCGTCTACCCGGCGTACGACCAGATCGTGTCGCAGGTGGCGAAGATGCACTACCGCTCGCAGGGCAAGGTGCGGATCCCGATGGTCATCCGGATCCCGTTCGGCGGCGGCATCGGCGCGGTCGAGCACCACTCGGAGTCGCCGGAGGCGTACTTCGCCCACACCGCCGGCCTGAAGGTGGTGTCCTGCGCCAACCCGCAGGACGCGTACACGATGATCCAGCAGGCCGTCGCCTCGGACGACCCGATCGTCTTCCTGGAGCCGAAGCGGCGCTACTGGGAGAAGGGCCCGGTCGAGCTGGACGGCCCGCTGTCGGGGGCTTACCCGCTGCACTCGTCCCGGGTCGTCCGGCCCGGCACGGACGCCACGGTGCTGGCGTACGGGCCGATGGTGCGGACCTGCCTGGACGCGGCGACCGCCGCCGCCGAGGACGGCCGGGAGCTGGAGGTCATCGACCTGCGCTCGATCTCCCCGCTGGACCTGACCGCCGCGTACGAGTCGGTGAAGCGCACCGGTCGCTGCGTGGTCGTGCACGAGGCCCCGGGCAACCTGGGCCTGGGCTCGGAGATCGCCGCCCGGATCACCGAGGAGTGCTTCTACTCCCTGGAGTCCCCGGTGCTGCGGGTGACCGGCTTCGACACCCCCTACCCGGCCGCCCGGGTGGAGGAGGAGTACCTGCCCGACCTCGACCGGGTGCTCGACGCCGTCGACCGCACCTTCGGCTGGTGAGCGGCATGTCGCGGATCAAGGAGTTCAACCTGCCCGACCTGGGCGAGGGCCTGACCGAGGGCGAGATCCTCGCGTGGCTCGTCAAGGTCGGCGACGTCATCGAGCTGAACCAGCCGATCGTCGAGGTGGAGACGGCCAAGGCGGCCGTCGAGATCCCGGCGAAGTGGGCGGGCCAGGTGCAGTCGATCTTCCACCCGGAGGGGAGCACGGTCGAGGTCGGCACGCCGATCATCGCGATCGACACCGACCCGGGCGCCGGCCCGATCGAGGCGTCGACGACCGGCGCCCCGGACGCGGCCCTGCCCACCCCGTCGGCGGCGTCGCTGGCCGCGGTCGAGGTGGCGCCGGCCGAGGGCGCGGTCGAGCCGGGCCTGATCGGCGGTCCCGCCCCGGGCGGCCGTACCGCCGTGCTGGTCGGCTACGGCCCGCGCACCGCGGCGGCCAAGCGCCGACCGCGCAGGGGCGACACACCGGTGCCGGCCCAGGCCGCGCAGCCGGTCGCACCGACGCAGCCGGCCCCGGTGGCCACTGCGCCGTCGAACGGTCACGGACCGGCCGGCGGGCCCGTGCTGGCCAAGCCGCCGGTGCGGAAGCTCGCCAAGGATCTCGGCGTCGACCTGTCCGCGCTGACCGGGTCGGGGCCGCTGGGCTCGATCACCCGGGAGGACGTACAGCGGGCGGCGAGCGGGGCCACGGCGGCGGCCGAGCCGCTCGCGGTGTCGGCGCCGGCCACGGCGGTCGCGAGCTTCGGCGCGGACCGCGAGCAGCGCATCCCCGTCAAGGGGGTACGCAAGCTCACCGCCGAGAACATGTCCCGCTCGGCGTTCACCGCGCCGCACGTGACGGAGTTCCTCACCGTCGACGTGACCCGGGCGATGAAGGCCCTGGACCGGCTCCGCAACCGGCGGGAGTGGCGCGACGTGCGGGTCTCGCCGCTGCTGCTGGTGGCCAAGGCGGTGCTGCTGGCCGTCAAGCGCCACCCGATGGTCAACTCGACCTGGGCCGGCGACGAGATCGTCGTCAAGGACTACGTCAACCTGGGCATCGCGGCGGCCACCGAGCGCGGGCTGATCGTGCCGAACATCAAGGACGCCGGGCGACTCTCGCTGCGCGAGCTGGCGGACGCGATGACCGGCCTGGTGCAGACGGCCAAGGCCGGGAAGACCTCGCCGGCCGACATGTCCGGCGGCACGCTGACGATCACCAACGTCGGCGTGTTCGGGGTGGACACCGGTACGCCGATCCTGCCCCCGGGCGAGTCGGCGATCCTCGCCTTCGGCGCGGTCCGCGAGATGCCCTGGGTCCACAAGGGCAAGGTCCGGCCGCGTCAGGTCACCACGCTGGGCCTCTCCTTCGACCACCGGATCATCGACGGTGAGCTGGGCTCGAAGTTCCTGCGCGACATCGGGGAGTTCCTGGCCGACCCGGAGGCGGCGCTGCTCGCCTGGACCTGACGGTCCTGACGCCAGCCGAACGGCCGGTGTGCGACGGGTTGACGCCCGGCACACCGGCCGTGTCCTTTTGTGGCGCGCGCACGCCCGGCGCCGGCCGCCCCTAGAGACAGAGGATTGCGTGGGTCACAGGCCCCCCTCACCTTCGATTGTTCGGCCCGTGTCCCAGCTCACCTAATAATCGATGGAAGTTGCGACCGTCTTGGGGTTCAATGGAAGACATCAAGGGGCTGACAACCGAATAGCCAGGAGGAGAGACCCATGAGCATGATCGAGCGAATCCGCAACCGCCGCGACGCCAACCGCCGCGCCCGTGCCATCGAGCACGCGCTGCGCTCCGCCAACTCGCCCGCGGTCCGCGAAGAGATCCTCGCCATCGCCCAGCGTCACATGAGCTGACGCCCGGAACCTTTCTCACCTCCTCCAGATCGATGACCCGCCCGGTCCGCCCGGGCGGGTCATCGGCGTTTCGCAGCGGTTGACACCGGGATTCCACCTCGCCTCAGCGCCCGGTACGGTGGGCTTCGGTCGTCGCCCGCCGACCCGGAGCAGTCGAGTCGATAGAAGCCGCTCGACACCATCCGGCCACGGGGAGTGACGATCGTGCTCCCCGGTCGCCCTCGGGCGGTCACCGGATACGGTGCGGGGAGCCGGCACGGCCGGTACACCGGCGACGCCGGCCACCCTGCCGAGAAGACCGATCGGCAGTGGCGGCCGACAGGTGATGGAGGAGGCGCACGCATGACGTCCGAGGGCACGCACCACCCCGGCCAGCAGCCGGACGAGGTGTCGCCGGGCGCCGGCGGACCGGCGCCGTACGGCGACCGCCCGGCACAGCAGGACAACGGATACGGCGCCGGCGCCCCCGATCTGGGCTGGGCACCCCCGCCCCCGTCGGAGCGACCGAACCCGCCCGCCTGGGGCGCGCAGGGTGAACAGCAGCCGGCCCCCGCGTGGGCCGCCCAGGCGCCGCAGCAGACCGACCCGGCCCAGTCCGGCCAGTGGGGACCGTCCGGCGCGTCGCCGCAGCCGCCGCAGCCGCCGTGGCCGGGCGCGCAGGAGCAGGCCGGTCCGGCCTGGGCCGCCGCCGCCCCGCAGCCGCCGCACGCCGCCCCGGAGCAGCCCGCCTGGGGATCCGGCGAGCAGGCGTCCCCCGCCTGGGCGCAGCCCGAGCCCGCCGCCCGCGGCGCCGCCCGGGTCCCGCAGCCCGCGCCCGCGCCCGCGCCCGCACCCACCACCCAGCCCTGGCCCGCCCAGGACGACCCCAACCGCTCCGGCGGCTGGGCCGGCGACCAGCAGCAGCAGGACGAGCAGCCCCGACCCGGCGGCTGGGCCGGCGGTGCCACCCCCGACGACCGGCCCGCGCAGGGCGACTGGGCCGCGCAGCAGAACGACGCCGACCGCCCCGGCGACGGCCAGCAGCAGGACGACCCCAACCGCTCCGGCGGCTGGCAGCAGGACGACCCGAACCGCTCCGGCGGCTGGCCCGGCGGCCAGCCGCAGGCCGAGCAGCCCGCCTGGGGAGCCGGCGAGCAGGCGTCCCCCGCCTGGGCGCAGCCCGAGCCCGCCGCCCGCGGCGCCGCCCGGGTCCCGCAGCCCGCACCCAACCCCCAGCCCTGGCCCGCCCAGGACGACCCCTCCCGCTCCGGCGGCTGGAACGCCGAGTCCCCTCAGGACCCCGCCAACGGCTGGAACCCGGGACAGCAGCAGGACGACCCCAACCGCTCCGGCGGCTGGGCCGGCGACCAGCAGCAGGGCGAGCAGCCTCCGGGTGGCGCCTGGGCCGCCTCCCGGGACGACGCGTCCCGGGACGACCAGCCCCAGGGCGGCGAGTGGCCGGCCCGGGACGAGCGCTCCGCACGGGGTGCCGCGTCCGTGCCCTCGCAGTCCGACGACCGGGACGCGAACGGCTGGGGCGCCCCTCAGCCCACCTCCACCCCGCCCGGTCGCGCCTCCGTCCCGGCGCCCGGCGACGGCGGGCCGAAGCCGTGGGGTCCCGCTGCGGAGAACCCGCCGCAGTGGGCCGGCAACGCCGCCGAGCGCCCAGCCGTACCGGACGTCGAGCCGTGGTCGGCGGACGAGGCGTGGGGCCGCGCGGAGGCGGGCGAGCCCGCCCCGGGCCGGGCCGGCAACGGCTGGGAGCCCGAGCGGGCCGAGGAGCCCCCGATCTACCAGCCCGCACCGGGGCCCGGCATCTCGCCGGCCAACGCCGTGCCGCTGCCGCCGCAGGAGCAGCGGGTGCCCGGTGCCAGCCTGGCCTCCGCCCCGCCCGTCGACTACGCGCCGCCGGCCCAGTTCGCCCCCGAGCAGCCCGGCCGGGACGGCGGCCTGCCGGCGTACGAGCAGGAGCAGCCGGCTTGGGCCCAGGCCGGCTCCCGGCACGACGAGCCGCAGTCGCCCGCCGGTCCGGTGGTCCCCGCGCCGCGCACCTCCCCGGAGGTGGGCGGGCGGGCGGGCGTACCGTCGCCGGAGGGTGCCGAACCGGCCGCCGGCAGCGTCTCGGCGAGCGCCTCGGTGCCGCTGGCCAGCCGGGTGCTGCCGCCGACCGACCAGGCCCTGCGACCGGGCGGTGCGCCCGCGCCGCAGCCCCGGGTGTACGGCCGACCGGCCCGCCCTGAGCCGGCGGACGAGCCGGAGCAGGAGGACCCGCGCGGACACCGGCCGGACCACGCGCCGACGCCCAGCTTCGACCAGGGACCGGACCCGCGCTTCGGCCAGGGACCAGACCCGCGCTTCGAGCAGGGACCAGACCCGCGCTTCGGCCAGGGACCGGACCCGCGCTTCGACCAGGAGCCGCGCTTCGACCAGGGTCAGGACAACCGGTTCGACCAGGGCCACGAGGGTCGCTTCGACGACCGGGACCGGGCACCGAGCGGAACCGCCGTCTTCGGCGCGGTCGCCCCGATGGCGCCCGCCTCGCCGGCCGCGCCCCCGGCCTTCCCGCCGGGCGTACCGTCCTTCGTCGACCCGCCGGCCAGCGACCGGCCGGTGAACGGGGTCCGGCCGCACGACAGCGCCGACCGGCCCGCCGACCCCTTCGGTACGCCGAACGCCGCCGGCGCGGCACCCGGCTACGGGCCCGCCCCGACCGCCGCGCCCACGTCGGGCGGCGCGTTCCCGTCGGCGTTCCCGCCGCCCCCGCAGCAGCCCGGCCCCTGGGACCAGGGCGGCCCGGAGCAGGAGCAGAACCGCTTCGACTCGTTCAAGCCGATCGCGGAGCCGAAGGCCGAGCCGGCCCCCACGCCCAAGGTCCGCAACGGCCGGGTGCTCGCCGCGGTGCTCGTCGCGGCGGTGCTCATCCTGGCGGTGCCGCTGGGGCTGCTCATGCTGCTCGGCAAGGTCGGCGGCGACGACCCGGCCCCGGCGTTCGACCCGGCGGTCGGCAGCTGCGTGAAGAAGTCGGGCGAGACGGCGGCGGCGGCGGAGTGCGGCGAGGCGGGCGCCTTCACCGTGGTCTCCAAGGTGGACGCGAAGGACAAGTGCGCCGACCCGACCCAGCCGCACGTGGTGCTCAAGGGCGGCGGGACGAACCGCGTGCTCTGCCTCAAGCCGGCGGGCCAGTAGCAGACGAAGACGACGGTGGGGCCACGGGAGACCGTGGCCCCACCGTCGTCCGTAGCGGCCGGCAGCGCCGTGGAGCGGATGCCGACAACGGCACTGCCGGTCGTACGGAAACGAAAGCGCCCGCCCCGTGGATGCGGGGACAGGCGCCTACGGAAGCCTGATGGTCAGGGTCGTTCGGCGACCTGGGCGACGAAGGCACGCCAAGCGGCCGGGGCGAAGACAAGGGCCGGCCCGGTCGGGTCCTTCGAGTCGCGGACCCCTACTGCACCCGGAAGATTGCCGGCGACCTCGACGCAGTCGCCGCCGTTGCCACCGCTCTTCGTGCTCTTGCGCCACTGCGCGCCGGTCAGGTCCATGATGCTGCCGCTTCTCTGAGAAGTTCCAAGGAGCGCCCTCGGGGAAGAGCCTCACCCCGTATGCGTTCCCACCGGTGCTCCAGCGTAGCAATGTCGGAAGTTTGGTCGACTATTTGCGCGCGCGCCTGGCTATCGACGTGCGCCACGCGCGTCCCGTCGGGAAGCTCGGCGAGTGTGAACGGTCCGTCGAGGCCTGGATAAGTCGATGTCTCACGCGGCACGACGTGGAGTTGAACGTTCGGCATCCCGGCGCAGCTCACCAGATGGGCTAGCTGCTCCGCCATGAGTCTCCGGTCTCCTGCTGCGGGACGACGGATGATTCCCTCGTCCAGCACCGCGACGAACAGAGGTCCGCGATCGCGAGTCAGGATCGCCTGACGGGCAACGCGTGCCGAGACCAACTCGCCTACCTCGTCCGGCGCCAGCGGCTGGCCTGTGAACGTGGCCCGCGCATAAGCCCTGGTCTGAAGGAGGCCCGGCACCCAGGCGAGTTGGAACGCCCTTAGGGCTACCGCCTCACGCTCGATGTCGACCCACGGTCGGAACCACACAGGTTCGCGCCGGTTGAGCAAGTCCGGCCAAGTTCCGACACGTTCTTGCCCAAGATCTTCGCGACTTCGGCACGGTGCCGACTCTGCGGAATACGTCCCGGGTTTGCCCACCGAGCGACGGTCTTCGGATGAATTCCGAGGCGACCTCCCAGACTTTCGGCTGTCTCGCACGCCTCGGCAAGCGCCGCCACAAACGCATGGTTCATGCCGCGTCCCTTCTGGAGCGATCGGAACGTTCCCGAGAAATCATCTAACGCTGGGTGATTGTCCGGCAACCCTCGGCAGGGTGCTTCGTAGACGGCGCGAGCCGGTGGAGGCGATGGGAGCCCGCCGGTCGCGCTGACGGGGCCGCTCTGGGCGAGCAACAGGGGCGGCCCTCCCACCTACCCGCCGGACAAGGGAGAGCGATGCCCGAGGAGAGGCCGAAGCTGAGACCCGCGCCGAAGAGCAATCCGCCGCCGGCCCGCCCGATCCTCCCGGGGCCGATCGGTCCCTTCATCCCGCCGTACCGGGGCCCAGGCCGCGTGGGCAACGTCGTTCCGGCGTCGCGCTGGTCGGCCCGGCGGAACGGGAGCCGCTGGTGACCGCCCGGACGCCGCCACCCGTACGGATGCTGCGGGCCGGCGAGGTCCTCCACTTGACCCGGGCGGCGTCGCCGCAGTTCGTGACCCCGATGCGCGTCCGCGTGATCCGCGAACTCGTCGACCGTTTCCCGCCGTACGGCTGGCTCTGGTTCGAGGGTTACCAGCTCGACGCCAAGGGCCGCGCGGTGGCGAAGCGCGAGCTGTTCGTACTGCGGGAGGGCCTTGAGTGGGTCGTCACCGCGCCGCCCCCGGCGCGGCCCGCCCCCGCACGACGGCCGCCGGCCCGCCCCCGCGCGGCGGTGGGCTGATGGTGCACGTCCGCGCCCACGTCCCCAGCCGGCCCACGTGGCGCTGTGGCGCCTGCGGGGTGGCGTGGCCCTGCTCGACGGCGAAGCTTCTCCTGCTCGCGAAGTACCGCGAGGACCGCGACGCGCTGATGGTCCATCTCGCCGAGCTGTGCGACGAGGCCGCCGAGGAACTCGCCGGGCTGGACCATGGCAGTCCGCCGGCGGACCTGGCGGTGCGCTTCACCGGCTGGGCCCGCGCCCGCTAGCCCGGCTCGCCGCTGTCGTCCGGGTCACGGGTCCGACTTCACGCGAGCCCGACGTGGCAGGCTGGCGGGCATGGGAACGACACCGCGCGTACGTGCCCCCGAACTGCGGGGCCGGCAGTGGCTCAACACGGGTGGGCGAGAGCTGAAGCTGTCCGATCTGCGGGGCAAGATCGTGATCGCCGACTTCTGGACCTTCTGCTGCATCAACTGCCTGCACGTGCTCGACGAGCTGCGCCCGCTGGAGGAGAAGTACGGCGACGTGCTCGTCGTGATCGGCGTGCACTCGCCGAAGTTCGAGCACGAGAAGGACCCGGACGCGCTGGCCGCCGCCGTGGAGCGGTACGGCGTCCACCACCCCGTGCTCGACGACCCCGAGCTGGACATGTGGCAGCAGTACGCGGCCCGCGCCTGGCCCACCCTGTCGGTGATCGACCCCGAGGGCTACGTGGTGGCGACGATGGCCGGCGAGGGTCACGCCGAAGGGCTCGCCCGCCTCGTCGACGACCTGATCGCCACCCACGAGGCGAAGGGCACCCTGCACCGGGGCGACGGCCCGTACGTCCCGCCCGCCGAGCCGCAGACCACGCTGCGCTTCCCGGGCAAGGCGGTGCTGCTGGAGAACGGCAACCTGCTCGTGTCCGACTCGGCCCGGCACTCGCTTGCGGAACTGGCCCCCGACGGCGAGACGCTGGTCCGGCGGATCGGCACGGGCAGCCGGGGCCGGGCCGACGGTCCCGCCGGGGCGGCCACCTTCTCCGAGCCGCAGGGGCTGTGTCTGCTGCCGGCGCACACCGCCGAGGTGGCCGGCTACGACCTCGTCGTCGCCGACACCGTCAACCACCTGCTGCGCGGCGTACGACTGGCCGACGGCGAGGTGGTGACGGTCGCCGGCACCGGCCGGCAGTGGCGTTCCACGGTCGACGACCACTCGCACGACGCGCTCTCGGTCGACCTCTCCTCCCCCTGGGACCTGGCCTGGTACGACGACAAGGTCGTCATCGCGATGGCCGGCATCCACCAGCTCTGGTGGTTCGACCCGGTGAAGCGCACCGCCGGCATGTACGCGGGCACCACCGTCGAGGCCCTGCGCGACGGCCTGCTGGCCGAGGCGTGGATGGCGCAGCCGTCGGGCCTCTCCGTCTCCGCCGACGGCGCCCGACTCTGGATCGCCGACAGCGAGACCAGCGCGATCCGGTACGTCGAGAACGACGTCATGGGCACCGCCGTCGGGCAGGGGCTCTTCGACTTCGGGCACGTCGACGGGCCGGCGGCGGAGGCGCTGCTCCAGCACCCGCTGGGGGTGTGCGCGCTGCCGGACGGCTCGGTGCTGGTGGCCGACACGTACAACGGGGCGGTCCGCCGCTTCGACCCGGAGAGCAACCGGGTCTCGACGGTCGCCGAGGGGCTCGCCGAGCCGAGCGACCTGGTGCTCACCCCGGCCGGCGAGGTGCTCGTGGTGGAGTCCGCCGCGCACCGGCTGACCCGGCTGGCGCCCGGCGCGCTCTCGGCGGCCGGCGCAAGCACCGTCGACGGTCCCCGGCACCGCACCGAACGCAAGCCCACCGACGTGGCGGCCGGCGAGGTGACCCTGGACGTGATCTTCACGCCTGCGCCGGGGCAGAAGCTCGACGAGACGTACGGCCCGTCGACGCGACTGGTGGTCTCGGCGTCGCCGCCGGAGCTGCTGCTGGAGGGGGCGGGGACCGGCACCGAGCTGTCCCGCCGGCTGGTGGTCGACGGCACGGTGGCCGGGGGCGTGCTCCAGGTGACCGCGCAGGCGGCGACCTGCGACGCGGACGTCGAGCACGCGGCCTGCCACCTGACCCGGCAGGACTGGGGCGTACCGGTCCGGGTGGTCGAGGGTGCCGCCGCCCGGCTCCCACTGGTACTCAGGGGCCTGGACGACGCCTGACGTCACGCGAACGGAGTGAGCGTCACCCCCGCGTCGATCAGGGCGGCGCGCACCAGTTCGGCGCAGCGGACCGCGCCGGGGGTGTCGCCGTGCAGGCAGATCGACTCGACCGGGCACGGGACGACGCTGCCGTCGACCGCGACCACGGTCCGCTCGGTGGCCATCCGCACGGCCCGGGCGGCCACCTCCTCCGGGTCGGTGACCAGCGCCCCGGGTGCGGTGCGCGGCACCAGCGAGCCGTTGGGCAGGTAGCCCCGGTCGGCGAAGCCCTCGGCGACCACCCGCAGCCCGGCGCCGGCGGCGAGCTGGGCGAGGACCGAGCCGGGCAGGCAGAGCAGCGGCAGCTGGTCGTCGTAGTCGCCGACCGCCGCGACCAGCGCCGCCGCCTGGGTCTCGTCGCAGGCGGCGGCGTGGTAGAGCGCCCCGTGCGGCTTCAGGTAGCGGACCCGGGTGCGGAACAGCCGGCAGAACGCGTCCAGGGCGCCCAGCTGGTAGGTGACCTCGTCACGCAGCTCCGCGAAGGCGTACGCGATGTGCCGCCGGCCGAAGCCGGCGAGGTCCCGGTAGCCGACCTGCGCGCCGACGGCCACCCCGCGCTCGGCGGCGCCCTCGCAGACCCGGCGCATGGTGGACGCGTCGCCGGCGTGGAAGCCGCAGGCGACGTTGGCGGAGGTGACGAGGTCCAGCAGCGCGGCGTCGTCGCCGAGTCGCCAGATGCCGAATCCCTCGCCGAGGTCAGCGTTGAGGTCCATGGAACCTGACCGTAGTCCCTGGCCGGGCCTGCGCGAGCGGGGTCACGTCGTCCACCACCCCGACGACGGGGTACCCGCCGGTGGTCGGATGGTCGGCCAGGAAGATCAACGGTTGGCCGTCCGCCGGCACCTGCACCGCCCCGAGCACGATGCCCTCGCTGGGCAGTTCCCCGGCCACCGCGCGGGGCAGCGCCGCGCCGGTGAGTCGCGCGCCGACCCGGTTGCTGACCGGGCTCACCGTGTACGCGCTGCCGAACAGCCGGTCCAGCGCGGTGGCGGTGAACCAGTCGTCGCGCGGGCCGAGGCGCAGGGTCAGCCGCAGCTCGGTCGGGGTGGGCGCCGCGACGGTGACGTCCACCGGGGCGGGCGGGCCGGCGGGTGCGCCCAGGGGCAGCCGGTCGCCGTCGCGTAAGGGCGGCGGGCCGAGCCCGGAGAGGGTGTCGGTGGCCCGGCTGCCGAGCACCGGTTCGACGGCGAACCCGCCGCCGACCGCGAGCCAGTTGCGCAGGCCGTCGCGGGGCGGGCCGATCCGCAGCACGGCGCCCGCCGGCACCGACAGCGGCCGACCCACGTCACCGGGACGGTCGCCAACCCGCACGGCGGCACCGGCACCGGTGACCGCGACCGCCGTCGCGCGGCGGAACCGCAGCTCGCAGCCGGTCATCGTGATCTCGAGGCCGGCGGCGGACTCCGGGTTGCCGACGAGCCGGTTGGCCAGCCGCAACGCCGCCGGGTCGAGCGCGCCCGACCGGGGTACGCCGAGGTGCGCCCAGCCGGCCCGGCCCAGGTCCTGGACGGTGGTCAGCGCCCCGGCGCGGAGCACCTCGACCACCGGGGTCACGCGGCCACCAGGCGTACCCGGGTGCCCGGGGTGAGCCGGGCGGGCGGGTCGGCATGCACGTCGAAGAGGCCCATCGTGGTGCGCCCGACCAGCAGCCAGCCGCCGGGCGAGGCCGCCGGATAGATCCCCGCGTACGGGCCGGCCAGGGCGACCGAGCCGGCCGGCACCCGGGAGCGCGGGGTGGGCAGCCGGGGCACCGCGAGTTCGGCGGGCAGCCCGGTGAGGTAGGCGAACCCGGGGGCGAAGCCGCAGAAGGCCACCCGGAACGGGGTACGCCGCAACCGGTCGATCACCGCCGGCACGTCCACGCCCCAGTGCTCGGCGACGAGAGGCAGATCCTCCCCGTCGTACGTCACCGGAACCTCGACCAGCTCAGCGGCGGCCGTCCCCGGTGCGGCGGCGGTGGTCGGTGCGGCGGCTGGTCGGGGCGGCCAGGCGGCGATCCGCTCGGCCGCCGTGGCCGGGTCCGGCACGCCGTCGAGCAGGACGGTGGTGGCCGCCGGCACGATCTCGACGGCGGTCAGTTCGCCGCGTTCCCGCCGCCGCCACAGCTCGGCCCGCCACGCCTCCACCTGGTCGGCGTCGGCACAGTCGATCAGCAGGGCGTGGGCGCCGACGGGTCGGATCCGCATGCCGCCATACTTCCCGACCGGCGCACGGCACCAGAGGCGGTCGGCCGGCGTCCCACGTGACCGGACGCACTACTTGAAAGTAACCTACGGTGCCGTAACCTAATGGGGTGACCACCCCCGCCCCGCTTCGACTGAAGCCGGTCGACATCGGTAAGCCCCGGATGCGCGGCTGGCTGCACACGTACGCGTTCTTCGTCGCAGGACTCTGCGGCATCGTGCTCAGCGCGGTCGCCGCCACCCGACCCGGCTGGGCCCCGCTGGTCAGTTGCCTCATCTACAGCCTCACGGTGTGCGGGCTCTTCGGCACGAGCGCGCTCTACCACCGGCGGGTGTGGTCCGAGCGCGGCTACCAGATCATGCGCCGGATGGACCATTCGATGATCTTCGTGTTCATCGCCGGCACCTACACGCCGTTCTGCGTACTGCTGCTGGAACCCCGGCCGGCCACGATCATGCTGGCGCTGGTCTGGGGCGGCGCGCTCGCCGGCGTGGCGCTCAAGCTGGTCTGGCCGCACGCCCCGCGCTGGGTCTCCGCGCCGCTCTACCTGGCGCTCGGCTGGGTCTCGGTCGCGATGCTGCCCGACATCCTGCACCAGGGTGGCGTCACCGCCCTGGTGCTGCTCATCGTGGGCGGCGCGATCTACAGCGTCGGCGCGGTCTTCTACGCGCTCCGCCGGCCCAACCCCTGGCCCACCGTCTTCGGCCACCACGAGTTCTTCCACGCCTGCACGCTCGTGGCCGCGCTCTGCCACCACATCGCGATCTACTTCGCCCTCTTCGCCTGACGGACACGCATCCGGGGGCCCCGCCGCGTGGCGGAGCCCCCGGAAAGAAGGTGTCCCGTCGTGACGTCAGACGGTGCGGCGCGGCTGGCGCACCTCGCGGTACTCCTCCACGACCCGGTCGTCCCGCACCGGCACGACCTGCTCGGCGACCACGCGCTCACCGCGCACCGGGGCGACCACGGCCCGACGGCGCGAGTTCCAGAAGTGGAGGGTGAGCAGCAGACCGGCCACGCCGGCGAGCATCAGCACCCAGCCCACCACGGCCAGGTTGAGCCAGCCCAGATCCGCTTCCACGGCGAACGCGAAGATCGCACCCAACGCGATCAGGAAGATACTGCCACCAAAGCCCATCTCGTCGCCTCCTCGGCTGTCCCCTGGCGTTTCCTTCCGCCGCGGCCATCGGTGAGGTTGCGGCATCCATCGACTTACCCAGGCGCTCTGATCGCCAATCGGGCAAGCTGTGGACATGACCGACGCTTCCGCCCAGGGACGCACGCTGGTGCTGCTCCGGCACGCCAAGGCCGAGCCGCCCGGGGAGGTGGTGCCGGACGTGCAGCGCCCCCTGGCGGTACGGGGTCAGGCCGACGCGGCTGCGGCCGGCGCCTGGCTGGCCAAGCACGACCTGCTGCCGGACGTGGTCATCTGCTCGGCCGCCCGGCGCACGCGGGAGACGTGGCACGGCGTGGCGATGGGCATGACCGGCTCCCCACCGGAGGGCGGCTCGGCCGGCCCCGCTCCCGTCGTGCGCTACGAGGCCGACGCGTACGAGGCGCACCCGGAGGACCTGCTGACGCTGGTCCGGGACGTGGACCCGACCGCCCGTACGGTGCTGCTGATCGCGCACAACCCGGGCATCTCGCTCCTCTCGGCGCTGCTCGACCCGGAGCGGGCGGACCGGGACGGGTTGCGCACCAGCGACGTGGTGGTGCACCGGCCCGATGTCGACTGGCCGGAACTGGGCCCGAGCAGGGCACCGATCACCGACCGGCACACCGCACGCGGCTGAGCCACCCGCCGGTACGTGGCGGGTGGCTCAGGACATGGTGCCGCCGGACGCGGTGGCTCAGGACGGTGGCGCGCCGCCGGACGCGCGGTGGCTCAGGACGGTGGCGCCGTCGGCGGCGGCGGATCGGGCGGCGGTGGCATCATCGCGGTCGGGTGCGAGAGCCGGTTCTCCTCGACGATCAGGGTCCGCGCCCGCTTGCGCCGGTCCTGCCAGAACCAGAGCGTGGTGAGCAGGACGCCCAGCCCGGCCAGGATGAACACCCAGCCGACTGCGCGCAGGTCGACCCACCAGACGTTGGCTCTGATGGCGAAGGTCAGGATCGCGCCGATGGCGATCAGGAAGATTCCGCTACCAATGCCCATGTGCGCTGCACTCCCCCGTGCGGTGGCTCTGGGCGTTCTCTGACGTGACCTCGCGACGGTTACCCGCCACACCGCCCGGCTACCCGGATGGCGTCCCCAAATAGCCGGCGGAAACCCCATCGGCGGGCCAGCCACCGTTCTTCCCACCCGACCCGATTGCACGCCACGACTACAAACCGTGACAGCAACCCCAAGGTCCGTGCCGCCACTCACCGTAACCACGGCCACCAGGCAGCGCTACCCGCAAAACGGGCATCACGCCCTAAAACCCGACCATCCGGGGCGACCTGACGCTCCCACGGGCACCCCTCCGCAGACGCTTTGCTCTGCATCCACGGACGCAACAGGCACCCAGAGTTGCTGGTGCCTCCGTGGATGCAGAGCAAAGGGCGAAGAGGGCAAGCCGGAGAGGCGGCCGACTGATGACACTGCGTGATCAGCTTGACCCCAGACCCACTCTGCCCGGCCCCGCCCAGCCCCGGCCCCGGCCCCGCCCGCGCTTTCCGCACCCTTTTCGGTGTTGATCATGAGGTTATCGCCTTGGAATGCGCTTTCCATAGGCAATAACTTCATGATCAACCTGCGCGGCGCTGGGTGGGGTGGCGCGGGGCGGGGCGGCGGCCTGACGTGCCCTCGTAGCGCGGGGTGCGGGCCGCCGACGAAAGGCAGCGGAACCAGGCTCGCGACGAAAGGCAGCGAAACCAGCCTCGCGCGGAGGGGCGGAGGCAGCGGAACAAGAACTCGCGCGAGGGCCGAAGGCAGCGGGAACGCATTCGCGCGAGGGGGCGCGCTGGCAGCGCGGAGCGCGCTCGCGCGAGGGGCGGAGGGCGCGGAGGGGCGGAGAAGGCGAAGGGGGCGGAGGAGGCGGAGGAGGCGGAGGAGGCGGAGGAGGCGAGGGGGGCGAGAGCGCTCGTTCGGGGGTGATTCGCGCGCCTCCGACGACACCGGCGACGTCCGGGGCGCTTTCCGGGCCGGCGGGTGGACGACGACGGCCGGCGAGCTGTTGCCCGCCGGCCGTCGTGCCGCTCATCTTCGGGTCGTTCCCGGCCCCGCCGCCGCGCCGCGGGGCGCTACGGCGTACCTCAGAAGGCCTCCTCCGGGAGGTCCATGACGTCCAGGTCGGTGCTCTCGACGATCCGCCGGTCGGCGCCGATGCGGGGCAGCACCTCGCGGGCGAAGAACCGGGCGGCGGCCACCTTGCCGGTGTAGAACGCCTTGTTGGCGGCGGAGACCTCGCCGGCCAGGGCCTTCAGGGCCACGTCGGCCTGCTTCTGGAGCAGCCAACCGACGACCAGGTCGCCAATCGCCAGCAGGAAGCGGCGGCTGCTCAGGCCGACCTTGTAGAGCGCCCGGGTGTCGCCACCCTGCGCCTCGCCCAGCCAGCCGGTCATGACGCCCAGCATGGTCTGGATCTCGGCGAGCGCCTTGCCCAGCGCCAGCCGCTCCTCCTTGAGCTGACCGTTGCCGGCCTCGGTGGCGATGAACTCCTGGATCTCGCCGGCGACCGCCATCAGGGCCTTGCCGTTGTCCCGGACGATCTTCCGGAAGATCAGGTCGAGGCTCTGGATCGCCGTCGTGCCCTCGTAGAGGGTGTCGATCTTCGCATCCCGGACGTACTGCTCCAGGGGGTAGTCCTGGAGGAAGCCGGAGCCACCGAAGGTCTGCAGCGACTCGTGCCCGAGCAGCTCGTACGCCCGCTCCGAGCCGACGCCCTTGACCAGCGGGAGGAGCAGGTCGTTGACCCGCTTGGCGAGCTTGGTCGCCTTCTCGTCGCCCGCCGCCTCGGCGATGGCGACCTTGTCCTGCCAGGTGGCGGTGTAGCAGACCAGGGCGCGCAGGCCCTCGGCGTACGCCTTCTGCAGCAGCAGCGAGCGGCGGACGTCCGGGTGGTGGGTGATCGTGACGCGCGGCGCGGTCTTGTCCGCCATCTGGGTCAGGTCGGCGCCCTGCACCCGGCTCTTGGCGTACTCCAGGGCGTTCAGGTAGCCGGTCGAGAGGGTGGCGATGGCCTTGGTGCCGACCATCATCCGGGCGTTCTCAATGATCATGAACATCTGCCGGATGCCCTCGTGCTTCTCGCCCAGCAGCCAGCCCTTGGCCGGTACGCCGTGCTCGCCGAAGGTCACCTCGCAGGTGTTGGAGACCTTCAGGCCCATCTTGTGCTCGACGTTGGTGGCGAAGACGCCGTTGCGCTCGCCCAGCTCACCGGTGTTCTCGTCGAAGTGGTACTTCGGCACCACGAAGAGGGAGAGGCCCTTGGTGCCGGGGCCGCCGACGCCCTCGACGCCGACCGGGCGGGCCAGCACGTAGTGGATGATGTTGTCGCTCAGGTCGTGCTCGGCGGACGTGATGAAGCGCTTCACGCCCTCGATGTGCCAGGAGCCGTCGGGCTGCTGGATGGCGCGGGCCCGGCCGGCGCCCACGTCCGAGCCGGCGTCCGGCTCGGTGAGCACCATCGTGGAGCCCCACTGCTTGTCGGCGAAGAGCTTCGCCCACCGCTTCTGCTGCTCGGTGCCCTCGACGTGCAGCACGTGCGCGAAGGACGGACCGGAGGAGTACATCCACACGGCGGCGTTGGCACCGAGGATCAGCTCGGCGAGGGACCACACGAGCGCCCGGGGCGCGTTGCTGCCGTCCAGCTCCGTCGGGAGCTCCAGCCGCCAGAACTCGGAGTTCATGAACGCCCGGTACGACTTCTTGAACGACTCCGGCAGCGGCGCGGTGTGCGTGGCCGGGTCGAAGACCGGCGGGTTTCGGTCGCTGTCCGTGTAGCTGGCGGCCAGATCCTCACGGGCGAGGCGGTCGACCTCGGCGAGGATGTCGCGTGCGGTGTCGACGTCCAGGTCCGTGTACGGCTCCTGGCTGAACGCCTGGTCCGCCCCGAAGACCTCGAAGAGGTTGAACTCGAGGTCCCGAAGGTTGCTCTTATAGTGGGTCATGCTCGCTGGCCCCGCTTCCGGACAGGTGTTACCGATCAGTAACTCCAGACTGTATTACCGATGGGTAGGCAGCGACAAGCCGATCACCGAAGTGACGGCGATTACACACTTGTCGTTCGGGTTGCGGAAGCGGGCGCCGAGCGGCCCCGGCTCAGCTCTCGGCCGCGCCGACTTCCCAGCTGGGGACGGCCACCGTGGCGGCGCCGCGCGAGCCCGTGTACTCCATCAGGACCAGGGCGATGTCGTCGTCGAGCCGACCGTGCACCCACTCGACCAGGGCGGTCTCCAGCGAGGCGAGCCCGTCGCCGACGGTGCCGTGGCCGAGCAGCCGCCAGGCCCGGTCGGCGGTCGGGAAGAACTCCCCGTCCCGGCGGGCCTCGCCGAGCCCGTCGGTGAAGAGCAGCAGCCGGTCGCCGGGCTCCAGCCGCTCGACCCTGGGGCGCACCACCGGCATGAAGCCCAGCGGCGGGGCGGGGGCCGGCGGTTCGAGCGGGATGACGGCGCCCCGGCGCAGCAGCAGCGGCGGCGGGTGACCGCAGTTGACGATGGTGAGCGTCCCGCCCCGCTCCTCGACCAGCGCGGCGGTGACGAAGTCCTCGTCGCCCACGCTCCGGGCCACCGCCCGGTCCAGGTCGGTCACGACGGCCCGCAGGTCCGCCCGCTCGTACGCCACGTGCCGGTACGAACCCAGCACGATGCTGGCGAGCCGGACCGCGTCGAGGCCCTTGCCCCGCACGTCACCGATGATCATCCGCACCCCGTACGGCGTGTCGACCGCCTCGTACAGGTCACCGCCGATCTCGGCGGTGGCGGTGGACGAGATGTACCTGGCGGCCACCGAGAGCGTGCCGACCTGCGGCCCGAGCGGGCGCAGCACTGCCTGCTGGGCGACCGAGGCCAGCCGGGACAGCTCGGCGATCCGTTCGGCCTGCCGCTGCCGTACGGCCGCCGTGGCCACCGCGATGGCGGTGCCCAGCGCGATGCCCGCGACGGCGACCGTGGTGGGCAGCGCCACGGTCTCCTCCCAGAGCGCGAAGCCGGCCCCGAGGGCGGTGGCGGCCAGGCCCACGCCGAGCACGATCCGCCACGACGCCAGCGCGGCGGTCAGGAACGGCGCGGCCACCATGAGCGCGATGTAGTTCGCCGGACGGCCGTCGGCCAGTTCCACGGCCGAGACGATCGCGAGCAGGACGAAGGCCGCGCCGAGGCCGGCGCGGGATCCGGGGCTCAGTGGGCCGGGGCCCGACTGGAAGGGTCGCGTGCGTACGAGGGACAGCATGCCTGATGGACGTGAGCGGGTGAATGAACCTGGCCCGTCGTCCGAGCATGTTCTGCCCACCCGGACCGTGTCGCCGGACCGATCGCCACCCGGCCGACGCTCAGCCGAGCACCTCGTAGCGGACCTCCACGTGGCCGGCGTCGAGCGAGGCGATCTGGGCGAACGCGGCCCGGGACAGGTCGAGGCAACGCCCCTCGATGAACGGGCCACGGTCGTTGACACGCACCGTCACGGACTTGCCGTTCGCCGGGTTGGTGACCCGGACCTTCGTGTTGAACGGCAGGGTCTTGTGGGCGGCGGTCAGCGCGGACGGATCGAAGTTCTCGCCGTTGGCGGTGAGCTGCCCCTCGGCGTAGAACGACGCGCCGCACGAGCCGGTGTCGACGACCGGGCGGGCGGTGCTGCTCTTCTTCGTCGCGGTGGGCTTCGGCGCGGCGGTGCGTGGCTTGCTCCGGGAGGGGGCCTGGGCGGACCGGCTGGCCTTGGGGGCGGCGGTCGCGCTCGGCGACGCGCTGGCGCTCGGCGAGGCGGCCGGCGGGGCGGCCGGGGTGCTGGGGACCGCGCTGGTCGGCAGGCCGGTGGGCGCGAGGTCGACTGCGGTCGGCCGGGCGGGCTCCGCGTCCGAGGTCAGCTGGACGGCGCCGACGGTGCCGCCGACGGCGAGGGCGACCCCGACCGCTGCGGTGGCCGCGATGCCGGCCGGCGAGGAGAACATGCGGGTACGGGAGTGCCTGCCAGCCACCGGCCCGGTCCTTTCGTCATCTGAACAAACCGGGTCGGACCGTAGCGAGAGAAGCACATCCGAAGTCAACGTGATCATGGTGGTATGACCGCAATTGCAGTGATACGTGTACCCGATCATCCGATCCAAGGTGGGCCGGGCGGCCCGGGTGCGGGGCGGACCGCCCGGCCCGGTCCCGTCGGGGTCACCCACTCGGCGGCCAGCCAGACCGGGTGGCGCAGGATGGGTCCATGCCCTCCGAGCTGAGCGGACGCCTCGCCGCGCTGGTCAGGTGGATCGATCCCGGCCCCGGCGCCACGCACCTGGTCAGCGATGTCTCCGGCTGGTGGCGGGACCCGGAGGTCCTCGCCCGGCTGGGGCCGGCCCTCGTGGAGCCGTTCCGGGCCGCCCGGCCGACGGTGGTCGTCTCGCCGGCGGTCACCGGATACCTGCTCGGTCCGCTCGCCGCGACGGCGCTCGGCGTCGGCTTCGTGCCGGCGCACAAGCCGGGCGACGGCCGGCTCCCCGCCGGGGCGCTCACCTGGGCGCAGAGCCCACCGGACTTCCGGGGCCGACGGGTCGACCTGGCCGTGCGGGACCACGGCCTGCAAGGGGGTGACCGGGTGCTGGTGGTGGACGACTGGGTGGCCACCGGGGCACAGGTCCGCGCGCTCTACGAGATCTGCGCCGCGCGGGGCGCGGAACCGGTCGGCACCGCCACGGTCGTGCTGGACTGCCCCCCGGCGATCGCCACCGAGCTGCGCGTACGGGGGCTCGTGAACGGGACGGATCTCACGGCTTGACCTGAACCTCGGTTCTTGCTCGCCGCCGCCGGCGATGCCGGTCACCTGATCTGAACGAAGTCCTCGACCGCCGTGCAGACCCGGCCGAGCGCCTCCGCCGAGCGGGCCAGCGGGCCCGGCACCATCAGCGCGTGGTCGGCCTGCTCGATCTCCACCACGTGCGGGGTGAGCCGGCGGGCGAGCGGGCCGTCCCAGGACGGGTCCGCCGTGCCGCCCACCAGCAGGACCGGCGCGGTGGCGCGGCGCAGGCCGTCGACCACGGCGGGCACGTGCAGCAGCGGGGTGAGCCAGACGGCCGGCAGCCCGCGGTCGGCCGCGAGCGGCGTGGCCATCGAGCCGAGCGACTTGCCGACCAGCAGGTGCGTCGGCTCGGCGAGGGTCGGGGCGACCTGCCCGACCACCCATTCGATGGCCGGCCCCGGCCCGTCGCGGTCGGGGGCGAACTGCTCCGGCACCTCCCACGAAAGGGCGTGCAGGGCGTAGCCGACGCGACGCAGCGCCTCGCCGGCGTAGACGAAGAGCGGGAACCGGGTGTCGTAGCCCCGACCGGGGATGAGCACCGCGCGCCTGTCCGCCATGCCGCCTCCCGATCGTCTCCCCACCCACCGTAGCGCCCGCCGCACCGACGGTGGGGGCGGAAATGCCACGACGGTTGATCGACGGTGACGGTACGGTCGGCAGGATGTGGCCTCGGATCGGTGGACTGCGCACCCTCGCCCTCGGCACCCCCGGTGAGCTGCGTACGCGGCTCAACGCCCTGGTGCTCGCCGGGGTGAAGACGGCGACCGCCGGGCTGACCACCGAGTACGCCGAGGAGGGCGAGGAGCTGGAGCACGCCGGCGAGCGGCTGGTCCTCGTCGACGACGGGGACGCGCTGGTCGGCGTCGTGGAGGTCACCGGCGTCGAGGTGGTCCGCTTCGCGGACGTGCCGTGGGACTTCGCCCGCTCCGAAGGGGAGGGGGATCGTTCCATCGAGGAGTGGCGCGCCGGTCACGCCGCCTACTGGGCGCGCGTGGGCACCCCCGTCACCGACGACAGCGAGGTCGTCTGCATCCGGTTCCGGTTGGTCTCCGGCGGCGACGGCGGCATCACCACCGGAGACCTCGGCACCTGAGGGCGCCGGCCCGACGCGTCCACCGGCCGGCCTGACGTCGTCGGCAAGGCGTCCGGTCAGGCGTGTCGCAGCTCGGGCAGCAGGCGGGTGGCGACATCGGCGAGGACGGCCTCGTCGCCGGCGTACCAGCTGCTGGCCCGGGGCCAGTGGGTGACCACGTCGGTGAAGCCGAGGGCGGCGGCCCGGCCGACCTGGTCGGCGAAGAACTCGGCGCTGCGCAGCGAGAAGACCGGCGCGGAGTCGAGCGAGAGGTAGCGGTCCAGGGTGTCCGGGTCGCGGCCGGCGGCGGCGAGCGTCGCGTCCATCCGGGCGGCGGCCTCGGCCACCCCGCCCCACCAGCCCTCCAGGTCGTCCTCGTCGGGGCCGGTGGTGACCCAGCCCTGGCCGAAGCGCGCCACCAGCCGCATCGACCGGGGCCCGTTGGCGGCCATCACGAACGGCACCCGGGGCGTCTGTACGCAGCCCGGGTTGTTCCGCGCGTCCACGGCGGTGAACCACTCCCCGCGCCAGGTCGTGCCGTCCTCGCGCAGGATGAGGTCGAGCAGCTCGGTGAACTCGGCGAGCCGGTCCACCCGCTGGCGCGGCGGCAGCGTCTCCCCGCCCAGCACGGCCGAGTCGAAGCCGATGCCGCCGGCGCCGAGGCCGAGCAGCAGCCGCCCGCCGGAGACGTCGTCGAGCGCGGTGACCTGCCGGGCGAACGCCGCCGGGTGACGGAAGTTCGGCGAGGCGACCAGCGTGCCGAGCCGGATCCGGGAGGTCACCGTCGCGGCGGCGGTCAGCGTGGTCACGGAGTCGAACCACGGGCCGTCGACCAGGTCCCGCCAGCCCAGGTGGTCGTACGTCCAGGCGTGGTCGAAGCCCCACTCGTCCGCCTGCGACCAGCGGCGACGCGAGTCGGACCAACGCTGGTCGGGAAGGATCACGATGCCAATCCGCATGATCGCCAGCCTAGGCCTCGTGGCGAAGGGCGGGCCAGGCCGTCGCGGTCGGGACGGGTCTTGACCATATATCGATGATCTGAATATGGTGTCGCCCGTGACCGCGATGCGAGAGCCGACCTTCCTGATCCTCACCGCGCTCGCCGGTGGCCCCCGGCACGGCTACGGCATCATCCGCGAGGTCACCACCCTGTCCGCGCAGCGCGTCACCCTGCTGCCGGGCACCCTCTACGCCGCGCTCGACCGGCTGCACGCCCAGGGGCTCGTCGCGCCCGACCGCGAGGAGACCGTCGACGGCCGGCTCCGCCGCTACTACCGCCTCACCCCTGACGGGATCCGTGCCCTCGACGTCGAGACCGCCCGGCTGCGCCAGCTCGCCGCCGCCGCCGAGAGCCGGCTGCGCACGCTCCGCCCCGGCACCGCCTGACCGCCCCGCACCCGCACCCCCGTCTGCCGCACCGGCACCGGCCCGCCGGTGCGTACCGATCGGAAGGACAGTCATGCCGACGACCGGCGACCCGCTCGCCCGCCGCTACCGGCGGCTGCTCTTCTGCCACCCCCGCGCCTACCGGCGGGCCCGGGCCGACGAGATGGTCGGGGTCCTGCTGGACGCGGCACCGCCGGACCGCACCCGGCCGACGCTGCGCGAGGCCGCCAACCTGATCCGGCACGGCCTGCGCTGCCGGCTGGGACGACCGGCCAGCCGCACGGTCGGCGTCTGGGCCACCCTCACCGCCGTCGTCTGCGGCCTCTTCACCGCCGCCCTCGCCACCCGGGCCGCCTGGGAGACCTCCGCGCCGCAGCCCGACCGGGCCGAGACCGCCGCCGTCTTCGCCGCCGTGCTGCCCGGTCACGACCTCGGCGACGTCGACCTGGCGCCGGCCTTCTTCACCTTCTACAGCCAGCCGCTCACCGTCCGCGCGCTGGACAACCTGCTGCTCGGCGACGGCGGCGAATACCAGCAGAGCGCCGTCGTGGCCGGCGCGGCCGGCACACCCCCGATGCCCGCCGACGAGACGCTCGCCCTGGCGCAGCGGCGCCTGCGCGAGACCGGCTGGCAGGTGTACGAGCCGGAGGTCCACAGCAACCCGGGCTGCGTCGACAAGACGTGCGTCCAGGTCCTCACGATCACCGACACCACCGTGCTCGCCCGGCGCGGCGACACGGTCCTCCAGCTCCAGGTGGCCGCCCCGCCCTCGGCCGACGGCAGCAACCTGTCGCTGGCGCTGAGCCGGACGGCCCCGCCGGCCGTGCTGCCGGCCGGCGTCGGCGGTGGCCTACTGGGAGCGGCTCTCGGCTGGCTGGTCTTCGGCTGGGCCAGCCGGCGCACAGAGGCGGGACATCCGGCCCGGGGAGCGGTCAGCGTCCTGCTCGCGATCACCCTGTTCCTCTGGTGGACGCCCGTACTGCTGACCGTCCCGAGCCTGCTCCGGCATCACCGCGCCGAGCCGCACCCGACGTGGCACCCGCTGTGGGAGTGGCTGGGTCAGCCGGCGGGCTCGCTGCTGTTCGTGGTGGGCGCGGCGAGCGCGCTGCTGGGGCTGGCGCTGGCCGCCGTATCCCGGCGCAGCCCGCAGCCGACGGCCGCCGTCGGCTGACCGCCGGAGCATCGGGCGGCGGGGCGACGCCGGACGTGGCGGCGTGGGCCGCGGCCGTATCCGACGTCGGACGTGGCGGCGTGGGGGGCGCCGTGTCCGACGCCGGACGTGGCAGCGTCGGGCGACGGCGTGTCCGACGAAGAGCTCTCCGGCGCCAGTCCTACCGGCTCCGATCCGTCGTCAGTCCCACCAGAACGACCAGGAGTGCAGGCCGAGAAGCTGCTCGGCGTAGGCGGTCAGGGTTCCGGCACCCTGCCAGACGTTGTCCGGGCAGAAGGCGAAGTGCTCGGCCGCGACCGCCAGGGCGTGCCCGGTCGACGTCGGTGGCGCGGCGACGCTGAGGTTCAGGGTGGCGAACCCGACGCCGACCACCCGTACGCCGAACCGGTCCTCCCAGCTCCGTAGCACCGCCGAGATCTCCCCGGCGTCGCCGGTGTGGTTCGCCGGGCCGTACCAGCCCACCACGGCGAGCGTGTCCGCGCTGCGGGCAGCCGGCACGAGCCCGAGACGCGTCCGCCCGTCCACGAGGAACTCCGCGCACTCGTCGGCGAGCTGGGCGGGCGGCTCCGTCGGGTCGCCGGGCAGGGCGAGGCCGGGCCAGTCCCGACCGAACGGGGCCGTGACGTCCGACGTGTCGTCCTCGCCGGTCGTCGCACAGTCGACCCACCACCGGGCCAGCACCTTCGCCACGTCGTGCTGCTCCGGCGACGACATGTCGGCCGGAGACACCTCGCCGTCGGCCCACGGGCGGTTCTCGTCGCTCGACAACCCGCTCAGCAGCAGCGGCCACAGCCCGGACTCCGGATGCCGCGACCGCATCCGCGCGAACAGTCCCGGGTCGGCCGGGGCGTCGCTCAGCCAGTACGGCGGCGGTCCGCCGTCCTCCGGCTCGACGGTGCGGCCGGGCGGCAGTGCCGCTGGCGGTAGCGAACTCGGCAACCGGGTCAGGTCCGAAATCACGGCGAGAGCGTAGGCGGCCCGTACGACCAATCCTGGCCCGCCCGCGACGCCCCGGGCCGACGGGGCCTCGAAACCGCTCACCGTGCCGAGGCAGCGCGCCTGGTCGCCGTCGATGGCCGGCGTGAACGCGGCGCATGAACGCCTGGTGCGTCATCGGGGTGTGCCGCCGCGCCGCTGGCCCCCGGTAACGATCTCGCCGCCGTCCGGCCGGGCGGTGGATTTCGGTGGCCGAGCCCTGCCCACAGGGGCTAGAACGGTGGTCGTGACCGCCGACATGAACGCCGACGAGGTCCACGCCGTCCTGGCCGCTCTCACCGCCGTCGGGTGCCGGGCCTGGATCGGCGGCGGCTGGGGCGTCGACGCGCTCGTCGGGCACCAGACCCGCGCGCACCGCGACCTGGACCTGGCCATCGCCGCCGAGCAGGAGGCCGTGGCGCTGAGGGCTCTCGGCCGGCTCGGCTACGTCGTCGAGACCGACTGGCGGCCGGTCCGCGTCGAGGTCGTCGCCGACGGGCGGGGGCGGGTCGACCTGCATCCGCTGACGTTCGACGAGGCAGGCGACGGCCACCAGGCCGGCCTCGACGGCGGCACCTTCCGCTGGCCGAAGGGCTGCTTCACCACCGGCACCATCGCCGGTCGCCGGGTCGACTGCATCTCGGTCACCCAGCAACTGCTGTTCCACAGCGGCTACGAACCGCGCGACGTGGACCGCGCCGACCTCGCCTGGCTGCACCGTCTCGCCACGCGCCCGGCGCCCGGCGACGAGCGGAGACCCTGAGCCGGCGGTCCCTGCGGACCTGGGCTTCACCGGAACCGTCCGGACTGGTTCACCGGCGGCCCTACCTGCCCGCGCCCCGTCGTCGGGCTGGCCGGTACGGCTTCAGCCCGGCCGCCGCCCCACGCCCGAGGAACATCCCCGCTGCGCAGCGGCCCAGCGGCCCGGCGGCCCAGCGACCCGGCGACCCGGCGGTCAGGCGGTCAGGCCGGTGTCAGGATCAGCCAGCCGAAGCCGACGACGTCGCGGTAGCTGGTGAGGTATTCGACGCGCCGCTCGTCGGCGAACGCGCGCGCCTCCGGCGTGCCGAGGCGCTCGATGCCCGCGCGCCAGTCGGACTCGAAGTCGTCCCACTCGGCGAGGGTGGACACGGCGACGTGCAGCGGTCGGAACCCGGCGTCCACGGCGAGTTGGGCCAGGCCAGCCAGATCGGGCAGGTCGCCGAAGATCTCGCGGACCTGCGCGCCGGGGCTGGCCTGGTAGAAGCCGTCAGCGAACAGCAGCCTGCCGCCGGGCAGGGTGAGCCGGTGCAGCGCGGCGAGGGCCCGCGCGGCGTCGCCCCAGATCTGGCCGGCCCCGACGTTGACGACGAGGTGGGCGGGCCGGTCCCAGGTGGCCGCGTCCGCGCCGTGGAACGTGACCCGCTCAGCGGCTCCCCGTTCCGTCGCGCGTCGCCGGGCCCGTTGACAGTCGTCGGCGTGGCGTTCCACGCCGTCGCCGGCGATGCCGTGAACCTCGCACAGCCGCAGGAGCAGCTCACCGTTGCCGCAGCCCAGGTCCAGGGCCCGCCAGCCCGGCCCGGTGGGGGTCAGCCGCCGGGCCAGGTCCGCCACCCGCTCCTCGCCGAGCGGCGAGTTGAAGGTCAGGTTGGCCGCGGCGGCGGCCAGGTAGGTACTGCGATCCTCGCTGTTCACCGGCACACGGTACGACAGTGGGCCCGTGACCGAGGGGCGTCGCAAAATCGACGGTCGGGGCTCCCGTCCTGGTCGGCAAACGCCCACCGGGGACGCCGAAGGGCCCGGAACCGCAGTGGCTCCGGGCCCTCGCGCGGCGACCGAGTTCAGCTGGCCGTGATGGTGAACGAGGTGGTGTCGTCCGCCGGGGTCACGTCGGTCAGGCTGGTGACGTAGTCCGAGCGGACCGTGTACGAGCCCGTGCCCAGTTCGCCCGCCGGGGTGCCGGCCGGCGCGGTGAGGATGACGTCGAAGGTGCGTGCCTCGCCCGGAACGAACCGGCCGCCCGGCACGGTGAACCAGTCCCCGGAACTCGGCATGTCCTGCGGCTCGATGTGGTCCACCACGACGCCGGCCGGCAGGTCGGCGATGACGTTCAGCCTGAACGAGGGCGCGTCGTTGCCGTACCGGACCGTCAGCGGCATGCGGCCCAGGAGGCTCCCGTCGGACAGCCGGTCGAGCCTGACCGCGTTGGCGCTCAGCGAGACGTCGGTCTGGGTCGCCTGCACGTACGGCTGCGGCTTGGTGATCTTGCCCTTCGTGGAGCGGAAGAGACTCGTGAACGAGGCGCTCTGGACCGGGTCCTGATCGCCGTTCGGCACCACGCCGATCCAGCTGTCGTCGACGACCATCGGGTAGTCCCGGGGAGTCGTCCGGACATGGAACCGGACGCTGTGCGCCCGACTGGCGCCGGGCGCCAGTTCGCCGCTCCCACTGCCGCAGTTCAGGATGGTGCGGACGCCGACCGCACCCGTATACACGCAGGCGTCCTCGGGATAGACGCGGCCCTCCGCGGCTCCGGCCGGCTCGAGGAAGGACAGGCTGTAGAAGCTGGCGGTCGGGCTGTTGTTCGTGACCGTGGCGTTGAGCGTGCCGACGTAGCCCTGATCGGTCGGCTCCAGGATCAACTGCTGCGCCGAGATGGACAGCGTGCCGGTGCTGGACTTCTGCGGCGCGGCTGCGGCCGGGGCCGTGGTGCCGACCAAGGCTACGGCCAAGCCGACCGCGACCGCGGCGACGCGGCGTCCGGTGGACAGAGTGATGGACATGCTGGAACGCACCTTCCCCCGTGGTTCATCACGCGGCGTAGTGGACGCGTGCTGAATGAGCAACATAGCCAGGCCGACTCCGGCCACGCTGCCCCGTGGGGCAAAACGGGCGTACGCGACCCCCGCCGCCGTTCCACCCTGCCTACCGCTCCTCCATGTCCCGGCCGTGGCCGGATCGGGTGGCGGCGACGAAGCAGAGGCCGGACCGCCCTGTGGACGCCCGGTCTGGTTGAGTCCGGCGTCGTGACCGTCCGCTGGTACGGGGCACGGCTGGCACAGCGCCTACGATCGTGCCCCGTGGAGGGTCTGGGAGCCCTCGGCGCGGTGCTCTGCGGCGCGCTGAGTTGCCTGTTCGCCTGCCTGATGCTCTGCGCCGTCGCTGCGGCCTGGGCAGCCTGGCCCACGCGCCGGTAACGGTCACTGCCGCCTCGGCCCGCCACCAACGCGGAAGCGGAACTGATGCCGCAATGGCAGCGAGGCGGCAACCAAGCGCCTTGCTGCTGCCGGACCTCGGTCAGTTGTACAGCCAGAAGGCAGCACAGCCGCAACAGAGCGCCAGTAGCACGACCGAGGTGAGCAGCAGCACGAGCAGCATGGACAGCTCGGTGCGCGCCGTCGGCGGAGACGGCTCCAGCGGGCGAACTGGCCTCGGCGGCTCGGAGTCGGGCACGGCGCGATCATGTCAGACCCGGAGAGGGCCGAGGAGCGTCCGTGTAACGAGGCCGCAAGGTGATTGCGTGCCCTGACGGCCGCGGTTCGCTCCGCTGTTGCCTGGCATGCTCATCGCATGCCCCCTCCCCGTCCCCGCTACGAGCCGATCATGGCTCCGCCCCCCAGCCCAGGCAGATGGCGTACGGGATTGGCAGCGGCCGCCGGCGTACTCCTGCTGTTCTTCGCCCTGTTCACCGTCGGTCAAGGGCTCTACCTCAACGCGAATGGTGTCACCAGTCAGGCCGAGGTCGTGGACGGGCGGCTCGGCGGTCGTAGCGACTTCGTGCGGGTACGGGTCAGTTCAGGGAAGGAGACAAATCTCTGGGCCTGGAAGGGAACTCCCGAGGTCGGCGAAACGATGACGGTGGTTCACCTTCGAGAGTCGAACTGGGCAAAGGACGCCCGTGCGTTCGCACCGGAAGGGAGCGTCTGGCCGGAACTGTTCCTGGGAGCCCTGTTTCTCGGCGAAGCGCTGCGGCAGCACCGTCGCCGCCGGCGGACCTTTCCCTTTCCGGCCGGCGGCAAGCGGTGACCGTGCCGTCCGCGTGAAGGGGCGGCCCACCGGCCGTGTTGCTCGGAACGCCTGCGACCGGTGGCCGGTCTGGTTGTGGCCCGCCCATGACCGCTCAGCCCTCTGGCTACCGATCCGCAGTCGGCCCATCGGAATCAGCCTGGCGCTCGGCTTGCCAGTTGGCGCGTCCCATCAGATCTCCTCGCCGGGCAGTCGTGGACCGTCCGATGCCGACCGGAGGTCGCAGGCGCGTCGGCAATGCCCGGGGCTGATGGCACGCGGTCGTCACAGCCTGGTCCCGATCGCCGGTCTCTAGCCGATGCGGACGCGACGGGCAGTTGGGGTGGCGTCGCGGACCGCTGATAGGGACATCCCGCGCAGGCGGATCGCTCTTCGAGCCGGAAAACCGTTTGAGCCCTACTTCGGCGTTCCCGTAGGTTGCCGATGCCCGTCGCAGCGAGGACAGAGGACAACCAGCGTGACCCCGCCCGCTCTTTAGACCTGACGCCTTCCTCCGCGCATCTACAGGCCGACCCTCCCGTCGGTTCTGTCGGGCTGCCCTCGTGCGCCCGTTCATGCAGCGTTTGAGGCCGCGCGCAATCGGCCTCGTGTCAGGTCTTCAGAGAGATCGTCATGTCTTCACAACCTCATATCGTGCTGCCCTGGATCGTTCGCCGGACCAGGCTTCCTCTGCTGTCGTTGCGGTGCGTGGACTGCCGGTCGGAGTCGGCCACCACCGGCGAGGGCAGGTTCCGCGTCAACGCCAACGGCAAGCTGCTGGACGTGTGGCTGCTGGTCCGGTGCGTGTCCTGCAATCGAACGAGCAAACTCACCGTGCACGAGCGAGCGTCGGTCAGATCCCTCGATCCGGCGTTACTCGACGGCTACCACGCCAACGATCCGGAGCTCGTGGCGGCCACGCTGCTGGATCCGCTGCTCGCCCGGCGCAACCGGTACACCCTGGACTGGCAGGGGGCCTGGCATCTGGACACCCCGCCGGCACAGCTCGACGAGGCGTGGCCCCTGCAGGTGGAGGTCGACTTCCAGGATCCGGTGCCGGTCCGCCCGGAGCGGCTCATCGCGCAAGGGCTCCGCCTCAGCAGAAACGAGGTACTGCGCCGGATCAAGTGTGACATTTCCCTGCGTCGTCCGACGAGCACCGGATTCACTTTTGTCGTGATGATGAGCGACTCGATGAACTGATTTGCACTCCCTGCGGTGCGAGTCACGGCCGCTACCACGCCACATACGCATACAGCGAGAATTGGTAGGGGGACATGGGCTGTCGCCCATGTCCCCCTGCCACGTTCAGGCCCTCGCTGGGTCCCCGCGCCTTAGCGTGGCAGGGTGGCTGCACCCCGCAGGGCACCCGCCGCCGGAGATGAGCCGTCGGTTTACGTTCCTGTTCGCGTTGGCGGCGGGAATGGCCATCGGCAACCTGTACTGGGCGCAGCCGCTACTCGGCTTCATTGCAGGCGACCTGCGCCGTGACCGCGGCGGCCGGCTGGCTCGTCACCGCGACGCGGATCGGGTACGCCGTCGGCCTGCTGCTGCTCGTACCGCTCGGTGACGTCCTGGACCGCCGGCGGTTCGTTCCGGTGATGCTGTTGATGCCGGCGGGCACTTCCAGGAACTGACCGCCGTTGAACCTCGGCTCCCGCTCGAACGGGAACGCAACGCCTCGGCGGGAACTATCTGGAGGTCGTACAGGCGCTCATTGCGCAGTCCAGGATGTCAGCCGTCCTCGGGCGTCGAGGCCTCCCTCCGATCGGAAGCCCTGGGCGCCATCGACGACATCAATCCCTTCTTGCTCTTCCGTCCACTGAGGGTAGTATCTCCATGTTTGGCCTGAAACGGGGGAGGAAGACCCACTTGAAATGGAAGATGCCGGCCGGCGTCCTAATGGCGCTGGCCTTTATGATTCCGGCAGCGCCGGCGGTGGCTCAAACCGAATCGCCCGGTCTGAACGAGGCCTGCCAGACGGTCGAGCGCAAGGTGTACAAGGATATCCGCGAGCTTGTCACCATCGACCTCGATACCGCCACCGATGTAGAGGTGCGGGTCTTGGCCAATCAGATCCTGGCCGCAGCTAACGCCGATTCGTTGCCCGTTCTGCCACGGGTGATGCAGGAGCGGCTGGACGGCACCGCGGATGATCTGCGTGCATTCCTCAAGGCGGACGTGCAGAACGCCTGGTCAACGAGTCTGCGGATCACGGTGGTCCGGACGTTGACGGGCGCTGGCGCCAACGTGAGGGCGACCGCGCAGAAGGTGCTCGACGACGGGTCCGTCGATGCCTACCTGGCTTACCTGAACAACGGCCTGCACTCCGCACGTGCGATTGACTGCGCGCCTCAGCCCACACCGACGGCAACGTCTCAGCCCACACCGGCACCGAGCGCCACGCCCAGCGCCACGACGACCGTTGCACCGACCCCTGCCCCCTCCTCCAGCCTGGGCGCCCCCGGCGGCGAGGGCGGTGGGCTGCCCGTGACCGGTGCCGACACCGCGACCGTGGCCGGCATTGGCGGTACGCTCCTGCTCCTCGGCGGCGCTGGCTACCTGATCGGACGCCGACGCCGTTCCCGCTTCGCGGCATAACTCGCTCGACGCGCCCAGCTCGATGCTTCGTCGGGTTGGGCGCGCAGGCAAACGTCGAAGGCCCTGGTCGGGATCTGCGTCCTGACCAGGGCCTTGCACGTGGAGCGGGTGACGGGAATCGAACCCGCACTGTCAGCTTGGGAAGCTGATGTTCTGCCATTGAACTACACCCGCAGGCGGCACCACTGTACCTGAGTCGTCACGACGCTGCACCCAGGTACCCCTCCGACACCACCCGGTGCCGCGATCTTGGCAGCCAACGGCCCCCACAGGGGCCTGAACTCGCCAAGATCGCGCCGCGCCACCGCCGCCGCGCCACCGCCGCCACGCCGCCGCCCGCCGCGCCACGCCGCGCCCGCCACGCCGCCACCCCAGTCACGCCACCGTCCGCCACGAGCCGCGTGGCACGACGTGCCCGATCCGCGCGTCGTGGTCCGGATCGAGGCGGCGAGCCGTGTCCCGCGTCAAGCAACGTCGATGCGCGTCCAGCCGCTGCCAGGAAAATCTCCACCGCGGCAACATATGGCCATTCTCAAATCAATCGATGGGTTGTAACGTCTGCCCAACGTTCCAGTCACGGCGTGACATACCCCCTGTCGCGCCGCCAGAAAGAGGTGGGCCCATGGGACTCCGTCCCAACCTGCTGACCCGGCGTACGGCCGGCGTCGCGTCGACGACCCTCGCGCTGCTGCTCAGCACCGCCGCCGTGGGTGTCGTACCGGCCGCTTCGGCCTTCTCCGCCGCCCCGACCGAGGTCTGCGTAGAGCCGGCCGACGTCCACTCGGACGCCCGCGTCAAGCCGGGCAGCGGCGCCAAGCACGAGCCGAACGAGCTGACCCTCGCGGAGACCCGCGAGCGCGAGGCCGACATGGCCGCCGCGCTGCGTGAGCGGGCCCGGTTCCGTACCGGCGCCGGGGCCTCCACGATGGCGGCCGCCGTCACCATCCCGGTGGTGGTGCACGTGATCCAGGAGAACAGCACCCGGGCCGGCGGCAACATCCCCGACTCGATGGTCAACTCGCAGATCAACGTGCTGAACCAGTCGTTCAGCGGGGCGACCGGCGGCGCGTCCACCGCGTTCAGCTTCCAGCTCCAGAAGATCAACCGGGTGACGAACCCGTCCTGGTACCCGATCGTGCAGGGCTCCTCGGCGGAGCGGTCGATGAAGACCTCGCTGCGTACGGGTGGCAAGAACACCCTCAACATCTACCTGGGCGAGCTGAGCGACAGCCTGCTCGGCTGGGCGACCTTCCCGACCCGGAAGCTCAGCAGCATGGACGGCGTCGTCGTGCTGAGCGAGTCGCTGCCGGGCGGCACCGCCACCAACTACAACCAGGGCGACACGGGCACCCACGAGGTCGGCCACTGGCTGAACCTCTACCACACCTTCCAGGGCGGCTGCTCCGGCTCGGGCGACAGCGTCAGCGACACCGCTGCCGAGGCGTCGCCGGCCTCCGGCTGCCCGACCGGGCGGGACACCTGCACCGCCCCCGGCGTCGACCCGATCACCAACTTCATGGACTACAGCTACGACTCCTGCATGTACCAGTTCACCGCCGGGCAGGCCAGCCGCATGCTGACCGCCTGGAACGCGTACCGCGCGGCGTAGTTGCGCCGTACGACTCGACCGGTGCCGGCCTCGCTCGACGGGGCCGGCACCGGCGTCTGCGCGGCCGGGCACGCGGGGGTCGGGCGGTGGTCACGGTGCGACGCCCCGGAGGGGGACGGCCCGGGGCGCCGCACCGCGTCTCAGGCGGCGGGGCGGGCGGCGTGGTCGCCGACGCGCCCCGGCCGGGTCTCGGGCACCAGCGCGGTGCCGGCGGCGGCCGCGTGGGGGTCGAGCCACACCTGGACGGCGGGCCGGCCGTGCCACTCGCTGGCGCCGCCCGCGACGCCGGACTCGCGGCGGGCCAGCATCGCCACGTCGACGGTGAACTCGAAGACCCGCCAGTCGACCTGCGGCGCGGCCCGGTGGCTGCGGGCCAGCCGGGCCACCCGCGCCGGGTCGGTCACCGGCCGGGCGTGGCCGGCGACGTAGGCTTCGTCGTCGCTCTCCTCCGGCGGGAACGAATGCAGCGCGTAGCGGCCGTCGCGCTCCAGGTCGCGCCGCTTGGGCGAGTCGACGACGAAGCAGAAGAGCCCCTCGTCGGTGATCACCGGGGAGACCGGGTGCACCCGGGGGCCGCCGTCGGCGCGGACGGTGGCCAGGTAGCCGAAGCCCGGCCCGTACTGCTGCATGAGGAGGCGGATCCCGTCGGCGAGGCGGGGCTCGTCGGCGGCGAATTCGGACCAGGAAGCCATGCCGGCATTCTATCGAACAATTGTACGAAGATGCACTCCGACACGCAGGTCACGCGTGTCGGTCGCTAAGGTGTGCGGATGCTGCTCTCCGACCGCGACCTGGCCTCCGAGATCGAGGCGGGAACGCTCGCGCTGGAGCCGTTCGAGCCCGCGCTGGTGCAACCGTCCAGCATCGACGTACGCCTGGACAAGCTCTTCCGGGTCTTCAACAACCACCTCTACACCCACATCGACCCCGCGCAGCAGCAGGACGACCTCACGTCGATGGTCGAGGTGCCGGAGGGCGAGCCGTACGTGCTGCATCCGGGCGAGTTCGTGCTCGCCTCGACGCTGGAGGTGATCACGCTCGGCGACCAGCTCGCCGGACGCCTGGAGGGGAAGAGCTCACTGGGCCGGCTGGGCCTGCTCACCCACTCCACGGCGGGCTTCATCGACCCGGGCTTCTCCGGGCACGTGACCCTCGAACTGTCCAACGTGGCCAACCTGCCGATCACCCTCTGGCCGGGCATGAAGATCGGTCAGCTCTGCATCTTCCGGCTCTCGTCGCCGGCGCAGCACCCGTACGGCTCGGCCGTCTACGGCTCGCGCTACCAGGGGCAGCGCGGACCGACCCCGAGCCGCTCCTGGCAGCACTGGCGCACCTGGCCGACGCGCTGACCCGACCCCGTGGGCACGCGGAGGGCCCCCGCCGGGCGGGGGCCCTCCGCGCGACTCAGCCGGGGCGGCCGTAGCTGTGGATCGGGCCGTCGTCGACCTTCTTCATCTTGATCGGCACCCCGGCGCGGGAGGCGTGCACCACCCAGCCCCCGCCGACGTACATGCCGACGTGGTGCAGGTCGCTGTAGTAGAAGACGAGGTCGCCCGGGCGCAGCTCTCCCCGGCTGACGGACGCGGTGGCCCGGCGCTGCTGTGCGGCGTTGTGCGGCAGCGACACCCCCGCCTTCGCCCAGGCGGCGAGCATCAGGCCGGAGCAGTCGTACGAGTTCGGCCCCTCGGCGCCCCAGACGTAGGGCTTGCCGATCTGCGCGCAGGCGAACTTCACGGCGGTGCCGGCCGGGCCGCCGGGATAGCCGGCCGGGCAGGGGGCGGGACGCAGCGGTCCGCCGCCGCCGTTGCCGTAGACCCGCAGCCGCAGCTTCTGCAACCGGTCGATCTCGGCGTTGATCTGCTTCTTCTTCGCCGCGAGCTGGGCCTCGGTGCGGCTGAGCTGGACGACCATCCCGTCCAGCGGTGCCTTCCTGGCGGCCAACCGGTCGCGCAGCTCGGCGACCTGCCGCACGTCCCGCTGCTGGTGTTGGGCGAACTGGTCGAGCAGTTCGAGCTGCCCGATCATCTCGCTCGGTGAGCGGCTGCCCAGCAGGGCGTTGACGGCGGAGACGTTCTCGCCCTTGTAGGCGCGGGCCGCCAGCGCGCCGACCTTCTCCATCGCCTGGTCGACCTGCTTCTCCAGCGGCCCGATCTGCGCGGCGAGCGCGTCGGCCTGCTTCCGCCTGGCGGCGAGGTCCTGGCGGGTGGCGTTGTGCCGTTCGATGATCGGTTCGAGCTTGTTCCAGTCCTCGTCGATCTGCCGCTCGATCTCGGCGACCGTCGGTTCGGCGTGGGCCGCCGTGGCGCCGCCGGTCAGGACGACGGCGAACGCGGCCAGGGCGGCGAGGGCGGTGGTGCAGCGGTACCAGCGTGGGCGCGGCGCAGCCGTCACCGGGTCGGCGAGGGCCGACCGGGCCGACGGTGGCCGCGGGGCATGGTGTGCCACCGGGCTTCGTGCTCCTTCTTCCGTACCGCCTACCGGGTTAGCTGACGGGTTCGGGCGGGAAGGGGCGCCCTACCGCAGGGACTGCGGATTCACCCCGGGGAACCTGGGTCCCCGGCTCGCTCGGGAGCGACTCGGCGGTGTCGGACCGTCACCGCCCTGGTTGGACGGAATGTCACCGGCCGACGAAGGACCAGAGTAGAGACGACCGTTATCGATCCGCAACCCTACGGGCGGTGACACTCCGTACCCGTCCGGGTCGGGCGGATCCGCAACCCGGGCGACGAAGATTTTCTTCCTTCTGAAGTGTCTGACGGAAAGGTATTGACCAGAGGCGGCGGGCGGGGCGAAGGTGACCCCACCTTTGCCCGTCCGAACTGGGGGTCTGATGCACCTGTCAGCGACATCGAGGAGCAGACGCGTCCTGCTGGCCGCCGCCGTGGCCGCCGCCATGGCGACGACGCCGCTCACCGCCGCCGGGTCCGCCGCCGCGGCAGCGCCGGTGGACGACCGGCAGCAGCAGTACGCCGCCGCGGCCGCCGAGTACGGCGTACCGGAGAGCGTCCTGCTCGGAGTCTCCTACCTGCAGTCCCGCTGGGACACCAACGCCGGCACGCCGAGCACCAGCGGCGGCTACGGACCGATGCACCTCACCGACGCCGAGCACGTCGCCGCCCTCGCCGGCGGCACGCACCACGACGAGGGCACCGAGGACCCGCGCGGCGACGACTCCCGCCCGTCCCTCGCCGAGGCCCACGAGCCGCCGGCCGCCACGCCGCCCGCCGAGGCCGCGCTGCGGACCGTCGACGCCGCCGCCGGGCTGACCGGCGCCAGCGAGGAGTCGCTGCGGACGGACGTCACGGCGAACATCCGGGGCGGCGCGGCGCTGCTGGCCGCGTACCAGAAGGAGATCGGCGCCCCGGTCGGCGCCGGCACCGACCCGGCGGCCTGGTACGGCGCGGTGGCCCGGTACTCCGGCGCGGACAGCGCCGACGCCGCGGCGGCCTTCGCCAACGAGGTGTACGCCACCATCGCCACGGGCGACAGCCGGGTGACCGACGACGGGCAGCGGGTCACGCTGGCCGGCCAGGCGGTCCAGCCGAACCGCTCCTGGCTGGACCGGCTGAACCTGCGCAAGCTCGCCCGGCCGGACGGGCTGGAGTGCCCGGACGACATCTCCTGCGAGTGGATCCCGGCGCCGTACGAGAACTACGGCCCCACCCTGGGCGACTACGGCAACCACGACCTGGGCAACCGTCCCACCCAGCAGAAGATCGAGTACATCGTCATCCACGACACCGAGGGCTACTTCGGTCCCAGCGTCAACCTGGTCAAGGACCCGAAGCGGGTGGGTTGGCACTACACCCTGCGCTCGGTGGACGGGCACATCGCCCAGCACATCAAGACCAAGAACGTCGGCTGGCACGCCGGCAACTGGTACGTGAACGCCAAGTCCATCGGCCTCGAACACGAGGGCTTCGCCGGGCACGGCACCTGGTACACCGAGGCGATGTACCGCACCTCCGCCAAGCTGGTCCGCCACCTGGCACGGGCGTACAACATCCCGCTGGACCGCAACCACATCATCGGGCACGACAACGTCCCCGGCACCGTCGCCGCGAACGTGCGCGGCATGCACTGGGACCCGGGACCGTACTGGAACTGGTCGCACTACTTCGACCTGCTCAAGGCGCCGTTCAAGTCGACCGGCACGCACCGGACCGGGCTGGTCACCATCGACCCGGACTTCGCCACCAACCAGCCGCCGTTCACCGGCTGCAACCGGCAGCCTCCGGGCGTGCCGAACCCGCCCCCGGCGACGGCTCCCTGCCCGCTGCGCGGCTCCTCCGCGCTGTTCCTGCACAACGCGCCGAGCCACGACGCGCCGCTGGTCAACGACATCGCGTTGCGGCCCGACGGCACGCCGAACACCACGTACGTCTCCGACCACGGCGCCCGCGTCTCGGCCGGCCAGACGTACGCGCTGGCCGAGGTGCAGGGCGACTGGACCGCGATCTGGTACCTCGGCCAGAAGGGGTGGTTCCACAACCCCGCCGCCAAGCCGACCGCAAAGTGGACCGTCGGGTTCGTGGTGACCCCGAAGGCCGGTAAGGCCACCATCCCGGTGTACGGCCGGGCCTACCCGGAGCAGGCCGCGTACCCGGAGGGCGTGCCGTACCAGGCGATCTCGCCGCTGCAGTACACGCTCTCGGCCGGCCAGCGGTACGCCGTCGGCAACCTGCTCCCCGGCGAGTACTACCGGGCCACCACGTTCGACGGGTCCGCCCCCCACGACCAGACGGTCATCCGGGGCGACAACAGGTACGTGCAGGTCCAGTTCGGCCACCGGATCATGTACGTCAACCTGGACGACGTGAACCTGGTGCCGTCCCCGCTGGGCGCGCCGCGCTGACCGCACCCGCACGAAGAAGGCCCCCGGTCCGACCGGGGGCCTTCTCTCGTTGCGCGAAGCTGATCAGCCGGGCCTGCGGAACCCTGCCACCGGCATCGTGTTGATGCTGGAGACGTTGACCGGCTTGCCGGCCCGGGGCGCGTGCACCATCTTGTCGTTGCCGAGGTAGAGGCCGACGTGACTCAGGTCGGCCTTGAAGAAGACCAGGTCACCCGGGCGCGCCTCGGAGCGCGGGATGGCCTTGCCCTCGTTCCACTGCGCACCCGTGAAGTGCGTCAGGTGGATCCCCGCCGCCTTGTAGGCGTACTGGGTGAGGCCGGAGCAGTCGAACGAGTTCGGGCCGGTGGCACCCCAGACGTACGGGTCGCCGACCTGCGCGCAGGCGGTGCGGATCGCGGTGCGGGCCGCCTCGCTGACCACGCCGTTGATGGTCGGGCACTTCTCCGTCTTGACGGTCGTCACCGGCATCGACGCCTCGAGCTTCTTGATGTCGGCGTCGATCTGCTTCTTCTTCGCCGCCAGGTCGTTCTGCTGCTTCGTCTGCGACACGATCAGCGTGTCGAGCTTCTGCTTCTCCGTGTCGTACTTCTGGCGGACCCGGGTCACGCCCTCGAGCTGCTTGCGCTCCTGGGCGGCCAGCCGGTCCAGCAGCGTCAGCTGCTCGGTCAGCGTGTCGGGCTTGGCGCTGACCAGCAGCGCGCCGATGTCGTGGGACGGGCCGGAGATGTAGTAACGGGAGGCGAGATCGCCGACCCGGTCCATCGCCAGCTCGCTCTCCAGCGCCAACGGCTGGATCTTCTTCTGCAGGTCCTCCGACTTCTTGCGGTTGACCTTCAGCTGCGCCCGCACCTTGTTGTACTGCTCGATGGTGGGCTCGAGCTGCTCCCACTTCTGGTCGATCGCGGCCTCGATCTCGTCGACCGAGGGCTCGGCGTGGGCGGGCGCGGCGAGCATGCCGGCGCCGACCGCTGCCGCGGCGACCAGGGTGAGCAGACGGTGGGCGACCCTACGCAGGCCACCTGGACGAGCAGACCGTCGAGGTGCGTGACGATGAGGGGGCATGGTTGCCACCGGCACCGACTCCTTTTGCAACCCGGCCGCTTGGCGCCTCGCGCGAGGGAAGGAGGGGCGAGACAGACGACCCACAGCGGCCGGTGCCCAACATTAGGGAAGGCCGGCAGCGGAATCAAGGCGACCGAGGGCCACTTCACGCCTGCGCAACCGCTTGCGTACCAAGGGTGTCGGCCCGCCTGCCGACGATGGCGGTCAATACGTCGTCGAGCGTGACCACCCCGAGGGGGCGGCGACCGTCGCTGACCAGCACCATGTGCCGCCGCTCCCGGCGCATCGACAGCAACAGGTCGGCGAGCGTACGGTCCGGCGGCACCACCGCCAACGGCCGGTAGACGTCCGCCGGCACGGGGGCCCGCCGGCTCGCGCCCGCGTACCCGAGCACGTCCTTGACGTGCACGAAGCCGAGCACCCGGCGGGTGTGTCGCTGCACCACCGGGAAGCGGGACCGCCCCGTCAGGGTGGCCAGCACCTCCAGCGAGGCGGGCGAGACGTCCTCGGCCACCGTGGTCACCGTGGACCACGGTTGGAGGGCGTCGGCGGCGGTCCGGCTGTGCAGGGCGAGCGCGCCCGTGATCCGGGCGTGCTCCTCCGCGTCGAGCAGCCCCTCCGTACGCGCCTGCGACACCAGCCCGGCCAGCTCCTCGGCGGTGAAGACCGTCTTCACGGCCTCGGCCGCCTCGACCCGCCACAGTCCCAGCACCCGGCGCGACGCCCACTTCATCGCCACCAGCAGCGGCTTGGTGGCCAGGCAGAACGCCAGCATCGCCGGCCCCAGCCAGAGTGCCGAGGGCTCCGGCCCGGCCAGGGCGATGTTCTTCGGCACCATCTCGCCGACCACGGTGTGCAGGAAGACCACCACCCCGAGGGCGAGCACGAAGGCCACTGGGTGGACCACCCCCTCCGGCAGCCGCGCCGCGTGGAAGGCCGGCTCCAGCAGGTGCGCGAGGGCGGGCTCGGCGATCGCGCCCAGCCCCAGCGAGCAGATGGTGATGCCGAGCTGCGCCCCGGCGATCATCAGCGGGATCTGGTTCATCGCCGACAACGCCCAGCGGGCCCGCTTCGAGCCGCCCGCCAACGGCTCGACCACCGTGCGCCGGGACGCGATCAGCGCGAACTCGCTGCCCACGAAGAACGCGTTGCCGAGCAGCAGCGCGACGGTGACCAGCAGCTCAGGCATCGCCGTCCGGCTCCTCGGGACGGAGCACCCGGACCTGCTCGATCCGGTGCCGCTCGACCTCCACGACGGTGAACTCGAAGCCCGACTCGTCGACCGTCTCGCCCGCGAGCGGGATGTGCCCCAGCCGGGCCATCAGGAACCCGGCGAGCGTCTCGTACGGCCCCTCGGGCAGCCGGAAGCCGGTCTGCTCCGCCAGCTCGTCGGAGCGCAGCACCCCGTCGACGAGGACCGTCCGCTCCCCGCCCGGCACCCTCAGCCCGACCGCGCCGACGTCGTCCACCGCGGCCGGGTCGAACTCGTCGGCGATCTCCCCGACCAGCTCCTCCACGAGGTCCTCCGTGGTGACCACGCCGTCGGTGCCGCCGTACTCGTCGACGACGATGGCGAGGTCGGCACCCGCGCTGCCGAGCGCGGCCAGTACGCCGTCGAGGTCCAGGCTCTCCGGCACGTACACCGGTTCGCGGGCCACCGACCCGACCGTGGTCGAGCCGCGCAGGCCCAGTGGCACGCCCAGCGCGTCCGGCACCCCGGCGACTCCGGTCACCAGGTCGAGGGTCTCCTCGTACACCGGGAACCGGGTCCGCCCAGTTTGGCGGGACAGCGCCAGCAGCTCCGCCACGGTGGCGGTGGCCCGCAGCGCGACCACGTCGACCCGCGGGGTCATCGCCTCGGCGGCCCGCTTGTCGCCGAACCGGATGGTCCGGCGCAGCAGCATGGCGGTGTCGGGCGGCAGCGCCCCGGCCCGCGCCGAGATGGCCGCCAGCAGCCCCAGCTCCTCCGGCGAGCGGGCGCTGGCCAACTCCTCCTGCGGCTCCACGCCCAGCAGCCGGACCAGGCGGTTCGCCGAGTCGTTCAGCGCCCGGATCAGCCAGCCGAAGGCGCGGGAGAAGGCGCGCATCGGGCCGGCGGTCGCGAGAGCGGTGGGCATCGGCCGGGCCAGCGCGAGGTTCTTCGGCACCAGTTCGCCGAAGAGCATGGAGAGGAGGGTGGCCAGGGCCAGGGCGAGGAACGGGGTGAACCGGCCGGCGGCGTCCCCGGCGACCGGCCGCAGCAGCGGGGTGAAGAGGCGGGCCAGGGCGGGCTCGGCCAGGTAGCCCGTGAGCAGCGCGGTGAGGGTGATGCCGAGCTGCGCCCCGGAGAGCTGGAAGGAGAGCTCCCGCAGCGCCCGGCGTACGGTCGCGGCCCGGCCGTCGCCCGCGGTCGCCCGCCGCTCGATCTCGGGGCGGTCCACCGTGACCAGGGCGAACTCGGCCGCGACGAAGAACGCGTTGCCGCCGGTCAGCAGCACGAAGCCGACCAGGGGCAGCAGCGTGGTCAGCAGCAGGCCATCGATGGTCGTCTCACCTCGGCGAAATTCTCGCACGGGCGGCGGCCCCGGTCACGGGCGGAAGATCTGCCGGGCTCGCCGGCCCCGGCTACCGTCGGGTGCATGGCCCCGCTCACGCTCGCCCACGAACTCGCCCTGCTCGGCTACGACGACGCGGGCGCCAACCAGCTCGGCCGTCCCACGCTCGACTACGGCCTGGCCGGCGCCCTGCTGCTGGAGCTGACGCTCGCCGGTCGGGTCGAGGTCGCCGACGACCGGCTGGTGGTGACCGATCCGACCCCCGTCGGGCAGCGGCAGCTCGACGACGCGCTGACCCGGATCGCCACCGAGCCGAAGCGGCGCAAGCCGAAGGACTGGGTCACCCGGCTCGCCAAGGACCTGCCCGAGCAGGTGCTGGACGGGCTGGTCACCGCCGGCGTGCTGCGCCGCGACTCGGACAAGGTGCTGTGGGTCTTTCCGCGTACCCGCTATCCGTCCACCACCGGCGCGGAGCCGGCGGTGGAGACGCAGGCCCGGCAGCGGATGGTCGCCGCCGTGGCCGCGGACGGCCCGGTGGACGGGCGGACGGCCGCGCTCATCGGCCTCGCCCGGGCCGTCGGCCTGGACCGCAAGCTCTTCGCGGAGCTGCCGAAGGAGCACGTCAAGCGCCGGCTGACCGAGATCGCCGCCGGGGACTGGGCGTCCGCCGCCACGAAGAAGGCGATCGAGGAGATCCAGGCGGTCATCCTGATCACGACCACCACGGCCGTCACCACCACGATCATCACCACGTCCTCCTGAACGACGACGGCGGCGGCACCGGGGGGTGCCGCCGCCGTAAGACGTCGCAGGGGGTACGCGTCAGCCGGCCGCCGGCGCCCGCTCGGTGTCGCCCGGCGCCTGCTCGGGCTTGACGGAGCGGAGCAGCACGCTGGCCACGTCGACGACCTCGACCTGCTCGCCGGCGCCCTTGCCGTTCACCCCGTCGTTGAGCATCGTCGAGCAGAACGGGCAGCCGACCGCGACCGTCTTCGCCCCGGTGGACATGGCCTCCTCGACCCGGTCCACGTTGATCCGCTTGCCGATCTTCTCCTCCATCCACATCCGGGCGCCGCCGGCGCCGCAGCAGAAGGAGCGCTCGCTGTTGCGCGGCATCTCGATGAGGCCGCCGTCGCCGCTCGCGCCGTCCCCGCCGGCGATGGCGCTGCCGAGCACCTCACGCGGCGGGGCGAAGACCCGGTTGTGCCGGCCCAGGTAGCAGGGGTCGTGGTAGGTCACGCCGCCGTCGACCGGCTGCACCGGGGTGAGCTTGCCGGTGGCGACCAGGTGCGCCAGGAGCTGGGTGTGGTGGACCACCTCGAACTCGCCGCCGAGCTGGCCGTACTCGTTGCCGAGGGTGTTGAAGCAGTGCGGGCAGGTCGCGACGATCTTCCGCTTGCTCTTCTCCCGGCCCTCGAACGCCTCGTTGAGGGTCTCGACGTTCTGCTGGGCGAGCATCTGGAAGACGAACTCGTTGCCGATGCGGCGGGCCGGGTCGCCGGAGCAGGTCTCGCCCTCGCCGAGGATCGCGAACTTCACGCCCGCCTCGTTGAGCAGCGTGGCGACCGCCCGGGTGGTCTTCTTGGCCCGGTCCTCGAACGCGCCGGCGCAGCCGACCCAGAAGAGGTACTCGAAGTCGTCGACCTCGCCGACCCGCGGCACCTCGAAGTCCAGGCCCTTGGTCCAGTCCTCGCGGGTGTTCTGCGGGGCGCCCCACGGGTTGCCCTTGTTCTCCAGGTTGCGCAGCATCACGCCGGCCTCCGACGGGAAGCTCGACTCGATGAGCACCTGGTAGCGGCGCATGTCGACGATGTGGTCGACGTGCTCGATGTCGACCGGGCACTGCTCGACGCAGGCGCCGCAGGTGGTGCAGGACCAGAGCACGTCCGGGTCGATGATGCCGCCTTCCTCGGCGGTGCCGATCAGCGGCTTCTCGGCCTCGGCCAGGGCCAGCACGTCCATGTGGGCGAGCTGGGCGGCGGTGGCCTTCTCCTCGCCGGTCAGGTCCTTGCCGCCGCCGGCCAGCAGGTACGGCGCCTTCGCGTACGCGTGGTCGCGCAGGCTCAGCACCAGCAGCTTCGGCGACAGCGGCTTGCCGGTGTTCCAGGCCGGGCACTGCGACTGGCAGCGGCCGCACTCGGTGCATGTGCTGAAGTCCAGCAGGCCCTTCCAGGTGAACTGCTCGACCTGGGCGACACCGAACTGGTCCTTCTCCGGGTCGGCCTCCTCGAAGTCCAGCGGCTTGCCCTGGCTGGTCATGGGGCGCAGCGCGCCGAGGCCGGAGACGTTGGCGCCCGGGTCGCGCTTGAAGAAGATGTTGAAGAAGGCCAGGAAGCGGTGCCAGGCGACGCCCATGGTGACGTTCAGCGAGATCACGATGAGCCAGGTCATCGAGATGACGATCTTGATCAGCGCGGCGACGCTGACGCCGGCCGCCCAGTTCGGCAGCAGGCCGCCGACGGCGTGGCTGAGCGGGGCGGCCCAGACCGGGTACTCGAAGTGGTCGGTGGCGACCTTGAAGCCCCGGATGACGAAGCCCATGATCAGTACGGCGAGGATGATGCCCTCGACGAAGTAGCCCTGCCACATGGTCGAGCCGGTGAACCGGGACTTCCCGCCCGGCCGGGTGGGCCGGTTGCGGAGCCGGATCGCGATCAGCACCAGGATGCTGACGATGCCCAGGATCGCGAGCCACTCGGTGACCAGCCCGTAGATCGCCCAGTTGCCCACCAGCGGCAGCCCGCCGGTCGGGGAGACGACCTCGAAGTACGCCTCCAGCACCAGCAGCGACAGCACGATGAAGCCGACCATCACGAACCAGTGCGCCGCGCCCACCACGCTCCAGCGGAGCATGCGGGTGTGGCCGGCGGTCTCGGCCAGCATCGTCTTCGCGCGGGTGCCCGTGTCGCCGAAGCGGGTCGGGTCCGGCTGCCCCAGCCGGATGACGGCCACCATCTTCATGACCGCGCGTACCGCAAGCCACACCGCCACGGCGGTGATGGCGAACGCGAGGATCGTGGTGACGATCTGGACGCTGCCCATCGAGTTGGCCTCCCCGGTCTGCTGCCTGTCGAGCGGCTCGGCGACCGGGGCCCCGCGTCAGGGCACGACCGGCGAGCAACAGCCGCCGCACCCTCGACCGGACCGGTCGATGACCTCGCTCCGCTCGGTCATGCAGTGCAGCCTACGCGCAAGGTTACCCAGGAGTAACGTGAGTCATCTCGCACCGGGCCGCGCCGCCCTGCGCACACCTTAGGGCGAAGACACCCCCACCGCCGGGTAGGGGCTCCACCGAGTGACATGGATTGCCACGCCACCGGCCCGGAACCGGACGGCGCCGACGGCAGGGCCGACCACGCCCGGACGACCCCGCCGCCGGTCCGGCGGCGGGGTGCGGCGCTCAGCGCCGGCGGGTGGGCGGGACGCCTAGCGCCAGCGGGAGAGCAGGATCAGGGAGGCGACCATCGCGCCGAAGCCCACCGCGAGGTTCCAGTAACCCCACGACATGACCGGGTACTCCTGCTCGGAGAGGTAGTAGATCACCAGCCAGCCGATGCCGAAGACGATCAGGGCGACCGCCGAGACCGGGAGCCACACCGGGCTAGGCTTGCGCGTCGCCGCCGTCGCCGTCGGACGGACGTCCGTCGGCGGGGTGTACACCTTCTTCTTGCGAACCTGAGACTTGGGCACGACGCTCTCCAGAGGGGTTACGACCTCGTCCGGCCTGACAACCGGGCGCGGGGGCGACGGTCCATGGCCAATAATGTTCGACAGCTAGCGTAGTCCCGAAGGCCCGTCCAATCCACGAATGGGGCGAGGCCAGTGCAAGGAGTGACCGAAAAAGGCGGGACTGTTCGGGTCGCCGCGGCGGCTCGCGCCTCCGCGGGCTGAACCAGACGACGGGGAAGGAACGCTCGGTGGAGTACACATCCGGCGCGGCCTCCTGGCAGAAGGTGCTCCGGCGGGCGGTCGCCGGGCTGCTGCCTCGACGCCCACGGCAGCGACGACCGGGCTGGTCGATCGGGGTGCCGCTGATCGCCGCCGCGGCCGGGCTGCTCTTCACCACCACGGCGACCACCGCGGGCGGCACCGCCCTGCGCGAGGACCGCCGGCCCCAGCTCAACCAGTTGATCGAGGACCGGCGCGCGGAAGTGGCGGCCAGCGAGCGGCGGGCGTCCGACCTGCGCGCCGAGGTCGAGGGCCGCACCAGCGCCCTGGCCAGCTCCGACGGACCGATCAGGGAACAGCAGGACCGGGCCGCTGCCAGCCGGGCGGACGCCGGTTTCACCGCGCTCGCCGGCTCCGGGGTGACGGTGGAACTCGACGACGCGCCCCGGCGCAACGACGGCACGCTGCCCGCCGGAGCCACCAACGACGACCTGGTCGTCCACCAGGGAGACGTGCAGGCGGTGGTGAACGCCCTCTGGGCGGGTGGCGCCGAGGCCATGTCCATCATGAACGTCCGCGTGCTGTCGACCAGCGCGGTACGCTGCGTGGGTAACACCCTGCTGCTGCACGGCCGGGTGTACTCCCCACCATTCAAGATCGTAGCAATCGGCGATCCCGCTGCCCTGCAGCAGGCCCTCGCCGACTCACAGGGAGTCCGGTTGTTCAGGGACCTGGTCGACGACTACAAGCTCGGTTACAAGGAGACCGTCTCCTCGGTGACCGTGCCGGCGTTCGAGGACTCGACCACGCTGCGCTCGGCGACGGTGCCCAGGTGAACCGCGTACCGGACGACCGGCCCGAGGACCGCGACGCCCGTCACCGCGACCAGGACGACGGGCCGACCGCCTTCCTGCCCAAGGTCGACCGGCCCGGGCCCGCCCCGGCCCGCCCGGCCCCGGCCGGCGCCTGGCCGGAGCCCACGCTCCCGCCCCGCTCCCCGGCCCCCCGTCCGCCCCACGGGCCCGACCCGGCCGCCGGCGACGGTCGCGCGCCTGCCGGCCCCTCCGGCGGATGGTCGCGCGCCGCGCCCGACCCGACCCGCCCGGCACCGGAACCCGGCCGTCCCGCGAACCTCGGCCACTTCCCGCCGAGCGCCGATCAGAGCCGCTCCGCCGGCAGCCCCGCCCGGCCCACCGAGCCCGGCCGTCCCGGTCCGGCGGACCACGGCCGTCCCTGGCCCGCCAACTTCGGTCGGCCCGGCTCCGCCGACGCCGACCGGCGCGCCCCGGCCGACCCCGGTCGCCCCGGCCCTGTCGAGCCCGGTCGCCCCGGCCCTGTCGAGCCCGGTCGCTCTGGTCCTGCCGACCCTGGCCGCCCCGGTCCTGCCCATTTCGGCCGCGAGGAGACCAGGGACTTCGGCCGCCTTGGGCCCGCCGAATCCGACCGGCGCGGGTCCGGCTTCGACCAGCACGGGTCCGGCTTCGACCAGCACGGGTCCGGCGATCTCGGCCGCCCAGTGCCTTCGCGCTACGACCGGCTCGCCGACCTCGACCACTCCCGGCCCGCCGATGCCGATCGTTCCCGGCCCGCCGACCTCGACCGCTCCCGGCCCGCCGACTTCGACCGGCGTGGAGGCGGCGACTTCGACCAACCCGGCCCTGCCGGCTTCGGTCGGCCGGGGCCCGCCGGAGCCGACCGCTCCCGGCCCGCCGACCTCGACCGCTCCCGGCCCGCCGACTTCGACCGGCGCGGTGGCGGCGACTTCGCCCGACCCGGCCCTGCCAGCTTCGGTCGCCCGGGGCCCGCCGACCGTCGGCCGGAGCCCGCCGACCTCCGCCATGCCAGCCCGACCGATTCCGGCCCGTCCGCCCGGCCCGGTGCCGGCGGGCCAGTGCCGTGGCCCGGTGCCGGCCCGGTCCGGCCGGCCGCCCCGCCGCACCCCGCGTCGCCGTCCGACGATCTCCGGCTGCCGACCTCCGCCGGGGCCTCCGGTCCCGGCGGCGAGCGCTCCGTCCGGCCGCCGGTCGATCGGGCCGCGGCCAGGGAAGGCCGGCCGGCCGGCGACGCGCCGACCGCCTTCATCCCGAAGGTGGGCGCGTCGGCCAACAGCCCGTCGACCCCGGTCTCCCCGGCCGGCCCCGGTCCCGACGTCGATCCCGGGGCCACCGCCCTGATCCCGACTGTCTCCGGGCGTACGCCGACCGCCCCGGCCGCGCTCGTCGAGTCGACCGCCCTGATGGGCGCGGTGCCGCGTCCTCCGAAGACGGACGAGCCGGAGGGCTCCGACACTCCCGCCGAGCAGCCACGGCCACGCCGGGGCGAACGGGTGGTCCAGCTCCGCCCGGAGCAGACCGGTGAGGGCTACAAGAGCGTCTACTCGGAGCTCACCCGGCCGTCGCTGGGCTCCCGGCTGCGTACCGGCATCCGGGTCAGCGGCGAACTGCTGATCACCTTCGGCCTGGTGGTGCTGCTCTTCGCCGGCTACGAGGTGTGGGGCAAGTCGGCGATCGTCGACGCCCACCAGAACGACCTCAGCCAGCAACTGGCGCAGGCCTGGGGCCCCGAGGGCGACCCGACTGTGGCGCCGTCGGCCAGCGCGTCCACCAAGCCGAAGCCGCCCGTGCAGGGCAAGCCCATCGCCGGGCTCTACATCCCCAAGCTCGACAAGAACTGGGTCGTCGTCGAGGGCGTCACCCAGAAGGACATCCGGTACGCGCCGGGCCACTACCCCTCCAGCGCCCTGCCGGGCCAGGTCGGCAACTTCTCCGTCGCCGGGCACCGCAACCGGGCCACCTTCTGGCGGCTCGACGAGCTGAACGACGGGGACGCCATCGTGGTGGAGGGCAAGACCGACTGGCACGTCTACAAGGTGACCCAGAGCCGGATCGTCAAGCCCACCCAGGTCGAGGTCGTGGCGCCCGTACCGGGCAAGCCCGGGCAGAAGCCGACCAGGTCGATGCTCACCCTGACCACCTGCAACCCGAAGTTCGACAACTACCAACGCCTGATCATCCACGCCGAGCTGGCGCGCAGCCAGCCGAAGTCGGCGGGGCGCCCGGCGGAACTGGGGGCCTGACGGTGTACGGCTGGATCTGGCGCAAGCTGCCCTTCGGGCTGCCCGGCAAGCTCGTCGGCAGCCTGCTGATCACCAGCGCGATGGTGGCCCTGCTCTGGTACGTGGTGTTCCCGTGGGCCGAGCCCCTGCTGCCCTTCGACGACGTGCAGGTCACCCAGGATGCCGGCGATCCCGGCGGCGACTCGGTGCCGGGCGGCGGGGAGAGCGACGACGCCCCGCCCGGCGACGAGCACGAGTTGCCGTACGACACCGACCAGAACAACACCCCGCCTGCCTCCCCGGACGAGTGAGCCCTTGATGCGTGTCCTGGTGATCGACAACTACGACTCGTTCGTCTTCAACATCGTGCAGTACCTGGGCCAGCTCGGCGTGGACTGCGACGTCCGGCGCAACGACGAGATCGAGGTCGCCGAGGTGGGCAAAGTCGGCGCGGCCGGCGTCCTGCTCTCGCCCGGCCCCGGCAGCCCCGACCGCGCCGGCATCTGCCTCGACGTCATCCGCGCGTACGCGGGCGAGCTGCCGATCTTCGGCGTCTGCCTGGGTCACCAGGCGATCGGTGAGGCCTTCGGCGCCACGGTGACCCGCGCCCCCGAGCTGCTGCACGGCAAGACCTCCGAGGTGCGCCACCACGGTGTCGGGGTGCTCGCCGGCCTGCCGGACCCGTTCACCGCCACCCGCTACCACTCGCTCGCCGTGCTGCCGGAGACGCTGCCCGAGGAGCTGGAGGTCACCGGCTGGACGGGTTCCGGCGTGGTGATGGCGATGCGCCACCGTACGCTGCCGATCGAGGGCGTCCAGTTCCACCCGGAGTCGGTGCTGACCGAGGGCGGTCACCTGATGCTGGCGAACTGGCTCGCCGCCTGCGGTCACCCGGAGGCGCTGGAGCGGGCCCCGGCGCTGGCCGCCGAGGTGGACGCGCGCCGCCGCGCCGCCTTCGCCACCGCCTGAGCATTCCGTCGCCGCTGCGGAGATCCACTCGCCCTGATGCCACCCACACAAAATGCCCAAGGCCGACTTGCCGGATCCTTGCGCCCGCTCACCTCACGGTCAGCTCTTGAGCGCGTCCTCGACGGCCGGGTCTGCGGGTGAGCTGACCGCGGGCGGCCTGCCCCGGACCGCGTCCCAGGCCGCCTTGCCGCTGGCGAAGTAGTCGCGGACGGCCTTGCCGACGAGCAGGACGGGTCCGCAGCCGGCACAGCGGGCGGTCACCCCGTCGACGTCGAGGCCGAGGTGCCGGCACAGCGTCACCGCGCGGGACAGGTGGTAGGACTGGGTCACGATCAGGGCCCGCTCGACGCCGTACACGTCGCGCGCCCGGGCGCAGGTGTCGTAGGTGTCCAGGCCGAACGGGTCGGCCACGACGCGACGAGGATCGACGCCGAGCCGCTCGGTCAGGTGGGAGGTCATCGCCGCCGGTTCGTCGCCGGACGTACCGCCCCCGTCGCCTGACACGAGGACCACCCGGGCCCGCCCGCTCTTCACGAGGGCGGCGGCGGTCTCCAGGCGGCCGGCGAGGCGGTCACCCGGCTGACGGCGGTCCGCCGCCACCGCCGTACCCAGGACGATCACGACGTCGGCGGCGGGCGCGTCGGCCTCGCCGTACAGGTGGCCACGGGCGGCGGTCGTCGTCCAGAGCCAGGGAATGCTGGCCAGGAGCAGCGCCGCCAGGCCCAGGACCGCCGCGCGGATCAGGCGCCGTCGCCACCGGCTCGAACGGTCCGCCGCACCGGTCGTCGGCCGCCCGTCGTCGACCGGCGGAGGGCGCTGCCCGGCGGCATCGGAAGGCCGCCGCGCGGCGGCGTCGACCTGCCCGGCGGCGTCGGAAGGCCGCTGCCCGGCGGCGTCGACCTGACCGGCAGCGTCCGCAGGGCGCTGACCGGCAGGGTCCCCCGCGCTCACGAGCGGGGTCAGCGCTCGGGCAGTCGGATCGGCGGGGTGGTCGGCAGCGGGAAGCCCCCGCCGCCGCCGTCACCGGGGGTGGTCGGCGTGGCGCTGGGCGTCGGGCTCGCCGAGTCGGTGGGCGTCGGCTCGGTTTGCGGCACGGTGACCACGATCGTCACGGTCTTGCCCCTGGCGAGGTTGCTCCCGGCCGGCGGGGTCTGCGAGGTGACCTGGCCGGCCTCCTCCGGCGGCACCTCGCGGCCCCGCTTGACGTCGACCCGGTAGCCCGCCTCGTCCAGCTCCTCCTCGGCGTCGTCCTTGCTGGAGCCGACCACGTTGGGCACCTTGCCGACGTTGCCCCTGGAGACGGTGAGCGTGACCGTGCTCTTCGCGGCGACCTGCTTGCCCTCATCGGGCGACACCGCGAGGACGATGCCCTCCTTCTCGGCGTCGTCCTTCTCCTTCTTGTCCACCTTGAAGCCGGCTTCCTCCAGCCGCTTCTTCGCGCCCTCGTAGGTGGAGCCGACGAGGTCCGTCGGGATGGCCTTCATCTCCACGCCGCCGCAGACCCGGACGACGACATCGCGGTTCGCTTCGAGGAGTGAGTTGGCGGGCGGGTCCTGGTTGACGACCTGGCCCTTCTGGCAGGTGCCGAAGACCTGGTCGCCCTCCTTGGGCACCAGGTTGGCCTGCTCGATCCGGGCGAACGCCTCCTGCTGGGTCAGGCCGGTCACCGTGGGGACCGTGGCCCGGTCGTCGCCGTCACGCTGGCTCAGCAGGGCGGCGGCGAGGGCGATCACCGCGAGGACGCCCACCGCCGCGAACGTCGCGATCAGCCAGGAGGACGCCTTGCGCCGGCGCGGGTCGCCGACCCGGGCCGGCATCTGCCGGGTCTGCGGGGCGCCGGGGGTGCCCGCGTAGCCGCCCGCGGCCGGGGCGAGCTGCGTCGTCTCCTCCTGCGGCAGCACGGGGGTCGCCATCACCGGGCGGCCGGCGGCCGCGCGGAGCAGGTCGGCCCGCATCTCGCCGGCGCTCTGGTAGCGGTTGAGGGGGTTCTTCGACAGCGCCTTGAGCACGATCGCGTCGACCGCAGGGTTGACGTCCGGGTTGATGTCGCTCGGGGTCGGGGGCGCCTCCCGCACGTGCTGGTAGGCCACACTGACCGGGCTGTCGCCGACGAACGGCGGATGCCCGCAGACCAGCTCGAAGAGCACGCAGCCGGCGGCGTAGACGTCGGAGCGGGCGTCGACCGCCTCGCCGCGCGCCTGCTCGGGCGAGAGGTACTGCGCCGTACCGATGACCGCACTGGTCTGGGTCATGGTGGTGGCGCCGCTGGCCAGCGCCCGCGCGATGCCGAAGTCCATCACCTTGACCTGGCCGGTCTGGGTGAGCATCACGTTGCCGGGCTTGATGTCGCGGTGGATGATGCCGTGCCGGTGGCTGAACTCCAGGGCCGCGCACATGTCGGCGCAGATCTCCAGCGCCCGGCGCGGCTGGAGCCGCCCCTCGACGCCGAGCACCTCCTTGAGGGTCCGCCCGTTGACGAACTCCATCACGATGAACGGCAGGGTCTCGCCGGTGGGCGCGGTCTCCTCGCCGGTGTCGTAGACGGCGACGATCGCCGGGTGGTTGAGGGACGCGGCGTTCTGCGCCTCCCGGCGGAACCGCATCTGGAAGGTGGCGTCCCGGGCGAGGTCGGTCCGGAGCATCTTGATCGCGACGTCCCGACCGAGCCGGAGATCGCGACCGCGGTGCACCTCGGCCATACCGCCGTAGCCGAGCAGCTCGCCGACCTGGTACCTGCCACCGAGCAGGCGGGCCTGCGCTGTCATCGCGTCTGTCGTCCTTCGCTCGTCGTCTCGTCGCTGCCCGACCGGGGCAGTTCCTGTCGACGGTACGACGTTCCGGTCGGATCGTCGCGTCCGTCGGGCCACAGCGCGCCGGACGTCACCGTCGGCGGAGTGACCGCGCTCGACTTCGTGCCTTCCCGCAGGTTGTAGGAAATCACGCCGGAGCAGACGAGGACCAGCACGGCCACGAGGATGGCGAGGAACACCATCCCGGACCGGGACCGCTGCCCGCCCGGCTGGTGCGCCGGCGGGACGGCGTGTCCCGCGTACGGCATCGGCCGGGCCTGCGGCACTGGCGCCGCGCCACGCGGGTAGCCCGTCGGCGCCATCTGCGGGTGCTGGACGGGCGCGGCGGGCGCGACCGAGGTGGGACGGTGCGGCGCGGCGGCCGGCCGGGTGTTCGCCACGGGCGGCCGGTGCGCCGCCATGGGCGGACGCGGCGGCTGCGCGGCGACGTTCGGCTGCCGGTGCGGCGGCGACACCGGCGGGCGCGGCGGCGGCACCTGGGCGCGGCCGGGCGGGCCGGCCGGTGACGCCGGGGCGGCGGAGACGGGCTGGCCCGCCGCCCGGGCCTGCTGGGAGAGCTGGGCCTTGAGCTGACGGGCCACCCCCGCCAGCGTGGCGGCGCTCGGCCAGCGGGCCGCCGGGTCCTTCGCCAGGGCCCGCTCGACCACCGCCCGGACCTGCGGCGGGATGTCGGCCGGCAGCGGACGGGGCGTCTCCCGCACGTGCCGCATGGCGATGTCGAGGGGGTTGTCGCCCTCGAAGGGGCGCCGGCCGGCGAGGCACTGGTAGGCCACCACGCCGAGCGCGTAGACGTCGGACGCGGGCGTGGCGACGCCGCCGGTGGCCTGCTCCGGGGAGATGTACGAGGCCGTGCCGAGCACCGAGCCGGCCGCCGTGAGCTGGGCCACCAGCTCCGAGCGGGCGATGCCGAAGTCGGTGAGCACCAGGGTGCCGTTGGGCCGGACCAGCAGGTTGCCGGGCTTCACGTCCCGGTGCACGATGCCCTTCACGTGCGCGGCGTGCAGCGCGTCGGCGGCCTGGGCGACGAGCGCCATCGTGCGGGCCGGGGTGAGCCGGCCGACCCGGGCCAGGGTCGCCGAGAGCGCGTCGCCCTCGACGTACTCCATGACCAGGAAGGCGATCTGCTGGTCGTTGCCGAAGTCGTAGACGTCGACCACGCCCGGGTGGTTGATCGTGGCCATGGTGCGGGCCTCGCCCCGGAAGCGCTCGGCGAAGTCGGGGTCGTCGAGCAGCGCGGGAAGCAGGCTCTTGACCGCGACCGTACGCCCGAGCACCTGGTCGGTGCCGCGCCAGACGTCGCCCATGCCACCGCTGGCGATCCGCTCGTCCAGGCGGTAACGGTTGCCGAGCTGCACCCCGGGGCTCAGCATGTCAGCGGCCCCCCGGGTCGGCGATGGCGGCGCGCATGATCTGCCCGGCGATCCGGGCCGCCTCGGCACTGCCGCCGTCGCCGCCGTTTTCCAGCAGGACGCAGACTGCGGAGACCGGCGTGCCTTTCTTGTCCAGGGCGAAGCCGATGAACCACGAGTGGGGAGCAATGCCGGGGCCGACGTCGGCGGTGCCGGTCTTGCCGCCGACCGTGTAGCCCCTGAGCTGCGCGTTCGTGCCGGAGCCGTTCTCGACCACGCTGACCATCATGTCCCGCAGGTCCTTGGCGACCTGACCGCTGACCGGCTGCCGCAACTCCCTGGGCTTCGCCGTGTAGTAGCTGGTGGTGCGGTCCGGGGCGAGCAACTGGCGGACCAGGTACGGCCGCATCTGGCTGCCGCCGTTGGCGACGGACGCGGCGATCAGGGCGCCCTGGAGCGGGGTCATCCGCACGTTGTTCTGGCCGATCGACGACTGCGCCAGCGCGGCCGGGTCGGTGCTGCCGTCCGGGTTCTGCATGTCCCCGGTCCGGCTCGCCGCCACCGGGTGGCCGGCCTCGTTGAGGTGGCCGACGGTGAGGTCCTCCTGCTCGAAGCCGAACTGCCGGGCCTTTTCCTTGATCTTGTCGGCGCCGAGCCGGACGCCCATCTGCGCGAAGCCCGTGTTGCACGACTCGGTCACCGCGTTGATCAGGGTGACCTCGTCCTCGGGGCAGATCGACGGGGCCGCGTTGCGGATCGGCGTGCCCGAGGTCGGCGGGGTCCAGCTCGCCCCGGCCGGGATCCTCGTCTGCTGGCCCACGCCGCTCTCCAGCGCCGCGGCGGCCACCACGATCTTGAAGGTGGAGCCCGGGGGGAGCACCTCGCCGAGGGCGCGGTTCTTCAGCGGGCCCGCCGGGTCCTGCTCCAGCTTGTTGTACGCGGCCGTGGCCTCGTTGGTGCTGTGGCTGACCAGCGGGTTGGGGTCGAAGCTAGGCATCGAGACCAGCGCCTGCACCGCCCCCGTACGCGGGTCGACGGCGATCGCCGCGCCCTTGGCGGCGTCGACCCGGTTGTTGCGCAACTGCTCGAACGCGGTGTTCTGGGCGCCCTTGGAGACCGTCAGCAGGACGTTGCCGCCGCCGGACTGGTCACCGGTGAACATGTCCTTGACCCGGTTGGCGATCAGCGCGTCGCTGGTGCCGGCCAGGAAGTCGTTCTCGAACTTCTCGATGCCGGTCTCGGCGAGGTTGACCGGCTTGTAGCCGAGGATGTGGGCGTACCGTGCCCCGCCGGGGTAGCTGCGCTGGAACTTCAGCTCGCCGTTGGTCTCCTTGCTGAGCGCGAAGGCGGTGCCGCCGGCCTCGATGTTGCCGCGCCGGCGCTCGTACTCGGCGACCTGGACCCGACCGTTGTAGTCGCTGGTGCGGTACTCGTCGGCCTTGTATGCCTGGATCCAGTTCAGGTTCGCGAAGAGCAGGCCGAAGAGAACCATGACGACGACGCCGACGCGGCGCAGGGGTGCGTTCACGGCCTGATCACCTCCGTGGGGGCACCGTGCAGCTGCTCCGGCGGGCCGCCGGACGGTCGGGCCGCCTTGCCGCCACCGCCGGCGACGGGGCGGCGGGCCCCGTCGGAGATCCGGAGCAGGGCCGCGATGAGCAGCCAGTTCGCCATCAGCGAGGAACCGCCGGCGGAGAGGAACGGGGTGGTCTGCCCGGTCAACGGGATGAGCTTGCTGATCCCGCCGACGATCACGAAGACCTGGAGCCCGAGGGTGAAGGCCAGGCCGCCGGCCAGCAGCTTGCCGAACGAGTCCCGGACCGCCAGCGCCGCGCGCAGCCCCCGCTCCACGATCAGCAGGTAGACCACGAGCAGGGCGGAGAGGCCGAAGAGGCCGATCTCCTCGCCGATGCCCGCGAAGATGAAGTCGTTCTGCACCTCGGGCAGCAGGCCGGGCTGGCCGCCACCGGGACCCGCGCCGAACAGGCCACCCGTGCCGAGTGCGAGCAGGCCCTGCACGAGCTGGTAGCCGTCGTTGTAGGGGTCGGCGAACGGGTCGAGCCAGATCTGCGCGCGCAGGTAGAAGTTGGCGAACGGCCCGCCGACCATGTCGCCGAGCACGTACGCCAGGTAGACGCCGCCGAAGAACAGCACCAGACCGATGAGCAGCCAACTGACCCGCTCGGTGGCGATGTAGAGCGTCACCACGAACATGCCGAAGTAGAGCAGCGAGGTGCCCAGGTCCTTCTCGAAGACGAGGACCAAGACGCTGACCAGCCAGACCGCGACCACCGGGCCGAGGTCCCGCCCGCGCGGGAAGTCGATGCCGAGGAACCGGCGGCTCGCCAGTGAAAGCACCTCGCGCTTGCGCACCAGGTAGTAGGCGAAGAAGACCAGCAGGGCCAGCTTGGCGAACTCACCGGGCTGGATCGAGAAGCCCCCGACCCGGATCCACAGCTTCGCGCCGTTGATCTCGGAGAACCGGCTGGGCAGCACCGCCGGGATCATCACCAGCACGATGCCGGCCAGCCCCAGCGTGTACGCGTAGCGCGACACCGAGCGGTGGTCCCGCATGAGCGCGAGCAGGCCGGCGGCGAGGATGACCGAGGCGAGCGTCCAGGCCAACTGCCTGCCGCCGGTGCCGGCGAAGATGGCCAGGTCCTCCCGCTCGGCGGGCGCCGCGCTGCCCAGGTCGAGCCGGCGCAGGAAGCCGACCCCGATCCCGTTGAGCAGGGCGACCGCCGGCAGCAGGGCCGGGTCGGCGAAGGGTGCCAGGAACCGGATCACCAGGTGCAGGCCGAGGAACACGGCGGTGAGCGCGGCGGCCGGCATCCAGAAGTCGGCCGTGACCGTGTCGAGCACCTTCGCCTCGACCATCGCCCCGTACGCGGCCACCAGCACCATGGCGACCAGCAGCAACGACAGCTCGGCGTTGCGCCGGGACCGGGCCAGGCGTACGCCGGGCTGCTCGCCCGTGGTGGCGGGCGAGGATGCCGGAATGGCCGCTGCGGTCACGGAACGTCCTCGGATCGAGCCGCGCCTACTCCGGCGACCGGCACGCGGCGGGGTCGAGCGCCGGCGAGTCGGTGTCGGAGGGCGGGGCGTCGGGCGTGGTGGTCGGCGCGGCCGGCGTGCTCGGCCGGCCGCTGACCGGTGCGCTCGCACTCGCGCTGACGGTCGGAGCGGGCGACACCGGGACGGAGGTCGGCGTCGGGACGGTGGTGACGGCCCCGGCGCTCGGACTCGGGCTCGGCGGGCAGATCGGCTTCAGGTTCGGGTTCATCGGGTCGTCGCTGGTCAGCTCGGCCAGTCGACGCTCGGCGTCGGGCTCGCTCTTGGCCGGGATGCCCTGCTTGACCTGCTCCTGGGCGGCCAGCGTCAGGTCCTCCAGGTCCGCCGGGCTCTTGGAGTGCACGGTCGACAGGTTCATCCCGGCGATCTCGCCCTGGATGCCCCGGAACACCGCGACCTGGCCGTTCTCGGTCGCGCCGACGTAGTACTGCCGCTGGGTGTAGCTCCAGCCGCCGAAGACCGCGCCGCCGACGAGGACCAGCAACGCCACCGAGATCGCGGCGGCCCGCACCGGCCGACGCCTCGGGCGCTCCGACTCGTCGTCGGCGCCTGCCGTCGGTTCCTCGGGAACGGGCGGGCGCGGCGCGGAGAGGGCGGACGCGCGGGCGGCCGGCGTGGACACGTCGGCGGAGGTCGCCATGCCCCGGTCCCGGGCGGCGGCGCCGCCGACGATCGGGCTCGCCTCGACGATGTCCTGGTCGGTGGCGTCGGCGATGATCACCGTGATGTTGTCCGGGCCGCCGCCGCGAAGGGCGAGCTGCACCAGCCGCTCCACGCACTGCTGCGGGTCGGTGTATTCGCGCATCGTCTCGCCGATGGTGTCGGCGCTGACCACACCCGAGAGGCCGTCGCTGCAGATCAGGTAGCGGTCGCCGGGAAGCACCTGACGGACGCTGTATTCCGGGTCGATGTCGCGGCCGTCGAGCGCCCGGGTGAGCAGCGAGCGCTGGGGGTGGCTGCTCGCCTCCTCGGCGCTGATCCGGCCCTCGTCGACGAGCATCTGGACGTACGTGTCGTCCTTGGTGATCTGCGCGAACTCACCGTTGCGCAGGAGATAGGCCCGCGAGTCACCGATGTGGACCATGCCCAGCTTGCTGCCGGAGAAGAGGGTCGCGGTGAGCGTGGTGCCCATCCCCTCCAGCTGGGGGTTGGCGTCCACGGTGTCGCGGAGCTGTTGGTTGGCGGTGCCCACGGCCGAACGCAGCGCGTCGACGAGGGCGTCACCGGGGACGTCCTCGTCGAGCGGCGCCATGGCACCGATGACGATGTTGCTGGCGACGTCACCGGCGGCCATGCCGCCCATGCCGTCGGCGACGGCGAGAAGCCGCGGCCCGGCGTAGACGGAATCCTGGTTACCGTCTCGGATCAGACCGCGGTCGCTGTGGGCCGCATAGCGCAGGGTCAGAGTCATGGCCGTAATTCGAGAGAAGTGCGGCCGATCCGGATCGGCACGCCGAGGGGGACGGGGGTTGGTCCGGTGACCTTAGCGCGATCCAGGTACGTGCCGTTAGTCGAGCCGAGGTCCTCGACGAACCACTGGCCGTCGCGCGGCACCAGACGGGCGTGCCGCGCCGAGGCGTAGTCGTCGGTGATGACGAGGGTGGAATCCTCCGCCCGGCCGATGGTGATCTGCGCTTCGCCGAGGGTGATCCGGGTCCCGGCAAGTTGACCGGCGGTTACCACGAGCTGGTGGGCCGCCCTGCCCCGCTTCCCCTTCGTCGGTTTCGCCGCCTGCCCGAGCGAGGCGCCGACGGCCCGGGGGGCGGCCACCAGCCGGCCCGACCGGGCGCCCGCGAACAGGTCCCGACGGATCACGCCGACCACCGTGAACACGAAGATCCACAGCAGGATGAGGAACCCGAACCGGGCGACGGTGATGACGAGCTCCGGCAAGGCGGGTCAGCCGTCCACGCGGAAGGTCAGCGTCGTGGTGCCGAGCTGGATCATGTCGCCGGGGTTGAGCGCCACGGCGGAGACCCGCTGGCCGTTGACCATGGTGCCGTTGGTCGACCCCAGGTCGGTCAGCACGACCTGACCACCGTCGAAGTCCAGCCGGGCGTGTCGCCGCGAGATCCCGACGTCGGGCAGGCGCAGGTTGGCCTGGTCGCCGCGGCCGATCACGGTCGAGCCCATCTGGAGGGGGTAGGTGCGCCCGTCGCCGGAGACCAGCCGCACGTTGCGGCCGCCGCCGTGGCCGGGCGGGGGACCGTAGCCGCCGCCCTGGTCGTAGGCCGGGTAGGCGGGCGGGCCCGCGTCGTAGCCGGGCGCCGAGACCGGGGCGACCTCGCCGCCGGTGTAGACCTCGGCGGTGACCCGGAACATCCCGGTGTCCAGCCCCTCGCCGCGTTCGATCTCGACGATCACGTCGCCATAGACCGTCCAGGCCTGCTCGCCGATGAACTCCGCCTGCGACTGGGCCAGCTCCTGGGCCAGCGCGGCGGCGTACGGCGCCAGACGACTGTGGTCGTAGGGCGAGAGATCGATCACGTAGCGGTTGGGCACCAACGTGCGCCCACCGGCCAGGATCGCCTTGTGCGCCTCGGCCTCCCGCTGCATGGCGTTGAGGATCTCCACGGGGTGGACCACCCCTTTGAAGACCTTGGCGAAGGCCCCCTCGACCAGGCCTTCCAGACGCTTCTCGAAGCGTTGCAGCACGCTCACCGGCTCCTCCTCGGGTCCCGAGGACATGATGGTATCCGGCCGGCGCGCGCGCAGCTCACACGCCGCTCGGCCGTCTGACGGCGGCCCGTTCGGGCGGGCCGATAATGCCGTGCTACTCTTTCGTCCGCCACGAACGGTAACCGCTCCTCGGACGGTAACCGATCGTCGCAACGACCACGGACCGGCTAGGATGTCCGGGGCCCGCTGGAGACAGCAGGTCCGGCACAGACTACAGTGTTCGAGGTCAAGCCACGGGGAAGTGGCGGAATGGCAGACGCGCACGGTTCAGGTCCGTGTGCCCGAAAGGGCGTGGGGGTTCAACTCCCCCCTTCCCCACCAATACGCGAGGGCTCCGCAGCGATGCGGGGCCCTCGCGCCGTATCGGGGCGTGCCGTACGTCACGCTATGCTCCGATGGTTTCTGCCTCCGATGGACCAGGAGTGGCGTGTGAGTGTCGCGTTCGTGACCGGGTCGGGCGGTCTGATCGGCTCCGAGGCGGTCCGGCACTTCGCCGGCCTCGGTCTCGAGGTCGTCGGCATCGACAACGACATGCGGCAGGAGTTCTTCGGCGCGGAGGCGTCCACCGCGTGGAACGTCCGCCGGCTGACCGACGAGCTGGGGTCCGCGTACTCGCACCACAGCATCGACATCCGCGACCGGGCCGCGCTGGCCAAGCTGTTCAAGCGGTACGGCACCGACGTCGCCGTGGTGATCCACACCGCCGCCCAGCCGTCGCACGACTGGGCGGTACGCGACCCGTTCACCGACTTCGACGTGAACGCCGCCGGCACGCTCAACGTCCTGCAGAACGTGCGCGAGCACTGCGTCGAGGCGCCGCTCATCCACTGCTCCACCAACAAGGTCTACGGGGACCGGCCGAACAGCCTGCCCCTGGTCGAGCTGGAGACCCGCTGGGAGATCGAGCCCGGGCACGCGTACGAGCAGGGCATCCGCGAGGACATGTCCATCGACGCCTGCCTGCACTCGATCTTCGGCGCCTCCAAGGTGGCGGCCGACGTCATGGTGCAGGAGTACGGCCGCTACTTCGACATGCGGACGGCCTGCTTCCGGGGCGGGACGCTGACCGGCCCGGCGCACTCCGCGACGGAGCTGCACGGCTTCCTCGGCTACGTGATGCGCGCCAACATGGAGCGTCGCACCTACAAGATCTTCGGCTACCAGGGCAAGCAGGTCCGCGACGCCATCCACAGCTCGGACGTGGTCAGCGCGTTCGAGGCGTTCTTCCGCAACCCGCGCTCGGCGGCGGTCTACAACCTCGGCGGCGGCCGGCACTCCAACACCTCCAACCGCGAGGCGTTCGCGCTCGCCGAGCAGATCACCGGCCAGGAGATGGTCACCGAGTACGTCGAGGCCAACCGGATCGGCGACCATAAGTGGTGGATCGGCTCGAACGAGGCATTCCAGGCCGACTACCCCGAGTGGAAGCAGGTCTACGACGTGCCCATGATCATGCGCGAGATCTACGAGGCCAACGTGGACAAGTGGGTGCCGGGCGCATGACCGGCAGGGGCAAGCGGAACGTCCTCGGGGTCCTGGTCGACGCCACCGACTACGCCGAGGCGACCGAGCAGGTGGTGGCGGCGGCGCAGGAGCGCCGACCGCTGGCGCTGACGGCGCTGGCCGTGCACGGCGTGATGACCGGGGTGCTCGACCCGGCGCACAACGCCCGGCTTAACTCCTTCGACGTGGTCACCCCCGACGGCCAGCCGGTGCGCTGGGCGCTCAACCTGCTGCACGGCGCGGGGCTGACCGACCGGGTCTACGGCCCGAACCTGACCCTGCACGTGCTCGCCCGGTTCGCCGACGAGGGGCTGCCGGTCTACCTCTACGGGTCGACCGAGGAGACCCTGGCCAGGCTGATCCCGGCGCTGGAGCGGATGTTCCCGGCACTGAAGATCGCCGGGGTGGAGCCGTCCAAGTTCCGGGCGGTGCAGCCGGGCGAGGACGTGGAGATCGCCGACCGGATCCGGTCCAGTGGGGCCCGGCTCGTGCTGGTCGGGCTGGGCTGCCCGCGCCAGGAGGTCTTCACGTACGCCATGCGGCCGCTGCTGGACATGCCGCTGATGGCGGTCGGGGCGGCCTTCGACTACCACGCCGGCCTGCTGCGCCAGCCCCCGCCGTGGATGCAGCGGGCGGGCCTGGAGTGGTTCTGGCGCCTCGGCCTGGAGCCCAAGCGGCTCTGGAAGCGCTACGTGATCCTCAACCCGGCCTACCTGACCCGACTCGCCGGCCAGAAGTCGGGGCTGTGGAAGGCGAAGCCGCCGGCCCCGGCCACGGAGCGCCCCGCCAGCTTCTCGGTGTGAGAACGCCGGTGGCCGTGGAAGCGAGATCCGATCCGGCTCCGCCTGTCCCTTCGCGCGGGCGTAGCTGAGCACGCACCACGAGGCAGGTGGTGGGCTTGAGCTTGAGGCCCACCACCTGCCCTTGTGCGGATGCGGGGTCAGTCCCGCGGCAGCTGCAACACCAGTCGGCGACGACGGAACAGCACGATCAGGACCGCCCCGAGCGCGAGCACCGCAGCACCCGCGCCCGCGAGGAGCCCGGCCGGTGCGCCGGTGACCGGCAGGCCGCCACCGGAACCGCCGCTGTCCGTGGTGATGACGATCCGGGCGGTGTTGTTCGGCGGATAGGACTCGTTGGACCCGACGACGACACTGCGGGCGTGGATCGTGCCGTCGGTGCCCGGCTCTGACTTGATCTTCAGTTGAACGGTTGCCGTGATCCTGCCGTAGCCGGAGGCGACAGCCGGGAACTCACTCTCGAAGTTGCAGCGCAGCTTCGCCGACTCCGGCAGCGACTCGTGTTCGGTGCCGTCGGTGTAGCACCACTCGGCCGGCAGCAGCACCGTCCCGGTCGGCGCGGTGATGACAACTGACGGGCCGCCACCATCGGACGGGCCGTTGTTGACGACCTCGTACGTGAGGTCGACGGTCTGCCCGACGGCGCCCTTGACGGCCGGGGCCGTGACCGCGAGGTCAAGGGTGTTTCCCTTGCTCCAGAACGCGAAGTCTGCGGTGTTGTCCGATTCGTCGAGTTCCCGTCGCGTGCCGACGTCGCCCTTCGCGGCCTTCGCCTGCTGCTTACGTACGGCCTCTGCGAACGACGGGCCGGTTCCTTCGGTACGGGCGGCCTTCTTCGCCCCTAGCGCCTCTTCGGCAAGGGCCACCTCGACGAGACCGTGGTGCTCCAGCGGCCCCGGCAGGTTTCGGCCGAAGGTGATGTTGAACAGCGACTTTCCTGTCGCGTAGTCGAACAGCAGCAGGTCGTGCCCGGGTTCCAGGGTCAGTGGAACGGCGCAGCTAACCTCGCCCGGCCCGTAGACGTAGGGCTGCCCGGTGTCCTTCGGATAGAAGTCTGTGTAGGTGCAGTCGCTGTACCGCTCGACGAACGTGGCACCGGTGGGGACGATGACCCTGAGCGTGAAGTTGCTCGCGGCCGTGTCGCCCTCGTTCGCGACGCGTCCGTGCAGCGGGACGACATCGCCGGGGCCGACCGGATTGTCCCTGCCGTTCAGATTCCGCGCGGCGGCGACCAGGTCGGGACCGGACGGGCTCACCGTGACCGGGAACGACGTGGTGTTGTCGCCCGGGGACATGTCGTCCTCCGCGCCGGCGATGGTGACGGTGACCGATCCCGCGTCGCCGGGGGAGGCACCTTGGCGGCTGGCCAGCGACAGCGGGCTCAGGTGCGTGACCTGGCCGGCCTGAAGAACCCCGATGGCACAAGTCACCTTGGCATCGGCGAGCTTGCAGGAGTCGGTCCAGTCCGGCACCGAGACGGTGACCGAGTCCGCGACCTTGCTCAGGGCCAGCGTCACGGTCACCGCGGTGGCGGTCGCACCGCCGTAGTTGTAGACGTACATGCCGACGTAGGTGCCGCTGTTGTCGATCTCGGCAACCGGGTCACGGTCGAACGAGACAGACAGGTCAGGCAGCGGATCTGCGGCATGGGCGGCGGTCGGGGCACCAATTGTCGCGACGGTTGCCAGTACGGCCGCACCTGCCGCGACGCGAGACCAGACCCCGGGCTTATGTGTCATTTTCTCTCCGGTCAATTGACATCGGTGCCGCACTCTAGCCTGCGATCCCGTGCGGAAACCTTGGCCGATCGTGCAGAGATCATGACGAGTGGGTATCGCGCGCCAGCGCGGTCCCCCGGCCGAACGTCGGCTGGGGCCCGCGAGCGTAAGGAAGGGCCCCTTCCTATCGCGTACGCGATAGGAAGGGGCCCTTCCTTACACCTCAAATCAGAGGGTGAGGGTCCAGGTGTTCAGGTAGCCGGTGTCGCCCGAGTAGACGTCGCGCACCCGCAGCTGCCAGGTGCCGTTCGCCGCCTCGCTCGACAGGTTCGCCGTGTAGGTGGCGTTGATGTTGTCCGCGCCGTCGAAGAGGCTGCTGTTCTTCAGCCGGTAGGCCGAGCCGTCGGGCGCGACCAGGTCGATGACGACGTCACCGCGGTAGGTGTGCACGATGTTCACCGCGACGGTGGAGGCCGACGAGGCGTTGCGGGCGCAGCCGGCGATCACGATCGAGCTGCTCACCGCGACGTTCGTGTCCGGGATCGCGAGGTCGGTGCCGTTGCTGCCGGAGCAGCCGCCGCCGGTGCCGGTGACCGTCAGCGAGTAGGTGGCGGTCCTGTTGCCCGAGGCCGCGGTGCCCGTCACGGTCACGGAGTAGGTGCCGGCCGGCGTGCTCGCCGAGGTGCTGATGGTCAGCGCCGACGAACCACCCGAGGTGACGGTGGCCGGGCTGAACGAGGCGGTCGCCCCGGACGGCAGCCCGCTCGCCGAGAGGCTCACCGACTGGGCGGAGCCGTTGGTCGTGGCGGTCGCGACCGTGGCGGTCACCGAGCCACCCGGCGCGGTCGAGCCGGACGTCGGCGAGACCGAGACGGAGAAGTCGTTGGTCGGCGGCGGGGTATCGCCGTTGACGACGTAGAGCAGCTTGTTCGGCGAGCCGGTGCCCGGGTTGGTCACCACGTTGCTGGTGGCGTTGTTCACCAGGTAGTCGCGGACCTGCTGCGGCGTCCAGGCCGGGTTGGCGCTGGCCACCAGGGCCGCCGCGCCGACGACGTGCGGCGTCGCCATCGAGGTGCCGCTGATCGTGTTGGTGGCGGTGTCACCGGTGTGCCACGCCGAGGTGATCGACGAGCCCGGCGCGAAGATGTCCAGGCAGGTGCCGATGTTGGAGAACGACGACCGGGCGTCCGTGTTGGTCGTCGAGCCGACGGTGATGCCCTCGGCGGTACGGGCGGGCGAGGTGTTGCAGGCGTTGCCGCCGGAGTCGTTGCCGGCCGCCAGGCCGTAGCTCACGCCGGAGTTGATGGAGTTGCGCACGGCGGTGTCGAGCGTGGTGTTCGCGCCGCCGCCGAGGCTCATGTTGGCCACGGCCGGCTTGACCGCGTTGGCGGTCACCCAGTCGACGCCGCCGATGACGCCGGCGTTCGTGCCGCTGCCCTGGCAGTTCAGCACGCGTACGCCGACCAGCTGGACGCCCTTGGCCACGCCGTACGCCGAACCGCCGACGGTGCCGGCGACGTGCGTGCCGTGCCCGTTGCAGTCGTCGGCCGAGCCGCCGTCGACGGCGTCGTAGCCGGAGACCGCCCGGCCGCCGAAGTCGCTGTGGCTGAACCGGATGCCGGTGTCGATGATGTAGGCGTGCACGTTGCTCGCCGTGTTCGGGTACGTGTAGGAGCTGTCCAGCGGCAGGGCGCGCTGGTCGATCCGGTCCAGGCCCCAGGAGGGCGGGTTGGTCTGGGTGCCGGCGATGGAGACCGTGTGGTTCTGCTCGACGTACGCCACCGCGGGGTCCGCGGCGATGCGGGCGGCGGCCCTGGCGTCGACCCGGACCTCGAAGCCGCGCAGGGCGGCGCCGTAGGTGCGGGCGACCGCGCCGCCGTGCCGGCCGACCAGCCGCTGCGCGGTGTCACCGACGCTGCTGCGGGCGACCGAGCTGTCCTTGAAGACGACGATGTAGCTGTCGGCCACGGCGGTGGCGCCGCCAGCGGCGCGGATCGTGCCCACCGGTTCGGCGGCCATGGCGGGCGTGGCGGTGGCCACCATGGCCAGCGCGGCCACCCCGACGAGTACGGACCTGCGTGGAAGACCCATCTTCTACTCCCTCCGACCGGCACCGACCGTCCAACTGTTCGAGACGAGTGAATCGATGAATGCCGATCAAGCTGAGGGTAGGGGGGCGCAAACGGGAATTCAAACATGTCGACTTCCCCATACCACCGGAGGGATGACCCCCTAGGGGCGGCGGCTGCGGGACGAACCGGGGACCTGCCCGGATTCACGGTCGTCGAAAACGGGCAAGGCTGTCGGTCATGGAGATTCACCTGACCGTGCTGCTGTCGCTGGCCGCCGTCTGGCTCGTCGCCGGCTGGCTCGCGGACGGGCTGCCCCGGCTGGACCACGCCCGGGCCCTGCGCCGGCGTACCGGATGGGTGCTCGCCCTGACGCTGACCGGCCTGGGCCTGACGGCCGCCGTGCTCGGCGCGGGGCTCTCCAGCGCCGGCGCGACCCCCGCGGACCGGGCGGCCGCCGGCCTCACCCTCGCCGCCGCCCCCGCGCTCGTGGTCGCGGCCTGCACGGTGCGCCGGGTACGCCGGCTGCGGGCGGGCGCGGGCGCGCTCTCGTCGGCCCCGGGCACCCCGGCGCCGCACGGCTTGCGGGCCTCCGCCGCGCACCCGCTGATCGGGCTCCCGGTGCAGGTCACCGGCCTGGCGATCCTGCCCGCGGTGGCTGCGGCGAGCGGCCCGGACCTGCTCTCCGGACCTGGCGTGGCCGGGCCGGCGGTCACCCTGGGAGTGCTGGGCGTCGCCGCCATCGGCGTACGCCACGCCCTGCGGCACAACCGGCTCGTCGAGCGGGCCGCGCCGGTACGGCCCGCGTCACCGCGAGCGGCCGGGGCCCTGCACGTATAGCAGTTCCAGGATCGCCCGGGTCGCCTCGAACCAGCGGTCGAGCCAGCCGGGCGGCGGGACGCTGCCCTTCGGCGGCAGCTCCATCAGCAGCCCGCGCAGCAGCGGATGGTCGACAAGCGACTCGGGCGGCTCCACCGACCAGTTGCCGGGCGGGAACGACGGTTCGGTCAGCGGGTTGGGGTCCAGCGAGGGCAGGGAGAGCGGTGGACCGGGCTGCTCCGGCGGCGCGGCCGGGCTCTCCCGGCCACCCATCTCGGTGTCGGTAGACACCACCTCGGTGAGAACGGTGTCCCGCCGTGCCCCCCGGTACTTGCCCCCGAACCGTTCCGGCTTGCCCGGCCCGTTGGTGAGGTTGTCCGAACCGATCGTCGTCATCCGTCTCGCCTGCCTCGCTCGGTTGCCGATCCCGGCGGCGGCTCGTCGACCACCGCCGTGCCGAGGGGTACAACGACACGGGACCCGATGTGGCGACGCCGACGGCGGGACGACTTCGCGGCCGGTCCGGACGCGGACACGACGATGCCCCCGCCCGGCTCCCCTGCCGGGCGGAGGCATCCCGTCACGTTCCGGTCCCGTCAGCCCTTGTCGAACACACCGCCCCTGGCGCCGGCGACAAAGGCGTGCCAGCCACCCGGGGAGAAGACCAGGGCCGGGCCCGTCTTGTCCTTCGAGTCCCGCACGCCGACCGCCCCCGTCACGTACGCCACCTCCACGCAGTTGTCGCAGTTCGGCCCGCTCTTCGAGCTCTTGAACCACGTCGCCTGCGTCAGGTCCACGGGGAACCCGTTGGTCGCCATTTCCACATCGGCTCCTCTGCCAGTTTCGCGATGTGTGCGATGGACTCCTCAGGACGTATGGCCGCCGCTCGGATGTGATCGAAGATGAAGCTGTACTTCTGCAGTTCGTCACTCTTCTCCAGGAAGAGCCCACCCGTGGCATTCTCCGCGTACACGACATCCGGATCACCGGGCTCAGGGAAGCTGAGGATCGTGAAGGTGCCGTCCATGCCGGCGTGCGCACCCACCGTGAAAGGCAGGATCTGGAGCGTCACGTTCGGCAGTTCCGCCACCTCGACCAGGTGTTTCAGCTGGTCACGCATTACCTCGTCCCCGCCCACCGGACGGCTCACCACCGCTTCATCGAGCACCACCCACAGATCGACCGGATCATCCTGCGTCAACAACGACTGACGGCCCAGACGGACACGCACCCGTTGCCGCACCTGTTCGGGAGTGAAGTCGGGCCGGGCGGCCCGGATCATCGCGCCCGCGTAGTCCTCGGTCTCCAGCAGCCCGGGCACCACCTGCTGCTCGTACGCCCGGATCGAACCGGCCGCCGCCTCCAGCCCGACGTACGCGCCGACCAGCACCGTGCTGTAGGGGTGCCACCAGCCCTTCTGCCGCGCCTCGCGGGCGATCTGCACCAGCTCGTCGCTCTCGGCACCCACCACGCCGTAGATCCGCAGCATGTCCCGCACGTCGCGGGGCGTCGCCGTGGTGTGGCCGGTCTCGATCCGCGAGACCTTCGACGCCGAGCACTCCAACTGCTCGGCGACCGCCTCGATGGTGATGCCGGCCGTCTCCCGCTGCCGGCGCAGTTCGGCGCCGAGGCGACGCCGCCGGATGGTGGGGCTGCGCCGCTCGCTCACGACACGACCCCGCCCGCTGGTCGGAACCACCGCCTGTCAGGCCTCACCCGGTCCACCTCCGCCTCGCCGTGCGCCACTGTCGTCACCCGCCAGGGGCGCGACCGTCGTACGGCGGGCGTCGTTCGCGGCGTGGGGTGGTGCCGGTCATCGGCCGGCCGCGACGGGCGAAACCGCTCCCAGTGTGCCGGGCATACGTGAATGGCTTCAAGCGCAGCTTTGCACGAGCCGCTCACGTATCGGCAAAAGTCGACGTGCAACTTGCATGAAGCACGTCGCTGATGCACTCTGTCCGTATGGCACGGGTTACTCACAGTCTTCGTCCGCTTCCTCGCCGTGGCGACCCCACGGACCGCGGGACGCGCGTCGGTGGAGGCGCCCGGCAGTCGACAACCAGACCTGCCCCGGGTTGATGACCTCGCCGCTGCACGCCAGTTGGCTGCGGCGGCGGGAGCGGTACCCGGAGTAGCCGAGTGTTGGTCGGGTGGCGGTTCGCCACCAGCGGATACGGCCCGACCACCACCGCCCGCAGCACCGGTCCACGAGGCACGACCCCGCCCGGGCCATCGACGTCCCCCGACCCCACCCGCCGGCCCGTCGGCCGGCCTACCCTTCCCAGGAGCCCATGTGCTTCCCCGCTCCGGTGACGTACTGCACGTGACTCGCGCGGCGAGTGTCCAGTTCCTCAGACCCATCATGTTCCGGGTCATCCGGGTGCTGGACTGGCCGACCTACGACGGCTGGATCTGGCTCGAAGGCTACGAGTTGAACGCATCGGGGGACGCGGTCAGCCGGCGGTCGATCTTCGTCCAGCGGGAGGGGCTGCGCCACCTGCGCTCGGCCCCCGAGCCGCGTCCGCACACCGTGCGCGCGCCGCGCCGGCCCACCGCCCGCACTCCGGTCCGGGTGGGCTGACCTGCGCGATCGGCAGCCGAGGGGCGTGCCGTCGCCATAGGATGAGGTACGCCCACCCCGGCACGTTTCCACCCCGCGCGTCCAGGACCCCGAACCTGGGATGGCCATGGTCAATCAGCCCGCCGCGCGGCGGCACCACCGCTCTCGTATCGCCTACGCCTTCGGACTACTGGCGCTGATCGGCGCCGCCACCACACTGGTGGTCGTGGTCCGCGATCCCGCCCTCTCGTCCACCACGCGGCTGACCACCCCGGTCCCGGCACCGGAGATCACCGTGGTGGACGAGGACCCGCCCTACGACGACGTGCCGGACGCCCTCGACCCCCCGTACGCGCTGGCCGGGCCGGACGGGGCGGACGCGTTCGGCGCTGCCGGCGACTCCGGACCCACCGCCGGGGCAGGTGTTCCCACGGGCGCCCCGGACGGTGCGGCACACGCCGCCCGCCCCGCGCCCGACGACGTCCGCCGTTCCCTCTTCTGGTCCGGCATCTTCGGACTGGCCATCTCGCTGGCCGGGCTCGGCATGGTCGGGACGAGACGACGCATGTGGTGACGCGGCGGCGCTGGCCGGCGGCTCACCGGGTGGCGGTCGGTTCGACCGACGGCGTGACCCCGCCGGTCGGCGAGGCGGCGTCGCGAGCCACCACCAGCGTGACCTCCTCGTCCGCCGGCACCAGCTCCCCCGCCGCCGGTTCGGTGCGGATCACCGTGCCGGCCGGACGGTCCGACGTCTCGTACTCGACCCGGTGGTCCAGCCCGACGTCGTCCAGGATGGCCTGCGCCGTCTCCAGTGGCAGGTTCACCACCGGCGGCATCGGCAGTGCGGCCGGCTCCGAGGGTGTCGGGGATGCCGAGGGCGACGAGCTGGTGGGGGCCGCCGAGGTCGGCGCGGCGGTGGTCGGCGACGCGCGGGTCACCGACGGCGACGGCGACGGCTCCGGCCCGCTCGGATCGTCGTCCGCCGACTGGAGGGCCAGCCACAGCCCGGCGCCGAGCAGGCCGAGCAGCAGCAGCACGATCACGCCCCACAGGATCGGCAGCCACCAGCGCCGCGAGTCCTGCTCCTCGGCGTACCACTCGGCCTCCGGCTGGTCGGCCGGCCCGCCGGGCCGCACCTCCGCCCGGCCGGACCACGCCGCCGGCCCGGACCGCTCCGGCGGCACGGCGGCCGTACGGTCCAGCGGGGCGGTGTCGCCGGGCACCGGTCGGGTGGCGTCGCCGGCGTCCGGGGCGCTCCGGTCGGGCCGGGGCAGCGGCTGCGTACGGTCGGGTTCCGGCCCGGCCGAGGGATCGCCCGACGGAGGCAGCGGGCGGGTCCGGTCGTCGTGTTCCCCGGCGGAGGGCTCCCGGCGGTCGTCGCTCATGCCGCCGCTCCGCTCCGCTGCGTGCCGACATGAGGCACCACCGCACCGTGCCGATGACTCGCTCGCTGACGCTCACTCATGGCGCGTCCTCTCCCGGCCCGGGCGGGCGTCGCGGGCCCTGACCGCCAACCTAGCGGTCCCGGAGGCCATCGGCCGGGATCAGCGTGCCGGACGCTCCGTCAGGGTGTCGGGGAGGGCGAACCGCCGTCCTCCGGCGCGTCGCCGCACCAGATCGACACCTGGTCGTTCCACCGGCCCGCACCGTCGCCGGGCGGATCCTGGCGGCTGACCTTGCCGGTCCGGCCCGTCCGGTACTGCGGGTAGAAGCCCTCGTCGACGAGCTCGTCCGCCGCGTCGTCGCAGTCGTCGCCCACCACGTCCGGCACGGTGGCGGCCGGCGCCGGACCGCTCACGTAGAGCGTCACGGTGCGCCCGGGCTGCACCTCGGCGCCCACCTCCGGGGAGGTGCGCTCCACGGTCGTCCCGGTGCCACGGCCGAAGACGAGCCGCCAGCCCAGCCGCTTCTCGCGGAGCTCCTCGCGGGCGTCCGTGAAATCCTCGCCGACGACCGGCGGGACCGTCAGCCCGGCGGGACGGCTAGGTGCGGTCGTCCGGGGAGCCGCCGCCGGCGCGGAGCGGCCCGGGGTCGCTCGGGTCGTAGCGGGCGTGCTGGTGGCGGGCAGACCCTCCGCCGCCGCCGTCGGCGGGGCCGACGGATCGTCCTCGCCGGCCAGGAGCCAGCCGCCGGTCGCGCCGACGGCAGCGAGCAGCACGACGGCCAGCCCGCCCCTGAGCAGCAACGCCGACCGGTCCGGCCCGGCGCCGTCCCGCGCGCCCGTGTCCCCGTCCGTCATACGCCCACCCCGCCTCGATCACCGGCGACCGTACCCGCTCCCGTCAACGCCTGCGTCGTCGCGGTTGCTCCGGCCGGACCGCCACGACTCGCCGCGCCGACCACGGGACGTTACGCTCCCCGGCATGGCCAGACGGGGCTGGGGAGGATCGATCGCGATCGCGGTCGGCGTCGCTGCCGGCGCGGGCGCGGCCCAACTGGGCTTCGGCTACGGGCTGGGCATCATCAACTGGGCGCCGGCGGACGCGACCGCCGGCGCGACCGCCTGGGTGGCAGGCCTGATCTGGGCCACCTGGATCGCGGCCACCTCGACGGTCTTCGGCGCGGTCTGCGCGCAGCGGCTGCGCGACCGCGCCCCGGAACCGGACACCGGTCCCGCCGACGCGACTCCGGCCGGACCGGGTGGCGGCGTCCTCGGCTCCGCCGCGCTCGCCGTGGCCGCCGGGGTGGGCGCGCTGATCACCGTGCTGCTGGTGGCCGTACCGGCCCGGCAGGCGGTGGCGGTGGCCGACACCGGTTCGCCCCGGAACGTCGCGGCCGCCTACGCGGCGGTCGGCGTGCTGGTCGGCGTGCTGACGGCGGCCTGGGCGCTGCGCTCGCGGGCCGCCGCGAACAACGTGCTCGCCACCGTCGGCTGGCTCTGGCTGCTCGCCGTGATCGCCGTCGTGGACGGCGTGCTGGCCGGGCGCGGCCTGACCAGCGCCCAGCTCGGCATCTGGCAGCTCGGCCCCGACGACGGGCGGTACTGGATCCGCGACTACTTCTACTGGCCTGGCGCGCTGCTGTCCCTCGGTTCCGCGCTGGTGATCGGCGCCCTCGCGGCCCGCCGGGACGCCCGGGACCCCGACCACCGGGTCGGGGCCGCCGCCTCGGGTGCGGCCGGGCCGCTGCTCGTCGCGACCGCGTACTTCCTGGCGGTGCCGAGGCTGACCGCGATCAGCCCGGAGCAGGTGTCGGCCCACCTGATCGCACCGTACGCGGTGATCGTCGGGGTCGGCGGCGCCGTCCTGGTCACCGTCCTCGCACAGCGGGCCTCCCGACGGGCGGCGGCCCGGGGGCCGGTGCGGGTCCCCCGCCAACGCACCGGCGAGCCCGCCGACCACCCGGGTGATCCGGCCCCGGGGCGGCACACCGCTCCGGTCGACGGCACCGACGGCGACGCCCAGGCGACGCCCGACCGCAGCGACACCCGCACGACGCCGGGCGGCAGCGACACCTCCACCATGTCGGGCGGCAGCGACACCTCCACCGTGCCGGGCGGCAGCGGCGCCTTCATTGGGCCCGGCGGCAGCACGCCGGGTGGGGAGCCCGTCGCGGCGGGCGGAGGGGCGTTCCCGGCCGACCGCGAACCGACGCCGGTCCCCGCCGCCGCGCGGCCCGCAGCCGCGTCCGGCACGCCGGGCGGAGAACCGGCCGCGTCCGGCACGCCGGCCAGGGAGCCGGCCGCTTCGGCCCCCGGGGACGGCACGCCGGCGTCGGCGACGACCGGGGAGCCGGCCGTGCCGGTCGACGACGATCCGGCGGAAGCGCAGGCCACCGGCCGCCGGTCCCGCTCCGGCCGCCGCACCCGCTGACCGGCGGCCGGGCGGCGTTGGCCACTCCCGCCCCGGCCCCCACTGACGGGCCTCACCGCCGCACTCCCGCCCCGGCCCGGCGTCACCGCCGCGGAGCGCCCGGACGGGTCAGTCGACGGGCCAGGTGTGCACGGGCTCGTTGCTGCGCTGCAGCTCGGCGTAGCGCTGCACCATGTGGTGCAGGGCGGCGCCCCGGTCCATGCCGCGGTGCCGCTCGGCCGCCCAGACCGCCTCGGTCTGCCAGACCGCGCCGTTGCGGCCCGTACGGCAGCGCTGCTCGATGATGTCGAGCAGCCGGTCGCGTTCGGCCGGGGACACCCCGAACCGGTCGAGCCCGGCGGCCGCCTTGGGCAGCAGGACGTCCAGGACCAGCTTGGTCACCGGCACCTCGCCGAGGCGGGGCCAGTGCAGGACGGCGTCCATGCCGCGCCGGGCGGCGGCGTGGAAGTTCTCCTCGGCGGAGCTGAAGGTGAGCTGGCTCCAGATGGGCCGGTCGGACTCCGCCAGCCCGCGCGCCAGCCCGAAGTAGAAGGCGGCGTTGGCCAGCATGTCGACCACGGTCGGGCCGGCCGGCAGCACCCGGTTCTCCACCCGCAGGTGCGGGCGGCCGTTCATGATGTCGTAGACCGGCCGGTTCCACCGGTAGACGGTGCCGTTGTGCAGGCGCAGCTCGCCCAGCTCCGGTACGCCGCCGCCGTGCAGGACCTCGACCGGGTCCTCGTCCTCACAGATCGGCAGCAGTGGCGGGAAGTAGCGGACGTTCTCCTCGAAGAGGTCGAAGATCGAGGTGATCCAGCGTTCGCCGAACCAGACCCGGGGTCGTACGCCCTGCGCCTTCAGCTCGTCCGGCCGGGTGTCGGTGGCCTGCTCGAACAGGGCGATGCGGGTCTCCGCCCAGAGCTGGCGCCCGTAGAGGAAGGGCGAGTTGGCCCCGACGGCCACCTGCACGCCGGCGATGGCCTGGGAGGCGTTCCAGTAGTCGGCGAAGCTGTCCGGGGCGACCTGGAGGTGGAACTGGAGGCTGGTGCAGGCGGCCTCGGGGGCGATCGAGTCGGTGTGGGTCTGGAGGCGTTCGACACCTCGGATGTCGAGCTCGATGTCCTCGCCCCGGGCGCCGACGATCTGGTCGTTGAGCACCCGGTACCGCTCGTTGGTGGAGAGGTTGTCCTCGACGAGGTGACGCTCGGTGAGGGTGGGCAGGATGCCGACCAGGACGATCTTCGCGTCCGACTTGGCGGCCCGCTCGTCGGCGCGGGAGAGGCTGCCGCGCAGGTCCTGCTCGTAGTCGGCGAAGCCGTCGCCCTCGATCAGCCGGGGCGGCGCGTTCAGCTCCAGGTTGAACTGGCCCAGCTCGGTCTGGAAGAGCGGATCGGCGATGTCGGCGAGGATCTGGTCGTTGCGCATCGCCGGCTCGGCCGCCGAGTCGACCAGGTTCAGCTCGATCTCCAGCCCGGTCATCGGCCGGTCGGCGTCGAAGCCGAAGTCGTCCAGCATCAGGGCGAAGACGTCCAGGCACCGCCGGACCTTCTGTCGGTAGCGGACCCGGTCCTCCCGGGAGAAGGCGCCCTGCTCGACGTCCCTGCCCATGTTTCCTCCCGGCGCGAGGCGCAGTCGGGCCGTGCCGGCCCGGTAAGCGCGTGGTTAACCCCTCCACGTTAGGAGTGTCGGCATCGCCGGGACCAGAGGAGGTAGCGGCGGTCCCACGGCCGGGACGACCGTACTCCGGTCGACGGACGCGCTCCCGGCGGCATCTCTACCCAGCGGCGCCGCCCGGCACCCGATCGAACCGCGAATGAGTCGTGACAAATCGCACCCGGTCGGGGGCGCTCACCCTGTGTACACGCGTCGGGCCCGCGCCGTGACGCGGCGCGGGCCCGGAAGCGGTACGGCGGATCAGGCCTGGCGAACGGCCTCGCCCTCGATCTCGATCTTGATCTTCTTGCCGACCAGCACGCCCCCGGTCTCCAGGGCGACGTTCCAGGTCAGGCCGAAGTCCTCGCGGTCGATCTCGGTGGAGGCGGAGAAGCCGAAGATGTCCTGCCCGAACGGGCTGCGGCCGACGCCCTCGAACTCGACCTCCAGGTCGACCGGGCGGGTGACGCCCTTGATGGTCAGCTCGCCGGAGAGGACGAACTCGTTGCCGTCGCGGGACTTCACGGCCGTGCTGCGGAACTCCAGGGTCGGGAAGGCCTCGGCGTCGAGGAACTCGGGGCTGCGCAGGTGCGCGTCCCGGTCGGCCTGGTTGGTGTTGATGGTGGCCGCCTGGATGGTGGCGCTGACCGAGGACCGCATCGGGTCCTCGGCGACGGTGATGGTGGCGCTGGCGTCGGCGAACTCACCGCGTACCTTGCTGACCATCATGTGCCGGGCGACGAAGCCCACGCGCTTGTGCGCGGCGTCCAGCAGGTAGGTGCCGGCGGTCGGGATCGTGAGGCCGTCCCAGTCGCGGGTAACCGGTGCGGTGCTGCTGGTCATGAAACTGCCCTCCGTGGGGAAAGTTGTTTAGTAGCCCAACGACTGTCGCAGCAACTATAGGCACAGCAATATTCCTCGTGTCAAGTACTGCTACGATGGGCGCGTGGACCAGAACGTGTTCGACGACCCCCGGATCACCGCCGTCGGCCTGCTCGTCGAGGCGCACGCCGGGCTCTCGGCCCGGTTCGCCGCCCAGTTCGAGGAGCACGGCCTCTCACCGGTCGAGTTCGAGGTGCTGACCAGACTCGCCCGCTCACCCGGCAACCAGTTGCGGATGACCGACCTCGCCGCCCAGACCTCGCTCTCGACGAGCGGCGTCACCCGCGTGGTGGACCGGATGGAACGCGACGGGCTGCTCACCCGCCGCGCCTGCCCCTCCGACCGGCGCAGCTCGTTCGCCGTGGTCACCGCCACCGGCCTGCAACGCCTCGACGAGACCCTGCCCGGGCACCTACGGATCATCGAGCAGTGGTTCACCGGCCAGCTCGACCCGGCGGCCCTGGACGCCCTGCTCGACGGGCTGCGCCGGGTCCGGGACGCGGTGCACCCCGGCGCCACCGCCGGAAGCACCGGGTCCGCCGCCGACTGCGACGAGACGGCCACGTCCTCCTGACCCGTTCCCGGGGCCCGCTCGGCACCGGCAGAAAGAGCGGCAGAACTGCCGCGCCCACGGGACGATAGACGTTCAAACCGGACGGGACCGCGTGCGGGCGGTGGCTAGTCTTCGGGCAGTGGGGACGCACCGGGGGGTGATGGCGCGGGCGACGAGCGAGGGGTAGCAAGAGGGGCTTCGTCGCCCGCGTCACCCCCGGTCGCTCTGCGCAACGCTCTCCACTCGCTCTGCGCAACGCCCTCCAGGTGACGTCCGACGCCATCGCCGACGGGCGACCCGCTCCGGCCCGCCCTCCACGGGCGCAGTTGCTCCTCCTCGTGCGGCAGCAGCCGGACGCCGCTCTGCCGGCAGGCCCGGTCGAGACGGTCCAGCACGCCGGGTTCGCCCGAGCTGGCCGCCAGCCCCACCAGCGCCTCCACCACGTCACGCCGGTCCTGGCCGTCGACGCCCGCTTCCGCCGCGGCGGCGAACCACTCCGCCGCCAGCTCACGGTCGCCCCGGCACAGGGCCAGGTTCCCCTCGATCAGCGCGCAGATCCCGTCCTCCGGGCGCGCCCCGGGCGACCAGACCTCCTCGGCGCGGGGCACCGGGGGTGGGCGCAGCTCGGCCAGCACCTCGGTCGCCTCGGCGGACCGGCCGTCGCGGGCCAGCGCCAGTCCCACCGTGCCGAGCACCCGGCGACGGTGGCCCGGATCGCCGAGGTCCGCCAGCGCCGCCACCACCCGCCGGCCCTGGTCGACGGCGTCGGCGTAGCGGCCCTCCAGGCGGGACACCTCGGCGAGGTTGGCCCGCGCGAGCACCCGCAGCCGCTGCTCCCCGCCCTGCGCGGCGAGCCGGTCGACCGTGGCCAGCCGGCGCCGGGCGGCCGCCAGGTCACCGACCCGGATGTCGTGCCAGGCGAGGTTGTTCTGCGCCACCGTCATGTCGCGGGCCCGCCCGTGCCGGATGGCCAGCGCGAGCACCGCCTCGGCCTGCGTACGCGCCTCGTCGTGCTCGCCGAGGGCGATCAGCAGCGCGCAGAGCACCGAGCGCGCCTCCAACTCCCCGGTGACGTCGCCCGCGTCCAGGAACGCGGCCAACGCACGCCGCGCGGCCGGCAACTCCTCGGACCCGGCGCCGTGCTCGGCGGCGAGTCGGGCCACCCCGAGGAACGCCCACGCCCGCAGCACCGGATCGACATCGGCGGTACGCGGATCCGCCAGCAGGCGCCGGAGCCACTGCCTGCCGGGAACGTCGCGCCCCCGGAAGCGCCACCACCGCGACAGCGCCGCCGCCAACCGCAGCGCGGTCAACGGGTCGTCGACGGCGGCGTGCGCCAGCGCGGAGCTGATGTCGCCGGACACCTCGTCCAGGCGGTGCACCGCCGCCGGCAGGTTGGCCCCGACCAGCTCCGGTGCGGTCCGCGCCACCAGCCGGGCGACGACCTGCGCGTGCCGCCGCCGGATAGCGGTCAGCTCGCCCGCGCCGGTCGCCTGCTCCGCGGCGAAGTCCCGTACGGCGTCGAGCAGGCGGAACCGGAACGGCCCGGCGCCCCGCACGCTGAGCAGACCGAGTTCGACGAGCCGGTCGAGCAGCGGCACCGGGTCCACGACCACCGTCCCGTCCCGGTCGGCGGGGTCGGCGAGCATCTCCTCGGCCAGCTCGACCGACCAGCGGTTGCCGAAGGCGGCGAGCCGGCGCAACGCGGCACGCTCGTCGGGGGCGAGGAGGCGGTAGCTGACGGCCACCGCGTCGCGCAGGGTCTCCGCCACCGCCGCCCGTGGGCGCTCCGGACGGCCCCGCTCCGTGCTGTCCCAGCCCGGCCGCCCGGCCGCCCCCGACGAGGTGGTCAGGTCGAGGACGCGGTCGCCGTACCGGTCGAGCAGCTCGTTGAGGTCGAGGATCCGGCCCCGGGCCGCCATCAGCTCGATGGCGAGCGGGAGCCCGCCCAGGCGGCGTACCAGGGCGGCGAGGGCGGGCAGCTCGGCGGGGCCGGGCGGCTCCCGGCGGACCTGGGCGAGCCGGGCGGTGAAGAGAGCCACGGCGGGATAGTCGGCAAGCGCCGCCGGGCCCTCCCGCTCGCTACCCGGCGGCGGCACGTCGAGCGGGGCGACCGGCCACACCCGCTCCCCGGGCAGGCCGACCGGGTGCCGGCCGGTGACCAGCACCCGCAGCGACGGCACCGCCCCGGCGAGCCGGTGCACCGTCTCGGCGACCGCGTCGGGGGCCCGCTCGGCCGCGTCCACGAGCAGCAGCGCCGGCCGGCCGGCGAGGCGGGCGGTCAGCTCGGGCAGCCGGGCGACGCCGAAGACGGCGACCGAGGCGGAGAGCACGTCGGCCGCGTCCGAGCCCTCGCCGATCAGCACTCCGGCCGCCCCGCCGGGATGGTCGTCGGCGACCGCGTGGACCACCGAGAGGGCCAGGGCGGTCTTGCCCACGCCGGCCAGCCCGACCAGGCTGGCCAGCCGGGGCCCGCGGCCGTCGGTGAACAACCCGACCAGTTCGGTCAGGTCACGGTCCCGGCCGACAAGCGCGACCGGGGGCGGGAGCGCGGCCGGCGTACCGGCGTGGTGGTCGAGGTCGACGCGGGCCGGCGGGGCGCCGCGGGGGGTGGCCGGCGCGGCGGCCGGGACCGGCCCCCGGGCGGCGGCCAGGAACGTCGACCGGACGGCTCCGGCCAGCTCCAGCGCGCCGGCGAGCAGCTCGACAGTGGTGCGCTGCGGCCGGGACGAGCGGCCCCGTTCCAGGTCGCGGACGGTCCGGATGCCCACGCCGGCCCGGCCCGCCAGCTCGGCCTGGGTCAGGCCGGCGGCGAGCCGGTGCCCGCGCAACAGCTCCGGCAGCCCGGTACGACCGCCCGGATGCGGCGAACGATCATGAACCGGCGTCATGGGCAGGAAGGGTACGGACGGGGTACGACCGACAGCAGCCGAGCGTCGCCCTGCCGACGCCCCGGCGCGGATATCCGACAGCGGAACGGACCCACGGCGACGCGGACCGGACCCGGTGGCACGAAACGGCTCGGCAGCAGGGAACGGGCCGGTCACACCGGGCGGGCCCGGTGGCGCGGAGGCGGCTGCCTCGACGCCACCGGACCCGTCGCCGTCACATGCCCAGATCGCGCGCGATGATCATGCGCTGCACCTCGGACGTGCCCTCGCCGATCTCCAGGATCTTGGAGTCGCGCCAGAAGCGGGCCACCGGGTACTCATTCATGAAGCCGTAGCCGCCGTGGATCTGGGTTGCCTCGCGGGCGTTGTCCACGGCGATGGTGCTGGCGTGCAGCTTGGCGATGGCGGCCTGCCGCTTGAACGGCTCGCCGGCGAGCATCCGCGCGGCGGCGTCGTAGTAGGCCAGCCGGGCGGTGTGCGCCTTCATCTCCATGTCGGCGATCTTGAACTGGATCGCCTGGTAGTTGCCGATCGGCTGGCCGAACGCCTGGCGTTCCTTCGCGTACCGGATCGACTCGTCGACGCAGCCCTGGGCGAGGCCGACGGCCAGGGCGGCGATGGCGATCCGCCCCTCGTCGAGGATGCGCAGGAACTGGGCGAAGCCCCGGCCGCGCTCGCCGAGCAGGTTCGCCGCCGGAACCCGGCAGTCGTCGAAGGTCAACTCGTGCGTGTCCGAGGCGTTCCAGCCGACCTTCGAGTAGCCCGGCGCGACGGTGAAGCCCGGCGTACCCGAGGGGACGATGATGGTGGACAGCTCCTTGGCGCCGTCAGGACGGGTGCCGGTGACCGCGGTGACGGTGACCAGCGCCGTGATGTCGGTGCCCGAGTTGGTGATGAACGCCTTGGAGCCGTTGATCACCCACTCGTCCGTCGACTCGTCGAGCACCGCGCGGGTCTGGGTGCCGCCGGCGTCCGATCCGGTGCCCGGCTCGGTCAGCCCGAAGCCGGCCAGCGCCTCGCCGCTGAGCAGCTTCGGCAGCCACGTCGCCTTCTGCTCGTCGGTGCCGAAGCGGTAAATCGGCATCGCGCCCAGCGAGACCGCCGCCTCCAGGGTGATGGCGACGCTGGAGTCGACGCGGGCCAGCTCCTCCAGTGCGAGGCAGAGCGCGAAGTAGTCGCCGCCCATGCCGCCGTGCTCCTCGGCGAAGGGCAGGCCGAACAGGCCCATCTTGCCCATCTGCCGGATCACCTCGTACGGGAAGGTGTGCTTCTCGTAGTGCTCCGCGATGACCGGGGCGACCACCTCGCGCGCGAATTCCCGCACGCTCTCCCGCAGCGCCTCTTGCTCCTCGGTGAGCCGGAAGTCCATGGAATCCTCCTGTGTGGATGGGCCGCCGGGCGCTCGTGACGCCGGGAACGGACGGGTCGCAGGTGCGGTGCGGGCCCGCGCCGGCCGGGTGGGGCCGGCGGCGGGATCAGACCGGGGTGACGCCGTGCCGGCGCCGGGAGAAGTGCCGCTCCTTGGTGCGGGCGGCGGCGAACCGGCGGACCAGCTCGGCGCGCAGCTCGTGCGGCTCGACGATCGCGTCGACGACCAGCTCGCTGGCGAGCCGGACCACGTCGATGTCGCGCTCGTACTCCTCGCGCTTCGCGGCGACGAACGCGGCCCGCTCGGTTTCGTCCCCGATCGCGGCGATCTTGTTGGCGTAGACCGCGTTGACCGCCGCCTCCGCGCCCATCACGGCGATCTTGGCGGTGGGCAGCGCGATCGTGGCGTCCGGCTCGAAGCCGGGACCGGCCATCGCGTAGAGGCCGGCGCCGTACGCCTTGCGGACCACCACGCAGATCTTGGGTACGGTCGCCTCCGAGATCGCGGTGATCATCTTGGCGCCGTGCCGGATGATGCCCTGCTTCTCCACCGCGCTGCCGACCATGAACCCGGGCACGTCCGAGAGGAAGAGCAGCGGCACGTTGAACGCGTCGCAGAGCTGCACGAAGCGGGTCGCCTTGTCGGCCGAGTCGACGAAGAGCACGCCGCCCTTGAACATCGAGTTGTTGCCGACCACGCCGACGACCTCGCCGTTCAGCCGGCCGAAACCGATGGTCAGCTCCTTGGCCCAGAGCGCCTGGATCTCGAAGAAGGAGCCGTCGTCGAGCAGGCCCTTGACGTACCGCCGCATGTCGAACGCCTGCCGCTCGCTCGCCGGCACCAGCGCGGCCAGGTCGGCCTTCTCCGGCGCCGTGACGGCGGGCGCGGCCGGCGGCTGCTGCGTCCAGTTCCCCGGCAGGTAGGACAGGTAGCGCCGCACCACGTCGAGCGCGTCGGCCTCGGTCTTGCAGAGGAAGTGCCCGACGCCGGACTCGGCGCAGTGCACCTTGGCGCCGCCCATGGCCTCCAGCGTGGTCTTCTCGCCGGTGACCATCTCGACCATCCGGTCGGAGCCGAGGTACATGCTGGCGTTGCCGTCGACCATGGCGACCACGTCGCAGAACGCCGGGATGTAAGCCCCGCCGGCCGCGCTCGGTCCGAACAGCGCGCAGACCTGCGGGATGGAGCCGGAGGCGCGGACCTGGTTCCAGAAGATCTTGCCGGCGCCACGTCGGCCGGGGAAGAGGTCGACCTGGTCGGTGATCCGGGCGCCGGCCGAGTCGACCAGGTAGACCATCGGCACGCTGGTCGAGTAGGCCCGCTCGATGATCCGGATGATCTTTTCGACGGTACGGGCGCCCCAGCTGCCGGCCTTGACCGTGGAGTCGTTCGCCATCAGGCAGACCGGGCGGCCGTCGATGGTGGCGGTGCCGGTCACCACGCCGTCGGCGGGGAGGCCCTCGGCCATCGCGTTGGCATAGAGGCCGTCCTCGACGAAGGAGCCCTCGTCGACCAGGAGCGCGACCCGCTCCCGGGCGAAGAGCTTGCCCTTGGCGGCGTTCGCCGCGTGGTACTTGTCCGCACCGCCGGCCCGGGCCCGCTTGCGCAGCTGCTCCAGTGCCTCACCGTCGAGCGTCACGCCGACTCCCTCGCCACCTGAGCCGGTCACCTCACGGGCGGACCGACTGACCTGAACGATCGTTAGGCTAGCGCATCCCCCCGCCCCCCGGCGAGCCACGGCCGACGGGGGAGACGCCACCCGGCCCCACCCGGTCGACAGGCATTGAAAATCATGAATTTATGGGGCTACGCTCCTGACACCCCTCCTCCCGGATTGGAGTCAGCGATGACCTCACGGCTCAACCGGCTCGCGGTCGCGTTCGTCGCGACGGCACTGGCCACCCTCGGCGTCACGGTCGCCAGCCCGTCACCCGCCAGCGCCGCCATGACCATCTGCTACAACACCAGCCAGGCGGGGAGCTTCGCCGGCACCGCCAACCAGGCCGCCTCGATCTGGAACAACGCCACGTCGAACCTGACGCTCACGGCGAACTGCGGCTCCAACCTGCGGATCTACCAGATCACCGGCGGCGGCTCGTACGCCGTCCGGACCAGCCTCGGCAACGGGCGGGTCTACATCGACACCCAGCAGGCCCAGCAGTACAGCCCGCTGCGGATCATGACCCACGAGATCGGGCACATCCTCGGCCTGCCCGACAACTACAACGGCAACTGCGCGCTCCTGATGTCCGGCGGCAGCGCCGGCACCAGCTGCACCAACCCGTACCCGAGCACCACCGAGGCGAACCGGGTGAGCAGCCTCTTCGCCGGCACCCTCAGCACCAACCGCGCCGGGTCGCAGATCTTCCAGGACAGCTGGCCGGCCACGCTCGCCACGGTGGGCTGACCGACCGGGCACGACGGAGGGGCCGGCGTCGTGCCGGCCCCTCCCGCGTGTGGTCAGCCCGGCAGCGGCGTCAGCCGGGTACGCGGGCCCGCGCGGAGCACCCCCGACGGGAGCCGCTTGCCGACCAGCTCCTCGGCCAGCTCGGCCACCTCGACCAGGGCGTCCAGGTCGATGCCGGTCTCGATGCCCATGTCGTGCAGCATGTGCACCGCCTCCTCGGTGGCGAGGTTGCCGCTGGCCCCCGGCGCGTACGGGCAGCCGCCGAGGCCGCCGACGCTGGCGTCGAACTCGGTCACGCCCAGCTCCAGCGCGGTGAGCATGTTGGCCAGCGCGGTGCCCCGGGTGTTGTGGAAGTGCAGCAGCACCGGCACGTGCGCGTTGCGGTCGCGTACCGCCGTCAGCAGCTCGCGGACGCGTCGGGGCGTACCCATGCCGGTGGTGTCGCCGAAGGCCACCCGGTCGGCGCCGTCGCGGACCACCCGGTCCACGATGGCCGCCACCCGGGCCGGGTCGGTGTCCCCCTCGTACGGGCAGCCGAAGCTGGTCGCCACGATCACCTCGGCCTGCGCGCCGGCGCCGTGCAGCAGGTCGATCAGCTCGGCGATGTCGTCGAGCGACTCGTCGGTGGAGCGGTTGACGTTGCGCCGGTTGTGCGTGTCGCTGGCCGAGACCACCACCTCGATCTCGGTGAAGCCGGCGGCCAGGGCCCGCTGCGCGCCCCGGGTGTTCGGCACCAGCGCCGAGTAGCGCACGCCGTCGGCCTTCGCGGCCCGCTGCCACACCTCGTCGGCGTCGGCCATCTGCGGGATCGCCTTCGGGTGCACGAACGAGACGGCCTCGATCCGCTGCACGCCGGTGCCGGAGAGGGCGTCGAGCAGCCGCACCTTGGCCTCGGTCGGGATCGGCTCCTCGTTCTGGAGCCCGTCGCGCGGCCCGACCTCCCGGATCGACACGGAGTTCGGCATTTCCGCCATAAGGGGTCACCTCACTGTGACGCAGAGCTTGTGCTGGGTTCTCCCAGCCTCCCACCCATCTGGCCCGTTCCGCACCCAGCGACGTCGATCATGAGGTTGACCGCGACGACAGCGGCGAACCGCACGGCCAACCTCATGATCGACGTGGCGGACCCGCAGGGGTCAGCGCATTCGGGTGACGATGGCGGTGTCGTAGTCGCCGGAGAGGAACTCCTCGTTCTCCAGGAGTTCGGCGAAGAAGGGGAGGTTGTTCTTCGGGCCGGACAGGTCGAAAGCGGCGACCGCCGTCCTCGCGCGCTCGATCGCCTCGGCGCGGGTGGCGCCGTTGACGATGAGCTTGGCCATCAGGCTGTCGTAGAACGGGGTGACGGTGTTGCCCTCGACGTAGCCCGAGTCCACCCGGACGCCCTCGCCGGTCGGCTCCACCCAGGTCCTGATCACGCCGGGGCCGGGCAGGAAGCGCTTCGGGTCCTCGGCGTTGATCCGCAGCTCGATGGCGTGCCCGCGCGGGGCGAGCGCGTCCGGGTCGAAGGTCGGCGCCAGGCCGGCGGCCACCCGCAGCTGCTCCTCGACCAGGTCGACGCCGTAGACCAGCTCGGTGACCGGGTGCTCGACCTGGAGCCGCGTGTTCATCTCCAGGAAGAAGAACTCCTGCGTGGCGGGGTCGAGCAGGCACTCGACCGTGCCCGCGTTGCGGTAGCCCACCGCCTCGCCGGCGCGCACGGCGGCGGCCAGGATGCGCTCGCGCAGCTCCGGGGAGACCGCCGGCGACGGCGACTCCTCGACCAGCTTCTGGTTGCGCCGCTGCACCGAGCACTCCCGCTCGCCGAGGGCCACCACCCGGCCGTCGGCCAGGCCGAGGATCTGCACCTCGACGTGGCGCACCCGGGGGAAGTACCGCTCGATCAGCACCGAGCCGTCGCCGAACATCCGCTCGGCGAAGGAGCGCACCTTGTCGTACTCGGTGCGCAGCGCGGCCTCGTCGGTCGCCACGCCCATGCCCATGCCGCCGCCACCGGCCGCGGCCTTGACCATCACCGGGTAGCCGATCTCCGCCGCCGCGACGACCGCCGCGTCGAGGTCAGCCGCCGGGTCGGTGGTGCCGGGCGCGACCGGCACGCCGGCCGCCGCCATCAGGTTCCGGGCGTTGATCTTGTCGCCCATCGCGGTGATCGCGTCCGCGCCGGGCCCGATCCAGATCAGCCCGCTCGCCTCGACGGTACGGGCGAAGTCGGCGTTCTCCGACAGGAAGCCGTAGCCGGGGTGGATGGCCTGCGCGCCTGTCGACTTGGCGGCGGCGAGGATTGCCTCGACGTTGCGGTAGCTCTGGGCCGGGTTGGCCGGACCCACGCACACCGCCTCGTCGGCCTCCGTCACGAACGGCAGGTCGGCGTCGGCCTCCGAGTGCACCGCGATCGCGCGGATGCCGAGCCGCCTGGCGGTCCGGATGATCCGGCGGGCGATCTCGCCCCGGTTGGCGACCAGCAGCGACTCGATCATGTTTCCCTCCAGCGTCCAGGGGTGGGGACGGGTGCTAGGGAACCACGGCCGGAAGGTTACTGACGAGTTGCCCCCGCCCGGTTCAGGAACCGGGGTGGGCCAGCAGTGCGGCCAGGGTGGCGGCGCGGAGCAGCTCGGCCCGGCGGCGCCGGTCCACCTCGCCACCCAGGAACGGCGTCGAGTTCATCAGGCCGAACGCGGCGTGGGCCAGCACCCGCGCCTCGCCGTCGGGCATACCCGGGTGCAGCGCGGTCAGCACCGTCACCCACTGTTCGACGTAGAGCCGCTGAAGCCGGCGGATCCGGCGGCGCGGCTCGTCGGGGAGGCGGTCCAGCTCGTGCAGGTGCAGGGCGATCACCGCCGGGTTGGCCAGCGCGAAGTCGACGTGGAAGTCGATCAGCGACTCCAGCGCGCCGCGCGGATCGTCGGGGTGGCCGGCGGACCGCTGCTGGCCGCCGGCAAGCAGTTCCTCGCTGACCGGGATCAGCGCGGCGACCAGCATGGCCTCCTTGCCCGCGAAGTGGTGGTAGAGCGCCGGGCCGGTGACCCCGGCGGCCGCGCCGATGTCGTCCATCGAGACGCCGTGGTAGCCCCGGGACGCGAAGAGGCCGACCGCGATCTCCAGGATCTCGTCCTTGCGGGACCGGCGCCGGGCCGACCCCGCGGCACCGTTCGCCCTGCCCCGTGCCTGCTGCTCGACCGTCACCGGGCAAGCGTAGACCTCGACCGGCCCGGCGTGGAGCCTCCGCTACCCGTCGGTTGGCTCACGTCCGCCGCCCGGGACGCCAGGTCCGGGCCCCTTGACCCTCGACCCGGTCGAGCCCGGAGGGTCGCCGGCATGACCGCACCCCCGCTCGGCCGCGACTACCGGCTGCTCTGGTCCGCCGCCGTGTCCTCGCGTCTCGGCGTCGCCCTGCGTACGCCGGCACTGGCGCTGCTGGCCGCGACGCTGACCCGCGATCCCCGGGTGATCGCGGCGGTGACCGTGGCCGGGCAGCTCCCGCCGCTGCTGTTCGGCCTGCTCGGCGGCGTGTACGCGGACCGCTGGGACCGCCGCCGGACGATGGCGGTGGTGGACGGCCTGCGCGCGGCCGTGATCGGCGCACTCGCCCTCGCAATCGCCCTCGACCGGGCGGGCGTCGCCGCGCTGGTGGCCGTGGCCTTCCTGCTCGCCGCGCTCGGCACCCTCTTCGACGCCGCCTCGTTCGCGATGCTCCCGTCCGTGGTGCCGCCGGCCGCGCTGCCCCGGGCCAACGGCCGCCTCCAGGCCGGCTCGGCGGTGGCGGGCGGCTTCCTCGGCGCCCCGGCCGCCGGCGTGCTCTTCGCCCTGGCCGCCCCGCTGCCGTTCGCCGTGGACGCCCTCACCTTCCTCTGCGCCGCCCTGCTGACCCTCGCCCTCCGTCCCGTCCCGCCCAGCCCCCGCGCCCACCCCGGGCGCCGGTCGGTGTGGCAGGAGGCCGTCGAGGGGGTGCGGTGGGTACGCGGGGACGCGACGCTGTGGCGGCTGACCGTCGCTACCGCCGGGAGCAACCTGGCGATCAGCGGGCTGATGGCGGTGCTGGTGCTCTACGCGCTCGACGTGCTGCGGGTGCCGCCGGCCGGGTACGGGCTGTTCGCCGCGGGGGCGGTCCTCGGCGGGCTCGCCGGTGGGCTCGGGGCGGGCCGGTTGGCCGCCCGGCTCGGCACGGTGCCCGCGCTGCGCGTCGTGCTCGCCGGCCAGGCCGTCGCGCTGACCGGGCTCGCGCTGGCCCGGCACCCGGTGCCCGGCGGGCTGGCGCTGGCCGTGTTCGCAGCCGGCACCACGGTGTGGAACGGCCTCTGGGCCTCGTACGGGCAGCGCCACGTGCCGCCCGCCCTGCTCGGCCGGGTGGGTGCCGCCCAGCGGATGGTCGGCCTGCTCACCGCGCCGGTCGGGGCGGCCCTCGCGGGCATGGCCGGCGCGGCGTACGGGGTGGGACCGGTGGCGGCGGCGGTGGCCGGGGTCTTCGTGCTGGTCACCCTCGCGGCGTGGCGGACGCTGCGACCGGCCGCGCCGGCACCGGCCGCCGCGCCCACCAGCGTCGCGACAGCAGCCCGGCCAGAGCGGCGCCCGTCGCGTTGAGCAGCACGTCGTCGGCCGAGGAGACCCGGCCGAGGTCGAGCGCGTACTGGAGGGACTCGACCAGCACGGAACCGGCCGCCCCGAGCAGGAACAGCCGGCCGACGCCGGCCAGTGCGGCCAGGCGTACCGGGGCGAAGAAGCCCAGCGCGGCGAAGACCAGCAGGTTGCCGACGACCTGGACCACGGCGGTCACCGGCGGCCCGGTCAGCAGGTCGGCCAGGTCGCGCAGCGGCACCGGGTCGACCTGCCGGGGCGCGGGCCGGGGGGTGAGGATCATCCACACCCACGGCAGGGTGCCGGCCACCGCGCCCACCTCGGCGACGCTGCGCCGCCACGACTCCCCGACCGTCGCGGCGTCGCGGCGGTGGCGCGCCAGCAGGGCGGTGAGAAGGGCCAACAGGGGCAGCCCGGCGGCCACGGCGAGCAGCACGCCACCCCAGTCCCGCCACACCTGACCCACCGGGGCAGCCTAGCCGCGCGCCCCGTCGCGCCTGATCGACCGGGCGGCCCGGCCGCGCGATCCGCCGGGCAGGTCAGCCGCGCGTCCCGTCGCGGTGGTGCAGGCCGGAGAGGCGCATCGCGACCCGGTGCCGGGCCGGCGGCACGGCGCCGAGCAGGCGGAACAGCAGGTTCCGGGCCGGCCGGGCGGCCGGTGGCAGGGTGGCGAGCCGGGTCAGCCGGTCGGCGAGGGCCACCACCTCCGCGGCCATCGGGCGGCGCCGGGCCGCGTACGCGTCGAGCAGCGCGTCGGGCGCGCCGTCCAGCACGTCGGCGAGTGTGTCGCCGAGGTCGACCGCGTCCACGATGCCGAGGTTCATCCCTTGGCCGCCGGCGGGGCTGTGCACGTGCCCGGCGTCGCCGGCGAGCAGCACCGGCCCGCTGCGGAAGGTGTCGGCGATCCGGTGGTGGATCCGGAACCGGGAGCCCCAGAGCACCTCCGTCACCCGGTCGGGGCGGCGGGCCGGGCCGCGCTCGTCGAGCAGCGCCTGGAGGTAAGCCCGGTCGGGCACGGCCGGAGCCTCCGCCACGGCCGCGACCAGCCGGACCACCCCGTCGGGCAGCGGCGCCCAGACCAGCGGACCGGAGCGGGCCAGGAAGAGGGACACCCGGTCGCGGGGCAGCGCGCTCTCCAGCCGGACGTCGGCGAGGGCGAACGACTCCTCGCCGCCGGCCGGGCCGGAGAAGCCGATCCCGGCCCGCTCCCGCACCGTGCTGTGCATCCCGTCGGCGCCGACCAGGTAGCGGGCCCGGACCGTCGCGCCGCCCGCGAAGGTGGCGAGGACGCCGGCCGCGTCGGGGGCCAGCCCGGTCATCTCGTACGGGCGCAGCACCGGGACGCCGAGCGCGGCGAGCTGCCCGGCGAGCACCTCCTCCGTGACCGACTGGGACACCATCAGCGCGTAGGCGTGCCGGGAGGGCAGCGTGTCGAACGGCACGGTGAGCAGCGCCCGGTCGCGGTCGCGGACCGTGAACCCCGGCGACCGCAGCCCGCGCGCCACCAGCGGGGCGCCGGCGCCGATCCGGTCCAGCGTCTCCAGGGTGTACGCGTGCACCACCGCCGCCCGGGAGGTCCGCGCCGGCCGGTCCAGCCGGTCGACCACTGTCACGTCGACCCCGCGCCGGGCGAGGGTCAGCGCGGCGGTCAGCCCGGTCGGGCCGGCACCCACCACCAGGACGTCCGTGCTCGTGGGCAGCATCGCCGACCTCCATCCGTCAATGCCAACGGATGTTGGCAAACGCTTGTTGGCAACGTTAGGGCGGCCGACGGTGGAGTGTCAACAGGTGTTGGCATACGGTCGTGGGCATGACCGACGCCGCGCCGATCCGTACCCGCCGCTCCGACGCCACCCGGGCGGCGATCCTCCGCGCCGCCCGCGAACGCTTCGCCGCCGACGGCTACGACCGGGCGACCATCCGGGCCATCGCGGCGGACGCGCGGATCGACCCGTCGATGGTGATGCGTTACTACGGCAGCAAGGAGGGGCTCTTCGCGGCGGCGGCCGAGTTCGACCTGCGGCTGCCCGAGCTGGCCGACGCGCCACCCGAACGGCTCGGCGAGCTGCTGGTCCGGCACTTCGTCGACCGGTGGGAGACCGACGGGACGATGGCCGCGCTGCTGCGTACGGCCGCCACCAACCACGCCGCCGCCGAGCGGATGCGGGGCATCTTCGCCGACCAGCTCACCACGGCGGTGGCCCGGGTCGTGCCGGAACCGGCGCAGGCCCCCCGGCGGGCGGGGCTTGTCGCCAGCCAGATGCTCGGCCTGGCGCTGACCCGGTACGTGCTCCGGCTGCCCCCGGTGGTCGACGCCGACCCGGCCGAGCTGGTCGCCTGGGTCGCGCCGACCGTCCAGCGCTACCTGTGTGGTGCGCCCGACGCCTGATCTCGCCGCCGCGCCCAACCTTTTCCGGCCCCGGTGCGTCTGTCTTGTGACGCGCGACGGCCGGCCGGAGGGAGGGCGGATGGGACCGCCGAAGACCGACGACGGGCGGGACGGCTACGTCACCTTCGTCGAGAGCCACCAGCACCGGCTGCTGCGCGCGGCCTACCTGGTCTGCGGCAACCGGCACCAGGCCGAGGACCTGCTCCAGGACGCCCTGCTCAAGCTCGCCCTGCGCTGGCCCTCGGTGCGGCACGGCGACCCGGCCGCGTACGTGCGGACCATCCTCTACCGCGACGCCGTCTCCTGGTGGCGCCGACGCCGCCGGGAGTGGCTGAGCGAGTACCCGCCGGAGCGGGCCACGACCGAGGGCGACGGGGCGCTGCGGCTCGCGCTGCGCGACGCGCTCGGCCACCTGCCGCCCCGGCAGCGGGCAGTGCTGGTGCTGCGCTACTTCGAGGATCTCACCGAGGCCGCCACCGCCGAGGCGCTCGGCGTCACCGTCGGCACCGTCAAGAGCCAGTGCCACATGGCGCTGCGCCGGCTCCGGGAGATCGCGCCCGAGCTGGGACGCGACGAGGGACGGCCCGGCGGCGGCCTGGTCACCGGAATGGAGGTGAACCCGTGAGGGAAGACGATCTGCACCGGCTGCTCACCGTCGCCGCCGAGGACGTCCGGCCGGCGCACCCCGCCGCGACCGGCTGGGAACGGGCCCGCCGGGTGCGGCGTGCCCGCCGCGCCGCCGGCGCCACCGTGCTCGCGGTCGCCCTGCTCACCGGCGGTACGGCACTGGCCCTGCGCCCCGCCGCGCCGCCAACACCGGCCACCACCGCGACACCGGAGAAGAACCCGACCCCGCACCCCGTACCCGTGCAGACGCCCCCGGCCGACCTGGCCTATCCCGGGCACCCGCTGGGCCGCCTCGGCGACCCGGTCGGCGCGACGCTCTCCGACCGGCCCGTACGCCGGGCGCTGGCGCTGCACCAGCCGATCGACCCCGGGACCGGTGTCGCCGGCCGGATCCGGGTGCTCGGCGACGACGGCGTCGTACGCGACCTCGACGTGGTGACCCCCGCCCCGACCCGCGACGCCGGGGGCAACGAGGCGGTGCCGCTGAAGAGCGGGAGCCTCTCCCCGGACGGGCGGACGGCCGCCTTCGCGCAGACCGACGAGGTGATCGTGGTCGACCTGACCACCGCCGTCGTACGCCGCCACCCGCTCAAGGGCTACCTGGAGCACGTCCTCTGGTCCGGCGACCGGCTGCTCGTCGGCGACGACGACACCACGTACGAGCTGGACCGGGCCACGGGCGCCACCCGGAAGCTGCCCCTGTCTCCCTGGGACGCGGTCACGCCCGACCCGGCGGCCCCACCGAACCTCCCGCTCGAACTGGGTGGCACGCCACCGAACCTGACGGAGGTCCGGTGGACCGCCGACGAGACATACCGGAGCATCCGCCGGGTCGACTTCCGCGCGCTGCCTCCGGGCAACCGGGTCGACGAGTTCTACGGGCGGGGCTGGCAGCGCGGAGACCGGGTGGCTCGCGCCGGCTGGATCACCACCGGCACGATGGGCGGGCTGGAGGGCGTCGCGCTGCTGAACGCCGACACCGGCATCGTGACGCACCTGCTCGACCTGGGCCGGGACCGCTGGAAGGGCTGCTGCGAGGTGCTCGGCTGGGACTCCGACGGCGCGGTGCTGCTGCGCCACAACCCGGGCGGGCTGCTGCGCTGGCGGCCGGAGACCCGCGAGATCACCGGCGTGACGCGGAACCTGTTCGGGGCGGTGTCGCTCTCCGCCGGCTGACCTGTCCCGTACCACGGCAGGGCCGGTCCCCGTGCGACCGTGGCGGGCGCGCGGGGACCGGCCGGCGCGTCAGCCCGCCAGGCCGCCGGGCTGGTCGCCCTTCACGACGGGGGCCCGCACCAGGTTGCCCCACTCGGTCCACGAGCCGTCGTAGTTGCGCACCTGCGGATAGCCCAGCAGGTGCCGCAGCACGAACCAGGTGTGGCTCGACCGCTCGCCGATCCGGCAGTACGCCACGATGTCGTCGTCCGGGCTCAGGCCGAGCTGGTCGGCGTAGATGGCGCGCAGCTCGTCGGCCGACCTGAACGTGCCGTCGTCGTTGGCGGCGGACTTCCACGGCTTGCTGACCGCGCCCGGGATGTGCCCGCCACGCAGCGCGCCCTCCTGCGGATAGTCCGGCATGTGCAGCATCTCGCCGGTGTACTCGCCCGGCGACCGGACGTCGACAAGCGGACGGCCCGCCGCCACGTGCGCCATCACCTGCTCGCGGTACGCCCGCACGGGCGCGTCGTTGCGCTGCGGCACCGGGTAGTCGGCGCGGGGCCGGGCCGGCTTGTCCCGGGTCGTCTCGCGGCCCTCGGCGACCCACTTCTGCCGGCCGCCGTCGAGCAGCCGCACGTCCGGGTGGCCGAAGAGGCTGAACACCCACAGGGCGTACGCGGCCCACCAGTTGAAGTTGTCGCCGTAGAAGACGACCGTGTCGTCCCGGCCGATGCCCTTGGCGGCGCACAGCTCGGCGAAGCGCTCGGCGTCCAGGTAGTCCCGGGTCACCTGGTCGTTCAGCTCGGTGTGCCAGTCCACCTTCACGGCACCCGGAATGTGGCCGGTGTCGTAGAGCAGCACGTCCTCGTCGCACTCGACGACGACGAGGCCCTCGTCGCCCAGGTGCTCGGCCAACCATTCGGTGGTGACCAACCGCTGCGGGTCCGCGTACGACTGGAGTCGGGGATCGGGATCGCTCGGCACAGACATGATCCCCAAGGTACGCCGCATCCCGGGCCGGCGGCCGGCCATCGGAAATCGGTGCAGCGAATCCGACGCGTCGCGCGTGACAGTGGCGAGACCCGCCAACCAACGAGGATCGCCATGACCGTACGGCACCGAACCGGGCCGCCCCGGGCCGCCGCGTCACCAGTGGACTTCACCGACTTCTACCAGGCGCACTTCCACCGCCTGGCGGTGCAGCTCTACGCGTATCTGGGAGACCACGCCGAGGCGCAGGACCTGACCCAGGAGGCGTTCTGCCGGGTGCTGGAGCGCTGGAACCGGATCAGCGCGTACGACGACCCTTCCGCGTGGGTCCGCCGGGTCGCCTGGAACCTGGCCACCAGCCGGCTGCGCCGGGTCCGCACAGTCGTCCGGCACCTGGCTCGGCAGCGGGAGGAACACGTCCCCGGCCCGGAACCCGACCGGGTGGCGCTGAGCCGTGCCCTGGCCTGTCTGCCCACGAGCCAGCGCCGGGCCGTCGTGCTGCACCACCTGGCGCACCTGAGCATCGCGGAGATCGCCGACCAGATGGACGCCCCCGAGGGCACCGTCCGCTCGTGGCTGTCCCGGGGGCGGGCGGCGTTGGCCACCTACTTCACCGAACGGCAGGAGGCCCACGGTGCGTGAGAACGACCTGGACGAGATGTTCGCCGAGTTCGAGGCCGACGTGATGACCAGTTTTCGCCCGCCGGGCGTACCGACGGCGGAACGCCGGATACGCGACCGCCGGCGACGCCGCCGGTTGCTGGCGGGCATGGCCGCCCTCCTCCTGGCCGGACCGGCCGGAGCATTCGTCGCCGCCGGCCGGGGCGCGGACCCCGACCCGCCGGCCCCGACGCCCGTCCCCTCCGTGTCGCCGACATCCACCGGGCAGCTCCCGGAACGGAAAGTCGCCCTGCCCGGCGCGCCCGGCAAGCTGACCGGCCTGCGATTCGTCGACGCCCGGCACGGCTGGGCGCTCTTCGACACCTGCCACTCAGGCGACCTGGACGCGACCGGCTGCCGGCGGGCCGTCGGGCGGACCACCGACGGCGGGGCGACCTGGCAGCCGACGTCCACGCTCGCCGACGCGAAGGGGTTGGCGCAGCTGTTGCCGGTCGACGACCAGACGCTCACGGTGCTGGTCCGCGACGGTTACCTCGTCACCACGGACGGCGGCGCTGCCTGGTCCCGCCACTCGTTCAGCGCCCCGCCGCCGGCCACGCAGACGGGCACCGCCACCCGCAGCGGGTTCCTCGTCCGCTGCCCGGGCAGAAACGGCCTGGAAGGCAAACCGTGTCCCCGACGGGAGCTGACCCGGGTCGGCTTCGGACCCGTCCGCCCGCAACCCCCGGTGGCCCTCACCGAGGAGACCGAACACAGCCTCATCGAGGGCGGCGACGGGCGGCTCTGGCTGACCGTACGCGACGGGGACCGGCTCACGGTCCTGCTCAGCACCGACGGGGCGGCGAGCTGGCGGAAGCTGCCGGCCGTGGCGGGGGCCGGACGGCTCCTGGTCTCCCCGGACGGCGCCGACGCCTGGCTGGTGGGCGTCCGGGACAACGGATTCGTCGTGGCGGCGGCAAAGCAGGTGTGGCGGCTGGCCGGAAGCAGGTGGGAGCAGCGACCGGGCCTGCCCGACAACACCAGTGACGTCGCCGCCGCGAACGGCGGGATCCTCGCCGTCACCAGTCCCTACGGCAGCGCCGGCTTCTGGGCCGACGGACGCTACGTCGACGCGCCCGAGCTGCGCGCCGCGCTGCGGGACGACACCGACGCCAGCCTGTCGGTGGAGGTGCTGCGGGACGACACGGTCGTCGTGAGGACCGGATCGGCCCAGATCATGGGCGTCGGCTCCGGCGTCACACGTACGTGGACCCTGGTCTCCTGACGGCCCACGACGGCCGACCCAACGAGCCTGCGTGTGTCGGTCGGGTTCGTCGGCGTCGCTCTGACGGGCTCGGACGGCTGGCTCGTCGGCGTCGCGGTCAGGCGCGGCGGTGGGCGATCCGGCCGGCGACCACGGTCACCAGGCAGGCGCCGTCGGCGTCGAGGACCGCCAGATCGGCGCGCCCGCCGGGCGCCAGCGTCGGCGGTACGGCGGCCGGCAGCACCGCCAGGTCGCTGCGCTCCACGGCGGCCCGCAGCGCCGGATCGGTCAGGTGACCGGCCAGCACGGCGGTCACCCCGAGGCGCAGCAGCGCGTGCACCCGCTCGCGGGGAGTGTCGGCGGCCGGCAGCGGCCCGTCGTGCACCAGCCCCGGCCCGAGTGTGCCGGGCCAGCGGCGGATTCGGGCTCCGGCGTACGCCCCGGTCAGCTCGGCCAACGACCCGACCGCGACGATCCGGTCGGCCCGGACCGCGACGGCGGCCCCCGGGGTGGGCGGGGCGTCGGGCGCGGTCCGCAGCAACGGCGCGGCGTGCAGGGTGAGCACGACTCAGTCGATGATCGGGCCGAGCGACGGGCGCTTGGCGGTGACCGTGTCGCCGGAGGAGCGGCCGGTGAGCCGGCGCTTGATCCACGGCGCCAGGTGCCGCCCGGCCCAGCGCAGGTCGGCGGCGCGGGCGGCCAGCCAGGGCGTCGGCGCCGGATGCGGCGGCACCATCAGCCACTCCTCGTCGCAGCCGACACCCAGCGCGTTGAGCACCTGCGCCGCGACCCGCCGGTGCCCGGCCTCCGACAGGTGTAGCCGGTCGGTGCTCCAGAGCATCGGGTTGAGGTACGCGTCGTCGGCGTACAGGTCGACCAGGATGGCGCCGTGCCGCTCGGCGGTCTCGCCGACGGCCCGGTTGAGCAGTTGCACCCGGGGCGCGACGAGGCGCTGGCCGGGCAGCCGGGCCATCACGTCGGCGAACCGGAACAGGACCACGTCGGCGCCGCCGGAGCGCAGCCTGCGCACCACGTCGTCAAAGCGGGTGACCAGGGCGTCCGGGTCGAAGGTGCGGCGGAGCACGTCGTTGCCGCCGGCCGCGAAGCTGATCAGGTCGGGCTTCATGGCGAGCGCGGCGGGCACCTGCTCGGCCACCACGCCGGGGAAGAGCCGGCCCCGGATGGCCAGGTTCGCGTAGCGGAAGTCGGGCCCGGCCTCGGCGGCCAGCCGGGTGGCCACCAGGTCCGCCCAGCCCCGGTAGCTGCCGTCCGGGTACGCGTCGTCCATGCCCTCGGTGAAGCTGTCCCCGACCGCCACGTAACTGCGCCAGCGCACCTGATCATCCCTCCGACGTGCGGTGGGAAAGAGCACCCCGGTGGAGGAAGGGGCCCTTTCCGACGCGGGACAGTCTTCACCAGGAGAGCCGGTGCCGGGGGGCACCGACGGACAAACGTGGCGGACGTCATCGTTGGCGGCGGGACCGTGCCCACAGGCGTGATCCGGGATCGGGGCCACGAGCCCGATCACCGCGCTGCGTCGATGCGAGGAGTTCCGTGGCGCCGTCGACAACCCTCGGAGCGTCCTATTTGCGGGGACCGCCGGCCGTCCCGCGCGGTCCGGTCAGGTGGATGGCGGCGCCAGCAGGTGCGCTGCGGCCTGCGGTGTGCGAGCCTCGTCCAAGCCTTTTAACGAGGTTGTAACACTTGTCACCGCCGTGTCACCCTCTGCACCGCAGCGGGCGACGCCGCCCGCACGTCCTGGGAGAAAGCAGCGTGTCGAACCTCGACCTGGCACTGAAGACCGCGATGAGCATCGACGGCGCGATCGGCGCCGCACTCGTCGACTACAACAGTGGGATGACCCTCGGCGTGGCGGGTGGAACCGGGGAGATCGACCTGACCGTCGCCGCCGCCGGCAACACCGATGTCGTCCGCGCCAAGCTGCGCACCATCGAGATGCTCAACCTGAACGACGAGATCGAGGACATCCTCATCACCCTCGGCACGCAGTACCACCTGATCCGCCCGGTGACCAGCCGCACCGGCAAGGGACTCTTCCTCTACCTGATGGTGAGCAAGAGCCGCGCCAACCTGGCGATGGCGCGTCACCAGCTGCGCAGCATCGAGGAGAGCCTGGAGCTGTGAGCGGGATCGACGACACCGAGACCCCGCTTCCCCGCCGCACCGCACGCACGGGCACCCTTCCGCCGCCCCGGTCGTTGCCCCCGTCGCTGGCCGGGAACACGTCGCTGCCGTACCCGGCGATCGGGCACGAGCTGTCGGAGCTGCGCCTCCAGATCCCCGGGGTGCACGGCTGCGTCCTCGGCGGCGTGGACGGCCTGCTCATCACCCACAACCTGCAGACCGACGTCGACCCGAACGACCTGGCCGCGCTCGCCGCCACCACGTACGGGCTGGGCCGGCAGGTCGGGCTGCGGCTGGGGCAGGGCGAGTTCCAGCAGTCCACCGTCCGCAACGCCGGTGGCTACCTGAGCGTCTACGCGGTCAGCCCGCAGGCGCTGCTCGCGGTCGTCGGCGAGGACAGCATCAACGTGGCCCGGCTGCACCTGCACGCCCCGCCGGTGGCCGAACGGCTCGCCGCCCTGCTGGAGCAGCCCGTCCACGCCAGCCACGGGTCCTGAGGGCAGGCCCTGCCAGGGGTACCGCCACCGGGGAGGGAACTTCCCGCCTTCGCACCGCCGACGGTCGGCCGATCGGGCCCGAAGATCCGATCTGCCGGACCGGCTTCGGCAGGTCGCCGGCCAGGGCGCGGGCTGCGTCGGCGGGTCAGGCCGCCGACGACCGCTGCCCGACGCACAGGCGGATGGCGAGCAGCGCCAGGGTGACACCGGTCAGCGCCGCCCCGGCCAGGAACGTGCCGCGCGTCGAGGTGGCCGCCTGGACCGACCCGAGCAGCAGCGGCGAGACGAACAGGCCGGCGAAGGTGGCGCTGGCCAGCAGCGCGGTGGCCTGGCCACGCCGGGCGGGCGGGGAGTGTTCGGCCACCAGGACGGTCAGCGCCGGCACGACCAGCCCCATGCCGATTCCGAACACGGCTGGCGCGACCAGCATGAGCGCCGGCGAACCGGTCAGCCCGAGGGTGACCAGCGCGACCGTGAAGACGGCGAGGGTGATCGCGAGCAGCCGCACCTGACCCAGGCGGGCCCGGGCCCGGGCGTAGCCCAGACCGACGACGCTCATGGCCAGCGACGGGGCGCCCGTGAACAGCGCCACGACAGCCGTCTCGGTGATGCCGACCTCAGCCAGCCGCAGCGGCAGGAACACCAGCACCCCGTACAGCAGCAGGCTGGTCACCACCTGGAGGCCGTAGATCCCGACGAGCGCGGGATGCCCACGCAGCAGGTTCCACAGCGACCCCGGCCGGCCCGGTGGCGCACCGGCGTCGACTGCGGCGCGACGCCCCGGGAGCACCCGGAGCGTGACCAGGCCGAGCGGCACCCCGACCAGGTAGACGCCGAACGGGGCGTGCCAGGAGAGCCCGCCCAGCACTCCGCCCAGCAGGGGGAACAGCACTCCGCCGAGGCTGATCGCGGTGGACCGCCAGCCCATCGCCCGGTCGCGGGCCGCCCCCTCGTGCAGGTCGAGCAGCCCGAGCGTGGTCCCCGCGAAGACGAGCGCCGCGCCGACGCCGAAGATCAGGCGGGTGGCGATCAGCAGGGGGTAGCTGTCGGTGACCAGACCCGCGCCGCCGGCGAGACCGTACAGGATCAGCCCGAGGGCCAGGGGCGTGCGCACCCCCCACCGGTCGATGGCGCGGCCCACCAGCGGGCCGGCGAGGGCGAGGGAGAGTCCGTGGGCCGTGAGGACGAGCCCGGCGGCGGTGCCGGTGAGCCGCAGTTCGCCGCGGATCAGCTCGACCACCGGGGTCAGCACCGCGCCCGCGAGCACGGTCAGCAGGGAGCCGGCGAGCAGGACGGCCGTCGCCGCCCGGCGACCGGCGACGGGGGCGGTGGCGGCGGGAGCCGCGGCGATGCCCGTCACGGGCGGGCCGCCCTCGGCCGGCCGGCGTCGGCGGCCGGCGGTGGGGCAGGGTTCGCCCTCACCGGCGGGGCCGGGGCCGCCGCCGGGCGGCGGACCGGGGCCAGGGCCGCCGCCCAGGTGAGCAGTTCGTCGAGCATCGCGTCCAGGCTGCGTTCCTGGTGGGCGGCGGGGGTCAGGCGTTCCCCGGTGAAGTCGGTGGGCAGGGAGAGCCCGACGGCGGTACGCACTCCGGCGACCCGGACCTCCGCCAGCACCAGGCGCAGCGCCTCGACGGCCCGCCAGCCCCCGGTCACGCCGTACCCGACGAAGCCGGCCGCCTTGTGCTGCCACTCGGCACACAGGTAGTCGATCGCGTTCTTGCAGGCGGCCGAGGTGGAGTGGTTGTACTCCGGGGTGACGAAGACGAACCCGTCGCACGGCTCGACGGCGGCGGCCCAGGCCCGGGTGTGCGGGCGGCGGTAGTCGCCGAACGCCGCCGGGACCGGCTCGTCCAGCAGGGGCAGGTCGAAGTCGACGAGGTCGAGCCGCTCGAACGCGACGGCCCGGTGCCGCTCACGGGCGACGTGGTGCACCCACTCGGCCACCGCCCTGCCCCGTCGTCCGGGCCGCGTCGACCCGACGACGATTCCGATCCGTATCGGCTCCATGACGCGAGTCTTCAACCTCGACCATGGTCGAGGTCAAGCCGCTAGCATGCCGACATGGCGAGCCTCCCGCCCCAGCACACCGAACTGACCGTCGGCCAGGTCGCGGCCCGCACCGGCGTCGCCGTCACGGCTCTGCACTTCTACGAGGCCAAGGGGCTGATCCACAGTCGACGCACCAGCGGCGGACAGCGCCGCTACCCCCGCGACGTGATCCGGCGGGTGTCCTTCATCCGGGTCGCCCAACGGGTCGGCATCCCGCTCCGGCTCGTCGCCGAGGCGCTGGCCGGTCTGCCGGACGGGCGTACCCCGACCCGGGAGGACTGGGCCGCGCTCTCCACCACCTGGCAGGCCGAACTCGACCAGCGCATCGCCCAGCTCCAGCACCTGCGCGACGACCTGACCGACTGCATCGGGTGCGGCTGCCTCTCCATCGACCGCTGCCTCCTGCGCAACACCGACGACCACCTCGGCGAGACCGGTCAGGGCCCGCGCCGCCTGCTCGGCCCCGTCCCGGCGACGCCACCCGCCCCGGAACCGGGCTGACCGCCGTACCCGAAATGGATCGTCGTCCCGCCACCGGCCCCCGTACGCTGCGCCAATGCTGCTACGCATGTCGACCCTGCTGCTCCGGACCCTGCGCGAGGACCCGGCCGACGCGGAGGTGCCGAGCCACCGGCTCCTGCTGCGCGCCGGCTACATCCGTCGCGCCGCACCGGGCGGCTACACCTGGCTGCCGCTGGGCAAGCTGGTGCTGGACCGGGTCACCGAGGTGGTCCGGCAGGAGATGACGGCGATCGGCGACCAGGAGGTGCACTTCCCGGCGCTGCTGCCGGCCGAGCCCTACCGGACCAGTGGCCGGTGGACGGAGTACGGCGACGACATCTTCACCCTCGCCGACCGGCGCGGCGCGGAGCACCTGCTGGCGCCCACCCACGAGGAACTGGCCGCGCTGCTGGTCAAGGACCTGTTCACCTCGTACCGGGACTTCCCGGTGACGCTCTTCCAGATCCAGACGAAGTTCCGGGACGAGGCCCGGCCGCGCGCCGGACTGCTGCGCGGGCGCGAGTTCCTGATGAAGGACGCCTACTCGTTCGACCTCGACGAGGCGGGCCTCGCGGCAGCGTACGAGCGGCACCGCGGCGCGTACCGGCGGATCTTCGACCGGCTCGGGCTGGAGCACACGATCGTGCGCGCCACCTCCGGGGCGATGGGCGGGTCGGCGTCGGAGGAGTTCCTGGCGGCGACGCCCGTCGGCGAGGACACCTTCGTCGGCTGCACCGCCTGCGACTACGCGGCCAACACCGAGGCGGTGACCACGCCCGCCCCGCCGGCCGGCGACCCGGACGCCCAGCCGCCGGCCGAGGTGCACGACACCCCCGAGACCCCGACCATCGCCAGCCTGGTCGAGCTGGCCAACGCCCGACGCCTGGGCGGCCGGGACGGCTGGACCGCCGCCGACACCCTGAAGAACGTGGTGCTCGCCCTGCACCGGCCCGGTGCAAAGGAGGCCGAGCTGCTGGTGGTCGGGCTGCCCGGCGACCGCGAGGTCGACCTGAAGCGACTCGGCGCGGCGGTCGCCCCGGCCACGGTGGACGTCCTCGACGGCTGGGACGCCCACCCCGAGCTGGTCCGGGGCTACCTCGGGCCGCAGGTCCTGGCCAAGCTGGGCATCCGCTACCTGGCCGATCCCCGGGTGGTGCCGGGCAGCGCGTGGCTGACCGGCGCGAACGAGCCGGGCCGGCACGCGACGGGCGTGGTCTGCGGCCGGGACTTCGTGCCGGACGGCACGGTCGAGGCCGCCGAGGTGCGCCCCGGCGACCCCTGCCCGGCGTGCGGCACCGGCGAGCTGACCATGCGGCGGGGCATCGAGATCGGGCACATCTTCCAGCTCGGTCGCCGCTACACCGACGCCTTCGCCGTCGACGTGCTCGGTCCCGCCGGCAAGCCCGTCCGGCCGACCATGGGCTGCTACGGGATCGGGGTGTCCCGCGCGGTCGCGGCGATCGCCGAACAGCACCACGACGAGCGGGGGCTCGTCTGGCCGGCGGCGGTCGCGCCGTGCGACGTACACCTGGTGGCTGCCGGGAAGGGGCCGCAGCTCGACGCGGCGCTGGAGCTCGGCGGGCGGCTCGCCGCCGCCGGCCTGCGGGTGCTCGTCGACGACCGGACACACGTCTCTGCCGGGGTGAAGTTCACCGACGCCGAGCTGATCGGCATCCCGCGCGCCGTCGTGGTCGGCCGCCGTCTCGCCGAGGGGCACGTGGAACTACGCGACCGGGCGTCCGGCGAGCGCGTCGAACTGCCGGTCGACGGGGTGGCGGACCGGCTGGTCGAACGGGTACACCGGGAGCGCGGGAACGTGGTGTAGCGAACGTGTCACGGGGTACCGCAGTCCGATCGACTGAATGCGTTCTGGAGGCTCTCATGACCGGTTACCGGGTCAGCGACGTGATGACGAAGCAGGTCATCTACCTGCCGGCCGAGACCACCCTGGACGAGGCGGCCAGGGTGATGAAGGAGGCGGACATCGGCGACGTGGTCGTCACCGACGGCGCCACCCTCGCCGGCATGCTCACCGACCGGGACATCGTCGTACGGGCGGTGGCCGAGCGCAGCGACCCGGCCACCACCACGATCGGCTCGATCATCACCCGCGAGGTGGTGATGATCGAGCAGCACTCGACCGCGGCCGAGGCGGCCGCCCTGATGCGGGAGCGGGGCATCCGGCGGGTGCTGGTCTGCGACAGCGAGCGCAAGCTGGTCGGCATCGTCTCCCTCGGCGACCTCGCGATGCAGCTCGACCCCCACTCGGCGCTGAGCGACATCAGCGAGCAGGCACCGACCGTCTGAGGTGCAAGGAAGGGCCCCTTGCTAACGCCTACCGGTGTAGAAAGGGTCCCTTCCTCCGGCGGTAGCCTCGGAGGCATGTCATCCATGCCGGCCAGGCTTTCCGAGATCGTCGACGAGTTCGCCGCCGCGCCCCGCGACGTGGTGCTGGAGATGCTGCTGGAGTACGCCGACGTCATCCCGCCGCTGCCCGCCGGCGCCGCCGACCGGGAGGGCATGGAGCAGGTGCCGGAGTGCCAGACGGCGTTCTTCCTGCGCGCCCGGGTGACGCCGGAGAAGACGGTGGAGACGCTGTTCGACTGCCCTCCGGAGGCGCCCACCACGCGCGCGTTCGCCGGCATCCTCGCCGAGGGGCTGGCCGGGGCGAGCGCGGACGAGGTGCTCGCCGTGCCCGACGACCTCTACCAGCGGATGGGACTGGCCCAGGCGATCAGCCCGCTGCGGGTGCGCGGCGGCACGGCCATCCTGGCCCGGCTCAAGCGGCAGGTTCGGGAACAGACCAGCTAGACGGAGGGTTGTCACCCGACATGGAGATCGAGATCTACGCCGACGTCGTGTGCCCCTGGTGCTACATCGGCAAGCGTCGGCTGGAGCAGGCCCTGGAGTCGTACGACGGCGAGGTGACCGTCCGCTACCGGCCGTTCCAGCTCGACCCGTCGCCGGTGCCGGAGCCGCGTCCGCTGGTCGACGCGATGGCCGCGAAGTTCGGCGGGCCGGACCGCGTCCGGCAGATGTTCGGTCAGGTGACGGAGGTGGGGGCCCAGGTCGGCCTGAAGCTCGACTTCGACCGCGCGGTCGCGGCGAACACCTTCGACGCGCACCGCCTGGTCGCCTGGGCCACCGACCGTGGACGCGCCGCCGAGACGGTCGACGCGCTCTACCGCGCCCACTTCACCGACGGCGTCGATGTCGGCTCCCGCGACGCGCTCGCCGCGCTCGCCGCCGAGGTGGGCCTGGACGCGGCCGAGGCGCGCCGCTTCCTCGACTCCGGCGAGCGGGTGGCGGAACTCTCCGACGAGCTGGCCACCGCCCGGCAGATCGGGGTGACCAGCGTGCCCACCTTCGTGCTGGCTGGCAGGTACGCGGTCACCGGCGCGCAGGAGCCGGAGACGCTGCTCGCCGCCCTGGCCGAGGTGGACCGCCGCCAGGCCGAAGCCGACTGAGCCGTCCACGGCGACGGGCGGATCGACCTCCGACGGCAGACATCGACGTGTGTGATGTTTCACGTGCAACGGCATCGACGTCCGTCACCGGTCAGGCCGGCCTGGCCAGCCCCTCCACCACGCGCGCGCCGGGCAGCGCGCCGAGCGCCGGCCCGGGCAGCGCGATCTTGCTGTGCCGTACGCCCGACCCGATGATCACGTGCGGGGCGGCGATCACCCGCGCGTCGACCAGGATCGGCCACTGCTCCGGCAGGCCGATCGGGGTGATGCCGCCGTACTCCATGCTGGTCAGCTCCACCGCCTCGGCCATCGGCGCGAAGCTCGCCTTCCGCACGTCGAGCGCGCGGCGGGCCACCCCGTTGACGTCGACGCGGGTGGTGGCGAGTACGACGCAGGCCGCGTAGCGCACGACTCCCTCACGCTTGCCGGCCACCACCACGCAGTTGGCCGACTCGTCCAGCCCCACCTCGTACGCGGCGCAGAAGGCGGCGGTGTCGGCCAGCTCGGCGTCGATCGGCGCCACCAGCACGTCGTCGACGTCCACCGGCGCCTCGGCGGGCCACTGCCCGACGGCGGCGGCGACCGGCGGAGCGAGCAGGTCGAGCCGACTGCGGGCAGGTTCGGTCTTCAGCGTCCCCATCACGCCTGCGATCCTCGCACCCGCCCGGGCCCGGCGTTCCATCACCTGACCAGCGAGCGGAACCGTCGTCGACAGGGGGTCACCCCTATCGATCCGGAGACGGGTGCCGACGGCGTGTGGGAGCGGGTGATGCCGGGTACCGGCGATCGGCATGAGTGAACTTCCGCTGCACATCCTGACCGACGCAGGCTTCACGACCGACGAGGCGAACTCCATCGTCGACCACCTCCTCAAGGGTGTCGACACCCACGACGGGAGAGGCGAGACCGACCGGATCGACGTCGAGTCGCTCCCGGAGGAGAAGAAGGCCGCCGTCGACAAGTTCAACCTGGCCGTGGCCGCCGACTTCTAGTCACCCGGAGCACCGGCCCCGTCCCGGGCCGACCGGGACGGGGCCGGTCAGTTGCCGGTGAGAAAGCCGTTCTCGCGGAGCAGCGCGCGGTCCCGGACGGAGGCCAGTTCCTCCGCCCGCTCGGCCTGGACCCGGCGCACCTCCATCTCCTCCAGGGCGTGGCGGATGGCGAGCCGGATCACGCCGTAGAGGAAGACGAAACCGGCGACGTACAGGATGACGGTGGCGACCATGGCGAACATGGCGTCACGGTAGGCCGGACGTGAACGCGCAGGCCGTTCATCTTGCGCCCGTTCCCCCGTACGTGTCGGCGAGGTGGTCGGCCCAGGTCCGGGCGCCCTTCGGGGTCGCTTCGGTGACCAGGCCGCCCGAGCGCAGGGCGCGGCCGATCCCACCGGGGATCCGGACCGGGAGCAGCGGGCGGCGGGACCGCCGCGCGGCCGTCCACGCGCGGGCCGCGTCGTCGAAGCGGAGCACCTCCGGGCCGCCGTACTCCTCGACGCCGCGCAGCGGGCCGGCGGTGAGCCGCCGGACGAGGCGGTCCGCGACCTCGCCGGGATCCACCGGCTGGGCGAGTACGGCCGGGTCGCCGATCACGGGACCGAGGCGGCTCGCCCCACGCAGCATCCCGTCGAGGAACTCCGGGAACTGGGTCGCCCGCAGCACCGTCCACGGCACCGTGCCGGCCGCCACGACCTGCTCGGCGGCGAGCTTGTGCCGGTAGTAGGGGATCGGCACCCGGTCCACCCCGACGATCGAGACGTAGACCAGGTGCCGTACGCCCGCCTGCCCGGCGGCGACGACCAGCCGGCGGGTGCCGAGCACGTCGACCCGGTGGGTCTGCCGCCCCCGGTTCGGTGCCGAGGCCAGGTGCAGTACGGCGTCCACGCCGGCCACCGCCTCGACCACCCCCTCCCCGGTGGCCAGGTCGGCGACCACCCACGAGCCGGTACGCGCCCGCCGGCTCGTCGCCCGCACGTCCCACCCCTCGGCGCGCAGCCGGGGTAGCACCACCCGCCCGAGCCGACCGCCCGCCCCGGTGACCAGCACCCGCATGGTTCCCTCCCTCTCCGACCGTCGCGCGCCCGCCGCACGACAGTGGTGGTGACGGCGCCCGGCCCCCGCGTGTGACCGGCTGTGCGACGGCTCATCGCAGCAGCTCGGCAGCCGTCAGGACGACGAAGAACCCGATGACGATCTCGCTGACCACCCAGGAGTGCCGCCCGGCCCAGTCCCGGATCCGGGGCAGCACCGTCTCGGCCCGGTAGCCGAGCAGCAGCAACGCCAGCAGCGGCAGGGCCAGCAGCGCCAGCGTGAGCAGGACGAACGGCAGCAGGTGCCACCAGGACAGGTCGTGCCGGGCGGCGCTCGCCCCGACGGTGAGCATGGTGAGGTCGTCCGTCGGCATGGCCAGGAAGAGCAGGACGCCGAGCCGCAGCGCGTACGCCGGGCTCGCCCGCTGGAGGTTGCCCATCCACTTCGGCGGGCCGGCGGTGTGCCGGCGCAGGAAGACGACCACCGCCAGGACGAGCAGCAACGCCAGCACGGCCACGTCGATCCGGCTCTGCACCGCGCGCTGCCCGAGCCCGGCACCGACGTCGACCTTCACGGCCCGGGTGAGCAGCCAGCTCGCCGTCACCCCGCCCGCCACCACGATCCCCGCCCCGCCCAGGTAGCCCAGCGACGCGGCACGCGGCCGGTCCGCCGAGGCGAGGAAGACCGCCGCGACCAGCTGCGTCCCGGCGATCATCACCACGGCCATCGGCAGGATGGTCAGGAAGTTCATCGCCCGCCCATCCTCCCGGGCCGACGGCCGCCACCGGACCGGATCGGCACATCGCCGCCGGCCGTGCCGGGGTCGGGCACCCGGCGGGCGGTCAGCCGGCGCGGATCCCGGACGCGCCAGGCACCACCCGGCCGGCGAGCACGACACCCAGCAGGGCCAGCCCGGAGGCCACCGCGAGCGTGCCGGCGTAACTGGCCGGTCCCGGGGCCGCGCCGGCCGCGAGCACCGCGCCGGTGAGCGCCAGCACGGTTGCCGCGAAGAGCGAGTCGCCCAGTTGCAGCGAGGAGCTGTTGCGGCCCTGCTCGCCGGGGGCGGACAGCTCCAGCGTGAGCACCGACAACGAGGGGTAGAGCAGCCCCATGCCGAGACCCGCGCCGGCCCAGCCCAGCACGCCGACCCAGACCGGCACCGCCGGCGCGACGGCGAGCGTGACCACGGCCGTACCGGCGGCGATGCAGGTCAGCCCCGCCCTCGGCAGGGTGGCCCGGGAGCGCGGCGGCGGCATCCGCCCCTGCAACCAGGAACCCGCCGACCAGGCGAGCGCGCCCGTGGTCAGGACCAGGCCGGCGGCGGTCGGCGACAGCCCGCGCTCCCGCGAGAGCATCAGCGGGATCACCACCTCCGCGCCCACGAACGCGGCCGAGGCGAGACCGCGCAGCCCGATCACCGTGGGCAGGCCCCGGCCGGCGCGCAGGAACCCGGCCGGCAGCAGCCGGGGCGCGCAGACCAGCAGTCCGATCAGCGCCAGGGCCACCAGCCCGACGGCGGCAGCGCCGCGCTGCTGCCCCCCGATGTGCAACAGTGCGGCGCTCACCCCCGCCCCGCAGGCCCAGCCGATCCGGGCCGCCGCGCCGGACGGCAACCGGGTCACCGGGGGCACGCCGATCGCCCGCAGGCCGGGGTGGATCAGCAGTACCGCCGGCACCGCCACCACCGGCACCGCCAGGAAGACCCAGCGCCACCCGAGGTGTTCCACGAGCAGGCCGGCCAGCGCCGGCCCGACCAGCGACGGTACGACCCACGCGGCGGCGAACGCCGCGAAGATTCGCCGGTGCAGCGCCTCCGGGTACGCCTGCCCGACGATCACGTAGAGCGCCACCGAGAGCAGGCCGGAGCCGAGGCCCTGCACGATCCGGCCGGCGACCAGGACGCCCATGGTGGTGGCGCCACCGGCGAGCACCAGCCCCAGCACGAACCAGCCGAGCCCGTGCCACATCGGCGCCCGGGGGCCCCGCGAGTCGCACCAGATGCCGGAGGCGACCATGGCGAGCACGCCGGCGGCGAACGGACCCCCGAAGGCGATCCCGTAGAGGGCCAGCCCGTCGAGGTTGCGGGCGACGGTCGGCATGGCGGTACCCACCGCCAGCGCCTCGAAGGCGAGCAGCGAGATCAGCGCGACGCTGCCCACCGTCATCGCGCGCAGCCGGGGTGCGAAGAGCCCGGCCTCGTCGGCGACCCGGGCGGCGTGCGTCGCCGTTCCGGTCACCTCCGGCCCGCCGCGCCCGGCAGCCACAACGGTCGGTAGCCGAGGCGGGCCCGTGGGTCCGACGGACCCGGCTCGCGGCGGAGCAGTTCGATCAGCATGCGACCAGCCTCGGACCTCAACCCGGCTTCAGGTCAAGGGTGACCCGACTCTCTCCGACCCATCCGGGGAACTTCCGCTGCTCGGAGCGCATAACGGACGATCAGCCGGGAAGCCAGGCCGCCGGAGCTTCGGGCGTGGGAGGCGAGATGGCGTACGGCGGGAGCAGCGGCAGCGAGGGGCCTGACCGGCGCCCGTCCGGTCGTACGCCTCGATGATCTCACTGGTCCGCACCGCCGGCCGGCTCCTTCCGCCGGTGCCGGTGCCGCCGGTCGTCGGCGAGGCGTCCCGGAACGTCGGTGCCGTCGCGGCCCGGCTGGCGCGGGCGGCCGGGCTCAGCCGGCGTCGGGTCTGGTCCCGCCCCGGCCGGCACCACATCGAGGTGATCGGGGTCTGCCAGGACGGCGGCGACGTACTCGCACGTCAGGTCGAGGCGGCGCTGGAGCGGATGCCCGGCGTCGAGTGGGCGCGGGTCAACGCCCCGTCCGGCCGGGTGGTCGTCGCCGTCGGTACGCCGGAGCCCGCCCTGCGGGACCTCATCGCGACCGTCGCCCGTACCGAACGCACCTGCCCCCACGAGCCGGACCCGGAGATCCCGCCGCCGCACCCGCCCGAGGAGGGGCCGCGCACGCCGCGCACCCTCGGCGCGCTGGCCTCCGACGCCCTGGGCCTGACCCTCTCCGCCGCCACCCGGATCCTGCCGTTCACGCCGGTGCCGGGGGAGATCGCCGGGCTGCTCGTCGCGGTCGACCTGCACCCGAAGCTGCACGCCCTGGCGGACCGGGGGCTACGCTCCGACCCCCGCGCCGACCTGCTGTTCCCGCTGGCCGAGGCGGTGGCGCTGGGCCTGACGGGCGGCTGGGCCGGGCTCATGCTCGACGGCGCGCAACGGGTGGTGCAGTGGGGCGAGGCGCGGGCCCAGCTCCGCGCCTGGGCAGAGGCCGAACCTCGGCTGACCGGGCATCCGGAGCGGGCCGCCGCCTCCGTGCCGAAGATCGAGCGCCCCCGGCCGAAGCCGGACGGCCCCGTCGAGAGGTACGTGTCCCGGACGCTCGCCGCGGGCGCCGTGGCGGCGGCCGCCGCGACGCCGGTCGTGGGTGGGAAGCGGGCCGCCGCGCTGGGCCTCTCCACGCTGCCCAAGGCTCCTGGCAGCGGACGCGAGGGGTACGCCGCGCAGCTCGGCCGCATCCTCGCCCGCCGCGGCGTGATCGCGATGGACCGCAGCGTGCTGCGCGAACTGGACCGGATCGACACCCTGGTCCTGGACGCCGCCGTGCTCGGCTCCGACCGGGGCGTGCTGGCCGACCTGGCGCCGCTGGCCGGGGCGGACATCGGGCGGGTGGCGGCGCGCGCGTTCGCTCTCTTCGATCCCGCCGCGCCCCGCGAGCCCCGGCACGCCGACGGCTGGCGGCTCGGGCCGCTGGACGCGCTGGACGTCGAGGACCCGGGCGACACCGGCGACAGCCGGCGGCTGCGCGACGCGGGCGGACTCCTGCTCGGCCTTGCCGACGGCGACACCCTCGCGGCCGTGCTGCGGGTCGAACCGGAGCCGGCGCCGGGCGTCGACGCCCTGTCGGTCGCCGCCCGCCAGGCCGGCCTGCGGCTGGTCGTGGCCGGCGACGACGAGCGGCGGTACGGCTTCGCCGACGCCCACCTGCCGGGCCGCGACCGGCTGGCCGAGTCGGTGCGGGATCTGCAACGCGGCGGGGCCATGGTGATGGTGGTCTCCGCCGACCGCGCCGCGCTGGGCGTCGCCGACTGCGGACTGGGGCTCAGCGGCCCCGAGGAGCTGCCGCCCTGGGGCGCGCACCTGCTGCTCGGCGCCGACCTGCGGGTGGCGGCACTGATCGTCGAGGCGGCGGGGGTGGCCCGTCGGATGACCCGGCAGAACATCGGCCTGGCGATGGCCGGCACCGGCCTCGGCGCGCTGAACGCGCTCACCGCCCCCCGCGAGCGGCTGCCCGTACGCGCCGTCGTGCCCGTGAACGGGGCGGCGGCGTTGGCCTTCGCCCACGGCGTCCTGCGGGCACACCGGCTGCCCGACCGGACGGACGGCCCGACCCCGGCCGTCACCGCCTGGCACCTGATGCCGTCCTCGACCGTGCTCGACCACCTCGACACCGGCCCCGACGGGCTCGCCACCGACGAGGCCGAGCGCCGCCGGGGCGACCGGGACGCCCGGCCCTCGGGGTCGACGGGGCTGCTGCGCGCCTTCGTCGACGAGCTGGCCAACCCGCTCACCCCGGTGCTGGCCGCCGGGGCGGTGCTCTCGGCCACCTTCGGCTCGCCCGTCGACGCCGCCCTCGTCGGCGGCGTGGTCGGCGGGTCGGCGCTGCTCGGGGCGGTGCACCAGCACAACACCGAGCGGTCGCTGGCCGAACTGCTGTCCCGCTCGGCGGTGACCGCCCGGGTACGCCGCGACGGCGCGGAGCGGATCCTGCCGGCCGAGGACCTGGTGCCGGGGGACGTCGTCCTCCTCGAATCGGGGGACGCCGTCCCGGCCGACTGCCGGCTGCTGGAGTCGGCCGGGCTGGAGATGGACGAGTCCTCGCTCACCGGCGAGTCGCTGCCGGTCGGCAAGACCGACCAGCCGGTGGTCGCCGCCGCCGTCGCCGACCGGCGGTCGATGCTCTACGAGGGCACCAGCGTCGCCGCCGGCCACGGGACGGCGGTGGTGGTCGCGACGGGTGCGGGCACCGAGGCGGGGCGGAGCCTGGCGATGGCCCGGCAGGCCCCACCGTCGAGCGGCGTGGAGGCACGGCTGGGCCGGTTGACCCGGGCGGCGATCCCGCTGGCCGCCGGATCGGCGGTGGCGGTGGCCGGCGCGGGCCTGCTTCGGGGCGTACCCCTGGCCCAGACCGCCGCGACCGCCGCGAACCTGGCCGTAGCGTCCGTGCCGGAGGGGCTGCCTTTCCTGGTCAGCGCCGCACAGCTCGCCGCCGCACGGCGGCTGGCGGAGCACGGCGCGCTGGTCCGCAACCCGCGCACGATCGAGACGCTCGGGCGGGTGGACGTGCTCTGCTTCGACAAGACCGGCACCCTCACGGAGGGGCAGCTGATGCTCGCCGGGGTCGGCGACGACGGCCGGTACGCACCGGTCGACCGCCTCGACGACGGCCTGCTGCGCACCCTCTCGGCCGCGCTGCGCGCCACCCCGGGCGCCGACGACCCCCACGACCTGGCCCAGCAGACCGACCGGGCGGTCCGGTCCGGCGCGCAGGCCGCCGGGGTGACCGAGCAGACCGGCGCCCAGGGATGGGAGCCGGTGGGTGGGCTACCGTTCGAGCCGTCCCGCGGCTACCACGCCACCGTCGGCCGGGCCGGGGACCGGCTGCTGCTCAGCGTGAAGGGGGCGCCGGAGTCGGTGCTGCCCCGGTGCTCGGCCTGGCGTACGCCGGGGGGACGCGACGAGCCCCTCGACGACGAGGGCCGCGGCGGGCTGCACGCCGTGCTCGCCGACCGGGCGGGGGCGGGACACCGCATCCTCGCCGTGGCCGAGTGCCGGGTCTCCTCGCCCGAGGTCACCGACGAACAGGTGCACGACCTGACCTTCGTCGGCTTCCTGGCCCTCGCCGACGGGGTACGCGAGAGCGCCGCCCCCGCCGTACGCCGGATCCGCCAGGCCGGCGTGCACACCATCATGATCACCGGTGACCATCCGGCGACTGCCGAGGCGATCGCGGCCACCATCAGCGACCACGAGGACCAGCGGGTCGTCACCGCGACGGAACTCGACCAGCTCGACGACGAGGCCCTCGGCGCGCGGCTCGCCGCCACGGACGTGGTGGCCCGGTGCACCCCGGCGCACAAGGTCCGGATCATCCAGGCGTTGCAGCGGTGCGGACGTACGGTGGCGATGACCGGCGACGGCGCCAACGACGCCGCGGCGATCCGGCTGGCCGACGTGGGCATCGCCCTCGGTCAGCGGGGCACCCCGGCGGCCCGGGCGGCGGCCGACCTGGTGGTCACCGACGACCGGCTGGAGACCATCATCGCCACCCTGGTCGAGGGCCGGGCGATGTGGTCCTCGGTACGCCACGCGCTCAGCATCCTGGTCGGCGGGAACCTCGGCGAGATCGCGTTCAGCGTGCTGACCGCCGCCGCGACCGGCCGCTCGGCGCTCACCGGCCGGCAACTGCTCCTGGTCAACCTGCTCACCGACCTGGCACCGGCGTTGGCGATCGCGATCCGGCCACCCGACGCGGACCACGCCGACGGCCTGCTCCGGGAGGGCCCCGACACCTCGCTGGGCGAGACGATGACCCGGGAGATCGGGCTGCGCGCCGCCGCCACCACGCTGGGCGCCACCGCCGGCTGGACGCTGGCCCGCTACACCGGGCGACGCAGACGGGCGGGCACCGTCGCACTGGTCTCGCTGGTCGGCACCCAGCTCGGCCAGACGGTGCTGGCCGGCGGCACCAGCCCGGCCGTACTGGCCTCCACCGCCGCGTCGCTCGGGGCGCTGGTGGTGGTCGTCCAGACGCCGGGGGTCAGCCACTTCTTCGGCTGCACACCGCTCGGCCCGGTCGGCTGGACCATCGCGACGGGCTCCGCGCTCGGCGCCACCTTCGCCAACGGCGCGCTCACCCGCCTGGTGGAGCGCCTGCCCGGCTCCGGGACCGGCACGGACGACGAACCGGAGTGACCGGGCCCGCCGTCCGCAGTCGACCAGCACGCCGTGACCCCGGCCGGAATGAGCCCGCCGATCACGGGTAGGGCTACCGGTGGAGGTGCACATGTCGACGACGCAGCCCGAGGTCACGTTCATCGGCACCGCCACCACGGTGCTGCGGATCGGCGGGTTCACCCTGCTCACCGACCCGAACTTCCTGCACCGGGGCCAACGCGCGTACCTGGGCAAGGGGCTCTGGTCGCGGCGGCGCACCGACCCCGCGCTGCGGATCGCCCAACTGCCGTCGCTGGACGCGGTCGTCCTCTCCCACCTGCACGGCGACCACTTCGACCGCGTGGCCCGCCGGGAACTCGACCGGGAGCTGCCCATCGTCACCACTCCCGCCGCCGAGCGGAAGCTGCGCCGCTGGGGCTTCCGGGCGGCCGAGGGGCTGCCCACCTGGAACTCCCGGGAGCTGCGCCGCGACGGCGAGACGCTGCGGCTGACCTCGATGCCGGGAAGGCACGGGCCGGGCGCGCTGGACCTGCTGATGCCCGACGTGATGGGCACGATGATCGACCTGGAACGCGACGGCAGCCGCCGGTTCCGCCTCTACGTCACCGGCGACACGCTCAACCGGCCGATGCTGGCCGACATCCCCGGGCGGTACCCGGACATCGACGCGATGCTGATCCACCTCGGCGGCACCAGGATCGCCGGCATCCTGCTCACCATGGACGCGCGGCAGGGCGCCGACCTGGTCGAACTGGTGCGGCCGAAGCTCACCGTGCCGATCCACTACGACGACTACCCGGTGTTCCGCTCGCCGCTGGGCCACTTCGTGGCGGAGGCCCGGCGGCGCGGCCTCGCCGGAACCGTCCGCACCATCGCCCGCGGCGAGACCGTCCCGCTGACCCCACCGGACTGAGCCGCCGACCTCCCGTCCGGTCCCGCCGGGGCCTCCTCCCGCGCATCCGGCCGCCGGTGCACCGCGTACGCCGATCGCCGCCTCCCGGCCGGGGCCGGAGGGCGGCGATCGGTCGTGACGCGTGGTCAGGCGCGCTCGGAGATGGCCTCGATGAGGTCGCCCACCGGGCGCTCGGGCAGGGAGCGGGCCACGTCGGCGACGGCCACGATGCCGACGAGCTCGTGCCCGTCGATCACCGGCAGCCGGCGCACCTTGTGCTGGCTCATTGTCCGCAGGATCTCCGCCGCGTCGTCGTCGGCGCCGATCGTCACCGCCTCGCCCTGGGCGAGTTCACCGGCGGTGACGCGGCCCGGGTCGCGGCCCTCGGCGAGGACCTTCACCACGATGTCGCGGTCGGTCAGCATTCCCTTGAGCCGGTTGTCGTCCCCGCAGATCGGCAGCGAGCCGACGCCCAGCTGGGCCATCTGCTTGGCAGCCGTCTTGAGGTCGTCCTGCTCACGGATGCAGGTCACGTCGTTCGTCATGATCTCGCGTGCGGTCGGCATTGGCTGACACCTCACTTCCAGGGGGATCGTTGCCGTTTCTCCTACCCCCGTCCTCCCGGCCCATGCACCCGGAGGGAACCGCCGGCCCCGACAGCCGTTCGCGCCGCCCGACCCGGTCGCCCGCGCCCGCCTCAGGCCGTCGGGTGCCAGGTGGCGGCGGCGCGGCGCAGCCGGTCGTTGACCGCACGGCCGACGCCCACCTCGGGCACCGGCTCGACCAGGATCTCGCCGACCCCGGCGGCGTCCAGCTCGTGCAGCGCGTCGAACAGCCGCGCGGCGGCCTCGGTCAGGTCGCCGGCGGCGGAGAGCACCTCCACGGCCGCCCAGTCGCCCGCCGGCCGGTCCCGGAAGGCCAGGAAGCCGCGCCGGACCCCGTCGGCCGCCGGCGGCTCGCCGCCAGAAGCCAACCGCAGCGGCGTACGCGGGGCGTAGTGCGCCGCCAGCGTGCCGGGCGCGACGGGCTGCCCGGAGCTGCCCGGGCGTACGGTCACCGGGCCGGCCGCCTCCTCCAACGCCTCGATCGGCAGCGCGCCGAGGCGCAGCACCACCGGCCGCCCGCCCCGGGCGTCCACGATTGTCGACTCGATGCCGCACCGCGTCGGCCCACCGTCGAGCACCACGTCCACGGCGGCGCCCAGCCCCCGCACCACGTGCTCCGCCCGCGTCGGGCTGAGCTGGCCGAACCGGTTCGCGCTCGGCGCCGCCACCGGCACCCCGGCCTCGGCGATCAGCGCCCGCGCGTACGCGTTGTCCGGCACGCGGACCGCCATCGTCGCCAGCCCGGAGGTGACGATCGGCGGGATCGCCGCCGGCCGGTCCACGATCAGCGTGAGCGGCCCGGGCCAGAAGCGCCCGGCCAACGCCGTCACCGCCGCCGGCACCGCCCCGACCAGCTTCTCCAGCTCGGCCGCGTCGGCGAGGTGCGTGATCAGCGGATCGAAGCTGGGCCGCGCCTTCGCCTCGAAGATCCGGGCGGCGGCCCGGGCGTCCAGCGCGTTCGCGCCGAGCCCGTAGACGGTCTCGGTGGGAAAGGCCACCAACCCGCCGGTACGCAGGACGGAGGCCGCCTCGGCGATGCCGCTGTCGGCCGGGAGCACACGTGGGGATCCGGTGGTCACGCCTCCGACGCTAACCTGCCGGGGCGGGCGGTTCGTGGCCGGCCGTACGGAACCGCGGTGGCCGCGTCCGCGCGTGAGCCGACAGGAAGGATCGTGGCGTGTCCAGCGACCGTCTGATGCGCATCCACAGCCCCGAGTTCCAGGCCATGGCCGAGCGGGTCCTGCGGGTCACCGAGCTCACCTCCCGCCTGAACGTCCTGCCCTTCGAGGACGAGGCGGGCAAGGCGAAGCTGTTCGCACAGATCCTCGGCAGGCCGCTGCCGAAGCGAGTCACGATCTATCCACCCTTCTACAGCGACCACGGCCTCCGCCTGGACCTCGCGGAACGCGTGTTCATCAACCAGAACTGCACGTTCCTGGACTACGCCGGCATCCGGCTCGGTCAGGGAGTGATGGTCGGACCGAAGGCCACCTTCATCACCGTCGGCCACCCGGTCGATCCGGAGGAGCGACGGGGCTGGCTGAGCGGAGGGCCCATCGACGTGGCGGAGAACGTGTGGATCGGCGCCGGTGCCACCATCCTCCCCGGCGTCAGCATCGGCCGGGACGCCGTGGTCGCCGCTGGCGCGGTCGTGGCCGAGGACGTACCGCCGGCCAGCCTGGTGACGGGCGGCAAGGCGACCGTGTATCGACAGTGGTGACGCCTGTCCCCGTGCGCGAGGATGACGGGCATGCTTCGTACCCCTCGGGCCCTCCTGCTGGACTTCGGCGGCGTCCTGGCCGACGCGCCGCCCCAACCGCCGGCCCCGCCGGGTCTGGTGCGGCGTCTCGCCGAACTCGTCGACGGCGCCGTGCCGGACGAGCAGATCGCCCGTGACCTAAGCCAGGGCGCGCGGGCATACGCGCTGTGGCGCGACGACGTGGGCAGGACGGGCGCCCCGGTCGAGCTGCCGCATGCCCAGGTGTGGGCCGACTTCGTGACCCGGTCCTGGCCGCGGGAGGCCCGCGCCGCCGTCGAGCGGGAGGCGACCCCGCTGGCGTACGCCTGGACCTGGCGCCGGGAGTGGGCGGTGCGTCCCGGCATCGGCGAGGCCCTGCGGCACGCCGCCGACGCCGGCCTGCCGATGGCGGTCGTCAGCAACACGCTCTGCGGTGCCGCCCACCGGGACTTCCTGGCCGCCGCGGGGCTCTCCGGGCTGTTCGGGGCCGAGTTCTACAGCGACGAGGCCGGGCCCCGGAAGCCGAACCCGGAACTGGCGCTGCTGGCGGCCCGCGCCGTCGCGGTGCCGATCGGCGACTGCTGGTTCGTCGGCGACACCGTGCACCGCGACGTCGTCTGCGCCCGTCGCGCCGGCACGGGCGCCGCGATCCTCATGCGCTCGCCCCGCACCGACCGGGAACCGGCGCTCCCGGGGGTGCGAACCGGACGCGCGGATCGAGGACGGCCACGGGCTCCTCGCGCTGCTGCGTGGGCACGCCCGCCCGTGACCGGCGGTACCGACTGGCAGGCGTGGCACGAGCCGTACGCCGACGCGGACTCCCCGCTGTCACGTCGGCTGCGGCTGGTGCAGCAGCACATCGCCTCGTGGCTCGACGAGCGCTCCGAGGAACGGCTCACGGTGGTCAGCGCCTGCGCGGGGCAGGGCCACGACCTCATCGGCGTCCTCGCCGCACGGCCCGACTCCCCGCGCGTGCACGCGACCCTGCTCGAGTACGACGCCGGCAACGTGGCCGCCGCGCGGGCCGCCGCCGAGCGTGCCGGACTCTCTCACCTCGTGGTCAGGCAGGCGGACGCGGGCCAGCCCTCCTCCTACGCCGGAACGGTTCCGGCCGACCTGGTGCTCATGATCGGAGTCTTCGGCAACATCCCGGACGCCGACGTGCGGCGGACGGTCGCCGCCCTGCCCCGGTTCTGCGCGGCGGGGGCCACCGTGATCTGGACCCGGGCGCGGCGGGCCCCGGACCTCACGCCGGCCGTACGGGGGTGGTTTCGCGACGCCGGCTTCGTGGAGGAGGCGTTCCATGCTCCGGCCGACGTGCGGTTCTCCGTCGGCGTCCACCGGTTCCAGGGCACACCGCGACCTCTGGACGCCACGGGAACGCTCTTCACCTTCCTGCACTGACCGCTGATGCTGCCGCTGCCGCTGCCGCAAGCATCAGGTGGTGCTGCGGGGCCCGGGATGACCCGACCGGACCGTGCCCCGCAGCCCCGTCACGTCGGCTCGACGGGTAGCCACAGCTCGCAGGTCGCGGTGCTGAAGTCGTCCGCACGCTCCAGGATCGCCACCATCGAGGGACCCGGCCGCAGACGCCACGGGTTGGAGGGGAACCACTCGGTCGCGGTCGCGGCCCAGGTGTCCTGTAGTGCCTGCGGGTGGGGCCCGGCGGTGCGGAAGACCGCCCACCTGCCGGCCGGCACCTCGATGGCGTCCAGATCCTCGGGGACCGGCGTGTCCCGGGACACCGCGACCCCGTGCAGGTAGGTCAGCTCGCTGCCCTCGGTGCCGTCGGGATCGAGGTCGTCGCAGACCTGCAGCAGCCCACCCGGGTCGGTGTCGCTGAGGGCCTTCAGCCGGGGATGCTCCTGCGGCGGGAGCGCGGTGATGTGCTGCTGGATGTGCGGGTTGACGCCCTGATGGATGAGTGGGACCCGGGCCGCGTGTCCGACGAGCCGGAACGCGGGGCGGTCCACGATGCGGGTGTCCATGGGGATGCTCCCTTCGACGGTCAGGCGGAACCTGACCTGCGGTTGCGTGCGAAGGGGACCTCCGTCGCGGCGAACGTCACCGGGGTTGGCGCCGTGGACCGCCCGGAACGCACGTCCGAACGCCTCCGTCGAGCCGTATCCGTGCCGGACGGCGATGCTCAGCAGATCGTCCTCACCCCGCACGACGTCGGCGGCGGCGACGGTCATGCGGCGCCGGCGCACGTACTCCGACAGCGGCATGCCGGCCAACGACGAGAACATCCGGCGCAGGTGGTACTCGGTCGTGCCGAGCGCCCTGGCCGGTCCGCTGACGTCGAACTCCTCGGTGAGGTGCTCCTCCACGAGGTCGACGAGCCGATTGAGTGCCGCGATCACGAGGCCTCCCTTCGACCACGATCCTGGTCGAAGGATCCGGGCCGCGCCCGACTGTAGAGGCCCGATCCGATCAGGTGCCCGGAAGGTCGCGACGCCAACGCACGGCATGCCGCGATCCGCGTGACCGCTGGCCCGTACGAATGGCTGCACTCGAAACCGAGATCAACCGAGGAAAGTGCTGGTGGAGCCCAGGGGACTCGAACCCCTAACCCCTGCCTCGCAAAGAGCAAGACTGCTGTCGGCCGGCGTCGGTCCCTGCCGCTGACCTGCTCGCCTTGTAGCCTCCAGTCGGCCCCTGATCGCGCCTGTCGGCTGGCTTGGCTGTACCAATGGCTGTACAGCCAACTCCTGCGTGGGACCCGGACCCGGACGAAACGGGGCCGTGGCAGTTGCCGTTATCCAGTACCGTCCGGGCGGCAAACTACTCACAGCACGGGGGGACCCTTGACGAATTCCTTCAGAACCCGTCGCATGCTCGCCTGGACCGCCCCCGTGGCGCTGGCGCTGACCGCGCTCGCCCCGACCCTGCCAGCCCAGGCCGCGCCGAAGCCCACGCCCACCGTCACCACCGGCCCGGTCGACAAGGACCTCAACGGCGACGGGGTGCCCGACCTGGTCGCCGTCGGCGGTCCGGGCACTGGCCTCGGCTCCGGCGTCTGGTCGGCACTCGGTGTGAAGTCCCACAAGACCGGCGTCGGCACCGGCCAAGTGCAAACCCCAGCCAGCAACATTGGCCTGCGCGGCACTGGCGTCACCGAATACAACGCCCCGACCGACTTTGACGGTGCCCAGGTCATCACCGGACGCTTCATCGACGTCGACCGCCAGGACTTCCTGTACTACTTTCCGACCGGAAATTCCGCCGGCGTCGGCGGCGTCCTCCGCGGCGCCGGGGACGGCACGATGACCAACCCGGCGCTCAGCGGCAACCAGTTCACGATCGGACACGACAATTTGATCGACGCCAACGGCAACAGCCCTCTGCAGCTGGTGAACGCGTTCCAGGCTGACGGCGTCGACACCGGCATCCCGGACCTGCTCGGCATCGCCGGTGACGCCACCAACGGCTACCGGCTCGGCTACCACCCCAACTACTTCGCGCCGGGCCTCTACTACGGCGTCACCGGCCTGACCAACCCCACGCCGACCGGCGGGACCGACTGGCAGAACTGGAGCCTCGCCAGCACCGAGACCGCCTCAGGGATCGCGCTCTTCCTGCGCAACGCCGGCACCGGTGACCTGTACCTGTGGACCGGAGTCACCATGGTCGACAACGGCGACGGCACCGGCACGCTGACCCACACCCAGTACCAGGTAGCGGCGAACTGGAACACCGGCGTCGCGATCAGCACGTTGCAGGCCGCCGATATCAATGCCGACGGCACTCCGGACCTGTGGGCCGTACTGACGGACGGCACCTACCGGGCGTACCTAATCTCCGGCCTGTCCAACAGCGGCACCGCGACGGTCACCACCACCCGCGCCCGACAGCTGGCCTAACCTCCTGGCAACCCATCGGACCATCCGTCTGAAAATCGGAAGGTCGGCGGTTCGACCCCGTCCCTGGCCACATAGCCTTTCGCCGGGCTAAATAGATCCCCATTAGCGGAAACGCAGGTGGGGATCTTCTTGTATGCCCTCCTGGCGCATCGATCGGCGTTGCCCGTGGTTGACCGCCCTTGACCGCTCATTGCCGCCGGCTATCGCACGTAGATCGCACGCCCTCCCCCTCTGCTGCCATCCCGTATGCCGCCGACCCACACACCGTGGAGCGGATCAGGGCCAGGGTGCCAAGGTGGAGCACCCCACCGGGAGTGTTGATCAATCCGCAAGCAGCTGATCTCTTTGCGAGAGTCGCTTGGCTGTACTCGGGACCGAGATCAACCAAGGGAAGTGCTGGTGGAGCCCAGGGGACTCGAACCCCTAACCCCTGCCTTGCAAAGGCAGTGCTCTGCCAGTTGAGCTAGGGCCCCCGGGGCGGACGACGCCGCCGGTGCCGGCAGTGCCAGCGAGATCAGCGCAGGTCGGGCGCGGTGGTCGCCTCGTGCCACAGGGCGCGCTCGTCGTTGGAAGCCTTGACCTTCCTGGCCACCACGGCTGCCACACCAACGACGCCGGCCAGGATCAGAAGCTTCTTGAACATGGGGCCTACCCCTCGCGCTCGACTGCCGTCGGACGAATGTGCGGTGGGGCTAGCTGGAATCGAACCAGCGACCTCAGAGTTATCAGCTCTGCGCTCTAACCGACTGAGCTATAGCCCCGCGTGGCGACGAGCAAGGTTAACCCATCCGTCCGTCCGGCCCCAAATCGGGGGCCGCCGCGACGTCCGGGCGTTGCCGTCGCTTCTGAACCTACCGGAGGCTTCCCGCCCGGCCCAGCCGATTACGCCGCCCGCACGTCCCGCCCGGGACGCCCGGTGACGTGCTCCGAACGCACGGAAGCCGGGGCTCCGCGCTCGGCGGTGCCCCGGCTTCCGAGGTGGTTCAGTCGCGCTCGGCGAGGGTCAGCTCGATGCCGCCGACCAGGTCCGCGCAGACGTTGTAGACGAACGCCCCGAGCGTGGCGAGCGCCGTGAACAGCACGACGTTGACCAGGCCGATCAGCGCCGAGCTGAGGATCACGCCCTTGGCGGTGATCTGGAAGCCGCTGGTGCTCTGGCCGCCGCCCGCGCTGACCAGGTCGGTCAGGCTGTCGTTGACGCTGGTGAACACGCCCATCGCGTCGAGGGCCAGGTAGAGCACCGAGGTGGCCACCACCACGACGATGAAGAGCACCACCGAGACCGCGAACGCGAACTTCATGACGGACCAGGGGTCGATCCGCTTGAGGTTCAGCCGGGCACGGCGCGGCCCGCGCGACGCGGCCGAGCTGACCGACGTACGCGCGGCGCGTACCGCGTCACCCACACGGGCCGCCCCGACGGCTGCGGCGCCACTGACACCCGGCGGCAGGCCGCCCCCGTTGGCGGGGCGGCCGGCACCGGTCGGGCGGGCGCCGTCCGGCTGCGGCTTCGCGGTGCCCGTGACGCGGGGCTGCGTGCCGGTGGTGCCCGTGATCCGCGGCTGTGTTCCGGTGGTGCCGGTCGACTGGGCGGCACCGACCTTCAGCGGCTGCGTCGTCGTCGGTGTGGCGGCGGCCGGCTTGGCGGCGGGGGCCGGCTTGTCGACCCCCACCGCCTCGGTCCGGTCCGCCGCGTCGCCGTCCTCGGAGGGCTTGTCCGGAGGCGGTGTCATCCCGGGGGCCCGGGTGAATTTCGGGGCAGGCGCGTCGGCGGGGACGGTCGCCCGACCCACGGCCGCGCGGCCGGTCGCTGGTGTGCCGCTCTTCGCGGCCTCCTCGTCGACCGGGGTGGCCGAGGTCCCCGTGTTCCCCGACTTCGCCTGTGTCTCCGTCATTCAACTAGTCCTGTTCGTCAGGCTCGTCGGCATTGCGAGCAATCGCCACGATAGTCACGCCATCCGGAAGGTCCATCAGCTTGACCCCCATTGTGTTCCGGTCACGCGTACGGCGTACAGGCTTCACCGGAGTCCGGATGACACCACCGTTGCTGGTGATCGCGAACAGCTCGTCGTCCGGGTCGATCACCACCGCGCCGACCAGACCACCGCGCCGCTCGGTGATCTTCGCAGTCAGCACGCCCTTACCTCCCCGGCCCTGCACGGGGTATTCCTCGATCGGGGTGCGTTTCGCGTATCCCCCGTTCGTGGCCACCAGAACGTCCAGACCCTCGCGGACCACCTCCATGGCCAGCAGGACGTCTTCCTCGCTGAAGCGCATGCCGATCACGCCCGAGGTGGCCCGCCCCATCGGGCGCAACGCCTCGTCGCTCGCGTTGAACCGGATCGCCTGCGCGTTCTTCGAGACCAGCAGCAGATCCTCCTCCGGCGCGACGAGCGCCGCCCCGACCAGCTCGTCCTCGTCGCGCAGGTTGATCGCGATGATGCCGCCGGACCGGGGGGAGTCGAACTCCTCGAGCCGAGTCTTCTTCACCAGGCCGTTCTTCGTGGCAAGTACCAGGTAGGGAGCCACCTGGTAGTTCGGAATCTCGATGATCTGCGCGATCTGCTCGTCAGGCTGGAACGCGAGCAGGTTGGCCACGTGCTGGCCCTTGGCCACCCTACTGGCCTCCGGCAGTTCGTACGCCTTCGCCCGGTAGACGCGCCCCTTGTTGGTGAAGAAGAGCATCCAGTCGTGGGTCGAGCATACGAAGAAGTGGCTGACGATGTCGTCCTGTCGGAGCGTCGCCCCGCTGACACCCTTGCCGCCACGACGCTGTGACCTGTAGAGGTCGACCTTGGTCCGCTTCGCGTAACCCGTACGGGTGATCGTGACCACCACGTCCTCGCGGGCGATGAGGTCCTCCATGGAGACCTCGCCCTCGAACGGCACGATCTTGGTGCGCCGCTCGTCGCCCCACTTGGCGACGATCTCGCCCAGCTCCTCCGAGACGATCCTGCGCTGCCGCTCGGGCTTGGCGAGGATGTCCTTGAGATCGGCGATCTCCAGCTCCAGCTTGGCCAGGTCGTCCAGGATCCGCTGCCGCTCCAGCGCGGCGAGCCGGCGCAGCTGCATGTCGAGGATCGCGGTCGCCTGGATCTCGTCGATCTCCAGCAGCCGGATGAGGCCCTGCCGGGCGTCCTCGACCGTGGGCGAGCGCCGGATCAGGGCGATCACCTCGTCGAGGGCGTCCAGCGCCTTGGACAGACCGCGCAGGATGTGCGCCCGCTCCTCCGCCTTGCGCAGCCGGAACGCCGTCCGCCGGCGGATCACGTCGATCTGGTGCTCGACGTAGTAGCGGATGAACTGGGCCAGGTTGAGCGTGCGCGGCACTCCGTCGACCAGCGCCAGCATGTTGGCGCCGAAGGTCTCCTGGAGCTGGGTGTGCTTGTAGAGGTTGTTCAGCACCACCTTGGCGACCGCGTCGCGCTTGAGCACGAGCACGATCCGCATGCCCGTACGCCCGGAGGACTCGTCGCGGATGTCGGCGATGCCGGCGAGCTTGCCCTCCTTGATCAGCTCGGCGATCCGCTCGGCCAGGTTGTCCGGGTTCACCTGGTAGGGCAGTTCGCTGACGACCAGGCAGGGGCGACCCCGCTTGTCCTCCTCGACCTCCACCACGGCCCGCATCCGGATCGACCCGCGCCCGGTGCGGTACGCGTCCTGGATCGCCTGCGTGCCCACGATCAGGCCGTGGGTGGGGAAGTCCGGCCCCTTGACGATCTCCAGCAGCGCGTCGAGGGTGGTGGCCTCGTCCTCCTCCGGGTGCTCCAGACACCACTGCACGGCCGCGCCGATCTCGCGCAGGTTGTGCGGCGGGATCTTGGTGGCCATGCCGACCGCGATGCCCTCGGAGCCGTTGACGAGGAGGTTCGGGATCCGCGACGGCAGGATGGTGGGCTCCTTGGCCCGGCCGTCGTAGTTGTCCTGAAGGTCGACGGTGTCCTCGTCGATGTCCCGCAGCATCTCCATGGCCAGCGGGTCGAGCTTGCATTCGGTATATCTCATCGCGGCAGCAGGATCGTTGCCCGGCGAGCCGAAGTTGCCGTTGCCGTCGACCAGCGGGTAGCGCAGCGACCAGGGCTGCGCCATCCGGACCAGCGCGTCGTAGATCGCCGAGTCGCCGTGCGGGTGGAACTGACCCATCACGTCGCCGACCACGCGGGAGCACTTCACGTAGCCCCGGTCCGGCCGGTAGCCGGAGTCGAACATGGCGTAGAGGATCTTGCGGTGGACCGGCTTGAGCCCGTCCCGGACGTCCGGCAGCGCCCGCCCGACGATGACGCTCATCGCGTAGTCGAGGTAGGAGCGCTGCATCTCCACCTCGAGCCCGACCGGTTCGATGCGGTCGTGCGCGACGACGGCGGCGACGGTCTCCGGGAGCTCGGGCTCGTTGGGTGTGGACTCGGGGATATCGGTCACTGTTAACCCTTATCAGACTCAGAGTCGTTTTCGTGCTGTGGATAACGGCTGTGGATACCGGCCGTGCTGTGGATAACTCTGTGGACAGGCGGGTCGGCCGGTGGATGACCGGCCGGCCCGCCGGAACCCGTCAGATGTCCAGGAACCGGACGTCCTTGGCGTTGCGCTGGATGAACGAGCGGCGCGCCTCGACGTCCTCACCCATCAGCACGCTGAACAACTCGTCGGCGGTGGCCGCGTCGTCGAGCGTGACCTGACGCAGCGTACGCGTCGCCGGGTTCATCGTGGTCTCCCACAGTTCGGGGTAGTTCATCTCGCCGAGGCCCTTGAACCGCTGGATGTCGTCCGGCTTCGCGTTCGGCTTCTTCTGCTGGCGCAGCGCGATCAGCCCGTCCCGCTCGCGGTCCGAGTACGCGTACTGCGCGTCGTCGCCGCGCTTGTTCCACTTGATCTTGTAGAGCGGAGGGGCGGCCAGGTAGACGTGCCCCATCTCGACCAGCGGGCGCATGAAGCGGAAGAGCAGCGTGAGCAGCAGCGTCTGGATGTGCTGGCCGTCGACGTCGGCGTCGGCCATCAGCACCACCTTGTGGTAGCGCAGCTTCTCCATGTCGAAGTCGTCGTGGATGCCGGTGCCCAGCGCGGTGATCAGCGCCTGGACCTCGTTGTTCTTCAGCACCCGGTCGATCCGGGCCTTCTCCACGTTGAGGATCTTGCCGCGGATCGGCAGGATCGCCTGGGTCCGCGGGTCGCGGCCCTGCTTGGCCGAGCCGCCGGCCGAGTCGCCCTCGACGATGAAGACCTCGGACTCGCGCGGGTCGGTGGACTGGCAGTCGGCCAGCTTGCCCGGCATCGAGCCGGACTCCAGCAGGGACTTGCGCCGGGCCAGCTTGCGCGCCTGCTGCGCGGCGATCCGGGCCCGGGCGGCCTGGGACGCCTTCTGGATGATGATCTTCGCCTCGGCCGGGTTGCGGTCGAACCAGTCGACCAGCCACTCGTTGCAGACCCGCTGCACGAAGCTCTTCACCGGGGTGTTGCCCAGCTTGGTCTTGGTCTGGCCCTCGAACTGCGGGTTGGCCAGCTTGACCGAGATGATCGCGGCCAGGCCCTCGCGGATGTCCTCGCCGGAGAGCTTCTCGTCGCCCTTGAGCAGCTTCTTGTCGGTGCCGTAGCGGTTGACGACGCTGGTCAGCGCGGCCCGGAAGCCCTCCTCGTGGGTGCCGCCCTCGTGGGTGTTGATCGTGTTGGCGAAGGTGTAGACCGACTCGCCGTAGGACTCGTTCCACTGCATGGCGATCTCGACCGACATGCCCTCCTCCTCAGCGCCGAACTCGACCACGGTCTTGTGGATCGGGTTCTTCGAGGCGTTGAGGTGCCGGACGAAGTCGGCGATGCCGCCCTTGTAGCAGAAGGTGACCTCGCGCGGCTTGCCCTCCTCGCCCTCCGGGACCCGCTCGTCGAGCAGGTGGATGGTGAGGCCCCGGTTGAGGAAGGCCATCTCCTGGAGGCGCCGGTAGATGGTCTGGAAGTCGAAGTCGACCGTCTCGAACACGTCGGCGTCGGGCCAGAAGGCCACCGCGGAGCCGGTGCGGTCGGTCGACTCGCCCTTCTCCAGCGGGGTCGGCTTTGAGTTGTGGTACTGCTGCCGCCAGACGAAGCCGGACTTGTGGATCTCCACCGCCATCTTGGTGGAGAGGGCGTTCACCACGGAGACGCCGACGCCGTGCAGACCGCCGGAGACCGCGTACGCCTTGCCGTCGAACTTGCCGCCCGCGTGCAGCACGGTCAGCGCCACCTCGACACCCGGCTTCTTCAGCTTCGGGTGCAGGTCGACCGGGAAACCCCGGCCGTTGTCGGTGACCCGGACCCCGCCGTCGGCGAGCAGCACCACGTCGATGGTGTCGCAGTGGCCGGCCAGCGCCTCGTCCACCGCGTTGTCGACGACCTCCCACACCAGGTGGTGCAGACCGCGCTCACCGGTCGACCCGATGTACATACCGGGGCGCTTCCGGACCGCCTCCAGCCCCTCGAGAACGGTGATCGACCCGGCGCCGTACTCCTGCTTGTCCTGCGCTGCCACCTTCGGCCACTTTCTCGCGCCGTCCGCACCTGGTGGCGCGTCGGGCGCGGGTTCGGCGGACAGGACGCGACGTCGACGCGCAGACCGGCACCGGGGACAATTCCGGGGTACGGGTCGAACGCGCCGGTCGCCGCGGTTGCCCGCGGATCGCGATCGGCTCGACCCGACGTGGACAATGATCGCGGGCCCCGCTCCGGGCCCGTGTCTCGTCGCTCCGCACCGGGTCTTCGTCTCAGGCTCAATCTTACTGTGCGCGGACGACAGAACCACCACTCGGCACCCCTGCGAGGCGGCTGAGACCGACGTAGCCGGCCGAACCGCGCCGCCCGCGACTCCCCCTACACGCCAGGGGGCGATCGAGGGCGGCGCCGCCTGACGATCGGTGCCGGTCGGGCGGCGGGAACGCCACCGCCGCCACGCCGTCGGCCCGGCCTTGATCTTTTCGGGCCGGAACCGGACGATCGAGCCGATACGAACTATCCGTGCTCTCGAAGAGGTGACGCCCGATGGGGCTGGACAACGTCGCGGTGCAGTGGCCGCGGACCGGCCGCTTCTACGATCCGGTCGCGCCGGCCGAGTTCGTCGACTTCGGCGACATCGTCGACATGCCCCGCATCTCCGCGCCCACCGCGGCGCTAGCCGAGCTGATCGCCAAGACCGGTACCGTGCGGGCGACCGCGTACACCGAGCTGGTCGACCTCCTGCTCGGCCTGGAGGGTGTGCTCTACGCCACTGACGCGGCGGCCGAGGACGAGGATCCGGTGATCGATCCCGACGGCTGCGCCTGGGTCGCCGGCGGCATCGAGCGGTTCGTGACCGGCCACCGCCCGCACGGCGAGGACGTCACCTTCGACTCGGTGAGCCAGGTGCTGCGGTCGCTGCTCGCCGACGGGCGGTTGGCCGAGCAGCAGCTGCGCTGGCTCGACAGCCGCCTGGACGCGCTGCGCGACGAGAGCGGCGAGCCGCCGCAGTGGAACTTCACCTGCGCCGAGCTGGCCGTGCTGGCGGCCTTCTACCGGCGCTGCGCCGACCGCGGCTTCGCCGTCTACGCCGACGCCTGACCCTTCTCGGCGGCTGACCCGCGGTTGGCGGCGTCGATGACCCGGGTCAGCACGGCGTGCAGGTGGCGCAGGTCCTCGACCGGCATGCCGAGCCGTTCGACGATCGCGGGTGGGATCTGCTCGGCCCGCGCCCGCAGCGCCTGGCCGGCGGCGGTCAGCGTCACCGCGAGGCTCCGCTCGTCGGCGGGGTCGCGCTCGCGCCGGACGTAGCCGGTCGCCTCCAGCCGCTTGAGCAGGGGCGACAGCGTGCCGGGGTCGAGCTGGAGCAGGCGGCTGAGATCGCGTACGGACAGCGGCGCGTGCTGCCAGAGGGCGAGCATCACCAGGTACTGCGGATGGGTGAGCCCCATCGGCTCCAGCAGGGGGCGGTAGACGGCGACCACGCCGCGCGCGGCGACGGAGAGCGCGAAGCACACCTGCTCTTCCAGCGCCAGGGGATCCCCGTCGGGCTGGTCTGTCACGGGCGGGCCTCCTCGTCGTCGTTGCGAGCGTACCAATGATTGGTGTACCAATGGTTTGCACGCCAATCGTTCCCGTCGCACCGGAGGCCAGGCGATGACCGAGGAGAAGCCCACCCCGAAGGCCCCGGGCGAGGGCGGCCGCCTGATGGCCTGGGCGTTCCGGCGCCTCGCCGGCCCGCCAGAGGTCCAGGGCGCGGTGCAGGGCGGCTCGAACCACGCCCGGGAGGCGTGGAAGCGGGACCTGGAGCGGCGCAAGCAGTGGAGCCGCGAGCAGCGCGAGCGCAAGCGCGCCGAGCGGGAGGCCCGGCGCGAGGGTCGCTGACCGTCAGCCGTAGGTGTCCCGCGGGCCGCGGCCACGGACCCGGCGCGGGCCCTTCGACCAGGAGGGCGCCGCCGGACCGTGGATGTGCAGCTTGCGCACCACGTTGTGGCCGACCTCGCTGGCGATCTGCCTGAGCAGCGAGCCGGCCAGCAGCCGCAGCTGGGTGGCCCACGCGGTCGAGCGGGCCTCCACGGTCAGCTCGCCGTCCTCCAGCTTCACCGGCCGGCTGTGCTGGGCCACCTCCGGGCCCACCACCCGCTCCCAGGCGCCGAACACCGTCGCCTCGGCCGCCGGCTGCTGCCAACCGCGCGCCTTGACGAACCGGTTGAGCACCGCGCCGAGCGGCTGCGGATCGCGCGGGTCCGGCCCGGGGCCGGAGTAGCCGCGCAGCCGCCGCTGGCCGCCCTCGCCGTCGCCCCCGCCGGGGGCACGCCGACGCGTTCGGGCCGCCGACTCCCGGCGGGCGCGCGCCGCGTCCAGCACGGCCCGCGCCAGCTCCGGGCCGCTCGCCCCGGCCGGTGCGTCGCCGCCCGCCGCGCCGCCGGAGTCGCCGCCGGTCGTTCCGTCGCCGCGGCCCGGGCCGAGCCGGGCCGGCGGAAGCTGCTCATCCGGCACGTCGCACCGTCCCCTCGCCCACGGCGTACCGGGCGCCACGCAGGGACACCGGCACGTCCTCGTCGACCGCGCAGGTCACAAGCAGCTGGCTCGCCCCGCCGACCAGCTCCGCCAGCCGCTCCCGCCGCCCGGCGTCCAGCTCGGCGAAGACGTCGTCGAGCACCAGCACCGGCTCGATGCCGTCGGCACGGAGCAGGTCGTAGGCGGCGAGGCGCAGCGCCAGGGCGTACGACCAGGACTCGCCGTGGCTCGCGTACCCCTTGGCGGGCAGCGGGCCCAGCGTCAGCGCCAGCTCGTCGCGGTGCGGGCCGACCAGGGTGGTGCCCCGCTCGACCTCGGCGGAGCGGGACTCGGCGAGCGCGGCGGTCAGCGCCGCCGCCAGGGCCTCGCGGTCGGTGGTGGGCTCCGCCAGTTCCACCGACGGCCGGTACGCGATCCCGGCGGCCCCCCGTCCCGCCGCGACGGCGTCGTACGCCTTCGTCACGTGCGGCCCCAGCGCGGCGACCAGTTCCAGCCGGCCGGCGAGCAGCTCGGCGCCGTGTCGGGCCAGGTGGGTGTCCCAGACCGCGAGGGTCGACAGGTCCCCGCCCCGCGACCCGCCCGTCTTGCGGGCCAGGTACGCGGTGCGCAGCAACGCGTTGCGCTGCTTGACCACCCGCTCGTAGTCGGCCCGCACCCCGGCGAACCGGGGCTGACGGCTGACCAGCAGGTCGTCGAGGTAGCGACGGCGCTCGGCCGGGTCGCCCCGGACGAGTTCCAGGTCCTCCGGGGCGAACAGCACGAGCCGGAGCGCGCCGAGGACGTCCCGCGCGCGGCGGGCCGGCGACCGCCCGAGCCGGGCCCGGTTGGCCTTGCCCGGAACGATCTCCAGCTCGACCAGCAGCTCGCGCCCCTCGTGCACGACCGCGCAGCGGATCACCGCCGAGGAGGCGCCCATCCGGACGAGGGGGGCGTCCGTGGCAACCCGGTGCGAATCCAGGGTCGCCACGTAGCCCAGCGCCTCGACCAGGTTGGTCTTGCCGACACCGTTGGCGCCGATCAGGACGTTCGCCCCCGGCTCCAGGTCCACGCCGACCCGCTCGTACGAGCGGAAGTCGACCAGTTCGAGCCGGCGGACGTACACAGGCTGTGGATACCGGTCAGCGCTTGCGGACGGCGTGGCCGCCGAACTGCTGGCGCAGCGCGGCGACGGCCTTCATGGCGGGCGAGTCGTCCTGGCGGGAGGCGAAGCGGGCGAAGAGCGAGGCGGTGATCACGTTAAGCGGTACGGCCAGCCGGACGGCCTCGTCGACCGTCCAGCGGCCCTCGCCCGTGTCCTCCGTGTAGCCGCTCAGCTCGGCCAGCTCCGGGTCCTCGTCGAGGGCCCGGTCCAGCAGGTCGAGCAGCCAGGAGCGGACCACGGTGCCCTCGCGCCAGGACTTGAACACGCCCGGCACGTTGGTGACCAGCTCGGACTTGGCCAGCAGCTCGTAGCCCTCGGCGTAGGCGTGCATCAGGCCGTACTCGATGCCGTTGTGCACCATCTTGGCGTAGTGCCCGGCGCCGACCGGCCCGGCGTGCACGAAGCCGAACTCGCCCTCCGGCTTCAGCGACTCGAAGATCGGCATGAGCCGGTCGACGTGCTCCTGGGCGCCGCCGACCATCAGCGCGTAGCCGTTCTGCCGGCCCCAGACGCCGCCGGAGACACCGGCGTCGAGGTAGCCGATGCCGCGCTCGTTCAGCCGCTCGGCGCGGGGCGCGTCGTCGCTGAAGCGGGAGTTGCCACCGTCGATGATGATGTCGCCCTCGCCGAGGACGTCGGCGAGCTCGTCGATGGTCGCGTCGGTGACGCCGGCGGGGACCATGACCCAGATCGCGCGGGGTGACTCCAGCTTCTCCGCCAGCTCCGCCAGGGTCGCGACATCGCTCAGCTCCGCGTTGTGGTCGAAGCCGACCACCTCGTGCCCGGCGGCGCGCAACCGCTCGCGCATGTTGCCGCCCATCCGGCCGAGCCCTACCAGGCCGAGCTGCATGTGTTCCTACCTCCGTGCGTCGGGGTCTTCTCGGGGTGCGATCAGCGGGAGACGCGGATCGGCATGATGAGGTACCGGTACCCGGGGATGACCTCGCCATCCTCGCCGGCGGGCGAAATCACCGCGGGCTTGAAGGCGTCGACGAACGAGAGCACGGCGAACTGGGCCCCCAGGTTCGTCAGGCCGTCGATCAGGTACTGGGGGTTGAAGCCGATGGTCAGCGGGTCGCCGGTGAAGGTGGCCTCCATGGCCTCGCTGGCCCGCGCCTCCTCGGTGCCGCCGGCCTCGACCACCAGGCCGTCGGTGCTGAAGCTGAGCAGCACCGGGGTGGTCCGCTCGGCCACCAGGGCGACGCGCTTGACGACCTCGATCAGGGTGCTGACGGGCACCCGCGCCTCGGCGTTGTGGCTGGCCGGGAAGAGCGAGCGCACCGGCGGGTAGTTCGCGCCGTCGAGCAGCCGGCTGGTGGTGCGCCGGGTGCCGCCGGCGAAGCCGATCATCCCCTCGCCGGCCGCGCCCTGGGAGAGCGCCATGACGACCTGGCCACCGATCGGGCCGAGGGCCTTGGCGGTGTCGTGCAGGGTCCGGGCCGGCACGAGGGCGTTGACGCTCACCTCGGGGTCGTCCGGGTTCCACTCCATCTCGCGCAGGGCCAGCCGGTAGCGGTCGGTGGCGAGCATGGCCAGCGTGCCGCCGGAGAGCTCGATGCGTACGCCGGTCATCATCGGCAGCGTCTCGTCGCGCCCGGCGGCGATGGCCACCTGGGCGACCGCGGCGGCGAAGGCGGCGGCGTCGACGGTGCCGGTGCTCTCCGGCATCTCCGGCAGGGACGGGTAGTCCTCGACCGGCATGGTGGGCAGGGTGAACCGGGCGCTGCCGCAGACCAGCTCGAGGTGCGCGCCGACGGCGGCGATGTCCACCGGCTTGGCGGGCAGTGCCTTGGTGATCTCGGCCAGCAGCCGGCCGGAGACCAGGGCGGCGCCGTCGGCGTCCCCCTGCACCTCGACGGTCACCTGGCTGGAGACCTCGTAGTCGAAGCCCGAGACCTGCAGGTTGCCGTCGGTGACGCGCAGCATCACGCCGGCGAGCACCGGTACGGACGGCCGGTTGGGCAGGCTCTTCGCGGTCCAGGCCACGGCCTCGGCGAGCGCGTCGCGCTCCACTCGGAACTTCATCAATGCCTCCGCGTCGACGTCAGCGACAACTCTCTCATGCCGACCGCTGCCTACCGACCCGCCTGTCCGTGCGGGTACCCATCGCACCTTAGGGCGCGTGGGCATCGGCTGTGCGCCCGACCCCGTGGACTGCTGGTGCCGGGAGGCCGTCCACGACGGCGTTCCGGCCAATCCACAGGAAGTCCAACGGTGATGATTGGTTTTTGTTCTCTTAGAAGAGATAACTCGTCATCTTCATCGCACCTGTGCAAACTGTGGAGAACCCGCGTTTGCGCAGCTCAGACACGTTATCCACCGGTGGTTTACCTGTGGAGAACCCGGGGTATAACTCGCGTCCCGGTCCACAGGCGGCCGGCGCCCCCAGGTTGTCCACCGTCGTCCACCGGTTATCCACCGGTTATCCACCGACTTTCTCCCCAGACCTGTGGACAGGCGGAAGCCGCACCGACGGCGTCATCCCCAGAACCTTCAACAGGTTTCCCACAGGCCGACCGTCGTCGGTGGACAACGAGCCGGTTGTCCCCAGGCGTCCACAGGTCGTCCCCAGGGCTTGTCCACAACCTGTGGGTAACCGGAGCGTGGACGGACCGTAGTTTCCCACAGCCTGTGGACAACGAGATGTGGACAACGATCGGGGCGGTGGACGGTCACGGCTCAGATGCTGTGGCCTAGACCATGTCGAGGGTCAAGCCGGGACCGGCTGTGGAGGACGAAAAAGCGCCCGACCGATGGTCCGGTCGGGCGCGTCCGTGGGGTCGTCGCTCAGGTGTTCTGCTTGATCCGGTTGGTCAGCTCGGCGATCTGGTTGTAGAGCGACCGGCGCTCGGCCATCTGCTGGCGGATCTTGCGGTCGGCGTGCATCACCGTGGTGTGGTCCCGGCCGCCGAAGGCCTGCCCGATGCGGGGCAGCGACAGGTCGGTCAGCTCCCGGCACAGGTACATGGCCACCTGACGGGCGTTCACCAGCACCCGGGAGCGGGAGTGGCCGCGCAGGTCCTCCAGGCTCACCCCGAAGTAGTCGGCGGTGGAGACCATGATCTGGTCGGCGGTGATCTCCGGCCCGGCGCCGTCCGGGATGAAGTCCCGCAGCACCTCCTCGGCCAGCGCCAGCTCGACCGTCGAGCGGGTCAGGCTGGCGAACGCCGTCACCCGGATCAGCGCGCCCTCCAGCTCCCGGATCGAGTTCGACACCCGCGAGGCGATGAACTCCAGCACGTCCGGCGGGGCGTAGAGGCGCTCCTGCGCCGCCTTCTTCTGCAGGATCGCGATCCGGGTCTCCAGGTCCGGCGGCTGGATGTCGGCGAGCAGCCCCCACTCGAAGCGGGTACGCAGCCGGTCCTCCAGGGTCGCGAGCTGCTTCGGCGACCGGTCCGAGGTGATCACGATCTGCTTGTTGGCGTTGTGCAGGGTGTTGAACGTGTGGAAGAACTCCTCCTGCGTACGCTCGCGGTTCTCCAGGAACTGGATGTCGTCGATCAGCAGGATGTCGACGTCGCGGTAGCGCCGCTGGAACGCACTGGTCTTGTCGTCCCGGAGCGAGTTGATAAAGTCGTTCGTGAACTCCTCGGTCGAGACGTACCGCACCGAGCGCGCGTTGCCCAGCGTCGTGGCGTAGTGCCCGATGGCGTGCAGCAGGTGCGTCTTGCCCAGTCCCGAGCTGCCGTAGATGAACAGCGGGTTGTACGCCTTCGCCGGCGACTCGGCGACCGCGACGCTCGCCGCGTGGGCGAAGCGGTTGGACGAGCCGATGACGAACGTCTCGAACATGTACTTCGGGTTGAGCCGGTTGCCTCCGCCGTCGACGCCGGGCATGCGGCGGTCGTCGCGACCGCCGGGCCGGTGATCCGCGCCACCCCGCCCAGGGCCGTTGTCCGTGCCGGTGTCGCGGGGCAGGGCCCGGATCACGTGCTGGTCCCGGGGGGAGACGGCGTCCTCGCGGTAGCGCGGCTCGTACCCCCGGCTGTCGGCGGCCGGCGGGTCCAGCCGGGCGGCCTGCTCGTCGTAGCCCCGGCGCTCGGACGGGTGCCGGGGCGGCCCCGACCGGTCGGGGCGCGGCGGCTCGGCGAAGGCGGTACTGAACAGGGCCTCCTGCCCGTCCCGGTCGTCCGGCCGGTGCCCGTCGTCGCCCGGCGACGACGGGTCGGGCCGGCGCCGGGGGTGCGCCTGCTCGGGGATGAGCGGCGACTGCCCGGCGTCGTGGTCCCCGCCGTCGCGCTGCCCGGGCAACCCGTCGTAGCCGGCGTCGGCGTAGCCGGGCGGCCCGCCGTCGTGGTCGGCCGGCCCCGGCTCCGGAACGCTGCGGTAGACGGTCCCCGCCGGGCGCCCGGAACCGTCCTCGGTCACGCGTACGGTCACCGCGACCTGGATCGGCCGGCCCAGCCGGCGGGTGAGCGCCTCCGTGATCGCCGGGCGCAGGCGGGACTCGATCACGTCCCGGGTGAAGGCGTCCGGGACGGAGAGCAGTGCCGTGTCCTCGACGATGGCCCGCAGCCGGGTCAGCCGCAGGTACGCCCGCTGCTGCGCGGAGATGATCTCGTTGGCGAGCTCGTCGGTCGTTGCTGTCCACACCGCGGCAAGGTCGGTCGTACCGGTCACCGTCGTGCCACCCCCTCGCCTCTGCTCCGCCGACGCCGCCGTCTTCTCCGGTCGGCCGTCCCGGGCCCGCCGCGTACGCGCGGGTGGAACGACACCCACCGGACGACCGACCGGTCCTCGTCCACAAGTTATCCACAGCCTGTGTACGCACCGATTGTGGCCGCCCGCCGGACGCGGGTCGGACCTGCCCCCTGCCTGAACGGGCGCTGAAGCGGGTTCACCGTGCCGAACGATTCACTACCTTGTCCGGTCTTGCCCGCCGGCGACGACCGGACCTTTCGACGCTGACCGCAATCGGGCACGGTAACAGCGTTGTCGGCGCGCCATCAACCGCCGACGCGCGGCGACCCTCGCCGACATCAGCGAAAACCGCCGCTCCGGCCGCCGGGAGGGCCCGGTGTCCGCCCTGCTGAGGGTGTTTGACGGTGGTTGCCGCCCTGCGTAGGCTGGAACGGCTGCTCTCTCGCCCTCTGCTAGGGTGTTAGGTGCTTGCTGTCCGCGGTCGCTTCCCCGCATCGCCGAGGTCCCGCGCCACCGGGCAGCACCGATCGGGGGCCACCGCCGAGGTGGCCTGGACCACCACACGATCCCGGCGACCCCTCGCCCGGGGCGTACGAAAACGGAGAGCCTGACGTGAGCAAGCGCACCTACCAGCCGAACAACCGCCGGCGCGCGAAGACCCACGGCTTCCGGCTGCGCATGCGCACCCGTGCCGGCCGCGCCATCCTTTCGACCCGTCGCTCCAAGGGCCGCGCCCGCCTGTCGGCCTGAGGCCGACCGGGGCAGGTCCGGGGGACGTGGGCAGTCGTGCTGGCGGCCGCACAGCGACTGCGGCGCAGCACTGACTTCGCCGCAGCGGTCCGCGGTGGTCGACGTGCCGGCCGTGGCGCGGTCGTCGTCCATCTGAGCCTGCCGACAACCCCCGACGCCGCGACAGCAACCTCGCCGGAGCCGGCGCGGAGCAGCGGTGCGGAGCAACCCTCCGCACCGGCCCGCGCCGGCTTCGTCGTGTCCAAGGCCGTCGGGAACGCCGTGGTCCGCAACCGGGTCCGGCGTCGCCTGCGGCACCTGGTCCGCGAGCGGCTGGCGGCTCTGCCCGCGGGAAGCACCCTGGTCGTACGCGCGCAGCCCGCCGCGGCCGACGCCTCGTACCCGCGACTCGGCGCCGACCTCGACGCGGCGATCGTCGCCGCGAAGGCGCCCCGCGGGCGGCGGTCCCGGTGACCAGCGGACCGGCCGGGCCCCGGCCGACGACGATCGGTGCCCGGGTGCTGAGCGGGCCCGTCATCGCGTACCGTCGGTGGATAAGTCCGGCTCTGCCGGCCCGCTGTCGGTTCTACCCGTCGTGCAGTGCCTACGCCCTGGAGGCGGTGGCGGTGCACGGCGCGATCCGGGGAGCTGGCCTGACGGCCCGGCGGCTGTTGCGCTGCCACCCCTTTCACCCAGGTGGACACGACCCGGTGCCGAAGCCGGGCGGCCGCCGCCGCGCCGATGTGACTGGAGCCTGAGAATTGAGTCTCGACTGGATCTACTACGCGATTTCGTGGATCCTGCTGGTCTGGCACGGGGCCTGGGACTTCGTCGGGGTGCCGGATCCGGCGGTGATCGGCACCAACTGGGCCTGGATCCTCGCCATCATCTTCCTGGTGGTCACCGTCCGGGTGATCCTCTTCCCCGTCTTCGTCAAGCAGATCAAGTCGCAGCGGGCGATGCAGGCGCTCCAGCCACAGGTGAAGGCCCTGCAGGAGAAGCACAAGGGTGACCGGGAGACGCTCCAGAAGGAGATGATGGAGCTCTACCGGAAGGAAAAGGCCAACCCGCTCATGGGCTGCCTTCCGATGTTCCTCCAGATTCCCGTCTTCCTGGGCCTCTTCCACGTGCTCCGCCGGCTCAACCCGGACAAGAGCGAGGCCGGTAAGACCCTCTACGGCTGGACGATCAGCCAGTTCGAGAGCGCCTCGTCCGCGAAGCTCTTCACCGCCCCGATCGCCGGCAAGTTCGGCTCCACCGCCGAGGAGCTGACGCGGCTCGGCGCCAACGGCACCACCGTGAAGATCATCGCCGGCATCCTCGTCCTGGTGATGATGGGCACCACCTACCTCACCAGCCGTCAGATGATCCTCAAGACCGGCTGGGCCGAGGACCCGCAGCAGCGGATGATCCAGAAGCTGATGCTCTACGGCATCCCGCTGTCGCTGCTCATCTCCGGTGCCATCTTCCCCATCGGTGTGATCATCTACTGGGTCACCAACAACCTCTTCACCCTCGCGCAGCAGCAGTGGGTGCTGCGGAAGTTCCCGCCGCCGCCCACCGCCACCAGCAAGCCGGGCGCCTCGTCCCGCAACCCGGTGCAGCCGGCGAAGACGGGCGGTCTGCTGGGCCGCAAGTCGGCCCCTCCGGCCCCGGCCAAGCCGGTCGCGCCGAAGGTCGCCGGCCCCAAGCCGGGCGCCAAGCCGGTCAACCCGAAGAAGGGCCCCGCCAAGCGGCAGGGCTGAGAACGTCCGGGCCGCCGTCGGGAGACCGGCGGCGGCCCGTTCCGCACCGCGCAGCCGCCGTACGGCCGGCGCCGGGCGGAACCCGCCGCGCGCGGCGCGGCCACGGGCGAGACTGCCCGTACGACAGACGTGCCCATGGGCACCGGCGACCTCCCGCCGGCCCCGGGAAACCAGCGGACCCGACGGTCCGGCCGAGCGACTACGGAGATGAGACCGTGACCGACACCAGCACCCCCCGCGCCGACGAGTCCCTGGACGAGGAGGGGACCGAGCCGACCGCGGTGAACGGCGAGACCGAGGAGACCGACGAGGAGTCGGGCACCCGGGAGAAGAAGGCCGTCGGCGAGAGCGAGCTGTTCCGGCAGAGCGAGATCGCGGCCGATTACGTCGAGGGCCTGCTCGACATCCTCGACTACGACGGCGACATCGACGAGCTGGTCTCCGCCGGTCGTCCCGTCGTCGAGGTGGTCGGCGGCCGGCTGCAGAACCTCGTCGGCCAGCGCGGCGCCACCCTGGAGGCGCTCCAGGAGCTCGCCCGGCTGGCCGTCTTCCGGCAGACCGGCACCCCGAGCCGGCTGCTGCTCGACGTCGGCGGCTACCGGGCGACCCGCCGCAAGGAACTCGCCGCCGTCGCCAAGAACGCCGTGGAGAAGGTCAAGGAGCACGGCGAGCCCGTGCGCCTGGAGCCGATGTCCGCGTTCGAGCGCAAGTGCGTGCACGACGTGGTCAACGCCATGAGTGGCGTGGAGAGCGAGTCCGAGGGCGTCGAGCCGAACCGGCGCATCATCGTCCGGCCGGCGGACTGACCGGGTGACCCACGACGACACCACGGCCGGTGCCGTGGACGGCCCGGGTGGCACGCCGCCCGGGCCGTCGCCTGTCCGGCCCGAGCCGACCGCGACCCCCGACGCCGCGCCGTCGACCGACGTCCCCGAGGGCGCGCCGTCCTCGACCGTCGCCCCTGAGGGTGCCCCGTCATCGACCGACGCCGCCGAGGGCGCCCTGCCCTCGGCCGTGGCCGCGGAGGGCGCTTCCCCGGCCGTGGCGGTGCTGCCGCCGGAGTTGGCCGGTGCGGCGCGCACCCTCTTCGGCGACCGCCTCGACCTGGCCGCCTCGTACGCCGAACTGCTCGCCACCGACGGCGTGGTTCGCGGCCTGATCGGCCCGCGCGAGGCGCCCCGGATCTGGGATCGCCACCTGCTCAACTGCGCGGCGGTCGCCGAGCGCATCCCGGAGGGCGCGACGGTGCTCGACGTCGGCTCCGGGGCCGGGCTGCCCGGCCTGGTGCTGGCCATCGCTCGACCCGACCTGACGGTGACCCTGATCGAACCGCTCTCCCGGCGCACCTCCTTCCTTATCGAGGCGGTGCAGCACCTCGGGCTGGCCAAGATGGTCCGGGTGTTCCGGGGGCGCGCCGACGAGGCGGCGAGCGGGTCGACGGGCATCGGTCCGCTGAGCGCGGACGTGGTCACCGCGCGCGCCGTCGCACCGCTCGACCGGCTCTCGACGTGGTGCCTGCCACTGGCCGTGCGCGGCGGTCGGCTGATCGCCCTCAAGGGAGCTTCCGCCGCGGAGGAGATCGCCGAGCACGCGCAGACCGTGGCCCGACTCGGTGGCGGTGAGCCCGAGGTGCACCGCTGCGGCGAGGGAGTGATCGATCCGCCGACGACGGTGGTGGAGATCGTGCGGGAGCGGATGATCGGACCGGCCCGGCCGAAGGTCGCGAAGAGCGCGCGCGGCGGCCGCTCCCGGCGGCGTTGAGTCCCTCCCGGACACCCGCGCGGGATGTCCGCTTACCGGCTTCCCGGCCGGCGGTTGTGTCGTTGAACCGGTACGGGTGGACGGAAGGATGAGAACCCGACGTGGACCGGCCGCGCCCGTGAGCCGTAGGCTGGCTGCGCGTCGATAGTGTGGAGCGGGCGGCAACGGACGTTCACCGGTCCCGCCGCTCCCGCCGGGCCGTACGCTCCGCGGTGCGATCGCGTACGGCCAGTTGACGGGGTGCGGACCGACCATCCGAAGCGGGCAGGGATGACAGGTGCATGACGACGGAAGGTACGACGATCCACGCGTGACGGGGCCAACGGGCGACCCCGTTTCACGTGAAACCGACTACCCGAGATGGTCGCCCGACGGGCCGACGGTCCGGCCCCCGGACCGGGGCGCGGCCGTCCGGCCGAGCGGCGCCGAGCCGGTCGTGCCGGAGCCTCCGGCGACCCGGGCCGCGCCCGACGTGCCGCGGGCCGGCAATTCGGCCGGCGGTCGGGCGATCTCCGTTCGGCGCAACCCCTCGGCCTCGGCGCGGTTCGAGTCCGCCGTGCCGCAGCAGCCCACCCCGGACTCCGTGCCGGACGCGACTCCCGAACCCGTTCCCGTCACCGACCCGTTCGCGCCCTCGGCCGGCTCCTCCGGAGCCACAGTCGCCGAGGCCGCGTACGTTTCACGTGAAACCCCGACGCGCGAAGAGGATGACCCACCGTTGGCTATGGAGGCGATGCGCGCCGTGCAGATCCTTAATCCGAGTGGCGAGGTGACGATGCCTCGTCCGGAACGGACCCGGGTCATGTGCGTCGCGAACCAGAAGGGCGGCGTGGGAAAGACCACGACCACGGTCAACCTTGCGGTGGCGCTGGCCCTGCATGGCAACCGGGTGCTGGTGGTCGACCTGGACCCGCAAGGGAACGCCTCCACCGGGCTGAACGTCCCGCACCACACCGGTGTGCCGGACGTCTACGACTGCCTCATCAACAGCGTGCCGCTGGAGGAGGTCGCCCAGGGTGTCGAGGGGATCCCCAACCTCTGGTGCGTACCGGCGACGATCGACCTCGCCGGCGCGGAGATCGAGCTGGTGTCGGTGGTGGCCCGCGAGTCCCGGCTGGCTCGGGCGATCGCCGCCTATCCCGGCCACTTCGACTACGTCTTCATCGACTGCCCGCCCTCGCTCGGCCTGCTCACGGTCAACGCGCTCGTGGCCGCGCAGGAGGTGCTCATTCCGATCCAGTGCGAGTACTACGCGCTGGAGGGGCTGAACCAGCTGATCAACAACATCAACCTGGTGCGCCAGCACCTGAACCCGAAGCTCGACGTCTCCACCATCCTGCTCACCATGTACGACCGGCGCACCCGGCTGGCCGACGCCGTCGAGCAGGACGTGCGGAACCACTTCGGCGACAAGGTGCTCCAGGCGGTCATCCCCCGCAACGTCCGCGTCTCGGAGGCACCCAGCTACGGCCAGTCGGTGATGACCTACGATCCGGGATCGCGGGGGGCGACGAGCTACTTCGAAGCCGCCCAGGAGATCGCCGAGCGTGGCGTCAAGGAGCCGGTGGGCCGGAATGCGTAGTGCGGAACAGTCGCTGGGAGGCGTGGCATGAAGAACCGTCCTCGGGGCGGTCTGGGACGAGGCCTGGGGGCGCTCATCCCGACCGGGCCGGCGCCGACCGCCGTAGTCGAGCCGACCGCCGTAGTCGAGCCGACCACCGCAGAGGAGTCGCCAGCTCCCATGGAGGCGGCTGCTGACACTGCCGCGGCTGCGCCGCCGGGACAGGTGCCGGCCGGTCCGGTGCCGGCCGTGGCGATCCCACCGGTGGTGGCGCAGCCCGAGCCGCAGGCCGAGCTCAGCCCGGTGCCGGGTGCCCGGTTCGCCGAGATCCCGGTCGACGCCATCGTGCCGAACCCGAAGCAGCCGCGCCAGGTCTTCGACGAGGACGCCCTGGAGGAGCTGAAGACCTCCATCCAGGAGGTCGGCTTCCTCCAGCCGATCGTCGTACGACAGCTCGACGACGAGAAGTACGAGCTGGTCATGGGTGAGCGGCGCTGGCGGGCCGCGCAGGCCGTCGGGCGGGAGAACATCCCGGCGATCGTCCGGGACACCCAGGACGACGCCATGCTCCGGGACGCATTGCTGGAGAACATCCATCGAGCGAATCTGAACCCGCTGGAGGAGGCGGCCGCGTACCAGCAACTGCTGGACGAGTTCGGCGCCACCCACGAGGAACTTGCCCGGCGCATCGGGCGGAGCCGCCCGCAGATCTCGAACACCATCCGGCTGCTCAATCTGCCCGCGCAGGTCCAGACGCGCGTCGCCGCAGGCATCCTCTCCGCCGGGCACGCCCGTGCGCTGCTGAGCCTCGACGAGGCCGAGGCGCAGGAGCAACTCGCGCGCCGGATCGTCGCCGAGGGGATCTCGGTCCGCGCGACCGAGGAGATCGTCGCGCTGGCCCTGAGCGACGGTACGAGCAAGAAGGAGACGGCCAAGCGTCGTCCGAAGCCGCACGCTCCCGCCCTGACGGATCTGGCCGACCGCCTCTCCGACCGGTTCGACACCCGCGTGAAGGTGGACATCGGCCGGAGCAAGGGCAAGATCACTATCGAGTTCGCGACGGTCGACGACCTGGAGCGGATCGTCGGCCTAATCGGCGTCGGCCAGGAGGAGGAGCCGGAAGCCTGACCTCGATCGGCTGTCCTGCGGGGCGACGCCGCCGTTGCGCCTGGGCTCGGCTTCACGGCCGGGCCCAGCGTCGTTGCGAATGGCACCACTGCCGGCCGCGTGATCCCGGATCACGCGGCCGTTGCATGTGCTGCGGGTTGCGAGATGCAGTTGCCGCCTCGATCGGCGCGTTCAGGAGACCCGGGCGGGCGATGGCGTTTCACGTGAAACTCGGGATTGGGTCAGGGCGGTTCCTTGAGTCACCTCGACGGTTTCACGTGAAACGGGCCGGGCCTGCGATCTGCGAAGCGGTGGGCAGGCGGGCGCCGGTGGTCCCCATCCGGTCTCGCACCTGAGCCAGGCCTCGACCGGCTGGTCGGCAACGGACGAAGGCGGAGCCCTGCGCCCGGAGGCATTCGAACGGGGCCGGACCGGGCTGCGCTGCGCCCCTCAGTGATCGCGAGCTGGTAGCGGAAACGCGCAACCGCTCGGCGGTCCAGCCGGGCGCGTCGGCGTAACCCCGGCCGACCCCCGCGCCGAGGGAGACGCAGCCGTGTCACCGGCCGGCCCTCGGTGCCTGTTGCCGACGCTCAGCGCGTGCTGAGGGCCTCGGCGCTGCCAATTGGTACCCATACACAGGGCTGGGCCACTCGACGGGCGACTCAGCGCCGCGAGAGGCCGGGGGCCGCCCGCCGTCGCTACCAAGACGGCGCATGGCTACCCCGCTGACACGAGCAGGCGGCCCCCGCGTTTGCCTATGGCCCTGCTTCTGGATGCGTCGGACCGTTCTGGTTCTCCTAGCCGTCTGGTCCTTCTGGCCGTTCTGGTCCTCTTGGCGGTTTCTGGTCGTTCTGATAATTCCGGTTGTCCCCGACCATTCGCGGCAGTCTCGATGCGGGTGGGGCCCTCCAGGCCACCTCTCACCGGGCCACGCTCATCGGGCCGGTCAGCACCCACGGCGGGCCGTCGAAGCGGAGCACCTCCGACCGGCCACCGGCTTGTCCGGCCGCTTCATTGCTGGCTGGTTTCGATGCCGGGCCGGCAACGGTCTGCGTATCCGCACCGCCACCGGCGTCTCAGCGGTTCAGGATTCTCGATCTCCCGGCCCCTCCACTCTTCCCGCCCGCCCGCCCAGAGGCCGGACGCGTCCTGCGTCGAGCGTCAGCCGGCGCCCACCTACGAGACAACGGCAACTACGAGTACGCGTGGGCGGACGCTGCCACTGTCCACCGGCTTCGGACTGACGCTCGGCGGCTGCCGCGTGGCCGATCAGCACGACCCGTTCCTAGCCCTGTCCGCCTACCTCCTCGCCTCCAGGCTTCCCCCCGACACGCTGCACGCCCGGCCGCACCGGCCCGGCTTCGGATGACCCGCCCGGCGTGCCTCTGTTTCACGTGGAACCGACGACTCCACACCGACGAAGGATCCGCGATCGCGCCCGAAAGTTATCCACAGCAGTTATCCACAGGTCGCCCCGTTTCACGTGAAACCCCGCGTGAAACGGGGTGGCAGCCTGTGGATGACGGCGTGTGTCCGGCGTCTCATCAGCCTGTGGGTGCCTGTGGATAACTGTGGACAGAGCCGCTCTCGGTTCTGCCGTCACAGCCGGACTGAAGCCGTCCGGCTGATCGTTCGGGTAGGGACAGCGGTGCCGAGACCGGTTAGTGTCAGCGTCGTGCACGACACCCCTCCCTCCGTTCCGGACTTCACCCAGTGGCCGTCCTTTCCCTTCGAGGGCGACCTTCGTGTCAAGCAACTCGATGACCCGGTCCCGGTCGAGCCGCCGCGCAAGGGCGAGGGGAACCGGGAATGCACCGCCTGCAACGCCCCCGACGACGCCTACATCTGGGTGGGTGAGCGATGGCGGGTACGCGCCATGGACCGCCCCACCGGACTGCCGATGGTGCTGATCCTGGAATCCCGCTCGCATCTCGACCTCGGCGACCTGCCGAATCTGCTCGCCGCCGAGCTGGGGGTGATGACCGTCCGGCTGGAGCGGGCCATCCGGTCCCTCGACGGGGTCGCCCGGGTGCACGTCAACCGCTGGGGCGACGGCTCGGCGCACCTGCACATGTGGTTCCTGGCCCGGCCCTACGGGCAGCTCCAGTTGCGGGGGACCTTTCTCTCCCTGTGGGACTCCATCCTGCCGCCCATCTCCGAGGCGCGGTGGCGGGAAAACCTCGCCATGGTTGCCGCCTGGCTGGCGGAGTTCGGGGGACGGCCGCTGGCGGAGCCGCCGCGCATCCAGTGGCAGGCCCCGTCCAGCTTCACCGGGCAGCCCCCGGCGGAAGACGCTCCGACCGAGGGCGAGGCGGTGTCCGTGATCGAGTCCGCCGAGGAGACCCCGCCGGCGCAGGAGCCGGAGGGCGAGGCGTCCGCCACGGACGCCGGACGGTCGGGCAGCCAGACGTAGAACCGGGGCGGCCACCCGAGGAAGTACCTCCGGGTGGCCGCACAGCGGACAAGCGAGGCGGCGGACCGGACGGGGCGACGGCCGAGGCCGACACCCCAGCGCCGCCCGGAAGGTGGGCCGGTCGGTCAGGGGTGCCGGGTTGCGGCGCGGGCCACCAGGGTGCCGACCATCCTGCCGAAGTCCAGTCCGGCGGCCTGGACCGCGAGCGGCAGCAGCGAGGTCTCGGTCATCCCCGGCGAGACGTTGACTTCCAGCACGTGCGGCTGGCCGGCTGAGTCCACGATCAGGTCGACGCGGCTCAGGTCGCGTAGCCCCAGCGCGGTGTGCGCGGCCAGCGCGACGTCGGCCACCGCGCCGGCCACCTCCGGCTCCAGCCGGGCGGGGGTGTGCCAGGTCGTCCGGCCGGCGGTGTAGCGGGCGGCGTAGTCGTACACCCCGTTGCGGGGCACGATCTCCACCGCGGGCAGGGCGCGCGGCCCGTCGCCCAGGTCGACCACGGAGACCGCCACGTCCATGCCGGGCACGTACCGCTCGACCAGCGCCGTGGGGTCGTACGCGAAGCAACCGACCATCGCGGCCGGCAGGGACGCGGCGTCCCGGACCACGGCGGCGCCCAGCCCCGAACCGCCCTGGGCGGGCTTCACCATGAGCGGCAGCCCCAGCCGCTCGACGATCCGGTCCAGCACCGCCACGGCGCCCAGCTCGGAGAACCGGTCGTGCGGGAGTGCGACCCAGTCCGGGGTCGGGATGCCCGCCTCGCGGAGCACCGCCTTGGCCGAGGGCTTGTCCCAGGCGAGCCGGGACGCGCGGGCGTCGCATCCCACGTACGGGACGCCGCAGAGATCGAGCACGCCACGCAGCGACCCGTCCTCGCCGGTGGCGCCGTGCAGGGCGATCACGACGGCGTCCGGCGGGTCGGCGCTCAGGGCCGGCAGCAGCGCCACGTCGGCGTCCCGCAGCTCCGCGTCCATCCCGACCGCGCGCAGCGCGTCGAGCACCCGGCGCCCGGACCGCAGCGAGACGTCACGTTCGTAGGAGAGCCCGCCGGCGAGCACCAGCACCCGCAGGTCGGCGGTGACGGCGGAGTCGGTCACGACGGAACGGTCGGCAGCGGTGGGAACCATGCCGGAATCATGCCAAGTCGGGTCCCGGCGTGTCCGCGCCGGCCTGCCCGCGCCGCGTGCCGGGGCGACCGACCGCGCCGAACACCCGCCGCGTGGCGATGTCCTGCTCCATCACGCCGGCCAGCCGGCGCACGCCCTCGCGGATCCGCTCCGGGGACGGGAACGAGAAGTTGAGCCGCATGTTGCCGCTGCCGGTGCCGTCGGCGTAGAAGCCGGTGCCCGGAACGTACGCCACCCGGGCGGCGATGGCCCGCGGCATCATCGCCTTGGAGTCGAGGCCGTCGGGCAGGGTCGCCCAGACGAAGAGGCCGCCGCCCGGCGTCGTCCAGGTCGTGCCGGCGGGCATCAGGTCGTCCAGCGCGGTGAGCATCGCGTCGCGCCGTTCCCGGTAGACCTCGCGGTAGACCTTGAGCTGCTCCCGCCAGGGCATGGTGCCGAGGTAGGTGGAGACGGCGGCCTGCGCGTAGCCGCTCGGGCAGAGGATCTGCGCCTCGCTGGCGATGACGAGCTTGTCGCGGACGGCATGCGGCGCGAGGATCCAGCCGACCCGCAGGCCGGGGGCGAAGGTCTTGGAGAAGGTGCTGAGGTAGAAGACCCCGTCGCGGCGCCGCGCGCGCAGCGGCGCCGGCGCGTCCCCCTCGAAACCCAGCTGACCGTACGGGTCGTCCTCGACCACCAGCAGACCGGCGCGCTCGCAGATGTCGAGCACCCGCTCCCGCCGCTGCTCGGTCAGCGTCACGCCGGTCGGGTTCTGGTAGGTCGGGATGGTGTAGAGGAACTTGACCCGCCGGCCGGCTCGCGCCTGCTCGGCGATGGCCGCCTCCAGCGCCTCCGGGATCAGCCCGTCGTCGTCCATCGGCACGTGCGCGACCTGCGCCTGGGCGGCCTGGAACACCCCGAGCGCGCCGACGTAGGTCGGGCCCTCGGCGAGCACCACGTCGCCGGGGTCGAGGAAGAGCCGGGCCACCAGGTCGAGGGCCTGCTGGCCGCCCACGGTGACCACCACGTCGTCCGGGGAGGCGCCGCAGGCGGCGTCGATGCCGGAGAGCGCCATCACCTCGCAGATCCGCTCGCGCAGTTCCAGGGTGCCCTGGCCGATGCCGTACTGGAGGGTGGTGGCGCCGTGTTCGGCGCCGAGCCGGCCGAGCATCTCGCCGACCGCGTCGAGCGGCAGCGCCGCGATGTAGGGGGCGCCACCGGCGAGCGAGACCACCTCCGGCCGACTGGCCACCGCGAAGAGCGCACGGATCTCCGAGGCGGTCATGCCGCGTACGCGGCGGGCGTACCGGTCGGTGTAGTCGTCGAGCGTCGTGCCGGTCATGACATCACCTCGATGGCTGCTCGGGTGGCTCCCGCCCCGGCGTACCCGGGACACCTGCGACCATGGCGACGCGGGGCGCCGAGTGTCGATCCTAGTCGCCGTCTGCCAGGGGTGTAACCGCTGAGTGACCGGCGTCCACATCGCGGACCCCGGCCGGCGCCCCGGAAGGAGAGGCATTCGCGCGTCCCCTCCCGCAGCGTCCGTTTGCGGCGTACGATCGCTCGTCGGGGGCAGGTAGGCGGTGTCGTCGTTCCGTGCCGGTCTCACCTCCGAGCCTAATGTGGGGATACACCAATGTCGCGACGTCTGGTCAGCTTGACCCTCGACACCCTGGAGGACCTGCCCCGCCCGTGCCGGCAGTGCGTCTACTGGGAGCTTGATCCGGTCTCGGCGGACCGGGCCTGTGCCGCGGGCGACCCGGGGCTGGAGAAGGAGGCCTGGGTCTCGCAGACGCTGCTGGAGTGGGGCTCCTGCGGCAAGCTCGTCTACGTCGACGGCATGCCGGCCGGTTTCGTCCTGTACGCCCCGCCGGCCTACGTGCCCCGCTCGATGGCCTTCCCCACCTCCCCGGTCTCCGCCGACGCCGCGCTGCTGATGACGGCCAACGTGGTGCCCGCCTTCGCCGGCGGCGGGCTGGGCCGGATGCTGGTCCAGGGCGTCGCCCGGGACCTCACCAAGCGTGGCATCAAGGCGATCGAGGCCTTCGGCGACGCCAAGTTCGGCGACGCGGCCGACCCCGCCGGCGCCTGCGTCGCCCCGGCCGACTTCTTCCTCTCCGTGGGCTTCAAGACGGTCCGCCCGCATCCGCGTTACCCCCGCCTGCGGCTGGAGTTGCGTACCGCGTTGAGCTGGAAGTCCGACGTCGAGTACGCGCTGGAGAAGCTGCTCGGCTCGATGAGCCCCGAGACGCTGCTCCGCCCGGTCCGTCCGGCCCCGGCCACCCGCTCGACCGCCGGCTGATCCCACCCCGGCGCAGCGGCGGAGCCCGGTCGGGAGCCGGCAGGCGGCTCAGTCGACGACCGTGCCGGCGGCCACCACCGCCCGCAGCGCGCTCACGTCGATCGAGCCGGTGGGGACGTCGCGCTCGACGGGGAAGTACATGCGCTGCACGGCGGCGACGACGGCCTCCACCACCCTGTCCCGGAACCGGGGGTCGACCAGTCGGGCCCGGTCGGTGGGCGAGGTGAGGTAGCCGACCTCGACGCGTACGGCCGGCATCCGGGTCAGCCGGAGCAGGTCCCACGCCTTCGCGTGCGTACGGCAGTCGCGCAGCCCGGTGCGGGCGACGATCTCCCGCTGCACCAGCCCGGCCAGCCGCTCCCCGGTCGCCGAGGTCACCCCGTTGTCGGTGCCGTAGTGGTAGGTCGCCACCCCCTCGGCCGCCGGGTTGGCGTGCTCGTCGACGTGCAGCGAGATGAACACGTCGGCGCCGAGCGAGTTGGCCAGCTCCGCCCGGTCGACGTCCGGCAGGCAGTCCTCCTGGGCCGGCCCACGGGTGAGCTGCACCCGGACGCCGGCGGCGGCGAGCCTGCCCTCCAACCGGCTGGCCAGGTCGTACACGAGGTCCGCCTCGGTCCACCGCAGCGACCTGTCCGGCACCACCACGCCCGGGTCGGTGCCCCCGTGCCCGGGGTCGATGACGACGGTCCGGCCCACCAGCGCCGGGCCGGACTGCCGGATGGCGTCGGACTCGCGCAGCCACTGCGGCCGCCCGCCGACGACCTTGCGGCCGAGCCGCCGCAGCGCGTTCATGGTGTGCGGACCGCACGAGCCGTCGGGCGTCAGCCCGACCTCGCGCTGGAACTGGGCGACCGCCCGGGAGGTCCGTACGCCGTAGATGGCGTCCGCGCGCCCGACGTCGTACCCCATCTCCAGCAGCCGCTCCTGGAGCGAGCGGACGTCCTCACCGGTGAGCGGCTCCGGGACGGCGTGGTAGAGCGTGCGGGCGCCCAGCCGCCAGCGGGCGGCGTCCAGGGCCCGCCAGGTCTCCGCACCGACCCGGCCGTCCACGCTGAGCCCACGCGACTGCTGGAAGGCCCGCACGGCCCGTTCGGTGTGCGTGTCGAACTCGTCTGCGCCCGGTGCCGTCGGGACGAGCAGGTCGAGGCCGGTCAGCACCGTACGGATCTCGGTCACCGCGGGTCCACGGTCACCGGGTCGGATCGGACGCACGCACGACCCCCTCTGCACGGACGGTTGCTGGCCGGGCGGCCCCCGCTTGAGGTTATGCGTTCCGGGGGCTCCGGATGCCCCACGTCGGGAAAAACGCGTCGACCCCGTGCCCGGCGGACCGGGTACGGGGTCGACGCGCGTCGGTGCTGCTCAGAGCGCCGATTCGATGAGCCTCACGAGCTCGCCCTTCGGCTTGGCGCCGGCGATGGACTGCACCGGCTCGCCGTTCTTGAAGACGGTGAGGGTGGGGACCGACATCACCCGGTAGGCGCGGGCGGTCTCCGGGTTCTCGTCGATGTTGAGCTTGACGATGGTGACCTGGTCGCCCATCTCGCCGGCGATCTCCTCCAGCAGCGGCGACACCTTGCGGCACGGGCCGCACCACTCGGCCCAGAAGTCCACCAGAACCGGCTTGTCGGACTTCAGCACGTCGGCGGCGAAACTCGCGTCGGTGACCGACTTCGTTGCTCCCACTATGACCCTCCTCCGGAATGTGTTTCGGTTGTTCAGCCCTGCAGCGTGGCGATGAAGCGCTCGGCGTCCAGCGCGGCGGCGCAGCCGGTGCCCGCGGCGGTGATCGCCTGCCGGTACGTGTGGTCCACCAGGTCGCCGGCGGCGAAGACGCCGGGCACGCTGGTCCGGGTGCTGGGCGCCTGGACCTTCACGTAGCCCTCGTCGTCGAGCTCCACCTGCCCCCGGAAGAGCTCGCTGCGCGGATCGTGACCGATGGCCACGAAGACGCCGGTGACGTCGAGGACCTTGGTCTCGCCGGTGTGCGTGTTGCGTACCCGCACCCCGGAGACCTTGCCGTCGTCGCCGAGGATCTCCTCGACCGTGGTGTTCCACTCGACCTTGATCTTGTCGTTGCTCAGTGCCCGCTCGGCCATGATCTTGCTGGCCCGGAAGGAGTCCCGGCGGTGGATGATGGTGACCGATTCGGCGAACCGGGTGAGGAAGCTGGCCTCCTCCATCGCCGAGTCACCGCCGCCCACGACCACGATGTGCTGGTTGCGGAAGAAGAAGCCGTCACAGGTCGCGCAGGACGAGACGCCGTGGCCCAGGTACTCCTGCTCGCCGGGCACGCCGAGCGGACGCCACGCGGAGCCGGTGGAGAGGATGACCGCCCGCGCCCGGTACGCGGTCTGGCCCACCCAGACGGTGCTGACGGCGTCGGAACCCACGCTGCCGGTGTCCTTCAGCTCGACCCGCGTCACGTCGTCGGTGAGGAACTCCGCGCCGAACCGCTCGGCCTGCTTGCGCATGTTGTCCATCAGCTCGGGGCCGAGGATGCCGTCGGCGAAACCGGGGAAGTTCTCCACCTCGGTGGTGGTCATCAGCGCGCCGCCGGACTGCACGCCCTCGATGATGAGCGGCTTGAGGTTGGCGCGCGCCGCGTAGACCGCCGCCGTGTAACCGGCTGGCCCGGAGCCGATGATGATCAGGTTGCGGACCTCGTCCACTGCCGTCTCCCGATTGTGTTGTTCGCCATCGGCGCGCACCGATGCCGATCCGATGCCGACGCCGCTCGGTGCCGGCACTTCGATGTGCAGAACGTCATCGTACGAACCGGGGATTCCCGAGCCGGTCATCCGGTGGGTCAGGTCACGTGGACGGCCAAACGGCCGGTGACCGCGAATTCACCCTACCCGCGTGCGGTAGCGGCTGTCCGAGCCGGACCCGGGCACACCGCATTCCGGCCCGCTCGCCCAGGCCCAGTGCGCTCCCGTGGCGTCGGTGAAGCGCACGATCAGCGCCGGGCGACCCTGGAACCGGGCGTAGTCGACCACGTCTACCACCAGCGGACCGTTGCCGTGCTCGGCCTTGATCTCGCCGATGCAGGCGCCCAGCGCGGCGGGGTCGGTGAGCCGGTCGAGCCCGGTTACGGAGCCGGGCAGCCGCCCGCCCTCCGCCTGGACGCCGGGCTGCTCCCCGGGCGGGCCGCCGGTGAACGGCCGTGCCTTCGGCGACGACGCAAGGGCGGCCAGGGACTCCGGCGTGTAGTCCGTTCCGCTGCGCACCGACGGCTCGCCGGCGATCCGGAAGGGCGTGGCGGCGGGGGCGGCGCCCTCACGGTTCGTCGCGGGCAACGCCGAGTCCGCAGCGCCGCCCGTCTGCTGGTCCCTGGTGAGCTGGTCGACGCCGAGCCCGACCGCCGCGATCGACACGGCGGCCAGCGCGACCGGCCCGGCCAGCCGGGACCAGCGGCGCCGTCGTCGCCCGGGCCCGGTGGCCCCGCCGCGACCCGGCTCCGACCGGGGTACGCCGGCAGGACGTCTCCCGGACCCGCCGAGCGGCTGTGCCGGCACCGCCCCGATGCCCGTTCTGACCGTCGGTTGACCCTCCGCCGACCGTTCCTCGGCGGACGTCGCGTCGTCCCCAGCCCTCCGGCCGCCCGGCTCGGCCCGGCCCGGCCCGGCGGAGTCCACGGTGCCGGGGTCGGGGTCGGACGCGGTGCCGAGGTCGGACGCGGTGCCGAGGTCGGACGCGGTGCCGAGGTCGGACGCGGTGCCGAGGTCGGACGCGGTGCCGAGGTCGGACGCGGTGCCGAGGTCGGACGCGGTGGCGGCGTCGGACGCCGTGGCGTGGGCCAGGGCGGCAACGATCCGGTCGGTGACGTCGGCCGGCATCTCGGGGGCGGACGCGCCCCAGGTGGCCAGGTCCGCGTGGACGTCCGCCATGGCCGGGGCCAGCAGCGCGTGCGCCTGCGCCCAGCCGGGGTCCTCGTCGACCAGTCGGGCGACGAGATCCTCGTCCGGGGTGCCGTCCAGCGCCCCGCCGAGGTAGTCGGCGAGCAGGTCGTGGTCGACCTCCCTGTACCCCCCGGCAGTCACGCGTCCTCCTGGTGGAGATCCCGCCGGGACCGTCCCGACCCCGATCGGACGCCCTCGGGCGACCGCGGGTTCCCTCGGGTGACGGCCGGCACGTTCGGGCCCGTCGCCGGGGCCGGCTCCGCCCGCTGCGGGGTGGCCTGCGGCTCCGGCTTCTGCCTGGCGGGGCGCAGGTGTCCGAGCTGTGTCGCCAGGCGGGCCCGGCCCCGGGCGCACCGGCTCTTGACCGTCCCCTCGGCCACGTCGAGAATCCGGGCCACCTCGGCCACGGGGTAGCCCTGCACGTCGACCAGGATCAGCGCCGCCCGCTGCTCGGCCGGCAGTTCGGCGAGCGCCTGCCGGACCACGAGCGCCGTGTCGTGGTCCTGCACGGGTGCCGCCGGCTCGACGCCCCCGGTGCCGGAGTCGGTGTCCCGGACCCCGTCCGGCAGCGGCACCGTCGGGTGCGCCTGGCGGCGGCGGATCCGGTCCAGGCACGCGTTCACCACGATCCGGTGCAGCCAGGTGGTGACCGCCGAGTCGCCCCGGAACCGCCCGGCGGCGCGGTGGGCGGAGAGCAGGGCGTCCTGGAGGGCGTCGGCGGCCTCCTCGCGGTCGCCGAGCGTGCGCAGGGCCACCGCCCAGAGTCGGTCCCGGTGCCGGTGGAAGAGCTCGGTGAAGGCGTGCGGGTCGCCGGCCACGTGGGCGTGCAGGAGATCGAGGTCCGCCGGCCCGGACGCCGGCACCGACGACGAGACCGGCGGACCCGCCGGCCCACCGGTCACCCGTTCCCCGCGTACGCCCATCACCACGTCCGGCGGATGCGGTGCCCGGAGCGCGGTGGCCGCCTCACGACCCCTGGACCGTGATCTCCTGGACGCCGAGCTTGTAGCCGCCGTCGCTCGACGGCAGCTCGGTGATCCAGAACAGCAGGTAGCGGTACTTCTGGTCGGCGTTGAAGCCGTTGAAGGTCATCTTGGTGCCCTCGTGCTCCTCGAACGGCTGGCCGATCGCGGTCTTCCTGTAGTCCGCGAAGAGCTGGGCGTCACCGGAGGACGACGACGGCCGGTCGGTGGTGCCGGCGTAGAGCTGGGCGGAGGCGCCCCGCGCGGACAGGAGCACCTGCACGGACTTGACCGTGTGCTCGCCGCCGAGGTCGATCCAGACGCCCATGCCCTTCTTGAGGTTGCCGAAGTTGGCGCGCCCCCGGTAGGTCTGGGTCTCCCAGCCCTCGTCCTCGTCCCCGTCGTGCACCTTGTCGGCGTTGCGGACCTCGGTCCGGTCGCCCTCCGGGTCGATGATCCGGGCGGTGCTGATCTTCAGCGGCCCCGCCGTGATGGCGGCCGGGGTGGCGTCGCCGGCGGGCGCGTTCGACGAGGGCGCGGCGACCGGATTGGTCTGTGGGTCGTCGTCACCGCCGCCGAGAGCGGTGATGCCGATCAGCAGGCCGACGAGGGCGACCGCCAGCAGGCTGGCGATGCCGATCGCGACCTTGCGTCCGCCGGCAGCGGCGAGCGGCGACGGCTCCTCGCCGGTGTCGGCCGCGAAGCGCAGCGGGCCGGCGCTGTCGAGGAACTGCTCGTCGGCCGGCACGTCCAGCCGGGCCAGCTCGGCCGCGAGCACGTCCGACGAGGGCGGCTCGATCTCGGCGTCCAGCAGGTCCATGGTGAGGTCGTCGAGGTACGCCGGCACGCCCGCCCGCACCTGCCGGGGGGCGGCGAGAGCGCCGGCCGCGTCGCGTACGGCGTCGGGGATGGCGGCCCGGCCGTGGCCGGCGGTGGCGCCACGCAGCGGGGCCTCGGCGTGCGGCCAGTGCCCGGTCAGGGCGAAGTAGAGGACCCCGCCGATCGCGCGGACGTCGCTCTGCTGGCTGTCGGCGCCGTCGGTGCGCGCGTCGGCCAGCACCACCCGGCCGTCGTCACTGATCATCACCGTGCCGGGGTGGACGTTGCCGTGCACCATGCCGGTGGCGTGCACGGCGGCGAGGGCGCTGGCGACCGCGTTGCCGATGGTGGTGGCGCGCGCCGGGTCCAGTGGCCCGTCGGTTACCAGCTCGCGCAGCGACTGCCCGTCGACCCACTCCCGCACCACGTACGCCCGCTCGGCCTCGTCGATCGCGTCGTAGACGCCGACCAGGTTGGGGTGGATGACGCGGCTGGCCGCGACGGCGCCCTGGAGCATCTCGGTGGCCGAGTCGCCACCCGGGTACCGCAGCACGACCGCGACGGGACGGCGCAGGATGACGTCGACCCCACGCCAGACCAGCCGACCCGCGCTGTCGTTGTTGATGTGCTCGACCAGCTCGTAACGCTCGGCGAGGATCTCACCGGCCGTGGGAGCACCGAAGGTCATGACCTGAGGAGCGCTCTCCTCCGCCTCCTGACCTTCGCCGACCTGGGTCACCCGTCCTCCCTCGGTGATCGTGTCGATCGATGGACCCGCGCTGCTGGGCATGTGGCTTCCCGCTCTGCCTTCGAAGGAACCGGCCGACCGGTGTCGACGCGGAGCGCCGGCGCCTGCCGTACCCGTCGAGAGCGACCTTACCCGGGTTGGCCGTCTCCCCGACATGTCATCTTCGCGCCGCTCCCGGGCCGAGCTGCCGGCAGGCGGCCGACTTGTCCGGTTACTCCCGCTGTCAGCCACGTTGCTGGCACATGTACTGGCCAATCTAGAGGTTGGCCGCAAGCACCCGCAGGGAGGGGGCCGGCCGTTGCGGCGATCGCGTCGACGCAGCCGGGTTCCCCCCGACCGGACCGCCATGCTCATCCGTACGGCTGGTTATCCACAGGACCTTTCGGTGTCTGAGCGGCGAATCGCGGAGTTATCCACAGGCGCATCCCCAGGCTGGTGATCCTCGTTCACAGAGAGTGCAGTCCGCCCGCAGCGTGTCGCCCGCGCCCGAGAGACGGGTTTCGGTCAGCGGCCCAGCCGGCGGCGGACCATGCCCACGACCTCGGTGATCTCGCCGATCCGCAGGACCATGGCCAGCCCGAGGTACGTCCCGCCGATCACCGCGCCACCGACCACGAGCTGGACGACGGCCTCCAGGCGGCTCGGCGTGTCGTCGCCGGGCAGCAGCTTGACCACGATCAGGCCGACCACCGCCGCGCCGAGCGCCGCGACCGCCACCCGCGCGCCGGTGCGCATGATCTCGCCGAGGCCGATCCGCCCCACCCGGGGACGTAGCAGCCAGGCGGAGGCGATCGCGGCGGCCAGGTAGGAGACGGCGTTGCCGATCATCATGCCGGCGCCGGCGAAGCTTGCGGAGAAGACCGCGAAGAGCACGATCTGCACCCCGATGCGCAGCGCCACCACCGGGATGTTGATCAGCGCCGGGGTGCGGGTGTCCGGCAGGGCGTAGAAGGCGAACGTGAAGAGCTGGCTGACGGCGAACGGCACCAGGGCGAGCGCGGCGGCGAGCAGCACCACGGAAGTGGCGGTGGCGTTGCCCTCGTCGAAGGCGCCCCAGCGGAACAGGGTGAACGAGATCGGGGAGGCGAGCACGGCGTAGCAGACCGCGATCGGGGCGAGCACCGCGGTGACCGTCCGGGTGCCCCGGGACAGGTCGGCGGCCACGTCCGCGTACCGGCCGTCGGCGGCGGCGGCGCTCATCCGGGGCATCAGCGCGGTGATGATCGAGACGGCGATGATGCCGTGCGCCGTCATCAGCAGCAGGAACACGTTGTTGTAGATCAGCGGGCCGGCGGCGTTCTCCCTGCCTGCCCGGTTCAGCAGGTTGAACAGCACGATCAGGCCGATCTGGCTGACCGCGACGTAGCAGAACATCCACGCCCCGAGCCGGCCCAGCTCGCGCAGGCCGAGCGCCCGGAAGTCGAAGCGGAGCTTCCAGCGGAAGCCGACTTTGCGCAGCGCCGGCAGCAGGCCGGCGGCCTGGATGGCGACGCCGAGCAGGGTGCCGCCGCCGATCAGCAGGATCCGCCCGGTCGTCATCTCGTCCGGCTTGATGATGTCCGCGCCGAAGACCGCGATGTAGAGGCCGGCGGTGGCGATCACCACCAGGTTGTTCAGGATCGGCGCCCACATCGGGGCGGCGAAGTGGCCCCGCGTGTTGAGCACCGCGCTGATCAGCGCGCTCAACCCGGAGAAGAAGATCATCGGCAGCATCAGGCGGGCCAGCGCCGTGACCAGCTTCGAATATTCGCCGGCCGACTCACCGCTGCCGTAGAGCATGGTCAACCACGATGCCGACAGCACTGCCAACAACGCGGCCACGCCGAGGGCGAGGACCGCCAGGGTGAGCAGTCGCTGGGCGTACGCCTGGCCGCCGTCCGCGTCCGACTTGCGCCGCCGTACCAGCACCGGGATCAGCACGCTCGTGAGTACGCCGCCGAGCAGGAACTCGTAGACCATTCCGGGCAGGATCTGCGCGGTGGTGTACGCGTCACCGACCAGCGCGCCGCCGAGCGCCGCCGCGATCACCAGGTTGCGCAGGAAGCCCGTACCGCGGCTGACCAGGCTGCCCATGGCCATCACCGCGCTGTTGGCCGCAGCGCTGGCCTCGCCCACCTGCTCCTGCGGCGGCGCCGTCGACTCCATGGCCGGCTGGTTGAGCGGCTCGGCGGAGATGAACGTGGCGCCGTCCGACGGCCGGCCGGGCGCGGCGCCGCCCTGGGCGGCGTTCGCGCTGCGGTAGAGACCGCCGCTCATCTTGTCGCCTCCAAGGCAGAGAGGTACGTCGGAGCCGGGGCACGGCCCGCACGTCACAGACGATAGTCAACGGCCACCCGTTACCCGCGCCCGGCGGACCGCATCCCCGTCGGGACCGATAGTCTGGCGCTCCCATGTCCGAAGCCTCCGCTCCCCACGCCGCCGACCGCCGCGAACTCACCGCCGCGCAGCGCAACGCCGTCGCCGAACTGCTCCGGGTCTCCCCGGTCGCCGACGAGTTGGGCCGCCGGTTCGCGCGGGCCGGCCACGAGCTGCACCTGGTGGGCGGTTCGGTACGCGACGCCCTGCTCGGCCGCCTCGGCGACGACCTCGACTTCTGCACCGACGCGCACCCCGACGAGACCCTGCGCGTCGTGCGCGGCTGGGCCGAGTCGATCTGGGAGACCGGCCGGGAGTTCGGCACCATCGGGTGCCAGCGCGACGGGCTGCGGCTGGAGATCACCACCTTCCGTGCCGAGTCCTACGACCAGGTCAGCCGCAACCCGGTCGTCGAGTACGGCACCGACCTCGCCGAGGACCTGCGGCGGCGCGACTTCACCATCAACGCGATGGCGGTCAGCCTGCCCGAGCACCGGTTCACCGACCCGCACGGCGGGCTGGACGACCTCGCCGCCAAGGTGATCCGCACCCCGGGCACCCCGGCGGAGTCCTTCGGCGACGACCCGCTGCGGATGCTGCGCGCGGCCCGCTTCGCCGCGCAGCTGCGCTTCGTGGTGCACCCCGACGCGTACGCGGCGATGACCCGGATGGCCGGCGACCTGGATCGGATCACGGCCGAGCGGATCCGCGACGAGTTCACCAAGCTGCTCTGCGGCGCGGACCCGATCACCGGGCTGCGGCTGCTGGTCGACACCGGGCTCGCCGAGCGCTTCCTGCCGGAGCTGACCGGGCTCAAGCTGGAGATCGACGAGCACGCCCAGCACAAGGACGTCTACGAGCACACCCTGACCGTGGTGAGCAACGCCGTCTCGTACGAGACCGAGGGGCCGGACTTCGTCCTGCGGATGGCCGCGCTGATGCACGACGTCGGTAAGCCGGCGACGAAGGCGGTGGGCTCGGACGGCCGGGTCAGCTTCCACCACCACGAGGTGGTCGGCGCCCGGCTCACCAAGGCCCGGATGAAGGCGCTGCGCTACCCGAAGGAGACCACCGCCAAGGTGACCGCGCTGGTGGCGCTGCACCTGCGCTTCTACGGCTACGGCCGGGGCGAGTGGACCGACTCGGCGGTGCGCCGCTACGTCGCCGACGCCGGTGACCTGCTGCCGCGACTGCACAAGCTGACCCGGTCGGACTGCACCACCCGCAACCGCCGCAAGGCGGCCCAGCTCGCCGCCGACTACGACGCGCTGGAGGAGCGGATCGCCCGGATCGCCGCCGAGGAGGACCTGGCGCGCGTCCGGCCCGACCTGGACGGCAACGCCATCATGGAGCTGCTGGGCGTACCGCCGGGGCCCGTCGTCGGACAGGCCTGGAAGCACCTCAAGGAGCTGCGCCTGGAGCGTGGCCCGCTGGACCGCGACGAGGCCGAGGCGGAGCTGCTGCGCTGGGCCCGCGACGAGGGCCTGTAGCGCAGACCGGTGCCGATGCCGGCCGGCGTCCTCCGACAGCGGGGCGTACCGCTTCGCGTAGCGAGTACGAGACGCCAACGTATCGACCGAATGGCTGACGCGTCAGCTACTGATCATTACTGATGATGGGGCGGAATTCTCCAGCCCTCCGAGTCCGGTAGAGGCTGGCCGTGTGACCGGTCCGAGTCCACAGCGGACGGTCCTTCGAATCAACGGGGAGTCATTTGTGAGACGTCGTGGCGTTGCGCGCCGCTCAGCGGTGGCGGGCCTGCTTCTCGCCTCCGCGACGGCCGTCGCCGTCGCTGGTTCGGGCGGCGCGGCGATGGCCGAGCCCGCCGAACCGACCCGGGCACCCGTGCGCGGTGCCGAACCCGGCGAGGTCGTACCGGGCCGCTACATCGTCGTCCTCAAGGACGGCAAGGCAACACCGAGCGAGACCCGGGCCGCCGCGTCCGCGCTCGCGCAGAAGAACGGGGGCAAGGTACGCAAGGTCTTCACCAACGGCCTGCGTGGGTACTCGATGGAGGCCAGCGCGGGTCAGGTGAAGCGGCTCTCGCTGGACCCGCAGGTGGCCTACGTGGAGCCCGTAGTACGGGCCTCCGCCACCGGGACCCAGAGCAGTCCGCCGTCCTGGGGCCTGGACCGGATCGACCAGGTGTCGCCGAAGCTGGACGGCTCCTACACCTACCCCGGCACGTCGGCGGCGGGCGTCACCGCGTACGTCCTCGACACCGGTATCAACATCACGCACCAGGACTTCGGCGGCCGGGCCAGTTACGGCTTCAACGCCATGTCCGACCGCACCTCCACCAAGGACGCCAGTGACTGCGACGGGCACGGCACGCACGTGGCGGGCACGGTGGGTGGCACCAGGTACGGCGTCGCCAAGGACGTCAAGCTGGTCGCGGTGCGGGTCCTGGACTGCGAGGGCTCCGGCACGAGCGAGGAACTCCTCAGCGGTATCAACTGGGTGACCGCGAACGCCGTCAAGCCGGCTGTGGCGAACATGAGCCTCGGTTTCGGCGGCAACGTCCAGGCGGTCAACGACGCGGTGAACGCCTCGATCGCCAGCGGCATCACCTACGCGGTCGCCTCGGGCAACTCCATGCAGGACGCCTGCCTGGTGAGCCCGGCGTCCGTGCCGGCAGCGATCACGGTCGGCGCCACGGACAAGATCGACGCGCGGGCCTGGTTCTCCAACTACGGCGCCTGCGTCGACACGTTCGCGCCGGGCGTCAGCATCACCTCCGCCACCATCGGTTCCACGACGGGCGCCGCGACGCTGAGCGGCACCTCGATGGCGTCACCGCACGTCGCCGGCGCCGCAGCGCTGCTGCTGGCGGCGAACCCGACGTGGAGCCCGTCGCAGGTGCGCGACAGCATCGTGACCGGTGGCCTCTCCGGCGCCGTCCACGACACGCAGCGTTCGCTGGACCGGTTCCTCCAGGTCGGTGCCGGGCCGGTGGCCCGCAGCTCGTACGGGCTGAAGGCGCGGGTCAACGGCAGGTTCGTCGTCGCGGACGGTGCGGGCACGAAGCCGCTGATCGCCAGCGCCGCTGCCATGGGCGGGTGGGAGAAGTTCGACATCGTCGACGCCGGAAGCGGGTACGTCGGGCTGAAGGCGCGGGCCAACGGCAGGTTCGTCGCCGCGGACGGTGCGGGCACGAAGCCGCTGATCGCCGCCGCCGCTGCCATCGGCGGGTGGGAGAAGTTCCAGATCGTCCACAACACCGATGGCAGCGTCAGCCTCAAGGCGGTGGTGAACGGCAAGTTCGTCGTCGCGGACGGCGGGGGTACGCTGCCGCTGATCGCGAGCGCCGATGCCATCGGTGCCTCGGCGAAGTTCGACCTGGAGGCACCGAACCCGATCGTCAGCCTCAGGGCGGCGGCGAACGGCAGGTTCGTCGCCGCGGACGGTGCGGGCACGAAGCCGCTGATCGCCGGCGCCGCTGCCGTCGGCGGGTGGGAGAAGTACGAACTGGTCTTCCTCCCGGAGGGGAGCTTCTTCACGCTGCGCGCCCTGGTGAACGGCAAGTTGGTGACCGCGGCGAGCGAGGGCACGAAGCCGTTGATCGCCACAAGCACCACCGTCGGCTCCGCAGAGGTGTTCGACTTCATCGACTACAACGCGGACGGCTCCATCTATCTGCGCGCGTACGTCGACGGGCAGGCGATCACCGCCGGTGCCAACCCGCTCATCGCGGACCGGACCATCGACTGGTCCAGCCCGACCCTGGGCCTCGGGACCGCACAGAAGTTCACCGTCGACGTCGTCTGACGGAGCTGTGGCACCCGCCGTGTCGGCCCCTAGGGCGGCGCGGCGGGTGCCGGCCCACCGCGGCGTCCGCCGGGCGGTCACCACCATCAGGTGAGCTTCGCCCCACCGTCCCACCGAACGTCGGCGCCCGCCGAGCCGTTGCAGGAGCACGGCTCGGCGGGCGTCGTTCTGCCCAACCCCGGGCAGTCGTGTCGGGTCGCGTCAGCGGGTCTCGACCGCCGTACCGTCGACGGGCGGCTTGCCGTTGCCGGTGGTCGCCGCCGCCGAGCCGAGCTTCCCCAGCAGGCCGGCCAGGTCGATGCCGGTCAGGTCGCTGCCGAGCTGGAGCCCCTGGGCCACGTTGCCCGCCACCGACTTGGTCAGCGACGAGGCACCGTCGGTGGAGATGACGGTCATCTTGTCGATCGCGCCGATCGGGGCGCTGGCCGCCTCGACGACCTGCGGCAGCACCTTGACCAGCAGGTCCAGCACGGCGGCTTCGCCGTACGCCGCGAAGGCCTCGGCCTTGCGGGCCATCGCGTCGGCCTCGGCCTGCCCCTTGGCCAGGATGGCCGCGGCCTCGGCCGCACCCTCCCGCTCGACCGCCTCGGCGATGGCGGAGCGGCGGCGCTGCTCGGCCTCACCCTCCTTGGCGCCTTCGATGGCGTTGGCCTCGGCCAGCGCGGCCCGGCGGGCCCGCTCGCCCTCACCGGTGAGCCGTGCCTGCTCGGCGGCGGCCTGGGCGGCGGCGATGACGGCCTGGCGCTGCGCGTCGGCGTTCAGCACGGCCGCGTTGCGGGACGCCTCGGCCTCCTGCTCCACCTTGTACCGGGCGGCGTCGGCCGGCTTGCGCACCTCGGTGTCGAGCTGACGCTGCTTGAGCTCGGCGTTACGCTCGGCGACCTTCTGCTGCTCGGAGAGGATCGCCTGGTCCCGCTCGGCCTGGGCCAGCGGCCCGGCGGCGGCGGACTTCGCCTTGGCCGCGTCGATCTCCGCCTGGATGGCGGCCTGCTTCAGCGACAGGTTCCGGTTGGCCTCGGCGATGGCCTCCTCGGCGAGCAGCCGCTCCTGCTCTGCCTGCTGCCGGGCCCGCGCCTCGGCGATGGCCGCGTCCTTGAGCACCCGGGCGGCCTCCGGCCGGCCCAGGTCCTGAAGGTAGGAGCCCTCGGCCAGGATGTCCTGGAGCTGGAAGGTGTCCAGCACCAGGCCCTGGTTGGTCATCGAGTGCTCGGCCTCCTCGGCGACCGCGCTGGCGAACGCCGCCCGGTCCCGGATGACCTCCTCGACGGTGAGCCGGCCGACGATCGAGCGCAGCGCGCCGGCCAGCACCTCCCGGGTGAAGTCCTCGATCTCGTCCTGCTGGTGCAGGAAGCGCTGCGCGGCGGCGCGGATGGCGTCCTCGGTGCCGCCGACCTTCACGATCGCGACGCCGTGCAGGTCGGCGCGGATGCCCTGCTTGCTGACCGCGCCCTTGATGCCGACGTCGATGCGCCGGCTGGACAGGTCGAGCGACTGGAGCTTCTGCACCACGGGCAGGACGAAGACGGACGCGCCGAGCACGACCTTCTGCCCGGAGTTGTCGGTCGACCGGCCGCCGTCGGCGGTCTGCGTGGTGCGGCCCTTGCGGCCGGTGACGATGAAGGCCTCGTTCGGCCCGGCGACCTTGATCCGGGAGAGCACGAAGAGCACGAGCACGAGGACGAGGAGGACCGCGCCGCCGATGGCGATGAGAAGGGGCATGTGACCGTCCTGTTTTCTATGAGGGGGGTTCAGTAGGTCTCGACGTGCACGCTGGTCTCGCTGAGCGCCTCGACCACGAAGATCTGGGCGCCGACCGGGATCGGTCGGTCGGCGCGGGCGTTGAGCTTGACCGGCTGGCCGGCCACCCGGACCCGGACCTCGCCGTAGCCGTCGGCGGGCACGGGGGTGACCACCAGGCCGAGCGCGCCGACCAGGTGGTGGCGGGTGGGAGTGGGGTCGGTGCGCATGTCGCGGGCCGCCCGGCTCAGCCGGGCCGCGGCCCAGGCGGTGGGCACGGCCGCGACGACGCCGCCGGCCAGGGCCACGGCGATCATGCCGGGCGTACGCCCACCTACCAGCTCGTTGACGATCGCGGCGCCGAAGCCGAGCGCTCCGGTGAACCCGGCGACCGCCTCCACCGACACCGGACCGTCGAAGTCCGGGTTGCCGAAGTGGAGCAGCTCGCCGCCGAGCAGGGCGAGCGCCAGCACCGCGACGCCCGCGCCGCCGGTGATGAGGAAGATCAGCGTCCCCGTGGCCACGGCCTGCACGGTATCGGTGCCCCGCAACGTCGGTCGGGACGCAAACGGCCCAGCGGGGCCGCGACGTGGGGCAGTACAGCGGGCACCGGGGACAATGGGGGGATGCGCTGGACCGTGCTCGACTCCCCGATCGGCGAGTTCTCCGTCGCCACCGACGGCACCCACGTGTGCCGGGCCCACTTCGGCCGGGTCGACGCCGCCGCCGAGGAGCCGGGCGACGAGGCGGCCCGACAGGCGCTGGCGGAGCTGCGGGCGTACTTCGCGGGCGAGCTGACCGGGTTCGCGGTGCCGCTGGCCGCGCCGGGCGGGTCCGACTTCGAACGGGGCGTCTGGCGGGAGATGACCCGCATCCCGTACGGGGAGACGCTCACCTACGGCGAGGTGGCCCGCCGGCTCGGCGACCCGGGTGCCGCCCGCGCGGTCGGGGTGGCCTGCAACCGCAACCCGATCCCGGTGCTCGTGCCGTGTCACCGGATCGTCGGCGCCGGCGGCAAGCTGGTCGGTTTCGGCGGCGGCCTGGACCGGAAGGTGAAGCTGCTGGAGTTGGAGGCCGGGGTCGCCCTGCGTCGCGCCTGGTCCTGACGCGGTCCCGTCCCAGCCCGCCCGGTTCAGCCCGGGGTGGAAGGGCCGGACGCGGCGAGGGCCGGGTCCGCGCGGACCCGGCCCTCGCCGGTGCTGCTGTCGGCGCGTCAGCGCTCGGCGTCACCGGCGATGAACGCCTCGACGGCGGCCTGCGCGTCGTGGTCGGCGTACTGCACCGGCGGGGACTTCATGAAGTACGACGAGGCCGACAGGATCGGGCCGCCGATCTTCCGGTCCAGCGCGATCTTCGCGGCGCGGACGGCGTCGATGATGACACCGGCCGAGTTCGGCGAGTCCCACACCTCGAGCTTGAGCTCGGCGTTGAGCGGGGTGTCGCCGAAGGAGCGGCCCTCCAGGCGGATGTACGCCCACTTGCGGTCGTCCAGCCACGGCACGTGGTCCGACGGGCCGATGTGCACGTCGCTCTTGCTCATCTCGTGCGGGATCTGCGAGGTGACCGACTGGGTCTTCGAGATCTTCTTCGAGACCAGGCGGTTGCGCTCCAGCATGTTCATGAAGTCCATGTTGCCGCCGAAGTTGAGCTGGTACGTGCGCAGCAGCTCGACGCCCCGGTCCTCGAACAGCTTCGCCAGCGCGCGGTGCACGATGGTGGCGCCGACCTGGCTCTTGATGTCGTCACCGACGATCGGCAGGCCCGCGTCCTCGAACTTCTTGGCCCACTCCGGGTCGGAGGCGATGAAGACCGGAAGCGCGTTGACGAACGCGCAGCCGGCGTCGATCGCGGCCTGGGCGTAGAACTTGTCGGCCTGCTCGGAGCCGACCGGCAGGTACGAGACCACGACGTCGACCTGCGCGTCGCGCAGCGCCTGGGCGACGTCGACCGGCTTGGCGTCGGACTCCTCGACGATCTCGCGGTAGTACTGGCCCAGACCGTCGAAGGTCGGACCGCGCTGCACGGTGACGCCGGTCGGCGGCACGTCACAGAGCTTGATGGTGTTGTTCTCGCTGGCGACGATCGCCTCGGCGAGGTCCATGCCCACCTTCTTGGCGTCCACGTCGAACGCCGCGACGAACTGCACGTCCGAAACGTGGTAGTCGCCGAAGGTGACGTGCATGAGACCCGGGACGCGGTCGTTCGGGTCGGCGTTCCGGTAGTACTCCACGCCCTGTACGAGGGACGAGGCGCAGTTACCCACACCGACGATGGCGACGCGGACGGAGCCCATAGCGTCTGCCTCCTTCTTCTTCATCACGGCCGCTCTTTCCTGGACTCTCCAGGCGGAGGCGGGCTGTTGTCTTCTCGTCGGCCGCCGGCCGTCCCGGTTGACGGGACCGTCGGGGCACGGCCGGAGCGCTCGTTGGCGATGAGCTCCTCCAGCCAGCGGACCTCGCGCTCACAGGCGTCCAGGCCGTGGCGCTGCAGTTCCAGCGTGTAGGCGTCGAGCCGCTCGGCCGCCCGGCCGAGCACGTCGCGAAGCCCTTCACGGCGTTCCTCGATCTTTCGCCGGCGACCCTCGAGGATGCGGAGTCGGGTCGCCTGGTCGGTCCGGGCGAAGAACGCGAAGTGCACGCCGAAACCCGTGTCGTCGTACGTCTCCGGCCCGGTCTGCGCGATCAGTTGGGCGAAGCGTTCCTTGCCCTCCGCGGTGATCTCGTAGACCACCCGACCTCGTCGGCTGGTCAGCGCGGGAGCCTCCTCGACCGTGGCGGGTGCCTCCGCGGCCTCGGTGATCCATCCCGCCGCCTGCAACCTGCGCAGCGTGGGATAGAGCGAGCCGTAGCTGATCGCCGCCCTGATCGCACCGAGCTTGGCGGTCAGCTCCTTGCGCAGCTCGTAGCCGTGCATCGGAGACTCCTGCAGGAGGCCGAGGATGGCGAGCTCGAGCACGGGCCATCCTCTCTGTACCCTCTACGCGGAGCAGTAACCGCCGCGATGTATCGGACCGATACATCGCACGCTAGCGGATCGCCGTGATCAGGGCAAACCCCCGCTCCGAGGTTCTTCGGTCACGCATCGTCACCGTGGTCGCCCCGTCCGACGAGACCGCGTACCCTTCTCCGCATGCGTACGCAGCGCCAGGTAGTCGACTACTCGCTCCGGAAGCGAGCGGTGCTGCGTGAGCTCCTCGCGGGCCGGGTCGGCACGTACGACGTCTGCGACGCCTCGCCCTACCTGAAGAACGCCGCCCGCTTCCACGGTGAGCCGACCGACGAGCGGTGTCCGATCTGCCGGAGCGAGAACCTGACCCACGTCCACTACATTTACGGCGACGAACTCAAGCAGTCCGCCGGCCAGGCCCGGACACTGGCCGAGTTGCCGGTGCTGGCGATGACGGTGCGTGAGTTCCAGGTCTTCGTGGTGGAGGTGTGCCTCGGCTGTGACTGGAACCATCTCGTCGAGCAGTACCTGCTCGGCCGGGACGGCCTGGCCGGGAGTCCGGAGGGTGGGCAGGAGCAGGACGCGGTGGGCGGCGCGGCCGCCTCGGGCAACGGTGCGGGCAGTCGACGGAGGCGAGAGGCGCAACGGTGATCTTCGCTCGATCGGCCGACCCCGGCCAGCGCACGCACGCCTGGGGAGACCGACGGATCGTTGGTCTGATTGGCCCGATTGATTCGCAAGTGGCACCGGTCGACCGGCACGCACGTGCCGCCCTCGACAGGTGTCCCATCTCACGGCAAACCGGTGGCGGCGCAGTCGCGTCCCACCGCGACGGCAGGGTGTGAGGAATGAACTCGTACGGCGATTCCAGTTCCCCGCGCGGGCGGGCCCAGATCCCGGGCCAGCACGGCGACCCCGGCGGCGACGCCTCCGGGGGCGGCTGGTCGGCTGCACAGGACGGTACGGCACCCGCGGGCCGCGCCTCGGTCGCGCCCCGCGCCGCCGGCGGACGGGCCTCGGTCGGCGGCTCGGCCGCCGTCCCGCCGCGCGGCGGTTCTGTCTCCGGTTCAGCCTCCGCGGCCGTCCCGCCGCGCGCCGGAACGGCCTCGGTGGGCTCCGCCTCGGTGGGTTCGGCCTCGGTCGGTCGGGCGGCGCCGGGCCGGGCCGCGCCGGTCCCGCCCGCACCCGGCGCCGGCCGGGCGGCGGGCTCGGGTCGCGCTTCGGTGCCGGTCTCCCCGGCCGGCGGGCCGGCGGGTCGCGCCTCGGTGGGCTCCGCCGCCGTCGGCGCCGCCCCGGCCGGACGGGCCAGCGTCGGGTCGGCGGCGGTCGGCGGCGTCAGCGGCCGTGCCTCGGCCCGGGCGAGCGTCTCCCCGGCCGCAGGCGGCCCTGGTGGGCCCGGCGGGCCGACCGGCCCCGGTCGGCGCGGGCGCGGCGCGGGCGACCCGGCCGGTTCGTCGCGGGCGAAGAAGCGCAAGCGGGTCAACATGCTGATCGCCGCCTTCGCCGTGTTCATCATGCTCGCCGGGCTCGGCGTCGTCGGCTTCACCTACTACTCGACCAACGTGGTCCTTCCGGAGGACACCACGCCGCCGCAGGCGACCACCCTCTACGCGTCCGACAACAAGACGATCATCGCGAAGGTCGGCACGCAGAACCGGACCCTGGTCACCATCGACCAGATCCCGAAGCACGTGCAGGACGCGGTCGCCGCGGCCGAGGACCGCAACTTCTACGAGCACTCGGGTGTGGACTACAAGGGCATCGTCCGGGCCGCGTGGAACAACGTCTCCGGTGGCAGCAAGCAGGGCGCCTCGACGATCACCCAGCAGTACGCGCGCAACGCGTTCGACAACCTGAAGGACGACACCTACGCCCGGAAGGTCAAGGAGGCGATCCTCGCCTCCAAGCTGAACGACGAGTACACCAAGCCGCAGATCATGCAGCACTACCTGAACATCATCTACTTCGGGCGGGGCGCGCACGGCATCGAGGCGGCGGCGCAGACGTACTACGGCAAGCCGGCGAACAAGCTGAGCGTGGCCGAGGGCGCGGTCCTCGCCGCGCTGATCAAGCAGCCGGAGGCCGGCATGGGCCACAAGGGCTACGACCCGGCGGTCAACCTGGTCGACGCCAAGTCCCGCTGGGAGTACGTCATCAGCGGCATGGTCGCCGAGGGCTGGCTGAACGCCCCGGGCAAGCCGGCGGCGCCCACTCTGGCCGAGTACCCGATGCCCAAGAAGCCGAGCCAGGGCGGCGCCGGCATCGACTTCGGCGTCAACACCCCGTACGGCAACGTGATCAACTACGTCAAGCAGGAGATGCGGGACAAGGGCCTCTGCGTCGACAAGGAGGAGCAGGTCACCGACGCCAAGCCGCTCTGTTCCCAGGCGCTCATGTCGGGTGGCTACAAGATCCGCACCACGATCGACACGAAGATCCAGGAGGCGGCCGTCGAGACCGCCCAGCGCAGCAAGAAGGGGTCGGAACTCTCCGACCAGCCGCCGAACCTGATGGCGGCGGTGGTGGCCATCGATCCGAAGAACGGTCGCGTGCTCGCCTACTACGGCGGTGACAACGGCACCGGCACCGACTACGCCGGCAAGAACATCGACTCCTCCGGCAACCCCTACGGCGGTCACCCGCCGGGCTCGAGTTTCAAGATCTACACCCTGGCGGCGGCGCTCAAGGCGGGCAAGGCCCTCGAGTCGCGCTGGAAGGGCAAGGCCTTCACGCCCGAAGGCACCAAGTTCAAGGTCAGCAACGCCGGCGTGGACAACCCCGAGTGCGGCAACTCCTGCACCCTGACGGTCTCCACCCTGAAGTCGCTGAACGTGCCCTTCTACCACGTCAGCCAGGACATCGGCCCGGACAAGGTCGTCGACATGGCGGCCAAGGCCGGGGTCAGCATGATGTGGCGGTCGGACACCAATCCGCCGAAGGGCTACGACCTCACCAAGACCGATCCGAAGGACATCGCGCCGAACCCGTTCTTCCACGTCGTCGGCTACGGCCAGTACCCGATCACCGTCCTGGACCACGCCAACGGCGTCGCCACCTTCGCGAACCAGGGCCGCTACCACAAGGCCCACTTCCTCTTCTCCGTCGAGAAGCGGGACGAGGCTACCGGCAAGTGGAAGAAGATCGCCGACGAGGGCTCGCTCAAGGGTGAGCAGCGCATCGACAAGGACGTCGTGGCGGACGTGACCTCGGTGCTGGAGCAGTACCCGGCGCGGGTCAACCACAAGCTCGACGACGGCCGGAAGGCCGCCTCCAAGACCGGCACCTGGGAACTCAAGGCGAAGAGCGACGACAACGGCGACGCCTGGATGATCGGCTACACCCCGCAGATCGCCACCGCCGTCTGGGTCGGCAACGTCAAGGACCGCAAGCCGCTCAAGCTGAAGAACGGCGACAAGATCAGTGGCGGCAACCTGCCGGGCACCATCTGGGAACGGTTCATGGACGAGGCACACAAGGTCAAGAAATGGGAGAAGAAGGACTTCCCGCCTGCGGCGAACGTCGGCGACCCGAACACCGGCAACGGTGAGGCGCCCCCGCCCCCGCCGCCTCCGTCGGGCCCGCCGAACTGCGGTCCGCTGGACCTGCTCTGCCCGCCCGGCGGCAACAACGGCGGTGGAAACAACGGCGGCGGCACCCCTCCCGGTGGCCCCGGTGGCCCCGGTGGCCCCGGCGGGCCCACCGCCCCGACTGATCCCCGCCCCGGCCGGGACGGTGGCGGCGGCGGGCTGCTACCGAGCCTGACACCCAGGCCGGACAACGACTGATCGACGAACGCCGCCGGCGGCCGGAGCAACTTTCCGGCCGCCGGCGGCGTTCCACGTATCGACGTGTCGTGAGAGGGAGGGGACGCGGAGGCCCGATGTACGGCAGGATGCACCTTCATGAGCACGCAGTCGACGCGAGGCATCGACGACGCCGGTGCCCCTGACCATCCGTCCCGCTCCGACGGCTTCGTCCGGGGCGTCTCCGGCGCGATCGGCGGCCCGCTGGGCGACCACGCCGTCACCCTGGACCGGCCCGCCGGGCGGGAGAGCCGGTTCTGGACCGCGACCCGCATCGTCCTGGCCCTGGTCTGCCTGACCCTGGCGTTGCACTGGGTGCAGAAGTCGCCCTGCCAGGACGGCGCCTGGCAGAACAACGTGCAGTACACCCGCTTCTGTTACACCGACGTGCTGGCGCTCTACTACGCCGAGCGGCTCAACGAGGGTGCGGTGCCCTACCAGGACCACCCCGTCGAGTACCCGGTGCTCACCGGGTACTTCATGGGCGCCCTCGGCCTGCCCGTGCACGCCCTCGGCCAGAACGACCCGGGAATCAACCAGGGCATGTGGTTCTACAACCTCAACGCGCTGGTGCTCGGCGCGCTGGCGGTCGCCACCGTGGCGGTGCTCCTCGCCCTACGCCGCCGTCGACCATGGGACGCCGCGCTCTTCGCGCTCGCCCCCGCGCTGATGCTCACCGCCACGGTCAACTGGGACCTGCTCGCCATCGGCCTGGCCGCGTTCGGCCTCTTCGCCTGGGCCCGCAGCCGACCACTGGCGGCCGGCGTCCTGCTCGGTCTCGCCGGGGCGGCCAAGATGTGGCCGCTGTTCATCCTCGGCCCGATCCTGGTGCTGGGACTGCGCGCCGGGCGGCTCCGCGCCGCCCTCACCGCCTTCGGCGCGGCCCTCGTCTCCCTGGTCCTCGTGAACCTTCCGGTCGCCATTCCCTACCGGGAGAACTGGGACCGCTTCTTCGAGCTGAACTCGACCCGGCCCATCGACTGGGGCACCCTCTGGTACATCGGCCGCTACGTGGACGGAAAGTTCGGCAACGCCAACCCCGCCGACCTCGGGCCGTTCGAGTGGCTGAACGCCAACATCCCGACGCTGAACACCCTGTCGTACGCCCTCTTCGGGCTGGCCTGCCTCGGGGTGGCCGCGCTGGGGCTGCTGGCGCCGCGCCGGCCCCGGCTCGCCCAGCTCGCGTTCCTGGTGGTCGCCGCCTTCCTGATCTTCAGCAAGGTGTGGTCGCAGCAGTTCGTGCTCTGGCTGCTGCCGCTGGTGGTGCTCGCCCGCCCGAAGTGGGGCGCCTTCCTCGCCTGGCAGGTGGCCGAGGTCTGCTACTTCGTGGCCTTCTACGGCGAGCTGCTCGGCGCGGCGACCAGCCGGCCGGTCTTCCCGGAGGGTGTCTTCGTGCTGGCCTCGACGCTGCGCCTGGCCACCGTCGTGCTGCTCTGCGTGCTTGTCGTCCGGGAGATCCTGCACCCCGAACTGGACGCGGTCCGCAAGACCTATCCGGATGATCCGGACGGTGGGGTGTTCAACGGCACCAGGGACGCACCCTGGGTGGCCCGCTGGCGTCGACCAGCCCCGGCCTCGCCGCAACCGACGGAGCTGGCGGCCAGCTCGGCGCTGACGGCCCCGGCCGTCAGCGGCGGGGACGGGGACGGGCTGGACGGTGGCCGGCGAGTGACGTCCTGATGGCGTCCTGTCGAGAGTCATGACCCGTTGGCCGGCGTGAGCGCCGTCGACGCGCTCCTGCCCGCGCTGCTCGTCACGGTCTGGCTCGGCCTGGTCCTCGTCCGGCGGGTGTCCGGGTGGTTCTTCGGCCTGGGCGGCTGTGTCGCGCTGGCCTGCCTTCCCGCCGGAGTCATTGCCGGCAGGTTCGAACTCGGCGACGCCGACTGCACGCCGGACAGCCTGTGTTTCTCCGCCGACACGGTCGACTGGTGGTTGAACGGGCTGTCCGGGCTGTTCACGGTCGCCGTGTTGGCGATCCTCTCCGCTGCCCGCAAGCTCTTCCGAGGATCGGACGACCGGGAGGCTGCTTCGAGGCCGACGTGAGGGCGACGAGGGTCACAAGCGGTAGACCACCATGTTCCCTATCTCCTCGCGGGTGATGCCGAGCCCGTCGACCGGCGCGTCAACCGTGACCTCCCACGGCGTGCCGGCGATGTGGTCCCGCATCAGCAGCACGTTGCGCACGCCGAGGACGCGCAGGTAGTCGACGCTGGTCTGGTCGGGGAAGGCCAGCGTGACCCGGCGTACGTCGTCGAGCTGGCGCGGGGTGAAACCGCTGCCCCCGTTGACCACGTCCTGGAACTTGCTGGTGGACCAGAGCATGACCGGTTGGTCGAGGCTCTGGCTGCTCGGCAGCACCAGCAGCGGCCCGTCCACGGTGCGCATCGCGGCCGGCTGGGACGGCACGACCGGGTGCGGCGTGGCGTTCAGCCCCTCGCCGAGCACCAGCACCAGCGGCAGCAGTGTGGCCAGCCGCAGCCACGGGCTCGGCCAGGAGGGGATCCGCTCGGCGTAGACCTCCCGGACCCGGGTGGCGAACGCGCTGACCGCGCCCGCCGCGAGCAGCCCGAGCAGCAGCGTGGTCCAGAGCATCAGCCGGCCCGGGGTACGGATGCCGTTCCAGCCGGGCAGGTGGTCGAACAGCGGCACGTAGGTGAAGGTGCCGTCGAAGAACCGGGTGCCCATGGCGAGCACCATCGTCACCACCACCCCGACGAGCAGCAGCAGCCGGTGGCGCAGCTTCCACACCGAGAAGAAGAGCCCGCCGGCGGCGAGCGCGTAGAGCACGAAGCCGGGCAGCAGGGTCATCTCCGGGTGCCAGGGCAGCGCCGCCCGCGCGCCCTCGTGCAGGGCGCCCCAGACCCGCGACTCGGCGGGCGCCGTGAAGAAGCCCGCCACCGGCGGCGAGTAGACACCGATGTCGCCGATGGAACGCTCTGCCTGCGGGTGCGCCCCCGCCACCTTGAAGTACGGGATGGCCAGCAGGGCGCCGACACCGGCGAAGAACAGGCCGCCGACCAGGTCCGCGATCAGCAACCGGCGACCGAACGGGCGCTTGACCGGCCGGACGACCCACCGCCGCAGGAACCAGGTGACGGCCGCGACCAGCACGGTCCCGGCGAGGAAGTACGCGAACGGCAGCCCGATGCCGAAGCCGAGACTGAGTTGCCAGGCCGCCACGAACCAGCCGGCGTAGACCCAGCCGTCGTGCCGGCGCTCGGGGCGGTACCCGTGCCGCAACGACCAGCCGTGCCCCCGGGCGAGCATCGCCAACGCCAGCGGGATGCCGCCGTTGGAGATCACGTGCAGGTGCCCGGCCTGGGCCAGCAGCCACGGCGCGTACGCGAAGCTCGCCCCGGCCACCGCCGCGCCGATCCGGCCGGCGCCGAGCTGACGGGCCAGCGCGTACGCCCCGAGCATGGCGAGCGCGTGGGCCAGCACGAACATGATGTTGTAGCGGAGCACGGCGGCTTCGGGACCGGTGCCGATCATGCCCGCCGGGGCGTAGCCGAGCAGGGTGTCGGAGAAGGCGAAGCTCCAGGACTCCGGGAAGAAGGTGTTCGACTGCCACAGCTGCCCCGGGTTGGTCAGCAGGATGTGCCCCGACCAGGCCATCTGCCACGCCTGGAGGCTGGGATCCCAGTAGTCCTGCGGCAGGGTGTGTCGCGGGTAGCGCAGCGTGGGCCAGGTCAGCAGCACGGCCAACGCCAGCGAGGCGAGCGTCGCGAGCGTCCACTCGTGGATCAGCAGGCGGCCCACCGCCCGCGCGGCGCGCCCGATCCGGGAGGGCACCGGTTCGGGGGCGGACGCGAAGGCCTCCCACCGGTCCGGCTTTCCGTCCTTGTCACCCCCGTCCTGATCCTTGCTGGCCGCCTTGTCGCCGCCCTTGCCCGCGCCGCCGGCACCGTCCGCACCGGCCGAGCCCGCCTTGGCGTCCGGCTTGTCGGCTGCCTTGGCGTCGTCCTTGCCCGCCTTGGTGTCCGTCTTGCTGGCTGCGCCCGCCTTGGTGCCGTCCTTGACGGTTCCGCCGGCCTTGGGCTCGGCCGCTCCGGCCTTGGGCTCGGCCGCCCCGGCCTTGGACTGGGTCCCGCCGGTCCCGGGTTCGGCCCCGGCGGTCCCGGTGGCGGCCGGGCCGGGCGTGGCGCCGGTCGCGTCGGTCTTTCCGGCGGCTTCCGTCTTCCCGGCAGTGCCGGCCTTCTCGGCGGCTGCGTCGGGACGGGGACTGCCGGAGGCGGACTGCTCGGTCGTCATGCCGCCGGGCTCCCCGCGCCCAGCCGGTCGCGCAGGAAGGCGATGTCGGCGCCCTGACCGTCGACCCCGCCCGGGGTCTCGACGATGACCGGTGCGCCGGCCGCGCGGATGACCGCCACCACCAGTTCCGGGTCGATCGTGCCGCCGTCGAGGTTGTCGTGCCGGTCCTGGCCGGAGTTGAACGCGCCCTTGGAGTTGTTGGCGTGCACCAGGTCGATCCGGCCGGTGATGGCCTTGACCCGGTCGACGAGCCCGAGCAGCTCCTCCCCGCCGGCGTGGGCGTGGCAGGTGTCCAGGCAGAAGCCCACCTCGTGATCGCCGACGGCGTCCCAGAGGCGGGCGAGCGCGTCGAGCCGCCGGGCGCAGGCGTTGTCACCGCCGGCGGTGTTCTCGATCAGGACGGGCACGCCGAAGCCGCCGGAGTCCGCCGCGTACGCGAAGGTCTTGCGCCAGTTGTCGAAGCCGACGGCCAGGTCGTCGCCGGCGTTCACGTGCCCGCCGTGCACGATCAGCCCCTTGGCGCCGATGGCGGTGGCCGCCTGGGCGTGCCCGAGCAGCAGCTTGCGGCTGGGGATCCGGATCCGGTTGTTCAGGGTCGCGACGTTGATGACGTACGGCGCGTGCACGTAGAGGTCGACGCCCGCGGCCCGCAGCCGGTCCGCGTCCTCGCGCGGCTTCGGCGCCTTCCACCCCTGTGGGTCGGAGAGGAAGAACTGCACGGCCTCGGCCCCTCGGGCGGTCGCCTCCGCCACCGGGTCGGTCGAATCGACGTGGGCTCCGATACGCATGCAGGGGAGCCTACGTCGCGTCGCCGACAGCCGGGATGACGGCGGTGGCGGACTCGCCGTTCCTCGCGTCACCTCTCGGCGGCGGTGGTCGTTGATGCGAGTGGGATCCACGGTTGCCGCAGCCGGCCCGGAACGGCCGCTGGTCGGCCTGTCCCGGAGGCGCGTCGAACCGCCCGAGAGCGGGGCACCCTCGTCGCGCGGCCCGGCGCGGCGGGGGCCCGCCCCGACGGAACCGGGCTCATCGGGAAATTTGTCGGAGAATTCCGCCATTTCCCCCGACAAGGGGCAAGAGCCGTTGTAACGTCAGGTAACAACACGATAAAGCTCCGCGGGGCGTCCCCGGTCCAACCTCATCGGTGTGGTCGTTCCTCCCCAGGTCCCACCCAAGGAATGCGGACGGGACGCCCCGCGGCCTCGTGTACGGGGGCTCGCATCGACAGCGACGTCGATGCGAGCCCCCGTCGCCTCGCCCGGTGGAAGGGCGCCGCCGACCACCGCGGGCATGATCGTCGGGACCGGGTATCCTGGTCCGGTTGTCCGCGTACGGCCGGGTTCCCCCGGAACCGGCGCGGGCCACGACGCACGACCTCCTGCCACGGAAGGACCGTGGCCGCTTAGCCCACAGGAGGTGAGCACGTCTTGCGTCATTACGAAGTCATGGTGATCCTCGATCCCAGCCTCGAGGAGCGCACCGTCGCCCCGTCCCTCGACACGTACCTGAACGTGATCCGGACTGCGGGTGGCTCGGTCGAAAAGACGGACGTGTGGGGCCGCCGGCGCCTCGCGTACGAGATCAACAAGAAGGCCGAAGGCATCTACGCCGTCATCGACCTGCAGGCGACGCCCGCAGCGGTGGCCGAGCTGGACCGTCAGCTGCGGCTCAACGAGTCCGTGCTGCGCACCAAGGTCATCCGGCCGGAGATGCGCTAAAGCATTCAACCCCGGTCCACCCGGATCAGCCTCATCGGCACTGTCGGAGGGCTCTGAGAGCCTGTACGGCAGAACTGATGAGTGCGCGAGGAGATGGTCATGGCAGGAGACACCACCATCACGGTCATCGGCAACCTGACCGATGACCCCGAGTTGCGGTTCACCCCGTCCGGTGCGGCGGTCGCCAAGTTCCGGGTCGCTTCGACGCCCCGGTTCATGGACAAGGCCTCCGGCGAATGGAAGGACGGCGAGCCGCTCTTCCTGGCGTGCACCGTGTGGCGGCAGGCGGCGGAGCACGTCGCCGAGTCGCTCCAGCGGGGCGCCCGCGTGATCGTCTCGGGCCGGCTGCGTCAGCGGTCGTACGAGACGCGCGAGGGCGAGAAGCGCACCGTCATCGAGCTCGAGGTCGACGAGATCGGCCCGTCGCTGCGCTACGCCACGGCGAAGGTGCAGAAGATGTCCCGCTCCGGCGGCGGTGGCGGCGGCTTCGGCGGTGGTGGTGGAGGTGGCCAGGGCGGCGGCGGAGGCAACTTCGACGACCCCTGGGCCTCGGCTGCACCGGCACCCTCGCGCGGTGGTTCGGGTGGCGGCAACTTCGACGAGGAGCCCCCGTTCTAATGGCGCCGAGCGCCCGCGATCGCAAACCAGGAGCACGAGCAATGGCCAAGGCCGCTGCACTTCGCAAGCCGAAGAAGAAGGTGAACCCGCTCGACAAGGACGGGATCACCTACATCGATTACAAGGACACCGCGCTGCTGCGCAAGTTCATCTCCGACCGCGGCAAGATCCGCGCTCGGCGGGTGACCGGCGTGACCTCGCAGCAGCAGCGGCAGATCGCCCGTGCGGTCAAGAACGCCCGTGAGATGGCGCTCCTGCCGTACACGGCCACGGCCCGCTGAGAGGAGGCACCGATATGAAGATCATCCTGACTCAGGAGGTGTCCGGCCTCGGTGCCCCGGGCGACATCGTCGAGGTCAAGAACGGCTACGGCCGTAACTACCTGCTGCCGCAGGGCTTCGCGATCGCCTGGACCAAGGGTGCGGAGAAGCAGGTCACGGTCATCAAGCGGGCCCGCTCGGCCCGCGAGATCCGCGACCTCGGCCACGCCAACGAGGTCAAGGGCCAGCTCGAGGGCCTCAAGGTCAACCTGAAGGCCCGCGCCGGCGACGGCGGTCGGCTCTTCGGCTCGGTCACCCCGGCCGAGATCGTCGACGCCGTCAAGGCCGCCGGTGGTCCGGCCCTCGACCGTCGTCGGCTGGAGCTGTCCGGTCCGATCAAGTCGACCGGCTCCTACCCGGTGCAGATCAAGCTGCACCCCGAGGTGAGCGCCAAGTTCGACCTCAACGTCGTTCAGGGCTGACACCTCACCCGAGCACCACGACAGGGCCCGCACCGACCGGTGCGGGCCCTGTCGTGTACGACCTGCGGCGTACGCTCCCGCTCGTGCCGTCGCGGTGCGGACCGACCAGGGCGGCCGTGCGCCAGCCATCGGGCGGCCACGCTGATCACCAGCCGACAAGCCGGCCGGCGCGTTCGGCGAGCAGCGGCACCATGATCGTGCGGTCACGCTGATCGTCAGCCGATCGGCTGGCCCGTCACCGCGCTGATCATCACCGTCGAGAGGCCACCGCCGACCACGGCCGCCGCCAGCGCGACGCTGGCCGAACGCCACGTCGTCCCGACCCGGCGCAGCAGCAGCGCCACGACCAGGCTGCTGGCCAGCGCCAACCCGAAGCGCGGCAGGCCCGCTGCCAGCGAGCCGAGCGCCCGCGCCCGGGGCGAGTCGCAACCCCCTCCGCTGATGTCGGTGACACACCCTGCCGGCACCTGCCCGTCCAGGGTCAGCAACCAGACGAAGATCAGCACCGCCGGCACCAGGTAGCACGCGACCGTGTAGAGCAGCGACCGCCACGGCCCGCCCGGATCGGGATCGAGCAGGTCGTCCTCGATACGACGGCCCCACGCCCCCGCCCCGGCGGTCCCGGCCCGACGGCGTACGGCCGACGCCGTCGCGGCACCGACCGGCTCGGCCACGCGCCGACGCGGTGCCGCACGCGGCCGCGGCGCGGAGTAGGGCACCACGGGTGACCGGGGCGCCGACGCCGGCGGGTCCATCCAGCGGGGATCGTCGCCCGCCAGCCGGGTGCCCGACCAGAAACCCTCGCTCCGCTCGTCCCGGCCCGGCCATGGCCATTCCTGCACGGCGCCCCCGCCGGAACCCGGCGCGGTCCTGTCCCACCCATCGTCGTCGGAACACCGCTCCCACGCACCGGTGTCGTCGGACCGGCGCCACTCACCGGTGCCGTCGGTCCGGTCCCACTCACCGTCGCCGTCGGTCCGGTCCCCACTGCCGGTGCCGTCGGAACGGTCCCACCGGCCAGTGCCGGTGTGGTCCCAGCGGTCGACCTCACCGGCCGGGCGCCACGCGTGCACCCCCGACGCGTCCCACGCGTCCACCGCCGGAGGCGAGGGCGCGCTCTCGGACGCGGCGAGGTGCGACTCCCGGTCCCAGGGATCGACGGCGGGGCGGTCCTCCGCCGCCCGCCGGCCCCGGCGGGCCGGCCGCTCGGCCTCCCCATCCGGTACGGACCCGGACGCGTCCGCCTCCTCCAGGTCGGACCAGACGACCTGCGGGCGTTCCGACGGCAGGCGCCTCGGTCGGCTCGGCGGCGCCGACCCCGAGACGGGGTCGTCCTCGGCCCGCCGCCGCCCGGAGTATCCCCGCTCCTGCGGACGGTCGAACGTCCACTCCCCGGTGTGCTCCGACTGCGGGGCAGCGCCTGACGTCCACTCCCCGGTGTGCTCCGACTGCAGGGCCGCGCCGATCGCCGGGGACTCGTGCCAACTCGTCTCGCTGACCCGGTGCCAGCTGCTCGTGGTCTCCGTGGCCCGCCAGGCACCGGGGTGCGGTTGCTCGGCCTCGGTCCCCACCTCGTCGTCGGGCGCGGCATGACGGCCACCGCCGTCGGCGCTGCGGATCCCCGACTCCAGGGCCCAACGCGGCAGGTAGCTGTCGACCGGCTCCCGCTGCCCGCGCTCGACGGCCCGGCGCCGGCTCGGCGTGCGGTGCCGCGCGGGAGCGCGCTCGTACGGATCGACCGGTGCCGGGTCGGCGGGATCGTCCCAGGGGGCGACCGGCTCGCGCGGACCGCCATCTCCGCGTCCCCAGTCCCGGTTACTCACGGCCGGAGCGTGACCCTTCTCAACCGATGGCGCAATCCGCTGTGCAGGTGTAGCCGTTCGCTGGAGATAGTACGGGACGTTCGACCGCGCAGTTCGACCGAAAACTTGCCATCCACAGGCTGGGGATTGTGTTTCCGCAGCTCAGCGCCTTGTGGCGGAGAATTCCCCAGCCGTTGTCCACAGGCTGTGCACACCCTGCGCACATGCTTGTCCCCCGGCGTCCACAGGTTGTCCCGAGGCTCGTCCACCGACGTGGTTGAGGGGCTGACCTCGGGTTCCGTATGGTTGGCCCCCGACCGGTCGTGCGATGACCCCCGATCGACCGGCAGGTCGAGGTTGTCCATCCCGGCGACAGGGCTGGATCCGGATCCGACGCAGTGGAGGGGGGACCCGTGTCGGTCACCGACGACATGCGGGCGGACTCGCGATCGGGCGGGGGGCAGGCGTCCCCGCCGCCGCAGCGCGACGGCCAGTTCGACAAGACCCCGCCGCAGGACGTCGCCGCCGAGCAGTGCGTCCTCGGTGGCATGCTGCTCTCCAAGGACGCCATCGCCGACGTCGTCGAGATCCTCAAGACCAACGACTTCTACCGGCCGGTGCACGCCACCATCTTCGACATCATCCTGGAGATCTACGGCCGGGGCGAGCCGGCCGACTCCATCACCGTGGCGGCGGCCCTGGCCGACTCCGGCGATCTGGTGCGGATCGGCGGCGCCCCCTACCTGCACACGCTGATCGCCAGCGTGCCGACCGCCGCGAACGCGGCGTACTACGCCCGGATCGTCAGCGAGCGGGCGGTCCTGCGGCGCCTGGTCGAGGCCGGCACCAAGATCGTGCAGCTGGGCTACGGCACGAGCCAGGGCGGCAGCCGCGACGTCGACGACATCGTGGACCTCGCCCAGCAGGCGGTCTACGACGTCACGGAGCGCCGCGTCAGCGAGGACTTCGCCGTACTCGCCGACATGCTCCAGCCGACTCTGGACGAGATCGAGGCGGTGGGCGCCCAGGGTGGCGTCATGACCGGCGTCCCCACCGGCTTCACCGACCTGGACCGCCTGCTCAACGGCCTGCACGCGGGGCAGCTGGTGATCGTTGCCGGACGCCCTGGGTTAGGAAAATCGACAGCAAGTATGGATTTTGCCCGAAACGCTGCAATTCGGGCAAATCAAGCGTCTGCCATCTTCTCGCTGGAAATGAGCAAGGTCGAGATCGTCATGCGGCTGCTGTCGGCCGAGGCGCGCGTGCCCCTGCACGTCCTGCGCAGCGGCCAGCTCTCCGACGACGACTGGACCAAGCTCGCCCGCTGCATGGGCGAGATCAGTGAGGCGCCGCTCTTCGTCGACGACACGCCGAGCATGAACCTGATGGAGATCCGGGCCAAGGCGCGCCGGCTCAAGCAGCGGCACGACCTCAAGCTGATCGTGGTCGACTATCTCCAGCTGATGACCTCTCCGAAGCGCACCGAGAGCCGGCAGCAGGAGGTCGCGGACCTGTCCCGTGGCCTCAAGCTGCTCGCCAAGGAGGTGGAGTGCCCGGTGATCGCGGTCAGTCAGCTGAACCGTGGCCCGGAGCAGCGCACCGACAAGCGACCGCAGCTGTCCGATTTGCGCGAAAGTGGATCGATTGAGCAGGATGCCGACGTCGTCATCCTGCTGCACCGCGACGACTACTACGACAAGGAGTCGCCGCGGGCCGGGGAGGCGGATTTCATAATTGCCAAGCACAGAAATGGTCCCACCGACACGGTGACGGTGGCCGCGCAACTCCACCTGTCGCGCTTCGTGGACATGGCCATCGTATGAGGCAGACCGGGGCCCGGATGACGGAGGCTGCGAGGGCCGACGCCATTGCGCGTGCGCTTGCAGGCGAGAGTCTCAGCAGCATTGCCCACGCCAGCGGTGTGTCCCGGCAGGCGATTCGTGTTCGCTGACGGGTCGATCAGTTACCGACCGAAGCACATCCCGCAGATCTCGGTAGGACTGGCAGAACGCGATCGAGCACATCTGGCCAAGCTCCGGACCTTCCTCGGTTCGACGAGCGCCATCTCGGCGCCCAATCCGACCCACCACTCGTGCCAGTTCTCCGTGCGTTCCCGCCAGTTGGCCGACCGGCTCGTCGCGTTGGGCCGGTACCAGGGACCGACCGACGCCCGGTTGGTGGAGTCGCGTGACTTCTGGCGTGGTGTGGTCGACGGCGACGGATCACTGGGCCTCTACCGCCGATCGCGATCGGCCCCGGCCACCATGCCTCAGTTTCGTCTGGTGGGCCGACGTCATGTGCTCGAGGAGTTCCTTGGCTTCCTGCGGACCCAGGGGATCGGCAGTCTTTCGGTACGACCTCACAAGTCGATCTACACCATGGGAACGACGTGTGGTCCGGCAGAGAGGATCGTCGCGTTGCTTTACTCCGGCGCTACCGTCGCCCTGTCACGCAAGGCGGAGACGGCCGAACGGATGCTGGCGGCAGCCGCCAGTTCTCCTGGTCCGAACCGGCGAGGCTGAACCGACCGTTGCGGCGGTTGCACCAATCAGCCCGGTCACGCCGGTCAGCCCGGACGGAGGACTGGTCAGCCCAGCAGGGGGAACCAGCCGGCGACCTCGCCGAGTTCGAGCTGGTCGCGGTCGGTGAGCGGCAGCCGGCCGGTGGCCTTGAGCAGGTACTCCGCGTCGCTCCACGCGGCTGGCCGGACGGCGTCGTCGCTGAGCAGGCCGTCCATGGTGGTCACGGCGACCTGCGTGGCCAGCACCCCGGGCAGGGGCGCGTCGGGCAGGTCGAGGACCAGGTCCAGGTGGTGCACGACGGCCTCGGTGGTCAGCGTGGCGAGCAGGTCCGGCACCCGCAGCACGTGCCCCTGGGTGGTCACGTGGCCGTCGGGATCGGCTGCGCCCGCGGCGCGTACGGCGGCGGGTGCGGTGTCGGTCCAGAGCCGGACGATCCCGCCGGGGCGGTCGAAGGCGGCTGCGGAGCGGCGGGCCCACCGGGCGTGCCGCGCGCCGTCGCCGTCCCCTTCAGACGGGAACGCGCGCCAGTAGGTCACGTCGTCCACGTCGGCCGGGCCCTCGGCGGGGCTGGCCAGCGCGACCAGCGCTCGCTGGGCGTCGCAGAGCACGTTGAACAGCAGGTCCGCGACGAGCCAGCCCCGGCACCGGGTGGGCCGTTGCAGGTCCGCGTCGTCGAGGTCGGTGACGACGCGGGTGATCCCGTCGTACGCCTGCGCCAGCGCGAGGTGCCGTCCGCGGTGCGTCATGGAGCGCAGCGTCGCACGACCGCCGCCGCTCGGCACGGCGAACGGCGGTGGCGCGGTGCGTGGAACCGAACCACGGGTGACCGGGCCGGTCGAGGCGCCGGCCCGGTCGACGGAGTGGCTCAGCCGAACATCTCGTCCAGGAAGCTCTTGTGCTTCTTGCGCTTGTAGTGCCCGTGGTAGCCGTGGTGCTGCTGGCCGTAGGCGGGGGCCGGCGGGTAGCCGTGCACCGGCGGGGGCGGCGGCGGGACGGCGCCGTAGCCCGGCTGGTGCGGGGCGGGAGCGGGCGGCGGGGGCGGCGGGGGCGGGTAACCGCCCTGCTGGTGGCTCGGCTGGCCGGGGTAGCCGCCCTGCTGGTGGGCGGGCTGTGCCGGGGTCGCGCCCTGCTGGCGACTCCAGTTGGCCTCCGCCTCGAACAGCTTCTCCAGCTCACCGCGATCGAGGAAGATCCCCCGGCATTCGCCGCACTGGTCGATGGTGACGCCGCTGCGCTCGTACTGGCGCATTTCTCCGTGACACTTGGGACAGGTCAGGCTCATCCTCCGACCGTACCCGGTCAGGTCACGCAGTCGCTGTCAGCGCTTCCGTGACTTCGGAGTCGGCGACCTCGTGGAAGTCCTCGTAGTAGGTGCTCACCGCCATGAACTCCGGCGGGTGCTGGGCGCAGACGACCTGGTCGGCCTCGGCGGCCAGCATCTCGTAGGCCTCCTGGGAGCCGACCGGGACGGCGACCACGACCCGGCGGGCGCCGAGGTGACGGGCGACCTGGACGGCGGCGCGGGCGGTGGCCCCGGTGGCCAGGCCGTCGTCGACGATCACGGCGGTGCGCCCGGTCAGGTCGAGCGGCGGCCGACCGGCGCGGTAGAGCCGTTCCCGCCGTTCGAGCTCGGCCTCCTCGCGGCGGACGACCTCGGCGACGTCGTCCTGCGTGAGTCGACTGGCGACGACGTCGTTGAGGACGCGCACGCCGCCGGGGCCGAGCGCGCCGAAGGCCACCTCGGGCGCCCACGGCATGCCGAGTTTCCGGACGACCAGCACGTCGAGGGGTGCGCCGAGCCGCTCGGCGACCACCCGGGCCACGGGCACGCCGCCGCGTACCAGCCCGAGGACGATGACGTCCGGTGCGCCGATGAGTGCGGTGAGCCGTTCGGCGAGCGTCCGGCCCGCCTCTTCGCGGTCGCGATAGGTGGTCATGCCTCAGGTCTACGCCGTGTCGCCGGCCTCCGCCCGCCGGTTCGCGGAAACCGGGGGGTGCAGGGCGGGGGCCCACGCGAGGAGGGCGAGCGGGTAGAGCAGGTAGCCGAAGCGGGTGGTGGGCATCAGCAGGATCGCGGCGAGCAGGCCGTACCCGCAGATCAGGGCGGTGGTGGCGGCGGTGCGGGGCGGGCGGCGGGCGAGCCGGACGGCGATGGCCAGGCCGGCGGCGAGCAGGAGGGCGACGGCGACGGCGCGGCCGGCGGGCAGCGCGGTGGCGATCAGGTGGCCGGGGAAGGGCGACTGGGCGGGGCTGGACACCAGGCCGTGCCCGAGCGGGAAGCGGAGCACGTTCTCGACCAGCGCGTCGCGGTCGACGAGCAGGGCCGGCAGCAGCGCGGCGGCGGGCACGCCGATCGCGCCCGCGGCGACCCGCAGGCCGGCCCGCCGGGTCAGTCCCCAGATGATCAGCACGAGGGCGACCGGCCAGGCGAAGAGCTTCAGCGCCCCGGCCAGGCCGACGGCGAGACCGGCCCGGCCAGGTCGGCCGGCGGCGGCGAGGGCGAGGGCGAGCAGGCAGAGCGCGAGTACGGGCAGGTCGTCGCCGCCGGTGGCGAGGGTGAGCGCGCAGATCGGGAGGACGGTGGCGGCCTGTACACCCCGGAGCAGGGCGGCGCCCGTGTGGTCGTCCGCCCTCCGGCGTACGCCGCGGGTGAGGGCGCGGACGGCCAGGGCGAGCGCCAGCGCGGTCCCGACGGCGAACCAGACGCGGGCGTCGGTCCACCAGGCGTCGACGGCCGCCCGGGGCAGCCCGAAGAGTGCCATTCCCGGCTGGTAGGGGGTGTAGCCGAGCAGTTGTTCGCCGGGTGGCAGGGCGGCGATCGCGTCGTGCCCGAGGTACGGCGTGCCGGTGTCGACGAGCCGCCGGCCGGACTCCTCGACGACCAGCACCTCCTCCTGCGCCCGGTCGGTGCGTCCGCCGGCCCGTTGGATGCTCTGCCAGGCCAGCGGCAGCAGGGCGGTGGCGAACCAGGCGAACCCGGTGACCGCCCAGCGGGCCCGCAGCCCGGCCGCCGGCGCTGCGGGGTCGCGCCGCCGCAGCAGGAGCTGGCCGGTCGCGGCGAGGGCCGCGAGGAGGTATCCGACGGCGGCGACGGCGCCCCAGGCCCGGTGCGGGAGCAGGGTGGACGTGGCGGCGGTGATCGCGGCGAACGCCGCCGACGCGGCGTACAGGCCGAGGTCGAGGGCGAGGCCGCCGGCGGCGGAGTCGAGGCGCTGCCAGCCACGGCGGCGGGCGGTCGGGGCGGCGGTCACGCGGGCCAGTCTGGCAGCAGGTGCGCGTCGCCGCGTCAGGTGGGCGGATGGCGCCTGCCGCCGCGTCAGGCGGGCAGGTGGCGGTCGGTGCGGCCGCGCCCGCCGGGCCGGCGGCCCGGGGCGAGCCGGATCACGGCTCCGGCGTCGTGCAGCGGAGGGGCGAGGGTGCCGGGGCTGCCCCCGGAGCCTCGCCGGAACGCCGCGAGGAGCGTGCCGGCGGGCACCGGCCGGGCGAAGAGGTGCCCCTGGCCGGCCGTGCAGCCCAGCTCCCAGAGGGCCCGGCGCTGCGGCTCGCTCTCCACACCCTCGGCCACCACGTCGAGCCCGAGGCTGCGGCCCAGGTCGAGGGTGGAGCGGATGACGGCGGCGGCCTCGGCGGAGGTCTCCATGGCGGTCACGAAGCTGCGGTCGATCTTCAGCTCGTGCACGGGAATGCGGGAGAGCAGCGACAGGGAGGAGTAGCCGGTGCCGAAGTCGTCGAGCGCCAGCCGGACCCCCTCGTCGCGCAGCCGGCTGAGCACCCGGTCGACCACGTCGAGCTGGCTGAGGGTGAGCGTCTCGGTCAGCTCCAGCACCAGCCGGTCGGGGGGCAGGTCGTGGGCCCGCAGGCGGGCCAGCACGGAGCCGGGGAAGCGGGCGTCGAGGAGGCTGCGCGGCGACACGTTGACCGCCACGGGCACGTCGAAGCCGGCGTCCCGCCAGCTGCCCGCCGCGAGCAGGGCCTGGTCGAGGATCGCCTCGGCGAAGGCGGGGAGCAGGCCCGAGCGTTCCACCGCCTCCAGGAAGCGCAGCGGGTCGATCATCCCGTGGGTGGGGTGGTGCCAGCGGGCGAGGGCTTCGGCGCCGGTGACCCGGCCGGTGCCCAGGTCGACGATGGGCTGGAAGTTGACGGTGAACTCGTGGTCGGCGACGGCGCGCGGCAGTTCGCCGCCGAGGGTGAGCCGGCCGAGGTCGGCGGTGTCGCGGGTCGGTGCGTACGTCGAGGTCCGCTGACCGGCCCGTTTGGCCTGGTACATGGCCACGTCCGCGCGGCGCAGCAGCTCCGGCATGCCGCCGGTGGCGGGTGCGGCGGCGATCCCGCCGCTCGCCTCGACGCTGATCCGCATGCCGTCGAGGTCGAACGGCTCGTGCAGCGTGGCGAGCAGGGTCTCCGCGCGGTGCGCGGCCACCGCGGGGGCCGGCAGGCCCCGCAGGAGTACGGCGAACTCGTCGCCGCCGAGCCGGGCCACCAGGTCCCCCTCCTGGGCGGCGTCGCGCAGCCGCTCGGCGACCTGCACCAGGACGTGGTCCCCGGCGGCGTGCCCGAGGGTGTCGTTGACCTCCTTGAAGTGGTTGAGGTCGATCAGCACCAGCGCGGTCACCCCGTCGGCGTGCCGGGTGTCGAGCTGTTCGGTGCCCTGGTCGAGCAGGTGTCGGCGGTTGGCCAGCCCGGTCAGCGCGTCGTGGGTGGCGGCGTACGCGTGCTCGTCGGCGACCCGGGCCAGTTCGGCGTACGCCTGCGCGTTGCGCACGGCCGTGCAGAGCGCCGAGGCGAAGGTGCGCAGCGTGTACTGCTCCCGCTCGGAGAGCTGCACGGGCCCCCGGAACCGCAGCCGCAGTACGCCCACGTCGACCGTCCGGTCGTGCCCCTCCAGGGCGGCGGGGACCACGGTGCCGTCCACGGCGGTCGGCTCGCCGGCCGGCCCGTCGTACGTGATGGCGACGGCACCGCCGCGTACTGTCCGGCCGCCGTCGCGCAGCTCGATCTCCACCTCGTCGGCGGAGAAGAGCTCGGCGGCCTGGGTGACCGCCGTGGTGAGGACCTTGTCCAGGTCGACCACGTTGAGCGCGTCGGTGGTGCGGGCCAGCCGCTGCCACGCCTGCTGCTCGGTGCGGGCCTTGACCCGGTTGGAGTAGAGCAGGTGGAGGCTGAGTACGAGGGGCGGCACCGCCAGCAGGAGCCGGGGGTCCCCGTGGAGGATGAACAGCGTGGTGACGATGAGGACGAAGCGCGCCAGCGCGCTGGTCAGGCGCAGCCCGAGGTCCTCGCGGAAGAGTTGCCTGAGCCGGGTGCCGGTGGCGAGTGCGATGACCGGGAGGGTCAGCACTTCGTCGAGGATCACCGTGACGGCGTAGGCGACCCCGATCGGGCCGAGGGCCGGCCACAGGTCGGTGATCGGTGGCGATCCTCCGGCCGCGTGGAGGGCTGCTCCGCCGCCCACCGCCAGCAGCATGGTCTTGGCCACTCCGAAGGCGGCCTTCAGGGGCGGGAGCTTGGCGAGGTACTGGGCTATCGCCACCCCGATGCCGGTGGTCAGGATCACCAGCGGAGTCGGCGCGACCGCCAGGCTCAGGATGATCGCTGTCTCACTCCAGGAGATCGCGTGGACCGTGGCGCGGATCCGGATCCGCCACTTGATCGTCATGGCGAGGAGGGCCAGGCAGATCAGAGTGAGCGAGAGCGTCAGGTGGTTGCGTGACCAGTCCAGCCGGGTCAGCTCGCGGAGACACAGGGCGGCCGCGATGGCGGCCACGACGCAGACGAGGCCGACGTGCAGCGTGAGCCGCCGCTCGGCCTCTGTCTTGCCCACGTCCGGTCGTGTCACGGCATCCCGACTGCTTCCGACTGCAAAGCACGCCAAGATTACCCGCGGTCACGCGCCAGCCACAATCCTCAGTTCCACTCGTGTGCCGACATCGCTATCCCTCCCCGGTTTCGCGTTGGCCGTTGCGCGGCTGTGTTCCGCGACGCCGACAGCCTAAGTGCGGTTCGGCCAATTATGGAGGGATATATGTGACTATGGGCAATGGATGAGAACCGTGCCCTGCGGCGTGACTTTCTGCTTCTGGCCGGGAACTCAGTGCTGTGTTTCTATCGACTTCCGGTTAACGCTAGATAATGAACCGGTGGCGGCGTCGGCGCATCGGACACGACGGTGCAGTTTGCAGCGGCCGACGGCGTGGCGCCGGGCCGTGGCCCGTGCCCTGGGCACATCGTGTGGTCGAGGCCACCGCTTCCGTGCCGGTACGCCCGTCCGCCCGGGTGGTTCCGTCAGCGCTCACCGCCTGCCGCCGCCCCCGACGAGGTCACGGAACGATCGGAGCAAGATGCACTCCGTACGTTGCCCCGATCGATGCGGCCGGAGATTCTCCCGACGGTGATGATCGCTTCCGTGGCGTTGCGGAGTCAATGAGGTCCCGTCGTTCCGGGGCGGCATCCCGAGTCACCGTCCACCGGAAGGGAGGGCTATCGGTCCGGTCCGTGAAGTGGGAGGGAAACGGCCGCGGGACAACGGGCCGTAAACGCGTTCCGAATTCGCGACAGGGGTGGTGCCCACTCGCCGGGAGTCGCGGCCGTCGCGCGATCGAAAGGGGCATCGGTTCAGCCGGTGCGGGCCCATCGCCGGCCGGCGTGCCCGTGCCGGTGACCCCCGTGCACCCGTACCGGAAAAGATAGGCTCGCGAGCGTGACCGATCCCGCGCAGCTCACCCACGTCGATCCGGCGGGCGCGGCCCGCATGGTCGACGTCTCCGCGAAGGCGGTCACCGGCCGCCTGGCCGTCGCCGCCGGCCGGCTCCGCACCACGCCCGAGGTCGTCGAGCTGCTGCGCCGCGACGGGCTGCCCAAGGGCGACGCGTTGGCGGTCGGCCGCCTCGCCGGCATCATGGGCGCGAAGCGCACCCCCGACCTGATCCCGCTCTGCCATCCCATCGCCCTGCACGGCGTCACGGTCGACCTGACGCTCACCGACGACACCGTCGAGATCACCGCCACCGCGCGGACGGCGGACCGCACCGGCGTGGAGATGGAGGCGCTGACCGCGGTGGCCGTCGCCGGGCTGGCGCTCGTCGACATGGTCAAGGCGGTCGACCCGGCGGCCAGCGTCGACGCGGTCCGGGTGCTGCGCAAGGAGGGCGGCAAGACCGGCCTGTGGGTCCGCCCGCAGGAGCGGCCGTGATCCGGGCCCGGGTGGTCGTGGCGTCCAACCGCGCCGCGGCGGGGGTGTACGCGGACACCAGCGGCCCCCTGCTCGTCGCGGGCCTGCGCGACCTCGGCTGCGAGGTGGACGGGCCGGTGGTGGTGCCCGACGGCGAGCCCGTGGGCGAGGCGCTGCGCGCCGCCCTGGCCGACGGGATCGACGTGGTGCTGACCAGCGGCGGTACGGGGATCAACCCCTCCGACCGCACCCCCGAGGTGACCCGGGCGCTGCTCGATCACGAGATCCCCGGCATCGCCGAGGCGATCCGGGCGCACAGCCGCGACAAGGTCCCCGCCGCCGCGCTCTCCCGGGGGCTCGCCGGCGTCGTCGGCCGGATGCTGGTGGTCAACCTGCCCGGGTCGACCGGCGGGGCCAGGGACGGCCTCGCCGTGCTCGGGCCGATCCTCCGCCACGCCGTCGACCAGCTCCGCGGCGGCGACCACTGACGACGCGGGAGGGCCGCGACCAACCGGCGGGCGCGGCGCCGCTGACGGCGCGGCCGGCATGCCGCACCGTTAGGCTCGGCCGGTGAGCACGGAAACCGCCCCGGCCGCCGAGCCGGCCACCGCGCCCCCGCCCGCCGGCTGGGAGGAGGCCCGCTCCCGGGTCTACGCGGTCGGCCTGGCCGCCGCGCTCCCCGCCGTCAGCCGGCCGCTCGCCGAGATCGACGGGCACACCCTCGCCGAGCCGCTGGCCACCCGTACGGACCTGCCCGCCTTCCCCACCTCCAGCGTCGACGGCTGGGCCGTGCGCGGCACCGGGCCGTGGCGGCCGGTCGGGCGGGTGCTGGCGGGCGGCACCCCGGCCCCGCTGACCGACGACGGGACGACCGTCGAGATCGCCACCGGCGCGATGGTGCCGGAGGGCACCACATCCGTGCTGCGGGTGGAGGAGTCCCGTCGTACGCCGGAGGGCCTCGTCGACGGCACGCCGCGGCCGGCGCCGGAGTGGCGCGAGCCGGGCGAGGAGGCGTACGCCGGGGAGGAACTGGTCCCCGCCGGCACGCCGGTGGACCCGGCGCTGATCGGCCTGGCCGCCTCCTGCGGGCACGACAGCCTGCTGGTGCGGCGGCAGCCCCGCGCCGCGCTGCTGGTCTTCGGCGACGAGCTGCTGACCGCCGGCCCGCCCGGCGCCGGACGGGTGCGCGACGCGCTCGGGCCGGCGGTGCCGGCCTGGCTGCGCCGGTACGGCTGCCTGGTCCGCCCGTCGGACGTGGTCGGACCGGTGGCGGACACGCTCCCCGCGCACGTGGCGGCGCTGCGCGCGGCGCTGAGCACCGCCGACCTCGTGTGCACCACCGGCGGCACGATGCACGGGCCGGTCGACCACCTGCATCCCGCGCTGGAGGCGCTCGGCGCCGACTACGTGGTCAACACGGTGGCGGTGCGGCCCGGTTTCCCGATGCTGCTGGCGCGGCTGGCCGACGCCGACGGCCGGGTCCGGTTCGTCGCCGGGCTGCCCGGCAACCCGCAGTCCGCCATCGTCGCCCTGGTCTCGCTTGTCGCCCCGCTGCTGGCCGGCCTGGCGGGCCGCCCGATGCCGGTGCTGCCGCACGCCACGCTCGCCGAGCCGGTGCGCGGCCGGGGCGGGTACACCCACCTGGCGCTGGTCCGGTTGGACCGGACCGCCGGCACCGCCCACCCGGTCCGGCACGTCGGCTCGGCGATGCTGCGCGGGCTGGCGGGCGCCGACGGGTTCGCCGTCATCCGCCCCGGCACCTCCGGCGAGCCGGGGGACCGGGTGCCGGTCGTACCGCTGCCGCTGCTGCCCGGGGAGCGTGCGTGGTGACCACGCCGACGGCCGACGCCTCGGGCCGGTCCACGACGTTCGGCGAGGTCACCGACCGGCCGCTCGACCTTGCCGCGCACGAGGCGGCGGTCGCCGACCGCCGGGCCGGTGCGGTCGTCTCGTTCCAGGGGGTGGTCCGCGACCACGACCACGGCCGGGCGGTGACCAGCCTGGAGTACGAGGGCCACCCGAGCGCCGGGCGGATCCTGCGCGAGGTCGCGGCCGAGATAGCCGCCGACCCGGACGTGTACGCGGTCGCGGTGTCGCACCGGGTCGGCCCGCTCGCCATCGGCGACGCGGCCCTGGTGGCGGCCGTCAGCACCGCCCACCGGGCCGCCGCGTTCGCGGCCTGCGCCCGACTGGTCGACGAGGTCAAGGCGCGGCTGCCGATCTGGAAGCGGCAGGTCTTCGCCGACGGCACCGAGGAGTGGGTGAACTGCCCCTGAGGGGCGGCCCACCCGGTCAGCGGCGCAGGCTCGGCGCGGCCTGCCGGCCGAACCGGTCGGCGTAGAAGGCCGGCTCGGCACCGGGACGCCACGGCAGCGCGGCGACCAGCAGGATCAGGGCCAGCGCCAGCGAGTTCTCCATCAGCGCGCCGAAGAGGCCGTCCTGGTAGTGCGACACCTCGGGGAGCTGGTGCTCGTACGGCCAGATCGGGGAGACCAGGAAGAGCAGGTAGAGCCCGACGGCGGCGACGCCGTGCCGGAGCCCGGTCAGCGTCGGGTACCAGATCGGCGGGCGTAGCCCCGTCACCCCCGGCGGCCCGCCGTACCCGCCCTGGCCGGCCCGCTGCGCCAACCCGCGGCTGGCCTCGCGACGGCGTACGGCGGCGTCGGCCAGCACGATGATCGCCGGGATCACCCAGACCAGGTGGTGCGTCCAGGAGATCGGGCTGATCACGTTGGCGGTGAGGCCGACCAGCGTGAACGCGGTCAGCTCGTCGCCGTCGGCGCGGGCGTTGACGGCGCGGGAGAGGCCGACCGCCAGCATCAGCACCGAGAACGCCAGCCAGAGCAGGCCGGGCGTCTCGATCGAGTCGTACAGCCGGGCCAGCAGCCCCGCCAGCGACTGGTTGGGCGTCATGTCGGCGGCCCCGACGCGCTCGGTCTGCCAGAGCACGCCGCCGAAGTAGGCCCGCGACTCGGTGCCGACGACCGCGAAGGAACCGACGGTCACCGCGATCACCGTGCCGATCGCGGTGGTCGCGGCACGCCACTGCCGCGTGATCATCAGGTAGGCGATGAACAGCGCCGGGGTCAGCTTGACGGCGGTGGCCAGGCCGATGCCCACGCCGGCCCACGCCCCGCTGTAGACGAAGCGCAGCAGCGGGCCGTCGGTCGGGGGGATGTGGGTGCCCCGGCGGGCCCGCCAGCGCAGGCCGATCAAATCGGCCATGATCAGTGCGAAGAGGAGCAGGTTCACCTGGCCGTAGCCGAGGGTCTCCCGGGCCGGCTCGATGGCGACCGCCAGCGGCGTCGCGATCCCCACGGTGAACCAGAGGGGCCAGCCGAGCCGGTCGACGATCGGGCGGAGCAGCCCGGCCAGCACGACGGCCAGGGCGGCGATGCTGGCGAGCGCGTTGACCATCCCGGCCAGCTCGACCGGCAGGTGCGCCATCGGCAGCATCACCAGACCGCCGAACGGCGGGTAGGTGAAGCCGAGGGTGGTGCCGGGTGCGATGAACTCGTAGAGCTCGTGACCGCTCGCCCACCACACCACCGCGCCGTGGTAGATCTTCATGTCGAAGAAGTTGTACGGCCGCCCGAAAGCACCGATGGCGAGCCATGCGGCATAGGCGACGGCGGCCACGATGCCAGCCCGTACGACTGTCCTACGATCGATCCCACGCGTTACGCGACGGACTGGGGCGAGGCGGTCCACCCGTCTTCCGACGGTCGCCGGCATGGCGTGGCCACCCCCGTACCAAGGTCGTCCTACCCGTCCAGGTCCTGCACGGAGCCTAGAACGGCGCCTCACGTTAATGCCTCCCGCGTTATGCGACCGTGTCCGATCCCACACATGTTTTTGACATTTCCACCGCGTTAACGCCTGTCGGGTGGTTCAGGTGATTCGCGGTGTTGACACGTGAAGGCCCGGGTGGGGGGAGGTATCGACGCAGGTCAGCCAGGCAGTCGACGGGCCGTCGCTGCCGATCGTACGGCGATCCGGGCCTCCCTGCGGGCGGTACGGACGGCTCGCTGCACGGAACGTCGGGAGTGGCCGATCCGGTGACCCGTCCGCCACCGCAGCCCCGGCCTGCCACCGGTGTCGGCGGCGGCGAGCAGCAGCCCGCCGAAGAGGCCGAGGTTCTTCAGGAAGTGGACCTGGTTGTTGCGCCGCGCCGCCGGGTCGTCGTTGTTCCAGAAGGGATGCCCGGCGAGGGTCACCGGGACCAGCGTGCCGGCCAGGACCAGCGCCGCCGGCCGGGCGAACCGGCCGGTGGCGAGCATCAGCCCGGCGCCGACCTGCACCGCCGAGTTGACGCGGATCAGCGTCTCGGTGTCGGTGGGGATGCGGGGGTCGGCCTTCTCCAGCAGCGGAGTCACCCGGTCCGTCACGGGCTTCGCCGCCGGGACCAGCCGTCCGGGGTTGCGGAGGTTGGTGAACCCGCTGACCACGAAGATGCCGCTCAGCATGGCGCGGGCGAGGGAACGCACGGGTTTCATGGGTCAGTCATACCCCGTCGTCGGCCCGGCTACCCCCGCAACCGCCGATCCGGATCGGCGGACGTGCACCTCGCGCCACGCCGATTCGAGCGACCGTCGCTGATGGACGGCCCGTGAGGGGTAACGTGCCCCGCGTGACGACGCTGCGGCTGCGACCCGAGGACCCGGCCGACACCGGCGCGGTCCGGCGGGTGCTGGCCGGCGCGTTCGCCCGCCCCGACGTGACCACGCCGCCCGAGGTGGGGCTGGTCGAGGAGCTGCGGGACAGCGACGCCTGGCTGCCGGAGCTGGCGATGGTCGCCGAGTACGGCGGCGAGGTCGTCGGCTACGCCCTGCTCACCCGGGTCCGGGTGAAGTCCGACGACCACACCGCGCCGGCGCTGGCGCTCGGCCCCGTGGCGGTCGCGCCGCACCGGCGGCGGATCGGGCTCGGCACGGCGGTGGTGCAGGCCGCCATCGAGGCGGCCACGGAGCTGGGCGAGCGGCTGGTGGTGGTGCTCGGCGACCCGGGCTACTACCACCGGTTCGGCTTCGGCCGGGCGGACCGGATGGGCCTGACCAGCCCCTGGTCGGGTCTCGGCGACCCCTGGCAGGCGCTGGTGCTGCCGCCGGCCACGAGCGGCGAGGGCCCGCCGCCGCGCGGCGAGGTGCTCTTCCCGCCGCCCTGGTCCAGGGTCTGACGCCCGTCGCGGCCGGTCAGGCCGGTTGGGTACGCAGGTAGCGGCCGAAGTGCGGGACGGTGAAGGCGACCGTGCCGCGTTCACCGGAGTAGATCAGGCCCTTCTTGATCAGTGCGTCCCGGGCCGGGGAGAGGCTGGCCGGCTTGCGCCCGAGGGCCCGGGCGATCTCCGCCGTCGGCACGGCGGCGTCCATGTCGTCGCGGCCCCCGCCGTCGACCTCGCCCTCCACCAGGGACAGCGTGGCCATGGCCCGCATGTACTCGCGCTCGGCGGGGGTGGCCCGTTCGAAGCGGGAGCCGAAGAAGCCCACGGCCAGCTCGGCCTCGGCCTCGGGCGCGGCGACCCGTACGTCGGCGGCGGTGATCGGCGAGCGGGGCGCGTGGTCCCAGGTCGCCTTCCCGTACGCCTGGACGAAGTAGGGATAGCCGCCGGACTTCTCGTAGAGCAGGTCGAGCGCCTTCTGCTCGTACTCGACCTCCTCGCGCTCGGCCGGCGCGCAGAGCGCCTGGTCGGCGGCGATCCGGTCGAGCCGGTCGATGCGCTGGTAGCGGAAGAGCCGCTCCGAGTACGACTTGGCCGCGCTGAGCACGGCCGGCAGGTGCGGCAGCCCGGCGCCGACCACGATCAGCGGCGCGCCGAGCTGGGACAGCTCGTGGCAGGCGGCGCAGAGCGCGGAGACGTCCTCCGGGCCGAGGTCCTGCATCTCGTCGATGAAGATCGCGATGCCGGTGCCGACGTCGGAGGCCACCGCGGCGGCGTCGCTGAGCAGCTCGACCAGGTCGATCTCGATGTCGCCGGAGTCGGCGCGGCCGCTGGCGGCGGGCACGTCGATGCCCGGCTGCCACCGGTCGCGCAGCTTCGGGGCGGCGGTGCCGCGACCGGTCGGCGTGGTCCGCTGGGCGAACGCCTTGAGCACGCCGAGGAAGGCGTCGATCCGGTCGGGCGCGCGGTGCCGGGGCGCCAGTTCCCGGACGGCCATGTGCAGCGCTGCGGCGATCGGGCGGCGTAGCGACTGGTCCGGTCGGGCCTCGATCTTGCCGCTGCCCCAGAGGTGGTTGATCGCCTGGGAGCGGAGGGTGTTGAGCAGCACCGTCTTGCCGACGCCGCGCAGGCCGGTGAGCATCAGGCTGCGTTCCGGCCGGCCCCGGGCGATGCGCTCCAGCACGACGTCGAAGACGTCCAGCTCGCGCCCCCGCCCGGCGAGTTCGGGGGGACGCTGACCGGCGCCCGGGGCGTACGGGTTGCGGACCGGATCCACGCATCGCACAGTATCGGGCCGTCTAGCTGGGGGACTAGACATCCGTAGATGGGGCAACCGGCGTGTCGGGTCACCGGGATCGGTCTCGACACAAAACTAGGGCTGTCTAGCGTCCATGCTAGACAGCCCTAGTTTTGGTAATCAGCGCTTCTTCAGGCAGAGCACGTAGTCGAGGAAGTCCAGCGAGTTGTCGTGCACGTAGTTCGCGGTCGCCTCCGGGGCGCGGGTCTTGCACCGGTCGCCGTCCGCCGTGCCCGGGATCCGCAGGAGCACCTCGTACGTGTTGGGGCCGCAGGGCACCTTACGCAGCTCGGCCTTGCTGGCCGTGCCGTCGTTGACCACGCAGTCGCCCTTGGCGAACACCTTCCTGCTGGGGCTCGGTGCGGCGGTGGTCGGCTCCACGCTGGGCTCGTCCGTCGGTTCCTCGGTCGGTCGGCTCGTCGGCTGGCTCGTCGGGCCGGCGGTGGCGTTCACCGTCGGGGCCGCGACCGGGTCGTCGTCGCCGGCCTGCCAGAAACCCCAGCCGGCGAGGCCGAGGCACGGGCAGAGCAGGAGCACCGCCACCAGGCCGATGATCAGCGCGACCTTGCCACCGCTCTTGTTCGCGGGCGGAGCGGCCGACGGCATCGCGTACCCGCCGGGCCCCGGCGGCGGGGTGCCCCACTGGTTGCCCGGCGTGGGTGCCGGCCCGGCCGGCGGATACGGTCCCGCCTGCGGGTAGTTCCCCTGGCCCGCCGGCGGCTGCGCCCCGGGCGGCGGCGGATAGCCGGCCCCGGAGGAGGGCGGCGGGTAGCCGGCCCCGGACGTCGGTGGCGGGTAGCCCGCCCCCGAGGTGGGCGGCGGGTAGCCGGCCCCGGAGGAGGGCGGCGGGGGGTAGCCCGGTTCCGGCGCCGGCGGCTGCGCGGGCTGGTTCCACGCCGGGTCCTGCTGGCCCCACTGCGGGGTGGCCGGCGCTTCACCCCCGTACGGCGGCTGGCCCCACTGCGGTTCGCCGCCGGGCTGCGGCTGACCCCACTGCGCGGCGGCCGGCGGCTGCCCCCACTCCGGCAGGGTCGGGTCGATGGGGGGCGGGCCGCCCGGGGTGCCGGGCGGGCGCTGGTAGGGGTCGTCCGGCTGTGCGGGTGATCCGTAGGTCGTCATCTCTTCCTCAGGGGTGCGGTGGCTCAGCGCTGCTTCAGGCAGAGCACGAAGTCGAGGGTGTCCAGCTCGCTGTCGAAGAAGTACCAGTTGGTGTAGCCGTCAACCTTGGCGCACTTCGCCGCGGCGTCCTTCTCGCCGCTGGTCGCCCCGTCGATCCGGCGCAGCACCTCGTACGTCTGCGGCGCGCAGTCGCTGATCAGCAGCTTGGGCTTGCCGCCGGCCGGCCCGTCGTTGCGGACGCACTGGCCGGCCTTGACGAAGCGCGGATCGGTGGAGGACTCGGGGGCGGGTGTGCTCGGTGCGGCGGCCGTCGCGCCCGCCGGAGATTCCGGCGGGTCGGTCCGGGCGGCGGGCGCGGGCCCGCTCGGCGTGGCGGCGGGCTTCCTGTCGTCCTGGTCGAGCAGGTAGAGCACCGCGGCCCCGCCGACCAGCACCAGCAACGTCACCGTGACCAGCACCGCGACGACCGGGGCCGTCCGCCCGCGCCGCCGTCGCGGTGGCGGGGCGGGACCTTCCGCGTACGGGGAGGGGACGGCGGTGCCGTCGCTCCGGGCGGCGTACGGCACCGGGCCGTGCCCCGGTGGGGGCGGGCCGTACGCGTCCGCCCAGGGCTCCTGCCCCGCAGACCCGGCCGACGGACCGTACGACTCGTCGGGGTGCCGCCCGTGCCACGGGTCCGGGTTCCCGCGACCCGGTGCTCCGTAGTTCGCCATGCACGCCTCCCGTGCGAGTGGTGAGAGGCCGGCCACCAACCAGGGACGCCGACGCCGACGTCACCGTAGCGTGTCCACCGATGAGCCCACCTCCACCGAGTGCGCAGCCGCCCGTCGACGCAGGTACCCCGCCCGGCCCGGTCGCCGGGGCGGGTCGTACGGCTGCTGCCGCGCCGGCCCTGCTCTGGACCGCGCTGCTGCTGGTCTACGTCCTGTGGGGCTCCACCTACCTGGGCATCAAGATCGTGGTGGAGTCCATGCCACCGCTCGGCTCGGCGGCCGCCCGGTTTGCCGCCGCCGGCCTGGTGCTGGCGATCGTGCTACGGGCGCTGCGGGGGCGGGGCGCGCTGCGGGTGGACCGGCGACAGCTCGCCTCGGCCGCGCTGGTCGGGGTCCTCCTGCTGGCCTGCGGCAACGGGCTGGTGGTGCTCGCCGAGTCCGGTCCGGTGGGGGTGGCGGTGCCGTCCGGGGTCGCCGCCCTGCTGGTGGCGACCGTTCCGCTGCTGGTGGTGCTGCTGCGTACGGTCACCGGTGACCGACCCCGGTCGTGGACGCTGGCGGGGGTGACGCTGGGCTTCGTCGGCCTGGTGCTGCTGGTGCTGCCGACCGGCGGGGCGGACGCCGTGCCGCTCACCGGGGCGCTGACCGTGGTCGCGGCGGCCAGCTGCTGGTCGATCGGCTCCTTCCTCTCCGGGCGGATGCGGATGCCCGCCGATCCGTTCGTCGCCACCGTCTACGAGATGTTCGCCGGGGCGGCGGCGCTGGCCCTCCTCTCGGTGGGCCGTGGCGAGCTGCGCGGCTTCGACCTGGGCGCGGTGACCACCCGGTCGTGGCTCGCGCTCGCGTACCTGATGGTGGCCGGCTCGCTTGTCGCCTTCACCGCGTACGTCTGGCTGCTGCACCACGCCCCGATCTCGCTGGCCGCCACGTACGCCTACGTCAACCCGGTGGTCGCGGTGGCGCTCGGCGCGTTGTTCGCCGCCGAGCCGGTCACCGCGCGGGTGGTGCTCGGCGGCGCGGTCATCGTCGCCGGGGTGGCCCTCGTGGTGAGCACCGAGAGACCGCGACGTCCCGTCCGGGGGGCCGCGCCGGAGCCGTCGCGCCGGTAGCGTCCGCCCATGTCGACCGGGCTGCTGGCATGCGTGGCGCTGCTCGGCGCCCTGGCCGGCCTCGCCGCACCCCGGGTCGCCCGCCACTTCGCCGCTCCGCTCGCTCCGCGCGTCGCCGGCACCGCCCCGGACGCACCGCGCGTCGCCGGCGCCGCGCCGAACGCGGTGCGGGACGCCGGGTCCACGCCGCGCGTCGTCGAGGCCGCGCCGGGCGCGGAGCGCGTCGCCGGGGCGGTGCCGTCCGCCGGGTGGGGCGCGGCGGCGGGTGCGCTCGCGTTCGCCGGGCTCGCGGCGGCCCTTGGGGCGGATCCGGTGCTGCCGGTCCTCCTCGTGCTGGCCGCCGTCGGGCTGGTGCTCGCCCTGGTCGACCTGGCCTGCCTGCGGCTGCCCGACCCGCTGGTCGGGGCCGCCGCGCTGGTCGCCGCCGTCGGGCTGACCGGCGTGGCGGCAACGGCCGGTAGCCCCGGACGCCTGCTCGGCGCGGCGGCTGGGGCGGCGCTCTGCTCCGCCTGCCACGTGGTGCTGGCGGTGCTGCCGGGCTCCCGGCTGGGCTTCGGCGACGTGAAGCTCGCCGCCGTCCTGGGCCTGCCGCTCGGCTGGCTCGGCGGGTCGTCCCTGGCGCTCGGGCTGCTCCTGCCGCACCTGCTGCACGGTGTGCTGGTGCTCGTCCTGCTGGTGGCCGGCAGGGTGCGTCGCGACACCCCGCTCCCGCTGGGCCCGGCCCTGCTCACCGGCGCCTGGCTGGCCGCCCTGGCCGCCTGAGGCCGCCGCACCGACCGGCGCACCGGTGCCTGACGGCTTGACGCGCCCCGCACGGACAGGCACACCGGGCCGCCCTGACGGCCTGGGCGGTCACCCCGCGGCCGGAAGGACCCACAGCCCGACGGGGTGGCTCAGATCAGGCGGAGCTGGCGGTCGCGGGGGCGGCGGGGCTCGGCCTCGCCGAAGCGCTCGAAGAGGCCCGGGTCGATGACGTCGAGGAACGGCGACGGGGCGCAGTCGCGTTCCGTGCCGTGCCGGCTGCGGCGGGCCGCGTGGGTCACGTACAGCCGGTCCTGGGCGCGGGTCAGCCCGACGAAGAAGAGCCGTCGTTCCTCGGCGATCGCGTCGTCGTCGGGGGTGCTGCCGGGCCAGCGCAGCGGGAGCAGACCGTCCTCGGCGCCGACCAGGAAGACCACCGGGAACTCCAGCCCCTTGGCGGCGTGCAGGGTGAGCAGGGTGACCGCCTCGGCGCGCGGGTCGAGCGCGTCCACCTCCGCCCCGGTGGCGAGCTGGGACAGGAACAGCGGCAGGTCGTCGCCGCAGCGGCGGGCCAGCGGGGTGAGCAGGTCGACGGCCGACCGGACGTCCTCCGGGCGGACCGCGCCGGCACCGTCCAGCGTGGGCACCGCGAAGCGCTCCGCCAGCACCTGACCGGCCAGCCGGACCCGGGCGGCCAGCGAGCCGTCGAGCCCGTCGGCGTGGCGCAGTTCGCGGGCGATGGCGGCCACCCCGGGCCGGTCCCGCAGCCGGTCGTGCGAGCGCTTCTGCACCGGGATGTTCGCCCGCGCGAGGGCGTCCACGATGGGTGCGGCCTGCGCGTCGGTGCGGTAGAGCACCGCGATGTCGGAGAACGACAGCGAGGTGGACCGGCCGTCGATCCGCCCCGAGTCCAGCGACCGGTGGGAGAGGCCGCCGACCAGCTCGTCGATGGTGCGTACGACGAAGTCGGCCTCGTCGGCGACGGACGCCGCCGGGTAGCGACCCACCAGCGGGGCCTCCGGGTCGAGCCGGGCCGGGTCGAGCCGGCGGCCCCGCACCAGCGACGACGGCGCGATGGCCTGCACGGCGGCGGCCAGGATGGGCGCGGAGGACCGGTAGTTGCGGTTCAGCCGGACCAGCCGGGCGTCGGTGAAGTCCTGCGAGAAGCGCAGGAAGTAGCCGACGTCGGCGCCCCGGAAGGAGTAGATCGCCTGGTCCGGGTCGCCGATCGCGCAGAGGTTGCCGTCGGCGGGGCTGAGCAGGCGCAGCAGCTCGTACTGCACCTCGTCGACGTCCTGGTACTCGTCGACGAAGATCCAGCGCCAGCGCTCCCGGTAGTGCCGTACCAGCTTCTTGTCGGCCCGCAGCAGCGCGACCGGCAGGGTCAGCAGCTCGTCCAGGTCCACCAGGTCCTGCTTGCGCAGCAGGGCCGCATAGCCGGCCTCGTCGTCGCCGGCCTCGGCGCGGGCCTCCGCCCGCTGGGCGTCGTCGGCGATCCGGAAGTCCGTCGGCAGGCCGGCGGCGTCGGCGTTCTCCCGCAGGATGGTCAGGCCCAGCGAGTGGAAGGTGCCGACGGTGACGTCCTCGGCGACCGGCCCGAGCAGGCCGTCCAGGCGGTGCCGCAGTTCCTCGGCGGCCCGCCGGGTGAACGTGATCGCCAGGCACTGCTCGGGGAAGACGTTCAGTTCCGCGCAGAGGTAGGCGATCCGGTGGGTCAGCGTCCGGGTCTTGCCGGTGCCCGGCCCGGCGACGATGAGCAGCGGACCGCCCGGCGCGGAGGCGGCCACCCGCTGCATGGCGTCCAGGCGATCGAGCAGGCCGGTGCCGACCTCCTCCATGCCGGCGAGCATCGGCTCGAACGGCTCGTGCGGCGAGGGCGTCGGCGCGATCGGGGGCGGGGGCGCGGCCGGCGCGGCCTTGCGCTTCGGTTCGGGCTTGGTCGCCGCCGGGCGCTTGGCCCGGGGCTTCGGCGCCGGCTCCGCGGGGGTGCGCTGCGCCGGCACGGGTACGTCGAAGAGTGTCTCCTGGGCCCCGCCGGCGTTGCCGCCCAACTCGGCCGGGTCGAAGAGGGTGATGACGCCGTACTCGCCGTCGTAGCCGGGGACCCGGCGCACGTCGCCCCGGCGCAGCCGGCCGATGCCCTCGGCGAGCAGTTCCCCGCCGACCCGGCCGATCTCGTCGAGCGGCGTGCTGGTGAGGATCTCCAGCTCCGGGCCGAGAGCGGCGATCAGCTCGTGGAGCTTCCCCTCGACCCTCTTGGACCGGGCGCCCACCTTGTTGATCTCGCCGAGGATCTCGGCCAGCGGCACCAGGTGGGTGACGTCGGGGGCGTGCGCGGGGCGGTGCCCCGACGGCCGGTCGGCCAGCTCCTCGATCCGGCTCAGTACGCCCACGGTCAGCGGCTTGCCGCACTCCGGGCAGCGGCCAGCGGCGGCCCGGGTCTCCTCGGGCGACCAGTTGATCCCGCAGAGCCGGTGCCCGTCCGCGTGGTACTTGCCCTCCTCGGGGAAGAACTCGATGGTCCCGGCGAGCCCGTCACCGGTACGCAGGGCGTCGCGGATCGCGAAGTAGTCGCGGGCGGTGGCGAAGACGGTCGCCTCCCGGGCCAGCGCCGGCGGCGAGTGCGCGTCCGAGTTCGACACCAGCCGGTAGCCGTCCAGGCTGCCGACACGCCAGTTCATGTCGGGGTCGGAGGAGAGGCCGGTCTCCACGGCGAAGATGTGCCCGGCCAGGTCGGCGTAGCAGTCGGCGATCGCGTCGAAGCCCGACTTGGAGCCCAGCGCGGAGAACCACGGCGTCCAGATGTGCGCCGGCACGAGGTAGCCGTCGGCGCTGGCCTCCAGGGTGATCTCCAGCAGGTCCCGGGAGTCCAGGCCGAGGATCGGCCGGCCGTCCGAGCCAAGGTTGCCGATCCGCCCGAGCGCCGCGTTGAAGCGGGCCACCGCGTCCAGGTCTGGCAGGTAGATCAGGTGGTGCACCTTGTGGGTGCGGTCGTCCCGCTTGTAGATCGTGGAGATCTCCACGCTGAGCATGAACCGGACCGGGTCCGCCTCCGCCTCGCTCGCCAGCCGGGGCGGCAGCCGGCGGGCGATGTCCCGCTCCGCCTCCGGGCTGAGCCGGTGCAGGCCGGGCTCGGCCGGGTGCAGCGTCTCGCGGAGGTGGTCGTACCAGGCGGGGTGGGTAAAGTCGCCGGTGCCGAGCACCCCGATGCCCTTGCGCCGCGCCCACCAGCCGAGGTTGGGCAGGGTGAGGTCGCGGCTGCACGCGCGCGAGTACTTCGAGTGGATGTGCAGATCCGCGACGAACGGCGGGACGCCGCCGGGGGGTGCGGGACTGAACGGAGGCACGCCGCATCCTGTCACGCCCGCGCCATTACCCACCCGTCGCCACGCACACCCGTGACCTGAGCATCCGGTGCTGGACAACGCCGGCCGCCCGCGCTATGGGTCAGCGGGAGCGCAGCTCCACCAGGGTGATCTGCGGTTCGGCGCCGACGCGGACCGGCGGGCCCCAGAATCCGGCGCCGTTGGTGACGTAGACCTTGGTGCCGTCGACCTCGCCCAGGCCGGAGACCACCGGCTGCTGGAGCTTCACCAGCAGGTTGAACGGGACCATCTGGCCGCCGTGGGTGTGCCCGGAGAGCTGGAGGTCGACGCCGAACTTCGCCGCCTCCGTCGCCGCGACCGGCTGGTGGGCGAGCAGCACCACCGGGCGGTTCGGGTCGCGGTCGCCGAGCGCCGCCGCGTAGTCCGCCGGGGCCGCCAGACCGGTGCCGGCGGCGGTGACGTCGTTCACCCCGGCCAGGTCGAGCACGCCGCCCCGGGCCTGGATCTCCGTCCGCTCGTTCTGCATGACCCGCAGGCCGAGCCGGTCCAGCTCCTGGACCCACTCCTCGACGCCGGAGTAGTACTCGTGGTTGCCGGTGACGAAGTAGCTGCCGTGCCGGGAGCGCAGGCCGCGCAGCGGCTCGGCCGCCTCGCCCAGCTCGGCCACCGAGCCGTCGACCAGGTCGCCGACGACGGCGACGATGTCGGCGTCCAGGCGGTTGATCGCGGCGACGATCCGCTCGGTGTGCGCCCGTCCGCGCAGCGGACCGAGGTGGATGTCGGAGACCGTGGCGATCCGCAGGCCGTCCATGCTGCGGGGGAGCTTGGCCAGCGGGATCTGCACCCGGTCGAGCTGCGGCGGGCCGAGGGCGGTGCGGATGCCGTACCCGGTGAGGCCGGTGGCGGTGAGCCCGGCGAAGATCGCTGTCCCGCGGGCGAGCAGCAACCGGCGGGAAGGGTCGTGGTCGGGCTGCGCGACGGCGTCGGCGGCCGGCGGGTCCGCCGGCCCGGCCGCGCCCACCATGGCGGGCTCGGGCGCGGCGGCGGTGGGCTCCGCGGCGGCGACCCGGCGACGCAGCACGAGCTTCGCCACCGCCATCGGCACTTCCAGCGCCACGAGCAGGACCAGCAGGTAGAACATGACGGCGAGCCAGAGGTAGCCCGGCCACGCGAGCCAGTAGAGGCCCGCCTGGGTGCCGGCCATGGTCGCCGGTACGAGCAGCGCGAGCACCAGGGCGGTGATTCCGCCGACCCGCCGCCAGCGGCCCGGGGCGGTGGTGTCCCGCACCAGGCGCTTCCAGAGGTAGAGGTGGATCAGGCCGGTGACCAGCGCGATGGTGGCGACGAACGCCAGTGCCGCCAGCATGTGTGCGCCTCCCTCAGCCGCCGGCGAAGGGCGGCAGGACGTCGATCGTGGCCCCGGCAGGTAGCGGTGCCCGCCGATCATGACAGGTCACGCCGTCGACCAGGAAACTCGCCGCCTTCAGGACGACGGCGAGCCGCTCACCGTGCCGGTCGGTCAGCTCCACGACGAGTTCGTCCAGGGACCGCCCGGCGGATGCGGTCTCCTCGGTGCGGCCGGCGGCGGCCCGCGCCCCGGCGAAGTAGCGGACGGTAACCGGCGCCTGGGCGTCGGCGACCTGGGCCGGCGGCCCGGTGTCGGCCGGGCGTGCCTGGGCGGGCAGCCCGGTGTCGGCCGGGCGCGTCGGTTCTGCCACGGTCAGCCTCCGATCGCGGACATCGGCCGGGCGGGCTGGAGGAAGGCCGGGTCGTCGATGCCGTGCCCGGCCCGCTTGCCCCACATCGCGGCCCGCCAGCGCCGGGCCAGCTCGTCGTCGTCCGCCCCGGCCCGCAGGGCGCCGCGCAGGTCGGACTCCTCAGTGGCGAAGAGACAGGCGCGCACCTGCCCGTCGGCGGTGAGCCGGGTGCGGTCGCAGTCGCCGCAGAACGGCCGGGTGACGCTGGCGATCACGCCGACCCGGGCGGGGCCCCCGTCGACCAGCCAGGTCTCGGCCGGTGCCGCGCCGCGCTCCGCCGGGTCGGGGACCAGGTCGAACGCCCCGCGCAGGGTGGCCAGGATCTCGTCGGCGGTGACCATGGTCCGACGGTCCCAGCCGTGCTGGGCGTCCAGCGGCATCTGCTCGATGAACCGCAGCTCGTAGCCGTGGTCGAGGGCGAAGCGGAGCAGCCGGGGCGCCTCGTCGTCGTTGACGCCCCGCATCAGCACCGAATTGATCTTCACGGGGGTGAGCCCGGCGTCGGCGGCCCCGGCCAGCCCGGCCACGACGTCCGCCAGGCGCGGGCGCCGGGTCAGCCGGGCGAACCGCTCCGGATCCAGCGTGTCCAACGACACGTTGACCCGGTCCAGCCCGGCGGCGCGCAGCCCGGAGGCGAGCCGGTCCAGCCCGATGCCGTTGGTGGTGAGCGAGATGCGGGGGCGCGGCTCCAGCGCCGCCACGGCGGCCACGATGTCGGCCAGGCCGGGCCGGATCAGCGGCTCCCCGCCGGTGAACCGGACCTCGGTCACGCCGAGCAGGCGCACCGCGACCCCGACCAGCCGGACGATCTCGTCGTCGCCGAGCAGTTGCGGGCCGGGCAGCCAGGCCAGCCCCTCGGCCGGCATGCAGTAGGTGCAGCGCAGGTTGCACTTGTCGGTGAGGGAGACCCGCAGGTCCCGGGCGACGCGGCCGTACCGGTCGGCGAGGGCGCCGTCGGTCGGCGGGGCGGCGGTCACCCGTCGACGGTAGCGCGCCGGAGCCCGGCCAGGGCCGACCGGGCGGTACGGGCGACCGCATCCCGGTACGCCGCGCCGAACAGTGCGGTGTGCACCAGCATCAGATGGAGCTGGTGCAGCGGCACCCGCTCCCGCCACCCGTCGGCCAGCGGCCACTCCTCCGCGTACGCGGCGAGGACCCGGTCCAGGTGCGGCGCGCCGCCGAAGAGGGCCAATTGCGCCAGGTCGGTCTCCCGGTGCCCGCCGTGCGCGGCCGGGTCCACCAGCCAGACCCGGTCGTCGGCGCCCCAGAGCAGGTTGCCCGGCCAGAGGTCCCCGTGGATCCGGGCCGGCGGCTCGTCACCGCCGAACTCGTCGATCCGCTCGACGACCTGCTCGACCAGGCCGGCCTCGGCGCCGGTGAGCGCGCCGCCGTCGACCGACATCCGGAGGTACGGGACGAGCCGGGCCCGCGCGAACCAACCCGACCAGGGGCCGTCATCGGGCGTGTTGTCCGCCGGCAGTGCCCCGATGAAGCCGTTCCACCCGGCCCCGAAGGCCGACGCCCCCGCCCGGTGCAGCCCGGCCAGTTCCCGGCCGAACAGCTCGGCCGCCTCGGGCGACGGCTCGCCGGGCTCGATCCACTCCAGCGCCAGCAGCCCGGGCAGCGCCACCACCACCTCCGGTACGGCGACCGTCCCGGCCTCGCGCAGCCAGCGCAGGCCGGCGGCCTCGGCGGCGAAGAAGCCCTCCGGCGCGGGCCTTCCGGCGGCCTCCGGCCAGGTCTTGGCGAACACCGAGTGCCCGTCGTCAAGCGTCAGCCGGGACGCGGCGCAGATGTCGCCGCCAGCGACCGGCGTCTCCCGGATCCGCTGGTGGGTCAGGAAGGTCGGCAGGTGCTCCGGGTGCGCCCGCAGGTACGCCAGATCCATCTGCGCAAGGTAACCCCTCCCGCCGGCCGTACGGGTGCCGGCCGCACGATGTCGGCGGCTCACCCCGCCGGCTGCGCCTGGTCGGGTGGCACCGCCGTCACCGCATGTCGGCGCCCATAGCCGGATCGCGGCGGTTCAGCAGGAACGTGGTCTCCGGCAGCGCGCCCCCGGCACCTCGTGGCCCCTCGGCCGAGGACGGGTCGCCGCTGCGCAGGGTCGTCGTCGCCCAGTCCCGCTGGTTCCACGAGTTGTCCTCGTCGTCGACCGTCCCGCCGAGCCACGTCTCGTCGCGGTTGGCGAGGGCCAGGTTGTGCCGCAGCACCGACGGCGAGCCGACGAACGCGAACCCGGCCTTGCCGTTGCGGTAGGCCGTGCTGTTCGTGATCCGCAGCTGCCCGTGGTTGGCCGCCTCGGTGAAGCCGTACCCGGCGTTGTCCCAGGCCGCGCTCCGGGTCACCCGGTGGCGCACCTCGGGAGCGGGGTCACCGCCGCCGAGCTTGAAGCCGTTGCCGCCGCCCTCGGTGAAGCCGGGGATGCCCCACCGGTCGACCCCGTTGCCGTACGCCCAGGACCGTTCGACGCTCACCGGGTCCGTGAACTCGCTGAGGTCCAGCCCGTCGCCCGAGTTGTGGTACATCCGGCAGCCGCGTACGAGGTTGCCGGTGCCCGAGCCGTACTTGAACGCCAGCCCGTCCGCCGTGCCGCCCGCGTCCGAGGTGTCGTGGTTGGCGTGGAAGTCGCTGTCCAGCACCTGGTTGCCCACCGTGCCCGGGTCGCGCAGCAGCAGGCCGATGCCCCCGTTGTCGTGGACCGACAGCCGGGAGAAGACGGTGTGGCGGCAGGAGACGCAGACGTACGCGTGGTCGGGCGCGTTCCTGATCTCCAGCCCGCGTACGGTCCAGTAGCTCGCCCGCTGCGTGATCGCCCACTCGCCGGCGGGCACCCGGCTCGCGTCGACCACGGCCCGCTCGTCGCGGTAGCCGCTGATGGTGATGCGTCTCTGCGCGGTGCCGCTGGTGGTGATGGCCAGGGGCTCGGTGAGCCGGTGGGTCCCGCCGCGCAGCATGATGGTCTGGCCCGGGCGTACCGCCGCGACGGCCCGGCCCAGCGTGGCGTACGGGCGGTCGGCGCTGCCGGTGCCGGTGTCCGAGCCGCCAGGTGCGACGTGGATCTCGGCCCCCGCCGCCGGGGCGGCGGGGCGGGCCGGTCCGGCGGCGGTGGGCGCACCCGTGGGCCGGGAGGGTGGTGCGGCCACCGTGGGGCCGGCCGGGGCGGGGACGCCGCCCGGGTCGGGGGCCTGGAGCACGGCGTAGCCGATGCCGCCGGCCGCGACCGTGGCGACCGTGGCGCCCGCCACGACCTTGTTGGCGAAGAAGCCCTGGACCATGGCCCAGAACGTCCCGGCGGCCGGGGCCGCCGGGACGCCCGCCACGAGCCCGGCGGCGACCGGGAACGTCGTCATGCCCGGCAGCAGCCGCTCCGGTGCCAGCAGCACGTGCCCGTGCGATCCGCACCGCGGGCAGCCCCGGCCGTGCCGGCTCAGCCGCTTGCGCCACAGCGGTCCGGCGGTGCCGTCCCAGCCGCGCAGCAGCGCGGCCAGCTCCGGGCAGCGGGGTGTCGCGCGCAGCGCGCGGACGATCAGTCGGCTCTCGTCCAGGCGCGTCCGCATCCGGCCCAGCCGTACCGCCGCGTGCTTCGGGCTGACCGACAGCGCGTCGGCCAGCTCGGTGCGGGTCAGCTCGCCGATCGCCTCCCGCCACCACCACCGCAGCAGCCGCCGGTCGTCGTCGTCCAGCCAGCCGGTGGCCTCGGCCAGTTCCCGGCGCTGCTCGCTGAGGATCAGCTCGGCCACGGTCCGCTCGGCCAGGTCGCCGCCGGCGTCGGGCAGGTCCGCGTCGGTCTCCTGCTCGCGGCGCCGGGTCCGCGCCCGACCGCGCAGGTGGAGCTGCACCTGCCGGTACGCGATGGACACCAGCCAGGCGCGGAACCGTTCCGGCTCCCGCAGGTCCGGCAGGCCCCGGATGACCCGGACCATCGTCTCCTGGACCAGGTCGTCCACGTCGGCGTGCCCGTTGAGCGCCCGCCCGACGATCCCGTAGACGAGCGGGAGGTGCGCGGAGACCAGCTCGGTGAGCGCCGCCTCGTCACCCGCGCGGGCGGCGGCGACCAGGGCGGGCACGTCCGGGTGGGACGGGTCGCGCGTGCCCGGGTCCAGTTCCGCGTCGTGGGCCGGCGCGTGGACGTCGCTGCCGGTCACGGTGGCGGTCCCTCCTCGCGTCGCGGGTGGGCGGACCGACCGGATCGGCGTGCCTTCCGCCGCCCGGACCGGCGTCTCTCCGCCGGTCTGGGCGGCGGTGGACGACGCAGCTCACGGCATGCTCGCACACCGGTATGCCCCTGTAAAGATCGTCGCCCGTCACTGTCCAGGTAAGTAGGCGATCCAAACGAAGTTCTGAATTTCCGTTGTCGACGTGACCCTGCCGTCGTCTACGGAACCAGAGCGGGCCGACGCCGACCCGCCTGGCATCCGGCCCCGGGCAGCCGGTCGCCAGGCGGGCCACCACCGCACCTCCACCACCCGTACCCAGGAAGGAAGTCAATGCGACTGACCACCCATCCCCCTGACGAACGTCCGGCACCGGCGACCACCGCCGTCCGTCGCCTGTGGCGGCGTGTGGTGCCGTTGGCGGTGCTGGCCGTCGTGGCGCCGGCTGCTGTGGCGGTCGGCAGTGCTCCGGCTCAGGCGGCGGCTGTGGACACGGGCGCGTACTACGTGTTCGTGTCGCGGCACAGCGGCAAGGTGATCGATGTGTCGAACTATTCGACGAGTGATGGTGCGCCGATTCATCAGTGGACGCGTACGGACACGTTGAACCAGCAGTGGCAGTTCGTGCCGGTGGACAACGGTTACTTCCAGTTGCGGTCGCGGCAGAGCGGGAAGGTGTTGCAGATCGCGAGTGCCGAGGATGGCGCGGCGTTGACGCAGGAGTCGGCGGGTACGAACACGCGGCAGCATTTCGGGGTGGCGGATTCGGCGGACGGGTTCGTGCGGTTCGTCAACCGGCACAGTCGTAAGGCGTTGGACGTGTGGGAGTGGTCGACCGCGAACGGTGGTCGGATCTCCCAGTTCGCCGACCTCGACGGCGCCAACCAGCAGTGGCAGCTGGTCAAGCTCGGCGGTGGCAGCACGCCGCCCGGCGCGATCACCGTGGCCGCCGACGGCAGCGGCCAGCACCGCACGGTCCAGGCCGCCGTGAACGCGGCACCGGCCAACAGCGCCAACCCGGTCGTCATCGCGATCAGCCCCGGCACCTACCGGGGCGTGGTGTCCGTCCCGTCGAACAAGACGAACATCCAGCTCCTCGGCCTGGGGGCGAGCCCGAGCGCCGTGGTGATCGTCGAGCGGCACTCGGCCGGCACCGTCAAGCCCGACGGGACGACCTACGGCACCTCCGGCAGCGCCACCATGACGGTCTCGGGCCGGGGCTTCACCGCGACCAACCTGACCATCTCCAACGACTTCGACGAGGCGGCCAACGCCAGCCAGCCGGGCCACCAGGCGGTCGCGCTCAACCTCAACTCCGACCGGTCGGTGCTGAGCAACGTGCGGCTGCTCGGCGACCAGGACACCTTCCTCGTCGGCGGGTCGGCCCGCTCCTACATCCGCAACTCGTACGTCGAGGGCACCGTCGACTTCATCTTCGGCGACGGAATCGCGGTGCTGCACAGCTCGCAGATCCACGAGAAGCGGGCCACGGGCGGGCCGGTCACCGCCGCCCGCACCCCGGCGTCGCGGGCGTACGGCTTCCTCTTCTACCGCTGCAACCTGACCAGCTCGGCGGCGGCGGGTTCGAGCAGCCTGGGCCGGCCGTGGGGTCCGGACGCGCAGGTGCTCTACCGCGAGTCCACGCTCGGCGCCCACATCAGGACCAGCCAGCCGTGGACCGACATGTCCAGCAACTCCTGGCGCAACGCGCGGTTCCTGGAGTACCGCAACAACGGCGCGGGAGCCGGCACGACCAGCAACCGGCCGCAGCTCAGCGACGTCCAGGCGCCCAACTACACCCCGCAGAAGTACCTCGCCGGCACCGACGGCTGGAACCCGGTCGCCTGACCGGTTCCACCCGTCGGGCCCGTCCCACCCTCAGGAGGAGAAACACCATGAACACCCATATTCGTCGCCTGTGGCGGCGTGTGGTGCCGTTGGCGGTGCTGGCCGTCGTGGCGCCGGCTGCTGTGGCGGTCGGCAGTGCTCCGGCTCAGGCGGCGGCTGTGGACACGGGCGCGTACTACGTGTTCGTGTCGCGGCACAGCGGCAAGGTGATCGATGTGTCGAACTATTCGACGAGTGATGGTGCGCCGATTCATCAGTGGACGCGTACGGACACGTTGAACCAGCAGTGGCAGTTCGTGCCGGTGGACAACGGTTACTTCCAGTTGCGGTCGCGGCAGAGCGGGAAGGTGTTGCAGATCGCGAGTGCCGAGGATGGCGCGGCGTTGACGCAGGAGTCGGCGGGTACGAACACGCGGCAGCATTTCGGGGTGGCGGATTCGGCGGACGGGTTCGTGCGGTTCGTCAACCGGCACAGTCGTAAGGCGTTGGACGTGTGGGAGTGGTCGACCGCGAACGGTGGTCGGATCTCCCAGTTCGCCGACCTCGACGGCGCCAACCAGCAGTGGCAGCTGGTCAAGGTCGGCTCCGGCGGCACCCCGTCGGTGCCGTACGGCAACGCGCCCGACGGGTTCGCCACCGGGGTGACCGGCGGCGCCGGCGGGCAGACCGTCACGGTGACCACCCAGGCGCAGCTCAACCAGTACGTCACCGCGTCGGCCCCCCACGTGATCCGCGTCGCCGGCACGATCAACATCAGCCCGAAGGGCACCGAACTGCGGGTGGCGTCCAACAAGACGATCATCGGCGTGGGCACCAGCGGCCACATCGTCGGCGGCGGGTTCTTCCTAGGCTCCGGGGTCAACAACGTCATCATCCGCAACCTGACGATCCAGGACACCCTGATGCCGGACGACGACCCGGGCGACGACGCCTACGACTACGACGCCATCCAGATGGACACCGTCAACCGCGTCTGGATCGACCACAACCGGCTCCAGCGGATGAACGACGGCCTGCTGGACAGCCGCAAGGACAGCACCAACATCACCGTCTCCTGGAACCACTTCGCCGACAACAACAAGACCTTCGGCATCGGCTGGACCGAGAACGTCACGGCCCGGATGACCATCCACCACAACTGGTTCCAGAACACCAGGACCCGCAACCCCAGCGCGGACAACCTGGCCAACCTGCACATGTACAACAACTACCTGCAGAACTGCGCCTCGTACGGCAACTACGTGCGGGGCCTCACCAAGGCCGTCATCGAGAACAGCTACTACGAGAACGTCCGCAACCCGTACTACGTCGAGGCGGGCGAACTCGTCCAGCGGGGCAACGTCACGGTCAACAGCCCGTGGGACTCGGGCAAGGTCAAGTCGAAGGGCTCGGCGTTCAACCCGAGCAGCTTCTACCCGTACACCCTGCACAACGCCGCCGACATTCCGGCGATGTTGCGTACCCACGCCGGCCCGCAGGCCGGAATCGGTAACTGACCGACAGGCGGTGGCACCGGCCGATCGGATCGGCCGGTGTCACCGTCGCCTTCCCGCGCCTTCGGGAAACGGCGTGAGCTGCGACGATACTCTCCGTGTCTGTGGACAACCCGCGTGTCGTCCACAGGGGTCGGCGACCGCGACGCCCCCGCCGCAGGCTGCCAGCCATGACCCCGACTGACCGCCCCCGGCTCGCCGTCCGTTCCCCCGCCGACCTCATCGCCGCCGTGCCCTACCTGCTCGGCTTCCACCCGACCGACAGCGTCGTCGTGGTGGCGATGCGGGACCGCCGGATCACCTTCGCCGCCCGCGCGGACCTGCCCGACCTCGCCGACCCGCGCGACCCCGCCGGGCACCTCGCCGGCGTCATCGCCCGGCAGCACGCCGAGACCGCCACGGTCCTCGGCTACGGCCCGGCGCTGCTGGTCACCCCGGCGGTCGACGCCGTGCGCGCCGCGCTCACCGCCGCCGGGCTCCCCGTGCTCGACGCCCTGCGCGTCACCGAGGGCCGCTACTGGTCGTACCTCTGCACCGAGCCGGCGTGCTGCCCGCCCGACGGCACCCCCTACGACGTCGGCGCCAGCGAGGTAAGCGCGGCGGCCGTCTTCGCCGGCCAGGTCGCGCTGCCCGACCGGGCCGCCCTGGTCGCGCAGGTCGCCCCGGTGACCGGTCAGGCCCGTTCGGCCGTACGCCGGGCCACCGCCCGCGCCGAGCGACGCCTCGCGGACCTGCTCGACCGCGCGCCCGCGACCGACCCGCGCGGCGAGCGGACGGTGCGGTCCGCAGGGGCGGCGGCGGTACGCACCACGCTGCGCCGGCACCGGCGGGGTCAGCGGCTCACCGACGACGAGGTCGCCTGGCTGAGCGTGCTGCTGACCCACGTGCCCGTCCGCGACCACGCCTGGGAACGCACCGACGGGCGGGACGAGGACATCGCCCTCTGGACCGACGTGCTGCGCCGGGCCGAGCCGGAGCTGACCGCCGTGCCGGCCGCGCTGCTGGCGTTCGCGGCCTGGCGGGCGGGGCAGGGCGCGCTGGCGGCCGTGGCCCTGGAACGGGCGCTGGCCGAGCACCCCGGCCACTCGATGGCGCTGCTCCTCGACGACCTGCTGCGCCGGGGCGTGCCGCCGTCGGAGCTGGACGGCTGGCCGGCGGTGGGAAGCCCCGGAGTGCTACGCCGCCGGCGCCGCCGACGCGGCCCCCGCTGACTCCCGTCAGAGCATCCCGAGCGCGGCGCCGATGACGGCCTGGGCGGTACGGCCGAGCTCCGCACCCTTGGCGTCGGTCCCGGTGATCGAGTACTGCGTGCGGAACCGGCCGTCGCGGGTGGCCGCCACGCCGGTCAGGTAGCCGAACCGGGAGCCCGTCTTGATCCACAGGACTTCGCCTCCGGGCAGCGGGAACGCGGTGAGCCCGGCGCTGTACCGGGCCGGACCACCGGTGACGTCGGGGACCCCGGGCAGGGTGAACATCTCGGCCAGCTGGGCCGGCGGCACGACCCGGCCGGCGAAGAGCGCGGCGACGAACGTGTCCAGGTCGGCGAGGCTGGAGATGACGTTGCCGGCGGCCGGGGTGAAGGTCTGGCTCCACGTCGTGGCGTCCACCAGCTCGGTGACCCCGTCCCGCACGACGGCCTGGTACCCGTGCGCGTGCGGACCGAGGATGCGCGGGTCGTCGCCGGGGGCGTACGTGTCCCGCAGGTGGAGCGGGCGGGCGATCCGCCGGTCCAGCTCCCGCGCGTACGGGTGGCCGGTGACCTTCTCCACCAGCAGGCCGGCGACGATGTAGCCCATGTTGGTGTAGTGCTGCTTCGTCCCGGGCTCGAACTCGCGGGGGTTGCGCAGGCCGAGTCGCACGATCTGCTCCGGGGTCCACCGGTCGTACCGGTGGGCGAGCTGCCACTCGATGCCGTCCGGCATGGTCGGGCTGGGGATGCCGTTGGTGTGGTCGAGCAGCTGGCGGACGGTGACGGTCGGGTAGTCGGCGGGCAGCAGCCCGGGCAGGTGCCGCTGCACCGGGTCGGCCAGGTCGATGCGGCCCTCGGCGACCAGTTGCAGCACCAGCGCGGCGGTGAAGACCTTGGTGACGCTGCCGATCCGGAAGCGTGCGTGCGGCGGCACGGGGGCCTGACCGCGCAGGTCACGGACGCCGGTGGCGCCGGTCCAGCAGCCGTCCGCGGTGGTGATCCGGACCTGGGCGCTGGTGGCGTCGGAGTTGGGTAGTCCGGCGATCGCCTGCCGGAGTGGGCCGGGGTCGAGGCTGCCGGGGCGGCAGTCGGCGGCGGAGCGGGCCGGGGGCGCGGCGGTGACCGCGCCGGGGACCACGACGGTCAGCACGGTCGCGAGCGCCGTCGCCGCGAGGGCGGTCCGGCTGTTCAGGATCTTCATGACATCGAGCCTCGTCTCCCGGTGCCGGCCGGGGCATCGGGGAGATTCCCCTGGCGCACCCGGATCGGACGACCGGGGAGAACCCGGTCATGCCTCCTGTCACACCCCGCCGTCGGTGCGCGTGACCCGCTGCCGGTAGCTGCTCAGGGAGAGGCCGAGCACCGACCGGAACTCGTTGGCGAGATGGGCGTGGTCGCTGTAGCCGAGGTCGGCGGCGACGGCGGCCAGGGTCGTGTCCGGGTCGGTACGCAGGCGCTCGGCCGCCTCCTGTAGCCGACGCCTGCGGATCATCGTCGACGGCGGCAGCCCGACGTAGCGTCCCGCGAGCCGCTGCAACGAGCGGGTGGACAGGCGCACGCGTACGGCGGCGTCCTCGACCGTCCGGATCGCCGGATCCGTGTCGATGGCCTCGGCCATCGCGTTGGCCAGCAGCGCCTCGTCGTTCGGCGGTGGGATCGCCTCGCTGAGCCACCCCGCGAAGGCGTCGACGGCCCGGCGGTGCCGGGTCCGCCGGTCACCCGGCCCGGTCATCTCGCGGTGCACCCGCTCGTGCAGGTCGGGCAGGTCCACGGCCTCGTAGCGGTCCCGCAGGGCCGCCGGGTCCGCGACCAGGTGGGGTACGGCCGCCGGCCGCAGCAGGGCGCCGACGGCCCAGCCCGTTCCGGTGAGGTCACGGTGCGAACTGCCGGTCGTCGGTCCGGAGATGCCGACCGCGTCCGGTTCCACGACGAGGTTGCAGGCGGGGAAGGCGATCAGGTGCTGCCGGGAGGACCGCCCCGGCTGGATCTGCCACTCCGGGATCCAGAACCACCGCACCAGCTGCCGCACCGCGTCCGGCGGCGGGAGCCGGTCGAACGTGGGCAGCCGCGCCGGATAGAGGACACCCCGTGGGCTCGCCGCACCCGGGGCGGGCACCTGGCGCGAATCTTCAAGCCGGCCCACGCCCGCCGTTCCTACGATCGGTCACATGACTGCAACGACCAGAGCCGCCGACGGTGCGCACACCACGAACGGTACGCCGCACGGCGCCACCAGCCTGACCCCCTTCCTGGCGATCCCCGACGCTCGCGGCGCCATCGACTTCTACCGGGAGATCTTCGGTGCCCGCGTGGTCGACGTGACCGAGATGGGCGGGGTCGTGGCCCACGCCGTCCTCGACTTCGGCCACGGGCTGCTGCAACTCGGCGAGCCGATGCCCGACTACGGGCTCGTCGCGGCCCCCGAAGGGGACCAGGACTGCTACTCGATGGGCCTCTACTGCCCCGACGTGGACGCCGTCGTCGCCCGGGCCGAGGCGGCCGGCGCCGTCGTCCGTGAGGCGCCGTCCACGTTCGTGTCCGGCGACCGGTTCGCCAGCATCAGGGACCCCTTCGGCGTACGGTGGTCGGTCATGACCCGGGTGGAGGACCTCTCCGAGGAGGAGAGCGCGCGCCGGGTCGCCGAATGGGCCGAGCAGCAGAACCAGACGAGCTGACACGGGGCCACAGCGCCGGCCGTTCGCGTGATGTCCGGCCGTCCGCGGTTGCGTGGACGAAGCTCACTTCCCCAGCGTGCGTACCGCGGTCGAGGACACCGCGGCCAGTTCGGGCTGCGCAGGCAGGAACACCGTGGGGACACCGAGCGACTCGTTCATCGCGGCGAGCCGGTACTCGCTCTGCAGGTCGGTGGTGTTCCGCAAGCCGCGGACGATCACTCCTACCTCGTGGCGACGGCAGTAGGCGGAGGTCAACCCGCTCCAGGCCGCAACGCTGACGGAGGTCCACCCCGCCGGCAGAACGGCCCGGACAGCGGCCGCTCGCGCCTCTTCGTCGGTGCCCGGATCCTTGAGGCTGTTGATGGCGACGAGCACGACCACCTCGTCGAAGAGGCGGCGTGCCCGGTCCACCACGTCCAGATGCCCGGGAGTGAAGGGATCGAAGCTGCCGGGATAGACCGCCCGCACGCCTCTGCCGGTGCTCATGGCCCGACTGTAGGCGTCGGCCATGCCCTCAGCAGAATCGCTCGCTTCCCGGTCTGCGCCGCGGGCAGGCTGTCGGGATGAAGGCGAGTTTCAGCGGTGAGGTGGCGACGTACTACGCGAGGCACCGGCGGGGTTACCCGCCCGAGGTGCTCGACGCCCTCGTCGGAGCGTTCGGCCTCAGCGCCGAGGACACGGTGGTCGACCTCGGCTGCGGCACGGGCCAGTTGAGCCTCCCGCTCGCCGCCCGGGCCGGGGCCGTCATCGGCGTGGACCCGGAGCCGGACATGCTGGTTCTGGCCCGCCAGGCCGCCCTCGACACCGCAACGGCCAACACTGTGTGGATGCTCGGCACCGACAACGACCTGCCCGCGCTGGGTCGGCTACTCGGCGAACGGACGATCGGCGCACTGACCGCCGCCGTCGCCATCCACTTCATGGACCGCGACGCGCTGTTCAGGGCCGCCCGGCCGCTGCTGCGTACCGGCGGCGGCGTCGCCGTCGTCACCAACGGAGCGCCGCTGTGGCTCCAGGACGCCGACTGGTCCAGGGCGCTGCGCGAATGCCTGGAACGGCTGCTCGGGCACCCCGTCACCGCTGCCTGCCAGACCGACGACGCCGGCCGCCTACGCAACCGGGACGCCCTCGTTCGCGCCGGCTACCGGTACGCGGAGTCGTCGGTGCAGTACGACGCGCCGCTCACCGTCGATGACATGGTCGGCGGAGTCTTCTCCGCCCTGTCGACCGACCGGCTGCCGTCCACGCAGGGACGAGCCACGTTCGCCGCAGAGGTACGCGACGCCCTCGGCGGACGCGACGAGGTCACCGAGCGGGTTCACGTCCGGCTCCAGTTCGGTACGCCCGACTGAAGCCGCACCTCGCCCAGCCAAGCCTTCCCTCTCCACGGCCCGCCGGCATCGGAGCGTGCCCCGGATGGTCAGGCCCGCTCGACCAACTCGACGACGAACGCGCGCCACGCCGTCACGTCATCAAACTGTGGGGAGCCGCCGGTCCAGCCAGGCGAGCAGGATCTGTGCGTACTGGGGGCTGATGCCGGCCAGGTTCTCGGCCTCGTGCAGGGTGGGCGCGTGGTCGCAGCCGGCCAGCCGGGCGATGGTCAGGTCTACCGCAGCGGCCGCCCGGCGCCACACCGTCAGGCTCTCCTCGATCGGGATCCAGGCGTCGGTGTCGCCGTAGCAGAGCGACACCGGGCAGGTCAGCGCCGCGAATACCGGTTCCGGATCGAAGTCCATGTCGGCCCAGGCGCCGGGCTCCGGCACCTCGCGCGGCAGGAACGCCAGCGGGAACCAGGGCCGCTCGACGGCGGCGTCCAGCTCCGCCTGGGCGACCGCCCGGGGCAGCCTGCCGCGAAGGTACGCCTCTGCGACCCCACGCAGCCGGTCCAGCTCGGCGAGGTCGGCATCGCCGTACCCGTCGCGGCGAAGTTGCTCGGCGGTGCCGTACCGCATCTGCCGGGCGGGGCTGACCCCGCTGCACCCGACGAGCACGAGGAGGTCGACCGGGTGGCGGCTGGCGGTCAGCGCCGCCGCCCAGGCCCCCTGGCTGAACCCCCACAGCCCGACCGGGACGTCACCGACCTGCCGGCGCAGCACGTCCAGGGCCGTTGCCGCGTCGTCGGCCTGGGCGTTCATCGGCACGTCGCGTCCGTCGATCCGGGCACGCCGGTCGTAGCGCAGCACCGCGATGCCGGCAGGCGGCAGCAGCCGGGCCAGGTGCTCATAGAGAAAGTACGACCGGTTGTCGGCGTGGGAGCCGTGCAGCACGGCGAGGGCGCCCCGGGCCGGCCCGGCCGGCGGGTTCAGGGTGGCGGGGAGTTGCTGCTCGCCGACGCTCAGCTCCATGCCGGGCAGTCAAGCACCGACCGGGCGTCTCCGTCTCGCCCGGTGAGGAGCTGGCGGCGCGCCGATGCGGTCCACCGTCAGGATCGGGCGGCCCTTGCGGCTCGCGTGGGACTGTCGAGCTGATGTCGCAGACGATTCACGCCATCTGGTGTCGCAGCGAACCAGGCATCGCCTGATGTCACAGACGACTCAGCTCGACAGCGTCGCGCGACCTGTGCGCCCGCGGGCGGGCTCCGCCACCGCCGCACGAGGCGCGGATCACCCGGTCGAGGCTGCGTGACGAGGCGCCAGCTCGACTGCCGGCGGTCACGAGCCGTCTCCCGCACGGCGCTCGGGTTCGGCTGGGTGTCCGTGATCCTGCTCGCCCGCGCCGGGCCCGACGTGCGCTTCGGACGTCAGGCCCGCTCGGCCAGTTCGGCGACGAACGCGCGCCACGCCGCCGGTGCGAAGGTGAGTGCCGGGCCGGCCGGGTCCTTCGAGTCACGGACGCCGACGACGCCGGGAAGGTTGTCGGCGACCTCGACGCAGGCGCCGCCGTTCGAGCTGCTGCGGGTGCTCTTGCGCCACTGCGCGCTGGTCAGGTCATCCATGATCGCGCTCTCAACAGGTCGATGGTCTGGTCTCGCGGCAGCGTGGCCGATCTCACGGTATCCCAGGCCGCCCAGAGCGGAGCAACGTCATTCGGCGGGCACCGGCAGGCTGGTCTCCGTCGAAAGATGTAGGGGATGTTCGTTCCGTAAGGCGAGTCGGTGGGTACGACGCCGGCACAGAATGGGTCCGTGCCCCAACCCATCGCAAGCACCGCATGAGCGTCGGGCTGCTGCTGTCGCTCGCCGGCCTGGCCCTGGTCGACAGCACGAGCATCGGCACGCTCTTCATCCCCGTCTGGCTGCTGCTCGCTCCCGGGCCGGTAAACGCCCGCCGGATCCTCGTCTACCTCGGCACGATCGCCGTCTTCTACTTCGGCGTCGGACTGCTGCTCGCCCTCGGCGGCAGCCGGCTGGCCGACGTCCTCGGCGGCGCGATGGACAACCGGCCGGTGCTCTGGGCGCAGCTCGTCCTAGGGGTCGGGCTGTTCCTGCTCAGCTTCCGCTACGACAGCAAGCGGCGTCCGCGCAGCGGCGGGGTGCTGCGCTGGCGGGACCGGGCCACCGCCGGCGACTCCTCCGCGCGGTGGCTGGTGGGGCTGGCGCTGCTCGCCGCGCTCGCGGAGGTGGCGACGATGCTGCCGTACCTCGGCGCGGTCGGGCTGCTGACCACCTCGGGTCTCGGCGCGGCCGAGATGGTGGGGCTGCTCGCCGGCTACTGCCTGGTCATGGTCCTGCCGGCGGTGCTGCTGCTGGCGGCCCGGATGGCGCTGCCGAGGCTGATCGAGCCGGTGCTGGCCCGGCTCAACGCCTGGATCCTGCGAACCTCGGGCAGCATGCTCGGCTGGATCCTCGGCATCGCCGGCTTCCTGGTGGCCCGCGACGCGGCGTTCCGGCTGGGGCTGTTCGACACGTGGATCAGGTTGTGACCTGCTCGGTGGACCCGGTCGGTGCGGCGCAGCGCGAAGGTACGTCGCGCCTGCCCGACCGGGTCCGCGAGGAGTGGCCCGCCAGGCTCAGCGAGTGACGCGGGCCGTGTCGTCGATCTGCCCGTACTCGCAGGTGTCCTCGTTGCACAGTTCGGTGCTGCCGGTGAACAGCGCCTCGCCGGTGCGGAAGATGGCGCCGTCCGGCTGCGCGAGCACCCGTGCCGGCACCGCCTGCGGCTGGCCCGTGCACGAGAGGGGCGCCCAACCGGACCCGTAGGCGATCCTGTTGCCCGAGCGCTGCCTGACGTTCAGCTCGAAGGAGCCGGACATGCCGGCCGGGCACGTCACGGAGACGGTGACGTCCACGGCGACGCCCCGGGCGACCAGGGTCGCGGACGTGACGTCGGTGGTGCTCGCCGCGCTCGCCGGCGTTGCCCCCAGCAACACGAACAGTGGCAGGCCGAGCAGTGCGGTGGCGGTCCTGATGCGGCGCACGATGGTTCTCCCTGTGACGAAGGTCGATTACCGGCGTCAACCATAAGTCCTGTCAACACCCTGAGTGATCATCCGATGGCACAGCATGACGCGACGGGACGGTGACGTCGATCCGGTCGGAGCGGGCGTAGACGTTCATCGCCTCGCCGCGCAGGAAGCCGACCAGCGTCAGCCCGGCCTCCTCGGCCAGCTCCACCGCCAGGGTGCTCGGCGCGGAGACCGCCGCGAGCAGGGGCACCCCCGCCATCCACGCCTTCTGGGTCAGCTCGAAGCTCGCCCGCCCGGAGACCAGCAGGACGTGCCCGGCCAGCGGCAGCCGCCGCTCGCGGACCGCCCAGCCGACCACCTTGTCGACGGCGTTGTGCCGGCCCACGTCCTCGCGCAGCACCACCAGATCGCCGTCGGCGGTGAACAGGCCCGCCGCGTGCAGGCCGCCCGTGCGGTCGAATCCGCGCTGCGCCGCGCGTAGCCGGTCCGGCAGGGCGGTCAGGACCGCCGCCGGCACGGTCAGCGGGTCGTCGCCCACCGCGAAGACCGATCGGGTACGCACGGCGTCGATGCTCGCCTTGCCGCACACCCCGCAGGAGCTGGTGGTGTAGAAGTTCCGGGCCGGATCGACAGCGGGTTCGGGCACGCCGGGCGACAGCACCACGTCCACCACGTTGTACGTGTTGGGCGTCTCCGCGCCGGCGCAGAGCTGCGCGGTGCGTACGTCGTCGGCGGAGCGGATCAGCCCCTCGGTCAGCAGGAAGCCGATCGCCAGGTCGAGGTCGTCGCCCGGCGTACGCATGGTCACCGCGAGCGGCCGTCGCCGGCCGGGACCGGCCGCACCGACCCGGATCTCCAGCGGTTCCTCCACGGCGAGGCTGTCCTGCCGGCGTACCGAGGCGCGGCCCGTCGCCGCCGCGTCGAGGTCGATGCGGAGCACGCCGCGCCGGTCAGTCGCCCGTCCCATCCCGCCATCCTGCACCCCGGGGTCGGGGCGCCGCGCGGCGACGGCCCGTCCGTATCCGCGATGTACGCGGCCTGTACGCCGCCCGCCGTACGGTGTGACCGTCCGCAGGAGGAAGTCCGGAGAGGGTGGGGCCATGACCGTCAGGGTCGCTGTCGTGGACGACGGGTCGCTGACCTTCCGTGGCGTCGCCGACGCCCTCCTGCGGGCCCCCGGGGTGACAGTGGTCGGCGTGTTCCCCTCGGTCGAGCCGGTCGCCGCCCTGCGGGACGCGCTGCAGGTCGTCGTCGCCGACCGCTGCGCGGAGTCGGACGCCGGCCCGTGGTGGCCCGACGGGCCGGCGTTCGTCGTCCTCGCGACGTGCCAGGACGCGGTACGGGTGCGGGCCGCCCTGGACGCGGGCGCGCTCGCCTATCTCGGGCGGGACGTCGACGGGGCCACCCTGCTGCGGGCGGTCCACGCCGTCGGGCGGGGCGACCTCTACCTCGACGGCGCGGCGCGGGAGGCCCTGCTGCCCGACGCCGTCGCCGATGTCGGCGACGGCGGACCGCCCATGCTGACCGCCCGGGAACGGGACGTGTTGCGGCTCGTCGCCGAGGGCCTCACCCACCAGCAGATCGCCCGCAGGCTCTGCCTGTCCAAGTCGACGGTCGACACCTACACGCACCGCCTGCGACAGAAGACGGGCGCGGTGAACAAGGCGGGACTGACGCGGATCGCGATGGCGTTCGAGGCGAACCCCGCCGCCTAGGACCGGGCGGCCGGCACGTCAGCCCCGGGTCTGCACGAGGAACGAGTAGCCGATCCGCTTCGTGCCGTCCCAGTTGTACATCGGGTAGCACGGTCCCGGCGACGTCCACGAGCTGACGTACGCCGGCCGGGCCGCGTTGCACGCCTTGAGCGTGGAGTAGAGCGGGCTGTTGTAGGCCGCCTGGGCGGGCGCGGCCAGGCCGAGCACGGCACCGCCGGCCACGGCGGCGACCGCGATCAGGCTGCGTACGCGCGCGCGACGCGGAGTCTTCGTCATCGTTGCTCCCTTACCTCGGCAGATCTGCCGTGCCCGTCCCCCGTCGAGCCCATCGCCCGGGAGGGCCGCGCCACCGGACCAGGCTGCACCGGCGGCCGTCCACGGTCACGTCCCACTTCTGTGTAGGCCGCCGCTCCACACGGGAGATCCCGGCAACCTCCCGCCCGTCGCCTCGCGTCTCCCGGCGAGGCGTCGGGCGGATACCGTGGCCCGGTGGAGGCGTACGCGGCGGTGGTGCTGGCGGGCGGGGCCGCGCGCCGGATGGGGGGCGTCGACAAGCCCGCCCGGACGGTCGGCGGCCGGCCCATGCGGGACCGGGTGCTCGCCGCGGTCGCCGACGCCGCGCCGCGCATCCTGGTCGGGCCTGCCGCACCGGTGCCCGCCGGGGTGCGGGTGACCCGGGAGGAGCCGCCGGGCGGCGGCCCCGTCGCCGCCGTCGCGGCCGGGCTGGCCCTGCTCGACCCCGGTACGCCGGTGGTCGCCCTGCTCGCCGCCGACCTGCCCCTGCTCACCCGCGCGGCGGTCGGGGAGTTGCTCGGCCACCTCGACGCCGGTCACGACGGCGCGTGCTACGTCGACGGCGACGGGCGGCGGCAGACGCTCTGCGGCGTGTGGCGGGTGGCCGTGCTGCGCGCCGCCCTGGACCGCCTCGCCGCCGAGCGCGCCAGCGGGCAGCCCGACGGGTCCGCCGCGCCGCTGGCGGGGGCACCGATCAGGGCGCTGCTCGCCGGGCTGCGGGTGCGCGAGGTGCCGTGGGCCGGTGCCGGCCCGCCGCCCTGGTTCGACTGCGACACTGACGAGGACGTACGCCGGGCGGAGGAGTGGGCGCGATGACGGTCATGGACGACTGGGTGACGGCGGCCTGTGCCGAGCTGGAACTGGATCCCGCCCAGGTGCCGGTGCCGGCCGTGCTCGACCTGGCCAAGGACGTGGCGCACCAGGTGCTGCGGCCGGGTGCGCCCGTCACCGCGTACCTGCTGGGGCTGGCGGTCGGGCGGGGCGCGGACCCGGCCGGCGCCGCGGCCCGGCTCAGCGCGCTGGCCGCCGCCTGGCCGGTCGGGCTCGGTGCCGAACGCCCGGGCGGGACACCCGCCTGACCTCCGCTGTCCGATCACGGTCGGGCTGATTGGTCTCCCCCGTCGCGTGGGTAGGGTGACCGTGACGGACGGAGGCGATCATGACGGCGGACCACCCCTCGGCGCCGGGCGGCGACTCGCCCGGCACCCTGCCGGCGCACCACGAGCCGATCCTGCTCGACGAGCCCAGCACGGCCGACCTGCGGGCCAAGGTCACCCAGGCCTGGCACGAGTTCGCCCGGGCACTCGCCGAGCGGTTGGCGGCGCTGCCCACGGGCACGCACGTGGAGCTGACCCTCGACCCGACGGCCTCCGGCACCGGCGACGCGGTCTACTCGGTAAGCATCGACGTCGGCGAGGAGGGCCGGCTGGCCGCCCGCGCGGTCGGCAACGCCACCCTGCCGGACGGCTACCGGCTGGACCGGGCCGCCGTGGCGGACATGATCGCGCTCGGCTGGTCGCCGCCCGGCGTGGTGCCGGGCTCCGGCGAGCACTTCGGGCTGGACAGCGGCACCGCCGAGGCCACCCGGCTGGCCGCCCTGCTCACCCGGACGCTGCGCGACGTCTACGGCGCCCCGCACCCCGCCTTCCTCGTCTACCTCATCCACGACGCCGAGGGCGAAGCGCTGCCGGTGGAACCGCTGGGCACCGCGCGCAGCGAGTTCGGCCCCGACCGTAACGTGGAGGCCGACCTCGACGAGGCGCTCGCGGCGGCCGCCGCCGCCCAGGCGCCCGAGCACGACGCGGCGGCGCTCGCCGAGCAGGTCCGCACCGTCGTCTCGACAATGCTCAAGTCGGAGCCGGACCGGTTGCAGGTCGACTCCGACGGCGACATCAACATCCGCGCCGGTTCGGCGATGGTCTTCGTCCGGGTCCGCGACAACCCGCCGCTGGTGGACGTCTTCTCCCCGGTGCTGACCGAGGTCGAGCCGACCGAGCGGCTCTACGTGAAGCTCTCCGAGCTGACCAACCGGATGCCGATCGGCCGGCTCTACTGCGCCGACGACACCGTGTGGGCGTCCATCCCCGTCTTCGGCCGCAACTTCCAGGCCACCCACCTCATGCTCGCGGTCCAGGTGATGACCGGGCTCGCGGACGAGCTGGACGACCGCCTGCACGGCGAGTTCGGCGGGAAGCGGTTCTTCGGCGAGGGCGACAAGCCGGTCAAGCGGGACCAGGAGGAACACCGCACCGGCATGTACCTCTGATCCACGCCCCACCCCGTGGTGGGTGGCGGGTGGAGCCCGGAAACCCCGAGAAACCGGGCCCCACCCGCCGGGGAGGGAGGATCAGGTCACGGGGAGCCAGTCGAGGCTCCGGGCGGTGGTCGGATCGGTGGCCCGCAGGCCGGCGGCGGAGACGGTCCAGAGCACGTCCCCGACCAGCAGCGACCGCAGGACCGGGCCCGCCGGGCCCGTGTGGGAGACCGTGCCGACCTCGCCGATGTCGGTCCCGGACACCCGCAGCAGGCGTACGTCGTCGCCGACCGGCAGCGCGACCAGGCCCGTCTCCGGGTGGTGCAGGAAGGCGTGCGTGTCGTGCTCCAGCGCGGAGTACGCCTTCGGCACGTGCCACTGGTCGAGCCGGCTCGGCCGGGCCGGGTCACGTACGTCGAACAGCGAGACCTGGAGCCCCTGTGCCCGTCCCCGCCGGTCGGCCTCCTGGCCCACCCCGAGCAGCCGGCCCTCCGGCAGCGGGTGCAGGTACGCCGAGTACCCGGTGATCTTCAGCTCCCCGGTGACCCGGGGCGCGGTCGGGTCGGTCAGGTCGACCGCGTAGAGCGGATCGGTGAGCCGGAACGTGACCACGTACGCGGAGTCGCCGAGGAAGCGCACGGACCAGATCCGCTCGCCCGGGCCGAGGCCGGTGACCGCGCCCGTCCGGACCAGCGTGTCCCCGTCGGGACGCAGCACGTGGACGGCGGACTCCGAGTTCGGCCGGGTGCCCCAGGCGTCGCCCGTGGTGGTGGCCACCCGCAGGTGCCCCTGCCACTCGGAGAGGGCGTACTGGTTGACGAGCGACCCGGGTACCGAACCGGAGGCCACGTAGCGGGGACGCCCGGGCGCGCCGGTGTCGAACCGGTGGATCTCGGTGACCTGCGGGTCGGGCCGCCGGACGTCCCCCCGGAACGAGCCGGGCCGGGGCGGCACCGGCCGTTCCCCGGCGAGGTAGAGGCTGCTCCCGGTGCCGTAGACGGTGGTGGCGTCGGCGGCGACGCTGACCGGGTCGCCGTCGCCGAGGCGGTCGCCGGCGAGGTCGAAGCTGAGCACGGTCAGCATCGACGTGCCGGACCAGGCGGGCGGCCGGCTCAACCGGTCGCAGCCGACGCGGCCGGTGTGCCGTTCCGCCCCGGCCGTCCACTCGTACGCCGGCAGCCACGCCTCCACTCCGGCGGCGGCGATCACCGCGCGGTTGGCGGCGGTCCGCGTCGCGTCGGTGCCCCGTTCGGCGTACGGGAAGACCAGTTGGGGGCGGCTGCGGACCACGACCCGGGCGGTGGCCCCGGTCTGCCGGGCGTCGACGAGGCTGCCGTCCATCCGGTAGGTGCCGAGCACCCGCGGCGTGCCCGCGAGGTCGACCAGGATCAGGCGCGGCGCGGTGCGGGCCCGCGCGGCGCGGGTCGCCGCCTGGAGTTCCGCGCCGATCTGGGTCAGCACCAGCGCCCGGTCGCCGTGCAACAGCAGGGTCGCCTGCTCACCCCACGCCAGCTCCGGCAGCGTCCGCGTGAGGTCGAGGCGGCCGGTCTCCCGGCGGGCGGCCGGGTCCACCACCCGCAGCACACCCCGGGTGACGGTCACGATCCGCCGCCCGTCGGTCTTGACCAGGTCGGGTTCGTCCGCGCCGGCCTCGTGCACGTTGGTCGTGGAGTGCTCCTGGGCGGGCTGGGCGGACTGGGCTGACGCCCGGGACCCGGACGCGTCCTTGGCCACGTCGCCGAAGGCGGCCCCGGTGCGCCAGCCGTTGCCGAAGCCCCACGGGCCGACGGACGCGTCGGCGGCGGCGCGGAGCCCGTCCAGCGCCTGGGCGCAGGAGTCGTAGGAGACCAGCACGGGCGCGGCCGTCGGCTGCCTCGGGCGCGGTGGGTCGGGCGGCGCCGCCGGGATCGCGCTGCCGCCGAGCAGGGTGAGCGCGGCCAGCGTGCCGACCGCGAAGATGTGGGCTCCCCGTGTCATGGCCGGTTCGACGCGCCCGGCCGGCGGGTGGTTCCGGCCCTCCGCCGACCTTCCGCGCCGCGTTCCGCCGCGCCCGGGTCAGCGGGGCGAGGGGCCGACGCCGGGGGAGTCCACGAGCCGGGAGAGCACGATGGTGCTCCGGGTCGAGGTCACGAAGGGCTCGGCCCGCAGCCGTTCCAGCGCCGCCTCCAGGTGCCCGATGTCGGCGGCCCGCAGGTGTACGAGGGCGTCGGCCTCGCCCGAGACGGTGTACGCGCCGACCACCTCCGGGTGCCGGCGGGTGGCGACCCCGATCTGGGCGGGGGTGGTCCGACCGGCGCAGAACAGCTCGACGAACGCCTCGGTGGTCCAGCCGACGGCGGCGGGGTCGACGACGGCGGTGAAGCCCCGGATCACGCCGGCCGCCCGCAGCCGGTCCACCCGCCGTTTGACCGCCGGAGCGGAGAGCGACACCCGCTGACCGATGTCGGCGTACGAGGCGCGGGCGTCCGCGACGAGCAACGCAATGATCCGCTGGTCCACGTCATCTATCTGCAACGTTCCGCCTCTGGGAAGCAACGGTTGTGGCTGTTACCAAAGTTCGAGGGTACCTACCCTTGGTCATCGTGAACCAGCAGCGAGTCGCGCGAAAGCGGACATATCTCATGTGCTCGCCCGAGCACTTCGCGGTCGAGTACGCGATCAATCCGTGGATGGACGTGACCACCCCGGTCGACTCGCAGCTTGCGGTCAAGCAGTGGGACCGGCTGCGGGAGACCCTGGTCGGTCTCGGCCACGAGGTGCACCTGCTGACCCCCGGGCAGGGCCTGCCCGACATGGTCTACGCGGCCAACGGGGCGTTCGTGGTCGACGGCACGGTCTACGGCGCGCAGTTCAAGCACGAGCAGCGGGCCGCCGAGGCCGCCGCGCACCGGGCGTTCTACGAGTCGCAGGGCTGGCGGTTCATCGCGCCGATCGAGACCAACGAGGGCGAGGGCGACTTCGCGTACCTGCCGGAGGCGCACGGCGGGCTGATCCTCGCCGGGCACGGCTTCCGCACCGAGCTGCCGGCGCACGCCGAGGCGCAGGAGGCCCTCGGCCGGCCCGTGGTGTCGCTGCGCCTGGTCGACCCGCGCTTCTACCACCTGGACGTCGCGCTCGCCTCGATCGACGACGAGAACGTCGTCTACTACCCGGGCGCCTTCTCCGCCGCCAGCCAGCGGGTGCTCACCCAGCTCTTCCCCGACGCGGTGGTCGCCGACGCCGAGGACGCCCTGGCCTTCGGCCTCAACCTGGTCAGCGACGGGCTCAACGTCGTGCTGAACAGCGAGGCGACCCGCCTGGCCGGGAAGCTGAAGGCCGCCGGCTACCACCCGGTGCCGGTCGAGCTGGCCGAGCTGAAGAAGGGCGGCGGCAGCGTGAAGTGCTGCATCGCCGAACTCCGCCACTGACCCGCCGCTCCGCCGCCCCGCCGCCACCGGACGCGTGGGGGTGGGGCGGGGTGGTGGTTCAGCCGAGCGTGGCCAGCTCGGTCACCAGGACGTTGGACAGCACCTGGCCGTCGAGCTGGACCTCGCGCAGGTACCACCGCTGCTGCGGCGTACGGGGCTGGTTGAACTGCCACACCCCGCGCGGGCTGTCGATCTGGCCGATCTTGCCGAGGGCCAGGTTGACCTGCTGCGGGGTGGGCGACCCGCCGGCGATCCGGATCGCCTGGTCGAGCACCTGCGCGGCGTCGTACGAGGCCATCGCGTAGGTGGTCGGCGAGGTGCCGTGCTTCTTGCGGTACGCCGAGGCGAACCGGCGGTTGGCCGTGTTGTTCAGGTCGGACGAGTAGTTCAGCGCCGTCTGGATGCCCAGCGCGTCCTCGGCCTTGACGCTGCTCAGCACGGCGCCCTCGGTGAGGAAGCCGGGGGCGTAGACCTTGCCGGTGAACCCCTCGATGCGCAGCTGCTTGATGAACTCGACGGCGGCCGGCCCGGCGAAGAAGCAGAACACCGCCGTCGGGTTCCGGTCCAGCGCCTTGCGGATGTCGGCCCGGTACGCGGACTTCGACGGGTTGGTGAAGACCTCCGTCGAGACCACCGCGTCCTTGATCCGGGGGTCGGACTCGCCGAACTCCTGCCGGAAGCCCCGCACCACGTCCTGGCTGCCGACGCTGTCCGGCGCGATGATCGCCAGCCGCGCCGACGACTCCAGCTGTTCGCGCAGGTAGCGGCCCAGCGCCCGGCCGGCCTCGTCGAGCACGTACGACGTCCGCCAGATGTAGACGACGCTCTGGAGGCTGGACGGCGAGGCGTTGGAACCGATCAGGGGCACCCGGGCCTGTTCGACGGTGTCGCGGATGCCGGACATGACGTTCGCGTCGACCACGCCGGTGAGGGCGAGCACGCCCTGCTTCAGCAGCCCCTCGACGGCGGCCTTGCCGGTCTTGACGCTCTCGCCCTCGTCGGCGGTGAGCAGGGTGGTGGGGTGCCCGCCCAGCAGCTTGTCGTTGAGCTCGAGGAAGAGCTGGAAGCCGTTGGTGATCTCGTCGCCGATCGCCTTGAGGCCGCCGCTGGTCGGCGCCACGAGGCCGATCTTGATCGGGCTTCCCGTGCCCGCCTCGCCGTCGGCGTCGTCGGTGCCGCACCCGGCGACCAGTCCGGCCGTACCGAGAGCGGCCAGCAGTTGGAGGGCCCGCCTGCGGTTCATCTGCGACACCGAGTTCCTTCCGGGGAGCGTTGCAGGGCGGATCACGCCCCCTCGGCGTTCTACCCGGTCAGCGACGCTGCGTCAATGCTTAGCGATCTTTCCGCAGCGATCGGAAAGCAGCCGTGATCTGTGGCCACGCGGCGGACTCCGGATCGATGAGCCCGAAATGCTCGCATTCCGGCAGCTCAACGAGGTGAACGTCGCCGCCCGCCGCCCGGCCGGCGGCAACGAACTCCCGACTCATCCCGACCGGGACGTGCTCATCGAGTGAGCCATGCGCGACTACTGTCCGTGTCGGGATGGGCACCAATGAACGTGGATCAGCTGCGGCGTACCGCTCGGGGTGGTCCGCCGGGCCGCCGCCCAGCAGCGCGACCACCGCCCCCTCGTCCAGATCCAGCCGGTACGCCTCCGCGAGGTTCGACACCGGGGCCAGCGCCAGCACGCCGCCGACGGCCTCCGGGGCGGTCGCCGCCACGTACAGCGCGAGGTGTCCCCCCGCCGAGTGGCCCACCAGCAGCGGCGGCCCGGCGGCGACCCGGCCGGGCAGCGCCTCGGCCGCGAGCCGGGGCAGCTCCGTCACCCCGGTCAGCACGTCGGTCAGCGTCGCGGGCCAGCCGCCACCCGGCTGCCCCGTCCGGCGGTACTCCACCTGCGCCACCGGGTGGCCCAGCCCGGCCAGCGCGGCGGCCAGCGGGTCGGTGTGCCGCCGGTCGTACTCGGCCCGCCAGAAGCCGCCGTGCACCACGACGACCAGCTGCCGGGCCGGGCCCGACCCGGCCGGGACGCGCAGGTCGGCGAGCTGGTCCGGGTGGTCGCCGTAGGAGACGGTGACGTCGGGGGCCGGAGCGGGGCGGCTGAGCACGTCGCGGGGGTCGGCGGGCATGGCGCGACCGTAGCGCGGATCACGCGCGGATCCGCCGTCGGGATCGGTCCCCGGGCGCATGGGCGCTCGCGGCTGGGTAAAGATGGGTCCCATGACCGAAGCGCACTCCGCTGGACAGAACGACGAGCCGGGCCAGGATGGCACCGGTCACTCCGGAACGGTGGTGGTGGTCGGCCCGGACGGGCGGCCCGTCGGCACCGTGCAGACCGACGAGGCACACGGCGAGGACCCGACCCGACTGGTCGAGCAGCCGGCCAAGGTGATGCGGATCGGCAGCATGATCAAGCAGCTGCTCGAGGAGGTCAAGGCCGCCCCGCTCGACGACGCCAGCCGGCACCGGATGCGGGAGATCCACCAGCGCTCGATCGTCGAGCTGAAGGAGGGGCTCGCCCCCGAGCTGCGCGAGGAGCTGGAACGCATCTCGCTGCCCTTCACCGAGGAGAAGGCGCCCAGCGAGGGCGAGCTGCGCATCGCGCACGCCCAGCTCGTCGGCTGGCTGGAGGGCCTGTTCCACGGCATCCAGGCGGCCCTGGTCGCACAGCAGATGGCCGCCCGGGTGCAGCTGGAGCAGATGCGCTCCGGCCGGCAGGCGCTGCCCAGCGGCCCCGGCGCCGGCATGCTGCCGGGCATGCCGGGGATGGGCCAGCCGCCGCAGGGCGGCGAGGGGCACAGCACCGGCCAGTACCTCTGACCGCGCGGCCGGCCGGGGACGCCGGCCGGCCGCTCAGCCCACCCCGAAGACCTTCTCCAGGTACGCCGCCACGCCGTCCGCCGAGTTCGCCGCCGTGACCTCGTCGGCGATCTCCAGGACGGCGCGGTGCGCGTTCGCCACCGCCACTCCCCGCCCGGCCCAGGTCAGCATCGGCACGTCGTTCGGCATGTCGCCGAAGGCGAGCACGTCCCGGGCGTCGATGCCGAGCCGCGCGCAGTACCACGCCAGCCCGGCCGCCTTGGTCACGCCGGCGGCGGAGATCTCCACCAGCCCCGAGTACGACGAGTGGGTCGCCTCGGCCAGCCCTTCGAGGGCGGCGGCCACCAGCGCGACGAACGCGTCCGGATCCTGCTCGGCGGACCGGGCCAACAGCTTCACCGCCGGTGCCGCCAGCAGCTCCTCGGGGGTCTCGACCGCCCGGATCGCGTCGTGGTCGGCGTCCCAGCGCAGCGGGTAGTGCGCCTCGTGCCGCATCTGCCGGCTGTCGACGATCTCCACCGCGAAGCTGATCTCCGGCACCTCGGCGCGCAGCCGCCGGGCCACCTCGGCGAGCAGTTCCGGGGCGAGCGGGTCGGCCCGAACCACCTCGTCCGCGACCGGGTCGTAGACCACCGCGCCGTTGGCGCAGATCGCCGGCAGCGGCTCGGCGAGCTGCTCGTACACCATCTTGAGCCACCGGATGGGACGGCCGGTGACCAGCACGACCGGCGTGCCCCGCGCGGACAGCCGGGCCAGCACGTCGGCGGTGTGCGGGCTGAGCGTGCGGTCGTCCCGGAGCAGGGTGCCGTCGATGTCGGTGGCGATCAGCCGTGGTGCCTCTCCCATCAGCGGGACAGTAGCCGATCGAGGTACACCGCCACCCCGTCGTCGTCGTTGCGCAGGGTCACCTCGTCCGCGGCGGCGCGGACCACCGGGTGGGCGTTGGAGACCGCGACCCGGGCCCAGCCGGCCCACTCGAACATCGGCAGGTCGTTGGGCATGTCGCCGAAGACGAGGACCTCGGCCGGGTCGACGCCGAGGCGCTGCGCCACCACGGTCAGCCCGGTGGACTTGTCGACCCCCGGCGGGCAGATCTCGACGAAGCCCAGCCCCGCCTGGGTGAGCGTGGCGACCTCCGGCGCGACGATCCGCCGGGCGACCGCGAGCAGTTCGTCGACGTGGTGGTCGGCGGTCCGGACGAAAGCCTTGATCACGTCGCACGAGAGGCACTCGGCGCGGCTGCGCGCCTCGAACTCGTGCTGGTAGGGCCAGCTCGGGTGGTAGTCGCCCCAGAGCGGGGCGCCGTGCTCGTCCGACGCCTCGACCATCACGGTCAGCGGCCCGACGGCCGCCTCCAGGTCGGCCAGCAGCGCGGTCAGCACCTCGGCGGAGAGGCGCTCGTCGCGCAGCACCACCGGCCCGGCCGGGTCGCTCTGGTCGACGACCCGGCCGCCGCCGGCCATCACCAGGAAGTCCGCGGCCCGGATGTCGTTGCGAGTCATTCCGGCCAGCCTCGGGCCGCGACCGGTGGCGCCGACCACCGGGATACCGGCGGCCCGCACCCGGTCGAGCACCGCGTGGGTGTACGCCGAGACGGTGTCGTCGCTGCGGACGAGCGTCCCGTCGAGATCCGTGGCGATCAGCTTGGGCAGGCCCGGGCGGGTCATCGTTCCTCCTTCGCCCGCCGCCGTCGCAGCCAGCCGTCTCGGTCCTCGGTGCCTCGACCCTGAGTGACGGCGGGCAGCAAACGTACCTCGCGGAACGGGCCCCCACCATGGCGTTGCGGCGAATGCCGTGCCAACGGTCGACGGCCCGCCGGTGTCCCCGTCCGGGGCCCCGCCGCGGGCCGTAGGGTGGGACGGATGGGAGAGCGGGACTGGCCGGTGGCGGAGGCCGTCGACACCGAGCGGCTGCTGCTGGAGCCGCTCCGCGTCGACCACGCCGAGGAACTCGCCCCGCTCCTGGACGACCCGGCCCTGCACGAGTACATCGGGGGCAGCCCGGCCACCTTGGAGCAGCTCCGGGAGCGGTACCGCCGGCAGACGGCCGGGCGATCGCCGGACGGCCGGGAGGGCTGGCTCAACTGGGTCGTCCGGCACCGGGACAGCGGCGACGCGGTCGGCACCGTGCAGGCCACCGTGCGGCTCGACGGTGACCGGCAGGTCGCCGAGCTGGCCTGGGTCGTCCTGACGCCACACCAGGGCCGCGGCTACGCCGGCGAGGCCGCCGCCGGCCTGGTCGGCTGGCTGGCGGAGCGCGACATCCGGGCGCTGGTCGCGCACGTGCACCCCGACCACCGGGCCTCCGCGCGGGTGGCCGAGCGGCTCGGCCTGCGGGCCACCGACGAGCGAGCGGACGGCGAGGTCCGCTGGGTGGCCCCCTAGTCCGGGAGGTCTGGGCGGGCGAAGGGGGCGGCCGGCCCGACGGTGAGGTCGGCCGGCGCGGGCGGCAGCCCGTCGTCCGTCAGCTCACGCGGCCTGCGGCGGCGCCAGCCCACCGGCTCCGCCCCCGCTCCGCCGTCCGCCCCGGTTTCGGCACCCGCCCCGGTCCCGCCTTCCGCCTCGGTCCCGCCGCCGGACTTCCCGGCGATCCGGGCCGTGCCGGCCGGGGCCAGCTTCAGCGCCGCCGCGAAGAGCGCACAGGCCAGGAACGCCGTCACCAGGCCCCGGCCGTACTCGACCTGGAACCCGTCGTCAGTGGAGTAGAAGAAGACGCGTTGGGCGGCCTCGTCGAGCGAGGCGGTGGCCGCGACCAGCAGCCCCAGCAGCGCCCCGGCCACGGCCAGCCCGGCGAGCCGGGCGTTCGGACGCACCGCGGGAGTGCCGCGCAGCGCGAGCACCACCGCGCAGACCAGGGCGAACAGCCCGACCAGGTAGCCCACCCCGAACCCGCCGACGTCGGACACCCCGCCCGGCACCCGCAGCGGGGTGTTGCCCTGCGGGCCGCCGTTGGGGATGGTCATCACCTGCCACTCGCCGAGCATCGAGGCGAGGGCGGCCACCGCGCCGAGCGCCGCGAGCAGCACGGGCAGCCGGGGGTCCCGGCCCAGGCCGGAGAACGTACGTCCGAACCGCCCCGGCCTGTCCGGCTGGGCGGTGCCCCACTCCAGGACGGCGGCACCGTCGGACCGGTGTTCCTGCCGGGGAATGGGGGAACTCTGGGACATCGGCCACCCTTCCGCGTTCGCGGGCCTGCCCCGAATCATGACACAGTACGCACCCGGTGACGCGGAGCGTGAACGGTCGCCGGCGGGTGCCCGTTGGGCTAGCGTCGGGTGCATGCCTATCCGTACCGCTTCCGCACAATGGCAGGGCAACCTCACCGAGGGGTCCGGCACGATCCGCACCGGCAAGGGCGGGCTGGAGGGGAACTACTCCTTCAAGTCCCGTTTCGAGGAGGGTGAGGGCACCAACCCCGAGGAGCTGATCGGCGCGGCCCACGCCGGCTGCTTCTCGATGGCCTTCTCCAAGGCGCTCGCCGAGGCCGGCTCGCCGCCCACCTCCGTGGAGACCACCGCCAAGGTCCACCTCGACAAGACCGACGCCGGGATGACGGTGACCCGGATCGAGCTGGAAACCGTCGGCCAGGTGCCCGGCATCGACGAGGCCCAGTTCACCAAGCTCGCGGAGACCGCCAAGGAGAACTGCCCGATCTCCCGCCTGCTCGCCCCGGGCGCCCAGATCAGCCTGACCGCCCGCCTCGCCTCCTGACCGTCCCCGTCGTCGGCGTCGACCGCCACGGGAACCACGCTCCCCGTGGCGGCCCGCCGAGCCGGGCCGGGCGCGCGGTCGGCGGGCTCCGGGCGGTCGGCCGCAGGCTCCGGACCCGGGACGGGCGGCCGGTCGCCGGCTCCGACCGACCCCGGCGGCCGAGCCGGACCGGCGCTCGGGTCGGCGGGCCTGACCGGCGCGGGCGGGCCGTGTCGTCGGGCAGAATGGGCGGGGTGCCGGTGGAGATGAGTCGCGAGCGCTTCGAGGAGCTGGTCGGCGACGCGCTCGACGAGGTGCCCGAGGAACTCCTCGCCCTGATGAGCAACGTCGTGATCCTGGTGGAGGACGACCCGCCCCCCGGCGAGGACCTGCTCGGCCTCTACGAGGGGCACGCCCTCACCGAACGCGGCTGGGACTACGCCGGCGTGCTGCCGGACCGCATCCTGATCTACCGCAACCCCATCCTGCGCATCTGCGACGACGACGAGGACGTCGTCGACGAGGTCGCGGTGACGGTGGTGCACGAGATCGCCCACCACTTCGGCATCGACGACGCCCGCCTGCACGAGCTGGGCTGGGGCTAGCGGGCGGCGGTTGCCACCGTCGCCTACCGTCGGTCCAGGTACCGCGAACTCAGGAGGCACTTCCAATGCGCAGCGAGCTGTTCTCGGCGGAGAACCTTGAGAAGGAGTCCGCGCAGCCCGGCATGCGGCTGCAGAACTCCAAGATGTTGAAGGTCGAACTCAACGGCGAGATGATGGCCCGGGTCGGGTCGATGGTCGCCTACCAGGGGCAGGTGCAGTTCCAGGCGCTCGGCTCCGGCGGGCTCGGCAAGTTCCTCAAGCAGAAGCTGACCGGCGAGGGCGTCCCGCTGATGAAGGTCTCGGGCCGGGGTGACGTCTTCCTCGCCGACTTCGCCAAGGACGTGCACGTCATCGACCTGGAGCCCGGCGACGCGCTCTCCATCAACGGCTCCAGCGTGCTGGCCTTCGACTCCACCCTCCAGTACGACATCCGGATGGTCGGCGGGGCCGGCATGGCGTCCTCGTCGGGCCTGTTCAACTGCGTCTTCAGCGGTTACGGCCGGATCGCCATCACCACCAAGGGCACTCCGGTGGTGCTCAGCGTCGACGCCCCCACCTACGTCGACCCGCAGGCGGCGGTCTGCTGGTCGGCCAACCTCCAGACCGGCTACCACCGCGCCGAGCAGCTCGGCCTCGGCACGCTGCTGGGCCGGAGCACCGGCGAGGCGTTCACGATGAGCTTCGCCGGCCAGGGCTTCGTCGTCGTCCAGCCCTCCGAGGAACCGCCCGTCATGGGCAGCGGCTCCCAGGAGCAGCAGGGCGGGCTCCTCGGCGGCCTGCTCAGCTGAGGCACGCCCCGCACCACCCCGCACCGCCCCCGCCCGCGCCGACCGGCCCCGCCGGATCCGCCGCCCATCGGGGGCGGTGCCGTTGCCGGGCCGCGGTCGGCTCCGGGGCGGTCCCGGGACTGCCGTCAGCCGAGATCGCCGGCGCGCAGGCGGGCCAGCCAGGCGGCGGCGTCGGCGTAGTCGGCGTCCGAGAGGCCGGCGGGGGCCGGGATCGGGCGGTCGCCCGTCCCGGGGAACCGGTGCCGGGGGTACGAGCCCAGGAAGCGCACGTCGGCGCAGACCCGGCGCAGCCCCTGCAACGCCTCGCCCAGGCGTACGTCCGCCACGTGCCCGGCGCAGTCGAGGAAGAAGACGTAGCGGCCGAGCGCCTCGCCCGTCGGGCGGGACTCGATCCGGCTCATGTTGACCCCGCGGACGGCCAGCTCCATCAGCACCGACAGCAGCGCGCCCACCCGGTCATGCGCGATGTAGACCGCCAGGGACGTCACGTCGTCGCCAGTCGGCGGCGGGGGCGGCCCGGGGCGGGACACCAGCGCGAAGCGGGTCACCGCGTCCGGGTGGTCGGCGATCTTGTCGGCGAGCACGTCGAGCCGGTGCCGCCCGGCCCCGATCGGGGCGCAGATCGCCGCGTCGTACTCGCCGGTGGCGGCTCCGGCGGCGGCGGCGCCGTTGGAGAGCACGTCGACGACCACCGCGTCGGGCAGGTGCGCGCGTAGCCAGCCCCGGCACTGGGTGGACGCCTGCGGGTGGGCGGCGACGCTGCGCACGTGCGGGAGCGCCGTGCCGGGCCGCGCGGCGAGCACGAACTCGACCGGCAGGACCACCTCGCGGGTGATCACCAGGGGTTCGCCCTCGGCGAGTTCGTCCAGGGTCACCCCGACGGCGCCGCCGATCGAGTTCTCCAGCGGCACCAGGGCCGCGTCCGCCTCCCCGGTCCGTACGCCCTCCAGCGCCTCGGGGACGCTGCGGGCCGGCGTGCGGCTGCCCCGCTCGGCGGCGGGGATGCTCTTCAACGCCTGCTCGGCGAAGGTGCCCTCCGGCCCGAGATAGACGAAGCGCGTCGGCGGTGTTCCCGGCATGGCGACAGCCTACGCACCCGGTACGCCGAGCGACCCGCCCTCGCAGACGCGCGTCCGGATGCCGGGCGGCCCGGCGGCGCGGACCTCGGCGGTGCAGACGTCGGTGCCGGCGGTGACCAGGCGCGGGGCGCCCGGCCGGCCCTGGGTGATCACCTGGAGCGTCTCGTGCCCGGTCACGTCGAGCACCGTGTAGTGCCACTCGCCCGCGCAGAGCGGCCCGGTCCGCACCCGGACCCGCACGCCGTTCGGCAGCACGCCACCCCGGCCCCGCACCAGGTCGACGATCCGGGCTCCCGAGGGGCCGTCCGGGCACGGGACCGCGACCAGGCCGGGGTCGACCGTGGGGGTGGGCAGGCCGGTGGCGGGCGGCAGGGTCGGCGCGGTGCTGGGAATGCCGGTCGGTGCGGGGCTGGCGGTGCGGGTCGGCGCGGTGGTCGGGGCGGGCTCCCGAAGCTCGGGCGGCGTGCCGCAGGCGGCCAGGGAGAGCATGGCCAGCAACGCGGCTGCCGCTGCCGGTGCCGCCCTCAGCCCCGTGGCTGGCTGGACCGGCCGGTGCCGGCGCGGGTGGCGGTGATCGGGGGCGCGGGTAAGAGCGGGTCGCCGGGCAGCAGACGGGCGTGCCGTACCGGCGGGTGGCCGGGGCGTCACCGATGGTTGGTCCGCGTGGGCGTGCGTCCGGCCCGCTCCGGGGTGCCCGGCGTCGACGCGGGGCGGGCGGGCGGGTGTGGCGGGGCGCGAGGGGGTGGGCGGCACGGCCGATCCTCGGGACATCGGGAAGCGTCACTGCGGCCGGGAGGCCGAGCCCATCCTAGGAGGAACCGGCGGGCGGGTGAAGATCAGCCGAGGACGCGATGGCCGGCACGCTCCAGGGCGGCAGTCGCCTCGCGGAGCCGCACGGCGGGAACCAGCAGGTAGTCGGTGTCGTAGGTGGAGAAGGCGACCACGCTGACCCGGGCTGCGGCGAGGGGGTCGACCAGCGCGGCGAGGGTGCCGCTGACCGCCAGGTCGAGCGGTTCGGCGACCCGCAGGCAGCGCCAGGCGGTCTCGCCGACGGCCTGCTCGGGCGCCCGGTCGGCGGGGCAGATCAGCGAGATCCCGTCGGCCGTCCAGCTCACCGTGACGACGTCGCCGTTGCTCAGCCCGCCCGACAACTCGGGCGGCAGGGCGGAGCCGGCGGCCAGGCGGCACACGGCGTACTTCCCCGGCAGCAGAGCGATATCGAGCATGAGGGCACCTTACGGCCTCGGTACGGGCCCGCCCCAGATTCGCCGCGTGCGGCGAACGCCACATCCCGCCGCTGGTCAGACCGGGGAGAAGAACGTAAGTGAACCGGCGACCGTCCCGCTGGTGAACACCGGGGTGGAGATCGCATCGACGGTCGAGTCCGGCGCGTCGGTCGACGCGGCCTGGACCCGGAGCAGCCCTCGGGCCAGGCGTCCGGAGGAGAGCGCCAGCAGCGGCGGGATCTTGTCGATCTCGGGCTCGGTCAGCTCGCACCGGTTGGCGGTGAAGTCGAGCAGCCGTAGCCCGCCGTCGAGCAGCGGCAGCCCCGTCACGTCCTCCGGGTCGCCCAGGCAGAGCAGCTCGCAGCCGGCGACGGAGACGGCGACGACCCTCGTCCCGGCGTCGATCAGCAGGCACGGCTCGTCGGCGTGGGAGACGGTCGACGACCACCGACCGAGGTTGTCGAACTCCTGCCCTGTCGGTGTTCCCGCCGCCGGCACGAACACGTCAGAGAGCGAGAGTTCGACGTGGGCCACCGCGCCTCCTATGTACACCGACGGTCCGTCCACGCTAGCCGGTCGTCGCGGGTGACGCCGACCGCGCGTGGTCACCGGGCCGCCGGTGGGTGAGGGAATGCCCTGACCAGGCGGCCGGCGACGGCGCGACCGACGGGTGCCGACCGGCACCCGGGTGCGTGGCGTCGCCGGTGACGTTACCGTCGGTTGGCCGGCTTGTCAGCGGCCGTTCGGCCGCCCTCGTACCACCGGTAGTCCGCAGCCGGCCGGTACGCGCCGTTCACCCAGGTCTCCGGGTGCTGTGCGACCCGCGAGAGCTTCTCGGCCGTGGCCGGGCTGATCCGGCTGCCCCCGGCGACGAGCAGGCGGTCCAGCTCGCGGTGGGTGGCCATGAGGCAGTCCTTCGGCAGGCCGTAGACGCTGATGACGCCGGAGCCGACGAACGTCAGCACCGGCGTCACCGGGATCGGCAGCCCCACGGCGTCGGAGAGGGCCTTGCTGGCCCGCTTGGCGTCGCGGCGGGCCTCGGCCACGTAGGGCGGGCGCTTGCCGTTGATCTGGACCACGTCGCCGGCCACCAGCACCCGGGCCCGGCCGTGGTCGGCGATGGTGACCGCGAAGAGCCCGCTCGGCCCGATGGCAAGGAAGCCGGCACGTTCGTCGCGCTCGTGGTCGAGCAGGAGATCGGCGGCGTCCGTGCGGGGCCACTCGATGACGTGCCACGCGGGCCCGAGATGGTCGAGCCGGCCGAGCGCCCGTGCCCCGGCCGCCTCCAGCCGCCGGGCGCCCCGCTCCGCCCTGCGGCGGCGGGCCCACTCCAACGGGGACGGACGGACGGGTGCGAGCACCCCCGGCGACTCCACGCGGGGGTGTGGCACCGCTGCGGGCGGCAGTGCCCGGGCGGGGGGTACGGCTTGACGAGCGGGAAAGACAGTCATCGCGACCTCCGGCAAAAGGTCCCTCGAAGTTATGTCCTCACTACCCTACGTTGCCAGTCCCCTGTGTCGGCAAGTTGGAACGCCGGAGTGAGTGTGGATGAATGCCATATTCATCCACCCCTGTTTTATCGGATGCCGCCAAACCCTGCCCTACGCTGCGAGGGTGACCCACTACGTGGACAGCGAAGTCGGTCGGCTCGGGACGGTGCTGCTGCACCGCCCCGGTCCTGAGTTGGCCCGGCTCACCCCCCGGAACAACGACTCGCTCCTCTTCGACGCCATCCCATGGGTCGGACGGGCCCAGGAGGAGCACGACGCCTTCGCCGCCGCCCTGCGCGAGCGCGGCGTCGAGGTGCTCTACCTTGCCACCCTCCTGGCCGAGACGCTCGCCGTCGCCGACGCGCGGGCCGAACTCACCGGGGAGGTGCTCCGCTCGCCCAGGCTCGGCGACTCGCTGCGCGCCCGGGTCGCCGACCACCTCGCGTACCTCGATCCCGCCGCGCTCGCCGACGTGCTCATCGCCGGACTGGCCCACGAGGAGCTCCGGGTCAGCCGGGAGCGGCCGGGCGGCCTCGTCTACACCCTGATGGACCGGCACGACTTCGTCATCGACCCGCTGCCGAACCTGCTGTTCACCCGGGACTCCTCGTTCTGGGTCGGCGACCGGGTCGGGGTGACCAGCCTGGCGATGCCGGCGCGGCGGCGGGAGACCACGCTGACCGACGCCATCTACCGGCACCACCCGCGCTTCGCCGGCACCGAGCTCGTCTACCAGCCCGGCCTGGAGCACCTGGAGGGCGGCGACGTGCTGCTGTTCGCGCCGGGGGTGCTGGCCGTCGGGGTGGGCGAGCGGACCACACCCGCCGGCGCGGAACGCCTCGCCCGGCAGGTCTTCGCCGCCGGGCTCGCGCACACCATCCTCGTCGTCCCGATCGCCCAGGAACGGGCGACCATGCACCTCGACACCGTCTGCACGATGGTGGACGTCGACGCCGTGCTGATGTACCCGAACATCGCCCACACGCTGTCGGCGTACACGGTGATCGCCGGGGCGGACGGTGAGGACCCGCGGGTGGACGGCCCGGCGCCGTTCCTGCGGGCCGCCGCCGACGCGATGGACCTGCCCCAGCTCCGGGTCATCGACACCGGCCTGGACCCGGTGACCGCGGAACGCGAGCAGTGGGACGACGGCAACAACACCCTGGCCATCGCGCCCCGGCTCTGCGTGGGCTACGAGCGCAACACGGAGACCAACGCGCAGCTGGAGCGGGCCGGCATCGAGGTGATCCCGATCGCCGGCTCGGAGCTGGGCTCGGGCCGGGGCGGACCACGCTGCATGTCCTGCCCGCTGGTCCGCGAGCCGCTGGGCGGGCCGGTGTGAGGAAGGGCCCCTTCCTGACGTATTCGGTACAGGAAGGGGCCCTTCCTCACACCGCAGCCGCCGCGCGAGGCGGGCGCGGCTGCGAGGGCGGAGGGTGCGCGGGGTGTCCGGCTCAGCGCAGGGTGAGTTGGCGGCCGAGCAGGCCGTGGCGGGCCCGCCGGCCGGCGGCGTCCAGCGGGGTGGGCTCGGCGAGCGCCTCCGCGTACCGCTTGGCGAAGTCGGCGACCGGCTGCTCCCAGTCGGCGGCCGGGACGTCCTCCGGCAGGTCCCAGACGGGCACGAGCCGGCCGTGGGCCCGGAACATGCCCGCGAAGCGGGTGTCCTCGCCGAGCACCAGCGTGCCGGCGACACTCAGCCGGGACAGCGCGTCCAGCGCGGCGTCCTCGTCGTCGGGCAGCACCCAGCGCACGTGCGCCTTCTCCGGCACCTGGCACCAGTACGCGGCCCGGGCGGCGGCGAGCCGTACGGTGGGGTAGATCGCGGCGTTCGCCCGCTCCAGGGACGCCTGCACGTTCGGGTCGTCGCCGGCCCCCGGGTCGAGCCAGAACTCGAACCCGTCGTGCATGGTGACCTCCAGCGGGCCGTCGGCGAGGACGTCCTGCAACCGGGGGCCGGGGCCGGGCAGCGGCGGCACGGGCACCGGTCGGCCCGGCTCGGCCCGCAGTGCGCAGAGCAGCGCCTCGGCCAGGTCCCGGGAGATGTCGCCCGACTGGAGGTGACGCTGGAGCCCGATGAGGACCCGCCCGTCCGGCTTGGTCATGGCAGGGGTGGCCATCGGCAGCACGGTGGCCAGGGTGACCTCCCGGTCGCCGAACTCCTCGACCAGGGCGGGGGCCAGCCGCAGCGGCGCGGAGGCGGCCGGCACCAGTTCCCGCAGGGCGATCCACTCCGGCTCGTCGGTCAGCCCCTCGAACGGTCGGGGCACGAAGATGTCCCGTACCTTCTCCCGCTTGGGGGTGGCTTCGGCGGCCCGCTGGCTCTTTCGACGCTTGCTCACGGCGACACAGCCTAGAGGCCCCGGCGGCCCGGCGGGGGCGGGACCCGCCCTCGCGGTCGGTCAGCCGGCCACGGCAAGGTCCGACCGGGTGACGTCGGCGGGGTCGAACTCGGCCCACACGCTCTGGCCCAGGCCGTCGCGCTCGACGCCCCAGCGGTCGGCCAGCCCCGAGATGATGTGCAGCCCTCGGCCGTCGACGGCGTCGGTGTCGGCGATCCGCATCGTGGGGCCCGCGGCGGCGCCGCCGTCGGTCACCCGGATCTGCACCTGCTGGCCGCCGGACGAGTCGCGCAGCCGCCAGGCCACCCGGACCACTCCGCCGGGCAGCGGGTCGGCGTGCCGGACCGCGTTGCCGACCAGTTCGGCGAGGACCGCGACGAGGTCGGCCAGGAGCGGCGGGGGTACGACGTCGGCCAGTTCCTCGGCGAGGCGTCGCCGCGCCACCCGCGCCCCAGCGGCGTGGTGGGGGACCACCACGCACCATGCCCGATCGGCAGCTCCCGTCGACACCTTCGTCCCTTCCCGCCCCCGTTGCCCGTCGCCGGTCACCCGCGCGGCAGCCGCACCTCTGCGACCGTACCGCCACCGGCCCTCGGCCGTAGGGATACCCATCCATTCTGCTGTTCAACGATCCGACGGACGAGATAGAGGCCGAGTCCGGCCCCGGCGTAGCGGCGGCGGTCGCCCGACTCGCCCTGCCAGAACCGGTCGAAGGCCCGCTCCACGTGCTCCGGCCGGATGCCGATGCCCCGGTCGCGTACCTGGAAGGAGACCGTCGACCCGTCCGCGTCGGCGGTGATCTCGATGAGCGAGCCGGGCTCGGAGTACTTGCCGGCGTTCGTGCAGAGTTCCGTGAGCATGGTGGCGAGGCTCAGCCGGTGGCCGAGCGCCTTGGGCAGGTCCTCGGGGAGGCGGAGGACGAGCCGTTGCCGCAGCTCCGCCGGGAGGTCGACCGCCGCCGCGCGCAGCGCGTCACCGAGGTCGTACGGGGCGGGGGGCTGGTCGCCCGGCCCCGCCTCGGCGGCGGAGGAGAGCAGCCGGTCCACCAGCCGGGCCAGCTCGTTGGCGCGTTGCCCGATCACGCGGGCGGCCTGCCGCCGGTCGGTCTCGGTCAGCGACTCCCAGTGGTCGGTCAGCGTGTCCGCATAGCCCTTGATCACGGTCACCGGCGTACGCAGCTCGTGGCTGGTCACCGCCACGAAGAGGTCCCGGTCGTGGTCGCGGCGCTGCTGGTCGGTGATGTCCCGGAAGGTGACCACCCGCAGGGTGCCGGGGCCGGGCAGCTCGCCGGAGGTGATCGTGAGCCAGCGGCCGTCCGGCATCCGGTGGTCGCGCACCTGCCCGGACGGGGGCAGCGGGAAGGGCAACGGCCGGTTGAGCGCCTGGGCCACGGAACGGCCGGTGACCCGGGCGGCGGCCGGGTTCCAGAGCCGGACGTGGTTGTCCCGGTCGACCACGGCCAGGCCGTCCGCCAGCGCCGCCACCACCGGCCCGTCGCCGTGCACGGGCAGCCCGGTCTGGTCGCCGTACATGTGGGCGATGCAGGAGGCCAGGTAGCCCGCGACGGCGTGCTGCTCGGCGTCGGGCGGGTCGTCGCCGTCGGGGTAGAGCACGTGCAGGCTGCCGACCGTCAGCCCGCCGATCTCCGCGCGGGAGACCACCATCCGGAGCAGGCCCCGTTCGGCGAGCTCGGCGGAGAGCCTGCCGGTCAGCTCGTCCGTGCGGACCTGGCGCACCCGCGCGCCGGAGAGCAGGCAGACGGTGGCGGGGTCGTCGGCCGGCACGGGGTGGCCGACGGCCCACTCGGCGGCGCCGGTCGCGGCGATCACCCGGCCGCCGGTCGGCGCGAACTCGACGAACGCCGTGCCCGCCGCGCCGAGCGCGGACCGGGCCACGCGGAGCAGGTGGGTGAGCACCGGAAGGCCGGTGCCGCCCGAGTTGATCATTTCGATCACCGTGGTGTGGCCGGCGATGAGAGCGGAGAGGTCGGTGCGCTCCGGCATCCTCCGAGTGTGCCCCGCCGGCCAGTCCGGGGACACCCCTGCCCGACCGGGCCTCCGTGCGCTGCCACCCCGGTCAGCGGCCCAGGCTGGCCAGCGTGTGCGCCGGCCGGTCGGTGATGATGCCGTCCACCCCGGCGGCCAGGACGAGGTCCAGGTCCGCCGGCTCGTTCACGGTCCACACGAAGACCTGGTTGCCCGCCGCCCGCAGGGCGGGCACCAGCTGCGGGCGGGCGCGCACCAGGGCGACGCCGGGGCCGGCGATCCGGGTGCCGAACGGCAGCCGCCCCGGCCGCACCCAGCGCGGCAGCACGTCCAGCAGCAGCACCGTGGGCAGCGCGGGGGCCAACCCCCGGATCCGGCGTACGGCCAGCGGCGAGAACGACATCACGGTGACCCGTACCGGATCGTCCGGTTTCGGCTCGGTCAGGCCGTACCGGCGCAGCATCGCGACGAGTCGGCGCTCGACGTTCCCGCCGTGGCGGGAGGGGTGCTTGGTCTCCACCAGCAGCCGCACCGGCCTGCCGGCGGCCAGCACCGCGTCCAGCAGCCGCTCCAGGGTCAGCAGCCGGGTGTGCGACTCGTCCAGCACCTCGTCGCCGTCGGCGGGCGCGCAGCCGGGGTGCCAGGAGCCGAAGTCCAGCGCCTCCAGCTCCGCGAGGGTACGGGCGCTGACCAGTCCCTGGCCGTTGCTGGTGCGGTCGAGCCGGCGGTCGTGCACGCAGACCAGGTGGCCGTCCCGGGTCAGCCGGACGTCGCACTCCAGCCCGTCCGCGCCCTCGTCGAGGGCCCGCAGGTAGGCCGCGAGGGTGTGCTCGGGCAGGTCGTGCGAGGAACCGCGGTGCGCGAAGACGAGAGGGGCGTCCATCCCGACCGTCCTAGAGGACCCGGCCCGGCTGCCCGTCCTCGCGGACCACTCCTCGCCCGGCGGCGGCCCACTCGCCCATCCCGCCCTCGACGTTGCGCACCTGGTCCCAGCCGTTGCGCATCAGGTAGGCGACCACCTGTGCGGAGCGCCCACCGGAGCGGCAGATGACGGCGACGTCGCGGTCGGTCGGCACCTCGGCGATCCGGGCCGGCAGTTCCATCATCGGCAGGTGGTGCGCGCCGGGGGCGTGGCCGGCGTTCCACTCGTCGTCCTCCCGGACGTCGAGCAGGTACGCGTCGTCGGCGATCTCGGTCACGGTCACGGTGGGAACCTGGGATCCGAACACGGGCCAAGCCTAGATCCTCGCCCGGGCGGCCGGTGGCGGGCCGCCCCCGGGAGTCACAGCCGGGTGACCCACCGCGGGTTGGCGCGCGCCCAGTCCGGCACGCGGGTGCCGCGTACCGCCTCGAAGAGGCCGTTCCCGCCGTTGTCGAGCACCACGTACGACACCTGGTCGATGGTCTGGGGGTGGGAGGGGACCTGCACGCCGCGCAGCGCGTCCGCCGGCAGGTCGCGCAGCGCGAGGACCAGGTCCTCCAGCCGTACGCCGTTGGTGTCCACGGTCAACGAGCCGCCCACGGCACGGATCACCTGGTCCAGCTTGACCGGGTTGGTCCGCAGCGACGTCTCGCTCGTGCGCTCCAGCACCGCCCGGAGCAGTTGCTGCTGGTGGGTCTGCCTGTCGTAGTCGCCGCCCGGCAGGTCGTAGCGCTGGCGGACGTAGTCCAGCGCCTCACCGCCGTCCATCTGCTGGCAGCCGGGCGCGAAGACGCGGTCGGTGTGGATCGAGCGGACCTCGGTGTCCACGCACATGCGTACGCCGCCGAGCAGGTCGATGACCTTGCGGAAGCCGGAGAAGTCGATCAGGGCCGCGCCGTCGAAGCGGATGCCGGTCAACCGGGACAGGGTGGCCGAGAGCAGGCGGGTGCCCGGCTGGCCGCCCCCGCCGTGCTCGTACGCCGCATTGATCTTGTCCTGGCCGCCGCCGTAGCCGTTGCCGGCGGGGATGGCCACGAGCAGGTCCCGGGGGACGGAGACCAGGTACGCCTCGCGCCCGCCGGCGGGGACGTGCACGATGAGGATGGTGTCCGAGCGTCGGTCCGCCGCGCTGCCGCTCTGCCAGCGGTCGGTCCCCACCAGCAGGTAGTTCAGCGGCCCGTCGGGGTCGGTGCGCTCCCGGCGGGCGGTGGGGTCGAGCAGTTGCTCCCGGACGACGCTGCGGTCGTACCGGTCGCTCAGCACCTCCAGGCCCGCCACGGCGAGCCCGGCCAGCAGCACCAGGGCCACGCCCAGGCCGAGCAGCAGCCGGGGCCAGCGGACGCGGGGCGGCCGGGCGGGCCGGGTGTCGGTCCCGGCCCGGCCCCGACCGTCGCCCGTCGATCTGGACGTGACGCCTCCCCGCGACCCGTACGTGAATCCCTCTCACGTCAGGCTACGGTCGACCAGGGCGGTCCGGGCCGCTTCGCCGACATCGCCCGGCGAACCGCCCCGGGCCGGCGTCACTCGCGGTTGGAGACCACCTCGGGGTTGGCGAAGACGAATTCGGCCAGCTTGTCCTGTTTCACCGCGCGGAACATGTCCATCGTCTGGGCGCTGAGCGTCTCGCGGGTGCCGTCGCTGTGGAAGGTGCCGCCGTTCGTCTTCAGCATGACCAGGTCGTTGCCGGTCACCCCGCGCATGGTGAAGACGAAGTCGGGGACCGGCACGCCGGCGGTGTCGAGGATGAATGCCTTGCCGGCGGCGTCGATCAGCTTGTTCAGCTTGATCGGGTTGGTCAGCGTCCCGTCCTGGGTGGCCTTCTTCGCCATCGCCTTGATCAGCTGCTGCTGGTTCTGCTGCCGGTCGTAGTCGCCGTTCTTGAGGCTCTTGCGCTGCCGGGAGTAGTCCAGCGCCGCCCAGCCCTCCATCTCGCGGCAGCCCTTCTTGTGCACCACGGGCGTCCGCTGCTTGCCGGTCTTCTTCGCGTCCGCGTTCCACATCGGCTTGCCGTCCACGTACGACATGTGGATCGACTCGACCTCCTGCTTGACGCAGATGCGCACCGTGCCGAGAGCCTCGATGACGTTCTTGAATCCGCCGAAGTTGATGATGGCCGCGCCGTCGAAGCTGATCCCGGTCATCTTCTTGATGGTCTGCGCCATCAGCTGGGCGCCGCCCTCCCAGCCGCCGCCGTTGCGGGCGCCGGCCTGGAACGCCGCGTTGATCTTGTCGGTGCCGCCCTTGTAGCCGCTCGGCCTGAAGGCCGGGATCTGGGCCTCGGTGTCCCGGGGGATCGAGATCAGGTACGCCTGGTCGTGCGTGGCCGGGATGTGCAGCACGATGATGCTGTCCGCCCGCACGTCGTCGGCGGCCCACCGCTCCCGGGCGTCCACACCGAGCAGCAGCATGTCGATCGGACCGTCCAGGCTGGCGCCACCCTCGGCGTCGGTCTTGCCGGCGTCGCCGAGCAGGTTGCGCTGGGCGATGTTGCCGGTGGCGCTGCTGATCAGCGCCTTGCTGCCGACGATGGCCGCTCCGCTGGCCACCATCAGCACGGCGCCGAAGATCAGGGTGAGTCGGGCCCAGAGCGGGTCCTTACGGCGCGACCGCTTCTTCGCGGACCCGCCACCGGGCCTGCCGCCCTTGACGGGCTGCTTCGGGATGCTCGTGGAGGCCCGGACCGGGCCACGGGGGGACTCCAGCGCCGGAGGGCGACGGCTGGTCTGAACCGGCATGCGTGCTCCAGCTCGCGTTTGTCAGGGGGCGGGATCACTTTACGGACGCTTTCCCGTCCTGGCGAGGTCGTCCGACCGTCAAATACCGTTCGTACGGCCGTCATCCAGGAAAACTGACCGAACGGACAGATCGATACGGCTGGTCGGCGGTTGGCTCACAGGAAGCGCTCGGCCGGCTCTCCGAATCGTGATGACGTCCGTCGATCACGGGAGGGCCGGCCGGCGGAGCTGGTCAGTTTCCGGTGCCGTCCTTCTTCTTCTGGTTGGCCTCGACCCAGGCCGTCATGGTGTCGGCCGACATCGCCTTGTACATGGTCAGCGCCTTCTCCTTGTCCGAGACCACCACCGACTCACCGTCGATGGTCTGGCTGCCGACGTGCGGGCTGGTCACGAAGGTGAGGTTCTCGCCGCGCAGGTTGCGGAACTGGACCCCCATGTCGACAAGCGAGAAGCCCTGGTCGACGGTGACCGCGGCGGTGACCGACTTGAGGAAGTCGTTCAGCTTCTTCGGATTGGTCAGCGTGCCCGTGCTCGCCGCCTTGTCCATCAGGGCGCGGAGGAACTCCTGCTGGTGCCGCATCCGGGCGAAGTCGCCGTCCGGGAACTGCTTGCGCTGCCGGATCCAGTCCAGCGCCTCGGCGCCGTCCATGTGGTTGGTGCCCTTGGTGAACGTCCGGTACGGCTTGTGGATCGAGGTGACGGTCCGCTCGACCTTCAGGTCGACGCCGCCGAGGGCGTCGGTGACCTGCTTGAATCCGGCGAAGTCGATCGCCATCACGTGGTCGAGCCGCACGTCGGTGAAGCACTCCACCGTCCGGACGGCCAGCGGCAGCCCGCCGAAGGCGAAGGCGGCATTGATCTTTCCGCGCTGACCGGAGCCGCAGTCCGCGCTGGCGCTCTCCGGGATCGGCACGTAGAGGTCGCGGGGGATGGAGACCAGGTAGGCCTTCTGGTGGTCCGACGGGATGTGCATCACGATGATGGTGTCGGCCCGCCACTTGCTGGACTTGTCCACCGGGGCGTCCGGGTCCCGGGAGTCGCTGCCCACCAGCAGGATGTTCAGGGCGCCGTCCACCGCCTTGGCCGGGCGGCCCCCCGTGAGCTCCGAGAACGGGTCGGTGCGGGCCAGGTCGTCGTCGAGGCCGCGGGCGTAGAACCAGGCGCCCACCCCGCCGAGCAGCGCGAGCACCAGCACGGCCACGCCGGCCACCAGGGCGATCCGGCCCCAGCGGGGGCGGACGCCGCCCCGGCCCGGCCGGTCCGGTCCGGTCGGTCCGCCTGGCCCGGCCGGTCCGCCCGGCCCCGCGGGACCGCCCGGGCCGCCGGCCCGTGGCTCGTCCGCTGCCGGGGACCAGCGGGCCTCGGCCGGCCGGGCGCGTCCGGCGTCCCGGCCGGGGCCGGGCACCGAGGCGCGCCCGGCGCTGCGGTGCAGGTGCGGGAGTGGAACTCCGGCGGGCATGGTCGCTGACATGTAACTCAGGGTACGTACGCGTAGCCACTGTCGCCCTGTGGCGCCGCCGACGAGTGCACCGGCGGCGGGCGTTCGCTAGACCATCCGCTCGCGGAAGTACTCGATCGTGCGGCGGAGGCCGTCCTCGGGCGCCACGGTCGGCTCGTATCCGAGCAGCTCGCGGGCGAGGGTCAGGTCCGGGCGGCGCATCTCCGGGTCGTCGGCGCTGCGGGTGATGTAGGTCACCTCGGAGCTGCTCCCGGTGAGCGACACGATCGTCTCGGCCAGCTGCCGCATGCTCATCTCGTGCTCGGTGCCGCAGTTGATCGGCCCCGTCTCGCGGGAGTCGAGGAGCAGCAGGATGCCGTGCACCAGGTCGGACACGTAGCAGATCGAACGGGTCTGGTTGCCGGTGCCGTGCACGGTGATCGGCTCGCCGCGCAGCGCCTGCGAGATGAAGGTCGGGATGGCCCGGCCGTCGTCCGGGCGCATCCGCGGGCCGTACGTGTTGAAGATCCGGACGATGGCCGTGTCGAGCCCCCGGCTCCGGTGGTAGGCCATGGTGGCCGCCTCGGAGAAGCGCTTCGCCTCGTCGTAGACGGCGCGGATGCCGATCGGGTTGACGTTGCCCCAGTACGACTCGGGCTGCGGGTGCTCCTTCGGGTCCCCGTACGCCTCGGAGGTGGAGGCCATCAGGAAGCGGGCGCCGTCGGCGACCGCGCGCTCCAGCAGGTGCAGGGTGGCCACCGAGCCGACGCGGAGGATCTCCACCGGCAGCTTCTCGAAGTCGGTCGGGCTCGCCGGCGAGGCCATGTGCAGGATGGCGTCGAACCGCTCGGCCATCGCCGGGTGGTGGGTCGGCAGGCCGTCGGAGATGTCGGCCTCGACCAGGGTGAAGTTCGGCTCGTCCAGCAGGTGGGCGACGTTCTCCTTCGACCCGGTGATGAAGTTGTCGAGCGCGACCACGGTGCAGCCGCGAGCGATCAGGGAGTCCACCAGGTGCGACGGTACGAAGCCGGCGCCGCCCGTGACGAGGATGCGGTGACCGGGTCCGAAGCGGGCAACAGCGTTCATGCCGGTCAGCCTACCCACTGTCCCGAGCCGCCCTGACGCAAGGAAGGGCCCCTGTTACCGCCTGGCGATAACAAGGGGCCCTTCCTTGCGTCTGTCGGGTCGTCAGTGGGCGCCGGCGCCCGTGACGGAACGCACCTCCAGCTCCGCGTACTTCTCCTCGTCGTGCTCCTTGGAGATCACGGTGCCGATCCACCCGCACAGGAAGCCGAACGGGATGGACAGGATGCCCGGGTTGGACAGCGGGAACCACTGCCAGTCGTGCTCCGGGAACATCGAGGTGGGCGCGCCGGAGACCACCGGCGAGAAGAACACCAGCAGTACGGCGGAGAGCAGGCCGCCGTAGATGGCCCACACCGCGCCCGAGGTGTTGAACCGCCGCCAGAACAGGCTGTACAGGATCGCCGGCAGGTTGCCGGAGGCGGCCACCGCGAAGGCCAACGCCACCAGGAAGGCCACGTTCAGGTTCTGCGCGTAGATCGACAGCACGATCGAGATCGCGCCGATCACCAGGGCGGAGACCCGGGCGACCCTGACCTCCTGCCGCTCGGACGCCTTACCGTCCTTGATCACGTTGGCGTAGAAGTCGTGCGCCAGGCTGGACGAGGAGGCCAGGGTCAGGCCGGCCACCACGGCCAGGATCGTGGCGAAGGCGACCGCCGCGATGACCGCGAGCAGGGTCGCCCCGCCGAGATCGCCGCCGAGGAATTCGATGCCGAGCGCCTCGGCGAGCTGCGGCGCGGCCGTGTTGCCGGCCTTGTCCTGAGCGGTGATCGCCTCGCTGCCGACCAGCGCCGCCGCGCCGAAGCCGAGGGCCAGGGTGAGCAGGTAGAAGGTGCCGATGATGCCGATCGCCCAGAGCACGCTCTTGCGGGCCGTCTTCGCCGTCGGGACGGTGTAGAAGCGGATCAGGATGTGCGGCAGGCCGGCGGTGCCGAGCACGAGCGCGATGCCGAGCGACAGCAGGTCGACCTTGTTGTAGAAGGTCTGCGTAGGGTTGCCGGCCACCTCCTGGCAGTAGCGCAGACACGGTTCGAGGAAGGCGTCCCCCTTGCCGGAGGCGGCGGCCGCGTCGCCGAGCAGCGACGACAGGTTGAACTTGTACTTCGCCAGCACCAGGAGCGTCATCACCAGCGCGCCGCCCATCAGCAGGAACGCCTTGACGATCTGCACGTAGGTGGTGCCCTTCATGCCGCCCACCGTGACGTAGACGATCATGAGCGCGCCGACCATGATGATGGTGGCGACCTTGGCGGTGTCGGCGTCCATGCCGAGGAACGTCGTACCCGGCTTGATGCCGAGCAGCAGGGCGACCAGCGCGCCCGCGCCGACCATCTGCGCCAGCAGGTAGAAGATCGACACCGTGATGGTGGAGACGGCGGCGGCGGTCCGCACCGGGCGCTGGCGCATCCGGAAGGCCAGCACGTCGGCCATCGTGTACCGCCCGGAGTTGCGCAGCAGCTCCGCGACCAGCAGCAGCGCCACCAGCCAGGCGACCAGGAAGCCGATGGAATAGAGGAAGCCGTCGTAGCCGTAGAGGGCGATCATGCCGGCGATGCCGAGGAACGAGGCGGCCGACATGTAGTCGCCGCCGATGGCCATGCCGTTCTGGAAACCGGAGAAGGACCGGCCGCCGGCGTAGAAGTCGGTCGCGGTCTTGGTCTGCCGGCTGGCCCAGATGGTGATGGCCAGGGTCACCGCCACGAAGACCAGGAAGAGCGTGATGGTGAGGTTGCGGGCGGTGGTGCTGCCCGCCTCAGCCGCGAGGACCGTGTTCATTGCCCACCTCCCCGATCTCGGCACGGATCCGGTCGGCGACCGGGTCGATCTTCCGGTCGGCGAACCGCGAGTAGAGCCAGGCGATGAGGAAGGTCGAGACGAACTGGAGCAGGCCGAAGACGAGGGCGATGTTGATGTTGCTGCCGAAGAGCTTCGTGCCCATGAAGTCCCGCGCGTACGCGGACAGGATGACGTAGAGCGCGTACCACAGGAAGAACGCGACGGTCATCGGGAAGATGAAGCCGCGCAGCGTGCGCCGCAACCCGGCGAACTCGTCCGACCGCTGCACGGCCAGGTACCGGTCCGCCGCCGAGGTCGACGGCGTGGACGCGGGTGTGTCCGTGGACATTCGTGGATCACCACCTTCACAGGCGTGGGGAGTTTCGCGCACGGTAGAAAGCGCGCTCCCCGCCACGGAAGGGCGAGATCGACGCCGGTCGTCGGCTGCGCCGAACGGCACGGTGGCTGCGCCGAGTGACGCAGCTCACTCCGTTCACCGGTAGCTCGTGTGGCCCGGGTGGGCCGGACGGTCGACGTCGACGCCGCCGGTGGCGGTCGTCAGGTCAGCTCGCGGTAGCGGCCCCGGTAGTGCAGCAGCGGGTCCGTCTCCCCGGTCAGCTCGACGGCCTCGATGGTGGCCTCCACCAGCAGGCCCCAGCCGTACTCGCGGGCGGAGTCGAGCCGGCACCCCGCCCAGCCGCCGGCGTCGGCCGGCACCGGGCCGTAGGTGGTCTCGGTCCAGGCGCCGGTGGCGAACAGGCCGCCGGGGGACGGGAAGAGTCCCGCGAACCGGTCGGCGAGCTGCCGGTGCGCCGGGCTCAGCGGGGCCACCGCGAAGCGCCCGGCGGACTCGACCGCCGCCCACAGGTCGGACTCCGGGTCGACCAGGCCGAGCAGCCGGTCCGGCTCGCCCTCCGCGACCAGCGTGGAGGAGACCGTCAGGCCCGCCGGCTCCGGCGCCGTCCAGAGCGTCACCGGCGACGCCAGCCGACCCCGCAACCGGCGCACGGGCGAGCGTTGGTCGGCGGGCACGGCGAACGGGTCGATGTGGTGGATCTCGGCGCCCGGCTCATGATTCACGTGAAACATTGTGCGGCCTGCCCCGCCCCGACCGGGCCCGGATGTGACGCTCAGTTGGCCGAGATCTTGGACGTTCTGCGCCCTTCCAGGGGCCGTTCCCGGCCAAGATCTCGGCGGGTGCGCGTACCGCTGGAGGGGTCAGTCGTCGGCGGTCAGTGACCGGCGGGCGACGGCCAGCACCTCCGGGTCCGTGCAGCCGGCGGCGTACCCGGCGATCCGGCGGCGGATGTCGCGGCCGAGCAGCCAGGAGCCGATCCGGTCCGCGACCGGGCGGAGGAACGCGGGCCGGCAGCGGAAGCTGTACCGCCAGGTGGCGACGGCGTGGCCGGGCTCCGGGGCGGGCGCGAACCGCCAACCGCCGGCGAACATCTCGAAGAACCACGGCCCGCGGACCATCGTCATCCCGACGTGGCTCGGCGGGGCCCAGGAGACGTACTCGCTCACCATCGTCAGGCCGTGCCGGGACCGGGTGAAGGTCCGCACCCCCTTGCCGGGCCGGGTCGCCCCGTCGGTGAAGTGCTGCTCCCGCACGAACGGGTCCCACCGGTAGCGCACGGGCGCCGTGGTCTGGGAGACCGCGAAGGCCAGCTCGGGTGGGACCGGCACGGTGATCACCGCTTCGACTACGGGCATCAGGCCATTGTCCTGTCCGATCGTCAGCGGCGCGGGGTCACCGTGGCGAGCAGTTCCGGCATCCGGCGGTCCAGCACGTCGCCTGCCAGGTATGCGCCGAGCAGCGCCGCCCCCAGGCCGTACGCCGCCCCGAGCGGCAGGGCCAGCCAGAGCCACACGTCGCCGAGCAGCCCGGCGGCCACCACCATCGGCACCGCCGCCACCGCGGTGGCGAGCATCGCCAGCAGGGTGAGGAAGCTCTTCGCGATCCCGGCACCGGTGTTCAACGCGAACGGGTTGCTCGTCTCCGGCAGCGAGTACGCCCCGAGCACCGAGACGAAGCAGTTCACCGCCAGCCCCGCGCCGTACGTGCCGAACAGCGTGCCCGCCATCAGCCCGATCCAGCCGGGCTCGCCGATGACCACCGCGACGACCACGGAGATCACCGCCAGCATCGGCAGGACGTAGAGCGAGAACGCGGCCATCCGGGCGCGCAGCTCCTGCTGGCCGGAGACGCCCGCGACCACGTTCGCCGCGTACGCGCTGCCGTCGAAGCCGAACTGGTTGGCCAGGGTGACGGCGGCGAGCAGCCCGACGAAGAGCATCGACAGGCTGGACAGCACCGGGGACGCCTCGGAGCTGGGCGTGAACCCCTCCGCGCCGTCGATCGTGAAGCCCGAGCCGCCCAGGTTGACCATGACCGGCACGAAGAGACCGACGACCGCGACGGTGATCAGGTTGGCCCGGCGTCGGGCGTCCCGCCACCAGTAGCGGGCCTCCCGCGCGACGAGGGCGCCGAACCGGTCCCGCCGGGCCCAGCCGAGGGCCCTCGGGAAGAGCTGGGCGACCGCCCCGCCGGTCGTACCACGCTGGGCGCGGGCCGGGCCGGCACTGGCCGCGCCCACCATCGCGGACTCCAGCGAGCGGGACCACCAGGCCAGCAGCGCGACGATCGTCGCCGCAGTGATCAGCAGCTTCACCGGTGCGGCCCAGACGCGGCCCTCGGCCACGTCGATGCCGGCCGTCCAGGGGGCGCCGAACGGGGTCCAGGCGACCACCTCGGCCACCCCCTGGAGGCGGTCCCAGTCGGCGTCGGAGAGGGCGGCGATGCCCAGGAGCTGCAACGGCCCGAGCAGCGCGGCGAGTACGGCGAGCAGCACGGCGGCCAGGTCGCGGACCCGGCGGGACCGCAGCGCGGTGGCGAAGGCGCTGGTCACCGCGCGGGCCGCGGCGACGCAGAGCAGCAGCCCGCCGACCACCCCGACGAAGGCGACCGCCGCGGCCGACCAGCCACCCAGCGTCCCGGCGGTGACCACCAGCCCGCACAGGGCCAGCAGCACCGAGATCGTGGGGACGCTGACGAAGGCGGCGGCGAAGAGCCCGGTGACGAGCGTGCGGCGGGGCAGCGGCAGCAGCGCGAACCTCGCCGGATCCAGCGTCTCGTCCACCCCGAAGAAGACCAGCGGCAGCAGCAGCCAGCCGAGCACCGTCAGGCCGCCACCGAAGGCGGCCACCATCAGCGCGTAGCGGCTCTCGTCGGCCAGGCCGGGCGCGGCGAAGAGGAAGAAGCCGGTGCCGGCGAACCAGAGCCCAAGCACCGCGCCGCCCACGAAGAGGGCGACCCGCCAGCCCTGACCCCGGAAGTTGTTGCCCATCACCCGCAGCTTGAGCCGGACGAAGTGCCGGGCGGAGACCCGCCGGGCGGGCCGGGCGGAGACGGTCGGTCCGGTCACTGCGACAGCCACGCCAACTCCTCGCCGGTCGCCGTACGGCCGCCGACCACCTCGACGAAGACCTGCTCCAGCGAGCGGCCACCGCGCACCTCGTCGATGGGACCGACCCGCTTGATGGTGCCGGCCGCCAGGATCGCCACGTGCGAGCAGAGTCGCTCGACGACCTCCATCACGTGGCTGGAGAAGACGACGGTGCCGCCCCCGGTCACGTACCGGTGCAGGATGTCCCGGATCAGCGCGGCCGAGACCGGGTCGACCGCCTCGAACGGTTCGTCCAGCACCAGCAGCCGGGGCCCGTGCAGCAGCGCGCAGGCGAGGCCGATCTTCTTCTTCATGCCCGCCGAGTAGTCGACGACCAGCGTCCGGCCGGCGTCGCCGAGCGCGAGCACGTCCAGCAGCTCCGCCGCCCGCTGGTCGACCACCGCCGGGTCCATGCCTCGCAGCAGACCGTGGTACGCGAGCAGCTCCGCCCCGCTGAGCCGGTCGAAGAGCCGTACGCCGTCGGGCATCACGCCGAGCAGCTGCTTCGCCCGCACCGGGTCGGCCCAGACGTCGTGCCCGAGCACCCGGGCGCCCCCGGCGTCCGGCCGGAGCAGCCCGACCGCCATCGACAGGGTGGTGGTCTTCCCCGCGCCGTTCGGGCCGAGCAGGCCGTAGAAGGAACCGGCCGGCACGTCGAGGTCGACACCGGCGACGGCGACCTTGCCGTCGAAGTGTTTCGCCAGGCCACGCAGGGAGAGCGCCGGGTGCTCAGCAGTCATGCGTCGACCGTATCCGGCCCGGACCAGCGGCTGCTCCGGCCGCAGGATGATCCCCGGTCATCCCCGAGTCGTACCCGTCCGCGCCGCTGAACGCCCAGCCCGCCTGGCAGGAAGGGCCCCTTCCCCTACCGCAGGCGCTAGACAGGGGCCCTTCCTTACAGCCGCAGCGCCTCCGGTGCGTGCAGGCGGAGCATGGTGGCGCCGATGTCGGCCGGCGCCCGCCGGCGGGTCGCCATCGAGACCGCCACCATCACGGTGAAGGCGAGCGGCACCGTCCAGGCGGCCGGCTGCGCGGTGAGCGTCGCCGGCCAGCCGGACAGCGGCGGGCCGAGCACCGTGACCAGCACCGCCCCGACCGCCGCGCCGCCGCCGACCAGGATCCCGGCGGCGGCGCCGAGGTCGGTCAGCCCGCGCCACCAGATGCCGAGCACCAGCAGCGGGCAGAAGCTGGACGCGGCGACCGCGAAGGCCAGCCCGACGACCTGCGACACGTCCAGCCCGGCGAGGTTGAGCGCGAGGACCGTCGGCACGGCCTCGGCGATCACCGTGGCGAGCCGGAAGCCGCGTACCGAGCCGCGCCCCAGCACGTCCGTGGAGATCACCCCGGCGACGCTGGTGAGCAGCCCCGACGAGGTGGAGAGGAAGGCCGCGAACGCGCCGGCCGCGACCAGCGCGGCGAGCAGCCGGCCGGCGGTGCCGTCGCCGAGCGCCGCGCCGGGCAGCAGCACCACCACCGCGTCGGTCTGCCCGCTGAGCAGCAGTTGCGGGGTGTAGATCCGGCCGAGCACCCCGTAGATGGTGGGCAGCAGGTAGAACGCCCCGACCAGGGCGAGCACCACCAGCGTCGTGCGGCGGGCGGCGGCACCGTCGGGGTTGGTGTAGAAGCGGACCAGCACGTGCGGCAGGCCCATCGTGCCGAGGAACGTGGCCAGGATCAGCGAGTACGTGGCGAACAGCCCCCGGTCGTCGTCCCCGGCGGCGCTGGGCAGCAGCCAGTCGGCGGCGTCGGTGGCGACCCCGGACACCTCCGGCACCGGGTCGCCGGCGGCGAAGGAGAGCTCGTCGCCGGGGCGTACCTCCTGGATCCGGCCGTCGGGGAGGGTGAGGGTCGCGCGGTGCTCGACCACGACGGTGGTCGCGGTCCGGAACGTCGGCCCGTCGGGCGGGGTCACCGCCGGGCGGGCGTCGGCCTGCCACTGCAATGCCAGGAAGATCGCCGGTACGGCCAGCGCGGTCAGCTTCAGCCAGTACTGGAAGGCCTGCACGAAGGTGATCGCGCGCATGCCGCCGAGCGCGACGTTCGCGGTGACCACCACGGCCACCAGCAGGGCCCCCAACGGGTACGGCGAGCCGGTCACCGTCGCCAGCGTCAGGCCCGCCCCCTGGAGCTGCGGCACGAGGTAGAGCCAGCCGATGAAGATCACGAAGGCGGTGGCGAGGGTACGCAGCCGACGCGACCCGAGCCGCAGCTCGCAGAAGTCCGGCAGCGTGAACGCGCCGGAGCGGCGCAGCGGCGCGGCCACGAAGAGCAGCAGGGCGAGGTAGCCGGCGGCGAAGCCGACGGGGTACCAGAGCACGTCGACGCCGTACTTGAGGATCAGCCCGGCGACCCCGAGGAAGCTCGCCGCGGACAGGTACTCCCCGCCGATGGCGGCGGCGTTCCAGGTGGGGCTGATCGCCCGCGAGGCGACCAGGAAGTCGGAGGTGGTCCGCGCCAGCCGCAGCCCGTAGAAGCCGATGCCGACGGTGACCAGGGTGACCGCCACGATCGCCGGTACGACGAAGCCGTTGCCCACCTCAGCGCTCCGGCCGCTGGACCAGGTCGGTGAAGTCCTGCTCGTTGCGTTCGGCCAGCCGCACGTACGCCCACCCGACGGCGATCAGGAACGGGAACGACACCACCCCGAGCAGCAGCCAGGGCAGGTTGACGCCGAGCACGGTGACCCGGCCGACGGCGGGCGCGACGGCGAAGAGCCACGGCAGCCCGCCGAGCCCGATCGCCACCACCAGGGACAGCCGCAGGGCCAGCGCGAACTGGGCCCGGACCAGCCCCCGTACGAGCGCGTCGCCGACCCGGGTCTGCTGGGCCAGTTCGGCGCGGGTGCGCTCCGCCCGGTCCTCGCGGCGGGACACCTCGGCCAGCACGATCCGCGTCCGGGGCTGGGCGACCGGGGCCCGCTGCGGCACCCCGGGCCGGCCCGCGTGCTCGGGCGTCCCGGACCCGCCCTGCCGGGGCGCGGGGACGGGATCGTCGGCAGCGGCCACCCCGGCAGTCTCGCCCGATCGCCGCGAATGTCAAGGGTAGCAGCGGCGTCACGCCCGCCCGGGCCGACTCGGGCGGAGCCGTCCACACCGGGCTGTGGACAACCTGTGGAGAACGGGTCACCCCTGTGGATAACTCGTGGAAAGTGCGGCGGGGAGGCCGGTGGTCGGTGGCCGGTGGTCGGTCACCCCGCCGCGGCACTCACTTCGTGTCGACGTGCTCCAGGCCGACGCGCTCCGGGCGGGCGGAGGCGGAGCCGAGCCAGGTGTGCGGGTTGCCGTACCAGCACCAGCCGAGCTTCGGTGCGTTCTGGCTGATCCAGAGCGCGGGCACCCGCTTGTCGCCGCAGCGGGAGCCGACCAGCGAGAAGCACTTGTTCTTCGCCAGCGCCTCCGGGTACAGGGTGACGAAGGCGAGCCCCTCGTCGATGGTGAGCGGCAGCCGGTCCTGGCCGGTGATCACCTCCATGGCGGCGGCGGGCGCCAGGTTCAGCGTCTCCTCGCCCCGGTCGACGTCGAAGAGCAGGTACGCCGGCCCGGCCGGCACCTCCAGATCCTTGATCGGGTCGAACTTCGGCAGGTCGCCCTCGGCGTAGTGCCGGTCGACGATCCCCGGCTTCCGCTTGCCGGCGAGGGTGGTCAGCGCGACGCGCTCCTCCACCGGCACCAGGTCGCGGGTGACCACCAGGAGGAAGGGCACCCGCCCCTCGGTCGGGGCGGGCAGGTCGGCCGCCCCCGCGACGGCCGCCGCGCGCAGCGGCGCGACCAGGTCACGGAAGGCGTCCTCGGTCAGCTCGGCCAGGGCCGGATAGCGCAGCTCCACCAGCCGGTCGAGCTGGCGGTCGAATTCGGTCGCGGCGTCGAACAAGGCGGCCTCCAATTGTCGTACGGAGTACCGTACAGCGTACGACGACGCGAGCGTATTCCCGTCGACGAAAGAATTTCCGTCCGCGCGCGTCCGTCGGCGGCGAGCCACAGCTGTGCCCGCCGACGGGGTGGGTCAGCGGCTCCAGTCCTGCTTCGCCGCGCGGACCAGCTTGTCCTTCAGCTCGCGGGTGTGCCGGCGGCTGACCGGCAGCTCCGCCGAGTCGACCACCACGACGTAGCCGGAGTTGACCAGCCGCAGCTCCGCGATCAGCTTGAGCTGCACCAGGTAGGACCGGTGGATGCGGACGAACCCGGCGTCCGCCCAGCGCTCCGCGAGAGTCGCCAGCGACACCCGGACCAGGTGGGAGCCGTCGGCCGTGTGCAGGCGGGCGTAGTCGCCCTGCGCCTCCACCCAGCGCACCGCCGAGCGGGGCAGCATCCGCGTCGTGCCGGCCAGCTCGATGGGGATGGTGGGGTCCTCCTCCGCCCGGGCCAGCGCCGCCGGGTGCGACGGCACCACCCGCGCGCCGATCACCCGGCGCAACGACTCGGCGAGCCGCTCGGCGCGTACCGGCTTGCGGACGTAGTCGGTGGCGCCCAGGTCGAACGCGTCCACCGCCCCGTCGTCGTACGCGGTGACGAAGACGATCGCCGGTGGCCGGGCGAAGCGGCGCAGCACCCGGGCCAGCTCCATGCCGTCCAGCCCGGGCATCCGGATGTCGAGGAAGACCACGTCCACGTCGCCGTCCCGGAGCACCCGCAGCGCCTCCGTCGCGTCCCCCGCCGTGTGCAGCCGGGCCACCCGGGGGTCGGCCCGCAGGTGGTACGCCAACTCGTCCAGCGCCGGTGGCTCGTCGTCGACCGCCAGCACCCGCAGGAACCCGGCCGCCCCCACCTCCGCGGCCCGCTCGATCACGAGCCGGCCCGTACGCCGGGATGGAACTTCGGCACCCGCATGCTCACCTTCGTACCCGAGCCGAGGCCCGTCTCGACGACCAGGCCGAAGCCGTCCCCGAAGACCGACCGGAGCCGCTCGTCGACGTTGGAGAGCCCGACGTGCTGGCCCGGGTCGTCCCCCGCGCCGGCCAGCGCGGCGTCGCCCGGGTCCCCGCCGGCCAGCTCGGCGATGCCGGCGGTCAGCGTGCTCGGATCCATCCCCACTCCGTCGTCCTCCACGGTGATGTGGCACTCGGTGCCCGCGTCCCGGGCCTCGATGCTCACCATGCCCGTGCCCGGCTTGCGGGACAACCCGTGCCGGACGGCGTTCTCCACCAGCGGTTGCAGGCAGAGGAACGGCAGCGTCACGGGCAGCACCTCCGGGGCGATCTGGAGGCGCACCTGGAGCCGGTCGCCGAACCGGGCCCGCTCGATGGTCAGGTAGCGGTCGATCGAGCGCAGCTCCTCGGCCAGCGTGGTGAACTCGCCGTGCGCCCGGAACGAGTACCGCGTGAACTCGGCGAACTCCAGGATCAGCTCCCGGGCCCGGTCCGGGTCGGTGCGGACGAACGAGCCGATCGCGGTCAGCGCGTTGTAGATGAAGTGCGGGCTGATCTGCGCGCGCAGGGCGCGTACCTCGGCGCGGGCCAGCCGCTCCCGCGAGGAGTCCAGCTCGGCCAGGGCGAGCTGGTTGCCGGCCCAGTGTGCCGTCTCCAGGGTGGCCTGCACCAGGCCCGGCTCCGGCTGGCCGTCGGCGACCGCGACCAGCACCCCGACCCTGCGCCCGTCCGCACCGGTCAGCGGGGCGACCACCGCGCCGCGTACCGGGCAGTCGACCCGGTCGCAGTGCAGCTCCGGCTCGCCGAGGACGGTCGAGCGGCCCGTCGCCACCGCCCGCCGGGCCGCCGCGACCAGTTGCGCGTGGTGGTGCCCGCCCCGCCCGTCGAGGGCGAGCAGGCTCTCCCGGTCCGTAAGCGCCAGCCCGGCCGCCCCCACCAGCGCCCGCAGATGGCGTACGGCCTTCGCCGCGTTCGCGGTGCTCAGGCCCGCGCGCAGCGGCTCGGCGGCCAGCCCGGCGGTGTGCAGCACCTCGTACGTGGCCCGTTGGGTGGCCGTGGCGATGCCCCGCCGCGCGCGCAGCCGGACCACCGCGAACAGGGCCGCACCCAGCGCGGTGAGCAGCGAGACGACGCCGAAGACGCCCGAGAGGTTGCCACCCACGCAGCGATCCTGGCCCCTGCCGGCCCGCAGGCCAAGGGGTCAGTACGCGCCCTTGCGGGCGAGCACCACCCCGACCGTGCGCCACAGGATGCTCAGGTCGTACGCCAGCGACCAGTTGTCGACGTAGTAGAGGTCGAGCCGGACCGCCTCGTCCCAGGACAGGTCGGAGCGGCCGGAGACCTGCCACAGCCCCGTCATGCCCGGCCGGACCAGCAGGCGGCGGCGCACGTCGCCGAGGAAGTCGCCGTCGTCGGCGGGCAGCGGGCGCGGCCCGACCAGCGACATCTCGCCCTTCAACACGTTGATCAACTGCGGCAGCTCGTCCAGCGAGGAGGCGCGCAGGAAGCGGCCCACCGGGAAGACCCGGGGATCCTCCTTCATCTTGAACAGCATGCCGTCGGTCTCGTTCCGGTCGACCAGGCTGGCCAGCCGGTCCTCCGCGTTCACGTACATGGTGCGGAACTTCCAGACCCGGAACGTGCGGCCCTCGTGGCCCACCCGGGGCTGGCGGAAGAAGACCGGGCCCGGGTCGGAGATCCGGATCCCGATCGCGATGAACAGGAAGACCGGGGCCAGCAGCAGCAGGCCGAACCCGGCGGCCACCCGGTCCATGAGGTTCTTGGCCAGCAGCGCCGGCCCGGAGAGGGTCGGCTCCTCGACGTGCAGCAGCGGCAGACCCTCGATCGGCCGGATGTGCACCCGGGGGCCGGCGATGTCGGTCAGCTGCGGGGCGACGACCAGGTCGACGCCCGAGCCCTCCAGCTGCCAGGCCAGCCGGCGCAGCTCGCCCGGCTCGGAGCTCGCCGAGCCGCAGACCGCGATCGTGTCGCCGCCGACCTCCCGGACGAGGGCGAGGACGTCGCGGCCCGCGTACACCGGGACCGGGGTCTCGATGCCCTTGGCCGCCGCGTAGCCGTCGGTGATGTGGATGGCGACCGGCATCAGCCCGGCGGCCGGGTTGCGGGTGACCGCCGTGTAGACCTCCAGGCACTCCGGCAGGGTGCCGATCAGCACCATCCGGTGACCCGCCTGGCTGATGTTGCGCCGGACCACGTGCAGCACGAAGCGGCAGAGCATCCGGTTCAGCAGGATCAGCAGCAGCGCCGCGAGCAGGGCGGTGCCGACCGTGTAGCGGGACAGGTCGGTCTTGGTGGCGAAGGCGAGGAAGGACACCGTCGCGGCGACGGCCACGCCGGCCCGGATCACCCGCTTGTACTCGTCGGGGCCCAGGCCGAGGTAGCGCCGGTCGTAGGCCCGGTTGGCCCAGAGGCTGACGAGCCAGCCGAGCGGCAGGAGGCCGAACGCCACCGTGTGGAACCACGTCGGGTCCTGCTCGGCGTTGTAGAAGCCCGCCCGCGACTGGTCGAACGTCTCGATGGCGATCAGGCTGGCGACCGCGGCGGCTGCGAAGTCGAGCAGCAGCAGGAGCGTGATGTAGGGGCGGTGCCAGCGGGACACGCGACGGCGGGCCCGAGCCCACGCGGACCGGGGTACGCCGTTGTGGGACGGCGGTGCCGGCGGCTGGATCTCGAAGCTGTCGACGTGCCGCACGAGTTTGCTCCGGCCTGTGTTGGTTACCGGGCGCTGGAGGCTTGTCGTCACCTCACCCATGTCCTCCCGCATGACACGAGCCGCTCACTCGCCGTGAGGGCCCGGTCGCCCACCGTCCCAGTCTCCCACGCGGGCGCCGACCCGTGCGCTGACCCGGGGGACAACGCGGCGGGTGTGGTGCCGCTGGGCGTCTGGCCGGCTCCGCGCCATTTCAGAAGCCGGGGACCGAGCCACTATACCGATGGATGACGGGCCCGGTAGAGCCGCAACTCAGACCTTCGGCGCGGGATGGCCGATTCCGTTCCGTAGTCGGCAGTGTCGTCACTCACCGTACGAGCCGCGACAACCGCCGGTCAGCGAGCGGCTTCCCGCCGGTCTGGCAGGTCGCGCAGTACTGGAGGCTGGAGTCGGCGAACGAGACCTCGCGGACGGTGTCCCCGCAGACCGGGCAGGGCTGCCCCGTCCGGGCGTGCACCTTCAGCCCCGAGCGCTTCTCACCCTTCAGCTCGGCCGCCTTCTGCCCGACCGAGCGGCGTACCGCGTCGCCGAGCACCTCCCGCGTCGCCGCGTGCAGGGTCGCCAACTGCTCGTCGGTCAGCCGGTTGGTCAGCGCGAACGGGGACAGCTTCGCCGCGTGCAGGATCTCGTCGGAGTACGCGTTGCCGACGCCGGCCAGCACCGTCTGGTCGGTGAGCACCCCCTTGACCTGGCCCTTGCGGCTGCGCATCCGCTCGGTGAAGGTGGCCAGGTCGGCGGCGAGCGCGTCCGGGCCGAGCCGGGCCACCCCGGGCACCGCCTGCGGGTCGGTGACCAGGTAGACGGCGAGGCTCTTCTGGGTGCCGGCCTCGGTCAGGTCGAAGCCGGAACCGTCGTCGAGGCGTACCCGCAGCGCGATCGGGCCCTTGCCGGGGCGCAGCGGGGCGGCGGACGGGAACGCCTCCCGGTAGTGCAGCCAGCCCGCCCGGGCCAGGTGGACCACCAGGTGCAGGTCGCCGTCGAGCACCACGTCGAGGAACTTGCCGTGCCGGCGGGCGTCCGTCACGGTCCGCCCGGCGGCGGCGGTCGGCGCCGGGTCGTACGTCTTCAGGGCGCTGATCGCGGCGACCTCCAACCGGTCGACCCGCCGCCCCACCGCCCGCTCACGCAGGTAGTCCGTGAGCGCCTCAACCTCCGGTAGTTCGGGCACCAGCCAACGGTAGCCTTCTTTCCCGTGAGAATCGTGGTGGCGCACAACCGGTACCGGGAGGCCCAGCCCTCCGGTGAGAACACGATCGTCGACGCGGAGATCGCCCAGCTCACCGCAGCCGGGGTGGAGGTGCTGCCGTTCATCCGCAGCTCGGACGAGATCCCGACGATGTCGAAGTCGGCCAAGGCGCTGCTGCCGATCTCGCCGATCTGGGCGCCCCGCGCGCAGGAGGACCTGAGCCGGCTGATCACCGAGCACCGGCCGGACGTGCTGCACCTGCACAACCCGTACCCCCTGATCTCGCCCTGGATCGTGCGGACCGCGCACCGGCACGGCGTGCCGGTGGTGCAGACGGTGCACAACTACCGCCAGGTCTGCTCCTCTGGGCTCTACTTCCGTGACGGGATGATCTGCCAGGACTGCCGGGGCCGGGCCCTGGGCGTGCCGGCGATCGTGCACCGCTGCTACCGGGGCTCGCGGGCGCAGAGCGCCCTGATGGCGACCACGCTGGCCGTGCACCGGGGCACCTGGCGCTCGGTGGACCGCTTCGTCGCGCTCACCTCGGCGGTCGCCGACCACCTGCGCGACTACGGCGTCCCGGCCGAGCGGATCGTGGTGAAGCCGAACGGCATCCCCGACCCGGGAACGCCCGCGCCGCTCGGCGACGGCTTCCTCTACATGGCCCGGCTCTCCCCGGAGAAGGGGCTGGGCCTGCTGCTTGACGCGTGGCGGCGGCACCCGGACGGGGCGCTCGGCCCGCTGCGCATCGCGGGCGACGGCGAGCTGCGCCCGCTGGCCGAGGCCGCCGCCGCCGAGCGCGCCGACGTGACCTACCTCGGGCCGCTGGACCGTGCCGGGGTGCGCGCCGCGGTCGAGGCCAGCGCGGTGATCATCGCGGCCTCCACCTGGCACGACGTGCTGCCCACCGTGATCATCGAGGCGTTCGCCGCCGGCCGTCCGGTGCTCGGCACCGCGCTCGGCGGCATCCCGTACCTCGTCGGCGCCGACGCGCCCCGGGAGCCGGCCGGCACCGGCCCGGCCGCCGTCGCCACGGCCGCCCCGGGCGAGGGCCGCGTCGCGCTGCCCGCCGGCGTGCAGGCGGGCGAGGCGGGCTGGGTGGTGCCCCCGGAGCCGGCCGCCATGGCCGCCGCCCTGCCGGTGGCCCGGGCCGGGGCCGCGACGCTGGCCCCGGCCGCCCGGCTGCGGTACGAGCGCACGTTCCACCCCGACGTGGTCACCAAGCGCCTCCTCGACATCTACGCGGGCATCTCGGCTCCCGCCCCACCCCGCTGAGCCCCGCCCCACCTCGCTGAGCCCCGCCCCGCCTTGCGCCTGCCCCGCCTTGCGCCTGCCCCGCCTTGCGCCTGCCCCGCCTTGCGCCTGCCGACCGCTGGCCGACGTAACCGGAGGCTCATCCACCTTCCGGGAACTCCGTTCCACGCCTTAGGACGACGGGAGATCTTGGTAGCGAAGCGCCCCTGGAGGGGCCGTTTCCTACCAAGATCCTCGTGCGGTCAGGCGTGGGCCGGACGTGCCGGCCTAGCGGTAGCACAGACGGGGCAGCTCGACAGGGGGCGAAGGAGGGTAGGTCAACCGGGCGCAGGCCGCCCCGGCGGCACACCTCAGCGCAGCGAGGCGCGGGCGGAGAAGGCGATGCTGGCGAGCAGGAAACCGCCGTTGACGATCGTGAACGCGACCATCACCCAGAGGACGAGGGCGGGGGCGAAGGCCAGCACCAGGCCGGCGGCGAAGATGACCGCGCCGTAGTCGCGGACCAGCTTCACCAGGCGTACGGGCAGCGAGGTCGAGGTGACCATGCTGGCGGCGTTCGGGCCGGCCTGCATCACGGAGGTCACCAGGTTGACCATCCAGGTGCCGGCGAAGATGGCGACCAGCCAGCTCGGCGTCGACGGCTCCTGCGCCACGGCCGTCGCCGACAGGGCGGCCACCAGGGCGATCTGGGCGGCCACGTCGCAGAGGATGTCGACCCGGGCGCCTGCGGCGCTGCCCTGCCCGGTCACCCGGGCGAGCTGGCCGTCGGCGCAGTCCAGGCAGTACGCCACCTGCCAGCCGACCAGCGCGAGCAGCCCGACCGCCCAGGCCGGCACCTCACCGGCGGCGACCCGCCCGGCGAGCGCGACCACGGTGACCGAGGTGGCCAGGCCGAGCACCAGGTTGGCGATGGTCAGCGCCGTCGGGCGCAGCCCGAGGCGCTGAGCGACGAGCGCGAAGACCGCGCCCAGCCACTGGCTGATCGATTCGCTGAACAGGCCGCCGCCCCGGTTCACCCGGTGGAAGTCGGCGACGGTGGGACGGGGCTCAGCCAAGGTGGTCGCGGATTGCACCGGCGTAGTCTGCCAGCCGTTCCCGCGTCTCGGTAGGCGACATCGCCAGGTGTTCGAGGATCGTGTAGCGGTCCGGCCGGGTCCGGGGCGCGAACTGCACGGCATCGACGAACTGCTCGTCGGTCAGGCCCAGGTCACCCGGCGTGGTGGCGAGGCCGTGCCGGTGCAGGCAGTGGGCGAGTCGACCGAACCGGTCGGTGTCCCCGCGCAGGAAGGTGCAGAAGAGGGCACCGAGCCCCACCTGCTCGCCGTGGGCGGCGGTGCCGGGGTGCAGCCGGTCGATCGCGTGGGAGATCTCGTGGTCGCCGCCGCTGGCGGGGCGCGTCGACCCGCACACCGAGCTGGCGATGCCGCCCATGATCAGCGCCTCGGCCAGCGTGGTGAGGAAGCTGTCGTCGGTGATCTTTCCGGGGTGGTTGAGCAGCGCCTCGGCGCCCGTCCGGGCCAGCGTCACCGCGAGCCCGTCGATGGGCTCGCCGCGTACCTCGTGGGCCAGCTCCCAGTCGGCGCAGGCGTTCAGGTTGCTCACCGCGTCGCCGATGCCGGCCTGGGTCTGCCGGTCCGGACCGTTCTCCACGAAGTCGAGGTCGACGATGACCGCGATCGGGATGTGCACCCCGTAGGAGCCCTTGCCGCCCTCGTGGTCGAGCGAGGCGGTGGGGGAGGCGATGCCGTCGTTCGCCAGGCTCGTCGCCACCGTCACCATCGGGATCCCGTACCGGGTGGCCGCGTACTTGGCGGTGTCGATGGTCTTGCCGCCGCCGATGCCCACCACGGCGTCGTAGTGGCGGCGGCGCAGCCGGTCGCCGAGGTCGTTCGCCGCGTCGATGGTGCCACCGGCGACCGTGAAGACGTCGGCCGCGCCGAGCGACGGCCGGCACAGCTCGACGATCCGTTCACCCTGCCCGGGGCCGACCACCACGGCCACGTCCCCGCCGGCCGAGATCCGCCGGTCGGCCAGCAGCGGCCCGAGGTCGGCCACCGCCCCCCGCCGGACCTCGATCACCAGCGGGGTGTTGACCGTACGGGCTAGTAGTGGCACGCGATCTCCCGCGCCCGGGCCAGGTCGGCGTGGTTGTCGACCTCGACCCAGGAGACGTCGCCGATCGGGGCCGCCCGCACCTCGCCACCCCGGTCGGCGAACTCCTGGTAGCCGTCCTCGTAGTAGAGGTTCGGGTCACGCCGCCACGTCGCCTCCAGCGCGTCGGCGAGGGCGTCGGCCACCTGCGGCTCGATCAGCGTCGCGCCGATGTACTCCCCGTACGCCTCGCCCGGGTCCATCAGCTTGGTGATCCGGGTGAGCTGGCCGGCGGCGTCGAAGGTGGTCTTCATCTCCTCCTCGGCCAGCGGCTTGATGGTGTCGACGGCGAGCAGGATGCCCGGGCCGCGCTCGGCCAGCAGGGTCTTCTCCACGCTCACCGGGTGCACGGTGTCGCCGTTGACCAGCAGCACGCCCCGGGCGAAGTGCTCCCGGGCCAGCCAGAGGGAGTACGCGTTGTTCCACTCCTCGGCCTTGTCGTTGTGCACGAGGGTGAGCGTGACGCCGTACCGCTTCTCCAGGTCGGCCTGGCGGGAGACGACCGCGTCGGCGGCGTAGCCGACCACGATCACGATGTCGGTGAGCCCCACCTCGGCCAGGTTGCGCAGCGCGATGTCCAGGATGGTGGTGTCGCCGTCCACCGGCACCAACGCCTTGGGCAGGGTGTCGGTGTACGGGCGCAGCCGGCGCCCCGCCCCGGCTGCGAGCACCATCCCGATCATTGAGGCGTCCTCCGTCGTACGAGTCCCGGTCACCGCTGGAGGATAGCCCCGGGCGGCGGCACCGCTGCGGTCAACCGGGTCAGCCGGGCAGCGCCGCCAAGTCCGCCAGCACCCCCAGCCGCTCCTCGGCGCTCAGCACGGCGTACGGGGCGGCGGCCCGCCGGTCGGTCTCCAGCTCGATGGCGAGCTGCTCCGGGCCGGGCGGCAGGGCGGCGGCGCTCGCCGCGTCGTGTCCGGCGGCGGTCCACGCGGCGGCGTGCGCGTCGGCCCGGTGGTAGCGCATCGTGCCGAGCCGGTTCAGCAGCAGCACGCCGGCCGTGGTGCCGTCCGGCTCGTAGGGCGGCGCCGTGGCGGCGAACGCGGCACCCGCTTCGGCGCCCTCCTCGTCGGCCAGCACCAGCGCGCATGTGAGTAGCCGGCCGAACGCCTCCACCAGCCGCAGCACCCGGTCCTCGTGCCCCGCCCAGAGTTCCTCGGTGACCTCCGCGTGCACCTGCCAGATCTCGGCGAGGAAGGCCAGCCCGCGCTCGGTGGCGGAGAGCCCGCCCTCGGGACTGCGGTGGATCATCCCGTACGCGACCTGCTTGTCCAGGGCCCGCCGGCACTCGACCGGGTCCCGGTAGCGGGTGACCGCGGCGAAGCCCGCCTCGTCGACCGTCCCGCCCGGCGCCGCGAGGCGGGTGCGGAACTCCAGCAGGAAGCCGGTGGCCGCCGGCCCGCCGTACCGCTGGCTCAGCTCGGCGCCGCCGCCGTCGCGGCCGGCGAGGATGCCGGCGACGAACGCACGGTCCACCGCCGGGGCGACCAGGCCGGCGAACCGGTGCGGCGCCAGCTCGACGGTGTCGTTCACAGACCGATCGAACGCAGGGCGGCGAAGCCTTCGGCCGCGATCCGGCGGATGAGGCCGTCGTTGACGTCGCGGTGCTCGTCGAGCAGGTCCAGCTCGTCGGCGGCGAGCCACCGGAACTCGATGTGCCTGCCCGCCTCCAGCGTCGGCCGGGCCAGGTCGCCGTCGACCCGGACCAGCCAGTCGCGCTCGACGCGGGCCAGGCCGTCGTCGGCGACGTAGCGGTACTCCCCGACGTGGCCGAGCACGTGCGACACCGTCCAGCCGGTCTCCTCGGTCACCTCCCGGCGCAGCGCGTCCAGCCAGTCCTCGCCCGGTTCCAGATGGCCGCCGACGATGTCCCAGCAGTTGGGAAAGATGCGCCGGTGGGGAGACCGTCGCTGGACGAAGAGTCGACCGTCGTCGTCGACGATCAGCGCGCCGGCGCAGCGTAGAGGCTCGGTGGACACGCCACGACAGTAGCGAGCGGTGGCGCGCTCCGGCGACGCCCGGCCTCGTCGCCGGTCCGGGGGCGGCCCCGATGGCCGGGCCGGCCGGAACGCCGGCACGCGCGATGGTGTGGCGGGCCGATCGACGGGTAAGGATTCCCGTGCGGGCACGGACGGGCCGTGACCCGCGACGGAGGTCCTCATGCGTGGCGCGGATCGGCTGGTCGAGCAGCAGTACGCGATGCTCCTGCGGCGGGACGTGGCCCGGCTGCCGGACCTCTACGCGGCCGACGCCTTCTACTCGATGCCCGGCGTCACGGTGCGCCCGATCGAGTTGCCCGCCCTGCTGCGCACCTGGACCGGGGCGTTCCCGGACCTGTCCGTGGACCCGCTCGGGTCGGTGCAGACGGCCGGCGGCGCGGCCGTCGAGCAGCGGCTGACCGGCACCCACACGGGCGTGCTGCACACCCCGTTCGGCACCGTCGCGCCGACCGGCCGGCTGGTGAGCTGGGACGTGGTGGACGTCGTCCGGGTCCGGCGCGGACGGATCGCGGCCTGGCGGTCCTACTTCGACTGGGGGCAGCTCATCGCGGCGCTCGGCCTGCACGTGGACGGGCTGTCCCGGGAAGCGCAGCACGACCCGCTCGGCCTTCCGGTCTGACCTGTCGCCGACCGGTCGACGCCGGTCACCCGTCCCGGTGGCTCAGGATGCGGACATCGCCGTGCCTTCCGCGCGCACCCCGTCGCCTTCCGTACGCTGAACAGCCATGACCGCCGAGCAGCTGATCTCCTTCGCCCGTGGCGCTCCTTCCCTGGACATCGTCGATGTCGAGGGGCTCAAGGCCGCCGCCGTCCGCGCGTTCGACGCCGACCCCGCCGGGGTGACCGCGTACGGCACCTCCGTCGGCTACCTCCCGCTGCGGAAGTGGATCGCCGAGAAGCACGGGGTCTCCGCCGACCAGGTGCTGATCACCAACGGGTCGTTGCAGGCGGACGCTTTCCTCTTCGACCACCTGGTCCGCCCCGGTGACGCGGTGGTGGTGGAGCGTCCGACGTACGACCGGACGCTGCTCAACCTCCAGCGGATGGGCAGCGAGTTGCACGGCGTCTCCATCCAGCCGGACGGGCTCGACACCGCCGAGCTGCGCAAGCTGCTGGAGTCCGGGGTGCGGCCCCGGCTGGCGCACGTCATCCCGAACTACCAGAACCCGGCCGGCGTGACGCTGAGCCTGGAGAAGCGCCGGGAGCTGCTCGACCTCGCGGCCGAGTACGAGTTCACGATCTTCGAGGACGACCCGTACGCCGACATCCGGTTCCGGGGCGAGGCGCTGCCGTCGATGCTCTCGCTGGACACCCGCAACGTGGTGGTGCACGCCTCCAGCTTCACCAAGACGGTCTGCCCGGGCGTACGGGTCGGCTACCTGGTGGGTCCGGCGGACCTGATCGGCGACATCGCGAAGAAGGCGACCAGCCTCTACATCTCGCCGGGCATGGTCTCCGAGGCGATCGTGCACCAGTTCTGCGTCTCCGGCGACATCGAGCGCTCGATCGAGACCGTGCGCGCCGCGCTCGGCGAGCGGGCCCGGGTGCTGGCCGAGTCGCTGCGCCGGCACATTCCGGAGGCCCGGTTCGTGGAGCCGGACGGCGGCTACTTCCTCTGGGTCGAGCTGCCCGAGGACGTCGAGGTCGACAGGCTCGCGCCGGCCGCCGCCGAGCGCGGCGTCGCCGTGGTCAAGGGCAGCGACTTCGTCGTCGACGGCGGGCGGCACGCCCTGCGGCTGGCGTACTCGGCGGTGACGGCCGACCGCATCGACGAGGGCGTGCGGCGCCTGGCGGAGGCCATGGCGGCCGTACGGAGCTGAATTTCTGTCAGATTTCTGACAGTTGGACGATCGTGGCCGCCCCGGGTCTCCCGCCGGGGCGGCCGACGGCCCACAATGCTGCGAGCGTCACTCACCACGTGTAGCGGAACTCACCGCCCGGTCCCGGCCCCCGCCGCGCCCGGCGACGGGACCGGGCCAGCCCGGCCGGCGGCACGTGGGGCGGCGCGACCAGCACAACCCCCGCCCCCAAAGGGCGCCGGGTGGGCCGTGTCGTCCCCTCACCCCCCTGAAGCGACCCGGCCCACCCGGCGCCACCCTCCCGCCGATCGTCACCGGCGGTGATCATCGACGGCGGCGTACTGTTCACCGGCGGCAGCGCGTGGGGAGGGGGCGTGATGACGGACCGGGAACGGACGACCGCGTCGAACGGCGGACGGGTGCTCAGGCCCCGGGACTGGGTGGCGCCGGTGCGGGCGATGACCCGCCGGCTCAACTCCGACACCCCCCAGCAGGCGTCCCCGCCGACCGGCCCGCAGCGCAGCGCGGTGGTCGACTGCGCCCTCTACGTGGACGGCCGCCGGCAGCCCGGCGACTGGCGGTACGCCGAGGCGCTCGCCGCGGCCCGCCGCGAGGAGCACGGCTTCGTCTGGCTCGGCCTGCACGAGCCGGAGTTGGCCGAGATGACCGCCATCGCCGCCACGTACGGGCTGCACGAACTGGCCGTCGAGGATGCGGTGAAGGCGCAGCAGCGCCCCAAGCTGGAGCAGTTCGGCGAGGTCAGCTTCCTGGTGCTGCGGACCGCCCGGTACTGCGAGCACGCCGAGCTGACCGAGCACTCCGAGGTCGTCGAGACCGGCCAGGTGATGCTCTTCATCGGCCCGAACTTCCTGATCAGCGTGCGGCACGGGGACGCCTGCCGGCTGGCCCCCGTACGCGCCGACCTGGAGACGAAGCAGGACCTGCTGCTCCAGGGTCCCTGGGCGGTGGCGTACGCGGTCACCGACCGGGTGGTGGACATCTACCTGGAGGTCGCCGACCGGCTGGAGGACGACCTCGACACGCTGGAGGCCGACGTGTTCGACCGCCAGTCCACCGGCCGGATCCAGCGGATCTACCAGATGAAGCGGGAACTGGTGGAGTTCAAGCGGGCGGTCATGCCGTTGCAGCGCCCGCTGCTGACCCTCACCGCGCAGATGAACCGCGACGTGCCGAAGGAGATCCGCCGCTACTTCCGCGACGTGCAGGACCACCTGAGCCGCACCGTCGAGCAGGTCAACTCCTACGACGACCTGCTCAACTCGATCCTCCAGGCGCGGCTGGCCCAGGTCACGGTCGACCAGAACAACGACATGCGCAAGATCGCGGCGTGGGCCGCCATCGCCGCCGTGTGGACCGCCATCGCCGGCATCTACGGGATGAACTTCGAGGTCATGCCCGAGCTGCGGATGACGTACGGCTATCCGGTCGTGCTCGCCCTGATGCTCGCGATCTCGCTCGCCCTCTACCGCTGGTTCCGCCGCAACGGCTGGCTCTGACGGACCGGGCCCGACGCGCAGCCGCCGCCGGGCGCGGACCCGGTGCCGTGGCCCCGCCGGGCGCGGAAGCGCCGGCGGTGCGGCGGGGAGCCGCTTCGCCGGCGCTTTCCGGGACCGACAGGGGTGTCAGCGGCGGCCGTTCTTGGCGCCGCCCTTGCCGAGCGCCTCGGTCAGGTCGTCCGCCGGGCGGCCCGAGGCGTCCTTGGCGCCCTCGGCCACCGACGGGACCTTGTCCGTCGCGTGGACCGTCGGCTGCTTGCCGGGGGTGGTGGTGGAGGCGCTGTCGCCGCCGGCCACCGCCGAGCTGCCGGCGCCGGTCGGGCCGCCGGCCACGCCCGAACCGCTCGACACCGTCGAGGCGTCGGTCACCGGCGTCCGGATCTCCATGGTCTCCACCTCGTCGCGCATCGGCTCCAGGGTGCGGGTCGGGTCGTACTCGGCCCACTCCTGCTGCTCCCGGCGCCGCCGCATCGCCACCGCGGCGACCCCGGCCACCGCGCCGGCCGCGAGCAGACCGGTCATCATGGACCCGCCCCGCCGGGAGTTCTTCTTCCGGGAAGCCTTCATGTTCTTCGCCTTGACCTTCCTGCCGGCAGCGACCTGCTTGGCTGCCAGGGCCTTCCTGCCGGTGACCGCCTTGCCCGCCGCCTCGGCCTGCGCCTTGCGGACGGCCAGGGCCAGCGGCGCGAGCGCGGCGACCGTGGACGCGAGGCCGCTCGACGCGCGGTCGCGCACGATGACGGCCGTCGGCGCGACGGCGCCCCGGGCCGCCTGGACGCGCGGGGTGACGGTGGCGCCGGCACCCCTCGCGGCGTACGTGGCGGCCTGCCTCAGGTGACCGAGGCCCTGGTTCAGCTCCACCTTGGCCAGCTGCCCCTGGGTCTTACGCCGCCCGATTCCAAACACGGTCCCACCTCCTGGGAGTTGTTCCTTCGTCATCCTCCACCTTCGGATGCCTCCGCACTGCCAGATCGGGCACATGGGAGGATCCGCATGGAACTGACCAACGAGTGAGGAGTACCCGTGGCCGAGGCTGTCTACGCCACCTTGCACACCAACGCTGGCCCGATCCGGCTGGAGCTCTTCCAGAACCACGCCCCGAAGACCGTGAAGAACTTCGTCGAGCTGGCGGAGGGCAACCGCGAATACATCGACCCGCGTACGGGTCAGCCGGGCAGCGGGCCGTACTACGACGGCACGATCTCGCACCGGGTGATCAGCGGCTTCATGATCCAGATGGGCGACCCGACCGGCACCGGGCGCGGTGGTCCGGGCTACAAGTTCGGTGACGAGTTTCACCCGGAGCTGCGCTTCGACCAGCCGTACCTGCTGGCGATGGCGAACGCCGGGCCGGGCACCAACGGCTCGCAGTTCTTCATCACCGTGTCGCCGACGCCGCACCTGAACAACCGGCACACCATCTTCGGGAAGGTGGCCGACGAGCAGTCCGTGAAGGTCGTCGACGCGATCGCCAACACCCCGACCGGCCCGAACGACCGGCCGCTTCAGGACGTCGTCATCGAGCGGGTCGAGATCGAGCGGACCGCTGCCTGAGCGGTCCGCGAGGTACCTTTGCCGACATGACTGAGCGCTCCGAGGGCCGGAACCGGTTGGTGGTCCGCGCGATCCGCGACGGCGGGCCGGCGTGGTGAGCGAGTCACCACCCACCACCCCGGTCTGCTACCGGCACCCCGACCGGGAGACCTACGTCCGCTGCACCCGTTGCGACCGGCCGATCTGCCCGGACTGCATGCGGGAGGCGTCGGTCGGGTTCCAGTGCCCGGAGTGCGTGGCGGAGGGACGTCGTAGCGTGCGGCCGGCGCGTACCGCCTTCGGTGGCGGTGCCGCCGGCCGCCACGGCTACGTCACCAAGGCGCTGATCGCGCTCAACGTGCTGATGATGCTGCTCTCCATCGCCTCCGACCGGGGCGGGGACGCGGTGGTCGGCGGCTCCGGCTTCGGCGGTCTGATGGGCGGCAGCACGCCCCTGACCGACTGGGGCTCGGTGCTCGGCGGCGCGATCTTCCCGGACGGCACGGTCGGCGGCATCGCCGAGGGCGAGTGGTACCGCCTGGTCACCGCGATGTTCCTGCACTACGGCGTGGTCCACCTCTTGCTGAACATGTGGGCGCTGTGGGTGCTCGGCCGGTCGCTGGAGGCCAGCCTCGGGCCGCTGCGGTTCCTGACGCTCTACATGGTGGCCGGGTTGGGCGGGAACGTCGCCGCCTACCTGTTCAGCGCCGAGAACCAACTCACCGCAGGCGCCTCCACGTCGATCTTCGGCCTGTTCGCCGCGCTGGTGGTCATCGAACGGAAGATGGGGCGGGACATCTCCCAGGTGCTCCCCGTCCTGGTGATCAACCTGGTCTTCACGTTCACCGTGCCGGGCATCTCGATCCCCGGACACCTGGGCGGCCTGGTGATCGGCGCGCTGCTGGCGCTCGTGTTCGCGTACGCCCCACGGTCGCGTCGGACGCTGGTGCAGTTCGCGGGCGGCGCGTTGATCGTGGTGGCGTTGATAGGGCTGGCCATGGTCCGAACCGCGGCCATCGTCGGCGGCTGACCCCGCCGCCCGGATGCGCGGGCCCGCTCAGTGCGGGCGGGCCTCGCGCAGGGCCTCGGCCACCTCGGCGGGATCCGCGCCGAGGTCGTGGCGGCCGAACAGGTGCAGCGACTCCCCCGCGTCGATCTCCAGCAGTTCGCTGGTCAGGCCCCGCCGCGCGCGGCGGTCCACGGTCACCTTCTCGACGGCCGACCAGGGCAGCCGCCGGTGTCCCGCGAAGCCCCGGACGACCGTGATCCCGTCCGGGTCGACCGCGAGCCGGACGGGCGCGACGAGGTCGCGCGCGGCCCAGCCGGCGAGCGCGGCGGCCGTGAGCACGGCCAGCGCCAGCCGGATCGGGTCGCTCCCGTCGAGGAGCAGGGCCAGCGCGAGCAGCGCGACCGCGCCGGTCAGCTTGAGCGCCGGCAGGGTGGGCGGCACCCGCCACTGCCGGGTCGGGGCCGGGTGTGCAGCCATCCGTTCAGCATGCCAGGGCACCGGGGGAGGACGCCCGGCCCGCCGACGACGTAAGATCGGGGCCGGCCCAAGTTACCGGGGAGTAGTCATGAGTGACGCAGTCATCGTCGGCGCGGTACGCACCCCGGTGGGGCGGCGCAAGGGCAGCCTGGCCGCCGTGCACCCGGTCGACCTCTCGGCGCACGTGCTGCGTGCCCTCGCCGAGCGCACCGGCATCGACCCGGCGCAGGTCGACGACGTGATCTGGGGCTGTGTCTCCCAGGTCGGCGACCAGTCGTGGAACGTCGCCCGCAACGGCGTGCTCGCCGCCGGCTGGCCCGAGTCGGTGCCCGGCACCACACTCGACCGGCAGTGCGGCTCCAGCCAGCAGGCCCTGCACTTCGCCGCCGCCACCGTCCTCTCCGGCCAGGCCGACCTGGTCGTCGCCGGTGGCGTCGAGTCGATGACCCGGGTCGCGATGGGCTCCAGCGTGGCCGGCGGGTCGCCCTTCAGCGACCAGCTGCGCGACCGCTACCGCGGCGTCGAGGGCTTCGCCGACGACGCGCCGCTGCCGTTCAACCAGGGCGTCGGGGCGGAGCTGATCGCCGAGCGCTGGCGCTTCTCCCGCGCGCAGCTCGACGAGTTCGCCCTCGCCAGCCACGAGAAGGCCGCCGCCGCGCAGGACGCCGGCGCCTTCGACGCCGAGATCGCCCCGGTCGCCCTGGCCGACGGCGGCAAGTTCGCCGCCGACGAGGGCATCCGGCGGGACACCTCGCTGGAGAAGCTCGGCGAGCTGGCCACCCCGTTCCGCCCCGACGGCGTCGTCACCGCCGGCTCCGCGTCGCAGATCTCCGACGGCGCGGCGGCGCTCGCCGTCACCACGAGCGAGTGGGCCAGCCGGCACGGCCTGCGCCCGCTGGCCCGCGTGCACACCGCCGTCGTCGCCGCCGACGACCCCGTCACCATGCTCACCGCGCCCATCCCGGCCACCGCGAAGGCGCTGCGCCGCGCCGGGCTGGGCATCGAGGAGATCGGGGTGTACGAGGTGAACGAGGCGTTCGCGCCGGTGCCGCTGGCCTGGCTGGCGGAGACCGAGGCGGACCCGGAGCGGCTCAACCCGCGCGGCGGCGCGATCGCCCTCGGCCACCCGCTCGGCGGATCCGGCGCCCGGATCATGACCACCATGCTCGCCCACATGCGGGACAACGACATCCGCTACGGCCTCCAGACGATGTGCGAGGGCGGCGGCATGGCCAACGCGACAATCGTCGAGCTGCTGTAGGGCGCACCGCCGAGCTGCCGTGGGGCGACGGGAAAACCCGTGGTCCCGCGGCACGGGCGGCGGCTAGGTTGCCCGGCGTGACCGAGTTGCCCGGCGTGCCTGACGCCACCACGCCGCCCGCCGACCAGGCGACCACGCCACGCGCCCACCGGGCGACCACACCACCTGTCGACTGGACGGACCCGCACTGGCGGGATGCCGCGCTCGGCTGGGTCGGCGACCAACTCGGCCGGCACGGCCGGCGGATCGTCGGGCCGGTCGAGCCCCGGGTCCGACCCTGGTCGCTGGTCTGGCGGGTGCCCACCGACGCCGGCGACGTCTGGTTCAAGGCGAACAACCCCGGCACCCGGCACGAGGCGGCGCTGCTGGCCGCGTTGGCCCGGCTCGCCCCCGGCCGGGTGCTCGACCCGGTCGCCGTGGACGCCGAGCGCGGCTGGTCCCTGCTGCCCGACGGCGGCCGGACGTTGCGCGATGCGCTGGGTGGCGACCGGACGTTGCGCGATGCGCTGGGTGGCGACCGGAGCCTGCTGAGCCGCTGGGAACGGGTCCTGCCCGAGTACGCCGACCTGCAGCGCGTGGTCGCGTCCGGGGCCGGCGAACTGCTCGCCCTCGGCGTGCCCGACCACCGGCCGGAGATGCTGCCGGAGCTGTTCGAGGCGTTGCTGGACGACGAGGAGTCGCTGCTGCTCGGGGCGGAGGACGGGCTCACCGCCGATGCGTACGGGCGGCTGCGCGCCCACCGGCCCGCCTTCGCCGAGGACTGCCGGCGGCTGGCCGCGTCGGGCCTCACGCCGACCGTCCAGCACGACGACCTGCACGACGGCAACGTGTTCGTGGCCGGCGACGGGCACCGCTTCTTCGACTGGGGCGACGCCTCCGTGGCCCACCCGTTCGGCACCCTGCTGGTGACGCTCAACTCGGTCGCGGACGCGTTCGGGCTGCCCGAGGGCGACCCGGCGCTGGCGCGGCTGCGCGACGCCTACCTGGAGCCGTGGTTGGACGGGCACGACCGGGCGACGCTGCGCGAGGCGGCCCGCCTGGCCGTCCGCGTCACCCGGGTCAGCCGGGCGCTCTCCTGGCGCCGCGCCCTGCGCAGCGCCGACCCGACCCGAGCGGAGTACGCGGCTGCGGTGCCCGGCTGGTTGCAGGAACTGTTCGCGCCGGATCCGGTCTGAGCCGGACGTCGGCGGCGCCGGTGTCGGACGTGCCGGTGTCGGCGCGACGCCGGCCGACCGGCCCTTCGGCGGCCGGCGCTCAGGCCGCCCAAGCGGTGCGTCGGGTGGTTGTGGTGCGTCGTGGTGGGGTGTGGCCCGCCGTGCCCGGCTCCGGGCGGTCAGGCTTGATCCCTGCGCCGGGCACGGCGGGCCACACCCCGTCGGTGCCTACTCTCGCGTCCGCCCCTCGGGCTCCTACCGGAGATCTTGGCAAGAAACGGCCCCTCCGGGGGCTGTTTCGTACCAAGATCTCCACCGGTGATCCGGTGATCCGGTGATCCGGTGATCCGGTGATCCGGTGATCCGGTGATCCGGTTACCCCTGGGCTCGGGGAGCCGTGGCGTCGGCCCGGGCGATCACGGCGGTGGCGTTGTCGCCGCCGCCAGCTTCCCAGGGTGCCGTGGAGCAGGTCCCGCGCCGCCTCTTCGGGTCGCGGTGCTGCCAGGAGTTCCCGCATCAGGTGGTAGTCGAGCTGGTCGCTGACGCCGTCGGTGCAGAGCAGCCAGACGTCGCCGGGGCGCGGCGACACCGCGAGCAGGTGCGCCTCCGGCTCGTCGCGTGGAAGTTCCAAAATTCCCGCGTGACCCACGTCACCCCAGGTCGCGCCTCGTTGGGCAGGGCATGGACGTCTTCTCCCGAACGTTCCTCCCGGCCGCCACCGAGGCCGGGTTGGCGGTGCAGACCGTCACCCGGCACATGCCGGTCTTCCGGCGCTGCGTCGGTTCCGGCGACGCCACCATCCTCGTCACCCGGTGCGCCCGGCCGGACCGCCCGATGGCCGGCGAGTACCTGCTCCTGCTGACCCACCGACGGCTGGTCGTCACCCAGCAGACCCGCGTGCTGCACCGGCTGCGCCTGCACCTCAACACGGAACTGCGCGAGCTCAGCAACGTCACCTGGAGCCCCGACCCGCGCCTGCACTCGGTCGAGCTGGCGGCCACCGCGATCGACGGGATCCGCGAGCGGTTCCTCATCCGCACCCGCCACCCGAAGCAGGTGTGGCAGCTCGACGCGCTGCTCAACCACGCCTTCCGGACCCGGCTGCGGACGCCCCGGGAGCGGCTCGTCGCCACCATCGGCGAGGTGCCGCCGGTCGCGCGGCCGGTCGCCTTCCGGCCCGCCGTGGTGCGCTGACCGTCTTCTTACCGAATCCGAACATCCGCTGACCCGCGCGGCGGCACCGGGTCGGCAATCATGGGCCGGTGACCGTCGACGCCGCGCCTCGCGGGCTCGTCCTCGTGGTGGAGGACGAGCCGGCCATCGCCGACCTGGTCCGGCTCTACCTGAACCGGGACGGCTTCGGCGTACACCTGGAACGGGACGGGGCGGCCGGGCTGGCCGCCGCCCGCCGCCTGCGCCCGGTGGCCTGCGTCCTCGACATCGCGCTGCCCGCCATGACCGGCACCGAGGTCTGTCGCCGCCTGCGCGAGGCTGGCGACTGGACGCCGGTCATCTTCCTCACCGCCCGCGACGACGAGGTGGACCGCGTCGTCGGGCTGGAACTGGGGGCGGACGACTACGTCACCAAGCCGTTCAGCCCCCGCGAACTGGTCGCCCGGGTGCGGGCGGTGCTGCGGCGCACCGCCGGGACGCCCGAGGGCACGGGCCTGCCCCGGGTCGTCGGCGCGGTGGCCCTCGACCCGACCCGCCGGACGGTGACGGTCGCGGGCACCCCGGTCCAGCTCACCTCCACCGAGTTCGACCTGCTGGCGCACCTGATGGCCCGACCGGGGCGGGTCTTCACCAGGGAGGAGCTGCTCGCCGGGGTCTGGGGGTACGCGGCGCACGCCGGCACCCGGACCGTCGACGTGCACGTCGCACAGGTCCGGGCGAAGCTGGGCGCGGCCGGCGTGATCCGCACCCACCGGGGCGTCGGGTACTCCGCCGATGGCTGAGCCGACCGTCGCGCCGCCGCCACGGCACCGTCCCGGCCGGACGCTGACCTCCCGCGCGGTGCTGGTCACCTGCGCGGTCGCCCTGGTCTCGGTGCTGGTCACCGCGATCGTCGCGGTGCCCCTGGCGGTACGTGGCGTGGAGCGGCATGACCGGGAGGCGTTGGCCGCCCAGGCCCGGCTCGCGGCCGAGGTGCTGCGCCCCAGGCTGGAGACCGGACGGACCACCGACGAGGAGCGCATCGTCCGGCAGTTGAACGCCCAGGGCGTCGACGCGTACCTCGTCCGGGGCGGGGCGGCCGAGCGCCCAGGCCTGCCGCCACGGGTGGTGCGGCGTGTCGCCGAGGGGCGTAACGTGTCGACCCGCCGCGTGATCGACGGGCGGCGCACGCTGATCGAGGGGCGCGCCCTGCCCGGCGGCGACGGGGTGGTGCTGACCCGGGCCCGGCCCGCCGCGCCGTGGCGGCAGGTGGTGCCCAGCCTCTGGCTGCCGCTGCTGGCCGGGCTCGCCGCCGGGGTGGCCGCCGGGCTGCTGCTCGCCCGCCGGCTGGCCCGACCGATCCGGCGCGCCGCCGACGCCGCCGCCCGGCTGCGCGCCGGGGACCGGGCGGTACGCGTGCCGGTGGAGCCGCCCGACGAGGTGGCCGACCTGGCGTACGCGCTGAACGGGCTGGCCGCCGCGCTGGCCACGAGCGAGGGCCGGCAACGGGAGTTCCTGCTCTCCGTCTCGCACGAGTTGCGCACCCCGTTGACCGCGATCCGGGGCTACGCCGAGGCACTGGCCGACGGGGTGATCGGGCCGGCGGACGCGGCCGACGCCGGTCGTACCGTGCTCGCGGAGGCGCGGCACCTGGACCGGCTGGTCAGCGACCTGCTGGCGCTGGCCCGGCTGGAGGCCGCCGACTTCCCGCTCGAACCGGTGCCGGTGGACCTCGCCCGGCTGGCCGCCGACGCGGGCCGGACCTGGGCCGACCGGTGCGCGGCGGTGGGGGTGCCGTTCCGCGCGGAGGTCCCGGACGCGCCGGTGCCGGTCCACACCGATCCGGGCCGGATCCGGCAGGTGGTGGACGGGCTGCTGGAGAACGCGCTGCGGGTCGTACCGCCGGGGGCGCCGATCGTGCTCGCGGTCCGGGCGGCCGGCGCGGACCCACTGGCGGGCGGCGTCGTCGAGGTCCGCGACGGCGGACCGGGCCTCACCGACGACGACCTGGCGGTCGCCTTCGAGCGCGGCGCCCTGCACCAGCGTTACCGGGGGGTGCGCAAGGTCGGCAGCGGGTTGGGGCTGGCGCTCGCCGCCGGCCTGGTCCGCCGGCTCGGCGGGGACGTCGCGGCCGGGCACGCGCCGGAGGGCGGCGCCGCGTTCACCGTCCGGCTGCCCCCGGATCCTTACCGGATCCGAACATCGCTCTGACCCTCCGCTCGCCGGTGGGCGGGAGGCTGGGGTTCCACGGACGAGAGGGAGACCCATGGCACGTTGGGGAATCGCCACCACCACGCTGCTCGCGGCGGTCGCGCTCGGCGTCGGCGGATGCGGTGCCGCCGGACCGGCCGGTCAGCCGGCCCGGGAGACCGCCGTCGAGGTCGCTGCGGTGCTGGGCGCGGAGGGCCAGGCGCTGGCCGCGCTGGGCTTCGACGCCGGCGACCTGGACGTCGAGCCGCTGGCCGCACCCGCCTCGCCGGAGGCGTCGCCGGGCGCGGCCGGGGAGAAGCGGCGGGAACGCGCCGAGGAGCGCCGCGAGCGCCGGCAGGCCCGGGTGCTGCTGCGGCGGGACGCCCTGCACGGCGAGGCCGTGGTGCGGACGAAGGACGGCGGTACGCGGACCGTCGCCGTGCAGCGGGGCGAGGTGACCGCCGTCGACGGCGACTCGATGACCGTGAAGTCCGCCGACGGCTTCACCATGACCTGGACCTTCGGCGACAAGCTGCGCGTCGTGGAGCGTCGCACGACGATCCGGTCCGCCGACGTGAAGGTCGGCACGACGGTCGGCGTGGCCGGTGCCAAGGAGGGCGACGGCGGGGTCGCCCGCCTGGTGGTCGTGCCGGCCCGGCAGAAGTAGGTGGGGGTGTGGCCCGTCGGCGACAGCGGGCCACCCCACGCCGGTCGGCGCGGGCGGTGCCACCCGGGGAGGGCGGCACCGCCCGCGCGGGCGGCTCAGTAGACGCGGGAGCCGATGAAGTCGTCGTGCCCGTAGCCGACCGGGTTGGCGAAGTTGCGGGACTCGAAGGACCACTGCTGGCGGCTGCTGGTGGAGCAGGCGGCCAGGCGCAGCCGGGGGGTGCCCAGCAGCGGGTTGTCGAACGCCAGGCAGAGGTTGGCGTTGCCGGCCGCCTTGATCTGGTTGCCGGCCAGCACGAACTTCTGGTTGGCGCCGCCGTGGCAGTCGTGGATGTTCACCGCCGTGCCGGCGCTCAGCGACCCGCCCGAGACGTCCAGGCAGCGGTCGTGGGAGAGCTCCGAGTGCAGCGACTGGCGGGTCGGGTCGTACCAGAAGCCCTGGTTGCGCCCGCCGTGACAGCCGTACGACTGCTGGGGGGTGCCGTTGCGCGAGTCGTAGCCCTTGCCGTCGACGCAGGTGCCCGTGGCGGCGTTGCGCAGCTGCTTGAACTCGAAGAGCCCGTCGTAGAGCACGCCGTTGCCGGTGCTGGCCGGGTCCACGCAGGTCGCCCGCTGTCGCCCGGAGTCGACGAACTGGGTGACGCACTGGGCGAACATGCCGTGCCCCCGCTTGTTCGGGTGGAACGACTGCCGGGCCGCGTTCTCGTCCCAGACGCCGATCTCGATGAACAGGCCGCGTACGGAGGTGCTGTCGGTGCACACCTCGTGGCCGTGGAAGAGCCGGCTGGCGTCCAGGTAGCGGGTGCCCGTGTTGGTCGCCGCCGCCCGCAGCGCCGACTCGAACATCGGCACCGCCTTGTTCCGGGCGAACGCGGCGTCGGCCAGGTAGAGCAGGCAGCCGCCCGCGTACCAGCCGGGGAAGTTCGGGTTGTCCTCCACGTCCGGGCTGCCCGGGCTCGGGTACGACATCAGCACCAGCTCGTAGTCCGAGCGCAGGTAGCCGGCGCCCGTCATCGTCTGCCGGATGTCGGTGAGCGCGTCCTCGACCGCCCGCCGGCTGCCGTCGGTGCGGACGCTCCACTGGTCGGTGTAGGTGGGGTGGCAGGCGCCCTGGAGGAGGACCCGGCGGACGGCGCAGTCGGTGGCGACCGGGCCGAACTGGATCGTGCCGTCGCCGTTGGCGCCGACCACCACCCAGATCAGCTTGATGTGCGTGTTGCGCGCCTTGATGGCCAGGTGGTCGCCCTGGTTCAGCTCGTTGTGCTGGGTGGGCCCGCCCCGGATCAGGTTCCACGGGGTCGCGCCGGAGCAGGCGATGTTGTACTTCTCGTCGGCGGTGAGGCCGGTGCGGAACACCGCCTGGTCGTACGAGCGGTCGCACCAGTTGCCGGGCTCGTGGGTGCCGGGCACGTAGTTGCCCACCCCCTCGCCCGAGATCTCGCTGTCGCCCATGGTGATCAGCGCGGTGCGGCGCTGCTCGATGGGGCGGACGGCGGGCGTGCCGTAGAGCGCGGTGGCCTCGGCGGCGCGGATCGTCTCCAGGTTGGCGGGGAGCGGCTGGACGGCCGGACGGTCGGCCGCGGTGGCGGGGGAGGCCGTTCCGGCGAGCATCGGCAGGACGAGAGCGGCGGCGGCGACGACGGTGAGGGCCCGTCGTCGGGTCGCGCGTTCGCGCCTGGTGGAGGAACCAAGCATCGACGCACTCCTTTCGAACTCGATCGCGGGACGTCGATCGAGTTACCAGAAGGTAGCGTCGGCTTCGAGGTATGTGAATGCGTCTCGTAATTGTTGCGCGCAGAGTGCAGAACAGGGCGATCCGGTCGAATCGCGCGGCGGCCGGCTTCCCGGCGGGTCAGCTCCCCGGCGGGAGGGCGTAGCCCACGTAGCCCCGGAACTGCACGCGCCAGCCCGCCGGCACCAGCGCCGTGCACGCCGGCCGGCTGCCCGTGCAGACGATGGCGTCCACCGAGGCCGGGTCGGCCGGCGGACGCCCCGGCAGCACCGACTGGAGCGCCACCAGCTCCGGCGGGCGGCCGTCCGCGCCGCGCAGCAGCAGCCACCAGGGGTACTCCCAGTTGTCGTTCTGCTGCACCAGGCCGATCCGGCGGGCGTCCGTCGCGCGTACCGCCTCGGCGGCCCAGCGGAACTCCTCCGCCCACTGGGGACGCCGCAGGAACCGGGTGTCCCATTCGGAGGTGGTGAAGACCGAGCCCGCCCCGACCAGCCGGCGCGGGAAGCCGTACGACACCGCCAGCACCCCGGCCAGCGCGCAGCCGGCCAGCACGCTCACCGCGAGCCCGAAGGCCACCGGCCGCCGTCCACCCGCGCCGCCGGCCCGGCGCCGGAACAGCGCGTCCAGCCAGAGCCCCGCCAGCGGTACGGCCAGCGCCAGCGCGTAGAGCAGCAGGCGGTTCCCCCACGGCTGCCACTTGATCATGGCGGTGTGCAGCAGCACGGCCGCCACCACGACGACGGCGTACGCGCGCAGCGGACCCGCCTGCGCCGGGGCGACCCGACCGGGCCGGACCAGCGCGTACGCCGCCCCGATCGCCGCCAGCGCCCCGGCCAGCGGGAAGGCCACCCGGTCCTCGTCCGGATACCACGACGGCACCGGGAACCGTTCCCGCCCGAAGGTGGTGGCCCGGTCCTGCGGGTCCACCCCGATGATCCCGGCGGCGCCGACGATCGCCTCGGCACCCGCCCGGCGCAGCGGCGCGAGCGGCGTGTCGAACGCGGTGTGCGCGATCCGCAGCGCGTTGACCAGCAGCGACGGCGGGTCGTGCCGTTCCATCGGAATGGACTCGCGCAGCCGGGGCGGCCCGAGCGGATGCCCGAACTCGGCGGTCACCCGGGCCAGGAACGGCCCGACCACCACCACCGCCACCAGCAGGATCAGCGTCGACCCGGCGACCGTCCGACGCACCTGCCGCCGCGACCGGACGCCACCGACCCGGGCCAGCCGGAGCTGGGCCAGCCCCCAGAGCAGCAGCAGCGGCCCGACCGCGACCAGGCCGCTGGTCTTGGTCAGCGCGGTCAGCCCGGTGGCCGCCCCCAGCGCCAGCACCGCCCCGGCCCCGGCGCGCCGGCGCAGCCCGTCCAGCGCCACCGTTGCCGCGCAGGCCACCCAGGCGGCGCAGACCAGGTCCGTCTGGGTGCTGGTCGCCTGGAGCGCCACCATCGGGGTGGTGGCGAGCACGAACGCGGTCAGCAGCTGGGCCCGCCGTCCCCCGCCGAGCTGCGCGGTGATCCGGGTAGCCGCCAGCAGTACGCCGACGCCGGCCGCCCACTGCACCAGGTGGTGCAGCGCGTCCCCGCCGGTGAACAGGCGCAGGTGCAGCAGCAGGTACTCGGCGCCGGGCGGGATGGTCACCTGCCGGTGGATGGCGGTGGGCCAGAAGTCCAGGCCGCCCTGCGCCACCCAGCGCTCCACCTTCGGCAGGTGGTAGGTCTGCGAGTCGAAGTTGTTCGGCTCGGCCAGCAGGGCGATCAGCAACTCGACCAGCAGCAGCCCGCCGACCGTGCCGGCGAGCAGCCGCTCACCCCGGCCCGCCGTACGCCAGGCGTCAGCCAGCCGGGTCCACCAGCCGGCGGGGCGGGGTGCGACGCGGCGCGCGGCGGCCGGCGGCGGCGGAGGGGGCGGGGCGCCGACGGCCGGGCCGGCCGTCGCGCCGACCAGCGCGGGCTCGGGCGCGGCGACGACCTCGACCGCGCGGTGCGCGGCGGCGACCACGTCCGTGCCGCGCGCTTCGTCCCGGCGGCGTCGCCAGCCGACGGCGGCGAGCGCACCGGCGAGGAACGTCAGCCAGGCCACGGCGAACGCCGGCAGGGTGAGCAGCCGCAGCGCGCCCAGCAGTTCCACCGTGAGCACCGCGAACGCCCCGGTCACCAGAGCCGCCCGGACCAGCGCGAGGCGCCGCCCCGCCACGGTCCCGGCCGCGACCGGACGGAGCGCGACGGCGAGCAGTCCGATCGCGGCGACCGGCGCCAGGGCGAGCGGGTAGCCGACTGCCGACATGGCGGCAGTAAACACCATGAACCTGAGGTCGCCGCGCCCAATGCCCGCAGTGCTGAGCACCGCGTCGTCAACCGCCAGGCTAGGCTAGGGCCGACATATCGTCGCCACCGTGGAGATTCCCGTGAAGCTCTCGATCCTCATGCCGGTCTACAACGAGGAAGAACGCATCGCGGATGCCCTCAAGCAGGCATTGGCGGTCGACTACCCGTGTGAGATCGAGCTGGTCGTGGTCGACGACGGCAGTCGGGACGGCACCGGTGAGATCCTCGGTCGGGCCGACGACGCGCGCCTGCGGGTCATCACCCACCAGCGTAACGCCGGCAAGGGTGCCGCCATCAAGACGGCGGTCGACAACGCCGAGGGCGACTACATGGTCATTCTCGACGCCGACCTGGAATACGACCCGCTGGACATCCCGAAGCTGCTCGACCCGGTGCTCGACGGGCGGGCCACGGTGGTCTACGGCAATCGCACCTTCGGCAGCCACAGCGCCTACAGCTTCTGGTACGTGATGGGCAACAAGGGCGTCACGATGGCGGCGAACGTCCTGTTCAACTCCTACATCGGCGACCTGGAGACCTGCTTCAAGCTGATGCCGGTCGCGCTCTACCGCTCGCTCGACATCCGCTCGCGCGGCTTCGGCATGGAGGCCGAGGTGACCGGCAAGCTGCTGCGCCAGCGCATCCGCCCCTACGAGGTCCCGATCAGCTACCGGGCGCGGGGCCGCGAAGAGGGCAAGAAGATCACCTGGAAGGACGGCGTCGAGGCGATCTGGATCCTGGGCCGCGAGCGCACCCGCCGCCGCCCCCTCGGCGCCCCGACCCGCTGACCCCTCCCGCCCTCCCGCTTCGCCTCCCCGCCGCCGCCGGCCTCCCCGCCGCCGCGGCCGGCGTGACTCAATGGCCGGCGTGACTCAGCGGCCGGCGTGACTCAGCGGCCGGCCGACACCGGCGCCGCGTCCAGGAAGCCGGCGACCGAACGGTGCAGCCCGGCGGCGTCCAGCCCGTGCCAGCGGGTGTGGTCCTCGGCCGAGCCGTAGCGGCGCAGCTCCTCCCGTCCCACGCCGAGCGCCAGCAGCCGGTGCGGCCGGTCGGCCAGGGCCGCCGACACCACCCGGGCCGACGTACCGGCCAGGTAGGGCTCCACCAGGATCACCGCGTCGCCGGCCAGCGCCCGCAGCCCCGCCGTGTCGAACGGCCGCGGCCGGTGGGTGTAGGCCACCGTCACGCCCAGGTCGGCCACCGCCGCCACCGCCGCGTCCAGCACCGGCCCCACCGCGACCAGCAGCGGTGCGCCCGGCCCCGCGTCCCGGACGACCCGCAGCGCGCCGTCGCCGCCGTACGGACGGGCGTTGTGCAGCGTCGACAGTCGCAGGTACGCCGAGCCGTCGGCGGCCACCGCGTCCCGCAGCAGCGCCGGCACCTCGTCGGGGTGACCGGGGACGTGCACGGTCCAACCGTGCAGGGTGTCGATCAACGAGACGTCGGCCGGGGACAGGTGGGTCCGGCCTGCGGCCGCCCGGTCGTACGACGCGCCGATGCTGACCAGCACCGCGCCCACGCCCTGGTGGTCCAGGTCGAGCTTGAGCTGCTCGTACGCCCGCTCGACGAGGAACGGGGCGTAGCTGTGCGCGATCGGCCGGAGCCCGGTCAGGGCGAGCCCGCCGGCCACGCCCACCAGCAGTTGTTCCCGGATGCCGACGTTCAGCACCCGGTCCGGGTGCCGGTCCTCGGCCGGCTCGAACGCGTCGGCGGAGATGTCGGCCAGCACCAGGGCCGTACGCGGATCCTCCGCCAGCAGCGCGGTGGTGGTCTCGATGAAGCGGTCCCGCACGGTCACTCCCCCTGGTCGACGACCGCGACGACGACGTGCGGCCGGTGGTTGTCGTGCCCGGTCAGGGCGGTGTGCAGGGCGTCGTGGTCGTGCCCGTCGACGGTGGTGGCGGTCCAGCCGTTGACGGTGAACCGGGCCGCGGCGCCGCCCGCCCAGCCGTGCGTGGCGGAGCCGTTGTCGACCACGATCGCGGTCAGGCTGCCCAGCCCGGTCGCCCCCGCGTACGCGATCGCCTCGTGGTTGGAGCCCTCGTCGAGTTCCGCGTCGCCGAGCAGCACGTGCACCCGGGGCGTCAGCAGGCCCTGGGCGCGCAGCCCGAGCGCGGTGCCCACGCCGAGCCCGAGCCCGTGACCCAGCGAGCCGGAGCCGATCTCCACCCCGGGCACCAGCACCCGGTCGGGGTGGTCGCCGAGCCGGCTGGCGGGCCCGCCCTGGTCGTCGAGCCAGCCGGCGGGGATGAACCCCTTCGCGGCGAGTACGGCGTAGTAGCCGGCCACGGCGTGGCCCTTGGAGAGCAGGAACCGGTCCCGCCCGGGGTCGTCGACGGTCTCCGGGGTGACCCGGAGGACCCGGTCGTAGAGCACCCAGAGCACGTCGACGGTGGAGCGGACGTTCGGGCTGAACTCCCGACCCGCGCGCACCCGCTCGTACAGCGGCGCGACGGGTCCCGGCAGCGGCGGGGCGCCCGGGTGGCGGGGTGGCGCGGCGGTGGGGTCACGGGGTGGCGCGGCGGTCGGGGCCGGACCCGCGCTGGCGGTGGTCGTGGTCATGCCGCTAGCCTGCAAGTTGAAGTCCACTTGAACTCAAGGCGACGTGATGCACGAATCTCTGACCATCGGCCAGCTCTCCGTCCGCAGCGGCGTCGCGCCCTCGGCGCTGCGCTACTACGAGCGGCTCGGGCTCATCCGGGCGGAGCGGACGGGCGGCAACCAGCGCCGCTACGCCCGCACCGAGCTGCGCCGGGTGGCGTTCGTCCGGATCTCCCAGCAGGTCGGCATCTCGCTGGAGGAGATCCGGGAGGCGCTGGACTCCCTGCCCGCGGCCCGCACGCCGAGCGCGGACGACTGGGCGCGGCTCTCCGCGACCTGGCGGGAGCGGCTGAACGAGAAGATCCGGCTGATGACGAAGCTCCGCGACGACCTCGACGGCTGCATCGGCTGCGGCTGCCTTTCCCTGCAACGCTGCACGCTCAACAACCCCGGCGACTCGCTCGCCGGCGAGGGCCCCGGCGCCCGCCTGGTGCTCCCCCGCGAGGTCGCGGACCCGGCGCCGACGCCCTGACCGCCGGGGCGGACCCCGCGTCAGCCGGTCGTGAGCAGCACCTTGCCGACGTGGTCGTTCGACTCGACCAGGCGGTGCGCCTGCGCCGCCTCGGTCATCGGCACCCGCCGGTCCACGACCGGCCGGACCGCCCCCGACTCGACCAGCGGCCACACCTGCTCGCGGACGCCGCGCACGATCTCCGCCTTCTCCTCCAGCGGCCGGGACCGCAGCGCGGTGGCCGCGATCGTGCCCCGCTTGGCCAGCAGCGCCGAGAGATCCAGCTCGCCCTTGCGGCCACCCTGCATGCCGATCACCACCAGCCGGCCGCCCGTGGCCAGCGCCGCCACGTTCCGGGGCAGGTAGGCGGCGCCCATGATGTCGAGGATGACGTCGGCGCCCCGGCCGCCGGTGACCCGCCGGACCTCCTCGACGAAGTCCTGCTCCCGGTAGTCGATCGTGTGCGCCGCCCCCAGCTCACGCAGCCGCTCGTGCTTCGCGGCGCGGGCGGTGACCACCACCGTGGCGCCGAGCGCGGCCCCGAGCTGGATCGCGAAGGTGCCGATGCCGCTGCCGCCGCCGTGCAGCAGCAGCGTCTCGCCCCTGCCGAGCCGGGCCACCCGCACCACGTTCGACCAGACCGTGCAGGCGACCTCGGGCAGCGCCGCCGCGTCGACCAGGTCGACGCCGGCCGGCACCGGCAGGAGCTGCCCGGCCGGCACCGCGACCCGCTCCGCGTAGCCGCCGCCGGCCAGCAGCGCGCAGACCTCCCGGCCCACCTCCCAGCCGGCCACGTCGGGACCGATCGCGCTGATCACCCCGGAGCACTCCAGCCCGGGGTACGCGGGCGCGCCCGGCGGCGGCGGGTAGTGCCCCTGCCGTTGCAGCAGGTCGGCCCGGTTGACCGCGCTGGCCCGCACGTCGACGACCACCTCGCCCGGGCCGGGCTCGGGATCAGGCACCTCGCTCCAGAGCAGTGCGTCGGGTCCGCCGGGCTCCGGGACAGTCATCGCGCGCATGTTCCGTGTCTACCCCACCCGCCCGTCGGTCCACGCCCGGGCCAGGATCTCGTCCACCGTCCGCGCCGGGGTCAGCGCCGACGTGTCCAGCCAGAGCCCGATCCGGGGCGTCTGTGCCCGGAAGTCCGCGTCCAGGTCGGCGACCGGCCAGTCCCCGTACCCCTTCTTGTCGCGGGCCTCCTCGCGGGCGGCGACGGCCTCGGCACTCGGCGCGAGCACCACGACCGCCAACGGCCGGTGCCGGATCCGGTCGACCATTGCCGGCAGCTCCGCCCCGAGGATCACGTCCTGGAGCACCACCGTGAAGCCGGCGGCGGCGTACCGGTCCGCCGCCGACGCCGCGAGGTCGTAGCGCAGCCGGAGCTGCCGCCAGGCCTCCGCCGACGGCTCGGCGGTCATCTCCTCCCGGCCGCTGACCACCATCCGCCGGAAGACGTCGCCGCGCAGGTGCACCGCGCGGGGCAGCCGCCGGGCCAGCGCCTCGGCCACAGTGGACTTTCCGGCGGCCATGATTCCGCTGATCAGCACCACCGACGGGTTCTCCCACACGCCGTCGATCATGCCAGCGCGGGTGCGGTGCCCGCTCGCCCGGAGCGGGTCCGTGGCAGACTAGGCACGTCGCGCGCCCCACGGGGAGCGCGGCCCGGGAGGGTTCGCCTAGTGGCCGATGGCGCTGGTCTTGAAAACCGGTAAGGCAGCGATGTCTTCGTGGGTTCGAATCCCACACCCTCCGCAGCCGATGATCTATTCCGGTGCAGCTCAGCCCCGGTTTTCAGGCCGGGGCTGACCGCCGGTGAGGGCTGGGAAGGCTCATTCGTAGTGGTAGCGGCACTGCGCGATCTGCACCGTGTCGTCCATGATCCGGTACACGAGGCGGTGTTCCTGGTCGATGCGTCTCGACCAGAACCCCGCCCAGTTGCCGCGAAGCTGCTCCGGTTTGCCGATGCCTTCATGGCCGTTGCGTCGGATGTCCTCGATCAAGGTGTTCACTCGCCTGAGCATCTGACGATCTCGCTGCCAGGTCAGGTAGTCGTCCCAGCCTCGGCCGGCGAACTGGACCTTCACGCGGCCGAGGCCCCACCTGAAATGGCGTCGGGGTCGATCAGGTCGTGTGTCTCCCCACCCCCGTTGCGCAACTCTTCGACGGCTTCGTTCAGGCGGCGCGCGTTGGCGGGGCTGGCCATCAGGTAGGCCGTCTCCTTCAACGACTCGTACTCCCGCAACGAGATGATGACTGCGGCCTCCCGGCCGGAGCGGGTCACCACCACTTCCTCGGCGTCGTCCACGACATGATCGAGCATCTTGGCCAGGTTCTGTCGGACTTCCGAGTAGGGGACGATCCGCATGCTGCCTCCCAACGTTACGTACAATAAATTGTACAAGGTCACGGAGCCGCTTGTCGGATGCTCCGACGCCAGGCAAGCCTGAGTCTGTGCAGAAGAGGGTGCGGCGGCTACGCCTGCTTCAGCCTGCTCGCTCGGCTCGCCGCGACGTGGTGTCGTCAGCAGCGGAGGTAGGTGCCGCACAGCGGCGGCGCGTCGACGCGGCAGACCTTCCAGCCGCCGCCGAAGCCGCCCTCCTCCGTGGTGTGGAAGCGCCACCGGTGGGTGGCGCCGGTGAAGGTGACGTTCCCCGTGGAGTCGACCTCCGTGAACCGGAGGTCCACCATCGCCGAGACCGTGCCGTCCGGGTCGCTCTGCCAGTTGGTCGTCTCGACCCGTACGCCGAAGGTGACCTGTGATTCGACCTGTTTGCGCAGATCGCGGGCCTGCCGAAACAGCTCGTCCCGATTGTCGCCGCACAGGCACCGGTTGATGTCGGGGTTCTCGTCCGGCTGGAAGACCGCCAGGAGGTACGCCTCGGCCGCCGCAGCCGGCGTCTTCTCGCCTCGCCCCGCCTCGACCGCCCTCGTCACCGCCTGCCTGACGGGCGCACCGATGCAGGCAATCGCGAAGGCGACGGCGGCGGCGACCGTCGCCCGGCGACGCCACTGCCGGGCGCGTGTCACACGACGGCCAGCGGGCGTACGGGCGAGCCCGTGCCGCCGACGATCGGCAGCGGGGCGAGGACGAACAGGAACTCGCTCACGCCGGCCTCCGCCAGCGGGTCCAGCCGCAGGTGCTCGACGATGTAGATGCCCGCCTCCACCAGCAGCAGCCGGTGGACCGGCAGCACCCGGAGCCCGACGCCGGGAGGGATCTGCTCGTAGGCGGTGGTGTCCGCGCCCGTCAGGGCGACCCCGTGCTCCGCGAGCCAGGCCGCGCCGGAGGGGTCGACGCCGGGCACCCCCGTGTCGAGACCGAGGTAGGCCGCCGGATCCGACCAGTGCCGGGCCCAGCCGGTACGCACCAGCGCCACGTCACCCTCGGCCAGCCGCACACCCGTACGTCGCAGGCACCGTTCGAGGTCGTCGGCGGTCACGCCGTACCCGCCGGGAAGGACGTCGACTCCGTGGGCCGAGGCGACGTCCAGCAGCACCCCCCGTCGGACGAGCGGCGGAATGGTCTCGGCGCCGTGTACGCGGAACCGGCCCCCCGACTGTGCCTCGGCGGCGTCGTGGCCGCCGTGCAGCAGTCCGTCCTGCGAGATGTGCGACAGCGCGTCGACGTGCGTCCCGACGTGCCCGCCGGTGACGATCAGCTCGCCGGCCGACGAGCCGCCGTCGGCACGCACCACGTCGCCGTGCCGGCGGAGCAGGGCCAGGCGGAACCCCGGGTGGTTCGGCGCGCAGGGCATCCCCTCCTCGAACGGCTGGCTGAGGTCGTGGATGGTGACGCCCGCGGCGACGGCGTCCAGGAGTGCGGTCATGGCGGTGATCCTGTCTCTGCGGATGACGGATGCGTGCCGGGGCCGATTCTGGGTGCGGGTCCCGGGTGATGATTCCCCGTAATGGCTCCGCCACGTATCCGGTACGGGTCACGCGACAAAATCGGGATTGCCACGGCGGATGTCGTCGCCGTCGCGTGTGAAGCGGGACCAGCCGACGGCCGGTCACTGTACTCGGCGACCACCCCACCGGTCGACCCCTGAAATGTTCGACACTTAACGTGTCCGCAATCAATACCGCGAGTTCGCCCCTGCCCGCCAAGCCGCTCGTGCCGTACACTCGCATCCGATTCAATAACGAGTCGGGCAAGGGGTGCGGTTCACGGTGCGACACGACAACTCGGACTGCAATTTCGCGGAATTGAACGCGCCGCTGGTGGCCGCGCTTCAGGCCGAGCCGGCGCGGTCCGCGCTCGTCGCGGCAGCGCCGTCGGTACGGCGCTTCATGGACGATCTCGGTGCCACCCGGATGCGGTTCATCCCCTATCCGCTGGTCATCGACCGGGACGAGTTCGACCGGATGGCGGAGGCGGCCTGCGCCATGATCGAGGCGCAGACGGCGGTGATCCGCGAGTTCCTCCGGTCGGGGCCTCCCGAGAAACTGTTGGCGGAATTCGGCCTGCCCGCCGAGATCGCGCCCTTCGTCAATTGGGAACAACTGGATTCCGTCGAGCAGGTCTTCGCCCGCGTCGACGTGCTGCCGACCCCGTCCGGATACCAGTTCTGTGAATTCAACATCGACTCGTCGATTTCCGGATTCGAGTTCCACGACTGCTACCAGGTGATGGGTGAGGCGGTCGACATTCCGTGGCTCGCCGGCACGCCACGGCCCGAGGAACAGATCGCGGACGTCGTCATCAGGGCTTTCCACCAGGGCAGTTTCGACCGGGTGGTGGTGTGTGACTGGTCGAGCCGCATCGGGGTCGGCTACTTCGGCTTCGAGTTGCTGACCGAGACGCTGCGCCGGCGACTGCCCGACGTGCCGGTCGAGCTGGTCTTCCACGCCGACTATCCGCAGCGGTGGCTCGATCCGGCGGCCGGAAAGCGCACCCTGGTCTATCGCGGCTTCATGCACGAGGACATGGACGACGACTACGACTTCATCACCCGGCTGGTCGGCAGCGGTGCCTCCGTGATCAACCTCTTCGAGGCCGAGATCCGCACGCACAAGCGTTGGTTGGCGATGTTCTGGGAGGAGCGCTTCGCCAGCCTGCTGCCCGAAGGCGTACGCGACATGGTCGCCCGCTACGTGCCCCACACCGTCTCGGTGACCCCGGAGAACCGTGACCGCCTGCTGGCGGACCGCGCCGAGTACGTGTTCAAGTTCGGGCACTCGTCCGGCGGGCACGACGTCCTGCTCGGCGCCGACCACGACGCGGGCACGATCGCCGCCCGGCTGGCCGAACGTGGCCCCGACGGCTGGCTCGCCCAGCGCCGCGTGCAGCTCGCGGAGTGCCGGTTCGCCCCCGAGGCCGATGCCGAGCCGGTGCCCCACCACGTGGTGCTCGGGCTCTACGTGCTCGGCGGCGAGTGCTCCGGCATGAACATCCGCGCCGACCGGGGCTCGGCCGTGGTCAACATCCACCAGTCGGCGGCCAGCGGCTGGGCCATCCCCATGGACGCCGACGAACGGCGACAGCTCATCGAGCGCGTGCAGGCGATCGGGCCGGCGGCCCGCGAACGACACTGACACCAGTTGGAGGCACGATGGAAATTCCCCTGTACCAGGTCGACGCGTTCACCGACCGGGTGTTCTTCGGCAATCCGGCCGCGGTCTGCCCCCTGGACGAGTGGCTCAGCGACGAGGTGATGCAGGCGATCGGCCTGGAGAACAACCTCGCGGAGACCGCGTTCATCATCGACCGGGGCGACAGCTTCGCGCTGCGCTGGTTCACGCCGTCGATGGAGGTCGACCTGTGCGGGCACGCCACGCTCGCTGCGGCCCACGTGGTGCTGAACCACCTGCGGCCCGAGTGGGACGAGGTCACCTTCCACTCCAACACCGGTCCCCTCGTCGTCAGCCGTACCCCGGAGGGACAGTTCTCGATGTCCTTCCCCGCGTTGCCGCGCGAGCGGGTCGACCCGCCGGAGGCCCTGCTCGCCGGGCTGTCGATCGCGCCCACCGCGGTCTACGGCGGCATGGACTACATGGCGGTCTACGACAACGAGGAGGACCTGCGCGCGATCGAACCCGACCAGCGGATGCTCGGGACCCTCGACCGGCGCGGGGTGGTCGTGACGGCCCCCGGCGTCTCCTCCGACTTCGTCGCCCGCTTCTTCGGCCCCAAGCTGTCGATCCCGGAGGACCAGTTCACCGGGTCGTCCCACTGCATGCTGGTCCCCTACTGGGCGGACGCGCTGGGCAGGACCAGCCTGACGTCCCGCCAGTTCTCTCCCCGGCTCGGCAAGACGCTGACCATCCACGCCAACTGCGAGCTGCGCGGCGACCGGGTCGTCCTGGGCGGGTCGACGCGCCAGTACCTCGCCGGCGTCATCACCCTCGACGACGACGAGGTCGCCCGGCTCAGTCGCTGAGCTGCCGTGCCTCCGGCCGTGCCCCGTCGGCCGCCGCCCCTCCGGGCGGCGGCTCCGGGGCCGGCTCGGGTCCGGACTCGGGCTCGGTGGGCATCTCCACCACCCGACGCAGCGGCGAGAAGTACAGCGGAACGATGGAGACGAGTTCGCCGGCGACCGCGAGCGCGAGGGTCTGGCGGACGCCGATGACGTTCGCGACCAGCCCGGCGACCGACGCGCCCAGCGGGATCACGCCCCAGACCAGGAACCGCATCGTCGCGCTCAACCGGGCCTGCATGCCCGGCGCGCACAGCGCCTGCCGGACCGACAGTTGCAGGATGTTGGAGACGACGATGCATCCCGAGGCGATGCCGTAGCCGATGCCGGCGACGATCAGCCAGCCGCCGCTGCGCGCGAACGGCAGCGGAATCGAGGCGATTCCCGCCAGCACGCACGCGCCGAGGACCGTCGGCCCGACGCCGAAGCGCCGGGACAGCCGGACCGCCGAGAGCGCGCCGAGGGTCGCGCCGGCACCGGCCCCGGAGAAGATGATCCCGATGTACGCCGACGGCAGCCGCAGCACCGACGCCAGCAGCAGCAGGAACATGGTGGTGGTCGCGATGTTGCAGAAGTTGTACGTCGAGCTGCGGATGGCCATCACCCGGAACATCGGCACCCGCAGCACGTACCTGACGCCGTCGCGTACGTCTTGGAACAGCGTGGTGGTGCGCGGCGGTGGAACGGCCGCAGCCGCCCCGGTCACCCGGATCCGGCTGAGCAGCAGCGTGGCGATGCCGAAGCAGACGGCCGTGGCACCGAGGACGTACGACGACGTGGCCAACGCCATCAGGAAGCCGGCGATGGCGGGGCCGGTGATCTCCGCCAGCGAGAGGGTGAACTCCACCCGCGAGTTGGCGCCGGGCAGCAGCTGCCGGTCGACGATCCGCGGCAGGACGCTCTGGTAGGAGATCCCCAGGAAGACCGTGCACAGGCTCCCCGCGAACATCAACGCGTACAGCGCGGGCATGGTGAGGTCGCCGGCCAGCGCCAGTGCCGCGACGACCCCGAACACGGCCGTACGGCCCAGGCTGGAGAACACCAGGACCCGTTCCCCGCGCCGGCGGTCGATCCACGCACCGGCCGGTAGTCCGAGGAGCAGGAAGCCCAGGAACTCGCAGGTCACCAGGAAACCGACCTGCGCCGGTGTGGCGTTCAGGGTCTTCACGGCGAACAGCGGAATGACGACCGTCGCCACCTCGAAGCCGAACTGGCTGACGGTCTCGGCGCTCCACAGCAGGCGGAAGTTCTTCTTCAGGGCGATCTCCTACCCGTGACCGGCGGCGATGTTCAGGCCCCCGGGTGCAGCAGCACCGGTGCCAGCAGGACGTTCGAGATGCCTCGGACCACGGCCCCCGGCACCGTGGTCAGGCGGCAGGTGAAGCCGGTGTGCCCACCGGGCCCGTAGTGCATCCCCCACACCGCGTACCAGTCCCGTTCCGTGACGCCGTCGGTGTCGAAGCCCGGCTCCGCCCGCTGGACGACCCTCCGTTGCAGGATGTGGCGACCGCTCCCGGCCGCCGAGGCGAGCGCCGCCCGCCACGTCTCGTCGTCGACCGTCCAGCCGGCCACCGTGCCCTCGCCACGGGCCAGGGTGGTGGGCTTCAGGATGGTGTCCGCCCGGTCACCGACGAAGCCGGTCAGGTCGGTGGCCCCATCGACGTGGGTCGTCTCGGGCAGGATGCGCCGCAACGCGGCGCGTTCGCCGTCGGTCAGCGCGTCCTGCACCTCGGGGAGCCACACCAGGGCGAGGCACGCCTTGCTGTTGTACATGTCGTGCACCGGCGAGGTGGCCATCGGCGGCAGGGCGGAGCCCGGCTCCGGATGCAGCCGCTGCCAGGCCGCCACGGGGTCCGGCTCCTCCGCGAGTTCCGTCAGGTTGAACAACCGCAGCAGGTGGGTCACCCCGGCGACGTGGTCGGCGACGCTGCCGTCCGGCTCGTGCAGGTCAGCGACCTCCGCCAGGCGGGTCCGCAGCGGACGATCGGAGTACGCCTCCAGGCACTCGCCCAGGGGACGCCAGTCGCCGGCCCACTCCGCGAGGGCACCGGTCGCCTCGACCATGAGCACCTCCGCCTGCCCGGGCGCCTCGGCGTCATGCCCCGTGCGCGTGGTCTCCACCGTGCGCAGCAGGTCGAGCAGGGCGGTGATGGGGTCGAGGTGTCGCAGTCCGTGCCGCTCGGCGAAGGGCCGGAAGGCCGGCTCCGCCATGACGGCGGGGAGCCAGGCGGTGCGTTCGGCACCGCCGACGGCGGGGCTCAGGCCCAGCTCCAGGACCTTGAACCCGGTCCCGTCGTGGATCAGGTCGGCGCGGCCGTACGGCACCAGGGCGGGCAGGTCGGTCCCGGCCAACAGCGGGCGCAGCACCTCCGGCACGTCGGTCAGCGCGCCGAACGCGGCCGTGCTGCCACCCGCGAGCAGGTGCGGCAGCCGCCCCACGACGTCGAGCAGCATCGTGAAGTCGGCGTAGAACGACGTGAGCTCCCGCTCGTCGACGAACATCACCCGGTGGAAGCTCTGTGCCTCGATGTCGGGCCCCAGCACCCGTCCGGCGGTGCGCGCCGGCAGGTCCGGTGGCAGCTCACCGTCGCGTACCGCCCGCAGGTAGTCCCTCGCCGGGTCCTGCGACGCCGACCGGTGCGGCGCGCTCATGCGGCCGCCTCCCGCGTTGCGGCGGCCCGCCGGTGGGCGCGTGCGGTGCCGCCGACGGTCAGCCGTGGCGTGCGCTGGTCAGGCCGACAAGAACAGGGCACCCGCTGCCTCCAGTTCGCGTATCTGGCGGTAGTCATCCGAGATGGTCTCCGGGCTCTCGTGGACCAGGAAGACCAGGCCCGGGGTCGTGTACGAGTTGACGGTGACCTGCAACGGGTCGCCGGTCTCCAGGTAGGTGTCGACGGTGTGGAAGGACGGCAGCCCGCGCAGCAGGGGCAGGTCGTAGCCGGCGAGGGTCCCCGAGTGGCGGGACAGCAACTGCACCATGGCGGCGTGCCGGCGGAGCGCGGGACGCCAGCCCTCGCGGACCCGGGCGGCGAAGCGTTCCGGGGCCACGATCGTCTCGGCCACCAACTGCACCGCGTTGGTGCCCGTCGCCTCGGTCAGCTGCGAGATGTCGATCGAGCCCATGAACCGGGCGCCGGTCTCGACGAGCACCGGCTCACCGGCGATCATCATGACCTCCGTGTGCGCCGTCCCCTCGCGGATGTCGAGGGCGTCGAGCACGGTCCCGACGAAGCCGTGCAGCTGGTCGAAGACGGCATCGCGGGGATCGACGAGCCGTTCCAGGTCGTAGAGCGCCGTACCGCCCTCGTGGCGCTTCCTGGTGTGCCAGATGTCCGAGACGACGTACCCGCTCCCCGCCGACACGGTGTTGACGGCGTACTCGTCGCCGGTCATGAACGGCTGGACGAGGAGTTCCCCGATCGGGTCGCCGAACACGTCGGGTGCGCCAAGCCAGCTCTTGAACGCGGTGTCGAGGTCCGCCTCGGAGCGGCACCGCAGGAAGCCGAAGCTGCCGGAACTGGCTCGGGGCTTGACGACGGCGTCGCCGAGCCAGCCCCCCACGCGCAGCCACTCCGCCGCCTCGTCGCGGGAGGCGGTGCTCAGGTGCGGGATGACGGCGACGCCCCCGGCCGCCGCGGCGCGTGCCATGTGGTGCTTGTCGCGGCGGCACCGGGTGGTCGCCGGATCGTTGCCGGGCACGCCGAGTGCCCTGGCCAGCTGGTCACCCAGCTCGACCCCGGTCTCGGCGCCGGCCACCACGCTGCGCGGGCGCAGGCCCGCCCGGTCGAGCCGGTCGACGATGGTGCTGACGTCGCCGTCGTGGAGGTAGCTGTCGAGATAGGCGTGGTCGACGCCGGTACGCAGGAGGAACTGCGGCAGGTCCGGGTCGCTCTGCACGTGCACCGCGCCGAAGCCGTAACCGGCGAGGGCCGGCGCGAGCGCGTTGGCCGTCGAGTACCCGTCCACGACGACACAGACTTGGCTGGCGTGTCGCATGATCCGCCTCAGGACTCTCGGGCCAGCAGGAAGTACGTCCGCATCGGGGGGATCATGTCGAGCCGGTCGGCGACGGGTGAGTGCCGGGCCGCCCCCTCCAGCAGGTCGAACACGTTGTCCGGGGTGATGTCCCGGGTGAACATCGTCTTGATGGCGATCTTCAGGAAGTCCCGGTAGTTGGTGGTGTCCATCAGCACCCCGGCGCGCTCGAACGCGGCGAGCTCGTCCTGGTCGATCGGCTGCCGCGCGACCTGGTGCGTGCTCGGGATGCTGGGCGACTGGACCTCGCCGGTGAAGCAGGCGGCGAGCGAGTCGGCCTGGAAGTCGAGCACGAGGTGGGTGCGGTCCTTCGTCCAGCCGGAGACCGCGCTGTGGGCCTGGGTGGCGTCGAGGAACCAGATCTCACCGACGTTCATGTGGTAGAGCGTCGAGTTGTGCGAGCTGACGCAGGACTCGTGGGTCTCCAGCGGAAGGTGGATCCGGATGAGGTTGCTGTCGAGTTCGAGGTAGTCCCGGTGCGGCACGAGCGCGCTGCCGGGGGTCAGCCGGGCGAGCCGGCCGTACTTGAGGCGGGACATGTCGAACAGCTCACCCACCAGGTGCCGCACGTACGGCAGGCGCTGGCCCAGGTCGGTGACGACGGCCGGGCCCTCGAACGGGTCGAGTCCCGCGTCGAGGCCGAGGCCCGTGCCGTTCCACACCGCGCAACTCTTCCAGGCGCCGCAGACGAAGTCGCTGTACTTGTCCGTGTAGGGAAACGACGCCATGGTGTCGAGGTCCGTGGCGAGGCTGTCGGCGTCGATGTCGCACGTGCCGAGGATGCCGGTTTCGGTCGAGTTCATAACGGTGGTCATGGTCGGTACCTTCCAGCGGGGTGAGGGGCGGAGCCGCACGTCGTCGGGAGGGCGGCCGGCGTGACTCACACGCCGAGTCGCTCCTTGAGCTCGGCGAAGAAGGGCACGTGGAGGAACTCCCGCTTCTCCTCGTCGTACCGGGTGTACCGGCGGGTGAAGTCGATCAGGCCCGCGCGGGCGGCCTCGACCCCCTCGGTCAGGACGACGTCCTCCAGCTCGGTGATCTGGGTGACGAGCGTGCTCAGCGCCTCGGGCAGGCTCGGCAGAAGCCGGATCCGCCCCTCGTCGATCGTCAGGGCGCCCTGTTCGCGCAGGTAGTTGAAGAGCAGTTGCGACGCGATCGCGTCGTAGTTCGGCTTCGGGATCCCCTCGACCGAGTAGCGCAGCAGCCGCTCGGCCAGGACGAACTCGAAGGTCAGCGCGGCGAGCTCACGGTCGATGTCCGCGTCGTCGAGGCAGACCAGCATCGACTTGACGTCGACCCGCATCTCCTCCAGGCCGGCGAGCGGCTTGTAGCTCTTCGCGGACAGGAACTGCGGGATCGGCATGCTGCCCGTGCGGTGGTGGAACTCGTGCAGCCGGACCCAGGAGCCGGCGGCCCGCTCGACGCCGCTGTCGTCGACGCCGGTGAGCAGCGGGAACGAGCCCGGGACCATGGCGGCGTCGATGAGTCGGCGGGTGAGGCCGTGCCGGGTGACGAACTTGTCGATGAAGTAGAAGATCAGGTCGTCCGGCTCCTGGCGACCGTCGATGTGGTTCTCCGGGAAGAGCGCCACGACGACCCGACTGTCGAAACCGTCGCTGTGCCGGAGCAGGTTGACCGGCATCGTCGGGCTCGGGTAGCGCTCCACCAGCACGGGGTCGGACGGGATGGGCTCGTACTCCAGGTAGTCCAGACCGAGGGACGGGAAGTACGCGGCCGAGAACACGGACAGGAGCGCGTTGTCGGCCCGCGAGTTGATGTGCCGCTTCGTGGCCGTGAGCTGCGGCGTGTCGTGCGCGCCGGACAGGTCCTCGACGAGTGCCCGGGCCGCGGGCTGGGCACCGAGCGTCGCCGAGTCGGCGATCCAACCGGCCAGCCGGCGCAGCGCCTCCGGCGAGCCGGGCTCGGTCTCGCGCTGGTAGCGGGCACGCAGCTCGTTCACTTCGTTGACGACGGCGTCTGTTTCCACTGTTGGCAGGGACGATCGCATGGCAGCTCCTTTCCTCGGAACCGGATGACTCCGGCGGTCGCCACCACGGGCCCCGGGGCGTCGTCGGTGGCGGCCGTCAGTGCCGTTCTCGGTTGGTCGCGCTACGCCAGGTCCCGGGCGAAGTCGTCCAGCAGGTCCGCCCACGCCGGGACGTACGACTCCGCGAGCGCGACGAAGTGCTGCGCCTCGGCCGGGGTGGAGACCAGGTGACTCATGCCGGCCTCGTCGTCGCTGACGGACGCGGCGTGGCCCGTCTCCGCCCGGATGTGCGAGTCGATCCAGGCGTAGTCGCGCTGCTCGGGAAGGACCTGGCGACCATCCACGGTGACCTTGCCGTACAGGCGCCGGAAGGCGACCGCGATGTCGAGGGCGATGGTCTCCACGACACGGAGCTGGACCGCGCCACCCAGCTCCTCGGCCGCCATGGCGTCCATGACGTCGAGGATGCGGGTCAGCGCGGGGGATTCGGCAGGCGCGTCCGCGCTGCCCAGGGCCGAGCGCAGCGGCGCGCAGATCGTGTCCGCCCACCACAGGTAGTGGACACCGTCCACACCCTCCGGTGCGACCTCCGCGAACGCCGCCGCCCGATTGTCCAGATCGTCCCCGATGACTCGGTAGGCCATCTGATACGCTCCGAGTACTTCTCGACTCACTGTGTAGTCGCGAGCCAGACGTCGCCCGTGGGCACCGAGGCTGGAGATGGTGGTGAACATGAACGCCTGAGTGGTCCGCTGCCACTTCTCCGCGATCCGCAGCGCACCGGCGGGGCTCACCGAGGTGGCCTCCTTCGCGCCCGCGAAGAACCGGTTGTTGCGTCGGGTGAGGCCTGCCTCGTCGATCAGTCGATCGATGGTGGCGTCGGCCTGCACACGGAGGTCGGTCAGGTCGAGTGCGGTGGTCATCGTGCCCTCCTCGCTTATAGGGACCGGGCGGAACGCTCCCCGAAGCCCGCCAGGACAGGCCAGTGTCGACGAAGGTCATCGAGTCGACGCGGGCCTATGATCATCGAATACGGTGTATCGCGCAACGGGAAGACGACTGAACCCCTGTGCTGCCCCCTAAGCGGGGTGCATCCCCTCGCGCGGTGCCTCAGGGGGCGGATAATCCCCGCCAGCTCAGCGTGACCAGCGTCAACTCGACGCGAGCGACGGTACGGCGCGGGCCAGACCGCTGTCCGGCTCGCCGGCATCCACGAACGGCGCCGCCAGTCGCTCCGGCACCCCCATGTTGCGCGCGAAGATCCCGAGCCGGCGCTGCCAGGCGGACACATCGGTTGGCGGCGCGATCGGCACGGTGCCGCGGGCGACCAGCTCGGCGTACTCGTCGCGATCCGCGTTGCCGGTGGCGATCGAGTGCCGGAGGGCCGCCTCCAGGTCGCGCTGGGCGTTGACGACGCACATCGTCCACTTGAGCAGGACGGTCGCGGTGCAACCGGGTGCGACGTCGAGCACCCCGGCGTTGCGCCGCAGTCGCGACGAGTCGGTGGTGTTGATCGCCACCTTGAGGTGGGCGGACACCACCTCCGCGCCGCGCACCTCCGGATACCACTGGCTGAGCTGACGGAGCGCCAGGTCGGCGCGATCGGCCGCCTCGGGGTGACCGTTGCGCAGGAAGTGACGGAAGTCGTCGGGCAGCGCGTAGGTCGTCGGGTCGACGCGGTGCACCGCGATGTGCGCCGCCGGCGGGTAGTAGACGAGCGCGGTGTCCTGGCTGAAGGGACTCAGCATGCCGCCGTACTCGTCCTCGAGCTTCAGGCACGTGTAGTTCTTCGTGGTGCGCTCGGGCAGCTCGACGAAGAGGATCTGGCGCAGCGCCATGTAGATGGGCGGCAGCGCGAGCGACGGGTTGAGACGGCGGGCGATCGCCGGGGTCTCGGTGGCGGCACAGAGGGCGACCTGGTCGCCGACGACCGTCTTCCGCGCGCCGTCCTCGACGTACTCCACCTCGTAGGTGCCGTCGGAGCGGCGGCTCACCCCGGTCACGTCGGCGCCACCGCGTACCTCGACACCGCTGCGGCGCAGCTCCTGGTCGAGCAGCGCGGTGACCACGACCGGGTTGATGCCCCGTTGCGGCGTGACGAAGGCGGCGCCGACGTCGGCGACCCCGTCCGGTGCGGGGATCTCGCGGCAGACCTGCTCCGGCGCGCCGAACAGCGCGTTGGCCGGGTCCTCGGCGCAGAGCTGCGCGTAACGGTCCTGGATGACCCGCATGTTCTCCCGGCACTGGCCGATGATGTCGGTGCCGCTGTCCTGCATGGCCTGGGAGGCGATGACCCGGCTGTGGTCCTTGCCACCGAAGACGAGGTCGGGAAAGAAACGTTCGTTGACCAGGCGTCCGTCGAAGCAGTCCCGGGCGCTCTGCGGATCGAACGGATACTCGGCACCGCTGTGGTTCTCGCTGACGATGTTGCTGGCCCCCGTGCAGATGGGGTGGGCCTCGGGCGAGCGGGCCTCGGCCCGCTCCAGCAGAAGGACCCGGTATCCCGCGCGGCTACGCATGATCGCGGTCAGGCAGCCCGCGATACCTCCGCCGATCACGATGTGCAGCTCGGTTCGCTTCACTCTGTCAATCCCTCTGTCATGGGCAACGATCCTTTGCCGCAACACGAGCTGAACCAGGTCCCGGTTTCGACACCGTGCCCGGCCGGACAGCGCGTCCTGCTGCGGATCTTGGGGTGGAAGAGCGGTGTTGAGGCAGGCCGGGGGACGTTGGCTGGAGGAGGGGTGCCCTCGTTGGCGGTAGACGGTAACAAACTTCGATCACCCCCGGAAGGATCTTCCGATGGGACAGGGGTTCGAGCGACCGGGCGTGCTCACACCGCTCTCACCAGCGCCGTTGCCGGCTCGGGGGCGTCCACTTTCGCGCTCCGGAGCGGATGACGCGGATCTGTACCCTCTCTGCCATGTCTGGTTCCCCCCTCGTCGACGACCTGCGTGCGGCGCTCGGCGACGCCGTCCTGACCGACCCCGATCTGCTCCGGATGCACCGCAAGGACGAGGCCGATCTCTGCGAGGCCGGCACCCCGCTGGTCGTCGTCCGTCCACGTGACACGGCCGATGTGGTCGAGGCGGTGACGATCGCCGGGCGGTACGGCGTGCCGGTGGTGCCGCAGGGGGCGCGTACGGGGCTGGCGGGCGCGGCGAACGCGGTCGACGGCGCGGTGGTGATCAGCATGGTCGCGATGGACGCGGTGCTGGAGATCGACCCGGTGAGCCGGATCGCCGTGGTGCAGCCAGGGGTGGTCAACGCGGCGTTGTCGGCGGAGGTGGCGAAACAGGGGTTGTGGTATCCGCCGGATCCGGGATCGTGGGAGATGTCGACGATCGGTGGGAACGTCTCCACCAACGCGGGTGGCATGTGCTGCGTCAAGTACGGCGTGACCACCGAGTACGTGTTGGGTCTGGAGGTCGTGTTGGCTTCCGGGGAGGTGTTGCGTACTGGTCGGCGTACCGCCAAGGGGGTGGCCGGGTACGACCTCACCCGGCTCTTCGTCGGCTCCGAGGGCACCCTCGGGGTGATCACGGAGGTGACGGTGGCGCTGCGGCCCGCCCCGGCGGAGTCGCTGACCATGGTGGCGGTCTTCCCGACCACCGCCGCCGCCGGTCGGGCGGTCGCCCGGATCGCTGAACACGGACTCACCCCCAGCCTGCTGGAACTGATCGACCGCACGTACCTGCGGGCGATCGAGGCGTACCGCCCGATGGGCCTGCGTACCGACGTCGAGGCGCTGCTGCTGGCGTCGGCGGACACCGGGCCCCAGGCCGCGGGGGACCTGGCGCGGCTCGCCGAGCTGTGCGAGGCGGCCGGCGCCGACGAGATCCACACAGCCACCGACGCCGTGGAGGCGGCGGCCCTGTTGCAGGCCCGCCGGCTGGGGCACGCGGCGATGGAGAAGTTCGCCAGGGAGTCGTTCCCCACCGGCAACGGTGGGATGGTGATCGACGACGTGGCGGTGCCCCGGGCGGCGTTGGCGGCGCTGCTCGACGGGGTGGCCCGGATCGCGGCGGAGTGCGACGTGACCATCGGCGTGGTCGGCCACGCCGGCGACGGCAACATGCACCCGAACATCGTGGTGGACCGGGCCGACCCGGCGAGCCTCGAACGCGGCCGGCGCGCGTTCGACGAGATCATGCGCCTCGGCCTCGAACTGGGCGGCACCTGCACCGGCGAGCACGGCGTGGGCCTGCTCAAGCGCGACTGGCTGGCCCGCGAGATCGGCCCGGTGAGCCTGCGGGTGCACCAGGCGATCAAGGCCGCCCTGGACCCGGCCGGCCTGCTCAACCCCGGCAAGGTCTTCTGATGCCCGCCACCCTCCGGCGGGCCGTACGGAGATGAGGAGAGCGTGCCGACCATAGCCATCGTCGACGGATACTCCACAGGCAGCGCGCTGAGCCGGGCGCTGGCCGAACGGGGGGTGACCTGCGTCCACGTGCGCAGCGGCGAGTCCCTGTACGACTACTACCTGAAGACGTTCCGCCCCGGCGACTACGCGGTCGACCTCGGCTTCGTCGCCGACGAGGACCACCTCGTCGACCGGCTGCGGGCGCTCGGCGTCGACCGGGTCGTCGCGGGCACCGAGCCGGGGGTGCTCCTCGCCGACACGCTCAACCACCTGCTCGGCACGCCCGGCAACGACATCGCCACGGTCACCGCGCGGCGAGACAAGTCGGCGATGGCGGCGACCGTGGCCGCCGCCGGTCTCGCCGTGCCCGCCGGCCGGTGCTTCGAGTCCGTGGACCAGGCGGTCGACTGGTACGCGGCCAACCTGTCCGGCCCGGCCGTCGTCAAGCCCGTGGACGGCGCGGGCACCGACAACGTGCGGTTCTGCGAGAGTCCCGACGAGGTGCGCCTTGCCTGCGCCACGGTCCTGGCCTCGGCCAACCTGTACGGCGTACCCAATCGACGGGTGCTGGTCCAGGAGCGGCTCGTCGGGACCGAGTTCTACGTCAACACGGTCTCGTACGCGGGCGCGCACCGGGTCGCCGAGATCTGGCGGTACACGAAACGGCCGGGCCCGGGTGGCGGGCCCATCTACGACTACGAGGAGCCGGTCGACCGGGGCTCGGCCCTGGCCCGGCAGCTCCGTGAGTTCGTCTTCGGGGTGCTCGACGCGCTCGGTGTCCGTTCCTCGGCGGCACACACCGAGCTCATGCTCACCGACCGGGGGCCGGTGCTGATCGAGGCCGGGGCCCGCCTCGGGGGAGCGACCCTGCCCGACGTCGTGGCGAAGTTCTGCGGTGTGTCGCAGACCTTCCTACAGGCCCAGCACCTCGTCGATCCGGCGTCGCTCGACCAGTTCGACGACCGTACGCCGGGCTGGGCCGCCGCCGTCCGGAACGTGTCGCTGATCAACCCGGTCCCCGTCGCCGCGCAGGCGGGGGACTGGCACGCCCGGCTGTCGGAGCTGCCGGCGGCCGTGGCGGTCGCCGCGCGCTGCTCCCCCGGGGCCGAACTGCCGCAGACCGTCGACCTGTTCAGCTCGCCCGGCTACCTCTATCTCGCCGCGGAGGACCCGGCCGAGGTCGAGCGGAGCTACGAGATGTTGCGCCGCTGGGAACGGCACGGCCTGTACGGGAGCTGACCCCGCGCGCCCGGCGCTGCCGGTTCGATCGCGGGCGCCGACGGGGTAAGAAGGTGCGGAGGAACAACCGCTCACCGGAAGGACCCCCCGATGACCCTGGAACGACCGATCGCCCCGGACCCGTACGAGCTGCTGCCGACCGTTGCGTCGTTCACGCTGACGAGTGACGACGTGCAGAACGGCGAGCCGATGGACGCCGCGTACGCCCACGGCAGCGTCGGGGGCGACAACGTCTCGCCGCAGCTCGCCTGGTCCGGCTTCCCGGCCGAGACCAAGGGCTTCGTGGTGACCTGCCTCGACCCGGACGCGCCGACGGGCAGCGGATTCTGGCACTGGGTCCTGGTCAACCTGCCGGCCGACGTGACGCGGCTGCCGCGCGGCGCGGCCGGCGACGACCTCGGCGGCGCCTTCACGGTCCGCAACGACTACGGCGACCGGGGCTACGGCGGCGCCGCCCCACCGGCCGGCGACCGGCCGCACCGCTACGTGTTCGCGGTGCACGCCCTGGACGTGGAGCGCCTCGACGTCACCCCCGCCGCGACCCCCGCCGTGGTCGGCTTCAACCTGGCCTTCCACACCCTGGCCCGCGCCGTGATCCGTCCCACCTACCAGGTCAAGGAGTAACCCGGACCGGGCCCGGCCTCAGGAGGGGACCCGGGCCACCGCGAAGACCGACTGGCCGAACGGGGGGAGGACGCGCTGTTCCGCCGCCTTGGTGGCGGGAAGCACGAGGGTGTCGTAGACCTTGACCATCGGGCCCTCCTTCGGCATCAGCCGGAAGACCTTGGTCGCCATGAAGTAGCCGATCAGGCCGAGCGCGTTCGCGTAGTGGATTTTCTCCACCGTCAGGCCGGCGTCGGTCATCGCGGCGGCCAGGGTCTTCTTCGTGTAGCGCCGCACGTGGCCGGTGGCGATGTCCGCCGGGCTCATCGCGAACTGGAAGGCGGGCACGATGATGATGACGTTGCCGCCCGGCCGGACCAGGTCGCGCATGCTGCGCAGCGCGCCCACGTGGTCCTCGATGTGCTCCAGCACGTTGTACGACACGGCGGCGCTGTAGTCGCCCCGGTCGGGGTGCGGCAGCAGCATCTGCCGGACCTCGATGTGGGGCTGGTCGGCCAGCCGCTCCTTCAGCAGGATCAGCCGGTCCGGGTCGGCCTCGGTGGCGGTGAAGCGCGGCAGGTGCTCCGCCCACTCCAGCGCGTAGTCGCCGAGCCCGCTGCCGATCTCGATCGGGTTGTCACCGAGGTACGGCAGGGCCAGCTCGACGAACCAGCGACGGTGGTTGACCGCCGTCGCGAGACCCTCCAGGACCTCGGACTGCACGCGCTGATCCCCAGTGATTTCTGCCATGCGTCGATTCCTCACGATATGAACTCGACCCGCGCCTGGACCGACAGAGTGAATCATCCGCACTGGCAACAGAAAAATCGGGGCACCCGTGGTGGCCGAAATGCGGTCGGGGGTGGGCACGTGATCGGCGGTCGGCGAACCCGGCACATGGTACGCCAGTACCCCGAAACATGTCACCTTGGCGTCATAGCCTGACTACTCTACGAATCGTCATGACTACTCCTGAATCGGGCCTCCCCGCTGGCGAGTCAGGGCCCGGGGCGTCGGTGGACGGGCCCGACCGGGGCGTACGGCCCTGGAAGGGGTGGTGGACGGACGCCGCCGCGGTGGCGAGTTTCGTCGTGCTGGGCTTCTGGGTGACCGCGCGGCTCTGGCTGCGCCCGTCGCACGGCATCCGGGACAACCGCACCGACCAGTCGCAGTTCGAGTGGATGATGGCGCACGGCGCGCGCGTGGTGACCGATTTTGTTGATCCATTCACCTCGGACCGGATGAACGTGCCGGAGACCGTCAATCTGATGGCAAATACGTCCGTATTATCCATATCTCTGCCAATGACGCCCGTCACGCTCCTGCTCGGCACCCGCGCCTCCTTTCTGCTCTTTCTCACCCTGGGCATGATCGCCACGGCGACGGCCTGGTACTTCCTGCTTTCCCGGGTGGTCGTCGGCGCCCGCGGGCCGGCCTGGCTCGGCGCCGCGTTCTGCGCGTACGCCCCGGCGATGGTCTCGCACGCCAACGCGCACCCCAACATCGTCTCGCAGTACGTGGTGCCCCTGATCGTCTGGCGCACCCTGCGGCTCGCCGAGCCGGGGCGCTGGCTGCGCAACGGGCTGCTGCTCGCGGCGGTCATCGTGTGGCAGGCATTCCTCAACCTCGAGGTGCTGCTGATGACCGCCATCGGGCTGGGCGTGGTGGTCGGGGCGCTCGCCCTCGGCCGGCCCGAGCTGCGCCAGCGGGTCCGGCCGTTCCTCGCGGGCCTGGCGGTGGCCGCCGCCGTGGCGCTGGTGGTGCTCGCGTACCCGCTCCACGTGCAGTTCTTCGGTCCGGGGGCGTACAACGGGCTGTCCTGGCTGATCCGGGGCTACTCGACGGACCTCGCGTCGTTCGTGGCGTACTCGCGGGAGTCCCTGGCCGGTGACGCGCGCAGCGCGCAGGGACTGGCGAAGAACCCCACCGAGGAGAACGCCTTCTTCGGCTGGCCGCTGGTGGTGCTCGTCGTCGCCCTGGTCTGGTGGCTGCGCCGGCACGTCGTGGTCCGCGGCCTCGCCGTACTCGCGCTCTTCTTCGGCCTGCTCTCCCTCGGGCGGGAGGTGCAACTGAACGGCAGGGGGACCGGGATACCCGGCCCGTGGGCGGCGTTGGAGAACCTGCCCGTCCTGCACTCGGTGGTGCCGACCCGGTGGGCGCTGGCGATCACCCCGATCGTCGGGGTGCTGCTCGCCTACGGGGCGGACCACGCGCGCGCCCTGGCCGACCGGCACCCGCGGGCACGCCCGCAGATCCGCTTCGCCACCGCCACGGTGCTGGTCATGGCCCTGCTGCCGATCCTGCCGACCCCGCTGCCCACCACCCGGCTCGACCCCGTGCCCGACTTCGTCACCTCGGGCGCCTGGCGGCCGTACGCGGACGGCGGGCGGAGCATCGTGACCCTCCCGCTGCCCGACACCCACTACGCCGATCCGCTGCGCTGGTCGGCGCGCACCGGCCTGGACATGCCCATCGCCCGCGGCTACTTCCTCGGCCCGGACACCCGCCCCGGTCGGGACCGGATCGCCCTGTTCTCCGCGCCACCCCGCCCCACCAGCGAGTTCTTCGCCGAGATCCGACGGACCGGCGCGGTGCCGCCGATCACCCCGCAGGCACGGGTCGACGCGGTCGGGGACCTGCGGTACTGGCGGGCGGGCGCGGTGGTCCTCGGGCCGCACCGGCAGGCCGACGCGCTGCGCCGGGGCATGACCGAGCTGACCGGCGTGCGCCCCACGTACACCGGTGGGGTCTGGCTCTGGGACGTCCGCCCGCTCACCGACTGACGCCGCGCGGCCCGGAGGCGGCCGGTCAGGCCTGGCGGACGCAGCAGCCCTGGCAGATCTTGGGCTTGGGGAGGGTGAAGGCCAGGCAGCAGGTGCGCCGCTGCACGGTCGGCTCGCCGTTCGGGCCCGGAACCAGCTCCACCAGGTCGGCGAGGTCGAGCGCGCCGAGCAGCGTCTCGATCGTCTCGACCGACGAGCCGGGCAGGCCGTCGGCGGCCCGGAGGACGCCGTGGGCGATGCCCGAGGCCACCGACCCGAGCAGGGTGCGCGCGCCGATGCGGACCTCGGCCTGGATCGCGGCGACCATCGGGGCCAGGTGGGCGTCGAGCAGCGAGGCCCGGAGCACCCGGAGCAGTTCCGCCTCGTCCGCGACGGCCCGCACCTCGGGCAGCCCGGCGAGCGCCAGCGGGTCGTTCGGCAGCACCGCGACCGTGGTCGAGCGGCGCAGGCCCATGGTGAGCAGCGGTCGGTGGTCCTCGAAGTGGATCAGCACGTCGGCCGGGTCGAGCAGCGGCACCCGTCGGGCCGAGGCCCAGCCGAGCGCCACGGGCAGCGCCGTCCAGTAGCTGTACGACTTCCAGGCCAGCGCGGCGCAGGCGTGCGGGGTGCCGCCCCAGCGCGAGCTGGCCGAGCGCAGGAACTCCGGGAGGAGGGTGCCGTCGACCAGGGCGGTCGCCGGGCGCCAGCCGAACTCGTCGTGCACCAGCAGGCCGGACGCGAGGCCGGGCACGTCGTCGGTGCCGAACATCGCGCGCATGGCGGCGGTGACCGGGGCCAGCGGCGCGGCGGCGGCGTGGCGCTCCGGCATCACCGCTGTCACTGGACTCACCCACCCCGTCGTCGCCGTCGGCGGGCACCCGCCCGTCGCTGAGATAAGGCTAGCCTAACCACATCTCGCGAGATAAGGGAAGGCTCGCCTGCCTCGGATCCGGAGGGGCCTGTCACTTCGCCCGTGCGGCGTACTACCCGGTCATCGGGGCGGAAAACGTCGCCCCAGTATCGACAATCATCGCTATCTGTCAAGGCTCGTGTCGGCAAGGTGCCAGTTCCGTGTGCGCGTCGCCACAGAACGTGAAACTGATACTCCCGGCCACGAGGAAGCTGATGACCTCACCGCTCGATCGGGCTGCCGACTCCTTCGCCGCCGAGATCGCCCGGCACCGCACGGGGCGGGGGCTGTCCAAGAAGCAGCTCGCCACCCTGATGGGCTTCGACCCGTCGTACGTCAGCCACGTCGAGGGGCGCCGGCACCGCCCCACCGAGGACTTCGCGCGCCGCGCCGAGGCCGTACTGGAGGCCGGCGGCGCGATCTGGCAGCGCTTCAAGGAGTACGACGAGCTGCGGCACGCCCGGGCCGAGCGGGCACACCGGGACCCACCCGTACCCGGGCAGTGGATGCCGCCCGGCACCGGACTGATCGTCGAGCGGGAACTCGCCACCCTCACCCACCTCGGCGACGCCTACCGCTGCGTCATCCGGCGCGAGCTGTACAACGCCGGCACCGAGCCGGTCACCCGCTACCTGGTGCGGATCGCCGTCGACCGCTACCCCAACGACCCGGGACGCTCCAACCTGCACCACCGCGAACACCCGCTGACCTTCGCCGAGCTGCGGCTGCGGGCGTACCGGGAGGACGGGGACGAGCGGGAGGCGATGCACTGGCGGGCCAAGCACGACCGCGACGCCTTCAAGGAGCTGTGGCTGCTCTTCGAGAACGCCGACCGGCGCTTCCCCCTCTACCCCGGGGACCGGGCCACCATCGAGTACGCGTACTGCGTCGGGCACGACAAGTGGGGCCCCTGGTTCCAGCGGGCGGTCCGGCTGCCCACCCGGCAGATGGCCGTACGCCTGGACCTTCCGGCCGCGGTCGACCCGCAGGTGTGGGGCGCGGAGACCTCGCTCTCGGCGGAGGAGGGCCCGCTGCGCACGCCCGTGACCAGGCGCGAGGACGCCGACCGGGTGATCTTCGACTGGGCGACCGAGGACCCGCCGCTCAACGCGCGGTACCGGCTGCAGTGGCGGTTCCGCGGCCGGCCCGACGCCGAGCCCGAGGAGGCCGGGCGGATCCGGCCCAGCGACCGGATGCGCGGCATCGGCATCGTGCAGCGCGGCGCCGACCTGCTCCGCCAACCGGCCCGCCCGTTCGACCTGCCCCGCGAGGAACGGGAGGCCCGGGACGTCGCCGACCGCCTCGCGGCGACCCTGGTCCGCCTCGACGAGTTGCACCCGTTCCGCAAAGGGGTGGGCATCGCCGCCCCGCAGCTCGGCCTCGGGCGGGCGGTGGCGGTGGTCCGGCCCCCCGACCGGTCGGCAGATCCCGTCGTGCTGCTCAACCCCCGCGTCGTCGACGCCTCTCCCGACAGCGACGAGCAGTACGAGGGGTGCCTCTCCTTCTTCGACCACCGTGGCCTGGTGCCCCGGCCGCTCCGGCTCGACGTGGAGCACGCCCAGTACGACGGCAGCCGGATCATCACCTCGTTCGAGTTCGGCATGGCCCGGCTCGTCGCCCACGAGATCGACCACCTGGAGGGGCGGCTCTACGTCGACCGGATGGCGCCGGGGGTGCCGCTGGTGCCGGTCGAGGAGTACCGCGAGACCGGCCGGCCCTGGCGCTACTGACCTGCACCCGCACCCGCCCCGGCGGCACGACCACGTCCGCCCGGGTGGGAAGGACGGACGGCCGGGCGGACGTGGTCGTGCGGGGCGGTGCCGGTCCGCCCGCTTGGGGACCGGGGCGCGTGCCCCAGGGGGCAGGAGCACGCGCCCCGGTATGGGGGGAGGAACGTTTCTAGAGGTTGCCGAAGGTGTCGTAGCGGGTGTTCTCCGGCGGGACGCCGTCCTCGGCGAGCACCCGGAGGGTGGCCCGGACCATGCGGGCGGAACCGGAGACGTAGCAGTCGTGCGCCGTCCACGGGCCGTACCGGCCGACCACGTCGGGGACGTCACCCAGTTCGCCGTCGAAGTCGGGATCCTCACTGCACGCCGGAGTGACCGACAGCCACGGGTGCGCGGCCACCAACTCCTGGAGCCCGGCCAGGCCGTACAGGTCCGCCGCCGTACGGGCGCCGTAGAAGACGTGCACCCAGCGGGTCCGGTTGTAGCTGGCCAACTCCTCCACCAGCGCCTTGATCGGAGCCAGGCCGACGCCGCCCGCCACGCAGAGGATGTCCCGCTCCGAGGAGCGGTCCAGGGTCATCGACCCCATCGGCGCCGCCACCCGGAGCAGGTCGCCGGGCTTGACCCGGCGGACCAGCGCCCCGGACACCCAGCCGGCGCCCTCCGGCGTACGGACGTGGAACTCCAGCAGGTTGTCGTCGTTCGGGGCGTTCGCCACCGAGTAGGTGCGCCACACCCGGGGGAGGTGGCGGGGCACCTCCACGCTGACGTACTGGCCGGCCCGCCACGACAGCGGATGCTGCAACGCCCGGCAGGTCAGCACCGCCGTGTCCCTGCCGTACCGCTCGTGGGTCAGCACCTCCGCGTGCCAGAACGGCGGGTTGTCGTCGGCCGCCGCCCCGGCCAGCATCTTCTCCGTGATCGCCGCGTACGCGTCCCGCCACGCCTGGTCGTACTCCAGGTTCCAGCCGTCGCCGGCGACGCTGCGCAGCGCGTCCAGCAGCGCGACGCCCATGGTCTCGTAGTGCGCCGCCTCGACGTGGTACTTGCGGTGGTCCCGCCCCAGCGAGCGCAGGTACTCGTCGAAGCTCTCCGGGTCGCCGACCGTCTGGGCGGCGGTGACGATCGCCTCCAGGATCCGGTCGCCCTGCCCGGTCATCTCCACCGGGAAGAGCTTGCGCAGCTCGGGGTCGAGCAGGAAGAGCCGGGCGTAGAAGTGACCGCTCAGCCGCTCCCGGTGCTCCTCGACCAGGGTCCAGCTCTCCTTCAGCAGCCTTGCGAAGTCGTCCACGAGGCGCGCTCCTTCTCCTGACGGCGGATCGGGCACCCATAGAATGTCCACGGAGCGTGCCGACCGGTCGCACAGAATGTGCGACCGGCTCGTGAGGCTCGTTCGGGCGGTGCCGCCGGCCGGTGACGTCGGCCCTCGACGTCGGGCAGAGTGGTGCGGTGACCGTTGAGCTGCAACGCCCGGCGACCCGCCGGATGCTCGGCACCGAGACGCTGCTCGTGCTCGGCCTCTCGCTCGGCCAGTCCGCCGTCTACGCGACGGTGTCGATCGTGGCGAAGCTGACCGCCGACGGGCCGCTGTCGAAGCAGACCGCCGCGCTCAACACGTCGGTGTCACCCCGGCCGTGGCTGGACCTGACGTACCAGCTGCTCGGGATCGTCTTCGCGCTGCTGCCGGTGCTGCTCGCCGTACACCTGCTGGCGCGGGACCCCGGCGATCCGGCGCGGACGCTCGGCCTGGACGCCCGGCGGCCCGGTCAGGACCTGGCCCGCGGCGCCGGCCTGGCCGCGCTGATCGGCCTGCCCGGCCTGGCGCTGTTCTGGGCGGCGGCCCAGCTCGGCGTCAACGCCACCCTGGTGCCGGCCGCGCTGCCCGACCTCTGGTGGACGGTGCCGGTGCTGATCCTCGCCGCCGTGCAGAACTCGGTGCTGGAGGAGGTGATCGTCGTCGGCTACCTGACGACCCGGCTGCGCCAGCTCCAGTGGCGGGTCGGCGCGATCGTGGCGACGAGCGCCCTGCTGCGCGGCTCGTACCACCTCTACCAGGGCTTCGGCGCCTTCCTCGGCAACGTGGTGATGGGCGTCGTGTTCAGCCTCTTCTACCTGCGCACCCGCCGGGTCATGCCGCTGGTCGTCGCGCACACGCTGCTCGACATCGTCGCCTTCCTCGGCTACGCCCTGCTGCCGAAGGAATGGTTCGACTGGCTCTGACGCCCGCCAGCTGCCGTCGGGGTGCCGCCCCGGTAGATCTTGGTCGGAAAGTGCCCCTCCGGGGGCCATTTCTCACCAAGATCTACCAGCGGTCCGCGTCCTTCCCCGCCGCGTTCCGCTCAGCCGAGCGCCGGCCGCCGGCGATCAGCGGGGCGTGGGTCGCCGGTAGGCGGTGATCGCGCGGGCGGCGAGCCGCTCGGCCGCCGCCGCGTCCCCGGCCGCGGCCACGAGCACCGCCGCGCCGGGCAGCAGCCGGGACGCCACCCGCAGCGCCAGCCAGCCGCCAGCCTGGGCGGCCAACGGCGCCGCCAGCCGCCACGCCGCCTCCGCCGCCCGGGGCCAGCCCGCCTCGTCGGGCGCGTCCGCCGCCCGGGCCGCCGCCAACGCGGCCCGCGCGCTCTCCGCGTCCGGGTGCACGCGGGTCAGCACCAGCAACTCCACCGCCCGGTCCGGATGCGCCGGATCCTGGCCGTACGCCGCCGCCAGGTGCAGCACCAGGTTGGCCTGCGCCCACAGCACCGCCGCCAGCTCGGCCACCGGCGCGAAGAGCCCCGCCAGCGCGGCGGTAGCCCCGCCCACCCCGGCCTGCCGGACGAACCGCCGGGTCGCCAGCCGCGCCAAGCCGTCCGCTCCCGCATCGGGGTACGCGTCGCGCAGCCGCTGCGCCCAGTCGCGGGCCCGTGGCCCGAACGCCTCGACGGCGGCAAGGGCCAGCAACTCCGGCGCGAACGCGGGATGCTCCAGCACCCGCGCGGCGGCCAGCCGAAGGACCGTTTCCGGCGTACGCCCCGGCGGGGTCCCCGCCGCCCCCTCGCCGGCGTGCCGCTCGACCACCTGCGGGGGTGCGGCGGCCGGGGCCTGGACGGGGGTCTGGACCGGGGCCTCGGCGGCGACCGTCGCCGGGGTGAGCGTCGCCGGGACGGCCTTCTTCGCGGGCGTCGCCTTCCGGGCAGGCTCGGTCCTCGCGGCCGGTGCGGCCTTCTTCGCGGGCGTCGCCTTCTTCGCGGGCGCGGCCTTCCGGGCGGCTGTGGTCTTCCGGGCGGGTGCGCCCTTCGTCGCCGCCGGGGGCGCCGCGCCTTCCGCCGTCCCCGGTACTGCGGCCTCCGCCGCCGCTCCGGGCTCGGCAGCCTGGTCTGCCGCCTTCTTTGCTGTGGGCGGTCGCGTTGGCGCGGCCTTCTTCGCGACCGCCCTCTTCCCGGGGGCCTTGGGGGTGGGGGCGGCGTTACCGCCAGAGGTCTGCGTGCCGGAGCCGGGCGGGCCGGCAGCGGTGGGGGATCCCGGCTGATCGCGGGTAGCGGCGGGCGCGCCGCCGCCGGTGTGCGCGACGTCACTCCCGTCGGTCTCGTCCACCTGGCCGGGCTGCTCTTGTGGCGCCTGTTCGGCCGTGCGGTCGGCCTGGTCGGGCTGCTTCTGTGGCGCCTGTTTGGCCGTGCGGTCGGTCTGGCCGGGCTGCTCTCGTGCTGCTTGTTCGGCCGTGCGGTCGGCCTGGCGGGGCAGCGGCGGATCGGCCGAGGGCGGTTGGAAGAGCACCGCAGGCGCCGGCTTCGCCCGCCGGGGGCGCTTCCCGGAATCCTCCGGCCCGGTCGGCTCCGGCGGCGCAGGGGGCGGACTGAAGGTCGCCTTCGGGGAACGTCGGCGCGCTCCCTCAGCAGGCTCTCGGCGGGTCGGCTCGCGCGGCGGCTGCTCCTGCATATCGATGGAGCGTAGTCCTGATCACGCCCGTGCACAGCAGGGAAAGCCGAGGCCGGGGGGAGTCCCGGGCTGGTTCGGGACAGCCCGTTGCGCGGGCGGAGGAGCGGACCGGGGAAGTCGCTTTGCTCCTGATGGGTGAGGCCCTGTATCCTCGGGCGCGGTGGTCTGCAGGGCCACCAGGGAGACTTCGCCTAGTCTGGTCTATGGCGCCGCACTGCTAATGCGGTTGGGGTCTTAAAGCCCCTCCCGGGTTCGAATCCCGGAGTCTCCGCGCGAAAGCCGGGTGTGTAGACTGGCCAAGCACCGAGCGCCCGTAGCTCAACGGATAGAGCATCTGACTACGGATCAGAAGGTTAGGGGTTCGAGTCCCTTCGGGCGCACCACTTGAGCAGGGAATATAGCCGATCGGCTATATTCCCTGCTTTCGTATGGGTCATGTGTGGGGCGCGGTTGTGACCCACGTTTGAGCAGCTCAGAGGCGCTTTGGTTCGCGGTCGCGCCGCTCGAGCGGCTTCTGAGCAGCCGAGCACCATCGGAGCACCACGGTCTCGATATGTGGGATATCTAAGTGCGATAATGGGAAGCCCCCGAGGCGGGGGCACATGTTTTCGCAGGTAGCGGCCTTAGCCCGGCATGCGCTGGCGACATCCTTGCGGCCCGACCCATCTGATTACCGCTCAGATGCTCCCAGTCACGAGAGACGGCATCGACCGAGACCGCAGGGTATGGACGAAGAGTCGCTCGTCGATCATCAGGTCCACCTCGTCGGCGACCCGTTCGCGTTGGCGTGTTACGTCTGCTCAGGGAGTCGGCGAGGCGAAGCGGGAACCGTGTCGCTGGCCTGGTCGCGTCGTGGGGATGGTCTGTTGGCGGCACAGTCGTGGGGCCGGATCGCGTTTCGCCGACGCCGTGTCAGCAGTGCAGTAAGTAGTCCCAGCCGCAGGAGAACCTGTGGCTGGGACTCTGTGCGAACACTGGACCTAGTGACTTCTGGGAGCGGGTTGTCCGGTGAGCTCCTGTGGGTTGGTGAGCTGCCGGCTGGTGAGCACTCGTCGCGCTTTCGCGCGCCGATGGGTGCGGCACTGAGACACCCTCAGCTGGGGTATGTGCTTCGGTGGCTTTCGGGCTCCTGCCCCGGTGATGTCCGGTTCCGGGTGTGGCTTGGTCGGCGCCGGGGCGGTGCCGTCGTCGGTGTCTCGGGTGCGGTCGATCTGTCGCTTGATCTCCGCACCGGGTTTGCCGGCCTCGATGAGGTACGAGGCCGTGATCTCGGCGGCCTTGTGCGCGGCTGGCGGTAGGACGGTGGTGTAGATGTCGGCGGTGACGCGGATGTTGGCGTGTCCGAGTTGGTCCTGGACGGTTTTGATGTCCGCGCCGGCGCAGTGGGCGAGTGAGGCTGCGCCGTGTCGGAGGTCGTGCAGGCGGATCGGTGGGAGTCCGGCGCGGTCGACGAGGAGCCGTAGGCGTTGGGTGAGGTAGCCGGGGTGCAGGGGTAGTCCGTCGGGGCTGGTGAACACGTAGCCGCTGTCGTGGCACACCTTGTTGGCGTCGATGCGTTTGGCGCGGCGATCTTGCTGGCGTTGTCGCTGCTGGCGCAGTACCTGCACGGTGTGCTTGTCGAGCGCGACCAGGCGGCGGCTGGCCGCGGATTTCGGTGGTCCCTCGTGCACGTCGTACCCGGCCGTGGTCCGCTGCCGGACCACCGACAGTTGCCCCTCGTGCAGGTCGACGTCGGCCCATCGGAGCCCGGCGGCCTCGCCGCGTCGCAGTCCGCGCAGCGCGATCAGCCACCACAGGGCGTAGAGGGTGTCGTCGCGGACGAAGTCGAGGAAGGCGGCGAGCTGCGCGGCTGTCCACACCGCGATCACCGGGCGCTCTCCGGTGGCCTTCCACTCGGCGACGCGGGCGTCGGTCCACACCTCGGGCTGGAGGCGTTCCCGCGGGGGTAGTTCCAGACCTCGGGCCGGGTTGTCGGGGATCAGGCGGTCGCGCTGTGCGCGGCTGAGGGCGGCCCGCAGGGTGGCGTGGATGTGCTGCAACGTGCAGACAGTCTGGGGCTGTCCGGTCCGATTACGGGTGCCGGCGATCTGCGTGAAGGCGGCGTCGAGTTGCCGCGAGTTCAGGTCGCCGAGAATCAGGTGTCCGATATGGGGAATCAGGAAGTTCTCGATGTCCCGCGTGTAGTGCATTCTCGTCGTGGGCCGGATCGACTTCCGGGTCGACAACCAGTACCGCAGCCATCGGGCGATGGTCCACGACCGGCCGGCCTGTTCCTCTCGCGAGAGCGCCAGCAGCTCGTCGCAGGCCCGCCGGGCCGCCTTCTCGGACCGGTAGCCGCCCCGTCGGATGCGTTCGACCTTGCCCAACACGTTCCTGGTCGAGCACTGGAAGTACCAGCTCCCGTGATTGGATTCCAAGAGTTTCGGGCAGGCGTTGCCCAGCGGGCGGCGGGTGTCGGGGTGCAGACAGCCACACCGTTTCAGAGTCACGCCATCGCTTTTCATAGCTTTTGTCCCTTCGTTCGGGTGTCATATCTACCGACGAACGAACAGCCGATGAGCATCTGATTCGGGGCAATATTGAAGGCCCCTGCCGAAGAAACCCGATATCGAAGATGGCCATGCCAGACAAGCGCTGAAGTCCCGGGGACTCAGGCGCGATGGGGTCAGGCTTCGGGATCTTGGGTGCAGAGAGCGCCTCGCTCGTCCGCCGGGTGCCCTCATCCGTGGGGTCCGCAAGTGGTCGATGGAGGCACTCCGGTCTGAGCCGGAGGACGCCTCTCGAGCACCCACATGCTCACTCAACTGGAAGCAGCCGAGGCCGTCGCCGTCGAGGCCGATGAGCCGCAGCCACGCGATGAGGTCGATCGCGAATTGCGTGGCGGTGCACCAGGCACATGGTTGATGGCGATTTGCGGGAGGACAGCCAACGGCACGCTCGGCCCCGCCGATCGACCAGCAGAGCGAGTAATGCACCCGCCGGCCGTGCTTGCTGTCCAGTTCCCGGCGAAACGCTGGCGGCACTCGTCCGACCGCAGTGATTCGGCCGCATCCACGCACGTCCTGCCTGATGGCTTGGGCGAGCACGTCGAGGTGATCGGCGGCGGTGATCGCGCCGGCGCTGCCGCCCGCAGCTCGACGCGCCGACACAAAGCTCGGCGCGACGAACTCAGGAGCAGTGGCGGCGGCCGCAGTGAGTGGCTATCTGCTCGCTTCATGTAGCCTCGAAGTGTGTCTCTGCCAACCTCGCCCGGCGACCGCGCCCAACATATCGTCAAGCAACTCGCGGCCTTGGTGCATGAGTTGGAGTCTGTCGCTCCTCCGAGCCGAGTCGCCGTGCGCAACACGCTGCGCAAGGCGCTAATGGCCGAAGTGGCTCGACTCGAAGAGGCGGTAGGTCGCTTCGATCCTATTCTGCGACCACGCAGCCTGTTCGATCCCAGCGCTCCGGGCACCACTGGTCGCATTGTCGCGCTCACTACGATCGCCCAACAGCGGCATCCGCTAATCTCTCTTCAGCAATTCTACGGCGCGGGTGTTTACGCGCTCTACTACAAGGGTCCGTTCGACGCCTACTCAAGCCTCTCGGGTTCTGAACAGCCGATTTACGTCGGCAAGGCTGATCCTAAAAATGTCGCGGCAAAGGACGCGGTCAGCCAGGGCACGAGCTTGTTTGACCGCCTCAACGAGCATAGGCGCAACATTGGGAGAGCGGCCTCCACTCTTCGCGAGGAGGATTTCGACTGCCGTTTTCTTATCGTGCAGACTGGCTACCAGCGTGCCGCTGAGGAGTATTTGATTAACTTCTTCAAGCCCATCTGGAACAGCGAGATGAGGATCTGTTACGGCCTGGGCAAGCACGGCGACAGCGCTACCACCCGCGCGAACAAACGATCACCTTGGGATACTCTGCACCCTGGCAGGAAATGGGCCAGTGGCTTGGCAGAGGATCAGAAGCCGGAAAGCCAGATCAGGAGCGAGATCGCGGATCATCTAAGGCGATTCCCGCCGTACGCGACGCCCGAGGCGATCCTGACGACTTTCCTTAGCGACCTTGGTCAGTTAGCGCCCGGCAACTTCACCACCGCCGAGAATGACGACGCGTCTGTCGAGGCCGACTCTGCCGTCGGGGATGCGTCGGCCGACAGCCTGCCAGCGGGCCAGTTGTTCTGAACACGGACGTGGTCGCGGCCTGGTGAGGGCACGGGTATGCCAGCCTGGCCTATGGCGGCGTCGCTGACGAGAGGTTAAGCCGCAGTTCTTCGATGACAGAGAGCGCGTCGTCCTCTTCGATGTCGCCAGCCCGTCGCAGGCGCCAGGCCGAGCCGCTCGTGAGTACGACGTCGAGCGCCCTGCCGGCTAAGTCCCGCAGCGACGTGCTGACCCGAATGTCTCGCCGCCCCACCAGGAACCGCGGGGCGTAGGCCGACTCCGAGACCGGCACGCCGGTAAGCGACTGGAGTACGGTCGCGGCGGCGGCGACCGCTCGATCGGCCTCGCCGACGGTCAGGTTGGGCCCGGCCAACACGGCCGCGTCGAGGGCGCGACGCACGAGATCGGCGCGTTCATCAGGCACGCTCGCCTCTAGAGCCTCACACCACTCGACCGCGTCGTCGTTGTCGAACGGACCGAAGTGCCAGGTCGCCATGCCCCTCCTCTGACAGGCGTAACCAAACCACATCCATGACCTCGCCGACTTCCCGGCTCGGTCGTCACTCGACCCCGGCCGCGTCGCGAACCGCGACGCACCGCGAGAGCCTCTTCCCAAGATCGATAACTCCGCGGTATGCTCCTGCCGTGTCTGAGCCGCCAGGAAAGCCAAACAGGGATCGCACCTCGGTGGAGCTTTTCGCCGGTGGCGGCGGGTTGGCGATGGCCGTGCACCGCGCGGGCTTCCGTCCCCTCCTGGTCAACGAACTCGTCAAGCACGCGTGCGAGACCCTCAAGGCCAACGCGGCCACCCCACGAGGTGAGACCGAGGGCGCCCCCTCTCCCGACGGGCGATGGCCTCTGGTCGAGGGCGACGTCCGCGACGTTGAGTTCGACTACCTGTGGGATCGCGTTGACCTGCTCGCCGGGGGCCCACCCTGCCAGCCCTTCAGCTTGGGCGGCGTCGCCAAGGGCGACGAGGACAAGCGCAACATGTTCCCGGAGATGTTCCGCGCCATCCGCCAGATCCAACCCAAGGCCGTCATCTGCGAGAACGTCCGAGGCCTACTGCGCCCGTCCTTCAAACCGTACTTCGACTACATCGAACGGGAACTGCGACTGCCGTTCGAGGAACGCGACGAGGACGTCACGTGGCGTGAGCATGACGAGGTGCTACGGAAGCGGCTGGACGAGGAGCCGGCGGACCCTAAACGGCGGTATGACGTCGTGACCATAAGGGTCAACGCCGCCGACTACGGCGTCCCTCAGATCCGAAACAGAATCATCATCGTGGCGTTTAGATCAGATTTAGGCGTCGATATCAAACGCTTCGAGAAGAACGTAGGCCCGAAATACTCGGAAGCGGCGCTGGTACGGTCCATGCTGGACGGCACCTACTGGAAGCGGCATCCGGACGTTCCCGCCCACGTGCGTCAACGTGTCATGTCACGACTGCCGGACACCCCGCCGCCCAAGGTTGACGACACGCTGCCATGGCGCACTCTGCGGGACGCCATCAAGGGCCTCGGCGACAACCGCCCCCTCCCTCCTGTGCCGTGGGATCGACTCGATCGGCGGGAATACCGACTGGGCGGTTTCACCGACCACATCGGCTGGCCCGACGCGCGGATCTACGCGGGACACACTCCCAATGAGCTTGACCGGCCGGCCAAGACCGTCAAAGCCGGCGTGCATGGCGTACCCGGCGGGGAGTCGGTGCTCCTGACCGACGAACCGCTACCCGCACCGGCCGAAGGGTCGCCCTACCCCTACCGCCACCGATACATGACCGTGCGCGAGACAGCACGAGTAATGACCTTCCCCGACACCTGGAAGCTCGCCGGCCCTCGCGGTGAGCAGATGCGCCAACTCGGCAACGCGGTCCCCGTCATGCTCGGCGAGTTCTTCGCCCGAGCCATCGCCACCGCCCTCGACGAGGCGGAAAGCCAGCCGTGACGTCACCGGCGCGCCCGGACCAGCACTGGGCGGATAAGCCACCCGCTCCGCGGGCATGGAAAGGACGAAGCGGCCGCAGTCGACGAGCCGCCTCAGCCGAGCAGGACCGAGCTGCCGGCGGGCCTGACCGTCGCTGGGTCGACCTCGGCGACGGACGCCGGGCGCGCGCCTCCGTCGAACTGAAACTGCTACCGCGCACGCGGCGAATCCGCGCCTATCTGCGATGGTCAGATCGTGGACGCTCACCCGCCCGCTACCTCGGACAGGTAGAACACGCCACCCGAGCGGAGAATCTGGCCGAGGGTTGGCGACTCGCGTCAGGGCGAGGACTCCTCGCGGTGCCAGAGACCGCCGAAACCTCATGGGCGAAGACCCCGGCGGTAAGAGCTGTGATGCGCGCCAACAAAGCTCGCGACACCAGCCCAGAACTACGAATACGTACACTTCTGCACAAGGCGGGCTTCCGCTACCGGGTCAACGCTCGCCCGTTGCCCACACTTCGGCGAACCGCCGACGTCGTGTTCCCCACCGCTCGCGTCGCGGTATTCGTGGACGGCTGCTACTGGCACGGATGCCCCGACCACTACCGTCCCGCTCGAATCAACGACCAGTTCTGGCATGAGAAAATCGACGGGAATCGAGCTCGCGACCGAGAGACAGACCAGCTGCTCGCCGATGCCGGATGGGTCGTAGTCCGGGTCTGGGAACACGAGGATGCCATCAGCGCCGCCGAACACATCGGCCAAGTGGTCCGAGCATCTCCTCGGTAGTGCGGCCGTGCAAGACGGCGCGCACCGTCCTCCCCGGTGCGCGCCGCTGGTGCAAGTCAGTGCGTGTGAAAGCCGTTCTCCAGGTCGAACATCGTGCCCTCGGCCTTGGCGCGCAGCGCGGCGATCACCCGGCGGGCCAGCAGCTCCGACATCCGTTCGCGGATCTGCTCCTGGTCACACCAGGCCCAGCTGCGTAGCTCGTCTGGCGGCAGCTGGATGTCAGCCGTGCCCAGCTCGTCGAGGGCGCCACCGTCGTAGACGAACATGACACCCTCGGTGCGTCCCGGCCGCGGCGGCACCCAGTCGGTAACCAGCAGCCGGCCGGGGACGATCGACTTGCCCAACTCCTCCTTGACCTCACGGACCGCCGCCTGCCGGGGGGACTCGTCGGCGTCGACACACCCGCCGACGATCTCCCAGTAGTCCTTGTAGGTGGGCTCGACCAGCAGAGCCCGCCTGGCAGCGTCGGTGAACAGAACTGCGGCGCCCATGCGTTCTCGTGGAAGCGTCGCCGTGTAGTCGCCGGATGGTGTGCTCACCGCCGCAGGCTACCCGTGCCGGCGACCGTGCCACGCGCCTTCGGCAGTCTTACGAGGCCAGCATCGCCCGCAGACAACCCGTTCCACATCCATGCAAGTGAAACACCTCGGCCAGCAGACCAGCCGCCGGTCGACGCCGTTCTGCGCGAACGCGGCCCAGGTTCGTACCACAAGTCATCCCAGAAACAGCGTTCACAGCACGGCGGCGACCCGGTCAAGGACAGCAATGCTGCGGTCGCCGCTGACCAGCCGGGACTCGGCAACCGAGAACGGCGCGTCCGCACGTAGTAGTTCCAAGGTCGACACGTATCTCGCATCGGCAGACAGGAAAAGATCACATTCAACAAGATATGAGCTGTGCTGCTCGTCGGCTGGGTTGCCGTCGGTGATCTTAAGGGCGGCCTGAGCAAGCCGGATCGCCCACCTGATCCAGTTTCGCTTCATTGCTTCTATGACAACGTCACTGACCCAGAATTTGGTGAAATCGGCACGGTTGGAACGCAACTTCGACAGGTCGACGTAGGCGCCGATCCAGTCGGCAAAAGTCGCGTCCTCCTCCGTCAGGAAGGCCCGGCCACCGAGCGTCGCGAGCTCGCGCCAGTACAGGTCGCGACACTCGAGCCGCCACATCTCAACCGGCTCGCCGGACCACCCGTCAAGATACCAGTCTGGCGCCTCCGGAAGGGGCGTGGCGAGGATCGCGGTAAGCGGCCGAACTCCGAATTTGGACTTGAGCATCTCGGCTCGCTGATCCCGCTGGCGCCGCACAAGGTACTCGCTCCGTGGACGCTGGCGCATCTGGGACTCGTGCAACGGCTGCGAGTCCCGCAGTGCCCGCCGCCAGATCTGTTTGGTCCAAAATGTATTCAGGGATGCCACCTTGCCGGTATCCGGCATTGAGCGAATCCACCCCGGGCGGACCCGACGAACTTCATTGATCATCTCTGCCGATTCGGACTGCGCCTCCGTGGCAAGCCGTCGACGCGGACCCACCGCCATTGCCTCGATGATTCGCTGCCGAACATGCGGCACTGGCAGCCGAATGACTTCTAGCAGCGTACTTGGAGGAACAACAACCTCGAGGCCCCGTGCAGTCACCATCTTATCGAACGATCTAGCTACTCCTTCGTCTCCGACCGAGGACCAAAGATTGGTGTCCATCATGACCCGCATGCGGCCATAGTGACAGAAGTTCCCCAGATGGCCCCACTCGATTTTGCGCAGCCCGTAACGCAACGAAACCGTCAGAGTGGACTACGGACGCGACCGAGGTGCCGCTTCGAGGTCCGCCTCCCGGATTCCCTGGTAGATCGTGATGGCTTCCAGCGGTCGGCACCCACGCGCTGAGCGTGCCTGCGGTCGGGTTGTAATCCATCCCATCCACAGGGCGCCTCATGATCTGAAAACACCGTTAGCGAGGCTCTGGCTCACTTTCGGTGGTGACGTTCTGTAGCGGCGTTGAAGGCGTGGACGCGAGCCTCTGACATTGGCACTTCAGGGCGCGTGTGAAGGCTTCAAACATGGATCCGCCATACCTTTGCCCCGATAATGCCGATTTGGACAGTACTGCCGTCCGGCCGGCTGGGCCCCTACTCTCTGCTACCACCGAATGTGAGACAGAGCCGTTAGCGAGACAGCCCCCCGAAGGAGGCCGACGCCCAGCGCCGGATGCGCTGCTCTGCTGCGAGGCCATATGACGGCGGTCGTGCTCGGTCCGGGCACCTTCAAGGGCCGTGCGACCTACTTCGTACCGGTGATGAAGCTTTGGTTCGCGAGCAGTTGGCACCTTGTCTGCTCATTGTCGAGGCCCCAGTGTTCTGCAAGGTCATCGACAAGTGTTGGGAGGTCTGCGGGTTGCGCCGGTTGGCCGTCGTGTCTGGTGTAGGGGCCGTCGGTTTCACACAGCACGCGGTCTCGAGGTAGACGGGCTAGCAGGGTGCGTCCCTTGACGCTTCGAAGCATGGCGGGGTTGATGGAGAAGAACAGACCGGCGGCCAAGGCGTCGTCGGCGATGCCTAACGGGCCGGTGTACCAGTGCAGGACCGCCCGGATTTTCGCGTCGGTGAGGCGTTGCACGGCGATCCGGTCGGCTCCGCGAGTGTGGACGGTGACCGGACGGTCTCGTAGTTGTGGCAGGGCCAACAGGGCGTCGAATACTCGCAGCTGGATGTCGCGGGTATCGCGTCCGGCTGGGGAGAAATCGAGGCCGACTTCACCGATCCAGGCGGCGGTGGCGGCGTGGCGGCTGAAGCGCAGGACGCCGCCCATGCCGAGCCGGTGGGCGTGGAGCGGGTGCAGGCCGAGGGCGGCGCGCGCGGCGCCGGTGCGCGGTAGCAGCGTCGTCATGCGTCGGTAGTCGTCGGGGCTGTTGGTGACGGCCACCACCTGCACGTCGGCGGCGGTAGCAGCGGCGAGCACGGTACTCGGGTTGGGGTAGGCATCGATATGACAGTGGGTGTCGAGCAGCTGATCGGTCATCGGCTTCCCCAAGAGGTGGTGGTCAACTCTGCGAGAGCACCGTCGGCGTTGGCGAGCCATGCGCGGATCTCTGCGGCACCGCGCCGCCACAGTTGCAGGTGTTGCTGGTGTTCGCCTGCCGGTAGTGGAGAGTTGCGCAGCAGGCTCAGGTCGTCGCGGCTGGGGTTGACGCCGTGGACAAGTGCTCGTAGGTCGGCGCCGGTGCGGCGGTCGGGGTGCAGGAGGCCGTCGTCGTGCAGGGCGTCCCAGGAGTACGTGGCGGCGTCGTCGCGGTGGATGCGGGCCAAGGCGGCGCGGCGGACGAGGCAGGGTAGGCAGTAGCCGCAGTTGCCTTGGGGGCGCTCGCGCCAGCGTGGGGTCTCGGGGTGGGAGCAGGAGACGCTCAGGGAGGCGAGTTGGGCGAGCAGACGCCGGTTGCGGCAGTTTTTCATCATCTCGCCCTTGGTCTGTAGCCGGTAGGGGTTGATGATCGGGTTGTCGATTCCGCTGCGCCGGCAGGACTCGGAGAGCAGAGTCATGAAATGCGGGTGGGTGGTGCGGGTGCTTGCCGAGCCGGTGCGTGCCCTGGTCAGGGGTACGTTCAGCCCGATCCACCCGTTTTCCGGCACGTAGACCGGGGTTGTCGGGCCGATGGCTGATGCGGCGGCGAGTGCGGCGGAGATGAACAGCAGCGACCGGGATCGGGTGGTGCGTTCGTGGTGGCCGGGTAGTGGTTGGGCTTGCTGTTCGTCGGGCGGGGCCGGTCGGCAGAACAGCCGGCGCAGGTGGACGCGCTCGCCGTAGGTTTCTGAAAGCGCAGTGTAGAGGTCGCGCTGGGCGGTGGAGGCTTGCCCGCCTTCGTGGTGACCAACGAGCAGCAGTCGCCGGTCGGGGTCTTCTTCGAGCAGGTCGATCACCCCGCACAGCGAGTCGAGGCCGCCGGAGAATAGTGAGACAGCGTCGATCTGGAGACCGGCGGCCGTGGGCGCGGGGGTACGGTTGCGGCGGGCCCTGATGTCCCACTGGTCACCGGTGAGGAAGCCGAGTGTTTGCGCCCATCCGGTTTCGCCCCACAGGGCGGGGTCGGTGACCGGCACGTCGACGCGCATGCTCCGGGTCCAGCCGTCACGTTGGGTTCGGCGCTGGACTGTCCGGTCGCCGCAGTAGACCCCGGCGGCGAAGCGCAACAGGTCGATGCCGGCGCGGGTGGGTGTCCAGCCGTCGAAGAAGGCGGTCGTGAACTCGATGGTCGCCTTTCGGCTGCCTGGTGCCCAGTCCAGCAGGCGGTGCACGCCGTTGGGCACGGGCTCGGTCAGCGCTGTGCGGATGCGCATCCGCACCGTCGCGGTGGGCATCTCAGCTCTCCAGCATGTCGAGCGCCTCGTAGACCGTGCGCAGCGTTTCGTCGATGATGGCGCGTCCCTGCGGTCCGGCCCAGTCGACCTGCAGGGCGTCTGAGGGCATGCCGAGGTGCACGAAGCTGTGCACCATCTGCTGCAGGTCCTGCTCTGCCTGCTGGGTCTTGACCGGGTCGTCGAGGCGGGCGAGACGCTCGGCGATCACCGGGATGCGGTTGTAGATGTAGCGGGCGAGGAACAGTTCGAGCAGGTCCCGGACGTGGTCGGCGTCCAGGCTCACGGCGTCGAGTTCGGCCCAGCTGTCGGCATCGGGGAACAGTTCGGCGAGCACGTCGAACATCGCGTCGCGGGCGGCTTGGCTGTCGAGGTCGGCGCCGTCTCCGGCGACGTAACCGGCCAGGGCGTCCAGGACCATGAGCCGGTCGGCTCCGACGAGGTTGCCGAGGCCTTGAGCGTCCAGGGTCTCACCGAGGCCGGTGCCGCCGATTCCGGCGAGTACCGCACCCAGGCGTTGGGCCCCGACGCGTCCAGCTCTGGCCCCGGCGACCGCGCCGGTGACGCCGCCGAGAACGGCGACGTGACGAGCCAAGACCCGGCGCAGCACAGTCGGGCTGCGCCGGCCCGAGTCGGCTGCCTGCATGAGCGAGGTCGCGGCGTGTTTCAGCGGCGTCCATGCACCGCCGCTGCCGCCGGTGCGGTCGGTCGAGGTTCCCATCAGCGCGAAGCTCGGGCCTTACGCACGAGCGCGACCATGCCGGTCAGATCCGCCCGGTCGGCGTTGTGCCAGCTGGTCAGCAGCGTATCGGTCCGAGGATCGTCGGCGGGAAGACGCGCAGCCACCGTGGCAACCTGCTGGGCTGGCACCGCAGTGACGGGAAGCCGGCCGAGCGCGGCGAACAGCGCGTTGCGCGAGCCCGGCAGTTTCTCCATGGCCTCGCACACCGCGGTGAACGCCTTGTCCGGGGTGGTCAGCAACTCGCGGGCGAGCGCTTCGATTACGGCGTCGTGGTCGGCCTGCGGTGCGGTCTTCAAGTCTTCCAGAGCTGCTCGGCGCAACCTTGTCACGCCGAGCAGATGTTGCAGCAGCCGCTGCTGACGGCCGCTGAGACGCCCGAGTGTCACCACGTCCAGGCTCAGCCTGTCGCGGGAATAGGTGAAGTACGGGCGAAGATCCACCGCTCCCAGGCGGGGCGGCAGCTGCAACCACGCCTGCACCTCCGGCTTGTCGGCCCATTGCCGCACCGTCTCGTCGACGGGCTTCACCGCGGCGGGCTTGGCCTTCTTGCGGGCCTTGGCCGGAGCCTCGGCGGCCCCGCTTGGGTCGGTTGCGGGCGGATCCTGCTGCGGATCGGAGTCGTTGTCTCCCTCGGAGAAGACCAATTGCTCAGCTGCCGCCAACTGGGGGCATGACGCCCCCCGGGCGGTGACCTGCCAGTCGAACAACTGCTGGAACTGCGGAAACTGCTGGTCCTCCAGGAGCATCAACTTGGCCAGGATCGACGGGTCGAGGCTCACCTTGCGCCGGCCCGCGCTCAAGCGTCGAAGCTGCAATGTGTTGAGGAACTGCTTGAGCTGGCGTGGGTTGCGTCGCGAGCCGCCTGCCAGCACCGGCGCGATCTGCGCCGCCCACTGCAGATCGGTCACCAACTCCGGCGGCGCGTCAATCTTGAGGTCGGCCAGCGTTCCCAGGTCGAAGATCACTTCGAGCATGTTCGTCGCCCGCTGCGCAACGACGTGCTCGCGTACCGCCCCGAACTCGTCCTCACCCAGGTGCAGTTCGGCCAGGAGCAGGTTGACATAGGTGACCGCCTCGGGGATCGCGAGCGCGGGCACGGTGATCTTCTGCTGGAGCATCTTCTCGAGGTACTGCGCGCCGATTCCTGAGGCGCGCTGGTCGTCGCGCAGCTCCGGGTACCGGGCGTCGATAGCGACCGCGACGATCTGCGGGTGCGCGGCGAGTACGAACGCCGTACGAGGCGCGCCCAGCAGCAACCGGATTGCCTCGAAGGTGTCCACGACAGTTTCGGGCAGGCAGCGGTCGAGGTCGTCGATGAACACCACGACCGCTGCGACTTCGTCCTTGAGGGCCTCCATCAACGCGGCGAAGCGGTCACGGAAGTCGTCGACCTCCGTGATCGGCTCCGCGGCCGCGCTGGCCGCCGGCTCAGGGCTGTCCTCGAGGCGCTGGGCCGCCGCCGCCGCGCCAGCCTGCGCCGCCTGTTGCATCAACTGCAACATCTGTGGATCCATGCTCGGATCCAGCATCCCCGCCACGAGCGGAACGGAGCCCGGAATCAGCCCCGTCCCCCTGCGGGCCACCCGGCGAGCCGGCCGGCGCAGCTTGCGAGCCAACGCCCGCAACCGCCCGATCTCCTCCTGCTCTTCCTCTTGCTCCGGAACCGCCGCCGCGAGCTGACTCAAGACCGTGGACATCAGCGAGACCTTGACGTCTTCGTAGTCCTCGTAGCGCCACGGGCTGAACGGCACACATACGTAGCGCCGCTTCTCGCCGGCGTCCTGCCCGGGATCGGCGGCGAGCTCGGCGCAGGCCTGCTTCATCAGACTGCTCTTGCCCGACCCCCAGTCGCCGAGCACCCCGACGGTCAGCGGGAGCAGCTTCGGCTCTGACAGGACGACGAGCAGGCTGTCGAGCAGGAACTCGAAGCCCAGCAAATCCACGTCGGTCTCGTTGTCCGACCACATGGCGACCGCCCCCGTACGACGTCTGCAACCCACCCGCTCTGGCACGACGCAGCTCGGCGCGGCGCAAGAACACGGTACCTGCCAGCGGCAACCGCGCCGATCGGGTGACGCCCCGCCACCGGCCCGGCACGGCGGCCACCTATCGGATGTCCTGCTCCACCCGTGGCGGCCTTCATGAGGCGCTCCGAGGCCAGTAGCGTGATGCGGGTGGAGCCGCGAACCCGGGGAAGGGCCAGCCGCTACTTGCCAGCGGCGACATCGACAGCGAGCGCGACAAGGGCTGTGACCGCCTGGAGCGCGCCAAAGCCCAACGCCCACAACGCGATACGGGCTTCGAACGCCATCCGTCTGCCAGGTGTCTGGGTCACCACCGGCGACGCAACCTCCTGGACGGCTGCCGGCGTCGGAGGTGACGGCACAGCCGCGAACGACGGCGGAACGATGTGTATCCGGTGAAGCCAAGGATCCAGCCAACTTGCAGCGCCGAGATGGCGAACCCAGGCCACAATCTTCTGTCGCTTGTGCTTTGGGCAGCCTACGAGAACCTTGCCGTCCTTCATGCAGGGCTTGTGTGTGGTCTTGGTGAGGACGAGACACTTGGCGTCGATCCTGAAGCCGAAGTAGTAGCAGACGTACAGCACGCCTGCCGACGAGAAGAACAGAATGCAGACGACGTTCTCCCAGAACGTGGGCTGCGCGACGGGCTCCGGATTCGCTGCCACGAGAAGCACGACACTGCAATCTACAGCAGGCGATCAACTAGCCTCGGAACGTGAGCGTCTCACGGAGGCTCGTCGACCGCTGCCGTCCGACGCTCGGTACGCGCTCGCAGCGACGACCAGTAAGGGTCTTCGCGCCGGTGGTTACCAGCCGTGGTGGTGCTCCGTTGGTGCTCGGATGTTCGGAACCTGACCAGCACGCTCGGAACAGGACCAGCACAGCACGTCCTGCATGGCCAATCGCCGGCTGCGGAAGATTGGAACCCCGCTCCCGTCATCGCCCTGACCAGCAGACACACGGTCGTCCGTTTCAGCATGTATAAGCACGTGGTGGCGGTGGCGTCGATCGACGCACTTGCACCGGTGGGCAAAGAGGTAGTTACCCTGAACGCGGTATCTGGCAGGGTCGCCAAGGCGTTGTTATTCCGGGCATGATGCGGCAGATTGGCCAGCGGCTGGTCGGTACCCGGCACAGTCGGGGCCATCGATAAGTCACGGCGAGGGAAGGCCGATATGGTTCACGCTGACGAGGTGAAGGTTGCGAACCGGGCCGAGGCGCTCTCGTGGGCCGCTGCCCCTGCAGGACCCCTTCCGGCGCCGCCGCTTGATACCCGGGCTCAGGTGCTGCCGATAGGTGACCTGCAGTGGGCTGACGCCGAGCGTCTGTTTGTCAGGCTGTTGGATACGGTCCAGCCGCTGCAGTTCGTCAAGCTTTTTGGCGTTCGAGGGCAGGCCCAAGCGGGGATCGATGCCTACGCCCGGCTCCCGATCGATCTGACTCCGGATGGGAATGGCGGTCGGGACTACATCGCCCTGCAGTCCCGCAGGGTTAGGTCGCTGACCCCCGCCAAGATTAGGAAGGCTGTCGATGACCTGTTGAAGGGTGAATGGGCCGATCGGACGGCGACCTTTTACTTCGCCACCTCCTTCGATCTTCAGGACACGAAGTTCGACACCATGATCCGGGAGCAGACCGAACGGTTGGCCGGGCTCAGGATTGCCTTCGTCCCGTGGGGTCTGCAAGAAGTCTCCACGCTTTTGAAGGACCAGCCGCTTCTGGTCGACGACTTCTTCGGGCGGGCATGGGTCGGACGCTTCTGCGGCCAAGAGACAGCCCAGGCCCTCACCGAAACCCTGACGCGCGCGCTCTCTCCCGAGCCGCACGGCTTGGATCCAGCGGTCGCGGTGACACAGCGCCCTGTGGGCCAACGGGTTGCGGTACCACGCCGTGTCGGACTCGTGCCTGCCCTCGCGGCGTCATTTCAGCCGCGTGGCGGGTTGTACGATGATGTCCGCCCCGGGGAGACAGTTGTCCTAACGGGTCTGGGTGGCGTCGGTAAGACACAACTCGCCGCTGACTTCGTCCGCGCCTACGGCCCAGACTCTGCCGTGGTCGTCTGGGTGACCGCGTCGTCTCGGGACCAGGTACTGGCGACCTACGCGGAGGCGGCTCGTGAGGTGCTTGGCCCGCAGGACAGTGTCGAACTGGCAGCCGAGCGGTTTCTCGCCTGGTTGGCAACCACGCAGGATGGTTGGGTTGTCGTTCTCGATGATCTGCAGACGACTGCCGACCTACGCGGTCTCTGGCCGCGAGGACCTGCCGGAAGAGTCGCCGTCACGACCAGACGTCGTGACGCCGCCCTTACCGGATCCCAGCGACGGGTCGTCGACGTGGATGTCTTCAGCGCCGAACAGGCATTCGATTACTTGCGCTCGGCACTCCAGCAACGCCATGTACTCGCTGACGACATCGACGGCGTTGTCGACGACCTGCAAAGACTGCCGCTCGCACTTGCCCAGGCCGCGGCGTTCATGCTTGATCGGCAGCTACGGTGCAGCCAGTACCGGCACCGATTCGCGGACCGACGCAGGCGCCTGTTCGAACTGCTACCCGAACCGGACGCACTACCCGACGAGCACCGTCACACGGTCGCGACGACTTGGTCACTATCCATGGACGTCGCAGATCGGCTTCCGCCGGCCGGTGTCGCCCGGCCGTTGATGGAACTGCTCAGTGTTCTGGACTCCGACAGCATCCTGGCCGGCCTCGTGACCGGGCACGCTGCCCGAAATTGGCTCTCCTACGCGGTGCACTCGGATGCCGGAGCGACTGGTGCCCTCACTCCTGTCGACATCGATGTGTTTCAGGACGGCCTGCTGACGCTGCATCGGCTGAGCCTGCTTCGCCACGACGGTGACATCGTCCGGGTTCATGCGCTCGTGCAGCGTGTCACCCGCGAGGAACTCGACGTCGACCGCCGCTCGTCGGTGGTCTGGGCGGCTGCTGATCTGCTGCTGGAGTACTGGCTCAACGGCGGGCATAGTGCGGAACTCGCCCTGACGATGCGGGCCAACGTCGACGCGCTGCGGCGTCACGACCACGGCGAGCTCATCGGATCGGCCGTGCACCCGGTACTGATCCTGGCCGGCGTCCGTCAAGGCGAACGCGGAGATCCGCTGGGTGCCGTCGAGTACTTCGAGGATCTGCTGGCCTCAGCGATGCAGCATCTGCCGCCTCATCATCCGACAATCTTGGAGATCCGCGGTCTTGCCGCCCGATGGCGGGCAGCAGCCGGAGATCCCGTCAGCGCCATCGCGATCCACGAGGAACTGGTCGATGACTTCGAGCGCCACAAAGGACCCGACGACCCTGGCACCATCGTGGCCCGCGCCAACCTAGTCGTCTGCCGAGCTAAAGCCGGCGCCCTGGCCCGAGGCGTCCAAGAGATGAAGCAGATTCTGGTCGACTGCGAGCGGGTTTTCGGACCGCGAAACATCCACACGCTCGACGCACGGGGGCACCTTGCCGGAATGTACGGGGAGGTCGGGGAGTACGAGAAGGCCCGCGTGATGTTCGCCCAGTTGGCCGCCGACCTGCTCGAATTCTTCGGCCCCGACCATCGGGACACTCTCACGGCGCAGGGTCTGCACGCTCGCTGGATCATGGAATGCGGTAACCCGCGGGCGGCCATCCCACTTCTGCGACGTGTGCTCAAAACACGCCTGCATCAGCTCGGCCCCGACGATCCCGACACACTCGCGACTCGAAGCAACCTCGCCCAAGCACTCCAAGCGGCCGGAGAGGTCCGGGAAGCGGCCGAAGAGCTTGATACCGTGCGGGCCGACCACGTGCGGGTGATGGGCTCGGACCATCCGCAAACATTGACCGCGCGTAATAACTATCTGCTCGGCGTGTCTCTCGAAATGGATGCGGACGAGGCGGCAAACGCCTGGATGGATCTTATCGACGACAGTGAACGTGTTCTCGGCCAATATGCTCCAGCAACGCTAAACAGTATGCACAACTTCGGTGAGTGGCTCGCGTACGCCGGTTACCTGGATGACGCCGTCGGATGGCTGCAGAACACACTCACCGGACGGACCATCGCCCTCGGTCTGGAACACCCACACACGAAGGCCACCCAAGAGTTCCTCAACCAACTGCGAGGCGCGACAGGCGGGACCGTCCGGGCATAGGGCTGGTCCGTCCGGTGCGAGGGCCGGTGCGCCCGAGTTCTAGCCTCTCCGAATCGGTGCGGCCGTCAACGACGGTCAAGCTGCGCTCCTCAAGTTCTGCCTGCTCGGGAGTCGAGGCCTCTGGTCTGCCTCGCTTGATACCACATCTGTCGATGGACGTAGGGGGCCGAGCGAGGCAGAAAATCCTTGCCCCGGTCGCGGGACTCCGGGAAGCGCGCTCGCTTATCGGCTGCGAGACCTTGCCGCCCTTGGTCTGGTGTCGGTCTCACCTACCGAGGACGTGCGCGGGCGGGCTGCGGCTCCTGCGGGGCCTGCTCGGGGCGGTCGGCGTCGAGTGGGGCGCTGCCGAGCCGGTCGGTCAGCGGCGCGGGTGGCGCCGTGGTCGCCGGTCACGGGTAACACTTCTCGGAGCAGATGGAGCCGATGAACCCCGTCAGCTCGGGGTGGTTCTGGAACCATTCGAGATGATCGGGGAGACGCAGGTGGTCGAAGCGCAGGTGGAGATCGTGCTCCCGTCGCTTGCGGGCGTACTTGCTGTCTTCGGCGATGACGTGCAGCAACTCCAGGCCGTGGGGGTTGCCGCCATGAAAGGGGCGCATCCGCTCGTACGGGTCGGCGGCCTCGCCGATCTTGATGAAGGGGTCGCTGGCGATGAAGTACACGCCGGCGTAGTGGTGCGGCAGGCCGGGGTCGCCGAGGTAGCCGAAGACGGTCGACTCGGCTTCGATCATGGCCTCGGTCGGGTCGCCGTGGGTGCCGTAGCTGCGGATCTCTTGTCGGTATCGGGCGGTCAGCCGCTTCCGACCTTTGTATTCGCCGTAGGTGGTCATGGGTCACCGTGCCGGCTGGTGGTGAGGCTGTCAACCTTCACGCCGACCCTGTTGAGACTCTGGGCTTGCTCTACCTGGGTCTAGCGGAGCGCACCAAGCATGCGAGTGTGGCCGCGGAGTTCGGCGAGGTACTCCGCGACGTCGCGGTCGGCGCTGGCGGCCAGGGGCCCAGGCGGGCCGCTGCCGCCTGCCACACGATCGCCAACTCGACCTCCCTCGCCGTGATCCGCCGTTCCAGTTCCTCAAGGCTGCCCATCGCTGGCGATTTCCCCGGTGGCACGGGCGGTGGCCAGGGCGGTCTGCCCGGTGGTCAGCCCGACTGGGGAATCATCGCCACACCGTGCGATGTCTACCGGGCTGGCACGGCTTTGGTCTTGACCGTCGGCTTGGGCTCTGGCTTTGCTGGCTCGTCGCCTATGTCCTTGGTGGGCTTGAGGACTCGTACGTCGAGCATCCGGGCGCGTAGGGCCATGCTCGTGTCCATGGTCAGCAGCCGGATGGGCAGCGATCGGGTGTAGGGCTGCAGCGCGAGTGTCCGATCGATGATCTCGTCGTCGGTGTCGGCCAGCCGCACATGGTGCGCGTCGTCGAACAGCACCTCGATGGTGACCTTGTCGTGGGGCACACCGCCGGCTTCGATGACCTCGTTGTGGTTGTCGGCCTCGCGGATCGTCACGCGTGATCGCGGCTGCTCCAGCAGCTCGTCCAGAACGCCGAGGGTGTGCGCGGCACGCCACCGGCTCTGTTGGTTGCCCGATTCTTTGAGCCGGTCCAGCTCGTCGACCACCACCCGGGGCACCACGAGGCGTACCTCCTCGTATCCGACGTTGAGCAGATCTGCGTACGCGATGTCACGGATCTTGTCGGGGTGGTGGATGAAGACGCTGGTGTCCACCACGATCACGTAAGCGTCGGAGCTCCACCTGGCGATCTCGGCCTTGAGCGCTGACCATGCCTGTTCCCACACGTCGGCCCGCTCGGTGAGCTCAGCGCTGAGTAGATCCTGGGTAAACCGATCGCGGCGGTCGCCGAACTCGGCCAAGCGCCAGAACCGCGCGGTGAAGATCAGGCGGTCGATATCGGTGGACCGGATCTGGTTGCGCAGGACCCGAGCGTTCTCGTTCGCCCAGTCCAGGTACTTGGTCAGATCACCGTGGTTGTTCCCGATCGTTGTTTTGGCCCGGAACAGCAGGTCGAGCACGTGCGAGGCGTGGGCGCCGGACGACAAGGTGACAAGCATGGCGACGATCTTGCCAGCTCCGTCCGCCTTAGCAGCACTGACATTCGGCGGCATCGCAGCTGACATTCGGACGACATTCAACCAAGATCAAAATCATTCGCCGTCATCGGGCGGCGGACTGTGGAGGCGCTGCTGCGAGGGCTTGCGCCAAGCGTTGCCCGCGCCTGCCGCTGGGCTGCATTCTTGGTTGGTTCCCTCGTTGCTGAGTCTGACGTCTTGGGTCTGTCGGGACATATCCACCGTAGTCGAGGAGAGCGACCAGCTGTGTGGGTTTCCACACCGCGACGGCGGGCCGCTGCGCGGTGGCCTTCCACTCGGCTACGCGGGTCTCGGTCCACACCTGGGCCTGTGGACGCGGCGGACGCGCGGGTAGCTCTACGTGACGGGCCGGGTTGGTGGTGAGCAGATCCTCTCGGACCGCGCCGGTCAGCGCCGCCCGCAGCGTTGTGTGAATGTGCTGCAGGGTGCAGGTGCTCTGCAGTTGCCCCGATCGGTTACGGGTGGCCGCGATCTGCCCGAACGCCGCGGTCAGCTGCCGTGCGCTCAGATCACCGCCATCTGCGCTGCCCGCGTTCCTTGGTTGACATCAGGCACTCTGAGCTACTGACCCTTGGGGGTGTGGGCGGGAACAGCATCGGCTATGGCGCAGGGCCGGCGCTCCACCCCTGGACGCCGGCCCCGCTGCGCGTTGTCGACGGAGCGCAGAAGAGCACGCGCTTGGTCGTCGACGGCGCGACCCCTCGCCGTGAGTATCGATTGAAGCCGTCAATGGTTAGAAGGGTGAGGAAGCGGTGTCCGCGGCGGTGTGGCGGCCGGGCTGCCGGTGAAGCACCTGCGCAGCTGCGCCTATGCGTCCGACGTCACCTGATGAAGGTGGACGAAGAGCCGGGCGCAGGTGGCGTCGGGCAGGAAGTCCCAGCCCGGAAGGAAGATCTTGAATCCGACGGGACCGCCTGCTGGGCACAGATCCGCCGACCAGTGCCCGTCGCCGGTTCATGTCGTGCACTTCGACCAGGGACACGACGGAGGCGTCGCGGTAGGCGGTGGCGGCCAGCAGTTGAGGTGCCAGTGCATCCGGTGCAGGCGGTCTGGGGTTGCCCGTGCCGGTTGCGGGTGGCGGCGATCTGTGCGAACGCGGCGGTGAGCTGCCGCGAGTTCAGATCGCCGAGGGTCAACTGACCCAGGTGCGGAATCAGGAAAGGGCTCGACGTCGCGGATGTAGTGCAGTCGTGTGGTCGGTCGGATCCGGGTCCTGGTCGACAGCCAGTACCGGAGCCAGCGGGCCAGGGTCCAGGGCCGGCCGGCCTGCTCCTGGGACAACGACAGCAACTCGTCGCGGGCCTTACCACTGGCAGCGGACGGTCGGCCGCACTACAGCGGCGGTTACCAGCCGTGATGGTGCTCCGTTGGTGCTCGGATGTTCGGCGCATGACCCGCACGCTCGGAACAAAACAAGCACAGTGCGTCCCGCGCGGCCGATCGTCGCCCCGCAGGATGTTGCACTCGAATCGCGGTACCGCCCTGACCAGCAGATACTCAGCCACTTGTTTCGGCACGCAACAGCACTCAGCGATACGCACAAAGTGATGATTACGCAGCGTAGAGAGCATCTGACGGGTTCGGACTACGGATCAGAAGGTTAGGGGTTCGAGTCCCTTCGGGCGCACAAGATCAAATAACGTCTGGCCTGCGGAAACGCGGTCAGGCGTTTTTTGTTGATCGTCCGCTCTGGATGGTGGGTGTCGCGTGGGTGTCATGCGGGTGTCGTAACTCTCTGTGATCATCGTGGTGGTGCGGGGGCTTTGACCTGCTGTTTTGCGGGTGGGTCGGGCTGCGGCGAGGACCAGGCGTGCGGTGGCGTCGGCGCATCTGCGCTGGGCGGGGGGTAGGACGCTGGTGTAGGTGTCGGCGGTGGTGACGATGCTGGCGTGGCCGAGGAGGTCTTGCACGGTTTTGAGGTCGGCTCCGGCTCCGTGGGCGAGGGACGCCGCGCCGTGACGTAGGTCGTGGAGCCGGATCGGTGGGAGGTCGGCTCGGGTGACGAGTCGGTGAAGTGCCGGGTGGCGTGCTGAGGGTGTAGCGGTCTGCCGTCGGGGCGGATGGACACGTGCGAAGGCCATCTGCGGGGCTGCCTGTCTAGGTCAGTGTTCGGCGCGTAGCCGGGTGAGGAGCTGTTCGACGCGTGCGCGTATGTCGTCGCGGATGGCGCGGACGGTGTCGAGGTCGTGACCGGAGGGATCGTCGATGTTCCAGTTTTCGTAGTGTTTGCGGGGGAAGAGGAGTGGGGTGTCGCCGCATCCCATGGTGATGATGACGTCGCTGGTGAGGAGGGCCTGGTCGTCGATTTGCCAGGGTTGTGTGGTGTCGATGTCGATGTCGACCTCGGTCATGGCGGCGAGCGTGGCGGGGTTGAGTTGACCGGGTGTGGCTGCGGCTGAGTGAACGCGGACGCTGTTGCCGGCGAGGTGGCGTAGCCATCCGGCGGCCATCTGGGAGCGGCCGGTGTTGTTGGCGCAGATGAATAGGACGATGGACGGGGTGCTCATGGTGGGCTCCGGTGGGCGGTTAGGGCGTGTTGCGGAGTTTGGGAGCAAGGCTCGCGCGGATGCCGTGGTGTCGGCGCCGTCGCGGAAGCCGGCCGTTCGCGGGCAGGGCTTGGGCTTGGTGGTCAAGGGCCGGGCGTTGCGGTCGAGGTGGTCAGCGGATCAGCGTGGCCTGGGGTCCGCTTGGTGGTCTGGGCGGTCGGGTCGTTTCGGCTCTCTGTTGAGGGCTTGCGTGGCTTCGGCGGGTTGCCGTGTGAGGTTGCTGCGGGTGAGTGAGCGGGAGCGGGGGATGGTGGCGGGGACGATGTTCGCTGTGGCGTGCAGTAGTTCGGGGATGGCGCCGAGGCGTTGGCGAAGGTGTCGGCCGGTGAGGCTTTGGAGCAGGCCGGCGGTGGCGCGTTGCAGGAGTTTCGCGACAGGCCGGACGCGGGTGTCGTAGCGGCGCAGGGCGCTTTCGAGGTTGCGAGGATTGGTGGGTAGTTCGGCGGCGAGGACGCTGGCGCCGAGCAGCGCGGCGTGTACGCCTGAGCCGGAGAGCGGGTCGACGCAGTGCGCGGCATCGCCGACGAGCACGACGCGTCCGGTGTGCCAGCGGGGCATGCGGACTTGCGCGAAGCGGGTGACGCGGATCGTGTCGACGGTGTTGGTGTAGGCCGTCAGGTCGTTGAATCGTGGGCCGTTCGCGTTCAGCAGCTTCCGTACGCTGGGAAGCAGCTCGTGTGCATTCCATCGGTGCTCACCGGTGCTCAGGGAGGTGAGCAGCAGGAGTTCCTCGGTGCCGGGGTAGGGGAAGATCTGCGCGGTGGAGCCGGCGCCAAGTAGGAGGTCTGCGCTGTCGCGCCGTGCGGCGCTGGCCGGCACATCGATCCAGACGCTGGTGTAACCGTTGAGATAGACGAAGGCGTCGTCGGCGCCGAAGACCAGGCGCCGAACGGTGGACCGCAAGCCGTCCGCGCCGACGATCACATCGAAGCTGCCGGTGGTGCCGTCGTCGAAGTGTGCGACGACGTGCTCGGTGCGCTGTTCGATCGCGGTCAGGCGGCACCCGAAGCGGACAGGAACGACCGTCGAGGCGTAACGGGAGATTGCGCTCACCAGCTCGCCGCAGCGCGCGAGCCGGTACCCCACAGGGCGTAACTTGCCCAGATTGCGACCTTTGCGGGCGATGCGGATATCCGGGGAGTCTCCGCTCGCCCGCTCGATGACGTCCCCGGCCCCCAAGCCCTCAAGCAGCTGCCGGGCCGTCCGATCGAGCTGGATCTGATAGCCCCCGCGGTAAGGCTCGGCGACCGTGTCGACGACCGTCACCTCATGCCCCACCCGACGCATGGACAACGCCGCCACGCTCCCGGCGATCCCCGCTCCGACTACCAGCACACGCATACCGTCACCCCTAACTGACCATCCGGTCGGTTGAACAGTTCAGATGGTATAGTGTCTTGCTGTGACCGCAACCCTCATCCGAAGCCGCGCCGGCCGGCGCGAATGGCTCTCCCTGGTCGTGCTCACGCTCGCCGTCGTGCTGCTGGCGGTCGACGGCACGGTGCTCGTCCTGGCGATCCCGGCGCTGACCGCGGACCTGCTGCCCACCTCGACGCAGGTGCTGTGGACCGGCGACATCTACTCGTTCATGCTCGCCGGCCTGCTGGTGACGATGGGTAACCTCGCCGACCGGATCGGGCGCAAGAAGCTGCTGCTGATCGGATCGGTCGGGTTCGGGCTCGCCTCGGTGGCCGCCGCGTTCGCGCCGAACCCGGAGATGCTGATCCTCGCGCGCGCGCTGCTGGGCCTGTTCGGCGCGACGATCATGCCGTCGACCCTGTCGATCCTGCGCAACATGTTCGAAGACCCCAAACAGCGGGCCAGTGCGATCGCGGTGTGGGCGGCCGGCGCGACCGGTGGCGCGGCGGTGGGCCCGCTCGTGGGCGGGGCGCTGCTGGAGAACTTCTGGTGGGGCTCGGTGTTCCTGATCAACGTGCCGGTGATGCTGCTCGTCCTGGTGTGTGGCATCGCGTTGCTGCCGGAGTCGAAAGGCTCTGCGGGCAAGCGCATCGACCTGGCCTCGGCAGTGCTGTCAGTGGTGACGATCGTCGCGATCGTGTATGCCATCAAGCACGCCGCCAGTGACGGCTTCGATGTCGCCGTCGCCGTCACCGCGGCGATCGGTCTGGCGGCAGGCGCGATGTTCGTACGCCGGCAACGCCGGCTCGAGCATCCGCTGGTGGACATCTCCCTGTTCAGGGTCCCCGCGTTCGCCGGAGCGGTCATGGCGGAGACGATCGCGGTCTTCGGCTTCATCGGTCTGTTGTTCTTCTTCTCGCAGTACCTGCAGCTCGTCCGCGGCCTCGGCCCGCTGCAAGCGGGCCTGGTGGAGTTGCCCGCGACGATCGCGTCGATGCTCGTCATCGCGATCGCCGCGACCGTGCTCACCCGCCTGGGTCGCGGCCGCGCCATCGCCGTGTCGATGATCGTCTCGGCGTCCGGACTCGCCCTGCTGGCTGCCGCCGAGAATGCTCCCGGCTACTGGCTGCTGTGCGCCGCGCTGTCCATCTGCGGCCTGGGCGCCGGTCTGAGCATGACGCTGTCCACCGACGCCGTCGTCGGCGCCGTTCCCAAAGAGCGGGCAGGCGCCGCGTCATCGGTGTCGGAGACCGCCTACGAGCTGGGGGTCGCCCTCGGCATCGCCGTGCTCGGATCGCTGCACAACGCCCTCTACCGGGCCAACCTCGATCTCCCCGCGGGGCTACCCGAAGACGCACGCAGCGCCTTCACCGACTCCCTCGCCACCGGCGCCGCCGTCGCCGCGCAGACTGGTGACGAACTGGCTGCCACCATGAACGCGGCACAACACGCCTTCACCGAGAGCATGCAGGTCACCTCCCTGGTCGCTGCGGCGCTCCTACTGTTGGCATCCGCCGTCGCGTGGCGATTGATCCCCTCGACCAAGGAAGTGGAGACCCCGTATGGCCGACACCACTAGACGACCAGCGACCCGCGACCGGGAACGCACCCGCCAGGCCGTCATCGCCGCGACCGAACAGCTGCTGCAAGAGCGCGGAATGCGGTTCAGCATCGCCGACGTCGCCGCCGCCGCCGAGATATCCAAAGGCGGGGTGCTCTACCACTTTCCCAACCGAGACGCGCTCCTCGTCGCGGTGGTCGAGCATGCCATCGCCCGCTTCCGCAGCGAGGTCATGCACCACACCGACATCTCCGAGAACCGCGCCGGAAAGCTGCTGCGCGGCTACGTCCGCGCACTCTGCGGCGGCAGCGAAGAAGCCGTCCGGACCTTCGCCCCCTTCACCCACTGGGCAGGCATCGAGGAAATTCCCGAGATCGCCACGCTGCTGCGCGCCGACGCCGAATGGTGGCGCACCACCCTACTCAAAGACGGACTACCCGCCAGCCGAACCCACACCGTCCGGTTCGCCGCCGAAGGCGTTGCCGCCGCCATCGCAACCGACGTCTCCTACATCACCGACGACGAACTCACACTCACCCGCACCGCACTCCTCGAACTGGCCGAACCCGACGCGCGCCCCTGATCGATGCGATGACACCTGGCGTTCGTCACCGCGCTCAGAGCAGACGCATGCCGGGCAGGGCAGGGCTGTGTTGACCCGCAACTGGACGAGAGATATCGCGACGTCGAAAGGAGCACGACCATGAACATCGCCAGTACCCGATCCGCCGACGTCGTCGTCGTCGGTGCCGGGCTCGCAGGGCTCACAGCGGCAGATCAACTCGCCCGCGCGGGGCATGACGTCGTCGTCCTCGAAGGGCGCGACCGGATCGGCGGAAGGATCCGCAGAACCGAAGTTGCGGGCGTCTGCGTTGATGCCGGCGCGACCTGGGTGGCGCCAGGCCACACCGCGGTACGCGATCTCGCAAGCCGCCTCGGCTGCGAGTTCGTGCCCCAATTCCACCAGGGCAAGGGAATCGTCTCCTTCGGTGGCAGGCGCAGGATCGAAAGCATCACCGCCCTGGCCCCCTGGGTCATGCTCGACCTCTGGCGAATCACGAGCAAGCTACAGAAGACCGTCGACGCTCTTCCCGTCTCGTCCCCCTGGGAACACCCCCGTGCCGCACGGCTCGACTCGATGTCGTTCGGAGAATGGCTGACGGCGAACCACGCCTTGAAGAACACCCGGAAATTCATGAACATCTTCAGCCTGGTGCACTGGGGCGCGCCCGTCGGCGACGTGTCCCTGTTCAACGTGCTGCGATACATCAAGAACCTCGGCGGCATCGAACACATGCTCGCCGTCGAAGGCGGTGACCAACAGGACCGGGTGCTGGGCACCACCTACACGCTGGTCGAGAGGCTCGCCGACACGTTGGGCTCCCGTGTGCTGGTAGGCGCTCCCGCCGAACGCATCACCACGGTCGGTGAACGCGTCACGGTCGAGACCAGCAACCACACGATCGAAGCCCGGTACGTCATCGTCACGGCGTCACCGACCCACCGCTCGACGATCGAGTTCACGCCGGAACTCCCACAGCGCCACTACGGCCTCTCCCGCAGCTGGCGGCTGGGAGCGCTCAGCAAGGCATTCGTCGCCTACAGCCGCCCTTTCTGGCGAGACGGCGGCCTCTCAGGAACAGCGATGTCCGACGACGAGACCGTTTTCCTGACCTTCGATGTCAGTCCCCACGCCAACGGCCCCGGCATCCTCATGGTGTTCTGCGACGCACGCGCATTCGACGGATACGACGAGGACGAGCGCCGCCGCCGCGTCGTCAGCCACCTCGTCCACCTGTACGGTGAGCCCGCACGCCAGACCAGCGACTACACCGATTTCTCCTGGGGCAACGACGTATTCGCGCCCGGCGGGCCGAATCCGGCAGTCGGACCGAAGGCATGGACAACATTCGGACAGCTGCTGCGCGAACCGGTAGGCCTCGTGCACTGGGCTGGTACCGAGACAGCCGACGAGACCTCCGGCAGCATGAACGGCGCAATCCTGTCCGGCCAGCGCGCAGCAACCGAGGTGGCCACCCGCCTACACGCCGGGCGGTGACTACGGCATCCACGCGGCCAAAAAGGGCAATACCGGACATCGGCACAAGTATCTGACGCAGTCGGGGCCGGTGGGTGGATACCACGACGCTGGCGGGCTTGCCGAGGCGGTGAGCGACGGGCCGATCGGTGGCCGGGGTCAGCAGCCCGCAGCCGGTACCACCGCAGCCGCGATCCGCCGTCGCCGGTGACCTTGCTGCGGCGCGGCGGAATGGTGTATCGGCGACTGCGAAAGCCGCATGTCCTCGCAGCGGGGCTCCGATCGGCTGACCTACGTTGATCAGACGACCGGGTGCGAGGCCTTACTGCACCTGAATGTTCTCTCGGCCGGCAAGTTGGTCGGGGACGGCAGACGCGTCGAGTAGCGTCCGTGTGCTGAGGTCCGCGTTGGCCCAGCGTCCTGGCCTGTTCGCGCACCGGCGGGTGGGTGGAGGGTCAGCGGGCCCCGGCGGGGGCTCGGAGCAGCCGCTCGACCACGTCGGTCAGGGTGGCCACCGCCGGGCCGTTTGGGGTGGTGACCACCACGAGGTGGTGGCGGGTGGTCCGCATGATGGCCAGGGCCTCGTAGGCGAGCGTCGAGCCGTCGAGCACGAGGACGTCGCGCATCACCTCGCCGGCGGTCTGGTCGTCCGGCTGGTCCATGGTGTCGCGGACGTGGACCACGCCGACGGCCGCGCCGTCGCGCAGGACGACCACCCGCAGGTGGCCGGTGTCGCGGGCCACCGCGCGCACCGTCAGGACGGTGTCGGCCGTCCCCACCGCGGTCAGCTCACGCTCCGGGCCGGTGAGATCGGCCAGGGTGAGTTGGTCGAGGTCGAGGGCATCGGTGAGTTGCGCGGAGTACGACGCGTCGAGCGCGCCGACGTTGGCCGAGTGCTCGACCAGGTGGCGCAGATCGGCGGCGTTCTGGCCGGTGGCGATGGTGTCCCGGGGCTCTACGCCGACCCGGCGCAGGCACCAGTTGGCGCTGGCGTTGAGGGCACGCAGCACCGGGCGGGTGAACCACATGAAGGCGCGCATCGGCATCGCCAGGGCGATGGCGGTCTTCTCCGGGTGGGCGATGGCGTACGACTTGGGGGCCATCTCGCCGATGACCAGGTGCAGGAAGGTCACGACCAGCAACGCCAGTGCGAAACCGGCCGCGTCGGCCGTCCAGCCGGGTGCGCCCCAGGACAGGAACATCGGAGTCAGCGCGTAGTTGACGGCCGGTTTGGTGACCGCGCCGAGCCCGAGCGCGCAGGCGGTGATACCGAGCTGGCAGCCGGCCAGCAGCACGGTCAGCTCGTCGAAGCTGCGCACCGCCGCGCGGGCCGACCGGCTGTGCTCGGAACGCGCGTCGAGCCGGTGCCGACGGGCCGCCAGCAACGCGAACTCGGCGGCCACGAAGAAGGCGCTGAGCACGATCAGCACAACGGTGACAGCCACCACCACCCATGGGCCACCCATCAGCGGTTCTCCTCCGTCCGCAGCAGGACCAGCGACGGGACGTGCCGCTCCAACTCCACCACCTCGAGTGTCAGGGGGACCTCGCCGAGGCTCAGCCGGGCCACGGCGCCGGGGGCGGGCAGCTCGCCGAGCAGTTCGATGACCAGGCCGGCGAGGGTCTCGCTGTCCGATTCGGGCAGGTCATGCCCGATGGTGCGCTCGACCTCGTCCAGTGGCAGCGTGCCGACCAGTTCCCAACTGCCGTCCGCCGCTGCCAGCGCGGCTGGCGACGTGGGTGCCGTGGCCTCGTCGTGCTCGTCCTCGATCTCCCCCACCAGTTCCTCGGCAAGATCCTCCACGGTCACCACGCCGGCCAGCCCGCCGTGCTCGTCGAGCACACAGGCGAGCTGGACTTTCCGCTCGGCGAGGGTCTGCACGACCCGGGGCAGTGGCATCGAGGTCGGGACCAGCACCGGCGGCCGCATGATGTCGGCCACCGTGCCGGCACCGTCGCGGTCGATGGCGAGCAGGTCGGCGAGGTGCACCACCCCGATCACGCCGTCGCGGTCGTCGAGCACCGGATAGCGCGAGTGGCCGCCGGCGATCTTGGTCCAGAGTTCCTTGGTGGTCAGGCCGGGCTCCACGACATCCACCCGGGCCCGCGGGACCATCGCGTGGGCGGCGTCGCGGTCAGGAAAGTCGAGCACCCGGTCGAGCAGCATCCACAGTTCGGTGGGCAGGTCCCCGGAGTCGCGGGAATCGCTGACGATGTGTTCGAGGTCGCGGCGGCTGGCGGCGTGTTCCACGTCGTGCACCGGTTCCATGCCGAACAGGCGCAGCAGGGCATTGGAGGACTTGTCGAAGAAGGCGATCAGCCACCCGAACACCCGTAGGTAGATCTGGGTGGATCCGGCCAGCCAGAGGGCCACCGGCTCGGGCCGCGAGATGGCGAGGTTCTTGGCGAACAGCTCGCCGAACAGCATCTGCACGAAGGTCGAGAGCAGCAGCGCGGCCACTGTGCCGACGGCGACGCCGACGCCGGTCGGGACGCCGACCCCGCCGAGGGCGGTGCCGACCGACTCACCGATCAACGGCTCGGCGACGTAGCCGACCAACAGGGCGGTCACTGTGATCCCTAGCTGGGCGCCGGACAGCATGAAGGAGGTCCGGCGGGTCACGTCCAGCGCTCGCCTGGCGGCGGTATCACCCTCTGCGGCGCGGGCCTTGAGCCGCGACCGGTCGACGGCCATGTACGCGAATTCCTGCGCCACGAAGTAGCCGGTGGCCGCGGTGATCGCCAACACCACCAGCAGCCCCAGGAGGAGACTCAGCACCCACACGGGGCCACGCTCCCGATGCCGGTGGCGCCGGGCGAATCAGGCCCGCAACGGCGAGCCAATGGTCTCGGACGTTGGCCGTCGCCCATCGGGTCGTGCCCCTCCTCGTGTCAGCAGTGACCGAAGTGTGGCACGGCTGCCTGGCAGCAACCTGACAATTCCCCTCCTGACTGATATGCCCCCCTCTTCCTGACCTTTCCCTTGGCGGCGAGGCCCAGGCGTACCGGCAGACTTCTGGTGCTCGTGGCCGCTGACGGGCCTAGGCGGTGTCTTCGAAGGATCTTGGTGTCGGATGTGAGGTCCCCCCGCCTTGATGGAAGCGGTGGTTACCTGCTGCCGGCTGGTGCAGGTTGACATGACCGCAGCGTGTGCAGCTGTCTGTGCTGGACATGATCTGTCGAGAAACTCACCTTCAGAAGAGGGGGGACGATGGCTCGTCCTGCCAAGCCTCCGCAGACCTACATCGCGGACTGTCTCGACTGCAACCACCACTGGGTGTCTCGCGCCGGATTTGGCGTTCCGGGTCAGTATTAGAAGGTTGGGGGTTCGAGTCCCGTCGGGTGCACGTCACGATCAAGGCCGTTACCAGCGGAGACGCTGGCAACGGCCTCGATCGCTTCTGTGGGTGGGGACGGGGCGTCCCAGGATTTGAAGTCAGAGCGCCGGGGACAGGTGCAGGAGACGGTTGGGCGAGCCGGCCCCCGGGTTGATCACGACCGGGTTGGCGACGCTGAACAGGTAGCTGGCCACCTGGGCCGGTGTCCAGGTCGGGTTGTTGCTGAGCACCCGAGCGGCGACGCCGGCGACGAGCGGCGCGGCGTGCGAGGTGCCGCTGATCGTCTGGGTCGCGGTGGTCGAGTTCCACCAGGCCGACGTGATGCGATCGCCTGGAGCGAAGATGTCCAGGCAGGGACCGAAGTTCGACCAGCTTGCCCGGTTGTCGTTAGTCAACGTCGCGCCCACGGTCAGCACGGCCGGCACCGACGCGGGTGAGACGGTGCAGGCGCTCACGTTCGAGTTGCCGGCCGGAACCGTTACCGTGATGCCGTCGGCGACCGCGTTCGTCACTGCCGTGTTGAGCGCGACGGTGGGGCTGGTCAGCACGCCGATGTTCGCCACGGCCGGCTGCCCGGCGAGGTGGTTGGCGATCATCCAGTTGATCCCGTTGATCAACATTGACAGCGTGCTCGGCAGGGCGCAGTCGAACACCTTGACCGCGACCGGCACGACGTTCTTGGCCGCCCCGTAGGTCGTCCCGCCGACGGTGCCGGCGACGTGGGTGCCGTGCCCGCTGCAGTCGTTGGCCGGGAGCGTGCCGTCGACGGCGTCGTAGCCGTACACCGCCTGGCCGCCGAAGTCGGCATGGCCGATCTGGATTCCGCTGTCCACGATGTACGCCCGGACGCCGGTCCCGACACTGGTGAAGTTGTAGGTGCCGCTGAGCCCCAGCGGTGCGTCGATCCGGTCGAGGTTCCACGGCGCGTTCGTCTGGGTGGTGGCCAAGCTGGTCAGGCGGTCCTGCTCCACGACCGCCACCGCCGGGTCGGCGGCCAGCCGGCGGGCCACCGGCTCGGAGGTCCGTACGGAGAAGCCGGTCAGCGCGTCGCGCCAGACCTGGTCCGGGCGGAAGCCGTACCGGTCGGCGAGGCGGGACACTCCAGCCTGCCGATCGGCGACCGTACCGCCGCTGTCCTTGAGGGTGACCACGTAGCTGCCGGGCACGGGGGTGGCGTTGCCGGTGCCGAGGATCTCGCCGGTCGCCCCGGACCGCGCCTCGGTGGCGGGTGTCGCAGTGGCCGGTCCGGCAGCCACGGTGAGGAGCAGGACCGTGGTGGCGAGCGTGGCCATGGCGGCCGTTCCGGCTCGACGTTCGCGGGCGAAGATCGTGTGGCGGTGGAGTCTCATCTCCCAGCCTCCCTTTGTTCCGGCCATTCCGGCGGGCGTACGACGCGCCGATTGAATGGTCCGAACGGTTTTGCTGGATCGTACAGTCGATATATGGCTCTATTCCATCGTGGAATTAACGAATTCAATCGACAGAGGTCTTTTTGGGCGTGGAGTGAGAAGAGTTCTGTCTCTATGTATCAGGGCTGCTTCCGGGGCCTCGACTGCGGCTGCTGCTGTCTGCCGGGCCGCAGCCGGCCGCGTCCTGGGCGCGGCCACGCCGGAAGCAACCGCGAGGACTGACGGCTGCACAGGCATCCGTACAGCCTCGCCTGGTCGTCGCCTCGCCGGTGCGTGGCCTGCGCATCGCGTCGATCAGCCAGCACCCTGCGCGTCAACCGGGTCACCGCCTGGCCAGCCTCGTCAGGACGCCCACGAGCGTGACCAGTGCGATGACCTGCGTGACGGCCACCGCAGTCGTCAGACTCGCCGGCGAGAGCTCGTACAGGAATCCGGCAGCGGCACCGCCGGCCAGCGCCCCTGCGCCCTGCACCGCGGCGAACACCCCGTACGCGGTCGCTCTGCGTTCCCGTGGCACGAGATCGGCGACCAGCGCCTTGACGGTGGAGTCCTGCACACCCACGGCGGCACCCCACAGCAGGACCCCCGCCGCTGCCAGCGGCAGACCACCGGCGAACAGCAGGGCGGGCACGGCGGCGATCAGCGCCGGGAGCGCGATCAGCACCCGTGGGCCGGTCCGGTCGTAGAGAGCGCCGGTGAGGAGGGCGGCGAGCGCGCCGACGGCCATCGCGGCTGCGTACATCAGCGGCACCGTCGCGGTCGCGACGACGCCCGCGCGGACGAGGTGGAAGCCGATCAGCCCGAATGTCACCAGGCCGGCTGTGCACAGCGCCATCGCCGCCGCGAACCAGTGGAACATCGCCGGCAACGGCGTCCGCCGCGCCGCCCTGGTGGCCTGCGGGTCGGATGACGCCGAGGGGGTGCCGCCGGCCGGTGTGTTGCTCGCGGCCGGCATGTCAGTGCGCGCCCGGACGGCGAGCAGCAACAGCATTGCGACGACGCCTGGCAGGGCAAGGACGGCCAGCGCCGGCCAGAGGGTGCCCGCTGCCATCGCGACGACCGCGGCTACGAGCAGCGGACCGGCGAAAGCGCCGACCTGGTCGAGTGCCTTGTGCACGCCCAGCCCTCGACCCAACCCGACGCGGCTGGCGGCGTCGGCCAACAGCGCCGACTTGGCCGGACTGCGGACCGCCTTGCCCAGCCGTTCGGCGAGGATCAACGCGGCGGCGACGGCCAGACCAGCGCCGCCCAACAGCGGCGTGAAGGCGAGCAGCGGTACGCAGACCGCGGTCAGCCCGTACCCGAGGAGGGTCAACGACCAGTACCGCCGGGTCCGGTCCGCAAGCGGCCCGGACACCAGCCGCAGCAGCAGTGCCGCCGCCTCGCCGGCGCCGGTGACCAGCCCGACGACGACAGCGGACGCGCCCAGTGAGGCCAGCAGCGGCCCGTACACCGAGCGGGCACCTTCGTACACCATGTCGGCGGCCAGGCTCACCACGCCGAACCCGACGACGACCCGCCACGCCGAGCCGTTGCCTGCGGCCACCCCTGTCCGGGACCGCAGCGGGCTGCGGGTCACCGCCCGCTTGCCGGCGGCATCCACTCCTGCGGCGTCATCCCCACGGTCCACGTCCGAACGCACGTCGGCATTATCCGCAGCGGTGGCGGCAGGAAGCAGGGCAGCCCTGGGCGGCCTACTCGGCGACCCTCGTCGGAGGCCGTCGTTCTCCAGTGGCTGGCCGGTGCCGTCCTGTGCCGCGTACGCCCGATGGGCGGCCGACGGGCGGTGACGGCCGTCGGGGCCGATAATTGGTCGATGACCAACCCCGATCTCGACCCGGAGCTGTATCCGCCGCTCGATCCTCGGGAGCCCGTGCCCGACGACGCGGCGCAACTACTTCCCGACACGCCCGACGAGCTGCCGGAAGCACCCGCCGAGCCGCTTCCGGACGACGGTGACCAGTCCGGCGGGGTCCGCGAACCGGCCTGATCGGCCGCGCGGGCCGGAGGTCACCGGGGGCGGGGAAATGCTCGTCCACCGCTCCGGCGTGATGCCGCTCAGACGAACGCCGCGGATCGGCGACGGTGACGCCGGTGGCCGTGGCGGCACTACATCCAGATGTACTCCTCAGCGATGGCCCCGTCCCGCCACTTCGCCACCGTAACCATCCGGCTGCCGTCCTCGAACTCGCCCACCACGCGGGCGAGCACTGGCCGCGCCCGGACCGGCGTCTGTCGCTACGTATGCAACAAACCTGCACGTCTCCGCACTTGCTTCACAGGCAAGCGCTTTCCTAGCCTGTGTTTCATCGATGTTTCGATCCCTGACCGGGCTGAGGGTACGGACACGAAGCCGCATGCGGTGTCGGGCTGTGCAGGCAGTGCCCCGCACCGTGCTCACTCCTGAGGAGTCCAACAGTGCGAACCACAGTGCGACACAAGCTTCTTGCCGGCGGCACCGCCGTGGCTGCCGCAGCCGCGCTCGCCGCGGCGCTTCCGATGACCCAGGCGTCTGGTGCGGCTGGCGGGCCCAGTCCCGCATCGGTCGGCGTCAACGCGACGAACCTCAGCCTCGGGGCCGGCTCCGACGGCTCCAGCAAGGCCAGCGGCACCAGCTACGGCAACGTGCTCGACGGCAACATGAGCACCTACTGGTCGCCGACCGGCTCGACCGGCCGCATCTCGATCAAGTGGGACACCGCCACCACGGTGGCCTCGATCAACATCCGGGAGGCGGCCGGCGCCGTCGGGGTCATCGGCTCCTGGCGGGTCGTCAACAACGACACCGGCGCCACCCTGGCCAGCGGCAACGGGGCCGGGGTCATCAACTTCGCCGCCACGTCGCTGCGCAAGATCAACTTCGAGATCACCGGCTCGACCGGTACGCCGAGGGTCGCCGAGTTCGAGACGTACGCCTCGGGCGGGACCACCCCGCCGCCGACGACTCCGCCGCCGACCACGCCGCCGCCCACCACCCCGCCGCCGACCACGCCCCAGCCGACCACGCCCCCGCCGTCGAGCGGCACGCTGTACGTGGCGCCGACCGGCACCGACAGCGCGTCCGGCACGGAGGCGAACCCGACGACGCTCACCTCCGCGATCACCCGGATCGCCGCCGGCGGCACGATCTACCTGCGCGGCGGCACCTACCGCTACTCGCAGACCATCACCATCGGCCAGGGCAACAACGGCACGTCGAGCGCGCGCAAGAACATCTTCGCCTACCCGGGCGAGACCCCGATCCTGAACTTCTCGGCCCAGAGCGAGGACCCGGCGAACCGTGGCCTCGCGTTGGGCGGGTCGTACTGGCACATCCGCGGCATCGTCGTGGAGCGGGCCGGGGACAACGGCATCCTGCTCGCCGGCAACAACAACATCATCGAGCGTACGGTGACCCGCCACAACCGGGACTCGGGGCTCCAGCTCTCGCGGCTGGTGGCCAACGCGCCCCGCGACCAGTGGCCCTCCAACAACCTCGTGGTCAGCACCGTCTCGCACGACAACGTCGACTCCGACGGCGAGGATGCCGACGGGTTCGCCCCGAAGCTCACCGTCGGCCCCGGCAACGTCTTCCGCTACACCGTGGCCCACAACAACATCGACGACGGCTACGACCTCTACACGAAGAGCGACACCGGGGCCATCGGCGCGGTGACCATCGAGTCCTCCCTCGCCTACAACAACGGCACCCTGAGCAACGGCGGCCAGGCCGGGGCCGGCGACCGCAACGGCTACAAGCTCGGCGGCGAGGACATCGGGGTGAACCACATCGTCCGGGGCAACATCGCCTACGACAACGGCAAGCACGGATTCACCTACAACCGCAACCTGGGCACGATGCAGGTGTCGAACAACGCCAGCATCGGCAACGCCGAGCGCAACTTCACCTTCGACGGCGGTTCCTCGGTGTTCCGGAACAACACCTCGTGTGACGGCGGCTCGAACGACAAGATCATCGGTAACTCCGACAGCTCGAACCAGTTCTGGTCCGGCACCAACGGATCCCGGTGCGCCCAGTACTCCGGTGTCCTGGGCTGGTCCTTCGCGTCCGACGGCCGCCTCGTGGTGACCTTCGGCGGCAGGGTCGTCACCCCGTAACGAACGGTACGACGCCGGCGTCACCGCAGCGGTGACGCCGGCGTTCCGTCCGGTGCTGCCGGCCGTCGCCGGGCTCGGCCGGGGAAGTGTGTCGTACGGCGTGATCCTGCCAGGAACCCGCCGGCGCGACCGACGGCACCATGCCGGTAGGTGGGCATCGATATGTTTACATGCCTCCATCGACTCGTGTATGAAGGCTGCAAGCACGTCTGGGTGCTGGTTCCTCGGAGGGAGCGACGATGAAACATGCCATGCGCCGCCTACGAACGGCGGCGGTCGCGCTGGGCGCCTGCACACTCGGGCTGAGTCTGATGTCGGCACCCGCCGCCGAGGCGTACTCGGTGCAACCTCTCGCGCCGCAATCCGAACGGGCACCCGAATCGGAGCAGTTCTCGGCGGAGGGCGTCACCACTGTCGGTGAACTCCGTACCGTCACCGGCACGCTCTCCTCGGCCGGCGACGCCCGTACGCAGGTCATCCGGCACCCTGGCGCGTCGTACGTCAAGGTGCACTTCAGCGCGCTGCGACTGGCCCACGGCGACTACGTCACCGTGGCGAGCCCCGACGGCCGGGAGAGCTACCGGTACGACCGCTATCTGAACCGGGCGACCGGCGCGGACTACACCACCGACGGGCAGCCGGGCTTCTGGGCGATGTCGGTGGAGGGCGACACCGCGGTGGTGACGATGCACAGCAGCCGCGCCTCCCGTGGCAACGTCGCGACCATCGACCGGTTCTGGCGCGGCTACGACCGCGCGGAGATCGCGCAGCACAACTTCTCCACGCAGTCCGTCTGCAGCACCGACGCCCGCCGCGACGTGGTCTGCTACCAGAACAGCCACCCCACCGAGTACGCCCGCGGCAGGGCCGTGGCGCGGCTGCTGATCAGCGGCGGCGGGATGTGCACCACCTGGCGGGTCGGCAACACCAACCGCATGCTGACCAACAAGCACTGCTTCTCCACGCAGGCCGCCGTCACCGGCAGCGAGATGCAGTTCAACTACCAGTGCGCCACCTGCGGCGGCTCGAACCCCGGCGCCGGCACCAAGGTGAGCGGGGCGACCCTCTACAAGGTGAGCAGCGGCGGCTCCGGCGAACTGGACTACGCGCTGTACTCGGTGAACAACTTCACCAGCATCCAGAGCTTCGGCACGCTGTACCTGGCGACGACCGCCACCACCACCGGCACGCGGATGTACATCCCGGGGCACGGTGACGGCAGCCCGAAGCGACTGTCGATCTTCGAGGACACCCAGAACGGTGCGAACTGCACCGTGAAGAACGCGAACTACAACGCCTCGAACATCAGCTACAGCTGCGACACCTCCGGCGGCAACTCGGGCTCGCCGGTGCTGAACTCCAGCCACCGGGTGATCGCCCTGCACCACCTCGGCGGCTGCCCGTCGAACCAGGGCGCGAAGGCGCACCTGATCTACAACCAGATCGCCAGCCTGATCGACAACAACGGCTGACGACGACTGACGGCGGGCCGTCGGGGCGCGACACGCACCCCGGCGGCCCGTCCGCGCGCTCGCTCATCGCCCCCCGGCGCGTGCCGGTCGCGCGAGCACGGGGACACGTCAGGCCGGCACCGGTTGATCGAACTGGGTGCGGTACAACTCGGCGTACCGGCCGCCCCGGGCCAGCAGGTCGGGGTGCCGGCCGCGTTCCACGATCCGGCCCTGTTCGAGCACCAGGATCTGGTCGGCGGAGCGGATCGTGGAGAGCCGGTGCGCGATGACCACGCTGGTCCGTCCGGTCAACGCCTCACCCAGCGCCGCCTGCACCGCCGCCTCGGACGTCGAGTCGAGGTGTGCGGTGGCCTCGTCGAGGATCACCACGCGCGGGCGGGAGAGCAGCAGCCGGGCGATGGTGAGCCGCTGGCGTTCGCCGCCGGAGAGGCGGTACCCCCGCTCGCCCACGACCGTCTCCAGGCCGTCCGGCAGCGAGCGGATCAGGTCGGCCAGCCGCGCGCGACGCAGCACGTCCCACAGGTCGTCCTCGTTGGCGTCCGGTCGGGCGTAGAGCAGGTTGGCGCGGATCGTGTCGTGCAGCAGGTGACCGTCCTGGGTGACCACCCCGAGGGCGTCCCGGACCGAGTCGCCGGTCAGGTCGCGGACGTCGCGCCCGGCGAGCCGGACGGCGCCGTCCTCCACGTCGTACAGGCGCGGCAGCAGTTGCGCGATTGTGGACTTGCCCGCGCCCGACGAGCCGACCAAGGCGACCATCTGTCCGGGCTCGGCGCGGAACGAGATCCCGTGCAGCACCTCCTCGCCGCCGCGGGTGTCGAGCTTCGCCACGTCCTCCAGCGAGGCCAGGGAGACCTTCTCGGCCGACGGGTATCCGAAGCGGACGTCGTCGAACTCCACCGCCACCGGCCCGTCGGGCAGCGGCCGGGCGTCCGGCTTGTCCTCGATCATCGGCTTGAGGTCCAGGATCTCGAAGACCCGCTCGAAGCTGACCAGCGCGCTCATGATCTCCACCCGCGCGCTGGCGAGCGAGGTCAGCGGCGCGTACAGGCGCGACAGCAGCAGGGCGAGCGCGACGACCGCGCCGGCGTCGAGCTGCCCGCCGATGGCGTACACGCCGCCCAGGCCGTACACCAGGGCCAGCGCGAGGGAACCGACCACCGTGAGGGCCGTGATGAAGACGGTCTGCAACATGGCGGTACGCACGCCGATGTCGCGCACGCGCCGCGCGCGGGCGGCGAACTCGGCGGACTCCTCCGCCGGCCGCCCGTAGAGCTTGACCAGGGTGGCGCCGGGCGCCGAGAACTTCTCGGTCATCCGGGTGCTCATCGCCGCGTTCAGGTCGGCGGCCTCCCGTTCGAGCCGGGCGAGCTTCCGGCCCATCCGCCGCGCGGGCAGCACGAAGATCGGCAGCAGCACCAGCGCCAGCAGGGTGATCTGCCAGGAGAAGGTCAGCATCACCGCGAGCGTCAGCAGCAGCGTCACGGCGTTGCCGACCACGCCCGAGAGCGTGTCGCTGAACGCCTGCTGCGCCCCGATCACGTCGTTGTTGAGCCGCGAGACCAGGGCGCCGGTGCGGGTCCGGGTGAAGAACGCGACGGGCATCCGCTGCACGTGGTCGAAGACGGCGGTCCGCAGGTCGAGGATCAGGCCCTCGCCGATCCGCGCCGACTGGTAGCGGGTGAGCAGCCCCAGCCCGGCCTCGGCGAGCGCGATCAGGGCGATCGCCACGGCCAGCCGCACCACCGTCGCCGTGTCGGTGCCGGAGACGATCGCGTCGACCACCCGCCCGGCCAGCACCGGTGCGGCGACGGTCAGCACCGCGGCCACGACGCTGCCCGCCAGGAACCACGCGAGCAGGCGGCGGTGCGGGCGGGCGAAGCCGCCGATCCGCCTCAGGGTCGCCTTGGAGAAGGGCCGCTGGTCACGCTGATGCATCGCGTGGTGCAGGGACATCCACGCGGTGACTTCCATGCTCATGCCGCGAACCTAGGACCTGTAGCGAGGTTGAGGTCAAGCGGATTCCGTCCTGGTTGGACGCTTTCGGCGCGGGCGATGCCCGCCTGACACCCCCAGGCCGGGCGGTCCGTCCGGTCGCGGTCGCGCCCGAGTTGGGATACTGTGCGTGCTGTTTCCATCACGCTGTCGTCCGAAGGGGAACCCATGGGGAACCGTGAACCGGTCGCGGAACCGTCCTTTGCCAGCGAAGGCGCCAAGCCGATGCCCTGGTCGAAGGCGCATGAACGGCTGACCGAGGCGGGCGAGTTCTTCCTGTCCACCGTCCGCCCGGACGGCCGACCGCACGCCGTGCCGCTGCTGGCCATGTGGCTCGACGACGACGCCATGTACTTCTGCTCCAGCGAGTCCGCCCACAAGGTCGACAACCTGGCCACCAACCCGCACTGCGTCCTCACCGTCGGCAGCCCCGAGCTGGACCTGTCCGTCGAGGGCACGGCGTCGCGGATCACCGACCCGGCGTCGCTGAAGCGCGTCGCCGAGGCGTACGGGGAGAAGTACGGCTGGGAGGTGACCCCGGTTGACGGTGGGATCGACGGCGACGGGATCGGCCCGTCGCCGTACCTCGTCTACCGGGTGGCTCCCGCCAAGGTCGTCGGCATGGACAAGGAATCCGGCTTCGCCGCTACCCGGTGGCGGTTCGAGTGAGCGCGTCGGCCGGGCGCGTGGACTGAACGCGCAGCCGGGACGGGCGGGCGGTGCGGCGCAGCCACCAGTACGCGATGGCCGCGTTCACCAGCGTGCTGCCCCATCCGTTCACCTCGGCGGCCACGATCGGATTGAGGGACCATCCGGTCGCCGCGCTCACCAGGAAGATCACCCGCCCCCACACGGTCTGCAGCGCGAACGCGAAGCTGTAAACCATCCACTTGCGATGCTCGGCATAGCGACGCCGCCGGGCGGCGCGGAAACCGAGCACGGTCGTGACGATCCATCCCACGGACGCCAGGGCGCTGCCGAGCAGCCCGTTCGGTATCGCGGCGAACGGCATGAGGGCGAGCCCCAGCAGGGCGGCCGGGAGGGCGCCGGCGAACACGTACAGCCGGCCGCTGGTCCGGTGCACCGCGGGATAGCGCAGACGCAGCCACGGCCAGACCTGGAGGCACAACGTCACCAGCGCGATGGTGCCGAAGAGGATGTGCACCACCAGGACGGAGTAGTGCGCGGTGAACCCCTCGTTGAGGATCACGCGCGCCTGGGTCGGGTCGAGGCGCAGGTACGGCGGCAGGACGAACAGCAGGAACCCGGCGACGAGCGCCACCAGCGGCACGATCCATGGCCGCCGCCACCACGGTCCGGACGACCCGCCGGCACCCGTCCTGCCCGTCGGCCGCCGGGACTCCTCGTCCTGCCGGGCCGGGCGGCCGGCCTCCTCCACATACTGGGTCACGGTGGTTTTCCTCCCAGGTCCGGGCGCTTCGCGCGGCGGTCTGCCTCGACCCCGTGTGCCTTTTCAACCTAGAGTCCGACAACCCGGCATATTTCTTTCAACGTGCTCCACTCGCCGTCGGCCCGCTCCACACCTCGAAGCAGGCCGATGACGTGGTCGCGCCTGCGCGGCACCGCGCGACACCGGGGGCGCGGCCATCGGGTTGGTATCCTTCGCCGTGTCGGCCCACCTGGCCGGCCTGGGCCCCCGCGCCGCGCGTGACCACCGCCCCGGGCGGCCGTCGACCACCCGGAACAGCTCAGGACAGTCGAGAGCCGAGGCGACGATGACCACCTTCAGTTGGTCGGAGCTTCGGCGCCGGCCAGTCCACGAGGACGACCACCTGCTCGTGCTCGACAAGCCGCCAGGCATCTCCGTGATGGGCGAGCGGCACGCCGAGTCCCTGACCGACCTGGCCGCCGCCGCCGGGGAGCCGGTGCACTGGGTGCACCGCATCGACAAGGTCACCTCGGGGCTGCTGCTGCTGGCCAGGACGCCGTCGGCGCACGCCTCGCTGACCCGGCAGTTCGCCAACCGGGGCGCCGACAAGCGCTATCTGGCCTGGGTCGAGGGGACGCGACTGCCCGAGACCGGCACCATCGACCTGCCGCTGCGGCCGGGCCGCAAGGGCACCATCCGGATCGCGGGTGAGCGCGAGGCCATCCGCTACGACGCCGACCGCCGCCGCTTCGCGCTGCCGGAGTCGGCCGTCGACCGGTCCAGGCCCTCCTACGAGTCCCGTACCGACTTCGCCACGGCGCTGGTCAGCGGCGACCGTACGCTGCTGGTGCTCAAGCCGGTGACCGGCCGGCGTCACCAGATCCGCGTCCACCTGGCGTGGCTCGGCTTCCCGATCGTCGGCGACCCGCTGTTCCACCGGGGGCAGGCGGACCAGCGGACGTACCTGCACTCGTGGGGCTGCGAGATCACCTGCGACTGGCGCGACGAGCCGCGTACCCGGTTCTGGGCCGCGCCCGGCGAGGAGTTCCTCGACGTCTTCGCCGAGGGCCGGAAGCCCCAGCTCGACGACGCCCTCGACGCGCTGACCGCCTGACCGTCCGACCCGGCCGCCGGCGTCCCCGGTCGAAGCGGCCGCCGGAAGTTCCAGCGGCGGCAGACCGGAGGTGTCGTTTCCGACAGATCCGGCCCCTTGTTCCGGCTCGCCATAGCGGCGCGGCGGGCCCGACCATTAGGCTCGATTGCTGAGTGGAGCAGTCAGACATCGTCTCCACTCGATGCCGGGTTGCGAGTATTGGCTGGTTGCGGCACCGAAGGGCAGGACGGAGTGACCCGAGACGGCGAGCCAGGGGCCGACTTCGCCGAACGCGAGGACAGCAGACGCGTGGCGTACGAGGTGACCGGCGCGCCCGACGGCTTCCCCGTCTTCCTGCTCCACGGCACGCCCGGCAGCCGCCGTGGCCCGAAGCCGCGCGGCATCGTCCTCTACCGCATGGGCGTCCGGCTGATCGCCTACGACCGACCCGGCTACGGCGACTCCGACCGGCGCGAGGACCGCGACGTCGCCGACGCCGCCCGCGACGTGGAGGCGATCGCCGACCACCTGGGCGTGGAGCAGTTCGCCGTCGTCGGCCGCTCCGGCGGCGGCCCGCACGCCCTCGCCTGCGCGGCCGACGCCCGGCTGCGCGGCCGGGTGACCCGGGTGGCCGTGCTGGTCAGCCTCGCCCCGTGGAACGCCATCGAGCTGGACTGGGTCGGCGGCATGAACACCGGCAACGTGCGCGGGTTCGGGGTCGGCAGCCCCGACACCGCCGCGGTGGTGGAGGAGATCCGCCAGCGCGCCGAGCGGGCCGCCGCGGACCCGCGACTGCTCCTGGCGGACCTGCGGACGGAGATGAGCACGGCGGACCGCCGGGCCGTCAACGACCCGGCGCTGCGCCGGCTGATCACCGACACCTACGCGGAGGCGCTCCGCTCCGGGCCGTACGGATGGATCGACGACGTGCTGGCGTTCCGCCGCCCCTGGGCGTTCGACCTGTCGGCGATCGACACTGCGGCGACGCCGGTCCGGCTGTGGCACGGCGCCGACGACAACTTCGCCCCGGTCAGCCACGGCCGCTGGCTGGCCGCGCAGATACCCGGCGCCGAGATGGAGGTCCGGCCCGGGGCGGCGCACTTCGACGCGGTCGAGGAGTTGCCGCGCATCCTGCGCTGGCTCGTCGACCCCGACGCGGCGCTGGGCGCCGACCTGCTGATCGGCGCCCGGCCCGGTCAGTAGGGGTGCGGGTCGAGCACCCGGCGCACGTACCGCCCGTCGCGTAGCACCACGACGCTGGGGTGGTGCTGCCCGATCCGGTTGGCGAGCCGGTCGGCGATCCGCATCCGGCCGATGCTCACCCGCCCGCCGGACAGCGCCTGCTGGGCGGTTTCCAGGTTGCCCCGGCTGCGCAGCGTGTCGGGGTGCTCGGCCCCGAGCACCTCGGTCAACTGCTCCACCACGGCCCGCAGCCGGTCGCGTCCCTTCTCCGTGTCCCCGGCGAGGATGGTGAAGACCGCGACGTTGTTGGCCGCCGCCATGGCGAACGGGTGCCGGTCGCCGAGCGCGGCGAACACCTCCCGCGCCGTGGTCTCGGTGAGCGACCGGCCGGTGCCCGTGTCGCCGGCGTCCCACAGGGCCACGCCCAGGTTGATCCGGCAGACCAGCGAGTACGGGTGATCGGCGCCGAACAGCCGGACGAACATCTGCTCCACCTCGCCCAGCTCCGTCAGCGCCTGCGCGCTCTGCCCCTGCAACATCAGGTTCGCCGTCCGGCTGAGCCAGCTGAACAGGGTGTCCGGGCTGGTGGGCCCCTGGGTGGCCAGCAGCCGCTGGTAGGTCTCGTCGAGCAACTGGGCCGCCTCGGCGATCTCCCCGGTGCTGCGCAGCGACACGGCCAGGTTGGCCTGCGCGGTGAGCAGGTCCCGGGAGTGCTCGCCGAAGAGGTTCCGGTAACCCGTCACCGTCTCCCGCAGCAGCGCCACGGAACCCTCGTAGTCGCCCGTCTCCCGAAGGTCCCGGGCCAGGTTGTTGGCCGACGCCAACGTGTTCGGGTGATCGTGGCCGAGGACGACCCGCAGCCGACGGTTGGTGGCCTGGTCGCCGTCGAGGGCCTTGTCGAACATGCCCATCAGCCGGTAGGACGCGGCCAGGTTGTTGGCGGCGATGAGGGTCCCCCGGTGGTCCTCGCCGAAGACCTCGACCGACGCGGCGTACGTCCGCAGGTCACGCTCCAGGGCCTCCCGGTAGCGGCCCAGGGTACGCAGGTCGGCGCCGTAGCCGCCGGCGGTCATCAACGTGTGCGGGTGGCTTTCGCCGATCAGCTCCTCCTGCTGGCGCAGCGTGTCCTCGTCCAGCCGGTGGGCCTCCTCGAACCGCCCGAGGCTGCGCAGCAGGTTGGCCCAGTTGAACCGCAGGTGCAGCAGCTGGACGCGCAGCTTGCGGTGTTCCGGCCCGTCCGGCGGGAACTCCGCCAGCAGCGTCGACCAGACGGCCTCGGTCTCCCGCGCGTACCGCTCGCCCTGCTCGTAGCCGCCGTTGACGTAGATGTAGCGGATCCGGTCGATGACGAGCTGCCGGACGTCGTCGTCGCGGCAGGAGATGGCGTCGGACCCGTCGAGGTGCGGCCAGAGCATCCGCAGGCGCTGCCGGTTGGCCGGGTCCGACACCTCGCCGGGCGGTCGCGACCCGGCGAGGATCTGGTGCACCTCGTGCTTGGCCGTGATGAGCTCGGCGTCGGACATGCGGGCGCGCAGGGCGTTCTGCAACAGCCGGTGCACCTGCACCCGGTGGGCGTGCGGGTCGAGCTTGATCAGCGCGAGCTTGTTCATCCGCTGCACCAGCGCCGCCGCGATGTCGCGTTCGGAGACCCGGTCGGCGACGCGGGCCGCCACCACCTTGTCGTACGGGGCGATGACCTGGGCCACCTGGTCGCCGTAGAGCAGTTCCAGGGAGATCTCCGGGGCGAGCACCGACGCGAGTTGGAGCAGCCGGTACGCCCCCGGGGAGCCCTGCCTCAGCCGTTGCAGCGGGAGGTCCCAGACCTCCGTCTCCAGGCCGGTGCGGCGCAGCCCGGCGAGGTATTCGTCGACCGGCGTCCGGGTGTCGGCCAGCCACGCCCCGACCGTCGCGACGAAGATCGGCACGTTCTCCACGGCGTCGGCGACCCGCTCGGCCTCGGCGACGCTCATCAGGTGCTCGCCCAGCCGGGCGCGCAGGTGCGCGACGCTCTCCGCCCGCTCGAACGCCTCCACGTCCACCGCCCGCGCCAGGTCGCCCCAGTCCGGGTTGCGGGTGGTGACCAGTACGTGGCCATTGCCCTGCGGCAGGTAGGGCCGGACGTGTTCGTACTGGTCGGCGTTGTCGAAGATGAGCAGCCAGTGCGGCGGAGGGCTGCCGTCGGCGCGGCGCTCGGTCTGGCCCAGCCGCTGCCGCAGGGCACGGTTGGTCTCCGGGATGGTCGTCTGGGCCGGCAGGCCCAGCTCGTCGCTGAGCTCCGTCATGAGCACGTCGACGAACTGCGGCGGGTCGGCGGCCACCCACCAGATGATGTCGTACGCGCCCCGGAACCGGTGCGCGTACTCGATGGCGAGCTGCGTCTTGCCGAGACCGGGGCCGCCCCGCAGCGCGACGGGGGTGCCGCCCCCGCCCGACGCCTTCAGCTCCTCGCGGAGCCTGCGCAGCAGGTCCTCGCGCCCGGTGAAGCGGGCGTTGCGGGCCGGCGCGTTGAACACCGTGGCGCGCACCCCCGGGAAGCGGGCGGGACGCAGTCCGGTCGCGCCCACCGTGCGTCCCACCAGCTTCAGCAGGTGGGACGCCGCGTCCTCGGCGGTGAGGTCGTGCACGGCCGTCCAGCTGCCCACCGGGACGTCCGGCACCGGCGGGGTGTCGTCGACGTGCACGGCCAGCCAGCTCGGCGTGCCCTGGTCGGTGTCGGGGCGGGCGCGCCGGGCCGCCAGGTAGGCCCGGGAGACCAGCCGGACCTCCCGGAAGGCCGGGCCCGTCGGCTCGGGCGCCGGCCCGTCCAGGGGCGCGGTGACGACCCGCAGGTCGGCCGAGTTCAGCACGGCCTGCGCCCACTCCGCCCAGACCTGGTCCTCGGGCACGTGGCGCAGCACGATCAGCTCGTCCACGACCGTCGGCTTGCGCTCGAAGCGCTGCACCGTCCGGCGGCGCAACTGGTCGTCCATCCGGGGCAGACCGGTGATCCTGCCGTTGGTGATGTGGCTGGTCAGCGTCTCGTACGCGGACAGCAGCGTGGTCCGGCCGCCCGGCTCGTCGCCGAACGTCGCAAGCGTCTCCTCGTAGGCGTAGTACGCGCGGTAGGGCACCTCGACGGTCAGCCAGTACGCCTGCCGCTCGCTGTCGGTCATGCCGCCCGGCAGGCCGGTGAACTTCTGCATGGCCAGCGACCGGCCGGCGTCCCGCTTGCTCTTCTCCCCGTCGTCGACGCGCATCGGCACGGGCAGCACCCGCCGCGCCCGGCGCCCCTCGTAGTCGCGGACCCGGGCGGCCACCGCCGCGGCGCCGTCGATGCCCTGGTCGCTGAGGGTGAAGCAGTCGACCAGGACGTCGGGCAGGTGGATGGTGCAGATCTCGGCGACGTCGCTGATTCCGGTGCGGCTGTCGATGAGGGCGTAGTCGTAGTGCCGCTTCATGTCCTCGCGCAGCGCGTCGAAGAACTGCGCGCCGCCGAGCCGGTTGTAGAAGTTGTCCCAGTTGAGGCCGGTCACGCTGGTCGCGTAGTCGGGGTTGTGCCGGCCGGCCAGCAGCAGGTCGAGGCTGCCGCCGCCGGGGAACTCCCAACCCACCGAGAACGCGTAGCGGTGGACCCGTGCGTACTCCCGGTGCCAGTCGCCCGGCCGGGAGTCGGCGCCGGTCTCCTCGCGCCGGCGCGCGTTCTCCCACTCGTAGTCCAGGATCAGGTCCATCACGCCCCCGGTGGTGGCGACCTGTTCCGGGTCGAGGAACGGGGCGTAGAACCGGTGCAGGCCGGGAGACTCCAGGTCCCAGTCGGCGACGAGCACCCGCTGGCCGTTCGCGGCGAGGATCCACGCGGTGTTGGCCAGCGCCATGGTGCGGCCCGTACCGCCCTTGTAGGAGTAGAAGGTGACGACCTGCCCTTCGCGCGATGGCGTCATCGCTCGTCCTTCCCTCGCGTCGTGTCGAACGGCCGCGTCGGCGGCAGGCCCGGACCGGTGACCGGCGGGCCGTCGGACGGCCGGGACGGCCGCAGCGTCGGCTTCGGGGCGGCCGGGCCGTCGGGCGGGTACACCGGACCGTGCCGGAGGAACTGCTTGCGGGCCTCGGTCACCAGCAACGGCGCGCAGCGCTCGAACTCGTCGATCGCGCGCGCCGGCAGCACCCGGGGGAATCCGGCGTCCTGCAACGTACCGGCGATCGACTCGGGCGCCGACTCGCCACGCTCGTGCTCGGCGGCGATGACCAACGGGACGACCCAGCGGGGCAGGCCGTCCAGCGCGGCCCGGGCGGCGGCGGCACCGGTCGCGGCGTCCACCAGCACGACGGTGGGGCTCGCCGGCGCCAGGGCGCGGGCCGCCGCCAGGTCGACGACCCGGGTGGGCAGGCCCAGCCGCTCGCCGGTCGCGGCGACGTAGTCGGCCACCGCCAGCTCGTGCTGCCCGGCGTACGGCCGCCACCGCGTGTGGTCGGTGAGGGTGGTGACCACCAGCGCCGGGCCCCCGCCGTCGGTGACCGGGTGGCTGGACAACGTCGCCGCCCGGGAACGGGCCAGCGGCTGCGTCTCGGTCACCGTGACGATGCGCGCCGCCAGCGCCGCGAGGACGCTCTCGTACTGGCGGCGGTAGGCGCTGAGCTTGCAGAGGGCGCGCAGCCCGTTCTCGGCGTAGTCGGCCCGGTCGTCGGCGTCGTGGACCAGGTCGAGGGCCTGCGTCGTCTCGGGCCGGTCGCCCCAGGACGGCAGGGGCAGCCACAGCACCGGCAACAGGTGCCGCTCGGCCCGCGCCGGGGCGAGCCGGGTGAGCCGGCTGCGGAACGACTCGCGCTCGCCCAGCGCCCACGCGTTGCGGAAGTAGTTCGGCGAGTGCAGCGGCACGAAGACGTGCGTGAGGCTCAGCGCCTCGGTGAGGGTCTGCCTGAGGTCGGCCCCGGGGCTGACCTGACCGTCGAAGAAGCCGGCGTCGAGGTCGCCGCTCCTCGTGGCGCCGCGCCGCACGGCGGCGGCCAGGTCGTGGAAGAACCGGCTGACCCAGTAGTCGGTGTCCGGCCGGGACGCGGCCGACAGCGGCACCGAGTGGGCGTAGCTCAGGAAGAAGTACGTCTCCCGGCGCGCGACGGCACGGGCCCCCGTGAGGTCAGACCACGTCATGTCCGACCTCCTCGAACGTCTCGCGCAACAGCCGCACGTCCGTCGGGACCTCCGCCCGTACCCAGTGCGTCTGGTAGGCCCGGGCGATCCGCTGCGCGAGCCGCCAGACCACCGCGTCGTAGGCGTCCTTGCCGTTCTTGCCGAGGCTCAACAGGCCGTAGATGCCCTCGTCGTGGTATTGCGGGGCGATGTCCGAGGGCAACCGGGTCGGGGTGAACATCTGCCGCCGCGACACGACCTCCGGCAGCCGTCGACGGTCCACCACCGACCAGTTGACCGGGACGACGGGTGTCTCCCCGGCGGACGGCTCGGCACCCGGCCGGTGCAGGACCTGCCGCCGGGTGAACGCGTCCCACTCCTTGGCGCACCAGGCGCTGTTCAGGTACTGCGGCGAGATCAACGGGATGAAGACCTGGCACTGGCCGGCGGCGAAGGCCAGGTCCTCGGTCCACACCTGCCCGCCGTCGAGCATCCGGTCCATGAATCCGGCCGTCCGTCCCGGGCCGAGGCCGAGCAGCTCGACGACGTGGTCGGACAGGTCGACGAAGAGCTGGAAGACCTTCTGGTTGGTGTCGCGCGGGGGCGCGGCCACCCGGTTCTTCGTGCGGGCGTAGCTGAGGAAGAACACGGGGGCGCTCTCGTCCTCCCCGTACGTTTCCTCTGCCACCTACCGCTCCCGACCGGTGCAGCGACTCCCAGCCGTCCACAGTATCGACAGCCGCCAACCCGTCGCTGCCCCGTTCGTCACCGGCGGTGCTCATCCATCCACCCTCGGGCGAAGTCGACGGCCACCCGGAGACCCACGAGCCGGGCGTCGGCGCCGCCGACCCGCCCGGTACGCACCGGCCCGGCTTCCGTCAGGGCCCGGCCGATCAGCGGGAAGTCGGAGTCGTGCAGGTCCGGGGCCCGGAAGTCGCGCCGGACCCGCCGCCCGGCGGCGTCGCGCACGTAGCACCGGTACGCCCGGTCGGCCGGCGGGCGGCGCAACCGGTACTCGGCCAGGTGGAACGCCGTGCAGACCGACCAGTCGACGCCGAGCAGCAGCACCACGGCGTCGGCGGCGTGGAGCGCGCCGAGGGGCGAGCGTTCGCCGAGATGGCAGTCGAGGTCGTGGACGGCGGTCAGCCGGGCCGCGTCGGGGCCGAGGGCGGCGAAGGAGGTCTGCGGGTGGCGGCTCCGGTACGCCCCCGGCTGCCGGCGTACGTGCTCGGCGAAGACCCCCATGCCCTCGGCGGGGCTGCGCTCCGGGTCGAACGGCACGATGGCCGCCTCCGCCGCCGCGATCCCCGTGGCGTCCATGCCGGCGGTCGCCGCCCGGAACGCCCGCGAGGTGGTGGAGTTGCCGGCTGTCTGCGCCGGTACGACCACCGTGCCCGCCCCGCCCAGCACGTCCCGCAGGGCGGCCAGCAGCGTGGCGGGGCCGCCCGCCATCCGGCCGACGCGGGACAGGGCGCAGTGCACCAGCACGGTGGACCCCGGCCGCAGTCCCAGCGCGCGCAGGTCCGCCGTCAGCGTGGCCCGCCGGAGCGGGCCGGCGGTCACGGCCATGTGTCCACCGTGGCGCGCATCCCGCCGACGAACCGCTCGCCGGCGGCGGTCAGGACGCCGAGGTCGAGCAGGGCGTCGAGGGCCCCGTCGGTCCAGTCCCGGTAGCGGCGGAAGTGCCCCCCGGCGGCCGGCCCGGGGCGGTGGCGCCACACGTCGGCGACCGCCAGATGGGCGTAGACGCCGTGCAGCACGCCCTCCACCGGGCGCGGGTCGTCCCGCCACGGCACGCGCAGCGTCCGGGTGTCGTCGCGGTCGAACAGGTCGCAGACGTCCAGCACCGCGCTGAGCTTGAGGTGCTGCACCTCGTGCACCAGCAGCACGGCGAGGGTGGCGTCGTCGGGTACGGCCGTGACGGCCACCGCGCCGAAGGCCGCGCCGGCGGCGGCGCTGCGGAACCGGCCGGTCGGCTCCGCGCGCAGCGGCACGACGGCCCGCAGCAGGGTGCGTACGCCCGCCGTGTAGCTGGTGGCCTCGGCGTCGATCCGCCGAACCGCCCCCTCCAGCCGCCGCGTCCACCCCAGCGCGACGGCGCCGGACAGCCGCGGCTCGACCGGCAGGTCGTAGCCGTCCCGGTGCGGATCGGTGTCCTCCAACAGCAGCCGGTCACCGCCGAGAGGGACGGCACGAACCGGCAGCCAGCCGTCCGGCCCGTCCTCCCGGGCCGGGTCGCCGTCGTGGCCCGGGAGGACGGCGATCCGCCGGCCGACGAGCCGGACGCCGCCGTCGTCGACGACGAGCCTGACGACGCCCCGCTCGGCACCGACCGCGAGCGCGCCGAGCGTCGGCAGGCTGACCACCCCGTCGCGCACCGGGACGGGCAGGTCGGCCCGGACCCCGGCGCGGACGGCGGCGGCCGCCGCCACGCACGCCAGGTAGGACAGCTCGGCCGTCCCGTCCCGGCAGCGCCGGGCCCAGCGGCGCACGAAGGGGTGGGCCAGCACGGCGCGGACGGCGTCAGGGTGCGCGTCGTCCAGGTGGACCAGCAGCCGCCACCCGTCGGCCGCCACCGGGTCGCCCGCGGCCCGCTCGCTGAGCGCGACCAGCAGGGCGCGCACCAGCGCCAGGTGGACGGCGGCCAGCTGCGCGGCCGAGGCCGCCGTGCCCGCGCCGGTGGCCAGGTCGTCGAGGACGCGCGGGTGGAGCGAGTCGGTGGGCCCGGCGGCTTCGTCGGCGACCGGTGCCGCTGTCACCACCCGGACGAGTTCCAGCAGGTCCGGGCAGTAGACGGACGGGTTGTCGAAGCCGTTCCCGGCGCGGTACCGGTGGGCGTAGAGTCCGCCGCCGCAGTGCCCGACCACCGGGCAGGCGCGGCAGGTCGCGCAGAGACCTTCGAGACCGGTCTGCCGTACGGCGATCGCCGGGTGGGCCGCGGCGTCGTCCACCCGGTGGCGGAAGACGTCCAGGCCGGTGGCCGCGGCGCCGTCGAAGGCGGACTTGAGCGAGTCGACCTGCTCGAAGGTGCCGTCGGTCTCGACGACGACCAGGTCGGCCGGGCCGAGCCCGACCGCCTCGCTGCGGCTGCCGTGCCCCGCCGCGGTGGAGAGCAGGGACTCCAGCAGGCGGATCGGCACCGGACGCCCGTCGGCCGTCCAGCGCCGGTGGACGGCCAGCAGCCAGTCGGCGTACGGGGTGGCGAGGCCGTCGGGGCGGGACGGCGGACTGTCCCAGTTGGCGTGCGGCAGCAGGAAGTCGACGTGCGGCGGCTCCTCGGCCAGCAGCGCCTCGTACACCCGGATCGGGTCGTTGGCGAGGTCGACGGTGCAGAGGATGCCCGCGTAGCTGCTGCGGTAGGCGGGGCTGCGCAGCAGCGACAGCGCCCGCAGCACCTGGGGGTGGCTGCTCGACCCGTTGGCGTGGCGGCGGTGCCGGTCGTTGGCGGCCCGGTCGCCGTCGAGCGAGATCCCCACCTTCACGTCGTGGGCGACCAGCACGTCGCAGGTCGCCGGGGTGAGCAGCACCCCGTTGGTCTGCATCCGCAGGTCGAGCCGGGCCACCGGGCCGATGACGCGCCGCAGGGTGGCGGCGGTGGCGTCGAGCCGGGCGGCGCCGGCGAGCAGGGGCTCACCGCCGTGCAGGACCACCCGTACGACGCCGAGCCGGTGCGCCGCCGCGTGCTCCGCGATCCGCTCCGCGACTGCCGCCACCGTGTCGGGGGCCATCACCCGGGGCTGGCGCCGCCAGGACTGGTCGGGGTGTTCGTAGACGTAGCAGTGGTCGCAGGCGAGGTCGCAGCGGCTGACCAGCTTAAGCACGTACTGCGTCAGCGGGGCGACCTGCCCGGTCGGCCGACCGCCCGGCCCGGCTGGCTCAGATCGCAGAGATGAAGGCCGCGACATCGACACGGGCCGGGCGATCCTCCCTGCGGCTGGTCACGCGGGCGACGGAGCGGGCCCGGTCGAGCGGGATCCGGCCGAGCGGGGTACGCCGGAGGTCGTCCAGTGGCGGCGGGGTCGGATCGGGCTGGCGTGCGGTGCGATCCACGTCGGTTCCCCCATTTGGAGTCGGGAGTGGACGGACGACCGCCCACGGCGACGGTCAACGACGACTATCGACGATGCTATATGGCACAACCTGTGATGTCACGGCTGCGCAGCGCCATCCTGCTCGATCATCTTCGCCATCCAGCCCTCGTTGGACAGCGAGATGATGCGCTCCGCCTCGGCGACGAACGCGTCGTCGTCGGCCCAGCCCAGCCCGGCCTCGCGGACCGTGCGCAGCCGGGTCAGCTGGTCGGCGGTGCGGGCGTACTCGATCTGGTGGTGCTCGTACTGCTGGGCTGAGCCGTAGCCGACCAGCGCCGTGGTCACTGCCGCCGCGACACCGATCCAGGCGGTGAGGCCGAGGTTGTCGCCGAGCACCCCGACCGTCGCGGAGACCAGGGCGGCGGCGATCGTGAGCCCCGTCGCCGCGTGCCGGACCCGCCGCGCGGCGCGGGCCATCCGGCGGGCCGCCGGCAGGTAGTAGCCGTCGACCTGCCGCTGCAACCGTTCCGTCACGTACGTGGTCACGTCCGAGACGGCTGGCAGCGGACGGTCGGCCGGCGGCGCGTCCAGGGTGCGGCCGACCAGGTCGCCGGCGTCGTCCATGAGCGCGTCGAACCGACCGAGCAGGACGGCGTCCCGGTCCGCCCCGCCGAACGGGGCGACCCCGGCGAGGTAGCGGTAGGTGTCCGCCTTCAGCGCCTCGGAGACCGAGCGGAGCCGCGTCCACACGTGCACCGCCTCCCGGGAGGACCACCGGGCCGCCAGCGGCACCACGAGCAGCGCCGCCGCCGCGACGATCGCGAGCGCCCGCCCCACACCGGGGTGGGCGTGCGCGAGCTGGTTGGCGAGGGTGCCGCACACGGCGGCCCCCACGGTGAGCGCGGCGATGGTCAACCGCGCACGGGTGATCGCACGCTTGGCCTCGCCGGACGCACGTGACCAGGCGGCCTGCCGCTGCCAGATCGTCGCGACCGCTGCCGGGACATCGAAGTTCGCCACGATCCGATGGTAGGGCGGCCGCGCCCGCGCCAGGGGGACCCGAAGCGGCCGTTGCGATCCGCGGGTCAGCGGGGCAGGAAGCTGTCGTACGCCTCGTCGTACCAGTCCGCCTCGTTGTGTCGGCGGAGCGCGCCGTTCACCCGGGTCAGCATCAGCCAGTTGTCGTTGAGCACCAACGCCGCGTCCTCGGGCCGGCTGGCCAGCACCCGGCCCACGGTACGCAGCATGTGCGGCCTGCCCTTGTCGGTCAGCGTGTCCTTGCGCATGTGGAAGTCGATGTCGACGTAGGTCTCCGGCTCCCACTCCCACTGGACGCCACCGTCATCCTCGGCGCCGTAGTAGCCCCGGCTACCTCCGACGACGCTTACGACGTAGCCGCACTCCTCGTCCAGGTCGGCGCTGAGCATCCGGTCGCCGGAGTGGGTCGTCGTTTCGGTTGCTGCTGGAGCGACCAACGCCGCCAACTGCTCCAGCGGGACGTCACCCGCGAGCGTCAGTCGGTAGGTGATGGACATGCACTCGGCCTTCCTCAATCCCGCCGGACGATCTGGATGATCTGGACGATCTGGCCGCTCCGTCTGACGGCCACCAACTCCTTCAATGCCGGTACCGGCCAGTCGTCGAACTGCTTCTGCAGGGCGGCGAGGTCTCCACGCCAGTCCTGGAGGTTCAGCACCACGCGCTGGGTCTGCTGCCGCTCAACCTTCCTGGCCACCGCACTCCAGACGGACCGTATTGGCGCTGAAGAAGTGGGAGCGTAGCAATCGAAGACGAGTCCTTCGATCAGGTAATCCGGTGATCTTTTCGGATCGACGACGTCGCTGGCGTTCAGTTTGGCCGTCGCGATCTCCTGTTTCGTGGGATTCTGGTGCACCCGGTAGCCCTTGTAGGCGATCGTGTCGGCGGTCTCGTTCTCAAGTTCCAGACTGCGGCGTTCCGTTGCTTTCTCCTTGGGTGAGATTCGGGTGCGTGGTCCGGTCGGTGTGCCGCCAGGGGTGTCCGTGGCCGGCCTGGTCCAGGGCACGTGACCGTCAGTGGGTTCACGCGTGGACTTCGCGTGGTCGGCGGTGTCGGTGTCGTCCGCCGGGGAGGCGCCGGGGGCGGGTGCTGTGACGGTGGGGCTGGACGGTGTGCTGCCGCCAGCCCCGGTCAGTTTCCCGCCGACCCCAGCTGGCGGGCCTCGGCGATCGCCGTCTCGACCGCCTGCCGGGCGCTGGCGGTGCGTTGGGCGACCAGGCTCAGGACCTGGGTGATGCTCTCCAGGGACTGCACGAGGGGGCCGGGTTGGCCGCCGTGCAGGACGGTGGTGACGAGTTGTCGTGTCTCGCGGACCTGCGCGGCGGTGGCGGCGGCGGTGTCGCGGATGTCGTCGCACGCGTTGTGCACCGGTGCCAGGCCGGCGATCGTCTCGTGCGGGCTGGCCTCCTGCGGGACGGCCGCGGTGGCCTTCGTGGCCTCGCCGATGGTGGTTGCGAGGCTGCCCAGGCTGCCCCGGACGGCCGAGATGCCGTCGCGTACCCGGATCACGCCCGCCGCCACGGCGGCGAAGCCGGCGCCGGCGGCGCGCAGGGCAACCTCCTGCGCCTGGTTGTCGGCGGCGGCCGCCAGTGCCTGCGCCCTGTCGACGCCGGTGGTCAAGGCGCGCAGTTCCCCGGTGATTTTCTCGATGTGCGACACGCGGCCGACTTCCCCCGATCGACGACAGTGAGATACCCGAAGCTGAAACCTAGCGACCTGCGGCCCCGGGCCGCCAGACCTCGGAGGCGGTGCAGGGCCGTGCAGCGCCACCGGACGAGGTGCAAGGAAGGGCCCCTTCCTTACACCCAGGTCGGCCTCCGGGGCGCGCCGGCGTCCCCTCGACCAGCCTGGTCGCGGGGCGGATCAGTCGGCCCGGTGCAGTGGTCCCCATTCCGTCGACGCCTGCGCCTCGACCACCCGGTCCGCCTCCCGCAGCGCCCGCTCCGACACCCACGCGACCGGCCGGCGGCACCGCACCAGCGGCTCGTTGTCCGGGCCCCGGCCGCGCTGCTCGCCGGCCAGCACCCAGGGGCGTACGCCCGGGCCGCGCAGCCGACGCAGGTGGCAGTAGTCGTAGAGGCGGCGGGCCACCCACAGCCGCAGCGGCCGATCGCCCCACCACGACTCGACGGCGAGCGGATTGGCGGAGAGGCCGGGCAGGTCGATGCCGGTCAGCGCGTCCTTGCTGGACTGTCCCGACCCGTGCTCGCCGGACAGGTCGACGCCCGGCCCGCGGGACCACCGGACGTACAACTGCTCACCCGGGGCCGCCTTGCGCAGCAGGTCGACGAGCTGGTCCAGCTCGTCGACGACCGGCAGCACCGCCTCGTACCGGACCACGCCCATGGTGTTCCAGTTGCCCCGCCCGGAGCCACTCATTCGTCCCGCTGCGACCGCTCCGCACGAACCGGCCCGGTGCCGGTGCCCAATCCCCGTCCCGGGCCGGTCGTACGACCGCTCAGGCCGGCGTGGCCGTGGCCTTGCGGTGCCGCTCGGCCCGGCGGCGCACCTGCGTGTACGCGCTGGTCAGCCCCATCGCCCGGCGGACCTCGACGAGCGTCTGCCGCACCTCGTGGCGGGTCCGTTCCGTACCCTCGAAGATCAACTGGTCGACCAGCCCGGGCTCGGCCTCGATCCGGGCCCGGCGCTCCCGGATCGGGTCCAGGAACCGGTCGAGCGCGACCGCCAGCTTCTCCTTCACCTCCACGTCGCCGACCCGCCCGGCCCGGTAGCGCTCCTTGAGGTCGTCGACCTGAGCCCGATCGGGGTTGAAGACGTCGTGGTACGCGAAGACAGGGTTCCCCTCGACGGTGCCGGGCACGTCGGCGCGGACCCGGTTCGGGTCGGTGTACATGCCCATCACCGCCCGGCGCACCGTCGCCGGATCGGCGGAGAGCGCGATCGTGTTGCCCAGGCTCTTGCTCATCTTCGCCCGGCCGTCCGTGCCGACCAGGGTGGGCGTCTCCGATGCGATCGTCTCCGGCACGGGGAACACCTCCCCGTAGAGGTGGTTGAAGCGCCGGGCGATCTCCCGCGTCACCTCCACGTGCGCCGCGTTGTCCTTGCCGACCGGGACGACCTGCCCCTTCACGCAGAGGATGTCGGCGGCCTGGAGCACCGGGTATCCGAGCAGGCCGTAGGGCATCTCCTCCTTGCCGGCGTCGCGGGCCATGTCCTTGAGCGAGGGCACGCGCTCCAGCCGGGGCACCGTGACCAGGTTCTGGAAGAGGGTGTTCAGGTCGCCGACCTCCGGGATGGCCGACTGGAGGTAGAAGGTGGCGCGCCGCGGGTCGACGCCGGCGGCCAGGATGTCGGTGACCATCTCCCGCGCGTTGCCCGCGACCCGCTCGATGTCCTCGCGGGTGTTCCGCGTGGTGAGCATGTGCAGGTCGGCGATGATGAAGAAGCTCTCGTAGCGCTGGTGCAGCCGCACCCGGTTGGCGATGCTGCCGACGTAGTGGCCGAGGTGCAGCCGCCCGGTGGGGCGGTCCCCGGTGAGCATCCGTGCGACGGACATGGTGGTACGCCTTTCGTGCCTGGTGGACGAGTGTGTGCGCGGGCGCGCGTCGACCGGGGATGTCATCCCGGGTCGGTCAGGGTCGGCTCAGTGAGCCGAACGCCATCGCGCGCCGTCGCGGAACCGCAGTCCACCGGCACGAAGTACGTCGATCATCCGCTCGCGGCCGTCGTCGGAGCGGGTCGGAGAGGTGGTCACGACACCGAGCGGGAGGCCGTCGACCAGGTCGACGGCCTCCGGCGCGTAGCTGATCGGCCGGACCATGCCCCCACGGTAGCGGGTCAGGCCCTGCCCGCTCAGCCCTGCCGGTAGCTGTCCCGGTAGTAGTCGCCGATCCGGTCCCGGTAGCCGGGCTCGCCGTAGGCGTCCGGGTCGAAGGCCGGTGAATCCTTGACCTGCTCGCGGGTGCGGTCCACGTGCACCGTGCGGTCCAGGTGGTCCACCCGCGTCACGGTGCCGGCCGGAAGCAGGACCTTGCGGCCGAAGAACCACGGTCCGGTGTCCACCACCAGCCAGCGGGCGTCGGTGTCGTCGCTGGCCTCGTCGACGGAGCCGATCCGCCCGTCGGTGGCCTCCACCCGGTAGCCGACCAGGTCGAGCGGGGTGCCGGGGCCGGGGGCGTCGGGTCCGTCGCCGCCGAATTCCGGCCCGTCCGGCGGGGCGGAGTCGGGGTTGGCTCCGGAGTACCCGCCGGCGAGGGCGGACGGGTCGCGCCAGGTCCAGGGATTGAACGTCGACGGCTGCACGGGTCACCTCCGATGACGGTCTGCGCCGGTCCCCAAGTCAGTGCCCCGCCCGCGCTCCCGGGAAACAACACGGCAATTTTCGGTTCACTGAAATTTCTCGGTGCGAAGTACGTCATATTCGCCGACCGTCGATGGATGACACGGCTGTGCCGCAGGCGGCGGCGACGGGAAATGGGCCGCGCACATTGGCCGGGGATGCGGAGTGTCCAGTCGGCACATTCGTTCGGCCAGCCGGGCCGCCCATTCTGGTGACGCATCTGTCGCAGAGGAAATGGGGGACACGGATGTACCGCACCATTCGTCGGCTCGGGGTCGTGCTCGCCGTCGCGCTCGGGCTCGTCACCGGGGCCGGCGCCGGCGCGCAGGCGGCCGTCGTCAACCCGGTCACGCCGCAGTCGCTCTGCGGGCCCGGATACACGGTCCTGGACCAGGACCCGATCCGGCACGCGGAGACCGGCGTCCGGCTCGGCACCGTGTACCTGCTGCACAACCCGATGGTCGGCTACGGCTGCACGGTCACCGTCAAGTCCGCCTACGTGGGGGCGCTGAGCCGCACCCAGGTCTACCTCGCCGCCCAGTACCTGCCCACTCAGACCGACGACGGCGACAAGCTCTGGGCGGCCGGGCCCTCCCGGGCGTACGTCAGAGGCGGTTGCATCATCTGGGGCGGTTTCATGGCCGACCCGAGCGGCACGATCCATTACCACGACCGGGCGAACCCCGCGATCGGCGGCATCGGCACCTGCTTCTGACGGCATTTTCGGGAGGCCCGCGTCATGCGGGCCTCCCGTTTCCGGGGACCCGTCCGAACCGTTCACCGCAGTTTCGGAATGGCAGAAGGAAACGCTTACTGCTCACCGTCCTCTCTTCGACTTCGGGGAGAGCCACGTGCACAGGGAGTCGCCGGACGGTTGGTCCCCTAGTTCGGCTGTCGCTCGCGCCAGCTCCGGGCCGCCGAGGCGCTGCCCGTCGAGCCGCACGGCGTACGGAAGCACTGCGCCCCGCTCGCCGCGCTTCCGGCTTGAGCGCACGACACGGCGCCGGCGCCGGCGGCGGCAGGTCCTCAGCGGCGGCAGGTTCCTGACCTGCGTCTCGACCACTGGCCCGCCAGGTCGCGCTGGCATACTCGGCAGCCATGGTGCTGTCGCGTGGCTGGGCGCTCTTTCTCACGGGGGTCGGAATCTGGACCTGGGTGATCTGGCCGAGGTTCGCCGTCGCCATCTGGAAGGACCCGCGGTCCTGGTCCACCGGCACGGTCGGGGAGTTCCCGGCCACCGGCTTCCTCTGGATCCACGCCCTGCTGATCGCGGCGTCCCTGATCATCGGCACCACCGTCGGTGTGCTTGGCGTCCGAGCCTGGCGGGCGTCCGGCTGGCGTGCCGATCGCCAGGCGCCCTGACGGACGCTCCACCGTCACCGGGCTGCTGCTCCGCAGTGCGCCCAAGGTCCACTACTACCGAGCTGCTTCACCGGGCCCCCGAGGTCCACTGCCAGCGGGCTGCTCCACCGCACACCACGGCGCTCCGCGAGACGCCGCATCAGACTCACTGTTGCGGGCTCGCTCCAGGGCCGTGGCAATACCGGCGGTTCCTGGCGCCGTTGACACCTCCGCCGGCATCCCTGTGGTCAGGACATGTGCAGATGAGGCGTGACTGCGGCGGGTGCGGGCGTTTGGCAGGCGGCAGCGCTGCCCGTGACGGTGGTGCCTTGGCTGCCGGGCGAAGCGCCGCAAGGCGCCCTGGCTGCGGAGGGCAAGCGCCGCACCGGCGCGCTGAGCAGGCGATATAGCGAGCGGGAAATGATGTGACCGGGGACGCTACCCCCGGATTTGACGTTCAAACCCGCAGACGCGTAACTTTCTCTCTGCCAGCGCGGAACGGGGCAAACAGGGCGAAAGTCCTGAGGCGTCGAACCGAACTGGCCCGGGTCGGACGGGATCGAATCCTTGGACGACGCGGCCCCGGGCGGGGCTCACCGGATCTGCCGCGAGGCGGATTTGGCGCAGCGAAGCCGACCGGGTAAGGTTCACGGCCGGCAGGGATCCGGGCGAGCTCGCGGGAAACCGCAGAGCGGCCGGTCTGCCAAATCCGATGATCGACGCGGTGGTTCGCTGCTGCGTGCGCTCCTCGGAGCCAACCCGTACGAAGCACGACAGACCGGGACAAACGGTTTGACACGGCGAAGACGGTGAGGTAACGTAGTAAAAGTGCCCGACGCGAGAGCATCGGACACGATGAACGAAATGCCCCGGGTCGGGTGCTCCACGGTGTGGGGTTTCTGGGCGGTGTGTGGTTGTTCTTTGAGAACTCAACAGGGTGCTTGATAAGCCAGTGCCAATTATGATTTATACCCTGGACTGGTCAGGCTTCGGTTTGGCTGGTCTTGGATTCCTTTGGCAACACTTTTGTTGTCGGGACAGTTTTTCAACAAGTTTTTGTTGGAGAGTTTGATCCTGGCTCAGGACGAACGCTGGCGGCGTGCTTAACACATGCAAGTCGAGCGGAAAGGCCCTTCGGGGTACTCGAGCGGCGAACGGGTGAGTAACACGTGAGCAACCTGCCCTAGGCTTTGGGATAACCCTCGGAAACGGGGGCTAATACCGAATAGGACCACCGGTCGCATGGTTGGTGGTGGAAAGTTTTTCGGCCTGGGATGGGCTCGCGGCCTATCAGCTTGTTGGTGGGGTGATGGCCTACCAAGGCGACGACGGGTAGCCGGCCTGAGAGGGCGACCGGCCACACTGGGACTGAGACACGGCCCAGACTCCTACGGGAGGCAGCAGTGGGGAATATTGCACAATGGGCGGAAGCCTGATGCAGCGACGCCGCGTGAGGGATGACGGCCTTCGGGTTGTAAACCTCTTTCAGCAGGGACGAAGCGTAAGTGACGGTACCTGCAGAAGAAGCACCGGCCAACTACGTGCCAGCAGCCGCGGTAAGACGTAGGGTGCGAGCGTTGTCCGGATTTATTGGGCGTAAAGAGCTCGTAGGCGGCTTGTCGCGTCGACTGTGAAAACCCGCAGCTCAACTGCGGGCCTGCAGTCGATACGGGCAGGCTAGAGTTCGGTAGGGGAGACTGGAATTCCTGGTGTAGCGGTGAAATGCGCAGATATCAGGAGGAACACCGGTGGCGAAGGCGGGTCTCTGGGCCGATACTGACGCTGAGGAGCGAAAGCGTGGGGAGCGAACAGGATTAGATACCCTGGTAGTCCACGCTGTAAACGTTGGGCGCTAGGTGTGGGGGGCCTCTCCGGTTCCCTGTGCCGCAGCTAACGCATTAAGCGCCCCGCCTGGGGAGTACGGCCGCAAGGCTAAAACTCAAAGGAATTGACGGGGGCCCGCACAAGCGGCGGAGCATGCGGATTAATTCGATGCAACGCGAAGAACCTTACCTGGGTTTGACATGGCCGCAAAACCGGCAGAGATGTCGGGTCCTTCGGGGGCGGTCACAGGTGGTGCATGGCTGTCGTCAGCTCGTGTCGTGAGATGTTGGGTTAAGTCCCGCAACGAGCGCAACCCTCGTTCGATGTTGCCAGCGCGTTATGGCGGGGACTCATCGAAGACTGCCGGGGTCAACTCGGAGGAAGGTGGGGATGACGTCAAGTCATCATGCCCCTTATGTCCAGGGCTTCACGCATGCTACAATGGCCGGTACAATGGGCTGCGATACCGTGAGGTGGAGCGAATCCCAAAAAGCCGGTCTCAGTTCGGATCGGGGTCTGCAACTCGACCCCGTGAAGTCGGAGTCGCTAGTAATCGCAGATCAGCAACGCTGCGGTGAATACGTTCCCGGGCCTTGTACACACCGCCCGTCACGTCACGAAAGTCGGCAACACCCGAAGCCGGTGGCCCAACCCTTGTGGAGGGAGCCGTCGAAGGTGGGGCTGGCGATTGGGACGAAGTCGTAACAAGGTAGCCGTACCGGAAGGTGCGGCTGGATCACCTCCTTTCTAAGGAGCACCTTCCGACGAAAGTCGGTAAGGAGCCCGCACTGCCCGAATGTGGTGGTGGGGTGCTCAATGGCGGAGACACTGGTGAGTTGGATGCCGGCAACGGCCGGGATACCTAGTACGGCCATCTTTCGGGGTGGTGTGGAACAGTTCCTCCTGGTGCGGCTGGGGTTTGGCGTAGAGCACCCTGTTGGGTCCTGAAAGAACAACCGGTGGTTGTTTCTTTCGGAGCCATTGCTTCGCCTGTGGGTGGAGCTGGTTGCCAGGCATGGCCTGGTCTCGCATACCGATCACTGTGGTGGTGCTGGTGTGGGGCTGTGGGGTTGTGGGTTGGTCGTTTGTTGAGAATTGCACAGTGGACGCGAGCATCTTTGTGGTCAAGTTGTCAAGGGCGAACGGTGGATGCCTTGGCACCAGGAGCCGATGAAGGACGTGGGAGGCCGCGATAGGCCTGGGGGAGCTGTCAACCAAGCTGTGATCCCAGGGTGTCCGAATGGGGAAACCTGGCTGGAGTCATGTCCAGTCACCCACACCTGAACACATAGGGTGTGTGGGGGGAACGCGGGGAAGTGAAACATCTCAGTACCCGTAGGAAGAGAAAACAAATAGTGATTCCGTGAGTAGTGGCGAGCGAAAGCGGATTGAGGCTAAACCGGCTGCGTGTGATACCTGTCAGGGGTTGCGTGGTTGGGGTTGTGGGACCCTGCTGAATGAGCTGACACTTGTTCGAGAAGTTACAAAGCCAGTTGCTAGCCGAACAGTCTGGAAAGGCTGACCGTAGGCGGTGAGAGTCCGGTAGGTGAAAGTGGCTGGTCTTCTGTGGGTGTTCCCGAGTAGCGGCGGACCCCTGTAATCTGCCGTGAATCTGCCAGGACCACCTGGTAAGCCTAAATACTTCCTGGTGACCGATAGCGGACGAGTACCGTGAGGGAATGGTGAAAAGTACCCCGGGAGGGGAGTGAAATAGTACCTGAAACCGTTCGCCTACAATCCGTCGGAGCCTTGCGGGGTGACGGCGTGCCTTTTGAAGAATGAGCCTGCGAGTTAGTGGCATGTGGCGAGGTTAACCCGTGTGGGGGAGCCGTAGCGAAAGCGAGTCTGAATAGGGCGATTCAGTCGCGTGTCCTAGACCCGAAGCGGAGTGATCTAGCCATGGGCAGGCTGAAGCGCGGGTAAGACCGCGTGGAGGGCCGAACCCACCAACGTTGAAAAGTTGGGGGATGACCTGTGGTTAGGGGTGAAAGGCCAATCAAACTCCGTGATAGCTGGTTCTCCCCGAAATGCATTTAGGTGCAGCGTCGCGTGTTTCTTGCCGGAGGTAGAGCACTGGATGGTCTAGGGGGCCCACAAGCTTACCGAAATCAGCCAAACTCCGAATGCCGGTAAGTGAGAGCGCGGCAGTGAGACTGCGGGGGATAAGCTTCGTAGTCGAGAGGGAAACAGCCCAGATCACCAGCTAAGGCCCCTAAGCGTGTGCTAAGTGGAAAAGGATGTGGGGTCGCATAGACAACCAGGAGGTTGGCTTAGAAGCAGCCACCCTTTAAAGAGTGCGTAATAGCTCACTGGTCAAGTGGTTCCGCGCCGACAATGTAGCGGGGCTCAAGCACACCGCCGAAGCTGTGGCATTCACATTTTAACCACGCAACGCCTTGATGTGTTGTGCAGGTGTGTGGATGGGTAGGGGAGCGTCGTGCCGGGGGTGAAGCAGCGGGGTGACCCAGTTGTGGACGCGGCACGAGTGAGAATGCAGGCATGAGTAGCGAAAGAAGGGTGAGAAACCCTTCCGCCGGATGACCAAGGGTTCCAGGGCCAGGCTAATCCGCCCTGGGTGAGTCGGGACCTAAGGCGAGGCCGAGAGGCGTAGTCGATGGACAACGGGTTGATATTCCCGTACCCGCGAAAGAGCGTCCCTGATGAACCTCGTTGTGCTAACCACCCGAACCGGCTGCGATCTTCGGATCAAGGTTGGGGAGCGTGGGAACCTGGCGGGTAGTAGTCAAGCGATGGGGTGACGCAGGAAGGTAGCTGAGCCCGGCCGGTGGTTGTGCCGGGGTAAGCGTGTAGGCCGGTGTGTAGGCAAATCCGCACGCCATGAAGGCTGAGACGTGATGCCGAGCCGATTCAGGTGAAGTCAGTGATCCTATGCTGCCGAGAAAAGCCTCTAGCGAGTTCTTAGCGGCCCGTACCCCAAACCGACACAGGTGGTCAGGTAGAGAATACCGAGGCGATCGGGCGAACTGTGGTTAAGGAACTCGGCAAATTGCCCCCGTAACTTAGGGAGAAGGGGGGCCGGAGACGTGAAGCCCCGCGCGGGTGGAGCGTTGTATGGCCGCAGAGAGCAGGGGGAAGCGACTGTTTACTAAAAACACAGGTCCATGCGAAGAAGTAATTCGATGTATATGGACTGACGCCTGCCCGGTGCTGGAACGTTAAGGGGACCTGTTAGCTCCTTCGGGGGCGAAGCGGAGAACTTAAGCGCCAGTAAACGGCGGTGGTAACTATAACCATCCTAAGGTAGCGAAATTCCTTGTCGGGTAAGTTCCGACCTGCACGAATGGCGTAACGACTTCCCCACTGTCTCAACCACAGGCCCGGCGAAATTGCATTACGAGTAAAGATGCTCGTTACGCGCGGCAGGACGGAAAGACCCCGGGACCTTTACTATAGCTTGACATTGGTATCCGAATTAGCTTGTGTAGGATAGGTGGGAGCCGGTGAAGTCCATACGCCAGTATGGGTGGAGGCAATCTTGAAATACCACTCTGGTTGATTTGGGTATCTAACTTCGGACCGTTATCCGGTTCAGGGACAGTGTCTGGTGGGTAGTTTAACTGGGGCGGTTGCCTCCTAAAGGGTAACGGAGGCGCCCAAAGGTTCCCTCAGCCTGGTTGGCAATCAGGTGTTGAGTGCAAGTACACAAGGGAGCTTGACTGTGAGACTGACAGGTCGAGCAGGGACGAAAGTCGGGACTAGTGATCCGGCACTTGCGAGTGGAAGCGGTGTCGCTCAACGGATAAAAGGTACCCCGGGGATAACAGGCTGATCTTCCCCAAGAGTCCATATCGACGGGATGGTTTGGCACCTCGATGTCGGCTCGTCGCATCCTGGGGCTGTAGCAGGTCCCAAGGGTTGGGCTGTTCGCCCATTAAAGCGGTACGCGAGCTGGGTTTAGAACGTCGTGAGACAGTTCGGTCCCTATCCGCCGTGCGCGTAGGATACTTGAGAAGGGCTGTCCCTAGTACGAGAGGACCGGGACGGACGAACCTCTGGTGTGCCAGTTGTCCCGCCAGGGGCACGGCTGGTTAGCTACGTTCGGAAGGGATAACCGCTGAAAGCATCTAAGCGGGAAGCTCGCTTCAAGATGAGGTATCCCACCCACCTTTGGTGGGGTAAGGCCCCCAGCTAGACGACTGGGTTGATAGGCCGGAAATGTAAGCCCGGTAACGGGTTCAGTTGACCGGTACTAATAGGCCGAGGACTTGACTACTAAGCTGCTACGCGTCCACTGTGCAACTCACAGCAAACGAACAACAGACCACATTGTGTGTGGTGTTGTTTGATATGTTGATAGAGTTACGGCGGTCATGGCGGAGGGGAAACGCCCGGTTACATTCCGAACCCGGAAGCTAAGCCCTCCAGCGCCGATGGTACTGCACTCGGGAGGGTGTGGGAGAGTAGGACACCGCCGGACAATCTTTCAGTTCAGGGCCACCCCGTACGGGGTGGCCCTGAACTGCGTTACGGCTCATTCCGGGGCTCACGAGCAGCCGCCCGTCGCGCTCCGCCGCCGCCAACGCACCATTTATCGGAGCAGCTTTCCGAGGGGTACGCCGGCTAACGGCGGCAGGCTCTCAACGAGAGACAACCGCGGCGAGAGCCCCGGCACCCTGGTGGTGGGAGCAGTGGAACGGCTAGCACCAGCACCAGCGCCCGCACGAGCGCGAGCGTCGGCACCAGCACCAGCACCAGAGCCAGAGCCAGCGGCGGCTGACTCGGCCCGGCACCGCCTCGCGTCGGCACCGCTGGCGCGGGCGGGGCACGGGTGCAGACGTGGGGACGGTGTTCGGCACCCTACGAGGGCCGTGACGCGGTGCGCGTACGACATGGGGAAGCCCCGCCGGCGACGTGGCCGGCGGGGCTTCCCCGAGCGGGAGTCAGGCGGCCGTCAGGACGGCTCGCGACCGCAGATGAAGCGCGGCTCGGCGGAGTAACGCCAGGTGAACTTCTCCCGCTTCACGACCTTGCCGTCCTTCTTGAACACGCGGTAGGCGTCCTGGGTGAAGCCCTGGCTGCCGCTGGCCGGGATGCAGGTGGGGCCGGGCTCCAGGTAGACCGTCTTCGGCTGGGTGATGTTGCGGCGCGGGGTGTACTCGGTCTTCACGCTGTCCCAGATCTTCGTGCTCCAGATCGACACGGTGATCGAGCTCGACGTGTAGGAGGTGTCGATCAGGACGCCGTGCTCGGTGTTGTTGCGGAACTTGAAGTCCAGGTCCGGCCAGAAGATGGTCGACTCGATGACCGCCGGGTAGCGGCTGAACCAGTACGAGTGCGGTTTGTGCTCGACGTCCTCCAGCCCGGCGTAGTACGTGGCGTTGAACAGCGTCGTGGTGAACTGCGAGGTGCCGCCGCCGACCCCCGGGACCAGCTTGCCGTCGAGGATGACCGGGGCGTCCCGGTAGCCCTGGGCGTAGCCGCGCTCGCCGGTGTGCCCGTTGAGGGAGAACGTCTCGCCGGGCAGCACCACCGTGCCGTCCACGTCCTTCGCGATCGTGACGATGTTCTGGCTGCGCGGCGAGGAGAGCCCACCGGTGAAGTGCGTGGTGAAGGTGGAGACCCGCTCCTTGATGCCCAACCCGCCCAGCTTCGCCGCGGTCAGCTCCGGCTCCGCCGGCTTCAGCTCGCCGGTGACCTTCCGGTCGTCCGCCCTCGGCAGGACGGCGAGCAGGTCGCGGCCGAGGGCCGCACTGTCGAGCTGCTGCCCGGGCTTGCCGTCGACGACCTTCGGCTTGCCGCCGGAGATGGTCATCCGGGCGTCCTTCGGCGGCACCTCGATCGCGGCCAGGTCGTCGCCGAGCGCGGCCCGCAGCCGCTTCACGTCGACCTGAGGGGTCAGCTTGCCGGCCTTGTCGGCGGTGAACCGCAGGCTCCGCGCGATCGCCTTCGGCGGGATCTGCACCGAGCCCTTGCCGGTGGTCAGCGTGACCGGGGCGGCGACGGCCGGCTTCGCCAGCTCGGCGACCAGCCGGTCCACCTCCTCGGCGGTGGTCGCCGGGTGGGACTCGACCAGCGGCACGGTCACCGGCTGGCCGGCGAGCCAGCCCTCCCGCACCACCTGCGCGGAGCGTTCCGGATCGAGGGCGAGGCTCGGCTTCGGGTGCACCGCCTTCGGCGTGGTGCCCTTCCAGGTGATCGCCGGCATGGTCATCTTCCGGCCCTGGTCGCCGACTACCTTCTCGAGGGCGGCGTCGAGCCGGGCGGCGTCCACGGTCACCACCGGCTGCACCGTCCGGGACCCCACGAGCCGGTCGACGGCGTGCGCGTCGGCCTCGGCCGCCGCCGCCACGGTGGCGTCGACGTCGACCGCCAGGCCGACGGTGGCCGGGTCGATCGTGGCGGTCCGCTCGCCGACGCGTACCGACAGCGGGGCGTTGAGCGAGGCGGCGCGGCGTTCGAGCTCCGTCCGCAACTCCCGGGCGGCGTCCGCGCGGCTCCGGCCGCCCAGCTCCGCGCCGAGCACCGTCGTCCCGCGCGGCACGTCACCGGCGTACGCGTAGGCGCCCGCCCCCGCCACGGAGGCCAGCACCGCCGTGGCGGCCCCGGCGGCCAGCAGCAGGCGGATCCGGCGGGACCGTGACCCGCCCGGCCGGCCCGCCGGCGCGACCGGCTCCGGTTCGTCACCGGGCCAGGTCACAGCCTTGACCTGCACTGTGGGCCGGTCGTCGGCGGGTGGAGTCTTCTCGCCGTACAGCGTCACGGTCACCTCGATCGGACGTACCACAACGGGGGAGCGCACCTCCGCCCGGAAGACACCTACGGTAACCGGCGCCCCGGCGGGGCGGGAGCCAGCGCCCCACCCGTCGCTCGCGGCGTGTCGCCCGGCGTGTCGGGGGACACCGGCCGGTGGTCGGTCTGGCCGGCGGGCATGGCACGGTAGGGAACATGGGAGCGGACGAGGCGGTCCTGGCGTACGGGGGCGGTTGGCTGGACCGGGCGGGGGAGCTGCGTGCCGACCCGGAGCGGCTCGCCGCCCTGCTGGCGGACCCAGCGAGCACCCTGCTGCCGCTCTGGCGGGACCGCTGCCTGGTCGCGGGGGACGTGCCGGTGCGGCTGACCGGGGAACGGGCGGCCAAGGCGCTGACCGTCGCCGACGAGACCGTCTTCCTGGGCATGGACGACGGCTCGGCCGTCTTCGCCGTCGACCTCTCCGGGCTGCCCGAGGCCGCCGCCGTCGAGGTGGCGGAGGCGGGCGCCGCCGTGGACGTCCGGGCGCTGGTCGGCCGGCTCGACCCGGCCGGGGCGGCCGTCCAGGCGTACGCGCGGGGGCTGCTGCACTGGCACCGGCAGCAGCGCTTCTGCGGCACGTGCGGGGCGTCGACCGTCGCCCGGGGCGGCGGACACGTCCGGTCGTGCGCGCGGGCGGACTGCGGCCGGCTCCTCTTTCCCCGGATCGAGCCGGCCGTCATCGTGCTGATCGAGGCGCCCGGCGTCCCCGACCGTTGCCTGCTGGCCCGGCACGCGGGCGCGCCCGAGGGGGCGTACTCGACGCTCGCCGGCTTCGTCGAGGTGGGCGAGAGCCTGGAGGACGCCGTCCGGCGGGAGATGGCGGAGGAAGCCGGGGTGACGGTGACCGACCTGGCGTACGTGGGCTCGCAGGCGTGGCCGTTCCCGGCTGGCCTGATGGTCGGCTTCCGGGCCACCGCCGCGTCGGAGGAGGTGCGGGTGGACGGCGAGGAGCTGCTGGAGGCGCGCTGGTTCACCCGGGACGAGCTGCGCCGGCGCGCGGCCGCCGGACGGCCGCTGGGCCGAACCGACTCGATCGACCACCACCTGCTGCACTCCTGGCTGGCGGCCGGGGCCTGACCGGGCCAGCTCCCCCAAGCGGGCCGTGCCCACCGCCGGTGTTTCAGCGGACGAGCACGGCGACGGGCGCGGACGGCGTGCCGGTGTCGATGCCGTCGGTGGCGGCGACCCGGAACTCGTAGCGGTGCCCGCGGACCAGCAACACGGCGGTGAAGTCCGTTCCGCCCACCGGCACCGGGTCCGTGCGCCATTCCCCGCCGGCCGTGACGTCGCGGACCTGGACGCGGTAGGCGAGGCCCGGCCCCGCCGGACGCCAGCTCAGTCGCGCCTCGCCGTTGCCGGCTGCCGTCGCCGCCAGCCCGGCCGGCGTGGGCAGCCGAGGGACGGCCCGGACCGGCCTGCTCTGCCGCCCGGCACCGGCCTGGTTGGCCGCGGCGACGACGAACTCGTACTCGTGTCCGTTGCGCAGCTGGCGGATGGTGGCCTCGGTCCCCTGCACGGGCACCTCCTCCTCAATGAACTCCCGCTCCCCGGCGGTGAGGTCCCGCCGGTAGACGCGGTGCCACCCGCCGGGACTGGTCGAGCGCCAGGTCAGCTCCACCTCGGCCGTGCCGACCTTCGTCACCCGCAGGTCGGTCGGCACCACCTTCGGCGCGCTGAAGGTCGCCCGGGCCCGCACCGGCGGGGAGAGCGGTCCCTCGCGGTCGCGGTCCACCGCGCTGACGGTGAACTCGTACTCGTGGCCGTGCTCAAGGTGGCGGGCGAGGTGACTCGGCCGGCTCTCGAGTGCGGGCGACCCGGGTCGGCTCTGGCCCGCCGTCAGGTCGCGCCGGTAGACCCGGTAAGAGACGCCGGGACCGAGGTTGGCCCAGCCCAGCCGGATGTCGCCGTCCGGCTGGGCCTGTGCGGTCAGTCGGGCCGGCGCGGCCGGCGGGCTGACCGATGCGATGGCCCGGACGGGCGCCGAGGGCGGGCTGTCCCCGCCGCCGCCGACCGCGACGACGGTGAACTCGTACGTCCGGGCGTGCCACAGCGAGCCGACGGTGGCACTGGTGCCGGTGAACGTGCCGACGAGGGCCGGTTCCCGCTGTCCCGCCGTGACGTCGCGCCGGTAGAGCCGGAACACCTGGACGAACGGGATCGGCTCCCAGTGCACCGCGACGTCCCCGGTGCGGCCGGCCTCGGCCCGCACCCCGCTCGGCGGCGGTGGCGGCGGCACGGTGGCGGTCATCCGCGCCACCGGCGAGGGAGGGCCCTCGCCCCGCCGACCGACGGCGGTCACCCGGAACTCGTACTCGTGGCCGTTGACCAGGAAGTCGGCCGAGGCGCGGGGCTCGGCGGACGGCTCGCCGATCCGCACGAAGTGGGTCTGCCCGGCGGTCACGTCCCGGCGGTGCACCAGGTAACGCAGCTCGTCATCGACCGGGACGGGACGCCACCGCAGCTCGGCGTTGCCCGCGCCCCGCGCCTCGGCCGTGAGAGCCGCCGGCGCCGGCGGCACGTCGGCCCGGTCCGGCCGGGGGCGGGGCCAGTCGACCTCGACGAAGCGCGGCCGGTAGAGGCCGGCGTCGGCGTACGTCACGGCGTCGTCGACGTTGTTGACGTTGTAGGAGATCAGCAGCTTGCCCGGACGAGCCAGGTCGGGGTGCAGGTCGGCGTCGTAGACGAGATGCCCGGCGTCGGTCTCGGGCGCGCGGTGCAGGTAGTCCGGCCCCTCGAACGGACCCGTCGGCCCAGCCGCCGTGTACGCCACCACGTCGGCGCTGAAGACCAGGTTGTTCTCGTGGGTCACGACCACGTACCGGTCGCCGACCCGCTGCACCCCGTACGACGTGCCGACCCCGCTGAGGATGCGGGCGGACCGGTCCGCCGCGGGCGCCCAGCCGGTGCCCGTCCAGAACTCCCACGGGCCGCTCAGGTCGGTCCCGGCGACCCGGGCGAGATGCGCGAACTTCGTCTCGCCGCTCGCCTCGGTGCCGTAGATCAGGGTGTGTCCGCCATCGCGGAGCAGGCTGGAGCCCCACGAGATGCGCTCTCCCAGCGGCAGTGGCCGGACCGCCGTGGGTGTCATGCCGGGCAGTGCGAAGGTCGCCAGCGAGGTGCCCAGCAGGACGTGGTCCAGCGGGCCGTCGCCCGTCCGGCGATAGCGGTTGACCAGCATCTGGAGGGTCTCGCCGACGACCTGGGCGTCGCCGATCCAGTAGAACTGGTCGGCGGCCGGCGGCGGCACGAGCGAGGCGGGGTCCTCGGCGGTGCCGCCGTGCACCGTCTCGCGCAGTTCGTCGCCCTGCTGCACCACGGCGGAGTTGTTGATGAACGACGCGGTGCGGGGGCGGGACCCGTCCGGGCCCACGGGGCCGAGGAACGTGTCGGAGAAGAGCCAGAGGAGCCGGCCGTCGGGGAGCCGGACCGAGGCCGTCCGGTCGGCGCCGTTCCACCGGCCGGAGGTGTCGCCGTAACGCTCGAAGAGGGCGGTGAGCCGGTCGGCCGACATGCCGCCCTCGGCCCGTGCACCGCCCGGTACGCCGGCCGTCAGGCTGAGCGCCAGCGCGGTGGCGTACAGAACGAGCAACCAGCGGGCGTGGGTGCGGGCCTTCCCTGGACCGGACCCGGTCGTGGCCGTGCTGACGCTCACCAGAAACCCCCGTCTCCTGGTTATCCGTCCCGCACTGTGACATGTCCTCCCGCTTGGGTGGTAGTGGCCGTACGGGTGCGTTTCGACCTGCTGCCCCGTTCGTGGGCCAATGTCAGGAGTCCGATGGCGACGGCGGTGACCGCCGCCGTCGCCAGGGCTGCCCCGGCGATCCCGGCGACGGTCCGTGGCACGACGGTCGCGACGGCGGCCACGAAGATCGCCGTGGACGTCCACAGCGGCGCCGCGGGCCACCGGACCGACGCCGCGACCCGGGCGTTGACCAGGATGAACACGACCGCGTACAGGGCACCGGTGGCGGCGAAGACCGGGGCGTAACGACCGGCCGCGGCGTAGTCGGGGCCGCCGGCCAGGCGGAAGGCCAGCCCGCCCGCGAGCGCCGAACCGAGCACCAGCACCGCCCCGGCGCCGGCGACCAGGGCCAGCGCGGCGAGCAGGGCCCGCCGGTCCCCCTTGGCCAGGCGGGGCAGCACGATCACGGTCACCACCTGCGGCGCCCACAGCGCCCCCTTGGTCAGCACGGTGCCGACAGCGTAGGTGCCGGAGACGTCCGGCGGCAGGAAGCGGCGGGCGAGCAGGAGGTCGGCGTAGGAGACCACCAGCATCGCCAGGGTGGCGCCGCTGGCGGTGAGCACCGTCCGGGTGGCGAGGGAGGGCACGGCCGGGTCGATGCCTGCGCCCCGGTTGAGGCGCACCAGCAGCGCGAGCACCAGCACCGAGGTGAGCGCGCCGGCCAGCAGCGACCCGGTGAGCCCGCCGCCGAGCGAGAGCCCGGCCACCATGCCCCCGTAGCGGCCGGCGCCGAGCAGCGCCATGCCGCCGGCGAGCCGCAGGAAGCGCTGGTCGCCCTGCAACTCGCCGAGCCAGCGGCCGGCCGCCACGACCGCCACGGTCAGCACGCCGAGCAGCAGCACCGCCGGGGCGGTCAGCCGGAGCTGGACGGCGGCCACCGGCAGCGTCAGGGCGAGCAGCGCGGCGGTGACGAGCACCGTGAGCAGGGTCGGCCGGGCGGTGGCGGCGCGACCGTGCCGGGCCCGGTGCACGGCGACCGCGATCTGGAGCCCGGTGCTGGCCACGCCGCCGATCGCACCCAGCGCCAGGAGCGTGGCGAGCGCGCTCAGCTCCGCCGGATCGAGGTGCCGCGCGCCGAGGACGGGCACCACGTAGGCCAGCCCGTTGACGAACACGCCGGCGAGTGTCACCGCGACGCCGGCGGTGCCGAGCCCGGTCGCCCGGCCGGGCTTTTCCGAATCCGTACCCATCAACCGTCCCGTGTCGCCGGCACTCCCGGCTGTGCAACGGGCGCGCGTACAGTGGCGCCACGCCGGTGCCACGCCCGGTCAGCGTAATGAGGAGGTCAACCCTGCGGGAGAGGTCGATGCTCGTCGGGCTCGGGCTGGCCGTCACCCTGCTGGTGCTGGCTCCGCTGGCGGCACCCGGTTACGTGCTCAGCTACGACATGGTCTTCGTGCCGCACCAGCCGTGGCGCGCCGAACTCGTCACCCCGTCCGACTCGCTGCCACGGGCGGTGCCGTTGGACGCCCTGGTGTCGCTGGCGAGCCAGGCGGTGCCCGGGTGGCTGGTGCAGCGGCTGGCGCTGGTCGCGGTGCTGCTGCTCGCCACCGTCGGCGCCGGGTTGCTGGTGCCGGCCCGGCACGCGGTCACCCGGCTGGTGGCCGCCGTCGGATACGTGTGGACGCCCTACCTGGCGGAGCGGCTGCTGATCGGGCACTGGGGTCTGCTCCTGGCGTACGCGTCGCTGCCCTGGCTGGTGCTGGCGGTGATCCGGCTGCGGGCCGGTGGACGGTGGGCGCTGCCGCTGCTGGTGCTGGCGGCCGCCCTCGCCGCGGTGACCCCGACCGGCGGCCTCATCGCCCTGGCGGCCACCGTCGTGCTGGTGCCGCGGCGGGGCGGGGGCCGGGTCGGCGCGATCGCGATCGCACTGGTGCTGCTGCTGAACGCGCCCTGGCTGGTGGCTGCCGCCCTGACCAGGGCGGACGCCCGGACCGATCCCGACGGGGTGGCGGCGTTCGCGGCACGGGCGGAGAACTGGAGCGGGGCGCTCGGAGCCCTCGCCGGCACGGGTGGGATCTGGAATGCGCAGACCACACCGGTTAGCCGGTCGTCCCCGCTGGCGCCGCTGGCCACCGCCGTCGTGCTGGCCCTGGCGGTCCTCGGCTACCGGGCGCTGCGCCACCGGTGGCCGGACGGGTTCTGCCACCGGCTGGCCGTGCTGGCGGCCGGCGGGTTCCTGCTCGCCGCCCTGGGCGTGCTGCCCGGCCTGGGCACGTCGCTGGAGTGGCTGGTGGCCACGGTGCCGGGAGCCGGGGTGCTGCGCGACGGGCAGAAGTTCCTCGTCCCGTACGCCCTGCTGGTGGCCCTGGGGTTCGCGCTCGGCGCGGAACGGCTGGCCGGGGCGGCTGGCCGGGTCGGGCGGGCCGGCGCCGGCGCGGTGCTGGTCGGGGCGCTGGCGCTGCCGGTGGTGGTCCTGCCGGACCTGGCGTTCGGCGCGGCCGGCCGGCTGCGGCCGGTGGCCTATCCGGCGGACTGGGACGCCGTCGCCGCCCGCCTCGACGGCCAGCCGGGCGAGGTGCTCTCGTTGCCGCTGGGTGCCTACCGGGCGTATCCCTGGAACGGCGGCCGGACGGCGCTCGACCCGCTGCCCCGCTACGTCGACGCCGAGGTCCTCGTCGACGACACGCTCTGGGTGGGCACGAGCGAGGTGAGCGGGGAGAACCGGCGCGTCGCGCACGTGCGGCGGGTGCTCGACTCCGGTGCCCCGGTGCGGGCCACCGGGGTGCGCTGGGTGGTGGTGCAACGGGTGGCCGGCGGGCAACTGACGGACCCGGCGACGCTGGTCGGGCTCCGCGAGGTGTACGCGGGCGAGGACCTGACCCTGTACGAGAACCCGGCCGCGCGCTCCGGCGCGCGGTGAGCTGCCGAGGATTCCCCCTGGCAGGCCGGAATCGATCGTCCTCGCGGCCCTCCCCACCGACGCTACTTGGTGGTAACGTCCCGCGCACGCAGCTCACGAGGAGGAAGTCAGCACCATGCGCAGTGCTCTCTCGTTGGTTCTCGCCGGAGTGATCGCGGTCGCTCTCGGCGTCTTCGGGTCGGTGGCGCTGGCCACCACCCTCACCGGCACCTCGTCGTCCGAGGCCGCCAAGGCCGAGCAGGCCGCGCGGACCAGCTCGGACGGCGGTGGCGGCGGCGCCAACAAGCCGCTGGTCTACGGCACGAGGTAGGACGGCTCCACCGGTTCCATCTGCTCCGCCGGCACCACGCTCCGAACGTTCGCGGCCCTCGTCACGAGGGCCGCGAATTTTTCGCCCGAGATCGGCCAGGTGAAGCGGGCCGCGTGTGCCCGCGCCGCCGTGCCCATCGCGGTGCGCCGAGCGTCGTCGGTCAGCAGCAGCCGCACCTTGGCGACGAAGTCGTCGACGCCGTCGGCGAGCAGGCCGGTCTCGCCGTCGACGAGCGCCTCCTCGACTCCGCCGGCACCGCGGAACGCCACCGTCGGCGTGCCGACCGCCCCGGCCTCCACGATGGTCAGCCCCCAGCCCTCCTTGAGCGAGGGGGTGAGCGCGACCCAGGCGCTGGCCAGCAGCTCCCGCTTCTCGGCGTCACGGATGAAGCCGGTGAACCGGACCCGGTCGGTGACGCCCAACTCCTCGGCGAGCTGGCGCAGCTGCGGCTCCCACCAGCCCTGGCCGGCGACCACGAGGGTGAGCCCGGGCAGCTCGCCGGTGAGCCCGGCAACCGCGTGCAGGGCCAGCTCGACCTGCTTGTGCGGCACCAGCCGGCCGAGCACCACCAGGGACGGCTGCGGGGTGCGCGGCACCGGCCCCACCGTCATGTCGGGGGTGCCGTTGTGCACGATGGCGACCCGGGACGGGTCGATGCCGAGGGTGGCCAGTTCCCGTCGGGTGGCCGCCGAGACGGTCACGTACTGGCAGCGGCGGTAGACGCGCGGGGCGAGCCAGGACTCGACCCACCAGCCGAAGCCGGCCAGCCAGCGGCCCAGCACCACCGGCCACTGCTCACGGTGCACGTGGTGCACGAGTGCGATGACCGGCCGGCGGGCGTACAGGGCGGACAGGAAGGGCAGGCCGTTGCCGACGTCCACGATCAGGTCGGGGCGACCGCCCCGGCGCCGGGTCAGCGGCCCGAGGCCCAGGGCGCCGGCCAGGTAGACGAGCGCGGCACGCAGGTAGACGGTGTGTCGGCCGCCGCGCCGCAGCACGCGTACGCCTGCGGCGGTGACCTCCTCGGCGGGGCCGGCGGAGTGGGTGGCGCAGAGCAGGGTGGCCCGGTGGCCCCGGCGTACGAGTTCACCGGCGATCCGCTCGACGTACACCTCGGAACCGCCGCCCTCCGGGTTCCGGGTGTCGCGCCAGTTGAGGAAAAGTACGTGCCGGGTGGCGGCAGGCGGTGCTTCCACACTTACTCCTACTGCCGAGTAGTCTTCGCGTCGCGTCACACTATGGGCTTCGTCACGGCCCCCGCAATGCCCGATCGGAGGCGAAATGCAGCAGGCGCCGGCCCGCCCGGAGCTGACCGACCGACCGGACGCCACATCGAGAAGGGTGTGGCGTCTGCGCTTGGTCGCGGTCTGTCTCGGTTTGTCGGCCCTGGCGTTCCTCCAGGACCCGGGCATGATCGTCATCGACACCAAGGTGGACCTGGCGGTCGATCCAGCCGGATGGCTGAGCCGCGCCCTGCACGTCTGGGACCCGGACGGAACCTTCGGCCAGCTTCAGAATCAGGCGTACGGCTACCTCTGGCCGATGGGCCCGTTCTTCCTGCTCGGCGAGGTGCTCGACATCCCGGCCTGGGTGGTGCAGCGGCTCTGGTGGGCGCTGGTCATGACGGTGGCCTGCACCGGCGTGGTCCGGCTGGCCGAGCGGCTGCACATCGGCACGCCGGCCGCCCGCCTGCTCGCCGGGGTGGCCTTCGCGCTCTCCCCCCGGCTGGTCACCGAGCTGGGCCCGATCTCGGTGGAGGCCTGGCCGAGCGCCCTCGCACCCTGGGTGCTGGTGCCCCTGGTGGGGCTGGCCCAAGGCGGCTCCGTACGCCGGGCGGTGACCCTGTCCGCGCTGGTCGTGGCGTGCGCCGGCGGCGTCAACGCGACGGCGGTGCTGGCCGTCGTGCCGCTCGCCGGTCTGTGGCTGGTCGGCCTGCACCCGTTCCGGCTGCGGATCAGGGCGCTCGTCGCCTGGGGGCTGGCGGTGGGTGCCGCCACCGCCTGGTGGCTGGTGCCCCTGCTGCTGCTGGGCCGGTACAGTCCGCCGTTCCTGGACTACATCGAGACGGCGCCGGTCACCACGGCCCCCACCGACATGACCACCGTGCTGCGCGGCGCCTCGCACTGGCACGCGTACCTCAACGGCGCGTACGGGCCGCCCTGGTCGGCCGGCTGGCGGCTGGCCACCGAGCAGCCGCTGGTGGTCGCCACCCTGGTGGTGGCCGGCCTCGGCCTTGCCGGCCTGGCCCGGCGCGGGATGCCGCACCGGCGCTTCCTGGTCACCGGCCTGCTGGTCGGGCTGGCCCTGGTCGGGCTCGGCCACGTCGGCGCTGTCGACGGGTTCGGCGCCCAGACGCAGCGGGACTTCCTCGACGCGGCCGGCGCGCCACTGCGCAACGTGCACAAGTTCGACGTGGTGCTGCGGCTGCCGCTCATCCTCGGGCTCGCCCACCTGCTGGGGCTGGTGGCACGGGCGGCCCGGGCGGGCGACCGGCCCGACGTGAACCCGGGCCTGCCCCGCCTGCTCCAGCCGGTGCGGCTGCGCGCCACGCTGGTCACCGGCACCGCCCTCGTGGCGGTCGCCGGGGTGGCCGCCCCGGCGCTGGCCGCCGGACTGCCCGCGCAGGGCAGCTTCCGGGAGGTGCCCGGCTACTGGCACCAGGCGACCTCCTGGCTGGACAGCAACCTCGGCGACGACCGGGTGCTGGTGGTGCCCGCCGCCCGCTTCCCCCGCTACCTGTGGGGCAGCCCGAGCGACGAGGTCACCCAGCCGCTGTTGGAGAGCCCCTGGGCGGTACGCAGTTCGGTGCCGCTCACCCCGCCGGGCACGATCCGGCTGCTCGACGCCGTCGAGTCGGCGCTGGCCAACGGCGAGGGTTCCGCCGGGCTGGCCGACCTGCTCGCCCGCTCCGGCGTGCGGTACCTGCTGCTCCGCTCCGACCTCGACTACGGGCGCTCGGGCGCCACCCAACCGGTGGTGGTCCGGCAGGCACTGCAACGCTCGCCCGGCATCCGCCCGGTGCGGGCCTTCGGACCGGAGGTCGGTGGCGGCCAACTGCCCGGCAACTTCGTCGACCACGGCCTGGACGTGAAGGTCCGGGCCCTGGAGGTGTACGAGGTCGCCCAGCCGGTCAGCCCCGTCGTCGCGTACGACGCGAAGGGCCTGACGACAGTGGTGGGCGGGCCGGAGTCGCTGCTCCAGATCGCGGCGGCCGGCCGGCTCTCCGACGCCCCGACGGTGCTCGCCGGGGACCGGCCGGCGGGGCTGACCGACGGCCCGGTGGTGCTCACCGACGGGATGCGCCGGCGCGAGGTCGCGTTCGGGCAGCCGCACGACAACGCCTCGGCGACCATGACGTCGGCGGACGAGGCGAGGCTCGGTGCGCCCGCCCGGGACTACCTGCCGCCGTGGGGCGAGGGCCAGGCCTCCACCGTGCGCTACCTGGGCATCGGGTCGGTCACCGCGTCGAGTTCCTGGTCCGACGCGCAGCCGCTGGTCGGCGGCCGGCCGGCGCACCAGCCGTACGCGGCGCTCGACGGCAACCTCGCCACCGCCTGGCGCTCGGCGCCCGGGACGGTCACCACCGCGCAGTGGCTGGAGGTGGAGCTGACCGAGCCGCAGGTGGTCCGCGAGGTGGGCGTCGTCTTCGACACCGGCGCCGACTCCCTGCCCACGAAGATCACCGTCAGCGCCGGCAACCAGCAGGCGGTGGTGGAAAACCCGGGCCAGAGCGTGCAGGTCACCGTGCCCGCCGGCTATCCGACCCGGCGGGTGCGGATCTCCATCGACGAGGTCTTCGACATCCGGGCCGGCTTCGGCGGCGTCGGCATCGCCGAGATCACCATCCCGGGCGTGCGGGCCGAGCGCACCCTGGCCGTGCCGGCGCCCCCGGCGACCGCCGCTCCGGCCTCCGTGGTGCTCACCGCCGCTGCCGGCGCCGCGCCCTGCGTCTTCGACGAGGGGCGGCCGATCTGCGACGGCGGGCTCGTCCGGGAGTCCGAGGACGGCGACCGGATCGACCGGACGCTGAGCCTGCCGGTCGCCGCCGGCTACGACGTCGCGCTGCGGGTGCGCCCGCGTGCGGGCGGCACGCTGAACGCGCTGCTCGACGGCGGTGGCGCGGCGGCCGTCGCGCGCGGGGTCAGTCCGGTGGTGGCGGCCTCCAGCGTCGGCGTCTCCCACCCCGCGGCCCGGCCGGGCGCGGTGGTCGACGGCGACCCGGCGACGACATGGTACGCCGCCAGCTCCGACCGGCAGCCGTGGCTGCGGCTGACCTGGCCGAAGGCCCGCCAGATCGCCGGGCTGAAGGTGACCCTGCCGCCCACCGCGGCGGCGGCCCGCCCGTGGCAGGCGACCGTGATCGGAGACGGCGGCATGCGCGGCGGCGTCTTCGACGAGGGCGGCAGCCTGGTCTTCGACCGGCCGCTGAAGACGGACGAGATCACCCTGCTGATCTCCGACGTGGTGCCGGCCAACACCTTCGACCCGTACCGGCGGCTGTCACAGAGCCTGCCCGTCGGCGTCGGCGAGCTGACCGTGCTGCCGGACGGACCGGTGCCCCGCAACGACCCGGAGGCGCGCGTCACGCTCCCCTGCGGCAGCGGGCCCACCGTGGAGGTCGGTGCCGTGCGGCGCCGGACGGCGCTGGTGGCCAGCCGGCGGGAGCTGGCGGAGCTGCGCGAGGTGGACGCCCTCCTGTGTGGCGCCGGAGCGAAGGATCCGCTGCCGCTGGCCGGCGCAGAGGTGCGGGTGGTGGCGGCGGCGAGCCGCCTGGCTACGCCCACCCGGCTCGTCCTGACGCCGCACGCCGTGGTCCCGGGGTCCACCGACGGCAGCGCGGCCGGCTCGGCGGGCGTCGCCGGCTCGGCGCAGGTCCCGGACGCCGTGCAGACCCCGGTCCGGGTGGACGGCTGGTCGGCCACCCGGCGGTCGCTGCACCTGGACGGGTACCCGGGGCAGCGGGTGCTGGCCCTGCGGGAGAACGCGAACGCCGGGTGGGAGGCCACCGCGGGCGGCGAGCGACTCACCCCGTTCGTGGTGGACGGCTGGCAGCAGGGCTGGCTGGTGCCGGCCGGGTTCTCCGGCGAGGTGCTGCTGCGGTTCGCCCCGGACGACGGGTACGCCCTGGCGCTGGGCGCCGGCGCGATCGCGCTGGGCGGGGTCGCGCTGGCCGCCCTGCTTCCGGGCCGGGGCGTGCCCGTGCCGGCGACAGGACCGCCGCGTCGACGCCGGCACCGGCTGCTCGCCCTGCTGTTCGGCGGGACTGCGCTGCTGCTGGTCGGCGGCCTGGCCGCGGTCGCGGTGGCGCTGCTGGCGGCGGCCGGCGTGGTGGCCGGCCACGCGCTGACGCCGCACCTGCACCCACCGGACCGGCGTCGGCTGTACCGGATGGCCGGGCGCTGGCTGCCGGTGGCCTGCTTCGCGCTGGCCGGCTGGTACGCGGTGACCCGGGGTGGGCACACCGACGCGGCGCCTCAGTTGGCGGCGGTCGCCGCCGTGACGGTGCTCTGGTTCTCCCTCGTGCTCCCGCGCCGACGCGGCCGGGGAGCGTTCCAGCGCTGGAAGGGGCGCTCGACGGCGTAGTAGCTGATGGCGGCGAGGACCAGCCCACCGGCGACGGTGAGCAGGAAGATCTCGCCCGTGTCGCCGGTGAAGTTCGGCCGGTCGCCCACGATGTAGACCCCCTCCAGCACGAACGGGTGCCAGAGGAACAGCCCGTAGGACACCCGGCCGAGCCACCGGCCGACCGCGCCGCCGAGGACGGCCTTGGTGCGGGTGGCCGGCCCGAACGCCACCGGCAGCACCACCATCACCGCCACGAGGGCGTACAGCGCCATCTTCAGCCCGAACTCGGCGGCGGTGGGCTCGGCCAGGTCGCGGGGCCCCACGATCGGCGTGGTGGCCACGGCCAGGGCGGCCAGCGCGACCGACCAGCAGGCCAGCGGTGCGGCGCCCAGGTCGTCCAGCCACCGCCAGCGGTGACCGGTGCCGGTGCGCAGCGATACGTGGACGGTCGCCAGCGCCATGCCGGCGCCGAACCAGCCGGCGTACGAGGGCAGCCACATGGTGTGCAGGCCCAGGTCGAGCAGGCCTGATCCCATCAGGGCCACCCAGCCGGCGGTGATCGCCAGCCCCGCCGCCACGATGAGGACGGTGGACCGGCCGGGCCGCCAGCGCCGCCGCATCAGCAGCACGGCGAGCAGCGGCAGCAGCAGGTAGAAGGTCGCCTCGGTGGCGAGGCTCCAGGTCTGGCTCAGGCCGTGGCGCAACTGCCGGGGCTCGTAGATCTGGGTCAGCGTCAGGTGCCGCCACCAGTCGCCGGCGGAGGCGGGCTGATTCTGCGGCAGCACCAGCAGGCAGACCACCACGGTCAACCAGTAGGCGGGCAGGATGCGGGTGGCGCGGCGCCACAGGTAGCGCCGGGCGGAGGGGGACCGCTGCCCGGTGGCCGACGAGTGGGCGTACGGGCGGAAGAGCAGGAAGCCGGAGAGCACGAAGAAGATGGCGACGCCCACGTCGAGGCGGGACAACCAGCTGCCGAGCCCCGAGTCGCCGGTGTTGGCACCGGTGGCGAACCCGACGTGGTGCCCGACGACTGCCAGCGCGCCGATCACCCGTACGGCGTCCAAGGCGGGCAGTCGGCGGAGGTCGTGATCCGGAGTTGGGGCAGACATCAACCGTCCAGAGGGTCGCGTGAATATGTAACCCGGGAGTAACCTGCGGCCAAGTTTAGGGACAGGACCGCTCGCCGGACACCGGCTGACTGTCTTTGTTAGGAGGATCAGTGAAGGCTCGTCTGGGCGCCGTGCTGTTCGGGATAGGCGTCTTGTGTCTCGTGCTCGCCGCGGGAGCGGCGTTCTTCGTGGCACCGACGGTGACGAAACTGCCGTACGACCTCAAGTTGTGCAACGCGGAGGGCAAGCCGGACGGCTGCCTGAAGCCGAGCGTCGCGGTGGCGGAGAACGCCAAGTTCCTGCAGCTCAAGAAGGACGCCCCGCCGACCGTGCAGACCGGCAGGCTGGAGTCCACCACCGAGGTGGCGCCGCAGGCCGGCAGCACCGAGGCGGAGATGACCGGCGACCTGGAGGGCAAGGCGGTCGTCTGGGGCGCGTACGGCACGGTGAAGTGGGTCCAGACCGGCGAGGTGATCAGCCAGTACTCAGCGGAGTTGGCCCTGGACCGGAAGACCGCCGCGGCGGTCGACTGGGACAAGCAGTTCCTCCAGGCCGACGGCCCGGAGGGGCCGAGCGAGGTCACCTTCGGTGGTCAGACCTACAAGTTCCCGTTCAACACGGAGCGCAAGGACTACGAGTACTTCGACCGTGACCTGCGCAAGGCGCTGCCGATCCGGTTCGACGGCACCGAGAAGATCAACGGCACGGAGGCGTACCGGTTCCAGCAGGTCATCGAGGAGACCGACCTGGGCATGCCGGCCGAGCGGGTGGGTGCCCTGCTCGGGGCGTTCGCGCCGGGCGCGACCAGCGGCAAGGTGATGTACAGCAACACCCGCACCATCTGGGTCGAGCCGGTCAGCGGCAACTTCGTCAAGGTGCGCGAGCAGCAGAAGAAGACGCTGGTGCCGGACCAGGGCGCGAGCACCCCGCTGCTGGACGGCGACTTCGTCTACACCGACCAGACGATCGCCAACAGCGTCGAGTCGGCCGGGAAGAACCGCGACAAGCTGCTGCTGATCGGGCGGACCATCCCGCTCGCGCTGACGGTCGTCGGCGCGCTGGCGCTGCTCGTCGGGCTCTGGCTGGTGCTGGCCGGACGCCGGGCCACCGCCGCCGCGCGGCACCGCGCCGACGGCGACGCCGACGCTGCCACGGCGCCCGCGCCACGGGCGTCGTCCGAGCAGGTCACCTCCGGGGCGCCCGTGCATGACGGCGAGGCCGGGCGCCGGTAGCGGACGCCTCGGCCGGCGTCCAGGTGTGGGCGTCGGTCACCGGCAACCAGTTGACAGGCCGCCACCGTCGTCCCCGTCCGGGGGCGACGGTGGCGGCCTGTTGTGCAGGAGGCCTCGCCGTTACTGAACCGTAACCTGAATCGCTGCTCGTCACGGACGGTCGTGCTCGAAGGGTGACGTGCCCGGTTTGCGCGAGAATCATTGATCAATGTCCATGGGATCGGGGGTCCGGTTGCGTTGGCTCACTACTCCGCGTGACCTTGGTTGTGGCGGTCGGCGATCCGGGTCTTGTGACCTGCGTCTTCGCGCGGCATCATCGTCCCAGTTCCCTACTCACCGGTAACTGTGGCAGCCCGGTGCGGGGCTGTCGCCAGTCGACCGGCGACCCGCGCGAGATCCCCGAGGGGAGGAACCGTGCAGGACCGGTTCGACGACCAGGGCCGCCACCGGTGGCGGCGCTTTGCCGCGCTGCTGGTGCCCGACGGGACACCGCGCCCCGTGGCGATCTCGGGCGTCCGCAGCGCCACGCTCTTCTGACCTGAATTTCGGGACCGCGGCGGTTGTGCTCCGTGGGTCCGTTCCAGCTCCGTCCCCTCTGGCCCGCCAGGAGGCGTACGTGACGACCGACGATCCGCTGCCCGCGTGGCCCGGCCGGTTCCGCGAGGCGTGGCGCGGCTTGCGCCGCTGGCGGCGGGTGCGACCGTTCCGGGGCGACCTGCTGACCGGTCTGGAGATCTCCGGTACCACTCAGATGTCGCTCGGCAATCCCACCTTGTCCGCCGTGCCGGTGCCCGCCGAGCCAACCTCGGTGGAGACTGGGCCTGTCGAGCCGGTGCGGGCGGACGCCGAACTCGTGTGCGCCGCCGTCGGCCCCGCCGAGCCCGTGCCTCCCGGCACCGTGCCGGCCGGCAGGGGACCTGCCAATGCCATGTCGGCGGCCGAGTCGATGCAGTACGACGCCAGGCCGCGGGACCTCCGTCCGTACGCGGTGCTGCCGGTGCTGCTCGGCCTTGCCGCCGCCGTGGGGCTCGCCGCGCCCGGCCCGACGCCGGTGCGCGCCGTGGCGCCGCCGACTCCCGCCTGCCCCACCACAACTCCCGGCCAGGGCGGAACGCAGCCGGCCCCGAGCGGCACGCCGGCCGGAACGCGACCCGCGCCGAGTGGCACGCCGGGCGCGTTGCCGGCCCCGCCCGGGACGCCGGCCCCGCCCGGGACGCCGGCCCCGCCCGGGACGCCGGCCCCGCCCGGGACGCCGGGCCCGCCCGGGACGCCGGGCGCGACGCCGGCCCCGACCACCCCCGGCCCGTTCCCGTCTACGGGCGGCGGAGGCGACGCCGGGCGCGACATCCTCGACGGCATCGGTGACCTTTTCGATCGCGGCTGGCAGGACGACGAGGAACTGGCCCCCGGGGCGACGCCGCCGTCCACGCCGGGCGTCCGTCCCACGGTCACGCAGAGCGTCCGTCCCACGGTCACGCCGAGCGTCCGTCCCTCGGCCACGCCGAGCGTCCGTCCCACGGCCTCGGCCCCGGGTCGGCCGGCGGCACCCGGCCGGGGGTGCGCCCCGGCCAGCCCGGAGCCGAGCCGACCCGGGCAGGTGGTGGCGGGCAGGCCGCTGCCCCGGATCGCCGCCGACCCGGGACAGCCGGTGGTGGCGGCGGTCCCGTCGAAGCTCACCGGGTCGAAGGTGACCATGGACGGGCTGCGGTTCGAGGGCATCGTCGACCTGCCCACCGCCGACGGCAGCCTGAAGGCACTGAAGTTCACCATGGACCGCGCGGTCACCGACGAATTCCTGCTCCGTGCGCCCGCCCCGGCCGGCCGGACGATGCGGTTCGCCACGGACCGGCTGACGGTGCAGGGGGACGTCGCCTTCTACGCCACCCGGTTCGTCGGGCGGCTGCTCGGCGTCAAGATCACGCTGACCCCGGACCTGCCGTTCCCCGACGGCCTGCCGATCACGTCACCTGTTCCGATCACCTTCACCGAGCCGGTCATGGAACTGGCGTTCGTCGACAGCGACACACTGACCGCCACGCCGGCATTGAAGCTGACCCTCTCCTGACCTCACCCCACCACCACCGACGGTGCGGGGCCGGTGTCCCACCGGCCCCGCACCGTCGACCTCAGAGGCGGGCGAGCGCCTTGCGCAGCGGGTCGAGCCCCAGCGAGCCGAGGTCGAGCGCCTGCCGGTGGAACTCCTTGAGGTCGAAGTCGGCGCCCTTGCGGGCCTTCGCCTCGTCACGGGCCTGGAGCCAGATCCGCTCGCCCACCTTGTAGGAGGGGGCCTGCCCCGGCCAGCCGAGGTAGCGGTTCAGCTCGAAACGCAGGTTCTCCTCCGGCACCCGGCAGTGCGCCCGCATGAACTCCCAGCCCAGCTCCGGCGTCCAGCGCTCGCCGGGGTGGAAGCCGAACGGGTTGTCCTTCGGGATCTCCAACTCCAGGTGCATGCCGATGTCGACGATCACCCGGGCGGCCCGGAACGCCTGCCCGTCGAGCATGCCGAGCTTGTCGCCCGGGTCCTCCAGGTAGCCCAGCTCGTCCATCAGCCGCTCCGCGTAGAGCGCCCAGCCCTCGCCGTGCCCGGAGACCCAGCAGAGCAGGCGCTGCCAGCGGTTGAGCAGCTCGGCCCGGACGGCCGTCTGCGCGACCTGGAGGTGGTGGCCCGGCACGCCCTCGTGGAAGACGGTGGTCACCTCGCGCCAGGTGGAGAAGTCGGTGACGCCCTGCGGCACCGCCCACCACATCCGCCCCGGGCGGGAGAAGTCCTCGCTCGGGCCGGTGTAGTAGATCGCGCCGTCACTGGTCGGGGCGAGGCAGCACTCGATGCGGCGTACCTGCTCCGGGATGTCGAAGTGGGTGCCGTGCAGGTCGCCGATGGCCTTGTCGGCGAGCGCCTGCATCCAGTCCCGGAACGCCTCCTTGCCCCGGATCGTCCGGGCCGGGTCGGCGTCCAGCGCCTCGACCGCCTCGTCGATGGTGGCGCCGGGGCCGACGATCCGGCCGGCCACCGCGCGCATGTCGGCCTCCAGCCGGGCCAGTTCCTCGAACCCCCAGGCGTACGTCTCGTCGAGGTCGACCCTGGCGCCGAGGAAGTACTGCGAGGCCAGCTCGTAGCGCTCGCGACCCGCGGCCTGCTTCTCCCGGCCGAGCGGGGCCAGCTCGGTGCGGAGGAACTGGCCGAACTCGGCCGTCGCCGCGGTGGCCGCCGCCGCACCCCGCCGCAGCTCGGCGCCGAGGGTGCCGTCGGCGCCCAGCCGCTCGACCAGCCCGTGGAAGAAGTTGTCGCCGTCCGGATCGACCCAGATGTCGCACTGCTTGGCGACCTCGACCAGCTGGACCCGGGCACTGACGTGGCCGGCGGCGGCCGCCTCGCGCAGCGTCGCCTTGTAGCCCTCCAGGGTGCTCGCGAAGCGGTTGAGCCGGGCCGCCACGTGGGCCTTGGCGTCGTCGCCCTCGGTCGGCATCAGGTCGAAGACCATGCGGACCTCGTGCAGGCCGCTGGAGATCACGTTGACCTCGCTGCTCGCCTCGCCGGCGTCGTAGCGGGCGAGGTCGAGGCCGAGCCGCTCCTGCATGGCCTCCTTGGCGGTCCGCTCCGCCTCCGACTCCGGCTCGGTCACCTCCAGGTCGGTCAGCGTCCGCCGGATCAGCTCCGCGCGGGCCGTGTACCCGTCGGGTGACAGGTCGTCGAGCTGGTCGTCGTAGCCGGCGATGCCGACATAGGTGGCGCCGATCGGGCTCAGCGGCGCCCACTCGGCCACGTAGCGGTTCGCGAGGTCATCGATTCGTCCCACGCTGCGACCCTACGTGAGGGCACCGTCAAGTTGTCGAACGCGTTCTGCGTGTTCAGGCCGGCAGGCCGGCGGGGTCTAAGTCGCTCGGGAACGGCAGGTCGGCCGAGAGCCACCGACCGCCGACCGCGCTGGCGGCGGGCGGGTTCTGTGGTGGTCGACACGGCGTGGAGAAAGTCGCGGGACTTCGTCGTACGGCTGCGGCAGAGTGTCAGGGGTGACAGTGGATTCCACTCCTGACCGGGCGGTGCTGCGGAGCTGGCTGCCCGGGTTCCTGGCGCTGGCCGCCATCTGGGGCTCCAGCTTCCTGTTCATCAAGATCGGCATCGGGGAGCTGCATCCACTGCACCTCACCCTCTACCGGGTCGCCGCCGGCGCGGTGACCCTGCTGTTGGTGCTCGCCGTGCTCCGCGACCGCCTGCCCGCCGAGCCCCGGGTGTGGGCGCACCTGACCGTGGCCGCCGCGTTCGGCGTCGCCGTGCCGTTCACCCTCTTCGGCTACGGCGAGCAGCGCGTCGAGTCGATGCTCGCGGGCATCTGGAACGCCACCACCCCGCTCATCGTGCTGCCGCTGGCCGTGCTGGTGTTCCGCACCGAGCGGCTCACCATGCGCCGGGCGGTCGGGATGGCGCTGGGCTTCGCCGGGGTGCTGGTGGTGCTCGGGGTATGGCAGGGGGTGGGCGGCGCCCACTTCACCGGGCAACTCATGTGCCTGGGCGCGGCCGCCTGCTACGGCGTCGCCATCCCGTACCAGAAGAAGTTCGTCGCGGGCAGCGCGCACTCCGGACTCTCGCTCTCGGCGGCGCAGCTCCTGGTCGCGACCGCCCAGCTCGCGGTCGTCGCGCCGTTGGTTGCCGGGGCGCCGCCTGCCCCGACCGGCCTCTCGGCCGAGGTGCTCGCCAGCGTGCTCGCGCTCGGGGCGCTCGGCACCGGCCTCGCCTTCGTCATCAACCTGCGCAACATCCGGGTCGCCGGGGCGAGCACCGCCTCCACCGTGACCTACCTGGTGCCGGTGTTCGCGGTGCTGATCGGTGCCCTGGCCCTCGACGAGCGGCTCACCTGGCACCAGCCGGTGGGCGCGCTCATCGTGCTGTCCGGCGTCGCCGTCTCACAGGGCCTGATCGGCCGTCGCCGGCCCGCACCCGCCGGCCTCACCGAACCGTCCGCGCCCGCCGGCGTGATCGAGTCGACCACGGTCGCTGCCGCTGCCGTCGCGCCGGTCGCTGCCGTCGTGCCGGCCGGCGTCGCCGCGCAGGCCGCGCCGTCCGTGCCGGCTGCCCGCCGCTGAGCGACCCCGCCCATCGCCCGACCTCCGCCCTTCTTCCGTCGCTCGTCGCCCGGCCTATGCCCGCTGCCGGCTGCCCGCTGCCCGCTGCCGGCTGCCCGCTGCCCGCTGCCGGCTGCCCGCTGCCCGCTGCCGGCTGCCCGCTGCCCGCTGCCGGCTGCCCGCTGCCCGCTGCCGGCTGCCCGCTGCCCGCTGCCGGCTGCCCGCTGCCCGCTGCCGGCTGCCCGCTGCCGGCTGCCCGCCGCCCGTGGCCGGTGCCTCGGCGGACGGGTGGACGGGTGGAACACCATGGGTGTCAACGCCGGCCTTTGACAGCCATGGTGTTCCACTCGTGAAGGTGGCGGGACATGCCGTGGGCCGGCGACCTTGAGGAACGGCGCGGCCCGTCGCCGCACGCGCCGCCGCTTCGCACCCGTCCAGACGCGGTCACCGCTCCGCCGCCCGTCAGTGACGGCCGGGCAGCGTGTGAGGCCGGGCCGCCTACTGAGGCCGGGCGGCGTGTGAGGCTGGGTGGCGTGTCCGGCTGGGTGGCGTGTGAGGCCGGGCGTTGGGGCTGGGCCGCGTGTGAGGGTGGCGCTTGTGATGGCCGCGCCCCGGCCACCGGCGTCCGTGTGATGCGGTCTCATGTACGGGGCAGCTCGACAGCGTCCGTGGTGTCATCCCCCTGGTCGCCGGCGTGTTGCCGGCGAGGGGCCGATCCGCCAGGTCGAGCGGGCAGGTCGAGCGGGCAGGACCTCAGCGGGCGGAGCGGGCCCAGTCGACCAGCCGGTCGGCGTCCCAGGTGTTGACCACCCGGTCGGCGGGCACCCCGCACAGGGCGGCGCGCTCGCAGCCGAACCGCTGCCAGTCGAGCTGCCCGGGCGCGTGCGCGTCGGTGTTGACGGCGAAGTCGCAGCCCGCCTCCAGCGCCCGGCGGATCAGCCGCTTCGGCGGGTCCTGCCGCTCCGGCCGCGAGTTGATCTCGACGGCCACCCCTCGTTCGGCGCAGGCGGCGAAGACGGCGTCGGCGTCGAAGTCGCTCTCTGCCCGGGTACGCGGCCGGTGCGCCCGGTCGCCCGGCCCCTTCACCCCCGCCGGCCGGGACGACACCATCCGTCCCGTGCAGTGGCCGAGGATGTCCAGGTGCGGGTTCGTGATCGCGGTCAGCATCCGCCGGGTCATCTTCGCCCGGTCGTCGTTCAGGCCGCTGTGCACCGAGCCGACCACCACGTCGAGGCGGGCCAGCAGCTCCTCGTCCTGGTCGAGCGACCCGTCGGCGAGGATGTCCACCTCGATGCCGGTCAGGATCCGGAAGCCCTCCGGCAGCGCCTCGTTGACCTTCGCCACGTGGTCGAGCTGCCGGCGCAGCCGGTTGGCGGTCAGCCCCCGGGCCACCTTCAGGCGGGGCGAGTGGTCGGTCAGCACCACGTACTCGTGGCCCAACTCGACCGCCGCGAGCGCCATCTCCTCAATGGGTGAGCCGCCGTCGGACCAGTCGGAGTGGGTGTGGCAGTCACCGCGCAGCGCGGCACGCAACGCGGTGGCCGCCTCGTCCAGGTCCGTGCCCTCCGTGGCGAGCAGCCGCCGCAGGTAGACCGGCTCCTCGCCGGCGATCGACTCGGCCACGCAGCGGGCGGTGACGTCGCCGACCCCGGACAGCTCGGTGAGCTTGCCGGTGCGGGCCCGTTGGGCCAACTCCGCCGCCGGCAGTGCGGCGAGGGCCGTGGCCGCCGAGCGGAACGCCCTGACCCGGTAGGTCGCCTCGTTCGCCCGCTCCAGGAGGAAGGCGATCCGGCGCAGGTCGGCGATGGGGTCCCGGGCGCTCATGCCATGGAAAATACGCCTCCGCGCCGCCGGTCGCGTGACGACCGACGGCGCGGAGGGCCATGGAATCAGCGGAGGGCCACGGAATCAGGAGTGCGGCAGCTTCACCAGCGACCTGTCGCCGATGCCGAGGGTGGTCGGGTTGTTGCCGATCGCCGACCAGACCTCCACCCGCACGGTGCCGTTCGACAGGTTGCCGAGGGAACCGGTGGAGGAGTGCAGGCCGCTCTGCTGGGTGTAGCGCTCGTAGCCGGGAACCGGGTCGGTGGCGAAGTAGCGGTACGTCTCCACCCGCTCCCAGCTGCCGTTGCCGGTCAGGTCGTAGGAGACCCGCACCTGCACCCCGTTGCCGACCGCGTTGCCGGCGTCGAGGAACAGGTCGAACGTGGTCTGCCCGCCGCCGTACGCCAGATCCAGGCCCGTCGCGGTGAACACCTGCGGGTTGGTCGGCGTGCCGTCGCGGTTCGCGCCGCCCGCGCCGGCCACCGTGACGGTCGCCGGGCTGCCGGCCGCGGCCAGCCCGCCACCGGGCAGCAGGTACCGGGTGGGGAAGTCCGACGACGGCGGCGGGGTGGTGGGCGGCGGGGTCGTCGGCGGGGCCGTGGTGGGCGGTGCCGTCGTCGGCGGGGTGGTCGTGGGCGGCGTCGTGCCGCTGACCCCGCCGGTCGCGGTGCCACCGCTCCAGGTGTACGCCCCGCTGGTGGCCGTCTTCCCGGCGGGCACGGCGAGCCGGGTGCCGTCGGAGAAAGTGACCGTCAGCGGCGCGGCGGTGATGTTGCTCGCCACGTAGGTACGCGCGCCGTTGCGCTGGAACACCGCCGCCAGCGGGTGGTTGGCCGTGACCGGGGTGTGCACCGTCCCGAGGGCCGCGAGGTTGCGGATCCAGTGGAAGGTGTGCGCCCGGCTCTCGCCTTCCTCCGGCGTGTACCCGGGGTTCGCGCGGAGCTTCGCGAGCGCCGCGTCCGGGTCGCCGAGCGCCAGGAACTGCCAGAGGATGTCCTGCCACACCGTCGGTTCGCCGCCGTTGTTGCGCACCAGCTCCTGGTAGTTGGCGCGGTTTGACGCCGGGTACTGCCCGAGGTAGAGGTGCCCGCCCGTGACCGGGAGCATGTTGATGCCCTGGATCATCTCCGGGTCGGCGCTGAACCAGGTGGCGTACGCGCCGCCGTCACCCCAGACCATGCCGACCGTGGAGTGCCCGAACGCCGCCGGGTAGTTCTCGTTCGTCACGTCGAACCAGTACTCGTGGATCGCCGCGGCCTGGGTGGTGTGGATGAAGATGCCGGCGTCGCGTACGGCGGTGTTGCCGGTCGCCTGCCCCCACTGGATGAGGGCGTTGGCGAAGTTCATCCCCTCGGACGAGGACTCCTGGTTGTTGCCGGCGTGGAACGAGCCGTGTCCGGCGGCCCAGTCGTGCCCGGCGTAGATGTCGAAGTCGCGCAGGTACGGGAAGCGGTTGTCCGTGCGGTCGTAGTTGTTCGCGTCCCGGATCAGCAGGTCGATCATGCCGCCGTACTGGTCCTGCCGGGCCCAGGTCGGGTCGAACTTGGCCAGGGTGGCGGCGGCGGCGATGTAGTAGCCGTAGTGGAAGTGGTGGTCGTTGAGTTCCTGGTCGGAGCCGTAGGAGGCCGGGTAGCCGATCAGGGTTCCCCAGTTGCGGTCGTAGTGGAAGACGCCCTCGGTCTCCCCGGGCGTGGCGGTGAGCCAGTCGTTGAGGGTGCCCCGGATGGCGTTCAGCGCGGCGGTACGCGTCTCGGCGTCGCCGACCTGGTCGGCGATCTCGGCGATCCGGGCGGCCCGGCCCAGGCCCTTGCCCGTCCAGTAGGTGTCACTGCCGCGCTGGTCCATCGGGTTGCCCCGGACGGCCGCGAGGTGGTTGCGCAGCGTCGTCAGGTCCGCCCCGGCGCCGGTGGCGACGGCGGGGACCTCCGGCAGTACGCCGTTGAACTTCATCGAGGTGCGGAACGCGTCGACGCCGGTGAGCACCTTCATCCGGCCGCGCGCCGACGGGTAGGTGAGCGCCAGCGGGGTGGCGCCGGTCAGCGACCGCCACTGGTGCGGGTAGAGGCTGACGACCGTCCGGTTCGCCGTGCCCTCCCGGGCGGTCGTGGTGAAGGCGTACGTGGTGTTGACGGTGCTGGTCGCCTGGTCGTAGGCGTACGAGACCCGGGTGCCGGTGACGTGGGCGTGAGCGTACCGGCCGTAGGTGGTGGCCAGTTCGGCGCGGGACGCGGCGTCGGTGCTCGGCGTGGTGGGCAGCAGGGCGACCGAGAAGTAGCCCTTGCCGGCCAGGGTGGAGGTGATCCGTCCACCGTTGACGGACCAGGTGGCGCCGGTGGGCGCGTACGCCACGTAGTCGTGCCCCCGGACGGTGAAGCCGATCGTGGCGCCGCTGTTCGACCAGACCGTGGGGCTGCCGCCGGTGGCGTTGACCAGGGCGTCGCCGCCGCTGGTGCGGAAGTACGCGAACGGCAGGCCGTGGCCGATGGTGGCGCGCATGGTCCGGGCGCCGTCGGTCCAGTGCGGGGTGACCGTCCAGTCGGTCCAGCCGTCGACCTTGACGACCGGGGCACCCAGCCCCGCGATGCCGACCCGGATGTCCTCGGAGTACGTGTACTTGAACTCGCCGACGCCGGTCGCGGTGCCGCTGATCGTCGGGGTGGAGGTGGCCGAGATCCCGAGACCGTCGCCGGACGGCTGGTAGGAGGCCGGGTGCGCGTGCAGCGGCTCGCTGAAGGCGCAGTTGGTCCGCTTCCACAGCAGCGACGACCACCAGTCGTTGGTGGGTACCGGCCCGGGGGGCGCGTCGGCGGTGGCGAACTGCCGGGGGTTGGTGGTCATGTCTCCGCAGCCGGTGGGCAGGGGGCCCACACGGTCGGTGGTGTAGCTGCCGGCGCCGACGGTGGCGGCCTGGGCGGGGGTGGTGGTCACGACGGCGAGGCCGCCGAGGGCGAGGGCCAGGGCGGAGGTGGCCGCCACGGCCCAGGTGCGGCGTGTCGCAGGAGGTGTCACAGTGCCTCCGGTCGGGGGGCGCCGGTCGGGGACGGGCGCGTTCTGCGAGCGAATTGTGTGGAAAGTGGTCTCAGAGAGCGCTCTCTTGCGACGGGACGCTAGCTCAGGGCCGAGACTTCCGTCAATGTTTCCCAGCGATGAAGCGCTGATGACGACAAACCGGAGCGGGTCGTCAGGCGGTCGGCGGGGCCTTCGGGCAGCCGTGCCGGCGGTGCCAGGCGGCCACCTCGGCGGCCGGTTCCTTGTTGCCCTTGCGCCGCCACGAGTTCAGGTATGGCGCCGGCCACACCACGCCCCGGCGGATCCACCAGCCGTCCCGGCCCGTGCACGGCGGGGAGATGCCGAAGTGCAGGTGGCACACGTTGTTCGCGTTCCCGGTCCGGCCCACCTCGCCGAGCCGCTGCCCGGCGCGCACCCGCACCCCGGCGTCGATGCCGTCGGCCACGCGGCGCAGGTGCGAGCCGTAGTAGCGCACCCCGTCGTCGCCGAGCAGCGACACCGACAGCCCGCCGTTGTGCGGCCCCCGCGGCCCGCGCCTGTCGAACCGGTCGACCCGGCTCACCTCGAGGAGGACGCCGTCGGTCACCGCCACGACCGGCTCGCCGCAGTCGGCGAAGATGTCCGTCCCCGGATAGGCCGAGTGGGTCGGGTGGTAGGCGACGTTCGCCGCGCGTACCGGAAAGACGTGCGGCAGCCCGGCGCGGGTCGGCGCGGTCGACGGACCGGTCGGGGCGGCGGCGCCGGTTGGGGTGGGAGCGCCGGTCGGGGTGACGGCCGGCGGCGCGGGCTGCCCGGCCGTCGCCGGCAGGCTCGGCCGGGGTGCGCCGGGCGTCGTCCCGGGCCGCGTCGTCGCGCAGCCGGCGGCCAGCACCGGCACCAGCACCAGCAGGACCGGGTACGCCGGACGCGCGCGGCGTCCGATCGTCGGCGAGGGCATCCGGTCATCCTCGCAGAGTCGGTACGGTGGTGGAGGTGCGCGGCAGAAGGGGAGGGGTCGATGACGACCGGACGGTACGCCTTCCCGCCCGAGCCGGACGCCGGGTTCCGGCCGGCGCCACGGGTCCCCTCGGGGCTCTTCCCGTCCGCGCCGCCGTCCCAGCCCACCTATCGCGAACCGCACCCGGTCACCGGCGCGGGCGTCGCGTCCGGCGCCGCCGTGGCGACCGTCTGGCTGCTCCTGTTCGGCCTGCTCGGCCGCAGCGTGCCCGGGTACGCCTGGTGGACGCTGCTGGCCGGCGGCCTGGCCTGGCTGGCCGCGCTGCTGCTGGTCCGCGCGGGCGACCGGGGCGTGGCCACCGGCATCGCGATCGTCACCGCCGGCGGGTGGAGCATCGCCGCCGCCATCGTCACGGTGCGGTGGGTGTCGAGCGGGGACTGGCCGCTCTGGTGAGCCCGGTCCGGCCCGTCCCGCCCAGCGGCGACCCGCCTGCCGGCGCCCGTTGCGGCGGGCCCGTGGCTGCGCTGCGTCGCGGGCCGGCTGCGCAGCGAATCCTGCCTTGACGTGGCCGCCCGAACTCGGCACCCTCGGCGTTATGGCCTGGACCACTCCGCGGCTCGATCCCGAGCGCAGCCGCCGTCGCCAGCAGCTCCTCGCCGAGTTGGCGGGCGCCCGGGCGGTACGCCAGCGCGTACGGCCGCAGCGGGTGCGCAGCGAGCGCCTGCGGGAGCTGATCGCCACCCGCCGCCGCGTCGCCGGCTGACGACCGGCAGACTTTCCCCAGGATTGACCGGCCCTTCGGGGCGTTGACCGGTCGCCTGCCGACCCGACCGGCTAACGTGCACGCGTAACGGGTCGGCCTGCCGAGGCTCTTTTGGGGGAACCGTGTCGTACTTCGCTGCGGCCGTCGTACGTGACGACAGCGGTTGGACGGCCGCCGAGGTGAACCTGCGGGGGGTCACCGACATCGAGGACGTCGCCGACCGGCTGCGCGACGTCGACTCCGACGCCGACCTGTCGCTGCTCTTCGTCGAGGCCGACGACACGTACCTGGTGATCATGCGCCTGGACGAGGGGGAGGACCTGCGGGTCTTCGGCTCCGACTCGGCCTACGCGGAGGAGTCCCGGCTGGGCGCCCTGCTGGTCGGGGACCTGAAGACCTCGGTGACCGGGCTCGACGACACCGACGAGCCGCGCCCGTCCGGCCGCGGCGACGACGACACCGAGCAGCCCGCCGTCGACCCCGAGGCCGACCCGGTCGGCGAGGCGGACCTCCTGGCCGACCTGGGCATCCCCGCGCAGAAGCTGCTCAACCTCTGCGCGCAGGAGGGCATGATGCCGGCCGACGTCACCGCCGAGGTGTGCCAGGTGCTCGGCTGCGCCGACGAGGTCGAGGAACTGCGTGAGGTCTGAGCCGTCCGGGCCCGGCCGGGCCGGTACGGGTGGCGCCGAGCCGGCCGACGCGACCGATCCGGCGCTGGGCACCGTACGCCCCGGTCAGCCGACCCCCGGCGCGGCGGGTCGGGTCGGGCCCGGCGCCCACGAGGGGCTGGCCGAACCGGACGGCGCCGGCCGGCGGCAGCGGCACGAGCTGTGGATGCGGCGGGCCCTGGCGGTCGCCGTTACCGGCCCCGACAGCCCCGCCGACACCGGCCCCGACGCCGCCGACGACATCCCGGTCGGCGCCGTGCTCTACGGGCCGGACGGCACCGAACTGGCGATCGGGCGCAACGAGCGGGAGCTGACCGGCGACCCGACCGCGCACGCCGAGGTGCTGGCGTTGCGCCGGGCCGCCGGACGGCTCGGCCGCTGGCGGCTCGACGGCTGCACCCTGGTCGTCACCCTGGAACCCTGCACGATGTGCGCGGGCGCCCTGGTGCTGGCCCGGGTGTCCACCGTGGTTTTCGGCGCCTGGGAGCCCAAGACCGGGGCCGCCGGGTCGCTGTGGGACGTGCTGCGCGACCGCCGGCTCAACCACCGGCCGGAGGTCTACGGCGGCATCCTGGAGTCGGAGAGCGCCGCGATCCTGCGCGCCTTCTTCCGCTGACCCTCAGGCGTCGGCCGGGGCGGGCCGGAGCAGGGTCGCGGCCACCGCGCGGGCGGTGTCGGTCCACGGGGTCGGGCGCAGGGTCGCCGGGTCGAGCCGGACGATCGCCCGCGCGCCCTCCGCGTGCACCGTGCCGCCGTCCACCGACTGGAACCGGTAGGCGTACCGGGCGCTGCTGGTGCCGAAGTGGTCGAGCCAGAAGTGCACCGCCACGGGGCCGGTCCCGGTGACCGGGGCCCGGTAGGTGATGGTGAACTCGCGTACGGCGTGGAACACGTCCGGCGCGCTGTGCCGCCCGCCCTGGAACGAGACGCCGTGCTCCGCCCAGTATCCCGTCAGGGCCCGTTCGAGCAGCACCGCGTACCGGGCGTTGTGCAGCAGGCCGAACGCGTCGAGGTCGTCGAAGTGCACCGCGACGTGCGCGACGTGACCGAACTCGACTGCGGGCTGGTCGACGATGGCGTGGCTCATGAGATGCCTTCCGGTAGCAGGGTCGGATCGGGGCACAGTGCCCGCAGGCGGTTCAGCAGGCCCTGGCGGGCGTGCCGGTAGGCGGTGTCGGGGTCCAGCAGCCGGGAGCGCATCGCGGCGGTGACCCCAAGGGCGTCGATCTCGTACGCCAGTTGCGCGACGTCCACGTCGGCGGGCAGCTCGCCGGCGGCGACCGCCTCGCGGACGAGTTGTTCGAGGAACGCGGTCCAGCGGCCGAACACCTCGGCGAGCCGGTCCCGGACCGGGCCGGGACGCGCGTTGTACTCGAAGTCGGCGCTGGCGAAGAAGCAGCCGCCGGGGAGCACCCGGGCGGCGAAGAAGTCGATCCGGGCCTGGTGCAGCGCCCAGAGCCGCCGCACGCCCCGGGGGGCGCGCAGGGCCGGCTCGATGACCCGTTCCCGCTGCTGCTCGACCGCCCGGTCGACCGTGGCGAGCTGGAGCGCCTCCTTGGAACCCCAGTGCGCGAAGAGGCCGGACTTGCTGACGCCGAGCGCGTCGGCGAGCTGGGCGAGGGAGAGCCCGTGCAGCCCGACCTCGGTGGCGAGGACCACGGCGGCGTCCAGCGCGGCGGTGCGGGTCCGGTCGCCCCGCGCGACGCGTCCGTCGACTGTCATGGGCAGAGGCTAATGAAAAAGCACGACCGTTCGTATAGTTTCTCGGCGTGACCGTGGTCACGAAACAGCGACGCCGCCCGCCATCCGGGGGACGGACGGCGGGCGGCGTCGGGGCCGACGAGGATCAGGCGACGATCGTGTCCAGGGCGATCTCGACCATCTGGCTGAAGGTCTGCTCACGCTCCTCGGAGGTGGTCTTCTCGCCGGTCTTGATGTGGTCGCTGACGGTCAGCAGGGTCAGCGCGCGGGCCTTGAACCGGGCGGCGATCGTGTAGAGCGCCGCCGACTCCATCTCCACCGCCAGCACGCCGTAGTCGGCGAGGCTGTCGTAGAGGTCCGGGCGGTCGGTGTAGAAGGCGTCCGCCGCCAGGATCGGCCCGACCCGCATCGCGATGCCGCGCCGCTCGGCCACCTCGACCGACGTACGCAGCAGCCCGAAGTCGGCCACCGGGGCGTAGTCGATCAGCCCGTCGAAGCGCATCCGGTTCATGTTCGAGTCGGTGGACGAGCCGATCGCCGCGATCACGTCGCGCAGCCGCAGGTCCTCGGACAGGGCCCCACAGGAGCCGACCCGGATCAGGCTCTTCACGCCGTACTCGTTGACCAGCTCGTGGGCGTAGATCGAGGCGGAGGGCATGCCCATGCCGGAGCCCTGGACGGAGACCTCGACGCCGTTGTGGCGGCCGGTGAAGCCCAGCATGCCCCGGACCGTCGAGTAGCACTGCGCGCCCTCGAGGTAGGTCTCCGCGATCCACTTCGCCCGCAGCGGGTCGCCCGGCATCAGGACCCGCTCGGCGATCTCTCCCGGCTTCGCGCCGATGTGCGTACTCATGGCAAGGATCCTGCCAGGCCGCCCCCGGGCGTACCGGTTCGGCGTCCGAACCCGGGGTCATGTACCCTTCTCGGCGGTGGCGTGTCCGAGCGGCCTAAGGAGCACGCCTCGAAAGCGTGTGAGGGTTTACGCCCTCCGAGGGTTCAAATCCCTCCGCCACCGCTCGTGAATACCGAGGACGCCCGGACGATCCGTGAGGATCGACCGGGCGTTCTCGCATGCCCAGCCCCCCGCGCGCCTGCCTGCGTCGATCATGCAGTTGTGTGCCCCGCGAAAGGGGCGTATGGGTAGCTGTTGCCCACCACGAGTGCATGATCGGCGCCGTGATGGGTGGGGCGGGGGTGGGGGTGGGGGGTCAGCGGCGGGTTAGTTCCTTTTCCAGGCGGGTGATGAGGGTCTTGCGGGCCTTGCCGTCGCGCTCGCGGCGCAGGGCGGACTTCAGTTGGCCCTTGTCGAGGTCGCGGACGAGCTTGGCCGCCTCGGCGACCGGCAGCTCCGCCAACTGTTCGGCCGACGTGGCGTTGCGGCGGGCGCGTTTAGCCGGTCCGGTGTTGGCCACGTACTGCTTGCCGGACTTCGATTCCTCCCGCTTCTTGGCGTCGGTCGCCCGCCTCTCCTTCTCGGAGAGTTCCTTCCAGGCCTGTTCGGGCAGGTAGCGACTGGTCTCGTCGCCGTGCCGCGCCCGGGTGTCGCCCTCCTTGGTCTGCCAGTGCTCGCCGCCCCAACGCTGCAACGACTTCTGCCGCTCGTCCTTCGGGCCGACGAAGCCCCCGCCGCGCCTCTTGTACTCCTGGGTGACCAGCTGCGACTTGCGTGCCGACCACTGTCCCGGCCGGCCGCCCTTGTCGGAGGCCTTGATCTCTTCCTTGACCTGCTCCCTGAGTTCGGGTTTCGTGTACCGCGCCATGTCCGGCGGTTACCCCACCTCGCGGCCCCCATGCGTCGAGCCTGCGCGGGGCTCAGCAGGGGCTGTGGCCCTCGTCGAAGAGGCGCTGGGCCCAGTCGGCGTACCCGGCGATGATCTTCTTCACCGCCCGCCCGTCGTGCAGGAAGAGGTATGCCCGGTCGCCCTGCCGGGCGAGCAGCCCGTCGAGCCGGTACGTCCCCTGTGGAGCGTCCAGCTCCCGCAGGGACGGGTAGCGGGTGCGGACCTCGTCGACAGGCATGCCGGCGGTGACCCCCTGCGGGGTGCGCGTCGCCTCGCCGAGCCAGAGCAGCACCAGCCGGTCGTCGACGAAGATGGGACTGGTCGTGTCGTACCCGGCCAGCGCCGGGCCGCAGGCGTCGACGTCGGAGCGCAGGATGCCCCGCCGGGTCAGCTCGTCCTCGGTGTCGCCGAACTCGACGTCGCGCAGGCCGTTGAGGTCGACCACCTCGACGGCCCCGACGGGCCGGCCGTCCAACTCGCGCAGCGGCGGGTGCACGCCGCTGCCCGAAACCCAGGCAGCCGTCGTCAGCGCGGCTATAAAGCCAAATTGTCGCAATTTCATGGAATCCCCCAGTCCCCAACGGGACCGGGCCGTTCAGGTTGCTGCCCGCCCGCAGATTGCCGGTTTTCCCATTCCTCGGCCAGCTCGTCCCAGTAGTCGGCGCTCAGCCGTCGGCGCCCGTGCGCCAGCCAGCCGGCGGTGTTCCGCTCGACGTGCAGGCCCAGCTCGGCGAACGGGTCGATCCACGCGCCGGGCTCCGCCCCGAGCCGGGCGAGCGCCGCGTTGAGCGGCCACTCCGGGCGCGGCCCGTCGAAGAGACGGTCGAACCCCGGCCCCCAGCTCACCTGGCCGCCGAGCCACACCAGCGCCGACTGGTAGCCGGCGCCGCCGAGGAACTCCGCCTCCAGGTATGCCACCGGACCCGTCCGCGACCAGCGGGCGAGGGCCTCGGTGAGGGACGCCGGGAGCACCAGGTGGAACGGCTCCTCCGGGGACCGCTCCGCCGTCGAGTAGTCGGGCGGCGCCCCGGTCAGCTCCTCGACCAGTTGCGGGGTGACCGGCAGCAGCGCGAAGTCCTGGCGCAACTCGCCGAGGACCGCGTGGTCCAGGTCGGCGGTGTGCTCGCGGAGCAGCTCGGCGTCCGCGACGACCGCGCTGAGCTGGTAACCCATGGGAGCCCTCCGCCGTCCACAGCCTGTGGATGGAACATGTGTACGACGAGTCCCGCCTCCGCCGCCCTCCGCACCGTACCCAATCGTCCCCTTCCGGCACCGCCCCGCGACGCCGCGCTCCCGGCCCTCCTCCGGGCGTGACGCGGCCTCCGGCGAGGGTCGGTCGGGCAGGGCGGCGAGGCGGGGGGTGATCCCTGCCGCCGCAAGGGCGGGTGGAACGACACGGGTGCATCCCGTGTCGGGAGACACCCGTGGTGTTCCACCCGCGCCTCGTGCCGGGGGTGTCTCTGCCGTGGGCGGGCTCGGTTCAGGGGCGCTCGGCGATGGTGGCGACGAACGCGCGCCACGCTGCCGGGGCGAAGGCGAGCGCCGGGCCGGCCGGGTCCTTCGAGTCGCGCACCGCGACGACGCCGGGCAGGTTGTCGGCGACCTCGACGCAGTTGCCGCCGTTGCCGCTGCTGCGGCTGCTCTTGCGCCACCGCGCGCCGTTCAGCTCCATGTCTCCGCCACTTCCGAGATGAGATCGACCGACTGCCAGTGGGACAGCGCCTCGCCGCGCACGTTCTCCCACGCAGCCATCATGGCGGCGATGTCCGCGGGTTCGCTAACCAGTTGCCCCTGGAGTTGGTTGTCGAGGTAGCCGGCGATCCGGTGGTCGTGGCTGCTGGCGATCACGAACGGTCCGTTCAGGCCGGCGTAGGCGCCGACCGACGACGGCACGACGTGCACCCGCACGTGCGGCTCGGCGCAGGCGGTGACGACGGCTTGGAGCTGCTCGCGCATGGTGGCCCGCCCGCCGACCGGCCGGCGCAGCACCGCCTCGTCGATCACGGCTGTGAACTGCGGCGGCTCGTCCTGCCTCAGGATGCCCTGGCGGGCGAGCCGGGCCGCCAGGTGGCGCTCGACGTCGCCCCGGGGGAACAGGCCGCCGTCGGTCAGCACGGCCCGCGCGTACGCCTCGGTCTGGAGCAGGCCCGGCAGGACCACCGATTCGTACGACCGCAGCGACACCGCCTCGCGCTCGATCTCCTGCCACGGACGAAACCAGATCGGGTCACGACGTCTCGAAGTGTCCGGCCAGATGTCCGACACGTCCCGGCGGAGGGCCTCCGCCGCCCCCAGCCGGTGCCGGGCGTGCGGGATGCGGTCCTCGGTCAGCCATCGCCCGACCGTCTTCGGATCGACGCCGACGGTCTCGGCGAGGGATTCGATCGTGTGCCCGGTGTCGCTGAGCGCCACCCGGAGCGCGTCGTTCACGGGCTCCTCCCATCGGATGTCCCAAATATCTGGCGACCATAGCGCTACGGGCTGTATCTGTCTGCGCACACGCGGCAAGTTGGGGTGACGAAGACGGCGCGGCCGGTGGAGGCGAAGGAGCCCGGCGGTCGGCGTCAGTCGCGGGGCCGCCCCGACGGGGAGGGCGGGGCGGCCCCCTCCAGCCCCCACGTCCCTGCCAGCCCGGCCCTTTCAGCCTCGCGTCCCGCCAGGACGAGCCCCGCCGGGCCCGCCAAGGAGGTCCGCCCGTGCCAACCCGCCACGCTCCAGTCTCCGAGCATCGGGGCGAGCCCCGTCCCCCGGCCGACCGCGACGATCCGCCCCCACCGGCCGCCCCCGCCCGAAGCCGGCCGGTGGGGTGGCCCGCCGGTACGACCATCCGCGTTCCCGACGACGCCTACCGCTTCGGCGAGGGCCCCCTGACGCTGCGCGTCACCGAAGTGCTGAGCGTCGGCCCGTTCGAGGGTCGGCTCTGGGCCGAGGTACGCGGCCACCAGGTGAACGCCGACGGCACCCTCCGCCCCCGCGAGCGCTTCGCCTCGATCCGCGTCGACCGCGCCCGGGTGATCGCCACCGACACGCCCCGGGTCCGGGCTGCGGACAGGCTCGGGGCCGCTCACCAGCCCGGGACGGCTGATCGGCTCGGGACGGTGGACCGGCTCGGGACGGAGCAACCCGGGGCGGCGGACCGGGGCGGGCCTGCGGGACCGGCGGCGCGGTGAGCCGCCGCACCCGAGAGCACGTCCCGACCCGGCCCACGTGGCGGTGCCGGGCGTGCGGCATCGCCTGGCCCTGCTCGCCGGCGAAGCTGCGGCTGCTCGGCGAGTACCGCCACGACCGCGCCGCGCTCACCGTCCACCTGGCGACTCTCCAGGTCGAGGCCGCCGCACAGCTCGTCGCACTCGACCCCGGCGTGAGCCCGGCCCAGCTAGCCGACCGCTTCGTCTCCTGGGCCCGCCCACGCGGATGACCGCCGCCGAGCCGCGCCCACCCGTGGTCGTGCCCGGCCGGCGGGCGGGGGCGAGTGGAACACCACGGGTGCATCCCACGCCGGGAGACACCGTGGTGTTCCACTCGCCGGCCGCTTCCGCACCCCGAGACGCCCGCGTGGACGACCGGCCGGCAGCCGTCAGCGCAGCAGGTTGACCAGGGCGGCGAGGCCGACCAGCACGATGATGGCGCGCAACGCCACCGGCGGCAGCCGGCGTCCCCACCGGCCGCCGATCAGGCCGCCCGCCACGGAACCCGCCGCGATCAGCAGCGCCGGCTGCCACGCCACGTTTCCCACGATCACGAACAGGACCGCCGCGACCCCGTTCACGAGGCCGGCGAGCAGGTTCTTCACCCCGTTGACCCAGCGCAGGTCGGCCGAGAGCAGCACGCCAAGCAGCCCCAGCAGCAACACGCCCTGGGCGGCGCCGAAGTAGCCGCCGTACACCCCTGTGCCGAAGACGCCGAGCAGCAGCAACGGCCCCGCCCGCCGTACCGCCTGACCGCCCGCCGACGACGCGCCCGCGTCGGCCGCGACCGGCCGCCGGTGGGCCAACGCCCGCGCCAGTCGCGGCTGCACCACCACGAGCACCAACGCCAGGATGATCAGCGCCGGCACGATGGCCCGGAACGCACCGGGCGGCAGGAGCAGCAGCAGTACGCCGCCCGTGATCCCGCCGAGCACGGCGGCGAGACCCAGGCGGGCCAGCAGCCGGCTGTGCCCGGTCAACTCCTGGCGATAGGCGTACGCCGCGGTGAACGACCCCGGCACCAGCCCGACGGTGTTGGACACGTTCGCCACGACGGGCGGATAGCCGAGGGAGAGCAGGACCGGAAAGGTCACCAGCGTGCCCGAGCCCACCACCGCGTTGATGGCTCCCGCCGCGACCCCGGCGGCCAGCACAGCCAGCCCGTCGACGACGCTCAGTGTTGCGTTCACCTGTGTCCGCGCTCTCCCCGGGCCGGTCGACGCCCGCAGGTCGCCGCCGCCCGGTTGTCTCGCTGTCGGATGCGGCTGTCAGCGTAGGACGCGGGCGGTGCTTCCTGATCGACGTGCGGCAGGGATCACGCCGTGACCAGGAGCTTTGTCGGCGGCGTTCATCTCTGCGGTGGGCGCGGTCGCCAGGGCCCGGCGTGGCGGCGGCGCAGCCAGCGGGGCAGGCGATGCCGGGGCACGAACATGCCGATGTCGTCCGCCGCGTTGTCGGCGTAGCCGCGTAGCTGACAGCCGCCGAGCGGGGTGCGGTCGCGCAGCGCGCCCCGGAGCAGCGCCAGCGACTCGACGTCGACGTCGTGGTGCAGGCGCCCGAAGTGACCCAGCGACTGCAACGCGTTCGCCCTGGTCTGCTCGTCCCGCGACCGGAGCCCGCGCTTGATCCGGGGAAGGACGACGGCGGGCGGGTGGAACTCGTCCAGCACCAGCCAGAGAAGCGCTGTCCCGGCGCCGGGCTCCGTACGCTCCAGGGCCGCGTCGACCTTCTCCGGGCAGGCGCATTCGTCGAACTCCGGGTCGGTCGCCCGCTCGCTCACCCGGCATCGACGCCGGACATCGCGACCAGTTGCGTCCAGAGCAGCCAGCGCGGGATCCTGCCCAACCGGATCACCCCTTCCGGCGTCACCTGTCGAGAGGCGCAACCACCACCGACCGATCGTCGACGAGGCATCGATACCGGTCGGAGGAGCGTAACCAGGGGAGCCGCCGTGGCGCTCGACAGAAACGGTACGAGGGCCGTCCCCCGATGGGGTCGGCCCTCGCGTTCGTGCTGCTCAGCGAGCGGAGGATACGAGATTCGAACTCGTGAGGGTGTTAACCCAACACGCTTTCCAAGCGTGCGCCCTAGGCCTCTAGGCGAATCCTCCGCAGACGAGGATACAGGTCCCCGGCGGGTGGGCCACCCCACCACCCCCTGAAGATCGACGCGGCGTCGGGTAGGGTTGGCGGTACCTCCCGTGCGGCGGTATCTCGTGAACCTCCCCAGGGCCGGAAGGCAGCAAGGATAAGCGGGCTCTGCCGGGTGCACGGGAGGCCTTTTTGTCTCCGGGGCCCGGTAACGTCCCTGCGGGTCAGGTCACGGGGTGGTGGGTGGTCACCCGCGCCCGACCGGCGCAGAATGGCTCGGTCGAGAGGAGGCGGGACGAGTGGCACTGGCGCTCTACCGCAAGTACCGGCCGCGTACCTTCGCCGAGGTCATCGGGCAGGAGCACGTCACCGAGCCGCTGTCGCAGGCGCTGCGCAGCGGGCGGCTCAACCACGCCTATCTCTTCTCCGGCCCACGCGGCTGTGGCAAGACCTCCAGCGCCCGGATCCTGGCCCGCTCGCTGAACTGTGAGCAGGGCCCGACCCCGGAGCCGTGCGGGCAGTGCGACTCCTGCCGCGAGCTGGCCACCGACGGCGGCTCGATCGACGTACTGGAGATCGACGCGGCCAGCCACGGCGGCGTCGACGACGCCCGCGAGCTGCGCGAGAAGGCAATCTTCGCGCCGGCCAAGAGCCGCTTCAAGATCTACGTCATCGACGAGGCCCACATGGTCTCGTCGGCCGGCTTCAACGCCCTGCTCAAGCTGGTCGAGGAGCCGCCGGAGTACGTCAAGTTCATCTTCGCGACCACCGAGCCGGAGAAGGTCCTCGGCACGATCAAGTCGCGGACCCACCACTACCCGTTCCGGCTGATCCCGCCGAAGGTGCTCCGGCCCTACCTGGAGCAGCTCTGCGAAGCGGAGAACGTCGCCGTCGAGCCGGCGGTCTTCCCGCTGGTGGTGCGCGCCGGCGGCGGCAGCGCCCGGGACAGCCTCTCCGTGCTCGACCAGCTCATCGCCGGGGCCGGGCCGGAAGGGGTCACCTACGCCCGGGCCGCCGCCCTGCTCGGCGTGACCGACGCCGCCCTCATCGACGAGATGTGCGACGCGCTGGCGGCCGGCGACGGCGCGACGGCGTACGCGACCGTCGACCGGGTCGCCGAGGCCGGGCACGACGCGCGCCGGTTCGCCTCCGACCTGCTGGAGCGGCTGCGGGACCTGATCGTGCTCCAGCAGGTGCCCGACGCCGCCGCCAAGGGCCTCATCGACGGCCCGGCCGACCAGATCGAGCGGATGGCCGCCCAGGCCCAGCGGCTCGGCCCGGCCACGCTGTCCCGCTGCGCCGACATCGTGCACAACGGCCTGGTGGAGATGCGCGGCACCACCGCGCCCCGGCTGCTGCTGGAGCTGATCTGCGCCCGGATGCTGCTGCCCGGCGCCGACGACAGCACCGGCGGCCTGCTCCAGCGCCTCGAACGCATGGAGCGCCGGCTCACCCTCGCCGGCACCGACGCGCCGCTGGCCGCCGCCGGCCCCGCGCCGGTCGCCGCCCCTCCTCCCGTACGCCCCGAAGCTCCCGTCCCGACCGCGGCTGCCGCCGCGCCCGACCCGTCGCCCGCCGGCCCGCCGGCGGCTGCCGGCGCCCAGTCCGGCGCTGCGGCTGCCCGCGCGGCGGCTCAGGCCGCCACCGGTTCCCGTACGGCGCAGGCAGCCCCGGCCGCCACGGAGCCGGTGGGCGCGCCCGCCAGTGGGCCGCCCGCTGATGCTTCCGCCCGCCGTCAGGTGCCGGCGTCGGCGGTGCTGCCCGACCCGGCCACCCCCGCCCCGCCCCGCCCCGGCGCGGCTGCGGCGGGCCCCCTGGACGCCGTCGCGGTGCGCCGGGTCTGGCCGGACATCGTCGCGAAGGTCAACCGGATCAAGAAGCCGGCCGCCGCGCTGATGCGCGACGCGGTGGTCCGCGACGTGGATGGCGACACCCTGGTGCTGACCGTCAAGTCGCCGGTGCTCGCGCAGATGATGGGCAACCACACGTCGGTACTGGCCGACGTGCTCTACGAGGAGTTCGGTGGCCGCTGGCAGATCCGCTGCGAGGTGGCCGGCGAGCGGGGTGGCACGTCACTCGGTGGCTCGTCCCGTCCCGCCGCTGCGGCCCGCCCGGCATCCCCACCGTCGGCAGCCCTCGCCCACCAGGACCGGACCGGCACCGGCCCGTCCGGTGCTGGCCCGTCCGGTGGCGGCCCGTCTGGTGGCGGTGCGTCCGGTGGTGGCGCGGGCGGCGGCGGCATTTCCGGTGGCCCGACCGGTCCAGGCGGCCCGAGTGGCCCGACCGGTCCAGGCAGTGCGAGTGGCCCGGCCGGTCCAGGCGGCTCGAGCGGCCCAGGCAGTGCGAGTGGCCTGGACCGGCCAGGCGGCCCGAGTGGCCCGACCGGTCCAGGCAGTGCGAGTGGCCCGGCCGGTCCAGGCGGCCCGAATGGCCTGACCGGCGCGAGCGGCCCGGGCGGTCCGAGTGGGCTGGCCGGCGTGGGCGGCCCGAATGGACTCAGTGGTGCGGCCGGCGGGCCTGGTGGCGCGAGCGGCGCGGAGGGCGCTGCGGGCGGCCAGGGCGGAGCGGCCCGGTCCACCTCCGGCGCTGGCGCATCGGGCAGCGGCGGTGCCCCCGCCGCTGCCGACGTCGCCGAGGACTGGCCCGAGCCGGCCCGCCCGGGTGGCGCGGCCGGAGGCGGCGACGACTGGCCGGAACCGGCTCGGCCGGGTGGCGCGTCGGCCGCCACGTCGACCAGCGGCACGACAAGCGCTGCCCCGGCGGCGACCGGCCTGCCCGGTGCAGCGGCGACCACCCGGCCGGCGAGCGCCGCGACGGCGTCGGCGCCCGCCGCGCCCGCCGTACCGAAGCCCGCCGGTCCCTCGGGTGCGCCGCAGCAGGCTCCGCCCGCCAGCCCCCCGGTGAGCAGCGCGATCGCGGCGGCGCGGGCGGCTGCGGCGGGACGCGGTCCGCGTACCGGCCAGCCGGTGCGGAAGACCGCGGACGCCGACTGGGCTGGCGAGCCGCCGTACGACCCGGACTTCGACGGCCCGGTGCGCGGCGGCGGGGGACGCCCCGGCGGTGCCCGGCCGGCGGCCCCGAACTTCGAGGGCTTCGATCCGGGTGACGAGCCGCTGGACGAGGTCATCGACGAGCAGACCGCGCGGGAGTCCAGCGAGGAACAGGCGGTACGACTGCTCCGCGAGGCGTTCGGCGCAGAGAAGATCGACGAGGTCGACGCCCGATAACCCTCCCGACACCGACACGGAGGACAAGCCTCGCCGGCAACGGCGAGGCGACCCGCGGCAGATCTTGGCAGGAATCGGCCCCTCTGGGGGTGCTCCGGTACCAAGATCTCTGGCGATGACGTGGACGCGGCGGGCGCGGTGGGGGTCAGGCGGGGCGGGCGGGTCGGGCCGGGAGGCCGTGGGGGTGTGCCTCGGCCAGCAGGCGTTCCGGGCCGGTGCCGAGTCGGGCGCGGAGCTGGAAGTCGTTGCGGGCCTCCCGCGGGTGCGGCTCGAAGGAGACATGGGCGACCGGCGCGTCGGTGCCGCCGGCGGCGGCCAGCCGGTCCAGCTCGGCGGTGACCCGCGCCCACTCCTCGGCCGGGACGTACTGGCGCATCACCGAGTGCCACACCACGGTCAGCGTGCCGGGGCGCGGGGTGATCCCGGCGAGGAAGTCCGCCGCCCCCGCCGCGACGACCCGGGCGGGCAGTCGCGCGGCCAGCTCCAGCGCACCGGCCAGCCGGGCCGCGCGGGCGGTGTGCTCCGGCCAGAGGTACGCCCGCAGCGCGAGCGCGCCGTCGGAGTCGCCCGGGTCGAGCGGGCTGACGTCGCAGCCGAGCCGCTCCACCACGGTCAGCCCGGGGTACGCCTCGGCCGCCGCCCGCAGCCAGTCGGGCACCCCGCCCCGCCAGGCGCCCGGCAGGCGTACCGGGGAGTCGGCCGGTCCCCAGGCGAACCCGGCGGCCTCGACGCGGAACCGGTCGGCGCGCAGGTTCAGCCCGGCGCTCGCGCCCAGCTCGACGAGGCGCACCGGCAGCCGGCCCACCTCGTGGACGGCGTGCAGCAGGCCGGCCAGCAGCAGGTTGGCCCGGCCGACCTCGTTGGTCTGGGGCGGTCGGCGCAGCCAGCCGCGCAGCGTGTCGTGCTCGGCCTCGACGACCGCCCGGAACGCGGCCCAGCAGGCGGGGGCGTCCGCCGCCCGGTACGCCCCACCCGCGCTGGCGTAGAACCGGGCCAGCCCGGGTGCCCGGCCGGACAGCACCAGGGCGTGCACCCCGCCGAGCAGGCGTAGCGACACGAGGGCGTCGGCGTCGCTGTCCTCGTACCCCTTGATGACGGTGGCGCACGGGCCGCCGGCCCGCACGTCCCCGGCGGCGCGCGTCAGCAGGTGGGCGTAGAGGGCGGCGTCCATGTCGGCGCAGGCCCGGGCCTGTCGTTCCATGGCCGCCGCGGCCTGTTCCCGGGACATCCGCCACCTCCGTCGGGTCGGTTCCGTGATCGTGCGCCCGGACCCGGCGGGAGGGAAGCACCGGGCGGGGCGAGGCTGCTCACAGCCGATAGGCTGAGCGGCGGCCGAGCAGACGAGTGCGAGAAGGAGCCATCCGTGCGCCCAGGTGGACAGCCGAACATGCAGCAGATGCTGAAGCAGGCGCAGAAGATGCAGCAGCAGATCGCCAAGGCGCAGGCCGAGCTCGCCGAGGCGGAGCTGACCGGCACCGCCGGCGGGGGCCTGGTCACCGCGACCGTCGCCGGCACCGGCGAGCTGAAGTCGATCAAGATCGACCCGAAGGCGGTGGACCCGGAGGACGTGGAGACCCTGGAGGACCTCGTCGTCGCGGCCATGCACAACGCCGCCGAAGCGGCGCGGGAACTGACCGAGAAGAAGATGGGCCCGGTCACCGGCGGCATGGGCGGCCTCGGCCTGCCCGGTTTCTGAGCGGCAGATGTACGAGGGCGCCATCCAGGACCTGATCGACGAGTTGGGGCGGCTGCCGGGCGTGGGCCCGAAGAGCGCCCAGCGGATCGCCTTCCACGTCCTGTCCGCCGACCCGGCCGACGTCAACCGGCTGGCCGGGGCGTTGCGCAAGGTCAAGGAGCTGGTGCGGTTCTGCACCAGCTGCTACAACGTGGCCGAGTCCGACCGGTGCCGGATCTGCCGCGATCCGCGCCGCACGGACGAGGTGCTCTGCGTGGTCGAGGAGCCGAAGGACGTGGTCGCGATCGAGCGGACCGGCGAGTTCCGGGGCCGCTACCACGTGCTCGGCGGGGCGATCAATCCGCTGGAGGGGATCGGGCCGGACAATCTGCGCATCCGTGAGCTGATGGCCCGGCTCAGCGACGGCACCGTGCGGGAGCTGATCCTGGCCACCGACCCGAACACCGAGGGCGAGGCGACCGCGACGTACCTGGCGTTGATGGTCAAGCCGATGGGCATCTCGGTGACCCGGTTGGCGAGCGGCCTGCCGGTCGGCGGCGACCTGGAGTACGCCGACGAGATCACGCTCGGCCGCGCCTTCGAGGGCCGGCGCGCCGTCTGACGTTTCCGCGATGGTCGGCACCCGATCGGGGTGCCGACCATCGTCGTACGGGCACTGTCGGATCCACTGTGGGGTCTGACATCGCAGCGATGCGGGCGACGATCGATGTAACAAATCGGCATCGGTCAACCCGGACATAGCGCCCCTTTGTCGGCGGTCCGGAACGGCCGCTGAGGCGGTGCGCATCGGTTAAGACACGATCCGGTACCAACCGGTTCCACGACGGTTTCCCGCCGGTCCGAACGGCGGCTAATGTCACGGCGATCGGTGACCCCTGTCACCACGATTGTCCGTAACCCCAAGGACGAGGTGAAGCACCCATGCGTGCATCCAGGCCGAAGGTCGCCCTCGCGGCCGTCGCGGTCGCGGCCCTCGCGGTAGCAGGCTGCGCCGAGAGCGACCGCGATGACAGTTCCGGCGGTAGCAAGAAGGACACCCTCGTCTTCGGCGTAGCCGGAGATCCGAAGGTGCTCGACCCGAGCTTCGCCAGCGACGGTGAGTCGCTGCGCGTGGCGCGTCAGGTCTTCGAGACGCTGGTCCGTCCGGAGGAGGGTGGCACCAAGGTCACCCCCGGTCTGGCCGAGACCTGGACCCCGGACGCCGCCGGCACCACGTGGACCTTCAAGCTGCGCTCCGGCGTGAAGTTCCACGACGGCACCGAATTCAACGCCGAGGCGGTCTGCAAGAACTTCGACCGCTGGTACAACGCCAAGGGCCTCATGCAGAGCCCGGACGTGACCCCGTACTGGCAGGACGTCATGGGCGGCTTCGCCAAGAACGAGAGCGCGGACCTGCCGCCGAGCCTCTTCAAGTCCTGCACCGCCAAGGACGCCACGACCGTCGACCTGGCCTTCACCCGGGTCTCCAGCAAGATCCCGGCCGCGCTGATGCTGCCGTCGTTCTCGATGCACAGCCCGACCGCGCTGGAGAAGTACGACGCCAGCAACGTGGGCGGCACCGCCGAGGACATCAAGTACCCGGCCTACGCCACGGCGCACCCGACCGGCACCGGCCCGTTCAAGTTCAAGTCCTGGGACGTCGCCAACAAGACGCTCACCATCGAGCGCAACGAGGACTACGCCGGCACCAAGGCGAAGCTGAAGACCCTCATCTACAAGACGATCTCGGACGAGAACGCGCGCAAGCAGGCGCTGCGCTCCGGCGACATCCAGGGGTACGACCTGGTCGGCCCGGCCGACGTCGAGCCGCTGAAGGGTGAGGGCTTCAACGTCCTGACCCGCCCGGCGTTCAACATCCTCTACCTGGGCATCAACCAGAAGGGGAACCCGAAGCTCGCCGACGTGAAGGTCCGCCAGGCCATCGCCCACGCGCTGAACCGGCAGGCTCTCGTCGACTCGAAGCTGCCCCCGGGCGCCAAGGTCGCCGACAACTTCATGCCGGACACCGTCGAGGGTTGGAACGGCGACGTCACCAAGTACAACTACGACCCGGCGAAGGCGAAGGCGCTGCTGGCCGAGGCCGGCGCGACGAACCTGACCCTGCGGTTCCACTACCCGACCGAGGTCACCCGGCCGTACATGCCGAACCCGAAGGACATCTTCGAGCTGCTCTCGGCGGACCTCAAGGCGGTCGGCATCAACGTCCAGGCCATCCCGCTCAAGTGGAGCCCGGACTACCTGAACGCCACCACCTCGGGCAACAAGCACGACCTGCACTTCCTCGGCTGGACCGGTGACTACGGCGACGCGTACAACTTCATCGGCACCATGTTCGACCGGCCGAAGGCCGAGTGGGGCTTCACCAACAAGGCCCTGTTCGACCAGTTCCAGGACGCGGACACCACCGCCGACGCGGCGGCCCGGACCGAGAAGTACAAGGCCCTGAACAAGGCCATCATGGACTTCCTGCCCGGCGTCCCGGTGTCGCACTCGCCGCCGGCGATCGTGTTCGGCAAGGACGTGACCGGGGTCAAGGCGAGCCCGCTCACCGACGAGCGGTTCTCCACCGCCGAGTTCAAGTCCTGATCTGACGCTCCGAGTCGTGGGCGGGCGCTGTTTCGGCAGCGCCCGCCCACGACCCTCCGTACCCCTTTCGAGGCCGCCGTGTTCCGGTTCATCGTCAGACGCCTGCTTCAGCTGATACCCACGCTGTTCGGGCTCTCCCTCCTGCTGTTCATCTGGCTCCGCCGACTGCCCGGCGGTCCCGAGACCGCCATCCTCGGTGAGCGTGGGACGCCCGAGATGCGCGCCCAGATCCGACGCAACATGGGCCTCGACGAGCCGATCCTGGTGCAGTACGGCCGGTTCGTGCGGCGGCTGATCCGCCTCGACCTGGGCACCTCGACCTCCACCAAGCGGACCGTGGTCACCGAGTTCGTCGAGCGGTTCCCCGGCACGGTCGAGCTCTCCGTCACTGCGATGCTGATCGCGGTCGGCGTCGGCATCCCGCTGGGCTACCTGGCGGCCCGCCGCCGCGGCCGGATGCTGGACCACCTCTCGGTCGGCGGCTCCCTGATCGGCATCTGCATCCCCGTCTTCTTCCTCGCGTACGTGCTCAAGGCGATCTTCGCGGAGAACCTCGGCTGGTTCCCGGCGAGCGGCCGGCAGGACCCGACGCTCGGGGCGACGCGGATCACCAACTTCTTCGTCCTCGACGGGATCATGACCCGGGAGTGGGACGCCGCCGCCGACGCGCTCTGGCACCTGGTGCTGCCGGCCGTCGCGCTGGCCAGCATCCCGCTGGCGATCATCGTCCGGATCACCCGCGCCAGCGTGCTGGAAGTGCTCAACGAGGACTTCGTACGCACCGCCGAGGCGAAGGGCCTGACCGAGAGCACGGTCCGGCGCCGGCACGTGCTGCGCAACTCCATGCTGCCGGTGGTCACCTCGATCGGCCTGCTCACCGGCGGCCTGCTCTCCGGCGCGGTGCTGACCGAGACCGTCTTCGCCTTCAGCGGCATCGGAGCCTTCATCTACGAGGCGATCAGCCAACGTGACTATCCCGTGCTGATGGGCTTCATCCTGATCATCGCGGTGGTGTACGTGCTGGTGAACCTCCTGGTCGACCTCTCCTACAGCCTGATCGACCCGAGGGTGAGGGTCCGATGACGATCACCGGCGGCACCAAGAAGGAAAAGATCGACCGGCTCGCCGAGCTGGCGGCCCGGGAGGACGAGCGCGGCGTCAGCCTCTGGAAGGAGGCGTTCCGCCGGCTGCGGCGCAACCCGGCGGCGATCGTCGGCGCGGTGATCCTGAGCCTGTTCCTGCTGGTCGCCATCCTCGGGCCGTTCTTCGTCCCGTACGCCCCCGACGCCCAGCTCTGGAAGAGCGAGATCCGCCTCGGCGACTTCCCCGGCTTCCGGGGCGAGAACTGGTTCGGCGTCGACCACATCGGTCGCGACGAGTTCAGCCGCATGATCGTCGGCGCCCGGCAGACCCTGCTGGTCGGCGTGGTCTCCACCCTGATCGGCCTCGCGGTCGGCTCGCTGATCGGCGGGGTCGCCGGCGCCGCCGCCGGCCTCGGCGGCCGGTGGGGCCGGGCGGTCGACAACGTGCTGATGCGCTTCGTCGACATGCTGCTGGCCATGCCGAGCCTGCTGCTGGCGATCAGCATCGCCGCCCTGCTCGGCGCCGGTCTGACCACCGTCATGATCGCGGTCGGCGTGGTGTCGGTGCCGGTCTTCGCCCGGCTGCTGCGCGGCTCGATGATCTCCCAGGCCAACAGCGACTACGTCCTGGCCGCCGTCTCGCTGGGCGTGAAGAAGCCGAAGATCGCGCTGACCCACGTGGTGCCGAACTCGCTCGCCCCGGTCATCGTGCAGGCCACCCTCACCCTGGCCACCGCGATCATCGAGGCCGCGGCGCTCTCCTTCCTCGGGCTCGGCAACAACGACGCCTCCATCCCCGAGTGGGGTGTGATGCTAGCCGACGCGCAGCAGTACCTCGACTCCGCGCCCCGGCTGGCGATCCTGCCCGCCCTCGCCATCATCGTCACCGCGCTGGGCTTCACCCTGCTCGGCGAGGCGATGCGCGAGGCACTCGACCCGAAGCTGCGGAAGTAGGGCCGGTGAGCGCGAGGAGTGAGCTTGCGAGCCCCGCAGTCGCGAACGAAAAGGCCAGCACGGTGAGCGCGAGGAGTGCGCTGGCGAGCCCCGCAGTCGCGAACGAAAGGCGGGCCCGACATGGCTCTGCTTGATGTCGAAGATCTCTCCGTCACCTTCGCCCGGCGCGGTCAGCGCGCCGTGCACGCCGTCGACGGGGTCTCCTTCTCCGTCGACGCGGGCGAGGTGGTCGGCCTGGTCGGCGAGTCCGGCTGCGGCAAGAGCGTCACCTCGCTGGCGATCATGGGCCTGCTGCCCAAGCAGCCGGGCCTGCGCGTCGGCGGCAAGGCGGTCTTCGACGGCACGGACCTGCTCCAGCTCGACGACCGCTCCCGGCGGGACATCCGGGGCCGCGACGTCGCGATGATCTTCCAGGACCCGCTGTCGTCGCTGAACCCGGTGATCCCGATCGGGTTGCAGGTGACCGAGGTGCTCACCCGGCACCGGGGGATGAAGGGCGCGGCGGCCGAGAAGGAGGCCGCGTCGCTGCTCGACCGGGTCGGCATCCCCGACCCGAAGCGGCGGCTGAAGGAGTACCCGCACCAGCTCTCCGGCGGCATGCGCCAGCGCGCCCTGATCGCGATGGCGGTGGCCTGCCAGCCCCGGCTGCTGATCGCCGACGAGCCGACCACGGCGCTGGACGTCACCATCCAGGCGCAGATCCTGGAGCTGCTCAAGGAACTGGTCCGGGAGTCCGGCACCGCCCTCGTGATGATCACGCACGACCTGGGCGTGGTCGCCGGCATGTGCGACTCCATCAACGTGCTCTACGGCGGCCGGGTGGTGGAGACGGCCCGCCGTCGCCCGCTGTTCCGCGAGCCCCGGCACCCGTACACCGTGGGGCTGCTCGGCTCGGTGCCGCGCCTGGACGCCGGGCGCGGCGAGCGGCTGAACCCGATCCCGGGTTCGGTCCGCGACCTGCTGCCCTGGCCGGACGGCTGCGCCTTCGCGCCGCGCTGCACCCGGCGGGTCGACGAGTGCGTGGGGGAGCCGCCCGCGCTGGTGCTCGCCCACGACGGCCGCAGCTACCGATGCGTCAACCCGGCGCCGGTGCCCGGCACCGTGCCCCGGCCGGCCGCCAGCAGCACCGTGCCTGCGGCGGCGCCGGCCGCCGCCAGCGCCGCCCCGGCGGAGGCGCCGGCCGCCACCGCCCCGGCGGCGGAGGCGACCGCGGGCCCGGTGCCCGCCCCGCGCGAGGAGGAGAAGCCGTGACCGAGAGCGAATTCCTCGTCGAGGTCCGCGACCTGAAGGTGCACTTCCCGATCCGCCGGGGGGTGGTCTTCGACCGGACGGTCGGCCACGTGAAGGCCGTCGACGGCGTCGACCTCAGCATCCCGCGCGGCAAGACGTACGGCCTGGTCGGCGAGTCCGGCTGCGGCAAGTCGACGCTGGGGCGGGCGCTGCTCCAGCTCACCCCGCCCACCGGCGGCGAGGTCCGGTTCGACGGTGTCGAGCTGACGAAGCTGCCGGCGGGCAAGCTGCGGTCGATGCGCCGCCGGATGCAGATGATCTTCCAGGACCCGATGTCGAGCCTGGACCCCCGGCAGAACGTCGAGTCGATCCTCACCGAGGGCCTCCAGGCCCACGGCATCGGCGGCAACCGGGACGAGCGGCGCCGGGTCATCGGCGAGACCCTGGACAAGGTCGGCCTGCCCCGCTGGGCGCTCTCCCGCTATCCGCACGAGTTCTCCGGCGGCCAGCGACAGCGCATCGGCATCGCCCGGGCGCTGGTGCTCGGGCCCGACCTGATCGTCGCCGACGAGCCGGTCTCCGCGCTCGACGTGTCGATCCAGGCCCAGGTGGTGAACCTCCTCGACGACCTCCAGGACACCCTCGGCCTGACCTACCTGGTGATCGCGCACGACCTCGCGGTGGTCCGGCATATCTCCGACACCGTCGGCGTGATGTACCTGGGCGCGCTGGTCGAGGAGGCGCCGAGCGACCGGCTCTACACGGAGCCGATGCACCCGTACACGCGGGCGCTGATGTCGGCGGTGCCGGTGCCGGACCCGGACGTGGAGGACCGCCGCGAGCGCATCCTGCTCGCCGGCGACCTGCCCTCGCCGGCCAACCCGCCGGCGGGCTGCCGGTTCCACACCCGCTGCCCGTGGGCGCAGCCGACCCGCTGCGCCGACGAGCGGCCCGCGCTGCGGGATGTCGGCGGCAGCCGGGTCGCCTGCCACTTCGCCGAGCGGATCGCCAGCGGGGAGCTGCGCCCGCACAAGGTCAGCGTGCAGCTCACCCGCCCGGTCGGCGAGGGCGAGGAGCCGCACACCGTCTCCGCCCCCAACGAGCCCGGCTCGTACGTCTGATCCGCGTCGCGGACGCGGCCCCCGTCGAGGGGCCGCGTCCCGGCGGTCGGCGGGTCAGCCCTCCGGGCGGTGCAGGAGCGCGACCGCGATGCCGTGCACCGCGTCCAGCCCGGCCGGGTCGGCCAGCGCGACCGTGCCGCCGGTGACCCTGTACCACTCGTCGGCGTCCCGGTACTGCACCGTCAGCGTCACCTGGCCGTCGGCGTACGCGGTGCGCAGGGTCAGCTCGCCGGTGACCACCCCGACCTCGTCGGTCATCACCCCGCCCGGGCCGGGCACCACGTCGGCCGTACGTTCCCGCGCGGCGGTCGACGTGCCCTCGGCGTCGGCGGCCATCCCGGCCCCCGGCACGCCGGTGGTCGTGCCGGCCGCGCCGTCCGCCGTCATGCCGGCCGTGGTCGGCCCGGGCGACGCGCTGCCCGTGGCCGCCGCCGCGTCCTCCCCGGTGGCGTCCGGCCTCTGCTCCGGGGCGGGCGTCGCCCCGGCTCCGGTCACGGCTTGCTCGCCCATGTGCAGCCCTCCAGCATGTCGGTCAGGGCGGCCTTCTCGGCACTGGTCACCGTCAGCCGCCAGTGGTGCTTGACCGTCACCCAGTTGTCGGCGTACTGGCACCAGAACGACCGGTTCGCCGGCTTCCACTGGGACGGGTCCTGGTCACCCTTTGCCCGGTTGGAGGACGCGGAAACCGCGATGAGCTGCGGCCGGTCCAGGTCGTTGGCGAACTCGCCACGCTTCGCGTCGTCCCACTCGTCGGCGCCCGAGCGCCACGCGTTCGCCAGCGGCACGGTGTGGTCGATGTCCACGTCGGACGGGTCGGTGAACGCGCGGCCGTCGTAGACGCTCTCCCAGTGGCCGCCGACCACGTTGCAGCCGGAGAGCTTGATGTCCTCCCCGTCGCGTTTCAGCACGCTGTCGCGTACGTCGCAGTTCTTGCCGGTGTCCCGCCAGTGCGGGAAGCGGCTGCGGCTGTAGCCCTTCATCGACCCGGCGGTGGCCACGGTGAGCTGGGTCAGCTTCTGCGCGGCGTTGCCGCCGCTACCACCGCTGCTCGGCGCGACGTCCGGCTCGTCGACGGCGACACAACCGGCCGCGCCGAGCGCCAGCGCCGCGGCGAGCGCGGCCGTCACTGCGGCGCGCGGTCCTGATCTGGTACGCACAGACGACACCTCTCCAGCTTGCGGGCTCCCGGCGATCCCGCACAGTACCCGGGCCCGCTTTCGGCGATTCGTGGCGTCTCTCATATCGTGCGGGGCAGATTGGACGCCATGACCGAAACCACGCCCGCGCTCCGGCTGGGCACCGCGCACGGGCGGGGCACCCTGCTCGCCGCCGTCCTCGCCTCCGGCATGGTCTTCCTCGACACCACCGTGGTCAACGTGGCGCTGCCGCGCCTCGGCGCGGACCTGGACGCGACCGTCGCCGGCCTCCAGTGGACGGTCAACGGGTACCTGCTGATGCTGGCCGCCTTCGTCCTGCTCGGCGGCGCGCTCGGCGACCGCTTCGGGCGGCGGCGGGTCTTCCTGCTCGGGGTGGTCTGGTTCACCCTCGCGTCGCTGCTCTGCGGCCTGGCCCAGGGCACCGAGTGGCTGATCGCGGCCCGGTTCCTCCAGGGCGCCGGGGGCGCGCTGCTCACCCCCGGCTCGCTGTCGGTGCTCCAGGCCAGCTTCCACCCGGACGACCGGGGACGCGCCATCGGCGCCTGGTCGGGGCTCTCCGGCGTCTCCACCGCGCTCGGCCCCTTCCTCGGCGGCTGGCTGGTCGACGCGCTCTCCTGGCGGTGGATCTTCTTCCTCAACCTGCCGCTGGCCGTGCTCGTGGTGCTGGCGGCGCTGCGCTGGGTGCCGGAGAGCCGGGACGAGGCCACGTCCCGCACCGGGGGCCCGGGACGTCACCGCCGCCGGTTCGACGTGGCCGGCGCGCTGCTCGGCGCGCTCGCCCTGGCCGGCGTCACGTACGCGCTGATCGACGCCCCCGTCCGGGGCCTCGACTCGGTGCCGGTGCTCGTCGCCGTGCTGGCGGGCGTGGTCGGCGCGGTGGCCTTCGTGCTTGTCGAGCGGCGCCGGGGGGACGGTGCGATGCTGCCCACCGGCCTCTTCGGCAGCCGGCTCTTCTCGGTGCTGAACGTCTTCACCGTGCTCGTCTACGCGGCGCTCGGCGGCTTCACGTTCTTTCTCGCCGTCTACCTGCAGAACGTGGTCGGCTGGTCGGCGCTGCTCACCGGGGTCGCGCTGCTGCCGATGACGGTGCTGCTGCTGGTCGGCTCGGCGCGGGCGGGCGCGCTGTCGGCGCGGATCGGGCCGCGGCTGCCGCTGACCGTCGGGCCGGTGGTCGCCGCCGCGGGGCTGGTGCTGCTGCGCGGCGTCGGCCCCGACGCGTCGTACTGGCGGGACGTGCTGCCCGGCGTGGTGCTCTTCGGGATCGGGCTGACGCTGGTGGTGGCGCCGCTGACCGCCTCCGTACTGGCCGCTGTCGACGACCGGTTCGCCGGCGTGGCGAGCGGCTTCAACAACGCGGCGTCCCGGGCGGGCGGCCTGCTGGCGGTGGCCGCGCTCCCGCTGCTGGTCGGGCTCTCCGGCTCCGGCTACGCGCAGCCGGCCGCGCTGACCGGCGCGTACCGGGGCGCGATGCTCTGGTGCGCCGGCCTGCTGCTGGCCGGCGCGGCGATGGCCGCCCTCCTCATCCACCGTCCGCCGAAGCGGTAGGAAGGGCAACCTGCCTCAGCGGGCTGGCTGCCCTTCCTAACCCGCAAATCAGGCGCGGGCGCGGTTGACGGCGCTCGTCACGGCCTTCACGGAGGCGGTGACGATGTTGGCGTCGGTGCCGACGCCCCAGACCGTACGACCGTCGACCTCGCACTCCACGTACGCGGCGGCCTGGGCGTCCCCGCCGGAGGAGAGCGCGTGCTCGTGGTAGTCGAGCACCCGTACCGCCACGCCCACCGACTGGAGCGCGTTGACGTACGCGTCGATCGGGCCGTTGCCGACGGCGGTCAGCGAGCGGGGCTCCCCGCCCAGGCCGACGCGGGCCTCGATCTCGACCTTGCCGTCGGCGGTGCCGATGGCGTAGCCGTCCAGGGCGAGCGCCGGGTCGACCTGGTGGTCGATCAGGTAGTGCGTGGCGAAGATCTCCCACATGGTGCCCGGGTCGACCTCGCCGCCGTCGTGGTCGGTGACCTGCTGGACCACGCCGGAGAACTCGATCTGGAGCCGGCGCGGCAGGTCGAGCTGGTGCTCGGACTTCATGATGTACGCGACGCCGCCCTTGCCGGACTGCGAGTTGACCCGGATGACCGCCTCGTAGGTGCGGCCCAGGTCCTTCGGGTCGACCGGCAGGTAGGGCACCGCCCAGGTGTGCTTGTCGATCGGCACGCCGGCCGCCGCCGCGTCCTTGGCGAGCGCGTCGAAGCCCTTCTTGATCGCGTCCTGGTGGGAGCCGGAGAAGGCGGTGTAGACGAGGTCGCCCGCGTACGGGTGGCGCTCGTGCACCGGGAGCTGGTTGCAGTACTCGACGGCGCGCCGCACCTCGTCGATGTTCGAGAAGTCGATCATCGGGTCGACGCCCTGGGAGAAGAGGTTCAGCCCCAGCGTCACCAGGTCCACGTTGCCGGTGCGCTCGCCGTTGCCGAACAGGCAGCCCTCGACCCGGTCCGCGCCGGCCAGCAGCCCCAGCTCGGCGGCGGCGACGCCCGTGCCCCGGTCGTTGTGCGGGTGCAGGCTCAGCACCAGGCTGTCGCGGCGGGGCAGGTGCCGGTGCATCCACTCGATCGAGTCGGCGTAGACGTTCGGCATGGCCATCTCGACGGTGGCCGGCAGGTTGACGATCAGCTTGCGGTCCGGGGTCGGGTCGATGACCTCGATGACCTTGGCGCAGACCTCCAGCGCGTACTCCAGCTCCGTGCCCGTGTAGGACTCGGGCGAGTACTCGTAGTGGATGTCCGTGTCCGGGGTGTGGATCTCCGCGTACTTGCGGCAGAGCCGCGCGCCCTGCGTGGCGATGTCGGCGATGCCGTCGCGGTCCAGCCCGAAGACCACCCGCCGCTGGAGCGTGGAGGTCGAGTTGTAGAAGTGCACGATGGCCCGCCGCGCGCCGCGCAGCGACTCGAAGGTGCGGTCGATCAGGTGCTCCCGGCACTGGGTGAGCACCTGGATCGTGACGTCCTCCGGGATCAGGTCCTGTTCGATGAGCTGGCGGACGAAGTCGTAGTCCGTCTGGCTGGCCGAGGGGAAGCCGACCTCGATCTCCTTGTAGCCCATCTGCACGAGCAGCTGGAACATCCGGCGCTTGCGCTCCGGCGACATCGGGTCGATCAGCGCCTGGTTGCCGTCGCGCAGGTCCACCGCGCACCAGCGCGGCGCGGCCTCGACGTGCCGGGTCGGCCAGGTGCGGTCGGGCAGGTCGAGCCGGAACTGCTGGTGGTACGGCTGGTAGCGGTGGTACGGCATCCGGCTGGGGCGCTGCCGGGCGATCGGATCGGTCTCAGCGTCGGCGATGGGTTGAGCCATGACGGAGTGCTCCCTGGAACATGTGGCGTCAGCAATCGGAAGGTGTCGGCCAGGTGCCGGGCGACGGTGCCCGGGCGGTTGCCGATGGGAAGTTTCGGATGTGCTGGACGGCGCGGTTCGACTCCGCGACGAGGTGCCGGCCTTCAGGCCTCGTCGCGGCGACCAAGGAGAAGGTACGCCTGCCACATGACCAGGTAACCCTACGTGGCGGGCCGGGGTGCGGGAAGGCGGGTCCGGACTATGAGACGCACTTCGCAGCCTGGCTGGTCAGCAGGAGTTCGGCCAGGGGGAGCCGGCGGCGCAGGCCGGTCTCCGAGCGCAGCAGGTCGGCGGGGAGGCTGAGCGGGTCGCCGAGCTGCCCGACGGCCGCCACCACGTGCGGTCGTACGTCCGCCGGCAGGTCGAGGTCGGCGGCCAGGCCGGCGTGGTCGAGGTCGTGCAGTTGGCGTACGTGCAGGCCGAGCGCGGTGGCCTGCACGGTGAGGTGCGCGACGGCCTGGCCCAGGTCGTACGCGTGCCCGGCGGATCCGGTCCGGTGCGCGCCGAGCAGCAGGGCGGCGGCGCGCTGCGTCCACCGCTGGTCGGCCTCCGGCAGGTTGACCAGGATCCGCTTGAACGTCTCGTCGTCGCGGTGCCCGAGCGCGAACCGCCACGGTTGGGCGTTGCCGGCCGAGGGCGCCCAGCGGGCCGCCTCCAGCAGCGCGGACGCGTCCTCGCGGGACAGCTCCGCCACCGGGTCGAAGGACCGGGGGCTCCAGCGGAACGCGAGCAGCGGGGTGAGGTCGGCCATGGGGTAAGTGTCCCGTAAGGGCGATTCAGTGGTTAAGGGCGGGATGTCCGAATGTGGCGAACGGCACCCGTAACGTCGCGGGCGGTCACGGCGTTTCCGCGCTCGGGCTCGTGGTCGCCTCCGCGGTCGGGTCAGGAGCCGCCGTGCCGAGCGGCTCGGCGTCGACCACCGGCCCGGCCAGCTGCACGGTGGCCGGGGCGGGCGCGGGCGTCCCGGCGAGGATCAGCGTGCCGGACGCGGTGCGCACCGCCGTGGGCGTGCCGTCGGCGTCGTAGCAGTAGATCCCCACGTCCAGCGGCGCGTTTATCGACGCCGAGGTGGTCTCGACCGAGTAGCAGGCGCCGGACGCGCCGGGTGGCGGCTCGGCGGGGGAGACGGCGAGCGGGGCCCGCCGGTCGGTCAGCACGTCCAGCCAGTCGGTGAACGGGTGCTGCACCCGGGGGTCGAGCCGGCGGGGCACGGCCTCGTCCCGGTCGCCGAGGCGTACGCAGGCCGCCGGCTCGGGCCGGGCGGCGGACGGCAGGGCGCACTGGAACAGCCCGTCGGCGGTGGCGGCGAACGAGACGTCGGCGGTCCCGCCCAGCGCACCACCCGGCACGTCGACCCGCCAGCTCCCGTCGTTCGCGCTGGTCACCAGGATCGTCCGGTCCGGGGACTCCGGGGCGCGCAGCGTGTAGCTGGCGACCAGGTGCCGGTCCTGCGCGGCGGCCGCCAGCGCCGCCAGTTCGTCGCGGGCCGCGTCCACCCCCGCCGGCACCGGTGTCGAGGTGGGCGTGGGCCGGGTGGCCGGTTCGTCGGCGGTGCAGGCGACGAGGAGCGCGGGCAGGGCGAGCGCGAGCGGACCGGCCAGGCGTCGGGCCGGGCGCACCGGCGGGCGCGCGGGCTTCGCGGGAGGGCCGGCCGGGCGAAGGTGGGCGTGCACGGGGCCATTCTGCGGCCCGGAAACGACGCGTGGGGGCCCTGCCACGCGCGGCGCCCCGGCGTGTCGTGCACCACCCCGCCACGGGCCGCCGGGCCGGATCGTGGGATCACCTGACCCGGCCGAGTCGCCCGACCGATACCCTGGGTGCGTCTGACACGCGCCGCCGGCTGAGATCCGGCGGCGTCGGCACGCTCAGGGTCGTCGCTGGGAGGGAGCGCACCGTCGTGGCACTCGTGGTGCAGAAGTACGGCGGGTCCTCCGTCGCCAACGCGGAGCGGATCAAGCGGGTGGCCGAGCGCATCGTCGCCGCCCGCAAGGCCGGCGACGACGTCGTCGTGGTGGTCTCCGCCATGGGGGACACGACCGACGAGCTGCTCGACCTGGCCAACCAGGTCAGCCCGCTGCCGCCGGGCCGCGAGCTGGACATGCTGCTCACCGCCGGGGAGCGGATCTCCATGGCGCTGCTCGCCATGGCCATCCACAACCTGGGATACGAGGCCCGCTCGTTCACCGGCTCGCAGGCCGGCGTGATCACCACGTCGGTGCACGGCCGGGCACGGATCATCGACGTCACGCCGGGCCGGCTCAAGGGCGCGCTCGACGAGGGCGCGGTGGTCATCGTCGCCGGCTTCCAGGGCGTCTCGCAGGACACCAAGGACGTCACGACGCTGGGCCGGGGCGGCTCCGACACCACCGCCGTGGCGCTCGCCGCAGCGCTGCACGCGGACGTCTGCGAGATCTACACCGACGTGGACGGCGTCTTCACCGCCGACCCGCGGATCGTGCCGAACGCGCGGCACATCACCCAGATCACCTACGAGGAGATGCTGGAGCTGGCCGCCTGCGGCGCCAAGATCCTGCACCTGCGCAGCGTGGAGTACGCCCGCCGGGCGGGGTTGCCGATCCACGTCCGTTCGTCATACTCGACCAACACCGGCACGATGGTCACCGGATCGATGGAGGACCTTCCCGTGGAGCAGGCACTGATCACCGGGGTCGCGCACGACCGCAGCGAAGCCAAGATCACGATCGTTGGGGTGCCCGACGAGCCGGGCGCCGCCGCGCGGATCTTCGACACCGTGGCCGGCGCCGAGATCAACCTCGACATGATCGTGCAGAACGTCTCCACCGAGGGCACGGGCCGCACGGACATCTCCTTCACGCTGCCCAAGGCCGACGGCCCGACGGCCATGGCCGCCCTGAGCAAGATCCAGGAGTCGGTCAAGTTCAAGGGCCTGCTCTACGACGACCACGTCGGCAAGGTCTCGCTGATCGGGGCGGGCATGCGCTCGCACCCCGGCGTCGCGGCCGGCTTCTTCGCCGCCCTCGGCGCGGCCGGGGTGAACATCGAGATGATCTCCACCTCGGAGATCCGGGTCTCCGTGGTCTGCCGCGACACCGACCTGGACGCCGCCGTGCGCGCCATCCACGAGGCCTTCGACCTCGGCGGCGACACCGAGGCCGTCGTCTACGCGGGGACGGGACGGTAGCCACCGTGTCGCCGCTGCCCACCCTGGCCGTGGTCGGGGCGACCGGTGCCGTCGGCACGGTGATGTGCGAGCTGCTCAGCGGCCGCAAGAACGTCTGGGGCGAGATCCGGCTGCTCGCCTCCGCGCGCTCGGTCGGGCGGCGGGTGCGGTGCCGGGGCGAGGAGCTGACCGTCCAGGCGCTGACCCCGGAGGCGTTCGAGGGCGTCGACGTGGCCATGTTCGACGTCCCGGACGAGGTCTCCGCGCGGTGGGCCCCGATCGCGGTCGGCCACGGGGCCGTCGCGGTGGACAACTCCGGCGCCTTCCGGATGGACCGCGACGTCCCGCTGGTGGTGCCGGAGATCAACCCCGAGCAGGTACGCAACCGGCCGAAGGGGATCATCGCCAACGCCAACTGCACCACGCTGGCGATGATCATCGCGATCGCCCCGCTGCACCGCGAGTACGGGCTGCGCGAACTGGTGCTCGCCTCCTACCAGGCGGCCTCCGGCGCCGGCCAGAGCGGCGTGGACACCCTGCACGCCCAGCTCACCAAGATCGCGGGGGACCGGGTGCTCGGCTCCCGCCCCGGCGACGTACGCCAGGCGGTCGGCGACGACGTGGGCCCGTTCCCCGCGCCGCTGGCGCTCAACGTGGTGCCCTGGGCGGGTTCCCTGGCCGACGCGGGATGGTCGTCCGAGGAGATGAAGCTGCGCAACGAGTCGCGCAAGATCCTCGGGCTGCCCGACCTGAAGGTCTCCGCCACCTGCGTACGGGTGCCGGTGGTGACCGGCCACTCCGTCGCGGTGCACGCGGTCTTCGCCACCGAGGTGGACGCCGAGGGCGCCCGCGAGGTGCTGCGGAACGCGCCCGGGGTGATCCTGGTCGACGACCCGGCTTCGGGCGAGTTCCCGATGCCGATCGACGCGGTCGGCACCGACCCCTCCTGGGTGGGCCGGATCCGCCGCGCCGTCGACGACCCCCGCGCCCTGGACTTCTTCGTCACCGGCGACAACCTCCGCAAGGGCGCCGCCCTGAACACGGCCCAGATAGCCGAACTCCTGGCCAAGGAACTCACCCCCCGCTGAGCCGCCCCCGGACGTCGCACGGCGGCGTGCCGAGGCCCTGCCGGCGCGGTGCGACGAGGCCCTGCCCGCGTGGCGCTCCGAGGCCCTGCCGCGCGGTGCGAAGACGCTCTGCCCGCACGGCGTTCCAAGCTCCGCTCGCGCGGTGCGACGATGCTCTGCCGTGGGTGTGCCCGCGCCCCATCCGGAGCCGCCGTGTCCGACTGGAAAGAGCGCCGGGCGGCGCCGAGAATGGTTCGCCGGCAACTGCGATCTCGAAGTGTGCAATTTTCAATCGTGGAATTTCCACGGTCGGTCTGCCCGCCGCTCGGCGCCCGCGTCGTGATGCCGACAGTCGCGCGCGTTGCTGCCCGAATCGCCGCGCGGGCGCGCCTTGTCGCGCACTGTGGCAGCCGATGTTGCAGCGCCGACACGCCGGAGCGGGAGGATTTTTTGCCGGGCCGGGCCAGCCCGGGCCGTCGCAACCGATCGGTTGCCGTCGATGGGTCCCGTCGGTCGCCCTCGCCCGGCCGCCCGCCTCGGGGGCGTCGGTCGGCCCGCCGTTTGCGCTCAGAAAGCGGCATTCGCCGGTATCGATTGCAGATGCTCCAGGTGTCGCCAGTTCGGCATCGGCCGTTGCCCCGAGGTGGAGCTACCTGCCGGTAATGTCCTTTTGACTCCCGGTCGTCGACGCTCCTGGCGGGCTGTCAACTGACTGTCGAATAATCCTGGGCCGTATCCCCGTGAAACCTCACGTTCGGGGGATCCGGTTCGGGCTGTTCGGGCCATCCGAGTTGATGCGACCGAGTGCTGGCCGGACTCTCGGTCGCCGTGTGATCACGCTGGGATGAAACTTTCTCCGGACGGAGCTGGTGGATCAACCTTCAAAAGGCTCAAATGGTACGAAGAGCCGAAGGGGCGGGGCATCGCCTCATGTTCGTGCGTCGATGTGTTTCATCCCGTTGCAGGTCCGGCTCCGTGGGTTGAGGTATCCCGCCCGATCGGGAAACCTGTAGCCGACTCGGCCGCCACTGTCGGCCGATCAGCGCTACCGGTTTTCTCCATCGGGAAAACCTCCGAGTTGCTGCCTGCTGGTCCGGGCCGGATTTCGGGAGAAGCGCAAATGGAAACCCCTCGTTGCAGCGGGGGGTTTCTGTTTTTCGGCGGGGATCGACAATTCCGATCGCGTCACGGGTTCGCGTAGGACGTACGTACGGTTTTCCGCGCCGGTTCCGCGCATTGACGACGACGGTGTCCGGCGGCGGCCGTCCCGGCGTTTCAGCTTGGTTCACGCGCTTCAGTTGGGCCGGTTCCGTGCCCGATGATGGTCGGGTACCGCCGGACACTGGCTGCAACCAGGGGCGGTACGCGGGCCCGCGTCGCGGGCCCGCGCTGTGCGCAACAACCGACTCCCCCGGGAGGCCCGGACCAGCACCACCGGGGCGGAGGCGCTGCCTCCGCCCCACCCGCCGGGGTGGACGCCCGCCCCGGTCAACTCGGCGGCGGCCGCACGGCCGCCACGACCGAAGGAGTTCCGAGCCGGATGACCGAACAACCATCCCTCGACCCCCGCCCGGTGGCCGTTTCGTGCGGCCCCCCGGCAACCCGGCGACCGGCCCCCCAACCGGGAGCCTGGTGGCCCGGCGTCATCGTCATCGTGATCGTGATCGCCACGGCGGCGGCCCTGCAGCTGTCGGGGCGCGCCCTGGACGAGACCCTGCTGACGGCCGGTGCGGTCGTCCTGCTGGCCGGTGAGGTGGCCCGCCGGACCGTCGGCGTCCACGGGCCGCTGCCCACGGCACTCGTGACCGCGGCGGTCGCCGTTCTCGCCGGTGCGGTGCTGCTGACCGGTCGGCCACCGACCGAGGTCGCGCTGGCGGTCTGTCTGACCGGCGTCGTCGCCGGCCGGGTCTCCACCTGGCTGCTCGGGGCGCCTGGCCCTCGGTGGGGGGTGTAGCGCCGACGAAGCGCGCCGGTGCCGGACGCGCGTCCGGCACCGGCGACCACGGCGCGCCGCCGATGTCCACGAACACGAACAACGCCGGGCGTGAGGGCCCAGGCTCCGAGACCGGCAGCCCGCACCTCACCGAGCTCGTCCGTCAGCTGAAGCTGACCTACCGGCAGGCGGGGAACCCGTCCTACCGCACGATCATCCGGACCACCTCCATCGGCCTGTCGACCTCCACGATCAGCCGCATCTTCACCGCCAGGAAGCCGCCGAAGTGGGAGAACCTGACCGAGCTGCTGCTCGCGCTCGGCGTCTCCCGGGAGGACATCAAGACCACCTGGCACCGGCTCTGGATGCTCGCCGACAACGAGGCCAACCCGCTCACGGGGACCGACAACGCCGGCGGGGAACTGCTGCCCGCGGGGCGGCGGCCCAAGGACGTCGAGGTCTGCCACCGGTGCGGGGCGTGGATCGCGGACACCGCGCTGCACACCCGGTGGCATGCCGGCGTCGCCCGGGTCGAGATGCCCACGAACGAGCAGAAGCCGGTGAACGTCGCCCGCCGCCGACGGTGACCGGACGGGGTTGGTCAGGCGGGGGCCAGGCGTACGCCGTCGCGGCCGTGGCGTTTCACCGCGTAGAGCGCCTGGTCGGCGCGGCGCAGCGTGGCCTCGGGTGACTCGCCGGGGAGGGGAAGGGCCACCCCGACGCTGATCGTGCGGCCGATCTGCCGCGCCGCCTCGGCCAGGCGCTCGGCGATCCGGACCGCCTCCTCGGGGCGCCCCACCTCGATCACCGCCACGAACTCGTCGCCGCCGATCCGGTAGAGCTCGTCACCGTGCCGCAGCGCCCCCTCCAGGGCCCGGGCCAGCCGGACGAGCACCCGGTCGCCGGCCTGGTGGCCGTACGTGTCGTTGACGGCCTTGAAGCCGTCCACGTCGATCGCCAGCAGGGCCGTACGCCCGGGGGTGGCCACGGCGATCCGCTGGCCGAACGGCCCCGTGTGCCGCAGTCCGGTCAACGGGTCCGAGTTGGCCTGCTCGCGCAGGCGGGCCAGGGTACGCAGCCGGTCGAGGCAGCTCCACGCCTGGCCGGCGAGCAGCTCCAGCAGGTTGACCGTGGTCGGGTCGGGGCGCAGCAGCCGTTCGTCGGCCACCAGCAGCACCCCGCCGTCGTCGGGCCGGCCGACGGGCACGGCGACCAGCGTGCGCACCCCGGCCCGGGTCAGCGGCCGGTGGTCGGGCACGGGCGGGTGTCCCGCCTCGCCGAGCGTGTAGCCCACGCCGTGGCGGTGGGCGCGAGCCACGAGTCCGTCCAGCGCGGCGGGGTCCGCCTCGGTCAGCTCCGCCCGGATCCGGGCCTCCAGCTCGCCGGGGGTGGCCGGCGGCGTACCCAGGCGGGGCCCGTCCGGGCCGGCGAGCACCAGTACCGCCGCGGAGAGCGTGGACACGTCCCGGGCGGCGGCGATCGCCGCGGCGAACAGGTCCCACTCCGTCGACGCGGAGGTCAGCGCGGCGGCGTGCCGCAGGAGCTTCTCGCTGCGGCTCTCCGCCGGTGGCCCGCCGAGCGCCACGATCCGGGCCCCGAGGCGGGCTGCCAGCCGCTCGGCGGTGTCGCGCCACGGGCCGAGGTCGGCCGGGCCGCACCACTGGAGGTCCAGCACCCCGATGGGCCGGCCCGCCGGGTCCAGCACCGGTACGCACACTTCGGCGGTGACGTCGGGGCGTACCGGGATGTAGTCGGGGTCGGCGGCGACGTCGGGCACGACGGCGGTCTCGCCGGAGGCGTACACCCGGCCCACGATCCCGGTCTTCGGCGGCACGGTGGAGAAGACCTGCCAGGAGCCGGTGGCCGCGACGCAGCGGAGCCGGTCGTGGACGTGCAGCAGGACGGAGATGGTGGCCGGAGCGTGGCGGGCGAGCGCGGTGACGGTCCACCGGCACGCCTCGACGACGGTCGACGCCATGGGGAGGCGGACCGTGACGTCACGGATGACTCGCTCGTGATCCACTCGGCACGTCGTTCCAGGTAGGGAGGGCCGCGACCGGCGGGCGGGCCCGCGATCAAGCGTACTCAGGCAGGCACGGGACCAGCGGGAACCAAGATCGTCGACGCGTTCGTACACATGTGCCATCCACAGGCTGTGGACAGGGCCTGTGGGTACGGGCGGGCCGCGCGCCGAGGCCAGCGGCGATAGCGTGAGGGTCCCGGTCGAGTGGAGGCACCGATGCTCATCGCCCAGCTCAGTGATCCGCACCTGACCACCGGCGTGCTCGCCGCCGAGCCGGCCGCCGGCCTGCACCGCGCCCTGGGCCGGGTGCTGGCGCTGAACCCACGGCCCGACTGCGTGGTGATCACCGGCGACCTGGTCGACCGTGGCCGCCCCGACGAGTACGCGACCCTGCGCGAGGTCATCGGCCGGTTCCCGCTGCCGGTGCACCTGGTCGCCGGCAACCACGACGACCGGGAGTCGCTGCTGGACGCGTTCGGGGGCACGCCCTGGCTCGGCGGTGGCTTCTCGGCGCACTACCACGTGGACCACCCGGAGGCGACTGTCGTGGTGCTCGACTCCCTGATGCCGGGCGGGGGCGACGCCGGCTGCCTCGGTGAGGACCAGCTCGGCTGGCTGGACGGGGTGCTGGCCGGTCGACCCGAGGTGCCGGCCGTGGTCTGCCTGCACCACCCGCCGGCACCGGTCGGCATCCCGTTCCTCGACGACATCGGGCTGACCGACGGCGACGAGCTGGCCGAGGTGGTCGCCCGCCACCCGCACGTGGTCCGGGTGGTCGCCGGGCACGTCCACCGCCCGGTCACCGTGACCTTCGCCGGCACGGTGCTCACCACCGCGCCGAGCACCTGGCGGCAGAGCTCCCTCACCACCAGCGCCGACGACCAGTTCGGCTGGGTCGTCGAGCCGACCGGCTTCCTGCTGCACAAGGTCACCGGGAGCGGTTGCGCCACGCACCTGGTGCAGGCCAGCCACGCCGCCGGCATGACCTGCGGCTTCTGACCGCCGGGACGAGCGGTTGTGGTGGGCGAGGTCTGGTACGTGGCGTACGGGTCGAACATGCACGCCGCCCGGCTCGGCTTCTACCTGGCGGGAGGCTGCCCGCCCGGCGGGCGGCGGACGTATCCGGGCTGCCGGGACCCGCGACCCCCCAGGCGTACGGTGCCGGTGTCGCTGCCCGGCGGCGTCTACTTCGCCGGCGAGTCGCGGGCGTGGACCGGCGGGATGGCGTTCTACGACCCGGCGCTCCCCGGCGAGGCGGCGGCCCGGGCCTACCTGCTCGACGTCGGGCAGTTCGCCGACGTGGCCGCCCAGGAGATGTACCGGGAACCCGGCGCCGGCGCCGGCCTGATCGTCGAGGCCGTCGCCACCGGGAGGGCCACCCTCGGCCCCGGCCGGTACGAGACCCTGCTCTGCCCCGGCCGGCTCGACGGGCTCCCGCTGCTGACCTTCACCGCGCCGTGGGCGGCGTCCGAGGTGCCGTGGCGGGCCCCGGCCCCGGCCTACCTCGACATGATCGCCCGTGGCCTGCGCGAGTCGCACGGCTGGGACGCCGACCGGATCGCCCGCTACCTGCTGGCCCGGCCGGGGGTCGCCGGGGCATGGGACGCCGCGGCCGTCGCGGCGCTGCTCGCCGGACCGGACCGGCGCGAGGTGCCGGGCTGACCACGGACCGGCGCGAGGTGCCTGGCTGACCACGGGCCGGCGCGAGGTGCCGGGCTGACCGACGCACCGGACGGCCTCCGACGCCGAACGCCGGGCGGGGGCGGGACGCTCGGTGGCCGTCGTCGCGCCGCACGGTGACCCCGGCGGTCGGTCGGACGAGCGGTGCACGTCCCGCCGGCCGGCAGCGGATCAACCGGGCGGACGCAATCGCCCGTGACGGCCGTTTCACCGTCCACATTCCACACCGGAGATCGATAACCTCGGCCGGCCGTGCGCGCTGCACGGCTCATCCGCCGGCTCCACGACCGGCCGTCTGTGTGTGGGGGAATCGCATGAGGAGAAGGCTGATCGGTCTCGCGGTGGCGCTCGCCGTCACGGTGGGCGTGTCGCTGACCACCGCCGGCCCGGCTCAGGCCGCCACCCCGGCCGTCCAGATCACCAAGGCGTACTACAACTCGCCGGGTGCCGACAACCGCTCGAACTCCAGCCTGAACGCCGAGTACGTCCGGCTGACCAACCGGCGCTCCACCACCGTCAACCTGAATTACTGGACGCTGCGCGACCAGTCCAACCACGTCTACAAGTTCTCCGGCGACTTCCGGCTGGCCCCGGGCGCCAGCGTCTTCGTGCACACCGGAAAGGGCACCAACAGCTCGACCCACCGCTACTGGGGCTCGGGCGCCTACATCTGGAACAACACCGGGGACAAGGCGTCCCTGCGCAACTCGTCCGGCACGCTGATCGACTCCTGCTCGTGGGGGAACAAGGGCAGCTACACGTACTGCTGAGGCGGGCGGCCGGCCCCGGGCACCCGGGGCCGGCGGCACCCCTCCGCCAGCCGGCGCCCACGCTGCCGGGCATGTCGGAAACGCCCGTCCGGATGGTCGCCGGCCGCGAGTTTACGCAGGTCTGCGCCCCCGCCCCGGTCGACCGGGGCGGGCGACGATGAGAGGCTGTCCGCGACGCGGCGGCGCTCGGCCACCGTCGCCACCGCGACCGAACCTGTCGACGGCGCGGCCCACCCCCGGGGTGGACCGTCACCCGGGTGCCCGCGCCGGCTTCCCACGAGGAGTTCCATGTCCATCCCCGGGATGCGCCGGGCCGCCATCGGCCTGACCGCGCTCGCCGTGACCGCCTTCGGCGCGGTCACGACCACCCCCGACCAGGCGGACGCCGGCCCGAAGCCGGTCGCCGTCAAGCTGCTGGCCCTCAACGACTTCCACGGCAACCTCGAACCGCCGTCCGGCACCACCAACGGCACCATCGCCGGGCAGCCCGCCGGCGGGGCCGAATACCTCGCCACCCAGCTCGCCGAGCTGCGCAAGCACGCCAAGAAGCAGAACACCATCACCGTGGCGGCCGGCGACCTGATCGGCGCCTCCCCGCTGCTCTCCGCCGCGTTCCACGACGAGCCGACCATCGAGGCGCTCTCGCTGGCCGGGCTCGACTACGCCAGCGTCGGCAACCACGAGTTCGACGAGGGGGCCGACGAGCTGCTGCGCATCCAGAACGGCGGCTGCCACCCGGTCGACGGCTGCGTCGACGGCACCCCGTACGAGGGCGCCGGCTTCCAGTACCTCTCCGCGAACGCGTTCAAGACCGCGACCGGCCAGCCGCTGCTGGCCCCGTACGCCATCCACAAGGTGCAGGGCGTCAAGGTCGGCTTCATCGGCATGACGCTGGAGGGCACCCCGCGGATCGTCAGCCAGCAGGGCGTCGCCGGCCTGACCTTCGCCGACGAGGCGCAGACCGCCAACCGGTACGCCCGCGAGCTGCGCCGCCAGGGCGTCGAGACCATCGTCGTGCTGCTGCACGAGGGCGGCACCCAGGACGCGACCGGCGGCATCAACGACTGCAAGGGCATCTCCGGCCCCATCGTGGACATCGCCAACCGGATGGACCCGTCCATCGACGTGGTCGTCAGCGGCCACACCCACCAGGCGTACAACTGCGACATCGCCGGCAAGCTGGTCACCAGCGCCAGCTCCTTCGGTCGCCTGGTCACGGACATCGACCTCTCCATCGACCGGCGTACCGGCGACGTGATCAGCGCCAAGGCCGAGAACGTGGTGGTCACCCGGGACGTCGCCCCGGACCGGGCGCAGACCGACCTGATCAACCGCTACAAGACCGTGCTCGGCCCGGTGGCCGGCCGCGAGGTCGGCCGGACCACCACGGAGATCAAGAAGACCCAGGAGACCCTCTTCGGTACGACCCTGGGCGAGTCCCCGCTGGGCAACGTGATCGCCGACGCGCAGCTCGCCGCCACCGACGACGAGCAGGGCGCCGTCGCGGCCTTCATGAACCCCGGTGGCGTACGCGCCGACCTCGACGCCGGCCCGGTCACCTACGAGGAGGCGTTCACGGTGCAGCCGTTCGGCAACAACCTCGTGACGCTCGACCTCACCGGCGCGCAGCTCTACTGCATGCTGGAGCAGCAGTTCGTCACGGGCCGGACGCTCTACCCGTCGTCGACCGTCCGCTACGTCGTCGACCCGGCCGGCACCACCGGCACCGTCGCCGACGCCTGCTCCGGCACCCGGGTCGTCCGGGGCAGCCTGACCCTCGGCGGGGTGGCGGTCACCGCCGACGCCACGTACCGGGTCACGGTGAACAACTTCCTCTCCGGCGGCGGCGACGGCTTCACCGTCCTCACCGGCGGCACCAACGCGGTCACCGGCATGATCGACCTGGACGCGTTCGTGGCCTACCTGACCGCCGAGTCCCCGGTCTCGGCGCCGGCCCTGGACCGCATCCGCACCACCGCGGAGGTCCCCACCGCCTGACGGCAGCGCTACGCACCCGACGGGCCCCGGAGCATCCCTTGCGGATTCCGGGGCCCGTCGCCGTCAGCAGCGTCGGGGGCCGGACACTCGGTGCCGCGGCCCGCGTGCCCGGCGGGGCGGTCAGGCCTTGGCCGTAGCCGGTTCGGTGGCTGGCGGGGCGGCCGGCGTGCGGCCGTCCTGGGCGGGCGTGAGCAGCCGGCGCAGGGAGAGCGCGATGAGCGAGGCCACAAGGCAGCCGCTGACGACCACCCCGACCCAGATCCGGCCGTCGGCCGCACCGAGCAGCGGGCCCGCCGTGACGGGGCCGATCACGCCGCTGATGCCGAAGATCATCGAACTCATGGCGTTGTACCGGCCGCGCAGCGCGTCCGTGGCGAGCGCGTTCGTCAGCGCCGGCATCACCGGCGACAACAGCGTCTCGCCGAAGCCGAAGATCGCCGAGCAGGCCACGACGCAGAGGGCGGCGATCAGCGCGTTGCTCGGTCCGACCACGCCCCCGGCCCCCAGGACCAGCCAGGCGATCGCGAAGACCGCGCCCACGACCGCCAGCCCGCCCGTGCGGCTGCGCCCCTCCATCCGCCGCAGGACCAGCAGCTGGGAGAGCACGATCATCACCGTGTTGCCGGCCAGCGCCCAGGCGACCACGCGCGGCGTCACCTCGGCCACCCGTACGGCGTAGGCGGTGAAGCCGACCTCGATCTGCGCGTAGCCGCAGGTGGTCAGGACGAGGCCGAAGATGACGAGCCGCCGGAACGGACGGTCGCGCAGCACGGTGAGGTAGCCGCCGGCCGACGCCCGCTCCCCGGCCGGTCCGGCAGCGAGCCGGTGGCCCACGTGCGGCAGGGTCAGCAGGATCAGCGCGGGCATCAGGTAGCTGATCGCGTCGAGCACGTAGATCGCCTGGAAGGTGACCTCGCGGGCGGTGTCGACGATCGCGCCGGAGGTCAGGCCGCCGACGCCGATGCCGAGGTTGAGCAGGGCGAAGTTCAGCCCGAAGACCCGCTGCCGCTCGTCGGCGTCGGTGAGCGAGGCGAGGATCGTGTTCTGCCCGGGCCAGATGACCGAGCTGCCCATCGCCACCAGCGTCATCACCCCGAACGCCGAGGCGCTCGAGTCGACCAGGGCCAGCGACCCGGTGCCGACCGCCTCGATCAGCAGGCCCGACAGCAGGATCCGGCGCGCGCCGAACCGGTCGATGAGCGCGCCGCCGATCGGTGAGAGCGCCAGGGTGATCACGCCGTACCAGCCGATCACCAGGCCGGCGCGGGTGTCGGTGAGGCCCCGGACGTCGGTCAGGTAGATGAACAGGAACGGCAGGGTGAGGCCGCGCCCGATCGCCGACAACAGCGTGCCGATGAGCATCCGCCGAGCTTCGGAACGGCGGGGCAGGGCGCGACTGAGCATCCCCCGATTCTGTGTGCTGGGTGTGACACAGCGCGAGAGCTTTTCGCGCCGAGTTTTCCGCTCGTCGTGTGCGTGGTGTCACAAAGGAGGCGCGTCGGCGAGGCGTCGTACCCCTCTGCGATCCTGGTCGGGATGACCACAGCCTGGCGACACCTGCCCGCACCAGCCCGCGAGATCGCCGCCGCCACCACCGACGCGGTCGCCGCCGCCCGCGAGCGCGCCCCCGAGGCGTACGACGTCGCGGTGGCCCGGCTCGCGGCGGCCGAACGGTCCGGCCTGGTGCTCGGCGCGGTGGTCCGGCTGCTGCTGGAGGAGACCCACCCCGACGGCCTCGACGGCGACGACGTCCGCCAGGTGCTCGAAGGCTGCGTCCGCGACGCCGCGCAGTGGCGGCCCGACGTCGACCCGCACGTGGTCCTCGTCCTGTTGGCGGGCGCCCTCGGCGTCTACGACCCCGACGGCGACGAGTCGCCGCCGGACCCGCCCGCCGTAGCCCGACACGCGCCGCTGCTCGTCGCCGACCTGCTCGCCGTCACCGGCCGGCCCGTCGAGGGCTACCTGACCGCCGCGTTCGCCGAGATCGCCCGCACCGAACAGCAGGACTGACCGGCGCCGCCGTACGTGACGGAGGGCCCGGCAGGTGCCAGGCCCTCCGTCACTCACGAGCAGAACTCAGGAGCTGGCCGCCACCTCGAACGAGTACCAGTTGCCGTACTCGCTCCAGGTGCCGTCGGGCTTGACGGCGTACACGGTCAACAGCACCCAACCGCTCGTCGTCGGCGTCCAGGTGACCGTTGCGCGACCATCGGCGTCAGCCGCGATCTCGGTCAGCTCCTCGCCGTCGACGAAGGAGTACCGGTAGGCCGCGGTGTCCGTCCAGCCCGGCGGCGGGGAGAAGGTGAAGGTGCCTGCGACTCCCACCCCGCCGACCGGCGAACCGTCCGGCGGCTGGACGTAGACGTCCGACTTGACGCCCGGGCCGGGGTAGAAGTGGGTCGACCAACTGGCCTCGGTGGAGACGAAGCCGTTGTCGCTGATGCTGCGTACCCGCACCGAGTGCCCATGCGGGTTGCCGGCGATGAAGCTGAAGTGCGCGGTGCCGTCCTCGGCGGCCTGCCTCGTCTCGCGATCGCCGTTGTCCAGGACGATCTCGTATTCGCGGACACCGGTGACGCCGGCCGCCGGAACGAACTTCAGCACCACCTCCTGCCCCCACTGCGGGTCTCCGTTCTCGACCCGGACATCCGGCGCGGACCAGGGGATGAACGTCCTGTAGACGGTCTCGGCCGAGATGTTGCCGGCGAGGTCGAGCGAACGCACGGTCAACTGCTGCGGCCCGGCCCCGGTCGGGTTCAGCGTCACGGTCGCCGAGCCGCCAGGGACGTCTGCCCTGACCGTGTTCGGCAGGCTGAACGGATCGCGGCAGACCAACTGGCCCAGGTCGCCCGAGGCCGCGCACGTGTTCACCCCGAGGCCGTTCCACGAGTACTGGAAGCCCGCCACGTCCTTGTTGCCGCCGCCGGAGAAGGTGAAAACGCCCGGCACACCCGCTGGGGCCTGCCCGCCGGTGCCGTCGGCCGGGTAGTTCGCGGAGGCAACCGTCGGTGCCGTGGGGCTGGTGCCGTCGTACGTGAAGAAGCACTTCTTCGACCAGGCCGAGAAGTCCGCCCCGTCACCCACCCGGGCCTGCCAGGCGTACGACTTGCCGTCGACGAGCGTGCCCGCCGGCAGGTTGGCCGTGTGCACCCGACCCGAGATGGCGTGCTGGCTGGTGAAGACCTGTCGGGCCGCCGCATCGCCTGTCGGCCAGATCGCGAACTCGCTGGTCAGGCGGTACTCGTCATCAGGGTCCGCGTCGGTGCCGAGGGCCTGGAGCACGTTGGCGAAGCCGGCCAGCCGTGGGTACGGACGGAACTGGGTGCACGGGAACCCGCCGTTGTAGAGGTGGGCGTTGTCGCCCTTCGGCACCGAGTTGTACTGCGTGGTCAGGCCGACGCTGCGGTACCAGTTGAGCCGACGACCGTAGGCCGGGTCGCTCTCGTTGGCTTCCGGGACGCGGATCTCGAACGTGATCCGGCGCTGCTTGCGCGCCACAGCGTCCTGTACAGCGGCACCGACGTCGAACGACAGGGTCGCCTTCGGGCACCATTCCGGGGTGAGGACCTCGTCCAGCTTGGTCAGCGGCTCAGGAGCGCTGTTCCAGGTGGGCGTGGTGCTCACCGGCTTGGTGCGCCAGATCTCGATCGCCCGCTTTCCGCAGTCGGCGGCGCTGTACTCCTCGATGAAGACCGTACCACCGTAGATCTTCCGGCCCTCGTAGGCGGACAGATCGAAGGTGGCGTAGACCCGGGAGGTGTGGCTGACACCCGCGTCGTCGACGGACGTGCCGAGCGGCATGTGTGTCTCGTCGTTCCACCCGTACGCCTTGCGCGGCGTGGCGGAGTCGGTCCAGCCGATCTGGATCGACGGAGTGCTTTCGTAGTGTGGTGCCGCGACGGCGGGACTGCCGGTCGCGACGAGGGCGAGCCCGCTGACGCCCAGCGTCAGCGCGAGCGCGCCGATGAGGCCACGACGTGGCCGAGTAACTATCACAGTGGATGGCCCTCCCCGAATCCAGCCGGGATCGTCCGGCCGGAAAGCTGCGGACATCAAATCGTGCAGGCTCGATATGCGGCAACAGCCTTTCGGGCGCTGCTGCACGTCCCAGACGTCTTGGTCATGGTCGATCCGGTGGGGTCATGGCGGTGCGGAGGACGTTGCGGGCGGCGGTCGCCACCGGGCACCCCGCAGTCCGGCAGATTGGGCAGCGGCCGTCGGGTCCGGGTCGGTGGGCGCGGAGAATCCAGCGGGCGGTGAAGGTCAGCCGGTTGCGGATCTGCGCCAGGGACAGGAACGGCGCGGTCATCCTCAACCCACCCCAAGGGTGGCGGCGAGCTGGATGAGCGTGGCCGGGGCGGCGGGCTCGCTGGCGACCTGGGCGAGGATGTCTCGGCCTGCGGGTCTGTGGCGGATCTCGGCCGGCGCAGTCCGGTCGGCCTCCATCAGGACTCGGCCGGCGCTGACCGGATCGTCAGCGTGGAGGTAAGCGCGGGCGGCGTCGATCAGGTACGCGGCCCGGTGTTCGGCGGGCAGCCACCGCCAGCCGTCCTGCGAGATCGCCTTCTCGTGCCGGGCCGCGGCATCCTCTGCGTCGCCCAGTTCCAACACTGCGGATATCCGGGCAAGCTCCACCGCCGTCGGCCCAAACCCGGTGCGGTAGTGGTCGTGGCCTTCCCCCACTCGCGCCGCCATCTCGGCGGCCTCGTCGATCAGCTCGACGGCGGTGCGGTCATCCCCGGCGCAGGCGGCGGCCAGGGCGGCCTGAATCAGCAGGCTGCCGCAAAGAGACAGCTCGGGCGGGGTGCCGTACTCGATCACGGGTGGGGCGATCCGGTAGGCGGCGGCCAGCATCACCGACTTCGCCACCCGCGTCCGTCCCGAGGCGCGCAACACCTGCCCGAGCTGCACCGCAGCGGCAGCCACCAACACCCGGTCACCGGTAGCGGCGATCATCGCCCGGTCGACCGCCAACCACGCCACATCGGGAGCACCAAGCTTCACCAGCAGCGACGCGGTCACCCGGTACGCCTCCACCAGCGGCACCCGACCCGCGCGGGGATCGTGGGCATGGGTGCGCTGCGCCTCGGCCAACAATTGCGGCACCAGGCCGACGACCTGGGGGTAGCGGGCATGCTGGAAGGTAATCCACACGTGCGCGACCTCCCGTGCCAGCCCGTCGGCTGGCAGCGCCGGTCGGCGGGCGACCGGGCGTTCCAAGGCGATCTCGTACGTCGACAGAGCTGCGCGGATCCGTTCCACGCCCTCCACACGTTCGATCACGTCGGCCGGCTGGACGTCCCGGCCGAGCAGCACCGCCGTGTCGATCCGCAGGACGGCGGCGATGTCCTGAAGCGTCGACATCTTGTCCAGCGAGCGAACGCCCCGCTCGACCTTGTCCACCCAGCTCTTCGACTTGCCCAGCCGATCGGCGAACACCTGCTGCGACAGTTTCCGCCGCCCCCGCCAGTACGCCACCCGACGGCCGATCGGCAACGCCTCACTGTCGCCCACGGCGCCACCGCCGGTCTGGCACGGTCCGGGTCGTCTCCCCGGCCGGTATTCGATCCGCCTCGGCCTGCGCGAGCAGCCGTTGCTTTGCCGCTTCCCGTTCCGCCTGCTGGATCTGCTCGCCTCGGCCCTCGAATGGAACAGCGTCGCTCATCCCTACCTCCGCTGGTGAGGGCGCGGCGGCACGCTTTGGGAAGGACCGACACCGCCGCACCCGGCTGGCGGGCGGGTCGCGTCTTCGCTGCTGGTCTGTTGGCGATCCACCCTCGATCACAGCATCGAGTGATCGGGCGGTTACCTGAAGATGATGGGTGTCCGCTGGCCGGGTCGACTGTCCGCTGTCAGGCTGCGGGCTGGTACGCCTCGTACACCTCGCGCAGCGCTGATGCCTCTGCCGCGTCGGTCTGCTCTACCCGCCGGAGCACCTCACGGGCCCGCCACCAGTTCGACGACGCCACCCGCCCGGAGCGAATCGCCTCGGCAGCGACCGCGCTGGCCTCGTCGGGCTGGTCGGCCGCGACCAACGCCAAGGCCAGGTCGAGGCGCGCGGAAGCGGAGCGTCGGGGCCGGTCGCCGCCGTCCCCGCGCGGATCCAGTTCCGCCAATGCGACCCGGGCGACCTGCTCCGCAGCCGGGTCTCCGGCCCAGGACAACGTCGTCGCCGTGTACGCCAACGCCTTCGTCGGGTCGTACCGGTAGTGATGTTCGGCCCGCTCCGGCACGGGCAGGTTCGCGGTCAGCCGCTCCAGGCGGTCAAGCGCATCGCGAGTCCGCCGGACGTCACCCACGCGCGCCCACACCCGCGCCTCCTGGGCCGTCGCCTGGATATGCGCCGAACTACCCCGGGGTGCCACCCGCTGGGCCTGCTGAGACAGGTCGATCGATCGTGGGTATTCGCCCCGGGTGAGCCGGTCCCACGCCTGGGTCTCCAGGCACCACGCCTGAATCTCCGAATGCTCGCTGTGCTCGGCGAGCTTGGTGGCGGCGGCCAGGTGCGCGGCGGCCGCGGAACGTTGCTGAAGGTCGAGGTGCACCGTCGCCCGCAGTACGGTCAGCCAGCCGCCGGCAACGATCAGACGCCGCCGCTGCGCAAGGGTGCCCCGGCCATCGAGGAGTCGGCCCACGTACGCCAGATGCTGTCGCACCATCGGAAGCAGGTCCACCGGCCGCGTCGTCGCGTACGCGCTCGCCAGGTCGTCGACGCCCGCCTCGATCCGGGTCAGCGTCTCGGCGCTCACATCGCTGGCACGTACCCGAGCCAGCAGCTCATCGGCCTCCGCGTCGTGGTCGACAGGCTGACCGACGAGCCGCGCGAGCGCACCGCCGGCCTCAAGAACGTCATCAAGATGCCGGGCCGTCTCGGGCGTCGGAGCCTTGGCACCGGTCTCCAGGTCGTGCAAGTGACTCTTACCCCGATGCGCGAGCTGCCCGAGCGCCCGCAAGGACAGACCCCGGCCGGCACGCAGAGCCCGCAACTGAGCCCCGAAACGCGGATCGACGTGCGACACAACCACGCTCCCGGCGTAGGAAGGAGGAACGCGTCCCAGCTCTCGTCGGCGGACAACCACTACGGACGGTACAACGCCCCGCCATGTCTACGTAACGGCACCGGCTGCCGAGACAGCACCGGACATCCCCAGGGAGGACTGGAACCCCGTCGGGGATGCCGTCTCAAGATGTCGGCTGCTGCCAACTGGTGGCGGTCCGCGTCGACGAGCAGGTGCCGGGTGTCGTCGGTTCATGTTCGGGGTCGACCCGCGTCGACGCTCGCGCTGCCTTCTTGCTACCTCGCCGCTGCCTGACGTCGCGCTTACAAGTTCTGGGCGCTCCGTCCGGGGGCGTCCAGCCACGTCTCTGACGTCGGGCGTTGATCCGCCGCCGGGTGGCTTCGGATTTCACCGTCCAGCCTGGTTGCTGTCATCGTTGCTGTCGACAGCAATTGGGCTACCGGCGCTCCTGGAACTGACGCCAACCGACTACCGTCGACCCGTGCTCGATCCCGCAACTGTCTTCGACGGATCTGCCCCGCTGGAGGCGTGTGTGCCCCGCACCGCCGGGAACAGCCACCGCCCGAACGCCTGGCAGACTGCCGCTATGCCGTCTAAACCGGAGTCGTGGACCATCGAGCACTTCTCACAGGCCAACCCAGTAGGCCCCGGCCAAGACAGCGTCCCCGCACTGCTGCGCCGCATCGCCGACAGCATCGAACAACGGCCCTGCATCGAGGTCCAGGACGTCATTTTGCACAACGAGGTCAACGCCGACGGTGACTGGTGGTCGGCCACGGTCTACTTCCACGAACCGTCGGTCTAGCGAAATCCGGCGTACAGGTCGGCAAGTGTTCGGCGATGATCGCATCTAGCATCACCTCGTGGTTCCAACTAGCGCGAACTCAACTGGCGGCCTGCCGCCTCGACGGCTCCCGCTGGGAGTCAACATCGCAAGCGCATTGTTGGCTCTTCAGGCGTCGTTGCTAATATTCGCGGCGATTTCCGCCATATACGCCCAAGAGGGCATCAACGCTGCCGTAAACGACGCGGCGGATCGTTCCAGTGCCCCCGTAGACAGCGGTTCGGTCGCACTTAAAGCGTCCTACTTCCATTTCGAAGCTCGGCTTACCCTGTGGTATGCACTCCTCTTTGCGCCTGCATTGGTTGGCGTCGCGTTGTGGGCCAGGACGGGTCAACAGAGTGCGAGAGCAGTCGCCCTCGCAACGAGCCTGCTTAGCGTGCTTTGCTGTTGCGGTTCCGGGGGGTGGCTATGGCTATCTGACGAACCAACAGAGATTGATGAAGCGCTTCCGGCGGCATTCGGTCGAATGTATCCAGAATGGGTCGAACTGGGTAAGATCGGATTAGTAGTTTCCTTTGTGCCCGCATTTATCGCGGCAGCCGCACTGGTCTTCAGTGGGCGCACCGTTGCCCGCACCTCCCCAGGATCGAACCCGTGACCTCTTCGGTGTGCAGAAACCATCGCTGGCTAATGAGCTGCGCGGCCGAGAGGTGACCTGCTCGAACGGTCCGCCAGAGTCCGCAGGCGTCCGTCTTCGCTCACCTCGGTCGTCACCCGGTTAGTCACTCAGTCCACGGGCGGGCTTCCTTGGCCGCGTGCGTTCTAATGGCCTCGTGCCGAAACCCTCGATCCCCACACTTCTCTACCACCTGCGGTTCCCCTTGTGGCTCTTCATGTTGCCCGTGCTGCTGTTCGCTGGCCTCCCTGCCCTGATGTTGGCCGGTCACGGCGAGTTTGGCGCAGCTGCGCTGGTTTTGATCGGCAACGTCTACGCGATCATCCTCGGCCGCCTGCTCCTCGCTAGAAACCTTCTCGGGAAGGGGAGGGTGAAGCCCGAGGACTTAGCCTGAACGATGCCCAACTCGTCCCCGTCTGCGCTCGCTAGCCATCCCTGTCTGTCGCCGACCCGGCCCTCTGGGAAGCCGGCCGCCGCCCGGTCCGCCACGTCAAGACGGCCTTGACGCACGTCCGGGCGCTGCCGGAACAGCCTGAGTCGGTGTCGGCTCTCGTGTCACGGACCGCGCCCCCGGCGGACACCGCCACAGTGGCGCAGTTGGCCCAACCTCGCCCGGCACGGACCCGGCTCCCGGGGTCGAAGCTGGCCACCGGCGGCCACCCCTCCCCCTCCCAGATGAGCGGTTGACCTGACCCTGAGCGGCTGCGGAGCCGGCCTCTGGGCGACCGGCATGCCGCCGCGCGGACGCCGCCCCCATGCTTGGGGCTTGCCGCGCGGACCCGGCGCGCCCTCCGTGCGCTGCGCTGCTCGGGCGCGGCGCGGCCGGCTGCCGGCGACGGACCTCCACCCACTCTCAACTACCCCGTCTGCGGCGGCCCCTCCGGGCTTTCCGCTCTCCGTGCCAGCCGCCGGGTGTGTTGCGTGGCCGGAGTCGGAGCGCCAGCGGAGCGACGGACGCGCGCCCAGGCGGCGGCGCGTGCGGCCCGTTCAGGGCCGCCTTGATAGATGTACAGAAAGTCCTCCCACACAAGGCCGGCAGTCGGTGTCCTCCGTCGGCTGATGTGGACAGCCGCCCGCCAACTGGTTTGCGACGCCTCAGCGCGCTGGTTGCGGCACATCCAGTCAAGCGAGCGGTCGAGGGCCTGCCCGTCGTGCTGTGCTGTCTCCCCGGCAGACTGACAGCCATGGGCACGGCGTGCGCGAGGCCGCTGAGGTCGTGAAACTACGTCAACCGTGGTGGGGCTGAATGATGAACAGCTGGTGGAGCGGCTCCACTGGCCAGCTCGCGGTCTGCTCGCGCAAAGCCCTGGTGGAGCTCGCTGCGGTGCTACCGGCAACGGGAAGGTTCGTCGTTGCCCGGCTTGACGGAACGAGGATGACGGATGCGGATCACGCCCTCTACGAGTTCTCCGACGCGCTCCTCTTTCCTGGCTACTTTGGCTGGAACTGGGACGCGTTGTCCGACTGCCTCCGTGATCTGAACTGGTTACCGGCGGACGGGTACCTGATCGTGGTCGAGAACGCCCCCCGGCTGCTGTCGAGCAGTGCAGAGGATCAGCACACGTTGTTCCGAATCCTGTATCAAGCCGTTCGTCACTGGGCGCGCCCGCTCGGCCAGCCGGACGGCAGGGGCAGCCCGTTCAAGGTGCTGCTGCTGTGCGACCGCGACGAGGAGGTGGCGCTGTTGCGGCAGGAGATCGCCTGCGCGGTCCACAAGATGCGGTGAACCGTCGATGCGCGCGACCGCCACCTACCACCCGCTTATCGAGGGAGCGGACGTCCCGCCGACGGTCAACCTGCCGCATTTAGACCGCCGGCCCTTGTCGTAGATCACCTGACAGGCGCGACGCGCAGATTGGCCCAAGGCTGGCTGGCAGCGCGGATCTTGGTGGGCATGTCGTAGCGTCGATGGCATGACAGCTGTGGTGGCGTCTCTCGCTGTGTCCGTGGTGTTGCTAGTCGCGGCGTTCATCTTTGTTGGCTGGCGAGACCGCAAGCGGCTCTCCTCAGATGAGGATTCGGCTGCGGCGCGCGATGCCGCATCTGCCCAGGCGCGATACGCGGCCGAGCGCCATGGCGCGCAGGGTGAGGTATGGCGAAGCGGGCAAATCCCTAACTAATGTCACGTAAGCGGCAGCTTGCTGGGACCGCAGCGGCTCGGACGCGCCCACGTGGTTACCTGATCCGCCAACCGACGGTTGACTCGCATCGGTCACCCTGTGGCGTGACTAATTCCCAACCTCTTCGTCACGTCCGGTCATCCCTTGCTCGTGACGTCAACCACCTTGGACCGCTACACGCACTCGACTCGTGACCGGGATCGCAGTGTGCTCGCGTCGTTTGCTGCCTCCGGGAGACCGGAAACGAATCAAGGCCCCTCGTTGGAGGGGCCTTGACCTGCTCTTACCTCTGGTCGGGGTGGCCGGATTCGAACCGACGACCTCTTCGTCCCGAACGAAGCGCGCTACCAAGCTGCGCCACACCCCGAGGCGTGCCGACAAATAGTAGCCCACCCCCGTCGGTGGTCCAACTCGGTACCCCCACCGCCCTGCGGGTCCTCCCGGACCGTGCGGTACCCGCCGGGCGCCGACCCCACCTGGCGCCTGATGTCGTATACGACTCAGCTCGACAGGGCGAACACAGCCAGGTTCCCCGGGCGGATCCGACGATCACCCTGCACGGCTGCCAGCCGGCAGCCGGTTCCCGCCTCGCTCGCCAATCGGCCGAGCCGCCAACCGGCCGAGCCGCCGAGCCGCCGAGCCGCCGGACCGTAGGCGGCGGCTCGGCGGATCACCGGCGCGTGGGTCAGCGGGGGATCAGCGTGAGCACGCTCGCCTCCGGCGGGCAGGCGAACCGGACCGGCGCGGTCGGATGCGTCCCGAGGCCGGCGGAGACGTGCAGCCACGAGTCGGAGCCGGGCCAGCGGTGCAGGCCGCGTGCCATGGAGCGGGGCAGGCCGCAGTTGGTCACCAGCGCGCCGAACCCCGGTACGCAGACCTGACCGCCGTGGGTGTGCCCGGCGAGCATCAGCCCGAAGCCGTCGGCGGCCATCCGGTCGAGGACGGCCGGCTCGGGGGAGTGGGTGAGCGCGATCGACAGGTCGGCGGTGGGCGACACCGGCCCGGCGACCGAGTCGTAGTCGTCCCGTTCGACGTGCGGGTCGTCCACGCCGAGCAGCTCGACGACCCGGCCGCCGGCCTTGACGGTAGTGCGGGCGTTGTTCAGGTCCGCCCAGCCCGCGCCGACGAAGACGTCCCGCAGCTCCTCGTGCGGCAGTTCGACGCCCTCGGTGTACTCCCGGTCGGGCAGGAAGTAGGTGAACGGGTTCTTCCAGACCGGCCCGGTGTAGTCGTTGGAGCCGAAGACGAAGGCCCCCGGGAAGTCGAGCAGCGGCTGGAGGGCGTGCAGCACGCCGGGCACGGCGCCGGGGTGCGCCATGTTGTCCCCGGTGACCACGACCAGGTCGGGGTCGAGGGCGGCCAGCGACGCCACCCAGCGCTGCTTACGCCCCTGGTCGGGCATCATGTGCAGGTCCGACAGGTGCAGGACCCGCAGGGGCTCCGCGTCGGCCGGCAGCACCGGCACGTCGTACCGCCGCAGGGTGAACATGTTGCGCTCGACGAGTGACGCGTAGGCCAGGGTCGCCGCGCCGAGTGCGGCGGTCCCGGTCGCGAGCCGGAATAGTGTGCGCTTTCGCATGCCGTTCAGGGTAGTTTCACCGACCATGAGCACGCTGAAGGACCGTCTGACCGCCGACATGCGCGCCGCCCTGAAGGCGCGCGACGAGCTGACCACCTCCACGCTGCGGATGGCGCTTGCCGCCGTCGGCACCGCCGAGGTCGCCGGCAAGGCCAAGCGCGAGCTCACCGACGACGAGGTGCTCGCGGTGCTGACCAAGGAGGCGAAGAAGCGCCGGGAGGCCGCCACCGCCTTCGGTGACGCCGGCCGCACCGAGCAGGCCACGAAGGAGATCGCCGAGGGCGAGGTGCTGGAGCGCTACCTGCCGAAGCAGCTCCCCGACGCCGAGCTGACCGAGCTGGTCGCGGGGGCGCTCGCCGCGGGCGGCTTCACCGGCAAGTCGCAGATGGGCCCGGCCATGAAGGCGGCCCAGGCGGCGGTGGCCGGCCGGGCCGAGGGCGGTCGCGTCGCCGCCGAGGTACGCCGCCAGCTCGGCCTCTGACCCCGGCCGCACCGACCCGCGTACGCGAAACGGGCGGGCACCCCGCGAAGGGTGCCCGCCCGTGGCGTTCGTCCGGCCGGCTCAGCCGCCGGAGCGGCCCGGCGGCCGGCCGGGGGTGTTCGGCGGCCGGTTGTTGTTGTCGGGCGTCGTGCCCGGGGCGGTGCCGCCGCCGGAGCTGATCTGGATGGTGACCACGCCGCCCTTGATGGTCCGGCCGTCGGGGCTGGTGCCGGCGGCCTTGCCGGCCGGGCAGCTCGACGGGACCTTGATGTCGGAGATGACCGCGTCGAAGCCCTCAGCCTTGATCCGGGACCTCGCCTGCTCCGGGTCGAGGCACTTCACGTCGGGGATCCGGCGCTGGTCGCCCTCGGAGATCTTCTTGCCCGGGGGCTCGAAGTTCTTCCGGTCCTTGCCCTTCATGGCGTCGCGCAGCGTCTCGTAGACCGGCGGGTTGATGCCGTCCTTCTGCTTGTGCTTCATCTTGACGTTGGTCTGCGGCCAGTCCGGGTCGGCCATGATGCCGGCCACCGCGTACTGCTTGGTCATCGCGACCAGGGCCGCGCTCTTCTCCGAGTCGGTGGTGCCGGACTTGCCGGCCACCGGCGCGTCGACGACCTGCTTGACCTCGGCCGCCGTACGGCTGCCGCCGCACTTGGTGGTGGAGGAGTTGTCACCGACCGGGCAGCGGGCGGCGTCGACGGCGGCGCGGGCCACCTCGGTGCTGACCCGCTTCTCGCAGCGCGGGTTGGCGATGTCGAGCTTCTTGCCCTCCGGGTCCTTGATCATCTGGACCGGGATGGGCTCGCAGTACTTGCCGTCCGCCGCGAGGGTGGCGTAGGCGTTGGCCAGCTCGAGCGGGGTGGTGCTCGAGACGCCCAGGGTGAACGCGCCCCAGTCGTGCGCGGCCGCCTTGTTGTTGGCCCAGTCGTTCTCCCTGGTGACCCGGAACTGGATGCCGAGCCGCTTGGCCACGTCGACCACGTTCTCCGCGCCGACCTGCTGCTGGAGCGGCACGAAGTACGTGTTGATGGAGGAGGCGAAGGCGCTCCACATGTTCTGGACGCCGCCGGCCTTCTTGCCGGAGTTGGTCGGGCAGTACTTGTTGGTGCCCGGGCAGGCGGCCTGGCTGCCCGCCTCGACGATGTATTCCGACTTGAAGGCCTGCGGGGCGTTGATCGTGTAGCCGAGCGGGATGCCCTTCTCCAGCGCCGCCACGATGGTGAAGATCTTGAAGGTCGAGCCGGCCTGGTAGCCCGTGATGCCGTCGCCGCCGGTGAGCAGCGGGTTGACGGTGTTCGGGTAGTTGCCGAGCTTGCCCTTCTTGCGCTGCTTGGGGTCGCTGTGCGCCTTGTTGGCGGGCTTCTTCGGGTCGTCGAGCTTGAAGTTGCGGTTCACCGCGAGCGCCCGCACCCGACCGGTGCCCGGCTCGACCACCGCCACCATGGCGGCTTCCTTGCTCTTCTCCGGCTTGGCCTTGCGGACGGCCTTGTCGGCGCCCCGCTGGGCCTGCGGGTCCAGGGTGGTGATGACGGTGTAGCCGCCGCTCTTCAGCCGCCGCTCCCGGTCGTACGAGGTCGAGCCGAACGTCTCCTGCTGCATCCACCAGCGGTAGAAGTAGTCGCAGAAGAAGCCCCAGCCCTTCTCGTTGGTCGAGACGCAACCGTTGGGGGCCCGCTTGCCGGTGACCACGAGCTTGGTGGCCTTGGCCGCGTCCGCCTCCTGCTGGGTGATGGCGGTGGTCTCGACCATGTTCTGGATGACGTAGTTGCGCCGGGCGAGGGCCGCCGCGTGGCCGCTCTTGGTGGTCGGGTCGTTGGTGCTCGGCGCCTTCACCATGCCGGCGAGCATGGCCGCTTCCTCGAGCTTCAGCTTGCTCGGCGGCTTGTTGAAGTAGACCTGGCTGGCGGCGTAGATGCCGTACGCGCCGTTGCCGAACGCGGCGATGTTGAGGTAGCGCTCCAGGATCTCGTCCTTGGAGAGCTCCTTGTCGATCTGGATCGCGTAGCGCATCTCGCGCAGCTTCCGCGCGCTGGTGTCCTCGGTGGCCGCGACCACGTCCGCCGGGTGACTCGCCGAGTAGGCGATGGCGAGGCGGACGTACTGCATGGTCAGCGTCGAGGCGCCCTGCTGGCTTGACGCGTTGGACTGGTTGTTGACGAAGGCCCGGGCGATGCCGTTCAGGTCGACGCCGTTGTGCTTGTAGAAGTCGTGGTCCTCGGCGGCGATGATCGCCTTCTGCATGACGGGCGCGATGTCGGCCAGCTTCACGTCGCGACGGTTCTCGTCGTACATGGTCGCCAGCGGTGTCTTGCCGTCGGAGGCGAGAAGGTAGCTGATCTGCGGCGCGCGGGCCACGGTCAGCTCCTTGGGCAGTGCGCCGAAGGTCTCGGCGCCGGCCTTCGCGGCCAGTCCGGACATCGCCACTGCGGGGAAGGCCGCCGCCGCGACCACCACGCCGGCCAACAGGCCACAGATGAGTAGCGATGCGGCGTTGGTCAGCACATTGTGGTCACGTTTCCGCATCCAGGTCACCTCGACAGGGTACGCGAGTAGGGAACGAGGGGCGCCGGGGCGTTCTTTCCCCATTTCCTGCGCGCGCCGACCTCGTTGTGCTAAACGCACGACCCCCGGTGGGTGGTTGCGTGAATCCGCCGCCGAGTCTCCCTCCTGACGGAGGGGGCCCGCAGCGTTTTCACGGACCCCGACGGGGTAACCGGCGGTCGCGAAGCCCGGGAAGCCGGGAGTGTCCGGAATGATGGATTTCGCCGACAACGTTGCGTAATCAGGCGACTACAGAGCATGATGGTGGCGGCGACAGCGCCACATGTCGTCCGTGCCGCCTTGGGGAAGGCGCGCAGGGCGATCGGGGGGATTGCCGGCTGGTCCGCGACGGGGTCGGTAGGTACTGCAAGGGGGGACGTGTACAGATGGGCATGATCACTGACTGGCCGTCGCTGGCGGCGTGTCAGAACGGGGACCCGGACGCGTTGTTCGTACAGGGCGCCGAACAGAACGTGGCGAAGCGGATCTGCCGGAGCTGCCCAGTTCGGTACGAGTGCCTGGCCGACGCGCTGGACAACCGGATCGAGTTCGGAGTGTGGGGCGGCATGACCGAACGCGAACGCCGCGCGCTGTTGCGCCGTCACCCACAGGTGGCAAGCTGGCGCAAGATGTTCGAGGCCGCGATGAAGAAGAACGCCAAGGACAAGACCGGCAAGGACAAGATCCTCGTCACCACCGCCGGCTGAGCACCGTCACGGCCGGCTGATCGCCGCGCCGATCGTCCGCAGCCCGTCGACGTCGTGCACGTCGGCGGGCTGCGCCGTCACCGACACCGCCGGCACCGCCGGGAACGCCTCGGTGAAGCGGGCCGCCACCTGCCGCTCGCGTACCGCCTGCTGGGCCAGCGCCGCGTGGGCCCGCAGCACGTCGACGGTGCCCTCGTGCCCGCCGAGGCCGGCCAGCCGCTCCGCGGCGGCCAGGCTCTCCGCCGCGTCGAGCCCGGGCACCGCCGAGCGGTGCACCCGGTTGAGCACCAGGCCCGCCAGCGGCATCTTCTCCTCGCGCAGCCGGCCCGCGAAGTAGGCGGCCTCCCGGACCGCGTCCGGCTCCGGCGCCGCGACCAGCAGGAACGCCGTCTCCCGCGCCTGGAGGATGCGGTACGTCTGCTCGGCGCGCTGCCGGAAGCCGCCGAACATCGAATCCAACGCGGCGACGAAACCGGAGAGGTCGGTCAGCAACTGGGCCCCGAGCACCTTCTGCACGACCTTGGAGAACATCCCGAACGAGGCCGTGACCAGGCTGAACATGCTCCGCCCGCCGGTCCGCGCCGGGGCCAGCAGCAGCCGCAGCATCCGCCCGTCGAGGAAGCGGGACAGGCGGGCCGGTGCGTCCAGGAAGTCGAGCGCCGAGCGGGACGGCGGGGTGTCCACCACGATCAGGTCCCACTCGCCCCGGGCGTGCAACTGGCCCAGCTTCTCCATCGCCATGTATTCCTGCGTGCCGGCGAAGGTCGAGCTCATGGCCTGGTAGAAGGGGTTGGCGAAGATCTCCGCCGCCTTCGCCGGGTCGGTGTGCTGGAGCACCACGTCGTCGAAGGTGCGCTTCATGTCGAGCATCATGGCGTGCAGCTCGCCGCCGCTGGCCTCGACGTCGATCCCCTTGACCTGGCGGGGGGTGTTGTCCAGCTCGGTCAGCCCGAGCGACTGGGCCAGCCGGCGGGCCGGGTCGATGGTGAGCACCACCGTGCGCCGGCCGTGGCGCTCCGCGGCGCGCAGCGCGAGCGCGGCGGCCGTGGTCGTCTTCCCCACCCCGCCCGCCCCGCAGCACACCACGATCCGGACGCCCGGATCGGCGAGGATCTGGTCGACGTCCAGCTGCGGCGCCGCGTCTTCGGAAGGCACCAATCGAGCGTATCGGGCCGGGTCGGTCCGTGCGCCCGGGCCGGTCGCAGGTGTGAGTCAATCCGCCCGGACGAGGGTCGCGGCGAGCTGGTCCAGGCCGGCCCGGTCCACCCCGTCGGGCAGCAGCGGCAGCTCGGTCATCGGCAGCCCCAGCTCCACCAGGTCGGCGCGCAGCGAATCCTCCAGCTCGCGGCGGATGGCCTGGTCGCGCGCCTCGGCGACGAGCCCGGCCACGGTGTCCCGGTCGGTCGGCAGCCCGGCGGCGCGCAGCCCCCGCTCCAGCTCGGTGGCGGCCACCACCTGCCCGGCGGGCAGCGGGGGCCGGGCGCCGTTGACGATCACCCGTCCCACCGGGAAGCCGAGCTGGGTCAGCTCGGCGATCGCGTCGACCGTCTCCTGGACCGGCATCTCCTCCAGCAGGGTGACGACGTGCACGGCGGTGATCGGGGAGCGCAGCAGCGCCGCGACCCCCTCGCTCTGGGTCTTGATCGGGCCCACCTTGGCCAGCCGGGCCGTCTCGGCGGTGACGTTGAGGAACCGGCCGATCCGCCCGGTGGGCGGCGCGTCCAGCACCACCGCGTCGTACGCGCGCCGCTGGCCTGCGGTGCGGGTGGTCGCCTCCTTCACCTTGCCGGTGAGCAGGACGTCCCGCAGGCCCGGGGCGATGGTGGTGGCGAAGTCGATCGCCCCGAGCTTGCGCAGCGCCCGGCCGGCCGCGCCGAGCTTGTAGAACATGTCGAGGTACTCCAGCAGGGCCTCCTCGGCGTCCACCGCCAGGGCCCGCACCTCCCCGCCGCCCGGCGCGTCGGTCAGGTGCCGCTCCTCGTACGGCAGCGGATCGGTGCCGAAGAGCTGGGCGATGCCCTGCCGCCCCTCGACCTCGACCAGCAGGGTGCGCCGGCCGCCGGCGGCCAGCCCGAGGGCCAGCGCCGCCGCGACGCTGGTCTTGCCGGTGCCCCCCTTGCCGGTCACGACGTGGAGGCGGGCCGGCCACTGGGTGCCGGCCGGGTCGGCCGGCGGCTCTGCTGCTCGCACCCGTCGAGCCTATCCAGGCCGTGGGCTCAGGCGACCTCGCAGACCCACCAACCCGTCTTCTTCACCACGGTGAACCGCAGGTCCTGGTCGGCCACCTTCTCGTCCGCGGTGGTCATGGTGACCTTGGTGGTGACCGTGGCGCGGTCGCCGGTCTGGTTGTCCACCTTCGGGGTGCTCCACCGGAACCGGGGGTTCTGGTGGGCCGAGACGTGCTTCTCGACCTCGGCCACCTTGGCGGCGATCTTCTTCTTGTCCCGCGACGAGGAGCAGACCAGGCCGGCCGCCCGGTCCGCGTCGCGCTCCTGGTAGACGGCCTTGAGAAACTCGTCGACCGCGACCGTCGGCTCCTTGGCCCCCGTGCCGCTGTCGGCGTCGCGCAGCGTCAGGAACGCGACGACGCCGCCGCCGGCGCAGAGCAGCAGGATCACGGCCAGGGCGATGGAGGCGATGAGCACGCCGCGCTTCTTCTTCGGCGCGGCGGGCGGCTGGTAGGGCGGGTACCCGGCCGGGGCCGGCGGGATCGACGGATCCTGGGCGGCGGGGCCGGGCGGAGGCGCGGCGGCCGTACCGGACGGAGGCGCGGCAGCCAGGCCGGGTGGGGTGGCCGGACCGGGTGGGGTGGCCGGACCGGGCGGAGGAGCGGCCGGGCCGGACGGGGTGGCCGGGTAGGGCGCGGCGGCCGGGTCGGGTGCGGCGGCCGGGCCGGGAGCCGCCGGGGAGCCGGGCTGGTCGGCCGGCGGTCCGACGGGGCCACCGCTGGGTGGTTGGGTCATCTCATCCCCCGGGTTGCGGCGTCGCCGCCTGACCGGGCGACGAGCGTGATCGAGCTGGCGGCGAGCCGGCGGAGCGCCCGTCCGACCGGAAGGGTAACGGTCGGTTCCCCGCTCCGGGGGGCGGCGGGTGCCGTCAGGTTCCTTACCGATGGTGTGTCGCATATGTGACTTTGGGTGATCGTCTGTGCGCGTCCGGTTGGCGTGTCTGTCGCCGCCGACCTACGTTCGCAGCGGCGCGGGGGGCGGGCCGGGCGGAGGGCCCGGACCCGCGAGTGATGACCTGACCAGGTACGACGTCCGGAGGCAAGGCATGCGCGACGTGGAAAACAATCCTCGGGCCCAGTTCCCGGCGGGCGACCGGGCGCGGCGGCCCGGCTTCCCGGGGGAGGCCGAGGGCGGCGTCGGCCTACCCGTCAACGAACGGTCGTACCGGCGGCTCGCCGAACCCGTCGAGGTGGTGCGCGCGCCCGCCCGGCCGGGGGCCCGGGAGGAGGAGGAGCCCGGCTTCGTCATCCACCTGCCGATCCGGGTCGCCGACCTGAGGGCGGCCACCGCGCTGGCCGGAACGGTCGCCACCTCGCTGAGCTTCCTCAACGAGCTGGACGCCGGCGAGACCACCGTCTCCAGCACCGACGACCAGAACAACCGGCACCGGGTCTTCTGCGACCTGCTGCTGCCGGACCGCTCCCGCTGCCCCCAGCCGTACGGGCACGGCGGCTCCTGCGGAGAGGTGCCGGCGCCCCCGGAGCAGCGTCCCGCGCCCCGCCCGTCCGCCGGACCGTAGGCTGTGCGTCGAGAAGTCGAACTCCAGCCAAGGGAGCCCTCCACCGATGCAGAAGTGGGAATACTCCACGGTCCCGCTGCTGGTCCACGCGACCAAGCAGATCCTCGACAACTGGGGTGAGGACGGGTGGGAACTCGTCTCCGTGGTTCCCGGTCCCAACCCGGAGCAGCTCGTCGCCTACCTGAAGCGGCCGAAGGCATGAGCGAGCGGAGCGAGCGAATCATCCTGAACGGCGCGTCGGGGGCTCATGACGTCGCCGAGCGCAGCGAGGTGGCGGCATGAGCAACGGTCCGCACGCGAAACTCGCCGAACTCGGGCACACGCTGCCCGAGGTGGTCCCGCCGTTGGCCAGCTACGTGCCGGCCGTCCAGTCCGGGCAGCACGTCTACGTCTCCGGGCAGCTGCCGATGGTCGAGGGGAAGCTGCTCGCCACCGGCAAGGTCGGCGCCGGCGTCTCCGCCGAGCAGGCCAAGGACCTGGCCCAGCAGTGCGCGCTCAACGCGCTGGCCGCGATCGACTCGCTGGTCGGCCTGGAGAACGTCGTCAAGATCGTCAAGCTGACCGGCTTCGTCGCGGCCTCCTCCGGGTTCACCGCCATCCCGGGCGTGATCAACGGCGCGTCCGACCTGTTCGGCGCGGTCTTCGGTGAGGCCGGCCGGCACGCGCGCAGCGCCGTCGGCGTGGCCGAGCTGCCCCTGGACGCCCCCGTCGAGGTCGAGGTCGTCGTCGAGGTCTCCTGACCCGCACCACCTCCCCGCGATCTTGTGTTCGGTGCCCGGCAAAAGCCGTGAACCGGGACGTATCAGAGGCGGAGCCTGCAAGATCGCGGGGAGTGGCCGGCGGGGCCGTACGATCGCAGCCATGACCGGGCACTTCACCGCGCCGGCGGCGGCGCTCGCCGACAAGTTGCCGGGTTGGGTGACGCTGCTGCGTGCCCCGAACCCTGGGCCGATGACGCTCGACGGCACCAACACCTGGGTGCTGCGCGCCCCCGGCCGGGAGCACGCCGTCGTCGTCGACCCGGGCCCGGCCGACGAGGGGCACCTGGCGGCGATCGCCGCGCAGGGGCCGATCGGCCTGGTGCTGATCACCCACGGCCACCCCGACCACACCGACGGTTCGAGCCGCCTGCACGAGCTGCTCGACGGGGTGCCCGTACGCGCCGCCGACCCGGCGCACACCATCGCCGGGGAGCCGCTGACCGGGCCGGGCGGGGAGCTGGACGGCCACGGGCTGGGCGTCCGGCTCGTGCCGACCCCCGGGCACACCGGCGACTCGGTCTGCTTCCTGGTCGAGCACGGTGACGAGCGGGTGGTCCTGACCGGCGACACGATCCTGGGCCGGGGGACCACCGTGGTCGCCCACCCGGACGGGCACCTCGGGGACTACCTGGCCAGCCTGGAGCTGCTCTCGACGTACCGGGGGACCCCGGCGCTGCCGGGGCACGGCCCGGCGCTGGCCGACTGCGGCGTCGCGGCGGACTTCTACCTGGCCCACCGCCGGGCCCGGCTCGACCAGGTCCGGGCGGCGGTCGCCGCGGGCGCCACCACCGCCGCCGAGGTGGTCGCGACGGTCTACGCCGACGTCGACCGGTCGTTGTGGTGGGCCGCCGAGTGGTCCGTCCGGGCCCAGCTGGAGTACCTGGGCCGGGAATCCGGCGGAGGCGCCGCGGGGTTGGAGCAAGCGTGACCTGCCCGGTGTGCGGAACCGTCGCCGTGCCCGGCGCGCGGTTCTGCCACAACTGCGGCGCCGCGCTGCCGGCCGCCGCGACGCTGCCCGCGGCAGAACGCCGCGTGGTGACGGTGCTCTTCGGCGACCTGTCCGACTTCACCTCCTGGTCGGAGGACCTCGACCCGGAACGCGTCGGCGCGGTCACCGACCGGGTGCTCGCCGCGCTGGCCGGCGCGGTGAAGACGTTCGGCGGCCACGTCGACAAGCTCACCGGCGACGGGATCATGGCGGTCTTCGGGGCGCCGGTCGCGCACGAGGACGACGCCGAGCGGGCTGTGCGGGCCGCGCTGTCGATGCAGCGGGCGGTCCGCCGGGTGCTCGACGACGAGCGGGGCGGCGGCGCGCCGCTCGGCCTGCGGGTCGGGCTGAACACCGGCGACGTGATCGCCGGCATCCAGGCCGCCATCGAGTACACGGTCATCGGCGACACCGTGAACACTGCCGCCCGGCTGGCCGACGCCGCCGCCGTCGGCGCGGTCTACGCGGGGGCGCGGACCTCCGCCGCCACCCGGCACGTGGCCTCCTGGCGGGCGTTGCGCCCGCTGCGGCTCAAGGGCAAGCGGGAGCCGGTCGAGGCGTACGAGCTGCTCGGTCTCCTGGACGCCCCGGGCACCCGGTCCGGCCTCGGCGACGAGGCGCCCTTCGTAGGCCGGGAAACCGAGATCGGCCGGGTCGCCGGCCGGCTCGCCGAGGTGATCGACCGCGCCGAACCCCGGGTGCTGCTGATGACCGCCGAGGCCGGGATCGGCAAGTCCCGGTTCGCCGCCGAGGTGGAACGCCTCGCCGCCGGCTACGACGTGGGCCCGGGCCGGTACGCCGCGCACACCGGCGCCCGGGTGCTGTCGGTGCGCTGCGCCGCGTTCGGCGAGCGACGCCGGCTCGCACCCCTGGCCGACCTCGTCCGGGCGGCGGTCGGCCTGCCCAACGACGCCGCCACCGCGCTCACCCGCCCGGCCGTCGAGGAACGCCTCCGCCGGCTCGGCCAGCGACTCAGCCGGTCGGGCGAGCCGGCGCCGGTCGCCACCGACCAGCTCCTGGCCCTGCTCGGGTACGCCGAGCTGCCCGGCGGCGGCCCGGCCGACCAGGGCGAGTGGGGCACCGCCCTGCCCGTCGACGCCGACGCCGTGCCGAACGCGGTCGCGGACCTGCTCACCGGGCTCGCCGGGGAGGCGCCCCTGGTGGTCGTCGTCGACGACCTGCACGACGCCACCGCAGAGACCATCGAGGCGCTCGGGATCACCCTGTCCCGGCTCGCCGGCCCGGTGCTGGTGCTGCTGCTCGGCCGGCCCGAGCTGGTGCGTACCGCCGGGGCGCTGACCCGGGTCGCCGACGCCGAGGTGCACGCCCTGCCGCCGCTGCGCGGCGCCGACGCGGCCCGGCTGCTCACCACCTACCTCGGCGGCGGCAGGCTGCCGCAGGCCGACGCCGACCGGCTGCTCGCCACCGCCCAGGGCAACCCGTTCTACCTGGCCGAGCTGGTCACCCTGCTGATGGAGCGGGGCGCGCTCACCACCGTCGCCGAGCGCAACTCCCCGCATCCGGGCGGCTGGCGACTGGTGCCCGGCTCGCTCGGCAGCCGCCTGCTCTCCCGCGACCTGGCCGCGGTGCTCGCCGCGCGCATCGACGCGCTGCCGGCGGAGGCCCGCTCCGTGCTGCGGGACGCGGCCGTCGTCGGCGACACGGTGCCGGACGGTGCGCTGGAGGCGCTGCGCGAGCAGCGGGCCGGCCGCGACGGCCGCCCGGCGGCGGTGGTCGCCGTCGAGCTGGAACGGGCGGTGGAGGAGCTGCTGCAACGCCGGATGCTGCACCGCACCCGCACCGGGTACGCCTTCGCGACCCCGCTGATGCGGGAGGCCGCGTACGCCGGGGTGAGCAAGGCCGAGCTGGCCGAGCGGCACGCGGCGCTGGCCCGGTGGGCCGCGGCCGGCCCGTCGGCGGGGGCGGGCGCGCCGGGCGGCTTCGCCGAGGCGGCCCGGGACGTCTTCGTGGCCCAGCACGTGGAACGGGCCGCCGCGCTGGCCGACGCGGTCGGGCTGCGGCCGGACGCGCCGGCGCGGGCCGTCGTCGGTCTGGGCGTCGCCGCGCTCGGCGGGGCCGCGCGCCGCTCGTTGCAGGCGGGTGAGCCCGCGCTGGCCGTGGAGTACGCCGAACGCGCGGCCGAGCTGGCCCGGGACGGGGTGCCGGCGGCCGACCGGGTGGTGCACGCCCGGGCGCTGCTCCAGGTCGGACGCCCCGCCGACGCGCTCGCCTTCGCCGAGAAGATCGCCGCCAACGCCGGCGACGAGTCCGCCGTCCGGGCCAGCGCGCTGCTGCTCGCCGGGCAGGCCCACCAGACCATGGGCGACCAGGCACGCGCGGTGGGCTGCTGGCAGGAGGCGTTGCAGGTGGCCACGACCGGGGGGCTGCCGACGCTGCGCGCCTCGGCGATGCGCCGCCTCGGCATGGCCGACTTCGTCGCCGGGCGGTTGGGGCAGGCCAGCAGCCGGCTCGCCGCGTCGTACCAGGTCAGCCTCCAGTCGCAGGACCGCCGGGGGCAGGCGTGGTCGTTGCAGAACCTGGCCTGGGTGACCACGACCCGGGGCGACTTCGCCGGCACCGACGCCGTGCTCGGCCGGGCCGCCCGGCTCTTCGCCGAGCTGAAGGACCCGTACGGGCGGGCCTGGCTGCGCGGGACCACCGCGTTCGCCCGGCTGCTCGCCGGCCGGCTGCGCGAGGCGTGCCGGATGGCGCAGGTCTTCCTGCCGTTCGGCGAGCGGGTCGGCGAGGCGTGGGCGGTGGGAACGCTGCGCGCGGTCGAGGCGTTCGCCACCGCCGAGCTGGGCGAGCTGGGCGAGGCGGACCGGGGGGCCCGTCGGGCGTACCGCGAGTTCGCCGCCGCCTCCGACGACTGGGGCCGCGGGTTCGCGCTGGTCGTCCGGGGCGTCGTGGCGCGCGGGCTGGGCGAGCCGGGGCACGCCGCCGACCTGCTCACCGACGCGCTGTCGTACGCGGAGCGGACGTCGCACCCGTTGCTCACCGGGATGGCCGGCACGCTGCGCGGCTTCGTGGCGCTGGACCTGGGCGACTGCGACACGGCCGAGCGGGACGCCCGGTCGGTGCTGACCGCCGTCGAGCCGCACAACCCGCAGGCGCCCGCCCAGGTGGGGCCCCGGGTGCTGCTGGCCACCGCCCGGCTGGCAGCCGGCGACTCGGCGACCGCCGTGGGGCTGCTCGCCCCGGTGGCCACCGCCGCAGCCACCGTGCCCTCGCTGCTCTTCTCCCGCCGCCAGACCATGGCCCGGTACGCGTCCGCCCTGCTCGCCCACGGCCAGTGCGAGCAGGCGCTGGACTGGGCCCGGCGGGCCGTCGCCGCCCCGGCGGAGGACGTGCGCAGCCAGGTGGTCGCCGCCCGGGTGCTCGCCGAGGCGCTCGCGGCCTGCGGCCGGTCCGCGGAGGCGCTCGCCAGCGCCGAGGAGGCGGTCCGCCTGGCGTACGCGACCGAGCAGCGCAGCGAGCGCGCCGCCGCCGACGCCCTGCGGGCGCGCCTGGCCACCCCCTAGTCCCGCGGACCCGGAACCGAAGGTCTGGCGGTTCTGGGGATGCGGTGTGTCGGGGATGGCCGATAGCGTGTCAGGTCCGAGGGGCGGTCCGTCGTGCGACCGCGTCGGGTCTGGGGAGGGCCGTGATGAGGTTGCCGCGTTCGGCCGCCGGATGGACGATCGCGGTCTTCGGCGTGCTGGCCCTGCTCATGGGCGCGGTCGGGCTGGTCTGGCCGGAGGCGCTGCTGCGAATGCTCGGCTTCGAGGTGCCAACGACGCGTGCGGTCGGCGACCACACCGGCACCTTCCTGATCGCCTCCTCGATGGCCTCGTTCAACATGGGGGTCTACTACCTGCTCGCCACCGCCACCGAGTGGCGGTCGTTCTTCCGCTTCACGGTGGTGTTCCGGCTGGTGACGTTCACGGTGTTCAGCATCGCGGTGCTGGCCGACATCGCGCCCGGGCGGTTTCTCGGAGTGGCCGTCTGGGAGGGCCTCGGCGCGGTGGCGACCGCCGTCGGGCTCTGGTGGGACGACCGTCGCGCGGGCCCGGGGGCGGTGGGCGGCGGAGGCGATTCCGCAGCCGGTGCCGTTCCGGCCGCTGATGCGGTTCACTGAGCCGTCGGTCCGGTTGGGTATTTTCGAGCTGTGACCGCGACCCCGCCCGGCGCCCTGCCGACGCCCATTGTGCCCGGTCTGACCGATCTGCACGTGTTTGCCAGGGGAGGCTACGCGACGATCTACAAGGCGACCCAGATCTCGGTGGGGCGCGAGGTCGCGGTCAAGGTGGAGAATCGCACCCTCGACAGCGAGCACGACCAGGCCCGCTTCCTACGCGAGGCGCGGGCCGCCGGGCGGATGTCGTCCCACCCGCACGTCGTCGACCTCTTCGACGTCGGGGTCACGGTCGACCAGCACCCCTACCTGATCATGGAGCTCTGCGACGGCTCGTACGCCGAGCGGATGCGGACCTCGCCGCTCGGGCCCGCCGAGGCGCGCGACCTCGGGGTCAAGATCGCCGACGCCATCGCCCACTCGCACGCCGCCGGCGTGCTGCACCGCGACGTCAAGCCGGCGAACATCCTCTACTCGCACTTCAACTCGGCGGTGCTGGCCGACTTCGGGCTGGCCGTGGTGGCCGAGATGCGTGACGCCTCGGTCGCCCTGGAGGTGCTCACCCCGGCCTACGCGCCGCCGGAGATGTTCAACCACAGCCCGCCGTCGCCCGCCGTCGACGTCTACGCCCTCTGCGCCACCCTCTACGCGGTGATGCACGGCCGCCCGCCGCGCTGGCAGTCCGAACGCAACCCCAGCCTGGTCACGGTGCTGGAGATGTTCCACCAGCCGGTTCCCGGCCTGCCCGGGGTGCCGGCCGAGATGATCGACGTGCTCCGGGCCGGGATGTCCAACGACCCCGGCGAGCGTCCCTCGGCCGTCGAGCTGCGCGACCTGCTGGTCGGCCTGCCGCTCGGTCCCGTCGGCTCCCCGGCGGCCGGCACGGGCATCCCGGGTCCGGTCAGCGGCGTGCCCGGCCCCGTCGGCCCGTACGGCGTGGACCACGCCTCCCGGCCCGCTCCGCGACCGCCGGTGGAGGACCTCCACCCCACGGTGCCCACCGCCGGCCAGCGGCGTCGGCGGCGCTGGTTCCTCGGCGGCGCCGGGATGGTCGCGTTGGCCGCCTCGGCCGGCGCCGGCGCCTGGCTGGCCGGCGCGGTCTCCAGCCCGGTCCCGTCGCCGACGGCCGGCGTGGCGGCGACGAACGCGGTGCTGCCCGCCTGCGCCCTGACGACCGCGTTGCCGGCCGGCGCGGGCTGCGCCGACGAGTTGGAGTGCTTCGGGCCGATGGAGGTGCGCGGCGCGCGGACCCGGGCGCCCCGGGTGCCCTGCGACGGCCAGCACACCTGGGAGAGCTACGCCGAGGGCAGGCTCCCCGACACCCTGGTCGGCGCCGGCCACGACGAGGTCAGCGCGGCCGCGGTGGTACGCGGGGTCTGCAACGAGACCACCTTCCGGCTCACCAGCGGGATCAGCTACGCGGACGGCTGGAACCTGGAGGTGCTGCCCCCGGCCGGGGCCGACGCCGACCGGACGTACCGCTGCCTGGCCGGGCGTGGGCTCGACGCGCTCGCCTCACCCACCCTCACGGGCCGCTGAGCCGCCGCGTCCCCGGTGGCGCTCCCGCATGGCGCGGACGGCCTCCCGGTGGTCCAGCGATTCCAGCGTGTCGGCGTCGACGCCGTACAGTCCCCCGACGGGCTGCCCCGGGCCGTTCGGCGTGACCGCCGGTTCCGGGCCGTCGTCCTGCCGGGCCGCCGCCACGGACACCGCCGCGATCATCGTCGTCAGTACGCAGAGCAGCGCCAACGCCACGCCGACGAGATCCTGGCGCCCCCACACGATCAGCGTCACCAGCAGGGAGGCCGCCACCAGCGCGGCCACCACCGCCTTCGCCCGTGCATCGGGCCTCGCAAGTCTCACCCGTCCAGGATGTCCGAGCGGGGCCCGCTGTCAACCGGGTCGCCGGCACCGGATGCAATGATCTTCACCGTGATCGTCGGCGTGGGAGAGGAGTGCCGGTGACCCGCGTCTTCCGGATCGTCGCCGCCGTGCTGCTGTCGGGTGCGCTGGCCGCGTGCGGGGCGGACGGGGCGCCGGAGCCGGCGACCGCGCCGCCCCCCGCGACCGCCGCCGCGCCGACGTCCCCGGCCGCTCCGTCGGCCGCTCCCGCGTCCTCGGCCGCCCCCGCGTCGCCGGCTACCCCCGCCTCGGCGGCCGCCCCCGCGTCGCCGGCTACCCCCGCCTCGGCGGCCGCCCCCGCGTCGCCGGCCGCCGGTCGTGGCGGGTATGCCAACCCGGACGAGGCGATCGCCGAACACCTGTCGGCCGTTCCCGGGGTCCGCTACCTCGGGCTGTGCAAGAACGCGAAGCGCGATCCCGCGGCGATCTGCGCCCTCCGGATGGGCTTCGTCGACCGGGACGAGGTCTACGGACTGGGCGCCCCGCACAGCGAGATCGTCGGCTTCCTGCTGCTGCGCAAGGGATCCGCCGGCTGGCGGGTGGCGGACGACTACGCGCCCGGCGGTGCGAAGGCCACACCGCCGGTGTGGATGGCCGGCATCGGGTGAGCCGGCGCGCCGGCTGACACCGGGCCACTGCACCTGGCCGCCGTCAAAAGCGTCGCCGTCAAAAGCGTCGACGGTGAACAATTCGTTACATCGGTCAGCGGTTTGTCGGATATGCGGCCGTTCGCCGGCCGGTAATCCTGGTCCGTCGTTCCTAGAGTGACGGAGGTCGAGCCACGGCTCGACCGTCCTGTCGCCCACCGGAAGGCGTCCACATGCCACGACGAAACCGGTCCCTCGCCGCCGCGGGAATCGCCGGCGTGCTCCTCGCCGGCGCCGCGGTCGCACCCGCCGCCGCCGCACCGTCCCCCGCTGGCGGGGACCGTCCGGTCACCTCCGACCGGACCAGCCCGCAGGAGGCCCGCCGGGTCGACCGGGTGCCCACGCCCGAACTGGACTGGTACGCCTGCTACGACTACGCCGAGTGCGCCACCGTCCGGCTGCCCCGCGACTACGACAAGCCGAACGGCCCGACGACCGAGGTCGCCGTGCTGCGGGTCAAGGCCCGCGACCAGCAGCGGAAGATCGGCAGCCTCTTCGTCAACCCGGGCGGCCCCGGCGGCTCCGGCACCGACGTCGCGCTCGCCGCGCCGTACTTCCTCGGTGACGAGGTGCTGGACCGCTTCGACATCGTCGGCGTCGACCCGCGGGGCGTCGCCGCCAGCCAGCAGGTCAGGTGCTTCCCCTCCGTCAAGGAGCAGACCCGGGCGTACGCCGGGCTGAACGTGGCGTTCCCGTTGACGAAGGCCGAGGAGAAGGCCTACGTGGCGTCCTCGAAGGCCGTCGGCAGGGGCTGCTCCACCACGGGCAGGCCGCTCACCGGCGCGATGTCGACCGCCGAGGTCGCCCGTGACATGGACGTGCTGCGCCGCGCCGTGGGGGACCGGAAGCTCACCTTCCTCGGCTTCAGCTACGGCAGCATCCTCGGCCAGTACTACGCCAACATGTTCCCGGACCGGGTCCGTGCCCTGGTGATCGACGGCGTGCTCAACCCCAACGAGTGGGTCGGCCAGGGCAGGGCGCGCAGCCTGCCCCAGGAGGACCGGATGCGCAGCGCGCAGGGCGCCTACAAGGCGCTGCGGGAGATCCTGGTGCGCTGCGACAAGGCCGGCGCGGAGGCGTGTGCGCTGGCCGAGGGCGATCCCGTCGCGTCGTTCGACCTGGTCGCGAAGCGGCTGCGGGCCAAGCCGGTGGTCATCGAGGACCCCGACCTCGGCCCGGTCACCATCACGTACGCCGACTTCATCGCGGCCAACCTCAGCATGCTCTACGGCCCGACGGGCTACGCCGAGGTCGTCGACCTCACCGCCGCCCTGCTGGTGCTCACCGACCCGGCGTCGTCGCCGGCCGCCCGCCGCCCGGCGACGGCCGACGTGACCCGCCAGGCCGTCAAGGCCCGCGAGCAGGCCCGCCGGTACGACTTCCCGTACGAGAACGGGTTGGAGACCTTCCTCGGCGTGGACTGCACCGACGCGTACCACCCGAAGGACGCCGGCTCGTTCCCGGCGCTGGCCGCGAACGCCGACAAGCGCGACCCGTACTTCGGTCGGCTGTGGACGTGGGTCACCTCGCCGTGCGCCCGCAAGAGCTGGACCGTGCGGGACGAGGACGCCTACACCGGCCCGTTCAACCGGCGGACCGCCGCGCCGGTGCTGGTCGTGGGCAACTACTGGGACCCGGCGACCAACTACCGGGGCGCGGTCAGCTCGGCCCGCCTGCTGCCGAACAGCCGCCTGCTCAGCAGCGACAGCTGGGGGCACACCGCGTACGGGACGTCGGCCTGCGTGACCGGCGCCGTCGACGCGTACCTGCTGCGCGGGGCGCTGCCGGCCAACGGCAAGGTCTGCGTGGGCGACGTCCAGCCGTTCGCCGAGCTGCCGGCCGAGCCGGAGGCGACCCGCCGGGCGGAGGCGTCGAAGGGCGCGCTGGCCGCCGAGGGCGCCCCCGTGCGGGGCGAGCCGAAGCGGCTCCCGCCGGTGGTCGCCCCGCTGCCGGCGGTCGGCACGCTGACCGTCCGCTGAGGACCCGGGGTGCGGCGGGCGATCGGGCGCCCGCCGCACCCCGGCCCGCTCAGTAGGACTTGTCCTGGCCGAGGACGTGCTGGGCGACGAAGTTGAGGATCATCTCGCGGCTGACCGGGGCGATCCGGCCGGCGCGCACCGCACCGAGCAGCGTGGCCACGCCGTACTCGGTGGTCATGCCGGCCCCGCCGAGCACCTGGACGGCCGTGTCGACGGCCAGCGCGGCGGCCTCCCCGGCGGCGTACTTGGCCATGTTGCCGGAGACCCCGGCCTCCAGGTCGCGGCCCGCGTCGTAGAGGGTGGCCGCCTTGTGGATCATCAGGCGGGCCAGCTCGACCTGCACGGCGGCGTGCGCGAGCGGATGGGCCACGCCCTGGTGGGAGCCGATGGTCCGGCCGCCCCAGACCTTGCGGGTGGCCGTGTACTCGCTGGCCCGCTCGATCGCGTACCGGCCGGTGCCGGCGCCCATCGCGGCGACCGTGATCCGCTCCGGGTTGAGCCCGGCGAAGAGCGCCGGCAGGCCGGCGTCCAGCGACTCGCCGACCAACGCGTCGGCGGGCAGCCGCACGTCGTCGAGGTAGAGCAGGAACTGGTTCTCCGGGGAGACGATCTCCATGTCCAGCTTGGAGCGGGTCAGCCCAGCCGCGTCGGTCGGCACGATGAACAGCGCCGGCTTCAGTCTCTGCGGAGTGGCATCCCCTGTGCCGGCCTGGCCGTCTTCGGCAGCGACGCGGGCCACCACCAGCACGTACGACGCCTCGTCGACGCCCGAGATGTAGCACTTGCGGCCGGAGAGCAGCCAGTCGTCGCCGTCGCGGCGGGCCACCGTGCCGAGCCGGTGGAAGTTGGAGCCGGCCTCCGGCTCGGTGATCGCGAAGACCACCTTCAGCGAGCCGTCCGCGAAGCCGGGCAGGAAGCGCTTGCGCTGCTCCTCGGTGCCGTGCCGGGCGATCACCGTGGCCGCGATGGCGGGGGAGACCACCAGCAGCAGCAGCGGGCAGCCGGCCGCCGCCAACTCCTCGCAGACGATGGCCAGCTCGGTGATCCCGCCCCCGCCGCCGCCGTACTCGGTGGGGATGTTGACCCCGAGGTAGCCCAGCCGGCCGGCCTCGTCCCACAGCTCGGTGGTGTGCTCGCCGGATCTCGCCTTGGCGACGAAGTATTCGTGGCCGTACCGGCGGCCCAGCGCGCGCACGGCGTCGCGGAGCTGGTCCTGCTCGGGGGTGAGGTCGAAGTTCATCGGGGGGCCTCCAGGATCACTCGGGGTTGACCACGGCCAGCACGGCGCCCGTGTCGACCTGCCCGCCGGCCGCGACCGGAAGCTCGGCGACCACGCCGTCGGCCGGGGCGAGCACGGGATGTTCCAGCTTCATCGCTTCCAGGGTCAGCAGCAGGTCGCCGGCCGCCACCCGCTGACCGACCTCGACGTGCACCCGGGTCACCGCGCCGGGCAGCGGTGCGACCAGGGACCCGGCCGCCAGCTCCGCCGTGGGCTCGGGGAAGCGCGGCAGCTCGGTCAGGCTCGCCGCCCCGTCCGGGCCGTCCACGAAGACGTCCGGAGACACCCGGTGTACGCGGTACGCCCGCCGCACCCCGTCGACGTCGAGCACCACCCGGTCCGGGGCGGCCTGGACCAGGCTCACCACCGGCGTCGGCGCGTCTGCCGGGGCCGCTCCGTCGGTGCGGGCGGTGGAGCCGGCGCCCGGCGAGGTCGACCACTCGGCGAGGCCGCCCGAGCGGTCCAGCCGGTAGCGGACCTCGATCTCGCCGTCCGGTCCCGCATAGCGGGTGACCTGCGGGAAGGCGGGCACGTTGCGCCAGCCCGACGGGAGGCCGGCGAGCACCGGCGCGGCGGCGCGGCGGGCGGCGGCGGTGGCCAGCGCGGCGGCCAGGGCCACCAGGGGGAGCTGGTCGGCCGGCAGCAGCGGGGCGAAGACCTCCCCGTGCCGGTCCAGGAAACCGGTGTCGATCTCCACGGCGCCGAACTCCGGGCTGCGCAGCACCCGGACCAGCAGGTCCCGGTTGGTGGCCACGCCGTGCAGCTCGGCCCCGGCCAGCGCGCCGGCCAGGGCGCGGGCCGCCTCGGCGCGGGTGGGCGCCCAGGCGATCACCTTGGCGAGCATCGAGTCGTAGTGGACGCCCACCTCCGAGCCGTCCACGACGCCGGAGTCGAGCCGCAGGCCGACCGCCCGGAGATTGCCGAACTCCCGGGCCACCCCCGGGACCGCGAACCGCTGGAGGGTGCCGGTGGCGGGACGCCAACCCTGCGCAGGGTCTTCAGCGCAGAGCCGCACCTCGATCGCGTAACCGCGCATCCAATGCGGGTCGGTGGCGCTCTCCGGCAGGGGCTGGCCCTCGGCGACGAGCAGTTGCAGCCTGACCAGGTCCAGGCCGGTGGTCAGTTCGGTGACCGGGTGCTCGACCTGGAGGCGGGTGTTCATCTCCAGGAAGTAGATCTCCCCGTCGGGCGCGAGCAGAAACTCGACCGTGCCGGCGCCCACGTAGTCGACGGCCCGGCCGGCGGCCACCGCCGCCTCGTGCAGCCGCTCCCGCACCTCGTGCGGAAGGACGCCGGGCGCCTCCTCCACGAGCTTCTGGTGCCGGCGCTGGATCGAGCACTCGCGTACGCCCAGGGCGGCCACCGTACCGTGCGTGTCGCCGAAGATCTGCACCTCGACGTGCCGGCCGCGCTCGACGTACCGCTCGACGAAGACCGTGCCGTCGCCGAACGCCGCAGCCGCCTCGCGGCGCGCGGAGGCGACGGCCTCGGCCAGCCCGGCGGCGTCGCGGACGATCCGCATGCCGCGCCCGCCGCCCCCGGCGGACGCCTTCACCAGCACCGGGAAGTCGGTGATCCCGTCGGCGTCGGTCCAGGTGGGCAGCATCGGCACGCCCGCCTCGGCGAGCAGGGCCTTCGCCGCCACCTTGTCGCCCATCGCGGCGATCGCCTTCGCGGGCGGGCCGACCCAGGTCAGCCCGGCGTCGGTCACCGCGGCGGCGAACTCGGCGTTCTCGGCGAGGAAGCCGTAGCCGGGGTGGACGGCGTCCGCCCCGGTCCGGCGGGCCGCGTCCAGGATCAGGTCGATGCGCAGGTACGTCTCGGCGGGCGTGTTCCCGGGCAGCCGGACGGCGTGGTCGGCCTCGGCGACGAACGGCGCGTCGGCGTCGGCGTCGGAGTGCACGGCCACCGTCTCGACGCCCAGCGCCCGGCAGGTGGCGAAGACCCGGCGGGCGATCTCGCCCCGGTTCGCGACCAGAAGTCTCGTGATCATGGCGTTCCTCGCGCTCACATGCGGAAGACGCCGAAGCCGTCGGCGCCCCTGACTGGTCCGTTGTGGATCGCCGACAGGCAGAGTCCGAGGACGGTACGGGTGTCGCGGGGGTCGATCACCCCGTCGTCGTAGAGCCGGCCGGAGAGGAAGAGCGCGCCGGACTGCGACTCGATCTGCTGCTCGACCATCATCCGCATCGCCGCGTCGGAGTCCTCGTCGTAGTCCCGGCCCCGGGCGGCGGCGGCCTGCCGGGCCACGATGGACAGCACGCCCGCGAGCTGCGCCGGCCCCATCACCGCCGACTTGGCGTTCGGCCAGGTGAACAGGAACCTCGGCTCGTACGCCCGCCCGCACATGCCGTAGTTGCCGGCGCCGTAGGAGGCGCCCAGGTTGACCGTCAGGTGCGGCACGGTCGAGTTCGACACCGCGTTGATCATGAGTGCGCCGTGCTTGATGATGCCGCGCTGCTCGTACTCGGTGCCGACCATGTAGCCGGTGGTGTTCTGGAGGAAGACCAGCGGGGTGTCGGCGGCGTTGGCGAGCTGGATGAACTGGGCCGCCTTCTGCGCCTCCTCGCTGAACAGCACGCCCCGGGCGTTGGCCAGCACCCCGACGGGATAGCCGTGCAGCTCGCCCCAGCCGGTCACCAGGGCGGTGCCGTAGGCCGGCTTGAACTCGTCGAACTCGCTGCCGTCGAGCACCCGGGCCAGCACCTCGCGCGGGTCGAACGGCACCTTCAGGTCGGCGCTGGCGATGCCGAGCAGCTCCTCCGGGTCGTACTTCGGTGGAGCCGGGAACGGGTTGCGCGGCGGCGGGCCCTGCTTGCGCCGGTTCAGCCGGCGTACGCACTGCCGGGCCAGCCGGATGCCGTCGGCCTCGTCCTCGGCGAGGAAGTCGGCCAGCCCGGACGTGCTCGCGTGCATGGCGGCCCCGCCGAGGGACTCGTCGTCGGTGACCTCGCCGGTGGCCATCTTCACCAGCGGCGGCCCGGCCAGGTAGACCTGCGACCGGTCCCGGATCATGATCACCTGGTCGGACATCCCCGGCACGTACGCGCCTCCGGCGGTGGCGTTGCCGAAGACCACGCTGACCGTGGGGATCTTCGCGGCCGAGAGCCGGGTCAGGTCGCGGAACACCCGCCCGCCCGGGATGAAGATCTCCGCCTGGGTGGGCAGGTCCGCGCCCGCCGACTCGACCAGGTTCACCATCGGCAGCCGGTTGGCCAGGGCGATCTCGCCCGCCCGGCGGGTCTTCGCCAGCGACCACGGGTTCACCGCGCCGCCGCGTACCGTCGGATCGTTCGCGACGATGAGGCACTCGACGCCCTCGACCACGCCGATGCCGGTCACCACGCTGGCGCCGACGGGAAAGTCGGTGCCGTACGCCGCCACCGGCGACAGCTCCAGGAACGGGCTGTCCGGGTCGAGCAGCAACTCGATCCGCTCCCGGGGCAGCAGCTTGCCCCGCTTGTGGTGCCGGGCCACGTACTTCTCGCCGCCGCCGGCGCGGGCCTGGTCGAGGGCCGTCTCCAGCTCGGCGAGGCGCTCCAGCAGCGCCTCCCGGTTGGCGCGGTGCCCCGGCGAGGACGCGTCGACCGCGCTGCGCAGTGTCGTCACAGGCCCATGCCCTTCGCGATGATCTCGTTCATGATCTCGGTGGTGCCGCCGCCGATGCCGAGGATCCGGGCGTCGCGGTAGTGCCGCTCCACCTCGGCGTCGCGCAGGTAGCCGTAGCCGCCGTGCAGCTGGAGCGCCTGGTCGACCACCTCGGCGCAGGCGGCCACCGCGACGTTCTTCGCCATCGCCACCTCGGTCACCACCGGCTCGCCCGCCGCCACCCGCGCCGCCACCTGGTGCACGTACGCGCGGGCCGCCTCGGCGCGGGTGTGCATCTCGGCCAGCCGGTGCCGGATCAGTTGTCGGCTCGCCAGCGGGCGGCCGAACGTGGACCGGTCCCGGCACCAGCGCACCGCCAGCTCGACGGAACGCTGCGCGATGGCGTACGCCTGGGTGGCCAGCGAGAGCCGCTCCGCGGCGAAGTTCTGCATGATCGCCAGGAAGGCGGTGTCCTCCGCGCCGACCCGGTTCGTCACCGGCACCCGGACGTCGACGAAGGACAGCTCGGCGGTGTCGGAGCAGTGCCAGCCGAGCTTCTCCAGCCGACGTCCGACCGTGAAGCCCGGCGTACCCTTGTCGATCACCAGCAGGGTCAGGGCGCCGGTGCCCGGCGGCAGGGTGCAGACGGCGGTGGTCACGAAGTCGGCCCGGACGCCGCTGGTGATGTAGGTCTTCGACCCGTTGACCACGTAGTGGTCGCCGTCGCGCTGGGCGTGGCTGCGGATGCTCGCCACGTCCGAGCCGCCGTCCGGTTCGGTGATCGCCAACGCGCCGATCATGGTGCCGGCCAGCGTGGGCCGGACGTACCGGTCGATCAGCTCCGCGTCGCCGGAGGCGACGATGTGCGGCAGCGCGATGCCGTGGGTGAAGAGCGCCGCGATCAGCCCGGACGAGCCGCCGGAGCGGATGATCTCCTCGGTCACGATGATCGAGTCGAGCAGGTCCCCGCCGCTGCCGCCGACCGCCTCCGGGAAGCCGATGCCGAGCAGGCCGAGCTTGGCGGCGGTGGCGTGCAGCTCCCGGGGGATCTCGCCGGCCCGCTCCCAGACGTCCAGGTGCGGCAGCACCTCCCGGGTGACGAAGGCCCGGGTCAGCTCCCGCAGTTGCCGGCGCTCCGGCGTGTCCACGATGGTCATCGGCCCTCCCGGGGCGCGCTGTCGTCACCAAGGCCGGGGGTGTCGTCGGCCGCTGGGCCGGGCGTGCTGTCGACTGCCGGGCCGGTCGTCAGTTCGGCGGGCAGGTCGACGAGCCGGGAGCGGAGCAGCTCGCCGAGCGCCTTGGCCTGCGGATCGAACCGGGTGGAGGCCGCCACCCCCTGCCCGAGCAGGCCCCGGACGACGAAGTTGACGGCCCTCAGGTTCGGCAGCTCGTACCGCTCCACGGTCAGCGGCGCGGTCTCCGGCAGCAGCTCGCGCAGCCGCGCGGTGGTCAGCCAGCCGCGCAGCCACGACCAGGTGGCGTCGGTGCGGGCCCAGACGCCCAGGTTGGCGTCGCCGCCCTTGTCGCCGGAGCGCGCCCCGACCAGCTCGCCGAGCGGCGCGCGCCGGGTGAGGTGTGAGGAAGGGCCCCCGGCTGTCGCCTGCGGATGTGCAGGGGGCGCTTCCTCAGACGTCGTCGGTGGGGGAGCGATCGGCACCCGCTCGCCGGAGGGGAGCACCGCGACGTGCGGCACCGCGTCCTGCGGCACGGCGTCGGCGGTGAAAACCCCGTAGGGCGTGGCGTCGCCGGGCAGCGTGGTCAGCGTGCAGCCGGGGTAAGAGGCCAGGGCCAGTTCCACCGCGGCGGCCGAGAAGGCCCGCCCGGCCCGCGCCCTGTCGCCGTCCCGCAGGTGTACGTGCAGCAGCGCGCTCGCCGCCTCGGTGTCGACCGCGTCGACGTGGTCGGTACGGGCCAGGGTGAACTCCAGCCCCTCCGTGCCGACCGCCGCCTCGATCTGGCTCCGCACCAGGGCCGCCTTGTCGGGGATGTCGAGCCCGCACAGGACGAAGGTCATCGAGTTGCGGAAGCCGCCGAGGTTGTTGACGCCCACCTTGAGGGTGCCCGGCGGGGGCGTGCCCCGGACGCCGCTCACCCGTACCCGGTCCGGCCCGTCGGCGCTCAGGGCGACCGTGTCCAGCCGGGTCACCACGTCCGGCCCGAGGTAGGCCGGGCCGCCCACCTCGTAGAGCAGCTGGGCGGTCACCGTCTCCACGGTGACCGCGCCGCCCGTGCCCGGGTGCTTCGTGATCACACAGGAGCCGTCGGGGTGCAGCTCGGCGACCGGGAAGCCGGGGTGCCGCCCGCCGTCGGGCAGCTCCGTGAAGAAGCTGAAGTTGCCCCCGGTCACCTGCGCCCCGCACTCGACCAGGTGACCGGCGACGGTCGCCCCGGCCAGCGCGTCCAGGTCGTCGCGGCCCCAGCCGAACCGGGCGATCGCCGGCCCGACCACCAGGGACGCGTCGGTCACCCGGCCGGTGACCACCACGTCCGCCCCGCCGTCCAGGCAGGCCGCGATGCCGTACGCCCCCAGGTAGGCGTTCGCCGTCAGTGCGTCCGGGCGGGCGAGGGCGTCGCCCTCGACGTACCCGACCCGGACGGTCAGGCCGAGCCGGTCGGCGAGCGAACCGATGGCGGTGGCCAGGCCTGCCGGGTTCAGCCCGCCGGCGTTTGTCACGATCCGTACGCCCCGGTCCAGCGCCGTGCCGAGGCAGCCCTCCAGTTGGCGGAGGAAGGTCTTCGCGTAGCCGAGGGAGGGGTCGCGCAGCCGGTCCCGGCCGAGGATCAGCATGGTCAGCTCGGCGAGGTAGTCGCCGGTCAGCACGTCCAGGTCGCCGCCGTCGAGCATCTCCCGCCACGCCGTGAACCGGTCGCCGTAGAAGCCGGAGGCGTTGCCCACCCGCAGCACGTCCCTCACGCCGGCACCCCGCTGGGGGCCGTCGGCGGGCGGCCGGGACCCGGTGGGCCGGCGAAGGCCTGCGCGACGTCCAGCCAGGCGTCGGCGACCGGGCCGGTCGCCGCCAGCGCCAGGTCCGCGCGGTGCCTCCGCTGGGTGACCAGCAGGCAGAAGTCGAGCGCGGGGCCGGTGACCCGGTCGGCGGCGTCGGCCGGCCCGTACGTCCAGGTGTCGCCGTCCGGCGCCGCCAGCTCGACCCGCACCGGCACCGTGGGCACCGGCCGGCCGTGGGCGGCGAAGCTGTGGCCGAGGGTACGGAAGCCGAGGTGCGCCACGTGCCGCAGCCGGGCAGTGCCGGGGCGGGTGACGCCGAGCGCGTCGGCCACGTCCGTGCCGTGCGCCCAGGTCTCCATGATCCGGGCGGTGGCCATCGAGGCGGCCGACATCCGGGTGCCGAACCAGGGCAGCTTCCCGCCCGCCGGCACGCGTGCCAACGCGTCGGCGAGCGTCGCCCGGCCGGCCCGCCAGCGGGGAAGCAACTCGCTCGGCGGGGCGAGGAACTCCGCCACTCCGACGTCGACGAGCCGGGCCGGGTCGGGGGCGGCGAGCACGACGGCGAGGAACGCCTCGGCGTCGGTGGCGGCGAGCAGCGCGACGTGGTCGGTCCAGGCGAGGTGGGCGATCTGGTGCCCGACGCTCCAGCCCGGGGACGGCGTGGCACGCCCCCAGCCGGTCGGCGGGCCGGTCACCAGGTCGTCGAGCTGCTGGGACTCGTCGGCCAGGTCCGCGAGCAGGTCCTTGAGGTCGACCATGGTGCCTCCGGGGGCTGGGCGGGCGGCCAGGGCGGGCCGGTCGGGGCGGGCGGTCAGGGGGTGAGCAGGATGGCGAGCTGGCGCTTCCAGGTGTGCAGCAGGGCGGCGCGGCGGGACGAGTCGTCGTTGAGCAGGTTGGCCACGCCGAGCCCGCGGAGCAGGTCGAGGGTCGCCTGCACCGCCTCGCGTACGCCCGGACGGCGTTCGTCCACGTCGAGCAGCGCGACGGTGAGCCGGTGCATCTCGCGGCCGACCCGGGCCTCCAGCGGCACCAGGGCCTCGCGCAGCTCCCGGTCGGTGCGCGCGGCGACCCACAGTTCGAGGGCGGCGACGAAGAGCGGGCCGGTGAAGGCCGCGCCGAGCAGGTCGATCACCCGGTCGAGCCGCTGCGGGCCGGGCGGCAGCGCCTCGGCCTCGGTGCGCAGCTCCTCCGCCCGCCGCTCCGCGAGGTGGGCGACGGCGGCCGTGACCAGCGCGGCCTTGGTGGGGTAGTGGTGCAACTGGGCGCCGCGTGAGACGCCGGCACGGGCCGCGACGACGGTGGTGGTGGTGCCGGACCAGCCGTGCTCGACCAGGCACTCGACGGTCGCCTCCAGCAGCCGTGCCTGGGTGGCGCGGCTGCGTTCCTGCTGAGGGACGCGGGTCGATGCGGGCACGGGGACAGCCTGCCGCCGCGGAAACAAACAGTCAAGACTGACTTTTTCTTGTCGGATCGGGACTGCGCGTGGCGGGTGCCGGCCGTGACGTTCCCGCCGCGATCGAACTGGTGACGGTCGGTGCCCACCGCGTGCTCGCGGTCAGATCGGCCGCGGCCGCCCCCCGGGCGTGCCGACGCAACGCCACCGTCGCCGCCAGGGCCGCGATCCGGCGTGTGTCGCCCTGGGGCCGGGGGTCAGGCAGTCGGGCCCTGTCGAGCTGCCCCTATGGATGGGGCAATCGCCCATGGTCAGGCCAGAGGCGCACTCGGACATTCGGACAGGTCGGTCGGTCCTATGGACGGGGCAGCTCGACAGGGCGCAGCGAGTGCCGTCCGCGCCCCGGGCTGGTCCCGGTCGATCACCAGGAGCGGGCGACGACCACGAGCGGGGAACCGGGAGCGGGGAACACCGGGGCGGGCGATCAGCGGGGCGGGCGATCAGCGGGGCGGGCGAGCGCCGGCGGTGCTCAGCGGCCGTCGCGCGGGGCGAAGACCGCGAGGGCCGTGGCGTCGCTGTGTCGGGAGCGCAGGTACTCGTCCGCCCAGTTGGCGGCGTCGGGAAAGCCCGACTCGGCGGCCACCCGGGCACAGGCGGCGTCCACGTCGAAGGGGGTACGCCGCAGGTCCACGCCGGGCCCGATGAGCGCCCAGTAGGCGCCGGGGCCGCCGTAGGGCATCCCGACGCTGCCCGGGTTGACGATCAGCCGCCGATCGGCCAGCCGGGTGAACGGCATGTGGGTGTGCCCGCAGACCACCGTTCCTACCTCGGCGGGGACGCCGGCGAGCACTTCCGCCCAGCGTTCCATCCGGGAGTCGACGAGCACGACCTCCTCGTCGTCGCGGGGGGTGGCGTGGCAGAACAGCACCGGACCGAGGCCGGCGACCTCCAGGGTGACCGTCAGCGGCAGCGCCGCCAACCGGGCCACCTGGTCGTCGCGCAGCTGCTCGGCCGCCCAGTTGGAGACGTCGACCGGGGAGAGGTGCCCGGCCCGGGCCTCCACCAGCTCGCGGTCCGCGTTGCCCCGGACCCAGCAGGCCCGGTCGCCCAGGTCGGCGAGCACGTCCAGTACCTCGACCGGCTGCGGGCCGGCCGCGATGTCGCCGGTGAGCACGATCAGGTCGGCGGCGGCCACGTCCGGCTCGGCCAGCACGGCCTCCAGCGCCGGCAGCGCACCGTGGATGTCGGAGAGAACGGCGACCCGGTTCAGCATCGCTCCAGACTGCGGGAGGGGTCGGGCCCAGGTCCAGGAATTCTGCGCCCGGCAGACGGAGAGACGGAACCGGCCCGGACCGACGAGGCGGTCCGGGCCGGGTGCGTTCCGGCAGCCGTGGACGGGCCACGGCCGGGAGGTCAGACGCGGGCGCGGCGGGCCAGGCGCTCCGGGTCGAGGATGATGATGCTCTTGCCGTCCAGGCGCAGCCACCCACGCGAGGCGAAGTCGGCCAGCGCCTTGTTGACGGTCTCCCGGGAGGCGCCGACGAGCTGGGCGATCTCCTCCTGGGTGAGGTCGTGGGTCACCCGCAGCACGCCGCCGTCGCGGGTGCCGAAGCGGCCGGCCATCTGGAGCAGGTTCTTGGCGACGCGGCCGGGCACGTCCGTGAAGATCAGGTCGGCCAGCGAGTCGTTCGTCCGCCGCAGCCGGCGGGCGAGCACGCGGAGCAGCTGCTCGGCGATCTCCGGCCGGTTGTTCAGCCACGGGCGCAGGGCCTGCTTGCGCAGCCGCACCAGTCGGGTATCGGTCACCGCGGTGGCGGTCGCCGTGCGGGGGCCGGGGTCGAAGAGCGACAGCTCGCCCACCATGTCCGACGGGCCCATCACCGCGATCAGGTTCTGCCGGCCGTCGGCAGCCCGCCGACCCACCTTGATCTTGCCGGACAGCAGGATGTAGAGACTGTCGCCGGGCTCGCCCTCGTTGAAGACGATCTCGCCCTTGCGGACCTCGAGCGTCTCCATCTCCTTGGCGAGCGCCTCGGCAGCCTCCGGGTCGACGCCCTGGAAGATCCCGCTGCGGGCCAGTACCTCGTCCATCGCGCACCTCCGCCTGCGCGTGCCGTCCGTCGGCCGGGTCCGCCGTCCGCTGATCCCTCGCGCGTCGCCAGTCTAGGCGCACGTGAGCAGCAATCAGAGGTGCACCCCTGGAAACTTGATCGTTGGGCGTAACCTGCCGGGCCTGATCAAGCAGTAAAATCGCGCGCCTCCGGAGGCCGATCATGCCCTCGGCACCCGGGTCGTAGGGTCACCACGTGCTGAGTGAACCCGTGCTGACCGCCCGCCAGGAGGACGGTCGGGACGTCCCGCTGCTGTTCTGGCGCGCCGACCGCCCGTTGCGCGCGGTCAGTTCCGCGCCGCTGGGCGGCGGGATCGGCGTCCGGCACTGGGTCGTCAACGCGACCGTGCCCATGTCGTACGACCGGGACGACCCCGCCGACCACCTGGCCGAACTCGCCGACCGGCTCGGCCTCGACGGGCCCGGGGTGGGCCTGCTGACCGGGGTGGACGTCGCCGAGGTGGTCGCCCGGACGGACACCGGCGTGCGGGCCTGGGCGACGGTCGGCCTGGGCACCCCCGTCCGGGCGGCGGAGCCCGCCCCGGCGGCGCTGGCCCAGCGGGTCGGCACCGTCAACATCGTGGTGTACGTCCCGGCGCGGCTCGGCGACGCCGCCCTCGTCAACGCGGTGGCCACCGCCACCGAGGCGAAGGCGCAGGCGATCGCCGAGTTGGGCGTGCCGGGCACCGGCACCCCGACGGACGCGGTCACCGTGCTCTGCCCGGTCGACGGCCCCGAGTCGGCGTACGGCGGACCGCGCTCCACCTGGGGCGCCCCGCTGGCCCGGGCCGTGCACGCCGCCGTGACGGCCGGCGGGGCGGGCACCGTGGTCCCGTGGTCGGACCGACTGGCGGGCTGAGACTCCGTCCGATCGGCTCTCGTTTCGGCGTTGCCCAGCCGATAAGGTCGCGCTCGATGTACGCTGCCGCCTCCTCTCCGCGTCGCCGGGCCGCACTCGCCCTCGGCGGACTGCTCGCCGTCCTGCTCACCGCCGGCTGCGGGGGGCCCGGGTCCGGGTCCGACGCGGTCTGGCAGCCCGGCGCGGGCGGCGGCAACACCGGCGCCCCGGTCCGCTCCGGCGAGCCCACGAGCACCACCCGGCCCGCCGAGCAGGCGATCTCGCTCTCGGCGACCGGCGACATCATCATGGGCAACGCGCCGAACCGGCTGCCCCCCAACGGCGGGAAGGGCTTCTTCGACTCGGTCGAGAAGGCGCTCGCCGCCGACCTGGTGATGGGCAACCTGGAGGAGCCGCTCACCGTCGACACAGGCACCGGCAAGTGCGGCCCGAACTCGACCCGCTGCTTCCAGTTCCGGGCCCCGCCGGAGTACGCCGCGCACCTGCGCGACGCGGGCTTCGACCTGCTCAACCAGGCCAACAACCATGGCTACGACTTCGGGCCGAAGGGCTACGAGAACACCCAGAAGGCGCTGGAGAAGTACGACCTCGCGCACACCGGGGCGCCCGACCAGATCACCGTGGTCGACGTCAAGGGGGTCAAGGTCGCGGTCGCCGGCTTCTCGTCGTACGTCTGGTCCAACAGCCTCACCGACATCGCCGCCGCGAAGAAGGTGATCACCAAGGCGGCCGGGATGGCCGACATCGTGGTCGTGCAGGTGCACATGGGCGGCGAGGGCTCGGAGAAGACGCGGGTCAAGCCGGGCACCGAGATGTTCCTCGGCGAGAACCGGGGCGACCCGGTCAAGTTCTCGAAGGCGATGATCGACGCCGGGGCGGACCTGATCGTCGGGCACGGCCCGCACGTGCTGCGCGGCATGGAGTTCTACAAGGGCCGGCTCATCGCGTACAGCCTGGGCAACTTCGCCGGTGGTGGCAACTCGCTGAGCAACGCCGGCCGGCTCGGCTGGGGCGGGGTGTTGAAGGTCTCGCTGAAGCCGGACGGGAGCTGGGCCGGCGGCTCGTTCGTCTCGACGTACATGAACTCCATCGGCAAGCCGACCATGGACAAGGACGACCGCGGGCTGGGCCTGATGAAGCAGCTCACCAAGAGCGACTTCCCGGAGACCGGGGCCGGCTTCGACGACTCGGGTGAGATCAGCGCGCCGCAGGGCGGCTGACCGGGGCGGCACGGCGCGTGGACCCGGCCGACCGTCGGCCGGGCGACGTAGGCTGGCCGGCGTGACCACGAGTTCCTCCGGCTTCACCGAGACCGACCTCGGGCGCACCCGTCGCGCCCGGCGGATCGGCCGGGCGCTGACCGACACCCACCCCGACGCGCACTGTGAACTGGACCACTCCAACGCCCTGGAGCTGGCCGTCGCGACGATCCTCTCCGCGCAGTGCACGGACAAGAAGGTCAACGAGGTCACCCCCAAGCTCTTCGCCCGCTACCCGAGCGCGGCCGACTACGCGGGGGCGGACCGGGCGGAGCTGGAGGAGCTGATCCGGCCCACCGGCTTCTACCGCAACAAGACCGACTCGCTGATCAAGCTCGGCCAGGCCCTCGTGGAGCGGTACGACGGCCAGGTCCCCGGCAGGCTCGCCGACCTGGTGACGCTCCCCGGCATCGGCCGCAAGACCGCCAACGTCATCCTCGGCAACGCCTTCGACGTCCCCGGGATCACCGTCGACACCCACTTCCAGCGGCTGGTCCAGCGCTGGCGGCTGACCGCCGAGACCGACCCCGTCAAGATCGAGCACGCGATCGGGGCGCTCTTCCCCAGGCGCGACTGGACCATGCTGTCGCACCGGATCATCTTCCACGGCCGGCGGGTCTGCCACGCCCGCAAGCCGGCCTGCGGCGCGTGCACGCTGGCGAAGCTGTGCCCGTCATACGGCACCGGCCCGACCGAGCCGGCGGCGGCCGCGAAGCTGCTCAAGGGCCCCCGGGCCCGGGACCTGGCGGTGGCGGCCGGGGTCGACCCGGAGCTGGTGCCGGTCCAGGCCGTCGTGGCGGCGGCACCGTGAGCGCGAGGAGTGAGCGGGTCTTGCGAGCCCCGCAGTCGCGAACCGAGGTATCGCCGTGAGCGCGAGGAGCGAGCCGGTCTTGCGAGCCCCGCAGTCGCGACCGGTGAAGCGCCGGCTCGTCGCCCTGCTCGTACCCGTGCTGCTGGCCGTCGCGGGGTGCACCGCCGGCAACGAGGAGAAGGATCCGGGCCCCACCGACCGGCAGAAGGCCGCCGCCAGCCGGCCGTCGCCCTTCCAGGACTGCTCCGCCCTCGGTACGCCGCCCGCGTCTGCCGCACCCGCCGCCCCGTCGGGGGGCGGGGGCCAGGCGCTGCCCGAGCTGACCCTGAACTGCTTCACCGGCGGCACCCCGGTCGCCCTGCGCGACCTGCGCGGCCCGGCGGTGATCAACGTCTGGGCCTCCTGGTGCCCGCCCTGCCGCAAGGAGCTGCCCGCCTTCCAGCGGCTCAGCCAGCGGGCCGCCGGTCAGCTCCAGGTGGTCGGGGTCAACAACCAGGACGGCCGCGAGGCGGCCCAGGCCATCGGCGAGGACTTCGGCGTCCGCTTCCCGGTGCTGGTCGACCAGGGTGAGCGCCTGAAGCGGGAGCTGAACCGCAAGGCCATCCCCCTGACCGTCTTCGTCGACGGGCAGGGCCGCATCCGGCACGTGGACTCCAGCGGCGCCCTCGACGACGCCCGGCTGGCGGACCTGGTCCGCCAGCACCTCGGCGTGGCGGTGCCGGCATGAGCCGTCCGGCACCCGCCACGGGGCGCGGAGGTGCGGGCACGGGCCACCGGCGGGGCGCGGGGGTGCGGGCGTGAGCCGGCGTCCGCCGGGCTGGTTCGACCCGCTGCTGACCCGGCTCGGCAGCGCGCGCAGCGAGGACTTCACCCGGCTGGTCACCCCGGAGAGCGGGGGGCGGGAGAGCGCGGTGCTGGTGCTGCTCGGCGAGGAGCCCGGCGCCGGCCCGGACGTGCTGATCCTCCAGCGGGCGGCCACCCTGCGCAACCACGCCGGTCAACCCGCCTTTCCCGGCGGCGCGGCCGACCCGGAGGACGCCGACGCCCGGGCGACCGCGCTGCGCGAGGCGAACGAGGAGGTCGGCCTCGACCCGACCAGCGTCACCGTCCTGGCCGAGCTGCCGAAGCTCTGGATCCCGGTCAGCGACTTCGTGGTCACCCCGGTGCTCGCCTGGTGGCACGCGCCCCACCCGGTGCATCCCCGGGAACCGGCCGAGGTGGCGCACGTGGCCCGGCTGCCGGTCGCCGAGCTGGTCGACCCGGCGAACCGGATGCGGGTCCGCCACCCGAGCGGCTGGATCGGCCCGGCCTTCTCGGCGCGCGGGATGCTGGTCTGGGGCTTCACCGCCGGGGTGCTGGCCGCCCTGCTCGACATGGGCGGCTGGGCCCGGCCGTGGCCCCGCGACCGGGTCGTGGACCTGCCGCCGACCGCGGCCACCCCGGCGCCCTCGGCCGGCACCGACGCGGTCGACGAGACCCCGGTGCGCTGACCGGACGGTCACCTTCCGCAAGCGATGGTCATCTCGCGAGCCCGGTGCCCGTACGCTTGACGCGTGTCCGCCGTGGATCTCGTACTGCTGCTGCTCATGCTCGTGTTCGCGATCAGCGGATACCGCCAGGGCTTCGTCATCGGGGTGCTGTCGTTCTCCGGCTTCTTCCTGGGCGCGCTGGTGGGCCTCCAGCTGGGGCCGCTGCTGGCACAGCAGTTCGTCGACAGCGGCACCCGGGTGCTGATCTCCCTGGTGGCGATCTTCGGGCTGGCGGTGGTCGGCCAGGCGCTCGCCGGCTGGATCGGTTCGCACCTGCGCAAGACGATCACCAGTGACGTCGCCAAGCGGGTCGACGACGTCGGCGGGGCATTCGTCTCGCTCTTCGCCGTCCTGCTGGTCGCCTGGCTCGTCGCGGTGCCGCTCGGCTCGTCGTCGCTGCCCTGGCTGGCCTCCTCGGTGCGCAACAGCGCGCTGCTCACCGTGGTCGACCGGGTCCTGCCCGACCAGGCGCAGCAGCTCTCCACGGCGCTGCGGGACACCGTCGACACCAACGGCTTCCCCGACGTCTTCGGCGACCTGGCGCCCACCCGCGCCCGTCAGGTGTCCCCGCCGGACCCGGCGCTCGCCGGCTCCCAGGTGGTGGTCAACAGCCAGCGTTCGGTGGTCAAGGTGCTCGGCTCCGCCCCGAGCTGCTCGCGCCGGATCGAGGGCTCCGGCTTCGTCTACGCCGACGACCGGGTGATGACCAACGCCCACGTCGTCGCCGGGACCCGGTCCACCGTCGTCGAGCTCAACGGCGACCGGTACGACAGCAAGGTGGTCGTCTACGACCCCGACCGGGACCTGGCCGTCCTGCACGTGCCCGGGCTGCCCGGCCCGTCGATGCGCTTCGCGGCCGGCAACGCGGGCAGCGGCGCGGACGCGATCGTGCTGGGCTTCCCGCTCGACGGGCCGTACAACGCCCAGTCGGCGCGGATCCGGGACGTCGACCGGATCACCGGGCCGGACATCTACTCCGGCGGCAACGTGACCCGGGAGGTCTACACGATCCGGGCGCTCGTGCAGAGCGGCAACTCCGGCGGCCCGCTGGTCTCGTCGAACGGGCTGGTGCTCGGGGTGATCTTCGCGGCGGCGGCCGACGACCCGAACACCGGCTTCGCGGTGACCGCGGCCGAGGCCCGTCCCGTCGCCCTCGCCGGCGCCGAGCGCACCCGCGCCGTCGGCACCGGCGAGTGCACCTGACCGGTCAGCTCCCCGTACCCGTCGGCCCGCGACCCGTGGACGACGCCGGGCGGCCGGGCGGGTCGGCCCGCCAGACGGTGAGGGCGGCGGCGGTCGCGGCCACCACGGCCGCGCCGAGCAGCCAGCCGGCCAGCACGTCGCTCGTCCAGTGCACACCGAGGGCCACCCGGCTGAACCCGGTCACCAGGGCGAGCAGCAGGGCGACCGCCCACACCAACCGGCGCCCGGCCGGCCGGGCGTACGGGAGGAACACCACCAGCAGCACCCCGGCGGCGAGGGCGGCGTTGAGCGCGTGCCCGGACGGGAAGGCCAGGCCGGGCGCCTCGGCCACCGGGTCCGGCAGGTCCGGCCGGGGCCGGCCGACGAGCAGCTTGAGCAGCGGGCTGAGCAGGCCGCCGACGGTCATGGTGACGGCCACCCAGACCGCCAGCTGCCGGGCGCCCCGGCGGACCAGCCAGAGGACCAGGACGAGGGCCCCGACGCGCAGCGGCATCGGGGCGAACACGTCGGTCCAGAGGGTCATCAGGCGTACCCACGCCGGGTGGTCGGCGGCGTAGCCGACCAACGCGTCGGTGACCGCCGTGTCCAGCCGGCGCAGCGGGGACCAGTCTCCCAGGACCAGGACGGCCAGCAGCGTGAACGGCACCGCGACCAGGAACGCGGCCGCCGCGGCGAGGGTCAGCCGCAGGCCCCGGGCGTGGTCCGGGTGCAGGCGGCGGCCCCGCCACGAGGAGCGCGGCGGGGCGGCGAGCGTACGCGGGCCGGACGGGCTCATGACAGTGGTCCTACCCGGGACACGGCCCGGTCAGACCCGTTCGGGGGCGTCCACCCTGGGCCGGTCGCCCGCGCGGGACGACGGCGGCTCCTCCCGGCAGGGCGACGACGACCGGGCCGGCCGGTCAGGGCGCCGGCGGGCGACGCCACGTCCCGGTGGTGCGCCGGGGCGAGGCCAGCGGGGTCCACTGGCGGAACCGGCGCACCATCAACGCCGCCCCGGTCAGCAGGGCGACGAAGAACGCGGCCCCGGTCCACAGCTGCTCCGGCGTGGTCTCCTCCTGCGCGCCCGCCGGCTGCGCCGCCCACCGGGACTGCTGGCGCGGCACCGTGAAGCCGCGCGGGTCGCCGCCGACCCCCGCCACGTCGGGCTGCGCCGCCCCCGGGGCCGGGCCGAACCCGACCACACCCGGCGAGGACTCGTCGTCCAGCGGGTTGCGGCCCACGGGACTCACCTCGGCGTCCAGCGCGGCGACCGGGTTCACCATGCCGTACCCGAAACGGTCGTCCCGGCCGGTGGGGCCGATGTCGCGGGCGGTGGCGAGCAGGCGGTTGACGACGTCGCCGGCGGACATCTCCGGGTAGCGGGCCCGCACCAGGGCGGCGGTGGCGGCGACCAGCGGCGCCGCGAAGCTGGTGCCCTGCACCCGCCAGTAACCGCCCGGCCGGGCCCCGACCAGGCCGGTCGCGGGGGCGGTGAGCACGGTGGCCCGCCCGGTGATCGAACCCGACCAGAGGTTGTCGCTGTCGCGCTCCGACCCGGCGACCGCGATGACGCCCGGCTCGCGGGCCGGGTACCAGACCTTCGCGTTGGACGAGTTGCCCAGGTTGCCGGTGCAGGCGACCACGACGACGTCCCGGGCGAAGGCGTAGTCGAGCGCCGCCGCCAGGGCGGGGCTGTCGCCGCTGCCGCCGAGGGACAGGTTGATCACGCGGGCGCCGTTGTCGACGGCCCAGCGCACGCCCTTCGCGACGATCAGGGCGTCGTCGTAGCGGTTCTCGGCGTCGAGGACGCGCACCGGGAGGATCCGGGCGTCCGGCGCCAGGCCGACGGCCCCCCGCGCGTCGTCGTTGCGGCCGGCGATCAGCCCGGCCACGGTGGTGCCGTGGCCGACCGGATCGGGGTCGCCGGCGGCTCCCCGGGGCGCGACCAGGTCGAGGCCGGGCAGCACCTGGCCGGCCAGGTCGGGATGGGCGGCGTCCACGCCGGAGTCGATCACCGCGACGGTGACCCCCCGCCCGGTCGAGCTGCGCCACGCGGTCTTCGCCTGCAACACGTCGAGCTGCCACTGCTCGTCGCGGACCTGGTCGGGGCGGTTCTTGCTGTCGGGCGCCGCGAGCGCCACCGGGACGACGACGGCCGGCGGGTCGAGGACCGGCCGGGCGGCGGGCTGCGGAGGGGCGGCGTCGGCCGCCGTGACCGGACCCGCGACCGACACGACGGCGGCCGCCAGACCGAGCAACGTACGTCCGGCGATCCGCCGAGCCGCTGGCGGACAGCTGTGCCGCACGGTCGTCACATCCTCAGGCATTCATCGCGACGCAAACATGACGATCGGAGATTACCGGTTCCTCGCCGCCTTGCGGGGCGTTCCCGGGACACCGGTCACGGCGGCGGCAGATGGGCCAACTGGACGAGGCGTACGCCCTCGCGCCGGGTGACCAGCCGGCCGCGGCCCGGGGGCAGCGGACCGGGCCGGACCGGGCCGACCAGCGCCCCCTCCTCCGGGCTGCCCGCCATCACCAGACCCGAGGTGGAGAGCTCCCGCAGGCGCTGCACGAGCGGCTCGTACTGGGCCCGTCCGGCGCCGCCCGAGCGGCGGGCGAGCACCAGGTGCAGCCCGACGTCCCGGGCGTGCGGCAGGTGCTCCTCCAGGGCGCGCAGCGGGTTGGAGGGCCCGCCGGCGACCAGGTCGTAGTCGTCGACCAGCACGAACAGCTCCGGCCCGGACCACCACGACCGCTGCCGCAGCTGCGCGGGCGTGACGTCGGGACCGGGCACCCGCCCCGCCATGTAGCCGGCGGCGGACTCGACCAGGTCGGTGGTGTGCGCCGCGGCGGAGCCGTAGCCGATCAGGTGCGCCGACGCCGACTCGGTCAGGTCCACCAGGCTGCGGCGGTAGTCGACCAGGATGATCCGGGCCTGCTCCGGGGTGAACCGGGTCATGATCGAGATGGCCAGCGCGCGCAGGAACGACGACTTGCCGCACTCGGCGTCGCCGAAGACCACGAAGTGCGGCTCGGTGGCGAAGTCCAGCACCACCGGGCGCAGGTCCGCCTCGGCGATCCCCACCGGGATGCGCAGCCCGGTGGCCGCGGCCAGGTCCAGCTCGGCGTACGGGAGCACCGGCGGGAGCAGCCGCACCGGGGGCGCGACCGGGCCGGCCCAGCCGCCGACGGACCGCTTGACCAGATCCGTGGTGTCCCCGCCCGAGGCGGCGAGCTGCGGCAGCGCGGTGAGGAAGTGCAGGCTCTCCGCCGTGACGCCCCGGCCGGGGGTCTTCTCCGGCACGTTCGCCGCCGCCCGGCGGGCCACCAGCGAGTCGGCCGGGTCGCCGAGGCGCAGCTCCAACCGGGAACCGAAGAGGTCCCGGATCGCCGGCCGGAAGTCCAGCCAACGCACCGCCGTCGCCACCACGTGCACCCCGTACGACAGCCCCCGGGTGGCCAGGTCGGTGATCAGGGGCTCCAGGTCGTCGTACTCGCCGCGCAGCGTGGCCCAACCGTCCACCACCAGGAACACGTCGCCGAACGGGTCGGCCCCGGGCTGGCCGGTGCCCGCGAGCGCGGCCCGGCGCTGCCGCCAGGCGGCCATCGACTCCACGCCCAGCTCGGCGAAGCGCTGTTCCCGGTCGACAAGCAGGGTCGCGATCTCGCCGACCGTACGCCGGACGGCCGTCGGGTCGGCGCGGCCGGTGACCCCGCCGACGTGCGGCAGGTCGCGCAGCGCGGCCAACCCGCCGCCGCCGAAGTCGAGGCAGTAGACCTGCACCTCGGTCGGGGTGTGGGTGAGCGCCAGGGCGCAGATCAGCGTGCGCAGCGCTGTCGACTTGCCGCTCTGCGGGCCGCCGACCACCGCGACGTGGCCGGCGGCGCCGTCCAGCGCCAGCCAGAGCACGTCGCGGCGCTGCTCGAAGGGCCTGTCGACGACCGCGACAGGAACCTGGAGCGCGCCGTGCAGCTCCGGGTTGCCGAAGGTGAGACCGCGCGTCGGATCCACGCCGACCGGCCCGAGCAGCTCGTCCAGCGCGGGCGCCCGGCCGAGCGGGGGCAGCCAGACCTGGTGGGCGGGCGGCCCCTGCCCGGCGAGCCGGTCGACCATCAGCTCCAGCAGGCTCTCCGTGCCGCCCTCGTCGGCCGTCGCGGGCAGGGCGGGCGGCCCGACCGGCTCCGGCTTGGGCACGAGATGGGTGGAGAAGGCGAGCAGGCGCGGGGCCCCGGTGCCGCCCGCGCCGGGCGCCGCACCGCGCCGGCGCAGCGCCCCCGAGACGTACGCGGCCTTGAACCGCACCAGCGGCTCGGTGCCGAAGCGCAGGTAGCCGTGGCCGGGGGAGCGGGGCAGCTCGTGCGCGTCCGGCACCCCGAGCACCGTGCGGGACTCCAGCGCCGAGAAGGTCCGCAGCCCGATCCGGTACGACAGGTGGGTGTCCAGCCCGCGCAGCCGCCCCTCCTCCAACCGCTGGCTCGCCAGCAGCAGGTGCACGCCGAGCGACCGGCCCAGCCGGCCGATCTGCACGAACAGGTCGATGAAGTCGGGCTTGGCCGAGAGCAGCTCGGAGAACTCGTCGCAGATCAGCAGCAGCGACGGCAGCGGCGCGAGCGGGGTGCCGGCGGCGCGCGCCCGCTCGTAGTCGCGCAGGCTCGCGAAGTTGCCGGCCCGGCGCAGCAGCTCCTGGCGGCGGACCAGCTCGCCGTTGATGGCGTCGACCATCCGGTCGACCAGCGGCAGCGCGTCGGCCAGGTTGGTGATCACCGCGGCGGTGTGCGGCAGCCGGTCGAACGAGGCGAAGGTCGCGCCGCCCTTGAAGTCGATCAGTACGAAGTTGAGCTGCTCCGAGCTGTGCGTGGCGGCCAGCCCGAGCACCAGCGTGCGCAGCAGCTCGGACTTGCCGGAGCCGGTCGCCCCGATCAGCAGGCCGTGCGGCCCCATCCCGTCCTGCGCCGACTCCTTCAGGTCCAGCTCGATCGCGCCGCCGTCGGTGCCCACCCCGATCGGCACCCGCAGCCGCTCCCGGGCGGACCGGGGCGCCCACCCCTGCTCGGCGGTGAAGCTCTCCGGGTCGCCGAGACCGAGCAGCTCGGGCAGGCCCAGCTCCGCGCCCGGCGGGGCGTCGGGGCCGCGTGCCGCCGTGGCCAGCCGCAGCGGGGCCAGCCGCCGGGCGACGGCCTCCGCGTCGACGAGGTCCAGCCGGTCCGCCGTACCGACCTCGGCGTGCCCGTCGGCGGAGTGGGAGTGCAGCCGGCCCCCGCGCAGCTCCAGCAGCAGCGCGAACCGGTCCAGCAGGCGCGGCGGCGGGGTGTCCAGGTCGATGAGCGTGACCGCGTCGATGCCGCCGTCGCCGGTCAGGTCGGTGGCGCCGGTCAGGTCGCCCCCGTCGAGCACCACCACCACGTGCGGGCCGTCGGTGGCCGGGCCGGCGGGGCTGAACCGGGACCGGCTGGCCAGCACCTCGTCCAACAGCCCCTCCAGCTCGGCCCCCGCGCTGGTGACCAGCCGGACCGGGCCGAGCGCGTCGGTGCGGGTGGGGTGATGGGCGTGCGGCAGCCACTTGACCCACTCCCAGGCGGCCCGCCGCTCCGGCCCGGCGCAGACGGCGACGAGCAGTTCGTCCGGGGCGTGGAAGACCGCGAGCTGGGCGAGCATCGCCCGGGCCAGGGCCTGGGCGGCGGGTCCGTCGCCGGCCGGACCGACGTCGCGTACGAAGACCCGGGTGAAGCTGCGCAGGGAGAGCGCCACCGGCAGGTCGGGCACCACGGAGTACGCGTCCAGGAACCGGCGCAGCGAGCCGGCGGTCATCGGTTCCAGCTCCTCCAGCGGGCGGGTGACCGGGGGAACCAGCGGCGTGGCGAGGGTCTGCGGGCCGACGGCGACCCGGACCACCGCGAAGTCCGGGTCGGTGGGGCGGCGTTCCCAGACCCGGTGGCTGTCGACGGTCGACCAGAGCCGGCCGGGATCCGGGTGCCGGTAGTAGAGCCCGGCGCGCTGCTGCCCGGCGGTCTGCCGGACGCGCCGCCGCAGCACGGTCAGGTGCCGCAGGTAGTCCCGCCGGGCGGCCATCATCTCCGACTTCTTCGGCGTGCCGGAGGCGCTGCCCCACGAGGTCACCAGCATGGCCAGCGAGGAGAGCCCGAACATCCCGCCGACCACGTACGAGTAGGCGCCCCCGCCGCGGCCGAACATCATCGCCATCGCCACGGTGCCGCCGAGCATGGGCAGCACCATGAGCAGCTGCTGCCAGCGCCCGCCGGCGACGGCGGGGATCTCCGGCGGCGCGTCCACCGGCAGCTCACCCACCGGAATCTCCGGCGCCGGTCGGCGGGGCGGCCGCTTGATGACGACAGTCGACACTCGACCTCCTGACAGCGCTCGGTAACCCGAGCCTGGCTCATGGTAGGTAAAGTCCTGTCGTCCGCGCAGCCACCAACCCCGCCGAACATGGAGATCAGTCGATGACGATCGGGCTGGCCCGGGTCACCATCAGCGCCCCCCAGCGGCGGGTCGACGTCGCACTGCCCGAGCAGGTGCCACTGGCCGAGCTGCTGCCCGAGGTGCTGCGGCACGCCGGCGAAGGGCTTGCCGACGACGGCGAGCGGCACGGCGGCTGGGTGCTGCGGCGCACCGACGGCGCGGTGCTGACCACCGCCCAGGCCCTGCTGCCGCAGGGGGTCCGCGACGGCGAGGTGCTGCACCTGGTGCCGGCCCGCGCGCAGTGGCCCGAGCTGGAGTACGACGACGTGGTCGAGGCGATCGCCGACGGCGCCCGGCGGCGCGGCGGGGCGTGGTCACCCGCCGCCACCCGGGCCGCCGCCCTCGCCGGGGCCGCCGTCCCGCTGGCCGTCGGGCTGCTCGCCGTGGCGGCCGGCGGGCCGGCGTACGAATCGGCCTGGCCGGCCGCCGCCGTGGTGGCGCTCCTGCTCACCCTCGCAGGGGTGGTGGCGTCCCGGGCCCACGCGGACGGGCCGGCCGGCGCGACCCTGGGCGGCTACGCCCTGCCGTTCGCGGCGGCGGCGGGCGCCCTGGCGGTCAGCTCCGGCGATCCGGTCGGGCCGGTCCCGGGGCTGCGCTGGGTCGGCGCGCCCGAGCTGCTCGCCGGGTCGGTGGCGCTGCTGCTGGTGTCGGTGCTCGGGCTGGTCGGCGTCGCCACCCGGCTGCGGGTCTTCGTGGCGGGCGCCACCGCCGGGTTCGTGGGCGCGCTGGCGGCCCTCGGCGGACTGCTGCTCAGCCCGGCCGGCACGGCGGCGGTCCTGCTCTGCGCGCTGGTCTTCGCCGTGGGGGCGGTGCCGCTGCTGGCCATCCGGCTCGGCAAGGTGCCGCTGCCCCCGATCACCCTGCCCACCGGCGAGCCGGGCGACGCCGACCGGGTCCGCGACCTGCCGGACCGGGACCGGGTCTACGCGGCGGTGGCCCGCACCGAGGAGATGCTCACCGGGATGCTGCTCGGGCACGCCGTGCTGGCGGTCGCCGCCGCGGTGGTGCTGGGCCTCTCCGGTGGGACGGCCGGCCGGCTGCTGGTGGCGGTGGCCGCGGCCGTGCTGCTGCTCCGCTCCCGGCTGTTCGTGTCCCTGCGCCACCGGGTGCCGACCGTCGCCGCAGGCCTCGCCGGGTACGCCGTGCTGGGCGCCGTGCTCGTCGACCGCTCCGGCCCGACCGGTCGCCTCGCGCTGGTCGCCGGCGGGCTGGCGCTGGCCCTCGTGGCGGTGGTCGCCGGCACCACGTACGCCCGCCGCCCGGTCTCCCCGTACGTCGGCCGGATCGCGGACCTGACCGACACCGCCCTGGTGGTGTCGGTGGTGCCCGTCGCCTGCGCGGTGCTCGACCTGTACGAACGGGCCCGGGGGCTGCTCGGCTGAGCGGCCCCCGGGCCCGTCGGTGGTCTGTGCCGGGTCAGTGCGTGGACTCGCCGCGCGCCTCGGCCTCCTTGGCGCGCCGGTACGACGCCACGATCTCCGCCTCGGCCTCGATCCGCCCCACCCACGTGGCGCCCTCGACCGACTTGCCGGGCTCCAGGTCCTTGTAGACCTCGAAGAAGTGCTGGATCTCCAGCCGGTCGAACTCGCCGAGGTGGTGGATGTCGCGCAGGTGCTCCTGGCGCGGGTCCTCGTAGGGCACGCAGAGGACCTTGTCGTCGCCGCCCTTCTCGTCCGTCATCCGGAACATGCCGATGGTGCGGCACCGGATCAGGCAGCCCGGGAAGGTGGGCTCGGGGACCAGCACGAGCGCGTCCAGCGGGTCGCCGTCCTCGCCCAGTGTCCCCTCGATGAAGCCGTAGTCGGCCGGGTACTGCGTGGAGGTGAAGAGGGTACGGTCCAGCCGGATCCGGCCGGTCGCGTGGTCGACCTCGTACTTGTTGCGGTGACCCTTGGGGATCTCAACCGTCACGTCGAAATCCATCTGCACGCTCCCTCGTTTGCCCACGCTGGCCAACGGAAACCAGCGGCACGCCGCTCCCGCACGGGTGAATGCCCACCCGCGGGCTCCGGCCGCCGCATAGTGTTCGGACCGAAGTAGTGTCACCCAAGCAGATTTTCACGGGGCGAGGAGGGGGCCGTGGGGAGGGAAGATTCACACTACCGTCCGGATGCCGACGCTGGACGGGGTACCGGGGGATCTGCTTCCGGCGAGGCGACCGGGCGGTTCCCGGTGCCCGACGCCTACCTTCCCCACCCGCCCGCGTCGCCGGGCGCTCCTGCCCTGACGCCGGTCCCGCCCCCGGGCAACGACGCCCCGGCCGGCGCCGACGCCGCGACCGGTCCTGACGGTCCAACGGCTCCCGGCGCCCCAGCCGGTCCCGGCGGTCCGTCCGGTCCGGGCGCCCCGACCAATCCGGGCGGCCAGTCCGGCGCAACGGGCCCGACGGGCCCGACCGGCCCGGATCCCTCGTCGGGCTCGACCGACCTCTGGGCCGCCGCCGCGAACCGACCCGCCGGCGGCCCATCCGGCCCCGGCGGTCCATCCGGCACCGGCGGCCCGGGCGACCCCGCCGCGTCGCCCGTGCCGGGCCCCCGCCGCCGCCGGACCCTGCCCGTCGTGCTGGCCGCGGTGCTCGTGCTGGTGCTGGCCGCCGTCGGGATCGCCGTGGTCCGTCCGGGACCGGTGGCGGACTGGCTGGGCACCGAGCCCGCCGACCGGGGGGCCGCCGAGACGGCGGCGGAACCGGCGCCCGTGGCGGTGCTGGCCGGCGCGGACGCGAACGCCCCGATGCCCACACCCGAGGGCGTACGCGCCGCGCTCGCCCCGCTCGTCGGCGTGCCCGCCCTCGGCGACCGGGTCCACGTCTCGGTGGCCGACGTGACCACCGGCCAGCCGCTCTTCGGCCGGGGCGAGGACGACGGCACGGTGCCCGCCTCGGTGACCAAGCTGGTCACCGGCGTCACGGTGCTCGCCGCGCGTGGTCCGGCGTACCGCATCCCGACCCGGGCGGTGGCCGGCGCGACCCCGGGCGAGGTGGTGATCGTCGGCGGCGGGGACCCCACGCTGGCGGTCGACAAGAACGGTTTCTACCCGGGCGCGGCCCGGCTGGACGACCTCGCCGGTCAGGTGCGCGACGCCCTCGGCGGCACGAAGCCGACGAAGGTGACGGTCGACTCGTCGCTCTACTCCGGTCCGCTCTTCGAGCCGGGCTGGGACGACGACATCCCCACCGGCGGCTACGGCGGGGCGATCACGGCGCTGATGACCGACGGGGCCCGCAGCGACGTGACCCGCGCGAAGAAGGACGAGGCGACCGGCAACCACTGGGCCGAGCGGGTGTCCCAGCCCGACCTCGCGGCCGGCAGGGCCTTCGCCAGGCTGCTCGGCGTGCCGGCCGGCGCGGTCGCCCGGGGCACGGCCCCCGCCGGCTCCGCCCCCGCTGCCGACGCGGGCAGCACCCCCGCAGCCGCCCCCGGGCCCGGCGCGGAGCTGGGCAGGGTGGAGTCGCTGCCGATGGTCCGGTTGGTCGACATCATGATCAGCGACAGCGACAACATCGTCGCCGAGGCGCTGGCCCGGCAGGTCGCGTTGGCCCGCAACCAGCCCGCCTCGTTCGCCGGCGCCGGTGCGGCGATGGACGCCGTCGCGGGGGAGCTCGGCCTGCCGGCCGACGAACTCACCCTCGCCGACGGCAGTGGCCTGTCGCGCAGCAACCGGATCAGCCCCTCGCTGCTCACCGACCTGATCGCGCTCGCCGGCGACGGCAGCCGCCCCGAACTGGCCGCGATCTTCGGCGGCCTGCCCGTCGCCGACTGGTCCGGCACCCTCGCCGACCGCTACGAGACGGCGGCGACGAAGGCCGGGGCCGGGGTGGTCCGGGCCAAGACCGGGACGTTGACCAAGGTGCACGCCGTCGCCGGCCTGGTCAGCACTGCCGACGGGCGGCTGCTCACCTTCGCCGTGCTCACCGACGCGGTGCCGCCCGACGGGCTGACGGCCGCCCGGGGGGCGCTGGACCAGATCGGCGCCGCCCTGGCCGGCTGCGGCTGCCGCTGACCGTCGCCTGGCGGGACGGGCGGCGCGCGCCGGCCTGAGGGACGGGCGACGCGTACCGGCCTGGGCAGGACCGGCGTCACGCGGTGCCGGGCCCGGACGGGACCGCGCCTGGCGGGACGGGCGTCGATCGCCGGGCGCGAGCCCGGGCCGGGGTGTCGCGGCGCGGGTACGGTGGGGTGCATGGCGCAGTTCGTGGACTGGGATCTGGCCGCCGCGACCGCGGGGGCGCTGAGCAAGTCGGGCCCCCGGGTTTCGTACACCGAGGCCACCGACGTGGTCAGTGACCTGCGGCGGTTGACCGACGAGGCGGCGGGGCACGTCGCGGACTACACGGGCCTCCGCTCGCAGGTGTCGCACCCGCCGGTGCGGGTGGTGGACCGGCGGGACTGGGCGGCGACGAACATCGCCGGGCTGCGCGAGGTGATCACCCCTCTGGTCGGCCGGCTCACCAAGGACAAGCAGCCGGGCGCGCTGACGGAGGCGATCGGCTCCCGGGTCACCGGCGTGCAGGCCGGCACCGTGCTGGCCTACCTCTCGGGCCGGGTCCTCGGCCAGTACGAGGTCTTCTCCGCCGACCCGGGGCAGTTGCTGCTGGTCGCGCCGAACATCGTCGAGGTGGAGCGCAAGCTCGGGGCCGACCCGCGCGACTTCCGGCTCTGGGTCTGCCTGCACGAGGTGACCCACCGCACCCAGTTCACCGCCGTGCCGTGGATGCGGGCGTACTTCCTCAGTGAGGTGCAGGCCTTCGTGGACGCGTCGTCCAGCGGCGGCGAGCACCTGCTGGAGCGGCTGCGCCGGGGCGTCGCCACGCTCTCGGACGCGGTGAAGGACCCGGAGAGCCGCACGAGCGTGCTGGACATCGTCCAGACCCCGGGGCAGCGGGCCGTGCTGGACCGGCTCACCGCGCTGATGACCCTGCTGGAGGGGCACGCCGAGTTCGTCATGGACGGCGTCGGCCCGCAGGTCGTCCCGAGCGTGGATCGGATCCGGGCGGCGTTCAACCGGCGCCGGGAGGCCGGCAACCCGCTGGAGAAGGCCATCCGCCGGCTGCTCGGCATCGAGGTCAAGATGCGCCAGTACGCCGAGGGCCGCAAGTTCGTGCACGGCGTCGTGGACCGGGTCGGTATGGCGGGCTTCAACAAGATCTTCGACTCGCCGCTCACCCTGCCCCGGCTGGAGGAACTCGGCGACCCGGACGCCTGGGTGGCGCGGGTGCACGGGCCGGTCGGCCCGGCCCCGACCGCCGGCTGACCGTACGCCCGTGGCCGCGCTCGCCCCGCCGGTGGCCGCGATCCGGGTCGCGGTCCGCCGGGCGCTGGCCGACCTGCCGCCCGGGGGGCCGGTGCTGGTCGCCTGCTCGGGCGGCGCGGACTCGCTCGCGCTGGCCGCCGCCACCGCGTTCGTGGCGCCCCGGCTGGGTCGCGCCGCCGGCCTGGTGACGGTCGACCACGGCCTCCAGGAGGGCTCGGCGCAACGGGCCGCGGCGGTGGTGACCTGGGCCCGCGAGGTCGGTCTGGCCCCGGTCGAGTCGGTGCGGGTGGAGGTGGCCGGGCGACCGGGCGGGCCCGAGGCGGCCGCCCGGGAGGCGCGCTACCTGGCGCTCGCCGAGGTGGCCGGCCGGCTCGGGGCGACGGCCCTGCTCACCGGGCACACCCGCGACGACCAGGCGGAGACCGTGCTGCTCGCGCTCGCCCGGGGTGCCGGCCCGCGCGGGCTGGCCGGGATGCCCGCCCGGCGGGACCTCGACGGGGTGCCGCTGCTGCGCCCGCTGCTGGAGGTCGGCCGGGAGCAGACCCGCACGGCGTGCGCGGTGCTCGGGCTGAACCCCTGGGAGGACCCGCACAACGCCGACCCGTCCTACGCCCGGGCCAGGGTCCGGGCCGACCTGCTGCCCGCCCTGGTCCGCGCGCTCGGGCCGGGGGTGCTGGACAACCTGGCCCGGACCGCCCGGCTGGTGGCGGCGGACAACGCGGTCCTCGACGAGTTGGCCCACGGCGCGCTGGCCGACGTCCGCCATCCCGACGGCGGGCTCGCGGTGCGGGCGCTGGCCGAGCTCCCGCCGGCGGTACGCGGCCGGGTGCTGCACGCCTGGGCGCGGGAGCTGGGCGCCCCGCCCGCCGCCCTGTCGCACCGGCACGTGACCGCGCTGGACACCCTGGTCACCGGCTGGCGGGGGCAGGGGGCGGCGCACCTGCCGGGCGGGCTGCGGGTGCTGCGCCGCGACGGCAGGCTCGCCGCCATCGGCCCCCGCTGATCCGCTCCGCCGGACGGTGACCCCCGTGGACCCGTCGCCGGTCCGTCGGCCCGGGGCCCGGTTCCGGGGCCGCGGGATCCGCCGGGAGGCGGTAGACATGGCGCATGGCGTACCCCCGACAGCCGCTCTTCGCGCCGCACGGCGCGGTGGCGACGAGCCAGCCGCTGGCCGCGGCGGCCGGCCTGGCCGTGCTGCGACGCGGCGGTAACGCCGTCGACGCGGCCCTCGCCACCGCGATCACCCTGACCGTGGTGCAGCCCCCGTCCAACGACATCGGCGGTGACCTGTTCGCGATCGTCTGGGACGGCGAGCGGCTGCACGGCCTCAACGCCTCCGGCCGGTCCCCGGCGGCCCTGACCCGCGAGCTGGTGCTCGCCGCGACCGGGGGGCGTGGCGCGGCCCCGGTCGACGCCCTGGGCGGTGCGCAACGGGTCGGGCCGGCGATGCCCGCCCGGGGCTGGCTGCCGGTGACCGTCCCCGGCGCCCCGGCCGGCTGGCGCGACCTGCACGACCGGTTCGGTTCGCTGCCCTTCGCGGATCTCTTCGCCGACGCGATCGGCTACGCCGAGCACGGCCACCCGGTCTCCCCCGGCGTGTCGAGGATCTGGTCGCGCGCGCTGGCCGCGCCCGGCCCGACCGGCGCGGAGTTCGTCGAGTTCGACCGCGTGTTCGTGCCCGAGGGCCGGGCGCCCCGGGCCGGGGAGCGCTGGCGCAACCCGGACGCCGCGCGGACCCTGCGGCTGATCGCCGACACCGGGGCGGAGGACTTCTACCGGGGCGGGATCGCGGAGGCGCTGGCCGCGCACGCGGCCCGCACCGGCGGCCTGCTCACCGGCGACGACCTGGCCCGGCACGCCTCGACGTGGGTGACCCCCGTGTCCGCCCACTACCGGGGCCACGAGGTCTGGGAGCTGCCGCCCAACGGGCAGGGCCTGGCGGCGCTGCTGGCGCTGCACATCCTCGACGGCGCCGACCTCGCCGGGCTGCCGCTCGCCGAGCGGCTGCACCGGCAGATCGAGGCGATGAAGCTCGGCTTCGCCGACGCGCACGCCCACGTCGCCGACCCGGAGCGGGTGCCGGTGCCGACGGAGGCGCTGCTCTCGCCGGCGTACGCGGCGGCCCGCCGCGCGCTGATCACCGAGCGGGCCGGGGAGCCGACGGCCGGCGATCCGGAGCGCGGCGGCACGGTCTATCTCTGCACCGCCGACGCCGGCGGCATGATGGTCAGCCTGATCCAGTCGACCTACCTGGCGTTCGGCTCCCGCGTGGTGCTGCCCGGGCACGGCTTCGCCCTGCAGAACCGGGGGCTCGGGTTCCGCCTCGATCCCGCCCACCCCAACGCGGTGGGGCCGGCGAAGCGGCCCTACCACACGATCATTCCCGGCTTCCTGACCCGGGACGGGCGGCCGGTGGGCCCGTTCGGGGTGATGGGCGGGCACATGCAGCCGCAGGGGCACGTGCAGCTGGTCTCGGCGACCCTGGACGGCGGGCTCGATCCGCAGGCGGCGCTGGACGCACCACGCTGGTACTGGCACGCCGGCCGGTCGGTGCTGGTCGAGTCGGAGCTGGTCGCCACCGCCGAGGGGCGGGCGGCGGTCGACGAGCTGCGGGCCCGGGGGCACGAGATCACCGTCGCGGAGGAGCCGGGGGTCTTCGGCCACGGGCAGGCGATCTGGCGACTGCCCGACGGCGGCTACGCGGTCGGCTCGGAGCCCCGCGTGGGCGGGGGGATGCTCGGCTGGTGACCGGAGCCCCGGGCGTGCCGTCGGTCCCGGTCCCGGTCCCGGTGCCGCGGTCCGACGTCGCGGGGCTCAGGCCTCCACGCGTTCGCGGAACGTGGTCCGGTAGGTGTGCGGGGTGGCGCCGACCCGGCGGGCGAAGTGGTGCCGCAGCGCCGCCGAGTCGCCGAAGCCGGCGCGGTCGGCGACGGCCTCGACGCTGAGCCCGGTCTCCTCCAGCAGCCGCCGGGCCAGCAGCACCCGCTGGTTGGTCAGCCAGTCGTGCGGCGTGGTGCCGGTCTCGGCGCGGAACCGCCGGGCGAACGTGCGCGGCGACATCTCCGCCCGCGCGGCCAGCTCGTCGACGGTGACCGGGCGGTCGAGGTGCCCCATCAGCCACTCCAGCACCGGCTCCAGCGTCGGCGCCTCGGGGGTCTCGGGGATGGGCGCCTCGATGTACTGCGCCTGCCCGCCGTCGCGGTGCGGGGGCACCACCATCCGGCGGGCCAGCCGGGTGGCCGTCGCCGAGCCGTGCTCCTGGCGGATCAGGTGCAGGCAGGCGTCGATGCCGGCGGCCGTTCCGGCGCTGGTGAGCAGCCGGCCGTCCTGCACGTAGAGCGAGTTGCAGCGGACCCTGGCGGTCGGGTGGCGGCGTTGCAGCTCGTCGACGTACCGCCAGTGGGTGGTGCACTCCCGGCCGTCGAGCAGGCCGGCCGCGCCCAGCACGAACGCGCCGGAGCAGACACTGAAGACGTACGCCCCCCGGTCGGCGGCGCGGCGCAGCGCGGCGAGCACCGTGCCGGGCACGACGGTGCCGTGGTGGGCCGGGACGGCGACCAGGTCGGCCTCCTCCATCGGGCCGAGGTCCGCGTGCGGGGTCAGGTGGAAGCCCGACGAGGTGCGCACCGGGGCCCCGTCGGGGCTGCACACGTGGAAGCGGTGGTCGGGGAACCCGTCGGCGGTGCGGTCGGTCCCGAAGACCTCGGCGAGGACCCCGAGCTCGAACGTGGCGACCTGGTCCAGGACGAGGACGGCGACCGATCTGAGCATGTGACGAGGGTAACCGCCCGGTTGGCAGGAAATCGAGGGGGCGTGGCATTCCTGCCACTGTCCGGGTGGTGGTGGCCGGCGGAGACTGGTTCCAGTCCGGTGCGCACCGGCGGCGAAAACGACAGCAACCATGCGAAAGCGAGCGCCGCCATGGAGATCCTGCTCTTCCTCTTCTTCTTCGTCCTCCTCGCCCTGGCCTCGGCCGCCGGCCTCACCGCCGACAGCCGGGACTCGGCCGACTGGAAGCCCTCCGACGACGGTCGCCGCTGGCGGTCGCGTGCCTGCTGAGGTGGTTCGAGGCCTTCGTCAGGATTCATCCGGGGTGGGACCGCGCCCAGAAGGGGCGGCCCCGCCGACGGAGGCCATCCGGCGTACGGCAGGCTAGGAGCCATGGCTGACGGCTCCTGGTACGACGCCGACATCGACCACGTGATCATCTCCGAGGCGCAGATCCGCGAGAAGACCGCGGAGCTCGCCAAGCAGGTCTCGGCGGACTACGCCGACGTCGATGACGGGCTCCTGCTGGTCTGCGTCCTCAAGGGCGCGGTGATGTTCATGGCCGACTTCGCCCGGGCGCTGGGCCGCAGCGGGCCGCCCGCCGAGCTGGACTTCATGGCCATCTCCTCCTACGGCCAGGGCACCACCTCCTCCGGCGTGGTCCGCATCCTCAAGGACCTGGACCGGGACATCGCCGGCCGGCACGTGGTCGTGGTCGAGGACATCGTCGACTCCGGCCTGACCCTGTCCTGGCTGCTGCGCTACCTGGAGTCCCGCTCGGCCGCGAGCGTCGAGGTGGTCGCGCTGTTCCGTAAGCCGGACGCGGTCAAGGTGCCGGTGCCGGTGAAGTACGTCGGCTTCGACATCCCGACCGAGTTCGTCGTCGGCTACGGCCTCGACTTCGGCGAGCGCTACCGCGAGCTGCCCTACGTCGGGGTGCTCAAGCCCGAGGTGTACGCCCGGAGCTGAGCTCTCGCCGGGTCCGGTCGCATCGGCACCGGTCGAGCGGACGTTCAGCGGGCTCTCAGCGATTCGGACTACGGTAGAGGCCGGTGGCGTGGAGGCACCCTCCACGCCCGACCCCTCGAACCGCGGGACCGGGCGGACGGGAGGCCGGGCGCGGAGCTCCCGTCACGCCGGCTGGACCCGGTTCGCCCTACGCGTAATTGTTGGGCTCGCAAGCGCGCTCCACGCGCGCACGATGATCGGATCGTGCGCGATCGCGGGGTTCGCAAGCTCGCTCGGTGTGTGCACAGCTGTTCCCTTTGTGCGCGACTGCGGGGCTCGCAAGCTCACTCCTCGCGTGCACGGTGTACCGTCGAATGACCGCGGCGCGGCAGTTTTCGTGCCTCGGGGTCGGGCCGGCCCGCACGGCGGCCACGGCCGCCGCCACAGGGCGGCGACACCATCAGACGGTCAGGACGTCGATCAGGAGGATGCGGGCGCCTCGGCGCTCGACAACAGTATGGAACGTACGCGTTTCTTCCGCCGACCGGTGGTCTGGATCATCCTGGTCATCCTCGGCGCCGTTGTGCTCAGTCAACTGTTCACCGCTGGTCCCAGCTACCACCGGGTGGACACTTCCATTGCGCTCGACCAGCTCAACAAGGGCGGCATCGACAAGGTCGTCTTCCAGGACAAGGAGCAGACGCTCCGGCTCGACCTGAAGGACAAGGCCAAGTTCGGTGACACCGACACCGACCGGATCGAGGCGCAGTTCCCCTACGAGGTCGGCGACGAGGTCTGGAACGAGGTCCTCGAGGCCAAGGCGAACAACCGGGTCACCGGCCCGGCCAACGTCGAGGTGTCGTCCGACAGCATCTGGGTGAGCCTGCTGGTCAACCTGCTCCCGATCGCCCTGCTGGTGCTCCTGCTGCTCTTCTTCATGTCGCAGATGCAGGGCGGCGGCTCCCGGGTGCTCAACTTCGGCAAGTCCAAGGCGAAGATGATCACCAAGGACACGCCGAAGACCACGTTCGCGGACGTGGCCGGCGCCGAGGAGGCCGTCGAGGAGCTGCACGAGATCAAGGACTTCCTGCAGAACCCGGCGAAGTACCAGGCCCTGGGCGCCAAGATCCCGAAGGGCGTCCTGCTCTTCGGCCCGCCCGGCACCGGTAAGACGCTGCTGGCCCGCGCCGTCGCCGGCGAGGCCGGGGTGCCCTTCTACTCGATCTCCGGCTCGGACTTCGTGGAGATGTTCGTCGGTGTCGGCGCCAGCAGGGTCCGCGACCTCTTCGAGCAGGCCAAGGCGAACGCCCCGGCCATCGTCTTCGTCGACGAGATCGACGCCGTCGGCCGCCACCGCGGCGCCGGCATGGGCGGCGGTCACGACGAGCGCGAGCAGACCCTCAACCAGCTGCTCGTCGAGATGGACGGCTTCGACACCAAGGGCGGGGTCATCCTGATCGCCGCCACCAACCGGCCGGACATCCTCGACCCGGCGCTGCTGCGCCCGGGCCGCTTCGACCGGCAGATCCCGGTGGACGCCCCCGACATGGAGGGCCGCAAGGCGATCCTGCGGGTGCACGCCAAGGGCAAGCCGTTCACCCCCGACGTCGACCTCGACGCGGTGGCCCGGCGCACCCCGGGCTTCAGCGGTGCCGACCTGGCCAACGTGATCAACGAGTCCGCGCTGCTCACCGCCCGCAAGGACCAGCGGGCGATCACCAACGACTCCCTGGAGGAGTCGATCGACCGGGTGATCGCCGGTCCGCAGCGCCGGACCCGGGTGATGAGCGACCAGGAGAAGAAGATCACCGCGTACCACGAGGGTGGGCACGCGCTGGTCGCCTGGGCGCTGCCGCACGCCGCGCCGGTGCACAAGGTGACGATCCTGTCCCGCGGTCGGTCGCTGGGCCACACGCTGGTCCTGCCCACCGAGGACAAGTACACCCAGACCCGCGCCGAGATGGTCGACACCCTGGCGTACGCGCTGGGTGGCCGGGCCGCCGAGGAACTGGTCTTCCACGAGCCGACCACCGGCGCCGGCAACGACATCGAGAAGGCCACCCAGCTGGCCCGCGCGATGATCACGCAGTACGGCATGAGCTCCAAGCTCGGCGCGATCAAGTACGGCACCAGCGGCGACGAGCCGTTCCTCGGCCGCAACATGGGCCACGAGCGGGACTACTCCGACGCCGTCGCCGCCGAGATCGACGGCGAGATGCGGGCGCTGATCGAGCTGGCCCACGACGAGGCCTGGGAGATCCTGGTGGAATACCGGGACGTCCTGGACAACATCGTGCTGGAGCTGATGGAGAAGGAGACCCTCTCCACCGCCGACATGGCCCGGATCTGCGCCCGGGTGGCCAAGCGGCCGCCGATGGCGCCGTACAACGGCTTCGGCAAGCGCCAGCCCTCCACCGAGCCGCCCGTGCTCACGCCGGCGGAGAAGGACGCGCTCAAGGTGCAGGCCCAGGCCGACGGCGCCCAGGCGACGGTGGGCGGCGGCACCTCGAACAACTCCAACAACTCGGACGGTACGCACTGAGCACGGACCCGACGGCCAGTTCCCGGGAGCACCGGGAACTGGCCGTCTCCGCGACCGAGCCGGACGGCGACGACACCCTCGACTACGTGGCCGCGCGCCTGATCAGCGGCAAGCTCACCGGTCGGCCCGTCGAGGAGACCATGGACCTCGGGCGGATCGAGAAGGCGGTCCGCGAGATCCTCATCGCCGTCGGGGAGGACCCGGACCGCGACGGGCTCCAGCAGACGCCGGCCCGGGTCGCCCGGGCGTACGCCGAACTCTTCGCCGGCCTCCGGGTCGACCCGGCCCAGGTGCTCAGCACCACCTTCGAGGCCAACCACGAGGAGCTGGTGCTCGTCCGGGACATCGACGTGATGAGCCTGTGCGAGCATCACCTGCTGCCGTTCCGGGGCAGCGCCCACATCGGTTACATCCCGGGGCCGGACGGTCGGATCACCGGCCTGTCGAAGCTGGCCCGGCTGGTCGAGGTCTTCGCCCGCCGGCCGCAGGTCCAGGAGCGGCTCACCTCGCAGATCGCCGACCTGCTCATGGAGCGGCTCGCGCCGCGCGGCGTGGTGGTGGTGCTCGAATGCGAGCACATGTGCATGGCGATGCGCGGCATCCAGAAGTCGGGTGCCAAGACCATCACCTCGGCCGTACGGGGCACCCTCCAGCGCGACGCCAAGTCGCGCGCCGAGGCGATGGCGCTGATCATCCCCCGCTGACCGCGACAGACCGGCCGGCCGAACCCACACCCGGGTCGGCCGGCCGTCGCGCGTCAACCCGCCGACGTGGGCCTGGCAGGCGGGAACCTGGGTAGACGCGGGTGTGGGAGGCGTGGGCCCGGGAGGCGCGGGCCTGTGAGGCGGGCCCGGGAGGTGCGGGCGCCGCTCAGCCGGCCAGCATCGCGAGCAACAGGCCCGCGCTGACCAGCACCGCCGGGACCAGGCACACCAGGGCGCCGAGCCGGGCCGTGCGTTCCACCCGGCCGCCCGGCGGCGGCGGAAAGAGTCGCCCGACGCCGATCCAGCCCGCCACGAACGCCACCGCCGGCATCGGCAGCCCACAGACCAGCGCGGCCACGCTCGCCGCCCCGGTGCCGGTCGCCACGAACAACACCAGCTGGACCGCCGGCACCAGCAGCGCCAGCGGCCCGTACACCAGCAGGTTCCGCAGGTGCGGCGGCCAGGCGGCCAGGCGGGGCAACCCACGCGCGGCGAGCGTCGCGTCCGCGGCGTCCGCCCGGCCCCGGGCGGTGCGCAGAGCGGCCAGCACCGCCGCCGGCCCGCCCGCCATGGCCCGGGTCGCCTCGGTCAGCTCCGGCGGCGTCGGCATCAGCGAGATCGGCGGTACGCCCCGCTCGTGCAGCCGGGCCTCCTGCGACGCCAGCCGGGTGCGTACGGCGGTCAGCTCCTCGCGGGCTGCCTGCACCGACCGGGCCTGCTCGCCGGCGGCGGTGGCCGCGTCGCGGCGTACCCCGTCGAGCTGACGGGCGGCGGCGAGGTACTCGGTCCACGCGGCCCGCACCGGGTCGACGCCCCCGACGCTCTCCGCCTGCCCGGCAGTGTCGGCGCTCTCCGGCGTCGGGTCGGCGCCGGTACGCTGCCGCCCCGGCGCGGCGTGCCCCGTCGTGGTCCGTGCCCCGCCAGGGGTCATCCGGGCTCCCCCTCCTCGCCGAACGGCACCAGCACGGTGCCCTGCTCGCCGGGACCGTCCCAGAGCACCGCCCGGCCGGGGCGGGGCCGCCACTGCACCTGCCGCCCGAAGACCGACGTCAGCTGTGCACCCGGCAGGTCCACCACGGCCACGGCGGCGAGCTTGTCCACCTCGCCCTCGGGTTCGAGCAGCGCCGCGAACGACGGCACCGTCCGCCAGCGGCCCAGCAGGTGCCGGCCGGCGGGCGGCCCCTCCCGCAGCAGCGCGCGCAGCCGCTCCGGGGGCAGCTGCTCCGGGGTCGGCACGTCCAGCCCGAAGACCACCAGGTAGGCCGGCACGGCGTCGTCCACGGCGGCGAGCAGGCCGGCCAGGTCCGCCATGTCCACCGGGTGCCGCCCGGCCAGCTCGGTCGCCAACGCCTCGGCCACCGGCCGGCACTCCTCGTCCGGCGCGGCGAGCACGAAGCGGGCGGCCCCCGGCGCGTGGTGCACCGCCACGCTGCGCGCCGCGGTGACCAGCAGCCGGGCCGCCTCCGGACCGGGACCGAGCACGGCCAGGTTCCGCCCCGGGGCCGGCCCGAGCGACACCGCGACGGTGCTCCGGGGCACGTCCACCGCCCGGCCCAGCAGGGCGGCGGGACCGGGCGCCTGCCCGGCGAGCGCGGCCCGGTGCCGGGGATCGTTGCGCAGCAGTGGGCGGGCGTAGCCGGCGAAGACCACCGGCGGGGTGGCCCCCTCCGGGCGGGCCGACCAGAGCCGGTGCCGCAGCGCCTCCACCGTGTCGGGGTGGTCCTGCGGATCCGGGAACCGGACCATCCGCTCGTGCCCCCGGATCGCGCCCCGGGGCCCGCCGAGCCCGCCGGCGGTGTTCACCACCGCGCTGCCCACCGGCAGCCCGGCGGCCGAGTCGTTCGTCGGCTCCAGCACGGCACCCCCACCGGGCAGCGCCACCCGCACCGGGAACTGCCCCAGCACCGAGTCCCGGTCCGTACGCGAGCCCAACCCCAGGTCGCCCTCGCCGGCCAGCACCAGGTGCACCCCGTACGCGCGCCCGGTGCGGGCCAGCGCGTCCAGCCGGACGGCGGCGTCGGCGGCCAGCCGGTCCCGCTCGGCGAAGAGCAACGGGAGGTTGTCGAGCACACACACGATGCGGGGCATGGCCCGGTGCTGTCGCAGCTCGGCGAAGCGCTGCCCGCCAGCCCGGGCACCCGCCTCCTCGCGCCGGCGCACCTCCGCCACGAGCTCGTCCAGCAGGCTCAGCACGTACTCCCGGTCGGCAGCCATCGCGGCGGCCCGCACCTGCGGGATCCACGACCGGTCCCGCTCGGTCTGGAGGAACTCCACGAAGGACTCGGCGTCGGCGAGATCCGCCAGGTAGAGAGCCAGCTCGTCGGGGCCGTACCTGGCGCTCAGGCCGAGCAGCGCGGTGGTGAGGAACGTGGAGCGACCCGTCCCCGAGCGGCCGCTGACCAGCCAGTGCGGCGTCAGCTCCGTGAAGCCGAGCGACACGGGACGGCCACCGGCGTCCCCGACGGTCGTGGTCAGCCCGCCCACCCCGCTCGCCGTCCACAGCTCCTCGCCGGCCGCCGGCAGCAGATCGGTCAGCGCCAGCCGGGAACCCGCCTCCACCTGCGCGGCCAGCCGACAACAGACCGCGTCGACGAGTTCGGCCGGCGGATCCGCCTCGATGAAGACAGGCGAGTTCAGCCCGCCCGGCGGCTCCGCGCCCGGGCCGGCGAACGACCCGCCCGGCGGGTCACCCAGCAGCGCGTACGCGGTCCGGACCGCCAACGTCGTCGCCCGCGGCAGCGGCTCCCGGTCGCCCGCAGGGGGCCAACCCGCCACCACGAGGTGCAGCCCCGCGGACCGGCCCGGCTCGGCCAGGGCCTCGATCCGGGCCAGATCGGTGGGACCGGTCGACTCGGGCAGCGCGGCGACCACCAGTAGCAGCGTCCGGTCGTGCCGGCGTCGTCCGCTCGCCCCCGGCGCTACCCACTGCTCGGCCTCGGTGAGCACGGCCCGTAGCCCGGCCACGTCCACCGCCGGGGGCGGCAGCAGGCCCGCGTCCGCGAGCGGCGCGAACGGCGCGAGGGCCGAGCCGGTGGCGTCCACCGCGCGGACCAGCAGCGCCCCGGCCGGGGTCGCCGCCAACAGCCGCAGCAGTACGCCCCGCAGCAGCCCCGCCACCCGGGGATCCCGGGCGTCCACGTTTACCGAGAGGTGACCCGTGCCGAGCAACGGCACCAGCGCGGGGAACCGGGCGTCGTCCAGCGGCGCCGCCGTACCGACCCGGACGAAGGGAGGCGGCCCCTCACCGGCCGGTGTGGTCGGTGCGACCGTCTCCAGAGGAGCGCCCGCCCAGCCGGGGGCCAGCACCGCCGCCGCGGAACGGAGGCGGTCGGCCAGTTCGTACTGGCGGCGCTGGTCGGCGGGAACGGGCCGGGTGTCGTCGAGGACGCTCGCGGCGGCGGTGGCAGTGGCGGCAGCCCGCCGGTGCAGTGCGGCGGCGCGGTTGGTGCGTGCCTTCGGACCGGCCACCGCGTCCACCCCCTCCGCCCGAGGTCGACAACCCCTCCCCGCGCAGAGACCGTAACCCAGTCGGGCCGACTCGTCCGGGATGCGCGGCGGCACTGCGCCGGGGATGTCGTGGATCTCACCGATGGGGAGTGGTCCGTCACGATCCGCTGGATCTGGGGCATTGGGTCTACCGCGTCCAGCCGCTAGCCTCAGAGGGTGGAATCAGTGCAGCCCCCCGCCGGTTCCCAGGTCTCCCGCGTACCGGCGCAACGGCCCCCCTCCGACCACCTGGCGCCGCCCTCGCCGGCCCCGGTGCCGGAGCGGCCACGGCGGCGGCTGCGCACCGTGGTCACCGTGGTCGCGAGCGTCGTCGCGGCACTCTGCCTCGGCGGAGTGGCCGCCGGATTCGTGCTCTACAACCGGGCTGCGGCCCCCGACCGCAGCGCGCCCGACGTGGTGGTGGACAACTACCTACGTGCCTTCCTCGTGGACCGCAACGATACCCGCGCCAACCTCTTCACCTGTGAGAACGCAGATAAGGCCGGCCAGCTGAAGGCGTTACGCGACGATCTGGTCGCGCGCGAAAAGCGTTTCGCGACTACCTTCACGATCAGTTGGGGCAGTCTGCAGGTGCAGCAACAGGGCAGTGGCGCCGAAGTTCAGGTCGAGCTCGTCATTTCCGCCCGCGTCGACGGAATTTCCCAGAGTGATCGACAGGCGTGGCAGTTCACCACCCGATTGGACGACGACTGGCGGGTCTGCGCAGGATCTAGGGTCCCCTGACCCGCTACTCGACCCAGAGCAGATGCACAGGAACCTCCAGCGTGGTGGGTGACTGGCCCCGCCAGGCCCAGCGGTACCACTCCACCTCCGGCGCGACCCGGACGCAGATGTCGCCGTCCGCGCCGGAGTAGGTCTCGGTGACGGCTCGCAGGTCCCGGTGCTCGACGGAGTCGACGACATGCACCACCCGGCGACCCGTGACGGCCTGCGACTCGAAGACCGGGGTCGGGGCGCGGTGCGGCGGGGCGTCCAGCGATACCAGGCGGACGCCCGTCTCGCGATCCATCGACGCGTCCGGCCGCCGGGCTCCCACCGTCTCCACCCACACCCGCTCGACCGGGACCAGCGGGGCGAAGACCTCCACCTGGTCGGACTCCGCCCGGTACCACTCGTGTTCGGGTATGACCGGCACGTAGGTCCGGCTGCCCTGCACCACGCGGTCGTCGGCGCGGAGGTCACCGCGCCAGCCGAGTCCGGGCAGGCCGACCAGCACGCGCTGCCCGCGGAGCTCGACGCGTCCGGTGGCCGGCACGATCTCGATCGGTCGGGGCGGTCGGGGCGCCCAGTCCGGATGGTCGGCGAACGGGTCGGGAAGCGGATCGCTCATGACGGCGAGCGTCTCATCCCGCGCCCTTGAGCGGCGCACCCCGCGACCGCATGAACGGCACCGGGTCGATGGCGCCCCGGCTGCTCCTGTCTCCGTCCTCGTGCACCTCGAAGTGGAGGTGGGGACCGGAGGAGTTGCCGCTGCTGCCCACTTCGCCGATGACCGTTCCGGCCTCGACGAGCTGGCCGACCTTGACGCGGGGTTTGCTGACCATGTGGCAGTAGCGGGTGATGAACCCGCCGGCGTGCAGGACGTCGACGAACCAGCCGCAGCCGCCCTTGTTCGGCCAGCCGTCGACGTCGCAGGTGCGCCGGCCGCTCTTGTCCGGGTCGCACCGGGAGATCAGGACGCGTCCGGTGGCCGCTACCCGGATATCGGTGCCCTTCGGCGCGGCGATGTCGACCCCGTTGTGCCTGGGACGGCTCGCGGTTCGGAAGCCCGAGCCGACGCCGCCGGGGATGGGAGCCGTCCAGCCCGAGGCGGCGATCTGCCCGGCGGCGGCGCGGTCGCAGGCCTTCCTACCGTCGATCAGCGCGATCCGGGCAGCTCCGCCGGCCAGCGCGTTGACGATCTGAGCGGCCACGTCCTCGTGCTTGGCGTACGCGTCCGGGAAGGCGCTGATCTGCACGGCCTGCGCGGCCCGGGTCAGCGGCATCGTCTCCCAGCCGGGCACCTTGACCAGCTTCTCGTAGAACTTCCGGGCGGCGTATTCAGGCGTCATCCGCTGTGCCACGGTGCCCCAGCCGGCTCGCTGCTGAAATAGCCCGACGGAGTCGTGGTCGGCACCGACGCCCTCGTTGGGGATGTCCTCCGACTCGCCGACGGTCCGGTTCGCCAGGTTGCGCAGCCGGGACTCCTGCATGGCGGTCGCCACGGCGATGACCCATCCGCGCGGCGGCACCTTCATCTCCTGCCCGACCTTGATGATCCGAGCGGCGTTACGAAGCTGGACCTGACCGTAGCCGGACATCCGGGGGATCTTGCCGCGGACATCGACCCGGTAGTTCTCCTTGCAGTCCATGCTCACCGGGGCCATGTCCGTTGACTCGCCGCCCAGTTCCGTGAGGAAGAAGGCCCCCGCACCGCCGGTGCAGCAGAGCAGGGCGAGCGTTGCCGTCAACGCGGCGGCCAGTGCGCCGAGTCGGAGCTGTCGACCGCGCGGTCGCGTCCCGTCGCTCATTTCTGCTCCCAGTCCACGGCATCGACCAGCCACCGCCCGTCGGGCGCCACCAGTTCGAGGCGGAGCTGACCCGTGTCGAGCGGAACCCTCGCCTCGACGAAGTTCTCGGCCCGGGGCTGGAGAGTGACGTCGCCGTCGACCTGACCGGTTGGCACCCCGGACGGGTCGGCGCCGGCCAACTTGTCGGTCAGCACCGGGGTGGAGAGGGGACGCAGGCCCTCCTGCCACTGCTCCGCCGTGGTGCCCGGCTTGCCGAGCCAGGCGGCGACGAAGCGTTCGGCGGTCTGCTCCGGCGTCAGTTCGCCGGGGCGGGTGACCGGGGAGGGGGGAGCGCCCGTGGAGAACGCCCCGTCGTCGCCGGCGGTCGGGTCGACCGTGGTGATCGGTTGGTTGGGGCGGTTGCTGAGCCCGGAGGTGGGGTCACCGGGCCCGGAGACCAGCCGTGCCGCTCCGATGATCCCGAACACGAGGACGGCGATGCCGATCGCGACGCCGAACCGGGACCGGAGGACCCGGGTTACCAGGAATTCGATCGCCCGCCGCACCGCGCTCACCGCGCCTCTGAGCGGATCCGGGGAGTGGGCCGGTCAGGCTCGCGTTCCGTGGACCCGGGACGGTAGATGACGAACGAGGGGTTCTCGTCCGGCACGTCCGGCTCCGTCCAGGTGGCCGGCTGCCGCCGCCGGGGTCGAGGGGCGACCGGGCGGGAGGCGTCCCTCTCCTCGGAGGGCGCCCCCTTCTCTGCGGCCGACTCGCGGCCGTCGGGCCGCTGCCGCTCCTCCCCGCCGGGGTTGGCGGCATGCCCACCGCGGGTGGCGGCCTGCGCCGGATCCTCCCGCCTGGCCTCGGGCCGGAGGGTGGGCTGCTCCGCCACGACAGCCCGACGCCGGCCCATCGCCGGCTCGGCCGTGCCGCCGGGTTCAGCGACGTCGAGCCGGGCGGCGGTGCGCATGTCCCGGAAGAACCGCCGGTGCCACGAGCCGGCCGAGCTGACCGCCTCGCTGCTGTCCTTGCCGCCGAGCTGGGTGATCCGTCGGTAGGGACGCAGCAGTAGCCAGCCGACCACCCCGCAGAGCCATACCAGCACCACCTGGAGCCAGCCGGGCAGGGTCGGCGTGCTCATGATGAGGTCGACCGCGAAGAGATAGATGGCGGCACCGGTGCCGAAAATGGCGATGTTGAAGACGGCGGCGACCACCGCGTTCGCCAACCGCCGCAACCCGGCGCTGGCCGGGCGCATCAGGCCCACCGTGCCCAGGATCGGCGCGGCGATCACCGCCCAGCGGAAGATCAGGAAGCCCAGCAGCACCAACAGCGAGGCGGTCAAATCGAACATCGCGAAGAGCACGGCGGCCAGCACCGCGATGAATCCGGCGCCCACCCGGTCCATGTCCCGGACGCCCTGGAGATACTCGTACGCCTCCGGGTCCTCGGTCTCGATCTGCTGCGCGACCCGCGCCCACTGCTGCTGCTTGGCCTTGATGGTGGCCTCTCGCGTGGCCGGATTCGACCGGAGCTTCGCCGCCTCCTCCCAGGAGAGCGACTTCGCGTCGTAGAGGGCCGGACCGTACTTCTTCGCGGTCTCGCTGTCCGCCGAGCCGAGCACGCCCCGCAGCCAGTTGCGGTAGAGCATCGCCTCGGTGGCCGTGTCACTGGCCCGCACGGCAGGCGGGCGCTTGTCGACGCAGGCGTCTGGATTGGGCAGCGTGCACTTTTCTGGGGGCGTGTCCTTGGTGGCTGGGCCGACCGCGTCGTGGACCACGCCCAGGGTGGTGACGAGGGTGCCGTCGGCGATGTTGGCCGACTTGACCGGCCAGGCGGCCAGGGCGGTCACCGCCACCATCACCAGTAGAGCCCAGCCCGCCGTGGTCATCGCGTTGCTCATGTCCGACTGGCGGGAACGCCAGAGCAGGTACAGGCCGACCACGCACAGCGTGACGATGCCGAAGACGCTGAACACCTTCTGGTAGACGGCCTTGGTCGCCTGGTCCACCAGCGGATCGGCCCAGCCCCACATCGAGCGCGGATCCCAGGCGCGTTCCCGCAGCGCGTTCGAGGCGCCCACGATCGCCGTGGCGATCATGAACTCGCCGTTGGCGACCGTGTTGGTGAACTTGTAGTCGGGGTGCAGCACCGCAGTTGCGCAACCGCTGTCGATGTCGTACGTGGAGTAGCTGTATCCGGCGTAGCCGTAGTCGCTGTAGAAGCCCTTCGGGCCCGGCTTCGTGGCCGACTCCGGGCGGGACGCGAACCAGCCGGCGAGCCCGGAGTCGGGCGCACCGGGAGTCGGGGCGTTCCGGCACTTGACCTCTGAGTCGGCGACTTCCTTCAGTTTGGCGACGCAGGCGCGGAAGTCGGCCTGCCACTCTGGCGTGGTGCAGAGCTCGGCCTTCGCCTGGGCGGTCAGCGGCGCGGGGGCGGCCGCCATGGCGCCGACGGCCGGCCAGCCGATCGTGGCCCCGGCGAGTACGCCGAGCGCGAGCAGGAACGCCGCCAACCGTGCCCGGGCCCGCGCCATGTCACGCCTCCATGTTCGGCAGGATGGCCGGCAGCACCCCGGCCGCCGCGGCGATCGCGGCGGGGGTGGTGTCGAGGTGGTCCAGCAGCCCGTCGACGTACGAGACGTCGACCCGGACCTTCTGCACCCGGCCGTCGACGTCCCGCATGACGAATTCCCGGAAGCCGAGCCGGCTCGAACTGGTGGCGTCGGCGGTGGAGAGGGAGGCCAGGGTGGCCTCGTAGCCGTCGTTGACCGGCACCCGCAGCAGGCGGAGCGCTTCGGAGGCGATCTCCGCGTCCTCGGCGATCCGGCCGACGAAGACGGTCGAGACCAGGTTCTGCACGTCGAGGCCGAGGATGTCCCGCGGGTTCTGCGAGGCGACCAGCGCGGCGAGGTTCCACTTGCGGGAGTCGCGTGCGAGCCGGACCAGGAACGAACGTCCGGAGCGCCACCCCTCCATGAAGTGCGCCTCGTCCAGGCCGACCAGCTTCCGTGACGACATCGAGCCGCCGTAGCAGCGGCGTACGGCGAGCCGGTGTGCGGTGTGCAGCATCGGCAGGGCCAGCGCCTCCTCGGCGGACCAGTACTCCCGCTCGATCTTCAGGTCGGGCAGTCGCAGCCCGGCCATGGTGATCACGGTGAGGGCGGCGTCCGCGCCGAGCAGCCCTTCCGGGGGGCGGCCGAAGAAGAGCATGGCCAGCGGCATCTCGGCGGTGTCGAGCAGCAGGTTGGCCAGCTCCTTGCCGGCGTCGTCGTCGAGCTGGCTGAGGCAGGCGACCACGTCGTCCAGGGTGGAGGTCTCCTCCGCCGGTACCTGGCGTACGGCGTGCCGGAAGAGGGTGGCGGTGGACGCCTCCCGGGCGACCTGCGGGGGCACCAGCATCATGCAGATGTCCTGCACCAGCATCCGCCGCTCGGCGCGGGCGTTGGAGACCGCGATCTCGAACTCCCGGTCGCCCGAGGCCCCGGTGCCGAACTCGCTGCGCAGCGGCGTCGGGATGAGCGAGTACGGGGCCAGGGTGCCGTGCTCGGAGCCGGTCAGGTTCAGCACCCGCGCGTACGGCCGCAGCTCCGGCATGGCGCAGAGCCGGGCGAGCGGGCCGGACGGGTCGAGCAACGTCACCTGGACGCCGCGTCGGGCCGCGAGGTAGCCGAGCGCGCCGAGCAGTGTGGACTTGCCGCCGCCCGGTTCGGCGACGAAGACGGCGAGCCCGGAGCGTTCACGTACTTCCATCGGGAAGTGCAGGTCGAGGAAGACGGGCCGGCGGCAGGTGCCGGCGGTGCGCCCGATGAGGTCGCCGCGCCGGTCGCCGACGGTGGAGGCGGCCTGGGGGAGCGCGGCGGCGAGCAGGTTGACCGGCATCCGCCGGACGTAGCCGGTGTTGGCGATCGGCTCGCCGGGGATGAACTCGCGGGCCAGCCAGTCCTGGTTCTTCGGGTGTTGCAGCGAGATCCGCAGCTCGCGGGAGTAGAGCTGGATCAGCCGGCGGGCCCGCTCCAGACACTCCTCGCGGTTGCGACCGCCGACGGCGATCCGGTGCCAGCCGTGCGCGCGGGCGGAGTCGACCGGCAGCCCGGTGGTCATCTCGTCGCCGATGACGAGGGCGCGCTTGGCCAGCCGCTCCAGCTCGGGCGGGGCGTCGATGCCGTGTTCGGCGTAGTCGAGCTGCTGCGAGCGGATCATCCGCAGCCGGTGCTCCAGGTTACGGAAGGAGTCGCCGGAACCGAGGATGTCGACGCGGGTGGAGAGCTCCATCGGCCACGGCAGCCGCTCGTGGAAGTGCAGCCAGGGCTCGTGCCGCTCGGGGATCTCCAGGGGCTCCATCCGGCCGACCGCCAGCACGGCGACGTGCCGTTCCTCGCCGGTCATCCGGTTGACCAGCTTGACGGTCGAGCCGTACGGGGTGCGGTAGCGCTCGACCTGCTCGGTGAGGGCGAGCAGGTCGCCGCGTTCCCACTGCCCGTCGGTGAGCGGGGAGAGCTGCCCGGGCGGCGCCATGCAGAGCGCCACCGAGCGGTAGAGCAGCCATTCCAGTTCCTGTGCCGTGACCCGCCGGCCGCGCATGCCGAACGCGCCCAGCACCTCGTCGAACTGCTCGACGGTGCGGCCGAGCTTGCGGCGCTCGCCCTCGGCGACGCCCCGACCGAAGGTGCGCAGCAGCCGCTCGGTGAGCGAGTCGCCGAGGGCGCGCCGGGCGAACGTTACGCCGAGGTAGGTCTGCCCCTCGGCGTGGTTGACCGAGAGCAGGTGCCGCTGCGCGGCCACGAGGTGGTCGCCCCAGCCGGCGGTGCCGGGCACGTCGGGCAGCGGCGCGGCGGTGTGCGCGTCGATGGTGCGGGCCCACTCGTCGGCCGGGAAGGGTCGCGTGGTGCGCCGCAGGTGCAGGCGGAAGCCGGCCAGCCCGGCGTACTGCTCGGAGATCGCCGACAGCAGCGCCTCCCGTTCGGCGTCCGGCCGGAACGCCCAGCGCACCTCGGGCAGCCAGTACCAGGCGGTGACGGTGTTGGGGGTGAAGGTCAGGTGGCCGGCGATCTCGGTGATGGCCAGCTCGACCGCCGGGTCCCGGTCCCCGAACTTGATCTTCGGCGGCTTGACCCGGGTGGGCTTGACGGGCTTGGTGGGCTGGCCGCGCCGGCCGGCGGAGCGCTGGCGCGGCGGCGCCACCTCCCGGCCGGCCCGCTCCGGCGGGCGCTCCCCGGTGCGGCGGGACGTCGGCTCGGGCGCTGGTTCCGGCGCGGGCGGGTCGAGCGGTGCCGCGTGCTGGCGGGGCGCCGGGTGGGACGACGGCGGTGCCGCCGCGACGGCCGGCACGTCCTCCGCCTCCGCCGGTGGGCGGAGCGTGGGCAGCCGGTCCCCGGACTGGTGCGGTACCCGGGACCGGGCCGGTCGGGCGGGCGGCTCGTACGCGTCGACCGGGGGCTGGTCGGCGGCCGGTGTCACCCCCGGGGCCGCCCGGTGGGCTGGCTGGCCGGTCCGGGAGGTCGCGTCGGCGGGGTGGCCGGTCCGGTGGGCGTCGGCCCCGTGACCCGCGCGTGGGGGCGGCGGAAGGGGGGCGGGAGCCGGCGGGAGCGCCGCCGGGGCCGGCGCGGCGGCGGCCGGCTGCTGGCCGATGGCGGGTTGCTCCCGCCCGCCGGCCCGCTGCGGGGGCGCCGTCGGCCGGGTCGCGCCGGGACGCGTGCCGCCGAACAGGTCGAGGAAGGGTGAATCGATGTCGGCGCTGTCGGCGGGTTGCGGCTCGGCCGGCGGCGGCGTCCGGCGTGGCGCCGGACGGGGGGCCTGGAAGACGCCCACGCCACCGTGCCCGGGTGTCGTCACCAGGGCCGGGTCGAGGGCGACCTCGTCCGTCTCGGGATCATCAGGGTAGTCGAACGACCGCGCACGGTTACCGTGCGGGACGGTCGGACGCCCTGCCGGGGAACCCGGCGTGGAACTGCGATTCATGCGACCGCCTCATCCGCGTCGTTCGACTGCCTGGTCGGGGTGCGACCGGTCATGCCAGTTCCTCCCGGATCCTGATCCGACTGCCGACCAGGCGGGGGTCCCGCTGCTCCGCGGCCGGCTCCCGGGTCCGTCGCCAGTCGGTCAGCGCGGTGCGGATCACCATGCGCGCGGGCCGGTCCGGATCGACGTGCCGGAAGATGAACGAGGTGCTCACGATGGCGAGCGCGATCTCCCAGGCGGGGAAGAGCTCGACCTGCAACGTGAACAGCCAGTGGATGAACATGTAGAGGGGAACGAGCAGCATGAACAGCCCGTACTGGGCGTACGGCAGGTGGACGGGAAGGGTGTAGCCGGGCGGCCCGAGGTAGACCAGGCGAGCCCGGTAGATGTCGTCGTCGGTGCGCAGCCGCATCTCGTGCCCGCGCCTATTCGAAGATCAGGTCGATCAGGTAGTCGCCGATGAAGAAGAGTGTGGCGGCTCCGGCGATGAAGGCGAGCCCGACGATCGCGATCGCCGAGCTGGTGAGGACCTTGGAGATCTCACCCCGGCTGGCGCGCCCGATGAAGATGACGCCCAGCACGGCCAGCAGGATCGGAGCGATCTTGCTGGCGAAGAACGTGACGACACCCTCGGTGTCGATGCCCTTGGGCGCAGGCTCGGCGAGTGGAGTCGACGCCAGGGCGGAGAGCGTGTGGGCGGCGGCGGACGTCGCCGTCTCCATCAGCTCGATGGCGATCACTGGAACCTCCCCAAGTCGCGGCCGGCGGCGCCGCGGTGGTGCAGTAGACATGCCTGGCGGGAACGGTGCTCCCTGTGCGCAGCGTCGGCGACCCTGCGTTCGTTACCCACCACGGAGGGTGGTGGACTTTGGGCGGATTCTCCCGCTTCGGCCCTCCCTCCAGGCTTCGCCATCTCGATGCCGGGCAGTTCCAAAGCGTACGGGCACCCACTGTTTGCGACAAGCCGCGAAGAGTCTGCCCGATCCGACCGGGACGACCGATCGTACACCCGTTCGAATGCGCATGTCACCGCCCTCGACCCGGTCCGCCCGGGGCGCTCCGGCCGACCGGTACCGTCTAGCCGTGACCGATCTGGTACGGGGCTCGGCCCCGGTGGTGATGGGCGTCCTCAACGTCACGCCCGACTCCTTCTCCGACGGCGGACGGTACGCCGACCTCGACGCCGCCGTCGGACACGGCGTGCGGCTGCGGGCCGACGGCGCCGACCTGGTGGACGTCGGCGGCGAGTCCACCCGGCCGGGCTCCGACCGGGTCGACGCGGAGACCGAGACGGCCCGGGTGGTGCCCGTGATCCGGGAGCTGACCGCCGCCGGCGTGCCGGTCAGCATCGACACCACCCGCGCACGGGTCGCCGAGGCGGCCCTCGCCGCCGGCGCGGCCGTGGTCAACGACGTCTCCGGCGGCCTCGCCGACCCCGACATGGCCCGGGTGGTCCGCGACGCCGGCTGCCCATGGGTGCTCATGCACTGGCGGGGCCACTCCCGGGAGATGGGTGAGCTGGCCCGCTACGCCGACGTGGTCGCCGACGTGCGCGCCGAGCTGGGCCGCCGCGTCGACGAGGCGCTGCGGGCCGGCGTCGGTGCCGACCGCATCGTCGTCGACCCGGGGCTCGGCTTCGCCAAGACGGCCGCGCACAACTGGGAGTTGAGCACCCGCCTGTCCGAGCTGCTGGACCTCGGCTTCCCGCTGCTCTTCGCGTCCAGCCGCAAGTCGTATCTGGGGCGGCTGCTGGCCGGTCCCGACGGCACCCTCCGCCCCACCGACGGCCGCGACGTGGCCACCGTCGCCACCAGCCTGCTCGCGGTGGCGGCCGGCGCCTGGGGCGTACGCGTGCACGACGTCCGGGCCACCGTGGACGCCCTCGCCGTCTGGCAGGCCACGGGCGCGCCCCGCCTGGCGCCCGCCGCCACCGGTGGGGCCCGGGCGGCCCACGCCGGCGCCGGCCGGGTGGACCGCACCACCGACCACGGAGGAGACCGATGACCGACCGGATCCAGCTGACCGGCCTGCGGGCGCACGGCCGGCACGGGGTGTACGACTTCGAGCGCGCCCAGGGCCAGGACTTCGTGGTGGACGCCGTCCTGGAGATGGACCTCGCCCCGGCGGCCCGCTCCGACGAGGTGGGCGACACCGTCCACTACGGCGAACTGGCGGAGCGGCTGGTCGCGGTGGTGACCGGCGAGCCGGTCAACCTGATCGAGACGCTCGCCGACCGGCTGCTTGCCGTCTGCCTCGCCGATCCCCGGGTCGAGGCCGCCACGGTCACCGTGCACAAGCCGGAGGCACCCGTCCCGCACGCCTTCACCGACGTGGCCGTCACGATGACGCGGCGGCGGGACCGGTGACCCGCGCCCTGCTCTCGCTGGGCAGCAACCTCGGCGACCGGCTCGCCCACCTGCGCTCCGCCGTCTCGACGTTCGGCGACAGCGTGCTCCTGGTCTCCGGCGTCTACGAGACTCCACCGTGGGGGGACGCGGACCAGCCCGCGTACCTGAACGCCGCGCTGCTCGCCGAGGACCCGGCCGCCACCCCGTACGACTGGCTGGAGCGCGCCCGGGCGGCGGAGCGCGCCGCCGGGCGCACCCGCGACCCGCAGCGGCGCTTCGGGCCGCGCACCCTGGACGTGGACGTCATCGCCGTGTGGGCCGACGGCGACGAGCCGGTGCTCAGCGACGACCCGGAGCTGACCCTGCCGCACCCCCGGGCCCACCTGCGGGCCTTCGTGCTGCGGCCGTGGATCGACCTCCAGCCGTACGGGCGGCTGCCCGGGCACGGCTGGCTGACCGACCTGCTCAACATGCCTCCGGTGGCCGACGACGCGCTGGATCTGCGTCCCCGGCCGGATCTGGCGATAGAGTCGACGGCATGACCCAGTGGAGCCGGCCGGCATGACGCAGGCGCAGTCCCCGCGACCGGGCGGGACGGGCCCCGAGCGGTCCCGGATGGGCCCCACCCGGATCTCCACCCTGGTGGTGGCCGCCCTCGGCGCCGCCGCGGTGGCCTGGTTGCTGATCAGCACCCTCTACTACGACTACCTGCCGCAGCTGCCCTGGCTGCCGGTGGTCACGCTCGCCGCGCTGGCCGTGCTTGAGGCGTACGCCGCCGTGAACACCCGGGGGCGCATCGAGCGCAGGCCGGGCCGCGAGCCGGTCAATCCGCTGCTGGTGGCCCGGTTCGTGGTGCTCGCCAAGGCCTCCGCGCTGGCCGGCGCGATCTTCACCGGGTTCTACGCCGGGCTGACCGGCTGGCTCTTCGTGGAGCGCACCGACGCCGCGATGGGCGACCGGCCGATCGCCGGCGCCGGCCTGCTCGCCGGGTTGGCGCTGACGGGGGCGGCGCTCTGGCTGGAGCGCTCCTGCCGGGTTCCCGAGCAGGAGGACGACGAGGACCGCGAGCCCGGCGGCCGGGAGGGCCGCCCCGGCCCACGCTGATTCCGGGGGGTTACGCCCGGCCTCCCGCGCGGGTACGGTGCCTGCGACCGGAGAGCAACGCCGCCCCGGTCCGCCCGCGCGTCGGACCTGGCTGGACGGCGGCCACGTGGGAGGCGGCGTCATGCGGTACGACGAACCGGGGCGTGAGCCGTCCCCCGAGCCCTCGTCCGGCATCCCCGCCTCCGTCCTGGAGAACGTCTTCGACGACCCGGCGCACGGTGAGCCCGGCCGCGACCGGTTCGCGGTGCACGTCGTCTGGGAGCTGCTGCTCCTGGCGGCGTCGGTCGTCCTGGCGTACCTGCTCTGGCGGGAGGAACCGGCCGCGCTGCGGGGCGACGGGCTGCGGTCGCTGCTCCTCGACGCGGTCGTGCTCGGGTTGCTGGCGCTGGCCGCCGGGCTGACCCTGCGTACGGCCGCCGTGAACCTGGCCGTCGGCCCCGTGGCGGTCGCCGCCGCGCTGCACGTCGCCGAGCAGGGCGACCGGGGCGTCAGCACAGCCGCCGGCCCGGGCCTGCTGGTCGCCGCGCTGGGCGGGCTCGCCCTGGCGCTGGTCGTGGTGGTGCTGCACGTGCCCGGCTGGGCCGCGTCCCTGGCCGCCGCCGCCGGGGTGGTCGTGTACATCCAGCAGCGCTCGGCGGCGGTCCTGCCGCAGGGCGACTACGACCCGGAGCGCGGCGCCCTGCACCTCTTCGTCGGGTTCGCGGCCGTCGCGGTGCTCGGCGGTCTGTTCGGCTCGGTGCGGGCCGTCCGCCGGGTGGTCGGCCGGTTCCGCCCGGTCGTGGATCCCGCCCGCCGCCGGGGCGCGGTGGCGGCGGTCGTCACCTCCGGCGCGCTCGTCGGCTCCACGGTCCTGGCCGCGCTGGCCGGCATGCTGACGGCCAGCCGGGACGCCGCCCCGGTCGCGCCGGACCCGGGGCTGGACTGGACGGTGCTCGCGGTCGGCCTGGCGCTGCTCGCCGGCACCAGCGCCTACGGCCGGCGGGGCGGCGTCTTCGGCACCCTGCTGGCGGTCTGCCTGGTCGCGGTCTTCTCCGCGTACGCGCAGGCGCGGGGCTGGACGGTGAGCCGGTGGGCGGTCGGCGCGGCGGCGCTCGGTGTCGGGCTGCTGGCCACCCGGCTGGTCGAGGCGTACGGGCGGCCGGCGACCGGCGCGGCGGCGGAACCGGTCCCCGCCGGGGACGGCCGGATCGGCACGGGCTGGACGGCGTCCCCGACGGACCCGGTCGGCGACTGGCCGCCCGCCGTGCCGAGGCGGTCCCCCGAGAGCCCGGTGGACCCGTGGAGCGACCCCGGCTGGGAGAGCGGCCCGCGCCGGTGGGACGCCGACGAGCGGTGAGCCGGCGCCGCGTCCACCGGGCCGGGAGTGATCTCGCCGGTTAGGCTCGGCGGCATGACCGACACACCATCGTCCTCCGCCGGCCCGTCGTTCGAGGAACTCGACGCGCTGTCCACCGAGGAGCTGCGGGAGCGGGCGTTCGCGGTCGCCCGGGAGCGCCACGACGTGCGCTTCTTCTGGTCCGTGCTGCGGCACCTGCCGAACGCGGACGAGGCCGCCGTCCTCGACGGCGCGCCCAACTCGGTCGGGCCGACGATCGACGAGGCCGCGGCGCTGTGGCGGGAGCTGACCGGGCACGGCTACGAGGAGTCGGCGCCGCTGCTGCGGGCCGCGTTCATCGACTACCTGATGAAGCACCCGCGACAGTGACGGCGACCGCCGGCCCCGGGCAGGTTTGCCCCCCGCGGTCCGCCGGGAACTGAGCCGATCATGGCGCTCACCAACCCGTCACGCACCGGCGGTCGCTACGGGACGGCGGCGGGCACGGGCGCGCTCGCGGCGCTCCTCCTGGTCGCGGTCTGCGGCAGCCCGGCGTACGTCGGCTGGGCCGCCGGCACCGACCCGAACTCCGCCGGCGGCTGGTACCTGCAACTGCTCTCCTGGCCGGCGTGGCTCTTCAACGGTGACGGGGCGACCGGCAACCTGCTCGTGGCGAACCTGCGGGCCGTCCTGCTGGTCATCCTCGCGGCGCTCTTCCTCTACCTGCTGCCCACCTCGCAGGTGGCCCGGGTGCAGGGGTCGGGGACGCAGTTCTTCTCCGGCTGGGCCGCGTACGTCCTGGCCGGTGGCTTCGCCTCCCTGATCGCCGCCTTCCTCGGCCCGGAACCGTCGCTGCTCACGGCGATCCAGGCGGGCGGCGCCGGCGCGACCTACGGCTTCCTGTCCGGGTGGATCATCGGCGCGGCCAGCCTCGGCGGGCGCGCCTGACCGGGCTGTGCCTCACCGCTCGGGCGCGCCCAGTTCGAGCAGCCGCGCCCGGCTGAGCACGCCGACGGGCCGGCCCCCGTCGGTCACCACGATCCGGTCCGCGGCCGAGGTCAGCAGCACCCCCAGCGCGTCGTACGCCGAGCCGCCGAGCGGGATCGTCGGCAGCTCGGCCACCCCGGTCTCGGGCAGCGGTTCGACGGCCTCGCCGGTGACCGGGGTGACCGCCAGCCGGCGGATGCCCCGGTCGGCGCCCACGAACTGCCGCACGAAGGGCGTGGCGGGCGCGCCGAGCACGGCGGCCGGGGTGTCGAACTGCTCCAGGCAGCCGCCCTCGGAGAGCACCGCGATCCGGTCGCCCAGCCGGACCGCCTCGTCCAGGTCGTGGGTGACCAGCACGATGGTCTTGCGCACCTCGGCCTGCAACCGGAGGAACTCCTCCTGCAACCGGGTCCGGGCGATCGGGTCGACGGCCGAGAACGGCTCGTCCATCAGCAGCACCACCGGGTCGGCGGCGAGGGCCCGGGCGACCCCGACCCGCTGCCGCTGACCGCCGGAGAGCTCGTGCGGGTAGCGACGGCCGAAGGTGGCCGGATCGAGGCCGACCAGTTCCAGCAGCTCGTCGACCCGGCTGCGGCTGCGCTGGCGGGGCCAGCCGAGCAGCCGGGGCACGGTGGCGACGTTGGCGCTGACCGTCTGGTGCGGAAAGAGCCCGACGTTCTGGATCACGTAGCCGATCCGGCGGCGCAGCCGGACCGGGTCGACCCGGGTGACGTCCTCGCCGCCGAGCAGGATCCGGCCGCCGGTCGGCTCGATGAGGCGGTTGACCATCCGGAGCACCGTGGACTTGCCGCAGCCCGACGGTCCGATCAGCACCGCCAGCTCGCCGGCCCTGATGTCCAGGCTCAGCTCGCGTACGGCCTCGGTGCCGTCCGGGTACTGCTTGCGGATGCCCTCGAGCGTGATCGACGCCGCGCGCGGTTCGGCGGGGGCGGTGCCCTCCGGGGTAACGTCCACACATGTCCTTCCGCCTGAGCTACCGGGCCGACCCGGGTAACCCGTGGTTCTCCTGGCAGTACGTGCGGGACAACTCTGACACGATCCTCGCCGCCGTGCGTGAGCACACCTCGCTGACCGCTCGCGCGGTGCTGATCGCCGCCCTGATCGCGCTGCCGTTGGCGGTGGCCGCCTACTGGTACCGCTCGCTCGCCGGGCCGGTCCTGGCCCTCACCGGGGTGCTCTACACGGTGCCGTCGCTGGCGCTCTTCGCGTTCGTCGCCCCCTACCTGGGCATCGGCGCGGCGACCGCGCTCAGCGTGGTGGTCCTCTACGCGCTGCTGGTGATCGTCCGCAACGCCGTCGCCGGGCTCAACCAGGTGCCCCCCGAGGTCCGTGAGGCGGCGGAGGGGATGGGGTACGGCCGCTGGGGCCGGCTGTTCCGGGTCGAGTTGCCGCTGGCCCTGCCGGGCATCCTCACCGGGCTGCGGCTGGCCACCGTCTCCACGGTGGCCCTGGTGACCGTGGGCGTGGTCATCGGGCGCGGCGGCCTCGGACAGCTCATCTTCGCCGGCTTCCAGAACAACTTCTACAAGGCGCAGATCATGACGGGGACGCTGCTCTGCGTCCTGCTCGCCCTGGTGCTCGACCTGGTCCTGGCCGGTGCTGGCCGGCTGTTGACGCCCTGGCTGAGAAGAAGGGCGGCCCGGTGAGCGCGAGGAACGCAGCGCAGCGGAGTCCCGCAGTCGCGAACGGAAGGTTGGCTCGGTGAGCGCGAGGAACGCAGCGCAGCGGAGTCCCGCAGTCGCGAACGGAGGGTTGGCTCGGTGAGCGCGAGGAACGCAGCGCAGCGGAGTCCCGCAGTCGCGAACGGAAGGCTGACTCCGTGAATCCGGTCGAGGCGGCAGTGGTCTGGCTCAACGACCCGCTCAACTGGACGAACCCGGGCGGCGTCCTGGAGCGGCTCGGCGAGCACCTGTCTATGTCGGCGGCGGCGGTGGCGCTCGGCTGCCTGGTCGCCTGGCCGATCGGGCTCTGGCTCGGGCACACCGGCCGGGGCGGCGGCCTGGTGGTGCTGGTGTCCAACGTGTCGCTCGCCATCCCCACGCTCGCCCTGCTCACCATCCTGCCGCTGACCTTCCTCGGTTTCGGCCGGCCGTCGGTGGTGGTCGCGCTGGCCGTCTTCGCCGTGCCGCCGCTGCTGGCCAACGCGTACACGGGAGTGCGGCAGGCCGATCCGGAGGCCCGGGACGCGGCGCGCGGGATGGGCTTCTCGGGGTGGCAGTTGTTGCGCCGCGTCGAGCTGCCGCTGGCGGTGCCCTACCTGGCGGCCGGGTTCCGCACGGCGGCGGTGCAGGTGGTGGCGACCGCCGCGCTGGCGTCCTTCGTCAACGGCGGCGGCCTGGGCCAGATCATCCGGGCGGGCTTCGGCCTGGACATCGCCGCCGGCGGCGGCCAGATCATCGCCGGTGGTGTGCTGGTGGCCGGGCTCGCCATGCTGCTGGAACTGGTGCTGGCCCTGGTCGAGCGGCTGGTCACGCCGCACCCGCTGCGGGCGGGCCGCCGTCGGGCGCGCCGCCGGGCGGCGCAGGCAGTGGCCGGCGGCTGAGCGTCATCGGCCCACCCCGGGCTTCCGTGCCGGGCGGGTCGCGTGCCGTACCCGGCCATCGACGCTTCGAACCGGAACGCCTCGACGCTTGGGACCGGAACGCCTCGACGTCACGGACCGGAACATCCCGATGACGGGTCGGCGCGGCTGACTTCCGGTGACGATCCGGTGACAAACCTCGCCTCGGGTTGTCGGTCCCGCGTGGAAGATGTTGGGGTGGGAAACCGGGCGGCCGCAACGAGAGCCGCCCGTGGGACACAGCGGGCGGCCGGACGGAGATCGCCCGTCGGACACGCGGCCGGCCCGGCAGGGTCGCGCCGGGACACGGAAGGCGGGCACTGATGCGCGCTCGTACACGCCTGGCCGTCGGTGCGGTGGGAGCCCTCGCCGCGGCGGGGCTGCTGACCGGCTGCGGCGACGCCGGCTCCTCCGGCACGGACGCCCCGGAGCAGGCGGCCTCGGGCGCCGGCTGCGCGCCGGTCGCCGGTGACCAGCTCGTCGTCCTCGACGACGACAAGAAGCTCCAGAACACCGACAACGTCATACCGGCGGTGAACGCCGACGCGGCCAACCCGCAGTTGATCGCGGCGCTGGACAAGGTCTCGGCCGCGCTCGACACGCCGAAGCTGATCCAGCTGAACAAGGCCGTCGACGTCGACCGCAAGACGGCCCAGAAGGCGGCCGAGGAGTTCGCGGCGGCCAACGGCATCACGGCGGGCATCGCCAAGGGGCCCGGCGGGAAGATCGTGGTCGCGGCGGCCAACTTCACCGAGAACCAGATCCTGGCCGAGCTCTACAAGATCGCGCTGACCGCCGCCGGCTACGACGTCAAGGTGCAGCAGGTCGGCAACCGCGAGCTCTACGAGCCGGCCCTGGAGAAGGGCGAGATCCAGGTCGTCCCGGAGTACGCGGCGACCATGGCCGAGTTCCTCAACACCAAGGCCAACGGCAAGGACGCCCCGCCGGTGTCCTCGCCGGAGCTGGAGAAGACCGTCGCGGCGCTCAAGGCGGCCGGCGACAAGGCGGGCCTCGTCTTCGGCACGCCCGCCGCCGCGCAGGACCAGAACGCCTTCGCCGTGACGAAGGCGTTCGCCGACAAGTACGGCGTCAGCACGCTCTCCGAGCTGGCCGCCAAGTGCTCGGGCCAGGCCACGGTGCTGGCCGGCCCGCCGGAGTGCCCGCAGCGGCCGAAGTGCCAGGCGGGGCTCGTCCAGGTCTACGACTTCAAGGCCGGCTCGTTCAGCTCGCTGGACCAGGGCGGCCCGCAGACCAAGAACGCGCTGAAGACCGGGGCCGCGAGCGTGGGCCTGGTGTTCTCCTCGGACGGCGCACTGGCCGTCGGCTGATGCCCGACCGGCCGCCGGTGGCCCCGTGCCACCGGCGGCCGACAGGCGGGCGGCACAGTCGGCGGTCGACGGCGGGTGGGGCGATCGGCGGCGAAGGTGCCGGATGCCCCGTTCACCCTTTCCCGGGCGGGGCAGCTCTCGGTAGGCTCCGGACCCATGCCAGCCCCGGTCGCCCCCGCCGACAAGCGCAGTCCGTCACTGCTCACCGTCCTCTTCTGGATCGGTGTCGCCCTGGCGCCGGTGGCGGCGTTGATCCTGCTCGTCGCCGACGGCAACGGCCCGCTGCGGTTCGCCGCCGTGCTGGCGATCCTGGCCGTCGTCCTGATCGGCCTGTCGATCGCGTTGCGCGCCGACGGCGCGGGCCCGGCCCGCACCGACGAGCTGCTGGACGAGATCGAGGAACTCCGCCGCGAGTTGCGCGGGGAGATCGTGGCCGCCGCCCAACGCGGCAACCAGGCGCTCGACCACGCCCAGCGGGCACAGGACGAGGTCGCCGCGCTACGTCGGCGGCTGGACGCGAGCAGCGCAGCGCTGGCCGGCGTCGACGCCCCGGCCGGCGCCGGCCGGGCCCGGGCGTCCGTCGACGACGCGGTCGCCGGCCGCCGGCAGTTGCCGGAACACGACGACGCGGCGTCCCGCCGGGGACGCGCGGACCGGCACGACGAGGAGCCCGCCGGCAGGCCGCAGCCGGCTCCGCGTGCCGCGCGGCCCGTGCCCGGCCCGGCCGCCGGGTACGGCACGGACGAGCCGGCACCGGGCTTGACCAGCGGGTACGGCCCGGACCGGCCGGCCGCCGGCGGAACGGCCGGGGTGTACGGGGCGGCCCGGCCGGCGGAGCCGACGAGCCAGCCCTCGGCCCGTTCGCTCGGGGTGGTGCGGCACACCGAGACCGTGCACGTCACCACCCGGCACACCATCGTGGACGGCGCCGCGTCCGTTCCCGGTGACCGAGGGGCCCGCTACGGCGGCGGGTACGCGGGACGCTGGTCGCCGGAGCAGGAGGAGCGGCCGTGGCCGGGTGAGCCGGACGACCGTTCCTGGGCTGGTCACGGGCACGGCGAACCGGACGACCGGTCGCGTCACGACGACCGGTCCCGCCGGGACGACGACGTGTCGCGGCCGGGCCCCGGGGCTGCCCGGGACGACCGGCCCCGGCCCACCCAGCCCGCCGACCGGGAGTGGTCTGCCGAGCCCGGCGAGCGGGAGTGGTCCGCCCAGCCCGGCGGCCGGGAGCGGGCCGGCGGGCGCGACGAGCGGGAGTGGCCGGGGCGGCACGACGAGCGCGCACAGCAGCGGGACGACCCGGGTCGGGGCGTCGCGGGGGCACCGGGCTGGGATGCGCCGGCCGAAGCGCGCGGGCGCGGCCGGGCGTACCCGCCGGACGAGGCGGGGGCGGAGAGCGGGGAGTACTGGTCGCAGTTGCGCGCCGGGGACCGGTGGGCCGCCGTGCGCGACGACGACCGGGGCCGGGAGCTGCGGGTCGGGGAGCGGCGTGCCGAGGTGCATGCGGACGCCACCGGCACCGAGTACCGGGTCGCGGACCGCTGGGCGTCGGTCCGACGGGACGAGCCGCGCCGGGGTCCGGACCGGGCGGACGACGGGTGGCGCGGCGGCTGGTCGGAGCCGGACGGCGCTCCGGCCCTGCCGGCCGGCGGGGTGCCGGTGCCCGACGAGTGGCGTGCGCCCCGTCAGCGGGCACAGCAGCCCGAGGCGCGGCACGACGCCGGTCAGCCCGAGGCGCACCGCGCCCGTCGGGCGGAGCCCGAGCCGCAGCGGTACGGCCGGCGGCAGGAGGAGCCCTACGGCTACCCGCCGCAGGACGACGAGCCCCGCGCGGGCGGCACCCGCAACGCCGACCGCTGGCGCTGACCCGGACGGCGGTTCCGACCGGCAGCCGCCGCGCCGCCCGCCGCGACCGGACGGGCGTACGCGGCCGGGTCACTTGTCGATGTCGCCCACCACGAAGAACATCGAGCCGAGGATGGCGATCAGGTCCGGCACCAGGCAGCCGGGGAGCAGGGTGGCCAGCGCCTGCACGTTCGCGTACGACGCGGTGCGCAGCTTCAGCCGCCACGGCGTCTTCTCGCCCCGGGAGACCAGGTAGTAGCCGTTGATGCCGAGCGGGTTCTCGGTCCAGGCGTAGGTGTGCCCCTCGGGGGCCTTGAGCACCTTCGGCAGCCGGGTGTTGACCGGCCCGGTGAGCCGGTCCACCCGGTCCAGGCACTGCTCGGCGAGGTCGAGTGAGGCGTACACCTGGTCGAGCAGCACCTCGAAGCGGGCGTGGCAGTCCCCGGCGGTCTTCGTCACCACCGGCACGTCCAGCTGGTCGTAGGCCAGGTAGGGCTCGTCGCGGCGCAGGTCCAGGTCGAGGCCGGAGGCCCGGGCGACGGGCCCGGACGCGCCGAACGCGGCGGCGTCCGCCGCGGAGAGCACCCCGACGCCGACCGTACGGGCCAGGAAGATGTCGTTGCGCCGGATGAGGTTGTCCAGGTCCGGCATCCGCCGGCGGACCTCGGCGATGGCGGCCCGCGCCCGACCGGTCCAGCCGGCGGGGATCTCCTCCTTGAGCCCGCCGACCCGGTTGAACATGTAGTGGATCCGGCCCCCGGAGACCTCCTCCATCACCGCCTGGATGGTCTCCCGCTCGCGGAACGCGTAGAACATCGGCGTGATCGCGCCGATCTCCAGCGGGTAGGAGCCGAGGAACATCAGGTGGTTGAGCACCCGGTTCAGCTCCGCGAGGGCCATCCGCAGCCAGGTGGCCCGCTCCGGCACCTCCATGCCCATCAGCCGCTCGACGGCGAGCACCACGCCCAGCTCGTTGGAGAAGGCCGAGAGCCAGTCGTGCCGGTTGGCCAGCACGATGATCTGCCGGTAGTCGCGGACCTCGAAGAGCTTCTCCGCGCCCCGGTGCATGTAGCCGACGATCGGCTCGCAGGCCACCACCCGCTCGCCGTCGAGCACCAGCCTGAGCCGGAGCACGCCGTGCGTGGAGGGGTGCTGCGGCCCGATGTTGAGCACCATGTCGGTGCCGAGCTGATCGCCGCCGGCCCCGGTGCCGACGGTCAGCTCGCGGAGGTCGCCGGCATCCGTGGTCATGACCGTCATCGTGCCATGAACCGCGCGGGGTCGACGCCGACCGGTTGCCGCAGCCACCAGTGCCCGCCCAGCCCGGCAGGGTCGGTCAGTTCGGCCACCGCCGACGCGGCGGCGAGCGCCCGCACGTACCCGGCCGGGTCGCTGGCGGCCAGGCTGAGCGGGGGCCGGCCGCCGTCGGCCCCGAGCGTCCGCAGCGCCTCCCGCTGCGACCCCAGGTCGTACGCGCACCGCGCGACCCGGCCACCGGCGGAGGCGACCGAGTCGACGGCGACGTGCGCGGTGACGTCGCGGCTCCCGTCCGGCACCGGCGGCACCTGCCGCCCGCCCCGGTACCCGGTCAACGTCCCGTCCACGGGCCGGCCGTCCCGCAGGTGCCCGTAGTCCACGGCCAGCGCCAGCCCCCGGTCGAGCTTTCCCACCGCCCCGGCCCAGGCGTCGTCGCGCGTCCGGCCGATCTCGGCTCTGACTGCTGTCAGGGGTTCCGGGCGGCTGCTCCGGACGGTCAGGCTCGATTCCTCCGCCGATCGGGCCGCCCGGAACCCCGACCCGGTCGGGCCGGTCCCGTCGATGCCGGCCACCGGCACCGGCCACCATCGGGCCAGCCAGTCCGCGTCGGCGGGGTCGACCGGGTCACCGACGGTCTCCTCGCCGGTGGCCGGGTCGACCAGCAGGTAACGCCAGCCCTCGGCGGTGTGCACCGCCACGTCGAGCGGCACGTTGTCCAGCCACTCGGTGGCCACCAGCAGCCCGGTGATCCCGTCGGGGATCTCGTCGAGCCAGTCGATCCCGTCGGGCAGGTCAGCCGGTCGGGGAGCCTTCTCGACCGCGGTGAGGCGTACCCGGGAGGCGAGCGGAGCCGACGCGGAGGGCGCGGGACCGGCGGACGGCGGGCCGGACGAGGCCGAGGGCCGGGCGGCGACCCCCAGCGCGGCGGAGAGGGCGCGCAGCAGCTCGCCCCGGCCCGCGCCCACGTCGACCACGTGGAGGTCGGCGGGGTGGCCGAGGGCGGCGTCGACCTGCTCGACGAGCCGCAGCAGCGCGTCGGCGAAGGCCGGGGACGCGTGCACGCTGGTGCGGAAGTGGCCGGCGGGGCCCGACCCGGAGACGAAGAAGCCGCCCGGCCCGTAGAGCGCCCGTTCCATCGCGTCCCGCCAGCGCTCCGGCATCAGTTCGTTCCTCCCGAGCTGCCTGTCCTGCCCGCCACCGGCTGGCCGTACGGCGTGCGTCACGGTCCGACCCTACGGTCAGCCGGCGGAGCGGACACGCCGTCCCCGGGCGTGCCGCCGGTGCCCGCCGGTGAACGTTTTCACACATCCTTGTCCCGGTTCCGTGACCCCGGCGCATACTTGCCATCGACCGGTACCCCTTCTCGAGGACTGGATCGTCGCCCATGAGCGCACCCCTGCGCCCGCGCCCGGCCGCCCCCCACGGGGCCGCCGTACCGCCGGCCGCCACCCCCCGTCTCCTCACCGTCGGCGTCGTCGGCTCCGGCCGGGTCGGCACCGTGCTGGGCGCCGCACTCGCCGCCGCCGGCCACCGGGTCGTCGCCGTCACGGCCGGGTCCGGCGCCTCCCGGGCCCGGGCCGCGCTGCTGCTTCCCGACGCGCCCCGCCGCTCCGCCGCCGCCGTGGCGCGGGTGGCCACCGACCTGCTGCTGGTCGCCGTACCCGACGACGCGCTCGCCGGGGTGGTCGCCGCCCTGGCCGACGGCGGCGCGCTGCGCCCCGGCCAGGTTGTCGCGCACACCTCCGGCGCGCACGGGCTGGCCGTGCTCGCCCCCGCCGCCGCGGCGGGCGCCCGCCCGCTCGCCCTGCACCCCGCGATGACCTTCACCGGTACGCCGGACGACCTGGCCCGGCTGGCCGGCATCTCGTACGGGGTGACCGCCCCGGCGGAGCTGCGCCCCCTGGCCGCCCGGCTGGTCGCCGACCTCGGCGGGGTGCCGGAGTGGGTCGGCGAGGCGGACCGGCCGCTCTACCACGCGGCGCTGGCGCACGGCGCCAACCACCTGGTGACCCTGGTCAACGAGGCGGCTGACCGGCTGCGCGACGCCGGGGTGGCCCAGCCGGAGAAGGTGCTCGCCCCGCTGCTGCGGGCCGCCCTGGAGAACGCGCTGCGCCTCGGCGACGACGCGCTGACCGGGCCGGTGTCCCGGGGCGACGCCGGCACGGTCGAGCGGCACCTGGCCCGGCTCGCCGCGACCGCCCCCGAGTCGGTCGCGCCCTACCTGGCCCTGGCCCGGCGTACGGCCGACCGGGCGATCGCCGCGGGCCGGTTGCGGCCGGTCGACGCGGAGTCGCTGCTCGGCGTGCTCGCCGGCGACCGGCGCGAGGTGGCGGCGTGACCGGGCCGACGGTGGACGGAGGGGGACAGGTGACGGAACTGGTGCACACCCGCGCCGAGCTGGCGGCGGCGCGCGACGGGCTCAAGGGCACCGTGGGCGTCGTGATGACCATGGGCGCGCTGCACTCCGGGCACGAGACGCTGCTGCGGGCGGCCCGGGAGCGCGCCGACCACGTGCTCGTCACGATCTTCGTCAACCCGTTGCAGTTCGGCCCGAACGAGGACTTCGACCGCTACCCGCGCACCCTCGACGCCGACCTGGAGATCTGCCGGCGGGCGGGCGCGGACGTGGTCTTCGCCCCCTCGGTGACCGACATGTACCCGGACGGCCAGCCCCGGGTGCGGGTGAACCCGGGCCCGCTGGGGGAGGACCTGGAGGGGCAGAGCCGCCCCGGGTTCTTCCACGGGGTGCTCACCGTGGTGCTGAAGCTGCTCCAGCTCACCCGCCCCGACCTGACGTTCTTCGGCGAGAAGGACTACCAGCAGCTGACCCTGGTGCGGCGGATGGCCCGGGACCTCGACGTGCCGGTCGAGGTGGTCGGCGTGCCGACCGTACGGGAGCCGGACGGGCTGGCCCTGTCCAGCCGCAACCGCTACCTGTCCCCGGCCGAGCGGGAGGCCGCGCTGAGCCTGTCGGCGGCGCTGCGAGCCGGGGCCGAGGCCGCCGACGGGGGTGGTGACGCGGGGGCGGTGCTCGCCGCCGCGCACGCGGCCTTCGGCGCCGGTACGCCCGGCGCGCGCCTCGACTACCTGGTGCTCACCGACCCGGACCTGGAACCGGGGCCGGTGTCCGGGCCGGCGCGGCTGCTCGTGGCCGCCTGGGTGGGCGCCACCCGGTTGATCGACAACGCGGCGATCCGGCTCGCCCCCCGTTCCTGAACCCCGCCCCCCAACCTTCGCGAAAGGCATCCCGATGCTGCGCACCATGCTCAAGTCGAAGATCCACCGGGCCACGGTGACCCAGGCCGACCTGCACTACGTCGGCTCGGTGACCGTCGACGAGGACCTGCTCGACGCCGCCGACCTGATTCCCGGCGAGCAGGTGGCGATCGTGGACATCACCAACGGGGCGCGGCTGGAGACGTACGTGATCCCGGGCGAGCGGGGCAGCGGCGTGATCGGCATCAACGGCGCCGCCGCCCACCTGGTGCACCCGGGAGACCTGGTCATCCTCATCTCGTACGGGCAGATGGACGACGTCGAGGCCCGCGCCTACCGGCCGCGGGTCGTGCACGTCGACGCCGACAACCGCGTCGTCGAGCTGAACGCCGACCCGACCACCGCCGCACCCGGCACCGCCGGCGCCCCGATCCCCAATCCCCTCGCCGCCGCCGTCTGACCGCCCGTTCCCGCCTTCCGCCCGTCCGCCGGGGCATTCGGTGGGCTTTCGTACCCTTCGTGACCGCAGGATCATGGCGGTGCGGGGAGCAGGCGTGCGTGCGGTCTGTCACCGGAAGGTCATCCCTGGGTAGTCTGATTGCCCGTCGATAGACGCGGGTGGCTGGGGGAGGCCGCTGTGCGCCGTGCGATGACCACCCTGCTCGCCGCCGTCGCCACGGCCGCGCTCCTGGCCGGCTGCGCCGACGCCGGCGGGCTGGACGGTGACCTGGTCGACGACTGGGCGGCCCCACCCGCCGCCGGGCCCTTCACCCCGGCCGCAGGGGTGTGCCAGGTCGCCGACTTCGTCGACGTGGTGACCCTGGCGGCGTACGCGCCGGTGGACTGCGCGGTGCCGCACCGGGTCGAGACCGTGCACGTGGGCGCCTTCCCGGCCGGGCGGCCCGCCCCACCGCCGGGCGGCTCGGCCGAGCTGCGGGGCGCCTTCGCCGACTGCGACGCCCGGGCGACCGGTCACGTGGGCGCCGACTGGCGGGCGGGGCGGCTGCGGCTGGCGGTGGCGGTGCCGTCCGGGGCGGGCTGGACGGCGGGCGCCCGCTGGTACCGGTGCGACCTGACCGAGGTGAGCACCGCCGAGGCCGCCGCCACGGTGGTGGTCCGCACCGGCAGCCTCCGGGACGCGCTGCGGGGGCCGTCCCCGCTACGCCTGGGCTGCCAGCAGGCCCGCTCCCGGGGCGGGTCGGTGCGGACGCTGCTCCCGGTCGACTGCGCTGCCCGGCACGACGCCGAGTTCGTCGGGGTGTGGCGGGCGCCCGACCGCCCGTACCCGACCCGGGCCGCCGACTGGGCCCCGCTGTACGCCGGCTGCCGCTCGGTGCTCGGCCGCTACGTGGGGGTGCCCGACGACGCCGACCTGCGCTTCCGCAGCGGGGTGGTGGTCCGTCCGCCGGGGCAGGGCCGGTGGCGCGTCGGGGACCGGGGCGTCCGCTGCTACCTCTGGCTCGACGACCGTACGGTGACCGGCTCGCTGCGGGGCGCGGGCCCGGCGGCCCTCCCGGTCCGGGCGAGGTAGCGCGCGCCGGTCCACGCAGGGCGGCCCACGCGTGGCGTCGGCCGGCCCGCCCGGCTCGGGACCCCATGGCCCAAACCACTCGTCCCGCCCCCGCCGCCCCCCGCGAGGGCCCTTCGGGTTGACTGTGGGCATGGACCTTCCGACCGTCGACCTGCCGGCGCTGCCCAGACTGCTGGCCGCCCCCGCGCCCGGCTGGGTGGAGACCACCGACGTGATCGTGGTCGGCTCCGGGGTGGCGGGCCTGACCGCCGCGTTGCACCTGCGCGAGGCGGGGCTGCACGTCACCGTGGTCACCAAGGTCGACATCGACGAGGGGTCGACCCGCTGGGCGCAGGGCGGCATCGCCGCCGTGCTCGACCCGCGGGACACCCCGACCGCGCACGCCTCGGACACCGAGATCGCCGGCGTCGGGCTCTGCGACCCGGCGGCGGTGCGGGTGCTGGTCGAGGAGGGCCCCACCCGGCTGCGCGAGCTGATGCGGATCGGGGCGGAGTTCGACCGCAACCCGGACGGCTCACTCATGCTGACCCGTGAGGGCGGGCACCGGGCCGACCGGATCGTGCACGCCGGCGGCGACGCCACCGGGGCCGAGGTGCAGCGTGCCCTGCACGCCGCCGTGCGCCGCGACCCCTGGATCCGGCTGGTGGAGCACGCCCTGGTGCTGGACCTGCTGCGCGCCCCCGGGGACTCCCCGGAGGGGCTCGGCCCGGCCTGCGGCATCACCCTGCACGTGCTCGGCGAGGGCAGCGAGGACGGCGTGGGCGCCATCCTGGCCCGGGCGGTCGTCCTGGCCACCGGCGGGATGGGCCAGATCTACGCGGCCACCACCAACCCGGCCGTCTCGACCGGGGACGGGGTGGCCCTCGCGATGCGGGCCGGCGCGGCGGTGACCGACGTGGAGTTCGTCCAGTTCCACCCGACCGCGCTGATCACCCCGGGCGGCGCCGGCGTGCCCGGTGCAGGGCACGCCCAGCAGCCGCTGGTCTCCGAGGCGCTGCGCGGCGAGGGCGCCCACCTGGTCGACGGCGACGGCAAGCGGTTCATGGCCGGGCAGCACGAGCTGGCCGAGCTGGCGCCCCGGGACGTGGTGGCCAAGGGCATCCACCGGGTCCTGCTGGCCACCGGGGCGGACCACGTGTTCCTCGACGCCCGGCACCTGGGCGGTGACTTCCTGGCCCGGCGCTTCCCGACCATCGTCGCGTCCTGCCTGGCCATCGGGGTCGACCCGGGGACCGATCTGATCCCGGTCGCCCCGGCCGCGCACTACGCCTCCGGCGGCGTCCGCACGGATCTGCGCGGCCGCACCTCCATCCCCGGGCTGTACGCGTGCGGCGAGGTCGCCTGCACCGGCGTGCACGGCGCGAACCGGCTGGCCAGCAACTCGCTGCTGGAGGGGCTGGTCTTCTCCCGGCGGATCGCCGAGGACATCGCGGCCGGGCTGCCCGAGCAGGCCCAGCCGGCGGCGACGGGCGCCTGGGTGGGCGGCGAGGGCTGGGTGGTGCCGGCCGAGGCGACGCCGACGCTGCAACGGGCGATGACCCGGGGCGCGGGCGTGCTCCGCTCGGCGGAGACCCTCGCGGCGACCGCCGGCGTGCTGACCGGGCTCGGCGAGGGCCGGGGCCGGCCCCGGACGGCCGACTGGGAGGCGACGAACCTGATCACCGTGGCGTCGGCGCTGGTCGCCGCCGCGTACGCCCGCCGGGAGACCCGGGGCTGCCACTGGCGGGAGGACTTCCCGACGGCCGACGAGCGGTGGCACGGCCACCTGGTCGGCGCGGTCGGGGTGCAGGGCCGGCTGACGCAAGCGTGGGAGGGGACCCGATGACGGAGTCGACGGAACGGGCACTGCGGGACGCCGGCCTGGATCCGGCGCAGGTGCGGCGGACGGTCGAGGCCGCGCTCGCCGAGGACCTGGGCCCGGACCTGCTGGACGTCACCAGCGTCGCCACCATCCCGGCCGGGCAGACCGACACGGCCGACCTGGTGGCCCGCGCCGACGGCGTGGTGGCCGGGCTGGCCGTGGCGGCGGCCGTGTTCGAGCTGGTCGGCGAGGCGACCGGCGCCGGTCGCACGGTCGAGGTGTCGGTGGTGGCCCGCGACGGCGAGCGGGTGGCGCGCGGCGACGTGCTGGCCACGGTGACCGGCCCGACCCGGCTGCTGCTCACCGCGGAGCGCACGGCGCTCAACCTGCTCTGCCGGATGTCCGGCGTGGCCACCCACACCCGGGCCTGGGCGGACGCCCTGGCCGGCACCAAGGCGATGGTGCTGGACACCCGCAAGACGACCCCGGGCCTGCGCGCCCTGGAGAAGTACGCGGTCCGCGCGGGCGGCGGCACCAACAAGCGGATGGGCCTGCACGACGTCGCGATGATCAAGGACAACCACAAGTTCGCGGCGGGCGGCATCACGGCGGCCTTCCGACGGGTCCGGGAGACCTTCCCGGACGTGCCGGTCCAGGTCGAGGTGGACACGGTCGCCGAGGCGGTGGAGGCGGTCGAGGCCGGCGCGGACTTCCTGCTGCTGGACAACATGACCCCGGAGATGCTCACCGAGGTGGCCGCCCTGGTGGGGGACCGGGCGGAGCTGGAGGCGACCGGCGGGCTGACCCTCGACGTGGCGGCGCGGTACGCGGCGACCGGCGTCGACTTCCTGTCGGTCGGGGCCCTGACGCACTCCTCGCCGATCCTCGACATCGCCATGGACCTGCGCACCGGGTGAACCGGCGGCCGGGCGTTGTCTAGGCTGCGAGCGTGCTGCTCTGCATCGACATCGGAAACACCAACACCGTGCTGGCGACCTTCGACGGCGACAAGCTGGTGCACTCCTGGCGGATCAAGACCGATGCGCGGGCGACGGCCGACGAGCTGGGCCTGAAGTTCCGGGGCCTGCTCGCCGCGGACGCCGTCGAGATCACCGGGGTCGCGGCCTGCTCCACGGTCCCGGCCGCGCTGCGCTCGCTGCGCAACATGCTCGCCCGCTACTACGCGGACCTGCCGAGCGTGATCGTCGAGCCGGGGGTGCGCACCGGGGTGCAGCTCGCCATCGACAACCCGAAGGAGGTGGGCGCCGACCGGGTGGTCAACACCCTGGCCGCGTACACCCTCTACGGCGGGCCGTCGATCGTGGTGGACTTCGGCACCACCACCAACTTCGACGTGATCAGCGGCCGGGGCGAGTTCCTCGGCGGCGCCTTCGCCCCGGGCATCGAGATCTCCTTCGACGCGCTCGCCGCCCGGGCCGCCCAGCTGCGCAAGGTGGAGGCGACCAGGCCCCGCTCGGTGATCGGCAAGAACACCGTCGAGTGCCTCCAGTCCGGCCTCTACTTCGGCTTCGCCGGGCAGGTGGACCGGATCGTCGAGCGGATGATCGAGGAGATCGGCGAGGTGAGCGCCGTGATCGCCACCGGCGGGCTGGCCTCGCTCGTGATCAACGAGTGCCGCACGATCACCCACCACGAGCCGATGATCACCCTGATCGGCCTGCGGATGGTCTACGAGCGCAACGTCTGAACCCCGGCCGCCGGGAGGGCGCGAGTGGGGCCGGTCATGCGGGCTGGTTATCCCGTAACGCCCTCCGGGGGCCTTGAGTACGCTCGGGGCCTGACCCCGCCCGAAATCTCCTTCTGAGGAAGCGTGCCGTGACCGAGCAGAACCCCGTGCCAGTCGATCCCGCCGACGACCTTCCCGAGCAGATGAAGGTCCGCCGGGAGAAGCGGGACCGGATGCTCGCCGAGGGCGTCGAGCCGTACCCCATCGGATTCCCCCGGACCAGCACGCTGGCCGAGATCCGCGAGAAGTACGCCGAGCTGCCCACCGACACCGCCACGGGGGACCAGGTCTCGGTCACCGGTCGGGTGATCTTCGTACGCAACACCGGCAAGCTCTGCTTCGCCACCCTCCGGGACGGCGACGGCACGGAGTTGCAGGCCATGCTCTCCCTCGACCGGGTCGGCCCCGACCGGCTCAACGACTGGAAGCGCCTGGTCGACCTCGGTGACCTCGTCGGCGTGACCGGCGAGGTGATCACCAGCCGGCGTGGCGAGCTGTCCGTGCTGGTCGAGCAGTGGGCGGTGACGGCGAAGGCGCTCCGTCCGCTGCCGGTGGCCCACAAGCCGCTGAGCGAGGAGGCGCGGGTCCGGCAGCGCTACGTGGACCTGATCGTCCGGCCGCAGGCCCGCCAGATGGTGCGTACCCGGGCCACGACCGTGCGCAGCCTGCGCGACTCGCTGCACGGCCGGGACTTCATCGAGGTGGAGACCCCGATGCTCCAGCTGCTGCACGGCGGCGCGGCGGCCCGGCCATTCGTGACCCACAGCAATGCACTCAGCACCGATCTGTATCTGCGAATCGCGCCGGAACTGTTTCTCAAGCGGGCCGTCGTCGGCGGCGTCGACCGGGTCTTCGAGATCAACCGCAACTTCCGTAATGAGGGTGTCGACTCTTCGCACTCGCCCGAGTTCGCGATGCTCGAGGCATACGAGGCGTACGGCGACTACGACACCATGGCCGAGCTGACCCGGAATCTCGTGCAGCAGGCGGCGATCGCCGTCAGCGGCTCGACCGTCGTGACGCACGCCGACGGCCGGGAGTTCGATCTCGGCGGCGAGTGGCGCTCGGTGACCCTCTTCGGGGTGCTTTCCGAGGCCCTCGGCGAGGAGGTCACGGTGCGCACCGAGCGCGCCCGGCTGGTGGAGTACGCCGACAAGGTGGGTTTGGCGGTCGACCCGAAGTGGGGGCCGGGCAAGCTCGCGGAGGAACTGTTCGAGGAGCTGGTGGTGCCGAGCCTCCAGGCGCCCACCTTCGTCCGTGACTACCCGGAGGAGACGAGCCCGCTGACCCGGGCGCACCGCAGCGAGCCCGGGCTGGCCGAGAAGTGGGACCTCTACGTGCTCGGTTTCGAGCTGGGGACCGCGTACTCCGAGCTGGTGGACCCGGTGGTGCAGCGGGAGCGGCTGGTGGCCCAGGCACAGCTCGGCGCCCGCGGCGACGACGAGGCCATGCGGCTGGACGAGGACTTTCTCCGGGCGATGGAGTATGGAATGCCGCCGGCCGGGGGTATGGGAATGGGAATCGACCGGCTCTTGATGGCGCTCACCGGCCTGGGAATTCGGGAAACCATCCTCTTCCCCCTGGTTCGCCCGGAGTAGCCGCGCATCTCCACCGGGTCGTTACCGCATCCTATTGACGCGGCAAGCGCCGCGCGGGTTATTGTGCTTACAGTTTGCAGGAGCACCCTGCTCGAAAGGAATGTGGGACGTGGCCAAGCAGATCATTCATAAGCTGGTCGATGACCTGGACGGCGGGGACGCTGACGAGACGGTCAAGTTCGCGCTCGACGGCGTTCAGTACGAGATCGACCTGTCTAGCTCGAACGCCGAGAAATTGCGCGACGTATTCGCCTCGTACATCGCCCACGGCACCAAGGTGGGCAGGGGCGGCGTCGTCGTCGGCGGCCGGGCCGCGCGCGGCCGGGGTGGCGCCACCGCCGACCGGGAGCAGAACAAGGCGATCCGCGCCTGGGCCAAGAAGGCCGGCAAGGACATCTCCGACCGGGGCCGGATCCCCCAGGAGATCGTCGACGAGTACCACGCGAAGGCCGGTCACTGACCGGGAGCGCCGACGGGCGACACCGACGCCGGGCCGGAGCACGACTCCGGGCCGGCGTCGCCGTATCCGCCCGGGGTCGCGTCCGAGCGGGAAGAATTCCGTCCCGACGGTCGTTGTCCACAGCCGGTGGAGAGTCTGTCCACAGCCTGTGGACGACTCCCGGACGGCCCGGATCCGGGCCGCGTCGGCACCGGCGCGACCCGCACGAGGGGTCCACGACCGGGGTCGAATTTCGCTCTGCGCGTACAGGCAGGGGTACCGGAACACCCCCTGAGCGCGGACGGTTGTGCAAAACGACGCGTACACGGCTTCCGGCGGGGACACACGACCTCAGCGGAGTCGGTCCGCGGCGATAGAGTAAGGAGGCACGGACGCCCGTCCCGGTCGTCCGCGCACCGGCCCCGCCACGACTTCTTGACCATCAAGATCGAGTGCGCACGGCACGTGAGGAGCACGAGGGCATGTTCGAGCGGTTCACCGACCGAGCGCGACGGGTTGTCGTCCTGGCCCAGGAAGAGGCCCGGATGCTCAACCACAACTACATCGGTACGGAACACATCCTGCTGGGCCTGATCCACGAGGGTGAGGGCGTCGCCGCCAAGGCTCTGGAGAGCCTCGGCATCTCCCTGGAGGGTGTGCGGCAGCAGGTCGAGGAGATCATCGGCCAGGGCCAGCAGGCGCCGAGCGGGCACATTCCGTTCACGCCGCGGGCCAAGAAGGTGCTGGAGCTGTCGCTGCGCGAGGCGCTGCAGCTCGGCCACAACTACATCGGCACGGAGCACATCCTGCTCGGCCTGATCCGCGAGGGCGAGGGCGTCGCCGCCCAGGTGCTGGTCAAGCTCGGCGCCGACCTCAACCGGGTCCGCCAGCAGGTGATCCAGCTGCTCTCCGGCTACCAGGGCAAGGAGCCGGCCGCGGCGGGCGCCACGCCGGGCGAGGCCGCGCCGTCCACCAGCCTCGTGCTGGACCAGTTCGGCCGCAACCTGACCCAGGCCGCCCGCGAGGGCAAGCTCGACCCGGTCATCGGGCGCGAGAAGGAAATCGAGCGGGTCATGCAGGTGCTCTCCCGCCGCACCAAGAACAACCCGGTCCTGATCGGTGAGCCCGGCGTCGGCAAGACCGCCGTGGTGGAGGGGCTGTCCCAGAAGATCATCAAGGGCGAGGTGCCCGAGACGCTCAAGGACAAGCAGCTCTACACGCTCGACCTCGGTGCCCTGGTCGCCGGCTCCCGCTACCGCGGTGACTTCGAGGAGCGCCTCAAGAAGGTGCTCAAGGAGATCCGCACCCGCGGCGACATCATCCTCTTCATCGACGAGATCCACACCCTGGTCGGCGCGGGTGCCGCCGAGGGTGCGATCGACGCGGCGAGCATCCTCAAGCCGATGCTGGCCCGTGGCGAGCTGCAGACCATCGGCGCGACCACGCTCGACGAATACCGCAAGCACCTGGAGAAGGACGCCGCCCTCGAGCGCCGCTTCCAGCCGATCCAGGTGGGTGAGCCGTCGCTGGCCCACACCATCGAGATCCTCAAGGGCCTGCGCGACCGCTACGAGGCGCACCACCGGGTCAGCATCACCGACGCGGCTCTCGTGGCCGCCGCGACGCTGGCCGACCGGTACATCTCCGACCGCTTCCTGCCGGACAAGGCGATCGACCTGATCGACGAGGCCGGCGCCCGGATGCGGATCCGCCGGATGACCGCGCCGCCGGACCTGCGCGACTTCGACGAGCGCATCGCCCAGGTGCGTCGCGACAAGGAGTCCGCGATCGACGCGCAGGACTTCGAGCGCGCCGCCCAGCTGCGCGACAAGGAGAAGCAGCTCCTCGGCCAGAAGGCGCAGCGGGAGAAGGAGTGGAAGGCCGGTGACCTGGACGTCGTCAGCGAGGTCGACGACGAGCAGATCGCCGAGGTGCTCGGCAACTGGACCGGCATCCCGGTCTACAAGCTGACCGAGGAGGAGACCTCGCGCCTGCTGCGCATGGAGGACGAGCTGCACAAGCGCGTCATCGGCCAGGAGGACGCGGTCAAGGCGGTCTCGAAGGCGATCCGGCGCACCCGGGCCGGCCTGAAGGACCCGAAGCGTCCGTCGGGCTCGTTCATCTTCGCCGGCCCGTCCGGTGTCGGTAAGACCGAGCTCTCCAAGGCGCTCGCCGAGTTCCTGTTCGGCAGCGAGGACGCCCTCATCCAGCTGGACATGTCCGAGTTCCACGACCGCTACACGGTCTCCCGGCTGGTGGGTGCCCCTCCCGGCTACGTCGGCTACGACGAGGGCGGCCAGCTGACCGAGAAGGTGCGGCGTCGGCCGTTCTCGGTGGTCCTCTTCGACGAGATCGAGAAGGCCCACCCGGACGTGTTCAACACGCTGCTCCAGATCCTGGAGGACGGTCGGCTCACCGACGGTCAGGGTCGGATCGTGGACTTCAAGAACACGGTCATCATCCTGACCACCAACCTGGGCACCCGCGACGTCGCCAAGGCGGTCTCGCTCGGCTTCCAGGCGTCGGAGGACTCCGAGTCCAACTACGACCGGATGAAGCAGAAGGTCAACGACGAGCTCAAGCAGCACTTCCGGCCTGAGTTCCTCAACCGGATCGACGACACCATCGTCTTCCACCAGCTGCGCCAGCTGGAGATCCTGTCGATCGTCGACATCATGATCCAGCGGATCGAGGGCCAGCTGCGGAACAAGGACATGGGTCTGGAGTTGACCGACAACGCCAAGAAGTACCTGGCGAAGAAGGGCTTCGACCCGGTGCTCGGTGCGCGTCCGCTGCGTCGCACGATCCAGCGCGACATCGAGGACAACCTGTCCGAGCGGATCCTCTTCAACGAGCTGACCCCGGGTCAGATCGTGGTGGTGGACTGCGAGGGCGATCCGGAGGACATCGACAAGTCCAAGCTCATCTTCACGGGCGCGGACCGGCCGGCCACCGTGCCGGACGCCGTCCCGGCCGACCTCGGTGGCACCGCCGCCGCAGGCGCGGACGAGTAGGACCGAAAACAGCACGAGGGCGGCGGCCCGGTGGCACCAGCCACCGGGCCGCCGCCTCTTTCCCCACCCCCGCCCCTGCCCGCGCCACCCCCGCTCACCCCGCCCCCTGCCCGGCGCCACCCTCTGCCCGCGCCACCCCATGCCCGCGCCCCCTGCCCGCGCCGATCATGCAGTTGTGGTGCCGGGTAGGCACCCATTCAGGCGTTTTGACCCCACCGCAACTGCATGATCGTCCACCGTCAACGCCGCCGTGACCGGCGTCCACGCCAGCGTTCCCGGCTGGGCGTCCCGGTTGACGGTAGTGGCGGCGGGTGTCGGGCGGGCTCCGGAGACTCCGGCGGGTGATGGGCCCACGCGGAAGGCCGCCCGGGGCGGTCAGGTGGGGCGGGCCGCTGTCCGCCAGCGCGTAGGCCGCGACAGGAAGGCCGCCTGGTTTCGCCCCGGGGCGGGCGTGCACCGCTGCCGTCAGTACGTCGACCGGGAACCGTCCCGACGCGCAGCGGTCGGCGGCGTCACGGCCGGTCTGGGGCGCGCGTCCGGTTTCGTGGCGGTGCCATCGGTAGGACCGATCGGGCTGTTCATCCGTTTCGTGGCGGTTTGTGGTGACCGGCGGCACGGATGTGGTGGGCATGGGTCGGGGGCGCGGGTCGTTGTAACCACCGTGAGCGCGTAACCCCGGGCCCCCAGGCCCCCGAGCCCCTCCGGGATGGTCGGGTCGCCGGTCGGAATGCCGGCCGGGCCCGTGTCGTTACATCCCCCGGACGCGCCCCACCCTCTCGTCGAGGGCGTACCTGGTTCGACCTTTCCCTCAGCCCGCGACGCCACCGGTCCCCCCGTGGTGTGTGTCGCGTACCCCCGATCGAAAGGTGCTGCCATCATGCGTACCGACATCCTGCGTAAGACCGCCCTGACCGCTGCCGGGCTCGCCTTCACCGGCGGCGCCATCGCCGGCCCCGTCACCACCGCCCTCGCCGCCCCCACCACGCCCGCGTCCGCCACCGTCACCCAGGACCGCAAGGGCAGCGAGCGCGAACTCGGCGTGCGCTACGAAGCCCAGCCCAACTTCTACTACTGCGGCCCCGCCGCCGCCCGCAACGCCCTCAGCGTGCAGGGCAAGAACATCGACGTCGACGGCATGGCCCAGCGCATGGGCACCACCGAAGCCGGCACCAACTCCATCAACGACATCACCCCCGTGCTGAACAAGGAGACCGGCACCGACGCCTACCAGTCGGTGGAGATCCCCGGCGCCAAGGCCGACGACAAGCAGACCGACAAGCTACGCAGCGACATCGTCACCGCCATCGACGAAGGCCACGCCATCGTCGCCAACATCGCCGGCACCGCCACCGACACCGACGGCACCACCCACTCCTTCGAAGGCGGGCACTACATCAGCGTCGTCGGCTACCGCGACAACGGCAACACCGTCACCATCGCCGACTCCGCCAACCCCAACCAGGCCTCCTACCGCATGAGCGTCGACAACCTCGCCGACTGGATCGCCACCCGCGGCTACACCGCCTGACCCAAGCAACGGCGACACGCACCACCCAGCTACACCCAACCGGCGAAAGCCCAACGACAAGGGCCGGCCCCCACAAGGGGCCGGCCCTTTCGTCACGCCCGGGGCTGGCCCACGCCGACTCGGCGCCGCCCAGCGTCCTGCGCCGCCCAGCGCCCACGCCGCCCACGCCGCGCGGCGCCGGGCCGTGCGCCGCCGCCCCGCGCCGTGCCGTGCAGCGCCGCCCCAGCGTCCGTGCCGGGTCAGCCCACCGGGACCGGTGGCCCGTCGCCGATGAGGCGGAACGAGGATTCGCCGACCGGTTCCACGAGACCGTCCCGCACCAGTCCGGCGAGCGCCCGGGACCGCTGGACGTCGTCGGCCCACACCTGGTCGAGCCGCTGGTGCGGCACCGGCCCGGTCGTCTCCCGCAGTACGCCGAGCAGCAGCCCGCGTACCTGGCGGTCGGTGCCGGCGTACCGCTGGGGGCGGCGCGTCGGACCCGCGGGCGCCTCGCGGCCGGACGCGCGCCAGGCGCAGACCGATTCGACGGGGCAGACGCCGCAGCGGGGCGACCTGGCGACGCAGATCACCGCGCCCAGCTCCATGAAGGCCGCGCTGGCCAGGGCGGCGGCGGCCGGTTCGACGGGGAGCAGCTCCTCGGTGGCGACCAGGTCGGCCGGGCGGGTCGCCGGGCCGGCGTCCGGTTCGCCGGCGATCGCCCGGCAGACCACCCGCCGCACGTTGGTGTCGACCACCGGGTGCCGCTGACCGTACGCGAACGCGGCCACCGCCCGGGCCGTGTACGTGCCGACGCCCGGCAGCGCCAGCAACTGGTCCAGCCGGTCGGGGACCTGCCCGCCGTGCCTCTCGACGATCGCCAGCGCGCAGTCGCGCAGCCGCACCGCCCGACGGGGATAGCCGAGCCGCCCCCACATCCGGATGGCCTCGGCGGGGCTGTCCGCCGCCAGCGCGGCCGGCTCGGGCCAGCGCGCCAGCCAGGCCTCCCAGGCGGGGAGCACGCGCACGACAGGCGTCTGCTGGAGCATGACCTCGCTGACCAGGATGGCCCACGGGCTCACGTCGGGTCCGCGCCATGGCAGGTCGCGGGCGTTCTCCTCGTACCACCGGCTGACCAGGGTGGCGAAAGTGGGCTCAGACATCGCGTCGCCGATGATGTCACGCGGCCCATGGCCGGGGCGGCGCGGGCGACGGTGCCAGGACGGGCGCCACTACCGTCCCGCTGGCTGGGCGGTCCGGGCGGGGCGCTGCTGCGCCGGCGGACGGATCGGGCAGAATGCCCGGATGAACGAGCTCGCGATCACCGTCATCGGCCGGGACCGGCCAGGCATCGTGGCCGACGTCGCCGAGCTGCTCGCCCGGCTCGGCGCGAACCTCACCGACAGCACCATGACCCGGCTGCGGGGGCACTTCGCGATGACCCTGATCTGCGTGGGCCCGGCCGCCGCAGACGTCGAGGCCGCGCTGGCGCCGCTCTCCGCCGACGGCCAACTGCTGGCCACCGTACGCGCGGTCACCCCCGACGGCGAGACGGCTCCCGCCGGCGAGCCGTACGTGATGGCGGTGCACGGCGCGGACCGGATGGGCATCGTGGCGGCCATGACCCGGGTGCTCGCCGACGCCGGCGGCAACGTCACCGACCTGAGCACCCGCCTCACCGGCTCGCTCTACGTGGTGGTCGCCGAGGTGGAGTTGCCGCCCGGCACGGCCGACGGGCTGGCCGGGCGGCTGGCGGCGACGGCCGAGGAGTTGGGCGTCGGGGTGACTCTCCGGCCGGCCGATCCGGACCTGCTGTGACCGGCGCCGGGCGCGGACCGGAGATCGAGGCGTACGTCGGCCTCGGCGACTGGACCCCGGAGTCCCTGGCCGTGCCGGGGGAGGTGCGGCCGGTGGTGTCCGCGCCGGAGCAGGTGCTCAGCCGCTCCGGCGGCGAGGTGGATCCGACGGCGGCGGAGACGGTACGGCTGGCCGCCGACCTGATCGCCACCATGCGGGTGTCCCCGGGCTGCGTGGGGCTGGCCGCCCCGCAGGTCGGCGTGGGTGCGCAGGTCTTCGCGGTGGACGTGACGGGCCACCCGAAGGCGCTGACCGTGCACGGCACCTTCGTGCTGTGCAACGCCCGGGTCGTCGAGGCGAGCCGGTGGAAGGTGGCGCGCGAGGGGTGCATGTCGGTGCCCGACCTGACCGGGGACGTCAAGCGGGCGAGCCGGCTGGTGGTGGAGGGCGTCCTGCCCGGCACCGGCCGGCCCGTACGGCTGGTGACGGACGGGTTCGAGGCGCGGGCCCTCCAGCACGAGATCGACCACTGCGCCGGCCTGCTCTTCCTGGACCGGGTCGCGGGTGCGCATGCCATCTACCAGCGCAAGGTGTACCTCTGAGTGCCGGCGGCGCGGCGACCCGGCGTCGCCGGCGGGACACGGTCGGCAGTCGGAGCCGTCGCGTGTGGAGGGTCGGTGCGGTGAGCGGAGGGCGACTCGGCGCGTCGTGCGGGGCTGGCGTGCCCCGCGCCGCTACGGTGGGGGCATCATGCGTCTGACGGTCGGCCCCCTGCCCCCCGCCGTGTACTGGCGGCGTCGCGCCGTCGTATTCGGAGCGGGGCTTCTCTTCCTGATTGTCCTGCTCTATTCGTGCACCGGATCGGACCGGAACGCGAAGAAGGGCGGTGACGCGCAGCCCACTCCGGGCGCGACGTCCTCCGGTGCCTCGCCGGAACCCACCGGTTCGGTGCTCGCCCCGCAGACCGGGGGGCCCTCGCCGGGTGCGGCGGACGGCCCTGACGCCGACGACCCGTCGGGCGAGCCGGTCACCACCGACTCGCCGCCGGTGGCACCCGTCGTGCCGGCCGCCGGCGACGGCGCCTGCACGGACGCCGAGATCACGGTGACTCCGGTGGCCCAGCCCGCCTCGGTGGTCCGGGGGGCCGTGGTGGACCTCCAGCTCAAGATCAAGAATCGGTCCGAGCGGACGTGCAGCCGCGATGTCGGCGCCTCCGTGCAGGAGCTGTTCATCAAGTCGGGGGCCGAGAAGATCTGGTCGTCCGACACATGCGGCACCGCCCAGGGTTCCGACGTGCAGTCCTTCACCCCGGGCTTCGAGCGCGCCTACCAGGTGGGCTGGAACGGCCGCGACACCACCAAGTGCGCCAACGGGGTGGCGGCGGGCCCCAACCCGCCGGCCGGCACCTACCAGGTCTATGCCCGGGTCGGCACCAAGCTCAGCGAGCCGGTCAAGCTCACCGTCACCGACTGACCACCCGTGGGCCGGGCGGCCAGCCTGGGCGCCGGACACTGCCGCGTGACGGAACGGCGACCGAGCCGCGACCGGGCCGCCGGACAGACGGGCCGCCGCGGTCGGCCGGGCCCGCCCGTCGGATGGCGGTGCCGGGCGCGGCCCGGATGGCGGTGCCGGGCGCAGCCCGGATGGCGGTGCCGGGCGCAGCCCGGATGGCGGTGCCGGGCGCAGCGCGGAGCTGTGCCCGCGGGGGACCGGGCCGGCGCCGGCGTACGGGGCCGGGTCAGACGTAGCGTTCGAGGATCGACGCCTCGGCGAGCCGGGACAGCCCCTCACGGACGCCCCGGGCGCGTGCGTCGCCGACCCCCTCGACGGCCTGGAGATCCTCGACCGTGGCACCCAGCAGCCGCTGGAGACTGCCGAAGTGCACGACGAGGCGGTCGACCACGGCGACCGGCAGCCGGGGCACCTTCGCCAGCAGCCGGAACCCGCGCGGGCTGACCGCCGCGTCGAGGGCGTCGGACGCGGCCGGGTAGCCGATGGCCTTGGCGACCGCGACCAGGTCGATCAACTCGGTCGCGCCGAGCAGATCCAGCTCCACCAGGGCCTCGTCGAGGGTGCGGGACTTCCGGCCGGCCGGCAGGTAGTCCCGGATCACCAGGGTGCGGTCGGCATCGACGCCGGCCATCAGCTCGTCGAGCTGGAGGGCGAGCAGGCGACCGTCGGTGCCCAACTCCACCACGTAGCCGGCGATCTCGTCGGCGATACGGCGGACCATCTCCAGCCGCTGCACCACCGCGACCGCGTCCCGTACGGTGACCAGGTCCTCGATCTCCAGGGCGGAGAGGGTGCCGGAGACCTCGTCGAGCCGGAGCTTGTAGCGCTCCAGCGTGGCCAGGGCCTGGTTGGCGCGGGACAGGATCGCCGCCGAGTCGTCCAGCACGTGCCGCTGGCCGTTGACGTAGAGGCTGATGATCCGCATCGACTGGCTGACCGAGATGACCGGGTAGCCCGTCTGCCGGGCGACCCGCTCCGCCGTGCGGTGCCGGGTGCCGGACTCCTCGGTCGGGATGGTGGGGTCGGGCATCAGGTGCACGGCGGCCCGCACGATCCGGGTGCCGTCGCTGGAGAGCACGACCGCGCCGTCCATCTTGCACAGCTCCCGCACCCGGGTGGCGGAGAACTCGACGTCGAGCGGGAACCCACCCGTGCAGAGACCCTCGACGACCTTGTCGTAGCCGAGGACGATCAACGCGCCCGTCCGGCCGCGCAGGATGCGCTCGAGGCCGTCGCGCAGCGCGGTGCCCGGGGCCATCAGGGCGAGGTTCGCCCGCAACGGGTCGCCGGCGCCCCCGGCGCCGCCGGTCACGGTCACGCTGATCGCGCGGGCGGGGGAGCCCACGGCGCCGGTGCGGGCGTGGGGTGTCGCGCCAGCAGGCTTGGCGGTGTCGCGGTCGATCGGCACGGGCACAGTCTACGGACTGCCCTGCGGTGGGTGCTGTCGTGGTTACTGTGATGTGTCACGATGCCCCAGCTCGCCCGGACCGTGGCCCTGCGTCCGGGCTGTCCGGTATCGGACCGGGCGCTCCGCCGGCCACCCCCGGCGGTCACTCGGCGGAAGCCCGGGCGACGGCCTGGAGCGCCGAGCGTACGTCGGTCACCTCGATCACCCGCATGTGCTCCGGCGTGACGCCGGTGCTCTCGGGGCCGCAGCCGGTCGGCACCAGCGCGAGCCGGAAGCCGAGCCGGGCCGCCTCGGCCAGCCGGCGCGGCACCGCGCCGACACGGCGCACCTCGCCCGTCAGGCCGACCTCGCCGATCGCCACCAGGTGGGGTGCGATGGCCAGGTTGAGCCCGCCCGAGGCGACGGCGAGGGCCACGGCGAGGTCGGCCGCCGGCTCCACCACCCGGATGCCGCCGACGGTGGCCGCGAAGACCTCCCGGTCGTGCAGGGTCAGGCGTTCGGTGCGCCGCTGGAGCACGGCCAGCACCATCGCGAGCCGGGCCGAGTCGAGCCCCGAGACCGTCCGCCGGGGCGAACCGGCCACGGTCGCGCCGATCAGCGCCTGCACCTCGGTGACGAGTGCCCGGCGCCCCTCCATCGCCACCGTGACGCAGGTGCCGGGGACCGGCTCCGAATAGCGGGTCAGGAAGAGCCCGGACGGGTCGGCCAGGCTGCTGATGCCGCCCTCGTGCATCTCGAAGCAACCCACCTCGTCGGCGGCGCCGAAGCGGTTCTTGACGCCGCGCACCATGCGCAACGAGGAGTGCTTGTCGCCCTCGAAGTGCAGCACCACGTCGACCAGGTGCTCCAGCACCCGGGGCCCGGCGACCTGGCCGTCCTTGGTGACGTGGCCGACCAGCACGGTGGCGATGCCCCGCTCCTTGGCCACCGAGACCAGGGCGGCGGTGACCGCCCGCACCTGGGTCACCCCGCCCGACACGCCCTCGGCGTTGTTGGTGGAGATGGTCTGCACCGAGTCGAGCACCAGCAGCCCCGGCTTGACCGCGTCGAGGTGACCGAGCACCGCGGCGAGGTCGCTCTCGGCCGCGAGGTAGAGCTGGTCGTGCAGGGCGCCCATCCGCTCCGCGCGCAGCCGGACCTGGCTGACCGACTCCTCGCCGCTGACCACCAGGGAGGGGCTGCCGGCGCCGGCGGCCCACTGCTGGGCCACGTCGAGCAGCAGGGTGGACTTGCCGACCCCCGGCTCGCCGGCGAGCAGCACCACCGCGCCGGGGACCAGGCCGCCGCCGAGGACCCGGTCGAGCTCGCTGACCCCGGTGGGACGGGCCCGGGCCGGTGCGGCGCTGATGGTGGCGATCGGCCGGGCCGGCTCGGCCGGCATCCGGGAGCTGACCACCTTGCCGGAGACCGTCGGGCCGGTCACCGTGCACTCGACCACCGAGCCCCACTCGCCGCACTCCGGGCAGCGCCCGACCCACTTCGGCGGCTGGTGCCCGCAGGCGTCGCACTCGTAGGCCGGCCGGGGCTCGCGGGCGGCGGCGCGGCCGCGCCCGCCGGCCCCGCCGGCGCGGGAGGAGGTCGATCGGGAGGTGGTCACACCGGGACGTTAGTCCTCCGGTACGACGAAGACACCGTCGGCGTGGCGGTCACCACGCCGACGGTGTCGTCGGAAACAGCGGGGCGGAGGGTCAGTGACCGCCGCCCTCGTTCTCCTCGTAGCCGCCCAGGCGCTCGACGATCTTCGACGGGGGCGCGGCCGGGGTGAGCGGCACGGCGACCGGGGCCGGGCCGGTGACCGTGGCACCGTTGCCGAAATCGAAGGTCAGGGTGACGTTCTGGCCGGAGCGCAGCGCCTCGTTCAGGCCGATGAGCTGGAAGACCCGGTTGGACTGGGTGTTGAGCTGCACGTAGCTCAGCGGCGCGATCTCGATCCGGGCCGGCTCGCCGGCCGGCGCGGCCGGGCTCTCGGGGGCGGGGCTCTCCGGGGCACCGGGGCTGACCGACTCCGACGGGCTCTGGGAGGCGCCGGGGCTGGCCGATCCCGACGGGCTCTCGGAGGCGCCGGGGCTGACCGACTCCGCCGGCGAGGGCGACCCGGACGGGGCGGGCGACTCCGACCCGCTCGGGGACGCCGACGGGCTGGCCGAGGCGCCGGTGCCGGTGATCACCACCTCGCGCGCGCTGTCGGTGGTCACGGTCACGGTCACCGGGTTCGGCGAGTCGTTGTAGATCACGGCGCTCAGGACGGCGTTGGCACCCGCCTTGTAGCCCTCGGTGCCGGGGAACTCGACCAGCAGGCCGCGGACCGCGTAGGCGCCGTTGCCGGCCGACAGGTTGACGCCCTGGACCGACGGCTCCTTGTTGGCGGTCTCGGAGACCTGGCCGGCGCCGCAGCCGGACAGCAGCAGCCCGGTCGCCGCGGCCATCCCGGACAGCAGCAGGGCCGCCCGCCGGGAACCCCTGATCGAGCGCGTCACGTCGGTCCTCCTCGTCACGATCCCACCCGGTGCTCACGCCGGGCGTGGTGGCCATGCCCGCGCAGACCGCGCTCCAGGGTAGTTGGGCCTGATCCGCCCCCGCACGCCGACCCGGAGATGGCACCCGGGGGGACGCGCGTCACACCAGTCGGCCGCTCGTGACCAGCAGGACGACGTCGATGAGGGCGACCAGCATCACGGCCCGGAAGGCGGCCACCTGCCGGCCGCCGGCCCGGGCGGCGGCGCGTCCCGCGTACCAGCTCAGCGGCGGCACCACGACGGCGGCCGCGACCGCGGCGAGGCCGACCCCCGACGGCGGCCCGGGCGGCCCGAGGACCAGCGTGGCGGTCGCCGCGAGCAGCAGCAGCGCGGCGGCGGCCCGGCTGCCGGCCGGACCGAGCCGGTGCGGCAGCCCACGCACCCCCGTCAGGGCGTCGTCGGCCAGGTCGGGCAGGACGTTGGCGAAGTGCGCCCCGGCGCCCAGGCAGGCGGCGGCGGCGACCAGCCAGACCGGCGGCACCACCGCCCCGGGCAGCGCCAGCACGACGAAGGCGGGCAGCGAACCGAAGGAGACCGCGTAGGGCAGCACCGAGACCGCTGTCGACTTCAGCGGCCAGTCGTAGAGCAGCGCGGAGACCAGCCCGAGGGTGGCGCAGAGCGCGGCGGCCGGGCCGGTGGCCAGCGCCAGCGCCGGGGTGGCGAGCGCGGCCACCGCCGCGGCCACGGCCGTCGCGCGCCGGCCGACCGCGCCGGCGGCGACCGGCTTGTCGGTACGCCCCACCGTGGCGTCCCGGTCGGCGTCGAGCGCGTCGTTGGCCCAGCCGACGGCGAGCTGGCTGGCCGCCACGGTGAGCACCACGGCGAGGATCCCGCCCGGCCGGTGCCCGACGCCCCACGCGAGCAGCCCGGCCACCGTGGTGACCGCGGCGGCCGGCTCCGGGTGACTCGCCCTGACCAGCCCTAGCACCGTTGGCGACATAGGGAAAGTCTGGTCGTTACCGGGCAGTCGTGCCACGCTCGGTCCATGCCAGACGCGGGCCGCACCCTGCCACGCAACGATCCGCGCCAGTACGACGACCTGGCCGGCGAGTGGTGGCGGCCGGACGGCGCGTTCGCGATGCTGCACTGGCTGGCCGAGGCCCGCGCGGCGCTCGTGCCGCCGGCGTCCCGCCCCGGCGCCCTCCTCGTCGACCTCGGCTGCGGCGCCGGGCTGCTCGCCCCGCACCTGGCCGGCAAGGGCTACCGGCACGTAGGCGTCGACCTCACCCGGTCGGCCCTGGCGCAGGCCGCCGCGCACGGGGTGACCGTCGTCAACGGCGACGTGACCGCCGTACCGCTGGTCGACGGCTGCGCCGACGTGGTCGCTGCGGGCGAGTTGCTGGAGCACGTGCCGGACTGGCGGCGCGCGGTCGCCGAGGCGTGCCGGCTGCTGCGGCCCGGTGGCCTGCTCGTCCTGGACACGCTTAACGACACGGCGCTGAGCCGCCTGCTGGCCGTGCGGATCGCCGAGCGGCTACCCACGGTGCCGAAGGGCATCCACGATCCACGGTTGTTCGTGGACGCCCGGGCGCTGGTGGCGGAGTGCGCCCGGCACGGGGTCGTCCTGCGCCTGCGGGGCATCCGGCCGGGGATGCCGGGCCTGCTCGGCTGGCTGGTCCGCAGGATGCGCGCCGCCGGCCGCCCGGACGCGGTCCCGGCCGACCGTCCGCAGGCGACGGTCGCCGGCCCGCCGCCGCGGATCGTGCCGACCTGGTCGACGGCCGTGCTCTACCAGGGGCGTGGCACGCGGAGCGGATAGCGGTGCCCGTTCCTGGGTAGGGAGAGGGCCGAGAAGGGGGCTGTATGACGCAGCACGCGTTGGAGGCGGCTCGCCGCCTGGCACCGAGGCTGGCCGCCCGGGCGGCCGAGCACGACCGGGACGGTTCGTTCCCGGTCGAGGACTTCCGTGACCTGCGCGAGGCCGGGCTCTTCGGCCTGATGGTGCCCACCGCCCTCGGCGGGATGGGCGCCACCTTCGCCGAGTACGCCGCGGTCGCCACCGAGCTGGCCCGGGGCAACGGCGCGACGGCCCTGGTCTTCAACATGCACGCCTCGGTCACCGGTGCGCTCGGCGCGGTGACCGAGGAACTGGCCGAGGCGCTCGGCGTCCCGGACGAGGCGCTGGCCGCCCGGGACCGGCTGCTCACCGCCGCCGCCCAGGGCTCCTGGTACGCCGTGGCGATGAGTGAGCGCGGCGCCGGCGCCCGACTCTCCCAGCTCAGCACCGTCTACGAGCCGGCCGACGGCGGTTGGCACCTCAAGGGCAGCAAGACGTTCTGTTCCGGGGCCGGGCACGCGGACGGCTACCTGGTGGCCGCCCGCAGCGCCGCCGACCAGTCGGTGGTCTCCCAGTTCCTGGTGCCGGCCGGCGACGGGCTGACCGTCGAGCCCACGTGGGACTCGCTCGGCATGCGCGCGACCTCCTCGCACGACCTGCACCTGGACGTGACCGTGCCGGCCGACCGGCTGCTCGGCGGCGTGGAGGGGCTGGCCCTGGTGGTCGCCCAGCTCATGCCGCACTGGCTGGTGGCCAGCTACGCCGCCGTCTACGTCGGGGTGGCCCGGGCGGCCGTCGACGCGGCGGCCGAGCACCTGAACGCCCGCAACCTCGCCGGCCTGCCGGCGGTCCGGTCCCGCCTGGGCCGGGCCGACGCGGCGGTGGCGGCGGCCCAGCTGGTGGTCGCGGAGGCGGCCCGCCGGGTGGACGAGGCGCCTGGCGACGCGGAGACCAACCGCTGGGTCTGGCGGGCGAAGCTGCTCGCCGGCACCACCGCCGCCGACGTGGCCGCGTCCGTGCTGGAGGCGGCCGGCACGTCCGCGACCCGGCGGGGACATCCGCTGGAGCGGCTCTACCGGGACGCCCGGTGCGGCTCGCTGCACCCGGCGACGTCGGACGTCTGCGCGGACTGGCTGGGCGTCGCCGCGCTGGGCGGTGACCCGGACCGCGACGGATCGGTGCCTCGTTGGTGAGCGTGGGGGGTCCGCCGGGTCGGCGGACGCGCGGGCGCACGGCCCGTCCAGGGGCGGGTTCGACCGCCCGGTGCGCAAGGCCGGACGAGAGGTGGGCATGGTGTCCGTACCGGTGATCGCGGGGCTGGGGACGGCGCACCCGCCGTCGGCCGCGCAGGACGACCTGTGGGAGGGCTTCTTCTCGAAGCACTTCTCCGGCAGCACGCGGGCGCTGGCGCAGCGGATCTTCGCGCACTCGGGGGTCACCCGCCGGCAGGCTGCCGTGAACCCGCTGCTGGAGGACGTCTCCGACTGGCCCACGGAGCGGCGGATGCGCCGCTACCTGGTCGAGGCGCTGCCGCTGGGCAAGGAGGCGGTGGGCCGGGCGTTGACGGCCGCCGGTCTCTCCGCCGGCGACGTCGGGCTCTTCGTCGTCTGTTCGTGCACCGGGTACGCCACCCCCGGGCTGGACATCCTGCTCGCCCGGGACCTGGGCATGGCCCCGGACACGCAGCGCCTGTTCGTCGGACACATGGGCTGCTACGCCGCGCTGCCGGGCCTGGGCGCGGCGAGCGACTTCGTCACCGCCCGGGGCCGGCCCGCGCTGCTGCTCTGCGCGGAGCTGACCAGCCTGCACATCCAGCCCTCCAGCGCCCGGGTGGACACCCAGCAGATCGTCTCCCACGCGCTCTTCTCGGACGCCGCGGTCGCCGCCGTGGTCGTTCCCGGCGGCCGGGGGTACGCGCTGCGCGAGGTCACCTCCGTCACGGACACCTCGACGGCCGACCACATGACCTGGGACGTCACCGACACGGGTTTCCGGATGGGGCTGTCGCCGAAGGTGCCGCAGGTGCTCTCCACACACGTCCGGGGCCTGGTCGAGGGGCTGCTGGCCCGGCACGGCACGACGCTGTCCGAGGTGGACGGCTGGGCGGTGCACCCGGGTGGTCCGCGCATCCTGAACGTGGTCGAGCGGGAGCTGGCCCTGCCGCCGGAGGGCCTGGCGGCTTCCCGCGCGACGCTGGACGAGCACGGCAACTGCTCGTCGCCGACGGTGCTGCTGATCCTGGACCGGCTGCGCCGGGTCGCGTCGCCGCCGCGGCGGGTGGTGATGCTGGCGTTCGGCCCCGGCCTGACCCTCTTCGCCGCGTTGCTCGAACGGACAGGAGTGGGCGGTTCGCCCGGCGCGGTTACCCTCTGATGATGGACGCCGATGCGGCAGACCGGCCGGAGACCGGGCCGGACGCGGGTGGGCACACGACTGACGTCGGGGCCGACGATCGGCTGCGTGGTGCCGTACTGGCCGTGGCGGGGCTGGCCGCGCTGGTCGGCGGCGGCTTCTGGTGGCAGGCCGAGGCGCCCCGCACCGGACCCGTGCCGGACCTGTCGAACGTCGCACCGGCGGACCGCGCCCGGCTCGCCGCCCCGCCGGACGCCCACGCCCGGTTCGTCGTGCCTGCTGAGGGATCCGGACGGCCCACCAGCTTCTGGCTCGTCGACCCGCGCAGTGGCGCGGCGGTCCGGACGGATCCGCGTGGCGGCGCGACGGTGCGGACGGATCCGCGTGCGGGCGCGACGGTGCGAGTGGACGTCGAGGACCCGGAGCAGCGCCGCGCCGGGGACGACCGGCTCCAGGCGGGCGACGGGCGTCGGGGCAGGCTGGCCAGCTTCCCCGACACGGTCTGGACCGCCCGGGCCGTGCTCAGTCCGGCGGAGGGTCTCGTCAAGCAGGCCTCCGCCGAGGGCGGGGCGCGTCACCTGCTCCAGTACCGCTGCGTCGGCCCGGGAGAGCTGCTGATCGTGGTCGAGGGGGCCTGGGCGGCCGACCCGATCACCAGCGCCTGCGACGGCTCGGTCACGTCGACGGAGGTCACCGGCAGGGGCGGGCCGTTCCAGGTCTCGCTGTCGAGCGCCAACGCGGAGCCACTGCGGGTCGAGGCGCAACTGGTCGCCCTGCCCTGACCCCTCCTTCCCGGCGGTGCGGCGGTGGGCGCCGAACCGGCGCTCGAGATTGGCCGCGCTGCTCAGGCGGCGAGGCGGGTCAGGTCGGCGCGGTAGTCCTCGGCGGAGCGGATCTCGGGCACCACCTTGACGAGTACGCCGGACCGGTCCACCAGCAGCGCGCTGGTGGTGCCGGTGCGGACCGGCAGGTGCAGGAACGCGCGCAGCCCGCCGGCCGGGTCGGCGAGCGGTCGCACGGTGGCCCCGCCGGGCGGCGGCGTGGCGCGTACGGGCCGGGTGCCGGCGACGGTGACGACCGTGACGCCGGCCGGTGCCAGGGCGGCGGCGGTGGCCACGTCGGCCGGGCAGGGACAACCGTCCACGAGGATGATCATCGCTGGCACCAGTCCGCGCAGGGGCACCGGTGACTGGCCGGCGTCGACCAGGTCCAGCGCGGGCAGCGGTCGACCGGCCGCCCCGGCCGACGGCGCGTACGGGGTGGGGGCGGGCTCCGGGGTGGACCGGCCGGGTCGGGGCCAGGTGACCGCCGCGAGGCCGGCGAGGGTGGTCAGCACCGCCACCAGCAGCACCAGCAGGGCGAGGGCGTACGGGGACCGGGCCGGCGGAGGCGGGACGGCGCGCCGGAGCGTGCCACCCAGCTCGCGGCGGAGCTGTTCGGCCTCGGCGGCCAGCGCGGAGGCGTCGTCCGGCACGACCACCCGGCCCCACTCCGGTGGCAGGTCGGGCAGTCCGGGGCCGTCTGCGTCGGGCTTGCCCATCGGACCCCCAAGGACGTCTCGGCGAGCGGACAGCGGCTCGGTCTCCAGCGTCCCGCACGGGGCGGGCTGCCGCTACACCTGGGCGCGTACCCGGCCGGCGGGCTACCATGGGAGGAGCGCATAGCCCTTGATCTCGACGTTCGCGTCACTCGTACCGGGACGTCATCTGAGCGTTACGGAGCGTGGTCAAACCACTGGTTTGGCGGTCTGTCAAGCTGAAGAAAGACCTCTCACAGGGCCCCTGAGCTGCGCCAACGGTCAGGACAGCGGTGAGACATCGGTGCCTGAGCGTGTTACCCTAGACACAGCGAAAGGGGTTTCGAACCTATGGTTTTCAGTGTCGGCGAGACCGTTGTTTACCCCCACCACGGGGCCGCACTCATCGAGGCAATCGAGACTCGGGTGATCAAGGGCGAGCCTAAGCAATACCTCGTCCTAAGGGTCGCACAGGGTGACCTGACGGTCCGGGTGCCCGCCGAGAACGCCGAGATCGTGGGTGTGCGCGAGGTGGTCGGCGAAGAGGGCCTCGGCAAGGTCTTCGACGTGCTCCGTGCACCGCACACCGAGGAGCCGACCAACTGGTCGCGGCGTTACAAGGCGAATCTGGAGAAGCTGGCCTCCGGTAACCCGCTGAAGGTCGCCGAGGTCGTGCGCGACCTGTGGCGTCGGGAGCGGGAGCGCGGTCTCTCCGCGGGTGAGAAGCGCATGCTCGCGAAGGCCCGCGACATTCTCGTCGGCGAGGTCGCGCTGGCCGAGAAGAGCACCAAGGACGAGGCGGAGACGCTGCTCGACAAGGTCCTGACCGAGGCCTAGTCCCCGCAGCATCGTCGTACCCGATTCGTAGCGAACAAACCACCGAGGACCGCGACGTGACCGCGCAGCTCAATCCGTGCGGTGACGTCGCGGTCCTCGTGCCTGCGGCCGGTGCCGGCGTACGGCTCGGCCCCGGCCGCCCCAAGGCGTTGCGCCTGCTCGGCGGGGAACCCCTGCTGGTGCACGCGGTCCGCCGGCTCGCCGCCGCGCCGTCGGTGCACACCATCGTCGTGGCCGCCCCGGCCGCCGAGGTGGCGGCGGTACGCGAGCTGCTCGCCCCGGTCGCCCCGGTGACCGTGGTGCCCGGCGGCGCAGAGCGGCAGGCGTCGGTGGCCGCCGCCCTCGCGGCGGTGCCCGCCGGCCCGGAGATCGTCCTCGTGCACGACGCCGCCCGGGCGCTGACCCCACCCGACCTGGTGGAGTCCGTCGCGGCGGCCGTCCGCGCCGGGCACGACGCGGTGATCCCGGTGCTGCCCGTCGTCGACACGATCAAGGAGGTCGGCGCCGACGAGGTCGTCCTCGGCACCGTCGACCGCTCCGCCCTGCGCGCGGTGCAGACTCCGCAGGGCTTCCGCCGGGCGGTGCTGACGGCCGCGCACGCCGCCGCCGGTGACCCGCTCACCGACGACGCCGGCCTGGTCGAGAAGCAGGGCGTCCCGGTGTCCTGCGTCCCCGGCTCCGAGTACGCGCTGAAGGTCACCCGCCCGTTCGACCTGGCGCTGGCCGAGCACCTGCTCGCCATGGGCGCCTGACGCGTACCCTCTTCTCATGATCGTTCCCCGGGTGGCCATCGGCACCGACGTGCACGCCTTCGAGGCGGGCCGGCCGTGCTGGGTGGCCGGCCTGCACTGGCCCGACCAGGACGGCCTGGCCGGGCATTCGGACGCGGACGTAGCCGCGCACGCCGCCTGCAACGCGCTGCTCTCGGCGGCCGGCCTCGGGGACCTGGGCGCCAACTTCGGCGTGGGCCAGCCCGAGTGGGCCGGCGCGTCGGGCGTCGCCCTGCTCACCGAGAGCGCCCGCCGGGTGCGGGCCGCCGGTTTCGCGATCGGCAACGTGTCCGTGCAGGTGGTCGGCAACCGGCCCAAGATCGGCCCGCGCCGCGAGGAGGCCCAGCGGGTGCTCTCCGAGGCGGTCGGCGCGCCGGTGACCGTCTCCGCGGCCACCACCGACGGCCTCGGCTTCCCCGGGCGCGGCGAGGGGCTCACCGGCATCGCGGTGGCCCTGGTGTACGAGGCTCCGGCCGCCTAGGCTCGCCGCGATGTCCAGCGACGCCACCTCAGACCGGTCCGCCGCCGACGGCTACCTCCAACGCGCCCAGCTCCTCGCCGAGCTGGGCCGCTACGACGAGGCCGCGGCCGAGGTCTCCTACGCCGTCGCCCTGGACCCGGCCGACGCCGGGGCGCTGACCATGCTGTCCCGGGTCCACCTCGCGGCCGGCCGGCCGACGGAGGCGCGCACCGCCGCCGACGCCGCAGTCGCCGCCGCCCCCGACAGCGTTCCGGCGCTGGTCGCCCGCGCCCTCGCCCTCGGCGATCTGGAGGAGTACGCCGAGGCGGCCCGCACCGCCGACCGGATCCTGGCGTTGGGGCCCGACGACGCGTACGCGCAGAGCAGCGCCGCGGCGATCCTGGCCGGCTCGCGCAACGGTCAGCCGGCGCTGAACGCGGCCTGGCGCGGGGTCGAGCTGGCACCGGAGAACCCCCAGGCGCACCTGGTGCTCGGGCTGGTGGCGGCGAACATGCAGATGTTCGACCTGGCCGAGCGCGCCTACCGGGAGGCGTTGCGGCTGGACCCGCAGCTCGCCGAGGCCCGGCACGACATCGGCGTGCTCCGGCTGGAGCAGCGGCGCTGGAGCGAGGCGCTGGAACACCTCGCCGAGGCCGCGTCGATGAGCCCCGGGCGGGTCGACTCCGGCCGGACCATCTCGCTCGGCCTGCGCCAGCTCGTGGTCTACGGCGCGGGCTGGACGATGATCACCGCCGTGCTGATCGCCTGCATGGCGCCGGGCAGCCCCGGGCTGTCCCGCGTCGCGGCGGCGTTCGCGGCGCTCGGCGGGGCGCTGGTGGTCTGGCGCTTCGCCGCCCGGCTGCCCGGCCTGTCCCGGACAATCCTGCCGAGCCTGCTCCGCTCCGACCGCACGCTGGCCCTGGCCGTCTATGCGGCGGCCGCCGCCCCGGCCCTGATCCTGCTCTACGCCCTGGTCGGCACCCCGTGGCCGCTGGTGCTCGCCATCCTCGCCGCGGTCGCCGCCGAACTCGCCGTGCTGTCCCGCACCACGGCGTGAGCCGGCACCGGCCGGTCGGCACCACCCGGTCCGTCGGCTGGTCCGGCGGGGCCACCTGATTCTTCGGCTGGTGGTCCGACGGGGCCGCCCGGTCCGTCGGGCTGGCCCTGGCGACCGACCTCAGCCGAGGGCGAGGGCGTAGAAGGCGCTGGCGTCGAGCCCGTCGAGCAGCAGCAGGTGGTTGAGCTCGTCGTCGAAGAACCCGCCGAGCGGGGCGGCGGAGAGCCCGAGGGCCGTCGCGGCGAGCAGCAGGTTCTGGGCGAGGTGGCCGGTCTCCATGGCAGAGAACCGGTAGCCGCGCAGCCCGTACCGGGCCCGGGCCCGGCGCAGGTCCGCTACCACGAACAGCCAGAGCGGCACCGTCTCGACGTCGAGCCCGTCGGCGCCGGGGACGACGCCGGGACCGGTGGGCGCGAACTGCGGGGCGACCCGGGACAGCCGGTCGGTGCCCGGATCGGGTGCCACCTGCCGGAGGGCGTGCCGCTCCGGCAGGTACTCGTAGAGTGCGGGCCGCACCGAGGCGATCCGGCGGGGCAGCACCAGCAGCCGGGTGGTCGCCAGGGCGCCCGGCGTCGGGTACGCCAGTCGTCGCTGGCCGTCGACCGCCGGCGCGGTGTCACCAGCCGCGTAGCGCAGCAGCCGGCCCAGGTCCGCCACGCCGGTCTCCCCTCGGCCGAAGTCGTACCGGGTGCGGCGGTCGAGCAACACGGTGGCGAGCGTGGTGTCGGCGAGCGCGCCCGGCGTCGGCTCGGGCAGCGCCAGGGTCACGGCGTCGGACGGGAGGGGGCGGACCGCTGCGGGCTCGACGGTACGGGGACGCTGGCTCGGCCACCGCGTACGGACGAACTTCGACGCCTCGTGGTACGCGCGGTCCGGGGCGTCGATCCCGTCGGCGTGGAAGTCCGGCGCTGCGGCCGGTGCGCCGTACGCCAGCGACGCCAGCCAGGCGAGGTGGCACTCGGCCGGGATGCTCAGCCCGAGGCGGTTGTGCAGCATGTGCAGCTGCGACGCGAGGATGCCGGGCACCGTGCCGTGCAGTCGGCCCTGCCCGTCGAGCGCCCGCAGCCGCTCGACGTAGGCGGCGACCTCGTCCGCCCAGTAGTTCACGGAGGTGGCGGCACCCCTGCCGCGCTTGACGATGTCGGCGATGAGCCGCTGCCGGGCCGGGTAGACGGACGCGTCGGCGTGGAAGTCGCGTTCCGCCGCGATCAGGGCCAGGCCGAGGTCCCGACCGTTCACCTCGGGCACCAGCGTCCACCCGTTGGCGTAGCCGCGCAGGAACCGGACCGCCTCGTGCCCGGTGAGGCCGCTGGCGGCGAGGAACCCGAACAGCAGGTCCACGGCCGTCGACCGGCGGCGGGCGGGTGGCGCGCCGAGCAGGGCCGCCGCGACCCGGCTGGACGCGGCGAAGAGTTCCTCGGCCGCGCCGATCGCGTCCGGGCCGCCGTACCGGTCGACCTCCGGCCGGTACGGCTGTTCGACCACGGTGCCGTGCGGGTGCCAGCCCAGCTCCGGCCCATCGCCGGCCCCGTGCCCCACGCCGGTCTCCTGCCCCACGCCGGTCTCCTGGCCCGCGCCGGACCGGTCGGGCCGGTCGGTCTCGCCGGGCTGGTCGGTGCCCTCGGAGGTGTGCACTCCGAACTGGGCGTACCAGTCCGCCGGACGCAGTTCCCGGGCCGGTGGCGGCAGCGCGGCCACCGCTTCGACCAGCCCGGCGCGCATCCGCCGTACCGTCTCCGGCGTCGCGTCGGCGACCCGCCAGCGCAGGTGCGGACCGCCCTCCCAGTACCGGACGAAGAACCAGGAGGAGATCTCGCCCCGGGCGAGCAGGTCCGTCGTGGTCGGCACGATGTGCTCCCGCAGCACCGTCTCGGTGCACTCGGGGCCGGCGTGCAGGTGGACGTGCAGGGCGGACCAGCGAGCCATGCTCGGCTCTCCTTCAGGGGAACGGGTGGGGCAGGATCAGGTGGTCGGGGGCGGCTAGCCGGGCCTGCCGCAGGCGGGGCAGGTCGACCCGCCGGTTGAGGTGCCCGAAGGTCATCGGCACGGCCCCGGGGGCGAGGACCTTCACGGCGGCCAGGCCGAGGCGGCGTTCGGCCGGTCCGGTCTGGTCCACCACCAGCGGCGGCGTCCCGGCGGCGGCCATCGCGTCGACGACCCTGCGCAGCACCTCCGTCAGGTCGGGGTGCAGCCACCGCTCGCGCCAGCCGGCGAAGTGCTCGTCGAACGGTCGCGCCGGGCCGGCGGCGGCCTCCCGCAGCGCGAAGTCGAACCGGGGCACGGTCTGCGGCAGCAGGTGCAGGGCGGCGTGGTCCCCCAGTTCCCCCACCAGGTCGGCATCGGCGAGCATGGCGAGCAGCCGGTCCCGCGGCGGGCGGGCCACCTTCGGCGCGACCGTCACGTTCACGCCGACCTCCAGGACCGCCGCCGCGGCGGCCCGGCGGGGATCGGGATGCGCCCCGGCGGCGGAGAAGGTCGCGCCCCGGTCGGGTCGGTCGGTGACGGCGAGGGCCCAGACGGCCGGTATCCCGACGTCACTGGTGATGTCGAGCAGGTGCAGCCGGTAGCCCTCCGCCGCGATCCGGTCCGCGAGGTGCCGGGTCAGCGGATCGACGTCGGGCGGCAGCGCCAGAGCCGGCGGCGTACGGCCGGCGTACCAGGTGAGCAGGAGGGCGTCCCGCTCGATCGTCTCCAGGCAGGCGTGCAGGATCGCCTCCTCCAGGCAGCCGCCGACGGCGCAGCCGCTGGAGGACTCGTAGAGGAACCGGGCGGCCCCGGCACGGTCCACCCCGTAGTAGGCGGCGTGCTCCGGCACGAGGACGGGCCGGTCACCCACCAGGTCGTACGCCCACACCCAGGACGTCACCGCGTCCGGGGTGAAGGGGTCCAGCCGGTACCCGGGGTGGCGGACCGCCTCCGGCTCCGGCAGGCCCAGCCGGGCGGGGTCGACGGCGTCGGCGGCGAGTTCCCGGTAGCTGCCCAGCGTGGTCGTCCGGCGGGCCTGCGGGTAGCGTCCGGCCTCCCGTTCGACCGCCTCCAGCAGGGCCAGCACCTGCGCGGTCGGTTGGTCCGCCGCGCGCCCGTATCCACCGACCCGACCGGAGCGGCCGGGCACGGGCATCTCGGCCGCCGCCAGCGCGAGCGGGCCCTGCCGGTCGGTGTGGACGTGCGTCACCGGCCCGTAGCGGGGATCGACCAGTTCGGCGCGGAGCACGGCCAGGTCCGGCGGTCCGGGACGGACCCGGAGGCACTCGGGTGCGGCCTGCCGGCGGGGGCGCAGGGCAATTGTGGCGGCCCCGGCCGAGTCGGATGGCAGGGCCCCGCAGTCCGCACAGTCCGGCACCGCTCGGATCAGGTGCCGACTGATCGCGCCGTCGCGGACCGCCAGCACGCGGGCCAGGCGCGGGTCGGCGTCGTCGGCGAGCTGACCGGCGACCAGCTCGCCGACCAGCCCGTGCCAGTACGGCGGCAGCGGCAGCGACCGGCCACCGGCGAGCAGCGTGGCGGTGCTGCCGGCGCCGAGGACGGCCTCCTGCCGGGTGTCGGCGCACCGCAGGCAGCCGCCGGCACCGGGGTTGCTCAACGGGCCGATCTCGATCGCCGTCCCGCGCGCCCGCACCGGCAGGTACGCCCTGCCTACCGCGTGGGCGGCCCGCTGCTCGGCCAGGTGCCGGGCCACCGGCCAGTCCGCCGCGACGCCCACCACCACGGGCCGATCCGTCCGCCGTACGGTCGAGGTGCTGACGGCGATCGCCCGGACCAGGCGGTCGTCGTCCCCGACGACCCGCACCGGGCCGTCCTCTGCTGCGCCCGAACCGAGGGACGCGGTGCCGGGGCCGACCGGTGGGCGGGCCGGCACCGCGGCCGTCGGTCCGGTGCCCCGCGCCACGTCACCGGTGGGTGCCCCGGTCCGTGCGGCGGGTGCTCCGGTCCGTGCGGCGGGCGCTGCGGTCCGCGCTGCGGGCGGCCAGGGCTGCGGGCCGGTCGGCTCGCCGACGCGCTGGACGACCCCGCCGCGTAGCGACAGCGCTGTGCCGTCGGCGAGCCCGGCCAGCACGCGTACCGCCTCGTGCGCCACGAGGAACGGCAGCAACCGCTGGTCGGTCGCCGGCACGGCCGGACCGGCGTCCGTGGCTGCGGCGGCCCGGCGTGCGGTGGTCTGGCCCGGGGCGGTGTGGCCTGCGGCGGCCCGGCTTGCGGCGGCGGGGTCACCGGCCGGGTCCAGCGGGCCGATCAGTGCACCGTCCGGACGGATCGTCACCGGCAGCACCGCGGGCCGCAGGGAGCCGGGGTGCCGCGGTGCCGCCCCCGGCCACGGGGGAACGGGCAGCTCCCGGCGCTCGCCGGGGTCCTCCGTCCGGACCCACACGACCAGGTCCGCGCCGCCGCCGTCCCCGGGCACCTCCCCGAGGGCGTGGAGAGCCTCTCCCGGCGCGGTGGAGAGCCCGGAGGCGGCCAGCGCCGCCCGTACGGCCGGTGGGAGGTCGCCCTCGCCGGTGACCGCCACCGCGCACCGCGACACCGCGTCCAGCGCGCCGGCCGGATCCTGCGCGAGCCCCGCCAGCCAGGCCGCCAACGGATGGCCGTCCAGCGGCACCCGGACGTCGACCAGGACGCCGTGCTCGGCGAGGAGACCGAGCAGCCAGTCCACCGCCCGGGCGGTCCGGTCGGGCAGTCCCAGGGTGGCGGTCGCCGGGTCGAGCCCCCGGCGGAGGGAGGGCTCCAGCCGTTGCCACAGCTCGCCGGCGACCGGCGGGCAGGTCACCACCGAGCTGGACCGCCAGCCGCTCACGAGGAGCCCGCCCTCGACCGCCCGGACCAGGGTGCCCGGTCGCAGGGTCACCTCACCCACGTCGCCTCCACCCGGGTCACCCGGTGCGGGCGGTGAGGGCGTCCTGCCATGTCACGCCGTGGATCTCCTGGGTGGCCTCGGCGAGCAGATAGGCCCCGAGGTACCGCTCCAGCGGCGCGACGTCGCAGAGCGTCAGCAGCTGGTAGAGCATGTTCGTGCAGAACCGGTAGACCTGGAACTCCCGGCTCGCGGCGACCCGTTGGAAGCCCGACGCCTCCAGCGCCTGGTGGTAGGCGCTCGCCCCGCGACGGCTCAGGTCCCACCGGATCGCGGTGGCGTCGTCGAACGAGGTGGTACGCCGCCGGAACTCGGCGGAGAACGCCCCGTCGAGCGCGCCCGCGTCGTACGCCCGCTCGGCGATCCGCCACGCGGCCGCGCTCCACGCCCGCCACGCCGCCGCCACCGGCTCGGCGGTGTCCGGCGTGGACGCCTGGCGGACCAGGTCGTGGTACCTCCCGCCGGCCCGGTCGGCGAAGGCGGCGAAGCGCGGGCGCAGGAGGTCGTCCCGCTCGCCGAAGAGGAAGTCCTCCAGGTGCGACAGGAAGGTGTGGTAGCCGGACAGCAGCCGTCCCGGCCAGGTGTCGGCGTGCGCGGCCATGGCGGTGACCACGACGCCCACCCGGGCGGCCTGGGCGTCCTTGACGAGGGCGAGCTGGTCGAGCGACACCCGCACCGGAGCCAGCCCGGCGGCGAGGACGTCGGCACGGCACTCGACCGCGCCCGGCGTGCCGAGCAGCGCGGCCAGCGCACTCTGGTCGCCGTCGGTCACCAGCACCGTGTTGTCCGGGTGGATCGGGTCGTAAGGGGGCGGTACGAGTTCCGCCCGGCCGGCCGCCTCGGACCGGCGCAGCAGCAGCTCCTCGTCGAGCCCGGCCCGGGACGGCGCCACCGCCAGGTGACCACGCAACCGTTCGGCGGCCTCGGCGGCGGCCGTGGCCCGTTGCGCCTCGGGGCCGCGTAGCCGCAGGCGCACGTGCGGGCCGTGCAACCAGTGCCGTTCCAGGTGGACGGCCAGCCCGGCACCGCGCAACCGCTCCGCGACGGGCAGGACGGCGTCGCGCAGCAGCGATGCCTTGGCCTCCTCGTGGTAGTGGCACACGACGTCGGTGGTCGGAGTCAGTCCGGTCGTGCTCGGCTCGGTCATGGCTGGGCTCCACTCGGCTCGATGCTGCGGACGGACGGCCGGCGCCGGTCAGTCACGGGAGGCCGCCGGGAGGTAGGTCTCGACGACCAGTTCGGTGACCCGGTGCGGCCGGTCGTGGCCGGCGGGGCGGGGCAGGGCCTCCTCGACGAGCAGCCGGCCGGTGATCCGCCCGAGCCATCGGGGCACGCAGCGCAGGTGCAGCGGGCTGGCCAGGTCGACGAACTGCGGCTTGGGCCGGGCGATCGCCTCCCGGAGCCCGGCGATCGCCGGGGGAGGCGGGGCGGACGGACGTACCGGCGGCTGCCGGGCCTGGGCGCCGGGGTGCTGCGCGGCGTGGCCCGGTGTGGGCGGCTGCCCGTCGCGCCGGCTGCCCTGGTTGAGGAAGACCTGGTCGGGCAGGTCCCAGCCCGCCCGCAGCGCCGCGGCGTCGGCGACCGACGGCGCGCCGAGCCCGCGAAGGTGCTCTTCGGCGCCCTCGTCGAAGCGCCAGCTCCGGCGGGCGAGGACGACGCGGCCACAGCGGAGCCGGTCGGAGACGACGGCCTGCCCGCCCGGGCCGGCCACCGTCCGCGTCGCGGCCAGGTGGCGGAGCCCCACCTCGCCGCTGCCCAGGTCGCCGAGCAGCGCGGCCACCCGGGCCGGTAGCGCCGGTGGCGAGAGGAACCCGAGGTACAGCACGTCGAGCAGGTCACCCGTGGCCGGATCGCGCAGCCGGATCTGGTCGCCGGCCAGGTCGTGCACCAGTTCGACCGAGGCGAGGTCGAGCCCGCCCAACCGCTGGTCGTCGCCGATGTCCTCGCCGAGCAGCAGCGGGTGCAGGTTGGCGTTGAAGCCGTGCACCGGCCGGAACTGGGCCACCCGGCCGGGCAGCACCCGGCGGAGCTGGGCGGCCACCGCGGCGCGCATGCCGGTGTCGCCGAAGAGGTCCAGGAAGCGGCTGGTGAACCGGCCCCAGCCGCCGTAGACGTGGTTGAGGTGCAGCGACCCGTCCGGGCCGTGCTGGCCGAAGAAGGCGTACGACACCGGCCGGGCCCGCAGCCAGCGGGGCAGTGCGGCGGCCACCTCGGCGACCAGGTCGGCACCGATGACGGTCTCCACGCCGTCGTTCCCGCCGTCGGCGCGTACCGCCCGGACCACCTCCTGCCGCAGCGTGGCCAGCTGGGCCAGCTCGGGCACCCGGGCGACCGGACCGCCGGCCAGGGCCCCCTCCGGGGTCACCGTCGGCAGGTCGTCGAAGCCGGCGCCGATCTCGGCGAAGAACTGGCCGAGGTCGGCACAGCGGGCCCCGGGACCGTAGCGCTCGACGAACCGGTGTCGCAGGAGCCGGCGCAGCACCTGGTCCTCGTCGAACAGCAGCGCGAGGCTGGTCAGCGCGGTCAGGTCGGCGATGTCCGCGGGCCGGCGGGTCAGGCGTGCCGGCCCGGGTAGCACGACATCCTCGGTGACGGGCGCCTGGGCCGGTGCGGCGGCCCCGAGCTGCCGCAGGGCCTCGTGCCAGCCGGCGTCGATCCGACGTACGAGGGGGCCGCGCTGCGCCGCGTCGACGTCCGCCAACGACCGGATGTCCTTGTCGAGGTGCCGTACCTGGTCGGCGAGGGCGGGGGCACCGGTGTCGCCGAGCCAGTCGGCGATCGCCGCCAGCGCCGCCGGGTCGTGCTCGGTGGTCGGCGGTACCGGGATCAGCAGGCGTTCGTCGCAGAGCTGGGTGACGAGACGCCGCGCGAGCCGCTCGGCCTCGGCGGAGTCCGTGGCGGGGCGCGCGGCGCCTCGGCTGAGGGCCGCCACGAGCTCCGCCGGCGGGTGGCCGTCGGGTGCGGCGCGGAGCACCCGGATGATCGCGGCCAGCGCGGGCCGCAGCGGCATCCGGACCCGTTCCTCCCGGATCACCGGCGTGCCGTCGGCGCCGGTCGTCGGGTGCTCACGGTAGAACACCACATGCCCGTCCTGCACCCGGGTGCCGGGCGCGAGCCGGTGCGGGGTGCGCAGCACCTGGTCCGGGCGGCTGGTCCCGGCCAGGAAGAGGCTGGCGACCAGGCTGGCGGGCGGGCGGGTAACCGCCACCGGCTCTCCGGTCACCGTCAGATCCAGGCCCGCCGCGAGGTCCAGGTTGGTCAGCAGCGCCCGGTCGGGCGGGGCGGGGACGGCTCCGTCGTCCGGCCAGGGGGCCCAGCCGACGATGGTGAACCAGGAGAGGGGGCTGGTCCGGGTGGTGGCCCGCAACGCGTAACGGAGCACGGTGGGTTCGGACTTGCGACCCCGGGCGTCCGGCGCGCCGCCGCGCGCCGCCGTCCGCTGCACCGCTGCCAGCAGCTCGGGGCTGGTCAACGCGACCGCCCGGCCGAACGGCTCGCTGCCGCACAGGGCGGCGAGTGCGACGCGCTCCTCGGCCAGCGCCGCGGCCGACCCGCCGTCGACGGCGTCGGTGAGCCGGTCGATCTCGGCCCGGGCCCGCAACCAGCGTCCCAGCGTCGGCAGCCGGTCGGGCAGGTCGCCGAGCCGGGCGCGCAGGTCGCTGGCCGGCGACCGGTCGTTGTGTACGTCCCGCCGCAGCGGTAGCAGGACCGACCGGCGGTACGCCGTCGGCGCCTGACCGCCGAGCCGGTACAGCTCCTCGGTGAGTTCGGGTCCGAGGGCCTGGCACTCGACCAGTCGATCGACGAGCTGGTCCTGGAGGCGACGCAGGTGCCGTCCGGCCGGACCGGCAGCCGGCAGGTCGACCGCCGTCCTGCGGATCAGCACGTACGGGGCGACCTGGACCTCCGGCGCGACTCGGCCGCCCGGTGCCGGGGACACCGGCGGGGCAGGGGATTGGCGGGTGGTAGTCACGGTCTCCTCCGTACGCGGTCGTCGGCACCGACCCCGGTCGAGCCGGTGAGGCCGCGGAACGCCGGTGCCGGCGCTCCCGACCCCACCGGTCAGCCCCGGTCCGGAACGACTACTGGGGAAGCTGGGCGGCGCAGGACGAGTAGCCCAGCCACCGCCAGACGGCGGAGGTGCTCGCCGAGGCGCCGGTCTCCGGCAGAGCCACCGCGTCACGCACGGCGTGCACCTCCAGCAGGTCGGACACCTCCAGGTCGGCCAGGTTGAGGTCTTCGAGGTCGGCCAGCGTGGCCGTCATGTCGCGCATCGTGTACTCCGATTCCAGGGGATGTCGTCGACGAAGAAGCGCACTTGTCGATGACAAGATGGACAGTGCGCAAGATGTTAGTCAGCTCCGCCCACGAACTATTCGTCCGAGCGTCCAGTCGCCGATGACCGTACGACGGCTGTGGACGGACGATGAGGAGGAAGTGCGCTCCCGCGGCTGATGCGCGGGAGGCCGGAGGCGCTGCGGACGCGGCGGTCGACGCCCGCCCCCGCGCGCACGAAGGTGCCGCGGCCCGCCCCTGCCGGACCGCGGCACCGCTCACCCGGAACCGTCCGCCTAGGGGCGGCGGGCCCAGGTCCAGGCGTAGCCGTCGTCCTCGCACGCGGTCGCGGCGTCGCAGAGGTCCAGCGGCCGGAAGGTGTCGACCATGACGGCAAGTTCGTCGAAGAAGTCGGCGCCGATGGAACGCTCGGCGGCGCCCGGCTGCGGGCCGTGGGTGAAGCCGGACGGGTGCAGCGAGATCGAGCCCTGCTCGATGCCGGAGCCGCGCCGGGCTTCGTAGTTGCCGCCGGTGTAGAAGAGCATCTCGTCGGAGTCGACGTTGTGGTGGTTGTACGGCACCGGGATCGCGTCCGGGTGGTAGTCGACCTTGCGGGGCACGAACGAGCAGATCACGAAGTTGGGGCCCTGGAAGGTCTGGTGCACGGGCGGCGGCTGGTGGATCCGGCCGGTGATCGGCTCGAAGTCGTGGATGGAGAACGCCCACGGGTACATGTGCCCGTCCCAGCCGACCACGTCGAACGGGTGGTGGGCGTAGACATGACGTGTCCATGCCGTGCCGCTGCCATCCGGTCGTGCCGCCCGCGACCGGTGCCGGACCAGCACCTCCACGTCCTCGCCGTCGACCAGCAGCGGCGCGTCCGGCCCCCGGACGTCGCGCTCGCAGTAGGGCGAGTGCTCCAGGAACTGGCCCCGCACGGAGAGGTAGCGCTTGGGCGGGCCGATGTGGCCGGCCGCCTCGACGGCGAGCAGCCGGGTCGGCGCGTCGCCGGTGGGCACCAGCCGGTGGATGGTCGAGGTGGGGATGACGACGTAGTCGCCGGGCACCGCGTCGAGCACCCCGAACGTGGACTCGACCCGCAGGGTGCCCGACTCCACGTAGAGGCAGTGGTCGCCGGTGGCGTCGCGGAACAGCGGGGACGGTCGGTCCGCCAGCACGTACGCGATGCGCACGTCGTCGTTGGCGAGCAGGTACTGCCGGCCGAGCACCGGGTCGGCGCCGGTGCCGTCGAGCTTGTGGGTGCGCAGGTGGCGGGGCTTGAGCGGAAGGTTCGGCACCCGGGCGAACGCGGGCGGGGTGAACTCCTCGGCCGCCACGATCGCGGTCGGCGCGTGCCGGTGGTAGAGCAGGGACGAGTCGGAGGAGAAGCCCTCCTGGCCCATCAGCTCCTCGGCGTAGAGGCTGCCGTCGGGCTGGCGGAACTGGGTGTGGCGCTTGCGCGGCACCTCGCCGACGCTGCGGTAGTACGGCATCTCGCCTCCCGGTTCGTCCCGTTCACCGATCCAACGGCGTCCGATAATCGGACGCTGTTGTCCGTTACTTGTAGCGTCCCGTACATTCTTGTCTCGTGTCAACGCAGGTGCCCGCGCTCGTCGACGGCCTCGTCGACGACGCCGCCGTCTTCCCGCCCGGCAGCGCGCCGCTGCCCGACGCCGTCGCCGCGCACCGGCGGCACCGCGCCTCCTGGTACGCCGACCTGGTCGGCCCGCTCCTGGTCCCGGCCACGAGGCTGCCCGAGGTGGCGGGCCTGCTCGGCGCCGACGAGCGGATCGCGGTCGGGGTGATCGGCGACGTGCCCCTCGACCGGCTCGACGAGGTGCGGGCCACGGCCGACCCGCGCATCCGGGTGCGCCAGGTGGAGGCGGCGGTCGCCAAGCGCGGCGAGGACCCGCTTCCCGGCCTGACCGAGCTGGTGGCGCTGGCCCGCCGCGCCGGTGCCGGTCCGGCCACCCTCGACGCCGTATACGCCGAGCTGCCGCTCACGTTCGGGCTGATGGGGGCGCTGGACGCGCTCGCCGCCGCCCGCGCCGACGGCGTGCCGATCGCCGCGAAGTTCCGCACCGGCGGGCTGGCCGCCGAGCTGTTCCCCACCCCGGCGGAGCTGGCCGCCGTGATCTGCGCCTGCCGGGACCGGGACCTGCCGTTCAAGCTGACCGCCGGGCTGCACCAGGCGGTCCGGCACCTCGACCCGGAGACCGGCTTCACCCACCACGGCTTCGTCAACGTGCTGGCGGCGACGCTGGCGGCCGCCGGGGGCGCCACCGTGGAGTCGGTCGCCGAGCTGCTCACCGCGACCGATCCGCGCCCGCTGGTGCAGTACGCCGAGGCCGGGCTGGACGCCCCGCGCCCGCTGTGGATCGGCTTCGGCTCGTGCAGCATCCTGGAACCACTGACCGATCTGATCCGGCTGGGGCTGGTGAACGGGGGCTTTCAAGCATGACCTGGGTGACGGGTGCCGACGGTTCGTCGTACGGGGTCGCCAACCTCCCGTACGGGGTGTTCCGCCACGCGGAGGGCGCGCCGCGCGTCGGCGTACGCATCGGCGACTTCGTGCTCGACCTGGCCGGCGCGGAGGAGGCCGGCCTGGTGCTGGCCGCCGGGACGCTGGGTCGGCCCACCCTCAACGACTTCATGGCCCTCGGTCGCCCGCAGTGGACGGCCGTCCGGCAGCGGGTGACCGAGCTGCTCACCGACGCCGCCCACCGGCCGGCGGTGGAGCCGCTGCTGGTGCCGCTGGCCGAGGTGCGGATGCAGCTGCCGTTCGAGGTCGCCGACTACGTGGACTTCTACTCCTCCGAGCACCACGCGTCCAACGTCGGCCAGATCTTCCGCCCCGGTCAGCCGCCGCTGCTGCCCAACTGGAAGCACCTGCCGATCGGCTACCACGGTCGGGCCGGCACGGTGGTCGTCTCCGGCACGCCGGTGGTGCGGCCGAGCGGGCAGCGGGCCACCCCGCAGGGCCCGGTCACCGGCCCGTCCGTACGCCTCGACATCGAGGCCGAGGTCGGCTTCGTGGTCGGCGTGCCCAGCCCGCTGGGCGATCGGGTCTCCGTCGACGACTTCGCCGACCACGTCTTCGGTGTCGTGCTGGTCAACGACTGGTCGGCCCGCGACATCCAGGCCTGGGAGTACCAGCCTCTCGGCCCGTTCCTCGGCAAGTCCTTCGCCACCTCGGTCGCGGCCTGGGTGACCCCGCTGGACGCGCTGGGCGACGCCTTCATTCCCGCCCCCGACCAGGACCCGCCGGTCGCCGCCTACCTGCGCGACGTGCCGCACCTCGGGCTGGACCTGCGCCTGTCGGTGGAGTGGAACGGCGAGCGGGTCAGCGAGCCGCCGTTCGCCACCATGTACTGGACGCCGGCCCAGCAGTTGGCCCACCTCACGGTCAACGGCGCCTCGCTGCGCACCGGCGACCTCTACGCCTCAGGCACCGTCTCCGGGCCGGAACGGGGACAAGTCGGCTCGTTCCTGGAACTCACCTGGGGCGGCAGCGAGCCGGTGAAGTTCGCCGACGGCGGGACCCGCACCTTCCTGGAGGACGGCGACACGGTGACGATCACCGCCACCGCGCCCGGCCCGGACGGCACCACCATCGCCCTGGGCGAAGTGACCGGGAAGGTCCTCGCCGCCCGCTGACCCACCTTCCGATCATCGACGGTCCCCGGTCGCACAGTTGGTGCGACCGGGGACCGTTGCTTGCGCGTTGATCGTCGCGGATTCCGTCGCCATGCCGCGCCGGGGCCGGGCCGGACGCCCCCTTCCGGTTCCGGCCTGGCCGCCGGTTGGCGTACCGACGACAGGAAGGTGACGACGATGAACGATCTCCCGGGCGCGGTCTGGCGTACCAGCAGCCGCTCCAACGACCAGGGCCTCTGCGTGGAGGTGGCGGACAACCTGGTCGACGACCTCGGCGTGGTGGGCGTACGCGACTCGAAGGACCAGGCAGGCCCCACGCTGGCGGTCAGCCCGCCGGGGTGGGCGGCCTTCGTCGACGCGATCCGGGCCGGCCAGTTCGGTCGCTGACGGGTCGACCGCTCCGGACCGGGGGCCCCCGGCGGTGGAAATTCCGCTCCGGGGGCCCCGATCCGCGCTCACCCGGCGTACCGTCGAGGCCACGGGAGGTGGCATGTCGACGGTGGCGGTCACGGAGTTCGTGGAGGCGCACGACGTCGACCTCTGGCGGCTGCTGACCGACCTGACCACCCGCACCCGGCGCTTCACCGGGCCGGTGGAGGTGCTCACCCCCGGCCCGTTCGGCCCCGGCACCGTGTGGCGGGAGACCCGTTCCCAGCCCGACGGCACCGCGCTGGTCGAGGAGTTCCTCGTCATCGAGGCCGAGCCGCCCCGACGGCTGGTGCTCGGCTCCCGGGGCGCCGGCGTGGACTACCGGATCACCTGGGCGCTGCGCCCGGTCGAGCGGCGTCGCCGGGGCTGCACCGCCGTCACGGTCGAGCAGGAGGCGGTGCCGACCGCCCCGTACGGCCGGGTGGTCGCGCTGCTGCTCGGCGGGCTGGCGGCCCGGGCGGTCGAGCGCGCGCTGCGGCACGACCTCGCCGACCTGGCCGCCGCCGCGGCGGCGACCAACGCGACCGAGGCGGCCTGAGGCGCACGCCGGGCGGCCCGAGGCGCACGCCGGGCGGTCCGAGGCGCACGCCGGGCGGCCCGAGGCGCACGCCGGGCGGTCCGAGGCGCACGCCGGGCGGTCCGAGGCGCATGCCCTGGGCGCTTCGTGGATGCCCCCGGCACGTCACCGCCGGAGCGCCCGGGCGCCGGTGACCTGACAGGGCCCTGACCGGCTCCGCTGGGTAGGGTGCCGGGCGGAGGTGCGGCATGGGGTTCCCGAACGGCCGGCGGCGGATCGCGGTGGCGGTCGCGGCGCTGCTCGGCACCGTCGCCGTCGCGGCGACGGTCTACCGGGTGCTCGCCCCCGCCGAGGTCAGCACGCCCGCGCGGGCCGGGTACCCGGCTGCCGCGTCCCCCTCGGCCGGCGTGATCGGCCGGCTGCCCGTGGCCCCGCTCGTCGTGGACGGCCGGCTGCGGGTCTACGCGGCCCACCGCCAGGTCTACGCCGACCGCCCGGTCGACGGCCGACACCGGACGACCCCGTACTGGTCGTACCGCCGCTGGCCGGCGGCGCTCGACGGGGTCGTGGCGAGCGGGACGACGGTGGTCACCCGCTGGTCCGACGGGCGGCTCGTGGCGCTGGACGCGCGGACGGGCCAGGTCGCCTGGCGGGCGGACGGGCCGGCGCCGGTCGGGGAGCGGGCGGTCCGGCGCACCGGCGCGGCGACGGTCTGGGATCCGCAGGGCATATTCGTGGCCCCCGCGCCCGACGGGCGGCAGGCGGTGGTGGCGGCCGGGGCGGAGTGGGCGCGTGCCGTGGACCTGGCCGACGGCCGCGAACTGTGGCGGTCGCACGTCACCGTCACGCTGCCACCGGGCGACACGGTCGCGGGGTGCCGGGACGCGCTCGGGACGACCGCGTCGGGACACCTGATCACCGTCGACTCCTGCGCGGCGCCGGCGACGGTGGAGTTCCGCGACGCCGCGACCGGGGCGGTGGGCCTGCGCTGGCGGCCGCCGGATGCCGGCGACGAGCTGGTGGCGACCCTGCTGGGCTGCGGCACCGGCCGGACGGGGTGCACCGGGTTGCGGACGGCGAGGCCGGGCGACGACGCGGGCCGGGGCTGGCTGCTCGGCGCCGGGGAACCGGTCGCCGCCCCGGCCCTGGACCGGCCGGACGCCGCACTCGTCGGCGGGACGGCCGTGGCGGTCGTGGACGGGGTGGCGGTTGGCCGCTCGGCACGTACGGGCGCGGAGCTGTGGCGCCGTCCGGGCCTGTCACAGGCGCGGCTGCTAGCCGTCCAGCCCGACCGGGTGCACCTGCTGACGGAGACGAACGACCTGCTGACGCTGGACCCGGCGACGGGGGCGCAGCGGTCCTTCTTCGCGCTCAACGTGGGCTCGGACGGGATCGGCTGGGCGCCCGGCGCGGTGTACGCGGCCAGCGGTTTCGTGGCCGTGGAGCGGCTCCGCAAGCCGGTCGACCCGACGGCGGACGACCAGCGGTACTACCTGACCTCGGAGCCGCTGGTCCTCGCCGCGACGTGAGCGGCGATCCGCGTCGCGCGTGACACCCCCGACCGGCTCGGCTGCTCGACAAATCGGACATAAGTTATTTATAGTCCCACTGTGCGCTTCCTGGCAGCCCTGTTGGGCGCGATCCTGATCCTCGCCACCGCCTCGCCGGCCGACGCCGCGCCGTCGGGCCGGACGGTCCGGCTGGCCCGGACGGTGGGGGTGGACATCACCGTTCCCGCCTCCGTCAACCTCGGCAGCGGGTTCACCGGCGGCACCATCACCCGCCAGTTGGGCACGGTCGAGGTGCGCGACGCGCGAGGCCCGGTCAACCCCAACACCTGGGTCGCCACGGTCTCCGCCACCGTCTTCGTCACCGGCGCCGGCGGGGCGCAGCGGACGATCGCGAACGACCGGGTCTCGTACTGGTCCGGGCCGGCGACGCGGAGCACGGGCGGCGGCACGCTGGTGCCCGGGCAGCCCACCTCCGCCCAGGCGGTGACCCTGAACGTCGTCCGCGAGGCGTTCCGCAAGACCGCCGGCAGCGGCAACAACACGGTGGCCTGGCTGCCGACGATCCGGATCGCCATCCCGGCCGGCATCGTCGGGGGAACCTACCGCGGCACGATCACGCACTCTGTCGCCTGATGGGCGATTTGTCGCGAATCTTCGTCACTGCTCCCGTTGCGACGTTTAACGTGCGTCTCATGAAGAAGCCACTTCTTGCCCTGACCGCCGCCGCGGCCGCCGTGGTGGCCATGGCGGCGCCCGCTGCGGCCGCGCCGACCGGCGACACCATCGTTACCTTCACCGTCGCGACCGCCGACCTCAACATCACGGTGCCCGCCTCGATCAACCTCGGCTCCGTCTTCTCCGGCGGCGTCATCACCGGCGAACTCGGCACCGTCACCGTCACCGACAGCCGGGCCGCCCTGAACGCCACCTGGACCGTCACGGTGTCGGCCAGCTCCTTCACCACCGGCGGCGGCACGCCCGAGGAGACCATCACGCCGGGCCTGGTGGAGTACTGGTCCGGCGGGGCGACCAACACCACCGGCACCGGCGTGTTCGTGCCGGGGCAGCCCACCCAGGCCGACGCGGTCACGCTGAGCGTCCCCCGCACCGCCTTCTCGAAGACCTCGGGCAGCGGCAACAACACGGCGAGCTGGGCCCCCGACATCCGGATCGCCGTTCCGCCCACCGCCGTCGGCGGCACCTACACGGGGGTGATCACCCATTCGGTGGCATGACCGGGCCCGCGCCCTCGCCCTGGCGGTGACCGTCCTGGTCACGGCCGGGGCGCCGGCGTCGGCCGCACAGCCCTCGCCGGCTGCCGCCGGCCGCCCGCCAGCGGTCGCCGAGCCGCAGGTTCCCGAGGCGGACGTGCCGGCCGTCGAGCCCGAGGGGCGGAAGGGCCCGCACAGGCCCTCGGCCAGCCCTTCGGCGCAGCCGAGCCCGGATGCGCCGTCGACGACGGTCGGGATACGCCTGCTCGACGCCCCCGTCGAGCGACGCGACGACACCCGGGCGCACAGGTACATCGTGGACCACGTCCGCCCCGGCACCACGATCAAGAGGCGGATCATGGTGCAGAACAGCTCGGAGATCCGCCGGACGGTAGCCCTCTACTCCGCCGCCGCCGACGTCACGAAGAAGGGGTTCGTCCTCGCCCCGCAGCGCACCGGGAACGAGCTGAGCAGCTGGATCGACGTCGACCCTGCGGAGGAGGTGCTGGCCCCCGACGAGGAGGTGGAGGCCCTCGTCACCATCACCGTGCCTCGCAGGGCCGAGGCCGGGGAGCGGTACGCGGTGATCTGGGCCGAGGTCGCCGGCGTGGACGGGCAGAACGTGCGCAACGTCGGCCGGGCGGGGATCCGGGTCTACCTCTCCGTCGGCCCGGGCGGGGAACCGCCCTCCGGCTTCGAGATCGGCCCGCTGACCGGCAAGCGGGAGAAGGACGGCACCCCCGTCCTCACCGCCCAGGTCCGCAACACCGGCAGGCGGGCGCTCGACCTGGCCGGCGAGCTGCGGCTCACCGAGGGGCCCGGCGGGCTCTCGGCGGGACCGGTGAAGGTGGAGGCAGGCACCCTCGCGCTGGACGGCAGCAGCACCGTCCGGGTCGCCCTGGACCGCCGGCTGCCGGACGGACCCTGGGGAGCGAAGCTCGACCTGGCCAGCGGCTGGACGAAGCGTTCCGCCACCGGCAGGGTCAGCTTCGGGCCCGTACCGGTGGCGGCCACCAGCGCCGTCGACCGCTCCGGGCAGGTGCTCACCGGAGGGCTGGCCACCTCGGGGCTGGTCCTGCTGCTGTTCGCGGTCCACGCCTATCGCCGCCGGGCCCGGATCCGGCAACCGGTGGAGGCCGCCTGAGAGTCCGGTCCGGTCCGCGAGGGGATGGCGGACCGGACCGGCACCTGGCTCAGGCCAGCGCGGTCTCCGCCGCCGCCAGGAAGGCGTCGTTCTCGGCCGGGGTGCCGATGGTGACCCGGACCCCGTCGCCCGCGAACGGGCGGACGATCACGCCCCGCGCCTCGCACGCCTTGCCGAAGTCCACCGCCCGGTCGCCCAACGGCAGCCAGACGAAGTTCGCCTGGCTGTCCGGCACGTCGCCGACGAGCTTGCGCAGCGCCTCCGTGACGCGGTCGCGCTCGCTGACCACGAGGGCGCACCGCCGCCGTACCTCGTCTTCCTGGGCCAGCGCGGCGAGCGCGCCCGCCTGCGCGGCCATGTTGCTGGAGAACGGCGTCACCACCTTGCGGATCGCCGCCGCCACCGCCGGCTGGCCGACCAGGAAGCCGATCCGCAGGCCGGCCAGGCCCCAGGCCTTGGAGAGCGTGCGCAGCACGACCACGTTCGGCCGGTCGAGGTAGGTGAGGCCGTCCGGCACGTCCGGGTCGGTGACGAACTCCCGGTACGCCTCGTCGATCACGACCAGCACGTCCTCGCCGACCGTGTCCAGGAACCGATCCAGCTCCGCCCGGCGCACCGACGTCCCGGTGGGGTTGTTCGGGTTGCAGACCACGATCAGCCGGGTCCGGTCGGTCACCGCCGCCGCCATCGCCGCCAGGTCGTGCCCGTGCCCGGCGTCGTTGGGCACCCGCACGCTTGTCGCGCCGCTGGTCGCCGCGATGATCGGGTACGCCTCGAAGGAGCGCCACGCGTAGAGGAACTCGTCGCCGGGCAGGCAGGTGGCCCGGACGAGGTGCTCGGCCAGCGCCACCGACCCGCAGCCGGTGGCGATCTGGTCGACGTGCACGCCGTACCGCTCGGCCAGCGCCTCGCGCAGCGCGAGCGCGCCCATGTCCGGGTAGCGGTGCACCCCGGCGGCGGCGCCGGCGACGGCCTCTACGACGCCGGGCAGCGGCCCGTACGGCACCTCGTTGCTGGCCAGCTTGATCGCCTCGGGGAGGCCGAGCTCGCGGGCCAGGTCGGCCGGGCTGCGGCCGGGCACGTAGTTGGGCAGCGCGTTCAGGTCGGGGCGGGTCAGCCGCAGCTCCGGCTGGTGACGTCCGGGGTCGGTCATGGGGTGTCTCCCGAGGGGTCGGTGCGGTCGTCGGGGGTGCGGTCGTTCGGGGCGGCGTCCCCGTCGGTGGCGGGCTTGTCGGTGGCGGCGCGCCCGCCCGTGGTGCCGCGGTCGCGTCGGGGGAGCTGGACCACCACGGTCTGCGCCCGCTTGTCGTGCAGCGCCTGACGCAGCGGGTGGTCGAAGAGCGGGGAGAGCGCGTCGACGAGCTGGAGCAGCAGGCCCAGGCCGCAGCAGTACCAGAGCAGGGTGGGCAGGCCGAGGGTGTTCCACCGGCGCAGCGCCCGGCCGAAGCCGAGCGGCTCGTCCGCGCTCACCGGCAGCACCTTGACGCCCACCAGCCGCTTGCCGAAGGTCTGCCCGCCCGAGGCCGTCGTCGGCACCTCGTACGCGAGCCAGAGGGCGGTGGCGATCAGCAGGATGACGACCTGGAGGCCGCCGGCCTGCTCGCTGGGCTGCGGCAGGTTGTCGGTGGAGCTGTCGCCCGCCATCGCCCGCCGGAACACCTCCCGCCAGTACGGCGTGGTTTCCTCGATCAGCCGCCAGACGAACCAGCCGTTCACCACGGCGTTCAGCGCGAAGACGACCATGAAGTCGATCAGCCGGGCGACCAGCCGGGCACCGAACCCGGCCAGCGGGAGCCCGTGCGGGCGCGGCTCCGGCGGCCGTCCGGGCCAGCCACCGGGCGGCCAGCCGGGCGGCGGGCCCTGCGGTTGGCCGGGCCCCTGCGGCGGCTGCCAGGGATAGGGCTGCCCCGGCTGCGGCTGCCCCGGGTGTGCCTGTCCCGGGTGCGGCTGCCCGGGGTGTGGCTGCCCTGGGAAGGGGTGCCCGCCCGTGGGGGCGCCCGACGCGGGCGCCGGGGCGGCGGGTGACGTCGGGGCGGGTGCGGGTGGCGGCTCGGCCGGCGGCGGCCCCTCGGGCGGGGTGGCGTCGACGGGGATCGGTGCGCCGATCCAGCCCTCGCCGTCCCAGTAACGTCGGGTCTCCGGATCAGCCGGGTCGACGTACCATCCCGGTCCGACACTCATGGCCTGGCCTCGCTGCGCTCGCTCACGCAGACACCTTAACGACGACGGTGCCGGCGAACTTGTCGTGGAGGCACTGCTGCCAGGGCTTGTCCCACAACTGCCAGAGCCCGTCGAGGTAGCTGAGGCCGGGCAGGAACATGGCGGCGACGTACTGCACGGCGTACCGCTTGCCGGCGATCCGCCGGTCCAGCGTGGCGGCCGGGTCGAGCGGCACGACCCGCAGCTTCATCACCTTCTTGCCGTACGTCTGCCCGGTGCGCTTCATGTACTCCACGTGGTAGAGCCAGTAGAGCCCGAGCATGACCACGATCAGGCCCAGTTCGAGCAGCAGGATCGGCAGCATGACGTCGGTCAGGAACGACGCGGGGTCGGGATCGGCGAGGGTGCCGTCCGGGTTGGTCCGGGTCAGGTCGTCCATCATGTTCCAGATCAGGATCAGGAACGGCGGCAGGAAGAGGACCATCGCCACCGCCGTGCTCAGCGCGACGTCGATCAGCGCGGCGAGCAGCCGGTCCCCGAAGCTGGCGAGTGGCTGGCCGCCCGGCCCGAGCGCCGGGGCCGGACGGGGCGGCCCGGCCCAGCCCGGGGGCGGCGGCGTCCAGCCCGGGGGCGGGACCTGACCGGGCGGGGCGTGTTGCGGTGGCACCGCGTACCCCTGACTGGAGGGACCGGAAGGCGGCGCGAAGCCGCCGGCGGCGGGCGGAGGCCCACCGGCCGGCGGCGTCGGGTACGTCGGAGGCTGCGTCACGCTCGTCAGTGTTACAGGTTGCCGCGCGCTTCCTGCTCCCGCTCGATGGCCTCGAAGAGCGCCTTGAAGTTGCCCTTGCCGAAGCCGAGCGAGCCGTGCCGCTCGATCAGCTCGAAGAAGACCGTCGGGCGGTCCTGCACCGGCTTGGTGAAGATCTGGAGCAGGTAGCCGTCCTCGTCCCGGTCCACCAGGATCTTGCGGGCCTTCAGCTCCTCGATCGGCACCCGCACCTGGCCGATCCGGGCGCGCAGCTCCGGGTCGTCGTAGTACGAGTCCGGGGTGTCGAGGAACTCGACGCCAGCGGCGCGCATGGCGTCGACGCTGGCCAGGATGTCGTTGGTGGCCACGGCGATGTGCTGCGCGCCCGGGCCCCGGTAGAACTCCAGGTACTCGTCGATCTGCGACTTCTTGCGGGCGATCGCCGGCTCGTTGAGCGGGAACTTCACCTTGCGGGTGCCGTTCGCGACGACCTTGCTCATCAGGGCCGAGTAGTCGGTGGCGATGTCGTCGCCGATGAACTCGGCCATGTTCGAGAAGCCCATGACGCGCTTGTAGAACTCGACCCACTCGTCCATCCGGCCGAGCTCGACGTTGCCGACCACGTGGTCGACGGCCTGGAAGAAGCGCTTCGGCTGGAGGCCGGCGTCGATCATCGGCTGCCGGTCCACGATCGGCTTGCGGGCCACGAAGCCGGGCAGGAACGGGCCGGTGTAGCGGGAGCGGTCGACGAGCGTGTGCGCCGTGTCGCCGTACGCGGCGATGGAGGCCATCCGGACGGTGCCGTGCTCGTCGCTGACGTCGTGGGGCTCGGTCACGCCGGTGGCGCCCTGCGCGGTCGCGTGCGCGTACGCGGCGTCGACGTCCGGCACCTCCAGCGCGATGTCGGAGACGCCGTCGCTGTGCCTGGTCACGTGCTCGGCGCCCGGGGCGTCCGGGCGGACCGCGCCGGTCAGCACGAACCGCGCCGAGCCGCTGGTCAGCACGTACTGGGCGTGGTCCCGGTAGCCCTGCTCAGGGCCCCGGTACGCCACACAGGTCATGCCGAACGCGGTGGAGTAGTAGTGCGCGGCCTGCTTGGCGTTGCCCACCAGGAAGTGCACGTGGTCGAGGCCCTTGACCGGGAACGGGTCGCGGCTGATGTCGTGGTCGACGGCGCCGACGAGCACGTCGACGTCGACGTCGTCGGTCGCCTGGGGTCGGTCGATCGCCTGGGTCATCGCGGTCTCCCTCAAGTTCCGGTCGGCCCCGTGGCCGCCGCCGTCGGTCGTGTGCGGTGGTTCTGTGGTGCGGTGGGTTCTGTGGTGCGGTGGTGCTGTGGCGAGGATCGCGGGGAAGTGCCGCACTGGGCAACTGTCGTGCCCAAGCCTGGTCAGGTTGCGCATTCAGTAGGGTGATATGCCATGAGTGCTGGTCAGGGTGTACAGCTCGACGCCCTCGACGCGCGGTTGATCGAACTGCTCGCCGAGGAACCGCGGATCGGGGTGCTGGAGTGCTCCCGGCGCCTCGGGGTCGCCCGGGGCACGGTGCAGGCCCGGCTGGACAAGCTCGTCGAGCGGGGCGTCATCTCGGGCTTCGGGCCGGAGATCTCCCCGGCGGCGATCGGGTTCGGGGTGACCAGCTTCGTCACCCTGGAGATCAGCCAGCGGGACGGGCACGACCTGGTCGCCGCGCACCTGGCCGCGATCCCGGAGGTGCTGGAGGCGCACACCATCACCGGCTCCAGCGACCTGCTCTGCCGGATCGTGGCCCGCTCGAACACCGACCTCCAGCGGGTGATCGACCAGATCGTCTCGTACGAGGGCATCCGCCGCGCCTCGACGATCATCGCCCTGGCCGAACAGATCACCTACCGCACCCTCCCCCTGATCCGCTCGGCCGCCCAGCGCTGAGCAGGCGCGCGAGAAAGGGGGGCGACACGGCGGCGCGGGACGGCGGCGGCGCGGCGGTCGTCGCTACCGTGTGCGTGTGGCGAAGGCGGGCGGCCTCGGGGGGTGGCGTGGCGGGCTGCTGCTCGCGCTCGTCGTCGTCGTCGCGCTCGCCGCGACCGGAGTGTGGAACCCGTTCCCCGGGATGTGGGACTGGGTGAACCGGAGCCAGCCCATCTCCGAGCCGGACGTGGTCTGGCAGCAGCGCGTCGGCGGCACCCCGCGCAGCGTGACCATCGCCGGCGAGACCGTCGTGGTCGAGCAGCGCACCCGCGTGGAGGCGCGCAGCCTGGCCACCGGCGCCCAGCTGTGGGAGCGCAAGGCCGACTGGGCCGCGGTGGCCGGCGGCGACCGGGACTCCGTCGTCGTCGTGGGCAAGCTGCTGGTCAAGGGCTACGAGGTGCTGGACCCGACGACCGGCGTCACCCGGCGGCGCAACGGCGACGCGGTGGCCGTCTGGACGTACCGCAACATGCTGCTCGACGCCCGCTGCGTCGAGGCCACCGACTGCACGGTGAGCGCCTGGGACGCGCGCGGCACCGCCCCGCTCTGGACGGCCTTCGTGCCCGGGGTGCGCAGCGGGCTGCTCGGCGACAACCCGGGGCTGCTCGACACCCGCCGGCTCGACGCCGTCCGCATCGACGACGGGGTGGCCGGCCCGGAGCCCGTACCGCCGCTGCTCGGCTTCCCCATCGACGGCCGGGTGCACGTCCTCGACACCGCCACCGGGCGGGTGCTCCAGGACGTCGAGCCCGGCCGGGACGAACGGCTGTCGGTGGTCGGCGGCCGGCTGCTGCGGATCACGGCCCGCTCCCAGGACGGCACCTGCTACTTCGCCATCTCCGGCCGGGACGCGGCGACCGGCCAGGAGACGTGGCAGCGGGCCGGGATCAACCTGCGGACCGCCGACAACGCCGGCTGCGTGCAGCGGGAGGACCCGCACGGCGCGCGCAACGTGCTGATCGGGGTGGCCCCGGACGCGCGCGAGGCGGTCCTCGACGGCTACGACGGGCGACTGCTGCTGGTCACCTCCGCCGGGGAGAAGCTGCTCGCGGTCGACGACCGGTACGCCCTGGTCCGGCCGGCCGACAAGCGCGCGGTGGTCGGCCGGGAGTTGGGCGCCGGGCGCGTCCGGTGGACCCGTCCGACCGGGCCGAAGGCCGGCGCGGCGCTCACCCCGTACGCGGCCGTGATCGCCGACGAGAAGCCGTCCCGGCTGGTGGCGCTGGACCCGCGTACCGGGCGGGAACTGGTGAGCCTGCGCACCTCCGCGAACGCCCTCGCGGTCGGCCCGAGGGGCATGGTCATCGGCGAGGGGCGGGAGATCGGCTACGTCCGCTTCGGCGGGGTGCCGGGCGCCCCCGTCCCGCCGCGCGACGGCGGCGTACCCGGTCCCGGCGGCACGGCGGGCGTACCCGGGCCGGAGGACAGCTGCGGCCCGAAGCGGGAGCTCTGCCCCGGGTGAGAGCGTCGTCCCAGGACCCACCCGGCGGGTGGGACTGATCGACCCTTCTGCCCTAGGCTTTCCGCTCATGAGCAGTGCCGCCGCGTTCTCGTACGCCCCCTTGCTGCCGACCGGCCCGGACCAGACGGAATACCGCCTGGTCACCGACGAGGGCGTCGACGTCGTCAACGGGCCGGGGGGTCGCCGGTTCCTCACCGTGGAGCCGACCGCGCTCACCGCGCTGACCGCCGAGGCGATGCACGACATCGCGCACTACCTGCGCCCCGCGCACCTGGCCCAGCTGCGGGCGATCATCGACGATCCGGCGGCCTCGCCGAACGACCGGTTCGTCGCGCTCGACCTGCTGCGCAACGCCAACATCGCGGCCGGCGGCGTGCTGCCGATGTGCCAGGACACCGGCACCGCCATCGTGATGGGCAAGCGCGGCCGGCACGTGCTCACCGACGGCAGCGACGCCGAGGCCGTCTCGCGCGGCGTCTACCAGGCCTACACCCGGCTCAACCTGCGCTACTCGCAGCTCGCCCCGCTGACCATGTGGGAGGAGCGCAACACCGGCAGCAACCTGCCGGCCCAGGTCGAGCTGTACGCGGAGGACCCGGACGGGCAGCCGGACGCGTACAAGTTCCTCTTCATGGCCAAGGGTGGCGGCTCGGCGAACAAGTCGTACCTCTACCAGGAGACCAAGGCGCTGCTGAACCCCACGCGGATGATGCAGTTCCTGGAGGAGAAGCTGCGGCTGATCGGCACCGCCGCCTGCCCGCCGTACCACCTCGCCATCGTCATCGGCGGCACCTCCGCCGAGTACGCGCTGAAGACCGCCAAGTACGCCAGCGCCAAGTACCTCGACGCGCTGCCCACCTCCGGCTCGATGAGCGCGCACGGCTTCCGGGACCTGGAGCTGGAGGCGGAGGTGCTGGAGCTGACCCGCAACTTCGGCATCGGCGCGCAGTTCGGCGGGCGCTACTTCTGCCACGACGTGCGGGTGGTCAGGCTGCCCCGGCACGGCGCCTCGTGCCCGGTGGCGATCGCCGTCTCCTGCTCCGCCGACCGGCAGGCGGTCGCCAAGATCACCCCGTCGGGCGTGTGGCTGGAGCGGCTCGAGACCGACCCGGCGCGCTTCCTGCCCGACGTCACCGACGAGACGCTCGACGCGTCCGAGGTCGTCCGCGTCGACCTCAACCGGCCGATGGACGAGATCCGCGCCGAGCTGTCGAAGTACCCGGTGAAGACCCGGCTGTCGCTGACCGGCCCGCTCGTGGTGGCCCGCGACATCGCGCACGCCAAGATCGCCGAGCGGCTGGACGCCGGTGAGCCGATGCCGCAGTACCTGCGCGACCACGCCGTCTACTACGCCGGCCCCGCCAAGACCCCGGAGGGCTACGCGTCCGGCTCGTTCGGCCCCACCACCGCCGGCCGGATGGACGCGTACGTGGAGAAGTTCCAGGCCGCGGGCGGCTCACAGGTCATGCTCGCCAAGGGCAACCGTTCCGCCCAGGTCACCCGCTCCTGCCAGCAGCACGGCGGCTTCTACCTCGGCTCGATCGGCGGCCCGGCCGCCCGGCTCGCGCAGGACTGCATCAAGCACGTCGAGGTCCTCGAATACGCGGAGCTGGGCATGGAGGCGGTCTGGAAGATCGAGGTCGAGGACTTCCCGGCCTTCATCGTGGTCGACGACAAGGGCAACGACTTCTTCGCCGAGGTCACCAAGCCGGTGCTGACCGTCGGTCGCCGCTGATCCACGCGTACGCGAAGGGGCGCCGGGCAGTGGCCCGGCGCCCCTCGTCGTCTCCGGTGCGTCAGCTCGCCCGGCTGGCGTAGAACGTGCCGCTGAAGGCCTCCGACGCGGTCCCGTCGGCGGTCCGCGTGTGGACGGTGACCCGGTGGATCCCGAAGGTCGTCGGGGTGTAGACCACGGACGCCGACCCGTCGGCGCCCGCCGCGACCGTCTGCGCCGGCTGACCGTCGAAGGAGTAGACGAACTCCGTCACCCCGGGCATGCCGGCCTGGAGGACGAACGTCCCCGGCGTGCCGGCGACCGCCCCCTGGAACTTGTTGATCGGGTACTCGACCGAGCTGACCGTGGGCTTGGTCGCCAGGTGGAACCGGTAGCTGCCCTCGCCGGACGGCAGGTCACCGGCCGTCCGGCTGCGCACATACACGGTGGTGTAGCCCGGCTTCGCCGGCGTGATCGTGACCGTGGCAGTGCCGTCGGCGGCCGCCGCCACGGTCTGCTCCGGCCCGTCGTCGAGCCGGTACGTGTACTCGACGACGTCCTCCATGCGGGGCGCGAACGTCAGGGTGCGCGGCTGGCCGTACCCGGCCGTCGGGTTGGCGTCGGTGATCGTCGGGCTGGTGGTGCGCACCAGGAACGCGTAGCTCGTGGCGGGGGAGCGGTTGCCCGCGAGGTCGACCGCCTCGACGGTGAGCGTCCTGGGCCCGTCCCGGTCCGGCGTGATGGTGACGGTCGCCGAGCCGCCCGGCGCGTCGGCCGCCACCTCGGTCGTCGGCTGCCCGGACAGGCTGTAGCGGAACTTCACCGCGTCGGTGTCACCGCCGGCCGAGAAGGTGAACTGGCCCGGGATGCCGGGACCGCCGTACCAGCCGTCGTCGGCCGGGTAGTCCGTGGAGCTGACCGTCGGCTGGGCGGGGCTGGTGGTGTCGACGGTGAACCGGCACTCCGCCGACCAGGCGGAGGTGTTGCCGACCCCGTCCGTGGCGCGGACGGCGAAGGCGTACCTCCCGTCGGCCATCAGACCGGCCGGAACGTCGTACCGGAAGATCGACCCGGCGGCCTTGGCCAGGGATGTCCACTCGGTCCGCATGGTGGGGTCGTCCACCGGCCACCAGGCGAAGGTGGCGGTCACCGGCTCGACGTTCGACGGTGCCGCGTCCGGGTCGGTGACCTTCGCCGCCAGGTACGGCGTGGTCGTGCCGATCTGCAACTCACAGGCGTAGGGGTACCCGTTGATTCCCAGCTCGGTCGGTACGTCCGGCGGCGTGTTCGCCTCGATGGAGATGCCGAGTTCCCTGATCCAGCGGCCGTAGGGCAGCTTGCTCTCGTGGTCTCCGGCGATCCGCATCATGAAGGTGATCGAGGTCTGCCCGGCCTCGACCGCCTGCTGCACCGCCTCGGTGAGCAGCACTTCCAGCTGCCCCTGGCAAGGAGCGGTCGGCGCGATGTCAGCGATCTTCTCTCGGACTGTGGGTGACGTCTCCCAGGTCGGTGCGCTGGTCGGTACGTCGGTGCGCCACAGCTCGATCTCGCGTGGCTTCGAGCAGTCGTTGACCGCCGTCTCCTCGGTGACACCGAGGGCACGGATGATGCGCTTGCCCTGGAACGGAGAGAGGTTGTAGGTGAAGTAGGCCCGCGAGGTGTGTTTGTCGTCGCCGGACTTCCAGGTGCCGACCGGCACGGTGCCGTCGGTCTCCACCGAGGCGGTCGACGGCTGGCGGGCGTCGGTCCAACTGCCGCTGGTCGGCAGGATGAACCGGCTCGGCCCGGCGGTTGCCGGCGCGGCGGTCACGACCAGGACGCTGGTGGCGGTGAGCAGGGCGGCGAGGCCGGTGGCCAGGAGCCGGCGCGGAGCGCGCGTGCGGCGTACGGCGGGCACGCCGGTGGAACCCCGTTCTTCGTGCAAGGTGAAAGACCCTCCGATGGGAGTGGAGCCGATCCCACGATCCTAGGTGGGTGACCACGGGGAACGCGCTCCACTTTCGAGCGACGTCGATGCGCCCGCCCCTGAGGAGTAGGCGGGCGCACCGCCCCCGTCGGTTGCCCTCGAAGGCAACCCGCTGACAAGTGTCGACGCGAGGGCTGTCGATCCGCTATCGGATCGCTATCGGCTCCGCCTCGCGATCCGTGACCGCCGGGCTACCCTGTGTAAGTTGCGCCGGATCGGGCGAGGGGGCAGATGCGGTTCGGAGACGAGCTGATCGACGCCGTCTGGGAGGAGCGACGTACACCCTGATCGGCGTGCTGGAACGCCGGGCGGGGCAGCCCACGAGGCCGCCGCCCTGCATCGGGAGGCGGGCGGACGACCCGGCTGCGACCTGGTCGCACTGGACCCGGGCGCTCGCGTTGTTCCGGCAGCTGGAGGTGCCGGAGCGGCACGAGGTTTCCCGGCTGCTGGCCGAGCTGCGCTGACCCGGCTCGCCGCGATCATCTGCACGTCGGCGCGCGGCGCGGCAGGATGGTACGCGTGACGACTCCAGAGGCGACGGGTTACCGGATCGAACGCGACTCGATGGGCGAGGTGGAGGTGCCCGCCGAGGCGCTGTGGCGGGCGCAGACCCAGCGCGCGGTGCAGAACTTCCCGATCTCCGGCCGGGGCATCGAGCCGGCCCAGATCCGGGCGCTGGCCCAGATCAAGGGGGCGGCGGCCGAGGTCAACGGCGAGTTGGGCGTGATCGACGCGAACGTGGCCGCGGCCATCGCCGCCGCCGCCGCGCACGTGGCCGACGGCGGCTACGACGACCAGTTCCCGATCGACGTGTTTCAGACCGGTTCCGGCACGTCGTCGAACATGAACACCAACGAGGTCATCGCCACGCTGGCCAGCCGGGAGCTGGGCCGGGGCGTGCACCCGAACGACGACGTGAACGCCTCGCAGTCCAGCAACGACGTCTTCCCGTCCTCGATCCACCTGGCCGCCACCGAGGCGGTCGCGCGGGACCTGCTGCCCGCGCTGGCCCACCTGGCGGAGGCGCTGGAGGGCAAGGCGGCGGAGTTCGAGACCGTGGTGAAGGCCGGGCGTACGCACCTGATGGACGCCACCCCGGTCACCCTCGGGCAGGAGTTCGGCGGGTACGCCGCCCAGATCCGCTACGGCATCGAGCGGCTGGAGGGGGCGCTGCCCCGGCTGGCCGAGCTGCCGCTGGGCGGCACGGCGGTGGGCACCGGCATCAACACGCCGTTCGGCTTCGCGGCGAAGGTCATCGAGAAGCTGCGTGGCTCGACCGGGCTGCCGCTGGCCGAGGCACGCAACCACTTCGAGGCGCAGGGCGCCCGGGACGCGCTGGTGGAGACCTCCGGGCAGCTGCGTACGGTCGCCGTCGGTCTCTACAAGATCGCCAACGACATCCGCTGGATGGGCTCCGGCCCCCGCGCCGGCCTGCGCGAGCTGCGCATCCCCGACCTCCAGCCCGGCTCGTCGATCATGCCGGGCAAGGTCAACCCGGTGGTTGCCGAGGCGGTGCGGCAGGTCTGTGCCCAGGTGATCGGCAACGACGCCGCCGTCGGGTTCGCCGGCTCCCAGGGCGACTTCGAGCTGAACGTCATGCTCCCCGTGATGGGCCGCAACCTGCTGGAGTCGGTCCGCCTGCTCGCCGCGTCGAGCCGGCTCTTCGCCGACCGACTGGTGGTCGGCCTGGTCGCGGACGCCGAGGTCTGCCTGGCGTACGCGGAGGGCTCGCCCTCGATCGTCACCCCGCTCAACCGCTACCTCGGGTACGACGAGGCCGCCTCCATCGCCAAGGAGGCGCTGGCCAAGCAGGTCTCGATCCGCGAGGTGGTCGTCTCCCGGGGGCACGTCGACTCGGGCAAGCTGAGCGAGACCCAGCTCGACGAGGCACTCGACCTGCTCCGGATGACCCACCCCTAACCTGGCTCGACTGGACCTGGCTCGGCCTGGCTCGGCTCGGCCTGGCTCGGCTCGGCCTGGCTCGGCTCGGCCTGGCTCGGCTCGGCCTGGCTCGGCTCGGGCCTGGCCGTCCTGCGCCTCGGTGACGCGCGACGGTCGGTGTCCGCACCGGCCAGTGGCGCCGGGTCCGCACGGTCGCACAGATGGGGCAGCTCGACAGGGCTGGAACCACTTCCGGTGGGCGCCGGGGGCTCAGTGCCGGCTGGCGCATGCAAGGGGCTCAGTGCCGGCGGTGTGTGTGGTCGGTTCAGTGCCGGCCGGCGGTCTTGCGGGCGCGGTAGGCGGTGACGGCGGCCCGGTTGCCGCAGCCCGCGTCGCAGAACCGGCGGGACCGGTTCTTCGACAGGTCGACCAGCACGTTCTCGCAGTCCGGGTGGTCGCAGATCCGCAGCCGGCGCAGCTCGCCGGTGCGTACGAGATCCGCCAGCGCCATCGCGGCCTCGACGGCCATCCGGGTCGCCAGCGGCGCGTCACGCGGCACGGCGTGGATGTGGTACGGCTCGTCGTCGTGCGTGATGAGCTGGGGCAGCGCGTCGTTCTCGCGCAGCAGCCCGTTGACGATGGCGACGATCCCCTCGGTGTCGGCGTACCAGACGCGGCGCAGCCGGGGCCGGAGGTCGCGTACCGCCCGCAGTTCGTCCTCGCTGTGCTCGTGCCGTCCGCTGTAGGTGTGGGCGACGAAGAACGCGTCCAGGGCGGCGACGTCGGGCAGGCCCTCACCGGCGCGGCCGTCGGTGTTGACCAGCGCGGCCACGGCAGTCAGGGAGCATTCCGTGTCATGGGTGAAGAGCAACTTGACTCCTGTCGTGGTGCCCGCCTAGCGTCATGAGCATAGTGGCATTTTACTGATGACAGTGGGAGTGGATCGATGCGTCAACCACCTGCCGCCGGGCTCGGTCTCGGCCTCGCCCTGCTCTCCGCCGTCACCTTCGCCACGTCCGGCACGTTCGCCCGGTCCCTCATCGACGCCGGCTGGTCGGCCGAAGCCGCCGTGGCCGCCCGGGTCGGCGTCGCCGCGCTGGTCGTGGCGGTCCCGGCCGTGCTGTCCCTGCGCGGCAGGTGGGGCGTCCTGCGCCGCAACCTCGCCGCGATCGGCGTGTTCGGGCTGCTCGGGGTCGCCACGGCCCAGGTCTGCTTCTTCAACGCGGTCCGCTACCTGCCGGTCGGCGTCGCGCTGCTGCTGGAGTACCTCGGGATCGTCCTGGTGGTGGGCTGGATGTGGCTGGTCCACCGGCAGCGTCCCCGCCGGCTGACCGTCGTCGGCTCCGTGGCGGCCCTTGCCGGGCTGTTCTTCGTCCTGGACCTGACCGGCGCGGGCGGGCTCGATCCGGTGGGCGTGCTCTGGGGGCTGGGGGCGGCGGTCGGCCTCGCCGGCTACTTCGTGCTCGCCGGGCGGGTCGACGAGGAGCTGCCCTCGGTGGCCATGGCCAGCGGCGGCATGGCCGTCGGGGCCGCCGTCCTGCTGCTGCTCGGCGCCGTCGGCGCGCTGCCGCTGCGGGTGTCCCTCGGCGACGTCACCTTCGCCGGGCAGCGCACCAGTTGGCTGGTGCCGGTGGTCGGCCTGTCGCTGGTCGCCGCCGTCGTCGCGTACCTCGCCGGGATCGCCGGCACCCGGATCCTCGGCGCCCGGCTGTCGTCGTTCGTCGGGCTGACCGAGGTGATGTTCGCCGTGCTGATCGCCTGGCTGGTGCTGGGTGAACTGCCCACCGTGGTGCAACTGCTCGGCGGCGCTCTGATCGTCGCCGGTGTCGCCCTGGTACGCGTCGACGAGCTGCGCGCTCCCCGTGCCGACGACCCCCGGCCGCAGGTCGCCGAGCCCGCCCTGCCGTGACTCGCACACGCCGTCCGACGGCGCCCACCACGGACGAAAGCCAGATTCGCGCGATAGCCGACGTTGCTATGGCGGAAAGTGCCGCGGTGTTGTCTGATGGCTGCCACGTCCCTCAACGAGAGGATCCGATGTGGTGAGCAAGCGCTTCACCGCCGGTGCCGTCGCGTCCGCGACGGCGCTGGCACTTGCGGTGACAGGCATGAGCGTGCCGGCCAGCGCCGAGCCGAGCAGTGCCCGTACCTTCACCGTCGTCGCCGAGGACGGCGTCTCGGCGGACGCCGCGATCGCCGCCATCCGGTCGGCCGGCGGCACGGTGGTCTCCCGCTCCGACGACGTCGGCATGTTCCGGGTGACCAGCGACCGGGCCGACTTCGCGGCGAAGGCCACCGCCGCGACGGCGCTGATCGGCGCCACCGAGCAGAAGGCCATCGGCCGCAAGCCCAAGCTGGACCGGGTCGAGCAGGAGCACCTGCTGGCCGCCGCCGCGGCCAAGGGCGCGGGTGCCAAGCGTGGCAAGAAGATGGATCCGCTGGACGACAGGCTCTGGGGCCTGGAGATGATCCGGGCGGACCAGGCCCGCAAGGTCGAGCCGGGCGACCGCCGGGTCACCGTCGGCGTGCTGGACACCGGCGTCGACGCCAGCAACCCCGACATCGCGCCGAACTTCAACTGGGCGCTGTCCCGCAACTTCGCCCCGGACATGGTGGACGTCGACGGCCCGTGCGAGGTGGCGAGCTGCCTCGACCCGGTCGGCACCGACGACGGCGGGCACGGCACCCACGTGGCCGGCACGATCGGCGCCGCCGCCAACGGCTTCGGCCTCTCCGGCGTCGCCCCGAACATCTCCCTGGTCGAGCTCAAGGGCGGCCAGGACTCCGGCTACTTCTTCCTGGAGCCGGTGGTCAACAGCCTGCTGCACGCCGGCAAGGTCGGCCTGGACGTGGTCAACATGTCCTTCTACGTCGACCCCTGGCTCTACAACTGCACCGCCAACCCGGCCGACTCCCCGGAGGACCAGGCCGAGCAGCGGGCCACCATCAAGGCCATGAAGCGGGCGCTGAACTTCGCCCACGACCGGGGTGTCACGCTGGTCGGCGCGCTGGGCAACAACCACGAGGACCTGGGCGCCCCGCGCACCGACGTGTCGAGCCCGGACTACGGCGACACCGCTCCCTACCCGCGCGAGATCGACAACGACAGCTGCTGGGACCTGCCCACCGAGGGCCCCAACGTGATCAGCGTGTCGGCGGTCGGGCCGTCGGGCAAGAAGTCGGACTTCTCGAACTACGGCACCGAGCAGACCGCCGTGGCAGCCCCCGGCGGCTGGTTCCGTGACGGCTTCGGCACGGACACCTTCCGCACCGACGCCAACATGATCCTCTCGACGTACCCGAAGAAGGTGCTCCAGGAGGAGGGCTCGGTCGACGCGAACGGCAACATCGTCGCCGGGTTCGAGGAGACGGTCTTCAAGCAGTGCAAGGCCAACGGTGAGTGCGGATACTACACCTACCTGCAGGGCACCTCCATGGCGGCCCCGCACGCCTCCGGCGTCGCCGCGCTGATCGTCAGCAAGCACGGCAAGAAGGAGCGGCACGGCGGCTTCGGCATGGCGCCGAAGCTGGTGGAGCAGCACCTCTACCGGACGGCGGCCGAGCACGCCTGCCCGGAGCCGCGCCTGCAGTCGTACGCCAACGAGGGCCGGGACGCCGAGTTCGACGCCTACTGCGCCGGAGGGCTGAACTTCAACGGCTTCTACGGTTACGGCATCGTCGACGCGTACGCGGCGGTGAAGACCCCGCTCAAGCCCAACGCCCGCCCGTAGGGCAGGACGGCAGGGGCCCGGCCGACTCGTTCGGCCGGGCCCCTCGCATGTCCGGCGGTGGACGGCCGACCCGCCGGATGGTGGCGGGAGCGCCCCGGTCACTGGCGCCAGCCCCGGGCCCCGAGCGCGGCGCGAACCTCGCGCAGGACCCCGGGGAAGTCCTGACGCAGTCGCCTGCCGGTCACGGGCAGCACGAGCCAGCCGGCACCGACCAGTGTGGTGGCGATCCGGTCGAGGTGCCCGCCGCCGGCCTCGGCGTGCTGCCCGTCCTGGGCGACGGCGACGCGGTACGCCGGCCACGCCAGGTCGGCGTGCAGCACCAGCCCGGAGGCGACCCGGACGGGGTGCCGGGCGGTGGGGCACGGCAGCCCGGACAGCACCAGCCGCACCCGCAGCTCGGACTCGGCCGGCGACCGGGCGCCCGGATCCGCCAATCCGAACACCCAGCGCGCCCGGCGGCCGCCGGGCCGGTCGGCGTTGCGGTCGGCGACGTCGGCGAGGGCCTCGCGGCTGGTCGACCCCTGCCGGAGCAGCGAGTCGACGATGCCGACCGCACGGAGCGGCTCCAACCAGACCGCCGTCTCCCACGCCGCCGAGGTCGGATCCGTGGCGACCGGCACGCCGGCGGTCCGCAGGTCCGCCACCCGCAGGCCGCCCGGGGACGGGAGGACCGCGGTGCGCCGGCCGCCCGTGCGCTGACGGACCGCCGTACTCAGGCTGCCGTCGGGCGCGCGGACCGCCGTGCCCAGGCTTCCAGCGGGCGGGCCGACCGTCGCGCCCGGACCGCCGTCCGTCGAACGGGACCGGGCGGACGCGTACGACGGTGACGTGGCCGGGCCCATGGAGTGCACGCGCAGGCCCCGCTGCGGGCCGAGGCGCATCGCCCTGGGGACGAGGACGTGCACGTCGTCGGCGAAGGAGGCGGCGTGCTCGACGCCGTGCAGGTAGGCCGCCGAAGGGCCGGCGACGACCGCCTCGGGCGGCAGCCGCAGGGCGGCGGCCCGGCAGGCGAGGGCGTGGTCCCGGTCCAGCCGGGCGTCGGCGTAGACGTCGTGGCGCAGGCGCAGCCAGGCCGAGCTGCGCAGTTGGTGCTCGGTGACCAGTCCCTGTCGGATGGCGTCTGAGCCGCGGAAGACCTGCCAGGCCAGTACGCCGGGCCGGTGCGGTGGAGGTGGCATGTGGGCAGCGTGCCCGCCGTCCTGCCCCGCCCGACAGCCCTGTGGACAACCGGGGCAGCCCCGAGGAACGCCGACTGTGGACAACCGGCACGGCGGTCCGTGAATGTGGTAGAGCACCCGTCCACGCCCGAGGACGGGCGGTGGCTCAGGAGAGGGCGGTGGCGATGGCGGTGGCGGCGGCGAGGACCTGCGCGCCGACCACCTCGGCGTCCAGCGGGGCCAGCGCCACCACCCCGACGCTCGCCTCCAGGCCCGGCACGCCGAGCACCGGGGCGGCCACCCCGTACGCCCCGGATTGCAGCTCCCCGGCGGTGCTCACCGGGCCGGCGGCGCCCGCCCGGCCGGCGAGGATGGCCCGCCCGGCCGCCCCGCGCTCCAGCGGGTGCCGCGCCCCCGTCCGGTACGCGACGTGGAACGACGTCCAGCTCGGCTCGACCACGACGAGCGCGACCCCCTCGCCGCCCTCGACCACCGTCAGGTGGGCGGTCGCGCCGGCCTGCTCCGCGAGGCGGCGCAACGCGGGCAGCGCCCCCTCGGCGAGCAGCGGCTGGGCCCGCCGGGCCAGGTGCAGCACCCCGGCGCCGAGGCGCAGGCGGCCCTCGCCGTCGCGGCGCAGCATGCCGTGCGCGGCGAGCGCGCCGACCAGCCGGTACACCGCCGCCCGGCCGACGCCCAACCGGTTCGCCGCCTCGGTGACGGTCAGCCCGCCCGGCGCGTCGGCGACCAGGTGCAGCAGTCGCAGCCCCCGGTCCAGCGTCTGCGCCGTCTCCCCGCCCCGCGCCGTCGTCTCCACGCCCAGCAGCGTACGACCCGGCTCCGGACAACCCAGGAATGCGGGGACGGCTACCCTTGTACGGTGACGCTACGCCTGTATGACACCGCCACCCGATCGGTGCGGGACTTCGTCCCGCGGGAAGCCGGCAAGGTGGGGGTCTACCTGTGTGGTCTCACCCTCCAGGCCCCGCCACACATCGGTCACCTTCGCTCCGGCGTCAACTACGACGTGCTGCGCCGCTGGCTGCTCGCCGCCGGCTACGAGGTCACCTTCATCCGCAACGTGACCGACATCGACGACAAGATCCTGGTCAAGGCGATGGAGCGGGGCCAGCCCTTCTGGTCGATCGCGTACGCCAACGAGTTGGTCCTGGCCGAGTCCTACCGGGCGCTCAACGTGCTGCCCCCGACGTACGAGCCGCGGGCCACCGGGCACATCCCGGAGATGCACGAGCTGATCGCCAAGCTCATCGCCGACGGGCACGCCTACCCGGCCACCGACGACTCCGGCGACGTCTACTTCGACGTCTGCTCCTGGCCGGCCTACGGCTCCCTGTCCGGGCAGTCGCCGGACGCGATGCAGTCGGCCGGGGACGCGCCCGACCGGGGCAAGCGCGACCCGCGCGACTTCGCGCTGTGGAAGGGCGCCAAGCCCGACGAGCCGGCGGACGCCTACTGGCCGTCGCCGTGGGGGCGGGGCCGGCCGGGCTGGCACATCGAGTGCTCGGCGATGTGCCGGCGCTACCTCGGGGCCGAGTTCGACATCCACGGCGGCGGACTGGACCTCACCTTCCCCCACCACGAGAACGAGATCGCCCAGTCGCAGGCCGCCGGGCTGCCGTTCGCCCGCTACTGGGTGCACCACGGGCTGCTCAGCATCGGCGGCGCCAAGATGGGCAAGTCGCTCGGCAACGCCCTCGACCTGGCGTACGTCGACTCGCTCGGGGTGCGCCCGGTGGAGCTGCGCTACTACTACGCCGCCGCGCACTACCGGTCCCGGATCGACTACTCGGAGGACGCGCTGCGCGAGGCCGCCGTCGCGTACCGCCGGATCGAGGGCTTCGTGCAGCGGGCCGTCGAGCGCGTCGGCGCCGGCCAGCTCGGCGAGCTGCCGGGCGCCTTCGCGGCGGCCATGGACGACGACCTGAACACCTCCGCCGCGTTCGCCGTCCTGCACGAGGTGGTCCGCGACGGCAACACCGCGCTGACCGGCGGCGACGATGTGACCGTCCGCACGGCGCTGGCCTCCGCGCGCGCCATGCTGGATATCCTCGGGGTCGACCCCCTCGACCCGGCGTGGACCGGTGGCGGCCGCACGGACGACCTGCGCGGCGTGGTGGACTCACTGGTCGCGCTGGCCCTGGAGCAGCGCGCACAGGCCCGCGGTCGCAAGGACTGGGCCGCCGCCGACGCCGTACGCGACCAGCTCAAGCAGGCCGGCGTGGTGGTCGAGGACACCCCCCAGGGCCCCCGTTGGACTATTGGAGAGCAGGACTGATGGCCGGCAACTCGCAGCGCCGTGGCCGGCGTCTGACGCCGAAGGCGGGAGCCCCGAAGGGCTCCGGTGGCAAGAACAAGGACTCCCTCGCCGGACGGGGCAGGACCCTGCCCGCCGACGAGCGGCCCTGGCACAAGGCCTACTCGGGCACCGAGAAGCTGCCCCAGCGCACCGCCTGGAAGCAGGACAAGGAGCGCCGGGCGGCGGCCGAGGAGGGGCGCGCCCCCAAGATCGGCCAGCCGGGCAGCAAGGACACCACCTGGGGCAAGGGTGGTGGCCGGGGCGTGCCGACCACGGGCGGGCGCGGTGCGGGCGGTCGGGGCGCCAGGCCCACCGGTCGCGGCGGCCCCCGGGTCGCGCCGGGCCGCAAGTCCAACCCGTCCAAGGACACGCCGGAGCTGCTGGTCGGGCGCAACCCGGTGCTGGAGTCGCTGCGTGCCCAGGTGCCGGCGACCGCGCTCTACACCGCGCAGGGCATCGACGCCGACGACCGGGTCAACGAGATCGTCCGGACGGCCGCCGACCGGGGCATCGCGATCCTGGAGATCAGCCGGGCCGAGCTGGACCGGATGACCGGCGGCGTGCTGCACCAGGGCATCGGGCTCCAGGTGCCGGCGTTCGCGTACGAGCCCTTCGAGGACCTCGTCGCGGCGGCGCTGGAGCAGGCCGCCCCGCTGCTGGTGGCGCTGGACGGGGTGACCGACCCGCGCAACCTCGGCGCGGTGATCCGGTCCGCCGCCGCCTTCGGCGCGCAGGGTGTCTTCGTACCGGAGCGGCGGGCTGCCGGGATCACCGCGACCGCCTGGCGGACCAGCGCCGGTGCGGCGGCGCGGGTACCGGTCGCCCAGGTGACCAACCTGACCCGGTCGCTGAAGGCCTGTCAGGACGCCGGCTTCCTGGTGGTGGGCCTGGACGCCGACGGCGAGACCGACCTCTACGACCTGGAGGCCGCCGTCGGCCCGCTGGTCGTGGTGGTCGGCTCCGAGGGCCGGGGGCTCTCCCGGCTGGTCGGCGAGACCTGCGACCTGACGGTCAGCATCCCGATGGTCTCCGACGTCGAGTCGCTCAACGCCAGCGTCGCCGCGGCCGTCACCCTCGCCGAGGTGGCGCGCCGCCGGGCCGCCGAGGGCTGATCCGCAGACACGGAGATGGGGCGGTCCGTTGATGGCGGGCCGCCCCTTCGCCTGTCCGGGGGCCCTCAGCCCGGAGACGACGATGGGGGCACCCGCCGGTCGGCGGGCACCCCCATCCCGTCGTACGTCAGATGCGGTTGCCGGTGCTCGCGTTGAAGACGTGGCTGCGGCCCTCGCGCGGCTTGACGAACACGGTGTCGCCCATGTTCGGCATGGTGCGCCGGTCGGTGCGGACCACGAAGCGCTCGTTGCTGCCCTCGAGTGCGGCGTGGCCGTAGATGTTGGCGTCCGAGCCGAGGTCCTCGACCAGCTCGACGACGACGGGCATGCCGCCCTCGGTCGGGCTGACCAGGTCGCAGTCCTCGGGGCGGAAGCCGACGGTCACCTTGTTGTCGCCGCCGTCGGCGCGGGCCGCCTCGACCTGCTCACGGGTGAGCGGGATCTGCAGGTCGGCGAAGGCGGCGCCCCGCTCGCCCAGCGGCACGGTCTTGATGTTCATGGCGGGGGAGCCCATGAAGCCGGCGACGAAGACGTTGGCCGGGGTGTCGTAGAGCGCCCGCGGGGTGTCCACCTGCTGGAGCACGCCGTCGAGCATGACCGCCACCCGGTGGCCCATGGTCATGGCCTCGACCTGGTCGTGGGTGACGTAGACGGTGGTGACGCCCAGCTTCGCCTGCAGCGACGCGATCTGGGTACGGGTCTGCACACGCAGCTTCGCGTCGAGGTTCGACAGCGGCTCGTCCATGAGGAAGACCTGCGGCTCGCGGACGATCGCCCGGCCCATGGCCACCCGCTGGCGCTGACCGCCGGAGAGGGCCTTCGGCTTGCGGCCCAGGTACTCCTCCAGCTGGAGCAGCGCCGCCGCCTCCTTGACCCGCCGGTCGATCTCGGCCTTCGAGGTCTTGCGCAGCTTGAGCGCGAACGCCATGTTCTCGTACACCGTCATGTGCGGGTAGAGGGCGTAGTTCTGGAAGACCATCGCGATGTCGCGGGCCTTCGGCGGCAGGTGGGTGACGTCCCGGTCGTCGATGTGGATCGAGCCCTGGTCGACGTCCTCGAGGCCGGCGAGCATGCGCAGGCTGGTGGACTTGCCGCAACCGGAGGGGCCGACCAGGACGAGGAACTCGCCGTCGCCGATCTCCAGGTCGAGCTGGTTGACGGCGGGACGCTCCGTGCCCGGGTAGATCCGGGACGCCTTGGAGTAGGTGACCGTAGCCATGGTGGGGTGCTTCCTTTCACCGGCAGGAACGTGCCGGACGATCCGAGTGAAGGAGCGGCCGGCACGGGACGCGCCGGCCCACGGGCGGCCTCTCGGTGATCGAGATGTCGTCCGTGTCACTGCACGGTAAACGGCTTTCCGTCACCTGCCAAGGCGGGGCGCACGGGATGGGACGGACCGCATAGACATTCCGGTCACTCGGGCACGGGCGGACATCAATCGACCGTCGATGTCGGTCCGCCGCAGGGGGGCGGAGACGTTTCCGGTGGTCGGGGGGCCTGCCGCGGCGGAAATCCGGACGTCAGTCGCTATGCTGGCGTCGGCACCACACGCCCCTGTAGCTCAGCTGGCCAGAGCACTCGCCTTGTAAGCGAGATGTCGCCGGTTCGATCCCGGCCGGGGGCTCCAAATTTCATCAGGCATCCTTCGCCGGGCGCTGTCGCACGCGGCCGACCGCCCGACCGCCCGGCGTCAGTGCTTCCAGAGGCCCTCCGCCCGGAAGTACCGGGCGGTGAACTCCCCTTCCAGGGAGTCCGTGTTCGCCTCATCCGTCCACCAGCCTGGCCAGACATCGACACCGGAAGGCGCGCTGATGGTCGCGAGGATGGTGGCGCATCGGTGGCAGCGCCGAGGAGCCGAGTCCCGGAACCGCCCGCCGCAGTCGCATCGCCGTAGCCGCGCCTCGAATGCCGCCATCAGCGTGGGGTAGGTCTCGTCCCGGGCAGGGAGCGCGTCCGCGATGGCCATGGCCGTGCTGTCGTAGTAACTGACATCCACCCGCATCGGGCAGCCGTCGCAGTAGACAGTCATCATGCTGAATTGCCCGGCGGATGCGTGGCGGCCGATCGACGAACTCATCGTGCAGCGGACGACTACGCAGCCGGTTGCCTCAGGTCGATACGCTCTCCCTCCGAGGATGGTCGATACGCCTGTCGTCCGAGGATGGTCAGGAGCCGATCTGGTGGAGTCTCTTGGTGCGAGGCGGGTTCAGCGCTGGCGTCAGAGCGTGACGGAACACGACAGGCACTGGCACCAGGTGCGGCGATCCAAGATGTTCACGGCGCTCCCCGCCGCGCTCGTGTCGATTCTGGCGGGTAACTTCCTCTGGGAAGCCGTGCGGGCGAACGTGAAGGTGCCCGTGGGCGAACTACCGTGGCGACTTTCCGTCCTGGACCTTCCCACCACTGCGAACCTGCTCGCCGTGTTCGGCGGGCTCATGCTCGCCCGTGCGCAGTTCGCCAAGACGGTCCGGCCCCACTTCGGCTACGGCTGGATGCAGAAGGAGGGCGACGGCGGGCGTTGGATCCTCTATTTCTTCAACGCGGGGCCAGGTCACGCGACGGTGACGCAGATCCTCTACCGGATCGCCTTTCACGGGGAGGAGCGGACGGGCGCGTCGGAGTGGATCAGGTTTCCCGATCTGGACGCTCGGCTCCGGCGTCGTGGCATCGAAGAAGCGGACGCCGAGTTGACGTGGATCGGGCGCACCCCGGTCGTTCCGCAGCAGCGGGGGGTCGACGGCCTCAAGATCGGCGAATTCTCCTATCGCGCCCTGGCTGCCATCGGCCACCTGGACGTCGAGATCCTGGCTGAGGACAGCGTGGGCGATCGGCATCGGCTCTTGATCCGCTCCACCGCGCGACTCCCGTCCAAGGCGACACGGGTGATCGACTCGCTGCGAGCGCGGGAGGTCGCCGACCGGCAGGATGCGGCGGGCCGGTAACCGGCGCACCTATGCTGGGCGGCGTGAGCAGGGCGACGGAGGAGTCGAACCGGGCCATGCTGCGCGCCCGGGACGCGATGGACCGCGCGTACGACCAGCCGCTGGACATCCCCGCCCTGGCCCGGATCGCGTACGTCTCCGAGGCGCACTTCATCCGCACCTTCCGGGCGACCTTCGGCGAGACCCCGCACCGCTACCTCCAGCGGCGGCGGGTGGAGCGGGCCATGTACCTGCTGCTGCACACCGACCGGGACGTCACCGACGTCTGCTACGCGGTCGGCTTCGCCAGCCTGGGCACGTTCAGCCGCACGTTCCGGCAGATCGTCGGGGAGTCGCCGTCGGAGTACCGCAGGCGCAAGGCGCCCACCGCCGCCGTGCCGGTGTGCTTCACCAAGGCCTGGACCCGGCCCAGCAGCTTCGGGCATTAGAGGTCAGTTTTGGATAAGCAGCAGGTCAGGGCAGCCCCGTAGCGTTTCCGGCATGACGATGAACGCGATCAGCCGCTCCCAGATCTACGTGCTCGACCAGGACGAGGCCCTCGACTTCTATGTGGGCAAGCTCGGCCTGGAGGTCAACACCGACCAGGACCTCGGCTTCATGCGCTGGTTGACGGTGAACCTGCCCGGCGACCCGGAGCGCGAGATCCTGCTGGAGAAGCCGGGCCCGCCGGCGCTGGACCCGGCGACCGCCGAGCAGGTCCGTGAGCTGCTCACCAAGGGGGCGCTGGGCGGTTACCTCTTCATGACCACCGACGACGCGCACAAGACGTACGAGGATCTCGTGGCCAAGGGCGTCGAGATCACCGACGAGCCGATGGAGCGCCCGTACGGCATCGACTTCGGCATCCGCGACCCGTTCGGCAACAAGATCCGCATCGGCCAGATGTTCCCCAGGGGCTGACCTGGCGGCGGGGAACCATGATCGGGAGGCGTGCCGCCAGTGGCACGCCTTTCGATCGCGTACGAGGGGGACGACGTGGGGACCCGCCTGCTCTACCTGGCCCGGCACGGCGAGCAGGACCGCCCGCCGGGAACCCCGTCGGGCGTCGACCCGCCGGAGATTGGCCTGTCCGACCGGGGCCGCCGGCAGGCGATCCTGCTCGGCGAGAGGCTGCGCGGCGTGCCCGTCGACGCCGTCCACCACGGCCCGCTGCGGCGCGCCGTCGAGACCGCCGAGCTGGTCGCGGCGGCGCTGCCCGGAGTGCCGGTGTACGCCGCCGAGGAGGTCGGCGACCACCTGCCGCACGACACCGATCCGGTCGGCCTGCCGCCCGCGTACGCCCGGCTGCTGGCGGGTTTCTCCCCGGCGGAGCGGGCCGACGGGCCGCGGCTGACGGCGGCGGCCCTGCGGCGCTTCGCCACCGCCCCGGACGACGGGGACCGGCGGGACCTGGTCGTCACGCACACGTTCCTGATCGCCTGGTTCGTCCGGCACGCGCTCGACGCGCCGGAGCGGCGCTGGCTGGGGTTCAACGCGCACCACTGCGGCCTGACGGTGATCCGCTACGGACCGGGCGGGCCGCCGACCCTGGTCGCCGTCAACGACACCGCCCATCTGCCGCCCGAGCTGCGCGGCACCGGCCTGCCGGAGGACTACCGGTTCTGACCCCGACCGACGGGCCTGTGCTCGCTCAGCCCGTGGCTCCGAGCAGGAGTTCCACGACCGCACGGGTCGCGGCCGGCGCGGCACCGTCGGCCGGGCAGTCCACGTAGCCGGTCTCCACCTCCCCGATCGTCAGCCGGTAGCTGTAGGCGTCCTGGCAGGCGGTGGGCGCCGACGGGCGGCCCGCCTCCGCGGTGAGCCCGGGGTCGACGACGAGCCGGCGCAGCCGGTCGAGATCCGCGCTGGAGAGCCGGCCGGTGCGCCGCGACCCGGCGCGGTCCACGGCGGTCCACCGGCCGTCGGGCTCCACCGTCACGGTGTCGCCGCGTCCGGCGAACCCGCCCGACCGGGTCAGCACGACGCGTGCCGCCGCGGCCGTCGGTGCGGAGGTGGGCGGCGCCACGGTCGGTGCGGACGGGCCCGCCGGGAAGCTCTTCGGCGGCGGCACCCGGGGCGGCTCGGTCGTCGCGCAGCCGGACAGGGCCGTCACCAGCAGCGCGATCTTGACGCCAGCCATCGAAACTGATCTCATTCCGCTCGGACGTGCGGCGAGGCGGCGTGGTTCCCGCCGGCCCCGGTTCCACCGAACGGTCAGTGTCCCGGGCGGAATCCGGATCACCTCTTCTCTTTTGGGTCGTCACATCGTTATATCTACATGCGTGACTATCCCTGTCGCGCATACCCCCGTTCAGGAGGGCACGTGAAAAGACCCATTGCCGCCGTCGGTACGGCCCTGCTCACCAGCGGCCTGCTGACCGGCGTCGCCACCCCGGCGCTCGCGGCACCCCCCACCGCCCCCGCCCCGGGCGGGCCCGCCGCCGCCGCGGCGAGCGTCCTGCGGACCAACCCCGGCGCCGTGCAGGGCACCAGCGCCGAGGCCTACCAGGTGCACAGCACCAAGGTCGACGCCAACGGCGCCGCACACACCCGCTACACCCGGACCTACCAGGGCCTGCGGGTGTACGGCGGTGACTTCGTCATCCACACGACCCCGACCGGCGGCTACGCCGGCTCCTCGGTCGGTCTGGACGCCCCGCTGACCCTGCCCACCACGGCGAAGGTCACCGCCGCGGCGGCGAAGAAGGCCGCCCGCGCCGAGTTCTCCGGCACGCTCACCGCCGTCGGCGCCCCGGAACTCTTCGTCGACGCCAGCTCCGGCAAGGGCCGGCTCGCCTGGGAGACCGTCGTCACCGGCTGGCACCCGGACGGGCAGACGCCGTCGCGGTTCCACGTCGTCACCGACGCCACCACGGGCAAGGTCGTCGGCTCGTACGACGAGATCGAGGCAGTCGCCGGCACGGGCAACAGCGTCTACTCGGGCACCGTCACCGTGGACACCACGCTCTCCGGCAGCACGTACCAGATGATCGACCCGTTGCGCGGCAACGGCTCCACGTGCGACATGAACAACGGCACGTCGACGTGCACCACGTTCACCGACGCCGACAACACCTGGGGCACCGGCGCCGCCTCCAACCGGCAGTCCGCCGCCGTGGACGCGCACCACGGCGCCGCCAAGACCTTCGACTACTTCAAGAACGTGCACGGCCGCAACGGCATCTTCGGCGACGGCCGGGGCGTGCCGAGCCGGGTGCACTACGGCAACAACTACGTCAACGCCTTCTGGGACGGCTCCCGGATGACCTACGGCGACGGCAGCGGCAACTCCCGGCCGCTGGTCTCCATCGACGTGGCCGCCCACGAGATGAGCCACGGCGTGACCGAGAACGTCGTCCCCGGCGGCCTGACCTACTCCGGCGAGTCCGGCGGCCTCAACGAGGCCACCAGCGACATCTTCGGCAACATGGTCGAGTTCTACGCCAACAGCTCCGCCGACCCGGGTGACTACCAGGTCGGTGAGAAGATCAACATCAACGGCAACGGTACGCCGCTGCGCTACATGTACAACCCGTCCCTGGACGGTTCGAGCGACAGCTGCTGGTCCACCGCGACCAGGAGCAAGGACGTGCACTACTCGTCCGGTGTCGCCAACCACTTCTTCTTCAACCTCGCCGAGGGCACCGGGGCCACCTCGTACGGCACCTCGCCGGTCTGCGGCTCCGCCCCGGCGGTGACCGGCATCGGCCGCGCCAAGGCCGAGAAGATCTGGTGGCGGGCGCTGGACGCGTACTTCACCTCCAACACCTCGTACGTCAACACCAGCAACCCGGCCAACACCGCCCGGGCGTACAGCCTGCGCGCCGCGACCGACCTGTACGGCAGCTGCTCCACCGAGTACCGGACCGTCCAGGCGGCCTGGACCGCGGTGAACGTGGCCGGCAACGACGCGCCGTGCTCGACCGGCAACGACTTCTCGGTCTCGCTGTCGCCGACCTCCGGCGCGGTGAACCCGGGCGGCTCGGTCTCCACCACCGTGGCCACGGCCACCACCAGCGGCTCGGCGCAGACCGTGACGCTGTCGGCCTCCGGCCTGCCGAGCGGGGCGACCGCCTCGTTCAGCCCGGCCTCGGTGACCTCGGGCGGCTCGTCGACCCTCACCGTCGCCACCACGGCCGCCACGGCGCCCGGTACCTACACGGTCACCGTGAACGGCGCCGGCTCGGTCACCCGCAGCGCCACCTACACGCTGACCGTCAACGGCACCGGCGGCGGCTGCACCAGCCCGGGTCAGAAGCTCGCCAACGCGGGCTTCGAGTCCGGGGCCACCGCCTGGACGCAGACCTCGGGCGTGATCGGCCAGCACGGCACCGCGCAGCCGGCCCGCACCGGCACGTGGAGCGCGTGGATGAACGGGTACGGGACCACCCGCACCGAGACGCTCTCCCAGTCGGTGAGCCTGCCGGCCGGGTGCACGTCGTACAACTTCAGCTTCTGGCTGCACATCGACTCGGCGGAGACCACCAGCAGCACCGCGTACGACACGCTGCGGGTGCAGGTGCTCAACTCCTCCGGGACGGTGCTGGCGACCCTCGCCACGTACTCGAACCTGAACAAGGCCGCGGGCTACAGCCAGAAGTCGTTCTCGCTGGCCGCGTACAAGGGGCAGACGGTGACCCTGCGGTTCACCGGCGTCGAGGACTCGTCGCTCCAGACGTCCTTCGTCGTGGACGACACCGCGCTGAACGTCTCCTGACGTAGCCGTACCGTCGCCGGCCCGGCGACCACCCCGCCAGGGTGGTCGCCGGGCCGGCGCCGTTATGGTCGCCGCACGCGTCGCCGCCCCCGGCGGCCGGGCGGTACGTCGAAGGGGTGGTGACGGTGGCGGACGCGGAACTCCTCGTCGAGGTGGCCGGGCCGGTGGCGACGGTGGTGATCCGCAACCCGGCGCGGCGCAACGCGATGACCACCGCCATGTGGCGGCGGCTGCCGGAGCTGCTCGACGGGCTGGAGGCCGACCCGGCCGTCCGGGCGCTGGTGCTCACCGGCGCGGGGGACACCTTCTGTGCCGGCGCGGACCTGGGCGACCTGGACGAGCTGCTGGACGCCGGTGACGCCAGCATCGCGGTGGCCGCCGAGGAGCGGCTCGCCGCCTTCGCCAAGCCCACCGTCGCCGCCGTCCGGGGCGCGTGCGTGGGCGGCGGCTGTCAGCTCGCCGTCGCCTGCGACCTGCGGGTCGCCACCACCGACGCGCGGTTCGGCGTGCCGCCGGCGCGGCTGGGCCTGGTGTATCCGGCGCCCACCACCCGCCGGCTGGCCCGGCTGGTCGGCCCGGCCGCGGCCAAGCACCTGCTCTTCACCGCCGAGCTGATCGACGCCGAGCGGGCGCTGCGGGTGGGCCTGGTCGACGAGGTGCTGCCGGGCGACGGGCTCGCCGCCCGGGTGGACGAGCTCACCGCCGCCGTGGTCGCCCGGTCGCAGCTCAGCGTCGCCGCCGCCAAGGAGATCGTCGACGGGCGGGCGGACGAGGCCCGGATCGCCTGGTGGCACGGGCAGGTCCGGGCCAGCGGCGAGGCCCGCGAGGGCGTGGCCGCCTTCCACGAGCGCCGCCCGGCCCGCTTCGGCTGGACCCCGCCCGCCCGGCACTGACCGCTCCACCTCCCGTGGGTGGGGGGCCGACGGGTGCCGCGCCGAGGGCGTACCCCCGACGCGGCCCCCCGTTCCCGCCGGCCGGTCCGTCACCGCCCCGCCAGCGCCGCCCAGCTCGGCACGACCGGCTCACGCCGCAGCGGCATGCCCGCCTCGGCCGGCGTCCGGTCGCCCTTGTGCTGGTTGCAGCCGTAGCAGGCGGCCGTCGTGTTCCGCCAGGTGTTCCGGCCGCCGCGCGAGCGGGGCAGGATGTGGTCGATGGTGCCGGCCGGCCCCCCGCAGTACGCGCAGCAGCGCCCGTCGCGGCGCAGCACGCCCGCGCGGGACCAGGCCGGGCCGGCGCTGAACCGCCAGCGGGTCACCACGTAGCGGACCAGGCGCACCACCCGGGGAACCGGGAACACCCCGATCACCCGGTCCGGCTCGGCCTCGTGGATCTCGGCGACCCGCCGGCAGAGCATCCGGATCGCGTGCTGGACGGTGACCCGGTGCAGCGGGCCGAGGTCGGCGTTGACGACGAGGACGGCGTCCACCGGTGTCTCCCTTCGTGGCGGTGACGATCTCGACGGGCCGGACAGCGAAAGAGCCGCCCGGTCCGGGTTACGGACGGGCGGCTCGACGTCGTGCGGGCACGCGTCAGTCGGGCCGGCCGCCCCCGGGGTCTTCGGCACGGTGACGACCGCCGCCGGCCGGCGATGCCGGACGCGTGGGCAGGCACGACGGCACACCGGTGACGTGCGACATCGACATGACCAGCTCCCGCGGCGGTGGTTGACCTTGCGCGATCACGGTAGGTCCGCGGGGGACAGAGGGGCAACGGATTTCGATCGAGGCCCCGGCTCGTCGGGGCGGCGCTGCCGGCGGGCCCGGCCGGCGGCCCGCGCGGCGGCCAGGGGCCGGTCGATGCGTACGGCCATCCGCGCCGTCAGCTCGCTCTCCAGCAGCGGCCGGTTGACCTCCCCGGCGACCGCGAGCGCCGGCCCCGAGACGGTGCGCCAGATCGCGGCCAGCCCGGCGCCCAGCCCGAGCAGGGCCACGGCGGCCCGGGTCACCGGCGGGCCGGCGGCGGCGAGCGCGCTCACCCCCACCACGGCGAACAGCACGGCGAGCAGCGGTACGAGCACCGGCCAGAAGATCCCCCGGACGGCCTGCACCACCAGCCTCCGGTCCCGCACGATCAGGTTCCGGGCGACGATCGCGTAGTCCTCCTCGTCGAGCAGGTCCCTCGGGTGCAGCCCGCCGGTGAGCACGCCCTGCCACAGCTCGCCCTGGTTGCGCAGCTCACGGGCCAGCTCGGGCAGCCCCGCCTCGGTCGGGTCGCCCACGCCCGCCCTGGTGACCGCCGCCGCCCACGCCGACAGGGAGTGGCGGACCACCGTTGCCGAGTACGGCGGCAGCACGCTGGCCAGCTCGCCCAGCCAACGGCCGATCTCGAACTGCCGCCCGCCGAAGCGCTGGGCAACCTGCCCGGCGTCGCCGTTCCGCACGGCGTCGCCGTACCGGACGGTGTCGGCCAGCGAGCGTCCCAGCCGGTACGCCAGCCCCACCCGCTGGTTGGTGGCCATCGTCCAGCGCAGCAGTTCCACGTTCAGGTCGTCGAGGGCGAGCAGCAGGGCTTCGGCGGACCCGTCGGCCACCCGGCCCCGCGCGTCGGCGGTGGCGGGCACGGGACCGACGCGCCGGGTCAGCTCGGCGATCTGGGTGAGCGCGACCTCCACGCCGTCCAGGTACATCTGCATGCGACGCCGCCCCGACATCTCGGTCAGGTTGGACAGCTTCGGCGGTGCGCCCGTTGGCCGATCGGCCCCGGGGTCGCGCAGCTCGGCGGTCCGCGCGTGGTGGTAGGCGTCCGCCATCCACCAGCCGAGCCGCAGGGCGGTCACGACGCAGGCCCGCTCGTCCCGGATCAGCGGGTACGCGTCGTCCCGCGGCACGTCGGCGACGAGCGGGCCGTCGTCCGTGCGCGGCGACAATCCGACCTCCCGGCTCACCCCAGACGGTCAGCCTAAGTGAACCGAACGGCCCATTTGCCTGTTTTGCTCCTCATCGCCGGCGTGCGGACCCCGGCCCGTTCAGCCCGAAGGGCGAGCAGGCCCGGGCCGGTCAGCCCCGTCCGGCGAGCAGGCCCCGGGGGCGGATCGAGCGGACCCGCTCCGCCGCGCCGCCCTCGGCCCGCAGGACGTGGTTGGCCGCGATGATCCCGGTCGCCGCCGACCGCTCCATCAGCGCGCTCGGGAAGTCCGTCCGGATGCCGTCGCCGGCCAGGTAGAGCCCGTCGGCGTCGGTGCGCACCCCCGGCCGCCAGGCGTGGCTGCCGGGCGTGAACGCCGGCGCCTGCGCCTCCACCCGGGCGCGCAGCTCGCGGACGCGCAGCCGGGCCGCCTCCGGCCAGAGCGCGGTCAGCTCGACCCGCATCCGTTCGGCCAGCTCCTCGGCGGGCACGCCCGCGTCGCAGGCGTACGCGTGCAGCTCGACGATCGAGCCGCCGGTGCGCTCGGCCCAGCGGCGGGACTCGTCCTCCAGCCGGTGGTAGAGGGTCACCGAGTCCAGAGTGGGCTGCCGGGACACCCCGCTGAACACCGCCCGGTCGGCGGAGACGTCCCCGTCGCACCAGAAGCGCGCCACCGCGTACGGCGGACCGGGCCGGCCGAACGCGGGCATCCGCGCCGCCAGCCGGGGCGCATGGTCGGCCAGGCCGGGCGAGGCCGCGACCAGCGCGGCCAGGGCGGGCGGGTCGACGGCGAGCACCACGTGCCCGGCCGGGTACGACGTGCCGTCGGCGGTCGCCACCCGCCAGCCCTCGCCGTCGCGGGTCAGGGCGGTGGCGGCGGCGCCCGTCAGCACCCGGCCGCCGTGCTTCTCCACGTGCCGGGTCAGCGGCTCCCAGATCGCCGTCGCGTAGTCCTCGTCGGGGCAGTCGAAGGCCAGCCCCTCCGGGTTGCCCAGCAGGTAGAAGTGGAACTGCGCGATCATCTCCGCCGCCGACATCTCCGCCTCGTGGTTGAAGAACGAGTGGGAGAAGACCTCGAAGAGCATCGCGCGGGCCCGGTCGGGCAGCCGCAGCGAGGTGAGCAGCGCGTCGGCGGTGCTGTCGTCGAACTCCGCGTAGGTGCGCACCGGGTCGTAGGTGAGCAGCGGCAGCGCCGCGTCCCGGTCCATGCCCCGCAGGTCGCCCAGGCGCAGGCTGGGGCTGCGCAGCAGCAGCGCCAGCAGGTTCGCCGGCGGCGCGGGCGGCAGCCTGCCGAACTCCTCGGTGGGCCACCGTTCGCTGAGGATCGGATAGCCGGGGACCGGCTTGAGGAAGGCCAACTCCGGGTCGGCGCGGCGCAGGATGGACCGCCAGTTGTAGTACTGCCGGAAGAACGCGTGGAAGCCGTGCTCGTTCATCTGCCGACTGCCGTCGGCCAGCGTCTCCGGCCAGGCCCCGAGCCGGCCGCCGAGCGTCGGCGCGGCCTCCAGCACCGTCACCGCCACCCCGCGCTCCGCCAGCACCACCGCCGCCGACATGCCGGCGATCCCGCCGCCGACCACCACCGCCTCGACCCGGCCCGGCACGCGGGGGGCGCCACCACCGCCCGGGTCCACCTCGTGCTCGCGTACGCCGATGAGTCGACCGACCACTTTCGACAGCGCCATGTGCACCTTCCCGCCGGGTGGGTCTCCAGTCTGCCCGCTCAGCCATCGCGGGAACCCTTTCCCGCGGGAAGCGCCTGACGTGCCCCGCCATCACTCCGGCGGCGGGAGGCAGCGACGTTCGCGGTCCGAGGCGGGCCAGACGTACTCCAGGTCGGGCGGGACGTCGTCGCCGAAGAGCGGCCCGTAGTGGCCGGGGTCCTTGCGCAGCAGCGACGAGCGGTGGCTCAGGTGCAGGTCGTCGCGGCCCAGCCAGGGCGGCAGCTCACCGGCCTCGGCCAGCTCGGCCTGGGTGCGGACCCGGGTCAGGCCGCAGGCGGCGGCGAGGTCCGTGGTCATCGTGGTCGCGCAGGTGTCGGCCCGGCCGGGCTCGCACCAGACCGCGCAGACGTCCAGCCCGTACCGGGTGAGGGCCTCCTCGTACCCGGCCCACATCTTCACCGCCGGGTGGTTGCGCCAGCCGTACGTGGGCCAGGTCAGCCCCCGCAGCACCTGGATGGTCTCCACCCGCTGCTTGCCCAGCCGCTTCTGGTCCAGCGTCCGGGCGCTGGCCAGGAAGTCCGGGTACGGCAGGAACGTCTGCATGCCGGTGCTCTACCCGTCACCGGGAGGGACATGCCGGCGCGACCAGCGTTCATGATCACGGGGCTGCGTCCGGCGCGACCGGCTGACTACGATGCGGCACATGGCGGAGCCCCTGCTGGATCGTGCGCGACGTGCCGGCCGGCGGCTCCGGGTCAACGGGGACGCGCGGGCGCACTACGTGATCTGTGGTCGCGACGCCCTCGCCTACTGGGTGGTGCGGGCGCTGCTCGCCACGGAGCTCCAGGCCGGCCGCGTCCGGATCACCCTGGTGGTGCCCGAACGACCGCGCTCGGACGAGCCCGACGGTCGGGACCTCCAGGGCGTCGAGGTCGTCCGCGCCGACCGGCTCGACGAGGTGACCTTCCGTCGGGCCGGGCTGGCCGGCGCCGACGGGCTGGCCCTGCTGCACCAGGACGACGTCGGCAACATGCACGCCGCGCTCTGCGCGCAGGAGGTCGAGCCCCGGCTGCGGCTGGTGGTGCGGATGTTCAACACCGGCCTCGCCAACGGGGTGCGGCAGATCTTCCCCGACTCGGCCGTGCTCTCCGACGCCTCCATGGCCGCACCCGCCTTCGTGGCCGCCGCGTTGGGCGAGGTCGCCCCCACCCACTTCCGGCACGGTGGGCGCACCCTCTACGTGGCCCGCCGCGAGGACGTACGCCCGACCGACGTGGTCTGCGGGGTCGCCGACACCCGCGACCCGCAGCAGGTCCGGCTGCTGCCCGCCGACGGGCGCGCGGCCGACCTGGTGATCGCCGAGGCGACCGGGACGCCGCCGGGGACGGAGCTGGCCGCCCGCCGGCTCAGGCGCGCCCGGCGGCGGCGTCGACCCCTGACGGTGCTGCTGCGCGCGGTACGCAGCTTCGCCACCCGCAAGATCGGCGTAGCGGTGATCGTGCTGCTGGCGGTGATCGGGTTGCTCGGCTCGCTCAACGGCTACGCCGCGCACGAGGACTGGGCCGACTCGCTCTACCTGACGCTGGTGACCACGCTGACCGGGCAGGATCCGAACCCGGACAAGTCGGCCGCCGAGCAGGTCATGCAGGTGGTGCTCAACCTGGCCGGGCTGGCGCTGATCCCGCTGATCACCGCCGTGGTGGTGGACGGCATCGTCAACGCCCGGCTGGCCCTGCACTCCGGCCGCATCCAGCCCGAGCGCTCCGGGCACGTGGTGGTGGTCGGGCTGGGCAACGTCGGCACCCGGGTCATGGCCCAGCTCTGCGACTTCGGCGTCGAGGTGGTGGCGATCGACAAGGTGCCCGAGCCGCGCGGCGGCGCGCTGGCACGGCGGCTCGGCGTACCGCTGATCGTGGGCGACGCCGCGCTGGAGGAGACCCTCCAGTCGGCGTCCGTGGGCGGCTGCCAGGCACTGGTGGTGGTCTCCACCGACGACGAGACCAACCTCCAGGCGGCGCTCATCGGCCGGGCCGTCAACCCGGAACTCCAGGTGGTGCTGCGCCTCTTCGACGGCCACTTCGCCGAACGCATCCAGCAGGCGTTCGGCATCGGCGTCTCGCGCAGCGTGTCGTACCTCGCCGCGTTCTCGTTCTCCGCCGCGCTGCTGGACCGCGCCGTGATCGCCACCATCCCGGTCGGCCGGCACGCGCTGCTGGTCACCGAGGTCTCCGTCGCCGCCGGATCGTCGCTGGACGGCCGGCCGCTCGCCGCCGTCGGGCGGGCCGAGAGCGTACGCCTGCTGGCGCACGCCCGGGCCGGACAGCGCCTCGACTGGGCACCCGATGCCCGGCTGGTGATCGTCGCGGGCGACCGGCTGACGGTGGTGGCCCGCCGGGCCGGCCTGAACGCCCTGCTCCGCGAGGCCGCGCCCCCGCCGGAGGACCCCGTCACGCCCGCGCCCCGCCAGCCGGAGGAGTGACCGTCAGCCCCGCCGGGGGCGCAGGGCGTACCAGAGGGCGCCGACGGCGAGCACGGCGACGCCGGCGAGCACGCTGGCCGGCGGCAGGTTGACCGCGAGCAGCAGGCAGCCGGCCAGCCCCAGCACGGCCAGCGCCCGCACCGGCAGCCGCCGGCCCGGCTCCCGGCCCAGCGTCAGCGCGGCGGCGTTGGCGATCGCGTAGTAGACCAGCACGGTGCAGCTGGAGAAGCCGATCGCGCCGCGTACGTCGCCCAGCAGCACGATGATCACCACCACGGCGGCCACGGCCAGCTCCGCCCGGTGCGGCACCCGGTGCACCGGGTGGACGGCGGCGAGCGCCCCCGGCAGGTCGCGGCGGCGGGCCATCGCCAGCGCGGTGCGCCCCACCCCGGCCAGCAGGGAGAGCAGCACCCCGGTCACCGCCACCGTCGCCCCGGCCCGCACCAGCCACGCCAGGCCGGGCAGCCCGGCGGCGGTCACCACGTCGGCCAGGGGCGCGGCGGAACCGGCCAGCCGGTCGGCCCCGAGCACGCCGACCGTGACCACGGCGAGCACCAGGTAGACCGCCAGCACCACGCCGAGGGCCAGCGGGACCGCCCGGGGAATGGTCCGCTCCGGGTCGCGTACCTCCTCGCCGAGGGTGGCGATCCGCGCGTACCCGGCGAAGGCGAAGAAGAGCAGGCCGGCGGCCGTGAGCACGCCCCGCCCGCCGCCGCCGAGGTCGCCGAGCCGGTCCAGCGAGACGTCGCCGCCGACCGCGCCGGCCACGGCGACCAGGGCCAGCACCGCCAGCACCACGCCCACCAGGACCTTCGTCGCGGTGGCGGTCCTGCCGATGCCGCGCAGGTTCACGGCGGTCACCGCCGCCACCGCGCCGACGGCGACGAGCCGGGCCTGCCCCGGCCAGAGGTACGCCCCGACGGTCAACGCCATCGCCGCGCAGCTCGCCGTCTTGCCGGCCACGAAGCCCCAGCCGGCCAGGAACCCGGCGAACGGGCCGAGCCGCTCCCGCCCGTACACGTAGGTGCCGCCGGACTCGGGGTAGCGGGCCGCGAGCCGGGCCGAGCTGGTCGCGTTGCAGAAGGCGATGAAGCCGGCCAGCACCAGCGCCGCCAGCAGGCCGGCCCCGCCGGCCGCCGCCGCGGCGGGCGCGAAGACCACGAAGACGCCCGCGCCGAGCATCGACCCGAGGCCGATGACCACCGCATCGCGTACGCCGAGGCGGCGCGCCAGTTGCTCCACGGCGTGACCCTAGGGAACGGAGATGAACGGACGGTTCCAGCCCCGCAGTGCTCCCGGCAACGGCAGGTCGTCCCACGGCACCCGGTGCACCAGCCGGTCGAGGAGAAGCCCCAGCAGCAGCCCGGCGACCGAGTCGGTCAGCCAGTGCCAGCCGAGGTAGGTGGTGGTGCAGAGCACCACCACCGGCGGCACGACCCGGACCACGGTGACCAGCCGGGGCGGCACTGTCCGGCCGTACGTGCGCAGCAGCGGGGCGAGCAGCAGCGCGATGACGCCGTACCAGAGGATCGCGTTCGCCACGTGGCCGGAGGGGTAGGACTGGGCGAACCTGAGCGGCAGCTCGTCCTGGAACAACGGGAGGGTCTGCTCGGCGGGCAGGAAGGGTTCCTTGACGCTCGCGCTGGGCGCGGGCCGGGCGGTCCACACCTTGAGCGGGCCGATGGTCAGGTAGCTGAGGGCGAAGGCGAGCACGGGCGGCAGCACCGGGCGGACCGACCTCAGCCGCACCGCGAGCAGCACCCCGAGCCCCAGGGCGATCAACGTCAACGGGGTGCCCTGGCCGAGGTAGTTGAAGACCACCGCCGTCCAGTGCGCGGCCGTCGGCCGGTGCGCCTGCGACCAGTCGGCGATCGCGCGGTCGATCCCGAAGAGCCGCTCGCCGGCGAGGGCCACGGTCAACCCGACGAGGGCCGTCAGCAGCAGCGCGTCGAACCACCAGCCGGCCGGCCGGACCGGCCGGAGCTGCACCTTCGCCCGTACCGTCGTGGTCTCCCGCACCCCGACCACGCTACCGGCCCCGCCCGGCGCCGGATGGGGACGGGCCGGGGCCGCCTGTGTGCCGAGCCACGAAGGGAGGCGCTCGGCGGGGGTTACCCGTCAGACTTGTCCCGTGCGGATCACCTCGGCCCTCGTGGACCCGGCGCTGCTCGACCTCCCCTGGTCGACCCCGCTGGAGGAGTGGCCTGCGCAGCACCTGGTGGCGTTGCCGCAGGGCATCTCCCGGCACATCGTCCGCTTCGTCCGGCTGGGTGAGTACGTCTACGCGTTCAAGGAGACCCGCGAGCGGATCGCCGAGCGGGAGTACGACCTGCTGCGCGCCCTGGAGCGGATCGACTTCCCGTCGGTCGAGGCGGTGGCGATCGTCGCCGACCGGCAGACCGACGACGGGGAACCCCTCGAGTCGGTGCTGATCACCCGGCACCTGCAGTTCTCGCTGCCCTACCGGGCGCTCTTCTCGCACACCCTGCGCCCGGAGACGATGGGCCGGCTGCTCGACGCGCTCGCCGCCCTGATCGTCCGGATGCACCTGACCGGCTTCTTCTGGGGCGACTGCTCGCTGTCGAACACCCTCTTCCGGCGGGATGCCGGAGCCTTCGCCGCCTACCTGGTGGACGCCGAGACCGGGGCGCTGCACCACTCCCTCTCCAACGGCCAGCGCGGCGAGGACCTGGAGATCGCCCGGGTCAACATCTTCGGCGAGGCGCTCGACCTCCAGGCCGCCGGGCTGCTGCACGAGTCGATCGACCCGGAGGTGGTCTGCGAGGAGGTCGTGCAGCGCTACGAGCGGCTGTGGCACGAGATCACCTACGAGCAGCAGGTCGAGCGGGAGGCCCGGCACGACATCGAGGGGCGGATCCGCCGCCTCAACGAGCTGGGCTTCGACGTCGCCGAGGTGGCCATGTCCACGATCGACAACGGGCGCTACCTGGTCCGGCCGAAGGTGGTCGACGCCGGCTACCACACCCGGCGGCTGCTCCGCCTGACCGGCCTCGACGCCGAGGAGAACCAGGCCCGCCGGCTGCTCAACGACCTGGACGCCTACCGGGCGGAGAGCTACCTGATGGACGAGCAGCAGGCCGCGCACCGCTGGCTGACCGAGGTCTTCGAGCCGGTGGTCCGGGCCGTACCGGCGCACCTGCGCCGCAAGCTGGAGCCGCAGGAGCTCTTCGCCCAGATCATCGAGCACAAGTGGCTGCTCTCCGAGCGGGCCGGCCGGGACGTCGGGATGGCCCCGGCCGTGCAGTCGTTCCTCTCCGACGTGCTGGTGCACCGCCCCGACGAGCAGGCCGTGCTCGGCGTCGAGGTCCCCACCGCCGGCTGAGCGGGTCACTCCACCCAGGAGCCCTCGCGCATCACCCGGACCACGTTGAGGTCGTCGTCGAGCACCACCAGGTCGGCCCGGAGTCCGACCTGGAGCGCGCCCAGCTGGTCGCCGAGGCCGATGGCGCGGGCCGGGGTGGTGGCCGCCATCCGTACGGCGTCCGCGATCGGGATTCCGGCGCCCACCGCGTGCCGCAGCGCGGCGTCCATTGTCAGGGTGCTGCCCGCGATCGCGCCGTCGCGGGCCAACCGGGCCACGCCGTCCGCCACCGTGACCGTCTGGCCGCCCAGGTCGTACTCGCCGTCGGCCATGCCGGCGGCGGCCATCGCGTCGGTGATCAGGGCGGACCGCTCGGGGCCCGCCGTCGACGTGGCGAAGGCCAGCATCCCGTCGTGCAGGTGCACGCCGTCGGCGACCAGTTCGCAGACCACGTTCGGGGCGTCCAGCAGGGCCACCACCGGGCCGGGCTCGCGGTGGTGCACCGGCCGCATCCCGTTGAACAGGTGGGTGCCGACGCTCGCGCCCGCCGCGACGGCGGCGCGGGTCTCGTCGTACGTGGCGTCGGTGTGGCCGACCGCGGCGACCACCCGGTGCGCGGTGAGCAGCTTGATCGCCTCCAGCGCGCCGTCCCGCTCGGGGGCGAGGGTGACCATCCGGACCGCCCCGTCGCCCAGCTCGATCAGCTCGGCCAGCTCGTCGGTGGACGGGTCGCGCAGGTACTCGGGGTTCTGCGCGCCGCAGCGGGCGGAGGAGAGGTACGGGCCCTCGAAGTGGATGCCGGCCAGCACGCCCTCGGCGACCAGCGGGGCGAACGCCTCGGTGGCCGAGCGCATGAGCACGAAGGGCGAGCTGACGAGGCTGGCCAGCAGGGTGGTGGTGCCGTGCCGCAGGTGGAAGTCGGCGGCCTGTCGGGCCTGCCCGGCGTCGCCGGTGGTGAAGGTGTGCCCGCCGCCGCCGTGCGTGTGCATGTCGACGAAGCCCGGCACGATCCAGTGCCCGTCGCGGACCGACGGGTACTCGGCCACCGCCCGGATCCGGCCCTCGTGCACCTCCACGCAGCCCTGCCGGATCACGCCGGTCGGGGTCACCACCTTGCCGTTCACCCGAAGAGCCATCACTTCTCCAGACTGTCGAGGGCGAGCAGGGCGGCGCCGAGGCAGCCGGCCTCGTCGCCGAGGGCCGCCGCGACCAGGCGCGGCTCCCGGTGGAACGTCATCCGCTCGTGCAGCGCGGCCCGCAGCGGGTCGAACAGCAGCGCGCCGGCCCGCGCCAGCCCGCCGCCGATCACGACGGTCTCCACGTCGAAGAGGGCCTGGCCGGTGGCGAGGCCGTCGGCGAGCGCCTCCACGGCCTCCCGCCAGACGTCCGCCGCCAGCGGCTCGCCGGCCGCCGCCCGGTCGGCCACCTCGGCGGCGGTCGCCGGGACGCCGGTCCGCGCCGAGTAGAGCCGGCCGATGGCGGAGGCGGAGGAGACCGCCTCCAGGCACCCGGGACGGCCGCAGCCGCAGCGCGGCCCGCCGGGGCGTACCAGAATGTGGCCGATCTCGCCGGCGGCGCCGTGCGCGCCGGTGGCCGCCGCACCACCGACCAGGTGCGCGGCGGCGATGCCGGTGCCGATCGCGACGAAGAGGACGTGCGCGGCGTCGCTGCCCGCGCCGAGCCGGGCCTCGGCCAGGCCGCCGGCGCGCACGTCGTGGCCGACCGCCGTCGGCAGTCCGAGCCGCGCCTGCGCCAGGTCCCGCAGCGGTACGTCCCGGAAGCCGACGTTCGCCGACCAGACGGCGACCCCGCGCCCCTCGTCGATCACCCCGGGGACGGCGATGCCGATCGCGACCGGGTCGAGCCCGTCGGCGCGGGCCTTGCCGGCCAGTCCCTCGGCGACCCCCAGGACCGTGTCGACGACGGCGTCCGGGCCGCGCTCCGCGTCGGTGGGGTGCCGCTCGGTGTGCAGCACGGCACCGTCGGCCCGGACCAGGGCACACTTCATCCCGGTGCCGCCGACGTCCAGCGCGACGACGACGTCGGCTGGCCTCACGCGAGGACCACGGAACGGGTCAGGTGCCGGGGCGCGTCCGGGTCGAGGCCCCGGCTGGTGGCGAGCGCGACCGCGAAGCGCTGCGCCAGGATCAGGTCGGCCATCGGGTCGACGGGGGTACGGCCGGCCGCCCAACTGCCGAGCACCGTGCGGCAGCCGTGGGTGCGGCTGTGCACGAACGCCGCTCCCGTCGCCGCCACGTCCTCCGGCAGCCCGTCGGGCAGCTCGCCGAACGCCCAGACCAGCCGGCCCGGCGCGGCGATCGAGATCGGCCCGTGCCGGTAGTCCATCGCCGGGTACGCCTCGGCCCAGAAGGTGGCCGCCTCGCGGCACTTCAGCGCCGCCTCCTGGGCGAGCCCGACCGTCCAGCCGCGGCCGAGGAAGGTGGCCTGCTCGATCCGGGTCGGGTCGATCGGCAGCGGGGCGCGTACGGCCACCTCCGCGTCGGCGGCGAGCGCGTCGATGTTGTCGCCGAGGTGGGCGCGGAGCAGGGCCAGGGCGGTGGTCGCGAAGCGGGTCTGCACCACCGAGCGCTCGTCGGCGAAGGGCATGGTCACCGCCGCGTCGGCCAGCGCGACGGCGGGGGAGTCGGGGTCGCCGACCAGGACGGTGCTCGGCACCCGCCCGCGCAGGGCGGCGATCAGCTCGGTGACCTCGGTGGTGGTGCCGGAGCGGGTGATCGCGACGAGCCGGTCGTAGCGCCGGCCGGCGGGGAACTCGGAGGCCTGGAAGGCGTCGGTCTCGCCCTGGCCGAGGTGCTCGCGGCGGGCCGCGTACGCCATCGCCATGAACCACGACGTGCCGCAACCCACGACGGCGACCCGCTCCCCGGGGCGGGGGAGGTGGTCCGTCGCGGTGGCGGCGAGGCGCGCCGCCTCCCGCCAGCAGTCGGGCTGGCTCGCGATCTCGGCGTCGACGTACGACATGAGAACTCCTACGCAGGGGAGCGGTGCGCAATACGGCTCGTTAGAGCCGCCTTTCGCGCGTTATTCTGCGCGAAAGCGGCTGGCTGTGGCAACCAGCCCCGGCATCGCGCAGGACAGGGTTTTGCGCCCTCGTAGTTTCGCGCACTACTGTGCACGCAATCAATCACCGACCGCGCAGTAACTGGAGGGCACGGGGTGGACCGCTACGCCAGATGGAACGCCCTGCTCGAGATGCTCACCGACAACGGGCGGGTCAGCGTCGAGGAGGCGGCCGAGCGGCTGGACGTCTCGCAGGCCACCATCCGGCGCGACTTCGACCAGCTCGCCCAGCAGCAGATGATCACCCGGACCCGGGGTGGCGCGGTCGCCAACGGCGTCTCGTACGACCTGCCGCTGCGCTACAAGACCGCCAAGCACTCGGCGGAGAAGCAGCGGATCGGCGCCGCCGCCGCGGCGCTCGTCTCGCCGGGCACCGTGGTGGGCCTCAACGGCGGCACCACCAGCACGGAGGTGGCCCGGGCGCTCGCCGTCCGGCCCGACCTGAACACCAGTGCCGAGGGCGCCCAGCTCACCGTGGTCACCAACGCGCTGAACATCGCCAACGAGCTGCTGGTCCGTTCCCGGATGAAGGTCGTGGTGGCCGGCGGCGTGGTCCGCCCGAAGTCGTTCGAGCTGGTCGGCCCGCTGGGCGGGGCGCTGCTGCGCGAGGTCACCCTGGACGTCGCGCTGCTCGGCGTGGACGCGATCGACCCGCAGCTCGGCGCCGCCGCCCACCACGAGGGCGAGGCGGCCATGAACAACCTGATGGTGGCCCGGGCCAAGCGGGTCGTCATCATCGCCGACTCGTCCAAGCTGGGCGGTCACGCCTTCGCCCGGATCTGCCCGGTGGACCGGGTGGAGACGCTGGTCACCGACTCCGGGGCCAACCCAGAGGTGGTGGAGGCGTTCCGCGCCGCCGGCGTCACGGTCATCTGCGCCTGACGTTGCAAGGAAGGGCCCCTTCCTGGCGCCTGGTGCACAGGAAGGGGCCCTTCCTTTCACCCGATCGGCGCGTCGGATGCATACCGGGTATTGCGGGGGCCTGCATACCGCGTATGGTGTCGCGTGTCATACACCCATCGGGGGAGGTGCAGCTTGCCAGCTGTCCTGGAGATCGAAGGTCTCCGCAAGACGTACAAGAGCCGTCGGCGCGGCACCCGCAACGCGCTCGACGGTTTCGACATGCGGGTCGAACAGGGGCAGGTGCACGGCTTCCTCGGCCCCAACGGGTCGGGCAAGACCACCACGCTGCGTACGCTGCTCGGCCTCATCCGGCCCAACGGCGGCCGGATGACGATCCTCGGCCACGAGGTGCCGGCGGCGCTGCCCGCGGTCGCCGGTCAGGTCGGCGCGATCGTGGAGAGCCCGCAGTTCTTTCCGCACTTCACCGCGCGGGACACCCTGTCCCTGCTCGCCGGCGCGGGCGACGTGCCGCAGCACCGGGTCGACGAGGTGCTGGAGCTGGTCGGGCTGCGTGACCGCGCCGGCGAGCGGGTCAAGACCTACTCGCTCGGCATGAAGCAGCGGCTCGCCGTCGCCTCGGCCCTGCTGAAGAACCCGAAGCTGCTGATCCTCGACGAGCCGGCCAACGGCCTCGACCCGGGCGGCATCCGGGAGATGCGCACCCTGACGCGCAACCTCGCCGAGTCGGGGATGACCGTGGTGCTCTCCAGCCACATTCTCGGCGAGATCCAGCTGATCTGCGACTCGGTCACCATCATCTCGCTGGGCCGGCGGGTGGCGTTCGGCCCGGTCGAGCAGGTGCTCGCCCAGCACTCCTCGGGCGCGGTCCGGGTGCGGCTGGAGGCGGTCACCGACCTGCCGGTCGCCGCCGACGCGCTGACCCGCGCCGGCATCCGGGTGAACGGTCAGGCCGACCACCTGATGCTCGCCGGGGTCGACAAGCCGGCCACGGTGACCCGGCTCCTCGCCGAGCAGGGCCTCTACGTCAGCGAGCTGGCCCCGGTCGCCGTCGACCTGGAGAGCGTCTTCCTCGAACTGACCGCCACCGCGCCGGTACCCGGCCAGCACCGGCAGGTCGACCAGTCCACGAAGGTCGGTGGCGCGGGGCAGCCCGGTTCCACCGGGGGAGGGTGGGGCGCGTGAGCCTCTACCGTACGGAGTTGCGCCGGCTCGCCAAGCGGCGCTTCACCCGCTGGATGGGCCTGCTGGGCCTGCTGGTGCTCGCGGCCGTGGTGGTCGGGGTCTTCTTCACCAACGAGAAGATCGACGCCAGCGCGCTGGCGAAGGCCGAGCGCGCCGCCGAGCAGCAGTGGCAGCGGGACGTCAGCCACAACACGCAGTACCGCGCGGAGTGCGAGAAGGCGAAGGCGGCCGGCACGGCCCAGGCCGGGGAGTTCCCCGACGACTGCGCGATGATCCAGCCCCCGCCCCGGGAGGCGATCCAGGCGGACTGGTTCCTGCCCTCCACGTTCGACTTCCGGGAGAACTTCGGCGACACGCTGCTGCCGCTCGCGGCGATCCTGGCGCTGGTCGGGTTCGTCGTGGGGGCCTCGTTCGTCGGGGCGGAGTGGAACACCGGCGGCATGATGAACCTGCTGCTGTGGCGGCCGAAGCGGCTGACCGTACTGCTGACGAAGCTGGCGGCGCTGCTCACCGGGCTGGTCGCCCTGGCGGTGCCCACGACCGTGCTCTGGTTCGGCAGCTTCTGGCTGGTCGCCACGTTCCGTGGCAGCACGGCGGAGATGACCTCCGGGGCGTGGCAGTCCTTCGCCCTGACCGGGCTGCGCGGGCTGGTGCTCGCACTGGTCACCGCGACCATCGGCTTCGCGCTCGCCTCGCTGGGGCGGCACACCGCGATGGCCCTGGGCGGGGTGATCGCCCTGATGGTCGTCGGCCAGTTCGGCCTCGGCATCCTGCTGGCGATGGCCGGCGTGCGCTTCGCCGAGGCGTGGCTGCTGCCGACCTACGCCGTGGCGTGGATGCAGAAGAAGGTGACCCTGGAGGACTGGAACACCTGCCAGGCCACCTACTTCGGTGAGTGCAAACCGGACACGATGGACATCACCTGGCAGCAGTCCTCGGTGATGATGGCGGTCGGATTCGTGGTGATCCTGGGCGCGGCCCTCTGGGCGATGCGCCGGCGGGACATCTCCTGACCGTCGGCGGTGCGACCGGCGGCTCTCCCCGGCCCCGGTCGCACCGCCCATGCCTGCCGAGGACGACGAACCGGCGTAATCCGGACGGGAGCGCCTTGGGTTCGCGGGACGGACACGACGTGAACCGGAGCGGTCACGTTCCGGCACTGTCGTCCGATGCGAACCGGGTCTGCCCTGGTTAGGCTGGGGGTCCCCCACCGGTCGGCGTCGTGGTGTGCCGCCCGCCAGCCCCACGAGGAGCGCCATGCAGCCCGCCGACGCCGCCCCGGCCGCCACCGAGCCGCCCGTGCCGGGCCGGCCCGGCGAGGCCGCCGCGACCGTCGGGGCGGACGCCACCGGGGAGGCGCGGGACACCGCCAGCGTCGTTCCCCAGCCGCGTACCGGTGCGGGCGCCGGGACGCCGACGGTCCCGCAGCCCCGCTCGGCGCCGGAGCCGGACGCCGCCGTGGCCCCGCCCCGCGAGGCCGCCGCTCCGCCGAGCGGGGCCGGCACCGACGCCGACGCCCCGCCGAGCGGGGCCGGCACCGACGCCGACGCCCCGCCGAGCGGGGCCGGCACCGACGCCGACGCCCCGGCGGACGCCGGGCCGGAGGGTGGCCTCACCGAGCGTGAGCGCGGCATCCTCGCCTTCGAACAGCAGTGGTGGCGGCACGCCGGCGCCAAGGAACAGGCGATCCGGGACACCTTCGGCCTCTCGGCCACCCGCTACTACCAGTTGCTGAACGGGCTGCTCGACAACCCGGCCGCCCTCGCCGCCGAGCCGGTGCTGGTCGGGCGGCTGCGCCGACTGCGTTCCTCCCGGGCCCGCAACCGCCGCCGCTGACCGCTGTCGTACCCCGCGACCGGTCCCGGCCCCGCCGACCCCGTTCCGACCGACCGGTCCGGTGCCGCCCGCGTGGCGGCGCGCCCGGGCGGACCGCCGCTCCTACCCCCGACGCCGGTGCGGAATGTCGGCGATCCGCGCGGGTACGCGGGTGTCGTTCCGGGCCGCATCTCGCGGCCGGTTCACGTTCCGGGCCGTGACCTACGGCCCGGGGCCGACGGAGGGAGCGGGCGATGACGCAGATCAACCCGAGCCGGCCACCGGACGGTGCGACCGGCACCGCACAGCAGACCCGGCAGGAGGCGTCCCGGGTCGGGCACCAGGCGGCCCAGGCCGGCGGACACCTCGCGCACACCGCCGCCGAGAAGGGCGCACACGCTGCGCACACCGCCGCCGAGAAGGGCGGACACGTCGCGCACGCCGCTGCCGAACAGGGTGGACACGTGGCGTCGGAGGCCCGGCGGCAGGCGCGCAACCTGACCGGCGAGGCCGGCACGCAGTTGCGTGACCAGGCCCGGGCGCAGCAGCACCGGGCCGCCGACGGGCTGCGCGGCATCGGGCGCGAACTCAGCTCGATGGCGGAGCGGAGCGAGGATTCCGGGATGGCCGCCCAGGCGGTCCGCCGGGCCGCCGACGCCGCCCAGCAGGCGGCCGGCTGGCTCGACGAGCGCGAACCCGGGGAGATGCTCCACGACGTGCGGTCGTACGCGCGCCGGCACCCGGGCACCTTCCTGGCCGGCGCGGCCCTGGCCGGCATGCTGGTCGGGCGGCTCACCCGGAACCTGACCGGGTCGGGCGACGGGGTGCGGCGCGAGGGCCAGCCGTCGATGCCGCCGACCGGGCCGGGTACCGCGCCCACCGCGGCCGGACCGCAGCCGTACGAGCGGACGGCCGAGGCGCCGTACATGCCCGAGGGGGCGTACACCGGGACGGCCCGGGTGCGCAACGCCTCGCCGTCCGGTCGGCAGGGGCCGGACATCCCGGGCGGGGTGGCGCCGTGAGTGCCCCCGAGAAGGAGCGGACGCAGTCGGTCGGCGACCTGCTGGGCGACGTGACCCGGGACTTCTCCGTGCTGGTCCGCAAGGAGGTCGAACTGGCCAAGGCGGAACTGCGCGAGGAGGCGGGTCAGGTCGGCAGGCTCGCCGGCATGTTCGGCGGAGCCTCGCTGGCCGGTTTCCTGACGGTGCTGTTCGTGTCGTACGCGCTGTGGTGGGGGCTGTCCAACGTGATGGACCAGAGCTGGGCGGCGCTGATCGTGGCCGTCATCTGGGGCGTCGTCACGGGTGTCCTGCTCTCCAGGGCGCGCAAGGAGAAGGAGCAGCTCCGCTCGGTGCTGCCCCGGACGAGGCAGACCGCACAGGAGATTCCGGACGCGGTGCGCGGCCGGTGAACCAGCCGGGAGGGAGCAGATCATGTCCAACGATCCGGACCGGATCCGGCGGGAGATCGAGAACACCCGGAACGAACTGAGCAGCGACGTCGACGCGCTGGCCGACAAGGTCAACCCGCGACGGATCGCAGGTGAGCGCGTCGGGCAGGCCCGCGGCGCGTTCACCCGGGCCAGGGAGAAGGTGATGGGCGTGCAGTCTGACGGGCACGGCGCCGCACAGCGGATGTCGCAGGCGACAGGTCAGCGGATGTCGCACGCGGCCGATTCGGCGCGGGAGTTCGGCGGGCAGTCCCGGGAACGGATGTCGCACGCGGCCGATTCGGCGCGGGCGTTCGGGGAGCAGTCCCGGGAGCAGGTGTCGCACGTGGCCGGGTCGGTGCGGGAGGAGGCCCGCTCGCTCGGGCAGCAGTCCCGCCAGCAGGCGCAGGGCAACCCCCTGGCGGCCGGCCTGATCGCCTTCGGCGCCGGGCTGCTGGTCTCGTCGCTCATCCCGCCCAGCCGCCCCGAACGGCACTGGGCCGGCCAGGCCAGGGACATGGTCGGCGAGCATTCCGACCAGCTGCTGGCGCAGGCCAGACACCTGCGGGAGCAGGCCGGCGAGGTGGGCCGCGAGATGGGCCACGAGGTCAGCCACAACATGCGCGGACCGGCGCGGGACGCGGCCCGGGCGGTCGGTGCGACGGCCGCCAGTGGCGCGTCCGCCGTCCGGGACCAGGGCCGGTCGGCCGCCCACCAGATGCAGGGGCAGGCGCATGAGACCGCCGACGACCTCCGTCGCCGCTGAGGCGACCCGGGTGGTCGGGGCGGCGCGGACGATGCGGGTACGCTCCGCGTCCGCGCCGCCCCCCGGCCGGGCGGTCAACGAGGACCTGGTCTTCCGGTTCGGACCGCTGGTCGGCGTGCTGGACGGCGCCAGCGTGCCGGAGGGCTTCGACACGGGCTGCGCGCACGGCACCGCCTGGTACGTCCGGCACCTCGCGGCCCGGCTCGGGCTCGCGGAGGCGGTCCGCCCGACGGCGACCCTGATGAGCAACCTGGCGGCGGCGATCCTCGCGGTCCGGGCCGACCACGGCGACGGGTGCGACCTCGACCATCCGGGCACCCCGTCGAGCACGGTCTGCCTGCTGCGCGACGGGGGCGACCACCTCGACTACCTCGTGCTCTGCGACAGCCCACTGGTGCTCGACGCCGGCGGTCGGGTCGGCGTGGTCACCGACGACCGACTGGACGCCGCCACGGCGGAGCTGCGGACCATGGTCGCGGCCCTGCCGGCCAGCGGCACCGACCGGGTCACCCGCATCCGGCAGGCGGTCGACATGCAGCGGGCGCGGATGAACCGCACCCACGGTTACTGGGTGGCGGCCGCCGACCCGGACGCGGCGTTCCACGCGGTGACCGGGACCCTGCCGCTGCGGGGGCCGGGCGCGGTACGCCGGGCGGCGCTGCTCAGCGACGGCGCGTCGGCCCTGGTGGAGCAGTTCGGCGTCCTCGACTGGGCGGGGCTGCTGGACGTGGCGACCGCCGAGGGCCCCGGCGGGTTGATCGACCGGGTACGCGTCGCCGAGCGCGACCATCCGGACCGGTTGCGCCGGCACAAGCCCGCCGACGACGCCTCCGTGGTGCTCTGCGAGTTCGACGCAGAGGCACCCTGACCGGTCCCCGGGTGGGCGGGCCCGCCGCCCGTCACTCGGGCCGGACGGGCGGTCGACAGCGGAGCGTGAGGCGGAACACGATGCGGTCCGACCGGCTGGTACCTTCCGCCGGACCGCCAGTCGGGGCCCGATGGGGTGGACTTGGGCCGGTGAGGCCGGCAGACTGCGGCACGTGGCGGGAACGGTGCGGCTGGAGCCGGTGGACGAGCAGAACCTGGAACCGTTGCTCTCCGTAGCGGCTGCGGAAGCGGAGCCCGGCGACGTGATGCCGCCGGTGGAGGCCCCTGCGGGCTGGTCGTGCGCCCGGCGGGAGGCGTTCCGGGAGTTCCACCGGGCGAGCTTCGGAGGTCTGGACGGCCCGACCGGCACCTGCATGTACGCGATCCTGGCCGGCGGCGAGGTGGTCGGCATGATCCGGATGAGCCGCCGCACCGAGCCGGGCACGGTCGAGACCGGGATGTGGCTGGGCCGCTCCGCCCGGGGCCAGGGAATTGGCCCAGCCGCCCTGCGCGAACTGTTGAACGAGGCGGCGGCGGCCGGAATGCGACTGGTGGTGGCGGAGACCACCGTCGACAACCACGGCGCCGTTTCCGTCCTCAAGAAGTGTGGCGCCAAATTGCGCGAAAGTGGCGGTGCGGTGCACGCCGAGATATGCCTCGACTCGACGCTGCCGGCCATGTGACGGCCGTTCCGCAATTATTTCCTTTCTGACGTTCTTCCTGCTCGGCGCTGCCTTCGTGTCGGCTTTGCGCGGTTCGTGAGGCGCGTGCTCCGGCCCGGGTTAATGGTGTCGGCAAGGCGCGGGAGTGTTTCGCCGATAGGCCAACGGGTACTGCCCGTCGGGTCCGATTAAACGGGACACCTGATGTGCGGTCCGGCGCGTGCTGATCCCCGGCGGCCATTCTTTCGACCATTGCCGTCAGGTGTCCGGCGCTCCGGGGAGCGAAGGAGAACTGATGAACAGCGGAGCACGAATCGGGCTCGCGGTCGGCTTCGGCTACCTGCTGGGCCGCCGGCGCAAGCTGCGTACCGCCCTCACCCTGGCCGCCGCGGTCGCGGCCGGCCGGGCCAGCCGGGAGCCCGGCGGACTGCTGAAGGCGGGCGGCAACCTGCTCCAGTCGTCTCCCCACCTGAGCAACCTCGGCCGTTTGGGCGGCCCGCTCGCCGCCGCCTCGAAGGCGGCCGCGACCGCCGCCGCCGGCAGCGGCATCGACGCCATCAGCGGCAAGCTGCGCGGCTCGGCCGACGCGCTGCGCCGCAAGGGCGGGGCCGGCGCCAGCGGCGACGGCGACCGGCCGGACCGGGACACCGATGCGGAGCATCAGGGGCGCGACGACGGCGGCGGGGAGCAGGACCGCGACGACGACAGCGGGCGGGAGCGCGACGACGAGGGCGGGCAGCGGAACCGCGACGGCGGCGACCAGCGGCGGGGGCGGTGACCATGCCGGACACGACGAACCCCGGCGGACTCGGGGACAAGGTCCGGGGCCAACTCGCCGGCGAGGCACGCAACCTGGCCAGCGCCATCGGCGAACGCGCGATGCGGGTGGTGACCGAGCGGATCACGGGCGCCACCGGCCGGCTCAGCGACTACGCGAAGCAGGGCGGCGGCCCCGGCCTGATCGCCGCCGCCACCGGCGCGCAGAAGATCGCGGAGGGCGGCTCACCGGTGAAGGCGATGGTCCATGCCGGACTGGCCGGCGGTAAGGAGAAGGTCATGTCGGCGCTCGGCAAGGGCGGCAAGGGTGGCAAGGGCGGCGGCAAGAAGGTCAAGGTCACCAACATCGTCGAGGCGATCGAGGTCGGCGTGCCGGTCCGGGTCGCGTACGACCAGTGGACCCAGTTCGGCGACTTCCCGAGCTTCATGAAGAAGGTCGAGAACGTCGACACCGAGTCGGACGAGAAGCTGACCTGGAAGGCGCAGGTCTTCTGGTCGCACCGCACCTGGGAGTCCACGATCGTCCGGCAGATCCCGGACAAGCTGATCCACTGGCGCTCGAAGGGCGAGAAGGGCTCCGTCGACGGCACCGTCAGCTTCCACGAACTGTCGCCCGACCTGACCCGGATCCTGGTGGTGCTGGAGTACCACCCGCAGGGCCTCTTCGAGCACACCGGCAACCTGTGGCGGGCCCAGGGCCGCCGCGTCCGGCTGGAGCTGAAGCACTTCGTCCGGCACGTGATGACCCGCACGGTCCTCGACCCGGATTCGGTGCAGGGCTGGCGCGGCGAGATCGAGGACTCGCGGGTGGTCCGCGACCACGAGACCGCGCTGCGCGAGGAGCAGGAGGAGCGCGAGAGGCAGGAGCGCGAGGAGCAGGAGCGCGAGGGGCAGGAGAAGGGCGAGGAGCGCGGGCAGCGCGGCCGGCGCGAGCCCGAGCCCGAGGAGGAGCCCGAGGATGAGGCCGAGGACGAGGAGTACGAGAAGCGCAGGCCCGCCGAGCGTGGCCGCCGCCGGCCGCCCCAGCGCCGTCGCCCGGCCGAGGACGAGGAGTACGAGGACGAGTACGACGAGGGCGAATACGACGAGTACGAGGAGGAGCCGGAGGAGGAACAGCCCCCGCCGCGCCGCCGTGCCCCGGAGCGGGCCCGCCGCCCGCAGCCCCGCGAGGAGCCCCGTTCCCGCGAGGAGCCCCGGGCCCGCCGTTCACCGGAAGCGCCCCGGCGTCCCGTGGTCCGCCGTCGACGGGAGGAGCGGGAGTGACAATCGCGACGAGTGAGGGCCAGGGCGGCGGCGCCCTGGAACGCGGCGGAGGGGGCTCCGGCCTGGCCGATGTCGTGGAGACCGTGCTGGACAAGGGCGTGGTGATCGACGCCCAGGTCTCGATCGCGGTGGTCGGCATCCAGCTTGTCGAGATCAACGCCCGGATCGTCATCGCCAGCGTGGAGACCTATCTGCGCTTCGCCGAGGCGGTCGACCGGTTCGACATCACGCCGAAGGGCCAGAAGGGGCTGCCCGACCTGGTCGAGGGGGCCTCGGGGGCGGTCGGCGCCGGCAAGGCGGTCTCGGGGGTCGGTAAGACGGTCGGCGCGATCAAGGACGCCGTCGGCGAGCTGGGCTCGGACGACCGGGACCGGGACCGTGACCGCGACCGGCCCCGGCGGCGACGGGACGAGGAGCGGTGAGCATGGCCGAGGAGACCGGACTGTTCATCTACGGCATCGTGCCCTCCGACGTGGAGCCGACCCCGGACGCCGCCGGGGTCGGCGATCCGCCTGGAGAGGTGACGGCGGTGCGGCACGAGGACCTGGCCGCGCTGGTCAGCGAGGTGAGCCTGACCGAGCCGCTCGGCCGGCCGGCGGACCTGACCGCGTACCAGGAACTGGTGGACGGCACGGCGGCGGTGGCGCCGGTGCTGCCGGTGCGTTTCGGCACGGTCGTCACCGGGCCCGACGCGGTCGCCGACCTGCTGGACGCGCACCACGACCGGTTCGTCGCAGCGCTCGACGAGTTCGAGGGCCGGATCCAGTACACGGTGCACGGACGCTACGACGAGGCGAACCTGATCGCGGCGGTGCTGGCGGACAACCCGGGCGCCGCCGACCTGGCGGACCAGGTGCGTGGGCAGCCTGAGGCGGCCACCCGGACGCAGCGGATCCGGCTCGGCGAGATGATCAGCCAGGCGGTGGAGCTGCGCCGGGAGGCGGAGAACCGGCAACTGGTCGACACCCTCGGTCCCCTCGTCGTGGCGAGCGCGCCCCGGCCGCCGAGCAACGAGCTGGACGCGTCGAACGCCGCCTTCCTGGTCGAACAGGACCGGGAGGACGAGTTCGTCTCGGCGGTCGAGGAGTACGCCGAGCAGCGCCGGGAGCTGATCCGGATGCGGCTGCTCGGCCCGCTCGCGCCGTACGACTTCGTCAGCGCCCACCAGTTGATGGGGTGACCGGTGGACATCCTGTGGACGCTGCTGACCCTGCCGTACGCGCCGGTGCGGGGGCTGACCGCCGTCGTGAAGGTGATCGCCCGGGAGGCGGAGTCGCGGCAGCGCAACCCCGTCGACGTCCGGCGCGAGCTGGAGACGCTGGACGCGGCGGCGGCGGCGGGCGAGATCAGCGCCGCGGAACGGGACCAAGGGCAGCAGCAGGTGCTGGAGCGGCTGACCGGCGGTGTCCAGCGGCCGGCGCCCGCCCCGGGCCGGGCCCCGGCCCGGAACGGCCCCGGGACCCGCCGGCAGAACGGCGGGACCCGGCACCAGTCCGGCGCGGACCGGGCGCGGCAGTCCGCCTCCGGCCGGGCGCGGCAGGCCGGCGCGGAACGGGCACCGCAGCCCGGCGAGGGTCGGGCGCGGCGGACCGGTACGGAACGGGCGCGGCAGGTCGGCACCGAACGCTCGCGGCGGGTGTCGCGCGGCGGCGAGGGAGGTGAGCGCAATGGAGGGTCTGATCCGCGGCGACGGCGGTCGGGCGCGTAGGAGCGAGCCCGTCGACGACGACCGGTACGACGACGAGGAGGAGTACCTCGAACCCATCACGGCCGCCGAGGCGGCGCGCGAGGGGATGCGGCAGATCGTCGAGTTGACCGGCCGGGATCCGGTGGGGACCACCTCGCTGAAGTCGTCGCGGGACGGCTGGCTGATCGGCGTGGAGGTGATCGAGGACCGGCGTATCCCCAGCTCCACCGACCTGCTCGGCCTCTACGAGGTGGAGCTGGACCTGGAGGGCGGCCTGCTCGGCTACCGGCGGGCGCGGCGCTACCAGCGCGGGAAGGGCGAGGTGGGTTGAGGTGAGCGTGCAGCCGCCCCCGGTGGTGCAGAACTCCGGCCAGGTCCTGCCCGCCGGGCACGAGCCGGCCAATCTCGGCGACATCCTGGAGCGCGTACTCGACCGGGGCATCGTGATCGCCGGCGACATCCGGGTCAGCCTGCTCGACATCGAGCTGCTGACGCTCAAGCTGCGACTGGTCATCGCCTCGGTCGACACGGCCCGGCAGATCGGCATCGACTGGTGGGAGCACGACCCGTGGCTCAGCTCCCGGGCGAGGCCGCCGGTGGAGCCCGGCCCACGGGACCCGGAGCAGGTGGAGGCGGAACGCCGCCCCCGGGTCGCCCGGACGGCCGCCCGCAGGGAGGCTCGGGATGAGTTCGACGGCTGACCTCGCGCCCGCCACCGGGCCGGCGAGCCCCGGCGTCGGGGTGTGGCTGCACGGCGTGGCGCGGGAGGTCGATCCCGCCCTGCTCGCCGCGACTGCCGGGATGGACGGCGCCCCGGTGCGCGCGGTGCGGGCCGCCGGCCTGGTCGCCGTCGTCAGCGCCGCGCCACTGTCCGAGTACGGCGAGGAGGCGCTGCGCCGGAACCTGGAGGACCTGGCCTGGTTGGAGCGGGCGGCCCGGGCGCACCACGCGGTGGTCGCGGCCCTGTCCCGCGAGGGCGTCGTGGTGCCCGCCCGGCTGGCCACCGTCCACCACGACGACGCCCGGGTGGCGGCGCAGCTCACCGCCCGGCGGGTCGAGCTGAGCACCGTCCTGAACCGGCTCACGGGCCACGACGAGTGGGGCGTGAAGGGGTACGTCGTGCCGGGCGCGACGCCCCGCGCGGCGGAGCCGGCCGGGTCGGGCGGCGCCGGTGCGGCGTACCTGCGGCGGCGCCGGGCCCAGCTCACCGCCCGCGAGGAGGGGCAGCGGATCGCCGCCGACGCCGCCTCCGCCGTGCACGAGGCACTGGCCGGGCACGCGGTGGCCGTCCGGCGGCACCCCCCGCAGGACCGCCGGCTCTCCGGCGCGCCCACCGCCATGGTGCTCAACGGGGCGTACCTGGTCGGCCAGGGGTCGGTCGCCGGATTCCGTCAGCTGGTCGGCGCGCTCGCCGGGCGGCACCCGGAGATCCGGTTGGAGCTGACCGGCCCGTGGCCGCCGTACTCCTTCGCCGAGGAGCGGCCCGCCGAGCCGGCGCTCACCGTACGGGAGCCGGCGTGCTGACGGCCCGGGGGCCGGCGTGGTGACCACGTCGCTTGCCCCCAGCAGCGCCGACGACCCGCTGGCCTACCGGCCGGTGGCCCTGGTCGACCTGCTCGACCGGGTCCTCGCCACCGGGGTGGTGATCAGCGGCGACATCACGATCGCCATCGCCGACATCGACCTGGTCCGGATCTCCCTGCGCGCGCTGGTGGCCTCCGTCGGGGCGCTCGCCCCGCCGGAACTGCGGGACACTGCCCCGAGCGCCGCCGCCGGGCCGCCGGGGACGTGGCCGTGACCGCCCCGGGTGGCCGTCCGGACGGCGCGACGGGCCCGGGTGGTGGGGGCGGCGCAGTGGGCGTGGGCAGACCGGGCGGCGGTGGCACCCGCCGGGACGAGCCGGGCGGCGGTGGCGGCCGGCGGGACGAGGCGGCCGAGCTCGCCGCCGCGCTCGGCGACACCCGGTGGCAGCCGCCCCGGGTGACGCCGCTGGACCGCCGGCTCGCCGTCGACCGGGACGGCGTCGAGCGGGGGCTGGCCAGCCTCGTGCTCACCGTGATCGAGCTGCTGCGGCAGCTCATGGAGCGACAGGCGCTGCGCCGGGTCGACCTCGGCGACCTCACCGAGGAGCAGATCGAACGGATCGGGACCACGCTGATGGCCCTGGAGGAGCAGATGGCGGGGCTGCGTGATTACTTCGGCCTCACGCCCGAGGACCTCAATCTCGACCTCGGGCCCCTCGGCCCCCTCCTGCCCACCGACTGACGAGTCGTCCACGCCATCGGGCCGCCAGCGCCCGTCACTCCCGGCCGCGCCGGGGGCGCGGGCGGTCAGCCGGCCCGCTTCTCGGCGTACGCGGCGAGCCAGGCGACCTGGGTCGGATCCAGGGACGGGCGGACCCGGGCGCGGGCCGCCGCCACGTGCGCGGCCGTGACCGTGGACGCCGTCAGCGACTCCCGCATGGCGGCCAGGGCCGCCTCGCGCACCAGCGCGGCACAGTCCGCCGCCGAGAAGCCGTCCAGCTCGCCGCCCAGCTCCACGAGGTCCACCTCGGGTGCCAGCGGCACGTTCCGGGCCGAGGCGCGCAGGATCTCCGCCCGCGCCGGCCCGTCCGGCGGCGGCACGTAGACCAGCCGTTCCAGCCGTCCCGGGCGCAGCAGCGCCGGGTCCACCAGGTCGGGGCGGTTCGTCGCGCCGACCACCACCACGTTGCGCAGCGTCTCCACGCCGTCCAGCTCGGTCAGCAGCGCGGCCACCACCCGGTCGGTGGTGCCGCCGTCGCTGGCCTGGCCGCGTACCGGGGCGAGCGCGTCCACCTCGTCCAGGAAGATCAGGGTGGGCGCGGCCTCCCGGGCCCGGCGGAACAGCTCGCGGACCGCGCGCTCGCTCTCACCGACCCACTTCGACAGCAGCTCCGCGCCCTTCACCGAGAGCACGTTCGCCCGCCCCGAGCCGGCCAGCGCCGTGACCAGGTAGGTCTTGCCGCAGCCCGGTGGGCCGTAGAGGAGCACCCCGCGCGGCGGCTGCACGCCGAGCCGGGCGAAGGTGTCCGGGTAGGTCAGCGGCCAGAGCACCGACTCGGTCAGCGTCGCCTTGACCTCCGTCAGGTCGCCCACGTCGTCCAGCGTCACCGAGGCCAGCTCCAGGGTGGAGGCGGCCATGGTGGTGGGACGGACCACCTCCAGCGCGGCGGTGAAGTCGGCCATCGCCACCGTCGGCGTCTCGGCCGACTTCTGGCGCAGCGCCGCGCGCACCCCGGCCTCGCGGAGCAGCGCGGCCAGGTCGGCGGCGACGAAGCCGGGGGTACGCCCGGCGACCTCGTCGAGCCGCACGTCGTCGGCGAGCGGGACCTGCCGGGTCAGCACCGTCAACTGCTCCCGGCGCAGGGCCGCGTCCGGCAGCGGCACGCTGATCCGCAGCGAGAGCAGGTCCGGGGCCCGCAGCGCGGGGTCGACGGCCTCGGGCCGGCCGGTGGTGCAGACGACCGCCGCCCCCGCCCGTACGGTCTCGGCCACCACCTGCCGGAACACGGTCGCCACCGGCCCCGGCCCGTCCGCCGGGGCGAGCGCCTCCACGTCGGTGACCAGCAGCACCCCGGGGCCGTCCGCGCGCGCCTCGGCCGCGGCGGCGCGCAGCCGCTCGGCGGCGGCCTGGTTGGTCAGCGCGGCCACCTCGGGAGCCCAGAGCGGGCTGACCCGGGCCCCGACCCGGGCGGCCACGGCCCGCACGAGGGCCGCCTTGCCGGAGCCGGCCGGACCGGCGACCAGCACGCCCAGCGAGACGGTCGTGCCCAGCCGGCCGAGCACCTCCCGGTGGTGGAAGCCGAGGTCGAGCAGCTCGGTCAGCTCCTCGGCCTGCGACCGCAGCCCGGGCAGCTCGTCCACCGCGGGCGGCGCGTCGTCGACGCTCCCGGCGGTGTGTCCCGCGGCGTCCACGGCGCCCGGGAGGCGTACGCCCCCCGTGGCAGCCGCCCGGCCCGGGGCGGTCCCGTTCGGCGTCGGGCCCGCGTCGAGGCGTCGCCCCTGCGGGGCGGGGCCGGTGCCGGCGGAGCCGTGGGTCGCCTGGCCGTGCTCCCAGCCGACGACGGTGTCCATGGTGACCAGCGAACCGGTGTCGGGCTCGGCGGCGACCACGGCGAGCAGGGTGCTGGTCCAGGCGTACCCGACGCTGTTGGAGAGGCTGCGCCGGGCGGCCTCCACGAGGCTGCGCACCGAGGCGTCGGGCAGCACGTCCTGCGGCAGCAGCGACACGTCGTCCCCGGTCGTCACCACCTTGCCGAGCAGGGCCAGCCGGAGCATCTCGGGCGAGACCACGGCGGCGATCTGCGCCGGACCGGCGAGAAGCACCCGACGGGCCGGCGTGACCGGCAGGCGGCTCACCGTCACCTGCGCGCCGTCGCGGATGCCGAGGTTGCCCAGCATCAGGTCGTCGGCGTAGAGCAGCGCGGTGCTGGCGGTCGGCTCGGCCGGCGCGACGATGCCGGCGGTCACCCGCCGGCCCGCCAGCCGCACCGGGTCGCCGGGGCGCAGCGCCAGCGCGGTGAGCACCTCCGGGTGCAGCCGGACGACGCCCCGTCGGGCGTCGAGGGCCGCCGGCCGCAGGCTCGCGGTCAGGGTCAGGTCGGGTTCCGCCACCGCCCGACCCTAGCCGCCGTGGTCACGCCCTGCCCGCTCCCGGTGCGTTCCGTGCTCCGCGGGGAGCGTCACCGTCCCCCACCAGGGAGGGGTCGCGGCGGATCAGCTCGGCCAGCCGCGCCGCCGGGTCGGGGGTCAGCCCCTCCTGGGCCGGCGTCCAGGCCGGCACCGTCTTGACCGACATCGGCCACGCCGGCGGCGGCGCGGGGGCCTCCGCGTCGACCGTCACGCCCGCGTCGGTCCAGGCGACCCGCAGCGGGTACGCCTGCCCGTCGTGCTCGACCCGGATGCTGACCGCCGTGCCGGGGTGGCCGGCCACCACGCGACGGACCGCCTCGGCGACCTCCACCACGGGATCGCGGTGTTCCGCGCCCCGCCGCGCGTCGGCCCAGCCGGGCCCGGCGTTGCGCCCCTCGCCCCGGACGTCCGCGCGCCCCGGCTCGGATCCGCCCCGCGCCTCCGGCGCCCCGACGGCCTCCCCGCCCGCCGGCTCCGCCTCGGCGGCCCGCCGCCGCAACGCCTCCTCGCGGCGCGCCATCCGGGCCAGTGTCTCGTCCAGTCCACCTCTCATCACGAACCACCCCTTCTCGTGAAACGGGTCGAACCGCCGCAGCGGTTCAGGACCTTCCCTCCCGGGTGGCCCGCTCCAGTGCGCGGTCGAGGACGACCAGCAGGGCGTCCCGCACCGAGAGCCGGTCCCGGGCGTCGAACTGCACCAGGGGCACGTGGTCGCCGACGGCCAGCGCCCACCGGATCGCGTCGAGGTCGTGCGCCAGCCGCCCGTCGAAGGCGTTCACGCCGACCACGAAGGGCAGGCCGGCCCGCTCGAAGAAGTCGATCGCCGGGTAGCAGTCGTCGAGCCGGGCGCTGTCCACCACGACGAGCGCGCCGAGCGCCCCCCGGGCCAGGTCGTCCCACATGAAACCGAACCGGGCCTGCCCCGGCGTGCCGAACAGGTACAGCTTCAGGCTGCGGTCGATGGTGACGCAGCCGAAGTCCATCGCCACCGTGGTGGTGGTCTTCGCGGAGCGTACGCCGGGGTCGTCGACGCCGATCCCGGCGGTGGTCATCTCCGCCTCGGTGGTCAACGGGGCGATCTCGGAGATCGCGCCGACCGTGGTGGTCTTGCCGACCCCGAAGCCGCCGGCGATGAGGATCTTGACCGGGATCGGCGGGGCGGCGGCCGGCGTGGGCCGGGGCACCGCGGCCACCCCGGTGGCCGGCACCCGGTGCGGCGGCGGAGCGGACGCGGCGGGTTGCGGCCCCGTCGGGGAGCCGTACCGGGTGGCGGCGCTGTTGGCGGCGATCCCGCCCAGCGGGGCGACCGGCCATTCAGGAGATCGCACGGAGTCCATCAATCACTCGCAGGATGATGTCGGGGTCGAGGGCGTCGGCGCCGTCGTGCACGTCGAGGTGGCCCGCGGCGCGGAGGTCGCCGACCAGCACCCGGGTCACGCCGAAGTGCAACCGGGTACGGGCGGAGATCTCGGCGACCGAGATCGGCTCGTCGCAGAGCGAGACGATCGCCTGCAACTCGGGTGCCAGCCAGGTCAGCGACGCCGGCCGGTCAGTCGCCGGCCGGGCGGTCACCTGCGTCTCCAGCCCGATCGCCGGATCGGCGCCGGCCACCCGCCCGGCGGTGAGCACGAACGGGCGCGGACCGGCGGGCCCGTCCTCGGTCGCCGGCGCGGCCGTGGTCGCCGGCAGGCCGGGCCGGGCGTCGTGCGGGGACGACGCGCGCAGGTAGGGCCGGATCCGGACCGTGGGTTCCGGGTCCGGCCCCTCGCCGGCGACCTCGGGGGTCATTGCTGGGCGGCGTTCTTCAGTTCGGCGATCAGTCTCGGGGTGAGGGCGCCACCGGCCCGCCCGGCGAAGAGCGTCATCTCGTAGGCGACGGTGCCGAGGTTCGCCGAGCGGTCGGCGACCACCCCGAGCACGGAGCCGCTGCTGATCGCGCTGATCAGCAGGTAACCCTCGGCCATGTCCACGACCACCCGGTTCAGCCCGCCGAGGGCGTACCAGCTCGCGGCGCCGCCGGCGAGGCTCGTCATGCCGGAGACCACCGCGGCGAGCCGTTCCGCGTTGGAGCGGTCCTTGATCGCCGACATGGCCATCAGCAGCCCGTCCGACGAGACGGCGATCGCCTCCAGCACGCCGGCCGTACTGGAGGTGAAGGAGTCCAGCAGCCAGTTGAAGGTGCGCGCCTCCGGGCTCAGGTCCCCGGCGCCCGGGTTCTGGTGGTCGACGTTGTCGTGCGGGAAGGTGCTGGTCACCGTGATGTTCCCTCTTCGTAGCGGTGGTCTTGGCTGACTTCGCGCAGGGCGCGGGCGACGCCCGCCTCGAACTCGGTGAGGAGGTCGCGGACCTCGTCCGGGTTCTCCGGCGGGCTGTCGGGCTGACGGGCCGGGGTGGCGGTCAGGTTCGCCCCGGGCACCCGCCGGGTCAGCCCGGCCGGCGCGGTGCCGTCCGGGCTGACCCGGCCCAGTTCGGCCCGGCGTACGCCCGACTCGACGGCCTCGACGAGTGCGCGGGCGGCGGCCGGGTCCGCGTCGGTGACCGGCACCGGCCCGCTCACCGGCGGGGCGGCCGATGGGGCCGGCGGCCCGGCCGGGCGCAGGGTGGCGCCGGGCACCCGCTGCCGGATGCCCGGCGGGGCGGCGGCGACCGGGGCCCGTGGCCCGGCGCCGGCCGGCGCCCGCAGTTCGACGCCGGCCGGCTCAGCACTGGAGCTGAACGCGTCCCAGGAGGCGCCGGACTCCAGGCTGCGGCTGGCACGGCTCAGCAGCGCCGCGTCGAACCCGGGCGGCACCGCCTCCGCCGCCGCGCCGACTCCGGACGGCGCCGTGCCGACCGCCGCGGGGGGTTGGGACGGTGCCGCGCCGGCCGCCGCGCGGGGTCGGGCAACCTCCGGCTCGTCGGGCGAGCGCCGGTCACGGACGGGTACGGCGGCCCGGGCCACGGTCACGCCGGCCCGCTCGGCGCGGTGGACGACCAGCGACGTCTCCGGGACGTCCAGGTGCGCGGTCACCCCGCCACCGGCGGTCGCCGTCAGCCGCACCTGCCAGCCGTGCCGGCGGGCCAGGCGACCCACCACGAAGAGCCCCAGCACCTCGGTCGGCGCGAGATCCAGCCGCTCCCGCCGGGTGAGCCGGGCGTTCTCCTCCGCCAGCCGCTCCGGGGCCATGCCGATGCCCCGGTCCACCACGGTCAGCCGGGCGCCGGAGCCGGTCGGCTCGCCGCCCACGGTGACCCGGGTGTGCGGCGGGGAGAAGACCGTCGCGTTCTCCATCAGCTCGGCCAGCGCCAGGACGAGGTCGCCGACGGTGCCGGGTGCCACCGACACGCCGGGCGGGACCTGCACGTCGACCCGGGTGTAGTCCTCGATCTCGCCGAGCGCCAGCCGGACCACGTCCGCGAGCGGCACCGGCGCCACGTGCGGGTCGGCGCCGGCCGAGCCGGAGAGCACCACCAGGCTGCCGGCGTTGCGGCGCAGCCGGCTGGAGATGTGGTCGAGCCGGTACAGGTGCTCCAGCCGGCCGGGGTCGGTCTCCTGCCGCTCCAGCCGGTCGATCAGCGCGATCTGCCGGCCCACGAGGTTCTGCGTACGGCGGCCGACGTGGCCGAACATCTGGGCCACGTTGCGTCGGCCGGCGACCTGCCGTTCCACGAGCCGGGCGGCGGTGCTCTGCACCCGGTCGAACGCGCGGGCCAGGTCGCCGATCTCGTCGCGGGCCCGTACGTCGACCGGGTCGAGGCGTACCGGCGCGGCGCCCTCGGTCTCGTCGTCGGCGACCCGGGTCAGCTCCGCCTCGGCGACCCGGGCCACCCGGTCGGCGGAGCGGGTGAGCCGGGTCAGCGGCCGGGCCACCGTCCGGGCGACGGCCGCGCTGAGCAGCACCACCACGGCGAGGATCAGGGTGACGATCCCCGCCACCAGGTACGCCTCGGTCAGCGCCCGGCGTTGCTGCCCGCTCACCTCGGCGATGACGTCGGCGACGAGCTTCTTCTCGATGAACTGCCCGAAGGTGATCATCGAGCGGACCGACGGGAAGAGGGCGTCCAGCGGGATGTCCCTGGTCGCGCCGGCCGGGTCCAGCGCGCTCCTGCTGAGGAAGTCCGCGCTGGTCCGGGCGGCCACGGCCGCGTCGTTCAGGGTCACCAGCTTCAACTGCTCCGGCGTGATGAGGCTGCGGAACCCCTGGTTGTCCGCCCGCAGCCCCGCCATGCAGGCGACGTACGAGGCGCTGACCCGGGGCGAGCCGGTGGCCTTGACGAGCACGATGAGGGTGGCGCAGGCGCCCATCGCCTCGTCGACGCGGAGCAACCCGTCCAGGGCCAGCACCTGCCGCCCGGCCGCCGTGTCGGTGTCCACCCCGAACGGCAGCCGCAGCGCGTCGATCAGTCCCGTGCTGACCGGCCCGTACGCGGCCATGATCTGGTCCGGGGTGGCGGTGCCGGCGAGCACCGCGGCACGCACGTCGGTCAGCCCGCGTACGCCGTGCAGGGCCCCGGTCACCTCCGGCGGCAGCAGGCCCGCCGGGGTGGCCCGCAGGTCGGCGACCCGGTCGTCCACGCCGGCGGTCCGCTGCATCAGCTCGCTGCGGGTGACCCGGCCGAGCAGCAGCCCGACCGAGAGGACGCGCTCCTGTTGCAGGTCCTGCACGAGGCTGCCGATCCGGCTGGCGACGCGGACCCGGTCGGCGATGTCGCCGGCCCGTTGCGCGGCGGCCACGCGGTCGAGCACCGCCGGCACGGCGAGCGCCACCATGCTGAGCAGCGGGATGACCACGAGCAGCGCGAGCTTGCCCCGGATGCGGAGCCTAGCGAGCAGCATCGGAGGGCCCCCACTGCGCGCCGCCGCGTTCGCGGGCCGACCCCGCCGGTTGGAGCTGACGCGGTTCGGCACCCCGTCCGGCGGCCGGCTGCCACGGCGTGTCCTCCGGCGGGGCGTCGGCGCCGTACCGCTCGCGTCGGGCCTGTGCCGCGCGTCCCGGGGCCCGCCGGGCGGCGGCGAGCCACACCGCGCCCAGTGCCGCCCACAGCAGGACGGCCAGCGCCCCGGCCGCCACGGTCAGCCAGCGGTCCCGGTCCAGGTCACGGGAGCGTCCGGCGAGGAGCGCGTCGAGTTCGTCCAGGATGACGGGCTGGAGCTGCTCGGCGGCGGCCTGCGCGTTCTGCCGGGCGCCGCCGATCCGCGCCTGGTCGGTCTCCGCGTCGCGACCGGCCGGCGCGGAGTGGGCCGCCAACGTCTCGACGGCCCGCTGGTAGGTGTCGAGCGGGTTCAGCACGCTCGGGCCGAGGTCGGCGCTCTCCGAGCTGTCCACGGCGGCCCGGAGGTCGGCGACCAGGTCACTGGCCGGGGTGAGGACGCCCACCCGGAGGGCGGCGATCTCGACGGCGGTGCGGTTCCGGTCGGCGGCGGGCCGGCGGTCGGCGAGCACGGCCAGATCGGCCAGCCGGCCGGCCGCCACGACCGCCTCGGGCAGGTCCCGGCTCGCGTGCTGGAGGAAGAAGGAGTCGGGCCGGGGGTCGCGGACGAGCCCGGACGTCTCCCGGACCTTGCCGTGCAGCGCCAGCAGCAGGTCGGTGGCCTCGCCGTACGCGGTGAAGGCCGCCTCCGGGTCGGCGGGGCCGCGGGCGCCCAGCGCCTCGATCCTGGCCCGCAGGCCCGCCCAGCGTTCCTTGGTGCGCAACTCGTCGCCGATCCGCGCGTCCACGGAGGCGGCGGCCTCGACCGCGCGGGTCAGCGCCCCGCTGGTGACGGGCCGGGCGGCGACGGCGGCGGACTGGGCCTCGACCAGGGCGTGGGTGACCGGGGCGAGGGCGCGCAGGTACTCCACGCCCAGCCGTTCCCGGCCGGCCAGGTCCCGGTCGTCGGCCGTGAGCCGCCAGGTCTGGACGAACAGCAGGGTCATCGGCGCGAGCAGGGCCACGAGGAGCAGCAGCGGCAGTACGCGGCCCACCGCGGTGGGCCGCCGGCGGGCCGGCGGTGCGGGGACGGTCATGTCTGTCTCCTCCGGCGGGAGCACGGGATCGGTGGGGGTGTCGGGGGTCGGCGGCGAAGTCCCGTGCACCGGACCGGAAAACTAACCGACCAGCGGGGGCCGTTCCGGCCGCCGGACGGTCAGCTTTGCGTCACGAAGCCCGAAGTAACCGCAGGGTCACTCGCCAGGCACCGTCCGTGCCAGGCCAGAGAGTGACAAGGATGGATCGGAGTGGATTTCCGACGAACATCGGAATTCACATGATCCGAATTCATCTCCGTGAGACCGTCTGGACCGCGCCGGTGCGACGCCGATCGGATCAACCGGACGGACGTACGGAGGATCTCAGCCAACGCTCAGGGTCCGGGCCGTACCGTGTGCCCAATGAGATCGCCGTTGTCGGCCGCGTGGATCCGGCGTGCCCTGCCCACCCGCCGGCGCGCCGTCGCCGCGACGGTGGTCGTCGTGCTGCTCGCCGCCGCCGTGACCTGGGCCGTCCTGCCGCAGGGGCCGGCCGTCCGCACCGAGGCGGCGTTCGTGAACGTCCGCTCCGGGCCGGGCGGGGACGAGCCCGTCGACCTGGACACCACCTTCTACCTGCCCGAGGACGCGTCGGCGGCGAACAAGGTGCCGGCGGTGCTGCTGGCGCACGGCTTCGGTGGCACCAAGGAGTCCGTCCGCGCCGACGCCGAGGAGTTCGCCGGGCGCGGCTACGCGGTGCTCACCTGGACCGCGCGGGGCTTCGGCCGCAGCGGCGGGCAGATCCACCTGGACCACCCGGACTACGAGGTCCGGGACGCCGAACGGCTGCTGGACTGGCTCGCCGCCCGTCCCGAGATCCGCACCGACGCCGCCGGGGACCCGAAGGTCGGCGTCGTCGGCGGCTCGTACGGGGGCGCCCTGGCGCTCCTGCTCGCCGCGCAGGACCAGCGCGTCGACGCGATCGTGCCGATGATCACCTGGAACGACCTGTCCCGCTCCTTCCTGCCGGAGAGCAGCGGTAAGGAGCCCACCGAGGGCGTGTTCAAGTCCGGCTGGGCCGGGCTGTTCTTCGGCGGCGGCGGCAACGTCGGCTCCGGGCCGGCCGGGCTCTCCGGGAACAGCGCCGCGCAGCCCGAGGGGGCGCCCGCCTCCGCCGGCCCGCCCAGCCCGGGGCCGGGCGCCGGCCCGGGGACGGGTCCGGGGCGTGCCCCCGCCGGGGCCGGTGACCCGGCCTGCGGCCGGTTCGCCGCCGACATCTGCGCCGCGTACCTGCGCATCGCCACCACCGGCAGGGCCGACCAGGCCGCCGTGGACCTGCTGCGCCGCTCCAGCCCGGCCGGGGTGCTCGACCGGATCAAGGCGCCGACCCTGCTGGTGCAGGGCGAGGCCGACACCCTCTTCCCGCTCGGCGAGGCGAACGCGAACGCGAACGGCATCGCCGCCGCCGGCACGCCTGTGCGGGTGGCCTGGTTCACCGGCGGTCACGACGGCGGCGAGGGCCCGAAGACCGACTCGGACCGGGTGAAGTTCCTGACCGTGCAGTGGCTCGACCACTACGTCAAGGGCGAGGGCGAGGCCCCGGGCGACGACTTCACCTGGTCGCGGATCGCCGGCTTCGACGCCCTCGACCGGGGGCTGGTGGCGACCGGCTACCGCTACGCCGACTACCCCGGCGTCGCCGGTACGGCCCGCCGGGACGTACCGGTGGCCGGCCCCGCCCAGCCCGTCGCCAACCCGCCGTCACGTAACCCGGCCGCCATCTCCTCGGTGCCCTTCGCCGGTGAGCTGTCGTCGCTGCTCGGCGGCGTGGCCGGCGACATTCCCGGCCAGCACGCCCGCTTCGAGTCGGAGCCGCTGGCCGAGGCGGTGGACGTCGTCGGCGCCCCGACGGTCGACGTGCGGGCGGCGTCGCCGACGGGGGAGGCCGTGCTCTTCGTCAAGCTCTACGACGTCGACCCCAACGGCGCGGCCACCCTGCCCAACGGTCTGGTCGCCCCGGTCCGGCTCACCGGCCTGCCGCCGACGATCGACGCGGCAAGCCCCGTCACCGTCACCCTGCCGGCGATCGTGCGCCGGATCGAGGCCGGGCACCGGCTGCGCGTGGTGGTGGCGACCTCCGACCAGGCGTACGCCACTCCGGTCGAGCCGGCCGTGCACACCGTCGCGGCCACCGGCGCGGTCAGCCTGCCGACCGTCGCCGGCGACCCGATCCCCACCTCCGCCACCGTGTGGCGCTGGGTGCTGGTCGGCCTGGTCGCCGCGATCGTCGTCGGGCTCGTCGTGGTCGTCGCCGTGGTCCGCCGCCGGCACCGCCGCCAGGACAGCTCCATCCACCCGGCGTACGCGGGCGTCCCGCTGGCCGTGCGGCAGCTCCGCAAGGAGTACGCGGACGGCTTCGTCGCCGTCTCCAACGTGGACTTCGAGGTGCACCCCGGTCAGGTCGTCGGCCTGCTCGGCCCGAACGGCGCGGGCAAGACCACCACGCTGCGGGTGCTGATGGGGCTGACCCAGCCCACGGCCGGCGAGATCTACGTCTTCGGGCACCGGCTGGTGCCCGGGTCGCCGGTGCTGTCCCGGATCGGGGCGCTCGTCGAGGGGCCGGGCTTCCTGCCGCACCTGTCGGGGCTGGACAACCTGAAGGCGTACTGGCGGGCCACCGGCCGGCCCGCCGGGGACGCGCACTTCGAGGAGGCCCTGGAGATCGCCGGCCTGGGCGACTCCGTGCACCGTAAGACCAACAACTACAGCCACGGCATGCGGCAGCGTCTCGCCATCGCGCAGGCGATGCTGGGCCTGCCCGAGCTGCTGGTGCTCGACGAGCCGACCGACGGGCTCGACCCGCCGCAGATCGCGGAGATGCGCCGGGTGCTCCAGCGCTACGCCACCGACGGCCGGGCGGTGCTGGTCTCCAGCCACCTGCTCGCCGAGGTGGAGCAGACCTGCACCCACGCGGTGGTGGTGAACAAGGGCCGCATCGTCGCCTCGGGCCCGGTCGAGGAGATCGTCGGCGAGTCGCCCAGCGTGCTCTTCGACGTGACCGACCCGGAGGCCGCCCGGGCGGTGCTGGACGGCCTGGACGGGGTGCGGGTGCTTCCCGACGGGGAGGGGCAGCTCGTGGTGGACACCAACGGCACCGCCCGCAGCGAGGTGGTCGCCGAGCTGGTCCGGGCCGGCATCGGGGTGGACCGGGTGGTGCCGCGGCGCCGTCTGGAGGACGCGTTCCTCGCCCTGGTGGGCGAGAACTCTCGGGGAAGCGGGGACCGATGATGGCGGGCACGTCACCCACGGTGGGAGCGGCGGCCGGCTACCGGCCCTCGGCAACCCTGCCGTTCGGCGCCGAGTTCCGGCGGCAGGCCTTCCGGCGGCGTACGCAGCTCGCGCTCGGGTTCATGGTGCTGCTGCCGCTGATCATCCTGATCGCGTTCCAGTTCGACACGGGCGGCGACGACGACAACGGGCGCGGGGAGTTCGGCAGCCTGGTGGAGTTCGCCACGTCGGGCGGGCTGAACTTCACGCTCTTCACCATCTTCGTCTCGGCGTCGTTCCTGATGGTCGTGGTGGTGGCGCTGTTCTGCGGGGACACGGTGGCCAGCGAGGCGAGCTGGGGCAGCCTGCGTTACCTGCTGGCGGTGCCGGTGCCCCGGGCCCGCCTGCTGACGGTGAAGCTGCTCGTCGCGCTCGTCTACTCGGCCCTGGCGCTGCTGCTGCTCGCCGGCACCGCCCTGCTCATCGGCACCCTCCGCTACGGCTGGGAGCCGTTGCGCAGCACGGTGGCGGCCCAGCTCGAACCGGGCGAGGGGCTGCTGCGGCTGCTGGGCGTGCTCGGCTACCTGGCGGTCGTACTCCTGGTGGTGGCCGGCCTGGCGTTCCTGCTGTCCGTGGTGACGGACGCCGCGCTGGGCGCGGTCGGCGGCGCGGTGCTGCTCTGGATCCTCTCCAGCATCCTCGACCAGATCACCGCCCTGGGCGCGCTACGCGCGTTCCTGCCGACGCACTACAGCACCGCCTGGCTGGGGCTGCTGTCGACGCCGGTGCAGACCGACGACGTGGTACGCGGGGCGATCTCGGCGATCAGCTACGCGACGCTGTTCTGGGGCCTGGCGTTCTGGCGCTTCACCCGCAAGGACGTCACCAGCTAGGGCGCCGGGTCGGTCTGCTTCTTCCAGGCGCTGACCCCGATCCGACCCGTGTTGCCGAGGTCGATCGGCCCGTCCAGGCCCACCATCTGCGCGGGCCGGCCCTCGGCGGGCGCGATGTCCAGGCGCTCGCCGTTGGTGGCGACGACCGTCGAGTCGGTCACCAGGTTGCGCCAGAGCACGGTGGCCGCAGCCCGTTCGCCGGGTTGCAGGGTCAGCGGCCGGGGCGGGGCGTCGAAGCCCGACGTGATCTCCTTCGCCCCGTCGACGACCCGGACGGATATCCGATCACCGTCGCCGTCGTAGAGACGCGGCACCGGGTGGCCGTTCAGCCGGTAGGGCTTCGTGCCGCAGTTGACCAGCAGCAGACCGAGCGCCCGCAGTCCCATCGCGGCGCTGCTGCCCGGTGACGTGATCCGTACGCCGGACTTCGGGCATTCGCCCGCGAGGTCGGACGCCGTGTCGCGCGGCGTCGGTTCGCCCGGCCTCGGGACGAGCTGCGGGGGATCGATCGGCATCGTATCGATCGGCAGGGGCTTGGCCGGTTGTGGGCTGGCCGGCTGTGGATCTGCCGGCACCGGGCCGGGCCCCGGCGCGCAGGCGCCGAGCAGGACGAGGCCGGCGATCGCGACCCCGACCGTCCGCACCGGACCGGGGACTGCGCGGCGCGAGCGTGGTGTGGGCCGGTGCGCGGGACTCGTTGCCGTTGCCGATGCCGATGCCGATGCCGATGACATCTTCCGATCATCGCACCGGACGGGCCCCGCACCCCTGCGTCGGCCCCGGCCGTCTGGCACGGCGGGGCTCCGGACGGTTGGCCGCCGGGATTCCGGTGCGGCGCTGTCGAGCTGCCCCATCTGTGGGACCGGCCCGGAGCGGCCCCTGGCAGTTTCCCGCCGACCCCCAGATGGGGCCCGTGTGGCAGTGTCACCATCAGGGCCGACGTTCGGCAGGGGCGGCGGCACGGCGCGCTGCGTGTCGAGCTGAATCGTCTACGACATCACCCGTCCCGCTCCCGCATGACCCGGGTCGGGCACTCCCTCGGCCCCGGTCCGACGGCAGGGCAAGGGACCGGTCCGACGGCAGAACGAGGAATCGCCGGTCGGGCCGCGAAGCCCCGGGGGTGCGGCGACGGCGGTCGGCCACCGGCACCGTGCACGTGTTCAGTGATGGCGTGGTGTCGGTGAGTGAGAATCGGGTATGGCCAATCCGCCCCCTGAGCCGCAGCCCGAGCCGCAGTCCGAGTCGCCGTCCACCTCGCCGCCCGCGCCGTCGTCCGAGCGGTCCGCCCCGTCTACGCCCGTGCCGCCGCCCGCGTCTGCGCCCGTGCCGCCGCCCGAGCGTTCCCCCGCGTCAGCGCCCGCGCCGTCATCCGCCTCTGCGCCTACGCCTGCGCCGTCGTCCGCGCCTACGCCTGCGCCGTCGTCCGCGTCTGCGTCGTCGTCTGCGCCTATGCCTGCGCCGTCGTCTGCGCCTACGCCCGTGCGGCCGTCCGCCTCTGCGCCTGCGCCGCCGTCTGCGCCCGCGCGGCCGTCCGCGTCGGCGGCCGAGCCGAAGGCCTGGACCGTGCTGGCGGATCAGCGCCTGCCCGGGATTCGCGGGCTGCCGCCGAAGCAGCGCGCGGTGTACGCGACCGCCGCCGTCGTCATCCTCGTGGTCGGCGCGCTGTTCGCCTACCAGGCCAACTTCCTCCTGGACCGGTCGACGGCCACCGATCGGGCCCGCTCGGACAGGCAGGCCGCGAAGGCGGTCGACCGTGAGCAGCCCGCCTTCGTGTCCACCGTCACGCCCCTGGACTACGACCGGGACCTGCCCGAGGCCTTCACCGTCCTGCTCGACCGGCCGCTGACCGAGGACGAGCAGGTCGCCCTCACCGCACTGACCGGCCCGAGGTCGGAGGTGTGGGAGTTCCTGAAGCCGCTCGGCGGCCGAGTGGTCGAGCACGCGTCCTACGTGGCCCCGTTCGAGGACGGCAACGAGAACCGCGGCCGTGCCCAGACGTTCGACCTGAACCTGAACAGCGATCGCGCCGCCGGGCTCACGATCAACGACATGACCGCCGTGAAGGACTCGTGCCGCGCACCCACGGCGCAGACCGTCGTCACCCTTCCCCCCGCGGGTGCGGAGTCCCGGCAGGGGCTGCTGTGGGACCTGACCGGTGGGCCGACGGACGAGCCGCACGGTCCGTACGTCCTGGCCGACGGCGAGGCGGAGGAGGGGCAGTTGTACTTCCGCCGCAACGTCGTCGAGTTGGGCAACGGCCAATCCAACATGGCCTTCCGGGTCCAGCCGGAGGTGTCCACCCACACGTGCGAGTGGCACATCGTCGCGTCCTACACCGACACGACCGGTGCCCACGAGCAACGCATCCCGAGCGGCACCGGCACGTTCACCACCGAGGCCGTCCCGTCGCAGCCCGTCCAGTACTTCGAACGCCCCCCGGGCACGGAGTGGGGCTGCCTCGGCGAGGTGCGTCAGCAGGACTGCCCGGCCACCGGATCCGTACGGCTGCCGAGGCCGCCGGTCCACCGGCCGGTCCCGGGCTGAGCCGCGCGTGCCCGGCACGACCGGAGCCGGCAACCGCCGACGGGTCCCGGCCGAGGCGGCCCGGTCGCGAGGACGTCAGCGGGAACGGGGCCTGCGCTTACGGGTGGGGGAGTCGGGGGAGTCCGGCGCGGTGCCCGAGTCGGCGGTGTCCCCGTCGTCGGACGAGTTGGTCACCCGGGCGTCGGTGTGGCTCAGCTCGGCCAGCGTCGCGCCCCTGAGCTGGTAGACGGCGGTGCGTCGGATGCTCAGCTCCGCCATCGGGCCGCCCGCCGGCCGGGTCAGGTAGACCACCGTCGCCCTGCCGTCGCGCACGCTGACGCTCTCCACCGGCGTACGGTCGCCGAGGTCGACCTGGGCCTGGTAGTCCGGCTCGCCCCTGACGTTCCGCCAGGCGGCGAGGGTGAAGAAGCGGCCGGTGCCGCCGCCGTCGAGCGCGACCACGCCGATCGCGTCGCCCGCGCCGTCGCCGTCGAGGTCGCCGACGGCGCACGGCCGCTGCAACTGCACCGTCGTGCCGTCCCGGTCGGCCCACCGGCCGTCGGAGAGGCGGAGCGGGGTGGCGTACCCGCGGTAGCGGACCTTCCGGCTGCCGACCCGGGTGTCGCGCAGTTCCAGGCAGGTGAGCTGGTCGCCGGTGCGGCGCGGGGTGAGGGTCGCCCGGGTGGTCGCCGGGGTGGCGTCGACGTCGTCCCGCTTCGCGGCGGTGCCGGCGGTCCGGTCGGCGGACCGGTTCCGCTTCTTGCGGTTGCCGGTGGAGCAGGCGGTGGTGAACGCCAGCAGGCAGGCCATGGAGAGGGCCACCACCGGGACGAGCTTGCGACGCATCGCGCGTTCCTTTCCGTCGATGTGCCCGCACCGTAACGGGCCCGCGCCAACGCCCTCGTAAACCGCCTGCCGCCGCTGATGGGAGCGTTCCCACAGAGGGGGAATCAATCGACACTGTCAAATGCCCGGCGGCATTCTGGTGTCGTCCCCTCTTCCTGACCGGAGGTGCCCTGATGCTCGCTGACCGGATCGGCGGCCCGGCCCTTTCCCTGTTCCGCGCCGTCGTCGGCCTGCTCTTCCTCTGCCACGGCCTGGCCTCACTGCTCGGGATCCTCGGCGGCAGCCGGGGCACCGGCGAGGCGGTCCCGCTCGGCGAGTGGCCGGGGTGGTGGGCCGCGCTGATCCAGGCGGTCTGCGGCGGGCTGGTGCTCGTCGGGCTGTTGACCCGGGCGGCGGCCCTGCTGGCGTCCGGCTCGATGGCCTACGCGTACTTCGTGGTGCACCAGCCCGACGCGCTGCTCCCGCTGCGCAACGGCGGTGAGCTGGCCGTCCTGTTCTGCTGGTCGTTCCTGCTGATCGCCGTGTTCGGCCCCGGCGCGTGGGCGGTCGACACCGCGCTGCGGGCCCGACGCCCCGCCGACTCCCGCTCGGTGACCGCCTGAATCCGTACCGTCGAGGAAGGCCCGACGGCGGCTGCGGGATCGCTCACAGCGTGGGATCTCGCGTCGATCCCGGCGGCGTCGGTGCTTAGACTCGACGGCACAACTGCATACCTCATCCAGAGGGGCTGAGGGATACGGCCCGACGACGCCCCGGCAACCACCCCGCGCGCTCATCGCAGAGCGACCGGCGGGGCAGGTGCCAATTCCGTCCCCGCCGCAGGGTGCGATGCGGGGAAAGATGAGAGGACCCGCGACATGACGTCGACGTTCGCCCCCTCCGGCATCGACACCACCGCCAGCCCCGCCCGCGCCCTGGTCTGCCGCGCCTGTTCGGCGCGCTACCCGCTCGCCGCCCAGCACGCCTGCTACGAGTGTTTCGGCCCGCTGGAGGTCGACTACGACGCCGCCGCGCTCGCGACGGTCACCCGGGAGCAGATCGAGGCGGGCCCGCAGAACATCTGGCGGTACGCGGCGCTGCTGCCCGCCGGCCAGGACCCGGCCACCCGGGTCACCCTCGACCCCGGCTTCACCCCGCTGGTGGCGGCCCCGCACCTCGCCGCCGAGTTGGGCATCACCGCCCCGCTCTGGGTCAAGGACGACAGCGCCAACCCGACCCACTCGTTCAAGGACCGGGTCGTCTCGGTGGCGTTGACCGCCGCCCGCGCGCTCGGCTTCAGCCGCTACGCCTGCGCCTCCACCGGAAACCTGGCCAACTCCGTCGCCGCGCACGCGGCCCGGGCCGGCGCGCCGTCGGTGGTCTTCATCCCCGGCGACCTGGAGCAGGGCAAGGTCATCACCACCGCCGTCTACGGCGGCGAACTGGTCGCCATCGACGGCTCGTACGACGACGTGAACCGGCTCTGCGGCGAGCTGGTGGAGACGGACGAGTTCGAGGACACCGCGTTCGTCAACGTCAACGTGCGCCCCTACTACGCCGAGGGCTCGAAGACGCTCGGCTACGAGGTCGCCGAGCAGCTCGGCTGGCGGATCCCCGCGCAGGTGGTGATCCCGATGGCCTCCGGCGAGCTGCTTACCAAGATCGACAAGGCGTTCGCCGAGCTGGTCGAGATCGGCCTGGTCGAGGCGCCGGCCGGCGGCTGGAAGGTGTTCGGCGCGCAGTCGGCGGGCTGCAACCCCATCGCCACCGCCCTGCACGCCGACACCGACACCATCACGCCCGTCAAGCCGACCGGCATCGCCAAGTCCCTCAACATCGGCGACCCGGCCGCCGGCATCTACGCGCTGGAGGCGGTGCGCCGCACCGGGGGCTGGATGGAGTACGTCGACGACGACGAGATCCGCGCCGGCATCCGGCTGCTGGCCCGGACCACCGGCGTCTTTGCCGAGACGGCCGGCGGGGTGACCGTGGCCGTGCTGCGCAAGCTGGTCGAGTCCGGCCGCCTCGACCCGACCGCCGAGACCGTCGTCTTCAACACCGGCGAGGGCCTCAAGACCCTCGACGCGGTGGCCGGCGAGGTCGGCCCCACCCACCGCATCAAGCCCTCGCTCCGCGCCGCCCGCGACGCCGGCCTCCTCGGCTGACCCGCGCCCCCGCCCGCACCCTGGCCGCGCGCGGTTCTCCACGTCGGCCGCGCGCGGTTCTCCGCGTCGATCATGAGATTGGCGGCGAAGTTGATCGCGAACAGTGCCGCCAACCTCATGATCGACGCCCGAGGGTCCGAGGGTCTGGGGGTCCGAGGGTCTGGGGGTCCGAGGGTCCGAGGGTCTGGGGGCCCGGGGGCCCGGGGGCCCGGGGGCCCGGGGGCCCGGGGGTCCGGGGGTCCGGGGGTTCGGGGGGGCCGGGGGTTGGGGGGTTGGGGTGGGGATTCGGGGGGTAACTGGGATTTCGCTGTGAGTGCGGAAAACGCGCCGACGAGGACTTGACGGCAGGAACCGGACGGCGCAAGATGCTCCGTGCGGGAGGGCGTTTCGCCGGAGACTTTCAGTTCTTGCGACCCAACGCCGGAGGCGTTGTGCGAGCGTCCCTCCCGACCAACTTTCGATCGGGCCAGCGTTAATTCGCTGGCCCGATCGTCGTCGGGTGGCGCACCCTCAGCCGATGAGCATCGCGATCGCGCCGCTCGACGCCGCCGACCAGGCCGCCGTCGACGAGGCTTACCGGATCGGCGCGGCGGCCAACGCTGTCGACCTGCCGGACTTTCCGCCCTTCTGCCGGCGGCGCTTCGAGGCGGCGATCCGGCACCCGATGCCGGGCAACGAGCCGCTCTGGGCGCTGGCCCGGCTCGACGGCGTGCCCGCCGGCTACCTCGCGTTGGACCTGCCGCAGCTCGACAACACCGAGAACGCCGAGGCCGACCTGGTCGTGCACCCGGAGCGCCGGCGCCGCGGCGTCGGGCGCGCGCTGCACGAGCACGGCGTACGCCTGCTGCGGGAGCGGGGCCGCAAGCGGGTGCTGGCGATGGCGGTCTCCGCGCTTCCCGGCGGCCCGGCCCGCTCCGGGGCCGCCGCCGCCTTCGCCGCGTCGACCGGCGCCCGGCCGGCACTGGCCGAGGTCCGCCGCCGGCTCGACACCACCCGGCTCGACCACGACGGCCTGGCCGCTGCGCTGGCCGATGCCCGGAGCCGGGCCGCCGGCTACGACGTCGTGCGCTGGCAGGGAGACACCCCGCAGGAGTACGTCGCCGACATCGCCTACCTCGACGGCCGGCTGATGGCCGACGCGCCCCTGGGCGACGTGGAGTGGGAGCCGGAGCGGATCGACGTCGAACGCGTCCGCGGCATCGAGCGGGCGCTGCAGGCGCGGGGGCGGCGGCGCTACCACACGGCGGTGCGCCACGAGGCGTCCGGCCGGGTGGTCGCCTGGACCCTGCTCGACGTCGGGGCGTCGGCCGACTGGCACGCGTTCCAGCAGATCACCATCGTCGACCCGGAGCACCGCGGTCGCCGCCTCGGCCTGCTCACCAAGGTCGAGAACCTGCGCCACCTGCTGGCCCACGAGCCGGCGGTACGCGCGATCGACACCTTCAACGCGGCGGAGAACGCCCACATGGTGCGGATCAACGAGCAGCTCGGGTTCCGTCCCGTCGACGGTTGGACCGACTGGCAGCTCACCATCTGAGTTGTGACACGCCCCTACTGATCTGAGGGGTTCCTGTTGCATGATGGCGGGCATGACGGAGACCCCGCACCCCCTGTACGACAGGCACGCCGACACCCTCAACCGGGCGCTGACCGCGATCACGGAGCGCGGGTACTGGTCCGCCTATCCCGAGTCGCCCAGCCCCCGGGTCTACGGCGAGACCGCCGCCGCTGACGGCAAGGCCGCCTTCGAGGCGTACCTCGGCGGTGACTTCCCCCTCGACCAGCCGGGCGCGGCCGACCGGGTCGCCACCGAGAGCAGCCCGTTCGGCGTCGAGCTGGACGTCCGCTACCCGCACGCCGGCGCCGACGAGCTGGTCGCCGCCGCCTCCGCCGCCCTGCCCGGCTGGCGCGACGCCGGCCCGCAGGCCCGCGTGGGGGTCTGCCTGGAGATCCTCGACCGGCTGCACAAGCACATCTTCGAGCTGGCCAACGCGGTGCAGTTCACCAGCGGCCAGGCCTTCGTGATGGCCTTCCAGGCGGGCGGCGCGCACGCGCTGGACCGCGCGCTGGAGGCGGTCGCCTACGCGTACGCGGAGATGACCCGGCACCCGGGGACGGCGGGCTGGGAGAAGGCGGCCGGCAAGGGCGACCCGCTGCGGATGACCAAGACCTTCCACGTGGTGCCCCGTGGCGTGGCGCTGGTGATCGGCTGCAACACCTTCCCGACCTGGAACTCGTACCCGGGGCTGTTCGCCTCGCTGGTCACCGGCAACCCGGTCGTCGTCAAGCCGCACCCGCGCGCGGTGCTGCCGCTGGCGATCACGGTGAAGTACGCCCGGGAGGTGCTCGCCGAAGCCGGCTTCGACCCGAACCTGGTGCTGCTCGCCCCCGAGGCTCCCGGGGAGAAGCTCGCCTCCACGCTGGCCCTGCACCCGGCCGTGAAGATCATCGACTTCACCGGTTCCACCGAGTACGGCGACTGGCTGGAGGCCAACGCCCGGCAGGCCGCGGTCTACACCGAGAAGGCCGGGCTGAACACGGTGGTGATCGACTCCACCGACGACTTCGCCGGGATGTGCCGCAACCTCGGCTTCACCCTGACCCTCTACAGCGGCCAGATGTGCACCACGTCGCAGAACATCCTGATTCCCGGCAACGGCATCGAGACCGATCAGGGGCACAAGAGCTTCGACGAGGTGGCGGGCGGGATCGCCGCGGCGGTCGCCAAGGTCACCGCCGACCCGGCGCGCGGGGTGGAGATGACCGGCGCGATCGTCAACGACGGGGTGCTGGAGCGCCTCGACGAGGTCACCAAGGTCGGCGAGGCGGTGCTGGAGTCGCGTACGGTCGAGCACCCGGCCTTCCCCGGCGCGGTGGTCCGCACCCCGACGGTGGTCAGGCTGGCGGCCGACGACACCGCGACCTACTCGAAGGAGTGGTTCGGGCCGATCTCGTTCGCCATCGCCACGGACTCCACCGCGCACAGCCTGGAGATCCTGCGCGCCACGGTCGGCGAGAAGGGCGCGCTCACCGCGGCGGTCTACTCCACCGACGAGGCGGTCCTCGACGCGGCCGAGGCCGCGGCGATCGAGGTCGGGGTGCACCTGTCCTGCAACCTGACCGGCGGGGTCTTCGTGAACCAGTCGGCGGCCTTCTCCGACTTCCACGGCAGCGGCGCCAACGCGGCGGCCAACTCGGCGCTCACCGACGGCGCCTACGTGGCCAACCGGTTCCGCATCGTGCAGTCCCGCCGGCACGCCTGAGGCTGTCCGGCTGCCCGGGTCGGCCCCCGCACGGGCCGCCCGGGCAGCCGATCCGGTCCTGGCGGAACGGGTCGCCGGCGCGGGTCAGGCCGGGCGGCGCATCTGGAGCTCGGTGAGCGCCGGGACCGTGGGGTGCGGGACGCGTACGCCGGTGTCGACGAAGCCCAGCCGCCGGTACGCGCGGTAGGCCCGGTCGTTGCCGACCACGACCTCCAGCATCAGTTCGGGGCGTCCGCAGGCGCGGGACCAGGCCGCGACCGCGTCGACGAGGTCGCCGAGGAGGCCCGTGCCCCGCCAGGGCGGGGTGACGTAGACGGCGTACACCACGGTCAGCCCCGGCTCCCCGGGGGCCACCGTGCCGCCGGCGTGCCCGACGAGCCGGCCGCCCGGGTCCGCGACGAACTGGGCGGTGCCCGCCCCGACGGAGACGGACGCGATCCTGGCCGCGTAGTCGGCGTGCGACCGGGCCGCCGCGTCGGCGAGGGTCTCCAGGAAGGCCAGCGGGGCGTCGGCGAGCATCTCCAGCCGCAGCGCCCGCATCCGAGCAGCGTCCGGGGGTCGGACCCGCCGGATCTCGGCCCGCCGCGTCGGCCCCGGACCGTCGGGCGTGCTCGTCATGCCGAATGCCTATCACAGCGATGACGGCCGATGGCGGTCGATCGGTGTATGTCCGATTTGTGGTCGTGCGCCGTCGTCACGCTTCGTGTAGCGTGCGATTTCGGTCACCGTTTCAGCGGCCCTCGTCGATCGCCGAGCCGGTGGTCCTCCGGTGCCGGCCCGCCCGGCCTCCGGGGTCGTGGAACGCCGCGCAGAGTGAGGAAGTGCACCGTGGCAGAGGGCACCGTGAAGTGGTTCAACTCCGAAAAGGGCTACGGCTTCATCGCCGTCGACGGTGGGCAGGACGTCTTCGTCCACTTCTCGGCGATCGAGATGGACGGCTACAAGGCGTTGGACGACGGCCAGCGGGTCGAGTTCGAGATCGCCCAGGGCCAGAAGGGCCCCCAGGCCGAGCGCGTGCGCGTCATCGCCTGACGGGCGTCCCTCCCGCGCCCCCGCGCCGACCGACCTCCCGACCACCGGTCAAGGGGCGCCGGCCGGGGGTGGCCCGGTGGTCCGGGCGGTCGTCTGCCGGTCCGCTCCACCGGGGCGGGCGGTCTGCCGGTCCGCTCCACGGGGGCGGGCTTCGGCGCGGTTGCGTCGGCAGGGGAGGATCGTGAGCCGTTCCAGCCATCGCTGAGGAGGGTTCATGTCCGACCAGCCGCCCCAGGCCGCGCCGCCCCCGGGAGATTCCGACCCCTCCGCGACGCCAGCCGTCGGCCCGGGCGGCGCTGCGCCCGCGGGCCCGCAACAGCCGCAGGACTGGGTCTTCCCGCCCACCGGCGGGTACCCGGCCGGCTCCGGCCCGTACGGCGGGCAGCCGTGGTACCCGGGGGCCCCGGTCGCGTACCCCGGGCACCCGGGCGCCCCGGTCGCCTATCCCGGGCAGCCGGTCCACGGGTGGTACCCGCCGGGGCACGGCCTCGACCCGGCCGACCTGCTCGTCACCCCGCCCGGCGCGGGCGTCAACGGCTGGTTCGGCCGGTGCGCCGGCGCGGTGCGTCGGGGCTGGCGGCTGCTGCTGCCGATCCTGCTGCTCACCCAGGCGCTGCCGGCCCTGGTGGTGTCGATGCTCTCGCTGGTCGTCGACCCGAGCGCCAAGTGGGAGCAGTCGATGGCCGGCGACCCCGCCGCGCTGCCCGACACCTTCCTGACCGACACGGTCGTCCTGCTGTCCGTGGTGCTCGGCAGCGCCCTCGTCTTCGGCTTCGTGCAGAGCCTGGGCTGGGCGGCCGGCACCTGGGTGGTCACCCGGCAGGCGGCGGGTCAGCCGCTGAGCGTGGGCGCCGCCCTCTCCTACGGGGCGCGCCGGGCGCTGGGCCTCTGGGGCTGGACCCTGCTGATGAGCGTGATCATCGGGCTCGGGGTCTGTCTCTGCGTGATCCCCGGCATCTACTTCGCCTTCGCGCTGAGCATGGCCGGCCCGGTCTACCTCTTCGAGCGACAGCACCCGATCGGCCGTTCCTTCCGCATGTTCCACGACCGGCTCGGTCTGCTGCTCGGCCGGGTGGCGCTGGTGGCGGCGGCGGTGATCGTCGGCAGCGGGGCCGCCAGCATGGTGCAGGGCATCGGCACGCTGCCGTTCGGCACCACCCCGCTGGAGTCGCCCGGCACGGCGGTCGGCGTGCTCGTGGTGACGCTGGTGGGCGCGGTGCTGGCCCTGCCGACCCACCTCGCCCAGCTGGTCGGCCTGGTCGTCACGTACGCCGAGCAGCGTGCCCACGAGGGGCCGGTGGACAGTGCGCGGCTGGCCGGTGAACTCGGCTGACCGGGGCGATCGTGCTTGCACTCGGCAGGGGAGAGTGCTAAACAAGTCATTGGCACTCGCATACCGCGAGTGCCAACGGTCGGGGCGGTAGGGCCACGGTCGTAGCGGCGTCCAGACGCGGCTGCGGCACATGGCCGGTCGTCGCGGGCTATCCGGCCCGGCCGAGGAGACGTCGTCGTCGCCAGGTGGCGACGTCCCAAGGTGCGTACACCAGGCGGCCCATCCGGGACACACACTCCGGGTGGCCCGTGAGTGTCCAGGAGGACAACGCCGTATGGCCAAGATGATCGCGTTCGACGAAGAGGCGCGCCGCGGCCTCGAGCGGGGCATGAACCAGCTCGCCGACGCCGTGAAGGTGACCCTCGGCCCCAAGGGCCGCAACGTCGTCCTCGAGAAGAAGTGGGGTGCCCCCACCATCACCAACGATGGTGTGAGCATCGCCAAGGAGATCGAGCTCGAGGACCCCTACGAGAAGATCGGCGCCGAGCTGGTCAAGGAGGTCGCGAAGAAGACCGACGACGTCGCCGGTGACGGCACGACGACGGCGACCGTCCTGGCCCAGGCCCTGGTCCGCGAGGGCCTGCGCAACGTGGCCGCCGGTGCCAACCCGATGGCCCTGAAGCGGGGCATCGAGGCCGCCGTGGCCAGCGTCTCGGAGGAGCTGCTCAAGCTCGCCAAGGACGTCGAGACCAAGGAGCAGATCGCCTCCACCGCCTCCATCTCCGCCGGTGACACCAGCGTCGGCGAGATCATCGCCGAGGCGATGGACAAGGTGGGCAAGGAAGGCGTCATCACCGTCGAGGAGAGCAACACCTTCGGGCTGGAGCTGGAGCTCACCGAGGGTATGCGCTTCGACAAGGGCTACATCTCGGCCTACTTCATGACCGACCCGGAGCGCATGGAGGCCGTCTTCGACGACCCCTACCTCCTGATCGTCAACAGCAAGATCTCGTCGGTGAAGGACCTGCTCCCGATCCTGGAGAAGGTCATGCAGTCGGGCAAGCCGCTGCTGATCATCGCCGAGGACATCGAGGGCGAGGCCCTGGCGACCCTGGTCGTCAACAAGGTCCGGGGCACCTTCAAGTCCGTTGCCGTCAAGGCGCCGGGCTTCGGTGACCGCCGCAAGGCCATGCTGGCCGACATCGCCATCCTCACCGGTGGCCAGGTCATCAGCGAGGAGGTCGGCCTCAAGCTGGACGCCGTCGGCCTCGACATGCTGGGCCGCGCCCGCAAGGTCGTGGTGACCAAGGACGAGACCACCATCGTCGACGGTGCCGGCGACGCCGAGCAGATCCAGGGCCGGGTCAACCAGATCCGGGCCGAGATCGACAAGAGCGACTCCGACTACGACCGCGAGAAGCTGCAGGAGCGGCTGGCCAAGCTGGCCGGCGGTGTCGCGGTGATCAAGGTCGGCGCGGCCACCGAGGTCGAGCTGAAGGAGCGCAAGCACCGCATCGAGGACGCCGTCCGCAACGCGAAGGCCGCCGTCGAGGAGGGCATCGTCCCGGGTGGTGGCGTCGCGCTGGTGCAGGCCGGCAAGACCGCCTTCGACAAGCTGGACCTGGTCGGCGACGAGGCCACCGGCGCGCAGATCGTCAAGATCGCGCTGGACGCCCCGCTGCGGCAGATCGCCGTCAACGCCGGTCTCGAGGGTGGCGTGGTCGTCGAGCACGTCCGCAACCTCAACCCGGGTCACGGCCTCAACGCCGCCAACGGCGAGTACGTCGACCTGCTGGCCGCGGGCATCATCGACCCGGCCAAGGTGACGCGCTCGGCGCTGCAGAACGCCTCGTCGATCGCGGCGCTCTTCCTCACCACCGAGGCCGTCGTGGCGGACAAGCCGGAGAAGACCCCGGCCGCCCCGGCTGGTCCGGGTGGCGGGGACATGGACTTCTGAGTCCAGCTCCAACAACGCCGCAAGGGGCGGGCCGCGTCTGCGGTCCGCCCCTTGCGCTGTCACGTCGGCAGTGGCCGTTGGTTGCGTCTCTTCTGCGCCCGGTCGTACGGCTGCGGGATCTGCACCGGCTCGTCGACCAGTGTCACCGGCTCGTCGGCCGGCTCGTCGACGCCGGCCATCTCCGCCTGCTGCTCGGCGTCGCCGTAGTCGAGCCGGTCGAACGGCAACGGGCCGGGGCGTTCGTCGTCCGTGGTCATGGCTGCCTCCTCTACCGGAAACGGTAGGGCGCGACGATCACCAATGCGGGCGAATGGCGTTATGGGGGTCTATATCCCGTTCGCCCGGTTGTCAGTCCCCGAGCGTCCTGCGGTACAGGAAGAAGACGCGCTCGATCCGGGCACCCGCGCTGCCCGAGTAGAACGGGACCGGCCCGACCCAGCCGATCTGCGCCGCCGTCACGCCCGCCGCCCGTTGCTCGCGCAGGCAGCGGCGCAGCAGCACCCCGCCGATCCCCGAGCCCTCGGCCGCCGGGGCGGTGCCCATCGGGCCGAACCAGCTCGGCCGCGACGACCCGTACGCGGCGAAGCCGAGCACCTCGCCGTCGCGCTCGGCCAGGTGGCAGCCCGCCCCCTCCCGGTCCACCGAGGCGGCCAGTTCGGCGTCCCAGGCCCCGCCGAAGGTGGCGCGGGCGAACTCCCCCAGCGCCGGCAGGTCATTCGCCTCGGCGCGGCGGACCGTGACGCCCTGTCCGGCCAGCCGCGCCTCCGCCGGCTCCGTCGGGCGCAGCGCGGGCGAGCCGTCGTACGACAGGTCGGCGGTCATGTTCCACGCCGTCCGGTCCTGCCGGTAGCCGAGCGCCAGCGCGGCGCAGACCGCCGGGGTGTAGCGCACGTCGATGCCGGGCCAGGCGTAGTGCGGGGGATTCCCGGCGAGCAGCACCTCCACCGCGCCGAGCTCGGCGAGCCGCGCCTCGGCGGTCGCCAGCAGGGCCCTGCCGACACCCTTCCGCCGCTCCTCCGGCGCCACCGCGACCAGGTCGACGTGACCACGGGCGTCGCCGGCGCCGGCGGCGAGGGAGCCGATGAGCACACCGACGAGGCGCCCCTGCCGGTGCGCGCCCCACGCGAACACCGGGCGGTGGGCGGCGGCCCGCGCCCAGAGAGTGTCCACGATGGCCGGCGCCTCGGCCGCGTCCTCCGGCAGGTCCAGTGCCCGCCCGCAGAGCTCCACCACGGCGGGCCGCCGGTCGGGCCCCAGCTCGACGATCTTCAGGTCCATGGACGCCGACCCTAGGTCACCCGGAGCGCTGCTGTTAAGCAGAGCCCCTGTCAGCGCCTGGGTCGGGCTCCGGAAGGGTCGGCGCGTCGGTGGGGTAGAGGCCGGCGACGAACCCGTACACCTGGTCGCCGGACCGGGGGATCTGGGCGAAGCGGCGGGCCAGCGCCTGCACCTCGGCCCAGAACGCGCGTACCTCCCCGATCGGGATGCGGGCGTGCACGAGGGTGCAGCGCAGGTCGTCGGCGGCGTGGGCGGCGGCCGATTCGGCGACGGCCTCCGCGAGCCCGTTGACGGCGGTCGCGACCTGTCTGTCCTCGGGACGGGTGAGCGCGCCGATGTAGAGCGTGCGGGCGACCCGGCCGTAGTACCGCTCGTCGATCGCCCGCACCCTCCGGGTCCGCACCACCCTGAGCAGGCCGGCGTCGACGAGCGCGGTCACGTGGTAGGCGACGCTGCTCTTCGGCCGGTCGACCGCCCGGGCCAGCTCGGTCACCGTGGCGGCCCGCTCCAGGAGCAGCTCCAGGAGGGTGGCGCGCAGGGGATCGGCCAGCGCGCGAAGCTGCGCGGGCGCGGTGACCACGAGCAGGTCGTCGAGGTCGTAGTCCGGGATCCGCTCATTGCTCGACATTTCTCGACCGTTCTAGAATCATGGATCATTCGATCGTTGTCGTCTGTTGACAGGAGTGTAGAGATGGCCGACGTGGTCCTGTTCCACCATCTGCTCGGGCTCACCGACGGGCTGCGCGAGTTCGCCGGACAGTTGCGGGCGGGCGGGCACACCGTGCACACCCCCGACCTGTTCGACGGTGAACTCCCGGCGACCCTCGACGAGGGCTTCGCGCTCACGAAGAGCATCGGGCGCGAGGTGCTGCGCGAGCGCGCCGACCGGGCCGTGACCGAGCTGCCCGACGGGCTGGTCCACGCGGGCTTCTCCTGGGGCGCCGCCACCGCCCAGCGGCTCGCCCAGACCCGGCCCGGCGCCCGTGGCGCGCTGCTCTACGAATCCTGCCTGCCCGTCACCGGCGAATGGGCCGTCGGCCCCTGGCCCGCCGGGGTCCCGGTGCAGATCCATGGCATGGACGCCGACCCGTTCTTCGCACTGGAGGGCGACATCGAAGCCGCCCGCGAGCTGGTCGGCATCGTCGGCCCCGACCTCGGCGAGCTGTTCGTCTACCCGGGCGACCAGCACCTGTTCACCGACAGCACGCTGCCGTCGTACGACGCGGAGGCCACGGCACTGGTGCTGCGGCGCTCGCGGGAGTTCCTCGACCGGCTGGGGTGAACCGGCGCTGCGCCCCTCAGCCCCGTGCCGCCCGCACCGCCGCGTACGCGTCGACCAGGCCGGCGCCGGTGATGTTCCGGTCGCCCCCGCAGGTCTGCGTCCGGGTGGCGTACGTGGCCACGGCCGGGGTCGCGGTGTCCCGCAGGATCTGCCGGGTGCGGGGCAGGTCGCCGACCAGCGCCGGGTTGGCCGACCACATCAGCGCCACCACGCCGGCCACCTGCGGCGTCGCCATCGAGGTGCCGCTCAGGACGGAGTACCCGCCGCCCGGCATCGCCGACAGCACCTCGTCACCCGGCGCGACCAGGTCCGGCTTGGCCGCCCCCGGCACCGGTCCCCGCGACGAGAAGAGGGTGACCTTGCGCTGCCGGTCCACCGCGCCGACGGTCAGCACGTCCGCGTACGGGGCGGGCGGGTCGTCGATCGAGCGGCAGTACGGCCCGGTGTTGCCGGCCGCGGCCACCACCATGACGCCGGCGGCGTCCAGGGCGGCGGTGGCCGGCCCGAGCACGCCCGGGTCGCAGCCCTCGATCGCCGGGCAGCCCCACGAGTTGGTGAGGATGTCCGGCGCGCGCGCCGGGCGCCCGTCGGTGAACGGGTCCCCGCCCGCCGGGAAGGGCGCCAGCATGAACTGGAGGCAGTCCAGGTAGTACGCGGGGTTGCCGAGGTTGCGGTCCAGGTTGACGCAGCCGGCCCAGCGGGCACCCGGGGCGACCCCGATGCCGCCCCGGCCCACCGCGCTGCCCGCCGTGTGGGTGCCGTGCCCGCCCTGGTCGGTCGGCGCCCGGGTGCCGTTCCACGGGTCGCGCCAGGAGTCGTCGCCGCCCCGGAAGCCGCCCGCCAGCGCGGGGTGCCCGCCGTCCACGCCCGAGTCCGAACTGCCCACCACGATCCCGGAACCGTCCACCCCGAGCTGGGACCAGACCCGGTCCGCACCGAGCATCCGGACGTTCCACTCGGGGCCGGCGGGCGCGGGCGCGGTGCCGCGACTGCGACCGGCCGGCGCGGGCAGCGGTCGCACCCGCTGGCTGACCAGCACCCGGTCGACCTCCGGCCGGCGCGACAGCCAGGCCCGCACCGCCGGTCCCCCGTCCACCTCGACGGCGTTGACGAGGTAGTAGGGGGTGTGGTCGAGCCGCAGCCGGCGCAGGTCCCGGCGCAGGTCGGCCTGGGTCCGCTCGGCGGTCGCGACCAGCCGCCGGTGGACCTCGGTGACCCGGGCGTCCCGGCCGGCCCGACCGGTCGTCGCCGGGACGCCGGCGAGGTCGGCCTGCTCGCGCAGCACCACGAACAGCCGCTCGCCGTGCAGGCCGGGCTGGCCCACGCCGACGGCCACCACGCCGACCGCCAGCAGCAGCGCGGCGGCGGTCACCCCGGCCACCCGCCGACTCGGCCGCCGGCCCCGGCCCAGCAGCACGCCGTACGTCACGGCGAGGACGGCCGCGACGGCGAGGCCGGCGCCAGCGGCGGCGGCCACCCAGAACGGCACGTCGCGGGTGCTGGCCAGGAGGAGGGTGATCTCCTCGGGATCGGTGAAGGCCAGCGGGCCGAGCACGCCGAGCCCCACCAGCCAACGGACCGCGGGCCGGAGGGCGCCCGTCCCCGGCCGCCCGGCCGGCTCCCGGCCGTCGGCGCCGGCTTGCCCGGCCGGGAGCGGGCCGGACGGGCCGGCGGGGAGCGGGCCGGAGGGGCCGGCCGGGAGCGGGCCGGAGGGGCCGGCGGGGAGCGGGCCGGACGGGCCGGTGGGAGCGGCACCCGGGGAACCGACGGAGGCGGGGCCCGGCGGGTCGGCCGGGGCCGGGTGGCGGGCCGCCGCGTGCAGGGCCGCCAGCGCGAAGCCGGCCGGCGGCAGGGTCAGCAGCAGGGGAAGCTGGGCCCCGGACTGGCCGACCCCGGCGGCGAGCAGCAGCAGCGCGACCCCGGCGACCAGCCCTCCGACCAGCACCAACCGGGCCGGCCGGGGCGGTTCGCCGACGGTGAAGCGGGACCAGAAGGCGTCGTCCAGCAGCGCCCCGGCGAGCACGCCCAGCGCGGCGGCGGCGACCCCGGCGAGCACCGTCTCCAGCAGCCCACCGAGGGCGCCCAGCCAGGCCCAGGGCAGCAGCAGCGCCAGCCCGCCGGCCACCCCGAGCAGCGTGGCGGCCGACGCGGGCGCCCGGCGCGGGGCGGTCGAGGCGGGCACCCGGGGGGTCGCGACCGCCGCGCGGCGGGCCAGCGCCCGCAGGACGAGGGCGGCCAGGGCGGCCGTGGCGGCCAGCGCGGCGAGGTACGCCTCGTGGTGCACCGGCGGCATCGCCCGGAGCAGCCCCAGCGCGCCGAGCGCGAGGGCCGCCGCCAGCCAGGTCCGGCCGGTGGTGCGGACCGCCGCCGAGCGGGGCAGCAGGGCCAGCGTCAGCGCGGGCGCCCCGACCAGCAGCACGGTGAACAGCACCGTCGCCGGCCAGAGCCAGACCACGCGGTCCAGCCCGGAGGCCAGCAGGACCTGGTCGGCCAGCCAGCCGCCGAGCTGGCCGACGACGACGAGCCCGACCGTCCAGCAGCCGGTCACCGCCGCCGCCACCACCGCCCAGGGGCTCGGCGGGCCCGGCGTGGCCGAGGGCCTTGGAACGGGTTGACCAGCGGGGAACGGGGGGCCGACCTCCATCCTGCGACAGTACGGCGCGGACGGGCTGTCCCGCCGGGTGGCGGCGGCGGTTACCGTGGACGGGTGCGTGACCCCAACGTGTCCCGAACGACGGCCGGCCAGCTCTCCCCCGAGCGCCGGGCCGCCGACCTGCGCCGCCTGCGCGCCGAACGCTTCGACGTGCTGGTCATCGGCGGTGGCGCGACCGGGGCGGGCGCCGCCCTGGACGCCGCCTCGCGGGGGCTGAAGGTGGCCCTGGTGGAGGCCCGCGACTACGCCGCCGGCACCTCCAGCCGCTCCAGCAAGCTCATCCACGGGGGCCTGCGCTACCTGGAGCAGTTGGAGTTCCACCTGGTGCACGAGGCGCTCACCGAGCGCGGGCTGCTCGCCACCCGGCTGGCCCCGCACCTGGTCCGGCCGGTGCCCATCCTGGTCCCGCTGCCCGACGGGCGGGGCGTACGCGGCCTGCCGGCCCGGGTGTTGCGCCGCTCCTACTACGGCGCCGGCGTCGCGGCGTACGACGCCTTCGCCGGGGTCTTCGGCGGCGGGCGCGGCATGCCGCTGCACCGGCACCTGACCCGCGAGGGCGCCCGCCGCGTCTTCCCCAGCCTGCGCGCCGACGCGGTGGCCGGCGCGATCCGCTACTACGACGGGCAGGTCGACGACGCGCGGCTGGTGGTGACCCTGGCCCGCACGGCGGCCAGCCTCGGCGCGACAGTGGTGAACAGCACCCGGGCGGTCGGGCTCATCCGGCAGGCCCGCGAGGTCACCGGCGTCCGGGTCCGCGACCTGGAGGCACCGCCCGGCTCCCCGGACGCCGAGTTCGAGGTACGCGCCCGCACCGTCATCGCCGCCACCGGGGTGTGGAGCGACGACATGTCGCGGATGCTGAACGACGTCGGGCTGCGCCCCGGCATCCGCGTCCGGGCCTCCAAGGGCGTGCACCTGGTGGTGCCCCGCTCGGCGATCACCGGCGAGGCCGGGCTGATCCTGCGTACGGCCACCAGCGTGCTCTTCGTCATCCCGTGGGGCGGGCACTGGATCATCGGCACCACCGACACCGACTGGCGGCTGGACCGGTCCCACCCGGCGGCCTCCGCCCGGGACATCGAATACCTGCTGGAGCAGGTCAACAAGGTGCTCGACCGGCCGCTCACGACGGCCGACATCGAGGGCGTCTACGCCGGGCTGCGGCCGCTGCTGGCCGGCGAGGCCGACTCCACCTCCAAGCTGTCCCGCGAGCACGCCGTCTTCGAGCCGATGCTCGGGCTGCTGCTGGTCGCTGGCGGCAAGTACACGACGTACCGGGTGATGGCCTCCGACGTGGTCGACCGGGCGGCCCACCGGCTGGGCGTCGTACGCCCCTCCCGCACCGCCGACCTGCCGCTGCTCGGCGCCGACGGCTACCCGGCGACGTGGCGGGACCGGGCGGACCTCGCCCGCCGGCACGGGGTGCCGGTCGGGGTGGTCGAGCACCTGCTGGAGCGCTACGGCACCCTCACCCGCGACCTGCTCGCGCTGATCGACGCGGACCCGCTGCAGGCGTCCCCGCTGGCGGGCGCACCGGAGTACCTGGCCGCCGAGGTGACGTACGCGGCCCGGGCCGAGGGGGCGCTGCACCTGGAGGACGTGCTCACCCGGCGGACCCGGATCTCCTTCGAGACGGCGCACCGAGGCCTGGAGTCGGTGGGCCACGCGGCCGAGCTGATGGGCGCGGTGCTCGGCTGGGACGAGGCCACCCGGGCCCGCGAGGTGGAGCACTACCGCGCCCGGGTGGAGGCGGAACGCGAGTCCCAGCTGATGCCCGACGACGCCACCGCCGACGCCGCCCGGCTCGGCGCACCCGACGTACGGGGCTTCGCGGCGGACCGTGGCGCGGACGACGACCAGGCCGAACTGCCGTCCTCGTCCCGCTGACGGCCCGGCCCCGGTCACCCCTACATTCGCCCGCCCGACCCCGGAGAGCGGTTACGGCCCTCACCCAGGGTGGGATAGGTTCCGGCCCGTGCCCTCCGCTTCCTGGTTGCGTCCGGTCCGCGTGTCCGTCGCCGCCCTGCTGGCCGCCACCCTCGCCGGCTGCTCGCTGCCCGGAAACGCCGACGACGGCCCCGCGCCGGGTCCGGCCGGCACCGGGCTGTCGCAGCCGGGGCCCGGCGGCGCGGCGACCGCCGGAAGGGGCGAGGTCAGCCTCCTCCAGCGGGTCGGCACGGACGGCCCGCTGCGCACGCTCAAGGTGGAACCGGACGGCAGGTGGGAGTGTGTCGACTGCGCCGGCGACGGCGTCACGTCGACCGGGGTGCTCGGCCCGGAACACGCCGCCCGGCTCCAGGAGCTGCTCGCCGACCCGGGCCTGGCGAAGGAGACCGACCAGGTCCGGCGCTACCAGGTCACCTGCATCGACGCGCTGACCTCCAGCCTGCTCACCTCGACCGGCCTGGTCACGTCGCAGGACTGCCCCGGCGAGGAGCACCCGCCCATCGCCAACGAGATCCTGCTGCTGCTCACCCAGGCCACCCCGGCCGAGATGACCGCCTGACGGCCGCGCCCCCGGCGGAGGCCCGCCCGGGACCGGCGCCACCGGCGTCCGGACCGCGGCCGGCGGGAGGCCGTCGCGCCGGGCCCGTCAGAGGACCTTGCCGGGGTTGAGCAGGCCGGCCGGATCGAGCGCCGCCTTGATCGCCTGATGCACGCGGACGCCCACCGGGCCGATCTCGCGGGCGAGCCAGTCGCGCTTGAGCAGGCCCACGCCGTGCTCGCCGGTGCAGGTTCCGCCCAGTTCGAGGCCGAGGCGCATGATCTCGTCGAACGCGCGCCGGCCGCGTTCGAGGCTCGCCGGGTCGGCCCGGTCCACCACGATGTTCGGGTGCATGTTGCCGTCGCCGGCGTGGCCGACCACGCCGATGGTCACGTCGCACTCCACCGCGATCCGGGCCACCCCGTCGAGCAGCGCCGCCAGCGCGCCCCGGGGGACCGCCACGTCGTCGATGACCAGGCCGCCGTTGCCGCCCGGGTAGGTCTCCGCCGCGAACTTCTCCATCGCCGGGTGCGCGAGCCGGCGCGCCTGCAACAGGGCCGCCGCCTCCACGGCGTCGGTGGCCGCGTAGACCTCGTCGGCGCCGGCCGCCTCGCAGACTGCGGCCAGGCCGGCCAGATCGTCGGCCGCGCGGGAGCCGGTGTCGGCGGCGGCCAGCAGCAGCGCCTGGGCGTCGGTCCGCAGCCCCATCGGACGGTACGCCTCGATCGCCCGCAGGTGCGTCCGGTCGAGCAGCTCCAGCAGGCTGGGGGAGAGCCCCCGGGCGGCGATCTCGGCCACGGCCGCGCCGGCGGCGGCGGTGGACGGGAAGACCGCCACCATGGTCAGCGACTCCGCCGGGGCGGGCCGCAGCGCCACCGTCACCTCCGTGATCACCCCGAGGGTGCCCTCGGAGCCGACGAAGAGCCGGGTGAGGTCGTACCCCGCCACCCCCTTGGCGGTACGCCGACCGGTGCGCAGCACCTCGCCGGAGGCGAGCACCACCTCCAGGCCCAGCACGTACTCGGTGGTGACGCCGTACTTGACACAGCACATGCCGCCGGCGTTGGTGGCGACGTTCCCGCCGATCGTGGACGACTCCCACGAGCCCGGGTCGGGCGGGTACCACAGCCCCTGCTTCGCCACGGCGGCGGCGAGCGTCGCGTTGACCACGCCGGGCTGCACCACGGCGATCCGGCTCACCGGGTCGATCTCCAGCACCGCGTCCATCGCGACCATGCTGACCACCATCGCGCCGTCGACGGCGTTGGCCGCGCCGGCCAGCCCCGTGCGCGCCCCCTGCGGCACCACCGGCACGCCGTACCGCGCGGCCGCCCGCAGCGCGGCGGCCACCTGTGCGGTGGTGCGGGGACGGACCACGACCAGGGGCGCACCGGCGGCGCAGAGGTCGGCCTCGTCCCGCTCGTGCATCCGCAACAGGTCCGGGTCGGTCAGGACGGCGTCGTCGCCGAGCGCCGCCCGCAGGTCGTCGAGGAGGGGGGATCCGGCCATGTCGCCGAGGCTACGGTCGGTCCCGCGCGATCACCAACCGGTCCCCGGCGCGGGGTACCTTGGCCGGCATGCTCTACCTGGACCGGCCCGCCTGGCCGTGGCGGGGGCGGCTCTGGTCCCACCTGATCAGCGACGTCTCCCCCGCCGAGCTGCACGCCTTCGCCGAGATGCTGGGCGCGCCCCGCCGGGGGTTCGACCGGGACCACTACGACATCCCGGCCGACCGGTTCGCGATGGCGGTCTGGCTGGGTGCCCGGGTGGTGCCGAGCCGGGAGCTGGTGCGCCTGCTCCGGCAGGCCGGGCTGCGCCGCCCCAAGCACCTGGCCCGCCCGCGTGGGGCGGGGGCGGAGGGCTAGCGGAGCGTGGACAGTTCGCGGGCCAGGTTGGCGCGGGCCCGGGGCTCCCAGCGCCGTGCCAGCGGCGGCAGCCGGAACAGCGCCGGCAGGGCGAGCAGCCCGGCGAGCACCCGGGCGCGGCCGGCCCGGAAGTCGGGCTCGGGCACGTGCGCGTACTCCCGTCGGATCGCCGCGGCGTAGCGGTCGTACGCCTCGGGCGGCGTCGCCAGGACGGCGAGGTCGGCGTCGCAGAGCAGCGCACCGTCGGCGTCGCCCGGCTCCACGGCGTGCCCGGCGGTGAGCAGCACCAGCCGGCGCACCTCGGCCACGGCGTCGGCCGGCAGGCCCGCCCGGGTGAGCAGCGTCCCGGCGAGCGCCGCGCTGTCGCGCTCGTTGGCGTCGCCCCCGGCGCGCGGGTCGTAGACGGCGTCGTGGCACCAGGCCGCGAGGCGCACCAGGTCCGGTCGCCCGGCGGCCGGCGCGTGGGCGTCGACCACGTCGAGGACGGCCGTCAGGTGGTCGACGTCGTGGTAGTGCCGGTGCGGTTCCCGCCAGCGGGCCAGCAGGTCCTCGCCGACCCGGGTCAGCTCCGCCGCGTCGGTCATCCCGGCGCCCCGGGCCGCGGCCCGCCACCGGTCGAGAAGGTCGACCACCCGGCCGAGTCTGCCCTACCGCCGTCGCCGGCGAGGATTCACCCGGCGCGGCACGGGTAGTCCCCGCCATGGCCGTGGCCCGGGACCGTCGACCCTCACTGGTGCGACGCGCCATACTGCGCGACCGGGGCAAGGAACTGGACGCGGCCCGGGTCGCCGAGGCCGTGAAGACGTTGCGGCACCGCAGCAAGACCACCCTGCACGACCGCCTGCACCGGCTGCGGATGGCGATGGGCCTCGCCGTGCAGGCCGGCCTCGCCGCCGGACTGTCCTGGCTGGCGGCGCACGAGCTGCTCGGCAACCCGCAGCCGGTCTTCGCGCCGATCTCCGCGGTCGGCACCCTCGCCGCCTCGGTCGGCCAGCGGTTCCGCCGCACGGTCGAGTTGATCGTCGGAGTGGCCATCGGGGTCGCCGTCGGCGACTTCCTCATCTACCTGCTCGGCACCGGCCCGTGGCAGCTCGGGCTGGTGGTCACCCTGGCCATCATGCTGACCATCTTCGCGGGCGCCAGCGTGGCCATCGTCATCCAGGCGGCGGCCACGGCGGTGCTGATCGTCACGCTCAGCCCGTCGACCGAGAACCTGGAGATCCCCCGGTTCATCGACGCGTTCGTCGGTGGCGGCATCGCGCTGCTGGTCACCGCGATCCTGCTGCCGCTCAATCCGCTGCGGGTCATCAACCGGGCCGCCCGGCCAGCCCTGGACCTGCTCGCCGCCCAGCTCGACGTGACCGCGGAGGCCCTGCGGGACCGGGACCGGGACAAGGCCCAGCGGGCCCTGGACCGGCTCCGCAACAACCAGGAGGAGATGACCGCCTTCACCGAGGCCATCGAGGGGGCGAAGGAGACCACCACGCTCTCGCCGGCCCGGTGGCACCGGCGCGACGAGCTCACCCACTACGCCGAGGCCGCCGACCCGATCGACCGGGCGATGCGCAACGCCGGCACGCTGACCCGGCGCGCGGTGACCCTGATCGAGGACGAGGAGCCCATCCCGGAGACGATGCCGGACGCGGTCGCCCATCTCGCCGAGTCGGTACGCCTGCTCAAGCACGAGTTCGCCGTCGGCGAGGAGCCCGAGCAGGCCCGGGAGCGGGCGCTGCGCGCGGTCAGCGAGGCCGGCCGGGCGTACGCCGACGGGGTCGGCTTCTCCGGCAGCGTGGTGATCGCGCAGGTGCGGACCACCGCCAGCGACCTGATGGTGGCCTCCGGCATCAGCCAGGAGGAGGCGAACCGCGGGGTCCGGCAGTCCTTCGGCGACCAGGACCGGCCGGGCGGCGAGGGGGAGCGGGACGACGCCCCGAAGCCGCCCGCCGCCCCGCCGCTCGGCTGACCCGCACCCCATCGGCCCGCCCAGGCCCGCGGGCGGGTGACCGCACCACCCGTGTGGGACCCGCCCAGGCCGGCACGGCGCGAGCGGGTGACCCTATCCCCGTCGACCCGGTCAGGTCCGCAGGGCGCGGGCCAGGCGGCGGACGGCCTCGTCCATGAGGTCGGGTGGGGCGGCGGCGTAGGTGAGGCGAAGGTGGGGGGCCGGGGGTTCGGCGGCGTACCAGGGGCGGCCGGGGAGGACGATGACGCCTTGGGCGGCCGCGGCGCCGGCCAGCGCGACGTCGTCGGTGCCCTCCGGCAGGCGTACCCAGAGGTGCATGCCGCCGCGCGGGACCGGCTGCCGGGCCAGCTCCGGCAGGTGCCGGCGGAGCGCGGTCAGCAGGGCCTCGCGGCGGGTCCGCAGGGCGGTGCGCAGGGCGCGGCGGTGGCGCGCCCAGGCCGGGGTGGTGACGAACTCGATCGTGGCCTGTTGCAGTGGCCCGGCGACGAAGAAGTCGTCGAGCAGCCGGGCCGCCCGCAGCCGGGCGCCGGCCGGACCGCGGGCGCCGATCGCGGCGACGCGCAACCCGGGAGCGGTCGACTTGGTCAGCGAACGCAGGTAGACGACGTGCCCGTCGGGGTCGTCGGCGGCCAGCGGTGGCGGGGCCTGGCCGTCGATGGTGAGGTCGCGGGCGTAGTCGTCCTCGATGAGGAACGCCCCGGCGTCGCGTACGGCCTCGGCGACCCGGGCCCGGCGGTCCTCCGCGAGCGTCGCGCCGTGCGGGTTGGCGTGCAGCGGCTGGCAGTAGAACAGCCGGGCGCCGGTGCGGGCGAACGCGGCGGCGAGCTGGTCGGGGCGTACCCCGTCTGCGTCGGCGGGCACGGGCACCACCCGGAGGCCGGCCGCCCGGGCGGCGGCCAGCGCGCCCAGGTAGGTCGGCGACTCGACGAGGAGGGTGTCGCCGGGCGCGGCGAGCGCCCGCAGCGCGGACGACAGGGCGGCCTGCCCGCCCGGGCAGACCACCATGTCCTCGGCGCGCAGCCCGGCCCCGGACTCGCGGGCGAACCAGGCGCGCAGGTCTTCGCGCCCCTCGGCCGGCCCGCGCTGCCAGGACGCGGGCTGCCGGGCGGCACGGGTGAGCGCGGCCCCGAGCGCGGCGGCGGGTTGCAGCTCCCCGTCCAGGTAGCCCCCGGACAGCGGGATCGCTCCGGCGGGCGGTAACGCCAGTAGCGCCTGCATCTCGTCCTCGCCCGGCCGGCGGGGGCCGAGCGCCACGGTCTGCCACGACAGGTCGGGGGCGCGCCACTCGCGTGGCGGGGCGGCCACGAAGGTGCCCCTGCCGGCCCGCGTCTCGACCAGCCCTTGAGCCACGAGCTGGCGGATGGCCTCGGCGACGGTGACCGGGGAGGCCTGGTGGCGGGCGGTCAGCTCGCGCACCGAGGGCAGCCGCGTGCCGGGATCCGCGGCAGCCGCGAGCCCGCGCAGGTCTTGGACGACGCGGTCGGCTGCGTTACCGTCATTCATGAACGGGAACAGTAGCGCTACTGTCAGGACCACGGTAACGGCGGACCGGACGGTCGGTCTCGCCCTCGGCGCGCTGGGCGTGCTCGCCTTCAGCATGTCGCTGCCCGCGACCCGCGTCGCCGTGCAACAGCTCGACCCGTGGTTCGTCGCCTTCGGCCGGGCCGTCGGCGCGGCGCTGCTGGCATGGGCGTACCTGCGATCCACCGGCGCCCCGCGGCCCACACGCGGGCAGTGGCGGCGGCTGACGGTCGTCGCCCTCGGCGTCGTCGTCGGTTTCCCGCTGTTCACCTCGCTGGCGCTCAGCACCCAGACCTCCGCGCACGGCGCGGTCGTCATCACCGTGCTGCCCGCCATGACCGCCGTGTTCGCGGTGCTGCGGGCCGGCGAGCGGCCGCCGCCGCTGTTCTGGGCCGCCAGCGCCGGCGGTCTGCTGGCGGTGCTCACCTTCCTCGGCGCCAGCGGCGCGGTACGCGGGGCCCTCGCCCCGCCCGACCTGTTCCTGCTCGCGGCGGTCGTGCTCTGCGGCCTGGGGTACGCCGAGGGCGGCGCGCTCGCCCGCGAGCTGGGCGGCGCCCGGACGATCTGCTGGGCGTTGCTGCTCTCGCTGCCCGTCACCGTCCCCGTCATGGTCGTCGCCGCCGTGGCCGCCCCGCCGCAGGCCGACCCCGTCGCCTGGTCGGCGTTCGGCTACCTCACCGTGGTCTCCATGTTCCTGGGCTTCTTCGCCTGGTACGCGGGCCTGGCCCGGGGCGGCATCGCGCAGGTCGGGCAGATCCAGCTCGCCCAGCCGGTGCTCACCCTGGCCTGGTCGGCGCTGCTGCTCGGCGAGGCCGTCACCCCTGCCTCGATCGCGGCGGCGGTGGCCGTGCTGGCGTGTGTGGTGCTGATCCAGCGCACCCGCGACCGCGCGCCGGCACCCGCGGTGGGGAAGGCCTGACGGGGACGGTGCGGGGGCGCACAGGAGTCGGCCGCCCCGCCGGCCCGGGGGAGTGGGCCGGCGGGTGCCCCCGGTCGGTCAGGCCAGCGCGGCGAGGGCGGCGAGCAGCCGGTCCACGTGCCCGGTCGTGCTGCCCAGGCCGATGCTGGCGCGCAGGGCGGTCGGCGGCAGGTCCCGCCGGCCGGCGCGGGCGGCCGCCTCGTCGAGCAGCCGCCGGGCCAGCGGGTGGGCGCAGAAGAGGCCGTCGCGCACCCCGATGTCGTACGTCGCCGCGAGCTCCGCCGCCACCTCCGTCGAGTCCCGGCCGGCCACCACGAACGACACGATCCCCACCCGGGGCGCCGTCGGCCCGAACATGCGCAGCTCCAGCACGTGCGGCAGGGCCGCGAGGCCCTCGCGCAGCCGGGTCAGCAGAGCCTGCTCGGCGTCGTGCAGGGCGTCCCGGTCCGCGTCGGCCAGCGCGGCGCAGACCGCCGCCAGGGGGACCGCGCCGAGCAGGTTCGGGGTGCCCGCCTCGTGCCGGGCCGGGCCGGTCGCCCACCGTACGTCGTGGGTGGCCGCCCCGACGTGGCTGGTGGCACCCCCGCCGGCCAGGTACGGCGGCGCGGCGTCCAGCCAGTCCGCGCGCCCGACGAGCACCCCCGCGCCGAACGGGGCGTACAGCTTGTGGCCGGAGAGCGCGACGTAGTCGACGTCGAGGGCGGCGACGTCCACCGGCGCGTGCGGGGCGAGCTGCGCGGCGTCCACCGCGATCCGGGCGCCGTGCCGCCGGGCCACCCGGGCCAGCTCGGCCACCGGCCAGCGCTCCCCGGTCACGTTGCTCGCGGCGGTCACCGCCACCAGCACGGGCGGGCCCTGCTGCGCGCTGCGGGGGCCCGACGGATCCGGCCTGCGCAGCTCGCCGAGCGCCGCGTCCAGCGCGCGGACCGCCCCGGCGGGATCCGGGGGCACCGGCAGCCGCACCGAGCCACGCGGCCAGGGCAGCAGGTTGGCGTGGTGCTCCCCGCCGAAGGTGACCACCGTCGTGCCGGCGGGCAGCGCCCGGGCCAGCAGGTTCAGCGCGTCGGTGGTGTTGCGGGTGAAGACCACGTGGTCGTCGGCGCGGGCGCCGAGGAAGTCGCCGACCGTCTGCCGGGCGCGCTCGTAGGCGAGGGTGCAGCGCCGCGACAGCGCCCCGGCGCCGCGGTGCACGCTGGCGTACCAGGGCAGCAGCTCGGCCACCGCGTCGGCCGCGGCCCGCGCGCAGGGCGCGGTGGCCGCGTAGTCGAGGTTCACCTGGCCGGGTACGCCGAGCACGTCGAGCGGATCGGCGACGGCGGGCGGCTGCGGCGCGGGCGGGGGTGCGAGGGTGACGGTCATGGGCCGACCTCCGGGTCCAGGGACCCCGGGTGGGCGCACACGGGCGGGGTCCGCGCTTGCCCGGCACGCGATCGGGCCGGGCCCGGTCATCACCCGGGGCACCCCACCGCGAACTCGACGAGGGTTGCCGGCCAGCAAGCCGGGGCTTGACGCTGGCGCTCGTGACCTGCCCGCAGCATAGCCGGGTGAATGCGGCCGGAACAGGCGGCCGGGGATGGCTACGCTGACCGCATGGCCGACACCCCGCCCGGCGCACCCCTGCCGCCGTCGCCGACCGCGCCCGCCGTTCCGCCGCCCGGTGGGGCGGGGCCCGGGATGCCGCTGCGCCGGTTGGGGTGGCGTCGGGCCCTGGTGCTGGCCGGCGCCGTCCTGTTCATCGCGGCGTGCGCGCTGTTCATGCTCTTCACGCTGGGCGAGAACCTGGGCGCCGAGGCGCTGCTGATCGGCGTGGCCGCCGCGATCCTCCCGGTTCCGGTGCTGGTGGCCTGTTTCCTCTGGCTGGACCGCTACGAGCCGGAGCCCCTGAAGTACCTGATCTTCTGCTTCGCCTGGGGCGCGTTCGTCTCCACCGCGGCCTCGCTGACCGTCAACGAGTTCTCCGCCGGGCTGTTCGAGGACTGGGGGCTGCCGACCGCGCTGACCGCGGTGCTGGTCGCGCCGTTCATCGAGGAGTTGACCAAGGCCCTCGGGCCGATCCTGCTGCTGATCTTCCGCCGGCGGGAGATCTCCGGGATCACCGACGCGCTGGTCTACTGCGGGCTCTCCGCGATCGGGTTCGCCATGGTGGAGAACATCCTCTACCTGGGCGGCCACGGCTACGCCAGCGGCGCGGAGCGGTACGGGCCGGCGACCGGCACCCAGCAGGTCATCGCCATCTTCATCGTCCGGATCCTGCTCTTCGGCTTCGCCCACCCGCTCTTCACCTCCATGACGGGGGTGGGGCTGGGCATCGCCGCGCGCACCGCCAGCCGGTGGGTCCGGGTGCTCGCCCCGCTCGCCGGCCTGCTGCTGGCGATGATGCTGCACGGGCTGTGGAACCTGCTGCCGACGCTCACCCAGGCCACCGGACAGGCCTTGATCATGCTGTACGGCTTCATCGGCGTGATGGTGCCGGTCTTCTTCGCCATGGTCGGGCTCGCCCTGTGGCTGCGGGCCTGGGAGGGGCGGCTCACCGAGCGGATGCTCCCGGACTACGTGCGGGCGGGCTGGCTGACCCCGCCGGAGGTGGCGGCGCTGAGCAGCCTGGGGCGGCGGCACGCGGCCCGGGTGTGGGCCAAGCGGGTGGCCGGCGACGGCGGGCTGAGGGCGATGCGCGGCTACCAGTTCGCGGCGACCCGGCTGGCGCTGCTGCGCGACGGCGCGCTGCGCGGCCTGGACCGGCGTCCGGTGGACCGGGAGCGGACCGCGCGGGAGGAACGGGAGCTGCTGGAGGCGATCGGCGCGTACCGGTCGTTCTTCGTGGGCCGGGACCCGCAGGTGCCGGCGGGGATCTGGGACGGGCACCGCTACCACCTGCGGTTCCCGGACGGCACGCAGCGGTCGGTCGAGGCGCCGGACGAGCCCGTCGTGCCGATCCCGGTGGTGCTCGTCCCGCCGCCCCCGCCGCCGGCCGGCTTCGGCCCGCCCGGCTGGTACGGCCAGCAGCCGCCGGCGCCGTGGCACCCCGGCCGCCCCTGAGCCCGGTCGTCAGGTCATCAGGCTGGTGAGGAAGTCACCGAGGCCCTGCGCCATCGCCATCAGTCCCGCCCCGATGGCCTTGAACATCTCCGCCGCGCCCTCCGGCCGGAAGGCCATGAAGTAGATCAGGAACGCGACGCTCCCCCAGAGCAGAATCTTCTTCACGAGTACCGGCATCGCGTCCCTCCCCAGGGCCGGTGATGCGGCTGGCTTCCCGGCGGGGGGCGACGCAAACGGCACCGGCGCCCTCATCCGGGCGGGCGGGGCGGGGTGGGCTCAGAGGTAGAGGCCGGTGGAGTCGTTCTCGACCCGCTCGGCGGCCACGGCGTGCACGTCGCGTTCGCGCAGCAGCACGTACCCGCGGCCGTGCAGTTCGACCTCGGAGCGGTCGTCGGGGTCGAAGAGGACCCGGTCGCCCGAGACGATGGCGCGCACGTTCGGCCCCACGCCCACGGCCGTGGCCCAGGCCAGCCGCTTGCCCACGGCGGCGGTCGCCGGAATCACGATGCCGGCGGTCGATCGTCGCTCACCCTCGCTCCCCTCCATCCGCACCAGGACACGGTCGTGCAGCAGGCGGATCGGCAGCTTGGAGTCGAGATTCTGGTCGGCGGTCACGCCGCAGACGCTACCGTGTCCCGGTCGGCGGGCCGTGGGCGGTTACGCGCCGGGGGCCGGGGGCAATGTGTGGCGGACCTGCCCTACGGTGGCGTCGTCGGACGTATCCTGTCCGCCCACCGGCGTGGGCGGGCCGGTCTCTTGCCAGGAGGTGCGCTTGAGCCGCTTCGAGCAGATCCGCGGACGGCTCCGTCGCGCGTACGAGTCGGGCCGGGAGGCGGCGCGGGCACGCCGTACGGATCCGGCCGACGGCCCCGAGTCGGCCGGCGTGGCCTCGCCGACGTCCCCCGGCCCGGTGGCGGCGCCGTCCGCGACCGTGGTCGGCGCCCCGCCGCCCGGGGCGATGCACAACTCCACCTCCAGCCGGGACGACGCGGACGTGCCGCACGCGTTGCGGATCGCCGCCGCGTGGTCCTGGCGGCTGATCGTGATCGGCGTCGTGGCCTGGGCGCTGCTGAAGGTCGTCGGCACCGTCCGGATCGTGGTCATCCCGCTGGCCGTCGCGCTGCTGCTCTCGGCGCTGCTCGCGCCGGCGGTCGGCTGGCTGCTGCGGGCCCGCCTTCCCCGGTCCATGGCGACGGCGGTGGTGCTGGTGGGCGGCCTGGCCGCGGTGATCGGGACGCTGACCCTGGTGGTGAACGAGTTCATCCAGGGCGTGCCGGAGCTGAGCAAGAAGTCCTCCGAGGGCGTCCGGCAGATCCAGGACTGGCTGAAGACCGGCCCGCTGCACCTCTCCGACGGCCAACTCGACAACTACATCGAGGAGGGCCAGAAGTGGATCAACAACAACACCGAGAAGTTCACCAGCGGCGCCCTCTCCACGGCCGCCACGCTGGCTGAGGTGCTGACCGGCACGCTGCTGGTGCTCTTCGCCACGTTCTTCTTCCTGCGCGACGGCAACAAGATCTGGCGCTTCCTGGTCCGGCTCCTGCCGGTGGCCGCCCGCTGGAAGGTCGACGACGCCGGGCGGGCGTCCTGGGCGACGCTGGTCGCCTACGTCCGGGCGACCGTGCTGGTCGCCTTCATCGACGCGGTCGGCATCGGCGTCTTCCTGGTCATCTTCGACATCCCGTTCGCCTTCCCGCTCGCCGCGCTGGTCTTCCTCGGTGCGTTCATCCCGATCGTCGGTGCGACCCTGTCGGGCGTCGTCGCGGTCCTGGTCGCGCTTGTCGACAGCGGCCCGGTGACCGCGCTGATCATCCTCGGCGCGGTGATCGGGGTGCAGCAGGTGGAGGGGCACCTCCTCCAGCCGCTGATCATGGGCCGGGCGGTGGCCATCCACCCGCTCGCGGTCATCATCGGCATCGCGGCCGGCGTGGTCCTCGCCGGGATCACCGGCGCGCTGGTCTCGGTGCCGCTGATCGCCGTGCTCAACACGGCCGTCCGCCGCCTCGCCGCCCGCACCGTTCCGGACACCCCGCCCGACGCCGTCGTCGTCGCCTCCCAGGCGCCCTGACGGGTCAGACCTTGGCGAGGCGGTCGAGGGCGCCCCGGGCGACCTCCGGCCGGGTGGTGTACCAGAACGGCGGCAGCGACCGGCGCAGGAACGGCCCGTAGCCCCGGGCCGTCTCCAGGCGCGAGTCGAGGACCGCCACCACGCCCTTGTCGCCCGTCGACCGGATCAGCCGCCCCACCCCCTGGGCCAGCCGGATCGCGGCGATCGGCACGCTGACCGCCGCGAAACCCGACCCCCCGCCGGCGTCCACCGCCGCGGCCCGCGCCGCCGCCAGCGGCTCGTCCGGCCGGGGGAAGGGCAGCCGGTCGATGACCACCAGCTGACAGGAGTCGCCCGGCACGTCGACGCCCTGCCAGAGCGACATCACCCCGAACAGGCAGCTGGACTTCTCCTCCCGGAACCGGCGTACCAGCAGCGGCAGCGCCTCCTCACCCTGGAGCAGGACCGGCAGGTCGGTCCGCGCGCGCAGCAGCTCCGCCGCCTGCTGCGCGGCCCGCCGGGAGGAGAAGAGGCCGAGGGTACGCCCGCCGAGCGCGGTGACCAGCTCGAGCAGTTCCTCGCCGGCCGCGTCGGGCAGCCCGGAGACGCTGGGCCGGGGCAGGTGCGCGGCGACGTACAGGATGCCCTGCCGGGGGTAGTCGAACGGCGAGCCGACGTCGAGGGAGCGCCAGCCCGGCCCCGAGGTGGCCGGCGCCACCGCCGCGACACCCTGTGCGGCGCCGTCCTGCGCCCGGCCGCCCTGGGCCGCGCCGCCGTCGGACGGTCCGGTGCCTCGTGCCGGTGCGGCGGTGCCGGTGCGCCCGGCCGACCGGGCGGCCATGGCGGCGGCGGCCGGTGACGGCGGGTCGGCCGGGGGCGCCTCCAGGCCCAGTGCCCGGGCCACCGTGTCGAACCGGCCGCCCAGCGTCAGCGTCGCCGAGGTGGCGACGACCGTGCGCTCCTCGTACAAATGGGTGGCGAGCGTGCCGGCGACCGAGAGGGGCGCGACCACCAGCGCCCGGCGACCGGTGTTGTCGTTCTTCTCCACCCAGGCGACGTCGTGGTCGGCCTCCTCCAGCAGCCGCTGCGCGGTGGCCGAGAGCTCGTCGAGCACCGCCTTGGCCTGCTGCTTGCGCACCGGATCCGGGTCGTCGGACTTGACGTCGCCGATCGCGTCGAGCGCCGCCCGGGTGGCCGCGTCGAGCAGGGTGCACGCCTCGTGCAGCGGGGACGGCAGCCCCGAGGTGATCCGCCCGGCCGGTGCCTCGGCCAGCCCGACGGCCAGGGCGTCGCCGGCCGCCGTCAGCGACTCGGCGACGTCCGGTCGCAGCAGCGGGCGGGCCCGCTTCGCGGAGCGGTCGATCAGCTCCGGCACCAGCTCGGCCTGCGCGGCGGAGGAGACCCGGTCGGCCAGCTCGTGCGCCTCGTCGACGATGAGCAGCTTGTGCGGCGGCACGATGTGCCGGCCGGCCAGCATGTCCACCGCGAGCAGGCTGTGGTTGGTGACCACGATGTCGGCCTCCCGGGCGCGGGCCCGGGACGCCTCGGCGAAGCACTCCGCGCCGAACGGGCAGCGGGACGCGCCGACGCACTCCCGGGCCGGCATGGAGACCAGCCGCCAGGCCTGGTCGTCGACGCCCGGGTCCAGCTCGTCCCGGTCGCCGGTGTCGGTCTTCTCCGCCCAGTCGCGCAGCCGCTGCACCTGCTTGCCGAGCCGACCCGCCTCGCCGAGCCACTTCGTGCCGCCGCCGGGGCGCGCAGCCGGGGCGTCGAAGAGGGTGTCCTCCGGCTCGTCCTCGGTGGAGTTGTCCAGCCGGGCCAGGCAGAGGTAGTGGTGCCGCCCCTTCAGCACCGCGAAGGTGGGCCGCCGGCCGAGCACCGGCTCCACGGCGTCGGCGAGCCGGGGCAGGTCGTGGTCGACCAGCTGGGACTGCAGCGCCAGGGTGGCCGTGGAGACCACCACCGGGCCGTCCACGGTCAGCGCGGGCGTCAGGTAGGCCAGCGACTTGCCGGTGCCCGTGCCGGCCTGCACCAGCAGGTGCTCCCGCGCCTGCACGCACTCCTCAATGGCGGTCGCCATCTGCTGCTGGCCGGGACGCGCCGCCCCGCCCGGCACCGCGCCGACCGCGGCGGCGAGCAGCTCCACCCCGCTCGGCCGGGCGCCCCGCCGCCGGCCTCCGGTGCGGGGCGAGGGGGCGGCGGAACCGGTGGCGAGGCGCGGAGTCACCGTGCGACGGTACCCGCCGTCCCCGACACCGGCCGCGCCGATCCGGGCGTGGCGTCGTCACGGTACGGTCTCCCACCGACCGCGTCCGGTTACTTCCGTGCGGCGACGGATGGGCGGTATCGGTTAGGGTGCGACTCATGCCGAGCGACGTGGTCCGCGTGATCTACCGCAAGTACGACGGCAGCGCCCACCGCGACTACCCGGCCCGCCGGCTGGCCGAGGACGAGCTCGGCGTCTGGCTCGGCGTGACCGAGGGCACGAAGTCCGTCTACCACGGCCGGCCGTCGGTGGAGCAGATCCCGTTCGTCCTCCTGGTGCCGCACCACGCCTGGTGGACCGGCATGTTCAACCCGCCGCCCCGGACCAGCGAGGTCTACTGCGACATCGCCAGCCCGGCCCGCTGGGAGGACGACGACACCGTCCACCTCATCGACCTCGACCTCGACGTGGTGCGCCGCCGGACCACCGGCCTGGTGGAGCTGCGCGACGAGGACGAGTTCGCCGAGCACCGGGCCCGCTTCGGCTACCCCGACGACGTGGTGGCGCAGGCCGAGGCGGCGGCCCGGTGGCTCCTCGACGCACTGGGCGACGGCACCGAGCCGTTCGCCACGTCGTACCGGAAGTGGCTGGCCCTGGTGGTCTGACCCGCCGGCGCCGGCCCCGGGCCGTCACCAGCGCGGCGGCCAGCCGCCCTCCTCCGTCAGCGGCGGCAGGTCGCCCAGCTTCTCCGGATTGAGCTGGTGGAAGACCCCGGTCACCCGGCCCTCGTCCACCGTGAGGGCGGCCACCACCCGCAGCGGTCGCCCGTCCGAGTGCCGGGTCTCCAGGTGCAGGCCCTCGACGCCGTCGACGAGCACCCGACGCGAGCGCAGCGTCCCGCCGTAGCGCCCGGCACGCCCGAACAGGCCCAGGAGGAAGCGGGCCACCGCGTCGGCCCCGAGCACCGGCCGCCGGGCCGCCGGGAAGTGGCCGCCGCTGTCGCCGACGGCGACCACGTCCGGGGCGAGCACCCGCACCAGCGCGGCAAGGTCGCCCGACTCGACGGCGGTCACGAAGGCGGCGAGCACGTGACGCTGCTCGACCGCGTCGGCGGTGTGCCGGGGCGCGTCGGGCGCGTGCACCGCCCGGCGGGCCCGGGAGGCGAGCTGGCGGGCGGCGGCGTCCGTCGTACCGAGCACCTCGGCGATCTGGGCGAACGGCACGGCGAAGACGTCGTGCAGCACGAAGGCCACCCGCTGCTCCGGCGCGAGGCGTTCCAGCACCACCAGCAGGGCGGTGCCGACCTGATCGGCGCGGACCGCCCGCTCCGCGGGGTCGGGCGCGAAGCCGTCGGGGCGCGGGCCCTGGTCGAGCGGCGTCACCACCGGCTCCGGCAGCCACTGGCCGGGGTACGCCTCCCGCCGTACCCGCGCCGAGCGGAGCACGTCGAGGCAGATCCGGGCGCAGGTGGTGGTCAGCCAGGCGCCGAGGTGCCGGATCTCGGCGCGGGCCGCCGGGTCGGCGAGCGCGGCCGCGTACCGCAGCCAGGTCTCCTGCACGGCGTCCTCGGCCTCGCTGCGGCTGCCCAGCATCCGGTGCGCCACCCCCAGCAGCCGCCCCCGCTCGGCCTCGAACTCCGTCACCATCTCCCGCACGCTGCCCCCGCTCCACTGCCGGGGCGCGACCGCCCCGCCCGCCCGCGATTCTCCCGCCCCGACCCCCACACCCCCAAGACCGCCGTCGATCATGCAGTCGTGGTGCCCCGCGTAACGGACCAAGCAGGCGATTCCGCCCACCGCAAGTGCATGATCGACGGCTCATGGTGGTGGGGGCGCGGGCGGGGTTGGCGGGCGGGTGGGGCGGATGTGGGTGATGATCCGGTGATGCGAGGGGTCGAGGGGAGCGGCGTGGGCCGCGATGCCGTGGGTCGGGCCGACGTCGTCGTGGGGCCGGTCGGAGGGACGATGCGGGAGCTGCTCCGGGTGGCGCCCGGCGGGGCGGTCGATCTCGGGGCGGTCGATCCCCGGTCGACGCCCGGGCTGCCGGGGCGGGAGGTGACCGGCCCGCAGCGCAAGGAGTGGGCCCGTGGCCAGCTCACGCTGCTCGGCGCGGAACTGGGCAGGCAGCAGGAGATGCTCTTCGCCGAGGCCAAGGCCCGGCAGTCGGCCCGACCCGTCGGCGCGGCGGCCCGTGGGGCGGGCGGGCGCCGGGTGCTGCTGGTGCTCCAGGCGATGGACAGCGGGGGCAAGGACGGCACCGTCAAGCGCGTGGCCGGCGCGATGAACCCGCTGGGCCTGCACGTCCGCTCGTTCGGCCCGCCCACCCCCGAGGAACTGCGGCACGACTTCCTGTGGCGGATCCGGCGGGCGCTGCCGCCGCCCGGGTACGTCGGGGTCTTCAACCGCTCGCACTACGAGGACGTGCTCGTGGCGCGCGTCGAGTCGCTGGTGCCCGAGTCGATCTGGCAGGCCCGGTACGACGAGATCAACGCGTTCGAGCGGGAGCAGGCCGACGCCGGGGTGGCCTTGGTGAAGGTGTTCCTGCACATCTCGTACGCCGAGCAGGGCCGGCGGCTGCTGGAGCGGCTGGACGAGCCGCGCAAGCACTGGAAGTACGACCCCTCGGACGTCGACGCCCGCGCCCGCTGGGACGACTACCAGGCCGCGTACGCCGAAGCCCTGGGCCGGTGCGGCACGGACGCCGCGCCCTGGTACGTGGTGCCGGCGGACCGCAAGTGGTACCGCGACTGGGCCGTCGCGCACCTGCTCCGCGAGACGTTCGACACCCTCGATCTCGGGTATCCGCCTGCCGGTTTCGACGTCCGGCGCGAACGGGAGCGGCTGCTGGGATCGGAGAGAACGGCGTAGGTGAACAGCAGGTGAACGACCGGTGAATGTGGCCTGACCTGGGGGAGGCCGCGCGATTCCCGGTTCCGTCGTTTTCTAGCATTCCCAGGCGGGCACCCTCCGGGCGACCGCCACCCTTCCACCGACACGACGAGGTCCGTGCTGTGAAGTTTTCCTTCCGCCCGAACGAGGGCGCCTTCTACGAGCTCTTCACCAGGGCCGCGCAGAACCTGGTGAAGGGCACCGAGCTGCTCAACGAGCTGGCCCTGCCCGGGGTGGAGGTGCAGTCGGTCAGCGAGCGGCTCACCGAGGTGGAGCACGACAGCGACCAGATCACCCACGAGCTGTACAAGAAGATCAACTCGACCTTCATCACGCCGTTCGACCGGGAGGACATCTACCGGCTCGGGTCGCTGCTCGACGACGTGATGGACCACCTCGAAGCGGTCGGCAACCTGCTCTACCTCTACGGCCTGACCAAGCTCCCCTCGCTGCCCCGCGAGATGCACGAGATGGTCAACGTCCTGGACGCGCAGGCGAAGCTGACCGCCGACGCGATGCCGCGCCTGAGGTCGATGAAGGATCTCGAGGACTACTGGATCGAGTGCAACCGGCTGGAGAACGACGGCGACCAGGTGTACCGGATGCTGCTGGTCCGCCTCTTCTCCGGCGAGTACGACGCGCTGACCGTGCTGAAGATGAAGGAGGTCGCCGACGAGCTGGAGGCCGCCTGCGATGCCTTCGAGCACGTGGCCAACACCGTCGAGACCATCGCGGTCAAGGAGTCCTGATCCTGTGAGTCCCGAACTCATCGCCGTGCTGGCGGTGATCGCGGTGGCGTTGGCGTTCGACTACACCAACGGCTTCCACGACGCCGCCAACGCGATCGCGACCAGCATCTCCACCCGGGCGCTCACACCCCGGGTGGCCCTGGCCATGGCGGCGGTCGGCAACTTCATCGGCGCCCACTTCGGCGCCGAGGTCGCCAAGACCGTCGGCAGCGGGCTGGTGAAACTGCCCACCGGCACGGCGAGCCTCGGCATCGTCTTCGCCGGCGTGATCGGCGCGATCGTGTGGAACCTGGTCACCTGGTACTTCGGCCTGCCGTCGTCCTCGTCGCACGCGCTGATCGGCGGCCTGGTCGGCTCGACCGTCGCCGCGTCCGGCACGGTCCTCTGGACCGGCATCGGGGAGAGTGTGATCATCCCGATGGTCCTCTCGCCGATGGTCGGCTTCGTGCTCGGCTACATCGTCATGATCGCCGTGCAGTGGATCTTCCGGAAGGGGCACCCGGGCCGGCTCAACCGTGGCTTCCGCTGGGCGCAGACCGCGTCCGCCGCCGCCATGTCGGTCGGCCACGGCATGCAGGACGCCGCCAAGACCATCGGCATCGTGGTGCTCGCCCTCTACGTCGGCGGCTACCAGGACGACCCCAGCTTCATCCCGGAGTGGGCGTTCTGGACGTCGGCCGCCGTGCTGGCCGCCGGCACGTACGCCGGTGGGTGGCGGATCATCCGGACCCTGGGTCGTAAGATCATCGACCTCCGGCCGCCGGAGGGCTTCGCCGCCGAGACCGTCGCCAGCGGGGTGCTCTACTTCAACGCGCTGGTCCTCGGCGCGCCGATCTCGACGACCCACACGATCACCTCGGCGATCATGGGCGTCGGCGCCACCAAGCGGCTCTCCGCCGTCCGGTGGGGCGTGGCCGGCAACATCGTCGGGGCGTGGATCCTCACCTTCCCGGCCGCCGGCTCGATCGGCGCCCTGATGTACTTCCTGGTCCGCCCGCTCTTCAGCTGAGGCCGAGCGGCCGACGGTGTAAGGAAGGGCCCCTTGCTGACGCAATGCGTCAGCAAGGGGCCCTTCCTTACACCTCAGGTGTAGGAGACGCCGATCTGGGCCCGGATGGTGTCGAGGAGCGCCATCACCTCCAGCGTGGCGGCGTGGGGGACCAGCGGGCTCTCCAGGAGGCCCTCGGCGAGGCAGCGCTGGACCTCGGTGGCCTCGTACTGGTAGCCGCCGCCGACCAGCTCACCGGTGATCGTCTCCGGCTCGGCGCCGGCCCGGTGCAGGGTCACCGAGCCGGGGCGGAAGAACAGCTCGGGCAGGTCGATCCGCCCGGCGGTGCCGGTGACGGCGGCGGTCACCGGGGTCGCCCCGACCAGGCCGCAGGTCAGCGTGGCCACCGCCCCCGAGTCGTAGCCGAGGACGATCCCGGTGTTCTCGTCGACCCTCTCGGGGCTGAGCTTCGCCCAGGACCGGACGTGGTCGGGCACGCCGAGCAGCAGGTGGGCCAGGCTGATCGGGTACACGCCGAGGTCGAGCAGCGCGCCGCCGCCGAGCGTACGGGCCCGCAGCCGGTGCTCCGGCGGGAACGGCCCCGCCAACCCGAAGTCGGCCCGCACGTTGGTCACCGTGCCGATCGCCCCGTCCGCGACCAGCTCGCAGACCCGGCGGATCAGCGGATTCGTCCGCATCCACATGGCCTCCATGAGGAAGACCCCGGCCGCGCGGGCCGTGTCGACCAGCTCCACGCTGGTCGCCAGGTCGAGGGTGAACGGCTTCTCCAGCAGCACCGCGCGGCCGGCCGCGAGGCAGGTCGAGGCCGCCTGGTGGTGCGCGGCGTGCGGGGTGGCGACGTAGACGACGTCCAGCTCGCCGTCCGCGGCGAGTTCCGCCCAGGAGGCGTACGCGCGCGGCACGCCGTGCCGGGCCGCGAACCGTTGCGCGCTCTCGGCGGTACGTGAGCCGACCGCCACCAGTTCGGCGCCCGGCACCAGCCGGAGGTCCTCGGCGAAGCGGGCGGCGATCTGGCCGGTGGACAGGATGCCCCAACGAGTCATGGCGGCCACGCTAGCGAAGATCACCGGACGTCGGCGTGGTCATCCACCCGTCGGGAACTAGGCTCGGCGCATGACGATCGACGCCGACGGCTTCCCCGCACCCCCGGCGCTCGTGGCGCACGCCCGCCGGTTCCACGCCGAGGGCGGCACCCCGGCCCCGCCCCGGGTCGCGGCGACCGTCCTGCTGCTCCGGCCCGCCGGCGACGACTTCGAGGTCTACCTGATCCGGCGGGTCGCCGCGATGGCCTTCGGGGGCATGTACGCCTTCCCCGGCGGCGGGGTCGACCCCTCGGACTCGCAGGCGCACCTGGACTGGGCCGGCCCGACGCCCGCCGGGTGGGGCGAGCGGCTGGGGCTGACCCCGGAGGCCGCCCAGGCGGTCGTCTGCGCCGCCGCCCGGGAGGTCTTCGAGGAGGCCGGGGTCCTGCTCGCGGGCCCTGACAGGCAGACCGTGGTCGGCGACGTGAGCGGCGACGACTGGGAGGCCGACCGGGTGGCGCTGGAGCAGCGCCGGGGCGGCTTCGCGGACCTGCTCGCCCGGCGCGGGCTCACCCTCCGGTCGGACCTGCTGCTGCCGTGGAGCCGGTGGATCACGCCGGAGTTCGAGCCGCGCCGCTTCGACACGTACTTCTTCGTGGCCCTGCTGCCGGAGGGGCAGCGGACCCGGGACGTCTCCGGGGAGGCCGACCACACCCTGTGGGCCCGCCCGGCGGACGCCCTGGCCCGGGCGGAGGCCGGCGAGCTGACCATGCTTCCGCCCACCCTGGTGAACCTGGCCCAGGTGGCGGCCGGCGGCGACCTGGCCGGCGTGGCCCGCGCGGCGGCGACCCGGGACGCGTCGACACCGGTCACCCCGCGCCTCGACGTGCCCGACGACGGCGAGCCCCGCTTCGTGCTGGCCTGACCCGTCACGGATCCCGGCAGGAAGCGGCCGGTCTCCTGCCAAGATCTCAGCGGACCAGGGCCGGGGAGGGCGGCGGCGCTAGGCCACGAAGATGCAGAACGGGTGGCCGGACGGGTCCGCGAAGACGTACAGCGGCTCGTCGGGGTTGTCGGTCCGGTCGAGCAGGAGTTCCGCGCCCAGGGCCTCCGCCCGCGCACGCTGCCTCTCCAGCTCGGACGCGTCCGGGACCGTGAAGTCGAGGTGCAACTGCATCGGCACGTCGTGCCGGGGCCAGGTGGTCCGAGGCAGGCGGTCGACGAGTTGGAAGGCGAGCTGGGCCGCCCCGTCGGAGTCTCTGAGCACGAGCCAGTCCCGGTCGTCGGCCGTCCCGTCCGTCGGCGGTTCGTCACCGGGCCGGTACCGCAGCCCGAGCAGTTGCCGGTAGAACTCGGCGAGTTCCCGTGTGTTCGTGGTGTCGAGCACGGTGTGCAGCAACCGGGGATATCCAGACATGCCCGTCCTCCGCAGCGACCGGTGGGCGATTCCGACCCGACCCTAGAGCAGATCCTCCGGTGCCGCCGGGCTCACCGGGTGGAAGGGAGGGCCCCTTCCTATCGCTTTCGCGACAGGAAGCGGCCCCGCCGCACGGGTCAGCCGAAGCGGCCGGTGATGTAGTCCTCGGTCTTCTTCACGCCGGGGTTGCTGAAGATCTTCTGCGTGTTGTCGTACTCGATGAGACGGCCCGGGTCGCCGGTCTTCTCGATCGAGAAGAAGGCGGTCCGGTCCGAGACGCGGGCGGCCTGCTGCATGTTGTGTGTGACGATGATGATGGTGAACTTGTCCTTGAGCTGGAACATCAGGTCCTCGATGGCCAGCGTGGAGATCGGGTCGAGCGCCGAGCAGGGCTCGTCCATCAGCACCACCTGCGGCTCGACGGCGATGGTCCGGGCGATGCAGAGCCGCTGCTGCTGACCACCGGAGAGGCCGGCGCCGGGCTTGCCCAGCCGGTCCTTCACCTCGTCCCACAGGTTGGCCGAGCGCAGCGCCTTCTCCGCCGCCTCGTCCAGGATCGACTTCCTACGGACCCCGTTGAGCCGCAGCCCGGCCACCACGTTCTCGAAGATGCTCATGGTGGGGAACGGGTTCGGCCGCTGGAAGACCATGCCGATCATGCGCCGGACGGCGGTGACGTCCACGTCCCGGTCGTAGATGTCCTGGTCGTCGATCGTGAGGCTGCCCTCGACCCGGGCGCCGGGCAGCACCTCGTGCATCCGGTTGATCGACCGCAGGAAGGTGGACTTGCCGCAGCCGGACGGGCCGATCAGGGCGGTCACCGTCTTCGGCTCGACCGTCAGGTTGATGTTCTCGATCGCCTTGAAGGCGCCGTAGTAGGCGGTGACGCCCGAGGCTTCGATGCGCTTGGCCATGGTGGTGGTACCTCCGGGGTTCATCGGCCGAGCCGGTTGCGACGGGCCAGCAGCTTCGCCGCGACGGTCAGGATCAGCACGAGGGCGACCAGGGTGAGTGCCGCGGTCCACGCCCGGGCCGGCGCGTACCGGGACGCGTCACCGGCCTGCTGGTAGACGAAGAGGGCCAGCGACGACTGGTTGTTCTCGAACGGGTTGAAGTTGATCGCCGCGCCGCCGCCGGCGACGAGCAGCACCGGGGCGGTCTCGCCGGCCGCGCGCGCGATGGCGAGCATGACGCCGGTGACGATGCCCGGCAGAGCGGTCGGCAGTACGACCCGCAGGATGGTCTTCCACTTCGGCACGCCGAGGGCGTACGCCCCCTCGCGCAGCGGCGCCGGGACGAGACGCAGCATCTCCTCGGTGGAGCGGACCACGGTGGGCAGCATCAGCACGCTCAGCGCGAGCGCGGCGGCGAAGCCGGAGAAGCTGGGCCGCCCGTCGTTGAACCACGGCGAGACGATCAGCACCCAGAACGCCAGCACGAACAGGCCGGCGACGATCGACGGGATGCCCGTCATCACGTCCACGAAGAACCGGATCGCGGCGGCGAACCGGCCCCGGCCGTACTCGACGATGTAGATCGCGCAGAGGATGCCGAGTGGGACGGTGATCAGGGCGGCGATGCCGACCTGCTGGAGCGTGCCGACGATCGCGTGGTAGGCGCCGCCGTTCGGGTCCCGCGCGCCGATGTTGTTCATCGAGGTGAGGAAGAAGTCGCCGTCCAGGCGCTCGGCGCCCTTGCTGACCAGCGTCCAGACCACCGAGGCCAGCGGCAGGACGGCCAGCACGAACGCGGAGTGGATCAGCGCGCTCCAGGTGCGGTTGCGGGCCGACCGCCGCCCCTCGACCCGGTTCGCGGCGGCGAACAGGCCGGCCAGGTAGAGCAGCGCGGCGACCACCACGACCAGCACCGGGCCGCCGGTGCCGGTGCCGTACACGAAGGCGGCGGCGACCAGCAGGGCGGCCGCGGCGATGGCCGGCGCGGCGTACCTGGGCAGGCGCCGCGCCTTGAGGGTGGGCGGCTGGGCGGGCGGGCGGGTCCGGTGCGACGTGACAGTAGTGGTCATGCGGCCGACTCCGTGAACTCCCGGCGGCGGTGGATGATCGCCCGCGCCGTGATGTTGACGATCAGCGTGATGGCGAAGAGCACCAGGCCCGAGGCGATCAGCGCGCCCCGCCCCGTGTCGTTCGCCTCGCCGAACGTGTTGGCGATGTTGGCGGCGATGGTGTTGCCGCCACTGGAGATGAGGTTGAACGAGATGCCGAAGGTGATGCCGAGGGTCATCGCCAGGGCGATGGTCTCGCCGAGCGCCCGGCCCAGGCCGAGCATCACCGCGGCGACGATGCCGGGACGGCCGTACGGCAGCACGGCGGTGCGGATCATCTCCCAGCGGGTGGCGCCGAGGGCGAGGGCCGCCTCCTCGTTGGCGGTCGGGGTCTGCATGAACACCTCGCGGGAGAGCGAGGTGATGATCGGCAGCACCATGATCGCCAGGACCAGCGCGCCCAGCATGATGGACTTCCCGAACGGTCCGTCGCCGCCGAAGATCGGGATCCAGCCGAAGTACGTGTTCAGCCAGGCGGAGAAGTCGCGTACCGGATTGATGAAGACGTCGCGGCCCCAGAGGCCGAAGACCACGCTCGGCACCGCCGCCAGCAGGTCGATCAGGAAGCCCAGCGTGGTGCCGAGCCGCCGCGGCGCGTAGTGGGACAGGTAGAGCGCGATGCCCAGGGCCACCGGGACCGCGATGAGCAGGGCCAGCGCGGAGCTGAGGACGGTGCCGAAGGCTAGCGCCCCGATGCCGAACTTCGGGTCCGCGTCGTTCGGGAACCAGCCCTCGAAGGTCCAGAAGCTCTCGGTGTTGGCCCGCAGCGCCGGGACCGCCTTGGCGACCAGGAAGACCGCGATCGCCGCGATGACGACCAGGACGGTGGTGCCGGCGCCCAGGGTGAGGGCGCGGAAGGCCCGTTCGGCGCCGAACGCGCGGGCCCGGGGCAGCGCGCCGCCGCCGCCCAACCCGGCTCCGCCCGGCGTACGGGTGCTGAGTGGTGCCTCGGCCGGACGCGCCGAGGCACCGGCGGGCCGGTCGTGACCTTCGGTCACGCGCGTCCCGCCGGTGCCGGCGTGGGCCGAGCGGTGGGGGGTTTCACCCATCTGCTCGCTCGCTTCGGGTTGAGGTGGTGGTGACGGTCTCGGCGCGGGCGGCTCAGGCGAGGTTCTTGACCGCGGCCTCGACCTTGGCGCGGACCGTCTCGGGCAGCGGTGCGTAGCCCAGCTCGGTCAGGTCGGCCTGGCCGGCGGTGCTCGCGGCGTGGCCGAGGAAGCCCTTGACCAGCGGGAGCTTGTCGGCGGCGAGGCCCTTGGAGCAGACGATCTCGTAGGTCACCAGGACGATCGGGTAGGCCCCGGCCTCCTTGGTGTTGTAGTCGATCTTCATCTTGAGGTCGTCGCCCTGGCCGACCACCTCGGCGCCGGCGATGGTCTTGCCGGCCGACTCGGCGGTCAGCTCGGCGAACTCGCCCGCGCCGTTGCCGACCTTGGCGGTCTTCAGGCCGCCGTTCTCGGCGTACGACCACTCGACGTACCCGATGGTGCCGTCCTGGCCCTTGATGGCGCTGGCCATGCCGTCGGACTTCGCCGCGCCGGTGCCGCCGGGGGCCTTCCACTCCTTGGCCTTGCCGAACGTCCAGTCGGACGCGGCGGTCTTGGTCAGGAAGTCGGTGAAGTTGTCGGTGGTGCCGGAGGAGTCCGAGCGGTGCACCGCGTTGATGGTGGTCGACGGCAGCTTGGCGTCGGGGTTGTCGGCCTTGATCGCCGGGTCGTCCCACTTGGTGACCTTGCCGGCGAAGATCTTCGCCAGGGTGGCCGGCTTGAGCTGGAGGTTGTCCACGCCGTTGACGTTGTAGGCGATGGCGACCGGGCCGATGACCATCGGCAGGTTGATCGCGGCGCCGCCGACGCACTTGGCGTCGGCCTTCGGCTGCTCCTCCTCCTTGAGGGCGGAGTCCGAGCCGGCGAAGTCGGCGGTGCCGGCGATGAAGGCCTGGATGCCGGCGCCCGAGCCGGACGGCTCGTAGTTGATCTTGGCGCCGGAGCACTTCTGCTGGTAGGCCTTGATCCACTCGTCCATGGCGTTCTTCTGCGCCGACGAGCCCTGGGTGTTCAGCGTGCCGGTGGCGCAGTCGGCGGCGGCCGACCCGGAGGCGGAGGCGCTGCTCGCGGGCTCGTTGTTGTCCGAGCCGCATGCGCTGAGAGCGAGCGTCGCGGTAAGAGCGAGGCAGGCGAGGGTGCCGTGCCGCTGGAGCTTCACCTGAGGGGTTTCCCTTCACGTCTGACTTCGCCCCCGGACTCGGGGCCCGGGGTACCGGCGCTCACCGGCTGATCCAAAAGTTAGGAGCGCCAGGTAGCCGGTTCGCCGGTCGGAAGTGAACGGGGAGTGAACAGGTGCGACAGGGCAGATGACCGCTCGCTGAGGGCGGGTTGTCCGTTGTGTGAACTCGGATGCCGTTGTCGGAAGTATGGGGATCTTCCGGGGCGGCGGCGCGCGCGGCACGGGCCCGGGCCGTCGCGACCCGGGCCCGTCCTGGCGTCAGGCCGACTGGTAGTTGACGTGCGCCGACCAGCGGGCGAAGCCGAGCCGTTCGTAGAGCGCGACGGCGGCGGCGTTCGACTCGTCGACGTAGAGCATGACCCGGTCCAGTTCCCGCCGGTCCCGCAGGTACGTCAGGCCGGCCGCGGTCAGCGCCCGGCCGAGCCCGCCGCGGTGGGCCGACGGGTCCACGCCGAGGACGTAGACCTCGCCGATCCGGGCCGAGCCGGGTCGTTCGTGGACCTTCGTCCAGTGGAAGCCGAGCAGCCGGCCGGTCGACCCGTCGACGGCGAGCAGGAAGCCCTCCGGGTCGAACCACGGCTCGTCGAGGCGTACCCGCAGGTCGGCGGGGGACCAGCGGCCCTGTTCCGGGTGCTCGGCGAAGGCCCGCGCGTTGAGCGCCAGCCACTCCTCGTCGTCGGCGCCGGGCCGGAACGCGCGCAGCGTCACCCCGTCCGGCAGCGGGTGGTCGGGGATCGGGGCGGTCAGCGGCCGGCGCAGCTGCCAGAGCACCCGGGCCCGGCGCAGGCCCAGGTCGACGCCGAGCGCGGCGGCGGAGGGGTGGTCGCCGTGCGCCCAGACCCGCAGCGGGCCGTCGGCCGCCGCCAGGACGCCCCGGGCCAGCGCGCGGCCCGTCCCGCGCCGCCGGTACGCCGGGTGCACCACCAGTTCCACCCCGACCCCCGCGCCCGGGTCGGTGGTGTCCAGGTGCGCGTACCCGGTCAGTGTGCCGTCGTCCGCCCGGGTGGTCAGGTGCACGGCGGGCGCGTCCGGGTCGCGCAGCCGGAGCAGGACGTGCTCGTCGAACGGGTCCGCCCCGTCCGCGTCGCCGGCGACCCGGGCGAGGGTCGTCACGTCGGCGATCTCCGTGGGGCTGAGGCGGTCGGCCCGGGTCACCCGGCCGCTGCTCGCTTCGGGGTTGCTCATGACGTCACCGTAGTCCGGTCGATGCCCGGCGCCGCCGCGCTCGGCCTGCCGCCGGGGCGGTGCGGCGGTCGCCCGGCCGGCTCACGTCCTCCCGTCGGGCAGCGCCTCCACCTCGAACCGGCTGGTCAGGTCGGGCAGGATGCGGTGCAGCGCGTCCACCGTGCCCTGCCGGTCGCCGCCGGCGTCGTGCAGCAGCACGACCGAGCCGGGTACGACGCCCGCCGCGACCGTCGCCGCGATCCGGCCGGCTCCCGGCAGCTCCCAGTCCGCCGGGTCCACGGTCCAGTGCAGCGGCGTCATGCCGAGTTCGTGGGACACCGACACCACGGGGCCCGTCCAGGCCCCGCCGGGCTGCCGGTAGTACGCGATCGGCGCGTCGGGCACCGCTGCCCGGATCGCCTCGCTGGTGCGCAGCAGGTCCGCCCGGATGACGGCGGGCGACCGGCGGCCGAGGTCGACGTCGTGGCTCCAGCTGTGGTTGCACAGGGTGTGCCCGTCGGCCGCGATGGCCCGGATCAGGTCCGGGTGGCGCTGCGCGTTCTCGCCGACCACGCAGAAGGTGGCCCGCACCTGGTGCTCGCGGAGCAGGGCGAGCACCTGCGGCGTGTACCGCGGGTCCGGCCCGTCGTCGAAGGTCAGCGCGACCAGCGAGGTGCCGCTGGTGGTCTGCGCGCCGAACGGCCCGTCGGCCGGTCCCGGCGACGGCGTGCCGTCGGGGCTGGCGCCGCCGTCCTGCCCGGTCTCCGCCGGGCTGGTGCTCGGCTCGCCCTCCGGGGTGCGGCGCGGAGCGTCCTTCGTCGGCGGCTGGTCGGCGTAGTGCGGGCCGGTGGCGCTGGTGGTCACGCTGGACCGGGACGCCGGCGGATCGGGGACCAGACTGCGCCCGAGGGCGTACGCGGAACCGAGCAGCGCGGCGACCACCAGCGTGACGAGCCCGATGGTGCGCGCGGCCGAGGGATCCCGGATCAGTGGACCCCACCGTGTCGAACCGCCGCCGCCCCCGTGGTCGATGCGCACTCCGCCGCCCCCTTTTTGTCGCAAACCCGGCAGTCAGAATAGAACCGGCGAGCTGCTCAAAAAGGGCATATGCGAAACCGTCCCCGAAGGGGCGAGGAGGTCAGACCGGCAGGGGCGCGTGCTCGCTCTCCGGCAGGGACCGCGAGGGCGGTACGACGAACTTGTAACCCACCTGCCGCACCGTGCCGATCATCGACTCGTACTCGGAGCCGAGCTTGGCGCGCAGCCGCCGGACGTGCACGTCGACGGTGCGTGTGCCGCCGAAGTAGTCGTAGCCCCACACCTCGCGCAGGAGCTGGTCCCGGGTGAACACCCGGCCCGGGTGCTGGGCCAGGAACTTCAGCAGCTCGAACTCCTTGTAGGTGAGGTCGAGCGGCCGGCCCTTGAGCTTCGCGGCGTAGGTGTCCGGGTCGATCGTCAGCTCGCCGGCGCGGATCGAGCCGCCGGCCCCGGAGGTGGCGTTGCTCAGCCGCCCGACGGCGAGCCGCAGCCGGGCCTCCACCTCGGCCGGCCCGGCGGCGGCGAGGATGACGTCGTCGACGCCCCAGTCGGCGTTGAGCGCGATCAGGCCGGCCTCGGTGACCACCGCGACCAGGGGCACCCCGAGCCCGGTGGCGTGCAGCATCCGGCAGGTCGCCCGCGCCTCGCTCAGCTCGGAGCGGGCGTCGACCAGCACCGCGTCCGGACTGGGGCCGGCGACCAGGGTGCGGACGTCGCGTGGCGCGGTGCGGACCGAGTGCGGCAGCAGGTCGAGTGCCGGCAGCACTGCGGATGGTTCGCCTGCGCGCGCGGTCACCAGCAGCAGGATCTCCACGATCACCTCCGTCCCGGCGGCCGTAGGCCGCGCGCGACCAGCGCACTCCGTGGCGGGGCGTGACGCTGATGAACTTGCGTGGGTCCCGGCGTCGCTGACGGGCGGGTAACGGCTTGAGCGTAACCGAAGGCCCCGGTCGCGCCTCCGCGTCCTTTCCTGTTTGCCCGGCTTGCCCCTGATCGTGACCCCAGGTTTTAACGTTGCCGAAACCGTGGCCCCCGCGTCGGCCGGCGGGTCTGGCACGATCGTGGCGTGTTTCCCTCCAGCTCGCCCGAGACCGGCCGCGACCAGTGGCCCGACGGGCCCCACCCCGGGCCGTCCGGCCCGTCCCGTGGCCAGCCGCCGGCGCCGCGCACCGGGCCGGCCCCCGACGACGACGGCGAGCGCCGGGAGCGCAGCGGCCCGCGCCGCGCCCGGCGGGCCGGTGAGCCGGCCCGACGACCCGACGACGAGCCGGACGACGAGCCGGACGAGGAGCTGGTGGAGCCGGTCGAGGTGCGCCGCCCGCTCGCGCTGACCGTCGCCGGGTTCGCCGCGCTGCTCGGGGTCGGTCTGGTGCTCGGGGCGCAGACCGCCGGCCCGGGGCACCGCCTGCCCTTCGCGTTCGTCGTCTTCGGCGTGCAGTTGCTCTTCGTGCTGGCCTGGACGATGGCCATGCGACCGCCCGCGCTGCTGCTGGTGGCCGCCGTCAGCGCCGCCGCCGCGGTGGCGGCCGACACCGCGGCCGTGCAGACGGACGTCGCCGGCCTGGCGCCGCTGGGCTACGTCGCGGCGGGCGGCTTCGCCCTCGGGGTGCTCGGCCAGCTCGTCCGGCGGGTCGACCGGGTGCGGGTGACCGACTCGCTCGGCAGCACCCTGCTGATCGTGGTCGGCGTCGTCGCCTTCGCCACCCTGATCGTGCTCAGCCGGATCCCGGCGGGCACCCAGGCCATCACGGTGTGCCTCACCGCCAGCGCGGTCGCGCTCACCGTCGCCCGGCTGACCGACGCGGTCGCGCCGTGGCCGCGGCTGGCTCCCCAGGTGCCCCGGGGCGCGGCCGGCGTGGTCGCCGGCGCGATGGTCGGCACGCTGGTCAGCGCCGTCCTCGGCAGCTACCTGGTGACGCCCTTCACCCCGACCCGGGCCGCGATCATCGGGCTGGTCGCGGCGGTCACCGCCGTGCTGGCCGACCTTGCCGTGGGCTACGCCGAGGCGGGCCGGCTGATGGCGGGGGAGCCGCCGACCATGTGGGTGGCCCGGCACATGCAGGGGCCTCTCGGTGGCTTCGCCCTGGCCGCGCCGGCCGCGTACGCCATGTGCAAGCTCGTTCTCTGACGCGGCGGTTGAGCTTTTCCCCGATCGGGTACCACCGGTGGGCCGCTCCGCGGCACCCTCGGCACTGACGACAGGAGGCGGCGTGGCGCACGACGACACGTACGAGGAGCGGCCCCGGCGACGCGGGCGCAAGGTGCTCATCACCCTCGTCGTGCTGCTGCTGGTCCTGGGCGGACTGATCGTGGTGGCCGACCGGGTCGCCGTGGGGGTGGCCGAGCGGGCCATCGCCGACCAGGTCCGGCAGGAGATCGCCAAGCAGGGGGCGCAGTCCTCGCCGCCGGAGGTGGAGGTCGGCGGGGTCCCGTTCCTCACCCAGGTGTTCGACGGCCGGTACGAGCGCATCTCCATCGCGCTGCGCGACGTGCAGGGCTCGGTGCGCGGCGACGCGGTCGCGCTGCCGAAGCTCGACGTGGACGCCCGCAACGTGCGCGCCTCGCTCGACACCATCCGTTCGGGGCAGGGCGACGTGGTCGCCGAGACCGTCGACGGGACGGGCACCATCAGCTACGACAGCCTCGCCAAGCTGCTCGACCGGCCGGGGCTGACCCTCGGCGAGCAGAACGGCCGGCTGGCCGTCACCGCCCCGGTCGACATCCTCGGCCGGCGCCTCACCGTGATCGGCACCGCCGACATCACGGTCGGCAAGGAGGGGCAGGTGGCGCTGAAGTTCAACGACCTGACCGCCGACGGCCTGCCGAACCTGCCGCTGGCCCGGACGCTGCTCAGCAACTACGCCCGCAGCATCTCCATCGACGTGCCCCTGCCCGAGCTGCCGTTCCAGCTCGCCGTCCGGGAGGTCCGGCCGCTGCCCGAGGGGCTGGCCGTCACCGCGGACGCCCGGAACGTGCCGATCAACTCCGCCGCCGGCTGACCGACCCGACCGATCCACCGCCTCCGGCCCCCGCCCCGCCCCGCCCCGCCCCGTCCGCGCCCGCGTCCGCCCGCGCGCGCCGGTTGGGAAGGGCCCCTTCCTCTACCGATTGCGATAGGAAGGTGCCCTTCCTTGCACCCCGGGCTACCAGTACGCGCGTCCCGGATGCTGGTCGGCCCCCTGGTGTGCCCGTGCCCGGCTGGTAGGCTCCCTGCTCATGGGGACGCTCCTCACCAAACGGCGCGCGGTCGACCTGTGCCGCGTGGCCACCTGCCTGTGTCGCCCCGTCATCTGACGGCGGGGCTGTCCTCGGCCGCCTAGCGGCCACCGGCAGGCAGGGATTTTTCTTCTCCCGTGCTCTCTTTCAACGCCCGGCAGCGGCGCCGTCGCACGAACCCGTGATCCGTCCATACGGTGGATCCCGCGCGTGGTGCGATCGTCACGACTTTCGATGCCCCCGTGCTGGTTCACCATCCATCCTCACCAGGGAGTGATCTGATGAGTCGCGACACCGCACTCGTCTCGGCCGAATGGGCCGAGAAGAACCTCGACGCCCCGGGCGTCGTCTTCGTCGAGGTCGACGAGGACACCTCGGCCTACGACACCGGCCACATCGCCGGCGCGATCAAGCTGGACTGGAAGACCGACCTCCAGGACCAGGTGCGCCGGGACTTCGTCAACAAGAGCCAGTTCGAGGCGCTGCTCTCCGAGCGGGGCATCAGCAACGACGACACCGTCATCCTCTACGGCGGCAACAACAACTGGTTCGCCGCGTACGCGTACTGGTACTTCAAGCTCTACGGCCACCGCGACGTGAAGCTGCTCGACGGCGGTCGCAAGAAGTGGGAGCTGGACGCCCGTCCGCTGGTCCGGGACGCGGTGACCCGCCCCGCGACGCAGTACGTGGCGCAGGAGCCGGACACCTCGATCCGGGCCTTCCGGGACGAGGTCGTGGCCGCCATCGGCACCAAGAACCTGGTCGACGTGCGCAGCCCCGACGAGTTCGCCGGCCGGCTGCTCGCCCCCGCCCACCTGCCGCAGGAGCAGGCGCAGCGGGCCGGGCACATCCCCACGGCGATCAGCGTGCCGTGGTCCAAGGCGGCCAACGAGGACGGCACCTTCAAGTCCGACGACGAGCTGCGCAGGATCTACGCCGACGCCGGGCTGGACGACAGCCGCGAGACCATCGCGTACTGCCGGATCGGCGAGCGCTCCTCGCACTCCTGGTTCGTGCTCCAGGAGCTGCTCGGCCACCGCAACGTGAAGAACTACGACGGATCCTGGACCGAGTACGGCTCGCTGGTCGGCGTGCCGGTCGCGCTCGGCGACGAGCCCGGGGAGGCCTGAGCCATGACCGCACCCACCGCTGCCGGCTGCGCCGCGCCCGACCAGGCCGCCCCGCTGCCCGCGAGCCTGGACCTGGAGAAGGAAACCGTGATCACCGGCGTCGTCCGCTCCGACGCGGGCGAGGCCGTCCCGGGCGCGTACGTCCGGCTGCTCGACTCGACCGGTGAGTTCACCGCCGAGGTGGTGACCTCGCCGGCCGGCCAGTTCCGGTTCTTCGCCGCGCCGGGCGCCTGGACCCTGCGGGCGCTCTCCCGGCACGGCAACGGCGACACCGCCGTGACCGCCGCCCGGGGCATCAACGAGGTCGCCGTCACGGTCGCCTCCTGACCTTTCCCCGCTCTGATCGGCCCGTGGCCCGTCGCCTTCCCAGGTGGCGGGCCGCGACCGTCTCCGGGCACTGTCGACCGGCGTGACACGATTGCCCCCGTGAACGGCGTGGAAGCGGCGGGGCAGGCCCCGCCTACCGGTCCCGATCGGCCGGCGGCCCCCCGACGGTGGCTGCCCTGGCTGCTCGCCGGCACGGTGGCGTGGGCGGTGCTGCTGGCGGCGCTGACCTGGCTCTCGGTGCGCAACGATCCGCCGACCGTCCGGGAGCAGCGCACCCTGACCGAGGCCGGTGGCGTCGTCGACCGCGCAGTCGGCGCACTGGTCGCGGCGGCCGGCGAGACCGCCGTGCTGACCCCGCCCGTGGTCGATCGGGGCTGCCGGGTCACCCCGTTCGCCGCCGGCGCCGACCTGTCGCGCGGGGTGGACGTCTTCGTCGCGGCGGGCGGGGAGGCGACGCTGTTGGAGCAGGTCGCCGGCCGGCTGCCGGCGGACTGGCGGGCCGGGGTCCGGGTCACCTCGAGCGGTCCCCGGTTGCGCGGCGACGCGGGCGAGTTCGTCACCGTCTCCGGCGGGGTCGCGGGGGACGGCCGGGTCCGGCTGACCGTCGACACCGGCTGTCGGCCGGTGGGCGACGGCTACGACGTACCCACGACCGGTGCCGCCGGCGCGGAGGCGGACGCCCTGGAGGAGGCCCTGCGGGCCCTCGGGGCTCCGGCCGGTCCGGCCCTGGTGGTGGTCACCGCGCCCTGCCCCGGCGGCGGCACCGCCCGCTCCGCGCGCTCCGCCGGTGTCCCGGCCCCCGCGTCCCCGGCCGCCGTCCTGGCCCCCGTCACGCGCCTTCCGGTGCTGGACGACCCGCAGGCGTACGCCTACCGTCGTGGCCCGGTGACCGTCGTCGCCGACCTCTCGGGCGACCGGGCCGTCGTCTCGGCCAGCACCGGCTGCCCTGCCTGACCCCTGGGGTCAGCGGCTGCCCTGCCTGACCTTGGGTCAGGGGCCGACCGGTGGGTCGCGCGGGGCGCGGCTGCGGCCCAGGGCGTCGACGTGGCCCCAGCGGCCGGGGATGTCGAGCAGCTCGATCCGCCCCATCCCCTCGGGCACGGCGGGGTTGATGATCAGGTGGTCGCCCTGCGGCTCCAGGCCCAGCATCACCCGGAGCAGCAGCAGTGGCGTGCCCGCCGACCAGGCCTGCGGGCTGCACGCGGTGGGGTACTCCACCGGGTAGTCGGTGAGGTCCCGCTCGTAGCCGGCGAAGGCCTCCGGCAGCCGCCCGTCGAAGAACGGGGACGCGGCCAGCATGGCCTCGCAGATCTGGCCGGCCTCCCGGCGGAAGCCGTACCGCCACAGCCCCCAGGCGATGATCGAGTTGTCGAACGGCCACACCGTCCCGACGTGGTAGCCGACGGGGTTGTAGCGCCCCTGGTCGTCGGCGAGGGTCCGGACGCCCCAACCGGAGTAGAGCCGCGGCCCCATCAGGTGTTCGGCGATCCGGCCGGCCCGCGACTCGTCGACGATGCCGCTCCACAGCAGGTGCCCGATGTTGGAGGTGAGCGCGTCGACCTGCCGGCCGTCGGCGTCCAGGGCGAGCGCGTAGTACTCCCGTTCCGGGATCCAGAAGTCCCGGTTGAACCGGATCTTCAGCTCGGCGGCCTCCCGCTCCAGCCGGTCGGCGTACGCGGGGTCGCCCCAGAACTTCCGGGCCAGTCGGGCGCCGCGGATCTTCGCGTCGTACGCGTAGCCCTGGAGTTCGCAGGTGGCGCGGGGGAAGCCGGGGAACCGGCCGTCGCGGTACGAGATCGAGTCCCAGGAGTCCTTCCAGCACTGGTTCGCCAACCCGGTCTGCGGGTTGCGGGTCTGGTACCAGAGGTAGCCCGTGCCGAGCAGGTCCCCGTACGTGTCGATCCAGGCGAGGGCGGCCCGGGTCTGGGCCTCCAGTCCCCGTACCAGCCTGTCGTCACCGGTCCACCGCTCGTACTCGTCGAGCAGGATGACGAACAACGGCGTCGAGTCCGCCGAGCCGTAGTACGGCGAATGGGGCTGTTCCTCGAAGCCCGCCGTCTCGCCGTAGCGCAGCTCGTGCAGGATCTTGCCCGGTTCCTCGTCCCGGAAGTCGTCGATCCGGTGCCCCTGGAGGCCGGCCAGCATCATGAGAGTCGGCGGGATCAGCTCCGGCAGGAAGGGCACCACCTGGAGCGAGGTGATGATGCTGTCCCGGCCGAACAGCGTCATGAACCACGGCAGACCGGCGGCCACCAGGCGTACGCCGAGGGTGATCGACTCGTAGCGCAGCGCCGCCAGGTCGTTGAGGCTCTGCCGGTACGCCCCGGCCAGCGGCTGGCAGTCGCAGCCGAGCTTCGGCGCCCGGGCGACGAGCTCGTCCTGCTCGGCCCGGATCGCCTCCGGGCCGCGGCTGCCCCCGTACTGCGGGAGGTTGGCCCGGATGTCCTCGCCGCGCGCGCCGTAGACGACGGTCGACACGTGCAGCCGCGTCGTCCACTCACCGCGCGGGCCGACCCGGACCCGGTAGGTCATGCCGGAGACCTCGATGTGCGCGGGCACGCTGGTGCGGACGACCGTCTCGCGGTGGAACCTCTCCCGGCGGTAGGTCAGGCGCAGCTCGTTCTCGCCGACGGTGGCGGTGGAGTGGCCCTCCTTGCGCCGCACGTGCTTGATCTCGAACAGGTCCGCGAAGTCGGCGCCCATGTCGAGGCGGACGACGAACTCCATCTCCTCGCCGGAGTGGTTGAGCAGCGTCAGCTCCTCCTCGAAGCTGCCGCCGATGGCCCGGCTGCGGATCATCGAGACCTTCGCGTCCAGGTAGTGCGTCGGTTCGCCGGGCACGAGGAAGAAGCGGGTGCGGAAGGACTCCGCGGTGTCGACGGAGAGGGCGTGCAGCCGTTCGCCGTCGAGGGTCAGCAACCAGGTGGAGAGGTGCCGGGTGTCGAACGAGAAGAGGCCGGTCGGGAAGTCGAGGGACGGCTCGATGTCGCCGCGACTGTCGCTGACCAGGAAGGTGTTGCCGTCCAGGATGCTGACCAGTTCCTTCACGGCAGCCGCCCGGCCTGTCTGCGGGCGACCGTGCGGGGGTCCCGGGTGCCGGGCGGGTCGGGGAAGAACCGGTGGAACAGCAGGAAGAGCACGATGTCGCCACTGAAGCTGCTCTCGTTGCGCAGGACCGACGAGATCGCCTGGGCCCGGCCGGTGACGAGCCGGTCGAACAGGTCCGCGCTGGTGTACCAGATCGCGTCGGCGGGCCCCCGGTCGCGGCTCACCTCGATCGCGCCCGGACGGAGACGGACCAGCCAGTGCACCGTCCGGCCGCCCTGCGCGAGATCGATCTGCATCGTCCCGCTGACCGGGCTGACCAGCACCTCGGGGGCGCGCGCCGGCAGTGATTCGAAGAATCGCTCCGTCGCCCCGGTCACACCCGAATCGTAGGCATCTGCCCGACCTGTCGGGCCGGTATCGGCGGGCGGCGGTCAGTAGACCAGGGCCTGGGCCCCTTCGGCCGTCGCCTCCTCGACGAAGACCGCGGCGCCGGCGATGCGCACGCCAGGCAGCACGTCGTCCGGCCCGATGTCCCGCCGGGCGGCGCACTGCGTGCAGGCGGTCACCGTGCCGGTGGTGAGGATCACGTGCAGCAGTTCGGCGAGCGGGGCCGAGTGCGGCAGCTCGAACTCCTGTGCCTTGCCCGGCAGCGCGAACCAGGTCGACTCCCCGGTCAGCCAGAGCGACACGTGCAGCCCGGCGGCGGCCGCGGTGGCGGCGACGGTGAAGGCCTGGGCACACCGCTCCGGGGCGTCCGCGCCGGCGGTGGCCTTGACGACGAGAGTGCGGGCCATGGGGCCCAGCATAGGATGGTCACGATGGTTACCGAGATCGGGTTCGTCAGCCTGCTGGTCGCCGGCCTGGGCGCGCTCGCCGGTGGCCTGGTCTACCTGGCCGTACGCATATCGAGAGGTAACTGGTGAGCGACGAGAACCCCCTGCAGCCGCCGCCGTGGCTGAACGCGCCGCCGGTCGACCCGTACCCCTACGAGGAGAGCCACGACCTGCGCGTCGGCCCGAAGCTGCATCCCTCGCTGGACGGCCTGCTGCCGTACGTCGGGGTGTGGCGCGGCCGGGGGCGGGGCGGCTTCCCCACCATCGAGGACTTCGACTTCGCGCAGGAGATCCGGATCAGCCACGACGGCCGGCCGTTCCTGTCCTACGAGTCGCGCGCCTGGCTGCTCGACGAGCAGAGCCGCCCGGTCCGCCCGGCGGGTCGCGAGGTCGGCTGGTGGCGGCCGGTGATGGACGGCGACCGGGTCACCGACGAGCTGGAGGCGCTGATGACCGTGCCCACCGGCGTGATGGAGCTGCACATCGGCAAGCGCAAGGGCACCCAGATCGAGTTCGTCACCGACGCGGTGGTCCGTACGGCGACCGCCAAGGAGGTCACCGCCGGTCACCGCCTCTTCGGCATCGTCGAGGGCGCGCTGCTCTACGCCCAGGAGATGGCGGCCCTGGGCCATTCCCTCTCCCCGCACCTCTCCGCCCGCCTCACCCGGGTGGCCGGCTGACCCTCCTTCCGGGGGTCACGGGCGGGGAAAGCCCAGGAGCGCCTGGAGGGCGGGGGTGTGCGCGCAGCGGCGCAGCGGGACGGCGTCCAGGGTGCGGACCTCCGCGAGGCCACGGACGGACGAGCTGAGCCAGACGCCGTCGGCGGCACGCAGCTCGGCCGGGGTGACCAGGCGCTCATCGGCGCGCAGGCCGAGCGCGTGGGCGTGCGCGAGGAGCCAGGCGGCGGTCACGCCCGGCAGGATGCCGGTCTCGGCGGCGGGCACCGTGCAGAGGGTGCCACCGGCCAGCCAGACCAGGTTGGCCGTGGGCCCCTCCAGCGCGTACCCGTCGGAGGAGACCCAGAGCGCGTCGTCCACGCCGGCGCGGGCGGCCCACCGGCGGGCGGCGGTGCTCACCGCGTACGAGATGGACTTGACCCCGGCCGGCAGCCAGTCGAGTTCGGCGCGGGCCCGCGCCGCGACGCCGAGCGGCAGGGTCGCCACGGTGATCCCGTCCCGGCGCGCCGCCCGGGTCGCCGCCGGCACCTCGCCCAGCGTGGCGTAGCCGGTGGGCGGGCCCCCGCCCTCCGGGCCCCGGGTGCAGACCAGGCGCAGCGCCCCCTCGACCTCGGCGGGCCAGCCGGCGCGGACGGCGTCCAGCAGTTCGACCAGCACCTCGGCGGCGGGCAGCGGCAGGTCGACGGCCGCCGCCGCCCGGGCGAGCCGGGCCAGGTGCGCGTCGCGCAGCCACGGCCGCCCGTGCCGCAGGTGCATCGTCTCGAAGAGCCCGTCGCCGTGCAGCACGCCCCGGTCGTCGCCGCGCAGCACCGGCTCGCCGGGCGGCACCAGCCCGCGGCCCGGCACGGCGATCCTCGACGCCACCATGACCGCCGAGCCTAGCGGCGGGCCGGACGACACCGGCGGCGCGCGTGGCGGGGCGAACTATGATCGGACGGTGTCCGAATCCTCCCTCGCGGAAATGCTCCGCGCCCGTGGGCTACGGCTGACGGCGCAACGGCAGTTGATCCTCCAGGCCGTGCTGGACCTGGGGCACGCCACCCCGGAGCAGGTGCACACCGCCGTCCGGGAGGTGGCCGCAGGGGTCAACATCACCACCATCTACCGCACGCTGGAGCTGCTGGAACGGCTCGGCCTGGTCACCCACACCCACCTCTCGCACGGCTCGCCGACCTATCACGCGGCCGGCGAGGACCAGCACGTCCACCTCGTCTGCCGGGGCTGCGGCGCGATCGACGAGATCGATCCGGAGCTGCTGCGCCCGCTGGCCGACCAGTTGGCGAGCCAGCGCGGGTTCCGGGTGGACATCGGCCACGTCTCGTTCTTCGGCCTCTGCGTCCGCTGTGAGAACGGGGACCGGAAATGATCGACATCGCGGGCGCGGTGAGCGTCGAGAGCATCGACGAGGCCAGCCGCGACCAGCCCGAGCCGGCGCACGCGGCGGCCGGCGTGCGGGGCGTGGCGGCGCACTACGGCGATCCGATGCGCGAGCAGCGCACCCTCGACACGGCGGTCGGCCTGGTCGACCGGTCGCACCGGGGCGTCGTCGCGGTGCCGGGCGAGGAACGGATCGGCTGGCTGCACACCCTCACCAGCCAGCACCTGGCGCAGCTCGGCGCCGGCCAGGGCACCGAGCTGCTGGTGCTCTCCCCGCACGGGCACGTCGAGCAGCACGCCATGGTCGCCGAGGACGGCATCACCACCTGGCTCGACACCGAGCCGGGCGCCACCGCCGGCCTGCTGTCGTACCTGGAGCGGATGCGGTTCTTCAGCAAGGTCGAGCCGCGCGACGTGACGCCCGAGCACGCGCTGCTCTCCCTGGTCGGGCCGGAGGCGCCCGCCGCAGCGGAGACGCTTGGCGCGACCGGGCTGGCCGCGCCCGACGTGGTCGCGGTGCCGGGCCCGAAGTTCCGCTCCGGCGAGCTGCCGCCCCGGCCGACCGCGCTCTACGACGTGCGCCCGCTGCCCGTGGGCGGCTGGGCCCGCCGGGGCCCGCTCGGCGTGGACCTGCTGGTGCCCCGGGCCGCGATGGAGCAGGTGGTCACCCAGCTGCGGGGCAACGGGGTGCCGGTCGCCGGGCTGTGGGCGTACGAGGCGGTGCGGGTGGCCGCCCGGCGGGCCCGGGTCGGGGTGGACACCGACCACCGGACGATCCCGGCCGAGGTGGACCTGGTCGCCCCGGCCGTGCACCTGGACAAGGGCTGCTACCGGGGCCAGGAGACCGTCGCCCGGGTGCACAACATGGGCCGGCCGCCGCGTCGGCTCGTACTCCTGCACCTGGACGGGGTGACCACCGACCAGCCGCCGGTCGCCGGCACGCCGGTGACCCTCGACGGCCGGGCGGTCGGCTTCGTCGGCACGGCCGTGCACCATCACGAGCTGGGTCAGGTCGCCCTGGCCGTGGTCAAGCGCAACGTCGCCGACGACGCCCGCCTGCTCATCGGCGAGACCGCCGCCGCGATCGATCCGGCCTGACCGCCTCTCGGCGAAAGAATCTCTGCTTAGGGGCGCTGAGGCCGGAAAAGTTCCGGTCGACTGGCCCGCCGGCCTCGGTCTAGGATCCGGGCATGACGACAGGGACGTTGATCACGGTTGCCCCCACCGGCGCGGAGTCGGCCAAGGCCGAGGTGCCGGCGCTGCCGGTGACGCTCGACGAGCTGCTGCTGACCGCCAAGGAGTGCGAGGCGCTCGGCGCCGCCGTGATCCACGTCCACATCCGCGACGACGAGGCCAGGCCCACCCTGGACCAGGGACGGCTGCGGGAGACCGTGACGGCGCTGCGGGAGAGCACCGACCTCGTCGTGCAGCTCTCCTCGGGCGGCGCGGTGACCGACCCGGAGGCCGACCGACTCGCCGTGCTCGACGCCGGGCCGGACATGGCCTCCTGCACGATGGGCACGCTCAACTTCGGCGACGACGTCTTCCTCAACCGGTGGGAGTTCATCGTCGACCTGCACACCCGGATGCAGGAGCGCGGCATCGTGCCCGAGTACGAGATCTTCGACCTCGGCCACCTGACGGCACTGCAACGGCTGCTCGGCAAGTACGGCCTGCCTGCCGGCGGGCACGTGCACGTCGACTTCGTGATGGGCGTGCCGGGCGGCATGCCGGGCACCACCCCGGCCCTGGTCGCCGCCCACCAGGCGCTGCGCGACCTGCCCGAGGGCACCACCTTCTCCGCCACCGGCATCGGCCGCAGCACCATCCCGGTCATGCTGGCCTCGCTCTCGGCCGGCGGGCACCTGCGCGTCGGCATGGAGGACACGGTGACCTACGCCAAGGGCCGGCCGGTCGAGTCCAACATGCAGCTCGTCGCCCGGGCGGTCGGCTTCGCCCAGCTCGCCCAGCGGCCGCCGCTGACCACCGCCGAGGCGCGCGGGCTGCTCGGCTTGCCGGCCGCCGGCAGGTAAGCGGCGACCCGGGACGGCGCTGCTGTACACCGGGTCGTCGACGACCTGCTCACCCGCCCGCCGACCGCTGCCGGGGGTGCCGGTACCGTCCACCCTGTGGGAAAGACGTACGAGGGCGGCGCGCCGCTCGCCGAGGTGGTCCGGTCGGGGTTCGTCGAGGGCGTGCACCGGGGCTCGGTGGTGGTGCTCGACGCCTCGGGGCAGACGGTGGCCGGTGCCGGGGACGTGACCTCCCCGGTCTTCCCGCGCTCGTCCAACAAGCCGATGCAGACGGTCGGGATGCTCCGCGCCGGGCTGACGCTGGCCGACCCCGCCGACGTGGCGCTGGTCTCGGCCAGCCACGCCGGGGAGGAGTTCCACCTGGCCCGGGTCGGGGCGCTGCTCGCCCGCGCCGGGCTGGACGAGTCGGCCCTGCACTGCCCGCCGGACCTGCCCGTGGGCGACGAGGCGCGAACGGCCGTGCTGCGGGCCGGTGGCGGCCCCACCCGTACGCAGATGAACTGCTCCGGCAAGCACAGCGGGATGCTGCTGACCTGCCTGGCCGCCGGCTGGCCGCTCGACGGGTACTGGCGTCCGGAGCACCCGTTGCAGCAGCGGCTCCGGGACGCGGTGGAGGAGTTCACGGGCGAGCCGGCTGCGGCGGTCGGGGTGGACGGCTGCGGCGCCCCGGTGCTCGCCGTATCGCTGGCCGGCCTCGCCGGGGCGTACCTCCGGCTCGTCTCGGCGGAGCCCGGCACCGTGGCGCGGACGGTGGCCGACGCGATGCGCGCCCACCCGGACCTGGTCGGCGGTACCCGGGCCGAGGACAGCCGGCTGATGCGGGGAGTGCCCGGGCTGCTCGCCAAGATCGGCGCCGAGGGGGTCGTCGCGGCGGCGGTGCCCGGGGTCGGCGCGGTCGCCCTCAAGATCGACGACGGCGCGGGCCGCGCCCGGATGCCGGTGCTGGTCTCCGCCCTGCGCCGCCTCGGGCTGGACGCGCCGGTGCTGACCGAGTACGCCGAACTGCCGCTCTTCGGCGGCGGCCTGCGGGTCGGCGCCGTCCGGCCCCTCTGGTAGCCGTTACGCCCGTCGTCGCGACGTTCACCGGGCGCGCGGCCGGGCGGTGGACCGCTTCGCTGGGCCACCGGCGGCTGCCTACCGTGCAGTCGCACGTCACCACCAGAGCCACTGGGCACCGTGTCGGTGCTGCTGGGTGGTCGGGATGGTGTCGACGATCCCGTTTCCGCGATGTTCCTTCGCGGCGTCACGGCACGCGGCTCTCACAGCCTGACGCTCCCTGCTGGTCCAGACAGCGTTGATGAACCAGCGCGGGGGACCTCCACCAGCGATCAGCCCCCGCAGGCCGGTTCGCGGGTGATGCGGACCGTCTTTGTCCGTACGAGACATGGTTGCCCCCTCCAGGGGCCGCGGACGCGGCCACCTAGCGGGGGTGGAAGGCGGCGCCGATTCTTGTCAGCGGGTCGACGACCACATCGTCGTCAGGGTGGAGAGCCATGGTCGTCACTCGTATCCCATGGCCGGGACGACCTCGCCGAGTGCTTCTTCGATGAACTCGCGGGTCTCGTCGTCGAACTGGTCGTTGCGCTGCGCCAGCTTGTGTGCCTGGAACGTCGAACGGGTGTCGAAGTCGTGGACGCCGAGCCGCTCGAACAGGGCGCGGCGCTGCCCGGGCCAGTCGGCTGCGAGATCCTCCGCCTTCACCTCGACGTATCGCCTGCCCGTCAGGTCGACCGTGTCCTTCCACGTGAGCCACCGATCGTAGATCGGCTTGAGGTAGGCGAGCGCACCGTCGACCGTGGACGGCGCCCATGGCTGGGCCAGATGGGATGCGAGCACCGACACCGGGTGACGTTTGATGTGCACGATGGTCGCCTCGGGGACCAGTTCCCAGAGGAACTCCATGCACAGCAGGTTGAACGGCGTCTTCTCGCACCAGGTCGGCTTGCCCGCGTCGGCAGCTGCTCCGCCGAAGATGGTGTCGACCAGGCCACGGAGGATTCCGAGGAGTTCGCCCCGGTCGTTGAAGTACCTGGGAACCACCCGCCGGCGGCTCAGCGGCGCGAACGGCCCGGCCGGACGGTCGGCGTCGCCGAAGCCTTCGGCGGGCGCAGGTTCGTCGAAGGTGTACGCGATCAACTGCGGCCAGAGTCGTTCCACCGCGTCCCGGTAGCGCCGCTCGCCGACCAGTTCGGGAACGGTCCTGCCGCGATCGTCGCGCCGGCCGGGCACCCGTACGGTGAGGAAGTCGCTGAGCCGGTGCAGGGCGTCCTCGCCGACGGTGGGGTCGTATCGACCGGTGAGCGCGTCGGCCAGGTCCCGCAGGCCGCCCGGGTCGACGAGGAACCTGGTCTCCATGGGGATCCGGTGGATCAGCGGATGTTCGCCGATGATGTCGGCGAGCCGTGACGTTCCCGAACGACCCGTACCCGCAACGAAGACGGGTGAGGGGGAAGGAGACATGGCGAGCAGTCAAACTCCCGGCCCGGAGCCCGGGCAATCCATTTATCCCCTTCACCCGTTCGACGCGGGCCGAGAGGCTGGCCGGCCGATCGGCAAGGACCGCCTCCGCTGCGGGCCTGGCGGGCGTCCGGCCGGCGCGCCGCCCACCTCGCACCTCGCGGAGGCGGGCGACGGGGCGGGTGTCAGGGCAGGAAGTCGAGCAGGGCGGCGTTGACCGGGGCGGGGCGCTCCAGCGGCAGCAGGTGGCCGGCGTCGGGCACGTCGGGCAGGCGGACAGCGTCGGGCGCCTCGGCGGCGATCCGGTCGGCGAGGCGGCTGATGTCGGGCACGTCGGCCGCGCCGGCGCCGACCAGGACGGGCATCCGCAGCTCGCCGAGGCGACCGATCGCGGGCGGGTCGAGTTCGGCGACGTCGACCGCGCTGAGCGCCAACTCGGCGGCGAGCGCCCGCTGGTCCATCTCGCGGGCGAAGGCGAGCAGCTCCGGGTCGACGTCGGCGGGCTCGCGGCCCGGGCCGACCACCCAGAAGCGCACCTCGCCGTCGGCGCTGGCGGCGAAGTCCTCCGGGTCGACCTCGCCCACCAGGCTCTCCCAGAGGTCGTTCGCCTCGTCCGACCATTCGTGGCCCGAGGCGGCGGTGCCGAGGAGGGCGAGCGCGCTCACCCGCTCCGGGTGGGCCAGCGCGGTGTCGATGGCGACGGCGCCGCCGAACGAGCAGCCGACCAGGGCGGCCCGGGGGAGGTCGAGCGCGTCGAGCAGTCCGGCCACGTCGTCGTGGTGGGCGAACGGAGTCGGCGGTAGCTCGGAGTCCCCGTAGCCGCGCAGGTCGAGGGCGATCACCCGGTGCCGCGCGGCCAGCGGGCCGACCTGCTCCCGCCACATCCGCCGGTCCGCGATGCCGGCGTGCAGCAGGACGACGGGCGTGCCGCTGCCGGTGTCGTCGTACGCGAGCAGGGCGCCGTTCACCTCGATCTTGGTCACTGCGGCAAGGTACGCACCGGGAGACCGGGGCGCAACCGCCTTGTGCCGGCGCGGGCGTCGGGCGAGTGGTCCCAGGCGCGACCGCCGGGTGGTGCGGGGATCCTGGTCAGCGGCCGAACATCGGCAGGCAGGCCGCCACGCCGTGGACCGTTGCCGCCGGCCGCTCCTGCCGGCGCCACTTCGCGCGGGTGAGCCGTAGGCGATCGGACACGAGGGCCTCGTCACCGCGGGCGTCGACGGAGATGCCGTCGTGCTCGTAGCCGAGCTTGCGGGAGACCCCCTGGGACGAGTGGTTGTCCTGGAAGACCTCGGTCAGGGCGGCATCGGCGCCGAGGTGGTCGAAGGCCAGCGTGAGCAGGCCGGCGCGGGCCTCGGTTCCGTAGCCCCTGCCCTGGTGTTCGATCCCGAGCCACGACGACGTCGTGACCTGCCGGACCACCCGGAAGTCGCGTGCGCCGAGCGTGACCACGCCGAGCGGATCCCCGTGCCGGAAGACGCCGAGCCCGAGCCGCCACGCCGAGTCACTCCAGTCGCCGAGCCGGCCCCAGTGCCCCTGCAACACGGCGCGCGCCCGCTCCTCCGGCCCGCCGTCGGTCCACGGCGTCAGGAACGGGCGTTCGTCCGGGCGGTGCACGCCCCGGCCCGCGAGATGCGCGAGTGCCGCCAGTTCCTCCTCGCGGGGCAGGCGAAGCTCAAGTCGTGGCGTGGAGATGGTGAGGCCGTACAGGGGCCACAGGTCGGCGAGCACGGGCTCGATCGTGACGATCGGGACCGCGGTGACGCCACCGGTTTACCGACGGCGACCGGTCCGCCGCACCCTGCGCGGGCGTGGCCGGGGCGGCGGGATGAGACGTCGCTAACTCTGGTTAGCGTTCTGCTTGCAGGAGCTAGCAGGGCGCGTTAGCGTCGGGCCATGGCCACTGGTAAGGACCTTCCCGACGTCGGCGGGTTCATTCGCGACCTGCGCCGCAACGCGAAGATCTCGCTGCGGCAGCTCGCCGAGCAGGCGGGGGTCAGCAACCCGTACCTCAGTCAGATCGAGCGCGGTCTGCGCAAGCCGAGCGCGGAGGTGCTCCAGCAGCTCGCCAGCGCGCTGCGCGTCTCCACCCCCGCGATGTACCTGCGGGCCGGGCTGCTCGACGACAAGGAGGGCCAGGGCGTGCTCGCGGCCATCTCCGTCGACCCCGACCTGACCATGGCGCAGAAGCAGTCGCTCACCCAGATCTACGAGACGTTCCGCCGGGAGAACGCGCGGCTCGCCGAGGCGACCGCGGCGGCCACCGGCGCGACGCCCACCGCCGGCACCGACGCCGCCGCCGGCGCGGGCACGCCGGATCCCGTCGAGGCCGCGCCCGACCTGGCCAACCTCGCCGCCACGGGCCCCACCACACCGGAGGGCACCCCGACCGAGGCCGTGCTGGAGTCGGTCGCCGTCACCGAGGCCGGCCCCGCCCCCGCACCGATCGACACCCCCGAGAAGAAGGCCGCCCGCGACGCGGCCGAAGAGGAGAAGCGATGACCCAGCCGAAGACCAGCCGCATCCCGGCCCCGATCTACGCCGCCGCGGGCGCGGGCGAGCTCGCCCTCCAGCAGCTGCGCAAGCTCCCCGCCGTGGTGACCGACCTCGGCACCAAGGTCGTCGCCGACCTGGGTGGCAAGGCCGTCGTCACCGGCGTCGAGCTGCGCCAGAAGGCCAACGACACGCTGCGTACGGCGAACCTGACCGCCGAGGGCCTGCGCGAGAAGGCCGTCCCGACCGAGCTGGACCTGAAGCGCCTGCGCGAGGCCGCAGACCTGAACAAGCTGCGCGAGGTCGCCGACCTGGAGCGGCTGCGCGAGGTCGCCGACCTCGACCGGCTCCGCGCGCTGGCCACCCGCAACGCCGCCGTGGTGGTCGCCGGCGCCCAGGCCGCGCAGGAGCGGGCGCAGGCCGCGTACGTCGCGCTTGTCGCCCGGGGTGAGCGGGTCGTCGGGGCCGGCGTGCTGGAGGCCGCCGAGACCGTGAACGCCGACATCGAGGCGACCGGAGCCGAGACCGAGCCGGCCGAGGCCGTCGCGAAGCCGGCCACCGTGCGGTCCGTCACCGCCGACGTGCCGACCCAGGCCGTGACCACCGACGTGCCGACCCCGGCCGTGACCGACGAGGTGCCGACCCCGGCCGACGTGGCCGAGGTGCTGGAGGCCAAGCCGGCCGCCGCGAAGAAGGCGGCGACCCGGGCCACCAAGGCCGCCAAGGCCGCCGCCGAGCCGGCCGCCACCCCGTCGGCGAAGCTGCCCCGGGCCACCAAGCGGACCCGCCCGGCCGCCGAGTAGATCGTTCCGCCGGTGACCCCGGATGCGTCCTGTCGGACGTATCCGGGGTCACCGGCATAAGCTTGCCGACATGGCCTACGCCGCGCCGCTCTTCGCCTTCGATGTTCGCTACGTGATCGAGCTGATCCTGCTCGTCTTCGCGTTGATCGTGCAGGGCATCGCCCTGGTGCACGCCATCACCCAGCGTTCCGACGCCTTCGCCGCCATCGGCACCCTGCCCAAGGGCGGCTGGATCGCGATCCTCGCCGTCTGCCTGGTGCTGACCCTGCTCGGCTTCGGCCCGATCAGTCTCTTCGGGCTCGTCGGCATCGCCGCCGGCCTGATCTACCTGCTCGACGTCCGGGTGGGGCTGCGCGACCTGAGCGACGGCAAAGGCTTCTGGTGAGGGGTTTCCGCTGGCCGCCCCCACCGGACGGCGGGCCCCGCACCTGGGGGCCGGGCCCGGGCGCCCCGCGTACCGGCCGACCGGCCCTGCCGGAGCCGGACACCGAGCTGGTCGCCACGCCGCACGGCGTACACCTGGAGCAGCTCGTCACCGGCGCGGGTGACCCGGTCACGGTGTTCGCCCACGGGCTGGGCAACGGCATCGCCACCACCCGGCCGTTCGGCAGCGGGGTGACGGGCCGCAAGCTGTTCTTCCAGTTCCGCGGGCACGGCCGCTCCGACGCGCCGCCCGGCCCGTGGAGCTACCTGGACCTCGCCCGCGACCTGCGCGCGGTCGCCGACCTCGGCGGCGCCACCCGGGCCTTCGGCGCCAGCCTCGGCGCCGGCGCGCTCTGCCGGCTGCTCGCCGAGAGCCCCGAACGCTTCGAGCGACTCATCGTCTTCCTGCCCGCGGCGCTCGACCGGCCGCGCGGCGAGGTCGCCCGGGCCCGGCTGACCGCGCTGTTCGAGGCGGTGGAGAGCGGCGACGCCGCCGCCGTGGCCGACGTGGTCCAGGCCGAGCTGCCGCCCGCCGTACGCAACACGCCGGCCGGCTGGGCCTACCTGCGCCAGCGCCTCGACCAGCTCCTGCGCGACGGGCTCGCCCCGGGGCTGGCGAGCCTGCCCGAGCAGGCGCCCCTGCGCGACGCCGGTTCGCTGGCCGCCGTCACCGCGCCGGCCCTGGTGATCGGCTGTGCCGGCGACGACCTGCACCCGGTCGAGGTCGCCGAGCAGCTCGCCGCCGCGCTGCCCCGGGCCACCCTGCACGTGTACGACCGGCCCGGCGTCCTCTGGACGGAACGCGCCGACCTGCGCAGCCGGATATCGGCCTTCCTGAACGAGTAACGTGCCCTGACATGGGCGTCACACACCACGGTCGTACGCACCGGCTGGACCTCGCCGATCCGACACTGCGGGAGTGGGAGTGCACGGTGCTGCACGCCGATCCCGAGCAGGGCATCGTGCTGGACCGCTCGGCGTTCTATCCGGGCGGCGGCGGGCAGCCGCCGGACCACGGCGTACTGCTCTGGCAGGGGGTGCAGACCCGGATCGCCGGCACCCGCAAGGGCGACGACCTCTGGCTGATCCCGGTCGAGGGCGACCCGCTGCCGCCGGCCGGCACGGCGGTCACCGGCGCGGTCGAGGACGACCGGCGCACCCGGCTGATGCGGACCCACTCCGGGCTGCACGTGCTCTGCGGGGTGGTGTTCCGCGACTTCGGCGCGCTCGTCACGGGCGGCAACATGGAACCGGGCGAGGCCCGGATGGACTTCAACCTGCCCGAGGTGCCGTCCGACTTCAAGAGCCGCATCGAGGAGCTGGTCAACGCCGAGGTCGCCGCCGACCGGGCGGTGGCCGTGCGGGTGCTGCCCCGCGACGAGGCGCTCGCCCTGCCCGACATCATCCGTACCCAGTCGAACCTGATCCCGCCGGAGGAGCAGGAGGTGCGGATCGTCGACATCGTCGGGCTGGACGTCCAGGCCGACGGCGGCACGCACGTCGCCTCCACCGCGCAGATCGGCAAGGTGCAGGTGGTCAAGGTGGAGAGCAAGGGGCGGGCCAACCGTCGGGTCCGCGTACGCCTGGCGGACTGAGCCCCCGCGCGGTCGCCCGCCGCCAGCCGGTCGAGGGCAACGAGTCCGACTTGCGGTGACCCGGACCGGTGGGTCAGGGCGTGGCGGGACCTGGCGACAGGTGGGCGGCGCGCACGTCGAGCAGCCAGCGTTCCACGGCCGCCTCGTCCGGGCGGTCCGGCAGCGGGGTACGGATCCGGTCGAAGTCGCGTTCCGCCTCGGCGATCAGGGCCCGTGCCTCGGCCAACGCACCGCCGGCCACCCGCTCGCCGAAGCTGCGGAACCACTGCGGATCGGCGAGCCGGATCTCCAGCACGCCGGTGGCGTAGAGCAGCCGGCCCTGGTGCACCAGCCGGGCCAGGTGCCGGGCGTGCTTGGCGGTGCGCCGCCGGGTGTCGGCCGAGAACGTGCCGTCGCCCCGGGACTCCAGCTTGCGGAACTGCTGGCCGGCGTAGCCCAGGTAGGCGTCGCGGACGCGGGGCGCGCTGAGGAACGCCGAGCGGATGGCGACCAGCCGGTCGCCGAACTCCGTACGGGTCTCGTAGCAGTCCTCCGGCAACCAGGCCAGCTCGGTGGCGGTCGGGTTGCCGCTCAGCGCCAGGCGGCACCACTTCGCCGCCTCGTGCAGGGTGATGTCGGGATCGGTGGTCACCACCGACTCGCGGGGCGGGCGCAGCCCGTGGAAGGCGACGGTGGGCGCGGCGAAGACGCCGATCCGGTCGACGTCGGAGCCCGGCCCGGCCAGCCCGTACGCGACCGAGCCGACGATCCCGGAGAGCAGCAGGTGCATGCCGGCGAGCATGCCGGACGACACGCGTTCGCGAAACCGGACTTCGGCTGTCAGGTATCGCTGACAGGCTCGCCGCATGACGAAACCGCTGACAGGAAAGATCGCGCTCGTCGCCGGGGCGACGCGGGGCGCCGGCCGGCAGATCGCGGTGCAGCTCGGCGCCGCCGGCGCCACGGTCTACGCCACCGGCCGCAGCAGCCGGGCCGGTCGCTCCGAGATGGACCGCCCGGAGACCATCGAGGAGACCGCCGAGCTGGTCACCGCCGCCGGCGGCACCGGCATCGCGGTCCGGGTCGACCACCTCGTCCCCGAGCAGGTCCGCGACCTGGTCGCCAGGATCGACGCCGAGCAGGGCCGCCTCGACGTGCTGGTCAACGACATCTGGGGCGGTGACCCCCTGACCACCTGGGAGAAGCCGGTCTGGGAGCAGCCGCTCGACGCCGGCTTCCGTAGCCTGCGCCTGGCGATCGACACGCACGTCGTCACCGCCCACTTCGCGCTGCCGCTGCTGATCCGCCGCCCCGGCGGCCTGGTCGTCGAGGTCGGCGACGGCACGAAGGCGTACAACGACGACCACTACCGGCTGTCGGTCTTCTACGACCTCGCGAAGACGTCGGTCAACCGGCTCGCGTACGTCTGGGGGCACGAGCTGAAGCCGCACGGCGGCACCGCCGTGGCGCTGACACCGGGCTGGATCCGGTCCGAGGCGATGCTGGAGCACTTCGGGGTCACCGAGGAGAACTGGCGCGACGGCGCCGCCAAGGATCCGCACTTCCTCATCTCGGAGACCCCGGCCTTCGTCGGGCGCGCGGTCGCCGCGCTCGCCGCCGACGAGGACCGGGCCCGCTGGAACCAGGCGTCCGTCTCGGCCGGCGAGCTGTCCCAGGTGTACGGGTTCACCGACGTCGACGGCAGCCGGCCGGACGGGTTCCGCTACATCACCGAGGTGGTGGAGAAGGACAGACCGGCCGACGTGACCGGCTACCGCTGACCGGGCGCCACCCGGTAGACCGCAGCGGACCGCCTGGCGGCGTCGACCATCAGCTCCCGCAGGTCCGGCGGGTCGAGCACCTCCACCTCCGGCCCCAGGGACAGCAACTGGGGGTACGCGACGTCGACGGACTCGACGGGCAGGCGGGTCACCACCCACCCCTGCCCGTCGGGCTCGCCGGCCGCGGCGAGCGCCTCGTCGTACGCGAAGGGGGCGTCGGCGACGAAGCGGAGCCGGCGCAGGCCGACGGGGCTCAGCCGCACCGTGACCTCGGCCCGGAGCATGCCGCGCAGGAACTCCTCGGCCTGCTCCCGCCAGTATCCGGCCAGGTCGAAGCGCTCGTCCCGGTCGAAGGTCGCGGTCTGGACCCCGACGTAAGTGACCCGGTCCACCCGGTACGTGCGCACGTCGTCGCCGACCCGGCCCACGAGATACCAGACGCCGTTCTTGAGTACCAGCCCGTACGGCCGCACGGTGCGCGTCACCTCGTGGTCGCCGCGCCGGTAGCGCAGCTCGACGATCCGGTCCCGCCAGACCGCACCGGCCAGTTCGGTCAGCCACGGCGGCGGCCCAGCCTCCCGGAACCAGCCCGGCACGTCCAGGTGGAAGCGCTGCCCGGTGCGCACCGGCGCGTCGCGCAGGCTCGGTGGGAGCGCGGCGAGCACCTTCAGCTCGGCCGAGGCCACCGCGTCGGCGAGCCCCATGTCGCCCGCCGGTCCGGGCAGCCCGGCCAGGAAGAGCGCCTCCGCCTCGTCCCGGGTCAGCCCGGTCAGCCGGGTCCGGTAGCCGCCGAGCAGCCGGTAGCCTCCCGCGCGGCCCCGGTCGGCGTAGACCGGCACCCCGGCGGCGGAGAGCGCCAGCACGTCGCGGTAGACGGTCCGCTCGGAGACCTCCAGCTCCCGCGCCAGCTCCGCGGCGGTCATCGTCTCCCGCGCCTGGAGCAGCAGGACCAACGAGATCAACCGGGCCGCCCGCACGTGTCCATCCTGCCGTGCCCGCCCGACGTCCCCAGCCGGCGGTCCGCCTACCGGGTGTACCGCGCCCACGACGTTGGTCGCGGCCAGCGGTAGGACCGGCACCGACGCGGCTTGACCCTCACGCCGCGTAAGGCCCCAGGGTGGGGTGCATGAGTGACTACTACGACGCTTTCGAGATCAGTCCCGTGCCCGATCCCGGCCCGGACGCGGTGGCGCCGGAGCCGTTCCGGGGCATCTACGGGATGCCCGCGTTCGTGACGATTCCCACGAGCGACCTGGCGGCGTCGGTGGACTTCTGGACTCGTGGTCTCGGCTTCTTCGAGTTGTTCAGCATCCCCGGCACGCTCGTGCACCTGCGCCGGTGGGCGTTCCAGGACGTACTCCTCCGCTCGGCGGAGAGCGTTCCGGCGCAGCCACCAGCGATGAGTTTCAGCTTCTCGGGCGTGCTCAGCCAGATCGATCCCCTCGTCGAGGCGTGTCGTGCGTTGCGCCCGGACTCGGTCGACGGCCCCCGGGACACCCCCTGGAACACCCGCGACGTGGAGGTGATCACCCCCGAGAACGCCCGGATCGTCTTCACCGCGGCGAAGCCCTTCGACCCGGCCAGCCAGGAGGCGCGGAACCTTGCAGCCATCGGGATCACCCCACCGGGCGGTCGCGGCGACAATGAGGAGCATGCCTGATGCCACCGACGCCGATGGCCTGACCGTCGGCCAGGTCTCGACGCGGCTGGGCGTGACGGTCCGCGCGCTGCACCACTGGGATGGCATCGGTCTGGCGCGACCGTCGCTGCGCACGACTGCCGGCTACCGGCTCTACACCGCCGCCGATCTGGAACGCCTGCACCGCATCCTCGTCTACCGGGAGATCGGCCTCGGCCTGGACAGCATCCGGGCCGTCCTGGACGACTCGGCCGCAGACGTGCCCGGCGCACTGCGCGCGCAGCGCATCCAGGTCGCCCAGCGGATCGACCGCCTCCAGCAACTCAGCGCCGGCCTGGATCGCATGATCGACGCCCACGAGCGCGGCCTGCTGCTGACCGTCGAGCAGCAGGCCGCGATCTTCGGCCCCCAGTGGGACCCGGACCGGCACGCCCAGGCCCGTCACCGCTACGGAGACACGACGCAATGGCAGCAGTACGCCGAACGCGCAGCCTCTCGCGGCCCGGAGGAATGGCAGGCCGTCGCCGACACCGTTGCCGACCTCGACCGTGCCCTCGGCGACGCGATGGACGCCGGGGTCACCCCTGGCAGCCCGGAGGCGAACCGACTCGTCGAGCGGCACCGCGAGGTCTTCTCCGCGTACTTTCCCCTCACCAGGCAGATGCAGGTCTGTCTCGGCCGCAGGTACGAGGCCGATCCGGCATTCGCCGCCCACTACGACGGCATCCGTCCCGGCCTCACCACGTGGTTCCGGCAGAGCATCGACGCCAGCGCACGCGCCCACGGCATCGACCCCGACACCGCCACCTGGCAGTAGAGCGCGGGTCCGGAGGCCCGCCAGGCGGCCGGCTGCGATCGCCCCCGTGACCGGGTACAACTAGGCTCTGCGGTCGTGAACGCACCCCGCATCGCCGCGCCCGTGACCGGCGCCGCCAGCCGGTTCTTCACCGGCGTGGGCCTGCTCCTGCGCGGCCTCGGCCTCTACGTCCGCAGCCCCGGGCTGATGCTGCTCGGCGTCATCCCGGCGTTGATCTCGGGTGTGCTCTTCGTGGCCGCGTTCGCCACCCTGGCGTACTTCGTCGAGGACCTGGCCGCGCTGGTCACGCCGTTCGCCGACGACTGGTCGACCACTTGGCGCAGCCTCATGCGGGTGGTCGCCGGGCTGGCCTTCCTCGGCCTCGGCGGCCTGCTCGCGGTGGTCAGCTTCACGGCCGTCACCCTGGTCATCGGCGACCCGTTCTACGAGAAGATCTCCGAACGCGTCGAGGAACGCCTCGGCGGCACGCCGAACGCCGTCGACGTGCCGTTCTGGCCGTCGCTGCGGCGCAGCCTCGCCGACTCCGTACGGCTGGTGGGCCTGTCGATCCTCTTCGGCATCCCGCTCTTCGCCGCCGGGTTCATCCCGGTGGTCGGCCAGACCGTGGTGCCGGTCATCGGCGCGGCGGTCGGTGGCTGGCTGCTCGCCGTGGAGCTGGTCGGCGCCCCCTTCTACCGGCGCGGGATGCGGCTGCCGGAGCGGCGGGCGCACCTCAAGGCGGACCGGCCGACCACGCTCGGCTTCGGCGTGGCGGTCTTCGTCTGCTTCCTGATCCCGCTCGGCGCGGTGCTCGTCATGCCGGCCGCCGTCGCCGGGGCGACCCTGCTGGCCCGCCGCTCGCTCGGCCAGTCCGTCACGGAGGGCTGACGTGGAGATCACCCTGGTCGGGGGCGACATCACGACGCAGCGGGTGGACGTGATCGTCAACGCCGCCAACTCGTCGCTGCTCGGCGGCGGGGGAGTGGACGGCGCCATCCACCGGCGGGGCGGGCCGGCCATCCTCGACGAGTGCCGGGCGCTGCGCGCCTCCCGGTACGGCCGGGGCCTGCCGACCGGCCAGGCGGTGGCCACCACCGCGGGCGACCTGCCGGCGCGCTGGGTGGTGCACACGGTCGGGCCGGTCTGGTCGACCGACGAGGACCGCTCGCCGCTGCTGCGCGACTGCTACGCGAACAGCCTGCGGGTCGCCGACGAGCTGGGCGCTACGAGCGTGGCGTTCCCGCTGATCTCGGCCGGCGTCTACGGCTGGCCGGTCGAGGACGCCGTCCGGCAGGCCCTGTCGGTGCTCGGCTCGGCCACCCCGGCGCACGTCACCGAGGCCCGGCTGGTGCTCTTCGGCGCCGAGACCCTGGCGGTCGCCCAGCGGGTGCGGGCCGCCGGCTGAGCGCACGCGCTCCAACTCCGCGCGACCCCGAGCCGGACCGTCAGGCGAGCTCGCGCAGGCAGGACCAGCTCGAACCGACCGGGCGGTAGCCGAGCCCGACGTTGACCGCCAGCATCGGCGCGTTCGCCTCGTCGTTCGAGGTGTAGGCGACGCGTACCCCGTTGGCTGCGGCGCGGTGCAGCGCCGCCGTCTTGACTAGGCGGGCCAGCCCGCGCCCCCGGTGCGCCGGCAGCGTGCCGGTGTAGTCCGACCACATCCGGTCGCCGTCGCGCTTGACGAGGCTGAACGACACGATCTCGCCGCCGACCTCGGCCACCGTGCTGGCCGCCCGGTCCAGGCCAGGGTTGTCCCAGACCTCGGAGCGCCAGGTCTCGTAGCTGATCGAGTCGCCGGGCACGTCCTCCGGCTCGTCGGCCGCCGCCGCCACCTCGGCCAGGTGGACCCGGCGCGGCTCGACGTCGGTCAGCGGCAGCAGCCGTACGCCCGACGGCGGTTGCGGCATCGGCGGGGCCGGCCGCAGGTCCAGCGCCGAGTAGCGCAGCTCCCGGCTCGGCGTGAACCCGTGCCGGCGGGCGAACGGCAGCGACTCCGGCAACGCCCAGGTACGCACCCGGCGCGCCCCGATGTCGCGCAGATGCCCCAGCGCGGCGGTCAGCAGCGCGGTGCCGGCGCCACGCCCCCGGTGCTCCGGGTGCACGTGCAGGGTGGAGACCTCGCCGACGTCGGGCTCGGAGGTCCGGTCGTTGCGGTACGCCGACACCCAGCCGACCACGGTGTCGTCCACCTCGACGACGTACGCGGTCCACTGCTCGCCGGGCGGGGGCTGGGCGATCATCTGCCGGGTCGACTCGACGCCGCGCACCAGGTAGGGGTGCACGAGCGCGCGCAGTGCCACCACGGCGGGCGCGTCGTCGGGACGGGCGGTCCGGATCCGCATGTCAGCCCTCCCCGCGTACGGCGGCGACGGCCTCGACCTCGACGAGCTGGTCGGAGTAGCCCAACACGGCCACCCCGAGCAGGGTGCTGGGCGGGTCGTGGTCGCCGAACGCGTCGCGGACCACCTCCCACACGGCCACCAGGTCTTCCTGGCGGGACGACGCCACGTACACCGTGGTCTTGACGACGTCGGTGAGTCGGGCCCCGGCCGCCGCGAGGGCGGTCTCCAGGTTGGCCATCACCTGCCGGGCCTGGTTGACGGGGTCGCCGGGCGCGACGGTCCGGCCCTCGGCGTCGAGCGGGCAGGCGCCGGCGGTGTGCACGAGCCGGGCCGGCGGCTCGACCGTCGCCGCGTACGCGTACTCGGCGACGTCGGAGAGGGCGGGTACGCGGATCAGGTTCACGGTCACCCGCGCGACGCTACCGGCGCCCGCGCAGCGCCTCCACGGATTAACTCCGGCACTCGTCGGGAGGTGTCAGGAGGGGGCCCTTCCCATACAGGAAACGTCAACAGGGTGCCCTTCCTTACACCTCAGGCCGACTCGCGGACGATCAGCTCGGTGGGGAGCACCAGGGATTCGATCGCCTCGCCGGCGGCCAGCCGCAGCAGCAGCCGGGTCATCTGCCGGCCCAGCTGCACGATGGGCTGCCGGACGGTGGTCAGCGGCGGCTCGGTGTACGCCGCCGTCTCGATGTCGTCGAAACCGATGACCGCCACGTCGTCCGGCACCCGCCTTCCCGCCTCGCGCAGCGCCCGCAGGGCGGCGTGCGCCATCAGGTCGGAGGCGGCGAAGACGGCGTCCAGGTCGGGGTGCTCGGCGAGGAGCTGCCGCATCGCCGTCGCCCCGGACTCGCGGGTGAAGTCGCCGGTCGCCACCAGCTCCGGCAGGCCGGCCTCGGCGACCGTGTTGCGGTAGCCGGCGAGGCGCTCGATGCCGGCCACCATGTCCTGCGGGCCGGCGATGGTGGCGATGCGGCGGCGTCCGCTGTCGAGCAGGTGCCGTACCGCCGTGGCCACCCCGCCGACGTGGTCGACGTCGACGTAGGGCACGTCGGCGCCGTCGAGGGGGCGACCGCTGCACACGACCGGGATGCCCAGCCGGGCGAGCCGGCCGGGCAGCGGGTCCTCGCCGTGCAGCGAGGCGAAGAGCACCCCGTCGACGTGTCGCCCGGTCGTGTAGCGCTCGACCCGGTCGTGCCCGGCGGGCGAGCCGGCCAGCATCAGCACGAGCTGCTTGTCGGCCGCCTCCAGCTCCTGCGCCGCGCCCCGGATGATCCCGGGGAAGACCTGGTCGTCGGAGAAGACCCGGGTGGCGGCCTCCGGCAGTACCAGGGCGATCGAGTCGGTCCGCTGGGTGACCAGGCTGCGGGCGGCCAGGTTCGGCACGTACCCCAGCTCGGCCACCGCCCGGCGGACCGCGTCCCGGATGGGCTCGGCGACCGTCGTGGAGCCGTTCACCACCCGGGACACGGTTGCCCGCGAGACGCCCGCCCGCCGGGCAACCGCTTCCAGTGTCGGCCGCTGCGCCGTCGTCATCCCCGTTACCACCCTCGTCACAGCCCGTTCCGGGAGATCACCTCCTGGTACCACCGGGCGCTGGACTTCGGTGTGCGTCGCTGCGTCAGGTAGTCGACGTGGATGATCCCGAACCGTCGACGGTAGCCCTCGGCCCACTCGAAGTTGTCCAGCAACGACCATACGAGATAGCCCCGGAGGTCCACGCCCCGGGAGATCGCCTCGTGCACGGCGCGCAGGTGCCCGTCGAGGTAGGCGATGCGGTCCGCGTCCAGCACCTGCCCGGCACCGTCGGCGTCGGCCTTGTCGGGGAACGCCGCGCCGTTCTCGGTGACCATCAGCGGCACGCCGGGGTAGTCCGTGGCGAGGCGTTCCAGCAGCCGGGTCAGCCCGGCCGGTTCGATCATCCACCCCATGTCGGTCAGCGGCCCGGTCGGCGGGAGGAACTCCACCGCGCCGTCGGTGCCCGGGTAGGCGCTGCCGCCCCCGCCGTCCGGCCGTCCGGCGACGTAGGTGGGGGCGTAGTAGTTGACGCCGAGCAGGTCGATCGGGGCGGCGATCAGCTTCTCGTCGCCGTCGCGGATGAACGTCGGTTCGACGATGCGGGCCACGTGCTCCAGCACGTCGTCGGGGTAGGCCGCGCGCAGCAGCGGGTCGAGGAAGATCCGGTTGTGCAGGCCGTCGACGAGGCGGACCGCCGCCGCGTCCGCGGCGCTGTCCGGGTCGGCCGCGCGTACGTCGGCCGGGTTGACCGTGATCCCGACGGTCTGCGCGCCGGCCGCGCGCAGCGCGCGGGCCGCCAGGCCGTGCCCGAGCAGCAGATGGTGTACGGCGGTGAAGGCCGCGCCCGCGTCCTGCTCGCCGGGGGCGTGCACCCCGTTGCCGTAGCCGAGGTAGGCCGAGCACCACGGCTCGTTGAGGGTCGTCCAGGTGCGGATCCGGTCGCCGAGCCGGGTGTGCACCGCCGTGGCGTACGTGGCGAAGTGCTCGGCCGTCTCGCGGTTGGTCCAGCCGCCCCGGTCCTCAAGCGCCTGCGGCAGGTCCCAGTGGTAGAGGGTGACGATCGGGTCGATGCCCCGGGCCAGCAGCGTGTCGGTCAGCCGGTCGTAGAAGTCCAGGCCGCGCGGGTTGACCGGGCCGGTGCCGTCCGGCTGGATCCGGGGCCAGGCCACCGAGAAGCGGTACGCCTTCAGCCCCAGCTCCGCCATCAGCGCCACGTCGTCGGCGTACCGGTGGTAGTGGTCGCAGGCGACGTCGCCGGTGTGGCCGTGGTGGACCTTGCCGGGCGTACGGCTGAAGGTGTCCCAGATCGACGGGCCGCGACCGTCGTCGGTGGCCGCCCCCTCGATCTGGTACGCGGCGGTGGCCGCCCCCCAGACGAAGTTGTCGGGGAATCGCAGAGTGCTCACGCCTTGACCGCACCTTCCATGATGCCGCCGATGATCTGGCGGCCGAACAGGACGAAGACCAGTAACAGCGGGAGGGTGGCGATGGCCGTTCCCGTGAACACCTGGGACATGTCCGTGTAGTACCCGTCGGACAGCGTGCGCAGGGCGAGCTGCACGGTCGGGTTCTCCGGGTCGTTGAGGACAGCGTACGGCCACAGGAAGTCGTTCCAGGTGGTCATGAACGTGAGCAGCCCCAGCACGGCGGCGGCCGGGCGCAGTGCCGGCAGCACGACGTTCCAGTAGATCCGCGCGGTGTTGCAGCCGTCCACCCGGGCCGCCTCGATCAGCTCGTTGCTGACCGCCTGGCCCGCGTACTGCCGCATCATGAACACCCCGAAGCCCGTGACCAGGGCCGGTACGATCACCGCCGGCAGCCGGTCGTTCCAGTTGAGCTTCGTCATCAGCAGGTAGAGCGGGATGACGCCGAGCTGGGTGGGCACCATCATCGTCGCGATGATCACCATGAGCAGCGCGTTGCGCCCCCGGAACCGCAGCTTGGCGAAGGCGAACCCGGCCAGCGTGGAGAAGAAGACCACCGAGACGGTGACCGTGACCGCCACGATCGCCGAGTTGACCAGGCCGGCGACGAAGTACGCGTCGGTGTTGTTCAGCAGCCGGGACACGTTCGCGCCGAAGTTGCCGCCGGGGGTGACCGGTGGTGGCAGCTGGCCCATCGCGTCGTTGGAGCGGCTCGCCACCACGAACATCCAGTAGATCGGGAAGATCGACAGGACCCCGGCGGCGATCAGCGCGGCGTAGGTGAGCCGGCTGGCGGCCCAGAGGCGGGTCATCGCGCTCCCTCCTTCGACTTCGCGTCCTCCTTCGGCGGCTTCGCGCCGCCGAGCCGGCGCAGGAGCAGCACGTTGATCGCCGCGACGAGCGCGATCAGGGCGAAGAGCAGCCACGCCACCGCCGAGCCGTAGCCGAAGTTGTAGTGGGGCGCGAAGGCGTTCTCGAACATGTACATGGTCACGGTCTGCGACTCCCGTAGCGTTCCGCCCCGGATCGGGTTGGTTCCGGAGTGGAACAGCCGGGGCTCGGTGAAGAGCTGGAGCCCGCCGATGGTGGAGATGATGACGGTGAAGATGATCGTCGGCTTGAGCAGCGGCACGGTGATGGACCAGAACTGGCGCGCCCGGCCGGCCCCGTCGATGGCGGCCGACTCGTACAGGTCGCGCGGGATGGCCTGCATCGCGGCCAGGAAGATCAGCGCGTTGTAGCCGGTCCACCGCCAGTCGACCATCGTGGAGATGGCCACCCAGGACGCGAACCGGTTCGACTTCCACTCGATCGCGTCGATCCCGACCAGGTCGAGGAGCCAGTTGACCATGCCGAACTCGCGGCCGAAGAGCACCCCGAAGACGATCGCGACCGCCGCCGTCGACGTGATGTTCGGGATCAGCACCGCCATCCGGAACGTCGTCCGGGCCCGCAGTTGCCGGTTGAGCAGGTTGGCCAGCCAGAGCGCGGCCAGCAGCTGCGGGACGGTGGAGATGACGAAGATGCCGAGGGTGTTGACGACGGAGTGCCAGAAGTCGGGGTCCTCCAGCAGCCGGCTGTAGTTCTCCAGCCCGACGAACGGGTGGTTGCTGCCGAGCAGGTCCCAGTCGTGCAGGGAGACCCAGAACGTGTAGATCAGCGGGTACGCCCCGAACACCCCGAAGAGCACGAAGAACGGGGCGATGAACAGGTAGGGCGAGTACTTCGTGTCGAGGCGGCTGAACCGCATCGCCGGTGTGCGTCGACCGGTGCGGGGCGCCGGTGCGACCGGCGGGCGCGGGTCGAGCTGGACGGTCATGCCCGGACCACTCCTTTCCCGGGTGCGGGCGGGACCGGCGCCCCCCGGCGCCCTCCGCCCGCACTCCGGCTCGGGCTACTTGGCGGCGGCCTTCTTCGCGTTGTTGACCGCGTCCGTCCAGCCCTGATCGGGCTTGCGCTGACCCAGTTCCACCGTCCGGACGGCGTTCTCGACCTCGGTGCGGACGGCCTGGTTCTTCGGCCCCATGTAGACGGGCTTCAGCGTCTTGGCGCCCTCGCCGAAGATCTGCCCGACGGGGGCGTCGGAGAAGTACGCGTTCTTGGCGTCGACGATCGCGGGGTCGGCCAGCGCCTGCGGCGAGGAGGGCAGCGGGCCCTTGGCCTTGAACGCCCCGATCTGGCCCTTGGCGCTGGTCAGGAACTTCGCCAGCTCGATGGCCTCGGCGCGGTGCTTGCTCTGGGTCGGCACGGCGAGCCACGAGCCGCCCCAGTTGCCGCCGTTGCCGGGCACCCGGGCGATGTCCCACTTGCCCTTGGCCTCGGCGCCGGCGTTGCCCTCGATGACGCCCGTCATCCAGGCCGGGCAGGCGATGGTGGCGAACTTGGCCTGCTTGAAGGCAGACACCCACTCCTCGGACCAGGAGCCGTACTTGCCGGAGAGGCCGGAGTCGATGATGTCCATGGTGGTGTCCCAGGCCTGCCGGACCGCCGGGTTGCTGTCCACCACCAGGTTTCCGCTGGTGTCGTAGTAGTGGTAGCCCTGCGCGTTGCCGGCCGTCTGGAGCACGATCGTGTTGAAGATGTTGGTCGCGGCGTCCAGGAACGCGGCGCCGGTGTTCTTCGCCTTGAACTGCTCACCGACCTTGACGTAGTCCTGCCAGGTCGGCCAGAGCTTCGACACGGACTCGCGGTCGGTGGGCAGGCCGGCCTTGGCGAACAGGTCCGTGCGGTAGCACATGGCCATGCCGCCGACGTCGGTGCCCAGGCCGATCAGCTTGCCGTCCTGGGTCATCCCGCCCTTCCACTTCCACTCCAGGAAGTTGCCCTGGAGCTCGGCTCCGCCGTGGTCGAGCAGGTTGACGAAGTTGTCGGGGTTGGCCTTGTACTCGACCATCAACCCCTCTTCGATGGCGACGACGTCGCCCGCGCCCTTGCCGGCGGCGAGCCACTGGGTCAGCTTCGGCGAGTAGTCGTCGAGGTTGGTGCCCGTGCCACGCTCGACGATCTTCACGTTCGGGTGGCTGGCCATGTACTCCTTGTAGAGCTCTTCATAGCCGAACTGGCTGAACACGTCCACGGTCAACGTGATCTTGCCGTCCTCGGCGGGTTCGTCGCCGGCGCAGCCGGCGGTGGCGAACAGCGCGGTGGCGGCGACGAGGGCCACCGCCGCCAGGCGGCGGCGCGGAAAGACACCCATATCGGTCGGACCCCTCTCAGGTCGTCTGAGGTGGTGAGGCAGGTGGTGGAGCAGAGCTGAGAGAGCGCTCTCACGACAGGGTGGTGGTTGGTCCGGTCCGGTGTCAAGAGAGCGCTCTCTCCTGGTTGTCGATCGAGACCGGACGCAAAGAGAGTGGCCGCCTGTGCCGGGCGGCCACTCTCGTCGTACGTTGCGGTGGGACTGCGCGGAGCCCTCGGGGCCCGGCTCCGCGCGGCGGTGGATCAGCCGACGCGGAGGCCCTCCAGCAGGGCCCGGTCGCCGGCCACGTCCAGCGTGTCGAGGCCGACCCGGCCCCAGAGCGCCAGCAGCAGGTCGCTCGCGGTGCCGCTGACCTGCGCCCGCGCGTGGTGGTCGTCATGGTCGAAGATGGTGGCCGTGTCGAGCAGCGCCACGCCCTCGCCGCGCAGCCGCAGGAACCACTCCTGACCGGCGTCGACCGCGGAGATCTGCACCACCCCGCGCCACTGGCCGGCCGTGCGGCGCCGACCGGCCGGCAGCCAGGTGTCCAGGATCTCGCTCACCCCGTCGGCGGCGAGCTTCGCCTCGACCGGCTCGCCCGCCGCGATGGCGAGCTGGGCGTCCCACCGGTGCACCGCGGTCTCGTGCGCCATCCGGCGCGGCCAGAAGCCCGCCTTCTTCGGCTGCGGCGCCCAGTTCCACGCCGGGGCCTCCGGGTCGAGGCCGTCGAAGAGGGTCATCAGCTGGTCGTACGCCTGCTGCCAGAGCTGGAGCGGGGCGACGCCCGGCTCCAGCTCGACCGGCTCGGACCTGCCGGGCGACGGGGTGGCCGCGCCGGTGCCCGCGAACGAGTGCACCCAGCGGTAGATGGAGGTGAGGTGCAGGGTCAGGTCGGCGACCGTCCAGCCGGGACAGGACAGCACCGGTGTCTCCGGCGGGGCTTCCGCCACGGCGGCGGCGAACGCCGGGCCCTCCGCCCGGAGCGCTCCCAACCAGAAGTCCTTCGTTGCGTGCAGTCTGCTCATCGCCATCCTCCCGGGGGTGACCGGGCCACCAGTGGGCGCCACGGCTACCCCTCAGCCTAGGGTGAAAGGCGTGTCAGACGTCTACGCCCAGCCGACAACCGGAACCGAACCCGCCACGACGTGCGACCTGGCGCGATACACCACCCTACGCCTGGGCGGTCCCGCCGGCCGTGTCGTCGCCGGCACCGACGCCGACGCGATCGTGCGGGCCGTGCGGGAGGCGGCCGGGCGCGACGAGCAGGTCCTGCTCCTCGCCGGGGGCAGCAACGTCGTGATCGGGGACGCCGGCTTCCCCGGCACCGTCGTCCTGGTGCGCTCCCGGGGCGTGCGGGTGGTCGCCGAGGACACCGACACCGTCACCGTACGCGTCGAGGCCGGCGAGCCCTGGGACGAGCTGGTCGCCACCACCGTCGCCAACGGCTGGTCCGGCCTGGAGTGCCTCTCCGGCATCCCCGGCTCGACCGGCGCCACCCCCATCCAGAACGTCGGCGCGTACGGCCAGGAGGTCGCCGAGACCATCCTCGGCGTCGAAGTCCACGACCGGGTCGAGGGGACCGTCGGGCGGATCGACGCCGCCGACTGCGGGTTCGCGTACCGGTCCAGCATCTTCAAGTACAGCGACCGCTGGGTGGTGCTCTCCGTCGACTTCCGGCTCGCCCGCTCGCCGCTGTCCGGCCCCGTGCGCTACGCGGAACTGGCCCGGGCGCTCGGCGTACAGGTGGGGGACCGGGTGCCGCTGGCCGACGCCCGGGCCACGGTCCTGCGGCTGCGCGCCGGCAAGGGCATGGTGCTCGACGCGACCGACCCGGACACCCGCTCGGTCGGCTCGTTCTTCACCAACCCCGTGCTGGACGCCGCCGCGTACGAGCTGCTGCGCGAGCGCGCCGCCGACCTCGGCGAGCCGCCGTCATGGCCCTGCCCCGGGGACATGGTCAAGGTCAGCGCCGCCTGGCTGATCGACCGGGCCGGCTTCGGCAAGGGCCACGCGGGGCCGGAGGGCGTCGCCATCTCCAGCAAGCACACCCTCGCCCTGACCAACCGCAGCGGCACCGCCAGCACCGCGTCCCTGGTCGAGCTGGCCCGGGAGATCCGCGACGGCGTCCACGACCGCTTCGGCGTGACCCTGCACCCCGAACCGATCCTCATCAACTGCACCATCTGACCCGCCGCCGGGCAGCCGTCAGGTGGGGGCGATCTCGGGCCAGGGGAGGGTGAGTTCGCCGTGGCGCCAGCGACGGGGGCCGTCCAGGACCGGCCAGCCCGCCGTACGGACCGCCGAGACCGCGTGCAGCCAGCGTTGGCGCGGGCCGAACGGGGCGTAGCCGGCGGCGGCGTGCCAGGCGTCGTCGAGCGCGCGGATCAGGTCGTGGACCCGCTCGCCGGGGACGTTGCGGTGGATCAGCGCCTTGGGCAGCCGCTCGGCCAGCTCCGCCGGAGTCTCCAGGGTGGTGAGCTTCGCGGCGAGGGTCAGCGTACGGGGGCCGTCGGCGTCGATCAGCAGCCAGCCGCCGAGCCGCCCCAACTCGTCGCAGGTGCCCTCGACCAGCAGCCCGCCCGGGGCCAGCCCGGCGGTCATGGTGCGCCAGGCGTCGGCGACCTCGCGCTCGTCGTACTGGCGCAGGACGTTGAACGCGCGGACCAGGGCGGGCCGCAGCCCGGCCAGCTCGAACCCGCCCCGGGCGAAGGTGAGCCGGGGCGGGTCGGTGGAGGGTTGGGCGGCGGCGACGCGTACCGGATCGATCTCCAGCCCGACGACCCGCACATCGGGGCGGACCGCGGTGGCGAGCCGGGCGCGCAGCTCGACGGCGGTCACCGGGCTGGCGCCGTAGCCGAGGTCCACCACCAGCGGGTCGGCCGCCCCGCGCAGCGCCTCCCCGCAGGTCTCGACGATCCAGTTGTCCACCCGGCGGAGCCGGTTCGGGTTTGTCGTCCCCCGGGTCACCACGCCCAGCGGCCGGTGCCGCGCCGTGCCCGCCATCGTCCGCGACCGTCCGGGCCGGCTCAGCCGACCCGGTGCACCTTGTGCTGGGCGGCCTGGGCCAGCGGCCGTACGACGAGGCGGTCCACGTTGACGTGCTGCGGGCGCGTCGCGCACCAGGCGACGCAGTCGGCGACGTCCTCGGCGACCAGCGGCTCCTCGACCCCGGCGTAGACCGCCGCCGCCCGCTCGGCGTCCCCCGCGAAGCGGACCAACCCGAACTCGTCGGTGCGGACCATGCCCGGGTCGATCTCGATCACGCGCACCGGTCGGCCGCAGAGTTCCAGTCGCAGCGTGCCGGCGATCGCCGTCTGCGCGTGCTTCGCGGCGGCGTAGCCGCCCCCGCCCTCGTACACGGTGAAGCCGGCGGTCGAGGAGACGACGACGATGGTGCCGGCCCCGGACGCCTCCAGGGCGGGCAGCAGCGCCTGGGTGACGCGCAGCGTGCCGAGCACGTTGACGTCGTACATCCACTGCCAGTCGCCGACCGACCCGGACTCGACCGGGTCCAGGCCGCGCGCGCCGCCGGCGTTGTTGACCAGGAGGGTGACCGGGCCCAGGGCCGTCGCCGCACCGGCCAGACCGGCCACCGACTCGTCGGAGGTGACGTCGCAGGCCACGGCGGTGGCCGCGCCCCCCGCGGCCTCGATCTCGGCCACCAGGGCGGCCAACCGGTCGGTACGCCGCGCGGCGGCGAGGACGTGGAACCCCTCGGCGGCGAGCCGGCGGGCGGTGGCCGCCCCGATTCCGCTGGAAGCTCCGGTGACGACGGCGACAGAGGTCATCCGGCCATTCTCCCCCGGGCCACCGGGGCGGGTGCGGGCGGCGTGGTGATGAGGTCCGTCACGCCCGGGCGCCGCCCCGGCGCATTACGGGTGCCCGATGGGGAAGATGACATCGGCCGGGGACGTTGTCCGAAGGGCGCCGGGCGTGCGGACGGCATAAACCGTGACAAAGGGGAGCGGACGTGGCGGAGTTGCACACCGGTGTGGGTCGTCAGCGCGGTGCGCGACCGTGGCCCCGCCCCCGGCGGATCGCGACGCTCTCGGTGCACACCTCACCCCTGCACCAGCCGGGCACCGGCGACGCCGGCGGCATGAACGTCTACATCCTGGAGGTCGCCCGGCGGCTGGCCGAGGCGGACGTCGAGGTGGAGATCTTCACCCGGGCCACCTCCGGCGACCTGCCCCCGGTGGTCGAGACGGCGCCCGGCGTGCACGTCCGGCACGTCACCGCCGGCCCCCTCGAAGGGCTCACCAAGGAGGAGTTGCCGGGGCAGCTCTGCGCCTTCACCGCCGGCGTGCTCCGCACCGAGGCGTCCCGGCCCCCGGGCCACTACGACCTGATCCACTCCCACTACTGGCTCTCCGGCCAGGTCGGCTGGCTGGCCAAGGAGCGCTGGGGGGTGCCGCTGGTGCACACCGCGCACACGCTGGCGAAGGTCAAGAACGCCCAGCTCGCCGCGGGGGACCGCCCCGAACCGAAGGCCCGCGTCATCGGCGAGGAACAGGTGGTCACCGAGGCCGACCGGCTGGTCGCGAACACGAAGGTCGAGGCCCGCGACCTCATCGACCGGTACGACGCCGATCCGGCGCGCGTCGCCGTGGTCGAGCCCGGCGTGGACCTGGACCGGTTCCGCCCGGCCCCGGGCAACCGCGACCGGGTCGCCGTCGAGGCCCGCCGCCGGCTCGGGCTGCCCGCCACCGGCTACGTGGTGGCCTTCGTCGGCCGCATCCAGCCGCTGAAGGCCCCGGACGTGCTCATCCGCGCGGTGGCCGCGCTGCGCGAGCGCGACCCGGTCCTCGCCGACCAGGTGACCGTGGTGATCTGCGGGGGCCCCAGCGGCAGCGGGCTGGACCGGCCGACCGCCCTGATGGAGCTGGCCGGCACGCTCGGCGTCGCCGACCGGGTGTGTTTCCTGCCCCCGCAGACCGGTGACGACCTGCCCGCCCTGTACCGGGCCGCCGACCTGGTCGCGGTGCCGTCGTACAACGAATCCTTCGGCCTGGTCGCGCTGGAGGCGCAGGCCTGCGGTACGCCCGTGGTGGCCGCCGCCGTCGGCGGCCTCGTGACCGCCGTGCGGGACCAGGTCAGCGGCGTGCTGATCGACGGCCACGACCCGGCCGACTGGGCCCGTACGCTAGGCCGCCTACTGCCGGACCGGCCCCACCGCGCCGAGCTGGCCCGGGGCGCCGCGCGGCACGCCCGCAACTTCTCCTGGCACCGCACCGCCTCCGGGCTGCTCACCGTCTACGGCGAGGCGATCGCCGCGCACCGGGCCCGGCTCGCCTCCGAGCTGGCCTGCGGCCCGGCGATGTCCTGCTCCTGGTGACCACTCGCGCGCGACCGCCTGCCCACGGTCGCGCGCCGACCCCCGTTGCCTGGTGCCGACCGTCGTTGCCTGGGCCGGCCGCTCTCGTACCGGCCGTCGTCGTCCGGTGCCGGGGCGGTGCCGGCCGTAGAGTGGATCCGATGAGCGGGAAGAGTGATCTTGCGGCCCTGATCGAGTCGGTCTGCGACGAGCGGGAGCTGGCCTGGGAGTCGACCGGCCCGGGCTCGTACGCGGTCACGCTGCCGGGCACCCACAAGCTGAAGACGGTCTGCAACCTCATCCTCGGCGAGCACGCGCTGCGGATCGAGGCGTTCGTGATGCGCCAGCCGGACGAGCGGCGCGAGGAGCTGTGGGCCTGGCTGTTGCAGCGCAACGCCCGCATGTACGGCGTGTCCTTCTCCGTCGACGCGGTCGGCGACGTCTACCTGACCGGTCGCGTCAACCCGGCCGGAATCGACGCCGACGAGCTGGACCGGCTCCTGGGCGCGGTGCTGACGTACGCCGACGAGTCCTTCGACACGATGCTGGAGATCGGCTTCGGCAGCTCGATCCGGCGGGAGTGGGAGTGGCGGGTCAAGCGGGGCGAGTCCACCGCCAACCTCGCGGCGTTCGCCCACCTCTTCGAGCCCTCCCCGGGCGCGGCCGGGCAGCCGGGCGCGGCCGGGCAGCCGGGCGCTGCCGGGTAGTCGGTCGCCGTCGGAATTCGGCCGCGGCCGGGCATTCGGATGCCGTCGGGCGGCCTGGTGCCGTCAGGCCGTACCGGTGCCGCCGGCAGTTGCATGCTGTCGGGCAGCCTGGTGCCGCCGGGGAGTCGGATGCCGTCGGGCCGTACCGGTGCCGCCGGGCCGACCGGGAGTGTCGCCGGCGACCGCCTCGGGCCGTGCTCGCCGGGATGGTCCTGGCCGCGCTCGTCGCCCGGGCCTGGACCACGGGTGCCCCGGTCGGAGGTTCGGACCGGTCCTGACGGGTATGCCGCACCGCGCGGTGCGGCACTGGGACCCGCCGCGCGCCGAGGACCAACTGTCGAGGAGCGTGAGCGTCCCATGGCTCAGCGGAACAGCTCAGGTCGCGGCGGGACTGCGACCAGGACGAAACGGCAGCCGGGCAACCAGACCCCGAACACCCCGTCGATCTCCGAATCCGAGATCTCCGGGATGAAGGTGGACGAGATCCGGGGGCAACTGCGCAAGCGCGGGGTCTCCGGCATCTCCGCCCTGCGCAAGCCGGAACTGGTGAAGACGCTGGCGAAGACCCTGCGGGCGGAGCGTCCCTCGGGCGGTGCCGCGCGTCGCAGCACCGGGCCCGCCGGTCGGGCGACGGGAACGCGGGCGTCCGCCGGACGGGCCGCCGCCACGAAGAAGGCGGCGTCGGGCCGGGCGGCGAACAAGGCCGCCCCGGGCCGGGCACAGGCGGCGAACAAGGCCGCTCCGGCGAAGAAGGCGGCTGCGAAGAAGGCTGCGGCGAAGAAGACGGCGGCGGCGAAGAGGGCACCCGCGGCGAAGAAGACGGCGGCGGCGAAGCGGGCTCCGGCGGCGAAGAAGACGGCTGCGGCGAAGCGGGCTCCGGCCAGGAAGGCCGCCGCGAAGGCGGCCCCGGCGAAGAAGACCACGCCGGCGGCCCGGAAGTCCACGGCGGCCCGCGCGTCGGCGTCGTCGCGGGCGGGCACGACGCGCGGCGGTACGGCGACCGGTGTCCGGACCGGGCGGAGCACCTCGCGGTCGGTGCGCTCCTCGCAGCTCATCTCGTCCACCGCCGACCGGCCGGAGCGCCCCGGCCGAAGCCTGGTGACCACCAACCACGACGTGATCCGCAACTGGGCGCGGGAGCGCGGCGCCGCACCGGCGACGATCGCGGGGACCGAGCGGGAGGGGCGGGCCGGCGTGCTCACCTTCAACATGCCCGGTTACCGCGAGAGCAGCCGGGTACGTGAGATCACCTGGGACGAGTGGTTCCGGACCTTCGACGAGCGGAAGCTGAACCTGATCTACCAGGAGCAGCTCCGTGACGGCCGGCCGAGCAACTTCTTCCGTACGGAATCGCCCGATCGTGAGGACGCCTGACGTGTTTGGGGGAATGGTCGACGGGTAAGCGCTGTTGGCCACCACCGAGGCCCGAAGTGACGGTACTCGCGGTGGGACACCGGAGCTGTGACCGGCGAGACAGCCCTTCCAGGTTGTCTTCGTAATCCCGGGCGAACTAACTTTATTGCACCGCGCCACGCTTGGAACCGTTCGGGGGAGCGGTGGATCGATCAGATCCGTGCACCGAGTGAGGCGCAGGGGACGGGTGGAACAACACCGTTGGGGGACGGTGGCCACCTGTTTGGACCGGCGGCGCGAGCGGGCGACGCCTACGGGGGTGGGCTTCGCCCGCCGCCGCCGGTCATACGGTGCGAACGCCCATCGCGATCACGAGTCGCGGTGGGCGTTCTGCTGTCCCCACCCCTTTGACTTTTCTCCCCGTCTGCCGCCTGGCGGTGGGCGATGTCGATCTCCCTCGGGGGCGCCGCCAACCTCACGATCACCGCACCGAGGACGGGGTGGGGGTCGGAGGCGGGGGGAGGGGGGCGGAGAGCTGGCGGAGGGCGGCTACGCGGCGTTCGCGGGGTGGGCCGGCGAGCAGGTGGCAGCCGGCGGCCAGCAGCCCGAGCCCGCCGACGATGAGCCAGTGCCGGTCCCCGAGGTACTGGAGGCTGACCCCGCCCAGGGTGGGCGCCACGAACGACGCCGCAGGGAAGGCCAGGTAGAACACCGACTGGTAGCGGGCCCGCAGCTCGAGCGGGGCGAGGTCGGCGTTGATCTGCGCGTTGGGCGGCGCGGCGAGCATCTGCCCGACCGTCCAGACCACCGCTGCGGCCAGGTAGACCGCCACGTCGTCGGCGAACGCGAGGGTGGCGAAGCCGAGCGCCAGCAGCGCGGTGGAGACGGCCAGGACGCGGTCCTTGCGGTGCCGTTCGATCAGCCGTGGTACGAAGAGCTGCCCGAGCACGATCAGCACTCCGCCGAGCGCCACCACCGCCCCGTACGCCGACGGGCGCAGGCCGTCCGACCTCATCGCCAGGGGCATGATCGTCGACGTCTGCATGGTCAGCACGGCCAACACGAAGGTCAGGCCCACGAAGGTGAGGAAGGTGCGGTCGGTCAGCGCAGTGTGCAGCCCCGGCTGCCGCACCCGCCCCACCCGCTGCTGCTGCTCCGCTGGCCGCCGCCACCCCGGCCGCTGCCCGCGCCCCGCCCGCCGCGTCACCGCTCCGCTGCCGCGGACCGGTGCCAGCCCAAGATCTTGGACACTTTCCGTCCCGTCGGAGCGGGAAGTGTCCAAGATCGGGGCAGCCCTGGCGGCGCGGCGGGGGAGCGTCTCCGGGACCTTCCAGGCGATGACCGCCGCCGCGAGCGCGGTGGCGGCGGCGTCGACCAGGAAGAGCGCGACGAAGCTCGCCTCGGCGAGGAGACCGGCCAGCAGCGAGGCCACCGCCATACCCAAATTGAACGCCCAGAACTGGAGGTTGAAGGCCCGGGAGCGTCGCCGTTCGGGCACCACGTCGACGATCGCCGCCACGAAGGCGGGACTGGGCATCGAGTGCGCCACCCCGACCAGGGCGGCGAGCGCCGCGATCATCATCAGGTGCCGGCTGAAGGCCAGCCCGACCATCAGTCCGGCGGTGGCCAGATGGGCGGCGAGCAGGGTGGACCGCCGACCCCACCGGTCGGCCAGCACCCCGCCGAGCAGCACGCCGCCCGCCCCGCCCAGCCCGTACGCCCCGACGACCGTGCCGGTGAGTGCCTCGCTCGCTCCCCGCGCCTCGGTCAGGTAGAGCGACAGGAAGAGCATCGCGAACGCGCCGGCCCGGTTGATCAGCAGGCCGGCCCAGAGGTACCAGAAGGTGGCGGGGAGCCCGCCCGCGGTGTCGTCCAGCCAGCGGCGCAGGGCCCGCACCCGTCCTCCCGACAGTTCTGTTTCCTAACCGAAGCGTCCTCGACCGTAGGAAGCCGAGGGCTGCCGCGCCAGCGTGTCGCTGGTCACCGCGCTCCCGTCGGCTCCGGCGCCCGCCCCGGGCCCCTGTCCGGCAGGCCGTCGCCCCGTGCCGGGCCGACCGGCCGCCCCGGGCCCCTGTCCGGCACGCCGTCGCTCCCTGCCGGGCCGACCGGCCGCCCCGGGCCCTCGTCCGGCAGATCGTCGTCCCCTGCCGGACCGATCGGCTCGGCGGGGGCCGTCGCCGCCGCCTCGGCGGCCTGCGGGGCGGGCGGGCGGATCGCCACCACCGGCACGACGGGACCGGTGCTGGTCAGCAGCAGCGTGGCCCGCCGCTCCCGGGCCGGGCCGGAGATCAGGTGGGCGAGCGCCATCAGCCCGCCGATGGCGGCGCAGCCGAACCAGAGCTGGGCGTTGCCGGCCTGCTCCCGGACCAGGCCCCCGAGGACTGGCGCGACCGCGGCGGCCCCCTGCCAGGAGAGCGAGAAGACGCCCTGGTAGCGGCCGCGCAGCTCGGCGGGGGAGAGTTCGGCGATCAGGGTGGCGTTGGACGGCGAGTTCAGCATCTCACCGACTGTCCAGACCAGCACGGTCAGGCCGTAGAACCAGGCGGTGTCGGCGAAGGCGGTGAGCCCGAACCCGACGCCCATCACCACCGACGCCAGGGCGAGCACGTGCGACCGGCTCCGGCCCCTGATCAGCCGGGGTACGAAGAGTTGGCCGACCACGATCAGCACCCCGTTGAGCGCGATGACCGAGCCGTAGGTGGTGGGGCTAAGCCCGGAGTCGCCCATGGCGATCGGCAGCATCGAGATGTGCTGGAGGAAGACCAGCGCGGCGAACAGGTTGAGCGTCACGAAGCCGAGGAAGACCCGGTCGCGCAGGATGGTGCGCAGCGCCCCGACCGGGGCGCCGGAGCCCCGCTGGCCACCCCCGCCGGCGGGGGCCCGACGGGTCTCGCCGACCTTGAGGAAGATGACCAGTGCGGTGATCACGGTGGTGGTCGCGTCGACCACGAAGAGCAGCAGGAAGCCGACCTCGGCGGCGAGGCCGGCGAGGATCGCCGCGCTGGCGAAGCCGAGGTTGATCGCCCAGTAGTTCAGCGAGAATGCGCGCAGCCGGTCCTTCTCCGGCACCACGTCGATCACCATCGCGCCGAACGCGGGCCGGGCCGCCTCGGCGAACATGCCGAGCAGCAGGGCGCCGAGCGCCACGGCCCACAGTTCCCGGGCGAAGCCGAGGGCGAGCATCATGGTGGCCGCGCCGAGATGCGCGGTGAGCAGGGTGGGCCGGCGGCCCCAGCGGTCGCTCAGCGTGCCGCCGGCAGTGGTGCCGAGCGCCCCTCCGACGCCCCACAGGCCGAGCACCAGCCCGGCCTGCGACGCGGAGAAGCCGCGCTCCTGCGTCAGGTAGATGGCCAGGAAGACCAGGACGAACGAGCCGAGCCGGTTGATCAGGGTGCCGGCCCACAGGTACCAGAAGGTGACCGGTAGCCCGCCGGTGGTGTCCCGGAACCAGCCCTGCATCGTCCGCACGTCGGCGCCCCCGCCCGTAATGACCGTCTTGATTGTTGCGCCTTACAACCTAGTGGCAGGCCGGATCTCCGGGCAGCGCATTTTCCACGTGGTGGTCGTCACGACCACCGCCCGCGCGTCGCCCGGCGACGTGCGGCAGGATGATCGGCATGACTGCTAGCGAGGGGCCCACCGTCGGGACGCTGGTCCTGCTGCGGCACGGCGAGAGCGACTGGAACGCCAAGAACCTCTTCACCGGCTGGGTCGACGTCGACCTGACCGAGAAGGGCGAGACCGAGGCGCGCCGCGGCGGCGAGCTGCTGCGCGAGCACGACCTGCTGCCGGACGTGGTGCACACCAGCGTGATGCGCCGCGCGATCCGCACCGCCGAGCTGGCGCTCAACGCCGCCGACCGGCACTGGATCGCCGTGCGTCGGTCGTGGCGGCTCAACGAGCGGCACTACGGCGCCCTCCAGGGCAAGAACAAGAAGCAGACCCTGGAGGAGTACGGCGAGGAGCAGTTCATGCTCTGGCGCCGCTCGTACGACACGCCGCCGCCGCCGATCGCGGACGACGACGAGTTCTCGCAGGTCGGCGACCCGCGTTACGCGCTGCTGCCGGGCGAGCTGATGCCGCGTACCGAGTGTCTCAAGGACGTCGTCGAGCGGATGCTGCCGTACTGGTACGACTCGATCGTGCCGGACATCCTGGCCGGCCGTACGGTGCTGGTGGCCGCGCACGGCAACTCGTTGCGCGCCCTGGTGAAGCACCTGGACCAGATCTCCGACGAGGCGATCGCCAAGCTGAACATCCCCACCGGCATCCCGCTGCGTTACGACCTGGACCCGCAGCTGCGCCCGCTCACCCTGGGCGGCACGTACCTCGACCCGACCGCCGCCAAGGCGGCCGCCGCCGCGGTGGCCAACCAGGGCCGCTGACGCACGTTTCAGGTGTAAGAAAGGGCCCCTTCCTGACGCTATGCGTCAGGAAGGGGCCCTTTCTTACACCCTCACCTCAGCCGGCCGTGGGGGTGGTCTGGCCGGTGATCAGGTAGACCACGTGCTCGCCGGCGTTGACGGCGTGGTCGGCGAAGCGCTCGTAGAAGCGACCGAGCAGGGTGGCGTCGATGGCGGTCTCCACCCCGTACGGCCAGTCCTCGCCGAGCAGCAGCCCGAACAGGCTGCGGTGCAGGTCGTCCATGGCGTCGTCGTCGCCGTCGAGTTCGGCGGCGAGGTCGGCGTCGGGCTTGGCGAGCACCGAGCCGATCTTGATGGCCATCCGGTCGGCGATGGCTGCCATGTCGGTGAAGGTCGGCCGCAGCTCCGCCGGTACGGCCGGCGAGGGGTGCCGGCGCAGGGCGGTCTTGGCGACGTGGTCGGCCAGGTCGCCCATCCGCTCCAGGTCGGCCGCGACGTGCAGCGCGGTGATCATCGCGCGCAGGTCGGAGGCGACGGGGGCCTGCCGGGCGAGCAGGTCGCAGACCCGCTCCTCGACGTGCCGGTAGAGCTCGTCGATCTCGGCGTCCCGCTCGATCACCGTCTCGGCCGCCCGGCGGTCCGCGGTGAGCAGGGCGTGGGTGGCCTGCCGCATCGCGGCCCGGACCCCTTCCGCCATGTCCACCAGCAGTTGGCTGACGATCTGGAGGTCAGCCCGGAACTCGTCGCGCATTGTCACGTCCTGTGGTCGCTGGTTGTCGGTCGCCCCGCCCGGGGCCGGCGCAACGGTCGCCGGCTCCGTGGCGAGGGCGAGGGGCGCTGGCCCCGGACCGGCCGGGAGCAGGTGCGCCGGCCCCGGACCGGCCGGGAGCAGGTGCGCCGGCCCCGGACCGGCCGGGAGCAGGTGCGCCGCCAACGGTAGGTCGGGCGGGGAGACCCGAGGTGAACCTCGGTGAACGACGCCGGACGCGGGAGTGAACTTTGCCGGAAGCGAAGGTGATTCATCCTATTTGTGGTGGTTGCCAGGTTAACAATGACCCTACGATCGCCGGGTGGAATGGGCGGTGACGGTCGCGGTGGCCGTGGGGCTGGCGGTCGGACTGGTCGCCGGGGTGCTGCTGCCCCGGCTCGTTCCGGCGCTGCGCGAACGCGCCACGCGGGCGGGGAGCCGGTCCGGCTTCCCCCACACCTCCGGGAGGCTCCCGATAGCCGAGGATCCGCAGTCCGGCATCGGCCGCCGGACCATCGACTCCCTACGGGCCGGCGTGGTCGTGCTCGACCCCGACGACCTGCCCGTCCTGGTCAACCCGGCCGCCCGCGCGATGGGGCTGCTCCGCACCGGCCCCACCCAGGGCTCGATCGCCGCCCACCCGCTGATCCGTACGCTCGCCGGGCAGGTGCGCCGCACCGGCGTGCGGCGCGAGATAGAGCTGGACCTGCCGCGGGGCCGCGACAACGCCGGGGTGAACCCGCTCGGGGTGCACCTGCGGGCGATGGGGATCGGCGCGGGCTTCATCGCCGTCGAGGCCTCGGACGTGACCGAGTCGCACCGGCTGGCCCGGGTCCGCCGCGACTTCGTCGCCAACGTCAGCCACGAGCTCAAGACCCCCATCGGGGCCCTGCAGCTCCTCGCCGAGGCGCTGCTGGACGCCACCGAGCCCGCCGGGGCGGGCGCGCCCGACCTCTCCGAGGACCTGGTCGCCGCGCGTCGGTTCGCCGAACGCATCCAGCACGAGTCGACCCGGCTGGGCCGCCTGGTGCAGGAGCTGCTGGAGCTGACCCGCCTCCAGGGCGCCGAGCCGCAGCCGCCCCCGGAGCCGGTCGCGATCGACTGGGTGATCGCCGAGGTGATCGACCGGACCCGCACCTCAGCCGCCGCCCGCCGGATCGAGGTGGCCGTCGACGCCGAACGGGGCCTGACCGTCCACGGCAGCGACACCCAGCTCGCCACGGCCGTGTCGAACCTGGTGGAGAACGCCGTCAACTACTCGGGCGAGGACACCACCGTCCGGATCACCGCCCGCGCCGCCGACGAACACGTGGAGATCTCCGTCGCCGACCAGGGCATCGGGATCGCCCCGACCGACGTGGACCGGATCTTCGAGCGGTTCTACCGGGCCGACCAGGCCCGGTCCCGGTCGACCGGCGGCACCGGCCTCGGGCTGGCCATCGTGAAACACATCGCCGGCAACCATGGCGGAAGGGTGGAGGTGTCGAGCACTCTTGGTGGTGGATCGACGTTCACCCTCCGGCTGCCCACCCGTCCCCCCGACGAGGGCCTGGCGACACCGCCGCCCGCTGGGATCGAGGCCGGTCCGGCCGAGCTCCGGCAGGCCTGACAGCACATGGAAAGGAAGTCCCGTTGAGCCGCGTACTGGTGGTCGAGGACGAGGAGTCGTTCTCCGACGCCCTGTCGTACATGCTCCGCAAGGAGGGTTTCGAGGTGTCCGTCGCCGCGACGGGGACCGACGCCCTCACCGAGTTCGACCGGACCGGCGCCGACATCGTGTTGCTCGACCTGATGCTGCCCGAGATGTCCGGCACCGAGGTGTGCCGGCAGCTCCGGCAGCGCTCGCACGTGCCGATCATCATGGTCACCGCCCGGGACAGTGAGATCGACAAGGTGGTCGGCCTGGAGATCGGCGCCGACGACTACGTGACCAAGCCGTACTCGCCCCGGGAGCTGGTCGCCCGGATCCGGGCGGTGCTGCGGCGGCAGAGCGCCGAGGCCGCCGAGTCGGGCGGGCCGACGCTGGCCGCCGGCCCGGTCCGGATGGACATCGAACGGCACGTGGTGACCGTCGACGGCGCCCCGGTCCAGCTACCGCTCAAGGAGTTCGAGCTGCTGGAGCTGCTGCTGCGCAACGCGGGCCGGGTGCTCACCCGGGGCCAGCTCATCGACCGGGTCTGGGGGGCCGACTACGTCGGCGACACCAAGACCCTCGACGTGCACGTCAAGCGGCTGCGCTCCAAGGTCGAGCCGGAGCCGTCCGCGCCGCGCTTCATCGTCACCGTGCGGGGTCTGGGCTACAAGTTCGAGCCCTGACCGGCGTACGCACGACGGGGCCCGCGCCGCGCGCGGGCCCCGTCGTCGTCGGTCGGTCAGGCGCCGTCGGCGGGGTGCGGGGCGACCATGCCCTGCCGCCTGCGCGCCCCGCACACCTCGGCCAGCTTCGCGTACGCGGGGGCGCCCACGAGCGCGGTCAGCTCCGGGCCGTAGGAGACGTACATCGGCTCGCTGCCGACGTGCGCGTCCGTGGACGACGTGCACCACCAGTCCAGGTCGTGCCCGCCGGCGCCCCAGCCCCGCCGGTCGAACTCGGAGAGCGTGGAGACCAGCACCTTCGTGTTGTCCGGCCGCTTGACCCACTCCTGGTCGCGGCGGATCGGCAGCTGCCAGCAGACGTCGGGCTTGTATTCCAGCGGGTGCACCCCGTCGCGCAGCGCCTGCGCGTGCAGGGCGCAGCCGGCGCCGCCCGGGAAGCCGGCGTCGTTGAGGAAGACGCACGGCCCGTCCGCCTCCTGGGTGGCGGTACGGCGGGCGGAGTTCTTGCCGTCGATCGTGTCGTTCTCCGTCCAGTTCTTGAACCCGCGCCGGAAGTGCTGCCACGTCGCCGGGGTCAGCCGCTTGACCGCGGCCCGGACCCGCTGTTCGTCGTCGGAGTCGGTGAAGAACGCGCCGTGCGAGCAGCAGCCGTCGGCGGCCCGACCGGCGACGATGCCGTGGCAGCCCCGCCCGAAGACGCACGTCCAGCGGGAGAGCAGCCACGTCAGGTCGGCCCGGATGAGATGGTTGTCGTCCGCCGGGTCGGCGAACTCGATCCACTCCCGGGGAAAGTCCAGGGGCACCTCGCGGCTGCGGGGGTCGTCCGGGTCGTCCACCAGCACACGGAGTTCGATCTGGCCTGTCACCCGGCCCAGCGTACGCCCGGTGCCCCCGCCGGTCCGCCGAGCCGCGCAATCCGGTTGGCCCTAGTGTCTTCAGCATGCGACTGGGTGTCCTCGACGTCGGTTCCAACACGGTGCACCTGCTGGTGGTCGACGCCCACCACGGGGCGCACCCCTGGCCGGCGCACTCGGAGAAGGTCGTGCTGCGGCTGGCCGAGCAGATCGGCCCGGACGGCGCGATCACCGAGGCCGGCGCGGACGGGCTGGTCAAGGCGGTCGGCATGGCCAAGGCGGCCGCCGCGGGGCTGGGCGCCGAGGACCTGATCGCGTTCGCCACCTCCGCCGTCCGCGACGCCACCAACGCCGCCGAGGTGCTGGCGCGGGTGCGCGACGAGACCGACGTACGCCTGGAGGTGCTGCCGGGTGCGGACGAGGCGCGGCTGACCTTCCTCGCGGTGCGGCGCTGGTTCGGCTGGTCGGCGGGCCGGCTGCTGGTGCTGGACATCGGCGGCGGCTCGCTGGAACTCGCGGCCGGCATCGACGAGGACCCGGCCGTGGCGGTCTCCCTGCCGCTCGGCGCCGGCCGGCTCACCCGGGACCGGCTCCGGGTGGCCCCCGACAGCGCGGCGCCGCCGCCGGCCGAGGCGGTCGACGAGCTGCGGGCGTACGTCGACGGGCTGCTGGAACCCGTCGTCGCGCAGCTGACCGCGGTGGGCTGGGAGCGGCCGGTGGCCACCTCGAAGACGTTCCGGACGCTGGCCCGGCTGGCCGGCGCGGCGCCCTCCGGCGCGGGCCTGTGGGCGCCCCGCCGGCTCACCCGCGCCGGGCTGCGCCAGGTGCTCGGGTTCATCCGGCACATCCCGCCGGCCCAGCTCGTCGAGCTGGAGGGGGTCAGCGCCGGCCGGGCCCACCAGCTGCTCGCCGGGGCGGTCGTCGCCGAGGCGGTGCTGCGCCAGCTGGACGTGGACGCGCTGGACATCTGCCCCTGGGCGCTGCGCGAGGGCGTGATCCTGCGCCACCTGGACCAGCTGGGTCCGGTGTAAGAGGAAAGCAGTGTGATCTGGGCGGTTTGCGGTCTCTCGTCACGAGGTGTCGATGGACCCCGGCTACCCTCGATGGTGTGACTTCCCGCGTCCCCGTGCTCCTGTCCACGTCCTCGGTCTTCCCTGAGCGGACCGCGGCGGCGTTCCAGTTGGCCGCCGCGCTCGGCTACGACGGCGTCGAGGTGATGGTCTGGACCGACGCCGTCAGCCAGGACGCCGGCGCGCTACGCGGGCTCGCCGAGCACTACGGCGTCCCGGTGCTCTCCGTCCACGCGCCCTGCCTGCTGGTCACGCAGCGGGTGTGGAGCCCCGACCCGTGGGAGCGGCTGCGCCGCTCCGCGGAGCTGGCGGCGACGCTCGGGGCGCCCACCGTGGTGGTGCACCCGCCGTTCACCTGGCAGCGGGACTACGCGCGCAACTTCGCCGACGGGCTCGCCGCGATCGCCGCCGACCACCCCGACCTGCGCTTCCCGGTCGAGAACATGTACCCGGTCCGGATGGCGGGGCGGCAGTTCGTGCCGTACGTCCCGGGCTGGGACCCGACCGAGACGGGGTACGACTCCTACACGCTCGACCTGTCGCACTGCGCCGCCTCGCACACCGACTCGCTGGCGATGGCCGACCGGATGGGGGCCAACCTGGCCCACGTGCACCTCGGCGACGGCACCGGCGAGGGCCGCGACGAGCACCTGGTGCCGGGGCGCGGCACCCAGCCCTGCGGCGAGGTGCTCTCCTCGTTGGCCGGGCGCGGCTTCACCGGCTCGGTCGCCGTGGAGGTCACCACCCGGGGCGCGAAGAGCCGCGCCGTGCGGGAGGCCGACCTGCGGGAGTCGCTGGCGTTCGCCCGCCAGCACCTCGGCACCCCGTCCCCGGTCGACGCCTGAACGCCGCGCCGTGCCGGGTAGGCGCCTGAAGGCCGCGCCGTGCCCGGTGGACGCCCGGAGGGCCGCCGCGCCGCGCCCGGCCGGCGCGAGGGCGCCGGCCGGGAACGGCGTCAGACGGTCGTGCTTAGCGATTCCTTGCTGCTCACGCCGGCCTGCTCGCCGATGGCCGCGCGCTTGCGGGCGCGGTGGGCGGCCACGTGCGAGCGGGTGGCGCAGCGTTCCGAGCAGAACCGCCGGCAGCAGTTGGACGAGGTGTCCAGGTAGACGTTGCCGCAGCGGTCGTCGGCACACACCCCGAACCGGGCGCTGCCGTATTCGCAGAGCCAGACCGACAGCCCCCAGGCGGCGCCGGCCAGGTATTCGGCACTCACCGAGGCGCCCCGGCTGGTCACGTGCATGTGCCAGTCGCTGGAGTCGTGCCCCGAGATGCGGGGTTGCACCGGGAACGCCTCCAGCAGCGCGTTGAGCTCGGTCACCGCCTGGGCGTCCCGCCCGGATGTGCCGTACTCGAAGACGTCGCGCAAGCGCTTCTGCGCCCGCCGGAATGTCGCGAGGTCCCGTTCCGCCACCTCGTCGCGCATCCACGCGTTGTCGTCGGGGAAGAGGGCCCGGAGGTCGTCGAGGTCGTCCAGGCGGGCGTTGACGAGGTCAACGCCGGTCCGGGCGTACGCGTCGAAGTTCACGCCCACAACCGTAGACGACTCAGGGGACCCGTGGCGCGTCGATGTAGTGCGGCAGGAACCGCGCGTAGCCGTCGGTGATGAGGCTCGCGCTCTCCCGCACCCCCACCCCGGCCGACTCACCGTCGACGATCCAGCTGCCCAGCACCATCCGGTTGCCGGCGAACTCCGGCAGCGCCCGGAACTCCTGGTAGCACCAGCCCTCGTCGCCGTAGATCCCCGGGTTGGTGATCTCGGTGTCGCCGGTGACGATCCGCACCGAGCCGCCCTCGCGGCCGAGCAGCGGCTTGGCCACGTACTCGGTCATGCCGCGCGGCGAGTCGAGGTACGCCGGCAGCAGCAGCTCGTGGCCCGGGTACAGCTCCCAGAGCACGGCGAGCAGCGCCTTGTTCGAGAGCAGCAGCTTCCACGCCGGCTCGATCCAGGTCGTCGGGGTGCCCGGCTCCAGCGCCAGCGGCCCGTACGGCTCGGCGAGCATCCACTCCCAGGGGTAGAGCTTGAAGCAGGTGGTGACCGGCTGGTCGGCCGCGTCGACGAAGCGGCGGCCGTCCCAGCCGAGCCGCTGGATCGGCTGGAGCGTGACCTCCAGCCCGGCCTGTCGGGCGGTCTCGGCGAGGTAGCCGGCGGTCATGTGGTCCTCGCCGGACTCCTCCTCGTTGGACCAGAGCACGTGCACCCGGCGGTCGTGCAGCCCCGCGCCGATCTTCGCCCAGGCCTCGACGAGGCGCTCGTGCAGGCTGTTCCACTGGTCCAGCTCCGGCCGGGTGTGCTCCAGCCAGTACCACTGGATGATGCTCGCCTCGACCAGCGCGGTGGGGGTGTCGGCGTTGTATTCCAGCATCTTCGGCGGCCAGCTGCCGTCGTAGGCGAGGTCGAAGCGCCCGTAGAGGGTGGGCGGCGCCTCGCGCAGCGACCGGGCCACGGCCTCGGCCGCCCAGGCGGGGATGCCGAACTCGGCGTAGCGGTTACGCGCGACGACGTGCTCGGCCGCGGCGACCGACATCCGGTGCAGCTCCTCGGTCGCCTCCTCCAGCCGCAGCACCTCGTCCAGCTCGAACGCGTACGCGGCGGTCTCGTCCCAGTACGACATGATGCCGCCGTCGGGCAGCTCGGTGTCGACGTACACCAGGCCCTGGGAGCGGATCGTGGCGTCCCAGTCCGGGCGGGGGGTGACCGACTCCCGGCGCACCTCAGCCGCCGCAGGAGGCGAGGTGGGTGCCGAAGCCGCCCCGGTCGGGCACCGCCGCGGCGGCCGGTTCCGGCGCGGTGCGCCCGGCGGTCACCGTGGGCGTCCGCAGCGCCAGGGCCACCGTCTCGCCGCCGCCCACGGGGCCGAGGGCGCAGTCGTCATCGTCGTCGTCCGAGGACATGTTGCAGCCGGAGAGGGTGAGCGCGAGGACGGTGAGCGCGCCGAGCTGCACGGAGGCCGACCGGAGCCGGCGGCGGGGGCGTTGTTCCACGTCATCGTTGTAACCGATGGGGGCCACCGCCGTCCGCCCCCGGTGGGTGCCTGTGACGGTGTTGGGACCTGGCGGCCGAGGCTGCGCCCGCTGCCCCGCGCGGGGCCACCGGCGGGCGTTACGCTCGGTCCATGCTCCGTACCGTCATCCTCGCCGCCTCCCGGTCACCCCAGGTCGAGCGGCTCGTCGCGACGGCCCCGTTCACGCGGGACCTCGTCCGCCGGTTCGTCGCCGGCGCCAAGACCGACGACGCGTTGCGCGCGACCCGCGAACTCGTCGACGACGGTCTCGCGGTCACCCTCGACAACCTCGGCGAGGACACCGTCACCCCCGAACAGGCCACCGCCACCCGCGACGAGTACGTCGGGCTGCTCCGGCGGCTCGCCGAGGCGGGGCTCACCCCGGCCGCCGAGGTGAGCGTCAAGCTGTCGGCGCTGGGCCAGATGTTCGACGAGCAGCTCGCCTACGACAACGCGCGGGCGATCTGCGCCGCCGCCGAGGAGGCGGGCACCACGGTCACCCTGGACATGGAGGACCACACCACCACCGACTCGACGCTCGACATCCTCGCCAAGCTGCGCAAGGACCACCCGTCGACCGGCGCCGTGCTCCAGGCGTACCTGCGGCGGACGGAGTCGGACTGCCGCGAGCTGGCCACGGCCGGTTCCCGGGTCCGGCTGTGCAAGGGCGCGTACAAGGAGCCGGAGTCGGTGGCCTACCAGTCCACGCGCGAGGTGGACAAGTCCTACGTGCGGTGCATGAACATCCTCATGTCCGGCGACGGCTACCCGATGCTGGCCACCCACGATCCCCGCCTGATCGCCATCGGGGAGGACCGGGCCCGCTGGTTCGACCGTGGTCCCGAGCGCTTCGAGTTCCAGATGCTCTACGGCATCCGCCCGGAGGAGCAGGCCCGGCTGGCCGGCGAGGGTTACACCGTGCGGACCTACCTGCCCTACGGCGAGGACTGGTACGGCTACCTGATGCGCCGGCTCGCCGAGCGCCCGGCCAACCTGATGTTCTTCGGCCGGGCCGTGCTGTCGAAGAAGTAGGTCAGCCGTTCGACCAGCCCCGGGTGCTCAGCACCATGCGGTAGCCGTCCGGATCGGCCACCGTCACCCCCCCCAGCGGGTCCCAGTACGGGCCGGCGGAGACCCTCGTCCCGCCGGCCCGTTCCCGTTGCCGGACGAGTTCGTGCGACCTGGTGCGGTCAGCCCTTGACGGCGCTGGCTAACTGCATTAGCTTTGCAGTTATGACAGTTAGCTATGTGGAGCGGGACGGCGGGCGGATCGCCTACGAGGTGCACGGGCAGGGGCCGCTCGTCGTCCTCTCGCACGGCATGGGCGAGAACCGCGGCTCCTTCCGCCACCTGGTCCCGCTGCTCGTGGCGGCCGGGCACCGGGTGGCGGCGGTGGACGTACGGGGGCACGGCGCGTCCAGCGCCGGCTGGCCGTCGTACGCCCCGGCGCAGGTCGGCGCCGACCTGCTCGCGGTGGTCCGCGACCTCGGTGGCGGACCGGCCACCCTCGTCGGCAGCTCGTCCAGCGCGGCGGCAGTGGTCTTCGCCGCCGCCGACGATCCCGCGCTGGTCAACGGCGTCGTCCAGCTCGCCCCGTTCGCCGAGGAGCCGAAGCTCAACCCGTTCATGCGGGTGGCCCTGGCCGCCGTGCTGCGCAGCCCCCGGCTGTTCGGGCTCTTCCACCGCACGCTCTTCCCGTGCGAGCGGCCGGCCGACGACGCCGCGTACCGCAAGGCGATGGTCGCCACCCTGCGCGAGCCCGGCCGGATGGCGGCGATGCGCGGCGTGATCGCGCCGGCCGACCCGCACTGGACCGCGCGGGCGCGCGAGGTCCGGCAGCCGGTGCTGGTGCTGATGGGCACGAAGGACCCGGACTTCCGCGACCCGGGTGCCGGGGCGCGGGCGGCCCGCCGGCACTTCGCCACCGCCGAGGCACGGATGATCGACGACTCCGGCCACTACCCACACGCCGACCAGCCGGCGCGCACCGCCGCCCAGCTCGCCGAGTTCCTGGCGGTCACCGGTGCCTAGGGCCGGGCTGACCCAGGCGAGCGTGGTGCGCGAGGCGGCCCGGCTCGCCGACGAGGTCGGCGCCGACCAGCTCACCCTCGCCGCGCTGGCCAACCGGCTCGGCGTCGCGCTGCCGAGCCTCTACAAGCACGTGCGGGGCGCCGACGCGCTCGCCCAGAAGCTCTCCGCGCTGGCCACCGCCGAGCTCGCCGACGAACTGACCGCCGCCGCCGCGGGCCGGGCCGGCGGGGACGCGCTGCGGGCCGTCGCCGCCGCCTACCGGGCGTACGCGCACCGGCACCCCGGTCGCTATCCGGCCACCCAGCGGGTGCCGGACCCGGCCGACCCGGAACACGTCGCCGCCGGCGAGCGGGCCGTCGGGGCGATCCGGGCCACCCTGCGGGGCTACGGGCTCGACGGCGACGACGCCGTCGACGCGACCCGGATGCTGCGCAGCACCCTGCACGGGTTCGTCTCGCTGGAGGCGGCCGGCGGCTTCGGCATGCCCCGCGCCGTCGGCGCCACGTTCGACAATCTGGTCGCCGCGCTGGACGGCGCGTTCCGGTCCTGGCCCCGCGCGGACCGCAGCTGACGGCCCTGGGCCTGCTGCCGCCCTTCCCGCTGGAACTGGCCGTCGGCGGCCGGTGGGGCTGGACCCTGGACCCTGGACGCGGCGATGCCCGGCCGGGGTGGGTGCCGTCGCCGTGCCGCCGTTTGCCGCCGCGCTCCGGGCTGCCACGCGGCGTGGCTCGCCGGGCCGTGGTCGCCCGGCCGGCCGGATGGTCGTACCCTTCGGCGGGTGACTGACGGGCAGCCCGGAACGGACGGCCGACCGGTGACGGACGGCACGCCGGCCGCCGCGACAGAAGAGGCCGACCCCGCTGACGGCCCCAGGCCCGTTGACGGGGCCGGGCCCACGGTCGAGGCCGAGCCGACTGACGGCGCCGAGCCAACTGACGGGGCCGGGCCCACGGTCGAGGCCGAGCCGACTGACGGCGCCGAGTCCATTGTCGAGACCGAGTCCGAGGTTGAGGCCGAGCCCGCCGAGAGGGCGGAGCCGGCTGGCCCCGCCGAGCGGACCGCGCCCGTACAGGAGGCCGCGCCCACTGGGAGAGCCGAGCTCGCTGGCCCCGCCGGGACGATCGAGCCCGCCGCGCCGGCCGTTCCGGTGGCGGTGGGCAGCGAGCGGCCGTCGCGACGGATCCGGCCGCTCGGGGTGGCGCTGGCGGTGGTCGTACTGCTGCTGGCCTGTGGCCTGCCCGCGGCGCTGGTGGCCGGCCTGGTGCGCGCCGGTGACCCGCCGGCCCCGGGGGCGTCCGCCGCGCCGGCCGACGACCCCGCCACCGCGGCCGCCCGCCGGCTCGGCGAGCGGATGACGGCCGAACTGGCCCGGCAGTCCGCCGCCCTGCTCGGCGGGGACCGCGCCGGGTTCCTGGCGGTCGCGGAGCCGGTCGCGCATCCGGACCTGCGCCGCCGGTACGCCGCGCTGCGCGCGCTGCGGGTGACCGCCTGGCAGGCTGGCGCCAACGGCCTGCCCACGCCGGTCGAGGGCCGGCCCGGCGAGTGGCGGTTGCTCGTCGAGTTCCGCTACTGCTTCGTCACGCCGGACTGCCGCACCAGCCGCGTGCTGACCGGCACCCGCTGGCGGGCGGGGGAGCGGCCCCGGCTGCTCGCCGTGGAGCCGTCCCGGTCCGCCGAGACCGGCACCCGGCCGTGGGAGGTCAGCGAACTGGCCGTGGCCGTCGGCCGGCGTACGCTCGTGGCCACCACTCCCGCCCTGCGCAAGGAACTGCCCGACCTGCTGGCCCAGGCGGAGGCCGCCGCCCGGGTCGCCGACACGTACGCCGTGGGCGGCCGCACGCCGGACCGGTACCGGATCTTCTACGCGGGCCGGGGCGAGTGGCAGCGCTGGTACGGCGGCGGCCGGCCGAAGTGGACGGGCGGGTACGCGGTCACGGTCGGCGGCGGCCACCACGAGGTGGTGCTCAACGCCGACGGGCTCGTCCCCGGCGGGGTGGACGACCTGCTCCGGCACGAGTTGACCCACGCCGCGTCCCTGCCGGAGCGGGGCTACCCGGGCAAGGGCACCTGGTGGCTGGTGGAGGGGCTGGCCGAGTACGCGGGCGCCGACGGCGAGCCGATCGACCGGTACGCGGGACTGGACGAGGTGCGGCGCCTGCTCGGCGGCGGCTGGGACGGCCGGCTCGACAGCCTCAGCCCGGCCGACGACGCCCCGGCCGACCGGGTCAGCGGCAGCTACGGCGTCTCCTACCTGGCGGTCCGGCACCTGGTCGACCGGTTCGGCCCGGAGCGGCTGCTCGCCTTCTTCGCGGCCGTGGTGCACGAGCGCACGCCCGTGGACCAGGCGGCCGAGCGGGTCCTCGGTGAACCCTGGTCCGCCCTGCACGACGAGTGCGTCGGGTACGTCCGGGCCGTCGTCGGCTGACGGGCCGTGGTCGGCTGGGGGCCGTGGTGGCTGAGGGGCCGGGCGGCGCCGTGACCCCCCGCTGGCGCCGGGCCGGGCGGTCCCCGACATTCATGATCGACCGCTGTCGGGCCGCGCCGGGCGACCTGACACACTGGTGCCCGCTCCCAGCGCGGAGCCCCGGTCCGCGTCCGGAAGCGGCCCGGGGCACCCGTCCGGTGGCTCCGGTGGCGCCGCCGGAGCCACCGGACGCCTTCCGCGCGGCGGCCCGGTTCCGACCGTCGCGGCGGCCACGTGCGTCGGGCAGCGTCCCGACCGCCCCGGACCCGGACGGCGTGTCCCGGACGAGGACCGATCGGACGCCGGGCGCAACAGGTTCGACAACGAACCGACCGGTCGGGTGGACACCGGCGAGAATCATGATCAGTTGTACGAAGGGATCGCGCCGGTCACAGCCGTCCCGCTACCGTACTGGTAACACGCGCGTCGCCGGTCCGGGCGGGACGAACCCGTCCGGTGGCACGCGCCGGGCATGGGATTGGTCGGTGAGCCATGGCCGGGTCGCAGTCCGACGGACGGCTGTCGGAGGTCAAGTTCCTCACCGTCGCCGAGGTGGCGACGGTGATGCGGGTGTCGAAGATGACGGTCTACCGCCTGGTGCACAGCGGTGAGCTCACCGCGGTCCGGGTCGGCCGGTCGTTCCGGGTGCCCGAACACGCGGTGCACGAATACCTGCGGGGCGCCTTTCAGGAGACCGCCTGACCCTCCCGCGGGCCGTCGTCCGAGCACGACGTAACGGGCATCGACGGGGGCGCGTTGGTCCTGCTGACGCTCTCCGGCTACCCTGGACCCCGACCGTGACCGCAGGTGCGCCCTGCCGCTTACCCCGCTGGTCCGGTCCGTTGTCCGCAAGCGGTCGCCGACGCCACACCGTGGCGTCATCCGGTCGCCCCGCACGTTGCATCGAAAGGCTTTCGTATGGGCTCGGTGGTCAAGAAGCGCCGCAAGCGCATGGCTAAGAAGAAGCACCGCAAGCTGCTGCGCAAGACCCGCGTCCAGCGTCGCCGTCTCGGCAAGTGACCGGGGCCGGGTCCCGGCCCGGCTCCCGTCGTCACTTGCCAACTGTCGACCCTCGGAGGCTCAGGTGATCACGCCGCGGATGTCCCGGTTCGATCCCTCCTGCCGGGGAAGGTGCGCGACATGACCCCCGGTGGCACCACAGGTGCCCCGGGGGTCGTCGTCGTCACCGGGGTCAGCCGCTACCTCGGCGCGCACGTCGCGGCCCGGCTCGCGGCCGACCCCCGCATCGAGCGGGTCATCGGCGTGGACCAGCCCGAGCCCGGCGCCGAGTTCTCCGACCTGCTCGACCGGGTCGAGCGCGTCCGCATCGACGCCGGCTCGCTCGGCGGCCTCCTCGCCGACCTCGACGTCGACGCGGTGGTCCACCTCGCGCTGGTGACCTCGCCGGACCCGCAGCACGGCGGCCGCTCGGCGATGAAGGAACAGAACGTCATCGGCACGATGCAGCTGCTCGCCGCCTGCCAGCGCGCCCCCCGCCTGCGCAAGCTCGTGGTCCGCTCGTCCACGGCCGCCTACGGCGCGTCCTTCCGCGACCCGGCCGTCTTCACCGAGGAGACCGAGCCGCGCGAGGTGCCACGCGGCGGCTTCGGCCGCGACATCCTGGACATCGAGGGGTACGTCCGCGGCTTCCGCCGCCGCCGGCCCGACGTCACCGCGACCGTGCTGCGCTTCGCGCCGTTCATCGGCTCGACCGCCGACACCACCCTCACCCGCTACTTCTCCCGGCCGGTGGTGCCCACCGTGTTCGGGCGGGACCCCCGGTTGCAGTTCCTGCACTTCGACGACGCGCTGGAGGTGCTGCACCGGTCGATCGTCGAGGACCATCCGGGGACGTACAACGTGGCCGGGCCGGGCGTGCTCTCCCTGTCGCAGGCGATCCGGCGGGCCGGCCGGGTGGCCGTGCCGGTGCTGGAGCCCGGCCTCTCCAGCGCCGCCGCGGTCGCCCGCAACCTCGGCTTCGGCCGCTACGGCCTGGACCAGGTCGACCTCTTCGTGCACGGCCGGGTCGTCGACACCAGCCGGCTGGAGCGGGAGTACGGCTTCACGCCCCGCTCCACCGCCGCCGCCTTCGACGACTTCATCCGCGCCCACTACGGCGGTGTCGTCGTGAACCGGGACCAGTTGGCAATCGCGGAGCAGCTCGTGCTGGACGGGATCCGGCAGGTCCGGGCTGCCGTGCGGGAGGGCTCGTGAACGGGCCGGAGGAGCGGCGCGACGGCCGCTACGACGTACCGCTGACCGTGGCCGCGCCGGACGCGGAGCCCGCGCGGGCGAACGGACACCATCGCGGCACGCCCGACGAGCCCGACATGTCCGCCACCGACGAGCCGGCCGCGCCCGACGCGCCGGCGCCGGTGGGTGGGCCGGCGGTGCCGGACCGGCCCGGCGACCACTGGGACCGCAAGGTCGCCAAGGGCCTGGCGTTCCTGCGCCGGCGGCTCTCCGGCGACTACGAGGTCGACGAGTTCGGCTTCGATCCCGAGATCACCGACGCGGTCTTCCACCCGCTGCTGCGGATGCTCTACCGTGACTGGTTCCGCACCGAGGTCACCGGCCTGGAGCACGTGCCCACCGAGGGTGCCGGCCTGGTGGTCGGCAACCACTCGGGCACCGTGGCGCTGGACGCGCTGATCCTCTCGGCGGCGCTGCACGACCAGCACCCGGCCCGCCGCTACCTGCGGCTGCTCGGCGCCGACCTGGTCTTCCGGATGCCGGTGGTCTCCGAGCTGGCCCGCAAGACCGGCGGCACGGTCGCCTGCAACCCGGACGCGGAGCGGCTGCTCGGCAACGGCGAGCTGGTCGGCGTCTTCCCCGAGGGCTTCAAGGGCATCGGCAAGCTCTACTCCGAGCGCTACAAGCTGCAACGCTTCGGCCGGGGCGGGTTCGTCTCGGCGGCGCTGCGCACGGGCACCCCGATCGTGCCGGTCGCCATCGTCGGCGGCGAGGAGACCTATCCGATGCTCGCCGACATCAAGCCCCTGGCGCGGCTGCTCAAGCTGCCCTATTTTCCGGTCACGCCGACGTTCCCCCTGCTGGGGCCGCTCGGCATGGTGCCGCTGCCGAGCAAGTGGCTGATCGAGTTCTGCCCGCCGATCCCCACCGCGCACCTGACCGACTCCGCCGACGATCCGCTGGTCGTGTTCAACCTCGCGGACCAGGTGCGGGAGACCATCCAGCAGACCCTGCACCAGCTGCTGGAGCGGCGCCCGGACCCGTTCGGCCCCTGACGGATGCGGCCGGCCCGCGTCGCTGAGGGCGCGGGCGGCCGGTGCCGCTGACGGCGCGGGCGGCCGGTGTCGTCAGCCGTCGCGGCGGCGCCGGTGCAGCGCCAGCCCGGCGCCGACCGCCCCGGCGACCAGGCCGGCCGCGGCGGTGGACGGTACGGCGATCTTGACGGCGCGGCGGCCGGTGCGGAAGTCGCGGACGTCCCAGCCGCGCTGCCGGGCCTCCTTGAACAGGGCCGCGTCCGGGTTCACCGCCACGCCCCGGCCCACCATGGAGAGCATCGGCAGGTCGTTGCACGAGTCGCTGTAGGCGGTGCAGCGGCCCAGGTCCAGCCCTTCGACCGCGGCGAGCTGGGTGACCGCCTCCGCCTTGGCCGGGCCGTGCATCAGGTCGCCGACCAGCCGGCCGGTGTACGCGCCGTCGACGATCTCGGCGACCGTGCCGACCGCGCCGGTCAGGCCCAGCCGCGCGGCGATCACCCGGCCGATCTCCACGGGCGCGGCGCTGACCAGCCAGACCCGCTCGCCGGCGTCCAGGTGGCGCTGGGCGAGCTGGCGGGTGCCGGCCCAGATCCGGGGCGCCATCAGCTCGTCGAAGATCTCCTCCGCGAGGCGCTCGACGTCGTCCACCCGCCAGCCCTCGACGAAGGCGAGGGCGGCCTCCTTGGCCTGCGACATGTCGCCGGCGTGCTCGGTGGCGAGCAGCCGGAACCGCAGCTGCTGCCAGGCGAACCGGGCCAGGTCCGCGGTGGTGAAGTAGTCGCGCGCGGCGAGACCCCGGGCGAACCAGTAGATCGACGCGCCCCGCATCATCGTGTTGTCGACGTCGAAGAAGGCCGCCGCGGTCGGATCGGGTGCCGGGGGAGCGAGGGGCGCGAAGTCGGTCTCCGCCCAGCCGGCGGTGTGACCGTGGGCGTCGGTACTGACGGTCACCTTGCGGCTGCGGACCACGCGACCTCCCTCCGCTCGACCGGCGCGACGTGTGCTTCCGCGAGGGTAGCCGGGCGCGCGTGGCGGACGGCCGCCCATGGGGAGAACTGTGGCGTGGACGTCTCGGCCGGTTCCGGCCGGGGCCGGGTCAGCGGTCGCCGGGGCAGGTGGCCGGGGCCGGGCCGAGGGCGTCGCTGTCGACGGGTGCGGGCCCACCGCAGGCGATCGTCGCGCGCAGCGCGTCGGAGCGCTTGCGGGCCGCGTCGAGAAGGGCGAGCGAGCGGCGGGTCCGGTCGCGTTCGGCCCGGCTGGCGTCGTCGAGGAGCCCGCCGACCGCCCGGCGCTGGCCGGTGAGGAAGGAGTTGACCGCGTCCAGCGCCGCCGGGTCCGAGCGCTGCGTCGCGGCGGTGGTCAGCAGGCGTACGCCCTGGCGGGTGTCGGCGTCCATGTCGTCGAGCACCGCGCTGAAGCCGTCCTCGTTGCCGCGCAGCGCGGCCGCCTCGGCGAGCCGGGTACGGGCGAAGTCCAGGAACAGCTGGCCCCGGCTGACGTCGGAACTGGCCAGCGCGAGCTGGGCGCGTTCGGTGGAGCGCTTCATGCCGTACAGCGCGTCGCCGGGGACGGCGTTCTCGCTGGCGGCCGAGATGCCCGAGAGGGCCACGGCGCCGGCCGCGACGCCGACCAGGATGGCGCCCCGGGCGCGGGCCCGGCGGGCGGTCACCGCCGGCAGCAGCCGGTTGCGGCCGGCGTCGGCGGCGGAGCGCCGGGACGACGGCTCGGTGGTGACGGCGGCCGGGGCACCGATGCCCTCGCGCTCGGCCGTGGCCAGGAGCATGGCCCGCAGGCTGGTGCGGAACTCCGGGTCCACCTCCACGGCGGGCGGGGCGGCGGGCAGCCGCTGACCCACCGCGACGAGCGTGGCCAACTGGTCGTCGGCCCGGGAACGGACGTGGTGTCGCCGGCCCCCGTTGGCCTCGTCGAGAAGCTGCGCGAAGCGCTCCGCGCGCCGACGGGAGAAGAGGTTGCTGTCCACCGTGGGCACCTCCTCTCGCTGGTCGCGGCCGGTCGGCCGCTGTCTTCGACAGCGACCGGTGACGGCGGACACCACGGACGAAGGTCGTGGCCGGCCGCGCTGCCGGACCTCGGGGGCCCGGGGGATGCCGGGGCTACCACCGGTCGCACCCGGAGAAACGGTCCGCACCGGACATGGGTTACGGGGCCGGCGGAGGCGAAATCACGGAAAGTGATCGCTGCCACGGGGTCGCGACGCCACGGACCTGCGCGTACATCGCATCGATGCACGGCGTTCTTCCTGTCCGGGACTACGGTTGGAAGCCGTCCGGTAGCAGCCGGGCCAGCGCTCGTACCGCGCGGTACTGGAGCGCCTTGATCGCGCCCTCGTTCTTGCCCATCGTGCGGGCCGTCTCGGCCACGGAGAAGCCCTGCAGGAAGCGGAGCACGATGCACTCCTGCTGCTCCGGGTTGAGCTGCTTGACGGCGCTGAGCAGGGCCACGTTGGTGATGTGCTCGACGACCGCCGCCTCCGGGCTGCCCTCCGGGCCCCGGTCCTCGCGGTCGGCGTCGAGCACGTCCCCGGTGGTGACCTCCAGCCGGTAGCGACCGGACTTGAAGTGGTCCGCCACCAGGTTCCGGGCGATGGTGACCAGCCAGGCGCCCAGGTCGCGCCCCTGCCAGGTGAAGCTGCCGATCCGCTTGAGGGCGCGCAGGAAGGTGTCGGAGGTGAGGTCCTCGGCGAGTTGCCGGTTGCCCACCCGGAAGTAGACGAACCGGAACACCGTGTCGACGTACCGGTCGTAGATCAGCCCGAACGCCTCGGACTCGCCGGCCTGGGCCCGCTCGACCAGCCCCCAGACCTCGGTCGCGGGGTCGGACGGGTCGGGACGGCTGGGGAAACCCGTCGAGGTGTTGACCGGCGTGGCGGCGGCCGGAACCGCCGGGAGCACCGCCGTCTCCGCGCCCGAGTCGTCGGGCGCCTTGGCCGGTTCCGTGGTGCGGCGACCCTGCGCCGGCATGGTGGGCCGGGGGACGGCGACCCGGCCGCCGGCCGACTTGGCGTTGCCGCCCGGGGTCGCGGAGCGGGGCGGCGGCTCGTTCTGGTGTGGCCGGCTGCGGGTCCGGCTCGACGTGCCCTCCCCCCGGACGGCGAGGCTGCCCGTGTCGTCCAGCGGACCCCGGGCGGCGGGCCGTTCGTTGAGCTGGCCGCGGATCACCGGGTTGGTCAGGCCGGCCGGCCGTTCCGCGTATCCGAAGGTGGTCACCGCGCCGCCTCCGTCCCGCCGGCCGACCACGCCGGTCGGCGCGTCGCCGTCGTGGCCCGGCCGGCTGGGCCGGGCAGGGCTGGCTCGGGGTGTGCCGACGGGCGGCAGATCCCCTTGAGGTGCTGGTCCAATGCGCTCACAGGCACGGGGGCCTCCTCGGGCTGAGGGGTGTCGACTCACGGCAAATGGGGTGAGCCGACCCGAGTGATGATAGGGCCAACGTCACCCACGCGTGGCAAGTCCGTTACACAGGGCGGAAGTATTTCCCGCCGCGTCGCACACCTGGCGGACCGGTTGTCCGTCGTGTGCGGTTGACTTTCGGATTACCTCGTGGTTGCGAAGGAAATTCCAGGTCAGCGGGCGTGTCGCGGGGTTTGGGCGGGACGGCGGCGCGGGTGTCGATCCAGGACCGTCCGGGACGCCCGGCGGGTCCCGGCGTGTCCTGTGGACGGGACCGATCGCGTCCCGCCCGCGCCCAGCGGTCGTCCCGCCGACGGGACTTGTCCGGGCCGCCGTTGCCGCCGACCGGGATGTCCCCTCCGGCCTCCGGCGGGCATGGCCCACAGGCCCCGCGCTGTGCCAGACTCAGCCACCGTGCAGGACGCAACCGACAGCTCCGCCTCGACCCTCGTCGAGCGGCTCCACCGGGCGGCCGCCGCCCACGGCGACCGACCCGCGCTGCACTGGCGCGAGCGGACCGTCACCTGGTCCGAACTGGACGCGTCGGTGACGGCCACCGCCCACGCCCTGGCGGCCCTGACCGGGGCGCGACCCGCCGGGCCCGGCCCGACGCCGGGCTCCGCCGACCCGCACCCGCCCCGGATCGCCGTCGCGCTCGCCAACTCGCCGGACTTCGTGGTGAGCTGCCTGGCCGCGCTGCGCGCCGGGCTGGTCGCGGTGCCGGTCAACCCCGGCCTCACCGCCCCCGAGCTGCGGCACGTGCTGGCCGACTCCGGCGCCTCGGTGCTGATCGGCACCGAGCGGGTGCGCGACCTGGTCGCCGACGCCGCCGGGGACCTGCCCGCGCTCGTCGCCGTGCACACCGCGCCGCCGGTGGCCGACGCCGGTCAGCCGTTCCCCGACCGGGGCGGCGACGACCTGGCGCTGCTGCTCTACACCTCCGGCACCGAGGGGCGGCCCAAGGGCGCGATGCTGACGCACCGGGCGCTGGCGGCCAACCACGAGCAGGTCGGCCGCATCGACCCGCCCGTCGTCGGCCCGGACGACACCGTGCTGCTGGCGCTGCCGCTGTTCCACGCGTACGGGCTGAACGCGGGGCTCGGCGCGGTCGTCCACCATGGCGCTACCGGGGTGCTCGTCGACGACCTCGGCTCCGACGCGGGGCTGGCCGTGATCGCCCGGCACCGGGTCACCGTGCTGGTCGGCGTACCGTCGATGGTGGCCGCCTGGTCCACGGCGGACGCCGCCGCCCTCGTCGCGGCGATGGCGTCGGTCCGGGCCGTGGTCTGCGGCGCGGCGCCGCTGGAGCCGGCCGTCGCGGCGCGCTTCGCCGAGGTCGCCGGCCGCCCGGTGCACGTCGGGTACGGCCTCACCGAGACCGCGCCGGTGCTCACCTCCACCCTGGTCGGCGGGGAGCCGAAGTCCGGCTCGATCGGCCGGCCGCTGCCCGGCGTCGAGTTGCGGCTGGTCGGGACCGACGGGGCCGACCTGTGGCGCGACGGCGTGGCCGAGCCGGAGGACGACGCCGACGAGCTGGACCTCTCCGACGTCACGCCCGGCACCGACCCGGGCCAGATCGTGGTGCGCGGGGCGAACGTCTTCGCCGGCTACTGGCCGGACGGCCGGGGCGGCCCGGACGCCGACGGCTGGTGGGCCACCGGCGACGTGGCGTACGCCGACTCCGACGGCGACCTCTTCCTGGTCGACCGGATCGGCGAGCTGATCCTGGTCAACGGGTTCAACGTGTACCCGCACGAGGTCGAGCTGGTGCTCTCCGCGCACCCGGGGGTGGCCGAGTCGGCGGTACTGGGTGTGCCGCACCCGCGGACCGGCGAGACTGTCCGGGCGTACGTGGTGCCGGTGCCGGGGCGTCCGGTGACCGGTGAGGAGCTGCTCGCCCACTGCGCCCGCAACCTGGCCCGGTTCAAGTGCCCGACCGCCGTCGAGTTCGTCGACGAGTTGCCGCACTCGGTGATCGGCAAGGTGCGCAAGACCCTGCTCCGGACGGCGTCGTCCCCGGCGTCCCCGGTGCCGTCCCCGGCGACGTCGCCGGAGACCCGCCCGCCGGCCCCGACCGGCGCCAGCACGACGGAGGAGACCGATGCGTGAGCCCCGACTCACCCTGATCACCCGCCCCGGCTGCCACCTCTGCGACGAGGCGAAGCTGGCGCTGGACCGGGTGGTGGCGGTCACCGGGGACCGGTGGACCGAGAAGGACGTCACCGACGACATCGAGCTGGAACGCGAGTACGGCGACCGGCTGCCCGTGGTGCTGCTCGACGGCAAGGAGCACGGCTACTGGCGGGTGGAGGAGGAGCGGCTGCTGCGGGACCTGACCACGCCGCAGCTGTAGTGCCGGGCGCTATGGTGCTGCCATGACGCCTGCGCGCAACCACCTGGTGTGGGACTGGAACGGCACCCTGCTCAACGACCTGAGCCTGGTGGTCGCCTGCACCAACGCCGCCTTCGCCAGCGTCGGCGGGCCCGCCGTGACCGCCGACGAGCACCGGGTGCGGTTCCGCCGCCCGATCGCCGACTACTACGCCGAGGTGCTCGGCCGGGCGGTCGACGACGAGGCGTTCGGCCGGCTGGACCGGATCTTCCACGACGCGTACCGCACCGGGCTGACGACCTGCGAGCTGGCGCACGACGCAGGCGTCGCGATGGCGGCCTGGCCGGGCAGCCAGTCCCTGCTGTCCATGTGGTTCCACGAGGAGCTGGTGCCGACCGTGCACACGTACGGGCTCACCGGGCACTTCGTCCGGGTGGACGGGCTGCGGGCGACCGTCGGCGGCGACCGCAAGGCCGAGTCGCTGCGGCGGCACCTGTCGGAGCTGGGCGTGGACGGCCGGGACGTGGTGCTGATCGGGGACTCCGTCGACGACGCCGACGCCGCCGTGTCGGTGGGGGGCCGCGCCGTCCTCTACACCGGCGGGTTCACCGACGCGGCACGGCTGCGCGCCTCCGGCCACCCGGTCGCCGACACCCTCAGCGAGGCGGTCAGCCTGGCGGCCACGCTGCCCTGACCGGGCCGGCCTCGTCCGGGCCCCGGCGGCAGGCCGGGGGCCGGTCCGTGCGCTGGTGGCCGGCCGGGCGGCGGGTCAGTTGCGCAGGTAGGCCAGCACGGCCAGGACCCGGCGGTGCTGCTCCGTGTCGGGCGGGAGCTGGAGCTTGGTGAAGATGTTCCGGACGTGCTTCTCGACGGCGCCGTCGGTGACCACCAGGGTCTTCGCGATCGCCGTGTTGGAGCGGCCCTCGGCCATCAGCCCGAGCACCTCGCGTTCGCGCGGGGTGAGCTCGCGCAGCGGGTCGTCGCGCCGACGCCGGGCGAAGAGCTGGCCGACCACCTCGGGGTCGAGCACCGTCCCGCCGGCGGCCACCCGGTCCAGCGCGTCGAGGAACTCGTCGATCGCGGCCACCCGGTCCTTGAGCAGGTAGCCGATCCCGCCTCCGCCGCCGCCGGTCGTGGCGAGCAGGTCGTCGGCGTACGACACCTCGACGTACTGGGAGAGGACCAGGATCGGGGTGCGGGGCACCAGGCGGCGGGCCTCCACGGCTGCGCGCAGCCCCTCGTCGGTGTGCGACGGCGGCATCCGGACGTCGACGATCGACACGTCCGGCCGGTGCGCCACCACCGCCGTCACCAGCGCGTCGCCGTCGGCCACGGCGGCCACCACCTCGTGCCCGCGCTCGGTGAGCAGCCGTACCAGCCCCTCCCGGAGCAGCACCGCGTCGTCCGCGATCACGATCCGCATGCCCTGTTGTCTACCACGTACCGCTCACAGCGGGAGTTCCGCGCGGATCTTGGTGGGCCCGCCAACCGGGCTGACCACGGAGAGCCGGCCCCCGGCGGCGCGTACCCGGTCGGCGATGCCGACCAGCCCGTGCCCCTTGGCCAGGTGGGCGCCGCCCTGCCCGTCGTCGTCGACGTCGACCTCCAGCCGCCCGTCGTGCCGGGCCACGGTGACCTGGCACTCGGTCGCCCGGCTGTGCTTGGCGACGTTGGTCAGCGCCTCGGACACCACGAAGTACGCGGTGCTCTCGACCGCCGGGTCGAGCCGGCCGGCCGGGCTGGCCAGTTCCGGGTCCACCCGCAGCTCGATCGGGATCAGGCCGCGCCCGGCCAGTGCCGCCAGGGCGCTGGGCAGTCCCCGGTCGACCAGGATCGGCGGCGCGATGCCCCGGGACAGGGCGCGCAGCTCGGCGAGCGTCTCCCGGGTCTGGGTGACCGCCTCGTCCAGGGTGCGCCCGGCGGCCCGCGGGTCGGTGGCGAGTTGCTGGCGGGCCCGGCTGAGGTCCATCGCGAGCCGGACGAGGCGCTGCTGCGGGCCGTCGTGGATGTCCCGCTCCAGTCGGCGCAGCGCGCTCGCCTCGGCGGAGACGGCGGCCCGCTTCTGTTCCTCCAGCACGGTGATCCGGTTGCGCATCTCGGCCACGCCGGTGAGCAGGGCCCGGCCGAAGCCGGCCTGGAGCAGCGCGCAGCCCCGGGCCACGATCGGCAGGGTGATCAGGAAGAACAGCCCGATCGCGGTGTGCAGCCCGATCCGGACGACTGTCGAGTTGCCGAGGCCGAGGAGCTGGGGGAGGCCGACGTCCTCCGGGTCGCCGTGCGGCAGCGTCCAGTCGTACGCCCAGTAGAGGGTGCCGGCGACGGCGCCGGCCCACCAGACCAGCGTGACCACGAAGGTGACGATGGCCACGATCAGCTTGAGGATGCCGTGCGCCAGGTCGAGCCAGGACTGCGCGTCCCCCATCGGCACGAAGATCCGCCGCCAGGCGCTCGCGCCGGGCTCCGGGAGCCGGTACTGGGGGCGGATCCGGGCCTGGTGGAGCACGGTGGGCAGGCGGAGGCGCTCGATGTCGGCGAGGCCCCGGGCGGCGTAGAGGGTGCCGCTGAGGATCGGCAGGCCGATCACCGTCACGACCAGCCCCAGCCCGGCAGCCAGGCCGACCAGCAGGACGACGAAGCTGGCCAGGGCCAGCGGGAGGCCCAGCAGCACGTAGCCGGAGTCCAGCAGGAGCTGTCGGGAGATGGTCGGCGCCGGCACGGGCTGATCGGCGGCGACGGGTACGGCGGTCATGTCACGAGGCTAGGCAGCGCGGGGTCGTCGACCCATCCCGTCGGCCCGCCTCTGCGGCGTAGGGCTGGCCCTACCGTGACCGGATCGTGGGCGAGCCGTGGGCCGCGCGATTGGTCAGAGAAGTCGTAATTGAGCAATAATCGGCGCTACCGGCACCATCGCCACCGCCCCGAGGCCGGGCGGTGGCCGGCGGCGGCCACTGGATCGATCTTGCGGAATGGAGGGGCTGGTGAAGCCGCGTCGCGAGCTGTCAAGATCGCGATTTGTGCACGCGTTCACAAGCGCCTACTCTGTAGTTCCGACGCGCCCTGCTAGCACAGCCGGCAATCTCGGTCGCCAGCGGGGATCCCGAAACGGCCGGCCGCCCGAGTTGGCCGAGGATCGCACCGCACGGAGTCTCATGAGTCAGCACCGTCACCCTGGCGCGCCCGGCCGCGCCGGTGCCGTACCGGCGCTCCCGGATCTGCCGGAGGCGACCGTCGCGCGGCTCCCGGAATACCTCCGTGCCCTGCACAACCTCGCCGAAACCGGCCACGAGACCGTGTCCAGCGAGGGGCTGGCGAGCGCCGCCGGCGTGAACTCCGCGAAGCTCCGCAAGGACCTGTCGCACCTCGGCTCGTACGGCACCCGTGGCGTCGGCTACGACGTGGCGCTGCTGGTCGACCAGATCGAGTACGTGCTCGGGCTCACCCAGCGGCGGGCCGTCGCCCTGGTCGGCGTGGGTAATCTCGGTCACGCCCTCGCCGGCTACGACGGCTTCGCCAGCCGCGGCTTCCGGATCGCCGCCCTCTTCGACGCCGACCCCGCCCGGGTCGGCGAGGAGATCAGCGGGCTGGTCGTCCGGCACATCGACGAGCTGCCCCGGGTCGCCGTCGAGGAGGCCATCGCCATCGGCGTGATCGCCACCCCGGCCCCGGCCGCCCAGGCGGTGGCGGACCAGCTCGTGGCCGTCGGTGTGACGAGCATCCTGAACTTCGCCCCGTGCGTACTCTCGGTTCCGGAGGGGGTCGACGTGCGCAAGGTCGACCTCGCGATCGAGCTGCAGATCCTGTCCTTCCACGAGCACCGCAAGGCATCGCTGACCGCGCTGCCCGCCACCGGTGGGTCCGCCCTGACCGCCCTGCCCGGGGGGCTCGCCGTCACCGACCCGCAGGAGGCGATCGGCACGTGAAACTGCTCGTCGTCGGCGCGTCCTACCGCACCGCTCCCGTCGCCACGCTGGAGCAGCTCGCGGTCGGCCCCGCGGACCTCACCCGCACCCTGGACCGCCTGGTCGCCCAGCCGTACGTGACCGAGGCCGTGATCGTCTCCACCTGCAACCGGGTGGAGGTCTACGCTGCCGTGTCCGGCTTCCACGGCGGCCTCGGCGACATCTGCGCGGTGCTGGCCGACCAGGCCGGCTGCCAGCCCGCCGCGCTCGCCAACCACCTCTACGTGCACTTCGACGCCGCCGCCGTGGACCACGTCTTCCGGGTCGCCGCCGGGCTCGACTCGATGGTGGTCGGCGAGGCGCAGATCCTCGGCCAGCTCCGGGACGCCTACCATTCCGCGACCGGTGCCGACACCGCCGGGCGGCTGCTGCACGAGCTGATGCAGCAGGCGCTGCGGGTCGGCAAGCGGGCGCACGCGGAGACCGGGATAGACCGGGCCGGCCAGAGCGTGGTGACCGCCGCGCTGGAGCTGGCCGCCGGGCACCTCGACGGCGACCTCGCCGGCCGTCCCGCGCTGGTGGTCGGCGCGGGCGCGATGGGCTCGCTGGGCGTCGCCACGCTGTCCCGGCTGGGCGCCGGGCCGCTCACGGTCACCAACCGGGGCGCCGACCGGGCCGTCCGGCTGGCCGAGGCGTACGGGGCCAGCGCGACGCCGATGGCGGAGCTGACCACCGTGCTCTCCACAGTGGACATCGTAGTGGCCGCCACCGCGGCCACCGAAGCGGTCCTCACCCGTGACGTGGTGACCCGGGCGCTCGCCGGGCGCGACCCCGGCCGGGGGCCGCTCGTCCTGCTCGACCTGGCCGTGCCGCGCGACGTGGAGGCCGGCGTCGCCGAGCTGCCCGGCGTCGAGGTCATCGACATCGACCGGATGGCGACGCTGCTCGCCGACGGGCCCGCCGCCGCCGACGCCGCCGCCGTCGAGCGGATCGTGGCCGGCGAGGTCGACGCCTTCCTCACCTGGCTGCGCGGCGCCGACGTGGCGCCCACGGTGGCCGCCCTGCGTGGCCGCGCCGACGACGTGGTCGGCGCCGAGCTGCGCCGGCTCGCCCAGCGCCGCCCGGACCTCACCGACGACCAGCGCGCCGAGGTGGCCCGGACGGTGCACCGGGTGGTGCAGCGGCTGCTGCACCAGCCGACCGTGCGGGTACGCCAGTTGGCGGCCGAACCCGGCGGCGACCAGTACGCGGCCCTGCTGCGCGAGCTGTTCGACCTAAAGGTGCCGCAGACGTCCCCGGTCGACAACGTCCCCGACATCGTGGCCGGCGACGCCGCGCCGCCGTTCGGCCTCGCCGACGTCCCGCCGCCGTTCGGCCTCGCCGACATTCCGCCGCCCGTCGGTCACACCGACAATCTGCCGCCCGTCGGTCACACCGACAAACTGCCGTCGACGGGTTCCGCCGACGTCCCGCCCCTCGGAGGTGAGCGATGAGCACGCCCCTGCGCCTCGGTACCCGGGGCAGCAAACTGGCGATGGCCCAGTCCGGCCACGTCGCGGAGGCCCTGACCGCCGCCACCGGCCGGCCCGTCGAGCTGGTCGAGGTGGTCACCGCCGGCGACCGCTCGTCCGCGCCGGTGCACCGGCTCGGCGTCGGCGTCTTCGTCTCCGCCCTGCGGGACGCCCTGACCGCCGGCACCATCGACTTCGCGGTGCACTCCTACAAGGACCTGCCCACCGCGGCGGCGGCCGGGCTGCACATCGCGGCGGTGCCGATGCGGCAGGACCCGCGGGACGCGCTTGTCGCCCGGGACGGCCGGACGCTCGCCGAGCTGCCCTCCGGCGCGACCGTGGGCACCGGAGCGCTGCGCCGCATCGCCCAGCTGCACGCCCTCGGGATGCAGCTGGAGGTCACCCCGATCCGTGGCAACGTCGACAGCCGCCTCGCGCGGGTGCTCGGCCCGGAGGCCGACCTCGACGCGGTCGTCCTGGCCCGGGCCGGGTTGGCCCGGCTCGGGCGTACCGACGTGATCACCGAGACGCTCGACCCGATGCTGATGCTGCCCGCGCCCGCCCAGGGCGCGCTGGCGGTGGAGTGCCGGGCCGACGACACGGACCTGGTCGAGCTGCTCGCCGTGCTCGACCACGCACCGTCCCACGCCGCGGTCACCGCGGAACGGGCGCTGCTGGCCACCCTGGAGGCCGGATGCTCCGCCCCGGTCGCCGCCTACGCCGTCGTCGCCGAAGGCGAGCCAACCGGCTCGGGCGTCGAGGGTGACTTCGTCCAGGAGATCTATCTGCGCGGGGCGGTGATCAGTCCGGACGGCACGAGAGACCTCCGGCTGTCCCGCACCGGAACGCTCGCCGACGCGGCGGAGATCGGCAAGGCACTCGCCGCCGAACTCCTCGACCTCGGCGCCGACTCGATCCTCGGCCACGATGGACACGCCGGCCCGGGGACCCAGCAATTTGGGAGCACAGAATGACCCGCACCCGTAAGCCCGTAGGCCGCATCGCCTTCGTCGGGGCCGGTCCCGGCGACCCGGGCCTGCTGACCCGCCGGGCGCACGACGCTCTGGTCGACGCCGACCAGGTGGTGTACGACCGGGGAGTCCCCGAGTCGCTGCTCGACGCCGTCCGCGCCCAGGCCAGGGAAGACGCCCAGTTCACCCCGGCGGAGGGCGCGCCGGGTGACGTGGCGAAGGTGCTGATCTCGGCGGCCCGTTCCGGGCTGAACGCGGTGCACCTGGTCGCCGGCGACCCGTTCGGCCACGAGTCGGTCGTCAAGGAGGTGCAGGCGGTCGCGCGGACCGCCGCGCACTTCGAGGTGGTTCCCGGGGTCGGCCAGGCCGAGGGGGTGGCGACCTACGCGGGCGTGCCGCTGCCGGGCGTACGGACGGCGGCCGACGTCGAGGACGTCAGCACGCTGGACTTCGACGCGCTGGCCGCAGCCGTCGGCCGGGGCTCGCTGGCCCTGGCCGTGGACGCCGGTGACCTCGCCGCGATCCGCGACGGGCTGCTCGCGGCCGGGGTGGACGGCACCACCGGCGTCGGGGTGACCGGCGACGGCACCGGCGAGACGCAGTACACCACCACGTCGACCGTGGACTCGTTCGTCGCAGCGGCGCTCGGCTTCACCGGCCGGGTGGTCCTGACCGTCGGCGAGGGCGTGGGCCAGCGGGACAAGCTGAGCTGGTGGGAGAACCGGCCGCTGTACGGCTGGAAGGTCCTCGTGCCCCGCACCAAGGAGCAGGCCGGCGTGATGAGCGCCCGGCTGCGCGCGTACGGGGCCATCCCCTGCGAGGTGCCGACGATCGCGGTCGAGCCGCCGCGTACCCCGGCCCAGATGGAGCGGGCGGTCAAGGGCCTGGTCGACGGCCGGTACGCCTGGGTGATCTTCACCTCCGTCAACGCGGTCCGCGCGGTCTGGGAGAAGTTCGCCGAGCACGGCCTCGACGCCCGGCACTTCGGCGGCGTCAAGATCGCCTGTATCGGTGAGGCGACCGCCGACGCCGTCCGCGCGTTCGGCATCCAGCCCGAGCTGATTCCGTCGGGGGAGCAGTCCTCCGAGGGCCTGCTGGCCGAGTTCTCGCCGCACGACGAGATCCTCGACCCGGTCGGTCGGGTGCTGCTGCCGCGCGCCGACATCGCCACCGAGACCCTCGCCGCCGGCCTCACCGAGCGCGGCTGGGAGGTCGACGACGTGACCGCCTACCGGACGGTCCGGGCCGCCCCGCCGCCCGCCGAGATCCGGGACGCGATCAAGTCGGGTGGCTTCGACGCGGTGCTCTTCACGTCCAGCTCGACGGTGCGCAATCTGGTGGGTATCGCGGGGAAGCCGCACGCCCGTACCGTCGTTGCAGTGATCGGGCCCAAGACGGCGGAGACCGCGACGGAGTTCGGCCTGCGGGTCGACGTCCAGCCGCCGCACGCCTCGGTCCCCGATCTGGTGGAGGCGCTCGCCGCCTACGCCGTCGAGCTGCGCGAGAAGCTCGCCGCCATGCCGGCGAAGCAGCGCCGTGGCTCGAAGGTGCAGGGGCCGACCGCCCTGAGGTTCCGGTAGTCGTAGCAGGAGGTCCGTGATGCCGTACCCCGAGATCCGGCCCCGCCGGCTGCGCCGCAACGCGGCCATCCGGCGGCTGGTCTCCGAGACCCGCGTCGACCCGGCCGAGCTGGTCGTGCCGATGTTCGTCAGGGAGGGGTTGACGGAACCGCGGGCGATCGCGTCGCTCCCGGGAGTGCTCCAGCACTCCCGGGACTCGCTCCGCAAGGCCGCGGCCGAGGCGGTCCAGGCGGGCGTCGGCGGGATCATGCTCTTCGGCGTGCCGGAGCGGCGGGACGCCACCGGCTCCGGCGGGACCGATCCGAACGGCATCCTCAACGTCGCGATCCGCGACGTCGTCGCCGAGGTGGGCGACGCAACGGTGGTGATGAGCGACCTCTGCCTGGACGAGTTCACCTCGCACGGGCACTGCGGCGTGCTCACCCCCGACGGTGGCGTCGACAACGACGCCACGCTGGAGGCGTACGCCGAGATGGCGGTCGCCCAGGCCGCCGCCGGGGTCGGTGTGGTCGGGCCGTCCGGCATGATGGACGGCCAGATCGCCGTGGTACGCCGGGCGCTCGACGCCGCGGGCCACCAGGACGTCGCCGTGCTGGCGTACGCCGTGAAGTACGCCTCGGCCTTCTACGGCCCGTTCCGGGACGCGGTGGAGTCGGCCCTGGAGGGCGACCGCCGCACCTACCAGCAGGACCCCGCCAACCTGCGGGAGTCGCTGCGCGAGGTGGAGCTGGACGTCGCCGAGGGCGCCGACATGGTGATGGTCAAGCCGGCCCTGCCCTATCTCGACGTGGTGTCGGCGGTCCGCGCGGCGGTGGACGTCCCGGTCGCCGCCTACCAGGTCTCCGGCGAGTACGCGATGGTCGAGGCGGCCGCCGCCAACGGCTGGATCGACCGGGAGCGCGTGATGCTGGAGACGCTCACCTCGATCCGTCGGGCCGGCGCGCAGATCATCCTCACCTACTGGGCGGTCGAGGCCGCCGGCCTTCTCCGCCAGCGCTACTGACCCAACCCGCCCCGGCGCGATCCACCCCAGCGCGGCGCGGCTTGGCCCTGTGCGGCGCGACCCGGCGCGCCCTGGTCCTGCCCGGCGCGGCCTGGTCTGGCGTGCCCTGATCCGGTTCGACCCCTTCGGTCTCCGACCCGTTCAGGGCAGGCGGAGTCCGATCGAGCCAACTCATTCCTCCGCTGCCCGTCTCGGGACACTCGCCGGACTCACCTGCCCACTCGCCGTCCAGTGCGATGTGCTGGTGCGCGGCGTTGTCGCCCCTTGCAGGCATACGCAGGCGTTGGTGCTAGTTGCCGGCTTCGAGTAGCCGCCCGCTCCGCATGCCAGCATTCCTGACGGTAACGCTGAGTACTCGACCGCGCCCCGGATCTCACTGCCCTTCGGACGCTTTGCTCTGCATCCATATATGCGCCAGTAACCCGGAGTGCCTGTTGCATATGAGGATGCAGAGCAAAGGGCGGGCAGAGGTTCGTCGCTCCTGAGGAGGGCCCACACGTAACTCGCTGGTCATGGCGTTGTGGCCGTCGTCGGCGGTGATCGAGGGTCGTTCAGGGCCGGATTTGCCATCACTGAGCGTAGGCAGGTGCGGAAGGACCGCTCCTGTTACAGCGAGTTACTGTCTAGCTGGGTGCGCCCGGGGGTGTGGGGAAGGACCGGTCGTCGGTTTTCCACAGGCGGCTGAGTTATCCACAGGCGGAGCGGGCGGGATTGCGGGAGAGGCATCGCAGCCGGGAGCGTGACGGGATGACCGAGCTTCCCGCCGAACCGGAAATTGACCGGGAGCCCGACCGACCGGCTGGCTCCGACCAGTTGTCCGGTGCCGCCGGGCCGTCGGGACCCGCAGGACCGTCGGGCGGTGTCGGGTCGTTGGGCGGTGACCAGGCGGTGGGTACCGATCAGGGGGCGGGATCGCGCGAGCCGTCCGTGCTGCTGACCGAGCCCTTCGACACCCCGTGGCCGGCTGCGGGCATCGTCCGGGCGGTCCGGCGGCATGCCAGCCTCAGCCAGCGGGAGCTGGCCCGGTGGGCCGGGGTGAACCATTCCACCGTCGGGCGGATCGAGGCGGGCCGGATGGTGCCGAGCATCCTGCTCCTACGCCGCATCATCGGGGTTGCCGGGTTCCGGCTGGCCGTCGTCGACGAGTTCGGGCGGGTGCTGAAGCCGATGCGGGACTGGCAGGACACCCGCGACGGGGCGGGGCGTCGCTACCCCTCGCACCTGGACACCATTCTCGACCCCGAGCCGGGCGAGTGGTGGGCGGACATCTACGGGCTGGCCCGCCCGCCGGAGACGTTCTACCGCGACCGCCGGGTGCGCGACGCCATGCGGCGGCGCAGCCAGTGGGAGGTGCGGGTGGCGAAGTACCGCAGCGTGCCCCCGCCGCCACGCGTGCCTCCGCCACCGCGCGTGCCTCCGCCGCCGCGCGTGCCCCCGCCGTCGCGGCTGCCCGGCCCGGGCTTCCCGTGGTGAGCGGACGGCCCGCCGGCCAGGACGTTCCTGGGCGGCGGGCCGTCGGGGTGGGCTCCGGTGTGACATCAGTCGTCGTCGGTGATGGTGCCCACGGCGAGAGGATCAGCCAGCCGCAGGCCGGGCACCCCGGCCACGACCAGGTTCACCTTCTCGTCGGCCTCCCGCTTCCGGTCACCGCGTACGGTCACCGGGAAGGCCAGCGACGTCTGCCCGGCGGCCAGAACCTTGCAGCCGACGTACGGGTCGTAGTCGGCGCCGGCCTGGGCCGTGGTGCCGTAGGTGGCGGCACAGAGCAGCACCGGCTGGGACAGCGGGCGCGACACGGTGACCGTGTAGGTCAGCGGCCGGGTGCCCCGGTCGCCCTCGACCACCGAGGCGTCGCCGACGCTCAGCGACGCCCGGGAGCGGAAGCGGGCCACCTGCGGGTCGTGGTCGCTGGAACCCCGACTGCCGTCGGCCGCGTGGTCGGCCGGCCAGTCGGCGTTGACGTGCGCGGCCCGCATCTCCACCAGGTCCCGGTGCAGCGCGCCGTTCACGAACAGGTGGTCCAGCGTCTGCGCCTGCCCCTCGAAGCTGTACGAGTAGGCGGACGACGGCGCGTCGGCGAGCAGGTCGTCCCACAGGTTGCGCATGCCCGCCTCGTACAGCGGCCCGAGCTGGTCCGACGGGGTGGGATCCGCCGCCGTCGCGATGGGATCGTCGGGACGGGGGAAGACGTTCAGGTCCCCGCCGTAGACCACCCGCGCGTGCGGGTCCGACGCCTCGATCGCGGTGACGATCGCGGCCCCGTACGCGGCCTGCTCCCGGCGCTGCCCGACCCGGCTGTCCGGCCCGGACGAGTAGTGGTTGCTGGCGGCCCAGAGCGTGTAACGCTCGGCGGAGCCGGGCGCGGCGGCCACCGTGAACTTGCCGAGCTGCGGTGCGCGGGTGAAGACGTTGTTTCCGTCCTTGCCGGTGGACGTGTCCACGTCGTCCGGAAGCACCGCGTTGAGCGCCTTCGGGTTCTGCACGTCAGCATTGCCCGGCAGCGCCGCCCCCCGGTACTCGACTGTCGGCGCCGAGCCCAGCAGCGGGTCGCCGGCGGTGGGCGTCGCCAGAGACACCCGGTCGGTGCGGAACAGGAACGCCGCGGTGATGCCCCGGGCGTCCGCGCCGGTGCGGTCGTACGCGGCCTGGTAGGCGGGGCCACCGGCGGCCGTGATGGCCAGCGCCAGGTCCTGGAGGCTGTCCGGTGCGCCGTCGGCGTTGTCCGTGCTGCCGCAGACCAGCGCGCCGCCGGAGACCGAGCAGATGTCCTGGTCCTCGGCCTCCTGCACCAGGATCAGGTCCGGGGAGTGCAGGTCGGTGGTGATCTGGTCGGCCAGCGCGACGAGCTGCTCGCGGTACTCCTGCTCGCTGCCCGGCACGTAGTCGAACGGCGGGCGCACCCCGGTGCAGCCGGCGTTGCCGGCGAAGTCGCAGCCGTCGAACGGGTCGTCACGGTAGTCGTACAGGTTCTCGACGTTGTAGGTCGCGACCGCGACCTCCTCCGACCGGTTGGCCGGCTTCGGCGGGTTGTTCGCCGACGGGTCGGCCCCGCCCGTGAACGCCGCCGCCTCGACCTGCACGCCGTACTTCTCGAACGAGTAGTAGAGCCCACCGACCGCGTCGGCGGTCAGCGTGTCGAACGTGCGCGCCGGCGGGAGCAGCGCGGCGCTGTCGCCCGTGCTGCCCTTCACGCCCATGCTGCCGAGCAGGACGCGCTGCCCGTTGCCGTCGTCGAAGCGGCGGGTCGGGTCGTTGTCGAGCGGGTGCGCGTCCCGGAACACCCGGCGGGCGTACGGGTCGGCGCGGTCGAGCAGCGGGTCGTCCCGGTCGATCACGAAGATCTCGGCGTCGGCGGTGGAGGCGAAGACGTTGCGCCCGCTCACCGCGCCGCTGCCGGTGCGTACCCGCAGCCGGGCGCCCTCGTGCCGCTCGAAGAAGCGCTGCGCCGCCGCTACCTCGACCGGCGGCACGGCGTCGGTCACCTGGACCTCGGCGTTCACGTCCACGCCGGAGGCGATCCGGCGCACCAGCGACGCGCCGGAGAGCTGGGTGAAGTTGAAGTACTCGGAGACCCGGGCGCGCAGCACCACCTCGTCGCCGACCGTCGGCACGTAGCCGCCGATCAGCGAGGTGAACGAGCCCATGAAGACGAAGATGCCGTCCGAGCTGGTCGGGTCGCCGTCAGTGGCGTCCTTCCGGCTCTGCAGGAAGAACCCGTGCTGGTCGCGGCCCGACGAGTCGCGCGCGAGGGTCCGTTGGGTGATCACGCCGCGTACGTCGTACAGCGTGCTGCTGGTGCCGTTGCCGGAGGCCGGTGCGAGCGGCGACCGGTCGGCGGGGCCGGACTCGCCGTCGGTGGTCGGGCCCTGCACCTCGCCGACGGTCAGCTCCCGGGTCACCTGCACGGCCAGCGTGCAGGTGGCGGTGTCACCGTCGGCGTCGGTGGCGGTCAGCACCACGGTGTACGCCCCGCCGGCCAGGTCGGCGCTCGTGCCGACCGTGGCGCGGGCGGTGCCGCCGACCGCGTCGGCCGGGGTGACCGCCGAGCGGCTGACGGAGCCGGTGGCCGGGGTCGGGACGACCGAGGTGACCGCCAGGTCGACGATCCGGTCGTCCGGGTCGGTGGCGGTGACCTCCCGGGTGGCCGCCGTGCCGGCCGAGGTCACCAGCGCCGGGCCGCAGGTGAGCGTGGCGGGCGCGTCGACCGGGCCGCCGCCGTCGACGGCGTGCGCGCCGAGGCCGTCGAACGTGTCGACGGGGAAGCCGGCCCACTGCGCGGCCGGGTCGAACGCGTCGGAGGGGTCGGTGTCGCCCGAGGTCACGGCGGCCGACCGGCGCAGCGTGTTGTCGGCGGTGCTGGTGACGCCGGCGCCCCACTCGGTGCCCGGGTCGACGCCGACCTGGCCGATCGAGTCGAGCACGGTGCCGCCCCGACGCAGCACGATCGCGTCGTCGCCGTTGAACAGGCTGGCACTGGTGGTCTGGTCGGCCCGGTCCAGGATGCCCGGCGCGGCCGAGGCGGCGGCGAGGACGAAGGCGTCGCCGGCCGCGACGGTGCCGGTGAGGGCCAGATTCGTCGGCGTGGTGGAGCCGTTGAAGTGCAACTGGAGCTGGTAGCCGCCGGCGGCCAGGTCGACGGCGGCGCCGGTGCCGTTGAACAGCTCGATCGCCTTGTTGTTCGACGAGCCTTCGACGTACTCGGAGATGAAGAGGTCGGTGGGCGCGGCGCTGGCCGCGGTGGGTGCGACGCCGACAGCCGCGACGGTCACGGCGGCGGTGGCGGTCGCGAGCGCGGCAAGAGTGCGGCGCGGGCGCATGGGGCCTCCACGATGGGTGGACGGGGAACTAACGCACGTTAAGGGGCGGTGCTGACCGCCGTCCATCCCCCACCGGACAGTTTCGTGAACTCTCCGGTCAGCGTCCGGCGTCGAGGCGGTGCACCAGCTCGGCCACGTCGATGCTGTATTCGCACCACTCGCGGTCCGGACGGTAGCCCAACTCGGCGTTGACCTTGAGCATGGCCTCGTTGGCCTGCGCGTTCCACGTCTGCACCTCGGTCAGCTCCGCCTCCGCCGAGCGCAGCTCCATCAGCATCCGCGCCTTGATCGCCCGGTCGATGCCGTAGCCCCGGTGGTCCTGCACGACGATGGTGTCGTACTGGTCGGCGCGGGTCGGATGCTGGACCGGCACGACCACCTCGGTCAGCCCCGCCACCTCCCCGGTCTGCTCGTGCAGGGCGAGCACGATGTAGGGCTTCATGCCCCGCCGGTGCAGGCAGTCCAGACTGTCGCGCAGCCGCTGCGGGTCGTAGGAGCTGGGGCGCAGTTCGCCGTCCTCGACGTCGCGTACCTCCGCCTTGGCCCGCGCGTACGCCTCGATCAGCTCGTCCGGTGGGCCGCCGGGGTGGAACTCCAGGTGGTAGCCCGCGCCGATGCCGGTGGCCATCTCGGACAGCTCGGCCCAGTCCACCCCGGACAGGTCCAGCACGCTGCGGGTCTCGACGTACTCCTTCGAGAAGCCGAGCGACTCGTAGAAGGCGACGGCCGGCGTGTCGCCGACCACCTCGACCCCGATCGACTGGAAGCCCTCCTGGTAGACCCGCCTGGCGGCGGTCAGGACCAGGTCCCGCCCGAGGCCCGTGCGCCGCTCCGCCGGGTGCACCAGCACCTCCAGCACCCCGATGTCACCGAGCAGCAGCACGTGCACGTGGCCCAGGATCGCCCCGGGGCTGCCGTCGGTCGCCGGCTCCGCCTGGGCGACCCAGGAGATCCGCCGCTCGCCGGGCATCACCTCGGCGAGGTATTCCCGCATGGAACTCTCCCGCCACGGCGGGTCCTGCGGCAGATCGGCCGCCAGGACCGCGTTCAGCGTGTCCAACAGCGACGCGATCTCGGCGGACGACGCGGTCCTGGGGTCCCACTCGCGCACCATCACCCGTCTAGCTTGCCGCTAACCGCTGCCCGGGGGAAGTGTCCAGTTCTCCAATGTATGCGGACGATCACTTCACGTGCGGCTCGCCTGTCCGTACCGGTTGGCGGTGTCGTAGACGTCCTGGGCGTACCGGCGGACGTCGTTGTAGGACAGGATCGCGTTCCACCAGTCGGCGGGGATGGTCAGGTTCCGGCCGCCCTTGCAGAGGTAGTTGCCGGCGGCGAGGGCGGCGTCGTCCAGGTCGTGCGGGTCCTTGACGCCGTCGTTGTCGGCGTCGGCGCCGATCTCCTGCCAGGTCGTCGGGATGAACTGCATGGGCCCGACCGCCCGGTCGAGGACCGGGTCCTTGTCCATCACGCCGCGGTCCGTGTCGGGGATGCGCATCCGGCCGCCCTGCCCGTCGAGCGGCAGACCGATGATCTCGGGCAGCGCCTTGCCGTCCTGGCGGAGCGTCGCGTTGTTGGCCTGGCCGTGCCCCGACTCGACGAACCCGATGGCCGCCAGGGTGGTCCAGCTCAGCCCGCAGCTGCGGTTGGTCTGGGCGAGCACCGCCTCGGCGTAGCCGTACGCCTGCATGGCCACCGGCGAGATGCCGACCTTCGGCCCGATCTGGGCGGCCCAGCCGGCCAGCGCGTCCGACGGCCGGCCGGTGATCCCGCCGGGGAGCGGACCGGGCGGCACCGTCCCGCCGGGCAGCACCGTGCCGCCGGGCAGTGGCGTCTGACCGGGCAGCACCGTGCCGCCGGGCAGCGGGGTCCCGCCGGGCAGCGGCGCCTGCGGAACGGTGGTCGGCGCGGTGGAGGTGGCGTCGACCGCGACCGGGCGGGGCCCTCGGGCCGTCGCGGGCACCAGCAGCGCACCCGCCGCAGCCGTCGCCGCGACCAGGGCGAGCAGGAACACCCCGGGCAGGGTGAGCCGCCCGCTGGGCCGCCGCGACCAGTCCCGGGTCGCGCGGGCGGCACCCATCGCGACGCGGTGCGGCGGCCGGCGTACGGCGTGCGCGAACTGCACCCGGCGGCGCCGGGGCCCGGTGGCCGGTTTCGTGGCGGGCACGTCGACCTTCGTCTCCGCGAGGTCGCCCGTGGCCGACGCCGCACCGGCGTCGTCACCGGTCTTCGCCCCGGGCCCGGTCGTGGCGGCCCCGGCCGCGCCGCCGGCCTTCGTGCCGGGGGCGGTTCCGTCGCCCGGCTTCGCGCCCGTGCCGGCGCTGTCGCCCGGCTTCCCGGTCGTGGCCGGCTTCGCGTCGTCGGCCGGCCCGTCGCCCGACTTCGCCTCTTCCGCCGACTTCGCTCCGGCGGTGGGCTCGGTGACCGGCCTGGTGCCGGTGGCCGGCTTCGCGTCGTCGGCCGGCTTCGCCTTCTCGGCGGTGGCCTCGGTCGCCGGCTTGGCCTCGGTGGCCGGCTTCGTGTCGGCGGTGGCCTCGGTGGCCGGCCTGGTTTCCTTGGCCGGCTTCGTGTCGCCGGCCACGGTGGATCTCAGCCAGGGGCGGCGCGGACGCGGCAACCGCGTCGCGGGTTCGGGCGCGGCGCCGGAACCGGCGAGCGGCCCGTCGATCGGTGCCGCCGGCCGCAGGGGCCGAAGGGTCGTCCTGTCCTCGCCGTCCACCACAAGTTGAGTATCACCCATGTCCCCCCGTACGTCAGGACCGGTCGTACCCTGGTGCCATGCCCCGGTACGAGTTCCGTTGCCGCGCCTGCGGCGACACCTTCGAGGTCAACCGCCCGATGTCGCAGGCCGCTGAGCCGGCGTCCTGCCCGCAGGGGCACGCCGACACCGTCAAGCTCCTTTCCACCGTCGCGGTCACCGGCCGGGGCGGCGGTGCGGCCGGTGGCGCGCCGGCGCCGGCCGGTGGGGGTTGTTGCGGCGGTGGCTGCGGCTGCTGACCTGCGGGCCCGCAGTCGGCTCCGGCCGACCGTTCTCACGATGCGTGATCGTCCGGTATCAGGCAGCATGAGTCCGACGTCACGGGCGGAGGTTCCACCATGTCGCCACGGATCCACCTTCCGAGCGGGTTGGTGACCTTCGTCTTCACCGACATCGAGGGTTCCACCCGGCTGGCCCAGCTGCTCGGCCCGGACTACCGCCCGGTGCTGCGGGAGCACCGCCGGCTGCTGCGCCGCACGATCGCCGCGACCGAGGGCGCGGAGCTGCTGACCGAGGGGGACTCGTTCTTCCTCGCCTTTCCCGACGCGACCGCCGCGTTGACCGCCTGCCTGACCGCGCAGCGGGCGCTGGCCAGCCACGAGTGGCCCACCGCCGAGGCCATGCCCCGGGTCCGGATGGGGCTGCACACCGGCTGGGCGGAGCCGCGCGACGGCGAGTACGTCAGCCCGGAGGTGCACCGCGCGGCCCGGATCGCCGCCGCCGCCCACGGTGGCCAGGTGCTCTGCTCGGCGTCGACGGCGCGGCACGCCCAGCCGCTGCCGCCCGAGGTGTCCCTGCACGACCTGGGCCTGCACCGGCTGCGCGGCTTCGACGACCGGGAGCGGCTCTTCCAACTGGTCGCCCCCGGCCTGGAGCGGCAGTTCCCGCGACCCCGCACCGCCGACGCGTCCGCGCACAACCTGCCGACCCCGGTCACCTCGTTCGTCGGCCGGCACGCCGAGCGGACCGAGCTGAAGCGGCTGGTGGAGGCGCACCGGCTGGTCACCGTCCTCGGCGCGGGGGGCGCGGGCAAGACGCGGTTGGCCGTGGAGCTCGCCGTCGACCTGGTGGAGTCCCATCCGGACGGTGTCTGGTTCGTCGACATCGCCGCGGTCACCGACCCGGGGCTGGTGGCGTTCGAGGTCGCCGCCGTGCTCGGTCTGCGTCCCGAGCCGGGCCGCCCGATGGTCGACACGCTTGTGGAGTACGCGGCCGCGCGCCGGATGCTCGTCCTGCTGGACACCTGCGACGCCCAGCCGGCCGCCTCGGCCGACGTGATCTCCCGGCTGCTGGCCGGCGGGGTGGGCGTCCGGGTGCTCGCCACCAGCCGGGAGTCGTTCGGCCTGCCGGGCGAGGTGGTCTGGCGGATCCCGTCGCTGTCGGTCGACCCGCCGGTGGGCGGGGCGGAGAGCGACGCGGTCGCGCTGCTGCTGGACCGGACGGCGGCGGCCCGGGGCGGCCGGCCGCCGGACCCGGGGGAGTCGGCCGACCTGCGGCGGGTGGTACGGCGGTTGGACGGGCTGCCGCTCGCCATAGAGCTGGCCGCCGCCCGGCTGCGGGTGCTCTCCGTCGGGCAGCTCGCCGAGCGCCTCGACGACGTGCTGGGCACCCTCGACGCGGGCCGGGCGGACCCGGACTCCCCGGTGGAGCCGGACCGGGCGGTGGAGCCGGACCGGGCGGGCGGCCGGCCGGACACGGTGGACCTGGTGGCGGCGGCCGTGGGGATGGTGCCGCCCAGCCCGGCCGTCCGGGCGGTGCAGCGTTCCGCCACCGAGCGGCACCTGACGATGCAGGCCACGGTCACCTGGTCGTACCGCACGCTGGGGCCGCGCGCCGCCCGGCTGCTGCGCTGGCTGGCGGTCTTCGCCGGCCCGGTCGACCTGGCGACGGTGGAGTGGCTGCTCGGCGACGACCCGCTCGATCCGCTCTCGGTGCTTGTCGACAAGTCGATGGTGCTGGCGGAGCCGCACGCCTCGGGCAGCACCTACCGGATGCTCGACCCGATCCGGGCGTACGCGGCGCGGCGGCTGGCGGAGGCGGGGGAGGAGAGGTCGGCCCGCAACCGGCACGTGGCGTGGTCGACGCACGCGATGGAGCGCGCCCACCTGGGCCCGGACGGGCGGCCGGTGACCCTGTCGCTCTACGCCCTCGACCCGCTCGCCGGCGAGCTGCGCGCCGCGCTGCGCTGGTGCGCCACCGGCGGCAGTGCCCGGGCCGGTCTGCGGCTGGCCGGGGGCCTCGACCAGTGGTGGCGGGAGCGGGGCCTGGCCCGGGAGGGGCGGCTCTGGCTGTTCCGGCTGTACGGGCGGATCGCCGAGACGGGGGAGCGGATCCCGGACGCCGAGCTGGCGGCGGCGTACCACATGCACTCGCTGCACGCCGGCGCGGACGGCGAGTTTGCCGAGGAGCTGCGCTACTCCCAGCGGGCGGAGGCGGCGGCCCGGCAGGCGGGCGACGCCGGCCTGCTCGCCCGGGTGCTCGCCGGGCGGGCGGCCCCGCTGGTCGACATGGGACAGTTCGCGGAGGCGGAGCGGATCTGCCGCGAGGTGATCGACTGGGCGTCCGGCCAGGAGGTGCTCGGCGACGCGCTCTTCGGGGTGTTCAGCCTGGCCGAGCTGCTCTGGCGGCGGGGCGCCCTGGACGAGGCGGCCGAGCTGCTGGGCGCGGCCCGCCCGGTGGAGGCGGCCCGCCCGGTGGAGCGGGGGCGGCGCTCGGTCGACATGCTGCTCGGGATGGTAGCCCTGGCGCGCGGGGACCTGGTCGCCGCGCACGAGCATCTCCAGGTGGCGCTGCGCTCGCGGATGAGTCACGGCTTCCACGGTCGGGCCTGCGACACGCTGAACGCGATGGCCGTGCGCTGCGCGGCCGGCGGCGACGGGCTCACGGCGGCCCGCCTGTTCGGCGCGGCGGGGGCGACCCGGGCGAGCATGCGCTGCGCCCCGGGCATCTACGGCGGGTACTGGGCGCAGCGGCAGGGGGAGTTGCGCCGGGAGCTGGGCGACGCGACCTTCGACGGCGCGTACGGCGAGGGGACCGAGCTGGGGCTGGAGGAGGCGGCGGCGCTGGCCCTCGCCGTCGAGCATCCGGACCTGGCGGTCGGCTCGGCGAGGTTCGGCGCCGGTCACGCCCGCGTGGCTCCCCGCCAGTCCGTCGCCCCGGACCGTCGCCGTCACCACACCGGCCACGCCTGACGGGCGGGTTGGGGCCCGCCGGTCGGGGTCCGCGTCATCGGGCTGGCCGGGGACGCGAACCCCTGGGCGTACGGGCGCGGTCAGCGCAGGGCGGCGCGGCTCTCGGCGTCGGCCTTCATCCGGGCGGCGCGGTCGATGTCGGCCTGCTGCACGGCGGCGAGCGAGCCGAAGGCCTTGACGGCCTGGTAGTACGTCCAGGCGAGGCTGGTGCAGGCGGGCCGCACGGCGGCGTTGTACGTGGCGCAGACCCGCTTCAGGTCGGCGTAGAAGGCGTCGTCGAGGCGGGCCTTGTTCGCCGAGAACCGGCCCATCGCCTTGTAGTTGCGGTAGCCGAAGTCGTGCCGGTAGCAGGAGAGGTTGAACGTGAAGCCGAGCGGGTTGTCCGGGCTCGACGAGCAGTAGTCGGTCGACCAGTTGAATCCGTACGCCGCCCAGGCGCCCTGGTTGAGCCGGCCGGAGTTCCAGGAGCTGTAGCTGGAGGCGCTCGTCTGCGTCCAGCTGGAGAGGACGGACAGCTTCTGCGAGGTCGTGACGGCGGCGGCGGGGGAGGAGACCCCGAAGACGAAGAGCATCGTGAGCGCGGCCGAGGCGAGCAGGGTGGTGAGGCGTCTGGGCACGGGTACCTCCGCGGGGGATGTGCGGGCGGGACGGGGGTTACCGGCGGGTCACCGGAGTGCCGAACAGTGTCGATCATGAATGGTTCCGGGGGATGCGGTGCCCACCGACATTTGGTGACAGGCGTCGAAACAGACGAATGCCCCGGGCGCCAGGGGCACCCGGGGCATTCGGTGTCACGTCAGCGGACGAACGCCGGCGGGCTGGCCGGGCTCTCGTTCGCCAGTCGGTCGAGCGCGGTCACGTAGTAGGTGTACCGCTTGCCGGCCTCGGCGGTGGTGTCCACCCAGGACTGCGTACGGCTGCCCGCGTCGGCGCGGACCGTGTCGACGAGGTGCGCCGCGTCGGCGAAGTCGCACCGGCCGGCCAGGCCGGTCCCGTCGAAGCGGTAGACCGCGTACGACGTGGCGGTGCCGAGCGGGCCCACGCCGTCAGCCGGCTGGAGCCAGTTCAGGCGGACCCCGTCGGACTGCCGCGCGGCCTTGGTGACCACCGGCATGAGCAGCGGCTTCTTCGGCAGGTGCGTCATGGTCGGGATCAGCGCCGGGCGGGAGTAGTGCTCGGCGGCGTAGATGTCGGTCGCGCCGAGCCGGTTGGCCCGCACCTGCACGGCCGAGAAGTGGACGTTGCCCAGGACCTCCGGGTACTGCCGGTTCAGCGTCAGGTGGTTGGACAGCTCCTGCGGGTTCATCCAGAAGGAGCCGTAGGCCGGGTCACCGCTCTTGTAGTCGGCCTGCCCGATGTAGAGCTGCACCCGGGTGCCCTTGACCACGTCCGCCCACCACGGCACCAGCCGGGTGTAGTCGGCGGCCGGGTACTGGCCCATGTACCAGTAGAGCTGCGGCACGATGTAGTCGATCCACTCCTCCTTGACCCACTTGCGGGTGTCGGCGGAGATGATGTCGTACGACTGGCTGCCGGTGGTGTCCGAGCCCAGCGGGTCGGCCGACTGGTTGCGCCAGATGCCGAACGGGCTGACGCCGAACTTCACCCACGGCTTCTCGGCCTTGATCTTGGCGTTCATCTCCTGGACCAGCAGGTTGATGTTGTCCCGCCGCCAGTCGGCCTTGTCGGTGAAGCCCCGGTTGTGCGCCGCGAAGGTGGCGTCGTCGGGCACCTGGTGGGTGCCGCTCGGGTAGGGGTAGAAGTAGTCGTCGAAGTGCACGCCGTCGACGTCGTACCGCTTGACCGCGTCCATCATCGCGGTCTGCACGAACTCGCGGACCTCGGGGATGCCGGGGTTGTAGTAGAGCCGGCTGCCGGCGACCCCGGCCGGCGGGTAGGCGAAGGTCCACTCGGGGTGCTCGCGGACCGGGTGGTTGGGCGCGAGCTGGTTGATGTCGGCGCCGGCGCCGCCCGGGGCGGGCATGGAGACGCGGTACGGGTTGAACCAGGCGTGGAACTCCAGGTTGCGCTTGTGCGCCTCCTCGACCACGAACTTCAGCGGGTCCCAGCCCGGGTTCTCGCCGCGGACCCCGGTCAGGTACTCCGACCAGGGCTCGTGGGGCGAGGGCCAGAACGCGTCGGCGGTCGGCCGGATCTGGACGACCACGGCGTTGTGGTTGAGCCGCTCGGCGAGGTCGAGCAGCTGGCGGTACTCGGTCTGCTGCGCGGCGACGCGGTCCGGCGACGTCTGGGACGCCTTGCTCGGCCAGTCGATGTTGACGACCGAGGAGATCCACATGGCCCGGAACTGCCGCTTCGGCGTGGCCGGGTCGGTGACGCAGGAGGTGGTGGAGGCGGCGGTGGTCGCCGCGTCGGGTGCCGCGCTCGCCGGGGTGGCGGCGACGAGCGCGCCGAGCAGTGCGGCGGCCAGCCCGGCGGCTCCGAGCCGAGTTGCCTTCATGCGGTGTGTCCCTTCGTTGGGGCTCCCGTGTCAGGGGTTCATCGCGGCGCAGACGGCAAGATTCGCCGTTGACATTCTGCCGCTGGTAGGAAATTTTCACACCTCACGGGCTCTGCGCAAGAGTCTGGGCGCGATCGATCCGTCCGTCCACGCCGGCTCCCCCTAGTGGCCGGGCTCACGGGACGCGCCGTGGCGGGGCGCACACGTGGGGTGGCGGCCTTGATGGCCCCACCGGCTACCGGCTGGTCGGGGGCCGGGCTCCCCGAAAACCCTCCGGGTCGGCCGCCGCGGTTCGGTCACGCTTGCCTTGGTGTACGAGGACAGCGCGGCACCCGATCCTGTCGGGTGCCGCGCTGCCGGTGTCTGCGGCCGTCAGGGTTTCTGCTGCGGCCCCGCCGTCGGGCCCTTCACGACGGGCTTGCCGTCGGTCCAGACGACCTCGTCGAGCCAGACGTGGCGGCCCGGGTCGACGGTGCCCTCCTGGCCGGGTGGCCAGGCGTGGTAGAGCAGCCAGGTGCGCCCGTTCTCGACCACCATCGAGGCGTGCCCCGGCCCGGAGGCGACCTCGTTGGTCCTCAGGATCGGGTTCTCCGGGGCCTTCACGCACGGCCCGGCGGGCGACTCGCAGATCGCGTAGCCCTCCGCGTACTCGGCCCGGTCGTAGGCGTTCGCGGCGAAGAACAGGAACAGCCTGCCGTCGTGGCGGTGCAGGAACGGGCCCTCGATGAGGGTGCCCTCCCACGGCTCGGTCTGCTTCAGCAGCTTCGTCGGCTCGCCGACCAGGCGCAGCCCGTCGTCGGAGAGGCGCTGCGACCAGATCCAGGTGTCCACCCCGATGGCGTTGCCGTCGTTCTTCCACAGCAGCCAGAGGCTGCCGTCGGCGTCCCGGAACGGGCTGGCGTCGATCGCCCCGCCCAGCTCCGCCTGGCAGATCAGCGGGCCGGTCGAGTCGTCCCGGTACGGCCCCTGCGGCGCGCTCGCCACGGCCCGCCCGACGCACTGCCGCCCGGACTCGCGCCCGGCGACCGTGTAGTAGAGCGCGAACCGGTCCGGGGCCAGCTCGATCGCCTCGGGCGCCCAGGTCTTCCCGGCGTCCGCCCACGCCGGCAGTTCCGGCAGCGCGTCCCCGGCCGGGGTCCAGTCGACCAGGTCCGGGGAGGTGAGCACCGGGACGTTGCGGCCACCGGCGTTCGTGTGGAACAGGTACCAGGTGTCGCCCACCCGGATCGCCTGCGGGTCGGGCGCGTCGGTGCGTACGACCGGGTTGGTGAACATGCGCGCGTCGTCTCCCGTGCTCGAAGGTCCTTCTCCACCACCGCAACCGGCGGCGAGCAGCGCGGCGGCGAGCACCGCCGCCGCGCCGCGCCGCCGGGTCGTCCCGACGGTCATCCCTTCAGCCCGCTGCGGGAGACGCCCTGGATGATGTGCCGCTGGGCGAGCACGAAGAGGATCAGCACCGGCACGCTGGCCAGCACCGCCCCCGCCATGATCACCGGGTAGTCGGTGACGTAGGAGCCCTGGAGCAGGCCCAGGCCCGGCGGCAGGGTGAGCGTCTCCGGGCTGAACAGCACGAAGATCGGCCAGAGGAAGTCGTTCCAGTTGGTGAGGAACGACAGCACCGCCAGCGTGGCCAGCGCCGGCCTGGACAGCGGCAGCACCACCTTCCAGAAGATCTGCCACTGGTTGGCCCCGTCCAGCACTGCGGCCTCCTCCAGCTCCCGGGGCAGGGAGAGGAAGAACTGCCGCAGGAAGAACACCCCGAACGCGCTCGCCGCCCCGGGGACGATCACCACGGCCAGGGTGTCGATCCAGTTCAGCTCGTCGACGATCAGGAAGTTCGGGATGATCAGCGAGGTCGGCGGGATGAACAGCGTCCCGACGATCAGCGCGAAGAGCACCCCGCGGCCGCGGAACCGCATCCGGGCCAGGGCGTACGCGGCCATCGAGGCTGTCGCCAGCACCAGCAGCGCGTGCGCGGTGGCGGCCAGCATGCTGTTGGCGAACCAGCGCAGCACGGGGTTGGCGGTGTTGTTCAGGACCTGCTCGTAGCCGTACCCGGAGATCGGATCCGGCAGCCAGGTCGGCGGGATCTGCTGGGCCCCGGTGTAGGTCTTCAGCGAGGTGATGACCATCCACCCCAGCGGCAGCAGGAAGACCAGGGCGAGCGCGACCAGGGTGGCGTAGAGCGCGGTCCGGCGCAGCGCGCTCCCCGGGGCGCGGCCGGTCGCCGGGGCGCGGGTCGGCGCGGGGGCGCGCATGGTGCGCGTGGGCGTCGTCATGGCGGTCCCCTCAGTCTTCCCGGTAGCGGAAGAGGCGGAAGTTGGCGATGCTCACGACCGCCAGCATCAGCGCGAACACGATGCTCATCGCGGCGGCACGGCCGGCGTCGTTGTCCCGCAGCCCCTCCTCGACGATGAACCAGACCACCGTGCGGGTCTCCGTGCCGGGCGCGCCCTGGGTGATCAGGAACGACTGGCCGAACACGTTCGCCGAGGCGAGCACGGTCGTGGTGATCACGAAGAGCAGCACCGGACGCAGCCCGGGGAGCGTGACGTGCCGGAACCGTTCCCAGGCGCTCGCGCCGTCCACCTTCGCCGCCTCGTACAGCTCCTGCGGGATGTCCTGGAGCCCGGCCAGGTAGATCACCGCGTTGAAGCCGGAGGTCCACCAGACGGTCACCCCGACCAGCGAGACCCAGGCCCACGGCACGTCCGTCACCCACGGGGTGTCGGCCGGCAGCCCGACCATCCCGGCGATCCGGTTGACCAGACCCAGGTTGGCGTCGAGCAGGAACCGCCAGAGCAGGCCGATCACCGCCACGCCCAGCACGTACGGCGCGAAGTAGATCGCCCGGAAGAAGGTCCGGCCGGGGAACGAGCGGTTCAGCAGCAGCGCCAGCCCGAGCGGGACGACCACCAGCAGCGGCACCGCGAAGACGGTGAAGATCGCCGTCGCCCGGACGCTCTGCCACCAGTCGCCGTAGACGGCCGAGTCGCTGGAGAACATCTCCTTGTAGTTGTCCAGCCCGACGAAGGGCCGGTTGGGCAGCTGGAAGTCCCACTGGTGCACGGAGAGCCAGAGGCCGAGCAGGATCGGCAGCAGCCCGAAGACCCCGAACAGGAGCAGGTACGGGGCGAGGAAGAGGTACGGCGTCGCCCGCCCGGCCCGGCCCGCCCGGGCACCGCCACGGGGGGCGTCGGCCGCCGGGGGCGGCGCGTCAGCACGCACCGCCCCCGCCTCGATCACGTCCGCCACGGGGACTCAGCTCCCGTACTTCTTGCGGTTGTCCTCCAGCTGCTTGTTCGCCTTGGCCACCCCGTCGTCCAGCGCCTGCTTCGGCGACTTCTTGCCCAGCGCCGCCTCGTTGTACGAGTTGTAGAAGGTCGTCATGACCTCACCGAGGCCCGGGGCCGCCGGCGGGAAGGCCGCGTACTCCAGCTCGGGGGCGAGCGCGTTGACCTCGGCCAGCGCCTTGAAGTCGGCGCTGTCCCGTACGGCCTTGCGGGCCGGGACCTGGCCGCCCTTGGCCCAGTCCAGAGAGTGCTGGCTGAGCCAGTTGATGAAGACCTTCGCCGCGGAGACCTTGTTGGCGTCGTTGGCCCGCTGCTTGACGATCGTGAAGTTGTGCGAGTTGGCCCAGGCGGCCGGCTGGGTGCCGATCTGCGGCAGGGGCGCCACACCCCACTGGATGTCCGGGCTCTTCTTCAGGTCGTTGATCTGCCAGATGCCGTTCCAGTTGAAGGCGTTCCTGCCGCTCTTGAAGGCCAGGTAGTCGGCGTCCTGGCCGACGTTGGCCGGGGAGTGGCCCTGCTTGATCAGGTCGGTCAGCCAGGTGCACGCCTCGACGGCCTGGTCGGAGTTGAAGGTGGCCCTGGTGGCCTCGGCGTCGAAGACGCTGCCGCCCCACTGGTGCAGCAGCGAGTAGAACGTCATGCCGCCGGTGAACGGGAACGGGCTGACCCAGAAGCCCTGCACCCCGGACTTCTTCAGCTCGGTCAGCGCGGCGGTGTAATCGTCCTTCGTCGTCGGCGGCTTGTTCGGGTCCAGACCGGCCTTCTGCATGACCCCCTTGTTGTAGTAGAAGCCGAGGGGGTGCATGTCCAGCGGGATGCCGTACCGCTTGGAGTTGTAGAGCCCGCCCTTCCAGACGGTGGGGGCGAAGTCGCCCTCCGACAGCTCCAGGGTCTTGGCGACGTCGTCCAGCTCGGTGATCACGCCGCGCGCGGCGAAGGTGGCGAGCTGGTCCATGTGCATGACCGCGATGTCCGGGCCGGCGCCGCTGGAGGCCGCGCCGGGGAGCTTGTTGTAGTAGTCCTCCCACTGGTACGTGGCGATCGAGACGGCGATGTTCTGGTGCTCGGTGTTGAACTGGTTCACCAGCGCCTTGAAGATGTCGCCGTCGCCGCCGGTGAATCCGTTCCACAGCTTCAGGTCCACCTTCGGGCCGGTGTAGTCCTTGCCGCCGTTGCCGGCCGCCGGGCCCGAACTGTCGTCGCCGCCGCCGCACCCGGCCAGGGTCAACGAGGCCGCGGCACCGAGCCCGAGGCCGAGGCCGAGCAGGCGCCGCCGGCTCATTTCGTTCTGCATCATGGGGTTTCGCTCCTTGGGGGACGGGATGAAGTGTGCCTGCTCAGGACCTGTGCGGTGTCAGCCGCCGGTGGGGGAGAAGCGCAGCACGTTCCAGGAGACGGCCGGAAGGCGCACGGAGCACTGGCCGCCGTCGGTGGTGGGGTCGGGCAGCTGCCGGGGCCTCACCCGGTCGGGCTCGGCCTCGGTGTTCGTCGCCGTCGGGTCGTCCCCGGCGGCGAGGCTCAGGTGGGATGAAGCGGATAGTCCTGCGAGGCCGCGCAGGTCGAGGTGCAGCTCCAGGTCCGTGTCGCCCCGGTTGACCGCGAACACGGTCAGCTCGCCGGTCTCCTCGTCGTGCACGGCGACCGTGTCGAGCACCGGGACCTCGCCGTACCGCTTCGTCTCGTAGGTCGGGCCGACCGGTTCGGTGCGCAGCACGGTGCCGCGGGCGTGCCGGGCGGTAAGCGCGAACGGGTGGAAGATGCTCTGCCGCCAGGCGGGGCCGCCGGTGCGGGTGCGGATCGGGGCGATCACGTTGGCGAGCTGGGCCTGGCAGGCCACCCCGACCCGGTCGGCGTGCCGGAGCAGGGTGATCAGCAGGTCGCCGACCACCACCGCGTCGACGGCGGTGAAGTCGTCCTCGATCAGCGCCGGTGCCTCCACCCAGCCGCGCCGGTCCAGGTCGGCCTGGAGACGGGACTGGTACCAGACGTTCCACTCGTCGAAGGAGATCTTCAGCTTCCGCCGGTGCCGCTGCTTGGCGGCCACGTGGTCGGCCGTGGCGACGACCTCGCGGATGAAGTTGTCCATGTCGACGGCGGAGGCGAGGATGCTGGCCCGGTCGCCGTCGGACGGGTCGTAGTAGGTGTGCGCGGAGATGTAGTCGACGTGCTCGTAGGTGTGCTCCAGCACGGTCGCCTCCCAGGAGGCGAAGGTGGACATCGTCCGGTTGGAGCTGCCGCAGGCCACCAGGCTGATCGACGGGTCGATCATCTTCATGGCGCGGGCGGTCTCGGCGGCGAGCCGGCCGTACTCGTCGGCGGTCTTGTGGCCGACCTGCCAGGGGCCGTCCAGCTCGTTGCCCAGGCACCAGAGCCGCACCCCGTACGGCTCCTCGGCGCCGTGCTTGCGGCGCAGGTCGGACAGCTGGGTCCCGCCCGGATGGTTCGTGTATTCCAGCAGGTCGCAGGCCTCCTGCACGCCCCGGGTGCCGAGGTTGACGGCCATCATCGGCTCGACGCCCGCCCCGGCGGCCCAGGTCATGAACTCGTCGAGCCCGAAGGCGTTGGTCTCGATGGTCTTCCAGGCCAGGTCGAGCCGGCGGGGGCGGTCACCGACCGGGCCGACGCCGTCCTCCCAGCGGTAGCCGGAGACGAAGTTGCCGCCGGGGTAGCGGACCACGGAGACGCCCAGCTCCCGGGTCAGCTCCAGCACGTCGCCGCGCAGGCCGCGCGGGTCGGCGGTGGGGTGCCCGGGCTCGTAGACCCCGCCGTAGACGCAGCGACCCATGTGCTCGACGAACGAGCCGAAGAGCCGCCGGTCGGCCGGTCCGACGGCGAAGGCCGGGTCGATGGTGAGCTGCGCGGTCCGCAAGGGGTGCCACCTTTCCTCGTTGCCGGTCCCGGGTGACCGTGGTCACCTGGTGCTCCTGGTTTGTACAACGTTGTAAGCAACGTTGTAAAGGGCCGCCCACGCGGTAAAGTGCGCGCCATGGGGGAGGGCGACGTGGTGCGGCACAGGCTCAAGGACGTGGCGGAGCGCGCCGGCGTGTCGGTGAAGACCGTCTCCAACGTGGTCAACGGCTACGTGCACGTCCGCCCCGACACCCGGGCCCGGGTCGAGGAGGCCATCGCCGAGCTGAACTACCGGCCCAACCTCTCCGCGCGCAACCTCCGCAAGGGGCGCACCGGGATCATCGCGTTCGCGGTCCCCGAACTGGACATCCCCTACTTCGCCGAGCTGGCCCGGCACGTCGTCACGGCCGCAGCCGAGCTGGGCTGGACGGTGCTGATCGACCAGACCGGCGGCGGTCGGGAGCAGGAGCGGGTGGCCGCGTCGGGCATCACCGAGCACCTGATCGACGGGCTGATCTTCAGCCCGCTGGCGCTCACCGCCGAGGACCTCACCGGGCTGGCCGGCACCCCGATGGTGCTGCTCGGCGAGCGGGTCGACCACGGTCCCGCCGACCACGTCGGCATCGACAACGTGGGCGCCGCCCGGGAGATCACCGCCCACCTGGCCGGTCTCGGCCGGCGCCGGATCGCCGCCATCGGCTCGCAGCGCACCCCCGAGGGGGCCAGCGCCCGGCTGCGGCTCGCCGGCTACACCGCCGCGCTCGCCGACGCCGGCCTCCCGTACGACGAGCGGCTGGTGGCGCCCGCGACGGCCTGGCACCGCGCGGACGGCGCCGCCGCGATGCGCGGACTGCTGACCTCCGGCGTACGCCCCGACGCGGTCTTCTGCTTCAACGACACCCTCGCCCTGGGCGTCCTGCGCGCCCTGCACGAGGCGGGCCTGCGCGTCCCCGAGGACGTGGCGGTGGCCGGTTTCGACGACATCGAGGACGGCCGCTTCTCCGTGCCCACCCTGAGCACCATCGCGCCGGACAAGGAGCGCATCGCCCGGCTGGCGGTGGAACTGCTCGCCGGCCGGATCGACGGCGACCGCACCGCCCCGCCCCGGGAGCTCTCGGCCCCCTGGCGCCTGGCCCCCCGGGAGAGCACCCTGGGCCGCTGACCCCCCTGCTGCCCAGGGGCGGCGGTCAGTCGAAGAAGCGGGCCAGGTGGGCGGGGGTGGGCCCGTCCGCGTCCTGGGGCAGCGGGGTGAGGTCGGCGAAGATCGAGGCGCCGTCGCAGCCGACGTGCAGCGGATACCAGCGCGGGGTGCCCGGCGGGCGCTGGAGGCAGACGCCCTTGACCGTCTGCACGTCGAGCAGCCGGACGTGGGTCGGGTCGGCGACGGCGTTCACGTGCCGCCACCACGGGCTCATCACGTGCAGCACGCCACCCGGCCGGAGCGCCCGGTGGCACTCGTCGACCAGCGGCAGGAAGTCGATCAGGTGCTCCAGGATGTGCACCGCGAAGAAGACGTCCACCGAGTCGTCGGCCAGCGGCAGCGAGCCGGAGAGGTCCGCCACCGCGTCCACCCCCGGGGCCGGGAAGATGTCCAGCCCCAGGTTGCCCGGCCACTGCTTGGTGGCGCCGCAGCCCAGGTCGACCACCACCGGGTCGCGCCCGCCGACGCGTACCCGGCACCAGACGCCGAGCACCCCGGCGAGCCGGCCGACCCGGTCCCGGACCAGGCGCAGCTCGTCCTGCCCGGCGACCTCGCCGCTGAGGTGGGCCACCCCCCGGTCGAAGCGCACCTCGACCGCGAGGTCGCGCAGCCGCTCGTCGTGCCGGGCCTGGTCGACCCAGGCCTCGGCGAGGAATCCGTCGACCGCCCGCAGCCGCTCGGCCGAGGGCGGGTTCTGTGCCAGCGCGACCATCCGGGCCACCTCCCGCCGGCCGATACCCGGATCCCCGCCCGTCATGCCCGCTCTGCGTCGCCAATCTCGCGCGCCGCGATCCCGGCCGGCGCCGACGGTCGGCCGTGCGATTCCGGCCGGCGTCAGCCGCCGATCGTCCGCCGGGGGCGTCCGCCGCCGCGCATCCGCTGCCGGGGCGGCGGGGCGGCCGCCTTGGGCCGCTTGAGGTGGTAGCGGTGCAGCTCGCTGTTGCCGGGCATGGACGGGTCCTCGCTCATCGCGACCAGCTCCCAGCCCTGGTCACCGGCCCGGTTCAGATGGGCCAGCGCGGTGTCGCCGTAGGGCGTCACGTCGACCATGGAGCCGTCGGGGCCGTACCAGACGAAGACGATCTCCCAGCCGATGTCGGTGGTGGCCGCCTGGCGGCGGCGGACCAGCAGCGCGTACTCCCACTTGAGCATGGGGTCATTCTCACCCGCCGCGAGCGGGTCGGCACGGATCAATCCTCGGCGATCCTTCCGGCGGCCACCCGCAGCCGCCGGTTCGTGGTCACGGCGTCGAGCATCCGCCGGTCGTGGGTGACCAGCAGCAGCGTGCCCGGGTAGCTGGCCAGCGCGGACTCCAGCTGCTCGATGGCGGGCAGGTCCAGGTGGTTCGTCGGCTCGTCCAGCACCAGCAGGTTCACCCCGCGTCCCTGGAGCAGCGCCAGCGCCGCCCGGGTCCGCTCGCCCGGCGACAGGGTCGCCGCCGGCCGCAGCACGTGCCCCGCGCGCAGGCCGAACTTGGCCAGCAGCGTGCGCGCGTCCGCCGGCGACAACTGCGGTACGGCGGCGCCGAACGCGTCGATCAGCGGCACGTCGCCGAGGAACAGTCCCCGGGCCTGGTCCACCTCGCCGACCACCACGCCCGGGCCGAGCGCGGCGTGCCCGGAGTCGAGGGGGAGCCGGCCCAGCAGGGCGGCGAGCAGGGTGGACTTGCCGGAGCCGTTCGCCCCGGTCACCGCCACCTTGTCGGCCCAGTCGATCTGGAGGGTCACCGGGCCGAGGGTGAAGTCGCCCCGGCGTACGACGGCGTCGCGCAGCGAGGCCACGACGGCGCCGGCGCGGGGCGCGGCGGCGATCTCCATCCGAAGCTCCCACTCCTTGCGCGGCTCCTCGACCACCTCCAGCCGCTCGATCAGCCGCTCGGTCTGCTTGGCCTTGGCCGCCTGCTTCTCGGTCGCCTCCGCGCGGAACTTGCGGCCGATCTTGTCGTTGTCGGTGGCCTTGCGGCGGGCGTTCTTCACGCCCTTCTCCATCCAGGCCCGCTGGGTGCGGGCGCGCGCCTCCAGCCCGGCGCGGGTGTCGGCGTACTCCTCGTAGTCCTCCCGCGCGTGCCGGCGGGCGACCTCGCGCTCCTCCAGGTAGCCCGCGTAGCCGCCGCCGTAGTGCCGGACCTGCTGCTGGTGCAGGTCCAGCTCCAGCACGCGGGTGACCGTGCGGGCGAGGAACTCCCGGTCGTGGCTGACCAGCACGGTGCCGGCGCGCAGCCCGGTGACGAACTCCTCCAGCCGCTCCAGGCCGGCCAGGTCCAGGTCGTTGGTCGGCTCGTCGAGCAGGAACACGTCGTAGCGGCTGAGCAGCAACGAGGCCAGCCCGGCCCGGGCCGCCTGGCCGCCGGAGAGGCCGGTCATCGGGTGCTCCAGGTCGACAGTGAGCCCCAGCTCGGCGGCCACCTGCTCGGCCCGTTCCTCCAGGTCCGCCCCGCCGAGGGCGAGCCAGCGCTCCAGGGACTCGGCGTAGGCGTCGTCGGCGCCGGGCGCGCCGTCGGTGAGCGCGACCGTCGCCGCGTCCAACGCGGCCTGCGCGGCGGTGACGCCGGTGCGCCGGGCCAGGAAGTCCCGCACGGTCTCGCCGGGCCGCCGCTCGGGCTCCTGCGGCAGGTGCCCGACGCTCGCCGTGGGCGGGCTGAGCGTCACGCTGCCGGCCTCCACCGGCAGAAGTCCGGCGAGGGTACGCAGCAGCGTCGACTTGCCGGCCCCGTTCGGCCCGACCAGCCCCACCACGTCCCCCGGTGCGACCACCAGGTCCAGCCCGGCGAACAGTGCCCGGTCCCCGTGCCCCGCGGCCAGCCCCTTGACGATCATCGTCGCGCTCATCAACCCCCGACCCTATCCGCCCCGATCGCCCACCCTTGCTTCGCGCCCCGGGAGGTACGCGGCACACTGCTCGGGTGGTGACCACACTGGCGATCGACTGTGGCGGCGGCGGGATCAAGGCATCCGTGCTGGACGAGGCGGGCACGATGCGCGCCCGGCCGCTGCGGGTGCCCACGCCGTACCCCCTGCCGCCGGCGCTCTTCGTGAAGACGCTGCTGGACCTCGCCGGCCGGCTGCCCACGGCGGACCGGCTCACCGTCGGCCTGCCGGGCATGATCCGGCACGGGGTGGTGGTCGCCACCCCGCACTACGTGACCCGCTCCGGGCCCCGGTCGAAGGTCGACCCGGGCCTGGTCGCCCAGTGGTCCGGGTACGACGCGCGGACCGCGCTCGCCGAGGCGTTCGGCGTGCCCGCGCTGGTGCTCAACGACGCCGAGGTGCACGGCGCCGGCGTGGTCGCCGGGACCGGCTGCGAGCTGGTGCTGACCCTCGGCACCGGGCTGGGCAGCGCGCTCTTCGACGGCGGGGTGCTCGCCCCGCACCTGGAGCTGTCCCACGCGCCGGTGCGCTGGAACACCACCTACGACACGTACGTGGGGGAGCCGGAGCGGCGCCGCCTCGGGGACGCCTTCTGGTCCCGGCGCATTCGTCAGGTCGTGGACGGGCTGCGCCCGGTGTTCCGCTGGGACCGGCTCTACCTGGGCGGCGGCAACTCCCGGCTGATCCGCCCCGAGCAGCTCGTGCGGATGGGCGACGACGTGGTGGTGGTGCCCAACACCGCCGGCATCGTCGGCGGCGTACGCGCCTGGGAGCTGGCCGCCGGCCGGCACGGCGCCCCCACCTGACCCCGGCCCGCGCGGCTCCCGGCCCCCGGGAACAGTCGCGGTACGGCTGATGTTGTGCCAGCGTCGGGACAGTGGCGCGACACGAGGGGGTGGGTCGGATGGACCTTCTGGCCGAGTACCGGCGGGCGACCATGTTCTTCGAGGCCGGTGACCCGACCGGGGCGGCCCGGCTGCTCGAGCCGATCGTCGAGGCCGAGCCCGGCAACGCCTCGGTACGTCAGCTGCTCGCCCGCGCGTACTTCCAGTCGGCCCAGCTCAACCGGGCCGAGGCGCAGCTGCGGGAGCTGATCGACCGGGACCCCGCCGACCACTACGCCCACCACGTGCTGGGCCGCACGCTGGAGCGGCTCAACCGGCACGCCGACGCGCTGCGGCACCTGCGCATCGCGGCGGCCATGCACAGCGGCAACGACGACTACCGCACCGCCCTGGACCGGGTGCAGACCCGGGTCGAGGGCACCCGCTGACGGCGCGGACGAGGGCGGGGCAGCTCCACCGGGCTGCCCCGCCCTCGTGCTCGTACAAAGACGCGCAACGCCGAGCGCCGGGGTGATCAGGACGCCATGGAGGTCAAAGTCGTCGGATGACGTCCATGGCGTCCTGATCACCGGACATCGCGGCGGCGGCGTCGGGCGGCCTACCATCGGCGTCATGGGACGTGAGCTGGCGGCGGGTGTGCGGTGAAGCTGAAGCTGGACCTGCACGACATCTTCAACAAGGGCCAGGACATCGACCGGGCCCTGCGCGGGATCATGGACGAGGCCGTGGCGAAGAAGGCCACCCTGGTCGAGATCATCCCCGGCAAGGGCTCTGGCCAGCTCAAGAAGCGGGTGCTGCGCTTCCTCGACCAGAAGGACGTCAAGCAGCTCTACCACCGCGTCGAGAAGGACTCGAAGAACTTCGGCCGCCTCTTCGTCCACTTCCGCTGGAAGTAGCGCCGCCATGGTCGACGACGCGCCGCTCTCGACGGACGAGCTCCTGGACATCGTGGACGAGCACGATCGGGTGGTGGGTCAGGCCCGGCGGGGCGTCGCGTACGCCCGTCGGCTGCGGCACCGCTGCGCGTTCGTCCTGGTGCGCAACGCGGCCGGCGAGATCTTCGTGCACCGGCGCACCGAGCGGAAGCTGGTCTTCCCGTCGCTGTACGACATGTTCGTCGGCGGGGTGGTCGGCGCGGGCGAGTCGTACGACGAGGCGGCGCGGCGCGAGGCGGAGGAGGAGCTGGGCGTGTCGGGGCTGCCCGCTCCGACGCCGTTGTTCAGCTTCCTCTACGAGACGCCGGAGCACACCTGGTGGTCGGCCGTCTACGAGGTCCGCTGCGACGCGCCGGTGCACCCGCAGGCCACCGAGGTCGCCTGGCACGCCTTCCTCAGCGAGGAGGAGCTGGACCGGCGGCTCACCGAGTGGGAGTGGGTGCCCGACGGCTTGGCGGCGTACCGCCGGTTGCTGGCGTGGCGGCGCGGGCGACCCGGCCGGGACGGATGACGCCGCGCGGGCGGTGCGGGCGGTCGCGTGCCCGCACCGCCCGCACCTGCGCTACGCCGCCGCCCGCGACACGGCCGAGGTCGACGCCGAGGTCCTCGCCGACCCCCGGCGACCTACAGCGGGTAGGTGCGGGCCACCGCCAGCATCTCCGAGCTGTGCGAGCCGACGATCCCCACGCCCGGCGGGCGGGCCCGGAAGCCGGGCAGCGCGTCCAGGCCGTCGCTGGCGTCCATCGCGCGCAGCGCCACCTGTCCCGCCTTCGGCGTCACGGTGAGCGTCACCTCGATCCCCTCCGGCGGCGGGGCGTGGAAGACCAGGCCGAAGCCCCAGCGCCCCTCCCGGGCCTCCACCGGCACCGCCCGGCCGGCCACCTCCGCCCGCAGCACCGTGGCCGTCGCCGCGTCGACGTGCAGGGTGGTCAGCCGGACCTGGCGTTGCGGGACGAGCCGCAGGCGCAGGGTGCGCTCGGTGCCGGCGGTGGTGTCGGCGAGCACCTCCAGCTTGGGGGCGGGCAGGTTCGCCGCCTGCGCCGGGCCGGCGCGTAGCTCGGCGTCGCCCAGGCCGGGGAAGTCGGCGACCTCGGTCACCCCGTCGACGTAGCCGTCGGTCCAGGGCTGGGGGTCCTCCTCGTGGCTGAGCCAGCGGGCCTGGCCGGTGCCGGCGTCGAGGGCATACATCAGGTGGGTGGGCGCGGGGTGCGCGGCGTCGAAGCGGTCGACGGCGAACCCGACTCCGGCGAGGACCACGGCCGCCAGCGTGGTGGCGGCGGCCGGCAGCGCGCCGAGGCGGCGCGCGCGCAGGGCGGCCATCGCCCGCTGCCCGCCGGCCTGCGGGTGCAGCAGGTCGACCACCGGCAGCGCGGCGAGGCCGAGCAGCACCGCGACCAGCGCCGCGACCCCGCCCATGGCCATGCCGAGCGCCGGGAAGAGCAGGACGACGGTGGGCAGCAGGATCACCACGGCCACCGCGGCGGCCAGGGTCGTCGCGACCACCGGCCACGGGCCGTCGATCCGCACGCTCAGCGCGACCAGCCCGGCGAGCGCGCCGGCCAGGGCCGGGAGGGTGACCAGGTACGCCCCGCCGGGCACCAGCACGGCGAGCAGCACCCCGAGCACGGCCAGCCAGCCCAGCCCGCCGACGGCGAGCGCGGCCGGGCCGACCCGGCGGCGGGTCAGCGCGTACCAGGTGAACAGGACGGCGGCGGCGAGCGCCACCACGGCCAGCCGGTACCAGGTGGGCCGGTACGGGTCGAGCAGCTCGGCGTAGCCGGGCCGCAGCGCGGTGATCGCCGCCCAGAGCAGCTGCGCGGCGAGCGGGGCGAGCACGAGCGGCAGCAGCGCCAATCCGAACCCGGCGGCGAGCCGGCCCCCGGTGGTGCGGCCCCGCCGCAGGGTGAGCCAGCCGAGGGCCGCCACGGCGGCGAGCGCGAGCAGCGCCAGGGGCAGGACCAGCCAGCCGGGGTAGCGGACCAGCCCGCCCGGGACGGGGAAGTAGGTGGCGTCGTGCCCGGAGTCCAGCGCCCTCAGGTCGACGCGGCCGAACTCGCGGGCCAGGCCGAGGGCGTTGTCGCCGTGGTGCTGGAGGCTGGCCCGGTCCATGGCGGCGGGAGTGTCCAGGGGGGTGTGGTAGATCGCCCCGCCGTCGATGTACGCCGAGTTCAGCCCGACGAAGTCGTTGTCGAGGAACGCCGTGAAGTCGGTGTCGTTGGGCAGCGCGCGGTAGATCTCCACCGCGAACGAGGTGCCCACGGGGTGCGGGGCGGCCCGGCCGAAGGCGTCCACCAGGGCGGCGTTGTCCCGCGACGTCTCGAACATGATCACCGGGCCGGTCGAGCCGCGCGCCTCCAGGTTGAGCACGACGCCGCCGCCGGCGGCCAGCGGGTGGCTGGACGCGAACGCCGCCGCCCCGCACAGGCACGCCTCCTCGGCGTCGGTGAGCACGAAGACGATGTCGTTGCGCGGCCGGGGGCCGGCGGCCAGGGCGCGGGCCACCTCCAGGATGGCCGAGGTGCCGGCGGCGTCGTCGTTGCCGCCCGGCCCGGACTGCACCGAGTCGTAGTGCGAGACGAGGAAGACCTTGCCGGTGGGATCGGTGCCGGGCAGCCGGGCCACCACGTTGCGGACCCGGGCCAGGGTGGCCCCGCCGGCCGCCCCGCTGAGCTGGCCGGCCTCGGGCGCGACGGTGTCCTGCACCTCGGTCTCCAGGCCGAGGCCGCGCAGCACCCCCTCGACGTGGGCGCGGACCTGGTCGTTGGCGGGGCTGCCCGCCACGTGCGTCCGCGCGGCGACGACCTCGACGTGCTCGTACGCCCGGGCGGCGCTGAATTCGCCCGGCGGCGCGTCGGCCGGGCGCGGTGCGGGGGTGCGCAGGTCGAGCAGGGTGCCGGCGCCGACGGCGACGAGCGCGGCGAGCGCCGCCGCGGCGGCGGCCAGCCGGCGACGGGGCCGGGCCAGCGCGCGGTCGGCGGGGCGGGTGGGGGGTGCGCCCACGGGGTCTCCTCGGGACTGGTCTCAGGTGGGCACCATCCTGCACCCCGGCGGCCGTCGGCGGGACTCCCGGTGTGGGCGCGGGGAGCGCGGACGCCCGCTTTGCCCCTCGCCGCACAGTGATCCGACCCATGCCCGCGCATGCGGAGCCCGTCGTGTTGTGTGCGAACGTTGTCTAATACAGGATCAGCAGGGCACTCGGAAGGAGCCCGACATCACCAGCGATCTCCCGCGTCTCGCGGCGGTGACCCGGCCGCACCGGGGAACCGGCCTGGCCGGTTCCTCCGTCGCGCCGTACCCGCACGGCGGCATGGGACGTCATCCCAACCTGCCTCCCGGCGAGCGGCTGCGGGTGCTGCTGGTGGAGGACGACGAGGGCGACGCCTTCCTGGTCGGTGAGCTGCTCGCCGAGACCAACTCGATGATCGACCTGCTGGTGGCGACCAGCCTCAGCGAGGCCCGGCAGCGCGTGATGGGCGTCGACTGCGTCCTGCTCGACCTGGGCCTGCCCGACGCGCAGGGCCTCGACGGGCTGCGTCAGGTGCTGGAGATGGCCAGCGGCGCCGCCGTCTGCGTGCTGACCGGCCGCTCCGACGAGCACCTCGGCATCGTCGCGGTCGCCGAGGGCGCCCAGGACTACCTGGTCAAGGGTCAGGTCGACGGCGTGCTGCTGACCCGGGCGCTGCGCTACGCGGTGGAGCGCAAGCGGGCCGACGAGAACGCCCGGCGGCTGCGCGAGGTCGAGCTGCGCCAGGCCGAGTCCGCCCGCCTCGAACGGGGCCTGCTGCCCCAGCCGCTGATGACCACCGACGTGGTCGCGGTGCACACCTTCTACCGGCCCGGCCGGCACGCCGCCCTGATCGGCGGTGACTTCTACGACGTGGTGCAGACCCGGCCCGACCGGCTCGACCTGATCGTCGGCGACGTCTGCGGGCACGGCGTGGACGAGGCGGCGCTCGGCGTCGAGCTCCGGGTCGCCTGGCGGGCGCTGATCCTCGCCGGTGTGCCCGACGACGAGGTGCTCCCGGCGCTGGAACAGGTGCTGATGAGCGAGCGCCGGCTCCAGGAGATCTTCGCGACCGTCGCGACCGTGCGGCTGGACCTCGACGCCAACCGGGCCACCGTCCGGCTGGCCGGGCACCCGCCGCCGCTGCTGCTCGCCGGGGGCAAGGTGGTGCCGGTTCCGGCACCGGGCGGCCTGCTGCTCGGCGTACGACCCCGCCGGCCCGTGGCCTACGACCTGGAGTTCGACACCGATGACTGGTCCCTGTTGATGTACACCGACGGCCTCATCGAGGGCCGGATCGGCGAGGGCGACGAGCGCCTCGACGTGCCGGGCCTCAGCGGTCTGCTCGCCGATCCGGCGACCCTCGCCGTGCCGCTGTCGGAGCTGCCGGCCTGGCTGGTCGGGCGCGCCGAGCAGCTCAACGGCGGTCCGTTCGCCGACGACGTCGCCATGCTTCTGGTCAGCCGGGGCGGTGGCCGGTGACGCGCGTCGGCGACTGGACCCTGCGCCGGCGGGTCGTCACGCTGCTCACCGTCGTCGCGGTCCTGCTGATCGGGCTGGCCGGCGGCGAGGTGGCGCTGGCGGCGAAGAACCGGACGCACATCGACGCGATCCTGAACAAGACCGGCCCGCTGCGGGTGCAGGCGCAGGAGCTGCTGAACGCGTTGCTGGACCAGGAGACGGCGGTCCGCGGCTACGCGGTCAGCGGCAACCCGGCCGACCTGACGCCGTACGAGGCGGGCCGCAAGCGCGAGCAGGACCTGGTCGCCTCGATGCAGCGGCTGGTCGACGACTATCCGGAGCTCCGGCAGGAGATCCGGCTGGTCGAGGAACGGGCCGAGGAGTGGCGCCAGGCGGTGGCGGTGCCGGTGGTCACCACGACGCAGCAGAACGGCACGACCGCGGGGCAGGCGCTCATCACCGACCAGGCACGGGAGCAGTTCGACGAGGTACGCGGCGCCGTTGACCACCTCCAGCAGGAGATCTTCGAGGCCCGGCAGCGCAGTGCCGAGGACGTGCTGCGGACGAGCAACCTGCTGGTCGTCCTGCTGATCGCCGCCCTCGCGGTGGTGATCATCGCCGGCAGCATGCTGCTGGTCTCCCTGGACAAGATGGTGATCCGCCCGCTGACCGGCCTCGCCGACCAGGTCCGCGAGGTGGCCGAGGGCGACTACCAGCACGGGATCGCCGGCGCCGGCCCGCCCGAGTTCCTCCGGCTCGCCGAGGACGTGGACGCCATGCGGCGCAAGATCGCCAAGGACCTGGCCGAGGTACGGGAGGCCCGGGAGCGGATCGAGTGGGTCAACAGCCAGCTCCAGAAGCAGGCCGAGGAACTCACCCGCTCCAACCGTGACCTGGAGCAGTTCGCGTACGTCGCGTCGCACGACCTCCAGGAGCCGCTGCGCAAGGTGGCCAGCTTCTGCCAGCTCCTCCAGCGCCGCTACGCGGGGCAGTTGGACGAGCGGGCCGACCAGTACATCGCGTTCGCGGTCGACGGCGCGCAGCGGATGCAGCGCCTGATCAACGACCTGCTCGCCTTCTCCCGGATCGGCCGGCTCACCACCGGCTTCACCGAGGTCGACATGGACAAGGTCATGGGCGACGTGGCCGGCCAGACCGAGGCGGCCCGGCAGTACGCCGACGCGGAGCTGACCTGGGGCGAGCTGCCCGTCATCCGTGGCGAGGAGCCGCTGCTGACGAACCTGCTGGCCAACCTGGTCAGCAACTCGGTCAAGTTCCGCCGTCCCGACGTGCCCCCGAAGGTGCACGTCTCGGCCCGTCTCGTGGGCGACGAGTGGGAGATCAGCTGCCAGGACAACGGCATCGGGATCGAGCCGGAGTTCGCCGACAAGATCTTCGTCATCTTCCAGCGGCTGCACGCCAAGGACGCGTACCCGGGCACCGGGATCGGGCTGGCGATCGTCAAGAAGATCGTGGAGTACCACGGCGGTCGGGTCTGGGTGGACACGGGCACCGAGGAGGGCACGGCGATCCGCTTCACCCTCCCGGCGCTCCCCGAGGACGTCGAGGCGGCCGCCGCGTCGGCAGCCGATCCGGCGACCGGGGACGGCGTGGCCGGGGACGGCGACGAGACGCCCGTGGACGCCGACGAGTCCGCCGCCGGGGCCGGCACGGGCGGTGCCCCGGCGCAGGCCGACCGGCGCGACGACGAGACGGAGACCACGGACGGGCCCGGCCGGGCACCGGAAGGCGGTAGAACGGGAGACATGAGGGAGACGGTGGGATGACCGCGCCGGCGGACGGCAAGAGCCCGATCGAGGTCCTGCTGGTCGAGGACGATCCGGGTGACGTGTTGATGACCCAGGAGGCGTTCGAGGAGCACAAGCTCCGCAACCGGCTGACCGTCGTCTCCGACGGCGCCGAGGCGCTCGCCTACCTGCGGCGGGAGGGCCAGTACGCCGACGTGGTGCAGCCGGACCTGATCCTGCTCGACCTGAACCTGCCCCGCCGCGACGGCCGGGAGGTGCTGGAGGAGATCAAGAAGGACGAGCAGCTCTGCCGGATCCCGGTGGTGGTGCTGACGACCTCCCAGGCCGACGAGGACATCCTGCGCAGCTACCAGCTGCACGCCAACGCGTACGTGACGAAGCCGGTGGACTTCGAGCGCTTCATCTCGGTGGTCCGGCAGATCGACGAGTTCTTCGTCAGCGTGGTGAAGCTGCCGCCGCGTGGCTGACACCCTGCTCGACGACGTCGGTGGTCTGCTGCGCGAGACCGCCGACCAGGTCGTGCTTCCGCTGTTCCGCAAGCTCGACGACGCCGACGTGAGCGAGAAGGCGCCGGGCGACCTCGTCACCGTCGCCGACCGCCGCGCCGAGGAGGTGATCTCGGCGGCCCTGCGCCGGCTGCGCCCCGGCTCGGTCGTGGTGGGCGAGGAGGCGGTCGCCGACGACCCGGGCCTGCTGGAGCACCTGCGCGCCTCCGGCGACGTGTGGCTCGTCGACCCGGTCGACGGCACCTCGAACTTCGCCGCCGGCCGGCAGCCGTTCGCGCTGATGGTGGCGCTGCTGACCGACGGGGATCCCGTCGCCGCGTGGGTGCTCGACCCGCTCGCCGGGACGCTGGCCGCCGCGCGGGCCGGCGAGGGCACCTGGCTCGACGGCCGGCCGGTGCGTACCGGCGACCGGGCGCCCGCGCTCGACGCGGTGCGCGGCGCCGCGATGTCGCACGCCCTGCCGGCCGCGCCGCGCGCGCTGGTCGAGGCGGGCGGCGCGCGGCTGGGCGAGATGCTGCCCGGCCAGCACTGCGCCGGCCGGGAATACCTGGACGTGCTGACCGGGGACCAGGACTTCGTGCTCTTCTGGCGCACCCTGCCGTGGGACCACGCCCCGGGCGCCCTGCTGGTCCGGGCGGCGGGCGGGGTCGCCCGGCGCTTCGACGGCACCGACTACCGCCCTGGGGACGACGGCCACGGCCTTCTGGTCGCCGCGAGCGAGCAGGTCTGGGTGGGCGTGCGCGAGGCTCTGCTCGACGGCGCGTGACGCGGTTGCGACCCTGCGTGGACGTCCGACGGTCCGGGCGTTCGCGGGCCTGGCCGGGCGTGCTCCGTCCGGTATCCTGACCGCCGGTCTCCGCCAGCAGGCCGCCGACCGGCGCCCGGCGGGGGCCGCCGCCGCGCCGTGTTGTCATCCGGGGCCGGCGGCCGACGGAAGGATGCTTTCGTGCGCAGGACCATGCCCGTCGGGCGTCACGGCCGCCCGCTGACCGCCCTGTCGGCCGGGCGGCGTGCCCGCCGTCCGCTGACCGCCCTGCTCGTCGCCGTCACGCTGTTCTTCGGCGTGGGCGCCGTGCCGGCGTACGCGGAGCCCAACGAGGGCGGCACCAAGAAGCTCCGGGACGCCCTGGAAGCCACCGCCAAGGCGCACATCGAGGCCAAGGGGAAGCTGGAGAACTCCAAGGTCCGGCAGAAGCGGCTGGCCGTGCAGCTGGGCGCGGTGGAGGTCCGGCTGGTCGAGCTGACCGCCCAGGTCGGCGAGGTGGCCGCGCAGTCCTACCGGCTGGGCCGGCTGACGCCCACGTCGATGCTGCTCAACAGCGCCTCCCCGGAGGCGTTCCTGGACCGGGCGGCCAGCCTCGACCTGATGGCACAGCGCGACAGCAGGCGGCTGCGCAGCCTGATCGAGACGCGGGAGCAGGCGCGGCAGGCCAAGATCGCCATCGACACCGAGGTCCGGGAGCAGCAGAAGCAGCTCGCCGTGATGGCGAAGAAGAAGAAGGAGGCCGAGGCGGCGCTCGCGGAGGTCAGCTCGGGCAGCAGCGGCGGCTTCAGCGGCGGCAACTCCACCTCGGCGAAGCCGGCCCCCCGCAACTCGGACGGGTCCTGGCCGTCGGAGTCCTGCTCGGTGAACGACCCGACCACCTCCGGCTGCATCACCCCGCGCACGCTCAACGCCCTCAAGCAGACCCAGGCCGCGGGCTACAAGCGGCACGTCTCCTGCTACCGCAGCGGCGGCTCCGGCGAACACCCCAAGGGCCGGGCCTGCGACTTCTCGGCCGCCACCGGCGGGTTCGAGGACAAGACCGCCACTGGCGGGGACAAGTCGTACGGGGACAGCCTCGCCGCCTGGCACGTGCGCAACGCCAGCCGGCTGGGCGTGCTCTACGTGATCTGGTACCGGCAGATCTGGCACCCCGGCACCGGCTGGCGGGCGTACGGCGGCAGCGGCAGCCCCGCCGCCGACCACACGAACCATGTTCATCTCTCGATGTACTGACCCGGGCGCCCAGTTTTCCTGCGTACCATCGCGCGGGTGAGCTCCACATCCTCCGACGTCACGGTCCCGCCCGCCACTCCGGCGGCCTCGACCGCCCGGGCCCTGCCCAACGGCCTCGCCGCGTTCCTGGTCTTCTTCTCCAGCGGAGCAGTCCTGGTGCTGGAGACCGCCGCGCTGCGGCTGGTCGGGCCGTACGTCGGGGTGACCCTCCAGGTGACCAGCTCGGTCATCGGCATCGCCCTGGCCGCCATCGCCTACGGCGCGTGGACGGGCGGCTGGCTGGCCGACCGCCGCAACCCGAGGGCGATGCTGGCTCCGGCGCTGGTGCTGGCCGGCATCGCCACGGCCGTCACCCTGCCCGTCGTCCGGTACGCCGGCGAGGTGCTGCGCGGCGGGGCGGCCTCGGCCATCCTGCTGCTCGTCGCACTCGCCGTCTTCGTGCCGGCGGCCCTGCTCGCCGCCGTCACCCCGCTGGTCGTCAAGCTCCAGCTCGCCGACCTGCGGCGCACCGGCCAGGTCGTCGGCCGGCTCTCCAGCGTGGGCACGCTTGGCGCGGTCACGGCCACCCTGGTCACCGGTTTCGTGCTGGTGGCCGCGCTGCCCAGCACGGTCATCCTGTTCGCCCTCGCGGCCGCGCTCGGGCTCACCGGGCTCGGCCTCGGGGTGTGGCTGCGCCGCCAGGACCGCGCGGAGCTGCCCGGCCCCGCCCGCGCCAGGGCCGCCCTGGCGGTGCTCGGCCTCGTCGGCGCCGGGCTGACCACCGTCGCCCCGAACCCGTGCGACATCGAGACCGCCTACCACTGCGCCAGCGTGGAGGTCGACCCCGGCCGGGACTCCGGCCGCACCCTGCTGCTCAACTCGGCGCAGCACTCGTACGTGGACCTCGCCGACCCCACCCACCTGGAGTACGCGTACACCCGGTGGATCGGGGCGGTGGCCGACGTGGTCGCCCCGAAGGGGCAGCGGCTCGACGCGCTGCACCTGGGCGGCGGCGGGTTCACCGTGCCCCGCTACCTGACCGCCACCCGTCCGGGCACCGACAACGTCGTGTTCGAGATCGACGGCGGGCTGGTGGAGCTGGGCGAGCGGCAGCTCGGCGTACGCCAGGGGCCGGACCTGCGGGCGGTGGTGGGTGACGCCCGGCTGCTCGTCGCGGGGGAGGCCACCGACAGCCGCGACCTCGTGGTCGGCGACGCGTTCGGGCACCTGGTGGTGCCCTGGCACCTCGCCACCCGGGAAATGGCCGCCGAGGTCCGCCGGGTGACCCGCCCGGGCGGCGTCTACGTGCAGAACGTCATCGACTACCCGCCGCTGCGCTTCATCCGCAGCGAGCTGGCCACCGTCGCCGCCGAGTTCCGGCACGTCGCCCTGATCGCCCCGGCGGCGGCGCTCGCCGGCCAGGAGGGCTCGAACTTCCTCATCGTCGCCTCCGACGCCCCGCTGCCGCTGGAGGCGGTCCGCGCCCGGCTGGCCGAGGTGCGGGAGGACGCCAGCCTGCTGGCGGGCGCCGACCTCACCGAGTTCGTCGGCGATGCGCTGGTGCTGACCGACGACTACGCGCCCGTGGACCAGCTCCTCGCCACCGCCTGAACGGGTGAATCGCTGACCGATTCCGACCCTTCAGGTGTAGCCGGGTCGGTCCGGGGCAACAACGATCCTCATGGGTGGACCGATCCGGGACGGCGCACAACTGCTGGGCGAGCGGTACCGGCTGATCGAACAGCTGGGGGCGGGCGGCATGTCCGTGGTCTGGCGCGGCTACGACGAGGTGCTGGGCCGGCAGGTGGCGGTCAAGGTGCTCGCGTCGCGGCTGGCCGCCGACCGCGCGTTCCGGCACCGCATCCGGATCGAGGCGCAGGCCGCCGCAAGGCTGTGCCACCCCAACATCACAAACGTCTACGACTACGGCGAGTCGGAGCAGGTCGGCCTGACCGTGCCGTACGTCGTCATGGAACTGGTCGACGGGGAGTCGCTGACCGGCCGGCTGCGCCGGGGCAGTCTGCCCTGGCGGGAGGCGGTGACGATCGGCGCGGAGGTCACCTCGGCGCTGGCCACCGCGCACGCCCGTGGCGTGGTGCACCGCGACGTCACCCCGGGCAACGTCATGCTGACCGCCACCGGTGTGAAGGTGGTCGACTTCGGCATCTCCGCGCTGGTGGGGGAGAAGGAGAAGGGGCCGGACGGCGCGCTGCTCGGCACCCCCGCGTACCTTGCCCCGGAGCGGCTCGACAACGGTCAGGTCTCCCCGGCCACCGACGTGTACGCGGTCGGCCTGCTGCTCTATCGCATGCTCACCGGCCGGCTGCCGTGGCAGGCGAGCACCACCACGCAGATGCTGCGCGCGCACATGTACAACGAGCCGGAGCCGATGCCGCCGGTGCCGGGGCTGCCCGACGAGGTGCGCGAGCTCGTGAGCCGCTGCCTGGCCAAGCGCCCGGGCGACCGGCCCGCCACCGCCGAGGTCGCGCGTACGCTCGCCGAGGCCGCCGGCATGATCGCCCCGGTGCCGGTCTCCCCCGCATCGGGGCCCGTGGACGAGGACGCGCTGGCCGCCGCCGGCACCACGATCCTGCCCTGGTCCGCCGCGACCGACGCGCTGCCGTTCTCCCGTACGCGCAACCGGCGCGCGGCGACCCGGCGCCGGCGGATCGAGGCGGGGGTGGCCGCCGCCGGGCTGGTGGCTTTGACCGCGGCGTTGTGGGGGGTGACCTCGCACAGCCCCGCCAGCGGCGGCATCGACCAGCCGACCGAGGCGCGGATGGGGGCGGAGACGCCGCCGCCCTGCCGGGTCACGTACGCGCTGCGCACGGACTCCGGCAAGGACTTCGCCGCCGAGCTGACCCTGACCAACGTCGGCAAGCGCGAGTTGCGCGACTGGCGGCTCAGCTTCACCTTCCCCAGCCAGCAGACGGTGACGAAGGCGACCCCCGTCCCGGTGCGCCAGCAGGGGCGCACGGTGCTCGTGGAGCCGGCTGCGGAGCGGGCCGCGCTGGCCCCGGGCGCCTCCGAGAAACTCACCCTGACCGGCCGCCACGGCGGGGCCAACCCGCTGCCGCTGGAGTTCCGCCTCGGCGACGAGACCTGCGGCGCGCAGGTCTCCGGGGTGGCCGGCGCGGCGCCCAGCGTGGCACCCACCAAGGCGCCGGCCAAGGCACCGGTCAAGGCGCCCACCGTCAAGGCCCCGACGAAGAAGGCCGGCACGTCGGCCGGGAGTTCCGGCGGGTCGAAGGCCAGGTCCGACAACTCCGGCAAGGGCAAGGGCAAGGCGGGTGGTGGAAAAAAAGTAAGCCAGGAAACGGAAAGGGAAAGGGACACGGAAAGGGACGATGATGATGACGACGACTGAGCCCGCCGGGGTCAGCTGAACTCCGCGAACCGTTGCACCTGCTCGATGTCCCCCTCGACGATCAGCATGCTGCCCGGGGCGATCACGGTGGCGTCGGTGGCGTACCGGAAGCGTTCCCCGGGCAGCTTCACGCCCACCACGCGCACCCCGTAGCGCCCGGTGGGCGTCAGTTCCGAGAGCGGCCGGCCGAGCATCGCCTCCGGGGCGCACACCTTGGCGATGGCGAAGTCGTCGCCGAACTCGATGAAGTCGAGCATCCTGCTGACGATGAGGTGGGCCAGCCGCTCCCCGGTCTCCGCCTCGGGAAAGATCACGTGGTGCGCGCCGACCGAGTCCAGGATCTTGGCGTGCTTCGTCGAGGTGGCCCGCGCCCAGATCTGCGGTACGCCCAACTCGACCAGCGCCAGCACCGTCAGCACGCTCGCCTCCAACGAGGCGCCGATGGCGACCACCGCCCGGCCGAAGTCCGCCACGCCGAGTTGGCGCAGCGACCCCTCCTCGGTGGCGTCGGCCTGCACGACGCGGTCGAGCTGCGCCGACCACCGCTGCACCTGCTCCGGGTTGCGGTCGATGGCCAGCACCTCGTGGTTCATCGCGGCCAGCGCGCCGGACAGGTGACACCCGAACCGGCCCAGTCCGATCACCACGACACTGCCCTCGTCCGTCCTCCTAGCCGACAATGGGTTGCTCCTCCGGGTAGCGGTACAGCCGCCGGCGGGTGTTCAGGGCGAGCGCCGACCCGAGGGTCAGCGGCCCGATCCGGCCGACGAACATGAGAATGATCAGGGCGAGCTGGCCGTTCTCCGGCAGCGACGCGGCGACCCCGAGGCTGAGGCCGGTGGTGGTGAGCGCCGAGGTCACCTCGAACAGCGCCGCGTAGTAGGGGACTCCCTCGGTGAGGAAGATCAGCAGTACCGTGCCGCAGGCCACCAGCGCGACGCTGAGCAGGGCGACGGTGATGGCCTGCCGCTGGCTGGCGGTGGCCACCCGGCGTTTCCCGACCGTCACGTCCGGCTCTCCCCGTAGTTCCGCCCACATCACGAAGGCGAGCAGGAAGAAGGTCGTCACCTTGATCCCGCCGGCCGTGCTGGCGCTGCCGCCGCCGATGAACATCAGCGCGATGAAGAGGGGATAGCTCTCATCTTCCAGGCCGCCCATGTCCAGGACGTTGAAACCGCCGGTGCGGATGTACGAGTTCTGGGCGAACGCCACCAGGAGCTTGTCCCACCAGGTGTAGATCCCCAGGGTGCGCGGGTTGGCCCACTCGATGGCCAGCAGGGCGGTGAAGCCCACCGCCAGCAGTGTCAGGCTGCCCCAGACGGTCAGCTTGGTGGCGACCGCCCACCGGGTGGGGTGCCGCCACTCCCGTACCGCCTCGAAGAGCGCCGGGAAGCCCAGCCCACCGACGATCGTGCCGAAGGTCAGCGGCAGGGTGACCCAGGCGTCGGTGGAGAAGGCGACCAGGCTGTCGGTGTAGAGGGCGAAGCCGCCGTTGTTGAACGCCTGGACGGCGTGGAAGACGCTGTCCCAGAGGGCCCGGCCGAACGGGTAGTCGTAGGCGAGCCACAGCCGTGCGGTCAGGATCACGGTGATGACCGCCTCGCAGGCCAGCGCGAGGCCGGCGATGCGCAGCAGCAGCCGGCGTACGTCGCCGATGCCGAACTCGGCGGTCTCGGCCTGCACCAGCAGCCGGCTGCGCAGCCCCAGCCGCCGGGCCACCACGAGGATCACCAGGGTCGCACCGGTCACGATGCCGAGGCCCCCGACCTGGGTGAGCACGGTGATCATCACGAGCCCGAACCCGTTCCAGTAGTTCGGGGTGTCCACCACCGCCATCCCGGTCACCGAGACCGCCGAGGTGGCGGTGAAGAGGGCGGTCAGGAACGGGGTGTGCCGGTACTCGCTGGTGGCCCAGGGCAGCATCAGCAGTCCGGTGCCGACCAGGATCGTCACCAGGAAGCCGAGCGGCACGAGCCGCACGGGGTGACGAAGAAGCCGGCGCACCAGACAATCTTCCTTTTCCGCTGCGGATCGGGTGTGGAAACCGGCATCCCGAGGGTTCATCCGCCGGCCAGGCAGCGACCAACTCGCCGTCAACGCGGGCCTGTCTGCTGAGGCGGATTCCTCGACGACAAGGAGACTGCGTTGCGACGTACCCTTTCCGCCCTCGGCCTGGCCGGCGCCCTGCTCGCGGCGGCCGTGGCCGTGCCGGCGCTGACGGCCTCGGCCGCCCCGGCACCCGCCGCCGAGCGTGCCCGGGCGGCGGACCGGCCGCTCGTGATCGGTCACCGGGGCGCCAGCGGCTACCGGCCCGAACACACCCTGGAGGCCTACCGGTTGGCGATCCGGCAGGGCGCGGACTACATCGAGCCGGACCTGGTCGCCACCCGCGACGGCGCGCTGGTCGCGCGGCACGAGAACGAGATCAGCGGTACGACCGACGTGGCCGCCCGCCCCGAGTTCGCCGCGCGCCGGGCCACGAAGAGCATCGACGGCGTCGCGGTCACCGGCTGGTTCACCGAGGACTTCACCCTCGCGGAGCTGCGGACCCTGCGGGCCAAGGAGCGGCTGCCCAAGGTGCGTGTCACCAACACCGCCTTCGACGGCCGGTTCCAGGTGCCCACCCTCCAGGAGGTCATCGACCTGGCCCGGAGCGAGGGGCGGGCGCGGGGCCGGACGATCGGCGTCTATCCGGAGACCAAGCACCCCAGCTACTTCGCGTCCATCGGGCTGCCGCTGGAGGAGCCGCTGGTCGAGGTGCTGCGGCGCAACGGGCTGACCCGCCGCAACTCGCCGGTCATCATCCAGTCGTTCGAGACGGCCAACCTGCGCAAACTCGACAAGATGACCGACGTCCGGCTCGCGCAGCTCCTCGACGCCACCGGCCGCCCTTACGACTTCACCGTCGCCGGCGACGTTCGCACCTACCAGGACCTGGCGAAGCCGGCCGGCCTGAAGTGGATCGCCTCGTACGCCGACGGCGTCGGCGCCAACAAGAACCTGATCATCCCTCGGGACGCCACCGGCCGGCTGCTCGCCCCGACCACCCTGGTGCGGGACGCGCACCGCGAGCGGCTGATCGTGCACGCCTGGACGTTCCGGGCCGAGAACCAGTTCCTGCCGACCGACCTGCGCATCGGCGCCGACCCCAACGCTCGCGGCGACATCCAGGCCGAGTACGAGCTGTTCCTCACCCTCGGCCTCGACGGCGTCTTCACCGACCACCCGGACACCGCCGTCGCCGCCCGCGAGGGCCTCGCCCGCCGCTGACCTCCCCCGCACGGGCTTGCCGGAGATCTTGGTAGGAAACGGCCCCTCAAGGGGCACTTTCCTACCAAGATCTCGACGGTCCCGACCGGCCCGGTGTGGGTATCGGTGGCGCGGAGCGACACAGCATCACTTCCGTCGATGGGGCGGGCGCCCATCGCGGACGGGTGGGATCGCCACCGCGTCGGGATCGTTGTAACCCCCGACCACCCCACCCCTGTTACTTGTGTGTTTCGACCACATAGCCCGTGGGTGACGTCACTTCTAGCGTGAGCCGTCATATGAGTTCCCTACCTCCGAGTCCTCACGTGGAGTCGCAATGACGGTCCGGACGACGCGGCGGGTGTTCCTCTCCGCCGCCACGATGATGGCCGCGGCGCTCGCCGCCACGGCCTGTGGCAGCCCGCAGGACACCGCCTCCGGTGGCGGCGACAGCGCCGCCCCGGTGAAGGTTGGCCTGGTCTACTCCCAGTCGGGAGCCCTCGCCAGCTACGGCAAGCAGTACATCGAGGGATTCAAGGCCGGCCTCGACTTCGCCACCAAGGGCACCAACAAGGTGGGCGACCGGGCCGTCGAGGTCACCGAGGTCGACGACGCGGGTGACCCGGCGAAGGCGGTCTCCGCGGCCAAGGACCTGATCGGCAAGGGCAACAAGATCATCGCGGGCTCGACGGCTTCCGGCGTGGCCCTCCAGGTCGCCCCGATCGCCGCCCAGAACAAGGTCCTCTTCATCTCCGGGCCCGCCGCCACCGACGCGGTGACCGGCGCTAACAAGTACACGTTCCGTTCCGGGCGGCAGTCGTACCAGGACGTGGTCACCGCCAAGTCGTTCATCGGCGACCCGGCCGGCAAGAAGGTCGTGGTGTTCGCCCAGGACGGCGCCTTCGGCGACGCCAACGAGGCGGCCGTGAAGGCCGTCATCGGCGGCGCGGGCGCGGCCGTCAGCAGCGTCCGGGCGCCGGCCAGCGCCACCGAGTTCACCCCGTTCGCCAGCCAGATCAAGTCCGCCAAGCCGGACCTGCTCTTCGTCGCCTGGGCCGGCACCACCGCCCCCGCGATGTGGCAGACGCTCGACCAGCAGGGCGTGCTCTCCTCCACCACGGTCGTCACCGGCCTGGACATCCGCGCCTCGTGGCCGACCTTCGGCGCCGCCGGCAGCAAGATCTCCTTCCTGTCGCACTACTTCGACGGGGCCTCCGACAACGAGGCCGTGAAGGCGCTTAAGGCCAAGGTCGGCACTGTCGACCTGTTCCACCCGGACGGCTTCGCCGCCGCGCAGATGGTCGTACGGGCCATCGAGGAGGGCGGCGACGACGTCGAGAAGATGGTGAAGGCGCTGGAGGGCTGGAGCTTCGACGGGGTCAAGGGCAAGATGACCATCCGCGCCGAGGACCACGCGCTGCTCCAGCCGATGTTCCAGGCCAAGCTGTCCGGCAGCGGCACCGCGTTCACGGCCACCGCCCAGAAGGCGCTGACCGGGGACGAGTCCGCGCCGCCGGCCGTGGCGATGAAGGGCTGACACCAGATGCTCGCCACCCGCGGTCTGACCTGGCGGATCGGTGAGGTCGCCATCGTCGACAGCGTCTACCTCGACCTGGCGCCCGGGGAGTTCCTCGGCGTCATCGGGCCCAACGGCGCCGGCAAGACCTCACTGTTCAACCTGATCACCGGCATCCGCCGGGCCACGGAAGGACGGATCACCCTCGACGGGCAGGACATCGGCTCCCTGCCGCCGCACCAGCGGGCCCGTCTCGGCCTCGGCCGTACCTTCCAGGCAAGCTCGGTCTTCGGCTCGCTCAGCGTGCGGGAGAACGTCCGGCTCGCCGTGCAGGCGCACCGCGGGGGCTCGATGAAGCTGTGGCGGCGGGCGGCGGCCGACCGGGAGGTCGCTGCCGCCGCCGACGCGGCGCTCGACCGGGTCGGCCTCGCCCACCGGGGTACGGCGCTGGCCGGCACCCTCGCCCACGGCGAGAAGCGGAAGCTGGAGATCGCCCTGCTGCTCGCCGGGGAGCCCCGGGTCATGCTGCTCGACGAGCCGATGGCCGGGGTCAGCGCCGAGGACGTGCCCGAGCTGGTCTCGGTGATCCGCTCGCTCACCGGCGACAGCGGCCGGTCGGTGCTGATGGTCGAGCACCACATGGACGTCATCCTGGAACTGGCCGACCGGATCGCCGTGATGCATCACGGCGCGCTGCTGGCCTGCGACACCCCGGAGACGGTGATGGCCAACCCCACAGTGCAAGAGGCCTACCTGGGGGAGTCGCTCTAGTGGAACCCATTCTCAGTGTGGAGAACCTGTCGGTCCGCATCGCCGGGCTGCACATCCTCCAGGGGGTGTCCTTCACGGTCGCCCCGACCGGCGTCACCGTCCTGCTCGGACGCAACGGCGTGGGCAAGACGACCACGCTGCGCGCGATCGTCGGCCTCACCCCGCCCGCCGGCGAGGTGCGGGGCGCCGTCCGGATGGGCGCCCAGAGCCTGCTGGCCCGGCCCACCCACCGGCTGGTCCGCGGCGGGCTGGGCTACGTGCCGGAGGACCGGTGCGTCTTCGCCGGGCTCACCGTCGCGGAGAACCTCCGGCTCGCCGAGCGGCGGGGCAGCACCCCGGCGTACGACAAGGTCTTCGCGCTCTTCCCGGAGCTGGACCGGCGCGGACGGCAACGGGCCGGCTCGCTCTCCGGCGGGCAGCAGCAGATGCTCGCGATCGGCCGGGTGCTGCTCAACGACAACCGGCTGCTGCTCGTCGACGAGCCGACCAAGGGGCTCGCGCCGAAGGTGGTGACCGAGGTGGCCGAGGTGCTGGAACGGGTCGCCGAGTCCGTGCCGGTGCTGCTCGTCGAGCAGAACCTGGCCGTGGTCCGGCGGCTCGCCCGGGACGCGGTCGTGCTGGCCGCCGGCCAGGTGGCCTGGACCGGCGACGCCCAGGAACTGCTGCTGGAGACCGCCCTGACGAAGTCGCTGCTGGGCGTCGGCTCGGCGGAGGGACACCACCCCGCAGGTACGCCGGCCGGCGCACGGAAGGACGAGCACTGATGGACACCGTCATCCTGTTGACGCTGACCGGGCTCGGCCTGGCGGCGCTCTACTTCCTGGTCGCCAGCGGGCTCTCCCTGGTCTTCGGCCTGGCCGACGTGCTCAACTTCGCGCACGGCGTCTTCCTCGGCGTCGGCGCGTACGGGACCTGGTGGGCGGCGCACAACCTGCCCGGCGCCGGGTCGGACGGCTTCGGCTTCGTGCTCGCGGTCGCCTTCGGGGTGGCCGCCGGCACACTCGTGGCGGTGCTGGTCGAGCTGGTGCTGATCCGGCCGCTCTACTCCCGCACCATCGAGCAGGTGCTGGTCACCGTCGGCCTCTCGCTGGCCGGCGTGGCGCTGCTCCAGGCCACCTGGGGCGCGGACGCCCGGCCGTTCCCGCGCCCCGAGTGGAGCCGGCAGGTCACCTCGATCCTCGGCGCCAACGTGCCCAACGGCGGCCTGCTGCTGATCATCGCCGCGGTGCTGGTGCTCGGCGCGATCCTGGCCTTCCTCCGCTGGACCCGCTACGGCCTGATCATCCGGGCCGGCGTGGAGAACCGGGAGATGGTCACCGCGCTCGGCATCGACGTGCGCAAGGCGTTCACCCTGGTCTTCGCCATCGGCGGGGCGGCGGCGGCGCTGGCCGGCGCGCTCGGCGGCGTCTACTTCGGCACCGTCTCGCCCGGCCAGGGCGGCTCGCTGCTGATCTTCGCGTTCATCGTGGTGGTCATCGGCGGGATGGGCTCGGTGATCGGGTCCGCGTACGCGGCCGTCGCGGTCGGCCTGACCCAACAGTTCGTCAACTACTACGGCACCTCCGGGCTGGGCGACATCTGTGTGGTCGCGCTGCTGGCCGTGGTGCTGCTGCTGCGCCCGCAGGGCATCGCCGGAAAGGTGGCAACGGCATGACCGAGGTCAAGAGCCCCGAGGTGCCGGCGCCGCCGGCCGCCGTGCCCGACGAGCTGACGCCGGGGCGCCGACGGTGGCACGGGCTGCGCCCGTACCTGCCGCTGGTCGCGCTGGTGGTGGCGCTGATCCTGCCGTACTCGACGCTGCACCTGCCGGGCATCTTCGAGGGGGCGCTGAACTCCCCGGGCACCCTGCAACTGCTCGCCGTCTGCCTGGTCTTCGGCGGCCTGGCCGCCGGCTACGACCTGCTCTTCGGCCGGACCGGGATGCTCTCCTTCGGGCACGCCCTCTACTTCGCCGCCGGCGTCTACGGCACCGACATCCTGGTCACCAAGGCGGGGCTGCCGCTGTGGCAGGCCGCGCTGCTCGCGACCACCGGCGGGACGATCCTCGCCGCGCTGCTCGGCGCGGTGGCGCTGCGTACCGTCGGCATCGCGTTCGCCATGGTTACGCTCGCCTTCGCCCAGGTCGGGGCGATCCTGGTGGCCCGCGACTTCGGCGGGCTCACCGGCGGCGAGGAGGGGCTGCCGCTGGACGTCTCCGGGCTGCCCGAGGGGCTGGTCGGGGTCACCAACACCGTCAACCTCTACTGGCTGGCGCTGGCGTACCTGGTCGTGGTGGTCTTCGTGGTGCACCGGGTCTCCGGCTCGCCGACCGGGCGGGTGCTCGCCGGCCTGCGCGACGACGAGCGGCGGATCGGGGTGCTGGGGCTCGACCCGTACCGGTTCAAGCTGGTGGCGTTCACCCTGGCCGGCGGCCTCGCGGCGGCCGGGGGCGCGGTCTACGTCCTGATCGTCGGCGGCGCCTCGCCGCACATCACCTCCTCCGAGTGGACCCTGGCGCTGCTGGTCATGGTGGTGCTCGGCGGGCCGGGCACCCGGTGGGGCCCGGTGATCGGCGGGATCCTCTACATGTACCTGGACCACCGGCTGGTCGCGTTCGGCACGTCCGACGCGGTGGAGGCCCTGCCGGCGTTCCTGAGCAACCCGCTGTCCCAGCCGCTCTTCGTGCTCGGCACGGTCTTCATCCTGGCCGTCTACTTCTTCCCCGGCGGCCTGGCCAGCCTCGCTCCCCGCGTGGCGCTCCTGCGGCACTCCCTGCGCGCCCCGTCCCGCCGCCCCTGACGGCGTGGGCTCAGGCCCCGCCGATGACGGAGCTGCCGCCGCCCGGCGACGGCCCGTCATCGGCGGGGCTTGCGCGTGGACGGGGACCGACGGCCCGCGGGCGGCTATCGAGTACCGACCGCTGTGGGCGGAGCGCGCCTCCGGATCCGTTCAGGCGGGAGGCTTCGGCGGTGCGAGGTTGCGGAACCGCTCGTGCGCCGACTGCCGGCTGATGCCGAGCGCGTTGCCGATCTCGGCCCAGGAGAGCCCGGCCTCCCGCGCCGCCACGACGGCGCGTTCGATCAGCGGCCGTTGCCAGCGTTCGACCTCGGCGAGGATGCCGAGCGCCTGCAACGGCCACGTGGTGGCCAGCTCGGCGACGTTGTCGCGGAGGGTGTCGGAACGGCCCACCAGCCAACCGGGCGGTGTGGCGGCCAGGATCGGCCTGATGTGTCCGCCCCACTCGGAGGCGGCCATCCAGCGGCCCTCCTCAGCGGCCGGGTAGTCGCTGGCGCCGACCCAGCCGCAACTGCACCGGGCCCGGTAGCCGACGGTCGTCGCGGGTGCTGCGGCGTCGGTACTCAGCGTCCCGTCGGGCAACCGGAACCCGATGAGGTCCGCGTGCCCCGGCACCACTTGCTCCGCCATCCCGCAAGCATAAGCTTGTCAGGGTTTCCTGACTGTCAGAGTCAGGCTATCCTGACGCGACTGCCCGGGCTGATCGTCGTCCGGGCCCGACGCTCCGGAAGGAGAGCGCATGTCCGTGGTCAGCGGCACCGTGGCGGCAGGTTACGAGCCGGTCCGGGAGGCGTTCCTGGCGAACTTCGAGACGCGGTCCGAGATCGGCGCGGCCCTCAGCGTCTACCGGCACGGTCGGGAGGTGGCCAGACTGTGGGGCGGGCTCGCCGATCCCGCCACCGGCCGCGCCTGGCGGGAGGAGACCCTCCAGGTGGTCTTCTCGGCCACCAAGAGCGTGCCGGCGGCCTGCGCGCACCTGCTGGTTCAGCGCGGGCAGCTCGACCTGGACGCACCCGTCGCCGAGTACTGGCCGGAGTTCGCGGCGGCCGGCAAGGGCGAGATCCTGGTCCGCTGGCTCCTGTCCCACCAGGCGGGGCTGCCGGTGCTCGACCGTCCGGTTCCACTGGCGCAGGCGCTGACCTGGGAGCCGATGGTCGCCGCGCTGGCCACCCAGGCGCCGGCCTGGCCGCCGGGCACGGCACACGGCTACCACGGGCTCACCTACGGCTGGCTGGTCGGCGAGGTGGTACGCCGCGCCTCCGGCCGCAGCCTCGGCACGTACTTCGCCGACGAGATCGCCACACCGCTGGGCCTGGACTTCTGGGTCGGCCTGCCCGCCGTCGAGAAGCACCGGGTCGCCCGGCTCGTCGAGCAGCCGGTCGCCCCGCCCGCCGCTGCGGCGGCGTCCGAGGCGCTGGCCGCCGGGGCAGCGTCCGAGGCGCTCGCCGCGTACACCGATCCGACCTCGTTGGTGGTCCGGTCGACGATGGTGACCGACCCGCCGCTCGACCTCGCCGATTCGCGTGCCTGGGCGGCCGAGATCCCGGCGGTCAACGGCATCTGCACCGCCTCGTCGCTGGCCCGCTTCTACGCCGGCCTGATCGGCGAGGTCGACGGCGTCCGGATCCTCGACGCGGCCACCCTCGACGCCGCCACCCGCGAACAGGCCGGCGGGGTCGACCGGGTCCTGCTGGTGCCGACCCGGCCGGCGCTCGGCTTCGGCCTGCCGTTGCCCGAACAGCCCTGGTGGTCGCCCACCGCCTTCGGCTTCCCCGGCCACGGCGGCTCGCTCGGCTACGCCGACCCGGCCAGCGGCATCGCCTTCGGCTACGTGACGAGCGGGCTCCGCGTCACGATGGGTCCGGACCCCCGCACGACAGGCCTGGTCGAGGCGGTACGGGCGGTGGTGTCCCGCCCGCCGGCCTGACCACTGCCGGCCTGCCCCGACCGGGGCCGCGGCCCCCTCGCGCGACCGCGACCCCTTTCCGTCCTCGTGCCGTCAGCTGTTCAGCAGCTCGTACGCCGACGCCGGAGCCTTCTGCGCCTGGCTGCCCGTCGGCACGGTGACCTTCGGGGCCTTGCCGAAGTCGAAGTACTTCACGACGTACTTCGTGGCCTTGAGCTTGCCGGCCGCCGGGATCTCCAGGGTCAGCGAGGTGAGGTTCCCGTCCGCCCCGACGACGGCCGTGAACGGGATCGTCTTCGCCGCGGCACCCAGCGCGTCGACGTCCACGGCGTCGGCCATGGCCTGGCGCACGTGCTCGCCGTGGGTCAGGTCCACGGTCCCGGTGTAGGTCCCGCCGCCCTGGTCCGTCACGGTGTCTCCCACCGCCCCGAGGATCGCGCCGGTGTTGCCCGGGTCGGCACCCTCGTAGTAGGGCACGCTGGCCGGGTCCGTCAGCTTCGCGTGGTCCAGCTCCATCCACTTCTTCGGCAGCTTGAGCATGCTGCTGAGCTCCTCGGCGCCGTCGAAGCTCACCTTCATCCAGGAGCGCTGCTCGATCAGGCGGAAGGAGAGCTTCATCGTGAAGTCGAGCTTCTCGTCCTTTTCGGTCACGGTGAGGTCCATGCCCTTGCCCGCCGGGTCCACCACGCCGGTGACGACGCCGGTCGGGTCGCTGCCGCTGAACCGGAAGGCCGGGTCCTCCTCGTCCGGCACCGCCGCCAGGAGCGTGCTCTTCGGGTTGGCCGACGGGGACGCCGAGGGGACCGGCGAGGGGGCTGCCGGGGCGTCCTGGACGTCGTCGTCGCCACACCCGGCCACCAGGGAGGTCGCGGCCACCAGGGACACGGCTGCCGCCGCGACCCGCCGGACCCTGCCGGCGGGGCCGCTCTGCTGCGTGATTCGCATGATTCTCTTTCCTAGCTGGACTGCTGCCGCCGCAGATCTTGGCACGCGCCGGTGCCGCCGCGTTGGCCCTGAAGGCCCGCGCGGCCGTCCGGCACACCGTCGACCGGGCCGAGCGTGGTGGTGACGCGGGTCACCGGCCTCACCGGTGGCCGATCCGCACGGGGACCGTCCCCGTCCCAGGGCGGTCGGGCGGCGTGCCCGGGCGGTCCACCGTCTCGCGGGAGCGGGCAACGTCCGCCGTAGCTGGTAGAAATGCCGGATGAGCCAGGACCGGACGGCGGTACGGGAGCGGGCCGAGGCGGTGCTGCGGCGGTTGGCCGGCGAGCACGCTCGGCTCCGGGAGGACCAGTGGCGGGCGATCGAGGCGCTGGTGGTCGACCGTCGTCGGGTCCTCTGCGTGCAACGCACCGGGTGGGGCAAGTCGGCGGTCTACTTCGTGGCCACCGCCCTGCTGCGGGACCGGGAGGCGGCCGGCGCGGAAGGCGTCGCCGGGCCCACCGTGATCGTCTCGCCGCTGCTGGCGCTCATGCGCAACCAGGTCGAGTCGGCGGCCCGCGCCGGCATCCGGGCGCGCACGATCAACTCCGCCAACCTCGACGAGTGGGACGCGATCACCGCCGAGATCCACGCCGGCGCCGTGGACGTGCTGCTGATCAGCCCGGAACGGCTCAACAATCCGGACTTCCGGGACACCGTGCTGCCGAAGCTGGCCGCCACCACCGGCCTGCTGGTGGTCGACGAGGCGCACTGCGTCTCCGACTGGGGGCACGACTTCCGGCCGGACTACCGCCGGCTGCGCACCTTCCTGGGCAACCTGCCCGAGCGCACTCCGGTGCTGGCCACCACGGCCACCGCCAACGCCCGGGTCACCGCCGACGTGGCGGAGCAGTTGGGCGACGCCCTCGTGCTGCGCGGCAGCCTGGACCGCGAGTCGCTGCGCCTCGGCGTGGTCGAGCTGCCGAGCCCGGCACACCGGCTGGGCTGGCTCGCCGACCACCTGGACCGGCTCCCCGGCTCGGGCATCGTCTACACGCTGACGGTCGCCGCGGCGGGGGAGACCGCCGAGTTCCTGCGTTCCCGGGGCTACGCCGTCGCCTCCTACACCGGGCAGGCCGAGGACGCCGACCGGCGGGCCGCCGAGCAGGACCTGCTGGACAACAAGATCAAGGTGCTCGTCGCCACGAGCGCGCTGGGCATGGGCTTCGACAAGCCCGACCTCGGCTTCGTCGTGCACCTCGGCGCGCCGCCATCCCCGATCGCGTACTACCAGCAGGTCGGCCGCGCCGGCCGGGCCGTCGCACACGCCGAGGTGCTGCTGCTGCCCGGCACCGAGGACGCCGCGATCTGGCGCTACTTCGCCTCGCTCGCCTTCCCGCCCGAGGCGCAGGTCCGCGCCGTCCTGGCCGCCCTGCACACCGACCGCCCGCTCTCCACCCAGGCGCTCGAACCGATCGTCGACCTGCGCCGGGCCCGGCTGGAGCTGATGCTCAAGGTGCTCGACGTCGATGGCGCGGTCCGCCGGGTGCGCGGCGGCTGGCTCGCCACCGGGGAGCCCTGGGTCTACGACGAGGCCCGGTTGCGCCGCGTCGCCGAGGCGCGCACCGCCGAGCAGCAGGCCATGCGGGAGTACGCGACCACCCCCGACTGCCGGCTGCGCTACCTGCGCGAGTGCCTGGACGACGCCGGGGCCGCCGACTGTGGCCGCTGTGACCGTTGCGCCGGCCCGCTGTTCACGGCCGACGTGTCGGACGCGGCGCTGACCGCCGCGCAGACCTTCCTCGGCCGGCCCGGGGTGGAGATCACGCCGAAGAAGCTCTGGCCGACGGGGCTGGAGGCGGTGGGCGTACCGCTGAAGGGGCGGATCGCCCCGGCGGAGCAGGCGCTGCCGGGGCGCGCGGTGGGGCGGCTCTCCGACCTGGGGTGGGGCGGCCGGCTGCGCGACCTGGTCGGGCCGGAGGCGGCGGACGTGGCCGTACCCGACGACGTGGCCGCCGCCGTGGTCGAGGTGTTGAAGGCGTGGGCGCACGGCGACGAGCGGTGGCCGCGCCGCCCGGTCGGGGTGGTCTCGGTCGGCTCGCGCCGTCGGCCCCGGCTGGTCGGCTCGCTCGCCGAGCGGATCGCCGCCGTGGGCCGGCTGCCGCTGCTCGGTGCGGTGACGCCGGCCGGCGCGCCGGCCGGCGGCCCGCGCGGCAACAGCGCCCAGCGGGTACGCGCCCTGCACGGCGCCTTCGCCGTGCCGGACGAGCTGGCCGACGCCCTCGCCGGGCTCGACGGGCCCGTGCTCCTCGTCGACGACCTGGTCGACTCGGGCTGGACGATGACGATGGCCGCCCGGGAGCTGCGCCGGGCCGGCGCCCCCGACGTGTTCCCGCTCGCCCTGGCGGTGGCCGGCTGAGCCACCGGCGCCGCCCGCCCACCGCCGGCTGCCCGGCGTCGTGACCGGACCGGTCGGGGAAGTTCCCGGCGGGGGCGGACTGCGACCGTCGCCACGCCGCGCCACCGGCTGGCCGGCGCGGTGCCGACGGGCGGTAGCGTGGGCGGCATGACCGATGAGCAGCCCGTTCGCGACCGGGACGGCGGCGGTGCCTGACCGGGTGTCGGCCGCGCCGGAGCACGCCTCGGCCGCCCCGGAGCACGTGCCGACCGCGTCCGACGGCGCGCCGGCCGCGCCGGACCAGGCGCCGGTCTCGTCGGAGCAGGCGCCCGCCGGGCCGGAGCACGTGTCGGCCGTGCCGGACCGCGGCACCGTCCGGCTGGCGCTGGTCGTCGGCGGGTTGGTGCTCGCCGTCCTGCTCGGCTTCGGCCTCGGTCGGCTCAACGGCGGCGGCCCGTCCGCGACGGCGGGGCCGGACAGCGCCCTCACCGGCCACAGCCACCCGCCGGGCACGGGCGCCCACGAGCACGGCGTCGACCAGGCCGCGGCGGCGCAGGCCGCCGGTCTCTCGATCAGCTCGGCGGGCTACACGCTCACCCCCCTGACCGCCGCGTTCACCGCCGGCCGCGCGGGCGAGCTGCGCTTCCTGGTCCGGGACGCGCAACGCCGCCCGGTGACCCGGTTCGCGGTCGTGCACGAGAAGCCGATGCACCTCATCGTGGTACGTCGCGACCTGACGGGCTACCAGCACCTGCACCCCACGATGGCGGCCGACGGCACCTGGTCGGTGCCGCTGACCCTGCCGCAGCCGGGCGTCTGGCGGGCGTACGCCGACTTCACCGCGCTCGCCGACGACGGCCGGCAGACCGCCGTGACCCTCGGGGTGGACCTGACCGCGCCGGGCGGCTATCAGCCGAGGCCGCTGCCGGAGCCGGCGTCCTCGGCCACGGTCGACGGCTTCACCGTCAACTACCAGGGCACCCCGCAGGCCAGCGTGACCGTGCCGCTGACCTTCCGTGTCGACTCGGCCGGCGGGCCCCCGGCGCTGGAGCGTTACCTCGGCGCGTACGGACACCTGGTCGCCCTGCGCGAGGGGGATCTCGGCTACCTGCACGTCCACCCCGATCCGCAGCCGGTCGACGGGGCGGTGACGTTCTGGGTGACCACGCCCGACCCGGGCCGGTACCGGCTCTACCTGGACTTCCAGGTCGCCGGCGTGGTGCGCACCGCCGAGTTCACGCTCACCGTGCCCTGACCTCGGGGATGCCGCCCGAAGCCGGGTGAGGCACGTTTCCGCTGGTGGGCGCTCAGCCGGCGCGGCGGATGGGGCGGCGGGCCAGGTAGCGCAGCAGGTCGCGGATGTGGTGCTTCTCCTCGGCCGGCACGGTCGGGTCGGCCAGCCGTTGCAGGATCACCCGGACGTCCGCCTCGACCGGGCCGTCGTCGACGCGCCGGCGGGGCGCGGGACCGGCGTCGGGCAGGCCGAGCGCGCGGAACGCGGCCGCGACCGGCAGGTCCAGCGCGGCGCAGAAGCCGCGCACCTTGGCCAGCTCGGGGTAGTCCTGCCAGTCTCCGGCGAGCCAACGGAACACGGTCGACCGACCGACGCCGGTGTGGGACGCCAGGTCGGTGACGGTCCAGCCGCGTTCCTCGCGGGCGTCGTCGATGGCGCGCCGTACGAAACGTGCGAAGGCCATCTGCGGAGAAACCTCTACGGAACCCATCCCTGCGGGTCTTCCCTCCCGACCGGCACCCGGCGGTGCGCCTCCGAGGGTAGTACGGAAAGGCAGCGAAACAGTTGACTGATCGACCAGACCGTCTCGTGAGCGGGACTCCGCACCCTGCGGAATGGCGTGGATCACACGCGGCCGGCGGTCTCCGTGACCGCTCGACCACGCTCGTCCGGCGCGGGCGCCGGCGGCAGCAGCGCCGCCAGCCGTGGGGTGACCGCCCACTGGTCGACGAGTTCCCGGTACTCCGTCCGCTGGGCGGCGGTGGGCGCGGTGCCGGTGCGGCGTGCCCGGATGAGCAGGTTGCGCGGGGTGTGCCGGGAGTCGACGAACTCCACCACCTCGGCCCGGTAGCCGTGCAGCCGGAGCAGCCCGGCCCGCAGCGCGTCGGTGAGGACGTCCGCGAAGCGCTCCCGGAGGATGCCCTGCCGGGTCAGCAGCTCGTACGGGGCCGGGGCCGGCCGCGCGCGCAGCTGGGCCGCGACGTCGTGGTGGCAGCACGGCGCGGCGAGCACCCAGCGGGCCTGCCAGCGCACCGCCCGGGCCAGCGCCTCGTCGGTGGCGGTGTCGCAGGCGTGCAGGGCCAGCACCAGGTCGGGGGCGGGCTCCACGACGGCCTCGGCGATCGTGCCGGCCACGAAGCTGACCCGGTCGGCCCAGCCCAGCCGCTCGGCCAGCTCCGTGTTGCGTCGCCGCTGGTCCTCCCGGACGTCCACGCCGACCAGTTCGACGTCGACCCCCCGCTGCGCCAGCCACCGGTACGCGGCGAAGGTCAGGTACGCGTTGCCGCAGCCCAGGTCGACCACCCGCAGCGGGCCGGTCAGGTCGTCCGGGAGGGTCGCCGCGAGCGCCCGCAGGAACGCGTCGACCTGCCGCCGCTTCGCCGCCGAGCCGCCGATATCGGTGAAGATCGGGTCACCGGGGTCGAGCAGGTACTCCTTCGCCCGGTCGTGCCCACCCGGCTCGACGGCGGGTCGGGCCGCAGCGGCCCGGTGCACCTGCGCCTCGCCGGACTTGGTGACCCGCAGCTGGAGCGTCGCGTCGGCCGTCTCCACGTGCCAGTTGCCGAACGGCTCGGCCAGTAGCGCGTCCACCGCCGCGTCCGCCTCCGGGCCGGGGGCCACGTTTCGGGTGTACGGGCGGGAGCCGTCGGAGGTGGAGATCTGCAACCGGGGGCCCGCCTTGAGCGCGACCGGCCGCAGTTCGGCGCGGACCATCGAGGGGCGGTGTCCACGCCGGCGCCCGGCGGCCACCGCACGGGTGAGCGCCGGGTCGAGCAGCAGTGCCCGGACCTCGGTCAGGGCGGCGTCCAGTGGTTCGGGCATTGCTCCATCTTCCTCGTCGACCGGCGGTCTGCCCGGCACGCGTCCCGGCGGCGGTGTCCGGCGGGGGGGTCTCGCCGGTGTTGTCGCGTCCGCCCAGCCCGCGGATCACGGCCCGGACGAGGAGATCCCCCGGCACCGGGTGCACCGGTCCGGGGGATCTCGGGTGACGTACGTCGGTCAGTCGGCGGTCGCTTCGGCCGGCGTACCGGCGGCGGAGCCACCACCACGACGGCGCCGGCGGCGGCGGGGCTTCGCGGCCTCGCCCTCGGCGGCGGCCGGGGCCTCGGTGGCCTCGGCGGTGATCACCGTGGCCGGCTCGCCCGCGACGGTCTCGCCGGCGCGGCGACGCCGACGGCGACGCGGGACGCGGGGGCCGTCCTCGGCGGTGTCGGTCGGCGCGTCGGCCTCCGGTGCGCCGGTCGCAGCGCCGGTGCGGTCCGAGCGGCGCTCGCCGCGACCACGGCCCTCGCCGCGTTCGCCACGCTCGCCGCGCCGGGAGCCCCGGCCGCCCTCGCCCCGGCGGGACCGTCCGCCGCCGAGGTCCTCCTCGACCTCCGCGGACAGCCCGGCGCGGGTGCGCTCGGCGGTCGGCAGGGTGCCGCTGACGTCGGTGGGGATGTGCAGGTCGGTGTAGAGGTGCGGGGACGTGTGGTACGTCTCCGCGGGCTCCGGCATGTCCAGGCCCAGCGTCTTGTCGATGATCCGCCAGCGGGGCATGTCGTCCCAGTCGACGAAGGTCACCGCGACGCCCGTCGCCCCGGCCCGGCCGGTACGACCGATCCGGTGGGTGTAGGTGTCCTGGTCCTCGGGGCAGTCGTAGTTGATGACATGGGTGACGCCGCTGACGTCGATGCCCCGGGCGGCGACGTCGGTGGCGACCAGGGTGTCGATCTTGCCGGCCCGGAACGCCCGCAGCGCCCGCTCGCGCGCGCCCTGCCCGAGGTCACCGTGCACGGCGGCGACCGCGAAGCCACGGAAGTCGAGGTCCTCGGCGACCCGGTCGGCGGCCCGCTTGGTGCGGGTGAAGATCATGGTCAGCCCGCGCCCCTCGGCCTGGAGGATCCGGGCCACGATCTCGATCTTGTTCATCGAGTGCGTGCGGTAGGCGAGCTGCTCGGTCTGCGGCGACGGGCCGGTCTCGGCGGTGTGCCCGGCGTGGATCGTCATCGGCTGGCGCAGGAAGCGCCGGGAGAGGGTGACGATCGGGTCCGGCATGGTCGCCGAGAAGAGCATGGTCTGCCGGTCCTCCGGCAGCATCGCCAGGATCTTCTCGACGTCGTCGAGGAAGCCCAGGTCGAGCATCCGGTCGGCCTCGTCCAGCACCAGCGCGCGGACCCGGTCCAGCCGCAGGTGCTTCTGCTTCTGCAGGTCCATCAGGCGGCCGGGGGTGCCGACCAGGATCTCCACGCCCTTGCGCAGCGCGTCGATCTGCGGCTCGTACGCCACGCCACCGTAGATGGGCAGCACCCGGACGCCCCGGGTCCGGCCCGCGGCGGCGAGGTCCTTGGCCACCTGGATGCCCAGCTCACGGGTGGGCACGACGACCAGGGCCTGCGGCACGCCGTCGCTGCCCTCGCCCGGCGCGAAGACCCGCTCCAGCAGCGGTACGCCGAAGCCGAGGGTCTTGCCGGTGCCGGTGGGCGCCTGGCCGATCATGTCGATGCCGCGCATCGCGATCGGGATCGCGTACTCCTGGATGGCGAAGGCGCGGGTGATGCCGGCCGCGGCCAGCGCGTCGACGGTCTCCTGACGCGCGCCCAGCTCGGCGAAGGTGGGTGCCTCCGGGCGCACCGGAGCGGTGGCGGCCAGTTCCTGGCCGTCCATGAGGTCTTGAGTCAGCTCGCTCATATGGATTTGGGGGTGCCCTCTCGTGGGTGCGCCCCGTCATGTCCTCAGGGCGCGTTCGGTGTGGCGCGGGCCACACGGTCGGCGGCTGAATGCCTCTGCCGGACCGGGCCGCACGCGCGCCGCGGGCCTCACACTTCGACCGGGCCGGCTGATCGCTCGGATCAGCCTGGGTCAGGTCGGCGCCCGCGGCAACTGCTCCATGCTACCTGAACCGACCCGGAGGCGTCCCGATTCCATCCGCACGCGCCACCCGGGGGCCACCCATGTGACCTGCATCACTTCTGATCGGTTTGCTGGCGGGCGGTAGCCTGCGCTCGTGCCCGCGACCGATCTGCCCGACCGTGCCGTCGTCGACCTGCTCGGCCTGGTGGCCTTCGGTGAGCTGCTCGCCTTCGAACGGATGGCTGTCGACGCCCGGCTCGCCCCCGACCTGCGCCGGCGGGCGGCGCTGGGCGAGATGGCCGCCGCCGAGATCGGCAACTACCGGCGGCTGGCCGACCGGCTCGTCGCGCTCGGTGTGCTGCCCGACGACGCCATGGCGCCGTACGTCGAGCCGCTCCAGGCGTACCACGACTCGACCGAGCCGAGGGACTGGGCGGAGGCGGTGACGAAGGCGTACGTGGGCGACGCCATCACCGACGACTTCCTCCGGGAGATCGCCGCGGCCCTGGCCGAGCCGGACCGTCAGCTCGTCCTCGACGTGCTGCACGACTCGTCGTACGCCGACTTCGCCGTCGCCGAGATCCGGGCGGCCGTCGAGGCCGATCCGAGGGTGGCCGGCCGGCTCTCGATGTGGGCGCGGCGACTGGTCGGCGAGGCGCTGTCACAGGCCGGCCGGGTGGCCGCCGCCGAGCGGGGGGTGCTCACCGCGCTCGTCGCACAGAGCGGTCGGGTGGACGTGCCGGGGCTGTTCGGTCGGCTGACCGCGGCGCACGCCACGCGGATGGCCGCCGCCGGGCTGAACAACTGACCGCGACCGGGCGTCCGCGACGGGCGATCGTCGGGTCACCCGTCGCGGCCGACCGGACCACTCAGCGGACGGTGAACCCGACCGCGCGCGGCGACGCCTCGGCGATCTCGACGTAGGCGACCTTGTTGACCGGCACGATCACCCGCCGGCCCTTCTCGTCGGTCAGGGAGAGGGTGCCCTCGTCCTTGCCGAAGGCGTCGGTCACGATCTGCTCGATCTCGGCCGGCGACTGCGCGCTCTCCAGGACCAGCTCGCGGGGCGCGTACTGCACGCCGATCTTGACCTCCACTGTGCCTCCTCATTCGGGCGAAAGAGCCGCCGTTGGGAAGGCTATCCGATCTCGGGGCCGGATGTTCAGGCTGACTCACCTTGCAGCGGGAAGCTGGCGATGCCCCGCCAGGAGAGCGCAGCGACCAGTGCCTCCGCCTCGGCCTTGGGCAGCTGCCGGCCACGGGCCAGCCAGAACTGCGCGGCGGTCTCGGCCGCGCCGACCAGGCCGGAGGCGAGCAGTTCGGCGTGCGCCCGGCTGATCCCGGTGTCGGAGATGATGGTGTCGGTGATCGCCGCGATGCAGCCCTGCTCCACCCGCTCAACGCGCTGACGCACCGCCGGGTCGTTGCGCAGGTCCGACTCGAAGACGAGGCGGAACGCCTCGCTCTCGTGGTCGACGAAGTCGAAGTACGCCCGCACCGACGCGCCGACGCGCTCCTTGTTGTCGTTGGTGCCGCGCATCGCGTCGTCGACCTTCGCGAGGATCGCGTCGCAGTGCGTGTCCAGCAGGGCGAGGTAGAGGTCCATCTTGCCGGGGAAGTGCTGGTAGAGCACGGGCTTCGAGACTCCCGCCCGCTCGGCGATGTCGTCCATCGCGGCCGCGTGGTAGCCCTGGGCGACGAACACCTCCTGGGCCGCGGCGAGCAGCTGCTTACGGCGCGCGGAACGGGGCAGGCGGGTGGGCCGGCCGGCGGTCTGGGCACCGTTCCCCACAGCGGTCATGGGAACCTCCGAGTCTCTTCGTACGAGCCGGCAATTCACCCGAACCGGTCGGGGCCCGGGGACCCGTCGCGGAATTGGCCCGCCGCTGTAACTTATCGCCACTGTCACCACACGGTAGCCTCAGCGGGGGCGACCAAGGAGTGCGCGGTGAGTGAAACAGGGCAACCCGGTGCCGCCAACCCGGGGGAGCACGGTGACGGGACGGGTCCGCAGGACGACCTGGCCCGTTCCGGCAGCGGGTGGGCGCCCCCGGCGGCCAGTTGGTCCCGGGGCGGGGAGATCTCCGGCCACCGCGAGCCGGCCTCGCCATGGGGTCCGCCCGAGCCGCCCCCCGGTTGGGCCGCCTCGTCCCCGCGGCACGGCGACCTGCCGCCACCGCTGCCCGGCCCGCCGGCCGCGACCGAGCCGCCGGCCCGGGTCAACGGCCACCACGCCAACGGCGTCGACCACGCCGCCGACGACGCGCCGGTCAACCGCCAGGTCCCGGTGAGCGCCCCGCCCGGCATCCCCGGCGACCAGCGCCGCGACCCGGGCAACGACCGGCTGGTGGTGCCCGCACAGCGCCCGGCGCCGACGGCCGAGCAGCCGCCCGGGACGCAGCACGGGTTCACCGACCCCGAGTCCCGTCCGGTCCGGCGCTCCGCCGAGGACCCGCCGGCCGGCCGCCAGAACCGCTGGTCGGAGCCGGGGCTGCCGACGTCGGCGCCCCCCGCCGTCCAGGTCCCGCCGGTGGGCACCGCCGCCAGCGGCTTCGAGGTGCCGCCCGGCTTCCACGCGCCGACGGCCGACCGTGCCGCCGCCGACGAGCCCCCGCCGGCCGCCGGCCCGACGCGCGGCTGGAGCGACCACTACGCGCCGGAGCCGTCGGCCCCCGACCCGCGCCACTTCCCGCCGCCCACCGAGCGCCCGCCCACCGAGCGCCCGGTCGATGCCGCGCCCGCCACCGGCGACCGCGCGACGGCCGGCGACCGGCTCGCCGGCGTCGACCGAGCGCTGGGCGCGGACCGCGCCTTCCGTGAGGACCGGGCCGCCGACCCGGTCGCCGCCGGCACGGACGGCGCACCGGGGGAGTTCGGCCAGGACCGCGCCGCCAGCCGGCCGGGCCAGGGCCACGCCCCGGACGGCCCCCACGCGGAGCGGACGCTGGGCGCCCCCGGCCAGGACCGCACGGCGGCCGGGTTCGAGCAGGACCGCACGGCGGCCGGGTTCGACCAGGACCGCACGGCGGGTGGGTTCGATCAGGACCGCACGGCGGGTGGGTTCCAGCAGGAGCGCGCGCCGGGCGGGTTCGACCAGGACCGCGCGCCGCACGCCGCAGGGCACGAGCGGGCTGGGCGTGGCTTCGGCGCGGACCCGGGTGCCGACCGGTCCCCGGTCGCCGAACCGGCGGCCGGTGCGCAGCACGTTCCGGGCGGCGGCCGGGAAGCGTCGTCCCGGTCGGAACCGGGCGGTTCGCGACAGTCGGCCGCCGAGTGGCCGCCGAGCACCGAACCGGACTGGACCGGCCCGAACTGGAACCGCCCGAGCTGGGGCGCCGCGTGGGCGCCGCCCTGGTCCCGGGAGGAGGCCGAGCCGGTGGATCGTCGCTCCCGGGAGGACGCCGAACCGGCGGGGCGCCGAGCCCGCGAGGAGCCCGAGCCCGTCGGTCGCCGGTCCCGCGAGGAACAGCCGCCGGCCTGGGCCGGTGAGCCGCAACGACCGCACGAGCCGTCACGCGCCGTGTCTCCGCGCCCCTACGACCCGCCCCGCGAGCCCGGCCGTCCCTACGACGTCGCCCAGACCGCGCCGGTGCCCCGACCGGCGTACGAGCGACCGCCCGCCGCCGACCGGCTCACGGGGCCCGAGGCCGAACAGCCGGCCCCGACCGAGCGACCGGCCTGGGCGTCGGGCGGGTCGGTCCCCGCGCCGGCGGGCGCGCCCCCGCTCGCGTACGCCCCGGAGACCGCCGCCGCGGCGGCCCGTGCCGAGGACACCCCGGACCGGGTCACCCGGCCGTTCCGGCTCCGGCCGGAGAGCGCGGAGCCGGACCCGAGGCCGCCGGGCGGCCCGCAGTCCGCCGCCGAGGCCGCCACCAGCGGGTTCGGGCGGCGTGAGCGCACCCCGTCCGGGCCCGCCCCGACGAGCGCACCCCCCTACGCGGCCCGCCGGTCCGCACCCGAGCCGGCCCCGGCGGCCCCGCCGGCCGCCGCCGACCAGGCGCCGGAGTCCGCATCGGCGGTGTTGCCGCAGCGCGTCCCCGCCGAGCCGGACGTGCCCGTCGTGCCGGAGCCGCCAGCCGTGGAGCCACCCGCCGAGACCCCCGAACTCGCCCGCATCGCCACCCATCTGCGCCGCGAGGACGAGCCCGCCCCGCCGCGGGAGCGTCCGGAGGGCTTCGACGTCAACGCCATCCTCGACGCCGTCCGTGGCGTGGCCGGTGTCCGCGACGCGGCGCTGCGCCGTACCCCGGCCGGCGCGCACAGCCTGCGGCTCGACCTTGCCGACGGGGCCGACCCGGCCGAGGTGAGCCGGCAGGTCGCCCGCCTGCTCCAGGACCGGATGGGGCTGGCCGCCGCGCCGCAGAACCTGCCGGGCATGCCGGCGGCACCCGCCCCGCCGGTGCGCCGCCGGTCGGCGGAGCCGCGCGGCGCCGACCCCCGGTCGGCGGGCGTCGCGGCACGCCCCGCCGAGCCGTCCTCCGCCGAGCCCCGGGTGCCCGGCGCCAGGGTGACCGGCGGCCCGTCGGAGGCCGCGTCGACCCGGGCCGAACAGCGTCCCGAGGCGGCGCCCGAGACCCCGCGCCGGCGCCGGCAGCCCGTCGCCCCGCACCGGGGCCGGGCCACGGTGGAGGAGCCGGGCTCGGTCTCCGCCGCCCCGGCCGGGACTCCGGCCGGTGCCCCGGCGACCGTCGGTACGTCGTACTCCGGTGGGCAGGTGACGACGACGGAGACCGCGCCGTCCCGGCCGCTGGACACCGGCGGCGCGGTGGGCCCCCGGGTGGTGATCGACCACGTCCAGGTGAGCACCTTCGGGCTCGACGCCACCGTGGAGGTACGCCTGCTCGCCGGCGGGGAGAGCGCCGCCGGCTACTCGACCGGGCCGGCCGTCGACGGGTACGTGCTGCGGCTCTGCGCGGTGGCCGCGGCGGCGGCGGTGGACGAGCTGCTGCGCGGCGGTGAGCCCGGCCCCGACGCCGGCCCCGACCGTGGGCGCTGCTTCGTCGAGCACGCCGCCGTGGTGCCCTTCGGCAACTGCGACGTCGCCACGGTCGTGGTGCTGCTCGTCTGCGACGGCTGGGTGGAGCAGCTCGTCGGCTCCGCGCTGGTCGCCGGCGACCCCCGGCAGGCCGTCGTCCGGGCCACCCTGGCCGCGGTCAACCGCCGGATCGAGGCGCTGCTGGCCTGAGCGCTGCCGGTCGTTGCGGCCCCGGGCAGACTGGAGTCATGAAGCGCGCCACCCTGCGGCCGGACCACCTCCTTCCCGAGCACTCCGTCCCACCGCCCTGGCCGGGGCGGGAGGTACGCCTCGACGGCACGGTGACGTACGTCCGGGACACGCCGGCCACCAGGCCCGGCGCGGAGCCGGCGCTCTACGTGCACGGGCTCGGCGGTTCGTCGCAGAACTGGACCGACCTGGCGTACCTGCTCGCCGGCCACCTCGACGGGCAGGCCATCGACCTGCCGGGGTTCGGCCGCAGCGAGCCGGGCAGCCGGTACACCGTCCCGTCCTTCGCCGACCGGGTTGTCCGCTGGATCGAGCACTCCGGCCGGGGGCCGGTGCACCTGTTCGGCAACTCGCTGGGCGGGGCGGTCTCGGTGCAGGTGGCGGCGGTACGGCCGGACCTGGTCCGGAGCCTGACCCTGATCTCGCCGGCGCTGCCGTTCCTGGACTTCCGGCGCTCGTTGCAGGGCCGGATGCTGCCGCTGCTGGCGATCCCCCGGGGCGAGCGCCTGGCCGCCTGGCGGCTGGCCCAGATCGCGCCCGAGGTGATGGCCCAGCAGGTGATGGAGTCCTGCGTGGCAGACCTCACCCGGATCTGCGACCAGCGCCGGGAGGAGGCGCTGGAGGAGATCCGGGTGCGGCACGAGGCCGCGCACTACGCCGCCGCGTACGTCCGGACGTTCCGGGGACTGGTCTCCAGCTTCCTGCGGTCGTACCTGCCGGGGTCGGGGTCGCTGTGGCGGCTCGCCGCGACGGTCGAGGCGCCCACCCTGGTCGTCGGCGGGCGGGCCGACCGGCTGGTGGACGTGCGGGTGGCCCCGCAGACGGCCCGCGTCGTCCCGGACAGCCGGCTGCTGATGCTCGACGGGGTCGGCCACGTGGCGCAACTGGAGGTGCCGCGCCTGGTGGCCCGGGCCGTGTTGGGCCTGCTCACCGAAACGGGGGACACCCTCAGGCGGTCCGACATGGCAGGCTGACCGGGATGTCCCCTGCCCGTCACCCCACCCCGACCCGTCGTGCCCCGGCTCCCGTCGAGGGCCGCCGTCGCGCCCAGGCCACGTCGCCCCCACGGGACGGCGGCGTGGACCTGACCCGCCCGCGGCACCGCCGTCCGGAGCGTCGGCGGCGCCTCACGGGGCTGGTCGCGCTGGTGCTCGCCGTCGGCGCGGCGGTCGCGGTGATCGCCGACCGGCGGGGCGCCGACGTCGGGGCGGAGGCGCTCACCGCCGGGGAACTGGCTCCCGCGCCGATGCTCGCGCCGGGGGCGGCCTCGCCGCTGCCGTCGGCGCCGGCCGCGACGCCCTCGGCCGTCGAGCCACCGCCGGCCGTGCTCCGGCTGCCCGGGCCGGTGCCGTCGGCGGGCCGGGGCAGCTTCGGCTACGACGACCGGGTGGGCCCGGTGCTGGGTGACGCGGGCACGCTGCGCCGCTACCGGGTCGCCGTGGAGACGGGCGCCGGCGAGGACGCGGGCGAGTTCGCCGCCGCCGTCGAGCGGGCGCTCGCCGGGCCGGGGAGCTGGGTCGACGGTGAGCTGCGGTTGCAGCAGGTACGCGCCGCCTCCCGGCACGACTTCACGGTCTACCTCGCCACGGCCAGAACGGCGGGCCGGCTGTGTGCCGCCGGCGGGGTGGACATCCGGGTGGGCGGGAAGCCCTACACGTCGTGCCGGGCGCCCGGCAAGGTGATCATCAACCTGGACCGCTGGCGGCTCTCGGTGCCGCACTTCGTGAGCGCCAAGGTGCCGCTGGCGGTCTACCGGACGTACGTGGTGAACCACGAGGTCGGGCACCAGTTGGGGCACCGGCACGAGCGCTGCCCCGGCCGGGGCCGGGTGGCGCCGGTGATGATGCAGCAGACGCTCTTCCTCAACGGCTGTGTCGCCAACCCCTGGCCGTACCGGGACGGTCGCCGGTACGCGGGCCCGCGGCTCTGACCGGCGGCGATCGGGCGTCGGGCACCGGCTGAGTTCACCCCTGGGGGCATGAGCGAGGTTCACGTTTTTCGCGGCGTAATGCCCGATTAGTGTGGGACGCTCGGTCCATGACGTCGTCGTCCCCTTCCGACCCGACCGGCCCGGCCCGCCGCCCGACGCCGACCCGACCGTCGTCACCTCGGCCGACGCGCTGGTGGCGGCCGTCGGCCCCGCTCCGGAACCGCCGGCTGGTGGTGCTCGGCGTCACCCTCCTGCTCGCGGCGACCGCCGCCGTGACGCTGGCCCGGGCCGGCGAGCGCGCGCCCGTGCCGACCACGGGCGAGGGGAACCGCACGTCGTACGCGGCGGGGGCGGACGAGCGGGCACGGCCCTCCGCCTACCCCCGCACGGGTACGGGCGACTTCACCACCGCGCCCGGCGACTCCCCGGTTCGGGGCACCGACGGGCCGCTCCGGTACTACCGGGTGGCCGTGGAACAGGGCACCGACCAGGACGTCGCCGCCTTCGCCGCCACCGTGGACGAGGTGCTGGGCGACCCCCGCAGCTGGATCGCCTCGGCGGAGCTGCGGCTGCGGCGGGTGGCGGAGGCGGACGACGCCGACTTCACCGTCTACCTCGCCACCCCGGAGACCTCGGAGCGGATGTGCGCCGAGGGCGGGCTCAGCACCGAGGGCTACACCTCCTGTCGGCTCCCCGGGCAGGTGATCATCAACCTGGCGCGCTGGCTGGAGGCGGTCCCCGACTACGGGGCGCCGCTGGAGATCTACCGCGCCTACGTGGTCAACCACGAGGTGGGCCACGAACTCGGCGAGGAACACCAGGCGTGCCCGGCGCCCGGCGAGCCGGCGCCGGTGATGCAGCAGCAGACGTACGGCCTGGACGGCTGCGTCGCCAACGCCTGGCCGTACGTCGACGGCTCGCGCTACGACGGTGAGCTCGTTCCCGGCACCTGAGTTATTCCCCTTCCCGCAGTTCGGGCGACGTGTCGCTCCTCATGGCCGATCGAGGCCGGTGCGAGCGACAATGGGCCGGTTCGCCTTCAGCCGATCCCGGGGAGTCCACCGTGTCGTTGCCCCCGCTCGTCGAGCCCGCCGCCGAGCTGACCGTTGACGAGATCCGCCGCTACTCGCGCCACCTGATCATCCCGGACGTCGGGGTCGAGGGGCAGAAGCGGCTGAAGAACGCCAGGGTGCTCTGTGTCGGCGCCGGCGGCCTCGGCTCGCCGGCCCTGATGTACCTCGCCGCCGCCGGGGTCGGCACGCTCGGCATCATCGACTTCGACACCGTCGACGAGTCCAACCTCCAGCGCCAGATCATCCACGGCGTCTCCGACGTGGGCCGCTCCAAGGCCGAGTCGGCCGCGGCCTCGATCCGCGAGATCAACCCCCTGGTCAACGTGGAGATCCACAACACGGCGCTGGACCGGGAGAACGTGCGGGACATCTTCTCCCGCTACGACCTGATCGTCGACGGCACCGACAACTTCGCCACCCGCTACATGGTCAACGACGCGGCGGTGCTGCTCGGCAAGCCGTACGTCTGGGGGTCGATCTACCGCTTCGACGGCCAGGCGTCGGTGTTCTGGGCCGAGCACGGCCCCTGCTACCGCTGCCTCTACCCGGAGCCCCCGCCGCCCGGCATGGTCCCCTCCTGCGCCGAGGGCGGCGTGCTCGGCGTGCTCTGCGCGTCGATCGGCTCCATCCAGGTCAACGAGGCGATCAAGCTGCTCGCCGGCATCGGGGAGCCGCTGGTCGGCCGGCTGATGGTCTACGACGCCCTGGAGATGAGCTACCGCAAGATCAAGGTCCGCAAGGACCCGAACTGCGTGCTCTGCGGCGAGAACCCCACGGTCACCGACCTGCTGGAGGACTACGAGGACTTCTGCGGCGCGGTGTCGGTGGAGGCCCAGGAGGCGGTGGTCGACGCGACCATCACCGCGCTGGAGCTCAAGGAGTGGCAGGACGCGGGCAAGGACATCTTCCTCGTCGACGTCCGCGAGCCGGCCGAGTACGAGATCGTCCGGATTCCCGGCGCGACGCTGATCCCCAAGGGCGAGATCATCTCGGGCGAGGCGCTCGCCAAGCTGCCGCAGGACCGGCAGATCGTGCTGCACTGCAAGTCCGGGGTCCGCTCGGCGGAGGCGCTCGCCGCGCTCAAGGCGGCCGGCTTCCGCGACGCGGTGCACGTGCAGGGCGGCGTGCTCTCCTGGATCAAGCAGATCGACCCGTCGCTGCCGGCGTACTGACCCGCGCCGTCGGTCGAGGTCGCGGCGGGCCGTCCCGACCCCCGCGGCCTCGGCCGATTCGCCGAGGCGTGATCACGTTTGCGCAGGTAGCGTTGCCGCCGTGGTCGACATCGATGCGGCGGTCGGGTTCGTCGTGGCACACGGGGACGCGGTGGACCGCGCCCGGCTGTCCCGGCTGCGCACCGGCGCGCCGCCACCACCCGGACTGCTCGACGACGCCGAGGTCGGCCAGGCGCCCGACGGCGGCTGGCCGGCGACGCTGGGCGGGGGAGTCTCCTCCGTGGACGCCACCTGTTTCCGCCTGTCCGAGTTGGACGATCTCGGCGCGCTCGCTCGTCCGGCCGCCCGCCGGGCCCTGGACTGGCTGGCCGCGCGGCAGTCGCCCGACGGCGGCTGGGAGGAGGACCCGGCGCTGGCCGACCTGGCCCCCGAGTGGGCCCGGCCGGGCGACCCCGAGGCGGGGTTCCACCTGACCGCCAACGCCGGGTTCTGGCTGACCGTCGCCGGCCTGGACGCGCGCGCGGCCGGGCCGCTCGACCACCGGGTCGGCGGCGCGTACGCGGGCGTCGTGCACGCCGCCGCCCAGTCGCTCGTCGCGCGGCTGCGCCCGGACGGTAGCTGGCCGTCCTTCCTGCCCGCCGGCTGGCTGAGCGCGGCGGTCCTGCACCGGCAGGAGATGTTCCACGAGGCGGCGCGGATCCAGGTGATTCTCGCCGAGCGGGTACCGGAGCTGTCCCCGGGCGACGTGGCCTGGCTGGCCGCGACGCTGCGCCGCGTCGGCATCGACGGGCAGGACTGGCTGCTGGGGCGGGCGCGGCGGCGGCTGGCCGAGACCCAGCGCAGCGATGGCGGGTGGGAGAGCGACGACGGGCCCCAGTTCGACGTGCACACCACGCTGAGCGCCATCCGGGCCTGCCGCTGAGGCTCCACCGGCCGACGGGTGGCGCGCGGCCTCACTTGAGCTGGCTGATCACCAGCGGCCACCAGGCGTCCGGGGCGAACGCGGCGCGGTCGATGCTCTCCAGGACGGTACGCAGCGTCTCCGCCCGCTCGGCCCGGCCCGGCTTGCCCTCGTCGGCCTCCACGAAGAGCGCGAACTGGTAGAGGAACTCGACGAAGGTGCGGAAGGTGCTGTTGACGGCCTGGATGTCCTGCTGCTCCAGGTCGAACTGGAGGATCTCGCCGGTCCCCGGGTCGAGCACGTAGAGCAGCTCCGGGTTGTCGGCGACCGCGCCGACCACGATCAGCCGGATGTCCAGGGAGCCGTCCTCGGTGCTCAGCTGGATCGTGTCGAACAGCTCGATGTCGCCTTCGAGGAACGCGGTGTAGACGACCGCCACGTCGAGCGGGATCTCGTCACCGGCGGGGAGCAGGTCGGGGTCGAATCCCCCCTCCAGCCACGCCTCGCGCGGGTACGGGATGAGCTCGTCCTCGTTCCACAGTGAGCGGAACCGGGGGTCAGCGGCCATCGGTGGTCCTTTGTGTCTCGGTGGTGGAGGGGGTGCGGGCGCCGCGGGTGGCGGGGCCGGGACGCCGGGTGCGCAGCGGCGTCAGGACGCCAGGTCGGCGGCGATCAGCAGGCGTCGCCAGTTGTCGGCGTACTCGCCGGCGTGCCGGCCCTTGCGGAGCCGCTGGTCCCGGACGCCGGGCCCGAGGACGACGGCGACCAACTCCGGGTAGCCGGGACCGAGCACGTGCTCGTCGAAGAACGTGGCCACGTCGGGCGCGACGACGGTGAACTCCACGTCCTCGTCGGGGTGCTCGTACTGGAAGACGTAGTCGTCGGGCTCCATCCAGTAGACGTCGAGGTCCTCGGTGTCGAGGCGGATCGGCGCCCCCGCCCCGATCTCGCCGCGCAGCCGGGGCGGGATGCTGTGCACCTCGTGGCCGACCGCGAGCGGGCTGCCCATCGGGTCGTCCTCGTCCACCGTGCGGGCCGCCCAGGCCGCCGGGCTGCGGATCTCCTCGGGCGGGTCGAACCGGAAGTTGTCGCCGGCCAGCCGGCCGAAGAGACCGTAGACCTCGGCCACGCCGGGCAGGTCGGGGATCGGCTCCAGCGGGGTCGGCTCGCCGATGACCACGCCGAAGCCGTGCTCGGCCTCCAGGCGCCGCAGCAGCGTGAGCTTCTCCCGGATCCGGTCCAGCCGCGCCGGGTCCTGGGGGGCGGTCACGGGATCACCTTCACGATGACCGGGGTGCCCTCGGGAACGTCCCGCAGCGCGACGGAGATGTCGCTGCCGAGCTGGCGATTCGTCCAGGCGTCCATCGGCCTGAGGTTATCGTATGTGTCCGTTCCGTCCAGTTGCAGCTCCTGGATGTGGTCGGGGTCGTAGCCCTGGCCCCGGGCGGTGATCGGCCCCTTGCCCGCGTAGAGGCGCTCGACCACGTTCTTGTTGGCCAGGTACTTGTTCGTCTCCGGGGTGCCCATGTCCTGGGTGAGGCGGCCGTCCTTGGTGAGGCTGCGGATCATCCGGTCCCGGTAGATGTTGGTACGGGTGCGGCGCTTGCCGGTCGACGGGTCGTACACCTTGTTGCTGTCGCGGTCCGACGGCGCCTTCTTCAGCGCCCCGTCCTGGCCGAGCCGTTGCAGGTCGCGGGCCTTGCGGTCGAAGTCGCGCCGGTCGAAGTCCGGCCGGTTCTTCAGCACCAGCACCGCCGGGCCCTTCGGCTTCGTGCCGGCCGACTTGGCGGTGCGGAAGACGTCGGCGTTCTCCAGGTAGGCCGAGACGACGCGGGCGCCCTTGGCCTGCGTCTGCCGGGGCGGGCTGGTCCGCTTCCTAGCCATTGAGCACCGTCTCCACGGCCATGCCGATGAGCTGGTCGATGATGAAACCGGTGATCATCTTGAAGATCGGGATCTGGAGGAGGGACGCCCCAAAGGTGACCGCCGCCGTCACGATGGCCTGCGCGATCTGGATCGCCAGCAGGGCCAGCTGGATGATCACCTGGATCTTCAGGGCCAGCACCACGCCCGCCGCGACCATCAGCCCGACGCCGATGACGATGGCCGGGCGGGCGACGTCGGCGATGTTGCGCGCGGCCGACTCGCCGTCGTTCCACTCGCCGGCGAAGGCGGTGAAGCTCTCGCCCCGGTTGTTGTCGAGCACCGTCCGCGCCGCCGCCTCCAGCTGCGCGACCGATCCGGAGATCTGGCCGGCCATGCCGGTCCACTCCCCGGCGAGCTGGAAGATCGCCGTCTCGTCCGACTGTGGCCACTCGTAGCCGAGCATCGAGAGCAGGGAGGCGAGCTCACCCGGGAGCGTCAGTCCCACCGGGGCTCCTTTCGTGGTCGGGGCGGCTCAGGCACCCAGCGAGCCGAGGATCGAGCGGAAGGACGCGGCCGCGTTCTCCTCGGCGGCGCGGTAGCCGTCGGCCATCCCGCGCAGGCCGTCGACGTAGCTCTCCAACTCGGTGATGTTGGTGCCGAGGCACTCGGCCAGGGCGTCCACGCACGCCTGGTGGGCGACGCCGAGCAGGGATCCGATGTCGTCGCCGCCGAAGGCCGCGGCGTAGCCGCCGGCCGCCGCCTGGAAGCCCTCGAAGACCTGGCGGACGGACTCCTTGGCTCGTTCCAGCTCGTCAGCGCCGCGACCCAGCGCGTCGAGGTCGACGTCGAGGCTCTCCACGCTCAGCTCCCGTGCAGTTTCCGCATTGTCTCGCTGACGGCCTGGCTGATCTCCCGCATCTGCCGCAGGCCCTGGTCCTGGAGGCGTTCGATGGTGGCGGTCATCGCGGCGAGGTCGGGCATCGGTTCGGTGGCGGCGACCCCGTCGTCCTGGCCGTCGAGCGCGGCGTTGACCGCCTGGCGCAGCTCGGCGGAGAGGTATTCCGAGCCCTCCCGGAGCACCCGGGGGTCGATGTCGACGGCGCTCACCCGGCCGTCCGTGCCGAGCGTGACCCGGATGCGGCCCTCGGCGGCCTCGGCCACCGACTCCACCCGCTCCCGGGGCGTGGCGGCGCCGCCCACCTCGCGCAGCGCGGCCCGCGCCTGCGCCAGTTGCTGTTCCAGGGCACTCTCGCCCAGCATGCCGCCTCCCCAAGACAAGCCGTGCCGAACCCGCACCAGCGTAACGGTCACCCACAACCGCGCGGGCGCCCCGGCACGGCCGCACGATCAGCCGCGCAGGTGGCCGTCCCCGGTCACCACGTACTTGGTGGAGGTCAGCTCGGGCAGGCCCATCGGACCGCGCGCGTGCAGCTTCTGCGTGGAGATGCCGATCTCCGCGCCGAAGCCGAACTCGCCACCGTCCGTGAACCGGGTCGAGGCGTTGACCATCACGGCCGCCGCGTCCACCCGGGCCACGAACTCCCGGGCGGCGGTGGTCGAGTCGGTGACGATCGCCTCGGTGTGCCCGGTGCCGTACCGCCGGATGTGCGCGACCGCCGCGTCGAGCGAGTCGACGACGGCGACCGAGATGTCGGCGGAGAGGTACTCGGTGGCGAAGTCCTCGTCGGTGGCCGGCCGCACGGCGGCCGAGTAAGCGGCGACCCGCTCGTCGCCGTGCACGGTGACCCCGGCCTCGGCGAAGGCGGCCAGCATCGGCGGCAGGAAGGCGTCGGCGACCGCCGCGTGCACGAGCAGCGACTCGGCGGTGTTGCAGGTGGAGAGCCGCTGGGTCTTCGCGTTGAGCGCGATCGCCACGGCCTTGGTCAGGTCGGCGGCGGCGTCGACGTAGACGTGGCAGTTGCCCACGCCGGTCTCGATCACCGGCACGGTGGACTCCTCGACCACCGTGCGGATCAGGGACGCGCCGCCGCGCGGGATCAGCACGTCGACCAGGCCCCGGGCGCGCATCAGCTCCTTGACCGAGTCGCGGCTGCTGGCGTCGAGCAGCTGCACCGCGTCCGCCGGCAGGCCAGCCCCGGCAACGGCGTCGCGCAGCACGGCGACCAGGGCGGCGTTGGAGTGGGCCGCCGACGACGAGCCGCGCAGCAGCGCCGCGTTGCCGGACTTCAGGCAGATGCCGGCGGCGTCGACAGTCACGTTCGGCCGGGCCTCGTAGATGATCCCCACCACGCCGAACGGCACCCGGATCTGGCGCAGCTCCAGCCCGTTGGGCAGGGTGGAGCCCCGGACCACCTCGCCCACCGGGTCCGGTAGCGCGGCCATCTGCCGCAGCGCGTCGGCGATGCCGGCCACCCGCCCCGCGTCGAGGGCCAGCCGGTCCAGCACGGCCGCGCTCAGCCCGGCCTCGCGCCCTGCCGCCAGGTCCGTCGCGTTCGCGGCGAGGATCTCCGGCGTACGCGCCACCAGCGCGTCGGCCATCGCCACCAGCGCGGCGTCCTTCGCCGTACGCGTGGCGACGGCCAGCGCCTCCGCCGCCGTACGCGCCCGCCGGGCCTGTTCGCTCACGCTCATCGCCGCACTCATCTCCTCAGTCGTCAGGAAGGGCTACAGCAGTACCAGGTCGTCGCGGTGGACTACCTCGCGTTCGTACGCCGGGCCGAGCGCCGCGGCGAGTTCCGTTGTCGACCGGCCGAGCAGCCCGGGCAGCTCGACCGCGTCGTAGTTGACCAGTCCCCGGGCGACCGGCGCGCCCTCGACGTCCACCAGGTCGACCGGGTCGCCCGCGGTGAACGCCCCGTCCACGGCCGTGATGCCGGCGGGCAGCAGCGACTTGCGGCGGCCCACCACCGCCGCGACCGCGCCCGGGTCGAGGTGCAGCCGCCCCCGGGGAGTGGTGGCGTGGGCCAGCCAGAAGAGCCGGGCCGTCGGGCGGCGGCGGCTCGGGTGGAACAGGGTGCCGACGGGCTCGCCGGCCAGCACGGGGGCGGCCAGCGGCGCGGCGGTCAGCACCACCGGGATGCCGAACCCGGTCGCGATCCGGGCCGCCTCCACCTTCGTCACCATGCCGCCGGTGCCCACGCCGGCCCGGCCGGCGCCGCCGATGTCGACCCCGGTCAGGTCCCGCTCGTCGTGCACCTCGCTGATCCGGCTGGAGCCCGGGCGGGTGGGGTCGCCGGTCCAGAGGGCGTCCACGTCGGAGAGGAGCACCAGCAGGTCGGCGTGGACCAGGGCGGCGACGAGGGCGGCCAGCCGGTCGTTGTCGCCGAACCGGATCTCCTCGGTGGCGACCGTGTCGTTCTCGTTGACGATCGGCACCGCCCGCAGGTCGAGCAGCTTGCGCAGCGTGCGGTACGCGTTGCGGTAGTGCGCCCGCCGGGTCACGTCGTCGACGGTGAGCAGCACCTGCCCGACGGTCAGCCCGTGCCGGGCGAAGGCGGCCGCGTACCGGCCGATCAGCAGGCCCTGCCCGACGCTGGCGGCGGCCTGCTGGGTGGCCAGGTCGCGCGGGCGCCGGGACAGCCCCAGCGGCGCGAGGCCGGCGGCGATCGCGCCGGAGCTGACCAGCACGACCTCCCGGCCCTCGGCGGCGAGCGCGCCCAGGGTGCCGACGAGCGCGCCGACCCGCCCGTCGTCCAGCCCGCCTTCGGCGGTGGTCAACGAGGAGGATCCGATCTTGACGACGACCCGCCGGGCCGCCGTGACCATGTCACGCACCCGCCCATTCTGCGTGGTCGGTCCCGGCACGCCCCGGCGCGTTCTCATATCGTGGCCGGTCGTGAGACCTGACGAGTACGTCGAGGCGGTGCTGGAGCTCGTCGAGCGGATCCCGCCGGGCCGGGTGATGTCGTACGGGGCGGTGGCCGACGCGCTGGCCGAACGCTCGGGGCGGGCGTCGGCCCGGCTGGTCGGCTCGATCATGGCCCGGCACGGCGGGGGAGTGCCCTGGCACCGGGTCGTGAACTCGGCCGGCCGGCTGCCACCCGGGCACGAGCGCGAGGCGCGGGCCCGGCTGCGCGCCGAGGGGACGCCGCTGCGCGGCGACGGGGTGGACATGAGGGCGAGCTGGTCCCCCGAGGAGGGGATGTGACCCGTGCCATAACGTGAGTAACATTCGGCGTCATGGACGCGCCGCCGGGTGGAGCCGGCTCGCCAGGCCCCGTCGCACCGGCCGGACCGCCCGCTTCTGGCGACTCGCCGGGGCCGGCGAGCCCGTCGGCACCGGCCGACCCGCCGGCACCGGCCGACTCGTCTGCGTCAGCCGGCTCGCCGGGGCCGGCCGGGTCGTCCGCGCCGGGCGTGCTGCCGCGCCGGGTGCACGCCGGCTATGCGCTCGGATCGCTGGCGACCGGCGCGTTCGGCACCGTGCCCGGCCTGCTCCTGCTGCCGTACCTGACCGACACCCTCGGCGTCGCGGCGGGCGCGGCGGCCCTGCTGGTGCTCCTGCCGAAGGCGTGGGACGTGCTGGTCAACCCGGTCGCCGGCCGGATCTCCGACCGCACCCGGTCGCGCTGGGGCGCCCGCCGGCCGTACCTGCTGGTCGCCGGGCTCGCGCTCGGCGTGCTCTTCGCCGCCATCTTCGCCGCGCCGTTCGGGGCCGGGCCGGCCGCCGGGGCGTACGTGGCGTTCGCCTTCCTCGCCACCGCCACCGCGTTCGCCTTCTTCCAGGTGCCGTACGTGGCGATGCCGGCGGAGCTGACCGGCGACTACGCCGAACGTACCCGGATGATGAGCTGGCGGATCGCGGTGCTGGCGCTGGCCATCCTGGTCTCCGGCGCGGTGGCCCCGCTGGTGCGCGACGTGGGCGGCGGGGGCGTCCCCGGGCACCGCTGGATGGGGCTCTTCGTCGCCGGCCTGATCGTGCTCGGGGCGGTCGGCGCGTTCCTCGGCACCCGGTCCGCGCCCGGCGGCACGGTGGGGGAGAGCGAGCCGACGCTGCGCGCCCAGCTCGCCGTCGCCGCCCGCAACCGACCGTTCCGGGCGCTGCTGGTCTGCTTCGTGGTGCAGTCCGCCGGGGTGGCCACCGTCCTCGCCGGGGTCAACTACTTCGCCGACCAGATCCTGCGCGATCCCAAGGGTGGGCCGACCGTCCTGTTCGCCTGCTTCGTCGGGCCGGCGCTGCTGGTGATGCCGCTCTGGACCCGGGTCGGGGCGCGGGTAGGCAAGCTCGCCGCGCTGGTCGCCGCGTCGCTGATCTTCGCGGTGGGCGCGCTGGCCCTGGTCGCCGCCCCGGTGCTGCCCCCGCTCGCGGTCTACCTGCTGGTCGCGCTGATCGGCGTCGGCTACGCCGGGCAGCAGGTGTTCGCCCTCGCCATGCTCCCGGACTGCATCGCGTACGACACGGCGCGCACCGGCCGGCGGCAGGCGGGCGTCTTCACCGGGCTCTGGACGGCCGGGGAGACCTTCGGGCTGGCCCTCGGGCCGGGCATCTTCGGCCTGGTGCTCCAGCTCAGCGGCTACGTCTCCTCCGACACCGGCACGGCGGCCACCCAGTCCGGCACCGCCCGCCTGGGCATCCTGCTCGGCTTCACGGTCCTCCCCGCTCTCCTGGTCGGCCTGGCGGTCCTGGCCCTCCGCCCCTACGACCTGACCCCGGCCCGCCTGACCGCCGCCGAGACCCACCCCACCCCACACCCCCGCACCCACCCCGCCGATCATGCGGTTGTGGTGGGGGAGGAAAGCCGCTGAACCCCATGGAAAGGGCACCACGACTCCATGATCGACGAGGGAACCGAGCGGCGGGCGCTGCCCGGGAACGGGGTGCCCGCCGAGCGGGTGCTGGCGGAGGTGTCGGCGTTACGCGCCGCCGACCGGCCTACGCACGGGGGGCGGCTGTTCGCGTACGTCTACGACCCGGCGGTGCCGGGGCTGGACGAGCTGGCCGCCGCCGCGTACGCCGGCAGCGCCCACGTCAACGGGCTCGACCCGACCGCCTTCCCGTCGCTGCTGGCAATGGAGAACGCGCTGGTCGGCGCTGCCGCCCGGCTGCTCGGCGGCGGCCCCGGCAGCGCCGCGCCGGACGTCGTCGGCAGCGTCACCAGCGGCGGCACCGAGTCGCTGATCCTGGCCGTGAAGGCTGCCCGGGACGCCCACCCGGAGATCGCGGCGCCCCGGATCGTGGTGCCGGCCAGCGCACACGCCGCGTTCGCCAAGGCGGCGCACTACCTGCGGGTCGCCGTGGACACAGTGCCCGTGTCGGCGTCGACGCTGCGGCCGGCCGTCGCCGACGTGGCCGCCGCCATCGGGCCGGAGACCGTGCTGGTGGCCTGCTCCGCCCCCTCGTACGCGCACGGCGTCGTCGACCCGGTCGCCGGGATCGCGGCGGCGGCGGCCGAGGCCGGGGTGCGCTGCCACGTGGACGCCTGCTTCGGCGGCTGGACCCTGCCGTACCTGCGCCGCCTCGGGGCGGACGTGCCGCCGTTCGACTTCGCGCTCGCGGGGGTCACCTCGATCTCGGTGGACCTGCACAAGTACGCGTACGCCCCGAAGGGCGTGTCGGTCCTGCTGCACCGCGACCCGGCGTTGCGCGCCCCGCAGTACTTCGCGTACGCGGACTGGCCCGGCTACACGATGGTCAACCCGGTCATCGCCTCCACCCGCTCCGGCGGACCGATCGCCGCCGCGTACGCCACCCTGCGGCACCTCGGCGACGACGGTTACCTGCGGCTCGCGGCGGCCACGCGGGACGCCGTCGCCGGCCTGGCCGACGCCGTCCGCGCGGTCGACGGGCTGCGGCTGATGGCCGAGCCGGAGTCGACAGTCGTCTGCTTCACCGCCACCGATGCGGGCCCCGACCTCTTCGTCCTGGTCGACGAGCTGGCCGCCCGCGGCTGGCACACCCAGCCCCAGCTGTCGTACGCCGACCTGCCGCCGAGCGTGCACCTGACGGTGACCGCCGCGGTGGCGCCCCGGGTGGCGGAGTTCGGCCCGGACCTGGCCGACGCCGTGGCCGCCGCCCGGGCCGCCGGACCGGTGGCGCTCCCCGTCGAGCTGCTCGCCCTCGCGACCACGCTCACCCCCGACGCGCTCACCCCCGACCTGGTCGCGGGCCTGGCCGCCGGCCTGGGCCTGACCGCCCCCGCCGACGCGACCGGTCCAGGCCGCTCCGCCGGTCCCGCGGATGCCACCGGGCCAGGCCGCTCCGCCGGTCCCGACGACGCCCCCGGTCCCGCCGACGCTGCCGACACCGGTGGTTCGCCGGCGGGGCGGATGGCGGTGGTGAACACCCTGCTCGACGCCGCGCCGCCGGCGCTGCGGGAACGGCTGCTGGTGGAGTTCGTCGGCCTGCTGCAACGCCCCACCTGGTGAGCGGCGGCGTCCACCCCGCCGGGTGGACGCCGCCGCCGGATCACCTGTCCACCCGGACGGCGACGTGGTTGTCGCCGGGGGTCAGGTCCGGCCAGTAGCGGTGGTCGGCGCCGTAGTGGACCAGCCAGACCGACAGGCCCGTCTCAAGGCCCTCCGGCCCGAGGCGGAAGCGGAAGGTCCAGCTCCGGCGCTCCCCGGCCGGCACCCCCTCGGTCAGGCACGACGGCCACTCCGGCTGCACGCGGGCCGGCTCGCACCGGTTCCAGTCGCCACCGTCGGGCGTGCCGAAGGCCTCCAGGTGCCGGAAGGCGACGCGGTCCGCGTCGAGGGACCCCCGGTTGGTCACGGTCACCGTCAGCGTGCCCTGGAACCGGCCGTGCCCGTCCGCCGGTCCGAGGACGAACGGCCCGGCGGAGATCGCGAGGTCGGTGAGGCGGGAGTCCCGGCCGAAGGTGGCCGGGCCGCCGGTCTGGGCGAACCCATCGCCGTTCCAGCCGTACGTCCGCCACTGCTGGCGCGCCCAGTACGCCGGAATGCTGCAACAGGGCTGGATGTCGGCGACCTGGACGCGGACCTTCCCGTCGGTCACGGCGACGGCGCGGACGTCCTCGAAGCCGCCGTCGCCCCCCTCGTGCGTCCGGGCCACCCGCCCCAGCGTGACGATCCGCCCGGCGGCGTCCCGGTCGAAGGCGACCACCTGCTTCGCCGACGCCTCGCCGATGCGGCAGCCGAGCAGGGCCAGCGTCTCGATGGCGCCGTCGGCGTCGACGTCGCCGTGCGTGACGCTGATCAGGTACGGCCGGTCCACCTCCGGCGTGGTGGCCGGCAGCAGGGCGACCCGCGTGGTGTCGGCGCAGTTGCGGCCGGCCCACGCCGGCAGGTCGGGTCGGGCGGCGCGCAGCTGCCGCTCGGTGATCCGGCCGTCCGGCGCCTCCGGTGACGGCGGCGCCGACGACGGCGACCGCGACGCGTCGGGTGAGGGTCGGGGCGACGGGGACCAGGTCGCCTCGGCCGTCGGCGTCGCCGCCGGCGGTGCCGGCGGCGGGGCGTCCCGCAGCGCCGCGACGGCGGCGATCGGGGCCACCACCAGCGCGACGGTGACCGCCCCGGTCGCGACGGTGGCGCGGCGGCGACGCCGCAGCGTGCGCCGGGCCGCGTCCGGGCCCGGACCGTCGATCCGGTCCGTCAGGTCTCCGCGGTACGCGGCGAAGCGCGCCCGCAGCGGGTCCTGCTCAGGCATGACCGACTCCCTCCGGGTTCTCGTCGAGCAGGGTGGCCAGGACGGCGCGGCCCCGGTGCAGCCACGACTTGACCGTTCCCTCGGCCACCCCCTCCTGGACGGCGATCTGGGCGACGGACATGTCGGCGAGGTAGTGCAGGACCACGGCCCGCCGGTGTTTCTCGGGCAGCGCCGCGAGCGCCCTGTCGATGGCCACCCGGTCCGGCGTCGGGCCCGGCACCTGCGTCTCCACCCGCCGCTGCCGCAGCAGGTGGCCGCGGGCGGTACGCAGCCGACGCCACCGGCTGCGGGCGAGGTTCCAGGCCACCCGCCGGATCCAGGCCACCGGGTCGTCGTAGCGGGCCAGCCGGTCCCACCGGGCGAGCGCCCGGCAGAACGCCTCCTGCGCCAGGTCCTGGGCCTGGCCCAGGTCTCCGGTGTACGCGCAGAGCTGCGCGGTCACGCTGCGGAAGTGCGCGTGGTAGAAGTCGTCGAAGGTGATCGTCGCCGCGCCCTCGCCGGCCCGCGCGTCGACCGTCGGAGGTGGTTCGTTGGCGCGGGCCCCCATCGTCACAGTCACTGTCCCTCCCCGTTCGGGCCGCCGTGCGTGTCTGGCGGCGGTAACACTCCACCGGGCCGCGGCCGGTTGCGGCCGGCGCGGTCGTGGATCCGACGGGGGAACCGGCCACCGACGGGTCGACCGGCGCCGCCGTGGGCTGTGGTTGACTTGTGGCGGTGCTCGGGAAGGGGGCGGTCGTGCAGGTGCCGGGAGTGCTCGGTGAGCCGATCCGGTTCGTGCTGAACTGGGGCCGCCGCTACTCGCTCTGGGTCTTCAACTTCGGCCTGGCCTGCTGCGCGATCGAGTTCATCGCCACCAGCATGGGCCGGCACGACTTCATGCGGCTGGGCGTGATCCCGTTCGCGCACGGGCCCCGGCAGGCCGACCTGATGGTGGTCTCCGGGACGGTCACCGACAAGATGGCCCCCGCGATCAAGCGGCTCTACGACCAGATGCCCGAGCCGAAGTACGTCATCTCCTTCGGCGCGTGCTCCAACTGCGGCGGCCCCTACTGGGACTCGTACTCGGTGACCAAGGGCGTCGACCAGCTCATCCCGGTCGACGTCTACGTGCCCGGCTGCCCGCCCCGGCCCGAGGCACTGCTGCACGGCATCCTGCGCCTCCAGGAGAAGATCGCCGCCGAGCAGTCCGGGATCGGCGGCGTGCCCCGGCCGGACGCGCTCGCCCCGCCGGTCGACGCCCCGCCGGCCGACGCCGGCTCGACCGGCGTGCTCCCGCGCTCGGCGGAGTCGCTGACCGCCCCGCCGGTCCGCCCGCCCACCCCCTGAGCCGTACCGTCCGGTCGGACGAGAGCCCCGGTTGGCCGGCGGGGGCTAGCCTGCGCACCATGAACCACTCCGCCGACCAGCGTTCCGCCCACATCGCCGACGTGCTCACCGAGGAGTTCGGCGCGTCGATGGCTCTCGACCCGGCCGCCTTCCGCCGCAAGTTCCGCAAGATGGCCGCGTCGCCGTTCGCCTTCTACCGGGGCAGCGCCTCGCTCTTCTACGCCGACCAGGTCGGCGACTTCGCCGACGACCGGTTCCTCGACGACCGGACCAGCCGGGTGTGGATCCACGGCGACCTGCACGCGGAGAACTTCGGCACGTACATGAACGCGTCCGGGCAGCTCGTGTTCAACGTCAACGACTTCGACGAGGCGTACGTGGGGCCGTTCAGCTGGGACCTGAAGCGGCTGGCGGCCAGCGTGGCGCTGATCGGCTACGCCAAGGCGCTCTCCGACCGGGCGATCAGCGACCTGGTCACCGGCTTCGCGCGGTCGTACCTGACCGAGCTGCGCGCCATCGCCGAGGGGGGCGACGACGCGATCGGCTCGATCACCCTGGACAACGCCGACGGGGTGCTCCGCCGGGTGCTCCAGCAGGCGCGGCTCAACACCCGGGTCGACCTGCTCGCCACGCAGACCACCATCGACAACTACGAACGCCGGTTCTCGCTTGGCGACGGCGTCTTCGAGATCGACGCCGAGACCCGGGAGCGGGTCTGCGCCGCGTTCGAGGACTACCTCGGCACGCTGCCCGCCTCCTCCGCCCAGCTCCGTCCCGTGGCCACCCAGATCAAGGACGTGGTGCTGCGCAAGGGGGTGGGCATCGGCTCGGCCGGGCTGCCGTCGTACAACCTGCTGCTGGAGGGGCACACCCAGGCGCTGGAGAACGACGTCGTCATCTACATGAAGCAGGCCCAGGTGCCGGCGGTGGCCCGGCACATCGCCGACGAGGCGGTCGCGGGCTACTTCCAGCACCAGGGGCACCGCACCGCCGAGTCGCAGCGGGCACTCCAGGCGCACGCCGACCCGTGGCTGGGCTTCACCGAGCTGGACGGGGCCGGGCAGCTCGTCGCCGAGGTCTCCCCGTACGCGGCCGACCTCGACTGGGCGGACGTGAACGAGCCGGAGGAGCTGGCCGGCGTGCTGACCGACCTGGGCCGGGCGGTCGCCCGGATGCACTCGGTGGCCGACGACGAGTCCAGCCACGACCTGGTCGACTACTCCACGGAGGAGGCGATCGTGGCGGCGGTGGACGCCGACGAGGCGGGCTTCGTGACGCACCTGGTCGACTTCGCCCACGCGTACGGCGTCCGCGCCCGGCAGGACCACCAGCTCTTCGTCGACCTGTTCCGCAACGGCCGGCTGCCCGGCCTCTGAGCGGAGTCAGGAACCGAACTCCAGCACCACCTTGATGTCGTCCGGCTCGGAGGTGTACGCCCCGGCGTACGCCTCCACCGGCACCCGGCGGGTGATCAGTGCGTCGAGCCACGACCGGTCGGCGCGGGCCAGCGCCGCGGCGGCGAGGTCCCAGTGCCGGCGGTTGGCGTTCACCGAGCCGAACACGACGTTGTTCTCCAGCACGAGCGCGCGGTTGAGCGCCCCGGCGTCGAGGTCGATGGTCCGCCCGCCGCTGGAGACGCCGGTCAGGCAGACGATGCCGGTCGGCGCGGCCTTGTACATCACGTCGAGGACGACGACCGGCGCCCCGGTGCACTCCAGCACCACGTCCGGCTCGAAGTCCAGCTCGCTGACGGGCACGGTGTGGTAGGTCGCCCCGAGCGCCCGTACCAGATCGGGCTTCGGCCCGGTGGTGTTGCGGTCCAGCACGTGCACGGCGAGCCCGCGCTGCGTGGCCAGCAGCGCGGCCAGCAGGCCGATCGGCCCCGCCCCGGTGACCAGTACGGTCTGCGGCTGCCACTCGGCGCGGGCGCCGATGCGCTCGATGTGCTCCCACGCCTTCGCCACCACGCTGGTCGGCTCCAGCAGCATGCCGACCGGGGCGAGGGCCCGGTCCAGTCCTACGGCGAACCGGGGTTGCAGCCGCCAGCGGTCCCGGGCGAAGCCGGGCAGGGCCTTGATGCCGTGCTCGGTGAACCGACCGTTGCGGCACATGTCCCACTCGCCGACCGCGCAGTTCGGGCAGGGCACCGGGTCGGGGTGCCGGACGACGCCCGCCACCAGGTCGCCGGGTTGCAGCGTGCCCGACGGGTCCTCCAGCACCCGGCCCAGCGACTCGTGCCCCAGCACCAGCCGGTCCGCGCCGGGCGGCGCCTCGCCGTAGTCGCCGGCGATGATCTCGTGGTCGGTGCCGCAGATCCCCACCGCCAGTGCCTCGACCAGGATCGCGCCCTCCTCGGGCGGCGGCTCCGGATGATCGTCGACCAGCCGCAGCGAGTCGGCGACACCCGGGTTGACAGTCACAGCGCGCACGCCCCCATCCTTCCCCGCCCCGGTCTCCCCCGCCGCCAAAGCCCGACATCCACCCCGCACCTCCACACCCGCACCCGCGCCCCGCGCTCCCGCACTCCGTGCCCCGCGCCCCGCGCCCCGCGCCCCGTGGCCCGCGCCCGCACCCCGCACCCCGCGCCCGCTCGATCATGCAGGTGTGGTGGGGGACGAAGGTCGCTTTCCCTGCCGAACCGGGCACCACAACTGCATGATCGTCCCGGCGGCAGGGCGGGGGATCGGGGGCGGGGTGGGTGCGGGGCGTGGGGCGTTCGGTTGGGTGGGGGGTGCGGGGGAGGACCTAGGATCAGCGGCATGACTCCGGAAGAGGTCGGCCAGCGGATGGTGGCGCTGCTCGCGCCCGCCGAGGTGACCCCGTCGGTCTCCGGCGGCCAGGCGCACGCGCGCGCCACCGTCGACGTACCGCCGGCGAACTGGCCGGACGCGCTCCGCGCGGCCCGCGACGACGCCGAGCTGGCCTGCGACTACTTCGACTGGCTCTCCGCCGTCGACGAACTCGCCGGCGGCTTCGACGTGGTGGCGCACCTCTGGTCCACCACCCGCCGGCACGGGATCCTGCTGCGGACCCGGGTGCCCCGGGACGCCCCGGCGGTCGCCTCGGTCGTCGACGTCTACCCGGGCGCCGCATGGCACGAGCGGGAGACCCACGAGATGTTCGGCATCGACTTTCCCGGTCACGCCGGGCTGGCGCCGCTGCTGCTGCCGCCCGAGTTCGAGGGGCATCCGCTGCGCAAGGAGTTCGTGCTCGCCTCCCGGGTGGCGAAGCCCTGGCCGGGCGCGAAGGAGCCGGGCGAGTCCGAGGCCGGCGGCGGACGCCGCCCGATCCGCCCGCCGGGCGTACCCGCGCCGGGGGAGTGGGGGACGACGCCGACACCTGCCGGCGCGGGCGGGGTCGGCGAGGGGCCGCGCGGCGGCACCCCGGCCCGCCCGGCCCGGGAGCGGCCCGCCCGACCGGCCCCGGGGGCCCGTCCACCGCGTACCGCCCGGCCCGCCGCCACCGCCGACGGCCCGGCGCCTGCCGGCGGCCCGGCGCCCGCCGACCCGGCGGTCCCCCGTCCCGCCGGCCCGGGGGCCGACGCCGGTCCGCCACCCGGCGGGCCCGGTCGGACCGCCCGCTCCGGCCCGGCGACGGACCGGCCCGCGCCCGAGGGGCCGGCAGCGTCGGAGCGTTCCGGCGACGACGGAGGTACGCCCTGATGCCACTGTGGTTGGAGCTGGTCATCCGGGTGGGGGGCGTGCTCGTCGCCTTCCTCACCCTGCCGTTGCTGGTCGGGCAGGCCGAGCACAAGGTGATGGCGCACATGCAGGGCCGGCTCGGCCCGATGTACGCGGGCGGCTTCCACGGCTGGGCCCAGCTCGTCGCCGACGGCGTGAAGTTCGTGCAGAAGGAGGACGTCACGCCCCGGGAGGCGGACCGCGCGGTCTTCCGGCTCGCCCCGGCGGTCGCCCTCGTGCCCTACCTGCTGGTCCTGCTGGTGATCCCGCTGGGCCCGGACGACCTGGTCGGGCAGCCGCTGGACATCGGCCTGTTCTTCGTGCTGGCCGTGGTGGGCGTGGGCGTCGTGGCGGTGCTGATGTCGGCGTGGGCGTCCGCCAACAAGTACAGCCTGCTCGGCGGGATCCGCGGCGCGGCCCAGCTGCTCGGCTACGAGCTGCCGCTGGTGCTGGCCGCCGCGTCGGTGGCGATGGCGGCCGGGACGCTCAGCCTCTCCGGCATCGTCGAGGCGTGGCAGCCGTGGTGGCTGCTCTGGCAGGCCCCGGCCATGGTCGTCTTCTTCCTGGCCGGGCTCGCCGAGATCCGCCGTCCCCCGTTCGACATGCCGGTCGCCGACTCGGAGCTGGTCTTCGGCTACATGACGGAGTACACGGGCCTGCGGTTCGCGTTCTTCCTGCTCGCCGAGTACGTGGGCATCGTGGTGATCGCCGCGCTCACCACCGTGCTCTTCCTCGGGGGCTGGCAGGGCCCGTTCGCCGACGCGCAGCTCGGCTGGCTGTGGACCCTGCTGAAGGTCTTCGCCGTCTCGTTCCTGATCATCTGGCTACGGGTGTCCTACCCCCGTCTGCGCGAGGACCAGCTCCAGCGTCTCTGCTGGCTCGTCCTGGTCCCCGTCTCCCTGGGCCAACTGGTCCTCACCGCCGCCGTCCGCGTCGCGCTGTAGGGGCGCGCCGTCAGCGCAGCGGGGTGTGGGCGGGGTCGACACGCTCGGCGGGCGGGGGCGGCGGGGGCGGGGTGCCGTCGCCGAAGGGGCGACCGCCGAGGGCCTCGCGGCCGTGCGGGGTCAGCCAGTTCGCCAGGTCGGGGCCGAGCGGCACCACCCCGGTCGGGTTGATGTCGCGGTGCACCTCGTAGTAGTGCCGCTTGATGTGGTCGAAGTCGACCGTGTCGCCGAAGCCCGGCGTCTGGAACAGGTCCCGGGCGTACGCCCAGAGCACCGGCATCTCGGTCAGCTTGCTCCGGTTGCACTTGAAGTGCCCGTGGTAGACCGGGTCGAAGCGGACGAGCGTGGTGAACAGCCGCACGTCCGCCTCGGTGATGGTGTCCCCGACCAGGTAGCGCTGCCCGGCCAGCCGCTCGCTGAGCCAGTCCAGCCGGTCGAACAGCCGGTGGTACGCCTTCTCGTACGCCGCCTGGTCGCCGGCGAAGCCGCACCGGTAGACGCCGTTGTTGACGTCCCGGAAGAGCAGCTTGCTCACCTCGTCGATCTCGTCGCGCAGCCGCTCCGGGTAGAGGTCGGGCGCCCCCTCGCGGTGGTACGCCGTCCACTCGGTGGACAGGTCGAGGCTCATCGGCCCGAAGTCGTTGGTGACCACCTGCCCGGTGGGCACGTCCACGATCGCCGGCACGGTGATGCCCCGCTCGTAGCCGGGGAACCGGGCGAAGTACGCCTCGGCCAGCCGCTCGATGCCGAGCACCGGGTCGCGCCCGCCCGGGTCGAGGTCGAACGTCCAGCTCCGCTTGTCGTGGGTCGGGCCGGCCACCGCCAGCGAGATCGCGTCCTCCAGCCCGAGCAGCCGCCGGACGATGATCAGCCGGTTCGCCCAGGGGCAGGCGCGGCTGACCGCCAGCCGGTACCGGCCGGGCTCCACGGGCCAGCCGTCGCGGGCGTCGGCGGTGATCCGGGTGGCGATGTAGCGCTGGTCCCGGGTGAACTCGCCGCCCGGCTCGACGTACCGGCCGCCGGTGCGCATCAGCACCTCGTCCGCGTTGGTCGCCGCGCCGCCCTCGGTCGTGCCGCCCATGTCCGTCCCCTCCGCCGTCGCTCGTCGCTCGTCCCATCATGGCGGCTGCGCCGTCCCCAGGCGCGCCGAGTGCCGACCTGGGCCGTCGCGCCGGACGCCGCCCACGGCCGTCCCGCGGGGGCAGACGGCGGCGGGCAGGGTGGGCGGGGGCCTACGGTGCTGACCTGGGCCGGGGCGGTCGGCGGTTAGGCTGCCGCGATGATCGATGTGGAGGCGGCGGCCCGACGCTTCATCGCCGACGTGTGGAACGGCGCGCGGGAGGAGTCGGCGTACGAACTGGTGTCGCCGGACTGCCCCGGGCTGGGCGGCGAGGGGCCGGAGGCGACGCTGGCGTGGCACCGGGAGCGCCGCGCCGCCTTCCCCGACCTGCGGTACAAGCTCGTGGACGTGGTGGCCGCGGGGGACCGGGTGGCGGTGCACTGGCGGGCGGCGGGCACCCAGGCCGGGCCGTTCGGGCCGGTGCCGCCGACCGGGCAGGTGGTCAGCTACTCGGGGGCGAGCTTCCTGCGCTTCGACGACGCGGGCCGGATCGTCGACGTGTGGAGCTGCAACGAGCTGTTCCAGCTCCTCCAGCAGCTCGGCGTCGAGATGCTTCCGCCCGTGGCGGGTGGCGTCAGCGGGACCGGGGCGTGATCCTGCCCAGCGGGATGTCGATCTCCCAGGGCTCAGGAATGAGGATGCCGTCGGTCATCCGGGCCTGCTCGACGTAGACGCGCTTCGCCGGGTGACCTCGTGGGGCTGGTAGTACGAGGGGTTGCGCGAGGCCGCGTCCAGCTCGGTGACCAGCACGTCGGGGACGAAGGACCGGGTCCGGGAGAGCCGCACCTCGACGCCCTGCGTGACGTCCAGGTCGGCGGGGCAGCTTTCCTCGAGCGCGGCCATGAGGCGACCGGCGATGGACTGGTGGAGTCGCGTGGGGGAGGGCGACACGATGAGGTTTCCGTCCAGGAGTTCGTGGCGGCGGCCGTCGTCGGGCAGGCGGTCGAGGTCGTCGACCGTCCACCCGCCCGGCGGCGGAAAGTCGCCCTGCAGCGCGGCGGTCATGGCGAGCCCTTTCCGGTGCGTCGTTCTCCCCGCCCCACCGTACCGCCGGCAGACCTCGGGGGGTGGTCGCGCGCGCCGCGGCCACAGGGCAGGATGGTCGGCATGACCGACCGCAGCGAGCGCAGCGAGCCCGGCGGCACCGGCGCAGACCGTGGCCTGCCGGGCGCGGGCCTGGTGAAGGGGCTCGCGGTCACGTTGAAGACGATGACCCGCCGCTCGACCACCCAGCAGTACCCGGACGTCGCCCCCGAGCTGCCGCCCCGCTCGCGCGGGGTGATCGCGCTGCTGGAGGAGAACTGCACGGTCTGCATGCTGTGCGCCCGGGAGTGTCCGGACTGGTGCATCTACATCGACTCGCACAAGGAGGAGGTGGCGGTGCCCGGGGCCGCCCGCCCCCGCCAGCGCAACGTGCTCGACAAGTTCGACATCGACTTCTCGCTCTGCATGTACTGCGGCATCTGCGTGGAGGTCTGCCCCTTCGACGCCCTCTACTGGTCGCCGGAGTTCGAGTACTCCGAGTACGACATCAAGGACCTGCTGCACGACAAGGACCACCTCGGGCAGTGGATGGCCACCGTGCCACCGCCGCCCGCGCACGACCCCAACGGTGAGCCGGCGAAGGAGGAGACCGCCGCCGCGCGCAAGGCCGCGGTCCCGGCCGCGCCCGCCGCCCGTCCCGCCGCCCCGGCCGTACGCCCCGAGCCCGAGGCCGGCGCATGACCGGTGCGGACGTGCTGCTGCTCGCCCTCGGCGCGCTGGCGGTCGGTTCGGGGGTGCTGGTGGTGGCGACCCGGCACCTGGTGCGCGCCGGCCTCTACCTGGTGCTCTGCCTCGGCGCGCTGGCCGGGATGTACCTGGTGCTCACCGCCGAGCTGGTGGCCTGGGTCCAGGTGCTGATCTACGTGGGCGCGGTGGTGGTGCTGCTGCTCTTCGCGGTGATGCTCACCCGCGCCCCGATCGGCGCCTCCGACGACCTGGACCGGCCGGGCTGGGCGGCGGCGCTGATCGGTGGCGGCACGGGGCTCGGGCTGGCCGCCCTGCTCGTCGACGCGTACCGGTGGACGTCCGTGGAACTGCCCGACGCGGGCACCGCGGAACGCCTCGGCGACCAGATCTTCCGTAGCTGGGTGCTGCCCTTCGAGGTGCTCTCGGTGCTGCTGCTGTCCGCCCTGGTCGGCGCCATCGTGATCTCCCGCCCCGACATCGGCCGGCCGAAGGCCGACCAGCGGGGCGGCGACCGGCCGGGCACCGAGGGGCGGTCGCGGTGAGACCCGTCATCCCGTACGTCACCGCCGCGCTGCTGTTCGGCCTCGGCGTCTACGGCGTACTGCGCCGGCGCAACGCGGTGCTGGTGCTGATGGCCGTCGAGCTGATGCTCAACGCGGTCAACCTGATCCTGGTCACCGCCGACACCACCGTGCGCGCGCAACTGCCGCACGGCGGTCAGGTCTTCGCGCTCTTCGTGATCGTGCTGGCCGCCGCCGAGATCGGGGTGGGCCTGGCGATCGTGCTCCAGCTCTACCGGCTCCGGGCCACCGTCGCCGTCGACGAGGTGCCGCTGACCGAGGGCCAGCCGATCGGCGGTCCGGCCGAGCCGGCGCTGACCCGATCCGGCGCGGGCAACGGCGCCGGGACCGACGCCCCGCCCGGGTCCGCCGACCGTCCGGAGGGGGAGCGGTGAGCACGACCACGCTGCTCGGCGCGCTGCTGCCGGTCGTACCGCTGGTCGCGGGTCTGCTCGGTCTGCTGCTGCCACCCGCGCCGCGCGACGCCGGGACCGACGGGGGCCGCGCCCGACAGGTGGCGATCGCGCTCGGCGTGACCGGGGCGGCCGGTGCGCTGGCGCTCGCCGTAGCGCTGCTGGCCACCCTCGACCGGCCCGCCGAGGCGTCCACCACCTGGGTCGACCTCGGCGGGCTGACCGTGAGCCTCGGGGTACGGCTGGACGGCGCCGCCGCGCTGGTCGCCGTCGCGGTGGCCGCGGTGGCGCTGGCCGTGCAGGTCTACTCGGTCGGCTACCTGCGCCGGGGCCCGCACGACGACGTCGACACCGACCACCGCTACCCGCCGTACGCGGCGCAGATCAGCCTCTTCACCGCCGCCATGCTGCTGGTGGTGGTCGCCGGCGACCTGATCCTGCTGCTGGTCGGCTGGGAGGTGATGGGCATCTGCTCCTACCTGCTCATCGCCCACGACCGCCGGCTGCCCGAGGCGCCGGCCGCCGCGATGAAGGCGTTCCTGGTGACCCGGGTCGGCGACGTCGGCTTCCTGCTCGGCATCGCGCTGCTCGGCGTCTCGGCCGGCAGCTTCCGGATCGCCGACGTGCTCGCCCACGACCACGCCACCGGCACGCTGACCGCCGCCTGCCTGCTGCTGCTCGCCGGGGTGGCCGGCAAGAGCGCCCAGTTCCCGCTGCACACCTGGCTGCCGGACGCGATGGCCGGCCCGACGCCGATCTCGGCGCTGATCCACGCCGCCACCATGGTCGCCGCCGGCGTGTACGCGGTGACCCGGCTCTACCCGCTGTTCGAGGCGACCCCGGCCGCGCTGGCCGTGCTCGGCGTCATGGCCTCGGTCACCCTGCTGCTCGGCGCGTTCGCCGCCACCGCCCAGGACGACCTCAAGCGGGTGCTGGCCTGGTCGACGGTCTCCCAGATCGGCTACATGACGGGCGCGCTGGCGGTCGGCTCCACCCCGGCCGCCCTGTTCCATCTGCTCACCCACGCCGCGTTCAAGGCGCTGCTGTTCCTCGCGGCCGGTGCGGTGATCCACGCCGTCGGCACCACGCTGATGTCCCGCATGGGCGGGCTGCGCCGCACCATGCCGGTCACCTTCTGGTGCACGGTCGTGGGTCTCGGTGCCCTGGCCGGGCTGCCCCCGCTGTCGGGCTTCTGGAGCAAGGACGGCGTGCTCACCGTCGCCCAGGACGCCGCCCTGCACGGCAGCGGCCCGGCCCCGGCCTGGGTCGGCTGGCTGGTCTGGCTGGCCGGGCTCCTCGGCGTCGCGGTCACCGCCTGGTACGCCACCCGCCTGCTGCTGCGCACGTTCTTCGGCGAGACGCGGATCCCGCTGGCGCACCCGCACGACCCGCCCGCGGTCATGCGCTGGCCGGTGCTGCTGCTCGCCGTGCCGGCCGCCCTGCTCGGCCTCGCCGGCTTCGACTGGGCCTTCGCCCGCCGGCTGCTGCTGACGCCGACCGTCAGCGCGCCGGCCGAGGAGCACCTGCTGATCCACGTCGGCCCGGAGTTGCTGCTGCCGCTGGCGCTGCTGGTCGTCGGGGCGGGGCTGGCCTGGCTGCGCTGGCGGCGGGACCCGGCCGCCGACCCGGCGACCGCGTTGGGTCCGCTGCGGCCGGTCTTCGCCGCCGCGTTCCGGCTCGACGACGTCCAGCGCACCCTTGTCGTACGCCCGGCGAAGGCGCTGGCCCGCGCCACGCGTACGGCCGACGAGGTGGTGGTGGACGGCGCGGTCGAGGGCAGCGGCCGGGCCGCGCTCGGCCTCGGCGGCGGCCTGGCGTCGCTGCACCGCGCGGCGCTGCCGCGCGCGGCGGCCGGCGTGCTCGCCGGGGCGCTGCTGATCGGCCTGGCGGCCGTCGTGATCGGAGTGGCCCCGTGAGTGCGAGGAGTGAGCCGATCTTGCGAGCCCCGCAGTCGCGAACTGAGGTGGCCCCGTGAGCGCGAGGAGTGAGCCGATCTTGCGAGCCCCGCAGTCGCGAACTGAGGTAACGCTGTGAGCGCGGGGGAGTTCCTGCTGGTGGCGGTGCTGGCGCTGCCGGCGCTCGGCGCGCTCCTGGTGGCGGCGACGCCCCGGGACCGGGCGGCCCGGGTGGTCGGCACGGTCGTCGCCGCGCTGACCCTGGTGGCCGCCGCGCTGCTCTTCCTCGGCGACCGCGGCTGGACCAGCTACGCGGCCGACACCCCCGCCGTGCGCCCCTGGCACCGGCTCGACCTGCCCTGGGTGCCCGGGCTCGACCTGCGCTTCCACCTCGGCGTGGACGGCATCTCCTGGCCGCTGGTCGTGCTGACCGCCCTGCTCACCCTGCTCTGCTGCGCCTACACGCTCTGGAAGGTCCCCGACGGCGGCAGTGGGCGGGCGCTGGTGGCCCTGCTGCTGGTCGTCGAGGTCGGCATCCTCGGCACCTTCCTCGCCCTCGACCTCGTGCTCTTCTTCGTCTTCTTCGAGGTCGTCCTGCTCCCCATGTACGCGATCATCGCCGGCTGGGGCGGCGCGGACCGGCGGCGGGCGGCCCGCAAGTTCGCCCTCTACACGCTGTTCGGCTCGGTGCTGCTGCTGGTCGGCGTGTTCGTGGTGGTGGCCGCCGCCGGGACGGCCGACGTGGTGGCGCTCACCGGCGGCACGGGCCTGTCCCGGGGCACCCAGCTCGCGGCGTTCACGCTGCTGGCGCTGGCCTTCGCGGTGAAGAGCCCGCTCTGGCCGCTGCACTCCTGGCTGCCCGACGCGCACACCCAGGCGCCCACCGTCGGCAGCGTCGTGCTCGCCGGGGTGCTGCTCAAGATGGGCACGTACGGGCTGGTCCGCATCGCGGTCGGGGTGGCCCCGGAGGGCGCCCGCTGGGCCGCCCCGGTGCTCGGCGTGCTGGCGGTGGCGGCGATCCTCGTCGGGTCGCTGGTCTGCCTCGCGCAGCGGGAGCTGAAACGGCTGATCGCGTACTCGAGCGTCGGGCACATGGGCTTCGTGCTGCTCGGGGTCGCCACGCTCACCACCACCGGCATCCAGGCGGCCCTGATCGGCAACGTCGCGCACGGGGTGATCACCGGCCTGCTCTTCTTCCTCGCCGGGGCGGTCAAGGACCGTACGCACACCGGGTCGCTGGACGAGCTGTCCGGACTGCGGGAGACCGCGCCCCGGCTGGCCGGGCTGCTCGGTTTCGCCGCCGTCGCCTCGCTCGGCCTGCCCGGGCTGGCCGGCTTCTGGGGCGAGGCGTTCGCCGTGGTGGCCGCCGTCGAGGTCGGCGGGGCGCTCTGGACCACCCTGGGCGTGCTGGCGGCGATCGGCGGGGCGCTCACCGCCGCGTACCTGCTGCGGCTGCTGCGGCGGGTGACGCACGGGCGGCCCAGCCCGGCGGTCGGGCGGCTGACCCCCGGCCTGGCCGGTGCGGAACTGCTCGCGTGGGCGCCGCTGGTACTGCTCGCCCTCGCGGTCGGCCTGGCCCCGACCCTGGTGCTCGGCGTCGCCGAGGCCCCCGTCGACGCCCTCGTGGAGGTGCTGCGGTGAGCGATCCGGGCCGGCGGTACGGACGTGACGGGGAGGTGCTGCGGTGAGCGTGGTGCAGAGCGTCGACAACGTGGCGCTGCTCCCGGCGTACCTGGCCGCCGGGACGGCCGTGCTGGTGCTGCTCGCCGACCTGCTGGTGGCCCGCGCCCGGGTCACGCTGGCCACGGCCGCGGTCGGCGCGGCGGCCACGGCGCTCGGCGCGGCTCTGGTCGGCGCCGGGGGCGAGCGGCGCACTTTCTGCGTGGGCCCCGACTGCTCGTACGTCTTCGGCGGCCGGGCCGCCCTGGTCGCCGTCGTCGTCGCCCTGCTGACCCTCGGCGTGCTCGCGCTGTCCGGCCCGCTGCTGCGGGCGGGGCAGTCGCCGGCGGGGGAGTACTGCTTCCTGCTCGCCTGCTCGATGACGGGCGGCGTGGTGCTCGGCGCGGCCGGCGACCTGATCACCCTGATCGTGGCGCTGGAGACGCTGACCCTCCCGCTGTACGTCCTCGTCGGGCTGCGCCGGGACAGCCTGGCCAGCGCCGAGGCGGCCGTCACCTTCTTCGTGGTCAGCGTGGTCGCCACCACGCTGACGCTGCTCGGGGCGGCGCTGCTCTACGCGGCCACCGGCGGGCTGCACCTGGGCCGGATCGGCGCGATCCTCGCCGACCGCGCGGACCTGCTCGACCTGCCCCTGACGACCGCAGCCGTGGCGCTTGTGGTGCTGGGGCTGGCATTCAAGGTGGCGGCGGTGCCGTTCCACGCCTGGGCGCCGGCCGCCTACGACGGCGCACCGCTGCCGGTGGCGGCGTACCTGTCCACCGCCTCCAAGCTGGGCGGCGTGGTGGCCCTGCTCGCCGTGGTGCAGTACGCGCTGCCCGCCGACGTGACCGGCCCGGTGCTCGCCCTGCTCGCGGTGCTGACGATGACCGTCGGCAACCTGGTGGCGCTGCGCCAGCGGCGTACGGTCCGGCTGCTCGCCTGGTCGTCGGTCGCCCAGGCCGGCTACATCCTCGCTCCGCTCGGCGCGCTGGCGCTGGCCTCCGGGCGCACCGCCGACGCCCGCACCGCCGCGTACGCGGCCGCCGTGGCGTACGCCGTCTTCTTCGTGGTGCTGGAACTGGCGGCCTTCGCGGCCGTGGTGGCGTTGCGCCCGGCGGGCGCGGACGGCGGCACGGTCGACGACCTGCGCGGGGCGGCCCGGCGCCACCCGTGGCGGGCGGCGGCGCTCGGGCTGGCGCTGATCGGGCTCGCCGGCCTGCCGCCGGGCCTGGCCGGGCTCTTCGCGAAGGTGACAGTGGTCCGTTCGCTGCTGGACGGCGGCGCGGGCTGGCTGGCCGTGGTGGTGGCCGTGAACGCGGTGATCGGCCTGGCCTACTACCTGCGTCTCACCGCCGCCCTGTGGGCCGCGCCGGCCGGAGGGCCGGCCGTTCCGGTGGGCGGGGCCGCCACGCCGGGCGTCGGGTCCGGCGGCGTCCCGACCGTGGCCCCCGTGCGGGCCCGGACGGTCGGCGTGGTGCTGGCCGTGGCGACGGCGGCGGCGCTGGTGCTCGGCTTCGCCCCGCAACTCGTGCTCGACGTCGCCGCCCGCTGACGCGGTTCGCGTCGGACGGTCTTCCCGTCTTCGGGGGCTTCAGTCCCGACGGGCACTTCGGACATCCCAGGCAACTCACAGCCATGAGACGGATGGTTGACGGGTACCGGGTTGTTGAACCGGTCAGCGGATCCCGAGCGATCCGTGCTGCACCGAAGGAGTGATCGTGCACCACAACCGTCTGAAGACCGCCGCGCTGCTCGGCCTGCTCACGTCGCTGATCCTGGCGGTGGGCTACTGGTTCGGCGGCAGTGGCGGCCTGGTCATCGCCGTCGTCGTGTCGCTGGTCATGAACGGCGTCACCTACTTCTACTCCGACAAGCTCGCGCTGCGCTCGATGCGGGCGCAACCGGTCAGCGAGGCACAGTTCCCCGAGCTGTACCGGATGGTCCGCGAACTGGCCACCGAGGCCGGGCAGCCGATGCCGCGCCTCTACGTGAGCCCGACGTCGCAGCCCAACGCGTTCGCCACCGGGCGGAACCCGCAGCACGCGGCCGTCTGCGTGACCCAGGGGATCACCGAGATCCTCGACTACCGGGAGCTGCGGGGCGTGATCGGGCACGAGCTGTCGCACGTCTACAACCGGGACATCCTCATCTCCAGCGTGGCGGCCGGTCTGGCCGGCATCATCACCATGCTGGCGAACATCGCCTGGTTCATCCCGCTGGGCGGGGGCGACGACGAGGACTCCCCGAACCCGGCCGTGCTGCTGCTCACGATCATCCTGGGGCCGATCGCGGCCACCGTCATCCAGCTGGCGATCAGCCGCAGCCGGGAGTTCCAGGCGGACGCCTCCGGGGCCACGCTCACGAAGGACCCGCTGGCCCTGGCCAGCGCCCTGCGGAAGATCCACATGGGGGCCCAGCGTCGGCCGCTGCCGGCCCAGGGGCAGCTCACCAGCACCGCCCACCTGATGATCGCCAACCCGTTCAAGGGCGGCGGCGTGGCGGCGCTCTTCTCCACCCACCCCAAGATGGAGGAGCGGGTCGCCCGGCTGGAGCGGATGGCCGCGAACAGCGGCCCCGTGCAGTTCCAGCGCTGAGGCGTTGATCACCTTTCCGCCCGTGTCCGGTCCGCCGGACACGGGCGGACCTGCGTGTGAGCGCGTTAACCGTTTCTTTCGCCCGCCGCGCGGCGTTAGGGTCGAAAGGTTTCCCGCTCGTTACATCCCCTGGAGGTCGACCGTGGCCGCACTGCGCCAGTACCTGGGCGTCTGGCGGATCCCCGGAGCGCCGATGCTGCTGCTCACGGGCATCGTCGGCAGGCTCGGGATCGGCATGACGCCGCTGGCGCTGCTGCTGGTCGTCGAGCAGGTCACCGGCCGGTACTCGTTGGCGGCCGTCGCCGGGGGCATCTACGCCCTCTCCGGCGCCGCGCTCAGCCCCGTGGCCGGCCGGATCGCCGACCGGATCGGCCCCACCCCGGTGCTCGTCGGCACCGCGATCGCCCACCCGTTCGCCCTGCTCGGCCTGCTCTGGTCCGCCCGCTCCGACGCCGGCAGCCTGACGCTGGTCTTCGTGGCCTCCGGGGTCGCCGGGGCCACCTACCCGCCGCTGACCGCCGCGATCCGCGGCGCCTGGAACGACCTCACCTCGCCGTCGTCCGGCCGGTGGCACCTGCGCAACACCGCCCTCGCCGCCGAGACCACCCTCTTTGAGATCGTCTTCGTGCTCGGTCCGCTGCTGGTCGCCGGCTTCATCCTGTTCGCCGACGCCGGGGCGGCCCTGGTCGGCTCGGCCGTGGTGACCCTGGTCGGCACCATGGCGGTGGCCCTCGGCCGGGTCATGCGCGGCTGGCGGCCGCACCCGCGCGAGCACCAGACCAGAGGGCTCGGCCCGCTGCGCGTGCCCGGCTTCCCGGCACTGCTGCTCTGCGTCGCCAGCCTGGGCATCGCCTTCGGCGCGGCCGGCGTGACCGTGCCGGCGTTCGCCACCGCCTACACGTCCGACGACCCCGACAGCCTCGCCGGGGTGCTGCTGGCCGTCTGGGGCGTCGGCAGCGCCGTGGGCGGTTTCTGGTTCGGCGTCCGCAAGCCGGCCCGGAACATGACCCGGCAGTTCTCGCTGCTGCTCGGCGGCGTGGCCGCCAGCTTCGCCGTCTTCGCGGTGATGCCCACGCCGGTGGCGCTGGGCACCGCCCTGGTGATCGGGGGTGCCATGATCGCGCCCGCGCTCACCCTGGAGAACACCCTGGTCGGCCGGATCTCCCCGACCAGCATGCTGAACGAGGCGTACACCTGGGTGGTGACCATGTCGGTGGGGGCCAGCGCCGCCGGCGGCGCGGTGGCCGGCCTGATCGTCGACCACGCCGGCGGCGTGCCCTGGGCGTTCGTCTTCGCGGGGGCCGCGGTCGCCGTCGGGGCCGGGGTCGCGGCCCTGCCCGCCGGGCCCATCTCCCGCGCGGAGGCCACGGCGGTACGCACCGAAGAGCTGCTGCCGGCCTGACGCCCACGGGTCCTGACCCGGTCGGCCCCACCGCGGCGGGGCCGACCGGACACCGTCAGCGGTAGTTGGTGAACTGGAGGGCGACGCCGAAGTCCTCGCCCTTGAGCAGCGCGATGACGGCCTGGAGGTCGTCCCGCTTCTTGCCGGTGACGCGGAGCTGGTCGCCCTGGATCTGGGCCTGGACGCCCTTCGGGCCCTCGTCGCGGATCTTCTTGCTGATCGCCTTGGCCTTGTCCGAGTCGATGCCCTGGATCACCTTGCAGTCGATCTTGAAGATCTTGCCCGACGCGCGCGGGTCACCGGCGTCCAGCGACTTCAGCGAGATGTTCCGCTTGATCACCTTCTCTTTGAAGACCTCCAGCGCCGCCCGCACCCGCTCCTCGGTCTCCGCCTGGAGGCTGATCGCCTCCTCGCCCGACCAGGAGATCTCGGCGCCGGTGCCCCGGAAGTCGAACCGCGTCGCGAGCTCCTTCTCCGCCTGACGGAGAGCGTTGTCGACCTCCTGGCGGTCGACCTTGCTCACGATGTCGAACGACGGGTTCGCTGCCATGCTCATGCTCCTGCTGTCCGGCGGTCTGTGGTCCTTCGTCCCCCGCTGACCAGCGGTACGACCCCCTGACGGTACCCGGTTGCGCCGAGGCCGGGGTGAGCCGCTATCCTTGCTTCCGCTGCCGCGTTACGACGCGGTGGGGTGCCCTGGCGGGTTGCCCGAGCGGCCAATGGGAGCGGACTGTAAATCCGTCGCGAAAGCTACAGAGGTTCGAATCCTCTACCCGCCACCAGGTGCAAAAAGAGGCCCCCGACCTGCGCGAACGCCGGTCGGGGGCCTCTTTCGTGAGTCTCGCTCAGTCCCGCTCTAGCCCGCTCCATCTCGCTGGCTGTGTCGGATACGTGTCGCAGTCTCGTTCCTCAGTCGCCCCAGAAGACTATGCTGCCGAGCCAAGGAGTTGCCTTGGCGCGTTGCCTAGCGCGTCCTTGTGACTCCACCCAGGAGATGGTGGCAGGACATTCGTTCGAATGTCCTGACGCTCACAGAGAGGAGTGGTGCTATGACAGATCGCTCAGAAGCGTCCCTAACCTCTTCTGGCGCATAACGCCAGAAGAGGTTAGTTCGCTATCTCTGGATGATGTTGCGGCTCTCCATCCGCAGCCTCATCGAAGGGGCTCTCTCGCCGCTTTGTTCGCGCAGGTGGCGAGGGTGACCTGGGGCCTCCCGTTCTTCGGGGCGGGAGGCCCCGCCCTTGGCTGATCCATGGCCTCCAGATCCCCCTCTCCTGGGGGAGATATGGAGATCACGAGGCAGTGGGTAACTCCCGGAAGAACGAGCACGAGAAGGCTCTGCCCCAGCGGTGGGCCTTGATCTTGCTCACGGCCAGCGCCGTGGGCATCGCCGTCGGGCTGTTGGGCGGTGTCGTGGAGGGTGTTGGGGCCGGTTTCGCGGCCTTGGCGGTCTTGAACGAGGTCATCAGCTAGTGCTCGGAGCCTGGGCACTTCCCTTAGGCAAGGAGTGCCCAGGCTCCACCTGGACGTACGGCTTGACAGCTAGAGCCGCCTCGATGCGGTGGCGTGCAGCCTCTTCCTGGCCGTATACACACTTGGCGTAGACCCGCATGAGGACGTGCACGCTGTGCCCGGCCCACTCGGCGACCTGGGTAGGCGGTACCCCGGAGTTGAGCCAGAGCGACACGGCGGCGTGCCGTAGGTCGTACGGCCGCCGGGCCAGCGTTGAGCGCTGCTGAGCCGGAGTGAGCACCTTTGCCCGCGCGTCCCGCCACGCCTTTCCGTAGGTGTTGTTCGGGATCGGCTGCCCTGCGGTGGGCACGTACCGCCCGCCGGGGCCGCGCCGGGTGACGAACAGCTTGCCGTTTGATCCAGGCGGATATTCCTTGATGTGATGATCGAGTAGCCGCACGAGCGGCGGCGGCACCGGCACGTCTCGGGTGGCTGACTTCGCCCGGTGTTTCAGCCCTCGATCCTCGGCGGCGTCGTTACCGTCGGCCCAGTCTCGACCCACGGCCACCGTCGAGCCGGTCAGGTGAAGCACGCCCCATCCCCCACCCTGGGTGGGCCGCTCGTACTCGTCTTCCCGTAGGTGGAGCACTTCCTCAGGCCGCAGCGCGGCGTAGTACATGCACCCGAAGAACGCCTCCAGCTCGGGCACGGTGCGCCCCACCTCGGCGAGTAGCGCCCGCGCCTGATCGGGGTTGACCACCGCCCGGCGGTCCACGTCATCGGCCGGTTTCGGCGCGGTCCAGCTCACCAGCGACATCGGGTGCGCATCGAGTATTCGCAGCTCAACGGCATACTTGAGGGCGCCGGAGAAGACCGCCCGCTTCCGGGCGATCGTGCTGGGCGACGCGGGAGCGCCGTCCATCCGGAGGGCAAGCGTGTCGAGCGCCTTCCGGACCAGCGCTGCGTCGGCGAGCGCGGCCAGGTCAACGGTGTTGGCCTTCAACCAGCGCACGGCAGCGGCGAGGTCGGCGGGCGGCTCTCCGGCATCACGGCGGGTCTTGTTGAACACCCATCCGTAGAGAGCGGCGCGCAGTTCCTTGTCGCTGGGTATGCCTCGGTCCGTCGAGAGCAGGGCCGGGGTGACGGTGGCCAGGGTTTCGGCGATGCCCTTGCGGTGCTTAGCCGACGCGCGGGGCCACTTCATGTCGACGTAGGCCACGGCGTGCTCGTACCACGATCGGGTGTTGAGTGCCCGCGCCATCGGCTCGGGCAGGCCACTGGCCTTATCGAACGCAACGCCTTCCCGTTGGGCTACGACCAGCTTGGACCGGAAGCTTTCGGCCAGGGCGCGGGTCGCGAACGTTTTGCGGAACGCCCGACCGGCGACCTTCCACCGGACCACGTACGAGTAGCCCTTGGCGAGTTGGTTCTTCAGGATGCCGTGTACGCGTACGTCGTAGGTGCTCATGCTGCCTCTTCGTGGTCGTTGAGCCAGGCGTCCAGATCGCGGCGACGGACGTACAGGCTGCCGTTGGGGTACTTGATGGTTCGGGGTGCGCGGCCGGTGGCCTTCCAGCGGAAGAAGGTCGACCGGGGCACGCGGAGTTCGTCGAGGACTTCGGCGAGGGTGAGCAGGTTGCCGGTCGGGGTGCGGCGGGTGGTCATCGGCTGGTGTCCTCCCTCGGGTTGGCGTCGAGGTAGATGCGCTGGAACATCGGGGGATCGCCGGTCGGGGCCGGGCCGGGAGACGGCGCGGACGTGCAGCACTTGGCCGGTGGCGGCGAGCGCTGCGGCTGTTTCAGCGGGTGTGCCGTGCAGGCTGATTCGCACGGTGGGGGCCTTTCGGTCGGCGCGGGTCACATACGGAGGAAGAGGGAAACGTCGCTGCAGAACGGCACAGAGCGGTTCGCCGAGGGCGCCGTAGACGCAAGATCCGGGGAAGGCATAGGCCGACCCGTCTCCGTGGTTCTCAGCGGGCCGTTTCCGGCGGGCCGCCCGGTGGCCGGCGGCGTGCGGCGAGGGGGCCGGGGAAGCGTTGACACGTTGACAATCGGCCCCCGCGCGAACGTCTCTGCAGGTGAAGGCGGGTGTCGGGGTGTCAACGCCTATCGTTGACAGGCGTTGACACTCGTTGACACCGGCGGGTCGGCGAGCGGGGTGTCAACGCCTGTCAACGGCTGTCGACGCGGTCCGTTGACAGCCTCCTAGCTGTCTTGAACTGCGGGAATGTCGTCGTCGGGGGCGGGTGTCAACGTGTCAACGCTTCCGGGCACGTTCGCCACGGCGCGCGGGTGCAGTTCGTATTGGCCGGCCGGTCCGTGGCGGACCCATCCGAGGGCGGCCAGCTCGGCGAGCACCACCGACACCTCTTCGGACTTGGGGAGGCGGCGGGAGACGCGGCGGTGCAGTTCTCGGCGGGTGAAGGTGGTCATGCCCTTAGCGGTGAGCACCCCGAGCACGTAGCGGGCGTTTGCCATCGCGGTGTCCGTGCCGATTGCGGTGAGGGCGGCTCGGTAGTGCGCCGCGAAGAACTCGGCCAGCCGCACGGCGTCGGCCATCCGGTCGGCGTCGACCGGACGCCGCCAGGCGTCGGCAGGGTGGTGGGCGACGTGCAGCAAACCGGCCAGCCGCAGCGTCGCGCCGGACAGCTTGTTGCCCCATTCGCGCATGTCGTAGAGGCTGCCGCCGGGCCGTAGCTCGGTCTCGACCTGCTCGGCGGCGGCCCGCCGTACGCGGCCGGCGTCCTCGGTGAGGGTGACCACCGTCGGGTCGGTCCACTCGGCGAGGGTGGCGGCCAGGTCGTGAACGCGGTGGGCGTAGCCGGCGGTCACCTGCTCGGGCACCGGTTCGGTGTCGACCGCCCGGTACCCGGCCAGCGAGCGTGGGAGGGCGAACAGGAACCGGGCGGGTAGTCCTCGGCCGGCGAGGTCGGCATTGCCGCCGAACTTGCGCAGCACGGTCGGTTGCGCCATCACGCATACGGTCAGCGCGGGTTTCTCGACCGAGGCACCCTCGCGGGTCTGCCGTTCGTTGCTCATCGGCTGTCCCGCGTGCCCCTTCAAGTAGGGGTCAAGGTTGGGGGCACCGGAGTATCGGCCGGCGAGGGTGTCAAAGATGCCGCCCTCATCGCTGATGATCGCCATACGCCCGCCGTTGGCGGCCATCAGCCCGATGAGGGCTTCCGGGGTGGCGTCGTCCACGATCAGTTTCGGCAGGCTGGGAACGGTGATGGCCCCGGCGGCGATGGCGGCGGCCACCGCCTCGGCCGATGCCTCATCGCGCTTGTGTGGATCGGTGGCCTTTGCCGCCTGGGTCTTGGCCTGTTCGGCTTGCCGGTCGGCGATGTCGCGCAGGGCGGCGGCCTCGGCGATCCTCGGGCGCATTGCCTCGGCGAGTGTCGACTGTGCGGCGAACAGCGGTGCCGTCATCGCGCGGTGAACGGGGCTCTTGCGTTCGCCGGGGCCGGCGATGACGGCGGCGAACACGTTCACCGGCTCCCGCCACCCGGCGACCGGCTCTACCTCCAGGCGGCCACCCGCGCACGCGGACAGCACCGCCACGGCGAGGGTGCCGGCCATCGCGGGATCGGTCTGCGTGAACCGGGCGACGCCGGTCACCATGTCGGCCAGCCAGCGGGGGAACACGTCGACCGGGAACGGCGGCGGTGCGGCGTTGAGGCCGGTCAGGGGCACTGGAACATCCCACAGCGGGCCGCCCGCGGTTTCCTCGCCGGTGGCTTGCGAGTGGTCGGCGACCAAGTGCAGACGTGCTGGTGTCATGAGGTCACCTGCTTTCGTGGTGGTCGAGGATGATGCGGCCGATGCGTTCGGCGACGGCGGGGACGACGGCGTTGCCGAGGGCGGTAACTCGGTCCACCCGGCCGGGAAGCCCATCAACCACTCGACCCACTCGGGGTTCAGCGGGCCACCGGCTCGCTCGGACAGGGGCCGGCCGGGCAGGTTCCAGCCAGCGCCGCGCCGGCCATCCCTCGCCGTTGGAGTGGGCCAGGACGAACACCCTCGGTCGTGGGTGTGGGGCGCCCATCTCGCAAGCTCGGACAACGCCGGAGGTGGGGGTGTATCCGAGTCGTCGGAGGTCTCGGAGCACGAAACGAAGTCCCCGGGTGCGGTGACCAAGGACGTTCTCCCCGACGACGTATCGCGGGCGGAGGGCGTGGATGACCCGGGCCATCTCGGGCCAGAGCCACCGTTGGTCCTCAGTGCCGAGCCGGGGCCCGGCGAGGGAGTCCGGCTGGCAGGGGTAGCCACCGGCGACGACATCAACGCGCGGGCGAGGCTGTGAGCGCCACCAGGCGGTGGCGGTGCGTACGTCGTCATGTGAGGGCACCTCCGGCCAGTGCTTGTGCAGAACGGCTCGACAGAACGGATTGATCTCGACGTGACCGACGATCCGCATCCCGGCCCGTTGCAGGCCCAGGGACAGGCCACCGATGCCGGCGAACAGCTCCAACACGTTCAGCGGCTCGGCGCTCACGCGGCCACCGTCCGGGGTCGCTTGCTGCCGGCGGTCAGGCCGGATCGGACGGTGCGGTACGCCTCGGCGGTGCGCAACCCGGCCGTCACGCCCGCCTGTTCCAGCACGCTTTGGGCGTCGTCCTCGCCGAGTGCTCCACCGGCCACCAACTGGCCGAGGGCCACGGCAGCGATGTACAGCGCCCGGTTGCGCTCACCACTGGCGGCGGTGGCCACCCGGTCGACCTCGCGGGCGACGGCGGCCCGCACGTACCCGCCGGCCCGTCCGGTGCCGAGGTCGACCACCACCGGCCGTTGCGGCGGCAGCGGGGCCGGGGCGAGCAGTCGGGCGAGCCATTCGGGCAACGGCGCGGGGTCGGTGTCCAGGTCGACGGTGTAGGGGCGTCCGGCCACGGTGGAGCCGGCGGCGACGACGTATCCCCCCTGGGCGCGGGTGTCGACCATCGGGCCGAGGGTGCCGGCGGTGTTGCGCAGCGTCGGCCCGGTCTCGGGGTGCCGGTAGTAGAGGTGGGTGCCACCCCGCCCCGTGGTCACGGTGTACGTGGCGTCGATGCCGGCCCCATGGGCGGCGGCGAGGTCGGCGAGGGTGTCCAGCCCGGTCCGGTCGGCGGTGTCGTCCTTCGGGGTGTCGAGGTCGACCACGATGAGGCGAGACGGGCCGCAGGCGATGCCGATGCCGTAGGGGCGGGCGGTCCAGGCTCGGCGGATGCGGTCGGGGTCGGTGGTGGCGCGGGCTTCCCACCCAAGGTGGTGGCCGGCGGCGCGGCAGCGTGGGTCGCGGCCGGTGCAGTCGTCGGCGGTGTGGTCGGGGAAGGCGGGGCGCTTGTCGTCGGGGCGTAGCGGGAAGACGTGCCAGCCGCGTGCGGCGTGGGCGAGCGCGGCGGTGAGCAGGTCAGGCACCGGGCATCTCCTTTCGCGTGGTGGTACGGCGGGTGCGGGCGGCGTCGAGGTCGATCAGCGCCGCCCCCTGGCCCGGCGGTGGGGTGTGCCGGCGGGTGGCGGGTGCGGTGGTGACGGCCAGTTGCAGGTAGACGCGGTAGCGGCCGGCGTCCACACCGGCCATCGCGCGTCGCTGGCTGACGTAGGACACGTAGGCGGCATCGGTGAGCGCCTGGACAGCGGCGTCGAGTTCGGCACGGGTGCCGGCCAGCCAGACCTCCATTAGCCGGCCCTCCGAGGTGCGGGCCGGGCGGCAACGGCAGCCCGGGTCACGGCCTGCCGCAGGTCGCCGAGCAGACCGACCAGTTGGCGGCGGGCGGCGATTTCGCCGGGGGCGAGGGCGACCCTGACGCGTACCTCGGCGTGTTCACGGCCGGCGACGGTGCGTACCCGCACGAGGACGGCGCGGGCGTGGTTGGCGACGTCGACCACGATCTCTTCCGACCGGTGTTCGCCGAGCCCGCAGCGGTGGTCTCGGCCGCACCATTCGGTGTGACCGGTGCGGCGGTTCATCGTGGGGTGCCCTTGTCGTGTAGCTCGCGTAGGTAGTTGAGGGCGGTGCGGCCGGGGCGCAGGTGTTCGCCGTTGCCGTCGCAGCGGTAGCAGGTGCGGCCGGTGCGCAGGATCAGGGAGCGTCGGCGGCCGGTGCCGTGGCAGCGGCGGCAGCGCCGGAACGGCCGTATCCAGCACACGGCGAGGTAGCAGAGCGTGACGGTCGCGAGGGTGAGCAAGATCAGGCCGGCGGTGGTGCCGGCGGTGGTCGCGGTCGCGGCGAGGGTGGACACGATCAGGCCTCCCAGGGCGTTTTTAGGGCTGAAACAGGAGGTGGGGCGACCCGCGACCGGCCTATGTCTGGGCTGACCAGGCCGGTCGCGGGTCGGGTCGCGTGAACGCGACCGGTCGCGGGGACGCCGCGACCGGTCAGGCGCTCTTGCGGCGGCTGATCGCGGCGTCGATGGCGTCGGCTTTGGCTCCCTTGAGGGCCTTGCCGGCGCGCTTGACATCTACGCTCGGTACACCGAACGCGCGGACCTGAGCGGAGATCGATTCGGCGGTGGTGTCGGCGTAGTGCTCCGGCATCCGCTCGGCCAGGCGGGCGGCGAGGTCCTCCCACTGCAACCCGCGCTCGTTCGGGCCGAACAGCGCCCGCACGTCGGCGAGCACGTCCCGCGACTCGCGGGCGATGTCCTCACCGGCGGCCATGCCGGTCAGGGTGCCGGCAGCCTCACGCAGCTTCCGCGCCGCGATGAGGATCTTCTCCGCGTCGTCGGCGTCGGCGAGGTACGTGCGCACCGTCGGGGTGGCATCCGATGCGCCGCGCAGGATGCCGACGCCCTTGTAGCTGGGCAGCAGCGTCGAGGAGTCGTAGCCCTCGGAGTTCGCCCCGGCCCCCAACACCAGGTCGGACACGTTCCACGAGCCGGTACGCAGGGAGAACCGCACCTGGTGGTTGTCGCGGAAGCTGATGAACTGGGTAGCGACCTGCCCCCCGCCAACCCCCGAGGGGCGCTGCGTGGCGTCGATGAAGCCGACCCCGGCGGCGGGGGCGACCTTGACCAGGTAGACTAGGAGCGCCGCGATCTCCTTGCTGATCTCGCCGAGGTCGAAGTACTCCTGGAACTCGTCCAGGACGACCAGGCGCACCGGCATCCGGTACTTCGGGTCACGGGCGATCTCGCGGGTCAGCTTGCCTTCCGGGCAGACATCGGCGGGCAGCTTCGACAGCCGCTCGTAGCGGTCCTGCACATCGGCCTTGATCTCCCGCAACGCTTCAAGCACGATCTCGGCGGGGTCACCGTCGCGGGTCATCGCCAGCCCGAACGCGCACCGGTCAGCGACCAGCGCGAACTTGCGCCAGTCGGGCTTGCCGCCGCCGTCGAGGACGGTCAGCTTCACGTACGGGTCGAGCGCGGCGTAGAGGGCCAGCAGGCGGGCGGCGAACGTCTTGCCCTGCCGGGGCTGCGCCCCGATCAGAACGCTGTTCCACATCAGGTCAACGGCGACCTTGTTGCCGCGCTCGTCCAGCCCGAACGGGGCCGGCTGCCAAATGTCGGTCGGCTTGCACCGCAACAGCGGCGTCCGTCCGGCACCGGCCGCCAGAGGGTCACGGTCGGCTACCCACAGCGTGTGCCGCCGGTGCGACGACGGATCGCGGGTGATGAACACCTGCGACATGGCCACGTCGAGGCCGGAGGCGATGGCACCACGGGCCTTCACCGCGTCGTCGAACGTCTTGCCGTACGGCAGGTCGATCGACACTTGAGAGCCGGTGCCGGAGGGGTCACGGGCCATCGTGGAGCCGAACTCCACCCGCTGGTGTGCCTTCTCCGGGTGGCCCAGCCCTGCCGCGTAGTAGGCGCGAAGGATGATGTCCGGGTTGACCCGCCGGAAGCGGCCCGCCACCGTCGCGGGGGTGATGATCGGCCGGTCGTCCGGGCGGCCGACGTGCGCCAGGTAGGCCACCGCCAGCCCGGCCCCGGCGGTCAGCGCCCACCACGGCGCGAGCGTCCACGCGATCGGCCCGCCGATGCCGAGGGTCAGCGCCTCGGCGGTGAGGACGATGCCGCGCCACGTGCGGGTGGCCTTGACCTCCCGGTGCAGCTTGTGCCAGGTCTGCGCGTCGCCCTCGTCGGCGGCGGCCTGCCGCAACCCGGTCTGCTCACTGACCCACCACCACCGCAACTGGCGGCCAGTGAGGCGGAACACCCCGACCGTCGACCAGAACGCGGCCTGCGTGGCGTACCAGGGGGCGCGCACCGCGTGGAACCCCACCCGATACGCGGTCACCTCGGCCAACTCACGAACGCTGTGCTTGATGTTGCGCCAGCCCGACCACCCCGCCGGAATAATTGGCCGACGCCCCGACGGGCCAGCCGCCGGCGGCTCCACCGGCATCCCGCCGGCCTGCGGCATTTCGTCCAACGTCACGTCAAAGTGCGTGTCACCCGCCGGCCGGGGCCGGGGGGCTGTCCGGCGGGCGCGGGCGTCGTCCAGGTCGACAACCTCAGCGTCCGGGCCGGTGAGGCCGGCCTCGGCGGCCTGCCAGTCGAAACGGTTCTCATCAGGGGCAGTCATGATGGGGGTTCCTCCATCTGATCCGTACTCGGGTCGGGGGTTGAGGGCCGGCGGCGCGGCCGGGTTGTCCAGGCCGTGGGCCGCGCCGCCGGGCAGGGTCACCAGCGGATGGTCAAGCCACCCCGGATCTCGTCGGCCTGCCGGCCGACCTTCGCGTTGCCGGAGCGGACGTTCTCGCCCCGGCCCGACGTCGTGTCGTTGGTGCTGGCGTCCTTGGGGGTCTTGCCGGTGTCGCGGCGGCCGGTGACCTCACCGGCCTGAACGGCGACGCGGTCAGAGCCGGAGGCGACGTTGCGCTTACCCATAGCGGGGGTGCTCCTTCGGTTGGGGGGCCGTCAGCGGGTCTGGCGGCTTCCGCACGCCACCGGGTGATGAGCCGGTGACGACGGGAGCGGTCAGGGCCAGTGAGTTGCGGCGTCGATGAGAGCGATGTCGCGGTGGTCCTTGGGTCGCCCGGTGAGCTGCTTGGAGCGGCGGACCTGGGCCAGCGGGGCGAACGGGATTCCGCCGTGGTGCTCGGCGGTGGCGATCAGATGGCCGGTGTCGAAACCGGGTAGCCACTGGTCGGCAGCCTCGATTTGCAGGCGCACCATCTGCCCATGCCCAGACGGAGCGACCTCGGGTGCCTTCATCGCGGTCAGGCGGTGCCAGGCCGCGCCCCGGGCAACGATGTCCAGGTCGCCGAGGTGGGTGCGCAGGCCGTGGGCCAGCAGCGGCCCGGACCCGAACACCACGTAGTCGCCGGTGGACAGGTCCAGGGCACGCAGCATGCGGATCAGCGGGTGCCGGTCGAGGCGGCTCATGCCGTCGCCAGCAGGGCCGCGACGAACAGGAACCCGATGTGCCACGACTGGTCGAGGGCGTAGAGGCCGCCGCCCCGGGTCAGCCATGCCGGGTCCTTGCCGAGGGCGTCGGCGAGGCGGCGCAGCGGCACCCGCCGGTCGGCGACGTAGTGCGACACGGCCGAGACCATTAGGCCGACCGCGACCGCCCACGGGTCGAGCCGCAGGCCGGTGCCAGCGATCAGAAACACCAGCGCCACCAGGGCGGTGAGGGTGTAGGTGGCGACGTGGGCGGCGCAGGCGATACGGCCCGGCCAGCCCGGTTCGCCCTTGCAGTTGGCCTGATGCTGGGTCTGCACCCAGTGGTCGGCGACCTGATGCGCGACGTAGAGGGCGACGAACACGGCAGCGAACGCGGCGGCGTGGCGGCCGGTGGGGTCTGCGAACATGGGTGGTCTCTCCCGAGGTCGTTGGCTGAGGGGTGAGGGCCGGCGGCGCGGCCGGGTTGTCGAGGCCGTGAGGCCGCGCCGCCGGGCAGAACTAGTCGTGGGTGCGGACGAGGTGTGCGAGGGCGGCGCCCATGCCGAGCACCGCGACCGGAAGGCACGCCACGGCGGTGGTGATCCACCACGGGGCCGAGGTGACCCCCGCCGCCTCCAAGAGGTGGTAGGCGACCTGGCCGAGCGCGCCCACCGCGAGAGAGCCGAGGGCCGACCACTTGGCGAAGCGGCGGGCGGGGGCAGGCACCCTGCCGGACAGCCACACGTAGAGGGCGTACGCGCCGTAGGTCTCCACGCCGATCGGCAGGGTGATCGCGGAGTTGATGGAGAAGGTGTCCCAGATGCCCGGCAGCGGGTGCACCACCCCGAACCCGGTGAGTCCGCCGAGTCCGACCCATCCGGACCAGATCGCCACGAACGCGGGTAGCGCCAGCAGCACTACCGGCCACACCACCGCCGATTTGGCCGGCTTGGTCGGGGTGGGCGTGTCCGGGTGACCGACCGTCGTGACCTGCTCGGCCGGCTCAGCGGCAGGGGCCGCCGGGGCGGGGGTCGGGTCCGGCTCGGCGACCGGCGCGAACCCGGGCGTGACCGGGTCCGTCCACGACGTGCCGGCGGGCGGCAGCAGCGCGCCCCGGGCGATCATCGCCGCGCGCAGCGTCTCGTACCGGTCCGTCGTCTCGGCCTGCTCCGGTGCCGGGGCCGGGCCGATCGGCTCGGCGTAGTCCAGCGACACCGGGGCCGGCTCGGCGAGGTCGGTCAGTGCGAGGTCGGTCAGGTCGGCGTCGAGGGGCAGCAGGGCACCCCGGGCGATCATCGCCGTGCGGGTCTGCTCGGTGCGGGTGCGCTGCTCGTGCTCGGCCTTGAGGCGGGCGAGCAGGTCGTCAGCCTTCGGCGCGCCGATGCGGAACTCCCGCATCAGGCGGTTGCGCGAGGGAAGCGGCTGACCCTCGGGCAGGTCCAGGGCTCGCGCGGCCGGCAGGAGGGCGTCTACCGGCTGCGGGTAGCGGGTGCCGTTGACGGTGGGGGCAGTCATGACAGGTGGCCTCCGGTCAGTCGTTGAGGATGTCGGCGAGCAGGTCGCGATGGGCGGCGAACACCTCGCCGCCGTAGACCTCGGCGAGGTGCCGGGTTACGCAGGCGTAGTCGACGGCGGGCACCCAGACGGCGCGGCGGGCGTCGTCGCGGCCGTTCACGTCGGGGAGGATGTAGAAGCCGCTGCCGAGGTCGATGCGCACGGGGGTGGTGACCATCCACGCCTCATCGGAGGCGCGGGGGTCGGGCACGTAGCGGGCCGGCAGGGTCACGTAGTGCTCCTGGGCGCGGTCAGCGATCAGGCCGGTTTCCTCGGCCAGCTCGCGGAACGCGGCGTCGGTGGGGTCCTCGCCGGGGTCGACGTAGCCGCCGGGCAGCGCCCAACCGTTGCCGTCGGCGCGCTCCACCAGCAGCAGCCACCGCCACCCGTGGGCGTCTGCGGCGGTGACGATCGCGTCGGCGCAGGGCTGCTCGCCCCAGTGGCCGAGAAGGTTGCGGCCGTAGCGGATGCCGGTCGGTGCGTACGGGTTCACCGGCCGCCCGTCGACCAGCGGAAACGGGATCGCGGCGGCGGCCCGGCGGGCGGTCCAGTCGATGGCGGTGGGGTCCATGGTCGGGTCGGCCCACGACGCCCCGGCGGTGATGCCGGCCAGGACGCTCGCATCGGTGTAGGTACGGGCGGTCATGCGGCGGCCTCCTCGGGGTAGGCGCATTCGAGGCACTCGCCGAGCGAGCGCGGGATGTAGTACGGCCGGACCACGCCACAGGTGCCGCAGGTACGGCGGGTGGCCAGCGCCTTGCCGATCGCGGCCAGTTGGGCGGGGGTGGCAGTGCGCTTGGGTCGGGCCAGGTCGACCCGGTACAGGTAGGCGGCACGGGTACCGCCAATGCCGCGCCAGAGCACCTGAGCGGCGATCGGCTGACCACCAGGACACAGCCCAGCGGCGCGCAGTTGACGGCGGGTGGCGTAGCAGGCGGGGGCACCTCGCCACCAGTAGGTGGGGATGCCGTACCGGGTGCCTTCCGGGTCGTAGTAGGCGGCGCGGATGCGCGGCATCAGGCCGCGCGGTGCGGCTCGGCGAGGGTGCCGCCGGCCAGGTCGGCGGCGGCGCGGGTGACACGGGCCTCAGCCCGGCGCAACCTGCGCCAGTCCAGCACGGTCGGACCGCCGTGGTCCTCGGCGTAGAGCATCGTGATTTCGGCGTCGAGTACGTCCAGTTCGGCCGCGATCAGCGGCCACTCCGTGTCGATCGCGGCCAGGTCGGCGGCGGTCGGCTCGGCGGTGACGGGGGCAAGGTGCTTCCGCACGGGAAACCTCCTGAGAGTCGTAGCGATCAAAGGCGGCGGCGCGGGCCGATCAGCCCGCGCCGCCGCGTCAGTTCCTTGGGATGAAGCACGCGTGCAGTCCGCCTCACTCGTCCGCTCGCCCGGGACCTACCGGGGTCGGCCACCATGTGGCTCAAGGCAGAAAGCTGCTGCTCAGCGGCCTACACGCGCTTGGTTCCTGGTGTCGCTGTGAAGTTGAGAAAGATCAGCTCCCGCTCCGGTGGTCCATGGGCGTGCGCAGTGTTTGCCGCCTTCCCTGGGGCCATCCGGCCGGCTGGGTGAGAGCAAGCTAACAACTGGTAGGGGACCCAGTCAACTGTTAGGTCCGAAGTAGGCTCGATCTGGCCGCTGAGCTGCGGCAGCGCGGCATAACACCTGTTAGGCGGCTGGTAGGCTGGCGCGGTTCGCATGCGTCCAGCAAGGGAGAGCGACCGATGGCAACCCCTCCGGCCCCGCTAAACCGCGCGGAATCACTCCATGTGCAGGTTGCTCGCAACATCAGGAACGACATCGAATCCGGTGCATTGCGCGACGGCACGGTTTTGCAGTCCACTCGCGAGCTAGCGACGCAGTGGGGCGTTAGCGTATTCACCATTTCCGAAGCGATGAAGATTCTTGCGCAAGAGGGTTTGATTGAGAGCAAGTCGCGGTCGAAGCGAATTGTTCGCGCGCCAAGCCAATCACGCACGAGCGAGATTCGACTAAGGAAGCCCAGCATTGTGCTAGTCGGGGGATATCCGGGCAGCGGCAAGACTGAGCTAGGACGAATCCTTGCCAGAGAAACGGGCTGGCCGATGCTCGATAAGGACACGCTTACCCGGCCGGTCGTAGAGGCCGCCTTGGAGTTTCTTGGACATTCACCCAACGACCGAGAGTCGAGCGATTATCTCGACAAGATCCGCCCTAGAGAGTACGAGGCTTTAGCGGCAGCAACACGCGAAAACATCATTTGCGGAAATAGCGTGGTCGTCACTGCTCCCTTTATTCGCGAATTTAACGACGAAGCATGGATCAAGCGAACAAAAGCGGCTTACGCGGATATGGGCGCGGAAATGATCCTTGTGTGGCTCTACTGCGACAAGGAAGTAATGCACACCTACGTTCGCCGACGGGGGGCCGCTCGCGACGCTGCAAAGCTTGCCAACTGGGCAACCTATGTTGCGGGAATTGACACGGACTTTCGACCTTCCACCCCCCATCACCTTATCGACAACTGCGCATCGGGACTACCCTTGCAGCAGCAAGCCAAGGAGCTGCTCGAACGCATCTTGGATGGCGAGGCACGCAGATGAAGGGGCTAGTCCTGTACGGCCCCCCCGGGTCAGGAAAAGACACCATCACCCAAGAGCTGGAGCGCATTGATTCGCAATTCCGGTTGTTCCGTCGCCTAAAAGTCGGCAGTGGACGAACTACCGGATACCGAATGACGACTAGGGATGAGGTGACCGAACTCCGATCGCGCGGCGAGATTGTCTGGGAAAACAGCCGCTATGACTCCCTCTACATAATCGACCGCCCCGCTCTTCGAGAAGACATTTACCACGGGATCCCCGTGGTTCACCTCGGCCAAACACAGGCAGCCAAGGCCGTCGTTGAGGCAATTCCTCAGTCTCGCTGGCTGATAGTTGAATTGACATGCCCTAGAGACCTGGCGCTTGAGCGGATTTCGGCACGGCGCACCGGGGATGTGGATGCGCGAATGCGAGCCTGGGATGAAACGAAAGCCTTAGGCGGTGCCGATTTGAGAATTGACACCAGTACCGTGACCCCAGATCGAGCCGCCGCACTAATCGCAGACAAGGTAGGTCGCCTTAACTGCCTACGCTAGGCTCACATCGAATATGCTTTCCACACAGCGGCGGGGCATCGATCCGGCAGATTTTCCATCCGCCATCGATGCCCCGCTCTTGCTTTGCATGAAAGCGCCATTCGTGCGATTGCCCCTGGATGAAGGTCACACGGCCTGTCAACAAGTCGGTATGCGTAAAACGAAAGGAAATGAGCGCGGAGACTATACCCTCGTCGTGCAGTTTCCAATCGGCGGATTCCACTTTGGTGGGCGTCCGCACCTTTGCAAGCTCGGCACGTAAAGCGCTTGCCTGCGCAAGGAGTTCTGGCTCATGACGGTCGCACAAACAGCGTCGGATGCCCCGCTCTCCGTCGGAGCCATCGAACACGGCCAGGAGGTAGGCGTTCGCGGCGCGGCAGTCCGAGCCGGTCGACGATGAGCCGCCACGCGAAGAGCGCTACCTGCTGACACCGAGAGATCTGCTCATCTTGAGCATCACCCTTATCGTCGGCCTTCTTGCAGCGATAGTTGCCGGCTTGACCGCAGGGATACAGACCAACCCAGTCCTAGGGCCCGGACCGAGCATCGCGTTGGGAGTTGCAAGCGGCGTCGTCACCTTGGTCCTGACTGGCCTCGTGGTAGCTAACAAGCTTCACAAGCTCGTGCAATAGCAAGATCATCGCTTGACTATGCCTCGTCCTGTTACCGCAGAGCGAGGCATAGTTGCTGTTGGCAGGCCGGGCGCCCAATGGTGATGGATTCGTCAGCGGCCAGCGGTAGGCCGAGCGCTGCCTCCAGGCGGCGGCGGGCTGCTTCCTCTTGGCCGTAGACGCACTATCGCCCCAGTCTCGGCCGACAGCAACCGTCGAGCCGGTCAGGTGCCACACGCCCCCGTGCGCTGGTCGTCCGTGAGGCTGTCACCTGGCCGATAGCGCTTGTCGCGGTAGCGGTGCTGGCTGGCGTCGGGCTCGCGCAGCGCCGCGTCCTGCCAGGAGCCAAACTAATGTGATGGCAAATGAGCGGTAACAACCTCGGGACGTCGAGCGTTCGACCAGCTAGGACGCTTGCAGAAGATGGTCTTGAAAGCCTGCAGGCGGGCCGCTTGCTCCGATCGACTACGAAGGTGAACTGTGGAGCGTGATAGTCGATCTTTGTCCCGGCTGCCTGCCAGCATCGGAGTTTCACCAGTTCTACCAGCGGATAGTCCAGTACCGGCGCTTCGGCTTTGGGGTATCCGCCGCTCGATAACGCTGGTCATCGTGGCTGCGGTGCTGGTGGTCGGAGCCTTGGTTGCTGGAGCGCTCTGGTATGGCGGTTGGCCGGCCATCCGGCGGGAGGGCACCGTCACAGCGGCAACGCTGTTTGATCTGCTGAAGCTGATCTTCGCTGTGGTGGCGGGCATTGGAGGCGTCGCAGCCCTTGTCGTGGCATATCGACGGCAGCGTGTCGCTGAGCACGCGAACAAGCTGGCCGAGTTTGCCCACGAGTTGGCGCACGCCGCTGACCTACGCGCCGAGGCGGCAGATGGCCGAGCCGAACTCGAAGCCGACCGTAATGGCATTCGGCTCTTCAACGAACGATTTGCCAAGGCGTCCGAACAGCTCGGATCCACGGAGCCCGCCATAAGACTTGCTGGTGCTTACGCGATGCTAAACCTTGGCTCTGATTGGCCTGTGGGTAGGCAAATGTGTGTCGACGTTCTCTGCGGCTATCTCCGAATGCCGTTCAATATAAGCCCTGACGATGTTGACATAAATCCACTAAAGACCGGAAGAGCCGTAGTTGACGAAGATGTGGACACGGGTGCAGGCTCCAGCGCTGGCGCAACGAGCCGGATTGCGCCGAATCACGAAATCCGTCAGGAGTTTCAGGTAAGGTTGGCTATACAGCGAACGCTGGCGGCCCATCTGCGGAATGCAAATAAGAGGCATTCGACACGCGAAGAGATACTTGATTACTGGCCGGAAGTGCGGATAGATCTATTCGGGGCGACTCTTTGTAATTTTGACTTGGCGGGCTGCAATGTGGCGTGGTGCGACTTTCGTAAGGCCAGATTCGTCGGAGATGCGAGATTCGGGCAGTTCACTGTGGATCACGAGTCCAATTTTACGGGTGCCTCATTCCTCGGGCATGTCGGATTCTCCGGAGCCAACTTCCGTGAGCATGCGAGCTTCTGTGGCGTCTCTTTTTCCGGTGATGCGCACTTCAACGCCACGCGCTTCGGGATGGATGGCGAGTTTAATGAAGCCACTTTCGACCAGACTGCAAACTTCAAAGGGGCAAAGTTCGGTGCCGGCGCTTGGTTTCCTGCCGTCATCTTCGGAGGGCAAGTGCAGTTCGAGGCAAGCGTGGCCAAGGACGGCCACCACTTCGACGATGCAAAGGTCAAGCTTCCCAAGTTGGCTCACAGGTGGCCTTCGGGATTGACCGTCAAGCAGGGAGGCGTTCACGGTGGCGCGAAGCAACCCTAGCCGGTGAGCTAGACGGGCCGACGGAATGTGTGGCCCCGATGCCAGGCGAAATAGTGCTCACGTTCGGGGGTCCACCAGCTGGTTCTGCTTCCGATCAACAGGGCGTCGCAGTGCGCTGCGACCGCCGGGGCAAGCGCCACCTGCGGGCTTACTTGGATCATGCCACCGGGCTGGACTGTGATATAGCCGTGCTCATATAGGCTGTCACAACCCAGGACGCAGGCGAGCATCGCGACGTTGTCGAAGTCGAGCTTCTCGGCGTCCGTGCATTCGGAGCGCTTCTTGATATGCGCCGCGACGAGGAACTGCGGCGGCAGCTCGCGACCGCAGAGTGCACATGACTTCCCGCCGATATCGCGCAAGCGTCGCTTGAGCTGAGCCTGCTCTCGCCGATAGGCGGCCAAACGGCGGCCGTCGGGGTCCCCGGGGAAGTCCTTGATGGCCTCCCTCAGCTCGCGAATGTCAGCCGGTTCTTTGTTGCCGATAAGATCGCTCGGGTCGAGGTTTGCTAAGGCGGTTAGGGCGGAGGCTTTGTCGCCTTCATAGACGCGGACGCCCTGGACGACAGCTTTGTCGCTCCAGCCCAGGATGGCCTGGACTTCACGGATAGGAATCTCCGTCGTCCTACAGGCGTCGAGGGCGTACATGTATTCCCACGTTTGGCTCTTGTGGTCGCGTCCCCAGAGCTTGTCGGCCAAGCGCTCGTTGTGAAATAGATAGGCGATGGTGCCAGCGAGGTAAAGCCTGCCCTCGCGTCCGCGAGATCCCCGTTCATGCGGCCGGCCGTAGAACATCACGAAGTCGCCGAGCTGCAACTTGCGCACTTGGCTGACGTTGATCCCACCAGCGCCTGGCGTGATGCCCCACATCTGCGCCGCTCCCTGGGGGAACCGCTGCCGCAGCGCCTTGGCGTCAGCGGGCGAGAGGAGGTCGATGTGGTCATCGAATCGAACAGGCTTGTCGATCGTGTCGAGGTAGTGCTGATTGACATCGGCGTTCTGTCGTGACGCCGGCTGCAGCGCGACTCTCATGGGGTGGTGTCCTCTCCAGCCGGTCGTTCTTGTCGGCCCGGCCATGTACCAGGTCTACGGGGTGCCCGTCCTCGCTGGGAGATCTTCTCATCGAGGGCTGACGGAACATCGACGCCGACCGGGTCGCCACGACCGTTTTTTGGGGACGACGGCAATGGCGGGAGCGCCCGGCGAACAGTGCCACCGACGTGACAAGACAGCAGAGTGGCGGTGTACCAGGGCTTGAGTGCGCCCAAGCTGCGGCGCACCGCACTGATGGCTGCCATGATCGCTGGCCCGCGCACTTCCGGTCGGCCGCGCCCCGCGTGGCTACGTGCTCGTACTCTCGCTCCCATGCTGTGGCAGACCTTGATCCCCGTCATCACCCTGGTCCTAGGTGGAATCTTGCAGTACCTCGGTCAGTGGGGCACCGACGCCCGGCAGCGCCGGGCTGCCCGAGAGGCGCGCGATGCCGACCGCGACCGGGCGCGCCAGGAACGCCGGGAGACGTTCGAACTCGATCACCTGCTGCGTCTCAACGAGGCACTGCTGCGGTACGGCAGGGCAATGGGCCGGGTGCATTTCCACGACACAATGATGGCCAAGCAGAGCGGCGCTTACGGGAGCCATCAGCTGCCGGAGGAGGTAGACGCCGAAGCGTACAACGCTGGCCGCGAGGTGCTGAGCATGATGCACCTGGTGCTCGACGACGACCTCCGGGCAACGGTGGAGAAGGTATACAGCGCCTACAAGCAAGTGCTCACCCTCATGCGGACCACCACTCAGGAGGCCGACGCGGCGATGATGACTGCCGCCGACGCGCAGGACGCGGCGATCCGCGCGATTGGTGCTCGGGTGCGGCAGATCTACATCGACCAAGCGCAGCCCGCCCAGGAGCCTCCGGCCCCCATCCGACAGCGAGCCTGACGGCAAGTCCAGCTACGAGCACTGCCGGCCGCTCCGGGCGACTGGTGCCATGTCGTATTCGTGTCGCCGACCTGAGCCTGGCACATGTCTGTGCTGGTCAGAGGTGTGCGAGTGACGCTCTGTAAATCCGTCGCGAAAGCTACAGAGGTTCGAATCCTCTACCCGCCACCAGGAGCACCAACGGCCCCTGACCAGCAGGAATGCTGATCAGGGGCCGTTGTCGTTGATCTAGCGGAGTCCGGCTGCGTCCAGGCGTCTACGAGCCTCCACGGGAACATCACGGGAACGCTGATCTTGGCTCCGGAGGCTCGACCGGCGGCGTGCTGGTGCGCCCGGGACGCTGGTCAAGTCGATGCTGACATTCCAGATGTGAGCCTGGCCGCCTCGGCGTGGGTTTGCAGTGCGGCGACGACTGTTGCGGGATGTCATGCCCGGGTGCACCCTCACCCAGCACGAAGCCGTCGCGGCCCTGGATGCGCGCGGGTAGCGCTGTGCCGCCGCCTACTCTTGCCCTGCGGGTCATTCTCGGCGCTCAGTCCCCGGCGGCGGCCCATTCTGACGACGCCGGGGTAGACGAGGGGGAGCCCGGTCGGCCGGGGAACTGCGCTGCGGCTGTCAAGGGCTCCCCTGATGCGCCGTGCGCCGGGGCGTGACCGGACGCCAGGCCGCAGGCCCGCCCTTGATCAAGTAAAGAAAGTCTGAACACACTACGCTTCACCGTAGGTGCGTGAACTGCAATACCAAGGCCGATGTGCGGGGAAGTCTCAGGATTGTCCCGACTACCTTGTGCCCGTCCGCATTAGAGGTGAGATTATGGAGATCCAGCAGAGTGGGCGGTGGCGCGTCGCCACCCGCGGGCTTCGGATCGGCCTCACGAGTATGCCGATCATGCTTGTTTTGATGCTGTTGGGGCGCTTTGCGAACGCCAAAGAGATTGTCGTCCCCATCATTTTCACGATTCTTCCTGTAGCCATAGTCTCGATTCTTATGGGTTGGGTGAGCGCCGTGCTTCTGATTCCTGACACGAGTCGCTACACGCGCACAGCTAGTGGATATGTCAATCCCAGTCGAGCCTGGGAACTCATGCAGGCGGCAATTTCTGACGTCTGCAATTTCCGTAAGTGGTAGGCGGCTGTCAACAGACCCGTTGCGGTCTCTGAGGGAGGGTCGGGGTGCGGGGCAGCGCCCCGCCGTCGTTTGGGGTAGCAGGCGTTGGGCGGCCGGCTTGGAGGGAGGCTGTTCCTGGTCGTCTTGTGTTGGGTCAGGGCCGAATGCCGAGGCGCACCGCGAATTCGAGGAAGCTAGGTGCTTCAAGCGACGGGTCGTCAACGTCGTGGTAGTGGAACCAGACCTCGTCGCTGCACCGGCCGTCGAGGACAGGGAAGCACCAGTAGTCGCCTGTGCCGACGGGTGCCACCGCGACGAACGATCCGTCCGGGAACTCGGCGTGGCTGACGGAGACAACGTCGTCGATGTGGTGCACGGATCCTGCTGTGGGTATGGGCAGCAGGTCGAGGAATCCGAACTGCCCGCCGCCGTAGCGCCTCATGAATGCCTTGTACTGCTTGGGCAGGGTCACGCCCAGCGCTCGCTGCGCCTCGGCGATGTCCTCCGCCGACGCCGTCAGCCCTTCGATCACCTTGAAGTCTTCGATCTCCTCGAAACCGGACCGAGCCGCCCGGGCGCGCAGTGTTTGAACGTGCTGGTCGAACTCCTCAAGGTCCATGCCGTCGATCATCTCCGACTCATGGCCGGGTGTTGATGGGGTTGGTGACTGGAGTTGGAAACGGCGGTTGTCGCAGAGCATGGCTCACAAGCACGTCGACGCGGCGACGGGCGAGGGCGATCAACGCCTGCTGGTGCTTGCGTCCCTCACCGCGTTTGCGCTGGTAGTAGTCCCGGTTCGGGCCATTCATCCGCAGATGCTCAGCGGAATTCGGCAGTGTTGTGAGGCGTCGCCGTGTCATGTCCCGGCTGATGCTTTACACCTGCGTCCCCACCTGATGCTTTACTCGTGCTGCTAGCTTTGCCCTTCGCTGGCCACTCGCACATAGGAGCGCGCATGCCGAACGTTGCTCTCATTGCCGGACCGCTAGTCGACCTGTCCTCCGCTGCATCGATTCTGGCAGAAGCGACCGCCGGCCTGCAGGTCATCAGCCCAGGCAATGTCTGCCGTGAGCACGTGCAAATGAGGACGCCGCTAGGCGAACAGATGAGCCGCTATATGCAGACCGGGCACCTTGTCCCGGATGAGCTGACCACGAAGGCCATCGCTGACGCCCTAGCCGACGTGGATGGCGACTGGCTGCTGTGCAACTACCCGCGCAGGATCGGTCAGGCGGAGTTGTTAGCGCAGAGCGGCCACGGACCTGACACGGTGATCGGGCTCGTCTTGACTGAGGACGAGATCGGCCTCGCGGTCCGTCGCCGGGTAGAACGCCAGATAGAGCGGGACCCTCAGCAAGCCGAGCGACGCCAAGAGTTGCTGCGGATGTACTCGATCCATCAAGAGGACTACCAGGATCAGGTCGAGCCGCTGTGCGGTTACTACCGCACGCGCGGCGTGTTGCGGACCGCCAGTGGGTCCGGCGACTACGAGGACGTAGCTGCGAGGCTGCTTCCGATCGCTTCCGATGATCAAGGCCACCCGTAAGCACATCCTGGGACGGAAACGTCAAGCATCAGGTGGGACTCGACAATCCGTCGCGAAAGCTATAAAGGTTTGAATCCTCTATCTGCCCATGAGGGAGCACGGACGGCCCCGGGGGCTGCGAAACGCATCCCGGTCCGTTCTCGTCTTCAGACCAGCGGAGTCCAACCATGATCCGACTCTCCACGGAAACAGCGGGATCAGGTGTTCCTGGCAGAGGGCTGTGATCGACGGTCTCTTGAACGTAACCATCGGCCGATGCTGTCCGTAGGGTTCGCGCCCACCAACGCAAGCGCGCCCACCCCCTGAATCGAGGGCGGGCGCGGATTCGCAGCGGTCAGCAGCAGTTTCCCTGGGCTCCGGTGGTGGCCGTTTCCCTGTCGGTGGCGGGTGTGCAGCACGCGCTCTCGGTGACCTTGTCCAGTTGGTCGGAGTCGGCCTTGACGGTGTAGACCTCCCAGGGCTCGTTGCCGGGGCCGCGTACCCAGACCTTGTCCTGGAGGGCGTAGCAGCATTCGGTGCTGTTCTCCTCCAGGGTGATCAGGCCGGAGTCGGTGAGGCGCCTGGTGGCGGCGTTGACCTCGTCGGTGCTGAACACCTCGACGCCCAGGTGGTCCATCACGGTGGGCTGGTCGGCTTCGCCCTCCAGGAGCACGAGCTTCAGCGGCGGGTTCTCGATGGCGAAGTTGGCGTAGCCGGGGCGACGTTTGGCCGGCTCGGTGTCGAACAGCTTCGAGTAGAAGGCGATGGAGCCTTCGAGGTCGGACACACGCAGGGCGAGCTGGACGCGGGACATGGTTCCCCTCCTGGCGGATTCAGCGGATGTGGTGGCTGGTGAGAGTGGTGGTGCGGGTGCGCTCGTAACGGGCGTCGGCGCGGCAGTCCGCAGTGCAGACCTGGCCGCACGGCTCGCAGAGCGTCACGTCTCGAACGCGGGTGTGGCGACGACGGGTGAACAGCTTGAGCATCACTTCGCCCTTGCCTAGATGTTTTTCGAAGCAGGACCTACGTTGCACGCTGTTTCGAGATCTGTCAACCTAGAGGCATGTCGAAACAAGCGCTGCCGGTGGTGGATCTCCAAGCCGTGGCCTGCTGCTCCCCGATCGCGGTCCGCCCGCTGGAGGCCGAGCAGGCGGCAGTGGTCGCGCCAATGTTCAAGGCGCTGGGCGACCCGATCCGGCTGCGGCTGATGTCGATGATCGCCTCCGTGCCGGAGATCTGCGTCTGCGACCTGACTCCGGCGTTCGACCTGTCCGGGCCGACCATCTCCCACCACCTCAAGGTGTTGCGCGAGGCCGGCCTGGTCGACTCCGACCGTCGCGGCACCTGGGTGTGGTACCGGGCCCGCCCGGAAGCATTTCGGCAGCTCGGCGCGCTGCTGGATCTTCCCGCCGGGTCCGCGCAGGCCACCGCGTGACCCTCACCCTGGCCCGCCGGGCATCGGCTGAGTTCACGGGTACGGCCCTGCTGGTCGCCGCCGTCGTCGGCTCCGGGATCGCCGCCTCCCGGCTCTCTCCCGACGACGTCGGGCTCCAGCTCCTGGAGAACGCGATCGCCACCGCCCTGGCCCTGGGCGCGCTGATCCTCATGTTCGGGCCGGTGTCCGGGGCGCACTTCAACCCGGTCGTCTCCGCCGTCGACTGGTGGCTCGGCCGCCGCGCCGGCACCGGCCTGACCGCCCGAGACCTCGCCGCCTACTCCGCCGCCCAGACCGGCGGTGCCATCACCGGGGCGGTGCTGGCTGGCCTGATGTTCGACCTGCCGGCCGTGGCCTGGTCGCGTACCGAGCGGACCGGCGGGAACCTGTGGCTGGCCGAGGTGGTCGCCACCGCGGGTCTCATCGTCCTGGTCTTCGCCCTCGCCCACACCGGCCGTACGTCCGCCGCCCCCGCCGCCGTGGGCGCCTACATCGGCGCGGCCTACTGGTTCACCTCGTCGACCTCGTTCGCCAACCCCGCTGTCACCATCGGTCGCGCGTTCACCGACACCTTCGCCGGCATCGCCCCGGCGTCGGTGCCCGGCTTCGTCGCCGCCCAGCTCGTCGGCGGCCTGGTCGCCGTCGCGGCCCTCGCCGCCTGGTATCCCCACGCCGCAGACTCCGCCGACGCCGTCGTCGTGCCGCACCTCGCCCGGGAGAACCGATGACTGCCACCGGCATCACCATCGCCGCCATGGGCGATCAGCACGCCGACGCTGTGCTGGACATCTACCGGCTCGGCATCGCCACCGGCAACGCCACCTTCGAGACCGAGCCGCCCACCTGGGAGCAGTTCACCGCCAGCCGGCTGCCCGGTCACCGCTGGGTGGCTGTCGACCCCACCGGCCGGGTCCTCGGCTGGGTCGCCTGCTCCGCCGTCTCCGACCGGTGCGTCTACGCCGGGGTCGTCGAGCACTCCGTCTACGTCCACCCCGACGCCCGCGGCCAGGGAGTCGGCCGCCTCCTGCTCGACGCCCTGATCGCCTCCACCGAACAGGCCGGCATCTGGACCATCCAATCCGGCGTCTTCCCCGAGAACACCGCCAGCCTCGCCCTGCACACCGCCTGCGGCTTCCGCACCGTCGGCACCCGCGAACGCGTCGGCCGCCACCACGGCACCTGGCGTGACGTCACCCTCATCGAACGCCGCAGCCCGATCTTCACCTGACAGGAAGAACATCACCGATGAGCGACAAGCCCAGCGTCCTGTTCGTCTGCGTCCACAACGCCGGCCGCTCCCAGATGGCCGCCGCCTGGCTGCGCCACCTCGCCGGAGACACCATCGAGGTCCGCTCCGCCGGCAGTGCACCCGCCGACCAGATCAACCCCTTCGCCGTCGACGCCATGCGGGAGGTCGGCATCGACATCGTCGGCCAGACCCCGGCCCAGCTCACCTGGGACACGGCCGAAGCCAGCGACGTCATCATCACCATGGGCTGCGGCGACGCCTGCCCCGTCTTCCCCGGCAAGCGCTACGAGGACTGGAAGCTCACCGACCCTGCCGGCCAACCCCTCGACATCGTCCGCCAGGTCCGCGACGACATCAGGACCCGGGTTACGCAGCTGCTGGTCAGCATCGAGCAACACGGCTGAGCACCCCCGCTCGCTACTTCCCACCTGCTTACTGCCGCCATCCGATGCTCCCACCCGGTTCGTGGCGAAGCTTTTGTCGGTCCGTCGTCTCAGCCCTGGCGTGCTGGCGCAGAACGAGTATGGTGGTCGATGTCCGGCCGGGCCTCCTCCCGGGCAGGAGGTCACCCATGGTGAAGGTGGGTACGCTCGGACTCCCGGACCTTCCCCAATTGCGCGGAAGGTCGCAATCCGCAATGTGCGAAGTGCACGGTGCCCGCTCAGCCCCGTGATCAGGGCTCGGTCGGGGCGGCCCGGTGGCCGAACGGCGGAACGTCCTCGACGCTCGGTCCGGCGGTACGCGCACCGCTTTTCTGGGTACCTGCCTTGTGGCACGATCGTGGAACCTCCACCATCCCCGTGACACTTCCTGACAGGAGCAAACATGTCTGGTCGAAGGCTGGGCCGGCTGCTTGGCTCGCTTTTCGTACTCGCAGCCCTCGCGAGCGTCGTCTCGGTCGGTGACGCCTGGGGTCCCGCAGATGCCCAGCTCGGCGACATCATCTGGAACATGCCCGCACCTCGCTGAGCAACCACCGCTCGATGACGTGACACCGGCGGGCCGGTAAGGGGGCACGGGATGGCGGGTCGTGGCCCCACCGGCCCCCGCTCGACTGAGTACGCGTGGCTGATCACCGGGCCGTTGGCCCTGATCGCCATCGTCTGCACGACGGCGGTCAGCCTCGTCGCGCCGCAGCCGTTCGGCGGGTGGTCGCTAGCGCTGCCACTCCTCGTGGCCATGGTGGCCGCCGGGCTCCCGGTGCTGAACTTCACCGTCCGGCGGCAGTCCCTCGGCGTGACCCTGACCGAGATCCCGCTGGTCCTCGCGTTCTTCCTCGTCGAACCACTGACGGTCGTCGTGATCTACACGGTCGCGTCGGCGGCGACCCACCTGCGGCACCGGTTCGGCGCGACGAAGTTCTGGTTCAACGTGGGCCGGGCGGCCGCGGGCTCGTCGCTGGCCGTCCTCGTGCTCGAGGCGATGCCGCCCGTCGAGGGCGTCGGCCCGGCCACCTGGCTCAAACTGTCCCTCGCGGCCAGCATGGTCAACCTGTTGAGCCTCGCCTCGGTCGCCGGCGTGCACACGCTGTTGCAGGGCTGGCAGGCCGGCCGGGGCGCGCTCAGGCAGTCGCCGCCCGCGCTCCTGGCCGCGATGATCAACATCGCCAGCGGCATGATCGTCCTCATCCTCATCGCGGCCACCTGGTGGTCGCTGCTGCTGCTGGGGGCCCTCCTCGTCGCGCTGGCCCTCGTCTACCGGGCGTACGCGCAGTTCTTCCGGCAGCACCGCACCCTCACCGACATGTACGAGCTGAGCCGCGCGGTCAGCGAGAGCGGTGAGTACGGCACGCTGCCCGACGCCCTGCTGGGCCGCGTACGGGCGCTCATGCAGGCGGAGTACGCGACGCTCTGGCTGCCCGCCCAGGGCCGGCATCCCGAGGTGCTGCTGACCGCCCGCAACGACGCCCCCGGTCTGCTCGACTTCGCCAAGACCCCGGCCGCCCTGCGGGAGAGGGCCCGGGACGAGGGCCGCACCGTGGCCGTCGGTCGAGGACTGACGACCGACGGCGACCTGCGCGCCCCCCTCTCGACGCACCGGGTCAAGGACGTGATCGTCCTTCCACTGCGGTCCGGCCAGGCGGTCATCGGGACGCTGGAGGTGGCCAACCGGCTGGGGGACAGCAACTACTTCGTCCGCACCGACGTGCCGCTCTTCGAGACGGTGGCGGCGCACGCGGCGGTGGCGTTGGAGAATTCGCGGCTGGTCGACCGGCTCCGGCACGACGCCAGCCACGACACGCTGACCAGGCTGCCGAACCGGCGACGGATCACGGGCGCGCTGGAGGAGGCCGTCAAGATCCGGGCGCCCGGCGAGGTGGTGGCCCTGCTGCTGTTCGACGTCGACCGGCTGCGCCAGGTCAACGAGTCGCTCGGGCACGCCGCCGGCGACAAGGTCCTGGTGGAGGTCGCCAACCGGCTGCGCTCCTGCGTACCCTCGTCGGCCCTGGTCGGGCGGGCCGGCGGGGACGAGTTCCTGGTGACGCTGCGCCTGGAGAGCGCCGAGGCGGCGATGGAGCTGGCCGCGCAGCTTCGCGAGCAGATCCGCGACGAGATGGTCTTCGACGCGCTCACCCTCGACGTGGACACGGCGGTCGGTGTCGCCGTGTACCCCGACCACGGCAGCGACGCCGTCGCCCTGCTGCAACGGGTGGATCTGGCGGCGACGGCGGCCAAGTCCGTGCCGGGCAGCGTGCAGCTGTTCAGCCCGACGCTGGAGTCGCGGTCGCTGCGGCGGCTCGGCCTCGCCGGCGACCTGCGGCGCGCGCTGGACGCCGACGAGCTGGAGGTCTACTTCCAGCCCAAGGTGACGCTGCGCGACCGCCGGCTGGTCGGCGTGGAGTGCCTGGCCCGCTGGGAACACCCGGCGCACGGCACGGTCGCCCCGGAGGACTTCGTCGCGGTGGCCGAGCACACCGGCCAGCTCGGCCGGTTCACCGAGTTCGTGCTCCGCGAGGGGCTGCGGCGCAGCCGGGACTGGACGCACGCCGGCCAGCCGCTCGCCGTCGCGGTCAACCTCTCCGCGCGTACGCTCACCGACCAGCACTTCCCGGCCCGCGTCAAGGAGCTGCTCGACGAGTACGGCGTGCCGCCGCAGCTGCTCACGCTGGAGATCAAGGAGGCCGGGGTGCTGGACGGCACCGACCGGCCCATCCCGACCCTGCGGCGACTGCGGGACCTCGGCGTACGGCTGTCGGTGGACGACTTCGGCACCGGCGACTCGTCCCTGGCCCACCTGCGCCGCCTGCCCGTGCACGAGGTGAAGGTCGACCGCTCCTTCGTGCAGGGCATGGCGACGGACCCGGGCGACCTGGCGATCGTCAACGCGGTGGTCACGCTCTCCCAGCAGTTCGGCCTGGCCGTGGTCGCCGAGGGCGTGGAGAGCGAGCTGACCCTGGAGCTGCTCCAGGACATCGGCTGCGAGATCGGCCAGGGCTTCCTGTTCAGCCGCCCGTTGCCGTACGAGCGGCTGGAGGCCTGGTTCGGCGCCCAGGTGGACCCGGAGACGATCTCCCCGGGGGAGCTTCCCCGGCTGCGTGCCGTGCCCTGAACTGCGGAGACGCCCCGGTAGGGGATCCGATTTCTTCTCCGCCGCACGGCCGTGTAATGTATCCCCTGCGCGTCACCCCCCGGGGAGATCGCGCAGGCCCCCTTAGCTCAGTCGGCAGAGCGTCTCCATGGTAAGGAGAAGGTCTACGGTTCGATTCCGTAAGGGGGCTCAGAGGGTCCGGCTGGACCCGCCACGGCGGTGTAGCTCAGATGGTAGAGCAAGCGGCTCATAATCGCTGTGTCGCCGGTTCAAGTCCGGCCACCGCTACTCTCGTCCACCGGGCCAGCTCCCGGCGGTCGGTGGGATGGGCGCCACTGGCGCCCACTTTGCATGTCCGCGCCGTCAGCGCGTAGGCTGATGCGCCGTAGTTGTTACCCGTAGCGAGGAAGGCACTCCGCCGTGGCGAAGGCGACCGATGTCCGGCCGAAGATCACTTTGGCGTGTGTGGAGTGCAAGGAGCGCAACTACATCACGCGCAAGAACCGTCGTAACGACCCCGACCGCATCGAGCTGAAGAAGTTCTGCCCGCGGGACGGCAAGCACACGGTCCACCGCGAGACCCGCTGACCCACGGCCGGCACCGCCGGCCCGGTCCTCAGGCACTTCCCCGATCGCCGGTCCGTAGGGACGGCGCGGCTCCGGCCGCCGCCGACCGTACGGATCGGCGATCGGCGTTTGCGTGTAGGTTCGCGGCATGTCCCTGGACCCGTCCTTCGTCGGCCGGACGTATCCGCCGACCGCCCCCTACCAGGTGGGCCGAGAAAAGATCCGCGAGTTCGCCACGGCGATCGGTGCCGCCGATCCGGCCCACCACGACCCGGAGGCCGCCCGCGCGCTCGGCCACCCGGACGTGGTCGCCCCGCCGACCTTCCCCATCGTGCTCACGATGGCGGCCAACCAGCAGATCATCGATGACCCGGCCCTCGGCGTCGACTACAGCCGCGTCGTCCACGGCGACCAGCGCTTCGCCTACACCCGGCCGGTGGTGGCGGGGGACGAGCTGGTCTGCGTCAGCGTCATCGACGACGTCAGCAGCCGTGGCGGGCACGGCTTCCTGACCACCCGCACCGAGGTCGCCACCCCGGCCGGTGAGCCGGTCGTGACCGTCTGGTCGAAGCTCGTCGTACGCGGGGAGGGCTGAGATGGAGCTGCCAGCCAGGACGTTCCGGGTGACGCGCGCGGACCTGGTCCGCTACGCCGGCGCCTCGGGGGACTTCAACCCGATCCACTGGAACGACCGGACCGCCACGAAGGTGGGTCTGCCCGGCGTGATCGCCCACGGCATGTTCACCATGGCGCTGGTCGGCCGCGCGGTGGCGGAGTGGGCCGGGGCGCCCGACGCGATCGTCGACTACAACGTCCGCTTCACCCGGCCGGTGGTCGTCCCGGACGACGACGAGGGCACCGAGATCGAGGTCACGGCCGTGGTCCGGGAGGTCGCCGAGGACGGCCTGACCAGGCTCGACGTGACCGCCGTCTGCCGGGGGGAGAAGGTGCTCTCGCAGGCTCGCGCGACCGTCCGGACGGCCCGCTGACCAGGCTTCCGACGCGCGAGGGGCAGACCGGTTGGGAAAGTGGTGCCGCTACCCGTACACTGGTCCGCCGTGGGGCAAGTAACCCCTGCACGGTCGTGCATGACCGGGCAGGGTGAGCATTGCCGCACAGGGGTGTAGCTCAATTGGCAGAGCAGCGGTCTCCAAAACCGCAGGCTGCAGGTTCAAGTCCTGTCACCCCTGCGCCTCAGGCCTGACCGTTCCCGTGGGTCGCGCCGCCGTACGGCGGCGTCCGGCCCGTGGTGGTGGCATCGGCGGGGTGGCCCCGAGGCAATTCGGGCCCTCCCGGCTGATCCGCCGGCCGCGGCCCGTCGCGGGACGGTTGGTCCGGCCGGCGTGACCAAGCGCCGCGCACGCCCGACAGCGTGCGACCCGACATCCCGCGACGGAGGGCGAAGTGGCCGACAAGAAGCGGCGCGGCGAGGACGCCGGCGACGACCGTCTGCACGACGAGGTCGTCGACGACGTGGCCGACGACGACGCCACCGACGCCGAGGAACCGGTATCCCGGGGCGGCACCGCGACGCGCTCGCGGGCGAAGGCGGATTCGGCGGACAGCAAGCCGAAGACCAAGGCGGAAACCGACCGGGTCGGTCTGTTCGGCCGCATCGCCCGATTCATCCGCGAGGTCGTGGCGGAACTGCGTAAGGTCATCTGGCCGACCCGCAAGGAGCTGCTGACCTACACGGCTGTGGTGGTCGCCTTCGTCGCGGTGATGCTGACGATCGTGGCCGGCCTTGACTTCGCCTTCGCGAAGGGCGTGCTGTGGGTCTTCGGCAACCCCAGCTGACCGGCCGACTGAGCCGATAGTGACGGAAGTGAGCGAGCGTGCCTGAGTACGACGAGACCGCCGAGACCACGGACGAGCAGTCCACGGTGGCGACGGCGGCTGGTGACGAGTCGGTCGAGGCCGCCAGCGAGCCGGAGTTCCCCACCACCGAGCCCGCGCCGGACGAGGACTACGACCCGGTCGCCGAGCTGCGGCAGAAGCTGCGCTACGCGCCGGGCGACTGGTACGTGGTGCACTCGTACGCCGGCTACGAGAACAAGGTCAAGACCAACCTCGAGACCCGGATCACGAGCCTCGACATGGAGGACTACATCTACCAGGTCGAGGTGCCGACCCGGGAAGAGGTGGAGGTCAAGAACGGGAAGCGGTCGCAGATCCAGGCCAAGGTCTTCCCGGGCTACATCCTGGTCCGGATGGAGCTGACCGCCGAGTCCTACTCCTGCGTGCGCAACACGCCGGGTGTCACCGGTTTCGTGGGCGCGACGGACCGGGCCGACCGCCCGGCCCCGCTCTCCCTCGACGAGGTGCTGAAGTGGCTGGCGCCGGCCGTCGAGACCGAGCAGAAGAAGGCCAAGCCCGAGATCAAGGTCCTCGACTTCGAGGTCGGCGACTCGGTCACCGTCACCGACGGCGCCTTCGCCTCGCTGCCGGCGACGATCAGCGAGATCAACGCCGACCAGCAGAAGCTCAAGGTGCTGGTGTCGATCTTCGGTCGCGAGACGCCGGTGGAGCTGAACTTCAACCAGGTCGCCAAGATCTGACGTCGGGAGCGCCGGCGGTGGGTAGCGTCCCGCCGCCGGCGTACCTGTTCCGCCCCCCGCCCGACCTCGGCGCAGGCGGCGGCGGGACGCTGCGCTACTCTAGAACGTCGCCGCTGTCGCATCGCGCTGACCGTGCGCGCCTACGGCCGGCACCTTTCCCAGTTCCAAGCCCCAGGAAGAGACATGCCTCCGAAGAAGAAGCTCGTCAAGACTTTCACGCTTCAGCTGAAGGCGGGCCAGGCCACGCCGGCGCCGCCGGTCGGCCCCGCGCTCGGCCAGCACGGCGTGAACATCATGGAGTTCTGCAAGTCCTACAACGCGCAGACCGAGTCCCAGCGGGGCGACATCGTCCCCGCCGAGATCAGCGTCTACGAGGACCGCAGCTTCACCTTCGTCCTGAAGACCCCGCCCGCCGCCCGGCTGCTGCTCAAGGCCGCCGGGGTGGAGAAGGGCTCGGGCGTCCCGCAGAAGGACAAGGTCGGCTCGGTGTCGCAGGCCCAGGTGCGTGAGATCGCCGAGAAGAAGATGGTCGACCTCAACGCCAACGACATCGACCAGGCTGCGAAGATCATCGCCGGCACCGCCCGGTCGATGGGCATCGTCGTCAACGACTGACCTCGGTCACCGCCAGATCCAGTTCGTGGGAGGGCGCGCGGGAAGTCGCGGCCCGCCATAGACCACAGGAGTACGTAGAAAATGCAGCGCAGCAAGAGCTACCGCAAGGCCGCCGAGGTCATCGACCGGTCGAAGCTCTACACCCCCGCCGAGGCCGTGAAGCTGGCCAAGGACACCACCTCCGCCAAGTTCGACGCCACGGTCGAGGTCGCCATGCGCCTCGGCGTCGACCCCCGCAAGGCGGACCAGATGGTCCGTGGCGTGGTCAACCTGCCGCACGGCACCGGTAAGACCGCCCGCGTGATCGTCTTCGCCGCCGGTGCGAAGGCCGAGGAGGCCGTCGCCGCCGGTGCGGACGAGGTGGGCACCGACGAGCTGGTCGCCCGGATCCAGGGCGGTTGGCTCGACTTCGACGCGGCGATCGCCACGCCGGACCAGATGGCCAAGATCGGCCGGATCGCGCGGATCCTGGGCCCGCGCGGTCTCATGCCGAACCCGAAGACCGGCACCGTGACCATGGACGTCACCAAGGCCGTCTCGGACATCAAGGGCGGTAAGATCACCTTCCGGGTGGACAAGCACTCCAACCTCCACCTGATCATCGGCAAGGCCTCGTTCTCCGAGACCCAGCTGATCGACAACTACGCGGCGGTCCTCGACGAGGTCCTGCGGGCCAAGCCGTCCGCCGCGAAGGGCAAGTACCTCAAGAAGGTCACCCTCACCACCACCATGGGCCCGGGCGTCCCGGTCGACCCCAACGTGGTGAAGAACCTGCAGGAGGCTCCGGCCGAGGCCTGAGCACCCGTACCCGTGACGGGGCGTCGCCACATCGTGGCGGCGCCCCGTTCCGTGTCGGTTGTGGCATGCTCGGCCGGTGCGCCTGGAGAACGTCTGGCTGCGCTACCGGCGGCGGGGCCCGTGGGTGCTGCGGGAAGCCGCGGTGCGGATCGGCCCCGGTGAGGTCGTGGTCGTCCTCGGCCGCAACGGCGTGGGCAAGTCGACCCTGCTCCAGGTGGCGGCCGGGGTGCTGCGGCCGAGCCGGGGGCGGGTCACCGGTCGACCCCGGCACGTCGGCTGGGTCCCGGAGCGCTTCCCGGCCGACCAGCCCTTCACCGTCGAGCGCTACCTGACCGCCATGGGACGTGTCGCCGGCCTCGACCCGGCGGCCGCCGGCCACGCGGTCGACCACTGGACCTCCCGGCTGGGCCTGTCCGGGTTCCGCCGGGTCCGCCTGCTCGAGTTGTCCAAGGGCACCGCCCAGAAGGTCGGCCTGGCCCAGGCGATGCTGCGGCCGCCCGGCCTGCTGGTGCTCGACGAGCCGTGGGAGGGCCTCGATGCCGCGACCCGGGACCTCGTGCCCGAGGTGATCGACGAGGTGGCGGCGGCGGGCGGTTCGGTGCTGGTCAGCGACCACCGGGGCGAGATCGCCCGGCTGCCGGGTGCCCGCCGGTGGACGGTGGCGGACGGCACGGTCACCGAGGCCGCCCCGTCGGCGGAGGCGGCACTGGCGGTGGTCGAGGTCGTGGTCCCGGCGGCGCGGGTCGACGGCACCGTCGCCCGGCTGCGTGCCGAGGGGCACCGGATCCTCCGCGTACGCCGGCCCGCCCGATCCGGCGTGGTCGCTCCGGACGACGCCGAGGGGCCGCCGGCGGGGACCGTGGACCCCGGCGCGCCGCCCGTCGCCCGGGCGCCAGAGGCCACGGGCGGGACCACCGGGGGGCCGCGGTGACCGCGCTGCTCCGGCTGCGGCTGGCGGGCTTCCTGCGTACGGGACGGGCGCTCGCCCCCCTGCTGGCCGGCCTGGTGGCTCTCGGCGTCCTCTACGGCGGCGGCCGGGCGCAGCCGGGGGAGGCGTACGGCGTCTCGGCGGTGGTGCTCTTCCCGGTGCTCGCCTGGCAGACCAAGGTGCTGCTGGACGTCGAGCCGGACGTGCAGCGCCGGCTGGCGCAGGCGCTCCTCGGGGTGCGCCGGGAGCGACTGGCCGGGCTGCTGGCGGCCGGCGTGGCCGGGCTCGGCACGGTGGCCGTCGCGCTGGTCTTCCCGTGGCTGGTGGGCGGGGTCGCCGGTCCGGTGGGGCCGGGCGACCGGTCGGTGCCGGTGGGGATCGCCGTCGGGCTGTGGGCGCACCTGCTGGCCGTACCCGCGGCGGTGGCGCTCGGGGCGCTGGCCAGCCGCGCCTGCACGGGTAGCGCCGGCTACGGCGTCGCGGTGCTCGCGCTCGGCGGGGTCGGCGCGGTCGCCCTCGGCCTGAGCGGCTCGGTGGCGCCGTGGCTGGCGCCGCCGGTGATGGCCACCGCGCGGGCCGCCGCCGACGGCCTGGCCGCGTCCACGGTGGGCCTGCTCACCGCCTGGGCCGCGGCCTGGAGCGCGGTGGCCGCGGCCGCGTACCTGTGGCGGCGGCGCCACCGCCCCTGACCGTCGACCCCTCGGGGTGCGGGGGAGTGACCCGGCCCACCGGGGGGGCGATTTGGTGGTCGCGGGGCTCCTCGCGTAACCTTGGCCGCGAAGTTCCACCCAGAGACCGCTGGTCACCGTGCCCCGGCACGGTCGAAGGTCCCGCGACTACGGGCGACCCGCGCAGGGCGGTAAGCGAAAATCGGTGCTGAGCATGGTCCGCCGACCGTGTCCGTGTGCCGGCCCTCGCCCCGTGCGCCCTGCGCCGGGGCCTTTCTCGTTGTCGTGGCACCTGCGCTCCCGTCGAAGGCTCCGGCCGACGACGGTGACCGGCCTCGAGTAACGAGAGAGGAGGGACATGGCGGACAAGCCGATCCGGGCCGACAAGGCCACGGCCGTCGCTGAGCTGACCGAGAGCTTCCGCAACGCGGGTGCCACGGTGCTGACCGAGTACCGCGGTCTGACGGTTTCCCAGCTCACCCAGCTGCGGCGCTCGCTCGGCAAGGAGACCAGCTACACCGTTGCGAAGAACACGCTCGCGAAGCGTGCCGCGACCGACGCTGGTATCTCCGGCCTCGACGAGATGTTCTCCGGTCCTACCGCGCTGACTTTCGTTTCGGGCGACGTCGTCGAGGCGGCGAAGGGGCTTCGCGACTTCGCGAAGGCCAACCCGAAGCTCGTCATCAAGGGCGGTGTCTTCGAGGGCAAGGCCATTACCGCGGCCGAGGTCACGAAGCTCGCCGACCTGGAGTCCCGTGAGGTGCTGCTGGCCAAGCTGGCCGGCGCGATGAAGGGCAACCTGAGCAAGGCCGCGGCCCTGTTCCAGGCCCCGCTGTCGAAGACCGCCCGTCTGGCGGCCGCCCTGCAGGACAAGCGCGAGAAGGAGGGCGCCGAGGCGGCCTGAGGCCCCGCGGCGCACCCAGTTCTTACCTAACAGATTCAGGAAAGGACGCCAGACATGGCGAAGCTCAGCACCGACGAGCTGCTCGACGCGTTCAAGGAGATGACGCTGATCGAGCTCTCCGAGTTCGTGAAGCAGTTCGAGGAGACCTTCGAGGTCACCGCGGCCGCTCCGGTCGCCGTCGCCGGCCCGGCCGGCCCGGCCGCCGCCGCTCCGGTCGAGGAGGAGAAGGACGAGTTCGACGTCATCCTCGAGGCTGACGGCGGCAAGAAGATCCAGGTCATCAAGGTCGTGCGCGAGCTGACCGGCCTGGGCCTCAAGGAGGCCAAGGACCTGGTCGAGGCCGCTCCGAAGGCCGTCCTGGAGAAGGCCAACAAGGAGACCGCCGAGAAGGCGAAGACCAAGCTCGAGGGCGAGGGCGCCAAGGTCACCCTCAAGTGACCTGACGTACCACCAGGCGCGTGTCCGGCTCCGTGAGCCGGGGCACACCGCGTCAGGGCGGGCGGTGATCCGACACTGGATCGCCGCCCGCCTTCGTGGTGGATCCGGCGACAGGGGCGGTGAGCAGGGCGTCGACGCGTCGCGACGGTCGGCGACCGGGGCCCGCGGGTAGCCCGTCGGTGGGAAAGAAGCGGCGACCCGGATGCCGGGCCTTGACGCGGCCCCGGGCTGACAGGCACGCTGACACAGCAAGACCTTCCGCGCTTGCAACGGCCACCACTTGGGTAATGGCAGCGGCGACACCATCGGCTGCGGCACCCGAGCGGCCCGGCAGGAACGTCGCGTTCCGAGCGGCCCGGTTAGACCCCGGTTCAGGGGTCCCGAGGCACGTTCCGCGACGACCTGCGGGTTGGGCTGGACAGCGGTTAGCCTCTCGGCTACACTGCTAGTTTGCGCTGCCTTCCGACTTGACCCCTGCTCGGAAATGTCCGTTTACGGATATTTCTGGTGGGGTCATTGGAGTGCACGCGTACCAGCCGTTCTGCAGCACCGGTCCTCGGAAGGACGCATCTTGGCAGCTTCCCGCCCTGCGAAGACCAGTCGTACGTCGAGCGCATTCGCTCCCCGCCGAGTTTCATTCGGCAGGATCACCGAACACCTCGAGGTCCCCAACCTCCTCGCCATCCAGAACGAGTCCTTCGACTGGCTCGTCGGCAACGAGGCTTGGCAGGGCCGGTCGGCGGACGACCCGCACGCACGCTCGGGTCTCGCGGAGATCCTCGACGAGATCAGTCCCATTGAGGACTTCTCCGGCACCATGTCGCTCTCCTTCTCGGCTCCGCGCTTCGACGAGGTCAAGGCCTCGATCGAGGAGTGCAAGGAGAAGGACCTGACCTACTGCGCCCCGCTCTTCGTGACCGCGGAGTTCACCAACAACACCACCGGCGAGATCAAGAGCCAGACGGTGTTCATGGGTGACTTCCCGATGATGACGCCGAAGGGCACCTTCATCATCAACGGCACCGAGCGCGTCGTGGTCAGCCAGCTCGTCCGGTCCCCGGGCGTCTACTTCGACAAGCAGCCGGACAAGACCTCCGACCGCGACCTCACCAGCGTCAAGGTCATTCCCAGCCGGGGCGCCTGGCTGGAGTTCGACATCGACAAGCGCGACACGGTCGGCGTCCGCATCGACCGCAAGCGCCGGCAGGCCGTCACCGTTCTGCTCAAGGCCGTCGGTTGGTCGGCCGAGCGCATCCGCGAGCGGTTCGGCTGGTCCGAGCTGATGATGACCACGCTCGAGAAGGACCACATCGCCGGCGCGGACGAGGCGTTGCTCGACATCTACCGGAAGCTCCGCCCTGGCGAGCCGCCGACCCGCGAGAACGCCCAGACCCTGCTCGACAACCTCTTCTTCAACCCGAAGCGGTACGACGTCGCCAAGGTCGGTCGTTACAAGTTCAACAAGAAGCTCGAGCTGGAGGTGCCGATCACGACCGGCACCCTGACCGAGGACGACATCGTCGCCACCGTGGAGTACCTCTGCCGGCTGCACGCCGGTGAGGACGGCTACGAGGCCGACGACATCGACCACTTCGGCAACCGGCGCCTGCGTACCGTGGGTGAGCTGATCCAGAACCAGGTCCGGGTCGGTCTGTCCCGGATGGAGCGCGTCGTCCGCGAGCGGATGACCACCCAGGACGTCGAGGCGATCACGCCGCAGACCCTGATCAACATCCGTCCCGTGGTGGCGGCGATCAAGGAGTTCTTCGGCACGTCGCAGCTGTCCCAGTTCATGGACCAGACCAACCCGCTGGCGGGCCTGACCCACCGGCGCCGGCTGAGCGCGCTCGGCCCGGGTGGTCTGTCCCGGGAGCGGGCCGGCTTCGAGGTCCGCGACGTGCACCCGTCCCACTACGGCCGGATGTGCCCGATCGAGACGCCGGAAGGCCCGAACATCGGCCTGATCGGCGCGCTGTCCACCTTCGCCCGGGTCAACCCGTTCGGCTTCATCGAGACGCCGTACCGGAAGGTCGTCGACGGTCGGGTCACCGACCAGATCGACTACCTGACCGCGGACGAGGAGGACCGGTTCGTCAAGGCGCAGGCCAACGCGCCGCTGAAGGCCGACGGCACGTTCGCCGAGGACCGGGTCCTGTGCCGCCGTAAGGGCGGCGAGACCGAGGACGTGGTGCCGAGCGCCGTCGACTACATGGACGTGTCGCCGCGGCAGATGACCTCGGTCGCGACCGCGATGATCCCGTTCCTCGAGCACGACGACGCCAACCGGGCACTGATGGGCGCGAACATGCAGCGCCAGGCGGTGCCGCTGGTCAAGGCCGAGTCCCCGCTCGTCGGCACCGGCATGGAATACCGTGCCGCGGTCGACGCCGGTGACGTGGTCGTCGCCGAGGTCGGCGGCGTCATCGAGGACCTCTGCGCCGACTACATCACCATCCACCAGGACGACGGCCACCGCCGCACGTACCTGCTGCACAAGTTCCGCCGCTCCAACGCCGGCTCCTGCGTCAACCAGAAGCCGGTCGTCTTCGAGGGCGACCGCGTCGAGGCCGGCCAGGTCATCGCCGACGGTCCGTGCACCGACGAGGGCGAGATGGCGCTCGGGCGCAACCTGCTCGTGGCGTTCATGTGCTGGGAGGGCCACAACTACGAGGACGCGATCATCCTGTCGCAGCGCCTCGTGCAGCAGGACGTGCTCACCTCGATCCACATCGAGGAGCACGAGGTCGACGCCCGGGACACCAAGCTGGGTCCGGAGGAGATCACCCGCGACATCCCGAACGTCAGCGAGGAGATGCTCGCCGACCTCGACGAGCGCGGCATCATCCGGATCGGTGCCGAGGTCGTCCCCGGCGACATCCTGGTCGGCAAGGTCACGCCCAAGGGCGAGACCGAGCTGACCCCGGAGGAGCGGCTGCTCCGCGCGATCTTCGGTGAGAAGGCGCGCGAGGTCCGTGACACCTCGCTGAAGGTGCCGCACGGCGAGACCGGCACGGTCATCGGCGTGCGTACCTTCTCCCGCGAGGACGGCGACGAGCTGCCGCCGGGCGTCAACGAGCTGGTCCGGGTCTACGTCGCCCAGAAGCGGAAGATCCAGGACGGCGACAAGCTCGCCGGCCGGCACGGCAACAAGGGCGTCATCTCCAAGATCCTGCCGATCGAGGACATGCCGTTCCTGGAGGACGGCACGCCCGTCGACATCGTGCTCAACCCGCTGGGTGTGCCGTCCCGGATGAACATCGGCCAGGTGCTGGAGACGCACCTCGGCTGGGTGGCGAAGACGGGGTGGAGCGTCGACGGCGACGACGCCGAGTGGAAGCGCCAGCTGCGCTCCATCGAGGCGCACGAGTCGGAGCCGGACACCAACGTGGCCACGCCGGTCTTCGACGGTGCCCGCGAGGAGGAGATCTCCGGCCTGCTGGCGTCGACCCTGCCCAACCGGGACGGCAAGCAGCTGATCGGTTCCACGGGCAAGGCGCAGCTGTTCGACGGTCGCTCCGGCGAGCCGCTGCCGGACCCGATCGCGGTCGGCTACATCTACATCCTGAAGCTCAACCACCTGGTCGACGACAAGATCCACGCGCGGTCGACCGGCCCGTACTCGATGATCACTCAGCAGCCGCTGGGTGGTAAGGCGCAGTTCGGTGGCCAGCGCTTCGGCGAGATGGAGTGCTGGGCGATGCAGGCGTACGGCGCCGCGTACGCCCTGCAGGAGCTGTTGACGATCAAGTCCGACGACGTCCTCGGCCGGGTCAAGGTCTACGAGGCCATCGTCAAGGGCGAGAACATCCCGGAGCCGGGCATCCCGGAGTCGTTCAAGGTGCTGCTCAAGGAGCTGCAGTCGCTGTGCCTCAACGTCGAGGTGCTGTCCAGCGACGGCGTGGCCCTGGAGATGCGCGAGACCGACGACGAGGTGTTCCGCGCCGCGGAGGAGCTGGGCATCGACCTGTCCCGGCGCGAGCCGAGCTCGGTCGAAGAGGTCTGAGGTGAGCGGTCGGGGGCCGGCTCGCCGGCTCCCGACCCCACCCACTAGCTAGCAGTACAGACGACGACATAGGGGACATAGTGCTCGACGTCAACTTCTTCGACGAGCTGCGCATCGGCCTCGCCACCGCCGACGACATCCGTCAGTGGTCGCACGGTGAGGTCAAGAAGCCTGAGACGATCAACTACCGCACCCTGAAGCCGGAAAAGGACGGGCTCTTCTGCGAGAAGATCTTCGGTCCGCAGCGGGACTGGGAGTGCTACTGCGGTAAGTACAAGCGGGTCCGGTTCAAGGGCATCATCTGCGAGCGCTGCGGCGTCGAGGTGACCCGGTCGAAGGTCCGCCGCGAGCGGATGGGGCACATCGAGCTCGCCGCGCCGGTGACCCACATCTGGTACTTCAAGGGCGTGCCGAGCCGGCTGGGCTACCTGCTGGACCTCGCCCCCAAGGACCTCGAAAAGATCATCTACTTCGCCTCGTACGTCGTGACGAGCGTGGACGCCGAGTCGCGTCACCGTGACCTCTCGACGATCGAGAACGAGATCCTGGCCGAGAAGCGGCAGGCCGAGAACAGCCGCGACTCGGAGATCGAGAAGCGGGCCACCAAGCTCGAGGCCGACCTGGCCGAGCTGGAGGCCGAGGGTGCCAAGGCGGACGTCCGGCGCAAGGTCAAGGAGGGCGGAGAGCGCGAGATGCGCCAGATCCGCGACCGGGCCCAGCGCGAGATCGACCGCCTGGACGAGGTGCTGGACACCTTCCGCAAGCTGGAGCCGAAGCAGCTCGTCACCGACGAACTGCTCTACCGCGAGCTGCGGGACCGGTTCGGCGAGTACTTCACCGGCGGCATGGGCGCCGAGGCCATCAAGGCGCTGGTCCAGAACATGGACCTCGACGCCGAGGCCGAGAACCTGCGCGAGACCATCCGCTCCGGCAAGGGGCAGCGGAAGATCCGGGCGCTCAAGCGACTCAAGGTCGTCGCGGCGTTCCTGAACACCCGCAACTCGCCGCTCGGCATGGTGCTCGACTGCGTGCCGGTCATCCCGCCGGACCTGCGTCCGATGGTGCAGCTCGACGGTGGCCGCTTCGCGACCTCCGACCTGAACGACCTGTACCGCCGCGTGATCAACCGGAACAACCGCCTCAAGCGGCTGATCGACCTCGGCGCGCCCGAGATCATCGTCAACAACGAGAAGCGGATGCTCCAGGAGGCCGTCGACGCGCTGTTCGACAACGGCCGCCGCGGCCGGCCGGTCACCGGGCCGGGCAACCGCCCGCTGAAGTCGCTCTCCGACATGCTCAAGGGCAAGCAGGGCCGGTTCCGGCAGAACCTGCTGGGCAAGCGCGTCGACTACTCGGGCCGTTCGGTCATCGTCGTCGGCCCGAAGCTGAAGCTGCACCAGTGCGGCCTGCCCAAGCAGATGGCGCTGGAGCTGTTCAAGCCGTTCGTGATGAAGCGGCTGGTCGACCTCAACCACGCGCAGAACATCAAGTCCGCCAAGCGGATGGTCGAGCGGCAGCGCCCGGTCGTGTGGGACGTGCTCGAAGAGGTCATCGGCGAGCACCCGGTCCTGCTGAACCGGGCGCCGACCCTGCACCGCCTGGGCATCCAGGCCTTCGAGCCGCAGCTCGTCGAGGGCAAGGCCATCCAGATCCACCCGCTGGTCTGCACCGCGTTCAACGCCGACTTCGACGGTGACCAGATGGCGGTGCACGTGCCGCTGTCCGCCGAGGCCCAGGCCGAGGCGCGGATCCTGATGCTGTCGTCGAACAACATCCTCAAGCCGGCCGACGGCAAGCCCGTAACCATGCCCACCCAGGACATGGTCATCGGCCTCTACCACCTCACCCACCTCACGGCGGGCGAGAAGGGCGAGGGCCGGGCGTTCAGCTCGGACGCCGAGGCCCGGATGGCGTACGACAACGGCGAGCTGCACCTCCAGGCCCCGGTGAAGATCCGCCTGCGTGGCGTGATCGGGGTCGACAACGGTGCCGGCGCCGAGGCGTGGACCGCCCCGGAGGGCTGGGTCGAGGGCGAGCCGCTGACCGTGGAGACGACCCTCGGTCGGGTGCTGTTCAACGAGACGCTGCCGCAGGGCTACCGCTTCGTGAACTACGAGATCCGCAAGGGTCAGCTCTCCGCGATCGTCAACGACCTCGCCGAGCGCTTCCCCAAGGTGGCGCTGGCCGCCACCCTGGACGGGCTCAAGGAGGCCGGCTTCCACTGGGCCACCTGGTCCGGCGTGACGATCGGCATGGAGGACGTCATCGCCCCGCCGCGCAAGCGGGAGATCCTGGAGCGGTACGAGAAGGAAGCCGACCAGATCGACAAGCAGTACCAGCGCGGTCTGATGACCCCGGAGGAGCGTCGCGGCGAGCTCATCCAGATCTGGACCAAGGCGACCAACGAGGTCGCCAAGGAGATGGACACCGCCCTGCCGCAGGAGAACCCGCTGTGGAAGATGATCAACTCGGGCGCCCGCGGTAACCTCCTCCAGCTCCGGCAGATCGCGGCGATCCGTGGTCTGGTGGCCAACCCGAAGGGCGAGATCATCCCGCGGCCGATCAAGGCCAGCTACCGGGAGGGTCTGTCCGTGCTGGAGTACTTCATCTCCACGCACGGTGCCCGTAAGGGTCTCGCGGACACCGCCCTGCGTACCGCCGACTCGGGTTACCTGACCCGTCGTCTGGTTGACGTCTCGCAGGACGTCATCATCCGCGAGGAGGACTGCGGCACCGACCGCGCCATCCCGATGCAGATCGGCGAGCGGATCGACGGCAAGCTGGTCGTGCACGAGCACGCCGAGACCAGCGTGCACGCCCGGACGCTGGCCGACGACATCAAGGGGCCGGACGGCGTCGTCGTCGCCGAGCGGGGTCAGGACATCAACTCGATCCTGGTCGACAAGATCGTCGCCGCCGGGACGGAGACGGTCCGGGTGCGCAGCGTGCTCACCTGCGAGTCGAAGCTGGGCGTCTGCGGTGCGTGCTACGGCCGCTCGCTGCCGACCGGCAAGACCGTGGACGTCGGCGAGGCGGTCGGCATCATCGCCGCCCAGTCGATCGGTGAGCCGGGTACGCAGCTGACGATGCGTACCTTCCACACCGGTGGCGTCGCGGGTGAGGACATCACCCAGGGTCTGCCCCGTGTCCAGGAGATCTTCGAGGCCCGGGTCCCGAAGGGCAAGGCGCCCATCGCCGACACCCCGGGTCGGATCCGGATCGAGGACGGCGAGCGCTCGCGGAAGATCATCGTGGTGCCGGACGACGGCAGCGACGAGATCGTCTACGACAAGATCTCCAAGCGGGTCCGGCTGCGGACCCACGACGGCGGTCACGTCGCGGTCGGCGAGAAGCTGACCGAGGGCACCATCGACCCGCACGAGCTTCTGCGGATCATGGGTCCGCGAGCGGTCCAGGTCCACCTGACCAGTGAGGTCCAGGAGGTCTACCGCTCGCAGGGTGTGCTCATCCACGACAAGCACATCGAGATCATCATCCGCCAGATGCTCAAGCGGGTGACGGTCATCGACTCCGGCTCGACCGAGTTCCTGCCGGGCGTGCTGGTCGACCGGGCGCTGTTCGAGTCGGAGAACCGCCGACTCGTCTCCGAGGGCGGCGAGCCCGCCGCCGGCCGTCCGGTGCTGATGGGTATCACCAAGGCCTCGCTGGCCACCGACTCCTGGCTCTCGGCGGCCTCCTTCCAGGAGACCACCCGGGTGCTGACCGACGCGGCGATCAACTCGCGCAGCGACTCGCTCGTCGGCCTCAAGGAGAACGTGATCATCGGTAAGCTCATCCCGGCCGGTACGGGCATCAGCAAGTACCGCAACGTCCGGGTCGAGCCGACCGAGGAGGCGAAGGCCAAGGTCTACTCGATGACCGGCTACCCGGAGACCGACTACGGCTTCGGGCCGGCCAGTGGCCAGGCGGTTCCGCTGGACGACTTCGACTTCGGGTCGTACCGCTAGGCAGCACGATCGACGAGGCCCCCGGCACGCGCCGGGGGCCTCGTCGCGTCCCGGGGTCGGGGTGGCCCGTGCGGGCGCCGCGGCGGAGCGGCCCGGGGCATGATGGGGGCATGACGACCGCACCCGGGCAGGCGCCCGTCGCCCAGCCGGGGCTGCCCCGCCATCCGCTCGACCCGGACCCGGCCCGGGCCACCAAGGCGCGGGCGGTCTTCGCGCTCGGCCTGATCGGCGCGTTGACCGGCCTGTTCATCGGCGGCGTGGTGCCGGCCACGGTGGCGCTCCAGCTCGCCCGCCAGGCGCGCCGGGAGGCGTACGCCTCGGGGGGTTTCCTGACCGGCTCCGCCTGGCTGCGGCGGGGGGAGCGGCTGGCCTGGACGGGCCTGGTGCTCGTCGCCGTCAGCGTGGTGGCCGCGGTGGTGCTCGGGGTGGTCCGGCTCGCCGACACGCCCTACGGGCAGGACTTCGCACCGAACATGGACTGACCGACCCGCCCGAGGGGAACGGGTCTCGCGCCGGGCGCGGGCCGTCGGGCCGGCGGCGGTAGCCTGGCCCGGTGTCCGTCGCGCGGCGGTGGACGCCGAGACGTCGACAGGAGGACCCGTGACGGAACCGGCGCGCTACCCGGGCGGCGATCCCGTGGCGCACCCCGCCGCGAATCCCGACGCCCCGCCCGGCGGGACGCAGTGGGCGCGACCCGACGCGGGCACGCCGTCCGCCGCGCCGGGGCACCCGCCGCCGGTGGCGCCCTGGAACGGCCCGTCCGGGGCAGGGGACCCGGGCCCGCCGTCGGCATCGTCCTGGGGCGCCTCGCCCGGGGCGGGGATCCCGGGTCCGTCGTCGGTGTCCTCGTGGGGCACCTCGCCCGCGGCAGCGGGCCCGCCGCCGGCGCCGGGCTGGGGCCCGGGCCCGCCCCCGCCGCCGCGCGAGGCCGCCCGGCCGCCGAAGCGGGTCGACCCGGTCGCGGGCACGTCCTTCGGCGTGGTGCACCTCGACGTGCCGCCGGTCACCTCCGGCCTGGCCGTGGGTTCGCTGGTGGCCGGGATCGTCTCGACGCTTGTCGCGCTGCTCGTGATCTGTGTCGGCGCGGTCGGCGGCGTGGGTGGCGCATGGGCGGCCGGCGCGTTCACGGTGCTGGGCGTCCTGGCCGGCGCGGGCGCCGTCGTGGCCGGCCTGCTGGGGATGCGGCAGATCCGGCGCCCGGCCGCCCCGCCGGCGGTCCGGTTCACCGGGCGGGGCCTGGCGGTGGCCGGCGTCAGCTGTGGCGGGGCGGGACTGCTGCTCAGCCTGCTCGGCCTGGGGCTGGCGTTGCTGCTGACGCTCGGGTGACGCCCGTGCCCGCCCGTGGGGCGTGACGGCGGCCGTGACGGGGTCGACGGGTCGGTCTGCGGGGAAGCCGGTACACTTGGGTCCGTAGGTGCCCACCACGGGCGGGTAGGCGCGACGGGTTCGATCGGCAGGCGGTGGACGCTCCGCAGGCCGCTCCGTTTTGACCTGTGCGGTTGTGGTAGGTACTCTTTCCCCTTGTGCCCGGGCCAGCCCGGGCAACTCGTGCGTGCGCTGGATCCGGTGAGCCGGAGATCGCGTGGGAGCACGACAAAGCCAAAGATCCGGCGCGCGGCCCGCCGTGCGCCGGTGCAAGACCCCGTCGACAACGCGCGAGCGTCGGCGGCGGGGCCGTGAGCTGGGCGACACGCCCGACCGCGGGTGCCGGGACCACCGCGAGGTGGCCCTGGTCGGAATGTAGGAGAGTCGACCATCTGGTCGGCTACGGCAGACGGTGCGGCCGCCACCAGGCGGTCGAAGGGAGCGGAGAAACCCGGTGCCCACGATCCAGCAGCTGGTCCGAAAGGGCCGCCAGGCTAAGACGAGTAAGACCAAGACCCCGGCGCTGAAGGGTTCCCCTCAGCGGCGCGGCGTGTGCACCCGCGTGTACACCACCACCCCGAAGAAGCCGAACTCGGCGCTGCGCAAGGTCGCTCGTGTCAAGCTCAGCAGCCAGATCGAGGTGACCGCCTACATCCCGGGCGTCGGCCACAACCTCCAGGAGCACTCGATCGTGCTCGTCCGCGGCGGCCGGGTGAAGGACCTCCCCGGCGTGCGTTACAAGATCGTTCGCGGCTCGCTGGACACCCAGGGTGTCCGCAACCGCAAGCAGGCGCGCAGCCGTTACGGCGCGAAGAAGGAGAAGAGCTGACATGCCGCGTAAGGGACCCGCTCCGCGGAAGCCGCTGGTCGCTGACCCGGTGTACAACTCGCCGCTGGTCACCCAGTTGGTGAACAAGATCCTCCTGCGCGGTAAGCGTCAGCTCGCCGAGCGCATCGTCTACGCCGCCCTCGAGGGCTGCCGTGAGAAGTCCGGCACCGACCCGGTCGTCACCCTCAAGCGGGCGATGGACAACGTCAAGCCGACCCTCGAGGTGCGTAGCCGCCGCGTCGGTGGCGCCACCTACCAGGTCCCGGTCGAGGTCCGCCCCGCCCGGGCGACCACCCTGGGCCTGCGCTGGCTGGTCACCTACTCCCGCGCCCGTCGCGAGAAGACCATGATCGAGCGGCTGATGAACGAGCTGCTGGACGCGAGCAACGGCCTCGGTGCCGCCGTCAAGCGGCGCGAGGACACGCACAAGATGGCCGAGTCCAACAAGGCCTTCGCGCACTACCGCTGGTAACACCCTGGTTCCGGCGCCCCCACGGGCGCCGGAACCGCCACCAGTTGTGTCGAGACGACGATAAGTAGGGATTGAAGTGGCCGCCGCAGACGCGCTCGCCAACGTACGCAACATCGGCATCATGGCCCACATCGATGCCGGTAAGACCACCACCACCGAGCGGATCCTGTTCTACACCGGCATCACGTACAAGATCGGTGAGGTCCACGAGGGCGGTGCCGTCATGGACTGGATGGAGCAGGAGCAGGAGCGTGGTATCACCATCACCTCCGCTGCTACCAAGTGTGAGTGGAAGGGCCACACGATCCAGATCATCGACACGCCCGGCCACGTCGACTTCACGGTCGAGGTCGAGCGGTCGCTGCGGGTGCTGGACGGCGCGGTCGCGGTCTACGACGGTGTCGCCGGCGTGGAGCCGCAGACGGAGAACGTCTGGCGGCAGGCGGACAAGTACAACGTCCCCCGGATGTGCTTCGTCAACAAGCTCGACCGGACCGGTGCCGACTTCTTCCGCTGCGTGCAGATGATGATCGACCGGCTCAACGCCACCCCGCTGGTCCTCCAGATCCCGATCGGCGCCGAGTCCGACTTCATCGGCGTGGTCGACCTGGTCGAGATGCGGGCCCTCACCTGGCGCGGCGAGACGCAGAAGGGTGAGGACTACGCGATCGAGGAGATCCCTGCCGACCTCGCCGACTCCGCCGCGGAGTGGCGCGAGAAGCTGGTGGAGACCCTGGCCGACGTCGACGACGCGGTGATGGAGAAGTACCTGGAGGGCGAGGAGATCTCCGTCGAGGAGATGAAGGACGCCATCCGTCGGGCCACCATCGCCGGCAAGGCCAACCCGGTCCTCACCGGCACCGCCTTCAAGAACAAGGGCATCCAGCCGATGCTGGACGCGGTCATCGCGTACCTGCCGTCGCCGCTGGACATCCCGGCGATCGAGGGTACGGCCACCGACGGCGAGACCCCGCTGCAGCGCAAGCCGTCGAAGTCGGAGCCCTTCTCGGGCCTCGCCTTCAAGATCCAGACGGACAAGCACCTCGGCAAGCTCACCTACGTGCGGATCTACTCCGGCACGCTCGAGTCCGGCTCCCAGGTGGTCAACTCCACCAAGGACCGCAAGGAGCGGATCGGCAAGATCTACCAGATGCACGCCAACAAGCGGGAAGAGCGCAGCTCGGCCCAGGCTGGCGACATCATCGCGGTGCAGGGTCTCAAGCAGACCACCACCGGTGACACCCTGTGCGACCCGGCGAACCCGGTCATCCTGGAGTCGATGACCTTCCCGGAGCCGGTCATCGAGGTCGCCATCGAGCCGAAGACCAAGGCCGACCAGGAGAAGCTCAGCACCGCCATCCAGCGGCTGGCCGAGGAGGACCCGACCTTCCGCGTCAAGCTGGACGACCAGACCGGTCAGACGGTCATCTCCGGCATGGGCGAGCTGCACCTGGACATCCTGGTCGACCGGATGCGCCGCGAGTTCAACGTCGAGGCCAACATCGGTAAGCCGCAGGTGGCGTACCGCGAGACCATCCGCCGCAAGGTGGACAAGGTCGAGTACACCCACAAGAAGCAGACCGGTGGTTCCGGCCAGTACGCCCGGGTGATCATCAGCCTGGAGCCGCTGCCGCTCGGCAACGACGCCCCGACCTACGAGTTCGCCAACGCCGTCACCGGTGGCCGCATCCCCCGGGAGTTCATCCCGTCGGTGGACGCGGGCGCGCAGGACGCCATGCAGTACGGCATCCTCGCCGGCTTCCCGCTGGTGGGTGTCAAGCTCACCCTGCTTGACGGCCAGTACCACGAGGTGGACTCGTCGGAAATGGCATTCAAGATCGCCGGCTCGATGGTGATGAAGGAGGCGGCCCGCAAGGCCGACCCCGCGCTCCTCGAGCCGATGATGGCCGTTGAGGTCACCACTCCTGAGGAGAACATGGGTGACGTCATCGGCGACCTCAACTCCCGCCGCGGCATCATCCAGGCGATGGAGGAGCGCAGCGGCGCCCGCGTCGTCAAGGCACTGGTGCCGTTGTCGGAGATGTTCGGCTACGTCGGCGACCTGCGGTCGAAGACCCAGGGCCGGGCTAGCTACAGCATGCAGTTCGACTCCTACGCCGAGGTTCCGTCCTCGGTCGCGAAGGAGATCATCGCCAAGGCGACGGGTGAGTGACCCTCACCTGACGTGATCGATGATCCGAGGCGGTCGCGGGAGGGTGCTCCCGCCCGCGACCACCTCGGTCGGAACGCGTGAGACCGGGCCTGTAGGCTTCATCGCCGCAGAACCCACCAAAGCTCTCCGGCCGTCAGGCCGGAAAGGCTGTCGACAGAGTCCTAAGCGCCGACCGGCGCGCCGGGCGTACGAACCAAGAAGTCCACAGGAGGACCCAGTGGCGAAGGCGAAGTTCGAGCGGACTAAGCCGCACGTCAACATCGGCACCATTGGTCACATCGACCACGGTAAGACGACGCTGACGGCGGCCATCACCAAGGTCCTGCACGACCAGTACCCGGACCTGAACCCGTACACGCCGTTCGACGAGATCGACAAGGCGCCGGAGGAGAAGGCCCGCGGCATCACGATCTCCATCGCGCACGTCGAGTACCAGACCGAGGCGCGGCACTACGCGCACGTCGACTGCCCCGGTCACGCCGACTACATCAAGAACATGATCACCGGTGCCGCCCAGATGGACGGCGCGATCCTGGTGGTCGCGGCGACCGACGGCCCGATGCCGCAGACCCGCGAGCACGTGCTGCTGGCCCGCCAGGTCGGCGTGCCGTACATCGTCGTGGCGCTCAACAAGAGCGACATGGTCGACGACGAGGAGCTCCTGGAGCTCGTCGAGCTCGAGGTTCGTGAGCTGCTGTCGAACCAGGACTACCCGGGCGACGACCTGCCGGTCGTGCGGGTCTCCGCGCTGAAGGCCCTCGAGGGTGACCCCGAGTGGACCGGCAAGCTGCTGGACCTGATGACCGCGGTCGACACCGCGATCCCGCAGCCGGAGCGCGAGACCGAGAAGCCGTTCCTCATGCCCATCGAGGACGTCTTCACGATCACCGGTCGTGGCACGGTCGTCACCGGCCGCGCCGAGCGTGGCGTGCTCAAGCCGAACGAGGAGGTGGAGATCGTCGGCATCCGCGAGAAGTCGATGAAGACCACCTGCACCGGCATCGAGATGTTCCGCAAGCTGCTCGACGAGGCCCGCGCGGGCGAGAACGTCGGCCTGCTGCTGCGTGGCATCAAGCGCGAGGACGTCGAGCGCGGCATGGTCGTCATCAAGCCGGGCACCACGACCCCGCACACGGAGTTCGAGGCGACGGTCTACATCCTCTCCAAGGAGGAGGGTGGCCGCCACACCCCGTTCTTCCAGAACTACCGTCCGCAGTTCTACTTCCGGACCACGGACGTCACCGGTGTCGTCACCCTCCCCGAGGGCACCGAGATGGTCATGCCGGGTGACAACACCACCATGACGGTGAAGCTGATCCAGCCCATCGCCATGGAGGAGAACCTCAAGTTCGCGATCCGCGAGGGTGGCCGCACCGTCGGCGCCGGGTTCGTCACCAAGATCATCAAGTGAGCTAGGTAACCCCGATTAGACCCGCCGCCGGTCGTGCGGCATACTAGTCAGGTTGCGTAACGACAGTTCGCTGCCTGTGTTCGGCTTTCGCTGAACCTCCGGGTGGCAGAGCAGTCGAGCGTAGGGTGGTTGGCGGCCCGTCCGCCAACCACCCTCGCACGGCGTTCAGGTCGCGGTAGTGCGATCGACGCCTTGACCCACCGCGCGGTCAGAGTCGCTCCGGAGTCCCGGGGCGGAGCCTGGCCCGAGGGCGCGACACGCCCGACCGCGGGGGTCGGCGAAGTGGGCCTGTGCCAGCCGGTACAGGCGCCCGCAACACAGCGGCATCGAGAGAAGGAACAGAAGCCACCATGGCGGGACAGAAGATCCGCATCCGGCTCAAGGCCTATGACCACGAGGTCGTCGACTCCTCGGCTCGGAAGATCGTCGAGACGGTGACGCGTACCGGGGCGCAGGTCGCGGGCCCGGTGCCGCTGCCCACGGAGATCAACCGTTTCTGCGTTATCCGCTCGCCGCACAAGTACAAGGACTCGCGCGAGCACTTCGAGATGCGCACGCACAAGCGGCTGATCGACATCATCGACCCGACCCCGAAGACGGTCGACTCGCTCATGCGCCTCGACCTGCCGGCTGGCGTCGACATCGAGATCAAGCTGTAGGGACCGGACAAATGGACAGGCAAGTCAAGGGGATCCTGGGCGCCAAGCTCGGCATGACCCAGGTCTGGGACAACAACCGTGTTGTCCCGGTGACCGTGGTCGAGGCCGGCCCGTGCGTCATCAGCCAGGTTCGTAGCGCCGAGAAGGACGGTTACTCCGCGGTCCAGCTCGCGTACGGCACGATCGACCCGCGCAAGGTCAAGAAGCCGATCAGCGGGCACTACGCGAAGGCCGACGTCGCGCCGCGCCGCCACATCGTCGAGCTGCGCACCGCCGACGCCGCGGACTACTCGCTCGGCCAGGAGATCACGGTCGAGGAGTTCCCGGCCGGCGTCTCCATCGACGTGACCGGCAAGACCAAGGGCAAGGGCTACGCCGGCCCGATGAAGCGGCACGGCTTCCACGGTCTGCGCGCCAGCCACGGTGTCGAGCGCAAGCACCGCTCGCCCGGCTCCATCGGCGCCTGCGCCACCCCGGGTCGTGTCTTCAAGGGCACCCGGATGGCCGGCCGCATGGGTGGCGTGCGCTACACCGTGCAGAACCTGACCGTCCAGGCGGTCGACACCGAGAACAACCTCCTGCTCGTCCGTGGCGCCATTCCCGGCCCCAAGGGCGCGCTGGTCCTGGTCCGTACCGCGGCCAAGACCAAGGCGAAGAAGGGCGGTGCGGCCAAGTGACCACCGTTGACGTCCTCACCGTCGAAGGCTCCAAGAGCGGCTCCGTCGAGCTGCCCGCCGACATCTTCGACGTCCAGGCCAACGTCGCGCTGATGCACCAGGTCGTGGTGGCCCAGCTCGCGGCGGCCCGGCAGGGCACGCACAAGGTCAAGACCCGCGGCGAGGTCGCCGGCGGCGGCAAGAAGCCGTACAAGCAGAAGGGCACCGGTCGCGCCCGGCAGGGCTCGATCCGCGCGCCGCAGTTCGCCGGCGGTGGCGTCGTGCACGGCCCCGTGCCGCGCGACTACAGCCAGCGGACCCCGAAGAAGATGAAGGCCGCCGCCCTGCGTGGCGCCCTCTCCGACCGGGCCCGCGCCGGACAGGTGCACGTCGTCGAGGCGTTCGTCTCGGGCGAGAAGCCGTCGACCAAGGCCGCCCTGGCCACGCTGGCGAAGCTGACCGAGGCCCGTCGGGTCCTGGTCGTGCTGAGCAGCACCGACGAGCTGAACTGGGTGTCGCTGCGCAACGAGCCGCGGGTGCACCTGATCGAGGCCGGCCAGCTCAACACGTACGACGTGCTGGTGGCCGACGACGTGGTCTTCACCAAGGACGCCCTGGACGAGTTCCTGGGTGTTCCCGCCGAGACCACCGAGGAGGGTGGCAAGTGAGCACGATCGCCGACCCGCGCGACATCATCGTGGCGCCGGTCGTCTCGGAGAAGAGCTACAGCGAGCTGAACCGCAACTGGTACACCTTCCTGGTGCACCCGGACGCGAACAAGACCGAGATCAAGATCGCGATCCAGCAGATCTTCGACGTCCGCGTCCTGACGGTCAACACGCTCAACCGCCAGGGCAAGCGCAAGCGGACCAAGACCGGTTTCGGGCAGCGTAAGGCCACCAAGCGGGCGATCGTGAAGCTGGCTGACGGTGACCGTATCGAGGCCTTCGGCGGCCCGGTCAGCTGAGGGGTGTAGACAATGGCTATCCGTAAGTACAAGCCGACGACGCCGGGCCGGCGTGGCTCCAGCGTCGCCGACTTCGCTGAGATCACCCGGTCGACGCCTGAGAAGTCGCTGCTGGCTCCGCTGCCGAAGAAGGGTGGGCGTAACGCCCACGGCCGGATCACCGCGCGGCACCACGGTGGCGGCCACAAGCGCCAGTACCGTCTGATCGACTTCAAGCGGGTCGACAAGGACGGCGTGCCGGCGAAGGTCGCCCACATCGAGTACGACCCGAACCGCACCGCGCGCATCGCGCTGCTGCACTACGCCGACGGCGAGAAGCGCTACATCCTCGCGCCGAAGGACCTGAAGCAGGGCGACCGCGTCGAGTCGGGTCCGGGCGCCGACATCAAGCCGGGCAACAACCTGCCGCTGCGCAACATCCCGGTCGGTACCACGATCCACAGCGTGGAGCTGCGTCCGGGCGGCGGTGCCAAGCTGGCCCGCTCGGCCGGCGTCGGTATCCAGCTGCTCGGCCGTGAGGGTGTGTACGCGACCCTGCGCATGCCGTCCGGCGAGATCCGGCGGGTCGACGTCCGCTGCCGCGCCAGCATCGGTGAGATCGGCAACGCCGACCAGTCGAACATCAACTGGGGCAAGGCCGGCCGGATGCGGTGGAAGGGCAAGCGCCCGACCGTCCGTGGTGTCGCCATGAACCCGGTCGACCACCCGCACGGTGGTGGTGAGGGTAAGACCTCCGGTGGTCGCCACCCGGTCAACCCGCAGGGTAAGCCCGAGGGCCGCACCCGTCGTAAGGGCCAGCCGAGTGACCGGCTGATCGTCCGCCGCCGCTACGCCACGCGTAAGCGCGGCTGAGGGAGATAAGACATGCCTCGCAGCCTGAAGAAGGGCCCGTTCATCGACGACCACCTGCTCAAGAAGGTGGAGACGCAGAACGACAAGGGCTCGAAGAACGTCATCAAGACCTGGTCGCGGCGCTCGACGATCATCCCCGAGATGCTGGGCCACACGATCGCCGTGCACGACGGACGCAAGCACGTCCCGGTGTTCGTGACTGAGGCGATGGTCGGGCACAAGCTCGGCGAGTTCGCGCTGACCCGCACGTTCAAGGGTCACGAGAAGGACGACCGGAAGAGCCGTCGGCGCTGACGCCGCGGGCATACGGATAGAGGAACAAGGGGTTACAGCGATGCCAGGAAAGGGCGACGCTCCGGTGCTTCCGGGCGCGCGGGCGGTTGCGCGGCACGTGCGCATCTCGCCGATGAAGGCGCGCCGGGTGGTCAACCTCGTCCGCGGCCTGCCCGCGAAGGAGGCGCTCACGGTGCTGCAGTTCGCGCCGCAGGCTGCGAGCGAGCAGGTGTACAAGGTGCTCGCGAGCGCGATCGCCAACGCGGAGAACAACGAGCGGCTGGACCCCGACGCGCTGCTCGTCAGCGAGGCGTTCGTGGACGAGGGCCCGACCATGAAGCGGTTCCAGCCGCGGGCGCAGGGCCGGGCGTACCGGATCCGCAAGCGCACCTGCCACATCACCGTCGCGGTGGAGGCGGTGGCGCCGGCCGCGCCGAAGAAGGCGGCCGCGAAGAAGGCGGCCCCCGCGAAGCAGGCGGAGCCGGCCGAGACGCAGAGCAAGACGGAGGGCGCCGAGTAATGGGTCAGAAGGTTCACCCGCACGGGTTCCGGCTCGGCATCTCGACCGACTGGAAGTCCCGCTGGTTCGCGGACAAGCTCTACAAGGACTACATCGGCGAGGACGTCAAGATCCGCCGCATGATGTCCAAGGGCCTCGAGCGCGCCGGCATCTCCAAGGTCGACATCGAGCGCACCCGGGACCGGGTCCGCGTCGACATCCACACCGCCCGGCCGGGCATCGTCATCGGCCGTAAGGGTGCGGAGGCCGACCGGATCCGCGGCGAGCTCGAGAAGCTGACCGGCAAGCAGGTCCAGCTGAACATCATCGAGGTGAAGAACCCCGAGTCGGACGCGCAGCTCGTCGCACAGGGTGTGGCCGAGCAGCTCTCCAGCCGGGTCAGCTTCCGTCGGGCGATGCGCAAGGCCATGCAGTCCGCGATGAAGAACCCGGTCTGCAAGGGCATCCGGGTCCAGGTCTCGGGTCGTCTCGGCGGCGCCGAGATGAGCCGGACCGAGTTCTACCGCGAGGGCCGGGTTCCGCTGCACACGCTGCGGGCCAACATCGAGTACGGCTTCTTCGAGGCCCGTACGAGCTTCGGCCGGATCGGCGTGAAGGTCTGGATCTACAAGGGCGACGCGGTGCCGGGTCGGGAGACTCCGGCCGAGGCGCCGTCGCGTCCGCGCCGTGACCGTGGCGACCGCCCCGAGCGGCCGCGCCGTGGCCGGTCCGGCTCGTCCGGCACGACCGCCGGCGGTACCGAGGCCGGCCGGGCCGCCGCCGCGACGACCATCGCGCAGCAGGCCGAGACGCCGAGTGGGGACGCGGTGGATCCCGCCGCCGTCGCCGCCGCGGCAGAAACGCAGCAGGAGGGCTGACAGATGCTGATGCCGCGCAAGCCCCCGAAGGGCTTCCGCAAGCCGCACCACCCGGACCGCAGTGGCGCGTCCAAGGGTGGTAACCGGGTGGTGTTCGGCGAGTTCGGGATCCAGGCTCTCGAGCCGGCGTACGTGACGAACCGCCAGATCGAGTCGGCGCGTATCGCGATGACCCGCCACATCAAGCGTGGTGGCAAGGTCTGGATCACGATCTTCCCGGACCAGGCTCTCACCAAGAAGCCGGCCGAGACCCGGATGGGTTCCGGTAAGGGCTCGCCCGAGTGGTGGGTCGCCAACGTCAAGCCGGGGCGGGTTCTCTTCGAGATGTCCTTCCCCAACGAGCAGATCGCGCGAGAGGCGATGCGTCGCGCGATCCACAAGCTCCCGATGAAGTGCCGCATTGTTACGCGCGAAGTGGGTGAATCCTGATGGCAGCGGGCGTTAAGGCCTCCGAGCTGCGTGAGCTCTCCGAGGAGGAGCTGGTCACGAAGCTGCGCGAGGCCAAGGCGGAGCTGTTCAACCTCCGCGTGCAGGCCGCGACCGGCCAGCTGGACAACAACCGGCGGTTGCAGGTCATCCGTCGGGAGATCGCCCGGATCTACACGATCATGCGTGAGCGCGAGCTGGGTCTCTCGGCCGCGCCGACTGAGGTGACTGCATCATGAGCGAGAACACCACCACCGCCGCCGCGCGGGCCCGCCGCAAGGTGCGTGAGGGCCTCGTGGTCAGCGACAAGATGGAAAAGACCGTCGTCGTCGAGGTCGAGGACCGGGTCAAGCACGCGCTGTACGGCAAGATCATGCGTCGTACGCGCAAGTTGAAGGTGCACGACGAGCAGAACACCGCAGGCATCGGCGACCGGGTCATGATCATGGAGACCCGGCCGCTGTCCGCCACGAAGCGGTGGCGGCTCGTGGAGATCCTGGAAAAGGCCAAGTAGCGAAGGCTCGAGCTCGCCCGGCGTCAGTCGGGCGCGGGTTCCGCCAGGCTCCGGCCGCCATGCGCGGCCGGAGAACCGGCAGACATAGGAGATAGACGTGATTCAGCAGGAGTCGCGACTGCGCGTCGCCGACAACACGGGTGCCCGGGAGATCCTGTGCATCCGGGTTCTCGGTGGCTCCGGTCGGCGCTACGCGAGTATCGGCGACGTCATCGTGGCCACCGTCAAGGACGCGATCCCGGGTGCCGGTGTGAAGAAGGGCGACGTCGTCAAGGCCGTCGTCGTTCGCACCGCCAAGGAGAGGCGGCGGCCGGACGGTTCGTACATCCGCTTCGACGAGAACGCCGCCGTCATCATCAAGGACGGCGGGGACCCGCGCGGTACCCGCATCTTCGGCCCGGTGGGCCGGGAGCTGCGGGACAAGCGGTTCATGAAGATCATCTCTCTCGCGCCGGAGGTGTTGTGACCGTGAAGGTCAAGAAGGGCGACACGGTCGTCGTCATCGCCGGCAAGGACAAGGGTGCCAAGGGTAAGGTCATCGCGGCCTACCCGCGGCAGGACAAGGTCCTGGTCGAGGGCGTGAACCGGGTCAAGAAGCACACCCGCATCAGCACCACCCAGCGTGGCGCCAAGACCGGTGGCATCGTCACCCAGGAGGCCCCGATCCACGTCTCGAACGTGCAGGTCCTGGACTCCGACGGCAAGCCGACCCGCGTCGGTTACCGGATCGACGACAACGGCCAGAAGGTCCGCATCGCGCGTAGCACCGGTAAGGACCTGTGATGACCACGGCTACCGAAACCAAGACCATGCCGCGCCTCAAGGAGCGGTACCGCAACGAGATCGTGGCGCAGCTGCAGGAGCAGCACCAGTTCGGCAACCCGATGCAGGTGCCGCGGCTCGTCAAGATCGTCGTCAACATGGGTGTCGGCGAGGCCGCCCGGGACGCCAAGCTGATCGACGGCGCCGTCCGGGACCTGGCCACCATCACCGGCCAGAAGCCGCAGGTGCGGCGGGCGACCAAGTCCATCGCGCAGTTCAAGCTCCGCGAGGGCATGCCGATCGGCGCGAAGGTGACCCTCCGCGGCGACCGGATGTGGGAGTTCCTGGACCGGCTGCTCTCGATCGCGCTGCCGCGTATCCGCGACTTCCGCGGCCTGGACGGGCGCAAGCTCGACGGGCACGGCAACTACACGTTCGGTCTGACCGAGCAGTCGGTGTTCCACGAGATCGACCAGGACAAGATCGATCGGCAGCGGGGCATGGACATCACGGTGGTCACGACCGCCACGACCGACGACGAGGGCCGGGCGCTGCTCAAGCTCCTGGGCTTCCCGTTCAAGGAGAACTGAGATGGCCAAGAAGGCGCTGATCATCAAGGCGGCCGCGAAGCCGAAGTTCTCGGTTCGCGCGTACACCCGCTGCCAGCGGTGCGGGCGTCCCAAGGCGGTCTACCGCAAGTTCGGTCTCTGCCGGGTCTGCATCCGGGAGATGGCCCACCGCGGTGAGTTGCCGGGCGTGTCCAAGGCTTCCTGGTAAGGGCGACCGCGTCCCGGCCTTCGGGCCGGGACCCCTTGCACCGATCACGTATTGCTCTTCGCCGTAGGCCCGGCGTGCATCGCCTCGGGAACCCCGGCGAGAAAGGCTGACGAAATCCATGACGATGACCGACCCGATCGCAGACATGCTCACGCGTCTGCGTAACGCCAACCAGGCGTACCACGACCAGGTGACGATGCCCTACTCGAAGATCAAGGCGAACATCGCCGAGGTCCTCAAGGCCGAGGGCTACATCGCCACCTGGTCGGTCGAGGAGCCCGAGGAGGGCGCCGTCGGCAAGCGACTGGTCGTCGAGCTGAAGTACGGCCAGAACCGGGAGCGGAGCCTGGCCGGCATCAAGCGAGTGTCCAAGCCCGGTCTGCGGGTTTACGCCAAGTCGGACGGGCTCCCGCGGGTGCTCGGCGGGCTGGGCGTGGCGATCATTTCGACGTCCCAGGGGCTGCTCACCGACCGGCAGGCCCGCAAGCGGAGCGTTGGCGGGGAAGTCCTCGCCTTCGTCTGGTAACGGGAGACAGGTAGAAATGTCGCGTATTGGACGTAAGTCGATCCCGGTGCCGACCGGCGTCGACATCACGATCGACGGGCAGACCGTCAAGGTCAAGGGCCCGAAGGGCGAGCTCTCGCACACCTTGGCCGAGCCGATCACGATCGACCGGGCCGAGGACGGGCAGCTGAACGTCAACCGCCCGAACGACGAGCGCAAGGCCAAGGAACTGCACGGCCTCAGCCGTACCCTGGTCGCCAACATGATCGTCGGCGTCACCGAGGGCTACCGCAAGAGCCTGGAGATCGCCGGCACCGGTTACCGCGTGACCGCCAAGGGCCAGGACCTCGAGTTCGCGCTCGGGTTCTCGCACCCGGTGCACGTGGCGGCGCCCGCCGGCATCACCTTCACGGTGGAGAGGCCGACGCTGTTCCACGTGGCCGGCATCGACAAGCAGCTCGTCGGTGAGGTTGCCGCCAACATCCGGAAGATCCGCCCGCCGGAGCCCTACAAGGGCAAGGGCGTGAAGTACCAGGGCGAGGTCATCCGCCGCAAGGCTGGAAAGGCAGGTAAGAAGTGAGCGCCACGCTGCTCAAGCGCCGCCGCGGCGTCGCCGCCAAGCGTGCCGTCGGGCGTGCGCGCCGGCACTTCCGGGTCCGCAAGAACGTCAGCGGCACCGCCGAGCGTCCCCGCCTCGTGGTCACCCGTTCCCTGCGGCACATCGTGGCCCAGATCGTGGACGACACCAAGGGTCACACCCTGGCGTCGGCCTCGACCCTGGACGCCTCGCTGCGCGGCACGGAGGGCGACAAGAGCGCCCTGGCCGGCAAGGTCGGTGCCCTGCTCGCCGAGCGCGCCAAGGCCGCCGGCGTCTCCAAGGTCGTCTTCGACCGCGGTGGCAACCGGTACGCGGGGCGGGTCGCCGCGCTTGCCGACGCCGCCCGCGAAGCCGGGCTCGAGTTCTAGAAACCCCGTCACGAGAGAGAAGGAAGGCTGCTGATGCCAGGTCAACAGCGCCGTGGCGGCGGGTCCGGTGGCAACGAGGGTGGTCGCCGCGACAACCGCCGTGAGGGCGGCCGCGGAAACGCGCCCGTCGAGAAGACCCCGCACCTCGAGCGGGTCGTCGCGATCAACCGCGTCGCCAAGGTCGTGAAGGGCGGTCGTCGCTTCAGCTTCACCGCCCTGGTGATCGTGGGCGACGGCGACGGCACCGTCGGTGTGGGCTACGGAAAGGCCAAGGAGGTGCCCGCGGCGATCGCCAAGGGCGTCGAGGAGGCCAAGAAGCACTTCTTCAAGGTGCCGCGGATCGCCGCGTCGATCCCGCACCCGGTGACGGGTGAGGCCGCGGCCGGTGTGGTGCTGCTCAAGCCGGCGTCCGCCGGTACGGGCGTCATCGCCGGTGGCCCGGTGCGTGCCGTGCTGGAGTGCGCGGGTATCCACGACGTGCTCTCCAAGAGCCTCGGTTCGTCGAACCCGATCAACATCGTGCACGCCACCGTGGCGGCGCTGAAGGGGCTCGAGTCCCCCGAGGCCGTCGCCGCCCGTCGTGGCCTGCCGGTCGAGGACGTCGCGCCGGCCGCCATGCTGGCGTCGCGGGCGGGGGTGGCTTCCTGATGGCTCGCCTGAAGGTCACCCAGGTCCGGTCCGGGATCGGGACCAAGCAGAACCAGCGTGACTCGCTGCGTTCGCTCGGTCTCAAGCGGATCAACGACGTGGTGGTCAAGGAGGACCGTCCGGAGATCCGCGGCATGATCTTCACGGTCAACCACCTCGTGAAGGTCGAGGAGGTCGAGTAATGACGATCAAGGTCCACCACCTGCGCCCGGCGCCCGGTGCCAAGACCGCGAAGACCCGCGTGGGTCGCGGTGAGGGCTCCAAGGGCAAGACCGCCGGTCGCGGTACCAAGGGTTCCAAGGCCCGTAAGAACATCTCGGCGGCGTTCGAGGGTGGGCAGATGCCCATCCACATGCGCCTGCCGAAGATGAAGGGCTTCAAGAACAAGTTCAAGGTGGTCTTCCAGGTGGTCAACCTGGATCGGCTCGCCGAGCTGTTCCCGAACGGCGGCCAGGTCGGCCCGCTCGAGCTGGTCGAGGCCGGCGCGGTCCGCAAGGGCCACCCGGTCAAGGTCCTCGGCACCGGGGACCTGGGCGGGGTCGCTCTCCAGGTGTCGGCGCACGCGTTCAGCGCGTCGGCCAAGGAGAAGATCACCGCCGCCGGTGGCTCCGTCACCGAGCTGTAAGGGCTGCACGATCCACGGCGCCCGCTCAGTTGTCGCAACTGGGCGGGCGTCATGGTCTGCCTGGCATGTGTGCGCCGGGTAACATCGGATTCGGTTTATGTAGCCGGGCAGATCTGCCCGGACGGGGATCGGGCTGTTAGAGTCCCTTCCCAGCCATGGATATCGGGCACTCGCCCGGCACCCAACCCGCCCCGCCAGGGATCACCGGCGGCCCGCCTCGCGCAGGAGGAAGAAGTTGCTGTCCGCCTTTCTCAGTGCGTTCCGTACGCCTGACCTGCGCAAGAAGCTGCTGTTCACAGTAGGCATCATCGCGGTCTACCGGCTCGGGGCGACGCTGCCCAGCCCGGGTGTCTCGTACGGCAACGTCCAGAAGTGCATCGACGCCATGGAGAACGGCTCCACGGGCGTGATGAACCTGCTCAACCTCTTCTCCGGCGGCGCGCTGCTGCAGCTCTCGGTCTTCGCGCTGGGCATCATGCCCTACATCACAGCGTCGATCATCCTGCAGCTGCTGACGGTGGTGATCCCCCGGCTGGAGCAGCTCCGCAAGGAGGGCCAGTCCGGCCAGGCGAAGATCACCCAGTACACCCGCTACCTGACCCTGGGCCTGGGTGTCCTCCAGGCGTCGGCGTTCGTGGCGCTGGCCCGCTCCGGGCAGCTGTTCAACAACCAGTGCGACCAGTTCCCGATCATCCCCGAGGGGACCGGGATCCCGGACTGGCTGACCCTCAGCCTCCTGGTCATGACGATGACCGCCGGCACCGGCGTGGTGATGTGGCTCGGTGAGCTGATCACCGACCGGGGCGTCGGCAACGGCATGTCCGTCCTGATCTTCACCTCGATCGCCGCCCGGCTCCCCAGCGAGGGCTGGCAGATCAAGCAGACCGGTGGCTGGGGCAAGTTCCTCCTCGTCATCGCGCTGGTCCTGGTGGTCATCACCGCGGTCACCTTCATCGAGCAGGCGCAGCGCCGGATCCCGGTGCAGTACGCCAAGCGCATGATCGGCCGGCGGATGTACGGCGGCACCTCGACCTACATCCCGCTGAAGGTCAACCAGGCGGGTGTCATCCCGGTCATCTTCGGCTCCTCGCTGCTCTACCTGCCCCAGTTGGCGCTGCAGTTCTTCGACCAGAACAACCCGGGCAAGACGCAGGCGTGGATCCAGAACAACCTGGTGGACCCGACCAGCCCGATCTACATCGCGGTCTACTTCCTGCTGATCATCTTCTTCACGTACTTCTACGTCTCGATCACGTTCAACCCGACCGAGGTCGCGGACAACATGAAGAAGTACGGCGGCTTCGTGCCGGGCATCCGCCCGGGCAAGCCGACCGCCGACTACCTCGACTTCATCCTCAGTCGGATCACGCTGCCGGGCGCCCTCTACCTGGGCATCATCTCGATCCTGCCGAACTTCTTCTTCATCTGGCTGGACAAGCAGCAGTACCTGAACTTCCCGTTCGGCGGCACCGCTGTGCTGATCATGGTCGGCGTCGGTCTGGAGACCACGAAGCAGATCGAGAGCCAACTCATGCAGCGGAACTACGAAGGGTTCCTGCGGTAGATGAGACTCGTTCTGGTTGGCCCGCCGGGTGCGGGCAAGGGCACGCAGGCCGAGTTCATCGCCGCGCACCTCTCGGTCCCGAAGATCTCGACCGGCGACATCTTCCGGTCGAACGTCTCGCAGGGCACCCCGCTCGGCGTCGAGGCGAAGCGCTACATGGACGCCGGCGAGCTGGTGCCCGACGAGGTCACCATCAACATGGTGCGGGACCGGCTCGCCGAGCCGGACGCCTCCGAGGGCTTCCTGCTCGACGGCTTCCCGCGCACGACGCCGCAGGCCGCCGCGCTGGACAAGCTCCTCGCCGACCTGGGCACCGCGCTGGACCTGGTGCTGGAGCTGGTCGTCGACGACGACGAGGTGATCCGGCGGCTCTCCGGCCGGCGTACCTGCCGGGGCTGCGGCAAGATCTGGCACGTCGAGTTCGACGCCACCTCGCGTGACGGCATCTGCGACCGGTGCGGCGCCGAGCTGTTCCAGCGCGACGACGACAAGCCGGAGACCATCGCCACCCGCCTGCGCGAGTACGCGGACAAGACCGCGCCGCTTGTCGACTACTACGGCGCCCAGGGCAAGCTGGTGGGCATCGACGCCACCGGCCCGGTGGAGGACGTCACCGTCCGCGCCATCGACGCCCTGCGCTCGTACGGCGGCTGACGTCCCGCCGGGCTCCGGCGGATAGAGTGCGAAGAGCGGGGTACGCCTGACGTGCCCCGCTCTTCGGCATCTGCAACGAAAGGTAACGGCTCCATGCGTCGTCCCCAGCTGGACATCCAGCTGAAGACCCCTGACCAGATCGAGAAGATGCGGGCCGCCGGGCTGGTGGTCGCCGAGGCACTGCGTCGGATGCGGGAGGCGGTCGCCCCCGGGGTCAGCACCGCCGACCTGGACGCCATCGCCGAGTCGACCATCCGCGAGGCCGGTGCCGTCCCCTCGTTCAAGGGCTACCACGGCTTTCCCGCGTCGATCTGCTCGTCCGTCAACGAGCAGGTCGTGCACGCCATCCCGTCGGCGAAGCAGGTGCTCCGCGACGGCGACCTGATCTCGATCGACTGCGGTGCGGTGCTCGACGGGTGGCACGGCGACGCCGCCATCACCGTCGGGGTGGGCGAGGTCGAACCGGCGCTGCTGAAGATGGCGGCGGTGGCCGAGGACGCCATGTGGGCGGGCATCGCCGCAGGCGCCCGCGGCGCGGCCAGCGGCAAGGGCCGGCTCACCGACATCTCGCACGCCGTCGAGGACGCGGTTCGCAAGGGCGGGCGGTACGGCATCGTCGACGGCTACGGCGGGCACGGCATCGGCACCGAGATGCACCAGGACCCGCACGTGCTCAACCACGGGCGGCCGGGCAAGGGTCCGCGTCTGGTGCCGGGCATGGCGCTGGCCATCGAGCCGATGATCACGATGGGCTCGCCCCGGACGGTCGAACTCTCTGACGGCTGGACCGTGATCACCCGGGACCGGTCGATGGCGGTGCACGTCGAACACACGATGGCGCTGCTCCCGGACGGTGTCTGGGTGCTGACCGCGCCGGACGGCGGGCGCGCCCGCCTGGGCGAGCTGGTCACCTCCCGGCAGCCCGCGGGCTCGCCGGCTCGCTGAGCCCTCAGCAGCGCTCCGCCGGGCGCCGCGTCCCGTCCTCCCGCCCCCTGATGCGCGCCAGCCGCACCAAGGGCCTGGACGGCGACCGCGTCGAGAGCCTCGACAGCGACGGCCCCACGAGGCCCGGACGGCGACGCACACCGAGGGCCCGGACGGCGACGCACGCGGAGGGCCAAAGTCGCGGGGCTCGGCTGCGCGATGCCGGACCGGCACGAGTCGGGGCTCCGGCGCACCGCCTCCCCGACCGCCGGCCGGGGTTCCCTCCTGCGCCTCAGGCTCGGAGCGGCGGGAGGGGCAGCGGCTGGTGGAGCGGTGGCATGCTTGCGGGCATGGAGGGACGCGACGGGATGCGGGCCGCCGACGCCGACCGCCAGGCGGTGGCGGAGCGGCTGCGGGTGGCCGTCGACGAGGGCCGGCTGGACCTGCACGAGTACGACGAGCGGTTGCAGCGGGCGTACGCCGCCCGCACGTACGGCGAGCTGGACGCGCTGGTGGTCGACCTGCCGGCGCCGGCGTCCCCGGCGGCGTCGGAGCTCGCCACGCGGCGGGAGGCCGCCCCGTCGCCGGCGGAGGATGTCCGGTCGTCGGCGACCTCGTCCGTGACGGCCCGGTGGCTGGCCGAGGTGTGGCTGCCGTACCTGCGGGTGGTCGCGATCACGGTGACCGTCTGGGCGGTGACGTCCGCGCTCTCCACGGATCTGCTCTACTTCTGGCCCGTCTGGGTGGCCGGGCCGTGGGGAGCAGTGCTCGTGGTGCGCACGGTCGCCGGCCTCGTCGGCGGGGAGCCGCGGCGGCAGGCTGAGCAGCGGGAGCGACGGCGCGAGCGCCGCCGGGCGAAGCGGGCGCGCAAGCGCGAGCTGGCTGCCGCCGAGGAGGGGAGCCGGAGCCCGGTGCGGGAGCTGCCGCCGGCCCAGCGGGAAGGCCGACCCGGCGAGGCCGACGCCGAGGTGTGAATCGCCCGTTCCGTCCGGTTCGACGCACCGATTCCCGGCCGGTTTGGCGACGGCCCGCAGGCGGGCGTACACTTTCTGATCGGCGCACAGCGTCCACTCCGGCATGCCCACCCTGCGCTTCGGTGGGAGCCGGAGCCGCGGCTGGCGCGGGCAATCTGATCTTGATCGGTGGCCCGTGTAAGACGTTGTGGGCCGTCCGGAGTAACCGACGTCAGGACAGCGGAGGACATGCCGAAAAAAGACGGAGCCATCGAGATCGAGGGTCGGGTCATCGAGCCCCTGCCGAACGCCATGTTCCGGGTGGAGCTCGCGAACGGCCACAAGGTGCTGGCTCACATCAGCGGCAAGATGCGGCAGCACTACATCCGCATCCTGCCGGAGGACCGGGTCGTCGTCGAACTCTCGCCGTACGACCTGACCCGCGGGCGCATCGTCTACCGCTACAAGTAAGCCTGACGGCGGCCGGGACGTCCCCGTGTCCGTCTTCGACGTCCGGTGTCGCGCCTCGGCGCGTCGTCGGGCCAGATGGGAAGTAAGGCAACCGTGAAGGTCAAGCCGAGCGTCAAGAGGATCTGCAACAAGTGCCGGGTCATTCGCCGGCACGGCCGGGTCATGGTCATCTGCACCGACCCGCGCCACAAGCAGCGCCAGGGCTGAACCAGTTCCGGCCGGCCGTGTGACAACGGTCGGTCGAAATCGGTCCGGGCCGCAGATCCAGACACCGAATCACATGCTCGTCCCAGCCGCGGGCGGTGCGCATCGCGTACCTCATCGCGGTTGACCCCCGGTCGGAGGCCGGGGCCCGCTCGGGCAGCGACCGACCTGGTCGCCGGCGCACGACGCCGGTGGCGGAACGGTCGGTAGCGGGGTGGGACGGGTCCACACCTCCGCCAGAACATCACGAGGAGTACGCCCGCACATGGCACGTCTAGTCGGCGTCGACCTCCCCCGCGAGAAGCGGATGGAGATCGCGCTCACCTACATCTTCGGCGTGGGTCGCACCCGGGCCCTGGAGACGCTCTCTGCCACCGGCATCTCGCCGGACAAGCGCGTCCGGGACCTCACGGACGAGGAGCTGGTCCAGCTCCGTAACCACATCGAGGGCAACTACAAGGTTGAAGGCGACCTGCGCCGCGAGGTCGCCGCTGACATCCGCCGCAAGGTCGAGATCGGCTGCTACGCGGGTATCCGGCACCGCCGGGGCCTGCCCGTGCGTGGCCAGCGGACCAAGACCAACGCGCGGACCCGCAAGGGCCCGAAGCGGACCGTGGCCGGCAAGAAGAAGCCCGGCAAGAAGTAACTAGGAGCGCACAGACTTATGCCACCGAAGGCTCGTGCCGGAGCCGCCGTCAAGAAGGTCCGGCGCAAGGAACGCAAGAACGTCGCCCACGGGCAGGCGCACATCAAGAGCACCTTCAACAACACCATCGTGTCGATCACCGACCCGACTGGTGCGGTCATCTCCTGGGCCTCCTCGGGCCAGGTGGGCTTCAAGGGCTCCCGCAAGTCGACCCCGTTCGCCGCGCAGCTGGCCGCCGAGGCCGCCGCGCGCCGGGCGATGGAGCACGGCATGCGCAAGGTCGACGTGTTCGTCAAGGGACCCGGCTCCGGCCGGGAGACCGCCATCCGTTCGCTGCAGGCAGCCGGGCTCGAGGTCGGGCAGATCTCCGACGTCACGCCGCAGCCGCACAACGGGTGCCGTCCGCCGAAGCGTCGCCGGGTCTGAGAGGTTAGAGAGAGATGGCTCGTTACACCGGTGCTGACTGCCGCCGTTGCCGGCGGGAGAAGATGAAGCTGTTCCTCAAGGGCAGCAAGTGCGATGGCCCGAAGTGCCCGTTCGAGTCCCGGCCGTTCCCGCCCGGGCAGCACGGCCGCGGCCGCACGAAGGAGACGGAGTACCTGCTCCAGCTCCGTGAGAAGCAGAAGGCCCGTCGCGTGTACGGCGTGCTGGAGAAGCAGTTCCGCGGCTACTACGAAGAGGCCGTGGGCAAGAAGGCCAAGACCGGTGAGGTTCTCCTGCAGATCCTCGAGTCGCGGCTGGACAACGTGGTCTACCGGGCCGGCTACGCCAAGTCCCGGGACATGGCCCGCCAGCTCGTCAAGCACGGTCACTTCACCGTGAACGGCAAGAAGGTCGACATCCCGTCCTTCCGCGTCAAGGAGCACGACATCATCGAGGTCCGGGGCAAGAGCAAGGAGCTCACCCCGTTCATCGTGGCGCAGGCCGAGGCCGGCTCGAAGTCGGTTCCGGCGTGGCTGGAGGCTATCCCCAGCCAGATGAAGGTGCTCGTGCACTCGCTCCCGGCCCGCCAGGTCATCGACACGCAGGTCCAGGAGCAGCTGATCGTCGAGCTCTACTCCAAGTAGTCGGAGCTCGTTGCGGTGGCCCGCCCTTCCGGGGCGGGCCACCGGAACAGTTTGTCGTGGGCGTCATATGGCGGGCGCCCCGGAAGAGAAGAGAAGACATGCTCATCAGCCAGCGACCGACTCTCTCCGAGGAGTCGATCAACGAGACCCGGTCCCGGTTCACCATCGAGCCGCTGGAGCCGGGCTTCGGGTACACCCTGGGCAACTCGCTGCGGCGCACGCTGCTGTCGTCGATCCCGGGTGCGGCGGTCACCTCGATCAAGATCGACGGCGTGCTGCACGAGTTCACCACGATCCCCGGTGTCAAGGAGGACGTGGTCGAGCTCGTCATGAACATCAAGGAGCTCTGCGTCAGCTCCGAGCACGACGAGCCGGTCAGCATGTACCTGCGCAAGCAGGGCCCGGGCGACGTGACGGCGGGCGACATCCAGCCGCCGGCCGGCGTCTCGGTGCACAACCCGGACCTGAAGCTCGCCACCCTCAACGGCAAGGGCCGGCTCGACATGGAGCTGACCGTCGAGCGGGGTCGTGGCTACGTCACGGCGGCGCAGAACAAGCAGGCCGGCGCCGAGATCGGCCGGATCCCGGTCGACTCGATCTACTCGCCGGTGCTGAAGGTGACGTACCGCGTCGAGGCGACCCGTGTCGAGCAGCGGACCGACTTCGACCGGCTGATCATCGACGTCGAGACCAAGCCGTCGATGGGCCCGCGTACCGCGCTGGCCTCCGCCGGCTCGACGCTGGTGGAGCTGTTCGGTCTGGCCCGGGAGCTGGACGAGACCGCCGAGGGCATCGACATCGGGCCGTCCCCGCAGGACGCCCAGCTCGCGGCCGACCTGGCGCTGCCGATCGAGGAGCTGGACCTGACCGTCCGCTCCTACAACTGCCTCAAGCGCGAGGGCATCAACTCCGTTGGTGAGCTCATCGGGCGTACCGAGGCCGACCTCCTCGACATCCGCAACTTCGGTCAGAAGTCGATCGACGAGGTCAAGATGAAGCTCGCCGGGATGGGGCTGGGGCTGAAGGACTCGGCCCCGAACTTCGACCCGGCGCACGTCGTGGACGCCTTCGGCGAGGCCGACTACGACACCGACGACTATCGCGAGACCGAGCAGCTCTAGTCCGCGCTGCCGCCACACCTGAGGAGCACCAAGCATGCCCACGCCCACCAAGGGCCCCCGCCTCGGCGGCAGCCCCGCGCACGAGCGGCTGATGCTGGCCAACCTGGCCACTGCGCTGTTCCAGCACGGCAAGATCAAGACCACCGAGACGAAGGCCCGGCGGCTGCGTCCGCTGGCCGAGCAGCTCATCACCAAGGCCAAGCGCGGCGACCTGGCGTCCCGCCGGCGGGTGCTGGGCGTCGTCAAGGACAAGGACGTGGTCTACGCCCTGTTCGACCAGATCGCCCCCCGGTTCGCCACCCGCAACGGTGGCTACACCCGGATCGTGAAGACCGGTCCGCGCAAGGGTGACAACGCGCCGATGGCGATCATCGAGCTGGTCGAGGAGCTTCAGGTCGCCGAGCCGAAGGCGAACAAGAAGACCGCCGCCCGCAAGGCCGCGCAGCAGGACAAGGTCGAGGCGCTCGCCCCGGCCGAGGAGGCCCCGAAGTCGAACTCGGGCGACCAGGACGCCGAGGCACCCGTGTCGGCGTCCGGCGACACCGCCGCCGCCCGCGAGGACAGCGACGAGGCCGGCGAGAACGACAAGGCCTGATCCAGGCCACCGTCGGGCCCGGCACCCCTCGTGGGGTGCCGGGCCCGACCCCGTGAGGCGGAGGTACGAGTGGACGAGCGCATCCGGCTGCGGCTGGACGTCGCGTACGACGGGTCGGGCTTCTCCGGCTGGGCCGCCCAGCCCACCCGGCGCACGGTCGCCGGGGTGCTCGTGGAGACCCTCGACCTGGTCCTCGGCGCGGGTACGGCGACCGGCCTGACCGTGGCAGGTCGCACCGACGCCGGGGTGCACGCCACCGGGCAGGTCTGCCACCTCGACCTGCCGGCCGCCGTATGGCGGGAGCACGACGGACGGCTGCTGCGCCGACTGGCCCGGCTGCTCCCCACCGACGTCCGGGTACGCGCGATGGCCGAGGTGCCCGCCGACTTCGACGCCCGGTTCTCGGCCACCTTCCGCCGCTACGAGTACCGGGTCACCGACGCCACCTGGGGTGCCGAGCCGCTGCGCCGGCACGAGATCCTGGCCTGGCCGAAGCCGCTGGACCTGACCGCGTTGAACGCCGCCGCCGCCGGGCTGGTGGGGGAGCACGACTTCGCCGCGTACTGCCGGCGCAAGGAGAACGCCACCACGCTGCGCGAGGTGACCCGGCTGGACTGGCGGCGGGACCCGGACGGGATCCTCGTGGCCACCGTGCAGGCCGACGCGTTCTGCCAGGCGATGGTGCGCAGCCTCGTCGGCGCCATGCTGGTCGCCGGCGACGGGCGCCGGCCGGCCGGGTGGCCGGGCAGCCTGCTGGCCCGCCGGGAACGCTCAAGCGAGGTGACCGTGGCGCCGGCGCACGGGCTGACCCTGGTCGCCGTCGGCTACCCCGATGACCCGGCCGAGTACGCCCGCCGCGCCGAGGCGACCCGGCAGCTGCGCGTACCCGTGGAGGGCTGACCGCCCGGGGCCGGCCTCCCGGCACCCGGCAGAGATCGTCGAGCGTCAAGGAGTGGAAGCCGTGCAGGAACCTCGCCGTGGACGGGACCTCGGCATCGTCGTCGGGACGCTGCCGACGGGACCGCTGAACGCCGTCACCGACGTGCCCGGCGTGCGGGTGGGCCACACCACGCTGGTGGACGGGGACAGCATCCGCAGCGGGGTGACGGCGATCGTCCCGGACCAGCTGACCGACCACCGGTCGCTGCCGGCGGGGCTGTTCGTGGGCAACGGGCACGGCAAGATGGTCGGCTCGACCCAGGTGGCCGAGCTGGGCGAGATCGAGACGCCGGTGGTGCTGACCGCGACGCTGTCGACGTTCCGGGCCGCGGACGCGCTGGTCACGTACATGCTCGGGCAGCCGGGCCGGGAGACGGTCGAGTCGTTGAACCCGGTGGTGGCGGAGACCAACGACGGGTTCCTGTCCGACATCCGGGCGCGGCCGGTGCGGGAGCAGCACGTCCTCGCGGCGCTGGCGGAGGCCCGCGGCGGACTGCCCGCGGAGGGTGCCGTCGGCGCCGGTACGGGCACGGCGGCCCTCGGCTTCAAGGCCGGCATCGGCACGTCCTCGCGGCTCGCCACGACCTCCCGTGGCGCCGTCACCGTCGGTGTGCTGGTGCAGTCCAACTTCTCCGGTCTGCTACAGGTGTGCGGGGTGCCGATTCGGCCCGAGCAGGTCGGAGTGCCGAGCCTGTCGCTGCCGGGCCGGCCGGAGCAACCGGGAAACTCCTGCGTCATCGTGGTCGCCACGGACGGCCGCCTCGACGCGCGGCAGCTGGGTCGGGTGGCCCGCCGGGCCATCTTCGCCATGGCGCGGGTCGGTTCGGACTTCGCCGGCGGCAGCGGCGACTACGCCCTGGCGTTCTCCACCGCCGACACGCAGGCACCGACGGCGCCGGAGTCCGACCTGGAGCCGGTCTTCGCGGCGGTGCTGGAGGCCACGGAGGAGGCACTGCTGAACTCGATGTTCATGGCACGCACCACCGTCGGAGTCAAGGGGCGGGTCAAGTACGCGGTCCCGCACGACCGGATGCTTGACCTGTTGCGGGCACACCGGGTCGAGCTCCGGACGTAGGTGGCCGGGGGCGGGACGCGGAACGGGTACGCGGCCGTGGCCCACGTACCCGTTGCGCGCGTTCGCCGCCGCGGCCCGGTCAGTCGCCCCCGTCCTGCCTGCCGGTGTCGCTCGCGCCCTCGTCGGTCGGCTGGCCGGCCGTGCCGCCGTCCGCCCGGCGCTCCAGCACGCCCCGATTGAGGTGCAGCTCGATCATGTCGAAGAGGATCTCCCGGGCCTTCGTGTCGCCGGACCCGATCGTCTCGCCGTCGCTGCGGGTGACCACCGCGTACGCGAGGTAGTGGCCGCGCACCTGCCAGCCGACGCGGGCCGGCGCGGTGGCGATCGCCGCGCTCTCGTCGTCGGCCGCCATGCCCCGGAACCGGCCCTCCCGCTCGTCGAGCAGCAACCGGATCCGGTCCCGGGCGCGTTCGGCGTTGGCCCGGTCGGTCAGGTTGAACAGGCCGGTGGTGACGAGGTGGCCGCCGTCGGGCGTCCGCAGCGTGGCCCGGACCACCTGGGTGCAGCCGAGGCGGACCAGCAGGTCGGCGACCTCACCGGTGGCCGCCACCGCGCAGGCGGCGCTGGACTGGCTCTTCAACACCTTGTAGGCGGGCTCCCCGTCCGCGACGACGAGCTGCTTGCCGGGGAAGAGCTCCTTGGCGGTCAGCGGCGCCTGGTCGGTGTCCCGCGAGTCGAGCGGCTGCGCCCCGACGTCGGCGGACTCGGCCGCCTCCGGTTGGGACGTGGGCGTGTTCTGCGGCGTCCCGTTGCGCTCGGCCAGCAGGGCGGCGGCACCGAGGCCGCAGAGCGCCAGCAGCGCGAGGACGGCCGCGCCGCCGACCACGACCTGCCACCACCTGCCGCCGCCACCCCGCTGCGACCGCTCGGCTGACGGCGGCGGCTCGACCGGCGTGGCCGACTCGACCGGCGGATAGGCCTCGACCGGCGCGGGCGGCCGGGCCGGCGACTGCCCCTCGGCGGGCGCCCGCACATGGGCGGACGGCGGCGGCGACACCTGCGCCGCGGCGTGGACCGGCTCCGGCGCGGCGGCGGGCGGCGGCGACACCTGCACCGCGGCGCGGACCGGCTCCGGCGCGGCGGAGGGCAGCACGACCCGGTTGGCGCGGGGCAGCGACGGCGTCGGGAAGCGGGACGGGGAGGGGCCGGCGGGGGGAGGCGGACCAGCACCGAGCACCGGCCCGTCGGACCCGGGCTCCGGGTACTCCATGAATGCGTCCTCATCGGACTCGTACCGATACACCATGCCGCCCAGAGTAGGAGGCATTGTCCCTTTAGGTGTGAATAATGGGAAATTGTGGGCGGAGTCGTTTCGGCTCGTGCTGGGCACCGGCGCCGGGCCGGGCCGGGTCGGGTCCGCGACGGCGTGGCCGGCGGCGGTGCGAGAATTGCCGGCGTGACCGGCGAACACTACTTCACCGTTGAGCCCACGACCGCCGCCAACCCGCGCGAGGTCGAGTTCTCCGTCGCCGGCCGCGACTACACCCTGGCATCCTCCGCCGGCGTCTTCTCCGCCGCCCGCCTCGACCCCGGCACGGCCGTGCTGCTGCGCAAGGCCGACCTGCCGGCCACCGACACCACCGGCGCCCTGCTCGACCTCGGTTGCGGCTTCGGCCCGATCACCTGCGTACTCGCGGATTCCGCCCCCACGGCGACCGTGTGGGCCGTCGACGTCAACGAACGGGCCCGGGAGCTCACCGCGGCCAACGCCGCGCGGGTCGGCGCGGCCGACCGGGTACGCGTCGCCGCGCCGGACGACGTACCCGCCGAGCTGACCTTCGCCGAGATCTGGTCCAACCCCCCGATCCACGTCGGCAAGGACGAACTGCACGCGATCCTGCTGCGCTGGCTGCCGCGCCTCGCCCCGGACGGCGTCGCCTGGCTGGTGGTGGCCCGCTACCTCGGCGGGGACTCGTTGCAGCGCTGGCTGGTCGAACAGGGCTGGCAGGTGGGGCGCCACGCTAGCCAGAAGGGCTACCGCGTGCTGCGGGTCACCCGGTAATTGGTTGGGCCGCCCGGCGGTGCTCGGGCAGGATGCCGGCGTGGGATACGTGGACGTGGCAGCGGTCGGGCACATCCTTCCCGACGGCCGGGAACTCTTCTCCGACGTGTCGTTCCGGGTCGGGGAGGGCGCCAAGGTGGCCCTGGTCGGGCCGAACGGCGCGGGCAAGACGACGTTGCTGCGGATGGTCGCCGGCGACCTGCCGGTGAAGACCGGCGCGATCGCGCGCGCCGGCGGGCTGGGCGTGATGCGCCAGTTCATCGGGATGATCGGCGACGAGTCGACGCTGGCCGACCTGGCCCTGTCGCTGGCGCCGCCCGCGCTGCGCGACGCCGGCCGCCGGCTGGTCGAGACCGAGGGGGCCATGCGCGCCGCCGAGGTCCGCGGCAAGTACAGCACCGCCGCCGGCAAGGCCCAGCTGGCGTACGCGGACGCGCTCGCGGCCTGGGGCGAGGTCGGCGGGTACGACGCCGAGGTGCTCTTCGACACGGTCGCCACCATCGTGCTCGGCCTGCCCTGGGAGAGCGCCCGGGAACGGCCCGTCCGGACCCTCTCCGGCGGCCAGCAGAAGCGCTTCGCCCTCGAACTGCTGCTGCGCGGCCCCGACGAGGTGCTGCTCCTCGACGAGCCGGACAACTTCCTCGACGTGCCCGGCAAACGGTGGCTGGAGGGGCGGCTGCGGGAGTCGACCAAGTCGGTGCTCTACGTCTCGCACGACCGGGAACTGCTCGCCCAGACCGCCGACCGGGTGGTCGCCGTGGAGGGCGGCAGCGCCTGGGTGCACCCGGGCGGCTTTGCGAGCTGGCACTCCGCCCGGCTGGCCCGGCACGCCCGCCTCGACGAGCTGCGCAGGCGGTGGGACGAGGAGCACCAGAAGCTGCGCGAGCTGATGCTGATGTACAAGCAGAAGGCCGCGTACAACGACGGGCTCGCCTCGCGCTACCAGGCCGCGCAGACCCGGTTGCGCAAGTTCGAGGAGGCCGGGCCGCCGCCCGTACCGCCGAAGGACCAGGACATCCGGATGCAGCTCACCGGCGGGCGGACCGGCAAGCGCGCGGTGATCTGCGAGCAGCTGGAGCTCGACGGCCTGACCTTCCCGTTCGACCTGGAGATCTGGTACGGCGACCGGGTCGCGGTGCTCGGGGCCAACGGCACGGGCAAGTCGCACTTCCTGCGGCTGCTCGCCCGGGGCGGCACCGACCCCGACCCGGCCAACGGACCGGTCGACGGCGCTGCCGCGCTCGCGCCGGTGGTGCACGACGGGGTGGCCCGGCTCGGCGCGCGCGTGCGCCCCGGGCACTTCTCGCAGACCCACGACCGGCCGGAACTGATGACGAAGACCCTCGTCGAGATCCTCTGGCGGGGCGACGAGCACCGGACCGGCATGGACCGGCACGCCGCGATGGCGGCGCTGAGCCGGTACGAGCTGGCCGGGCAGGGCGACCAGCGCTTCGGCACGCTCTCCGGTGGTCAGCAGGCGCGCTTCCTGGTGCTGCTGCTGGAGCTGTCCGGCGCGACGCTGCTGCTGCTCGACGAGCCCACCGACAACCTCGACCTGGCCTCGGCGGAGGCGCTGGAGGCCGGGCTGACCGCGTTCGAGGGGACGGTGGTGGCGGTGACCCACGACCGCTGGTTCACCCGCACCTTCGACCGGTTCGTGCTCTTCCGGGGCGACAACGAGGTGGTGGAGACACCCGAGCCGGTCTGGGACGTGGCGTGATCCCCACCGACCCGGATCGGCCGGCATAGGGTGGATCTCGTGACTGAGATGACCTACCGCCGGTTGGGCGACTCCGGGCTCGTGGTGTCCGTGGTCGGCGTCGGCTGCAACAACTTCGGCCGCAAGCTCGACCTCGACGGCACCCGGGCGGTGGTCGACGCCGCGCTCGACGCCGGGATCAACTTCTTCGACACCGCCGACATCTACGGAGAGCCGCAGGGCGGCTCCGAGGAACTGCTGGGCCAGGCGCTCAAGGGCCGGCGCGACGACGTGGTGGTGGCCACCAAGTTCGGCATGGACATGAACGGCATGAACGGCCCCGACTTCGGCGCCCGGGGCGCCCGCCGCTACATCGCCCGGGCGGTGGAGGCGTCGCTGCGTCGGCTCGGCACCGACCACATCGACCTGTACCAGATGCACGAGCCGGACCCGGGCACCCCGATCGACGAGACGCTCGCCGCGCTCGACGACCTCGTCCGCGCCGGCAAGGTCCGCTACCTGGGCAACTCCAACTTCGCCGGCTGGCAGATCGCCGACGCCGACTGGGTGGCCTCGTCGAACGGCCGGTCCCGGTTCATCAGCGCACAGAACCACTACAGCCTGCTGGAGCGCGGCGTCGAGGCCGAGGTGGTGCCGGCCTGCGAGCGCTTCGGCCTCGGGCTGCTGCCGTTCTTCCCGCTCGCCAACGGGCTGCTCACCGGCAAGTACAAGCGCGACGAGAACCCGCCGGCAGGCAGCCGCCTGGCCGGTGGCGGCCGGTACGCCGAACGGCTCGCCGCCGCCGACTGGGACACCATCGAGGCGATCGAGGCGTACGCCGCCGAACGGGGGCTGTCGATGCTCCAGGTGGCGATCGGCGGGCTGGCCGCCCAGCCGGCGGTGACCTCGGTGATCGCCGGCGCCACCACGCCCGAGCAGGTACGCGCCAACGCGGCGGCGGGCACCTGGCAGCCCACCGACGAGGACCTCGAAGCCCTGCGCGCAACCTTCTGAGCGCTCACCCTTGCCCGGGCTGCCACGGGTGGAACACCACAGACCCTTCCGGCCCCGGGAGACGTGCTTGGTGTTCCACCCGTCGGCATTGCTCGTCGTTGTAGTGGGGTGGTGCCGGAGCGGACGTGCCCGCCGCTGGGGTCGAACCGTCAGGGCTGTCACCGAGGGCGGTCAGGCGGAGGCGTGGCGTTCGCGGAGGGCGGCGGTGACGAGGCGTACCGTCCGGTTCCGGTTTCGGAGCACGTCGTCGGCGGTGAAGCGGAGGACGATCCAGCCGGCCGCGCGCAGCGCGTTCAGGCGGGCGACGTCCTGCCGGAACTGGACGCGCTCCCGGTGGTGGTCGCCGTCGTACTCGACCGCGACACGCAGCGTCGGCCACGCCAGATCGACCCGGCCGACCAGCCGCCCTCGGGAGTCGCGAACGTCGTGCTGCGCCGTGGGTGGAGGCAGGCCGCTGTCGAGCAGGAGCAACCGCAACCGGGTCTCCATCGGCGACTCGCTCAGGGGCTCGGCCAACGCCAGCACCTCCCGCAGCAGTGGCAGTCCGGGCCAACGACGACGAGCGTCGGCGTAGGCCCGTAGGGCCGGCAGCCCAATCACCCGACGGTGCATCAGCGCGTCGACGGCCACCAGAGCCTCGGCGCGCGGAGCCTGTCGCCCGAGATCGAACGCCGTCCGCAGTGGTGTGGTGACCGGTAGGCCGGTGAAGCAGGTCAGGTCGCCTTCCGGCAGGTGCGAACGGGTGACCGACAGTCGGGGATGCGGACGCAGTCTCGCCGAGCGAGGCAGGAGGACACTGACCGGCGCGTCCCGGGCCAACAGGTCGACGCCCCACAGGTACGCGGCACTCGTTCCGGCGATCGCGGCGCCAGCGGGCAGGAGGAGGGCCACCGCATCGCACCAGAGCCGATGGTCAGGTGCGCGCAGCGCGTCACGGTGCACGTACACGTCGGGCAGCAGGCGTTGCCAGGCCGAAGCGCGCAGCATGGCGCGGGTCAGGAGGCCGTCGGCGATGGCGGCGCTGGCCCGGAACGGCAGGAAGGCCAGGCGGGGTGGTACCCGGGCGGCGGAGGGCATCCGGACAGCATCGCGTGACGGGACGGTCACCCGCCGCCCCGTCCCTCGGCTTCGGGCGGTCGATGTGAAATCCGCGTCCCGACCTTGGCGGATCCGGCGATCCGTCGTACGGTGACACCCGCAAGTGACCCACGGGAGCCCGGTGGACCGGGCTGAGAGGGGGGCTGTCAGCCCCCGACCGTCGAACCTGATCCGGGTAATGCCGGCGCAGGGAGGAGTGTTGCCGTGCCGTCCCTCGGGCGACTGCATCTCATCACCGACACCCGACCCGGGCGGGAGCCGCTCACCGTGCTGCGGGCCGCCCTCGCGGTGGCCCGGGCGGAACTGGTCGTGCAGGTCCGCGTGGAGGACGACGCCACCGACCGGGAGGCGTACGACCTGACCCGCCGGGTGGTCGCGCTCTGCGCCCCGTACGACGTCACCTGCCTGGTGAACGACCGGCTGCACGTGGCGTTGGCGGCGGGTGCCGCCGGCGGGCACGTCGGCGCGGACGACCTGCCGGTGGGGGCGGCCCGCCGGGTGCTCGGCGCGACCGCCGTGCTCGGCGCCACCGCCCGTGAGCCGGGGACGGCCGCCGAGGCGGTCGCCGCCGGGGCCAGTTACCTGGGCGTGGGCCCCTGCCACGCCACCGGCACCAAGGCGGGGCTGCCGGCGCCGATCGGCCCGGCGGGGGTACGCGCCGTCGCCGACGCCGTGGACGTGCCCGTCGTCGCGATCGGCGGCGTGACCGCCGCTCGGGTGCCCGCGCTGCTGACCGCCGGGGCGTACGGGGTGGCGGTGGTGGGGGCGCTCTCCGGGGCGGCGGATCCGGGTCGGGCGACGGCGGAGCTGCTGGGAGCGCTGGGGTGCTGAACCGACCGGACGTCGCCGTGGTGGGGGCGGGGCCGGTCGGGCTGGCGGTCGCCTGGCGCTGCGCGCAGCGCGGACTGCGGGTCGTCGTGCACGATCCCGCCCCGGGCTCCGGCGCGTCCCACGTCGCCGCCGGGATGCTCGCGCCGGTCGCGGAGGCGTACTTCGGCGAGCACGAGCTGACCGGGCTGCTGACCGCCTCCGCCGCCCGCTGGCCGGCCTTCGCCGCCGAGTTGACCGCCGCCGCCAGCGTGGACGTCGGCTACCGGACCGAGGGCACGCTGATGGTCGGGCTCACCGCCGACGACCTGGCCGAGGCGCGCCGGTTGTGGGCGTACCAGCAGGGGATCGGACTGCCGGTGACGCCGCTGCGCCCGTCGGCGCTGCGGGACCGCGAGCCGGCGCTGGCGCCCCGGGTGCGCGGCGGCGCGTTCGCCGCCACCGACCACCAGGTCGACCCGCGCCGGCTCGTGCCCGCGCTGCGCACGGCCGCCGAGCGGGCCGGCGCCACGCTGGTGCCCGCCGCCGTGCGCTCCCTGTCCGACGTGGACGCCGGGGTCACCGTGGTCGCGGCCGGCTGCGGCGCGGCGGCCCTGACGGGGCTGCCCGTGCGGCCGGTGAAGGGGCAGGTGGTCCGGCTCCGCGCGCCCGGCGGCGGCGCGCCGGGCTTCCGGCACGTCATCCGGGGGTACGCCGACGGCGAGCACGTCTACCTCGTGCCCCGCGCCGACGGGGAGGTGGTGGTGGGCGCGACCGTCGAGGAGCGCTCCGACACCGACGTGTCCGCCGGGGCGGTGCTGCGCCTGCTCCGCGCCGCCGTCGACCTGCTGCCCGAGCTGGCCGAGTACGACCTGGTGGAGACGCTCGCCGGCCTGCGCCCCGGCACCCCCGACAACGCCCCGATCCTCGGCCCGCTGCCCGGCCGGCCCGGCGTGCTCGCCGCCACCGGACACCACCGGCACGGCATCGTGCTCACCCCGGTCACCGCCGACCTGATCGCCGAGCTGGTCGTCACGGGTGCGGCGGACCCACTGCTCGCCCCCTTCAGCCCGGCCCGGTTCGGTCACGACTTGTCCGCATCCGAGGAGGAGCACACGTGGAACTGACGGTGAACGGTGCCGGGCGTAGCCTGCCCGGCGGCTCGACCGTGGCGGACCTGGTCCGCGCGGTCACCGACCAGCAGCGCGGCCTCGCTGTCGCGGTCAACGGGGAGGTGGTGCCGCGTACGGGCTGGCCGGCGACCGTGCTGCGCGACGGCGACCGCGTCGAGGTGCTCAGCGCCGCCCAGGGCGGGTGACGCGGTGAGCTTCGACCTGGGCGGCGTGAGCTTCACGTCCCGGCTGATCCTCGGCACCGGCGGCGCGGCCAACCTGCGCGTGCTGGAGGACGCCATCCGTGCCTCCGGCACCGAACTCGTCACCCTGGCCCTGCGTCGCGTCGACACCGCCCCCGGCACCGCCGGCGGGCTGCTGGACCTGCTGGACCGCTGCGGCGTACGGCTGCTGCCGAACACCGCCGGCTGCTACACGGCGGGCGAGGCGGTCAAGGTGGCGCACCTGGCCCGGGAGGCGTTCGGCACGGACTGGGTGAAGCTCGAGGTGATCGGCGACGAGCGCACGCTGCTGCCCGACGGGGTGGAGCTGCTGCGCGCCGCCGAGGAACTCGTCGACGACGGGTTCGTGGTGTTGCCGTACACGTCGGACGACCCGATCCTGGCGCGCCGGTTGGCCGACGTCGGCTGCGCGGCGGTGATGCCGGCGGGCGCCCCGATCGGCTCCGGCCTGGGCGTGTCGAACCCGCACCACATCCGGCTGATCCGGCAGGGCGTCGACGTGCCGGTGATCCTGGACGCCGGCATCGGCACCGCCTCGGACGCGGCGCTGGCCATGGAGCTGGGCTGCGACGCGGTGCTGCTCGCCAGCGCCGTCACCCGCGCCGCCGACCCGGTGGCGATGGCAACCGCGATGCGGTACGCGGTCGAGGCGGGGCGGCTCGCGTACCGGGCGGGCCGGATCGCCCGTCGATTCCACGCGCTCGCCTCCACCCCGGACGAGGGACGGCCGGACCTGTGACCCGCCCCGCCCCCCTCACCACCCGGCCCGCAGCTGTCGCGTCGACTCCGCCCCCGGCCGGCGCGCCAGCTTCGGATTTGGATCTTGGTAGGGAAGAGCTCCTGGAAGGGCCGTTTCCTACCAAGATCTCGGGCGGGCCGGACGGCGTCCTGCTGCTGACCGACCGGCGGCAGGCTCGGCGGCCGTTGGCCGAGGTCGTTGCCGGGGCGGTGGCCGGGGGAGTGCGGTGGGTGCTGCTGCGGGAGAAGGACCTCCCGTGGGCCGAGCGCGTCGCCCTCGCCACCGAGCTGCGCGCGATCCTCGCCGAGGCGGGCGGCACCCTGGTCGTCGCCGGTCCCGACCCGCTCGACGGCGACGCGGTGCACCTGCCGTCGGCAGGGCCGTACCCACCGCCGCGCCTCGGCCTGGTGGGCCGCTCCTGCCACGACCTGGCGGAGCTGGCGCGACTGACCACCGAGGACTACGCGACCCTCTCGCCCGTCTACCCGACCAGCACCAAGCCCGGCTACGGCCCACCCCTGCGCCCGGACGGGCTCAGCACGCTGATCGCGGCCAGCCTCGTGCCGGTCCTGGCGCTCGGCGGAGTGCAGAGCCCGGACCAGGTGGCCGCCTGCGTCGAGGCGGGAGCCGTCGGCGTGGCGGTGCTCGGCGCGATCATGCGAGCCGACGACCCCGAGGCGGCAGCGGCCACCCTGACGGCAGCCGCCAACGCGGCGAGCCGGACCGGGCACGGTCGGCCGCAGCCCTCAGCCGCGACTACCCCGCAGGCCCGGCGCGAGATCCCGTACGCCATCACGGAAGAGGAACGATGACCCCGACGACCGTGCTCACCATCGCCGGCTCCGACTCCGGCGCCGGTGCCGGCATCCAGGCCGACCTGAAGGTCTTCGCGGCCCTCGGCGCGTACGGCACCAGCGTGCTCACCGCAGTCACCGCGCAGAACACGAGGGGCGTCGACGCCGTGCTGCCGCTGCCGCCCCGCACCGTCACCGAGCAGCTGGACAGCGTGCTCGCCGACTTCACCGTCCGCGCCGTCAAGACGGGGGTGCTCGGCACCCCGGCGGTCGCCGACGCGGTGGCGGGCGCCGCCAGGGACGGCCGGCTGCCGCACCTCGTCGTCGACCCGGTGCTCGTCGCCACCAGCGGGCACCGGCTGGGCGTGGTCGCCGCGGTGGAGCGGCTGCTGCCGTACGCGCAGGTGGCGACGCCGAACTGCGCGGAGGCCGCGGCCATCACCGGACGCCCGGTGACCACGGTCGAGGAGATGGTGGCCGCCGCCGAGGCGCTGGCCGCCGGCGGGCCGGCGCACGTGGTGGTGACCGGCGGCGACGTGGACGCCGACGGTGAGGCGGTCGACGTGCTGCACGGGGGCGGCGTCACCACCCTGCTCCGCGCGCCGCGGGTCGACACCCGGCACAACCACGGCACCGGGTGCTCGTTCTCGGCGGCGATCGCGGTCCGGCTGGCGCGCGGCGACGAGGTGCCGACGGCGGTCGCCGCCGCCAAGGAGTACGTCCTCCGCGCGCTGACCGGCGCGCGGCACTGGGAGCTGGGCGCGGGACGCGGCCCGCTGGACCACTTCGGCTGGTCCGCTTGATCACCAGGGAGGCTGTCATGCAGGCACGTCGCAAGGTTTACGTGGAGGGGTCCCGGCCGGACGTGCGGGTGCCGTTCGCCGAGGTGGAACTGACCGGCGACAACCCGCCGCTGCGGCTCTACGACACCTCGGGTCCCGGCTCCGACCCGGAGGTCGGGCTGCCGCCGCTGCGTGCGGGGTGGATCGCCGAGCGCGGCGACGTCGCACCGGTGCGGGGCGCGGGCACGCCGCTCGCGGGCGCGGACGGCCGCCGCCCCACCCAGCTCGCGTACGCCCGGGCGGGCGTGGTGACGCCGGAGATGGAGTTCGTGGCGGTGCGGGAGGGGATGGCGCCGGAGTTCGTCCGGGACGAGATCGCCGCCGGGCGGGCCGTGCTGCCGCTCAACGTCAACCACCCCGAGTGCGAGCCGGCCATCATCGGCAAGGCGTTCCTGGTGAAGGTCAACGCCAACATCGGCACCTCGGCGGTCTCCTCTTCCGTCGCCGAGGAGGTGGAGAAGCTGACCTGGGCCACCCGGTGGGGCGCGGACACCGTGATGGACCTGTCGACGGGGAAGCGGATCCACGAGACCCGCGAGGCGATCGTGCGGAACTCGCCGGTGCCGATCGGCACCGTGCCGATCTACCAGGCGCTGGAGAAGGTCGGCGGCGACCCGGTGAAGCTGAGCTGGGAGGTGTTCCGGGAGACCGTGATCGAGCAGGCAGAACAGGGCGTCGACTACATGACGGTGCACGCCGGGGTGCTGCTGCCGTACGTGCCGCTGGCGGTGGACCGGGTGACCGGGATCGTGTCGCGGGGCGGCTCGATCATGGCGGCCTGGTGCCTGGCGCATCACGAGGAGAACTTCCTCTACACGAACTTCGCCGAGCTGTGTGCGCTGCTCGCGCGCTACGACGTGACGTTCTCGCTGGGTGACGGGCTGCGCCCCGGCTCGATCGCGGACGCCAACGACGAGGCGCAGTTCGCCGAGCTGCGCACTTTGGGCGAGCTGACGAAGGTCGCCTGGGAGCACGACGTGCAGGTGATGATCGAGGGCCCGGGTCACGTGCCCATGCACAAGATCAAGGAGAACGTGGACCTCCAGCAGGAGTGGTGCCACGAGGCGCCGTTCTACACCCTCGGCCCGCTGACCACCGACATCGCCCCCGCGTACGACCACATCACGTCGGCGATCGGCGCCGCGATGATCGGCATGTTCGGCACCGCGATGCTCTGCTACGTGACCCCGAAGGAGCACCTGGGACTGCCGGACCGCGACGACGTGAAGGCCGGCGTGATCGCGTACAAGATCGCGGCGCACGCGGCCGACCTGGCCAAGGGGCACCCGGGCGCGCAGGCGTGGGACGACGCGCTCTCCAGGGCGCGGTTCGAGTTCCGCTGGGAGGACCAGTTCAACCTGTCGCTGGACCCGGAGACCGCGCGCTCGTACCACGACGCGACCCTGCCGGCGGAACCGGCGAAGACCGCCCACTTCTGCTCGATGTGCGGCCCGAAGTTCTGCTCCATGAAGATCACCCAGGAGCTGAAGGAGTACGCGGCGCGCGGCATGCAGGACAAGTCGGAGGAGTTCCTCTCCTCCGGCGGCCGGGTCTACCTGCCGCTCGCCTGAGCGGCGCGACCGGGCGTCCGACGACGACGCCCGTCCCCGCCGACGTTCGGGAGAAAGGGGCGGGCGTCCCCCCCCCGGCTCCGGTCACCCCGGGCGGGGCGGGCGTCGCCCGGTCGGTCAGTCGCGGTGGTGGCGACCGGTGGAGCGCAACGACCGCCGGCCGCTCTCCTGCTCGGGTTCGTTGTCCGGGACCGGCTTGCTGAGGCCGGTGACCCAGTCCACGTACTCCTCGTCCTGCGCCGCCAACGGCTCGGGCCCCCGGTCGGTCGGGGCGTCCTCGGCCCGGGGCCGGTTGCGGCGGAACAGGCCCAGCCGGCCCCGGCCCCGCCCGGTGGGCTGCTCGGCCTCGGCGGGCGACGCGGAGCCGGGCCCCGGCGCCTCCGCCCGGGCGGTGGGGATGCCGTTCTCCGGCGCGGCGTCGACGGGCGCTGGGACGGGACCTCCCCGTCGTGCGGTGGCGAGCGCCTCCCAGTTCGCGGCCCGGGCCAGGTCGGGCATCGGGGCCCGGTGGCGGGGCCGGGGCGTCGGGTCGGGGGCAGGTTCTGTGGCCGGCTGCGCCGCCTCGGCGGTGCCGTCGGCCTGGGGCCGGGGCGAGACGGGCCAGGGCGGGGCGGGCGGGGGCGCGGTGCCGGCGTCCGGCCCGACGGCCCGGCCGGGAGCCGCCTCGCCGTCCGCCGTGAAGAGCGGCACGGCGCGGTGGCCGCTGTCGTCCGGCCCCGGTACGCCGGAACCCGCAACGGCCGCGCCGCCGGGCGCGGCGTCGGCCGCGGCACCGGACTCGGGACCGGTCGTGCTGCTGGGCTTGGCGTCGGTCGTGCTGCCGGACCCGGCCCCGGTCGTTTCGCCCAACCCGGACCCGGCGTCGGTCGTGTTGCCGGACCTGGCCCCGGTTGTGACGTGGGGCTCGGACCTGGCCGTGTTGTGGGGCTCGGACCCGGTCGTGTTGTCGAGCGTGGTGCCGGTCGCGGTGTCGGGGCCGGTTCCGGCTGGGGCACCGGGCTGGGGGCTGGTCGTCGTGTTGGGTGCGGTCGTGCCGGTCGTGGTGTCGGGCGCGGCGGAGGCGTCCGGGGACGGCGACGACATCGCCGAGCCGGGTGCGGTGGCCCCGGTCTCGGGGGCGCCCGTGGCGACGGGTACCGGGCCCGCACCCTCCGGTGCCGTGGTGGCGGCGGGCTGGCGCGTCGAGCGGGGCTTACGGGTGCGGCGGGGCTTGGGCGCGTTCGGGACACCCCGCGGGTCGGCGACCGCTTCTGCCGGCTGGCCTGCGGGTGTGGGCCCCTCGGCCGGCTGTGTTGGTCCCTCTGCCGGCTGGCCTGTGGGCGTCGCCGCCCCGGCCGGCTGTCCGTCGGGCGCCGCCACCCCGGCCGGCTGTGCCACGGTCGTCGCCCCTCCGGTCGACCGTTCGGCGGGCGTCACCTCCCCGGCGGGCTGCGCGTCGGGCGCCGTCTTCCCGGCCGGCGGCGCCTCGTCGGCGACCGGTGCGGCCGGGACGGTCGGGGTTGCTGGGACGCTGTTGCCGGGAGCCGAGGCCGACGGTTCGGCCGTCCACGCGGGAACCCCGCTCGCCCCGATGTCGGCGGCGGGAGCCGGGACGGTTCCTCCGTCGGCGGGCCAGTCCCAGTGCGGGGGCACGGCCCGGGGTGCCGCGCCGTCGCCGGTCGCGGCGGTGACCGCGCCGGAGCCCGTACCGCCGCCGGCCTGGTCGGCGACGACCAGGGTGGCGCCGGCCAGGTCGACCGTCTCCGGCTCGTCGCTGTTGGTGGGCGCTGCGGTGTGCGGCAGGGCCGGACCGGTGGGCAGCGGCCGGAGGATGTCGGTCGGCTCGATGGCCCCGGTGGGGGCGGTGCGCGCGACGAGCGGCCAGCGCAGCAGCGCGGCCGCGGCCGAGCCGAGCGCGCCGACGGCCACCGCGAGCAGCGCCGCGTAGTACGGCGTGAGTTGGTAGCGGTCGGCGGTGTCACCCGGGCCGGCGGTCAGGTAGGCGAACGCGACCAGCGCCGGTCCCGCCACCCCCGTCGCGCCGCTGACCAGCGGCGGGTGGCCCCGCCACCGGGCCAGCCCGCCGGTCGCCGCGCCGGCCAGCAGCGCCACCAGCGGCAGGACCACCAGGGCCAGCCCCTGCACCGCGCCGGCGTCGAGCGACGCCGGCTCCAGCACCCCCAGTCGTACGGTGTCGAACGGGCCGGTCGAGACCAGGGACGGGGCCACCGAGACCAGGGCCAGCAGCCAGACCGCGCCCGCGATCGCCGCCACGTTCCATCCCACCGGCGGCTGGAGCAGGACGGCGACGGCGGCGCCCGCACCCACCAGCGCACCGAGGACCGCGCAGATGCCGACGGCCCAGACCGGGTCCATCGAGACGAGTTCGGCCGCCCGGGCCGGCTGCATGCAGAGCGGCGCGACGACGGTGGCGCCCAGCGCGGCGGCGCCGGCGACGGCGAGCAGGCGCCCGGTGCCGGCCAGCCCGCCGTCCCGGCGGGCCAGACGCTCGGTGAGCACCGCGCCCACCACGGCGGCGTTCGCCGCGAACCAGCCCGCCCAGACGAGCTGGGCCGGCCACTGGTTGACGGTGGCGCCGGTGAAGGTGCCGGAGAGCCGGACGATGCCGAAGCCGAAGGCGATGCCGAGCTGACCGGCCCCGGCCAGCAGGCTCACCCCGAGCGCGGTGAGCAGCAGTCTGCCCCAGGTCCGAAAGGCCATGTCCGGCACGTTACGCACCTGTTGACCAGGCCGCCACCGGCGCGCCGCGAGCGGGGGGCGACCCGCCGGCCGGCGGTTACTTCAGTTCGACCAGCCGGGCCAGGTACGTCGTGTCGCCCACGTTGGTCAGCATGTGCACGGCGCCCGGATCCCGGTAGACCACCCCGCCAGTCGGCTCGTCGGCGTCGATGAGGGTGCCGTCGATCGTCTGTACGACGTTCTTCGCGCCCTGGATCGCCACCACGAGGTACGGGTGGTCGTGCCGGTGCAGCGGCTGCCGCTCGCCCGGCTCCAGCCGGATGTGCCAGACGCGGACGCGGTCGTTCTCGTACACGATCTCCTGGCCCACGGGGCCGAGTTCGAGGTGTGCGTCGGTCATCGGGTTCCGTCCAGTCGGGGGAGCACCTCGGCGGCGATGAGCTCCAGGTGGTCGAGGTCGGCGAAGTCGACCAGGCGCAGGTGCACCCGGGTGGCGCCGACGGCGGCGAACTCGCCGATCCGGTCGACGAGCTGCGCGGGCGAGCCGACCACCGCGTCCTCCGGCGGCAGCGCGCTCGTGACGTGCAGCGGGGCGGCGCGGCGTTGTGCCTCGGCGTCGGTGCGGCCGATCGCCACCACGATGCCGGCGGAGAGGGTGAGCGGGGCGCGTCCCGACTCGGCCCGGCCGGCCCGGTCGCAGGCCTCCCGCACCCGCTCGTACGCGGCGGCGGTCTCCGCGACCGTCTTGAACGGCATGTTGAACTCGTCGGCGTACCGGGCGGCGAGGTCGGGGGTGCGCTTCGGGCCGCGTCCGCCCACGATGACCGGTGGGCCGGGCACCTGCACCGGCTTCGGCAGGGCGGGGGCGTCCACCAGTCGGTAGTGGTCGCCGGTGAAGCTGTACGTCTCGCCCGGCGGCGTCCGCCACAGCCCGGTGACGATCTCCAACTGCTCGGCCAGCCGGTCGAAGCGCTCGCCGACGCCGGGGAACGGGATGCCGTGGGAGGTGTGCTCGCGTTCGTACCAGCCGGCGCCGATGCCGAGGTCGACCCGGCCGCCGCTCATCTGGTCCACCTGGGCCACCATCACGGCCAGCGGGCCGGGCAGCCGGAAGGTGGCGGAGGTGACCAGGGTGCCGAGCCGGATCCGGCTGGTCTCGCGGGCCAGCGCGGCCAGCGTCAGCCAGGCGTCGGTCGGGCCGGGCGGCGCGGGCTCGTCACCCATCGCCTGGTAGTGGTCGGCGCGGAGGAAGCCCTCGAAGCCGCCGTCCTCGGCCAGCCGGGCGAAGCGGAGCTGGTCGTCGTAGCTGGCGCCCCGGTGAGGCTCGGTGAAGACGGTGACCCGAATGCTCATCGTGTTTCCGCGCCGGCTGTCGCCGGCAGGTCCCGCTCCATGAGGAGTTCGTGCAGGTCGGCGCTGACCCGGGCGACGTCCGCCAGGTGCGCGTTGCGGCCGAGGGTGCGCGGTCGCGGGATGTTCACGTCGACCACCTTGCGGATCCGGCCGGGGCGGGGGCTGAGTACGACCACCCGGTCGGCCAGCAGCACCGCCTCGTCGATCGAGTGGGTGACGAAGACGACGGTGGCCCCGGACGTCATGTGTACGCGCTGCAACTCGCCGGAGAGCTCCTCGCGGGTGAGCGCGTCGAGCGCGGAGAACGGCTCGTCCATCAGCATCACCCGGGGCTCGCCGATCAGCGACCGGCACAGCGAGACCCGCTGCTGCATGCCGCCGGAGAGTTCGTGCGGCAGCCGCTTCTCGAAGCCGCCCAGCCCGGCGAGTTCCAGCAGTTGCCGGGCCCGGTCGCGGTGCTTGGCCCGCTTCCAGCCGAACATCTCGACCGGCAGCAGGACGTTGTCCAGGACGGTGCGCCAGGGGAGCAGGGCCGGCCGCTGGAAGAGCATCGCGATGTCCGGGCGGGGCCTGGTGATCGGGGCGCCGGCCACGGTGATGCTGCCCTCGCTGACCGGGAGCAGGCCGGCGATCAGCCGCAGCATCGTGGACTTGCCGCAACCGGAGCGGCCGAGTATGGCGACGAATTCGCCCGCCGCCACGTCGAGGTCGATGCCGCGCAGCGCCTCGACCCGGCCGCTGCGGCCGTCGAAGGTGCGGGACACTCCGGAAAGCTTGATCATCTCCGGCGACCTCCTGAGTGGGCGATCAGCGATCGCGGGCCAGGGTAACCGCCTGGTGTGGACGACACGACGTCCGGGGTGGAAGCGAGGATTTTTCCGTAACGAAACCCATACGCCGGGCATTGTCGGGGCCGGTTTCTCGTACGCTGTGCCAGCTAAGAGTCCCCTCACGACGGTTGGTGCCGGCCCAACCCCTCGGCCGGCCCGCCAGACAACCCCCTCCGGCGGCGGCGCGCCGCTCCGGTCGGAAAGGACATGGTGCACTGATGAGAAGGCTGACCCGTACGGTCGCTGCCGTTGCGCTGGCCACCGCCCTCGCCCTGGTCTCCGGGTGCAGCGGCGACTCGGACTCCGGCGCCGACGCCAAGGGCGGCAACGGCGCGGCGTTGGAGAAGGTGACCTACCTCACCTCGTTCGGCAACTTCGGCCGTGACTCCTACGCCTGGGTCGCTAAGGAGAAGGGCTTCTTCAAGGAGGCCGGGTTCGACGTCGACATCAAGCCGGGTCAGGGCACCAACGCCGTGATCGGGACAATCGTCGGCGGCCAGGCCCAGTTCGGTCCGATCGACCTCACCGGCGGTCTGCTCCAGCTCGGCGGCGGCCAGGCCAAGGACTTCGTCGCGGTCGCCGCGATCCAGCAGCGCACCATGGCCGCCATCGCCACCGTCGAGGGCAAGGGCATCGCGTCGCCGAAGGACCTGGAGGGCAAGAAGCTCGCCGACACCGAGGGCTCCGTCGTGCGCAACCTCTTCCCGACGTACGCCCGGATGGCCGGCGTGGACGCCAGCAAGGTGCAGTGGGTACCCGGTCAGGCGCAGGCCCTGATGGGCATGCTCGGCTCCGGCACCGTGGACGGCATCGGCCAGTTCGTCGTCGGCCAGCCCACGATCGAGACGGTGACGAAGCAGAAGGCCGTCATGCTGCCCTACAGCAACGTGATGCAGGACCTCTACGGCAACGTGCTGATCACCTCCTCCAAGATCGCCAAGGAGAAGCCGGAGATGGTCAAGCGGTTCACCGGGGCCCTGTTGAAGGGCCTGGACTACGCGCTGACCAACCCGCAGGAGGCGGGCGAGCTGCTGAAGAAGAACGTCGACGCCGCCAACCCCGCCGCGGCCGCCGCCGAGCTCCAGCTCATGGCCGGCTACGTGCGCTCCAACAACTCCGGCACCCAGCTCGGCACCCTGGACAGCGGCCGGGTCGCCAAGAGCATCGCGATCCTGCAGGGCGCCGGCGCGCTCAAGCAGAACATCACCCCCGACCAGATCATCGACTTCAGCCTCGCGCCGAAGGCCTGACAGCCGCCCACCGTGGCACGGGGGTGCGGTCGACCGGGGTGACCCGGTGGACCGCACCCCCGTCGCGTGCCGGCCAAGCCGGCAGGAGAGGAGATTCCGTGACGGAGACGACCGGTACCCGGTCCGTCCGCACCGGGACGGAGCCCGCGCCCCGGCCCGCGGCCCCGCGCCGCTCCGGCGTACGCCCGGCGGCCGTCGGGCTGCCGCTGCTCGGCGCGGTGATCACGCTGGCCGCCTGGTGGCTGGTCACGTCGGGCCTGCAACTGGTGCACCCGGTGTCGCTGCCCCCGCCGCAGGCGGTGTGGAAGGCGCTGGTCGCGGGCGCCGACGTGCTGATGCCGGCGCTGGGCGTCACCACCACGATGACAGTGGTCGGCTTCCTGCTGTCGGCGGTGGCCGGGGTGCTGATCGGGATGGCCCTGGCCGGATCCCGCCGCGTCGAGCGGATGTTCGCGCCGCTGCTGGTGGCGGTCAACGCGGTGCCGAAGATCGCCCTCGGGCCGCTGCTGGTGGTCTCGGTCGGCTGGGGTACGAAGCCGATCCTGACCATGGTGTTCCTGCTCTGCTTCTTCCCGGTCGTGCTCTCCACGGCGACCGGTCTCACCACCACCCCCAACGACCTGGCCGAGCTGGCCCGGTCGCTGAACGCCTCGTGGTGGCAGGCGTTCCGCAAGGTGCGCTTCCCCGCCGCGCTGCCGCAGATCTTCGTCGGGCTCAAGGTGGCGATGCCGTTGGCCGCGATCGGCGCGGTGATCGGCGAGTTCTACTCCGACAAGCCGGGGCTGGGCTACCAGATCCTGCAGTACAACGGCGTGGGGGACACCGCGACCGCCTGGGCGGCGATCGTGCTGATCGCGCTGATGAGCATCCTGCTCTACAGCGCACTGTCCCTGGTCGAGCGGCTCGCCCTGCCGTGGGTCCGCGCCACCACGTCGGCCCGCTGACCCGTCGCAACGGTCGATGGTGTGGCCCGCCGGGGTACGGCGGGCCACACCGACGCGCTGGTCCGACGCGGTGCCGTGCGCCGGATCCCGTCCACCACCGACCGGACGGTCAGCCCGCGAGGCGCCAGCGGCCGTTGCGCGCGACCAGGGTGGTGAGGGCCTGCGGCATCAGGCCGGAGTGGTTGTCCGGGGTCATCCGGATCGGCCCGGAGAGGCCGTCCAGCTGGGTCGTCTCCAGCACGTTGCGGACGCCGTCCCGGTCGACCTCGCCGGGCTCGCCGCCCGAGCGGAGTTCGGCGTCGGCGATGAGCTGCACGGCATCGGCGGCGAACGACGAGGATCCGTTGTAGCCGCCGAAGCGGGCGGTGTAGTCCTGGAACCACTGGCGGCGGGCCGCCTTGGCCGGGGTGGTGGCGATGACGTCGTCGATCACCATGGTCTGGGTGAAGACCAGCGTGGTGCGTTCGGTCGCCGCGGACGCGGCACCGAGGAAGAGGTCGCCGGCCGCCGACGCGTCGAAGAAGAGCTCGCCCTCGAACTTGGCCTTCTGGGCGGCGGTGGCGGCCAGCGTCGCCTGCTCCGCCGGGGTCCAGACGACCAGCGCGTCCGGCTTCTTGCCGATCAGGCCCTCGACCGGCTTGGCGACGTCGGTGTCGGTGGTGCGCACGGCCTCCTCGCGCAGCAGCTTGACGCCGGCCTTCGCGAACTCGGCGCGCAGCGCGGTCAACCCCTCGCGGCCGTAGGCGTCGTCGCTGTGCAGCACGCCCGCCTTGCGGACGCCCTTGCGGCGCATCTCTCCGACGAGGGCGGCGGCGCTGTCGGCCGCGTTCGGGGAGAGCTTGAACACGTACCGCCGTTCGGCGACCGGGGTGGACACGGCGCTGGAGGCGGCGAGCGCAATGGTGGGAATTCGCTTCTCGTTGATGGTGCGGACGGCGCCGACGGCGCATTCGTTGCAGCCGCCCATGATGATGGCGCTGACTTGGGAATCAGCGCTGAAGTCACCGATGTTGCGCAGCGACTCGCTCGCGTCCGACCGGTTGTCCTTCACCCGTAGCTCGACCTTCCGGCCGTTGAGCGCGCCGGAGGAGTTCAGCTGCTCGACCTTCAGTTCCAGCGCCCGCTGGTACGCCTTGCCGACGGGCGCGGCCGCGCCGGAGAGTTCGAGGTCCGCGGCGATGACGATGGGACTCGTGTCCTGCTCGTCCGCCCCGAACTGGCAGCCGGTGAGCGTGGTGGCCAGCACGGCCGATGCGAGCGCCGCGGCGGTCGCGGAGCGGATGGGGCTCAACTCAGTCCTCCAGATGCGGCCCGGGCGGTACCCGGTCACCGCCGGGTTGTCCGTCCTCAGTAGAGGATCGGGATCGGTCTGCCGTACGGTGTGCGCGAAGCCTGCAAAACCTTGCCAACGCCGGGCCCTGCGGTCAAGCGGAGCCTCGGATGCGTTTCGGGACGCGTATCCCACATGGTGGGGCAACGGGAAGTTTGCAAGCGCTTACTAATACGACACGGATGACCACTCTGGAGTTACATGCCCTGTTCAAGGGCATGGAGAATTGAAGGTATTAGTTGACCGGATCACGGGATGCGAGCCCTCAGACCGTTTCCTACCCCACCGCGACTTCCCAAACAGGATCAGTTCTGATGAAATCGCGGCCGTGCCGCGTGTGGCGCAGTCCGCTGCACCGGGCGCGAGTCGGCGGGGCAGGCGTGGAAGAAACGACGGAGGCGATGTCGTGAGCACCGGACCGACGACCCTGCCCGCGAGTGGCGACACCGAACAGCCCAAGCGGCGTCGGCTGCCCCGGCTCCGCGACGTGCGGATCCGCTCCAAGCTCGCCCTGATCCTGGTCGTGCCGGTCGCCGCGGTGCTCGCGTTGGCCACGGTCCGACTCGTCACCATCGGTGAGAACACCTTCGACGCCAACCAGGCCCGGGCGCTGACGGCGCTCTCCATCGACGTCTCCGCGCTGACGCAGGACCTGCACGCCGAGCGGATGGCCGCCGCCACCTTCCTGTCGACGCCGCAGCAGAAGGCCGACGCCTACAACCTGCGGGTGCGCAGCACCGACGAGCGGGTCGAGGCGTACCGGGCGGAGCGCGGACGGGTCGGTGAGGTGCCGGCCGCCGTACGGGAGCGGCTGGCGACCATCGACGAGCACCTGGAGACGCTCGCCAGCACCCGGCAGGAGGTGCTGGACCGCCAGCAGATGGCGGTCGCCGAGGCGGCGCTGCGCTACGGGATCATCATCACGGACCTGGTCGCGTACGGCGACGGGCTGGCCCAGCTGCCCGGTGACGAGCGGCTCGCGGACGCCCGGCGCGCGGTCGCCGCGTTCGCCCGCGCCAAGGCTGCCGTCGCCGAGGAGCAGTCGGTCGTCTACACCGCTCTTCTCTCCCGCCAGCTCGACGAGGAGCAGTTCTCCTCCTTCGTGGCCACGCTGACCAGCCAGCAGGAGGCGCTGGTCGCCTTCTCCCTGGCCGCCGACCCGACCCAGCGCGCCCTCGTCGACAGCACGGTCTCCGGCGACGCGGTGACCCTCGCCGACCGGGTGGCCGCCGACCTCACCCGCTCGGTCGGGCAGACCTCGCCGGTGACCGCCCAGGACGCCACCGCCGCCATCGGCGCGGTCAACGACCTCATGCGGTGGGCCGAGATCCGGCTCCAGGAGCGGCTGCTCAGCCAGGCCGACCAGGCCCGGTCGGACGTCATCCGGCAGGCCTTCATCGAGACGGGGCTGGTGCTGCTGACCCTCATCGTCGCGGTGACCCTCGCCGTGGTGCTGGCCCGCTCGCTCAACCACTCGCTGCGCCGGCTGCGGGAGGGCGCCCTCTCGGTGGCGAACCACGACCTGCCGGACGCGGTCAAGCGGCTGCAGAACGTCGGCAACGTCGGCGACGGCGGCGTCGAGGAGATCGTCCGGCAGGTACGCGACCCGATCAAGCTCAACAACCGCGACGAGGTGGGCCAGGTCGCGCTCGCCTTCAACGTCGTACACCGCGAGGCGGTCCGGGTGGCGGCCGAGCAGGCCGCGCTGCGTACCAGCGTCTCGGCGATGTTCCTCAACCTGGCCCGCCGCAGTCAGACCCTGGTCGACCGCATGATCGGCGAGCTGGACGCGATCGAGCGCGGCGAGGAGGACCCGAAGCGGCTCGCGCAGCTCTTCGAGCTGGACCACCTCGCCACCCGGATGCGCCGCAACGACGAGAACCTGCTCGTCCTGGCCGGCGCCGACTCGGCCGTGCCGCGCCGCGACGACGCCCTGCTGGTGGACGTGCTGCGGGCCGCGCAGTCCGAGGTGGAGCTCTACAACCGGATCGAGTTCGGCACCGTCGACACCGACATCTCGGTGGCGGCGCACGCGGTCAACGACGTGGTGCGGCTCGTCGCCGAGCTGCTCGACAACGCCACCCGCTTCTCGCCGCCGACCACCACCGTGGTCGCCGACGCCCGACGGATCCGGGACTACGTCCTGATCCAGGTCGAGGACCGGGGCCTCGGCCTGACCGACGACCAGCTCGACTCGCTCAACCGGCGACTGGCCGCCCCGCCGAGCGTCGACGTCGCGGCGTTCCGGCTGATGGGTCTGGCCGTGGTCAGCCGGCTGGCCTCCCGCTACAGCATCCGCGTGGAGCTGCGCCGCAACGTGGAGGGCGGCACCGTCGCCCAGGTGACGCTCCCCGCCGCGACGGTGGTGCTGCCGCCCGTGCACAGCCGGGACCAGCAGATCACCCGCCCCCGGCAGCCGCTCGCGGTCGAGCAGAACCCGCTCACCCCGGCCGGCCTCGGCGAGCCGGCCGGCGCGGGGCGTACCGCCTCGGCCACCCTCACCGACCAGTGGCGGTCCGCCGCCCCGACGCCGTGGCAGGCCCCGGAGCAGGCGCGGGACACCGCGGCCCCGGTGCAGGCCGGTGGCCTGACGTCGCCGCCCCCGGCGGCACCCCCGGCCCGGCCGGCCTTCGCCGGCGGAGTCCCCTCGGTCGGTACGCCGACCGTCGCGTACCCCACGGTCGACGCGCTGCCCAAGCGCGTCCCCGGCGGGGACGCGCAAGCCCCGGGCGCGCCGGCGCTGCCGGTCGGCCCGATCGCCGGCGCGCCGGCCACCGGGCTGTCGGCGGGGTTCGCCGGCTCCGCCCGGGAGACCGGCTTCGGCACCGACCCGGGCGCCGGCCGCGGCCTCGGGGCCGGCCTGGCCGCCACGGCCCCGCCCGCCCCCGCCGCGCCGATCACCCCGCGCGCCGAACTGCCGGCCGAGGCGCCGATCTTCCGGGAGATGGAGGCGGTGTGGTTCCGGTCGCACGGTAACGACGCCACGGCCATCTTCACCCGCCCCGACTTCAGCCAGTCGGCCGCGGCCCAGCAGGCCGCCGGGGCGCCCAGCGCCGCAGCACCCGCCGCCGGGACGCCGGCCGCCGCCCAGCCGGCACCGGCGCAGCCCCGCGCGCCCCGACTGCCCACGCGTACGCCGGGCAGCACCGACACCGCCCCGCTGCCCGTGCAGCCGGCACCGCCGGCGTACACCCCGCCGGCCGCGGCGCGACCCGCCACGCCGGACACACCCCCCGCAGCGCCTCCCGCGGCGCCCCCCGCCGCTCCGGTCGCGGAGCCGCCCCCGGCGGCGCCCGCGTCCGACACGGACGCCTGGCGCACGGCGGCGGACGAGGGCTGGTCCCGGGCCAGCCGGGCGGCGGCCCCCGCCACCGCCGGCACCACCCGCTCGGGGCTGCCCAAGCGGCAGCCGCAGGCACAGCTCGTGCCCGGCGGGATCGAACCCCGGAGCGGCCGCGACCGCAGCCGGCGTACCCCGGACGAAGTTCGGGGCCTGTTGTCGGCCTACCACCGCGGCGTGCAGCGCGGCCGGGCGGCCGGCACGGACCAGGACAGCACCTCGACCAAGGAGACGAGTCGATGAACAGGCCAGCGGCCATGCAGGACATGAGTTGGTTGCTCACCAACTTCGCCGACAGCGTGGCGGGGATCGCCCACGTGGTGGCGGTGTCCGCCGACGGGCTGCTGCTCGCCTCCTCGCGGGACCTGCCCGCGGACCGGGCGGACCAGCTCGCGGCGATCACCTCGGGCGTGGTCAGCCTGACCGAGGGCGCCGCCCGGATGTTCAGCGCCGGCGGTGTGCTCCAGACGGTCATCGAGATGGACAGCGGCTACCTGTTCCTGATGTCGATCAGCGACGGCTCGTCGATGGCCGTGCTGGCGGCCCGCAGCTGCGACGTCGGTCAGGTGGGTTACGAGATGGCGCTGCTGGTCGAGCGCGTGGGTGCGGCGCTGGTGCCGCTGCCCCGGGACGCGGTGCGGTCCTAGCGGGCGCGACGCGCGGACCGTGCGTCGCAGGAACGAGAGGATCCGGTGCCCGACCAGGGGCCCGGCCGGGAGAGGAGGTGATCGTCGATGGACCAACGGCGCGTGGACCCACGTGGTGCGCTGGTACGGCCGTACGCGGTCACCCGCGGCCGGACCGAGGCCCGAATGGACATCGCCCTGGAGGCGGTCCTGACGGCCAGCGCGACCCAGGCTGCGGAGGCCCGCTTCGCGGGGCACGACAAGCACCGCATCGCCACCGTTTGTGAGGGCCGGGCGCAGTCGCTGGCCGAGATCTCCGCGTACACCCGGATGCCGCTGGGCGTCACCCGGGTGCTGGTCGCCGACATGGTGGCCGAGAGCCTGCTGACGCTACACACTGCCGCTCCCGCCGAGGGGTTCGAGGAGCGGATGGAAATCCTTGGAAGGGTGCTAAGTGGACTTCGCAGGCTATGACCCCGCCGGGGCCCGCCGAAACCGGGGAATCATCTCCGCGAAGATCGTGGTCGCGGGTGGCTTCGGCGTGGGCAAGACGACCCTGGTCGGCGCGATCTCGGAGATCACCCCGCTGAGAACCGAGGCGGTGATGACCGCGGCCGGTGTCGGCATCGACGACCCGTCCAAGGTGCCGGGGAAGCAGACCACCACGGTCGCCATGGACTTCGGCCGGATCACCATGGCCGAGGACCTGATCCTGTACCTCTTCGGCACGCCCGGCCAGACCCGGTTCTGGTTCATGTGGGACGAGATCATCAAGGGCGCCGTGGGGGCGGCCGTGCTGGTGGACACCCGCCGGATCACCGACGCCTTCGCGCCGCTGGACTACTTCGAGAACCGCCGGCTGCCGTACGTCGTGGCGTTGAACCGCTTCGACGGCGCGCCGCAGTACGAGCTGGAGGAGGTCCGCGAGGCGCTGGCCATCTCGCCGGACGTACCGCTGGTGCTGACCGACGCCCGGCACCGGGACGCGGTCAAGCAGGTGCTGGTGACCGTCGTGGAGCACGCCATGCTCCGCCTCGAGGCCGAGCACGGCCGGGGCTACCCGGCGCCGGTCGGCTGATCGGGACGGCTTCCGCCTCCGGGTCGCGTCAGTCGACCCGGAGGCGGTAGCCGCGCTTGACGACCGTCTGCACCACCCGGGGCGCACGCAACCCGGCGCGCAGCCGGGCCACCGCCATCTCCACGGCGTGCTCGTCGGCGCCGCGCGGCAGCGTACGCAGCAGGGCGGTCCGGGACAGCACCCGACCCGGCGAGCCGCACAGTGCCCGCAGCACCGCCATCGGCGCCGGCGCGAGCGGACGCAGTTCGCCGTCGACCACGGCGGCGTGCCCGCGCAGCGTGAGCAGGTGACCGGCCACCTTCAGGGTGACCGTCCGGCGTGGCAGTTCGTCGACGATGGTCCGCACCAGGGCGCCCAGCCGGGCCCGTGCCGGCGCGCTCACCGGCACCCCGCGCCGCAGCAGCGGCTCCGCGGTGACCGCGCCCACGCAACTGGCGAGCACGTCGCCCCGGAACGCGTCCAGCACCGCCTCGGAGCGGTCCCCGGCGGCGCGCAGCAGCGCCTCGGCCGCCGGGGCGGAGGTGAAGGTGACCGCGTCGACCAGCCGCCCGGCGACCAGGTCGATCAGCCGGTGCAACGGGGCCGGATCGGTCGGCGGCGCCCAGCGGTAGACGGGCACCTCGATCACGGTGGCCCCGGCCGCCTCCAGCGCCAGCGTGCACTCGGGCTGCCGCTCGCCGTGCAGTTGCATGGCGACGACCTGCCCGGCCACGCCGCGCCGGCACAGGTGCTCGATCACCTCGTCGCAGCTCTCCGAGTCGGGCGACCACTGGTCGTGCAGGCCGGCGGCCCGGATGGCCCCGCGCGCCTTGGGACCCCGGGCCACCACGTACGCGTCGGCCAGCACGGCGCGCAGCGGCTCGGCCAGCCCCCAGCCCTCGGCCGCCTCCAACCAGCCGCGCATACCGATGCCGGTGTTGGCCATCAGGACGTCCGGCGGCCGGTCCAGGCAGGCCCGGGTGGCCTCCCGCAGGTCCGTGTCGTCGGCCAGCGGCACGATCCGCAGGGCCGGGGCGATCACCACCCGGGCGCCGCGCCGCTGGAGCAGCGCGGCGAGTTCGTCCCGCCGGCGGTCGGCGGTCACCCCGATGGTGAAGCCCGCCAGTTCGTCGCGCATTCACTCCTCCTGTCGCAGCCGCACCTCGACCAGGCCGTCCCGGCAGCGCACGTCGTGCCGGGGCACGGCGACGCCGGGCAGGTCCAGGCAGACCCCGGTGCGCAGGTCGTACACCTGCTTGTGCAGGGGCGAGGCGACCGTCGGCACCCCGCCCCGGCTGCCGACGATCCCCCGCGACAGCACGTACGCCCCGGCGACCGGGTCGCGGTTGTCGAGGGCGAACAGCCCGTCGGCGGTGCGGAAGAGGGCCACCTGCACGCCCTCGACGAGCGCGGCGACGCCCCGGTCGGGGTCCAGCCGGTCGAGCGGGCAGACCGGCGTCCAGGTACGCGTCGGGCTGGTCATCGTGATGGTCATCGCCGTACCTCCGGCAGTCGGGACGTCGTGGTGGTCATCGCCGCACCTCCGGCATGCCCAGCGTGACCGGCTGCCGGCCCTCGCCGGCCGGTGCCCGGCCCACCGGGACCGGCTGGCCCCGTTCGCGCGCGAACGCGATGGACGGGTCGGGCACCCCGGGGGCGTTGACGAAGGAGTCGAACCGGCGCAGCCGGACCGGGTCCTCCAGCACGTCGCGCCACTCGTCGGAGTAGGAGTCGACGTGCCGGGCCATCGCGGCGTCGAGTTCGGCGCACAGGCCGAGGGAGTCGTCCACGATGACCGCGCGGAGGTGGTCCAGCCCGCCCTCCATCGCCTCGATCCAGGCGGCGGTGCGTTGCAGCCGGTCGGCGGTGCGGATGTAGTACATCAGGAACCTGTCGATGAGCTGGACCAGCGCCTCGGTGGACAGGTCGGTGGCGAAGAGGTCGGCGTGCCGGGGCCGGAAGCCGCCGTTGCCGCCGACGTAGAGGTTCCAGCCGGTCTCGGTGGCGATGATGCCGAAGTCCTTGCTGCGCGCCTCGGCGCACTCGCGGGCGCAGCCCGACACCGCCGACTTGATCTTGTGTGGGCCGCGCAGTCCCCGGTAGCGCAGCTCCAGGGCGATCGCCAGCCCGACCGAGTCCTGCACGCCGTACCGGCACCACGTCTCGCCGACGCAGGACTTCACCGTGCGCAGCGCCTTGCCGTACGCGTGGCCGGACTCGAAGCCGGCGTCGACCAGCCGGCGCCAGATCTGCGGCAACTGGTCCACCCGGGCCCCGAACAGGTCGATCCGCTGCCCGCCGGTGATCTTCGTGTAGAGCTGAAAGTCCCGGGCCACCTCGCCGATCACGATGAGCTTCTCCGGGGTGATCTCCCCGCCGGGGATCCGGGGCACCACCGAGTAGCTGCCGTCGCGTTGCAGGTTGGCCAGGAAGTGGTCGTTGGTGTCCTGCAACGACGCCTGCTCGCCGTCCAGCACGTGGCCGGTGCCGAGGGAGGCGAGGATCGAGGCGACCACCGGCTTGCAGATGTCGCAGCCGCGGCCCCGGCCGTGCTCGGCGACGAGTTGCGAGAAGGTGCGGATGCCGCGTACGCGCACGATGTCGAAGAGTTCCTGCCGGCTGGCGTCGAAGTGCTCGCAGAGCGCCGTGGACTGCCGCACGCCGGCCGCGTCGAGGAGCTGCTTGAGCATCGGCACGCAGGAGCCGCAGCTCGTACCCGCCCGGGTGCACGCCTTCAGCGCCGGCACGTCCGCGCAGCCGCCGGCGATCGCCGCGTCGACGTCGGCGCGGGTCACCGCGTTGCAGGAACAGACCTGCGCGGCGGCGGGCAGCGCGCCGGCTCCCGCGCCCGCCGCGCCCTCGGGGGCGAGCAGCGCCAGCGGCGGCCCGGGCAGCGGGCCGCCGACGCTGGCCCGCAGCGTCGGGTACGCGCTCGCGTCGCCGACCAGCACCCCGCCGAGCAGGGTCTGCGCGTCGTCGGAGAGGACCAGCTTGGCGTAGACCCGGGTGGCCGGGTCGGTGAACGTCACGTCGAGGCAGCCGGGCGTCGTGCCGTGCGCGTCGCCGAACGAGGCCACGTCCACGCCGAGCAGCTTCAGCTTCGTGGCCGTGTCCGCGCCGGGGAAGGTGGCCGCCCCGCCGACCAGCCGGTCGGCGACGACCTCGGCCATCGCGTACCCGGGGGCGACCAGGCCGTGGCAGACGCCGTCGACCGCCGCGCACTCGCCGACCGCCCAGATCCGCTCGTCGGCGGTACGGCAGGCGCCGTCGACCAGTACGCCGCCGCGCGGGCCCAGGGCGAGCCCGGCCGCCCGGGCCAGCTCGTCGCGGGGCCGGATGCCCGCCGCGACCACCACCAGGTCGGCGTCGAGCACGGTCCCGTCGGCCAGTTCCAGCCCGGCGACCGTGCCGTCCGGGCCGGACCGGATCGCGGTGGTGGCCACGCCCAGTTGGGTGGTCACGCCCAGCTCGTCGACGTACCGGCGGAGCATCGCGCCACCGGCCGTGTCCACCTGCACCGGCATCAGCCGCGGCGCGAACTCCACCACGCTGGTGTCCAGCCCGAGCAGGCGCAGCGCGTTCGCCGCCTCCAGCCCGAGCAGCCCGCCGCCGATCACCGCCCCCGTCCGCCGCCTCGCCGCGTGCTCCCGGATCGCCTCCAGGTCGTCAAGCGTCCGGTAGACGAAGACCCCGGGCAGGGTCGCGCCCGCCACCGGCGGCACGAACGCGGACGAGCCGGTGGCCAGCACCAGCGCGTCGTACGGGTGCTCGCCGGTCGCGGTGCGCACCAGCCGCCGCTCCCGGTCGATCGCCGTCGCCGGCTCGCCCAGGCGCAGCTCCACCCCCTCGTCGGGGGTGTGCAGGTTCAGCTCCTCGGCGCCGACCCCGTCGAGGAACGCCGAGAGCCGCACCCGGTCGTACGCCGGGCGGGTCTCCTCGGCGAGCACGGTGACCCGCCACCGCCCCTCGGGGTCACGGGCGCGCAGCGCGTCGACGAAGCGCTGCCCCACCATCCCGTTGCCGACGACCACCAGCCTGCTGGTTCGTTCGCTCATGACGGCCCTCCGCTCCGCGGCGTGCCGTCATGAGGCTTCACCGCACTGAGCCTGATGATTCGCTCGCTTTGCTCGCTCATCGCGCCACCTCCGCCGAATCCACCTCGGACAGCCAGCCGACGATGCCGGCGACCGCGTCCCGGCAGCCGCCGCACCCCGTGCCGGCCCGGGTCGCGCCGACCACGGCGTCGACGGTCCGGGCCCCGGCACGCCAGCACCCCACCAGCGCTCCCTTGCTGACGTCGTTGCACTGGCAGACGGTCGCCGCGTCCGGCATCAGCGCCGGGGTCGCGGCCGGCGCCGCTGCCGCCGCGCCGAACGCCCGGCCGAGCAGCAGTGAGCGCCGGTCGGCCGGCACCGGCTGGCCCCGGTCGAAGAGCTGGATGACCGTGCCGACCGCCGGGTTGTCGCCGAGCAGGATCGCGGCCGTCAACCGCTCGTCGTGGATGCGCAGCCGCGCGTACGTGCCCCGGGACGGGTCGGCGAAGGTCAGCTCCTCGCCGGTCCCGCCGTCGCCCGGGTCGCCCATGGCGGCGAGGTCGATGCCGGCCGCCTTGAGCCGGGTCACCGCCGGCCGGGGCCGGTAGCGGGCCTGCGGTTCCTCCCCGGTGAGCACCTGCGCCACCACCCGGGCCTGTGCCCAGGCGGGGGCGACCAGCCCGGTCAGGTTGCCGTCGTGCTGGGCGCAGTCGCCGATCGCCGAGATCCGTGGGTCGCTGGTGCGCAGCCGGTCGTCGACCAGCACGCCCCGCTCCACTGCCAGCCCGGCCGCGCGGGCGAGGGCGGTGTCGGGGCGTACCCCGCAGGAGAGGACCAGCAGGTCGGCGGTGAGTGACCGGCCGTCGGCCAGGTCGAGCCGGACCCCGTCGGCGTCCGCGACCACCCCGGTGGCCGACACGGCCAGGTGGGTGGTGACCCCGAGGTTGGCGAGGGTGCCGGCCAGGACGGCCGCGCCGGCCGGGTCGAGCTGCCGCTCCATCAGGTACGGCACCGGGTGCACCACCCCGACGTCGAGACCCCGGGCGGCGAGCCCGCGCGCCGCCTCCAGCCCGAGCAGCCCGCCGCCGAGCACCAGGGCGCTGCGCGCGCCGCCGGCCACGGCGAGGATCCGGCGGCAGTCGTCAAGCGTGCGGAACGGCACCACCCGCTCCGGCAGCCCGGGCCCGTCCAGCCCGGGCAGCGGCGGCACCACGGCCCGGCTGCCGGTGGCGAGCACCAGATGGTCGTACGCGATGCGGTCGCCGTCGTCGGTGTGGACCGTGCCGGTGGCGCGGTCGATGGCGCTGACCGTCACCCCGGTACGCAGGTCGACGCCCTGCCCGGCGGCCTCGGCCAGCTCCACGTCCGGCTCGCCGACCTTGCCCGCCAGCAGGGTGGAGAGCATGATCCGGTTGTACGCCCGGTGCGGCTCCGCGCCGAGCACGGTCACCTTCCGGTCCCCGCCCCGGGCGTGCAGCTCGCCGGCCAGCCGCGAACCGGCCATCCCGTTCCCGACGATCACGACACTCTCGCTCATGACCGACCTCCGCTGCGCTCCGGCCGGCCATGACCTGCTTCCGCGCTGTGCCGGATGATTCGCTCGCTCCGCTCGCTCACGGCTCGTCCACCCTCTCCAGTCGGACGGCGCAGATCTTGAATTCCGGCATCCCGGAGACCGGGTCGACGGCGTCGTTGGTGACCGAGTTGGCCCGCGCGGCGCCGCCCCAGTGGAACGGCGCGAAGACGGTGTCCGGCCGGATCGCGGTGCTGAACCGCGCGGGTGCGCAGAACTCGCCCCGGCGGGAGACCACCCGCACCGGCTCGCCGTCGTCGACGCCCAGCCGCGCGCCGAGGTCGGGATGCAGCTCGACGAACGCGTCCGGGGCGGCCCGGCGCAGCGCGGCGACCCGGCGGGTCTGGGTGCCGGACTGGTACTGCGCGAGCACCCGGCCGGTGGTGAAGTGCAGCGGGTACTCGGCGCACACCTCCTCGGCCGCCGGCCGGTGCTCCACGACGTGGAACCGGGCCCGCCCGTCGGGGGTGGGGAAGCGGTCGGCGAAGAGCCGGGGGGTGTCCGGGCCGTCCTCGGCCGGGCAGGGCCAGAACACCCCGTCGCGTTCGTCGATCCGCTCCCAGCTCACCCCGGCGTAGTCGGCGATCCCGCCGGCCGAGGCCCGCCGCAGCTCCGCGAACACGACCCGCGGGTCGCCGGCGTCCGCCCCACCCCGCCCGGGAGGTCCAGGGAAGGGCACCTGGAGGCGGGCGGTGAGGTCGGCGAGGATCTCCAGGTCGGTACGGACGCCGGACGGCGGCGGGCGCAGTGCGCGGCGGCGCAGCACCCGGCCCTCCAGGTTGGTCATCGTGCCGTCCTCCTCGGCCCACTGGGCGGTGGGCAGCACCACGTCGGCGAGCGCGGCGGTCTCGGAGAGCAGGAAGTCGGCGACCACCAGCAGGTCGAGATCGCGGAGCCGGCCCTCGATGCGGGCGGCCCGGGGCGCGGAGACCACCGGGTTGGAGCCGAAGACCAGCAGCGCCTTCGGCCCGGCGGGCGTGCCCAGCGAGTCCAACAGTTGGTACGCCGGCACGCCCGGCCCGGGCAGCTCCTCGGCCGGCACCCCCCAGACCCCGGCGACGTGCTCCCGGGCGGCCGGATCGTCGATCCTGCGGTAGCCGGGGAGCTGGTCGGCCTTCTGCCCGTGCTCCCGTCCGCCCTGCCCGTTGCCCTGCCCGGTCAGGCAGCCGTAGCCGGAGCCGGGGCGGCCGGGCAGCCCGAGGGCGAGCGCCAGGTTGACGAAGGCGGTGACGGTATCGACGCCCTTGGCGTGCTGCTCGGCGCCGCGCGCGGTCAGGATGATCACGCGTTCGGCGGTGCCGAGAGCCCGGGCGGTCGCCTCCAGGTCGGCCACCGGCACCCCGGAGAGGGCCTCGGCGCGGGCCGGCCACCAGCCGGCCACGCCGCGACGGACCGCCTCGAAGCCGGTGGTACGGGCGGCCACGTACTCCCGGTCGACCCAACCCTCGGTGAGCGCGATGTGCAGCAGCGCGTTGGCCACCGCCAGGTCGGTGCCGGGCAGGGGTTGCAGGTGCAGGTCGGCCTGCCGGGCGGTGGCGGTGACCCGGGGGTCGACCACGATCAGCCGGCCGCCGCGTTCGCGCTGCGCGGTCAGCCAGCGCACCAGCGGGGGCATGGTCTCCGCCGGGTTGGCGCCGACCAGCAGCAGCGTGTCGGCCCGGCCCAGGTCGGCCAGCGGGAACGGCAGGCCACGGTCGATGCCGAAGGCGCGCATCCCGGCCGCCGCCGCCGAGGACATGCAGAAGCGTCCGTTGTAGTCGATGTGCCTCGTGCGCAGCGCCACCCGGGCGAACTTCCCCAGCGCGTACGCCTTCTCGTTGGTGAGCCCGCCGCCGCCGAAGACGGCGACCGCGTCGCGGCCGTGTCCCCGCTGGACGGCGCGCAGGCCGGTGACGATCCGGTCGAGGGCGGCGGCCCAGCTCGCCGGGCGCAGCTCGCCGGCCGGGTCCCGCAGCAGCGGGGTGGTCAGCCGCTCGGGGTGGTCGAGCAGTTCGGCGGCGGTCCAGCCCTTCTGGCAGAGGCCGCCCCGGTTGGTGGGGAACTGCCGGGGGAGCACCGTCGCCCGGCCGGCCTCCTCGCGCAGCGTCATCCCGCACTGGAGGGCGCAGTACGGGCAGTGCGTCGCCACCTCCCGGGGCGTCCGCCCCGGTCCGGTCGCCGCGTGTGCACCGTCTGTCATGTCGGCAAAGCGTGCCGGGGGGCGATTTCCGGTCGGGGTCCCGTCTGTTTCGGTCCTGTCAAGAGCCGCTCACACCGCACGCGGGCACCGGGCCGGCTGGCGTTTACAATATGAGACAACAATCCTGTTATTTGGGAGGCGCGATGAACGTGGCCGAGGCCTTCGACGCGGTGGCGGGCAGCTACGACGAGGCCCGACGGCGCCTGGTGCCCTGCTTCGACGCCTTCTACGGCACCGCCGTCGAGGTGGCCGCCCCGCCGCTGCGGGCCGCGCTCGCCGCGGGGCGTACCCCGGAGGTGCTGGACCTGGGCGCGGGCACCGGGCTGCTGTCGTTGCTGCTCGCGGCGGCGGTGCCGGGGATCCGGCTGACCCTGGTCGACGCCGCGCCGGCCATGCTCGCCGTCGCCGCCGACCACCTGCGGTCCCGCGGCGTCGCGCACCGGACGGTCCGGGCCGACCTGGCGGGGGAGTTGCCCGCCGGCCGCTACGACGCCGTGGTCAGCGCGCTGGCCATCCACCACCTCGACGACGCGGGCAAGCGCGAGCTCTACCGGCGGCTGCCGGCGGCGTTGGCCCCCGGCGGCGTCTTCGTCAACGCCGAGCAGGTCGCCGGCCCCACCCCTGCGCTGGACCGGCGGTACCACGAGGTGTGGCTGGGGCAGGTCGCCGCGCTGGGCTCCGACGCCGACGAGATCGCCGCCGCCGAGGGCCGGATGGCGTACGACCGGCCGGCGCCGGTCGCCGCGCAGTGCCGCTGGCTGGCCGACGCCGGCCTGGTCGACGTCGACTGCTTCTTCAAGCAGTGGCGGTTCGCCGTGTTCGGCGGCCGGCGTGGCCCCGACGTCGAGCCTGCTGGCTGACCACCCCGCCCGGCGGGAGGCGGTGGGTTTGTCGGGTTGGGCGGTCGGTGGTGAGCGGGATGACTGTCGGTCATACCGTTGGGTAGTCTCCTCGGCATGACTGCCAAGGTGACCCTGTCGTTCTCGGACGAGACGATCGAGGAGGCCCGGCGGTTCGCGAAGCGCGAGGGGCTCTCCCTGTCGGCGTGGATGGACCAGGCGGCCCGGGAGAAGGCGCTGCGCGAGGTCTTCACCGCGCACGCCGCCGCCGTCGGCCGGGCCGGGTTCGACCTCGAAGCCGCCGCCCTCGCCGACGCCCGCGAGGTGGGCATGGTCGACGACGCGCTCTTCGGCGGGCGCCCGCGTGCTGCGTAGGGGCGAGGTCTGGCGCATCGACGGCGCCCGGGAACGGCTCGGACTGGTGATCAGCTCCGACGTCTACAACTCCACCGACGTGCCGATCGTGATCGTCGTCGAGGTGGTCGAGGAGGCGCTGCTGCGCGACTCGCCCCTGGCGGTGCCGATGGGCGCGTACGTGGTGATGCCCGACCGGATCTCATCGCCGATGAAGAAGTGGTTCACCGAGTGCGTGGACGTCGCCGACACCGGGACCATGCTCAGGGTCGGCCGGGCGCTGCGCATCCTCCAGGAACTCTGACATCTCACCGGCGGCATCCGCCCGTGGTGCGGTCTCCGTTTCCCGCCCGACCCGCGACGGGCACCCCGGGGTAATCCCGGATTCCTAGCGTTCCTCCAGGTCGCACCCGACGAGGAGGAGTCGCCGTGAGCACACTGGCCCCCACCACACCCCCGGCCGAGGCCGTTCCGCCGGCCGTCGGCCGCCGGCACCGCATCGACGACTGGCGACCCGAGGACCCGGAGTTCTGGCGTACGACCGGGGCGCCGGTCGCCCGCCGCAACCTCTGGGTCTCGATCTTCGCCGAGCACGTGGGCTTCTCGGTGTGGAGCCTCTGGTCGGTGACGGTGCTCTTCCTCGGCCCCGAGTACGGCATCGACCCGGCGGGGAAGTTCCTGCTCACCGCCGTGCCGGCTGCGCTGGGGGCGGCGCTGCGGCTGCCCTACACGCTGGCCGTGGCCCGCTTCGGCGGGCGGACCTGGACGATCGTCAGCGCGCTGCTGCTGCTCGTCCCGGCCGTGCCGATGACGGTGCTGCTGGAGCCCGGCGTCTCCTACTCCACCCTGATGGTGCTGGCCTGCCTGACCGGCGTCGGCGGGGGCAACTTCGCCTCCTCGATGGCGAACATCAACCTGTTCTTCCCGCAGCGGCTCAAGGGCCGGGCGCTCGGACTCAACGCCGGCGGCGGCAACCTCGGCGTGCCCGCGGTGCAGTTGGTCGGCCTGGCGGTGCTGGCGACGGCGGGAGCGGCGTACCCCCGGCTGGTGCCGGCGGTCTACCTGCCGCTGATCGTGCTGGCCGCGCTCGCCGCGGCGCGCGGGTTGGACGACATCTCCGGGGCGCGCAACGAGCCCGGCGCGCTGCGCGAGGCGGCCCGCGACCCGCACACCTGGATCATGTCGCTGCTCTACGTCGGCACCTTCGGCTCGTTCATCGGCTTCTGCTTCGCCTTCGGGCAGGTGCTCCAGCTCCAGTTCGCCGAGCGCTTCCCGACCCCGGTCGACGCCGCCTGGCTCACCTTCCTCGGCCCGCTGGTCGGCTCGCTGATCCGGCCGGTCGGCGGGCACCTCGCCGACCGCCTCGGCGGGGCCCGGGTGACCTTCTGGAACTTCGTCGCGATGGCGGCCGGCGCCTCGTTGGTGCTGTACGCCGCCCGGGAGCGGTCGTTCGGGCTCTACCTGCTCGGCTTCCTGTCGCTCTTCGTCTTCTCGGGCATCGGCAACGGCTCGACCTACAAGATGATCCCGGCGATCTTCCGGGCCCGGGCGACGGCGGAGGTGGCCGCCGGTCGGCGGGAGGCGGTCGCGGCGCAGCGCCGGGCCGGGCGGATGACCGGCTCGGTGATCGGCATCGCCGGGGCGGTCGGGGCCTCCGGCGGGGTGCTGGTGAACATCGCCTTCCGGCAGTCGTTCCTGACCGGGGGCAGCGCGGACGCGGCGTACGTCGCCTTCATCGTCGCGTACGCGCTCTGTTTCGGGGTGACCTGGCTGGTGTACCTGCGGCCGGGCCCGCGCCGGCTGACCGGTGTGTGACCGCCGCCATGTATCCTCTGGGGGCCAGGCGGGGGCGTACCCCGTTTTGACCTGCCGACGGGGCGGCGGGTATCGTTGCCTGCTGTTGTACGACATCCAGAGGCGTGCCGCCTGAGGTACGCTTGGTCGTTCGTGCGCGCCCGGTAACCTCGGCGCGCGACCCCAGACCGACGACGAGACAAGGTATACCTGTGCGTACGTACAGCCCGAAGCCGGGTGAGATCGAGCGTCAGTGGCACGTCATCGACGCCTCTGATGTCGTGCTGGGCCGCCTGGCCACCCACGCCGCCACGCTGCTGCGCGGCAAGCACAAGCCGACTTTCGCGCCGCACGTCGACACGGGCGACTTCGTCGTCGTCGTGAACGCGGGCAAGGTCGCGCTGACCGGCAACAAGCGTCACACCAAGGTCGCCTACCGCCACTCCGGCTACCCGGGTGGTCTGAAGCAGGTCGGCTACGACGAGCTGCTGACCAAGCGTCCCGAGCGGGCCATCGAGCTGGCCGTCAAGGGCATGCTCCCGCACAACAAGCTCGGCCGTCAGCTCATCAAGAAGCTGAAGGTCTACGCCGGTGCCGAGCACCCGCACGGCGCGCAGCAGCCGGTGCCGTTCGAGATCAAGCAGATCGCGCAGTGAGCGCGGGCGAAGGAAACAGCATGACCGACATCACCGAGACCGAGGTTGCCCCCGAGGAGGCCACCGAGGCGCCGGCGCCCGTCGCCCGCGCGCCGCGTGGTGACCGCCCGATCCAGACCGTGGGTCGGCGCAAGGAGGCCATCGTCCGGGTGCGCATCGTCCCCGGCAGCGGCAAGATCACGTGCAACGGCCGTGACCTCGAGGCCTATTTCCCGAGCAAGGTGCACCAGCAGCTGATCAAGGACCCGCTGGTCACCGCCGAGAAGCCGGAGGCCTTCGACGTCATCGCCAACCTGCGTGGCGGCGGCACCACCGGTCAGGCCGGCGCGCTGCGCCTGGCCATCGCCCGGGCCCTGATCGTCAGCGAGCCGGACGACCGTCCGGCGCTGAAGAAGGCCGGCTTCCTCACCCGGGACGCCCGGGTCAAGGAAAGCAAGAAGTACGGCCTCAAGAAGGCCCGTAAGGCTCCCCAGTACTCGAAGCGCTGATCATCAGCGGCGCGTTGTACTTCTGACGGACGGCCGGGTTCACCTCCCCTCGACGGGAGGTGGCCCGGCCGTTCGCCTTTCCTGGACCGTTTCATCGGAGGTTGGCGGGTATGGGCCGGTTGTTCGGCACGGACGGCGTACGCGGGCGGGCGAACGCGGATCTCACGCCTGAGTTGGCGCTGGCGGTGGCGGTCGCCGCCGCCCACACGCTCGCCGAGTCGGACCGGAGCCATCCCCCGCTGGCCGTGGTCGGGCGGGACACCCGGGCCAGCGGCGAGATGCTGGAGGCCGCCGTGGTCGCCGGGCTCACCAGCGCCGGAGCCAACGTGGTCCGGGTGGGCGTGCTGCCCACCCCGGCCGTGGCGTTCCTCACCGCCGAGGCCAAGGCCGACCTCGGCGTGATGCTCTCCGCCTCGCACAACCCGATGCCCGACAACGGGATCAAGCTCTTCGCCGCCGGCGGGCACAAGCTGCCGGACGAGATCGAGATGCGGATCGAGGCGGCCGTCGAGGCGAACGCCACCACCGCCTGGGAGCGGCCGGTCGGCGCCGGCGTCGGCCGGGTGCACGACCTGCTCGACGGCGCGGACCACTACGTGCAGCACCTGATCGGCACCCTGCCGCACCGCCTCGACGGCCTCAAGGTCGTGGTCGACTGCGCCAACGGCGCGGCGGCCGAGGTGGCGCCGGTGGTGTACCGGGAGGCCGGGGCCGAGGTCGTCGCCATCTACGCCGAGCCGGACGGCCTCAACATCAACGACGAGTGCGGCTCCAACCACCTCGACGCCCTGCGGGCCGCCGTGGTCGAGCACGGCGCGCACCTCGGCATCGCCCACGACGGCGACGCCGACCGCTGCGTCGCGGTGTCCGCCGACGGCGACGAGGTCGACGGCGACCAGGTGATGGCAATCCTCGCGCTCGCCATGCGGGAGGCCGGCACGCTCACCGACGACACCCTGGTCGCCACGGTGATGAGCAACCTCGGCCTGCGGCTGGCCATGTCCGCGCAGGGCATCCGCCTCCTGGAGACCAAGGTCGGCGACCGGTACGTGCTGGAGGAGCTGCGCGCGTCCGGCCTCGCGCTGGGCGGCGAGCAGAGCGGGCACATCGTGATGCCCGCGTACGCGACCACGGGCGACGGCGTGCTGACCGGGCTGCACCTGATGTCGCGGCTGGCCGCCACCGGCAAGTCCCTCGCGGAGCTCGCCGCCGTGGTGACCAGGCTGCCGCAGGTGCTGATCAACGTCCCCGTCGGCGACCGTACGGTCGGCGCGGCCGCACCCGCCGTCCGGGCCGAGGTCGAGCGGGCCGAGGCGGAGCTCGGCGAGACCGGCCGGGTGCTGCTGCGCCCGTCCGGCACCGAGCCGCTGGTCCGGGTCATGGTCGAGGCGGCCACCGAGCAGGTCGCCCGAAGCGTCGCCGAGCGCATCGCCGAGCAGGTCCGCACCGCCAGCCCGACCGCCTGACCTTTCGCATCGGCCCGGGCCCCGGCCGGTCTACAGGCGCAGGCCGGCGGCCCGCCGGAAGGTGGCCGCCGGGTCCTCGCCGTCGGTGAGGTCCACGTCCTCGACGACCCGCCCGTCGCCGAGGCGGATCAGCCGGTCGCACCGGGCGGCCACCGCCCGCTCGTGGGTGGCGAGCAGGACCGTCATGCCGTGCCGGTCGCGCAGGTCCAGCAGCAGGTCGAGGATCTGCCCGCCGGTGGTCGAGTCGAGGTTGCCGGTCGGCTCGTCGGCGAGCAGCAGCCCGGGGGAGCCCATCAGCGCCCGGGCGATCGCGACCCGCTGCTGCTGGCCGCCGGAGAGCTGGGCCGGCAGGGCCCGCTCCCGCCCGGCCAGGCCGACCGCGTCGAGCAGCTCCCGGGCCCGGGCGGCGTGGTCGGCCCGGCCCCGGCGGGGCAGCACCGGCACGACCACGTTGTCCAGCACGGTGAGGGCGGGCAGCAGGTGGTAGCGCTGGAAGACGAAGCCGACCCGCTGCCGGTACCGGGTCAGGGCGGACCGGCCGAGCGCGGTGATCTCCTGCTCGTCCACGGTGATCGTGCCGGCGTCCACCTGCTCGATCGCGCCGATCATGTGCAGCAGCGTCGACTTCCCGGAGCCGCTGGGCCCGGTCAGCGCCACCACCGCCCCCGCCGGGATCTCCAGGGAGACGTCGTCGACCGCCGTCACCTGCTGCGGGCCGGCCCCGAAGCGCCGGACCAGCCCGGCGACCCGGACCGTGCTGCCCGTCGTCGTCTCCATCGTCACTCCTCCGCAAGCAGTCGGGCGGTCGGCAGCCGGCGCAGCAGCGCGGCCGGGACCAGGGCGGCCACCGAGGTGACCAGGACACCGGCCGCCGCCACCGACGCGGCGACCGCGACCAACGTGCCGGGCAGGGCGCCGACCAGCCAGGCCGCCCCGGTCAACCCGAGGCCGGCGCCGGTGACCGCGCCGAGCAGACCCAGGGCCAGCCCCTCGTAGGCGATGAGGCGGCCCAGTGCGGCGTCGCTCCAGCCGACCGCGCGTAGGGTGGCCAGCTCGGCGGCCCGGTCCCGGATGTTCAGGTAGAGCACGTCGGCGACCGCGGCGGCACCGAGCAGCACCGTCGCGACGGCGGCCATGGTGTCCGCGCCGCGCACGCTCAGCGAGACCGTGTCACCGAGCAGGCTGCCGACGATGGCACCCCGGAACGCGTATCCGGCGGCGGCGACCAGGGTCAGCGCGGCGACCCCGATGGCCAGCGCGCCGGCCCCGAGCAGGGTGCGGCCGGGCGTGCGGGCCAGGTTGGCCAGGGCCAGCCCGACGAGGGTGCGCGGCCGGCGTACCCACCGGGCCGTCGCCACCGCCGGGCGCAGCGCGGCGGCCGGGTGGGCGCGCGCGGCCCGCAGGGCCGGCGTCAGGCCCGCGACCAGCGCCAGCAGCAACGCCACCGGTACGGCCAGCAGCGCCCGCCGCCACCCCACGTCGATGCCGAGCGCGGCTCCCAGCGGTACGGCCAGTGCCAGCGCGAGCAGCCCGGCGGCCAGCCCGAGGGCGGCGACCTCGCCGAGGATCAGCGCGCCGATCCGCCGGGCCGGCCAGCCGAGGCAGGCGAGCACCGCCAGCTCGGACCGGCGGTCCCGGACGGCGGCGGCGACCGCGTTGCCGAGGAAGAGCGCGCAGACCACCAGCACCAGTACGAAGAGCGCGACGCTCTTGCGGTCCACCGCCTTCGTGATCACCGAGGCGACCCCGAGCGCCGACCACTCCTCGGTCAGCCGCAGCGCCGGCCGGCCGAACGATCCGGCGGGCAGCTCCACGGCCTGCGGGGCGGGGGACGAGCCGAGGGTGATGTCGACGTCGAGCCCGGTGACCTGGGCGATCCGCTCGGCGACGAGCCGGACCTGTTCGGCGGCACGGTCGCTGTAGCCGCCCACGTCAGCGACCCGGACCCGGATCGCGCTGATCGGGGCGGCGAGTTGCGGACTGCCGCCGCCCGCCAGCAGCTTCGGCACGCTGGCGAGGCTGGTCAGCAGCAGCGGCGGGGCGGCGAGGTAGCCGGCGGGATTGCCGCTCGGCTCCAGCGGTCGCCCGCCCAGCGCGTCCCGGCTGGCGGCGTCGGCGCCGGCGGCCCGCGGCGGCTCGTACGTCTCCAGCGGGACCTTGCCCAGGTCGCTGAACCCGGTCAGCTTCTGCGGGTCGAAGACCCCCACCGCCCGCCAATGGCGCCAGAGGGGTTTCTTGGGGGTCGACTTCCTCAGCGACAGCTCGCGTAGCGGGCGGGCGCCGACGTCCTCCGTCAGCCAGGGACGCGGGAACGGGTTGAAGTCCTGGTGTCCACCGTAGAGTTCGGGGGCGGCCGGCGGGACCGGACGGACCCGCAGGGTGCCGTCGGGGAGGCGGTCGTACTCCGCGGGCCCGGCCTGCACGATGTCCTGAAGCTGGCCGAAGCAGCAGCCGGTCGGGGTGAGGCCCTCGGCCAACTGGGAACGCCAGCCGGAGACGACGTCGGCGCTGGCTTTCCCGGCGGGGGTCGCCGGTCCTCGCCGCAGCTCCCGCTCCAGATCGGCCAACGGCACGCCGGCCGGGCGCGCGGCGGGCAGCCGCGCGACGTCGACGCGCAGTTCCTCGTCGAGGAAGGGGCGGCTGGTCGTGAGGACCGGTACGGTGGATCCGCCCTCCTCACGGCCAGCGATGACCGAGTCGTCGGGACGGAGCGCCCGCCCCTCGACCACCGTCCCGGCGAGGCCGACGAGTCGGTCCTCGGCGGTCGGGTCCACCGCGGCCAGCAGAAAGGGCACGGTCAGGTTGGTCCGGATGCGGAGCCGGTCCGAGGTGGTCACGTCACCCGGCCCGTGACCCTCGCCGTCGGCGAGGACGTTGGCGTGGGCCTCGAACCGGCCGTCGGGCAGCAGCCGCACAGGCATCACGGTCCAGTCCTCCCGCTCCGAGTAGGCGCCCATACTGCCCATGGCGTACCGCGGGTCGCAGATCGAGTGGGTGCGGCCGTCGGGCAGGACCTCGCGCGGGGAGGCACCACACTGGTCGTGCCAGGGGTAGCGCCGGCCGTCGGTGTAGGTGGTGGCGTCGGAGCTGGAGACCAGGTCGTTGCGGGCATGGATGATCGGGTGTTTGGTGACGTACAGGTACCGGGCGCGGCCCGAGGCGGTGGAGAGGCTGCGCTCGGCGACGAACCGGGGATCGACGCGGATGACCTGCCGGTCGAGCGAGCGGTCGACGGCGTCGGTCAGGTCCAGCGGGGTCGGCACCGGGGCGGTGGAGTAGCCGAGCATCGCGATGGGGGCGGCGACGTCCACCCCGGTGACCGCCTTCACCTGGTCGTACTGCGCGGTGGTGATGCCGCCGAAGAGGCCGGAGAGGTAGTTGGGCTGGACCAGCCGGCGGTCGGCCTCCAGCGGGGTGCGCGTGCCCTTCGGGCGGACCAGGATGTCGTAGGCGGCTTCGGTGTTCCGCTCGACGGAGCCCGTGACGTCGAGGCGGGAGGTGGTGGTGGCGCCGGTCAGCACGACGAACCCGGTGGTCGCCACCAGTACGCCGAGCAGCAGCGCCACCGACCGTCCCGCACGGCCGCGAAGCTGTCTCCAGATGATGTCGAACATGTCGCGCCTCCCCGTGTGCTGAGCACACTGTGCGGGATACATTGTGACAATGCAAGGCCCGGCGGTGGTCAGCCCCCGGGTCGGATCGGAGTAGACGGTGGCGATACAGCACGCGGTCCTGGCCCTGCTCGCCGGCGGCCCCAGCTACGGCTACGAGCTGAAGGGCGCCTTCGAGGAGGCGGTCGGCCCGCAGTGGGGACCGCTCAACATCGGGCACCTCTACCAGATCCTCGACCGGCTCTCCCGCGACGGCCTGGTGGTGGCCGAACGGCAGCCCCAGCCGGTCAAGCCCGACCGGGTGGTCTACGAGATCACCCCGGAGGGCCGGGCCGAGCTGGCGCGCTGGCTCGGCGAGCCCAGCCCGCGCAGCGGCGGGTTCCGGGACGACTTCTTCCTCAAGGTGACCGCCGCGGCCCGCTCCGGCGAGCCGGCCACCGTGCGCACGGTGCTCGGCAACCAGCGCGGTCACCTGATGCGGGAGCTGCGCAACCTCGACGGGCTGCGCCGCCGGGCCGACGACCCCGTGGTCGGCCTGCTGCTCTCGGCGGCGAGTCGACACGTCGAGGCCGACCTGGCCTTCGTCGACGACGCCGAACAGGTGTTGCTCGCCGACGGCGGCGCGGCGCTCGCCCGGCTCCGGGCGCCCCGCTCGGAGGCGGCCCCGCCGGAGCGGGAGACCGGCCCGACCCGGGCGGCCGGCTGACGCTCAGGCGTCCGCGTCGACCGGCGCGACCCACCCGACCCGGCGCGGCCCGGCCCACCCGACCCGACCCGACGCGGCCCGGACGGCGCGCGCGGCCGGCCGCGGGAGGCTCAGGTCGCGGACAGCCGACGCAGCCGGGTGACGGCCTCGGTCAGCACCTCGGGGCGCTTGCAGAAGGCGAAGCGGATCAGGTGCCGACCGGCCTCGGCGTCGTCGTAGAAGACCTGCGTCGGCACGGCGACCACCCCGCACCGCCCGGGCAGGGACCGGCAGAACTCCACCCCGTCCCGCCCGCCCAGCGCGCCGACGTCGGCGGTGACGAAATAGGTGCCCTCCGGCGGGAGCACCTCGAACCCGGCGTCGGTCAGCCCGCCGACGAGCTGGTCGCGGCGGGCCTGCATGCCGTCGCGGAAGTCGGCGAAGTAGTCGTCCGGCAGGGCCAGCGCCACCGCGACCGCCGGCTGGAGCGGCGCGGCGTTGACGAAGGTCAGGAACTGCTTCACCCGCAGCACCGCCGAGACCAGCGCCGCCGGCCCGCTCACCCAGCCGACCTTCCAGCCCGTGCAGGAGAACGTCTTGCCGGCAGACGAGATGCGCAGCGTCCGCTCCCGCATGCCGGGCAGCGTGGCCAGCGGGACGTGCGGGGTGGCCGCGTCGGTGAAGACCAGGTGCTCGTACACCTCGTCGGTCACCGCGTACGCGCCGTGCTCCCGGCACAGCTCGGCGACCAGGGCCAGCTCGTCGGGGGTGAAGACCTTGCCGGTCGGGTTGTGCGGGGAGTTGAGCAGCACGAGCCGGGTGCGCGGGCCGAACGCGGCGCGCAGGGCGTCGGGGTCGAAGGCGTACCGGCCGTCGGCGGCGGGACGCAGCGTCACCGGGCGCCGGACCGCGCCGGCCAGTGCGACCGAGGCGGCGTACGAGTCGTAGTAGGGCTCGAAGCAGACGACCTCGTCGCCCGGCTCGCAGAGCCCGAGGATCGCCGCCGCGATCGCCTCGGTGGCGCCCGCCGTCACCACGACCTCGCCGTCCGGGTCGTACTCCAGCCCCCAGAACCGGCGCTGGTGCGCCGCCACCGCCGCGCGCAACGCCGGGACGCCCGGACCCGGCGGGTACTGGTTCTGTCCGGTGCGCAGCGCCTCCGCGGCGGCGGCCAGCATCTCCGGCGGACCGTCGGTGTCGGGGAAGCCCTGGCCGAGGTTGACCGCGCCGGTGCGCACGGCGAGGGCGGACATCTCGGCGAAGACGGTCGTCCCGAACGGGCGCATCCGGGCCACCAGCGGATCCACGTCGGCGGTCGTCACGCCCGCCAGCCTACGGACTCCCGGCGCGGCTTCAACCCCTGCCGACGGCGGCCCCGACCGCCCGGGACCGTCGCCGGCAGCACCGTCGCCCGGCGGAGCTATGTCACGCAGAGTGCCGCTTCCCCTCCGATCGCTCAAGTTAGGTGATCGTTTACCCGGCTTTCGCGCACGCGCGGTGAGTGGAACTAGGTTAGGCTGCGGGACATGTGTGGAATCGTTGGTTACGCCGGCGCGCGCCCGGCGCTCGGCATCGTGCTCGACGGACTGCGGCGGCTGGAATACCGCGGCTACGACTCGGCCGGCGTCGCCATCGTCTGCGACGGCGCGCTGCTGACCGAGAAGAAGGCCGGCAAGCTGGCCAACCTGGAGAAGGTGCTCTCCGAGCGGGCCGCCGAGGATCCCACGTCCTGCGCGGCCAGCCCGATCGGCATCGGCGACGGCACCACCGGCATCGGGCACACCCGCTGGGCCACCCACGGCGGCCCGACCGACCGCAACGCCCACCCGCACCTGGCCCCCGACGGCCGCGTCGCCGTGATCCACAACGGCATCATCGAGAACTTCGCGAAGCTGCGCGCCGAGCTGGAGGCCGACGGCGTCCAGTTCACCAGCGACACCGACACCGAGTGCGCCGCGCACCTGCTCTCCGCCGCGTTGGCCGACCTGCGCGCCGCCGGCCACCCCGACGGGCCGCAGCTGCTCGCCGCCGGCATGCGGGTGGTCTGCCAGCGGCTGGAGGGCGCGTTCACGCTGCTCGCCGTCGACGCCGCGGTGCCCGGCGCGGTGGTCGGCGCCCGGCGCAACTCGCCGCTCGTCGTCGGGCGGGGCGACGGGGAGAACTACCTGGCCAGCGACGTGGCCGCGTTCATCGAGCACACCCGGGAGGCGGTGGAGCTGGGCCAGGACCAGATCGTCCTGATCACTGGCGACACCATCGAGATCACCGACTTCGCCGGCCAGCCCGCCAGCGGCAAGGACTTCCACATCGACTGGGACTCCTCCGCCGCCGAGAAGGGCGGCTACGACTGGTTCATGCTCAAGGAGATCGAGGAGCAGCCGCAGGCCATCGCCGACACGCTGCTCGGCCGGCTCACCGACTCCGGCGAGATCATGCTCGACGAGGTCCGCCTCAGCGACCAGGACCTGCGCGACGTCGACAAGATCTTCATCGTCGCCTGCGGCACCGCGTACCACTCCGGTCTGGTCGCCAAGTACGCCATCGAGCACTGGACCCGGATCCCCTGCGAGGTGGAGCTGGCCAGCGAGTTCCGCTACCGCGACCCGGTCCTCGACCGGTCCACGCTGATCGTGGTGATCTCGCAGTCCGGCGAGACGATGGACACCCTGATGGCGCTGCGGCACGCCAAGGAGCAGAAGGCGCGCGTCCTGGCCATCTGCAACACCAACGGCTCCACCATCCCCCGCGAGTCCGACGCGGTCCTCTACACCCACGGCGGACCGGAGATCGCCGTCGCGTCCACCAAGGCGTTCCTCACCCAGCTCGTCGCCTGCTACCTGATCGGCCTGCACCTGGCGCAGGTGCGCGGCATCAAGTTCGCCGACGAGGTGGCCGCCGTGGTCGCCCAGCTCCAGGAGATGCCGGGCAAGCTGCGCGAGCTGCTGGACCGGATCGAGCCCGTCCGCGAGCTGGCCCGCGACCTGAAGGCCGAGCCGACCGTGCTCTTCATCGGCCGGCACGTGGGCTACCCGGTGGCCCTGGAGGGCGCGCTCAAGCTCAAGGAGCTGGCGTACATGCACGCCGAGGGCTTCGCCGCCGGCGAGCTGAAGCACGGCCCGATCGCGCTGATCGACAAGGGCACGCCGGTGATCTGCATCGTGCCGTCCCCGGTCGGCCGGGGCATGCTGCACGACAAGGTGGTCTCCAACATCCAGGAGGTACGCGCGCGCGGCGCCCGGACCATCGTGATCGCGGAGGAGGGCGACGAGGCGGTCGTCCGCTACGCCGACCACCTGATCTACGTGCCGCGTACGCCGACGCTGCTCGCGCCGCTGGTCACCACCGTGCCGTTGCAGGTCCTGGCGGCCGAGATCGCCGCCGCCCGGGGGCACGACGTGGACCAGCCCCGCAACCTGGCCAAGTCGGTCACGGTCGAGTAGGCCGCGCCGCCCGACGACGGGCCCCGCCCACCCCCGCCGGTGGGCGGGGCCCGCCGCGTTGCACGGGTCAGCGGCCGAGCACCACCCGGGCCATCCCGTCGAGGGCCGGGTTGTCGGGCGCCCAGTAGCCGGTGTGGCCGTGCCGGCCGCTGGGGAACGTACGCCCGCCGAAGCCCGGATGGGACGGGTCCTGCCCGAACCACAGCTCCCGCTCCGGCGCGCCGAGCAGCGCCCCGATCGCCGGGCCGACCGGCGACGCGCCCAGCAGGGACCGGCGGGCCAGCTCGTCCGGCGGCCGGGCCCACCGGATCACGTCGTCCGGCGCGGTGCTCGCCCAGACCTGCCCGGGCGGCACACCCAGCTCGCCCGCGTGCGCGACCCCCACCCCCGGCGAGCCGACGAAGACCAGCGCGTCGGCGGCCAACCCGTGGTCGCGGGCGGCCGTGCCGACCACCAGCGAGCCGTAGCTGTGCCCGAGCACGGTCTGCCGGCCCGGCGGCCCGTCGTGGGTCTCCCGCAGCCCCTCCTGGAACCGGTGCAGCGCCGGGCCGGCGTTCTGGGCCTGGCCCGGCCACGCCGCCTCGTGCAGGAAGTCGGGGGCGTCGTAGTCCAGCCATAGCACCGCCGCGGCCTCCTCCTCGGGGGCGAGGGCGGCGCAGCGGGCCAGCACCCGGGCCGCCCGGCCCAACTCGCCGGGCACGTCGTGCAGGCCGGCGGTCATCCCCGGCACGTAGGTCAGCACCCGGGCCGACCGGTCGGGGTTGCCCAGCGCCACCACCGCCCGTCCCTCGCCGCCCGTGCCCAGCCCCAGCAGGTACGCCCGGGGCTGCTCGTCGCCCGCCAGACGGGCGGCCAGCGCGTCCAGCCCGGCCAGGGACTTCCCGATCCGCGACAGCCCGGCCAGCTCGACCGGCCCGCGCGGCACCCGCTCCAGCAGCCGTCGCCGCGCGGCCAGCAGCTCCTCCCGCCGCACCCCGAGCAGCAGCCGGTTGGCCTGGTCGCGGGCGGCCACCGGCACCCCGTCGAGGCGGCCGAGGAGCCCCGGCTCGTGCGCGACGAGCCACCGGCGCTGCGCGGGGTGAGCCCGGCCCACCAGGCCCGCACGGAGGCCGGGTCGGCGCCGGCCTTCGGGCGGCCGGGCGGCGGCCGCTCGGCCCACCCCGCGCGGGCGGCGCCGGCCAGCGCGTCCAGCCGCCCCGCGGCCTCCCGGTCGGCCGCGCCGGCCAGCTCCAGCGCCGCCCGGATCGCCGCACCCACCTCGGACGCCCCGGCTCCGGACGCCCCGGCTCCGGACGCCCCGGCTCCGGACGCCCCGGCTCCGGACGCCCCGGCTCCGGACGCCCCGGCTCCGGACGCCCCGGCTCCGGACGCCCCGGCTCCGGACGCCCCGGCTCCGGACGCCCCGGCCCCGGACGCCCCGGCCCCGGGTGCGCCGGCCCTGGACGCGCCAGCCCCGGCTGTCCCGGCCCCGGGCGCGCGGACCACGGGGGCGCCGGCTCCGGCCGCGCCCGACCCGGGGCGTGCGGTCACCGGTGCGCGGGCGGGGTCGGCGGTGACCCGGCCCTGCCGGTCGACCAGCAGCCCGGCCGCGTCGGCGCGGGCCACCGCGGCGGCGAGCCGGGCCTTGGCGGCGGCCAGCCGGCCGGCGAACTCGGCCAGCACCTGGTCGGCCTCGATCAGGGCGGGGGAGACGGCGGTCAGCTCGGTGCGCAGGGCCGCGAGCCGGGCGTCGGCGGCGACGCCGGCCCCGCCCGACCAGCCGGACCGCAGCACCGCCGCGCCGGCGGCCAGCTCGTCGGCCCGCCGCGCCACCGGGCCGGTCAGCCCCCGCCAGGCCACCCCGGCCGCCCGCCACGCGTCGGGATCGGCCGCCCACAGCTGCCGGTAGCCGACGTCCGCCGCGCGCTCGGCGGGGTGCGCCGGGCGCGTCGGCGGCATAGGGCGCGGCGGCGGCGTCGGGCGTGCCGGGGGCGCCGGCGGGACCGGGCGCGCCGCGTGCCCGGCCGGGGCCGACCGACCCCGCGCCGGGGGTGCCGGCGCGTTCACCGGGGCAGCGCGGTGAGGCGGCCGGCCGCCCGGTCGTCCACCGCCTCGTACGCCTCGGCGGCGGAGCGGACCGCCCCGGCCGTGTGGGCCACCCGGGCGCCGAGCCCGCCGAACCAGGCGTGCACGGCCGACTCCAGCCCGGCCGACGCCGCCGCGGTCGACCACTCCGGGGCCGGCACCACCAGCCCGGACGCCCCGGCCAGCCCGTGCGCCAGCCGGTACGCGTCGTCGTCGAGCCCGCGCGCGGCCCGGCGCAGCGCGTCCGGTCGTACGGTCAACGGCTCATCGGTCATCCTCGGCCCCCGCCTTTCGAAACATCGACGGCCGCGACGCTAGGCGTCGTCCACACCCCCGCACGTGGCCTGTGGACGACGGCCCGCCCACGTACGGCCGCGTCGTCCACAGGCGTTGCCGCGCGCGGCGCCGAGGGCTAATCTGCGGCCGCCCGCGCCGGTAGGGTGAGCGGGTGATCGTCGCTGTCGGCATCGACGTCGTCCTCGTCGAGCGGTTCGCCAAGGCCCTGGCACGGACACCGCTGCTCGCCGACCGGCTCTTCACGGAGGCCGAGCGGTGCACCCGCTCCGGCAACCCGCGCTCGCCCGAGTCGCTGGCCGCCCGCTTCGCGGCCAAGGAGGCGGTCGCCAAGGCGCTCGGCGCCCCGGCCGGCCTGAGCTGGCACGACTGCGAGGTCGTGCCGGACCCGGACGGCCGGCCCTGGCTGACCGTCTCCGGCACGGTCGCGGCGGCGGCCACCGAGCGCGGGGTCAACCGGTGGCATCTCTCGTTGTCGCACGACGGCGGGATCGCCTCGGCGATGGTGGTCGCGGAGCGGTGATCGGGGGCGTGCCGGGTCGCGGCGCGCCGGGAGTCCGACGGGACGGGGTGGCATGAGATCGGTCTGGCGGGTCGCGGACGTACGCGCTGCGGAGGCGGGCTTGATGGCCACGCTGCCGCCCGGGACGCTGATGAAGCGCGCGGCGGCCGGGCTGGCCCGTCGCTGCGCGCTGCTGCTGGCCGACCGGGGCGGCGTCTACGCCGCGCGGGTGCTGCTGCTGGTCGGCTCCGGCGACAACGGCGGCGACACGCTCCTCGCCGGCGCGCACCTGGCCCGGCGGGGTGCCGCCGTGTCGGCGCTGCTGCTGGCCCCCGGCCGGGCGCACGCGGAGGGGCTGGCCGCGCTGCGGGCCGCGGGCGGGCGGGTCGTCGACCGGCCGTCGGGGACCGTCGACCTGGTGCTGGACGGCATCGTGGGGATCGGCGGGCGCGGCGGGCTGCGGGACACCGCCGACCAGCTCGCCGCCAGCCTCGTGCGGCACCGGGGGCGCGACGGCGCACCGGCCACCGTGGTCGCCGTGGACGTGCCCAGCGGGGTCGCGGTCGACACCGGGGGAGTGCCGTTGACCGCGTCGGGCCGCCCCAGCGCGGTGCGGGCCGACGTGACGGTGGCGTTCGGCGCGCTGAAGCCCGCGCTGGTGGTGGGCCCGGCCGCCGCGCTCGCCGGTGAGGTGGAGCTGGTCGACATCGGGCTGGAGCCGTGGCTGCGGGGCAGCCCGGCGTTGGGCGTGACCGAGTGGTCGGACGTCGTCGACTGGTGGCCCCGGCTCGGCCCGGCCTCGGAGAAGTACAGCCGGGGCGTGGTGGGCGTCGCGACCGGCTCGGCGACCTACCCCGGCGCGGCCGTGCTCTCCGTCGCGGGGGCGCTGGCCGGCCCGACCGGGCTGGTCCGCTACGCCGGCTCGGCCCGGGCCGACGTGCTGCGCCGGCACCCGTCGGTGATCGCGACCGGCCGGGTCGCCGACGCCGGGCGGGTGCAGGCGTGGGTCTGCGGTTCCGGCCTGGGCACCGGCGAGGAGGCGGCCGGGGAGCTGCGGGCGGTGCTCGCCGCCCCGGTGCCGGTGGTGCTCGACGCCGACGCGCTGACGCTGCTGGTCGACGGCTCGCTCGCCGGCCGGCTGCGCACGCGGGACGCCCCGATCGTGGTCACCCCGCACGACCGCGAGTTCACCCGGCTCTGCGGGGAGGAACCGGGGGCCGACCGGGTGGCCGCCACCCTGCGGCTGGCCGCCTGGATGAACGCGGTGGTGCTGCTCAAGGGCGACCGCACGGTGATCGGCACGCCGGACGGCCGGGCGTACGTCAACCCGACCGGCACCCCGGCGCTGGCCACCGGCGGCACCGGCGACGTGCTGGCCGGGCTGCTCGGCTCGCTGCTCGCGGCCGGGCTGCCCCCGGAGCGGGCGGCGGCCGCCGCCGCGTACCTGCACGGGCTGGCCGGCCGTGAGGCGGCCCGGGGCGGGCCGGTGACGGCGCCCGACGTGGCCGACGCCCTCCGCCCGGTCATCGCCCGTCTCGGCTGACCCGCCGGCCCCGGCGACACCTCCTGCCACCGTCGGCACCGCTCAGCGGGCCCGCCTCCTGCCTCGGCCGCGTCGGCTGCGCCGGCCTTGGCCGGGAGGATCGGCGTGGAAAGTAGGCTGGGGGCATGTGGCAGGCCGAGGTGCGCGTGGACCTGGACGCGATCCGCGAGAACGTGAGCCGGCTGAGGTCCGGCACCGCCGCCGAGCTGATGGCGGTGGTGAAGGCCGACGGCTACGGCCACGGCATGGTCCCGGCCGCCCGCGCCGCCCTCGACGCCGGGGCCGACTGGCTGGGGGTCTGCACGCTCGACGAGGCGCTCACGCTGCGCCGGGCCGGGATCACCGTGCCGGTGCTGGCCTGGCTCCTCGCGCCCGGGCTGCCGCTGCACGAGGGCGTCGCCGCCGGGGTCGACCTCGGCGTCGCCAGCCTGCCCCAGCTCGACGAGATGGTCGCGGCGGGCCGCGCCGCCGGCCGGCCGGCCCGACTGCACCTCAAGATCGACACCGGGCTGGCCCGGGGCGGCGCGACCGTCGCCGACTGGCCGGCCCTGCTCGACGCCGCCGCCAAGGCGCAGGCCGACGGCCTGGTCGAGGTGGTCGGGGTGTGGAGCCACTTCGTGTACGCGGACTCGCCCGGCCACCCGACCATCGACCGCCAGATCGCCGTCTTCCACGAGGGGATCGGCATGGCCGAGCAGGCCGGCCTGCGCCCGCGCTACCGGCACCTGGCCAACTCGGCGGCCACCCTGACCCGGCCGGACACCCACTTCGACCTGGTCCGACCCGGGCTGGCCGTCTACGGGCTCTCCCCGGTGGTCGGCGAGCGCTACGGGCTGCGCCCGGCCATGACCGCCCGCGCCCGGGTGATGCTCGCCAAGCGGGTCCCCGCCGGCTCCGGCGTCTCGTACGGGCACACCTACACCACCGAGCGGGCGGCGAACCTCGCGGTGGTGCCGCTCGGCTACGCCGACGGGGTGCCCCGGCAGGCCTCGAACAGCGGCCCGGTGCAGCTCGGCGGCAAGCGCCGGACGATCTCGGGCCGGGTCTGCATGGACCAGTTCGTGCTCGACTGCGGCGACGACCCGGTGGCCGCCGGCGACGAGGTCACCCTCTTCGGCAGCGGCGCCGACGGCGGGCCCACCGCCGACGACTGGGCCGAGGCGGTCGGCACCATCAACTACGAGATCGTCACGCGGTTCGGCGGCACCCGGGTGCCCCGCGTCTACGACGGCGAGCGCCCGTGACGACCCGTTCCCGCATCCCGCTGCCGCGTACCGGACACGCCAGGGCGGCCATCGGCGCGTTGGCCGCCGTCGGGGTCGCCGCCGCCGGGCTCGCGGCCGGCGTCGCCACCGAACGCGCCCTGGTCCGCAAGCTCAAGGCCGACCCCACCGACCGGTACGCCGGGGAGGTCTTCGGCGAGCAGCGGTACGACGACTCCTTCCGGCTGGAGATGCCCGACGGCACCGACATCCACGTCGAGGTGGTGGAGCCGACCCGGCCCGTGCCCGGCAACCCGACCGTGGTGCTGGTGCACGGCTTCTGCCTCGACATGGGCACCTTCCACTTCCAGCGCAAGCTGCTCGCCGAGCGGGGCGAGCACCGGATCGTCGCCTACGACCAGCCCGGGCACGGCCGGTCGGGGCGGCTGGAGACCGGCGAATACGACCTCACCGCGCTCGGCCGGACGCTGCGCGAGGTGATCGACCGGACCGCCCCGGAGGGGCCGCTGGTGCTGGTCGGCCACTCGATGGGCGGAATGACCATCATGGCGTTCGCCGAGCTGTTTCCGGAGCTGTTCGGCGACCGGGTCGTGGGCACCGTGCTGATGGCCACCTCGGGCGGCCTGATCGCCGAGACCAAGCTGGTCGCGCCCGCCCTGCTCGGCCGGGTCGGCGCGCCGGTGCTGCACATGGTCGGCAACGTCACCCGCTACGGCGGCCCGGTGATCGACCGGGCGCGCAGATCCACCACCAACGTGGCCTGGCTACTCACCCGCAGGTACGGCTTCGGCACCCGCCAGCCCAGCCCGGCCCTGGTGTCGTACGTCGAGACGATGAACTCCCGCACCTCCGCCGACACGGTGACGCGTTACCTGCGGACGCTGGCCACGCACTCCCGGTTCCCGGCGCTCGCCGCGCTGGCGGACACCCCCGTGCTGGTGGTCGTCGGCGACAAGGACATGATCACCCCCGTGACGCACTCCGAGGAGATCGTCCGGCGACTGCCGCACGCCGAGTTCGTCAAGATCTCCGACAGCGGGCACGTGGTGATGCTGGAGCACGCCGACGAGGTCAACACGGCGCTGGTCCGGTTCCTGGAGGCGCTGTGAGCCACGTCGTGAAGCTGCCGACCGTCGACGACACCCACGAGTTCGGGCGGCGGCTGGCCGGGCTGCTGCGCGCCGGCGACCTGCTGCTGCTGACCGGGCCGCTCGGCGCCGGCAAGACCGCGCTGACCCGGGGCGTCGGGGCCGGGCTCGGGGTGCTCGGGGACGTCACCTCGCCCACCTTCGTGATCGCCCGGGTGCACCGGCCCGACCCGGCCCGGGGCGGCACGGTGGCGCTGGTGCACGCCGACGCGTACCGGCTGGGGGACGCCGCCGACCCGCGCGCCGAGATCGACGACCTCGACCTGGACGCCTCGGTGGACGAGTCGGTGACCGTGGTCGAGTGGGGCGAGGGCCTGGTCGAGCAGCTCGTCGACGCCCACCTGCGGGTACGCGTCGACCGGCGCGACGACGACACCCGGGTGGTCGAGCTGGAGCCGGTCGGCGGCGACTGGGCGCAGCGCCTGACCGCCCTCGGGTGAGCGCTGTCGTACCGGCTGCCTAGAGTGCGCGGGACGGATTCGACAGGCGAAAGGTTGCCGATGCCCGACGACGCCCCCACCCTGGACCTGCCGGCTCTGCTGCCGGAGGACTGGCGTGCCGTGCTCACCCCGCACCTCGACCCGGCCCGCACCGCCGCGCTGGCCGGGTTCGTCGCGGGCGAGTACGCGACCCGCACCGTCTTCCCGCCGGTCGAGGACCTCTTCTCGGCCTACCGGCTCTGCGCCCCGGCCGACTGCCGGGTGCTGATCCTCGGGCAGGATCCCTACCACAAGGCGGGGCAGGCCCACGGACTCAGCTTCAGCGTGCGGGAGGGCGTGAGCGTGCCGCCGTCGCTGCGCAACGTCTTCAAGGAGCTGGGCGAGGACCTCGGCGTGCCGAAGCCGCGCGGCGGCAACCTGAGCGGCTGGGCGGCGCAGGGCGTGCTGCTGCTCAACGCCGTGCTCACCGTCCGCGAGGCGACGCCCGGCTCGCACGCCAACCGTGGCTGGGAGGAGTTCACCGACGCCACCATCCGGGCGCTCGACGCGATGGACTCGCGGGTGGTCTTCCTGCTCTGGGGCGGCTACGCGCGCAAGAAGGCGGCCCTGGTGACCAACCCGCGGCACGTGGTGCTGGAGGCCGGGCACCCCAGCCCGATGAACCCGCGCGGCTTCCTGGGCAGCCGCCCGTTCAGCGCGGCCAACAAGGCGCTCGCCGACGCCGGCCTGCCCACGGTCGACTGGGAGCGTTCCGCCGGCTGACAGCTGCGCACTTTCGCGGTCACCGTGCGGTGACCGTCCGTTGTAGCCTGTGCTGCGAGCGGTCGGTCGGCGCGTACGCCGTGGCGGTGCCGACCTCGCCGAGCAGCGACGCGAGCCGGGAGGCGGCGATGGCGGCGACGGTCAGCGAACAGCGGTGGCGGGTGGCGCGGACGGCGCTGGCGGAGCAGACCGACCGCTTCCTCGACCTGGTCCGCGCCACCCCACCCGGGGCCATGGCCACCGCCCACTGGTCGGTGGCCGACACGCTGGCCCACGTGGGCTCCCTGGCGTGGTACTACGCGTGCCTCGTGGACCCGGACCATCCGCCCCTGCCGGTGCCGGGTCTGCACCGGCAGCTCCCGGACGTCACCGTCGACACGGTGGCGGACTTCAACGACGTGCTGCTGCGGCACCTCACCGAGCGCGAGCCGCAGGCCCTGGCCGACCGGTTGCGGGCCGACGTCGGGCGGCTCCTGGCCGTCTGCGAGGATCAGCGCCCCGACGAGACGGTGCCCTGGCTCGGCGGGGCCCGGGTGCCCCTCGCCGGCCTCTGCGCACACCTGGTCAACGAGCTGCTCATCCACGGTCACGACGTCGCCCGCGTCGCCGGGCGGCCGTGGTCGCTCCCCGGCCGGGACGCCGCGCTGTTCATGGAGCTGTTCGTGGCCGGCGTGGTCCGGCACGGCTACGGGCGGCTCATCGACGGCGGCGCGCCGCCGAGCGAACGCCCCGTCGTGGTCGAGTTCCGCTCGGCGTACGCCGCACCGGTCCGGCTCCTGCTGCACCGGGGGCGGATGACGTTCGCCGACCCGGGAGCACGGGCCGACGCCCGGATCGACCACGATCCCGGGACGCTCAACCTGATGATGTTCGGCCGGGTCAGCCGCGCCCGGGCGGTGCTCACCGGCAAGGTGCGCGTCAGCGGGCGGCGCCCCTGGCTGCTGCCGGCCTTCCTGCGCAAGTTCCGCACCCCGAGCTGACCCCCGGCCGCCCGCGCCACCGGCCTCTCCGCTCGTCCCACCCGGCCGGGGCGTGACCGGGGGTGACCACGGGGGCGACTAGGCTGGCTCACCGTGCTCGTACTGGTGGTGGACAGCTCGACCCCCGCGGTGACCGCGGCGCTGGTGGAGGTCGCGGCGGACGGTGTCGCGGCCCGCGCGCACCGCTGCACGGTCGACGCCCGCGCCCACGGTGAACTGCTCGCGCCGCAGGTCGACGCCGTGCTCACCGAGGCCGGCGCCCGCCCGGCCGACCTGGGGGCGATCGTCGCCGGCCTCGGCCCCGGCCCGTTCACCGGGCTGCGGGTGGGGCTGGTCACCGCCGCCACCATCGGCCAGGTGCTGGGCGTCCCGACGTACGGTGTCTGCTCGCTGGACGCCATCGGACACCCGGCGGCCGCCGGCGAGCCGGTGCTGGCGGCGAGCGACGCGCGCCGCCGGGAGATCTACTGGGCGGTCTACGACGGCGCGGGCCAGCGGATCGTCGGCCCGGAGGTGTCCGTGCCGGCGGTCGCCGCCGAGCGCGCCCGGAGCCTGGCCGTCACGGCCGCGGTCGGCGACGGCGCGCACCGGTACGCGGACGCGCTCGGCCTGCCCGTGCGCGACGAGCCCCGCTACCCGGACGCGGCCGTGCTGGCGACCCTGGCCGCCGCGCGCATCCGGGCCGGCGCCCCCTCGGAGGCGCTCACCCCGCTCTACCTGCGCCGCCCGGACGCCGTGGCGGCGACGGCCCGCAAGCCGGTGCTGCCGTGAGCGCGAGGAGTGAGCCGGGTCTGCGAGCCCCGCAGTCGCGAGCCGAGGTGCTGCCGTGAGCGCGAGGAGTGAGCCGGGCCTGCGAGCTCCGCAGTCGCGAGCCGAGGTGCTGCCGTGAGTGTGCGGTTGGGGCGGTTCCGGTGGTGGCACGTCGACGAGGTGCTGCCGATCGAGGCGGACCTGTTCGGTGCCGAGCAGTGGTCGGCGGCGATGTTCTGGAACGAGCTGGCCAACGGGCACTTCTACCTGGTTGCCACCGGCGACGACGGCGACCTGCTCGGCTACGCCGGGCTCGCCGTGGCCCCGCCCGACGAGGCGTGGGTGCAGAACGTCGCGGTGCGCCGGGACGCCCAGCGGCGCGGCGTCGGCCGGCTCCTGCTGGAGGCGCTGCTCGCCGAGGCCGCCCGGCTCGGCCTCCGCAGCGTCCTGCTGGAGGTCGCGGCGGACAACGCCCCCGCCCAGAAGCTCTACGCGACGTACGGCTTCGAGCCGATCGGCGTACGGCGCGGCTACTACCAACCGAGCAACACCGACGCGCTGGTCATGCAGCGCACGCAGGATGTGAGCGATGACTGACGAACCCCTGATCCTCGGCATCGAGACCTCCTGCGACGAGACCGGGGTCGGCATCGTACGCGGGCACACCCTGCTGGCCGACGCGCTCGCCTCCAGCGTCGAGCAGCACGCCCGCTTCGGCGGCGTCGTGCCCGAGGTGGCCAGCCGGGCCCACCTGGAGGCCATCGTGCCGACCATGGACCGGGCGTTGAAGGAGGCGGGGGTGACCCTCGCCGACATCGACGCGATCGCGGTCACCTCCGGCCCGGGGCTGGCCGGCGCGCTGCTGGTGGGGGTGGCCGCCGCGAAGGGCTACGCGCTCGCCGCCGAGAAGCCGGTCTACGGCGTCAACCACCTGGCCGCGCACGTCGCCGTGGACACCCTGGAACACGGTCCGCTGCCCGAGCCGGCGATCGCCCTGCTGGTCTCCGGCGGGCACTCCTCCCTGCTGCTCGTCGACGACCTGGCCCGGGGCGTCACCCCGCTCGGCGCCACCATCGACGACGCGGCCGGCGAGGCGTTCGACAAGGTGGCCCGGCTGCTCGGGCTGCCGTTCCCCGGTGGCCCGTACATCGACCGGGAGGCCCGGGCCGGCGACCCGGCCGCCATCGGCTTCCCGCGCGGCCTGACCGCCCCCAAGGACCTCGCCGCCCACCGCTACGACTTCTCCTTCTCCGGGCTGAAGACGGCGGTGGCCCGGTGGGTCGAGGCGCGGCAGCGCGCGGGTGAGGCGGTGCCCGTCGCCGACGTGGCCGCGTCCTTCCAGGAGGCGGTCTGCGACGTGCTGGTACGCAAGGCGCTGGACGCCTGCCGGACCACCGGCGTCGAGACGCTGGTCATCGGCGGGGGCGTGGCGGCCAACTCCCGGCTGCGGGCGATGGCCGAGGACCGCGCCGCCGCGTACGGCATCCGGGTCCGGGTGCCCCGCCCCGGGCTCTGCACGGACAACGGCGCGATGGTCGCCGCCCTCGGCTCGCACCTGGTCGCCTCGGGTGTCGCGCCGAGCCGGCTGGACCTGCCCGCCGACTCCGCCATGCCGCTGACGACAGTCAGCGTCTGAACCCGAGGATGGCTGACGTGATCGTGCGGATGTGGGAGGCGCGGGCGGAGCCGTACGGCGCCGCGGACCTGATCACCTGGGTGTGCGACACCGCGCTGCCGGAGTTCGAGCACGACCCGATGCACCTGTCCAGCGAGGTGTTCTCCTCCACCGACCACCGGGTGGTGGTCATCTCCAAGTGGCGCAGCAACCCGCGTCCGCTGCCGGAGCCGCCGGCGACGCTGCTGGCCCGCCCGCCGCATTCCTGGGACTTCACGCAGGTCGACCGCTGAGGCCGGGCCGGCCGGTCGACGACGGAGGATACGTGAGCCGCGGCACTCCGAGGCGGTAATTGGTTGGCGGGGTGACCGGCCCGCCACCTAGCGTCGGTGGGCCATGCGTTTCTCACCGGCCGGTGACCCCGGCGTACCCGACATCCGCTCGGCGACCCGCTACCTCGTGTGGCTGGCCGGGCGGCACAAGGCGCTGCTCACCGTCGGCATCCTGCTGGGCGTCGTCTGGATGGTCGCCCAGGCGCTGGTGCCGGCGGCCGTCGGCCGGGCGGTCGACGGGCTCACCCGCCGCGACGAGGAGGCGCTGCTCACCTGGGGGCTGGTGCTGCTGGGCCTGGGCGTGTTCCAGGCAGCCGCGGGGATCCTGCGGCACTACTGCGCGGTGCACAACTTCCTCGCCGGGGCGTACCGGACGGTGCAGTTGACCGTGGGCGCGGCGAACCGGCTCGGCGCCGCGCTGCCCCGCCGGGTCTCCGCCGGCGAGGTGGTGAGCATCGGTACGGCCGACATCAGCCAGATCGGCTCGGCCATCGACATCACCGCCCGGGGAGCCGGCGCGATCGTGGCGATCGTGACCGTCGGGGTGCTCCTGCTCGGCGCCTCCGTGCCGCTCGGGCTGGTCGTGGTGCTCGGCGTGCCGTTGCTGATGGCGGTCGTCGGGCTGCTCATCCGGCCGCTGCACCGGCAGCAGCAGGCGTACCGGGACTCGGAGGGGGCGCTGACCGCCCGGGCCGGCGACATCGTCTCCGGGCTGCGGGTGCTGCGCGGCGTCGGCGGCGAGCCGGTGCTCTCCGCCCGCTACCGGTCGCGGTCACAGGCGCTGCGCGCCGACGGCCTGCGGGTGGCCCGCGTCGAGTCGCTGCTGGAGGCGGCCCAGGTGCTGCTCCCGGGGGCGTTCCTCGTGCTGGTCACCTGGCTGGGCGCCCGGTTCGCACTGCGCGGCGAGATCAGCGCCGGTGAGCTGGTGGCGTTCTACGGCTACACGGCGTTCCTGGTCAGCCCGCTGCGGCAGCTCACCGAGGCGGTGGACAAGCTGACCCGGGGACACGTCGCCGCCCGGCGGGTGGTGCGGCTGCTGCGGCTCACCCCGGAACTGCTCGACCCGGCCCGCCCGGCCGCCCTGCCGGACGGCCCCGGCGAGCTGGTCGACGTGGCCTCCGGCGTGACGGTACGGCCGGGCCGGTTCACCGCGCTCGCCGCCACCGCCCCCGAGGACGCGGCGGCAATCGTGGACCGCCTCGGCCGGTACGTCGACTCGGACGCGACGCTGCACGGCGTACCGCTGCGGGAGGTGGCGCTGGCGACGGTGCGGGAGCGGATCCTGGTGGCCGACAACGACGCGCACCTGTTCACCGGCCCGCTCCGCGCGGAGCTGGACCCGCACGACCGGGCCGACGACGCGACGCTCGAAGCGGCGCTGGCGGCGGCGAGCGCGACCGACATCGTCGAGGCCCTGCCGGCGGGGCTGGACAGCGTGGTCGCCGAGCGCGGCCGGGAGTTCTCCGGCGGCCAGCAGCAGCGGCTGCGGCTGGCCCGGGCGCTGGTCGCCGACCCGGAGATCCTGCTGCTGGTCGAGCCGACCAGCGCCGTCGACGCGCACACCGAGGCCCGCATCGCCGACCGGCTCGGCGCCGCCCGGGCGGGCCGCACCACCCTGGTCTGCACCACCAGCCCGCTCGTGCTGCACCGCGCCGACCACGTGATCTTCGTGGAGGACGGCAAGGCGGTGGCCGAGGGGTCGCACACCGCACTGCTCGACGGCGAGCCGCGCTACCGGGCGACGGTCAGCCGGGGGGAGGACTGATGGCCACCGCACTGCCGGTCGCCGACGGGCGCCAGGTGCGCCGCTACGCCCGCACGCTGGCCCGCCGGCATCCGAGGGCGCTCGGGGTCGCGCTCGGCCTGCACGCGCTGGCCGCTGCGGCCGGCCTGGTCGCGCCGTGGCTGCTCGGCGACCTGGTCGAGGGGATCTCCCGGGGCACGTCCGGCGTCACCGTGGACCGGATCGCCCTGCTGATCGCCGGGTTCGTGCTGGTGCAGTCGGTGCTGGTCCGCTTCGCCCACCTGGCGTCGGCCCGGCTCGGCGAGCGGGTGCTGGCCGAGCTGCGCGAGGAGTTCGTCGACCGGATCCTGGCGCTGCCGCTGGCCACCGTGGAGCGGGCCGGCACGGGCGACCTGCTCACCCGGACGTCCCGGGACGTCTCGGCGCTGTCGCGGACGGTCCGGTTCGCGGTGCCGGAGACGCTGATCGCGATCGTCACCGGCTTTTTCATCGTCGGCGCGCTGCTCCTGGTCGACCCGCTCTTCGCGCTGCCCTGCCTGCTCGCGGTGCCGCTGCTGTGGGCCGGCACCCGCTGGTACCTGCGCCGCGCCCCCGCCGGCTACCTGCGGGAGAATGCCGCCTACTCCGACATCACCGACGGCATCAGCGAGACCGTCGAGGGTTCGCGGACCACGGAGGCGCTGCGGCAGCAGGCGCGCCGCCGGGCCCGCACCGACGCCGACATCCGCCGGTCGTACGCGGCCGAGCGCTACACGCTGCGGCTGCGTACGGTGTTCTTCCCGATCGCCGAGATCGGCTACGTGCTGCCGGTGGTGGCCACGTTGATCATCGGCGGCTGGTTCCACCTGAAGGGCTGGGTGAGCCTCGGCGAGGTCACCGCCGCCACGCTCTACGTGCAGGCGTTGATCGATCCGGTCGACCGGCTGCTCTCCTGGCTGGACGAGTTGCAGGTCGGCGGCGCCTCCATGGCGCGCCTGCTCGGGGTGGCCGACGCCAACCCGCCGGCCGGCTCCCCGACCCGGCCCGCCGCGGGCTCTGCGGGCCCGCCCGATCCTCCGCCACCGGGGGAGCGGCGGCTCGCCGCCCGGGACGTCCGGTACGCGTACCGGGAGGGCCGGGACGTGCTGCACGGGGTGACCCTGCTGCCGGAGCCGGGGGAGAAACTGGCCATGGTGGGCCCCTCGGGCGCCGGCAAGTCCACGCTCGGCCGGCTGCTCGCCGGGGTGCACGCGCCCCGTACCGGCTCGGTCACGGTGGCCGGCCGGCGACTCGACGAGCTGCCCCTGTCCGAGCTGCGTACGCACGTCGCCCTGGTCACCCAGGAGCACCACGTCTTCATCGGCACGCTGCGGGAGAACGTGGCGATGGTGCGACCGGGCGTCGACGAGGCGGCCGTGCGGTCGGCGCTGGCCGCCGTCGACGCGTCGGAGTGGGCCGACGGGCTGCCGGACGGGCTGGACACCGTGGTCGGTGCCGGCGGGCACCCGCTGTCGCCCGCGCAGGCGCAGCAGCTGGCGCTGGCGAGGCTGGTGCTGGCCGACCCGCACACCCTGGTGCTGGACGAGGCCACCTCGCTGATCGACCCCCGCGCCGCCCGGCACCTGGAGCGGTCCCTCGCGGCCGTCCTCCAGGGCCGTACGGTCGTGGCCATCGCGCACCGCCTCTTCTCGGCGCACGACGCCGACCGGGTGGCGGTGGTGGAGGACGGCCGGATCGCCGAGATCGGCTCGCACGACGAACTGGTCGCGGCCGACGGCTCCTACGCGGCCCTCTGGCGCTCCTGGCACGGCACCGGCTCCTGACGCGCGCGGCGTGCGGCGTGCCGTGTCCGGGGCCGTCGCCGTCGATGCCGGCGGGCGGGGTGCCTGTTTCCCTGTTCGAGGGTGCCGCGCCGGACCGCCGTACCACGATGGTGGAGCGGCAGGCGACCGGCGCGTACCCGTCACCGTGCCGGCGGCCGGTGACGGGGGTGCGGCGTGGGCGGTCTCGAACTGATCGTGGTGCTGGGCGTCACGGTGCTGGTCGGCACGACCCTCGGCGGACGGTACAGCGTGGCGCCCCCGGTCCTGCTCATCACGATGGGCGCGCTGCTCGCGCTCCTGCCGCCGCTGTCCCACGTGGTGCTGGAGCCCGACGTGGTGCTGCTGCTGTTCCTGCCGGCGATCCTCTACAAGGAGAGCATCACCACCAGCCTGCGCGAGATCCGCACGAACCTGCTCGCGATCGCGTTGCTCGCGGTGGGGCTGGTGGTGGCGACGATGGTCGCGGTGTCGCTCGTCGTGCAGCGGTTCGGCGTGGAACCGGCCGCCGCCTGGGTGCTCGGCGCGGTGCTCGCGCCGACCGACGCGGCGGCGGTCGCCGGCCTGGCCAAGCGGATGCCGCGCCGGATCCTGACGACCCTGCACGCGGAGAGCCTGATCAACGACGGCACCGCGCTGGTGCTCTTCTCCGTCGGGCTGGGCCTGATCGTGGGCGGCACCGAGCCGGGGCTGCTCGGGCTGACCGAGCGGTTCGTCCTTGCGTCGACCGGTGGCGTCGTCGCCGGCCTGCTGGTCGGCTGGGCCGTGATCCTGCTCCGGCGGCGGCTCGACGATCCGCTGCGCGAGGGCGCGCTGAGCGTCCTCACGCCGTTCGTCGCGTTCCTCCTCGCCGAGCTCGTGCACGCCAGTGGCGTCCTGGCGGTGGTGGTCGCGGGCCTCGTGCTGGCGTACGCCGCCCCCCGCGTCATCCGGGCCCGCTCCCGGGTGCTGGCGTACGGCTTCTGGGACCTCGCCACGTTCCTGATCAACGGCGGGCTCTTCGTGCTCCTGGGGATGCAGATCCCGCGCGCCCTGCGCGACGTGACCAGCCTGTCGGCGATGCGGGCGATGGCCATCGCGGTGGTGGTGACCGGCGTGGTCGTGCTGACCCGGATGGTGTGGATCCACCTGGCGGCGTTCGCCTTCCTGGTCGTCGACCGCCGGGCGGCGGAGCAGGACGAGCGGGTCGACTGGCGGGTGCGGACGGCGGCCGGGTGGGCGGGGTTCCGGGGCGCGGTCTCCCTCGCGGCCGCCCTCGCGGTGCCGGTGACCACGCCCACCGGCACCCGTGTGCACGAGCGTGACCTGATCATCTTCGCCACCGCCGTGGTCATCCTGCTGACGATGCTGATCCAGGGCACCACGCTGCCCGCCGTCGTCGGGTGGGCGGGTCTGGTCGGCGACACCCGGCGGGTCGGCGAGCTGCGCCTGGCCCGGGTGCGGGCCACCGAGGCCGCGCTGGCGGTGCTGCCCGAGGTCGCGGACCGGCTCGGCGCGGCGCCGGACGCGGTCGACCGGATCCGGGCGGACTACGAGCAGCACCTCGACGACATCCGCTCCACCGACGAGGAGAGCCGGTCGGCGGAGCAGGCCCGGGACCTCGACCGGCGGCTGCGGCTGGCCGTGCTCGAACACAAGCGGCGCGAGATCACCAGGCTGCGGGACACGAACGAGATCGACGACATCGTCCTGCGGGAGCTGCAGGCCGTCCTCGACATCGAGGAGATCCGCCTGCTGGGCCCGGAGGTCAACGAGTAGCCGTGGCCGCCCGTAGTGCCGGGCGTGCGTGCGTGCGTGCATGCGTGCGTGCCGGCGTGCCGGCGTGCCGGGGCGCACGGGCCTGCCGGGTGTGCGGATCGTGCCGGGTGTGCGGGCCTGCCGGTGTGCGGGTCGTGTCGGGCGTGTGGGCCTGCGGGCCGCACCGGCGTGCCGGCACGCGGCCGACCGCTGTGCGGACCCTATCGCTGATGACTCACCGTGATGATGCTCGTGAGGGCCGAAAATATCACGCACAGTAGTCGAATCTGCCTGGCTTCCAAGCGCGAGCGGCCTCGTTTCAGAGCTTACCCCGCTGACCAGCGCTTTCTTCTCGCGATCACCGAGCCGGCCGACTGTCCTCGCGCCCCCTTTGCTCTGCAGCCGCGGATGCGCCAGCCACTGTCCGTAGCTGGTGCGTGGATGGTTGCAGAGCAAAGGGGGCGAGGCGAGTGCCCGGTGGCGACGGTGTGACACCCCTGACGATTACCGAAAGTGACGTCGGCGGCCGGGCTGCGAACAGGAGGAGGTGAAGCAGGGCCGCGAGCAGCCAGGCAGCCACCCGCCCAGCCGCCACATGGCCAGGCCGCCACACCGCCACACCGCCAAGGCGCCAGGCACCAGGCACCAGGCACCAGCGGCAGGTTCCCCTGCGGTCCGGCGGCCTCCCGGTCCGTGGCCGTCGGGAGGACCGCCGTGGTCAGGTGCGGCGCAGGATGCGGTACGTGGCGACGCCTCCCGTGCCGAGCGCGGCGAGGAAGACCAGCCAGACCACCGTGCTGCTGACCCCGATGGGCGGGCCGGAATTGGCGGAGGCGGCGGCGAGCAGGCCGTCGTCGCCGGGGGCGGGCAGGGCGGCCGGCGGCAGTTCCGGCCAGCGCACCAGCCCGGTGCTCTCCAGCATCTGCATGTGGTGCAGGACGAACCGGTTGGCGTCGTCGGCGAGCTTGCGGATCACCGGGTCGCGGGTGCTGGCGCGGACCGCCCCGATGACCGGGAAGATCTTGCCGTGAGCGACCCGGAGCCGGGTGACGAAGATCTGGTCGAAGCGGGCACCGGAGGCGTTCTGCATCTCCGTCAGCCAGCCCTTCTGCTCGGCCGTCGGGTCGCTCGGGATGCTCGCCCCGAGCTTGTTGGCCGCCTCGACCGTGAGCCGGTCCAGTTCCTCGTGCTCGGTGGCGATGCCGGCGCCGATCTCGCGTACCTTCGCGCTCTGCCCCTTGTCGGCGGCCAGTTGCCCGGCCGGCATCTCCCAGAGCCCAGCCAGGCGTACCCCGTTGAGCAGGGCCGCGTCGGCCGCGTTGAGCTGTTGACCGCCCGGCGCGGCGACGGCCACGCCGGGCAGCACCCCGAGCCCGGCGGCGATCGTGACCAGCAGCGCGGCCAGGCGACTGCTGCGGTGTCCCTGTCGGCGACGGGCGGATCTGAGCGGTGTCATGTCCGTGGTGTCTCCTCGGTCCGGTCCGAAACGAGTCCGGGCCGGGCGACGCCTCCGCCTTCGCCCGTCCGCGCACTGGTACGGACGGACCGACCGATCGGTTCACCGGACCCGCCCGCTCCGGCACCTGTCCACCATCCGTCGGCACGGCACGGCACGGCACGGCACGGCACGGCACGACCGCGGCACGGCACGACCGCGGCACGGCAAAGGGCGGGGCCGGTCAGCCGACGTCGAGGGGGTCCGCCAGCAGGCGTTCGAAGGCCAGCTCGGCGGCGCCGATCAGCGCCGCGTCGTCCCCGAGCTTCGGGGTGCGCAGCCGGACGTGCTCCAGGCAGGCGGGCAGGGCCATCGAGTTGAGCCGGCTGCGGACCTGGGCCGCCGCCGCGAGGTAGAGGTCCCGCATACCGCCGCCGAAGATGACCATCTCCGGGTTGAAGATGTTCACCAGGTTGGCCACCCCGAAGCCGAGCCAGTCGCCGGCCTGGCGTACCGCCGTCTGCGCCCGCAGGTCGCCCCGGTCGGCGGCGTCGAAGACGGCCAGCAGCGCGTCGCGGCCCCGCGCGTCGGAGTGGCCGGCCGCGCGCAGCAGCGCGTGCTCGCCGATCTCGGTCTCCCAGCAGCCCCGGGAGCCGCACTCGCAGGGCGCGCCGTCGCGGACGACCACCATGTGGCCGACCTCGCCGCCGTAGCCGCCGTGCCCGGTCAGCCGGCGCCCACCGGCGATGATGCCGGCGCCGACGCCCACGTCCCCGTACAGGTAGATGACGTTGTCGCAGCCGGCCGCCGCGCCCCGGGCGTGCTCGGCGAAGGCCGCCACGTCGGCCACGTTGCCGACCGTGACCGGCACGTCGCAGCCCAGCTCGGCGCCGAGCGCCGCGCCGATCGGCTCGTCCACCCATCCGGTGGTCGGGCCCAGCCGGACCAGCCCGTCGTCGCGGCGGACCATGCCGCAGACCGCGACGCCCGCACCGACGCAGACGGCGTCCGCCGGCGAGCTCTGCTGCATGTCCTTGACCGCCCCGGCCAGCAGCGGGGCGGCCTCCGCGGCGGTCAGACCCCGGGGACGGTCCAGCTCCCGGCGGTCGAGCACCGCGCCGCCGAGACCGATCCGCGCGGCGCGCAGCCGGTCCACCTCGATGCTGTACGCGTACGCGTGCACCCGGTCCGACTCGGGCCGGACGACCAGCGACGGTCGTCCGGCCCGGCCGGTCTCCTTCGGCGTCCCCTCGCTGACCAGTCCGGCGCCGGCCAGGTCGGCGGTCAGCGCGCCGATGGTGCTGCGGTTGAGCCCCAGCGCGGTGGTGAGTTCGGCGCGGGTGGTGGCCCCGTGCACGTGCACGTAGCGCAGCAACGCGCCCAGGTTCTGCCGGCGGATCTCGTCCTGGCTCGGTCCTGCGCGCATCGCCGTCGTCACTTCCGGTGCCGCGCGGTCAGCGGTTGCCGGTGGCGGTGGAACGCCGGCGGGAGAACGCGTCCACGCTCGCGGCGAGCAGCAGCACCACGCCGGTGACCACGTACTTCACCCCCGAGCTGTATTCCATCAGACCCATCCCGTTGTCGATGACCGCGACGACAGCGCCACCGAGGACGGCGTCGAACACCCGACCCTTGCCGCCGAAGAGGCTGGTCCCACCGATGACCGCCGCGCCGACCGCGTAGAGCAGTACGTCACTGCCCCCCGTGTTGGGGTCCACCGAGTTGGCCCGGCTGGCGGCGACGATACCGCCGACGGCCGCCATCGAGGAGCAGATGACGAAGACCGAGATGCGGATGCGGTCCACGTTGATGCCGGCCCGGCGTGCCGCCTCCCTGTTGCCGCCCACAGCGTAGACGTGCCGGCCGTAGCTGGTGCGCTGGAGCACGAAGGTCCAGAAGACCAGCAGCGCCGCGATGATCGGCACCACGATCGGCACGCCCTTGAGCGAGCTGATCACGACGTTGCGGCTGCGCTCCAGGTTGAGGATGAAGACCGCGAGGCCGAGGATGAGAGCCAGCCCGCCGATCCGGGCGAGGACCACCGCGATCGGATCGGTCACCAGGCCCCGGGCGGCCCGCGTACGGTGGCGGAGCAGTTGCACGGCCGCGTAGCCGGCGACCGCCACCGCGGCCAGCAGCCAGCCCAGGACGGGCGGGAGGTTGCGGTTGGCGATGGCCACCAGCACGTCGTCGCGGACGGAGATGTTGGCGCCCTCCTCCATCAGCATCAGCACGATGCCCTGGAAGGCGAGGAACCCGGCGAGGGTCACCACGAAGGACGGGATGCCGATCTTCGCGACCAGGAAGCCGAGGATGGTGCCGATCACCGCGCCGGTGACGATCGCGGCGAGCACGGCCACGTACCACGGGTAGCCGAGCACGGTGACCACGTTGGCGAGGATGGCGGCGCAGACACCGCTGGCGAAGCCGGCGGAGAGGTCGATCTCGCCGAGCAGCAGGACGAAGACCAGCCCCATCGCGATCAGCGTGACCGCGGCGCCCTGCGTGAACAGGTTGGCGAAGTTGCCGGCGCTGAGGAACGTCGGCTGCATGATCGAGAAGACCGTGCAGAGCACGACCAGGCCGAGTACGGCGGGCAGCGCACCGATGTCGCCGCCGCGGACCCGGCCCACGTAGTTGCGGAGGTGGCTGCCGAACGTGGGCGGCGGTGTGACGGCTGCCGGGCCGTCCTTGTGCACGACGGTGGTGGTCATCGGACGCCTCCTGGGTTGCTGTCGGCCGGCTCCGCGCCGCGCCCGTTGCCGCCGTTGGCCGGCTCGGTGGCGAGCCCGAGCCCGCCGGAGCGGCCGGCGGTGATCAGCTCGACCACCTGCGAGTGGGTGATGTCGGTGGTCTTCACCTGCGCGACCATCTGGCCGAGGTAGAGCGCGGCGACCCGGTCGGAGACGGCGAAGACGTCGTTCATGTTGTGCGAGATGAGCACCACGGCCAGGCCGTTGTCGGCGAGCCGGCGGACCAGTTCGAGCACCTGGGCGGTCTGCGCGACGCCGAGCGCGGCGGTGGGCTCGTCGAGTATGACGAGCCGGCTGTTCCAGAGCACGGCCTTGGCGATCGCCACGGTCTGCCGCTGGCCGCCGGAGAGGCTGGAGACGTGCTGCCGCAGCGACTTCACGGTCCGCACGCTGAGCCCGGCGAGGGTGTCGGCGGCCATCTGCTCCATGGTCGGCTCGTCGAGCACGATGCCGCTGCGCTTCTCCCGGCCGAGGAACATGTTCTGCACGATGTCGAGGTTGTCGCAGAGCGCAAGGTCCTGGTAGACGACCTCGATGCCGAGGGCGGCGGCGTCGCGGGGGCTGTTGATGGTCACCGGCCGGCCGTCGAAGCGGAACTCGCCGGCGTCGGTGGGGTAGATGCCGCTGATGCACTTGACGAGGGTCGACTTGCCGGCGCCGTTGTCGCCTACCAGCGCTGTCACCTCGCCCGCGTGGGCGGAGAAGGCGACGTCGCGCAGGACCTGGACGGGACCGAAGCTCTTGTCGATCCCGTGTAGTTCCAGCAGGGGGGTTGCGGACACGGGGGGTCTCCTTCAGGTGGAGGGGAGGTCTCGGATCCCGTCCGGCGCGAACCGCCGCCCGGCACAGGGTCCGTGCCGGGCGGCGTGCGCGGGGAATCGGGTACGGGTCAGCTGATGCCGGCGTCGGCGCAGAGCTTGGCGTACGCCCCGGCGCAGACCTCGTCCTTGGTGACGAAGCCGTCGGCGATGACGTCCTTGACGTTCTCCTTGAAGATCAGCTTCGGGGTCAGCAGGACCGACGGGACGTCCCGGCCGCCCTCCGGGTCCTTGACCGTCTGGCCGGTCTCCTTCTTCTCACCCTTGGCGACCGCGATGGCCAGGTCCGAGGCGGCCTTCGCCTCCTCCCTGATCGCCTTGTAGACGGTCATGCACTGGTCGCCGGAGAGGATGTTCTGCAGGCCCTGCGGGGTGGCGTCCTGGCCGGTCACCGGGACCTTGCCGTTGAGCTTGTTCTTCTTCAGCACCGAGATGGCCGCGTTGCCGAGGCCGTCGTTGGCGGCGAGTACGCCGTCGATCTTGCCGCGCTGCTGGGTGAGCATCTGCTCGAAGATGGTGGCCGCCTGGGCGTTGTCCCACTCCGGCACGTTCTGGTCCGGGCCCTTGGTGTACTCCTTCGAGTCGAACTTCGGCTTGAGCACCGAGTCGTACCCGTTCTTGAACAGGGTGGCGTTGTTGTCGGTGGGGGAGCCGTTGAGATAGGCCACGACCGGGTTCTTGGCGCCCTTGTCGGTCAGGCACTTGCTCAGGCCCTCGCCCTGGAGCTTGCCGACGACCTCGTTGTCGAAGCTGACGTAGTAGGTGGCCGAGCCGCCCAGCGTGAGCCGGTCGTAGTCGATGGTCGCCACGCCCTGGGACTTGGCCTTGTCGAGCACGGCCTTGCCGGTGCCGGAGTCCAGGTTGACGATCATCAGGGCGGTGACGCCCTTGGTGATCATCTGGTCGGCGATGGTCTGGAACGCCGTCTTGTCGCCCTGGGCGTTCTGGATGTCGTAGTCGACGCCGGCGGCCTTGAACGCCTCCTCCAGGAACTTGCGGTCCGCGCCCTCCCAGCGGGCGGAGGATTTGCTGTCCGGCAGGATCACGCCGATCTTCGGCTTCTTCTCGGTGGAGCCGCCGGCATCGGAACCGGAGTCGTCGCCGCAAGCGGTCAGGCCGCCGGCGGCCAGCAGGCCCACGGCGGCGAAGGTGAGGAAGCCCTTGCGCATCAGCAGGGTCCTTTCGGGGGTGGGGGATGATGTTGGTTTGTTGTGTCCGGCAACGTATTCCGGTTCGCGCCGTGGGCACAAGAGCACCGAGGTGGCGAGTTTGTTGTCGGCAGTAACAATTCAGCAACGTCCCTGACACCCGGCCGTCGTCCACGGGGGAGCGCTCTCTCGTCGCCGCCGGGAGCGGCGCAGCTCAGCGGGCCGACAGCGGGGCCATGACCGCCCCGGTGAGGGCGACGAGGTCCTGCGGGGCGAGCTGGAGCTGGAGCCCGCGCCGGCCCGCCGAGACGTAGACGGCGGGATGGTCGAGCACCGACGAGTCGAGCACCGTGGGCAGCCGCCGGCGCTGGCCGAGCGGGCTGATCCCGCCGCGCACGTAGCCGGTGGCCCGTTCGGCGACCGCCCGGTCGGCCATGGTGGCCCGCTTGCCGCCGACCGCCGCGGCGAGCGCCTTGAGGTCCAGCTCGCCGGTGACCGGCACGACCGCCACCGTCAGCGCGCCGTCGACCTCGGCGACCAGCGACTTGAAGACCCGCTCCGGCGGCACCCCCAGGGCCGCCGCGACCAGCGCGCCGTAGTGGGGCGCGTCCGGGGAGACGTCGTACGGATGGGTGCTGTGGGCGATCTTCCGCTTCGTCAGCAGCGCGGTCGCCGGAGTGCCCTGTCCCGCCATGACGGTCAAGCTAACCCGACCCCGTACGACCCGCGAGTCGAAAAGGCCGGACGCTGCCGGCGCGGGTACGGGCCCGCCGCCGGACGCCCCCGCGCGCTACCCGACCGGCCGGCAGACCAGCACCGTCGGCGCCCCGGCGACCCGGGTCAGCACCAGGCTGGCCGCCTCGTCCCCGGTCAGCCGCAGGTCCCGGCGGAGCTTCTCCGGCTCCAGGGCGGACCCGCGCTTGAGGATCTCCACCCGCCCGACCCGGCGCTCCCGCAGCAGCGCCCGCAGCCGCTTGAGCGAGAACGGCAGCACGTCGGTGACCTCCAGGCAGCGGGCGAACGGCGTCGGCGTCGGCGCGTCCGCGTAGAGGTAGGCGATGCTCGGGTCCGCCAGCGTCGCGCCCAGCGTCTCGGCCAGTTCCGCGACCAGGTGGGCGCGGACCACCGCCGGGTCGGGGTCGTACAGGAAGCGGCGCGCCGGGCCGACCGCTGCCTCGGCGTCCCCGGAGCCCGTCACCTGATGGCAGGGGACCCTTCCGCTGCCGGAAGCGTTGACAGGGGGCCCTTCCTTACCGCGCAGCAGGGTGGCGCGGCGGGGGACCCGCGCCAGTTCGCCGCACCACAGGGCCGCCTCGACCAGGTCGCCGTCGACGCTCACCCACTCCGCCTCGGCGCCCGCCGGGACCAGCGCGTGGTCGATGCCGGGCGCCACCTTCACGACGGTGTGCGGCACCCGCTCGGCCAGCCCGACGACGAAGTCCCAGGGCGGCGAGTAGGCGTTCGGGTCGAAGATCCGCCGCCCGGTGCCCGCCTTCCGGCGCGCCGGGTCGCAGAACACCCCGTCGACCCGGTCCACGTCGAACGCCGTGGCGTCGCCGCACTCCACCGTGAACAGCTCGGCCAGCCCGGCCGCCTCGGCGTTCGCGGCGGCCATCGCGGCGGTCAGCGGGTCGGCCTCCACGCCGTACACCCGGATGCCGGCGCGGGCGGCGGCGAGCGCGTCCGCGCCGAGGCCGCAGCCGAGGTCGGCGAGGACGCGCACCCCGGCGGCCCGCAGCCGCTCGGCCCGCCGTGCCGCGACGACGCCCCGCGTGGCCTGCTCCAACCCGGCCCGGGTGAGGAGCATCCCGGCCGCCGCCGGCCCGAACTTGCCGACCGCCCGGCGGCGCAGCTCGGCCTGGGTGAGGGCGGCCGACGCCAGGCCGGCCGGCAGCCCTGTCGAGCGGAGCGCGGCCGCCGCGGCCAGCGGATCGCCGCCGGCCACCCGCGCGGCGGCGGCGAGTGCGGCCGACCCCTCGGGCGTACGCAGGGCGGCGAGTTGGTCGAGATCCACCCGGTCATTGTGGTCGGCGGACCCGACGCGCCGGCCGGCGGGTTGGCACTCTCCTTGACGGAGTGCTAGCCGAGGAATAACCTGCGATTAGCACTCTCACCCCGAGGGTGCCAGCTTCCGGGCCTCGTGGCCCGGGCGCTGAACGCCAGGCGGACCGGCACCCGCGACGACGGCCCCGCCCGGTGGCATGTGGCAGATTGACGCCGGTCGGCTCGCCGACCGGTAACGAAACCAGTACCCCAGGAGGGTATGCCCGTGACTACCGCGACCAAGGTTGCGATCAAGCCGCTCGAGGACCGGATCCTGGTCCAGGCGAACGAGGCTGAGACCACCACGGCGTCGGGCATCGTGATCCCCGACACCGCCAAGGAGAAGCCGCAGGAGGGCACCGTCCTCGCTGTCGGCCCGGGCCGGATCGACGACAAGGGCAACCGGATCCCGGTTGACGTCTCCGTCGGCGACACCGTCATCTACTCGAAGTACGGCGGCACCGAGGTCAAGTACGCCGGCGAGGAGTACCTGGTGCTCTCCGCCCGCGACGTCCTCGCGGTCATCGAGAAGTAAGCAACCGATCAGTGTCGTCGCCCCGGTCCGGCTCGCCGGGCCGGGGCGACGACGCTTCGAAGGGACATTCATGGCGAAGATCCTGAGCTTCTCGGACGACGCCCGGCACCTGCTCGAGCACGGTGTCAACGCCCTCGCGGACGCGGTCAAGGTCACCCTCGGCCCGCGCGGGCGCAACGTCGTCCTGGACAAGAAGTTCGGTGTGCCCACGATCACCAACGACGGCGTGACCATCGCCAAGGAGATCGAGCTCACCAACCCCTACGAGAACCTCGGTGCGCAGCTGGTCAAGGAGGTGGCGACCAAGACCAACGACGTCGCCGGCGACGGGACCACCACCGCCACCGTGCTGGCCCAGGCCATGGTCCGTGAGGGCCTGCGCAACGTCACGGCCGGCGCCAACCCGGCCGGCCTCAAGCGGGGCATCGACGCGGCGGCCACCAAGGTCTCCGAGGCGCTGCTCGGCCGCGCCGTCGAGGTCGCCGACAAGAAGTCGATCGCGCACGTCGCGACGATCTCCGCGCAGGACGCCACGATCGGCGAGCTGATCGCCGAGGCGATGGAGAGGGTCGGCCGCGACGGTGTCATCACCGTCGAGGAGGGCTCCGCCCTGCACACCGAGCTGGACGTGACCGAGGGTCTCCAGTTCGACAAGGGCTTCATCTCGCCGAACTTCGTCACCGACATGGAGTCGCAGGAGTCGGTCCTGGAGGACCCGTACATCCTGATCACGACCCAGAAGATCTCGGCGATCGAGGAGCTGCTGCCGCTGCTGGAGAAGGTCCTCCAGAACAGCAAGCCGCTGCTGATCATCGCCGAGGACGTCGACGGCCAGGCGCTGTCGACGCTGGTGGTCAACTCGATCCGCAAGACCCTCAAGGTCTGCGCGGTCAAGGCCCCCGGCTTCGGTGACCGGCGCAAGGCGATGCTCCAGGACATGGCGATCCTCACCGGCGCCGAGCTGGTCGCGCCCGAGCTGGGCTACAAGCTCGACCAGGTGGGCCTGGAGGTGCTCGGCACCGCCCGGCGCGTCGTGGTCGACAAGGAGAACACCACGGTCGTCGACGGCGGCGGCAAGTCGAGCGAGGTCGCCGACCGGGTCGCGCAGATCCGCAAGGAGATCGAGGCCTCGGACTCCGACTGGGACCGGGAGAAGCTCGCCGAGCGGCTGGCCAAGCTGTCCGGCGGCATCGCGGTCATCAAGGTCGGTGCCGCGACCGAGGTCGAGATGAAGGAGCGCAAGCACCGCATCGAGGACGCGATCGCCGCGACCAAGGCCGCGGTCGAGGAGGGCACCGTCCCCGGCGGCGGCGCCGCCCTGGTGCAGATCCTGCCGGCGCTCGACGACGACCTCGGCTTCACCGGTGACGAGAAGGTCGGCGTCTCGATCGTGCGCAAGGCGCTGGTCGAGCCGCTGCGCTGGATCGCCCAGAACGCCGGCCACGACGGCTACGTCGTCGTGAACAAGGTGGCCGGCAAGGAGTGGGGCCACGGCCTCGACGCCGCCACCGGCGAGTACGTCGACCTGGCGAAGTCCGGCATCGTCGACCCGGTGAAGGTGACCCGTAACGCGGTCACCAACGCGGCGTCGATCGCCGGCCTGCTGCTCACCACGGAGAGCCTCGTGGTGGAGAAGCCGGAGAAGGCCGAGCCGGCCGCCGCCGGTGGGCACGGCCACAGCCACGGCCACGGCCACCAGCACGGCCCGGGCTTCTGACCCTCGCCGTACGCCCAGTCGGGGCGCACCGTCCGTGTGACGGTGCGCCCCGACGCCTTTCGGCGGGCCGGGGGCGCGACCGTCGGCTGGCCGGTGCGTCGCGAACCCGGGCGGGAACGCCGCGTCCCCGGGCGGGGACGCGGCGTCGGTGTGGTCTCTCGAGGAGGTTGCCGGCTCAGGCGATCTTGCGCTGGGCGGGGACGGTCGACCGGTGCGGCTGGCCCAGGCGGGCCTCCAGTCGGGCCACGTCGACCCGGCTCTGGCGGCGGTCGGCCAGGTCCTCCCAGCCGACGGCGAGCAGCCGCAGCCGCTCCGACTCGCTGAAGCCGCCCCAGACGCCGTACGGCTCGCGCACGGCGAGGGCGTGGGCGGCGCACTCGGCCCGCACGGGGCAGGCGCGGCAGACGGCCTTCGCGCCGGACTCCCGGCGCAGGCGGGACGAGCCACGCTCGCCGTCCGGGTGGAAGAACTGCGCGCTGTCCCGGCCCCGGCAGGCACCGAGCCGCTGCCAGTCCCAGAGGTCGACGATGGGTCCGGGCAGTCTGCGTACGTTCGACATCAGCACCCCTCCTCCCGCGCGGCACCGCGCAGATCCTGGTGAATCGGCGTCCGGGCGACGGTCCGCGCAGGCGCGCCGTTTCCGGCCTGGGACCTCCGTACCCGGGCCGTCGCCGGCTCACACACCTGTGATCGAAAACTTCCGGCAACTAGCGGCATATGCCCCACTTGTCGGAAAAGTTCGGAGGATTGCCCGAACCCCCTCGCGACCCGACCCGGTCATGGTCTGCTCTTGGACGGAGAGGAGACCACTGTGCGTACGGTTCTCGTGTGCGTTCGGACACCGCTCGCGGCGCAGCATCTGGCGTCCGCGGCGGCACGGCTCGGGCTGTCCGCCGTGGTGCGGACGGCTGTCTCCGATCCCGAGGTGATGTTGCGGCTGGCCGAGCGCCCGGCCGACGTGGTGCTCGCGGACACGGCCCTCACCCGGCCGGACAGCGCGGGCTTCGTCCGGCGGGTGCTCGCCCGCGCGCCGCAGGCCTCCGTGCTGCTGCTCGGCACGGAGGAGTCGGAGGCCGCCGCGGCCACCATCAGCGCGGGTGCCCGGGGCCTCATCCAGGGCGTCGACCAGGACCTGACCAGCGCGGTGGCCAAGGCCCTGCTGCTGCTCTCCTCGCCCGGCCGGGCGGCCCGACGCCCAGCCACCGACCCGGCCCGGGACACCGCTGCGGTCGGCGGTCCCGCCCGTACCGGCCCGGCCGGCCGGTCGCCGGCCGAACCGGGGTCCGGCTGGCAGACGACGGGCCCCGACGGCCCGGGCGGCACCCCGACGGTGGTGCCGGCGCAGCGCGGCGACGACCCGGCCGAGCCCGCCGACGAGCCGGCCGAGGCCACGCCCCCCGGGCGGCGGTCCGGGCCCGGACCGCGCGGCGGCCGGTCCCAGGTCGGGCTCACCGAACGCGAACTCCAGGTGCTGCTGGGCATGGCGGAGGGCAAGAGCAACGCCGAGATCGGCCGGGAGCTGTTCGTCTCCGAGGACACCGTGAAGACCCACGCCCGGCGGCTGTTCCGCAAGCTCGGCGCGCGGGACCGCGCGCACGCGGTGGCGGCCGGCTTCCGCGCCGGCCTGGTGGCCTGAACCGCACCCCGGCCGTACGGCCGCCGGCGCGCGGAGCGGGGCCGGCACGCCTCGGCGCGCGGTACGGCCGGCCGGAGGGCCCCGACGCGCGGAGCCGGGGCGGGTGGCCCGGGTCCCGCCGGTGCGGTCCCGCCCGCCTCAGCGTTCGGCGTCGGGCTCCTCGTCGGTGCCCTCGGTCAGCGTGTCGTGCACCCCGTCGGCGTAGCCACGGGCGTAGTCCCAGGTGACGTAGTGGTCCGGGTCCGGGTCGTAGGCCGGCTCGTGCACCCGGGGACGCCCCGAGCTGAGCAGGTGGCGCAGGTTGCCCCGCAGCAGGTCCCAGTCGAAGTAGTGCGGCTCCCGGCAGTCCTCGCACTCGATGACCAGCCCGCGCACCCCGATCGGCGCCAGCAGCGCCTGGTAGATCTCCAGGTCGGCGAGATCCTCCAGCACGTCCTGACGCTCGACGTCGGTCAGCGGGTCGAGCGGGGCGTCGTCGCCCGGATCGTGCAGGCCGGCGGCCGGATCAGCCGGGTCGCCGTTGAAGGGGTCGATGGGCTCGTCGTGCACCCCCTCACCGTAGACCCAACGCCAGGGCCGCGTCCGCCCCCGCCACCGGTGACCTGGGCTGCCACCGCCCGGGGACGGCCCGTGCCGGTGGGTACGATGGGACGACGCGCCCGTCACCCGGCGTGTGCCGGTGCCCGCCCGCGCCACCTCGCTGAAGCCCGTCCGAGCAGCTCAGGGGAGCAATCGTGGAATTTTCGCCCAGCACCGATCTACCGGCCGGCGCCGACAGCGGCGAGCTGGGCGGCCACCTGCCGGAGCTGCCCGCCGGCTCCGCCCGGGTGGTTCCGCTCGGGTTGACCTTCGACGACGTGCTGCTCCAGCCGGGCGAGTCGGACGTCGTGCCCAGCCGGGTCAACACGGTGACGAAGCTGACCCGCAACATCAGCCTGAGCATCCCGCTGCTCTCCAGCGCGATGGACACGGTGACCGAGGCCCGGATGGCGATCGCCATGGCCCGCCAGGGCGGCATCGGCGTGCTGCACCGCAACCTCTCCCTGGAGGACCAGGCGCTCCAGGTCGACCTGGTGAAGCGCTCCGAGTCCGGCATGATCACCAACCCGGTGACCGCCAGCCCCGACGACACCCTGCGCGACGTCGACGCCCTCTGCGGGCGCTACCGCATCTCCGGCGTGCCCGTCGTGGACGGCGAGGGCCAGCTCGTCGGCATCGTCACCAACCGCGACATGCGCTTCGTCTCCGACCCGGCCACCCCGGTCCACCAGATCATGACCCGCACCCCGCTGGTCACCGCCCCGGTCGGGGTGCGCAAGGAGGACGCGCTCGACCTGCTGCGCCAGCACAAGGTCGAGAAGCTGCCGATCGTCGACGACTCGGGCCGGCTGCGCGGCCTGATCACGGTCAAGGACTTCACCAAGAGCGAGCAGTACCCGAACGCCACCAAGGACGACGCCGGCCGGCTGCGGGTCGCCGCCGCCGTCGGGGTGGGCGACGACGCCTACAAGCGGGCGCGGGCGCTGGTGGACGCGGGCGTCGACGTGCTGATCGTGGACACCGCGCACGGCCACCAGCGGGCCGTGCTGGAGATGGTCGCCCAGCTCAAGAAGGACGTCACCATCGACATCGTCGGCGGCAACGTCGCCACCTACGCCGGCGCCCGGGCGCTGGTCGAGGCGGGCGCCGACGGTGTGAAGGTCGGCGTCGGGCCGGGCGCGATCTGCACCACCCGGATCGTCGCCGGGGTGGGCGTACCGCAGATCACCGCGATCATGGAGGCCGCGCGGGCCGCGCGGCCGGCCGGCGTCCCGGTCATCGGCGACGGCGGCATTCAATACTCTGGCGACATCGCCAAGGCGCTCGTCGCGGGCGCCGACACGGTGATGCTCGGCAGCCTGCTGGCCGGCTGCGAGGAGAGCCCCGGCGAGCTGATCTTCATCAACGGCAAGCAGTACAAGGCCTACCGGGGCATGGGCTCGCTCGGCGCGATGCAGTCCCGGGGCCAGGGCAAGTCCTACTCCAAGGACCGCTACTTCCAGCAGGACGTGCTCGCCGAGGACAAGCTGGTCCCCGAGGGCGTGGAGGGCCAGGTGCCCTACCGGGGCCCGCTGTCCGCGGTCGCCCACCAGCTCACCGGTGGGCTGCGCGCGGCGATGGGGTACGTCGGCGCGGAGAGCATCCCCGAGCTGCACCGCCGCGGGCAGCTCATCCGGATCACGGCGGCGGGGCTCAAGGAGAGCCACCCGCACGACATCCAGATGACGGTCGAGGCGCCCAACTACCACTCCCGCTGACCATCCCCCCTGCGACAACTGGAGTCCCCCATGCGTGACGTGGTCGAGATCGGGCTGGGCAAGACCGCGCAGCGCGGTTACCACCTGGACGACATCGCCATCGTGCCGAGCCGCCGGACCCGGGACGTCGACGACGTCTCCACCGCCTGGCAGCTCGACGCGTACCAGTTCGGCATCCCCTGCGTCGGGCACCCGTCGGACGCGACGATGAGCCCGGCTTCCGCCGTCCGGCTCGGCCAGCTCGGCGGCCTCGGCGTGCTCAACGTCGAGGGCCTGTGGACCCGCTACGAGAACCCGACCAAGGTCCTGGAGGAGCTGTCCGGGCTCGACGAGGACGCCCGCGCCACCAAGCGGCTCCAGGAGGTCTACGCGGAGCCGATCCGCCCCGACCTGATCGCCGAGCGGGTCCGCGAGCTGCGCGCCGGCGGCGGCACGGTGGCGGTGCGGGTCTCCCCGCAGCACACCCTGGCGCTGGCCCCGGTGATCCTCGACGCCGGCGTCGACATCCTCGTCATCCAGGGCACCATCGTCTCCGCCGAGCACGTCTCGACCACCGACGAGCCGCTCAACCTCAAGGAGTTCATCGCCGACCTGGACCTCCCGGTCGTCGTCGGCGGCTGCACCGACTACAAGACCGCGCTGCACCTGATGCGTACGGGGGCGGCCGGCGTCATCGTCGGCATCGGCGGCGACGAGTGGTCCACCACCGAGTCGGTGCTGGGCATCCGGGTGCCGATGGCGACCGCGATCGCCGACGCGGCGGCGGCCCGGCGGGACTACCTCGACGAGACCGGCGGCCGGTACGTGCACCTGATCGCCGACGGCGACATCGAGACCTCGGGCGACATCGCCAAGGCGCTCGGCTGCGGCGCCGACGCGGTGATGCTCGGCGAGCCGCTGTCGCTCTGCGCCGAGGCGCCGGCCGGTGGCGCCTGGTGGCACTCCGCCGCCAGCCACCCGTCGCTGCCCCGGGGCGCGTTCGAGACCGCCGGCGACCCGCTCGGCTCGATGGAGCAGCTGCTCTTCGGCCCGGCCGACGAGCCGGACGGCCAGCTCAACCTCTTCGGTGGCCTGCGCCGCGCGATGGCCAAGTGCGGCTACCGCGACCTGAAGGAGTTCCAGAAGGTCGGCCTGGTCCTCGACCGCTGACCTGCGCAAGCAGCACCACCCGCACCGGCCGCGCCGATAGGCTCGGCCGGTGCGTCGTACCCGCCGTCGGATCCGCCCCGCGCTCGCCGTCGCCCTCGTCGCGGCCCTGGTTTTCACGGCCTGCACGAGCGGCGACGAGCGGGGTGGCTTCCGGCCCGGGGCGGCCGACCTCGGCGACCCGTACGTCCCGGGGGCCGGCAACGGCGGCTACGACGTCGCGGGCTACCGGCTCGCCGTGCGCTACGACCCGGCGACCGACCGGCTCGCCGGGCGGGCCGCGCTGACGGCCACCGCGACCACCGGGCTGTCCCGGTTCAACCTGGACCTCGCCGGGCTGGACGTGTCGCGGGTGGCCGTCGACGGCCGGACGGCCGGGTCCGCCCGCGACGGCGACGAGCTGGTGGTCACCCCGCGCGACGGCCTTGCCAGGGGCGCCCGGTTCGTCGTCGAGGTCGACTACTCCGGCGTGCCGGCGGCCAGGGCCGACGGGCAGCTCGGCAGCGGCGGCTTCCTGCACACCGACGACGGCGCGATCGCCCTCGGCCAGCCCTGGTCGGCGGCCACCTGGTTCCCGGTCAACGACCACCCGTCCGACAAGGCCACGTACGACGTCGAGGTGACCGTCCCGGACGGGCTGGCCGCGCTGAGCAACGGGGTGCCGGGGGAGCGGACGAGCGCCGGCGGCTGGACCACCTGGCGCTGGGCCGAGCGGTCGCCGATGGCCAGCTACCTCACGACCCTGGTGATCGGCGACTACCGGGTACGCAGTGGCACGCACGCCGGCAGGCCGATGGTCACGGCGGTGCCGGCGAGCCTGCCGGAAAACGGGCCGGAGGCCGCCTCGCTGGCCCGCACCGGCGAGATCGCCGACTTCCTGGCCAGCCGCTTCGGGCCGTACCCGTTCGACTCCTACGGCGGGGTGGTGGTCACCGACGCCCGGATCGGCTACGCGCTGGAGACCCAGTCCCGGCCGGTCTACGGGCCGGGCTTCTTCCGTGGCGGTCGGCCCAACCCGGGGGTGGTCGCGCACGAGCTGGCCCACCAGTGGTTCGGCAACAGCGTGGCGCTGAGCCGGTGGAGCGACATCTGGCTCAACGAGGGCTTCGCCAGCTACGCGGAGTGGCTGTGGGAGGAGCACGACGGCGGTCGCACCGCGCAGCGCAACTTCGAGCTGGAGTACGCGGCGACCGACTGGTCCCGGCCGTCCGTCGACCCCGGACGCTCCCGGTTGTTCGGTGCGGCCGTCTACAAGCGCGGAGCGCTCGCCGTGCACGCGCTGCGCCGCACGGTCGGCGACGAGACGTTCTTCCGCGTCCTGCGGACCTGGACGGCCGAGCGGCGCGACGGCAACGCCACCACCGACGACCTGATCGCCCTGGCCGAGCGGGTCGCCGGCAAGCCCCTGCGCCCGTTCTTCGACGCCTGGCTCGTCGGCGGGAGCGCCCCCGCCCTGCCCTGACGCGGCTGCCCGTCGGCGCTCGGTAGGCTGCGGCCGGACCCGGCGCGGCACCGCCTGCCCGCCCGCCCCGTGCGGCGGGGCCGGCGGCACCGGCCGGCGCGGGTCCACCACGCTCGCCGGTGGGGCAGCCGGCGACGCAGGGAGGAGAAGAGGCGATGACGCTGTCGCGGCGGACGCTGTGCGCGGGCACCGGCCTGCTACTGGCCGGGATGCTGGGGCTGGCCGGCTGCGGGTCGGCCGAGGAACCGGTTCCGGCCCCGAGCTCCGCCGCGCCGGCCGCGCCGCGCCAGTTCCTCCTCGGCGCGGCCGGCGCCGGCGACGCCTACTTCCCGACCTACGGCAACGGCGGGTACGACGTCAGCCGCTACACGGTCAAGGTGCGCTACGACCCGGCGGAGGACCGGCTGACCGGAAACACCACCGTGCAGGCCGCGGCGACCGGTGACCTGTCCGCGTTCAACCTGGACCTGGCCGGGCTGACCGTGCGGTCCGTGACGGTGGACGGTGCCCCGGCGAAGCACGGCCGCAAGGGCGACGAGCTGGTGGTGACTCCGGCCCGTGGCCTGATCGCGGGCAACGGCTTCGTCGTCGAGATCGCGTACGACGGTAAGCCGGAGCCGCTGCGCAACGAGGTCCTCGGCAGCGGCGGCTTCCTGCACACCGACGAGGGGGCGATCGCGCTCGGCCAGCCCGAGTCGGCGAGCACGTGGTTCCCCGTCAACGACCATCCCTCGGACAAGGCCACCTACGACTTCGAGATCACCGTGCCGAAGGGGCTGACGGCGGTCAGCAACGGTGTGCCGGCGGGAAAGAGCACGACCGGCGACTGGACCACCTGGAAGTGGGCCGAGCGCAGCCCGATGGCGAGCTACCTGAGCACCGTGGTCATCGGGAATTTCCGGATCACCGAGGGCGAGCACAAGGGACGGCCGGTGTTCCACGCGGTCACCACCGACCTGCCCTCGGGCGCGGCGGACCGGTCGATCGCCGACACGGTCAAGGTGACCGACTACCTGGAGAGCGTCTTCGGGCCGTACCCGTTCGGGGCGTACGGCGGCGTCGTGATCTCCGACGCCCGGATCCGGTACGCCCTGGAGACGCAGAGCCGCCCGGTCTACTCCGCGAGCTTCTTCTCCCGCGGCGAGAACACGGCCGTGGTCGCCCACGAGATGGCGCACCAGTGGTTCGGCAACAGCGTGTCGCTGGCGAGGTGGCAGGACATCTGGCTCAACGAGGGCCTGGCCACGTACGCCGAGTGGCTGTGGGCCGAGCACGACGGCGGGCGCACCGCCCAGCAGGAGTTCGACGACCGGTACGCGGGCTCCTCGGGCCAGGTGTGGCGGACGCCGCCGGGCGAGCCGGGGGTGCCGAACCTGTTCAGCGAGTCGGTCTACCAGCGCGGCGGGATGACCGTGCACGCGCTGCGGGTGGCCGTCGGCGACAAGGCGTTCTTCGAGATCCTGAAGACCTGGGCGGCGCAGAAGCGCGACGCGAACGCGACCACGGCCGAGTTCGTCGCGCTGGCCGAGCGGGTCTCGGGCAAGCAGCTCGACGACCTCTTCGAGGCGTGGCTGTACGGCAAGCAGCGGCCGGACCGTCCCGAGCGGATGTGACGGCGCTCAGCGCGTGACGCGCAGCTTCGGGTTGGCGGCGAGGTAGGCGTCGGCCCGGCCGGCGCGCAGCTCGGTGAGGAACTTCCGTCCGGTCTGCGTGAGCTCCTCGCCCCGGTAGGCGCTGCCCCTGCCGACGCCCGCGCCGGGCAGGTCGACCAGCACGAACCTCTCCGGCGTGAGCCCGCCGAGGGCGTACGCGACGTCCACGACGCGCGGCCCGCCGGCGTAGACCAGGGTGTCGCCGAGCGCGTCGACCACCTGCTGGACGCGCTCCGGCTGCCGGGCCAGGTCCTCGCCGAGGATCTTCGTGGCCAGCGCCTTGATCAGCTGCTGCTGGTGGCGCTGCCGGGCGTAGCCGCCGCCGGTGGTGTAGCGCTGCCGGGCGTAGTCCAGCGCCTGCCAGCCGGTGAGGTGCCGCTCGCCCTTCTCGTAGACCATCTGTGGCCCGGTGTAGCCGCCACCGCCGGGCGCGGGCTCCCGGTGCCGGCCGTCGGGGCGGCGGTGCAGCGAGACCACCCGCTGGTCGACGTAGAGGTCCACCCCGCCGAGGCTGTCCACGAGCCGGTCGAAGCCGTTGAAGGTGAGCACCGCGCCGGCGTCGAAGCGCAGCCCCGTGTAGCCGCTGACCGTGCTGCGCAGCAGCTCGTACCCCTGGGCGGTGCTCGGCTGCTTCGGCTTGCCGGGCACCCGGCTGCCGTAGCTCATCGCGTGGGTGAGCTTGGTCCTGCCGCCGCGGTAGCCGGCCTTCGGGAAGGCCGGGATGTCGACCAGCAGGTCGCGGGGGAGGGCGAAGAGGTACGCCCGGTCGAGTCCCTTCGGCACGTGCAGCACCAGTACGGCGTCGCCGTGCGGCTCCCAGCCCGGCACGCTGACCCGGGTGTCCACCCCGACGAGCAGGAGGTTGAGCGGGCCGGTGATGCCGGCGCCCGGCGTCGCGGTCGGGCTCGGGCTCGGGGTGGGGCTCGCCTGCGGCGTCCCGGTGGCGCCCGTCGGCCCGATCGCGCGCCGCGGCCCGTCGTCGCGGACGAGCCGGGTGACGACGAGGGCGCCCACGGCCACCAGGACCACCGCCGCCAGGGCGGCCAGCCCCAGCACCCATCGTGGGCGTGGTGCCCCTGTCCGCTGAGTCATGCGACACCCCCGGTGATGACAACGCCTCGACGGGGGCGCCGGGTTGTGGGCGGGCGCCTCCGGGATCGTGGACCGGAGCATGATCCCGCGAAATCGGGCGCTGGCGCGATGGCTACCGAGCGGTAATGATGCGGTCATGCGGTACGACGTGCTCGTCATCGGGTCCGGCTTCGGCGGCAGCGTCACCGCGCTCCGGCTGGCCGAGAAGGGCTACTCGGTCGGGGTGCTGGAGGCCGGGCGTCGCTTCGCCGACGACGAGTTCCCGCAGACCTCCTGGCGGCTGCGGCGCTTCCTGTGGGCGCCCCGCCTCGGCTGCTACGGCCTCCAGCGGCTCACCCTGCTGCGCCCGGCCGACCGGAAGGCCGGCGGCGGCGTGCTGGTGCTCTCCGGCGCCGGGGTCGGCGGCGGCTCACTGGTCTACGCCAACACCCTCTACGAGCCGCTGGACGCCTTCTACACCGACCCGCAGTGGCGGGACGTCACCGACTGGCGCGACGAGCTGGCCGGCCACTACGACCAGGCGAAGCGGATGCTCGGCGCCACCACGTACCCGCTCGTCACCCGCGCGGACCGGGCGATGCGGGCGGTGGCCGACCGGATGGGGGTGGGGCACACCCACCACGCCACCCCGGTCGGCGTGTTCATCGGCCGTCCCGGCCAGCGGGCCACCGACCCCTACTTCGGCGGGGCCGGGCCGGAGCGCACCGGCTGCACGCACTGCGGCGCGTGCATGACCGGCTGCCGGCAGGGCGCGAAGAACACGCTGGTCAAGAACTACCTCTGGCTGGCCGAGCGACTCGGCGCGCGGGTGCACCCGCTGACGACGGTCACGGCCGTCCGCCCGGCCGGCGACGGCGGCTACGCGGTGCACACGGTGCGCACGGGGGCCTGGCTGCGCGCGCGACGGCAGGTGATCCACGCCGACCAGGTGGTCTTCGCGGCCGGCGCGCTCGGCACCCAGCGGCTGCTGCACGCGATGAAGGCGGAGGGTGCCCTGCCCGCGCTCTCGCCCCGCCTCGGCGAGCTGACCCGGACCAACTCGGAGGCGATCCTCGGCGCCTCGGTGCCCCGCCGGCAGGCCCGTGCCCAGGGGCTCGACTTCACCGAGGGGGTGGCCATCACCAGCTCGTTCCACCCCGACCCGCAGACCCACGTCGAGCCGGTCCGCTACGGCCGCGGCTCGAACGCGATGGGCCTGCTCCAGTCGCTGCTGGTCGACGGCGGGCCGCGCCGGGTCCGCCGTTGGCTGGGAGTCCTGCTGCGCCAGCCCGGCACGGCGGCCCGGCTGCTGTCGGTGCGCGGCTGGTCGGAGCGGACGGTGATCGCCCTGGTCATGCAGTCGGTGGACAACTCGCTGACCACCCGGCTGCGGCGCGGCCCGTTCGGCCGGCGGCTGGTCTCCGGGCCGGGTCACGGCGCGCCCAATCCGACCTGGATCCCGGCCGGCAACCAGGCGGCCCGCCTGCTGGCCGAGGAGATCGGCGGTACGCCCGGCGGCGCCCTGACCGAGCCGTTCGACATCCCGATGACCGCCCACATCCTCGGCGGAGCGGTGATCGGCGCCTCCCCGGCCGACGGCGTGATCGACCCGTGGCACCGGGTGTTCGGCCACCCGGGGCTGCACGTGGTCGACGGCGCGGCGGTCTCGGCGAACCTCGGGGTGAACCCGTCGCTGACCATCACCGCCCAGGCGGAACGCGCGATGTCCTTCTGGCCCAACAAGGGCGACGCGGACCCGAGGCCGCCGCTCGGTGAGCCGTACCGCCGGCTGGAGCCGGTGCCACCGCGCCGCCCAGCGGTGCCGGCCGACGCCCCCGGCGCCCTGCGCAGGTGACCAGGCCCGGCGGTCAACCTGTCCGGCCTGAGGGCTCCGGCCCGCGTCGGTCCGTCCAGGCGACCAGCACCGCGTGCGGGAGGGTCAGCGCGGCCAGCACGGCGAACGTGGCGGGCAGCGGGTCCGACCGGTGGCCGGGCCAGGCGACCAGGGCGATCAGCGCGGCGAGGGCCACTGCCGTGGGAGCCGCCGCCTGCCGGGCGAAGCGCCGCAGCGGCGCTCCGACCCGTCCGGCCGCCAGGTCGGCCGCGTTGCGCGGGTCGTGCCGCAGCAGCCGGGCCACGTGGCGGCAGGAGTGCCAAACCGCGAAGTACGCCCCCACGGCCAGGGCCGGCGGCACGGTGCCGAACAGCCCGGCGAGGAGGACGGGTTCGACGGCGTCGCGGGCGCGTCCGGCGCGGGCGTACCGGATCGCGGTGACCGCGACCGCGCCCAGCACGGCGGCCAGCGCCAGCGCCCGCACCTCGGCGGTGAGCAGCGCCGGTGCCCGGGGTGCCACCGCCGCCAGCAGCGGGTCGACCTGGTCCCGCCACAGCGCCAACGGGACGACCACCGGCGGCCCCCCGTACGCGAGCACGGCGGTCACCCCCGGCCGGACCGGCCGGCGGTCCCGCTCGGCGTGGAACGCCAGGTCGGCGGTGCCGAAGTGGACGACCGACACGAGGAGGAACCCGACCAGCGCCAGGTCCGGCGCGGCCCGGAAGGCCGCCAGCCCGGCACCGGCCACGGCGGCGTAGACCACCAGCAGCGCCACGCGCGCCGCCAGCGGCCGGGCGCGCGCCGACAGCCGGGCGGGCACGAGATGGTCGACCGCGCCGTGCGGCAGCCCGAGGAGCAGTCCCGCGACCAGGAAGGCCGGCGAGTCGCCCGGCCCGGCGGCGTCGATCAGCGGCGACATCGTCAGCAGCCCGCCGAGCACGAGTAGCGAGGCGGTCCCGGCGCGCCGCAGCAGCGGGTCCGGCCGATCCGGGCCGTCCGCTACGCCGGTCGTACGCTCCGACGGCCGTGGGGTCCGGGCGGGTGCGCGGCCGTCCGCCGCCGGCACTCCGGGGCCGGCTCCGGTGGCCGGGTCAGACGACGGTGAGGTGACCACGGTTGGACAGGGCGCGTAGCCGGCCGAGATCGAGGATGCTCCAGCCCACCTTCGTCAGGATGGACAGCAGGACGAAGAGCAGGCTGGTGGTGGCGGAACTGACCAGGCCGACCCCGGCTGGGCCGATCATCCAGAACACGGGGTAGCCCACCCAGAGCACGCTGAGCAGCAGGGCCGCCTCTGTGTACACCGCCGCGATCCCTTCCGGCTGCCGGTGCGCGTGGGCGCGTAGCGGTCCCCAGATCAGGCCGTAGAGCCCGAGGAGGGCCAGGACCCCGATCGTGAAGAGGGTGTAGCGGATCGTGTCGTTCGCCGCGAGTTCGGCGGCCAGCCCGCAGAGGAAGACCGTCAGGTTCGCCCCGACGAGGGCGCCCGTCAATCCCCAACAGCGTCCGGGCAGCGAGTGTGTCGCGGTCAGCATCAGCGCCACCAGCAACAGGGGCGAGGAGACCGCCCAGTCGACGTACCGCGCCCAGTAGAGCGTGTGGCCGGCCACCTCCGCAGTGCCGGCGCCCAGCGCCAGGACCAGGTACCAGAAGCCGGACCAGAGCGGGATGGCGATCGCCACCCGGTACTCGCTGCGCGGAACGCCCCGCGGGTCCGCGTGCCACCGGCTGAACAGCACGACCCCGCCCGCCATGGCGGCGACGTACATCCACAGCCACCACCCGGTCATGCCCACCCCCGGCCGACTCCCGGCGCCCCGCGCCCGCTGCTGCGATCCGGGCGTACGGCCGGACAGCCGCCCGAATCCGTCGAGTCCCGTGCGTGCCCCGTCGACAGGCGGTACGAACACCGTATACGGAGCAAAAGCCGCACACAGGTCTAACGGCTCCCGCCGGGAGGGCGGTGGTGCGGCGGACCGCCCGTACGGTGGCCGACGTCACCTCGCCGCGACGGCGGCGTGGGGCGGACCGGCAGGGGGGCGCGGCGGCGTCGTCGGTAGGATTTGCTGCCATGAGCACGCCTCGCCCCGTCCTCGTGGTGGACTTCGGAGCCCAGTACGCCCAGCTCATCGCGCGTCGGGTGCGTGAGGCCAACGTCTATTCCGAGATCGTGCCGCACTCGATGCCGGTCGCCGAGATGCTGGCGAAGGACCCGGCGGCGATCATCCTTTCCGGCGGCCCGTCCAGCGTCTACGCGCCGGGCGCCCCGCAGATCGACGCCGGCATGTTCGAGGCCGGCGTGCCGGTCTTCGGCATCTGCTACGGCTTCCAGGCGATGGCCCAGGCGCTCGGCGGCACGGTGGCCCGCACCGGCAACCGTGAGTACGGCGGCACCCCGCTGCGCCCCCGCCTGCTCGACCCGGGCGTGCTGCTCCGCGACCTGCCGGCCGACCTGCCGGTCTGGATGAGCCACGGCGACTGCGTGACCGAGGCCCCCGAGGGCTTCACGGTGACGGCCGAGTCGGCGGGGGCGCCGGTCGCCGCGTTCGAGGACGTCGCCGGCCGCCGGGCCGGCGTGCAGTTCCACCCGGAGGTCGGGCACACCGCGCACGGCCAGGAGATGCTGCGCCGCTTCCTGCACGACATCGCCGGCATCGCGCCGACCTGGACGCCCGAGAACATCATCGACGAGCAGGTCGCCCGGATCCGCGAGCAGGTCGGCGACAAGGAGGTCATCTGCGGCCTGAGCGGCGGGGTCGACTCGGCCGTCGCCGCCGCGCTGGTGCACAAGGCCGTCGGCGACCAGCTCACCTGCGTCTTCGTCGATCACGGCCTGCTGCGCGCCGGCGAGGCCGAGCAGGTGGAGAAGGACTACGTCGCCGCCACCGGCATCAAGCTCAAGGTGGTCGACGCGGCCGACCGGTTCCTCGGCGCCCTGGCCGGGGTGACCGACCCGGAGCAGAAGCGCAAGATCATCGGTCGGGAGTTCATCCGGGTCTTCGAGGCCGCGGCGCGGGAGGTCGCCGCCCACGGCGACGTCGAGTTCCTCGTCCAGGGCACCCTCTATCCGGACGTGGTGGAGTCCGGCGGCGGCACCGGCACCGCCAACATCAAGAGCCACCACAACGTCGGCGGCCTGCCGGAGGACCTGAAGTTCGCGCTGGTCGAGCCGCTGCGCACGCTGTTCAAGGACGAGGTCCGGGCGCTCGGGCTCCAGCTCGGCCTGCCCGAGGCGATGGTCTGGCGGCACCCGTTCCCGGGCCCGGGCCTGGCCATCCGGATCATCGGCGCGGTCGACCGGGAGCGGCTCGACCTGCTCCGGCGGGCCGACCTGATCGCCCGCGAGGAGCTGACCGCCGCCGGCCTGGACCGGGGCGTCTGGCAGTTCCCCGTCGTGCTCCTGGCCGACGTGCGCAGCGTCGGCGTGCAGGGCGACGGCCGCAGCTACGGGCACCCCGTGGTGCTGCGGCCCGTCTCCAGCGAGGACGCCATGACCGCCGACTGGTCCCGGCTGCCCTACGAGGTGGTCGCGCGGATCTCCACCCGGATCACCAACGAGGTCGCCGAGGTCAACCGCGTGGTGCTGGACGTCACGAGCAAGCCGCCGGGCACCATCGAGTGGGAGTGATCCCGCCTCACGCCGCCGGCGGATAGGTCGGCGGCGCCACGGTCGGCTGCGCCACCGTGGGCGGCGGGGCCTGCGCCGCGTGCGGCCAGGCGGGCGCGTCGGCCGGCTCCTCGGGCATCAGGAACCACATGATCGGGTACGCGAGCAGCGCGAGCCCGCCGGTGAGCAGGCCGGCGACCGCGAAGACCACCCGGACCAGGGTGGGGTCGACGGCGAAGTACCGGCCGAGGCCGCTGGCCACTCCGGCGACCATCCGGTCCGTGACGGGGCGACGGAGCTGCTTGTACGGGGGCTGGGGAGGGGCGGTGTAGGTCATGTCTCCACGGTCCGCGCCGGTCGCCGGGCCGTCCTCGGTGACCGCCCGGATCCCTACCCTGACCCGCCCCTGAGGCGCGAGCATTCAGTCAGGAATCTGACTCTTTTCGATGGAGGCAACCCGGGCCGGGGAGAATTTCCCCCCGTGACCACCATGCTGGAGCCGCTCCGCAGGATCGCGGCATACGCAGTTTGTGCTGATTCAGTCGGCCGGGTGTTGCTGGTCCGCGCATCGGAGCGCTCGGGCACCCCCGGCACGTGGTCGCTGCCCGGCGGGGCGGTCGACCACGGTGAGGACCCGCACCACACCGTCGTGCGGGAGACCGCCGCCGAGACCGGCCTCTCCGTCACCGTCGCGGGCCTGCACGACGTGCTCGCCGACATGCGGGCGCTGCCGGAGCGGGGCATCACCATCCACACCGACCGCCTGATCTACCAGGTCTCGGTCCGGGGCGGGACGCTCGCCGACCGGGTCGACCGGCCCACCGACCTGGTCCGCTGGTTCACCCCGGCGGAGGCCCGCGAGCTGCCGCTGCGGTCGTTCACCGCGCGCGCCCTGGGCCTGCCCGCCTCGTCCGCCGACATCGTCCCGGACGAGGCGCCGGAGTTCCCCTCGTTCTACGCCGTGCCCGGCCCCGACGGGCTGCACCGGGCCCAGCGCTTCGCCGCGTACGCCGTGGTGACCGACCCGGACGACCGGGTGCTGCTCACCCGGGTCTCCGACGGCTACCCGGGCGCGGGCTGCTGGCACCTGCCCGGCGGCGGCACCGACTACGGGGAGCAGCCCGGCGCCGCCCTGATCCGGGAGCTGGTCGAGGAGACCGGGCAGACCGGGCGCCTCGTCGAGCTGCTCGGGGTGGCCAGCCACCGGGACGCGGCCTCCCTCGGCCCCGAGGGCTACCCGATCGACTGGCACGGCGTGCGCGCCTTCTACCGGGTCGTGGTCGACAAGCCGGCCCCGCCCACCGTCGCCGACGTCGGCGGCTCCACCTGCGAGGCCCGCTGGTTCGGCCGAGACGAACTGGGCGCCCTCCCCACCGACCGCCTGACCGAGGTGACGGCGGAAGCCGTCCAGGCCGCCCGCCTGGCCTGACCGCCACTCCCGCCTGTTCGTTGATCATGAGGTCGACCGGGCGGCACGCCGGACCCGCTGCGGCTAGCCTCATGATCGACGGAACGGGTCGGCGCGGGCGGGGGAGTGCGGGCGGGTGGAACAGCGGCGGCGGGTCGGCGCGTACGGGGTGTGCCGGGGCTCGGACGGGCGGGTGCTGTTGGCCCGGGGCTCCGGCTCGTGCCCGTTCCCGGGCGTCTGGCGGCTCCCCGGGGGCGGGGTCGAGCACGCCGAGCACCCGGCGCACGCGGTGGTCCGCGAGTTCGCCGAGGAGACCGGCCTCGCGGTGGAGGTGACCGGGCTGCGGGCGGTGTCCGCCGACGTGACGACCTTCCGCGCCGCCGACGTCGCCGTGCACACCGATCGCGTGGTCTTCGACGTCACCGTGCGGGGCGGCGAACCCCGGTCGGAGCCGGCTGGCGGCAGCGACGAGCTGGCCTGGTTCACGACCGCCGAGGCGGCGTCGGTGCCGCTGATGCCGTTCACCGCCGAGTTGCTCGGCCTGCCCGTGTCACCCCTGCCGTCCGATCTGCCCCGTTCGTCGGCGGTCGAGCCCGCCGCCGTGCTCCCGTCCGACCGGAGACAGCGCTTCGGGGCGTACGGCCTGGTCACCGACCCGGCCGGCCGGGTGCTGCTCACCATGATCGCCGACGGTTACCCGGGCGCCGGCCGGTGGCACCTGCCCGGCGGCGGGACCGACCACGGCGAGCAGCCGGTCGCCGCGCTGCTGCGCGAGCTGGTCGAGGAGTCCGGCCAGCTCGGTCGGGTGGTCGAGCTGATCGGCGTCGACAACCTGCACAACCCGGCCGCGCTGGGCCCGGAGGGGCGCCCGCTCGACTGGCACGGCATCCGGGTGCTCTACCGGGTGGCGGTGGACGCGCCCACGGAGCCGCGGGTGACCGAGCTCGCCGGCGGCTCCACCGCCCGCGCTGGCTGGTTCACCCCGGAAAAACTCGCCGGGCTGCCGCTGAGCGGGATCGCCGCACTGGCGCTGGCCAATGCGCCTACCGACGAGCGTCCGTAACCGGACATCGGTGTCCCTGGCACCCGCTCACCGAGCCGGCGGAGACGGGGTCCGGTACATTCGATGTGGGGTTGGTGGAGGAAACGGGCGATGGAGCCCGAGATGGGAATAAGAGAGCGGTACGCGCGGTTAGACCAGATATAAGTACCGCCGGCAGCTATCGCCAACCCCCGTTCCCCTATGCGATGGTGTACTCCGCAAAACGGCTGCCGGGCCAGAAAGGTCCGGCACGAGACAGCCGGACGGCCGCCCTCGCGACGGTAAACCGATCCGGTGATGGAGGAAACGTGCCGAGAGCCCCATGGCGCCGGCGTCGTACCACTGACAGTCCGCGTCCCGCAGGGCGTCGTTGGGCGGGCCCGTTGCGCCGCAGCAGCACGCTCGCCCGGCAGGTGCTGCTGGTCCGGGTGGGGCGCCGCGACGGCGACCTGCACGCGGCCAGCGACCTCTCGATGCCCGAGCACCGCTACGCCGACCGGCCGCGACGCCGCTACGGACTCACCCGGGTCGAGCGCGCCGACGTCGCCTCGATCGTCCCCGTCAGCCCCGCGCTCGGCCCCACGACCCCGGTCGACGACGAGTCGGCGATGTCGATCCCGCTGCTTCCGGGCGAGCGGACGGTCGCCCGCCGGATGAAGTTCGCGGTGGTCAACGCCTGCACACTCAGCAGCCTGATGCTCGGCATGCTGGCCATCTTCCTGGCCATGCAGGGCGAGGTGCGCGTCGCCGCGCTCTGCCTGATCGCCTGCGTCGTCTTCGACGGCCTCGACGGCGCGCTCGCCCGCAAGTTCGGCGTGGCCAGCCCGTTCGGGGCGCAGATGGACTCGCTGGCCGACATGTGCTCGTTCGGCCTCGCCGCCCCCGTGGTGGTCTACGCCTCGCTGGCCGGTTCGGTCTCCACGCCGGCCGCCGCGGTGGCCTGCGCCCTCGTGGCGGCGTGCGCGGCGATCCGGCTCGCCCGGTTCAACGTCTCGCCGAAGGACGGCCGGTTCTTCTGCGGCGTGCCCACGACCATGGCCGCCGCAGTGCTCGCGCTGACCGTCGCCATCGGGCTGCCGGTGCCGGGCATCGTCCTGGTCGCCGGCGTGGCGCTGCTCGCCTTCGCCATGGTCTCCAGCTTCCCCTACGCGAAGCTGGCCCGGCTGGTGAAGCTGCCGCCGTGGCTGTGGCTGGCCCCGGTGATCGGCGCGCTGATCGACATCCGGCTCACCTTCGCGCTGATCGTGGTCGGTTACCTGGTCAGCGGCCCGGTGCTCTGGCTGCGTCAGCGCCGCACCGCCTGAGACACGTACGCGAGAAGGGGCGCCGCGATCGCGCGGCGCCCCTTCTTCGTGTCGTCCGGCCGGGCCTCAGCGCCAGCGGGCGATGACGGTCGAGCCCCCGACGACCTTGTCCCCGGGGCCGACCAGCGGCTCCGCCGCGTCCGCCGGCAGGTAGACGTCGGTGCGCGAGCCGAACCGGATCAGGCCGAAGCGCTCGCCCCGGGCCAGCAGCGCGCCGATCGGCGCCCGCTGCACGATCCGCCGGGCGATCAGGCCCGTGCGCTGCGCCACGACCACCGTGCCGCGCGCGGTGTCCAGCACCGTGTACGCGGCCACGTTGTGCTCAGCCGCCGGCTTCATCGCGTTGGCGAAGCCACCGTCGGCGACGAAGTAGTCGACCACCTTCCCGGCCACCGGGGAACGGTTGACGTGCACGTCCAGCACCGACAGGAAGACCGCGATGCGCAGCCACTCGCCCTCGCCGAAGCGCTCGTCGTGCAGCCGCTGCACGGACAGCACCCGACCGTCGGCCGAGGCGACGACCGCCGCGGAGTCCTCCGGCACGTCGCGCTCCGGGTCCCGGAAGAAGGCGGCCACCGGGGCGGCGGCCAGGGCCGGGAGCAGCCAGAGCTTCGACTTCGGCCGGGTCGCCCGGGCCACCGCGGCCAGGCCCAGCGCGATGCCGGCCGCGGCCACCCCGTTGGAGTCGATGTGCATGCCACGGGTCAGCGGGACGCTGGACGGCCGGTACGCCGGCGCCAGCCGGGCCGCCGACGCGGAGTCGGCCGGGGTGTAGCGGAGCCGGTACACCCGCAGCGGCGGCGTGTTGCGCAGCACCAGGTCGACCCCGACGCCGTACAGCGCGCCCTGCCGGTCCAACTCGGCGGCGGCCCCCGCGGTGCGTCCCGGCGTCGCGGTCGTGGCCACGCTCAGCACCGCGCCGTCGGCGAGGTACTTCGTCAGGCCCTCGATGGCGGCGCGGGTCTCGTCTGCCGTGCCGGTCAGCGGCTCCGCGGCGACTACCACCGCGGCCGGCTCGGCCTCGGCGAGGGTGTCGACCACGCGGACCCGGTCGGCCACCCAGCGACCCTGGGCGGTGACGTGCTCCCGGAGGGCCGCCGGGGAGGTCGACCCGGCGGGCACCAGGGTGAGGGTGTCGCCGGGCAGCAGCGCGTCGATCGCCGCGGTCAGCACCGCGGACTCGGGCGTCGCGCCGACCAGCAGCGCGGCCTTCGGATCGTTGATCCGGGCGAGCTCGGAGACGAGGGTACGGGCGGCTCGCTCGCCGATGCGGACCGGACCGGACCGGCCGGAGGTGCGCACGGCGGGGGACTGCGTCATGTCGGACGGACTCCTGACGGGTAGAGACGGGAATCGCGGCGGGACCGCCACGGCGGCGCGTCCGGCCGGCGCGGCGACCAGGTCGGTGCGGCGGCCAGGTCGGCGCGGGCCGGCCGGCGGAGGCGAGTTCTCCACGGCCAGCATAGGCCGCCGCCGACGACGGCCGCACCGCTGTCGTCAGCCGCGCGGGTGCTCCCCACCGGCCGGCGGCCCGTCGGTCCGCCGGGGCGGGGCGTCCTCGTCGGCGGCGCGGTCCTCGACCGCCTCGGGCCGGACGTCGGTGACGGCCTCCGTCGGCCACTCGTCGGCCTCGTCCCCGGCCCGCGGGCCGCCCGTGGCCGGACCGCCCGTCGCCGGCGTCTCCGTGGTCGCCCCGCCGGTCGTCGGCACCTGCGCCGTCTGCCCGCCGGTCGACGGCACCTCCGCCGTCTGTCCGGCGGTCGTCGGCCCCTCCGCCGTCTGTCCGCCCGGCGGCCGTCCGGCCGTCGTCGGTGCGCCGGTCGTCGGCGCGGAGACGTCCCACTCGGACCGCGTGCCCCAGTCGGTCGGCTCCCCCCAGTCGGAGCGCCGGCCGCCCCACGCCGTCGGCTCGTCGGCCGGCGCGGGCCGGTCGAGGTCCCAGCGGGTCGGGTCGGTCCCGGTGGCCTGTCGGTCCGTAGCCCGGCCCGCCGGATCCGTGCCCGGCGGGGTGGAGACGGGCGCGACGGTGTCCGGGGCGACCGCGTCGGAGGCGGTGGCACCGGTGCGGGCGGCGTCGGAGGGGGCGTCGCCGGGCGCGGGCGCGCCGCCGGACCGCCCGGAGCGCAGCGCGCCCAGCAGGCCCAGCAGGCCGATCAGGATCAGCGCGCCGGCCAGGAACCAGCCGACCGGCGGGAGGGCGAGCCCGAGCAACTGGGCGAGCAGCCACCACGCGGCGAGACCGAGGAAGATCAGCCCGAAGGCGAAGGACACGATGTCGGTGCGGTGGGCCTTCACCGGGTCACCTCCAGGTTGCCGGCGTTGACGTGGATGTAGAGGCGCAGCGTGCCGCCGCCGGGGCCGTCCGGACCCAGGTCGGTCGTCTCCCGCAGCTCGCCCGCCAGCCCGCCGGAGTGCTTGCCGAAGACGACCGCGTCGCCGGCGTTGACGTCGGCCACCGTGGTGACGTCGACGTTCGGCGGTACCACCACCGTGCACTCGCCGAAGTTGACGGAGACGGTGATCTCGGTGTTCTTCTTGTCGAAGTCGACCGCGCGCAGGTCCAGGACCGTGTCGCCGAAGCTGTTCTCGTACCGCAGGGCGAGGTCGCGGTGGTCGGTGGGCGCCCAGGTGACGTTGCCGTCGACGCCCCGGATCCGGTCGTAGGACTCGGCCACGGTGGCCACCCCGAGCGCGGCGGCGGCCACCACGCCGAGCGCGATGAGCCAGCGGGCCCGTCCGAACCAGGTGCCGACCAGCAGGCCGAGCCCGATGGTGGCCAGCGTGGCCGCGAAGTAGGCCGACGCCCCGATGTCGTAGACGTCCAGCAGGTCGACGACGGCGACCACGCCCAGGGCGAGGAAGATCAGCGAGAACGTCACCGCGCCGAGCGGGGAGCGCTCCTTCGGGCGCTTCGGCGGCTTCGGTGGCTTGCGCGGTGCGGGTGGCACGACGGTCTGCCCGGCGTACGGGCCGTGCGGGGCGAACGGGGGCCGGTAGCCCGGGGGCCGGGGCGGGGGCACCGGGTGGCCCGGTCCCGGTGCGCCCGAGGTCGCGGCGGGCCAGCCGGACGTGGGCGCTGCCGGGGGCCAGCCGACGGTCGGCGTACCCGCGGGTGGACGGGCGGGCGGGGCCGGGGCGGCCGGCGGCCAGGCGGGCAGCTCGGCGGTCGGCGGGGAGACCGGGGCGCTCCAGGCGGGCTGGGCGACGGTCGCCGGCGGGGCCGGGACCGGGCCCGTCCCCGGGGTCACGGCCACGGTCGGCGGGACCGCGTACGCGACCGGGGCGGGATGGCCGACCGGTGGCACCGGCCCGGGCGGGGCGGTGGGCGCAACGGGCGGGACGGGGCCGGCCGGGGTGCCCTGGGCGGCCCTGTTGTCGCGGTTCAGCAGCAGCGCGCCGCCGATCAGGATCGTGGCGCCGAGCAGCACCGCCCGGAACGCGTCCGTGACGATGTAGCCGAAACTGATCGCAACCAGGATGCTCAGCACGATCACCGTGACCGGGGACATGCTGGACCGGCCCCGGCCCAGCATGGACTCGACGGGAGAGGCGCTGTCCCCCTCGCCCGGGATGATCAGCCAGGCGGTGACGTAGACCAGGATGCCGATGCCGCCGAAGAAGCCGAGCACCGCCAGCAGCACCCGCCAGAGGACCGGGTCGGTGTTGGTGGCCCGGCCGATGGCGGCGCAGACGCCGGCCAGGTAGCGGCCGTCGCGGGGGCGCACCAGGCCGTACCGCGAGGTGAAGCCGGCGCCGCCGAACGACGGCTGCGGTCCGGGACCCGGCCCGGCGCCGGGCGGCGGTGGCCCACCCGCGTCCCCGGCGGGGGGCGGCGCGGCCACGGGGGGCGGCGCCGCGGAGCCGGTGGGCGGTGTCGCGGTCGGCGGTGGCCCGCCCGGCTGAGCGGCCCCGGGGTCGGCGGGCTGGGCAGCTTCCTCGGTCATGCCTCGATCCTGCTGCCCCGACCCGCCGGGCGGCCTCAGGACCCGACCCTGACCCCACCCTGAGATCCCGGCGGCCCGAATGTCGGGGGCGTCCCCGTGGTCGGGCCCCGGTGCGTCGTGTGACGATCGATCCGACGCCGGAAACGGACCGTCGCCCGCTCCGTGCCCGCCGTGACCAGGGAGTCTCCGATCAGCGCCGTGACCCAGCCACCCCGCCTCTACCGCGCCCCCGAGCACCGGATGGCCGCGGGGGTGGCCGCCGGCATCGCCGACCACCTCGGCATCTCGGTGCTGCGGGTACGGGTCGCCTTCATGGTGCTGCTGGGACTGAGCGGGCTCGGCCTGCTGCTCTACGCGGCCTTCTGGGCGGTCGTGCCGCTGCGCCCGGGCGACACCGCCGTGCCGGCCCGCAGGGACGTCGCCCAGCTGCTGCCGTTCGTGGCGATCGGCCTCGGCGTGCTGCTGGTGCAGGTGATGGTCTTCGACTCGGTCGGGGCGGCGGGCACCGCCGGCTGGCTGGTCGCGATCATCGCGGTCGGCGCCGGGGTGATCTGGCACCAGTCGGCCCCGGAGCGGCGGCGGCAGTGGGGCGACTCCATGCCGGTGCCCTGGCTGGGCGCGGTGGTGGAGGAGAGCGACCGGCGGGCCTTCGTGCTCCGGTTCATCGGCGGCGGGGTGCTGGTCGCGGTGGGCATCATCGGCGTTGCCGCGGTCTACTCCCCGGCGCAGAACTTCGACGCCGTGCTCAACGGCGTGATCTTCGCCCTGGTCGGGCTCGCCGGGGTCGGCGTGGTGGCCGCGCCGGTGCTGTGGCGGACGTACAACCAGCTCCGGTCGGAGCGCGAGGGGCGCATCCGGGAGCAGGAACGGGCCGAGCTGGCCGCCATGGTGCACGACCAGGTGCTGCACACCCTGGCCCTGATCCAGCGCAACGCGAGCGACGTGAAGACCGTCCAGCGGCTCGCCCGGGGGCAGGAACGCTCGCTGCGCAACTGGCTCTACAAGCCCACCGGTTCGCCCACCGAGCGGTTCGCCGCCGCCCTGGAGCAGGCCGCCGCCGAGGTCGAGGACACGTTCGCGATCACGGTGGAGGCGGTGGTGGTCGGCGACCGGGAGACCGACGAGCGGGTCGGCGCGCTGGTGGCGGCCGCCCGCGAGGCGCTGGTGAACGCCGCCCGGCACGCCGGGGTGCAGACCGTCTCGCTCTACGCCGAGGTCGAGCCGGATCAGGTCAGCGGCTTCGTCCGGGACCGGGGGAAGGGCTTCGACCCGGATACGGTGGAGGATCACCGGCACGGGGTCCGGGGCTCGATCATCGGGCGGATGAAGCGGCACGGCGGCCGGGCGGAGATCCGCTCCGAGCCGGGGGAAGGGACCGAGGTCCGGTTGATCCTGCCGATCACCCGCGACCCGGCAACGGCGGAGAGGGACAAGTGATGACCGAGCAGTCGATGGAACCGGTCGAGGGGGCGGCTGCCCGCGCCGAGCGGCTGCGGGTCTTCCTCGTCGACGACCACGCCATGTTCCGCGCGGGGGTCCGCGCGGAGCTGGGCGCGCACGTCGAGGTGGTGGGCGAGGCGAGCACCGTCGCCGAGGCGGTCACCCGGATCGCCGCCACGCTGCCCGACGTGGTGCTGCTCGACGTGCACATGCCCGACGGCGGCGGCCGGGCGGTGCTGGAGGCGATGCGGCGTACCCACCCGCAGGTCAAGTTCCTGGCGCTGAGCGTCTCGGACGCGGCGGAGGACGTGATCGGGCTGATCCGGGCCGGCGCGCGGGGCTACGTCACGAAGACGATCTCGCCGGAGGAGCTGGCCGCCGCGGTCCGCCGGGTGGCCGACGGCGACGCCGTGTTCAGCCCCCGGTTGGCGGGATTCGTGCTGGACGCGTTCGCGGCCCGTCCCGACGCCCCGGTGGCCGACCCGGAGCTGGACCAGCTCACCAACCGCGAGCGCGAGGTGCTGCGGCTGCTCGCCCGGGGGTACGCCTACAAGGAGATCGCCAAGGAGCTCTACATCTCCATCAAGACGGTGGAGACGCACGTGTCCAACGTGCTTCGCAAGCTCCAGATGTCCAACAGGTACGAGTTGTCCCGCTGGGCGGCCGACCGCCGGCTGGTGTGATCCAATTCTTTTCCCCGTCATATGGGACGGAACCGACGAATGCGGCCCACAGGGGCTGACAAGCGATCAACTCCCGTCACATAATGCCCCGTCGCGTTCTCGCGTGCGGGTGGTGCACATCCCGCGGGAACGGCGGCTTCACGCAACCCGCCGTGCGCGGGTCACCCCTGGGGAGAGGTGCACGAATCTGATGTTCGGACAACGAGGACGGCGCTGGGCGCGGATCGCCCTGGCGACCGTCGCCGGCGGCGCGCTGGCACTCGGCGCGGTGGCGCCGGCCGCCGCCGCCGACAAGACCGGCGTCGCCAAGTCGGTCAAGGGCAGCAACGTCACGCTCATGCTCAACGGGCAGCCGAAGAGCACCGGTGCCCTGGCACTCAAGATCGACGGAAAGCTCGTCCCCGCCTTCTGCATCGACTACCACACCAACGTGGCGATCGACGGCAAGTACAAGGAGGGCACCTGGGACGAGTCCCAGGTGAAGAACCTCGGCAAGGTGCAGTGGGTGCTGACCCACGGCTACCCGAACGCCGACGCCGCCAAGCTGCTGGCCGCCGCCGGCGCCACCGCCCCGGCGAAGGCAGACGCCGACAAGCTGCTCTACTTCGGCACCCAGACCGCCATCTGGAAGTTCAGCGACGGCGTCGAGCTGGGTGACTGGGTCGACAACCCCAAGCTGCTCGGCAAGAAGCAGTACGACGTGGTCAAGAAGGTCCACGACTACCTGGTCGCCAACGCCACCGACCAGCCCGAGCCGAAGGCCGAGCTGAGCGTCGACCCGGCCAGCGCCAAGGCCACCGTCGGCGAGAAGGCCGGCCCCTTCACCGTCAAGGGCCCGGCGGGCGAGATCACCGTCGCGGTCGACGGCGGCTCGGCGGTCGACGCCGAGGGCAAGCCGGTCACCAAGACCACCAACGGCGGCCAGTTCTGGTTGGCCGCGGACGGCGCCGGCGAGGTGAAGGTGACCGTTTCCGCCCAGGACTCGGTCTCCTTCGGCCGGGTGTTCCTCTTCACCGGCGAGCGCGCCGCGCAGAAGCTGATCCTCGGTGGCAGCACCGGCGCCACCGTGAGCGCCAAGGCCGAGGCCGCGTTCGCCGCCGCCCCGGCCGAGTCGCCGTCGCCGAGCGCCCCGGCGGAGTCGCCGTCGCCCAGCGCCCCGGCGGAGTCCCCGTCGCCGAGCGCCCCGGTCGACAGCCCGGCCCCGTCGACCTCGCCCGCGAGCAGCGGCGGTGACCTGCCGCTGACCGGCTCCCCGATCGCCGCCGCGATCGCCGCCGGCGTGGCGCTGCTGGCCGCCGGCGCGGTCGCCGTGCTGCTGTTCCGCCGTCGCAAGCTGCGCTTCACGGCCTGATCGACGCCCGCTTCAACGGCCCCGGCCCCGGTACCGCCCCGCGCGGTGCCGGGGCCGGAGTCGTTCGCCCCCGGGCTTCAGCCGGCGCACGCCTCGGGCGCGGGACGGGAGCACCCGTCGCGGAAACCGACAGGCCCCCGGCGCGCGGGTGTCACCGCACTCTCCGGAGTCGCCCGGTCGACGAGCAGGTACGAGGCGTCGGCACCCTCGGCCGGCCAGGTGGCGATGGTCCCCGCACAGCCGAAGCCGGCATCGTCCGGATGGGCAAAAACGGCCAGCGCTCGGCCGACCCCGGACAGCGCCGGAGGGGACGCGGGGAAGCTCACAGCCGCCGACCCCGCGCCGGGGGGTGGACCCCCTCCGAACCGTGTCTTTCCTGCTCAGAGCGGTACGACAGGCGTACATCATGATCTTTTTTCGGGTATCGGCAACGTGGCGACCAACTAACGGCTTGATAACGGCACCTTCACGGAACGGGCCGGTGGGTGTCACAGTGGCAGCACCTCACCCCTCATGTGAGGCACTCCGTACGGCCTGACGACCATGGACCCGCCTGTTGACGGTGCTCCGTGGTGGTCTCGTGTGCGCGGTGCCGAGCGCGACGGGCGAGGTGGCCCGGCGGATCGGTACATCATTCTTGTCCCGAATTCACTGCGGTGAAACCGGCTCCCGCACTGCGGGCGCCGGACGTGTCACCCCCCATACGTGCGTGAAACCCACGACGGATCCAGGTTCAGAAAGAGGAGGCCCCTCGGAATGAGAGTCTCGAAGCGGGCAAGTAGCGCGGTCGCGCTGGGCGCGGCGTTCGCGCTCGTCGCGTCCGGCTGCTCGAGCAGCGACAGCGACGGTGGCGACGCCGGCGCCAGCAGCGACGGCGCGATCACCATCGACGGCACTCAGCCGGAGGTCGGCCTGGTCCCGTCGAACACCACCGAGACCGGTGGTGGGGCGATCATCGACTGGATCTGGACCGGTCTGGTCGAGTACCCGAACGACGGCAGCGCGCCGCGCAACGCGGTCGCGGAGTCGATCGAGACGTCCGACTCCAAGGTCTACACGATCAAGATCAAGAAGGACACGAAGTTCCACGACGGCACCGTCGTCAAGGCCAAGAACTTCGTGGACGCCTGGAACTGGGGCGCCTACTCGCCCAACGGCGCGCAGAACGGCAGCTTCTTCGCCGACATCCAGGGCTTCGACCAGGTCCACACCGAGGACCCGGACGGCGCCGAGGGCCCGAAGAAGGCCCCCGAGCCCGCCGCCAAGGAGATGTCCGGCCTGAAGGTCGTCGACGACTGGACCTTCGAGGTCACCCTGGCCGCGCCGACCGCGGTGTTCCCGACCAAGCTCGGCTACAGCACCTTCATGCCGCTGCCGGACGCGTTCTTCACCCAGGGCGCCGAGGCCTTCGGCAAGAAGCCGATCGGCAACGGCCCGATCAAGTTCGTGTCGTGGGAAGACGACGTCCAGATCAAGCTGACGCGCTTCGATGACTACTCCTTGAACGACAAGATGAAGATCAAGGACGTCAACATCAAGCTGTACCAGGACGACACGGCGGCCTACAACGACCTGCTCGCCGGCAACCTGGACTTCCAGCAGCAGGTTCCGGTCTCCGCGATCGCGGGCGACAAGTGGAAGAACGACCTGGGCGAGCGGGCGATCTCCTCCACCACCCCGTCGACCGGCATCATCGCCTTCCCGATCTACGACAAGCGCTTCCAGAACCCGAAGCTGCGTCGCGCGATCTCGATGTCGATCAACCGCCAGGAGATCAGCGACAAGATCTTCTTCGGTTCGCGCAAGCCGGCCGACAGCTGGGCCAACCCGCTGACCCCGGGCGCCAAGGCCGGCAACTGCACCGCCTGCCAGTTCAACGTCGACGAGGCCAAGAAGCTCCTCGCCGAGGCCGGTGGCTTCACCGGTGAGCTGGTCATGTTCTACAACGCCGACGCCAGCCACAAGGAGTGGATGGAGGCCGTCGCGCAGCAGGTCAAGACGAACCTCGGCATCAACGCTCGCGCCGAGGGCGTGCCGACCTTCGCGGTGTTCCGCCAGAACATCAACGCCGGCAAGATGACCGGCATGTACCGCGCCGGCTGGCAGCAGGACTACCCGGACGTCGAGAACTGGGTCGGCCCGCTCTACGTGACCGGCGGTTCCTCGAACGACGGCAAGTACAGCAACCCGCAGGTCGACGCGCTGGCCAAGGAAGCCGCCTCCGCGCCGAGCCTGGAGGCGTCGCACGCCAAGTACGCCGAGGCTGTCGCCCTCATCGACCAGGACGTCCCCTCGATCCCGGTCTACTTCGGTGGTCAGCAGTCCGGCCACTCGGAGAAGATCAAGAAGATCGAGCTCTCCAACGTCGGTGAACTCGACCTCACCTCGGTCGAGCTCTGATCCGAACGGTCTGACCCCGGGTCGGGCTCACCTACCGGTGAGCCCGACCCGGGCCGTTCCGTGAGGTGGTGTCACCACACCGCCTCGCCACGTCTGTCATCCCCGTGTCGGCCGTCCGACGCGCGCCCCCTGTCTGGAGGACCACCCCATGGGCCGTTATCTGTTGAGACGGCTGCTCCAACTCATCCCGGTCTTCATCGGGACGACGTTCCTGATCTACTGGCTCGTGTGGTCGGTGCCCGGTGACCCGTTCGCGGGCAAGTGTGGCGAGCGTCCCTGCCCCGACAGCTTCGTCAACATGATGACCGAGAAGTTCAAGCTCGACGAGCCGCTCATCGTGCAGTACGGCAACTACATGAAGAACCTCTTCCAGGGTGACTTCGGGCAGACGTTCGGCGGCCGGGAGATCGGCGACATCATCGCCACCGCGTACCCGAACACCCTGAAGCTGGCCCTGGTGGCGCTGGCCATCGAGGCGGTCATCGGCCTCACGGCGGGCGTGCTGACGGGCCTGCGCCGCAACGGCTTCCTGGACAACCTGGTCCTGGTCTCCAGCCTCTTCCTGATCGCGCTGCCGATCTTCGTCATCGGCTTCGTGGCCCAGTGGCTGCTCGGCGTGCAGTGGGGCATCGTGAAGCCGACGGTCTCCAGCGAGATGCGGCTCTCCGAGCTGATCGTGCCCGGCTTCGTGCTCGGTAGCGCCTCGATGGCGTACATCGCCCGGTTGGCCCGCACGAGCATCGCGGAGAACCGGCGGGCCGACTACGTGCGTACGGCGATCGCCAAGGGTCTGCCGATGCGCCGGGTGGTCGGGATCCACCTGCTGCGCAACTCGCTCATCCCGGTGGTGACGCTGCTCGGGACCGACCTCGGCGCCCTGATGGGCGGCGCGATCGTCACCGAGGGCATCTTCCAGATCAACGGGATCGGCCGACAGGTCTACCGCGCGATCATCACCAAGGAGAGCGCTACCGTTGTCTCCATCGTGGTGGTCCTGGTGCTCGTCTACCTGCTGATGAACCTGCTGGTCGACCTGCTCTACGCCGCCCTGGACCCGAGGATCCGCTATGAGTGAGCGCAGCGAACGAATCATCATTGCAGCGTGCGCGGGCACCGGTGTCCGCGCCGAGCGGAGTGGGGTACGGGCATGAGTGACCCGAGTGCCGCCTCGATCGTCAGCACCCCGCCGGCGCACGCCCCCGACGAGATCGGCGCGCCGAGCAACGCGGGCCTGCCGGAGAACGCCCGCAAGGAGAAGCCGCGCGGTCTGCTCGGCGACGCCTGGCGTGACCTGCGCCGCAAGCCGCTGTTCTGGATCTCCGCAGGGTTCATCGTCCTCTTCATGCTGATGACCGCCTTCCCGTCGCTGTTCACCTCCGGCGACCCGGAGAACGGCAACCTGCAGAACAGCCTCGTCGGCCCGTCGTCGGACGCCTGGTTCGGCTACGACTTCCAGGGCCGGGACGTCTTCGCCCGGGTGATCTACGGCGCCCGCGCGTCGATCGTGGTCTCCCTGCTCTCCGTGCTCGGCGTGCTGCTCTTCGGCGGCGCGATGGGCATCGTGGCGGGCTACCGGGGCGGCTGGGTGGACGCACTGCTCTCCCGCATCGCCGACGTCTTCTTCGGGCTGCCGTTCGTGCTGGGTGCCATCGTCATCCTGACGACCTTCAACGGGTCGGGCACGAGCAACAGCAAGGCCGAGATCATGGCGCTGGTGAGCATCTCGCTGATCGTGCTGGGCTGGCCGGTCGTGATGCGGCTCATGCGCTCCTCGGTGCTGGCCACCAAGGAGGCGGACTACATCGTCGCCGCCCGCGCGCTGGGCGCCGGCACCGGCCGGATCATCCTCAAGCACCTGCTGCCGAACTGCCTCGCGCCGCTGCTGGTCTACGGGACGATCCTGGTCGGCTCGTACATCGGCGCCGAGGCGACGCTGTCCTTCCTGGGCGTCGGCCTGAAGAGCCCGGTGGTCTCCTGGGGCATCATGATCAACGAGGCGCAGAACCTCCTCCGCGTCGCGCCCTACCTGCTCTTCTTCCCCGCCGCGTTCCTCGTCGCCGCCGTACTGAGCTTCGTGATGCTCGGTGAGGCGGTCCGCGAGGCCCTCGATCCGAAACTCCGCTAGGGGAGATTCAGTTGTCCGACATTCTGGTGTCCGAGCAGTCCGCGGCCGGCGCGTCCGGCCGCCCCTCGGGCAGGTTGCTCGAGGTGGAAGACCTCCGGGTGGAGTTCCGCACCCGGGACGGCGTCGCCAAGGTCATCAACGGGGTCACGTACCACGTCGACGCGGGGGAGACCCTCGCCGTGCTCGGCGAGTCCGGCTCCGGTAAGAGCGTCACCGCGCAGACCATCATGGGCATCCTCGACACGCCGCCCGGCTTCGTCACCGGCGGTCAGGTCCGCTTCCAGGGCAAGGACATGCTCGGCATGTCCTTCGAGGAGCGGCGCCGCATCCGCGGCGAGGGCATCGCGATGATCTTCCAGGACGCGCTCTCCGCGTTGAACCCGGTCTTCACCGTCGGGTTCCAGATCGCCGAGCAGTTCCGGGTGCGGCGCGGGATGAGCCGCTCCGACGCCAAGAAGCGCGCGATCGAGATGCTCGACCAGGTCAAGATCCCGAACGCCAAGGGCCGGTTCAGCAGCTACCCGCACCAGTTCTCGGGCGGCATGCGGCAGCGCGCGATGATCGCGATGTCGCTCGCCCTGGACCCGGAGGTGCTGATCGCGGACGAGCCGACCACCGCGCTCGACGTGACGGTGCAGGCGCAGATCATGGACCTGCTCGCCGAACTCCAGCGCGAGCGGCAGATGGGCATGATCCTGATCACCCACGACCTCGGCGTGGTCGCCGACGTCGCGGACCGGATCGCGGTGATGTACGCGGGCCGGATCGTCGAGGAAGCCAACGTCTACGACCTGTACGCCAAGCCGGCGCACCCGTACACGATCGGCCTGATCAACTCGATCCCGCGGCTCGACGAGAAGGGGCAGGAGCTCCGGACGATCAAGGGTCTCCCGCCGAACCTCATGAACATCCCGCCGGGCTGCCCGTTCAACCCGCGCTGCCCCATGGCGCAGCCGGTCTGCCGGGAGAAGGTCCCGCCGCTGCTGCAGGTCGGCGCCGGCCGGGCCAGCGCCTGCCACTTCGCCGAGGAGCTGGTGAACCGTGACTGAGAACATCCTCGAGGTCCGTGACCTGGTCAAGCACTATCCCGTGACCCGGGGCGTGGTGTTCAAGAAGACCATCGGTCACGTCAAGGCGGTCGACGGAGTCTCCTTCGAGCTCAAGGCCGGCGAGACCCTGGGTGTGGTCGGCGAGTCGGGCTGCGGCAAGTCGACGCTGGCCCGGGTCCTGATGAACCTGGAGAAGCCGACGGGTGGCAGCGTCCACTACAAGGGCCAGGACATCTCGAAGTTCTCCGGCCCGGCGCTGCGCCGGCTGCGTCGGCAGATCCAGCTGGTGATGCAGGACCCGTACACCTCGCTGAACCCGCGGATGACGGTCGGCGACCTGATCGGCGAGCCGTTCGAGATCCACCCGGAGGTGGCGCCGAAGGGCAGCCGCCGGGAGAAGGTCCGGGAACTGCTCGACCTGGTGGGCCTCAACCCGGAGCACATCCACCGGTACCCGCACCAGTTCTCCGGCGGTCAGCGGCAGCGCATCGGCATCGCCCGGGCGCTCGCCCTGCGGCCCGAGATCATCGTCTGCGACGAGCCGGTCAGCGCCCTGGACGTGTCGATCCAGGCCCAGGTGATGAACCTGCTGGAGAAGCTCCAGGGTGAGCTCGGCCTGTCGTACATCTTCATCGCGCACGACCTGTCGGTGGTCCGGCACCTGTCGGACCGGGTCGCGGTGATGTACCTCGGCAAGATCGCCGAGATCGGCACCGAGGACGAGATCTACGAGCGGCCGACCCACCCGTACACCCAGGCGCTGCTCTCGGCCGTGCCGGTGCCGGACCCGACCGTGCGGGACAACAAGGCGATCATCCGCCTGACCGGTGACGTGCCGTCGCCGGTCAGCCCGCCGTCGGGCTGCCGGTTCCGGACCCGGTGCTGGAAGGCACAGGACGTCTGCGCCGAGCAGGTCCCGCTGCTGGAGATCCGCTCGGGCTCGGACCACCCGAGCGCCTGCCACTTCGCGGAGAAGCGCGAGATCGTGCAGACGCACGAGGCGTGACCCCCACGGAACCGCCTGCCGACGTCATCGCGACGCCGGCAGGCGGTTCCGTCGTTTCCGCCCCGGCCCGGCCCCCGCCCGCGCGGAGGGCCGGTGCCGGGCATGGACCGCGCGGGCCGTTGCCGGCGTACGCCTCACAGGGGGCCGCGGCCGGCGCGGAGCAGCAGCAGCGCGAGCTGCGTGCCGTCGGCGCCCAGGGCGGCCCGGAAGCGCTCCAGGATCGCCCGTTCCCGGGACAGCACCAGCCGGGTGCCGCCGGAGGCCATCCTCGTCACGCCGACCTCCTGGGAGAGCCGGGCCCGTTCCTGCCACAGCTCGATCAGCGCCCGGTCGATCTCGTCGATCCGCTCCCGGATCTCGACGATCCGGGCGGCGGCGGCCGGCTCCGGGGTGCCGGTTCCCGCCGCCGGCTTCGCGCCGTCGTCACCGCCCGGCACGTCGGCCGGGAAGCCGGGGGCACCGGGGTCGGGCCGGCCCGCCTCGGGTCGCGTCACGCTGCCGCTGGACTCCACCACGTCTGTCATCATCGGGTACCCCTCGCCGTCAGGTGCCCGGTGCCCGGATCCCGGGACGGAAGAAAGCCCCGGGCTCCAGGAGCCCGGGGCTTTCTCGTAGGTCTGATCGATCAGGCGCGACCTACGGCTGCCGGACTCCCGGTGCCGTAGTAAAAGTAGAAGCGCTGCCCGAACATGTCGTCGAGTATGCCGACCTCGGACCGGCCGGCGCAAGGATTCGGCGCGACCCGTACCCGGACGGGCGGTCCCGGTGACGCCGGGACCGCCCGCGCCTCAGCCGAGGCGGGTGATCCGGTTCGCGGGTCCGGGGGCGACGGGCTCGCCGGCGCCCAGGTAGGCGATGAGCGCGTCGACGTCGAAGCCGGGGGCGGTGGCCCGGTCCGTGCCGGCCCGCAGCTCGGTGAAGCCGTCCCCGCCGTTGGCCAGGAAGTCGTTCGTGGTGACCCGGTAGCTGGCGGCCGGGTCGACCGGGGCGCCGTCGAACGCCAGGGCGCTCACCCGGGAGCCTGCCGGGGCGGTGCTGTCGTAGGAGTACGTCAGCCCGGCCGAGACCTGGAGGATGCGCTGGGTGGTCTGCCCGTTGAAGCCGACGAACTGCTGCTCCAGCACGTTGCGCAGCTGCGCGCCGGTGAGCGTCTGGGTGACCACCAGGTTGTTGAACGGCTGGACGGTGAACGCCTCGCCGTAGGTGATCTCGCCAGGGTCCTCGTCGCCGGGGGAGGCCGCGTACGACAGGGACGCCCGGACGCCGCCCGGGTTCATCAGCGCGATCTGTGCCCCGCTGGAGCGGGTGTACGCGAGCTGCGCGTCGGCGATCACGTCACCGAGCGGGCTTTCCCCGTTCGGCCGGACGTCGCGGACGATGTCGGCCGAGATCCGGCCCACCACCCTGTTGGCGATGGGTGCGACGGCCGCCCGGTACTTGTCGGCCAGTGCCTTCGCGCCCGGGTCCACCAGGTCGGGGTTGCGCACGTACGTGCCCGGCGCGCTCTCCCGCCAGGTGCCGTCCGGGTTGCGTACGCCGTTCTCGACGACGACGTTGCGGGCGGAGATCCCGGTGAACCGGCCGGTGCGCCGGTCCAGCGAGTAGTCCACGTCCGTGATCAGTTGGCCGTTGTTGCCGGCGCTGGTGACCACGCTGTGGGCACCCGAGGAGTTCGGCAGGGAGCAGGAGTAGAAGCGGTGGGTGTGGCCGGAGACGACCAGCCCGAACTCCGGCCGCAGGCCCTTGACGATGTCCACGATCGGGCCGGAGAAGTTGGCGCAGTCCGAGACGCCCGGGGTGGCCGGCGGCGGCGACTGGGCCCCGCCCTCGTGCACGAGCAGCACCATCGCCTTGACGCCGAACAGCTTGAGCACGCCGGCCCACTTGTTGGCGGTCTGCACCTCGTCGGTGAACCGCACGGAGGTGATGCCGGCCGGGTTGACGATGCCCGGGGTACCTTCCAGGGTCACGCCGACGAAGCCGACGGGCACCCCGCCGACGAACTTCACGTCGACCGGGGGCAGGATCGGCAGGCCGGTCTTGCGGCTGACCGTGTTGGCGGCGAGGTAGGTGAACTTCGCCCCGGCGAAGCCGTCCCCGTCCTGGCAGCCGTCGACGGGGTGGCAGCCGCCCTTGTTGATCCGGATCAGCTCGTCGACGCCCTCGTCGAACTCGTGGTTGCCGACGGAGCTGACGTCCAGGCCGATCTCGTCCATCAGCTCGATGGTCGGCTCGTCGTGGAAGGCGGCGCTGACGAGCGGGGTGGCGCCGATCAGGTCGCCGGCCCCGACGGTGGTCGTGGTGCGCCCCTCGGCCCGGGCCTCGGCGCGCAGCTTCTTCAGCCAGGTGGCGAGGTACTCCACGCCGCCGGCGGGCGTGCCGTTGACCGCCGCGCCGCTGCCGCCGGGCGGGTCGATGGCGCCGTGGAAGTCGTTGTAGCTCAGGAAGTTGCCCTTGACCTCCCCGCCGCCGGGGGCGGCGTAGGAGACCGAGACGGGGGTCAGGCCGGCCTGCTGGTCGTCGGCGGGAGCCGGCGCGGGCCGGGAAGCGGTGGTCAGCGTGGCGACGACGGCCAACGCGAGGGTGGGCGCGGCGAGGTGACGCAGCGCCGCCCGACCGCGCGAACGCGGCTGAGTCATGGTCGTTTCTCCCAGTCGTGTACGGGGGAGGAGCCGGACTTTCACCGTCATCGTTCTGCACGGGGGACGGCGGCACCAGACACGACAGGGTGACATCTTCGTCTCGACCTGGATGTGAGGAAGGGCCCCTTCCTGACGCAATGCGTTAGGAAGGGGCCCTTCCTTACATCTCGACGGTGCGCGGCGGGGAAGTGTCCGCCCGGCGGCATAGACTCGCCGTGCGATGCATCCTCTCTTCGACATCCCCGCGTCCCCGCCCGCGCCGGCGCCCGCCCCGACCTCGCCGCACCGGCCCAGGCCGGCGGCCGTCCATCTCGATCCGCAGGCCCTGGTCGAGGGCCTGAACGGGCCGCAGCGCGACGCCGTCACCCACGCCGGCTCGCCGCTGCTGATCGTGGCCGGTGCCGGCTCGGGCAAGACCCGGGTGCTCACCCACCGGATCGCCTACCTGCTGGCCGCCCGGGGCGTGCACCCCGGCGAGATCATCGCGATCACCTTCACCAACAAGGCCGCCGGCGAGATGAAGGAGCGGGTCGCCCACCTGGTGGGTCCTCGGGCCCGCCTGATGTGGGTGTCGACGTTCCACTCCGCGTGCGTGCGTATCCTGCGCGCCGAGCACGAGCACGCCGGGCTGAAGTCGACCTTCTCGATCTACGACGCGGACGACTCCCGCCGGCTGATGCAGATGGTCGCCAGGGAGCTGGACCTCGACCCGAAGCGCTACCCGGCGCGCGGGCTGGCCGCCCAGGTCTCCAACCTGAAGAACGAGCTGGTCGACCCCGAGGCGTTCGCGGGCCGCGCCAAGGGCCCCAACGAGCGGGCGCTGGCGGAGGCCTACACGCTCTACCAGCGGCGGCTGCGCGAGGCGCACGCGCTGGACTTCGACGACCTGATCATGACGACGGTGCACCTGCTCCAGTCCCACCCGCACGTCGCGGAGAGCTACCGCCGGCGGTTCCGGCACGTGCTGGTCGACGAATACCAGGACACCAACCACGCCCAGTACACGCTGATCAAGGAGCTGGTCTCCGGCACGGAGGGGATCGAGCCGGCGGAGCTCTGCGTGGTCGGTGACGCCGACCAGTCGATCTACGCGTTCCGGGGCGCCACGATCCGCAACATCCTGGAGTTCGAGCGCGACTTCAGCGACGCCCGGACGATCCTGCTGGAGCAGAACTACCGTTCCACCCAGACCATCCTCAACGCCGCCAACGCGGTGATCGACAGGAACACGTCGCGCAAGCCGAAGCGGCTGTGGAGCGAGGCGGGCGCCGGTGAGCCGATCGTCGGCTACGTGGCCGACACCGAGCACGCCGAGGCCGACTGGGTGGCCCGCGAGATCGACCGGCTGGTCGACGCCGACGAGACCCGCCCCGGCGACGTGGCCGTCTTCTACCGCACCAACGCCCAGTCCCGGGTCTTCGAGGAGGTGTTCATCCGGGTCGGCCTGCCCTACAAGGTGGTTGGCGGGGTGCGCTTCTACGAGCGCAAGGAGGTCCGCGACGCGCTGGCCTACCTGCGCGCGGTGGTCAACGACGACGACACGGTCAGCCTGCGCCGGATCCTCAACACCCCGCGCCGGGGCATCGGCGACCGGGCCGAGGCGTGCGTGGAGGCGCTGTCCAGCCGGGACCGGATCTCCTTCGGGGCGGCGCTGCGGCGCGCGAAGGACGCCCCGGGCATCTCCAGCCGGGCGGCCAACGGCATCGCCGACTTCGTGGCCCTGCTCGACGGCGCCCGCGAGCTTGCCGAGACGGGCACCCCGGAGGAGGTGCTGGAGGCGCTGCTGACCCGCTCGGGCTACCTCACCGAGCTGGAGGAGAGCCTCGACCCGCAGGACGCGGGGCGCGTCGACAACCTCCAGGAGCTGGTCAGCGTCGCCCGGGAGTACACCGAGCGGATCGAGGCGGTCGGCGAGGAGGGCGAGCGGGCCACCCTGGCCGGCTTCCTGGAGCAGGTCGCGCTGGTCGCCGACGCCGACCAGGTGCCCACGGACGACCCCGACCACCAGGGCGTGGTCACCCTGATGACGCTGCACACCGCGAAGGGCCTGGAGTTCCCGGTGGTCTTCCTGACCGGCCTGGAGGACGGCGTCTTCCCGCACCTGCGCTCGCTGGGCGACACCCGGGAGCTGGAGGAGGAGCGCCGGCTGGCGTACGTGGGCATCACCCGGGCCCGCCAGCGCCTCCACCTCTCCCGGGCGGTGACCCGCTCGGCGTGGGGGCAGCCGGCCTACAACCCGCCGTCGCGGTTCCTGGAGGAGCTGCCGCCGGAGCTGGTCCGCTGGGAGCGCACCGAGGGGTCGTACACCTCGTGGGCCGGCGGGGGCGGCGGCGTGGGTGGCCGCGCGGACCGGATGTCCGGCGGGCGTGGGGGCTTCAACGGCGGCACGCCCAAGGCGGCGCAGTTGGCGAAGCGGCTGGGGGTCGACGCCAGCCGCCTGACCACGGCGAGCGAGCTGCCGCAGGGGCCCAAGGTGTCCGCCGGCGACCGGGTCAACCACCAGCGCTACGGCCTGGGCCGGGTGCTCGCCGTCGAGGGGCACGGCCCGGGGGCGCGGGCGCAGATCGACTTCGGCGACCAGACGATGTGGCTGGTGCTCCGGCACGCCCCGATCGACAAGCTCTGAGCGGCGGCGTGGCCCGGCCCGGCAGCACGCCGGACCGGGCCGTGCCGGTGGGTGCGGGTCAGCAGGCCACGTCGATGCCCCGGGCGCGCAGGAACGGCGCGGGGTCGATCTGGTTCCACATCTGACCCTGGTGCACCTCGAAGTGCAGGTGCGGGCCGGTGGAGTCGCCGGTGGACCCCTCCAGGCCGATGGTCTGCCCGGCGGCGACCTTGTCGCCCACGCCCACCTTGGTGGTGCTCAGGTGGGCGTAGTGGGTCAGGTAGCCGTTGCCGTGGTCGACGAAGACGGAGATGCCGTACCCGTCGCCGACGTCGCCGGCCTTGGTGACGGTGCCGCCGAAGGCCGCGCGGACCGGGGTGCCGGCGGGCAGCGCGAAGTCGATGCCGGCGTGCTGGGTGCCCCAGCGCGGGCCGTAGCAGGAGGTGATCGCCGCGCCCTTCATCGGGATGACCCAACTGGGCTTCGGCTTGCTGGTCTTCTTCGGCTTCGGCTTGGCGGTGGTCGCCTTCGGGCTGGGCTTCGCCGACGGGCTGGCCTTCGTCGGGCTGGGCGTCGGGCTCGCCGAGGGGGTGGCCGGGGCGGTCGTCTCGCGGGCGGAGCGGTCGGCGCGGTCGGCGGCCTCCGCGCGAGGCTGCGTGTCCACGGCGGCGGCCGGGACGGAGGGCTCGTCGTTCCCGGTGGCCGCGAAGGCGGCGCCGCCGAGGCCGAGGCCGGTCAGGGCCGCCGCGGCGATGATCACGCGGGTGCGGCCGCCGATCCGCCTCCGGGGCCGGACGGGGGCGTCGGGGGTGTTCTCGTTCCGAATGTCTTCCTGCACGGCGGACCTTCACTGATCGAGGGGGCACTTGACCTCGAAATACTGGTGTCGACACGCGGCGTGACGGGTAGTGGGACGGGGTCCGGGCGCACCGGCGACGGCCGCATCTGCCCGATGCGTCCCCGTTCGGAGTTGTTCGACCGTAAAAGCGATCATGTGTGGCGATGGCGCCGGTCACAGTCGTCGGTGTGGCCCGGCTCACTTTCGACTCCGGTGGCACACGAAAAACCGCCCGGATCGGCAGATCCGGGCGGTCGACGGGCGATGCGCAGCGTCAGGACGCGGCTACCTCGCTGTAGTACACCTCGACTTGTAGCTTGATGTCCACTCCGCGCTCCTTGAGCCACGGCACCGGGTCGAGCGGCTCGCCCTTGACATGCACCTCCAGGTGCAGGTGGGAGCCGTAGGAGTGGCCGGTGTTGCCCACGAGGCCGAGCTGATCGCCCGCCTTCACCCGCTGGCCCTCCTTGACGCTCAGCGCCGAGGAGTGCCCGTAGATCGCCTCGCTGCCGTCGGCGTGCTTGACGATCACGGTGTGGCCGTAGCCGCCGAACCAGCCGGCCTTGGTGACGGTGCCCTCGTGGATGGCGACGTAGGGGGTGCCCTCGGGGGCGACCAGGTCCACGCCGGTGTGCAGCTTGCCCCAGCGCATGCCGTAGGGCGAGTTGAACTCGTAGCCCTGGAGGGGGAGCAGCCAGACCTCGGGCTCGGCGGACTCGGCGCCTCCGGCGCGGTCGCTGTCGCGGCTGGCGCGGTCGGCGTTGTCGCCACGGGCCGCGGCGTCCTGGTTGACGGCCGAGGCGGCCTTGAGCTCATCGAGGACCGACGGGCTGACGCTCTTGGCGTCCGGCAGGGCGCCGGCGCCGATCGCGACGATGCCGGCGCCGACGAACGCGGTGGTGACCACCGCTGCGTAGCGGCTACGCGGGGGGGTGGGTACGCGGCGGCGGCCGCGATATCGATCGGGCTCAGACGACAGGCGCTGGCGCACGCACACCCTCCGTTGTCGGGGATCCGAAGCGGCTTCCTCGACGCCCGTGAAGCTCGGGTGAACGTCGGCTGGCCGCGTCGTCACCCGTCCGTGGACCTGATGACAACCGTGGACACGTTAGCCAACCACCAGTCCCGTCACAAGCCGAAGCGCCGAATTGCTACCGCGTTCTGTCCCTTTCCGTCCGTGATTGTCATGGGTCGTACCCCTCGAACGGTGCCCCCTTAACTGCCCGTTCGTCGCGCAGGGTGACCGAACGGCGGAGTCGTCCGGCTTGACGCCGGGGGCCGGCGCGGTCCGCCGTACCGGCACCGACGGGAGTCCGGCCAGGTTCGCGCGCGTGAGGTTCGCCGCCCGGATTTCCCGGGCAGGGCCGGGCGGGTTACCGTTCGTTCAGTGAAGCCGCGGAGCCGGTGAAAGGGATGCGCTGATGAGCTCTCGTGTACGGGTCGTCGTCGCCAAGCCGGGCCTGGACGGCCACGACCGTGGTGCAAAGGTCGTCGCGCGTGCCCTGCGGGATGCCGGCATGGAGGTCATCTACACCGGCCTGCACCAGACCCCGGAACAGATCGTGGAGACCGCGATCCAGGAGGACGCCGACGCGGTCGGGCTCTCCGTGCTGTCCGGGGCGCACATGACGCTGTTCCGGCGGGTGGTGGAGCTGCTCGGTGAGCGCGACGCCCGCGACATCGTCGTGTTCGGCGGCGGCATCATTCCCGACGCCGACATCCCGGAGCTCCAGCGGCTCGGGGTCGCCAAGATCTTCACGCCGGGCGCGACGACCCAGTCGATCGTCGAGTGGGTCCGGCAGAACGTTGCCCAGCCGGTCGCCTGACGGCGGTCGCGGGCTCGGGACCGCTCGGCGGCCGAATCCGGACAGGGGGAGGGGCCGGACGCACCCCTCACACGTCCGGCCCCTCTATGCACGATGCCCCGCCGCCACCCCTCGACCGACAGGGCATCGGCCGCTCCCGTCGCCGCGCTGCATCAGCGCTCCGACACCTGACTCAACGACGCCCCCACGGACGGGTTACGCGCCCCCGGCAACATCGCCCGGACGGCTGACATCGGGCCGAAGTCGCGGAAAGGCCGCGCGACGCCGCCGATTGTGCATTACCACACAACGTGCACCCGCTCGGTTGCCGGCGGTGTCCACCTCGCTAGGCTGCGCCCAATGGCCTGTTTCGAGTGATGACAGGCGTCAAACTGTTTTCCATAACGCTGGTGGCGGCGCGACGGCGCGCCGCGGAGACGGGACGGGACGCGCAAACGTGGACCTGTACGAGTACCAGGGGCGGGACCTGTTCGAACGGCACGGCTTGCCCGTGCTCGCCGGCGGCGTCGCCACGACCCCGGAGGAGGCCCGCGCGATCGCCGAACGCCTCGGCGGTCGGGTGGTCGTCAAGGCGCAGGTGAAGGTCGGTGGCCGAGGCAAGGCCGGCGGCGTGAAGCTGGCCGAGGGCGCCGAGGAGACGGTGGCCCGCGCCACCGACATCCTGGGCATGGACATCAAGGGCCACACCGTCCACAAGGTCATGATCACGGTGACCGCGGACGTGGCCGAGGAGTACTACTTCTCCTACCTGCTCGACCGGGCGAACCGCACCTTCCTCTGCATCGCCAGCGTCGCCGGCGGCATGGACATCGAGCAGGTCGCCGCCGAGACCCCGGAGAAGGTCGTCAAGGCCCCGATCGACGCCAACACGGGCGTCGACGAGGCGAAGGCGCGCGAGATCGTCACCGCCGCCAACTTCCCGGCCGAGGTCGCCGACCAGGTCGTCGAGGCCGCCGTGGGGCTGTGGAAGGCCTTCGTCGCCGAGGACGCCACGCTGGTCGAGGTGAACCCGCTGGCCAAGACCGGCGAGGGCAAGCTGCTGCTGCTCGACGCCAAGGTCACCCTCGACGAGAACGCCGCGTTCCGGCACCCGGACCACGAGGCGCTCGTCGACCAGGCCGCGGTGGACCCGCTGGAGCAGGCCGCCAAGGAGAAGGACCTCAACTACGTCAAGCTCGACGGCGAGGTCGGCATCATCGGCAACGGCGCGGGTCTGGTCATGTCGACCCTCGACGTGGTCGCGTACGCCGGTGAGCGGCACGGCGGCGTCAAGCCGGCCAACTTCCTCGACATCGGCGGCGGCGCGAGCGCCGCGGTGATGGCGAACGGGCTGGAGATCGTCCTGTCCGACCCGTCGGTGAAGAGCGTCTTCGTCAACGTCTTCGGCGGCATCACCGCCTGCGACGAGGTCGCCAACGGCATCGTGCAGGCGCTGGCCCTGCTCGAGCAGCGCGGCGAGCAGGTCACCAAGCCGCTGGTCGTCCGCCTCGACGGCAACAACGCCGAGGCCGGCCGGGCGATCCTGGACGGCGCGAACAACCCGCTGGTGCAGCGGGTCGACACCATGGACGGCGCGGCCGAGCGGGCCGCCGAGCTGGCGGCTGCGGGGGTCTGACAATGGCTATCTGGCTGACCAAGGACTCGAAGGTCATCGTCCAGGGGATGACCGGTTCCGAGGGTTCCAAGCACACCCGGCGGATGCTCGCCGCGGGCACCAACGTCGTCGGCGGCGTCAACCCGCGCAAGGCGGGCCAGACGGTCGACTTCGACGGCACCGAGCTGCCGGTCTTCGCCAACGTCGCGGACGCGATGGCACAGACCGGTGCCGACGTGACCGTGATCTTCGTACCGCCGCAGTTCACCAAGGGCGCGGTCGTCGAGGCGATCGACGCCGGGATCGACCTGGCCGTGGTGATCACCGAGGGCGTGCCGGTGCACGACACCGCCGCGTTCTGGGCGTACAACGTCGCCAAGGGGGAGCGGACCCGGATCATCGGCCCGAACTGCCCGGGCATCGCCTCGCCGGGCGCCTCCAACGCCGGCATCATCCCGGCCGACATCACCGGCACCGGCCGCATCGGCCTGGTCAGCAAGAGCGGCACGCTGACCTACCAGATGATGTACGAGCTGCGCGACATCGGCTTCTCGACCTGCGTCGGCATCGGCGGTGACCCGATCATCGGCACCACCCACATCGACGCGCTCGCCGCGTTCGAGGCCGACCCGGAGACCGACGCGATCGTCATGATCGGTGAGATCGGTGGCGACGCCGAGGAGCGGGCCGCCGAGTTCATCAAGGCGAACGTGACCAAGCCGGTGGTCGGCTACATCGCCGGCTTCACCGCGCCGCCCGGCAAGACCATGGGCCACGCCGGTGCGATCATCTCCGGCTCGGCGGGCACCGCCGAGGCCAAGAAGGACGCGCTGGAGGCGGTCGGCGTCAAGGTCGGCAAGACCCCGACCGAGACCGCCAAGCTCATGCGGGAGATCATGTCCGCGGGCTGAGCCCGAGCGACGTACGACCGGAGGGCCGACCGTTCGCGGTCGGCCCTCCGCCGTCGTGACGCGGCGACCCCGGTCGCCGTGGCGCGGGTGGCCTCAGTCGTTGTAGAGCGGGTAGTTGCCGCCGGCCCAGAGGACGCCGCTGCCGATGATGTTGAGCACGCCGAACGCGATCGCCAGGTAGCCGAGCACGGGCGACTGGCCGAAGCGCTTGGCGTCCCGGATCGACAGGTAACCGAAGACGATCCCCAGGATGCCGCAGCAGAGCAGGCCGAGGACGATGCCGAGCACGCCCCACAGCGTCGTGCGGTCGCGACCGGCCGCGGACGGCGCCGGCGGGGGCGGCGGATACGGAGTGTTCACGGCTCTCCTCAGGACGTCGGTGCCGCGACCCTGCGGTCGCGTCCCTGCGCCCGAGGCTAGACCGGATCGGGGGCCCGAGATGGTGGATCACGGAACTCGTCGCCGCTGCGGGGCGGTATCGGACTGCCACCGCCGGCCCGACATGCCAGAGTAGACGCGATGTCCTCCGTCACCCCTGATCAGCCCAGCCGTCCCGGCGCCGACGCCGGCCCCGGCGCCCGGCCGGCCGCGCCCGTCGGGCGGAGCCGGCGGGTGCCCGCGCCGCGCGCCGGCGAGCCGCGCCGCAGCCGCGCCCCGCTCGTCGTCGCCGCCGGGGTCGCCGCCGGGTGGGCGGCGCTCACCTCCTGGCTGCCGGTCGTGGTCGTGCTCTGGCTGTTCCAGCTCAGCGAGGGTGCCGCCTCCGTGCCGGGCGCGCTGCGCGCCGGGCTGGCCGGCTGGCTGCTCGGGCACGGCGTGCCGCTGGACACCGCCGCCGGCCCGCTCGGGCTGGCCCCGCTGGCGCTGACCGCACTTGTCGTCTGGCGGCTGACCCGGGCGGGCGTGCACGCCAGCCGGGCCATCGGCGCGCGGGGCGGCCGGTCACCCCGGCAGGCGCTCCTCGCCGCCGGCGCGGTCGGCGTCGCGTACGCGTTGCTCGGGGTGCTCGGCGCGGTGCTGGCGGGCGCGTCACCGGTGCGCGCCGGGCTGACCCTCCTGGTGCTCGGCACGCTCGGGGCCCTGGTGGGCTCGGCCCGGACCACGCGCGTGGCCGGCCTGCTCGCCGCGCGGTCCCCGGAGGCGCTGCGCGACGGGATCCGCACCGGGCTCGTCGCCGGGCTGCTGCTGTTCGGCGCGGGGGCCGGCGCGGCGGGGCTCGCCGTGGCCACCGGGGGCGGGGACGCCGCCGACCTGATCGGGGCCTACCGCACCGGGGTCGCCGGTCAGGCCGGGATCACGCTGGTGAGCCTCGCCTACGCGCCCAACGCCACGATCTGGTCGGTCAGCTACCTGCTCGGCCCGGGTTTCGCCGTCGGCACCGACACGGCGGTACGCACCAGCGAGGTCTCCGTGGGGGCGCTGCCGGCCGTACCGCTGCTGGCCGGGCTGCCGCGCGGGCCGGTCGACGGGCTCGGCGCCGGGCTGCTCGCGGTGCCGGTCCTCGCCGGGATGGCCGCGGGCTGGCTGCTGGCCCGCCGGCTGCTCCGGCTCGCCGCCGACGACCGGGCACCGCTGCGCTGGGGGCCGCTGCTCGGGGCGGCGGCGCTCGCCGGCCCGGTGGCCGGCCTGCTGCTGGGCGCCGCCGCGGCCGCCTCCGCCGGTTCGCTCGGCGGCGGCCGGCTGGTCCAGGTGGGGCCCGTCGCCTGGCAGGTGGCGGCGGTGGCGACCGCGGTCGTCACGGTCGGGGCGCTGATCGGCGCGGCCGCGACCCGGGTGCTGTCCCGCGCGCCCCGCTGAGGGCCGCAAGACGCCGAAGGGGCGCCCCGGACAGGCCGGGACGCCCCTGTCGCATGACGGTCAGGGCTGGTTGGGCAGCGTCAGACTGAAGCCCAGAAAGATGATCTGGAGCAGGCCGAGCACGACGCCGATGGCGCCGCAGATCAGACCGGCGAGGGCCTGACCGTTGTTGTCGGCCAGCCCCTGGGCGGCCTTCTGCTTGCCCATCCACCCGGTCACCAGCGCACCGATGCCCAGCGGGATGCCGAGGTAGCAGCAGACCATCGGGATCGAGGCGATGCCGAGGATCATGGACACCAGACCGAGGGTGTTCTGCTGCTGCCCAGGCCCCTTCGCGGCGAATCCCGCGTTGGGGTACATGGGCGGCTGCGGGTACGCCTGCTGGCCGTACGGGTCCTGGTACGGCTGCTGCCCGTACGGCTGACCCGGCGCCGGCTGCCCGTAGGGCTGGCCCGAAGTGGGCGGCTGACCGTAGGGCTGGCCCGAGGTCGGCGGCTGGCCGTAGGGGTCCTGCTGGCCGTACGGATTCTGCTGGCCATACGGATCCTGCGGCGCGGCGTACGGGTCGTTCGGCTGCCCGGAGACGGGCGGCTGGCCGTACGGCGCCGCCGGCGGCGGGGCGTACGGGTCGTGGTGCGGCGCGTACGGATCCTGGTGCGGCTGCTGGCCGTACGGATCCTGTCCGGGGTAACCGGGCTGCATGCGACTCCTCGTCCGATCTGTCAGTAGCTGCTGGTGGAGGTGTCGCCGCCCACCACACCGGCGAGCCCACCGAGCAGGCAGCACACCAGCACGATCACGTACCAGCTGATGCCGACGATGAGGGCCCACTTGGACCACTTCTTCGACTCGGCGGCGGCGGCCTGGGCCCCGGCGTAGTCGCCCTGCTGGAGCAGCGGGTTCACCTTGGAGGCGTTGATGATCGCCGGGATGGCCAGCGGCCAGAAGAGGAAGATGGCGACGATCGACATCGTCATGTTGTTGTTGATCTGGGGCTGCTGCGGCTGGTATCCGGGCTGCATTTCGGCGTACTCCTCATTCCACTCGACACCCCCGCGGGGCGTCGGATCACTGACGGGTGCGGGCCGACGCGCGCCGGGCCCGAGCGACCGGCAGCGTACCTGGTCCGGACCATTCGCGTCGTCGGTGAATGTCGCAATGCCCAGCGGATGGAAGCGGCGGCAGGCCCGATAGGGTGGCCCGGTGACCGAGCCCGCGCCCGTCGCCCGCATCGTCGTCCTCGTCTCCGGCTCCGGGAGCAACCTCCAGGCACTGCTCGATGCGAGCGCCGATCCGGCGTACGGGGCCCGGGTGGTGGCCGTCGGCGCCGACCGCGACGGCATCGCGGGTCTGGACCGGGCCGCCGCGGCCGGTGTGCCGACCTTCGTCGAGCGGGTCGCCGACCATCCCGCCCGCGAGGACTGGGACGCCGCGCTGACCGCCCGCGTCGCCGAGCACCGGCCCGACCTGGTCGTCTCCGCCGGCTTCCTCAAGCTGGTCGGCCCGCGCTTCCTGGCCGCATTCGGCGACCGCTACCTGAACACGCACAACACGCTGCTGCCGGCGTTCCCCGGCATCCACGGCCCGCGCGACGCCCTCGCCTACGGCGTGAAGGTCACCGGGGCCACGCTCTTCTTCGTCGACGCCGGCATGGACACCGGCCCGATCGTCGCGCAGGTCGCCGTGCCGGTGCACGACGACGACGACGTCGAGACGCTCACCGAGCGCATCAAGGAAGCCGAGCGGCACCAGCTCGTCGAGCAGGTGGGCCGCCTGGTCCGCGAAGGTTGGACGATCACCGGAAGAAAGGTCACGGTCCCGTGAGTTCCACTCAGGACGAACGCCGCCCGATCAGGCGGGCGCTGGTCAGCGTCTACGACAAGACCGGCCTGGTCGAGCTGGCCCGGGCGCTGCACGCGGCCGGGGTGGAGCTCGTCTCGACCGGCAGCACTGCCTCGGCCATCGCCGGCGCGGGGGTGCCGGTGACCCCGGTCGAGACGGTGACGGGCTTCCCGGAGATCCTCGACGGGCGGGTCAAGACGCTGCACCCGAAGGTGCACGGCGGCCTCCTCGCCGACCTGCGCAAGGACTCCCACGTCGCCCAGCTCGACGAGCACGGCATCGCCGGCATCGACCTGCTGGTGTCCAATCTCTACCCGTTCCAGGCCACCGTCGCCTCCGGCGCGGGCGTCGAGGAGTGCGTCGAGCAGATCGACATCGGCGGTCCGGCGATGGTCCGGGCGGCCGCCAAGAACCACGCCTCGGTCGCCGTGGTGACCGACCCGGCCGCGTACCCGGCCCTGCTCGCCGCGCTCGGCGAGGGCGGCTTCACGCTGGCCCAGCGGCGCGTCCTGGCCGCGCGGGCGTTCGCCGTCATCGCCGAGTACGACGTGGCGGTGGCCGAGTGGTGCGCCACCACGCTGGCGCCCGAGGCGGACGGCTGGCCGGACTTCGCCGGGCTGTCGCTGCGCCGGCAGGCGGTGCTGCGCTACGGCGAGAACCCGCACCAGCCGGCGGCGCTCTACGTCGACCCGTCCAGCCCGGCCGGGCTCGCCCAGGCCGAGCAGCTGCACGGCAAGGAGATGTCCTACAACAACTACGTCGACGCGGACGCGGCGTGGCGGGCGGCCAACGACTTCGCCGACCAGCCGGCGGTGGCGATCATCAAGCACGCCAACCCGTGCGGCATCGCGGTCGGCGCCGACGTGGCCGAGGCGCACCGCAAGGCGCACGCCTGCGACCCGGTGTCCGCGTACGGCGGGGTGATCGCGGTCAACCGGCCGGTCTCGGTCGAGCTGGCCCGGCAGGTGTCGGAGATCTTCACCGAGGTGCTGGTGGCGCCCGGCTTCGACGAGGGTGCGGTGGAGGTCCTCCAGGCGAAGAAGAACATCCGGCTGCTGCACGCGCCGGCCTACGCCCCGCTGCCGGCCGAGTGGCGGCAGGTCACCGGCGGCGTACTGGTGCAGATGGCCGACCGGATCGACGCCGAGGGCGACGACCCGGCCAACTGGCGACTGGCCACCGGCGAGCCGGCGGACGAGGCGACCCTGCGCGACCTGGCCTTCGCCTGGAGGGCGGTGCGCGCGGTGAAGAGCAACGCGATCCTGCTGGCCAAGGACGCCGCGACCGTCGGCGTCGGGATGGGCCAGGTCAACCGGGTCGACTCGGCGCAGCTCGCGGTCGCCCGCGCCGGGGCGGACCGGGCACGTGGTTCGGTCTGCGCCTCGGACGCGTTCTTCCCGTTCGCCGACGGCCCGAAGATCCTCATCGACGCCGGCGTCCGCGCGATCGTGCAGCCGGGCGGCTCGATCCGGGACGAGGAAGTGATCGCGGCCTGCAAGGAGGCCGGCGTCACCATGTACCTGACGGCCACCCGCCACTTCTTCCACTGACCTTCCCGCCCGCGCCCCGGGCTCTCCACGTCGATCATGCAGTTGTGGTGCCCCGCGAAAGCGGTGAAGGCGGACGATCCGCCCACCACAACTGCATGATCGACGCGAACAGGTGGGTCAGGGAATGGTGGGGCGGAGTTCGGCGAAGTGGCAGGCCGAGGGGTGTGGGTCCGCCGCGCGGGGGACCGTGTGGGGCTCCTCGATCGCGCAGACCTCCTGGGCCTTCCAGCAGCGGGTGCGGAAGTTGCAGCCGCTCGGCGGGTTGGCCGGGCTCGGCACGTCGCCGGTGAGCCGGATCATGGTGCGCCGGTCGCGGGCCTCCGGGTCCGGCACCGGCACGGCCGAGAGCAGCGCCTGGGTGTACGGATGGGTGGCCCGCTCGTAGATCTCGTCCTCGGTGCCGATCTCCACGATCTTGCCGAGGTACATGACCGCGACCCGGTCGGAGATGTGCCGGACCACCGACAGGTCGTGCGCGATGAAGATGTACGACAGGCCGAACTCGTCCTGGAGCTTCTCCAGCAGGTTGATCACCTGGGCCTGGATCGACACGTCCAGGGCGCTGACCGGCTCGTCGCAGACGATGATCTCGGGCCGCAGGGCGAGCGCCCGGGCGATGCCGATGCGCTGCCGCTGGCCGCCGGAGAACTGGTGCGGGTAGCGGTTGATGTGCTCGGGGTTCAGCCCGACCACGTCGAGCAGCTCCCGCACCCGGCCCCGCCGGCTGCCCTTCGGCGCGGCGTCCGGGTGGATCTCGAACGGCTCGCCGATGATGTCGCCGACCGTCATGCGCGGGTTCAGCGAGGTGTACGGGTCCTGCATCACCATCTGCATGTTGCGCCGCAGCCGGCGCAGCTCGGCACCGGAGGCGGAGAACAGGTCCCGGCCCTCCAGGGTGGCCCGGCCGGCGGTCGGCGTCTCCAACCGCATCAGCAGCCGGGCCAGCGTCGACTTGCCACAGCCCGACTCGCCGACCACCCCGAGGGTCTCGCCCCGGCGCAGCTCGAAGCTGACCCCGTCGACGGCCTTGACGGCGCCGACCTGCCGCTGGAAGAGCACGCCCCGGCGGATCGGGAAGTGCTTGACCACGTTGTCGACGGCGAGGATCGTCTCGCCGCGCACCTTGGTCGGGCTAGCGGGCGCTGTCATCACGGACCTCCTGGGCGAAGTGGCACGCGCTGGTCCGGCCGTCGCCCAGGACCAGGTCGTGCGGCACCACGTCGACGCAGACCTGCTGCACGTACGGGCACCGGGGGTGGAACGGGCAGCCGGACGGGATCCGCATCAGGTTGGGCGGCAGCCCCCTGATGGTGGAGAGCTGCTGACCCCGGACGTCCATCCGCGGGATCGACTCCAACAACCCCTTCGTGTACGGGTGGGCCGGCGCCCGGTACAGCGAGCGGACGTCGGCGTGCTCGACGATCCGGCCGGCGTACATGACGGCGATCCGGTCCGCGACGCCGGCGACCACGCCGAGGTCGTGCGTGATCAGGATCATCGCCGTGCCGAGGTCGCGGCGCAGGTCGGCCAGCAGGTCCATGATCTGGGCCTGCACGGTGACGTCCAGGGCCGTGGTCGGCTCGTCGGCGATCAGCACCTTCGGGTTCATGGCCAGCGCCATCGCGATCATGACGCGCTGCCGCATGCCGCCGGAGAACTGGTGCGGGTAGTCGCCGAGCCGGCTGGCGGCGGCGGGGATCCGTACCAGGTCCATCAGCTCGACGACCCGGGCACGGGCGTCGGCCTTCGACATGCCCTCGCGCTGGCGCAGCGTCTCGCCGATCTGCCAGCCCACTCCGAAGACGGGGTTCAGCGCGGAGAGGGCGTCCTGGAAGATGATCGCGATCTCCTTGCCGCGTACCTGCCGGCGCTGCTCCTCCGGCAGCTTCAGCAGGTCGCGCCCCTGGTAGAGGATCTCGCCGGAGCGGATCACGGCCGGGGGAGTGTCGAGGATGCCCATGATCGCCTGGGCGGTGACCGACTTGCCGGAGCCCGACTCGCCCAGCACGGCGAGCGTCTCCCCGGGATCGAGGTGGTACGAGACCCCGTTGATCACTCTGGCCACGCCCTCGCCGGTGCGGAACTCGACGTGCAGGTCCCGTACGTCCAGCAGGTGCCCGCCCTCGGGCGTCGGGGAAGCCGGCGTGGGTTGGACGGCGGACTGGCTCATGGTTCAGGCCTTTCGCTCGCGACGGCGGGGCTCGCGGGGCTGTCGGCGCGCACTTCGCGCGCTCGGGGGCCGCTCATCGGAGCTTGGGATCGAAGGCGTCGCGGATCGCGTCGCCGAGCATGATGAACGCCAGCACGGTCAGTGCCAGGAACGTCGAGGGGACCAGCAGCGGGGTGACCGACTCCCGCATGTGCACCCGGCCGGCGTCGATGTCGATGCCCCAGGAGATGGTCGGCGCCCTGAGCCCGATGCCGAGGAAGCTCAGCGTCGCCTCGGCGGCGATGAACGAGCCGAGGGCGATCGTCAGCACCACGATCGCCGGGGCGAGCGCGTTCGGCAGGATGTGCCGCAGCATGATCCGGCCGTCGCCGGCGCCGAGCATCCGGGCCGCCGCGACGTAGTCCTGCTCCTTGGCGGTGATCACCGAGGAGCGGACGACGCGGGCGGCGGTGGTCCAGCCGAGGATCGCCAGCACGAAGATGACCGCGCCGATCCGGACCGCCGAACTGTCGCTGTTGACCCGCTTGAGCAGCACGATGGCGGCGAGCAGGAGCGGGATGCCGAGGACGACGTCGATCACCCGGGAGAGCACCGCGTCGACCCAGCGGCCGAAGTAGCCGGCCAGCATCCCCACGGCGAGCGCGATCAGGCCGGTCAGCAGCGCGGAGAGCGCGCCGACCAGCAGCGACGCGCGGGCGCCGTAGACCGCCCTGGCGTACGTGTCGCAGCCCTGGAAGTCGTACCCGAAGATCGCCCCGCCGGACGGCCCGGCGTGCTGACGGGCCAGCACGCAGTCGCGCGGGTCGTTCGCGGTGAACAGCCCGGGCACGGCGGCCATGGCGGCGACCAGCACCACCAGGGCGAGGCTGATCCAGAAGATCGGCTTGCGGCGCAGGTCGCGCCAGGCGTCGCCGGCCAGGCTGCGGGGCTTCTGCGGTACGCCGACCTGGTTCGGCGCGCCGGGCTCGCCCGACGGCCCCCGCCGCGTGGCCTGGTTCTCGCTCGCCGCGACGGTCTCGAAGTCACTCATGCCCGCACCTCGCTGCGCTCACTCGTGCCCGCACCTCGCTGCGCTCGGCGCCGGCACGAAACACTGCGCTGCCGATTCGTTCGCTGCGCTCACTCATGCCCGCACCTCGCTGCGCTCGGCGCCGGCACGAAACACTGCGCTGCCGATTCGTTCGCTGCGCTCACTCATAGCGGATCCTCGGGTCGAGTACGGCGTACAGGACGTCCACCACCAGGTTGGAGACGAGGTAGACCACGACGAGCACGCTGACGATGCCCACCACCAGCGGGCCGTCCTCGGTGCGGATGCCGCGGAAGAGGTTGAAGCCGACGCCGGGGATGTTGAACACGCCCTCGGTGATGATCGCGCCGCTCATCAGGTTGCCCAGCTCGACGCCGAGGAAGGTGACCACCGGGATGAGCGAGTTGCGCAGCACGTGGACGCTGACGATCCGCCGCCGCACGAGTCCCTTCGACCGGGCGGTGCGGACGTAGTCGGCGCGCAGGTTCTCGGCCACGGACGTCCGGGTCAGCCGCAGCGCGGTGGCCAGCGAGAGCGAGCCGAGCACGATGCCCGGCAGCAGGAGCGCGTACAGGTCCGGGTCGGCGCCGGCGGTGGCCGGGAAGAGCTGCCACCTGACGCCGAGGAGGTACTGCGCCAGCGGCGCGAGCACGATCGTCGGGATGCCGAGCACCAGCAGGGTCAGCAGCAGGGTCGAGTTGTCGAAGATGCTGGCCCGCCGGATGCCGGCGAGGACGCCCGCGGTGACCCCGAAGAGGATGGTGACCGCCATGGCGATCAGCGCCAGCTTGACCGTGACCGGCCAGGCGGCGGCCAGGATGTCGCCGATCGAGCGTCCGGTGAGGGACTGCCCGAGGTCACCCTGGAGCAGGTTCTTGAGGTAGTCGAAGTAGCGGTAGAAGAAGCCGCCGACCCCGGTCCGGTCGAGGTGGAACTTCTCCGTCAGGTATGCCCGCTGGGCCGCCGTGACCGGGCGCTCACCGGCGAGCGCCTGGATGGGATCGCCCTGGCCGGCGAACATCAGCGCGTAGACGATCAGCGTGGTCCCGAAGAACGCGAGGACCATCTGGAGCAGACGCCGCAGGATGAAGCGGAACATACTTGGCAGTCTGGCGGAAAAAGTGCGAAGAGGAAGGCGGGTCGGGCCACCGTCCGCCGATGGCCCGACCCGTCCCGCCGTGCTGTTACTTGACGGCCTCGATCTTCACGAGGTCGATCCGGTCGAAGAGATCCATCTCCACGTTCGTCACCTTGGTGGAGTGGCCGAAGTTGTTCTGGCCGTACCGCAGCGGGATCACCGGCAGGTCCTCCGCCAGCAGGTCCTCGGCCGCCTGGTACTTCTTGATCGCCTCGTCCTCGTTCGCGGCGCTGGCGCCCTCGGCGAGCAGCTTGTCGAACTCGGGGTTGCTGTAGCCGTAGTAGTTCGACGAGCCGTTGCTGCTGTACAGCGGGCCCAGGTAGTTCTCCATGGACGGGTAGTCCATGACCCAGCCCATCCGGAACAGGCCGACCGGCTGCTTGGCCTTCACCTTGGTCAGCAGGTCCGCGAACTTCGGCTCGGCGGTGCCCACGCAGTCCACGCCCAGGTTGGTCTTGAGCTGGTTGCAGGTCGCGTCGATCCAGTCCTTGTGGCCGCCGTCGCCGTTGTAGGACAGCTCGATCCTCGCCGGGCCGCCCGCGGCCTGGTACAGGCTCTTGGCCTTGGCCGGGTCGAACTCGCCGGCCTCGCCGATGGTGCCGTCGCGGTAGCCCGCGACGACCGGCGAGACGAACGAGCGGGCCGGCTGCTGCGAGTCCTTGAAGATCGACTTGGTGATCTCGTCCCGGTCGATCGCCATCGAGATGGCCTTGCGCACGTCCGGGTTGCTGAACTCCTCCTGGAACGTCGGGAAGGCCAGCACCTGGAGCGACGAGGCGGAGCTCTGCTTGAACCGGTCACCGAGGTCGGTGCCGGCCGTCGAGAGGTTCTCGGTCGGGATGGTCTTGATGACGTCCAGGTTGTCCGAGAGCACGTCCGCGTACGCGGCGGTCGGCTGCTGGTAGATCCGGAACTCGACGCCGGCCACCTTCGGCTTCTCGCCGGGGAAGGCGTCGTACTTCTCGACCTCGACCTTGGCGTCGTGCTGCCAGGTGCCCTTCATCTTGAACGGGCCCTGACCGACCGGCGCCTGCTCGTAGCCCTCGGCAAGTACGCCGGGCGCGGAGAACGCGGCCTTCGGCATCGGGTAGAAGGCGGTGTAGCCGAGCACGGACTTGAACTCGCTGTACGGCTCCGACAGCGTGACGGTGAAGGTCAGGTCGTCGACCTTCTTCAGCCCGCTGAGCGTCTTGGCCTTCGGGGTCTCGCCCTGCATGTCCTCGTAGCCGGCGATCTTCTCGAAGAAGTAGCTGGAGTTCTGGCCGTTCGGGGCGTAGGCGCCGTAGTTCCAGGCGTCGATGTAGTTGTCGGCGGTGACCTTCTCGCCGTTGTGGAAGGTGTAGCCGTCCTTCAGCTTGACCGTCCAGGTCGTGTTGTCCTCGGACGTCACCGACTCGGCCGCCACCTCGTGGGGCTTGTTGGCCTCGTCGTAGTCGACCAGCGGGCTGAACAGGGCGGCGAGCACCTGCGAGCCGCTCGTCTCGTTGGTGTTGGTGGGCACCAGGTGCTGCGGCTCGGCGATCTCGATCCGCACGGCCGCGTCGGGGTTGCTCTCGCCGGATCCACCGTCGCCGCCCGAGCCGCAGGCCACCAGGCCCAGGGTCACCGCGAGCGGGAGGGCGGTCCAGGCAGCGAGCCTACGAACACGCATGTAGCCTCCTCATCTCCTCACGCTGCGCAGTCAGGCCCGGCGCTGGGTTTACGCTGCGCAACGTTGGGCAACGGTAGGTCGCCGGCCGGCGATCGACAACGACCGGGTTGCGAACCGATAACGGAGTCAGCGTCGAGGCCTTGTCGTGCCGGGCCGGATCTGCTAATGCCGTGCCGCTGCGGATGGGGGCGCTGGGCAGCGGGGACTCTCGACGCGGTCGGCACCCGTCCCGCCCGGTCCGCCCGATCGCGCCGTCCCGACCCGGACGTACCCCTCCGTCGCCCCGGTCGCCCGGGGGTCCGGTTCCAGTCGGGGCCTAGTCGGCCCGCGCGTCACTCAGAGTGATTAACGGCACGTCACTCTTAGTGGTCACATCGCCGGCTTGGCGCGGGTCGTCGGATCGCCGGCCGCCGACCGTGAGACGATCTGGGCGTGACGGCGACGCTTCTGGACGGCAAGGCGACCGCAGCCGAGATCAAGGACGAGCTGCGGGCACGGGTCAAGGCACTGGCGGAACGCGGCATCACCCCCGGGCTCGGCACCGTCCTGGTGGGTGCGGACCCCGGCTCCCAGGCGTACGTCAACGGCAAGCACCGCGACTGCGCCGAGGTGGGGGTCGCCTCGATCCGCCGCGAGCTGCCAGCCGACGCGACCCAGGCGCAGGTCGACGCCGTGCTCGCCGAGCTGAACGCCGACCCGGCCTGCCACGGCTACATCGTCCAGCTGCCGCTGCCGGGCCACCTCGACACCCAGCGGGTGCTGGAGCTGATCGACCCCGACAAGGACGCCGACGGCCTGCACCCGGTCAACCTCGGCCGGCTCGTCCTGGGCTACGACGCCCCGCTGCCCTGCACCCCGCGCGGCATCGTCGAGCTGCTCCGCCGGCACGACGTGCCGCTGCGCGGCGCCAAGGTCGCCGTGGTCGGCCGCGGCAACACCGTCGGCCGTCCGCTCGGCCTGCTGCTCACCCGCCGCAGCGAGAACGCCACCGTGACCCTCTGCCACACCGGCACCCTCGACCTGGCCTCGCACACCCGGGCCGCCGACATCGTCATCGTGGCCGCCGGCGTGCCGGGCCTGCTCACCGCCGACATGCTCACGCCGGGCGCGGTCGTGGTCGACGTCGGCATCACCCGGGTCATCGGCCCGGACGGCAAGGGCCGCTACACCGGCGACGTCGCGGCTGACGCGGCGGAGGTGGCCGGCAAGCTGGTGCCCATGCCGGGCGGCGTCGGCCCGATGACCCGCGCGATGCTGCTGACCAACGTCGTGGAGCGGGCCGAGCGCGACTGAGGCGTCACGAAGGGCGCCTTCCTGACGCCTGAGGTAGAGGAAGGGCCCCTTCCTTACACCTGGGGGACGGCCGTGACGTTCGCCCCATCCCGGCGATGGTCGCCTCCCCTGACCTGATCGGTGCCAGGATGGCTGATACGGTCCGGAAAACCGACTGGTAGCAGGGAGTGGGACGACCATGGGTAAGAAGGTCACTGTCGTCGGGGCTGGGTTCTACGGCTCCACCACCGCACAGCGCCTGGCCGAGTACGACGTCTTCGACACCGTCGTGATCACCGACATCGTGGAGGGCAAGCCCGCAGGTCTCGCCCTGGACCTCAACCAGTCGCGCGCCATCGAGGGCTTCGAGACCAAGGTGGTCGGCGCGACCACCGGCCCGAACGGCGAGGGCTACGAGGCGATCGAGGGCTCGGACGTCGTGGTGATCACCGCCGGCCTGCCGCGCAAGCCGGGCATGAGCCGCATGGACCTGCTCGAGACGAACGCGAAGATCGTCCGCCAGGTCTCCGAGAACGTCGCCAAGTACGCCCCGAACGCCGTCGTCATCGTCGTGTCCAACCCGCTCGACGAGATGACCGCGCTGGCCCAGCTCGCCACCCAGTTCCCGAAGAACCGGGTGCTCGGCCAGGCCGGCATGCTGGACACCGCCCGGTTCACCAACTTCGTGGCCGAGGCGCTGGGCGTACCGGTGAAGTCGGTGAAGACGCTGACCCTCGGCTCGCACGGCGACACGATGGTGCCGGTGCCGTCGCAGAGCACGGTCGACGGCAAGCCGCTGCGTGAGGCCATGCCGGCCGAGCAGATCGAGGAGCTGGTCGTCAAGACCCGCAACGGCGGCGCCGAGGTGGTCGCGCTGCTCAAGACCGGTTCGGCGTACTACGCGCCGTCGGCCGCCGCCGCCCGGATGGCGAAGGCCGTCGCGGAGGACTCGGGCGAGGTCATGCCGGTCTGCGCCTGGGTCGACGGCGAGTACGGCATCTCCGGCGTCTACCTGGGCGTCGAGGCCGCGATCGGCGCCGAGGGCGTCAAGCGGGTCGTCGAGACCGACCTGGACGCCGACGAGCTGGCCAGCCTGAAGGAGGCCGCCGAGGCCGTCCGCGCCAAGCAGGGCGACGTCGCCTCCATGTGATCCACCACCCGTCGAGGGGGCACGCCGGTCCGCCGGCGTGCCCCCTCGACGTTGCGCCCTACAGCGTCACGAACGCCTCGCCCAGGTGCGGGGTGGCGAGCACCGCGGGTCCGCGCGCGGCCAGGTCGCGCAGCAGCCCCACCCGCGAGGCACGCGCCGCGGCGGTGTCCTCCTCGTGGGCGTACGCCAGCTCGGGGTCGACCAGTTGCACGGCGTGCACCAGCAGGTCGCCGGTGAGCAGCAGCCGCTCGTCGCCCACCTCCAGCAGCACCGACTGGTGACCGGGCGTGTGTCCCGGGGTCGGCAGCAGCCGTACCGTCGGATCGAGCCTCTCCTCGCCCTCGACCACGCGGAGCTGGCCGGCGGCGCGCAACGGCGCGACCAGGCCGGCCGACAGCCCCGGGTTGAGCTGCCCGACGGCGGCCAGTTCGGCCCGCTGGAGCACGTAGTCGGCGTTCGGGAAGTACGGCGTGCCCGGCGAGCCGGTGACCGCCCAGCCGACGTGGTCGCTGTGCAGGTGGGTGAGCACCACCGTGCGTACGTCGGCCGGGTCGATGCCGGCGGCGGCGAGTTCGGCCGGCAGCCGGCCGGGCACCGGCGCCCAGCTCGCGGCGGGGGAGCCGGCCGGGCCGATCCCGGCGTCGACCAGGGTCACCGGCCCGTCCCCGACGCGGATGGCGAAGCTGCGGAACGGCAGCCACCACCGCCCGTCGGCGGTCACCGCGCCCGGATCCCGCAGGTCGGCCGCGCGCCAGTGCTCCGGCGTGGCGTCCGGGAACGCCTCCGCGCGGGGCTGGAAGAACGGCCCCTCGCCGTCGGTGAGCGCGGTGACCGTGATAGACCCGAGGATGCGGCTCAGCGGCATCCGGCGATCATGCCAGCGGTCCCGTGCGCCGTGCACGTCGTTTGTTCCGGCCCGACCGAGGCCGGCTGGGGACTGCCGATCAGTTTCCAGTACGCTCGTACTGCTTGAGCACGAGTCCCCCGAGAGGAGCGCCGGCCGATGGCGAAGATCAAGGTAAACAACCCGGTCGTTGAGCTCGACGGCGACGAGATGACCCGGATCATCTGGAAGCAGATCCGGGAGCAGCTGATCCTGCCCTACCTCGACGTCGACCTGCACTACTACGACCTGTCGATCCAGCACCGCGACGAGACCGACGACCAGGTCACCGTCGATGCCGCCAACGCCATCAAGGAGCACGGCGTCGGCGTCAAGTGCGCGACCATCACCCCGGACGAGGCCCGGGTGGAGGAGTTCGGCCTGAAGAAGATGTGGCGGTCGCCGAACGGCACGATCCGCAACATCCTCGGCGGCGTCGTCTTCCGCGAGCCGATCATCATGTCCAACGTGCCGCGGCTGGTCCCCGGCTGGACCAAGCCGATCATCATCGGCCGGCACGCCCACGGTGACCAGTACAAGGCCACCGACTTCGTCGTCCCCGGCCCGGGCACGGTGACCATCACCTACACCCCGGCCGACGGCGGCGAGCCGATGGAGATGGAGGTCGCCAACTTCCCCGGCGGCGGCATCGCCATGGGCATGTACAACTACGACGAGTCGATCCGGGACTTCGCCCGCGCCTCGTTCCGCTACGGCCTGGACCGCAACTACCCGGTCTACATGTCGACCAAGAACACCATCCTCAAGGCGTACGACGGTCGGTTCAAGGACATCTTCGCCGAGGTGTTCGAGGCCGAGTTCAAGGCCGAGTTCGACGCCGCCGGTCTCACCTACGAGCACCGGCTCATCGACGACATGGTCGCCGCCGCGCTCAAGTGGGAGGGCGGCTACGTCTGGGCCTGCAAGAACTACGACGGTGACGTGCAGTCCGACACCGTCGCGCAGGGCTTCGGCTCGCTGGGCCTGATGACCTCGGTGCTGCTCTCCCCGGACGGCCGTACGGTCGAGGCCGAGGCCGCGCACGGCACGGTCACCCGGCACTACCGGCAGTGGCAGAAGGGCGAGAAGACCTCGACCAACCCGATCGCGTCGATCTACGCCTGGACCCGGGGCCTTGCCCACCGGGGCAAGCTGGACGGCACCCCGGCGGTCACCGAGTTCGCCAACACCCTGGAGCAGGTCATCGTCGACACCGTCGAAGGCGGCCAGATGACCAAGGACCTCTCGCTGCTCATCTCGCGGGACGCCCCGTGGCTGACCACCGACGAGTTCATGAACGCGCTCGACGAGAACCTGGCGCGCAAGCTCTCCGCCTGATCCTCTCCGCGCCTTCGGACGGCACCTGACGGTGCTGCCGCCGCATCACCAGGAGCCCGCCGGCACCCGCCGGCGGGCTCCTGCCGTCCCGTCTACCGTTCGCGTCGGGTCGCGCGTCGGGCGCACGAGATCCTGGTAGCAAACAGCCCCTCCAGGGGCCGTCTCCTACCAAGATCTGTCCGGATCACCCGGGGTCGGCGACGTCCGTCGCCATCGGTAGGTGTGGGCGGGGAAGGGAGGGCCGGGCGGGTGCACGAGTGTGCGACAGGGTGGCAGTTTCTTGGCGGCGTGTCGGCGGTGACGCGCCGTCCCGCGTCACCTGGGTCGGCGCGCCTCGTTGACCTGGGTGGACGAGATGCCAGTCGCGTCCAGGAAGGTTGACCGCGGTCGCCTCGCGGCAAGCGTGCCGATCAGCCAGCCTTCCCGGCTGTCGCGCACAGCCAGCCGTCCCTTCCCTGCGGGGGGCCCTGTCCCGGGCCCCCCGCGCCCTGTCCCGGGCCCCCGTAGCCAGCGTCGATCATGCAGTTGTGGCGCCCCGCGTAAGGCTCGAATCAGGACACGACTCCCACCAGACCTGCATGATCGACCTGTGCGGGGGTTCAGGCGGCGCGGAGGAGTTCGGCGGCGCGCTCCGGGGCGATGTCGTTGATGAAGACGCCCATCGCGGACTCCGAGCCCGCCAGGTACTTCAGCTTGTCCTTCGCGCGCCGGATGCTGAACAGCTGCAGGTGCAGGTGGCCCAGTTCGCGGTCGACGCGTACCGGCGCCTGGTGCCAGGCGGCGATGTAGGGCATCGGCACGTCGAACAGCCCGTCGAAGCGGCGCAGCAGGTCCAGGTAGAGCGGGCCGAAGGCGTCCCGCTCGGCGTCGTCGAGCGCGGGGATGTCCGGCACCGGCCGGTGCGGGGCCACGTGCACCTCGAACGGCCAGCGGGCCGCCGCCGGGACGTACGCCGTCCAGTGCTCGTTCTCGGCGACCACCCGCGTGCCCGCGGCCCGCTCGGCGGCGAGCACGTCGGCGTAGAGGTTGCGCCCGCCGGTGCGTTCGGCGTGCCGGCGGGCGGCGGCCAGCAGCGCCCGGGTCCGTGGGGTCACGAAGGGGTACGCGTAGATCTGGCCGTGCGGGTGGTGCAGTGTCACGCCGATCTCCACGCCCCGGTTCTCGAAGCAGAACACCTGCTCCACCCCGGGCAGCTCCGCGAGCGCCGACGTGCGGTCGGCGAGCGCGTCGAGGACGGTGCGCACCCGGCGTGGCGGGAGGGACGCGAAGGACGCGTTGTGGTCGTCGGTGAAGCAGACCACCTCGCAGCGGCCCCGACCCGGGCGGACCGGGGTGAACGGGGTGATCTCGGCGGGCTCCTCGGCCACCCGGCCGCTCAGGGAGGGGAACCGGTTCTCGAAGACGGCGACGTCGTAGTCGGGTGCCGGGATCTCGCTCTGCCGGCCGTCGGTGCTGGGGCAGAGCGGGCACTGGTCGGCCGGCGGGAGGAAGGTGCGCGTCTGCCGGTGCACGGCGACGGCCACCCACTCGTCGGTGAGCGGGTCGAGGCGCAGCTGCGACGCGGGCGGTGGCGGGGGCAGCTCGCGCTGGTCCGGCTGGTCGCGGACGGCGTCGTCCCGTTCGTCGAAGTAGATCAGCTCCCGGCCGTCGGCCAGCGCGATCGCGGTGCGCTTCACCGCGCCACCCCCTCATCTGTCGTCGTGGCCGTCCGCCCCGCGCCCGTGCCGGGGGACACGACCACCAGTTCGCCCACCCGGTCGTCGAGCGCCCGCTGCGCGTCGGGGGGCAGCCGGTCGTCGGTGACCAGCACGTGGGCGGCGGAAAGCTCAACGATCGAGGAGATGCCGACGGTGCCCCACTTGGTGTGGTCGGCGAGCACGACCAGCCGGTCGGCGGCGGCCACCAGCGCGCGGTCGGTCTCCGCCTCCATCAGGTTCGGTGTGGTGAACCCGGCCCGCTCCGTGATCCCGTGCACGCCGAGGAAGAGCAGGTCCAGGTGCAGCGACCGGATGGCGGCGACGGCCAGCGGCCCGACCAGCGCGTCCGACGGCGTACGCACCCCGCCGGTGAGCACCACGGTCTGGTCGGACCGGCCGCCGGCGTGCAGGATCTCGGCCACCGGCAGCGAGTTGGTGACGACGGTCAGGCCCGGCACGTCGACCAGTCGACGGGCCAGCTCGGCGGTGGTGGTGCCGGCGGAGAGGGCGACCGCCGCCCCGGGGCGGACCAGCTCGGCGGCGCGGCCGGCGATGGCCGCCTTCTCCGCCAGTTGCCGCACCGACTTGGCCCGGAAGCCCGGTTCGTCGGTCGAGCCGGGGCCGGCCACCGTGGCACCGCCGTGCACCTTGGCCAGCAGGCCGCGCTCGTGCAGCACCTCCAGGTCGCGGCGGATGGTCATGTCCGAGACGCCGTACTCGGCGGCCAGCTCGGTGACCCGCACGCCGCCGGTGGCGCGGACCCGGTCCAGGATGGCCGCCTGCCGTTGCTGAGCGAGCATCCGCCGTACCTCCGTGCCAGCCGCGCGCCCTCACGCGGTCGAACGTGATCGAACAAAGATGAACACTAGCGCGAAGGGAGTACCACCGGTAGGCGGAGGGCGCGATCAGATGGACTGGAGCCGGGGTTCGACCCAACCCGTCTCGTTCAGGTGGTGCAGGACGGCCTCGACCGCCTCGTCGATCGTCATGTCGCTGGTGTCGACCACCAGGTCCGCGTCGGCCGGCTCCTCGTAGGGGTCGTCGATGCCGGTCATCCCGGTGAGCAGGCCGGCCCGGGCCCGGGCGTAGAGGCCCTTGCGGTCGCGCTGCTCGCAGACCTCTAGCGGGGTCGCCACGTGCACCAGCACGAAGCCCGCACCGGCGGCCAGCGCCATCTCCCGGGCGGTCGCGCGGGCCTGTGCGTACGGGGCGATCGGGCAGCAGATGCCGACGCCGTGGTGCCGGGCGATCTCCGCCGCCACCCAGCCGATCCGGCGCACGTTGAGGTCCCGGTCGGCCTTGCTGAAGCCCAGCCCGGCGGAGAGCTCGCGGCGCACCACGTCGCCGTCGAGCAGCGTGATGCTCCGGTCGCCCTGCTCGCGCAGCACGTCGGCCAGGCCCCGGGCGATCGTCGACTTGCCGGAGCCCGAGAGCCCGGTCAGGAAGACCACCAGGCCCCGGTACCGCCGCGGCGGCCGGGCCCGGGCCAGCTCCTTCGCCACCGCGGGCGGGGTGTGCCACTCGGGGAGCGGGAAACCCCGGTCCAGCAGGTCGTCGATCTCCGGCTGGGTCAGCGCCAGGCGCCGGTTGCGGGGCGGGATGTCCTCCCGCCAGCGCCACTGCCCGTCGCGGTTGTCGTAGGCCAGCTCGCGCGGCACCAGCACCCGCAGGCCGGCGCCGGAGAGCATCTCGCCGGTGGAGAGCAGGTGCGTCACGCCGTACGCCGCCGACACCCGGGCCCGCAGCAGCGCGTCGCTGATCTCGTCGCGCCGGCGGGACAACGGGACGGCGACGAGCGTGGCCGGCGGCATCCGGTCGCGGGCGGCGAAGACGCTGCGTACGAGCGACTCCGGCGGCAGCCCGCCGAGGCCGTCCTCGCCGACCGGGATCATCACCAGCAGGTGGGCGCCGAGCGTGCGGACGGCGTGGGCGATCTGGGCGAGCTGCGGCCGGTGCAGCGGGCGGTCGGCGATCACCCCGAGCACCCGACCGGACGGCAGCAGCGGGCGTACCTCCTCGGGGGTGCGGCGCAGCCGCTGGAAGGGGCCGTGCCCCCCGTCGCCGAGCCGGCGGACCGTGCCCCCGACGCCGGCCACCCCGTCGCGGACCTGCCACGCGTCGGCGACGTCCAGCGCCGCGACGGGCGCGCCCTCCCCGTCGGTGAGGACCAGGGTGCGGCGTGCCTCGTCGCGCGGGTCGAGACCCTGCGCGAGCGCCGTCGGCACCTGGAGGGTCACCGGCACCGGCCACGGTGAGCCGTCGGCGAGCCGACCCCGCCGACTCACCGAGACCAGGTCGGCGCGGGTCATGAAGCCGGCCAGCGGGGCGTACGCCCCGATCAGCAGCAGCTCCAGGTCAGCCAGCTCGCCGGGGCGCGGCGTGTACGCCGGCGCGTCCCGGAGCACCTCGTCGGGCAGCACCCAGCTGTTGCTCATCCATCCCCCAAACGACACTGACCGGCACACAGTTTCTCAGCCGCCCGGCGATCGGTCGAGAGCGCCACTCCACTGGCGGCTCAGCCGGCGGGCGACGGCGGCCGGCGGGTCAGCGGGGCGGGGCCAGGGACGCGGCCCCGAAGGAGACGGCGAACCGCTTGCACCAGATGGAGACGCTGGTCAGGCCCGTCAGATCGACGTCGGCCGGGATGTCGTAACCCTGGTCTCCCCGGTTGCCCTTGAGCCGGCCCAGCTCGACCCACCGGCCGTCGTCGAAGACCCGCCACCCGGCCGTGCCGCTGCGCACCGGCTGGTCGGTGAGCCAGACCCGCAGGTCCGGACCGTTGGAGGTGGCCAGGCCGACGAGTTCCAGCCGGTGCCGCCCGTCGGGGGCGCGGACGATGCGCGCGCTGCCCGACGTGTCGTGCTCGTGGGTCACGAAGTCGCCCTGCCCGACGAGGACCGGCCCGGCGGGGGCGGGCGCCGCGCCCGTGGCGGAACCCGTCGGCGCCGGCGTGGCCGCGACGCTTGACAGTGCCTCGTCGACCTCGGCGTCGGTGACCAGCTTCCAGGGCTGGAACCAGTAGAGGCCGAACGCCGAGCCGGCGGCGAGGACGGCGACCACCACCCACGTCAGCGGCGCGCGGAACAGTCGGGTCATGCCCACAGTGTGTCGGCCCGGGCCGCGTCCTGTCTGCCCCGTGCGGCGTGGCGGGGGCCGATGCGTGCCGGCACGCCCGCCACCGCCGGGGAGCGCGCCGCACCCTAGGGGACGCGGGCCGCCAGGATCAGGGGAGCGCCCGGGGGCGAGCCGCTGCCCACAGGGGTCCTCGCCTCCTACGCTGTACGACGTGACACTCATCGCGACCGACTCGCTGACCAAGACGTACGGGGGTGGGGTCACCGCGCTGGCCGACCTGACCGTCGCGGTCGAGCCGGGGATCATCGGGTTGGTCGGCGCGAACGGCGCCGGCAAGTCCACCCTGATCAAGATCCTGCTCGGCCTCCTCACCCCGACCAGCGGCCGGGTCCGGGTCCTCGGCCTCGACCCGACCACCGACTCCGCCCAGGTCCGCGCCCGGGTCGGCTACATGCCCGAGCACGACGCCCTGCCGCCGGACCTCTCCGCCGCCGAGCTGGTCACCCACCTCGGCCGGGTCAGCGGCCTGCCGCGTACGGTCGCCCGGGAACGGGCCTCCGAGGCACTGCGGCACGTCGGGCTCTACGAGGAGCGCTACCGCCCGGTCGGCGGCTACTCCACCGGCATGAAGCAGCGGGTCAAGCTCGCCCAGGCCCTGGTGCACGACCCCGACCTGCTGCTGCTCGACGAGCCGACCAACGGGCTCGACCCGGCCGGCCGCGACGCCATGCTGGCGCTGGTGCACCGCATCGGCACCGAGTTCGGCATCTCCGTGCTGGTCTGCTCGCACCTGCTCGGCGAGGTCGAGCGGATCTGTGACACCCTGGTCGCCATCGACGGCGGGCGGCTGCTGCGCGCCGACCACATCTCCGCCATGACCTCGGCCACCGACGTGCTCGCCGTCGAGGTGAGCGAGGGCACCGACGAACTGGCCGCCCGGCTGGCCGCGCTCGACCTGCCGGTACGCCGGGACGGCCGGCTGCTGCTCGTCGAGCTCGCCGACGACGCCACCTACGACCTGATCCTCGGCGCGGTCGCCGAGCTGGACCTGCCGCTGCACCGGCTGGACCAGCGCCGGCACCGGGTGGCCGAACTCTTCGCCACGAGGGAGCCCAGCCATGCCTGAGCCGACCGGCGTCATCCACGACATCGGCTACCAGCGCTACACCGGCCCCCGGCTGGGCCGCCGGGCCGTCTTCGGCGCGCTCTACCTGCACGGCCTGCGTACGGCGTTCGGGCTGGGCCGCAGCGCGAAGGCCAAGATCTTCCCCTGGCTGGTGGTCGCCATCGTCACCGTCGTGGCCGCCGGGCTCGCGGCCGTACGCAGCCAGGTCGGCGAGTCGGTGATGTCGTACGCCCAGTTCGCCGACAACATGAGCTGGCTGGTCATCTTCTTCGTCGCGGCGGTCGCCCCCGAGCTGGTCTCGCGGGACCTGCGCAGCGGGGTGCTGCCGCTCTACTTCTCCCGGCCGCTGCCGAGGTCGGACTACCCGCTGGCCAAGCTGCTGGCGCTGGCCACCGCGCTCTGGCTGCTGCTCGGCGGGCCGCAGCTGGTGATGTTCCTGGGCGCCGCGTTCACCACCGGCGACGGCATGCGCGGGGTCTGGAACGAGCTGCTCGACCTGCTGCCCAGCCTGCTCTACGCCGGGCTCTGGGCGGCGGTCTTCGCCTCGGTCGGGCTGCTGGTCGCCTCGTCCACCGGCAAGCGGGCGTTCGCGGCCGGCGGCATCGTGGCCGTGTTCCTGATGACCACCCCGATCGTCGGCACCCTGTCGATCATGCCCTCCCAGGCGGTCAACGAGCTGGCCTTCCTCGCCTCGCCCTCGACGTTGGTGGGCGGAGTGGGCACCTGGGCGCTCGGCGACCTGCTGCTGTTCAAGGGGGAGGGCGGAGTGCCGATCGGCGACTTCGGCCCGGTCTACGCGGTCGCCGTCGTGCTGCTCGTGGCCGGCTGCGTCGCCCTGCTGATGCTGCGATACCGGAAGGTGGCCGCCCGATGACCACGATCAGCGTCGACCAGGCGGCGGGGGCACCGACCGCCGCCGCCAGCACCCTCGACCTCGCGGGCGTCTCCCGCTGGTACGGCAACGTGGTGGCCGTCAACGACGTCAGCATGAGCCTCGGCCCCGGCGTCACCGGGCTGCTCGGCCCGAACGGCGCGGGCAAGACCACCCTGCTGCACATGATGGCGGGCTTCCTGGCCCCGTCGCGCGGGGCGGTGAGCCTGGACGGCCGGCCCACCTGGCGCAACCCCGAGGTCTACCGCCGGCTCGGCCTGGTCAGCGAGCGCGAGGCGGTGCACACCTTCCTCACCGCGTACGAGTTCGTGCTGGCCAGCGCGAAGCTGCACCGGCTGCCGGACCCGGCGGAGGCGGCCCGCCGGGCGATCGCCCTGGTGGAGATGGAGGGCGCGCAGGACCGCCGGATCGGCACGTACTCGAAGGGCATGCGGCAGCGTGCCCGGGTGGCCGCGGCGCTGGTGCACGAGCCGCAGGTGCTGCTGCTCGACGAGCCGTTCAACGGGATGGACCCGCGCCAGCGGCTGCACATGATGGAGCTGCTGCACCGCCTCGGCGACGCCGGCCGCACCATCCTGTTCAGCTCGCACATCCTGGAGGAGGTCGAGCAGGTCTCCGGCACCGTCCAGGTGATGGTCGCCGGCCGGCTGGCCGCCTCCGGCGACTTCCGCACCATCCGCCGGCTGATGACCAACCGGCCGCACGTCTTCGCCGTCCACTCCACCGACGACCGGGCGCTCGCCGTGGCGCTGATGGCCGAGGCGTCGGTGACGGGGGTCGAGCTGGGCCGCGCCGGGCTGACCGTGCGGGCCGGCGACTACGGCGCGTTCACCCGCGTCCTGCCGAAGATCGCCCTGGCGGAGGGCATCCGGGTGCGGCAGTTGGTGCCCGAGGACGAATCCCTGGAGAGCGTCTTCTCCTACCTCGTGGAGGCCTGAACCCATGTCTACCGTTTCCTGGATCACCGTGCGGGGGCTGTTCGGGCGTCGCCGGTTCCTCCTGCTGCTGCCGCTGCCCGTGGTGCTGGTGCTGCTCGCCGTGCTCTCCCGTGCGCTCGGGGTGGACCCGGGCGAGTGGGGCCCGCCGGTGCTGGTCGGCCTCGGCCTGGCCGTGGTGCTCCCGGTGGTCGCCCTGATCGTCGGCACCGGCGTGCTGGGGGCCGAGATCGACGACGGCACCGTCGTGCACATCCTGACCAAGCCGTTGCCGCGCTGGCAGATCGTGCTGCCCAAGCTGGCGGTGGCCGCCGGCGTCACCGCGGTCACCGTCGCCGTGCCGATCTACGTGGCGGGCGTGCTGGCCCACTCCGTACGCCTCGGCCTGGCGCTCGCCGCCGCGTCGGCGGTCGGCGCGCTGGCGTACTCGGCGTTGTTCGTGGCGCTCAGCCTGGTCACCCGGCGGCCGGTGCTGCTCGGCCTGGTCTACGTGCTGATCTGGGAGGGGCTGCTCGGCAACGTCGTCAGCGGCACCAAGGTGCTCTCCATCCAGCAGTACGTGATCACCCTCGCCGACCGGATGGCCCCCACCGGGCTGCTGGAGGCCGGCGTCTCGGTGCCGGTGGCGGCGGTGATGGCCGCGTTGATCAGCGCGGGCTTCACGGCGCTCGCCATCGACCGGCTCCGCTCCTTCAGCGTGGCCGGCGAGACGAGCTGATCCCCGACGGGCCGGGCCGCCCCGCCGGATTCCGGGACGCGACCTGACGGCCTCCGGGCAGCCCGACCCTGCGATGGTAGGGCTGCCCGGATGGACCGGGCCGGGCGGCTGGGCGAGGCTGACGGCGTGAGCGCGGAGACGGGGCTGGTGATGTCGCGGGAGGCCTATCCGGGTGCCGGCCGGCACTGGATGGTGAGCCTGGCGGTGGCCGGGCTGGCGGCGGCGGCGACCACCACGGCCGCGCAGGCCACCGGGCACTTCCACTGGTGGGCGGGGTTCGTGCTGATCCCCGGCGCGCTGATCGCCGCCACCGGCGGGCCGCTGCTGGCCAGGGGTGGCGGGCGGGCCTTCGCCGGCTACGTGGTCGCCTGCCTCGGCGCGCTGGTGTTCGCGGTCGGGGCGCTGCTGATGTTCGGCGTGTTCGGGCGGGGCTGGCCCCTGATGGTCATCCTGCCGTGCCTGGCGGTCGCCGGCACCTACCGGTGGCGGCTGGTCCATCCGTTGGCCCGGGGGCTGCACCGGGCGGTCTCCCTGCTGGCGCTGGCCGGCGCCGTGCTGCTCGGCGGGACGCTGCAACTGACCCGCGTCGACCTGGTCGACGTCGCTGCCGCGCCGATGTGGGGCGCGTTCCTGATGCTGGCGGGGATGATCGTGTTGGGCAACGCGGTGGAGCTGACCCGGCACCGGATGCCGTACCGCCTCCAGGCGATCACCCTGCTGGTCGGCCCCGCCGTCGTCGCCTTCCTCCTGGGTCTGCGACTGCTGCGCGGCTGGTGAAGCCCCGCCCACGCCGCTGGGCCCACCGGCCCCCGTCGCGCCGCTGGGCCACCGGCCCCGCCGCGTCCGGTGAGAGCGCGACGGGGCCGGCCGGTCAGAACGCGCAGGCGATGACGAGTTCCGGGGTGCGGTCGGGGAGCAGGTCCAGCTTGGCGATGCGGCCGGCGGCCCGGACGTCGTCGGCGATCAGGGTCAGCTGTTCCAACAGGGCCGCCGGGCCGAGCGCCTCGGCCAGCGGCACCTCCGCCTTCATCGACAGTTTCCGCTCCGACTTGGCCCGGCGCACCTGGCCGAGCGCGTCCGCGGCCAGCCGCAGCAGCTCCGGCTGGCCGGTGCCCTCGATGGCCCGGTCCACCTCGTACGTGGTGGGCCAGGTCGCGCGGTGCACCGAGCCGTAGCGCCACCACGACCACACCTCCTCGGTCACGTACGGCAGCACCGGGGCGAAGAGCCGCAGCTGCACCGAGAGCGCGGTGGCCAGCGCCGCCCGGGCGGAGTCCGCCCCCGGCCCGGAGCCGTAGGCGCGCTCCTTCACCAGCTCGATGTAGTCGTCGCAGAACCGCCAGAAGAAGCCCTCGGCGACCTGCAACGCGGCCGTGTGGTCGTACGCCTCCAGCGCCGACGTCGCGGCGGCGACCACGCCGGAGAGTTCGGCGAGCACGGCGCGGTCCAGCGGCTCTGTGGCCGCGGCCCGCAGCGCGTCGGCGGCGCCCAGCCCGAGGGCGAACTTCGACGCGTTCAGCAGCTTGGTCGCCAGCCGCCGGCCGACCTTGATCTGGGCCGGGTCGAAGGCGAGGTCCATGCCCGGCTTGCCGTTCGCCGCCCAGTACCGCACCGCGTCGGAGCCGTGCTGCTCCAGCAGCGCCATCGGGGTGACCACGTTCCCCTTGGACTTGGACATCTTCTTCCGGTCGGGGTCGAGGATCCAGCCGGAGAGCACCGTGTCCCGCCAGGGCAGCACCCCGTGCTCCAGGTGGGCGCGGACCACGGTGGAGAAGAGCCAGGTGCGGATGATCTCCTGCCCCTGCGGGCGCAGGTCCATCGGGAAGACCCGGGCGAACAGGTCCGGGTCGGTCTCCCACCCGCCGGCGATCTGCGGGGTCAGCGACGAGGTGGCCCACGTGTCGAGCACGTCCGGGTCGCCGACGAAGCCGGCCGGGCGGCCCCGCTGCGACTCCTCGAACCCGGGCGGGGCGTCGATGGACGGGTCGATCGGCAGCGCGGATTCCGCCGGCGTGAGAGGCTGGGACCAGTCCGGCTCGCCAGCGTCGTCGAGCCGGTACCACACCGGCACCGGCACGCCGAAGAAGCGTTGCCGGCTGACCAGCCAGTCGCCGGTCAGGCCGCCCACCCAGTGCGCGTAGCGGTGCCGCATGTGCTCCGGCACCCAGCGCAGCTCCCCGCCCCGGGCCAGCAGCTCGTCGCGCAGGCCCGCGTCGCGTCCGCCGTTGCGCAGGTACCACTGCCGGGTCGAGACGATCTCCAGCGGCCGGTCGCCGCGCTCGTAGAACTTCACCGGGTGGGTGACGGGTCGCGGCTCGCCGACCAGGTCGCCGGCGTCGGCCAGCAGCTCCACCAGCGTCCGCCGGGCGCCGTTGACGGTCTGCCCGGCCAGCGCCGCGTACGGCTGCCCCGGCACGCCGGCCGGCGGCTCGGGCAGCAGCCGGCCGTCCCGGCCGATCACCACGCGGGTGTCCAGCCGCAGCTCCCGCCACCAGGTCACGTCGGTCAGGTCGCCGAAGGTGCAGACCATCGCGATGCCCGTGCCCTTGGCCGGGTCCGCCAGCGGGTGCGCCCGCACCGGCACGTCCACCCCGAAGACCGGCGTACGCGCGGTGCCGCCGACCAGGTCGGCGTACCGCTCGTCGTCGGGGTGGCAGACCAGCGCCACGCAGGCCGGCAGCAGCTCCGGTCGGGTGGTGTCGATGAGCACCTCCCGCCCGCCCGGCCCGGTGAACCGCAGCCGGTGGTACGCCCCGGGCCGCTCCCGGTCCTCCAGCTCCGCCTGGGCGACGGCGGTGGCGAAGCCGACGTCCCAGAGGGTCGGCGCCTCCGCCTGGTACGCCTCGCCCCGGGCCAGGTTGCGCAGGAACGCCCGCTGCGAGGCCGCCCGGGCCGCCGAGCCGATCGTCGTGTACGTCAACGACCAGTCCACGGAGAGCCCGAGCCGCCGCCAGAGCGCCTCGAAGACCTGCTCGTCGGCGACGGTCAGCCGCTCGCACAGCTCGATGAAGTTCCGCCGGGAGACCGGGGTCGGGTCCTTGCGGGCGGCCTCGCTCACCGGGGCCTCGGGCACCTGCCGGCCCGGCTCGTACGGCAGCGCCGGGTCGCAGCGCACGCCGTAGACGTTCTGCACCCGGCGCTCGGTGGGCAGGCCGTTGTCGTCCCAGCCCATCGGGTAGAAGACCGTGCGCCCGCGCATCCGCTGGAACCGGGCCACCACGTCGGTGTGCGTGTACGAGAAGACGTGCCCCATGTGCAGCTCGCCCGATACGGTCGGCGGCGGGGTGTCGATCGCGTACACGTCGGCGCTGCGACCGTTCGGGCTCGGCGCGTCTGACGCCGCGCTGCGCCCCCGAACGGTCGCCTTCGCGCGGTCGAACGCGTACGTGCCGTCCTCCTGCCAGCGGCGCGCCCAGGTCTCCTCGATGCCGTCCAGGCTCGGACGTTCGGGGACGCCGGCGCGGGCCGTCCTCTCCGTGTCGGTCATCCGTCGATGGTAGGCAGCGACCCGGGGCCGGACCACGTGGTTTCGCCCCGTGCCCGGACGCGTCCCGCCGCTCAGAGCAGGGAGTCGCGCCACTGCCGGTGCAGGGCGGCGTACCGGCCACCGGCGACGGCGAGCCGGCCGGGCGGGCCGTCCTCGACGAACCGCCCGTCGTCGAGCACCAGCACCCGGTCGGCCGTCTCCACGGTGGAGAGCCGGTGCGCGATCACCAGCGCGGTGCGGTCGGCCAGGATGGTGCCGAGGGCGTGCTGCACCAGCCGCTCGGTGGGCACGTCCAGCGACGAGGTGGCCTCGTCCAGGATCAGCACCGTCGGGTCGGCCAGGAACGCCCGGGCGAACGCGACGAGTTGCCGCTGCCCGGCGGAGAGCCGGCCGCCGCGCCGCTGCACGTCGGTGGCGTACCCGTCGGGGAGGGCGGCGATGAAGTCGTGCGCGCCGATCTCCCGCGCGGCGGCCTCCACGGCGGCGTCGTCCGCGCCGGGACAACCGAACCGGATGTTCTCCGCGATCGTGCCGCCGAACAGGTGGGTCTCCTGGGTCACCAGCACCACGGCCCGCCGCAGCTCCGCGTCGGCGACCTCGCGCAGGTCGACCCCGTCGAGGGTGACCGCGCCCGAGAACGGGTCGTGGAAACGGGCGAGCAGCTTGGCGACCGTCGACTTGCCGGCGCCGGTCGCCCCGACCAGCGCCACGGTCTGGCCGGCCGGGACGGCGAGGTCCAGCCCGGCGACGATCGGCGCGTCCGGCCGGTAGCCGAAGGTGACCGCCCGGAAGGCGACCGCCCCGCGCCCCGGCCCGGCGGGCAGCGGCACGGGCCGCGCCGGTTCGGCCACCGACGGCCGTTCGTCGAGCACCCCGGCGAGCTTCTCCAGCGCCGCCGTGGCCGACTGGAGCGAGTTGTAGAACTGGCTCAGTTCCTGCATCGGCTCGAAGAACCGCCGCAGGTAGAGCAGGAACGCCGCCAGCACGCCGATGCCGGTCGCCCCGCCCAGCACCCGCCAGCCGCCGTAGCAGAGCACCACCGCCACGGTGACGTTGCCGATCACCTTGATCCCCGGCGAGTACGTCGCGATCAGCCGGAACGCGTCCCGGCTGGCCCGCCGGTAGTCGTCGCTGACCGCCCCGAAGATCTGCTGGTTGCGCGGCTCCCGCCGGAACGCCTGCACCGCCCGGATGCCGCGCATCGACTCGACGAAGTGGACGATGACCAGCGCCACCGTCTCCCGGGTGCGCCGCCACGCGTCCGCCGACGCCCGCGCGAACCAGCGGCTCAGCAGGATCAGGAACGGGAACGCGAGCAGCGTCACCGCGGCCAGCGGCACGTCCAGCCAGAGCAGGATGCCGGCGACCGACAGGATCGACAGCACGGCCAGCACCAGGCCGTCGATGCCGCCACCGACCAGTTCGCCGATCGAGTCCAGGTCGCTGGTGAGCCGGGACACCATCCGGCCGGAGGTGTACCGCTCGTGGAACGCCACCGACAGGCGCAGGAAGTGCGCGTACACCCGCTGGCGGAGGTCGAGCAGGACGGCCTGGCCGATCCGCGCGGAGAGGGTGAGGAAGCCCCGGCGGGCGGTGTACTCGACGGCGGTGGCGGCGACGAACCCGGCGGCGACGACCAGCAGCGGGCCGGGATCGCCGGCCCGCAGCGGCGCGATCGCCCGGTCGATGCCGAGCATCACCAGGTACGGCCCGGCCATCGCGGCGGCGTTCTGGCCGAGCAGCAGCGCGACGGCCAGCGCGAGGCGGCGCCGGTGCGGGCGCAGCAGGTCGCGCAGCAGCACCCGGCTGCGGGCCCGGAGCCGGGCCACCGCCTCGGGGTCGGTGTCCTCGGCGCGGCTGCGGTCCGCGTCCGGGTCGGTGGCGACGCCGCGCCACCGGGCGAGGTCCGCCCCGCTCGTGGGGCCGCCGGTGCCGCCGGTCACGAACGCACCAGGCCACGGTCGCCGGGCGGCGCGGGGGTGGGCTCGGCGGAGAGCACCGCGCGGTACGCCGGCACGGCGGCGAGCAGCTCCGAGTGCCGCCCGACGGCCGTGATCCGGCCCTGCTCCAGCAGCGCCACCCGGTCGGCGAGGGCGATCGTCGAGGGCCGGTGCACGACCAGCAGGGCGGTGGTGGTGCGGAGCACCCGCTTCAGCGCGGTCTCGACGAGCGCCTCGGTGTGCACGTCCAGGGCCGACAGCGGGTCGTCGAGCACGAGCAGCGCCGGCCGGCCGAGCACCGCCCGGGCCAGCGCCAGCCGCTGCCGCTGCCCGCCGGAGAGCGACAGCCCCTGCTCGCCGACCCGGGTGGCCAACCCCCACGGCAGCTCGTACGCGAAATCGGCCTGGGCGAGGGCCAGCGCGGCCCGGACCTCGTCCTCGCCGGCCTCCGGCCGGCCGAGCGTGAGGTTCTCCCACACCGACATGGAGAACAGCGTCGGCTCCTCGAAGGCGACCCCGACCAGTCGGCGCAGGGCGGACAACCGCAGCTCGCGTAGGTCGTGCCCGTCCAGCGTGATCCGCCCGCCGGTGACCTCGTGCAGCCGGGGCACCAGGGAGAGCAGGGTGCTCTTGCCGCAACCTGTCGCCCCGACCAGGGCCACGGTCTCGCCCGGCTCGACGGTCAGGTCGATCTCCCGCAGCACCGGCGCGGCGGTGCCCGGGTAACGGAACGAGACCCGCTCGAAGCGGAGCCGCCCGCGTACGTCGGCGCGGCGCAGGGCGAGCGCGTGCGGGGCGTCCACGATGGCCGGCGGGGTGTCCAGCACCTCGCGCACCCGGTCGGCGGCGGTGGCGGCCTCCTGCCCGTTGGCGATGATCCAGCCCAGCGACTGCACCGGCCAGATCAGCATCAGCTGGAGGCTGACGAAGGCGACCAGTTCGCCGATGGTCAGCACCCCACCCGCGGCGGCCGCCGCGCCGGCGACCAGCACCACGCCGAGGGTCAGGTTGGGCACCAGGTCGAGCAGGGCGGAGGTGCGGGCCAGCAGCCGGCCCTTGCCGACCCCCGTGTCGTGCAGCGCCCGCGCGCCGGTCGCGAAGCGGGCGGCGAGTTCCGGCCCCCGCCCGTACGCCTTCATCGTGCGCAGCCCCTGCGCGGTCTCCTCGACCAGCGTGGCCAGGTCGCCCTGCTGGTCCTGCATCCGCCGCGAGGCCGCGTGGTAGTGCCGCGCGAAGCGGCGGCTGATCAGGAACAGCGGCACCGCGCTCGCCGCCACCAGCAGCCCCAGCGCGGGGTGCAGCCGGATCAGCAGCGTCACCACGGCCAGGTAGGTCACCAGGTTGAGGATCAGGAAGAAGAGGCCGAAGCTGAGGAACCGGCGCAGCACCGACAGGTCGCTGGTGACCCGGGAGAGCAGTTGGCCGGACTGCCAGCGGTCGTGGAAGCTGGTCGGCAGCCGTTGCAGGTGGGCGTAGACGTCCTCGCGGATGGCCGCCTCGATCCGCATCGAGGACGACGACTGCACCCAGCGCCGGATGAAGATCAGCAGTGCCTCGACCAGGCCGAGCAGCAGCGCCAGCCCGGCCAGCCGGAACAGTCCGGCCGGGTCCTGCCGGGCCACCGGGCCGTCCACCACCCGTTGCGCGACCAGCGGTACGGCGATGCCGGCCCCGGTGGCGGCGAGGCCGGCGAGCAGCAGCCAGCCGAACTCGGCCGCGTGCGGGCGCAGGTAGTGGCGCAGCCGCCAGAGGCTGTGCAGCGGGTGCCGGCCGGCCTCGACCCGGGAGGCCGGGTTGCCGCCACCGTCAGGCACTACCCGACGGTAGCCTCAAACGGGGTCCGCGCAGGTGTCGGCTTCCCGTCATCGCCGCTCGTGCCCGAGAAGCCACTTCTTCACGTCCAGCCCCCAGCGGTAGCCCCCGAGCGTCCCGTCGGTACGCAGCACCCGGTGGCAGGGGACGAACAGGGCGGCGGCGTTACGGGCGCAGGCCGCCGCGGCGGCCCGTACGGCGGCGGGGCGGCCGGCCAGCCCGGCGAAACCGGTGTAGGTCACCGGGTCTCCCGGTTTCACCTCGCGCAGCACCTGCCAGGCGTGCGCCATGAACGCGCCCCCCGTGTGCTGCTGAACCGGCACGGCGTCGATCGCGGTCAGCTCGCCGTCCAGGTAGGACGCCACGGCGACGCTGACCGGGCCGAGGTCGGCCCGGTGCCGCAGCGGAGCCCGCAGGGCCGGGTGCATCAGGGGGAGCAGGCTCTCCGGGTCGCCGGTGAAGCCCGCCGCCCGGACCGCGCCGTCCGGGCCGGCCACGATGCTGAGCGGCCCGGCTGGGGTGTCGATGACGGTGCTGTCGTTCATGCTCATGCTGCTCTCCAGAGTCGGATCACCGCGTACGAGCGCCAGGGGCGCCAGCGGTCGGCGTACGTGTCGAGGGTCGTGGGGGCGTCGGGGAGGCCGAGGGCGGCGGCGCCCCGGCGTACGGCGAGGTCGGTGGGGAGCAGGACGTCCGGGTCGCCGAGGGCGCGCATCGCCACGTAGCCCGCCGTCCAGGGCCCGATCCCGGGCAGCGCCAGCAGCCGCCGGACGGTCTCCTCGCGGTCCCCGCCCGGGGCCAGGTCCAGCGACCCGTCGGCGACGGCGCGGGCCAGCCCGCGGATCGTCTCCCGCCTCCCGGCCGGCATCCCGAACACCTCGTCCGGCACCCCGAGCACCTCCTCGGCGGTGGGGAAACCGGACAGCCACGCCCTCCCCGCCCCCTCGGCTAGTTGACCAAGAGGTTTCGGCTCCCGAGAGCGCTTCCCGGCTGTCGAAACCTCTTGATCAACGCCGGCGGGGCCCGGGGTGGGGGTGTGGCGGGCGGGCGGGCGGAGGTGGGCCAGGAGGCGGGTGAGGGTGGTGCGGGCCGAGCGGACGGAGACCTGTTGGCCGACGATCGCGCGTACGGCCATCTCGAAGCCGTCGACCGAGCGGGGGAGCCGGATGCCCGGCTCGGCGGCGACCACCCCGGCCAGCGCCGGGTCGGCGGCGAGCGTGCCGTCGACGGCGGTCGGGTCGGCGTCGAGGTCGAGCAGGCGACGGCAGCGGGCCACGGCGGGGGCGAGGTCGCGCATGTCGGTCAGCCGCAGCGTCGCCGTCACGTGCCCGTCCGCCGGGGCCAGGGCCGCCTCACCCGCGCCGTGCGGCAGCCGCAGGCCCCTCCGGTACGTCCCGTCGCGCACCTCCTCGACGCCGGGCAGCGCGCGCAGCGCGAGGAAGTCCAGCAGCGCCTCCGCGTGCAGCGGCGGGCGGTACGCGAGCCGCAGCGTGATCGTGCCCGCCCCGCCCGGCGCGGGACACCGGCGGCCGGCGGTGCGCAGCTCGGACGGGGCCGCCCCGAACACCTCCCGGACCGTGTCGTTGAACTGCCGCACGCTGCCGAACCCGGCGGCGAACGCGACCTCCGCCATGCCCAGCCCGGTGGTCTCGATCAGGGTGCGGGCGGTCTGGGCGCGTTGCGCCCGGGCCAGGGCCAGGGGACCGGCGCCCATCTCGGCCCGCAGCATCCGGTGCAGGTGCCGTTCGGTGTAGCCGAGCCGGGCGGCCAGTCCGGGGATGCCGTCGCGGTCCACCACCCCGTCGGCGATCAGCCGCATGGCCCGACCGACGACGTCGGCCCGCACGTCCCACTGCGGTGAGCCCGGGGCGGCGTCCGGCCGGCAGCGCCGGCAGGCGCGCAGCCCCGCCGTCTGGGCGGCGGCGGCCGAGGGGAAGAACCGGACGTTCTGCCGCTTCGGCGTCGTCGCCGGGCAGGACGGCCGGCAGTAGATCCCGGTCGACGTGACGCCGGTGTAGAACCAGCCGTCGAACCGCTGGTCGCGGCTGTCGACCGCCCGGTAGCACCGCTCGAAGTCCAACTCCACGTCACCGATGATGCCCCTGCCAGGCGCCCCTGGCTCGCGGGAATCGGACGTGGCCGTGCGGGCCTGAACCGGACGCCCGGCGCCGAAAGTGTCGGTTGTGGTCGGTACCGTCCGGCCACCAACTCAAGAAGGGGTGCGGCGATGGCGAGCGTGGCGGGTCGGCGGGCGGCGTCGACACGGGACGGGCACCCTCCGCTGGACGGCGCGGTGGTGCAGCGCTTCTACGAGCGGATGCGCGCGGTCGCCCCGGCCGCCGTCGGCGCGATCGAACGGGACCGGGCCGGCGACCCGGGGCGGGCGTTCGGTGACACCGCCTGCGGCCGGCTGGTGCGCTCGCTCGACGCCGACGGCCTCCGCGCGCTGGGCATGTGGGTGCACCACTGGTGCATGCGGTTCTACGACGACGACACCCGGGTGGCGCTGCGCCTGGTCCGGGAGATCGCCGGCCGGGCCGGGCTGGGCTGGACGGCCGACGAGGTGCGCTGGATGCTGCGCGAGTCATACGCGGCCGGTCCCGCGGCCGAGGCCCGCTTCACCCTGCCGCTGGCCGCCGCCGGGGAGCTGGCTCCCGGCGCCCTGCCGATCGAGGCCGTGGTCCCCCGCCAGGCCGGTCCCCGCGACTGACCCACCGGGCCCCGCGACCGACGCCAGGGCGGCCCGCCGGGCGCGGTGCCCGCCGGGCCGGGTCGGCGGGGCGGCAGCTGCCCGGCCACGGTGGCGCCGACCGCCACGGCGAAGCCGGCGAGCTGCCAGCCGGTCATCGCCTGCCCGAGCACGGCCCAGCCGAGCGCGGCGGCCGTCAGCGGGCTGAGCGCCCCGAGCAGCGAGACCTGGGTGACCGGCAGCCGGGCCGCGCCCCGGAACCACAGCGCGTACGCCAGCGCCGTCCCGACCAGCGTCAGCCACGCGTAGCCGGCCAGTGCCGGCGGGTCGGGCACGGGCGGCGTCCCCTCGACCAGCAGGGCGGCCGGCACCACCATCAGCCCGCCGGCGGTGAGCTGCCAGCCGGTGGCGGTGAGCGTGCCGACGCCCGGCGGGCGGCCCCAGCGGCGGGTCAGCACCAGGCCCGCGCCCATCGCGGCGGTGGCGGTCAGCCCGGCGGCGACGCCCGTCGGGTCGAGGCCCGCGCCGGGGCGCAGCACGACCAGGGTGACCCCGGCGAGCGCCGCGAGCGCGGCGGCCAGCGCCCGGGGGTGGGGCCGTTCGTGCAGCACGAGCACCGTCAGCCCCGCCACCAGCAGCGGCTGGGTGGCGCCGAGCACCGCGGCGGCGCCGCCGGGCAGGTGGTACGCGGCGAAGAAGAGCAGCGGGAAGAACGCCCCGATGTTCAGCGCGCCGAGCACGGCCGCGCGCCACCACCAGGCGCCGTGCGGGCGGTGCCGGGTCAGCGCGAGCAGCAGCAGGCCGGCGGGGAGGGCCCGGATCGCGCCGGACCAGAGCGGCCGATCGGGCGGCAGCAGTTCGCTGGTGACCAGGTACGTCGTGCCCCACGCGGTCGGCGCGGCGGCGGTGAGCAGGATGTCGAGCCGGCGTCGGTCCACGGTTCCTCGCTAACTCTTGTTGCTAAGTATCTTGCGACTAAGCTACTTCGTGGCGAGTGAAAGCGGGAGTGCGAGGTGCGGCACAATCCGGGGGTGACCGAGCGGGACGACGTGGACGGCATCGTCGAGCAGTGGCAGCGCGAGCGGCCCGGAATGCGCCCCGAGCCGATGGCGGTCTTTGGCCGGATCTACCGGCTGGCCCGGCTCGTCGGCGACGAGCAGGAGCGCACCTACGCCCGCTGGTCGATCAGCCGGGGCGAGTTCGACGTGCTCGCCGCCCTGCGCCGCGCCGGCACCCCCTACACGCTGGCGCCGAAGGCGCTCACCGCCTCGCTGATGCTCACCTCCGGCGGGATGACCGGCCGGCTCGACCGGCTGGAACGCGCCGGGCTGCTCCGCCGCGCGCCCGACCCGGCGGACCGGCGAGGGCTCCAGGTCACGCTCACCCCGGCCGGCCTCGAACTGGTGGAGGAGGCCGCCGAGGCGGGGCTGGCCGTCCAGCGCCGGCTGCTCGACGCGCTGCCCGCCGAGGACCAGCGGCGCCTCGCCGACCTGCTTCGTACGCTGCTGGGCGCGGTCACCGACGGCGGACGCTGACCGGCGGCACGGACCCTGGCGGCGGCCGGCAGCTCCGGGCCGGCGACCGGCGGCGCGGACCTGGCGGTGGCCGGCGGCGCGGACCTGGCGGCGACGGGCGGCCGCTCCGGGCTGGCGACCGGCCCTGGCGGGTCCGCGTGGCGGGCGCTGAGCGGCAGGGGAGCGGCCTCGGGCAGGATGGGCACCGTCGACCCCGACGGAAGGACGACCGTGCCCGCCAGTGAACCGACCATCCTCGCCACCAGCATGGGCATCTACGCGCCGCGCCACGAGGGCGGGCCCCGGCGGGTCAATCCCGTCTTCGGCTTCGCCGCCGAGCTGGCCGAGGCCGGGCCGGAGCCCAGGATCTGCTTCCTCAACCAGGCCGAGGGGGACCAGCCGACCACGCTCGCCCGGGTCTACGAGGCGTTCGCCGGCAGCCGGTTCCGGATGACGCACCTGGCGCTCTTCCCGATGCCGAACGTCGACGACGTCCGCGCCCACCTGCTCGCCCAGGACGTGATCTGGGTCGGCGGCGGCAGTGTCGCCAACCTCTGTGCCGTCTGGCGGGTGCACGGCCTCGGCGAGATCCTGCGCGAGTGCTGGGAGGCCGGCGTGGTGCTCGGCGGCGTCTCCGCCGGCTCCATCTGCTGGCACGCCGGCGGGGCCACCGACAGCTTCGGCACCACCCTGCGCGGCTTCACCGACGGGCTGGGCTGGCTGCCCTACGGCAACGGCGTGCACTACGACAGCGAGGAGCAGCGCCGGCCGCTGATGCACAAGCTGGTCGCCGACTGCGTGCTGCCGACCGCGCACTGCACCGACGACGGCACCGGCCTGCTCTACCGGGGCACCCGCCTGGTCGAGGCGGTCGCGGACCGCGAGGGCCCCTCGGCGTACGAGGTCAGCCGCGCCGACGACGGCACCGCCCGCGAGACCCCGATCACCCCCCGCCTGCTCGCCTGACGGCCCGAGCCGCGCGAGCCCGGCCCGACCCTCCGGGCCGGCCCGGTCCTCCGTGCCGATCTTGGTGCGGGAGCGCCCCTGGAGGGGCCGTTCCGTACCAAGATCTGTCGGGCGTGGCCCCGTGCACCGGCCTGCCTGAACCGGGGTGTGGGGCGTCGGCGTAAGCTGGCTCGTCGTGAGTCTCACCATCGGGATCGTCGGCCTGCCCAACGTCGGCAAGAGCACCCTGTTCAACGCGCTGACCAAGAACGACGTGCTCGCGGCGAACTACCCGTTCGCCACCATCGAGCCCAACGTCGGCGTCGTCGGGCTGCCGGACGAGCGGCTGAACACGCTCGCCGAGATTTTCAGCTCGCAGAAGGTGCTGCCCGCCCCCGTGTCGTTCGTCGACATCGCCGGCCTGGTGCGCGGTGCCTCCAAGGGGCAGGGCCGGGGCAACGCGTTCCTGGCGAACATCCGCGACGCGTCGGCGATCTGCCAGGTCGTCCGGGCCTTCTCCGACCCGAACGTGGTGCACGTCGACGGCAAGGTCTCCCCGGCGGACGACATCGAGACGATCAACACCGAGCTGATCCTCGCCGACCTCCAGACCCTGGAGAAGGCCCTGCCCCGGCTGGAGAAGGAGGCCAAGCTCCGCAAGGACCGGGCCGCCGCCGTCACCGCCGCCAAGCAGGCCGTCGAGCTGCTCGACACCGGCGTCACCCTCTACGCGGGCGCCAAGGACGCGGGCATCGAGCTGGAGCACCTGCGCGAGCTGCACCTGCTCACCACCAAGCCCTTCCTCTACGTCTTCAACGTCGACGAGGCCGAGCTGGGCAACGCCGAGTTCCTCGACGAGCTGCGCGCCCTGGTCGCCCCGGCCGAGGCCGTCTTCATGGACGCCAAGATCGAGTCCGAGCTGGTGGACCTGCCCGACGAGGAGGCCCGCGAGCTGCTGGAGTCGATCGGGCAGAACGAGCCGGGCCTGGACCAGCTCGTCCGCGTCGGGTTCCGCACGCTCGGGCTCCAGACGTACCTCACCGCCGGCCCCAAGGAGGCGCGCGCCTGGACCATCCCGGTCGGCGCGACCGCGCCGGAGGCCGCGGGCGTCATCCACTCCGACTTCCAGCGCGGCTTCATCAAGGCCGAGGTGGTCTCCTTCGGCGACCTGGTCGCGGCCGGTTCGATGGCGGCGGCCAAGGCCGCCGGCAAGGTCCGGATCGAGGGCAAGGAGTACGTCATGCAGGACGGCGACGTGGTGGAGTTCCGCTTCAACGTCTGAATCCGGCCCGTTCGCCCAGCTCACACGCCTGCATCCTCGCCCGGGGGCACATCCGGGGCACAACCCCACGCCTCATCGACCGCCCGCCGGGTGCGCTCCTCGGAGTCCGGCATCAGGTGGCCGTACGTCGACAGGACGAGGGTTGCGTTCTCGTGCCCCAGCCGTTCGGCGACGGTGATGACCGATTCACCCTGCATCAGCAGGACCGAGGCGTAGTGATGGCGCAGGTCGTGGCTCGTGCTCTCCGGTAGTCCGGCCTTGCGAACCGCCGCGCCGAAGATCAGCGAGCCGTAGCCGACTCCGACCCCGGGCGCCCATCAGATCGACGGGCAGAGCGCAGGCCGGCCAGCCTGACGAAGATCTCCCGCTTGTCGACAGCGTTGCCCCGCTCATCGAGCTGGTAGCCCGTCAGCCACACCCAGCCCGGATAGGTCGGCTTCGGGCACACCGAGATCACCCGGAACATGAAGTTGGCGGCGATCCTGCGCGAGCAGATCGAGCGCGGAGACTTGCCGCCCAACCGGCCGATTCCGAGCGTGGCCCGGCTCCAACAGGAATACGGCCTGGCGCGGGGCACCATCCTGCACACGGTTCGGGTCCTGGTCGCTGAGGACCTGGTCTACGTGGTGCCCGGGAAGGGCACGTTCGTCAAGCCGCACTGAATAGACCGCAGGCCGCCGACGAACGAGGCGTGACAGGTCGCCCTGTCGCCCTGGGTGTCGTCCGCAACACCGAAGTGAGCCAGACGGTATCGGGATGCGGACGATCGATCATTACGTTGAGTGATGACGGATCGTTCCTGGCGGCGTCCTGATCTGCCGAGAAGAGTGCGTTGACAGCTTATCGATTGATGCAGCGCCAGAGCCGCCGGGAACGCCGCATGATCACTGTCCTGAGGGCCTGTACTGGCTCAACCTATTGGAGTTGTCGCCGTAAGTTTCGGAGTGTGGCCGGACACTACGTGGTGTGAGAGAAGACCACACGTCTGAGCGGTATGAACAGCGATTCGTGGCGCTGTGGACCGAACACGGACCACGGGTGATGGCGTACGCGTTGCGACATGTTGACTCCGATTCAGCGCAGGATGTGGTGTCGGAGACATTCCTGGTGGCATGGCGGAAGCTCGCCAGCGTCCCGGACGAACCCTTGCCGTGGTTGCTCGTGGTCGCCCGCAACACCATCTCCAACCTGCGTCGGTCAGGGCGTCGGCAGGCGCGGGTGGCCGTCGAACTAGAAAGGTTGCGGCAGGTCGCGGAGCCGGCGGCCGCCGCCGACGTTCTCGCCACGGAGCGCGCGACCGTACTGACCCAGTTGGCGGCGCTGACCCCCAAGGAGCGGGAGGCGCTACTGCTGATCACTTGGGACGGCTTGACCCCGGAGCAGGCGGCACGAGTGGCGGGCTGCTCACTCCCGGCGTTCCACGTGCGTCTGTTCAGGGCGCGGCGGCGACTGCGCGTTGATGGCGAGCCGGATGCGCCGCCCCACGCCGACGCCGCCCAACGTCCACTGCCACTCGCAGGAGGCACCAAATGACCACGGACCGTGACATGATGAACATCGTTCAGAGACTCAAGCCGGTTACGGCGGTCGATGACCATTGGCCCGCATCGGTGAGGAAAGCGGCGCTGGAACGTCTGTTGATCGCCACCGCCGCCGAACCGCCGGAGGCACCTCAACGGTCGCGCAGGCGACGAGTCGTGCTCACTGCCGCGTTGACCGCCGGGCTTGTCGTGTCGGGTGCGAGCGTCGCCGCCGCCGGAGGACTGCTGCCTGAGTCGTTCACTAAGCCGTTGTCGTTCTGGGCTACCGAAACCGGCGGCATGGTGGACGTCCAGACAGCACGACGAGTTGCCCAGGCACCGGGCCCCGACGGCACTGTACTGACCATCTGGTCAGCCAAGAGCCAGGGCGGCACCACCTGCATCGCTCCGATGTTCGAGCCACCCGGTGACCTCGACCGGCCAGCCCCGACAAGTTTCACGCTCGCCGGTGGGCAGTGTGCTGACGGCGACCAGGGCAAGGAGTCATTCAGCAGCATGGGCGGGTCGGCGGACGGCCAGGGAATACACACGATGTGGACGGCCGCCGGGAATGCGGTACGGGCGGAACTGCGACTGCCCGACGGCACTGTCCGGTCAGCCGTCCGCGCCGAAGAGCTGTTCTTCTTCTGGTATCTCGCCAACGAGAGCGTCGACCCGCCGGTCTTGGTCGGGTACAGCGCTGCCGGAGTGGTGATGGCGGAACGGTCGCTGCCCAACCTGAAGACGCTCGGGCGCCCCAGCGCCGGCGGTTGAGTCTCAACGACGCGCACCAACCCGGGCTTCCCAGTAACGCCATCTCCTCCGAATCGGTCACGCAGCATTCATGGCCCTCGTAACGGAGTTATCTCCCGTCAACACGTCACCCAACACGGTGAACGTTGATGGCCTCGTCGACCCGATGCCCTGATCTGCCGCGATCCGGGCGTTGGCCGACTGCGCGCCGGTAACTGAGCGTAGGTGTTGACACGGAGGCTGGCTGGGCCGATGGCCAGCGGCACGCTGCTTCTCGGAGCGGGCGGATCTTTTTACGTCAGCGCGTACCTGACTCTGTAGCGGAACCCGTACGCCGACAGCTCGATCAGGTTCGATGCTCTGGCATGATCATCGGGCACAGATCCGGCACAACTGAGCCCGGAAACGCCTGTAAAACGTCGAGAGGCGCTGAGGACTCCAGCCCTGATCAGGGGCCAGATGTGCCCGATTGCGGACGATCTTTACCCGGCCCACGGCATTAGGGGTTCAGATCCCTCAGCTCCACCCAGTTGAAAAGCTGCCCGCCCATGCTCTACTGGTCCGATGCGTAGGCGACGCCGTTTGTACCTGCTCTTGGCGGTAGTCGGAGCACTGATGGCCGCCACTGCACTCGCCATGACCCTGGCGGATGTGCCCGAAGGGGGCTGGCCCTTGTCTGCTCCAACCTTGTGCGCAGTCGGTGGTGCGTTGACGGGAGCCGGCATCCGGGGTGCCAGGAGGCACCGACGTCCCAAGAACCAACTGCCAGGTTCTGGGGCACGCACGGGGCACAAGACAGCGTGAAACGTCGGCAAGTAGCGACCAATGACGTGAGCGCGAGATGGGGCGTGGCCAGTGCCGGTCAGGCTAGCGCAGGTCACGGAAGCCCTTCATCTGAGTTCCGCTTCAACGTGTAGTGACGATCCGGTTCGACCTCTGACGGAGTCGGCGCCCGGCTCAGCTCTTGTGGCCGGGCACCAGCCCATCCAGATCGAGCTCGATCGTGAACGGCGTCGTGGTGCGCAGCTCGTGTCGATGAATTGCGGTCGGCACATAGGACCGAGTGGGCCCGTCGAGTTCGTAGGCGTGGACCACCGGTGATCCATCCTCTTCCTCGATGCGCCAGTAGTTGGCGATGCCGGCTTCCGCGTACTTGCGCAGCTTGACCGTCCGATCGCGGTGGGCCGACTCTGGAGAGACCACCTCCACGACCAGAAGAGTCTCCTCAGGGGTGTAGAAGGTTCGGGACGGATCGTAAGGTGCCCTCGTGGCCAGGAGATCGGGCTCGGGACGATTCCATCTGTCGAGTCGAATCGTGATCTCCCTGTCGACCTCGACGCCAGGCGGTGCCTGATCCGTCAGGCGGTTCACCAGCGCGGTGACCATCCGGGCGTGCCAGACCCGCTGGGGAGACATCATGAAGACGAGTGCTCCATCGATGAGTTCGGTGTGGCGCGGTGCTTCGACGAGCTTGTCAAGATCGTCGGCATACCACCCCTCCGGGCGAGGCGGCCGCATCCAGTCGGGCACCGCAGTCATGCCGTCACCGTAGCACTCGGTAATCGCGGCTCCCGGCCTGCTGCGCCCAGCCCTTCCGCTGCGGCGACACGATGCGCACAGTGCTGACGTTGGACGGCGGCGCCACCGACCAGCACACGTTCGTGCTCGTCAAGGAGGACGGGGCCTGGAAGGTGTGCGGCCAGCCGTACAGAGGGCGCGCACGCCGTTGCCGCCGGGCCGGATGCCGACTGCGGGGATCGCGCAGGGGACGCTGCCCCTTCTGAGTACCCGGACGGATGCCTGACGACGGGATCGCTGATCTCCTTACGTCATGTCACGACACAGCGGTGGTCGACAGGCGTCCGGTTCGGCCCTGCGGCGGGCGACAGGCGCCGTCGGGCGCGGTGGTCTGCTGGCCTGCCTCGTCGCGCTGTCCTGCGCCGGCTGCGCCCGCTCGGGCCACGACGCAGCCCGGGACCGGGTCCTGGAGAGGGCCGGGCAGGTTGCCCACGAGACCGAGGCGTGGGCGACCGACTCGCACAGCCTGAGCGGCTGGGCGAGCAACGAGTCGGTGCTCGACCGGCTCGTCGCACTGACCGGGGGCGAGCAACTCGCCTCGTCGGTCCACGATCCTGACGATCACGGGGTGGGCCTGCTGGCCAGGGTGGAGGTGGCGATGGTGGCCGCCGCCTCGGACACCTGGTTCGGCGAGGAGACGCACTACAGCATCTGCGTCCGTTTCGACGTCACACGGGAGAGCAGCGGGCCCCGCGAGATCGCCCCGGTGTCCGTCGACTGCCCTCCCCGGGTTCCGCAGACCCGGTCACCGGACTGAGGGTGAGCGCGACGTTCCCGCGACCGCCGTCAACCATGTGGCTGGCGCGTCACCGTCGTCTCAGCCGCTGCGTGGGGCGTACATGATGATGGCGACCCCGACCAGGCAGATGGCTGCGCCGACGACGTCGTAGCGGTCGGGGCGGAACTTGTCGACGACCATGCCCCAGGCGAGGGAGCCGGCGACGAAGACGCCGCCGTAGGCGGCCAGGATCCGGCCGAAGTTCGGGTCGGGCTGGAAGGTGGCGACGAAGCCGTAGAGGCCGAGTGCGACGACCCCCGCCGCCACCCACAGCAGCCCCCGGTGCTCGCGCCAGCCCTGCCACACGAGCCAGGCCCCGCCGATCTCGGCGAGCGCGGCGAGCAGGAACAGCAGGATCGAGCGCACCACCGTCATGGTGGGAACGGTAGCGGGAGCACGACCCGGTCAGCGGTCGGCCGGATCAGGGCGCCGCGGTCAGCGGGTTGCCGGCGGCGCGCGCGGCGTCGAAGCGCCGGGTCACGTCGGCCCAGTCGACCAGGTCCCAGAGGCGGTCGACGTAGTCCGGGCGCACGTTCCTGTACTGGAGGTAGTAGGCGTGTTCCCAGGCGTCGAAGACCAGGATCGGCGTGGAGCCGTGGCCGACGTTGCCGTGGTGGTCGTAGACCTGCTCGACGATGAGGCGCTGTGCCAGCGGCTCCCACGCCAGGACGCCCCAACCGGAGCCCTGGACGCTCTTCGTGGCGGCGGAGAGCTGGCCGGCGAAGCCGTCGAACGAGCCGAAGTGTTCGCCGATGGCGGCGGCCAGCTCGCCGTCCGGGCGGTCGCCGCCATCGGGGGAGAGGTTGTTCCAGAAGATCGAGTGCAGGACGTGCCCGGAGAGGTTGAAGGCCAGGGTCTTCTCCAGGCCGACCAGCGCCGAGTAGTCGCCCTTGTCGCGGGCCTCGGCGAGCTGGTCGAGGGCGTCGTTGCTGCCCTTGACGTACGCGGCGTGGTGCTTGCTGTGGTGCAGCTCCAGGATCTGACCGCTCATGGCGGGTTCCAGAGCCCCGTAGTCGTAGGGCATGTCGGGGAGCTTGTAGACGGCCATGGGGACCCTTTCGCGAGTGGACGATCTTCCGGTCAGTATGCCTTATTGCAAAGTCTTGGCAACTGCGGAATATTGGCAACTGGAGCGGGTCGCACGGGATCCGCTCCACGGCCGACGCAGTCGGTAGGGCGCGCCCCCACGCCGCGATGATCACCGGTGGGGGCGCGCCCGCACGTGCCGCCGGCCAACCCCTGCGGTCACCGCCGCAGCGGCCGGGCGGCCGTCCGCGCTCCCTCCCGCGGGGGAGGGCGGTCCCCTCGCGCTCGGGAGTCGGCGCGCGGTCCGCCGGGCCTAGCGTCGGGAGCATGGATGCTTCTTCCGGTGCGCGGCGATGGCCGGCCTACGCGGTGGCGGTGCTCTTCCTCGCGTACGCCGTGGGCAAGGCCGCCTTCGCCCTCGAATCCCGGCTCGGTTTCCCGGGCGGCCCGGTCGTGCCGGCCGCCGAGCACGAACGCTACGCCCGCGACGTGATGGGCGTGGCGACCGCGCAGTGGTCGGCGACCGCGTCGGGGGTGGCGGGCGCCTGCCTCGCCCTCGCCACGGTCACGGCGCCGGGGCGGCGGGTGCCGAGGCCCCTGATGCTGCTGGCGCTGGCGGGCATGCTGCTGGCCGTCGGGGCCGGCGCGACGATCATGGTGGTGGACGGGTTCGTGGGCCTCGGCGTGGGCTGGCAGTGGTACCACGGGGTCCTCGGGCTCGTCGCGATCGGGCTGCTCGTGGCGACGATCCGGTCCTACGCGGTGGCGACGAGACGTGTCGCGCACTGACCGGGCGCGGGTGGGCGCGTACGGCGCGGTGGCGTGCGCCTCGGCCTACGGGGCGATGAAGCTCGCGCAGGCGCTGGGGGCCAACGCGCTGGCCGACAAGGATCCGCTCCCGCCGGAGCTGCGCGAACGGCTGCTCGCCCGCGACCCGCTGTTCGTGGCGAGCCACTGGATGCTGGCCGCCGCCGCGGTCGTCGGTGTCGTGGTCGCGCTGGCCACCCTGCGCCCCTGGCGGGCGGCCCTCCCGCGCCGGCTGCTACTGGCGGTCGCCTGGACGCTCGGCATCCTCATGATCGCCCGGTCGGTCGGCGTCCTGGGGCACGGCCTCGTCGGTGACGCGCTGCTGCTGACCGGCGTCCGGCCGCCGCCGGTCGGGCACGCCGCCCTGGCCCGGGACCTGGCGTGGTGGGACCTGCTGCTGTGGTCGCCGTTCTTCCTGCTCTGGGGGGCGTGCTGGTCGGCGGCGGGCTGGCGGCTGGGCCGGCGACACCGCTGACGCCGCCGCTGCGGGTTGCGCGCGTCGCGGGCCGGGCGGTGCCGGGTCGGACCTACGATCGGGCGGTGCAGAAGGTACGCCTCCGCCGGCTTCCGGTGACGTCACCGCCGATCCCGGAAGGTGGCGGTCGGATCCAGTCGCCGGCCGGCGAGCTGGCTCAGATCGTCAACGGCGGCACCTACCGCTTCCTGGCGTACCTGGAGTTCCGGCCGGACGCCGCCCGGCCGCGCGGCAACCACTACCACGACCACAAGACGGAGACGCTGTACGTGATCAGCGGGCGGCTCCGGGCGGTGTTCCGCGACCTGGACTCCGGCGAGCGGACCGAGTTGACGATCGAGGCGGGCGACGCGGTCACGGTGGAGCCGCGCTGCGCCCACGTCTACTTCGCCCTGGAGCACTCCCAGGCCGTCGAGTTGGCGGACACGCCGTACGACCCGGGCGACACCCACCCCTGCGACGTGGTCGGCGGCGGCTGATCGGTCGACCGTCGACCGCCTACGATCTCGCCATGATCACCCCGCCCCTCCCGCCCGACGTGCTCGCCCGCTACCCCGGCCTGGAGAAGCTGGGCCGCACGGCGACCCGCCTGCACCCGCGCCCCGGGGCGGTCACGGCCGCCGGGAGCCACGTCGGCGGGCCGCTGCTCTGGCCGGCCGACGAGCCCTGGCCCAACTGCGAGGCGCCGCACATGGTGCACGAGGAGGTGCCGGTCCCGGCCGAGCTGGTGGAGCGGATGCGGGCGGCGGAGCGCCGGCGCACGCAGTCGCACGTCCTGGCCGAGGGCGAGGTCGAGCTGCGCCGGGAGATCGCCACAGTGGTCGGCCCGGGCTTCACCGGCTGGGGCTCGCGCGACGGCGGCCCGGTCGTCGGCCACCGGTACGTGCCCCGACCACACCCCGCGCCGAACCCGATGGTCCCCCTGGCGCAACTGCGCGCGCAGGACGTCCCCGACCTGCCGCGCCCCGGCGGGGCGGACCTGTTGCAGGTGCTGTGGTGCCCGTTCGAGCACGCCGAGGGCCCGTGGGGGCCGACGGTGGAGCTGCGCTGGCGGCGGGAGGCGGACCTGACCGATCTCCTCGGCCAGCCGCCGCGCGGCGAGATCGGGAACGACGGGTACGTGCCCCGACCGTGCCGGCTGCACCCGGAGCAGGTCGTCGAGTACCCGTACCCGCAGGAACTGCCGGAGGCCCTGCGGACGCTGGTCGACGAGCAGGACGAGGATTGCGAGTACGACGACAACTACGTCGTCACCGTCATGGCGCCCGGCTGGAAGGTCGGCGGCTACGCCGACTGGAGCCTCACCGACCTGCGCCCGACGCCGTGCCCCCGCTGCGCCGGCCCCACCACGCTGACCCTCGTCGTCGCCTCCTCCGAGCGGGGCACCGGCCGGTGGCAGCCGACGTGGCCGGACGGCGAGCCCGACCACGACCCGTACGAGCCGACCGGGGTCGTCGTGGGCCGCCACGGCGCGCTGCGCATCTTCGTGTGCCTGAGCTGCCCGGACACACCGTTCCTGCTGGACCAGCAGTGACCGCTGCCGCCACCGACCCACGCCCCCCTGTCGTCCCGCTCCGGCCTGCTCCGCTCCGGCCTGCTCCGCCCGCCGCCCGCCGCCCGACGGCGTTGCCCGACCACCCCGCTAGCCCGCAGCCGCCGGGACGGTTGGAACGCCACGGGTATCAAACAGGCGTTCTGACGCACGTGGTGTTCCACTCGCGTGCAGCAGGACGCGCGGTCGCGCGTCGGGGGCGGTCAGCGGGTGGGGCGGGTCAGCCGGTGGGGCGGGTCAGTTTGACCTGGTCGCCGGCCAGCACCTCCGTGGTGCCCTCCGGGTGGCGGACCTCCAGCACCGGCACGCCCTCGTCGAGCTGCATGCTCCGCCGCTCCTCGCCCGTGGGCATCCGCGCGACCACCGTCGCGCCGGGAGGCACTTCGACCGGCCGGCGCACCGGCGTCTCCCGCACGTGGGTGCCGTGGCCCCGCACCGTGCTGACCAGTCCCTCGGACCGGAGCAACGAGGTCGCCATGCGCACGGCTTCGCGGCCGATCCCATACTCCTGCGTCAGCCGCGTCTCACTCGGCAAGGTCGTCCCGGGACCGAACTCGCCCGACTCGATGCGCTGCCGGAGCAGGTCGGCGAGCTGCACATAGACCGGGGTGTGCGAGCGCGGATCGATCGTCATGGCGCATCAGCCTTGTTCCCCCGTCGGCAGGTGTGGTTGTGCCCCTGAGCCCCTGTCCGTATAGTTCCAGTGACGCTGAGTGCTCGGGCGGAAAACCTCCGCCACCTGCGGTCGTCCCGCCGACATCCCGTCCTACTCGCCGGAGGTCAACACTGATGAGAGCCGCGCGGGAGCGTTTCGTCATCCACCTGCCGGTCGTCACGAGGGACCTGCTCTCCGCCGTACGCCTGGCTCGGGTCGTGGCGCGGTGGGCGAGCGTGCTCGCGCAGACCGACCCCGGCGAGACCACGGTCTCCGCCGAGGACGCGCAGCACCTGCGGCACCGGGTCTTCTGTGACACGCTGCTGCCGGAGGGCCGGCGCTGCCTGCTGCGGGCCGACCACGACGGTCCGTGCACCCGCCGCCCCGCGAGATTCTGAGATCGCCGGTCGCACGTCGTCCGGAACCGGGTCGCCCGTTCGTCACCCTGGTGAGTACCCGACATCGAGGAGCGACATGAAATACCTGATGTTCGTCTGCACCGACAGCGAGCCGGACACCGACCGGGCCGACTGGCCGGACATCGAGGCGTGGGTGGCGGAGAACGACGCCCGGGGACGGCGGCTGACGGGCGACGCCCTCGCGGAGACGACGGCGGCCACCACCGTCCGCGTCCGTAACGGGGAGTTGCTGGTCTCCGACGGCCCGTTCGCCGAGACCAAGGAGGTCATCGTGGGCTTCGACCTGCTGGAGTGCGCCGACCTGGACGAGGCGATCGAGGTGGCGCGCGCCCACCCGATGGCCCGCGAGGGCCGGCTCGAACTACGCCCGATCGTCAGCCTGGGTGGCTGACCGCCCCACCGACCGGCTCGCGGTGGCCGAGGCCGTCGCCACCGCGAGCACCGGGTCGTACGCCCGGATCGTCGCGACGCTGATCCGGGTCACCGGCGACTGGACCCTGGCCGAGGACTGCGCCCAGGAGGCGTCGGCGCTCGCGCTGGCCCGGTGGCCGGCGGAGGGCGTGCCCGCCAACCCGGGCGGCTGGCTGATGACGGTGGCCCGCAACCGCGCGATCGACGTGCTCCGGCGCTCCTCGGTCGAGCGGCGCAAGCTGCGTGAGCTGGCCGTCCTCACGCTGACCGGAGCGGAGCCCGAGCCGGGGACGGCGGGGGAGGGGGAGATCGTGGACGACAGGCTGCGGCTCGTCTTCACCTGCTGCCACCCCGCCCTGGCGCCGCAGGCGCGGGTCGCCCTGACGCTGCGTACGGTCTGCGGGGTGTCGACCGCCGACATCGCGCGGGCCTTCCTGGTCACCGAGTCGACCATGACCCGGCGGCTCACCCGGGCCAAGGCGAAGATCGCCGCCGCCGGCATCCCGTACCGGGTGCCGACCGGCCCGATGCTCGCGGAGCGGCTCTCCGGCGTCCTCGCCGTGCTGTACCTGCTCTTCACCCGGGGCTACGACGCCGACGGCGAGCCCGCCTTCGCCGACGAGGCGATCCGCCTGGCCCGGCTGCTCGACCGGCTGATGCCGGGCCAGCCCGAGGTGGCCGCCGTGCTGGCCCTCTTCCTCCTCCAGCACTCCCGGCGCGACGCCCGCCGCGACCGCGACGGCAACCTGCTCACCCTCGACCGGCAGGACCGCGCCCGCTGGGACCACGCGGCGATCGCCGAGGGCGTCGGCATCCTCGCGCGGGTCCCGGCGGACGGCCCGTACGCCCTCCAGGCCCGGATCGCCGCCTGCCACGCCACCGCCGCGTCCGCCGAGGCCACCGACTGGGTCGCGATCGCCGAGGCGTACGACCGGCTCGCCGGGTGGCAGCCGTCGCCGGTGGTCGAGCTGAACCGCGCCGTCGCCCACGGCTACGCGCACGGGCCGGCGGCGGGGTTGGCCCTGCTGGCCGCCGCCCGGGCCGGCGGGGCGCTGGACGGCTACCCGCTCGCCGTCGCCGCCGAGGCCGAACTGACCGCCCGGCAGGGCGACCGCGAGCGGGCCGCCGCGCTGTTCCGACAGGCCGCCGACGCCCACCGCGGGGCGGAGCGCCGCGCCCTGCTGGAGCGCGCCGACCAGCTCAGCTGATGTGGTGCAGGATCACGTTGTGCACGTGGTGGCTCTTGTCGGCGCCCCGGAACTCCACCTCGTAGGTGTGCGTGCCGACGTGGATCGCGATGGCCCCGGTGGAGAAGAACGAGCCGCCCCAGGACTTGTTGCTGACCACGCTGACGCTGGTGATCTTCGAGTACGGGATGCTGGTGATGGCGTACCGCTTACCGACGAAGGAGCGGTCCTGGATGATGACGCGCCGGTCGGTCAGGCCGATGAAGCCGGTGCCGGTGCCGACGGCGTCGTAGACGGCGATGATCTGTTCTCCGTGGAGCAGGCCGCTCTGGATCTGCTGGAACTGCTCCTTGCGGTCGTACGTCGCGTTCGCCATGCCTCCACGGTAGGCCGCGCGCGCCAACCGAAGATCACTGCCGGTGGGCGAGGACGAGGAACTCGCCGTCACCCCGGCCCACCGGCTCCCCGCACCAGCCGCCGTGGATCCGGTCCACGGCGAATCCGGCCGACCGCAGAGAGCCGCGCAGTTCCTCCTCGGTGCGGAAACGCAGGGTGGCCGAGCTGAGCAACTCCTCACCGTCGCCGAAGAGGTAGTGGTGGGTGAAGTCGACCCGCCCGCCGGCCACCGAGTGGACCTCCGTCCACGCCCGGACCACCTCGCCGCCGGGCAGCGTGATCCGTCGCCGCGAGTCGACCGGGTTCCAGCGTTCCCACCGCCGGTCCGCCGGGTCGCGCGAGTCGAACGCCAGCCGGCCGCCGGGCACCAGCGCCCGGGCCAGGTCGGCGAGCGTACGCGCCCACTCGCCGTCGGTGACGAAGAACTGCGCGACGTGGCTGGTCAGTACCGCCACGTCGAACGACCCGTCTGCCAGTACGGCCGAGGTGCCCTCGATCCAGGTCACCCGCTCGGCGCCCGGCTTGGCGTGGGCGGCGCCCAGCGACGCGCCGGCCGGGTCGACGCCGGTGACGGTGTGGCCGGCCGCGGCCAGGGCGAGGGCGAGCCGCCCGGTGCCGCAGCCCAGGTCGAGGACCCGTACGCCGGGCGTCTCGCCGGCGACGGCGAGGAACCAGTCGTCGTCGCGCGACCAGGCGCACTCGGCGTCGTAGACCTCGACCAGCCGTGGATGGCGGAACTCCCCGTGCCTCATCGGCGTCGATCATGCCAGTCCGGGCGGGAGCCCGTCAGGTCGTGTTCGCGTCGGTCGCGGCCCGCACGAACTCGTGGACCCGGGCCGTGCCGTTGCTCTCCCGCCAGACCAGGCCCCGCCGGATCGGTGGCGCGTCACGGATCGGCACGTACGCCACGTCGGGGCGCGGGTAGTAGCGGCGCGTGTGCTCGCCCACCGGCAGCACCCCCCGCCCCATCGCGACCAGCGTCAGCATCTCCGAGAACGTGTTGCCCGCCGGCCCCTTCGGCACCGGCCGCCCCGACGGGGTCTGCTCGGGGGTGCGGTCGCGCTTGAACTCCGCCGAGGTCACGGCCGGGTACTGCACCACCGGGTGGTCGCCGAGCGTCTCCAGGGAGACCGACGCCTCCCGGGTCAACGGATGCCCGGCGGTCACCGCGAGCAACCGCCGCTCCTGAAGCAGCGCCGGCCCGCAGGCCATCCCGTCGAAGGGGTACGCGGCCATCAGAACGTCGACGGAACCGTCGAGCAGGCTCTGCCGGGAGTTGAAGAGCTGCACCTCCCGTACCTCGACCTGGCAGTCGGGGTGGCGCTGCGAGAACAGGGCGACGGCCTTGAGCAGCGTCGGGGCGGTCCACTCGCCGAGGAAGGCGACCCGCAGGCGCCCGGTCACGCCCCGTCCCGCGTCGACGGCCCGGCGTACGGCGTCGTCGATGCCGGCGACCAGCGGCGCCAGGTCATCGGCGAGCTGCCGCCCGATCGGGGTGAGCTGGACGACCCGGCTGGTGCGGGTGAAGAGCGGGGCGCCGACGCGGCGTTCCAACTTCCTGACCACCTGGCTGATCCGCCCGGTGGTCACCCGCAGGCGCTCCGCCGTCCGGCCGAAGTGCAACTCCTCGGCGAGGGTCAGGAAGGTCTCCAGCTCGTGTCGTTCCAGCACGTCCCGCCCCATCGTTGAGTCCGGCTCAACGATGGTAGTGCGATCGCGTCTTGGTCGACGTCGTCGGCCGGCGGATCGTGAGGGGCATGGAAACGACGACAGTCACCGACTACCTGGCCGATCTCGACGCCCCGCTGCGGGAGATCGGCGAGAAGCTGCGCCCCGTCATCGAGTCGGCCCTGCCGGGCGCGACCGCGGCGGTGTGGCACGGACACCCGGTCTGGGGCCTCGGCGACCGGCCGGGTCGGCGCCCCGTCTGCCTCGTGAAGGCGTACGGCACGTACGTCACCTTCGGGCTGTGGCGCGGCGCCGAGGTCACCGACCCCTCGGGGCGGCTGGTCGCCGGCGCCCGGCAGATGGCCTCCGTCAGGCTGCGCACCCTCGCCGACGTCGACCCCGCCCTGTTCACCGACTGGCTGCGCCAGGCCCACGCGCTGGAGGCCAGGTGAGCGCGGTACGGGTCACGGGCTTCGACCACCTGGTGCTCAACGTGACCGACGTGGAGCGCGCGCTGGACTTCTACTGCGGGCTGCTCGGCCTGGCCCCGGTGCGGGTCGACCGGTGGCGGGCCGGCGCGGTCCCGTTCCCCTCGGTACGCATCGACGCGGGGACCATCATCGACCTCGTGCGCCGGGACCGGGGCGAATCGAACGTCGACCACTTCTGTCTGGTGGTGGAGCCGCTGGACTGGGCGGAGGTCGTCGCGTCGGGTGCCTTTGCGGTGATCGAGGGGCCGGTGGGCCGGTTCGGCGCGCGGGGCAGCGCCACCTCGCTCTACGTGCGGGATCCGGACGGCAACTCCGTCGAGCTGCGCTGGTACCCCCAGGACGCCGCCTGAGCGGCCGACGCCGGGGTGCGTGCCGGCCGGGCGGTCCGGTGGCGTCGACCCTGCACGCGCGAAGCCCCGCCGACGCATCGAGGGATGCGGGCGGCGGGGCTCCGGGCGCGGTGCGGACTACCGGTTGGTGCGCGGGTCGTTGTCGCGGCTGCGGCTGCCGGACTTGGCCAGGCCGCGGCTGATCAGGTAACCGATGGTCAGCAGCGTGATGTACCACCAGGCCTTGTCGGCCGCGAAGTAGTCGCCGCCGTTGTCGGCGGCGCCGTCACCGACGGCGTTCGAGGCGATCAGCACCCCGATCACGGAGAGCACGTAGACGGCCAGCTCGGTGGTCTTCCACGACGGCTTGGTCTCGTCGCCGTGCCGGTGCGCGTGCCGGACGTCGTGGTCCACGTGGTGGCCGTCGTGGTCGGTCACCCGGTCGGTCATGCGGTTCACGGTGGGGGTGGTCATGTCAGCTCCCAAAAAAATGCGTTATCAGGTGTTCAGTCCGTTGCGGGGTCTGTTGTCTGCTCCCGTACCGGATTGATACCCGTGCGCCTTTCAGGGAAACCTCAGCCGTACCAGCCTCTTCTCAGCCGATCTCCGGCCGCGCCGACCCTCGCGACGGGGAGCCGGGCGACGGATGGAGCGGGGTCAGGGCTGGGTGACGGCGCGGTAGGCGTCCTCGATGCGGGCGGCCAGCAGGACCTCCCCCTCGGTCAGCGGCGCGTTGCCGTGCCCCACCCGGATCTGGGTCTGGTCGGCCCGGCGGCTGATCTCCGGACGCAGGTGCAGCGCGTCGGCGACCACCTTCACCCGCTCGGTGAGGGCGGCGTGCTGCGAGTCGTCGATGACGAGGGTGCGTCGGATCTGCTCACCCTCGCGGTTCCAGCCGGGGAGCAGGGTGAGAGCGTCGTCGAGGTAGTCGTGCTTGGATCGAGTGCTGAACAGCGCGCGCATCACCGCACCTCCCAGGCGCCGTTGCCGGCTTGTGGCCAAATCGTCGCCGTCCCGTGTCTTGTCGGTGCCTTCTAGTCTGTCCTCGCATGCTGGGTGTGTCCACGCCCACACTTCCGGGTTCTCCTGCCCTGACGGTCGGCCACGCTACCCAAACCGCCGATTGATCTGGCACGCTGGACGCCCGTGCGGACCGAACGGGCGAATGGCGGCGGGCAGGCCGAGCGACGGGACCTCAGGGTGATCGTCGGGGCGGCGATCATCAGGGACGGCCGGGTGCTCGCCTGCGCCCGCTCCGCCCCGCCCGAGGTGGCGGGCATGTGGGAGTTCCCCGGCGGCAAGGTGGAGCCGGGCGAGAGCGAGACCGCCGCGCTCGCCCGTGAGTGCGCCGAGGAACTGGCCGTACGCGTGGAGATCGGCGACCGGGTGGGCCGCAACGTCCGGATGGCCCACGGCCGCTCGGTGCTCAAGGTGTACGCGGCCCGCCTGCTGCACGACGACCAGCCGCAGGCCCTCGAACACTCGGCGCTGCGCTGGCTCTCCGCCGACGAGTTGGACAGCGTCACCTGGCTCCCGGCCGACGCACCCATCGTCGCGGCCCTCCGGCCCATCCTGGCCGCCTGACCGGAAGCGGACATCCGAGCCGAAAGAGGACGGGGGCCGGCGGCATCAGCCGCGGCCCCCGTCGTCATCAGCGCACGTCAGTGCTTGTCCTGCTCCGGGTGGGCGAAGTTCAGGTGCTCCGGCGGCAGCGGGAAGGTCACGTCGTCGCCGAACGGCGACGGCGCCGCCGCCCGGTCGAACGTGAGCTCCGTCAGCGGCAGCCGGCCGTGGTCGTCGACGGCGGGCGCGGTCGGCCTCGGCACCTCGCGGTCCCAGTTGACGCCGCGCTGCGCCTGCACCTCGGCCCGCGGGTCGTGGGAGCCGCCCGCGTGCGAGTGCACGCCCCCGTGGGCCGCGCTGCCGCGCACCGCGCCGCTGGCGTGTTCGCTGGTCACGATGGTCTGAGGCACCTGACCCCTCCGGAAGATCTTGCTACCAAGCCACACGAGGGGATCGTACCTGCGGTCGACGACCCGTTCCTTCATGGGGATGATCCCGTTATCGGTGATCTTGATGTGCTCGGGGCAGACCTCGGTGCAGCACTTGGTGATGTTGCAGAATCCGAGGCCCTGCTCGGCCTGCGCGTACTCCTTGCGGTCGCTCTTCGCGTCCAGCGGGTGCATGTCCAGCTCGGCCGCCCGGATGAAGTACCGCGGCCCCGAGAACGCCTGCTTGTTCTCGTCGTGGTCCCGGATCACGTGGCAGACGTTCTGGCACAGGAAGCACTCGATGCACTTGCGGAACTCCTGCGAGCGCTCCACGTCGACCTGCTGCATCCGGTACTCGCCGGGCGCCAGGTCGGCCGGCGGCGCGAACGCCGGCGTCTCCCGCGCCTTCTCGTAGTTGAACGAGACGTCGGTGACCAGGTCCCGGATCACCGGGAAGGTCCGCAGCGGGGTGACCGTGACCGTCTCGTCCTCCGTGAAGGTGGACATCCGGGTCATGCAGCTCAGCCGCGGCTTGCCGTTGATCTCCATCGAGCAGGAGCCGCACTTGCCGGCCTTGCAGTTCCAGCGGCAGGCCAGGTCGGGGGCGTCGGTCGCCTGGAGCCGGTGGATGACGTCGAGGACCACCTCGCCCTCGTTGACCTCCACCATGTAGTCCTGGAGGTCGCCGCCGTTCTCGTCGCCGCGCCAGATGCGGAACTGGCGCTTCGCGCCCGGCTTCCCGGGCCCCTGGGGGTTCTGGTTACCCATGCGTCAGCGCTCCTTGTCGGTCTCGACGTCGGCGACCTGGGCGTCGAACTCGGCGAGTTCCTCGTCCGTGAGGTACTTGGCCAGCTCCGCGCGGTCGAAGAGGCCGATCAGCTCCGGGCGCATCCTCGGCAGCGGCTTGCGCTCCAGGCGCACCGTGTCGCCTTCGAGGGAGCAGACCAGGTTGACCCGACGCCATGCCGGATCCATGGCCGGGTGGTCCTCCCGGGTGTGCCCGCCGCGCGACTCCCGCCGCTCCAGCGCCGCCTTCGCGGTGCACTCCGAGACGACCAGCATGTTGCGCAGGTCGAGCGCCAGGTGCCAGCCCGGGTTGTAGCGCCGGCCGCCGCTCGCGCTGACCTTCGCCACCCGCTCCCGCAGCTCCGCCAGCCTGCCCAGCGCGTCGACCAGCTCGCCCTCGCGCCGGATGATGCCGACCAGGTCGCCCATCACCGCCTGGAGGTCCTGCTGGAGGACGTACGGGCTCTCGCCGGTGTCCCGCTGCAACGGCGCCAGGGCCGTCTCCACCGCGGCCTCCACGGCGGCGACGCCCACCTTCGGGCGCGCGGGGAGGCTGTCGGCGTACGTGGCGGCGTGGCCGCCCGCGCGCTTGCCGAACACCAGCAGGTCGGACAGGGAGTTGCCGCCGAGCCGGTTGGAGCCGTGCATGCCGCCGGACACCTCGCCCGCGGCGAAGAGCCCCCGCACGTGGCCGAACGCGGCCCCGCTGTCCGGGTCGACCTCGACGCCGCCCATCACGTAGTGACAGGTGGGCCCGACCTCCATCGGCTCCTTCGTGATGTCGACGTCGGCCAGCTCCTTGAACTGGTGGTACATCGACGGCAGGCGACGGCGGATCTCCTCCGCCGGCTTGCGGGAGGCGATGTCCAGGTAGACCCCGCCGGCCGGCGTGCCCCGCCCGGCCTTGACCTCGCTGTTGATCGCCCGGGCCACCTCGTCGCGGGGCAGCAGCTCCGGCGGACGCCGGTTGTTGTCCGGGTCGGTGTACCAGCGGTCCGCCTCCTCCTCGGTCTCCGCGTACTGCTTGCGGAAGACGTCGGGGACGTAGTCGAACATGAACCGCTTGCCGTCGGAGTTCTTCAGCACGCCGCCGTCGCCGCGCACCGACTCGGTGACCAGGATGCCCTTCACCGAGGGCGGCCAGACCATGCCGGTCGGGTGGAACTGGAGGAACTCCATGTTGATCAGCGTCGCGCCGGCCCGCAGCGCGAGCGCGTGCCCGTCACCCGTGTACTCCCAGGAGTTCGAGGTGACCTTGTAGGAGCGGCCGACACCGCCGGTCGCCAGCACCACCGCGGGCGCCTCGAAGAGGACGAACTCGCCGGACTCCCGGTAGTAGCCGAACGCGCCGGCGACCCGGTCGCCGTCGAGCAGCAGCTCGGTGATCGTGGTCTCGGAGAAGACCTTGATCCGAGCGTCGTACGAGCCGTGGTCGCGCTTGTCCTCCTGCTGGAGCGACACGATCTTCTGCTGGAGGGTGCGGATCAGCTCCAGGCCGGTCCGGTCGCCGACGTGCGCCAGGCGGGGGTACTCGTGGCCACCGAAGTTGCGCTGCGAGATCTTCCCGTCCTTGGTGCGGTCGAAGAGCGCACCGTACGTCTCCAGCTCCCAGATGCGCTGCGGCGACTCCTTCGCGTGCAGCTCGGCCATCCGGAAGTTGTTGAGGAACTTGCCGCCGCGCATCGTGTCGCGGAAGTGCACCTGCCAGTTGTCCCGGCTGTTCACGTTCCCCATCGCGGCGGCGGCGCCGCCCTCGGCCATCACCGTGTGTGCCTTGCCGAAGAGCGACTTGGAGATGATCGCGGTCTTCTTGCCGGCGAGGCGGGCCTCGATCGCCGCGCGCAGGCCGGCGCCACCGGCCCCGATCACGACGACGTCGTAGTGGTGTCGTTCGATTCGCGTTGTGTTCGTCATGTCAGGGGCCCTCTAGTTGATGAACCGCAGGTCGTTGAACCAGTTGGCCGCGACCGCCATGACGTAGAAGTCCGTCAGGGCCAGCGTGCCGAGGGTGATCCAGGCGAGCTGCATGTGCCGGACGTTCAGGGCCGAGACGAAGGTCCAGGCCCGGTAGCGCACCGGGTGCTTGGAGAAGTGCTTGAGCCGCCCGCCGATGATGTGCCGGCACGAGTGGCAGGAGATCGTGTACGCCCACAGCATCACCACGTTCAGGAGCAGGATGATGTTGCCCAGCCCGAACCCGAAGCCCTTGGGGGAGTGGAAGGCCAGGACCGCGTCCCAGGTGTTGATCAGCGAGATGATCGCGGCGGCGTAGAAGAAGTAGCGGTGCAGGTTCTGGCCCAGCAGCGGGAACCGGGTCTCGCCGCTGTAGGACTTGTGCCCGTCGGGGACCGCGCAGGCGGGCGGCGACAGCCAGAACGACCGGTAGTAGGCCTTGCGGTAGTAGTAGCAGGTGAGCCGGAACAGCAGCAGGAACGGCAGCGTCAGCGCCGCGTCCGGGATGATCCACCAGCCGGGCAGGAACCGTCCGAAGTGGGAGGCGCCCTCCACGCACCGCTCGGTCACGCAGGGCGAGTAGAACGGGGTCAGGTAGTGGTAGTCCTCGACCCAGTAGAAGTCGTGCATGAAGACCCGGACCGTCGCGTACGCCACCCACGCGCTGAGCCCGATCACGGTGATCAGCGGGGCGAGCCACCAGCGGTCGGTTCGCAACGTCTTCGCCGCGATGGCGGCGCGCGCCCGCGCTCCCCGCGGCCTCGTTGCCGTTGATGTCATTAGAGTCGTCTCCCTGACAGGACCCTCACGGGCGGATCAAGTTCCGGTCGGCAACGCGGACCGGCAGACCCGCACCCGCTTGCCACGTCATGCGCACACCAACGACCGCGCCGGCGATACGGCGCAGCTAAGTGACACACGTTACGCCGATCTTCGCGAGCCGTCCGCGCAAGGCAGTGTCCCGTGTGTCCCGGCCAGTGGAAAGCCCCGCACGATGATCGATGTCCGGATGTTAAGAACCTCACCCGGCGCCTGTCCGGCGTACCGGAGCGGCTCACCCGAAAAGCGTCCTGCGGCGGCGGCCCCTCAGGCGAGGAACTCGGCCGGCCGGATCGTGGCCCGGACCGGCTCGGTCAGCTCCAGCGTCTCGCCGGCCTTGGTCACCGACCGCTCGACGTAGTGGGCGCCCTGCCGCTGGTAGACGTGCACGCTCAGCGTCTCCTGCTCCACCAGGAGATACCACTCGATGCCGGCCGCCGCGTAGTAGTGCATCTTGAGCACCTTGTCGGTGGCCGCGTTGCCCGGCGAGATGATCTCGCAGACCAGCCTCACGTCGGCCGCCTCGATCCAGGGGTCGTCGAGGTCGATCGGGGCCGTGACGACGAGGTCCGGGATGGGGATGCGCCCCGGCCGGAGCCGGACGTTCACCGCTTCCAGGACGCGGAGGCCGGCTTCCCGCGTCGGTCCTCGCAAGGCGGCCCGCAGCTCACCGGAGATGTTCTGGTGGCGGGGCGTGGGGCCTGGGGTCACGTGAAGGCTCCCGTCGAAGAGTTCGACGCGCTGCTGCGTCTCGCCGAGGGCGAGGTACTCCTCTTCGCTCCACGGGCCGTCGTGGTCGAACACCGCCGCGGTCATCGTCACCTCCACCTCGTGCCGGGGGACATCCTTGCGGGACTGCCGCGCCCATCGTCGCACCCGCTGTCCGGGGGCCGTGAGGTCAACGCCGGTGAATGCCGAGGTGAGGGCTGTTCACGCCCGTTGCAGAGTCGTTACGCTGTGGCCCGCTGACAGCTCCGGTTGTGTAGCTTATTTTCACCCTCAGTGCTTTCCTGTAAGTTCTCTTCGTCGCTGAGGGAGGCGGTCGTGGACAGGCCGGAGTCGGCGCCGTCCGGGAAACCGGACCGCCCCAACGTGCCGGAGCAGCGCTCCGGCCAGGACCCCTACCTGCGGGTGAGCGACCTGCGGGTCCGGTTCGACACCGAGGACGGCGTGGTGCGCGCCGTCGACGGGGTGTCGTTCGAGGTGGCCCGGGGGCGCACCCTCGGCATCGTCGGAGAGTCCGGCTCGGGCAAGAGCGTCACCTCGCTGGCCATCCTCGGGCTGCACAGCGCCAAGCGGACCAGCATCACCGGGGAGATCTCCGTCGGCGGCCGCCAGCTCGTCGGCCTGCCGGACGAGGAGGTACGCCGGCTGCGCGGCCGTGACATGGCGATGATCTTCCAGGATCCGCTGTCCGCGCTGCACCCGTACTACACGGTGGGCCGGCAGATCGCCGAGGCGTACCGGGTGCACCACCCGAAGGCCGGCAAGCGCGAGGCCCGCCAGCGCGCGGTGGACATGCTGGGCCGGGTCGGCATCCCGCAGCCGGCCCGCCGCTTCGACCAGTACCCGCACGAGTTCTCCGGCGGCATGCGGCAGCGGGCGATGATCGCCATGGCGCTGGTCAACGACCCGGACCTGCTGATCGCCGACGAGCCGACCACCGCCCTGGACGTGACGGTGCAGGCGCAGATCCTCGACCTGCTGGCCGACCTCCAGGCCGAGTTCAACTCCGCGATCATCCTGATCACCCACGACCTGGGCGTGGTCAGCCAGGTCGCGGACGAGGTGCTGGTCATGTATGGCGGGCGGGCCGTCGAGCACGGCAGCGTCGAGCAGGTGCTCCGCCGGCCGCAGCACCCGTACACCTGGGGTCTGCTCTCCAGCGTGCCGTCGCTGCACGGCGACGCGGACGCGGACCTGGTGCCGATCAAGGGCAACCCGCCGAGCCTGATCAACCTGCCGTCCGGCTGCGCCTTCCACCCGCGCTGCCGCTACGCCGACCGCAACGGCGACCGGTCCCGCACCGAGGTCCCGGAGCTGCGCCCGGCGGGCGCGCCCGGCCACCTGGTGGCGTGCCACCTCTCCGCCGACGACCGGACCCGGCTGTACGCGGAGGACATCACCCAGGTGGGAGTCGCCCGATGAGTGTGGAAATCAAGGAGCCGGTGGAGCCGCTGCTGCGGGTGCGCGGGCTGGCCAAGCACTTCCCGGTGCGCAACGGGTTCCGCAGCAACGGCCTGGTGCGGGCCGTCGACGGGCTGGACTTCGACGTGCGCCCGGGCGAGACGCTCGGCCTGGTGGGGGAGTCCGGCTGCGGCAAGACGACCACCGGGCGGATGCTGGTGCGCCTGCTGGAGCCCACCACGGGAAGCATCGAGTTCGAGGGCCGGGACATCACCCACGCCGGGCGCCGGGAGCTGCGCCCGCTGCGGCAGGATCTCCAGATCATCTTCCAGGACCCGTACGCGTCGCTGAACCCCCGGCACACCGTGGGCCGGATCGTGGCGATGCCGTTGCAGGTCAACGGGGTCAACCCGCCGGGCGGCCTGAAGAAGCGGGTCCAGGAGCTGCTGGAGCTGGTCGGGCTCAACCCGGAGCACTACAACCGCTACCCGCACGAGTTCTCCGGCGGTCAGCGGCAGCGCGTCGGCATCGCCCGTGCGCTCGCGCTGCGCCCCAAGCTGATCGTCGCCGACGAGCCGGTCTCCGCCCTGGACGTGTCGATCCAGGCCCAGGTGGTCAACCTGTTGCGTGACCTGCAACGCGACCTGGGCCTGGCGTTCGTCTTCATCGCCCACGACCTGGCCGTGGTGCGGCACTTCTGCCAGCGGGTCGCCGTCATGTACCTCGGCAAGATCGTCGAGATCGGCGACCGGGACGACATCTACGAACGGCCGCAGCATCCGTACACCCGGGCGCTGCTCTCGGCCATTCCGGACGTCACCCAGCTCGGCGCGGCGGGCCGGATCCGGCTCACCGGGGATGTTCCGACGCCGCTGGACCCGCCGTCGGGTTGCCGCTTCCGCACCCGGTGCTGGAAGGCGCAGGAGCGGTGCGCCACCGAGGAACCGCCGCTCGTGTCGCGTGGCGGCGACCAGGCCACCGCCTGCCACTTTCCGGAGACCGGGCCGGTCGGCGCCGCCACGGGACCGGCCGGTGACGAGGTGCGGCCGGCGGGTCCCGGGGCGACCGGGGCCGACGCGACCGCCGAGGAGGTGTCGAAATGAGCCTGTCCCCGGTCGAGGGTGTGGCGCTCGCCGAGATCGAGTCCGGCGGCGCCGACGGCGAGCAGAAGGCGCTGGCCGGCCGCTCGCCCGGCCAGCTCGTCTGGAGCCGGCTGCGCCGCGACCGCACCGCCCTGGTGAGCGGCGTGCTGCTGGTCGTCTTCGTGCTGCTGGCCCTGGCCGCGCCCCTGGTGCAGCGGCTGTACGGGGCGTCGCCGAGCGAGGTGTTCGGCGACCTGCTGGACAGCACCGGGATGCCGCTGGGATACGCCGGCGGGGTCAGCGGCGACCACTGGTTCGGCCTGGAGCCGGGCGTGGGCCGGGACATCTTCATCCGGATGGTCTACGGCATCCGCACCTCGCTGCTGATCGCGCTCGGCGCCGCCCTGATCACGACGACGATCGGCGTGGTCCTCGGCATCCTCGCCGGGTACCTCGGCGGGAAGGCGGACGCGGTGATCAGCTGGGTCACCGACGTCGCCCTGGCGATGCCGTTCCTGATCTTCGCCCTGGCCGTGGTGCCGACGTTCTCGCTGCGCTTCTACGGCCCGCGCGACGCCGTGCCGACCTGGTTCGCGGTGGCCACCCTGATCGGGGTCTTCTCCGCCTTCGGCTGGACCAGCACCGCCCGGCTGGTCCGCGGGCAGGTGGTGTCGCTGCGCGAACGCGAGTTCGTGGAGGCGGCCCGGGCCAACGGCGCGGGGCTGGGGCACATGCTCTTCCGGCAGCTGCTGCCGAACATCTGGGCCCCGATCCTGGTGTCGTTCTCGCTGCTGGTGCCGTCGTACGTGACCAGCGAGGCGGCGCTGTCCTTCCTCAACGTCGGACTGCCCGAGTCGGTGCCCAGCTTCGGCCGGATGATCTACCGGAGCATCGGCTACCTGGAGACCGACCCGGCCTACGTCTTCTTCCCGGGCATCACGATCTTCCTGATCGTGCTGGCGTTCAACCTCTTCGGCGACGCGTTGCGGGACGCGCTCGACCCGAAGTCGTCACGGTAAGGGGTTCTGCGCATGGTGCGCTTCCTGGTGAAGCGGATGCTGCTGGCGGTTTCGGTGCTGTTCGCGGTGAGCGTGGTCAGCTTCCTGATGTTCTTCGCGCTGCCCGCCGATCCGGTGACCGGCATGTGCCCGAAGAACTGCAACGCCGAGCGGCTGGAACGGGTACGGACCGAGCTGGGGCTCAACGACCCGAAGGTGGAGCAGTACGCCAACTACATGAAGGGCATCTTCGTCGGCCGTGACCTGGGCAGCGCACAGGGCGGCGAGTGCGCGGTGCCCTGCCTGGGCTACTCGTACGTCAACAGCGAGGCCGTCAGCGACACCTTCGCCCGGGTGCTGCCGGTGACGCTGAGCATCGTCCTGCCGGCGGCGGTGCTGTGGCTCGCCATCGGGGTGGGGCTCGGCATGGTCTCGGCGCTGCGCCGTGGCTCGCTGCTGGACCGGATCTCGATCGGCCTCACCCTGACCTTCGCCTCGCTCCAGCTCTACTTCGTCGGCGCGGTGCTGTTGCTGGTCTTCGTGTACACCCTGAAGATCCTGCCGACGCCGCGCTACACGTCGCCGTTCGAGAATCCGATCGAGTGGGCGCGAGGACTGGTGCTGGCCTGGATGGCACTGGCGCTGCTCTTCTCCGCGATCTATGCCCGGTTGTCCCGGGCACAGATGCTGGAGACGCTCTCGGAGGACTTCGTGCGCACCGCCCGGGCCAAGGGCATGCCGAAGCGGCAGGTGTACGGCAAGCACGCGCTCCGCGCGGCGATCACCCCGATCGTCACCATCGCCGGTCTGGACGTGGGCGCGGCGCTGGGCGGCACGGTGATCACCGAGACCACCTTCGGCATCCAGGGGCTGGGCCGTACCGCGGTGGAGGCGGTGCGGCAGGGGGACCTGCCGACCATCATGGCCACCGTGCTGATCTCCGCGCTGTTCGTGGTCGTCGCCAACATGGTCGTCGATCTGCTCTACGCGTTCATCGACCCCCGGGTGCGCCTCGGCTGACCCGCGGCCCGTCGGGTGCCGATCGTTGTGGCCCCGTTATCTGATCGAAATTTACCGAAGTCGAAAGCTGCGCGAAGCTTTCCTTCATTGAGGCGATCCGGAGGAGTGAGGATGCGAGCAAGACTCGTCACCGCCGTGGGCGGTGCGATCGCACTGGTGGTTTCCCTCGGTGCGTGCAGCGAAAACACCGGTGACAACACCGGCGGTGTGGACACCAGCAAGCCGCGCACCGGCGCCATCGCGACGGACCCCAAGGACTCCCTCGGCCCCGCGCCGGAGGTGTCCGGCGCGACCAAGGGCGGCACGTTCTACATCCTGCGGGAGAACAAGATCTCCCACATGGACCCCCAGCGGATCTACTCGTTCGCCGGCCTGATGGGAAGCCAGCTCTACGCCCGCTTCCTCACCACGTTCAAGGACGACGGCAAGGGCAACGTGACCCTGGTCGGCGACCTGGCCGAGACCCCCGGCACCAACGTCAACAACGACTGCAAGGTCTGGGAGTTCAAGGTCAAGCAGGGGGTGAAGTTCGAGGACGGCCGGCCGATCACCAGCAAGGAGATCGCGTACGGCATCGCCCGGTCCTTCGACCCGGACCTCACCGGCGGCCCGACCTACCTCCAGGAGTGGCTGGTCGACAGCCCGCAGTACGACACCAAGTGGGACTTCAAGGCCAACAAGACGTCGCTGCCGCCGGGGCTCACCACGCCGGACGAGAAGACGCTGCGCTTCGAGTTCAACAAGCCCCGCTGTGACCTGCCCTTCGCCGTCTCCCTGCCGGCCACCGCGCCGCTGCCGGCGGACAAGGACACCGGGGTCAACCTGGACAACCAGCCGTTCTCGTCGGGCCCGTACAAGATGACCAAGCACACGCCGGGCGTCGAGATCGTGCTCGAGCGCAACGAGCACTGGGACCCGGCCACCGACGCGGTGCGCCACCAGTACCCGGACAAGTTCATCTGGTCCCTGGGCGCGGACCAGGCCACCCAGACCAACCGGGTGCTCGCCGGCACCGGCAACGACGCCGCGGCGGTGGCCACCGGCGGCGTTCCGTCGGAGCTGATCGCCAAGGTCACCGGCGACGCCGCGCTCAAGCAGCGGATGATCGTCGCGGCCACGCCGAACGCGTACCGGCTGAGCATCAACACCACCCGGGTCACCGACCTGTCGGTGCGGCAGGCGATCAACCACGCGATCGACCGCGCCAGCATCACCAAGAGCCTCGGCGGCCCCTACGGCGCCGTGCCGATGACCACGCTGCTGCCGCCCACCACGCTCGGCTACAAGCAGTTCGACGCGTACCCGGCCGGCGAGAGCGGCAACGCGGAGAAGGCCAAGGAGCTGCTCGCCGGCAAGACGCAGAACCTGGTGCTGCTCACCTCCGACGTGACCAGCTCCCAGGAGCGGGCCACCCAGATCAAGACCGCGCTGGAGAAGGCCGGCTTCACCGTCACGATCAAGACGATCCCCGAGGACGGCTACCTCGACACGGTGAAGAAGAAGGACAACCCGTACGACCTCTGGGTCGACTCGTGGGCGGCCGACTGGCCCAGCGGCGCGTCGATCCTGCCGGTGCTCTTCGACGGTCGTGGCATCAAGGCCGAGGGCAACAGCAACACCTCGCAGCTCAACAACGAGGCGCTCAACGCGGAGTTCGACCGGATCCTCGCGCTCGACCCGGCCAAGCAGGCCGACGAGTGGAGCAAGATCGACGAGCGGCTGATGAAGGAGACGGCGCCGGCGGTGCCGCTCTACGTCGAGGTGGTCTCCATCGCGCACGGCGAGAAGGCCGGCGGCGTCTTCATCGGCAGCATCTTCGGCTGGCCGAGCTTCGTGGACGCGTACGTCAAGCAGTGACACACCCGTGAGGCGGTGACACCCGCGCGGTGACACCGCACGGACCGACCCCCGGTCGACAACGACGTCGGCCGGGGGTCGCCGTGTCTCGGGGCTGGCCATCCGCGCCCCTGCCCGGCGACGCCGGCCTGGCCGGCCCGTGGCTGCCCGGCGGCCCTCGCCCGGCCGCGACTGCCCGTCCGGCCGCGACTGTGCCGGCGGCCCCCGCCCGGCCGGCCCGTGGCGGCGGGGACGGCCGAGCCGGGGCGCGGCTAGAGGTGCCGACGGACGAAGTCGAGTTCCAACCTGAGCAGGCGTTCGGCGATGCCGCCGGCGGCCATGTGGGTGGCCCCGGTCAGCGGGAGCACGGAGTGCGGCCGGCCGGTCGCCAGCAGCGCCGCCGACAGCCGCAGCGTGTGCGCGGCCACCACGTTGTCGTCGACCAGGCCGTGCACCAGCAGCAGCGGCCGGGCCGCCTCCCCGGCCGGCACGGGCTCGCCGGCCAGCTCCACCAGCGAGTGGTGCGCGTAGATGTCCGTGCCGTCGTCCGGCAGGCCCAGGTAGCGCTCCGTGTAGGCCGTGTCGTACAGCGTCCAGTCGGTGACCGGCGCCCCCACGATGCCGCACCGGAACAGCTCCGGGTGCCGCAGCACCGCCAGCCCGGCCAGCCAGCCGCCGAACGACCAGCCCCGCACCGCCACCCGCTCCAGGTCCAGGTCCGGGTGCTTGCCGGCCAACGCGGTGAGCGCGTCCACCTGGTCGAGCAGGACGACGTCGGCCATCCGCCGGTGGATCGCCTTCTCGAAGGAGGGGGCCACCCCCGGCGTACCCCGGTTGTCGATGGTGACGACCGCGAAGCCGGCGTCGGCCCACCACTGCCGCTCCAGCCACGCCGCGCGGGCCGCGAGCACCTCCTGGTGCCCCGGCCCGCCGTAGACGTCCAGCAGCACCGGCAGCCGCCGGCCGGTGACGTAGTTGTCCGGGTAGAGCACGGCCGTCGGCAGCCGCCGGTCGGTGACCCGCTCCAGCAGCGGCAGCGGCGCGTACGGCGGGGTGGCGGCGAGCGAGCGCAGCACGGCCACCTCCTGCTCGCCCCGGCGCACCGTCCACCGGACGCCCGCGTGGTCGAGCGAGGCGCTCCCCACCACCAGCACGTCCCCGCCCACGGCGGCGGTGTGCCAGCCCGGGTCGGTGGTGATCCGGCGGGCGTCCACGCCGCCGCCGATGGTGGTGCGCACCCGGAACAGGTGCCGTTCGCTCGGCTCGCCGTCGCTCGCCTCCACCAGCAGGTCGGCTGGGCCGCTGCCGCCGGGCAGCCGCCCCACCACCCGCCGCACGTAGAGCGAGGGCGGGGTGAGCAGGGTGCCGTCGGCGAAGAGGCAGCGGGCGTCGTACCCGTCGTGGGCGAGCTCGCCGCCGACGAGCACCCGGCCGTCCGGCAGGTGCGCCGGCGTGCCCGGAATCGGCTCCACCCAGCGCGGGTCGGCCAGCTCGGCGTGCACCTGGGTCTCGCCGGTGCGCGGGTCGACGGCGAGCACCAGGCCGTGCTGCTGGGACCGGCGCAGCACGGTGATCAGCGGGCCCCCGTCGGCCCAGTGCACGGCCGTCAGGTACGGGTAGGTCTCCCGGTCCCAGTGCACGTCGACCCAGCCGTCGTCGAGATCCAGCAGGTGCAGGCTGACCTCGGCGTTCGCGGTGCCCGCCCGGGGGTACGCGACGGTGGTCGGCGGGCTCGCCGGGTCGGCCGGGTCGTGCAGGTGCCAGCGCTCCACGCGGGACTCGTCCACCCGGGCGGCCAGCACCGCACGACCGTCCGGCGCCCACCAGTAGCCGCGGTAGCGGTGGAACTCCTCGGCCGCGATGTGCTCGGCCAGCCCCCAGGTCACCCCGGAGTCCTCGCCGGCCAGCAGGGTGTCCGTGCCGTCGTGCTCGACCACGCGCAGCTGCCCCCGCCGGACCCCCTCGGCGGCGTCGGTGACGTACGCCAGGCGCTGCCCCGTGGGATCGGGCCGGGGGTCGAGCACCGGGCCGACGGTGGCCACCTCGACCACGTCGCCGTGCACCAGGTCGGCCCGGAACAGCCGCCCGGCCAGCGCGAAGACCGCCACCCGGCCGGCGCCGTCAAGCGTGTAGGAGCCGATGCCGGAGGCGCTCAGCCGCAGCCGCTCGCGCAGGGCGCGCTCGCCCGGGCTCAGCGCGCCGGCGTCGGCGTCGGCCCCGAGCAGCGCCGCCGGGTCGGCGACGAGCCGCTCCTCGCCGGTCGCCACGTCGAGCTGCCAGAGCGCGTCGGCCGGGTCCTCCGGGCCGGCCGAGCGCAGGAAGACCACCCGGGAGCCGTCGTCGGCCACGGTGACCGCCCGCGGCGCTCCGCGGCTGAACCGGCGGGTGCGGGCGGCCAGCTCCGGAAAGTCCACAGTCCAGATCGTAGAGCGGGGACCGGGGGTGATGTGGCCGACCTGCGCGGACGCGTCGGGGTCGGCGGAGGAGAACCGCCGGATAGAGTGACCGGCGTGACGACGCTGCCTGACCGCCGCCTCCTGCTGGTCCACGCGCACCCCGACGACGAGTCCATCGGCACCGGCTCGACGATGGCGCACTACGCCGCCGCCGGCGCTCACGTCACCCTGGTGACCTGCACCCTCGGCGAGGAGGGCGAGATCCACGTGCCGGCGCTCGCCCAGCTCGCCGCGGCCGAGGCCGACCAGCTCGGCGGCTGGCGGATCGCCGAGCTGACCGCCGCCTGCGCCGCGCTCGGCGTCACCGACCACCGCTTCCTCGGCGGCGCCGGCCGCTACCGCGACTCCGGCATGATGGGCCTCGCCACCAACGAGCACCCCCGCGCCTTCTGGCAGGCCGACCTCGACGAGGCCGCCGGGCACCTGGTGGAGATCATGCGGGAGGTACGCCCGCAGGTCATGGTCACGTACGACGACAACGGCTTCTACGGGCACCCGGACCACATCCAGGCGCACCGGGTCGCGATGCGCGCGTACGAGCTGGCCGAGGCGGAGGGCTTCGCCCCGGCGAAGGTCTACTGGACGGCGATGCCGCTCAGCGTGCTGGAGGCCGGCCTGACCCACTTCGCCGAGTCGGCGGACAACCCCTTCGCCGGCATCCAGGACATCTCGGAGCTGCCCTTCGGCACCCCCGACGCGCAGATCGCCGCCCGGATCGACGCCACGGACCAGCACGCCGCCAAGGAGGCGGCGATGCGCGCGCACGCCACCCAGATCCCCGACGCCTCCTGGCTCTACTCGATCGCCGGCAACTTCGGCAGCGAGTTCATGGGCGTGGAGTACTACACCCTCGCGGTGGGTGGTCGGGGACCGGGCAGCGGCCCGTACGGCTGGGAGGACGACCTCTTCGCCGGGCTGGACGTCGCCGACGGTCCGGACCGGTCCCCGGTCTCGGCGGCCGGTAACCGGTGACCCTGCCCGTCGCGTCGATGTCGACCGCCCCGCAGGAGACCCTCCCGCCACCGTCCGGGCCGTCCCGGCGGCTGCTCGACCTCGCCCTGCGGGTGGCCGGCGGGCTGGTCGCCGTCCTCGCGGGGACGCTCACGGCGGTGCTGGAGCTGCTGCTGGCAACGGTCCGGGTCGGCGGGCACCTGATCGGCGTCTCGGTGCTCGTCGCGATCGCCGCGAACATCGCGCTGAGCTGGTTCGCGCACGAGGCCGTCGGTCGCCGGTGGGCCGTGGCGCTGCCCGCGACGCCCTGGTTCGTCCTGATGTCGGTGGCGGCGGTCCGCACCGCGGAGGGGGACCTGCTCGTCACCGGCGACAACTGGGTCGGCCTGGCGATGATCGTGGCCGGCGCGATGACCTTCGCGGTGATGGGTTTCCGGCAGATCCTGGCACCGCCACCGGTCCGGTCGGGGGACTGACGGCGCACAGGTTCCGGTGGTAGACATTCCTGCCAGGAGGCCCGCCGCTCCGGCGGGCGGTACGGCGGGAGGCGTGCGATGAGTGAGCGGTGGCGCGCGATCGGGGTTCTCGCGGTCGCGCTGTTCGCGGTCAACGTGGTCGCCCGGCTGGTCACCCGGTTCGGCTTCGACGGCGACGACACGGCCGCCGCCGACCGGGTGTCGCTGGGGATGTTCGTGGTGATCGGGCTGGTCCTGGCCGCGGTCGCCTTCGTGTGGGGCAGGCGTCGCCCTGTCTCGGCCTGGGGCGCGGACCTGGCCGCCGCGGTCGGGATCGCGCTGCTGCTGACGGTGCTGGTCGGGCCGCTGCTGGTCGGCGACGACCCGTTCGGCGGGGGCGCGGGCACCTTCTTCGCCCAGATCTGGCTCTACCTCGGGGCGGCCGGCGTGGGCGTGCTGCTCGGCTACCTGCTCCTCACGGCGCTGGGCCTCGACCACCGCTCGCAGTCCCTGAAGCGCTACGCCGAACTGAGGGCCACCAAGCCCCGCCGAGTGGTCCGCCGCTGACCCCAACCCCACCCAGCCCACCCCCTGGCCTCGTTGATCATGAGGTTATTGCCGCTGTAAGCGCTTTCCGCTGGCGATAACCTCATGATCAACGCTGCGACACGGGGCAGGGCGGAGGAGCGGTCAGGGGGGTGGGGTGCGGGTCAGGTAGGTGTGGTGGGTGGTGAAGCCCAGGGCGCGGTAGAGGGTCACCGCCGGGGTGTTGCGCTGCTCGACCTGGAGGAAGGCGCGCGAGGCGCCGGTCGCGGCGCCCCAGTCGGTCAGCGCGCGGATGATCCGGCCCGCCAGCCCCTGTCGCCTCGCCTCGGGCAGCACCTCGATCAGGCTGAGCCCGAGCCAGCGGCCCTGCCCGGTGACCGTTCCCCGGCCGATGGCGAGCAGGGTGCCGTCGGCGTACACGTGGGCGAAGCGGACCTGGTCCACGGCGGTGAGCACGTGCCGGGCGGCGTCCGGCAGGCCGCCCTTGCGGCCGGCGGCGACGGCGAGCCAGTCGTCCGACGGCTCGGCGGTCAGCTCGACCGGCGGCGCTCCGGCGCGCTCCGGCGCGGCCGGCGGCAGCCCCGCCAGCGGCACGGTCTGCACCAGCACGGGCGGCCTGCCGACCCAGCCCCGGGCGTCCAGCTCCGCGCCCACCGGGGCGGCGAGCGGCAGCGGGGTGTTGACCATCGGCGGTTGACCGAGGTCGGCGTACCAGCGCTCCACCGCGTCGAGCGCGGCGGGCAGGGGCCGGTCCGGGTCGCCCACGGGCAGCGCCGAGTTGGCCCGGCCGGTCCAGCCGTCGGCGGCGCGCAGCCGCCAGTCGCCGAGCCGTCCCCGCACGGCGGCGGGCCACGCCTCGTCGGCGGCCAGTTCCAGCTCGACCACGGCCGCCGCGGTGGGTCGGCGGGCCGGCGGCACCCGCTTGGCCCGGTGCACCTCGGCCACGGGGACCTGGAGCCGGCCCTGCGCGGTGGCGAGTGTGAGATGGGTTTCGCTCAGCTCGACCAGCTCGCCGAGGGCGTCCGAGAAGAGCGGCCGACCTTCGCGAATCCCCACGATTCGGCGAACCACGATCCGGTGTCCCACATCCTGCTGTCGGAGCACGATCGACCCCCTCCCCGGCGAGATACTAGGCTCTAACCGTCGCGGGTGATCGCGGCGTGTCTTGCGGAGGAGAAGACCGGTGACCTACATCATCGCCGAACCGTGCGTGGATGTGCTCGACAAGGCTTGCATCGAGGAATGCCCGGTCGACTGCATTTACGAGGGCAACCGGATGCTCTACATCCACCCCGACGAGTGCGTCGACTGTGGGGCCTGCGAGCCGGTCTGCCCGGTCGAGGCGATCTTCTACGAGGACGACGTCCCGGAGCAGTGGAAGGACTACACCGGCGCCAACTACGAGTTCTTCGAGGAGCTGGGCTCGCCCGGCGGCGCCTCGAAGATCGGCAAGGTGGAGAAGGACGCGACCTTCGTCGCCGCGCAGCCGCCGCGCGGCGAGGGCCACTGAACCGGCCCGCGCCGGTCTCCTCGCGGCTGCCGGAGTTCACCTGGGACACCCTGGACGCCGCGGCCGCACTGGCCGCGGCGCACCCTGAGGGCCTGATCAACCTCTCCATGGGTACGCCGGTCGACCCGGTGCCCGAGGTGATCCGGCGGGCGCTGGCCGACGCGTCCGACGCGCCGGGCTATCCGCTGACCGCTGGCACGCCGGTGCTGCGCGAGACGATCGCGGCCTGGGTGGCACGGGCCTGCGGCGCTGGCGTCGAGGGCCTCGGCGTGCTGCCGACGATCGGCTCCAAGGAACTCGTCGCCTGGCTGCCGACCCTGCTCGGGATCGGTCCCGGCGACGTCGTCGTGGTGCCCTCGATCGCCTACCCGACGTACGAGGACGGGGCCCGGCTCGCCGGCGCCACCGTCGTGCGCGCCGACTCGCTGACCGCCGTCGGGCCCACCTCCCGGGTGCGCCTGGTCTGGGTCAACTCGCCGGGCAACCCGACCGGCCGGGTGCTGCCGGCGGCCCACCTGCGCAAGGTGGTCGACTGGGCCCGGGAGCGCGGCGCGGTGGTCGCCAGCGACGAGTGCTACCTGCCGCTGGGCTGGGCCGCCGAGCCCGTCTCGGTGCTCTCGCCCGAGGTCTGCGGCGGCTCGTACGACGGGGTGCTGGCCGTGCACTCGCTCTCCAAGCGGTCCAACCTGGCCGGCTACCGGGCGGGATTCGTGGCGGGCGACCCGGCACTGGTGGCGGAGCTGCTCAAGGTCCGCAAGCACGCCGGGATGATCGTGCCGGCGCCGGTGCAGGCGGCGATGGTGGCCGCGCTGCGCGACGAGCGGCACGCCGACGAGCAGCGGGAGCGCTACCGGGCGCGGCGGGACACCCTGCGCGCCGCGTTCACCGACGCCGGCTTCACCGTCGAGCACTCCGAGGCCGGGCTCTACCTCTGGCTGACCCGGGGCGAGGACTGCTGGGAGACGGTCGACTGGCTGGCCCGGCGGGGCATCCTCGCGGCTGCGGGCGTCTTCTACGGCCCGGGCGGCCGGCAGCACGTCCGGGTGGCGCTGACCGAGTCCGACGAGCACGTGGCGGCGGTCGCCGGCCGGCTGCGCGCCTGAGCGACCGCCGAGGCGCGTGATGGTGGACAGTTCGCGAGGGCGACCCCGGGTCGCCGTGGTGGGCACCGGCCTCATCGGCGGCTCGGTCCTGCTCCGGCTGCACGAGGCGGGGCTGGACGTCGCCGGCTGGGACCCGGACCGGGCCACCCGGGCGGACGGGCGCGCACGCGGGATCACCTTCCCCGACGACCTGGGCGGGGCCGTCCGCGACCGTGACGTCGTGTTCCTCTGCGGCCCCCTGCCGAGGCTGCCGGAGACCCTGCTCACCGTCGCGAAGCACGCCGGGGACGGCTGCGTCCTCACCGACGTGGGCAGCACGAAGGGCGCGGTGGCCGCCTTCGCCTCGGCCAACGGGCTGACCGACCGGTTCGTGCCGGGCCACCCGATGGCGGGCACCGAACGCTCCGGGCTCGCCGCCGCCGTACCGGCGCTGTTCGAGGGGGCCGCGTGGGTGCTCTGCCCGGCGGCCGAGGGGATCGGGCCGTTCCGGATGCTGTCCGGCCTCATCGTGGACGTCTTCGCCGCCCGGGTGGTGCCGATGTCGCCGGCGGTGCACGACTCGGTGGTGGCGCTCTCCTCGCACATCCCGCACCTGCTCGCCGGCAGCCTCGCCGGCGCGGTGGCGAGGTCGGACCTCCGGGACGCCGTGCTGGGCCTCGCCGCGGGCAGCTTCCGGGACGGCACCCGGGTCGCCGGCACCCCGGCCCGGCGGACGGCCGACATGCTCTTCGACAACCGCGAGCAGGTGGTGCGGCAGCTCGGCCAGGTCGCCGCGTTCCTCGACGGGCTCGCCGTCGCGTTGCGCGACCAGGACATCGACGCCCTGGTCGGTCACTTCGAGGGGGCGCGGGACCTGCGTACCGTCCTGTTCGACCGTGACCTGCTCGCCCACCGGCAGGAGTTCCCCGCCGACGGCGACCACCGCGCCGAGGTGGAGTTCCTGCTGGAGCTGGGGGCCGCCGGCGGTCACCTCACCGAGTGCCGGGTCGACGGCGACCGGGTCGCCTACACGGGCCACCTCCCGGCGACGGCCCACTCGGCCTGAGCCGGACCGGCCGGGGCATGCGCGCCGGGCGCCGCCCGCATCCGTCGACGTGCGGTCGGACGGCGGGCGGGCCGGCGGGCGCGCGGTTAGGGTGAGGGCATGGTGGACGGGCCGGTGGTGGCGGTGCGCGGCGAGGCGTACCGGGAGGTGGCTCCGGAGATCGCCCGGTTCGCGGTGACGGCCAGGGCGCGCGACCGGGACCGCGAGGCCACCCTGACGCGGCTGGCCGAGCGGGCCGCCGCCGTCCGGGTGCTGCTCGACGGCGAGGGCCCCGGCATCGACCGGCGGGAGACCGGCGAGCTCCAGGTCAGGCCGGAGACCCGGCGCTCCGGCGAGCGGGTGGTGGCGTACAGCGGCAGCGTGACCACCACCGTGACGGTCAGCGACTTCACCGCGCTCGGCGAGCTGATGCTGCGCCTCGCCGACCAGGACCAGGTCGAGGTGGCCGGGCCGTGGTGGTCGCTGCGGCCGGACAGCCCGGCCCACCGCGAGGCCCGGCACGCCGCGCTCGCCGACGCACTGCTGCGCGCCCGCGAGTACGCGGAGGCTCTAGGCGCCCGCGTGACCGCCCTGATCGAGCTGGCCGACGCGGGCGCGGCGGAGCAGCCGATGATGAGCCGGATGGCGTACGCGATGAGCGACGGCGCGGAGAGCGGCCCGCCGGAGCTGGAACTCGACCCGCAGCCGCAGACCGTGCACGCCGCGGTGCAGGCGCGGTTCGCGATCAGCGAGCCGGTACTCGGCTGATGGCCGGCGCCCGGGTCGTCGGCACCGAGGAGCTGGTGGCGCGGGCGCGGGCCCTCGCCGGGGCCGGCCCGCGGCAGCTGCTCGGCATCGCCGGGGCGCCCGGCGCGGGCAAGTCGACGCTGGCGGAGCGGATCGTCGAGGCGGTCGGCCCCACCGCCCGGTTGGTGCCGATGGACGGCTTCCACCTCGCGCAGGCCGAGCTGCGCCGGTTGGGCCGGGCGGAGCGCAAGGGCGCCGTCGACACCTTCGACGCCAACGGCTACGTCTCGCTGCTGCGCCGCCTGCGCCGGCTGGAGCCGACGGCGGTCTACGCGCCGGCGTTCCGCCGGGACCTGGAGGAGCCGGTGGCCGGCTCGATCGAGGTGCCGCCGTCGGTGCGGCTGGTGGTCACCGAGGGCAACTACCTGCTGCTGACCGGGACGCCCTGGGACGAGATCCGGCCGCTGCTGCACGAGGCGTGGTTCCTCGACCTGGACGCCGAGCTGCGGCTGCGCCGGCTGACCGCCCGGCACGAGTCGTACGGGCGGTCGGCGGAGCAGGCCCGGGCGTGGGCGACGGGCAGCGACGAGGCCAACGCCACCCTGGTGGCCGGCACCGCCCACCGCGCCGACCTGGTCGTCCGGCTCGCCGAGCCGCCGCCGCTCTGACGGGTCGCCCCTCGGGAGACTGTCCGGCGGACTGACGCCGTCAGTCGAGCTGGCGTACGACGCGGGCCGGGTTGCCGACGGCGACCACGTTCGCCGGCAGGTCCTTCGTCACCACGGCGCCTGCGCCGACGACCGTGTTCTCCCCGACGGTGACGCCGGCGAGCACGATGGCCCCTCCGCCGAGCCAGACGTTGTCGCCGATGGTGATCGGCTTGGCCCCCTCCCACTTGTCGCGGCGGGGCCCGGGTTCGACGGGGTGGGTGGGGGTGAGCAGCTGCACGTTCGGTCCGATCTGGACGTCGGCGCCGATGGTGATCGGGGCGACGTCGAGGAGGACCGCGTTGAAGTTGACGAAGCTGCGCGGCCCGATCCGGACCTGCCAGCCGTAGTCGACGTGGAGCGGCGGCCGGACGTAGGCCCCCTCGCCCAGCTCGCCGAGCAGGTCGCGCAGGGCCGCGAGCCGGGCCTCGGGGTCGGCGGCCGGACTGGTGTTGAAGGCTTCCATCAGCCGCGCGGCCCGGTCCAGGTCGGCGGCGATCTCCGGGTCGTCGGCGATGTACGGCTCGCCGGCGAGCATGCGTTCCTTCATGGATGTCATCGACCGATCATCTCCGAGGGGTGGGTCCGATCGTTGGCTGGTCCGTCATCTCCACGACTTCATTTTGCATACTCGGTATGTAATCCTGATGACTGTCAATGCGTCTCTCCCTACAGGTAGTAACGCCCGACGAGGAGGATCCGTTGCAGCGAAGAAGAAAACTGGTAGGTCTCGGCATGGTGCTGGGCATGGTGCTCGGCGCCCCCGGCATGGCCGTCGCCCAGAAGCCCGCCGAACCGACCGTCCGTCCCGACGCGACCCCGCCGTCCCGGGTTGGTGACGCCAACCGCCCGGTCACCGTCACCCTGCTCACCGGCGACCGGGTCACCGTCAGCGGGACCCGGGCCAGTGTGCGACCCGCACCCGGGCGCGAGGACGTCCGCTTCCTGACCCGACGGGAGCGGGGGCACGTCTCCGTCGTACCCGAGGACGCCGTGGCGCCCATCCGGGACGGGCGGATCGACCGACGGCTGTTCGACGTCACCGAACTGGTCGCCGCCGGCTACGACGACGCCCGGCGCGACGACCTGCCCCTGCTGATCACCGGCAGTGCCGGCGCGGCCCGGCGCTCCGCCGTGCCCGCCGGGGTGACGGTCACCCGTGAGCTGCCCGCCGCCGGCGGGCTCGCCGCCACGGCGAGCAAGCGGCGGGCCGCCGAGGTCTGGGCGGCGGTCACCGCCGCCGGTGCGAAGGTCGGCACGGCAGGGGGTGCCGACCGGATCTGGCTCGACGGCCGGCGGCAGCTCACGCTCGACCGCAGCGTGCCGCAGATCGGCGCACCGGAGGCGCACCGGAACGGCTGGACCGGCCGGGGCATCCGGGTCGCCGTGCTGGACACCGGGATCGACGCCACGCACCCGGACCTGGCCGGCCGGGTGGCGCAGACGCGTAACTTCACCGAGGAGTCCGCGCCGGGCGACGTCGTCGGGCACGGCACCCACGTCGCCTCGACCATCGCCGGCAGCGGCGCCGCCTCCGGCGGCCGGATGCGGGGCGTGGCCCCGGACGCGACACTTCTCGACGGCAAGGTCTGCGAGACGTACGGCTGCCCGGAGTCGGCGATCCTCGCCGGCATGCAGTGGGCCGCGGTCGAGCAGCGGGCCCACGTGATCAACCTCAGTCTCGGCGGCTTCGACACCCCGGAGGTCGACCCGCTGGAGGCGGCCGTCAACACGCTCACCGCGCAGACCGGCGCCCTGTTCGTGATCAGCGCCGGCAACTCCGGCCGGTTCGCGCCGGTCAGTTCCCCCAGCACGGCCGACGCCGCCCTCTCGGTGGGCGCCGTCGACCGGGACGACAGCCTCGCCGACTTCTCCAGCCGTGGTCCCCGCACCGGTGACGACGCGCTGAAGCCGGACATCACCGCCCCGGGGGTGGGGATCGTGGCGGCGCGCAGCAAGGACGGGGTGATCGGCGACCCGGCCGGCGACGGGTACGTGGCGATGTCGGGCACCTCGATGGCGGCCCCGCACGTCAGCGGCGCGGCGGCGCTGCTCGCCCAGAAGCACGGCGGGAAGGCCGACCGGCTCAAGGCGCTGCTGATGTCCTCGGCGAAGCCGCGCCCCGAGCTGACCTCGTACGAGCAGGGGGCCGGGCGGGTGGACCTGGCCGACGCCATCTGGCAGACCGTGACCAGCGATCCGCCGAGCGTGTCGCTCGGACGGGCCCTCTGGCCGCACGACGACGACACCCCGATCACCCGCACGGTGACCTGGCGCAACGACGGCGCGACCACGGCCGACCTTGACCTGGCCGTGGAGGCGACCGGCCCGGACGGCAGGCCGGCCCCGGCCGGCATGTTCACCCTCGGCGCGAGCAGGATCGCGGTGCCGGGCGGCGGCACGGCGGGTGCCACCGTCACCGCCGACACCCGGGTCGACGGTCCGGACGGTCACTACACCGGCCGGATCGTCGCCCGCTCCGGCGGCGCGGTGGTGGCCGTCACCCCGCTGGCGGTGCACCGGGAGGTGGAGAGCTACACGGTGACCGCCCGGCACCTGGACCGCGCCGGCGCGCTCACCGGCGAGCACAGCACCACGCTGGTCTCCCTGGACGAGCTGAACCCGTACGACCTGTACGACCCGGACGGCACCGCCGAGCTGCGGGTCCCCAAGGGCCGGTACGGGCTGGTCAGCTACGTGTTCGAGGTGGACGGCGACGAGTTCACCGCGGCCACCCAACTCGTCCAGCCGGAGCTGGTGGTCGGCGGGGACACGCGGATCACCCTCGACGCCCGGCGGGGCAAGCCGGTCAGGATGAGCGTCCCGCAGCGCTCGGCCACCCCGGCGCTCGCCGTCATCGACGCCGGCTTCATCGCCGAGACCGGCAGCTACACCTTCGGCCTGCTGGACTCCGACTTCGACGGTCTCTTCACCGCAGGGCTCGGGAAGCCGGTGCCCGCAGAGCGGTTCGTCGCCACGATCAGCGGCCAGTGGGCCGACCTGAAGGCAGCGAGCAGCCCCTACCTCTACGCCCTCAGTGAGGGCGTGCCGGGCCGGATGCCGACCGGCTTCGTCCGGCACTACCGCACGAAGGACCTGGCCACCGTCACCCACCGGTTCAACGGCGGCAGCCCGGGGCTGGCCACCGACCGCCTGGTCTTCGCACACCGGGAACCCGACCTCGGCGGCTGGGCGGTCGGCCTGCGCACCGCCACCCCCGGGCAACGGGTCGAGCACTACAACACCCGGGGCGTGCGCTGGTCCTCCGAGCTGGACTTCGGGGTGCCGACCGACGACGGCTGGCTCGACACCAAGGCGATCCTGTTCTCCGAGGAGCGCAGCCTGCGCCCCGGGCGGCACTACCGGGAGAGCTGGAACAGCGCGCCGTACGGGCCGTCGTTCCCGGCGGCGGGGATCGTCCGCCAGGGCGACCGCATCGAGGTGGGCCTGCCGCTGCACAGTGACGCCGAGGGGCACGCCGGCGGCTCGGTCGCCGACACCGCCCGCACCGCCCTCTACCGCAACGGGACGCTGGTGGGGGAGACCGAGGAGCCGGCGTACGGCGGGTTCGACGTGCCGCCGGGCGCGGCCGACTACCGGCTGGAGACCTCGTCGAAGCGGAGCTTCACCGACCTCTCGACCGAGGTGTCGGCCAGCTGGACGTTCCGGTCCCGGCACGTCGCCGGGGACGACCCGGCCGCGCTGCCGGTGTCGGCGATCCGGTTCGCGCCCCGACTGGACCGGGACAACGCCGCCCCGGCGGGCCGGAGCTTCGCGATCCCGGTGACGGTGCAGCGGCAGCCGGGCGCGCCCTCGGCCCGGGTCGCCGCGCTGACCGTCGACGTCTCCTACGACGGCGGGAAGACCTGGCAGCGGGCCCGGATCCGTGGCGGCGGGGACGGCTGGACGGCCACCGTGCAGCACCCGGCCGGCACCGGACACGTCTCGCTGCGGGCCACCGCCCGGGACAACGCCGGCAACACGGTTACCCAACGCGTCATCCAGGCGTACCGCCTGCGCTGAGGCGTACCCCCGCCGGGTCCGCGGCCGACCGCGGGCCCGGCGGGGGCGACCGTCAGTCGTTGGCGTGCAGCGCGGCGTTCAGCTCGATGCCCCTGCCGCTGCGCTGCTTGGCCTCCAGCGCGCCGGTGACCGAGTTGCGCCAGAACAGCAGGTTGTCCACCCCGGACAGCTCGCGGGCCTTGACCAACCGGCCGTCCGGCAGCGTGATCTTGGAGGCGGCGGTGATGTAGCAGCCGGCCTCCACCACGCAGTCGTCGCCGAGCGAGATGCCCACGCCGGCGTTCGCGCCGACCAGGCTGCGCTCGCCGATGCGGACCCGGTCGGTGCCGCCGCCGGAGAGGGTGCCCATGATCGAGGCGCCGCCGCCGATGTCGGAGCCGTCGCCGACCACCACGCCCTGCACGATCCGGCCCTCGACCATCGAGGTGCCGAGCGTGCCGGCGTTGAAGTTGACGAAGCCCTCGTGCATGACGGTGGTGCCGGCCGCCAGGTGCGCGCCGAGGCGCACCCGGTCGGCGTCGGCGATCCGCACGCCCGACGGCACCACGTAGTCGGTCATCCGGGGGAACTTGTCCACCCCGTGGACGGCCAGGTGGCGGCCGGCGGCCCGCTCGATGACCCGCAGCTCGTCGACCCGCTCCGGGGGGCACGGCCCGGCGGACGTCCAGGCCACGTTCGCCAGCTTGCCGAAGATGCCGTCGAGGTTGAGCTCGTTGGGTCGCACCAGGCGGTGGGAGAGCAGGTGCAGCCGCAGGTACGCGTCGGCGGCGTCCTTGATCGGCTCGTCCAGCGAGCCGATCACGGTGACCACCTGGACGGTACGCAGCCCGGGCAGCGCCCGGTCGCCGACCGCCCCCGGGGGCAGGTCCAGCACGTCCGCCTCGTCCTCGCCGGCGACCAGCGGCAGCTCGCCGAGGCCCAGCTTGCCCGTCGGATACCAGGTGTCGAGCACCTGGTCGTCAGCGGTAACGGTGGCCAGGCCGATGCCCCAGGCGGATTCGGACGTCACTGATTCACCTCTCGTTCGTGCTGCGGGCCGGCGAGCCCTCCGCGCCCCGCGTCCCGCGCGGGCCGCCCCGGAACGCTCGCTCCACGCGCTCGCCGGATCTGACGGTACCGTGCGAACCATGGAGAACCCGCTGACCCCCGAGGTCCTGGCCGATCCGGTGGCGCTGACCCGCGCGCTTGTCGACATGGAGTCCGTGTCCCTCAACGAGAAGGCGATCGCCGACTGCGTGGAGGAGGTGCTGAGGGGCGTACCGCACCTGTCCACGTACCGGCACGGCAACACGGTGATGGCGCGGACGGACCTGGGCCGTGGCCAACGGGTGGTGCTCGCCGGTCATCTGGACACGGTGCCGCTGAACAACAACTTCCCGTCGACCATGCGCGGCGACCTGATGTACGGCTGCGGCACCTCGGACATGAAGTCCGGAGTGGCGTTCGCGCTGAACCTGGCGGTGAGCCTGCCGGACCCGCGCTACGACGTGACGTACTTTTTCTACGAGGCGGAGGAGATCGAGTCGAAGTACAACGGCCTCTTCCTGGTCGCCGACGCGTACCCGCAGTGGCTGGAGGCCGACTTCGCGCTGCTGCTGGAGCCGACGCACGGCATCGTCGAGGCGGGGTGCCAGGGCACCATGCGGGGGGTCGTCACCACCACCGGCGTACGCGCCCACTCGGCCCGTTCCTGGCACGGGGTGAACGCGATCCACGCGGCCGGCGAGGTGCTCGACCGGCTGACCAACTACGAGGCGCGGCGGGTGACCATCGACGGCTGCGACTACCGGGAGGGGATGAACGCGGTCCGCATCCACGGCGGCGTGGCCGGCAACGTGGTGCCCGACCGGTGCGAGGTCGAGGTCAACTACCGGTTCGCGCCGGACCGGACCCCGGCCGAGGCCGAGGCGCACCTGCGCGAGGTCTTCGCCGGCTTCGACGTGCGGGTCACGGATTCGGCCGCCGGCGCCCCGCCCGGGCTGGACGCGGCACCCGCCAAGGAGTTCCTCGCCGCGGTCGGTTCCGCGCCGATCGGCAAGCTGGGCTGGACGGACGTGGCCCGGTTCGCCGCGATGGGCATCCCGGCGCTGAACTTCGGCCCCGGCGACCCCAACCTGGCCCACCACCCCGACGAGCACGTGGAGATCAGCAAGATCCGGGAGGGCGCCGTCACCCTGCGCCGCTGGCTCGCCTCTTCCTGACGCTCCCCGCGGGGGCGTGCCCCGGACGGACGGAAGGTCCGCGTCGGACGACGCGGACCTTCCGTGCTCGATGTCGTCGGTGCGGTCAGACGGTGGTGGACGCGTCGGCGGCGGGCCGGGCGTCGGTCTGGCCGCCCTGGTCGGTGGACGGTTCCATCAGGCGGGCGCGGCGGCGCTCGGCCACCACGTCGCGGATGCGGCGCTGCATCTGCCGCCGGATCCGGATCATCTCGCTGTTGCTGATCACGCTGACTCCTCCCCCGAAGGCGCGCGCCGGGGCATACCCGGTATGTGAATAGTAAGACGCCCGTGCGACCGAATTAGTTGCCCAAGATCCGGAAGAATTTTTCCGATCGTCGCCCGGCCCGTCTCCGCCCGTCGCCCGAGGTCGCCGCCGGGGCCGTGCCGCCCGCCGCCGGGGCCGTGCCGCCCGCCGCCCGGTGCCGCGTCGTCCGGCGCCCGGGGGTGGTGTGTCGTTCGTCGCCTTGGCCGTCACCTGCGGCGGCCCGGCTCACGGTGCGCGCACCTGGCGGGTGCGGCTCCACTACGGTTGCTCCCATGGGTCAGAGCAACGGGCGGGAATCCGGCCGCGAGCCGGGACAGGAACGGCACCGGGGGGCCGTGACGCTGCGTCGGCAGGCGTTGACGGGCAGCACCGCCGACCAGCGCCTGCTCGATTCGCGGGGGCGTGAGGACTGGAAGACCAAGGACGCCTGGCGGGCGCTGCGCATCCTCTCCGAGTTCGTCGAGGGCTTCGACACCCTCGCCGACCTGCCCTCGGCGGTCAGCGTGTTCGGCTCCGCCCGCAGCCACCCGGAGAGCCCCGAGTGCCAGCTGGCCGAGGCGCTGGGCGCTGCCCTGGCCCGGGCCGGCTACGCGGTGATCACCGGCGGCGGGCCGGGCGTGATGGAGGCGGCCAACCGGGGCGCCAGCGAGGCCGGTGGGCTGTCGGTCGGCCTCGGCATCGAGCTCCCCTTCGAACAGGGGCTCAACGACTGGGTCGACCTGGCCATCGACTTCCGCTACTTCTTCGCCCGCAAGACCATGTTCGTCAAGTACGCCCAGGCGTTCGTCGTGCTGCCCGGCGGGTTCGGCACCATGGACGAGCTCTTCGAGGCGCTCACCCTCGTGCAGACCGGCAAGGTGACCCGGTTCCCCGTGGTGCTGATGGGCGCCGACTACTGGCGCGGCCTGCTCGACTGGCTGCGCGACACGATGGCCGCCGACGGGAAGATCGGCCCCGTCGACCTGGAGCTGATCTGCGTGACCGACGACGTCGACGCGGCGGTCCGGCACATCGTGGAGGCCGAAGCCGCCCTCAACGTCGAGCAGGAGGCCGTCCGCAAGGAAGCCGTCGCCGTCACCGCCGCCGACCAGCAGGCCGCCGCCGAGGCGGGCGACGAGAACCGGAAGCGCTGACATGGCCGCGATCTGCGTGTTCTGCGCCTCCTCCCGTACGCTCGACCAGCGCTGGCTGGACCTCGCGGCCGAGACGGGCGCGGAGATCGCCCGGCGCGGGCACACCCTCGTCAGCGGCGGCGGGTGCGTCGGCATGATGGGCGCGCTGGCGGACGGGGCGCGGGCCGCCGGCGGCCGGACGGTCGGGGTGATCCCGCAGTCGCTGGTCGACCTGGAGGTCGCCGACCTGGCGTCGGACGAGTTGCTCGTCACCGACTCGATGGCCAGCCGCAAGACCCTCATGATCGACAAGTCGGACGCGTTCCTCACCCTGCCGGGCGGGCTCGGCACCCTCGACGAGCTGTTCGAGGTCTGGACGACCGCCACCCTGGCCCTGCACGCCAAGCCGATGGTGCTGGTCGACACCGACGGCTTCTACCGCCCGGTGCTCGACTGGCTGGGCGCGCTGGCCGACCAGACCTTCCTCAAGCCCGCCGGCCTGGGCCTGCTCACCGTGACCGACACGGTCCCCGCCGCCCTGGACACCCTGGAACTCCAACTCCTCTGACGGGGGCGTGCGGGTTGGTCCCTGGCGGGGTGGCGGGGCGGGGGTGTCGTACCGGCGTGGTGGGATGGACGGATGCAGGCGTACCGGCTGGTGCGCCGGCCTGTCGAGGCGGTCCGGGGGGACCACCGGCCCGGCGGGCCGGCCCGGGGGGACGGTCGGTCCGGGGGGCCGGCTGGGGGTGAGCGGCGGTCCGGGGGGCCGGCCGACGGGGGCGCGCACCGTGGGGCGGCGCGGCTGGCCGATCCGCGCCAGGTCGAGATCGTGGCGCACACCGACGGGCCGATGCTGGTGCTCGGCGGTCCCGGCACGGGCAAGACCGCCACGCTGGTCGAGGCCGTCGCCGCGCGGGTGGCCGAGGGCGTCGACCCGGAGCGGATCCTGGTGCTCACCTTCGGCCGCCGGGGCGCCACCGCGCTGCGCCAGCGGATCGAGGCCCGCGTCGCCGAGGGCGGGCACCGCGTGCTGCGCGAGCCGCTGGTGCGCACCCTTCCGGCGTACGCCTTCGGGCTGCTGCGGCGGGCGGCGGCCGAGCGCGGCGAGCCGTCCCCCCGGCTGCTCACCGGGCCGGAGCAGGATCTGATCATCCGCGAGCTGCTCGACGTGGTCGGCGAGGCGCCCGACGACGACCCGGTCGGCTGGCCGGAGGACCTGCGCCCGGCGTTGCGCACCCGGGCCTTCGCGGCGCAGCTGCGCGACCTGCTGATGCGCGCCGCCGAGCGGGGCGTCGGTCCCGTCGAGCTGGCCCGGCTGGGCGAGAAGCTCGGCCGCGCCGACTGGCCCGCCGCCGCGCGTTTCCTGCGGGAGTACGTGGCCGTGCTCGCCCTGCGCGACGTCAGCAACCGTGGCTCCGTCGCGTACGACCCGGCCGAGCTGGTCCGCGCCGCCACCGGGATGCTGCTCGACGACCCCGAGCTGCTCGCGGCCGAGCGCCGGCGGCTGGCGTACGTCTACGTCGACGAGCTGGCCGACACCGACCCGGCCCAGCAGGACCTGCTCGCGACGGTGGCCGGCGGCGGCAAGCCCCTGGTCGCGTTCGCCGACCCGGATTCGTCCACGTACGCCTTCCGGGGCGCCGACCCGGCGGGGGTGGCGACGTTCCCGCACCGCTTCCGCACCGCCTCGGGGGCGCCCGCGGCACAGGTGGTGCTCACCACGTCCTACCGGGCCGGTGCCCGGCTGCTCGCCGCGTCCGGCCGGCTGGCGCGGCGGCTGCGCGGCCCGGCTGCGCACCGCCGGCTGCACCCGCTGCCCGACGCGCCCCCCGGCGCGGTCGAGGTACGCACCTTCCGCTCGGCCACCAGCGAGGCCGCCTGGCTGGCGCACGCGCTGCGCGAGGCCCACCTGCTCGGCGGCGTGCCCTGGTCGGAGATGGCCGTGCTGGTGCGCTCCACCGGGCGGCAGCTGCCCTCGCTGCAACGTGCCCTGCACGCCGCCGGGGTGCCCACCGTCGTGCACGGCGAGGACCTGCCGCTGCACCTGCAACCGGCGGTCGCGCCGCTGCTGCTCCTGCTGCGCTGCGCCCTGGAGCCCGAGCGGCTCGACGAGGAGGCCGCCGTGGCGCTGCTGCACTCGCCGCTCGGCGGCGCCGATCCGCTGGCCGAGCGGCGGCTGCGGCAGGGGCTGCGCGCCCTGGCGCTGGCCGGCGGCGACCGCCGGCCCTCGGGCGAGCTGATCGTGGAGGCGCTGCGCGACCCGGCCGGGCTGGCCGGGATCGAGCGGCACTGGGCGGAGCCGGCGCAGACGGTGGCCGGTCTGCTGGCCGTGGCCCGGGAGTCCGCCGCGCGGCCCGGCGCCACGGCGGAGGACGTGCTCTGGGCGGTGTGGCGGGCCAGCGGGCTCGCCGAGCTGTGGTCCGCGGCGACCGGCCGCGGCCAGACGGTGACCGGCGAGGGCGATGTCGCGCGGCGCCGCCGCGCCGAGACGGCCGACCGCGACCTCGACGCCGTGATGGTCCTCTTCGACGCGGCGGCCCGGTTCACCGACCGGCTGCCCGGCGCGCGTACGGAGGTCTTCCTCGACCACGTCCTCGGCCAGGACCTGCCGGCCGACACCCTCGCCCCGACCGCCGACCGGGGGGAGGCGGTACGGCTGCTCACCGCGCACGCCGCGAAGGGGCTGGAGTGGGATCTCGTGGCGGTCGCCGGGGTGCAGGAGGGCGTCTGGCCCGACCTGCGCCTGCGCGGCAGCCTGCTCGGCTCGGAGCGCCTGGTCGACGTGCTCGCCGGCCGGACGGCCGGCGCGGGCGTGGTGGCGGCCCTGGTCGGGCAGACCTCGGCGCTGCTCGACGAGGAGCGCCGGCTGTTCCACGTCGCGGTCACCCGGGCCCGGCGACGGCTGCTGGTCAGCGCGGTGGCCTCCGCCGCGGTGGGCGGCGACGACCACGAGGAGCAGCCGAGCCGCTTCCTCTACGAGCTGGGCCCCACCGACCCGACGGATCCGATCGACCCGGCCGGCCCGCCGGATCCCACTGACCCGACAGACTCCACTGACCCGACGGATCCCAGCGACCCGGAGGAGCCGGATCGGCCGGGGGCGTTGCCGGTGAGCAGGCCGCCCCGGGCGCTGACCCTGCCGGCGCTGGTGGCGGAGCTGCGTACCGCCGTCAGCGACCCGGCCGTGTCCTACGCCCGGCGGCAGGCGGCGGCTGCCGAGCTGGCCCGGCTCGCCGCCGCCGGGGTGGCCGGCGCGCACCCGGACGACTGGTGGGGGCTGCGGCAGCTCTCCGACGACCGCCCGCTGGTCGACGAGGGGGCACCGGTCAGGGTCACCCCGTCGGCGATGGAGAGCGCGCTGCGGTGCAGCCTGCGCTGGCTGCTGGAGCGGCACGGCGGCAGCCCACCGGCCAGCGCCGCCCAGGGCGTCGGCAACCTGGTGCACGCCGCCGCGATGCTCGCCGAGGACGCCAGCGCCGACCGGGGGGCCCTGCTGGACTACGTCGCCGCCCGGTTCGACGTCATCGAGCTGGCCGCCCGCTGGATGGTCGGTCCGGAGCACAGCCGCGCCGAGGCGATGGTGGACAAGCTGCTCCGCTGGCTGGCCGCGAATCCGCGCCGGCTGCTCGCCATCGAGCACGAGTTCGCGGTGCGCCTCGACGATCCGCACCGGCCAATCGAGCTGGTCGGCCGGGTGGACCGGCTGGAGGTCGACGAGGACGGCCGGCTGGTCGTCATCGACCTGAAGACCGGCAAGTCCACCGCCGTCACGGCCAACGACCTCGCCGAGCACCCGCAGCTCGGCGCCTACCAGGCGGCGGTGGAGGCGGGGGCCTTCGCCGACTTCGGCGAGGAGTCCGGCGGCGCGGCCCTGGTGCAGCTCGGCACCGGCGCGAAGGACGCGAAGGAGCAGAGCCAGGCGCCCGCGGGGGAGGGCCCGGAGGCCGGCTGGGCGACCGCGCTGGTGCGACGCACCGCGGATACGATGGCCGCCGCCACCTTCGCCGCGGTCGCCAACTCCAAGTGCCGGGTCTGCCCGGTGCGTACGAGCTGCCCGGTGTCCGGGCAGGGCCGCCAGGTGGTCGAGCCGCCGACCACCCGTCGTCCGGAGACGTCTTGACGCAGCCCGCCCTGTTCAGCAGCGCGACCCCGACGCCCCGGGTCGCCGACGCCGGCCCCCGCTACACGCCGGTGGAGTTGGCGAAGCTGCTGCGGCTGCCCGCGCCGACCCGGGAACAGGCCGCGATCATCGCCGCGCCCGTCGAGCCGCTGCTGGTGGTCGCGGGCGCCGGGTCGGGCAAGACGGAGACGATGGCCGCCCGGGTGGTCTGGCTGGTCGCCAACTCGCACGTGCGGCCGGAGCAGGTGCTCGGGCTCACCTTCACCCGCAAGGCCGCCGGGGAGCTGGCGCACCGGGTGCGTACGCGGCTCGACCAGTTGGTGCGCCGGCTCGGGCGGCGGGGGCGCGACCCGCTCGACGACCCGCTGGCCGGGGAGCCGACCGTCTCCACCTACCACTCGTACGCCGGCCGGATCGTCACCGAGCACGGGCTGCGGGCGGGCTACGAGCCGTCCACCCGGCTGCTCACCGAGGCGTCCCGCTGGCAGCTGGTCGACCTGCTGGTGCGCAACTACGACGGCGACATGTCCGGGGTGGACCGGATGCCGAGCACGATCACCGACGCGGTGCTGGCGCTGGCCGGCGAGCTGGACGAGCACCTGGTCGACCCGGACGCGCTGGCCGCGTGGACGGGCCGGTTCTTCGCCGAGGTGCAGGTGCGCCCCGGCCGGGTCTACGCCGACGTGCGCAAGGCGCTGCAACTCCAGCAGATCCGGCTGAAGCTGCTCCCGCTGGTGCGCGCGTACGCCCGGCGCAAGGAGGACTTCGAGGCGATGGACTTCGCCGACCAGCTCGCGCGGGCGGCCCGGGTCGCCCGCGACCACCCGGGCGTCGGCGAGATCGAGCGGGACCGGTTCCGGGTGGTGCTGCTCGACGAGTACCAGGACACCAGCCACGCCCAGGTGGTGCTGCTCAACGCGCTCTTCGGCGGCGGGCACCCGGTGACGGCGGTCGGCGACCCCTGCCAGTCGATCTACGGCTGGCGCGGGGCGAGCGCCGGCACCCTGGACCGGTTCCCCACCGACTTCGCGCGGGCGGACGGGACGCCGGCCGAGGTGCTCAGCCTCACCACGAGCTGGCGTAACCGGCCGGAGATCCTCGGAGTCGCCAACGCCCTCGCCACCCCGCTGCGGGCCGCCGGCGCCCGGGTGCCCGAGCTGCACGCGGCGATGAGCGTCAAGGACCCGATTCCGCACCGTAGCGCCCGCGGCACCGCCGGCGGCACCGTCCACTGCGCCCTGCTGCGGACGTACGCCGACGAGGCCGACTGGATCGCCGACAGCGTGCTGCACGCGTGGCGCGGCGCGGCCGGGATGCCCGGCGTGCTGCCCGAGCACATCCCGGTGCCGCTGCGGCCCACGACCGCCGTGCTCGTGCGGCTGCGCAGCCAGATTCCGGCGATCGAGTCGGCGCTGCGCGAGCGCGGCCTGCCGGTCGAGGTGGTGGGCCTGGGCGGCCTGCTGGACACCCCCGAGGTGCGGGACGTGGTGTGCACGCTGCGGGTGCTGGCCGACCCGACGGACGGGGCCGCGCTGCTGCGGCTGCTGACCGGCGCGCGCTGGCGGATCGGGCCCCGTGACCTGGTGGCCCTGCACCGCCGGGCGAAGTCCATCGCGGCGGCCCGGCGCAGGCTCGCCGACGACGGCACCCCGGAGATCAGCCCGGACCTGCTCGACGAGGCGACCCTGGTGGAGGCGCTGGCCGATCTGGGCCCGGCGCAGGCGTACTCGGCGGAGGGCTACGCGCGGCTGCGGGCGTACGCCCGGGAGCTGGGCCTGCTGCGCTACCGGCTGGACCAGTCCCTGCCGGAGCTGATCGCGGACATCGAGCGGACGATCGGCCTGGACGTGGAGGTGGCGGTGCGGGCCGGCCGGGACGGGGCCGGGGACGCCGGCCTGGCCCGGGGCCACCTGGACGCGCTCGGCGACGTCGCCGCCCGGTTCAGCGGCGAGACGCCGGGCGCCACCCTGTCGGGGTTCCTGGCCTATCTGGCCGCCGCCGAGGACGAGGAGCGCGGCCTCACGCCGGGCGAGGTGGAGGTGGTCGAGGGCGCGGTGCAGATCCTCACCGCGCACGCCGCGAAGGGCCTGGAGTGGGACGTGGTCGCGGTGGCCGGGCTGAGCCGGGGCGTCTGGCCGGGGCCGGTGCGCAACTCCGACCACTGGCTCGGCGGGCTGGGCGTGCTGCCGTTCCCGTTGCGCGGCGACGCCGACGGGCTGCCGGAGCTGGGCCTCGACGAGGCCGAGGACCAGCGGGGGGTGGCCCGGGCGCTGGAGGACTTCACCGACGCCTGGCGGGCGCACGACGAGCGTGAGGAACGCCGGCTGGCGTACGTGGCGGTGACCCGCCCCCGGCGGCTGCTGCTCTGCTCCGGCTACTGGTGGGGGGAGGGCACCAAACGGCCGCGTGGCCCGTCGGTGCTGCTGCGGGAGGTGCACGACGCCTGCCTGGACGCCCGCGCCGGGCACCTGGTGGACGAGTGGGCGCCGGAGCCGCCGGGCGACGCGGTCAACCCGACGACCGAGGTGGTGCTGCGCGCCGAGTGGCCGGCCGACCCGCTGGGCGCCCGCCGGCCGGCGCTGGCCGAGGCGGCGGCCCTGGTCCGCCGCTTCCTCGCCGACGGCGACACGGCCGCCCGCCCACCGTCCGACGGGGACGCAGCCGCCCGCCCGCTTTCCGGCGGCGAGACCGCCGAACGGGTGGCGTCCGGCGGCGACGACACCGCCGGGGCGGGCGCGGAGCCGTCGGCCGACGACGCGGACGTGGCGCGGTGGCGGCGGGAGGCCGACCTGCTGCTCGCCGAGCGGGCCGAGCTGACCCGGCAGTCCGGCGCCGTCGAGGTGGCCCTGCCCGGCCAGCTGTCGGTGACCCAGTTGGTGGCGCTGCGCCGGGATCCGGCGGCGTTGGCCCGCGCGCTGCGCCGCCCGGTGCCCACCGAACCCAATCCGTACGCCCGCCGGGGCACCGCCTTCCACACCTGGCTGGAGCAGCGGTTCGGCGCCGACCGGCTGCTCGACCTGGACGAGCTGCCGGGTGCGGCGGACGCGGACGCGGCGCCTGACGAGGCGTTGGCCGAGCTCCAGGAGCGCTTCCTGGCCAGCGAGTGGGCCGAGCGGGTGCCGGTCGAGGTGGAGGTGCCCTTCGCCACAGTGATCGCCGGAGTGGTGGTCCGGGGGCGGATGGACGCCGTCTTCGCCCGGCCGGGCGGGCGGTTCGACGTGGTCGACTGGAAGACCGGCCGGCAGCCCGCAGGCGCAGCCGCCGAGGTGGCCGCCGTGCAGCTCGCGGTCTACCGGCTGGCCTGGGCGGAGCTGGCCGGCGTGCCGGTGGAGCGGGTCGGCGCGGCGTTCCACTACGTGCGGGACGGGGTAACGGTCCGCCCGGCGGACCTGCTCGACGCGGACGGGCTGACCGCGCTGATCGCCTCCGTACCGGAAATCCCGGCAGACGGTGGTGCCGGGACGAATCCGTGATAGGTTGGTCGCGTTGCAGTTATGGTTCCCAGAGACTCTGTGTGCGCCTGGAGGATTGTGGCCCAGGCGCTCTTTGTTGTGTCCGGAGTTCTCCGGGCGGGGCGACCAGAAGCGACAAGCGAGCCAGGCAGTTCCGCGTGGCGCGCTCCTCTTCGAGCCCGCAACAAGTGCGGGTTCGACGTTCCGTCAAGGAGACGAAACAAAAATGGCTATTGGCACCGTCAAGTGGTTCAACGCTGACAAGGGCTTCGGCTTCATCACCCCGGACGGCGGCGGCGCCGACGTCTTCGCCCACTTCTCGGCGATCCAGTCCTCCGGCTACCGGAGCCTGGACGAGAACCAGCGGGTCGAGTTCGAGGTGACCCAGGGCCAGAAGGGCCCGCAGGCGGAGAACATCCGCCCGCTCTGATCTTCGGATCGTCCAGTAACACCCATCGCGCCCTCCGGGCGCGGTGACGGGACCGGCCCGCCGCACCGTCGACCTGCGTGAGCAGGCGGCGAACGGCGGCGGGCCGGGGCCCGTACCCCTTTCGGTTCGTGCTTGTGAGTCACCCGCGGCCTGGTCCGCCGGTGACAGCGCCGCATCCGGCGCCCTCCCTCGACACGTGCCGCGTCGAGGAAGGCTTCCGCATGACCACTGTCGTACCCTCTTTCGCCCTCACCGGGCTGGCTCCGGCGCTGCTCGCCGAGTTGACCGCCCAGGGCATCACCGAGCCGTTCCCGATCCAGTCGGCGACCCTGCCGGACTCGCTCGCCGGCCGGGACGTCCTCGGCCGGGGCCGCACGGGCTCCGGCAAGACGCTCGCCTTCGGGCTTCCCCTGCTGTCCCGCACCGCCGGCCGCCGGGCCCGCCCGGGCCGACCGCTGGCCCTGGTGCTGGTGCCCACCCGCGAGCTGGCCCAGCAGGTCACCACCGCGCTCGACCCGTACGCCCGCGCCGTCGGGCTGCGCTGCGCCACAGTCGTCGGCGGGCTCTCCCTGCAACGCCAGGCGGACGCCCTGCGCGCCGGCGCCGAACTGGTCGTGGCCACCCCGGGCCGGCTGCACGACCTGATCAACCGCGGCGACGCCCGGCTGGACCAGGTCGGCATCACCGTGCTCGACGAGGCCGACCAGATGGCCGACATGGGCTTCCTGCCGCAGGTCACCAAGCTGCTGGAGCAGGTCGCCCCGAACGGGCAGCGGATGCTCTTCTCGGCCACCCTCGACGGCGGCGTGGACAAGCTGGTGCGCCGCTTCCTCAGCAACCCGGTCTCGCACTCGGTCGACCCGGGCACCGCCACGGTGACCGCGATGACCCACCACGTGCTGCACGTCGACGCGGTGGACAAGCCCACCGCGCTGACCTGGATCGCCGCCCGCGAGGGCCGCACCATCCTGTTCATGGGCACCAAGCACCGCGCCGACCGGCTCGCCCGCCAGTTGCTGGCCAAGGGGGTACGCGCGGCCGCGCTGCACGGCGGCAAGTCGCAGCCGCAGCGCACCCGGATCCTGGAGCAGTTCCGCACCGGGCAGGTGACGGCGTTGGTCGCCACCGACGTGGCGGCCCGGGGCATCCACGTCGACGGGCTCGACATGGTGGTCAACGTGGACCCGCCCACCGAGGCGAAGGACTACCTGCACCGTGGTGGGCGTACCGCCCGGGCGGGGGAGTCCGGCACGGTCGTCACCCTGGTCCTGCCGGAGCAGCGCCGGGACGTGTCCCGGCTGATGTCGACCGCCGGCATCCGTCCCGAGTCCGTCCAGGTGCGCCCCGGCGACGAGGCCCTGGCCCGGGTGACCGGCGCCCGGGAGCCGTCCGGCGTGCCGGTGACGATCGCGCCGCCCGCGCCGCAGGCCGCCTCCGCCGGGTCTGCCGGCGGCCGGTCGGCCGGCCGTGCCGGTGAGGGCGGCCGGGCTCCGCACCGCGCCTCGGGGCGGCCCCGCCGCTCGCGCCGCCCCCGCACCCCGCACGCCTCCTGACCAACCCTCCGCGTTCCGCTCTCCCATCGGCTCCGGGCACCCGTGCCCGGAGCCGATGGCTGAGTCTGGAATCAGCGAACGTTACGTCCGATCGGCGACTGTTTCCGCCGCCGGGGGTGGTGAAAGCTGGGGGCGGGGGAAGATCCGGGCGGGACCGCCCGGCATGGGAGGGGTGACCATGGCGGGCGACGCCGGCTCGGGCGCGGCGCGGGAACTGTTGCTGGTGCTCGCGGTGGCGCTGGCCGGGCTGCTGCTCGCCGTGGTCGCGGTGTTCACGCCGTGGCACGCCACCCCGGACGGGGCCGCGCCGGCCGCCCCAGTCGAGCTTCGCAGCCCGACGGAGCGGCCGGTGCCCACCGTCGGCTGACCGTCGCTTGGCCTGCCTGCCCGTCGCCGGACGAGGCGGTGCGCGGTCAGCGGGCGTGGGTCTCCCCGGCGCCGGCCGGGAGGTGTTCCGCCCCCAGCAGGTCGGCGAGGGTGGTGCGGTCGACCACCAGGGCGATCGCGCCGTGCACGGCCAGCCAGACGTCCCGCAGGCCGGTCGCCACACCCGCGTAGCCGGCCCGCTCGGCCGGCAGGCCGCGGACGGTCGTCAGGGAGCCGCCGATCGCGCGGAGCACGTCGCCGACGCTGATCTCCACCGCGGGGCGGGCCAGGGCGTACCCGCCCTCGGTGCCCCGGTGGCTCACCAGCAGGCCGGCCCGGCGCAGGTCGACCAGGATGCCCTGGAGAAAGCTCAGCGGGATGCCCTGGCTGTCGGCCAGCGTCCCCGCCTTGACCAGCCCGCCGCCGCCGACCGGAGCCGCGGCGGCGACGGCGAGCATGGCCCGGAGCGCGTAGTCACTGCGCGCGGAGACGTACACGTCACTGACCCGCCTGGTCCAACACGCCCCAGCGACGCCGGATCGCCTTGTCCGCCGCCCCGAACGCGGCGTCCACCGCCAGGCCCAGCACCAGGATCACGATCATCGTGGAGATCAGCCAGGGCGAGTCGGAGAGTTCCCGCGAGTAGGTCAGCTGCGCGCCCAGCGAGGTCTGCGAGATGCCGACCACGATCAGCTCGCCGGCCATCAGGCTGCGCCAGGAGAACGCCCAACCCTGCTTGAGACCGGCCACGATGGCCGGCAGCGCGGCGGGCGCGATGACGTACCGGTACAGGTTGAGCCCCCGGGCGCCGAGGTTGCGGCCGGCGCGTAGCAGCAGCGGCGGCACGTAGTCCACACCGGCGATCACGCCGTTGGCGATGGACGGTGCGGCGCCGAGCACCACCACGAAGAAGATGGCCTTCTCGCTCAGCTCGAACAGCAGGATCGCCAGCGGGAACCAGGCGATCGACGGCATCGTCTGCAACGCGGTGATCATCGAGCCGATCGCGGCCCGCAGGATCCGCGACCGGGCCACCGCGAGGCCGAGCAGCAGGCCGACGGCGACCGAGAAGACATAGCCGAGGGCCGCCCGGCGCAGGGTGGTGACCAGCCCCTCCCAGAGCTGGACGCCGCTGACCTGCCGGAGCAGCTCCTGACCCACGGCCACCGGGCCCGGCAACGAGTACTCGGGCTTCCAGCCGGTCCAGACGACGACCTGCCAGGCGCCGACGGCGAGGACGAGCGCGGCCAGCTTCGGCCAGGTCGCCGCCCAGAGCCGGCTGGCCCTCGTGCGGCTCTTCTCCCGACCGGCCAGCTCCAGGGCGTCCAGCCCGGAGATCTCCGAGTCGGTACGCGGGACGGCGGCGAGGGTGTCACCGGCCATGACGGCCCACCTCCGTACGCAGGCGGCCGGTGACCTCGGCGGCGATCGCGGCGACCTCGGGGGAGTCGATGCGGCGCGGCCGGGGCACGTCGACCGGGGTGGACCAGATGATCCGGCCGGGCCGGCTGGAGAGCAGGATGATCCGGTCGGCGAGCCGGGCCGCCTCGCGGACGTTGTGCGTCACGAAGAGCACGGTGAGCCGCCGCTCGGTCCAGATCCGTTCCAGCTCGTCGTGCAGGATGTCCCGGGTCATCGCGTCCAGCGCGCCGAACGGCTCGTCCATCAGCAGCACCGGCGTGTCCAGGGCGAGGGTGCGGGCCAACGCCACCCGCTGGCGCATGCCGCCGGACAGTTCGTGCGGGCGCTTGCGGCCGAAGTCGGCCAGGTGGACCGTGCCGAGCAGTTCGGCGACCCGGTCCCGCCGCGCCGCCCGGGGCAGCCCGCGCAGTTTCAGCGGCACCTCGACGTTGCCCTCGACGGTGAGCCAGGGGAAGAGGGCGGGCTCCTGGAACATCAGTCCCGGGTCGACGCCCTCGTCGAGGGTGATCCGCCCACCGCTGGGCCGGTCGAGGCCGGCGACCAGGTTGAGCAGGGTGCTCTTGCCGCAACCGGAGGCCCCGACCAGGCAGACGAACTCGCCGGGCGCGACGTCGAGGGAGACCCCGTCCAGGGCGACGACGGCGTTCGCCCCGCGCCCGTACACCTTGGTGACGCCGTGCAGCGCGACCGAGCCGGTCGCGCTGCGTGGCGTCGTCGTGGTCGACGTCATGGTTGGACGACCTCGGGCTTGCCCTGGCCCTTGAGTACCTCGTTGAGGTGGGTGAGGTCGTAGAGACCGTCGAGGCTGACCGGCTGGGTCAGGCCGACGGCGACGGCGTGGTCGAGCCCGGTCTTCAGCGACGTGGCGATCGGGTCGTTGGTGAACTCCAGCGTCGGCCAGGCCTGCTTGATCAGCTTGAGGTCGAGGGGCTTGCCGCTGATCTTTCCGATGTGGTCGGAGATGGCCTGGTGCGTCTCGTCGGGCTTGGTGTTGACGAACTCGTTGGCCGCCACCTGGCCCTCGACCAGCTTCTTGACCACGTCCGGGTGTTCCTTGAGGAACTTGGTGCTGACGATCAGGTTGGTGATCACGAACTTCCGGTCCGGCCAGAGGTCGCGCTCGTCGACGAGCACCTTGCCGCCCGCGTTGACCAGCCGGGACACGAACGGCTCGGGCACCCAGGCGCCATCGATGGCCCCGCTGTTGAAGGTCTCCACCGTCTGGGCGTTCTCCTGCGGGACGATCTTGACGTCGCCGCCGCCCTCCTTGGTCGTCGCGAGGCCCTTCTCCTTGAGCCAGTAGCGGATGGCCACGTCCTGGGTGTTGCCCAGCTGCGGGGTCGCGATCTTCTTGCCCCGGAGCTGCTCCACCGAGGTGATATCGGGCTTGACCACGAGCGCGACGCCGCCGGAGGCCGCGCCGGAGATGACCCGGACGGCCTCGCCCTTCGACTTCGAGAAGGCGTTCACGGTGGGGTTCGGGCCGATGTACGTGGCGTCGAGCGCGCCGGAGAAGATCGCCTCGATGGCGGCGGGGCCGGCGTTGAAGGTCTTCGTCTCCAGTTTGACGTCGCTGCCGAGCTTCTCGGCGAAGATGCCCTTCTCCACGCCGACCACCGCCGGGGCGTGGGTGATGTTGGGGAAGTAGCCGAGCCGCAGCGTCGTCGGGCCGGAGCCGCCGCCCGTGCCCTCGCTGTCGTCGCCGCAGGCGGCGGCGGTGCCCAGGGTCGCCACGCCGACGACGGCGAGGGTGGCCAGGGAGACCCACCGACGCATGGGGAGCCGTCTCATCGTCCATCCAATCCGCAGTATTCCTACTTAGTTGGTAGGAAGACTGGGGCAGGCGGTGAACTGGCGTCAAGGGCCAACCACATGCCGGGATCTGCGTCCCAGAAAAAGCGGCAATCTCTACTGATTGGGTGTGCTTTGCAGCCGGTGTTCGCGCCGTCGCCGCCGGCCGCCGGGGCGGCTGCGTACGACGCCCCGGGCGCCGGCCGGGGCGGCAGGCGAGAGGTCGCCGGTGGCGGGAGTGCCGACGCGCTAGGGTCGATCCCGTGGCGGCGCGGAGATCGAGAATTCCAGCGACGAAGTACCCGGTGGAGCGGTTCACGCTCGACAACGGCCTGCGGGTGGTCCTGACCCCCGACCGCAGCGCCCCGGTGATCGGGGTGGCGGTCGTCTACGACGTCGGCATCCGCTCCGAACCCGAGGGGCGCACCGGCTTCGCCCACCTCTTCGAGCACCTCATGTTCCAGGGCTCCGAGAACCTGGAGAAGCTGGCGCACTTCCGGCACGTGCAGGGGGCGGGCGGCACCTTCAACGGCTCCACCCACCTGGACTACACCGACTACTACGAGACCCTGCCGAGCAACGCCCTGGAGCGGGCGCTGTTCCTGGAGGCCGACCGGATGCGCGGCCCCCGGCTGACCGAGGAGAACCTGCGCAACCAGGTCGACGTGGTCAAGGAGGAGATCCGGGTCAACGTCCTCAACCGCCCGTACGGCGGCTTCCCCTGGTTGACCCTGCCACCGGTCATGTTCGACACCTTCCCGAACGCGCACGACGGCTACGGCTCCTTCGTCGACCTGGAGTCGGCCACCGTTCCCGACGCCGCCGACTTCTTCCGCCGCTACTACGCGAGCGGCAACGCGGTGCTGGCGGTCAGCGGCGACATCGACGTCGCCGAGGCGACCACGCTGATCGAGCGGCACTTCGGCGACGTGCCGGCGCGTCCCGCCCCGAAACGGCCCGACTTCGCCGAGCCCGACCTGACCGAGGAGCGGCGCACCTCGTACACCGACGAGTTGGCCCCGCTGCCGGCGGTGGCCGGCGCCTGGCGGGTGCCCGACCCGATCACCGACTTCGCCGCCTACCTGCCGTACGTCGTGCTGGCCGAGGTGCTCACCGACGGCGACGCGTCCCGGCTGGTCGAGCGGCTGGTCCAGCGGGACCGGGCGGTGACCAGCCTCGGCGGCTACGTCGGCTTCATGGGCGACCCGTTCGACGTGCGGGACCCGACGGCGCTGCTGCTCCAGGCGCACCTGCCACCCGGCGGGGACGTGGACAAGGTGCTGCGCACCATCGACGAGGAGCTGGACCGGCTGGCCACCGACGGCGTGGCCGAGGGGGAACTGGCCCGCACCCAGGCCCGGATGGCGACCCACCTGCTGCGCGACACCGACGCGGTGCTCGGCCGGGCGTTGCAGATGGCCGTGCTGGAGCAGCAGCGCGGCGAGCCCGGGCTGCTCAACGACCTGCCCCGGCTCGTCGGCGAGGTCACCGACGAGCAGGTCCGCGCCGCCGCGGCCGCCCTGCGGCCCGAGCGCCGCGCGTCCATCGAGGTCATCCCAGGAGGGGCCCGGTGAGCGCGAGGAGTGAGCCGGTCCTGCGAGCCCCGCAGTCGCGAACGAAGGTGGGTTCGGTGAGCGCGAGGAGTGAGCCGGTCCTGCGAGCCCCGCAGTCGCGAACGGAGATGACACAGTGAGTGTGACCGCACCGGCCGCGTCCCGGGCGCTGCCGCCGCTCGGCCCGAACCGCAGGCTCAAGCTGCCGAAGCAGGCCGAGCGCACGCTGGCCAACGGGCTGACCGTGATCGCCGTACGCCGGCCGGCGGTGCCGCTGGTGGAGGTGCGGCTGTGGATGCCGTTCGGCCGCACCCACCTCGCCCGGGGCGCCATGCTGGCGCAGACCCTGCTCTCCGGCACGGCGACGATGTCCAGCGTGCAGATCGCGGCCGAGTTGCAGAAGGTCGGCGGCGGGCTTTCCGCCGGGATCGACCCGGACCGGCTGATGCTCTCCGGCGCCGGGCTGGTCACCGGGCTGGACCGGATGCTGGAGATCCTCGCCGAGGTGCTGACCGACGCGGCCTACCCGAACGACGACGTCGCCACGGAGCGGGACCGGCTGGTGGACCGGATCCACGTGGCGCGCAGCCAGCCGGCGCACCTGGCCCGCACCGCCCTGCTCCGGCGGGTCTACGGCACCCACCCGTACGCGGTGCAGACCCCCGAACCGGAGGCGGTCCGGGCGGTCCGGCCGGGGGTGCTGCGGACCCTGCACGCCCAGCGGGTGCACCCCGCCGACGCCGTGCTGGTGCTGGTCGGCGACGTGCAGCCGGACCGGGCGCTGGACGCCGCCGAGAAGGCGCTGTCCGGGTGGACCGGCGCCGGGCACACCGCCGACCTGCCGCCCGCCCCGCCGCTGGAGCCCGGGCCGCTGCTGCTGGTCGACCGCCCGGGGGCGGTGCAGTCCTCGCTGCGGATCGCGCTGCCGGCGGTGCCCCGCACCCACCCGGACCACGCCGCGCTGCAACTCGCCAACCTGATCTTCGGCGGCTACTTCTCCTCCCGCTGGGTGGAGAACATCCGCGAGGACAAGGGCTACACGTACGGGGGGCACTCCCTCGTCGAGCACTCGGTGGCCGGGTCGGTGCTGGTCGCCGCCGTCGACGTGGCCACCGAGGTCACCGGGCCGGCGCTGCTGGAGACGACGTACGAACTCGGCCGGCTGGCCTCCCTCCCGCCCCGCGAGGACGAGCTGGAGCAGGCCCGCCAGTACGCCCTCGGCACCCTCCAGCTCGGCATGTCCACCCAGGCCGGGCTCGCCTCGCTGACCAGCGCGTACGCCGGCAGCGGGCTGCGCCTGGAGTTCCTGGCCGAACACGCCGCCCGGTTGGCGAAGGCGACCGTGGCCGACGTGGCCGAGGCGGCGGCCCGCTACCTCGCCCCGGCGCGGGCGGTCACCGTGGTGCTGGGCGACGCCGAACGGATCGGGCGGCAGGTGGCGGCGCTGGCCCCGGTCACCACCGAGCCGGCACGACCGTGAGCGGGGAGCCCGCGCCGCCGCTGGCCCGGTCCACCCTGGACCGGGCGGCCCACCGGCGCACCGACCCCGGGTGGCTGGCGCAGGCGTGGAGCCGGGCCCGGGTGCTGGTGCTCGACTCCGCCGACGGCGGCCGGGCGCTGGTGCGTACCGACACGTCGCCGCCGAAGCTGGTGCTTGTCGATCCGGCCGGGCTGCCCGGGCCGACGTCGCCGATGTTCCTCGGCGTGGAGCCGGACGGGGTGCCGGTCTTCGCCGTGGACGCCCCGCTGCCGGCGGTGTCCGGGGCCCGGGCGGCGCACCTGCGCGAGGTCGGGCACCTGCTCGGCGACCGCGACGCCGGGCTGTTCACCACCGCGCTGGCACTGGTCAACTGGCACCTGCGGCACCGCTACTCGTCGGCCACCGGGCACCCGACGGAGGTCGACGAGGCCGGCTGGTCCCGGGTCGACCCGGCCGGGGAGCGGATCTGGCCGCGTACCGATCCCGCCATGATCGTGCTGGTGCACGACGGCGTCCCGGGCCTCGACGGGCGGTGCCTGCTCGGCAACAACGCCACCTGGCCGCACACCGCCGGCGAACGCCGGTTCTCCTGCCTCGCCGGCTACGTCGAGCCGGGGGAGTCGGCCGAGGCCGCGGTGCTGCGCGAGGTCCGCGAGGAGGTCGGCGTCCCGGTCGACGACATCGCGTACGCGGGCAGCCAGGCGTGGCCGTTTCCCGGCTCCCTGATGCTCGGCTTCCTCGCCACGGCGGATCCGGAGCATCCGGTGCAGGTGGATCCGACGGAGATCGCGTTCGCCCGGTGGTTCTCCCGCAGGGAGATCGGCGCGGCCCTGGCGGGACGGCCGGTGGAGGTCGGCGGGGCCCGCCTGGTGCTGCCGCCGCCGTCGTCGATCGCGCTCTTCCTGATCCACCGCTGGCTAGACGGGCACTGCTGAGCCGGTCTCCGCCGCGCGCGAGCGCGCCGGTGGCCGGGGTCGTGCGGTCCCGGCCCGTGGCCGCCGTTGCCGCGACGGTCACGGACCGGGAACACGGGCCGCCGTGGTCGGCTGGGGCAAAGGAGCACGGCGGGGGAGCCGGTCCGACCACGACGGACGTCTGGGGTGCGGGTCAGCTGCCTCGGTCGTCGGGTGCGACCCGCCGTCCGCGGCCCGGCTCGTCGAGCGGGAGCACCTTGACCCGCTGCTTCCCGGAGCGGACCGCGCCGACCGTGGCGAGGGCACGGGCCAGCAGCAGCGCGGCGTCGCGCTCCTCGGCGTGCACGATCTGGCGGCGCGGCTCGGGCGCGGTGGTCTCGTCGCGGAGTCGGTCACCGCACGCCCAGGCGGCGGCGATGTCCACGTCGGCGGCGGCGCGGATGTCGGTGCGAACGATCAGGAACCGCATGCGGGTCTCCGGATGAATCGCGAGGGTGGGGAACGGGTGGAAGTTCCACGTCACTCTGCCGTCATGTTACGCCGCGCGGTCGTCTCATCAAGTGAAACGCGACGATTGGTCCGGAGGCTCATCCGATCAGCGGATGCCTGGTCGGCGGGGTGGTGCGGCGCAGACGCGACGGGGCCGCCGGCACGCTGCCGGCGGCCCCGCGACGGTCGACGGATCAGTTCAGATCGAACTGTCCGTTCTTCGCGCCGGCGATGAAGCCCAGCCAGCCCGCCCGGTTGAACAGCAGCACCGGACCGCCCTGGTCCTTGCTGTCCCGCAGGGCCACCGCGACCGGCCCGGTCCTCAGTGGTGCGACCTCGACGCAGTTCGAGGTCTGGCTGCGCGTGCTCTTACGCCACGGGGCGTCCGCGAGTTGGGCGAGTACGGACGGCGTGTTGCGGATCTCGTTCATCGTGCCACTCCTGAGGTGAACTGCTCCGATGGAACGAGTGGCGCCGCACGACCCGACGGTGGGCCCCCGTGATCACCGATCCGTCAGGCGCCCGGAATACCGGCGGCGTTGGGTCGGCGCCGTTGCCGGCCCGTACGCCACCGTGGACGCGGTCGCCGTGCCGGGCAGCCGCCCCGTCGCCTCGATCAGCCAGGAGAGGGTGTCCGATTCGGAGAGCGCCGCCGTGCATAGCCACTCGAACACCACTTTATAGCGATTTAGGGCGTTTACCTCGGTCGACATGACGTCGGTGAACCCCCCTTCGATGGCCAGCGTCTCCGGATCGAGCGGATCCGCGAACCGGTAGACCGAGAACGCGGTCGGCGGGAGGTACCAGTCGCCGATCTGGGTGTCGCGCGGCAGCACGTGCAGCGTGACGTTCGGCAGCATCGCCAGTTCGCAGAGCTGCACCAGCTGCGCGCGCAGCACCTCCGGCGGCCCGGTCCGGCCGCCGAGCGCCGCCTCCTCCAGCACCGCCGTGTAGCGGGGCGCGTCGGTCGAGCGGGTGAGCAGCGACTGCCGGGCCAGCCGGGCGCGCACCTCGGTGTCGATGTCCTCACCGGCCTCCGGGTCGCCGGCCTCCTCGTCGACCTGCCGGGCCGAGGCGATCCGCACCGACGCGTAGTCCGGCGTCTGGAGCAGGCCCGGCACCAGGACCGGGTTGTATTCCGAGATCTCCGCGCAGCCCGCCTCCAGCTCGGCGAAGCTGCGCTGCTGCTGGGTCATCACCGGGTAGTTGCGCAGCCAGCCGCAGATGTCGCCGGCCTCCTCGGTGATGCCGAGGAGTTCCCGGCGCAGCGCCTCGTCGGCGCCGTAGAGATCCAGCAGCACGCGGACGTCGTCCGGGTCTGGGCGGCTGCGGCCGTTCTCCAGCCGGGACAACTTGGACGCGGACGCCCAGCCGATGCGCTCGATGACCTGGTCTCCCGTGAGACCCGCGGCCTCGCGCAGCCGGCGCAGCTCGGTGCCCAACCTGCGGCGGCGCAGGATCGGGCTGGGTGAGGCAGGAGGCACGACGTCCTCTTTTCCCGTGGACCGCCGCAGACGCGACGGTAACTGTATGAAATTCGCCCCCCACGGTCAGTATGGACGGCGCGCCTCCCGCCGGAGGTCCCGGCGGGGGCGTGTCTCGCAGAAAAGAGGACCGTGGAAGGGCGCGGCGTCCGGTACGACGCCGTCGGCCCGACCGCGCCACCCCAGACCGCGCCACGCCGCGCACCACCCCTGCCGGAGGGACCCCATGCGCACCGTCCTGCGCCGCCCGGATTTCCGCCTGCTCTTCGGCGGCCTGCTCGCCAGCATGGCCGCCGAGTCGATCCTGTTGCTGGCCCTCGCCATCTGGGTGAAGGACCTGACCGGGTCGGACGGGCTGGCCGGCGCCACCATCTTCGCGGTCATCGCCCCGATGACCCTGGCCCCGCTGGTGGGGTGGATCGTCGACCGCTACCCCCGCCGCCCGTTCTTCGTGGCGGCGAACCTGGTGACGGCCGTGCTGCTCACCCCGCTCCTCGTGGTGCGGGACCGGACCGACGTGTGGATCATCTACGTGGTGGCGGCCCTCTACGGCCTGTCGTACATCACCCTCAGCGCGGTGCTCAGCGGCCTGATCCGCCAGCTCGTGCCGGTGGAACTGCTGGCCGAGGCCAACGGCGTGCTCCAGACCGTACGCCAGGGGCTGCGGCTGATCGGCCCGCTGGCCGGCGCCGGCCTCTACGCGGCCGTCGGCGGCTGGATGCTGGCCGTGATCGGGATGGTCGGCTTCCTCTCGGCGGCTGTCGTGGTGGGCCTGCTCCGCACGACTGAGACGCCGCCCACCGGGCCCGGGCTGCGCTGGCCGGCCGAGGTGAGCGCCGGGCTGCGCCACCTGGCCGGGGAGCCGGCGCTGCGCCGGGCGCTGCTCGGCTACGGGCTGGGATCGCTGGCGATGGGCTTCAGCGAGTCGTTGATCTTCGCGTACGTCGACCAGGGGTTGCGCCGGGACGCCGCGTTCGTCGGCGTGCTGGTCACCGTGCAGGGCATCGGCGGGCTGGTCGGCGGGCTGCTCTCCCCGGCCGTGGTGCGCCGCGCCGGCGAGGTGGGCACGCTCGCCGCCGGGGTGGCGTTCTTCGGGCCGGCCTCGCTGGCGCTGGTGTACCCGAACCTCTGGCTCGGCTTCGTCGCCGTACTGCTGGCCGGGGTGTCGCTGCCGCTGACGATGGTCGGGCTGCACACGCTGATCCAGCGGCGTACCCCGCAGGCGCTGCTCGGCCGGGTCGCCGCGGCCTCGGAGGCCGTGGTCAGCGGCCCGCAGGCGCTCTCGATCGGCGCGGGGGCGCTGCTCGTCGGGGTGCTGGACTACCGCGTCCTGTTCGCCCTGATCGGGGTGGCCACCCTGCTCGCCGGCGGCTACCTCTGGCACGGCCGCACGCTCAGCCCGCCGCCACCCGTCCGGATCCCCGCCCCCCGCCGGCCCGCCGAGGGGTCCACCGCCGGCGGCCCGGCCGCCACCGCGAGCCAGGAGGTGGTCGGCACGACCCCGCCGGGCCCGGCGCGCTGAGCCGCCGCGTCGTCAGGACCTCCCGTGGTACGCGACGAGCGGCCGCCCGGAGGGGCGGCCGCTCGTGGGTGGTGCTGCGTCCGGTCAGGCGTCGATCGTGGCCAGGTGCTGCTTGACCTGGGTGATCGAGGGGTTGGTCAGGGCGCTGCCGTCGGCGAAACGCAGCGTCGGGACGGTCTGGTTGCCGCCGTTGACGCTCATCACGAACTCCGCGGCCTTCGCGTCCTGCTCGATGTCGACCACCTCGTAGCCGATGCCCTCCCGGTCGAGCTGCGACTTCAGCCGGTGGCAGTAGCCGCACCAGGGGGTCGAGTACATCGTCAGCATGGTCAGATCCTCCAACGGTCCGCGTGGCGGCTTGCCGATCAAGCCCAGGCTAACCGCTGCAACGTCGGGCGGAGCTGAGACAATTCCTCGCTGTGGTGGTTCACTCAGCATCCGAACGCGTGCTCGCCGGGCTCGACCCCGAGCAGCGCTCGGCGGTGACCGCCCCCGCCGGCCCGGTCTGCATCCTGGCCGGCGCCGGCACCGGCAAGACCCGCGCGGTCACCTCCCGGATCGCCCACCGGGCGCTCTCCGGGGAGATCTCCGCCCGGCACGTGCTCGCGGTGACCTTCACGGCCCGCGCCGCCGCCGAGATGCGCGCCCGGCTCACCGCGCTCGGGGTGGGCGGCGTCCAGGCCCGCACCTTCCACGCGGCGGCGCTGCGCCAGGTGCGCTACTTCGCGCCCCGGCTGCTCCAGGGGCGGGCCATGCCCGAGCTGCTGGACAGCAAGGTCCGGCTGGTCACCCTCGCCGCGGCCAAGGCCGGCCTGCGCACCGACCGGGCGGCCGCCCGGGACCTCGCCGGCGAGATCGAGTGGGCGAAGTCGTCGCTGGTGGAACCGGGGGAGTACGTCGTCGCGGCGGCGAAGGCGATGCGGGACACCCCGCACGAGCCGGCCCGCGTCGCCGAGGTCTTCGCGGCGTACGAGCGGCTCAAGCGGTCCAACGGGGTGATCGACTTCGAGGACATGCTGCGCGCCGCGGTCTGGGGCATCGAGGAGCACCGGGACGTCGCCGAGCAGGTCCGCGCCCAGTACCGGCACTTCGTCGTCGACGAGTACCAGGACGTCAACCCCCTCCAGCAACGGCTGCTCCAGGCGTGGCTGGGCGGGCGGGACGACCTGACCGTGGTCGGCGACGCCAGCCAGACGATCTACTCGTTCACCGGGGCCACCTCGGCCTACCTCGTCGACTTCCCGCGCCGGTACCGGGGCGCGACGGTGGTCCGGCTGGTCCGCGACTACCGCTCCACCCCGCAGGTCGTCGGGCTGGCCAACGCGGTGATCTCCCAGGCGCGGGGCGCCGAGGCCCGGCTGCGCCTGGAGCTGGTCGGCCAGCGCCCGCCCGGCCCCGAACCGGAGCTGCGGATCTTCACCGACGAGCCGGCCGAGGCCAACGCGGTGGCCGCCCGCTGCCGCGCCCTGGTCGACGCCGGCACCCCGGCGAAGGAGATCGCCGTGCTGTTCCGAACCAACGCGCAGTCCGAGGCGTACGAGAAGGCGCTGACCGAGGCGCAGGTGCCGTACGTGGTGCAGGGGGCCGAGCGGTTCTTCGAGCGCGCCGAGGTGCGGCAGGCGATGGTCGCCCTGCGGGCCGCCACCCGGTCGATCCCCGGGGAGACCCCGCTGCCCGCCGCCGTGGTGGAGGCGCTCACCGCGGTCGGCTGGGCCCCCGACGCCGCCCCGGCCGGTGGCGCCGCCCGCGAGCGGTGGGAGGCGCTCGCCGCGCTGGTGCAACTCGCCGAGGAGTACGCGGCCACTCCGGAGGTGGTTCCGATCGGGCCCGCCGCCTCGGTCGAGCGCCCCGTCACCCTGGCCGACTTCAACGACGAGCTGGCCCGCCGGGCCGCCGCACAGCACGTGCCGACGGTCGACGGGGTGACCCTGGCCTCGCTGCACTCCGCCAAGGGCCTGGAGTGGGACGCGGTCTTCCTGGTCGGCCTCTCCGAGGGCACCCTGCCCACCACGTACGCCAAGACCGTCGAACAGGTCGAGGAGGAGCGCCGGCTGCTCTACGTCGGCGTCACCCGGGCGAGGGAGTGGCTCTGGCTGTCGTACGCCTCGGCCCGCTCCCCGGGCGGGCGGGCCCGGCGGCCCTCGCGGTTCCTGCCGCAGCTCGACCGCTCCGGCGGGGCGGAGCGGGCCGGGGCCGCTCCCGCGGCGCGGCGGCCGGAGCGCCGCCGGACCCAGATCGTCTCCTGCCGGATCTGCGGCGCCACCCTGCTCGCCGGGCCGGACCGCAAGCTCGGCCGCTGCCCCACCTGCCCCTCGGACATCGACGAGGAGCTGCACGAACGGCTGCACGAGTGGCGCCAGCGGGTGGCCGGCGGGCAGCGGGTACCGGCCTATGTGGTCTTCACCGACGCCACTCTGGTCGCGCTCGCGGAACGGCGCCCCGGCCGGGCGGAGGAACTGATCGCCATCGCCGGCATCGGGCCCCGGAAACTCGGCCTCTACGGGGAGGCGGTGCTGGCGCTGGTGGCGGGCGCGGCGGTCGACGACGTCTGCCCGGAGAAAACTTTCGAAATCTCGCCGTAAATTCGTTTGCCCTCGCCCCGTGGCGAGGAATAGCCTCATGACACACCTCGCGAGCGGCGCCATTCGGGCTGCTCACGAGGGGTAGAGACCGTATCGGCACGAGTGAACGTCAGAGGAGGTGGCCCCGATGGAGATCGTCTACATCAACGAGCGTTCGGCGGCGCTGCCCGCTGTCGTCGCTCCGCTGTCGGCTGTCCGGGTGGCCCTCGCCGCTGCGCGACCGTCGGTTTCCCAGGTGCACCGTGTCGAGGCTCAGGCCGAGCTGATCCTCGCCACCGCGCCAAACGGAAACCAGGGGACCAGTGGCTTCACGGGCAAGGGCGTCGATGCTGTCAAGCGTCACATGGGCGCCCGCGGAGTTCCACCTCGAGGTAGACCGGTCTGATCTTCAGACACCGGCTCACCTCGAGGCCGCGGAACCCGCTACCGGGATCCGCGGCCTCAGTTTTTTGCCCGCCAAGTACGTCGGAAATGCGATCCACGAGATCGAAGTGAGAGAGAGGTGACCGGGCGATGAGTCTGGCGTTGGCCCCACTCGACGTGAGCGTCGAGGTGGAGGCGAACCTGCCCTGCCGGAAGTTCGACCCCGACCTGTGGTTCTCCGACTCGCCCGCCGAGCTCGAGCTGGCCAAGTCGCTCTGCGGGGACTGCCCGCTGCGCGTCGAGTGCCTGGCCGGGGCGGTGGAGCGGGCCGAGCCCTGGGGCGTCTGGGGCGGCGAGATCTTCGAGCGTGGCGCGGTCGTCCCGCGCAAGCGGCCCCGTGGCCGTCCGCGCAAGGAGGACCTCGCCCGCGACGCGGCGCTCCGGGTCGAGGCCGAGGCACGACTGGCGGCCAGTGGGCTGTCCGAGTCGCGCACCACGGTCCGGCTGGCGGCCTGACATGCACCCGATCCAACCCACCCACGCCGGTGTCACGCCGGCGACGAGAGAGCTGACCACCATGCTGAACGTTCTTGACGGAGTCGCCGAGATGCAACTACTTCACGAAGCGTTGTCCCGGGCTCGAATGCGCCGGCCTCAGGCCGGTCGTACCACCACGAGCACTGAGGCAACCCTTTCCGCCCGTACCGTCGCCATGAACAGCCGCAACCGAGCGGCGCGCGACCTGGGCGTTCTCTAGTACCCCACCGAGAGTCGAGGGGCGGTGGCCGGATTCCGGCCACCGCCCCTCGTCGCGTTCCCCCGTCCCGTGCCGCCGCGCGCCGTGCCGTCTGCTGCGCGCCGTCTGCTTCGTGCCGCGCGTCACGTCCGGTCGCGCGGCCGTCGCTCAGCCGCCCGCCGAGGGCCGCCCGGCCGACGGGGCGAAGCCGGGCAGCCAGCGCTCCAGGATGCCCCGGTAGGGCGCCTTCGCCTCAAGCTGGCAGAGCACGCCGATCGAGCCGAGCGTCACCCGGTGGATGAGCAGGTACGACGGCGGCAGGTTGAGCTGCCGGCTCAACTGGTACGCGGGGGAGCGGGGGCTGGCCAGCCGGGTCGCCTCCGTGCGTAGCCAGGCCCGGGTGAACCGGAACTCGTCGGCGGCGATGGGCTCCAGCATCGGACGGAGGAAGTCGAGCACGGCCTCGGCGTCGATCGCCTCGGTGGAACCGATGAAGCCCTCCGAGCGCAGGCCCGCGACCACCTCGTCGGCATCGCCCCGCAGCGCCAGCGCGGCGATGCGGCCGATCGGCTCGGGCGTGCCCTCCGGCATCCGGGCCACCGCGCCGAAGTCGATCACGCCGAGCCGGCCGTCCGCCAGCAGCCGGAAGTTGCCCGGGTGCGGATCGGCGTGCAACAGCCCGGCCCGCTGCGGCGCGGACAGGTGCAGGATGGCCATCAGCCGGCCGGCCTCGTCGCGCTGCTCCTCCGTGCCCTCGCGGATGATCGCCGCCAGCGGGGTGCCCTCGACCCACTCGGTGACCAGGACCCGGGGCGACGCCGAGACCACCGCCGGGATGTGGATCTCCGGATCGTCCGCGTACGCGGCGGCGAAGGCGCGCTGCGACTCGGCCTCCAGCTCGTAGTCGAGTTCCTCGGTGATCCGTTCCCGCAGCTCCGCCAGGAGCGGCTTGACGTCCAGCCCGGGCTGGATCGCCCGGAACATCCCGCCGAGGCGGGAGAGCTGCTTGAGGTCGGCGAGCAGGGCGTCGCCGGCGCCCGGGTACTGGATCTTGACAGCCACGTCGCGGGTCTGCGGCGCGCCGGACGGCCCGTAGCCCGGCTCCCGCCACACCGCCCGGTGCACCTGGCCGATGCTGGCCGCGGCGGCGGGGGTGTCGTCGAACTCCACGAACCGGTCCCGCCAGTCCGGGCCGAGCTGCTCGGCGAGCACCTTGTGCACGCTGGCCGCCGGCAGCGGCGGCGCCGCCTCCTGGAGCTTGGTCAGCGCCTGCCGGTAGGGGGCGGCGATCTCCTCGGGCAGGGCGGCCTCGAAGACCGACAGCGCCTGCCCGAACTTCATCGCACCGCCCTTGAGCTGCCCCAAGACGCTGAAGAGCTGCTCGGCGGTGCGTTGCTGGATCTCCGCGGAGATCACGTCGGAGGCGAGCCCCGTGACGCGCTTACCCATGCCGAGGACGGTCCGACCGGCGAAGCCGAGCGGCAGAGCGGCGAGCTTGGCGGTCCGGGACACGGCCCGGCGCGGGATGTCGGTCACCCGGCCATTGTTACCGACTCCGGGGGCCCGCGGCTGCTCTGCCGCCGGGCTGGGTGCCCCTCCCCACCTACGCAGGCGTCACCGGCGCCGTCGCGAACATCCGCAGGAGGGGTGCGGCGGCCACATCCGGCGGCGGAACCGCCCCGCCCCGGTGATCTCCACCGCGCAGCCCAGGGTCTCCGGGGTGCCCCCGTCGAGCTGCGCCAGCGCCTCGGCCGCCGCGTACGCCCCGGCCGCCAGGAGGGTCGCGGTGGCACACGCCTGCTCACCCGCGCCCGTGGCGAGCTGGGCGGCCAGCGCCGGCCAGTCCGGGTCCCGGTCCGCCCGGTGCAGGTCGAGGCAGTTCAGGCAGGGGCCAGCGGGTGGGCGGACGAGCGGGCCGACCACGGGCACGCCCTCCCGGAGGGCGAGCAGCAGGTGCGGCTGGCGGCGCTGGGCGTGACCGGCGGCGAGCAGGGCGGCCGGCCGGTCCGTACCGAGCTGGACGACCAGGTCGACCCGGCCCCGCCGGAGCGGGCCCGTGCCCGTGCCGGGGGCGCCCCGCTCGACGGCGTCGCGTACCGCCCGGGCGAGCGGACGGCCGAGCGCGGCGGCCGGGATGCCCGTGCCGACCAGGTCCGCCGGCCGCACCGGGCCGGCCAGGTCCGGGTGCACGTGCCCCACCCCGGCCTGGGCCAGCGCCAGGGCGACCGGGGCGCCGAGGCGGCCGGTGCCGCTGACCACCACCCGGGCGGCCAGCCGCCGGCGCAGCACCTGGGCGGGCGTGCCGGGCAACCGCGCCGAGGCCAGGGCGAGCGCCTCCGCCTCGGCGGTGAGCCGGGCCCGCGGCGGGCCGGCCAGGTCCTTCGGCAGCAGGGTGTGCGCGGGTACGACCAGGCCCGCGGCCCGGAGCGCGTCGAGCAGGGCGCGGGCCTCGTCGGGGGCCACCTCGGCCGCGACGGCGTGCGCCAGGACCAGCCGTTCGCTACGGGTGCCGTCGAGCAGGTCGAGCAGGCGGGCGGCCCGGGGGTCGGCGATCTCCAGCAGCACGGCGCGGCCCGGCTCGACGCCGAGTTGGAGGGTGTGGCGGTCCCGCCAGAGTCGGGTGAGGCCCGGCAGCAGGACGGGACGGGGCAGCGTGGTGGCACGGCGCATGACACCGATCGTGACCGTGTCCGTGCTCACCGTCGATCGTTGTCCACAGGTGCGCGGTGCCCTGTCCAGGGCTGTCCACAGGAAGTCCCGGGATATCCACAACCCGCCGGTAACCATGTCGGCGAGCCGACAGAGCGCGATCGGGTGCGCCGGCGGACGAGGTGCGGTCATGCCGGAGGGGGCGGCCGACGGCCGCCCCCTCCGGTGCATCCGTACGGGTCAGACCTTCGCCTTGCCCAGGATGCGGTTCACTGTTGTGCCGCAGACCGGACACTTGCCCTTGGCCATGTTCATCCCGGTCTTCGAGACCTCGACGCGGCCCTCGAAATCCCGCTTCTCCTTGCACTTGACGCAGTAACCGTTGTAGGTCTGGGCCTGGTCGGCCACGGTGCCCTCCTCGTCTCGTCCGCCGGCCGATGCCGTCCCGGCGGGGGTTCCCGGCGGCGGGCCACTCGGGCACCGGCGCTGGGTCGTTCTCCCGCGGCCACGCTCGTGACCGCTGGTCCGCGGACCCTACCCAGGTGTGGGCGGTTCCATGTCAGCTGTGCTTCGTCACTGTGAGCAAGTCGACGTCGAGAGTGTGCATGGCGAATTACGTCGGATAAGTCAGTTTGGCGGGGACACGCCGACCGAACCCGCCCAGATGCCCCGTGCGGGGCACCCCGAGCTGCGCCCGCCACGGAGATCACCTAACGTGGGGGTGCGCCCCGCCGCACCCGGCGGAGGCCAGCGGCGCGACGCCTCCGCACCCGCGGACGGCCGCCACGAAGGGTGACGGCGACGAATCACCGTGGCCCGGCAAAAGATTTTTTGGGACTCCTGCCGACCAATCACCATTTTCCGGGCGGGTGTCGGGGTGTTGACCCTTGCGGACCCCTGGTCAGTACGCATTAGCTTTCCTTCGTGACAGGAATCCGAGGCTGCGCGGCCCGCTGATGGCAGGGGCGCGGAAGCCGGTCGTCGAAGTGCGGCGCAGCCAGCGTCGGCGACGCACGGTGTCCGCGTACCGCGACGGTGAACGGGTCGTCGTCCTCATCCCGGACCAGTTCTCCCGGGCCGAGGAGAGCGAGTGGGTCGACCGGATGCTCGCCCGGCTCGCCGCCCGGGAGGGGCGCCTCGCCCGGTCCGACGCCGAGCTGCTCGCCCGGGCCACCCGCCTGATCAAGCTCTACCTCGCCGAACACGGCGCGCAGGCCGTACCGACGAGCGTCCGCTGGGTCACCAACCAGAACGGCCGGTGGGGGTCCTGCACCCCGGACGACGGCACGATCCGCATCTCGCACCGCGTCCAGGGGCTGCCCGACTGGGTGATCGACTACGTGCTCCTGCACGAGCTCGCGCACCTCATCGTGCCCAGCCACAACGCGCGGTTCTGGGCGCTCGTCGCGCGCTACCCGAAGTCCGAGCGGGCACGCGGCTACCTGGAGGGCGTCGCGGCGGCCTCAGGCACCCCGCTGACCGACTGACGCCCTCAGCGCCGCCGCCGGCCACCCGCCGTCCCGACCTCCGCCAACGCCTGCTGCCCGCGCCGTCCGCGCCTGCTGCCCGCGCCTGCTGCCCGCGCCGTCCGCGCCGGCGCTGCCTGCGCTGTCCGCGCCGGCTTCGTCCGCGCTGCCGGACGGAGCCCGGCGAGATCTTGGTACGCGACGGCCCCTCCAGGGGCACGTTCCTGCCAAGATCTCGACGCGGCTCCGGCAGCCGGCTGCTCATGTCGGGGCTCGCCGAGCGGGCGGGCGCCGCCTCCGCTCGCCCGAGGGTCGTGGCTCCTGGCGCGTCCGGCTAGGGTCGTGGGGTGGCCCGACGTGTGGTGGTGGCGTTGCTCGGACCGGTGACCTGGGCGCCGCCCGGCACCGACCCGGTGGACTGGCGGGCCGCGCTCGCCGAGGACGTGGTCGACCTGCTCGCCACGCTCAACGAGGTGGAGACGGCCGTTGCCGTCACCCCGGCCGACCGGGAGTTGGCCGACGCGGTGGTCTGGCCGGACACGGCCGTGTACGAGGTCCCCGAGGCGACCCCGAACGCCGTCTTCGCCGCCCTCGCCGACACCGGTTACGACCAGGTGGCCGTGATCGCCGGCGACGCGCCCGACGTGCCGGGCCTGACCATCGGCAAGCTGCTGCGCCCACTCACCACCCGGCCGGTCGCGGTCGCCCCGGTCGAGGGCGGTGGGCCGGGGCTGCTCGGCGTGGCCACCCGGCTGCCCGTACCGGCGTGGTTGCCGGCGCTGGACCTGGACACCGCGCGGCCCGCGGCCGTGCGCGCGGCGGCGCCGCGACCCGGCGACCTGGCGGTGACCCCGGCCTGGCGGCGCCTGCGTGGGCCGGGCGACCTGGCGTCCCTCGATCCGGCCGTGGAGGGCTGGGAGACCACCCGCGCCCTGCTCTCCGGCACCGCGCAGCCCCGCTGAGCCGACCACGGGCCGGAAGCGACCCGCACCAACCCCTCCGGACCACGGCCGGGCCCCCGACCCCGCGACGCGACCCGACCGTGCGACGCGACCCGACCGTGCGACGCGACCCGACCGTGCGACGCGACCCGACCCGCGACGTGGCCCGACCGTGCGGCGCGGGCTGCCCAACCTCGCGACGTGGGCCGACCCCGCGACGTGGCCCGACCGTGCGGTGAGGGCCGCCCGAACCCCGGTGGGGCGGGCGGCCCTCGTCGTCGACGCGATCAGGGGCGGCTGGCGTCGCCGCCCTCGGGGTCGTCGTCCGGGCGCCGCTGGTCCGGCTCGCCCGGGGCCTTCTCCTCCGGGCCGCCCGGCGCGCTGAAGTCGAAGCTCTCCAACTCACCGAGGTCCCACTCGGACATCGCGAAGGCCACCGGGTCGGCGAAGTCGTCGTCGGAGGGGAGCAGGTCGGGGTGGCCCCACAGGGCGTCCCGGCCGGCGATGCCCCGGTGCTCGGTCAGTGCCGCCCAGAGCGCCGCCGCCTCGCGCAGCCGGCGCGGACGCAGCTCCAGGCCGACCAGCGCCGCGAAGGTCTGCTCGGCCGGGCCACCGGCGGCCCGGCGGCGGCGGAACGCCTCGCCGAGGCTCACCACGTTGGGCAGCCGGCCGCTCGCCGCGCTGTCGACCACGTGGCACACCCAGCCCTCGACCAGGGCCAGGGCGGTCTCGAGTCGGGCCAGCGACGCCTTCTGCGCCGGGCTGTCCTCCGGCGTGAAGATGCCCTCCAGCGCGATCGCCTGCATCGACTCCGGGTCGGTCGGGTCGACCCGGCCCATCGCCTCCTCGATCGCCTCCCGGTTGACCCGGATGCCGGCGGCGTACATCTCGACGGCGTTGAGCACGTGCCCGCGCAGCCACGGCACGTGCTGGAAGAGCCGCTGGTGGGCGGCCTCGCGCAGGGCGACGTAGAGGCGTACCTCGTCCTCGGGAAGCTCCAGGCCCTCGCCGTACGCCCGGATGTTGGCCGGGATCAGCGCGGCCGTGCCGGCCGGGCCGAGCGGCAGCCCGATGTCGCCGGCGGAGAGCACCTCCGCGGCGAGCGAGCCGAGCGCCTGGCCGAGCTGGCCGCCGAAGAGCGCGCCACCGAGGGTGGCGACCATCGACTGCATCGGGCCGAGCTGGGCGCGCGCCTCCGGCGGCACCAGGTCGCCCATCGCGCCGACCATCCGGCTGGCGACCGGGTCGCAGAGCTTGCGCCAGACGTCGAGCGTCTTGTAGATCCACTCGTTGCGGTTCCAGGCCAGCGAGGTCTGGATGCCCGAGGGTAGGGCGGAGGCGGGCTCCAGCCACAGGTCCGCGAGCCGCAACGCCTCCTCCACCGCGTTGCGCTCGAAGGGCGACACCGCCGGGTCGCCTGCGGCGGCGAGTTGGCTGGCGGCCACCTGCCGGGCCAGGTCCCAGTTGACCGGCCCGCTGCCCGACGCGGAGAGCAGGTGCTGCAACTGCGACATGAACTGCTGCATCTGCGCGGGATCGTTGGGGTCTGGTGGTTGCCCACCCGGGAGCGCGAAACCGAACGGAATATCAGGCACGACGTCTACGGTACGCGCGCCGCGCCCCAGGTAGCTGCCGCTGGCGTTGCGCTGAGGGCGAAGTCGCGATTCGCCCGCCGGAGGCCCCGATCCCGGTCGGTACGCTCTGCCGCATGAGACGTCGCGGCGTGACCGTCCTGCTCGGTGCTCTGCTCACCGCTCTGCTCAGCATCGGCGTGCTCGGCGCGCCCATCCCGTACGTGGTGCTCGGCCCGGGGCCGACCGTCAACACGCTCGGCAAGGAGAACGGCAAGGAGGTCATCCAGGTCACCGGCCGGGAGACGTCCACCTCCGCCGGCCAGCTCCGGCTGACCACGGTCGGGGTGCAGCCCTCGGTCAAGCTGCGCTCGGCGATCCAGGGCTGGTTCTCCGACGACGAGGCGGTGGTGCCCCGCGAGCTGGTGTACCCGCCGGGGGAGAGCCGCAAGCAGGTCGAGGAGCGCAACGCGGAGGACTTCCGGGTCTCGCAGACCAGCGCGGAGACCGCGGCGCTGCGGGAGCTGGGCTTCCCGGTGCAGGTGGTGGTGAAGACCGTCGCCGCCGACGGTCCGGCGGCCGGCGTACTCAAGCCCGGCGACGTGCTGACCTCGGTGGACGGGGAACCGGTCCCGTTGGCCACCCGCCTCACGGACCTGATCAGGGCGAAGCCGGCCGGGACCGCGCTGAGGATCGGCTACACCCGCGACGGCGCCGCCGCGACGGCGGCGGTCACCAGCCGGGAGCAGGACGGGCGACCCCGCATCGGGGTGGAGATCGAGCAGCAGCAGCCGCACCCGTTCACCCTGAGCATCGACCTGGAGGACATCGGCGGGCCGAGCGCCGGCCTGATGTTCGCCCTCGGCATCGTGGACAAGCTGACCCCGGAGGACCTGACCGGCGGGAAGGTCATCGCCGGCACCGGCACGATCGACGACGCCGGCCGGGTCGGGCCGATCGGCGGCATCGCGCAGAAGCTGGTGGGCGCGAAGGAGGCCGGCGCGGTGGCGTTCCTGGTGCCGGCGGCGAACTGCGCCGAGGCCGTACGCAACCCGCAGCCAGGGCTGCCGCTGCTGAAGGTCGGCTCGCTGGACGAGGCACTGACCGCGCTGGAGACGCTGCGCGCCGGCGGCCAGCCGACCCGCTGCTGACGACGAGCACGGGCGGCCAGGGTGTGCGGGGCGCCGACCGGCGGGTCGTACGGGCCGCCCGGCCATCGACGTACCTCGCGCCGGGCGCTCGCCGTGTGACCTTGGACCGACACGTTCAGGAACACCCCGTACTCTGGGTGCCTGGTCGGAGCCGATCATATCGAGCGTGCGGAGCCAACAGTGGTCATGCGTAGCAGCAGCCCCCTGCCGAGGATGAGCCGACGCGGTCGCGTCACGATCGGTGTCCTGGTCGGGGTGTTCGTGCTCTTCACCCTGCTCGGCTGGGGTGTCCAGGCGTGGACGGACTGGCTGTGGTTCGACGAGGTCCGCTACACCGGCGTCTTCACGGGGGTGCTGACGACCCGGCTGCTGCTCTTCTTCGCCGTCGGACTCGGCATGGCGCTGATAGTCGGCGGCAACCTCTGGCTGGCCCAGCGGCTGCGCCCCCGGATGCGCCCGCACTCGCCGGAGCAGGCCACCCTGGAGCGCTACCGGATGCTGCTGGGCCCCCGGCTCGGCCTGTGGATCACGCTGGTCGCCGCCGTGGTCGGCCTCTTCGCCGGGCTGTCGGCGCAGAGCCGGTGGAACCAGTGGCTGCTCTTCCGCAACGGCGGGGACTTCGGCGTGAAGGACCCGGAGTTCGGCATCGACGTCGGCTTCTACGTCTTCCAGCTGCCGTTCCTGCGCTATCTGCTCGGCGTGGGCTTCACCGCGGTGGTGCTCTCCGTGATCGGCGCGCTCGCCGTGCACTACGTCTTCGGCGGCGTCCGCCTCCAGGGCGTCGGCGACCGGATGACCAACGCCGCCCGGGCCCACCTGAGCACGCTCGTCGCGGTCTTCGTCCTGCTCAAGGCGCTCGCGTACGTGCTGGACCGGCGCGCGATGCTGCTGGAGTACGGCAGCGGCCCCGTCTACGGCGCCGGCTACGCCGACGTCAACGCGCTGCTGCCGGCCAAGGAGATCCTCGCCTACATCTCCATCGTCGTGGCGATCGCGATCATCGTCTTCTCCAACGCCTGGATGCGGAACCTGGTCTGGCCGGGCATCTCGCTCGCCCTGCTGGGCGTCTCCGCCGTCGCCATCGGCGGCGTCTACCCCTGGGCGGTGCAGACCTTCGAGGTCAAGCCCAGCGCGAAGGAGAAGGAGGCGCCGTACATCGAGCGGAGCATCAAGGCCACCCGCTCGGCGTTCGGCCTGGAGACGGCCACCACCACGCCGTACGCGGCGAGCAACCTGACCCCGCCGGCGAGCCTCGCCACGGACACCTCCGTGGTGCCGAACATCCGGCTGCTCGACCCGCAACTGGTCTCCGAGACGTACACCCAGCGCCAGCAGGTCCGGCAGTTCTACGACTTCGGCGAGAAGCTGGACGTCGACCGGTACGGGGTCAACGGCAAGGTGCAGGACTTCGTGGTGGGCCTGCGCGAGGTCAACTACCGGCAGTTGACCCCCCAGCAGAACACCTGGATCAACCGGCACACCGTCTACACCCACGGCTACGGGCTCGTGGCGGCGCCCGGCAACCGGGTGGTCTGCGGCGGCCAGCCCTTCTTCGTCTCCGGCTTCCTCGGCGACCCGCAGGAGCAGCAGAAGGAGCAGGGCCAGCAGACGAGCGAGCAGTGTGCCTCGCAGACCGAGCAGATCGCGGCCAAGCAGCCCCGCGTCTACTACGGCGAGCGGATGGACGCCAGCGACTACGCGATCGTGGGCCAGAGCGACCCGGCGCGGAAGGCGGAGTTCGACCGCCCGGTCGGCGAGGGCGGCGAGTCCTACACCTACACCGGTGAGGGCGGCGTCGAGATCGGCTCGTTCACCCGGCGGCTGCTCTACGCGATCAAGGAGCAGGAGTCGAACTTCCTGCTCTCCGACGCGGTCAACGACAACTCGAAGCTGCTCTACGTGCGTAACCCCCGCGACCGGGTGGAGAAGGTCGCCCCGTTCCTCACCCTCGACGGCGACCCGTACCCGGCGGTGGTGGACGGCCGGATCCAGTGGATCATCGACGGCTACACCACGGCGGCGACCTACCCGTACGCCGAGCGCGTCAACCTCCAGGAGCAGACGGCCGACGAGCTGACCGGGCGGGGCACCTTCCAGCTCGCCCGGGAGAACGTCAACTACATCCGCAACTCCGTGAAGGCCACCGTCGACGCGTACGACGGCACGGTCCGGCTCTACGAGTTCGACGAGACCGACCCGGTGCTCAAGGCGTGGAACAAGGCGTTCGGCGGCGACCTGGTGCTGCCGAAGTCGGAGATCCCGGCCGAGCTGGCCGAGCACTTCCGCTACCCGGCCGACCTGTTCAAGGTGCAGCGCAACCTGCTGACCCGCTTCCACGTGACCGATCCCGGCGCCTTCTACTCGGAGACGGACTTCTGGCAGGTGCCGAACGTGCCGGACGCCCCCGACACCGGCCAGAAGCAGCCGCCCTACTACCTCTACACGCAGTTCCCCGGCCAGGAGTCGGCGCGCTTCCAGCTCACCTCGGCGGTCACCCCGAACGGCCGGGAGAACCTCGCCGCGCTGATCTCCGGGTCGTACGTCGACGGGCAGCCGCGGCTGGAGGTGCTCGACCTGCCCGACCAGACCCGGGTCTCCGGCCCGGTGCAGGTGCACCAGTCGATGACCAACAACGCGAACATCCGGCAGCAGCTCAACCTGCTCCAGTCCCAGCAGGCTCAGGTGCAGTACGGCAACCTGCTCTCCCTGCCGTTCGGCGACGGCATGCTCTACATCGAGCCGGTCTACGTGAAGACCGCCGCGCAGAACGCGCCACCGCTGTTGCAGCGGGTGCTGATGTCGTACGGCGACGGCGGCTCCTACGTGGTGCTGGCCAACAACGTGGCCGACGGCATCAAGCAGCTCGTCGAGCAGGGCAAGCAGGCCGCCGCCCCGGGCGCCCCACCGCCGGCCGGCGGCAACCCGCCCCCGGCCGGAGGCACGCCGCCGGGTGGGACCGCACCTCCGCTGACCGGCGAGCTGGCCGAGGCGGCGAACCGCGTCCAGACCGCCATCGCGGAGGTCCGGGCCGCGCAGACCTCGGGCGACTTCGAGCGGTACGGGCGCGCGTTGAAGGCGCTGGACGAGGCGCTCACCGCCTTCCAGCGGGCCCAGCAGGCCGCCACCGCCCCGGCGTCCCCGACGCCCGGCGCCAGCGCTCCGGCGTCCCCGACGCCCAGCGCCCCGGCGTCCCCGGCACCGGGCGGCAGCGCCTCACCCACCCCGGGCGGCTGATCCGTACCGCCCTCGCAGCGCCCCCGGCAGACGGACCGATCCGGTCCCGGCACCGGGGGCGCTGTCGCGTCTGCGACCACCGGTCCGGCACGGCAACCCGCCGCCCCACGACGCCGTGGAGGAGGCGTACGCCCGGGCCTGGCGGTGCAGGCGCGGTCAAGTCGTGGTTGTCGTGGGGGTGTCCCCGGGGGTCGTTTTGCGGCGACGGGGGTCGGTGGGATACGGTATACGAACCGACGCGGGGTGGAGCAGCTCGGTAGCTCGCTGGGCTCATAACCCAGAGGTCGCAGGTTCAAATCCTGTCCCCGCTACCACGTCGGAATGGCCCCGGACCTCAGTCCGGGGCCATTCCGCATCTCCGGGCCACCCGCTGCCCGACGATCACGCGGCTCTGGCTCTGACCGCCGCCCGTTGGTTGGACCGGCGATCGTGCATTGCGTCAGGGCGAGCGGAGCGACTGACGCCACACGATCCGTCGGCCGACATCGGCGGGGGCGACAACACGGCGGCGAGAACCGCGACCGGTCGCGCAGGAACGCGAACAGCCACCACTGGCGACGGATACGCACGGCCGGACGACCGAACAGCCGGGCGTGCAGCGGCGTGATCAGGACGCCATGGACCTTGAACAGCCCGGATAACGTCCATGGCGTCCTGATCACCAGGCACGCGCGCGAGAGAAGGCGGCGCGCCGCGTCAGATGAGACAGCTTGGAACGGGCCGTAGCTCAGAGCGGACCGAGACGTGCCATCACGGCCGCTGTGGTCGCGGGCCCGCCTTCCGCGCCCCGCTGCCCGCCTTCCGCGCCCGCTGGCCGGCGGCGCGCGGCGTGGGTCGGGCTGGGGCGACGGGTGCCTCGTGCCGACCTCCGATGCCGGTTTGCGCTGGTCAAGGCAGGGTCTACCGCAGGATCGGGGGTCCGCTGATCATCGCCCGACGGGTGCGCTAGAGTTAACGAGCCGACGCGGGGTGGAGCAGCTCGGTAGCTCGCTGGGCTCATAACCCAGAGGTCGCAGGTTCAAATCCTGTCCCCGCTACCACGTCGAAGAGGTCCCGGAGATTGTCTCCGGGACCTCTTCGCATCTCGCCCCCGGCGTCGACGTGTCGCATCGGTCGACGACGCGCTTCGTTACCCCGGAGTGCAACGCACGCCGACGTGCGGGCGGCCGGCGGGAGTGGCGGGCCCGGGAAATCCCGACTCCGTGCTCCAGGTGCTCGCGGTGCAGGGCGCGGCCGTCCGACGGAACGGCGCCGGGCGTGCTTGGGCGCGACGCGTGTTCCTCGTTGACCGACGTGCCGAGGTTGCGATTGTCGGCGAAGATGTGGGCATGTCTTCTTTCGGTAAGTGGTGGGGCCGGTTGACCGCAGTTTTCGGTGCGGTCGTGTTGTCGGTGTTCGTGCCCGTCGCGGCCTGGGCGTCCACCGGCACGGGTGAGCTCGTGGTGGAGGCCGCCCGGCGGCGGCGCGGTGGCGGCTTCGGCTTCATCGGCCTGCTCTGCTGCCTGGTCGTGGTGGCCGGCGTCGTCTTCCTCCTGATGCGCATGATGCGCAACCGTCGCGGCGGCCCGCCGCGCTGAGGCGGCCCGCCGGCGCGCCGGTGTTCCGGCAGCGCGACGGTGCCCTGCCCTGCCTCGGCCCAGGCAGGACGTCCGACCCGGCATCCCCGCCGGGGGCGGCCTCGCGGTGACCGGTTCTATCCGGCCAGCGCCGCGTCCGCCTGGGCCATGAAGCGGGTCGTCGCCGCCCGGGGGCCGGTCCTGCCGCCGCGGATGCTCTCGGCGGCCTCCAGCAGCAGCGCCCGCACCCGGGGGTGGCCCTGCGGCGGAGGACTGGGCGCCGGTCCCAGCCGGGCGGCCAGTGCGGTGCCGAGGGCCGCCGCGCGCCGCTGCGCCGGCTCGGTGATGCTGCCCTCGACGTAGCTGCGTACGGCGAGGCTGGGGCTGAGCCCGCGCTCGTGACCGAGCACGCTCCCCGCCTCGCCGTTGCCGGTCAGGAAGTTGATCACGTCCGCGACCAGGTCGGGGTGCCGGCTGCCGCGGAAGGCCGCCCAGTACATCGACGCCCGGTGCCACTGCGCCTCCGGGGGACCCGGCATGGCGGCCAGGCCCAGCTCGGCGTCGGTGAGGCGCTGGAGCTCCGGCAGCTGGTGCGACCAGGCGAACGAGGCGGCCGTCGCGCCGGTGACCACGAGCTGCTGAGTGGGTTCGCCGCCGTCGGCCTGCTCCACGAGGGCGGCGCTCGGGGTCGCCCGGCTGGAGCGGGCGCGCCGCCACAGGTCGAACCATTCGATCAGCGCGTCGGCGTCGAAGCCGAGCTGTCGACCGCGGTAGAACTCACCGCCCTGCCCGCGCAGCCAGAGCCAGAGCGCCCGGTAGTCGCCGGACGGGTCCATCGTGCCGGCCACCCGGCCCTCGCTCGCCCGGGTGACCCGCCGCGCCCAGGCGACGTACTCCGGCCAGGACATTCCCGTGCTCGGCTCGGGCAGCCGCAGCCGGCGCAGCAGCGTGCGGTCGTAGACCACGGCGGCTGCGGTCTGTGCCGCGGCGACGCCGACCGTACGGCCGTCGACCTGCCCGTACCGGACCAGGCCCTGCGGCAGGGTGCGCAGGTCCAGGCGGTGGTCGGCGACGTACCCGCTGAGGTCCAGGACGATCTCGCGGCGGGCGTACTCGGTGAGCATGCTGTCGTCGAGCTGGATCAGGTCGGGCACGTTGCCGCCCGCGGCCTGGGTGGCCAGCCGGTCGTAGTAGCCGCCGGCGCCCTGCCAGGTGATCCGGAAACCGACGCGGGGATTGCGGTCGGTGTAGAGCCGCAGCACCCGCTCGGTGAGTTCGGCCCGCTTGGCCCCGCCGTACCAGAAGACCGACAGCTCGACCGGCCCGGTCTCCACCGGGGCCGCCCGGCCCTCGGTGCACCCGGTGAGCCCGCCGGTCGCGAGCACCGGCGCACCCAGCATCGCGGCGAGCACCCGACGCCGGCCCGGATCCGCTTCGGCGCGGGGCAGCGGGGATCGGGCAGCGGGCACGAGGAACTCCTGGCGGACCGGTGGGGCGGGCGGCCGGATCATTCACGCAGGCGCGCGCGAGGGTGTCAACGTACGTCCGGCCACACCACCACGACCCATGCGTACGCATCGATGCCCGCAGCCACCGGCGGAGGCCGTGGCCGGCCCGCATGGTGTACTAGGGCGTGTGGAACTTCTGCACTCGGGCAAGGTGAGGGATGTCTACGCCGACGGCGAGGACCTGATCCTGGTCGCCTCCGACCGCATCTCGATCTACGACGTGGTGCTGCCGACGCCGATCCCCGACAAGGGCAAGCTGCTCACCGCGCTCTCGCTGTGGTGGTTCGAGCAGCTCGCCGACCTGGTACCGAACCACGTCATCTCCGCCACCGACGTGCCGGCGGAGTTCGCCGGTCGGGCGATCCGCTGCCGGCGGCTGGAGATGGTCGCGGTGGAGTGCGTCGCCCGGGGCTACCTGACCGGCGGCGGCCTGAAGGAGTACCAGCGCACGGGCGCGGTCTCCGGCGTCGAGCTGCCGCGCGGGCTGGTCGAGGCGTCCATCCTGCCCGAGCCGATCTTCACCCCGTCGACCAAGGCGCCGGTGGGCGAGCACGACGAGCCGATCACCTTCGCCGAGGTGGTGGACAAGGTCGGCGCCGAGACCGCCGAGCGGCTGCGCCGGATCACGCTCGACGTCTACCGCCGGGGAGCCGAGCTGGCCGCCGACCGGGGCATCCTGGTCGCCGACACCAAGATCGAGCTGGGCTGGGCGCCGGACGGCACGCTGACCGTCGGCGACGAGCTGCTCACCTCCGACTCGTCCCGGTTCTGGCCGGCGGAGTCGTACCAGCCGGGCCGGGCGCAGTTCTCCTACGACAAGCAGTACGTGCGGGACTGGGCGGTCGAGAGCGGCTGGGACCGGCAGGGCCCGGCACCCGAGGTGCCGGCCGAGGTGGTCGAGGCGACCCGGGCGCGCTACGTCGACGTCTACGAGAAGCTCACCGGCAACCGCTGGGCCTGACTCCGGCCCCCTGCGGCGTCAGTCCACCCAGTCGAGGGTGCGCTGGACGGCCTTGCGCCAGTTGCGCAGCTCCCGCTCCCGGTGCGCCGGTTCCATCGTCGACTCCCACTGCGCGTCGGAGCGCCACTGGCCGCGCAGCGTCGCCAGGTCCGGCCAGAAGCCGACCGCCAGGCCGGCCGCGTACGCCGCGCCCAGGCAGGTGGTCTCGGTGATCCGGGACCGGACCACCGGCACGTCGAGCACGTCGGCGAGGAACTGCATCAGCAGCCCGTTGGCGGTCATCCCACCGTCGACCCGGAGCCGACGCAGCGCCACGTCGGAGTCGGCGTTCATCGCGTCGACCACCTCGCGGGTCTGCCAGGCGGATGCCTCCAGTGCCGCCCGGGCCAGGTGGCCCTTGGTGATGTAGCCGGTCAGCCCGGCGATCACGCCCCGCGCGTCGCTGCGCCAGTGCGGGGCGAACAGCCCGGAGAAGGCCGGCACGACGTAGCAGCCGCCGTTGTCGTCGACGGTGCGGGCCAGCTCCTCCACCTCGGGCGCGGTGGCGATCAGCCCGAGGTTGTCGCGGAGCCACTGCACCAGCGAGCCGGTGACCGCGATCGCCCCCTCCAGCGCGTACGCGGCGGGCTGGCCCTGGATGCGGTAGGCGACCGTGGTGAGCAGGCCGTGGGTGGAGGGCACCGGGCTGGCGCCGGTGTTGAGCAGCAGGAAGCTGCCGGTGCCGTAGGTGCACTTGGCCTCGCCCGGCTGGAAGCAGGTCTGCCCGAACAGGGCGGCCTGCTGGTCGCCGAGCGCACTGGCGACCGGCACCCCGGCCAGGACGCCGGTGGCCTCCCCGTAGACCTCGGCGGAGCTGCGGATCTCCGGCAGCATCGCGGCCGGCACCCCCATCGCGTCGAGCAGCTCCGGGTCCCAGTCGAGGGTGCTCAGGTCCATCAGCAGGGTGCGGCTGGCGTTTGTCACGTCGGTGACGTGCCGGCCGGTGAGCTTCCAGATCAGCCAGCTGTCCATCGTGCCGAAGAGCACCTCGCCGGCCTCGGCGCGCCCGCGCAGCCCGTCGACGTGATCCAGCAGCCAGCGCAGCTTCGGCCCGGCGAAGTAGGTGGCCAGCGGCAGGCCGGTGCGGGAGCGGAACCGCTCCTCGCCGTACGCCTGGTCGAGCTCACGCAGCAGCGGCGCGGTGCGGGTGTCCTGCCAGACGACGGCGTTGGCCACCGGCCGCCCGGTGGCCCGGTCCCAGACGAGCGTGGTCTCCCGCTGGTTGGTGATGCCCACGGCGGCGAGCCCGGCGGCGTCGGTGCCGGCGGCGTGCAGCGCCTCCCGGACCACCCGCTGGACGTTGTCCCAGATCTCCTCGGCGTCGTGCTCCACCCAGCCCGGCCGGGGGAAGATCTGCCGGTGCTCCCGCTGGGCGACGGAGACGATCTCCCCGGCCCGGTCGAAGACGATGCACCGCGAGGAGGTGGTGCCCTGGTCGATGGCGGCGACGTACTGGGGGGTCACGGCAGCACCGTACCCGGCCCGACCGATCTTCGCCGGCCGGCGGCCGGCCCCGGCGGGGAACGGGTCCCGCGCACGTCCGTACGATGTGCGGACGTGCGTGACATCGCCGTCTTCAGTGGTACCGCCCACCCCGAACTCGCCGCCGAGATCTGCGCCCACCTCGACGTGCCGCTGCACCCGGTGCGGGTCTCCCGGTTCGCCAACGACTGCCTGGAAGTGCAGTTGCAGGCCAACTGCCGGGAGCGGGACGTCTTCCTGATCCAGCCGTTGGTGCCGCCCGTGCAGGAGAACCTGGTCGAGCTGCTGCTCATGATCGACGCGGCACGGGGCGCCTCGGCCGGCCGGATCACCGTGGTGCTGCCGCACTACGCGTACGCGCGCTCCGACAAGAAGGACGCGCCGCGTATCTCGATCGGCGGGCGGCTCGTCGCCGACCTGCTCACCTCGGCGGGCGCGGACCGGGTGCTGACGATGACCCTGCACTCGCCCCAGGTGCACGGCTTCTTCAGCGTGCCGGTCGACCACCTGCACGCGCTGCGCGAGCTGGCCGACCACTTCACCCGCTACGACCTGAGCAACACGGTGGTGGTCTCGCCGGACCTCGGCAACGCCAAGGAAGCGGCGGCGTTCGCCCGGCGGCTCGGCACCCCGGTGGCCGCCGGGGCGAAGCAGCGGTTCAGCGACGACCGGGTCAAGATCAGTTCGGTGATCGGCGACGTGACCGACCGGGACGTGATCGTGCTGGACGACGAGATCGCCAAGGGCAGCACGGTGATCGAGCTGATGGAGCACCTGCGCGAGCTGAGGGTCCGCTCGATCCGACTGGCCTGCACCCACGGCCTCTTCTCCAGCGGCGCGTTGCAGCGGCTGAGTGAGCAGGAGGGCGTGCTGGAGATCGTCTGCACCAACACGGTGCCGATCCCCGCCGACAAGCGGGTGCCGAAGCTGGAGATCCTGTCCGTGGCGCCGGCCCTGGCCGAGGCGATGCGCCGGATCCACAACGGCGAATCGGTGAGCGCCCTCTTCGCCTGACCCGCCCGGGACGCAGGCCCCGCCGGGGTCAGTCGCGGCGGTGGCGGCCGGTGTGCTGGGGGGCCGCGACGGCGGTGCTGATGCGGACCGTCGTGCCGCGCGTGCCGGTCTCCACGTCCATGCTGTCGCTCAGCTCCCGGGCCAGCCAGAGGCCCCACCCGCCGGCGGTGTCGGCGGCGGGGCGGCTCCGGTCGCCCAGCCGCTGCGTGCTGATTCCCTGCCCGTGGTCGGAGACCTCGCAGAACAGCTGGTCCGACTGCCGCCACAGCCGCAGCCAGCCCTGGCCGCCGCCGTGCCGGACCGCGTTGGTGATCAACTCGTTGACCGCCAGCACGAAGTCGTCAAGCCGCTGCCCGCCGAGGCCGGCCGCGTGCGCGCAGGAGGTGACCGAGTGGCGCAGCTCGGTCACCTGGGCCTGGTCGAAGGCCTCGGCGATGAGAAGGGAAGGTTCGATGGGCACAACCGTACGCTGTGCTCCGGGTTCCGCATTCGTCATGGCCCCGTCCCGACAGCGGATCGTGGATGTTTCGCGGCATTTCCACCGTACGTCAGGGTTCCTCCGGGCGCACCCGACGGCCCACGGGACCGTCCTGACGGCTGTGGCATCGTGACGGGCGTGTCGACGCCGCCCGGTGGTTTCGAGGTCCCGCTCTGGCGGGCCATCGCGGTGTTCCGGGTGGCCTCCCTGGCGTACGTCTGTGTGGTGGCGCTCCGGGACGCCGACCGGTACGCCCATCCGTTCGCGGCCGGCGGCCTGGTCCTGCTGATGGCGGCCTGGACCGGCGTGACCGCCGTCGGCTACGCCCACCCGGCCCGCCGAGGCTGGCCGCTGCTCCTGGCGGACCTCGGGGTCGTCGTCGGCATCATGCTGGCCACCCCGTGGGTGATCGGACGGACGGCGCTCGCCGCCGGCGTGCCCAGCCTCACCGTGGCCTGGCTGGCCGGACCGGTGCTGGCCTGGGCGGTCTCCGGCGGCCGGCGCCGGGGCACGGTCGCCGCGCTGGCGCTCGGCGCGGTGGACCTCGCCACCCGCGAACGGATCGGCCAGTCGTCGCTCACCGGGACGATCCTGCTGCTGCTCGCCGGCGTGGTGGTCGGACACGTCGCCCGGCTGGCGGTGACCGCCGAGGAGCGGCTGCACCGGGCGGTGGAGCTGGAGGCCGCCACCCGGGAGCGGGAGCGGCTGGCCCGGGACATCCACGACGGCGTGCTCCAGGTGCTGGCGCTGGTGCAGCGGCGCGGCGCCCACCTGGACGGCGAGGCAGGGGAGCTGGCCCGGCTCGCCGGGGAACAGGAGGCCGCGCTGCGCGCCCTGATCGGCGGCGCCACGCCGGTCGCGCCCACCGCCCACGGCGGGCCGGTGGACCTGCGGGGGCTGCTCGGCCGGTACGCCTCGGCGACGGTCTCGCTGTCCGCGCCGGCCACCCCGGTGCCCCTGCCCGGGCGGGTCGCCCACGAACTGGCCGCCGCGACCGCCGCCGCCCTCGACAACGTGGCCCGGCACACCGACGGGCGGGCCTGGGTGCTCGTCGAGGACGAGGGGGCGACGGTGACCGTGTCGATCCGCGACGAGGGGCCGGGGTTTCCGGACGGCCGGCTGGAGGAGGCCGCCGCCGAGGGCCGGCTCGGCGTCGCCCGGTCGATCCGGGGCCGCCTCGCCGACCTCGGCGGCACGGTGCGGATCACCTCCGCGCCGGGCGCCGGCACCGAGCTGGAACTGACCGTTCCGAGGGAGGGACAACCGTGACAGGCGTACGGGTGATGGTGGTCGACGACCACCCGATGTGGCGGGAGGGGGTGGCCCGGGACCTCACCGAGGCCGGCCACGTCGTCGTCGCCGCCAGCGGGGAGGGGCGGCAGGCGCTGCGGGTGGCCGCCGCCGCCCGGCCGGACGTGGTGATCCTCGACCTGCAACTGCCGGACGTCTCGGGGGTGGAGGTGGTCCGCGGGCTGCGCGCCGTGCTGCCGGAGGTGCGGGTGCTGATGCTCTCGGCCAGCGGCGAGCAGCAGAGCGTGCTCGACGCGGTGAAGGCGGGCGCCACCGGCTACCTGGTCAAGTCGGCCGCCCCGGCGGAGTTCCTGGAGGCGGTGCGCCGCACGGCGGCGGGGGAGCCGGTCTTCACGCCCGGCCTGGCCGGCCTGGTCCTCGGCGAGTACCGCCGGCTCGCGGCCGACCCGGACGGCGCCGGACAGGCCGCCGGCCGCGACGCCCGGGGTGCCGGCCCGGCGCCCCGGCTCACCGACCGGGAGACCGAGGTGCTGCGCCTGGTCGCCAAGGGGCTGTCCTACAAGCAGATCGCCGAGCGGCTCGGGCTGGCCCACCGCACGGTGCAGAACCACGTGCAGAACACGCTCGGCAAGCTCCAACTGCACAACCGGGTCGAGCTGACCCGGTACGCGATCGAACGGGGCCTCGACGACTGAGGGCCGCCGGGGAACCGCCCCCGAAGGGTTCCCCGACGGCCCCGGCCGGTTCAGACCGAGTGCGGCGGACGCGTCTCGTGGATGGCCAGCTCCTCGGCGCTCGCGCCGCCGCCGGCCGAGCCGGCGTCGTACGCCACCGAGTCGGTCTCCTGGTCGGTGTGCGCCCCCTCGTCCGGTTCGACGAGCCGGCCGACCTGGCCGTCGCTGACACTGCCCAGCTTGCCGTGGTCGTAGAGGGACACCGGCGAGTCCGGGTCGGAGGTGGGGCCGGGATCCATGACGTCCGCGTCGAGCTGGGCCTGCGCCGCGGCCTCCTCGCTGTCGGCCTCGGCGGCGATGTCCGGGTCGACGGGGCCGGCGAGCGGGTCGTCGGCCGGGCGCTCGTGCTGCTCCCGGTCGAGCTTGTAGTCCAGCGACTCGCCGTCGAGCTGCTCCTCGGCGGTGTTCCCGTACCGGTCCACCGCCACCGGCGTCCGGTCGCCCGGCAGCTGGGCGGGCTCCGGACCGTCCGCCTCGCGCCCGGTCAGGACGTCGTCGTTGGCGGTCGAGTCGTCGTCGGCGGTGTCGGGCAGGCCCTCCGCCTCGGGGTCGGACACGGGGGTCGGGTACTCGTCGTCGCGCATGGCTGATCACTACCCACTGCCCTCCCGGCATAACCGGTGCCGCCCGTGGCCATCCGGGCGGAAGGGGCACGTCGGGGGACGCCGGGGCAGGAATCGGGGCGGCGGTCAGCCGAGGTGGGCGGTGGTCTCGTCGTCGGCGTGCAGCACGCACCAGACGACCTTGCCGTCCGGCACCCGGCTGCTGCCCCAGCTGCGGGTGACGGTGTCGATCAGCAGCAGGCCGCGCCCGCCCGCGCTGTCCAGCGGCGCCTGCCCGGTGAACGCCGGCTGGCGCGGCGAGTGGTCGCGTACCGCCAGGTGCAGCGCGCTGCCCCGGGGTGCCAGGCGGACCGTCATCGGCGTGTGCGCGTGGGCGACCACGTTGTTGACCATCTCGGTGACCGCGATGCCGGCCGGCTCGATCAGCTCGGGCAGGCCCCAGCGCCCGCAGCCCTCCGTCACGAGCTGCCGGGCCTCCCGGGCCGCCCCGACGGCGGGGGGAAGGTCGGTCTCGACCACCGCGGCCAGCGGCGCGGCGGCCAGCCCGGCCAGCGCCCCGGCCAGGGTCGGCCAGGCCGGCACCCCCTGGACGGTGCCGGTCGGATCGCAGAGCAGCAGGTCGGCGGCGGGCCAGTCGCGTACCTCCCGGCACACCTCGGCGAAGACGTCCCGGGCGGCCGGGTCGGCCACCCGCAGGGCGGTGAGGTCGGCGAGGACCGGGCCGGGCCGGCAACAGAACTGGGCGAGCAGGCCGTCGCGCACCACGTCGACGCCGGAGCGGTCGAGCGTCCCGGTCAGCCGGAGCACGCCGGAGGCCTCGTCCGCCTCCACCCGGCAGCCCGCGTCGGTGGACATGATCGGCTCCGTCCCGCCCTGCGGGCCGGGCAGCGCACCGTGCACCGTCCGCCCGGACCGCGCACCCGACCGCTCGGCCCCCGGCATCAGCGCCTCGTTCCCGCGCGGCGGGTCATCGCGGCCACCGTTCCGACGGCCGTCCCCGCCGCGGCCAGCCCGAAGGCGGCGGTCATCCGCACCAGGTGCCGCCGCCGGCCGTGCCAGCCGCCCTCGCGCCGCGCCGCCGCGTCGGCGTGGAAGACGTTGCCGGTGCTCTCCGGCCGTGGGGCGGGCCCGAACTGGGTGCGGTGCGCGTACCAGCCGAGGACCCGCTCGGCGAACGCCGGGGCGAGCCGCCACTGGAGGCCGATCAGCCGGGCCGCGCCGCCGGCGTACGCCTCGCGCCTCGGGCGGCGCAGCAGCCGGACGATCGTCTCGGCCACCACCTCCGGCGGGTAGACCGGGGGCGGCGGCACCAGCTCCCGGCCGCTGTGGTTGGCGGCGTGCCGGAAGAACGGGGTGTCGATGGTGGCCGGCAGCACCGTGCAGATGGAGATGTTGCCCCGCCCGGTGACCCGCATCTCCTGGCGGACCGTGTCGGCCAGCCCGCGGATGCCGTGCTTCGTGGCGTTGTACGCCGACTGGTAAGGCATCGCCACCTCGGCCAGCACGGAGGCGTTGTTGACCAGCACCCCGCCACCCGCCGCGCTCAGGTGGGGCAGGGCGGCCCTGGTGCCGTACGCGGCGCCCAGCAGGTTGACCTCCAGCACCCGGCGGAACTCCGCCACGGGGATCTCGTCGAAGAGCCCGACCGCGCCGACCGCGGCGTTGTTGATCCAGCCGTCGATCCGGCCGAACTCGGCGACCGCGCGGGCGGCGAGCCGCTCGACGGCCGCCGGGTCGGTCACGTCGGTCGGCACCGCCAGCGCCCGCCCGCCCAGCTCCCGGCACCGCACGGCGACCTCCTCCAGCGCCGCTTCGCTGCGGGCGGCCAGCACCACGGCGGTGCCCCGCCGGGCGAGGGCGTACGCGGTGGCCGTGCCGATGCCGCTGGAGGCGCCGGTGAGCACGACGGTGGCGTCGGCGAGGCTGCGGGTGAGAGGCATTCCTCGCCCGTACCCCCGTCGGCGGGGGTCATGCGGCCGGCGCCGCTCGGATGCTCGCGGCCCCGGATCGGGTTGTCGCCCGCCCCGCAACAGTTGCCGTCGCGCAAGCACCCGCCGGGCTCTTCCCGATCTGCCAGGTTTCGGCTCCCGGGGGTTCGGTTAATGGGACCCTCTGACCGAGGACCACCGCTTGAGAAGATCGCATGGAGGTGACCCATGCGCGTCGGCCTCGTCTGCGCGCACGCCGGCCCGTCCAGGGGCACCGACGGCCTGACCGTCGGCACCCACCAGCACATCGCCCGGGTCGCCGCCGAACTCGCCGCGCGGGGCCACGACGTCCGGGTGTACGAACGCCGCGACGACCCGGCACTGCCGGAGACGGCGACGGTCGACGGCTACCGGGTGGAGCGGGTGCCGATCGGCCCGGCCGCCCCGCTGCCCACCGCCGAGTTGGTGCCGCACGTGTCCGCGTTCGGCGCCTGGCTGGCCGAGAGGTGGACGGGCGACTGGCGTCCCGACGTCGTGCACGGGCACTACTGGGTCGGCGGGCTGGCCGCCGCGCACGCGGTCCGCGAGACGGACGTCCCGGTGGTGCAGACGTTCCACTCCCTCGGCGTCGAGCAGCTGCGCCACCTCGGCCGGCAGTACGACGGGCCGGGGGAGCGGATCCCGCTGGAGCGGGCGCTGACCCGGGCGGTGGACATCGCGGTCGCCCAGTGCAACGACGAGGTCGACGAGCTGACCCGGATGGGGCTGCAACGCGCCTCCGTGGCGATGGTGCCGGCCGGCGTCGACACCGCGCAGTTCCACCCCGACGGCGAGGCCGCGCCCCGCGACCAGCGGGCCCGGATCCTCTCCGTCGGCGGGCTCTCGGCCGGACACGGCCAGGAGGACCTGATCCGGGCCATGCGACTGGTCGGCGACGCCGAGCTGGTGATCGCCGGCGGCCCGCCCGTCGAGCAGCTCGCCAACCACGCCGAGGCCCGGCGGCTGCGCGAGCTGGCCGAGCGCAGCGGGGTGGCCGACCAGGTGAAGCTGGTGGGCGCGGTGCCGCACGAGCAGATGGCCACCTGGTACCGCTCGGCGGACGTGGTCGCCTGCACCCCGCACTACTCGTCCGCCGGCCGGGTGTCGCTGGAGGCGATGGCCTGCGGGGTGCCGGTGGTCGGCTACTCCATGGGCGGGATCGCCGACGCCGTGGTCGACGAGGTCACCGGCCGGTTGGTGCCGCCGGGCGACGTCCGCGCGCTGGGCGTGACGCTGCGCCGGCTGCTCGCCGACAACGCCGGGCGGTTCGCGTACGGGCACGCCGCCGTCGACCGGGTGCGGTGCAGCTACACCTGGGAGCGGACGGCGGGCGCGCTGGAGCGCCTCTACGAGCGGGTGGTGAGCCGCCGCAAGCCGGTCGAGGCGGCCTGACCGGGGCCGGCGGTCGGCGCGGACCGACCCGGGCCGGCCGCTCCCGGCCCCGGCTCAGAGCGGGCGACCGGGCGCTCCGACGCCCACCATGCGCCGGTCCCGTTCCCCGGCGACCGCGTGGTGGTGCTGGGGTTCGGCGTACCGGGTGAGGCCGATGACCGCCGCGAGGGTGACCAGGAACCCGACCGCGGCGAGCCACTCCCGCCCGGGCCAGATCTTGTCGTTGAGCAGGAGCAGGCCGACGATCGCGGCGGGCACCGCCCCGGCGGCGTCCATCGCCGCCACGGCGGCCGTGGTCGAGCCGCGTTGCATGGCCAGGCCGAGCAGGAGCTGGCCGACGACCGAGTGGACGATCAGCAGGTAGAGCAGCGGATCCTGGACGAACGCCTCCGGCGTCGGGGCGGAGGCGAGGGGCCGGGCGGCCACCGCGGCGGCGGAGAACGCCAGCCCGGCCAGCGCGCCGAGCGCCACCGAGCCGGGCGCCCCGTGCAGGCGTACGGCGAAGAAACCGATCACGGCGATCACGCCGAGCGCCACCGCCAGGGCGATCAGGCCGGCGGTGCCGAGCGGCTTGGCCGGCGCGGGCTCGGCGGAGAGCACCAGCGCGGTGATGCCGGCGAACAGCAGCACCAGCAGGGCCACCTCGGCGGCCGGCAGCCGCCACTTCAGCACCAGCACGCCGAGCAGGGCGGTGACCCCGAGCCCGGCGGCGACGCTGGACTGGACGAGGAACAGCGGCAGGTCCCGGCGGGCGAGCAGGGCCAGCACGAACCCGGCGACCTGGCAGCCGAGCCCGACCAGGTAGGTGCGGTGCCCCGCCAGCCGCAGCAGCAGCCCCGGGTCGAAGGAGTGGTGCACGGTGGTGCGCGCGGCGGCCACCGACTGGAGCAGGTTGGCGACGCCGTACGCGACGATCATGGCCGCGAGGAAGCACCAACCGGAGGAAACCACTTGGCGAGGATAGAGGCTGCCGGGGGTCAGTGCTCGGTTGGCCGACCCAGCCGGGCGAGGATGTCGGCGTGCAGCGCGCCGTTGCTGGCCACGGCGCTGCTCTCGGTGCCGGCGTCGCCGGAAGGGGCGGGCCGGCCGGCCAGGTCGGTGAACGTCCCGCCCGCCTCGGTGACGATCGGCACCAGCGCGGCGACGTCCCACAGCGACAGCTCCGGCTCCACCATCACGTCCAGCGCGCCCTCGGCCAGCAGCATGTAGCCGTAGAAGTCGCCGTACGCCCGGCTGCGCCAGGTGTCCCGCATCAGCTGGAGCATCGCGTCCAGCCGTCCGGCGGACTCCCACCCCGTCAGCGACGAGTAGCAGAAGCTCGCGTCCGCGAGGTCCCGTACCGCGGAGACCCGGATCGGCGTGCCGCCGGCGGCGTCCGGCCCCGCGTACGCGCCCTCGCCGAGCGCGCCCCACCAGCGGCGGCCGAGCGCCGGCGCGGAGACCAGCCCGGCGACCGGGCGGTCGGACTCCAGCAGCGCGATCAGGGTGGCCCACACGGGCACGCCCCGGATGAAGTTCTTCGTCCCGTCGATCGGGTCGACCACCCACCGGCGACCGTCCGGGCCGCTGGCGGGTTCCTCGCCGTACTCCTCGCCCAGCAGGCCGTCGCCCGGCCGGTGCACGGCCAGCAGCGCCCGGATCTCCCGCTCCACCGCGGTGTCCGCGTCGGAGACCGGGGTCAGGTCGGGTTTCGCCTCGACCCGCAGGTCGAGCGCGCGGAACCGGGCCGTGGAGACGGCGTCGGCGGCGTCGGCGAGCAGGTGGGCGAGGGCGAGGTCGTCGGCGTACCCGGGCATGCCTAGACGGTAGCGGCGACCGGCTCAGGACCCCGCGAGCGGGTCGCCCGGGTTCCGCTGATCGGGTTCGCGCGCGTCGCCCTCGCCCGACCGGGAGGCCAGCAGCCGGCGGTACGAGGCCAGCCGCCGCGCGTCGGCCTTGCCGGCGGCGACCCAGGCGTCCAGCCCGCAGGCGGTCTCGTCCGGCGTGTGCGGGCAGTTGGCGGGGCAGTCGACCGTCCCCTCGACCAGGTCGGGGAAGCCGTGCAGCAGGCTGTCGGCGGAGACGTGCGCGAGCCCGAAGCTGCGTACCCCCGGGGTGTCGACGATCCAGCCGGCCGGGGCGTCCTCGCCGTGCGCCGGGTCCCGGGGCAGTCGCAGCGCCACCGCGCTCGTGGAGGTGTGCCGGCCCCGGCCGATCGCGCTGACCGTGCCGACCGCCCGGGCGGCGTCCGGCACGAGGCGGTTGACCAGCGTCGACTTGCCCACCCCGGAGTGCCCGACCATGACCGAGACCCGCCCGGCGAGCAGGTCGCGCAGCGCGTCGAGGTCGGAGTCCGGGCGGATCAGCACGTACGGCAGCTCCAGCTCGGCGTAGTAGTCGAGCACCGCCTCGGGGCCGGCCAGGTCGGCCTTGGTGAGGCAGAGCAGCGGCTCGATCCCGGCGTCGTACGCGGCCACCAGGCACCGGTCGATGAAGCCGGTGCGCGGCGGCGGGTCGGCCAGCGCGCTGACGATGACCAACTGGTCGGCGTTGGCGACGACCACCCGTTCCAGCCGTCCCTCGGCGGTGGTCTCGTCGTCGTCGGCGGTGCGCCGCAGCACCGACGTCCGTTCGGCGATCCGGACGATCCGGGCCAGCGCCCCGGCCGCGCCGGAGGTGTCCCCGACCAGGCCGACGCGGTCGCCGACCACCACCGACTTGCGCCCCAGCTCCCGGGCCCGCATCGCGGTGACCAGGGGCGCGTCCGGCCCGGCGTCGGGCGGCACGCACGTGTAGCGGCCCCGGTCGACGGCGATCACGAAGCCGTCCACCGCGTCGGAGTGCCGGGGTCGGGTGCGGGTACGCGGGCGCGACGACCTGCCGGGCCGCACCCGGACGTCGTCCTCGTCGTACTCCCGTCGTCTGGTCGCCAGGACCCGCCCCCCGTCGTGTCAGCTCTTGCCGGTCACCAACGCCGACCATAGTGCCGGAAACTCGGGCATGGTCTTCGAGGTGCACGCCACGTCGCTCAGCTCGATGCCGGGGACGGCCAGGCCGGCCACGGCGGCGGCGTGCGCCATCCGGTGGTCGTGGTAGGTCTCGAACACCCCGCCGTGCAGCGGCCGGGGCCGGATCTCGAGCCCGTCGGGGGACTCGGTGATGTCGGCGCCGAGGGCGGTGAACTCCCGTGCCAGCGCGGTCAGCCGGTCGGTCTCGTGGCCGCGGATGTGGCCGACGCCGGTGAACACCGACGGCGAGTCGGCGAGCATGGCCAGCGCGGTGAGCGCCGGGGTCAGCTCGCTGACGTCGGAGAGGTCGGCTTCGAGGCCGTGCACCGCACCGGTGCCCCGGACCGTCAGCCCGTCGGTGGAGAGGGTCACCTCGCCGCCCATCCGCTGGAGCAGCGAGCGGAGCTGCTCGACGGGCTGGGCGCTGCTGCGCGGCCAGCCCTGGAGGGTCACCTCGCCGCCGGTGACCAGGGCGGCGGCGAAGAACGGCACGGCGCCCGAGAGGTCCGGCTCGATCTGCCAGCCGCGCCCCGTCAGCGGGCCCGGCTCGACCACCCACACGTCGGGGGTGCCGTCGTCGACCGCCGCGCCGGCGGCCCGGAGCATCTGCACCGTCATCCGCAGGTGCGGCGCGGAGGGCACCGGCGGGCCCACGTGCCGGACCACCACGCCCCGGTCGAAGCGCGGCGCGGCCAGCAGCAGCCCGGACACCAGCTGGCTGGAGGCGGAGGCGTCGATCACCACCTCGCCGCCGGCCACCCGCCCGGCGCCGAGCACGGTCAGCGGCAGGCTGCCGGTGGCGGGGGCGTCCACGCGGGCGCCGAGGGAGCGCAGCGCCCCGATCAGCGGGCCGAGGGGCCGGGTGCGGGCCTGCGGGTCGCCGTCGAAGGTGATCCGCCCGTCGGCCAGGCCCGCCACGGGCGGGACGAAGCGCATCACGGTGCCGGCCAGGCCGACGTCGACGTGTGCGGGGCCGACCAGCGGGTGGGGGCGGACCAGCCAGCGTTCCTCGTCGCTGATCGACATGTGCGCGCCCATCGCGCGCAGTCCGGCGGCCATCAGCTCGGTGTCCCGCGCGCGCAGCGGCCCGGCCAGGGTCGACGGTCCGCCGGCCAGCGCGCTCAGCACCAGGGCGCGTGCAGTCATCGACTTGGACCCGGGCAGGCGCAGCGTCGCCGCGACCGGATCGGAGGCGGTCGGAGCGGTCCACGGCTGCGGCGGCCGGGTCGCGATCAGGTTCCCCACGGTTACATTCTGCCGCGTCCGACGGCGGGTGGCGCCGGCCGGCACGCGTCCTCCCGGTCAGCGGGACAGCCGGGCGGCGCGCGGCGGGTTAGCGTGTGCGGCATGTGCGGTAGGTACGCGACGACCCGGAGCGCGGGCGACCTGAGCGCGCTGTTCGAGTCCCAGGACGAGACCGGCGGCGGGGTCGGCCCCGACCACAACGTCGCGCCCACCGACCCGGTGCCGCTGGTGCGGATGAGCCCGGAGGGCCACCGCGCGCTGTCGGTCGGCCGCTGGGGTCTGGTCCCGTCCTGGTCGAGGTCGCCCGCGGGCGCCGCCCGCATGATCAACGCCCGCGCCGAGACGGTCGCCACCAGCCGGGCGTACGCCGGGGCCTTCGCCCGCCGCCGCTGCCTCGTCCCGGCCGACGGCTGGTACGAGTGGGTCCGCGCGGCCGACGGGCGCAAGCAGCCCTACTACATGACCCCGTCGGACGGCTCGGTGCTCGCCTTCGCCGGCATCTGGTCGGTCTGGGACGGCTCCGGCGGCCCGCTGCTGACGTTCAGCGTGCTCACCACCGCCGCGCTGGGCGAGTTGGCCGAGGTGCACGACCGGATGCCGCTGCTGCTGCCCCGCGACCGCTGGGGGGCGTGGCTGTCGACCGACGAGCCGGCGGGCCTGCTCGCGCCGCCCGCGCCCCACTGGCTCGCGGCGCTGGAGATCCGCCCGGTGGGCACGGCGGTGGGCGACGTGCGTAACGACGGGCCGCAGTTGACCGAGAGGGTGCCGCTCGCCCGGGACGCCGCGCCAGAGGAAATGACGCTCTTCTGACAGTCCGACACATTGTCGGGCGTGATTTGCCAGAGTTGCGGGCGAAACGTCGCCCCGACGTTCACCCATATTCGCCGTGAAGTCTTGTCCCGGTGTCCGGAAGTGCGATACAACACAGCGCCGGTAGTGGGCGCGACTCGCACGGGGCGGACGACGCACACCGATCTTGCCGGTCCCACGGGGGAGGTGGGTGGATGACACGGGCACGTATGCCCCGGCCGCACGAGGTGGCCACCGCACGACGGGATCCGCGGCTGTTGCGGGCGTTGCGGGAGCGGCGACAGGACGAGGCGTGGCGCACCAGGGGAACCTGCCAGAACGTCGACCCGGAAACGTTCTTTCCGGCGCCGAACGAGCCGGCCGACGCCGCCGTCGCGCTCTGCCGCAGCTGTGACGTGCAGGGATCCTGCCTGGCCTGGGCGCTGGACGTGGGTGACTGCCACGGCGTCTGGGGCGGCACCACACCGCGCGAACGGCGGGCGATGCTGGTCGCCTGGCGCGAGGAGGTGCAACCGGATCCGGACGCCGCCCGCGAGGCGGGTCCGCCGGTCCGGGACCGGCTGCTCACCCTGGTGCCGCTGAGCTGACCGTCGACTGAACCGGTCGTAGCCGGCCCGCCACCTCGGCGGGCCGGCTGCCCGTCGTGCCCCGGACACCGCAGAATGGGCCGATGCCCGAGGACGACGACGTACCCACCCCGCGCGGGCCCGCCCGGGTCGACACCGACCTGCCGGCGGGTGCGCCGAGCGCCCTGCTGGTGCTCGGGCACGGCGCGGGCGGCGACGTCGACGCTCCCGACCTGCGTGCGCTCCGGGACGCGGCGGTCGACGCCGGGCTGGTGGTGGCCCGGGTGACCCAGCCGTACCGCGTCGCCGGACGGCGTGCGCCGGCACCGGCGGGACACCTCGACGAGGCGTGGACCGCCGTGCTCGCCGTGCTGCGGCAGCGGCATCCCGGCGTACCGCTGCTGGTGGGCGGCCGGTCCAGCGGCGCGCGGGTGGCGTGCCGCACCGCGCCCGCGGTGGGCGCCGCCGGGGTCGTCGCGCTCGCGTTCCCGCTGCATCCGCCCGGCCGCCCGGAGCGGTCGCGGGCGGCGGAGTTGGCGACCGGCCTGCCGACCCTCGTGGTCAACGGCGACCGTGACCCGTTCGGGGTGCCGGAGCCGGGGCCGGGGATGCACGTGGTGACCCGGCCGGGGGAGCGGCACGACCTGCGGGGGGACCCGGCCGGCACGGCCGCCGTGGTGCGCGACTGGCTGCGCGGGCGGGGCTGGGCGCGAGGCTGACCGCCGCCCCCGCTGCCCCCGCCGCCCACGCGACCGGGACCGGCGCCTCCCGTGACCGGGGTGCGGGCGTGCTCCGCGGCGGACGCCCGGCGCTCCGGCGGGCCGTGTCCGCCTGCCGCGGCGGGTCGTTGCATCGGATGGCGCCGGACGCCCGGTTCGGGCGGGCGGCGTCGGTCCTCCCAGGCCCTTCCTGGTCCCAGCGTCGGCCTCCGCCGGCGCCGGGACCAGGAACGGGGGAGGTGAGCGGAATGCCCCGCCCCGTCGGGGGCGTTGCACCCCCCGGGACGACATTTCTGGCGAGGGGGGAGACCGGTGCCGACCGAGACGCGGGTCCGGGAACGGGACGAGCGGGGAGCGCGCCAGTTGCGACGGCTGCTGGGCGGCCCGGACTGGCCCGCGGTGGTGCCGCCGGTCGGCCCGGCCGTGGTGAGCACGCACACGGTGAGCACGAGCACACCCGCCGGAAGTGAATCTGCGGGCACGTCCGTACGCGTATCCTCGGCGGGAAAGCATCCGACGCGAGGGGATGTGCGGTTGACCACCGAGAAGACGGACGAGCGCAGGGCCCGCTTCGAGCGGGACGCGATGCCCTTCGTCGATCAGCTCTACGCTGCCGGGCTGCGGATGACCCGCAACCCGGCGGATGCCGAGGACCTGGTCCAGGAGACCTACCTGAAGGCGTACGCCGCCTTCCACCAGTTCGAGCAGGGCACGAACCTGAAGGCCTGGCTCTACCGGATCCTGACCAACACCTACATCAACTCCTACCGCAAGCGGCAGCGCCAGCCCATCCAGGCGCCGACCGACGAGATCACCGACTGGCAGCTCGCCGAGGCCGAGTCGCACACCTCCAGCGGGCTGCGCTCGGCCGAGACCGAGGCGCTGGACCGGCTGCCGGACAGCGACGTCAAGGAGGCCCTCCAGCAGTTGCCGGAGGAGTTCCGCCTGGCCGTCTACCTCACCGATGTCGAGGGCTTCTCCTACAAGGAGGTCGCCGACATCATGGGCACGCCGATCGGCACGGTCATGTCGCGTCTGCACCGGGGCCGGCGTAATCTGCGCAAGCTGCTCGAACAGTACGCCGCAGAGCGGGGCTTCAGCGCCGCGGCGTCGAAGAAGGGCTCGACCGCTTCCGCCGGCCGGGAGGTCTGACATGAGCTGTGGAGATCCGCACGAGACGGATTGCCGCGAGGTCATCGCGGAGGTCTACCTCTACCTGGATCTGGAGTGCGCGGAGGAGCGGCGCACGCTGATCCGGCACCACCTCGACGAGTGCGGCCCGTGCCTGCGCGAGTACGGCATCGAGCAGGAGGTGCGGGCGCTGGTGGCCCGCTGCTGCGGCAACGAGACCGCGCCCGACCAGCTGCGGGAGCGGCTGCGGCTGCGCCTCACCGAGCTGGTCGTCTTCGAGGGCACCGAGTCGAAGGAGCTTGCCGACTGAGGTCGGGCCGGGTGCGGCAGCCGACCGAGGTCGGTGCCCCCGGGGACAGCAACGCCGGTGGCCCGGGTCGTGACGACCCGGGCCACCGGCGTCTGCGCCGACTGGTCGACGCCGGGCCGTGGGGCCCGGCCGCCGGTCAGGAGTTGGGGCGCTTGCCGTGGTTCGCGCCGCTCTTCTTGCGGGCCTTCTTCTTGCGGGCCTTCTTCGCCATGGTGACCTCCTCGTGATGGTCGGATCCCGCCTGCGCACGATCTCGGCGCCGGTGCACGCACCGGTCCTCCCGGCGCCGGGTCCGACCCGCTGATGCTAGTGCGGCCGGCACCCGCCGTCGTCCGCCGGGGCAGCCGACGCCGCGCCACGCCGCACGACCCGCCGGGGGACCGCCCCTGAGTCGATCATCGGCCCGGCCCGCGCCGCTCCACGCCCGCCGGAGGTCGCCCGCATGATTGGATACGTCGGCAGGCAACCGCGAGAGGGAGGGCCCGAAGATGGCCGAGGAGATCCGCGCCGAGATGGTGGCGAACGTCTGGAAGGTCGTCGCGTCGGCCGGGGACACCGTGTCCGAGGGGGACACCCTGGTGATCCTGGAGTCGATGAAGATGGAGATCCCGGTCGTCGCCGAGTCCGACGGTGTCGTCAAGCAGCTCGCGGTCAACGAGGGCGACGTCGTGCAGGACGGTGACCTGATCGCGGTGATCGATTGACCGGCCTCTCGGTGCGCCGGGCCGGGCCGGCCGACTTCGCGGCGGTGGCCCGGCTGACGGTGGCCGCGTACGAGGCGGACGGCCAGCTGAAGAACGAGCACGGCTACGCCGCCGTACTCGCCGACGTGGCGTCCCGGGCCACCGACGGCGAGGTGCTCGTCGCCGTCGACGAGGCCACCGGCGAGCTGCTCGGCTCGGTGACCCTCGTCCTGCCCGGCAGCCGCTACGCCGAGCTTTCCCGGGCGGGTGAGGCGGAGTTCCGGATGCTGGCGGTGGACCCGGCCGCGCAGGGGCGGGGCGTCGGCGCGGCGCTGGTCGAGGCCTGCGTGTCGCGGGCGAGCGAGCTGGGCTGTTCCGCCGTCGTCATCTGCGTCCGCGACGGCTTCGCCGCCTCCGCCCAGCGGCTCTACCGGCGGCGTGGCTTCGTACGGGTGCCCGAGCTGGACTGGGCGCCCGTGGACGGGGTGCGCCTGCTCGGCCTCCGGCTGGAGCTGACCGGCGCGTGAGCCGCCGGCGGCGACGGCTCACCGGCGCCTGAGCAGCCCCCAGAGGCGGCGCAGGCGGGAACGCGGCCGGGTGATCGGGGCGGTAGCCGTCAGCGCGGTGGCCAGGGCCGCCGTCTCCGGATCCAGGGCCGGGCTGGCCAGGGCCAGGTGCGCCAGCGACGGTGCGATCGGCGCCGGGCGGGTCCGGGCGACCGCTGCCACGTCGGCCAGCCGCTCGGTGACCACCCGGGCCACGTCGGGGCGCACGTCCGGGTCGACCCAGGCGGCGGTGACCAGGGCGAACAGGGCCGCCTCGGTGACCCAGTCCTCGACCCCCCAGACCAGGTCCAGCAGCACTTGGCGCCGGGTCGACTCCGCCCACGGCTCGTCGGTGCGGTGGTGCAGCAGGCCCAGGCACGCCCACACCTGGACGCAGCGCACCCAGAGCGAGGGGTCCTGCCCGAGTACCCGGCCCAACGCGGTCGGCGGCGCCTCCGGCGGGTGCGCCAGCAGGCCGAGCAGGTCGTCCAGTTCCAGGGTGGCCAGGCCCACCGCCGCGTCGTACGCCGCCGGCGGGTGCGACCACGCCGGGTGGGCGAGCTGCCGCAGCCGCGCCGCCGCCTCCGGCGAGGGCGCCGGCACGGCGGGCACGACCGTCGTCCCGTCGGGTCGCCAGAGCTGCCGGGCGGTCGCCCGCCGGGGCTCGCGCGGGTCCGGGTCGGGCACGCCGGCCACCTCGATCCGCAGCCCGGGCGCGGCCGTCGCGGCGGCACGCAGCGCGCTGGGCGGCGGGGGCTGGTCCAGCCGTACGGCGCCGAGGCCGACGCGCTCGTCGGTGACGGCCTGACGCAGCGCGTCCACCACCGGCCCGGTCGCCGGGGTGACCTGCCCGAGCCAGGGCCGGCCCCGGCAGCTCTCGGCCAGGTCGCCGTGCTCGTGCGTGTCGTCGGGGTGGTCCCGGACGAAGTCGGCGAGTGCGACCAGGTGCGCCACGTCGCCGTCGCGCTGGTGCCGCAGCCGGTGTGCGGTGTGCACGGCGCACTCGAAGGAGGGGTCCCGGGCCAGCGCCCGGTCGATCCAGCCGAGCGCCTCGTCGAGCCGCCCGTTGTCGGCGAGCGTGCCGGCGATGTCGGCGTAGACGGTTAGGTCGTCGGGGTCGTGCGCGACGGCCCGGCCGAGTGCCGCCAGCGCCTCCCGGGTGCGCCCGGCGCTGCGGTACGCGTACCCGAGCCACACCTCGCCGATCTTCGACGGCTCCGCGCGTACGCCCCGGGCGGCCCAGCGGATCGCCAGGTCGACCTCGCCGACGCGCCTGGCCAGCGCGGACGCCGCGCCCAGCAGCAGGCCGTGCCCGGGGTGGACGGTGACGGCGTTGCGGGCCAGTGCCAGGTAGGGGGCCAGGGCGGCCCGCCCGGCCCGGGGCACCGGGTCGGGCACGGCGGCGCAGACCTGCATGAGGATCCGGGCGGCCCGGTCCGGTTCGAGGCGTTCGGCGAGTTCCGGGGTGGTGACCCACGGCACCCCGGCCCAGTCCGTCCCCGGCGCGTGGCCGGTCGCCGCGACCAGCAGGTCCAGCCCCTCGGCTGGCCGGCCGGCGGCGGCGAGCAGGTGCGCGCGGGCCACGACGGCGCCGACGAAGGCGTGGCCCTGGAGCGGGAAGAGGTCGACGCCGCCCGCGCCGTCGGTGGCGGCGAGCCGGGCGAGGGTCTCGTGCACCTCGGGCAGGGTCGGGGCCTGGGCCAGTGCGGCGGCGACGTGACCGGCCGCGTGTGCCAGGTCGTTGTCGTCCATGGCGAGACGGGCCAGGGCAAGTTCCTCCGCCGCGGACAGCGACCGGTCGTCCTCGGGCACGTCGTCCTCTCGCTCGTCGGTCGGTGGGGCCGGGCAAGCCTAGGTGATGTTGCGCCGAGATGGTGATCATCTGCGCACTACTGCTCGTTCGATTGCTCACGCCAGCGCAAACGTGCAAGACTGAGCAGGAAACGCGCGGCAACCGCGCAGTGGGAGGAGTTTCCGTGACGCGTGCAGGGGCCGGCATGGCGGCCGACATCGACGAGCAGCCGGCGGGCTACGAGCGGCTGCTCTCCGCCGAGCACGCCGGGGCGATCGCCCAGGTGGCGGCGGTCATCGCGGAACGCCGCCCGCGGCACGTGGTCTTCACCGCCCGGGGCACCTCCGACCACGCGGCCCTCTACGGGGCGTACCTGACCGAGATCCGGCTCGGCCTGCCCGCCGGCCTCGCCTCGCCCAGCGTCGTCACCCTCTACGGCGCGAAGCCGGACCTCTCCGACGCGCTGGTCGTCGGCGTCAGCCAGAGCGGCGGCTCGCCCGACCTCGCCGAGGTGCTGCGCACCGCCCGCGCCTCCGGCGCGCTCACCCTCGCGGTCACCAACGCGCCCGACTCCCGGCTGGCCGGCGTCGCCGAGCTCAGCGTCGACATCGCCGCCGGGCACGAGCGCGCGGTGGCCGCCACCAAGACCTACACCGCCGAGCTGCTCGCCCTGCTGATGCTCGTCGAGGGCGTCCGGGCCGGCGACGGCGCGCTGCCCGCCGACGAACGCGAGGCGCTCGCCGCCCTGCCCGAGCTCGCCGCGCGCACCCTGGAGGACACCACCCCCACCCAGCTCGCGCCCCGCTACCGGTTCGCCGGCCAGCTCGTCACCACCGGCCGGGGGTACGCGTACCCGACCGCCCGCGAGGCCGCGCTGAAGCTGATGGAGACCTCCTACCTGCCGGCGCTCGCGTTCTCCGGCGCCGACCTACTGCACGGCCCCCTCGCCATGACCGACCCGGACGTGCCGGTGCTCGCCGTGGTCGGCTCCGGGCCGGGCGGCCGGTCGATGGGCGAGGTGCTGCCCCGCCTCGGCGAGCGCCGCGCCGACGTGGTGGTGGTCGGCTCCGCCGACGTCGAGGGCGCCACCCGGATGGCCGTCCCCGAGGTCGACGAGCGCTACGCGCCGCTGCTGGACATCCTGCCGTTGCAGCGCCTGGCGCTGGCGCTGGCGCTCGCCCGGGGCGAGGACCCGGACGCGCCGCGCGGGCTGAAGAAGGTCACCGCGACGATGTGACGCCCGTCGTGGCACGCTGGTCGACGTGTCCACGCTGCGCAACCTCGCCGAGGAGCACACCCGCCTCCGCCCGGCCGACATCGACCACCTGCACCGCATCGCCGGCGACTGGCAGTTGCTCTCCGATCTGTCCTTCGCCGACCTGCTGCTCTGGGTGCCCGTGGACGGGGACGGCGCGTTCCTCTGCGTCGCCCAGGTCCGGCCGACGACCGCGCCCACCGCGTACCTGGACGACCAGGTGGGGCGGATCGTCGGCGGGCCCGAGGTGGCCCACCTGGAGGTGGCCCACCGGCAGGGCCGGATCTGGCGGGAGGGCGACCCGGTCTGGTACGGCGACGTGCCGGCCCGGCACGAGGCGATCCCGGTCCGGTTGCGCACCACCGACGGCGAGGCCGGCGAGGTGATCGCCGTGGTGGGGCGGGACACCAACCTCTCCACCGCGCGCACCCCGAGCCAGCTGGAGCTGAACTACCTCACCACCGCCGACGACCTGGCCCAGATGATCGCCGACGGGACCTTCCCGCCGCCGCGCCATCCCGGGGAGACCACGTCGGCCCCGCGCGTCGGCGACGGGCTGGTCCGGCTCGACGCCGGCGGCAAGGTCACCTACGCGAGCCCGAACGCGCAGTCGGCGTACCGGCGGCTGGGCTATGCCTCCCACCTGGTGGGCGAGGACCTGGCCGCGCTGCACCGCCGACTGGCGAGCGACCCGCTGGAGGGCACCGACGCGGCGAACGGCATCCTCGCGGCGCTGCGCGGCGAGGCGCCGCCCCGCCGGGAGATCGACGCGCGGGGTGCGACGATGCTCACCCGGGCGCTGCCGCTGATGCCCGCCGGGGTGCCGATCGGCGCGCTGGTGCTGGTCCGCGACATCACCGAGGTACGCCGCCGCGACCGTGCCCTGATCACCAAGGACGCCACCATCCGGGAGATCCACCACCGGGTGAAGAACAACCTCCAGACCGTCGCCGCCCTGCTGCGGCTCCAGGCCCGCCGGGTGTCGATGCCGGAGGCCCGGGTCGCCCTGGAGGAGTCGGTACGCCGGGTCGCCTCCATCGCGCTGGTGCACGAGACCCTCTCCATGTCCAGCGACGAGGCGGTCGAGTTCGACGGCATCGTCGACCGGGTGGCCAGCGCCGCCACGGAGGTGGCCGCGACGGAGGCCACGGTCGGCATGCGGCGCGAGGGCAGCTTCGGCGTGCTGCCCGCCGAGGTCGCCACGTCGCTGGTGATGGTGCTCAACGAGTTGCTGCTCAACGCCGTCGAGCACGGCTTCCCGCCGGCCGCCGAGACGCCCGCCGACCCGACCGGCCCCGGAACCCCCGCCCCGGTCGCGGCCGGGCCGCCCGCCCCGGGAGCGGCCGTGGCGGAGGCGGCCGGTCCGGTGGAGCCGGAGGTGGTGCTGTCGGCGCACCGGTTCCGCAAGATGCTGCACGTCTCGGTCACCGACAACGGGCGCGGGCTGCCGCCCGACTTCGACGCCGAGCGGAGCGGCAACCTCGGCTTGCAGATCGTCCGCGCGCTGGTCACCGGCGAGCTGCGCGGCACCATCGAGCTGCGCGACGGCGCGAAGGGCGGCACCGAGGCGACGCTCGTCGTCCCGCTGGTGCGCAACGCCCCCGAGGGCCGTCCCGCCGGCTGACCCGGACGCACCGACGCGACGGCCGGGGCGGGTTGGTCAGCGGGTCAGCAGGGCGACGGTGAGTCCCGGGCGCGGCCAGACCTGTTCGACGGTGTAGCCGGCGCGCAGCGCGTCGCCCTTGGCGCCGGCGACGGCGGCCAGCGGATCGTCGCGGCGGCCGGCCAGGACCAGCCAGACCCGTTCCGCGCCGGCCAGGCACTCGGCCGGGCGGGCGCACTCCGCGGCCCACAGGTCGCCCCGGCGGGCCTGGTCCCGCGTCACCAGCACGTCACGGGGCCGACGGTCGCCCAGGTGGTACGCGAGACCCAGGTCGAGGAAGAGCCAGCTCTCCCGGGGGGAGTAGACGACCGCGTCGCCCGGCCGCTGACCGTCGGCGACGATCCGGGCCGCGCCCCGGTAGTCCACCGTCGCGCTGCGCGGCCACTCGTGGGTACGCCGCAGCGCCGCCTGGTCGGGCAGCCCGAGCAGCCCGGCCAGGGCGACGACGGCCAGCGCGGGCGGCAGCGGCACCGTCGCCAGCGCCGCGCCCGCGAGCAGGCAGGCGAAGGGCACCACGAAGACGAGGTACCGGGGCACCCAGAGCGGTACGACCAGCCCCGCGGCGAAGAGCAGCAGCACGGGCAGCAGCACGGCGAGCCCGGGCAGCAGGGCGCGCCGGCCCAGGCGTGCCGCACCGAGCGCCGCGAGGCCCACCAGGACCCCGCCCACCACCCCGCTCTGCGCCACCCCGCCCGCGAGCGCGGCCAGGTCGTCGGGACGGACGGCATCCACCCAGCCGAGCTGCCGGGAGCGCTGTTCCCTGCCGAGCAGCACCAGCGGGGTCAGCAGCAGCACGGTGGGCAGCAGGGCGAGCGCCCAGCGCAGCGGGCGGTTCGGCGGCCCCGTACGGCGGGTGGCGAGCACCGCCACCGCGTGCGCGGCGAGCAGGGTGAGCGCGACCAGGTGGGTGAGCCCGAGCGCGGCAACGGCGGCGGCGTACCCGGCCCAGCGCGTCCACCCGGGTCGGGCCGTCGCCTCGACCAGCAGCAGGGTCGCCAGCACCGCCAGGAAGGTGGCCAGCGCGTACGGGCGGGCCTCCTGGCCGTACCGCGAGGTGCCCGGGAGCACTGCGAGGAGCAGCCCGGCGAGCAGTCCGGCCCGGGCACCGAGCAGGCGCTGCCCGAGGAGCGCGGTCAGCCCGGCCGTGGCGGCCATGGCCAGTGCGGCGGGCAGCCGCAGCGCGGTCACCGAGTCGCCGAAGACGGCCACCCAGGCGTGCATGAACAGGTAGTAGGGGCTGGTGGCGGCGTCGATGGTGCCGGCGAGCCGGACGAGGTCCCCGGGCGACCGGCTCGCCGCGCTCCAGGTGGCCAGCTCGTCGCGCCACGGCTGCGCGTGGTCGATCCCGGTCAGCACCACGGCCAGCGTGGCCAGGCTCGGCCCGATCCAGATCAGCCGGCCCGTGCGGTCCGGCCCGCTCACCGCCTCGCGCGCCGGCGGGACGCGGTCGCCGGGCGGGTCAGCGGAACCGGTCACATACCGCAGCGTCACACAGTCCGGCCGTCCGGTGCGCCGATCCGCCGATCGGGCGCCGGCGTCAGCCCTCGACCGTGACCCCGTGCCTCCCGCACGCGGCCACGAAATGGGGCAGGATCTGGCGCAGCGTCTGCCGGTAGAGCTCGGCCCCCGGCCCGGTCTCGCCGCGTAGCCGCTGCACCCGTTCCACCTGACCGACCATGGTGGCCCCGACCTTCGCGAGCTGGGGGTCTGCCGAGGCCTGGAAGAGCTCGGTCAGCTCCACCAGCTTCTCGCGGGGCACGAGGGGCCCCTGCTCACCGCGCAGCAGCACCCCGCTGGAGCGGCACGCGCGTACCCCGCTGTCCTCGTCGGCGGGCGACGCGAAGCTCCGGTACGCCACCACGGCGCCGGCCCCCACGAGGAGCAGCCCGAGCAGGGCGGCGGCGACCACCACGACGCGGCGTCGACGCCGGGGAACCGGGCCGGCGGCCGGGGCGGTCGTCGTCCCGGTGCCCGTCGTGACGGGGGCGGCGTGCGGGTCGGTCATGGGGGTTTCCTCCGTTCGGGTGGCGGCGGAGCCTAGCATCGGCGGTCTTCGGGGCGTGGCCCGTGATGTGGGATCCCGCACGCACTCGTTGGCCGGCCCCCCTCGCGTGTGGCAGCATGACTTCCATGACCGCCGCTGTCGTCCGCCGCTTCGTGGCTCGTCGCCACGTCGACTACGGCCGCGTGCGCAGCGCGATCTGTCCGGCCCACTGACGACGCCCGATCACTCTGTCTCGGGCGCGCCTCGCGCCGGCTGTTCCGACACCGTTGTCGCCAGCCCGTTCCGACGGGTCGGCCGCGCGCCTTGCGTGTTCCCGAGGCACCGCAGACAACGGAGGACGCCGCCATGGCGGTCAGCAGCATCCCGGCCCGGGCCGGGGACCCGACGTCCCCCCGACCGGCCCGGACCCCCCGCCGGCCCCGAGGTGAAGGTCAGTGGGCGCTCGGTCACCGCGAGCCGCTCAACCCCAACGAGCGGATCAAGAAGGACGACGACCCGCTGAACGTACGGGCCCGGATCGAGAACATCTACGCCCACCACGGGTTCGCCTCGATCGACCCGCAGGACCTCCGTGGCCGCTTCCGCTGGTGGGGTCTCTACACCCAGCGCAAGGCGGGCATCGACGGCGGCCGTACGGCCGTGCTGGAGCCGCACGAGCTGGAGGACGAGTTCTTCATGCTCCGGGTCCGGGTGGACGGGGGCGAGCTGAGCCTGGCGCAGCTGCGGGTGGTCGCGGACATCTCCCGCGAGTTCGCCCGGGACACCGCCGACATCACCGACCGGCAGAACATCCAGTACCACTGGATCCGGGTCGAGGACATGCCGGAGATCTGGCGCCGCCTGGAGTCCGTCGGCCTGCAGACCACCGAGGCGTGCGGCGACTGCCCCCGGGTGGTGCTGGGCAGCCCGGTCGCCGGGGTGGCCCGCGACGAACTGCTCGATCCGACGCCGGCGGTCGACGAGATCGTCCGCCGCTACGTGGGCGACAAGGCGTACTCCAACCTGCCGCGCAAGTTCAAGACCTCCATCTCCTGGCTCGTCGACACCCCGTACGAGGCGAACGACATCTCCTTTCTCGGGGTGGACCACCCGGACCACGGGCCGGGCTTCGACGTCTGGGTCGGCGGCGGCCTGTCCACGAACCCGATGCTGGCCAAGCGGCTCGGCGTCTGGGTGTCGCTGGAGGAGGTGCCGGACGTCTGGGCGGGCGTGGTCGGCATCTTCCGCGACTACGGCTACCGCCGGTTGCGCAACCGCGCCCGGCTGAAGTTCCTGGTCGCCGACTGGGGCGTGGAGAAGTTCCGCGAGGTGCTGGAGAAGGAGTACCTGGGCCGGGCGCTGCTCGACGGCCCGGCCCCGCAGCTGCCCGACAGGCCGGTGGACCACATCGGGGTGCACCCGCAGCGCGACGGGCGCAACTACGTCGGGGCTGCCCCGGTGGTGGGCCGGGTCTCCGGCGGGCAGCTCGCCCGCCTGGCCGACGTGGTCGAGGCGCACGGCAGCGGGCGGGTGCGGCTGACCCCGTACCAGAAGCTGCTGGTGCTGGACGTGGCGCCGGAGCGGACCGACTCGCTGGTGCGCGGGCTGCGCGGGATCGGCCTGGAGGCGCAGCCGTCGGCCTGGCGGCGCGGCACGATGGCCTGCACCGGCATCGAGTACTGCAAGCTGGCCATCGTCGAGACCAAGGCGCGCGGCGAGGAGCTGGTGGCCCGGCTGGAGGAGCGGCTGCGCGACTTCGACGCCGACATCTCCATCCACCTCAACGGCTGCCCCAACGCCTGCGCCCGCACCCAGGTCGCCGACATCGGCCTCAAGGGCCAGCTCGTCGTCGGCCCGGACGGGCGCCAGGTGGAGGGCTTCCAGGTCCACCTCGGCGGCGGGCTGGGCATGGCCGAGGGACAGACGGCCGGGTTCGGCCGCAAGCTGCGCGGTCTGAAGACCACCGCCGAGGAGCTTCCGGCGTACGTGGAGCGGCTGGCCCGGCGCTACCTGGCGGGCCGGGAGACGGGCGAGACGTTCGCCAACTGGGTGATCAGGGTCGACGAGGAGGAACTCCGATGAGCGATCGAAGCGAGCGAATCAGCGGTGCCGTGGGGCCTCGTCGCGGCGCCGAGCGAAGCGAGGTGACGCGATGAGCGAGACCCGTTCCGCGCCGTTGTACTGCCCGTACTGCGGCGAGGAGGACCTGCGGCCGAGTGAGGCCGGCCACGGCGCCTGGGAGTGCCACGCGTGCGCCCGGGTGTTCACGGTGAAGTTCACCGGCCTGCTCGGCCGGGCGGTGGCCCGGTGAGCGGGGGCACGGGCGACCGGCCCGGTCTCGTCTCGGCGGCGGGTCTGGGCCTGGTCGGCCTGGGCGCTCCGGCTCCGGCCGACGCGGCCCGGCGCGACCCCGACGAGCTGCGCGCGCTGGCCGAGGCGGCCGGCCGGGACCTGGAGGGCGCGCCGGCGCTGGAGATCGCGCGCTGGGCGGCCGAGACCTTCGGCGCCCGGTTCTGCGTCACCAGCTCGATGGCCGACGCCGTGCTGGCCCACCTGGTCTCCCGGGTCGCCCCGGGGGTGGACGTGGTCTTCCTCGACACCGGCCTGCACTTCCCGGAGACGCTCCGGGTCCGCGACGAGGTGGCCCGGACGCTGCCGGTGAACGTGCGCTCGATCCGGCCGCGCCTGACCGTGGGCCAGCAGGACGGCCAGTACGGCCCGCGCCTGTTCAACAAGGCTCCGGACGACTGCTGCCAGCTGCGCAAGGTGGAGCCGCTGGAGCGGGCGCTCGCCGGCTACGACGCCTGGGCCGCCGGGCTCCGCCGGGACGAGTCGCCGACCAGGGCGAACACGCCGGTGGTGACCTTCGACGCGCGCCGGGGCAAGGTCAAGGTCAACCCGATCGCGGCCTGGCGGCAGGCCGACGTGGACGCCTACGTCGCCCGCTGGAACGTGCCGGTCAACGAGCTGTTCAAGCAGGGCTACGGTTCGATCGGCTGCTGGCCCTGCACCCGCCGCACGAAGGCGGGGGAGGACCACCGGGCCGGCCGCTGGGCGATGTTCGAGAAGACCGAGTGCGGCCTGCACGTCTGACCGGGCCGGTCCCGGGCTCTCCCGCGTGGGGGGCGCCCGGGCCGGGCTCTCCCGCGTGGGGAACGCCCGGGCCGTCGGAGGCGGCCGGGTCGTCAGGGGCGGCCGGGCCGTGGCGGCCGGTCGGGCCGTCGGAGGTGGCCGACCCGGTGGTCCTGGTCGCCCACGGCAGCCGGGACCCGAGGGCCGCCGAGGCGACCCGGGCGCTGGCCCGGGCCGTGTCGGCCGCCCGGCCGGGCACCCCGGTGCTCGCGAGCTGGTTGGACCACACCGAGCCGGGACCGGCGACCGTGCTGCGGAACCTGGCCGCCGCCGGGCACCCCCGGGCCGTGCTGGTGCCGCTGCTGCTCACGGCGGCGTACCACCGGCGGGTGGACGTCCCGGCGGCGGTCGCGGCCGCCCGGGAGTCGGGGGCACCGATCGCGGTACGGGTGACCGACGTGCTCGGCCCGGCCGACGGGGCGGTGGACGCCGGTCTGCTGGCGGGCCTGCACCGGCGGTTGGGTGAGGCGGGGGCGGGGCGCTTCGACGGGCTGGTGCTGGCCGCGGCCGGCACCAGGGACGCCCGGGCGCGCGGGTCGGTGGGCCGGGTGGCCGCCGCGCTGCGCGCCGGTCTCGGCGTGCCCACCCGCGTGTCGTACGCCTCGGCGGCCCCGCCGGCCGTCGCGGCGGCGGTGGCGCGGCTGCGGGCCCGGGGCGCCGGGCGGGTGGCGGTGTCGGCGTACTTCCTGGCTCCGGGCCTGTTCCACGACGCCGTCGCCGCGGCGGCGCGGGGCGCCGGTGCGGTGGCGGTGTCCGCCCCGCTGACCGACGCGCCGGAGCTGGCCGATCTGGTCCTGCGGCGCGTGGACGCGGCGAGCCGGATGGCCGGGCTCACGGCCGGGCCGTGACCGGAGGCCGGATCACCAGTACGGCCACCGGACAGCAGTACGCCCCGGCGGGCGTACCCGGCCGGGGCGTACTGACTGGTGCGTGGGGATCAGGCGGAGTGAGCGCGCAGCACCCGGAGGCCACCGCGGCGCTTGACAGCCCGCCGCTCCTCCTCGCTCATCCCGCCCCAGACGCCAGCGTCCTGACCGGACTCCAGCGCCCACTGCAGGCACTGGTCGGTCACGGAGCAGCGCCGGCAGACGGCCTTGGCCTGCTCGACCTGCAGGAGAGCCGGCCCGGACGTCCCGATCGGGAAGAACAGCTCCGGGTCCTCGTCGCGGCAGACAGCATGGTGACGCCAGTCCATGGCGGCAACACTCCTCATTCTGGGTGGGTGGCAGAGATTGCTTCTGTTGCTTTTCCTATATGCATCCGCAGCGCCGAATGGTGACGGTTCGCGTACGCCTATTCGGCAGTGCGTGAGCAGGCTGTGTCGGCCCCGCGGACCTGCTGGAACAGCTCAACCTGACGAGCCTATCCAAACAATGTCCCGGTAACTCAAGTTCGCTTGTGAATACTTTCACGAACGCCCGGGATGTCAAGGGTGACGCTCGGAAAAACTCCGGGCGGTGAGCAAGCCCACAACCCCTTTGTCCGGATTCCAGCACCTTCCTGGTTACCCGGCGTACCACTGTCGAGGATCAATATAGTACAGTCCGCGTGACATTGCTGACATTTCCGGCACAGCCCCTCGGTGTGGCGGCCGTCGCATCGGTCCGGTGTCGCGGCCGCGTCGACCTAGGGCAGTACCCGAGACCTAGCAGATTACTCTCAGTGCGGCGGGAATGGATGTGAATCTGACTTTCTCCCGCTCGCCAAGGTAGTCGCCGTCGAGCTGGAACGCCTGCGGACGGGCCGAGGCCAGGGTGAACTCCGCGACATCGTGCAGCCGCAGCACCTGGCGGCCGTGCGGATCCGGGGTCCGGGAGAAGAACTGCGTCACCGTGCGTGTCGTACTGGCCACCCGGAGCTGCCGCAGGGCGAGCACGTCCAGACCCAGATCGAACGACGCCTCCGGGTTCGGATTGACCTCGCGGTCGCCCAGGTACGTCCACGGCGCGGTGTTCTGGATGATGACCGTCGCCAGCTCGCCCTCCGGCAACTCGTCCGGGCGCTCCAGGCTGATCGCCGGATGGCGGCGGTCGGAGTTGAGGAAGTACTGGGCCGCGGTGGACCGGAAGTAGAGCGCGGGCGTCGAGACCCGGCCCCGCCGGCGGGCCTGCTCCACCCGGTGGATGACGGCCGCGTCGAGGCCGAAGCCCGCGCAGAAGGTGAAGTAGCGGTCGTCGGCCCGGCCGAGCCCGATCGTCCGGTAGCGGCCCAGCCGCAGGCCCTCCAGGATCATGCTGGTCCCGTCCGGCCAGTCCCGGGGCAGGCCCAGCGCCCGCGCGAAGACGTTGGTCGAGCCCCCCGGCACGGTCGCCAGGGCGGGCAGCCGCTCGGCCGGCGTGGTGCTGGCGGGGATGGTCGGCGGCTGCGCCGCCATCAGGCCGTTGACGACCTCGTTGACCGTGCCGTCGCCACCGAGCGTCACGACGACGTCGACGCCCTCCTCGGCCGCCTCGCGCGCCAGGTCGGTCGCGTGCCCCCGCCGTCGGGTGTAGCGCACGGATAGGTCGACTTCGCTGCGCAGTGCCCGGACCAGGACGTCCCGGCTGCGCTCGCTGGTGGTGGTGGCCTTCGGATTGACCACCAGGACGGCCCGCATGGGCGGCACTGTACCGCGCGCCACCACGGGTATCGTGGCGCGCGTGACCATCGACTCCGACCCGATCCCCGCCACCCTCAGCTGGGCGGTCCGGCTGCTGCGGGCCGAGGCGGTCGCCGTGGGACTGGTCGCCGCGTGGCTGCTCTGGGCCGATCTCACCGCCACGACCACCGACCTCACGTCGGCGTTGCTCGTGACCGCGTTCGCCATCGGCGCGGCGGTGGCCCTCTGGGCGCTGGGCGGCGCGCTGGCGCGCCGGAAGGCGGGAGCCCGGGCCCCGGCGATCGTGCTCCAGTTGATGCTGCTGCCCATCGGCTGGTTCATGGTCCAGGGCGGGATGGGGTGGCTCGGCGTACCGCTGATGGCGCTCGGCCTCGGGATGACCGCTCTGCTGGTGAGCGCCCCCACCACCCGGGCCCTCGGCTTCGAGTGACCCCGCCGGGCCCGCGCGGCCCGGCGCCGGACGGGCGGCCGGTCAGTAGCCGGAGGCGCGGCGGGTGAGCAGCGAGATGGTGGCCCGGCCGTCGGAGGCCGTCGCGGCCGCCGCCGTGGTCAGCGCCGTGAGCACCTTCCAGGCGAAGGACGACTCGGCGGGGAGCGTCGCGCCGCGGACGGTCGGCACGGTCACCTCCACGGTGAGCGCGTCGTCCGTGACCGCGAAGCGGCAGTCGAGCTCCGCGTCGCGGGTAGCGATGGCGAGCAGCATCGCGCACGCCTCGTCGACGGCGATGCGCAGGTCCTCGATCTCGTCGAGGGCGAACTGCAGCCGCGCCGCGAGCCCCGCGGTGGCGGTACGTAGCACCCCGAGGTAGCCCCCGTCCGCGGGCACGGTGAGGTGCACGACGTCGTCGTCGGTCGTCGGCTGCCCGGTCAGTTGAGTCACCACTCATCCCCCCGGTCGGGGACTCTACCCGCTCGGCCGCCCGAACGTGTGGGGACCGCCACGTTCCCGCCCGCGGGACCCGTCAGCGCGCCCCGCCCTGCTGGTGGGAGCGGGTTCGGGCCCGGCCGGAACGTGCGCCACGACGACGACGGCCGGCACGCCCTCGGGACGTGCCGGCCGGATCGTCGGCGGACCGGTGAGGGTCACGCCTGCTTGGTCTCCCAGAAGATCTTGGAGATCTCGTCGATCTTCTGGAGCAGCTCGTCGGCCTTGGACGGGTCGGTGCCGCCCTTCGCGCCGGCGGCCCCGGCCAGCTTGGTGGCCTCGTTGAACAGCTGGTGCAGGTGCGGGTACTTCTCGAAGTGGGCCGGCTTGAAGTAGTCGGTCCACAGCACCCACAGGTGGTGCTTCACCAGGTCGGCGCGCTGCTCCTTGATCAGGATGGCGCGGGTGCGGAACTCGGGGTCGGTGTTGGCCTGGTACTTCTCGCAGATCGCCTTCACCGACTCGGCCTCGATCCGGGCCTGGGCCGGGTCGTAGACGCCGCAGGGCAGGTCGCAGTGGGCGCTGGCGGTCACGCGGGGCGTAAGGATGCGCGGAAGTCGCATCAGGATCCTCCATGGGAAGTTTGCGATGATCCAAGACGACATTACTCCTGGACGCGCTCCGGGGAGGCCGGGTGGAGGGGAAACCAATGGGGACCGATCACCCGACGGTGGCCCCCCGGCTGCGGTGGCCGCTGACCGCCGTACTGGTGACCGGTCCGTCCATGTCGCCCACGCTGCGGCACGGCGACGCGGTGCTGGTCCGCCCCGGCGGCCGGGCGGTCCGCCCCGGCGACGTCGTGGTCGCGGTCTTCCGCAGCCGCCCCGACCTGCTCGTGGTCAAGCGCGCGATCCGCGCCCAGGACGGCGGGTGGTGGCTGCGCGGCGACAACGACCTGGTCACCGACGACTCCCGGGCGTACGGGGTGGCCGACGTGCGGGGCCGCGTGGTGGCCCGCTACTGGCCCCGGCCCGCGCGGGTGCGCCCACAGCGGATATGACCCCGCTCACACCGGTGTGACGGTGGCGACACTATGCTCCAGACGTGCCCGGGTGACCCCCGCACCGCGTGCCGCCGCTCGGCGCCTCACCTCGCGTCCGCGCCGGCCGCCCCGTCTGCTCGACAGATCCTGGAGTCACCATGTCATCGTCCACCGTGGACCCCGCTGATCCCGTCTTCCGGCTGCACCGGGGCGGCAAGATGGCCGTCGCCTCGACCGTCCCGCTGACCAGCCGCGAGGACCTCTCCCTCGCGTACACCCCGGGTGTGGCCCGGGTCTGCGAGGCGATCGCCGCCGACCCGACGCTCGCCGACGACTACACCTGGGCGTCGCACACCGTCGCGGTCGTCACCGACGGCTCGGCCGTACTCGGGCTCGGCAACATCGGCCCGCGCGCCTCGCTGCCGGTGATGGAGGGCAAGGCGGTGCTGTTCAAGCAGTTCGGCGGCGTCGACGCGGTGCCGGTCTGCCTGGACACCCAGGACGTCGACGAGATCGTGGCGGTGGTGCGGGCGCTGGCCCCGTCGTTCGGCGGGATCAACCTGGAGGACATCAGCGCCCCGCGCTGCTTCGAGGTGGAGCGCCGCCTGGACGAGGCCCTGGACATCCCGGTCTTCCACGACGACCAGCACGGCACCGCGATCGTCGTGCTCGCCGCTCTGCGCAACGCCGCCAGGCTGCTCGACCGCAAGCTCGGCGACCTGCGGGTGACGGTCAGCGGCGCCGGCGCGGCGGGGGTCGCGGTGACGAAGATGCTGATCGCCGGCGGCGTGAACCCCGACCAGGTGGTGGTCTGCGACTCCAAGGGGATCATCGGCCGGCACCGGCCCGAACTGACCGGCACCAAGGCCGAGCTGGCGGCGGCCACCAACGCCGACGGTCGCGAGGGCGACATCACCGAGGCGCTGCGCGACGCGGACGTGCTGATCGGCGTCTCGGGCGGGCAGATCCCCGAGGCGGCGGTCGCCGGCATGGCCCCCGGCGGCATCGTCTTCGCCCTGGCGAACCCGACGCCCGAGGTGCACCCCGAGGTGGCCGCCCGGCACGTGGCGGTCGTCGCCACGGGCCGCAGCGACTACCCCAACCAGATCAACAACGTGCTGGCCTTCCCGGGTGTGTTCCGGGGCGCGCTGGACGCCAAGGCGACCCGGATCACCGAGGGCATGAAGGTCGCCGCCGCCGACGCGATCGCCGGCGTGGTGGCCGAGTCGCTCACCGCCGAGGCGATCGTCCCGTCCCCGCTCGATCCCCGGGTCGCCCCCGCGGTGGCCGAGGCGGTCGCCGAGGCCGCCCGCCGCGACGGCGTCACCCGCTGAACGTGTGAGGAAGGGCCCTTCCTGTCGCCCAGGCGATAAGAAGGGCCCTTCCTTACACGCCGGTGCCCTTCTTGCCGGGGGCTCGGCTTGTTACCGTGCCGATCATGCGTGCCGCCTTCGTCTCCCGCTTCGACGACGCCAACCCGCTCGCCGCGCTCACCGTCGGCGAGCAGCCTGAGCCGACCCACCCGGCCGACGACTGGGTGACCGTGCAGGTGCGGGCCAGCTCCCTCAACCACCACGACCTCTGGTCCCTGCGGGGGGTGGGGCTGCGCGCCGAGCAGCTGCCCATGATCCTCGGCTGCGACGCCGTCGGGATGGACCCGGACGGCAACGAGGTCGTCGTCTACCCGGTGATCCCCACCCCGGGCGACCCGCGCGGCGTCTCCATCCTCTCGGAGCACTTCCCCGGCACGCTGGCCGAGCGGGTCGCCGTACCCCGGTCGAACCTGCTGGCCCTGCCGGCGGGCCTGGCGGCGGCCGACGCGGCCTGCCTGCCGACGGCGTGGCTGACCGCCTGGCGGATGCTGACCACCGTGGGCCGGGTCGGCGACGCCGACGCCGTGCTGGTCCAGGGCGCCGGCGGGGGCGTGGCCACCGCGGCCGTCGCGCTCGCCGCCGCGATGGGCAAGCGGGTGTACGCGACCAGCCGCGACGCCGCCAAGCGGGAACGGATCGCCGAGCTGGGCGCCACCGCCGTCGAGCCCGGCGCCCGGCTGCCGGAGCGGGTCGACGTGGTGATCGAGACGGTCGGCGCGGCCACCTTCGACCACTCGCTGAAGTCCGCCGCGCCGATGGCCCGGATCGTGGTCTCCGGCGCCACCTCGGGACACGAGCCGAAGGTCAACCTGCGCCGGGTCTTCGCCATGCAACTGGAGATCCTCGGCACCTCGATGGGCACCCCCGACGAGCTGGCCGCCCTGCTCGCCTTCTGCGCCGAGCGCGGCGTGCGCCCGGTGGTGGACTCCGTGCTCCCGTTCAGCGAGGTCGCCGACGCCTTCGCCCGCCTGCATTCCGGCGACGTCTTCGGCAAGGTCGTCGTCGACCACACCGCCTGAGTCCCGCCGTCGCCGTGGGCCTCCCTGGTCGGGAGGCCGCCGTCGGTGTCGCCGGGGGTCCGCGACGGGCGGGCTCTGGGTGGCATCCCCGGTTAGGACGCCGCCGTCGGTGTCGCCGGGGGTCCGCGACGGGCGGGTCCCGGTGGCCTCCCTGACCAGGGAGGCCACCGTCGGTCAGAGGCGGTTGTCGAGGGTGGCGACGTCGTCGCGGGCGGCGTCGGTGGGGATGCGGCCCTTGGCGGCCTGGTCGCCGTAGAGCGACCAGCGCAGGAACTCGACAGTGGTGTCCGAGACCACCCGCAGCGAGGCCCCGTCGCTGAGCAGCGCGCGGCCGTGGTCGCCCTTCGGCAGGCTCAGCATCGCCTTCGGCCAGGGCACCCTGTCGTAGGCGGCCTTGCCGGCGGCGTACTCGACCACCTCGTCGGCCTCGCCGTGCACGAAGAGCTGCGGGGCGGCGGCGCCCGCGAAGGCGGTGCCGACGCCGAGCGCCGTGCCGGCGAAGACGACCCCGGCGTCCAGCCGTTCGTCCCGGCCGGTGGTGAACAGGCCGATGGTGGTCACCCCGCCGGCCGAGTGCCCGGCCGCCGCCACCCGGTCCGTGGCCAGCCGGCCGCGCAGCGGGTCGCCGGCCTTGCCGTCGAGGGCGAGGACCTGGGTCAGCACGTACGACACGTCGGCCGGCTGGTTGAGCACGTCGAGCACGTTGCCGTCGCCACCCCGGGCGGTGTGCGGGAAGGTCGGCGCGGCCACCACGAACCCGGCCGCCGCCCAGCGCGTGAGCAACGTCTCGTAGTCGGCCGGCCGGGCGCTCAACCCGTGGCTGAACATCACCACGGGGAACTTTCCCGTGGCGGCGTCCGGCGACCGCTCCGGCTGCCCGCCGGGCTTCCCGGCCGCCGGGTACCAGACGGTCACCGGCAGCGGGCGCTTCCCGTCGCGGTTCAGCTTCAGCTGCCGTACGCCGACGGCGAAGGCCTTCTCGGGTGCGGTGCCGACGGGCACCTGCGGGGTGGGGCCTGCCGCCTGTGCGGGCGGCGCCGAGACCGTCGCCTGCGGAGCCGCCTGGGAGCCTGCTGCCTGCGGGGCCGGCCCGGCGTCGTCGGAGCAGCCGACCAGACCGGCGGTGAGCAGTGCGGAGGCGAGCAGGGCGGGGGTGACACGACGCGGCATGGGAACGATTGTGCCTCGCGGCGCGCCCCGCTCCGCCCCAGACCGCCGCAGTACGCCCCCACCCGCTGCCCGCGTCCGCTGCCACCGCCACCCCTGAGCACTCCTGCGGCACCCGGGCTGCTGCCGGCGCCTGGACTGCTGGCGGTGTCCGGGCTGCTGGCGGTGCCTGGTGATCAGGACGCCATGGACGTTATCCGGCGGTTCTAGGGTCCATGGCGTCCTGATCACCGTTGGTTGGCGCACCAGCCCGTTCTCCTGATGGCTAGTTCCCATCGGCCTGCTCGGAGCGGCACCGGCCGGGTTCCGCTCGGGAGGGTCAGCGGGCGGGGCGGGTCTCGTAGAGCGTCACGCCGGGGCGGCGGGCGTCGCCGGGCAGGCGGCGGCCGGCGGCCGGGTCGCCGTAGAGCGTCCAGCGGAGGAAGTCCGTGGTGGTGGCCAGGACCTGGTCGAAGCCGGGCCGCCCCGGGTTCAGGTACTCGCCGTGGCCCTGCCCGAGCAGGCTCAGGAAGGCGGTGGGGCCGGTCGTGCGCTGGTACGCGGCGCGGCCGACCGTCACCGGCACGATCTTGTCCGCCGTGCCGTGCACGAAGAGCAGCGGGGCCGCCGGCCCGGCGAAGCTGCCGGCCGTTCCGCCACCGGCGATCACGATGCCGGCGCGCAGCCGCCCCGAGCGTCCGGAGGTGAACATGCCGGCCGTGGTGAAGCCGCCCGCCGAGTGGCCGGCGGCGGCGATCCGGGTGACGTCGAGGTGCCCGGCGAGCGGGTCTCCGGCGCGGGCGTCGAGCCGCGTCAGGTGCCGGATCAGCCGCCAGCCGTCGGCCGGCTGGTGGCGTACGTCGGCACGGCTGAACCGGGCCGCGCCGCGCCGGGTGTGCGGGTAGGCCGGGGCGGCGACCACGAACCCGGCGGCGGCCCAGCGCGCGGTCAGGCCGGCGTGCAGCTCGGGCAGGCTGTGCAGCCCGTGGCTGTAGACCACCACGGGGAAGCGCCCGGCGGCCACCGCGTCGCCCTCCGTCGGGTACCAGACGGTCACCGGCAGGGGACGCGCCGAGGCCGGGTCGACGGTGAACGTGCGTACGCCTACGGCATAGGCGGCAACGGGCGCCGGGCGGGCCGGCGGCGGTGTGCCGGGCGCGGCGGCTCCCGCCGGGGCGCAACCGGCCAGCAACGTCGTCATCAGCACGGCGACCAGCCGCTTTGTCCCCACGGATTCACGGTAGGTGCCCGGCGGCCCGCAGTGGTCCCGCCGTCCGGACCGGACGCCCTCACCACCCGGGCGGATCGTCTCCACCGGCCGGCTGGACCTGACCCCGGGACGCGCGCCGGGGACGGCGGCGCGCAACCGGCTTGGCTAGGGTCACCGCCATGCCTGAGAACCGCACAGACCCGAGCGGCAACACCGAGGCGTTCCGCGCCTACGCCCACACCGCCGAGCCCGAGGCCCAGACCGGCGCGTCCCGGACGCCGCTGCTCGTCGGCGCGGCGGTCGTCGCGGTCGTGCTGGTCGCCCTCCTCGCCTGGCTCGCGCTGGGCTGAGCGGCGTGGAGCCGCCTGGAGGCCCGAAACCGGGCGCGGGAGAGCCGCCGACGGGAAGCTCTGAGCCGGGCGCGGGGGAGCCGCCGACGGGAAGCTCTGAGCCGGGCGCGGGGGAGCTGCCGACGGGAAGCCCGGAGCCGGCGGCGGGCCCGGGGCGCGTTCCGGGGCGGTGGCGGAGGCTCCGCTCCGGTCTTCGCGGCGTCCACCGGGGCAGTGCCGCCCTCGGCCTGGTGCTGCTGCTCGCGGGCCTGACGTACGCGGTGGCCATCGGGGCGTACAAGTGGCACCTGCACGCCAAGGCGGAGCGGCTGCGGGCGGACGGCGTCCCGGTGCGGGCGACCGTGAGCGACCGCCGCGACACCGTCGGCCGCGGCGGCGGCACCGACACCGTCCAGGTCTGGTACGAGTACGGCGGTGTCCAGCACAACGAGCGCATCCTCTGCGGCTCCGCCGGCGGCTGTACCGAGGAGCCTCCGGAGGAGATGATGCTCTGGGTCGATCCGGAGCGCCCGGCGGAGTTCGTGGCCGCCAACGGCAACACCGACGACTCGGTCTTCTTCCTCAACTCCTGGGGCGGTGTCGCGTTCGGGCTGCTGGGTGCGGCGCTGGGCGGGGGTTTCCTCTTCGCGGCCCTCGTTCCGACGGGGATGCTCGACCGGCCCGCCCCCGCACCGCCCCGGCGGGGGCCGGGGCGCGACCGCGTCCGGCGCACCCGGGCCGCCAGGCGGCGGGGCAAGGCCCGCCGCTGAGGCCGACGGCGGCGGCGCGCGGACCTCGACCGCCGGTCGCCGATGCGGGTGGTGACCTGCGGGCCGAGCGACGCGACAAGCTCCGTGGGTGCCGGCCCGGGCGGTCAGCCGGCGTGGGTGCCGGCCCGGGCGGTCAGCCGGCGGCCTCGATGACGGCGCGGGTCTGGAGGGCGATCTCGCGTTCCTCGTCGGTGCCGACGACGCAGACGGTCACCTCGGCGCCCTCCGGCGAGACGACCCGGTCGCCGGAGCCGGCGTTGCGTCCGGGGTCCACCGCGATGCCGAGGCGCTCCAAACCGGCCAGGGCGGCGGCGCGGACCGGCGCGGCGTGCTCGCCGACGCCGGCCGTGAAGGTGACGGCGTCCACCCGGCCGAGCAGCGCGTAGTACGCCCCCACGTAGCCGGTGATCCGCCGGCAGTAGACGTCGAAGGCGAGCGCCGCCGCCGGGTCGCCGTCCGCCCGGCGGGCGAGCACCTCGCGCATGTCGTTGTCGCCGGTCAGCCCGAGCAGGCCGCTGCGGTGGTTGAGCAGGTCGTCGATCTCGTCGACGGAGAGCCCGCCCTCGCGGCGCAGGTGGAAGATCACGGTCGGGTCCAGGTCGCCGCTGCGGGTGCCCATCACCAGGCCCTCCAGTGGGGACATCCCCATCGAGGTCGCCACGCTCCGGCCGCCGGCCACCGCGCAGGCGCTCGCGCCGTTGCCGAGGTGCAGGGTGATCGTGTTCACCTCGGCGTACGGGCGGTCGAGCAGCTCGGCGGTGCGCCGCGACACGTACGCGTGCGAGGTGCCGTGGAACCCGTAGCGCCGGATGCCGTACCGCTCGGCGGTGTCCCGCTCGATCGCGTAGGTCGCGGCGGCCTCGGGCAGGGTGGTGTGGAACGCGGTGTCGAAGACGGCGACCTGCGGCACGTCCGGCAGCGCCGCCCGGGCGACCTCGATGCCGGCCAGGTTGGCGGGGTTGTGCAGCGGCGCGAGCGGGACCAGGTCGCGGATCGCGGCCAGCACCGCGTCGTCGATCAGCACCGGCTCGCCGAACCGCTTCCCGCCGTGCACCACCCGGTGCCCGACGGCGGCCAGCCCGGTCAGGTCCAGCCCGTCGAGGATGCCCCGGACGGCCGTCTCGTGGTCGGCCGGACCGCCGCCGGCCTCGCCGACCCGCTCCACGGTGCCCTTGTCGACCACCCGGTCGCCGTCGAAGAGCCGGTACTTCACCGACGACGACCCGCAGTTGAGGACGAGGACGCGACCCGCCGGGCGCTCCTGCGGGGCGGCGGTACCGCTCATGACGACTCCTCGGTGGCTGCGGCCTGGATGGCGGTGATCGCCACGGTGTTGACGATGTCCGGCACGGTGGCGCCCCGGGACAGGTCGTTGACCGGCCGGCGCAGGCCCTGCATCACCGGCCCGACGGCCACCGCCCCGGCGGAGCGCTGCACCGCCTTGTACGTGTTGTTGCCGGTGTTGAGGTCCGGGAAGATGAAGACCGTGGCCCGGCCGGCGACGTCGCTGCCGGGCAGCTTCGTCGCCGCCACGGCCGGGTCGATGGCCGCGTCGTACTGGATGGGTCCCTCGACGAGCAGGTCGGGCCGGCGCTCGCGGACCAGCTTGGTGGCCGCCGCGACCTTCTCCACGTCGGCGCCCGCCCCCGAGCTGCCGGTGGAGTAGGAGAGCATCGCGACCCGGGGCTCGATGCCGAACCGGGCGGCGGTGTCGGCCGAGGAGATGGCGATGTCGGCGAGCTGGGCGGCGTCCGGGTCGGGGTTGACGGCGCAGTCGCCGTAGACCAGCACCCGGTCGGCGAGCAGCATGAAGAAGACGCTGGAGGCCACCGAGACGCCCGGCACGTTCCGGATGATCTCGAACGCGGGACGGATGGTGGCGGCGGTGGTGTGCGTCGCGCCGGAGACCATCCCGTCGGCGTGCCCCGTCTGGACCATCAGCGTGCCGAAGTAGTTCGGCTGGGCGACGACGTCGTGGGCCAGGTCGGGGGTCATGCCGCGGTGCGCGCGAAGCTCGGCGTACGTGGTGGCGAACCCGTCGCGCCACTCGCTGGTGACGGGGTCTACCACCTGGGCGCCGGTGATGTCGATGCCCAGCTCGCGGGTGCGCCGGGCGACGTCGTCGGGGCGGCCGAGCAGGGTGATGTCGGCGACGCCCCGGCGCAGCAGGATCTCCGTGGCCCGCAGGATCCGTTCCTCCGCCCCCTCGGGCAGCACGAGGTGCCGGCGCCGGGCCCGGGCGCGGTCGATCAGGTCGTACTCGAACATCAGCGGGGTGACCCGCTCGGAGCGGCTGACCCGCAGCCGGCGGGCCAGGTCGTCGGTGTCCACGCAGCGCTCGAACGCGCCGAGCGCGGCCTCCACCTTGCGCGGGTTGGCCGCGCTGGGTCGCCCCTCGATCCGGCTGGACGCGGCCACGGTGTCGTAGCTGTCGCTGGGCACGGAGAGCACCGCGAGCCCGGTGTTGAGGCCCTCGACCAGCCGCATCGCGCGCGGGTCGGGCTGCTCGCCGAGGGTCAGCACCAGCCCCGAGACGGAGACCTGCCCGGCCACGTGCGCGGCGCTCGCCGCCACCAGCAGGTCGGCCCGGTCGCCGGGGGTGATCACCAGAGCGCCCTCGGTCAGGTGGTCCAGCAGCGTCGGCACGTGCGCCGCGCCCACCACGTAGTCGAGCACGTCGCGGCTGAGCGCGTCGTCGTCCCCGGCGAGCAGGGTGGCGCCGAGCGCCGCCGCCACCTCGGCCACCGTCGGCGCCGACACGGTCGGCACCTCCGGGATGGCGTACGTGGGCACGGGCAGCTCGGGAAGCGTCATCGGGCCGGGGACCCGGTTGGCGATCACCGCCAGCACCGTCGCCCCCAGGTCCTCCAGATCGTGGTACGCCCCGCGCGCGGCGGCCGCGATCGCCGCCGGCTCCTGCCCGAAGCCGTCGACGACGGGCACCACCACGCTGCCGAACTCGGTGGCAAGCCGGGCGTTGAAGGCCAGCTCGCGGGGGCCGGCCCCGTCGCCGCCGTCGGCGAAGTCGCTGCCGACCACGACCACGGCGGGGCAGCGCCGCTCGACCTCCCGGTAGCGCTCGACGATGCCGGCGACGAGCTGCTCCCGCCGCCCGTCGGCGACCAGCGCGGTCGCCTCGGCGTAGCTGGTGCCGCTCAGGTCGGCCAGCGGCAGCTCGATCCGGTAGCGGTCACTGAGCAGGGCGAGGATCGGGTCGGGGCCGTGCCCCCGGACCAGCGGCCGGAACGCGCCGATCCGCTCGACCTGCCGGGACAACAACTCGGCCAGGCCGAGGGCGATTGTCGACTTTCCGCCGCCGGATCCCACGCTGGTCAGGTACACACTCCGCGCCACCCACCCACCCTAGAAGATCTTCGGATCCCCGGCTCGGGTCCTTCGCCCCCCTTTCGTTGATCATGAAGTTGTTGCGGCGACACGCCGGAGCGGAGGGCAACAAATTCATGATCAACAAGTCTGGGTGGCGGTGGGAGGGCGCGCCGGCGCCACCTGGAGGACGGGCCGGCGTCAGCGGGGGGCGCCGGGCGCGTCCGGGTGCTGCCGGCGTTCCCAGGAGGGCATGTCGGCGAGAGCCTTCTGGCCGAAGCCGCCGCAACCCGGGCAGACCCTCGACCCGAGACAGACGACGCACCGTCGCCGCACGCCGTCGAGGAGGTATCCCCGGGTGAGGCACTCCGGGCACCAGCCGATCCCGTCGCAGTCGGGGCAGAGCACGTGACCGGGCTTGCGGGTGGCCTCGGTGACGACCGGTTCGGGCGGTACGAACCGCTCCGGCGGCGCGGGAGGGGGAGGGGGGCGGACGGCAGCGCCGGCCGGATCCGCGTAGAGCAGGACGGGCGGGGTGCTGCCGCCGAGGTCGGCCCGGGACAGGCCGGGGTACGCCATTACCCAGAGGAAGAAACCGTCGCGGGTGGCCGACGCGGTGGCGACCGCCGTCGAGGAGGCGTCGACAGTGGCGTGCCAGCCCTGCGCCGCGAGCCGGTGCGCGATGTGCCGGACGACCTCGACCGAGCCGAAGTCGGCGGTGAGACGGAGCGTGGCCCGGCGGGCGTACCAGAGTGGTTCGTGCCAGAGGTGGTCCGCCGGCTCCCGGGACATCGGAACGGGGAGCCTCCGCCCGGGGGCGAGGTGGGCGGCGACCCCGAGGAGTTCCTCGCGCAGGACGCGACCGTGTCGTTCCAGCGTCTCCCGCGCGCCCGGAACCTCGGCGACGTCCTCCCAGCCGTCAATCACGGCCCTCTGCCGGTCGCTCCGGGGCCCCGCTCGCTCCGGGGCGCTCTGCCGGTCGCTCCGGGGCCTCGCTCGCCTCGGCGCGCGTGCGTGGGCGGGACAGCGGTGGGCGCCGTCGGCCGGCGTGACCGTGGCGCCCCCTGCGCGTCTGCATGCCGTACCCCGACCCGTCGAGCGGACAGACCGACGTCACTGTAACGCCGGGCCCGTGACTCGGGTGGGGCTACTCGTCGTCGGGGTCGTCGAGGCGGGCCAGCCAGGTGGCGAAGCGCTCGATCGGGGTCTCGAACTCGGGGTTGAGGTCGACGAAGTCGCGCAGGCGCTCGCCGAGCCATTCCATGCTGACCTGCTCGTCGCCCCGGCGCTGGACCAGTTCCTCGATGCCTCGGTCGGTGAAGTACATGCTCTCCGTTGCCTCCTCGTGGTCGGTGTGCGTCCCGACGCTCCGCGCGGGCCGGCCCCGCCGGGCCCTCGCTCCGGTAAGGCCGAAGCCCGCCGGATCCTCGTGCTGGTGTGGCCAGGCGCCGGGTTCTCGCGCCGGTGCGGACAGGTGCCGTCGCGTGCGGAACGGCCGGGACGGCGAGCGGGGCAGAGCCGTCGGGTCGACGGCTCTGCCCCGGTGCGCTGGGTGGTGCGTCAGGTCACGGGCGGGGCAGGGCCGCCTCGATCAGCGCGGTCTGCTCGACCTCGTGCATCTTCGCCGAGCCGACGGCCGGGGCGGCGGCGGCCGGGCGGGAGATCCGGCGCAGCCGTACGTCCGACAGGTGCTCCAGCAGGTTGAGCGCGACGAACGACCAGGCGCCCTGGTTGGCCGGCTCCTCCTGCACCCAGGCGAAGTCCTCGGCGTTCGGGTACGCCGCGAGGGCGGCCCGGATCTCCTCGACCGGCATCGGGTAGAGCTGCTCGATCCGGATGATCGCGGTGTCGGTGACGCCCCGCTCGGCGCGGGCCTGGAACAGGTCGTAGTAGACCTTGCCCGAGCAGAGCAGCACCCGCTTCACCTGCTCCGGCGCCGGGGAGCCCGAGTCGGGCAGCACCGGCTGGAAGGTGCCGGTGGTGAAGTCCTCGACGGGCGAGACGCAGAGCTTGTGCCGCAGCAGCGACTTCGGCGTGAACACCACCAGCGGCTTGCGCTTCGGCGAGAGCGCCTGCCGGCGCAGCAGGTGGAAGTAGTTCGCCGGGGTGGTCGGGATGGACACCCGCATGTTGTCCTCGGCGCACATCTGGAGGAACCGCTCCGGGCGGCCGGAGGTGTGGTCCGGGCCCTGGCCCTCGTGGCCGTGCGGCAGCAGCAGGGTGACGGCGGAGCGCTGGCCCCACTTCACCTCGCCGGAGGAGATGAACTCGTCGATCACCGACTGGGCGCCGTTGACGAAGTCGCCGAACTGCGCCTCCCAGGCGACCAGCGCGTTGATGTTCTCCACCGAGTAGCCGTACTCGAAGCCCATCGCGGCGTACTCGCTGAGCAGGGAGTCGTGCACGAAGAACCGGGACCGCTCGCCGTCGCCGGTCAGCGACTGCAACGGCAGGTAGTCGTCGCCGGTCTGGGCGTCGACCACGGAGGCGTGCCGCTGGACGAAGGTGCCCCGGCGGGAGTCCTGACCGGCGAGCCGGACGGTGACCCCGTCGTGCAGCAGCGAGCCGAAGGCGATGATCTCGCCGAAGCCCCAGTCGATGTTGCCCTCGACGGACATCCTGGCCCGCCGGTCGAGCAGCTGCTGGATCCGCTTGTGCGGGGTGAAGCCCTCAGGCAGGTTGACGTGCGCCTCGCCGACGGCCTTGACGACGGCCGCGTCGGTGGCGGTCTCCACCTGCGGCTCCGGCTCGTCCTCCCGCTTGGGACGGCTGAGCTGCCGCGGCGTGGTGGCGGCGTCGCGGGTGGCCTTGAAGACCCGCTCCAGCTGCGACTGGTAGTCGCGCAGCAGCTCCTCCGCGTCCTCCACGGTGATGTCGCCACGCCCGATCAGCTCCTCGGTGTAGAGCTTCCGGACGGAGCGCTTCGAGTCGATGATCTTGTACATCTGCGGGTTGGACATCGACGGGTCGTCGCCCTCGTTGTGCCCGCGCCGGCGGTAGCAGACCATGTCGATGACGACGTCCTTGTTGAACGCCTGCCGGTACTCGAAGGCCAGCCGGGCGACCCGGACCACGGCCTCGGGGTCGTCGCCGTTGACGTGGAAGATCGGCGCCTGGATCATCCGGGCGACGTCCGTGCTGTAGAGGCTGGAGCGGCTGTACTCCGGGGCGGTGGTGAAGCCGACCTGGTTGTTGACCACCACGTGGACGGTGCCGCCCGTGCGGTAGCCGCGCAGCTGCGAGAGGTTGAGGGTCTCGGCGACCACGCCCTGGCCGGCGAAGGCGGCGTCACCGTGCACCGCCAGCGGCAGCACGGTGTAGCCCTCCAGCTTGAGGTCTATCCGGTCCTGCTTGGCCCGGACGATGCCCTCCAGCACCGGGTCGACGGCCTCCAGGTGCGACGGGTTCGCCACCACCGAGACCTTGACCGCGTGGTCGCCGTCGGGCGTGGTGAACTTGCCGTTCTGGCCCAGGTGGTACTTCACGTCGCCGGAGCCCTGGGTGGAGCGCGGGTCCAGGTGCCCCTCGAACTCCGAGAAGATCTTCTCGTACGGCTTGCCGACGATGTTGGCCAGCACGTTCAGCCGGCCACGGTGGGCCATGCCGATGACGACCTCGTCCAGCCCGCCCTCGGCGGAGGCCTCCAGCACCTCGCCGAGCAGCGGGATCAGCGACTCGCCGCCCTCCAGCGAGAAGCGCTTCTGCCCGACGTACTTGGTCTGGAGGAAGGTCTCGAACGCCTCGGCGGCGTTGAGCCGGTTGAGTACGTGCTTCTGCTCGTCGGCCGACGGCTTCTCGTACTTGCGCTCGATCCGTTCCTGGATCCAGCGCCGCTCCTCCGGGTCCTGGATGTGCATGTACTCGATGCCGACGCGCCGGCAGTACGAGTCGCGCAGCACGCCGAGGATGTCGCGCAGCTTCATCCGCTGCTTGCCGGCGAAGCCGTTGACCGGGAACTCGCGGTCGAGGTCCCAGAGGGTCAGCCCGTGCTGGAGCACGTCCAGGTCGGGGTGCTTGCGGATCTTGAACTCGAGCGGGTCGGTGTCGGCCATCAGGTGACCGCGCACGCGGTACGCGTGGATCAGCTCGTGCACCCGGGCGGTCTTGTTGATCTGGCCCTCGTTGTTGACCGCGACGTCGCGCATCCAGCGCACCGGCTCGTACGGGATGCGCAGCGAGGTGAAGATCTGGTCGTAGAAGCCGTGCTCGCCGAGCAGCAGCTCGTGCATGACCTTCAGGAACTCGCCGGACTGGGCGCCCTGGATGATCCGGTGGTCGTACGTGCTGGTGAGGGTGATGACCTTGCTGACGGCCAGCTCGGCCAGGGTGGCCTCGGACATGCCCTGGTAGGGGGCCGGGTACTCCATCGCGCCCACGCCGATGATGGCGCTCTGCCCCTGCATGAGCCGCGGCATCGAGTGCACGGTGCCGATGCCGCCGGGGTTGGTCAGCGAGATCGTGGTGCCGGAGTAGTCGTCCATGGTCAGCTCGTTGCGGCGGGCGCGACGGACCACGTCCTCGTACGCCTGCCAGAACTGCCGGAAGTCCATCTGCTCGCAGGCCTTGATGGAGGGGACCACCAGGTTGCGGCTGCCGTCCGGCTTGGCCAGGTCGATCGCGATGCCCAGGTTGACGTGCTCCGGCCGGACCATGACCGGCTTGCCGTCGACCTCGGCGAAGGAGTTGTTCATCTCCGGGTGGGCGACCAGGGCCCGGACCATCGCGTAGCCGATGAGGTGGGTGAAGCTGACCTTGCCACCGCGCCCACGGGTGAGGTGGTTGTTGATCACGATGCGGTTGTCGACCAGGAGCTTGGCCGGGACGGCGCGCACGCTGGTGGCGGTCGGCACGGCCAGCGAGGCGTCCATGTTCTGGACGATCTTCGCGGCCACGCCGCGCAGCGGGGTGGTCTGCGGGCCGGTGGCGGTCGGCTTGGTGGCCGCGGGCTTGGCGGGGGCCGCCTTCGCGGGCGCCGGCTTGGCCGGGGCGGCCTTGGCGGCGGGCTTCTCCGGCTTGGTCTCCGGCTTGGCCTCGGGCTTCTTCTCCGCCGGCTTCTTCTCCGCCGGCTGCGCGACCGCGGTGGCCGCCTCCTGCTGGCCGGCGGGCTCCGGCTTGGCGGCCGGCTTCGGGGCCTGCTCAGTTCCGCGCGGCTTCCCGGCGCCGGGCGCCGGGCGGTAGTCCGCGAAGAAGTCGTGCCAGGCCGAATCGACGCTGGTGGGGTCGGCGAGGTAGCGCTGGTACATCTCCTCGACGATCCACTCGTTCGGACCGAAACCCGCCAGTGGGTTCTCCTGCGAAGTCTGCTGGGTCGACACGGCCGGTAATCGCCTCTTTCACGCGGGTTTGTGTGTCACGCGGTGTCCGGTGTCGCCCTGCCTTCGAGCGCGCACGAGACGGCTCCCAGGCTACGCCGTACGGATGCCACAGGCATTTCCGCCTCCGACCCGTGGCCGGTTTCACAGAAGATGCCAGAAGTTCACCAAACGCTGCGTGCGCGGCCGGCTGCTGGTAAGGCCCGATGTGGTGGTGGGCCCCATGTCGTACGGCGGCGGGGGTGGTGTCCGGCACCACCCCCGCCGCCAACGCCCGGACGCGTCAGGAGATGTCGCGCCGCCGGGTGATGAGCACGCCGACGACCCCGCTCACCACCGCGTAGCCGATCAGCACGAGCGCGCCGACCCACCAGGCGGGGGTGAAGTCGGTCTGGCCCTCGCTGACCATGACGGTCGAGGCGACGGCGGGCCAGATCACCTGCCACTTGACCACCGCCTCGTTGTTGAGCAGGTTGGACAGCAGCATGAAGAGCAGCCCGACGACCTGGGTGCCGACCAGGTAGAGCACCGCCGCGGTGATGACCGCCCCGAGCTGGTTGGTCACCAGCGTGCCGATGCCGATGCCGAGGACCGTCCAGATCGCGTACGCCAGCAGGTTGAGCAGCAACGCCCGCTGCACGGCCCACTCGCCGAGCAGGGTCCCGTGGCCGTTGGCCGACAGGAACACCGCCCCGGCGGCCAGGTCGATCAGCGTGGTCACCAGCCAGAACGCGAAGCCCAGCAGGCTGGCCGCGACCAGCTTGCTGAGGATCACCGACGTGCGCCGCGGCGTGGCCAGGAACGTCGTGGTCGCCGTCTGGTGGAAGAACTCGTTGGTGACCATCAGGATGCCGATGAGCATCACGAACATCAGGCCCAGGTACTGCCCGGAGGTGTACAGGTTGGCGGCCTGCGCCGCCGCGGAGGCCTGGTCGCCGGTGACGCCCAGTTCCTCGGCGTTGCCGTTCAACGTCTCGTTGGCGACCCAGGCGTTGAAGGCGAAGGCCAGCGCGATCGACAGGAACGCGGCGATGGCCAGCCACCACCACGTGCTGGTGGTGCGGATCTTGAGAAGCTCGGACCGGACGAGGTTCATCGGATGCCCGCCTTTCCGGCCGTCAGCTCCAGGAAGACCCGTTCCAGGTCGGGCCGTTCCGTGGTCAGTTCGTGCAGTTCGACGCCCGCCGTCAGGGCGACCCGCCCCACGGTCGGGGCGTCCACCCCGCCCACCAGCAGGACGCCGTGCTCGTCGCGGTCGACGGTGGCCGGCCCCTCCTTGAGGGCGGCGGTCAGCGCGTCGGCCTGCGGGGTGCGGACCCGGACCCGGACGCCCTGCGCCATCGAGCCGATCACCTGCTCGACCGTGCCCTGCCGGACCAGCTGCCCGGCCGCGATGATCACCACGTCGTCGGCGAGCAGCTGCATCTCCGACAGCAGGTGGCTGGAGACCAGCACCGTGCGGCCCTCGTGCGCGAGGTTCTTGAGGAAGCCGCGCATCCACCGGATGCCCTCCGGGTCGAGCCCGTTGGCGGGCTCGTCGAGGATCAGCACGCGCGGGTCGCCGAGCATCCCGGCGGCGATGCCGAGCCGCTGCTTCATGCCGAGCGAGTAGCCCTTGAACTTGCGCTTCGCCGCCGGGGTGAGCCCGACCTGCGCCAGCGCCTCGTCGGCCCGGTGCTTCGGCAGGCCGGCCGCCGCGGCGATCACCCGCAGGTGGTTGATGCCGGTGCGGCCCTTGTGCGCGCTGGACGCCTCCAGCACGGCGCCGACGTGCCGCAGCGGGTCGGTCAGGTCGGCGTAGCGCCGCCCGCTGATGGTCGCCGTCCCGCTGGTCGGCGTGACCAGGTTCAGCAGCATCCGCAGCGTGGTCGTCTTGCCGGCGCCGTTGGGGCCGAGGAAGCCGGTCACCCGCCCCGGTTCGACGGTGAACGACAGGTCGTTGACGGCCCGGACGTTCTTGTACTGCTTCGTCAGGCCGGACACCACGATCTGACCGTCACCGGTGGGGCTTCTCTGCCCGTCAGTCATTGCTCTCCTTCGTGCGGTGGCGTCGGGGTACGCCGTGACACAGCGTGGCGGGCGGGCGCAACCAGGTCAATCAGGCGCACTTCCGAGATCCACCTCCGCCTCAGGCAGGAGGCCCTCATCCCCAGGAACGATTATCCGATGTCGTCGGCCACGGCGATCCAGGTTGCCCGGGCCCAGGCCAACAGAGCGCCGTCGGGTGCGTACAGGCTGGTGTGCACGAGCGCCTTGCGGCCCTCGCCGCCGACCATGACGCCGGTCACCACGCACTCGTCGCCCGGCTCCGGCAGCGCCGCGACCACCGCCGCGATCCGGCCCAGGACGTACGGCCGGCCGGGGGCGATCACGGCCCAGCCGCCGGGGCAGTCCAGCGCGGCCCAGACGGTGGCGGTCGTGACCGACCCGGGCACCCGGAACGGCGCGGCGGTGCGGCCGTCCGGCAGCCGCCCCGGAAAGATCCGTAGCCCGTCGGCGCGGTCCGGGCCGCAGACGTAGCAGCCCGGGAAGGGGTGGTCGACCAGCCCGGGGTACGCCGCCGAGGCGGCCCGCGCGGCCGGCAGGTCCACCGGCGGCACCACCGCCCGGGGGTCCTCCGTGGGGCGGACCTGGGCGACGAGACTGCCCTGCGGGTCGCGGACCTCGCCGTCGACGAGAGTGAGCGGGGTCTCCAACGGGGGCGGGCGACGCAGCGTCACCTCGACCGGCCCGGGGCCGGCGGCGCCGGCGAGGAGCCCGGCGCTCCAGCCGCCGTTGCCCGAGCCGGGCGGCCCGTTGAAACGCGACTCGATGATCATGAGACACCTCCGACCGCGACGCCCGGCCCCGTCGCCGGTGCGCCCCGGGCAGCCTCGCACGTCGCGGCCCGGCACCGGCACGGGCCGGGCCTCAGGGCTGTCGTCGGCGGGCCAGCGAGCGGAGGCCCCGGACCCGCCGGGTCCAGCGGTGCGACGGGGCCGGTGCCAGTCCCAGGTGGTGAGCAGCCGTGTCCAGGCTGTCCTCGATGAGGGCGTCGTGCAGCGGGCGGTAGACCATCGGCCAGCTCACCCACGCCGGCCACCGCGTGGTCATGACGAGAGAGTGACGCAGCAGGCAGCGTCGGTCGGTGACCCGTAGGACCTCGTACCCGTGATGGCCACGGAAGCCGGCCGGCGCGGAGAACTCGAACCGGATCCGCGCCCCGGGCTCGTACGCGACGACGGTGTAGCGGATCGGCCCGTGCCCGCCCCGGGCGCCGACGCCGAGCGGGCGGTCGAAGCGCATGGCCGGCCACTGCCCGCGCGGCCACAACCGGTCATCCGCGGTCGCGAGGGAGTCGATCAACGCGCCCACGGCCACGGGCGGCGCCGCGAGCTGCCGCTCGTGGATGTTGCGGACCATGACTCTCCTAGAGACCATTCGCTAGTTCAAGTAGAGGGTAGTCTCTACCTCATGCCGCAGCCGGTCAAGCACTCGGCCGACGTGATGCTCGACGCCGTCCGCGCCCTGGTGCTCTCGGGCGGGCCTGCCGCCGCCTCCGCCCGTGCCGTCTGCCTGGCCACCGGAGCGTCCAGCGGTTCGGTCTACCACCGCTTCCCCCGCCGCGACGACCTCGTCGCCGCCGCCTGGCTGCGCGCGCAGGACCGCTTCCTCCGCGTCTACCTGGAGGCGCTCGCGCCCGCCGACGCGCAGGCCGGCGTCCGGGCCGCGGTCGCCGTCCTGACCTGGTGTCGTTCCCATCCCGAGGACGCCGCCCTCCTGATGCGCCACGCCCTGCGCGACCTGCTGCGCGGTGACACCTCGCCCGCGCTCGCCCAGCAGGCGCAGGCCCACTACCGCGCCCTCGGCGACGCCCTCGCCGGGATGGCCCGCGCCACCGGGCACCGCCTGGCGGACGTCGTGTTGGCCGTGGTCGACCTGCCCTACGCGGTCGCCCGCCGCGCCATGCGCGACGACGGCACTCCCGGCGAGGACGACGTCGAGGCCGTACGACGGGCGGTCGCCCTGCTGCTGTCCGGCCCGTCGGACTCCTCGCCGGCGTCGCCGCCGTGACCGGGCGCTGAGGACCGGTGTCGAATCGCCCGGGACCGGCCGGCACGAGCGTCCTCCCGGGGAGCCGGTGCACACCGGTGGCCGTCCGGTGCTGTGCCACTGTTGGGGCCGTGCCCATGACCCACCTGCCGGCCGGTCGGACCCGCGAGGCGGCCCGGCGTCGGCTCCGCTCCCTCGCCGGCTGGGAGCTGCTGAACATCCCCCTACAGGCGTGGGTGTGGTTCCAGTTGGTCGGCCTGCCGCCGACGGCGGCGAACCTCGCCGGCTTCGGGGCGTTCGCGGCCCTGCTCGTGGTGGGCGCGGCCTACTGGGCGCTCAAGCTGCGACAACTGCGCCGCGGGGAGCCGCGCCTGCCCGGCCGGCGCCACTTCGTCACCGCCCGCGCCGTCCTGCCGATCCTCCTGGCCACCGTGATCGCCGCCTGCGCGGTGGCCGCCGCACAGGCACCCGGCGCGCGGTCGTACCCGGGGCTGGCCTTCGGCCTCTTCGCCGTACTGGAGTACGTCAACTACTTCCACGTGCAGCTCATGCACGACAACCGGGCCGACCTGCGGCGGCTGGTCACGGTCGGGTTCCGGCGCTCGCATCTCGCCCGGGACCTGCGCGCCACCCGTTGAGGCGAGCGCGCCCGCCGTCGCCCCGACACCGGCACGGGCCGTTCACCTCATCGACACTCCTCACCCCGCCGGCCGGCAACCCGGGCCGCCTACACAGGTCCCATGGCCGTTCTGCACGCCGCTGGCGCACCCCTGACGACCAGCGGCTACACCCTGCTGATCGCCGACGACCCGCGCGAGGTCGCCGCCGCGCAACGCCTCCGTCACGAGGTGTTCGCCACCGAACTCGGCGCCACCCTGCGCCCGGGGGCCGTCGGGCTCGACGTCGACGACCTCGACGCGTACTGCGACCACCTGATCGTCCGGCAGGAGGGCACCGGCGAGGTGGTCGGCACGTACCGGCTGCTCCCGCCGGGCCGCACCGACCGGCGGTACGCCGCGACCGAGTTCGACCTCACCGGGCTCGACCCGCTCCGCGACGACCTGGTCGAGGCCGGCCGGTCCTGCGTGCACCCCGATCACCGATCCGGCGCGGTGATCAACCTCATGTGGGCCGGCATCGTCCGCTACCTGCACCTGCGCGGGTCGCGCTGGCTCGGCGGCTGCGCGTCGGTGCCGGTTGCCGACGGCGGCGGGACCGTCGCGCGGGTGTGGGACGAGGTCTCGGCCCGGCACCTGGCCCCGCCGCGGCTGCGCGTACGGCCGAGGCGCCCCTGGTTCGCCGAGCCGGACAGGATCGCCGAGCCGGACAGGATCGCCGGGCCGGACAGGATCGCCGGGCCGGCGGCGGCCGGCGGTTCGACGGCGCGGGCCACGGTCCCGCCGCTGCTGCGCGGCTACCTGCGCCTCGGGGCCTGGGTCTGCGGCGAGCCGGCGTACGACCCGGATTTCGGGGTGGCCGACTTCTACGTGCTCTTCTCCCTGGACCGGATGAACCCCCGTTACCTGCGGCACTTCCTCGGCGGGGCCGAGCGGTGAGCACCGCCGGACGCCTCTGGCTGCCCGCGTCGGGGTGCGGGCCGACCTGCCTCCCGGCGGCCGGCGAGGTGCCGGCCGTGTCGCCCGTGCGGCGGGCGGGCCGGGCCCTCGCCGTCCTCGGGATGCTGTCGGCGGGCACGGCGCTGGCGGCGCTGCTGCCGGTGCTGCCGGCCGGGGACCGGGCGGCGGCCCTACGCGGTTGGGCCCGGTGGACGCTGCGCGCGTTCGGCGTGCGCCTCGTGGTGCGCGGCCGGCCGCCCCGGCGGCCGGCGCTGCTGGTCGCCAACCACGTCTCCTGGCTGGACGTGCTCGCGTTGCTGGCCGTCGCGCCGGCCCGGATGGTGGCCAAGCGGGAGGTCCGGTCCTGGCCGCTGGTCGGGCTGCTCGCGGCGGCGGCGGGCACGGTCCTGGTCGACCGGGCCCGCCCCCGCGCCCTGCCCGCGACGGTCGCCCGGGTCGCCGCCGCGCTGCGCGCCGGCAGCCCGGTGGCGGTTTTTCCGGAGGGTACGACCTGGTGCGGCGCCGCCGACGCGGTCGCCTGCCGCCCCGGCCGGGGGTTCCGTCCGGCGCTGTTCCAGGCGGCGATCGACGCCGGGGCGCCGGTGGTGCCGCTGCGGATCGGCTACCGGTGGGCCGCGACCGGCGTGCCGACCACGGCCGCCGCATTCGTCGGGGACGACGACCTGCTGCGCTCGGTGGGCCGGGTGCTCGCCGCCCGGGGCCTGGAGGTGCGGGTGAGCGTCTCCGCCGCGCTGCATCCCGCCCGGGACGCCGACCGGCGGCTGCTCGCCCGGGCGGCCGAGTCGGCAGCGCACGTCCCCGCCGAGGCCGTCGGCAGGACGCCGGCGGGGGGTCGACGGGACCACGCGAGCACGGCCCGGGGAACCGTGCCGGGGAAGCCCACCTCGCGCCGGGCGGAACGCGAAGAGGCCCCCGGCGCGGGGGCCCCTTCGGTGCCCGGGTGGAGAGAGAAGCGGGTCAGCCGACCGGGCCGACGTGCTTGGCCAGGCCGACGAACGACTGCCACGCCCGGGCGCTGAAGTGGAGGGTGCCGCCCTCGCGGTCCTTGGTGTCGCGCACCAGCACGACGCCCGGCAGGTTGTCGGCCACCTCGACGCAGGAACCGCCGTTGCCGCCGGATCTCGTCGACTTACGCCACTGCGGGGTCGTCACGTCCATGACTTCGCCACCTCCTTGATCAGCACGGTCGACTGCCGGCGGGGGAGGGCCTCGTTCCGCACGATCTCCCACGTCCTGGCCAGCCTAGCAATGTCGGTGGATGCGTCGACGATCTGCGCGCTGAGCTGGTTGTCCGCATGGGCCACGCGGGTGCCGTCCGGCAGCTCGGCGATGATGAACTGGCCGGCCAGTCCGAGATACATGCCGGCGTCGGCCGGGACGACGTGGAGCTGCACGTGCTCCTGCGTCGCGACGGCCACCAGGTGGTCGAGCTGCTCGGCCATGAGCCCCGGTTGGTCGAGCACCGGCCGGCGCAGCACGGCCTCGTCGACGACGGCGATGAGCTGGGGTGGCCGCTCCCGGCCGAGGATCGCCTGACGCTCCAGCCGGGACGCGACGATCCGCTCGACCTCGTCGGCCGTGAACCGGCCCCCCGCCAGCGTGGCGCGGGCGTAGCGTTCGGTCTGGAGCAGGCCCGGCACGTACGCCAGCTCGAACCAGCGCAACGTCGCCGCCTCCCGCTCGAACTCGATCCACTCCCGCAGCCAGGCCGGCGTGGCGTCCAGCCGGGCCAGCTCACGGAGCATCCGGCCGAACCGCTCGCCCGTGTCGTGCTGGTCGTCGATCGCCTTCATGTACTCCCGGGTCGGCGGGCGACCGCCCGTCTCGACGGAGCTGACGTGCGACCCGGAGTAGCCGATCGTCCTGCCGAAGTCGTCCTGGCTCAGGCCGAGCTGAGCGCGGAACGTGCGTAGCTCACCCAGCACGTAGTTGGTAGCGGTGCCCATCGATTCCCCACATTCTGCCCGGTCCCGTCGGCGTGTCTCCCGTGCCCGCTCGACCGGCTCGTTGACCTGCGCGGATGCGGCGAGCATGTGTCGACGGTAGTGGTGTCCTCACCAGACTGTCACCACGCGGGCCCGTTCGCCGTCGTCGAGGACGTGGGCGGATCCTGCCGGGGCCGCCCCGCTCCCCCCGTGGCGGGGCGGCCCACCTCGACAGCGGGGTGGGGGAGAAGTGGGTCACCGTGGAGGCTGGCACCGGGTCCGGTGCGGACGGCACTGCGCGTGTCCGAACTGCGCGGAACGGCGGGAGATCCGGAGCAGGAGTCCGAAGCCGGCACCGGCGGTTTGGGGCGCGCGGCCGAACGACGCGACCGAGATCCTGTGGTACGGCGCGGCCGATCTCGCCGCCGCCGGGCGGGCGCGCCGGTCGAACGGGGGGCGCTGGTGAGGCCCGCGCTCTCCACCCGGCTCCCGCAGCCCGGCCCCGGGCCGCGCCCCGAGCGGCCCCGCCACCGGATCGAGGGCCGGCCGCCGCACACGCCGCTGCGACCGCACTGGGGTTGTCGCTCGTGCGGCCAGCCGTGGCCCTGCGCGACCGCCCGACTGTTGCTCAAGGCCGAGCACGAGGGCGCGCAGCAGAGCCTCGCCATCTACCTGGCCGGCCTCATGTACGAGGCGATGCGCGACCTCTACCACCTCGACCCCCACGGCGGCCCCAGCCCTCGGGCCATGTTCGACCGCTTCGTGGCCTGGGGCCCGTACCGCCGGCCGCTCGTGGAGCCGGTGCCGTGAGGCCGTCGCGCCGGCGCTTGGCATATCGCGATGTATCGCGTTAGTGTCCTGCCATCCGGCATGCCGACGACGCGGCACGCCGCGGAGGGAGGACCGATGACCGACTGGACCGTGCACGCCCCGCAGCGGATCACCCTGGAGGGGCCCGTCGGCCGACTCGACGTCCACCTGCTCAGCGGTCGCCTCAACGTGGTGGCCACCGACGGGCCGCCCCGGGTGGACATCACCCGGGTCGGGCGCCGGCCGGTCCTGGTGGAGCATCGCGACGGCCGGCTCTCCGTACGCCAGCAGCGACGCTGGCGGCTCTCGGACCACGTCTTCTGGCTGGGCCCGCTGTCCCGGCTGCCCCGGGTCGACGTCTCCGTCGCGGTCCCGCCCGACGTGCTGGCCGACCTGGAACTGGTGGAGGGCTCGCTGGTCGCGTCGGGCCTGCGCGGCAAGACCCGGGCGGAGGTGACCTCCGGCCGGATCGCCCTGATGGGCCTTGACGGCCGGACCTCGGCGAAGACCATGGCGGGCCCGGTCGAGGCGCTGGGGGTGGCCGGGGACCTGGACCTGGAGACCGTCGCGGGAGAGGTGACCCTCGCCGACAGCGCGGCCGGGCGGGTCCGCGCGCACACCGTCTCCGGGGCCATCACCTGCGACCTGGACAACCCCCGGGGCAGCGACATCCGGCTCAGCACGATCTCCGGCAGCATCACCGTCCGGGTCCGGGCGGACAGCGACCTGGCCGTCCGCCTGCACACCACGTCGGGCCGGATCACCAGCGGCTTCCCCGAGGTGCGGGGCAGCGCCGTCCCGGGGTCCGTGGTGGACAGCGAGGGCGTGCTCGGCGCGGGTGAGGGTAGGCTCTCCGCGTCCGCCACGTCGGGCAGCATCGCGCTGCTCGCCCGCCCGGTGGACGACGACGAGGAGGAGCTGCCGTGACCGCCGTGTTCAGTCACGGGCGGCTCCGGCTCTACCTGCTCAAGCTCCTCGACGACGGCCCGAAGCACGGCTACGAGCTGATCCGCCTGCTGGAGGAGCGCTTCCTCGGCCTCTACGCGCCCAGCGCCGGCACCATCTATCCCCGGTTGCAGCGGCTGGAGGCCGACGGGCTGGTCACCCACACCGCCGCCGGTGGCCGCAAGGTCTACGAGATCACCGAGGCGGGCCGGGCCGAGCTGCGGCAGCGGGCCGGCGAGCTGACCGCCCTGGAGTCGGACATCGCCGCCTCGGTGGAGGACCTGTCGGCCCTGGCCGGAGAGATCCAGAACGAGGTACGCGGCTCCGTCCGCGACCTGAAGCGGGAGCTGCGCGAGGCGGCCCGGCAGACCCGTCGTCCCCGCTGGGCGGCCCCCGGCTCCGGCCCGACGCCCGCTTCCGCCCCCGGCCCGTCGCCCGTACCCCCCGTCGGTCCGTCGCCCGCGTTCGGCGCGTCGTCGGAGGCTGGGCCGGCGTCCGCGTCCACCGCCACGCTGGCCGAGTTCGACCAGCGGCTGGCGACCTTCGCCGTCGAGGTGGGCGCCCTGGTCCGGGCCCGTCGGCTCAGCGACTCGCAGCTGCGTACGGCCATCCGGCTGCTCGACGGCGCGCTGGACGGGCTGCGCCGGCTGCTGCGCTGAGCCCGCCACGCCGCCTCACAGGTTCTTTCCAGCGAGTGCCCAGCGCGGACGCAGCGAGAGCACGGATGATGGGCGGCATGGCCGCTACCCAGACCGAGGCGCGACTGCTCGTCGTCGAGGACGATCCCAACATCCTCGAACTGCTCTCCGCGAGTCTGCGCTTCGCGGGCTTCGACGTGGCCACCGCGACGAGCGGCAGCGCCGCCCTCAACGCCGCCAAGGACCACCGCCCCGACCTGGTGGTGCTCGACGTGATGCTGCCCGACCTGGACGGCTTCGAGGTCATCCGGATGCTGCGCGAGGGCGGCACCCGTACGCCGGTGGTCTTCCTCACCGCCCGTGACGCGACCGACGACAAGATCCGTGGGCTCACCCTGGGCGGGGACGACTACGTCACCAAGCCGTTCAGCCTGGAGGAGCTGACCGCCCGGATCCGGGCGGTGCTGCGGCGGACCAGCAGCGGCGAGCAGGCGCCCTCCCGGCTCACCTTCGCCGACCTGGAGCTGGACGAGGAGACCCACGAGGTGCACCGGGCCGGCCAGCGGGTGCAGCTCTCACCGACCGAGTTCAAGCTGCTGCGCTACCTGATGCTGAACGCCAACCGGGTGCTGTCCAAGGCGCAGATCCTCGACCACGTGTGGAACTACGACTTCCGGGGCGACGACAACATCGTCGAGTCCTACATCTCCTACCTGCGCCGCAAGGTGGACAACACCCAGCCCCGGCTGATCCACACCCTCCGAGGCGTCGGCTACGTCCTGCGCAAGCCGGCGGCGTGAAACCGCTCGACCAGGGCAAGGCGCGGCTGCGCAGCGTCCCGCTGCGGGTCAAGCTGGTCGCCGCGGTCCTGGCCCTGGTCGCGGCCGCGCTCCTGGTGATCAGCTCCCTGACCACCGTCTTCCTCCGCGGCTACCTCATCGAGCAGGTGGACGGGGAACTGCGCGGCACCACCCGCTCGGTCAACGCGGTGCTCAACCTCTACAAGGAGGGCAGGACGGGCGGCACCGTGCTGCCCAGCGACTTCGTCGTGGCCCTGGCCGAGCCGGGCGGGGTGATGTCGCCCGTGTACGACACCCGCAACTTCCGGTCCGACCAGCTGCCGCGACTCCCCGACACCGTCGCGGGTTTCGCCGAGGAGACCGGCGAGCCGCGCACGGTCACCTCCCAGGACCACAGGTCCCGCTGGCGGATGCTCTACACCCAGCTGCCCGACGGTGCGGTCCTGGCCGTCGGGCAGCACCTCACCGACGTCGACCGCGCCGTCAAGCGACTGGTCTGGATAGACCTGCTGGTCGGCGGAGCGGTGCTGGTCCTGCTCGCCTCCATCGGCGCGGCGATCGTCCGGACCAGCCTGAAGCCGCTGGTGGAGATAGAGCGTACGGCCGCCGCCATCGCCGGTGGCGACCTCACCCGGCGGGTGCCCGACCCGGAGCAGGGGCAGCCCGTCCCCACGTCCGAGCTGGGGCGGCTCTCCCGGGCGCTGAACGCCATGCTGAACCAGATCGAGGTCGCCTTCACCGCGCGGGCCGCCTCGGAGCTGGCCGCCCGGTCCGCCGAGGCCGCCGCCCGGGAGGCGGCCGGCGCGGCGCGGGCCTCCGAGGCGCGCTCTCGCCGCTCAGAGGAGCGGATGCGGCAGTTCGTCGCGGACGCCTCGCACGAGCTGCGGACGCCGCTGACCACCATCCGGGGCTTCTCCGAGCTGTACCGGCAGGGCGCGGCGAGCGCGCCGGAGCAGACCGCCGACCTGCTGCGCCGCATCGAGCAGGAGGCGGCCCGGATGGGGCTGCTGGTGGAGGACCTGCTGCTGCTCGCCCGGCTGGACCGGGAGCGACCGCTCGCCCTCGCCCCGGTGGAGCTGCCCGTGCTGGCCAGCGAGGCGGTCGAGGCCGCCCGGGCGGTGGCGCCGGAGCGCCGGATCGAGCTGGAGGTCACCCCCGGCTCCGGTCCGCTGGTCGTCTACGGCGACGACGCCCGGCTGCGCCAGATCATCGGCAACCTGATGACCAACTCGCTCACGCACACCCCGCCGGAGGCCTCGGTGACCCTGCGCCTGCGCGCCGAGCCCGGGAACCTGGCCGTGGTCGAGGTGGCGGACACCGGTCCCGGGCTCACCCCGGAGCAGGCGGAGCGGGTCTTCGAGCGCTTCTACCGGGTGGACGCGGCGCGTACCCGGCGGGCCGGCGGCAACACCGGCACCGGCCTCGGCCTGGCCATCGTCGCGGCGCTGGTGCGCGCCCACCACGGCACCGTCGAGGTGGCCGAGACCCCCGGCGGGGGAGCGACCTTCCGGGTCCGGCTCCCGCTCGTGCCGGACGACGAGGGCGATGGCGAGTGACTTTCAGCCAACATTCAGGTGCGTTCCAGGCGGATCGCAGTGGTGCGCGTCAAGGTGGAGACATGACCGAGCACGAGTCCGACCCGCAGCGCCGGCCGGCCCACCCCGACGCCGAGCCGTCGCACCCCACCGCCGAGCTGCCGCGTGCCGAGCGCGCGCAGTCCGACTCCACCCCCGCCGGTGACTCCGACCCGACCGTCGGCCTGACCACCGTGCCCGGCGGCGACCCCGCCCCGGCCGCCGGTGACTCCGCCCCGCCCGGGCCCTTCGCGCCCGCCCCGGCCGTTGCGCAGCACCCGGCCGCCGGCCAGCCCCAGCCGTATCATCCGCAGGCTGCCACCCAGCCCGGTCACCCGCACGCGGCGGGCCAGTCCGGTCACCCGCAGGCCGCAGGCCAGTCCGGTTACCCGCAGGCCGCGGGTCAGCCCGGCTACGCCCAGGCCGCCGGGCAGCCGGGTCACCCGCAGTCCGGCTACCCGCAGGCCCCCGGCGCGCCCTGGTACGGCCAGCAGTCCGGCTGGAGCGGCGGGGGACAGCCGGGCCAGCCGTACGGTCACCAGCCGCACCCCTCCGGCCAGCCCGTCCCGCCCTGGGCGGCCCCGCAGACGGCGGGCCCCCGGCCCAGCCGGATCGCCAAGTTCGCCGGCGCCGGGGTGGCGGTCTTCGCGCTGATGCTCGGCTCGGGCGTCGCCGGCGGGGCGCTCGCGCTCGCCGTCGACGGCGACTCGGGCATCACCCGCACCTATTCCGCCGCGCCGATCATCAACGGCGCCGACCTGCCCCGGATCGCCGCCGCCGTGCAGCCCAGCGTCGTCTCGATCGGCACGGACAACGGCGAGGGCTCCGGCGTGATCCTCACCGCCGACGGCTTCGTGCTCACCAACAACCACGTGGTCGCCTCCGCCACCGACGGCAAGGCCGTGGTGACCTTCGCCGACGGCAAGACCGCCGAGGCCAAGATCGTCGGCACCGACCCGAAGACCGACCTCGCGGTGGTCAAGGCTGACGGCGTCAGCGGCCTCAAGGCCGCCACCTTCGGCGACAGCGACGCGATGCAGGTCGGCGACCAGGTGCTCGCCCTCGGCAGCCCACTGGGCCTCCAGGGCTCGGTCACCGCCGGCATCCTCAGCGCCCGGGACCGCACCATCCAGGCGGGCAGTGGGCAGCAGCGGCAGGACCCGGCGCAGGGGGCCAGCTCGATCGCGGGGCTGCTCCAGACCGACGCGCCGATCAACCCGGGCAACTCCGGCGGCGCACTTGTCAACACCCGGGGCGAGGTGATCGGCATCAACACCGCGATCGCCACCGCCGGGCAGGGCAGCAGCGGCAACATCGGCGTCGGCTTCGCCATCCCCAGCAACAAGGCCAAGGACGTGGCCGGCAAGCTCCAGCGGGGCGAGAAGGTCAGCCACCCGTCGCTCGGGGTCAGCGTGACCCCCGCCGAGGGCGGCGGGGCCCTGGTCGCCGCCGTCACGCCGGGCAGCCCCGCCGAGAAGGCCGGCCTGCAGCGCGGCGACGTGGTCACCCGGTTCGGCGACAAGGTGGTCAACGACTCGGACGACCTGGTCGGCGCCGTGCAGGCCGGCAAGGTCGGCGACCGGGTCGAGGTGACCTACAAGCGTAACGGCACCGAAGCCAGGGCGACCGTGACGCTCGCCGAGACGTCGTAACCGGCAACCGAAGACATTCCTCCTCCCTCCGGGCGGCGGGTGGCGGGGCCAAGGGGGTTGGCTCCGTCACCCGTCGCTCCCTCCGACGGCGGTTCACCCGGTGCGGGTGAGCCGCCGTCACCCGTCGTGCCGGAATCGTCGGCAGTCAGGACCGGCGAGGCGTACGGAGGGTGCGATGACCACGGCAGCGGCCGTTCGGACCGACGAGCGGATCCAGCGGGACGTGCTCGACGAACTGGCCTGGGACGCCCAGGCGCAGCCGAACGAGATCGGGGTGACCGTCCACGACGGCGTGGTCACCCTGACCGGCTGGGTCGACGGGTACGCGCGCAAGTGGGCGGCGCGGCGCTGCGCGCAGCGCGTACGGGGGGTGCGGGCGGTCGCCGACGACGTCGAGGTGCGCCTGCCCGGCGAGCCGGGGCGTACGGACGCCGAGATCGCGATCGCGGCGGGCCGGGCGCTGGAGTGGGACAGCTTCGTCCCCGCCGAGCGGCTGGACGTCACCGTGGCCAACGGCTGGGTGATGCTCCGTGGCGAGGTGGAGTTCGGCTGGCAGCGGCGTACCGCCGAGCGGGAGTTGCGCCGGCTGCGGGGCGTACGCGGGGTGACCAACCTGGTCGAGGTGCGCCCCGTCGCCCGTACCGACAGCGAGCGGCTCCGGCGCGACCTCCAGCGGGCGCTGGGGCGCGGCATCGGCACGGAGCGGGTGACCGTCGAGGTGGACGGGAACACGGTCGTGCTGACCGGGGTGGTGCGCTCCTGGTGGGAACGGGACGAGGCGGAGCGCGTGGCCTGGTCCGGCGAGGGGGTACGAGCGGTGCGGGAGCAGCTCCTCGTGGGCGGGTGACCGCCCGGATCGTCCCGTTTAGTGGCGCCGCCGCCGGGAACCCGTCGTCGATCCCGCCCGCCCCGCGGGCACCGGTCGCGGCGGGGCCGGCCCGGTGATGCCACAGCAGCGACCGAGGGGGAGGAATCCGTGGCCGTGAACCATCCGTCGCCCGACCGATCGGCACCGCGGCCGTTGCGGATCGCGATGGTGGTGCCGCCGTGGCTGTCGGTGCCGCCGCCCGGCTACGGCGGGCTGGAACAGGTGGTGACCGGCCTGGTGGAGACGCTTGTCGACCGGGGCCACGCGGTCACCGTGTTCGGGGCGGGCCGGGAGCACGGGACCGCTGCGGCGTTCGTCTCCACGGTGCCCGAACTCCAGTTCGACCGGCTCGGCGAGGCGCTGCCCGAGCTGGCCCACCTGGCCCGGGTCAACCACCGGGTCCACGCCGGCGACTTCGACATCGTCCACGACCACACCACCATCGGCCCGCTGATCGCCGGCCACCGGGCCGTGCCCACCGTCGCCACCGTGCACGGCAACCCCGTGGGCGAGTACGGCGACGTGCTCAGCGAGACCGACAGGGGGGTCGGGCTGGTGGCCATCTCGCATGCCCAGCGCCGGCTCAATCCGCCGCTGCACTGGGTCGGCACGGTGCACAACGCGATGGACGTCCGGGGCGTCCCGCACAAGACCACTCCCGGGCGGGGGCCGGTGCTCTGGCTGGCCCGGTTCAGCCCCGACAAGGGCCCGGACGTCGCCATCCGGGCCTGCCGGGCCGCCGGCCTGCCGCTGGTGCTGGCCGGCAAGTGCAACGAGCCGGCCGAGCGCCGCTACTACGACCAGGTGGTCCGACCCCTGCTCGGCGAGGACGTCCGGGTGGTGCTCGACGCCGACCGGGCCGAGGCGCTGCGGCTGCTGGTCGAGGCCCGGTGCCTGATCATGCCGATCCGGTGGGACGAGCCCTTCGGCATGGTGATGGTGGAGGCGATGGCGACCGGGACGCCGGTGGTGGCGCTGGACCGGGGGGCGGTGCCGGAACTCGTCCGACCGGGCAGGACCGGCCTGATCTGCGAGCACGTGGACGAACTGCCCGGCGCCCTGCGCGCGGCGACGGGCATCGACCCGGCGGCCTGCGTCGCGCACGTGGCGGAGAACTTCTCCACCGGGCGGATGGCCACCGGCTACGAGGAGGTGTACCGCCGCTTCATCGCGGAGGCGGCGTCGCCCGAGGCGGCCCGGGAGCCGGTCCGGGCGCGCGCCCGCTGACCGCCGGCGGTCAGACCCGCGCCGCCCCGAGCGCGGTGATCGCGCTGTCCAGCCGGCGGGCGTACGCGTCGGTGAGGGCGCCCTCGCCGCGCCGGATCGCGACCTTCTCGCGGAGCCGGGCGATCCGCTCGCCCAGGTCGCCCGAGCGGGCGCGGGCCGCGTCGGTCAGGTTACGCAGCTCGTTGCGGAAGTCGAGGCCGACGTCGGGGCGGATCCCCCCGTCGTCGAGGCCGGCGCCGATCAGCCCGTCGATCCGGTTGGCCGCCTCGATGAGGTCGCCGCGCTCCGGGGACGTCGGGGTCGGCCGGGGCGCGACCGGCGGGGCGGACGTCGGGGCCGGGGAGGCCGCCGGGGGCGGTGCGGCGTCGACCGTGGGCGTGGGGGAGGGCGGTGGGTCGGACGGGCCGGTGCTGGGCAGCGCCCGGGGCGGGCTCGATTCCTCCTGACGGATCGCGGGCACGGCCAGGGCCACCCCCACGAGCAGTACGACCGGCACGATCAGCACCGGGCGCGGCAGGCGGCGCCGACGGCGCTCCCGGGCGTGGCGGGCGCTGCGCGGCTCGGACCCGCCGCCCGGCCCTCCCGTGCCCGGGACCGTCCCGTCCGGCGGCACTGCTCCATCTGCCGGCAGCGTCCCGCCCCCCGGGGTCGGGGTGGCCGGCCCGGCGGGCAGGGTCGGGAGGGTGACCGTCGGCGCGAGCATGGTGGCGGCCTGCGGATCGGCGGGGAGTAGCTGGTCGCGCAGGAGGGTGGCGACCTGGCGGGCGGTGGGCCGCGCCAGCGGGTCCCGCTCCAGGCAGCGCAGGCAGGTGCGGGCGACCTCCGGCGGCAGGCCCGGCAGGTCGGCCAGCGAGGGCGGGCCCTCCCCGGCGAGCGCCTCGCTGAGCTGCTCCCAGGTGTCCGCCGGGTACGGCACCCGACCGGTCAGCGCCTCGTAGAGCAGCACGCCGAGGGAGTAGACGTCGGTGGCCGGCTGGGCGGGTGCCCCGTCGAGCCGTTCCGGCGCCACGTACGCGGGCGTGCCGAAGGTGCCCCCGTCCTCGTCGTCGTCCGGCGCGCCGATCCGGGTGGCGATGCCGAAGTCGAGCACCTTGACCCCGGCCCGGGTCATCATCACGTTGGCCGGGGTGATGTCCCGGTGCACGATGCCGAGCCGGTGCGCGGCGGCGAGCGCGTCCGCCACCTGGGCGGCTACCTCGACCGCCTCGGTCCACGGCAGCGGCCCCTCGGTGAGCCGCACCTCCAGCTCCTCGCCGGCCAGCAGCTCCATCACCACGAACGAGGTGATCGACCCGTCGGGCGCGACGGTCTCGCCGTAGTCGTGCACCGAGGTGACGTGCGGGTGGACGAGCTGGGCGGCGGCGCGGGCCTCCTCGCGCACCATGTCGCGGAAGCGGGCGTCGGCGGCGAGCGACGGGGCGAGCACCTTCAGCGCCACGATCCGGTCGAGCACCTCGTCGCGCGCCCGCCAGATCACCGACATGCCGCCGGCGCCGATCTGGTCGACGAGCCGGTACCGGCGGGCCAGCAACCGGCCGGGGTGCAGTGCTGGCTTCACGGAACGCACCTGCCTCGCTGTGGGAGCGCTATCAGGTTGCGCGAATGTGTCGGGCCTGTCAACGGTCGACTACCTCCCGGGACCCGGGCCGCCTCGGCGACCCGCCCCTCGGCCGCCCCCGGGCCGGCATCGAACCACCGCCGAGCCACGGCCGAGCCACCGTCGGGCCGTCCCCTCGGCCGCCCCTCGGCCGGCACCGGGCGGGCACTTTTCCGCCCGTGCCAGGATGGAACGCATGTCGCAGGGACCGGTGGCGTTCGTGCTCGGGGGCGGGGGAGTCCTCGGCGCGGTCGAGGTGGGCATGCTGCGGGCGCTGTTCCGGGCCGGCATCCGGCCCGACGTGGTGCTCGGCACCTCGATCGGGGCGGTCAACGGCGCGCTGGTCGCCGCCGAACCGTCCGAGGCGGTCACCGACCGGCTGGTCCGGCTCTGGGCCTCGCCCGAGGCGAGCGAGGTGTACGGCGACTCGGTGGCCCGCCAACTGCGCCGGTTCGCCGCCCGTACCCACCTGCACTCGCCGCGCCCGCTGCGCAAGCTGCTGGAGGCCGAGCTGGGTGCGGAGACCACCTTCGCCGATCTCAAGGTGCCCTTCCGCTGCTGCGCGGCCAACATCGAGAGGGCCGCCGAGCACTGGTTCGACAGCGGGCCGCTGGTGCCGGCCGTGCTCGCCTCCGCCTCGGTGCCGGGGCTCCTGCCGCCGGCCCGGATCGACGACCAGCACTACATCGACGGCGGGATCGTGAACTCCATCCCGATCGGCGAGGCGGTCGCCGTGGGCGCCACGCGGATCTTCGTACTCCAGGTGGGCCGGATCGAGCGGGCGCTGACCCCGCCCCGGCGTCCCTGGGAGATCGCCCAGGTCGCGTTCGAGATCGCCCGGCGGCACCGGTTCGCCCGGGAGATGGCGGCCCTGCCCGACGGGGTGGAGGTGCACGTGCTGCCCACCGGCGGGCTGGAGCCGCGCGACGACACGCCGTGGGCGTACCGGGACATGGCGGCGGTGGGGCGGCGGATCAGCCGCGCCTACACGGCCTCCCGGCGCTACCTGGCGACGCAGTTGGAGCACTGATGCCCCTACCGCCGCGGTGGGTACGCCGGCTGCTCCTGGCCCCCGGCGTGGTGCTGCTGGCCTTCCTGGTCGTGACGACCCTGCCGGTCTGGGCGCTGCTCGCGGCGGCCGCCTCGCCGCTGGTCCCGGGCCGGCTACGACCGCTGCGCCTGCTCTGGCTCGGCTGCGTCTACCTGGTCTGGGACGCGACGGCGCTGCTCGCGCTCTTCGTGCTCTGGGTCGCCTCCGGCTTCGGCTGGCGGGTCCGCTCGCCCGGCTTCCAGCGGGCGCACTACGTGCTCGCCGGCTGGTTCCTGCAGGCGCTCTTCTGGCACGCCCGCTGGGCACTGCACCTGAGCATCGACGTGGTGGGCACCGACCCGGACACGGCCCTGCCCGGCCGGCCCGAGCTGGTGCTCTGCCGGCACGCCGGCCCGGGCGACTCGTTCATCCTGATCCACGCCCTGGTGAACTGGTTCAACCGGGAGCCGCGGATCGTGCTGAAGGACAGCCTCCAGTGGGACCCGGCGGTCGACGTGCTGCTCAACCGGCTGCCGAACCGCTTCCTCGCGCCGGGGCCGGATAGCCGGGGGTCGGTGACCGAGCAGATCGGGCACCTGGCCCACGGCCTGGACGACGACGACGCGTTCGTGATCTTCCCGGAGGGCGGCAACTTCACCCCCGGCCGCCGGCTGCGGGCCATCGAGAAGCTGCGCGGCCTCGGCCTCGAACGGATGGCGCGGCGCGCGGAGCGGATGCGGCACGTGCTCGCCCCGCAGCCGGGCGGGCTGCTCGCGGCGCTGGACGCCGCGCCCGACGCCGGGGTGATCTTCGTGGCGCACACCGGCCTGGACCGGATGCTGAGCGTCGGCGACGTGTGGCGGGAACTGCCGATGGACAAGCGGATCATCATGCGTTTCTGGTCGGTGCCGCCCGAGGAGGTGCCGACCGGTCGCCAGGAGCGGATCGACTGGCTTTTCGACTGGTGGGCGCGGATCGACGAGTGGATCGCGGCCAATCGGGACGGTGCCGCGTAGGGTGCGCTGGTGGACCAGATCTGCGTGGTGACGACGGTGGTGGACGCCCGCTCGGTCGCGGACGTGATGGCGGCGGCGGCCGTCGCCGGTCGGCTCGCGGCCTGCGCCCAGGTGGGCGGCCAGGTGGACAGCACCTACTGGTGGCGTTCCGGGGTGGACACGAGCACCGAGTGGTCGGTGCAGTTCAAGACCGCGCCGGACCGGGCCGCCGCGCTCGTGGAGCAGATCCGGGCCAGCCACCCGTACGAGGTGCCGGAGATCCTGGTCACCCGGGTGGAGTGCGGCGACCCCGCCTACGCCGTCTGGGTGCACGAGCACACCCGGCCCTGAGTACCCGCACTCTGGTCAGGTGATCTCCCGGCCACCATGATGGCCGGGTGCAGAACACCGGTTACCCCTGTCCCGCCTGCGGCGCGCCGGCCGACCTCGGCTCCGGCTGCTCCGGTTGCGGCCGACCGCCGTACCCGGCCGCCGCCGAGGTGGTCCGGCTCGACCGGGAGATCGTCGCGCTCGGCGGCGAGGTCGAGCGGGCCCGCGCGGCGTACCAGGGACTCGCCGGCCGGCTGAACGCGGCCCGGCAGCGTCGGGCGGCGCTGGCCGCCGCGGTCCGGGCGGAGTTCCCCGCCCCGCGCCCGGCGGCGCCCGCGACCGCGGGACCGGTGCGCCCCGCGTCCGTCGCGACCCCGGTGCCGACCCGCCCGGTGCCGGGCGTGACCCCGGCGGCCGCGACCCCGGTGCCGGCGTGGCCGGGCCGGGGGCCGGTCGCTCCGGTCCCCGCGACGGCGGGCGCGGGCGTCGGCGGGGCGGAGACCTCCACCCGTACGGTGCAGGGCCTGCTCTTCGTCCTCGGCGGGCTGCTGCTGGGCACCGCCGCGGTGGTCTTCACGGCGGTGGCCTGGGCGTCGGTGGGGGTCGCCGGCCGGGCCCTGATCCTGTTCGCGTTCACCGCCCTCGCCCTGGCCGCGCCGCTGGTGGCGGTGCGGCGTGGGCTGCGCGGCACCGCGGAGACCTTCGCCGCCGTGGGGCTGCTGCTGGTGCTCCTCGACGGGTACGCCGCCTGGTCGGTGGACCTGGTCGGGGTGGCGGACTGGCCCGCCACCCGGTACGCCGCGCTGGTCGTGGGGGCCGGCGCGGTGGTCGCCGCCGGGTACGCCCGGCTCAGCGGACTGACTGTGCCATGGTTCGCGGCCCTGGCGACCGCGCAGCCGGTGCTGCCCCTGCTCGTCGTCGACGCCCGGCCGGACGCCGCCGGCTGGGCGATGACCTTCCTGGGGGTGGCGCTGCTCGACCTGGCGGTGCTGGTCGCGCTGCGCCGCCGAAGCGCCCCGGCGGCCGGTGCCGGTGCCGTCGGGCTGCCGTCGGCCGGTGCCGTCGGGACGCCGGCGGCCGGGGGCCCGACCGTTGGCGTCCCGGTTGCCGGTGCCGTCGCCCCGGCCGGTGTGGCGCCCGCGCCATCCGGCGAGCGTCCGGCGGTCCTCGCCGGGCGCGTCCTCGCCTGGGTGGGGCACGCGGGCGCGCTGTTCGTGGCCGCGTGCTGCGCGCTCGTACCGCTGGCCCTCGGCCGGGCCGCCGGCGTTCCGCTGCTGGCCGGTGCGCCGCTGCTGCTGGTGGCGCTGGCCCTGCTCGGCACCGCGCTGCTCACCGGCGGGGCGGTGTTCCGCGCCGTGGCCGCCGCGCTGCTGGTGCCGGTGCTGGCCGGCGCGGTGATCCGTCCGATTGCCGAGCTGGACCTGTCGCTGCTGCTCGCGGCGCTGGTCGTGGTGGCGGTGGCCGGCGCGGTACGGCTGCTGCCCGCCGGGTGGCGGACCGGTCCCCGGGCCGGCGCGCTGCTGGTGGCCGGTGGGATGGCGCAGTTCGTCGTGCTGCTGGCCGTCGCGCTCGCCGGCGCCACCGCCGGCCGGTCGCTGCCGCCGTGGCAGGGGGCCGCGGCCGGGCCCGACGCCGACGGGGGGTGGCAGCTTCCGGTGGCGATCGCGCTGACCGTGGCCGCCTTCGGGCTGTTGCTGCCGAGGGCGGCCCGGCCGGCGCTGGCCGCGATCGGCGCGGCGGTCGTCGTGCTGGCGGTGCCGGCCGGCTGGCCGTCGCCCTGGCCCGCGGTGGTGGCGCTCGACCTGGTGGCGGCGGTGGGCCTGCTGGCCGTCGCGGTGGGGCGTCCGGGCGTCCGGTCCTGGACGGTCCTGGCCGCGGGGGTGGCCGGGACCCTCCTGCTCGGGCACGGACTGGTCGTCGGGCTCGCCGCGCCGGCGGGTGCGGGTGCGGCGCTCGCGGTGGTGCTGGTCGCCGGGACCGCCGTGGCGGCGGCCGGGCGGCGCGGCACGGCCGTGCAGCGGCGGGTGGCCGGAGCGGCGTCGGCCGTCGTGCCGGTCGCGGTGCCGGCCGGCGCGGTCGTCGCCCTCCTCGCCGCCGGCGCGCCGGCCTGGTGGCAGGCGCGGGCGGCGCTCGCCGCCGTCGCGCTGCTGCCCGTCGGGCTGCTCGCGGTCCGCCGGCACTGGCCCGACCTGCGGGCGTACGCCTCCGTCGGGGTCGCCGTGGCGGTCACGGCGGTCGGGTTGGCGCCGCTGGTCGTACCGGCCGACGAACCGGTGACGCTCTACGCCGCCGTGGCGGTCCTGCTGGCGACGCTGGGCGGTGCGGTGCGCTCCGACGTCGTGCTGCGGGTGGCCGGCATCGGGCTGCTCGTGGTGTCGGCCGCCGCCGCCCTGCCGGTGGCGATGACGGCGCTCGTCGCCCCGTACGGCGAGGTGTCGCCCTGGTCCGGGGCGCCCACGGTCCGGGCCGACCCGGGGGCGCTCCCGGTGGGCCTGGCGTTGGTCGTACTGGCGGTGGCCGGGGTGCTGGCCGGCCGGCAGGACCGGGCTGTCGTGCGGACCGGCCCCACCGGCGTGGACGCGGTCCTGCCGGCGGGCGCTGTCGCGCCGGCCGGCGCCGGTTGGTGGCGGGCCGCGCTGGTCGCGGTGCCGTTCGCCGCGGCCGCGCTGCCCGTGCTGCTGGTGGCCGCAGGGGTGCCGTGGCCGGTGCTGCCGGTCGGCACGCTGCTCGGCGGGGTGGCCCTGGTGCTCCTCGCAGCCCTGGCCGCACCGCGTCCGCTGCTCGCCCCGGTCGGGTTGCCGGTGGGTCTGGTGCTGGCGGCGTCCGGGCTGCTCGGGCTGCTGGCCACCCGGACGGGCACGATCGTCGGCCTCGGCGTGCTCGTCGTCGCGGCGGCGGTGGTCGGGATGGCGGCCCGCCGGGACGACGCCCGGCTGGGCGGCGCCCTGGTCGCGGTGGCCGCCGCGACCAGCCTCGCGGTCGTCGCGCCGCTGGCCGGCGGGCTGCCGGTACGGGCGGCCACGTTCAGCGTGCTCGCCGTCGCGGCACTCACCCTGGCCGCCGCGGCGGTGCTCGGTCAGGTCGCGGCCGGTCCGGCCCGCCGGGGACGGGCCACGGCGGCGGCGTTGGACGCGGCGGCCCAGGCGGTGGCGCTGGTCGCGCTGCTGCTCGCGGTGGGCTCGTTGCGCCACGCGGCGGCGGTCTGCGTGCTGTGGGGCGCCGCCGTCGCGCTGCGGGTGCTGCCCCGGGGCGAGTCGGCGGGCCGGCGGTGGGCCTTCGCGGGCATCGCCGGCGGCAGTGAGCTGCTCGGCGGCTGGCTGCTGCTGGCCGCCGGCGACGTGGCGGTGCTGGAGGCGTACACGGTGCCGGCGGCGGCGCTGGCACTCGTGGCGGGCGTGGTGGCGCTGCGTACCCGGCCCGGGCTGAACAGCTGGCTGGCGCTGGGCCCGGGGCTCGCGGCCGGGCTGCTGCCGAGCCTGGTGTCGGTGCTGGTGGCTGCGGACCCCCAGCCGTGGCGGCGGCTGCTGCTGGGCGTCGCCGCGCTCGCCGCGGTGCTCGCCGGGGCGACCCGCCGCTGGCAGGCGCCGGTGCTGCTGGGCGGGGTGACCCTGGCACTGCTCGCCCTGCACGAGCTGGTCCGTGGCTGGGACCTGCTGCCCCGCTGGATCTTCCTGGCCGTCGGCGGGTTCGCGCTGATCGGGCTCGCCACGACCTACGAGCGGCGCCGCCGGGACCTGGCCCGGCTCCGGGCAGCCGTCGGCCGGATGGGCTGACCGGGCCCGGTCACGGGTGCCGGGGGTAGGGCTCGCCCTACCTCCGACCCGGGGGTGGGCAGGGTTACTCAGCGCAACCGTTCGCCGGAGACTGGAAGCGGGAACGCGCCGGCCGGCGCGCTCCGGGATCGAGGAACGGGAGCCGCGATGGTGCTCGGAGCGGTGGCGGAACCGCCGGTACGGCGGGGCAGTGACTACGCGCAGTTGTCCCGGCGGATCAGCGGGGCGGGCCTGCTGGAGCGACGCCCGGGCCGGTACGTGACCCGGATCGTGCTCACGCTTGGCGTCTTCGCGGCGGGCTGGGCGGCCGTCGGCCTGGTCGGCGACTCGTGGACGCAGCTCCTGGTCGCCGTCTTCCTCGCCGTCGCCACCACCCAGGTCGCGTTCCTCGGCCACGACGCCGGCCACCGGCAGATGTTCCGGCGGCGCGGACCGAGCGAGGCCATCGGCCTGCTCACCGGCAACCTGGCGGTCGGGCTCAGCTACGGCTGGTGGGTCGACAAGCACAACCGGCACCACGCCAACCCCAACCACGAGGACGAGGATCCCGACGTCGGGGCCGGCGCGCTGGTCTGGACGTACGAGCAGGCCGCCGCGACGCGCGGGTTCGGCCGCCGGCTGGCCCGCCGGCAGGCGTGGCTGTTCTTCCCGTTGCTGCTGCTGGAGGGGCTCGCCCTGCACGTGGCGAGCGTGCAGGCGATCGTGGGCCGGGACTCCGACGGCCGGTTCCGCACCCCGATGCGGCGTCGCGGCGTCGAGGCGCTGCTGCTGGTCCTGCACGCCGTGGGCTACCTCGGTGCCCTGCTGCTGGTGATGTCGCCGGTGAAGGCGCTGCTCTTCGTCGCCGTCCACCAGGGGCTGTGGGGCTTCTACATGGGCTGCTCGTTCGCCCCCAACCACAAGGGCATGCCGATGCCCACCGCCGACGACGACCTGGACTTCCTGCGTAAGCAGGTGCTCACCTCCCGCAACGTGCGGGGCGGCCGGCTCGTCGACGTCGCCCTGGGCGGGCTCAACTACCAGATCGAGCACCATCTGTTCCCGAACATGCCCCGGGCCAACCTGCGCCGGGCCCGGCCGATCGTCCGCGCCTACTGCGCCGAGCAGGGCATCCCGTACGCCGAGACGGGGCTGGTCGAGTCGTACCGTCAGGCGCTCGCGCACCTGCACGAGGTGGGCCGGCCGCTGCGCGGCTGAGACGCGCGAACGGGGGCGGCGCCGATCGGCGCCGCCCCCGTTCCGTGTGCGGTCGGGCTCAGGAGCCCATGGACTCGATCAGCTCCTGCGGGGCCTCCTGCGTGTCGCCCGCGGCGGGCTTCTTGACGGTGACCGGGGCGCCGAAGTCCGAGTAGTTGGTGATCATGGTGCCCAGCGACTCGTGCAGCACCTGGGTGTCGATGGCGAACTCGACGAGCCGGCCCTGGTCGTCGACCCTGGCGGTGAACGGGACGGCCTTGGCCTTGTCACCGAGGGCCTGGATGGCCTTGTCATCGGGCTTGGTGCGGGTGTAGTCGAGGGTGCCGGAGTAGCTGCCCGGGGCGGTGCTCTCGACGTCCACCACGCTGTCGACCATCTGCTTCGCGCCGCCCGGGTCGCCGTCGGGCATCAGGTTGAGCTGGCCGCTCTTGCCGAGCTTGGTGGCGTCCATGTGCATCCACTTCTTCGGCATCCCCTGCATGCCGGTGACCTTCAGGTAGACGTCGTTGCCGAGCATCAGGATCCGGAAGGTGCCCTCGGCGCCCATCTTCAGCGTCATGTCGCCGGTCTTGGTGGCCGGGTCCATCACGCCGCTGCCGTTGATGACCGGCGACGTGAGCTGCATCTTGACGGTCTGCTGGTTCAGCTTCTTCGCGGCGGCGGCCAGCTCGGCGCGGGCGTCGGCGGGGGCGCTGCTGGCCGGTGCCGCGCCGGTGGTGCCACCGTCGCCGGCCGGAGCAGCCGTGTCCGTCCCCGTACCGCACCCGGTGAGACCGAGGGCGAGGGCGGCGACGAGCGCGACCCCCGTGGTCGCCAGCCGTCGAGTGTTCATCGTGGAAATCTCCTCACGCAGGGTGGGCCGGGGGCGACGCCGGTCGCGGGCCCGGCCGGGCCGCCGGTCAGCCTAACCCCGCCGGTCCACAGCCGCTCATCTATGCCGTGGCGGTCCCCGGGCCGCCGCGCCGCCGGGGCGGACCACACCTCCCGCCGCTGGTCGGCGTCGTCGCGACCGGTCCCGGTAGGGTCTCCCCATGGCAGACGTGCTCACCGCCGAGGCGGTGCGAGACGAGCTGGGTGGGCTGGCGGGCTGGTCGGGAGACCCCGCCGGGATCACCCGCACCGTGGAGCTGGCCAGCTTCCCGGAGGCCATCGTGGTGGTCGACCGGGTCGCCGTGACGGCGGAGGAACTGGACCACCACCCCGACATCGACATCCGCTGGCGAACCCTGACCTTCCGGTGCGTCACGCACTCGGCGGGCGGGGTCACGCGGCGTGACCTGGAACTGGCTCGGCGGATCGACGAGATCGTGGGGAGCGTCGGATGAGATTCGAGATCAGCAAGGTGCTGGACGCCATCGAGGGCCGGGTCAGCACCGACCCGTCGCTGGCCCGGGCCGTAGTCGACCTGGCCGAGGTGATCCGCTACCAGGACCTCGACGGCGGCCGGCCGGCGAGCCTGCTCCGCCTCGGCATGGTGATCGACGCCCTCGCCCGGGAGATGGAGGAGGACAGCGTCCCGGTCTACGCGGTGGTCCACCGGGCCCTGCTCTCCGACGCCGACCTCACCTCCAACGAGCGCATGGTGGTCCGCCGGTGGGCCGACGACGGGCTGGTCGAGGTGCTCGACAACCCGGGCGACCGGATGCTGGAGGTGGCGGACCTGCTCGGGCTGCCCGTGCTCACCCGGGTGCGGGCCGACGGCCTGCGCGGGCGCTACCCGTGGCTGGTCGAGCAGGCCGGCCGGGTGCTCGCCCCGGTGCCCGGCGCCGGCGGGCCGGCCTTCGTCGCCCACGTCGGCGGCGGGCACACGCCCGTCGCCGGTGACCGGTCACCGGCCGGCGTGAAGCTGCTCGCCCGGCGCTGGCGCTGCGCGGAGCCCGGTTGCGCGCTCTTCGGCGGTGGTGGGGGCGGCGGGGCCTTCGCCGACCTGTCCCGGGTGGTGGAGCGCAGCCCGGCCGGCCAGCCGCCGCCCACGCTGCGCGGCGGCGTGCCGACCTGCCCCCGGCACGGCACCCGGCTCGGCGACGCCGGTCCGCGACCGCGGAGCGCCGTCCTGGCCGTGCGGGTGGGTGGGCTGATCCGCCGACGCTTCGTGCTCACCGAGGACGAGCCGGCGGTGGTCGGCCGCGCCCCCGACCAGGCCGGCGGGATCACGCTCGGGCAGTGGCTCAACGACGAGGCGCGCCGCTGGATCAGCCGCAGCCACGTCCGGTTCGAGCTGCGGGTCGGCGAGGTGATCGTGACCGACGTGAGCACCAACGGCTCGGGCATCCGCCCGGGCGGGTCGATGGCGGAGCCCGACCGGGTCCCGCTGGCGCCGCAGCAGTCCCGGGTGCTGGCCGAGGGCGACATGGTGGAGCTCTACCCCGGGGTGCAGATCGGCCGGCCCGACGAGCTTCCCACCGGCGCCCCCTACACGCCCACGTCGGTCATGGCCGAGGCACCCACGATGGCGATGCGCCTGCCCCGCTGAGCCGCCGGGAGACGACGGCGGGCGCCGGGACCGTGGTCCCGACGCCCGCCCGTGTCGTACGGGGCTCAGCCGGCCAGCACCGCGGCGAGCTGGGCGACCGCGTGGTCGATCTCCTCCTCGGTGATCACCAGCGGCGGGGCGAGCCGGATGGTGGCGCCGTGGGTGTCCTTGGCGAGCACCCCGCGCTCGGCGAGCCGCTCGCACGCCTCCCGGCCGCTCATCAGCGCCGGGTCGATGTCGAGGCCGGCCCACAGGCCCCGCCCCCGCACCGCGACGAGGCCCCTGCCGACCAGCGACCGGAGGCCGGCGTGCAGCCGGGCGCCCAGCTCGGTCGAGCGGCGCTGGAACTCGCCGGTGGCCAGTAGCCGGACGACCTCGGTCGCGACGGCGCAGGCCAGCGGGTTGCCGCCGAAGGTGGAGCCGTGCTGGCCCGGCCTGAGCACGCCGAGCACGTCGGCGTTCGCGGCCACTGCGGAGACCGGCACGATGCCGCCGCCGAGGGCCTTGCCCAGCAGGTACATGTCGGGCGTGACGCCCTCGTGGTCGCAGGCGAAGGTGTCCCCGGTCCGGCCGAGGCCGGACTGGATCTCGTCGGCGATGAAGAGCACGTTCTGCTCGGTGCAGACCCGGCGTACGCCCGGCAGGTAGCCCGCCGGCGGCACGACGACGCCCTGCTCGCCCTGGATCGGCTCGATCAGCACCGCGACGGTGTTCTCGTCGATGGCGGCGGTCAGCGCCGCCAGGTCGCCGTAGGGGACGACCGTGAAGCCCGGGGTGTACGGCCCGAAGTCGGCCCGCGCGTCCTCGTCGGTGGAGAAGCTGACGATGGTGGTCGTCCGGCCGTGGAAGTTCCCCTCGGCCACCACGATGTTGGCCTGCCCCGGCGCGACGCCCTTGACCTGGTAGCCCCACTTGCGGGCGACCTTGATGCCGGTCTCCACGGCCTCGGCGCCGGTGTTCATCGGCAGCACGAGGTCCTTGCGGCACAGCTCGGCCAGCTCCCGGCAGAAGTCGGCGAACTGGTCGTGGACGAAGGCCCGGCTGGTGAGCGTCAGCCGGTCGAGCTGCGCGTGCGCGGCGGCGATCAGCGCCGGGTGGCGGTGGCCGAAGTTCAGCGCCGAGTAGCCGGCCAGGCAGTCGAGGTAGCGGCGGCCGTCCACGTCGGTCAGCCAGGAGCCCTCGGCGGAGGAGATGACCACCGGCAGCGGGTGGTAGTTGTGCGCGGTCCACCGCTCCGCGTCGCGGATCGCCTCCGGCGTCCGCAGCATGTCGTCGATCACTGGCTCGCCTTTCCCTGACGGAGTCGCAACGTGCAGCACTTCGGTCCGCCGCCGGCCTTGCGCAGCTCGGAGAGGTCGACACCGATCGTCTCGTAGCCCCGGTCGCGCAGCTTCGCGGCCAGGCCGGTGGCCTGCTCCGGCAGCACCACGTGCCGGCCGTCGCTGACCGCGTTCAGCCCGAAGACCTCGGCGTCGGCGAGGGTGGCGTGCACCGCGTCGGGGAAGAGCCGGCGCAGCACCGCCCGGCTGCCCGGCGAGAACGCCTCCGGCAGGTACGCCACCGTCCGCTCGTCGAGCACGGTGAGCGCGGTGTCCAGGTGGTAGAAGCGCGGGTCGACCAGCTGCATGGTCACCACGGGGTAGCCGAAGACCTCCTGGAGCTGCGCGTGCGAGGCGTGCGCGGTGCGGAAGCCGGTGCCGGCCAGCAGGAAGTCGCCAGCCAGCAGGATGTCGCCCTCGCCCTCGTTGACGTGCTTCGGGTCGTGCATCTCGAAGCCGGCGGCCTCGAACCAGGCGTGGTAGGCGGGGGCCTCGTCGGCGCGCTGCGGGTCGCGGAACTGCACGGCCATGGCCTTGCCGTCGATCACCGTGCCGCCGTTGGCGGCGAACACCATGTCGGGCAGGCCGGGCACCGGAGCGATCTCCTCGACGGTGTGACCCAGGTCCCGGTAGGTCTGGCGCAGCTGCTCCCACTGCCGAACGGCGAGGTCGGCGTCGACCGGCGCGGTCGGGTCCATCCACGGGTTGATGGCGTAGTCGACGGCGAAGTACGTCGGCCGGCACATCAGGAAGCGCTGGCTGGTGGCGTCCATCGTCATTGTCCTGCTCCCAGGGGTCGGGCGCGCCCGGCCACCTTCGGCCCACGGGCTGGCGCCGTTGCTCAACGTTATGCGCCGTCGATGGTGGAATCCACCGCTGGAAGTTGCGCAGGCCGACGAAACGTTGCGTCTGGGGAGTGCTGGACGATGGTTCGTTGCGTATCGAGCCCTGTCGGTGTGCGCGACCGGAAGGCGGGCCCGGCAAACACTTCGGGGGCGGCGAACCGCCGCCCCCGAAAAAGGGTTGCCCGGCTGGTGAACCACCAGGCTGGTCGGGCGTCGCCGGTGAACCACCGGCGCTGCCGGCGCACCGCCGGCGAGCCGGACAGTGCCCGCTAGAAGCGGTCCACAAACTGTGAGTCAAGCCACTCGCGGAACCGCTGCACCCAGTCCCCGTCGGTGGTCGGCCAGTCGAACTGGCCGGTCATCGCCAGCACGCCGAGCACCACCGCGCCGAGGCCCAGCGCGATGCCGAGCAGCGCGTCGGTCTTGCCGGCGATGTGCCGGCGACGGGTGGCCATCAGGCCCAGCACCGCGAGGACCGCGCCGAGGGCGCCGAGGGCGATGCCGTACCCGGCGAGGCTGCCGGTGAGCACGAAGAGCGCCCCGGCCACGCCGACGATCAGCCCCAGCGTGGCGAGGACGCTGGCCCGGGGCTTCGGGCCGGCGACCACCGCCCGCTCCGGCTCGCGGTCGGGAACGCCGTCGCCGTCGCGGTCGACGGGCCGCTCCACGGTGCGGTCCCGGTCGACGGGCCGCTCCACCGTGTCCCTGTCGAGCGCGCGGTCCCGGTCCGTCCGGGCGCCCAGCGCCGCGTTCCGGTCCAGATCGGTCGTCCGACCGTCGAGGGTCCGTTCGAGGGTCGGGTCGGGCTCGGTGGTCCGGGGGACGCGTCGGTGGTCGTCGTCGGTGGGCCGGGCCGTGGCCGCCCGGGCGACTGCCGCCCGCTCGGCCGCCCGCCGCTCGGCGGCGCCGTCCCGCCCGGCGCCGTCGGGCGCGGCGCTGCTGCGGTACGTCGTCTGCTCGCCGTCGCGGTCGGTGACCACCGGACGGCTGGGCCCGCTGCCGCCGTCCGCGTCGGCCCGCGGTACGCCGTCCCGGCCGGTGCCGGCGGGAGCGTCACGGTCGTCGACGCGGCCGTCGAGGTTCTCGTCCCGTGTCGGCGCCTCTTCCGACCTGCGGGACAGCGAGGGAATCTTCACCACACACACCTCCTCGTGAATGCGTGGTGGCCGATGCAACGACTGCCGCCCACGCGGTACGCCTCTGCAATACCCAGGCGGTCGTTCCGCGACACCGGGCGCGCGCGGCGGGGGGCCGGGTCGGTGCGGAGGACGTTCCGGTCCACGCGTGCAGCCGGGCGCGGCGTCCTACCGCTGCCACGTGTCGAGGGCGCGGACGGCGGTGCGGGCGAAGTCGTCCATGAGGTCCGGGCTGCCGCTGGTGCCCTCCCAGCCCTGGTCGTGGAGCACCGTCGTGGCGTCGTCGACACGGATCACGGCGATCTGGCTGACCGCGTCGCCGCCATTGCGGTCGCCCTGCAGGTCCGTCTGCGGCCAGGTCTGGGTCACGAGCAGGGCCTCGTCGCCGACGCCGGGCAGCGGGCGGGTCCGGACCTCGACGGTGGCCCCCGACCGGCGGAAGGACTGGCACGAGTCGAGCGAGCCGCGCACCCGCCGCAGGTAGTCCGAGGCGCCCTCGCCCTCGAAGGTGAAGATGGTCTGCGTGACCGTGCCGTACGGCACGTTCTCGGGCGGGTCCTCGATCTGCTTGTAGACGTTCAGCATCGAGGCGCTCGCGGTCACCGCCCGACCGCCGGTGCCGAACTCCTCGCCGCACAGCCTGGGTAGGGCGTTCGCGACGGGCGTCGTCGTCCGGGGCGACTTCCGATGCTCCGGCGGCAGTTCGAGGAAGGCCGAGGTGGGAATGGTCACCGGCGCCTTCCCACTGGGCGAGGGCGGCGGAGTCGTGGCGGTGGGCGTCGACGCGGTCGCCGAAGGGGTGGGTGCCGGGCTCTGACCCTGATCGTCGGCCGGGGCGGTGCAGCCACCGCCGAGGCCGATGGCACCGAGCAACGACACACCGAGGGCGGTGGATCGCCGCAGTCTGGTGGCAGGGCGCCGTGGGGTGCGGTGATCCATCGTGGTGCCTCCCTGTGTCGGCCTGTCCGGACCTCTTCCCGGCAGCGGGTCGACCGAAACGAGGGGGCGCCGCCCGGCAGGCGGGCGGCACCCCACGCCGGGGCAGGCCGTATCTATTAGAAGTCGACGAATTCCTCCGCGCCTCCGTCCGGCCCCGCCGACCGACCGGGTGGGGCGCGAGCACCCGCAGCACGCCTCGGTCAGCGGTCCCGCGAGCCGCACGTATCCTTGGCACCCGTGCCAGAGGGACACACCATCCACCGCCTGGCGGCGCGGCACGCCGAGCTGTTCGGCGGGGACAAGCTGCACGCCGCCAGCCCGCAGGGCCGCTTCGCCGAGGGCGCGGCCCGCCTCTCCGGCACCGTCCTGGAGGCCACCGAGGCGTACGGCAAGCACCTGCTGCACCACCACGCGGGCGAGCTGACCCTGCACGTGCACCTCGGGCTCTACGGGAAGTTCGCCGACGGCGTCGGGGAGCCGCCGGAGCCGGTCGGCCAGGTGCGGTTGCGGCTGACCAGCGACCGGCACTGGCTCGACCTGCGCGGCCCCACCGCCTGCGAGCTGCTCACCCCGCCCGAGGTGGCGGCGCTGCGGGCCCGGCTCGGCCCCGACCCGCTGCGCGCCGACGCGGACCCCGAGCGGGCGTACGCCCGGATCTCCCGCAGCCTCACGCCGCTGGCCGCGCTGCTGCTCGACCAGTCGGTGGTGGCCGGCACCGGGCTGATCTTCGTCACCGAGGCGCTGTTCCGGGCCGGACTGCCGCCGACGCTGCCGGGCCGGCGGCTGACCCGCGCCGGCTGGGACGCGCTCTGGGCCGACCTGGTGGCGCTGATGCGGCTCGCCGTCGGCCGCGGCCGCATCGACACCGTCCGCGACGCGCACCTGCCCGAGGCGATGGGTCGCCCCGCCCGCGTCGACCGGCACGGCGGCGAGGTGTACGTCTACCGCCGCCCCGGCGACCCCTGCCACGTCTGCGCCACGCCGGTCAGTCGGGGCGCACTGGCCGGCCGCAACCTCTACTGGTGCCCCACCTGCCAACCGTCCTGACCGCTCCGCCCGCTGTCGCACGCTTCGCGGCACCTCTGTCGAGCTGCCCCGTCCGTGCGGGCGGCTCTGGTGGGTGGCGGCTGGTGGTGGTTGCGCTCCTGTCGAGCTGCCCCGTCTGTGCGGGCAGCTCGACAGGGACGGATGGCAGTGGCCGCGCCATGGCCGGGGTCCGACCGAGGACGGCAGGGACCGGCATCGCCGGGCTCGTCCAGGTTCAGGCCCCGTCGAGCAGCCAGCGGACCACCTCGACCTGGTTGGGGAAGACCTGCCCCTCGCCGATGCTCCAGGCCACCGTCTGCCCGATCGTCCAGCCCCACACCCGCTCCCGGTCCAGGCCCAGCTCCGCGCTGAGCCGGTCCAGCCGGTGCCGGACGGCGTCCGGCGAGTGCCCCAGCTCCGCGCCGCGCACCAGCGGCACCACCCCGAACTCGCGCTCACCGGTCAGCGGCTTCGGGTCGATGACCAGCCACGGCTCCCGGGTCGCCCGCAGCATGTTGCCGGCGTGCAGGTCCTGGTTGACCAGCACCTGCTCGCCCTGGCTGTCGACGAGGTCGGCCAGCAGCCCGAGCGCCGTGTCGATCAGCCGCCGCTCGTACGGCCGCCCGGCCCGCTCCCAGTTGGCCGGCATCCGTTCCCGCCAGCCGGCGGCCTCCTCGGCGAGTGGGGTGAACGGCGCACCGGCCGGTTGCCACAGCCGGGGCAGCAGCCCGACCGCCGCGTCCAGCGCCGCGTCGGCGGGCAGGGTGTGCAGCGGCGTGCCGGGTAGGCACCGCTCGACCAGCAGCGCCCGCCGCTGCGGGTCGTGGGCGAGCAACCGGGCCGCCCCCACCCCGGCCCAGCGCTCCAGTGCCGTCGCCTCGTGGACGCTGTCGGGGTCCGGGTACTGGAGTTTCAGCACCGCCGGGGTGCCGTCGGGCAGCTCCGCCGGCAGGGCCAGCGAGGCGAAGGCGTACGGGAAGGGCGGCCCGAGCCGCAGCGACCAGCGCTCGGCGCAGGCGGCCAAGCGCTCCGGCAGCACCGCCAGCCACTCCCGCCCGGCCGGCGTGCCCCGCACCCAGCCCAGCCCGTCGGGGATCAGGAGTCCGGAATCCACCCGGCCATCCTTCACCAGCGCCCGCCCACCCCGCACCATCGATTCCCCGCCCACCGCCGGTGGTGGTGATCAAGAGGTCCTGGTCCGCAACGGAGATCGAACCGGACGCAAACCTCTTGATCACCGCGTCGGGGAAGAGGCGGGCGGCGGAGGGGAGGAGCGGGGGAGGGAGCGCGGTCAGCGGAGGCGGCGGATGTCGCCGTGGGCGCGGTAGAAGCCGCCCCGGCCGGACTCGCGGACCTGGGTGACCAGGTAGCGTGCGCCCGGCTCGCGGATGCCCTTCGGGAACTGCACGGACCAGTCCCGGTGGTAGCCGGGGGAGACCACGTGCACCCGCAGCCGGCCCCGGTCCTCGACGCACTGCACGACCACGCCGCCGTCGACGTCGCTGGTCACCTCGACCGTCGTCCAGGCCGCCGGCTCCGGCATCCGGGGCGGGGCCTTGACGTCGACCACCTCTGGCACGCTGCCGGCCTCCGCCGCCCGGATCGCCGGCTCGCTGGCGTCGATGCAGGCCAGGTGGCCGCTGGTGGTGACGACGTAGAGCCGATCCTCGTGGTACTGCATCGAGTAGGCCGAGCCGCAGCCGGTGCCGAGCTTCCACAGCCGGTTGCCGGCCGCGTCGAAGCAGTAGATCGAGGACTGGCTGTCGCCGGCGAAGACGAACCGGCCGCCCTCGGCCGTGGCGCAGGAGAAGACCGGGGCGTCGCAGCGGTAGGTGCGCTCGGCGCGACCGTCCTTCGCCAGCCGCACCACCTCCCGGGTGCCGGTGCCCGCGAAGACCGCGTCGCGCTCCTGCCAACCGAAGAGCACCGATCCGGTACGGGTGTGCCACCGCTCCTGGCCCGTCCGCCAGTCGTAGCTGGTCACCCCCTGGGAGTGGCCGTGGTAGAGCGCGTCGGCGTCGCAGCGCACCATCCACGCCGACCGGCCGCGACCCTGCCGGCGCCAGAGGAACTCGTCCTCGTGGTCGACGGCGACGATGCCGCCGCCCGCGTCGGAGACGCCCAGCACCCCGTCGTGGATGTCCAGCCAGTAGATGTCGATCTCCGGCGCGATCTCGTAGGCCACCCGGGGCACCTTGCCGGACAGGTCGTAGACGTTGCCGTCGTCGCAGCCCGCGTAGATCCAGGCGTCGTCGGCGACGATGCACTTCACCCCGTCGGGGAGGCGGACCTGGTCGAGCACCCGGGCGTCGTGGCCGAGCGTGGTGATGACCCCGCGCTCGTTGCCGACCATGCAGCTCTGCCCGTCGACGAAGATGCCGAAGGCGGGGGCGCCGGAGTCGTAACGCCACAGCACCGGGGCGGTGCGGGCGGTCGAGCGGGTGCTGACGATCTGCCGCCGGGAGACGGCGCGCTTCTGCCGCACGCCGCGCACGGCCGGGGCGTACCCCTTGCGGACCTTCTCGCCGATCTTCTTCGCCGCCGCCGCGCGGGCCTTGGCGTTGTCGGCGTAGGCCGTGGTCTTGACCTGGCCCTGGTCGCCGATCCGGCCGTAGCGGACGGTCAGCGCGGCGTCGTCGACGACGACCTCGTAGAACTTGTGCGCACCATCCGCTTCGGACAGTTCGAGGTAGGTCGTCTCCTGCGGCATGGGGGGCCTCCGAGGGGGGTCAGCGACCGGCCTGGCGTGACCGGTGGGGCGCGAGCGGGCACACGCTAACCCCCACCCCCGACAGCCGCACGCGAGGAAGGGCCCCTTCCTACCGCGTACGCGACAGGAAGGGGCCCTTCCTCACACCTGACGCTCAGCGGCCGACGGCGGCCAGGGCGTCGACGGCCTTGCGGGCGGCGATCAGCACCGGATCCCAGACCGGGGCGTACGGCGGGGCGTAGCCCAGGTCGAGCGCGGTCATGTCGTCCACCGTCATGCCGTTCCACAGTGCCACCGCGAGGGTGTCGATCCGCTTGGCCGCCTCGGACCAGCCCACGATCTGCGCCCCGAGCAGCCGCCCGCTGGGCTTCTCCGCGATCAGCTTCACCGTCATCGACCGGGCGCCCGGGTAGTAGCCGGCGCGGTTGGTCGACTCGGCGATCACCGAGACGAACTCGAACCCCGCCGCCGCGGCGTCCTTCTCGCGCAACCCGGTGCGCCCGACCTCCAGCTCACAGACCTTCGTGACGGCGGTGCCGATCACCCCGGCGAAGGTGGCGTACCCGCCGCCGATGTTGATGCCGGCGACCCGGCCCTGCTTGTTGGCGTGGGTGCCCAGCGGCACGTGCACGGGCAGCCCGGTGACCCGGTGCACGGTCTCCACGCAGTCGCCGGCGGCCCACACGTCCGGCACCCCCTGCACCCGCATCCTGCGGTCCACCCGGATCCCGCCGGTGGTGCCCAGCGGCAGCCCGGCCGCCTCCGCGAGCGCGGTGTTGGGGCGTACGCCCAGACCGAGGACGACCACGTCGGCGGGGATGGGCCCCTCGGCGGTGACCACCGCGGACACCCGGCCGTCGGTCTCCTCCAGGCCGGTCACGCCGAGGCCGGTGCGGATGGTGACGCCGATGCCCCGCATCGCGTCCGTGACCAGCTCGGCCATGTCCGGGTCCACGGTGGCCATCGGCTGCTCGGCCTGCTCGACCAGGGTGACGGCGAGCCCGCGCTGGATCAGCGCCTCGGCCATCTCCACGCCGATGTAGCCGCCGCCGATCACCACCGCCCGGCGCGGCCGGGGCTCGGCGTCCAACCAGTCGCGCAGCGCGGCGCCGTCGTCGAGGGTCTGCATCCCGAAGACCCCGCCGGCGTCGGTGTCCGCCCAGCCGGGCTTCTTGGGCACCGCCCCGGTGGCGTACATCAGGGTGTCGAAACGCTCCCGGACCTCGCCGCCGCCGTCGAGGTCCCGGGCGGTGACCTCGCGCCGGTCGAGGTCGATGGCGGTCACCTCGTGGCGGAGCCGGACGTCGATGTCGAACTTCTCCCGGAACGTCTCCGGGTCGCGGGCGATCAACTGGTCCCGTTCGGGCACCAGCCCGCTGATCCAGTACGGAATGCCGCACGCCGAGTACGACGTGAAGTGCCCCCGCTCGAAGGCGACGATCTCCAGGTCGCCGCGGTCCCGCCGGCGTCGCGCCTGCGACGCCGCCGCCATTCCCGCGGCGTCCCCACCGATGACGATCAGCCGTTGCGCCACGTTCACCATCCTGTCACGAGCGGCCCGCGCCACGGGTCTGCCGCGCGACGTCCTCCACCACGTCCACGAGCCTGCCGGTACGCCCGAAGACGGCGCGCTGCCGGGCCGCCCCGGTGCCGTGCCGGCGCAGCCCCGCGACGAGCCCGGTCACCTCGTCGAGGTCGCCGTGCCGTTCCAGCGCCGGGCGCAGCCGCTCGATCAGCTGGTCGAACAGCTCCCAGGCCGGCCGCAGCTCGCCGTCGGTCAGGTCGACGCCGTCCCCCTCCAGCCCGTCGTGGGCCGCCCGCCAGTGCGCGGCGACCAGCAGGTGGTGGTCGGTACGCAGGGCCGGCCGCCCGGCGGCGATGTCGTCCATCGCGGTCGCCACCATGGCCCGGACCAGCGCGGCGACGAGCACCGCGTCGTCCACCGACGGGCAGACGTCGCCGATGCGGATCTCCACCGTCGGGTACTTGGCCGACAGGCGGGCGTACCAGTAGAGCATCCCCTCGTCGAGCATCACGCCGCTGGCGATGAGCTGCCGGATCAGCCGTTCGTAGTGCTCGTGGGACTCCAGGTACGGGGTGGGCGCCACCGACGGCCAGCGCTCCCACTCCACCGACCGCCAGCTCGCGTACCCGGTGTCCTCGCCCCTGGCGAAGGGGGAGTTGGTGGTGACCGCTTGCAGCACCGGCAGCCAGGGCCGGACGTGGTTGAGCACCTGCGCGCCGGTCTCCGGGTCGGGCACCCCGACGTGCACGTGCATGCCGTTGTTGCCGGGGCCGGGGACCAGCAGGCGGAACCGCTCGATCATCCGGTCGAAGCGGGGCTTGTCGACCACCGGGGGCACCGGACCGTCGACCGGACCGGTGCCGATGGCGAGCAGCCGTACGCCGGCCCGCTCGGCCGCGTCGGCGAGCGCGGCCCGCAGCACGCCGAGGGAGTGCCGGATCGAGGAGAGTTCCAGGCCGGGCGGGCTGCCGATCTCGATCTGGCTGGTCTGGAACTCCCGCTCCACCTGACCGCGCAGCTCGGGCGGCACCTGCTCCATGACGAGGTCGACAGCGGGCACCGCGGCCCCGGTGTGCGGGTCGACGAGCAGGAACTCCTCCTCGACACCCACCGTGAGCAGGTCGGTCCCCTCGGCCGTACCGCTCGGAGCCTCCGCCACCTGGCCGGTCATCGTCACCACCGTCCGTTCACGCCCGGCAGCGGTCCGTCCGCGCCGGGTCGGTCAGTGGTTACCCACCGTGCGGAGGCGGAGAAACGCGGCCCGGGCGTGTCGCCCGCCGCGCGCGGGCGAGGGGATCACGCCGCGCGCCACCCGCGGGTCATCGTGGCCCGCGGTCCTCGCCGTCGCGCACCAGGGCGCGGACGCGGCGCAGCGTGGCGTCCGGGGCCAGGATGGCCTCCCGCCACCGCTCCAGCGTCCGGCGCAGGTCCCAGACCGTCGCCCGCAGCTGCCGTTCCTGCTCGCGCGCCGAGTCGAGCTGCGCCCGGGCGAGCAGCGCGGCCTCCTCCAGCTCGGCGACCCGGGTGCGCAGCGGCTGCACCAGCGTGAGGGCGGCGTCGGTGAGGGTGTCGGCGGCGTCCGCCTTGAACTTGCCCCGCTGCACGATGACGGTGGCGATGACGGCGAGGCCGCCGGTGCCCCCGAGCACGCCGAGGACGGAGAGCAGGACCTGCACCCAGTGCGGGGCGGACGGTGCCGAGGTGGTCACGTCCCACCCCTGGCGGAGAAGGTGCCACCGACGGCCACCCCGGCGAGCTGGGCGGCCTGGCCGGCCCGGGTGAGCCGGCGCAGGTCGAGCGCGATCTGGACGGCGCGCCACCCGGAGCCGGCGGCCACCGCGACGACGAACGACATCGCCGCGACCCCCTGCGGGCCGGTGACCACCGCCAGGGCGACGGCGTACATGCCGGTGATCGTGCCCAGCATGAGCACCGACGCGAGTTCGATCCCGAGGCCGGTGGAGAGCCGGCCCGGCCAGAGCACGCCCAGCAGCCCGGCGACGCCGGCCACGATGAGGCCCGACTCCCACCCCGCCTGGATGGGCCCCGGCATCGCCATCTCCACCGACTGCGGCCGGACGTCGAGGACGATCAGGAGGACCCCGCAGACCGGGGCGGTCGCCATGATGGCGATCTCGAAGGGCTGGTGCCTGGAGCGGATTCGGTTGTGGGGCACGGCGGCTCCTAACGATGGCCCGCCACCTCGTCGAGGCGGCCCGTCGGCCGGGGCGGGCGCCCGGTGCCGACGGTGTACCGGGAGGGCCCGCTCCCATCGCCCGGGTCGGCGCGGCATGCCCGACGACGCGGAGGCACACCGGCGACCGAAAAGGACGACATACCGACGTTGGCTGTCGACGCACCAAGTCGTACCACCTCCGCCGCGCCTCCGTCCACCCCGGACCTGTCGTATAAGCGCAGGTCAGGGCCGGTGCGGCGAGGCTTGTCGCGCGAACGGGCCGGGTGGCGTGACAGCGGGTCCTAGGCTGGTCGGCGTGCCGGGGCTGCTGGGGATCGTGCTGGGGACGTGGGCGTACGCCCTCGCCCACCTGACCCTGCTCGCCGACCGCCCGGCCGGGTTGCTCGCCGGGGCCGCGCTCGCCGCGGTGGCGCTGCTCGCCGTCGCGCTCGCGGCGCACGCGGCCGGCGTCGTCGACACGCCCCGGGCCGGCCGCGCCGCCGCCCTGCGGGCCCGGGCCCGCCGCCGCCGGGTGCCGCGGCAGGTCGACCCGGACGCCGCCGGGCGTCCCCGTCCCCGCGCGCCCGGGCCGTTCCCCTCGGCCGCGTAGCACCGCCGCGCGGCTGATTCCGCCGCCATCCGCCCGTCCGGCGACCCGCCTTCCCGCCGGACCGGCACCCGGAATCGACCGAGGGGTCACCCATGCTCGCCTTCGCACCTCTGCACGACGCCGTCGGCGCTGCCGGCCGCGCGCTCACCTGGTTCACCACCCTGCTGGAACCGTTGGCCGGCGACGCGGCCACGGCCGCCGCCATCGTCGCCCTCACCGTCGTCGTCCGGTTGCTGATCTCGCCGCTCACCCTCATGCAGGTCCGCGGGGAGCGGCGTCGCGCGGCGCTCGCCCCCGAGGTCCGCGAGCTTCAGCGGCGGTACGCGGACGAGCCCACCCGGTTGCAGGGCGAACTGTTCGCGCTCTACCGGGCCAACGGCGCCAGCCCGGTGGCCGGCTGCCTGCCGCTGCTGCTCCAGGCCCCGTTCCTGCTGGTGATGTACCGGCTCTTCACCACCGCCGAGGGCGGCACCGGGCTGCTGGCCGAGCGCCTGGCCGGTGTGCCGCTGGGTCACCACCTCGGCGACGGGCTGGTCGGCGGCGCGCTGCCGCTGTTCGGCGCCCTGCTGGCGGCCCTGCTCGGGCTCGCCTGGTGGACGTCGCGGCGGATGCGGCGCGCGGCGGCGGCGACGGGAACGGTGGCCGGTACGCCGACCGAGGGGCCCGGCGCGGCGGTGCTCGGCCGGCTGCTGCCGCTGCTGCCGTACACGACGGTGCTGGTGGCGCTGGTGCTGCCGCTGGCCGCGGTGATCTACCTGGTCACCACCACCGCCTGGTCGGCGGGGGAGCAGGCGGTGCTGCGCCGCCCGCGGCACGAGCCGGCTCGCATCGATGGGCGTTGACATCTGCGGAGCCGGCACGTACAACTCCTGAGAGAGCGCTCTCTCGCCCGTTCCCGCAGAGAGGCACGTCAATGACACCTGCCCCGGCGGCGCCCGCCGCCCTGCCCCCGCGACGCCGGCTGACCCTGGCGTTGACCCTCCTCACCGCCGCCGCGACCGCACTGGTCGGCACGACCGTGACCGCGAACGCCGCCGTCCCGGCGCCCGCGCCCGGCTGGAGCCTGGTGTGGAGCGACGACTTCACCGGTGCGGCCGGCACCCTGCCGTCCGCCGGCAACTGGATCATCGACACCGGCACCAGCTATCCCGGCGGCCCGCCGAACTGGGGCACCGGGGAGATCCAGACGTACACCAACAGCACCGCCAACGTCAGTCACGACGGCGGCGGCAACCTGCGGATCACCCCGCTGCGCGACGCCTCGGGCCGCTGGACCTCGGCCCGGATCGAGACCGTGCGCAGCAACTTCAAGCCGCCGTCCGGCGGCGTGCTGGCCATCGAGGGCCGCATCCAGATGCCCAACGTCACCGGGGCCCAGGCGTCCGGCTACTGGCCGGCGTTCTGGGCGCTCGGCTCGCCGTACCGGGGCAACTACCAGAACTGGCCGGGCATCGGCGAGTTCGACGTGATGGAGAACGTCAACGGCCTCAACTCGGTCTGGGGCGTACTGCACTGCGGCGTGGCCCCCGGCGGGCCGTGCGACGAGTTCAACGGCATCGGCGCGTCCCGGGCCTGCCCCGGCAGCACCTGCCAGTCGGCCTTCCACACCTACCGGTTCGAGTGGGACGCCTCGGCCAGCCCGCAGCAGCTGCGCTGGTACGTCGACGGCCAGCTCTACCACTCGGTCAGCCAGTCCCGGGTCGGCGAGCCGTACTGGTCGCAGATGACCAGCCACGCCGGCTACTTCCTGCTGCTCAACGTGGCGATGGGCGGGGCCTTCCCGAACGGGGTGGCCGGTGGCGCCACGCCGACCGCCGCCACCGTCCCCGGCCGTCCGATGCTCGTCGACTACGTGGCGGTGTACAGCCGGGGTGGCGGCACCACGCCTCCGCCCACGACCCCGCCGCCGACGACGCCGCCGCCCGGTGGGGTACGCGACGCGTACGCGACGATCCAGGCGGAGTCGTTCAACGCGCAGAACGGGGTGCTCGTCGAGGCGTGCGCCGAGGGTGGGCAGAACATCGGCGCGCTGCGCAACGGCGACTGGGTGCGGTTCGACAACGTCGAGTTCGGGGCCACCCCGCCACGCGACTTCGTCGCCCGCGTCGCCTCCGGCGCGGCGGGCGGGGTCAGCGGACTGGTGGAGGTGCGGCTGGACAGCCCGACCGGCCCGACGATCGGCAGCTTCGCGATCGGGAACACCGGTGGCTGGCAGAGCTGGCGTTCGGTTCCCGGCAACGTCGCCGGCCCGACCGGCCGCCGGACGGTCTACCTGACCTTCAGCAGCGGGCAGCCCGCCGACTTCGTCAACGTCAACTGGTTCACCTTCCGCCGCTGAGCCCGTTCCTGCCCGCTGGGTCCCGTGGAGCCCCCGGCCGTCGCCGGGGGCTCCCGTCGGCCTGCTCTGGACAGAAACAGTTAACACTCCTAATAATGGGCGTCAATGTCGATGCCGATGGATGGCGTCCGGGTGTGGAGGGTGTCGTGAAAAGACCTAGATCTCTGGTGTTCTCGCTGGTCACAGCGGTGGTGGCGGCGCTCGGCGCGGTGTGGGTGGCGATGCCCGCGTTCGCCGCCGGGGTGACCGCCAGCTTCGTCAAGACGTCCGACTGGGGATCGGGCTGGGAGGGGAAGTACACGATCACGAACGGCGGCGGGTCCACCGTCGACGGCTGGACCGTCGCCTTCGACCTGCCGGCCGGCACCACTCTCGGCAGCTACTGGGACGCGCTGCTGACCTCGTCGGGCCAGCGGCACACGTTCACCAACCGGTCCTGGAACGGTCGCCTCGCCCCGGGCGCCTCGGTCTCGTTCGGCTTCCTCGCCGCCGGGCCGGGCTCGCCCACCAACTGCCAGCTCAACGGCACGGCGTGCGGCGGCGGCACCAGCCCCACCACCGCGCCGCCCACCACCGCGCCGCCGACGACCGCACCCCCGACCACCCCGCCACCGACCACGCCGCCCCCGACGAGCCCGCCGCCGAACACCGGCCTGCCGAAGCACATCCTCACCGGGTACTGGCACAACTTCGACAACCCGGCCGTCGAGCTGCGGCTGCGTGACGTGCCGGCCGAGTACGACGTCGTCGCGGTCGCCTTCGCCGACGCCACCGCCACCCCCGGCGCCGTCGCCTTCGCCATCGACCCCGGCCTGTCCGCCGCCCTCGGCGGCTACACCGACGCCGACTTCTCCGCCGACGTGCGGACCCTCCAGTCCCGGGGCAAGAAGGTGATCATCTCCGTCGGCGGCGAGACCGGCCGGGTGGCGGTCAACGACGCCGCCTCCGCCGCCGCCTTCAGCGACAGCGTCCACGCGCTGATCCAGCGGTACGGCTTCGACGGCGTCGACATCGACCTGGAGAACGGGCTCAACCCGACCTACATGGCCCAGGCGCTGCGCTCGCTGCGGGCCAAGGTGGGCGCCGGACTGATCATCGCGATGGCTCCGCAGACCATCGACATGCAGTCCCCGGCCACCAGCTACTTCAAGCTGGCGCTCGACATCAAGGACATCCTCACCGTCGTCAACACCCAGTTCTACAACTCGGGGGCGATGCTGGGCTGCGACCGCAACGCCGCGTACGCCCAGGGGACGGTGAACTTCATCGTCGCGCTGACCTGCATCCAGCTGGAGGCCGGGCTCCGCCCGGACCAGGTCGGCCTCGGCCTGCCGGCCGGTCCCGGGGCGGCCGGTGGCGGCATCGTCGCGCCCAGCGTGGTCAACGCGGCGCTGGACTGCCTGGCCCGGGGCACCAACTGCGGCAGCTTCCGCCCGCCGCGCACCTACCCGGGCATCCGCGGCGCGATGACCTGGTCGGTCAACTGGGACGTGAGCAACGGCAACACCTTCGCCCGCACGGTGGCCCCCCACCTGGACACCCTCCCCTGACCCATCCCCACCCTTCCTGACCCTGCCCGCCCCTCCTCCCCGCGTGAAACCGCTCAACAGGGTCGATCATGCAGTTGTGGTGGTCCGTATAAGCCGCTGATGCGGTCACTTCCGGCACCACAACTGCATGATCGGCGCGGCGCGGCGCGGCGCGGCGCGGCGGGGCGGGGTGGGGCGCGGCGGGGCGGGGTGGGGTGGGTGCGGCGGGTGGTGGGAGTCAGGGGGTGGCGTCGGCGTGGGCGCGGCGGCGGCGGGTCTTCTTGATCACCCACCAGGCGATCATCACGACGAAGACGGCGATGATGCCGTAGTCGAACCACTTGCTGTACTGCTCGATCTGCTGCCAGCGGGAGCCGAGCGCGTAGCCCAGGCCGACGAAGAGCGCGTTCCAGATGCCGCTGCCCAGCGTGGTGAACACGATGAACTCCGGCAGCGGCATCCGGTTGGCCCCGGCGGGGATGGAGATCAGGCTGCGGACCACCGGCATCATCCGGCCGAAGAGCACCGCCCACCGGCCGTGTCGCTCGAACCAGCGGTCGGCCTTCTCCAGGTCGTCCAGGTCGACCAGGGGCAGCCGGTCGAGCCAGCGCTTGAGCCGGTCCTCGCCGGCAGCCGCGCCCAGCCAGTAGAGGACGAGTGCCCCGCCCAGGGAGCCGGCGGTGGCGGCGAGCCCCACCAGGACGACGTTGAACCGTCCCTCGCTGGCCAGGTAGCCGGCCATCGCCAGCACGATCTCGCTCGGGATCGGCGGGATGATGCTCTCCAGGGCGACCAGCAGGGCGACGCCGACGGCGCCGGCGGCGTCGATCACCCCCGCCACCCATCCGGTCAGGCCGCCGAGTTCGGTCGGGTCGACGTTCTCGGCGAGTGCCATCGCGATCCTTTCGGCCGGGTCCGATCAGAGACATCTACCCTGCGGCCCGGCCGCCACACCTGCCCGTGAGCCGGGCCACCCCGGGTTCATCCCTCCGGGTGCAGCGCCGCGTCGGCCAGCCCGCGCCGCCAGCTGGTGAACCGGACCCGCAGGCCCGTCCGGGTGGGGGAGCAGCAGTACGGCCCGGCCGTCGCCACCGCGTCCGGGGCCAGCGGTGCGAGCCGGACCAGCCGCCACGGCTCGTCGTCGGCGCGGGCCCGTACGGTGAGCGCGTCCCCGTCGCGGCTGACCCGGACGGTCACCTCCCGCCCGGCCCACCTCGGCACGCCGGCGACCGACCAGTCGGAGACGTCCCGGGTCACCACGGCGCCCACCTGCGGCTCGCCGTCGCTGACCTCCACCCCGGCCTTGATCCAGTTCCGGTCGTCCACCCGCACCAGCACGCCGGCCTGGTCGAACTGCTCGCCGTAGTCGAGCACGAAGGCCACCTCCATCGCCTCGCCGGCGGGCAGCGGCGCGAGCAGCGCCGGGGCGTCGTCGTGGACGAAGCCGTACGAGGTGTGCCGCCACAGGTCGCTGCCCTCGGGCGGCTGCACGAGCAACTCGCCCGCCGGCCCGTTCTCGACCCGCACCGGCTCGTTCCACCACTCACCCTCGGCCCAGTCGACCGGTCGCTCCGCGTCACCCATGCCGGCGACCGTACCGCCGTGGCCCGCCCGGACGCCGGCACGGGCCCGGTCGCGTCGGGTGGTTGCCGGCCGGGGTGACCGCCCGGGGCCGCGTGGCGGTGCCGTCAGCCCGCGTCGCACACGTCCCGGAGGTGCTGGGCGTCGCGGTCCGTCCTGGCCTGCACCGCCTCGTAGTCGCTCGCGACCATGCCGGACAGGATGAAGCGCAGCTCGGAGAAGTCCTGCGACAGTGCCACCGTGGCCTGGTGGACGCCGCCCTCGGCCTGGAGGCTCGCGCCCATCATGCCCTGGTACGCGGTCGTGGCGGCGGCCTGCCGGCTCTGCCTGGTCGAACCCGAGGTCCGGTAGAACCGGTCGACGACGGCGAGCGCCTCTTCACAGCCGGCCGGTTGCAGCGGCGCCAACGACGGCAGCCGACCCGGGGCGGGCGGCCGCGGCGTCCTGGTGACGGGGTGCTCCTTCGTGGCGTCCGCCGTGGGCGTCGTCGTCTGGTCCGGCGGGGTCCGGTCGGGCCTGGCCTGGGCGGGCGTGGTCGGGTCGGGCCCCGCTGACGGCCCCGCTCCGGCTCCCGGGGCCGGCGGCGGCGCGGAGGGCTCCCGTGGCAGCACGTACGTGAGCAGGGTGAGCACGGTGGCCACCACACCGGCGATCGCGCCCACCGCGGCCCAGTCCGGGCTGCGCGACGCGGAGCCGGCTCCGGACGGGCTGCGCCCAGATCGTTGACTGCTGATGTCTCCACAGTAGCGGCGGGCCGGTCCGACGGCGGTCCCCGTTCTCCGCCCGGGGGCTCCCGGCCCGCGGCCGGGTCGATGCCACCCACCCTGCCGCGCGCCGCGCGCGGGGCATCGGCTAGGAACGTGCCATGCCCCGCTACCTGCTCTTTCCCGGCCGCCACCACCTGTTGACCCGCTTCCAGGCCGGGTACCTCCGGCAGCTCGCGGCGCAGGGCGACGACCCCCTCGCCGACGGTGACGGCGCGACCGGGAGCCGGGACGCGGGCGGCGCGACCGGGAGCGAGGACGCGGGCGGCGCGACCGTGGTGTGGGCGGTCACCTCGGCCAATCACGAGAACACCCGGCGCAACCCGGTCCCGTACCACCGGCGGGAGGCGGCGATCGAACGGTTCAGCGTGCTCGCCAGGCTCCGGTCGGTGGTGGTGCCGGTGTTCGACACCGTACCGACCGACAGGTTCGCCGAGGTCACCCTGAAGACCGTCGCGGCGTCCACCGGGTTGGAGCTGACCCCGGCGGACACGGTGGTCGCCTGCTCCACGCCGGAGGTCGCCGCGATGTACGAACGGCTCGGTTTCCGGATCGCCGGGGTGGAGGCCGACGTCGAGCCGACACCGGTCCGGCCGTGGGACGTCCTGCTGCGGCTGGCCGACGACGACCCGTCGTGGCGGGACCTCACCCACCCGGCGACCGTCGACGTGTACCGCCGCTACCGGCTCGACGACCTGGTCCGCTCCGTGGTGAACGACCCGGTGGTCGGCGACGAGGGCGGACTGACCACCACCCGCGACTACCGGACGTACGCCGAGGCGTTCAGCGACGCCGCGCAGCGCAAGTGGGACGCGGTGCGCGAGCACGTGCGACCGGGACGGATCGTCGACGTCGGCTGCGGCGCGGGCGCCGTCCTGGAACTGGCCGACCGGGAGCCGGCCCTGCGGGAGAGCGACCTGATCGGCGTCGAGGTGGCCCGGCACCTGTTCGAGGAGTGCGTCCACAAGAAGGCGCAGGGCGTCTTCGCCAACCCGAACGTCTTCTTCTACCGGCGCAACGTGCTCGGCGGGGCGGTGTTCGCGCCGCGCTCGGTGGACACCACGATGACCTTCGCGCTGACCCACGAGATCTGGTCGTACGGCGAGCGGATGGCCTCGCTGCGCCGGTTCGTGCAGGCCCTCTACGACCACACCGTGCCCGGCGGGGTGTGGATCAACAGCGACGTGTGCGGGCCGGACGGCCAGGACCGGACGGTGCACCTGCGGCTGGCCACGACGGACGGCGTCAACCCGCCGACGCCGCGTGCCGACCTGGCCGCCCTGCCGGCCGGTGAGGTGACGGCGTACGTCGACGCGCTGTCGACCCGGGCCCGGCTGGACCAGTTCGCCGTCGACTACCGGTTCCCGTTCGCGTACCGCCCGGTGGACGGGGCGGACGGCGTGGTCGAGCTGACCCTCGGCGCGGCGATGGACTTCCTCACCCGCAAGGACTACACCGACAACTGGCTGTCGGAGACCCAGGAACAGTTCTGCGGCCTGGAGTACGCCGACTGGAAGTCGCTGCTCACCGACGTCGGCTTCGAGATCGACCCCGCGAGCGCGACGTCCCGCAACGACTGGATCGTCACCAACCGCCTCGCCCCGGTGGCCGCCCTCAGCACCCCGGCCGGCGAACCGCTCGACTGGCCCGTCACCCACGTGCGCCTGATCGCCCGCCGCCCGGTCAACACCTGACGCCCCCGACCCGGACGTCCTCGCCGTCACAGCACGGGCGCGGGGAGGACGCCGGCGACCGCCTCGTCTATCTTGTCTCCGCAGTTGTATCGATGTCGATGAGATCGCGAGGCGTGGCGTGGGCAAGGAGACAGCGGGTAGGCGGCTGCGGGCGCTGACGGTGGCCGCGGCGGTCCTGTGCGGACTTGCGCTCGTGCCGGCGCAGCCGGCGGCCGCGCAGACCGGGGCCATGATCCAGCCGGTGGGCGGGCGGGTCACGGGGGTGTTGTCGAACAGGTGCGGCACCACCGACAGCGACCACTACGGGGTGGACGTCGCGGGGAACGCCGGGATGGCGATCGGGGCCGCCTATCCGGGCACTGTCGCGTTCGCCGGTTGGACCTCCGGCGGGGGCAACTCGGTGACGATCTCGCACGCCGGCGGCTACCAGACCCGCTACCTGCACATGGTGCAGCCGGCCTCGGTCGCGCTCGGGCAGCAGGTCGGGCAGGGGCAGGTGCTCGGGTACGTCGGCAGCACCGGCAACTCGACAGGCCCGCACCTGCACTTCGAGATCCGCCGTAACGGCGCGGTCCACAACATCGCCCCGGCGTACGCCTGCGGCGCCACGGTGACCAAGGGCGCGCCGATCAACCTTCCGTTCCCGGACCTGACGCCGGCCGGGGCCGCTCCCGACCGGTTCGCGTTCGTGAACTCGGCGGGGGTGTTGTACGCGAAGGACGGCGCGTACTCGACGTGGCAGGCGGTCAACGCCGGTGGGGCGACGAGGGTGGTGCTCTCGGGTAACCGGATCGGTTGGGTGCAGGGCGGCAACTTCTATGTCAAGGAGGGTGTCTACGGGCAGTGGTTGACGCTGGCCGGGGGCGGGCAGGTGCGGGACATCGCGGTCAGTGGTGACCGGTTCGCGTTCGTGAACTCGGCGGGGGTGTTGTACGCGAAGGATGGCCTGTACTCGTCGTGGCAGGCGGTGAACTCGGGTGGGGCGACGAGGGTGGTGCTGTCCGGTAACCGGATCGGTTGGGTGCAGGGCGGCAACTTCTATGTCAAGGAGGGTGTCTACGGGCAGTGGTTGACGCTGGCCGGGGGCGGGCAGGTGCGGGACATCGCGGTCAGTGGTGACCGGTTCGCGTTCGTGAACTCGGCGGGGGTGTTGTACGCGAAGGATGGCCTGTACTCGTCGTGGCAGGCGGTGAACTCGGGTGGGGCGACGAAGGTCGTGCTCTCGGGTAACCGGATCGGTTGGGTGCAGGGCGGCAACTTCTACGCCAAGGACGGCATCCAGGGCGGGTGGCTCACCCTGGCCGAGGGTGGGCAGGTCAGCGACGTCGCGGTCGGCGGCGACGACTGGTTCGCGTTCGTCGGCGGCGGGAACTTCTTCGCCAAGCAGGGCGTCTACGCCGGGTGGCTGACGATGGCCGGCGGCGGGCAGGTCGGCGACGTCGACATCGCCACCTGACGGGCCGCGCCCGACGGCCGGGCGGTGCGGGCGAGGTCGTGCCCGCACCGCCCGGCCGTCGCGCTGCCGGCCCTCCTGCCGGGCCACCGGGGAACGCGGAGCGCCGGGCCCCGGTGTTTGCGGGCGGCCGGGATCGGAGACATTAGCCCGGCATGGCTGACAGGTGGTACTCGGAGGCGGTCGTCTACTGCCTCGACATCGACACGTACGCGGACTCCGACGGCGACGGCGTCGGCGACATCCGGGGGCTCATCGGCCGGCTGGACTACCTCGCCCGGCTGGGCGTGACCTGCCTCTGGCTGCACCCCATCCACCCGTCGCCCAACCGCGACGACGGGTACGACGCGACCGACTTCTACAACATCGACCCGCGCTTCGGCACCCTCGGCGACTTCGCGGAACTGCTGCACCAGGCACAGAACCGCGGCATCCGGGTGATCATCGACCTGGTCGTCAACCACACGTCGAACGAGCACCCGTGGTTCCAGTCCGCCCGCTCCTCGCCGGACTCGCCGTACCGCGACTGGTACGTCTGGGCCGACCACGAGCCGAGCGACCGGCACCAGGGCATGGTCTTCCCCGGCGAGCAGCACGAGACGTGGACCTACGACCGGACCGCCAAGGCCTGGTACTACCACCGGTTCTACAAGTTCCAGCCGGACCTGAACTTCACGAACCCCGCCGTCCGCGAGGAGATCAAGAAGATCGTCTCGTTCTGGCTCCAGCTCGGCGTCTCCGGCTTCCGGATGGACGCGGTGCCGTTCATCATCGAGCTGACCGAGCCGGGCAACCCGAACTCGCCGAAGGACTTCGAGTTCCTCACCGAGCTGCGCCAGCACGTGCAGTGGCGCCGGGGCGACGCCGTCCTGCTCGCCGAGGCCAACGTCGAGCCCGACCAGCTGCCGACCTTCTTCGCCGACAGCGGCGGCTCGGGCAACCGCCTGCACATGCTCTTCGACTTCATGCTCAACGGGCGCCTGATGCTGGCCCTGGCGCGGCAGGACCCGGAGCCGATCATCGAGGCGCTGCGGGACACCCCGGCGCTGCCCGAGGGCGGGCAGTGGGCCACCTTCCTGCGCAACCACGACGAGATCGACCTCTCCCGGCTCACCGCCGAGCAGCGCAACCAGGTGTACGCCGAGTTCGGCCCCGACGAGGACATGCGCATCTACGACCGGGGCATCCGCCGCCGGCTCGCCCCGATGCTCGGCAACGACCGCCGCCGCATCGAGCTGGCGTACGCGTTGCAGTTCTCGCTGCGCGGCACGCCGGTGCTGCGTTACGGCGAGGAGATCGGCATGGGGGAGGACCTGTCGCTGCCCGGCCGGGAGGCGATCCGTACCCCGATGCAGTGGTCGTACCAGCCGAACGCCGGCTTCTCCACGGCCGACCCGGAGAAGCTGATCCGCCCGGTGATCGACAAGGGTGAGTTCTCGTACGAGAAGGTCAACGTGACCGCCCAGCGCAGCGACCAGAAGTCGCTGCTCGCCTGGTTCGAGCGGATGATCCGTACGCTGCGCGAGGCCCCCGAGGTGGGCTCGGGCTCGACCACCCACATCGACGTGGCGATGCCGCCGGGCGTGCTGGCGCACCGGGCCGACGGGCGGACCGGCACGATGCTCTTCGTGCACAACCTCGGCACCACCGACGCCGAGGTGGACCTCAGCATGCTGGAGCCCGAGGCGGACCTGCCCATCGACGTCCTCGCCGACCGCAACTACGGCGACGTCGGCAAGCTGGACCGGCTCAAGGTGGCCGGCTACGGCTACCGGTGGATCCGCCTCTGCCGGGGTCGCGGCCTCTGACCCGGTCGCCACGTCGACGGCCGTCCGCCCCACCCCGGCGGACGGCCGGTCACTCCCGCCAGCCGGCCAGCTCGACCCCCTTGGCGATCTCGACCCGGAAACCCATGGCGATCTCGCCGCTCTCGCCCGGCCCGAGCCGGAGCCGCCAGGTCAGCTCGCCCAGCTCGGTGCGCTCGGCCGGCGGCGGGACGAGGGTGGACTCCCGCACGACCACCGCCTCGTCCCGGGACACCGGCAGCTGGTCGCGCACCTCCACGCTCGCCGGCCGGGGCGTGTGGTTGGCCACGCTGATCCGGTACTCCACGTCCCGCCGCCGGGTCGAGCCGAGCGTGGCCCGGGTGTCGGCGCGCCGGCCCAGCTTCCGCTCCACCCGTACCCGGTCGTCCACCCCGAGCGCCAGCTCGGTCTCCTCGCCGGGCGCCCACACCGGCAGCCGGGTGGCCGCGACGAAGTCGGCGCCGTGGAAGACCGCCGCCGGGCCGGGTAGCAGCGTGTGCTCCGAGGTGTTGCGCACCGTCGCACGCAGGTGTGCCTCGGTCGCGCGGACCGGCACGGTCACGTGGTCCAGCCGGGCCGGCAGCTCCAGCACGGCGATGGTGGCCCGGTGGGCGCTGCCGTCCGCCGGCACCGCGACCGGGCGGGCCGGCCGGTAGGTGGCCGCCGTGACCCCCTGCTCGACGGTGGCCACGCTCTCGCGCATCTCGGGGCGCGGCGCGCCGGACCGGGCCACGGCCCCGGCGGGCGGACCGCCGGGCGCCGCGGGGGCCGGCATCGCGCCGAAGCTGGCCGCCCGCGGCATCGGCGGCGGCACCGGCCGGAGCCGGTCGAGATACCAGGGCGTCAGTTCGGGTACGCGGGTCGCCGCCGCCGGCCGGGCCGTCGAGAGTTCGAGTACGCACTCCGGCCAGTCCTCGCCGGTGTCCTGGCTGACCAGCCCGAACCAGGTGACGGTCATGGTGTCGTCGACCAGCCGCAGGTCGTAGGAGGGCTGCCAGCGGGCCCCGTCGACCAGGTAGCTCAGCTCCAGGTCCAGCTCGTCGTCGTCGGCGTCCACCGACACGGTGACCTCGGCGACCAACTGGTCCGGTCTCCGCTTGCCGCGCGTGGCGTCCAGTTGCCGCTCGACGGCCGCCAGCTCCTCGGTCAGGTCGGTACGCTGCCGGGCCAGCGCGCGACGGCGGCGCTGGGAGTCCGCGAGCTGACCGGCGACCGAGTCGGCGAAGGCGGCCACGTCGGTCGGGGCGGCGTCACCGGAGGCCAGCGCGCGGGCGTACGTGCCGCCGGCCCGGTCGGCCAGCCGGGTGAGGAACTGCCCCCGCTGCGTCTCGACCTCGCTCGCGTCGTCGACTTCGGCCAGCGCGTCGGCAAGTTCCCGGCTCCGCTGCTCCAGCTCGTGGACCTGCCCGTCGGTGCTGCGCGCCTGCCGCCACGTCGTGACGTCCACGCCGAGCACGGTGGCGGCGCCCCGGCCGCCGACCCGCAGCGAGTCCCGCCGCAGGCCCATCGGCAACGGTGCGACACGTACGCGGTGCTCACCTGCGGCCAACCGGGTGCTGCCCCGGCGCGTGACCCGGGCGCGGTCCGGATAGACGGTGACCCCGACGACGGGTGCTTCGATCTCCACTGCCTCCACGGCGGCGAGAGTAGCCGGGCGATGCTCGTGACCGGCGTCCCGCGCCGGGCCGGCGTCGGCGTACGGCTGGGTTAAGCTCCTTCGATCGAGCGTAAGTTACCGGGAGGTAGGCATGTCGGAGGAGCAGCGGGTCGCCATCGTCACGGGCGCGGCGCGGGGGATCGGGGCGGCCACCGCCCGGCGGCTGGCGGCCGACGGCCTCGCGGTCGCCGTGGTCGACATCGAGGAGTCGGCGACGAAGGAGACCGTGGACGCGATCGTGGCGGCCGGCGGCCGGGCGCTCGGCGTCGGCGCGGACGTGTCCGACCGGGCCCAGGTCGGGGCGGCCGTGGCGCGGGTCGCCGCCGAGCTGGGCGCCCCGACGGTGCTGGTCAACAACGCCGGCGTGCTCCGCGACAACCTGCTGTTCAAGATGACCGACGCCGACTGGGACACGGTCATGGGCGTGCATCTGCGCGGCGCGTTCCTGTTCAGCCAGGCCGCCCAGAAGCACATGGTCGAGGCGAAGTGGGGCCGGATCGTCAACCTCTCCAGCACCTCGGCGCTGGGCAACCGGGGCCAGGCGAACTACGCCGCCGCGAAGGCCGGCCTCCAGGGCTTCACCAAGACCCTCGCCATCGAGCTGGGCCCGTTCGGGGTGACCGTCAACGCGGTCGCGCCCGGCTTCATCGTCACCGACATGACCGCCGCCACCGCCGCCCGGATGAAGGTCGACTTCGAGGCGCTCCAGAAGCACGCCGAGTCGGAGATCGCGGTACGCCGGGTCGGCCGCCCCGAGGACGTCGCGCACGCCATCTCGTTCCTGGCCAGCGAGGGCGCCTCCTTCGTCTCCGGCCAGGTGATCTACGTAGCCGGCGGCCCCAAGGACTGACCCACCCCCGGCCCCGGTGCCGTCGATCATGCAGTTGTGGTGTACCACGGAAGTGGCGAAGGTGGCCGTAACGGGCGCCATGACTGCATGATCGACGCCGAAAACTCGGGGCGGCGAGGGCGGGGAAGGGTGGGCGGGCGGGTCAGGGTGGGGTGGGGCGGGTGCGCCAGAGCCAGAGCAGGCCGAGGACCGGCAGGACCAGCGGGATGTAGCCGTACCCGCTGCCGAACTGCGACCAGACCGTCTCGTCGGGGAAGAGCTCCGGGTCGGCGAGGCTGAGGGCCCCGACGCCGAGCACCCCGACCAGCTCCACGGCGCAGCACGCGAGGGCGACGCGCCGGCCGGCGGCACCGGCGCGGGCCAGCCCCACCGCCGCGACGATGTAGATGGCGGCGGCGAGCGCCGAGAGCAGGTACGCCACGGGCGCCTCGTCGAACTTCGTGGCGATCTGGAGGCCCGCGCGGCTCGTCGCGGCGATCGCGAAGAGCAGGTAGACCGCGATCAGCAGCCGCCCCGGGCCGGCGTTGGTCCGCGTCGCCTCCGGGGCGCGTACGTCAGCCACCCAGCACCTCCCAGGTCTGCTGGAGCCGTACGACGACCACCGGCGTGACCAGGCAGACCGCGCAGACGATCGCCGAGCCCCAGCGCGTCGGCTCCATCCGGGCCAGCACCCAGGCCAGCGGCGGCAGGCAGACCACCGTGGCGACGTACCCGAAGAAGGCCCCCGGCTCGCCCGGCCGCTCGCCGCCGCCGATGGCCACCAGCGCCACCGCCGCGAGCGCGAGCAGCGCCACCTCCAGCACGGCCAGGCCGGCGAACTGCACCCGGTCCGGTGCGCGGTGCCGCAGCGTGGCGACCAGCGCCCACGCGGCGACGAGGAGCGACAGCACGATCGAGGCGGTCGCGAGGAGCCCGTCCACCGGCGAACCCGCCGACGCCGCGCTGGTCATCGGGGTCGTCCGGGGTGTGTCTCGGTCACCGGCACAGCCTACTAACCCGCGTAGTACACCCCGTCACCCGCCGCCTCCTGTCAGGGGTCCACCCTCCGTCCGTCCCGGCTCCCGGTGGTCCGACGGCGTCGGGCCGGCGGGCGTGGGAGCGTGTTCCGCCGAGGCGGCGACGAATGTCGCCAGAGGACAGTGGGGTACCCCTATTGACCCCTACTCACGGGTAAGCGGAACGTCGCGGACCGTTATTCTCGGGCCATCGTCGCCACACTCGGACGGCACGTTCGTCTGACGGAGAGGATCGCCATGTCGCTGCCCACCATCCCCCCGGCGCTGAGCGTGGTGATGCCGACCTACCAGGATCCGCAGTGCCTCGCGCTGACCCTGCGGGCGCTGACCCGGCAGACGCTGCCGCCGGAGCGCTTCGAAGTGATCGTGGTCCGGGACGGTGGATCGTCCGACGGGTACGCCGCGGCCCTCGCCGAAGGTGCCGGCCTCCGCCTGCGCGTGGTGGAACTCCCCCGGCGCAAGGGCCGCTCCACCGCCCGGAACGAGGGGGCACGGGCTGCCACCGCACCCCTGCTCGTCTTCCTCGACGCCGACTCGTGGGCCGTGCCCGACCTGTTGGAGAGGCACCTGGCGTGGCACAACACGCCCGGCAACGCGGCGGTGCTGATCGGCCGGCGGGACGAGATCGGCCTCGCGGACCTCCCGGCCGTGCTGGCCGGCGAGTCGGACACGATCGCGCGTGCCTTCCCGCACGGTGGCGACCTGCGGTTCGCGACGGGACTTCCGGACGACGGCGGCGACTGGCTGCGGGCCGGCTGGGTGATCGCCTACACGCACAACATCTCGCTCTCCACCGCGCTCTTCACGAAGGTCGGTGGCTACCGCGAGGCGTTCGGTCTCAGCTACGGCGTGGAGGACGTCGAGCTGTTCTACCGCGTGGACCAGAGCCTGCCGGACGGCGTCAACTTCGGCTACGACGACGAGGCCCGGGTCGTCCACCTGCCGCACCACAAGAACATCACCCGCAACTGGATGGAGATGAAGGCCAACTTCCAGCAGGCGGCCAGGTTGTACCCCTGCCTCGAATGGGAGTTCCTCACCGCGGTCATGGGGTACGAGGCGATCCGGCGGATCCTCTACTACCGGTCGCTCGTCGACGAGTGCGTCGAGCGCTCGGCCTGCGCCATCGGGCCCGCCGTCGCGCGCCTCGCCGGCAAGTTGCGGGGACCCAAGGCGCTCTGGATCGGCACCGGCCGCGCCGAGGCGAGGCTGCCCGCCTCGGCGCTCACCTACGACTACTCCGCTCCCGTCGGGCCGGCCAACTTCCACCTGCTCGGCGTGGCCCCACCCATGCCGGCGGGCAGCATGGACGCGGTGGTCAGCGTCGACTTCTGGCGGTACCTGCTGTGGCCGGAGCTCTGCCAGTTCATCTCGGCCTCGGTGCAGTTGGCCGGCGAGGTCCACCTGGTCGCCACCGCCGACGCGACGCCGGGAATGTGCGCCGCCGACCCGCAGACGCTGGACTACCTGCGCCAGGCGCAGGCCGCCGAGTACGTGGCCGAGCTGCGCGCGGTCGAGGGGCTCGGTGACGTGTTGACCCTACGAGCCCGCCAGCCCGTGACCGGCGTCACGCGCCGGGTGCCCGGCCAGGTCCCCGCCAGGACACGACCCACGGCACAGGCGCCGGGGCGTCCCCCGGCGAGGTAGCAGATCGACGGTGCGGCCGGGCCCGACGTGCGGGTCCCGGCTCGCTGCACCGTGCCCGGATCCGTCGCTACAGCCGGAAAGGCGAGCATCATGCGCGTACTGTTGTCGACCCTCGGATCACGCGGCGACGTCCAACCACTGGTGGCGCTGGCATCGCGGTTGAAAGCTCTCGGTCTGCAGGTTCGCCTCTGCGCCCCACCGGACTTCGCCCGGTGGGTGGCCACCTTCAAGATCCCCTTCGTGCCCGTCGGCCCGCCCTGGCGCAGGTCGGCGGCGCCCAGGCCGCGGGCCGCCGTACCCCGCCCGTCGCCGGCGCAGGTGCGTCAGCTGGCGGAGTCCTCCATCGGCATCCAGTTCGAGGTGTTGTCGGCGGCTGCCCGGGACTGCGACGCCGTCGTCGCGTCGACCGGCCTCCAGATCGCCGCCCGCACCGTGGCGGAGAAGCGGGGCATACCGTACGTCTTCTCGGCGTTCTGCCCGGCGGCCCTTCCCTCACCGCACCACGCTCCGCTGCCGCTGCCCGCCCTCGGGGAGGTGCCCGCGCCCGCGTCCGCGGACAACCGCGAGCTGTGGGCCGCCAACCAGCGGCACGTCAACGACACCTTCGGCGAGCCGCTCAACGCGCTCCGGGCGACGATCGGGCTGGTTCCGGTCGAGGACGTCAGCGCCCACATCCACACCGACCAGCCGTGGCTGGCGGTCGACCGGACGCTGGCGCCCTGGCCGGACGCCGCCGACCGGAGCGTCTACCAACCGGGCGCCTGGCTCCTGCCGGACGAGCGGGCGCTGCCGCCCGAGTTGGCGACCTTTCTGGACGCCAGCGACGAGCCGTGCGTCTACGTGGGATTCGGCAGTGTCGCCGCACCCCCGGGCCTGCTGGAGACGGCCGTCAAGGCGGTGCGCGCGGTCGGCTGCCGCCTGGTCGTCTCCCGGGGCTGGGCGCCCCTCTCGCTGGCCGTCCGGGCGCCCGACTGCCTGGTCGTCGGCGAGGTGAACCAGCAGGAGCTGTTCAAGCGGGTGGCCGCGGTGGTCCACCACGGCGGCTCGGGCACCACGACCACGGCCGCGCGGGCCGGGACGCCGCAGGTCGTCATCCCGCAGGTCTACGACCAGCACTACTTCGCGCGACGCGTGTCCGCGCTCGGCATCGGCGGGGCACACTCCGGCGCGGTACCGACCGTCGAGTCGCTGACTGCGGCCCTCAGCGCCGCGCTGCGGCCCGAGGTGGCCGCCCGCGCCCGGGCGTTCGCCGCCGCCATCAGCACCGACGGAGCCCAGCTCGCCGCGGAGCGGTTGACCACCACCCTGCGGAGCTGAGGCTCGCGACCTTCAGGATCGCCGTCCGACAGGAGGAGACCCGACGCGACGGCATGTCACCGGCGGATGGTCCGCGACGACCCGGCGGCGGGGGTGGGCACGTGCCGGCCGGGCGCCGCCGGGAAGCAAGCGGCGCGCGGCCGAACCAGCCGCCACCCTGACCACCGCGCGAAGTGGGCAGTTGACGACAGGCCCCCACTCATCAGGAGGACGCACGCTGAGTTGATCTTGGACTATAGCAGGTCACCGCTTCTGCAACATGATCGACGCAAAGTGTGCGTAGCGCTCCAAAGCCCAATCAAGCTGGGAGCAGGTGTGCGAGTCTTGACACTGTATGCATCCGCCTGCTCGCCACGGCCGATCAGGCGAGGAAGACCAGTGAACGCCCAGGATGCGATGAACTTCAAAGATTTCCCGCGCTGTGGAGACCGGCTCATCGATCGGCATAGCGGGCACCTCTCCCGAGTGATCACAGGTAGGCCGCCGCAGGGGGCAGAGTCCGTGCGTCGTGCTCCCCCACGGCGGAACGACCGGAAGCCCTCGGATTGCTGAAGTCCAGGAGCAACCGACCACTGTCTCACTGTATCCACTGTCTCAGTGTAGTCAAGTTCTCACTGTCTCTACTTCGCTGGGTTGTCGGCTTGTCCTGATCACGTCCGGGCTGGAAGCATGATCACTGCTGAAGTCCAGGAGAGCTGATCATGCCCACCAGACCACCGCACTACCGGCGCGTTGCCGACGACATCGAGCGAAAAATCAGGTCAGGCGAGTTCCCGCCTGGCCGCCAGTTGCCGTCCGTCTCTGAGATCGGAGAGCTTTACAACGTTGCTCGCTCAACTGCGTATCGCGCCGTCAAAGAGCTGCACGCCCGAAATCTAGTTTACGGGCAACAGGGGCAGGGCGTGTTTGTCGCCGGGCCCGAGTAGACAGGGCTAGCGGTCATGCCGGCCCAGCAAAGGCCGGCATGACCGGCACACATAGGGAATTACTGTTCCTGTGACTCGGGATCCGGAATCTTCTCTTCGAGGCCAGGGTCGTCGTCTTCGGATCGCGCAAGGGTCATAGGGCTGACCTTGGGTTCTTCTGAGTCATCCTCCCACCATCCACGATCGGTCGTCTTGAGAACCTCCCCGAAGCCCTCCTCAGCTTCATCGCTAAGGGTGAAATCTCTTGGCCAGCTATGATTGCCAGGCGCATCCACTGCCGCTCTGGCCCCTTGGAATTCCCACACAAACGCTCTAGCCCCGCTGAAGGACACCACCCTATTGAAGGCCACACCAATGAAGTGGCTGTAGGTCAGCCTAGCTGTGTGAAAAATCGCCTCTCCATCAAAGCGAGATCCCTCACAGATGAAGCCGTCGAAGACCGCGCTTGTAAAATTTGCGGTGCCACCAAACCTCATCTGCGAAAAGACCCCCGATTCTTGACAGAAGAACTCGGAGAACTCGGACCGCCCGAATACTCTAGCCCGACTCATGTTTATAGAGGCGACCGCACAACCTCCAAAGTTGACGTGGGTCAAAGCAGCGCCGGTGAGATCCACATCAATTCCCGACCAAAATGCCGGTGACCCAGCGGCCCTGCGAGAACGGCCCTCACCAACAATCTCCGAATACCTCAGGTGTCTTGTCAGAATCTTTTGCGCCGCTAACCGAACCTGGAGTTCATGGTGACGCTTCTCGTCTTCCTCGTCGCGCTTCCCATTGACATACCGAATCCCGTCATGCTGCGGCACGTCGTAGGGCATCCTGAGGTAGGCACAGATCAAATCCACAATTGTTTGTCGGTGTTCAGAATTGTCCTGGGCAACACGTTCAAGTGCGTAGAGCGCAGCCAAGCGAACCGCAGCCTTCTCCGAACCTAGTTGTTCAGCAGCCTTCACGTAAAGCTCAGTAACCCGCTTTTCCGCGGCATCATGCTTGGTATCTTCTGCGATCCGGTTTTTGTACTCCTGGTCGGCATGGTCTACACGCTCTTTGACGTACTGGCGCCGCAGAGCAAGAAAGAGAGCGATAAGGCCACCGGTTCCAGCGCCCACAGCGAGGATGTTGCGGATAACGTCAACGCGAAGCTGCGCCTCACGAACGGCAAGTTCCGGCGAGCTGGGAAGACTCGCCGGAACCTTTGCTGCATCCCACATCAGCCATGCTGCAAAACCCGTGACTATAAGCGCAGCGATCGACAGGATTAGCAAAGTTGCTATATGAATGGGCTTGTAGGTTCGCGGCTTCGGGGTCTTCTCTGGCTTCTTGCCCTGCTTCTGCATTTTCGCCTCGTCAGCAGCACGCTCAGACCAATGCTTACGTAAAGCCATAATCGGCTTAACGCGCTCGTACCACGGGGGACGTTCGAACATTCCTAGATTATCGCGCAAGAGCACAACATCGGTCTAGCTAACCGTCGGTTCGTCCACAGCGGGCGGTGGAGGTATCTCCGCATGCGTGTCGTTTGGCGGAGCGGGCAACTCTTGCAAGCCAGTTCGATTCACTAGCCCACCACGCTCAAGGTTGGCAATCCGCCTTTCCAATGCCCTCATCACGTCGATTAAATCTGGCGCACTTAGATAAGCTGCGCACTTTCATTGCTGCCCGTGACCGGGTGTTGGAGTTTACCTCCCGCCCTGACGGCGTGCGCTTTACGTGACCGGAGTGCGGAGAGCGGGCAGCCCTTCTGTCCGAGGGCCGCCACTTTCTGGGTCACCCACACGCTGAAGTCGGGGGTGCTGTACGGACGCTTCCAGGACTACAGCGGTGCACGCCCCTTGGCGCGTGAGGAGTACAGGAGCCCGACCATCGACGCGTCGATGCTCCCCACTACCCCCCCCGGCTGAACTACCCGGGGGACGACGCGATCACGCTCCAGCGGGTCACGGATACGACCTGTCCGCGCCTCACCTGTCCACGCCTGTCCGCGTCGATGCATGGTCCTCATGTTCACCCAGGTCAAAGTGGGCGTCCGGACAGGCGCGGACAGGTGACATGCCCGGAGCTGTCCGAACAGCTACTCCGGCCAGAGAAGAAAGCCCAGTTCAGCCCCTGTTTTGGCTGTCCCGGACAGCTGCACCTGTCCGGGAGGAGGGGAGCTACGTAGTACTCCCCTCCGTCCGTCCGGGGACAAAGGGACAGGACGGAGCCGGCCAGAGAAGAACAACAAGATCCACACCGACGCGGCGGCCAGAGGGCACCTCTCTCCTGGCCGCCGGGCCATACCCTGGCCGCCTGTGTCAGCACCGTCCGAAGGAGACAGACCGCATGACCGATCCCATCGTGATCTCCGTAGCCAAGCCGCTCTGGACGACCTGGGGGGCGGACCGGAAGCTAACCAGGATGAGCCGACAGGGGCTTGCCATGCGGTCCACGGACCAGCTCCGCGAAGACCTCTCATTCATGGAGGAGACGGCGGAGGACGTGAAAGCGGAGGTGGTATACGGCCTCTGGATGGACGGCTCGCAGAACCTCCCCCGGCCCATCACGGAGAAGGGCCTGGTGCCCGAGGAGGAGTTGTACGCCCTAGGCGAGACGCCGGAAGAGGCCCTGAGGAAGGGCCAGAAGATGCGGGCCAACCTGGCGGCCCGCATCTAGGAGGAGCTGGATAACCGGAACTGACTCCTCCCTGGCCGCCTGGCCCGCTGAGGGGCGGGGCTGGGCGGTCGCCCAACGAATTCCCCAGGCCAGGGACCTTCTTCTTCTGGTTCGGCCCTGGCTAGGCGGGAGGCCTTCCGGGGCCGGAGAGGAATCTCCGGCCCGGGTAACCCCGGCATGATGATGACGTTGGTGAAGCCGGGGCCGGAGATGAAGTCCGGCCCCGGCTCCAGGCTAGGTGCGCCTCCTGCTGGGCCGCCTCCGCAGCATCACCGTGATGGCGCTGATGGCAGCAACACCAACCCCGCCGATCGTGGCGATGGCGGCCTGCCCGACGGCGTCGATCTGCGGGCCGTGCGCCAGGGCAATCCAAAGCACCGCCCCGACCGGCACGAACACCACCAGCACAAGCGCCCAGATCGGGATGTTCTCCGGGCTCAGCAGCCCCCCGGGCTGGTCCTGCCCGGTCTCTCTCGTTACCGTGGTCACCTGGTCTCGTTCCTCCTGATAGCTGGTCCTTGGCTCGGACATTGGTGGACGCGACCGTTCAAGGCGGCCCCCGGGTTGCACCCCGGGGGACCCGCCGCCTTGACCCACTCATGCGGGCCGATCGCTCTGTCCGGAGACTGTATCGCCCGGGTATTACTGAAATCCCGCCCCGCGCGTTCGGCAGATGCCGCCGAACAAACTGCCGAACAAGCGCCGAACACGAGTCACCCCGCTCCGTGCTGGTCAGGTGAGTGCGCTTTGACTGGTCGGGACGCCTCTCGCCATGTCGAAAACCTCCTCCTTCGGGTGGGTGAGCCTGCCCGGGAAGGTCACCTGATGGACCTCGCCGAAGGGTCACCCGGTGGTCGTTTGGATCGCGCCATCGCCACTGATGCAGGCACTGCCTGGGACGCCCATGAACACCTTGCACGTCCCACCCCTGCCGCTGGCGGGCCAGTCGTCCGTCATCGGCGGTTGACTTTCACCACCCACTGCGCTCAGCGCATAACCACAGCTCAGCGCGCCTCGGGACGGGACCGCCTCGCGTGACCGTCCACGGCATCCCCCACGACGACGCCCCGCTGCTCCGCGCCGGCCCGGTCCTCATCGCCGCCATCGTGCGCCTGCCGGGGGCGCCGGAAACCTAGCCGGTTGCCGGCGTCGAGGGCAGCCTGCTCCACCCGCTGGCGGTGGTCCCGCCACCACGGCTCGTCAGCGGGTGGCAGGTTGTCGTTGCCGGGTAGCAGCCCGGCCGCGCCGTCGACCAGCTCGCGCACGATGTCCGCGTGGCCGGCGTGCCGTTGTGTCTCCGCGACGACGTGGACCAGGACGCGGTGCAGCGTGACCGTGGCATCGCCCCACCACGGCACCCGGCCGACGTCGTCGAGCGTGAGGGCTTCGATGGTGGTGTCGGCGTGGAGGCTGGCGCGACGGTACAACGCGGGCGCGCCGACGACATCAGGCACAGGGTCCGGCGTGGCGCATGGCCGCGGGTACCGTGGTGTGACGCGACGACGGTGGAGGTGCTCGTGGTGCGGTTCGGGTTGTTCGGCACCGGTCACTGGGCGGCCGAGACGCACGCCGCGGCGCTGCACGCGCACCCGGGCGTCGCGTTCGCCGGCGTGTGGGGCCGGGACCCGCGCAAGGCCGCGGCCCTGGCCGAGCGCTACGGAGTGCCGGCGTTCGACGACGTCGACGCGCTCATCGACGCCTGCGACGCGGTCGCCGTGGCCCTCCCACCGGACGTCCAGGCCGACATCGCGGTCCGCGCGGCCACCGCCGGCCGGCACCTGCTGCTGGACAAGCCGCTCGCGTTGAGCGTGGCCGACGCCGACCGGGTGGTCGACGCCGCGCAGGCGGCGGGCGTCGCCTCGGTGGTCTTCTTCACCGGTCGCTACCGGCCCGACGTGGCCGCCTTCCTCGCCTCGACGGCCGCCGTCGGCGGGTGGCACACCGCCAGGGCGCTCTGGTTCGCGTCCATCTTCCGGCCCGGCAGCCCCTACGGCGCCTCGTCCTGGCGCCGGGAGCACGGCGCGCTGTGGGACATCGGCCCGCACGCGCTGTCGTTCGTCCTGCCGGTGCTCGGTCGGGTCACCCGCGTCGCCGCGATGGACGGGCCGCGTGGGCTCGTCCACCTGCTCCTCACCCACGACGGGGGCGCGACCAGCACGGTGTCGCTGACCCTGGACGGCCCGCAGGAGGCGGTGGCCCGGGAGTTCGTCTTCTACGGCGAGAACGGCGTCGAGACCGCTCCGGCGGGCCAGGGCGACGCGGCGACCGCCCTCGGGGTGGCGATCGACCAACTGCTGGAGGAGATCGGCTCGGGCACCCGGGACCACCGCTGCGACGTGCGCTTCGGCCGCGAGGTCGTGGCCGTGCTCGCCGCCGCCGAGACCGCCCGCGCCGAGGGGCGCACCGTCGACCTGCCGAGCTGAGGTCAGGCCAGCGTGTTCAGGGCCTCGCTCAGCTCGGCGGGGGAGTCGAACTCCTCCGCCGGCAGGGCCCGGAGCGTCTGGAGCATCGCCGTGCTGACCCCGTTCTCCTGGCCCCAGCGGACCAGGTCCTCCCGGGAGACCGGGTAGTCGAGCCCGGCCAGGTACTCCTGCAACTGCACGCCGGTGACGGTCATGCCGGCGGCCTACCCGCTCAGCCCGCCGGCACACGCCCGCCGATCGACGTTCGGCGGTTTGCTCCGGCGGCGCGCCGGGTAGCCGCCGGCATGCTGGTTCAGCGGCTCGGCGCGCCGAGCGACTTCGACCCGTTGCTGGAGCGCGTCCGGGACGCCCGGATCGTGATGATCGGCGAGGCGACGCACGGCAACTACGACTACTACCGCCTGCGCGAACAGCTCACCCGCCGGCTGATCGCCGAGTGCGGGTTCTCCTTCGTGGCCGTGGAGGGGGACTGGCCCGACTGCGACCGGGTGCACCGCTCGGTGACCGCCGCCCCGGGCGGGGCCGCCGACCCGCGCGTCGCGCTGGAGCGCTTCGAGCGCTGGCCGACCTGGATGTGGGCGAACGCCGAGGTGACCCGCTTCTGCTCCTGGCTGCGGGCGTGGAACGTGGAGCGGCCCCAGGACGCCCGGGCCGGCTTCCACGGCCTGGACGTCTACAGCCTGTGGGAGTCCATGCAGGCGATCTTCGACTACCTCGGCGAGGAGGACCCGGGATCGCTGGAGGCGGCACAGGACGCGTACCGCTGCTTCGAGCCGTACGGCAAGCGGGTCGAGGAGTACGGCATGGCGAGCCGGTTCGTCTCCGCCCGCTGCGAGGAGGAGGTCGTGCGCCTGCTGGCGCGTACCCGCGAACAGGCCGTCGCGGACGGCCCGGACAGCTTCTCGGCCTGGCAGAACGCGGAGGTGGTGGCCGGCGCGGAACGCTACTACCGGGCGATGGTGGGCGGCGGGCCGGAGTCGTGGAACATCCGGGACACGCACATGACGGACACCCTGGACCGGCTGCTGGAGCGCTACGGCCCGGGCGCGCGGGGCGTCGTCTGGGCGCACAACACGCACGTCGGCGACGCCCGGGCCACCGACATGGCCGCCGACGGGATGGTCAACATCGGCCAGTTGGCCCGCGATCGGCACGGCGCCGACGAGGTGGTCCTGGTCGGCTTCGGCGGCTACCGGGGCACGGTGATCGCGGCGCCCCGCTGGGGCTCGCCGGCCGAGGCGATGGTGGTGCCGCCGGCCCGCCCCGGCTCGGTCGAGCACCGGCTGCACGAGTTGATGCCCGAGCGGGCCGTGCTGGTCTTCGGCGGTGACGACCAGCCCGGCTGGGTCACCGGAACCGCCGACCACCGGGCGATCGGGGTGGTCTACGACCCGTCCTTCGAGTCGTGGGGAAACTACGTGCCGACCCGCCTGGGGGAGCGCTACGACGCCCTCATCTGGTGCGACGAGACCACGGCCCTGCACCCCCTCCCGGCCCTCACCACCCCGGGCGAGATGGAGACCTACCCGGCCGGCGTCTGACCCGGGCCCGCCCAGGTCCCGGCGATCATGCAGTCGTGGTGCCCGTTCCAACCGGGTTCGCCGGTTGTGCGGGGCACCACGACTGCATGATCGACCCAAGCGGTGGGGTGGGTCAGGGGTGGGCGGGGGACTTCTCGTCCAGGTGGGCGCGGAGGCCCTCGCCCTCGATGTCGACGTTGGGCAGGATCTTGTCCAGCCAACGGGGGAGCCACCAGGCCCGCTTGCCGAGCAGCGACATCACGGCCGGCACGATGGTCATCCGGACCACGAACGCGTCGATGGCGACGCCGATGGCGAGCGCGAAGCCCATCGACTTGATGACCGGGTCGTCGAGGAAGACGAAGCCGCCGAACACCGAGATCATGATCAGTGCGGCGGCGGTCACCACCCGGGCGCCGTGCCCCATCCCGTTGATGGTCGCCTGCTGCGCGGTGTCGCCGTGCACGAAGTCCTCGCGCATCCGGGAGACCAGGAAGACCTCGTAGTCCATCGCCAGGCCGAACAGGATGCCGATCAGCAGGATCGGCAGGAAGCTGACCAGCGGGCCGGGCGTGTCCAGGCCGACCAGGTCGGCGAGGTGGCCCTGCTGGAACACCGCCACGGTGATGCCGAAGGTGGCGGCGACGGTGAGCAGGAAGCCCAGCGCGGCCTTGACCGGCACCAGCAGCGAGCGGAAGACCAGCATCAGCAGCAGCACCGACAGGCCCACCACCAGCAGCAGGTACACCGGCAGGGCGTCGGAGAGCTTCTCGGAGACGTCGATGCCGATCGCGGTCGCCCCGGTCAGCAGCACGTCGACGTCGGGGAACCCGCCCACCTCCGCACGGATGTCGTTGACCAGGGTCTCGGTGGCCTCGTCGGTCGGGCCGGTCTTCGGCACCACCCCGAGCAGCGCGGTGCGGCCGTCCGGGCTGAGCTGCGGCGGGGCCACCGCGAGGACGTTCTCGGTGCGCTGGATCAGCGCGGTGACCTGCGGAATGGCGGCCGAGGTCGCCTGCGGCGTGTCACCGGCGACCACCACCGCGAGCCGGCCGGTGAAGCCGGGCCCGAAGCCCTCGGTGATCACGTCGTTCGACTCCCGGGCGGCCGAGCCGACCGGCGCGGTGCCCGCGTCCGGCAGCGCCAGCCGCATGTCGGGCGCGGGCAGGGCGAGCAGCCCCAACCCGATCAGCCCGACCAGGATGACCGGCACCCGGAACCGGGTGACGAGGCGCGCCCAGCGGAACCCGAAGCCCGACCGGTCCTCGGCCGGCGGGGTGACCGCGTCGGCGGCGGCGTCGCCCGCCCGGTCCCCGGCCGGGGCGTCCCCGGTCGGCACCGTCGAGCGCAGCTTGCGGGGCAGCACCCGGCGGCCGGCGAAGCCGAGCAGGGCCGGCTGGAGAGTGATCGCGACAAGCACCGCGACGGTGACCGTGCCGGCGGCGGCCAGACCCATCACCGTCAGGAACGGGATGTTCACCACGGCCAGCCCGGCCAGCGCGATGACTACGGTGGCGCCGGCGAAGACCACGGCCGAGCCGGCGGTGCCGACCGCGCGGCCCACCGCCTCGTCCGGTGGCAGCCCCTCCATCAGGTTCTGCCGGTAGCGGGAGGTGATGAAGAGCGAGTAGTCGATGCCGACCGCGAGGCCGAGCATCAGGGCGAGGATCGGCGCGGTGCTGCTCAGGTCGACCACGCTGCTGATCGCGAACAGACCCGCCATGCCGACGCCCACGCCGATCAGCGCGTTGAGCATCGTCATCCCGGCCGCCACCAGCGAACCGAAGGTGACCACCAGGACGATCGCGGCGACCGCCACGCCGATGGCCTCGGTCGAGCCGACCTCCGGCACGCTGCTGAGCACCTCGCCGCCGGGCGCGACCTCCCAGCCCTGGGCCTCGGCCCGCTCGCCGACCTTCTCGTACGCGTCGCGCTGGGCGTCGGTCACCTCGTCGGCGCCGGTGGCGAACTGGACCTGGACCAGTGCGTACCGGCCGTCGGGGGAGACCGCCCCCACCTGGAACGGATCGACGGCGCCGACGACGCCGGGCAGCGTGGCGGCTTCCTGGGTGAGTTCCTTCACCACGGCCTGCCCCTGCGGGCTGGCGAGCGCGCCGTCGGCCGGCGCCTTGAGCGCGATCGTGCCGGTCGCGCCGCTCGCCGCCGGGAACTGCTCGGCGAGCAGGTCCAGGGCGCGCTGCGACTCGGTGCCGGGCATGGTGAAGTTGTCGGCTATCGGGCCGCGCAGGGTCGCGGCGGCGAGGCCGAGACCGACGAGTACGACGAGCCAGATCGCCGCGACGAGTCGCCGCCGGCGCATCGAGCCCCGGCCGAGCCGGTAGAGCAGGGTGGCCATGAGTTCCTTGTCCTCGGTCGTGGATGGTTGGGTACGGATCAGTCGACGGGCTCCAGTGCCCGCCGGGCGAGTGCCAGCAGGGCGGCGCGCAGCTCCTCGTCGGGTATGTCGGCGAACTCCCCGCAGGTCTCGGAGATGCCGGCGAGCAGCACCAGCGCCACGATCCGGGCGGACGGGCGTTCCGGGTGCCCGGCGAGCGCGTCGACCAGGCGCTCGGACATCCGCTGGATGTGCGCGAAGGCGGGCTGCTTGAGCAGCTCCGGGAACTCGCCCCGGAGCAGGGCGATCTCGCGGCGGAAACGGACCGCGAGGTCGACGAAGCCCTCGGCGGCGACCCGTTGGGCGTCCGCGCCGCGATGCGCGCGGATCTGCTCGTCGAGCGCCTGGAGGACGTCGATCGCCGGGGCCATCAGCTCGGTGAGGATGGCCTCCTTGTTGGCGAAGTGGTAGAGCACCGCCGCCTTGGAGCAGCCCACCTCGCGGGCGATGTCCTGCAACGAGGTGCCCCGGTAGCCGGTCGTCGCGAAGCGTCGGGCCGCCGCCGCAAGGATCTCGTCGTGCGTCTCCGGAACCATCCGCGCCATGCCGGCCCACCTCCCGGACCAGCATGCCTGACCGATCGGTCAGACCCTGACCGATCGGTCAGATCGAGGGCGTGGCGTTCCCCACACGCGCCCGAGGTTTACCCCTCCGGGACGGGCGGAAGGTGCCCGCCGTGCGCCCGGTCGTACCTGGCCCGGGCGTCGGCGATCGCGCTGCGGTGCCGTTCCGCCCAGTGGGTCAGGGCCACCAGCGACTCGTGGAGTTCCAGCGCGATCGGGGTGGCGGTGTACTCCACCTTCGGCGGGACGGTCGGGTGGACCTTCCGGTGCAGCAGCCCGTCGCGCTCCAGGTTGCGCAGGGTCAGGGTGAGCATCCGCCGGCTGATCCCCTCCACCCGGCGTTCCAGCTCCGTGAAGCGCACCGGGCCCTGGGAGGCCGCCACGAGGATGCCGATGCTCCACTTGCCGCCCACCCGGTCGAGCACCTCGCGGACCGTGCAGGCCGTGGCCTGGCCGGGGGCGAAGGCCCCGTCGACCGCCCCGCACGCCTCGGACGCCCGCCCGCCGGTGCCGTCGCTGTTTCTCTGCGGCACGCCCATGCCTCCTCACGCTCCGCCCTCATGGTCACAGAGGGTGTTCCCCGCCGACAAACCGCGTCGCCCGTGCGCCGTCGGCGGCGGAGCGGCAAGTCCATCGACACGGATCCGGGGCTGCGGCCCGGGCGCCGGTCCGCCGAGAATCGCCGTATGACCGACGACCTCGCCGTCCGGGCGGCGGCGCTGCGCACGCTGCACCGGCCCGGTGACCCGCTGATCCTGCCCAACGCCTGGGACGCCAGCTCCGCCCGCCAGGTCGCCGCCGCCGGCTTCCCGGCCGTGGCCACCAGCAGCAGCGCCGTAGCCGAGGCGCTCGGCCACGCCGACGGCGAGGCCACCCCGCCGGGGGAGATGTTCGCCGCCGTGGCCCGCCTCGCCCGCGCCGTCGCCGTCCCCGTCACCGCCGACCTGGAACGGGGGTACGGGCTGCGCCCCGCAGAGCTGGTGGAGCGCCTCCTCGACGCCGGTGCGGTCGGGCTCAACCTGGAGGACTCCGACCCGCGTACCGGCCGGTCGGTGGACGCCGGGGCGCAGACCGACCTGCTCGCCGAGGTCCGGGCGGCGGCCGACGCGGCCGGGGTGCCGGTGGTGCTCAACGCCCGCATCGACGTCTTCCTCGCCGGCGGCGACGACCCCGCCGCCCTGCTCCCGGAGGCGGTCCGCCGGGCCACCCGCTACCTCGCGGCCGGCGCGGACTGCGTCTACCCGATCCTGCTCGCCGACCCGGCGATCCTGTCCGAGCTGGTGGCCGCCGTGCCCGGGGCGGTGAACGCGCTCGCCCGCCCCGGCGTCCCCACGGTGCCGGAGCTGGCCGCGCTCGGCGTGGCCCGGGTCAGCTACGGCGGGGGCCTGTACGCCGCCGCCCGCGGGCACACGCAGCGGATGCTCGACGTCGTCCGTGCCGGCGGCGATCCGTTCGCGGCGGTTCGCCCCGCCGCGTCCGGTTGACCGTCGGCCCCCGGGCCGCGAAGGTGGTCGGATGAGTGGCGCTGACGAGACCCGGGACGGGGTGTCGCTGACCAACCTCGACCAGCCGTTGTTCGACGGCGCCGACGCGACCAAGCGGGACCTGGTCGACTACCTCGACGCGGTGCACGAGCGGATCCTGCCGCAGCTGCGCGGCCGGCCGCTGTCGGTGATCCGGGTCCGGCCGGGGCAGCCGCCGTTCATGCAGAAGAACCTGCCGAAGTACACGCCGGACTGGGTGGCCCGCACGCCGGTCTGGGCCGAGGCGTCGCACCGCGAGATCTCGTACGCGCTCTGCGACGACCGGCGCACCCTGCTCTGGTTCGCCAACCAGCGCGCGGTGGAGTACCACCCCACCCTGGCCACGGTCGACGACCTGCACCGCCCCACCCACCTGGTGCTGGACCTCGATCCGCCGGAGGGGGACTCCTTCGCGCTGGCGGTCGCCGCGGCACGGCTGGTCCGGCAGGCGCTCGCCGACGCCGGGCTCGCCGGCGCGGTCAAGACCAGCGGGGCCAAGGGCGTGCACGTCTTCGTGCCGGTCGCGGAGGGCGCCACGGTGGAGGACATGGCCGCCGCGACCAGGGCGGTGGCGGCCCGCGCCGAACGGCTCGATCCGGCGCTGGCCACCACCGCCTTCATCCGCGAGGACCGGGGCGGCAAGGTGTTCGTCGACTCGACCCGGGCCGGCGGGGCGACAGTGGTGGCCGCCTACAGTCCCCGGCTGCGGCCGGGCGTGCCGGTCTCCTTCCCGGTCGACTGGGCCGACCTGGGCGACGTGACCCCGGCCGACTTCACCATCCGCACCGCCCCGGCGCTGACCGCCGGACGCGACCCCTGGGCCGAGCGGCTGCCCGCGCCGCAGCGGCTCCCGGCGGACCTGGTCGCGGAGGGGCACACCATCCCGGTGGCCCGGGTGCAGGCCATGCACGAGGGCAAGCGCCGGGCCCGCGCCCGCCGTGCCGCCGGCTGACGTACGCGCATCAGCCCCGCCCGTCACCGTCGGCCCCTGCCGGTGCCCGCCGCCGTCGCTCGTCCGTCGCCTGTCGCCCGCCGCCGCCGCTCGTCCGTCGCCTGTCGCCCGCCGCCGCCGCTCGTTCCGTCGTCCGTCGCCCGTCGCCCGCCCGGGCTACGTCGGGAGGCGACGGCCCGCCGCGTAGACGGGCGACCGGTCTACGTCGCCGTACGTCCACAGGCGACCCCGCCCTCGCGCCGTCGGGCGGCAGACGGGCCGCGGCGGCCGACCTAGCGTCGACGACGACCCAGCGGACGGCGCCGGGCCGGCCCGGCCGACGGCGCCGGGACGGCGTCGACGGATCGGCAGGAGGACCCATGACCCGCGACAGGCTCACCTGGACGGTGCTCGTCGTTCTGGTGTGGACGGCGATGATGTCGTTCGGCGGCGTCGCCGCCGAGACCGTGATGCTCTACCCGAACATCTTCGGGGACCCGCCGGCGTCGCTGGACCGGGCCCGCGAGTTCCTGGTGGCGGGCGGCCCTAGTGACTACTTCCCGCCGCTCGGCGCGACCGTCGTGCTCGCCTGCCTCGCCGCGGCGGTGCTGACCTGGCGCGACCGCCGGCTGCGCTGGTGGATCGCCGGCGCGGCCGTGGTCTTCGTCGCCTGCGAGTTCCTGTTCTCCGTGTTCTTCTTCTGGCCGCGCAACGAGATCATGTTCGTCGACCCGGTCGGCACGCACTCACCGGAGTACCTGCGTCAGGTCGCGGCCGAGTTCGTCGCCGGGCACCGGGTGCGTCTGGTGGGCGGGGCGGTGACCGCCGCGCTGGCGTTCGTCGCGCTGCTGCGCTGGGCGGGGCGGCCCGGCACGGACCAGGCCGGCCGGGCGGGACGGCGCGCCACGGCCCCGGCCGACCAGATGGCGTGATCCCGGTCCTGCAAGGAAACGAACATTTTTCCGGCGATGTTGACGATCTCCTGCGGATCTCGGCGAGATGTGCAGGAGATCGCTGGTTCGGCGGTCGTGGCCCATGCCACACTTCCCGGCATTTCCCGCGCCCGTCGGAAGGACCGCACCCATGCCATCGCCGACCGCCAACGAACCCGCCCGTCTCCCGATGGACCGCCGCCGTCTGCTCGGCCTGGGCGTCGGCGCGGTCACCGCAGCGGCCACCGGCGCGACGGTCGGCGCCGCGCCCGCGACCGCCGGCCGGCCCGCACCCCGGCCCGGTGGGCCCTGGTCGCCGGGGTTCGCGCTGCTGGGCGACACGCAGATCGACGTGGACCTGCCCGAGCGGACCGAGGGCGTGCGCTGGACGTACGAGCAGATCGCCGCCCGGAACCCGGAGGTCGTCTGCCACGTCGGGGACATCGTCGAGCACGGCTCCGTGGCCGAGTACGACACCTACCTCGACACCATCCCGGCGGCGCTGCGACCCCGGATCCGGCACGTGCCGGGCAACCACGACTGGCGCTGGGACAGCACGGCCGGCGAACGGTACGGGTCGCTGTTCGGGCCGAGCCGGTACTCGTTCGACCACGACGGCCTGCACTTCGTCGCGCTGGACCCGAGCCACCTGCTCCAGGAGCCGGGCGGGTTCGGCGAGTCCGGCATCCGGTGGCTGACCCGCGACCTGGACCGGGTGCCGCGCGGCGTGCCGATCGTCATGCTCTGCCACTTCCCGTTCGGCGGCGACAACTACTACGTCTCCGACCAGGAGCGGCTGCTGCGGCTGCTCGACCGCTACGACGTACGGGCCATGTTCGCCGGGCACGTGCACGCCGAGCAGGTGCAGCGCTTCAACGGGGTGACCCAGTTGGCGGTCGACGACACCCGCGGCTCGGCGATCTACTACTGGGTGCAGCGCACCGACGGCCCCGAGGGTGAGGTGCTGAAGGTCACGGCCGTGCAGCGGGCCGCCGACGGCAGCGCCGAGTCCCGGGCGGTGCTGGACATCCCGATCGCCGGCCCGCGTACCGCCGCCGCGCAGCGACCCCAGGCGGTCTCGCTCGACCCGGCGGGCGCGGCGCTGGCGGTGTCCGTGCGGCTCGCCCCGCACGCCCGCACCGCCAACGTGAAGGCCCAGCTCTATCCGCAGCACACCTACGGGCTCAAGGACGACGGCCAGTGGCGCAACCTGGCCCCCGACGGGGCCGGCCGCCGCTACACCGGCGGGCTGGACCTCACGTCGCTCCCGCCCGGCGAGCACCGGATGACCGTACGGGTCACCGACACCGACGGCGCCTGGCACGAGCAGACCCGCACCTTCGCTCTGCCCGACACCGCCCGGCGGCTGCGCTGGAGCGAGCAGCTCGGCGCGCCGGTGCAGGCGGGCCTGGCGGCCCGGGACGGCCTGCTGGTCGCGGCGACCACCGGCGGGAACGTTCTCGGCGCCCGGCCCACCCGCCGGGGCCTGTCCCGGCGCTGGCAGACCCGGATCGGCGCGGTGTACGGCCGGCCGGCGTTCGCCCCCGACGGCGGGACCGTCTACGTCCCCTCCGACGACCACCGCCTCCACGCCCTCGACGCGGCCACCGGCCGGCGCCGGTTCACCCACGACGCCGGTGCCCCGGTGCTCGGCAGCCCGCTGGTCACCACGGTCGACGGCCGTACCGTGGTGGTGATCTCCGCCGGCGAAACCCGGCAGGCCGTCGACGCGCGCACGGGCGACCCGGTGTGGCGGGTGGCCGGGGAGGGCATGTTCGCCGGGCGCGCCGCCAGCGACGGCACGCGGGTCTACGCCGGCGCAGGTGACGGCAACGTGTACGCCCACGACGCCCGGACCGGTGCCGTGGTCTGGTCCTTCTCCACCACCACCCGCACCACCGCCTACAGCCGCCTCATCTACGGCCCCTGGGCGGACAACCTGGAGGTGCTGCCCAACGGGCTGGTCCTGGTGTCCACCGTGGCCAGCGCGTTCGCGCTGGACCCCGCGACCGGGGAACCCCGCTGGTCGATGGCCGGCTCCTACGTCTACGCCCCGAAGCTCATGCTGGACGGCGGCGACGTGCTGATGTTCGACGACGGCGGTCGCACCGCCTCCCGGGTGGACCCGGCCACCGGCCAGGCCCGCTGGTCAGCCGGGCTGGGTGCCCGCCCGGTCAGCACCGGCGCGGCGATCCACGACGGCGTCGCGTGGACCCCGACGACCACGGGACTGCTGGTCGGGCTCGACGTGGCCACCGGGGCCGTCCGCTCCCGGTTGCAACTGACGACCAGCGCCTACTGCTACAGCCCGCCGGTCGTCATCGGCGACCTGCTGCTGGTCGGCGACCAGGACGGTTTCCTGCACGGCCTCGCCGCCGACTGACCCCCGTGGCGGTGCGGCACCGCATGCTCGACGCGGTGCCGCCCGCCCGCACCCGGTCCGTGGCCGGGTGTCCGCGCGGACGGCGGCTGTGGGCGGCCCGGGTGACACCGCACCCCGGGCCGCAGCAGTGCATCGCTGCGCGGGGAACGGGCTTGCCGCAGCCCCGGACACGGAAATGCCCGACGACACCTGTCGTCGGGCATTTTGCGTGATGGTCGTCGTTCGAAGATCGACGGAGGGGACGGTCAACCTCGGATGAGCGAGACGTTGACTGGTGTGGTGTGGTGCCCCCGGCAGGATTCGAACCTGCGCCCCCGCCTCCGGAGGGCGGTGCTCTATCCCCTGAGCTACGGGGGCTCAGCGACTGGAGAAGACTAGCAAACGTCTCCCCGGAACGCCGAATCGGTGCCGGGTGCCCGCCCTCGTGTCGCCCCGCCCTGCTGGTGTCAGTCGCCGCAGGCCGGTGACGGGTGCCGCCCTGTTCCACCCGCGTCGAATGTCGCTGCCGGAAAGCCCTCCGGCCGGCACGAGTGGAACCTCACGGGTTCCTCCGGGCGCCGGATGCACCCATGACGTTCCACTCGCCGATGCCGCTGGCTGGTGCGGGGGCGGCGCGGGTGGTCAGGCGGCGATGGCGCGGCCGCAGCTCGGCAGCGGGTGCAGCACGATGCGGCGGGGCAGGCGCCGGGGCCATTCGTTGCGGGGCCAGGAGCCGTCGACGATCAGGTGCACGGTCCGCTGCTCCTCGCCGCTGAGCCGCAGCACGAAGTCGCGCGGGAGCGGCGGGTCGACCGACGGGGTGGTGATCATGAAGCGCACCCGGCCTCGGGAGGAGACGGCGGAGATGACGTCCGCCGCGGGCATCGTGCCCCGCAGGCGTACGCGGCCGATCCAGTAGACCTCGGCGAGGTGTTCCTGCGCCGCCCGGGTGATGGCCGGGTACTCGCTGCGCACCCAGCGTTCCACCGCGCCGACGCAGAGGCCGCAGGCCCGTTCCCGGGGCTCCCGGGGGCCCAGCCCCCAGGCCCGCAGGTACGCACCCACGGCCCCGGCGTCCATGGACGGCTCGAAGCGGTGCTGGATGAGTGTGTGCAGGCTCTGCCGCGTCCACAGCTCCTCGTCCAGGCCCAGCTCGTCGGGATGGACGCCCCGCAGGATGTCGATGAGTTCGAGCTCCTGTTCGCGGCTGAGCGTTCCCGGCTCGCCCTGCCGCTGTCCGCGACGGACGGCTGCCACCGCCCCGTCACCGCCGATGGTGTGGCGCCGGCACCAGCTGGTGACCGAACGCCGTGCGTCTCTCAGTGCAACCCCCACGTCCTGCGCAACGAGCCCGAATCGCAACTGGTCACGATATGTGTGGAGAAAACTCTCTTAGTGTCGCAATAGGGTGGATCGTGCATGACCCCGCATACCGCTCAAAGCGGACAGAGGGTGACGGGTGGCCGGCACCCTGAGGGGGCCGGGATGACGAGAGGTCCGCGTCGGCCGGGTGAAGCGGCGGCGACGCGGACCTCTCGATCGGACGACGGTGCGGTGGCGGCGGGGTCAGCCGCCCACCCGCTTCAGCGCGTTCTGGAGATTGGTGAGGTCGTTGCGCTGGGTGTTCTTCATGGTCTGCGCGGTCCTGACGACGTCGGGCTCGTCGCTGACGTCGAGGATGCCGTCGATCATGTGGATGCCGCCCAGGTGATGCTTGATCATCAGTTGCAGGAAGAGGACGTCCAACTCCCGGCCCTCGGCCGCGTGCAGCTTCGCCATCTCCTCGGGGGTGGCCATGCCCGGCATGAGGCCGTTCCTGACCAGACCGGAGCCGTCGGACATCCACGACATCGGCGGCTCGCTACCCGCCGGGTCGAGCCCCCACGAGCGCAGCCACGTGTGCATGGTGCCGATCTCGCCCTGCTGGGAGGTGGCGATGTCGCCGCCGATGCTGCGGACCTCCGGGTCGCTGCCCTCGTCGAAGGCGACCAGGCCCATCTCCACCGCCTGCGCGTGGTGGGTCAGCATGTCCCGGGCGAAGCCCGCCTCCGCCGAGGCGTCGCCCGGCCGGGTGAGCCGGGGGGTCAGCATGCCACCGGCGTACCCGAGGAGCAGCCCGACCACGACGGCCAGGGCCAGCGCGGCCGTGCCCCAGCGGGCCGGCGACCGCCGCTCCTCCGGAGCCGGGCTGGCCGGCTCGCTGGTCTCGGTCATGGTCGGGATGCTCATCGCTCTCCTCAGCCCTGCGGCATCTGCTGGGCGTCGTCGCGCGGCGTGGTGCCGGTGGCGGTGATGCCCTGGCTGCACAGCGCGGTCGGCCCCTCGATCGAGGCGTTGACCCGCAGCGTCTTGATGAACTCGTCGATGCGGCCGTCGTCGGCGTTGTCGACCTTGAGCTGGTAGCCCCAGGCCTGGAGGGAGATCGGCTTGTCCAGCCCCTCGAACGGGCTGAGCATCAGCTTCTCCTTGCCCCGCACCTTGTCGGCGAGCTTCGTCACCTGGTCGGCGGGCAGGTCCGGGCGGTAGGTAATCCAGACCGTGCCGTGCTCCAGGCTGTGCACCGCGTGCTCGTTGGCGATCTGGGCGGGGTAGACGTCACCCATGCAGTTCTGCCAGGCCGCGTTGTGCGGGCCGGCCACCGGCGGAAGCACCGTGTAGGTGAGGGGCCCCGTCTTGTGGTTGCCGCCGGACACGAGGTCCTTGTCCTTCTCGCGGTAGTTGACGATGCCGTCGATCGCGTCCGCCCGGTCCTCCCAGGGCTTGGCGCCCTGGAACGTCGCCCAGGCGCCGTAGCCGATGATCGCCACGGCCAGCACACCCACGGCGACGAAGAGCGCGATCGGCCCCCACGAGCGGCCCTGGCTCACCTTCACCGGGGCGATGGGCTTGCGGCCCTTGCCCCCGGCGCCGGGGCGGGTGCCCGTCGGCTTGCCGGACCCGGCCTTGGCGCCGGTGGAACCGGTCTTCGCGCCGGTGGAACCGGGCTTGGCGCCGCCGGACCCGGTCTTGGCGCCTGCTGCCGGCCGGCCCGCTGCCGGCTTCTTGCCGGTGCTGACCACGTTCGGGCGCCGCTCGGGGCCGCCACCCGGTGTGCTGATGCTCATCGTGCCTCGTCAGGTCGGTCGGTCAGGGGATCCGGCGGGCCGGTCTCACACACTGGGTCGCCGCCGCGGGTGCCGAGTCTACCCCCGATAACATGGATCAGTGACTCCCGCAGAACTCGCCGAGGTCGTCCTATCCGCAGCCCACGCCGTCTTCACCGAGCGTGGCCTGGACCGCTCCGCCCTGCCGGAGCGGACGGCGGTCGAGCGACCTCGCAGCCCCGAGCACGGCGACTACGCCTCCACGCTGGCCCTCCAGCTCAGCAAGAAGGTGGGCGTCCCGCCGCGCGAGCTGGCCACGGCCCTCGCCGAGCAGCTCGGCCGGGCCCCGGGGGTCAAGTCGGTGGAGATCGCCGGCCCCGGCTTCCTCAACATCCGGCTCGACGCGGCTGCCGCCGGCCAGCTCGCCCGCACGATCGTCGAGGCGGGCGAGGCGTACGGGCGCAGCGACCGGCTCGCCGGGCAGCGGATGAACCTGGAGTTCGTCTCGGCGAACCCGACCGGCCCGGTGCACATCGGCGGCGTCCGCTGGGCGGCCGTCGGCGACGCGCTGAGCCGGCTCCTGCGCGCCACCGGCGCCGAGGTCGGGACGGAATACTACTTCAACGACGCGGGCTCCCAGATCGACCGGTTCGCCCGGTCGCTGCTCGCCGCCGCCAAGGGCGAGCCGGCCCCCGAGGACGGGTACGCCGGGGCGTACATCACCGAGATCGCCGACGCCGTCCGGGGCGTCCGCCCCGACGTGCTGGAGCTGGACGACGCCGCCGCCCAGGAGGTCTTCCGGGTCGAGGGCGTGCAGCTCATGTTCGCCGAGATCAAGTCCTCGCTGCGCGGCTTCGGGGTGGAGTTCGACACCTACTTCAACGAGAAGGACCTGCACGACCGGGGCGAGCTGGACCTGGCCCTCCAGCGGCTGCGGGACCAGGGCCACCTCTACGAGTCGGACGGCGCGACCTGGCTGCGCACCACCGACTTCGGCGACGACAAGGACCGGGTGCTGCGCAAGTCCAACGGCGAGTGGACCTACTTCGCCGCCGACTGCGCCTACTACCTGGACAAACGGGAGCGCGGCTTCGACCGCGTCGTGATCATGCTGGGCGCCGACCACCACGGCTACATCGGCCGGATGAAGGCGATGGCCGCCTGCTTCGGCGACGACCCGGAGCGCAACCTGGAGATCCTGATCGGCCAGCTGGTCAACCTGGTCCGCGACGGCGCCCCGGTCCGGATGAGCAAGCGGGCCGGCACGGTGGTGACCCTGGAGGACCTGGTCGACGCGATCGGCGTGGACGCCTCCCGCTACGCGCTCGCCCGCTACTCCAGCGACTCCCCGATCGACATCGACGTCGAGCTGTGGACCCGGGCCACCCGGGACAACCCGGTCTACTACGTGCAGTACGTGGCGGCCCGGACGGCCAGCGTGGGCCGCAACGCCGCCGAGGTGGGGCTGACCCGGGGCGACGCCGAGGCGTTCCGCCCCGACCTGCTCGGCCACGAGAAGGAGAACGAGCTGCTCAAGGCGCTCGCCGAGTTCCCCGCCGTGGTCGCCGCGGCGGCCGAGCTGCGCGGCCCGCACCGGGTGGCCCGCTACCTGGAGGAGCTGGCCGGGGCCTACCACCGGTTCTACGACGAGTGCCGGATCCTGCCGCGCGGCGACGAGGAGACCACCGACCTGCACCGGGCCCGGCTCTGGCTCAACGACGCCACCCGCACCGTGATCGCCAACGGCCTGCGCCTGCTGGGCGTCTCGGCCCCGGAAAGGATGTAGATCGCTGATGCGTGCTCACGAGGCCGGTGCGCTGCACGGTGACATCGGCAGCCGGGGGCCGTCCTGGCTGCGTACCCCGGTCGACGTCAACGCCCTGGTGCCGCAGCTGTGGCCGCGCAACGTCACGCGCGACGGCGACGGCGTGCTCACCGTGGCCGGCCTCGGCGTCCACGACGTCGCGGCCGAGTTCGGCACCCCGGTCTACGTCCTCGACGAGGACGACCTGCGGTCCCGGGCCCGGGACTTCCGCACCGCCTTCGACGGCGTCGACGTCTACTACGCCGGCAAGGCGTTCCTCTGCCGGGCCGTGGTCCGGATGATCGCCGAGGAGGGCCTGCACCTCGACGTGTGCACCGGCGGCGAGCTGGCCACCGCGCTGTCGGCCGGGATGCCGCCCGAGCGGATCGGCTTCCACGGCAACAACAAGTCGGTGGCCGAGCTGACCCGGGCGCTCGACGCCGGGGTCGGCCGGATCATCCTCGACTCGTTCGACGAGATCGGCCGCCTCACCGCGCTCGCCCGCGAGCGGGGCGTCCGCCCCCGGGTGCTGATCCGGGTCACGGTCGGCGTCGAGGCGCACACCCACGAGTTCATCGCCACCGCGCACGAGGACCAGAAGTTCGGCTTCTCCCTCGCGGGCGGGGCGGCGGCCGAGGCTGCCTTCCGGGTGCTCGACGAGGGCGTCCTGGAGCTGCGCGGCCTGCACTCGCACATCGGCTCGCAGATCTTCGACGCCAGCGGCTTCGAGGTCTCCGCCCGCCGGGTGCTCGGCCTCCAGGCGCAGATCCGCGACGCGCGCGGGGTGGAGCTGCCCGAGCTGGACCTCGGCGGTGGCTTCGGCATCGCGTACACGACGCAGGACGACCCGGCCGCCCCGCAGGACCTGGCGAAGCGGCTGCGCCGGATCGTCGAGGCCGAGTGCGCCGCCGAGCGGCTGGCGGTCCCGCACCTGTCGATCGAGCCGGGGCGGGCGATAGTCGGGCCGGCCGTGTTCACCCTCTACGAGGTCGGCACGGTCAAGGACGTCGACGGGATCCGGACGTACGTGAGCGTCGACGGCGGGATGAGCGACAACATCCGTACCGCGCTCTACGACGCGTCCTACTCCGCGACGCTGGCGTCCCGGGCGTCGACCGCCGAGCCGATGCTCGCCCGCGTGGTGGGAAAGCATTGTGAGTCCGGGGACATCGTGGTGAAGGATGAATTCCTGCCCGCCGACGTGCAGCCCGGAGATCTTGTCGCGGTGCCGGGCACCGGCGCCTACTGCCGGAGCATGGCCAGCAACTACAACCACGTACCCCGCCCCCCGGTGGTCGCGGTGCGCGACGGCCAGGCGCGCCTGATCGTCCGGCGGGAGACCGAAGAGGACCTGCTGGCATTGGACGTGGGATGACATCACCTGTGCGCCTGGCACTGCTCGGCTGCGGCACGGTCGGTAGCGAGGTGGTCCGGCTGCTGCACGAGCAGGCGGCCGACCTCGCCGCCCGGATCGGCGCCCCGCTGGAGATCGCCGGCATCGCCGTACGCCGTCTCGGCCGCGACCGGGGCGACCTGCCCGTCGACCCGGCCCTGTTCACCACCGACGCGCTCGGCCTGATCAAGCGCGACGACGTCGACGTGGTGGTCGAGGTGGTCGGCGGCATCGAGCCGGCGCGGGGCTGGCTGGTGGAGGCGCTGCGGGCCGGCAAGAGCGTGGTCACGGCAAACAAGGCGCTGCTCGCCGAGGACGGCGCCGCCCTGCACGACGCGGCGGCCGAGGGCGGCGGCGACCTCTACTACGAGGCGTCCGTGGCGGGGGCGATCCCGCTGCTGCGCCCGCTGCGCGAGTCGCTGCACGGCGACCGGATCAACCGGGTCACCGGCATCGTCAACGGCACCACCAACTTCATCCTCTCCGCCATGGACGCCACCGGCGCCGGCTTCGCGGAGGCGCTGGAGGAGGCCACCGAGCTGGGCTACGCCGAGGCCGACCCGACCGCCGACGTGGAGGGCTTCGACGCGGCGGCGAAGGCGGCCATCCTCGCCTCGCTGGCCTTCCACACCCGGGTCGGCGCGGCCGACGTGCACCGCGAGGGCATCACCGACGTCACGGCGGCCGACGTGGCCAGCGCCAAGGCGATGGGCTGCACCATCAAGCTGCTCTGCATCGCCGCCCGGGGCGCCGACGCCGCCGGCCGGGAGACGGTCAGCGTGCGGGTACACCCGGCGATGATCCCGCTGGGCCACCCGCTGGCCAGCGTCGGCGACGCGTTCAACGCGGTCTTCGTCGAGGCCGAGGCGGCCGGGCCGTTGATGTTCTACGGCCGGGGCGCGGGCGGCGCGCCGACCGCCAGCGCGGTGCTGGGCGACGTGGTGGCGGTCTCCCGCAACCGGCTCGCCGGGGTGCGGTCGGCCAGCGAGAGCGCGTACGCCGACCTGCCGGTGCGGCCGATGGGGGAGGCGCTGACCCGCTACCACATCAGCCTCGACGTGGCCGACCGGCCGGGTGTGCTGGAGGCGGTGGCCGGCGTGTTCGCCCGGCACGACGTGTCGATCGCCACCGTGCGGCAGGGCCCGGCGGGCGGCGGCGCGGCGGGCCGGGGCGAGGACGCCGACCTGGTCATCGTCACCCACGTGGCGCCGGACGCGGCGCTCGCCGCCACCGTGCGGGAGCTGCGCGGGCTGGACATCGTCCGCTCGGTGGCGAGCGTGCTGCGGGTCGAGGGCGGGCTCTGAGCGGTCCGCCCGCGGGGCCCGGTGACGCGCGCGGGACCGCTGGCGGTGCGGGTCGGGCGGGCCTGGGCCCGTCCGCCGCCCCGGCCCGGCGGGGCGAGCGCTTCCGCGTCTCGCCTGATGGTTAACTGCGGGTGCGCCGGCGGGCACACGGCGAGACTGGTCCAGGCTGGAGGCGTGCCCGACTCGGCGGGACGGTAGAGGCGAGGGAGAACGACATGTGGCGGGGTCTGATCGACGCGTACCGGGACCGGCTGCCGGTCACCGACGCCACCCCGGTCGTGACCCTGCACGAGGGGAACACGCCGCTGCTGCCCGCGCCGGTGCTCTCCGCCCGGCTCGGCTGCGACGTGCACCTGAAGGTGGAGGGCGCCAACCCGACCGGCTCGTTCAAGGACCGGGGCATGACCCTCGCGGTCTCCAAGGCGGTCGAGGCCGGCAACAAGGCGATCATCTGCGCCTCCACCGGCAACACCAGTGCCTCCGCGGCGGCGTACGCGGCCCGCGCCGGCCTGACCTGCGCGGTGCTCGTGCCGCAGGGCAAGATCGCGCTGGGCAAGCTGGCCCAGGCGCTCGTGCACGGGGCGAAGCTGCTCCAGGTCACCGGCAACTTCGACGACTGCCTGTCGCTGGCCGCCAAGCTCGCGCAGGACTACCCGGTCGCCCTGGTCAACTCGGTCAACATCGACCGGCTGCACGGCCAGAAGACGGCCGCGTTCGAGATCGTCGAGGCGTTGGGCGACGCGCCCGACATCCACTGCCTGCCGGTCGGCAACGCCGGCAACGTCTCCGCCTACTGGATGGGCTACTCGGAGGACCTGCGGGACGGCAACGCCACCCGGGCCCCGAAGATGTACGGCTTCCAGGCCGCCGGCGCCGCCCCGATCGTCACCGGGGAGGTGGTCCGCGAGCCGTCCACGATCGCCACCGCCATCCGGATCGGCAACCCGGCGAGCTGGACCAGGGCGCTCGACGCCCGGGACTCCTCGGGCGGGCTGATCGCCGCCGTCACCGACCGGGAGATCCTGGCCGCGTACCGGCTGCTGGCCCGCGAGGTCGGGGTCTTCGTCGAGCTGGGCAGCGCGGCCAGCGTGGCCGGCCTGCTCCAGCAGGCCGCCGCCGGTCGGGTCCCGGCCGGCTCGACGGTGGTCTGCACGGTCACCGGCCACGGCCTGAAGGACCCGGAGTGGGCGATCTCCACCGCGCCCGTGCCCACCACCATCGCCAACGACCCGCTGGCCGCCGCCCGCTGCCTCGACCTCGCCTGAGCCGCCTGCTGCCTCGACCTCGCGTGAGCCGCCGGCGGATCGGCCTCGCGTGAGCCGCCGGCGGGTCGGCGCCGGTCGGGTCGACGGGAGGAAGACCGGGGCGGCGCAGGCGAGTCCTGTGCATCGGACTGGGGCAGGGGCGACCGGGGCCGGTCGGGCCGGGTGGGGGAGAATCCGTACCCCCGCCAATCGCCTTTTCCAGGAGTGAGTCACGCCGATGTCGCTGCTCGCCAGATTCAGCCTCGCCAACCGAGGGCTGATCGCCCTCATCGCGGTGGTGACCACGCTGTTCGGGGCGTTCGCCGTACCGTCACTGAAGCAGCAACTCCTGCCGTCGCTGGAGTTCCCGGCGGCCTTCATCGTGGCGGTCTACCCCGGCGCCGGGCCCGAGGTCGTCGAGTCGCAGGTCACCGAGCCGATCGAGAACGCCCTCCAGGGCATCCCCGGGCTGGACCAGGTCACCTCGACCTCCCGCGAGGGCTCCACGACCGTCCAGGTCCAGTACGAGTTCGGCACCGACCTGGACGACGTGGTCAACAAGATGCAGACCGCGCTCAACCGGATCGACGCGCAGCTGCCTGAGGGAGTCGACCCGCAGGTCATCGCCGGCAGCACCGACGATCTGCCCGCGGTGGTGCTCGCCGCCTCCGGCGGTGACGACCAGCGCGTCCTCGCGGAGAAGCTGCGCGCCACGGTGGTGCCCGAGCTGGAGGCGATCGAGGGGGTGCGGACGGTCGACCTGACCGGCGCCCGCGACGACGTCGTGGTGGTCACCCCGGATCCGGCCAAGCTGGCGGCGGCGAAGCTCCAGCCGACCGCTCTCGGCGCGGCGTTGAAGACCAACGGCGTGACGGTGCCGGCCGGCGCGGTCACCGACGGCACCCGCGCGCTCCCGGTGCAGGTCGGCACCCGGCTCGCCACGCTGGACGACCTCCGGGGCGTCGTGGTCGCGCCGGCGGCGGGCCGGGCGGCCCCGGTCCGCCTCGGCGACGTGGCCACCGTCGAGCAGCAGCTCGCCCCGGCCACCGCGATCACCCGCACCAACGGCAAGGACAGCCTGGGCATCGCGGTCACCGCCTCCCCGGACGGCAACGCGGTGGAGATCTCCCACGAGATCCGGGACCGCCTCGCCGACCTGCGGGAGGCCTCCGGCGCCGAGCTGACCGTCGTCTTCGACCAGGCGCCCTTCGTCGAGAAGTCGATCGAGAGCCTGACCACCGAGGGCCTGCTGGGCCTGGTCATGGCCGTCATCGTCATCCTGGTCTTCCTGCTGTCGGTCCGCTCCACCGTGGTCACCGCGGTCTCCATCCCGCTCTCGGTGGTGGTCGCCCTGATCGCCCTCTGGATCGGCGACTACTCGCTCAACCTGCTCACCCTCGGCGCGCTCACCATCGCGGTCGGCCGGGTGGTCGACGACTCGATCGTCGTGCTGGAGAACATCAAGAGACACCTGGAGTACGGCGAGCCGAAGCGGCAGGCGATCCTCGCCGCCGTCCGCGAGGTGGCCGGCGCGGTGACCGCGTCCACCCTCACCACGGTCGCCGTCTTCGCGCCGATCGCCCTGGTGGGCGGCTTCGTCGGGCAGCTCTTCGCGCCGTTCGCGATTACCGTCACGGTGGCTCTGCTCGCCTCGCTGCTGGTCTCGCTGACCGTCATCCCGGTGCTCGCGTACTGGTTCCTGAAGCCGCCGAGCGGCACGGCGGACGACGCCGCGGTGCGTCGGGCGGCCGAGGAGAAGGAGCTGCGTAACCCGTTGCAGCGGGCGTACCTGCCGGTGATCGGGTTCGCCACCCGCAAGCGGGCCACCCGGTGGATCACGCTGGGGCTCGGCGTGCTCGTGCTGTTCGGCACCTTCGGCCTGTCCCGCCAGCTGGAGACCAACTTCATCGACGACTCCGGCCAGGACACCCTGAGCATCACCCAGGAGCTGCCGGCGGGCACCGGCCTGCTCGGCACCGACGCGGCGGCCAAGCAGATCGAGGCGGTGCTGGAGCGCACCGAGGACGTCGAGACGTACCAGGTCACGGCGGGCGGCGGGGACAACCCGTTCGGCGGCGGCGGCAACAACGTCGCCAACTGGTCGCTGGCCCTCGGCGACGGGACCGACGCCCGGGAGATGCGGGAGAAGCTGCGTCGGGAGTTCGACGCGCTGGGCCCGGCCGTCGGTGAGGTCAGCTTCGGCGCCGGCCAGGGCGGGGCGGCGGCCAACCAGATCGAGGTGGTCGTCCAGGGCACCGACCCGGAGGCGCTGACCCGGGCCGCCGAGGAGGTCCGGTCGGCGATGGCCGGGCTGGCGGGCGTCGAGGACGTCTCCACCAGCCTCGCCACGCGGGTGCCGCGCGTAGACGTCACCGTCGACCGGGTCGCCGCCGGCCGGGTCGGGCTCACCGAGGCCGCCGTCGGCCAGGTGGTGGCCCAGGCGTTCCGTGGTTCGCCCCTGGGGCAGGTCACGCTCGACGACGGGCAGCGGGACGTGGTGCTGCGGTTCGCGGGCAAGCCGCCGACCACGGTGGAGGAACTGCGCGCGATGCCGGTCGGGCCCGTGAAGCTCGACGACATCGCCGACGTCACCCAGACCGAGGGTCCGCAGCAGGTGAGCCGGATCGACGGCGAGCGCAGCGTCTCCGTCACCGGTACGGCCACCGGCTCGAACCTTGGCGCCATCACGCAGGAGTTGCAGAAGAAGCTGGACGGCATCGACGTGCCGGGGGCGTCCTTCGCCATCGGCGGCGTCAGCGCCGACCAGGAGGAGGCCTTCGCCGACCTGGGCCTGGCCGTACTCGCCGCCATCGCGATCGTCTTCCTGATCATGGTGGCGACGTTCCGGAGCCTGGTCCAGGCGCTGATCCTGCTGATCTCCATCCCGTTCGCGGCGACCGGCGCGATCGGCCTGCTGCTGGCCACCGGCACCCCGATGGGTGTGCCGGCGCTGATCGGCGTGCTCATGCTGGTCGGCATCGTGGTGACGAACGCGATCGTGCTGCTGGATCTCGTCAACCAGTACCGGGCCCAGGGCATGGGGGTCCAGGAGGCGGTGGTCGAGGGCGGCCGGCGCCGGCTGCGACCGATCCTGATGACGGCGATCGCCACCATCTTCGCGCTGCTGCCGATGGCGCTCGGCCTCACCGGGGAGGGCGGCTTCATCTCCAAGCCGCTGGCGATCGTGGTGATCGGCGGGCTGCTCAGCTCGACGCTGCTCACCCTGATCCTGGTGCCGACGCTCTACGCCATGGCGGAGAACACCAAGGAGTCGTTCCGCGCCCGCCGGGCCCGCCGCTCCGGCGGGGTGGCCCCGGCCACCGGCACGGGCGACGGCGACCCGGCCGGCGACGACGGTGGGACGCCCGCCGCCGAGCCGGTCCCGGTGCCCGCCGGGGGCGCCCCGTCCACCGCCGGCGCGGAGGCCACCGACGCCCCGGCGTCCCGGCCGCAGCCGTCGGGCGCGCTGGTGGACGGCACCGACCAGTTCGAGGTGCTGCGGCTGCCGAAGAGCCGCACGTCCCCGCTGCCGCCGGCCGAGTAACGGCAGTGCGCGAACACCCCCGACGGGTCCCCACCCGCCGGGGGTGTTCGCGTTCGGTCAGGTACCCGCCGTACGCCCGGCCCGCCGGTCACCGCCCGGTAGGGTCCCGAACGTGCCGTCCACCGTCTCGGTCCTCAGACACAACCGCAACTTCCGCAATCTGTTCCTCGCCGAGCTGGTGGTCTTCGGCGCCGACTGGTTCGTCATGGTGCCGCTGCTGGTGCTGCTGCCGGACCTGACCGGCAGCGGCGTGTGGGGCGCGCTGGTGCTCGCCGTCGACACCGGGATCGTGGCGCTGCTGCTGCCGTACACGGGCACGATCGCGGACCGGTTCGACCGGCGCAAGATCATGATCATTTCGAACGTCGCAGCCCTGCTCGGCGTGCTGCTGCTGCTCGGCGTCCGCAGCGCGGGGACCGCCTGGCTGGCGATGGCCGGGATCGGCGTGGTGGCGGTCGCCAAGGCGTTCTACTCCCCGGCGGCCCAGGCGGCCCTGCCCAACGTGCTCGACCCCGACGAGCTGGCCGCCGGCAACGCCGTCGCGGGATCGGCCTGGGGCACCATGACCGTCGTCGGCGCCTCCCTGGGTGGCGTGCTCAGCGCCGCCGTCGGCCCGTACGCCTGCTTCTGGGTGGCGGCGGTGGGCCTGGTGGTCGCCGCGGGCCTGGCCACGCTGATCCGCCGGCCGTTGCAGGCGCCCCGCGACGCGGAGCTGCCCGTGCAGCGGACCTGGCCGGCGATCCGGGAGGCGCTTGGCTACATCGGGCACCGGCCGAGGGTGCTGGCGCTGGTCACCGTGAAGTCGGCGGTGGGCCTCGGCAACGGCGTGCTGACGGTGTTCCCGCTGCTCGCGGCCGTGTACGGCGTGGGCCCCGTCGGTACCGGGCTGCTCTTCGCGGTCCGCGGGGCGGGGGCGCTCGTCGGGCCGATCCTGATGCGCCGGGTGCTGACCAACCGCGCCTGGCTGCTGCCCGGGCTGGCGCTGTCGATGTCCCTCTACGGCCTGGCCTACCTCGGCACCTCGGTCGCCAACTGGTTCCCGCTGGTGCTGGCCCTGGTCTTCGTCGCCCACTTCGCGGGCGGCAGCAACTGGGTGATGTCGAACTTCGCCCTGCAAGGGGAGGTGCCGGACCGGCTGCGGGGCCGCGTCTTCGCCACCGACATGATGCTGGCGACCCTCGCCGTCTCGGTCAGCCAGCTCGCCGTGGCCGCGGTGGTGGACACCGTGGACGAGCGGGTGGTGCTGGCCAGCTGCGGCCTGGTCACGGTGGTCTACGCGGTCGGCTGGCGGATCGCCACCCGCCGGCTCTCGCTCACGGACCCGGCCGCGCAACCGGCCCCGAGCGCCGCCCGCTGACCCGCCCGGGGTCAGGCTTGGTCGGTCCCGGCGCCCGTCGGCGCGTCCGGCCGGGACCGACCGCCCCACTGCGCCGGCACGTCGGCCCCGCCCCCCACGGTCCACCCCGGGTCGGCCGGCGGCACCGGCTGGGCGGCGGGCGCCGGCGCGGTGGTCGGCACCGGCCCGCCGCCGGCGAGCGGTCGTCCGCCGAACGGGCCGGCCGCCGCGCCGCCCGCCCGCCGCCCGACCAGCACCGCCGCGATCAGCAGACCCGTCCCGATCGGGTACGCCAGGGCCTGCACCCCGCCGTGGACCAGGTTCATGAGCCGGAAGTTCGAGTAGCCCCAGTCGAAACTGAACGCGCGGGGCAGCAGCAGGGTCCAGGCCACGCTGAGCAGTGCGCTGACCAGCAGCACAGCGAGCCCGGACAGCGCCAGCAGCCGGGGCTTGCGGGGCAGCCGCCCCCCGGCCGTCGCGGCCAGTACGAGTCCGACCAGCAGCACCAGCACCGAGGGCGCCTCGAAGACGACCGCCGTCGCCAGGTACCCGAATTCGCGCATTCCCGCCTCCAGCCGCCGTCGGTCGGGTCAGGCTAACGGACCGGCGCTGCCACCACCGTCCGGTGACGAGGCCGTCCGGCCCGGTCCCATCCGTCGGGCGGCGGTCCGCCCCGTCGGTGCGCAGCCCTACCATGAGCCCGTGCCGACGAACTTCATCTCCGGCCCGGTCCGGGTCCGGGTCCCCGCCACCAGCGCCAACCTGGGGCCGGGGTTCGACGCCCTGGGGCTCGCCCTGGCGCTGCACGACGACGTGGCCGCCGAGGTGACGGCGGGGGGCGTCACGGTGACCGTGGCCGGGCAGGGCGCCGGGGAGTTGCCGGCCGACGACCGGCACCTGGTCGTCCGCGCCATGCGGGCGGCCTTCGACGGGCTCGGCGGGCAGCCGCCCGGGCTGGCGGTGGAGTGCGTCAACCGCATCCCGCAGGCCCGTGGGCTGGGTTCCTCGTCCGCGGCGATCGTCGCCGGCGTGCTGCTGGCCCGTGCGCTGGTCAGCGACGGCGAGACCCGGCTCGACGACGCCGCCGCACTGCGCCTCGCCGCCGAGATCGAGGGCCATCCGGACAACGTGGCGCCGTGCCTGCTCGGCGGCTTCACGCTGGCCTGGACGGAGCCCTCCGGCGCCCGGGCGGTGTCGCTGCCGGTCGCCGACGGCGTACGACCGACGGTCTTCGTGCCGGCGGAGCGCGGCCTGACGGCCACCGCGCGGGCCGCGCTGCCGGCCACCGTGCCCCACGGCGACGCGGCGCTGAACGCCGGCCGCGCCGCGCTGCTGGTGCATGCGCTGACCGCCGACCCGGGTCTGCTGCTGCCGGCCACGGTCGACCGGCTGCACCAGGACTACCGCGCCGACGGCATGCCGGGCAGCGCTGCCCTGGTGAAAGCGCTGCGTGAGGTCGGTGTGGCCGCCGTGATCAGTGGTGCGGGCCCGACCGTCCTGGCCCTGACCGGCCCGCCCGAGGGCTTCGACCCGGGAACAGGCTGGGAGGTCTGGCGGTTGGATCCAGACGGGCGCGGAGCACAGGTTGCCCGGGGTAGACTGGGACACGCAGAGCGGGACCCTGTTGCCGCAGGTCGGAAGAGTTGATTACGCTCTAGACTTAGCACAGCCGCGAAGCATGCGATCTCCCTGCGGGTCGGCGCACCCCCGAAGCTTTCGGCGGTCAGCCCGTCACCCCTGCCTAGGCCCACGCCGCACCGCAGTCTTCACAGGTCGCCGCAGACGGCGAGACCTGCTCACCGACCTTCGGTGAGTCGGGAAACCGACCGGCTGCTGTGTCACAGACTCCCGCGACGCGTCCATGCGAGGCGGGTGCACCGAGGCCGCCCGGCCACCTTGTTTCGACTCCGGGCAGTCCCGGCCTATCGAGGGAAGGAATCCATTGAGCGACACCACCGACGTGACGTCGGATGTTTCCAACGTCGCTGGCGATGCCACCACCGCCGCCACCCCCGCCCGTCGTCGGCGCAGCGGCACCGGCCTGTCGGCGATGCTGCTGCCGGAGCTGCAGAGCCTGGCCGCGTCGCTCGGCATCTCGGGCACGGCCCGCATGCGCAAGGGCGAGCTGATCAGCGCGATCTCCGAGCGGCAGGGCGGCGCCACCGCCGGGACCCCTCGACCGCGGGCCGAGGCCGCTGCCGCTCCCGCCCGTGAAGAGGCCCACGCCGAGGTCCGTGAGAGCACCGAGCGGCCGGCGGCCGGGCGGCGTACCGCGGAGCAGGCCCCGGCGGAGCCGGCGGCGGCCGAGGCCGAGCCCCGTGGCCGGACCCGGCGCAGCCGGGCCGCCACCTCCGAGGCGCGGGCCGCGGAGGCCCGTCCGGCGGAGGCTCGTGAGGCGGAGGCTCGTGGGGCGGAGGCCGTCCGTCCGGCGGAGGCTCGTCCGGCGGAGACGCGCGCGGACGAGGCCGAGGCCGGCGAGCGTGCCGACCGTGGCCGTGAGCGCGGCGATCGTGCCGAGCGGGGCGACCGTGCCGAGCGCGGCGACCGTGCCGAGCGCGGCGACCGTGCGGAGCGGGGCGACCGTGCCGAGAGGGGTGACCGCAACGAGCGCGGTGACCGCGGTGACCGCGCTGAGCGGGGTGACCGTGCCGAGCGTGCGGAGCGGGGTGACCGCGGCGAGCGCGGTGACCGTGCCGAGCGGGGTGACCGCAACGAGCGCGGTGACCGCGGCGAGCGTGCGGAGCGCGGTGACCGCAACGAGCGGGGCGAGCGTGCCGATCGGGGCGACCGTGACCGCAACGAGCGCGGCGACCGGGGCCAGCGCGTCGAGCGTGACAACGACGGCGACGACGACGAGAGCGGTGGCCGGCGTGGCCGGCGCAGCCGGTTCCGGGACCGCCGCCGTGGCCGTGGTGAGCGCGCCGAGGGCGGCGACGGTGGCCGTGATGGTGGCCGCGACGGCGGGCGCGAGCCGCAGGTCGGCGAGGACGACGTGCTCGTTCCGGTGGCCGGCATCATCGACGTGCTCGACAACTACGCGTTCGTACGGACCACCGGCTACCTGGCCGGCCCGAACGACGTCTACGTCTCCATGTCGCAGATCAAGAAGTACGGCCTGCGGCGCGGCGACGCCATCACCGGTGCGGTACGCGCCTCGCGCGACGGCGAGCAGCGGCGGGACAAGTACAACCCGCTGGTGCGGCTCGACACCATCAACGGGATGGAGCCGGACGAGGCGAAGCGCCGGCCCGAGTTCTACAAGCTCACCCCGCTCTACCCGCAGGAGCGCCTGCGGCTGGAGACCGAGCCGCACATCCTCACCACCCGGGTCATCGACCTGGTCATGCCGCTCGGCAAGGGCCAGCGCGCGCTGATCGTGTCGCCGCCGAAGGCGGGTAAGACGATGGTGCTCCAGGCCATCGCGAACGCGATCACGCACAACAACCCGGAGTGCCACCTGATGGTGGTGCTGGTGGACGAGCGGCCCGAAGAGGTCACCGACATGCAGCGGTCGGTGAAGGGCGAGGTCATCGCGGCGACGTTCGACCGTCCGCCGCAGGACCACACCACGGTGGCCGAGCTGGCGATCGAGCGGGCGAAGCGCCTGGTCGAGCTGGGCCACGACGTGGTCGTGCTGCTCGACTCGGTGACCCGCCTCGGTCGCTCGTACAACCTGGCGGCGCCGGCCAGCGGCCGGATCATGTCGGGTGGTATCGACTCCACCGCGCTCTACCCGCCGAAGCGCTTCCTGGGTGCGGCCCGCAACATCGAGAACGGCGGCTCGCTGACCATCCTCGCCACCGCGCTGGTGGAGACCGGGTCCATGGCGGACACGGTCATCTTCGAGGAGTTCAAGGGCACCGGCAACGCGGAGCTGAAGCTGGACCGGAAGATCGCCGACAAGCGCATCTTCCCGGCCATCGACATCCACCCGTCCGGCACGCGCAAGGAGGAGATCCTGCTCGCGCCGGAGGAGTTGGCCATCATCCACAAGCTCCGGAAGGTCCTGCACTCGCTGGACTCGCAGGCGGCGCTGGACCTGCTGCTGGACAAGCTCAAGCAGACCCGCACCAACATCGAGTTCCTGATGCAGATCGCCAAGTCGACGCCGGGGGAGTGATCCTCCCCGGGTGAGACAGCGGGAAGGGCACGGCCACGAGGCCGTGCCCTTTTCGCGTCCCTGCCCGTCGGTCTCGTGGGTGAGCTTCGGTGCCGCGTGCCGCATGCCGCATGCCGCATGCCGTAATGCCGGGCGTCGGGTGCCGCGTGCCGGACGTCGGGTGCCGCGTGCCGGGCGTCGGGTGCCGCAGACGGGCAGCCGGACGATCCACCTTGCCAGCTCACTTCCGTCACGATCGGTGACGTTGGTCTCGAAGAGCCTTTGTTGTGACTCTAGGTGACCGAATTTGGGTGCGTGAAGAGCTTGCCCACCTTGGCCGTCGCTGGCGAGGGTCTGTGACCAGGTAATTCGTCGTGAAGGCGTGATCCGGCCGCACCATCCTCCAGTCCCCTTTGCTCTGCATCCACATAGGCACCGCTTACACGGCGTGTCCGGTGCGGATATGGGTGCAGAGCAAAGGGGACGGAGCGAGGGGTGGAGCGGCGCAGAGTCGCCCACTCTCCGTGATCGAACGTGGGTGGCCGTGCGGCCCCGGGCGCACGGCGCAGGGTGGTCCCCGAGCGCACGCCGCAGGGCGACCCCTGAGCGCACGCCGCAGGGCGACCCCCGAGCGCACGCGCGGTGTGGGTGGCCGAGCTGCCCCGAGCACACGCTGCGGTGGGCCCCGAGCGCGCGCTGCGCGGACCCGTGGGGTGCGGCGGTGAGGTCCGTGGGTGTGGCGGCGGGCGCGCGCATGCGGCACGTGCTGCCGGGTTGTGGCTCCGCTTGCGTGCTGCGGGGAGGCGTGCAGTGCGGGGAGGCGCAGCGCGGGGAGGCGCAGTGCGGGGAGGCGCGCTCCGGAGGACGGTACCGGCAATGGCGGGGACGACCGCCGGAAGGGTGGAGTTTTCCTTCGGTTTGGTCGGCAGCTATTGAAACTTCTATTCACCGTCCGGTTGACTGTCGCCCATGCGTACCCGCAGACGATCCGCCCGGCTCGCAGGCGTCCTGCTGCTGACGCCGCTGCTCACCCTGGCCGGCACTGTGCCGGCGAACGCCGGTGCGCCCGCTCCGGCCACCGACCCGTCCCTCACCGCCGCGGAGGACGCACCGCGCGCCTCCTCGTACTCCGCAGGCTCCGTGACGCTCGCCGGCGACCCGGCCGCGAGCATGTCGTCCACCGCGGCCCCGACCGGCGTCGAGCCGGCCGGCGGGCTGGAGACGGCGAAGACCACCCGCCCGGTCGCCCCGGGCCTCAACCTGACCTCCTTCGACCGGTACGACGCCGACGGCTGGCTGCGCGCGGACGCGCTGACCGCCGACCTCACCGGCGGCCTCACCGTGGACTACGTCAACTCCGGCGCGGTCAGCCGGGCCGAGCCGCTGCGCGGCACCGTCGACGCGGCCCGTGCGGTCGCCGCCGTCAACGGCGACTTCTTCGACATCAACAACTCCGGTGCCGCCCAGGGCGTCGGCGTCCGTGACGGCCAGCTGGTCCAGTCCGCGGTCAGCGGGCACCGCAACGCCGTCGCGATCACCACCGAGGGGCTCGGCCGGGTCATCGAGGTGAACTTCGACGGCACCGCGACCCTGCCGACCGGTCCGGTGACGCTGACCCAGTTCAACAACATGATCCAGGCGAACGGGATCGGCGTGTTCACCGCGCTCTGGGGGTCGTACACCCGGCAGCGTGCGGTCGAGGGCGCCGCCCGCGTCACGGAGGTCACGGTGGTCGACGGCCGCGTCGCCACCGTCGCCGGCACGGCCGGAAGCGGGGCGGTCCCGGCCGGCACCACCGTGCTGCTCGGCCGCGACGCCGGCGCGGACGCCCTTGCCGGGCTGCGTCCCGGCGACGCGGTGACCGTCGCCTACCGGCCGAAGCCGGCCGACGGCAGCAACCTGCACGCGGCTGTCGGCGGCGGCAACGTGCTGGTCCGCGACGGGGTGGTGCAGAGCATCGCCGACGCGTCGCTGGCCCCGCGCACGTCCGTCGGCTTCTCCGCCGACGGCCGGCGCATGATCATGTTGACGGTGGACGGCCGGCAGGTCGACAGCCGGGGCGTCACCCAGACCGAGATGGGCCGCATGATGGCCGAGCTCGGCGCGCACCACGCGCTCAACCTCGACGGCGGCGGCTCCTCGACGCTGCTCGCCCGGGAACCGGGTGCGGCGGCCGTGCAGGTGGAGAACAGCCCGTCCGACGGCAGCGAGCGGGCCGTGCCCAACGGCCTGGCCATCTACGCGCCCAAGGGCAGTGGCCGGCTCACCGGGTACTGGCTCGAGACCGCCAGCGACCCGACCATCGCCCCCGGCGTCGCGCCGGTGCGCGGCGGCCGGCCCGACCGCGTCTTCCCCGGCCTGACCCGCCAGCTCACCGCCGCCGGCCACGACGAGACGTACGGCCCGGCGGCCGGCGCGCCGACGTGGCGGGCCAACCCGGCGGCGCACGGCGTCGTCGACGGCAAGGGCCGCTTCCGGGCCCTCCTGCCCGGAAGCACCACGGTCACCGCCTCGCGGGGCGCGGCCCGTGGCACTCTCGACCTGACCGTGCTCGGGCCGCTGGCCCGGATCGACTCCACGGTGGAGCGGGTCGGCCTGACCGGCGCGCAGGGCAGCGCGCTGTTCGGCGTCGTCGGCTACGACGCCGAGGGCAACACCGCCCCCATCGAGCCGGCCGACCTGAAGCTCGACTACGACAAGGACCTGCTGAAGATCGCCCCGACCGCCGACGGCAACCTCGCCGTCACCGCCCTGCGGGACACCGGCTCGGCGCTGGTCACCGTCCACGTCGGCCGGAGCAGCACCGTCCTGCCGGTCACCGTCGGGCTGACCGACGTGCCGGTGGCCGGCTTCGACGACGCGGCATCCTGGAAGTTCAGCCAGGCGCGGGCCAGCGGCGCGGTCGCGCCCGCGCCGGGCCGCACCGGCACGGGCCTGAAGATGACGTACGACTTCAGCCAGTCCACCGGCACCCGGGCCGCGTACGCGGACCCGCCCGCCTGGATCGAGGTCGCCGGCCAGCCGCAGGCGTTCGGCATGTGGATCCACGGCAACGGCACGGGGGAGTGGCCCAGCCTGCACCTGCACGACGCGCAGGACACCCAGCACGTGCTGCGCGGCCCGCTGATCACCTGGACGGGCTGGAAGTACGTCGAGTTCGCCGTCCCCGCCGGGGTGCAGTACCCGGTGCGGATCCGCCGGTTCTACGTGGCGGAGACCAACGCCGCCGCGCAGTACCGCAGCGAGGTCATCATCGACGACCTGGTGGCGAAGGTGCCGCCGACGGTCGACGTGCCGGCCGAGAAGCCGCGCACCGACCGGGTGGTGCTGCGCGACGGCACGGTGGACGGGGCGCCCTGGCGCTTCGCCGTCCTGTCCGACGCGCAGTTCGTCGCGGCGAACCCGGACAGCGACCTGGTCGCCCAGGCCCGCCGTACGCTGCGCGAGGTCAAGGCCGCGAAGCCGGACTTCCTGGTGATCAACGGCGACTTCGTGGACACCGCCTACCCGGCGGACTTCGCGCTGGCCAAGCGGCTGCTCGACGAGGAACTCGGCGGCGAGGTGCCGTACTACTACGTGCCCGGCAACCACGAGATCATGGGCGCCCCGATCGCCAACTTCCGGGCCGCCTTCGGCGACACCGAGCGGACCTTCGACCACAAGGGCACCCGGTTCGTCACGCTCAACTCGTCGACGGGCTCGCTGCGCGGCGGCGGCTTCGACCAGGTACGGATGCTGCGCGAGGCGCTCGACTCGGCGACCGGTGACCCGGCCGTCAACTCGGTGGTCGTGCTGCACCACCACCCGCCGCGCGACCCCAGCCCGGCCAAGGCCAGCCAGCTCGGTGACCGGAAGGAGGCGGCGCTGCTGGAGCAGTGGCTGGCCGACTTCCAGCACCGCACCGGCAAGGGCGCCGCGTTCGTCGGCGGGCACGTCGGCACCTTCCAAGCCGACCGGGTCGACGGGGTGCCGTACCTGATCAACGGCAACTCGGGCAAGAACCCCTCCACCCCCGCCGACCAGGGCGGATTCACCGGGTGGACCGAGTTCGGGGTGGACCCGGTGAGCCCGGCCGAGGCCGACCGGGCCCGCCGCAACCCCCTCGTCGAGGGCCCGCGCTGGGTCGCCGCCGAGATGCACGCGCACGTCGACGCGCTCACGCTGACCGCCCCGGCCAGCGTCGCGGTCGGCACCCCGGCGACGGTCACCGCCACGGTGACCCAGCCCGGCGGGCGTACGGTGCCGGTGGCGGCGCCGGTGAGCGCGGACTGGTCCGCCTCGCCGAACGTGCACGTCGGCTCGATCCTCGGGCTGAAGCCCTGGCACGTGGCCCGCTTCGACCCGGCCACCAACAGGCTCACCGCCCTGCGCCCCGGCGCGCAGGTCAAGCTGGCCGTCGCGGTCAACGGCGCGCGGGCGGAGGCGACGATCACGCTGACGGCCGCCGCCGCGGCTCCCGCCGCCTGAGGTGTAAGGAAGGGCACCTTTCTATCGTCCAGGCGATAGTGAAGGTGCCCTTCCTTACATCCGCGACCGCTCAGAAGTCGCCCTCGGCGACCTGGAAGACGGTGAGGCCGAGGGCGCGCCACATCCGCACCACCTGCTGGCGGTCGTCGAAGACGCCGACCACCCGGTAGCGGTCGGCGATCTCGCGCTCGTAGATCTCCCGCTTGACCACGGAGTCCTTGCGGTTGTCGCCGACGGCGCGCAGGTGCAGCCCGAGGTGGGGGACCCGGACGTGCCGGGCCAGCCACGCCTCGGTGGCGGCGCGGGCGGTGGCGTCCCGGCCCGAGCAGAACACCACCCCGTACCCGGCGGCGTGCATCGCCCGGACCGCCGCGATCACCGCCGGGTTGGGCTCGTCCTCGGCGACCCGGGTCATGTCGTACGGGCTGCGCGAGACGTTCAGTGCGACCGTGCCGTCGATGTCGACAAGCACGATCTCCGGCGGCTCGGTCGACGGGGCGTGCACCGTGGCGGGCCGCCCCGTCCGGGCCTGCGGCACGGGCAGCGGCAGCGTACGACCCTCCAGGTAGCGCTCGTGCAGGCGGCGGATCCACGCCTCGCCGACCCGGTCGGCCTCGGGGCGGGCGGCGTCGCGGCGCAGGCACTCCGCGAGCGGCACGTCGGTGAAGTCGTGCACCTCGAACCCGGCGCCGTGCCGGGCGGCCAGGTCGGCCCAGTCGCGCAGGGTCCGCGAGCGCAGGTTGGTGTCGTCGACGCAGACGTCGGCGCGGGCCCGCAGCAGCGCCTCGACCTGTGCCCGCTGCACGACGGTGACCTGCCACTCCGCCCACTGGGTGAACAGCCGCTCGCCGTGCAGCATGCGGCGCAGGTCATCGCGGTTGACGCGGACCACGGAGGGCTGGAGGGTCCGGGCGAACGTGGTCTTGCCGGAGGCGGGCAGTCCCCGGGTGGCGATCAGGCGGGCCATCGGCTCCTCCGTGTCCTACGTCGTCGGCGGTCCCGCCGTCCGCGCCGCGTGCCCCGGCCGGGGCACGACGCCGACGGCGGCCGTGCCGGGACGAATGCCCGGCCAGGCGTCGGGAATGCGGGAGGTGGGGCGTGCGTTGTCGATGCCGGACCAGCCGTGCGGCCCGACTGCCGGGTCGGCGTACGCCCATGGCACACTGGTCAATCGGCCACCGGTTCCGGTTCACGCCCGAGCCCGTCGCGCGCCGCGACGGACACCGACGGCGACCCGGCGACCATCCACGAGAGGACCGAGGCGAGATGAAGTCCAACATCCACCCGGAGTACGTGACCACCGAGGTCAGCTGCTCCTGCGGTAACACGTTCACCACCCGCAGCACCGCCAAGGGCGGCTCGATCCACGTCGAGACCTGCAGCGCCTGCCACCCGTTCTACACCGGCAAGCAGCGCGTCCTGGACACCGCGGGCCGGGTGGCGAAGTTCCAGCAGAAGTACGCCAAGGTTCAGGCCAAGAAGGCCAAGTAGCTCCTCGTTCGGCGCCCGCGTCCGGTTTCGTGCCGGACGCGGGCGCCGTCCGTATTCCCCCTGGTCCTGCCCCGTACCCGTCGAAGGAGCCTCCCCCGCATGAGCAGCGAGCGCCTGGCCGCCCTCCTCGACGAGTACGCCGAGCTGGAGAAGCGGCTGGCGGATCCGGCCATCCACGCCGACCAGAACACCGCCCGCCGGGTCGGCCGCCGGTACGCCGAGCTGGTCGGACTGCACAAGGCGGCCGGTGAGCTGGAGCAGGCCCGCGCCGACCTCGCCGCCGCCCGGGAGCTGGTCGCCGAGGACGCGTCCTTCGCGGCCGAGGCCGAGTCGATCGCGGAGAGCCTGCCGGCGCTGGAGCAGCGGCTGGCGGAGCTGCTGATCCCGCGCGACCCGCACGACGCCAAGGACGTGATCGTCGAGATCAAGGCCGGCGAGGGCGGCGAGGAGTCCGCGCTGTTCGCCGGTGACCTGCTGCGGATGTACACCCGCTACGCCGAGCGGCGTGGCTGGCTCACCGAGGTGATCGACGCCCAGGACTCGGACCTGGGCGGGGTGAAGGACGTCTCGCTGGCGATCAAGACCAAGGGCGTGCCCGAGGGCGGCAACGGCGTCTGGTCCCGGCTGAAGTGGGAGGGCGGCGTGCACCGGGTGCAGCGCGTACCGGTCACCGAGTCGCAGGGCCGCATCCACACGAGCGCCGCCGGGGTGCTGGTGCTGCCGGAGGCCGAGGACGTCGACGTCACCATCGACCCCAACGAGCTGCGCATCGACGTGTTCCGCTCGTCGGGGCCCGGCGGCCAGTCGGTGAACACCACCGACTCGGCGGTACGGATCACGCACGTGCCGACCGGCATCGTGGTCTCCTGCCAGAACGAGAAGTCCCAGTTGCAGAACCGGGAGCAGGCGATGCGGATCCTGCGCGCCCGGCTGCTGGCGGCGGCCCAGGAACAGGCCGACGCGGCCGCCTCGGACGCCCGCAAGGCGCAGGTGCGCACCGTGGACCGTTCCGAGCGGATCCGCACCTACAACTTCCCGCAGAACCGGATCACCGACCACCGGATCGGCTACACCGCGTACAACCTGGACCTGGCGCTCGCCGGCGACCTGGACGGGGTCCTCGACGCCCTCGCCGAGGCCGACCGCGCCGCCCGCCTGGCCGGCGACACCGAGCTGACCCGCCGCTGACCCCCGGGGCCGACGGGGCGGCCGGGGTCAGGAGGCGCGGGGGCGGGTCTTCGCCGCCAGCATCGCGCGGTCGGCGGCCTCGAACGCGGTGCCGAGGGCATCGCGCAGGCCGGGACCGGTGGCGCCCACCTCGGCGAAGCCGACGCTGACCCCGACCGGTGTGCCGGGGACCAGCGACTCCCAGTCCTCGGTGCGCACCGCGGCGTCGATGCGGCGGCCCACCTCGGCCGCCTCGGTCATCCCGGCGCCGGGCAGCACCACCACGAACTCGTCCCCGCCGTAGCGGGCCACGAAGTCGCCCCGGCGCATCACCCGGTTGATCACCCCGGCGATGCGCTGGAGCACCAGGTCGCCGGAGTGGTGCCCGTGCCGGGTGTTGACGGCCTTGAAGCCGTCCAGGTCGCAGACGCCGATCACCACCCGGTCGCCGTGGGCGACCAGGGTGGCGATGTAGCGCTCCAGCCGCCGCCGGTTGGGCAGCCCGGTCAGCGGGTCGGTCAACGCCTCGCCCTCGAAGCGGGCCGCCTCGCGGCGCATCTCCTCGTGGTCGATGCGGGCGGCGATGCCGTCGATGTAGACGTCGCGGAGCCGGTCGTTGCGCTGGGCGGCCAGCCGGAACGCCAGCCGGTCGGCCCGGTGCGCGCCCGCGTGGTCGCCGGCGCGGGCCAGGGCGATGCTGCGCAGCCGGGCCGGTTCGGCCGCGCCCAGCGTCTCCGTGGAGACCTGGACGGTGTCCAGCCGGGTGACGGCCTCGATCGGCCGTCCCTCGGCGACGGCCAGGCAGACCTGGCCGAGCTGGCGCATGTCGCGGGCGCGGGCGCTGTCGCCGCCGTGGCCGAGCAGCCGGGCGGGGCGGGCCTTCGGGTCGACGTCCCACCGGTCGCCGAGGGCCGCCCGCCGGGCGGCGGCGTAGCCGTACGCGGCCAGGCTGCTGGGGCGCAGCTTCCCGGCCCGCCCGCTGCCCAGGAACCGGTCCAGGTCGGCGGCGACGTCGCGCAGCACCCGCAGGCAGCCGTCGCTGTCGCCGTTGTGGTCGAGGGCGACGGCGTTGCGCAGCCGGATCCCGGGGGCGGCGAAGGTCTCCTCCGGGATCTCGGCGGCGCTGCCGAGCTGCCGCGCCCGTTCGATGGCGCCGAGGGCGTAGCCGTGGAAGCTGAGGTACGAGTAGGCCATCGCCAGGTCGTGCCAGCCCCACGCGGTGTCCCGGTCGGGGTCCGCCACGGCGCCCAACGCCCGGGCGGCCTTCACCAGGTGGGTGACGCAGCGGTCCAGCGCGCCCTGGTGGTGCGCGGCGAGGGCGGCCAGCGCGTTGAGGTGCCCGAGCAGGTAGGGCTCGGCGAGGTCGCGGACGGCGGTGGAGGCCTCCTCGACGGCCCGGGTGTACTCCGCCGTCCGCCCGAGGTTGATCACCGCGGAGAGGCGCTGCACCAGGGCGTCGGCCCGCGCGTACGGGTCGGTGGTGGTGGCGACGACCCGGTCGAGGATCGCGTACGCCTCGGCGGAGCGGCTGGACTCCTGGAGGGCCCGCGCCCGCGTCAGGGCGTCAACCTGGTCGGTGACCCGGTCGAGCCAACCCACCGCGACCTCCTGTCGGTGTGCGTCCGGACGCATCCGCTCGTGATGTCCAGCGCGACGCCCCATGATTATCTCGTGACCACCGTGCCGCAACACCCGTCCGAAGGGACGAGACGGCAGCGTCCTTCCGTGGCGTTGGCCCGGGCGTCCCGGGCCCTCGCCGACGCCGGTATCGCCTCGCCCCGCGCCGAGGCGGAGCAGTTGGCCGCGTACGTGCTGGCGGTGCCCCGGGGGCGGCTGGCGCTGGCCGACGACCTCACGGCCGACCAGCTCGACCGGTTCGACGAGCTGGTCGCGCGGCGGGCCGGGCGGGAACCGTTGCAGCATCTCACGGGCAGCGCCGGCTTCCGGCACCTGGAACTGGCCGTCGGGCCGGGCGTCTTCGTGCCCCGGCCCGAGACGGAGCTGCTCGCCGGTTGGGGGATCGGGCAGGGCCGGCGCCTCGGCGCCGCGCTGGTGGTGGACCTGTGCAGCGGCTCGGGGGCGATCGCCCTCTCGGTGGCCCAGGAGCTGCCGGCGGCCCGGGTGGTGGCGGTGGAACGGTCGGCGGCGGCGCTGCCCTGGCTGCGGCGCAACGCGGCGGCCCGCGCCGAGGCGGGGGACCGGCCGATCGAGGTGGTGGCGGCGGACGTCACCGCCGCCGACCTGCTCGCCGACCTGGTGGGCCGGGTCGACGTGCTGCTCTGCAACCCGCCGTACGTGCCGTCGGGGGTGGCCGTACCTCCGGAGGTGGGCCGGCACGATCCGGCGAACGCGGTCTTCGGCGGTGGGGACGGCCTGGCGGTGATCCGCCCGGTGATCGCGCGGGCGGCGGCGCTGCTGCGCCCGGGTGGCGTCTTCGGCGTGGAGCACGACGACACGCACGGCACGGCGGTGCCCGACCTGCTCGCCGCGGACGGCCGGTTCGAGGCGGTCGCCGACCACCCGGACCTGACCGGACGGCCCCGCTTCGCGACCGCGTCCCGCCGGGCGGACGGCCAGCACGCCGCCGTCGCCGCGACGTGGCAGACTGACTCCTCGTGATGCTCTACGACTGCCGGTCGCCCGCCGACCGGGACCGCGGCATCGCCGCTGCCATCGAGGCGGTCAAGAACGGCGAGCTGGTCGTCCTGCCGACCGACACGGTCTACGGGATCGGCGCGGACGCGTTCACCCCGTACGCGGTCAAGGCCCTGCTGGACGCCAAGGGTGGCCGTCAGGTGCCGCCGCCCGTGCTGATCGGCTCCCGGCACACCCTCGACGGCCTGGTCTACTCGCTGCCCCAGGCGGCCCGGGACCTCGTCGAGGCGTTCTGGCCCGGGGCGCTGACCATCATCGTGGCGCACTCGCCGAGTCTGCGCTGGGACCTCGGCGACTCCTCCGGGACGGTGGCGGTGCGGATGCCGCTGCACCCGGTTGCGCTGGAGGTGCTGCGCGAGACCGGCCCGATGGCGGTCGCCTCGGCCAACAAGACCGGCCAGCCGGCCGCCCTCACCGCCGAGGAGGCCCGCGACCAGCTCTCCTACTCGGTGCGGGCCTACCTGGAGGCCGGGCCCTGCCCGGATCCGGTGCCGAGCACGATCGTGGACCTCACCGGCGAGGTGCCGCAGCTCCTCCGCCAGGGCGCCATCGGGTTGGAGAAGCTCCGCGACGTGGTGCCCGACATCCTCGTCGGCCAGGGGGTCTGAGTGCCTCCGTTCACCGTGCTGCACGTGTGCATGGGCAACATCTGCCGCTCCCCGATGGCCGAGCGGCTGCTGGCCCTCGCCGTCCGGGAACGGCTGGCCCGCCGCGAGGTCGACCCGGCGCGCGCCGACGAGTTGCTGCACAGCCACAGCGCCGGCACCGGTGGCTGGCACGCCGGCGAGGAGATGAACCCGCCGGCGTCGCGCCAGGTGCTCTCCCGGGGCGGCAGCGTCGCCGGCTTCGCCGCGCGCAAGCTGCGGTCGGACCACATCGACGCCGCCGACCTCGTCCTGACCGCCACCGCCGACCAGCAGGAGTACGTGGTGGCGCTGCGTCCCGACGCCGAGTCGCGCACGTTCGTGCTGGGCGAGTTCGGCCGGCTGCTCGCCGGCGTGGACGCCGCCGGGCTGCCGGCGGCCGGGGCGACCCCCGACGCGGTGTACGCGCGCGGCGTGGCCCTGGTGGAGGCCGCCCACGCCGCCCGGCTGGGCACCACCTCGCTGCCCACCGACGATCTCGACGATCCGTGGGGGCGCGGCGACCAGTGCTTCAGCCGGGTCGCCGACGAGATCGAGGAGAGCGTCCACCCCCTCGCTGCGGTGCTGCTGCCGTAACCCGCCCGGGTTACCCGCCCGCGTGAGTTTCCTGCGGGTTTGGGGGAAAGGGGCGGTCCAGAGGGGCTTTCGGGTCATTCTGAGTGGGTCCTGACCGGCTCCTGCGGGGAGAGCTGATGACCCGGGCACGCCTCGACAAAGTGTTCACCGTCCTGCTCGCCGGCTCGCTGGCCGGGCTGGCGCTCGCGGTGGCGGCCCTCCCGGCCGCGCTGGTCTTCGGGATCGGGTTCTCGGCGCTCGCCGCGCCGTACTCGGAGTTGCCGAACACGCTGCGCACGCCGCCCACGCCCCAGCGCTCGAACCTCTACGCCAACGACGGCAAGACGCTGATCACCTCCTTCTACCAGGAGGACCGGGTGGACGTGCCGCTGGCCGAGGTGGCGCCGGTGATGCGGCAGGCGGTCATCGCCGCCGAGGACACCCGGTTCCACGAGCACAGCGGGGTCGACCTGCGCGGCGTGGCGCGGGCCTTCACCGTGAACCGGGGGGCCGGGGAGACCCGGCAGGGCGCGTCCACGCTGACCATGCAGTACGTCCGCAACGTGCTCAGCAACGACCCCCGGCTGAGCGAGCGGCAGCGCGCCGCCGCCACCGAGCTCAGCACCGCGCGCAAGATCCAGGAGATGCGGTACGCGCTGGCCCTGGAACGCGAGCTGAGCAAGGACGAGATCCTCGCCCGCTACCTGAACATCGCCTACTTCGGCGCTGGCGCGTACGGGGTGGGCGCCGCGAGCCGCCGCTACTTCTCGAAGCCGCCGGCGGACCTCACCCTGGCCGAGGCGGCGCTGCTGGCCGGCCTGGTCCGCTCCCCGCACACCGACGACCCGATCAACGGCGACGCGGACGCGGCGGTCGCCCGCCGGGCGTACGTGCTGGACCGGCTGGTGGAGTCCGGGCAGGTCCCGGCCGAGGCGGCGGACCGGGCCAGGGCGGAGCAGTTGAAGCTGCGCCCCAGCCAGACGCCGAACGACTGCACGGCGGTGCCGGCGGAGCACAACGACTGGGGCTTCTTCTGCGACTGGTTCACCCGCTGGTGGAACGCCCAGCCGGCGTTCGGCGCGACGGTCGACGAGCGGCAGCTCACGCTGCGCCGGGGCGGGTTCTCCATCGTCTCCTCGCTCGACCCGGCGGTGCAGCGCGCCACCACCGAGCAGGTGCGCCGGATCTACTCTGTGGACGACCGCCGGGCGGCGCCGACGGCGGTGGTCCAGCCCGGCACGGGTCGGGTCCTCGCGATGGCGGTGAACCGCAACTACGGCGTGGCCGCCAACCCGGCCGGGCAGAAGAACCACCCGAACACGGTCAACCAGCTGGTCGCCGGGGGCGGGGCGATCGAGGGCTACCAGGCCGGTTCCACGTTCAAGGTCTTCACGATGCTGGCCGCGCTGGAGTCCGGGCTGCCGCTGAGCACGGAGTTCGACGCGCCGGAGCGGATCGTGACCGACTACTCGGCGAGCGGGGCGGCGAGCTGCGACGGGTACTGGTGCCCGCGCAACGCCAGCGACCGGATGGACGGCCGGCACACCATGTGGACGGCCTTCGGCGAGTCGGTCAACACGTACTTCGCCTGGCTGACCGAGCGGGTCGGCGCGGACCGGGTGGTGGAGATGGCCGAGCGGCTCGGCATCGTCTTCCGTGCCGAGGACGACGCGCGGCTGGCCCGCCACGGCGCGCGCGAGTGGGGGCCGTTCACCCTCGGGGTATCCGCCACCACCCCGCTCGACCTGGCCGGCGCGTACGCCGCCGTGGCGGCCGAGGGCTCGTGGTGCGCGCCGCTGCCGGTCGTCTCGATCGCCGACGCGGCCGGCCGGCCGATGGCCGCCGCACGGCCGCACTGCCGCCAGGCGGTGGACGCGGACGTGGCCCGGGCGGCGGCGGACGCGGCCCGCTGCCCCGTGGGCGACCAGTCCATGTACCGGGAGTGCAGCCTCGGCACCGCCGAGGGGCTGCGTCAGCAGCTCGGGCGGCCGGTGGCGGGCAAGACGGGCAGCTCGGACGGGTACGCGACGGAGACCGTCGTCGCCTTCACCCCGCAGCTCGCGATCGCCTCGATCGCCGCGAACCCCGACGACCCGCGCGACCCGGTGGGCCAGCGGGTGCAGGGGCAGATGGTCGAGGCGGTGGGGGAGGTGCTCGCCTTCGCGCTGCGCGACGAGCCGGTGCGCGACTTCGTGCCGCCCAGCGAGACGACCGCATTCCGGCTCACCGACTCCCGCGCCGGCAACTGAGACCGGCGGGCCGCAGGGGTGCGGGCGGCTCAGCGACGCAGGAACGCGGCGGCGGGCCGGCGGGCCGACTGCTCGGCCTGGCGGGCGATGTTGCGGGCCATCCCGCCGAAGACCACCGCGTGGAAGGGCGCCACCGCCCCCCAGTACGCGTGCCCGGGCAGCCCGCGTGGCAGGAACACCGCCCGCTGCTGGTAGCGGCTGCCGCCGCCATCCACCCGGAGCACCCGCATCTCCAGCCAGGCCCGGCCCGGCAGCCGCATCTCGGCGCGCAGCCGCAGCAGCTCGCCGGGCACGATCTCCTCCACCCGCCAGAAGTCCAGCGCCTCGCCGACCTGGAGGCGGTGCGGGTCGCGCCGGCCACGGCGCAGCCCCACGCCGCCGATCAGCCGGTCCAGCCAGCCGCGGACCGACCAGGCCAGCGGGAACGAGTACCAGCCGTGCTCCCCGCCGACGCCCTCGACGACCCGCCACAGCTCCTCCGGCGGTGCGTGCACCGCCCGCTCGCGGACGTCGGTGTAGGCGGTCCCGCCGGACCACTCCGGGTCGCTGGGCAGCGGCTCGGCCGGCGCGTCGGGGCCGCTCGCGGTCGACCAGCGGGTCTCCACCTCGCCGTCGCGGACCTTCGCCAGGGCCGCCGCGACCGCCTGGTCGAAGCCGGTCAGCCCCTCCGGCGGGTCGGGCACGTAGGCGGCGATGTCGTGCTCGTGGGCGACGGCCTCGTGGACCAGGCTCTCCACCAGCGGTCGGGCGATCGCGTTCGGCACCGGCGTGACGAGCCCGACCCAGTGCGAGGAGAGCGACGGCGTCAGCGGTCGTACCGGCACGATCGTCCGCCGGCGCAGCCCGGCCACCCGCGCGTACCGCTGCATCATGTCCTGGAAGGTGAGGATGTCCGGCCCGCCGATGTCGAAGGCGCGGTTGACCTCCGGCGGCAGGTGCGCGCAGCCGGCCAGATAGCGCAGCACGTCCCGGACGGCGATCGGCTGGATCCGGTTGCGGACCCAGCGGGGGGTGACCATGGCCGGCAGGCGCTCGGTCAGGTAGCGCAGCATCTCGAACGAGGCCGACCCGGACCCGATGATCACCGCGGCCCGCAGCACCGCCGTCGGCACGCCGCTGTCGAGCAGGATCCGTCCCACCTCGGCCCGGGAGCGCAGGTGCGCCGACGGGACCTCCCGGTCCGCCGCCGGCTCCGGCCCGCCCAGGTAGACGATCCGGCGTACGCCGGCGGCGCGCGCGGCCTCGGCGAACCGGGTGGCGGCCTCCCGGTCGGCGGCCTCGAAGCCGGCCTGGCCGAGCGAGTGCACCAGGTAGTAGGCGACGTCCACGCCCGCGAACGCGGCGGGCAGCGTCTCCGGCGCGCGCAGGTCGCCCTCGACGATCTCCGTCCGCGCCGCCCACGGCACGTCCCGCAGCCGCCCCGCCTTGCGGGCGAGGCAGCGCACCGTGTGCCCCTCGGCCAGCAGCCGGGGCGCCAGCCGCCCGCCGATGTAACCCGTAGCTCCCGTGACCAGGCATCTCACGGTCTCCAGTGTGCGGCCCAATAGACTCTGGCGTCGTGGCTACTGAGACGAGCACCTTCTGGGGGCCGGACTTCGACCAGCTCCGCGCGACCGACCCGGAGATCGCCGGGGTGGTGCTCGGCGAGCTGGACCGGCTCCGGGGCGGCCTGCAACTGATCGCCAGCGAGAACCTCACCTCGCCGGCGGTGCTGGCCGCGCTCGGCTCGACCCTGACCAACAAGTACGCCGAGGGCTACCCGGGCCGGCGCTACTACGGCGGCTGCGCCGAGGTCGACCGGGCCGAGGAGATCGGCATCGCGCGGGCGAAGGAGCTCTTCGGCGCGGAGCACGCCAACCTCCAGCCGCACTCGGGGGCGAGCGCCAACCTGGCCGCGTACGCGGCGCTGGTCCAGCCGGGGGACACGGTGCTCGCCATGGACCTGCCGCACGGCGGCCACCTCACCCACGGCAGCCGGGTCAACTTCTCCGGCAAGTGGTTCCACACGGTCGGCTACACGGTGCGGCGGGACACCGAGCTGATCGACTACGACGAGGTACGCGACCTGGCCCTCGCCCACCGGCCCAAGATGATCATATGTGGGGCGACGGCGTACCCACGGTTGATCGACTTCGCGCGGTTCCGCGAGATCGCCGACGAGGTCGGGGCGTACCTGATGGTCGACGCCGCGCACTTCATCGGGCTGGTCGCCGGGAAGGCCGTCCCGTCACCGGTGCCGCACGCCGACGTCGTCTGCCTCACCACGCACAAGGTGCTGCGCGGGCCGCGCGGCGGCATGATCCTGTGCCGGGAGTCGCTGGCCCAGCGCATCGACAAGGCGGTCTTCCCGTTCACCCAGGGCGGCCCGCTGATGCACGCCGTCGCCGCCAAGGCGGTCGCGCTGCGCGAGGCCGCCCAGCCCGAGTTCCGGGCCTACGCCGAGCGCGTGGTGGCGAACGCGCGGGCGCTCGCCGCCGGGCTGGCCGACGAGGGGATGCGCCCGGTCTCCGGGGGCACCGACACCCACCTCGCCCTGGTCGACCTGCGCGAGGTCGGGGTCACCGGCGCGGACGCCGAGGCGCGCTGCGACGCCGCCGGCATCACCCTGAACAAGAACGCGATCCCGTACGACCCGCAGAAGCCGATGGTGGCCTCGGGCATCCGGGTGGGCACCCCGAGCGTCACCACCCAGGGCATGCGCGAGCCGGAGATGCGGCAGGTCGCCTCGCTGATCGCCCGCGCCGTGCGCACCGATCCGGCCGCCCCCGGGGGCGCCGACACCCTCGCCGGGCTCGCCGGCGAGGTCGCCGAGCTGGTCGCCGCCTTCCCGGCGTACCCCCGATGAGCGAGCCGCGCGCGGGCGAGCCGGGCGCCATCCGGTCCCGGCTGCCGCACCTGCGCCTGCCGCTGCTGGCCTGCGCGGTGCTCGCGCTGGTCGGGGTCCCGGCCGCGGCGGTGCTGCGGGGCGGCACCGGCGCGGCCGGGGTGGCCGCCGGGATCGCGCTGGTCGTCGTCAGCTACCTGGTCTCCGGCGTCTCGGTGGCCTGGGCCGACGCCGTCAACCCTCGGATGATCATGTCGGTGGGGCTGGTCACCTACGCCACGAAGATCGTGGTGCTCGGGGTGGCGATGGCCGCCGTGGCGGCCACCGGCTGGCCCGGCCTGCCGGACATGGGGGTGGCCATCATCGCGGCCGTGGTGGTCTGGACGGGCGCCCACCTGGGCTGGGCCATGCGTACGCCGCTGCCCACATTCGAGCGACGCGGTGAGTGAGCGTTCTGTCGGATCTGCGTCCGGCATTTCGGGCTGCCGCGGCGGGCCGCACGGGAGTAACCTGACCAACGACTTTCGCGCCCGCGCCATGGCCCGCACGCTGTTCGCAGTGTGGGGGGTGCCGCACACTCCCGCGCGCCCCTGCTGATATCGTTCGCCACGTCATGGCCGAAGACCCACACCCCCGCAGGTCCGACGACCCTTCGTCGGAAGGCGCGGCAGGTGCCGTTCTGGGCTACCTACTCGCCGGCATCGTGGTGTGGGGCTTCCTCGGGTGGTTGGCGGAGCGTTTTCTCGATCTGCGAACCGGCGTCGGGGTCGCCCTCGGCATGATCTTCGGCGCGGCCGGAGCGATTTACCTGATCATGAAGAGGCTCAGTGCTTGAGTGCCAGCACGCGCGGGTCTGTCGAGTGCGGAGGATGACACGGTGAGTGGACAGCTCGTCGCCGCCGAGGGGCTTCCCTGGCCCCCCAGCGTCGGAGATTTCTACCCGCCGGACGTGGCTGGCCCCTGGGTCACCAAGTTCGGGATCATGGTCTGGCTCGCGGTCGCGTTGCTGATCATCTTCTTCATGGTCGCCTACCGGAAGCCCAAGCTGGTCCCCGGTAAGGCCCAGTGGTACGCGGAGTCGGTCTACGGCCTGGTCCGGGACAACATCGCCCGCGAGCAGATGGGCAATGCGGGCATCCGCTTCGCGCCCTACTTCACGGTGCTGTTCAGCTTCATCGTGCTGACCAACCTCTTCGCCATCGTGCCCGGGTTGCAGATCTCGCCGAACTCGCACATCGCGTTCCCCATCGTGCTCGCCGCGATCTCCTACGTGATGTACCTCTACATCGGCGCCCGCAAGCACGGCCTCGGCAAGTACCTCAAGATGAGCCTGATCATCCCGAACGTGCCGTGGCCCATGCACATCCTGCTGATCCCGATCGAGTTCATGCAGACGTTCATCGTCCGGCCCGTCACGCTGGCCCTGCGGCTCTTCGCGAACCTGTTCGCCGGCCACCTGCTGCTGCTGGTCTTCACCATCGGCGGCTTCGTGATGCTCAACTCGAGCAGCCTGTTCATCCAGGTGACCTCGGTCTTCTCCTTCCTGATGGCGATCGTGATGGCCTTCTTCGAGGTGCTGGTCGCCGTCCTGCAGGCCTACGTCTTCGTCACGCTGAGCGCGAACTACATCGGAAGTTCGCTCGCCGACGAGCACTGATCGGGCTCGGCGGGCCACCCGGCCCGACCAAGCTTCTGGTACCGACCCGCGTACGCGTGAGACCTCACGCGTCGAACAGGAGGAATACCCGCAATGACTGTTCTTGCCGAGATCGGCGGTAGCGTCAACACCATCGGCTACGGCCTCGCCGCCATCGGCCCCGGTATCGGTGTCGCCCTGGTCTTCGCGGCCTACATCCAGTCGAGCGCGCGCCAGCCGGAGTCCGCCGGCTACAACCGCACCTGGCTGATCCTGGGCTTCGCTCTCGTCGAGGCGCTCGCACTCTTCGGCCTGGTGCTCGCCTTCGCCGTCGGCGGCTGACGAGAGTTCTCTCCCGACCCGGAGGTCTGACATGTTCATCGCCGCAGAAGGTGTGGAGCACAACCCGATCCTGCCCATCTGGCAGGAGATGGTCGTCGGGACCATCGCCTTCGCCCTGCTCTGCTTCGTCCTGCTGAAGTTCGTCATGCCCCGCATGGAGGCGATGTACCAGGCGCGGGTCGACGCGATCGAGGGTGGGCTCAAGCGGGCCGAGGCCGCCCAGGCCGAAGCGAACCAGGTGCTCGAGCAGTACCGGGCCCAGCTCGCCGAGGTGCGTACCGAGGCGGCCCGGATCCGGGACGACGCCCGGGCCGACGCCGAGGGCATCCGCCAGGACATCCTCGCCAAGGCGCGGGAGGAGTCCGACCGGATCATCGCCGCGGGCAAGGAGCAGCTCGCCGCCGAGCGCGCCACCATCGTGCGCGAGCTGCGCACCGAGGTCGGCACGATCGCGGTCGACCTGGCCAGCAAGATCGTCGGGGAGTCCCTCGCCGACGAGGCGCGCCGCAAGGGCACCGTCGACCGGTTCCTGAGCAACCTCGAGAGCGCGGGGGCCCGCTGATGCAGGCCGCCAGCCGGGAGTCGTACAAGGTCGCGGCCGAGCGCCTCGACACGTACGTCCGCGGTGCGGAGCCGTCGGCGGTGGCCACCACCGCCGACGCCATCCTCTCCGTCGCCAACCTGCTGCGGCGCGAGCCGCGGCTGCGCCGGGCGCTCTCCGACCCGGCCCGCACCGGTGCCGACCGTGCCGGGCTGCTCGGCGAGCTGCTGCGCGGCAAGGTCGACGCCGAGGCGCTGGACCTGATCGCCTCGCTGGTCGCCGGCCGCTGGTCGGCGCCCTCGGAGCTGCTCGACGCCGCCGAGCGGCTGGGCGTCGACGCTCTCCTGGCGGGCGCCGACTCCGCGGGCGAGCTGGGCGAGGTCGAGGACGAGCTGTTCCGCTTCGGGCAGGTCGTCGCCGGTTCGCCGGGGCTGTCCAGCGCGCTCTCCGACCCGACCGTCCCGGCCGAGCGGCGGGCCACGCTGGTCGACCAGCTGCTCGCCGGCAAGGCCCGGCCGGTCACCGGCTACCTCGTCGGGGTCGCGCTCGCCGGGTTCGGCGGACGCAACTTCGCCGGGGCGCTCACCCGGCTGGTCGAGCTGGCCGCCGACCGGCGGGACCGGCAGGTGGCGTACGTGACCGCCGCGGCCCCGTTGAGTGAAGAGGACGAGCGCCGGCTGGGCGCGAGTCTCTCCGCGATATACGGTCGGGAGGTCTCCGTCAAGCAGACGGTGGACCCCTCGGTTCTCGGTGGCGTGAGCGTACGGGTCGGTTCCGACCTGTACGACGGCACCGTCCTGCGCCGCCTCAACGAGAGCCGCAACGCGCTCGCGAAGCGCTGAGGCGGCAGCACCGCTCAGCGCCTGTGAATAGACGCCATTCGGACCGGTCGGTACTAGGTATCCCGGGCCCCTGATACTTAAGGAAGCAGAGGATGGCCGAGCTGACCATCTCGACGGAGGAGATCCGCGGCGCCCTGGAGCGCTACGTCTCCTCCTACTCGTCCGAACTCTCCCGCGAGGAGGTCGGCACCGTCGCCGACACCGGCGACGGCATCGCCCACGTCGAGGGCCTCCCCTCGACCATGACCAACGAGCTCCTGGAGTTCGAGGACGGCACGCTGGGTGTGGCGCTGAACCTCGACGTCCGGGAGATCGGTGTCGTCGTTCTCGGTGACTCCGCCAAGCTCGAAGAGGGGCAGCGCGTCAAGCGCACCGGCCGGGTGCTCTCCGTGCCGGTCGGCGACGCCTTCCTCGGCCGCGTGGTCAACGCGCTCGGCCAGCCGATCGACGGGCTCGGTGACATCGCCAACGAGGGCTTCCGCGAGCTGGAGCTCCAGGCCCCGAACGTGATGGCCCGGCAGTCCGTCGACGAGCCGCTGCAGACCGGCCTCAAGGCCGTCGACGCCATGACCCCGATCGGCCGTGGCCAGCGTCAGCTGATCATCGGCGACCGGAAGACCGGCAAGACCACCGTCGCGCTGGACACCATCCTCAACCAGCGGGACAACTGGCGCTCCGGCGACCCGAAGAAGCAGGTCCGCTGCATCTACGTCGCCATCGGCCAGAAGGCCTCCACGATCGCCTCGATCAAGGGCGTCCTGGAGGAGGCGGGCGCGATGGAGTACACCACCATCGTCGCCTCCCCGGCCTCCGACCCGGCCGGCTTCAAGTACCTCGCCCCCTACACCGGCTCGTCCATCGGGCAGCACTGGATGTACGGCGGCAAGCACGTCCTGATCGTCTTCGACGACCTGAGCAAGCAGGCCGAGGCGTACCGCGCCGTGTCCCTGCTGCTGCGTCGCCCGCCGGGCCGCGAGGCGTACCCGGGCGACGTCTTCTACCTGCACTCCCGCCTGCTGGAGCGCTGCGCGAAGCTCTCCGACGAGCTGGGCGGCGGCTCGATGACCGGCCTGCCGATCATCGAGACGAAGGCCAACGACATCTCGGCCTTCATCCCGACCAACGTCATCTCCATCACCGACGGCCAGATCTTCCTCGAGACCGACCTGTTCAACCAGGGCGTCCGGCCGGCCATCAACGTCGGCACCTCGGTCTCCCGGGTCGGTGGCGCCGCGCAGGTGAAGCCGATGAAGAAGGTCGCCGGTTCGCTGCGGCTCAACCTGGCCCAGTTCCGCGAGCTGGAGGCGTTCGCCGCCTTCGCCTCCGACCTGGACAAGACCTCCCGCGCCCAGCTGGACCGTGGCTCCCGCCTGGTCGAGCTGCTCAAGCAGGCGAACTACTCGCCGTACCCGGTGCAGGAGCAGGTCGTCTCGGTCTGGGCCGGCACCGAGGGCAAGCTGGACGACGTCCCGGTCGGCGAGATCCGTCGCTTCGAGTCGGAGTTCCTCCAGTACCTCCGGCACAAGCACGAGGGTGTCCTGGCGAGCATCGCCGACCACCAGTGGAACGACGACATCATCAACTCCCTGGACTCCGCCATCACCGAGTTCAAGCAGGTCTTCCTCGGCAAGGAGGACGAGCGGCGGATCAACGACGCGCCGGCTGCGCCGCTCGAGGGCGAGCAGGACCGCGAGACGGTGAGCCGCTACCGCGACGGCACGGGCGACCGCCCGGCCGAGAACCGGTAAGGGCTGATTCATGGCGGCCCAGGTTCGCGTTCTTCGTCAGCGGATCCGCTCGGCGAAGGGGATGAAGAAGATCACCAAGGCGATGGAGCTCGTGGCGACGAGCCGCATCGCCAAGGCCCAGGCCCGGGTGGCGGCGTCCCTGCCGTACGCCCAGGCGGTCACCGGCGTGCTCACGGCGCTGGCGTCCAACGCGCGGATCGACCACCCGCTGCTCACCCCGCGCGAGCGGGTGCGGCGGGCGGGCGTCCTGCTGGTCACCTCCGACCGCGGCCTCGCCGGCGGCTACAGCTCCAACGCCATCAAGATGGCCGAGTCGCTGATCGCCCGGCTGCGCGCCGACGGCAAGGAGCCGGTGCTCTACGTCATCGGGCGCAAGGGTGTCGGGTTCTTCCGGTTCCGTGACCGGCCGATCGAGGCCAACTGGACCGGGTTCTCGGAGCAGCCGACCTTCGCCGACGCCCGCGCCGTGGGCGAGACGCTGATCAAGGCGTTCACCGCCGGCGCGGACGACGTCGACGGCGGCGCCGGTGCGGACGGGGTGCTCGGCGTCGACGAGCTGCACATCGTCTACACCGAGTTCCACTCCCTGATGACCCAGACCCCGGTCGCCCGGATCATGGGCCCCATGCAGGTGGAGGACCGGCCCCGGTCCGAGGGCGCGCTGCCGGCCTACGAGTTCGAGCCGGACGCGGAGGCGCTGCTCGACGCGCTGCTGCCGAAGTACATCAACACGCGGATCTACGCGGCGTTGCTGGAGTCGGCGGCGAGCGAGTCGGCGGCCCGTCGGCGGGCGATGAAGAGCGCCACCGACAACGCCGAAGAGATGATCGAGAAGTACACGCGTGAGATGAACTCGGCCCGCCAGGCCGGGATCACCCAGGAGATCAGCGAGATCGTCGGCGGCGCTAACGCGCTGGCCGCGTCGGGAAGTGAAGTGTGATGACTGCCCCAGTAGAGACCAAGACGGCCACGGGTCGCGTGGTCCGGGTCATCGGCCCGGTCGTCGACGCCGAGTTCCCGCGCGACGCCATGCCCGCCCTGTTCAACGCCCTGCACGTGGACGTGACGCTCTCCGGCGGCGAGAAGACGCTGACCCTGGAGGTCGCCCAGCACCTGGGTGACAACATGGTCCGCGCCATCTCGATGCAGCCGACCGACGGCCTGGTCCGTGGCACCGAGGTGCGCGACACCGGCTCGCCGATCACCGTTCCGGTGGGCGACACGGTCAAGGGCCACGTGTTCAACGCGATCGGCGAGTGCCTCAACCTCACCGAGGGCGAGACGCTCCAGCCCGACGACCACTGGGGCATCCACCGCAAGGCCCCGGCCTTCGCGGACCTGGAGCCGAAGACCGAGATGCTGGAGACCGGCATCAAGGTCATCGACCTGCTCGCCCCGTACGTCAAGGGCGGCAAGATCGGCCTGTTCGGCGGTGCCGGCGTCGGCAAGACGGTGCTCATCCAGGAGATGATCACCCGTGTGGCCCGGAACTTCGGTGGTACCTCGGTCTTCGCCGGCGTGGGTGAGCGCACCCGTGAGGGCAACGACCTCATCGCCGAGATGACCGAGTCCGGCGTCATCGACAAGACCGCGCTGGTCTACGGCCAGATGGACGAGCCGCCGGGCACCCGGCTGCGGGTCGCCCTGTCGGCGCTGACGATGGCGGAGTACTTCCGCGACGTGAAGAAGCAGGAGGTGCTGCTCTTCATCGACAACATCTTCCGCTTCACCCAGGCCGGCTCCGAGGTCTCCACCCTGCTCGGCCGCATGCCGAGCGCGGTGGGCTACCAGCCGACCCTGGCCGACGAGATGGGCGAGCTCCAGGAGCGGATCACCTCCGTCCGGGGCCAGGCCATCACCTCGATGCAGGCGATCTACGTGCCGGCGGACGACTACACCGACCCCGCCCCGGCCACCACGTTCGCCCACCTCGACGCCACCACCAACCTGGAGCGGTCGATCTCCGACAAGGGCATCTACCCGGCGGTTGACCCGCTGGCGTCCTCGTCGCGGATCCTCGCCCCGGAGTTCGTCGGCGCCGAGCACTTCGCGGTCGCCACCGAGGTGAAGCGGATCCTGCAGAAGTACAAGGACCTGCAGGACATCATCGCCATCCTCGGTATCGAGGAGCTCTCCGAGGAAGACAAGATCACCGTGCAGCGCGCGCGGCGCATCGAGCGCTTCCTGTCGCAGAACACCTACGCGGCGGAGCAGTTCACCGGCGTGCCGGGCTCGACGGTCCCGATCCAGGAGACCATCGAGGCCTTCCGGAAGATCAGCGAGGGCGAGTACGACCACTTCCCCGAGCAGGCCTTCTTCATGTGCGGCGGTCTCGAGGACCTGGAGCGCAAGGCAGCCGAGCTCATGAAGAGCTGACCTGTCGGTCCTGACGAAAGGCCGCCCCGGCAACGCCGGGGCGGCCTTTCGTCCGTTTCCGGGTCCGGTGGCCGCCGCTGGCCGGTTCCGCGTGGTCGGCGATCATGCCGTACGCGAGGTACCGTCGATCCGCCCACCCACCACGTGGGCGTCGATCCGCAACGAATCGGCCGCATGCGCCCGTCTCCTGATCGTGGGCGTGACGAACGGAGATGATCGTGGGTAAGGCCGACAAGGGCGGCGGCAAGCCGTCCAGGTGGTCGGGGGTGCCGCGCTGGGCCCGGGTCTGCACCGTGTTCGGTGCCGTCCTGATGCTGCTCAGCGGGGCCGTGCTGGTCGGTGCCGAGGCGCTGATGGCCCGTTACGAGGGGGCCGTCGGCAAGGCCGACCTCTTCGGCGACCAGGCCGCCGGGGCGAAGGAGCGCAAGAGCGACATCAAGGGGCCGCTCAACATCCTGCTGGTGGGCATCGACCCGCGCAACCCCGAGATGCCGCCGCTGGCCGACTCGGTCATGGTGCTGCACGTGCCGACGGAGCTGGACCGGGCCTACCTCTTCTCGATGCCGCGTGACCTCATCGTGGAGATCCCCGAGTTCAGCCGGGCGGAGTTCAACGGCGGCACCGACCGGCTCAACGCGGCGATGTCGTACGGCAGCCGGGTGCCCGGCGGCAACCCGGACGCGGCCCGCGGCTTCGAGCTGCTGGCGACGACGGTGCAGAACGTCACCGGCATCACGCGCTTCGACGCCGGCGCGATCATCAACTTCAACGGCTTCAAGAAGATCGTCGACGCGATGGGCGGCGTCGACATGTACATCGAGCGCGAGGTGCGCTCCGAGCACCGCGAGCCGGACGGCAAACACCGCAAGGCCAACCCGAACGGCGAGGGCTACGTCGGCCCGCAGGCGGTCTACAAGAAGGGCAACCAGCACCTCAACGGCTGGCAGGCGCTCGACTACGTCCGCCAGCGCTACCCGAAGAACGGCGTCCCGGACGGCGACTACGGGCGGCAGCGGCACCAGCAGCAGTTCGTCAAGGCCATGGCCGGTCAGGCGCTCAGCGCCGACGTGGTCACCAACCCGGTCAAGTTGGACCGGGTGCTGCGCGCGGCCGGGCAGTCGCTGATCTTCAGTGGCCGGGGCCACGGCGTGGTCGACTTCGGCCTGGCGCTCAAGGACATCCGCCCGGAGACGATCCAGATGATCAAGTTGCCGGGTGGCTCGGTCATCCAGAACGGCGAATACCGGGGCGAGAAGTTCCAGCCCGCCGTGGACGACTTCTTCGCCGCGCTGCGCCAGGGGCAGCTCGACGCGTTCCTGGTGGAGCATCCCGACTTCCAGAACAAGGCGAAGTAGTCGTGGCGCAGGTCTCGCCACCCGCGTTGGGGGCGGGTCGGCGGCACGACTAGACTTTCGACAATCCGCCGCCGCAGCAAGGAGACAGCGTGGCAAAGCAGCTTCACGTCGAGCTCGTAGCCGTCGAGGAGAAGGTCTGGTCCGGCGAGGCCGAGATGGTCGTCGCCCGCACGACCGAGGGCGAGCTGGGTGTGCTGGCGGGGCACGCGCCCCTGCTCGGCCAGCTTGCCGAGCCCGGCGAGGTGCGCATCAAGCTTCCCGGCGGCGAGCAGGTCTCCTACGAGGTGGCCGGCGGCTTCCTGTCGGTGACCGCCGAGGGCGTCACCGTCCTGGCCGAGAGCGCCACCCCGGTCTCCGCCGCGCAGAGCCGCTGAGCCCAAGCGTCGATGGAGATCGTCGGGGGGATCGGAATCGGCGTCGCCGTCATCCTCGGCGCACTGCTGATCCTCTTCGCCCGGCGGGCCGTCGTCACCCGTAGCGGTGGCATCATCCGGCTCGGCGTCCGGACCTCCACGATGCTCGACGGCCGAGGCTGGTCTCCCGGCTTCGGCCGCTTCGTGGGCGACGAACTCCGCTGGTACCGGCTGTTCAGTTTCGCCATCCGCCCCGCCCGGGTGCTCTCCCGCGAGGGGCTTGCCGTCGAGCGACGGCGGCTGCCCGAGGGGCAGGAGCGCCTCTCGATGCCCGCCGACTGGGTCATCCTCCGCTGTACGAGTGACCACGCCCCGGTGGAGATCGCCATGGCCCGGTCCACGGTCACCGGATTCCTCTCCTGGCTCGAGGCCGCCCCTCCGGGGGCGGTCTCGCCGCGTCTGGCCTCCCAGGACTGGCCCGCTGCCTGACCAGGTGTGCGGTGGGGGGTTTCCGGGGAGCCCACCCGCTCCGGGCGGTCAGGCTTGAACCACCCGGGTGGTGAGGCGACGAGTTCGACAGCTCGCCGAGCAGCCAGTCCCAGCTGCGTACGGCGGCGGCCAGACCGGGTATCCGGACCTCGACGTGGTGCAGCGTGCCCACCGGAACATCCGGTGGGCACTGACGACGGGCGGTCAGCGGTTGCCGCCCGGCACCCATAGCACATCTCCGTCCGGATTTGCCGTTCTTGACAGGATAAAGAGCAGATCCGATAGCCGGTTGAGATACTTTGCCGGGAGCGAGCTGGTCCGCTCGGGGTCGTGCGCGACCAGGGCCCACGCCGCCCGCTCGGCGCGTCGGGCGACCGTCCGCGCCACGTGCAGCAGCGCCGCACCCGCGGTGCCGCCGGGGAGGATGAAGGAGTCGAGCTTGCTCAGGCGTGCGTTGTACTCGTCGCACCAGCCCTCCAGGCGCTCGACGTACGCCTCGGTGACCCGCAGCGGCGGGTACTTCGGGTCGGGTTCGACCGGGGTGGCCAGGTCGGCGCCCACGTCGAACATGTCGTTCTGGATCGACGCCAGGACGGCCCGCAGCTCCTCGTCGAGCTGTCCCAGGGCGAGCGCCACGCCGATCGCGGCGTTGCACTCGTCGACGTCCGCGTACGCGGAGATGCGCGGATCGGTCTTCGGCACCTGCTCGTTGTTGCTCAGCCTGGTCATGCCGGCATCGCCGGCCTTGGTGTAGATGCGCGTGAGGTGGACGGCCATGACGCACAGCCTACGGATACCGGACCTGACGATCCCGGAGCGGCCGGGCGGCACCGCCGTCCGGGCGGCCGGGGGCCCCGGCGACGCCGGTGACCCGGCGGTCCACGACCTCGACGTCATCCGGGTGCGCGGCGACGCGCGCCTGGCCGGCTCGGTGCACGTCGTGGGAGCCAAGAACTCGGCGCTGAAGCTGATGGCCGCCGCGCTGCTCGCGCCGGGCCGCAGCGTCATCACCAACGTGCCGCGCATCACCGACATCGCGATCATGGGCGAGGTGCTCCGCCGGCTCGGCTGCGGCGTCCGGTTCGACGCCGACGACCCGGTCGACCCCATGGTCGCGTACGGCGGGGTGGCCCGCTCCCGGTCGGTCGTCATCGACGTGCCCGAGCAGCCCGGCGCGGAGGCGGACTACGACCTCGTACGCCGGCTGCGCGCCTCGATCTGCGTGCTGGGCCCGCTGCTGGCCCGCCGGGGACACGTGCGGGTGGCCCACCCGGGCGGCGACGCCATCGGCTCGCGGGGCCTGGACATGCACGTCTCCGGGCTGACCCGGATGGGTGCCGAGATCTCCGGGGAGCACGGCTTCGTGATCGCGTCGGCGCCGCACGGGCTGCACGGCGCGGAGATCGTGCTCGACTTCCCCAGCGTCGGGGCGACCGAGAACCTGGTCATGGCGGCGGTGCTGGCCCGGGGGCCGAGCGTCATCGACAACGCCGCCCGGGAGCCGGAGATCGTCGACATCTGCACGATGCTGAACCAGATGGGCGCCCGGATCTCCGGCGCCGGCACCTCCACCCTGCACATCGAGGGGGTGCCGGGGCTGCGGCCGGTGCGGCACGCGACGGTGGGGGACCGGATCGTCGCCGGTACCTGGGCGTTCGGCGCGGCGATGACCCGGGGGGACGTCACCGTGACCGGGGTGGAGCCGGCGTTCCTGGAGGTGGCGCTCGACAAGCTGGTCTCCGCCGGGGGCCTGGTGGAGACCCGGGGCGACGCGTTCCGGATCCGGATGGACGACCGGCCGAAGGCGGTGGACGTCGTGACGCTGCCGTACCCGGGCTTCGCCACCGACCTGCTGCCGATGGCGATCGGGCTGGCGGCGGTCAGCGACGGGGCCTCCTTGATCACCGAGAACATCTTCGACGGCCGGTTCATGTTCGCCAACGAGATGATGCGGCTGGGCGCGGACATCAAGACCGACGGCCACCACGCGGTGGTCCGGGGCCGGGACCGGCTCTCCGGCGCGCCCGTGCGCGCCACCGACATCCGGGCCGGCGCCGGGTTGATCATCGCCGGGCTCTGCGCCGAGGGGGTCACCGAGGTCTCGCACGTGCACCACGTGGACCGGGGCTACCCGGACTTCGCGGCCGACCTGCGCGCGCTCGGGGTCGAGGTGGAGCGGGGCACCGCGCCGGAGGAGCCGGACCTGAGCATCTGAGCCTGCCGCGCCCGAGCGGCACCTCGCCCTCCGGGGCCGACGGCCCCCGGCGGGGCCGCGCACGTGGGCCGGCACCTGGAGGGCCTGCCCCGCCCGGCCGCCTTAGCATCCGTTCAGGCTCGCCGACTAGGGTGCTGGCAGACACTCAATCAGGCGAGGGAGAAGCAGATGGCGGGTCGACTCGCGGTCGTCGGAGCCGGGCTGATGGGCTCGGGCATCGCCCAGGTGGCGGCGCAGGCGGGCTGGCAGGTGACGCTGCGGGACCTGGACGACGCGGCCACCGGGCGGGGCATGGACGGCATCCGGAAGTCGCTGACCAAGTTCGCCGAGAAGGGCAGGATCGAGGCGTCCGAGGTCGAGGCGGCGCTGGGCCGGATCACCCCCACCACCGACCTGGAGGCGGCGGCCGACGCGGACATCGTGGTCGAGGCGGTCTTCGAACGGCTGGAGATCAAGCACGAGGTGTTCCGCGCGCTGGACAAGATCTGCAAGGCCGACGCGGTGCTCGCGACCAACACCTCGGCCATCCCGGTGACGCAGATCGCCGCGGTGACCGAGCGCCCGGAGGCGGTCGTCGGCACCCACTTCTTCTCGCCGGTGCCGATGATGAAGCTCTGTGAGCTGGTGCGCGGCTACAAGACCAGCGACGAGACCCTGGCCACGGCGAAGTCGTTCGCCGAGGAGATCGGCAAGACGGTCGTGGTGGTCAACCGGGACATCGCGGGCTTCGTCACCACCCGGCTGATCGCCGCCCTGGTCGTCGAGGCGGTCAAGCTCGTCGAGTCGGGCGTGGTGTCGGCCGAGGACCTGGACACCGCCTGCCGCCTCGGCTTCGGTCACGCCATGGGCCCCCTGGCCACCACGGACCTGACCGGCGTGGACGTGCTGCTGCACGCCTCGAAGAACATCTACACCGACACGGCGGACGAGAAGTTCTTCCCGCCGGAGCTGCTCCAGCGCATGGTCACCGCCGGCGACCTCGGGCGCAAGAGCGGCAAGGGCTTCTACACGTACTGACGGGCAGCCAGCCGCTCAGCGGACCGCCTCCACCGGCGCGGGGGCGGTCCGCCGCAGCCCGGCGGTGAGCATCAGCGTGGCCGCCAACGCCGCCGTGGCGAGCAGCGCGACGGCCCAGCCCGCCGGGACCAGGTCCGCGACCGTGCCGGCGAGCACGGCACACAGCGCCTGCGCGGCCATCATCCCGTTGTGGTGCAGGCCCAGCACCTGGCCCCGGATCTCGGTGGGTGAGTGGGCGATCAGCCGCTCCTGCAACGGCAGCCCGGCGGCGAAGCCCACCGAGGCGACGACCGCGACCAGCATGGCCAGCGGCAGCGCCGGCGACAGCGCGAAGGCCAGGTAGGGCAGGACGAGCAGCAGCCGCAGGGCGGGGACCAGCCGGTTGCGCCGGGCCGGGGGCAGGAACCGTCCCACCACGACGTCGCCCGCCAGCATGCCGAGGGCCGCGGCGGCGTAGAGGAAGCCGGCGCGGTCCCCGGCGTACGGCACGAACAGCGCCTCGCAGCCGACGACCAGGCCGGGCGGCAGCCACAGGTTGAGCAGGAGCGAGCGGCGGCCGGGGTCCGCCCACAGTTCCCGGTTCACCCGGAGCGTGCGCCCGACCGTCGTCCGGGCGGTGGTCCGGGCCGGGCGCTCCGAGATCCCGAACCACCCGACTGCCGCCGCCACCGCCCGCAGCACCGCCGCGAGCAGGAACACCTCGTACGGGTCCAGCCAGAACAACAGGACGCCGCCCAGCCCGAAGCCGGCGATCTGCATCGCCCCGACGCTCGTGTTCATGGTGGACCTGCCCAGCACGTAGGCGTCGGTCGGCAGGATGTCGGTGAGCAGCGCCCACCGGGCCCCGCCCGTGATCGAGCCGACGTACGCGCCGGTGAAGATGATCGCGAAGCGGACCCACAGCGGCAGGCCGGGCACCGCCTGGAGTGCCGCTCCGGCGGCGACCAGCACGGCGGCGAAGGTCAGCGCCCGGCGGGGCGGCAGGCTGTCCGCGGCCGACAGCAACGTCAGGCTGCCGAGCACGCCGGCGAGCGGCGCGCCGAACATGCTCAGCGCGGTGAGCAGCGCCGAGCCGGTCGACGCGTAGGTCAGCGAGCCCAGCGCCAGCGCCGACGTCGTGTGCGCCGCGATGCCCGCGCAGTTCGCCAGGAACAGGTTGCGGAACTCCCGGACCGCGAGCAGATCTGCGTACGTTCTCACGGGCCCGATCGTGTGGGGTGCCGGGTGGATCTCCTAGAGTTACGTCTGGAGGCGAAACATGGCCGTCTGGCAGGTGCCGTCGGATCTCCTCGCGCGCAGCCGCTTCACGGTCTCGCCGATGGTCGACACGGTCGCCGCGCTGCGCGCGCTGCACGACCCGCGTAACCCGTGGCAGCGGGCCTGGCGGGAGCCGCACGTCGCGGCGTTCCGGCGGATGCTGGCCGGTCGGCCGGTGGTCCGGGCGCTGCTGCCCGCCTCGTTCCACCCCCGGTGGACCGCCGACTTCCTCACCGTCGCGCCCGCCGCACCGGAACCGACGTTCGCGGCGGAGCTGGCGGCTGTCGGGCGGTTGTCCGACGAGCGCATCCGGGCCGACCTGCGCGCCACCCGCCCGGAACCGATCGCCGCCGAGCTGCTGGCGGACGGTCTCACCGGGCAGGTGGTGGAGCTGCTCGACTGGGTCTGGACGCACACCGTCGAGCCGGAGTGGCCGGAGCGGGAACGCCGGCTCCGGGCGGACATCGTGGCCCGCACCGCCGCGTTGAGCGCGGGCGGCTGGGCCGGGGTGTTCGCCGACCTCAACCGCAACGTGTGCTGGCTGGGCGACGGTCGGCTCCAGGTCAACGACTACCCGGAGCCGCCGCTGTCGCTGGACGAGGCAGAGCAGTTGGTCTTCCTCCCGGCGCACTGCCGTCGCGGCTGGGTGGTCTGGGACAGGCCGACCCGGTTCGGGATGGTGTACCCGGTGCGCGGGATCCTCGTCGATCCCACCTCACCGGCGCCCGACGGGCTCGCCCGGCTGATCGGCGCCAACCGGGCTCACATCCTGGCCAGGCTGGACACGCCGCTGAGCACCTCGCAACTCGTGGCGGTGACCGGGCTCTCCCTCGGGACGGTGGGCGACCACCTGCGGGTGCTGCTGGACGCGGGCGCCGTCGGCAAGCGGCGGTCCGGGCGCGAGGTGCTCTACTGGCGTACGCCGCTCGGTGTCGCCCTCACGTCGTCCGCGCGTTAGCCGGGGGCCTTCCCCTACCGGAGACGTTGACGGGGCCCTTGCTCGCACCTCAGCCGTCGCGCTTGGTCGTCCAGCGGAACGTGGTCAGGCAGAGCACCAGGCCGATCACGCACCACGCGACGAGGACCAGGGCGACCCGGTCCAGCTCGAACGAGCCGCCCGGCTCGCGGGCGCCGAAGCCGTCCGGCAGGAAGACCGAGCGCAGGCCCTGGCACATCCACTTCAGCGGGAAGAGCGCCGCCACCTGCTGCATCCAGGTCGGCAGCTCGGTGAAGACGAAGAACACCCCGGAGATGAACTGGAGCACCAGCGCGACCGGGGTGACCACCGCCGAGCCGCTGCGGGCGGTGCGGGCCAGCGACGAGATGGCGATGCCGCACAAGGTGCAGGCGGTGACGCCGAGCACCGACACCCAGCCGAAGGTCAGCCACTTCGCGGCGGTCCCGGGCAGCTCCAGGTCGAACAGCGCCACCGAGACCGCGAGCAGCAGCACGGTCTCGGCGATGCCGATCGCCACGACCATGATCACCTTGCCGGCGAACCAGACCCACTTCGGCATCGGCGTGCCCCGGTAGCGCTTGAGCACCCCCCGGTCCCGTTCGATCGGGATCCAGATGCCCAGGTTCTGGAAGCTCACCGTCATCAGGCCGGTGGCGATCATGCCGGTGATGAAGTACTGCGTGTAGCTGACGCCGGGGGCGATCTCGTCGTTGAAGATCGCCGCGAAGATCAGGATCATGATGACCGGGAAGCCCATCGTGAAGACGACGGACTCCCGGCTGCGCAGGAACTGGGTGATCTCCAGCCGGCTCTGCCGCAGGCTGAGGGTGACCGGACCGGGTCGCCGGGCCGGTGCCGTGGTGGCCGGCGCGGCCGGCTTCGTCGTGGTGGTCATCGGTGTCCGATCATGCGCAGGTAGATGTCCTCCAGGGTCGGCCGGGTCACCGTCAGGCCCGGGACCTCGCCGCCGAAGCGCGCCGCCAGCTCCGCCACCAGCGCCGTCGGCGTCGCGCTCTCCGCCGTCTCCCGCGTCCCCTCCGGCGTACGCCAGGAGACCGTCGCCAGGGCCTCGCGCCGGTTGCCGAGCTGGTCGGGCGTGGCCACCTCGACCACCCGGCCACCCGCGATGACGCCGACCCGGTCGGCGAGGGACTCCGCCTCGTCGAGGTAGTGGGTGGTGAGCACGATGGTGGTGCCGGCGGCGGCCAGGTCGCGGATCAGCTCCCAGAACTCGCGGCGCGCCTCCGGGTCGAAGCCCGTGGTCGGCTCGTCGAGGAAGAGCAGCTCGGGGCGGCCCACGATGCCGAGCGCCACGTCGAGCCGGCGCTTCTGCCCACCGGAGAGGGTGTGGGTACGCGCCTTCGCCTTGCCGGCCAGCCCCACCCGCTCGACGACCTTGTCGGGGTCGTCCGCGTCGGCGTAGAAGCCGGCGAAGTGGCGCACCACCTCGGCGACCGTCAGCTCGTCGAACTCGCCGGTGCCCTGGAGCACGATGCCCACCCGGGAGCGCCAGTCGGCGGCCGGACGGGCCGGGTCGCTGCCGAGGACGCTCACCTCGCCGGCGTCGCGCCGCCGGTAGCCCTCCAGGATCTCCACGGTGGTCGTCTTGCCGGCGCCGTTGGGGCCGAGGAGGGCGAAGACCTCGCCGCGGTGGACGTCGAGATCCACGCCCGCCACGGCGACGTTGTCCCCGTACGCCTTGCGCAGTCCCCGGACGGAGATCGCCAGCTCGTCATGCATGCGTCAAGTGTGCGACCTGGCCGCGGCGGCGGGCCGGCCGGGGTGTGGTGGTCGCGCCCATGTCGGGCGCTTCGCACCCGGGTTTCCGCTCCATGGAGCTGTGTGGTTTTCCACAGCTCTGGTGACTGAACGGTAACTTAGACTCCCGCCATGGACGAGAAGGCTCTCCCCGGCCGGCTGCCCGAGCGCGACCGCCCCTGGGTGATGCGCACCTACGCCGGGCACAGCTCGGCCGCGGCGACGAACGCGCTCTTCCGCCGCAACCTGGCGAAGGGGCAGACCGGCCTGTCGGTCGCCTTCGATCTGCCGACGCAGACCGGCTACGACCCCGACCACGAGCTCGCCGCCGGCGAGGTGGGCCGGGTCGGTGTGCCGGTGGCGCACCTCGGCGACATGCGGGCCCTCTTCGACGGCATCCCGCTGGCCGACATGAACACGTCCATGACCATCAACGCGCCGGCGATGTGGCTGCTCGCCCTCTACGGCACGGTCGGCGAGGAGCAGGGCGCGGAGCTGTCCCGCTGCGCCGGCACCACGCAGAACGACATCATCAAGGAGTACCTCTCCCGGGGCACCCACATCTTCCCGCCGGCCGCGTCGCTGCGGCTGACCGCCGACGTCGTCGCGTACACGCTGCGCGAGATGCCGCGCTGGAACCCGGTGAACATCTGCTCGTACCACCTCCAGGAGGCCGGCGCGACGCCGGTGCAGGAGGTCGGCTTCGCGCTCTCCACCGCCGTCGCGGTGCTCGACGCGGTCCGCGACTCGGGGCAGGTGCCCGCCGGGCGGATGGGCGACGTCGTGCAGCGGATCTCCTTCTTCGTCAACGCCGGGGTGCGCTTCGTCGAGGAGATCGCCAAGATGCGGGCCTTCGGGGCGCTCTGGGACGAGATCACCCGCGAGCGCTACGCGGTGGAGAACCCGAAGCAGCGGCGGTTCCGCTACGGCGTGCAGGTCAACTCGCTGGGCCTGACCGAGGCGCAGCCGGAGAACAACATCCAGCGCATCGTGCTGGAGATGCTCGGCGTGACCCTCTCCCGGGACGCCCGCGCCCGCGCCGTGCAGCTGCCTGCCTGGAACGAGGCGCTCGGCCTGCCCCGGCCGTGGGACCAGCAGTGGTCGCTGCGCATGCAGCAGGTGCTCGCGTACGAGTCGGACCTGCTGGAGTACCCGGACCTGTTCGAGGGCTCGCACGTGATGACGGCGCTGGTCGAGGAGATCGTCACCGGCGCCCGGGTCGAGCTGGAGAAGGTGCTGGAGATGGGCGGCGTCGTCGCGGCCGTCGAGACCGGCTACCTCAAGAGCGCGCTGGTCGCCTCGCTGGCCGAGCGCCGCCGCCGGATGGAGTCCGGCGCCGACGTGGTGGTCGGCGTCAACCGGTTCACCGAGACCGAGCCGTCGCCGCTGACCGCCGCCGGCGCCGAGTCCGTCGAACAGGTCGACCCGGCCGTCGAGGCGGCGGCCACTGAGGCCGTACGCCGGTGGCGATCCGGGCGGGTCGACGCGGCGGTCGACGCGGCACTGGCCCGGCTGCGCGCGGACGCCGCGACCACGACGAACCTGATGCCGGCGACGCTGGAGTGCGTGCGGGTCGGGGTGACCACCGGCGAGTGGGCCGGCGCGCTGCGCCAGGTCTTCGGCGAGTACCGGGCGCCCACCGGCCTGACCGGCGCCGCCGGGGCCGGCGGGGACGCCACCCTGGCCGCCGTCCGGGCGCGCGTCGCCGCCACCGCCCGCGAGCTGGGCAGCGGGCGGCTGCGGCTGCTCGTCGGCAAGCCCGGCCTCGACGGGCACTCCAACGGCGCGGAGCAGATCGCGGTACGCGCCCGCGACGCCGGCTTCGAGGTGGTCTACCAGGGCATCCGGCTGACCGCCGGGCAGATCGTCGCCGCCGCCGTCGAGGAGGACGTGGACCTGGTCGGCCTCTCGGTCCTCTCCGGCTCGCACCTGGCGGCGGTACCGGCGGTGCTGGACGGCCTGCGCGCCGCCGGCCGGCCGGACCTGCCGGTGGTGGTCGGCGGGATCATCCCCGCCGGCGACGCGGAGCAGCTCCGCGCCGCCGGGGTGGCCCGGGTCTTCACGCCGAAGGACTTCGCCCTGACCGGGATCATCGACGACCTGGTCACCGTGGTCCGGGAGGCCAACGGCCTGCGCTGAGGGAAGGCCCCCGGCGAGGGCACGCGTCGCCAGGGGCCTGTCCGTCGGCTGGTCCGGTCTCAGGGGACCCTGGGTCGTCCTGCCCGGGGCGTCGCGGCTCGGCGTGACGCCGGTGCGACCGTGCCCAGGTCAGCGGCTGACGTAGGTCATGCAGTCGGCCATGTCGTTGTCGGGACCGACCTTGATCGCCGGCGCGTGGCATTCCAGCTGCTCGTTGTGCTGGCAGTCCGCGCGCTGGCAGGCGCCCACCTGCGCGGTCATGCCGCCGTCGACCCCGCCACGGACCGCCGGCATCTCGATGAAGGTGTGGCAGTGCGCGTGGTCCGGGCTGCCGATGGTGATGGCGAAGGCGTGGCAGTCGTTGGTGTGGTTGTACGAGCACGCCGCCACGACACATTCCTGGACGCGGGGCATCTCCACTGCTGCGGTCATGGTGACCTCCTATAGAGTCGTGCCCCGATTTTAGGCTTTTGTGGGTTTTGTCGAGCCTGGTTCAGCCCACTCCGAGCACCTCCGACAGCGGGGCCGGCTCGAGGCCGCGCTCGGCCAGCCCGGCCAGGATGTGCGGCAGCGCCTCGTCCGTCATCGGCGCGTTCGCCTCCGTCACGTGCAGGACGATCACCGATCCCGGACGCACCCCGTTCAGCGAGGCACGGACCACCGGCCGCCACGACTTCGCGAACGGGTCGCCGCTGACCACGTCGCCGTCCACCACCGTCACCCCCAGCGGCGCCAGCGCGGCCAGCGCCTTCCTGTCGTGGCACAGCCCGGGGAAGCGGAAGTACCGGGTCTGCCGCCCCCCGTACGCGGCCACCACGTCGAACGTACGAGCCACGTCGGCCGTCATCTCCCGCTCCGCGATGCGGGGCAGGCCGTAGCAGTCCGGGGTGAAGGCCAGGTGCCCGTACGTGTGGTTGGCCAACTCGAAGCGCGGGTTCGCGGCGAGTCGACGGGTCACGTCCGGGTACTGCTCCACCCACTTGCCGGTGAGGAAGAAGGTGGCCGGCACCCGCTCCCGCTCCAGCAGGTCGATGATCTTCAGGTTCGCGTACGACCGCACCGCGCCGCTGCGCAGTTGGTACCGCATCGCGTCCGTCATGTCGGCGTCGAAGGTGAGCGCCACCTTGTTCCCCGTACGCGGTCCGTGGTCGACGACGGGCGGCCTGGTCCCGACCGGGGTCGCGCCGGGGACCGTCGCCGCGGGCGTGGCGGCACCCGTGGTCTCCGGGGCGGCCGGGGTCACCGTTCCCGCGGGCGCGGCGGAGGCCGTGGTCTCCGGGGCGGTCGGGGCACGATCCGTTGCCGCGATGCGGACGATGCCGGCGTCGGCCGGCGCGCGCAGCGGGCTCGGGAGGGCGAGGAGAGCCGCGGCGGCGACGACGGCGGTGAGGGTCGCGACGAGCGGAACGCGGGGGATCTTCACGTGCACCGGGAGATGATGTCAGCGCGTGACGTTTCCTGCGCGCCCGCTGTCGAGCTTGCTGCCTGAGCAGGCTGCGCGCGTGGACCCTGTCCGGGTTGGTTGCGCGGCCTTGTCCCGGGCGGGGCGGTGCCCGTCGGGTCCCCGAGCTCTACCTGCCTGCCCGCCATGAGGCGGGCACTGGTGATCAGGACGTCATGGACGTTACCGGGCGGTTTTGACGTCCATGGCGTCCTGATCACCAGTGGGTGGACGCCGCTCGTCCGCCGGGCTCAAACCGGAGATCTTGGCAAGAAAACGCCCCTATAGAGGCACTCTCCTACCAAGATCTCCAACGGACGGGGTGACTGCGGACCCGTTTGTGGCCGGTGTCCGTTTTGAGTGGCCATCTGGGGCGGCTTAAGTGAGTGGGTCGTCGGTGGGTGGCCCAAGGCGGGGCAATTCGGGCGGGGTGTCACGGGTCACCCACCTTGCCGCCTGTCTGCTTCGGTGTCCGGTCTCGTCGCCGGGGTCCGATTGTGTCCGCGTTGGGCTTCACCTGACGCCCCGTGCTGGATGCTTTGTCCGGTTTTTTTGGGTGTGGCCGGAGGCATCGTGGGGGCGGAATCGTGGCGGGGGCGGGGTCGTTACACCCTGCGTACGACCGAGCGAGACCGCCGGCCGACCCCGTCCCAGTGGGCCAGGCCACGTTGTCCGACGGCTGGCGGGCCTGGGCCCCGGAATGATGGCGGGTCGGCGGTGGTTACACATGGTCACGGCCCGCGTAAGGGCATCCCGTGAGGGGTCCCCGCCCCGCGAGACAGCTTCGACCTTCGCGGTCAGGCATCCGGCGGGCGTGGCCGATCCGATCTTCCTCCGGACGAGTTGCCGGAGATCCCCCGTGAGTTCATGAGCGCCGGACGGTGCTTGCACCCGCGTGAGCCGATCCCCCTCGGTGCGGGTGCCGACCCCCGAATGGAGCGTTTCCGATGAACACGATCATGCGTAAGAGCGTTCTTGGTATTGCTGGCCTGGCGGTCGCCGGTGGTCTTGCTGCCGGTCCGCTGAACCACGCCAACTCCGGTGTCGAGGTCGAGGCGGGCTCGCCGATCACGGCGGTTGCGGTGCAGGCCGACAAGCCGGACATGGGCAAGCTGGTGCCGCATGGCGTGCAGGGCGCGCAGTCGCGTATCGACCTGTCGGATGAGCAGGTGGCGAACGTGAAGGCGATCATCGCGGCGACGAAGAAGGCCGGCATGGACGAGCGTGCCGCCGTCGTGTCGATCGCCACCGCGTTGCAGGAGTCGAAGCTGGAGAACCTGGGTCATCTGGGTGACCGCAACGACCACGACTCGCAGGGCCTGTTCCAGCAGCGTCCGTCCTCGGGTTGGGGCACGGTGGAGCAGATCACCGACCCCGAGTACTCGACCACGGCGTTCCTGAAGGGCCTCAAGCAGGTCGACGGGTGGCAGGACATGCCGTTGACGAAGGCCGCGCAGACGGTGCAGGTGTCGGCGTACCCCGACCACTACGCCCAGTGGGAGCAGCAGGCCGCCGACCTCGTCGCCGAGCACTGGAACAGCTGACAGCAGGACACCAACCGCGCACGTACGCCGCTGGCCGGCACCCCAACCGGGGTGCCGGCCAGCGGCATGTCCGGATGCGTCAGACGCGGAAGCCGGCGGCCCGCGCCGCCTGACGCTCCCGGCGGCGGTCGGAGCGGCGGCGCACGAACCAGAAGACGAAGACGACCAGCCCGAGCAGGAACGCCAGCACCAGCACCGGCAGGATGATCGCCACCACCGACATGGCCACGCTGGTGGCGTCCTCGGCGGTGCTGGCCACGGGTGCGCCGACGCCGGCCGTGGTCGCGTTGATGACCGGTCGGGCGGCGGACTTCAACAGGTGTACGCCGAGGGCGATCACCACCCCGGCCACCACGGGGACCCACTGGCTGGACGAGAAGAAGGTGCCCGGGTCGCTGACCGTCACCGTCTCCGACGACGAGCCGGCGCCGAACGCCAGGCCGCCGGCGGTCGGCCGGACCACGGTCTGCACGACGTCGTTGACGTGGTCGACCACCGGGACCTTGTCGGCGACGACCTCGACGACCAAAAGCACCGCCAGGATCGCGATCACCCAGCCGTTGCCCAACCACTGCCAGCCTCCGGGCAGGTCGATCAGGCTGGTGTAGCGGGCCAGGAGACCCATGGTGAGCAGGGGGATGTACGCGTTCAGCCCCGCCGAGGCGGCGAGACCGGTACCGGTGAGAACTTCGAGCACCGTCTCAGCATCGCACCGGCACGCCAGTGCCGCTCGGTGGCGCGGGCCGGGGTCTCGGCTACCCTCGTCGGGTGCGGTTGGTCATTGCGAAGTGCTCGGTGGACTACGTCGGACGGCTCTCGGCCCACCTGCCGCCGGCCACCCGGTTGCTCATGGTGAAGGCGGACGGGTCGGTGTCGATCCACGCCGACGACCGGGCGTACAAGCCGTTGAACTGGATGAGCCCGCCCTGCCGGTTGGAGGAGGCCCCCGGCGTCTGGCGGGTCGTCAACAAGGCAGGGGAGGAGCTGCGGATCACCCTGGAGGAGATCTTCCAGGACACCTCGTACGAGCTGGGTGTCGATCCGGGCCTGCGCAAGGACGGCGTGGAGGCGCATCTCCAGGAGCTGCTGGCGGCCAACCCGGAAGCGCTCGGCGAGGGGTTCACGCTGGTCCGCCGGGAGTACATGACGGCGATCGGCCCGGTTGACCTGCTCTGTCGGGACGCCAACCAGGGCGCTGTGGCCGTGGAGGTGAAGCGGCGCGGCGAGATCGACGGCGTGGAGCAGCTCACCCGGTACCTGGAGCTTATGAACCGAGACCCGCTGCTCGCGCCGGTCGCCGGGGTCTTCGCGGCACAGGAGATCAAGCCGCAGGCCCGGGTGCTCGCCACGGACCGGGGCATCCGCTGCGTCGTCGTCGACTACGACAAGCTGCGCGGCATCGAGCGCGACGAGCTCACCCTGTTCTGACGGACCTTCCTCGCGGCATTGCGGGGAGGCCGGAGGACGGGCCCGCCGCAACGTCAACGGGGCGGCTCCGGCGGGCCGTCCGCGCGGACGGCGATCAGCGACTTGGGCAGGCCGGCCACCCGTTCGACGAGGATCCGCGAGTCGGGGAAGTAGTGCCGCATCTGCGAGCGGTCCAGCAACTCCGTCCAGAGCACCTGGTGGATGGCGGCCTCGTGGCTGCGGGTCGGCTTGTGCCCGAGCGGCCAGCGGCGGGCGAACGCGGTCCGCAGTCGCACGGGGAGGAACTGCATCCCCGGCGCGATCCAGTGCGGCTCGATGGGGAAGTAGCGGTAGGGCGTCTGCACCCAGTGCCGGTCGCCGAGGTTGCGCACGGCGTCGGCGAAGCGCAGCCGCCGCTCGTGCCCGCCGACGTGCTCCAGCACGGAGTTGGAGAAGACCAGGTCGTAGCGGCGCGCGGTGATCCGGGCCGGCAGGTCGCAGGCGTCGGCCCGGTCGACCTCCGCCCACTCCGGCACGTCCGTGGGCGGTCGCTCCAGGTTGACCACGTGTACGCGCGCCGGCCGCACGTCGGCCCGGGTCCAGGTGCCGAGCCGGCCGCCCAGGTCGATGACGTGCATCTTCTCCAGGTCAGGGAACGTCCGGACCAGCCAGTCGGCGCGGCGACGCCGTTGCCGGGCACTCCACGACCGGTCACTGTCGACGAGGTGGAAGCGCAATCGATGGGGGCGCATTTAACGCAATGTACCGCTCCCACCACGTTGGACACATGTGAGGGTGTTCATGATCGGTTATCCGACAGTCACCTGCCGTACATGACCTTGATGGCCTTCACGAGTCGTGCGACGTCGGCCGGCGTCCGCTCGAAGGTCGTCGAGGGCAGCAGCGACCGGGCCCGCCGGCGGGTGATGGCCTTGGCGCGGCTGAACTCGCGTAGCCCGTCCTCGCCGTGGATGCGCCCGAAGCCGGAGTCGCCGACGCCGCCGAACGGCAGGGTGGACATCCCGGCGAAGGTCAGCGCCGAGTTCACCGACGCCATGCCCGAGCGCAGCCGCCGGGCGATCGCCACCGCGCGCCGCCGGCCGAAGACCGAACCCCCCAGGCCGTACGACAGGGCGTTGGCGCGGGCGACGGCCTCGTCGGCGTCGCGGACCCGGTTGATGGTCAGCGTCGGCCCGAACGTCTCCTCGCGTACGGCGGCGGAGTCCTCCGGGACGTCCACCAGCACGGTCGGCCGTACGTACGGCGGCTGCACCGCGTCCGCGCCGCCGAGCACGGCCCGGCCGCCCCGGGCCAGCGCGTCGTCGATGTGCCGGCGGATCACGTCGACCTGGCTGGGCATGGTGATCGGGCCGATGTCCGCGTCGTCCGGGCCGACGGTCAACCGGCCGGCCCGCTCGACGACCTTGCCGACGAAGGCGTCGAAGACCGGCTCGACCGCGTAGACCCGTTCGATGCCGATGCAGGTCTGGCCGGCGTTGGTCAGCGCGCCCCAGACGCACGCCTCGGCGGCGGCGTCCAGGTCGGCGTCGGCGTCGACGATCATCGCGTCCTTGCCGCCCGCCTCCAGCAGCACCGGCGTCAGCGACTCGGCGCAGGCCGCCATCACCTTCCGCGCGGTGGCCGACGAGCCGGTGAAGGCCACCTTGTCTACTCCGGAGCGGCAGAGCGCCGCCCCGACGTCGCCGAGCCCGTGCACGGCGGTGAACACCGGCTGCTCCGGCACCACCTCGGCGAACGTGTCGACCAGCCACTGCCCGACGACAGGGGTGTACTCGCTGGGCTTCAGCACCACCGCGTTCCCCGCCGCCAGCGCGTACGCGGCGGAGCCGATCGGGGTGAAGACGGGGTAGTTCCACGGACCGATCACGCCGACGACGCCGTACGGCTGGTATTCGAGGTGGGCGGAGAACTCGGCCAGGACGAGCCGCGAGCGGACCCGGCGGGGACCCAGCACGCGGCCGGCGTTGCGGGCCGCCCAGTCGACGTGCTCGACGGCGCTGACGAGTTCGACGACGGCGTCGGCGATCGGCTTGCCGCCCTCGACGTGCACCAGCTCGGCGATCTCCTCGATCCGCCGGGCGAGCAGGGTGCGCCAGCGCAGCAGCCGCTCCCTGCGCCCGCCGAAGCCGAGCCCGGCCCACCACTCGCCGGCCGCTCGGGCCCGCTCGACGGCCCGCCCGACGTCCTCGGCGGTGGCGACCGGCAGGCGTCCGGCCTCCGCGCCGGTCGCCGGGCTCGTCGACACCAGCCGACCGTCCTCGATGACCGGGGTACCCGGGACACGCACAGCCGTCATGGCGGAAGTCTAGACCCGAGAATTACTCGCCGGTAGGGCCGCGACGGCCGGGTCCCGCCGGTCGGACCGGCCGCGGGACGGCGGAACGGGGTGGACGCCGGTCGGCCGGACTTGTGATGATTCTTCCGCCGGAGGGCGCCGAATCGCCGAACGCGAGGTGTCCGGCCGGGGACGCGGAGGTGACCATGCGGCGGTGGGAGCGACTACCGTGTGGTGGCAGGCTGACGCGCGGGGTGACCGCGCGGGGTGGAGGCTGACATTCCATGGAGGAACATCCGGAACTGAGACCGTTGTTGACGGTGGCCGGTGGGTCGATGCGGGGGCTGAGCGTCCGGGTGGGCCCTGAGCGGCAGGTCATCGGCCGGGGGTCGACCGCCGACATCGTGGTGCACGACGCCCACCTGAGCCGCCGGCACGCCGAGGTCTGGCTGACGGGCGAGGGGGCGGCCCTGGCGGATCTGGGTTCCACCAACGGCACCTGGCTGAACGACCGGCGGATAACCGGCGTGGAGCGGCTGGCCGACGGGGACGTGATCCGACTCGGCCGCACCGAGCTGCGCGTCTTCGACCCCGGCGTGGCGCGGACCGACCCGGTGGGCTTCAGCTTCGGCGAGCCGCGCCGGGACCGCCGCCCGACCCTGCCGCTGCCGATCGCGGCGCAGGCCACCCCGGCAGTCGACGCGGCGTCGCCGCTGGCGCTTCCGGCGGTGTCGTCCGCGCCGTCCTGACCGGCACCGACGGCGGATGCCGGCGCACACCTCCGGGCCGGGGAAGGTGGCGGGCCGGCCCATGGACGCGTCCGGCGCCCTCGTGGCAGCATCCGGCGGATGGAGACCGGACAGCGGCAGGTGTCGGCGAACGGCATCACCCAGGCGATACGGGTGGCTGGGCCGCCGGACGGCGTTCCCGTACTGCTGATCCACGGCAACTGCTCGTCGGCGGCCTTCTGGGAGCCGCTCCTGCGGCGACTGCCGGCCACCCTCCGGGTGGTCGCGCCCGACCTGCGCGGCTACGGGCTGACCGACACCGTCGGAGTGGACGCGACCCGGGGGCTGCGCGACTTCGCCGACGACGTCGCCGCGCTGCTCGACGAGCCGTCCCTCTTCGCCCCCGGCGTCCGGCCGGTGGTGGTCGGCCACTCGCTCGGCGGCGGGGTGGCCATGCGGCTGCTCGTCGACCACCCCGACCGGGTGGGCGCGCTGCTGCTCGCCGCTCCGGTCTCGCCCTACGGCTACGGCGGCACCCGGGACCTGGCGGGGACGCCGACCACCCCCGACTTCGCCGGCACCGGCGGCGGCACCGCCAACGGGGACTTCGTCAGGCGGCTGGCCGCCGGCGACCGGGGTGTGGACAGCCCGGCCAGCCCGCGCGCCGTGCTGCGGGCCACCTACGTGGCGGACCCGGCCTCGCTCGGCGACGACGAGGAGCTGCTGCTGGACAGCCTCCTCTCCACCGCGACCGGTGACGACAACTACCCCGGTACGGCGGTGGCCTCGACGAACTGGCCCGGCACCGCCCCGGGACGGCGCGGCGTGCTCAACGCCCTCTCCCCGGCGCACTTCCGGATCGCCGACGAGCTGGTCGCCGTGCCCGGGAAGCCGCCGATCACCTGGATCCACGGGGACGCCGACGTGATCGTCTCGGACACCGCGATGATGGACCTGGCCCACCTGGGCTCGCTGGGCGTGGTGCCCGGCTGGCCGGGGGAGGCAGCCTGCCCGGCGCAGCCGATGGTGGCGCAGACCCGGGCGGTGCTGGAGCGTTACGCGGCGGCCGGCGGGGCGTACCGCGAGGTGCTGCTGCCCGGCTGCGGGCACAGCCCGCACCTGGAGCGGCCGGCCGAGTTCGTCGCCGAACTGCTGGGGCTGACCGACACGCTGGCCTGACCGGCGGGCGAGCCGGCGAGCGACCGACCGGCCGCGAGCCGACCCGCCCCGCCGGACGGTGCGCGCGCAGCCCGCTGGGCTCGTGAAATTTCCCACGGCGCCTCGACAACACAACGTCACGTGGCAGACTCGCGCGCATAACCTTAATGGTCGTTAACGTGGCTGTGCGGAGCATCGAGGAGGCTGGTCGTGGCGCGTGATTTCACCAGCGTGGGCGTTGTGGGTCTGGGCACCATGGGTGCCGGCATCGTCGAGGTATTCGCGCGCAACGGGGTCGACGTCGTCGCGGTGGAGGTCTCCGAGGACGCGCTGGAACGCGGCCGGGCCATCCTCACCGGGTCGACGGACCGGGCCGTGGCCAAGGGCAAGCTCGCCGAGGCCGACCGGGACGCGCTGCTGAGCCGCGTACGGTTCGCCGTCGGGCTGGACGCGCTGCACGCGGTGGACCTGGTCATCGAGGCGGTGCCCGAGCACCTGGACCTCAAGCAGCGGATCTTCGCCGAGCTGGACCGGGTCTGCAAGCCCGAGGCGATCCTGGCCACCAACACCTCGTCGCTGAGCGTCACCGAGATCTCCGTCGCCACCAGCCGTCCCAACCAGGTGATCGGCATCCACTTCTTCAACCCCGCCCCGGTGATGAAGCTGGTCGAGGTGGTCCGGACGGTGGTCACCTCCGCCGACGTGGTCGCCGACGTGGAGGCGCTCTGCAAGCGGCTCGGCAAGGTCGACGTCACCATCAGCGACCGGGCCGGCTTCATCGCCAACGCGCTGCTCTTCGGCTACCTCAACCACGCCGTCGGGATGTTCGAGGCGCACTACGCCACCCGCGAGGACATCGACGCGGCCATGAAGCTCGGCTGCGGCCTGCCCATGGGCCCGCTGGCGCTGATGGACCTGATCGGCCTGGACACCGCGTACGAGATCCTCGACACCATGTACCGGCGCGGCGGGCGGGACCGCCGGCACGCGCCGGTGCCGCTGATCAAGCAGATGGTCACCGCCGGGCTGCTCGGCCGCAAGTCCGGCCGGGGCTTCTACACCTACGAGCGGCCGGGCTCCCCGGTCGTCGTACCCGACGAGCAGACGCCCGTGGCGGCGGAGGCCGCGCTCGCCGGCGCCGCCGCGATCGCGAAGGTCGGCGTCGTCGGGTCCGGGACGATGGCCACCGGCATCATCGAGGTCTTCGCGAAGGCCGGCTACGAGGTCGTCTCGGTGACCCGGGGCGCGGAGAAGTCCGCAAAGGTCTTCGAGGCGGTCAAGACCTCGCTCAACAAGGGCGTGGTGCGCGGCAAGCTCAGCGAGGCGGACCGGGACGCCGCGCTCGGCCGGATCAACTGGTCGGCGACCCTGGACCACCTCGCCGACGTCGACCTCGTCGTCGAGGCCGTGGTCGAGGAGTTGAGCGTCAAGAAGGCCCTCTTCGCCAGCCTCGACGAGATCTGCAAGCCGGGCGTCGTGCTCGCCACCACCACCTCCTCGCTGCCGGTGATCGACGTCGCGATGGCCACCCAGCGGCCCGCCGACGTGATCGGGCTGCACTTCTTCAACCCGGCGCCGCTCATGCCGTTGGTCGAGGTCGTGGAGACCATCCGCACCTCGGCGGAGACCACCGCCACCGCCCGCGCGGTCTGCGCCGCGCTGGGCAAGACGGGCGTGGTCTGCGGCGACCGGTCCGGCTTCATCGTCAACGCGCTGCTCTTCCCGTACCTCAACGACGCCGTGAAGATGCTGGAGGCGAGCTACTCCACCGCCGACGACATCGACCACGCCATGAAGCTGGGCTGCGGCTACCCGATGGGCCCGTTCGAGCTGCTCGACGTGGTCGGCCTGGACGTCTCGCTGGCCATCCAGCGGGAGCTCTACCTGGAGCTGCGGGAGCCGGGCTTCGCGCCCGCGCCGCTGCTGGAGCACCTCGTCACGGCCGGCTACCTGGGGCGCAAGAGCGGCCGGGGCTTCCGCGACCACACCCGTCGTTGACCCGGTCAACACCGTCCGCCGGTGACGGCGTCTGCATGGTGTGACCTTCGAGGAGTACGTCGGCAGCCGAGGCCCCGCCCTGATGCGGCTGGCCCGGCTGCTGACGGGCGACGAGCACCGGGCCGAGGACCTCACCCAGGACGTCCTGACCCGCGCGTACGTGCACTGGCGGAGGATCGCCCGGGTGGACCGGCCGGACGTGTACGTGCGCCGGATGCTGGTCAACGCCAACAACTCCTGGTGGCGTCGGCGGACGAACCGGGAGCTGGCCACCGCCGACTTCGCGGAACGGCCCCAGCACGGCGACCTCGGCGGCGAGACCGCCGACCGGGACGCCATGTGGCGGCTCATCCTCGGGCTGCCGGACCGCCAGCGGGCCGTGCTCGTGCTGCGCTACTACGAGGACCTCGACGACGCGACCATCGCCCAGATCCTCGGCTGCTCGCCGGTCACCGTCCGCACCCATGCCATGCGGGCGCTCAACCACCTCCGGGAGCGTTACGGCGTCCCGGCGACGAACGGGAGCCGGGCGTGACCGACCTCGACGAACGGATCGTACGGACGCTGCGGGAACGCGCCGAGGGAACGGTCGACACCGACCGGCTCACCGCCCGTGCCGTCGCCGGGGGACGGGTCCGCCGCCGTCTCCGTCGGGCCGGCGCGGGCGTCGCGCTGGGCGTGGCGGCGGTGCTCGGGTTCACCGTCGCCACCGGCGCCGGCCTGCCGGAGCGGGTACGCCCGCCGAACGCCGCCGCGCCGGACGCCGCCACCGCCGCGCCGCCCCGGCTGGAGAAAGTCCCCGGCGCGGCCGCCCGGCCCGACCTGGTCGGCACGGATCCGCAGGTGCTGCACTTCGGGTTCGACCCGGCCCGCGCCCGCTACCGGGGCTGGCACGTCGGGTTCGGCGTGGAGAGCATCCGCGTCGAGGTCGGCGGTGGCCGGCCGGTGAGCGTCGCGCTGGCCCGTTCCGCCGACGCGCTGTGGGAGTACGCGGTCGAAGGGCTGCCGCCGGGGGTCACCGGAATGACGGGCGGGACGGTCTTCGACGGCACGGACCGCCTGCACCGGGAGGGCGGCACCTCCGTCTGGATCCGGCTCTGGCAACCGGCCCCCGGCCTGTACGCCCGGGCCGCCGTTTCCGCCACGACCGCCGAGGAGATCGAGGTGGCGGTCGGCGCCCTCCGGTTGGGTGAGGCGCGCCGCTGCGTCGCGCCGGTGCGGCTCACCACGCTGCCCACCGGTGCCCGGCTGGACCAGTGCACCGTCGATGCGGGGTCCTTCCCCGCCACCTTGCACGTGTCGCTGGTGGTGTACGGGCCCGGGGAAGCGCAGACGCGTGTCGCGTTCGACTACGCGCGCTCGATGGTCACCGGCCGTACTGCGGGCAACCGGACGATCGGGGGCCGGGCCGCCTACCTCTACCCGCGGGGCGACCAGTTGGAGCTGCTCGGCATCCCGAAGGCCCACCTGATAGTCGATTTCAGCTGGTCGCACGGGGACTTCACCGAGGCGGACGCCGCTGTCCTGCTGGGCGGGGCGCAGGTCGCCGCCGATCCCGGTGACCCGCAGACCTGGGACTGACCGGCGGCGGGGCCGGCCCGCCACCCCCGGGCCGGTCCCGCCGCCGGCACGTACGCTTGGCAAGCGTGAGCCCCCGTCGCAACCGACCCCGCCGCGATGACGCCGCGCACCTCGACCCCGACCGGGCCCGCCAGGGCGTCGCCTCGGTGCAGCAGTGGCGCGACGGTGACTGGCAGGTCCGCGGCATCAGCGGCGGCGCCTCCACCAAGACGTACCGCTGTCCGGGCTGTGACCAGGAGATCCGGCCCGGGGTGGCGCACCTGGTGGCGTGGCCGGCGGACGGGCGGGGCGACCTGACCGACCGGCGGCACTGGCACAGCGGGTGCTGGCGGGCCCGGGACCGGCGCGGTCCGGTCGTCCAGCGCGGTCGCGGTGCTCCCCGCTACGGCTGAGCGATCTGGATCACGCTGTTTCCGCCCCGCCCGGCGGTTCCCGGCCGCACCGGCGAGACTGGTGGGGTGAGCACACCGATCCGCGCGTCCTCCATCCTGCCCGGGCACCGCGAGGACATCGAGCTGCACACCGCGGACGGTCTGCGGCTGGTCGGCGAGTTGGCCCGCCCGCTGGACCGTGACCCGGTGGGCACCCTCGTCTGCCTGCATCCCCTGCCGACGCACGGCGGGATGATGGACAGCCACGTGTTCCGCAAGGCGGCGTGGCGGCTGCCGGCCCTGGCCGACCTGGCGGTGCTCCGCTTCAACACCCGGGGGACCACCAGCCTGCGCGGCACCAGCGAGGGGGCCTTCGACAACGCGGTCGGCGAGCGCTTCGACGTCGCCGCCGCCATCGAGTACGCCGAGTTCCACGAGCTGCCGAACGTCTGGCTGCTCGGTTGGTCGTTCGGCACGGACCTGACCCTCAAGTACGGCTGCGACCCGGCCGTCGTCGGGGCGATCCTGCTCTCCCCGCCGCTGCGCTTCTCCGCCCCGGCCGACCTGAAGCACTGGACGGAGTCCGGCAAGCCGCTGACCGCGCTGGTGCCCGAGTTCGACGACTACCTGCGCCCCGACGAGGCCCGGGAGCGCTTCGCGGCGGTGCCGCAGGCCGAGGTGGTCGGGGTGCCCGGGGCGAAGCACCTCTGGGTCGGCGACGCTGAGACCGTGCTGGACGAGGTGGTCCGCCGGGTCAACCCGGCCGCCGCCGTGCCGCTGCCGACCACCTGGGACGGCCCGATGGAGACCGGCGACGTCAGCGCGTACGCCGACCGCACGGTTGCCTCCTTCGCGGACCGCCCGGTGCCCGGCCCGCCCGCCGGCCAGGCCGGCTGAGGCCGGGCGGGGTCAGCGGGACTCCTGCCGGGGCAGGACCACCTCCCGCAGGATGAGCTGGAGCGCGGCCACCGCCGGGATGGCGATCAGCGCACCCACCACGCCCAGCAGGGAGACCCCGAGCAGGGCGGCCACCAGGGCGGCCACCTCGTTGACCGACACCGACCGGCGCATGATCTTGGGGTAGATCAGGTAGTTCTCCACCTGCTGGTAGATCAGGAAGAACACCGCACAGGCGATGCCGATCGGCAGGTCCGTGGCGAACCCGACCAGGCTGACGATCACCGCGCCGAGGGTCGCGCCGATCTGCGGGATCAGGTCCGTCACCGCGACCACCACGGCCAGCGCGAACGGGTACGGCAGCCCGACGATCAACGCGAAGACGTACGTGGAGATCCCCGCCAGCACCGCGATGCTCAGGGCGCCGACCATGTAGGCGCCCACCTTGGTCAGGATCTCGTCCCCGATGAGCTGCACCCGCTCCCGGCGTGAGCGGGGCACCAGCGAGTAGCCCAGGTCGCGGAGGCGGTCGAAGTAGGCCAGGAAGTAGATGGTCAACACCAGCACGGTCAGCCCCCGGAAGACCGTGCCGAAGATCAGTTGGGCGCCGCCGAGCACCCCGCCGAGGGCCTGACCGACCGTGTCCGCGTTCGCCGCGCTCTGCACCCGCTCCATCAGGTCGTACCGCTCCACCAGGTCGTTGACCGTCTCGTTGCGGCGCAACGACTCCAGGTAGCTCGGCAGTTGGTCGATGAACTGCCCGGTCTGCGTGACGATCGGCGGCACCAGGGCGAACAGGCCACCGCAGAGGAGCAGCACGACCGTCAGCGCGACCACCGCCACGGCGAGCCCGTGCGGCAGCCCCCAGGACCGCAACCGGACCACCGCGGGGTGCAGGCCGACGGCGAGGAAGAGCGCGATGACCACCAGGACCAGGATGCCGGCCGCGTTACGCAGGCCCAGATAGAGGGCGTACGCGAGCAGCACCCCGGCCGCGCCGGTGAAGCCGACCAGGAAGCTGCTGCGCTTCAGCGGCCGCCCCGGCGTACCGAACCGGCTCGACCCGTTGCCCGCCGGCTCGCCGTCGTCCGACCTGCCGGTCGTGCCGGTCGTGCTCGTCGTGTCTCTCGTGCCCGCCGTGCTCGTCGTGCCTGCCGTGCTCGTCGTCCTGTCGGCGTGTTCGGGCGCGGTGGCGTGCTCCGGCTTCCGGTTCCTGTCGCCCGGTGCCGGGGCGCGGCCGGGCTCCCGGTCGCCGCTCGACGCCATCGGTCCGTCGTCCGCCATCGGACCTCCCTGGATCGATTCCCGCGGGACGGCCCGACCACGGCTCACGTCGGCGGATCCCACCGGGAGCGTACGCCGCAGGCCCGACCGTGCCACCCGCCCGAGCCGTACCACCCGCCCGAGCCGTGCGATCTGACCCGGCCGTGCCACCGGGACCAGCCAACGCCACCTCTCCGCGCACCCTCTGAGACGCGGGCACGACCGAGGTCCTGAGATCTTGGTACGGAACGGCCCCTATAGGGGTCCGATCCTGCCAAGATCCGCCCGACGCACCCGAATCGTCGGGCGGGGGAGCGGCCAGGGGTCAGTCCTTCTCGACGACGACCTTGCTCGGCTTGGCGCTGCGCTCGTCGGTGGTCGGCTTCGCCGGGCGCTTGCCGTTCTCGCCGGTGCTGGTGATCTTCGTCGGGGTGGCGCCCCGACCTCCCTCGCCGGGCACCGCCGCCACGGTCGGCTCCCCGTCCACGCCGGCGCTGGCCGTACCCCCGTCGACGGTGGTGACGGTGGCCTTGCCGTTGGCCGGCTGCCCGGCGTCGGCCGGCTCGATCCGGCCCTTGGCCGGCTGCCCGGCGTTCTCCGGCTCCACCTTGCCGGCGGCGGGCTTCCCGTCCGAGGAGGACGGGGCCGCATCCGCCTTGGCCGCTTCCGTCGGGGCCGTGCCCGCTCCCGCCGTGGCCGCACCCGCGCCCGCCGGGGTCCTGTCCGCCTTGTCCGTGTCCGCGGCGACCGGGGTCGTGTCCGCGGCGACCGGGGTCGTGTCCGCGCCGACCGGGGTCGTGTCCGCGCCGACCGGGGTCGTGCCCGCGCCGACCGGGGCAGTGCCCGCACCCGCCGGGGTCTTGTCGGCCGTGGGCTTGTCCGTGTCGGGGCGGGGCCTGCCGCCGTTCGCCGTGGCCGGCTTGCCGTCCGCGACCACCGGGGCGGCGGCGCCGTCCGTCCCGCCCGGCCGGTCGGCCGCGGCGAGCCGACCCAACCGCAGCTCCGCCACCTGTCGCTGGAGCTCGTCGGACTCCTGCCGGGACTTCCAGGTCTCCTGCCGCAGGTCGGCCAGCTCCTGCTGGGCCTGGGCGATCTCCAGCATCACCTGGGCGAGCTGCTGACGGCTGGCGGCGGCCTCCTGCTGCGTGGCGGCGAGGTGCTGCTGCGTGGTGGCGAGGTGCTGCTGCGTCGTGGCCGCGTACTCCTCGAACTGCCGCCGCGACGTCGCCACGTGCTCGTCGGCCTTGCGGCGCTTGTCGGCCGCCTCCGACTCGGCCCGGCCGAGCAGCGCCGCGGCCTCCTCCTCGGCCTGCCGGCGCATCGTCAGGGCGTCCTGCTCGGCGGCCTGGCGGACGGCGGCGGCACCCTGCTCGATCTCGTTCTTCCGGGCGGTGTACTCCGCCTCCAGCGCGGCGCGGCGCGACTCGAACCCGGACTCCAGCTCGTCGTGCCGGCTCGTGTGCTGCTTCTCCAGCTCGGCGAGCCGGGTCTTGTACTGCTTCTCCAGCTCGTCGCGGCGCTTGGTGAACTCCTGCTCGGCCGTCGCGCGGCGCTGGGTCAGCTCTCGGTCCGCGGCCTCGCGCCGGCTGTTGACCTCCTGCTCGACCCCGGCCCGCCAGGCGCCCAGCTCCTGCTGCGTCTGGGCCCGGGCGTGCTGCACGTACGCCTCGGTCTCGCTGCGCATCCGCTGCACGTACGCCTCGGTCTCGGCGCGGTTGCGCTTGGCCGTCTCGGCCGCCTGGGTGGTGAGCCGCTCGGCCTCCTGGCGGGCCTTCTCGCGGGTGGCCCGGCCGGCGCTCGCGGCGTCGTCGATGATCTGCTTGGCGTCCCGCTGCGCCTTGGCGTGGGTGGCCCGGCCCGCCTCGGTGGCCTGGTCGACCAGGCGCTTGGACTCCTGCTGGGCCTTGGCGTGCACCTCCTTGGCGGCCTCCCGCAGCTGGGTGGCCTCCTGCTGCGCCTTGGCGTGCACCTCCTTGGCGGCCTCGCGCAGCTTGGTCGCCTCCTGCTGGGCCCGCTGGTGGATCTCCTTGGCCGCGTCCCGCAGCTGGGTGGCCTCCTGCTGGGCCTTCGCGAGCGCCTCCTGGGCGGCCTTGCGCAGCCGGGCGGCCTCGTCCTTGGCGGTCCGGACGGCGGCGTCCGCCTCGGCCTTGCGGGCCGCGGTGTGCCGTTCCTCCTCCGTCCGGCGGGCGGCCAGCGCGATCTCGAAATCCTTGAGGGCGGTGGCGGCCTGCTCGCGGGCCTCGTCGACGATGTGCTCCGCGGCGGCCCGGCGAGCCTCGATCTCCTCGTTGGCGGAGGCCAGGATCGCGTCGGCCTGCTCCTCGGCGATGGTGAGGATCTGCTCCACCCGCGGGCCCAGGTGCCGGTAGGAGACGTTCTCGAGCGCCCCGGACGACTTGCGCGCCTGGGCGAGGTCGCGTTGGAGCACCTCGACCTGGCCGGCCAGCTTGTGGATCTGTGTGTAGGCCTGTTCCCGCTCGGCCGCCAGGGCCGCGATCTCGTGCTCCGCGCGAGCGACGTACCGGTCGACCTGTCGTTTCTCGTACCCCCGCAGAGCGGACTCGAAGCTGGGCTCCGTGGTCACATCCCCGCCGAGAGCGAACAGTTCCTCGCCGTGCGACATGCCCCCATCCTCACACGCCTCCAGTCCGGCTGGGGCGATACGGACGCCCCGGATAGGACCTACTTCACTGCCGACACGCCCGGGCAATTCGGTTGGCGGGAAAAAGCGTACGGCGCGGGGCGCACCGGTCACCCGGTGTCACCCCGCGCCGTGGAAATCATGCCCCGGTCGGGTGGGTCGGTCGGGTCAGTTGGCGGTCTCCGCGGCCACCCGCTCGTCGGCGTTGTCGGCCTTCTTCGCCTCCGGCTTGGCCGGCGCGGCCGGCGGCGTGGCCGGCACGCCCGGCACGATGCCGGCGAGGCCGGAGAGCATCTGGCCGAGCTGCGAGGTGACGGCGTCCTTCTGCCGGGTGAGGTCCTCGACCTCGCGGCGGGCCGCCTGGGTGGTCAGCTCGGCCTCGGTGCGCGCCTCGGTGAGCAGGCGCTTCGACTCGGCCTTCGCCTCGGTGAGGGTCTTGTCGGCCAACGCCTTGGCCTTGTCGACCGTCTCGTTGGCGGTGCGCTCCGACTCGACCCGGCGGGCCTCGGCGCGCTGCTCGATCTCCTTGGCCCGCTCCTGCGCGGCGTGGGCCCGCTGCTCGGCCTCGCTGACCAGCTTCTGGGTCTGGGCCACCTGCGCGGCGTGCCGCTCGGACTCCTCGCGCTCGGCCTTCTCCCGGCGCTCGGCCAGCTGGAGCTCCAGGGCCTGGAGGTCCTTGTCGCGCTTGTCGCGGGCGTCGGTGAGCAGCTTGGTCGCCTCGGCGCGCTTCTCCTCGGCCTCGCGGGCCGCCTTCGCCCGCTGCTGGGTGATCTCCCGCTCGGCGGTGGCCCGCAGGGTGGCGACCTCGCGCTCGACGGTGGACTTCAGCTCGGCGACCTCGTGGGCGGTGACCGTGCGCAGCTGCTTGGTCTCCCGGTCGGCGTCGGCGCGCAGCGTGTCGGCCTCGCGCCGGGCCTGGACGCGGACCTCGGCGGCCTCGCGCTCGGCGGCGGTGCGGACGCTGCCCGCCTCCCGCTCGGCGTTGGCCTTCATGGCCGCCGCCTCGGCGCGCGCCTTGTCGGTGATCTCGCGCGCCTCGAGGCGGGCGGCGGAGAGGATGCCCTCCGACTCGCGCTTGGCCTCGTTGCGGTGGTCGTTGGCCTGCTCCTCGGCCAGCCGCAGGATCTGCTCGACGCGGGTGCCGAGGCCGGAGAGGGTGGGCCGGCTGTTCTCCTCGAGCTGCTTGTTGGTGTCGGCGAGCTTCTGCTCCAGCGCGCTCATCCGCTGCTCGGCCTGGCGGAGCCGTCGCTGGGCGTCGTTCATCCGCTGCTCGGCCTCGGCGCGGGCCTGCTCGGACTGGGTCAGCGCGGCCGTCATCCGGCCGATGAAGTCATCGACCTGGTGGGTGTTGTAGCCGCGCAGGCCAACGGTGAAATCGGGCTGCGAGTTCGCGTTATCGAAGAACGCAAGAGGGGAGGACTGCTGGGGCATTGGGACATACTCGCAGACCCCCCAGGGTGCTTCGCAAGAGCGGTGCCGAGCTTTCGTGTCCTCATTACATGGTCAACTGCGGGTCCGCCGAGGACCGGGCAGATCGCCGATCTTGGCAGGTCCCGGGCGGGTCGGACGGCACGGAGCGTGACAGGGGAGAGGGCACGGAGCGTGACATGGAAAAGGGCCGCGGGAGTGCCCCGCGGCCCTTTGTCGCGCCATGGTCGGCATCGCTCGAATGAGCGTCCGACACTAGGCGGAAAGGCAATCGCCGTTCACCGCAATGGTTGACGGCGCCTCGTCCCTCGGGTCAGTGGCCGCGGAACCGGTTGATCGCGTCCTCGTGCCGGGAGCGCAGCTCGCGGTCGCGTACGCCGAGGCCGTCCGTCGGGGCGAGGCAGCGGACGCCGACCTTGCCCTGGTGCGCGTTGCGGTGCACCTCGTACGCGGCCTGGCCGGTCTGCTCCAGCGCGTAGGTCTTCGACACGGTGGGGTGGACCTTGCCCAGTGCCACGAGCCGGTTGGCCTCCCACGCCTCGCGGTAGTTGGCGAAGTGGCTGCCGATGATCCGCTTCAGGTGCATCCAGAGGTAGCGGTTGTCGTACTGGTGCAGGTAGCCGCTGGTGGAGGCGCAGGTGACGATGGTGCCGCCCTTCTTGGCCACGTAGACGCTGGCGCCGAAGGTCTCCCGGCCGGGGTGCTCGAAGACGATGTCCGGGTCGTCGCCGCCGGTCAGCTCGCGGATGCGCTCGCCGAAGCGGCGCCACTCGTCCTGGTCCTGGGTCTGCTCGTCCTTCCAGAAGCGGAAGCCCTCGGCGGTGCGGTCGATCACCAGCTCGGCGCCCATCTTCCGGCACAGCTCCGCCTTCTCCGGCGAGGAGACCACGCAGACCGGGATCGCGCCGCCGTTGAGCGCCATCTGGGTGGCGTAGCCGCCGAGGCCGCCGGAGGCGCCCCAGATCAGCACCACGTCGCCCTGCTTCATGTTCGCCCCGTGGTGCGACACCAGCTGCCGGTACGCCGTCGAGTTGACCAGCCCCGGGCTGGCCGCCTCCTCCCAGCTCAGGTGGCGCGGCTTGGGCATCAGCTGGTTGGCCTTGACCACGCACAGCTCGGCCAGGCCGCCGAAGTTGGTCTCGAAGCCCCAGATCCGCTGCTGCGGATCCAGCATGGTGTCGTCGTGCCCGGCCGCGTCCTCCAGCTCCACGGAGAGGCAGTGCGCGACGACCTCGTCGCCGGCCTTCCACTTCGTCACCCCGGGCCCGGTGCGCAGCACCACGCCGGCGGCGTCGGAGCCCACCACGTGGTACGGCAGGTCGTGCCGGCGGGTCAGCTCGGAGAGCCGGCCGTAGCGCTGGAGGAACTTGAAGGTCGGCAGCGGCTCGAAGATGCTGGTCCAGACCGTGTTGTAGTTGATCGCGCTCGCCATCACCGCGACCAGCGCCTCGCCCGGGCCCAGCTCCGGCGTCGGCACCTCCTGCACGTGCAGCGCCTTGCGCGGGTCCTTGTCCCGGGTGGCCAGGCCGTCGAACATCCGGGTCTCGTCGGCGCGCACCACCACGCCGCGGTACGTCTCGGGTACCGGCAGGCCGGCGATCCCGGCGAGCTCCCGTGCGGGTTGGTCGGATCCCTCCGCCGCCATGATCGCTTCGAGGATGTCCTGCACGTCGACCTCCCGTTCGTCCGCACCCCGCCCACGCGGGCCTGGGTGCTGCCATCGTCGGCGTCGGTGCGGCCCACCGCCATGTCGGCATCCGACACATCCGGTACCGGCCGCGCTCCCGTGGGGCGGGACGTTACTGAACAGTAGGTAGGGCCGGAAGTCCTCTGTGAAAAACTGCATTGGCCGATGCGTGGAGGTGCCCGGGCGGCGGTGGAACCACGCACCAGCGTGCTCGCAGGGGCCTCCGGCCCCTCTCCCACCAGCCGGGGAGGGCCCCCCGGCCCCTCTTCCGCCAGCCGGGGGAGTGGCCTCCGGCCCCCCGCCCGGTCGGCGGGGGCCGGAGGTGGGGGATCAGTGCCCGGCGGCGGGCTCGACGAGTTCGACCAGCACCCCGCCGGCGTCCTTCGGGTGGACGAAGTTGACCCGCGAGTTGGCGGTGCCGCGCTTCGGGGTGTCGTAGAGCAGCTTCACGCCCCGCTCGCGCAGCTTCGCGCAGGCGGCGTCGATGTCCTCGACGGTGTACGCCACCTGCTGCACGCCCGGGCCCTTCTTGTCGAGGAACTTGGCGATGGTCGACTCCGGGGTCAGCGGGGCGAGCAACTGCACGCAGCCGCCCTCGGCGTCCGGGCCGACGGCCAGCATCGCCTCGCGTACGCCCTGCTCGGCGTTCACCTCGGTGTGCACGCAGCGCATCCCGAAGGTGCGCTGGTAGAAGTCGATCGCGGCGTCCAGGTCGGCGACGGCGACCCCGACGTGGTCGATGCGGCGCAGGCCGATGTCTGTGACATAGTCGGCAGCGGTCTCGACGGGGGAGTTCTCAGCCATGGCGCTAGTCTGACCGAACAATCGTTAAGGCGTACAGGTCGGCACCCCCTCGGAGGCAGGCATGGCTTCGGTGATCGTCAGCGGCGCGCGGACCCCGATGGGGCGCCTGCTGGGCAACCTCAAGGACCTCCCCGCGACCAGGCTCGGCGGCATCGCGATCAAGGCAGCGCTCGAGCGGGCCGGCGTCGCCCCCGAGCAGGTCCAGTACGTGATCATGGGGCAGGTGCTCCAGGCCGGCGCCGGACAGATCCCGGCCCGCCAGGCGGCGGTCGAGGCCGGCATCCCGATGTCCGTGCCGGCGCTGACCGTCAACAAGGTCTGCCTCTCCGGCCTGGACGCGATCGCCCTGGCCGACCAGCTGATCCGCGCCGGCGAGTTCGACGTCGTCGTCGCCGGCGGCATGGAGTCCATGACCAACGCCCCGCACCTGCTGCTCGGCCAGCGCGGCGGCTACAAGTACGGCGACGTGGTGGTCAAGGACCACATGGCGCTCGACGGGCTCACCGACGCCTGGGACAGCTGCGCGATGGGCGAGTCCACCGAGCGGCACAACGGGCGGCACGGCATCACCCGCGAGGAGCAGGACGCGTTCGCCGCGACCAGCCACCAGCGGGCCGCCGCCGCGCAGAAGAACGGCCACTTCGCCGACGAGATCACCCCGGTGGTCATCCCGCAGCGCAAGGGCGACCCGTTGGTGATCAGCGAGGACGAGGGGATCCGCCCGGACACCACCGCCGAGTCGCTGGCGAAGCTGCGCCCGGCGTTCGCCAAGGACGGCACCATCACCGCCGGCAGCGCCTCGCCGATCTCCGACGGCGCCGCCGCGGTGGTCGTCATGAGCAAGGCCAAGGCCAAGGAGCTGGGGCTGTCCTGGCTGGCCGAGATCGGCGCGCACGGCAACGTCGCGGGCCCGGACAACTCCCTGCACTCGCAGCCGTCCAACGCGATCCAGCACGCCCTCAAGAAGGGCGGGCTCGGCATCGAGGACCTGGACCTCATCGAGATCAACGAGGCGTTCGCCCAGGTGGGCATCCAGTCCACCCGTGACCTCGGGATCAGTCCGGACAAGGTCAACGTCAACGGCGGGGCGATCGCGCTGGGCCACCCGATCGGCATGTCCGGCGCCCGGCTGGTGCTCACCCTCGCGCTGGAGCTCAAGCGCCGGGGCGGCGGCACGGGCGCCGCGGCGCTCTGCGGCGGCGGCGGCCAGGGCGACGCGCTGATCATCCACGTCCCGGCCCCCGGCGAGAGCGGTCACTGACCGCCGGCCGGCCGATCCCGTAGAGGCAGCACAGTGAGCGAGATCGTCGACAACGTCCCGGCGGCGGGCGCACCCCCGGTGCGCCGCAGCCGGGACGTGCCGATGCTGGTCGAGCGGGCCCGCGCGGGCGATCCGCGAGCGGTGGCCCGGCTGATCACCCTGGTCGAGTCGGGCGACGAGACGCTGCCGCGGATCGCGGCGGCCCTCGCGCCGTACGCCGGCCAGGCCCAGGTGGTCGGGCTGACCGGCTCGCCCGGGGTGGGCAAGTCGACCACCACCAACGAGCTGGTCCGGGCGCTGCGCGCCCGCGGCCACCGGGTGGGCGTGCTGGCCATCGACCCGTCCAGCCCGTTCACGGGCGGGGCGATCCTCGGCGACCGGGTCCGGATGCAGGACCACGCCACCGACCCGGGCGTCTACATCCGGTCGATGTCCAGCCGGGGCCACCTGGGCGGGCTGTCGGCCGCCACGCCGCAGGCGGTGCGGGTGCTGGAGGGCGCCGGCTGCGACGTCGTGCTGGTGGAGACCGTGGGCGTCGGGCAGGCCGAGGTGGAGGTCGCCTCGCTGGCCGACACCACACTGGTGCTGCTCGCCCCCGGCATGGGCGACGCGATCCAGGCGGTCAAGGCCGGCATCCTGGAGATCGCCGACGTCTTCGTGGTCAACAAGGCCGACCGGGACGGCGCCGACGCCACGTACCGCGACATCCAGGGCATGATCGCCCTGGGCGAGCGTGGCCCGGGCGACTGGCGGCCGCAGGTGGTGCGCGCGATCGCCTCCCGGGGCGAGGGGATCGACGACATCGCCGCCGCCATCGACAAGCACCGCGCCTGGCTGGTCGAGCACGGCGAGCTGCGTCGCCGCCAGGAGGCGCGGGCCGCCGCCGAGGTCGAGGCGATCGCGCTGGGCGTGCTCCGCGCCCGGATCGGTTCCCTGCGCGACGGTACGGAGCTGCCGGCGCTCGCCGCGAAGGTGGCCGAGGGCGCCCTCGACCCGTATGCGGCGGCCGACGAACTGCTCTCCCAACTCGGCTCCTGAGGGGCCCCGTCGAGCTAGTACGCTCGCACCGCTCCACGGTCGGCGTGGGGCGGTGCGCGGCGGAGTGGGGAGACGATGGGCGACGAGGCGACGCAGGAGCTGTCGGTGACGCCGGACGCGGTGCCGGGCGGGACGACGCTCGTCTCCGACGAGGTGGTGGAGAAGATCGCGGTGGCCGCCGCGCGGTCCGTGCCCGGGGTGGTCGAGCTGGGCGGCGACGTGGCCCGGTTCTTCAACGCGGTGCTCGACAAGGTCGGGCTCGACCAGGTCGGCGACGCCCGGCGCGGCTGCTCGGCCCACGTGACGAACGGCGCGGCAGTGGTCAACCTGGTCATCGTGATCGAGGCCGGCCGGGCGGTGCCGCAGGTGACCGCCGAGGTCCGGGCGCAGGTCGCCGGGGCGGTCGAGGCGTACGGGCTGCGGGTCGACGAGGTCAACATCAGGGTCGACGACGTGGCCCTGGGCGGTCCCGCCGCGCCCGTCGCGTGACGCGTCCGGCGGCTCAGGTTACCTGCCGGTACGAACTTACTTAGCGATCGTTCAGGTCTGGGCTCTACACTCGCAGTGCAGTCGAGGACTCGAGGAGGAGCCCCGCCGATGAACGCCGACGAGATCGCCGCCGGACGGGCGCGCTGGCAGGCCCGCTACGACGCCGCGCGCAAGCGGGACGCCGACTTCACCACGCTCTCCGGGATGCCCGTCGACCCGGTCTACGGGCCGCCGGAGGGCGTGCCCTACCCGGGCTTCGAGCGCATCGGCTGGCCGGGCGAGTACCCGTACACCCGGGGTCTCTACCCGACCGGCTACCGCGGGCGGACCTGGACGATCCGGCAGTTCGCCGGGTTCGGCAACGCCCAGCAGACCAACGAGCGCTACAAGATGATCCTGGGCGCCGGCGGCGGGGGCCTCTCCGTCGCCTTCGACATGCCCACGCTCATGGGCCGGGACTCCGACGACCCGCAGGCGCTCGGCGAGGTGGGCCACTGCGGCGTCGCCATCGACACCGCCGCCGACATGGAGGCCCTCTTCGACGGCATCGACCTGGCCGGGGTCACCACGTCGATGACCATCTCCGGGCCGGCCGTGCCGGTGTTCTGCATGTACCTGGTGGCCGCCGAGCGGCAGGGCGCCGACCTGTCCACGCTGGACGGCACCTTGCAGACGGACATCTTCAAGGAGTACATCGCGCAGAAGGAGTGGCTCTTCGACCCGGAGCCGCACCTGCGCCTGATCGGCGACCTGATGGAGTACTGCGCCCGGGAGATCCCGCGCTACAAGCCGCTCTCGGTCTCCGGCTACCACATCCGCGAGGCCGGCTCGACCGCCGCGCAGGAGTTGGCGTACACCCTCGCCGACGGGTTCGGCTACGTCGAGCTGGGGCTCTCCCGGGGGCTCGACGTCAACGTCTTCGCGCCCGGCCTGAGCTTCTTCTTCGACTCGCACGTCGACTTCTTCGAGGAGATCGCCAAGTTCCGGGCCGCCCGCCGCATCTGGGCCCGCTGGCTGCGCGACGTCTACGGCGCGACCAGCGAAAAGGCGCTCTGGCTGCGGTTCCACACGCAGACCGCCGGGGTGTCGCTGACCGCCCAGCAGCCGGTCAACAACGTGGTGCGTACCGCCGTGGAGGCGCTCGCGGCGGTGCTCGGCGGCACCAACTCGCTGCACACCAACGCCCTGGACGAGACCCTGGCGCTGCCCACCGACGAGTCCGCCGAGATCGCCCTGCGTACCCAGCAGGTGCTGATGGAGGAGACCGGGGTGACCAACGTGGCGGACCCGCTGGGCGGGTCCTGGTACGTCGAGGCGCTCACCGACAAGATCGAGGCCGAGGCGGAGGAGATCTTCGCCCGGATCCGGCAGCTCGGCGGGGAGGGTCCGCACCAGATCGGCCCGATGACCTCCGGCATCCTGCGCGGCATCGAGGACGGCTGGTTCACCGGCCACATCGCCGAGTCCGCCTTCGTCTACCAGCAGGCGCTGGAGAAGGGCGACAAGCGGATCGTCGGGGTCAACTGCCACACCGGCACGGTCGCCAAGGACCTGGAGATCCTGCGCATCTCGCACGAGGTGGAGCTGGAGCAGCGCCGGGTGCTGGCCGAGCGGAAGGCCGGCCGCGACGAGGCCGCCGTCAAGGCCGCCATCGAGCGGATGGTCGCCGTCGGCCGGACCGACGGCAACATGATCCCGGCCATGCTGGACGCCGTACGCGCGGAGGCCACCCTCGGCGAGATCTGCGACGCCCTGCGCGCCGAGTGGGGCGTCTACCGCGAACCCGCCCGCTTCTGACCCCGTCCCCCCTCGACCCCGCGATCCCGCTCCACCGCGATCCCGCACCCCGTGTCCCGGCAGCCGCCGGGCAGGCCTCGTACCGGGGACCGGAGGTGCGGGATCGCGCGATGCCGGGCGGGAGGTCGGGCAGGGACGCGGGGACGGGGTGGGGAAGGGCGGGAGCAGCCGTGACAGTCGCAACTGTCGCCGTCGCGGTTGATCTGAGTTCCGTGGGTCGCGTGCGAGACTAGGTAACCATGAGCGACCCACGGATCACCTCGTCGATCTTCACCCGCGGCGCGGTCGACCTCAGCGCGCTGCGCACCCCCGCACCGGCCCCTGCCCGCCCCGCCACCCCGGCACAGTCCGCCCCCTCCGCCGATTTCCCCGGCGCCGCCGGTGGCGGCGTCGCCGTCATCGACGTGAGCGAGGCGACATTCCAGTCCGAGGTTCTCGAGCGCTCGCTCACCACACCGGTGATCGTGGACTTCTGGGCCGAGTGGTGCGAGCCGTGCAAGCAGCTGAGCCCCGTGCTGGAGCGGCTGGCCGCCGAGGGCGGCGGCGCCTGGGTGCTCGCCAAGGTCGACGTGGACGCCAACCCCCGGATCGCCCAGATGTTCCGGGTGCAGGGCATCCCGATGGTCTACGCGGTGGTCGGCGGCCAGCCGATCGACGCCTTCTCCGGCGTGGTGCCCGAGGCGCAGCTGCGGCAGTGGATCCAGGCGGTGCTCAAGGCCGGTGGCGTGAGCGTCGCCGAGCCGGAGGACCCGCGCCTCGACGAGGCCGACGACGCCCTGATGAGTGGCGACCTCGACGCGGCCGAGCAGGCGTACCGCAAGATCCTCGCGGAGTCGCCCGCGGACGCCGCGGCGGAGGCGGGCCTCGCCCAGGTCGGGCTCGCCCGCCGGGTGGCCGGGGCCGACCCGGGCGCGGCCGTCGCCGCCGCCCAGGCGAACCCCGACGACGTCGAGGCCCAGCTCCTGGCCGCCGACATCGAGGTGCTCAGCGGTCAGGCCGAGGCGGCGTACGCCCGCCTGGTGGGCCTGGTCCGTCGCACCGCCGGCGAGGAGCGGGAGAAGGTACGCCAGCACCTGGTCAGCCTCTTCACGGTCGCCGGGCCGGAGGATCCCGCGGTCGCCGCGGCGCGCCGGGCCCTGGCCAGCGCCCTGTTCTGAGCACCACGCCCTGCTTGTGAGTACGTAGCACGCCAGCGCGGGCCGGCGTTCCGGCCGGCCCGCCCGACACCTCGAGGACGGGAGCCCATGATGCGCCGGATCGCCGTCCTCGACGCGCCCAGCAACCTCGGCCTGCGCCCACCCACGTCCACCTCGGTCCCCGGCTGCGGCAAGGCCCCGGGGGCGCTGCGCGACCAGGGGCTGCTCGCCCGGCTGCGGGCCCGCGACGCGGGCTGCCTCACCGCGCCCCGCTACGACCCCGGCGACTGGCGACCGGGCGACGGGGTCTGCCACGCCCGTGAGATCGCCGACTACTCGGTGGCGCTCGCGGAGCGGATCGGCGCCATCATCGACCGCAGCGAGTTCCCGCTGGTGCTCGGCGGCGACTGCTCCATTCTGCTCGGTTCGGCACTGGCCATGCACCGGCTCGGCGAGGCGGTCGGCGGGCGCATCGGGCTGGTCTTCGTCGACGGCCACTCCGACTTCCGGCACCCCGGCAACGCCTCCTACGTGGGCGCGGCGGCCGGCGAGGACCTCGCGCTGGTCACCGGGCGGGGGCAGGCCGACCTGGCCGCCATCGAGGGGCGCCGGCCGTACTTCCGGGACATCGACGTGGTGGTGCTCGGCATCCGGGCGCAGGACGAGTACCGCCTCGACCTCCAGGCCGCCGGGATCACCACCCGACCGGTGCCGGCGCTGCGCGCCGAGGGCGCCGCGCGTACGGCACAGTGGGCGCACGAGCAGCTCGCCGACTGCGCCGGCTACTGGGTGCACATCGACGTGGACGTGCTGGACCCGGCCGTGATGCCGGCGGTCGACGCCCCCGACCCGGGCGGGATCGCCTTCGCCGAGCTGGAGATCCTGCTCGCCGGCCTCGTCGACACCCCGCACTGCCTCGGCGTCGAGCTGACCGTCTTCGACCCCGACTACGACCCGGACGGCGCGTACGCGGCCGAGATCGTCAACACCGTGGTGGCCGGGCTGCGCCCGGTCTCGGCGCCGACGGCTTCGCCGCCCCGACTGCTGCCGGGCCCGTCGGCGTCCGCCGCCCCGTCCGCGCCGTCACGCTCTGCCGCCCCGACCAGGCCCTCCGCCCCCACCACGCCCTCTGCCCCCACCAGGCCCTCCGCCCCCACCAGGCCCTCCGGCCCCACCACCCCCTCTGCGTCCGCCGCGCCGAGCGTGCCGTCTGCGTCTGCCGCCCCCGGCGTGCCGTCTACCTCTGCCGTCTCGTCCGGGCCGTCTGCTGTCTCGTCCGGGCCGTCTGCCGTGTCGGCTGGGCCGTCTGTGTCTGCCGCCCCTGCCACGCGCTCGGCGTCTGCTGGCTCGGTTGGGCCATCGGCGTCTGCGGATTCGGCCGGGCCGTCGGCGTCTGCCGGCTCGGTCGTGCCCTCGGTCCAACGGAGCAACGGTCGTCCCGAGGTGCCGATCATGCCTCTGTCGGCCTCCGCCCCGGCGCTCGTTTCCGCCCCCGTTCCACGCAGTGACGGCGACGACCGGCACCCGGGCGGCGCCGAGGAGCGTGCCGAGAACGTTCCGCCAGCCCCGCTCCGGCCGCTCGGGCCGGTGGCCCCGGTTGCCGCCGCCTCCGACGGTCTCGCCGTGCCGGAACCCGTCGGCCCGCCCGTCTCCGCAGGCCCGGGCCTGCTGCGCCGGGCACCGCTCGCGGGCCTCGACCCGGGCGACCCGCTGCCCCCGCCCGAGGACGGCACCTCGCCATCCGCCGCCGGTATCGCCTGACCCCCTGTCGAGCTGCCCCATCTGTGCGCCCACCTGCCGGGCCCGGTCGCGCCGGGACGGCTGACCGCACGTGCCCGGTTCAGGTCGAGGCGGGGTGGGGCGGCTGGTGGCGCGTGCCCGTTCGGGGCGAGGCGGGGCGGCTGGTGGCGCGTGCCCGGGGCAGGTCACGGCCGGGCGGCGGTGGCACGTGCCCGAGACGGTCGAGGTGGGCCGCAGTCAAGGCAGGGCCAATTGCTCTAGAGCCGGCGCGCCTGCCGGGTCCGGTCGCGGAGGCTGGTGGCACGCGAGGTGACGAGTGGAACGTCATGGGTGTCACCGGAGGTCTTTGACAACCATGACGTTCCACCGGTGGATCGCCGGACGTGCGCCCGGCTGCGTCGGCGCCTGCCTCGTCGGTAGGGGCAGCTCCACAGCGTCGCGCAGGAGCCTCCGCCACCCGGTGATCAGGACGCCATGGACGTCAAAACCGCCCGGTGGCGTCCATGGCGTCCTGATCACCAAAGCTCGCTTCATGGCGGCAGGCAGGTGGGGCTCCCGGTGCGGCGACCGGCCCTTTGTCCGACCGGCTTGGGCCGAGCTTGGGCTGGCGCAACTTCGCGTCGCCCTTGCCGACACGTGACGGACGACGCCGACCGGGACGTGACCGCGTGAACCGCGAAGCGGCGGTGCCCACGGCTACCCGACGCCGCCGGTCAACGCCAACGCCAATACCGCCGGCACCGGCAACGCCAATACCGCCCGGCAACGCCAATACCGCGGGCACCGGCAACGCCAATACCGGCGGCCTCGGCACGGGCACCGGCCTCGGCACCGAGGCCGGTGGGGCTGGTCAGCGGGAGAGGGCGCGGAGGAAGCGTTCGGTGGCGGGGACGGCGGTGGCGGTGCTGGCTCCGCCCTTCTCGACGAAGACCGCGAACGCCACGTCGCCCTGCCAGCCGACGAACCAGGCGTGCGTGTGCGCCGGGTTGTCGTCGTACTCGGCGGTGCCCGTCTTGCCGTGCACCGGCGCGCCCGGCACGTCCCGCAGCGCGCTGCCGGAGCCGGCCGTGACCACCTCCCGCATCATCGCCCGGACCCCCTCGACCGACTCCGGCTTGAGCTGCGGGCCGGGGGCGGCGGGCTGGGCCGGGGCGGGGTCGAGGACCAGCTTCGGCTGCTCGAATCGACCCCGGGCGACCGCCGCGGTGGCCGACGCCATGGCCAGCGGGCTGACCAGCGTGGTGCCCTGGCCGATGGCGGCGGCGGCCTGCTCGGTCGCCCCGCCGTTCGCCGAGACCTTGCCGGTGAAGGCGTCGAGGCCGACGTCCCACTGCCCCTCCAGCCCGAGGGAACGACCGGTCACGGCCAGTCCGTCGGGGCCGAGCTTCGGCGCCAGCGCGGCGAACGCGGTGTTGCAGGACTTGGCGAAGTCGGTGCGGAAGGGCACCGGCCCCAGCACGAAGTTGTCGGAGTTCTTGAACGGCTTGCCGTCGACCGTGAACGTCTTCGGGCAGTCCACCGTCGCGGCCGGCGTGACCGCGCCCCGGTCGAGCAGGCCGAGCGCGCTGACCATCTTGAAGGTGGAGCCCGGCGGGACCTGGGCGGTGAAGGCCAGGTTCTCTCCGGCCGCGCCGGGACCGTTGGCCGCGGCGAGCACCGCGCCGTCGCTGATCCGCACCGCCACCAGCGCCGCCCGGCGCTTCTCGCCGCGCAGGGCGGTGTCGGCCGCGTTCTGGGTGGCGACGTCGAGCGTGGTCTTGACCGGCTGCCCCGGCTTCGGCTCGCTGCGGAACACCTCGGTGCCGGTGGGCACCAGAGTGCCGTCCGGGCCGGGGCGCTCGGTGATCACGGTCAGCCCAGCCGCGCCGCGTAGCCGCTCGTCGTGGCGTCCCTGGAGGCCCCCGTGACCCACCAGGTCGCCGGCCTGGTAGCGGTCGGGGTGCTGGGCGAGGTCGTCGGCCTGGGCCGGGTCGACGGAGCCGAGCACCGCCCGGGCGAACTCGCGGGTGGGAGCCAGGTCGAGCTTGTCGCTGCGGAACTTGGTGCCCGGCAGGTCGTAGATGCGTTGTTTGATCTGCCGGTACGCCTCCTCGCGCAGGGTCACCACCTCGACGAACGCGCCCGGATCCGCGTCGTCGAGCCGCTTGCGCAGCCCGGAGAGGTCCACCGGCGGGGTGATCGCCGGTCGGATCGCCCGGAAGGCCGCGTCCAGCCTCCGGGTCAGGCCAGGGAGGTCGGTGACCTCGCCCGGTTGGAGCCCGACCCGCACCACGGGTCGGGGCGCCACGATCGGCTGGCCGGCGGCGTCGAGCACCGCGGCCCGGGTGGCGGTGTCGCGGCGCAGCCCGAGCCGGTCGCCCCGGGTGAGCTGCTCCTGCACCACCTGCGGCTCCCAGATCACCCGCCACTCGTCGCCGCCGCGGGTGAGCCGCACCGGACGCTCGTACGCCCAACGGGTCCCGCCCGGGAGGGCCCAGTCGACCTTGACCACCGCGGTCGCGACGTCCTTGGTCACCTTCGCCTCGCCCCGGCGGGTCAGCGTCGGCGGCGTGGCCGCCAGCTCGCCGGAGAGCTCCTTGAGCTCGCGGGCGACGTCGGCCGCCGGCACCTTGGCGCCGGTCGGGTCGACGAAGCCGACGGCCTGGAGGTCGCCCGAGCGCCAGCCGGACATGAACGCGTCGACGCTGCGCTCCGGTCCGTCACCGCCCGAGCACGCGGTGAGGGCGCCGGCTGCGAGCGCGGTCGCGGCGAGCAGCGCCAGCGACGGGCGGAGCCGGTTGCGGCGGGGGCGGCGGGGGTACGACAGGCGCATGGAAGCGGATCTCCGATCTCGGAACTGCCCTGCACGCTAGTACGGCGGCGCCGTTCGTACCGTCCCCCCGCACCGGGACGTGCGGAAAGAGAGCCGCTGCCCGGGTGATGAACGACTGGTGGCGGGGTACTCCCGAACCGGCCAACCTCGTACCCGCAACGGGTGAAAGGACGAAGTCCGGAACCGGACGTCCGCACTGTGGTCCGCCGAGCAAGGGGCGGAACGGCAGGGCCTAGGCTGGGCGGCAGAGTGACCCACAATGCGGTGGGTCGAGGGGAGTGGCACCGATGGACCGGCGTCCGGCGATCAAACCGGGACCCGACCTCCGGCAGGATGACACCGGCCGGGACGACAGCTTCGATTCGGCGACCGACGGGGACGGCTTCGGCCGCCTCGACACAGGAGTGACCGGGATGACCGGTTCGAGTATCGACACCCTCCACGATCTGGGCCTGCCCGTTGACGCGCTGGCCGACGACGTGGAGGACAACGAGCTCGACGAGCCGGTTCCCAACGTGGAGCGCCTGGTCGCCCAGGCGGTCGCGCTCGCCGGCGACGACCACGACGCGGCGACCCTGGTCAGCCGCTTCTGGCGGTTCGCGCCGGACGAGGAACTGATCGGCTTCACCGCCGAGGAGATGCTGGAGGCGGCCCGCGCGCACCGCGACCTCGCCCAGCAGCGCGTACCGGGCGAGTTGAAGCTGCGCATCCACGAGCCCGACGCCGAGCAGCACCACTCCGTCATCGAGATCGTCACCGACGACATGCCGTTCCTGGTCGACTCGGTGACCGCCCTGCTCAACTCGCACCACCTGGACGTGCACCTGCTGGTCCACCCGCTGGTGGTGGTCCGGCGCGAGCCGCTGGGCCAGCTGGTCGAGGTCTCCGCCGACGTCGAGCCCGACGACGCCATCGCCGGCGACCTGGTCGAGAGCTGGATGCACATCGAGATCGACCCGGTGCGTGACGCCGCCGAGCGGGACCGGCTGCGCCGGGAGCTCCAGCGGGTGCTCACCGACGTGCGGGAGGCGGTGGAGGACTGGCCGAAGATGCGCCAGCGCGCCCTCGCCCTCGCCGACGAGCTGGCCGCCGCGCGGACGTCGGACAACCGGCCGCCGGTGCCGGAGAAGGACATCACGGACTCGGTGGAGCTGCTCCGCTGGCTCGCCCACGACCACTTCACGTTCCTGGGCTACCGGGAGTACCGGCTGGTCGACACCGGCGAGTCGGGTGCCGCGGACGGGGAGCGGGGCAGCGGCCAGGCCCTGGAGGCGGTGCTCGGCACCGGGCTGGGCATCCTGCGCCAGGACTCCCCGGAGGCCCGGCCGCTGTCGTCGATGACGCCCGAGGCGCACGACAAGGTCACCGAGAAGCGGCTGCTGATCATCACCAAGGCGAACTCGCGGGCCACCGTGCACCGCTCCGCCTACCTCGACTACATCGGCTTCAAGATCTTCAACGAGGCCGGCGAGGTGATCGGCGAGCGGCGCTTCCTGGGGCTGTTCTCGACGGCCGCGTACCGGACGAGTGTGCAGGAGTTGCCCGTCGTCCGGCGGAAGGTGGCCGAGGTGCTGGACCGCTCCGGCCTGAGCCAGCGCAGCCACTCCGGCAAGGACCTGCTCCAGATCCTGGAGACCTACCCGCGCGACGAGCTGTTCCAGATCAAGACCGAGGACCTCTACCACGCGGTCATCGGGGTGCTGCGGATGGCCGGCCGCCGGCAGCTGCGGGTGTTCCTGCGCCGGGATGCGTACGGGCGGTTCATCTCCTGCCTGATCTACCTGCCCCGGGACCGGTTCACCACCCAGAACCGCCTGCGGATGCAGGACATCCTGCTGCGCGAGCTGAACGGTGTCGGGGTCGACTACACGACCCGCGTCACCGAGTCGATGCTCGCCCGGGTGCACTTCATCGTCCGGACCGACCCGAGCCGGACCCCGGGCGACATCGACGCCGACCTGCTCGCCGAGGAGCTGGCCGACGCGACCCGGCTCTGGGACGACGACTACCGGCTGGTGCTGGAGCGCAAGCTCGGCGACGAGCAGGCCAAGCACCTGTTCACCCGCTACGCCGACGCCTTCCCGGAGGGCTACAAGGACGGCCACACGCCGTACGAGGCCATGAAGGACCTGGCGAAGCTGGAGCTGCTGGAGGAGCCCGGCCAGCTGGAGATGCACCTGTTCCGCAAGCAGCTCGCGCCGCGGGCCGGCGGGCGGGGGCCGGACGTCGACGAGGCGATGGACGTCCGCTTCAAGGTCTACCGCTACGGCGAGCCGATGATGCTCTCGGCCGTGCTGCCGGTGCTGCACTCGCTCGGCGTCAAGGTGGTCGACGAGCACCCGCACGAGGTGGACCGGATCGACGGTCGGGTCTACCTCTACGACTTCGGGCTGCGGCTGCCGGAGGTCCACCAGGAGCTGTCCGAGGTGCGCCCGCACGTGGAGAACGCCTTCGCGGCGGCGTGGCGGGGCGAGGCCGAGGTGGACGGCTTCAACGAGCTGGTGCTGCGGGCCGGCCTCACCTGGCGGCAGGTCGTGGTGCTGCGCGCGTACGCGAAGTATCTGCGCCAGGCCGGCACGGTCTTCTCCCAGGAGTACATGGAGCAGACCTTCATCGCGTACCCGAGGATCGCCGCCCTGCTGGTGGAGTTGTTCGAGGTGCGGTTCGCGCCCGGCGAGGACGGCCACGAGCAGCGGCAGCAGCACAGCGCCGAGCTGGTGGGCGACATCCGGGCCGCGCTGGACGATGTCGCCAGCCTCGACCAGGACCGGATCCTGCGCGCCTACCTGACGATGATCCAGGCCACCCTGCGCACCAGCTTCTACCAGAAGCGCACCGACGGGCGGCCGAAGTCGTACGTGGCGCTCAAGCTGGACCCGCAGGCGATCCCGGACCTGCCGGCGCCGCGGCCGAAGTTCGAGATCTTCGTCTACTCGCCGCGCTTCGAGGGCGTGCACCTGCGGTTCGGGCCGGTGGCCCGGGGCGGGCTGCGCTGGTCCGACCGCCGGGAGGACTTCCGCACCGAGGTGCTCGGCCTGGTCAAGGCGCAGATGGTGAAGAACGCCGTCATCGTGCCGGTGGGCGCCAAGGGCGGCTTCGTGCTCAAGCAGAAGCCGGGGGACCGCGACGAGGCGGTCGTCTGCTACAAGGAGTTCATCTCGGCGCTGCTGGACGTCACGGACAACATCGTCAGCGGCGAGATCGTGCCGCCGGAGGACGTGGTCCGGCACGACGGCGACGACCCGTACATGGTGGTCGCGGCGGACAAGGGCACGGCGACGTTCTCGGACATCGCCAACGAGATCTCCACGGCGCACCAGTTCTGGCTCGGCGACGCGTTCGCCTCCGGCGGCTCGGCCGGCTACGACCACAAGAAGATGGGCATCACCGCCCGGGGCGCCTGGGAGTCGGTGAAGCGGCACTTCCGCGAGATGGGTCACGACACCCAGACGCAGGACTTCACCGTGGTCGGTGTCGGCGACATGTCCGGCGACGTGTTCGGCAACGGGATGCTGCTGTCGGAGCACATCCGGCTGGTGGCCGCGTTCGACCACCGGCACATCTTCCTCGACCCCGACCCGGAGGCCGCCGCCTCGTACGCCGAGCGGAAGCGGCTGTTCGACCTGCCCCGCTCGTCGTGGGAGGACTACGACCGGGGACTGATCTCGGCCGGTGGCGGGGTGTACCCGCGTACCGCCAAGTCGGTGCCGGTCTCGCCGCAGGTCCGCGCGGTGCTGGGCCTGGGCGACGACGTCACGCAGATGTCGCCGCAGGAGCTGATGAAGGCGATCCTGACGGCACCGGTCGACCTGTTCTGGAACGGCGGCATCGGCACCTACGTGAAGGCCTCCAGCCAGACCAACGCGGAGGTGGGCGACAAGTCCAACGACGCGATCCGGGTGGACGGCAGGAACCTGCGGTGCCGGGTGGCCGGCGAGGGCGGCAACCTGGGCTGGACCCAGCTCGGCCGCATCGAGTACGCCCAGACCGGCGGCCGGATCTACACGGACTTCATCGACAACGCGGCCGGGGTGGACTGCTCCGACCACGAGGTGAACATCAAGATCCTGCTGAACACGGCGGTCGCCGACGGCGCGTTGACGGTCCCCGAGCGGGACGAGCTGCTCGCCGCGATGACCGACGAGGTCGCCGAGTTGGTGCTGCGGGACAACTACGACCAGGCCCGGGCGATCAACAACGCGCAGGCGCAGGCCGCCTCGCTGCTGCCGGTGCACCGGCGGATGATCACCGATCTGGAGCGCTCGGGGGCGCTGGACCGGTCCCTGGAGGCGCTGCCGCCGGACGACGAGATGGCGGTGCGGACCGAGTCCGGGCTGACCGCGCCGGAGTTCGCGGTCCTGCTCGCGTACGTCAAGATCGTCCTTGAGACGGAGATCCTGGCGGAGGGGCTCGCGGACGAGGAGTGGACGACCGAGGTCCTGGTCAACTACTTCCCGACGCCCATGCGCGAGCGGTTCGCCGACCGGATGGGCCAGCACCGGCTGCGCCGGGACATCGTGACGACGGTGCTGGTCAACGAGGCGATCAACCGGGGCGGCATCTCGTTCGTCTTCCGGGTGGTCGAGGAGACGGCCGCCTCGGCGGCGGACGTGATCCGGGCGTACGTGGTGGTCCGCGAGGTGTTCGGGTTGCGCGCGCTGTGGGACGCGGTGGAGGCCCTGGACAACAGGATCGACCCCGAGTTGCAGACCAGCGTCTACCTGGACACCCGGCGCCTGCTCGACCGGGCGGTGCGGTGGCTGGTGACCAACCGCCGTTCGCCGATCGACGTGCCGGCGGAGATCGCCCGGCTGCGCGACGGGGTGGCCCAGCTCCTGCCCGACCTGGAGGAGCGCTTCTACGGCAGCGAGCGGGACTCCCTCGCGGCGCACATCGACTCGCTCACCGAGCGGGGGCTGCCGCGTGACCTGGCGGAGCAGGCGACCCGGCTGATGTACAGCTTCGGCCTGCTCGACGTGGTGGAGACCGCGGCGAGCAGCGGGCGGGACGTGGGCGAGGTGGCCTCGGTCTACTTCGTGCTCTCCGACCGGTTCCGGGTCGACTCGCTGCTGTCGAAGATCTCCCTGCTGCCGCGCGAGGACCGCTGGCAGACGCTGGCCCGGATGGCGCTGCGCTACGACCTGTACGCCGCGCTGGCCGCGCTGACCGCGGAGGTGCTCGACTCCACCGCCGGCAGCCTGTCGCCGCAGGAGCGGGTGCTCCAGTGGGAGCAGTCGAACGCCACGTCGATCCACCGCGCCGAGCGGGCGATGGGCGAGTTCGACGAGTCCCGGGCGGACCTCGCCGCCCTGTCGGTGCTGCTGCGCCAGATCCGCACCCTGGTGCGGACCTCCGCCGCCGCCTGACGCGTACGGCACGCGGCCCGGCCGGTCTCCCGACCGGCCGGGCCGCGTCGTGTCCCCCGGTGGAGGCTGCCGCGCGGGTGCCGGCTCACGCCGGCATGGAGGCGAAGACGACCACGTTGTCGGGGTAGCTGCCAGCGGCCTGGTCGAAGGCGCCGCCGCAGGTCACCACGCGCAGGCCGGGCCGGTCGCTGGGACCGTAGACCTGCTCGGTCGGGAACTCCGTCTTCGGGTACGCCTTGACCGACTCGACGGTGAAGGTGGCCTGCTGCCCGTCCTCCCGGGTGACGGTGATGGTGTCGCCCGGTTGCAGGGCACCGAGGGAGAAGAAGACCGCCGGCCCGATCTTCGCGGAGTCGACGTGCCCGACGATGACCGCGTTGCCGATCTCACCCGGGCTCGGCCCCGGCTCGTACCAGCCGGCCAGCTGCGCCTGCTCGAGCGGGGGCACCTGGACGGTGCCGTCCGGGTTGGTGCCGAGCGACATGATCGAGGCGTCGACCCCGATCCGGGGGATGGCGATGGTGGTGGGGGCGGAGCGCGCCAGGCCCGTGCCGGCGACGTCCGGGTCCGCGTCGGGGTTCGGCACGTCGGGGTCCGCCGGCCCGGTGCTGGCGGGCGCCGCCAGGGGCTGCGGGGGGCGGGGCGCGGGCGCGGTCTTGACCGAGGCGCCGACCAGACCGGCGCCGACCATGGCGACCACGACGACGACGGCCGCGCCGGCGGCGCGCCACGGTCTCCCGTGACGGCCGCCGGCCGGTGTCGCCGTCATGTCAGACGAAGGACTCATCGGTCCGACGCCGGCGCATCAGCACGAGGCCGCCCAGGGCCGCCGCGCCGATCAGGCTCGCCCCACCGGCGGCCAGGCCCCGGTCGGTGCCGACGCCGACGCCACCGTCACCACCGTCGACCCCACCGCGCGGCAGCACGACCAGTTCGCCCTCGCCGCAGGAGCCCTTGAGCTCGTAGCGGCCCGGCTTGGCGTCCTCGGAGACCTCGGCCTCGCCGTAGTAGATGAAGTCCCGCTTGTGCTCCCAGCGGCCCTCGTCCTTGCCGTTGCCGTTGCCCTCGGACTCCTCGTCCGACCAGCCGCCGTGGTGGCCCTTCCGGTCGTACTCGTCCGAGCCGTTGCTGTCCGAGCCGTACCCGTCGTGGTCCTTGCGGTCCTCGCGGTCGTACTCGTCCGAGCCGTTGCTGCCCGAGCCGTACTTGTCGTCGCGGCCCTCGTGGCCCTCGCGGCCCTCGTGGTCGCCCTTGTCGTGGCCCTTGTCGCGGCCCTCGCGGTCGCCCTCGGCGTCCTGGCCGTGCTCGTAGCCCTTCCAGTCGCGCTCGCCCTCGGCGCCGGCGTCGGCGGCGCCGCCACCCTGGCCGTTGGCGGGCGGCTGGCCACCGTTGGCCGGCGGCTGCGGCTGTCCGGTGGCGGTGTTCGACGGCTGCGGCTTGGGCGTCTCGTCCTTGCCGTTGTCGCGGCCCTTGTCGTGGTCGCGGCCCTTGTCCTCGTGGTCCTTGCCCTTGTCGTGGTCGCGGCCCTTGTCCTCGTGGTCGCGGCCGTTGTCGCGGGAGTCCTCCTCCCCGCCACGCCAGTCGGTGCGGCCCTGGGCCGGCTTGAGCTTGACCTTGCCGGTGACCTTCGACCACACGAAGGCGTGCTCCTGCCGGTCCGGGCAGACCTCGAGCAGCTTCACCGTCTCGCCCGCCCTGACGACGTGCGGCTTGGCGTAGACCTTGCCCTCGTCGTTGTGGTGGCCGTCCGCGAACGCGATCCCCGGCGTGAACACGAGCAAGGAGGCGCCACCGAGGGCCGCGCCAGCAACGACCTTCCCGAGCATCTTGTTTGCCATGACCTGCGTCACTCCATCCCTGTTGTCCTGGAGCCCGGTGACAACCGAGCTACGGACGACGTTAGACCGTTTCACGAGCTATGCAGGGAAAGATTCGTGTTTTGGTATTTGCGGAGGCTACGGGCGATAGGAGAGCTACGCCGCTTTGGCGGCGTGTCCGGTCGGCTCGGGTGGTTCCCGCCCTCGCGGCACCCGGTGAGTCGGTCGCGCGGCGCGTGCCCGCGCCGGTGGTCCCGTCCCGTCCCGTTCGCCCCGCCGGCACCGGCCGTCGCCCCCGGGCGTTCCCCGACACATCGAGGCATTGCCATGGAAGCGCTCCCATGCAAGAATCGCTGCACGCGGTTCGGGGAGCCACACCGCGCAGGCAGGAGTCGAGGGCACCGGTCCGCCGGACGACATCCCGCCTCCCGACCGGCCCATCGTCGCCGGTCGGACCACCACCAAACGCCCGTCCGGGTCGGGCACCCCCCGAAGAACCCCGTGGTACCGGCGGACGTCCGCGCAGGACGCCCATCGGGCCGTATCGCCGGGCCGTTAGCGGGTCCGGTCTCGCCCAAGGAGATCAGTGGCATGAATGTGTGGAGAAGGCTGTCCGGCCCCCGCCGGGCCCTCGCGCTCGGTGGCGCGGGCGCTCTGGTCGCGGGCGGACTGGTGACCCTGCCGGTCACCGTGGCGCACGCCGCCACCCAGTGCGACGTGTCGTACACGACAAGCGACTGGCAGGGCGGGTTCACCGCCTCCGTCAACATCAAGAACACCGGCGACGCCCTCAACGGCTGGACGCTGGGCTTCACCTTCCCCGACGGCAACCAGCGGGTGCAGCAGGGCTGGTCGGCCCGCTGGTCCCAGAGTGGCCGCAACGTCACCGCGCAGAACGAGTCCTACAACGGCGCGGTGGCCAGCGGCGCCACGGTGAGCCTCGGCTTCAACGGCGCCTGGAGCGGCAGCAACCCGAAGCCGACGTCGTTCACGCTCAACGGCGTGACCTGCAACGGCGGTGGCCCCAACCCCACCACCCCGCCGCCCAGCACCCCGCCGCCGTCGACGCCGCCGCCGACCACCCCGCCGCCCACGACCCCGCCGCCCCCCGGCCAGCGGGTGGACAACCCGTACCTCAACGCCAAGGGGTACGTGAACCCGGAGTGGAAGGCCAAGGCCGAGTCCGTGCCCGGCGGCAGCCGGGTGTCGAACAACCCGACCGCCGTCTGGATCGACCGGATCGCCGCCATCAACGGCACCCCGGACAGCAGCTCCAACGGCGCGATGGGCGTCCGTGACCACCTGAACAAGGCGCTCGAGCAGGGGGCGAACTACATCCAGTTCGTCATCTACAACCTGCCCGGCCGCGACTGCGCCGCGCTGGCCTCCAACGGTGAGCTCCAGGCTCACGAGCTGCCCCGCTACAAGGCCGAGTACATCGACCCGATCGCCGCGATCCAGGCCGACCCGAAGTACGCCAGCCTGCGGATCGTCAACATCATCGAGATCGACTCGCTGCCGAACCTGGTGACCAACACCTCCGGCAACCCCGGTGGCACCGCGATGTGCGACACGGTGAAGGCCAACGGCGCCTACGTCAACGGTGTCGGCTACGCCCTGTCGAAGCTGGGCGCGATCGGCAACGTCTACAACTACATCGACGCCGCCCACCACGGCTGGATCGGCTGGGACAGCAACTTCAGCCCGACCGCGCAGATCCTGAAGGACGCCGCCGTCGCCTCCGGCAGCACGGTGAACAACGTGCACGGCTTCATCGTCAACACCGCCAACTACTCGGCGCTGCGCGAGCCGTACATCAAGATCACCGACAACGTCAACGGCACCAGCGTGCGGCAGTCGAAGTGGATCGACTGGAACTTCTACGTGGACGAGCTCTCGTTCGCCCAGGCGTTCCGCAACGAGCTCGTCGCCAAGGGCTTCGACTCGAAGATCGGCATGCTGATCGACACGTCCCGCAACGGCTGGGGCGGCACCGCCCGGCCCACCGGCCCGGGCGCGACGACCAGCGTGGACACGTACGTCAACGGCGGTCGGGTGGACCGTCGGATCCACGCCGGCAACTGGTGCAACCAGGCCGGGGCCGGCCTGGGCGAGCGCCCGAAGGCCGCGCCGGAGCCGGGCATCGACGCCTACGTCTGGGTGAAGCCCCCGGGCGAGTCGGACGGCTCCAGCAAGGAGATCCCGAACAACGAGGGCAAGGGCTTCGACCGGATGTGCGACCCGACCTACACCGGCAACGCCCGCAACGGCAACAGCATGAGCGGCGCCCTGCCGGACGCCCCGATCTCGGGCGCCTGGTTCCCGGCGCAGTTCACGCAGCTCATGCAGAACGCGTACCCGGCGCTCTGAGACTGGAGCCCACCCGCCGCTGGCAGTAGGTGAGGCGCTCCAGCGGCAGGTTCCCCGGGCCCCCGGTCCGACCGTCCGACGGTCGGGCCGGGGGCCCCTCGCGTACGCCGGTCAGGGCACCGTCTTCTCGATCGCCGCGCGGCCCAGCTCGGCCAGGTCCCGGCGGGCCCGCTCGACGTTCTCCGGCGTGACGTCCTGCCCCCGGGCCGCGACCAGGTCCTCCGGCTCCCAGGGCTGCTCCGCCCCGGTACGGATGTCGTCCGGGGCCGCGCCCGTGCCGGTGCCGGTCGCGCCGGTGCCGGCGGCGTACGGGTCGCCGATCAGCTCGTCGCCGCCCGACCGGTCCCCGGTGAACGACGGAGTGTCGCGGTCGGCGCCGCCGCCGGTCCTCAGCTGCGGGATGCCGGTGTCGTCCTCGACCGCCGCGGCCACCTCCGGGCTCTCCTCCAGCGGTCGGTCACGGTCACGATCCGTCATGTCGCTGCCCTCCTGTCGCCAGGTGGTCTCCTGATCCTGCTCGCGTACCCGGCGGGGCGGTGCCCATGCGGGTGCCGGCGGGGCGGCTCAGCGCTCCTCGTCGGAGGTCTCCGGCGGTTCGACCGGATTGCGCCACTGCCAGAGCAGCATCAGCACGCCGAAGGCGAGCATGCCGAGACCCGCCCAGAGGTTGATCCGGACCCCCTGCGCCTTCTGCACGGCGGATTCGCCGTCGAAGACGCCGATCAGGGTGACGATCGCCCCGTACGCGGTGAAGAGGCCACCGATCACCCGGCGGATGTCGAACAGCCGGGCGGCGGCCGAACGGCGGCGGGCCTCCTCGGTGGCCTCGACCGACCGGTCGTGCCCGTGCGGGTTGAGGTTTTCCATGCTCATGGCCGAGCGCCCCTTCCTAGAAGAACGGCACGTAGAGGAGGAGGGACAGCGTCACCGCGATCAGGCCGAGCAGCACCGGGGAGCGCCACCAGACGGCGTCCCCGGTCAGCAGGTCGCCCTTCACGTCGACGGCGCCCATGCCGTAGACCAGCCCGCGCAGGTCCTCGTCCTGCTTCTTCGCGGTGAACGGGGTGACGACGGCGGCGACGACGGCCGCCGTGACGAACGCGATGCCGGCACCCCAGAAGCTCTCCTCCAGGTCGGAGTTGAAGTGCACCACCCCGGCCTTGTAGAGCAGGTAGGTGGCCAGCGCCGCCAGGGTGCCCAGCAGCAGGGAGAGGAAGCCGGCCGCCGCGCTCATCCGCCGCCAGAACATGCCGATGATGAAGGTGGCGAACAGCGGCGCGTTGAACAGCGAGAACAGCGCCTGGATGTAGTTCATGATGTTGCTGAAGCCGGCGGCGATGAACGCCGTGCCGATGCCGACCAGCACGCCGCCGACCGTCGCCCACCGGCCGATGCGGATGTAGTAGTCGTCGGGGCGGTCCCGGCGCACGTACTGCTGCCAGATGTCGTAGGTGAACACGGTGTTGAAGCCGCTCACGTTCGCCGCCATGCCGGCCATGAACGACGCGACCAGGCCGGTCACCGCGATCCCGAGCACGCCGTTGGGTAGCAGGTCACGCATCAGCAGCGGGATCGCGTTGTTGTAGACTAGGTCGCCGCTCTCCGCGCCGAGCCCCTGCACCGTCACCAGGGCGACCAGGCCGGGGATCACCGTGACCACCGGGATGAGCAGCTTCGGGTACGCGGCGATGATCGGCGTCCGCCGGGCGGCGCTCATGTTCTTGGCCGACAACGCGCGCTGCACCTCGGCGAAGTTGGTCGTCCAGTAGCCGAAGGAGAGCACGAAGCCGAGCCCGAAGACGATGCCGATCCAGTGCGCGCCGAGCGGGTTGTCGGTGCCGCCGGTGTCCTGCCAGGTGTGCAGCCCCGCCTCGCCCAGCTTGGACTCGCGCACCGCGTCCATCAGGCCGGACACCCCGCCCACCTTGACCAGCCCCAGGATCGTGATCGGCAGCAGGCCCGCGATGATCACGAAGAACTGGAGCACCTCGTTGTAGATCGCCCCGGAGAGTCCACCCACGGTGATGTACGCCAGCACGATCAGCGCGCCGACCACGATGGCGACCCAGAGCGGCCAGCCGAGCAGCGCCTGCATGATCAGTGCCAGGGCGTAGAGGTTCACGCCGGCGATGAGCACCTGGGCGACGGCGAAGCTGAGCGCGTTCAGCAGGTGGGTGGGGCGGTTGAAGCGCAGCCGCAGGTACTCGGGCACGCTGCGGACCTTGGAGCCGTAGTAGAACGGCATCATCACGATGCCGAGGAAGACCATCGCCGGCACGGCGCCGATCCAGTAGTAGTGCAGCGTCATCGCGCCGTACTGGGCGCCGTTGGCGGCCATGCCGATGATCTCCAGCGCCCCGAGGTTTGCCGAGACGAAGGCCAGGCCGGTCACCCAGGCGGGCAGCGAGCGGCCGGAGAGGAAGAAGTCGACGCTGGTCTTGATGGCCCGCCGGGCGGCGAAACCTACACCGAGCACCGTGACGAAGTAGAGCGCCAGGATGCCGTAGTCCAGGACGTTCATGTTCAGCCGCAGGCCATCGCCGTCCATCCCGGTAACCCTTCGTCGACCGTCCGTGCCCGTTGAGTGTGCGCGCGGGCAATTACCCCGGACGCGCAGTTTCACGCCTGTGGGGGCCAAACCCGCCCGCACCCCGCTTCCCGGCCCTGGTGGGCACGGACGGGACGGCCCTCACCGGAGGCGTCGGAGGGCGGCCGCCGGCAGCGGGGTCCGGACGCACAGGCGCCCCCGGCCGGTCGACCGGGGGCGCCTGTGGGGAACCGGGGTCAGCGCCCGAGCACCCGGTCCAGGAAGTCGCGGTAGTGGCGGACGGCCATCCGGAGCTGTTCGGTGTCGGCGGAGCCGGCGTCCTGCCAGCCGCCCAGCTTGTTCTTCTGCGCGGACAGCGCCGAGGAGAGCGCCTGGATGGCCTCGTCGACAAGCGACTGGGCCTCCCCGGCCGCCGCGCGGGGATCGTCCACGAAGCGCAGCTGGACGTTGCGCCAGCGGTCCCGGAAGCCCTGCGCCGTCGCCGGGTCGAAGAGGGTGGCCGGTTCGGCGGCCACCGTCGCGCCCGCCGGCCGGTCGGTGCCGGCGGCCCCCAGTTCCCCGGTGGCCGGGCGCCCCGCCGGCGCGTGCTCGGCGTCCGGGTCGACCATCGCGGGCGCGGCACTGCCGTACCCGGCTGCCCCGGCCGCACCGCCCTCCGGGTCGCCGGCCCACCCGGTGACGTCGGCCCGGCGCTCGGGACGGCCGTCGGCGGCGTCCGGCGGCAGCACCTCGGCGCCGTCCCGGCGGGCCAGCCGGTCGTCGGAACGGTCGTCGCCGAGACCGACGGAACGGTGGAACTCGGCGGTCGGGTCCGCCCGGCGGCCCTCCCGGGGGCCGTCCACGGCACCGTCGCCCGGCCGCGCGGTCGACTCCGTACGCGGGTCGGGCTCGTCCTCCGGCAGGGGGCTGGCCAGGGCGGACGCGGCGACCGCGCCGCCGACGCTGCTGGCCCCGAAGGCGGTCGGCACCGGCCCCGGCTCGTGGAACCCGCCCTCGCGGTCGGCGTCCCGGTCGTCCGGCCGGGCCCGGCCGCGCGACGGCTCGTCGTCGCGGTCGGCCCGGTCGCGGTCGGCGACCGCCGGATCGTCGAAGGTGCCCCGGTCGTCGAGGACGTCCTCGGGTACGTCGGCCCGGCCGGACCGGTCGCCCGGAGGCGGTACCGGCACCGGCTCGGAGCGGACGGCCTCGGGGTGCTCGTTGCCCACCCGCTGCTCTTCCTGGCGCATGGTCATCCTCCTAGCGGCTCGTGACGTCGTGCTGGCTGTCCGGGTCGTGCTGCGCGGACGGTCGGGCTTCGACCGGCTCCTCGCCGAGCAGGTCCGCGAAGAGGGCGCGGTAGTGGACGACGGCCTGGCGGAGTTCCTCGGTGCTCGCCTCGCCCCGGGAGTTGCGCAGGTGGATGTCGTGGGCGTCGCGGTAGTGGCCGAGCGTGCGGGCGTGCTCGACGGAGAGGTGGGCGATCTGGTCGGAGAACTCGCCGGTGGGGTAGCCACGTTCCGCGATGAGCCGGGTGACCAGTTCGTCCGCCTCGCCCACGGTCTCGGCGGGGGAGTCGACGAAGCGGACCTGGAGCTCCTCCCACGCGGCGGAGTACCGGGCCCGGGACTCGGGGGCGAGGGGGGTCAGCGTGAGCTCCGCGTGGCGGCGCTCCCGCTCCCGCAGCTCCCGCTCGGCGGCGGTCCGGCTGTCCTGCTCGGCGACGGCACGGTCGTACTCGGGACCGAACCGCGACCGCAGCGCGCGGCGGCGGGCGTACGACCGGGCGGCCACGGCTACGGCCGCGATCACCAGCACGACGAGAACGATGACGACTATCTGCGTGGGCGACATGGCTCCTCCTTCGTCAGGTGGTATTCCCTCCGCTCACTGCCCGCCAATCCCGTTCCGGGGCACTTTCCTGACGGAACCCGACCCCGCTGCCCGACGGACCCGACCCCCGCTGATTCCCCGCCACGGCATGACGAGTCACACAGCGTGACCGGCCACCAAAACTTGACTCGTTCCAGAAAACGCGCTTGGGTGGGGTGATGCCGGTCGGACCCGACGTCGAACGCCTGCGGGCGGCGGGGCTGCGCGTCACGCAGCCCCGGCTCGCGGTGCTCGCCACGGTGCGCGACCGGCCGCACCTGGACGCCGACACGATCACCCGACTCGCCCGGGCCAGCCTCGGGCGGATCTCGGGCCAGGCGGTCTACGACGTCCTGCACGCGCTCACCCGCGCGGGCCTGCTGCGCCGGTTCGCCCCGGCCGGCGGACCGGCCCGGTACGAGCTGGGCGGGGACGACCACGACCACCTGGTCTGCCGGGACTGCGGCGCGATCGTCGACACCCGACGCGGCCGGGCCCCCGGGCCCTGCCTCGACCCCGGGGCCGCCGCCTTCGCGGTGGAGTTCACCGAGGTCACCTACTGGGGCCGGTGCCCCGGGTGCCAACCGCAGCACGACCGACGCCAGCCGCCACACCGATCAGGAGGAGAGCCATGAGCGACCCGCAGGCCAACAGGCCGATCCTCACCACCCGTCAGGGTCACCCCGTGCACAACAACCAGCAGCAGCGGACGGTCGGTTCGCGCGGCCCGGCGACGCTGGAGAACTACCACTTCCTGGAGAAGATCAGCCACTTCGACCGGGAGCGCATCCCGGAGCGGGTGGTGCACGCCCGCGGCTTCGTCGCGCACGGCGAGTTCGAGGCGTACGGGACGATCGGCGACCAGCCGGCGTCGACGTACACCCGGGCCAAGCTGTTCCAGACCAGGGGCAAGAAGACGCCGGTCACCATCCGCTTCTCCACCGTCATCGGCGGCCGGGACTCCTCCGAGGCGGCGCGCGACCCGCGCGGCTTCGCCGTGAAGTTCCGCACCGAGGACGGCAACTGGGACATGGTGGGCAACAACCTCCAGGTCTTCTTCATCCGCGACGCGATCAAGTTCCCGGACGTGATCCACGCGCTGAAGCCGGACCCGGTCACCTTCCGCCAGGAGCCGAACCGGATCTTCGACTTCATGTCGAACACGCCCGAGTCGATGCACATGCTGACCTGGCTCTTCTCCCCGTACGGCATCCCGAAGAACTACCGGACGATGCGCGGCTCCGGGGTGAACACCTACCGCCTCGTCAACGCCGAGGGCGAGGGCGTGCTGGTCAAGTTCCACTGGCTGTCCCAGCAGGGCGAGCACAACCTCACCCAGGCCGAGGCGGACGCCATCCAGGCCACCGAGCTGGGCCACGCCTCGAAGGACCTCTACGAGGCGATCGAGCGCGGCGACCACCCGAAGTGGGAGCTCAACGTCCAGGTGATGAGCGACGACGAGCACCCGGAGCTGGACTTCGACCCGCTCGACGACACCAAGATCTGGCCGGAGGAGGACTTCCCCTACCTGCCGGTCGGCATGATGACGCTCAACCGGAACATCACCGACCACCACAACGAGAACGAGCAGATCGCCTTCGGCACCGGCGTGCTGGTCGACGGCATCGACTTCTCCGACGACAAGATGCTGGTCGGCCGGACGTTCTCCTACTCGGACACCCAGCGTTACCGGGTCGGTCCGAACTACCTTCAGCTGCCGGTCAACCGGCCGCGCGAGGACGTGCGGGTCAGCACCAACCAGACCGGCGGCCAGATGTCGTACGGGGTGGACGACCGCGGCGCCAACCCGCACATCAACTTCGAGCCGTCCTCGGTCGCCGGTCTCCAGGAGGCCGACGAGTCCTACCGGGAGTACCGTCCGTTCGTCTCGGGCCAGGTCATGAAGGCCCCGATCGAGCGGCAGAACAACTACGCCCAGGCCGGCCGGCGCTACCGCGAGATGGCCGACTGGGAGCGGGACGACCTGGTCCTCAACCTCACCACCCTGCTGGCCCAGTGCGACAAGCACATCCAGGAGAAGATGGTCTGGCACTTCAGCCAGTGCGACGCCGACTACGGCCGCCGGGTCGCCGAGGGCCTCGGCATCTCCGTCGACGCCTGATCCGCACCGCCCACGAACGCCCCGCCGGCCTCCGGCGGGGCGTTCGTCGATCATGGACGTTCGTCCGGTAGGCCCGGCGCGACGGACGGTAGTGCATCGGGCGAGGATTACGTATCCTGCCCAAGGCGTCAGCCGGACCTGCCCGGCACCGCGGGCCGGAACAGTCCGACCGCGACGCTGCCCGGCCGGCGCCGGCGCCCCCGCAGCCACACCTTTCGGGCGAGGTCTGATTGAACACCCGCGACTGGCCGATCCGCTCGAAGCTGACCGCATTGGTCGTCGTGCCGGTGACCGCGCTGCTGGCACTCTGGATCTTCGCCACCACGCTCACCTTCGGGCCCGCCCTCGACCTGCTCGCCGCCCGGACGCTCCTCTACGACCTCGGCCGTCCCGGCGAGACGGTGGTGGCCGAGCTGCAACGGGAACGCCGGCTCTCGGTGGTGCGGTTGGCGGGCGACAGCGACGCGCCGGGGCTCGCCGAGCAGCGGCAGCGGACCGACCGGGCGATCGCGGAGCTGCGCCGGCGGGTCGGCGGGGAGGAGTTGCGCGACGCCGCCGACGACATCCTCGACGCCCGGCTCGACCAGCTGGTCACCGCGCTGGACGCGCTGCCCGCCGGGCGGGGGTTCATCGACCGGCGGGCCGTGGACCGGGCCGGCGCGGTCGGGCTCTACAGCGGAATGATCAACTCGGCCTTCCAGGCGTTCTCCGCGATGGCCAACCTGCCCGACCGGGACCTCAACCGGCAGGCCCTGGCCGTCACCGGGCTCGGCCGGTCCCGGGAACTGCTTGGGCAGACCGACGCCCTGCTCGCCGGGGCGTTCACCGCCGGCCGGTTCGCCGACGGCGAGCACCTCCAGCTGGTGCAGACCGTCGCCAACCAGCGGTTCCTCGCCGAGACGGCGATCGCCGACCTGCCGGACGCCGAGCGCGCCGCGTTCCAGCGACTGACCGAGGGGGCGGCCTTCGCCCGGTTGCGGGCCATGCAGGACGAGCTGGTGGGCGCCGGCTCCGCCACCCGGCCGACCGTGGACCCGAGGGCCTGGCAGGAGAACTACCAGGCGGTGCAGCAGGCGCTGCGGGAGTTCGAGCTGGCGCAGGCCGACGGGCTCGCCGAGCGGTCGGTGCCGTCGGCCGTGCGCATCCTGGTCCGCCTCGGCGCCGCCGGGCTACTGGGCCTGGCCGCCGTCGTGGTCTCGGTCCTCGTGTCGCTGCGGGTCGGCCGCAACCTCGCGCACCGGCTCTCCGGCGTACGCACGGCCGCGCTGGAGACGGCCGAGCACCGGCTGCCCGACGTGGTGGCCCGGCTGCGCCGGGGCGAGCAGGTCGACGTCGCCCGGGAGGCGCCCCCGCTGGAGTACGGCGGCGACGAGATCGGCCAGGTGGCGCGGGCGTTCACCGCCGTGCAGCGCACCGCCGTGCAGTCGGCCGTCGACGAGGTGACCCTGCGCCGGGGGCTCAACGAGGTGTTCCTCAACATCGCCCGGCGCAGCCAGGGGCTGGTGCACCGGCAACTCGCGCTGCTCGACCGGATGGAGCGGCACACCGAGGACCCGGACGAGCTGGCGGAGCTGTTCCGCGTCGACCACCTCGCCACCCGGCTGCGGCGGCACGCCGAGGACCTGGTCATCCTGGCCGGCGCGGCCCCTGGGCGGGGCTGGCGCAACCCGGTCGCGACGGTCGACCTGGTCCGGGGCGCGATCTCCGAGGTCGAGTCGTACGACCGGGTGGACATCACCACCGTGGCACCCGCCGGCGTGCTGGGACGGGCCGTCGGCGACGTGATCCACCTGCTCGCCGAGCTGATCGAGAACGCCACCGCGTTCTCGCCGCCGAAGACCCGGGTGGAGGTCTCCGGGCAGCACGTGGCGAACGGCTACGCGGTGGAGGTCACCGACCGGGGCCTGGGCATGTCCGCCGCCGCCCTGGAGGACACGAACCGGCGACTGGCCCGCTCGCCCGACTTCGAGCCGTCCGAGACCGCCCGCCTCGGACACTTCGTGGTGGCCCGCCTCGCCGCCCGGCACGGGGTCCGGGTGCGGCTGCGCCCGTCCGACGGCGGCGGGCTGACCGCCGTGGTGCTCATCCCCGCCGACCTGGTCACCGACGAGCCCTCCCTGCCCCCGACCGGCGGCCCGCCGGTGGCGCCCCGACCCGCCTCGACGTCTGAGGAGCGGCGGCTCGCCCGGGCGAGCCGGCTGGGCACGCTGCCCCGCCCGGCCCGCTCCACCGGGCCCGCCACGCCCCGTTCCGCCGGTGCTCCGGCCTCCTCCCGCCCGCACGCCGGCACGGGCCCCGCGCGGCCGACCCCGGCCGGCGTACCGTCCGCGGGCCTGCGGGCCGGCGCGGCGCCCGATGGTCCGGCCCCGAGTGGCGCGGCTGTCGGTGACCCGGCTCCGGACGGCGCGGCCTCCGTTGGTCCCGCTCCGGACGGCGTGGCCTCCGGTGGTCGGGCCTTGGACGGCGCGGCCTCCGTTGGTCCCGCTCCGGACGGCGTGGCCTCCGGTGGTCGGGCCTTGGACGGCGCGGCCTCCGTTGGTCCGGTCCCGGACGGCGCGGCCTCCGGTTCGGCCCCGGGTGGGGCGGCCGCCGGCGGTCCCGCCCCGGTCGAGGCCGTCGGGGAGATCGACGGGCTGCCCCGGCGGGTGCGCCGGCGGCCGCCGGCGGTCCGGCCTCGACACCCGGGCCCGGACATGACCGGGGAGCACTCGTCCGCCGGGGACGCCTCGGGGCGGCGGTCCGCGCTGGACGGCCCGACGCTGCGGCAACCGGTGATCGCCAGTCCCGCCCCGCGTAGCCCGGAGGAGGCGCGGCGGATCATGTCCGCCCTGCAGGCCGGCACCGCCCGTGGCCGCGCGGCGGCCACCGGGACGCCCCCGCGACAGGCCGCGCCCGCCGCCGCCGACCGGCCGGACCCGCCTCGTGCGGCCCCGAGCCCGACGCCGGCCGACCCGCCGAGTGCGGACCCGAACCCGACACCGGCCGACCCGCCGAGTGCCGACCCGAACCCGACACCGGCCGACCCGCCGGGTGCCGACCCGAACCCGACGCCGGCCGAGCAGCCGGTGGACACCGAACCCAGGACCGCGACTGAGAGGGACGCCTGATGCATCCGACAAGGCAGAGCGCCGATCTCGACTGGTTGCTCGACGAGCTGGTGGAACGGGTGCCGCCCGCCCGGCAGGCGGTGGTGCTCTCGGCGGACGGGCTGCTGATCGGCGCCTCCGCCGGGATGGACCGTGCCGACGCCGAGCACCTGTCCGCGCTGGCGTCCGGCTTCTCCAGCCTGGCCCGGGGCGCGAGCCGGCAGGTGGCCGGCGGGGCGGTCCGGCAGACCGTGGTGGAGATGGAGTCCGCGTACCTCTTCGTCACCGCGGCCGGGCAGGGCGCCTGCCTGGCCGTGGTCGCCGACGCGGACGCGGACATCGGCCTCGTGGCGTACGAGATGGCGATGCTCGTCACCCGGGTCGGGGAGTACCTCAGCGCCCCGGCCCGGACGACGGCGGGGACCGCCGATGCGGGCTGAGTCGCCCGGGCCGCAGCACGAGTGGCTGGACGACGACGCCGGCCCGGTCGTGCGGCCCTACACCCTCACCGGCGGTCGGGTCCGCTCGGGCGCGGTCGGCTTCGACCTGGTCGCGTACGTGCTGGCCGAGGCGGCCGCCGACCCGACCGTCCACCCGGAGCTGCACCCCGAGCACCGGCGCCTGGTGGAGCTGGCCGCCCGACCGGTCCCCGTCGCGGAACTCGCGGTCGACCTCGACCTCGCGGTGGGTGTGGTCCGCGTGCTCCTCGGCGACCTGCTGTCGCGCGGGTTGGTCGCGGTGCACCAGCCGACGGCCGCCGCATACCTGCCCGACGACGACATCCTCAAGGCGGTGGTCAGTGGACTCCGTGCGTTATGACCGAAACGGATCCGACGCCCGGATCCCGCTCGCGTTGAAGATCCTGATCGCCGGGGGGTTCGGCGCCGGCAAGACGACGCTGGTGAGCGCGCTCAGCGAGGTCCGGCCGTTGCAGACGGAGGAGGTGCTGACCGGTGCCGGCATCGGCACCGACGACCTCTCCGGCGTCGAGACGAAGTCGACCACCACGGTGGCGATGGACTTCGGCCGGATCACGATCAACGACGACCTCCAGGTCTACCTCTTCGGCACCCCGGGCCAGGACCGGTTCTGGTTCCTCTGGGACGAGCTGGCGTTCGGCGCGCTCGGGGCCGTGGTGCTCGCCGACACCCGCCGACTGGCCGACTGCTTCCCGTCGATCGACTACTTCGAGCAGCGGGGCGTCCCGTTCGTGGTGGGGGTGAACTGCTTCGACGGCGCCCGCCGGTTCAGCCTGGAGTCCGTACGCCAGGCGCTGGACCTCGACCCCGACGTGCCGCTGGTGCTCTGCGACGCGCGGGACCGGCAGTCCGGCAAGGAGGTGCTGATCGCGCTGGTCGAGCACGTGGCCCGGCAGCGCGGCGAGCCCGTGCCGGCGGCCTGAGCCGGCGGGCCTCTTCCGGCGGGCCACCACGATTCGGTGGGGGTTTCGGGGCTAAGCGGGCGGCCCAGTGGGAACGCTTGTGGGATCGACGGTGGAATCGGCGGAAGGCGGACGCGGTGACAGGTCAGGGCGAGATCGTCCACATCGGCGGCTACACGGCGCACAGCGGGGGCCGGGCCGCCGGCATCGTCGCGGCGCGGCGGGACCCCGTCTCCGGTGAGCTGACCCCGCTCGGCACCGTCGCGGTCACCCCCTCGCCCTCGTTCCTGGCCCGGCACCCGCGGCTGCCCGTGCTCTACGCGGTGAACGAGCTGCCCGACGGGCAGGTCAGCGCCTTCCGCGTCGGCGCCGGCGGCGAGCTGACCCCGCTCGGCACCCGGTCCACCGGGGGCGCGGAGCCCTGCCACCTGGCGGTCGTCCCGGACGGCGGCCACCTCGTGGTGGCCAACTACGGCGGCGGCAGCGTGACGGTGTTCCCGCTCGACCCCGACGGGGCGCCCGGCGAGCGCAGCGACCTGGTGCAGCACGAGGGGCACGGGCCGGACCGGGAGCGTCAGGAGAGCGCGCACGCCCACATGGTGAATCCCGACCCGGGCCGGGGCCCGTTGCTCGCGGTCGACCTGGGCACCGACTCCATCTACCGCTACGACCTGGACGCGGCCTCGGGCCGGCTGGTGCCCCGGGCGCCCCGGGTGCGCACGGCCGCCGGCGTCGGTCCCCGGCACCTGGCCCGGCATCCGGACGGGCGGCGCTGCTGGGTGGCGGGGGAGCTGGACGGTTCGGTCACCGCCTACGAGCTGACCGGCGACGGCGCGCTGCACCAGCGGGGCCGCGTCGAGGCCAGCGACCGCACCGGGCCCGTCCAGCCGTCGGAGATCGCGGTCGGCCCGGACGGACGCTTCCTCTACGTCGCCAACCGGGGAGTGGGCACCGTCGCGGTCTTCGCCGTGGCCGGCGAGCTGCCGGAGCTGGTCGCCGAGGTGGACACGGGCGGGGAGTGGCCGCGGCACTTCGCCCTGGCCGGGGAGCACCTCTACGTCGCCGACGAGCGGGCCGACATGATCCGGGTCTTCCGGGTGGACGGGGGCACCGGCGTCCCGGCCCCGGTCGGGGAACCGGTGGCTGTGACGTCCCCCACCTGCGTACTGCCCTGACCAGCCAATATCTCCGCGACATCGACGCGACGGGGCGACATAATCACCCACCGTAGCAATTCGGTGATCAACTATTTCTTCTGCGTAACTTTCGTCCGAACGGCCCGTGGCAGTCGTCCCGACAGGTCCGCAAGATGGTCACCGTGTCAGCAGGCCGCCATCGCATGCGTACGAATTTCCACGCAGCCACCGCCGCCGCTGCCGTGGGCGTCCTCGCCGTCACGGCCGGTGGCTGGTTCGGCTACCAGCAGCTGGCGCAACCGAACTGCTCGGGCCGGACCGAGCTGTCCGTCGCGGTCGCGGCCGAGCTCGCCCCGGCGGTCGACGCCGCCGCCGCGCGCTGGGTGAAGGACGGTGCCGCGGTGGGCGGCACCTGCATCGCGGTGAACGTCACGGCGGCCGATCCGGTCGACGTGGCCGCGACGGTCGCCGCCAAGCACGGCGTCACCCTGGCCGGCGTGGGGCAGGCCAGCGGCACCTCGGTCAGCCCGGACGTCTGGGTGCCCGACTCCTCCACGTGGCTCCTGCGGCTCAAGACCGGTGGCGCCACCGCCTTCGAGCCGGGCAACGGGGCGTCCATCGCCCGCAGCCCGGTGGTCGTGGCGATGCCGGTGCCGATCGCCACCCGGCTCGGCTGGCCGCAGAAGAAGTTCAGCTGGACCCAGCTCCTGCAGCAGGTGCAGAGCGACAAGCCGTTGCGCACCGGGATCGTCGAGCCGACCCGCGACGCCGCCGGCCTGTCCGGCCTGCTCTCGCTGACGGCCGCCGCCAGCGCCTCCGGCGGCCCCGACGCGGAGAAGGAGAAGGTGGCCGCGCTGCGGGCGCTCGCCACCGACCGCTCGGCGCTGCGGCCGGACCTGCTCGCCCGGTTCCCCACCGCCTCGGATCCCACGACGATCGCGAGCAGCCTGGGTGCGGCGGCGCTCTCGGAAGAGGACGTGATCCAGTACAACAGCAAGAAGCCGCCGGTGCCGCTGGCCGCGCTCTACCTGGAGCCGGCGCCCGCGCCGCTGGACTACCCGTACGCGGTGCTGCCCGGCATCGAGCCGGCCAAGGCGGCCGCGGCGAGGGTGCTCTACGAGGTGCTCGTCACCGACGACTTCCGTGACCAGTTGGCGAGCCGGTCGCTGCGCGCGCCGGACGGCAACTGGGGCGCGGGCTTCGACGCGCCGCAGGGCGCGCCCAGCCCGGCCGGCGGCGCACCCGCCCCACCCGCCAACGGCGGCGGATCGGCTCCGGGCGGGCTCGACCCGCAGGCCATGGAGCGCGCCGTCTCCAGCTGGTCGATCGCCACCCAGTCCGGCCGGATGCTCGCCGTCATCGACGTCTCCGGGTCGATGAAGGAGAAGGTGGCAAACGCCGGCAACGCGACCCGGCAGCAGGTCACCGTCGAGGCGGCCCGGCGCGGGCTGAACCTCTTCGACGACTCCTGGTCGATCGGTCTCTGGACGTTCTCCACGCAGCTGGTGGGTGCCCGCGACCATCGGGAGCTGCTCACCATCGGGCCGTTGTCCCGCCAGCGCGGCAAGCTGGAGCAGTCCCTGGGCTCGATCCGCTCGTCGAACGGCGACACCGGCCTCTACGACACCGTGCTGGCGGCGTACCAGGAGGTGCAGGACAACTGGGAGCCCGGCCGGGTCAACTCGATCGTGCTGTTCACCGACGGCAAGAACGAGGACTCCGACGGCATCACCCAGCAGAAGCTCCTGGCCGAGCTCAACAAGCTCAAGGACCCGGAGCGGCCGGTGCAGGTCGTGATCATCGGTATCGGCAGCGACGTGAGCAAGGCCGAGCTGAAGTCGATCACCGACGTCACCGGCGGAGGCGCCTTCGTCACCGAGGACCCGACCAAGATCGGCGACATCTTCCTCAAGGCGATCGCGCTGCGCAAGGCCCCGGCCTGAGCCGCAACGCAGCGCGGGGCGCACCCGCCGCACGGGATCCGGTGCCGTGGGCCCTTTCCCCGCAAGGGGTTCCTCGGGGAAAGTAGTGACGGTAATGCGTCCGAAGCAATCGGCGAGCGGGGTTGTCGGGGCACGATGTCCTGGTGCCCCTACGGCCGGCCCGCGATCCGGGCCCGGCGTACGGGCCGTCGGCGACCGAAGTGGGGAGGGCCGGTGACCTCAGCGACGCTGTTGACCCCCGCCAGCACGTCGTCGAGACCGGACGAACCACGGCCAGGGCCGGCCCGCACCCGCGAGCGTGCCTACGTCCGCTCCCTGGTGGTGCTGGACACCACCGTCCTGACCATCGCCGTGCTCGTCGGGTACGTCGCCCGGTTCGGCGACGACGCCCCCGGCGGATCGAAGATCCCGTACGTCCTGGTCGCCCCCGGGCTGGTCCTCGCCTGGCTGGTCTCGCTGCGGGTGCTGCGCTGCTACGACGACCGCGTCCTCGGCTACGGCGCCGACGAGTACCGGCGGGTCGGCACCGCCAGCCTGCGCCTCGCCGGTGGCATCGCGATCGCCGGCTACATCGCCGACGTGGGCGTCTCCCGGGGGTTCCTCGGCATCACGTTCGCCGTCGGCATGCTCGGCCTGGAACTGGCCCGGTTCGCCGCCCGCAAGCGGCTGCACCGGGCGCGCTCCGAGGGCGCCGGCTGGTCGCGCAAGGTGCTGGTGGTCGGCGACACCGCACACGTGCTGGAGCTGGTGCACACCCTGCGGCGCGAGCCGTACGCGGGCTACCAGGTGGTCGGGGCCTGCATCCCGGACGCGCTGCTCGCCCCGGTCGCGCAGCGGCTGGGCGACGTGCCGGTGGTCGGCTCGTTCCGGGGCATCCCCGAGGCGGCCACCGCCATCGGCGCGGACACCGTCGCGGTGACCGCCTCCGGCGAGCTGACCGCCACCCGCCTGCGCCGGCTGGGCTGGCAGTTGGAGGGCACCGGCATCGACCTGGTGGTGGCCCCGGCGCTCACCGACGTCGCCGGCCCGCGCATCCACACCCGGCCGGTCGCCGGCCTGCCGCTGATCCACGTCGAGGCGCCCGAGTTCCGCGGGGCCCGCAAGCTGGTCAAGGGCTTCGTCGACCGGGCCGTCTCGTCGGTGGCGCTGACGCTGCTGCTGCCGCTGCTGGCCGTCGTCGCGCTGGCGATCAAGGTCGACAGCCGGGGGCCGGTGCTGTTCCGGCAGACCCGGGTCGGGCAGGGCGGGCGGGAGTTCGGCGTCTACAAGTTCCGCACCATGGTGGTCAACGCCGACGCCCTGCTGGCCGCGCTGGCCGCCCGCAACGAGACCGACGGCCTGATGTTCAAGATGCGCGACGACCCCCGGGTGACCCGCATCGGGCGGCTGCTGCGCAAGTGGTCGCTGGACGAGCTGCCGCAGTTGGTCAACGTCCTGCTCGGGCACATGAGCCTGGTCGGCCCCCGCCCGCCGCTGCCGTCGGAGGTGGCCCGCTACGACGGCGACGTGGCCCGCCGGCTGCTGGTCAAGCCGGGCATGACCGGGCTCTGGCAGGTCAGCGGCCGCTCCGACCTGAGCTGGGAGGACGGCATCCGGCTCGACCTCTACTACGTGGAGAACTGGTCGCTCGCGGCCGACCTGACGATCCTCTGGAAGACCTTCGGCGCGGTGGTCAACAGCCGCGGGGCGTACTGAGCGGCCGGACGCTCAGTCCTGCGGGCCCGTCCAGTCCAGGCACACCACCACCGCGTCGTCGGTCAGGTCGCCGGCGACGAACGCGCGCAGGTCGCCGATCAGCGAGCGGACGGCGTCCAGCGGCTCCATCGGTCCGGTCCGGCGCAGGAACCGGTCGAGCGCGGTCTCGCCGTACCGGACGTCCTGCCCGGTGGCCTCGATGACGCCGTCGCTGACCACGAAGAGCCGATCGTCGCGGCACAGCTCGAAGTGCTGCTCCCGGTAGTCGGTGGCCTCGAACATGCCGAGCGGGAACTGCGCTTCCAGCGGCAGCTCCCGGACCTGCCCGTCACGCAGCAGCACGAGGCGGGGCGACCCGGCGTCGACCACGGTGAGGTGCCCCGAGCGCAGGTCCAGCTCCATCAGCAGCACCGCGAGGTGCTGCTCCCCCCGGTGCAGGTCGTAGACCGCCTGGTCGGCGAGGGCCGCCTGGTCGGCGAGGGCGAGCCCGGACCGGCGGGCGTTGCGCAGCGCGTGGGTGGTGAGCGAGGTGAGCATGGCGGCGGCCACCCCCTCACCCGTGCCGTTGATGGTCGCCAACCAGACCCGGCTGCCGTCGTCGGACCAGTCGAAGCTGTCGCCGCGCACCGCGTACGCCGGTTCCAGCTGCCCGGCGAGGCTGAACGACGGGCGGGTCCGGCTGCGGCCGGGAAGCAGCTCCCACTGCATCTCGGCGGCGAGGGTGAGCCGCCTGCTACGCCGCGCGCTCCGGTACACGTCCGTGCCGTTGGTGACCGCGGCGATCTCGTGGGCGAGCGCGGTGGCGATCTCCGTCAGCTCGTCGAGGGCGGCCGGCCGGGCCGGCGAGGGGGTCACCACCAGCACGCCGCGGCGTTCCCCGCGCATGGACACCGGGAGGTATCCGGTGCCGTCGGCGACGATCGGGGTCTGGTGGTCGAAGCAGCGCCAGGCGGGATGCCCCGGCGCGGTGACGGGCTCGTCCCCGCCGAGCGGCAGCAGCGCCGCCAGCCGGTAGTCGACCTGGAGCAGTTCCACGCGGACGATCCCGTAGTCCGCGGCCACGACGTCGGCGATCCGGTCCAGCAGCAGGTCGGCGGGCGCCTCGTTGAGGGCGCGCCGTGCCCGGTTGACCGGTTCGCTCATCATCGCTCCTTCGTCACGAGCCCAGACTTGGGGATTCGGAGTAGTCTCGGCCCCACCATGGCGGAACTGCACGGTCCCTCCGGACCCGAGACGAGTATGGCGGTCGAGCTCGACGCGGTGGCCGATGCCCTGCTGACGGTCTGGGAGGCCGCGCGGGAGCGGACGACCAGTCGGGTCTCCGGCGCGCAGTTGCGCGCGATCATGCTGGTCGAGCAGCACGAGGGCATCAACCTCCGCGGCCTGGCCACCGGGCTCGACATGCTGCTCTCCTCCGCCAGCCGGCTCTGCGACCGCCTGGTGGCGGCGGGCATGCTGGAACGGGAGCCCGGCCGGTTCGACCGGCGGGAGATCTCGCTGCACCTCACCCCGGAGTCCCGCCGGCTCCTCGCCGAGCTGCGGGACGACCGGCGCCAGCAGCTCGCGGCGATCCTCGCCGACATGACCGCCGAGGGGCGGCAGGCTCTGCTGCGGGGCATGCGGGAGTTCGACGAGGCGGCGCGGCACCGGAACGCCTCCGTGCAGTCCGTCGAGGCGGCCGGCCCCTGGCCGGCGGTGCCGCGGGAGCGCCCGGTCGGCCTTCCGGCGCAGGAGCGGCCGGGGAACGAACCGCGGGTGGCCAGGACGGCCTGACCTGGCTGGAGTGGGCCCGGGTTCCGTCGACGGGGCCTGCCGAAGGATCGGGCGAGGCAACGGGTTGTTTTGACGATCCGTCCAGTCCGGCGGCGCCCGGCCTCGACGGTCCGGCCGGTCAGGGCGCTGCCGCCGCGACGGCCAGCATCGCGATGTCGTCCTGGCTCTGCCCGTCGAGCCACTCGTCGACGGCATCGAGGAGCCGGTCGACCAGCGCGGCCGGGGCCAGCCCGGCGGCCGAGGCCAGCGCCGCGCGTAGCCGTTCCTCGCCGAACATCTCCTGGCCGCCGGGACCGCCGCGCGCCTCCACGACCCCGTCGGTGTACGCGAGCAGCAGCTCGCCGGGGCCGAGGCACAGCTCCGCCTCGGCGAACCGGGCGGCGGCCAGCGCGCCCACCGGCATCCCGCCGACCGCGACCGGGGCGACCCCACCGTCGGCGCGGACCAGCAGCGGGGACGGGTGGCCGCCGCCGGCGATCCGGACGGTGCACCCGCCGCCGGGCGCGGCGTGGAGGGTGCCGAGCAGCAGGGTGGTGAACTGGCTGCGGCGGGCCGCGTCCGGGGAGTCGAAGAGCGCCTGGTTGAGCAGCCGCATCAACTCCAGCGGCCGCTGCTCGACCAGGCGCAGGGTCCGCAGGGACTGGCGGACCCGCCCGGTGAGGACGGCCGCGCCGACGCCCTTGCCGGCCACGTCCCCGAGGGCGAAGATCGCGCCCCGGGGGATGGGGAAGACGTCGTAGAAGTCGCCGCCGATGCGCAGCCGGTCCCCGGCCGCCCGGTACCCGCCGGCGAGGGTGGCGCCCGGCACGGCCGGCAGGTCGGGCGGGAGCAGGCTGTTCTGCAGCACCCGGGCCAGGTGGACCTGTTCGCCGTAGAGTTCGGCGGCGCCGAGGGCCGCGCCCGCGCGGGCGGCGAACTCCCGGGCCAGCTCGATGTCGCGCCGGGCGAAGCCGGCCCGCCCGGCACGACGGACCAGCACCAGGGCGCCGGTGGTGCGGCCGGCGCCTCGCATGGGGCTGGCCAGCACGGTGCCGGGCCGGCCGAAGCCGGGCGGAAGCACGGTGGACAGGACGTCCTTCTCCTGGTCCGGCCACGGGGCCGGGTTGGCCGCGTGGCCGGCCAGCGCCTCGGCCAGGCCGGGCAGCGAGTCGGTCAGCGACCAGGTCGCCAGCCCGGTCGCCGGGGCGGGATCGACCCCGTCGTACCGGATCCAGTGCGGCTGGCCCTCCGCGGGCGGGGGCGGCAGGTGGACCACCATGGCCAGGTCGGCCAGGTAGGGCACGGGCAGGGTCGTGGCGGTCCGCAGCGTCTGCTCGCGCTGGAGGGACAGCCCGAGGCGGCTGCCGGCCTGGGCGAGGAACGTCGTCCGGGACCGCTCGACGCTCAGCGCCTCGGCGCGCGCGTGTTCGTCGGTGACGTCCCGCACGTACCAGGCGTGCCGCCCGTCGGCCAGGCCGCGTCGTACGCCCCGCAGCCGGCGACCGCCGTGTTCGGCGTCGAAGCTGTCCGCCCCGGCCCCCGCCGACCGGGCCATGGCCGGTATGGGACAGGTGCGCAGGTCCGTGCCGGGCACGAGCTCGGGGAGCAGGGCGGTCGCCATCGCGTTGACCAGCGTCACCAGCCCTGCCCGGTCGGTCGTCACGACCGCCTCGGTGAGCCCGTCGAGCACCTCCCGGCTCAGCCGGGAGTCGACCGGGCGCGCGGGGCCGGGGGAGAGGCCGGAGCGGAGGCGGGCGGGCTGCCCGCCGTCGGCCGGGCGCGTGCCACCACCCCCGGGAACGGTGGTCACCGCCGCTCGCCGGGCGCCCCGGTCTGTCGACCTGTGCGCATGCTGGTCGTGCTCTCCTCGGATGGGGGTCGTTGCCTCGGGACAAGCGTACCGAGGCGCGGCGACTCCGCCGTCGGGGGAATCCGGCTCAGGCCGCCCGGGCCAGCCAGCCGGCCGGGCGCGCCAGGATCCGGCGTACCACCGAACCGGCCCCGCCGACGGCCGCGGCGGCGGCGCCGAGGGACGCCGGGCGGACGGTGACCGGCGACCAGGCCGCGGTGAGCACCCGCCGGGAGATCTCGGCGAGCACCGGCGGGCGCAGCCACGGCGCCAGCGGGGCGTACCCGCCGCCGAGCACCACGGTGTCCAGGTCCAGCAGGTTCACCACGCCGGCGACGGCGACCCCCAGGGCGGTCCCGGCCTCGGCCAGGGCCCGCAGCGCGCCCGGGTCGCCGGCCCCGGCCAGCTCGGCCAGCCGGGTCGTCGCGGTGTCCGCCGGCAGGTCCGCGCCGGCGAGGCCGGCCGCGGCGAGGATCGCCTCCTGACCGGTGTACGTCTCCAGGCAGCCTCGCCCACCGCACCGGCAGGGCGGGCCGTCGGGCCGGATCGGGAGGTGACCGATCTCCCCGCTCCAGCCGCGCGCGCCCCGGAACAGGGCTCCGTCGAGCACGATCCCGGCACCGATGCCGACCTCGCCGGAGATGTGCAGGAAGCTGGCCCGGCCCGCCGGCCCGGCGTGCAGCTCGCCCAGCGCGGCGAGGTTGGCCTCGTTGTCGACCACCAGCGGCGGTACGCCGTCGACGTGCGCGGTCAGCGGCGGCCCCTCGGCGAGCAGCGCGGGGACGGGCACGTCGCGCCAGCCGAGGTTCGGCGCGAGCCGGACCAGGCCGGCGTCGTCGACCAGGCCGGGCACCGCGAGGGCCGCGCCGGCCAGGGTGAGCCCCTCCCGGGCGGCGTCGGCGCGGGCGCGGGCGGCCAGGTCGGCCAGCCGGGCGAGCGCCTCGGCGGGGGAGACGGGCCGCAGGTCGGCGCGGTGCACGGTGTGGTGGCGGACCCGGCCGGCGAGGTCGACCACGCAGGCGGCCAGGTAGTCGACGTTGACCTCCAGGCCGAGCCCGGCCGGGCCGTCCGTGGCGAGCACCAGGCCCCGCGAGGGCCGTCCCGCCCCGGTCCGGGGCGTCGGCTCCGACTCGGCGACCAACCGGCCGGCGAGCAGGTCCTCCACCACGGCCGAGACGGTGGCCCGGGTGAGGCCGGTGCCGGCGGCCAGCTCGGCCCGGGAGGGCGGGCGGTCGGCGGCGGCGATCCGGCCGAGCACCACGGCGAGGTTCCACTCGCGCAGGCTGCCCTGGCGTACGGCCCCGGGCGGGGCGTCGGGTCGGGTCACCCCTTGACAGTGCCACAGGCCCGCCAAATAATTCAACCACTGAACAAATAGTGGACGACACCTCGGAGGTCTGCCATGGCACCCCGTCCCACCCCCGCCGACAAGTTCTCCTTCGGCCTCTGGACGGTGGGCTGGCAGGCCCGCGACCCGTTCGGCGACGCCACCCGCCCCGAGCTGGACCCGGTCGAGGCCGTGCACCGGCTCGCCGAACTCGGCGCGTACGGGATCACGTTCCACGACGACGACCTGGTGCCCTTCGGCGCGGACGCCGCCACCCGCGACCAGCACGTGGCCCGCTTCCGCAAGGCGCTCGACGAGACCGGCCTGGTGGTCCCGATGGTGACCACCAACCTCTTCGCCCACCCGGTCTTCAAGGACGGCGGCTTCACCAGCAACGACCGCGACGTCCGGCGCTACGCGCTGCGCAAGGTGCTGCGCAACGTCGACCTCGCCGCGGAGCTGGGCGCCCGCACCTTCGTGATGTGGGGCGGCCGGGAGGGCGCCGAGTACGACCTCGCCAAGGACGTCCGGGCCGCGCTGGACCGCTACCGGGAGGCCGTCGACCTGCTCTGCCAGTACGTCGTCGACTCCGGCTACGACCTGCGCTTCGCCCTCGAACCCAAGCCGAACGAGCCGCGCGGCGACATCCTCCTGCCCACCGTCGGGCACGCCCTGGCCTTCATCTCCACCCTGGCCCGCCCCGAGCTGGTCGGGCTCAACCCGGAGGTGGGGCACGAGCAGATGGCCGGCCTGAACTTCGCCCACGGCATCGCCCAGGCGCTCTGGCAGGGCAAGCTGTTCCACATCGACCTCAACGGCCAGCGCGGCGTCAAGTACGACCAGGACCTCGTCTTCGGCCACGGCGACCTGCTCAACGCGTTCGCCCTCGTCGACCTGCTGGAGCACGGCGGCCCCGGCGGCGGGCCCGCCTACGACGGTCCCCGGCACTTCGACTACAAGCCCTCGCGCACCGAGGACATGACCGGCGTCTGGGCGTCGGCGGAGGCGAACATGCGCACCTACCTGCTGCTCAAGGAACGGGCGGCGGCGTTCCGGGCGGACCCGGAGGTGGCCGAGGCGCTGGCGGCGAGCCGGGTCGCCGAGCTGGGCACGCCGACGCTGGCGCCGGGGGAGGGCTACGCCGAGCTGCTCGCCGACCGTTCCGCGTTCGAGGAGTTCGACGTCGACACCGCCGCGGCGAAGGGCTTCGGCTTCGTCCGGCTCAACCAGCTCGCCGTCGAGCACCTGCTCGGCGCGCGCTGAGGCCGCCGGCGATGCCGATCGTCGCGGGGGTCGACTCCTCGACCCAGTCCTGCAAGGTGGTCGTCCGGGACGCGGAGACCGGCGCCCTGCTCCGGCAGGGCCGGGCGCCGCACCCGGACGGCACCGAGGTCGACCCGGCGGCGTGGTGGTCCGCGCTGGGCGCGGCGGTCGATGCCGCCGGCGGGCTGGCCGATGTGGCGGCGGTCTCCGTCGCCGGCCAGCAGCACGGCATGGTGTGCCTCGACGAGGCGGGTGACGTGGTCCGGCCGGCGCTGCTGTGGAACGACACCCGTTCCGCCGGGGCCGCCGCCGAGCTGGTCGAGGAGGCCGGCGGCGGGGAGACCGGCCGCCGCTTCTGGGCCGACGCGGTGGGCAGCGTGCCGGTCGCCAGCTTCACCGTCACGAAGCTGCGCTGGCTGGCCCGGCACGAGCCGGAACACGCGGCCCGGGTGGCGGCGGTCTGCCTGCCGCACGACTGGCTGACCTGGCGGCTGGCCGGCGCGCCGGGCCTGCCGGCGCTGCGCACCGACCGGGGCGACGCCAGCGGCACCGGCTACTGGTCCCCGGCCACCGGCGACTACCGCCTCGACCTGCTGGAACGGGCGTTCGGCCGGCGGCCGCACGTGCCGACCGTGCTCGGCCCGGCGGAACCGGCCGGCACCGTACGCCCCGACGCCCTGCCGGGCCTGCCCGCCGCTGGGGCGGTGCTCGGCCCGGGCACCGGGGACAACGCCGCCGCCGCGCTCGGCGTCGGCGCGGGCCCGGGCGACGTGGTCGTCTCGATCGGCACCTCGGGCACCGTGTTCAGCGTCGCCGACGCCCCGGCCGCCGACCCGGGCGGCACGGTCGCCGGCTTCGCCGACGCCACCGGCCGCTTCCTGCCCCTGGTCTGCACGCTCAACGCCGCGCGGGTGCTCGACGCCGCGGCGGCGATGCTCCGGGTCGACCTGGACGAGCTGGCCCGGCTGGCGCTCTCCGCCCCCGCCGGCGCGGACGGGCTGGTCATGGTGCCCTACCTGGAGGGCGAGCGGACGCCCGACCGGCCGCTGGCGTCCGGGGCCGTGCACGGGCTGACCCTGCGCACCTCGACGGCCGCCCACCTGGCGCGCGCCGCCGTCGAAGGGCTGCTCTGCGCCCTCGCCGACGGCCTCGACGCGCTCACCGCCCAGGGCGCCGCCGTGCGCCGGGTGATCCTGGTCGGCGGGGGCGCCCGCTCGGCGGCGGTGCGCCGCATCGCGCCGCAGGTCCTCGGCGTGCCGGTGGTCGTCCCGCCGCCCGGCGAGTACGTCGCCGACGGCGCCGCCCGCCAGGCCGCCTGGGTCGCCCTGGGCGGCGCGGCGCCCCCCACGTGGTCCGTCGACGGCACCGAGGAGTACGCCGCCGCCGCCGTCCCCGCCATCCGGCAGCGGTACGCCGCCGCCCGCGAGCACTTCATCGACCGGGTCGACGCCGTGGCGGGGTAAACGGCTGTACGGGCGCGCCCCGGCTCGCGATCATCGACGGATGCGAACCACCCCCGAAGCGGACGAGGCGCCCGGCACCGGCATTCCCTCGATGCTCCAGTACGACGACGCGGACACCCCCTGCGACGTCATCGACGCGTTGGTCCTGGCGGACTTCGTCACCGGCCGCCACCCGTGGTCGCACACCGTCCGGCTCTCCCGGGTGCGCCCCGACGCGCCGCTGACCGCCCCGGATGGGCGACTGCTCCGCACGGCCGTGGAGAACCGCCAGCTGTCCCGCCTGCTGGCCGGCGACGGCTGGACGGCCCGGGTGGTCACCTGGAAGGGGCGCGGCGCGGAGGTGACGGTCACGGCGGTCTCGGAGGAGGTGGGCCGGCCGGCCCTGGACCGGATCGTCGACGGGGCCGCCGAACCGGAGGATCCGGGCGCCGGCCGGATCGGCTTCTGGCACCAGAACCCCCGCCGGGGCAGCCAGCGCGACGTACGCTCCATCGCCGCGCCGGAGTGGGCGGCGATCCGGCCGAACTACGCCGCCGCCGCCCGCGACGCGCTCGACGAGCTGATGGCGACCACCCCGGAGCGCCTCTCCGGCCGGCTGGTGCTGCTGCACGGGGCGCCCGGAACGGGGAAGACCACCGCGCTGCGCGCCCTCGCCCGCCAGTGGCGCGACTGGTGCCAGGTCGACGCCGTGCTCGACCCGGATGTGCTCTTCGCGGACACGGCGTACCTGTCCGAGGTGGCGGTCGGGGACGAGGACGGCGAGCAGGGGACGGGCCGCCGGTGGCGGCTGCTCATCCTGGAGGACTGCGACGAGCTGATCCGGGGCGAGGCGAAGCAGGCCGCCGGCCAGGCCCTGTCCCGGCTGCTCAACCTGACCGACGGGCTGCTCGGGCAGGGGCGCGACGTGCTCGTCGCGATCACCACGAACGAGGACCTGTCCCGGCTGCACCCGGCGGTGGTCCGCCCGGGGCGCTGCCTGGCCCGTATCGAGGTGGGCCCGCTGTCGTACGAGGAGGCGACCGGGTGGCTGGGCACGGCGGCGTGGGTGCCGCCCCAGGGCGCGACCCTCGCCGAGCTGTACGCGCTGCGGGCGGGCACGCCGGCCGCGCCCGCCGCCCCGCCCGCGATCGGCGGCTATCTCTGAGCGCCCCGGCGCGCCCGCGCGTCGTCACCCGCTCGTGACCTGATCCTGGTTGGCTGCCGCACATGACCTTGACCAGGGGCGGGCCGGCGCGGGCCCGGGGCGGGACGCCCACGCACCGGTTCTACAGCGTCGTGGTCTTCGTGCTGCTCGCCTCGCTGGACAACGTGGCGATCGGTCTGGTGCCCCCGCTGTACGGGCCCATCTCCGCCGCCTTCGACGTGCCGCAGCGGCTGCTCGGCCTGGTCACCGCCGTGAGCTTCCTGGCCAGCGCGGTGGCCGCCGTCGGCTGGGCGTACGTGGGCGACCGCGCGAACCGCAAGCCGCTGCTGATGGTCGGCACCCTGATCTGGGCGCTGGGCACGGGCGGCAGCGCGGTCGCGGCGAACTATCCCGCCTTCCTGGCGGCGCAGATCCTGGCGGCGGTCGGCCTGGGCGCGGTCGGATCGGTCGGCTTCTCGGTCGTCACCGACCTGATCTCGCCCCGCCGCCGGGGGCTGGTGATGAGCTTCTGGGGGCTGTCGCAGGGCGTCGGCACGCTCGCCGGCACGCTGGTCGGGGGGCTGCTCGGGGCCGCCGACTGGCGACGCCCGTTCCTGCTGCTGACCGTGGTCGGCGTCGCGGCGACCGTCGCCTACCTGTTCACCTACGACATCCGGCGCGGGCAGAGCGAGCCGGAGTTGGCCGACGCGCTCGCCACCGGCGCCGAGTACGACTACCGGATCAGCCGGGCGGACCTGCCGAAGATCCTCGGCCGGCGGACGAACCGCTGGCTGATCCTCCAGGGCCTCACCGCCCAGGCGGCCTTCGGGTCGCTGGTCTGGCTGCCGGTGCTCTTCGCCCAGCGGGCCGAGGAGCAGGGCTACTCCGTCGCCACCGCCGTGATCGTGGGCAGTGTCTTCGCCACCCTGTTCCAGCTCGGCGGGGTGCTCTCCATCGTGGGCGGGCTGGTCGGCGACGCGCTGCAACGGCGTACGCCCCGGGGCCGGGCCCTGGTCGCGGCGGTCGGCATCCTCGCGGCGCTGCCGTTCTACCTGGTGCTCTTCTTCGTGCCGGTACGCATCGACGTGCCGGACGGCGCCGGCGCCGGCGCGGTGGTGCGGGCGGTGCTGACCAGCGTGTTCACGGAGCCGACGGTCGGGCTGAGCCTGCTCACCGCCGTCGTGGCGCTGGCGCTCACCTCGGCGAACTCGCCGAACTGGTTCGCCCTGATCGCCGACGTCAACCCGCCCGAGCACCGGGGCACCGTCTACAGCCTCGGCAACCTGGTCAACGGCGTCGGCCGGGCGGCCGGAAACGGGCTGGTGGGGGTGGCCTTCCACGGCCTGCGGGCGGCCTTCCCGCCGCCGCTGAACTACGCCGTCGGGCTGGCGGCCTTCCAGCTCTTCTTCATCCCGACGGGCATCATGTACTGGCTGGCCTCGCGGACCTCGCCGGGCGACATCGACGACGTCCGGGACCTGCTGCACGACCGCGCCGAACGGCTGTAAGGAAGGGCACCTTCCTAACGCTGTGCGTCAGGAAGGTGCCCTTCCTTACACGTCAGGCCGGGCGGACCCAGACCGTCACGTCGGTGGGCACGGCGCCGTCGGCGTCCAGCGGGGCGCTGGCGTGCACCAGCTCGGACCCGGCGGGCAGCGGCACGGCGGCGTCACCGAAGTTGGTCAGCACGGTCAGCCCCCCGTTGCGGAACGAGAGCACCTCGTCGCCGGAGGCGAGCCACTCCAGCGGGCCCTCGCCGAGCCGGTGTTCGCGGCGCAGCCGCAGCGCCGTCCGGTACAGCTCGTACGTCGAGCCGGGCGTGTCCCGCTGCCGGTCCAGGGCGTACTCGGCCCAGAGCGACGGCTGCGGCAGCCAGCTCGCGTCGGTCGGCCCGAAGCCGTACGAGGGGGCGTCGGCCTCCCACGGGATCGGCACCCGGCAGCCGTCGCGACCCCGCTCGGTGTGCCCGCTGCGCGCCCAGGTCGGGTCCTGACGGGCCTCGTCGGGCATCGTGGTGTGCTCCGGCAGGCCCAGTTCCTCGCCCTGGTAGAGGTAGGCCGAGCCGGGCAGGGCGAGCATCAGCAGGGTGGCCGCCCGGGCCCGGCGCAGGCCGAGCGCGGCGTCCGGCTGCGGGTCGCCGATGCCGATGCCGTTGGGCCGTTTGCCGCCGATCGGCAGCCCCAGCCGGGAGGCGTGCCGGACCACGTCGTGGTTGGAGAGCACCCAGGTGGTCGGGGCGCCGACAGCGTCGGTGGCCTCCAGCGAGCGGGTGATCACCGCGTACTGGGCCGGGGCGGTCCACGCGGCCAGCAGGTACTCGAAGTTGAACGCCTGGTGCATCTCGTCCGGGCGGACGTAGCGGGCCAGTCGTTCGGCCGGCTCGACCCACGCCTCAGCGACCAGGATCCGCTCGTCGGGGTAGCCGTCCAGCACGCGCCGCCAGTCCCGGTAGATCTCGTGCACGCCCTCCTGGTCCCACATCGGCGGGCGCGGCTTGTCGATCTCCTGACCGGAGAGGATCTCCTGCGGCTCCTGCCAGTCGGCCAGGTCGGCCTGCTTGATCAGGCCGTGCGCCACGTCGACGCGGAAGCCGTCGACGCCGCGGTCCAGCCAGAACCGGAGCACCTCCAGGAACTCCTCCCGGACCTCGGGGTTGTCCCAGTTGAGGTCGGGCTGACCCGAGTCGAACAGGTGCAGGTACCACTGGCCGGGGCGGCCGTCGGCCCCGTCGACGCGGGTCCAGGCCGGCCCGCCGAAGACGCTCTGCCAGTCGTTCGGGGGCTGCGCGCCGTCCGGCCCCCGGCCGTCGCGGAAGACGTAGCGGTCGCGCTCCGGGCTGCCGGGTGCGGCGGCGAGCGCCGCGGCGAACCACTCGTGCGCCGACGACGTGTGGTTGGGCACCAGGTCGACGATGACCCGCAGCCCGCGCGAGTGCGCCCCGGCGATCAGCCGGTCGGCGTCGGCGAGGGTGCCGAAGAGCGGATCCACGTCCCGGTAGTCGGCCACGTCGTACCCGGCGTCGGCCTGCGGCGACGGGTAGAACGGCGACAGCCAGAGCGCGTCCACGCCCAGCTCCACGAGGTGGTCCAGGCGGGCGGTGATGCCGGGCAGGTCACCGATCCCGTCGCCGTCGGAGTCGGCGAAGGAGCGCGGGTAGACCTGGTAGATGGTGGCCCTGGTCCACCAACCGGTGGCCGGGCCGGCGGGCGTGTCCTGGTGCGTCGGGTTGCTGTTCAGGGCCTTCTCCCGTGTGTCGAGCCGGACGGTCGGATGCTGCCGGGCGTGGCCGGTTTCCCGTTAGTGTGCCCGGGGCGGTGCGGTCGATTCACGCACGATCAGCCGAGTGGGCAGGATCACCGGTGATCCCGGCGTGTCGAGGTAGGGGGTGCTCCCCGGCGGCAGGGCCCGGCCGTGCAGCGGGTCGAGCAGGATCCGTGTGGCGAGCCGGCCCTGCTCCGCCGCCGGCTGGGCGATCGTGCTCAGCCCGAGGACGCTGGCCAGGTCGTGGTCGTCGACGCCGATCACGCTGACGTCCTGCGGCACCCGCAGGCCGGCGTCGCGCAGCGCGGTCATCGCCCCCATCGCCATCTCGTCGCAGGCCGCGAAGATGGCCGTCGGCGGGTCGCCGCGCCGGAGCAGTTCCTCGGTGGCCCGCGTGCCGCCGCTGATGGTGAACTGCGACTCGACGTCGAGGCAGGGATCCGGGTCGATTCCGGCGTCGCGCAGCGCCTCCCGGTAGCCGCGCCGCCGGTCGAGGTGGGTGGTGTAGGCCAGTTCGTCGTCCGGGTCGCCGGAGATGTGGGCGATCCGCCGGTGCCCCAGGTCGAGCAGGTGCCGGGTGGCGGTCCGCGCGACGCCCACGTCGTCGATGCGTACGCAGGGCCAGCCGGGCACCACCGTGCCGGAGCTGATGGTCACCCCGGGCAGCTTCAGCTTAGTCAGGGCGGTCAGGTCGGCGGGCCGCAGCGGCGTGGCGACCAGCATGATCGCGTCGACGCGCTTGTGCAGGTTGGCGGTGCGCAGCACCCGCTGACGGATCTGCTCCCGCCCGCCGAGGTTGTAGAGCAGCAGGTCGTAGCCCGCCTGCTGGAGGATGTCCTCGACCGCCTCGACGACGGTGCCGAAGAACCACCGGGTGATGCGGGGGACCACGACGGCGACCGTGCCGGTGCGCCCGCCAGCCAGCCGCGAGGCGCTCGGCGAGACGGCGTACTCCAGTTGCTCGGCCGCCGCGAGCACCCGGCGCCGGGTCGCGGCCGAGACCGTCGGCAGCCCTCGCAGCGCCCGGGACACGGTGGCGGTGGAGACCCCGGCCAGGCGTGCGACATCATCGATCCTCGTCACGCTATCCCCCCGCTCCGCGCAGCTCCGCCGCCGCCGGGTCACCGGCGGCGGCGGAGACGCCTCAGCCCTTGACGCTGCCGGCGAGCAGGCCGCGCACGAAGTAGCGCTGGAGGGACAGGAAGACGATCAGCGGTACGACGATCGAGACGAACGCGCCGGCGGTGAGCCGCTGCCACTCGTTGCCCCGGGTGCCGGCCATCTCGGCCAGCCGGACGGTGAGCGGGGCGGTCTCGTCGCCGCCACCGGCGAAGATCAGCGCGACCAGCAGGTCGTTCCAGACCCAGAGGAACTGGAAGATGCCGATCGCGGCCAGCGCCGGGGTGATCAGCGGCAGCACGATGCTGCGGAAGATCTTCGGGTGGGTGGCCCCGTCGACCCGGGCCGACTCCATCAGTTCACCGGGCAGCTGCGCCATGAAGTTGTGCAGCAGGAAGACCGCGAACGGCAGCGCGAAGCAGGTGTGCGCGAACCACACCTGCGCGAACTTCTGTTCGTCGACCAGGTCCCAGGCCGGCAGGACGGTGATCCCGCCGACGGTGACGCCGGTGGAGAAGAACTTCAGCAGCGGCACCAGGGCCATCTGCAGCGGCACGATCTGCAACGCGAAGATCGCGATGTAGAGCCAGTCCCGACCCCGGAAGTTGATCCAGGCGAGGGCGTACGCGGCCAGGGCCGCGAAGGCGATCGGGAAGAGCACCGACGGGATGGTGATCGCCAGCGAGTTGATGAAGTAGCTGGCGAGCTGCCCGGACGACGAGGAGCGCCCGAACAGCACCTCCTGGTAGTTGTCCAGGGTGAACGACGGGCTGGTGAAGAAGTTCCACCACCCCGTGCTCTTGATCTCGTCCTCGGGCCGGAAGGAGGAGATGAACAGGCCGAAGGTGGGAATGGTCCAGAACACCGCGATGACGATCGAGACGAGCGTCGCGGTACGGCTGTTCAGCCGCCTGCGGACCCGCCCGGCGGTGCTGGTGCCCCGCCCGCCGGTCTTCTGGGTGCCGGCGGCGACGGTGGGCGTCGCGGTGGTCATCTCAGCCCTCCCGCTGCTGACGGATGTTGCGGATCTGGTAGATCACGATCGGGATCACCAGGACGAACAGGAAGACCGCCAGGGCGGAGCCCTGCCCGTTCTCGCCGTAGCGGAACGCCTGGTTGTACATCTCGTTGGCGATCACGCTGGTGTCGTAGTTGCCGTTGGTGGACGTCCGGACGATGTCGAAGACCTTGAGGGTGGCGATCGACAGCGTCACCACGACCACGATCAGCGCCGGCCGGATGCTCGGCATGGTGATCTGCCAGAACATCTGCCACGGGGTGACCCCGTCGAGCCGGGCCGCCTCCACGATGTCGGCGGGGATCGCCTTGATCGCGGCGGAGAGCACCACCATCGCGAAACCGGCCTGGATCCAGACCATGATCACGATCAGCAGCAGCGTGTTCAGCGGTGGGTTGAGCAGCCACTGCTTCGGCTCGCCGCCGAGGCTGACCACGATCTGGTTGAGCAGACCGATCTGCTCCTGCCCGTCACCGCGGTAGGCGTAGACGAACTTCCAGATGATGCTGGCGCCGACGAAGGAGATCGCCATCGGCAGGAAGATCAGCGACTTGGCCACCGCCTCGAACCGGGCCTTGTCCACCAGCACGGCGTAGAGCAGGCCGAACGTGGTGGCCACCAGCGGGACGAGGAGCACCCAGATCAGCGTGTTGATCAACACGCGGACGATGGAGTCCTCGGAGAACATCCAGCCGTAGTTGCGCAGCCCGACCCAGTTGTCGCTGCCCTGGTCCATGAACGACAGCAACAGGGTGCGGACGGCCGGGACCACCAGCCCGATGGCGAGCAGCAGCAACGTGGGCAGCAGGAAGAAGAGCGCGAAGACACCCTCGCGCGGCTTGCGCCGGCGGGGGATCGGGGCGCCGCTCGCGGAGGCAGCGACGAGCTGCGCCTCCCGGCGGCGGGCGAACCAGGCCGGCACCACGTCGAGGAGCAGGAGCAGACCGCCCACCACCGCGACGAAGGCGATCAGCCCGTACATCAGCATGAGGAACTTCGGCTGTTCCGCAGCGAAGTCGAACTCCATCGACCCTCCCAGGTCCTTGACCGGCCGGTGGGCCGGCCCGCGTCCCCGCGGACCGGCCCACCGGTCAGATCACTTCCAGCTGGTCTCGACGTCCCGGAGCACGGTCGCGGTGTCCTTGCCGTTGATCCACTGGACCATGGCCTTCCAGAACGTCCCGGAGCCGACGGCCGCCGGCATCAGGTCCGAGCCGTCGAAGCGGAAGACGCTGGACTTGTCCTGGAGGATCTGCACGGAGAGCTTGTCGACGGGGTTGGGGACGTTGGCCAGGTCGAGCTTGTTGTTGGCCGACACCCAGTCGCCGATCTTGGCACGGCTGTTGGTGTACTCACCGGACGCGAGGTAGGTCTGCACGGCCTGGACCTCGGGCCGGTCGTTGAAGGCCGCGACGAACTCGCCGCCACCCAGCACCGGCTTGCCCTTGCTGGCGTCGATCGCCGGGAAGTAGAAGGCGAAGACGTCGCCGTCCTCGGCCACCTTGGTGCCCTGCGGCCAGTTGTTGGCGTAGAAGGACGCCTGGCGGTGCAGCGCGCACTTGCCAGTGGTGATCGGCACGCCGGCCTCCTGGAAGGAGGTGGTGGCGATGCTCTTCACGCCGCCGAAGCCGCCGTTGACGTACTTCTCGTTCTTGAGGATGGTGCCGGCCTTGTCGAGGGCCTCGGCGACCTTCGGGTCGTTGAACGGGATGCCGTGGGTGACCCACTGGTCGTAGACCTCGGGGGTCTGCGTCCGCAGCATCAGGTCCTCGATCCAGTCGGTGGCCGGCCAGCCGGTGGCCTCACCCGACTCGATGCCGGCGCACCACGGCTTGGTGCCGGTGGCCGCGATCTGGTCGCTGAGCTTGATCAGCTCGTCCCAGCTGGTCGGGACCGTCCAGCCCTTCTCCTTGAAGGTCTTCGGCGAGTACCACACGAAGGACTTCACGTTGGAGCCGAGCGGGGCGCCGTAGAACTGGCCGTTGACGGTGCTGTACTTCAGCCAGTCGGCCGGGTAGTTCTCCTCGGCCATCTTCTTGGTCTCGGCGCCGACCGGCTTGAGCTTGCCCGAGTCGACGAAGCGCTTGAGCAGGCCCGGCTGCGGGATGAACGCGAGGTCGGGGGCGTTGCCGCCGTCGACGAGGACGTTGAGCTGCGCCTCGAACTCGCCGCTGCCCTCGTGGTCGATCTCGATGCCGGTGCAGTCCTCGAACTGCTTCCAGGACTGGTCGAGGCGGTCGGCCTCGATCTCCCGGATGGACGAGTAGATCTTGACCTTCTTGCCGTCGATGTCGCCGTACTTCTCGTATGCGGCACACTCCGCGGAGCCTGCGGTGTCACTCTTCTTGTCGCTGCCGGTGCCGCAGGCGGTGGCGCTCAGCGCCAGCCCCAGCACGCCGGCGATCGCGAGAGCCTGGCGTGATCTGGCAAACGCCATGCCGTTCTCCTTCCTTGCCGGCGCGTCAGGGATCGAACCCGCGCCGGTCCGATGGGCGTCACCACATGTAAGCGCTTGCATCTGGCCTGGTCCACCCCTATCCGGACACGAGCGAGTAACAATCCGGAAACCCGTAAACCCCCTGTTGGGCACGCTCCCACACGGGAATTCGACCCCTTTCCATCGATGTCATTTTCTGACACTCTGGAGGTCAGTGATCGAAGGATTTCGACATAGGAGGTGTTGGATGGGCAAGCGGTGGTTGGGCCTGCTGGCGGCCGGTCTGCTGGCTGTGGGCGCGCTGGTCGTCCCGGCGGCCCCGGCGATGGCGGCCCCCACGTTCAAGGTCCCGTTCCCGTGCGGGCAGTCCTGGTCCGGGCAGACCCGGACGAACCACAGCCCGGCGTACTCGATCGACTTCAACCGGACCGACGACCTGGGCGACCCGGTGGTGGCGAGCGCGCCGGGCACCGTCGACCGGGTCACGGACCTCGGCGGCACCAGTTACGGAAAGTACGTCCGGATCAGCCACGCGGGCGGCTACCACACCTACTACGCCCACCTCAACGGCTTCAACGTCTCCGTGGGCCAGGCGGTCGGCTACGGCAAGGTGATCGGCTGGGTCGGCAGCACCGGCGGCTCGACCGGCCCGCACCTGCACTACGAGCAGCGGCTCAACGGCGCCGACATCCAGGTGCGGTTCAACGGCGCGCTCGCCCTCTACTGGGGCACCAAGAACTACTCCAGCGACAACGGCTGCGGCAGCAGCTCCGGCTCCGGCACGGTCAACACCGCCGGTACGCCGCTGACCGTCCGCTCCGGCCCGGGCACCGGCTACGCCGCGGTGGGCACCGTCGCCGACGGCACCCGGGTGACCATCCAGTGCCAGACCAGCGGCACCAGCGTCACCGGCACCTACGGCACCAGCACGATCTGGGACCGGATCGGCGCCGGCCGATTCATCGCCGACGCGTACGTCTACACCGGCTCCGACGGCTACATCCCCGGCGTACCCCGCTGCTGAACGGATGACGGGGCCCGGGCTGCACGCCGGGGCCCCGTTCCGTCGTCGTGCCCTCCGTCGCCCGGCTCAGCTGTTCAGGCGCCAGCTGGCGCTCAGCCGTTCAGGCGCCAGATGGCGAAGTTGAGGGCGGCCGCGAAGGTGACCCACGCCCAGTAGGGCAGCATCAGCAGGGTCGCCGGGCGGGACACCCTGCGGAAGAGCGCGACCGTCACGCCGATCGCCACCCACATCAGCAGGATCTCGAAGAACGCCAACCCGTAGCGGCCGGCGCCGAAGAAGAGCGGCGTCCAGACGGCGTTGAGCACCAGCTGGGCGATCCACGCCCACAGGGCCGGGCCGAAGCCGACCCGCCGCCAGACCAGCCAGCCGGCCACCGCGATCATCGCGTAGAGAAGGCTCCAGACCGGTCCGAAGAGCCAGGACGGGGGAGCCCAGACGGGCTGTTCGAGGCTCGCGTACTCGGCCGAGGTGCCCTGCACACCCAGCCCGCCGATCGCCGCGGCGACGAACACCGCCGCCCCGAAGCCGAGCAGCGCCCACCACTGCCGGGCGCCGCCGGTCCGTTCAGCGCTCCTGGACATCTCCATGGTGGGGATATGTCCGCTGGGGGTGGACGGTAAACCCGCGCTCACCAACCGGCAGGCATGACACCGGGGTCGTCGTGTCCGGATGCTCCTGTCGGGAGGACGGAGTTCCGGTCACGACGACCCCGGTGGGTCCTGAACGGCGGCCTGTAGCCGCCTCGTCAATTGAAGATGCTCACACCACCCGGCCCGACGAGCAGGCCGACCACGATGAGGACGACGCCCCACAGGATCTGCCGCCGGAACAGCGCGAGGATGCCGGCGACCACGAGTACGACTGCGAGAATCCAGAGAATCAGCTCCATGTTTGCTGAATACCCGACCCGCCGACGCCGGAAACCTGCGCGTGATCGAGCTGGTCGCCCAGGTGGAAGACGCTGTACGCCTGCTTGATCACGGGGTGGGCGACGTTGCGGACGCGTACCCCGCCGGGCGTGGTGCCCCGCTCGGAGCCGGCGTGCGCGTGCCCGTGCAGGGCCAGCGCGGTCGGCGCCGAGTCGATCGCCTGCCCGAGCTGGTACGAGCCCAGGAACGGGTAGATCTCCAGCGGCTCACCGGCGAGCGTGTCGGGCACCGGCGCGTAGTGGGTCAGCGCCACCACCACGTCGCACTCCAGTCCCCGCAGGGCGGCGGACAGGGCGTCCGCGCTCTGGGTGGTGGTCCGGACGAACGCCTTCATCTCCGGCTCGCCGAAGTCGCTGGCGCAGCGGCCGGCGAACCCCCCGCCGAACCCCTTCACCCCGGCCACACCCAGCCGGCCGCCGGCGCAGTCCAACACGACGCCGTTGCCCTCCAGCACGGTGATCCCGGCGTCCTCGAGCACCTTGACCACCTGCGGCACCTGGTCGCACTGGTGGTCGTGGTTGCCCAGCACGGTCACCACCGGCACGCCCAGCCCGCCGAACTCGGTGGCCACGCACCGGGCCTCCGACTCCGTCCCGTGCCGGGTCAGGTCGCCGGCGAGCAACAGCACGTCGGCGTGCTCGGGCAGCTCGTCCAGTGCCGGCCGGAACCGGCCGACCACGTCCTCGTCCAGATGCACGTCGCCCACGGCGGCGATCCGGATCACCATGGAACCTCCTCAGGGCAGTTGCTCGATCTCCGTGGGCGCCTGCGCGCGGATCACCCCGATGTCGCTGGTGACCGGCACGTCGGGGAAGCGTTCGGCCACCCGGCGCAGGATCTCCTCGCGCCGGTGCGGGCTCTCGACCTCGCCGTAGAGCACGAGGCCGCGCTCCCGGCGGACCACGGTGATCCCCTGCTCGGCCACGTCCGGGTCCTCGGCGAGCAGCCGGTGGATCTCCGCCTCGACGTACTCGTCGGGCGGGCCGGTGGCGACGTCGCGGTGCTCGGTCACGGTGTCCCCTCTCCCTCGCCGGTGCCGGAGTGCGGCACCACTTCCAGCCGGTCCAGCAGCACCAGGAACGCCTCCGCGTACGGGGAGTGCTGCGTCTCCTTGCGTACCCGTTCCCAGTCGATCTGCTCCCGCAGGGAACGGGCCAGCGGCAGGCCACGGGCGAAGTCGCAGTAGTGCTGCGAGAAGCTCAGCAGCTTGTGCACCATGAGCTGGCTGGCCGAGAGCACCGGCATGTGGATCGCGTCGACCGGCCGTACGACCGTGTCGGCGAACGTCTCCTCCGTCACCGGCGTCTCGATCGGCCGGTGGATCAGGTCCACCATGCGGCCGTCGTCGAACACCTTGACCAGCCAGTCCTCGGGCGGCCGCTCGGCGGTGAAGCCCGCCGCGACCAGCGCCTCGAGGGACCGTTCCACGTCGGCCTCCCGGATCAGGAAGTCGACGTCGTGGTCGCTGGAGTGACCGCCGTGGGCGTACACCGCGAAGCTGCCCCCGAGCGCGAAGGGAATCTCTTCCTGCTTGAGCACGGCGGCGACCTTCTTCAACGTGTGCACCAGGCTCTCGTCCCCGCGCTCTGCCATTGGCGTCTCCCGTCGATGGTGGTGGGCGGCTGATCCAACTCCGGTACCCGGCATCCCGGCGGGCCACACCTGGCAGGTGGCACGGTCGGGGTCAACCGGGAGGACACGGCACAAATCTCCGGGTACGCGAGCGCGGGTCGGATAGCCTGTGCAGAGTGTCCAGATCACCGGGGGCGCGGCGCGGCAGGGCCCGATTGCGCGCCGTCGCCCTGATCGGCATCGACGGCTCGGGCAAGACCACCCAGGCGCACCGGCTCGCCGACGCGCTCACCGCGGCGGGCCGCCCCGCCACCTACCACCGCAACGCCGGCGGGCGGCGCTGGCTGGGCCGCCTCGCGCACCGCCTCGGCCGCCCGGACGCGCAGCGGCTCGTCGGGCGCAGCGGCATGCTGGCGGTGGAGTCCGTGCTCCGCTGGCTGGCGATCGCCCTCGCCCTGCTCAGCTGCCTGGCCACCGGCCGGGTCGCGGTGATGGACCGCTACTCCGCGTGCCAGTACGCGAGCATCCGGGCGCACGGGGGCCAGCGCTGGGAGCGGCTGGCCCGCGCCGGCTACCGGATGTTCCCGCGACCGCAGTTGACCTTCCTGCTGACCGTCGATCCCGCCGAGGCGTACCGGCGGATCGAGCAGCGCGGCACCGACCACGAGAGCATGCGCTACCTGACCGCCGCCGACACCGCGTACCGGACCCTGCCGGAGTATCCGACCTTCGTCGTGGTGGACGCCGGGCGCCCGCCGGAGGAGGTCTCCCGGCAGATCCAGGCCCACCTGGCGGGTTGGCTGGGGTCGTCCGCCGACGGTCGCGACGGCCGGCTGACCGACGGTCGCGACGGCCCGTCGTCCGACGGGCGGGACGTGCGCTCCGCCGTCGTGCCCGGGTCGCCGGGCGGGGAGCCGGTCGCGATCGGCCGGCTGAGCACCTGAGCCGACGGGCCCCCGGCCGGCTGCCTGGGGATCCGGCCGGGTGGCGGGGCGCCGCGGGAGGCGGCGGGATGGCATCGTCTGCACGGGGGCCGAGCGGGGGCCGGCGGCGACCGGGTGGCCTCCCCACGCAGGTCCGGCGGGGGAGGCGACGTCCTCGGTGGAATGGCACGCTGGGCGGTACGGATGGCACGCTGGGCGAAACGGCACGTCCGGGCGGGCGGTACTTTCCTCAATACGCGCAGTCATGGTTGACGCTCACGCCTCGTGAAAGTAAGTTTCATCCGTGGCGAAGAGTCCGAAGATTTCTGCGAGTCACGAGCCGGGTGGGCTGATCGTCCACATCAGCGGCCTGCTCCCGTCGTTGTCGCCGGCCGAGCAGCGGGTCGCCCGGCTGGTGGTCGCCGACCCGGCCGCCGCCTCGCGTCGGACCATCACCGACCTCGCCACCGCCGCCGAGACATCCGAGGCGACCGTCATCCGCTTCTGCCGATCGGTCGGCATGGACGGCTACCCGCAGCTGCGGATCCGGCTCGCCGCCGAGGCCGCCCGCCGGGTCGAGCCGCCCGACGCACGGGTCGTCGGCGGCGACATCCCGCCCGGGGCCGACCTCGCCCAGATCATCGCGACCATCGCCTTCAACGACGCGCGGGCCGTCGAGGAGACGGCCGAGCAGCTCGACCCGGCGATCTGCGAGCAGGTCGTCGACGCCATCGCGGGCGCTGGAAGGATCGACGTCTACGGGGCGGGCGCCAGCGGCTTCGTCGCCTCGGACTTCCAGCAGAAGCTGCACCGCATCGGCCGCACCGCCTTCTACTTCCCGGACGTGCACACGGCGCTGACGTCGGCCGCGCTGCTCGGGCGGGGCGACGTCGCGGTCGGCATCTCGCACACCGGCACCACCTCCGACGTGATCGAGGTGCTGGAACAGGCGCGGGCCCGGGGGGCGGCCACGGTGGCGCTCACCAACTTCCCCCGGTCGCCGATCACCGAGGTGGCCGACTTCGTGCTCACCACGGCCGCCCGCGAGACCACCTACCGCTCGGGCGCGATGGCGAGCCGGCTGGCCCAGCTCACCGTCGTCGACTGCCTCTTCGTCGGGGTGGCCGCCCGCAACCGGTCCAAGGCCAGGAAGGCCCTCGAAGCGACAGCCGAGGCGGTCCGGTCGCACCGGGTCGGCCCTGGACGGAGGCGGGCATGACGGCGGGCGCGGTGGAACCCCACGAGGTGACGGCCCCGGTGACGGCCCGGCCGGTGATCCGGGTCGGCGCGCCCACCGAGCGGCGCAACCCGCTCAGCGCGGACCTCGACCTCATGTCGACCCGGGACGTGCTCACGGTCATCAACGAGGCGGACCGGCGGGTGCCCGGCGCGGTGGCGGCCGTCCTCGACGAGATCGCCGCGACGGTGGACCTGGCGGTGACCGCCCTGCGCGGCGGGCACCGGGTGCACTACTTCGGCGCCGGCACCTCCGGCCGGCTCGGCGTGCTCGACGCCGCCGAGCTGGCACCCACCTTCAACTCGCCCCGGCACTGGTTCTGCGCCCACATCGCGGGCGGGCCGGAGGCCATGTGGCGGGCGGTCGAGGACGCCGAGGACGACGACCGGGGCGGCGCGGCGGAGGCCGCCGACTGCGTACGGGCCGGGGACCTGGTGGTCGGGCTCGCCGCCAGCGGACGCACACCGTACGTCCTGGGGGCGCTCGCCGCGTCGAGTGCCAAGGGGGCCTCGACCGTGCTGCTCTGTGCCAACCCGGAGGCGCAGGCCGCCCGGTCGGTGGACGTCTTCATCGGGGTGGACACCGGACCGGAGGTCGTCACCGGCTCGACCCGGATGAAGGCGGGCACCGCGCAGAAGCTGGTGCTGAACACGTTCTCCACGGCCGTGATGGTCCGGCTGGGCCGGGTCTACTCGAACCTCATGATCGACATGGTCGCCACCAACGCCAAGCTCCGGGGCCGGATGATCTCGATCCTGATCGAGGCGACCGGCTGCTCGGAGGAGATCTGCCGGCGGGCCCTCAACGAGGCCGACGGCGACATGAAGGTGGCGCTGGTCTCGCTCGTCTCCGGGGTGGAGGTGTCCGCCGCGCGGGCCGCCCTTTCCCGTTCCGCCGACCAGGTCCGCGGCGCCCTGGCCCTGCTCGCCTCCTGAGCCGACCCCACCCCCGCTCCCGCCGCACCCGCCCTGCGATCCCCGTCACGTACGGGCACGGGTCCGCGGTGCGGATTGTTCACCGGGGGGTGGGGTATTACCACGGGCGTGGATGAACCGACCGGTCCAGCCGTGCGTGACTCCGCAGTGACGAGGATCGCAGCCCGACGGTGACCCGGGTCGCTGCGTGTGCGGGCGGGGCGATGCTGCCATGGACCGGGACACGGCGACACGTCGATCCGCCGCCCCTGGCGTGGTGCCCATCGGAGAGCCGCCACCCGGGGTGCTGACAGCAAACATGGACCGCGCTCTCAGCGGATTATCAGGCATTCGTGACACTTTCGACTCACGACATGGAATCCCCGGCGCGTCTCAACTGTTGTGTAGGTGTCAGCACCGGTGGGCACAGCGGAAGTTACGGGGGAGGGCTGATGGACGTGGGGATGGCAAGGAACCGGGCAACCGGCGCGAGCGAGGGGACCGTGGGCAACGTGGACAAGAACATCGGCATGCGAACCGACGAGGTTGCCGAGGAGCGCGACCTGGTCGGCGTCTACCTTCACGAGATCTCCCGGACGCCACTGCTGGACGCCGCCAAGGAGGTCGACCTCTCCAAGGCCATCGAGGCCGGCCTCTACGCCGAGCACCTGCTCGGCGAGGACCGCGTCCCCGCCGGTGCCGACCGGGACGACCTGGAGCGGCTGGTCGCCGAGGGCGAGCGGGCCAAGGACCTGTTCATCCGGGCCAACCTGCGACTGGTCGTGTCGATCGCCCGCCGTTACGTGCGTTCGGGCATGCCCATGCTGGACCTGATCCAGGAGGGCAACACCGGCCTGGTGCGGGCGGTCGAGAAGTTCGACTACGTGCGCGGCTACAAGTTCTCCACCTACGCGACCTGGTGGATCCGTCAGGCGATCAGCCGGGCGATCGCCCAGCAGGAGCGCACCGTACGACTGCCGGTGCACCTGGTCGAGGACGTCAACCGGATGCGCAACGTGGCCCGGCAGCTCACCCGTGAGCTGGGCAGCGACCCCGAGCCGGAGCAGATCGCGGCGGCCCTCGGGGTCACCGTCGAGCGGGTCAACGAGCTGGTCCGCTGGTCGCAGGACACCGTCTCGCTGGACACCCCGGTGGGCGACGACGGCGACACCAACCTCGGTGACCTGGTCGCCGACAGCGACGCGCCGTCGCCGGAGGAGATCGTCCTGACGGGGCTGGAGCGGCAGCGGATCGAGGGTCTGCTCAACCACCTCGACGACCGTTCGGCCGGCATCATGCGGGCCCGCTACGGGCTCGAGGACGGCCGGGAGCACTCCCTCACCGAGGTGGCCTCGCGGTTCTCGCTCTCCCGGGAGCGGATCCGGCAGCTGGAGATCCAGGCACTCGGTCGGCTCCGCGAGCTGGCCCGGGCCGAGGGCCTGCAGGCGGCCTGAGCAGGGTAGGAACAACGCGAACGGCCGGCGTCCGATAGGGGGACGCCGGCCGTTCGCGTTGCCGGTGTGGGTCAGCGGACCCGACCGTAGCCCTGGATGGGCATCAGGTTCATGCCCCGTTTGAGCACGTTGCGCCCGGCGCTCGGCGCGTCGATCACCTGACCGCCGCCGACGTAGAGGCCCACGTGCCCGAGCCCGCTGTAGAAGACAAGGTCGCCGGGGCGCAGCTCGCTGCGGCTGATGTGGGCCACCGCCCCCCACTGCATCCGGGTGTTGTGTGGCAGTGACTTGCCGGCCGCCCGCCAGGCCGCCGAGGTCAGGCCCGAGCAGTCGTAGCCGTTCGGACCGTCGGCGCCCCAGACGTACGGCTTGCCGAGCGCGCCGTACGCGTACCGCACGGCGACGCCGGCCTTGCCCGAGACCGTCGGCGCCTCCTTCGCGCTGTCGGACCGGGCGGCAGGCTTCTCCGTGGCCCGGCCGTACGCCTGCCGGCGCAGCTCGTAGAGCTCGGCCAGGTCGCGCTCGATCCGCTTCTTCGTGGCGGTCATCTCGCGGGCCTGCGCCGCCTGCCGGCCCAGCGTGACCTCCAGCCGGGTCTTCTCGTCGAGCAGCCGGCGCTGGTTGCCCGTGAAGTTCGAGATCTTCGCCTGCCGCTGCCGCGTGAGCTGGTCGAGCATGCTCAGCCGGTCGAGCAGGGTGTCGGCGCCGCCGGGACGCAGCAGCGCCTCCGCGGTGCTCAGGTTGTTGCCGGTCTTGTACGCGGTCACCGCCATCGCGCCGACGTCCGCCCGGCTCCGTTCGGTCTCCTGCTCCAGCGGACCGATGCGGCTCTGCACCCGCGCCACGGCGGCCTGGTTGGTCTTGATCTCCTCCCGGAGCTTGTTGTACGCCTCGACGACGTGCTCCAGCTGGGATGAGGAATTCTCGATCCGCCGGGTCAGCTCGGCGGGGGACGGTTCGGCCCGGGCGGGTATCGCCGGGGCGAGCAGCGTGGCCGACACCACGGCGACCGCCAGGGCGCGCAGCGTGTTCCTGAGGGACGACAAGAGCGGAAGGCTCCTCTCCCATCGGCCGCCGTGGGCTGCTGACGCTCCCGGCGGCACCGGGCCGGTGCCGTCCGGGTGGACGGCGATCGACCGGGCCGACCGGGACAACCTATCCCGGGGCAGGAGTGATGCGCAGTTGAAGCAGGGTCGAATGTTGGCCGAGTGACGGAAATTGCGGATCACGACGGGTGCGGCGCGTGATCGACTCCTCCGGCTCGCTGCGGCGGGCAGCGGCTATTGTCGGCGATCGGGCGATCCGTGCCGTTCGTCGTTGTCGGCGTATGCCGGCGGACAGTGAGCCGTTATGACCGACAAGACCGACATGGCGGCCGGAACCGGCGGGCCACGCGACCGCGGCCCCCGGACGCGAGCCAAAATCGCCCTCCGGGCTGGCACGTGCGCCACACAATGAAGCGCGCAGCCGGGAATCCCGTCGACCGGCGATGCGAGACCGTCGACGGGAGCCGACCCGGCACCAGCCGCGGGAGGTAGAACCGTGAACCCTCAAGGCGCCACCCGACAGACGCGGTCATCGCGGACGACCGCGCAGAAGAACACCCTCCTCTACGCCCGACCCGGGATCGTCGTGACGGTCGACCGCTTCACCGTCGGCCGCAACAGCTGGCAGGTCACCGAGCTGACCCACCTGCAGACCGGCCGCGGCCCGCACGACCGCGTCGCGGTACGGGCCGTCCTGGTCACCGGCGCCATGATCGGCGGCGTCGGCCTGCTGCTCGGCTTCACCGGCGGGCTGCAACGGCTCACCGCGGGGGCGTACCTCGTCCTGGGCCTGGTGTTCCTGCTGCCGGTGCTGGTCGCGCTGGCGGGCGACCGGTGGCGGCCGCCCGCGTACGAGCTGTGGGGCCGACGCCGGGGCGACCGGGTGCTGTTGTTCAGCAGCGACGACGAGCGGCAGTTCGGCCAGGTCTCCCGGGCCCTGCGCCGGGCCCGGGAGATGAACCGGTACGGCGGCTGGGAGGACCCGCTCGCCTCGGCAGACCCGTGGCGGCCCACCCGGTGACCGGCGTCAGCCGGCGACCGGCTCCGGGGTGCGCTCGGACTGCTCCGCCGTCACCCAGTTGCTGACCCGGCGCTCCGCGTAGAAGGAGACGAACGGCACCGTGCCGGCCAACATCACCAGGACCATCCGCTTCAGCGGCCAGCCGGCCCGGCGGGACAGGTCGAAGGCGGCCACCAGGTAGAGCATGTAGAGGAAGCCGTGCGCCTGGCCCACGGTCTCCACCAGGATCGGGTCGTCGAAGCCGTACTTCATCGGCATGCCGATCACGACCAGCAGGATCAGCGCCACGCCGACGATCCAGGCGATGACTCGGTACCGGGTCAGGGCTGCGCCCACCGTCGTCCGTCCTTTCGCGTCCGGCCTCAGCCGGGGTAGTCACCGGGCTTGGCGCCCGGGTTGTCGTTCAGCCATTGCAGGTAGTGGTTGTAGGCGGCGAGGTCGCCGTCCTCGCCGCCGCCGGCAGCCGCGGACACGCGGGCGACCCGCACGGGTCGGCGTACGACCGGGCGCGTCGCGGCGGCCTGCGGGGCGTCGGCCGGTCGCGTCCCGGCGGCGGTCGACGCTTCCCCCGGCGCGTCGGCCGGCGCCGCCGGCCCGCGCAGGGCGTGCCGGACCTCACGCCACCAGACGAAGACCACGAAGCCCGCGAAGATCGGCCACTCGACCGCGTAGCCCCAGCTGATCGCGTTGCCGGCGGCGGCCCGGCTGACCTGCCACCAGCCCAGCGCCAGGAAACCGGTGACGAGCACGACCATGGCCACGTGGCGCGCGATCCACGCCGGGGTCCAGAGCCGTTTCATGGCATCGAGAGTACCGGGGACCACCGGGGTCTCCGACGCGGCGTCGTAGGTGCGGGGATTGGTTTGGTGCCTGCCGGTGTGGGCATCCGTCTAGACGCGAGCCCAAACCAGAGCAGGGGGTCGATCATGACGGGATCGGTACGGCAGGACGACTTCGGCAGCCCGGAGCAGCGGATGCCCGAGTGGGACGGCGACCATGTCCACGACAGGGCCTCCGGCGAGGCCGATCCGCCCGACGGCGAGCTGCTCGGCGTCGACCCCGCCGAGCTGGCCGACGAGGACCTGATCCGGGAGATGCACAGCCTGCACCGGACCCGCCTGGACACCCTGCGCCACGCGGCGGACTCCGCGCTCGCCAACCACCTGCGGCGCACCGCCGAGCTGGAGACCGAGTACCTCGCCCGGCACCCCGGCCGCGAGGTCGACCCGAGCCGGCTGCGGGACGCCTGATGGCGTCCGCCGAGCGCGGGATGTCCGCGCCGCCGGAGGTCGTGTTCAACACCGCCACCGACCCCGCCCGGGCGTCGGCGTGGCTGCCCGAGCCGCTGCGGGCCGACGGCAGCCCGGCGGACGAGGTCAGCGCCGAGGAACTGCGGGCCCGGTGGAGCGCCGCCGAGGACTGGTCGGCGGAGATCCTGGTGGAGCCCGCCCAGGCCGGTGGCGCCCGGATGCGGCTCGACCTCACCGGCGGGCCGGACGCCGGGCGGCTGGCCGACGAGGCGCTGGACAGTCTCGCCCGCGAGGTGGCCGACAACCTGCAGGCCGGCTGAGCCGGACCGCCCCCCGAGAGGATCGAGGAGACCGGGTGACCGCCCTGAAGGAGAAGGTGGCGCGGCTGCGCCAGGCGTACGCGCCGCACGAACACCGGCCGCTGGGCGGGTACCTGGCGGCGATGGGAACCTACGCCGGGGTGACCGCCGGCATCGCCGGTCTGGTCAGGGCGACCGGCCGACCGGTGCCCGAGCGTCCGGCCCCGGCCGACGTGGTGCTGCTCAGCATCGCCACCCACAAGCTGAGCCGGCTGCTGACGAAGGACGCGGTGACGAGCCCCCTGCGGGCGCCGTTCACCCGGTACGACAAGCCGATCGGCAGCGGCGAGGTGATGGAGCAGGTCCGCGACCAGGGCAGCTCCACCCGGCACGCGATCGGGGAGCTGCTGAGCTGCCCGTTCTGCCTCGCCGTCTGGGTCGCCACCGGGTTCACCGGCGGCCTGGTGCTCGCCCCCCGGCTCACACGCCTGGTGGCGACCGCGCTGACCGCCGTGGCCGCCTCGGACTTCCTCCAGATGGCATACGCGGTGGCCCAGCAGGCCGCCGAGGGCGGCGACCACGACGAGGACTGACGACGTACGACGAAGGGGGCCGGCGCTTGCGCCGGCCCCCTTCGTCGTGGCTGTCCTCAGGTCGGGGTCGTGCCGTGGTCCTGGCCGGCCCAGCCGCGGGAGGCCTCCGGCTCGCGCTCGTCGGCGTCCGCTCCGGTGATGACGTCCCGGTCGACGGCGGTGCGGTCGTGCTCGTTGGCGAAGTCGGGCTCCGGCAGGGTGTCCCGGCCCTCGGGGGGCTGACCGAGCGCCGGCAGCTTCTCGTGCTCTTCCTCGTGGTGGGACATCTCGCTCTCCTCACTGCTCGTCGGCCTCCGGTGCGGAAGGCCGTCCGCCGCCGGGGGACGGGTGGGCGGCGGTCCCACCCCACGACGGGTCGTCACGGCCCGCCGGGGCCGTGCCGGTCCCGGCCGCCGGGCGTCAGGTGACCGAACCGCCGAGCAGGTCGGCCACCTCGTCCACGGCGTACTCGCCCTCGGGCAGGGCGGCCATGCGGGTGAGGAGCTGCGCGGGAAGCTCGGCGGCGACGGCCCGGCGGTAGATGTCCGCCTGACTGATCCGCTCCTGGCCGTGGTAGAGATCCTCGAGGAGGTCGTCGAGGCGCCGGATGTCCGGCTCCTCGATCACGGGCGCGTCCGTCACGGGTGCGTCGTCGGTCACGACGGTCAGCTACCCGCGTCCGAACCGGTGAAACGTCGCCGGGATGGGCCGCGCCGTGCCCGGCCGGGCTGTGCCGGCGCGCTGGGCCGGGTCGCGCCCGCGCCGTGCCAGGTCGACGCGGAGTGGTCACCGGGGCTGTGACGGCGGTCATGGCGCGGGCCGGAACACCGGCAACGGGTTCCCGGTTAGGTCAGGTGTCGGTGTGGCCAGTGTCCCCGGGCCTCACCTAAATTGCCTTCGCGTAATACCGTCCGGCTGGAGCCGCGTCGCGCCACTCGCCGAGAGGCGACCTGCACACCGACATCGGTGCCGCCCCCGAGCCCTAGGGCCCGGGGGCGGCACTGTCCATCTCCACCTCCCGCCCGGCTCCCGCCCGGCTCCCGCCCGGCTCCCGCCCGGCTCCCGCCCGGCTCCCGCCCGGCTCCCGCCCGGCTCCCGCCCGGCTCCCGCCCGGCTCCCGCCCGGCTCCCGCCCGGTTCCCGCCCGCCCCCGTTGATCATGAGGTTGGCGGCAGTGATGAAGATCGACTTCGCCGGTAACCTCATGATCAACGGGGGCGGGGCGGGGCGGGCCCGGTCGGGGTGGGCGTCAGGCGGGGGTGGGGGCCGGGGCGCGGCGGCGGGTGCGGACGGCGGCGGCCAGGTGGCTGAGGACCTCCTCGGTGGTGTCCCAGCCGATGCAGGCGTCGGTGACCGACTGGCCGTACGTCAGCTCGCGGGTCGGGTCGAGGTCCTGACGGCCGGCGAGCAGGAAGCTCTCCAGCATGATCCCGACGATGCCGCGCTGGCCGGCGTCGAGCTGGGCCGCCACGTCGGCGGCCACCCTCGGCTGGTTGCGGTGGTCCTTGCCGCTGTTGGCGTGACTCGCGTCGATCACCACGCGCTCGGGCAGGCCCGCCGCCCGCAGCAGCTCCAGGGCGCCGGCCACCGACTCCGCGTCGTAGTTCGGCCGCCCGCCGCCGCCGCGCAGCACCAGGTGCCCGTCGGCGTTGCCCCGGGTGTGCAGGATCGCCGGCGTGCCGGAGACGTCGATGCCGGGGAAGACGTGCGGTACGCCGGCGGCGCGGATGGCGTCCACGGCGGTGCCGATGCTGCCGTCCGGGCGGTTCTTCATGCCGATCGGCATCGACAGGCCGGAGGCGAGCTGCCGGTGCACCTGGCTCTCCACCGTGCGCGCGCCGATCGCGCCCCACGCCACCGTGTCGGCGATGTACTGCGGGGTGATCGGGTCGAGGAACTCGCAGCCGACGGGGAGCCCCAGGCGCAGCACGTCGAGCAGGAGCGCCCGGGCGGTACGCAGGCCCGTGTTGACGTCGCCGGAACCGTCCAGCCCGGGGTCGTTGATCAGGCCCTTCCAGCCCACCGTCGAGCGCGGCTTCTCGAAGTAGACCCGCATCACCACCAGCAGGTCGTCGGCGACCCGGGCGGCGGCGTCGCGGAGCAGGTGGGCGTACTCCAGGGCGGCGGCCGGGTCGTGCACCGAGCACGGGCCGACCACCACCAGCAGGCGGTCGTCGGCGCCGTCCAGCACCCGGCCGACCGCGCGTCGCCCGGCCAGCACGGCCGAGGCGAGCGTGTCGTCGAGGGGCAGGTCGTGGTGCAGCAGGGCCGGGGTGGTCAGCGGCACGACACGGTCGATCCGCTGATCGCTGACCCGAACGGTCTCCGGGGTCGTCACGGTGGGAATCCTTCCGCCGACCGTGCCCCGGGGCCGGTGCCCGGGTCGAGCCGGCTGCTCGTACGCAAAAGGGCAGGAACGAGAGCTCCTGCCCGGCCGGCTCGAATGTGGTGACGTCAGATCATGGTGAAGTCACCGGCGTGCGAGCCGGCTGCCTAAACCATCGATACGAACGCGTCACGCGGCCCAGCGTACCCGTTTGCGCGGGAAGGTCCACCCGGTCGCCGGGAAAGACCCGCTTCATGTTGGCCTTCATCGATGCGTGCGACGGTAGTTTCACGACACCGGTCGTCGTACACCTGGCACGACGCGCCCGACGGCGGTGCCTGCTCCGTCGCCGGCACCGGCTGGATCCACGTCTCGAACTCCGAGATCCCGAGCACCGGTGAGGCCGGTCGCGATCATCCGGGCGCGATCATGCGGCGTGCCGGAGGCGGCGGCGGGGTATGTGGGCGGTCATGAGTCACGAGCAGAGCGACCAGGAACGAGTGGAGTCCCGCGCACACCTGCTGCCGGAGGAGGCGGCGGCCGGCAGTGACGACCCCCACGCGCAGGCGGAGGCCATCCTCGCCGAGTCCGACCTCCGGGAGGAGGACCGCAACGCCGCCCCCGACACGGTGCTGGAGCGGCGTACCTCCGATCAGACGGTGACCCCCATCGAGCCCCCCGACTGAGCCACGGCCCCCCGGGCCCGTCGCGAGCCCCGGTAGCTGTGCTCCCGCAGCCAGGCGATCGGGCCGACCGCCCGCAGCCCCGGCGGCAGGTTGCCGATCGGGTCGAAGGCCAGCGCCGCGTCCTCCCGGGCGCTGAGCTGGGCACCGAGGCTGACCTGCCCGAACGGACGCCACGGTCCGACGGCGGACGCGACCGCGAGCACCAGGCGCGGCGCGTCCGCCCGGGCCGCGGCGGCCACCTCGGCCAGGCTGCGGCCCAGGCCGGGCGACTCCGGGTCGGCCAGCGCGGCCAGGAAGAGCCGCCGCCGGCCCGCGCGAAACGGCATGATCGTGCTGTACGTCCCCGCGAATCGCCGCCGGGGCAGCGGCAGGTTCCGCAGCAGCGGCGCGGCCCCGCTGGAGCTGACCAGCAGGTCGAACGGCCGGTCACCGTCGCGGTGCAGCCGCACGGCCAGCCCCAGCACGTCCGGCCAGGCTCCCGGCGTGGGCACGCCCTTGGAGAGCCGGACGGTCGCCCGGAAGCGGCCCGGGCCGTCCAGCAGCGGCACCCCGGTCGGCGGTCCCGGCGTACCCCAGACGACGACCTCGCCCGCGAACGAGCGGCCCGCGGGATGCAGCAGGCGGGCCCGGCGCAGCCGGGTCAGGGCGGCGGTCGCGCGGTCGACCGCGACGGCGGCCCGGTCGGTCACGGTGGCGGCAGGCGGCATGCCTCCCCGGTACCCGGCGGCCGGCGGTCGATGCCTCGCCGCGTGCGGCGCGTCCCCTTCCCGCGTACCTGATCGGATAGCGTCGTGCCATGCCCGACAGCGGTTACCCCTGGCCCATCGAGACCACCCGCCTGGACAACGGCCTGCGCGTGGTGGTGAGTGAGGACCGCACCGCCCCGGCGGTCGCGGTGAACCTCTGGTACGACGTCGGTTCCCGCCACGAGCCCGAGGGGCAGACCGGCTTCGCCCACCTCTTCGAGCACCTCATGTTCGAGGGCTCGGTCAACGTGGCGAAGACCGAGCACATGAAGCTGGTGCAGGGCGCGGGCGGCTCGCTCAACGCCACCACCAACCCGGACCGCACCAACTACTTCGAGACCGTCCCCGCCGAGCACCTGGAACTGGCGCTGTGGCTCGAGGCGGACCGGATGGGCGGCCTGGTCCCCGCGCTGACCCAGGAGACGCTGGACAACCAGCGGGACGTGGTCAAGAACGAGCGGCGCCAGCGCTACGACAACGTGCCCTACGGCGACGCCTGGCTGCGGCTGCTGCCGCTGCTCTACCCGCCGGGGCACCCCTACCACCACGCCACGATCGGGTCGATGGCCGACCTGAACGCCGCCGACCTGGCCACCTTCCAGGCGTTCCACCGGACGTACTACGCGCCGAACAACGCGGTGCTCACCGTCGTGGGCGACGCCTCGGCGGCCGAGGTGTTCGCGCTGGCCGACAAGTACTTCGGCGCCATCGCGCCGCGCGCGGAGATCCCGCCCGCCCCGGACGGCCGGACCGTCCCGGCCACCGGCCGACCCGCCGTGGAGACGGTCACCGCCGACGTGCCGGCGCCGCGCGTCTACGTCGCCCACCGCACCCACCCCTTCGGCAGCCCCGGCTACGACGTAATGACGGTGCTCGCCACCGTGCTGGGCAGCGGCCGGGGCAGCCGCCTCTACCAGCGCCTCGCCGACGGCGAGCGGATCGCCCAGCCCGACCTGGTCGGGGCGTACGGGGTGGACCTGGCGCACGCCCCCGCGCCGCTGATCGCCACCGCCACGGCCCGCCCCGGGGTGAGCGCCGAACGGCTGGGCGCCGGGCTGGCCGAGGTGGTCGACGAACTGGCCACGGTCCCGGTCACCACCACCGAACTGGACCGGGCCAAGTCCCTGCTGAGCACCTCGTGGTGGCGGCAGATGTCCACGGTGGACGGCCGGGCGGACACGCTCGGACGCTACGCCACCCAGTTCGGCGACCCGGCGAAGGCCGCGGAGCGGCTGCCGGCCTGGCTCGCGGTGACCGCCGAGCAGATCGCCGAGGCCGCCGCCGAGGTGCTCGCCGCCGACGACCGGGTCACCCTGACCTACCTGCCCGAGGAGAAGCCCTGATGACGCTGATCGCCGACCGTCCCGGGCCCGGTGCCGCCCGCCCGTACCGGTTCCCGCAGGTGGTCCGCCGCACGGTGGCGGGTGGCCAGGTCGTCGCCGCGCACCTGCCCGGGCAGAACCTGGCCGTGGCGCTGCTGCTGCTCGACGCGGGCGCCGTCCGCGAGCCCACCGGCAAGGAAGGGCTCGGCGCGGTGCTCGCCAAGGCCTTGGAGGAGGGGACCGCGCAGCGCGACGCGACGGCGTACGCGCTGGCGATCGAAGGGCTCGGCACCGAGCTGGTGATCGGGCTGGACTGGGACTCCTTCCAGGTCAGCGTGCAGGTGCCGGTGGAGCGGCTGAACGCCGCCGTGGAGCTGCTCGCCGAGGCGGTGCGCACCCCGAAGCTGGACCCGGACGACGTACGGCGGGTCCGCGACGACGAGGCGACCGCGCTGCGGATGGACTGGGCCAGCCCCGGCCCGCGGGCCGACGCGGCGCTGCGCGCGGACCTGTTCGGCGCCGGCAACCGCTGGGGCCGTCCCCTCTACGGCGACCCGGAGTCGGTGGCGGCGCTGGACGTCGAGGACGTCACGGTCTTCCACTCCGAGTGGTTCATCCGCCCCGGCACGCTGGTCGTCGCCGGGGACCTGGACCGGCTGGATCTGGACGCGCTCGGCGCGGCGGCGTTCGCGGGCACCGGCGGCGGGCCGGTCGACCGGGGCGACCCGATCGAGGTGCCGACCCGGCCCGGCCGACGGATCATCCTGGTGGACCGGCCCGGCTCGGTGCAGTCCACGCTGCGGATGGGCCATCCGTCGCCGCACCGCTCCCACCCCGACCACGTGCCGATGACGCTCGCCGGCACGGTGCTCGGCGGAGCGTTCACCTCCCGGCTCAACCACCTGATCCGTGAGGTGCGCGGCTACACGTACGGCATCCGGGGCGACTTCGCCTCGTCCCGCCGGTTCGGCCGGTTCGGGGTCAGCTCCGGGGTGCAGACGGCGGTCACCGCGCCGGCCGTCGTCGAGTCGGTCGGCGAGATCACCCGCACCCGGGAGACCGGGGTGACCGAGGAGGAACTGGCGGTCGCGCGCTCCTGGCGGGCCGGGCAGCTCTCGGTCGAGTTGCAGAGCCCCCGGTCGATCGCCTCCGCGCTGACCACCCTGGTCGTGCACGACCTGCCCGACGACTACCACGCCCGGTTGCGCGAGTCGCTGCTCGCCGCCGACGTGGCGGAGGTCTCCGCGGCGGCCGCCACGTACCTGCGCCCGGAGGACCTCACCATCGTGGTGGAGGGCGACGCCGCGGTGATCCGCGACGAACTCGTCGCCACCGGCCTGGGCGAGCTGGTCGACCACGCCTCCTGACCGGCCCGGGGCGGTGTGACATGGGTCGCGCCGCCCCGGTCGGCTCGGGTGGCCCGTCCGGGGCGGCCGGCGTGGATGCTCCGGCGGGTCGCCCCGCCGGCTGACGATCCTCCCGTCCCACCGGCCCCTCCGGCGACGTCGTTGCGTCCCGGCGCGTCCCGGGGTGACCACGGCCACCGCCGGGCGGGAGCGCCGCCGGCCCCGGTGGGTGGGAAAGCGTTCCCGGTCGGGTCGCCGGGCTGGGTAGCCTCGCGGGCATGAGGATCGGCATTGTGGGGGCCACCGGCCAGGTCGGTGGCGTGATGCGGCAGGTGCTGGCGGAGCGGGAGTTCCCGGCGGAGCAGGTGCGGTTGTTCGCCTCGGCGCGGTCGGCCGGGCGCACCCTGCCCTGGCGGGACGGCGAGGTGACCGTGGAGGACGCGGCCACCGCCGACTACTCCGGGCTCGACATCGTGCTCTTCTCCGCCGGCAAGGGCAGCGCCAAGGAACTCGCGCCCCGGGTCGCCGCCGCCGGCGCCGTCGTCATCGACAACTCCTCGGCGTTCCGCATGGACCCGGAGGTGCCGCTGGTCGTCGCCGAGGTCAACCCGCACGCCGCCGCCGTACGCCCCAAGGGGATCATCGCCAACCCGAACTGCACGACGATGGCCGCGATGCCCGTGCTGCGCCCGCTGCACGCCGAGGCGGAGCTGGTCAGCCTGGTCGTCTCGACGTACCAGGCGGTCTCCGGCGCCGGCCTGGCCGGCGTCGCCGAGCTCGACGAGCAGGTCCGCAAGGTCGCCGAGCACGCCAGCGGCCTCGCCTTCGACGGCGCGGCCGTGGAGTTCCCGGCCCCCCGCTCGTTCGCCCGGCCGATCGCGTTCAACGTGCTCCCGCTCGCCGGCTCGATCGTCGACGACGGCAGCTTCGAGACCGACGAGGAGCAGAAGCTGCGCAACGAGAGCCGCCGCATCCTGGAGATCCCCGGGCTGCGCGTCTCCGGCACCTGCGTGCGGGTGCCCGTGTTCACCGGCCACTCGCTCCAGATCAACGCCCGGTTCGCCCGCCCGATCAGCCCGCAGCGGGCCCGCGAGCTGCTCGACGGCGCCCCCGGCGTGGCGCTCGCGGACGTGCCGACCCCGTTGCAGGCCGCCGGCCAGGACCCGACCTTCGTCGGGCGGATCCGCGCCGACGAGACCGTCGAGCACGGCCTCGCCCTGTTCTGCTCCAACGACAACCTGCGCAAGGGCGCCGCGCTCAACGCGGTGCAGCTCGCCGAGCTGGTCGCCGCCGAGCGCCGCTGACCGACGCGCTGCGTGGGCCTCCGCCGGCATCGGCGGGGGCCCGTCGCGTCTCCCGGTGCGGCCCGCCGCGTCGGCGCACGGCGGGCACACGGGCGCGGGCGGGGCGTGCGCCGTGGTTCGATGGGTACGCCGTGACAGGTCGAGCGGGAGGTTGCCGTGGCGGACGACGAGACCCAGCGGGCGTTGACGGAGCTGATCGCCGGCCACCGGCTGGGGGTGCTGGCCACGCTCAAGCGGGACGGTCGCCCGCAGCTCTCCACAGTCATCTACGCCTTCGACAGCGGCTCGGCCCTGATCCGCGTCTCGGTGACCGACGGCCGGGCCAAGACCGCCAACCTGCGCCGGGACCCGCGCGCCTCCTTCCACGTCGCCAGCGACGACGGCTGGGCGTACGCGGTCGCGGAGGGGCGCGCCGAGCTGACGCCGGTGGCCGCCGACCCGGACGACGCGACCGTGGCGGAGCTGGTCGACCTCTACCGGGCGATCCAGGGGGAACATCCGGACTGGGACGACTACCGGCGGGCGATGGTCGCCGAGGGGCGCCTCGTGCTCCGGCTGCACGTCGAGCGCCTCTACGGCCTCCCGCCGCGGGCCTGACCCGGGCCGGTGGTCGCGGGCGTTACCCCGTGCGGTCGGCGGGTAGACGGCGGTGCCGACACCGAGAGGGGAGCACCATGACAACGGTCGGAGAGTTCATGACGACCCGGTTGGTGACGATGGACGGCAACGACACGCTGACCGCCGCGGCGCAGGAGATGCGCGACAGCGCCATCGGCGACGTGGTGGTGACCGACGGCGACGACGTCATCGGCATCGTGACGGACCGGGACATCACGGTCCGGGGCGTGGCCGAGAACATGGACCCGAACTCGACCCCGCTCAACCGGATCACCAGCAAGGACGTGATCACGGTCAGCCAGTACGACGACGCGGTCGCCGCCGCCGACCTGATGCGGACCTACGCCGTACGCCGGTTGCCGGTCATCGACGACGGGCGGCTGGTCGGCCTGGTCTCGATGGGTGACCTCGCCGTGGAGCGGGAACCGCAGTCGGTGCTCGCCGACATCAGCGCCGACGAACCGAACAACTGACCGTACGCGTCGGCGCGCCGGCTCCCCCGAGGTGGGAGCCGGCGCGCCGGCCCTCGGCTGGACCGCCGGAACTATGATCATGGCGTGCCCGTAGAGCCCCCCGCACCAGGCCGGATCACGCCGACCGGCTGGCGTGCCGACGTCCGACCCACCCTGCCGCCGAGCGGACCCGTGCCGGTGGCGGGAGCGTGGTCGGCCGGCAGGTCGACGGCGATGACGGTGCTGCTGGTCCTGTTCGGCCTGGCCGTGGTCGGGGTGAACACCGCCATCGCGTACGTGGCGGTCGGCGCGACGGCTGTCCCGATCGTCACCGGGCTGCTCCTCTGCCTGGTGTTCGTGCTCGCCGTACGTCTGCTGCACCGGGCCGCGTGGCTGGCGTTCCTGGCAATGGGGCCGGCCCTGTTCGTCCTCGTGGGCTCGGTGCAGCTCGCCCCGGAGGCGGTGCTGGAGGCGCGCGGCGTCCGCCAGGAGGTGACGATCGTCGACGTGTCGGTCGTCGGCAAGCGGCATGCCTTCACGCTCCAGGGCGCCGACGGGCGCCTCGACGAGCCCCTGGTCCACCAGGGCAGCAACCCCAGCTACCGGGTCGGCGACCGGCTCGCCGTGCTCACCGATCCGGACGGGGTGGTGGAACTCGAGGCCGCCGACCGCGTCGACTCCCGCGGCATGGTCGGGGCACTGCTCTTCGGCGGTGCCGGCTGGGCCTTCATCGCACTGCTCGCCGGGTGGCGCGGCCACGTCCGCCGCCGGCACGACCGCCACGACACCCTCCTGATCTAGCCCGTCCCGCGGAAGGGCCACCCCGTCGGGCGGGCGACTCACCCGGTCTGGGCGAGGTTGGCCCGGCACCGGACGGGGACCCCGGGCAGGGACATTGCCCGACGGGGGAGGAGAAGACCCGATGGTGGACGCGACGACGAGGTTCTTCGAGGACCTCGACCGGCGGGGGTACGACCCCCTGCTGGCGAAGTCCTCCGGGACCCTGCGCCTGGACCTGCACGAGGGGGCGCACACGACGCACTGGCTGCTGCGGATCGACCGCGGGCGGCTCCAGGTCAGCCAGGAGGACCAGGATGCCGACACGGTGGTCGGGACCAGCCCCGAACTCTTCGAGGAGATCGCCGCGGGCCGCGAGCACGGGGTGGCCGCGCTGCTGCGGGGGGACATGACCGTGAGCGGGGACCTGCGGCTGGTGGTGCAGATCGAGCGGCTCTTCCCCAGCCATCCGGACACCCGTGGACCGCGTCGGCACTTCGAGGCCCGTCAGGAGGTGCGGTGATGGCGCAGAACACGATCCGGATCCTGGACGGCAGCACCTTCGTGGTGTCGGAGGACACCGGGGACATCGAGGCGACGCCGAGCGAGCCGACCGGGTTCTTCGCCCTGGACACCCGCTTCCTGTCGACGTGGGTGCTGACCATCAACGGGGACCGGCTCACCCCCCTGTCGTACGACGACCTGCAGTACTACGAGGCCCGCTTCTTCCTGGTGCCGGGGATGGCGACGCACTACATCGACGCGAAGCTGTCGATCGTCCGGGAGCGGGCGGTGGGAGGCAGTTTCCGGGAGACGATCACCATCCTCAACCACGACGAGAAGCCGATCGACCTGGAGATCAGGATGGAGGCGGCGTCCGACTTCGCCGACCTGTTCCAGGTCAAGGACGAGATCCTCAACAAGAAGGGCGAGATCTACACGGAGGTCGAGCCCGACCGGCTGCGCCTGGGCTACCGGCGGGGCAACTTCATCCGGGAGACGCTCATCTCCGCGTCCCCGGCTCCGCGCTACGACCGTAAGGGCTTCGCCTACTCGATCCACCTCCAGCCCAACGAGCAGTGGGAATCCGAGATCGACGTCAAGACCATGGCGATCTCCCCGGGCGGGCGGGACCTGCGGATGGGGCTGCGGGCGCACACCACAGAGCGGCTCGCCCTCCAGCAGGACCTCGAGGAGTGGATCGCCAGGGCCCCCAAGGTCAACAGCCAGCACGACCGGGTCGCCTCGACGTACCGGCGCAGCCTGATCGACCTGGCCGCGCTGCGCTTCTCGCCGCTCTCCCTCGGCGGGGCGACGCTGCCGGCCGCCGGCCTGCCCTGGTTCATGACCATGTTCGGGCGGGACAGCATCCTGACCTGCCTGCAGACGCTGCCGTTCACACCGGAGCTGTCGAAGACCACGCTGCGGATCCTGGCCTCGCTCCAGGGCACCCGGTTCGACGACTTCCGGGACGAGGACCCGGGCCGGATCCTGCACGAGATGCGGTACGGCGAGACCGCCGCCTTCGAGGAACAGCCGCACTCGCCGTACTACGGGTCGGTGGACGCGACCCCGCTGTTCCTGGTGCTGCTCGACGAGTACGAGAAGTGGAGCGGGGACGTCGAGCTGGTCAGGGAGCTGGAGCGGGAGTGCCGGGCCGCGCTGGAGTGGATCGACGACTACGCCGACCTGGTCGGCAGCGGCTACATCTGGTATGAGCGGCGCAACACCGACACCGGCCTGGAGAACCAGTGCTGGAAGGACTCCTGGGACTCCATCTCCTACCGGGACGGCACGCTGCCGCCGTTCCCCCGGGCCACCTGCGAGGTGCAGGGGTACGCGTACGACGCGAAGCTGCGGGCCGCCCGCCTGGCGCGCGAGTTCTGGGGTGACCCGGACTTCGCCGACCGGTTGGAGCGGGAGGCGGCGGCGCTGAAGGAGCGGTTCAACCGGGACTTCTGGGTGGCCGACGGCGAGTACTACGCCCTCGCCCTGGACCCGGACGGCCGCCAGTGCGACGTGCTCAGCTCCAACATCGGTCACCTGCTGTGGAGCGGCATCGTCGACGACGACCGGGCCGAGAAGATCGCCGAGCACCTGGTCGGGCCCCGGCTCTTCACCGGCTGGGGGGTGCGGACGCTGGCCGAGGGCGAGGTCCGCTACAACCCGATCGGCTACCACAACGGCACGATCTGGCCGTTCGACAACTCCTTCATCGCCTGGGGCCTGCGCCGGTACGGCTTCGCCGAGGAGGCGGCGGTCATCGCCAACGGCATCCTCGACGCGGCCACCTACTTCGAGGGCCGGCTGCCGGAGGCGTTCGGGGGCTACCCCCGCGAGCTGACCAAGTTCCCGGTGGAGTACCCGACCGCGTGCAGCCCGCAGGCCTGGTCGACCGGCACGCCGCTGCTGCTGTTGCGGACGATGCTCGGCCTGGAGCCGCACGAGGGGCACCTCGCGGTGGAGCCCCGGCTGCCGATCGGGATGGGCCGGATCGAGGTGCTGGACATCCCGGGCCGGTGGGGCCGCGTCGACGCGTTCGCCCGGGGCCGCCTCGACCTGCACCGCCTCGGCGACTAGCAGGAGTTCCGGCTCCCGTGGGAGGCCGGCGGCGACCGGGCGGACCGGGGTGCCGCCGGCCGGCCGCCGCGACCGCGGGGGCCGGCGCGGGCGGGCGGGCACCGGCCGGCGTGGTGAACCCGGCGGGCCGGCGTGGGGCTCAGCCTGGCAGGGTAAGTTCGCGCCATGCCGGAACTCGTGTACCCGCCCGTGATCGCCGCCGCCAAGACGATGTTCCGGGTCCTCGACCTGAAGATCACCATTGAGGGCGCCCACCACGTGCCGCGTACGGGCGGGGCGGTGCTGGCCAGCAACCACGTCAGCTACCTCGACTTCATCTTCTGCGGGCTGGGCGCGAACCCCGCGAAGCGGCTGGTGCGGTTCATGGCCAAGAAGTCCGTCTTCACGCACAAGGTGTCCGGCCCGCTGATGCGGGGCATGCGGCACATCCCGGTGGACCGGCGGGCGGGCGCCGGGTCGTACGCGACGGCGGTCAGCGCGTTGAAGCGCGGTGAGGTGGTCGGGGTCTTCCCGGAGGCGACGATCAGCCGGTCGTTCACGGTCAAGTCGCTCAAGAGCGGGACGACCCGGATGGCGACCGAGGCCGGTGTACCGGTGCTGCCGGTGGCGCTCTGGGGCACCCAACGGCTCTGGACCAAGGGCCGGCCGCGCACCCTCTCCCGCCGGCACACCCCGATCACCATCCTGGTCGGCGAGCCGATGGACCCGGCGGCCTACCCGGACGCCAACGCGATGACCGTCGACCTGAAGGAGCGGCTGACGGCGCTTGTCGACCGGGCCCAGCGGGAGTACCCCGACGCCCCCGCCGGCCCCGACGACACCTGGTGGCTCCCGGCGCACCTGGGCGGCACCGCGCCCACCCTGGAGGAGGCCGCCGACCTGGAGGTCCGCCGCAAGGCCGCCGCGGTCGACCCCGACGCCTGAGCGGGGCCCCCGATCGACCCGATGCCCGAGGGAGGTCCCCCGGGCATCGGGGGCGGCCGGATCGTTCCGCAGCGGGGCGGGATGGTGCCTGCCGCGCCGGCGCGTCCCCGGCGAGGATTCAACCCATGAGCAGAGCAGCACTCGTCGTCATCGACGTGCAGGAGTCCTTCCGCCGCCGCCCGATCTGGGCGTACGCCTCCAACCCCGACATCGTCGGCCGGGTCGACCGGCTCGTCGCCGCCGCCCGGGGACGCGGCGACTTGGTCGTCTGGGTCCTGCACGCCGAGCCGGGCACCGGCGGGGTCTTCGACCCGGCCAACGGGCACGTCCGCCTGATCGAGGGGCTCGCGCCCGCCCCGGGCGAACCGACGCTGGTGAAGACGTCGCACAACGCCTTCACCACCACCAACCTCCAGCAGGTGCTGACGACCGCGGGCGTCCGCGGGATCACCGTCTGCGGCATCCGTACGGAGCAGTGCGTCGAGACCACCGCCCGGGTCGGCTGCGACCTCGGCTACGAGGTGACCTTCGTGACGGACGCGACGGTCACCTTCCCGACCCCGCACCGGGACCTGCCGGCCACGGCCACGCCGGAGGAGATCCTCGCCGACCCGCGCACCCTGTCGAGCGAGGAGATGACCGCCCGCACCGAGTACGCCCTCGCCGGCCGCTTCGCCACCATCCGCAGCGTGGCCGAACTGACCGGCGCGGCCCCCGCCGGCGCGCGGGCCTGAGCCGATGGCCCGGGTCGTCTTCCTGCTCGTCCCGCAGCTGCACCTGCTGGACCTCGCCGGCCCGGCCCAGGTCTTCTCCACCGCCGCCGACCTCGGGTACGACTACCGGCTGCACTACGTCGCCGACCGGGAGATCGTGCCGACCGTGCAGGGCGTACCGCTGGTGGCCGGCCTCCGGTGGCCCGAGCTGACCCGCGACGACCTGGTGGTCGTACCCGGATGGCGGCTGCGCGCGCACGGCCCGCAGGGGCCGGTCGGGCCGGACGACCTGCGGCGGCTGGCCGACCACCACGCCGGCGGCGGCACCGTCGCCAGCGTCTGCGCCGGCGCGTACGCCCTCGGCCGGGCCGGCCTGCTCGACGGACGCCGCTGCACCACCCACCACGACGTGCAGGACGAGCTGGCCCGCCGGTTCCCGTCGGCGCGGGTGGTCCGCGACGTGCTCTACGTGGTCGACGAGCGGGTGGTCACCTCCGCCGGCATCGCCAGCGGCATCGACGTGGCACTGCACCTGGTGGCCACCCGGCACGGGCCGGCGGTGGCGGCCCGGATCGCCCGCGCCCTGGTCCTGCACTCCCGGCGCAACGGTCACGAGCCGCAGGCCGGCGCCATGTTGCGGCACCGGTCCCACCTCTCCGACGCCGTGCACCGGGTGCAGGACCTGATCGACCGCCGGTTCGCCGAGCCGCTGCCGCTGGCCGACCTCGCCGCCGTCGGCGGGGTGGCCGAGCGGACGCTGACCCGGCTGTTCCGGCGGGCCACCGGGCTGACCCCGCTCGGCTACCAGCAGCTGCTGCGGGTGGAACGCGCCGAGCACCTCATCGGGCACGGTGCCACCGTGGAGGGGGCCGCCCGTAACGTCGGCTTCACCGATGCCCGGATGCTGCGCCGGCTGCGGGCCCGTGCCACCCGCGATCGAAGCGTCCCGGCCGGTAGTAGTCGTCCCGGGAGTGGAACTCGACCGGCAGCGACCCGGGCAGGGTGATCCGGGTCTCGCCAGCGCCCGGCCCGCCCCCGGCCCGCACCGCCAACACGTCCCGCTCGGGCGGCGACAGGTCCACCAGCTCGGGATGGGCCAGCCGGAACCCGGCCACCGCCCGGCGCACCTGGCGGGCCAGCCCGGTGATCTCCCCGGCGGGGCCGGTGAAACCGAGGGCCGGCTGCTGGATGGTGCGCAGCGCGTCGCAGACCACCAGCAGGCGGGCCTGTGCTCCGGGCCCCGCCAGCAGCTCCAGCCGGGACGGCCACTGCCAGCGGATCTGACCGCTGATCAGACCCGGCAGCCGGACGCCCCGGCGGTGCCGCGCGCCGTCGCCGACGCCGTCGACCAGGGCGAGCTGCGGACTGCCGCCGGCGTACGCGATCCGCCGGTCGGTGACGGTGACCGCCACCGGCTCGGGCAGCGTCCACCGCCGCCGTGCCTCGGTCGGGCCGAGCAGATGCCCCGACGCGTGCAGCCGGTGCCGGGCGAGCACCCGCTCACCGGCCTCGACGACCAGCTCGTGCCGCCGGTCCAGCGCCGGGGCCAGGTCGTCGTCCGCGTCGAAGCGGTGCGGGGCGATGAAGAAGGGGGACGCGTCATCGTGCATCGTCATGACCTCCGGTGCCGACGGCATCTCACCATGAGCGTCGCCGACCCCCGGGCCGGCTGTCATGACGCCCGTTAGGGGGTCGGCCGGTCGTAGGAAGCCTGTGACCGATAGATGCCGATCTCCTCCGGCCGGACTAGGCCGTCCTCGATCGCCCGGGCGAGCAGCGCCGCCTTGGTGGCGGCCGGCCGCCCCGCTCGGGTGTACTTGATCCGCGCCCGGTCGACGTACTGCTTGACGGTGTGCTCGCTGATCCGCATCCGACGGGCCACCGACGCCTTCGACATCGACTGGAACCACAGCAGCAGCGCCTCGCGTTCCTTGTCGGACAGGGCGGGCCGGTCCGGGCGGGGGTCACCCACGATCGCCCCGGCGAGCGCTGGCGGCACGTACGGGCGGTCGCTGGCGGCGGCCAGCACGGTGGCCACGCAGTGTTCCCGCCCCTCGTGCTTGGCCAGGAACGCGACCGCCCCGGCGTCCAGGGCGGCGAGGATCGTCTGCGGGTCGGTATGTTCCGAGTAGACCACCACCCGCCGGCCGGCCGCGCTCAGCTCGGCGAGCTTGTCCAGGGCCATCCGCCCGTGCAGCCGCAGGTCGAGCAGGACCACGTCGGCGTCGGGGGCGGCCCGCAGCACGGCGTCCGGGTCGTCGCCGGTCGCCAGCACCGTCAGCCGGGGCTCGGCGGCCAGCCAGACGCGGACCCCCTCGATCACGACCGGGTGGTCGTCGACGATCGCCACGCCGACCGGCCGATCGGCGGTCACCCCCGCCACCGCGTCTGCGCCCATCTGATCTCCCCGTCCCGCTCGTAGAGGTACTCCACCCGCCCGTCGTCGCCCGGCGGTCCAGCGGTGTCGGGACCGGCCCGGTCGGGCGTGACCAGGCTGACCACCACCTCGTCGGGCCCGGCGACCACGGTCAGCCGGGCCCAGCCCCGGGCGTCGGCCAGGAGCGCGGTGAGCGGATCGGCCAGCCGGCGGCGCACCTGCACCGGCAGCGGCGGCGGGTCGCCGATCGTCACCAGGTCGATCGGCAGCCCGTTGCGGTCCGCCAGGTCGGCGGTGGCCCGCAGCTCGTGCAGCAGCGGGTCGGGCACGTCGTCGGACTCGGCGATGAGCCGGCGCAGCCGGGCGGCGGCCAGCACCGCCCGCCGCTGCACGTCCGGGTCGGCCGGGTCCGCCCGCCCGTCGGCCAGCTCCGCGAGCACCTCCTCGGCGGCGCCGCTGACAAGCGTCAGGCGGGCGCGCCGCTCCTGCCGGGCCCGTTCGGCGGCGTCCCGCTCGGCCGCCGCCGCGTGGGCGTCCGCCGCCGCGCCGGCCCGCTGCCGGGCCAGCCTCGCGATCGCCGTGCCGCCCACGAAGACCGCCACCTGAAGGGTCGACGTGGCGTAGACGGACATGGCGTACCGGGCCAGGTCGGCGGGGGCGGTCGCGCCGTGGCCGAGCACCCCGGCCAGCGCGATCAGCGCGTGCACGCCCAGCGCCGCGATCAGCCCGTGGGCCCGTCGCCCCCACAGCACCATGACGAAGAACCAGCCGAGCGTGCCCCACACCCAGTTCGCGGCGGTGAAGAGGTGCCGCTCACCGGCCGCCGTGACAACCACCGCGTCGACCACCAGCAGCAGCGCGGCCAGCGGCCAGGCCGGCAGGGCGGCGCCGCGCAGCAGCCGGAGGCCGGCCAGCACCCCGACCGCCGCCACGAGCAGCCAGCCGGCGAGGACGACCGCCGGCGCGGCCAGCTCCGCCCACGCGCCCAGCACCGCGGGCAGCGCGATCGCCGTGTGCCAGGCCAGCGCGATGACCACCGTCACGATCCGGGCGCCGCCGTCGGAGGCGGCGGCCACCGCCGCCGCCGGGTCCACCGGGGACCGGCCCTCGTCCGGCGTACGCGCCGCCGGCACCAGGGCGGTCGTCGTCTCAGTCGACACCGGACCACTCCAACCGGATCCGGGTACCGGCGCCGGGGCGCGAGTCGATCCGGGCGCGCCCGCCGACGGAGGACATCCGGCCGCTCACCGACTCGCGTAGCCCGTACCGGTGCGCGGGAACGGCCGCCGGGTCGAAACCCGGACCGTCGTCGGCGAGCTCGACCACGACGGTGCCGGCGACCCGGCTCAGCCGCAGCGCGGCGGACGCGCCCGGCGCGTGCCGGACCACGTTGGACAGCGCCGCATACGTGCTCTCCGCGAGCGCCTCCGCGACCGGGGCGGGCACGACGCACGGCGCCAGCTCGGTGGTGACCAGCAGCTCGGGCAGCCGGTCGCGCACCGCCCGCAGCCGTCCGTCGAGCGGCACCGCCCCCTCCTCGGGCGCGGACCGCGCGTCGGCCAGCGCGGTGAGGGTACGCAGGTCGGCGGCGCACCGCTCGCGCAGCGCGGCGGACGGGCCGGCGACCGCGCCCAGCCCCACCATCGTCAGGGTGGCCAGCACCGTGTCGTGCAGGTCCCGGTTCTGCCGCCGCTCCGCGTCCCGCGCGGTCCGGGCGACCAGCGACTCCCGGGTGAGCCGCTGGTGCGCCACGAAGGCGTCGTCGGCCCGGCCGATCCGCCGCCGCATGATGGCGGTGATCAGCGCGCCGCAGGCCGTCTGCACCAGCAGCGTCACCGCGTGCGCGACGGCCTCGTCGGGCTGGCCGGCGGCGTGCGCGCCGGTCGCGTACGCCGCCGTGACCAGCAGCCCGGCCGGAACAGACCAGCCGATGGGAGCGTTGGCCTGCGCGTTGAGGACCGTGGTGCTGGCCAGCACCGCGATCCAGCTCACCTCGCCGGGGAGCACCTCCGGGGCGACCAGCACCGGCATCGCCAGGCAGGCGGCGGCGGTCAGCGCCACGTCGCCGAGCACCATCGGGCGACCGATGCCGTGGCGCAGCGCGCGGAACGCGTACCAGACCGACCAGCCGGTCAGGGCCGCGACGGCCGGAAACAGCAGCGCCGGTTCGACGGGCGCGGTGCGCACCGACAGGGCGACCACCGCGCCGGCCAGGCCGCAGGCCAGGCGCAGCAACGCCGGCAAACGGGTGAAGATGAGGGTGAACGCGCCACCGGCCGGGTTGTCCAGCGCGGTCGGCGACGTGGTCGGGGCGGCAACGGCCGGCATCGGGAAAGTGGGTCCTTCTGCGACAACGACCCGATCCGGGCCAAAACGGGGGATCGACGCCGGAGAATAGCATGAGCACCGGCCCGCGATCACCCTCGGTGCGTGCCGTGTCGCCGTCCGGTCAGCTCTTTTGGCGCCGTCGGCAGGACGCTGACCTGCCCACCCGCCCCTGCGGGCACCCGGTCAGTTGATCGGGAGGACCTTCGTTCCGCCGCCGGCGATCGACCGGGTCAGCTTCTTCCCGCTGGACCAGTACCAGCAGCGCACCCCCCGGTCGCCGCGCTCCCACGCCTCCTCGGACGGGAACCGGTACGTGCTGCCCGTGCGGTAACGGAGCATCCCGTCGACCGGTACCTTCGCGTAGCGGGCGATGACCGGCCGGCACTTCGCGTGCACGGCGTCCTCGTCCTTCGTCGCGTCCTCGTACGACACGTCGGGCGCGGTCCAGACGCCCACGTACTCGAAGCGGTGGACCTTAGTGCACGGCACCGCCAGCAGGTTCGACCACTCGTCCTCCTCGGCGCAGCCGTACCGCAGCGGGGTGGCCGCCTTCAGCGCGCCCCGCAGGCTGCCCGCCCGGTTGACGGCCGAGTCGTTGTCGCCGTTGGCGCCGCTCACCGCGTCGAGCTCGAACAGGTCGCACCGGTACCACCGGCTGCCGCCCGTCCAGCCGGCCGGCGACGTGGGCGCCACCTGCACCGACAGCCGGGCGTCGCGCCACTCGCCGCCGACGAACTCCTTCGCCTTGGCGTCGCACTCGGCGAACGCGGACCGCATCGCCGCCGACCCGACGCGGGGCGGGATCGGGCGGGCCGCCAGGTCGCCGGTGAACGTGCCGATGTGGAACGTCTCGACGAGGTGCGCCTTCGCGCAGTCGACCGGCTGGTGGCTGGTGAGGTAGGCGGTCGGCTCGGCGACGACGTGGCACTCGCCGGCCTGCGGCGCGAACTGGCGGGCCTCGGCCACGGGCCGCCAGTCGTCGGTCAGGTCCCCGTCCGTGCCGGCCGGCGTGCCGCACCCGCTCACCGCCGCCGCGACCAGCGCGGCCGAAGCCGTGACGCCCAGCCACCGTCGCATGTGGTCCTCCCCGCGCCCCCGTGACAACCGGCGCAGCATATGGCACCCGGCGCGGAGCCGGGTGCCCGCGGGCGCCGACCTGCCCGTGCCATGGCTACGCCGCGCCACTGACGAGCCGCCGACCTTGGACGGTGGTGCTACCTTCGCGCCGTCGCCGTTCTCACCGCCGTCGGGAGCCCACCGTGACGAAAAGGTACGTCGGTCTGCTCGCCCTCGTCGCCGTGACGGCGTGCCTCGCCGTGGTCGGCACCCTCGGCGGCTGGTTCCTGGCCGGCCGGGGCGACTCCGGGCGGGCCGACCCGACGCCGTCCGCGCGGGACGCGGCCACCGCCGGCGCCGTCGGCGGCCCGTCGACGGGCTCCCCGGCTGCCGGCGGGTCGTCGGGCTCCCCGGGCGCCGGTGCGTCGCCGACGAAGGAGCAGCCCGAGGGCCGGACGTACCAGCTCGACCGGTCGGTCTACAGCCAGTCGGGCCTGACGGTCACGCTGGTCAGCGCGGCAACCACCGGCGGCAAGCTGCGGCTGAACCTGACGTACCGCAACGGGTCGCCGGTGCCGTGGCCGGTGAGCTGCCCGACCGCCGAGGTCGACCGGACCTCCTCCGAGATCGTCCTGCCGGACGGCCGGACGGTGCGTCCCGAGTCCACCTGGTGCACCACCACGCGGCCTGACGAGTCCTTCAGCATCGCGCCGGGGGAGCGGGTGGAGAGCTGGGCCGTCTTCCCGGTGGTGCCGGAGAGCGGTTCGTCCTTCGAGCTGACCTGGTACGACTTCCCGACCCTCGACGTCCGGCTCAGCTGACCGTCCCGGCAGAACAGGCACGGCCGGCACGGGCACTGTGAGTTCAGTGTCCGTGCCGGCCGGCAGGTGACGCATCCGGTCACCCGGTCCGCCGACGGTGGCTCACCAGGCCGAACGCGCTGCCTGGAGTGCCGCCGTACGCGTCAGGCCTGAGTCTCCCTGCGGCGCAGCCGGCTGGCGCCGACCATGAGAGCGCCCGCGGCGAGCAGGCCGCCGCCCAGCGAGAGGGCCTGGGTGGAGTTGACGCCGGTGACCGGCAGGTGGGGCTTGCCGTCCTTGTCCTTGTCGTGCTTGCGGGGGTCGTACTTGCCGTGCCGGATGCAGACGGTGACGGTGGCCGGGTCGGAGGTCACGGTCTCGCTGCCGAACCTGCCGGTCGCCCGGGCGGTGTTGACCACCTTGCCCTTCTTGACGTCAGCCGCGGTCACCACGTGCGGGTCGACGGCGTGGCAGTCGGTGCTCGTGCCCGGTGCCAGGGTGGTGTTGTTGCAGACCACCGGTCCGGCGGTCGGGTCGTTGACCGCGACGTTGGTGATGGTGACGGTGCCGGTGTTGGCCACCCGGTAGGTGTAGAAGATCTTGTCGCCCTTCGCCGCGAAGCCGTCCTTCTCACACTTGTCGCGGCAGTCCGACTCGACCCGGGCCTTCTTGTCGATCGACAGGCTGGCCTGCGCCTCCTGGGTCGTGACGGTGAACGTGGCGTTGTTCGACGGCACCAACTGCTGGCCGAGGAATCCGGTCGCCTGGGCGATGTTGACGATCCTGCCGTTGGCCACGTCGGCCTTGGTGACGGTGTACGTGCCGGTGCAGGTGGTGCTCGCCCCCGGCGCGAGTGAGGTGGCCTGGCAGGTGATGCCGGTGACCGTGTTGTCGTTGACGGTGATGCCGGTGATCGGGTTGACCGTGCCGGTGCTCTGGTTCGTCACCGTGTACGTGTAGGTGACCTCGTCACCGGCCTGGAGACCGCTGGTCGGCGTGCCGGTCTTGGTCAGGGTCAGCCTCGGGTTCACCTCGGGGCTCGACGCGGCGCACGTGTGGGTGAGCACGAAGAAGTCGGCGGTGCCGGAGATGACCGCCGTGGCGCCGGTCAGCGTCCAACCAGCCGGAACCCTGATCCAGGCCTTGCTGGTGCCCATGTCGTTGACGATGGCGCTGTTGGGGTCGGTCGGGATCGTCCGGGTGACGGTGCCACCGGGCGTGCTGAACGTCGCCGTGACCGACAGGAACGTGCCAGTGGTCTGCGGGTTGCCCGGCAGGTCGAACACCCAGACGTCCTCGTTGGCGAAGGGCCCGCCGCCCAGGTTGGGATCGCAGTTCTGCGTCGCCTGGGTTGCCGTCCTCGGCACGTTGCCTGGATTGATGCTGATGGTCTCCACCGCCAGGGCCGGCGAGCCGCCCAGCAGCAGGGCACCGGCCAGCAACGCGAAGGCGGCCAGCCGGGCGCAGAGCCGGGCGGGTCCGTTCGTGGTAGAGGTTCTGCTCATGTAAATCCCCCGTGCCGTGATCGTTGACAACGGTGGCAACGAGGGGTAAAGGCATCCGTCACGTCGGGCAAAAAAGAATCCCCCGCTAGGGGTACTGCCACGTCGACCCTGAACGCTCACCTCTTATCCGGCCGGGGATGCCCCCGGCCGGATGGTGCAAGATGGGTGATCAGTCGCGCACCCGTACGACGCAGTAGGTGGTGTCGGGGGTCGCCGGGACGGACAACCGCGCGTTGACCGCGTACAGGCTCGAGCCGAAGGAAACCACAGCCGACGGCTCGTCGAGGTCGCGGTCACGGATCACGTCGACCGGCGTGGCCCGCGTCAGCCGCTCGTTGAGGCGGAACTTGGCGATCACATTGTTCCGGTTGCGCACCACGTACAGCGTGCGCCCCTCGAGCAGGAGACCGTCGCCGTTGGACACCGACACGCCGCACGTGCTGATCTGGGCGGCCATGCCCGCGCGGGGATCGAAGCAGTAGAGCCGGCCGGTCCTGGCCTGCACGACGATGAGCTTGCCCGCCCAGGCGGCGACGATGCCGGTGTTGCAGGCGGTGGGGTCACCGAGCCCGCCCGGCAACCGCAGCGCGCGTACTCCCGACTGTCCGGGCAGCGACCCGTTGCGGCCGAACTCGACGCAATAGATCTTCGCCTTCTCCGAGTCGGTGAAGAACACGGCCTTCTTCGTGGCGGTCACGCCGTCGATGAACCCGCCGCCGAAGTCGTACGTCGCCAGGCATTCGCCGGTCGACTCACGGTAGACGGCCGCGCCGCCCATGTTGCCGCAGGCCGCCCAGATCCGCCCTCGTTCGACGTCCAGACCCGTTGCCTGGGTGCCGGACACGGGCGGCACGAGGAGCATCCCCCTGCCGGTGCGCAGGTCGGCACACCAGATGCATCCGTCGGCCATGGAGCTGACGTAGATCTTCGTGCCGGTTCCGCGGGCGATCCCCTCCGGGCAGAACCCGTTCGGCAGATTGATCACTGAGGGATACCGGCCGTGCCCGTGGTGGGCCGAGGCCGGAGCGGCGGCGATGGCGGCCCCGATGGGCGCCGCGACGGCTGCGGCCAAGAGCGTTCGTCTGTGCACTGTCGTGCCCCTTCCAATAGGCGAACACCTATATGGGACCCGTGGATCAAGCGCCGTGGCCACTCCGCCGTTGCTCGACAGGTGACCGGACGGAGGCCGCGTGCCAAAGCCGCCGGTTGCGGCCGCCGGAGGAGCCCGCGAGCCAAGGATCCGAAGAGACCGGCCCGAGCGGGTGATCGCATCGAGACTGCAGGGTTCGTGACCATGTCGGTGACCCGGGCAGGTAGTGCCGCTTGCGGCTGGCCGGATAGCTCCACGGGAGCCGTCCGGCTGAGAGAAGTACCTGTGCGCCCGGCAGGATTCGAACCTGCGGCCTTGGGATTAGAAGTCCCCTGCTCTATCCGCTGAGCTACGGGCGCGCGCGTGCGTGTCGCGCGAGAAGGGTACCGCCGCCCACCGGGTGACCGGTGGAACGGGTGGTCGCGTCTCACGTCGCACAAGAGGGTCGCATGCGACTCCGGTGCCGGTCACCCCTGTTCCGGCGTCCGCGCGGCCCGGGGCCGTCGGGTCGTACCCTCGGCTGGTGCTGCTTGATCCGGAGACCGAGAACGACGTCGCGTACGAGTTGTGCCAACTCCTCGGCCGCGCGATCCTGCCCATCCGCCGGACCGACGCCGGGGCGGGGGACGGCGACCGGGGCGAGGGGACCGCGTTCCTCTTCGTCGGGCAGGGGCGCGAGTACCTGCTGACCGCCGACGCGCTCGCCCGGTCCGGGGCGGGGGAGATCGGGCTGCGGGCGAGCGTGACCGAGCCGGCGGGGATCGCCGCCGACGCCGTCGCCCTGCCCGACCTCGCCGACGGGTGGCGGCACCACGAGGACATCGGCGTCGCCGTCATGCCCACCGGCGGCCTGCACGAGCACGCCGCCGGGGAGGGCTGGCGGTGGCGTACCCAGCAGGTGCCGGATCCGATCGCGGCCGATCGGGACGCGATCGCCCGGATCGGCGTGGAGCCGGGTTCCGCCGTGGTGCTCGCCCACGGCGTCGGCGCGGGCGGCGCCCGGCCGCTGGAGGTGGCGATCGAGCGGGTGGCGCGCGTGGGCGGCGACGTCCGGCTCCTGGCGGAGCTGCCGACCGGCTACGTGGGGGCACCGGTGTTCGGCGTGCAGGCCGGCGGCGACGGCGAGGTGGGGCTGCGCTGCCTGGGCCTGGTGCTGCCGGCCCGCGACGGCGGCCACCCGTTGGCCACCTTCGACCGCATCCGGGCGGCCGTCGACGCGGCGTGAGGCCGGCGACGCGCAGCGGGTGGGCGACCTGTGCTCAGCCGCCCTGCGTGGGGGCACCAGCGGGGTCGGCGTCGTCCGCCGGCAGCCGGCTCGCCGGTGGGCGCTCCCCGGTGCGGACCGTCGGCCCGGCGTCGAAGAACGCGTCGGCCCAGCGTCCGACCTCCTGGAAGACCTTCTCCCGTACGGCGGTGCCGGAGAGCGTGAGGTCGTGCATCCCGCCGTCGAAGCGCGCCACGGTGACGTGCCGGCCGAGGCGGGGCGCCCAGCGGACCATGTGCTCGACGTCCAGGACCGCGTCGGCGAGGGCCGCCGACTCGTGCCACTTCTTTCCCCTGAACGAGCGGGTCGAGCAGGCGAGCAGCACCGGCACCTGGATGTCCAGGCCGGCGCGCAGCTGCCGCTGGGCGCTGCGGATGGCGTTCAGCCAGCCGGCCCGGACGGGGAACCCGGCCAGCGGCTTCCAGGTCAGGTCGTAGTTCCACTCGCCGTGGTGCTCCGCGTGGATGCTCTCGCTGTAGACCGTGCCCAGCCCGAACGGCAGCACCCGGCGGGGCGCCCGGCGGCCCAGCCGGCTCACGGCGGCGGCGAGGGGGCGGCGCACCAGCCAGGGGGCGTTGATGTCGAAGAAGGGGCTGTTCAGGAAGAGCCCGTCAATGATCCCGGCGTCGCGGCGGGCGTCCGCCCACAGCGGCAGGACCAGCCCGCCGGTGGAGTGGCCCATCGCGAGCAGCGTGTCGTGCCCGTCGTCCTCGCGGATGATGCGCGCGGCGGCGTCCAGCTCGGGGAAGTAGTCGCTGAGGTCGCGGCAGAAGTTCGGCGTCTGGTGGGGGCGCAGGCTGCGTCCGTACTTGCGCAGGTCGAGGGCGTAGAAGTCCCAGCCCCGCTCCGCGAAGAAGTCACCGAGGTGGCCCTGGAAGAAGTAGTCGGTGAAGCCGTGCACGTAGAGCACGGCCCGTTTCGTCGGGCGGTCGGCCCGGCGACGGACCAGGGTGGCGACCACCGGCCCCTCGTCGTCGGTGCCCAGGTCGATCGTCTGCCGCTCGTACGGCGGGCCCAGCACGTCCGGTTCCACGACCGCGACGGTACGCCGGGAAGCTACCGGGCGGTAGCCCCGGGTGCCGTCCGGCCCCGCCCGCCCGCACCCGGCGGACGGGGCCTCGGCGTACGCGTCAGACGGTCTCGGCCTCGGCGCGGGCCGGGTCGGTGTCGGGCTCGACCTCGGCGACCGGCGGGGGCACGTCGCGCAGGTGCTTGTTGTGCCGCGGCTCCTGCTTGGTCTTCGAGTCGTTGAGCCGCCGCCGCAGGTCGTCCCGGACGTCGTTGAGCGCGGCGTGCAGGTCCTCCTCGGCGGAGGTGGTGACGATCTTCTGGCGACCGGCGATCCAGCACTCCAGGGTGACCTTCTGGCCCCTGGCCTCCCGGTCCTTGACCGACACCTCCAGCTCGGTGGCGTCGGCGTGGAATCCGGCCAGCCGGGAGTCGAGCGTGGCGAACTGCTCCGCGATCCAGTTCCGGTCACCCTGGGAGAACCCCGCGCCGACCCGCAGGCACTCCGCCACGGTGGCCGGGTTGGCGACGGCGCTCATCGCCGCACCTCGCCGGAGACGATGGCGGCTGCGGTGCTGGTCATCTTCATGATCGCTGACCTCTCGTTCGTCGTGCTGTCGGCGGTGCGGTTGATCGAATCCATACCCCGCCGGGCTCCGTCCGGAACGTGACATGTCGCCCCGCCCGTGGCGGTGCCGGAAGCGTGGCCCCGCCTCCCGATCATCGAGCCGGTCGGGCGGGCTCCCCAGGGTCGCCCGGCCCTAGCACACCGGGACCTTGATCAGGTCTTTGTCCACAGGCGGTCCGGTTGTCCACAGGCCGGGGCGGGGTGCTGGCGGCGCCCGCGCCGAGGGCCCAGGCTCGGCACCGAGTCGACTCGCGATGGCAAGCCCGATCTCCCCCTGGAGGGACGATGTTCGACACCTACGTCACGGTTGTGGGCAATGTGCTGACCGCGCCGGAGTGGCGGCGCACCACCCAGAGCAACACCCTGGTGGCCAACTTCAAGGTCGCCTCGACCGCCCGCCGGCTCGACCGCGACAGCGGGCGCTGGGTCGACGGCAACAGCCTGCGCGTCCGGGTCAACTGCTGGCGCAAGCTCGCCGAGGGGGTGGCCGCCTCGGTGATGGTCGGCGACCCGGTGGTGGTCTGCGGCCGGCTCTACACCCGCGACTGGACGGACGACGCCGGCAACCACCGCTCGCTCTACGAGCTGGAGGCGGTCGCCGTCGGCCACGACCTGTCGCGGGGCCGAGGTCGGTTCCAGCGCAACCGGCCGACGATGACGACCAGCACCGTCGAGGACACCGAGGCCGAGCACCGGGTGCACGGCGAGGCGACCGAGCCGGTGCCCGACGAGGAGGCCCCGGTCCTGCCGGACCGCCGTCCGCTCGACGACGACTTCGAGCCCGACTTCGGCGCGTACCCCGCCGGCCGCGGCCTGCCGGCCGACGCCGCAGTCGACGGCTCGCTCGACCCCTTCGACGACCCGGCGGACGACCCCCACGGCGGGGAGCCCGACGGGCCGGAGCCGGAGGCCGACGGCCCGACGCCGGTGAGCGATGCACCTGAGGACGCCCGGAGTGCCCGGGATGGTCGGGGCGACGCGGCCGTGGGGGAGCCGGGCCCGTCGTCCGGGGAGGCCGAGCCGGGCGTCTCGCCGGCCGGCCGTGGCCGCCGGGGCCGGGGTCGGGTGCCGCAGCCCGCGTGAGCACCGGTCGCGGGCGGCACGAACGGGGGCGGGGTGGCGTCGGCAGCACGGCGTCACCCCGCGTGCCGCCGGGCGGCGCGCGGGTCACCCCGCCGGCGGCACGGGTCGCTGAGTGCCGGAGGCCGGCCGGGCGCTCGGCTAGGCTGGCCGGCCGGAGGTGGTGACGGGTGCGACAGGCGACGCCGGTGGCGACCGCGGCGGGACTGGTCGCGGGGTACGCCCTCGACGCGCTCCTCGGAGACCCCCGCCGGTACCACCCCGTGGCCGGCTTCGGTCGCGCCGCCGGGGCACTGGAGCGGCGGACGTACCGCCCGGACCGGCTTGCCGGAACGGCGTTCACCGCGCTGGCGGTCGGCGCACCCGTGCTGCTCGGCGTGGCGGCCACCATCGCCACCCGGCGCCGGCCGGTGGCCCGGGCCGTCCTGGTCGCCGCCGGCACCTGGACGGTGCTGGGCGGGCGCACACTGCGGCACGAGGCCACCGTCATGGGGCGTGCGCTGCGCGCCGGCGACCTCCCGGCGGCCCGGCAGCGGCTCGGCCACCTCTGCGGCCGGGACCCGTCCGCGCTCGACGAGCCCGAGCTGGCCCGCGCCACCGTGGAGTCGCTCGCCGAGAACACCTCGGACGCCGTCGTCGCCCCGCTGCTGTGGGGCGCCGTCGCGGGGCTGCCCGGCCTGCTCGGGTACCGCGCGGCGAACACCCTCGACGCGATGGTGGGCCACCGCTCGCCGCGGTACGCCCGGTTCGGCACCCCCGCCGCCCGCCTCGACGACCTGCTCAACCTGGTGCCCGCGCGGCTGACCGGCCTGCTCACCGTCGCGGTCGCGCCGACCGCGCACGGCGACCGGGAGCGGGCGTGGCGCGTGTGGCGCCGGGACCGCAACGACCACCCCAGCCCGAACGCCGGGCAGTGCGAGGCGGCGATGGCCGGCGCCCTCGGCGTACGGCTGGGCGGGCGCAACGTCTACTTCGGGCGCTCCGAGGTGCGCCCGTTCCTCGGCGACGGCCCCCGACCGGAGGCGCGGCACCTCAAGCGGGCCGCCCGGATCTCGGGTGCGGTCGGGCTGGCCGCGCTCGGGCTGGCCGCCACGTACCCGCTGACCCTCGGCCGGCTGGTGGGCGCCGTCGGCCGGCGGGTCGCGCAGCGGAGCGTCGCCGCCGGGCGGGAGGGGCGCCGGTGAGCGGTGGCCTGCTGGTCGCCGGCACCACCTCCGACGCCGGCAAGAGCGTGCTCACCGCCGGCATCTGCCGCTGGCTGCACCGCCGGGGCGTGAAGGTGGCGCCGTTCAAGGCGCAGAACATGTCCAACAACTCCGCCGTCGTCGTCGGCCCCGACGGCCGGGGCGGCGAGATCGGGCGGGCGCAGGCGATGCAGGCCGCCGCCTGCGGACTCACCCCCGACCTGCGGTTCAACCCGGTGCTGCTCAAGCCCGGCAGCGACTTGGCCAGCCAGGTGGTGCTGCTCGGCGAGGCCGTCGACACGGTCACCGCGGGCAACTTCCGCGAGCTGCGTCCCCGGCTCGCCGAGACCGCGTACGCGGCGCTCGCCGAGCTGCGGGCCGCGTACGACGTGGTGATCTGCGAGGGCGCCGGCAGCCCCGCGGAGATCAACCTGCGGGCCGGCGACTACGTGAACATGGGCCTGGCCCGGCAGGCCGGCCTGCCCACGATCGTGGTCGGCGACATCGACCGGGGCGGGGTCTTCGCCTCGATGTTCGGCACCCTCGCCCTGCTGGACCCGGCCGACCAGGCGCTGATCGCCGGCTTCGTGATCAACAAGTTCCGGGGCGACCTCGGGCTCCTCCGGCCGGGGCTGGACATGCTGCGCCAGGTCACCGGCCGGCCGACGTACGGGGTGCTGCCCTGGGCGCTCGACCTCTGGCTCGACGCGGAGGACTCGCTCGCGTACGGCCGGGTGCTCGGCCGGCCGGCGGCCCCGCGCGGCACCGACTGGCTGGACGTGGCCGTGGTCCGGCTGCCCCGGATCAGCAACGCCACCGACGTCGAGGCGCTCGCCACCGAGCCGGGCGTGCGGGTCCGGCTGACCGTCGAGCCGGCCGAACTGGCCGCCGCCGACCTCGTCGTGCTGCCCGGCTCGAAGTCGACCGTGGCCGACCTGGCCTGGCTGCGGCAGACCGGCCTGGCCGACGCCGTCCTGGCGCACGCGGCGGCCGGCAAGCCGCTGCTCGGCATCTGCGGCGGCTTCCAGATGCTGGCCCGGGCGATCCACGACCCGGTGGAGAGCCGGCAGGGCAGCGTGCCGGGGCTGGGCCTGCTGCCGATCGAGGTCACCTTCGACCCGCGCAAGACCGTCCGGCAGTCGACCGGCACCGCTGGAGGGGAGGTCCCGGTCCACGGCTACGAGATCCACCACGGGTGGGTCTCACACGCCGACCCGGCGCTGACCCCGCTGCTGACCTGCGCGGACGGCAGCGGCGAGGGGGCCGTGGTCGGCGCCGTGCACGGCACCCACTGGCACGGCGCCTTCGAGTCCGACAGGTTCCGCCGCCGGTTCCTGACCGAGGTGGCCCGGCTCGCCGGCCGGAGAGGCTTCACGGTGGCCCCCGACACCGCCTTCGCCGCCGCCCGCGAGCGCTCCCTGGACCTGCTCGGCGACCTGGTCGAGGAGCACCTCGACACCGGCGCCCTCTGGCGCCTCGTCGAGTCCGGCCCGCCCGCCGGCCTCCCCTTCATCCCACCCGGAGCCCCGAAAACCCCCTGACCGAACCCAGGGCTCCCCGGCGGGCGGCGGGCTGCGGGACTGCGGGGGCGGGGGATGGGCTGCGAGGGGCCGAGAAGGGCCCTCGGTCAGAGGCGGATGTCGGCGGGGCGGTCGGACATGGGCAGCCCCGCCTCGCGCCAGGCCTGCACGCCGCCGATCATGTCCGTCGCGAGGTGCAGCCCGAGCGCCCGCAGGCTCGCGACCGCGAGGCTGGAGCTGTAGCCCTGGCGGCACACCACCACGATCCGCTGGTCGTACGCCGTGGCCTCCGGGATCCGCCACGCGCTGGCCGGGTCGAGTCGCCACTCCAGCACCGTCCGGTCGATCACGATGGCGCCGGGCAGGTCGCCCTGCTCCTGCCGCTGCGTGTCGGTGCGGGTGTCGATCAGCAACGCCCCGGTACGGACCGCCTCGACGGTCTGGTGCGGGGTCAGCCGGCGTACCCCGGCGCGGGCCTGTTCCAGGAGGGCGTCGACGCCCGGACTCATCACGCTGTGGGACACCAGCAGATCATCCCGCCCCGTCGCGGAGTCCGCCCGCCGAATGCCCCGCCGCACCCGACGAACGCTCGTTCGGGCGACCCCCGATCGGAGCGTCCCGCGCGATCCGCCGACGCCGGGCCGCCCGCCACCGCAGGCCCGCCCCGTGGCGGAGGGACCGGCCTGGTTACCGTCGGGCGGTGGCGGTGGCGGTGGTCGAGGCGTACGACCGGCTGGCCCGGCGGGTGCTCGCCGGGCCGGCGCGGTTGGGGCGGACCCGGCTGGTGGCGGTGGACGGGCCGAGCGGCGCGGGCAAGAGCGCGTTCGCGGCGCGGCTCGCGGACGCCCTCGCCGCCCTGCCCGACGGCAGCCCCCCGCCGGTGGTGCACACCGACGACCTGCTCGACGGCTGGGACGACCAGCTCACCTTCTGGCCCCGGCTGGAGGAGTGGGTGCTCGGACCGCTGCGCGCCGGTCGGCCCGGGGCGTACCGCCGGTTCAGCTGGGTCCGGCGGGCGTTCCTGCCGCGTCCGGTGCCGGTCCCGGTCGCGCCCGTGCTCCTCGTCGAGGGGGTGAGCTCGGCGCGGGCCGCCGCCACCGCGGACCTGACCCTGGCCGTCTTCGTCACCGCCCCGGCGCCGCTGCGGCTGGCCCGGGCGATCGAGCGCGACGGCCCGGAGATCCTGCCGGAGCTGCGTCGCTGGCACCTCGGGGAGCGGTCGCACTTCGCCGCCGACGGCACCGAGGCCCGCGCGGACCTGGTGGTCGACGGCGCCCCGGGCCTGCCGCACGACGCCGACCGCTACTACGTGCGCCGCCGCTGAGCGGTCGGGCCGCCCGGGACCGAAGCGTCACTCCGGCCTCGGGCGGGATGGGATGGTCGGTAAGGCCGGCATACGATGCCGGTCATGACCACACCCCTCATGTCCGAGTCCGAGATCCGGGCCGCCGTCGAGCGGGAGCTGCCCGGCGTCCGCGCCGACCTGGAACGCCTCGTCCGCATTCCCGGCGTCGCGTTCGAGGGCTTCGACCACTCGCACGTGGAGCGTTCCGCCGAGGCGGTGGCCGAGCTGCTGCGCGGCTGCGGTCTCGATGTCAAGATCGTGCGATCCGGCGGCCAGCCGGCCGTGATCGGGCGGAAGGCGGCCCCGCCCGGGGCGCCGACGGTGCTGCTCTACGCCCACCACGACGTGCAGCCGGTCGGCGACCTGACGCTGTGGGAGTCGGACCCGTTCGAGCCCGTGGAGCGCGACGGCCGGCTCTACGGCCGGGGCGCCGCCGACGACAAGGCCGGCATCATGGCGCACGTGGCGGCGCTGCGCGCGTACGGTGACGCGCTGCCGGTCGGCGTGGTGCTCTTCGTCGAGGGCGAGGAGGAGTACGGCTCCGACTCGTTGGAGCGGCTGCTCGCCGAGCACCGCGACGAGATCGCCTCGGACGTCATCGTGATCGCCGACTCCACCAACTGGGACATCGGCGTACCGGCGCTGACCACGTCCCTGCGCGGCATCGTCAACTGCTTCGTGGAGGTGCGCACCCTCGACCACGCCGTGCACAGCGGCGTCTACGGCGGTCCCGTGCCGGACGCGCTGACCGCCCTGGCGCGGCTGCTGGCCACCCTGCACACCGAGGCCGGGGACGTGGCCGTCGACGGGCTGGTCGCCCGGGAGGGCGCGAGCGTCGACTACCCGGAGGACCGGTTCCGCGCCGAGGCGGGGCTGGCCGAGGGCGTCAGCCTCATCGGCACCGGACGGATCACCGAGCGGCTCTGGACCAAGCCGGCCCTCGCGGTGCTCGGCATCGACGCCCCGTCCACCGCCGAGGCGCCGAACGCCCTGGTGCCGGCGGCCAGGGCCAAGCTGAGCGTGCGGCTGGCGCCGGGCGACGACCCGAAGCGGGCGTACGGGGCCCTGCGCGCCCACCTGGAGAAGCACGCCCCGTGGGGCGCGCGGGTGAGCGTCACCTTCGAGCACGACGGCGCGCCGTGCGTCATCGACGCGTCCGGGCCGATGTTCGACGCGGCCCGCTCGGCGTTCCGGACCGCCTGGGACGGCACCGAACCGGTGGACCTCGGCATCGGCGGTTCGATCCCGTTCATCGCCACCTTCCAGGAGATGTTCCCGCGCGCGGCGATCCTGGTGACCGGCGTGGAGGACCCGCAGGCCCGGGCGCACGGCCCGAACGAGAGCCTGCACCTCGGGGAGTTCGCCCGGGTCTGCCTGGCCGAGGCGCTGCTGCTGAAGAAGGTCGCCGAGGCGGGCGTCGACGGGCGTTAGGTGTCGGAACCGTAACTTCGGGGCCGATGTGGGAGTTTGCGGTGTGTCGCCGGTCGGGTTGTTATAGCCTCTCGAACATGCGTACGAATGAGGTGATGGGCCGGCTCGAGGCCGCCGTCAGCGCCCTGGGGGACGTCGACGTCTCCGCGTGGTCCGAGGACACGCTCAAGGAACAGCTCGGCGACCTGTCCGCCGCGCTTGTCGCTCTCGACACGGTGCTCTCCCGGGTCGCCGAGGAGATCCGCGCCCGCGGCCTGCGCATCGAGGAACCCGTCTCGGCCTGACCCGCCACCCGGCGGGCGGAGTTTTCCGGCGCCCGGGCACGGCAATGCCCGGGTCGTGTCGGAGGTGGCTGGCAGGATGGAGCCGTGCGGTTCCTCGACCTGGCAGCCACCTCCGCCGCCGTCGGCGCCACCCGGGCCCGGCGGACCAAGGTGGAGCTGCTCGCCGCCGCGTTGCGGGCGCTCGACCCGACCGAGGTTCCGGCGGGCGCCGGCTGGCTGGCCGGCGAGCTGCGCCAGCGGCAGACCGGGGTCGGCTGGGCGAGCCTGCGTGACCTGCCGCCGCCGACCGCCGAGCCGACCCTGACCGTCGCCGCCGTCGACGCGGCCATCGACGAGATCGCGTCCGTGCACGGGCCGGGTTCCCAGGCCCGCCGCCGGGCGCTGCTGGGCGCGCTCTACTCCGCCGCCACCGCCGAGGAGCAGCGGCTGCTGACCGGCCTGTTCAGCGGTGAGCTGCGCCAGGGCGCGCAGGCGGGGCTGCTCGCCGACGCGGTGGCCCGGGCGGCCGACGTGCCGCTCGTCGCCGTACGCCGGGCGCTGCTGCTCGCCGGCGACCTGCGCGCGGTCGCGGTCGCCGCGCTCGACGGGGGCGCGGCGGCGCTGGGCGCCTTCGGCCTCCAGGTCGGCCGCCCGCTCGCGCCGATGCTGGCCCAGAGCGCGCCCTCGGTGGACGAGGCGCTCGCGGCCACGGGCACCCCCGCCGTGGTCGACGTCAAGCTCGACGGCATCCGGATCCAGGTGCACCGCTCCGGCGACGACATCGCCGTGTTCACCCGCAGCCTGGACGACATCACCGCCCGGGTGCCGGAGGTGGTCGCCGCCGTGCGGGCGCTGCCCGCCCGCGAGCTGGTGCTCGACGGGGAGGCGATCGGGCTCGACGAGACGGGCCGCCCGCTGCCCTTCCAGCAGACGTCGAGCCGGGCGGCGCGGCGCGCCACGCCGAGCAGCACCGGCGCCGCCCCGGTCGCCCCGGCCGTGGCCGCCGCCGGGACGACGGGCGCGACAGTGCTGACGCCGTACTTCTTCGACCTGCTGCACCTCGACGGCGACGACCTGATCGACAGGCCCGGCCGGGAGCGCTGGGCCGCGCTCGACGCCGCGGTCGACGCCTCGCTCGTCGTCGGCCGGGTGGAGGTCGACGGCCCGGAGCGGGCCGGCGAGGCGTTCGCCGCCGCCATCGACGCCGGCCAGGAGGGGGTGGTGGTGAAGGCGCCCGACGCCCCCTACGACGCCGGCCGACGGGGATCCGCCTGGGTGAAGGTGAAGCCCCGGCACACCCTCGACCTGGTGGTGATCGCGGTCGAGTGGGGCAGCGGCCGGCGGGAGGGCTGGTTGTCCAACCTGCACCTCGGCGCCCGCGACCCGCGCACCGGCGACTTCGTCATGCTCGGCAAGACGTTCAAGGGCCTCACCGACGAGCTGCTGCGCTGGCAGACCGAGCGCTTCCTCGCCCTCGCCGTCGAGCACGGCGACTGGGAGGTGCGGGTCCGCCCCGAGCAGGTGGTCGAGATCGCCTTCGACGGGGTGCAGACCAGCTCCCGCTACCCGGGCGGGATGGCGCTGCGCTTCGCCCGGGTGGTGCGCTACCGCGACGACAAGACGGCGGCGGAGGCCGACACCATCGACGCCGTACGCGCCATCCACGCCGGCCGCGTCACCGGCTGAGCGGGGTCGGCGGGGCGGGTCAGGCGGCGCCCTGCGGCGCGGGCTCGGCGGCCCGGTCGACGGGCTGTCGCGGTCCCACGCCCGCCAGCCGACGGGCCTCCCGGCGGGCCACCCAGCCGTAGCCGAACAGGGTCATCGCGGCGAAGATCCACCACTGCACGACGTAGCCGAAGTTCTGCCAGTTGTTGTTGTATCCGACCGGCACGTCCTTGAACGCAGGGTCGGCCGCCGGGGTCTGCTCGTCGAGCAGCAGGTACGCGCCGTGCACGGGGTAGGGCAGCTCCCGGGCCAGCCGGGGCACGCCGATCCGCCGGGTCTCCAGCTTGCCGTCGCGCCGGGTCACGGCGACCGAGCCGCTCTCGCTCAGGTGCACCCGCCCCGTCACGGTGACCTCGCCGGGCGGGAGGGCCGGCACCTCCGGCTGGACGGTCGCGTCGCCGCCCCGGGCCGGCGGGATCCAGCCCCGGTCCACCAGCACGGCCGTGCCGTCGGCCAGCACGAGCGGGGTGACCACCTCGAAGCCGACCGTGCGGTCCACCGAGCGGCCCCGGACCAGGACCACGTTCGCCGGGTCGTAGCGGCCGGTCACGGTGACCTTGGTCCAGGCCTTCTCCGCTGCGGGGGCGGGGCCGGCCGTGCCGTTGCCGCCCGTCGGGGCGGGCAGCACGTCCCGCAGCGGCACCGCGGCCATCCGCAGGCCGGCGTCGATCCGCTCGTTGGCCTCCGTACGGCCGTGGTAGCGGTCCAGCTGCCAGTTGCCGAGCAGCACCATCACCGCCGAGGCGACCAGGGTCAGTGCGAGAATGCCCAGCCAGCGCGGCGTCAGCAGGAACCGGTACACGCCCACGAGGCTACCCCTGTGACCGGAGGCACTCGCTTCGACAGCCCCCATCGCGGCCCCGGGCGGGGTGCCGGTGACTCCGTCCGGCGGCGCCCGACACCGCCGGCGGGCCCGTTCGGCGGCGACCGCGCGCCGGCCGCTTCGGCTATCGTCACGCGGGCGGACCGCGCGGTCGGCCCGCCGCAGGTCCCCCCGCCGCCCCGCATGGGAGTCGATGATGACCGTCGTGCCGCGCCTGGTGCTCAGCGCGCCGTCCTCCGGCCACGGCAAGAGCGCGCTGGCGATCGGGCTGCTCGCCGCGTTCGCCGACCGGGGCGTCGACGTCGCCGGATTCAAGGTCGGCCCCGACCGCGTGGACGCCGCCTACCTCGGGCTGGCCGCCGGCCGCCCCGGTCGGATCCTCGATCCCCGGCTGGTCGGCGCCGACCGGATCGCCCCCCTCGTCGGCCACGGCGCGGCCGGCGCCGGGCTCGCCGTGGTGCAGGGCAGCATGGGCCTGTACGACAGCCTCGCCGGCCGCCCGGAGAGCGAGTCGACGGCCGCCGTGGCCACCGCGCTGCGCAGCCCGGTCGTGCTGGTGGTCGACGTCGCGGCGACGGGGCAGTCGGTGGCCGCCCTGGTGCACGGCTTCCGGTCGTACGACGAGCAGCTCTGGCTCGGCGGGGTGATCCTCAACCGGGTGGCGTCCTCCCGGCACGAGGAACTGCTGCGCGCGGCGCTGGACGACATCGGCGTGCCCGTCTACGGCGCGCTGCGCCGCCAGGATCTGCCGTCCGTGCTGCCCGCCCGCCGCTACGGGGCGGTGCCCGCGCTCGCCCGCACCGACGAGGCCATCCGCGCGGTCCGCCGGCTCGGCGAGGCGGTCGCCGCCACCGTCGAGCTGGACCGGCTGCTGGCCCTGGCCCGCTCCGCGCCGCCGCTGCCCGCGCCGCCCTGGACGCCGCAGGCTGGGCGGGAGGACGCCGGTACGCGCCCGGTCGTCGCGGTCGCCGGTACGCCGGGCGGCAGCTACAGCGATCCCGAGACCGTCGAGCTGCTCCGGGCGGCGGGCGCCGAGGTGGTGACGGTCGACCCGCTGCACGACGAGGCGCTGCCCGCCGGCACCGGCGCGCTGGTCGTCGGCGGCGGGCTGCCCGAGTCGTACGCCGGGCTGCTCTCCGCCAACCGCCGGCTCTGCATCGGGGTCGCCGAGCTGGCCCGCACCGGGCGGCCGGTCGTCGCCGAGGGGGCCGGCCTGCTCTGGCTGGCCCGGGAACTGGACGGGCTGCCCATGTGCGGCGTACTCGACGCGGTGGGGACGCGCCGCGACGGCCTGGTGGTGGGCTACCGGCAGGCGACCGCGTTGACCGACAGCCTCATGGGGCCGGCGGGCACGGTGGTGGCGGGGCACAAGGAGCACCGCGGCGTGCTCACCCCGCGCGCCGGGGCACGGCCGGCGTGGAGTTGGGACGGCGGGGCGCCCGAGGGCTTCGTCTGGCGGGGCGTGCACGCCTCGCAGCTCACCCTGCACTGGGCGGCGTACCCGCAGCTGGCGGCCCGCCTCGTGGACGCGGCGGTGGCGGCGGCCGACCCCGAGACCGCCCGGCCCGACGGGGTGCCCGCGTGATCGGTCAGGTGGCGGTCCGCCGCTTCCCGGCGCTGACCGTCTCCACGCCCCGCACCGAGGTGCGCGCGCTGACCGGGGCCGACGCGGCGGTGGCCGACGAGGTCTTCGCCGACCGGCAGACCCGGCGGTGGCTGCCGCTGGCCGACACCTCCGGTCAGATCGACGGGCTGGCCTGGTGCACCGACCTGGCGCGGCAGCGGCGCGACAGCGGCGACGGCGACCACTACGCGGTGGTACGCCGGGAGGACGACCTGGTGGTGGGCTGCCTGTGGACGCGGCGCACCGACTGGGGCGCCCGGTGCACCGAGGTCTCCTACGCGATGGCGGCGCATGCGCGGGGCTTCGGCCTGGCGGCCGAGGCGGTCGACGCGCTCGCCATCGCGCTGATCCTCGAACACGGCTTCCAGCGCGTCGAGCTGCGGGTCGCTCCCGGCAACCTGGCCTCCCGCCGGGTCGCCGAGAAGGCCGGGTTCAGCTACGAGGGCCTGCTGCGCAACGCCGGCTTCGTCCGGGGCGGCCGGGTCGACCTGGAGGTCTGGTCCCTCGTCTCCGCCGACCTGCGCTGACCCGCCCCCGGCCCCCGGCGGCGCCGCGACCGGGCGGGGGCCGCGCGGCCCGGCTCAGCCGACGATGCGGTCCGACGGTGGGGTGAACTGGCGGGTGGGCTGACCCTTGAGGCCGTCGCGGAGGGTCTGCGCCACCGCCTTGATCGGGATCTGCGACTGGCCGTCGCCGACCGCGTTGAACGGATTGTCCGGGTCGGAGATGAAGCTCGCCGCCGCCAGCTCCGGCGTGTAGCCGACGAACCAGGCCGACCGGGTGCTGTCGGTGGTGCCCGTCTTGCCGGCCACCGGGCGGCCGACGGTGCCCCGCACGCTGTCCGCGGTCGACCAGCCGCCGCAGCTGCCGCGGGCCGGGGTGTCGCCGGTCGGGCAGCGGGCGGCGTCGGTGGCGGCGCGGGCGGCGTCGGCGTTCACCACCTGCCGGCAGCGCGGCTTGGCGACCTCGCGTTCGATCCCGGAGGCGGTCTTCCAGGTGGTCGGCGTGCCGTCCCGGTTGTAGATCGCCTGCACTGGGATCGCCTCGCAGTAGCGGCCGTCCGCGGCGATCGCGGCGTACGCGTTGGCCATCTCCAGTGGCGTGGCGTCGGAGACGCCGAGGGTGAACGCGCCCCACTGTTTCGCCTTGGCCGGGGACGCGTGCTCCCGGTCGACGTCGGTGCGCCAGCGCAGCCCGAGCTGCTCGGCCAGGCGGACCGCCTTGTCGGCGCCGACCTGCTCCTCCAGCCACACGAAGTACGTGTTCACCGACTTGCCGAAGCCGGACCACATGGTCTGGTTGCCGCTCATCGCGCCGCTGGCGTTGGACGGAGACCAGCCGTCGTAGACCTCGGAGCGGTACCGGTGCGGTGCGTTGAACGAGGTGGACAGCGGCATGCCCGCGTCGAGCGCGGCCAGCATGGGGAACATCTTGAACGTCGACCCGGCCTGGTAGCCCGCCAGGTCGCCGCCGCCGAGCAGGGGTGCCACCGTGTTCGGGTAGTTCGCCTTGACCTTCGGCCCGGCCTCGGGGTTGGAGCTCTGCCCGTTCTCGCTCAGGTCCAGCGAGTACGTCCGGTTCACCGCCATGGCCTTGACCCGCCCGGTGCCGGGCTCGGAGACCACGATGCCGTTGGCGAAGGGGCTGCCGGTGTTCTCCTTGGTGCCGACGTTCTGCTCCGCCGCCGCCTGGATCTTGGGGTCGAGGCTGAGCACGATCCGGTAGCCGCCCCGGCGCAGCTTGTCCAACCGCTCCAGCCGGTTCTCGCCGAACGCGGGCTGCGTGCTCCACCAGTTCTTCAGGTAGTCGCAGGCGAAGCCCCAGCTGTTCCACTTCTCGGGCACGGAGGCGCAGTCGTTCGGCGGGTACGTCAGCTTCAGCCGGATCGGCTCGGTCTTCGCCTGCGTGACGGCGTCCGGCGAGAGGTAGCCGAGCTGGGCCATCCGGTCGAGCACGTAGTTGCGCCGGCCGGTGGCCTCCTTCTGGTCGGAGCTGGCCGGGTCGTACTCGGACGGGGACTTGACCAGGCCGGCGAGGGTGGCCGCCTCGACGGGGCTGAGGTCCTTGGGGGACTTGGAGAAGAAGATCTCGCTGGCCGCGTAGATGCCGTACGCGCGGTGCCCGAAGTACGCGGAGTTGAGGTAGCGCTCCAGGACGTCGTCCTTGCTGAGTTCCTTCTCCAGGTCCATCGCCATCCGCATCTCGCGGACCTTGCGCAGGCTGGTCTGCTGGGTGGCCTCCTGCACCTCCTTCGGCGTCTTCGCGCTGTCCCGCAGCGCCATCCGCACGTACTGCATGGTGAGCGTGGAGGCGCCCTGGGAGACGCCGCTGGAGCGGGCGTTGGCCACGAAGGCGCGGGCGACGCCCTTCGGGTCGACGCCCCGGTGCTGGTAGAAGCGGTTGTCCTCGGCGGCGACGATCGCCTGCTGCATGTTCGGGGAGATGTCGGCCAGCTTCGTGTACTGCCGGTACTCCTCGTAGAACATCGTCAGCACGGTCTTGCCGTCCGGCGCGTAGACGTACGACGTCTCGGCCGGCAGCGCGGTGGTGAGGATCTGGGTCTTGTGTTCCATGGCGTGCGCCGTGACCTTGGCGCCGAGGCCGGTGGCGGCGGCCACGGGGTACGCCACGGCGGCGACCACGATCCCGGCGATCAGGCCGGCGCGGAGGAGGGGAACGAGACGACCAGCGGCAGCAAGGGGTCGATTGCTCACCCGCTCAAGTTATGACATTTCCGATTCGTACTTGAGAAATATTCATAAACGCCCGTGTGGTGATGCGGCCCACGCCGGGATCCGCTGTCCCGCGCGGCACCTTCCCGGCAGGATCGCGGACATGCGTGGTCAGCCGACCGGGACCCTCCCCGAACCCGACCTCACCCACCACGGCGACGCCGAGGTGGGGCCGGGACTCGTCGACCTCGCCGTCAACGTGCGGCGCGACGCGATGCCCGACTGGCTGGCCGACCCGATCACCGCCGCGCTCGGCGACCTCGCCGCGTACCCCGACCCGGGGCCGGCACGGGCCGCCGTCGCGGCCCGGCACGGCCGCCCGCCGGCCGAGGTGCTGCTGACCGCCGGCGCGGCCGAGGGCTTCGTGCTGCTCGCCCGGGCGCTCGCCGGCGTACGCCGACCGGTGGTGGTGCACCCGCAGTTCACCGAGCCCGAGGCGGCGTTGCGCGCCGCCGGGCACCAGGTCGAGCGGGTGCTGCTCGACGCGGACGACGACTTCCGGCTCGACCCGGCCCGGGTGCCCGCCGACGCCGACCTCGTGATGATCGGCAACCCGACCAACCCGACGTCGGTGCTGCACTCCGCCGGCGACCTGGCCGCCCTGGCCCGACCCGGCCGGGTGCTGGTGGTCGACGAGGCGTTCGCCGACACCACCGTCGCCCCCGGCGTGGCCGGCGAACCGGAGTCGCTGGCCGCCCGGCGGGACCTGCCGGGCCTGCTGGTGGTCCGCAGCCTCACCAAGACCTGGGGCCTGGCCGGCCTGCGCATCGGCTATGTGCTCGGCGAGGCGGACCTGCTGGAGCGGCTGGCCGCCGCCCAGCCGCTCTGGGCCGTCTCCACCCCCGCCCTGGCCGCCGCGTCGGCCTGCGCCACACCCGTCGCGGTCGAGGCCGAGCGCGCCATCGCCGCCCGGCTCGCCGCCGACCGCGACCACCTGGTCGCCCGCCTGTCGACCCTGCCCGGCGTACGCGTCGCCGGCCGCCCCGCCAGCGCGTTCGTGCTGGTGCACGTCCCCGGAGCCGCCGACGTGCGGGTCGCCCTGCGGCAGCGCGGCTGGGCGGTACGCCGGGGCGACACGTTCCCCGGCCTCGGCCCGGACTGGCTGCGGATCGCCGTGCGCGACACGGCCACCACCGACGCGTTCACCGAGGTACTGGCGGAGATCCTGGAGGCATGATGCTGGAGACCACGATCGCGGCGATCCGGCCGCCGGACGAGTCGGCGATGACCGCAGCAAGAGAGTTGCAGGGACGGCTCACCAAGCCCGCCGGCTCGCTCGGCGCCCTGGAGGAACTCTCCGTACGCCTGGCCGGCCTGGCGGGGCACTGCCCGCCGCCGCTGCCCGAGCCGGCCGCCGTCGCGATCTTCGCCGGTGACCACGGCGTGCACGCCCAGGGGGTGACGCCCTGGCCGCAGGAGGTCACCGCGCAGATGATCGGCAACTTCCTGGCCGGCGGCGCGGTGGTCAACGCCTTCGCCCGGCAGGCCGGCGCCTCGGTCACCGTGGTCGACGTCGGCGTGGCCACCCCGATCCCCGCCACCGGCACCCCGGCGGGTGCCCCGCTCGCCGACGGCCCGGCGGGTGCCTTGGCTGCCGACGCCTCGGCGGGTGCCCCGGCCGCCGATGGCGCGCCGGCGATTCCGCTGACCCGGTCCCCGGCGGACAGCCTGCCGGCCCGCGACGCGCCCCGGCTGGTGGCGGCGAACGTCCGCCCCGGGACCCGGGACCTGGCGGTGACCGCCGCGCTCACCCGCGACGAGGCCCGCGCGGCCGTCGAGACCGGCATCCGGGTGGCCGACGAACTGATCGACGCGGGCGCCGGCATCCTGCTCACCGGGGACATGGGCATCGGCAACACCACGCCGGCCGCCGCCCTGATCGCCGCGTTCACCGGCATCGACCCGGCGGAGACGACGGGTCGGGGCACCGGGGTCGACGACCCGACGTACGCCCGCAAGGTCGACGTGGTGCGGGCCGCGCTGCGCCGGCACGACCCCGACCCCACCGACCCGCTGGGCGTGCTGGCCGCCGTCGGCGGGCTGGAGCACGCCGCGCTGGCCGGGCTGATCCTGGGCGCCGCCGCCCGCCGCACGCCGGTGCTGCTGGACGGGGTGATCGCGGTCGCCGCTGCCCTCGCCGCGGCGGCCCTCGCGCCGCACGCCGTGGCCGCCATGGTGGCCGGGCACCGCTCCGCCGAGCCGGGGGCCACGGTCGCGCTGCGCCGGCTGGGCCTGGAGCCGCTGATCGACCTCGGGCTGCGCCTCGGCGAGGGCACCGGCGCGCTGCTCGCGCTGCCGGTGGTCACCGGCGCGGTCCGGGTGCTGCACGAGGTGGCCACGTTCGACTCGGCAGGGGTGGCCGAGAAGTGAGCGAGCCAACCGACCGGCCCGCAGGCGTGTCGCGTCCCGCCGCCGCCAGCGAGCACGGCGGGGCGGCGGCGTGAGCGGCAACCCGTACCCGCTCGGCCTGCGGCTCGCCGGCCGTCGGGTGGTCGTGGTGGGCGGGGGAGCGGTGGCCACCCGGCGGGTGCCGGCCCTGCTCGACGCCGGCGCGCACGTCTTCCTCGTCGCGCCCGAGCTGACCCCGGCGCTGCGCGCGCACGTCGACGCCGGACGGCTGCACTGGGCGCCGCGCCGGTTCGCCCCCGACGACCTGGACGGCGCGTGGCTGGTCCAGGTCGCGGTCGACGACCCGCTCGCCGCCGCGTCGGTCAGCGCCGCCGCCGCCGAGCGGCGCATCTTCTGCGTACGCGCCGACGACCGCGCCGCCGCCACCGCCTGGACGCCGGCGGTGACCCGGCACGGGCCGGTGACCGTGGCGGTGCTCGGCGGAGGCGACCCGCGCCGGGCGATGGCCGTCCGCGACGCCGTCCGCGCCCTCCTGGATGTGAGGAAGGGCCCCCTGTTGACGCCTGCGGTAGAGGAAGGGTCCCTTCCTTACCCGCCGGCCGGGCGGGTTGCGTTGGTGGGGGCCGGTCCGGGGGACCCGGAACTGATCACCGTCAAGGGCTGGCGGCTGCTCACCGAGGCGGACGTGGTGGTCGCCGACCGGCTCGTCCCGGGGCTGCTCCTCGACGAGCTGCGCCCCGACGTCGAACTCGTGGACGCCTCCAAGATCCCGTACGGGCCGTCCCGGGGTCAGGAGGAGATCAACCGGATCCTCGTGGACCGCGCCCTGGCCGGGAAGTTCGTGGTGCGGCTCAAGGGCGGCGACCCGTACGTCTTCGGCCGGGGCGGCGAGGAGCTGCTGGCCTGTGCGGCGGCCGGTGTGCCGGTGACCGTGGTGCCCGGCGTGACCAGCTCGATCGCGGCTCCGGCCGCGGCGGGCGTCCCGGTCACCCACCGGGGGGTGGCCCACGAGTTCACCGTGGTCTCCGGGCACGTCGCACCCGACTCGCCGGCCTCCCTGGTCCGGTGGGAGGCGCTGGCCGGGCTGCGCGGCACGCTGGTCGTGCTCATGGGGCTGAAGAACCTCGCGGCGATCACCGCGACGCTGATCGCGCACGGCAAGCCGGCGGGGACACCGGCCGCCGTGGTGCAGGAGGCGACGACCGGGGCGCAGCGGGCGCTGCGCTCCACGCTCGGCGCGGTGGCCGCCGACGTGGCGGCCGCCGGGCTGCGCCCGCCCGCGGTGGTGGTGTTGGGGGACGTGGTCGACGCCCTCGCCGACGGGGCTGGTCTTGAGGGATTTGCGGGCAGCCCGCTCGCTCCGGGCGGTCAGGCTTGATCCCTCCGCGAGCGGGCTGCCCGGAAATCCCCGGTGGGCGTCGCCCGTAAGGCGGCTCGGGTTCGACCGGGTTGGTCTGGTCTCGACGGATGAACGACGGCGGCCGGAGACTTCGAGTCTCCGGCCGCCGTTTTCGCTGGTCAGGTCACTGCTTGAGCATGTTGTCCAGCAGCAGGGCGCAGCGGATCAGACCGAGGTGGCTGTAGGCCTGCGGGTGGTTGCCCAGCCCGCGCTCGGCCATCGGGTCGTACTGCTCGGGCAGCAGGCCGGTCGGGCCGGCGGTGTCCACCATCTGCGAGAACAGCTCCTCGGCGTCGGTACGCCGCCCGGTGCGCAGGTACGCCTCGATGAGCCACGCCGTGCAGATGTGGAAGCCGCCCTCCCGCCCGGGCAGGCCGTCGTCCCAGTGGTAGCGGTAGACGACCGGGCCGCTGCGCAGGTCCGCCTCGATCCGCAGGACGGTGGAGAGGAAGCGCGGGTCGTCGCCGGGGAGCAGGCCGGAGAGCCCGATCCACAGCGACGAGGCGTCCATCTCCTCGTCCCCGTACGCCACGCTGTAGGCCTCGACGGTCTCGTGCCAGCCGTACTCCAGCACGTTGGCGCCGATGCGGTCGCGCAGCTCCACCCACTCCGGCCGGTCCTCGCCGCCGTGCTGGCGCATGACGTGCAGCGCCCGGTCGACGGTCATCCAGCACATCACCTTCGAGAAGATGTGGTGCCGCGGGGGGAGGCGGGCCTCCCAGATGCCGTGGTCGGGCTCGTGCCAGCGGCGGCGGACCGCCTCGACCATGTTGTCGAGCACCCGCCACTCGTCCTCGCGGACGGAGCCGCGGGCGTCAGCCACGGCCGCGATCAGGTCCGCGATCGGGCCGAAGACGTCGAGCTGGAGCTGGTGGTTGGCGAGGTTGCCGACCCGGACGGGCCGGGAGCCGGCGTAACCGGGCAGGGTGTCGATGACCGCCTCGGCGCCCAGCTCGTAGCCGTCCACCGTGTAGAGCGGGTGCAGCCGCTCCGGGTGCCCGCCGGTGCGCTCGATGCACCCGTCGACCCAGCGCAGCAGCGCCTCGGCCTCCTCGATCGAGCCCAGGTCGACCAGGGACCGCGCGGTCATCGCCGCGTCCCGCAGCCAGCAGTAGCGGTAGTCCCAGTTGCGTACGCCGCCCAGCTCCTCCGGCAGCGAGGTGGTCGCGGCGGCCAGGATCGAGCCGGTGGCCTCGTGACAGAGCCCGCGCAGGGTCAGCGCGCTGCGGACCACCAGGTCGCGGGCGGTGCTCGGCAGCCGCAGGGTGGCCACCCAGTCCTTCCAGGGCTGCTCGGCCAGGGCCTGCCGCTCGTGGACCGGCAGCCGGTGGTGTTCCAGGCTGTGCGTGCCGAAGCGCAGCTCCAGCACGACCTGCCCACCGGAGGCGGAGAGGTCGACGACCGCCTTGGCCGTCTCGTAGCCGCCGTCGTTGGTGACCTGCCACTCGACCCCGGGCGAGTAGAGCGCGACGGGCTCGTTGGAGCCGAGCACCAGCAGGCCGTCGCCGACCGGCTGCAACTGCACCGCGACCTGGCCGAACTCGGGCCGGGGCGCGAACTCCAGCCGGGCCCGGCCCGAGCCGGTGAGCACCCGGACCATCGTCGAGTCGCCGGTCACGACGGCCGGGCCGTCCGGCGTGGTCTCCCGGGCCGGCTTGTCGAGCCAGTCGGTGACGGTCAGGCCCGACCAGCGGGTCTCGACGGTCATCGTCCCCGAGCGGTAGCGCTGCCCGAGCGGGATGCCCCCGCGTTCCGGGGCCACGCTGAAGTGCCCGGCGGGGCTGCCGCCGACCAGGTCGGCGAAGATCGCCGCCGAGTCCGGCTTGGGGTGGCAGAGCCAGGTGACCTTGGCCTCGGGGGTGAGCAGGGCCACGGTCCGCCCGTTGGCAAGCATCGAGTGCCGCTCGATGGGGACCGCACGCTCGCCGAAGAGCCAGTGCCGCCGGGTCTCCAGCAGCAGGCCGAGGGCGCGGGCGGCCTCGATCGGCTCGGCGACCCGGTAGCCGGCCTGGGTGTCGCCGGGGCCGATCTTGATGCCGACGTCCGGCCCGTGCAGGTTGCCGAAGGCGTTCTCGTCGGTGACGTCGTCGCCGATGAAGAGCACCGCGCTGGCCGAGAGCTGGGTGCGCAGCTGGTCGACGGCCGTGCCCTTGTGCGTGGCGACCACCGACAGCTCGATGACCTCCTTGCCCTGGGTGACCGTCACGTCGTCCCAGGTGGCGGGGCCGCTGCGGACCGCCTCGATGGCGGCAGCCGCGATCTCGGGCGCCACCCCGCGGGTGTGCACCGCGACGCTCGCCGGCTTGCGCTCCAGCCGGATGCCCGGGTGGGCCGAGGCGATCTCGCGCAGGGCGTCGCGCAGCCGGGTGCGCACCGCGATCAGCTCGGGGGAGAGCCGCTCGACGAAGCCGATGTCGAACTCGGAGCCGTGGCTGCCGACGAGGTGGACCTCGCTGGGCAGCCGGGAGAGGGCGGCCAGGTCGCGCAGGGCCCGCCCGGAGACCACCGCCACGGTGGTCTGGGGCAGGGCGGCCAGCGCCCGGACGGCCGCCACCGACTCCGGCAGCGGCACGGCCTTGCTCGGGTCCTCCACGATCGGCGCCAGGGTGCCGTCGTAGTCGCAGGCGATCAGAAGCTGGGGTACCCGGGCGATGCGGCCGATGGCCGCCCGCAGTTCCGGGTCCATCGTGCCGGCCGCCGGGGTGATGATCTCGCTGGCGGCGTTCACGCGTCCTCCGATTGAGGCACACCGAGCTCGGTGAGGAAGGACTTCGCCCAGTGCCCCACGTCGTGGGTGCGAAGATGGCGTTGCATTGTCCGCATTCTGCGGCGTGCCTCCGGCTTCTCGACGTGCACGGCCCTCAGCAGGGCGTCCTTGACCGCGTCAGGGTCGTGCGGGTTACACAGGAACGCCTGACGCAGCTCGGTGGCGGCGCCGGCGAACTCGCTGAGCACGAGTGCACCGCCCTGGTCGGCGCGCGATGCGACGTACTCCTTGGCTACCAGGTTCATTCCGTCTCGCAGCGGGGTCACCATCATCACGTCCGCGGCGGCGTACATCGCGGCGAGTTCAGTGCGACTGTACGACTGATGCAGATAATGCACCGCCGGCACGCCGACCCTGCCGAATTCGCCATTAATCCGGCCGACCTCGCGCTCCACCTTCACGCGTAGTGCCTGGTAGTGCTCCACGCGCTCACGGCTGGGCGTGGCGACCTGCACCATGACCGCGTCGGGAACTGTCAACTTTCCGTCAGCCAGCAGTTCGCGGAAGGCCTTGAGCCGCAACTCGATGCCCTTGGTGTAGTCGAGCCGGTCGACGCCCAGGATGATCGTCTTCGGGTTGCCCAGCTCCTCGCGGATCTCCTTCGCCCGGGCCTGGATCGCCGGGTCGGCGGCCAGCCGCTCCATCTCCTTCGTGTCGATGGAGATCGGAAACGCGCCGGCCTTCACCTGGCGCCCGTCGACCTGGATCATCTGCCCCTCGTAGCGCAGCCCGAGCAGGTGCCGGGCCAGCCGGACGAAGTTCTGCGCGGCGAGGCGCTGCTGGAACCCGACCAGGTCGGCGCCGAGCAGGCCGCGCAGGATCTCGGTGCGGAACGGCATCTGCATGAACAGCTCGATGGGCGGGAACGGGATGTGCAGGAAGAAGCCGATCCGCAGGTCGGGCCGCAGCTCGCGGAGCATCGCCGGGACGAGCTGGAGCTGGTAGTCCTGCACCCAGACCGTCGCCCCCTCGGCCGCGACCTCCGCCGCGGCCTCCGCGAAGCGGGCGTTGACCAGGCGGTACGCCTCACGCCAGCGGCGCTTGTAGGCGGGCGTCTCCACCGCGTCGTGGTAGAGCGGCCAGATCGTCGCGTTGGACTGGCCCTCGTAGTAGCGCTCCAGCTCCTCCGCGCTGAGCGGCACCGGGTGCAGCCGGATGCCCTCCAGGTCGAAGGGCTCGGGGGCGGCGCCGGTGCCACCGGCCCAGCCGACCCAGGTGCCCTGGTGCTCGGCGAGGACGGGGTGCAGTGCGGTCACCAGCCCCCCGGGGCTGCGACGCCACTGCCGTCCTTCGGGGGTGCTCACCTCGTCGACGGGTAGCCGGTTCGCCACTACGACAAAGGAGCTGCGGACGGTCACGTTCGGCCACCTCCGGGTGCTGACGGGTCAACCGCGAATGAGCGTACTGAGCGTAGCTGCGGCTTCTGGGGCCCCGTGCCGGAGTCACCTACCCTTCCCACGATGGTCCAACCCTTGGCGTGATCTTGTCGATACCCCTGCTCGGAAGCAGGGGTGGCGGGACGCGTCCGGGGCGTCGGGGGCGGGGTGATGTGGGCGCGACGCCGCGTACCTGTCAGGATTGACGATGGCGTGCGTGCGGCCGGGCCACCGGCCGGCGGCGGCGGGCGGAGGTCGGAGCCCGCGCCCGCGCCCGCCGAACCCAGTCGCAACCTACGGAGGTAGCCCGCACCGTGGCCCAGTACATCTACGTCCTGGAAAAGGCGCGCAAGGCGCACGGCGACAAGGTCGTGCTCGACAACGTGACGCTGAGCTTCCTCCCGGGGGCCAAGATCGGTGTGGTCGGCCCCAACGGCGCCGGCAAGTCCAGCCTCCTCAAGATCATGGCAGGCCTGGACCGGCCGAGCAACGGCGAGGCCCGGCTGATGCCCGGCTACACCGTCGGCCTGCTCGCCCAGGAGCCCCCGCTCAACGACGCCAAGACCGTGCTCGGCAACGTCGAGGAGGCGGTCGCCGAGACCAAGGCCAAGCTGGAGCGGTTCAACAAGATCGCCGAGCAGATGGCCACCGACTACTCCGACGAGCTGATGGAGGAGATGGGCAAGCTCCAGGAGGAGCTTGACCACGCCGACGCGTGGGACATCGACTCCAAGCTCGAACTGGCGATGGACGCGCTGCGCTGCCCGCCGCCGGACGCCGACGTCACCCAGCTCTCCGGGGGCGAGCGGCGCCGGGTGGCGCTGTGCAAGCTGCTGCTGGAGGCCCCCGACCTGCTGCTGCTCGACGAGCCCACCAACCACCTGGACGCGGAGAGCGTCTCCTGGCTGGAGCAGCACCTGGCCAAGTACGCGGGCACCGTCATGGCGATCACCCACGACCGGTACTTCCTGGACAACGTGGCCGGCTGGATCCTGGAGCTGGACCGCGGCCGGGCCGTCGGCTACGAGGGCAACTACTCCACCTACCTGGAGAAGAAGGCCGCCCGGCTGGCCGTCGAGGGCCGCCGCGACGCCAAGATGAAGAAGCGCCTCACCGAGGAGCTGGAGTGGGTCCGCTCCAACGCCAAGGCGCGGCAGACCAAGTCCAAGGCCCGCCTCGACCGCTACGAGGAGATGGCCACCGAGGCGGAGAAGACCCGCAAGCTGGACTTCGAGGAGATCCAGATTCCGCCGGGCCCCCGCCTGGGCAACACGGTGATCGAGGCGCACGGCCTGACCAAGGGCTTCGGCGACCGGGTGCTCATCGACAACCTGTCCTTCTCGCTGCCCCGCAACGGCATCGTCGGCATCATCGGCCCGAACGGCGTCGGCAAGACCACCCTGTTCAAGACCATCGTCGGGCTGGAGCAGCCGACGAGCGGCGACGTCCGGGTCGGCGAGACGGTCTCGCTGTCGTACGTCGACCAGAACCGGCAGGGCCTGGCCGGGGACAAGACGGTCTGGGAGGTCGTCTCCGACGGGCTCGACCACCTGATGGTCGGCAAGGTCGAGATGCCGTCGCGGGCGTACATCGCCGCGTTCGGGTTCAAGGGGCCGGACCAGCAGAAGCCGACCAAGGTGCTCTCCGGCGGCGAGCGCAACCGGCTCAACCTCGCGCTGACGCTGAAGATCGGCGGCAACGTGATCCTGCTCGACGAGCCGACCAACGACCTGGACGTGGAGACCCTCTCCAGCCTGGAGAACGCGCTGCTGGAGTTCCCCGGCTGCGCCGTGGTCATCTCCCACGACCGGATGTTCCTCGACCGGGTCGCCACGCACATCCTGGCCTGGGAGGGCGACGACGAGAACCCGGCCAAGTGGTTCTGGTTCGAGGGCAACTTCGAGGCGTACGAGAAGAACAAGGTCGACCGGCTCGGCGCGGAGGCGGCCCGCCCGCACCGGGTGACCTACCGCAAGCTGACCCGTGACTGAGCGCGCGGACCGCAGCCGATCATGAGCGACCGCTTCGTCTACCACTGCACCCTGCGGTGGTCCGACCTGGACGCGTACGGCCACATCAACAACTCGCGCTTCCTCACCCTCTACGAGGAGGCGCGGGTGGCGTTGATGTTCGCCGGCGGCCGGGCGTGGGGGGTGGGCTCGTTCGCCGACGGCGTCGTGATCAGTCGGCACGAGATCGACTACCTGCGCCCGGTCGAGTACGCCCTCGGCCGGGCCACCGCCGAGGCTGCCCCCACCGTGCGCATCGAGCTGTGGGTGGAGGAGATCCGGGGCGCGTCCTTCACCGTCGCCTACGAACTCTTCGACGGCGAGGTGCTGGCCAGCCGGGCCCGTTCGGTGCTGGTGCCGTTCGACCTGACCCGGCAGCGGCCCCGGCGGATCACCCCGGAGGAGCGGACGTTCCTGCTCACGTACGCGCCGCAGGGCGGGGTGGCGTGACGACGGCCGGCGGGCCCGTCGCCCCGGCGGGGGCCGGTGGCGGCGGGACGGTCGCCGGCGGGCACGGGATCGCCGACGCGGCCGACGCGGGGGCCTTCCTGGCCCGTCTCGTCCGGCTGGACGGCGAGGCGCCGGTCCGGCTCAGGTCGGCCGGCGCGACGGGCCGTACGGCCCTCTGGGGGCGTCTGCCGTGGGGCGTGCTGGTCGTCCGCACGGTGGCCGGCGACGGCCCCGGCGACGCCACGGTCCCGGCCCGAGAGTTGCTGGCCGAGCTGGCGGCGGGCGGCGCGGCCCTGCCGACGCGGCGGGACGAGCGGTGGCGGTGGCCGCTGCCGCCCGCAACGAGCCGCCGGGTGGAGACGCTGCCGGGCGTGGAGCTGCGGCGGATCGCGGCGGCGGCGGCGGGAGCCCTGCGGGACGCCAGCACCCACGGCGTCGGCGGGCGCGCGGTGGGGCAGCGGGCGCTGCGGGACGCGCTGCTCGACCACGTGCCCGTGGTGGTCACCCCGGAGGACCCACCGGGCGAGCCGGTCGAGGTGACCCAGCGGATGGTCCAGGGGTTGGTCCGGATGGGCTTCCTGGGCGCCGCCGAGGGGTCGGCCGGGACGGTCGGCGAAGGCGACGTCCAGGTGCGAATGGTCGGCCGATGGGTCGGCCTGGTGGGACCGTACGGAGCGACATGGTCGCAGAAGGCCACCGAACTTGCCGTGCGGCCCCTCTGAATTCATCCGTTCGGCTGACCCTCGGTCATTCTTCTGTCCTGGGGCTGTCGTTGGGGGGGTGCTTCAACCCGGCTGTCCGGGTACCGTCCATCCTCGGATCCAACGCACCGTAGGCGAGTGGATCCGCTGGGGAGTGAGGTGCGCGAGCGATGCCGTGGTGGTCATGGCGCCCCGGTCCCGCCAACGGCGGCGGCGACCCGGAAAGGCGGAGCGGGGTCACAGTGGAGAGCACCGTCCGGGTCGGACCACCGACCCCCCGTCAGCCGGGAGACGACTGCCCGCCGACGGAGCGAGCCGTGATCGCGGACATGCCCGCCACGGTCGAGCCGGTCACCCTGCGCCGGGTCTGCGACGCACTCGACATGCTCGACGTGCGCTACCTGGCCGACGGCGACGGCAACCTGCTGGCCATGTGGGAGCGGCACGCCGTGCTGGTCACACTGGAGGGTCCGGAGGACGAGATCCTGGTGATGCGGGCCCGTCCACACGCGACGGTGCCGCCGGACTGGGCCGACCGCGCCTACCGCGTGGTCAACGAGTGGAACCACACCCGCCGCTTCTGCAAGGCCTACATCGGCGACCCGACCGAGCGCGGCCAGTTGCCGATCTACGCGGAGTTGCAGGTGCCGTTCGGTGCCGGGGCGCACGACGCGCTGCTGGTCGAGATGCTCGACTGCGGCGCGGCGGTCGCCACCAGCTTCGTGGACTGGCTGCACGACGAGGGCGCCCTGCTCTGAGGCGCCGGACGCCCGCCGGGCGATCCGGCGCCTGGGCGAACGCCGACGGGCCGCCCGGCACCCGCCGGGCACCCGAGGGGCGACCCGGTCAGGCCGGCCCCGCCGGGTCCTCCATCGCGTTGACCATGAAGTAGGCGGCCCGCTCCAGGTAGTCCCACAGTGCGGTGGCGATCTCCGGCGGCAGGTCGAGCCGGTCCACGGCGCGGCGCATGTGCAGCAGCCATGCGTCCCGCTCGGCGGCGCCGATCCGGTAGGGCGCGTGGCGCATCCGCAGCCGCGGGTGCCCCCGTTGCGCCGAGTACGTGTTGGGACCGCCCCAGTACTGCATGAGGAACAGGGTCAACCGGTCCGCGGCCGGGCCCAGGTCCTCCTCCGGATACATGGGGCGCAGCAGCGGGTCGTCGGCGACCCCGGCGTAGAACTCGTCCACCAGCTTGCGGAATGTGGGCTCGCCGCCGACCGCTTCGAAGAGGGTCATCGACGCACCGGGACGGTCGGACTCACCTGCGGCATTCACCGTTCCATCCTGCCAGGTGCCACGTCGGGCGAGCGGGGGGTGCCGGCTGTGGGCCGGGTCACCGCGTGCCGCCGCCGTCCCGCCTCGCCGGGGCGACTTCCCAACGGGCCGCCGGCCCGCCGGACCGCTCCTCCGCGGGCCGCCCCGGGGCGGCGGGACCGGCTGCCTGCCGGGGGGCCGCTCCGCCCGCCTGCTGGGCCGCCTCGATCGCCGCGTCGATCGTCGACCGGCTCGGCCAGCGCAGGGCGGCGAGCGTCATCAGCAGCACCCCGACGGCGCTCCACACCCCGACCACGAGCGGGATGGAGTATCGCTCGGCCAGCAACCCGGTGACCAGGACGGCCATGCCCTGGATGACCTGGACGCCGGTCGCCATCACGCCGAAGGCGCGGGCCCGGAAGCCGTCGGGCAGCGCCCGGACGAAGAGCCCGTTGGCCACCGGCAGCATGCCGGCGACGGCGAACCCGCAGGCCGCAGCGAGCAGCGCCACCACCAGGGGCGGCGGATCGAGCAGGGCGGGCACCAGGGCCAGTGGGGAGAGCACCGCCAACGGCCGCATCAGGCTCAGCCGGCGGTCCGGCCCGAACGCCCGGCTGACGACGAGGCCGCCGAGGATGAAGCCGACGGGGTTCGCCGCCATGATGATCGCCTGCGCGGCACCGGCGTCCAGCTGGCCGGCGTGCTCGCTCGCCCAGGCGGCGGCGAGGCCCTCCGGCACCACGGAGAAGAGCATGGCGGCGAAGACCAGCACGGCGATGGCCCGCAGCACCGGGGTGCCGAACACGATCTGGAAGCCCTGCGCGGTCTCCCGCAGCAGGTGGCTGCGGTGCGCGGCGGTCATCGCCGTCGGCCGGTCGGCCACGCCGAAGCGGACCAGCGCGGCCGACAGGGCGAACGTCGCCGCGTTGACCAGGAGCGCGGTGGTCGGGTTGAAGGCGGCGATGGCCGCGCCCGCCAGGTAGCCGACGACCTGGGCGGCCTGCCCGACGCTGCTGATCATCGAGAGCCCGACCACCAGGCGGTCCCCGGTGAGGACCAGGGGGATCAGCGCCGACTTGGCGGCCTGGCTCGGTGGGTTGGCCAGCGTGGTGGCGAAGAGCAGGGCCAGGACCATCGGGACGGGCACGCCGGGGATGGCGATGCACACCATCAGCACCATCCGGACGAGGTCGCAGATCACCATGACCTGCCGGTAGCGGTGCCGCTCCGCGAGGGTGGCGAGCAGGGGGCCGCCGACCAGCCAGGGCAGGTAGCTCACCGCGAAGGCGGCGGCCGAGAGCGCGACGGACCGGGTCTCCTCGTAGACCAGCAGGGTGACCGCGGCCTTGGCGATGTAGTCGCCGATCCAGGAGAGCGCGCTGGCCGTGAAGACGGCGCCGTATTCGCGGTTGGCGAACACCTCGCGGAAGGTTGCCGGCCCTTCCGGGGATGGTCGCTCGTCAGGCACCGTCGCCTCCATCGTTCCCCTGAGCAGGCCACTCGTGATGGACGGCCCGGGAACCGTCGTCAGATCCACGGATCAGCGAGGACGTGATCACGCTCCGGGGGAGCGCGTTGCACCGGATTTTGCCCGATCGTCCGACGAGTGGCTAGGGCGAAGGGGTTGATCGTCGCATCTCCGACTGAACGAACGGACGATACCCGAGGGGCCACCCGGCTCGCGACCCCCGCCGCCCGGCGTTCTGGAAGCCTCAGGTGGCGCCGCCCTGCCCGGTCTCGCCGGGGGTGGAGACCGGCATGCCGGGGTAGAACCGGGCGGCGGCGATCTTCGCGGTGATGCCGGAGTTCTCCAGCGCCTCGGCGAGCCGGCGACGCAGCTCCCGGCCGACGGCGAACTGCCCGTCTGCGGTCGTCTTGACCACCGTACGGATCACCGCGCCGTCGACGGTCATCTGCTCGACGCCCAGCACCTCCGGCGCCTCGACGATCTCCGGCGCCAGGTCGGGGTCGATCGCCACCGAGGCGGCGGCGGTACGCAGCACGGCAGTGGCCTCCTCCGTGCCGGCGAAGCCGATCGGCAGGTCGACCACCACCAGGGCCCATCCCTGGCTCTTGTTGCCCACCCGGACGATCTCGCCGTTGCGGATGTACCAGAGCACGCCCCGCCCGTCGCGGACGGTGGTGACCCGCAGCCCGACCGACTCCACCACGCCGGTCGCCTCGCCGAGGTCCACGGTGTCGCCGACGCCGTACTGGTCCTCGATCAGCATGAACAGGCCGGCGATCAGGTCCTTGACCAGGCTCTGCGCGCCGAAGCCGAGGGCCACGCCCGCGATGCCGGCGCTGGCCAGCAGCGGGGCCAGGTCGAAGCTGAACTCCTTGAGGACCATCAGCAGCGCGATGCCGAAGATGAACGCGGTGCTCAGGCTGCGCAGCACCGAACCGATCGCCTCGGCCCGCTGCCGGCGCCGCTCGGGAACGAACTCGCCGGGCTCGACGGCGGCGGTGGGGATCCGCTCGCGCAGCGGACGCAGCATGGTCGGCACGCCCGCGTCGGTGGTGGTGCGCACCAGTCGGCGGATCGTGCGGTGCACCAGCCACCGGGCGGCGACCGCCAGCAGCAGGATCATCACGATCCGCAGCGGCTTGAGCAGGATCCAGTAGCTGCCCTCGGCGAACCACACCGAGCCGGTCATGTCGTAGACGCTCTTGCACAGGGCGTCGTCCAGGCAGGTCGGCGACGGAGCCGGGTCCGGCGCCTCGACGGCGGGCAGGGCGGGCGGCGTCAGGCTGGCAGCGGTCACGCTGTCTTCGTACCGCACCCGGCGCGGCCCCGACCCCCCGACCCTCCGCGTCGTGACCCGGCCCCCGGATGGCGCGTGCCGCCCGGGCGCGGTCGCACCGGTCAGGTCGCGCCCTCGAAGTACGAGGTGACGGCGCACCTATCATGATCAAATGACAGCTTCCACCTTCGTCTTCGTGCCCGGTGCCGGCAGCAACTCGTTCACCTGGGCGCCCATGCAGCGGGAGCTGGCCCTGCGCGGGCACCGCTCGCTGGCCGTCGACCTGCCCGGGCACGGCTTCGGCGCGACGTTCCCGGCGGCGTACCAGGCCCCGCAGGACCTCGCCGCCCTGGCGACCGCGCCGAGCGCGATGGCCGGCATCGGCCACGCCGACAACGTGGCGCACGTCCTGGACGTCGTGCGGCGGGTACGCGAGCACGGACCGGTCATCCTGGTCGGGCACAGCCGGGGCGGGCTCACCCTGACCGGGGTCGCCAACGCCGCCCCGGAGCTGCTGGACCGGCTGGTCTACATCTCGGCGTGGTGCTGCGCCGCCGACACCCCGGCCGGCTACCAGGCCTCGGCGGAGAACGCGTCGAGCGCCCTGAACGGCGTCGGCGGCCTGCTCGCCGCGAACCCGATGGAACTCGGCGCGCTGCGGTTCAACTGGCGTACCGCCGACCCCGCGCTGCTCGCCACCCTCCGCGAGGCGGTCCTGGCCGACGGCACCGACGACGAGTTCCACGGCTACCTGAACACCCTGGAGCCGGACGAGAGCCTGGATGCCGGCGAGGAGCGGGCCGACCCGCAGACCTGGGGCCGCGTCCCCCGCACCTACCTGCGGCTCACCGCCGACCGGTCGATGCCGATCGCGCTCCAGGACCGGTTCATCGCCGACGCCGACGCGCTCACCCCCGACAACCCGTTCGACGTGTGGTCCCTCGACATCAGCCACGCCGCGGTGCTGGTCCGACCCGGGGAGACCGCGGCACTGCTCTCCTCCCTGGCCCGGGTCTGACGGACCGGCGGGCCGATCGACGCCCAGCGCGGCCGACGATGTGCGCGGGAGGTCGCACCCGCCGGGGTCGAATTGATCAAGTCATCGTGATCGTGTTCATCGGCTTCAATGCCGGAATCTCGAATTCAACCGGCCCGACCTCTCTGATGTGCGCTTCCATCTCCTCCGCAACAATGGCGTCTAGGTCGACCGTCCCCGCTGATCCGCTTTTCGGCGTCGCGAGATAAAAGCCGCCGAAATGCTCCACGGAGTATCGCAATTGCTGAAGAACGTGAAGCTCCTCACGAGCAACGTCCATGCATCGTGCGCCGGCTTCCATTCCCAGAACCTCACCGCCTGAGGTTGGGAGGAGTGCAACCTTTCGCCCTTGTTAGTCCCCGCCGCCTCCAGCACCGCCGGCCCCATCACCCAAGGCGCCGTTCTCAAAGATGGCGTGAGAGTGCCGATCCGGCACACCGTGGCCCCGCTGGAAGATGTCCCGGTTCGGGCGGAGTGAATTCCTGCGTATTGACCGCACAGCCCGCCCCGCGTCTCGGCGCTGCTGTTCCCTGGTGCGCGGTCTGCCACGCCGAGAGCGCCGGAGCCACGCCGTTGAGGCCAGGGCAACGACGGTAGCGATCGCGAGGACTATCCATCCATACGTCGACATGAAGCAATTCTATGAGCTGGTCGCCAGCGACTTGACCTATGGCGGGACACTATGGCCGGAGCGTAGTGTGTTCAGACTTTCTTTACTTGGTCAAGGGCGGGCCTGCGGCCCGCCGCCGTGTTCGCGCCGGGGCGCGCGTGCGGCCTGGCGGCCGGTCACGCCCCGGCGCACGGCTATCAGGAGAGCCCTTGACAGCCGCAGTGCAGCTCCCCGGCCGACCAGGCTAACCCTCGTGTACTCCGGCGTCAGGACAGGCCACCGCCGGGGTCTCAGCGCCGAGAATGACCCGCAGGGCAGGACCGGTAAGCCCCAAGCATGGGGGCGGCGCCCGCGGTGCCGAGCAGACGACCCCCCGTGCCAGCCACGACCCAATCCAGGTCAGGTCAAAACCATCGCCTGGAAGGGGGTGGGCAGCCGCCGGGGTCGAGGCGATCGGCCAGGAGCCGGCTTCGCTGCCGGTCGCGGTTCAGGTCAAGAGCGCCGCTGTGGCGGTGTCCGCCGGGTGCCGGACCGTGACGCGAAAGCCGACTCCGACCCCAGGCGCCCATCAGATCGACGGGCAGAGCGCAGGCCAGTCAGCCGGACGAAGATTTCCCGCTTGTCGACGGCGTTGCCCCGCTCATCGAGCTGATAGCCCGTCAGCCACACCCAGCCCGGATAGGTCGGCTTCGGGCACACCGAGATCACCCGGAACACGAACCGCTTCCCCACGAACTGCACCGAGGCTTCCCGGTCGATCCACAGCTCATCACCAGACTTGGGCGGGCAAGATCGCGGCCTGGCCCACGTGTTGCCCTGTTGTTCGGCAGGCATGAAGACCCCTTCCTGCTCGAAGGTTGCCCTGCCCGGCGGGTTCGGAGGTCACCGGCCGGGCAGGGCGTTCGCCGTGCCGGTGGCGGGTTCGAGTCCTCCACCACTGGCACAGCGCCGACCGTCACCTAACAGGCGTCAACCCCGTCGACTTGACGGAGTTGCTAACCGGCAAGTCCGTACGGTCTGGCTATGCGGCTCGCGGGCATGTCAGAGATCCAACAGATGTTGGGTGGCGTCAGCCGGCAGCGTGCATCGGAGATCGTGGCTCGACCCGGGTTCCCAGCACCGCTGGACACCTTGGCAACCGGGCGAATCTGGGAGCGGGATGCGGTGATGGCGTGGATCGCCGAGAACCGACCGACCCAGCGCACCGACGAGCAGTAGAACAACGTCCGCGAGGCGGTGACGGCACGTCAGTCGTCAGCAGCGGTCTGGCCGGATGTAGTCGCCACACCAAGCCGGAGCCTCAACCGACCAGACCCGCCAACCGCCCCGATCTTCTCGGACCTCAAAGCGCCGCGGATGCCGACTGCCCGTCTGTGACACCTGGTCGAGCCACCAGACCGCGTAGACCTCGGTGACCACCAGGGCGACGCCGTCGCGGACGTGGTCGACCTGCAACGGACCCGATTCCAGCTTGTTGGGCGGCATGGCGGACCCTGACATCTGCGCCCGGTAAGCGCGCCACTGACGCACCAGCTCGTCACGGCGATCGGCGGCAAGCACTCGACGCAGCCCGCCGTCATCCCCGCTACTCAGCCGCAGCAGGTAGACCGCCACCGCAGCATCAGGAGCGCGCTCACCCTGTTCCGCCTCAACCTGGACTCTCGCCGCCCAAGCCGCAGGAACGGCCAGCGCACCTGAGCCCGCCAAGACAACGACAGACAGGAAAAACCCAGGGCCAACGCTTCGAGAGGGCTTCCCGCTTCACGCTGGGCACTGTAGTGATCTTAAGTTAGCTTGATCAAGTTTACGAAGGTCGATGCGAACGCAAGATCATCGGGCACGGATCCGGCACAACTGAGATCGAAAACGGGTGTAAAACGTCGAGAGGTGCTGAGGGGTTCCGCCCTGCTCAGAGGGCAGATCTGCCCGTTTCCGGGTGATGTCCACTTGGCTTGTCACATTAGTGCGTGCAATCCGGGAGCCGATCAGGGACGATGGGCGCACGGACGTCGGTGATCCGGCCGGCGTCGGCCGTGGTGGGCGACTGCGCCCGTTTCCGGTCGGCGGTGGCGAGCATGGGGCCGCTGAACCGGGAGGGTGAACGCGATGCCTGACATACGACCCACGGTGGGCTCCGGTGCGCTGGTCCTCAACGCCACCTACGAGCCGCTGTGTGTCGTGTCGGTGCGCCGCGCCGCCATTCTCGTGCTCTCCGCCAAGGCGGTCTGCGTCGCCGACGGCGACGGCATCCTGCACAGCGCCCGCGACGCGCTGCCGGTGCCGTCGGTCGTCCGCCTCACCCGCTTCGTACGCGTGCCCTACCGCACCCACGTCGGGCTCTCCCGCCGCGCCATCTTCGCCCGGGACGGCTGGCGGTGCGCCTACTGCCGGGGGCCCGCCGAGACCATCGACCACGTCTTCCCGCGCAGCCGGGGCGGCCGGCACGCCTGGGAGAACGTCGTCGCGGCCTGCGCCCGGTGCAACCACACCAAGGGCGACAAGACGCCGGCCGAGCTGGGCTGGCGGCTGCACGCGCTGCCAGCGGCCCCGAAGGGCACCGCCTGGCGGGTGCTCGGCCACCGGGCACCGGATCCCCGCTGGTCCGACTGGCTCGACCTGCGCGAGCCCGAAGGCCGCCTCAGCCGGGAACCCGAGGCCGCCTGACCCGTCGCCCGCGCCCGCACGCGGCGCGCGGGCGGGGCCGGTCACGTCGTGCGCGCGCGGACCAGGGACGCGAAGACCACCACGTTGTCGGCGTAACCGGTCTCCCCGCCCACCCAGCGCCCGCCGCAGGTGATCAGACGCAGTCGGGGACGGTCGAAGTCGCCGAAGACCTCGTCGACAGGCAGCCGGTCCTTGTCGAAGCGCTCGACGGAGTCCACCTCGAAGACGGCCACCGAGCGGTCCTGCCGGGCGACCTCGATCCGGTCGCCGTCGTCCAGGTCCCGCAGCTTGTGGAAGACCGCCGGACCGCTGGTCGTGTCGACGTGCCCGACGATCACCGCCGGGCCGTACTGCCCGGGGGTCGGGCCCTGGTCGTACCAGCCGGCCTCCTGGGCGCGGGCGGCGTCCGGCACCGCGATGCTGCCGTCCGGGGCGATGCCGACCCCGTGCACGGGCGCCCGGACGTCGATCGGGTCGATGGCGATGCCGACGGGCCGGCTGGCGGGCAGCACCGGGAACTTCTTCGGCGCGGGCCGCAGCCCCGCGAGGAACCGCTCCGGCAGCACGCTCACGCCGGCGATCCGCTCCACGCCGAGCATCGTGACGATCAGCGCCATCAACGTCCCGATCACCAGCACCGGCAGGCCCGGCCCCCGCCCCGGGGCCAGCCGGCGGCCGGCCGGGATCCGGCGGTACCGGGGCCGGGCGGGCAGCGGACCGGCGGCCGGGTCGGTCGTGGCGACGCTCGCCGACCCCGCCTCCCCGGCCACCCGGCGCAGCCGCCGGGCGGCCGCGGCCGCCGCCCGGCGGGACGCCCGCAGCGCCCGCCGGGTGGTCGCCCGGACCCGGCCCGGATCCGATCGCCTGGTACGCCTCAGGGAGCCGGCCATGGCGACGGCGGGTCAGGAACCGGACCCGGTCCGGCGGCGGTTGCCGAAGAAGCCGAAGCCCACGGCCAGGGCCACGACCGCGAGGCCACCGATCATCAGCATCGAGCCGGTGCCCGAGGCGCCGGCGGTGCCGCCACCCCCGGTGGCCGGGCCCTTGCTCGGCTGCTCCATGTTCAGCACCGTGAGCGTGGTGGTCGCGGTCTTGCCGTTGTCGCACCGCAGGTCCACCGGGTAGTCGCCGGGCTCCTTGCTGCCCGGGATGGTCACCTGGCCGGTCAGGAAGCCGTTGTCCGGCCGCAGCATCACCCGCCCGAAGGCGTCGGAGTGCACGTCGGCCTGGCGGTTGTTGGCGTTGTCGCAACCGGCCCGGATGCTGACCCGGGTGCCGGCCTGCGCGCTGTTGGGCACCACCTCGACGAAGGTGTTCTCACCCGCCCAGGCGGGTGCGAGAGTCGTCAGGACGAAGGCCCCGACCAGCCCCAAGACGGTCAGAGCGCGGGTCAGGGCACGTTGGAACGCTGTGAGCACCGGCATGATCCCCCCTTCCGGTGACGATCACCGGAATCCTCCCCGGGCAACAGGGGCCTGCTTTCCCGCTGGCCGGGGGGCAAACCCGGGGCGGGTCAGCGCTGCCGGTCGGCGGGGGGCAGCGGGGTGACGGGCTGCCATTCCAGCGGGGTGGAGAGCACCATCGTGCTGGACGGCTGGCCGTACGGGGCGAGCCGGTCGATGACGCCTTCGAAGTCGCCGATCGACCCGGCGGCCACCTTGAGCATGCTGCACGCGTCGCCGGTGATCCGGTGGATCTCCAGGATCTCGGGCCAGCCCGCCACGTCCGGGTCGTGCAGGATGCACCGCGCCCCGTAACAGGACATCCGGATCAACGCGACCACGGTGCGGCCGGCCCGGGTCAGGTCGACGTGGGCGTGGTAGCCGGTGATCACCCCGGACTCCTCCAGCCGGCGCACCCGCTCGGCGACGGCCGGCGGCGACAGGTGCACCCGTCGGGAGAGTTCGCTGAAGGAGAGACGTGCGTCGGCCTGCAGTTCCTTCAGCAGCGCCCAGTCCATGTCGTCCATGAGGCGACCTTACTTTCTCGAAGCCGAATCCGGCTCATGCCTTCTGCGTCGCAGGTCAGACGGGGTGAGCGCCGTTGATCCGGCATTCCATCCGGGGGTTCCGCCGAGAGATCATGTCGACATCCCGAAAACGGCCGACCGTCGGCCGTCCCGGGTGACGGAGCAGAGGGAGGCCACGGGTGGAGCAGACGGACGTGCGCGTACCCGCCAAGGCGGCGGTGCGCCCGGTGACCCCGCGGCAGCGCGCGGCCCGCGCCGCCCGCAACGGCGGCGAACCGACGCTGGAGTTCGCCGAGCGGGTGCCGTACGACGCGTACGTGCACGCCAGCACGCTGCATCAGCTGCAGCAGCCGCTGAGCGACGACCCCGGCGAGATGTCCTTCCTGATGGTCAGCCAGATCATGGAGCTGTACTTCAAGCTGACCTGCCACGAGCTGCGCGAGACGCAGCGACTGCTGCGGGCCGACCGGGTGTGGGACGCGCTGGCCCCGCTGCGCCGCGCCGCGCTGCACCTGGAGGGGCTGAACGCGGCCTGGAACGGGCTGCGCTGGATGACCCCGGCCGACTTCAACCGGTTCCGCAACCTGCTGGGCGAGGGCTCCGGTTTCCAGTCGGCGATGTACCGCCACCTGGAGTTCCTGCTCGGCCTCCGCGACGAGACGCTGATCCGGCCGTTCCGGCGGCAGACCGACGTCTACGCCGAGCTGCGCGCCACCCTGGCAGCGCCGAGCCTCTGGGACGACGTGGTCGCCCTGCTGGCCCGCCACGGCCACGACCTGCCGGCCGATCTGCTCGACCGGGACGTCAACGCCGAGCACCAGCCGCACGCCGCCGTGGAGGCCGCCTGGGTGCGGATCTACGCCGAGCCCGGGCCGGAGAACCACCTGCGGATGCTGGGCGAGGCGCTGACCGAGGTGGCCGAGCAGTTCGGCGACTGGCGGCAGCACCACGTCAAGGCGGTGCAGCGCACAATGGGCGCCAAGGTGGGCAGCGGCGGCTCCGCCGGACTGGCGTGGTTGCAGCGGAGCATGGCCCGGGTGGTCTTCCCCGAGCTGTGGTCGGCCCGGACAGCGATGTGACCCGAGAGCGAGACGACCCCATGACCACCCCCGCATCCGATCCGTCCGGTTTCGCCGCCGGTGAGGCCGAGGCGCGTCGCCTCGACGCCGCCGATCCCGGGCACCGCCACCTGTTCCATGTGCCGTCGGCCGACGGCGGCCGGTACCCCGAGGCCGCCTACCTGGCCGGCAACTCCCTCGGCCTGCAACCCCGGGCCACCCGCGACGAGCTCACCGCCGACCTGGACGCGTGGAGCCGCCTCGGCGTCGAGGGACACCTGGAGGGCGAGCGCCCCTGGCTGCCGTACCACGAGCTGCTGACGGCGCCGGCCGCGCGACTGGTCGGCGCCGCCCCGGCGGAGGTCGTGGTGATGAACTCCCTGACGGTCAACCTGCACCTGCTGATGGTCAGCTTCTACCGGCCGGTCGGGGCGCGCACGCGGATCGTCATCGAGGACAGCACCTTCCCCTCGGACAGCTACGCCGTGCGCAGCCAGGCCCGCTTCCACGGCCTCGACCCGGACACCACGGTCGTCCGGCTGCGCCCGCGCGCCGGCGAGGACACCCTGCGCACCGAGGACGTGACCGCCTACCTGGCCGCCGAGGGCGACACGGTGGCGCTGGTGCTGCTCGGCGGGGTCAACTACCTCACCGGGGAGCTGATGGACATCCCGGCCATCACCGCCGCCGGCCGCGCGGCGGGGGCCGTGGTCGGCTGGGACCTGGCGCACGCCGCCGGTAACGTCCCGCTAGCCCTGCACGACTGGGACGTCGACTTCGCCGCCTGGTGCTCCTACAAGTACCTGAACTCCGGCCCCGGCGCGCTGGCCGGCGTCTTCGTGCACGAGCGGCACCTCGGCGCCCCTGACCTGCCCCGCTTCGAGGGCTGGTGGAGCACCGAGGCGGCCACCCGGTTCGAGATGACCCCGGTCTCCCGGCCGCCGGCCACCGTCGAGGCGTGGCAGATCTCCAACCCGCCGATCTTCGCGATGGGCCCGGTGCGTACCTCGCTGGAGCTCTTCGACTCCGTCGGGATGCCCGCGCTGCGCGAGCGCAGCGTCCGGCTCACCGGCTACCTGGGTCAGCTGCTGGACGAGGTGACCGCGAACCGTCCGCTGACCGTGGTCACCCCGCGCGAGCCGGAGCGGCGCGGCTGCCAGCTCTCGGTGCGCATCGGCGCGGGCAGCGCGGCCGGGCTGGCCAAGCGGCTGCGGCACGAGCACGGCGTGATCGCCGACGCGCGGGAGCCGGACATCATCCGGTTCGCCCCGGTGCCGCTCTATTCCACGTTCCACGACTGCTGGCGGGTCGCCGACGCGCTGGCCGCCACCGTGGCGGAGGTGAACCGATGACGAAGGAACGAGACGAGATCGCGGTCGTCGGCGCGGGCCTCGCCGGCTGCCTGCTGGCCTGCTTCCTGGCCCGGCGCGGCTACCCGGTGGCGCTCTACGAGCGGCGGCCCGACCCGCGCACCGGCACGGTGGAGCGGGGACGCTCCATCAACCTGGCGCTCTCCGAGCGGGGCCTCGACGCGCTGCGCCGGATCAGCCTCGACGAGCAGGTGCTGGCCGACGGGCTGCCGATGCGCGGCCGGATGATCCACCCCGTCGACGGCGAGGCGCAGTTCCAGTCGTACAGCGCCGCCGGCGACCGGGCGATCAACTCGATCAGCCGGGGCGGGCTGAACAACGCCCTGCTCGACGCGGCCACCAGCCTGCCCGGGGTGCGGGTCGCCTTCGACCACCGGCTCGTCGGGCTCGACCCGACCAGCGGCGAGATGACCTTCGAGACCCCGCAGGGCACGGTCGCGGCCACCGCGTCGGTCGTCCTCGGCGCCGACGGCGCCGGCTCCGCGGTGCGCGGGCAGTTGCTGGCGTACGGGCTGCTGACCGAGAGCGTGGACTTCCTCGACTACGGCTACAAGGAGCTGACGATCCCGCCGCTGGGCGGGGACTTCGCCCTCGACCCGGAGGCGCTGCACATCTGGCCGCGCGGCACCTCGATGATGATCGCGCTGCCGAACCCGGACCGCTCGTTCACCTGCACGCTCTTCTGGCCCACCCACGGCACCGCCAGCTTCGCCTCGCTGGGCAGCCCGGCGGCCATCGAGCGGCACTTCGCCGAGCACTACCCGGACCTGCCGCCGCTCGCCCCGGGCCTCGTCGACGACTACCAGCACAACCCCGTGGGCGTGCTCGGCACCGTCCGCTGCACCCCCTGGCAGGCGTACGGGAGGGTCGGCCTGCTCGGCGACGCGGCGCACGCCATCGTCCCGTTCTACGGCCAGGGCGCGAACTGCGCCTTCGAGGACGTCGTCGAGCTGGACCGCTGCCTGGACGAGTGCGCCGACGACTGGTCCGAGGCGCTGCCGCTCTTCCAGCAGCGCCGGCAGGCCAACGCCGAGGCCATCGCGCAGATGGCGCTGGCGAACTTCGTGGAGATGCGGGACAAGGTCGCCTCGCCGCTGTTCCAGGCCGGCCGGAAGGTCGAGCACGCGCTGGAGCGGGTGCTGCCGGGCCGGTACGTCTCCCGCTACGAGCTGGTGTCCTTCTCGACCACCCCGTACGCCGAGGTGCGTCGCCGGGTCCGCCGGCAGCACCGCCTGCTCGGGGCGGTGGCCGCCGGGACCGTGGCGCTGCTGGCCGGCGCGGTCGGCCTCACGATCAGCCGAGGGAGGCGTCGATGACCGTCACCTGGGATCCGCGACTGATGGCCGGGACGGCGCCCGACGGCCCGCCGCTCCTGCGCAATTTCGTCGGTGGTGAGTTCGTCGATGTGGGGCGGCGGTTCACGAAGCGCAGTCCGGTCACCGGTGAGCCGGTCTTCGAGGTGGTGGAGGCCGACCAGGGGTGTGTGGACGACGCGGTCGCCGCCGCGCGGGCGGCGTTGCGGGGGCCGTGGGGTCGGATGGGGGAGCGGGAGCGGGCGGAGGTGTTGCGTCGGGTCGCCGTCGAGTTGGAGCGTCGTTTCGACGATCTGGTGACCGCCGAGGTCGCGGACACCGGTAAGTCGATTTCGCAGGCGCGGACGTTGGACATTCCGCGTGGTGCGGCGAATTTCCGGGCGTTCGCGGAGATCGTGGCGACGGCGCCGACGGAGTCCTTCACGACGGTCACCCCGACCGGCGGTCGGGCGCTGAACTATGCGGTGCGTAAGCCGGTGGGTGTGGTGGCGGTGATCGTGCCGTGGAACCTGCCGCTGCTGCTGCTGACCTGGAAGGTCGCTCCGGCGCTGGCGTGCGGTAATGCCGTGATCGTGAAGCCGAGTGAGGAGACGCCGGCCTCGGCGACGTTGCTCGCCGAGGTGATGGCTGCCGCCGGGGTGCCCGACGGTGTGTTCAATCTGGTGCACGGCTTCGGGCCGGATTCGGCCGGCGAGTTCCTGACCCGCCACCCGGGGGTGGACGCGATCACGTTCACCGGTGAGTCGTCCACCGGGAGCGCCATCATGCGGGCGGCGGCCGAAGGTGTTAAGGCGGTCTCCTTCGAGTTGGGTGGCAAGAACGCCGGGCTCGTCTTCGCGGACGCCGACCTGGACGCGGCGGTGGCCGGCTCGGTGCGGTCGAGTTTCACGAACGGCGGTCAGGTGTGTCTGTGCACGGAGCGGATCTATGTGCAGCGGCCGGTGTTCGAGGAGTTCACGGCCCGGTTGGCTGAGCGGGCTGCTGGGCTGTCGTTCGGGTGGCCGGTGGACGAGGCGACGGTGAACATGCCGTTGATCTCGCGTCAGCATCGGGAGAAGGTGCTGGGCTATTACGACCTGGCTCGTGGTGAGGGTGCGCAGGTGCTGGCCGGGGGTGGGGTGCCGGCCTTCGGTGATGCGCGTGATGGTGGTGCGTACGTGCAGCCGACGGTGTTGACGGGGTTGGGTGCGGATGCGCGGACCAATCGTGAGGAGATCTTCGGGCCGGTGGTGCACGTGGCGCCGTTCGATGATGAGGATGAGGCGTTCGCGTTGGCGAACGGCACGGAGTATGGGCTGGCGGCGGCGGTTTGGACGCGGGATGTGGGTCGGGCGCACCGGGCCGGTATGGGGTTGGACGCGGGGATCGTGTGGGTGAACACGTGGTTCCTGCGGGATCTGCGGACGCCGTTCGGTGGGGTGAAGGCGTCGGGGATCGGGCGTGAGGGCGGCGTGCACTCCCTTGATTTCTATTCCGAGTTGACCAACGTCTGCGTGGACCTGACATGAGCGCGCAGCCAATCAGGCGCAGTGCCGTGGAGCCCGCTGGCGGCGGCGAGCGGAGTGGGGAGCCGACATGAGCGTTGATTACGAGGCGGCGGCCCGGGAACTGGTCGACGCGCGGGAGGTCGGTAGGCCGTGTCCGCCGCTGCGCGGGCGGCTGCTGCCGGAGGGGGACGTCACGTCGGCGTACCTGGTGCAGCAGCTTCAGGTGCGGCAGTGGTTGCAGCGCGGCCACCGGCGGGTGGGCGCGAAGATCGGGTTGACGTCGCGGGCGGTGCAGGAGAGCTTCGGTGTCTTCCAGCCGGATTTCGGGGTGCTGCTCGATGACATGGCGGTGCCCGACGGGGTCGAGGTGCCGATGGGTCGGCTGCTGCAGCCCCGGGTGGAGGCGGAGGTCGCGTTCGTGCTGGGCGCGGATCTGCCGGACGAGCGGATCACGAGTGCGGACGTGATCCGGGCGGTGGATCATCTGTTGCCGGCGATTGAGATCGTGGATTCGCGGGTGGCGGGGTGGGACATCTCGATCGTGGACACGGTGGCGGACAACGCCTCCAGCGGCCTGTTCGTGCTCGGCACCACGCCGCGCCGGCTCCCCGACGTGGACCTGCGGCTGTGCGGCATGGTCCTGGAGCAGGCTGGTGAGCCGGTGTCGGTGGGGGCGGGCGCGGCGTGTCTGGGTAATCCGTTGCACGCGGTGCAGTGGTTGGCGCAGACGATGGCACGCTCGGGTGATCCGCTGCGCGCCGGGGATGTGGTGCTGTCCGGGGCGCTCGGCCCGATGGTGCCGGTGACTCCCGGTGCGGCGTACGAGGCGCGGATCTCCGGCCTGGGCTCTGTCCGTACGTGCTTCTCCAAGGAGGCGTCGTGACCACCGGCGTGGCGGTGATCGGGTCGGGCAACATCGGCACCGATCTGATGATCAAGGTGTTGCGGTTGTCGGAGTCGCTGCGGATGGTGGCGATGGTCGGCATCGACCCCGACTCCGACGGGTTGGCGCGGGCGCGGCGGTTGGGTGTGGCGACGACCGCTGAGGGTGTCGACGGTCTGGTGGCGATGCCGGAGTTCGCGGATGTGGAGTTGGTGTTCGATGCCACGTCGGCGGGCGCGCACCGTTACAACGACGCGGTGTTGGCGGCGCATGGTCGGTTGGTGGTGGATCTGACGCCGGCGGCGGTCGGTCCGTATGTGGTGCCGCCGGTGAACCTGGACGAGCACCTGGGCGAGCGCAACGTGAACATGGTGACCTGTGGTGGGCAGGCCACGGTCCCGATCGTCGCGGCCGTCGGTCGGGTGACTCCTGTCGTCTATGGGGAGATCGTCGCGTCGATCGCGTCGAGGTCGGCGGGGCCGGGGACGCGGGCGAACATCGACGAGTTCACGGAGACGACGGCGCGGGCGATCGAGGTGGTCGGTGGTGCGCAGCGTGGTAAGGCGATCATCGTGTTGAATCCGGCGGATCCGCCGTTGTTGATGCGTGACACGGTGTACTGCCTGTGCGAGGACGCCGACGCCGATCGGGCGGCGATCGCCGACTCGGTGGGACAGATGGTGGCGGCGGTGCAGGAGTACGTGCCGGGGTATCGGTTGAAGCAGGACGTGCAGTTCGACCGGGTGGATGCGTATGTGCCGTCGTTGGGTCGGCGTCTGCGCGGGTTGCAGGTGTCGGTGTTCCTGGAGGTCTCGGGCGCGGGCCATTATCTGCCGGCGTACGCGGGGAACCTGGACATCATGACGTCGGCGGCCCTGCGTACGGCGGAGCGGCTGGTGGCGGTGCGTTCCGAGGCCGCTTCGGGGGTGCTGTCGTGACTGATCTGTACATCCAGGACGTGACGTTGCGCGACGGCATGCACGCCGTCGCCCACCGCTACACCGTCGAGCAGGTCCGCACGATCGCGGCGGCGTTGGACGCTGCCGGGGTGGCGGCGATCGAGGTGGCGCACGGCGACGGCCTGGCGGGGTCGAGTGTGAACTATGGCCATGGTGCGGCCAGTGATGCCGACTGGATTGCGGCGGCGGCCGAGGTGATGACGAACGCGAAGCTGACGACGCTGCTGTTGCCGGGGATCGGCACGATCGCGGATTTGAAGGCGGCGAAGGCGCTCGGGGTGACGAGTGTGCGGATCGCGACGCACTGCACGGAGGCCGATATTTCGGCGCAGCACATTGCGTGGGCGCGGGAGAACGGCATGGACGTGTCGGGGTTCCTGATGATGTCGCACATGAACGACCCGGCTGGTCTGGCGGGGCAGGCGAAGTTGATGGAGTCGTACGGGGCGCACTGCGTCTACGTCACCGACTCCGGCGGCCGGCTGCTCATGTCCGATGTGGCGCAGCGGGTGGACGCGTACCGGCAGGTGTTGGAGCCGAGCACGCAGATCGGCATCCACGCCCACCACAACCTGTCATTGGGTGTCGCCAACAGCGTCGTCGCGGTGGACCACGGGCGCATCCTCGGCGACGGGCCGCTCGGCTCGGCGTCAGGTCGGACGGTGCGGGTCGACGCGTCCCTGGCGGGGCAGGGTGCCGGGGCGGGCAACGCGCCGTTGGAGGTGTTCGTGGCGGTGGCGGAGTTGCACGGGTGGGAGCACGGCTGTGACGTGTTCGCGTTGATGGACGCCGCCGACGACATCGTGCGTCCGTTGCAGGACCGGCCGGTGCAGGTCGACCGGGAAACCCTGTCCCTCGGCTACGCGGGGGTGTATTCGAGTTTCCTGCGGCATGCGGAGCGGGCCTCGGACAAGTACGGGGTGGACGTGCGCTCGATCCTGGTGGAGTTGGGCCGCCGCCGCATGGTCGGCGGGCAGGAAGACATGATCGTGGACGTGGCACTGGACCTCGCCGGCAAGGAGACATCATGATCGGGCCGGACACCGCCGGTATCGCCGAGCGCCTCGGCGCGGCGGCCGACACCGCCACCGCGATTCCGCAGTTGGCTGCGGAGACGGGTCTGGACGTGGATGCGGCGTACGGGGTGCAGACGGCGTTGATCCAGCGTCGCCTCGACCGGGGCGAGCGTCTGGTCGGGTTGAAGATGGGCCTGACCAGCAAGGCGAAGATGGCGCAGGTCGGCGTGGACGAGGTCATCTGGGGCCGCCTCACCGACACCATGCGCATCCCCGACGGCGGCACCCTCGACCCCACCGCCTTCATCCACCCGCGTGTCGAACCGGAGGTGGCGTTCCTGCTGGACCGGCTGCCCGAGCCGGGCGAGCCCGTCGGGGACTTCACCGACGCCGTGCGCGCGGTCGCCCCGGCCATCGAGGTCATCGACTCGCGGTACGCGAACTTCACGTTCTCCCTGCCGGATGTGATCGCTGACAACACCTCTGCCGCCGCCTTCGTCATCGGCCCCTGGTCGCCGGTGCCCGACGGCCTGGACAACCTTGGGGTGCTGCTGGAGATCGACGGACGGGTGGCGCAGGTCGGCTCGACCGCCGCGATCCTCGGCGACCCCCGCCGCGCACTCGACGAAGGCATCCGCCTCGCCGGCCGCCACGGCGTACGCCTGCGCGAGGGCTGGGTGTTCCTCGCCGGCGCCGCCACCGCCGCCGTGCCCCTGAAACCCGGCGCCCACGTGCGCGCCGTCGTCGAACACCTCGGCACCACCTCCCTGCGAGCCGCCGCATGACCCCCAACCAGGGCACGAGCGCGAGCCAGGACACGCCCACGAGCCAGGACACGGGCGCGAGCCAGGACACGACCACGAACCAGGGCACGGCCGCGAACCAGGGCGCGACAGTCGGTCCCAGCACGAGCGCCGGCCACGGCACGGGCGCACAGGCGCATGTCGTGGCCGGCAAGGCCGTACCCCGGGGCGCGTTTCCGCACGTGAAGGTCGCCGGCGGGTTCGTCTTCGTCTCCGGCACCTCCAGCCGCCGCCCCGACAACACCTTCGCCGGCGTGCAGGTCGACGAGCTGGGCACCACCAACCTCGACATCCGCGTGCAGACCAGGGCCGTCATCGACAACATCCAAGATCTGTTGAAGACAGTCGGCGCCGACCTGAACGACCTCGTGCAGGTCACCACCTACCTCGTCAACATGAACGACTTCGGCGGCTACAACCAGGTCTGGGCCGAGTACTTCGACGCCACCGGACCCACCCGCACCACCGTCGCCGTGCACCAACTACCCCACCCGCACCTGCTCATCGAGATCCAGGCAGTGGCCCTTCTTCCGTCAGGAGGTCAGTCGTGAGTGAGATCGCGGAGCCGTTCAGCTTCCCCGGTTGGATCGCGGAGAACCAGCACCTGCTCAAGCCGCCGGTCGGCAACAAGGAGATGTTCCCGGGCGGGGACGACTTCATCGTGATGGTGGTGGGCGGACCCAACCAGCGCACCGACTTCCACGTCGACCCGTACGAGGAGTTCTTCTACCAGGTCAAGGGCAACATGCACGTCAATCTGATGACCCCGGAGGGGCCGCGTACGGTGCACGTGCGCGAGGGCCAGATGTGGATGCTGCCGCGCAACACCCCGCACTCGCCGCAGCGGCCCGAGGCCGGCTCGATCGGCGTGGTCGTGGAGCGGGTCCGCGAGGAGGGCACGCTGGAGAAGTTCCAGTGGTACTGCGCCGAGTGCGGGCACAAGGTGCACGAGGTGGAGTTGCAGGTTCGCGACATCGCCGCCGACCTGCCCCCGGTGTTCCAGGCGTTCTACGCCGACGAGGCCGCCCGCACCTGCGGGAACTGCGGCGCGCTGCACCCGGGCAAGGGCTGATGCCTGCCGGGTCCGGGCCGGCGCGGCCCCCGGTGGTCGACGTGCACACGCACGTCGTACCGAAGGGGTGGCCGGACCTCGGCGCGGCGTGCGGCGGGTCCGGTTGGCCCTGGCTGCGGGTCGACTCCGAGCGGGCGGCCATGATCATGGTGGGGGAGATGGAGTTCCGCCCGGTCGGGGCGGAGTGCTGGGACGCACCGACCCGCCTCGGCGACATGGACGCCGACGGCGTGGACGTGCAGGTCGTGTCGCCCACCCCGGTCTTCTTCAGCTACGACCGGCCCGCCGACCAGGCGGTGAAGGTGGCCCGGATCTTCAACGACCGCACCCTGGAGGTCACCGCCGCCGGTGGCGACCGGCTGGTGCCGTTCTGCCAGGTGCCGTTGCAGGACCCGGAGGCGGCCTGCGCCGAGTTGGACCGCTGCCTCGCGGCCGGGCACGCCGGGGTGGAGATCGGCAACCACGTCGGCGACCGCGACCTGGACGACGCCGGGATCGTGGAGTTCCTGACGCACTGCGCCGAGGTGGGCGCGCCGGTCTTCGTGCACCCGTGGGACATGCCGGGCGGCCCCCGGCTGGACCGGTGGATGGCCCGCTGGCTCGCCGGGATGCCCGCCGAGACGCACCTGTCGGTGCTGGCGCTGATCCTCGGCGGCGTCTTCGACCGGGTGCCCGACACGCTGCGGATCTGCTTCGCGCACGGCGGCGGCAGCTTCCCGTTCTGGCTGGGCCGCGCCGACAACGCCTGGCACCGCCGTGGCGACCTGGTACGTGGCGCCTCCACCGCCCCGCCCAGCTCGTACGTCGACCGGTTCTGCGTCGACTCGGTGGTCTTCTCCACGCCCGCGCTGCGGCTGCTGGTCGACACGATGGGCGCCGAACGGGTGCTCGTCGGCAGCGACTACCCGTACCCGCTGGGGGAGCGGCCGGTCGGCCGGGTGGTGCGCGAGGCGGACTTCCTCACCGGCGAGCAGCGCGACCTGCTGCTCGGCGGCAACGCGCTGCGCTTCCTCGGCACCCGCTCCTGAGCCGCGCCCGGGCGGCGCGGTCCCCCAGGGCCCCGCGCCGCCCGGCGGGTGGAATCCGGAGCCGTCGCGGCCCCCAGTGCGCGCGACGGCTCCGGAGCATGGGGTTCAGGAGTGCGGGCAGGTGTCCCGGTACTCCTCGATCGCCGAGCCCCGCGGGGCCGGGCAGAGGAACTGCTCGTAGCGGGTGTCGTCGTCGACGAACCGCTTGAGCCAGGAGATGCTGTACTTCGCCACCGTCACGTTCGACGACGTGGGCGCGGAGTGGCTCGCCGCGTTCAGCTCCAGGTACGCCTTGTCCAGAGTGGCCGGCAGGCTGGTGTAGAACGGCTCCGAGTGCGACGAGACCGGGGCCACGGTGTCGTTCTCGGCCCCGATGACCAGGGTCGGTACGCGCACCGACGACCAGCTCTTCTGGGTGTGCCAGCCGGTCAGCGGGATCGCCGCCTGCAACGCGGGCCGGGTGCTGGCCGCCGACAGGCTGCCTCCGCCGCCCATCGAGTGACCCATCACGGCGAGCCGGTTCCGGTCGATCCGGGTGCGGACGGTGCTGGTGTTGGTCAGGTAGTCCAGAGCGGCCAGCAACTGGGTGCCCCGGCTGGCCGGCTGGTCGTACACGGACAGGGTGTCGATGGTGATGACGACGAAGCCCTGCGAGGCCAGGCGGGGGCCGAGCCACGCGACGGACGTCTGGCGCGCGGTGAAGCCGGGGGAGATGGCGACCGCGCCGAAGGTGCCCTCGGCGGTGCTCGTCGGGTAGTAGATCGTCCCGCCGCCGAAGCCGCTGACGCTGCTGGCACCCACTGTGGTCTGTGCGGTGGCGAACGGGCCCCGGGTGGCCTCGATGCTGGCCACGGTGGGCGCGGGGCCGCGCTCGTAGGGGTTGGCGGCGAGCGGCGCGGCCGTAGGCAGGTCCCGGGCGCCGGCGGGTGCGGCGGGGGCGGCGGCCAGGCTCGCGCCGACCAGGGCGAGGGCCAGCAGCGGACGGGTGGCGCGCGAGGACCAGCGGCGGCGGGGGACGGGGTGCAGAGCGGGTAGAGGTTGCACGACGACGCTCCCTGCGGGGGTGGGGGTCGGTGGCGGCGTTGCGGGGGACCACCGGGTGGACTGTGATCGCCATCGATCGGGTCCATCCTGCGTGCCGGGTGCCGGGGGCCGGTCATCCCGATGTGGTCATGTCCGGGGGGATATGGCGCTCGTCGCACCGCCGGCCGGCCGTGTCGTACGGCACAGTGGCGGCCGGGCGGGCAGGATGAGGGGATGGCCGAGCCGCACGACCTGACCGCGCTGGAGCAGGCCGCCGCGATCGCCGGCGGCGAGCTGTCCAGCGTCGAACTGGTCGAGCACCACCTGACCCGGGTCGACGCGCTCGGCGACACCGTCGGCGCGTTCGTCACGGTCACCGGCGAGCGGGCCCGCGCGGCGGCCCGCGCCGCCGACGCCGTCCCCGCCGACGAGCGCGGCCCGTTGCACGGCGTACCGACCGCGATCAAGGACCTGACCCTCACCGCCGGGGTGCGCACCACCTTCGGCTCGGCGGCGTTCGCCGACTTCGTGCCGCCCGTGGACGCCGACGTGGTCCGGTTCATGGCGGAGGCCGGGCTGGTGAGCCTGGGCAAGACCACCACCTCCGAGCTGGGCTGTTCGCTCTACTCGGAGGGGCTGGTCGCGCCGCCGGCCCGTAACCCGTGGGACCTGGCGTACACCGCCGGCGGCTCCAGCGGAGGGGCGGCGGCGGCCGTCGCGGCCGGGCTGGTGCCGGTCGCCCAGGGCTCCGACGGCGGCGGCTCGCTGCGCATCCCGGCGTCGCTGTGCGGCCTGGTCGGCTACAAGCCGAGCCGAGGGCTGGTCTCCGGTGGGCCGGTCGGCTCCGGCGCCTTCGGCCTGCCCACCAACGGCCCGATCGGGCGTACGGTCGCCGACGTGGCGGCGCTGCTCGACGTGCTGGCCCGGCCGGTGCCCGGCGAGCCCTACCTGGCGCCCGTCCCGCCCCCGGGCGGCTGGCTCGGCGCGGCCCGCGCGGCCGACCCGGGGCGGCTGCGCGTCGGGCGGTTCACCGCCCCGATGCTCGCCGACGAGCCGGTGCACCCCGACTGCCTCGCGGCCGTGGACCGGGCGGCGGCGCTGCTCACCGCCGCCGGCCACGAGGTGGTCGAGGTCCCCGCGCCCCTCGGGCCCGCCGTGTGGCCGCTGTTCGAGATCGTCTGGTACGTGCTCGCGCTCGCGCCCGTGCCGCACGGGCGGGAGAGCGCGCTGCTGCCGCTGACCCGCCACCTGCGGGCCCGGGGCGCGGAGATCTCCGCCGGCACCCTCACCGCCACGCTCGGCGAACTCCAGGCGCAGGTACGCCTCGGGGTGCGCCGCACCGCCGGCTGCGACCTGCTGCTCTGCCCGACCCTCGCCGCGCCGCAGGCGCCGCTGGGGTGGTTCGCCGAGGGGGGCGACCCGGCCGAGGACTTCGACCGGCAGCGCCGGTTCTCGCCGTACTGCGCCGTGTTCAACGTCACGGGTGATCCGTCCGTGTCCCTGCCGGTGGGCGTCACCGCCGAGGGGCTGCCCGTGGGGGTCCTGCTGACCGGCCGGTACGGCGACGACGCGAGGTTGATCGCCACGGCTGCGCAACTGGAGCACTCCAGTGGCGGATGGGATCGCCACCCCGCAATCTGGCGGGCCGTGGGCTCCGCTAACGTGAATGGCAGCGGTGTCGGGAGGTCGGCGCCATGATCGTCCACCCGACCCGGATCCTTGAGGTCTCTTCTTCCGCCTGGGGGCGTTGGGATTGTCTGTAACCGAGACGTTGCTGGTCTTCGTCGGCATCCCGGCGGCCGCGGTGCTGGTGATCGCCGGTCTGGCGTACGCCGGTAGCCGTGGCGGCGGCGGTGGCGGCGCCAAGCGCTACCGGCCGGGCCGGTCCTTCGACTTCACTCCGGTCTGGTTCCTGGGCCGGCCGGAGCAGCTGGCCGACTCGGCCGGCACCGCCCTGGCAGCGGGCGCGCAGGCGCCGGCGCTGACCAGCCGCAAGCAGGAGCAGGCCGGCATCGAGGCGCCGGCCGGTGGAACCGGAGGCGCAAGTGACCGTTGGTGAGAAGCAGGCCGGGACGGGGAATCCGCCCGAGGTGCTGGACGGGCCGTTCTCGACCCGCCAGCTGCTGCGCATCGACGAGGCCCTGCGCCTGGCCGACCAGGGCACCGGCCTGGTCTTCTCGGTCTTCGTCGGCGGCCTCGACGAGCCGATCCGGGAGCACGCGGAGCGGCTGCACCGCCAGCTCGCCGAGCCCGACCGGTCGGTCCTGATCGCGGTGTCGCCCAACCAGCGGCAGCTGGAGATCGTCACCGGCCGGCACGCCCGCAAGCGCATCCCGGACACCTACGCCCGGCTCGCCGCGCTGTCGATGGTGGCGGCGTTCGGCGGCGGCGACCTGGCCGGCGGCATCATCAACGGCCTCGACCAGCTCGCCAGCCACGCCGGCAAGGGCTGACCGACCCGAGCCCCACCCGACATCCAACGGTGAAGCCCGGTCCGCACCGCGGACCGGGCTTCACCGTGTCGGGCGTACGTCAGGCGCTGCGGGCGTCCCGCTCGCGGGCCCGCAGGGCGCGGACGACGCCGTCGCGGCCCTCGCCCACCAGCCGGCGCAGCGGGGCCGAGTGGCCGTCGCCGGCCAGCCACGCGTCGGTGGCCGCCACGGTCTCGTCGTCCACCAGGTACGCCGGGTACGCCAGCTGCGCGAACTCCTGCGCCGGCTCGCTGTCCCGGCTGCCCCAGACCTGGTCCACCGTGGCGAAGTACGCGTCGCGGTAGGGCACCGTCAGCTCGACCTGCGCCGGGTGGATGAGGCCCTGCAACAGCGCCCGGTTGCGCCAGTTCGGCAGCGACTCCGGGCCGGTCAGCTCGGCCCACACGGCGGCCTTGTTCTCCGCCGTCGGCACCAGCGCGTGCGCGTACGCGGCCTCGCGCTCGCCACTGGCCGTGCGGTCCCCGGCCAGCTCGGCCTCGATCTCGGCGGGACCGGCCGCGCCGTTGGCGACCAGCGCCCCCAGCACGGCCCACCGCAGCTCGGTGTCGATGGACAGGCCCGCCGGAACGTCGCTGCCGGCCAGCCAGCCCCGCAGGGTGGCCAGGTCCTCGGCCGAGCGGGCCGCCGTGGCGTACGCGCGGGCCCAGGTCAGCTGGAAGCCGCTGCCCGGCTCTGCCGCCGCCAGCGTCGTCCGCGCGGTGCGGGCCAGCTCCGCCCAGCCGGTCGGCGCCCAGGCCGGGTCGGCGTAGAACGTGAGCGCCGTCTTGGCCTGGCGCAGGGCGGCGTTGACCAGGTTGATGTCGGTCTCGGCGGGCAGCCCCGCCAGCACCAGCGCCACGTAGTCGCGGGCGGCCAACTCGGCGTCGCGGGTCATGTCCCAGGCGGCGGTCCAGCACAGCGCGCGGGCCAGCGACGACTCGAAGCCGGCGATGTGCTGCACCACGGTGGCCATCGACCGCTCGTCGAGGCGCAGCTTGGTGTAGGTGAGGTCGTCGTCGTTGAGCAGCAGCACGTCGGCGGCGGGCACGCCGCGCAGCGCGGTCAGCTCGGTCCGCTCGCCGGCGACGTCGATCTCGTGCCGCTCGCGGCGGACCAGCCGGCCGTCGGTCAGGTCGTAGAGGCCCACCCCGATCCGGTGCGTACGCAGCGTCGGGTGCGCGGTGGGCGCCTCCTGGAGCACGACCACCTGCTCGTAGGTGCCGTCCGCGCCGATCGTCAGCTCCGGCCGCAGGGTGTTGACCTGCGCCGTCTCCAGCCACTGGGCGGCGAACTTGCGCAGCTCCCGGCCGGAGGCCGTCTCCAGCTCGGAGAGCAGGTCGTCGAAGGTGGCGTTGCCCCAGGCGTGCTTGGCGAAGTAGGCCCGCAGGCCGGCCAGGAACGGCTCCTCACCGACGTACGCGACGAGCTGCTTGAGCACGCTCGCGCCCTTGGCGTAGGTGATGCCGTCGAAGTTGACCTCGACCGCCTCCAGATCCGGCATCTCGCAGTAGACCGGGTGGGTGGAGGAGAGCTGGTCCTGCCGGTAGCCCCAGTTCTTGCGGATGGACAGGAACGTCGTCCAGGCCTCGGTGAAGCGGGTGGCGTGGGTGTTGCACCAGTGGCTGGCCCACTCGGCGAACGACTCGTTGAGCCACAGGTCGTTCCACCAGCGCATGGTGACCAGGTCACCGAACCACATGTGCGCCAGCTCGTGCAGGATCGTGTTGGCCCGCTGCTCGTACTCGTAGTCGGTCACCTGCGAGCGGAAGAGGTAGTGCGACTCGGCGTGCGTGACGCAGCCGAAGTTCTCCATGGCGCCGGCGTTGAAGTCGGGCACCCACAGCTGGTCGTACTTGGGCAGCGGGTAGCGCACGCCGAACTGCTCGTGGAAGAAGTCGAAGCCCTGCTTGGTGACCAGGAAGAGGTCGTCCGAGTCGAGGTGCGGCGCCATCGAGGCCCGGCAGAACGCGCCCAGGTCGATGCCGTCGTGGCTGTCCCGCACCTCGTGGTACGGCCCGGCGCAGAGGGCGGTGATGTAGGTGCTCATCCGCACCGAGGTGGTGAGGTGGACGGTCTTCAGCCCCTCGCCGGCCGCCTCCTCCCGCTCCACCGGCATGTTCGAGACCACCTTCCAGTGGTCCGGGACGGTGGCGTGCCAGGTGTAGACGCTCTTCAGGTCGGGCTGGTCGAAGCAGGCGAAGACCCGCTGGGCGTCGGCCGTCTCGAACTGGCTGTAGAGGTAGGTCTCGCCGTCGACCGGGTCGACGGTGCGGTGCAGGCCCTGCCCGCTGTTCGAGTACGCGAAGTCCGCCTCGACGACGAGCGTGTTCTCGCTGTCCAGTCCCGACAGGGTCAGGCCCTTCTCGGCCGACCAGTCGCCCAGGTCCACCGGGGCCCCGTTCAGCGTCGCGGACCGCACCGAGTCGGCGGCCAGCTCGATGAAGGTGCTCGCGCCGGGCTCCGCGCACCGGAACCGCACCTCGGTCCTCGAACGGAAGGTGCGAGCCTCGGCTGCCGCCCGTACGGCGGACGAGAGGTCCAGACTGATGTCGTATCCGGTCACGTCGAGCAGGCGGGCCCGCTCGGTGGCCTCGACCTGCGTCAGGTTGCGCACTCCCGGCACTTTTCGTCTCCATCCCGTTTCGCCGCACGCCTTGGTGGCGCCGTCATCGACCGCTCGTGACGGCCGGATTCGAGTCTTCCATGCACGAACACCCTGTGGTGGGCGAGGTCACGCTCTCATTCCGCTGTCGGTCGATACCCGCTGGGGTGAAGATCGCAGGAGGCGCCGGGAGGCCGGCGCACCCCGTTTTCGAAGGGACCAGCCGTGAGCGAGCGTGCCGCCGTAGACATGTTCTTCGACCCCCTCTGCCCGTGGGCGTGGATCACCTCCCGTTGGCTGCTGGAGGTGGAGCAGGTCCGGGACGTGGACGTCCGGTTCCGTGTGATGAGCCTCTCGGTGCTCAACGAGGGCCGGGACCTGCCGGAGCAGTACCAGGAGCTGATGCGGACCGGCTGGGGCCCGGTGCGGGTCTGCATCGCCGTCGAGCAGCGGTACGGCCAGGACGCCGTCCGGAAGCTCTACACCGCGCTCGGCACCCGGATCCACCTCGGGCAGGAGAAGCTCACGCGGGAGCTGTTCGTCGCCGCGCTGACCGACGTCGGGCTCGACCCGGCGCTGGCCGACGTGGCCGAGGGCACCGCCCACGACGAGGCGCTGCGGGCCAGCCACGAGGCCGGCATGCGTCCGGTCGGCACCGACGTCGGCACCCCGGTGATCCACGCGCCCGGCCCGGACGGCGGCACGGTCGCCTTCTTCGGCCCGGTGGTCACCCCGGCGCCGAAGGGGGAGGCCGCCGGCCGGCTCTGGGACGGCGTCCTGCTGGTCGCCGGCACCCCGGGCTTCTACGAGCTGAAGCGCTCCCGCGACCAGGACCCCATCTTCGACTGACCCGCTCCTTCGTCCGGCCCCACCGTGGGCACCTCCCGGACCGATCAGGGGTTCGCGTCGTGAACCCCCTGGTCGGCGGCGGGCGACGCGGGGCCCGGGGGCGGGCGGGGGCGTCACCGGGGCGGCGGCGGGATCGTTGGCCCGGGTGTCCGCCGCAGCGACCCGCAGGGCCGCACCCGCAGCTCGTGGAGGCAGTTCCGATGGCCAAGCACCGTGTGCCCGGTGACGACCCGTCGACCCGGGAGGGGGTGACCGAGCGCCCGGACGCGGCGTACTGGTCGGTCGACGACTCCCGCTGGCCGGCGGTCCGTCCCGACCTTCCCGCCCACATGGTGGACCTGCTCGCTCCGCCGATCGTGGTCGGCGTCGCCCGCGTGCCGGCCACCTCCCGGCTCACCCCGCCGACCGAGCACCGGCCGGTACCGGCCGCGCCGGGCGGGACCCGGCGGATCGTGCCCGCGGGGCCGGGCGTGCCGGGCCGGCGACCGGCGGGCGGCCCCACGCCGGGCGGCCGGCACCGCAGGGCTGCGGGACAGTCCGACCGCACCGCCTGAATCCGGCGCCCGCCCCGGTAGCTCTTTCATCTGGTGGACCCCGCGCGGGTCCCGCGCCGGCGGGACCCGCGTCGCCGGTAGCGTCTCCGCACATGACGGTCGTGCATCCGATCGCCCGGGCCTGGATCACCACTGGCGGCACCGGCGCGCAGAACTACGACGAGTTCGCCGACGACGCGGAGATCACCGCGATCATCGAGGCGAACCCGCACAGTGCCCTCGGCATCGAAATGCCGCACCGGGCGCCGGAGAGCCTGGGCAGGTCCTTCCTCGACGCCCTGCCGGACGCGGTGACCCGGCTCGCCGAGGCCAAGGCCGACGGCAGCTACACGCCGGCCGAGCAGGTCGTGGTCCTCTACCGCATCAGCGCGCCGGGGGAGGAGAACGCGTACGGGCTCTTCGCCATGGTGGACACCGACCAGATCTCCACCCGCGCCGACGAGCCCGGCCTGGTCATCCGCAACGAGGACGTCTTCATCGCGAAGGTGCGGGAGCGGGTGGCGCTCGCCGAGGCGCTGGGGCACCTGCTGTCGCCCGTACTCCTGCTCCAGACCGGGCGCGGCGACGAGCTGCACGCCGCCCTCGCGGCGGCGACCGACGCGGCCGGCGCGCCGGCGGCGACCGACACCGACCAGGCCGGGCGCACCCACGCCATCTGGCTGCTCGGGCCGGGCCCGCGCCAGGACGAGCTGACCGCCCTGGCGGGCGGCGGGGAGCTGGTCGTGGCAGACGGCAACCACCGCAGCCTGGCCGCGCAGACCGGCGGGCTGCCGCGCTTCCTGTCGGTCATCACGACCCCGGCGTCGGTGGCGATCCAGCCCTACAACCGGCTGGTGAGCGAGCTGACCACCACCGCCGACGACCTGCTCGGCCGGCTCCGCGCCGCCGGCGCGGAGATCAGCCCGATCGACGGCCCGGTCGAGGTCCCGGCGGCCGGCGGCACCGTGCACCTCCGCCTCGCCGGCCGGGGGTACGCGGTCACCCTGCCGCACGTCGGCGAGAACCGGCTGGAGAACCTGGACCACGCCCTGGTCGAGCGGCTGCTGCTGCGCGACGCGCTCGGGCTCGACCCGGGCGACAAGCGGATCACCTACGTCGGCGGCGACTATCCGGCGAGCTGGCTGACCGGCGAGGTCGACGCGGGCCGGGCCGAGCTGGCGGTGCTGGTCGCCCCGGTGACGGTGGACGACTTCGTCGCGGTCAACCTGGCGCGGGAGAAGATGCCGCGCAAGAGCACCTGGTTCACCCCGAAGGCCCGCGGCGGCCTGGTGGTCGCCGAGCTGTCCCGCTGACCCCTGTGACGAATCCGCCTCCGGGACGCCGCCCGCGCGTCGTCCCGGAGGCGCGCCTGACAGACTGCGCGGTATGCGCGTCTACCTGGGATCCGACCACGCCGGTTTCGAGTTGAAGGTGCACCTGGTCAACCACCTGACCAAGGAGGGGCACGACGTGGTCGACGTCGGCCCGCACGCCTTCGACCCGGACGACGACTACCCGGCCTTCTGCCTGCACACCGGTGACCGGGTGGTGGCTGACGAGGGCAGCCTCGGGGTGGTCATCGGCGGCTCGGGCAACGGCGAGCAGATCGCCGCGAACAAGGTGGCCGGCGTCCGGGCGGCCCTCGCCTGGAGCATCGACACCGCCCAGCTGGCCCGCGAGCACAACGACGCGAACATCGTCGCGGTCGGCGCCCGCCAGCACACGCTGGACGAGGCCACCGCCATCGTCGAGGCGTTCCTGACGACCCCGTTCTCGGGCAACGAGCGGCACGCCCGCCGGATCGCCCAGGTGGCCGACTACGAGAGCACCCGCCAGCTCCCCACGCTGCCCTGACCGCCGTGTCCCTGCCCGGCGGTTTCCGCCAGGGTCGGGGTCAGCGGCGGGGGAGGTCCTCGCGGGGCGTCCAGTTGCGGCGGATGATCACCACGCGTTCCTCGGCCGCGGCCAGGTCCTCGTCCGTGGGGCGGGAGGCGTCGCGGGCCCGCATCGCGGCGGTCACGCTCACCTGGGAGGAGCCGGGGCCGACGAGACCACGCAGGCCGCGGTCGCCCTCGTCACCCGGGCCGCCCCGGCGGGCACGCGGCGGCTCGGGGCCGTCGTGCACCCCGGCGGTCGCCGCGTTGGGGCCCCCGGTCGCGCCCGCGTCACCGCTCGGGTGCCGTACCCGGCGTCGGCGTCGCTCCGTGTCACCCATCAGCCGACCGTACCGCCCCGGCCCGATCGGCGCTGGCTCGCGCGTCCGGCGCTGGCTCGCGGGTCTGTCCCTGCTCGCGGGTCCGGTGCCGGCTTGCGTATCCGGCGCTGGCTCGGGGCGTCGGTTCGCGGGTCCGTGTCGGTTCGCGGGTCCGGGGCGTGGCGCGCGGAGTGGTCGGTGACCTCGGTCACGGCGATCCGGCCGTTGGCGCACGGCGGGTCGGCCGGCCCCCGCCGTGGCCGGCGGATCTGGGCCCGCGCCCGGGTGCGGCCTCGGCGACCGGTTTGCGGGCTGGCTACCCTCGGAACGGACGGCGGCCGGTGGTTGCCGTCGGTCCAGGGGAGGGACGAGATGGTCGACCAGACGCAGCCGTGGGCCGAGCGGACCGTCGAGGTGCCGCCGCAGCCCGGTGCCGGGGTGCCGCCGCAGCGCGACGCGTACCAGCGGGGGGTGGCCTCGGTCGGGCAGTCCCGTACGACGCGCACCGAGCCGTTCCCCGTCGTCGAGCACGAGCCGACGGGCACCGGGTGGCCGGACGCGCCGGCCCCGCGCCGGCCGCTGAGCTGGCACGTCGAGCAGTTGAAGCGCGGCGGCGAGTGGAGTGCGGCCGGCGCGCTCTTCGCCTTCGTCTGCTGGGGGATCTGGGCCATCTCGGGCGGCGGGAACCTGGGCGGCCCGTTCCTGATCTTCCTGCTGAGCCTGCTGGTGGCCGTCGGCCTCTTCGCGTTGGCCCGGCTGCTCGGCAGGGTGGTGCTGGAGCGGCAGTTGGGTCGGGTGCGGCGCAGCGCGCGCGGGGCGCACCTGGTGACGGCGGTCTTCCTGGCCGGTCTCGGGATCGCCTACCTCCAGCAGACCGAGTGGGTCGTGTCGGCCTGGAACTGGATCAGCAACAACTGACCGTACGCCCGGGCGGGCCGGCCTGCGCCGCCCGCCCGCGCGCCCGGTCGCGGCGTCTCGCGACCTCCGGTCGTTCCACCAGGTCGCCGGCTGCTTACCCGGCCGGCCGCGGTTCATCCGCGCCCGGCCGGAGCTGATCCGCAGCTCAGTGCTTCCCGCCGTGGCCCTCCGAGTCGGCCTTCGGGGAGGCCACCCGGGCCGCCGGGTCCTCGACGCCGGGCTCCCCGCCGTCCGGCGCCACCATTCCGTCGTAGTTGTAGACCGTGCCGTCCTCGCCGTGCTGCTTCGTGGTCCGGACGTAGCGGTGCATCATGCCGTCGATCTCCACCTCGAGCAGGGCGTCGCCGCCCGTGTCGATGGTGCTGCCGTCCCGGGGTCCGCCAACGAGGTGTGCCTTCGTGTTCGTGTCCATGTCCCAGGCCGTACCCGGGCGGTCCCGGCGCAAAACGGGCGATGCGCGTCCGGCACGCCGAATCCTGGTCGGCTGCGGTATGACCGACGCGGGATGTGTCGGGGCATTGCCATGCATCGATAGATATCCATAGGCTCCCGCCATCGGTTTCCGGCGCGCCGCCTCGGCCCGCCGCGAGGGTTCGGGAGGCTTCCATGGTCCGTTGGCGCACACTCGTCGGCCGGTTGGCCGCCGCGTTGGTGGCGGTCACCGCCGGCTCGTTCGTCCTGGCTGTTCCGGCCTCCGCCAAGCCCGGGCCCGAGGTGACCCCGTACGTCGTGGGCGGAACGCTGGCCGCGCAGGGCGAGTTCCCCTTCATGGTCCGGCTCTCCATGGGCTGCGGCGGTTCCCTCTACAGCCCGCGCCTGGTGCTGACCGCCGCGCACTGCGTCGGCGGGACCGGCACGAACACCAGCATCACCGCCACCCTCGGCGTCGTGGACCTCCAGTCGTCGAGCCGGATCCAGGTGCGCTCGAACTACGTCTACCGGGCGCCCGGCTACAACGGCAACGGCAAGGACTGGGCCCTGATCCGGCTGGCCACGCCGGTCACCACGCTCCCGACGCTGAACATCGCCACCAGCACCGCGTACGACAACGGCACCTTCACGGTCGCCGGCTGGGGTGCCGCCCGCGAGGGCGGCGCGCAGCAGCGCTACCTGCGCAAGGCCAGCGTGCCGTTCGTCAGCGACGCGACCTGCAACTCCTACTACGGCGGCCAGATCATCGCGAACGAGGAGATCTGCGCCGGCTACGCCAGCGGCGGCATCGACACCTGCCAGGGAGACTCGGGTGGCCCGATGTTCCGGCGCGACGCGAGCAACGCCTGGATCCAGGTCGGCATCGTGAGCTGGGGCAACGGCTGCGCCCGGCCCTCCTACCCCGGCGTCTACACCCAGGTGAGCACCTTCGCCCCGGCGATCGCCTCGGCGGCGGCGAGCCTCGGCGGCTGACCCGGAGCCAACCCTCGGGGCCCGGCCGGCTAGTCCGGCCGGGCCCCCGCGCGTGCTCCGACTGGCCCTGACCGTGCGCCCGCCCGACGGCTCCGCGCGGCGGGCCGCTCGGGCCGCGGCCTCGACTACAAGTGACAGAAAGCGAGGTGGCGAAAGTCGCGTGCTCCCCTTCTTCGGCCGGCCCCCTGATGCCCGTGATCGGCGATGGGGCATGGATCGGCGCCGATAGTCGTAGGTCGCTTTGCCGTATGTCGATCCCGCCTGTCGACCGTCGTCTTGCGGGTGGTGAGGGGTGCGGGTAGGGGTTACTGCCCCCAGCCCCTGTTCGTAATGATCGGACTGTCGTGTTTCGGGGCGTACGGGGAGGTAGTTCGTGGCACGCATGGGCGGGAATGGTCACTGCCGTTCGTTCAACGGGAACGGGAGGCTGGACATCATGGCCCGTGACGACGACACGGGTGAACTGCTGGTCTTCCCGCACAGCGGCAGCTTCCGGGGTAGCGAGACATACGACGAGCCCGTGCTGATCAGCACCGGCTTCCACCCGTACCGCCACCACGGAATGGTTCGTCCGATCGACGTCAACGGCAACGGCTACGCCGACGTCATCGGCGTCAGCATGAGACACATGAACGAAACGCACGGGATCTTCCTCTATCCGAACAGGGGTGGGCTGAACGGTCTCGACACGCTCGGCGAGCCGATCCGCATCTCCGGCGCCCGCGACGACAAGAAGTGGGAGACCCTCGGCATCGCCGACGTGGACCTGGACGGCTGTGACGACATGTTCGGCCGCGAGCAGGACGCGGGCCACGTCGACGCGTTCTTCAACAAGCGCCAGGTCACGCAGAACGAGACGTACGACCGCACCGCGCACCGCCTGGTGACGATCGACGTCGAGGACTTCCCGCTGGCGATGGCCGACGTCACCGGCACCGGCCGGCCCGACCTGCTGGTCCGCCGCGCCAACGGCGACCTCGACCTGTACGAGTTCGCACACGACACCTCCGGCGAGGGCCCCTGGTGGCGGGGCGAGGGCCAGTGGTTCACGCTCGGCAAGGGCTGGCAGGAGTTCGCGCACATCACGGTGACCGACATCGACCTCGACGGCCGGCCGGACCTGCTGGCCGTACGCGCCGACGGCACGCTCGTCGTGCACCTGCACAACGGCAAGTTCGACGCGGAGCGGCCCTCGGCCACGTTCTCCGCGCCGGAGGTGCTCGCGACGGGTTGGCAGAAGTACTCGGTGGTGAGCTGACGTAGGCCGCCCGCTGGAGGCCGGCCGGCCCGGTGACGCCGGCTTCTGCCCGGTGGAGGCCCTCTTCGATGTGCGACGCGCGGACGGGGGTCCAGACCGCCCCGACGAGGTGACGGCGGCCGGGTCCCGCGCCCGCCCGGCTGCCGGCCACGCGGCGACACCACCGGTCCGGCCCGGGCGACATCCCGCACGTGCGGACGATCCGCTGACCGCAGGACATCTCGACACGGCTGCCGAGCCTTCGCGTGGAAGCGCCCGACCACCCCGCCGCTCGCGTGGGAAGCGCCCTGCCGCCGCACTTTCGCGTGGGAGCGTCCTGCCGCCGCACTTTCGCGTGGGGGCGTCCTGCCGCCCCGCCGCTCGTGTGGAAAGCGCCCTGCCGCCGCACTTCCGCGTGCGAGCGCCCCTGCCGCCGCGCCGTTGCGTGCGGCCGCCCCCGCCGCTCGCGTATGGCCGCCCCGGTGATCAGGACGCCATGGACGTTATCCAGCCGTTTTAAGGTCCATGGCGTCCTGATCACCATTGGCTGGGTCGTCGTCAACACGGCGTTCCCGGAATGCGTCAGTTATCAGCCGGACAAACCGGGCGGGGTGCCGTGGTGCGTCGTCCGCCGTGGAACGCAGCGCCAACCAGCCCGCCGCGCGGAGTGCGTTGAGCGCCGAGCCACGTCCCGCTGGAAGTGCCTGCGTTCCCGCTGGTGGTCACCCTCGTACTCGATCGGCGTGCGCCCGGGGCCGGCGGGCCTTTCCCGGTCCGGACGGGTCGTTCCCGTCCGGGTGGGCCGTCCCCCGGTCGGGCTGCTTCCGGTCCGGGCGGGTGCGGATTCGGCGGGCGTCTCGTGCGTCTCGCGAACGGACCAGCCCTCCATCCCGTAAACGGACCGCCCCCCACCCCGTCTTGCGGGGTGGGGGGCGGTCGTGGCTGGCCCGGGGTCAGGCGTTGTCGAGCTCGCTGTCCAGGATGTCGAACAGGTCGTCCGCCGTGACCGAGGCGAGGTCCGTGGCCTCGGCCGGGCTGGACTTGTCGCGCCACCTGGTCAGCAGCCGTTGCAGGGCAGCGGCGATGTCCGTCTCCGCCGTCTGCGTCGCGTCCACCAGCTCCAGCGTCGCCTCGACCCTGGCGATGCTGTCGACGAGGGTGCGCAGGTTGAGCTGCGCCTGGTTGCCGCCGAGCTCCCCGATCAGGTGCTCCACGAGCGCCGCGGGCGTGGGGTGGTCGAACGTCAGCGTCGCCGGCATCCGCAGGCCGGTGGCCTGGTTGAGCCGGTTTCGCAGCTCCACCGCCGTCAGCGAGTCGAAGCCCAGTTGCTTGAACGCCTGGTCCGCCGCGATGGTCTCCACCGAGTCGTGGGCCAGCACGGCGGCCACGTTCGTGCGTACCAGGGTCAGCAGCACCTCGCGCTGCTCCGGCTCGGCGAGGCCGGCCAGCCGGCTGGACAGCGATGCCGCGCTGCCGGCCGAGGAGGCGCGCCGGGGGCGGGTGAAGGAGCGCAGCGGTGCCGGCGCCGACGTGCTCGTGCGCAGGACAGCTACGTCCAACCTGATCGGGACCAGGCACGGCTCGTCGGTCCGGCAGGCCGCGTCGAACAGCGCGAGCCCCTCCTCGACGGTGTGCGCCCGCACGCCGGTGCGCCCGATGCGGGCGAGGTCGGCCTCGGTGAGCCCGCCGGTCATCGCGCCACCGCTGCGCCACAGGCCCCAGGCCAGCGAGGTCGCCGTGCGGCCGGACGCCCGACGGCGCGTGGCGAGCGCGTCCAGGAAGGCGTTCGCCGCCGCGTAGTTCGCCTGGCCGGCCGTGCCCAGCACCCCGGTCGCCGAGGAGAACAGCACGAACAGCTCGACGTCGCCGGCCAGCTCGTGCAGGTTCAGCGCCGCGTCGACCTTCGCCCGCAGCACCGCGTCCACCCGTTCCGGCGTGAGCGACTCGACCGTGCCGTCGTCCAGCACGCCCGCGGCGTGCACGACGCCGACCAGGCCGGGCAGGGACGCCAGGAGTTCCGCCAGCGCGGTCCGGTCGGCGGCGTCGCAGGCGGCGACCGTGATCCTGGCGCCCAGCGACTCCAGCTCGGCCGTCAGCTCCGCGGCGCCCGGCGCGGCCGGGCCACGACGGGACGTCAGCACGAGGTGCCGCGCACCGTGCGCGGTGACCAGGTGGCGGGCCAGTTCCGCGCCCAGGGCTCCGGTGCCGCCGGTGACGAGCACGGTGCCCGCCGGGTCGAACAGGCGGCGGTCCGAGCCGGTCGCGAACGTCGCGAGCCGCGGCACGGTCGGCACCCCGTCGCGGACGGCCACCTGCGGTTCCCCGGTCGCGACGGCCGCGCCGACGAGAGCCGGGTCGTCGGTGTCGACGAGGACGAAACGATCGGGATGCTCGGTCTGCGCCGAGCGGACCAGGCCCCAGACCGCCGCGCCCGCCGGGTTCGTGCCGTCGGTCGCACCCTGGGACACGAACACCAGCGGGGAGCGGTCGCCGGGCAGCCACTCCTGGACCGCCGCGAGCGCGTCGTGCACGGCGGCCCGTACCGCCTCGGCGTCCGTGCCGGTCCCGACCTGGAACACGTCGAAGGCGCCGGCGGGGGCCACGGGCGTGGGGACGGGTTGCCACTCCAACCGGTGCAGCCCGTCCGGACCGGCGGTGGAGCGCAGCTGCTCGATCGTCACCGGGCGCGCGACCAGGGACTCGACCGTGGCCACCGGCATGCCGGTGGCGTCGGCGAGCGCCAGGGCGAACGCGTCGCCGGCGGTGGGCGTGATCCGCACCCGCAGGGCCGTCGCCCCGGTGGTCAGCACCCGTACGCCGTGCCAGCTGAACGGCAGGCGCAGCGGACCGTCGGCCCCGGTGGCCAGGGAGATCGGGTGCAGGGCCGCGTCCAGCAGTGCCGGATGCAGTCCGAAGCGGCCCGCCGGCGCGTCGGCGGGGAGCGCGACCTCCGCGAGCAGTTCGTCGCCGCGCCGCCAGGCCGCCACCAGTCCCCGGAACGCGGGGCCGTAGTCGACGCCGAGGTCGGCGACGCGGTCGTACAGCTCCTCGACCGGGGCCGGCACGGCGTCGGTCGGCGGCCACTCACCGGCCCAGCCGGTCTCGGGTTCTCCGGCGGCGTCGAGCAGGCCGCTCGCGTGCTGCGTCCACGGCTCGCCGTCGGCCGCGTCCTCGCGCCGGGAGTGCACCCGCAGCGGCCGGCGTCCGGCCTCGTCGGGTTCCCCGACCTCCACCTGCACCCGTACCGCGCCGTCGGCCGGCAGCACCAGCGGCGCGTGCAGGGTCAGCTCCTCGATGCGGTCGAGTTCGACGTGCTCGGCGGCCCGCCGCGCGAGTTCGACGAACGCGGCACCCGGCAGCAGGACCGTGCCCAGGACGGCGTGGTCGGCGAGCCAGGGCTGTTCGCGCAGGGAGAGCCGGCCGGTGAGCACGCTCCGCTGGGAGTCGGCGAGCGCCAGCACCGCGCCGAGCAGCGGATGGTCCGCAGCCCCGAGCCCGAGCCCGGCCGCGTCCGCCGGCCCCTCGTCGGGGACCAGCCAGTACCGCTGGTGCTGGAACGGGTACGTCGGCAGCTCCACCTCGCGGGCGCCCGCCCGGTACGCGCCGGCGTCGGGTCCGGCCCCCGCGGTGAAGAGTCGCCCGACGGCCCTGCCGAGGGTCGCGGTCTCGGGTTGTCCCCGGCGGGTGGTGGCGATGGTGGTGGCGTCGCCGGTGGCGGCGGCCGTGGCGAGGACGGTGTCGGGGCCGATCTCGAGGAAGGTGCCGACGTGGTGCGTGCCGGCGAGAGCCTCGACGGCCTCGTGGAAGCGGACGGTGTGACGCAGTTGGGTGACCCAGTGGTCGGGAGTGGAACGCAGCGGTCGGCCGTCGACGGTGGAGATGACGGGAACGGTGGGCTCCCGGTGGGTGATGGAGTCGGCGACGGCGCGGTACTCGTCGAGGACGGGGTCCATCAGGTGGGAGTGGAAGGCGTGGGAGACGGTGAGGCGCTTCGTCCGGTGGCCCTGTGCGGCGAGTGCCTCGGCGGCCGCGAGGGTGGCGGCCTCGTCGCCGGAGAGGACGAGGTCGGTGCCGGTGTTGACGGCGGCGACGCCGACGGAGTCGGAGAGGTACGGGGTGACCTGTTCCTCGGTGGCCTGCACGGCGACCATGGCGCCCCCGGTGGGGAGGGCCTGCATGAGCGTGGCGCGGGCGGCGACGAGCCTCGCGGCGTCGGCGAGGTCCCAGACGCCGGCGACGTGGGCGGCGGCGAGTTCGCCGATGGAGTGCCCGGCGAGGTGGTCGGGGCGGATGCCCCAGGATTCGAGGAGCCGGTAGAGGGCGACCTCGAAGGCGAACAGGGCGGGTTGGGTGTAGCCGGTCTGGTGCACCTCGTCGGTGTCGATGACCTTGCGCAGCGGTTGGTCGAGGTGCGCGTCGAGGGCGGCGCAGACCTCGTCGAAGGCGGCGGCGAAGACGGGGTACGCGGCGGCGAGTTCGGCGCCCATGCCCAGCCGCTGCGCGCCCTGCCCGGTGAACAGGAACGCCAACCTGCCGGCCCCGGGGGTGCCGGTGACCAGGTTGGCGGCCTCCTGGCCGGCGGCCAGCGCGGCGAGGCCGTCGAGGAGTTCCCGCCGGTCGGTGCCGACGACGGCGGCCCGCTGGGAGAACCGGACCCGGGCGGCCAGGGAGCGCGCGACGTCGGCGTCCGGCAGTTCGGGGCGGGCCGCGAGGTGGTCGTGCAGGCGGCGGGCCTGCTCCCGCAGGGCCTGCTCCGAGCGGGCGGACAGCAGCCACGGCAGGGCCTGCGGCGGCGTGCCGGTGTCGGCGCTGTCGGCCTCGGCGGGGGGCTCCTCGATGATCACGTGCGCGTTCGTGCCGCTGACGCCGAACGAGGACACCCCGGCGCGGCGCGGGTGGCCGTTGCGCTGCCACTCGGCCGGCTCGGTCAGCAGCGCGACCGAGCCCGCCGACCAGTCGACCTTCGGCGACGGCTCGTCGACGTGCAGGGTGCGCGGCAGCAGCCCGTGCCGCAGGGCGAGGACCATCTTGATGACCCCGCCGACGCCGGCGGCGGCCTGGGCGTGGCCGATGTTGGACTTGAGCGAGCCCAACCAGAGCGGGCGCTCGCGGTCCTGGCCGTAGGTGGCGAGGATCGCCTGGGCCTCGATGGGGTCGCCCAGGGACGTGCCGGTGCCGTGCGCCTCGATGGCGTCCACCTGGTCGGCCGACAGCCCGGCGTTGGCCAGCGCCGACCGGATGACCCGCTGCTGCGAGGGCCCGTTGGGGGCGGTGAGGCCGTTGGAGGCGCCGTCCTGGTTGACGGCCGAGCCGCGTACGAGGGCGAGGACGCGGTGGCCGTTGCGGCGGGCGTCGGAGAGCCGCTCGACCACCAGTACGCCGACGCCCTCCGCCCAGCCCGTGCCGTCCGCGGCGGCGGCGAACGACTTGCACCGGCCGTCGCGGGCGAGGCCCCGCTGCTTGGAGAACTCGACGTACAGGCTGGGCGTGGACATGACTGTCACGCCGCCGGTCAGCGCGAGGGAGCACTCGCCGGAGCGCAGCGCCTGCACGGCGAGGTGCAGGGCGACCAGCGACGACGAGCAGGCGGTGTCGACGGTGACCGCCGGCCCCTCCAGCCCGAACGTGTACGCCACCCGGCCCGAGGCGACGCTGCCCGCGGTTCCGGTGCCCAGGAACCCTTCGACACCGTCGGGTACGGCGCTCGCCCCGGCGGCGTAGTCGTGCGTCATGAGGCCGGTGAACACGCCGGTGGGTGAGCCGCGCAGCGCGTCCGGCCGGAGGCCGGCGTTCTCCAGCGCCGCCGAGCAGGTCTCCAGGAAGATCCGCTGCTGCGGGTCCATCGCCAGCGCCTCGCGGGGGCTGATGCCGAAGAACTCCGCGTCGAACCCGGCCGCGTCGAGCAGGAATCCGCCGCGGTCGACGTAGCTGGTGCCGGGGGTGTCCGGGTCGGGGTCGAACAGCGTGTCCAGCGACCAGCCGCGGTCGGTCGGGAAGCCGCTGATGCCCTCCCGTCCGTCGAGCAGCAGCTGCCACAGCTCGTCGGGTGAGCTGACACCGCCGGGGTAGCGGCAGGCCATGCCGACGATCGCGATGGGCTCGTCGGTGGGGCGGGCGGCGACCGCCGCCACGACGGGGCGCGGTTCGTCCTCCCGGTCGCCCAGCTCGCCCCGCAGGTACTCGACGAGGGCCTCCGGGGTGGGGTAGTCGAAGGTCAGCGTCGCGGGCAGGCGCAGCCCCGTCGCGGTGTTGAGCCGGTTGCGCAGCTCGACGGCCATCAGCGAGTCGAAGCCGAGCTGACGGAACGGTTCGGCCACGGAGACGGCGTCCGCGTCCGGCTGGGCGAGCACGGTCGCGACCTGCGTACGCACGATGTCGAGCAGCAGCCCGCGCTGCTCCTCCTCGCTGCGCCCGGCCAGCTCGCGGGCCAGCGCGGTGGCGCCCGGCCGGGTCGCGGCCTGCCGCCGGCGCGGCACCCTGGCCAGGCCGTGCAGCGGCGGCGCGGCGTTCGTGGCGGCGCGTACCGCGGCGACGTCGATGGTGACGGGCACCAGGTGCGCCAGGTCGGAGCGGCACGCGGCGTCGAACAGCGCGAGCCCTTCCTCGACGCTGTGCGGGAGGAGACCGCCGCGCGCGATGCGGGCCAGGTCGGTCTCGCCGAGCTGGCTGGTCATCGCGCTCTGCTCGGCCCACAGGCCCCAGGACAGCGAGGTGGCGGCCCGACCCTCGGCCCGGCGCTGTGCGGCCAGGGCGTCGAGGAACGCGTTCGCCGCCGCGTAGTTCGCCTGCCCCGCGGTGCCGATGACGCTCGCGACGGAGGAGTAGAGCACGAACAGGTCGACGTCGCCGGCCAGCTCGTGCAGGTTGAGCGCGGCGTCGAGCTTGGGTCGCAGGACGGCGTCGAGGCGCTCGGGCGTGAGCGACTCCAGGATGCCGTCGTCGAGCACGCCCGCGGTGTGCACCACGCCCACCAGCGGCCGGGCGAGCCCGTCGAGCAGCTCGGCCAGCGCCTCGCGGTCGGCGGTGTCGCACGCGACGACGTCGACAGTGGTGGCGCCGAGGGCGGTCAGCTCCTCGGCCAACGCGGCGGCGCCCGGCGCGTCCAGGCCCCGGCGGGAGGCGAGGACCAGGTGTTCCGCGCCGTGCCGGGTGACCAGGTGGCGGGCGAGCGCGGCGCCGAGCGTGCCGGTGCCACCGGTGATCAGGACGGCCCCCGTCGGGTCGAACAGCGCGCCGTCCGGGGTGGCGGCGGTGTGCCGGGCGAGCCGTGGCACGGTCAGCGCCCCGTCGCGGACGGCGAGCTGCGGCTCCCCGGTGGCGAGGGCTGCGGCGAGGACGCGCTCCGACTTGTCGGTGCCGTCGGTCTCGACGAGGACGAAGCGGTCCGGGTGCTCGGTCTGGGCGGAGCGGACCATGCCCCAGGCCGCCGCGCCCGCGAGGTCGCCGCCGCGGGTGACCACGGCCAGCCGCGCGGTGCCGGCCGCGGCCCGCTGAAGCGTCGCCAGCGTGTCGTGGAGGGACTGTCGTACGGCGTCGGCGGTGTCGCCCGCCTCGACCCGGAACACCTCGACGTCGGGCGTGCCGGTGCCGGTCGGGGCGGCCACGGGCACCCAGTCCGTGCGGTACAGCGCGGCGGTGGGGCCGCTCGCGCCGGCCAGGCCGTCCGTCGTGACCGGCCGGACCGCGACCGCGTCGGCGCTCAGCACCGGGTTGCCGTCGTCGTCGGTGGTGCTCACCCGCAGGGTGTTCTCGCCGGCCGGGGTCAGCCGGACCCGCAGTGCCGAGGCCCCCCGGCGGTGCAGCCGCACCCCCCGCCAGGAGAAGGGCAGCCAGGCCCGGCCGGCCGGGTTCCCGCCGCCGTCGAGGTGCAGCACGAGCGGGTGCATGGCGGCGTCGAGCAGCGCCGGGTGTACGCCGTAGCGCACGGCGGCCGGCTCGTCCTCGGTGCGCAGGGTGGCCCGGGCGAACAGCTCGTCGCCGCGCCGCCACACCTCCTGGACGCCCTGGAAGGCGGGCCCGTAGCAGAATCCGCGCGCCAGCAGCCAGCCGTAGAAGTCGCCGACCTCGACGGGCTCCGCGCCGGGTGGCGGCCACTCCTCCAACACCGGGGCCGGCGCGGGTGCGTCGGCCAGCGTGCCCGAGGCGTGACACGTCCACTCCGCGCCCGGCGGCTGCCCGGCCGGCTGGGAGTACACGCCGAACTCGCGGCGGCCCTGCTCGTCGGGTCGGCCGACCCACACCTGGAGGTTGACCCGCTGCTCCTCGGTCAGCGTCAGCGGGGCCTGGAGGGTGAGTTCCTCGATCGTGCCGCTGCCGGTGTGCTCGGCGGCGTGCGCGGCCAGTTCGAGGAACGCGGTGCCGGGCAGCAGGACGGTGTCGAGGACGGCGTGGTCGACCAGCCAGGGCTGCTCGCGCAGGGAGAGCCGCCCGGTGAGCACGAGCCGGTCGGTGTCGACGACGCCCAGCACCGCGCCGAGCAGCGGGTGGCGCGCCGCGGTGAGGCCGGCCGTGCCCACGTCGCCCCCGGCGGTGGGCCGCAGCCAGTACGACCTCCGCTGGAACGGGTACGTCGGCAGCGGCACCTCGCGGGCGCCGGGAAAGTAGGCGTCGGCGTCGGGGCTGGTTCCGACGGTGAAGAGGTGGCCGACGGCCCGGGCGAGGCTGTGCGTCTCGGGCTGCCCCCGGCGCATGGTGGCGATGCCGGTGGCGTCGCCGGTGGTGGTGGCGAGGACGGTGTCGGGGCCGATCTCGAGGAAGGTCTCGACGCGGCCGTCGGCGGTGAGGGCAGCGACGGCGTCGTGGAAGCGTACGGCCCGGCGGACCTGGGTGACCCAGTGCTCGGGCGTGGAGCGCAGCGGCTGCCCGTCGACCGTGGAGATCAGCCCGATGCGGGGTTCGTGATGGGTGATGGACGCGGCGACGGCCCGGTAGTCGTCGAGCATCGGGTCCATCAGGTGGGAGTGGGCGCCCAGCGGGATCGGCAGCCGCTTCGTCTTGTGACCGAGCGCGGCGAGCTGCTCGGCGGCGGCGAGGGTGGCGGCCTCGTCGCCGGAGATGACCAGGTCGGTGGGGGTGTTGATGGCGGCGATGCCGACCTGCTCGCTCAGGTACGGGGTGACCTGCTCCTCGGTGGCCTGCACGGCGACCATCACGCCGCCCAGCGGCAGGGCCGCCATGAGGGTGGCGCGGGCCGCGACGAGCTTCGCGGCGTCGGCGAGCGACCAGACGCCGGCCACGTACGCGGCGGAGAGCTCGCCGAGGGAGTGCCCCGCCACGAAGTCGGGGCGGATGCCCCACGACTCGACGAGCCGGTGGAGGGCGACCTCGAAGGCGAACAGGGCCGGCTGCGTGTACGCGAACCGGTGCAGGTCGTCGCTGCGGATGATCTCGCGTACCGGCTTGTCCAGGTGCCGGTCCAGCTCGGCGCAGGCCTCGTCGAACGCGTTCGCGAAGACGGGGTACGCGGCGGCGAGTTCGGTGCCCATGCCGAGGTACTGGGCGCCCGTACCGGTGAACAGGAACGCCAGCCCGCCGGGGCGGGCGGTGCCGGTGAGCACGTCGGCGGTGCCCTGACCGGCGGCGAGGGTGGCGAGGCCGTCGAGCAGGTCCTGCCGGGTGGCGCCGGTGACCGCAGCCCGGTGGCCGAAGGCGACCCGGGTGGTGACGAGGGACCGGCCGACGTCGGCGACCGACAGCTCGGGCCGGTCGGCGAGGTGGTCGTGCAGCCGGCGGGCCTGCTCCCGTACCGCCTGCTCGGAGCGCGCCGACAGCAGCAACGGCAGCACCGGCGGCGCGGCCGGGGCGTCGGCGGGCGGGGCGTCGGCGGCGGGCGGCTCCTCGATGATCACGTGCGCGTTCGTGCCGCTCATCCCGAACGACGAGACGGCGGCCCGGCGCGGCCGGTCGCCGGCGGGCCACGCGACCGGCTCGGTCAGCAGCGACACCGCCCCGGTCGACCAGTCCACCTTGCGGCTCGGCTCCGAGACGTGCAGGGTGCGCGGCAGCAGCCCGTTGCGCAGGGCGAGGACCATCTTGATCACGCCGCCGACGCCGGCGGCGGCCTGCGTGTGGCCGATGTTGGACTTCAGCGAGCCGAGCCGGAGCGGCTGTTCGCGGCCCTGGCCGTAGGTGGCGAGGATCGCCTGGGCCTCGATGGGGTCGCCCAGCGACGTGCCGGTGCCGTGCGCCTCCAGCGCGTCCACCTCGCCGGGTGCGAGGCCCGCGTTGGCGAGCGCGGCGCGGATGACCCGCTGCTGCGAGGGCCCGTTGGGGGCGGTGAGGCCGTTGGAGGCGCCGTCCTGGTTGACGGCCGAGCCGCGGACGACCGCCAGCACGCGGTGGCCGTTGCGGCGGGCGTCGGAGAGCCGCTCGACGACCAGCACGCCGACGCCCTCGCCCCAGCCGGTGCCGTCGGCGTCGTCGGAGAACGCCTTGCACCGCCCGTCGGGGGAGAGGCCGTTCTGCCGGGAGAACTCGGTGAAGGTCTCCGTGCCGGCCATCACGGTCACGCCGCCCGCCAGGGCCATGGAGCACTCGCCGGAGCGCAGCGCGCGTACGGCCAGGTGCAGGGCGACCAGCGACGCCGAGCAGGCGGTGTCGACGGTCATCGCCTGGCCCTCCAGGCCCAGGGCGTACGCGACCCGGCCGGACGCCACGCTGCTCGCGGTGCCGGTGATGAGGTGGCCGTCGACCCCGTCCTCCTCGCTGTGCCCGAGCCGGCCGTAGTTCTGCACGTGCAGGCCCGTGAAGACGGCGGTGTCGCTGCCGCGCATCGAGGTCGGCGGGATGCCGGCGTGCTCCAGCGCCTCCCACGCGGTCTCCAGGAACACCCGCTGCTGCGGGTCCATCGCCAGCGCCTCGCGGGGGCTGATGCCGAAGAACTCCGCGTCGAACTCGTCCGCGTCGTGCAGGAAGCCGCCGGCGGTCGCGTTGCAGGTGCCCGGCCCGTCGCCCGCGAACAGCGCCGCGAGGTCCCAGCCGCGGTTGGTGGGGAACTCGCCGATGACGTCGGTGCCGTTCTCGACCACCCGCCACAGGTCGTCCGGGGAGGTGATGCCGCCCGGGTAGCGGCAGGCCATGCCGACGATCGCGATCGGCTCGCTCTCGTCGTACGACCCGACCGTGGCCGGCGCCGCCTCGACCGTGCCCAGCCCCAGGGCGTCGAGCAGGTGGCCGGCGAGGATGTCCGGCGTCGGGTAGTCGAAGACCAGGCTCGCCGGCAGGCTGAGGCCGGTCGCGGCGCAGAGCCGGTTGCGCAGCTGCACGGCGATGAGCGAGTCGTAGCCGAGCTGGCGGAACGGCGTCTCGCCGTCGATCGTGGCGGGCGCCTGGTCGCCCAGGACCTCGCCGGTCGCGGCCCGTACGAGTTCGCGCAGCAGGCCGAGCCGCTCGTCCGTCGGGGTCGCCAGCAGCCGTTCGGCCAGGGCGTTGCCGGCGCCGTCGGTGCCGGCGTCGGCGGCCGGCACGGGGCGCGCGGCGACGACGCAGGGCTCGCCCGTGGCCAGCGCGGCGTCGAGGAGGGCGCTTCGTCGTGCCGCGGGGGGCCGGGCGAAGCCCGGCGCGCTCCACGCCACGGAGACGCCGGGCAGGCCGAGCGCGCGCCGGTGCCGCACCAGCGCGTCGGCGGCGACGGTGGCGGCGACGTCGCGGCCGTCGGTGAGCAGCACGAGGTCGGCCGGGGCGCGCCCGAGCGGCGCGGTGTGCAGCGCCAGCGTCTCGGTGACCGTGAGGTCCACCGCCGCGACGGTGGTGACCGGCCGGTCGCCGAGCACGGCCGCCAGCGTCTCCGGGTCGAACGGCACGTCCGGGTGCACGCAGACCTCGGCGCCGAACGCCGCCAGCTCCGCCGGGGCGCCCGCCGGCACGTCGTCCGGCCCCACCAGGACCAGTTCGCGTACGTCGTGGGCCGCCACGAGGTGGCGGGTGAGCGCCGCGTCGTACGACCGGGCGACGAGCACGAGCGTGCCCCGCAGCGGTGCACCGCCGGGCAGGGCGGGGACGTCCGCGTACCGGGGCACGAGCAGTTCGCCCTCGCGTACGGCCAGCACGTCCTCGCCGGAGGCCACGGCCGCGCGCAGCTCCTCGGCACCGACCCGGTCGGCGTCGACGAGCACGAGCCGGCCGGGGCGGCGGAGCTGGTGGGCGCGTGCGAGCGCCCAGGCGGCGGCCTGCCCGGGGGCCGCCGCGTCGTCGCCGTGCAGGCCGCCCCGGGTCAGTACGACCAGGCGCGAGTCCGCCGGGTGGTCCTCGTCGAGCACCCGCGCCAGCAGCTCGGACAGCGCGGTGTGGTCGGGGTAGCTGTCGACGGTGAGGTCGGCGTCGGTGAGTTCGGCGGTCAGCTCGGGCGGGCCCACGACCGTCCAGGCGAGCCGACCGGGGTCCGACCCGGAGGCGGGCTCCGGTGCCGGCTCCCAGCGCAGCGCGTGTAGCCGGTCGGGCAGCGACGCGGCCACGCCGATCAGGCGGGCGGGCAGCTCGGGGAGCCGGTGCCGGGCGGGGCTGCCGAGGGTGGTGCGGGGGATCTCCCGCACCAGGTACGTCTCGACCGGCACGGCCGCGGCGGGCAGTTCCGCGCGGCACCGCGCCAGCAGGCCGGCGGCGTCCACGTCGGACCCGACGACGAACGCGACCGGACCGTCGGGCCCGGCGGAGGCTGCCGCGTCGGCCACCCCCGCCACGCCGCGCAGCACCGCGTCGATCCGGTCCAGCCGGACCCGCTCGCCGCCGACCTCGACCGCGTCGGCCAGCCGGCCGGTGACCGTGAGGTGCCCGGAGTCGTCGCGGCGGGCCAGGTCGCCGGTGCGGTACCAGCCGCCGCGCAGCGCCTCGGCCGTCTCGGCGGCGAGCTCGTGGTAGCCGCCGGCCATCACGTTCGGGCCGCTGACCCAGACCTCACCCTCCTGCCCGGGGCCCAGGTCGGCGCCCGATGCGGGGTCGACCACCCGCACGCTGAGGCCCGGCAGGGGCAGGCAGCGTCGTTCCGCGTCGCCGCTCGGCCAGCTCACCGCGATCAGGCCGGACGTCTCGGTGGTCACGTAGCCGGTGAGCAGCGGCGCGGCGAACGCGGCCTCGAAGGACCCGCGCAGCGCCGGGTCCACGGGGCCGACGGCCAGCGCGATCCGTACCCCCTGCGGGTCGGGGCCCGGGGCGTCCAGCAGGGCGCGGTGCGTCGCGCCGGCGCCCACCAGGACGGTGCTGCCCTGCGTGACGAGCGCGGCCCGCAGCTCGTCGGGGGAGAGGCCGCCGGCGAGGCGTACCGACGCCCCCGCCGCGGTGGCGGCGAGGAGCTGCCCGAAGCAGGCGTGCACGGGCAGCATCCACAGCACCCGGTCGTCCGCTGTCCACCCGAGCCCGGCCACGTAACTTGCCGCGGCGGCGGGCCACAGCGCGTTGCGCTGCGTGGACAGCACGCCCTTGCGGCGGCCGGTCGTTCCCGCCGTCCAGGTGAGGAACGCCAGGTCGTCGAGGCCGGCGTCGTCCTGGGGCGGCGACGCCGGGTCGGTGGTCGCCAGTTCCTCGAACGAGTGCCCGTCCCCGCCGTGCCCGCCGTCGACGACGAGGACCGACACGGACACCCGCGCCGCGTTGGCCGCGTCGGTGATGACCGCGTCGGCGCCGGCGTCCTCGACCAGCCGGGCCAGCTCGGCGTCGTCCAGGGCCGGGTCCAGCGGCACCGCGATGCCGCCGGCCCGGACGACGGCGAGGACGCCCTCCACCGCCGTGACCCCGTCGAGCAGGACGACGACGCGGTCCGCCGGCCACACGCCGAGGTCGGTGAGGTGGCCGGCGAGCCGCGCCGTCCGTACCGCCAGCTCCGCGTGGGTCACGCTCCGCCGCGAATCGGCGTACGCGACCTGGTTGCCGGACCGGTCGGCGTTGGTCCGGAGCAGTTCGGGCAGGGGCCGGAGCAGATCGGTACGCGGCATGGTTCAACAACCTCTTGTCGGATAGCAGTGGTGATGCGGACCGTGTGTGGGGATGCGCTCAAGACCGTGACCGGAAGGGACACCAGGGCGGGCACCAGCGGCGTACGCCTGACCTTCAGCGACTCCCGGGGGGCGGCGAGCTGGATGTCCGGGAAGCGGGTGCACAGCCCCCGGAGGGCGGGTCGGGGAACCGCTTCGGGGCGTCGTACGCCGCGTACGGGCCCGCGAAGTGGTCGTCGTCCATCAGCTGCCGATGCCCGTGCTCCAGGCACGTGTCCGCCATGTCGTCCTCGCTGTGATCGCTCGGAAGGAATCGCTGTCGGATGCGGTGCGCCGGGCGGGAGGGACCGCCCGCGCGCCCATGGTGCCCCCAGCCCGTCCACGCTCGGGTAACTGCCGGGACGACCGCCGTTGGTGCGGGTGACGCCCCCACTACCGGGTACGGGGCCCCGGATCGGGCCCCTGGGCGAGTTCTTCCGCTGTTACCGGGTGGTGGACACGCGCTGATTACGTTCAGTTCGCACTCGTGCGCAAGGAGGAACGGCGATGACGGCGTCGCGGGCCAGGCACAGCGCGGCCGGTGGGCTGGCGGGCGCGGAGGGCGGGTTCGTCCAGATCGTCGACCTGCCCCGGCGTCTCCCGGACGACGACGGCGGCATCGCCGGGTGCGAGGTGCGGATGGCGCCGGTCAGCCCGCCCGGCATGCGTTCCCCGGCCGACGCGGCGTGAGCCGCCCCCACCCCGTACGTCCACTGAGGAGGACTTGGTGACCGTTCAGTTGCGCACGCTCGTCGACGTGGCACGCCGGCACGCCGCCCAGCAGCCGGAAGCCGTCGCGATCATCTGCGAGGGCCGGCGCGTCGACTACGCCACCCTGCACCGCGTCAGCAACCAGGTGGCACGCGGCCTCCAGGCGGCGGGCCTGCGCCCCGGGGACCGCGTCGCCTACCTCGGCAAGGAGTCCGAGCACTTCTACGACCTGCTCTTCGGCGCCGCGAAGATCGGCGTGGTGTTCGTGCCGATCAACTGGCGGTTGGCCGCCGGCGAGGTCGAGCACATCCTGCGCGACTCCGGCGCCGCCCTGCTCTTCGTCGACGCCGACTCGACCCCGGTCGCCGAGAAGTTGGCGCCGGAGCTGCCGATGCTGCGGCAGGTGGTCGCGCTGGACGCCGACGGCGTGGCCCGCGCCGGCTTCGCGGCCTGGGTGTCGGCGCAGCCGGACGCGAACGTGCTGGCCAAGGTCACATCCGACACGCCGCTGGCGCAGATGTACACCAGCGGCACGACGGGGCTGCCGAAGGGAGTCGTCCTCGCGCACCGCAGCTTCTTCGCGGTACGCGACGGGCTCGCCTCGGAGAACCTGGACTGGCTCGACCTGCGCGAGAGCGACGTCAGCCTGCTCTGCAACGGCGGATTCCACATCGGCGGCCTGTCGTGGGCGGCGATGGGTTTCGCCGCGGGCGCCACGAACGTGCTGATGCGCGAGTTCAACACCGCGGGCGCGGTCGAGCTGATCAGATCGCTGCGCGTCACCACCATCCTCGCGGTGCCCTCGATGCTGCGACTGCTGCTCGCGGAGCCCGGCGTCACCAAGGCGGACTTCGCCTCGCTGCGGAAGATCGTCTACGGCAGCGCGCCCATCTCGACGGCGCTGCTGGCCCGCTGCATCGAGGGCTTCGGCTGCGAGTTCGCCCAGATCTACGGCCTGACCGAGACCGGCAACTCCGCCGTCTGCCTGCCCCCGGCCGACCACACCCCGGACGGCGGCAAGATGCAGTCGGCGGGGCTGCCGTACCCGGGCTTCGAGGTCAAGATCGTGGACGACAAGGGCGACCCGCTGCCGGCCGGCGAGGTCGGCGAGGTCTGGCTGCGTTCGCCGGGCGTGATGGTGGAGTACTGGAACCTGCCGGAGGCCACGGCGAAGACGCTCGTCGACGGCTGGGTCGTCACCGGGGACGCCGGCCTGCTGGACGAGGACGGCTACCTGTACATCCGCGACCGGATCAAGGACATGATCATCGTCTCGGGGGAGAACGTCTACCCGGTCGAGGTCGAGAACGTCATCAGCCGGCACCCGCTGGTCGCCGAGTCGGCGGTCGTCGGGGTGCCGGACGAGCGCTGGGGCGAGGCCGTCTACGCGTTCGTGGTGCCGGTGGAGGGGCAGCAGCTCACCGAGCGCGACCTGGCGCTGCACCTGCGCGGCCAGCTCGCCGGTTTCAAGCAGCCGCTGCACTACGAGTTCATCGACCGGGTGCCGCGCAACCCCAGCGGGAAGATCCTGCGCCGCGAGCTTCGGGAGCGGTTCTGGCAGGGGCACGACCGCCGGGTGAGCTGATCGCGATGAGGGCGGTGGTCGGCGAGCGGGACACCCGCGAACCGCTGCACGGGCGCGAACGGTCCGCGCGTCGCTGGCTACCGTCCGTCATCGCTCCTGCTCGTCGCGTGGCGGGGGCGCCGGTCCGCCCCGCCGGTGCGCCTCCGCGCGTGGCCGGCGGTCCAGCGTGGAATCTCCGCGTACGCCGGCGGGTGGGCGAAGGATTCCCTGGTGGGAGGCCTGCCCGCCGGACGGGCGGCGCGCGGGGGGCGCGGTCGCCACTTCCAAGTGACGGAAATCGATGTAGCAGAAAGTTGCATATTCCCTCCCATCGATCGGCCCTCTAGTGTCCTTGACCAGCAGCCAGGGCATCGACCGGCGCCGATAACTACCCTTGCTGCGCGTCGGGTCGGATTCGTCCCGTCCGCAGCATGACGACAGGCCTGCGGGCACGGGGACAGGAGGCGTGATGAGGGCGGGCGACACCGGATCCACGGCGGCGGTTCCCGTCTCCGACGGGCCCACCTGCCGGTGCACCGCCACCGCTGCGGCGGCCGCCGGGAAGGCGTACGACGACCGGCCCTTCCTGGCCGTGCCCGGCATGGTCGAGGAGCGCGTCGACCGGCACCCGCACCGCCGGGCGGTGTCGTTCCGGGGCCGCTCGCTGACGTACCGCGAACTCGACGACCTGGCCAACGGCGTCGCCGCCGCCCTCACCGGGCGGGGCGTCCGGCGGGGCGACGTGGTGCCCGTCCTGATCGCCGACGGGCTCGAACTGCCCGTCGTCGACCTGGCGCTGATGAAGCTCGGCGCGGCCTTCGTGCCCGTCGATCCCGGCTGGCCGGCGGACCGGCTGCACGCCGCGCTGCGGGAGGTGCGGCCCCGGCTCGCGGTGGTACGCGGCACCGGCCCGCGTCCCGACACCGGCGACGTCCCCTGCCTGCCCGTCGACCTCGACGGGATCGTCCCGACCCGCCGCCGGCCCGGCGTGCCGATCGGCCCGGCCGACCTGATCTACGGCATCTTCACCTCCGGCACCACCGGCACCCCGAAGTGCGCACTGAACCGGCACGACGGCATCGCCAACCGGCTGCGGTTCATGACGCGGCACTTCGCGGCGACCGGCGACGAGGTGGTGCTCCAGAACAGCCGGCACACCTTCGACTCGTCGGTGTGGCAGATGTTCTGGCCGCTGACCACCGGCGGCCGCACCGTGGTGCCGGTCGAGGGCGGGTTCCTCGACGTCGAGCGGACCATCCGGACCATCGCCGACGAGACCGTCACGATGACCGACTTCGTGCCGAGCGTGCTCGGCGCGCTGGTGTCGGTCCTGGACCGGGACCCGGCGGCCCGGCGTGCCGTCGCCTCGCTGCGCAACGTGATCGTCGGCGGCGAGGAGATCGACCCCTGGGCGGTGCACCGGCTGGTCGAACTGGTGCCGGGCGTGGCGGTCACCAACGGCTACGGCCCGACCGAGGCGTCGATCGGAATGATCTTCCACACCGTCGCCCGCAGCGACGGCGACGTCATCCCCATCGGCCGGCCCATCGACAACTGCCACGCCGCCGTCGTGGACGACGAGCTGCGCCCCCTGCCGCCGGGCGAGACCGGCGAGATCGTCATCGGCGGCGTGTGCCTGGGCGAGGGCTACCTCGGCGACCCGGCCCGCACCGCCGAGGTGTTCGTGCCCAACCCGCTGCCCGACATCCCGGGTGCCCGGCTCTACCGCACCGGCGACCTCGGCCGGATCGCCCCCGACGGCCGGCTGCACTTCGCCGGCCGCCGCGACCACCAGCTCAAGGTCAACGGCGTCCGGATCGAGGCGGGCGAGATCGAGACCGCCGCCACCCGGCTGGCCGGCGTACGGCTGGCGAAGGTCCTGCTGGCCCGCGAGCACCGGGGGAAGTCGCTGGCCCTCTTCCTCGCCGCCGACCCCGAGGTGACCGAGCCGCAGGTGCGGGCGCACCTGCGCGGGCTGCTGCCCCGCACCCACGTGCCCCGGCACGTCGTCGTGCGCGACGCGCTGCCGCTGACCGGCAACGGCAAGGTCGACCGGCAGGCGCTGGAGGCATGGCTGGACCGTACGCTCGCCGACCGGACCCGCCCGTCGGCCGCGCCCGCCGAGGCACGGACGCTGGCCGACCGTGTGCTCGGGGTGTTCCGGACGGTCCTCGGCCGGCCCGACCTCGACCCCGACACCGACTTCCTCAACGCCGGGGGCGACTCGCTCCAGGCCCTCGACGCGGTCACCGCCCTCGGCGCGGACCAGAGCGTGCGCGTCGGCGTGCAGGACCTGTTCACCCACCGCAGCGCCGCCCGGCTCGCCCGGGCACTCGCCGTACGGCTGCGCACGGCCGATCCCACCGAGACCGAGGACGAGCTGGTGGAGCGGGACGCGAAGATCCCGGCAGACCTGCCCGTACGCCCCGTCGGCCGGCGCCGGGCGCCGCGCACGGTCCTGGTCACCGGGGCCACCGGCTTCGTCGGCGCGCGCCTGGTACACGAGCTGCTCGCCACCACCGACGTCCGGGTGCTCTGCCTGGCCCGCGCGGCCGACGACGCCGAGGCCACCGCCCGCGTCGTGCGCGCGCTGGCAGAGCGGGGCCTGTGGCGGCCCGGCCACGGCCCGCGCCTGCACGCGTACGCGGCCGACCTCGGCAGCCCGGCCCTCGGCCTGACCCCGCAGGCGTGGGACCGGCTGGCCCACGACTGCGACCTCGTGCTGCACGCCGGGGCGCTCGTCAATTTCCTGTTCGACTACCGGGCCCACCGCGCCGCGAACGTCCTCGGCACCGCCGAGCTGCTGCGGCTGTGCCTGACGGGACGGCCGAAGCCGCTGCACCACGTCTCCACCCTCGGCGTCCTCGACAGCGAGGCCGCCCGCCATCCGCAGCCGCTGCCCGAGACGTACGACCCGGCCCTCGCCGTCGCGCCGACGAGCGGCTACAGCCGGTCGAAGTGGGTGGCGGAGCGGTACCTCGACGACGCCCGGCGGCGCGGCGCGACCGTCACGGTGCTGCGCCTCGGCGAGGTGATGCCCGCGGCCGACGACGGCCACCCCAACCCCCGGGCCCTGACTCACCTGCTGCTGGCGGCCTGCCACCGGCTGGGGATGCGGCCCGACGCGCCCGTGCGCTCCGACTGGACGCCGGTGGACTGGGCCGCCCGGCGGATCGTCGCCACGGTCGTCGACCCGCGCCAGTGGGGCGGCACGCTGCACGTCCTGCACCCGGTGAGCGTCGACTTCACCGACCTGCCGCTGGGCGGCGCGGACGCCCTGCCCCGGGTGAGCTGCGCGCGGTTCCTGGCGGGGTTGCGCGAGGCGGCCGGCGAGGGCGACCGCGACGCCGCCGTGCTGCTGGCCCTCTTCCCGCCCGGCGCGGGCGCCGACGAGGAGCGGCTGCGCGCGGTCTTCGCGACGCTGCTCACCGACAACCCCCGGCTCTTCCGGCGCGACGGCTGCGCCGAGTTGGAACGCCGCCGGGGCTTCACCGACCACCGGCTCGGCCCGTCCGTCGGCGCCTACCGCGCCTGGCTGGGCGCGCACGAGGGGCGGGAGGCCGACCGGCTGCTGCTGCCGGCGGGACCAGGGTGAACGGTCGCGTGCGACGCGATTTCCGGCACGGATGAGGGAGTGGAATGCGATACCGCAGGATGGGTCGGCTCGGCTGGCAGGTCAGCGAGGTCGGGTACGGGATGTGGGGCATCGGGGGCGGACCCGGCGGCTTCACCGGCTGGGACTACGACACCGCGCCGGCCTGCCTGGACGAGGCGGTGGAACGGGGCTGCAACTTCTTCGACACCGCCTGGGTCTACGGACGGGGCGTCAGTGAGCAGCTCCTCGGCGGCCTGGTGCGCCGGCACCCGGACCGCCGGCTGTACCTGGCCACCAAGATCCCGCCGAAGAACCGCGAGTGGCCGCCCGGCCCCCAGGACACCCTGGACGACGTCTTCCCGGCCGAGCACATCCGCGAGTTCACCCACCGCAGCCTCGAGAACCTCGGCGTGGACCGGATCGACCTGCTCCAGTTCCACGTCTGGGAGGACCGGTGGGCCGCCGACGGCCGCTGGCAGGAGGCGATCGCGGACCTCAAGCGGGAGGGCGTGGTCGACGGCGTCGGGATCAGCGTCAACCGGTGGGAGCCGACGAACTGCCACGCCGCCCTCGACACCGGCCTGATCGACGTCGTGCAGGTCATCTACAACATCTTCGACCAGGCGCCGGAGGACGAGCTGTTCCCGCGCGCCCAGCGCGACGACATCGCGATCATCGCCCGCGTCCCGTTCGACGAGGGGACGCTGACCGGCACGCTGACCGCCGAGAGCACCTGGCCGGAGGAGGACTGGCGCAGCACGTACTTCGGACCGGAGAACCTGCTGCCCAGCGTGGAGCGCGCCGAGCGGCTGGCCGCCGACGTGCCGGCCGGGATGACCATGCCGGAGCTGGCGCTGCGGTTCATCCTGCACCATCCGGCGGTGAGCACGGTGATCCCCGGCATGCGCCGCGTCGAGCACGTCCGCGCCAACCTGGCCGTCAGCGACGGCGTACCGCTGGACGCCGGGCTGCTGGACACGCTGCGCGGCCACCGGTGGGACCGCAAGCCCACGTCGTGGTCGCAGTGAGCGCGCCCCGCCGCGGCGCCGCACCGGGGCGGCGGGAGACGCGCCACGGGAGGCCGGCATGCCGGTGATCGCCATGTGGGCGCACCCCCGGGCGCTCTCCACCGCGTTCCTGCGCATGATGATCGCCCGCGGCGACGTCACGGTCGTCCACGAGCCCCTGGTCACCCTCGTCGACGAGGGGCACGTCGAGCTGCCCACCGCCGACGGCGGCACCGTCACCGTGACCGACGCGGCGGAGGTCGTCGCGCACCTGACCGAGCTGGGCCGGGACCGGACCGTGTTCGTCAAGGACACGCTCGAGTACCGCTATCGGCACCTGTTCGACGACCCCGGGGCGGTCGCCGACGTCACGCACACATTCATCGTCCGGGAACCGGCCCGCACGATCAGCTCGCACTACGCGATCAAGCCGACGGTGACCTGCCCGGAGATCGGCTTCGAGCACCAGTGGGAGCTGTTCGACCTGGTCAGCCGGACCGCGCACCGGCCGCCGGTGGTGATCCGGGCCGAGGACCTGCTGCGGCACCCCGCCGAGACGGTGTCGGCCTGGTGCGAGGCCGTGGGGCTGCCGTTCCTGCCCGAGGCGCTGAACTGGGCGCCGGGGGAGCGCGCCGAGTGGCGACGTACGCGCAAGTGGCACCTCGACGTCGAACGCACCTCGGGCTTCTCGCCGGTCGAGAAGTCCTTCGAGACGACCGTCGCCAACAACGACACCCTGCGGTCGTACCACGACCACCACCAGCCCTTCTACGAGCGGCTGATCCGGCACGCCATCTCCATCGGGGAGGACTCATGACCATCACCACCGCGCCACCCGTGACCGCGCCGTCGACGCTGTCGCCCGGTGAGCTGTTCGCCCGCGCGTACGCCGACGATCCCGCCGGCGCCGAGGTGCGCTTCGACTACACCATCACGGACGCCTTCCAGCCGACCAAGGAACGCCCCCGGGTGACCGTGCGCAACCTGTTCCGCAAGCGGCCGGTCGGCATGGAGCCGGTCCGGTTCTGGTCCGAGGGCCGGCCCGACGCGGGCGAGGCCGCCGCCGTGCACGAGTCGGGCCTGCGCCGGGAGGCCGCCTTCCGGTTCGGCACCGCCTCGGCCGGGGTGCACCCGATCCGCGCCTGGGTGCGCATCCCCGAGGAGCTTGCCGACGACCCGGAGGCGCTGGCCTCCTTCATCGACTACCGGCTGCTGGTCCGCCTCGCCACGGCCGAGAACCAGGCGCTGACCATCGGCGAGGGCGGCCTGCTGCGGCACCCGGAGATCGGGCGGCTGCCGTACCGGCACGACTGGCTCAGCGGCCTGCTCGCCGCCTGCGACGAGATCGAGCAGACCGGGGCCACCCCGCACGCCATGATCGTCAACCCGCGGGACTACTACACCCACCTGCTCGGCAAGGGCTCCTTCCTGACGGACCTGACCCGCAACGGCGTCCAGATCAGCCGTACGCGGATGGTGGCGCCGGGCGAGGCGGTGGTGGGCGACTTCGCGATGGCGGCCCGCCTGCTGGACGCGGGGCGGTCCGCGATCCGCGTCGACACCCCGCCGCCCGGCACCCTGTCCACCGACGGTCCGGCCGTCTGTGCCGAGATCCACGAGGGACTGGCCGTGCACCTGCCGACCCACTTCTTCCACGTCGTACCGGCCTAGCGCCCCGTCATACAGCTCGGACTCGTGATCCGTGCTGCGTGGGACGGTGGTGGTCGCCGAGCCGGTCCGGGGCGGGAGGGTGTGTGACGCTGTCGAGCTGAGTCGTCTGTGACATCAGGCGTCGTCCGGGCCCATCGTGGCGCCAGACGGCGGTGAATCGTCTGCGACATCAGCTCGACAGCGTCCCACGTGCGGACACTCCTTCCGACGGACACCCATGACGGACCCTGGAGTTCGTCGCGGACCCGCATCGGGTCGGAATGCTGGTCCCCCCAGCGGTCACCCGACCGAACGCCGGACCAGCCGTTCGTGATCAGGACGCCATGTACCTCTTCCCGTTTCCTGGCGGTCGTCGGATGACCTCACGCGACGCGGAAGTTCGCCCCGGGGCTGCTTCGTCAGCCGGCTGCCGCCAGGGCTGGCGCGTTCGCGGACCCGGCTGAGGGGTCGTGGACCCAGGTGGTGGTGCAGCCGTCGGCGATGGTCTCCAGTCGCTGATTGGATCGTTCTGCTTCGATGCCGCTATCCTGAGCGCGAGGTGCCCGGCCGGCCTTCGGTCTGCCCGGTCGCTGGTCGATCCACTGAGGACTCGACCTGCGTCGGCAACCGCGACGCCGGACCACCTCGCCGCCCAGCAAGGCCTCACGGAGCACGGGCTAGGAGCGTCACCGCATGACCATGACCGGCGGGAAACTATCGTTCTACCGGCCCATCGTCCCGCTCTTCGCCGCGATCTTCCTGTGCCTGCTCGGCGTGGGCGCGTCCCTGGCGGTGCTGCCGTTCTACGTCCTCGACGAGTTGGGCGGCAACCGGGTACAGGTGGGGGTAGTAATCGCCGCGATCGCGGTCTCCGCCGTGATCGCCCGGCCCATCGCCGGCCGGGTCGGCGACCGGCACGGGTACCGGACGGTGATGCTGGGCGGGGCGGTGGTGTGCGCCGCCGCCGGGGCGGCCTACCTGGTGGCCGGCAACGTCGGCGTGCTGGTCGGCGTCCGGGTCCTGCACGGGATCGGTGAGGCGGCCGTCTACACCGCCGGCGCGGCCTGGCTGGTGGCGTTGGCGCCGGCCGACCGGCGGGGTCGCGTCGTCGGCCTGTACGGCATCTACATGTGGCTGGGCATCACGCTTGGCGCCCTGCTCGGCGCGGTGTTGCTGCGTACCTCCGGTTATCCGGCGGTGTGGCTGTTCGCGGTCCTGGCGGCGACCGTCGGGGCCGCGCTCGTCGCCACCCGGCCGCGGCCGCAGCAGGCGAGCCCGGCGGGCCGGGCCGGCATCCTGCCGCGCAGCGCGGTGGCGCCCGGCGTCGCGCTCTCCCTGGCCGGGTTCGGCTACGCCGCGCTGGCCGCGTTCGTGGCCCTGCACATGGCGGAGCGGGGCATCGAGAACGGCATCGTCGCGTTCAACGCGTTCGGCTTCACCTACGTGGGGGTCCGGCTCGTCGTGGGCGGGCTGCCCGACAAGCTCGGCGCCGGCCGGGTGGCCGTCGGGTCGGCCCTGGTGGAGGCGGTGGGGCTGCTCCTGGTCGCGGTCGCGCCGAACCTGCTGGTCGCGGTCCTCGGCGGGCTGGTGATCGGCGCCGGGCTCTCGCTGCTCTTCCCGGCGCTGGCCCTGTTGGTGATCAACCGTACGGACCCGGCCCACCAGGGGACGGCGCTCGGCGCGTTCACCTCGTTCTGGGACATCGGCCTGGTGGCCGGGGCACCGCTGGCCGGCCTGGTCGCCAGCATGGCCGGCTACCCGGCGGTCTTCCAGGTGATGCTGCTGGCGGCGCTGCTGTCGGCGGCCCTCTCGGCGTGGACGATGCTGCCCCGCCGCTCCCCGTTGAACCAACACTCCGGCTGACTCCCCGGCCCTCCGCTGGTCATGAGGTTGGCGGCGGAGGCGATCTCCTCGGCTGCCGCCAATCTCATGAAGCCGACGCGCGTGGCCGAGCGGCCGGGTGGTCGAGTGGTCGGGTGGTCGAGTGGTCGGGGCGGGTCAGGGGAGGCGGGACGGCGACAGCGGGGTGGGGTCGACCGGGGGTGCGGCGTCGACCGCCAGCGCGGCGAGCAGGGCGCCCGCCGCCGGCGAGGTCTGGACGCCGTAGCCGCCGAGCCCGGCCATCCAGAGGAAATCCGGCGCGTCGGGCGCCGGGCCGATCACGGGCACGTCGTCCGGGGTGGAGGTCCGCAGCCCGGCCCAGGGCTGGTGGACGCGGCGGATGTCCAGTGTGGTCGCCGCCTGCACCCGGTCGGCGCCGATCGCCACGTCGAGGTCGTCGGGGCGGGCGTCGCCCGGCGGTGCGGGAGTCATGTCGCACGGGGAGACCAGCAGGCGCCCCGACTCCGGCTTGAAGTAGAAGGTGCCGTCGACGTCGTTGACCATCGGCCAGTCCCCCGTAGGGGCGCCGGCCGGCGCGTCCACCAGGAAGGCGGTGCGCCGCAGGGGCGTCAACCCCGCCGGTCGTACGCCGGCCGCCGTCGCGACCTCGTCGGCCCAGGCGCCCGCCGCGTTGACGACGACCCGGGCGCTGAACTCGCCGGCGTCCGTGCCCACCTGCCAGCCGTCGCCGCCGCGCCGCAGCCGGCGCACCCGCGCGCCGCACACGACCCGGCCGCCGGCCGCCCGGATGCCGCGCAGGTAGCCCTGGTGCAGCGCGGCGACGTCGAGGTCCCGCACGGCCGGCTTCACCATCGCCCGCCGGCACCACTGCGGCCGCACGACGGGGCAGTGCAGGGTCAGGTCGGCGACGTCGATCTCGCGGGCCGGCGGGTCCACCTCGGCCCCGTCGCGCAGCGCCGCCTCGAAGGCGTCCTCGCTGCCCGGCGGGCAGAGGCTGAGCACGCCGCGCGGGGTGAGCAGCGGATGCTCGGCGAACCCCGGCGGCGGCGCGGTGAGGAAGCCCCGGCTGGCCCGGGTCAGCGCGCGCACCGCCGGCCCGCCGTAGTACTCGGAGAACACGGCGGCCGAGCGGCCGGTGGAGTGCTGGCCGGGGGCCTGCTCCATCTCCAGCAGCACCACGGTTCCGTACGCGGCGAGGTGGTGTCCGGCGCTGGCGCCCGCGATTCCGCCGCCGATGACCAGATAGTCGATCATCAATTGAACGGTAGTCGGCGGGCCCTGCACGGACAAGGCCCGCCGAACATCGATCTTCCCGCCGAGGCCGCAGCCCTCATCCGCGCCCCGCAGCCGGAGTTCACGGCCGCGGGGGCGCGGGTGAGCCGCGCGGCCCGCCGGTGCGACGGGCCGCGTGGGTCAGGGGCCGCAGTAGAGCAGGCGGTTCGGCGTACCGCTGACCACGCCCGTCACCACTCCGGTCGTCGCCCTGCCGACCAGATACGCGGCCACCTGCGCGGGGCTCCAGGTCGGATTGGCCGAGAGGGCGAGCGCGGCGCAGCCGGTGACGTGCGCGGCGGCCATCGAGCTGCCGCTGATGGTGTTCACCGCCGCGTCGCCGGTGTGCCAGGTGGAGGTGATGTTGGCGCCGGGGGCGAACAGGTCGATGCAGCTGCCGTGGTTGCCGCTCGGCATCCGGGCGTCGGTGCTGGTGGTGCCCGCCACCGTGAGCGCCGCCGCCACCCGCGCCGGGGAGTAGTTGCAGGCGTTGGCGTTCGAGCTGCCCGCCGTGACCGCGTAGGTCACCCCGGACGAGATCGACCGGTTCACCGCGGCGTCCAGCGCCGTGCTGGCGCCGCCGCCGAGCGCCAGGAGCGCCACCGCCGGCCGCACGGCGTTCGCGGTGACCCAGTCCACCCCGGCGATCACCTGGGAGAAGGTGCCGCTGCCGGCGCAGTTGAGCACCCGTACCGGCCGCAGCTGGATCTCCTTCGCCACCCCGTGCCGGGTGCCGCCGATGGTGCCGGCCAGGTGGGTGCCGTGGCCGTTGCAGTCGTCCGCCGGGCCGCCGTCGACGAGGTCGACGCCTCCGCCGGCCCGGACGCCGAAGTCGCCGTGCGTGCTCCGGATGCCGGTGTCGATGACGTACGCGTGCACGTTGTGCGCGGTGTTCGGGTAGGCGTACCGGCCGTCGAGCGGCAGGTTGCGCTGGTCGATGCGGTCCAGGCCCCACGACGGCGGGTTGAGCTGCACGCCCGGCCCGACGAGGGTCACCACCCGGTCCCGCTCCACGTACGCCACGGCCGGGTCGGCGGCGAGCCGCCGGGCGGCCCGCTCCGGCAGGTGCGCCACGAATCCGTTGAGCGCGTGCCCGTAGACGCGGTCGACGGTGGCCCCGTAGCGGTCGGCCAGCCGCCCGGCGGCGTCCGCGACGGTGGCCCGCCGGTCGTCGGCGCGTCCGATCGCGTCGTCCCTGAGCACGACGACGTATCCGTCGGTCACCGCGTTCGGGGCGTCGGCGTGCAGGATCTCGCCGGTGGCCGGGGCGGCCGCCGCGGGGGTGCCCATCGCGGCGACGACCGCAGCGGCGGCGAGTACGCCCACCGTGCGGGCCCGCCATCGCCGGGTACGGGGAATCGTCATCTGCCGGTCCTCCTCCTGTCGGCCCCGCGCCGGCTCGTGACCGGACGCGGAGCAGCCTGGCCGTTGAGAGGAGGCTATCGGCTATATAGATCCATCTGAATGCCTGTCGGGGTGTCGGCTACCCGGCGAACCGGTAGAGCACGAATCCGTACGGGGACTCCGCCCCGGCGTCCCCGCTCTGCCTGCCGGCACCGCAGGCGATCACGCTGGTGTTCCACGAGCACGTGTCGCTGCGTACGTCCGCCAGCTGGCCCAGCTCGGCCACCTCACCCGAGCCCACCGACAGCCCGGCGACGCTGCGGTCGTCCTCGATCGAGCTGGGCGGGTCGGCGAGGAGCAGCAGGTTGCCCCCGTCGAGCCGGACCGCCACCCCGCGACGGTCGGCGAGCACGGCGCGCCCGTCGGGGCCGAACAGCGTGCCGGCCGACTCCGGGGTGGTCCGCCGGGCGAGCAGGTGCTCGCCGAGCGGCACGAGCCGGGTCGCCCGCGGCGCTCTCCACCGGCTCACCTTCTCCTCGGTGGCCGCCACGACCTCGGTGGTCTCGTCGTCGCCGCCGGTCACCTCCAGCAGGCACGCCCGCCGCTCGCCGCAGGGCACCAGGGCCTCCGGGCGGCGCTTGTCGTCCTCGGCCGTGTACAGCACCTTCGGCTGGGCGTCGCTCGTCAGGTCGTACGCGAGCAACTGGTAACCGGCGTCGTCGCGGGCCACGTAGAGGCGGTCCTCGTGCGCCACCACCAGGTCGTCGTGGTCGGCCACCCCGGCGCGGGTGCGGACCACCCGGCCGCTGCCCATGTCGACCAGTCGGACCGACCGGTCCGCGCCCACCTGCACGATCCGGTCGACCTCGCCGCGCCAGGGATCGCGCGGGGAGCCGTCGAGGAAAGCCGGGCCGCCCAGGGCCTTGTCGGTGGTGACCGGGTGGACGCTGGTGCGGGTGTTGTCGTACTCGTCGCGCGGGCTGGGCTGCGACCAGGCCTCCCCGCCGTCGCCGAGGCGCAGCCCGACGAGCCGCTTCCCGGCGCGGTCCACCTGCACCGCGACGCCGTCGCCGAAGATCACGTCGTCGTTGCCCAGGATCGACCGGCGCCACCGCTGGTCGCCGGAGGCGCCGTCGAGCAGCACGAGGTCCCGGGGGGTGTCGTCGCCGATGGCGTCGGCGAAGACCGCGACCGCGCCGGGCAGGGCGACGATCCCCTTCCACCGCTCGGAGGACGCCGCGGTCTGCCTGCGCCACTTCACCGCGCCGGTGCCGGCGTCGACCGCCACCACCTCCAGCCGCCCGTCGCCGAGCGGATACCCGAGGTAGGCCCGCTGCCCGAGGAGCGCGGTGAACATGTCCGCCGGTCGTTCCGTGCCGGCGGGCACCCGGGTCAGCTGGTCGACGGTCCGGAACTCCAGGGCGGGATAGCGGTCGCGGGTCAGGTACAGCACCGCCGCCGTCGCCACGCCGGCGAGCGCGAGCACGGCGGCGAGCGAGACCCACAGCGCCCGGCGTCGGGGGAGCGCCGACCCACTCCGGCCGCCGCCGGGCGACGCCGACACCGGCGTGCCGGAGACGGGTACGCCCGGCCATGCCCCCGCAGGACCACCTTGGGGTACGCCCGGCGGTGCGTAGGCTGCCGCGCCGCCCGCCGGTGCGCCCGAGGCCGGGGCGGCGGCCGGAGTCCCCGGCGATGCGTACGGTGCCGCGCCTTCGGCCGGTGCGCCCGACGGGCCAGCGGCCGGCGCCCACGGCGGCGCGAACGGTGACGGGCCTGCGCCGGGCGGCGCGAACGGCGACTGGCCCGCGCCCGGCGGTGCGAACGGGTCGGCCGGTGCCGGTGCGGCGGGCACGGTCGGGGCGGTCGACTGCCCGGCGACCATGGTCGGCGTCAGCCCGGCGGGCAGGGCCGGCGTGACACCCTCCGGTCCGGCGACGGCCGTCGGCGTGGGGGCCGGGCCGGCGGGCACGGTCGGCACACCGCCGTCGTGGCTGCCGACGCCGTCCCCTGGCGCGGCGGGCGCGTGCGGCGAGCTGTCGGCAGATGCGGGCTGCGCCGGCACGGCGGGCGGTGCCGGTGCGAGGGCCTGTGGCGCGGGTGCGGGGGCCTGCGGTGCCGGCGCGGCGGGATCGGGCGGTGGTGCTCCGGCCGGCTGCGCCGCAGCGGGAGGTGGCGCGGGTGCGGCGAAGGCGTCGGCGGCCCGGGCGCGCCGGGGCAGGGGCAGGTCGGTCAGCGCCCCCTCGGCCACCGGCAGCTCCGGCTGCTCCAGCACGGTCGGGGCGATGCCCAGCTCGGCGTGCAGCAGCCGGGCCACCATCGGCATCCGGGTGGCGCCACCGACCAGGAAGAGGCCGGAGAGCTGCTGCGGGTCGAGACCGGCCGCGCCGATCACGTCGCGGGTCACCGCCACCGCCCGGCCCAGCAGCGGCCCGGCCACCCGCTCCAGGTCGGCCCGGGTGAGCGTGACCGCCGCCTCCACCCCCGGCACGGCCACCGGCGCCGCCGGCACCCGCGACAGCATCTCCTTCGCGCCCCGGACGTTCTCCCAGAGCTCGTGCCGCTCCCGCCACTGCGTCGCGGACTCCGGGCGGGTCAGCCGCTCCCACCGCGCCGGATGCGCCTCGGCCACCAGTTCGCCGAGCCGACCCAGCAGGGCGGCGTCCACGTCCAGGCCACCGAGGTCGTCCGCGCCGCCCGCGGTGACGACCGTGAACCCGGAGTCGCCCCACGGGTCGGCGCCCTCGTTGCGCAGCACCGCGACGTCCAGCGTCCCGGCGCCGAAGTCGAAGACCGCGATCGTCCCGCCCACCGGCACCGGGCGGCGCAGCACCTGCGTGTAGTAGCGGGCGGCGGCCACCGGTTCCCGCAGCAGCCGGGTGCCCGGCGGCGTGGGACCGGAGAGCGTGTGCTCTGCCGCCGACGGCCAGCCCGCCGTCGCCAGGGCGTCGGCCAGCACCTGGCGGCGGGCGGCGTCCCAGGTCGCCGGGCACGTCAGCACCGCCGGGGGCAGGAACCCGACCGCCTCGACGGCCGCCCGGGCCACCGCGTGCAGCGTCGCGGCCAGCAGTTCGGCCGGCAGGTACCGGCGGTCACCCAACACGACGGCGGGCTCGTCGATGCGCCGCTTCGGGTTGGGCTCGTACCGGCCCGGATCGGTGCGGGCCAGCCGCTGGGCGTCCCGGCCGGCGTGCAGCAGCCCGTCCACGTCGGCGTACACGCCGGAGGGGATGATCGGCTGGCCGTCCACGAGCAGTGCTCGGGTGTGCCCGTCGGGTCGGCGCAGCACGGCGACGGTGTGGGACGTGCCGAGGTCGACGCCGAGGGCGTACCCCTCGTGCTGGCCTGCCATCTGCCGTTACCTCCGCGGGACGAGGGGATGCCCGGCCCCGAATCGTACGCAGCAGCCGCACCAGCGCCGATCGCGCCCTGACGTGCGACTCAGGCGGCGCGGACCGTCACCCGACGACCAGGTCCAGGCCGGCGATCTGCTCGGGGTCGGCGACCACCTCGATGCCGAGGATCCGGTCGGTCACCACGAAGCTGAGCACCAGGCGGGTACGGCCGTCGACGAGCACCACCGCTCCCGGCGCGCCGTCCACGAACGCCGGGACCGCCCCCTGCGCCTTGCCGGAAAAGAAGCTGGCGACCGTGGCCGAGCCGCGTGCCTCGCCGGCCCCGCCCATCCGCACGGCCGCCGCGTCGGAGCGCAGGACGACGTGCGGGTCGAGCAGGGTGAGCAGGTCGTCGAAGCGCCCCTCGCGGGACGCGGCGAGGAACGCCTCGACGGTCCCACGCTGCCGGGCCCGGTCGGCCTCCGGCGCCGGCGACCCGCCCTGCACGCGCCGGCGGGCCCGGCTGGCGATCTGCCGTACGGCGGCCGGGCTGCGGTCGACCACGGGCGCGAGCTCGTCGAAGGAGACCGCGAACATGTCGTGCAGCACGAACACGAGCCGCTCGGTGGGGCCGAGGGTCCGCAGCACCACCTCCAGCGCGCGCCCGACCGACTCCGTGAGCATCGCCTCCCGCTCGGGGTCGGCCTCGCCGTCTCCGGGCGTGGTCGACTCGTCGGCGGCCACGTCGGCGGGCCGCTCGTGCCGCGCGGCGCTGGAGCCCAGCCGGTCGAGGCAGACCCGCCCGACGGTGGTGGTGAGCCAGCCCGGCAGGTTCTCGATGCCGTCGACGTCGGCGCGGCTGAGCCGCAGCCAGGTGTCCTGGACCGCGTCGTCGGCCTCGGCCCGGGAGCCGAGCATCCGCTGGGCCACGGAGCGCAGCCGTTGGCGCTGCTCCTCGAAGCGCTCGGCGAGCAGGTCGGTGTCGCTCACGGCATCGCCATCCCGGTCGGCCTCCGGCCCTCGTGTGGTCCGGGTCACATCTGTCACGTCGCCCCTCCGGCTGTCGACAGCAGGGTGACGAAGAGGAAAGCGCTGCGGCGGGGGCGTCGGCAGCGTAACAGGAAGGACGGCACACGATGTCCGTACAGGCCCGTATGCAGAACCCCGCGACCCTGCTTCCCGACGCGGTGAAGGCGATCAATCTGCTCTACAAGGCGGCCCACTCGGCCGGGGTCCCGGGGAGCACCCTGGAGCTGGTCCACCTGCGGGCCAGCCAGATCAACGGGTGCAGCGCCTGCCTCGATTCCGGTGCCCGCAACGCCCGGAAGGCGGGGGAGACCGAGGAGCGGCTGTTCGCGCTGGCCGCCTGGCGGGAGACGCCGTACTTCACCGACGCCGAGCGGGCCGTACTCGCGCTCGCCGAGTCCGCGACCCGGCTCGCCGACCGGGCCGACCCCGTGCCCGACGAGGTGTGGGACGAGGCCGCCCGGCACTTCGAGGAGAAGGAACTGGCCGCGCTGGTGCTCTGGCTCGCCACCACCAACTTCTTCAACCGGTTGAACGCCACCACCCGCCAGCCCGCCCCGCAGAACTGGGGCTGAGCGGGCGACCGACCCGGGCGTACGGCGCGCGCCGCCGCACGCCCGGGTCGCCGCGTATGGCAAGGGGCGCTCAGGCGGTGTGCACCAGCCGGAAGCGTTCGAGCAGCACCGCTGTGTCGTCGTCGACGGTGAAGCCCGGGTCGCCCAGCTCCGCGCGAACCTCCGCGCTGTGCCAGAACGTCTCGTGCCCGGCCCGCCACTGCGCCACCGACTCGTACCCCTCGCCCTCGTCGAGGGCGTGCGGCAGGTCGACGTCGCCGAGCCGGACCACACGTACCTCGGTCACCTCGATCACCGCGACCCGCCGGCCCGCCGAGTCGACCACCGCCGAGCGCTCACCCACCTCGGGCATCGGCTCGTCCGTCCGCTCGTAGCCGAGCACGAGGCTGGACGTCGACGTCTTCGCACCGGACAGGATCGCGGCCACCAGCTGGTCCCGCAGCGGCCCCGGAAAGGCGAACTCCGCAGGAGGAAGATCATCAAGTTCCACGTCCGAAGGGTACGCGCCGGCGCTGCCCGGGGCGGTCGGGTTTTCGCCGACGACGTCGGCATCCACCGATGCCTGGCCCCGGCTCCGGTCTAATGAACCCATGCGCATGCGCCGAGCGTCGACCGTCGCGACCTTCCTCGCCGCGGCGGCCACTGCCCTCGTCGCCACCCAGACGCCCGGCTGGCTCGCTGCGCAGCGCGACGCGGCCCCCGCCGAGGCCGTCCCCAGCCGCGTACGGGACCCGTGGCTGTGGCAGGCGACCGTGGGGCAGCACCCGGTGGGCCCGGCCTCGGTGCTCTTCTTCACCGCGCACACCCGCTACTTCGAGTCCACCGGGGTCGTGATCGGTCGGGCCGGCGGCTACCGGCTGTTGCCGATCAGCGTGGGGGAGACGCACGGGATGCTCTCGCCCGACGGCAGGTGGTACCTGCGTGCCGGCACCGGCAGCCTCGTCGACCTGCGGACGGGCGAGGAACGGCCCGCGCACCGGCCGGGCCTGCGCCCGCTGGCCTGGTCCCCGCACGGCAGGCAGGTCCTGTTCACCAGGGACAACGACGACACCGTGATCACGTACGGGCCGGACAACCAGCAGCTCAACGACCCGTCGAAGCCCGACGACGTGCTCACCGTCGACCCCTGGACCGGAACGGAACGGGTGCTGCCGGTCGGCACGTTCGCCAGCCACAGCGCGGCGGCCTGGTCGCCCGACGGGTCCCTGCTGGCCGTGGCGGGCCGGGTCGACCCGACCGCGGAGGCTTCCGAGCGGGAACGGCTGGTGGTGGTCGACCCCGTCGCGGGCGGGGTGCGGTGGCAGGTCGAGCTGGGCGAGCAGCGGCAACTGGCTGGCCGGGGTGCCTGGAGCCCCGACGGCCGACGGATCGCCGTGCTGGCATACGACGGCTGCGCCACCAACCGGTGCGCCGACACCGCCGAGACGCTCCGGCGCTCCTGGCGCATCGAGTATCTCGACGCGGCCACCGGCCGCCCGGTCGGCGACGCCACCCCTGTTTACGGCTCAGCAGTGGAGCTGGTCGCCTGGCGGAACGGCGAACCGGTGGTGGAGCGCCAGTCGCAGGAACCGGACCTCGCGAAGCGGCACACCGTTCTCGCGGCGGTCTCCGCCCAAGGTCGGGAGCAGGTGCTGCTGACCGCCCCGGAGGGCGTCGGCGACGTCGAGGTGCCCGGGGACCTGCTGGCCCGGGCCGCGTACGGGGGCCCGGAGCCGCGTCCGTCTCCGTTCGCCGCGCCGCCGTGGTGGTACGCCACGCTCGCCGTACCGCTGCTGCTCTTCGTCCTGGCACTGGTACGTCGGCAGCGTCGCCGCCGAGGTTCTCGGCACTCGTGACCTCAGGGAACTCTGGGCCCGTCGACAGCCGGCTGGAGCTTTGGCACCATCGGCGGGTGCTCGGAAGGGACAGGCCGGTGGTGGTTGCCGTCTGCGGATCTCCCGGAGCCGGAAAGACCACGGTCGCCATCGCATCGGCGCGCCGCCTCGGGCTACCGCTGCTGACCCGGGACGAGGTGAAGACCGGCCTCGGGCTGTCCTCCGCTTCCGTCATGCCGGGTGGCGACGTCCAGCTCGATTCCGATTTCCACATCGCCGGTGGTCCCTTCAGCCTCCGCGCCGAGGCCGTGATGGCCGACACGGCCCGGCTGTTCGCGATCGCACGGGTGAGTTTCGTCGTGGAGTCCTCGGTGTTGTCGCACACCTTGCTCGATGCGCTGATCACGTGTGGCGCACGAGTCCTCGCTGTGCACGTCGTGGCCGACGAGGCGGTGATCCGCGATCGCCTCCGTGCCAGAGCGGTCAGCGGCGCGGCTGTCGACCAACAGCTCGAATCCCAGTTCCAGCGAGGCGAGTTGAAGCGGTCGATCTTCGAGCCGCCGGACGGAGTCGACGCCGTCGTCGAAGTGGACACCTCAGACCACGGGGATCCGGTCATCGAACCCATCGAGGCAGCGGTCGTCGCCCTGCTTCGGTCGTCGCCCTGACCGTACGTTCCGGTCCAGGCCGGATCGGACCTTGAAGCGGAACGTGGAGCCGCCGCTGCTACTGGCCCGCCAATGGCACGCGAGATCAGAGAGAGCTGAGACGAGAGCGGCCCAGGCTCTGCGGCAACGCCGCTGACCTGGGCCGGTACTACTGGAGCGGGCGACGAGAATCGAACTCGCACCGTCAGTTTGGAAGACTGAAGCTCTGCCATTGAGCTACGCCCGCGTGCACCCCGCCATCGCAGGGCGCGCCGACAGCGTACCGAATGACCCGCGTGCTCCGCGCGGCCGTATCCCCGGCGGGCTGGTGTCGGAGCGTCGGATGTCCGGTTGGTCCCCCTTCGGCGCGTTGAGGGACGCCCCGGGACTTCCGGCGGGTCGCGACGGCATAGACTGCTCGTCGCCACGGGGTGTGGCGCAGCTTGGTAGCGCACTCGCTTTGGGAGCGAGGGGCCGTGGGTTCAAATCCCGCCACCCCGACTGTCGTCCGCGGCCGGTCGCCGGGGTCGCCCTCTGTGCGGTCCCCGGCCGCTGCCGGTGCGTCCGGCCGGCTCGCCTACACTCGATGGGCTTATCACGCCCAGACTAAAACCGAGATCCGTCAAGGAGTACGCCTGTGAAGAGCACCGTCGAGACTCTGAGCCCGACGCGCGTGCGGCTCGCCATCGAGGTGCCGTTCGTCGAGCTCGAGCCGAGCCTCAGGAAGGCGTACCGGGAGATCGGGCAGCAGGTCCAGGTGCCCGGCTTCCGCAAGGGCAAGATTCCTGCGGCCGTGATCGACCAGCGGGTCGGCCGGGGCACCGTCCTCAACGAGGCGGTGCAGGAGGCCATCCCGCAGAACATCCTCGCCGCCGTCCGCGAGCACGACCTGAAGACGCTCGGCCGTCCCGAGGTCGAGATCACCGAGTTCAACGACGGTGACTCGCTGAACTTCACCGCCGAGGTCGACGTCCGCCCGGAGATCACCCTGCCGGACCCGGCCACCATCGAGGTGACCGTCGACGAGCTGCAGATCGACGACAGCGAGATCGACGAGCAGGTGAAGAACCTGCGCGAGCGGTTCGCCACCCTGAAGACCGTCGAGCGGGCCGCCCAGGAGGGCGACTACGTCCAGATCGACCTGAACGCGACCGTCGACGGCGAGGACGTGCCGGGCGGCTCCGCCAGCAACATCTCCCACGAGGTCGGCAGCAAGCAGCTCCTCCCGGGCCTGGACGAGGCCGTCGTCGGCCTGGCCGCCGGCGAGGACACCAGCTTCACCACCCAGCTCGTCGGCGGCGACTTCGCCGGCCGTGACGCCGAGGTGGCGGTGACCGTCCGCACGGTCAAGGAGAAGGAGCTGCCGGAGCTCAACGACGAGTTCGCCCAGATGGCGAGCGAGTTCGACACCATCGAGGAGCTGCGCGGCGACCTGCGGGAGCGGGTCACCCGGGGCAAGCGGGTCGAGCAGATCTACGCCGCCCGCGACAAGGCGCTGGAGCAGATGGTGGCCGCCGCCGAGGTGCCGGCGCCGGAGGGCATCGTCCGCGAGGAGGTCGAGAGCCGCAAGCAGGCGATGGTCGACCAGCTCGAGCGGATCGGCGCCTCGCTGGAGGAATACCTCGCGGCCGAGGAGAAGACCGAGGAGCAGATCGACGCCGAGCTGACCGAGGCGGCGACCGAGGGCGTCAAGGTCCAGCTGCTGCTGGACACCCTGGCCGACGCCGAGGACGTGCAGGTCTCCGACGACGAGTTCGGCCACGAGATCGTGCACCGGGCCCAGCGCGCCGGGATGGCTCCGCAGCAGTACTACGACCAGCTGGTCCGCTCGGGCGCGGCCGGTGCCGTCTTCGGTGACGTGCGGCGGGGCAAGGCCCTGGCCTCGGTCATGGAGCGCATCAAGATCAAGGACTCGGCTGGCAACGAGGTCACCCTCGACGCGCTGCGCGCCGAGAACGAGGCCGAGCACAACCACGAGCACTGACAGTGCGGGGAGGCCGCCGTCCGCCGCCTGCGGTGGACGGCGGCCGATTCCCTTTTCGGGTACGCCTCGGCGGTACTGCGCTGATAGCGAACACTGCCCGGACCGGCGCTCTGCCATCCGGCTGAGCGGTTAGTGTCGGGTAGGACGGTACGGAGAGCGAAGGGCTGCCATGACCGACATGCACATCCAAGCGAAGCCGCTCCGGGCGATCGATGCCCGCGGTGGCGACACCATTGGCAACCTCGACGACTCGGTCTACAACCGGTTGCTCAAGGAACGCATCATCTTCCTGGGCAGCGAGGTGACCGACCAGGTCGCCAACCGCATCTGCGCGCAGCTCCTGCTGCTCGCCGCGGAGGACCCGGACCGCGACATCAACCTCTGGATCAACTCGCCGGGCGGTTCGGTCTACTCCGGCATGGCGATCTACGACACCATGCAGTTCATCGACAACGACGTCTCGACCGTGGCGATGGGCATGGCGGCGTCGATGGGTCAGCTGCTGCTCTGCGCCGGCACCAAGGGCAAGCGCTACGCCCTGCCGCACGCGCGGATCATGATGCACCAGCCCTCCGGCGGTCTGGGCGGCACCGCGTCCGACATCGCCATCCAGGCGGAGCAGATGCTCTACACCAAGCGGATGTTCCAGGAGCGGGTCGCGCACCACACCGGTCAGAGCCAGGCGCAGATCGAGGCGGACTCCGACCGCGACCGCTGGTTCACCGCCCAGGAGGCCCTGGACTACGGCTTCATCGACAAGGTGATCATCGGGGCCGCCCAGGTTCCGGATGGCGCCGGGACCCTGAGCTGAGGAGCTGACGATGACCGACCTGAGCCTGCCGCCCCAGTTCGCGGCCGTGCACAACCGCTACGTCCTGCCGTCGTTCGTCGAGCGCACGTCGTACGGGGTCAAGGAGTCCAACCCCTACAACAAGCTCTTCGAGGACCGGATCATCTTCCTCGGCGTCCAGGTCGACGACGCGTCGGCCAACGACGTGATGGCGCAGCTGCTGACGCTCGAGGGCACCGACCCGGACCGCGACATCATCATGTACATCAACTCGCCCGGCGGTTCGTTCACCGCCATGACGGCGATCTACGACACCATGCAGTACGTCCGGCCGGACATCTCGACGGTCTGCCTCGGCCAGGCCGCCAGCGCGGCGGCCGTGCTGCTGGCCGCCGGCACCCCGGGCAAGCGGATGGCGCTGCCGAACTCGCGGATCATCATCCACCAGCCGGCCACCGAGGGCGGCTACGGGCAGGGCTCGGACATCGAGATCCAGGCCCGGGAGATCCTGCGGATGCGCACGCAGCTCGAGGACATGCTCTCGCGGCACTGCAACCAGCCGATCGAGAAGGTCCGCAAGGACATCGACCGTGACAAGATCATGACGGCCGAGGAGTCCAAGGAGTACGGGCTGGTGGACACCATCCTCACCAGCCGCAAGAAGGGCCTGCTGGCGGCCAACGCCGCCAGCTGAACAGCTCGGGTCGCGGTCGGCCGGGAGTCCGCTCCCGGCCGACCGTCTGACACACCCGTTTTGGGGGTCGGAGAAACCCCCGCCAGCGGGTAACGTCGGGTCTGTGCCGCTCCACCGGTACGCCGGCGGGGTGGACGAGCGGGGTGAAACGAGGCGGACGCTTCCACGTCCGCAGGCGAGGGCCGGGTCTCCGGCCGACGAGTGCAGGGAGAACGTAGGTGGCACGGATCGGTGACGGCGGCGACCTACTTAAATGCTCGTTCTGCGGTAAGTCGCAGAAGCAGGTCAAAAAGCTCATAGCGGGCCCCGGGGTCTACATCTGCGACGAGTGCATCGATCTCTGCAACGAGATCATCGAGGAGGAGCTGGCCGAGTCCGGCGAGGTGAAGTGGGAAGAGCTTCCCAAGCCGATGGAGATCTGCCAGTTCCTCGACACCTACGTCGTCGGGCAGGACCAGGCCAAGAAGGCGCTCGCCGTCGCGGTCTACAACCACTACAAGCGGATCCAGGCCGAGGCGGCCGGCGCGCCGGGCTCCGGCAGTGACGCCGTCGAGCTGGCCAAGTCCAACATCCTGCTGCTCGGCCCGACGGGGTGCGGCAAGACCCACCTGGCGCAGACCCTGGCGCGGATGCTGAACGTGCCGTTCGCCATCGCCGACGCCACCGCGCTCACGGAGGCCGGCTACGTCGGCGAGGACGTGGAGAACATCCTCCTCAAGCTGATCCAGGCCGCCGACTACGACATCAAGCGCGCCGAGACCGGCATCATCTACATCGACGAGGTCGACAAGATCGCCCGTAAGTCGGAGAACCCGTCGATCACGCGGGACGTCTCCGGCGAGGGCGTCCAGCAGGCGCTGTTGAAGATGCTGGAAGGCACGGTGGCCAACGTGCCGCCACAGGGTGGGCGCAAGCACCCCCACCAGGAGTTCATCCAGATCGACACCACGAACGTGCTGTTCATCTGCGGTGGTGCCTTCGCCGGGCTCGACCAGATCATCGAGGCCCGCACCGGCCACGGCGGCACGGGCTTCGGCGCCCGGCTCCGGTCGGTCTCCGAGCGGTCGACCGATGACATCTTCAGCCAGGTCATGCCGGAGGACATGCTGAAGTTCGGCCTGATCCCCGAGTTCATCGGCCGGCTCCCGGTGATCACCAACGTGCGCAGCCTCGACCGCACCGCCCTGGTGCGCATCCTCACCGAACCGCGCAACGCCCTGGTGAGGCAATATCAGCGCCTCTTCGAGCTCGACGGCGTCGAGCTGGAGTTCGAGCCGCCGGCCCTGGAGGCGATTGCCGACCAGGCGATGCTGCGCGGCACGGGCGCCCGCGGCCTCCGGGCGATCATGGAAGAGGTCCTGCTCTCCGTGATGTACGAGGTGCCGAGCAACCCCGACGCCGCCCGGGTGCTGATCACCCGCGAGGTGGTGCTCGAGAACGTCAACCCGACGATCGTTCCCCGCGAGTTCACGGGCCGGCGTGCCCGGCGGGACCGCGAGGAGAAGTCGGCCTGATCCACCGCCGCCGCGCCCGACCGCTCCGGTCGGGCGCGGTGTCATGTCCGGCCCGGCCGACGCCGCAGGCTCGATCCACCCGTGGCCCGGGAGCCCCGCCACCTCTTCGACGCTGTCGCCGCGCCCCCTCCGGTCGTACGCTGATCCCCATGCGCGTCGCCGTCTGTCAGCTGAACTCCCGGGAAGACCGTAAGGCGAACCTCGCGGCCGCGGAGGCCCTGCTGGAACGCGCGGCGGCGGCCGGCGCGGACCTGGCGCTCCTGCCGGAGTTCGTCGACTATCTCGGCCCCGCCGCGGGCCTCCCCGAACCGGAGCCGGTCGACGGCGAGGTCGGCCAGTTCTTCGCCGGCGTCGCCCGGCGGCTGGGCATGTGGCTGATCGCCGGGTCGATCCACGAGCGCGGGCCGGATCCGGCCCGCACCTGGAACACCTCCCTGGTCTTCGACCGCTCCGGCACGCTCGCCGCCAGCTACCGCAAGATCCACTTGTACGACGTGGAGATCCCCGGCCGGGTCTCCTACCTGGAGTCGGCCACCGTGGCCCCGGGCGACCAGCCGGTGGTCGTCGACGTCGAGGGCCTTCGCGTGGGCCTGTCGATCTGCTACGACCTCCGGTTCCCGGAGCTGTACCGGCGGCTCGTGATCGAGGGCGGCGCCCAGTTGCTCGTGGTGCCGGCGGCCTTCATGGTCCACACGGGGCGGGACCACTGGGAGGTGCTGCTGCGCGCGCGGGCGATCGAGAACCAGTGCTTCGTCGCCGCGGCGGGGCAGGTCGGCGACCACGAGCCGAGCCGGACCTGCTACGGACGCAGCATGGTGGTCGACCCGTGGGGGGTGGTGCTCACCCAGGTGCCCGACGGCCCGGGTCTGGCCGTCGCCGACCTCGATCTTGACCGGCTGCGGACGATCCGCGCCGAGTTGCCGAGCCTCGCGAACCGCCGGCTCTGACGCTCACCCCTGAAGCAGTACGCCCAGCACGGCGAAGCCGGCGATCGCGGCGGCGGTGACCAGGAGTGCCGTCGTCATGCGGGACCGACCACGGCGGGCCAGCCGAGCCACCGAGACCAGGACGACGAAGACCACGAAGGCGCCGATGACCAGCTGCCAGAACGGCAGCAGCAGTCCCGTCAGCGCGTCCTCGGCGAGCACGGTCACCCGGGTGCGCGGGAGGTCAGCCATGACAGACACTCTGGCACGCCGGGACCGCCTTTGGACCCACGTGGTCGTCACGAATGCGCGACCGCCGGCGGCCCTTGCGGGTTCAAGTGACGATCGCCGATTTGCCTTCTCCGGGCGGGCGGCGTAACTTTCTCTCTGCACGCGGGAGGCCGGACAAACTGGCCGACAACGGCACCAGGCTCGTGGCGGAGACGCCGGGCGAGGCTGAGGATCCGGGCGGTGCGAGAACACTCCAAGATGGGGTTGCGATCGCGAGGCCGACCGGGTAAAGTTCGGACGCCGGCAGGAGCCGGGCGGATGACCACGAAGTGGTGATCGGCCGGTCTGCGGCTCCCCACGACAGCAACGACCGCCGTGATACGGCGAGCGTCATCGTGGAATCCGGAACACCTCCTCGATCACCTCGGACACGAGGTTGACGACGGGAAGTGAACCGAGTAAGGTAAAGAGGTTGCCCCAAGCGGGTTCCCACAATGTGGGACACCCGAGTGGTGTGTGGTTGTTCTTTGAGAACTCAACAGGGTGCTTGATAAGCCAGTGCCAATTATGATTTATACCCTGGACTGGTCAGGCTTCGGTTTGGCTGGTCTTGGATTCCTTTGGCAACACTTTTGTTGTCGGGACAGTTTTTCAACAAGTTTTTGTTGGAGAGTTTGATCCTGGCTCAGGACGAACGCTGGCGGCGTGCTTAACACATGCAAGTCGAGCGGAAAGGCCCTTCGGGGTACTCGAGCGGCGAACGGGTGAGTAACACGTGAGCAACCTGCCCTAGGCTTTGGGATAACCCTCGGAAACGGGGGCTAATACCGAATAGGACCACCGGTCGCATGGTTGGTGGTGGAAAGTTTTTCGGCCTGGGATGGGCTCGCGGCCTATCAGCTTGTTGGTGGGGTGATGGCCTACCAAGGCGACGACGGGTAGCCGGCCTGAGAGGGCGACCGGCCACACTGGGACTGAGACACGGCCCAGACTCCTACGGGAGGCAGCAGTGGGGAATATTGCACAATGGGCGGAAGCCTGATGCAGCGACGCCGCGTGAGGGATGACGGCCTTCGGGTTGTAAACCTCTTTCAGCAGGGACGAAGCGTAAGTGACGGTACCTGCAGAAGAAGCACCGGCCAACTACGTGCCAGCAGCCGCGGTAAGACGTAGGGTGCGAGCGTTGTCCGGATTTATTGGGCGTAAAGAGCTCGTAGGCGGCTTGTCGCGTCGACTGTGAAAACCCGCAGCTCAACTGCGGGCCTGCAGTCGATACGGGCAGGCTAGAGTTCGGTAGGGGAGACTGGAATTCCTGGTGTAGCGGTGAAATGCGCAGATATCAGGAGGAACACCGGTGGCGAAGGCGGGTCTCTGGGCCGATACTGACGCTGAGGAGCGAAAGCGTGGGGAGCGAACAGGATTAGATACCCTGGTAGTCCACGCTGTAAACGTTGGGCGCTAGGTGTGGGGGGCCTCTCCGGTTCCCTGTGCCGCAGCTAACGCATTAAGCGCCCCGCCTGGGGAGTACGGCCGCAAGGCTAAAACTCAAAGGAATTGACGGGGGCCCGCACAAGCGGCGGAGCATGCGGATTAATTCGATGCAACGCGAAGAACCTTACCTGGGTTTGACATGGCCGCAAAACCGGCAGAGATGTCGGGTCCTTCGGGGGCGGTCACAGGTGGTGCATGGCTGTCGTCAGCTCGTGTCGTGAGATGTTGGGTTAAGTCCCGCAACGAGCGCAACCCTCGTTCGATGTTGCCAGCGCGTTATGGCGGGGACTCATCGAAGACTGCCGGGGTCAACTCGGAGGAAGGTGGGGATGACGTCAAGTCATCATGCCCCTTATGTCCAGGGCTTCACGCATGCTACAATGGCCGGTACAATGGGCTGCGATACCGTGAGGTGGAGCGAATCCCAAAAAGCCGGTCTCAGTTCGGATCGGGGTCTGCAACTCGACCCCGTGAAGTCGGAGTCGCTAGTAATCGCAGATCAGCAACGCTGCGGTGAATACGTTCCCGGGCCTTGTACACACCGCCCGTCACGTCACGAAAGTCGGCAACACCCGAAGCCGGTGGCCCAACCCTTGTGGAGGGAGCCGTCGAAGGTGGGGCTGGCGATTGGGACGAAGTCGTAACAAGGTAGCCGTACCGGAAGGTGCGGCTGGATCACCTCCTTTCTAAGGAGCACCTTCCGACGAAAGTCGGTAAGGAGCCCGCACTGCCCGAATGTGGTGGTGGGGTGCTCAATGGCGGAGACACTGGTGAGTTGGATGCCGGCAACGGCCGGGATACCTAGTACGGCCATCTTTCGGGGTGGTGTGGAACGGTTCCTCCTGGTGCGGCTGGGGTTTGGCGTAGAGCACCCTGTTGGGTCCTGAAAGAACAACCGGTGGTTGTTTCTTTCGGAGCCATTGCTTCGCCTGTGGGTGGAGCTGGTTGCCAGGCATGGCCTGGTCTCGCATACCGATCACTGTGGTGGTGCTGGTGTGGGGCTGTGGGGTTGTGGGTTGGTCGTTTGTTGAGAATTGCACAGTGGACGCGAGCATCTTTGTGGTCAAGTTGTCAAGGGCGAACGGTGGATGCCTTGGCACCAGGAGCCGATGAAGGACGTGGGAGGCCGCGATAGGCCTGGGGGAGCTGTCAACCAAGCTGTGATCCCAGGGTGTCCGAATGGGGAAACCTGGCTGGAGTCATGTCCAGTCACCCACACCTGAACACATAGGGTGTGTGGGGGGAACGCGGGGAAGTGAAACATCTCAGTACCCGTAGGAAGAGAAAACAAATAGTGATTCCGTGAGTAGTGGCGAGCGAAAGCGGATTGAGGCTAAACCGGCTGCGTGTGATACCTGTCAGGGGTTGCGTGGTTGGGGTTGTGGGACCCTGCTGAATGAGCTGACACTTGTTCGAGAAGTTACAAAGCCAGTTGCTAGCCGAACAGTCTGGAAAGGCTGACCGTAGGCGGTGAGAGTCCGGTAGGTGAAAGTGGCTGGTCTTCTGTGGGTGTTCCCGAGTAGCGGCGGACCCCTGTAATCTGCCGTGAATCTGCCAGGACCACCTGGTAAGCCTAAATACTTCCTGGTGACCGATAGCGGACGAGTACCGTGAGGGAATGGTGAAAAGTACCCCGGGAGGGGAGTGAAATAGTACCTGAAACCGTTCGCCTACAATCCGTCGGAGCCTTGCGGGGTGACGGCGTGCCTTTTGAAGAATGAGCCTGCGAGTTAGTGGCATGTGGCGAGGTTAACCCGTGTGGGGGAGCCGTAGCGAAAGCGAGTCTGAATAGGGCGATTCAGTCGCGTGTCCTAGACCCGAAGCGGAGTGATCTAGCCATGGGCAGGCTGAAGCGCGGGTAAGACCGCGTGGAGGGCCGAACCCACCAACGTTGAAAAGTTGGGGGATGACCTGTGGTTAGGGGTGAAAGGCCAATCAAACTCCGTGATAGCTGGTTCTCCCCGAAATGCATTTAGGTGCAGCGTCGCGTGTTTCTTGCCGGAGGTAGAGCACTGGATGGTCTAGGGGGCCCACAAGCTTACCGAAATCAGCCAAACTCCGAATGCCGGTAAGTGAGAGCGCGGCAGTGAGACTGCGGGGGATAAGCTTCGTAGTCGAGAGGGAAACAGCCCAGATCACCAGCTAAGGCCCCTAAGCGTGTGCTAAGTGGAAAAGGATGTGGGGTCGCATAGACAACCAGGAGGTTGGCTTAGAAGCAGCCACCCTTTAAAGAGTGCGTAATAGCTCACTGGTCAAGTGGTTCCGCGCCGACAATGTAGCGGGGCTCAAGCACACCGCCGAAGCTGTGGCATTCACATTTTAACCACGCAACGCCTTGATGTGTTGTGCAGGTGTGTGGATGGGTAGGGGAGCGTCGTGCCGGGGGTGAAGCAGCGGGGTGACCCAGTTGTGGACGCGGCACGAGTGAGAATGCAGGCATGAGTAGCGAAAGAAGGGTGAGAAACCCTTCCGCCGGATGACCAAGGGTTCCAGGGCCAGGCTAATCCGCCCTGGGTGAGTCGGGACCTAAGGCGAGGCCGAGAGGCGTAGTCGATGGACAACGGGTTGATATTCCCGTACCCGCGAAAGAGCGTCCCTGATGAACCTCGTTGTGCTAACCACCCAAACCTGGGGAGGTCTTCGGACCGAACTGGGGGAGCGTGGGAACCTGGCGGGTAGTAGTCAAGCGATGGGGTGACGCAGGAAGGTAGCTGAGCCCGGCCGGTGGTTGTGCCGGGGTAAGCGTGTAGGCCGGTGTGTAGGCAAATCCGCACGCCATGAAGGCTGAGACGTGATGCCGAGCCGATTCAGGTGAAGTCAGTGATCCTATGCTGCCGAGAAAAGCCTCTAGCGAGTTCTTAGCGGCCCGTACCCCAAACCGACACAGGTGGTCAGGTAGAGAATACCGAGGCGATCGGGCGAACTGTGGTTAAGGAACTCGGCAAATTGCCCCCGTAACTTAGGGAGAAGGGGGGCCGGAGACGTGAAGCCCCGCGCGGGTGGAGCGTTGTATGGCCGCAGAGAGCAGGGGGAAGCGACTGTTTACTAAAAACACAGGTCCATGCGAAGAAGTAATTCGATGTATATGGACTGACGCCTGCCCGGTGCTGGAACGTTAAGGGGACCTGTTAGCTCTTCGGGGCGAAGCGGAGAACTTAAGCGCCAGTAAACGGCGGTGGTAACTATAACCATCCTAAGGTAGCGAAATTCCTTGTCGGGTAAGTTCCGACCTGCACGAATGGCGTAACGACTTCCCCACTGTCTCAACCACAGGCCCGGCGAAATTGCATTACGAGTAAAGATGCTCGTTACGCGCGGCAGGACGGAAAGACCCCGGGACCTTTACTATAGCTTGACATTGGTATCCGAATTAGCTTGTGTAGGATAGGTGGGAGCCGGTGAAGTCCATACGCCAGTATGGGTGGAGGCAATCTTGAAATACCACTCTGGTTGATTTGGGTATCTAACTTCGGACCGTTATCCGGTTCAGGGACAGTGTCTGGTGGGTAGTTTAACTGGGGCGGTTGCCTCCTAAAGGGTAACGGAGGCGCCCAAAGGTTCCCTCAGCCTGGTTGGCAATCAGGTGTTGAGTGCAAGTACACAAGGGAGCTTGACTGTGAGACTGACAGGTCGAGCAGGGACGAAAGTCGGGACTAGTGATCCGGCACTTGCGAGTGGAAGCGGTGTCGCTCAACGGATAAAAGGTACCCCGGGGATAACAGGCTGATCTTCCCCAAGAGTCCATATCGACGGGATGGTTTGGCACCTCGATGTCGGCTCGTCGCATCCTGGGGCTGTAGCAGGTCCCAAGGGTTGGGCTGTTCGCCCATTAAAGCGGTACGCGAGCTGGGTTTAGAACGTCGTGAGACAGTTCGGTCCCTATCCGCCGTGCGCGTAGGATACTTGAGAAGGGCTGTCCCTAGTACGAGAGGACCGGGACGGACGAACCTCTGGTGTGCCAGTTGTCCCGCCAGGGGCACGGCTGGTTAGCTACGTTCGGAAGGGATAACCGCTGAAAGCATCTAAGCGGGAAGCTCGCTTCAAGATGAGGTATCCCACCCACCTTTGGTGGGGTAAGGCCCCCAGCTAGACGACTGGGTTGATAGGCCGGAAATGTAAGCCCGGTAACGGGTTCAGTTGACCGGTACTAATAGGCCGAGGACTTGACTACTAAGCTGCTACGCGTCCACTGTGCAACTCACAGCAAACGAACAACAGACCACATTGTGTGGTGTTGTTTGATATGTTGATAGAGTTACGGCGGTCATGGCGGAGGGGAAACGCCCGGTTACATTCCGAACCCGGAAGCTAAGCCCTCCAGCGCCGATGGTACTGCACTCGGGAGGGTGTGGGAGAGTAGGACACCGCCGGACAATCTTTCAGTTCAGGGTCACCCCGTACGGGGTGGCCCTGAACTGCGTTACGGCTCATTTCGGGGCGTGGCCGAAAGCCGAAGCCTGCGGGGACCGGAGGCCGAGAACCGGATCCCCACGGAGCAGGACCGATCGGGCGGCGGAATCGTTTCCAGGCCGGGGCCGGGGGATTTCCCGGCCAGGCGCCGGGGGGCCCTCCGCCCGCACCACTTGAACTGCGCCCGCACCACTTGAACTGCGCCCAGACCACCCCGACTCCGCCCGCACCACTTGGGCTCAGGGCGCACCCACCTGGTCGGGCCGGGCCGCAAGAGCATCAGCCTCGGGTCTGGATCTCCTCGCGCATGGCGCGGAACAGCCCGCCGGCGTCGTTCACGGAGCGGCCTGGGAACATCGCCATCACCACGCTGCCGTGGTCGGCCCACCCGCAGACCGCGAAGTCGCCGCCGTCGCCGCTGGTGATGCCGCACTTCATCACACCACCGAAGCGTCCCGCGGGCACCTTGCGCAGCCCCGTCACCTTGCCGGTCTCGTCGGTCAGCAGGCCGAAGAGGCTGTCCAGGTCCCGCTCCGGCTGCCAGAGCACTGTCGTCCCGCCGAAGATCGGCACCGGGCGCCTGTCGTCGGCGGGATCCCGGTAGACGGTGCCGAAGCTGCTGTCCAGGTCGATGCCAGCGGCGAATCCGCTGCGCAGGTAGTCGGAGGTGCTGCGGGCCCGGTCGCTGTCGTCGCGGACGAGGCCCGCCACCCGGTCCGGGGTGGCCAGGTCGGCGTCCTTCTGCTGGGCGACCCGCCAGCCGGCCGTGCCGAGCACCGCGGCCCCCGCGATCCCGACCACCGCCGCCACGGCCCACGCCACCCGCCGGCGCCCCGACCACGTCCCCCGCCGTTCCGGGGCGCTCTCCGGGTCCCGGTTGCTGAGCTGGATGGGCTCGTCGGTCAGGTCGATCGGTTCGGACCCGTCCGCGACCGGGCGATCGGTGAGATGTGCGTCGGACATAGCCGACACCGTACGCGAACGGCAGGTGGCGCACGTCGGGTCCACCGAAGCGCTCCGTAGACTTTCAGGGTGACCGAGAGACTGGATGCCCGACGCCCCGACGCCCCGACCCTTGCCGGCCAGTACCAGCCCGGCGAGGTGGAGCAGCGACGGTACGAGCAGTGGGTAGCCGCCGGCCACTTCCGGGCGTCGGCGGACAGCGACAAGCCCCCCTTCACCATCGTCATCCCGCCGCCCAACGTCACCGGCTCCCTGCACATGGGCCACGCGCTGGACCACACCGTCCAGGACGCGCTGGTGCGGCGCAAGAGGATGCAGGGCCACGAGGCGCTGTGGCTGCCGGGCATGGACCACGCCGGGATCGCCACCCAGAACGTGGTCGAGCGGCAGCTCGCCGGCCAGGGCCTGTCCCGGCACGACCTGGGCCGGGAGAAGTTCGTCGAGCGGGTGTGGCAGTGGAAGGCCGAGTCCGGCGGCGCGATCCTCGGGCAGATGCGTCGCCTCGGCGACTCCGTCGACTGGGACCGTGAGCGCTTCACCATGGACGAGGGCCTGTCGCGGTCCGTCCAGACCATGTTCAAGAAGCTCTACGACGACGGGCTGATCTACCGGGCCAACCGGATCATCAACTGGTGTCCGCGCTGCCTGACCGCGCTGTCGGACATTGAGGTGGAGCACACCGACGACGACGGCGAGCTGATCTCGATCCGGTACAGCGACGACGTCGTGGTCGCCACCACCCGGGCCGAGACGATGCTCGGTGACACCGCGGTCGCCGTGCACCCGGACGACGAGCGCTACCGGCACCTGATCGGCACCGAGGTGGCCGTGCCGTTGACCGACCGGCGGATCCCGATCGTGGCCGACGAGCACGTCGACCCGAGCTTCGGCACCGGCATGGTCAAGGTGACCCCCGCGCACGACCCGAACGACTTCGAGATCGGCCAGCGGCACGACCTGCCGTCGCTGACGATCATGGACGAGCGGGGCGTCATCACCGCGCACGGCCCGTTCCAGGGCCTGGACCGCTACGAGGCCCGCCCGGCGATCGTCGCCGCGCTGCGGGAGCAGGGCCGGATCGTCGCGGAGAAGCGGCCGTACGTGCACGCGGTGGGGCACTGCTCCCGGTGCCGGACGACCGTCGAGCCGCGGCTGTCGCTCCAGTGGTTCGTCAACACCGCCCCGCTGGCCGAGGCCGCCGGCGACGCGGTGCGCGACGGCCGGGTGAAGATCGAGCCGGCGGAGCTGGCCAAGCGGTACTTCGCCTGGGTCGACAACATGCACGACTGGTGCATCTCCCGCCAGCTCTGGTGGGGCCACCGCATCCCCGTCTGGTACGGCCCGGACGGCGAGATCGTCTGCGTCGGCCCGGACGAGGAGCCGCCGGGCGGCGAGGGCTGGCACCAGGACGAGGACGTCCTGGACACCTGGTTCTCCAGCGGCCTGTGGCCGTTCTCCACGCTCGGCTGGCCGGAGCAGACTCCCGACCTGGCGAAGTTCTACCCGACCAGTGTGCTGGTCACGGGCTACGACATCCTCTTCTTCTGGGTCGCCCGGATGATGATGTTCGGCCTGTACGCGATGGACGGCCGGCCGCCGTTCCACACGGTTGCCCTGCACGGCATGGTCCGCGACCAGCACGGCAAGAAGATGTCGAAGTCGTTCGGCAACGTGGTCGACCCGCTGGACTGGATCGAGCGGTACGGCGCCGACGCCACCCGGTTCACCCTCGCCCGGGGCGCCAACCCGGGCGGGGACGTGCCGGTCAGCGAGGACTGGTGCCAGGGCTCCCGCAACTTCTGCAACAAGCTGTGGAACGCCACCCGCTTCGCGCTGCTCAACGGCGCGCACACCGAGGGCCCGCTGCCGGCGGCCGACACGCTGTCGACGGTCGACCGGTGGATCCTGTCCCGGCTGGCGCACGTCACCGCCGCCGTGGACGAGCAGTTCGAGGCGTACGAGTTCGCGAAGGTCTGCGACCTGCTCTACCACTTCGCCTGGGACGACGTCTGCGACTGGTACGTGGAGCTGACCAAGCCGGTGCTCGCCGAGGACGGCCCGGCCGCCGAGGCCAGCCGCCGGGTGCTCGGGCACGTCCTGGACCAGCTGCTGCGGCTGCTGCACCCGGTGATCCCGTTCGTCACCGAGGAGCTGTGGACCGCGCTTACCGGCGGCGAGACGGTGATGACGGCCGCCTGGCCGGTGGCCGATCGTACCGGAGTCGACGACGCCGCGGAGGTCGAGGTCGGCACCCTCCAGCGGGTGGTGACCGAGATCCGGCGGTTCCGCTCGGACCAGGGGCTGCGCCCGACGCAGCGGGTCGCCGCGCGGCTCGACGGCCTGGCGGCCGCCGGCATCGCCGCGCACGAGCCGCTGATCCGGTCGCTGGTGCGCCTCGACGCGGCCGGCGACGGCTTCCAGGCCAGCGCGACGCTCGCCATGCCCGGCGACGTGAGCGTGGCCCTGGACACCCGGGGGTCGATCGACGTGGCCGCCGAGCGGGCCCGGCTGACCAAGGACCGGGCCGCCGCCGAGAAGGAGGCCGCGCAGGCCCGGGCGAAGCTCGGTAACCCGGCGTTCGTCGACAAGGCGCCGGAGCCGGTGGTCGCCAAGATCCGCGACCGGCTCGCCGTCGCCGAGGCCGACCTCATCCGCATCGACGCCGCTCTGGAGGCGCTGCCCTCGTGACCGACCGCACCGATTTCGCCGCCGTCGAGGCCGAGCTGGCCGAACGCGGGTTCACCCGCATGGCCTTCGAGCTGGACAAGATCGAGTCGCTGCTGGACCTGCTCGGCAGCCCGCAGCGGGCGTACCCGTCGATCCACCTGACCGGCACCAACGGCAAGACCTCGACGGCCCGGATGATCGACTCGCTGCTGCGGGCGTTCGGGCTGCACACCGGCCGCTACACCAGCCCGCACCTGGAGAGCGTCCGGGAGCGGATCAGCCTGGACGGCGAGCCGGTGGACGAGGGGCGGTTCGTCGCCACGTACCGGGAGATCGAGCCGCTCGCCCGGCTGGTCGACGAGCGCTCGGCGGAGCCGCTGACGTACTTCGACATGACGACCGCGCTGGCCTTCGCCACCTTCGCCGATGCCCCGGTGGACGTGGCGGTGGTCGAGGTGGGTCTCGGCGGCGCCGAGGACGCCACCAACGTGATCCAGGCCGGGGTGTGCGTGCTCACTCCGGTCGGGCTGGACCACACCGAGTGGCTCGGCGACACCATCCAGGACATCGCGCTGGCCAAGGCGGGAATCATCCACAAGGGCGCGACGGTGATCTCCGCGGCGCAGGAGGAGGAGGCCGCCGGGCCGATCCTGGAGCGCTGTGCCGAGGTCGGCGCGACCATCGCCCGGGAGGGCGCCGAGTTCGGGGTGCTGCGGCGGGCCGTCGCCGTCGGCGGGCAGGTGCTCACCCTCCAGGGCCTCGGCGGCGTCTACGAGGAGGTGTTCATCCCGCTGCACGGCGCCCACCAGGCGCAGAACGCGGCGGTGGCGCTGGCGGCGGTGGAGGCGTTCCTCGGCGCCGGGGCGAAGCGGCAGCTCGACGTCGAGGCGGTCCGGGAGGGCTTCGCCACCGCCAGCTCGCCCGGCCGGCTGGAGCGCGTACGCAGCGCGCCGACCATCCTGCTCGACGGGGCGCACAACCCGCACGGGATGGCGGCCACGGTGGCCGCCCTTCAGGAGGAGTTCGCCTTCAGCAAGCTGGTCGCGGTGGTCGGTGTCCTCGCGGACAAGGACGCGGCGAGCCTGCTGGAGCTGCTGGAGCCGGTGGTCGACCAGGTCGTGGTGACCCGCAACAGCTCGCCCCGGGCGCTGCCGGCCCGGGAGTTGGCCGCGCTGGCGGCGGAGGTCTTCGGGCCCGAGCGGGTGGAGGTGGCCGAGGAGATGCCGGACGCGATCGAGGCGGCGGTGGCGATGGCCGAGGAGGACGTACCGGGGGAGCTGAGCGGGGTCGGGGTGCTGGTCACCGGGTCGGTGGTGACGGTGGCCGACGCCCGTCGGCTGCTGAAGCGATGACCGGGCCGGAGCGCGCCCCCACGGGCGACGACCGCCCGACCGGGGCACCCGGCAAGGTCCCCGGCGACCTCCCCGCCGGTACGTCGGACGGCACCCCTGACGACGGCGCGGTCCGGACGGCCGACGGCAACCCCGCAGGGCGCCCGCCGCGCCGCTCCGGGCTGCGCAACCCGGAGCGGGCGGTCCGTGGCCTCGGTGCCGGCACGCTCAGCCTGGAGGCGCTGGTGCTGGTGCTGGCCATCCAGCCGATCCGGGTGGTCGGCGGCGACCTGGGCGGCGCCGCGATCGGGGCCGTGGTGGCGTTGGCCGTGGCGGCGGTGCTGCTCGCCGGCATGATGCGCCGGCCGTGGGCCTGGCACGCCGGCACCGCCCTGCAGGGACTGCTCATGCTGGCCGGCCTGCTGCACTGGTCGCTGCTGGTGCTGGGGATCGTCTTCGCCCTGGTGTGGGGCTACGCCCTGCACGTGCGCCGGGTCATCCTGGGCTGACGGGTCAGGCCTGGGCGAGCTGGGCCGGGTCAGGCCTCGGCGCGTTCCCGCCACTGGGTGAGGGCGATGCCGTGGCCGTCCGGGTCGCGGAACGCCGCCGCCCACACCTCCAGCTTCGTGCCCCGGTTGACCACCCGGGGGGCGTACGTGAACCGGACGCCCGTGCCGCGCAGCCGCTCGTAGGCGGAGCCGATGTCGTCGACCTCGAGGTTGACGTGCACCAGCCGGCGGCTGATCGGCGCGGCCTCGGTCACCTCGCGCAGCACCAGGCGGGTCGTCCCGGAGGAGAGGACCGCGTTGCCGGAGCCCCGGTCGACCTCGGCGAAACCCAGGTCGCGGTAGAAGTCCAGCGAGCGGGGCAGGTCGGTGACCAGCAGGGTCAGCCCCACACCGGCGATCGGCGCCCCGAACTCGTCGCCGGCCGCCGCGGTCTCTCCGGCCTCGTCGTCGGCGTCGGTCGCCGGGCCCGGACCGAAGATCGCCTCGTCCAGTTCCTCCGGGCTGATCCGGTCGTCGCGGACCCGGTCGTCGCGGACCCGGTCGTCGCGGACCCGGTCGCGCGGCGGGGCGGGATCGTCCAGGGGCAGGTCGAGCGGATCCGCCGGCGCGGTCGGGTCGGGGCGCTCGCCGGGCGCGTCGAACCGCTCCTCGGCGGGCGGGCGGGGCGTCGGGGTGGCCCGGCGCGGCAGGGTGCCGGTGGCGGGCTGCTCGACGAGCGTGCCCTCCAGGACGACCGGCCCACCCGGACGCTGGTGCATCACGACGGGCTCGCGTTCCTCGGGCCGCCCGACCCGGTCCCCACCGAGCGGATCGCCCAGGGGATCCCCGACGGGGTCGCCCAGCGGATCGCCCACCGGCGCCCGGAAGTCGTCCCGGTAGTCGTCGCGGTAGTCGTCCCGGAAGTCGTCGTCCGGCGCCCGGTCCGCCCACGGCGGGGCCTCCTGCTGGATCAGCACGTCGTCCAGCGGCTCGGTGCCCGCGTACTCGGGCGGCAGGTCGGCCGCGGCGGCGGCGGCGGTCTCTGCGTGGGTGGGCACGTCGTCCCAGAGCACCCGGACGTGGCGCTGGTCGTCCAGGGCCACCCGGATCGGCAGCGTCTGGCCGAGCGACGGCCACTTCGCCACCGGCACCCGCGGCTCGATGATCTTCTTGGACCGGGGCGGCAGCCCCGGGGCGTCGATCACCAGCTGGAGTTCGCAGCGGCCGAAGGCGTACTGCGTGGGCGGCTCGGAGGCGCTGTGCACGTGCCCTTCGCCGATGACCCAGGTGCGACCGCCCCCACGCACCGTGGCCAGCGCGATGGCCAGCACCAGCAGGGCGACGCCGAGCGCCACGATCGCCCAGCTCGTCATGCCCAGGCCGAAGAGGACGACGAAGGTGGCCACGGTGCCCAGCACCGCGGCGATCAGCTTGCGTACCGGTGCGATGGGCCGGTTCCCGCCATTCGCCACAGTGGACCTCCCGAGGGTCAAGGGCCAGGCTAGGCCGGATCGGCCGCCGGAGGAAGGACCGGCCGCCGCGCCGGTGCCGGGACCGGGTCGCTAGGCTGACCGTACCCAGCCCGACCGTCTTCCGCGCACAGGAGGAACCCAGCGTGTCCAGCAGCAGCCCCGATGAGCGCACCCTCGTACTGATCAAGCCCGACGCGGTCCGCCGCGGGCTGGTCGGCGAGGTGATCTCCCGCTTCGAGCGCAAGGGGCTGCGGATCGACGCGATGGTGTCCCGGACGATGGACGCCGCGCTGGCCGACGAGCACTACGCCGAGCACGTCGACAAGCCGTTCTATCCGCCGCTGAAGGACTTCATGACCGGCGGGCCGCTGGTGGCGCTGGTGCTCTCCGGCGACCAGGTCATCGACGTGGTGCGCGGGCTCGTCGGCGCGACCGACGGGCGTCGGGCGGCGGCCGGCACGATCCGCGGCGACCTCTCCCTGTCCAACCGCGAGAACCTGGTGCACGCCTCCGACTCGCCGGACAGCGCGAAGCGCGAGATCGCGCTCTGGTTCCCCGAGCTGGTCTGACGCACCCGCGTCGCGGGGCCGGTGCGCGTCGCGCGCACCGGCCGCCCGCGTCGCGTCGCGGACCGTCACACCTCCGTGGGGAGGTCGGTGCGGCAGGTCACCGCGATCCGGTTCCACACGTTGATGGTGGCGATCGCCATCAGCAGGTCGGCGAGTTCCTTCTCGGACCACACCTTCGCCGCCGCGTCCCAGACATCGTCGGGCACGCCGTGCTCGCCGAGCCGGGTCACCGCGTCGGTGAGCGCCAGCGCGGTCCGCTCCCGCTCGTCGAAGAAGGGCGCCTCCCGCCAGGCGGCGACGGCGAAGAGCCGCCGCTCCGACTCGCCCGACGCCAGCGCGTCCCGGCTGTGCATGTCGACGCAGAACGCGCAGCCGTTCAGCATCGACGCCCGCAGCTTCACCAGCTCCAGCACCGTGTGTCCGACGTTCGCCCGGACGTACTTCTCCAGCCCCAGCACGGCCTGGTACGCCTGCGGTGCCACCTCGGCCACGTTGATCCGTTGCATGACGGCCCTCCTCGATCCGGTCTGTGTCGTCACCCATCCGACGACGCGCGCAGGCGCGGCGTGACACCGGCGGACGTGAGCCCGGTCACGCCGCTCGTCACCCTGGCCGCCGGTCACCGGGCGGGTTTACTCGGCGGCGATCTTCGTGGGTGGTCGGGTAACCTTGGCGGTCGTAAGGCGATGACCCGGCCATCACCGGCGAGCCTCCGGAAGAACAGCCGGTTCACCCCGGCCCAGTAGAACCGGACGGGTCCGGCCCGTCACAGCCGGCCAACGAGCGGGCGGTCGATCCTGGCCGCCAAGCGGGGTGGTACCGCGGGCCTGCCCGGGGGCGCCGTCGAGGCGTACCCGAGAAGGCTCGTCCTCGCAGACCCACACGACAGTGAGCTGCGCGAGGAGAGCGACCCCGATGGTCTATCCGTTGCACGAACCGACCGCCGCCGGCGTCCCGGCCAGCCCGGACCTGCCCGCGGTCGAGCGCCGCGTGCTGGAGCACTGGACGGCCGACAAGACCTTCGAGGCCTCGGTCGAGGCCAGGCCGGCCTCCGGCCGGCGACCGGAGAGCACGGACGCGGCCGGAGGCGGCGTCGCGGGCGACGCCGACAACGAGTACGTCTTCTACGACGGCCCGCCGTTCGCCAACGGCCTGCCGCACTACGGCCACCTCTTCACCGGGTACGTCAAGGACGTCGTGCCGCGCTACCAGACGATGCGCGGTCGGCGGGTGGAGCGGCGCTTCGGCTGGGACTGCCACGGCCTGCCCGCCGAGGTGGTCGCCGAGAAGCAGCTCGGCATCACCAGCAAGGCGGAGATCCTCGACCTCGGCGTGGCCCGGTTCAACGAGGCGTGCCGCACCTCGGTGCTGGAGTTCACCCACGACTGGGAGCGTTACGTCACCCGGCAGGCCCGCTGGGTCGACTTCGCCAACGACTACAAGACCCTCGACCTGGACTACATGGAAAGCGTCATGTGGGCCTTCAAGACCCTGCACGACAAGGGCCTGGTCTACGAGGGCTTCCGGGTGCTGGCGTACTGCTGGCGCTGCGAGACGCCGCTGTCGAACACCGAGACCCGGATGGACGACGTCTACCGGGACCGGCACGACCCGACGCTGTCGGTCTGGTTCGCGTTGACCCCCGACGAGAACGCGCCGGAGCTGGTGCGCGGACCGGTGCGCCTCGGCGTCTGGACCACCACGCCGTGGACCCTGCCGTCCAACCTCGCGCTCGCCGTCGGCCCCGACATCGAGTACGCCGTGCTGGAGCGCGACGGCCAGCGGTACGTCGTCGGGGCGGCGCGGCTCGCCGCGTACGCCAAGGAGCTGGAGGGCTACGAGCAGGTCGGCACCGTCTCCGGCCGCGACCTGGCCGGGCGCCGCTACACCCCGCTGTTCGACTTCCTCGTCGAGCAGGCCGGCCCGAACGCCTACCAGGTGCTCGGCGCGGAGTTCGTCACCACCGAGGACGGCACCGGGATCGTGCACCTGGCCCCGGCCTTCGGCGAGGACGACCAGAACGTCTGCAACGCGGCCGGCATCCCCACCATCGTCACGGTCGACGACCACACCCGGTTCACCGCGCTGGTGCCGCCGTACGAGGGCGAGCAGGTCTTCGACGTCAACAAGCCGGTGATCCGCGAGCTCAAGGAGCGGGGGGTCGTCCTCAAGCAGGACACCTACACCCACTCGTACCCGCACTGCTGGCGCTGCGACACCCCGCTGGTCTACAAGGCGGTGTCGTCGTGGTTCGTCGCGGTGACGCGGTTCAAGGACCGGATGGTCGAGCTGAACCAGCAGATCAACTGGACGCCGGGGCACATCAAGGACGGCTCGTTCGGCAAGTGGCTGGCCAACGCCCGCGACTGGTCGATCAGCCGGAACCGGTTCTGGGGCTCGCCGATCCCGGTGTGGAAGTCCGACGACCCGAACCATCCCCGGGTCGACGTCTACGGTTCGCTGGAGGAGATCGAGCGCGACTTCGGCGTACGCCTGAGCGACCTGCACCGGCCGGCGGTGGACGACCTGGTCCGCCCCAACCCGGACGACCCCACCGGGAAGTCGACGATGCGCCGGGTGCCGGAGGTGCTGGACTGCTGGTTCGAGTCCGGCTCGATGCCGTTCGCCCAGGTGCACTACCCGTTCGAGAACCGCGACTGGTTCGAGCACCACTACCCGGGCGACTTCATCGTCGAGTACATCGGGCAGACCCGCGGCTGGTTCTACACCATGCACGTGCTGGCCACCGCGCTGTTCGACCGGCCGGCGTTCCGCAACTGCCTCAGCCACGGGATCCTGCTCGGCTCCGACGGGCGCAAGATGTCCAAGAGCCTGCGCAACTACCCGGACGTCTACCACGTGTTCGACTCGTACGGCTCGGACGCGATGCGCTGGATGCTGATGTCCTCGCCGGTGCTGCGCGGCGGCGACATGGCCGTCACCGAGCCGGGCATCCGCGACGCCGTCCGGCAGGTGCTGCTGCCGCTGTGGAACGTCTGGTACTTCTTCTCGCTCTACGCCAACGCCGACGGGTACACCGCGAAGCGGAACACGACAAGCACCCACCTGCTCGACAGGTACGTGCTGGCGAAGACGAACGAGCTGGTGTCGACGGTCCAGGAGCAGATGGACGCGTACGACATCTCGGGCGCCTGCGTGACCGTGCGGTCCTACCTGGACGCGCTGACCAACTGGTACGTGCGCCGCTCCCGGGACCGGTTCTGGTCGGGCGACGCCGATGCCTTCGACACCCTGTGGACGGTGCTGGAGACCCTGTGCCGGGTGGTGGCGCCGCTCGCGCCGCTGACCGCCGAGGAGATCTGGCGCGGCCTGACGGGGGAGCGGTCGGTGCACCTGACCGACTGGCCGTCCGCCGGGGAGTTCCCGGCCGACCACGAGCTGGTCGCCGCGATGGACGCCACCCGGGAGGTCTGCTCGGCGGCGCTGTCGCTGCGTAAGGCCAAGGGCCTGCGGGTGCGGCTGCCGCTGGCGAAGCTCACCGTCGCCTCGCCGGTGGCGGCGCAGCTGCGGCCCTTCGGCGACCTGGTCGCCGACGAGGTCAACGTGAAGGCGGTGGAGTTCACCGACGAGGTGTCGGCGTACTGCCAGCAGGTGCTGACCGTGGTGCCGCGCGCGCTCGGCCCCCGGGTCGGCAAGCAGGTGCAGCAGGTCATCAAGGCGGTCAAGGCGGGGGAGTGGGAGCTGGTCGACGGCGCCCCGGTCGCCGCCGGCGTCACCCTCGCCGAGGGCGAGTACGAGCTGCGTCTGGTCGCCGCCGACGCCGAGCACTCCGCGCCGCTGCCCGGCGGCGAGGGCGTGGTCGTGCTGGACACCGAGGTCACCCCCGAGCTGGCCGCCGAGGGGCTGGCCCGGGACGTCGTCCGGGTGGTGCAGCAGGCCCGCCGCGACGCCGACCTGGACGTCTCGGACCGGATCGTGGTGGCGTTGTCGGCCGGCGAGGAGGTGCGTGCGGCGGTGGCCGCGTACACCGACTTCGTGGCCCGCGAGGTGCTGGCCGACTCCGTCGACTTTGCCGACGGGGTGGACGGCTTCACCGGGGAGGTCGGCGAGGGCGAGCGGGTGACCGTGGCCGTCCGCAGGGTATGAGTCGGTGAGACGGGGGCGGTCCGGCGGAGTGTCGCCGGACCGTCCCCGCCGGCCCCGACAGGCCCGCTCACCAGGCGGTCGACCCGCCACCCGGGCGACGACGCGTGGACCCGTCGGTTACGGTGACACCGCCTGTTCGCACACACTCCGCCGGAGGACCAGTGCCCCTGCTCTACACCATCGGCAAGCTCACCGTGGCGCCCGCGCTCCGGCTGGCCTTCCGTCCGACCGTGGAGGGGTTGGAGCACATTCCGGACACAGGGGGTGCGATCTTCGCGGGCAACCACCTCTCGGTCGCCGACGAGCTGTTCCTCGGCACCGTGGTCCCCCGGCACCTGGCGTTCTGGGCCAAGTCGGAGTACTTCAAGGGCACCGGCCCGAAGGGCGCCCTCTCCAAGCACGTGCTCACCGGCCTGGGCGCCATCCCGGTCGAGCGGGCCGGCGGTCGGGCGGCGCTGTCCGCGTTCGACGCCGCCATCCCGGTGCTGAAGGCCGGTGACCTGGTCGCGGTCTATCCGGAGGGGACCCGGTCGCCGGACGGCCGGCTCTACCGGGGGCGCACCGGGGCGGTCCGGCTGGCGGTGGCGGCCGGCGTGCCGGTCATTCCGGTCGGCATGACCGGCACCGACAAGGCCCAGCCCATCGGCACCCGGGTGCCCCGCCCCGGCCGCGCCAAGATCACCATCCGGTTCGGCAAGCCGCTCGACTTCACCGGCCGGTCGGACGACCGCACGTCGCTGCGCGAGATGACCGACGAGGTCATGGCCGAGATCCAGAAGCTCACCGGCCAGGAGTACGTGCCCCGCTACGCCCCGCCGCGCGGGCACTCCGCCACCCCGGGCGACGCCCCGGCCTGAGCCCGGGCACGCCGGAGCCGCGCCGCTGCTCCGTCGCGACCGTGGGACCGCAGCGGCCCGTCGACCGGCCCCCCGGGCCCGCTCGACGGCGTCGAGCGGGTGGAGCCGCTACTTCTGGTTGGTCGTGACCATCTGCTCCCGCAGGGTGCCGAGCAGGGTGGCGCTGTCGTCGAGGGAGAGCCGGGTGAAGATCGCGGTGGCGATGCTGCCGTGGTCGACCGAGGTGCACACCACCACGTCCTGGCCGTCGGCGCGTCCCACCGCGCAACGCTGGTGCCGGCCGCGTACGCCGGTGTCGATCACCTGGGCCTCGCCGAGGGAGTACTGCCCGGTGAGGCGGGTGATCTCGTCCTCCGCGTCGGACTCCGGGGTGAACCGGAAGCCGGTGCCGCCGAAGATCGTCACCCGCTTGCCGGCGGGCGTGGCGTAGACGCCGGCGAAGGTCTTCTCGGCCAGCCAGTGCGCCTTGCGCACGTCCGCCTCCAACTGCTTGGCGGTCGCCTTGCTGGTGTTGTCGTCGCGCAGCCGCAGGTCGGCCACCTCGGCCGGCAGGCTGGCCTCGGCCGGGTACTGCGACGTCATCGGCACCCCGTAGTAGGCCGGGCAGCCGCAGCAGCAGGCCAGCATGAGCAGCAGGAACCACGGCCAGCGGCGACGCTTGCGGGCGGGCCTCGGGGCGTACCCCCTGGGGGCCTGCTGGCCGGGTGGCGGGCCGGCCGGCGGCGCCGTCACCCGCCGTTGCCTCGGCGGCGCGGGCGGCGGAGGCGGTGGTGGCGCCGGGCGGGCCGGGCCGGGCGCCCGGGAGACCGGCGGCGGGGAGACCGGGTAGGCCGCGGGCGGCGGGGAGACGGGGTACGCCGGCGGCGGCGGGGCGGCCGGGTACGCGGCCCGCTGCGGTGCGGGCCGCGGTGGCTCCGGCGGTGCGGGGGAGTGCACGGGTGGCGCGGGGGAGTGCACGGGTGGGGCGGAGTGCACGGGTGGCGCCGGCGGTCCGGAGTACGGCCTGGGCGGTGGCGCGGCGGGGTAGGGCAGCGTCGGCGAGGGCGGCGGGGGCGGCGGCAGGTCCCACCCCCCGGTGTCCGCGCCCGCCCACGGGTCGACCGGCGTGCGGTGCTCGGCGGGCTGCTCGGGCGCGGGCGCCGGCGGAGGCGCCGGCACCGGGGGGATCTCGGCCGACTCGCCCCAGGCCCGCTTGCGCGGCTTCGGCGGGGGCACCGCCGCCGAACCGCTCCACCGGGGCGCGGGCGGTTCGGCCGGTAGCTCGTCGGGGGAGAACATCCGGGTGCCCTGCGGCCCCACGGCAGGGCGCTCGTCGCCGGGGAACATCCGGGTGCCCTGCGGTCCCGCGGCCGGCGGGCCGTCGTCGGGCAGCAGGCGGGTGCCCTCCGGGCCGGTGCCGGCCACCCGCCCGGGCCCCGCGTCCCGGGTGCCCGCGGCCCCGGTGTCGTCGGCGTCCTGCGGCGCGGTGGCGTCGCCCGCGTCCGGCCGGTCGGTGGCGTCGCCCGAGCCGTGCGGCGCCGTGGCGTCGCCCGTGTCCGGCAGCGCGGCGTCGGCCCCGGCGCCGCGCGCCCCGGCGTCGTCCGGGTCCTGCCCGGCGGCGGACGTCGCGGTCGGCCCGGGGTCGTCGGTGGGCAGCTCACGGGTGCCCTCCGGGCCCGTGCCGCCGGCAGGGGCGGGCGTTGCGGGGGAGGTCGGGGGCTCCTCGGTGACCGCCGGATCCGGACCCTGGTCCTGACCCGGAGGGCTCCCGTCGGCCGGCCGGTCCGTGCCCGGCTGCGGCTGCGGCATCGCGGCAATCTCCTCTCGCGCCGGTCCGAGGTTAGTACCGATGCGCCAGCGGGGCGATTCCGGCCACCGCCGTCGCGGGTACCGCAGGGCCGGACGGGCGCCGCGACGTGCCGGGGGCGCGGCGACCGGCGCCCCCGGGGGCGTGACGACAGGCGTGCGCGCGGTGTCCGCCGCCGGGCCGCGTACCCTTGGGCATCATGAGCGTCCCGTCCACCACGCCGCGCCCCGCCGCGGCCAATTCCGTCTGGCCCCGGCTGGAGCCGCTGCTGCCCCAGGTGACCAAGCCCATCCAGTACGTCGGTGGCGAGCTGGGCGCGGTGGTCAAGGACTGGGACGCGGCGGCCGTGCGCTGGGCGCTGATGTATCCCGACGCCTACGAGGTCGGCCTGCCCAACCAGGGCGTGCAGATCCTCTACGAGGTGCTCAACGAGCTGCCAGACGTGCTCGCCGAGCGGACCTACGCGGTCTGGCCGGACCTGGAGAAGCTGATGCGCGCCCACGGCGTGCCGCAGTTCACCGTCGACGCGCACCGCTCCGTGCGCGACTTCGACGTCTTCGGCGTCTCCTTCTCCACCGAGCTGGGCTACACCAACCTGCTCACCGCGATCGACCTGGCCGGCATCCCGCTGCTCGCCGCCGACCGCACCGACGCCGACCCGGTGATCGTGGCCGGCGGCCACGCCGCGTTCAACCCGGAGCCGATCGCCGACTTCGTCGACGCCGCCGTGCTGGGCGACGGCGAGGAGGCGGTCCTGGAGATCACCGGGATCGTGCGGGAGTGGAAGGCCGAGGGCTGCCCGGGCGGGCGCGACGAGCTGCTGCTGCGCCTGGCCCGCACCGAGAGCGTCTACGTGCCGCGCTTCTACGACGTGGACTACCTGCCCGACGGCCGTATCCAGCGGGTCGTGCCGAACCGGGCGGACGTGCCGTTCCGGGTGCACAAGCGCACGACCATGGACCTGGACGCCTGGCCGTACCCGAAGAAGCCCCTGGTGCCGCTGGCCGAGACCGTGCACGAGCGGTACGCCGTGGAGATCTTCCGGGGCTGCACCCGGGGCTGCCGGTTCTGCCAGGCCGGCATGATCACCCGGCCGGTGCGCGAGCGCTCCATCACCACCGTCGGGCAGATGGTGCGGGAGGGGCTGGAGTTCTCCGGCTTCCACGAGGTGGGCCTGCTGTCGCTGTCGTCGGCCGACCACTCCGAGATCGGCGACATGTGCTCCGGCCTGGCCCAGCAGTACGAGGGCACCAACGTGTCGCTCTCGCTGCCGTCGACCCGGGTGGACGCGTTCAACATCGACCTCGCGCAGGAGCTGTCCCGCAACGGGCGGCGCACCGGCCTGACCTTCGCCCCCGAGGGCGGGTCGGAACGGATCCGCAAGGTCATCAACAAGATGGTGTCGAAGGAAGACCTGATCCGCACCGTCGTCACCGCGTACACGAACGGCTGGCGGCAGGTGAAGCTGTACTTCATGTGCGGCCTGCCCACCGAGACCGACGAGGACGTCCTCGAGATCGCGGACATGGCCCACGAGGTCATCCGGGCCGGCCGGGCCGCCACCGGCTCGAAGGACATCCGCTGCACGGTCTCCATCGGCGGGTTCGTGCCGAAGCCGCACACCCCGTTCCAGTGGGCGTCGATGGAGCGGCCGGAGGTCATCGACGGCCGGCTCAAGATGCTCAAGCAGGCGATCAACGCGGACCGGTCGCTCGGCCGGGCGATCGGCTTCCGCTACCACGACGGCGAGCCGTCGCTGATCGAGGGCCTGCTCAGCCGGGGTGACCGGCGGGTCGGCGCGGTGATCCGGCGGGTGTGGGAGAACGGCGGCCGGTTCGACGGCTGGAGCGAGCACTTCTCCTACCAGCGCTGGGTGGAGGCGGCGACCGAGGTCCTGCCGGCCTTCGGCGTCGACCTCGACTGGTACACCACCCGCCAGCGCGACGAGCTGGAGGTCCTGCCCTGGGACCACCTGGACTCGGGCCTGGACAAGGACTGGCTCTGGCAGGACTGGCAGGACTCGCTCAGCGAGTACGAGCAGGACGACTGCCGGTGGACCCCGTGCTTCGACTGCGGCGTCTGCCCGTCGATGGACACCGAGATCCAGATCGGCCCGACCGGGAAGAAGCTCCTCCCGCTCACCCCGGTCAACGGTCTGAAGCTCCCCACCGGCGCCCAGCAGTAGCCCCGGCGCACGGCGGGTACGCCCGCCGTGCGCAGGGTTGATCATGTGGTTATCGTCAGCGGCACGCGAGTCGCGAGCAGTGCCGTCACGATCAACCGGTTCCGACACGAGGAGCACGACGATCAGTAGGAAACCACAGCCAGAGGGCGGCCAGGCACCCGTCGTGCAGCGGGTCCGGATCCGGTACGCCAAGCGCGGCCCGTTGCGCTTCACCTCGCACCGGGACTTCGCCCGGGCGTTCGAGCGGGCGCTGCGCCGGGCGGGCGTGCCGATCGCCTTCTCCCAGGGCTTCACCCCGCACCCCAAGATCTCGTACGCCAGCGCGGCCCCGACGGGCGTGGCGAGCGAGGCGGAATACCTGGAGATCGGCCTCCGCGAGCAGGTCGACCCGGCGGAGCTGCGCGACGCGCTGGACGCCGCCCTCTCGCCCGGTCTCGACGTGCTCGACGCCGTCGTTGCCGCCGGCGGGAGTCTTGCCGACCGGATCGAGGCGTCGCACTGGCGCATCGAGCTGCCCGAGGTCGACCCGGGCGTCCTGCAACGGGCGGTTTCCGCCTTCACGGCCGCCGAGGAAGTGCTGGTCGAGCGGATGACCAAGCAGGGCCGGCGCACCTTCGACGCCCGGGCTGCGGTGATCCGCATCGATGTGATCGCGTCGCCGGAGACGCCTTCCGGGGCACCGGCCGTACCGTGTGCGATACTCGAACTGGTCGTGCGGCAGGTCACCCCCTCCGTGCGGCCCGATGACGTCCTTTCCGGCCTCCGCGTGGTGGCCGACCTGGAGCCGCCGGTCTCGCCGAGGGTGATCCGGCTGGCACAGGGCACGCTGACCGCGCAGGATGCGATCGCGGATCCGTTGGAAGCGGACCGCGACGGGGCAACCATCGGTGAACGCTGACCGTCGGTCGGCGTTCAGGTAGGCAGACTTCGGCGGTCGCGCACCGTGCGCGCCCGGCGGAAACACTTTTGCGGCGACCCTGCGTGGCAGCGCTCACCCGCGCCCGGGGCAGCCAGAACTGGAGAACGTCCATGCTCGAGAACGAGCCCGAGGGCGGCGAACGGACCGGTTCACAGCCGGCCGACGAGACCGCTGACAACAGCACCGTCGAGAACGCCGCCGGGGCGCAGAACGCCGCCGACGCCGGAACCGGCGACGCCGAGCAGGCCCCGGCCGCGCCGGTCCGACGGCGTACGACCCGGCGACGGGCCACGCCACTGAGCCAGCCGGAGCAGACCGAGGTGCCGGTCGAGGCGTCGACGGCGCCCGTGCCGGGTCGCGGCGAGGCGCCCCAGGCCGAGGTGTTCGCCCCCGTCTCCGGTGATCTCGACGCCGCCCCGAAGGCGACGCGCCGCCGCCGCAAGGCCACCACCGCGCCGCCCGCCGAGGACACCACCGCGCCGCCCGCCGAGGCCGCCGGGCAGGCCCCCGAGGCCGTCGCGCCGCCCGCTGCGGAGGCGCCGGTCGCGGCGGACCAGGCACCCGCCGAGCCGGCCACGCCGCCGGTCAAGGCGACGCGTACCCGCCGGAAGAAGGCCGCCCCCGCCGCGGCCGAGCCGGCCGCGGAGACCCCGACCGACGCCGACCGGACCGGCACCGCGCCCGCGGAGCAGCCGCCGGCCGCCGCCGGCATCGAGCCGGAGGCCGGCACCGGGTTCGGCGCCGCCGCCCCGCCCGCCGCGGTCAGCGGCGCGGAGAGCCGTTCCGGCGAGGTCCCGCCCGGCGTGGCGGTCACCCCGCCCGCCGAGGAGGAGCCGACCGAGGCCGTCGAGCCGGACGTCGAGCCGGAGCCAATCGTCGAGCCCGAGCCGGTCGTCGAGCCGGAGCCGCGCACCCGCCGCCGGCGGGCCGCGCTCTCCGCGCCCACCGTGCTGTTCATGGCCCCGCAGCCGGAGGACGTCCCGGTCGCCCGGGTCGTGGCTCCCGCTCCGGAACCGGAGCCGGAGGAACCCGCCGCCGAGGAGCCGGCCGAGCCGGCGCGCCGCCGCCGGCGTGGCCGCCGCGACGTCGAGGCGGTCGAGGCCGTCGAGCCCGAGGAGCCGACCGAGGAAGCCGAGGAAGCCGCCGAGGACGAAGACGAGGACGAGGACGAGAGCGCCGCGGCCCGCCGCCGGCGCCGCCGTGGCCGCCGCGGACGCGGCCGGGGCAAGGGCGGTGCGGAGGACGCCGAGGACGAGGAGTCCGAGGAGGGCGCGCAGGCCGAGGCGGAGGAGCCCGAGGGTGACGAGGACGAGGAGGCCGAGGGCGGCGACGCCCTGACCCGTCGCCGTCGTCGTCGCCGCCGCCGGGGCGCCGGTGACGTCGAGGCGGGCGCCGACGACGGCGTGCCGACCGTCGTCAAGATCCGCGAGCCGCGCAAGACCGTCGACGAGGTGCAGGGCGTCTCCGGCTCCACCCGGCTGGAGGCCAAGCGGCAGCGCCGCCGCGACGGCCGCGAGCAGCGCCGGACCCGGCCGCCGATCCTCAGCGAGTCGGAGTTCCTGGCCCGCCGGGAGGCCGTCGACCGGGTGATGGCCGTACGCCAGCGCGGCGACCGGACCCAGATCGCCGTCCTGGAGGACGGGGTACTCGTCGAGCACTACGTCACCCGCAACTCCTCAGGCACCATGGCCGGCAACGTCTACCTCGGCAAGGTGCAGAACGTCCTGCCCAGCATGGAGGCGGCGTTCGTCGACATCGGGCGCGGCCGCAACGCCGTCCTCTACGCCGGCGAGGTCAACTGGGACACCACCGGCCTGGAGGGGCGGGCCCGCTCCATCGAGCAGGCGCTGCGCTCCGGCGACTCGGTGCTGGTGCAGGTCACCAAGGACCCGATCGGCCACAAGGGCGCCCGGCTGACCAGCCACATCGCGCTCTCCGGCCGGCACCTGGTCTACGTGCCCCACGGCAACGCGTCCGGCATCAGCCGCAAGCTGCCCGACACCGAGCGCAAGCGGCTGCGGGACGTGCTGAAGAAGCTGGTGCCGGACGGCGCGGGCGTGATCGTCCGGACCGCCGCCGAGGGTGCCAGCGAGGACGAGCTGGCGCGCGACGTCAAGCGGCTCCAGGCGCAGTGGGAGGACATCCAGGCCAAGGCGGCCGAGGGCGGCGCCCCGGTGCTGCTCTACGAGGAGCCGGACCTGGTCATCCGGGTCGTCCGGGACCTGTTCAACGAGGACTTCCGCGAGCTGGTGATCGAGGGCGAGCAGTCGTACGACATCGTCGAGTCGTACCTGTCGCACGTCTCCCCGGACCTGGTCGCCCGGCTGCGCCGGCACGTCGGCGCGGCCGACGTCTTCGCCGAGTACCGGATCGACGAGCAGATCATCAAGGGGCTGGACCGCAAGGTCTTCCTCCCCTCGGGCGGGTCGCTGGTGATCGACCGGACCGAGGCGATGACGGTCATCGACGTCAACACCGGCAAGTACACCGGCTCCGGGGGCAACCTGGAGGAGACGGTCACCCGCAACAACCTGGAGGCGGCGGAGGAGATCGTCCGCCAGCTCCGGCTGCGCGACCTCGGCGGCATCGTGGTGATCGACTTCATCGACATGGTGCTGGAGTCCAACCGTGAGCTGGTGCTGCGCCGGCTGACCGAGTGCCTGGGCCGGGACCGGACCAAGCACCAGGTCACCGAGATCACCTCGCTCGGGCTGGTGCAGATGACCCGCAAGCGGATCGGCGCGGGCCTGCTGGAGGCGTTCAGCGAGACCTGCGAGTGCTGCAAGGGCCGGGGCCTGATCATCCACACCGAGCCGGTGCCGGAGAAGCCGCGTTCCGGCGGCGGCGCGGGGGAGAAGGTCAAGGCGGTCGCCTCGGCCGTGGCCGCCCCGGCGGCACCGGAGCAGGGCACCGGCACTTCCCGGCGGCGGGCGCGCAAGAGCGCGCCGGCCGAGCGCACCGTGGCCGAGGTCACCGACGCCGAGGCCGACGCCGACGCCGCGCCGAACGCCGAGTACCACGACACCATGGGCTACGACCTGTCCCGCTACGAGGCGGACACCGCCGCCGCCGGAGAGGTCGCCGACAGTCAGACGGGCGAGTCGGCGCGGCTGGCCGCCCCGGACGATCCGGACGCGCTCTCCGACGCCGACGGCGACGAGTCGGAGGGGGGCTCCGGCCGGCGCCGGTCCCGCCGCAGCGGCGCGCGGCGGCGTACCCGGCCGTGACCGGCTGACCGACCCGACGTGTGACAGGGCCCCTTCCCGGTGATGTCCGGCGGGAGGGGCCCTGTCGTATGGTCGATCCCCGGCCACGATCGGCCGCCTGCGGTCAGGAGAAGAACGATGCGCCGTATGCTCGCCGTCACCGCGCTCACTGCCGTCCTGCTCTCCGGCGCCGGATGCGCGGCCGAGCGTCCGGAGCGGGCCGGCCCAACCGGCGGCGCACCGGGCGGTGGCGTCACGCCGGGCGGATCCGTCGGCGGCGGGGCGCCGGGCACCGGGCCGGGGGCCGGCAGCGGGGCGGCCGGCGGCAACGCGCCCGAGGTGTGTGCCGCGGCACAGCGGGCCGGCGAGACGGCCGTGCGGACGTACGTCGAGGAACTCGGCAAGATGGTCGCGGCGGTCGGGGCGGACGACGCCGCGGCGGCCCGGACCGCCCGGGACCGCATCTCCACCGCGCTGACCGACTGGCGCAGCACGCTGCGGCGCGAGTCGACCCGGGCCGAGGACGCGCAGCTCAAGACCCTCCTCGCGGACATGGCGGCGGAGGTCGGCACGCTGGGCACCGACGTCGACTCGATCGACGAGACCGGGCTCGACCGGCTCCGGCAGCGCCTCGACCAGCTCTGCGCCCGCTGACCGACGGGGCCCGGTTTGGGCGTCGGCCCTCCGATGGCGTACGCTGGCCTGCGGTGCACTTTGGTGTACCGAGTTCTCGCGTGCCCGCGCCGCCGTGCCTCTGCTACCCGGCGAGCCGCTGCGGGAACAACCGACCGGCAACGGTGGGAAAAGACGCCAGCAGCCTCAACGACAGGGAGTCCGCCTCCGATGTACGCGATCGTCAAGACCGGCGGCAAGCAGTACAAGGTCGCCGAGGGCGACGTGATCGAGGTCGAGAAGCTCGTCGGTGCCCCCGGCGACGCGGTGAAGCTCACCGCGGTGCTCCTCGTCGACGGTGACGACCTGGTGACCGACGCGGCGAAGCTTGCCAAGGTCGCGGTGTCCGGCGAGATCGCCGCACACACCAAGGGCCCGAAGATCCGGATCCACAAGTTCAAGAACAAGACCGGCTACCACAAGCGCCAGGGTCACCGCCAGCCGTTGACCCAGGTCAAGGTGACCGGCATCTCCAGCGGGAAGTAGGTCGTCCTCAGATGGCTCACAAAAAGGGTGCGTCCAGCTCGCGTAACGGCCGTGACTCCGCGGCGCAGCGGCTCGGCGTGAAGCGCTTCGGTGGTCAGGTCGTCAGCGCGGGTGAGATCCTCATCCGTCAGCGTGGCACCAAGTTCCACCCCGGTGACCTGGTCGGCCGCGGCGGAGACGACACGCTCTTCGCGCTGGCCGCCGGTTCGGTCCAGTTCGGCACCAAGCGCGGTCGCAAGACCGTCAGCATCGTGCCGCAGCAGTAGTTCGAAGGCGTTGCGGGCCGCGGACCTCGTGTCCCGGCCCGCTTCGCTTTTTTCGTGCGGGGCGTGAACCTCGCTGGAAGGATTGACGCCCGTGGCGACGTTCGTTGACCGGGTCGTCCTGCACCTGCAGGCCGGCGATGGTGGGCACGGTTGTGTCTCGATCCACCGGGAGAAGTTCAAGCCGTTCGGCGGCCCCGACGGCGGCAACGGCGGGCACGGCGGCAGCGTGTCCCTGGTGGTCGACCCGCAGGTGACGACGCTGCTGGACTTCCACTTCCGTCCGCACGTGAAGGCCGAGAACGGCAAGGGTGGCGCCGGGTCGAACCGGGACGGCGCGAACGGCCGCAACCTCGTGCTCAAGGTGCCGAACGGCACCGTGGTGCAGGCCCCCGACGGCACGGTCCTGGCCGACATGGTGGGCGCCGGCACGACCTTCGAGGTGGCCCGGGGCGGGCGCGGCGGCCGGGGCAACGCGTCGCTGGCCAACGCCCGGCGCAAGGCCCCCGGCTTCGCCGAGCTGGGCGAGCCCGGCGAGCAGCTCGACGTGGTGCTGGAGCTCAAGAGCGTCGCCGACGTCGGGCTGGTCGGCTTCCCGTCGGCAGGCAAGTCGTCGCTGATCTCGGTGATCTCCGCCGCCAAGCCGAAGATCGCCGACTACCCGTTCACCACCCTGGTGCCCAACCTGGGCGTGGTCCGGCTGGACAACCACACCTTCACCGTCGCCGACGTCCCCGGCCTGATCCCCGGGGCGGCCACCGGCAAGGGCCTCGGCCTGGAGTTCCTGCGGCACATCGAGCGCTGCGCGGTGCTGGTGCACGTCATCGACACCGCCACCCTGGAGCCCGGCCGGGACCCGGTCGCCGACATCGACACCATCGAGGCCGAGCTGACCGAGTACGGCGGCCTGGCCGACCGTCCCCGGCTGGTGGCGCTCAACAAGGTCGACGTGCCCGACGGCCGGGACCTGGCCGAGATCGTCCGCCCCGACCTGGAGGAGCGCGGCTTCCGCGTGTTCGAGGTCTCCGCGGCGACCCGGGAGGGGCTCAAGGAGCTCATGTACGCCATGGCGGAGCTGGTGGAGCAGGGGCGCAAGGCCGCGCCGCCCGCCGAGGCGACCCGGATCGTGATCCGCCCCCGGGCGGTCGACGACGCCGGCTTCACCATCGAGGCCGCGGCGGACGGCGCCTGGGTCGTGCACGGCGTCCGTCCCGAGCGGTGGGTGCGGCAGACGAACTTCGACAACGACGAGGCCGTCGGCTACCTGGCCGACCGGCTGGCCCGTCTGGGTGTCGAGGAGAAGCTGGGCAAGGCCGGCGCGGAACCGGGCGACCTGGTCCGGATCGGCGAGCGGGAGTTCGACTGGCAGCCGACCCTCTACGCCGGGGCCGACTTCATCCCCGGCAACCGGGGCACCGACGTCCGGCTGGAGGAGAAGTCCACCCGGGCGTCCGCCGCGGAGCGGCTGGCGGCCCGCAAGGCCCGCCGGCAGCGCCCGGAGGACGACGTCGAGGGCACCGACGCCGACGTCTCCGACGACGTCGACCCGGCCGACGGCTTCGGCGACGCCGGGCCGGTCCGGGAGGCCGGCCCGTCCGACGGGCCCGGTCCTTCCCAGGAGCCCGGCCCGTCCCGCATCGCGGCGGCGGACGACGCCGAATAGCCCGCCCAGGCGGACGACGCCGAACAGCCCGCTCCGGCGGACGGCGCCGAACAGCCCGCCCAGGCGGACGACGCTGAATGGCTCGTCGCGCTCCGCGCGCGGGTCGACTGCCGGAAACCTGCCCGAAATCCCCGCCGCCTAGCGTGGCCTGATGCTGATCGAGTCCCGCCCCGCCACCGATGCGGAGATCGACGCCCTGGTCGCCGCCCAGCAGCGCGAGCTGCGGGCGGCCGACGGCGGGCTGGACGGTCAGGCGACCGTCACCCACGACGACATCCGCTACCTGGTGGTGGTCGCCGACGGGCGGGCGGTCGCCTGCGGCGGGATCCAGGCGCTCGACGCGGGCACCGGCGAGGTGAAGCGGATGTACGTCCGCCCGGCCTACCGGGGGCGGGGCATCGCCCGGCAGTTGCTGACCGCGCTGGAGGAGTTGGCCTTCCAGCAGGGGTACGCGGTTCTCCGCCTGGAGACCGGCACGTACCTGCCGGCCGCGATCGGGCTCTACACCTCCAGCGGGTACGAACCGATCCCGGTCTACGGCGAGTACGTCGGCAACCCGTACAGCGTGTGCTTCGCCAAGCGGCTGCGCGTGCCGGCCTGACGGGGCCGGACGGTCAGTCGCCGGTGTGCGCGTGTTCGGCGGTGACCGGCTTCGACTCCGGCGAGGCGTGCTGACGCAGGAAGATGCTCAGCACGATCAGCGTGCCGACGGCGAGGAACTCACTCTGCCAGTTCTGCATCGACTGGAACCAGAAGTCGCTCGTGCCGAGGAACTCCCACGCGCCGATCGGCGGCGCCCCGCTCTGCAACGCCTGCTGCTGGTTGTAGTCGGCGGTTCCGCCGAGCAGGTGGCCGACGAACGAGCCGGCGAAGATCAGCAGCAGCGCGATGGAGAGGCTGTTGCGGTAGACGACCAGGGGCAGCCCGCCGGCGCGTACGGGCCAGGGGGAGTCCGGGGTGGCCCGCCGCTCGTCGTCCTCGGGCCGGTCGGTCTGCCCCACCGGCTTCGACTCCGCCGACCCGCGCTGCACCAGGTAGGCGGTGAGCAGGACGTAGCCGCCCATCTGGAGGAACTCCGACTCCCAGTTCTCGAAGACCGACTCCATGAAGTGCCCGGTGCCCAGGTACGCCGGCCAGCTGGTCGGCGCGGCCCCGAACTCGGCCAGCTCCTGGTTGTACGTCTGCCAGCCGAACACGCTCTGCAACGCCAGGAAGACGAGGAAGGCGCCGAACATCGCCACGGTCAGCGCGTTGTCACGCAACCACCTCGGCATGACGACCTCCTCGTCGACGGACCTCCGACCTCCGTGCCCGAAGGGCCCGGCGGGCAAACGCCGCCACGCGGCCCGGGTCAGGGGCGGTCGAAGGGGTCGTCGGCCCGGGTGCCGGTGCCCACCTGGTTGGAGAGCAGCAGCCCGAAGGCGAGCATGCCGAAGCCGAGGACCAGGTGCAGCCAGTTGTCGGCGTCGTTGACCGGGATGAAGTTCGCCGCGCTCTCCCGGTCGATCGCGAAGCCGTACAGCCACAGGCCGAGGTAGAGGGCGCCACCGCCGGCGAGGAAGATCCGGGCCCCGGCGACGCTGCGGGCCAGCAGCAGGCCGGCCAGTCCGAAGCCCAGGTGCAGCGCGTTGTGCAGGATCGACACCTGGAACAGGCCGAGCAGCCGGGCCTCGGAGTGGTGGCCGGCGAACGTCATGTCGGCGTAGTTGATGGTGATGCCGGGGATGAACCCGAGCACTCCGATCAGGGCGAAGACGCCGGCCGCGGCCACGGCGGCGAGCTGCACCTTCGGCTTCGGGCCCGCCGGGCCGCCGCGTGCGTGTCGTGCCATCGGTTCACCTCCGTGGAGCCGCGGAACGCCCTGCCCGCGGCGCCGGCGGCGGGGGAGTGTCCGCCACTGTGCGTGACAGTTCCGACACGCGATCCGGCGATCCTCCATTTTGTAGCGGGCCGGTGGCGGCCCGCAGGGAAAGTCACGAAGGAGGTATGGAACCGGCGACGCAGGGTAGGTCAAGAGGTGCGACGGCAGGAACCGGCCGGCGCATCCCCCCAGCACACACCCGCGAAGACTTTCCGAGCGGAAGGGAAATCATGACCTACGATCTGTCACCCACGACTTCCACGTACGGCCAGGATTCGAGCAACGGCAGCGGCGTCCGCGAGCAGGCCCGTCAGGTCGGCTCGGAGGCCAGGCACGCCGGCGGCGCCGTCGCCGAGACGGCCAAGGAGCAGGGCCGGGAGGTCGTCGGCGAGGCGAAGCTCCAGGCGCGCAACCTCTACGGTGAGGCCCGCAGCCAGCTCGCCAGCCAGGCCGGCGACCAGCAGCGGCGCGCCGCCGGCGGGCTCCGTTCGCTGGCCGACGAGATGCGCTCGATGGCCGAACAGGGCGGCCAGGCCGGCCCGGTGAGCGAGATCGCCCGCCAGGCCGCCGACCGGGTGCACGGGGTGGCCGGCTGGCTGGAGCAGCGCGAGCCCGGCGACCTGATCGCCGAGGTGCGCGACTACGCGCGTCGCAACCCGGGCACCTTCCTGGTCGGCGCCGCCGTGCTGGGTGTGCTCGCCGGCCGGCTGACCAAGAACATCTCGGCCGGCGGCGACGGCCAGGGTGGCAACGGCTACCCCGCGTACGGCTCGGGCGCCGGCTACGACCCGGAGCGGACCGCGGTCATCCCGACCCCGCCGGCCCCGCGTGCGGTGCCGGACGCCGTACCGCCGGGCGGCTACCTCGACCCGACCCCGGGCGCGTACGCCGACCCGCAGACCACCACCAGCTACGCCGACCCCGCCGGTGGCGTCGGCCAGCCGCTGCCGCCGGTGAGCCAGACCGACCCGCTGCCGGGCGTGCCGTCGACCGGAACCACCCGTCCGTGAGCCCACGAATCACCCGAAGGGAGGCGGCGGCATGAGCATGCCGACGCAGGGGGCGGGGCTGGACTCCGGCTACCACCCCCACGACGCGGACGAGGTCAGGGGCAGCTCGATCGGTGAGCTGATGCGCCAGGTCACCAGCGACCTGTCGACCCTGATGCGGCAGGAGGTCGAGCTGGCCAAGGCCGAGATCCGCCAGGAGGGCAAGAAGGCGGGCAAGACCGCCGGCTTCTTCGGCGGCGCCGGCTTCGGCGGCTACATGGTGGCCCTCTTCCTGTCGCTGGCCCTCTGGGCCGGGCTGTCCAACGTGATGGACGCCGGCTGGGCGGCCCTGATCGTGGCCGTCATCTGGGGCGCGATCGCCGCGGTCCTCTACACCAAGGCCAAGAAGAGCGCCGAGCACATCCGCGGCCTCAAGCGAACCAACGACAGCGTGCAGCGGATCCCCGACGCGCTCAAGCCCCACCCGCAGGAGGTCACCCGATGAGCACCGACCCGGACCAGATCCGCCGGGAGATCGAAGCCACCCGGAACAACCTGAGTTCCGACGTGGACGCGCTGGCGTACAAGGTCAGCCCCGCCCGCATCGTCGACGACCGCAAGCAGCGGGCCCGCAACGCACTGCAGAATGTGAGGGACAAGGTGATGGGAACCGCTTCGGACCTGGGTCACAGCACCAAGCACGGCGCCCACGCGGTGGGCGACCACGCCTCCTCGGCGGCGTCCACCGTGAGCGACAAGGCGCACTCGGCCGCCTCGACGGTCAGCGACAAGGCGCACTCGGCGGCCTCGACCGTCAGCGACGCCGCGCAGCGGGCGCCGCACGTGATCCGGCAGAAGTCCGAGGGCAACCCGCTGGCCGCCGGCCTGATCGCCTTCGGCGTCGGCTGGCTCGCCTCCTCGCTGATCCCGGCGACCCGCCGCGAGCAGCAGGTGGCGTCGCAGGTCAAGGAGAAGGCCGGCGAGCACGCCGGGGTGGTGAAGGAGAAGCTCGGCGAGGTCGCCAACGAGCTGAAGGAGGAGCTGCGCGAGCCGGCGCAGCACGCCACCGAGTCGGTCCGCTCGACCGCCCAGGACGCGGTGCACGCCGTCAAGGACGACACCCGTTCGGCCGCGCACGACGTGAAGGACCAGGCGCAGCAGTCGCGCGAACAGGTGCGGTACTGACCAGCCCGATCACCGTACGCCGCAGCTCGCGGCCACTCCCGGAGCACCGTCCGGGGAGTGGCCGCGAGCTGTCGTGTGCGTCCCGGGCGGGTGGCGGTGCCCAGAGTCAGCGCAGGTGGCGGCGGAGGGTGCGTTCGAAGTGGGCGGCGCGGCGCACCCGGCCGCCCGCGTAGCGGACCCCGCCGAGGAGCAGGCGCCGGCCGACGGCGAGCCAGCCGCACACGCCACGCTCCAGCACCCAGAGCGGGGCCGCCAGGGCGGTGGCCGGCGGGAAGACCGCGGCGCCCCCGCCCCGGCGCCGGCCCGCCTCGGCGAGCGCCACCGTGGTCACGGCCGCCCCGAGCAGCAGCCTCGGCCGCCGGGTCGCGACCGCCGCCGCCAGCGCCGGCAGGACCGCGAGCGAGGCCACCAGGCGGGCCGGCTGGGCCAGGTCGTCGTACGCCTGGCGGACCCGTTGGCCCAGGAAGTGGGCGGTGTCCGGCGGCAGCCGGCGTACGTGCAGCCAGGCGGGTGCCGCCTCGGTCCCCCCGTACGCGCGCACGGTGCGGATCAGCTCCAGGTTCTCGAAGAGCACGTCCGGGTCGTACCCGCCCATGGCGAGGAAGGTGCTCCGGCGTACCGCCAGGGTGCCGGGGTAGTCGGCGCCGAGCGCGCGGTTGAGCAGGGTGCGCCCGGTGTCCCACCACGCGTGCCAGGGCAGTGGGTCGAAGTAGTTCTGCGGCCGGACCAGGTCCACGCGGTCGAGTAGCCGGTGCACGGCGAGCAGCCCCGCGTCGTCGTACCGGACGTCGTCGTCGGCGATCACCACGTGCTCGTGCCGGGCCGCGCCGACGCCGGTGAGCACCCCGGTCACCTTGCCGTTGACGCCGCGCAGGGCGGGATCCGGCCGCAGGTGCCGGACGAGGCCGCGCCAGGCCTCCGCGTGCCGGGCGAACACCTCCGGCGGTGACCCGTCGACCACGGTCACGTCCACCCGGGCGCTCAGCCGCCGCAGGTAGGCGGTCAGTTCGGTCAGGTCGGCGTCGTCGGTCCAGCGCAGCGGCAGCACGTACGCCATGGGAAGCCGGCGCTCGTCGGCGCGCCCGGTCGTCGGCGCGCCGGTGCCGTGGCCGTCGCCGCCGGGAGCGGCCCCGGCGGGGCGGGCCGGGGCGCTCACGCCTGCTCCGGGCGGCGGTAGACGGAGACGTGCTCGCGGCTGTGGTCGGTGAACGGCCGGCCGGACCAGTCCTCCCACCGGTGCTCGCGGCGCAGCCCGGCCAGCTCGGCCATCAGGTCCAGCTCCGCCGGCCAGGCGTAGCGGTGGTTGGCGGGCAGCAGGCGCACCCCGTCGTTGCCGATCCGGACCTTCGTGGTGGTCATCCGCTGCTCGGCGGGGTGCAGCAGGGCCGCCTCCAGCAGCACCACGTCCTCCGCCACCCGCACCGGCCGCAGCGCGCCGCCGGCGCGGAAGGCGCCCGGGTCGGGCACCCACGCCTCGACGACGAACCGGCCGCCGGGGCGCAGGTGGGCGGCGGCGTTGCGGAAACAGGCCACCTGGGCGGCCTGGTCCGGCAGCGCGAAGATCGTGTTGAACGCGAGCACCACCAGGGCGAACTCGCCGGGCACCCGGGTCTCGGCGAAGTCGCCCACGGCCACCTCGATCTTGTCCCCGCCGGGCTTGACGCGCAGCCCGGCGGCCATCTCCGGGGAACCCTCGACACCGGCGACGGTCAGTCCCCGGTCGACCAGCGGCAGGGCGAGCCGGCCGGTGCCGATGCCGAACTCGCACACCGGGCCGCCGTCGGCGAGCGCGGCGAGCCGCTCCACCGCCGCGTCCGGTGTCAGGTGCGCGTACGTCTCGTCGTAGACGTCCGCGGCGTGCCGGCCGTACTCGCTGGCGTCGAAGGACACGGTGCCTCCCGGTGGCGGTGGGTGCCCGCAGCAGGTGCCCGGTTATCGACCGGGCAAACCGGCGCGTCGTTTCGGTCGGGCGGTCCCGGGTAGCGCAACTGGTGCGGGGTGGTCGATCCCCGGGCACCCGGGTGGAGGAGACGAGATGACCAGCAACGGAACGAGGTGGGCGCTGCTCGGCGCCACCACCGTGACCGTGGTCGGCGTCGGCAGGGCGGTGGCCCGTCGACGACGCCGGCACCAGCCCGAGCGCCGCGACGGCTGGTACGTGGTGCGACGCGGGGTGACGATCGACAGGCCGGCGGCGGCGGTCATCGGCTTCTGGACCGACCGGGAGCGGATGGACCGGGCCCTGGCCGGGTGGGCGACCCTGGAGCGGCTCGACGACGACCGGTGGCGCTGCGTGGCGCGGGATCCGGCCGGCGGGGGCACCGAGTGGCGGGCGGAGATCACCGTCGAGGGACCCGGGCGGCTGCGCTGGCGGGTCACCGACGGGCCGGAGCAGGAGGGCACGGTCCACCTGACGCCGGCGCCCCGGGACCGGGGCACGGAGGTCCGCGCCGAGCTGCGGTGGCGCTCCGGGCCGCTGCGCCGGGCGCTCGGACTCCTCGGCGGCGACGACCCGGACCAGGCCCTGCGGGACGCGCTGCGCCGGGTGAAGGCGCTGGTGGAGTGCGGCCAGGTCATCGACACCCGGCGGGACCCGTCCGGGCGCGGCCCGGCCCAGGAGAAGGCGACCGACAAGGTGCGGGAGAGGCTGCGGACGGGAGGGCGGGCATGAGGGCGCTCTGCTGGGAAGGCGGCGGCAAGCTGGCCGTACGCGACGTGCCGGAGCCGCGGATCCGCGCCGAGGGCGACATCATCGTCAAGGTCGGCGCCAGCAGCGTGTGCGGCTCCGACCTGCACCTGATCAACGGCTTCCTGCCGGCGATGCGGGAGGGCGACGTCCTCGGCCACGAGTTCATGGGCGAGGTCGTGGAGACCGGCCCCGGCGTACGGCGGCTGCGCGTCGGCGACCGCGTCGTGGTCGGCTCGGTGGTGGCCTGCGGCGGCTGCTGGTACTGCCGCACCGAGCAGTACTCGCTCTGCGACAACTCCAACCCGCAGCCGGTCTTCACCGAGAAGCTCTGGGGCCACTCGCCGGCCGGCATCCTCGGCTACTCGCACGCCGCCGGTGGCTACTCCGGCAGCCACGCCGAGTACGTCCGGGTGCCCTTCGGCGACATCGGGGCGTTCCAGGTGCCCGACGGGGTGCCCGACGACTCGGTGGTGTTCGCCTCCGACGCCATGCCCACCGGCTGGATGGCCGCCGACTTCTGCGCGCTGAAGGGCGGCGAGGTGGTTGCGGTCTGGGGCGCCGGCGGGGTCGGCCAGATGGCGGCCCGGTCCGCCCAGCTCCTCGGCGCCGAGCGGGTGATCGTGATCGACCGGCTGCCGGAGCGGCTCGCCACCGCCGCCGACCGGCTCGGCGTGGAGACGGTCAACTACGCCGAGACCGACGTGCTGGAGGCGCTGCGGGAGATGACCGCCGGCCGGGGGCCGGACGCGTGCATCGAGGCCGTCGGCATGGAGTCGCACGACGTCGGGCCGGTGTACGCGTACGACAGGGCGAAGCAGACGGCCCGGCTGCAGACCGACCGCCCCACGTCGGTCCGACAGGCGATCATGGCCTGCCGCAAGGGCGGCACGGTGAGCATCGTCGGTGTCTACGCCGGCCTGGTGGACAAGTTCCCGCTCGGCGCGGCGATGAACAAGGCGCTGGTGCTGCGGATGGGGCAGATGCACGCCCAGCGCTACATCCCGATGCTGCTGGACCGGATCGCGGCCGGCGAGATCGATCCCGGTTACCTGGCCACCCACCCGATGTCGCTGGAGCAGGGCGCGCGGGGCTACGAGATGTTCGAGAAGAAGGAGGACGGCTGCCTGCGCACCGTCCTGCACCCGGCCTGAGCGCGATCGCGACCGCACCGCCCCGGGGCCGTCGAGGTCCCCGGGGCGGTGTCGGGTTCAGGCCGTGCGGCGGACGTTGGTGACCAGGAGCCCGCTCGGCGGCAACGCCGGCATCCGGTGCAGGCTCAACGCCAGGTCCTGCGGTGGCACGTCGTACCGCATCGTCGTGGTCAGGTTCGTCACCGCCCGCTTCATCAGCTCGATCGTGATCCACTCCCCGGCGCAGCGGTGACCGGTCAGGTGCTCGCCGCCGCCCTGCGGCACGAGGGCGAACGGGTCGCCCCGCCAACCGGTGAAGCGCTCCGGCCGGAACCGCTCCGGTTCCGGCCAGAGCGCCGGGTGGTGGTTGGTGCCGTACAGGTCGAGCAGCACCCGCCGGCCGCGCGGGAAGTGGTAGCCCCGCCAGTCGAACGAGCGCCGGACCCGGGCGGCGGCCACGGGGAAGATGGGGTAGTAGCGGCGTACCTCCTGCACGAAGCTCTCGGCGGCCTCGTCGCTCTCCCGGACCCGTTCCCGCCAGGCCGGGTGGTCGTGCAGGGCCAGCGCGGCGAAGACGATGAAGCGGTCGACGGCGACCGTGGGCCGTAGCACGTTGAGCAGCTCGACGGCCGCGATCCGGCGGGGGAGCAGCCGCCCGTGGGCGTCGCGGTGCTCGGCGAACACCCGCAGCGCGCTGCCCTCGGGGGCGGGGAGCGTGCCGGCGCGCTGCCGGTCGACGAGCTGGCCGATCCAGCGCTCGCCCCGGCGGCGGCCCCACAGGCCACGCCAGTGCTGGGGGCCGAGCGCCGCCGGCCCTTCGATCATCGCGTGCAGCTCGGCGGTACGCCGGTCCACCTCGGAGTTCGCGAGCGGCACGCCGGCCCAGGCGCAGACCGCGCGGGTCAGCATCCGGCCGACCTCGTCGTAGAGCACCACCGGCCCGCCCGACTCCCAGGACGGGACGCGGGCCCGCCACTCGTCGTCGAAGAGCTGCGCGAGCTGCCGGACCGCGGCCGGCGTCATGATCGACATGAACATGGCCTTGCGGTCGGCGTGGTCCGCCCCGTCGAGGCCCTGCACACCGCCACGGCCGGTGAGGGTGCGCTGCGCCCGCTTCGGCATGGCGCCCGCCCGGACGAAGCGCCCGGTGTCGTAGAAGAGCTCCGCCGCCGCCCGGCCGCGCAGGCAGATGGTGGGCTCCAGCAACAGCCGGGCCTGGAAGATGTCGGTGCCGTGGCGGTCGCAGCGTCGGCCGACGAAGCGGTAGCCGTCGCGCAGGAACGCCACCGAGCTGTCCGGGCTGCGCTCCGTCGGGATGGTCGCCATCGGGCCTCCTGACCGAAGGTGGCGGCCGTTGCCGGCCGGGTCCTGTCCGTGCCTCTGCGTCTACCCGGGCCGGCGTTCCTGAACCCCGCCGCCGGGTCGGCCGCGGCGTGGGGCGGGCGGCGGGTGGTGCCGCGGAGGGGCCAGCGGACGACGCGTCTGCTGGCCCCTCCCAGGAACGCGGCGAGCTGGTTGTCTCGGGGGAGCGGTCCGCGCCGGTCCGCCGCCGGCACGACCCGGCGGTGGCCGGGACGGAACGCGGGCGGTCCACCGCAGGACGAGGACGCCCACGATCGCCACGGGGAGGACACATGCGTGACAACAGGCCGGCGTACTGGCGGCAACGGCAGGCGCGGGAGGCGCTCGGCGCGGCAGGGGAGGTCGCCGGCACGTCGTTGATCGCGCCGCCCCGCCGCTCGGCCCGGCCCGGCCGGTTCTTCACGGTGCACCTCGGCTTCACCGCCGCCGACCTGGCATCGGCCCGGGAGCTGGCCGTCGGGTACGCGGAGGCGCTGAGTCTGCTGCGACCCGAGGTGGCCCTGGGCGCGTCGGCGCTGTCGCCGGCCGAGGCGTGGCAGCAGGCCGAACGGTTGTTCTGCGGCGCGTCCGGCCCGGACGGCGAGCGCTGCGCCGACGTCGCCGGCCATCCCGGCTTCCATCACGCTCCGGGGCCGGGCGGACTCGGCTGGGGCGACGGCGACTAGCCCGCCATTCGAGACCACCGATGCGGCAGTCGCGCGTGCGGGCGATGGGAAAGGTCGGCACGTGCGCGCGGCTGTCGGATATCCGTCGCGGACGTGAATCCGCGAGCGGACGATCGCATTTGTCGTCATCGAAAAGCGGCCGTGTCGGGAATCCCGCCAGCAGCTCATTCCAAAGCGGCGACAGCCCTGCTGAGGAATTGATCTCAGAATCCGCGCCGGAGCAACCTTGCCATCGACCGCCCGTTTTGTGGGCATTTAGTGGGCGAATCCGCGTCGCCCGTGATGCCGAAAGGTCGGCCCCGATCACCAATGCCGGAAGTACCTCGTTTGTTCACCGAGGCAACCGCGCCAGGTGATCGGGAGGTTGACTCCCCACCAGGCGGAAAACGACCGCTCCTGCGAGTTCGGGGGAATCGCACATGCACGTGATGCTGGCCTGGTTCGCCGACGACAATCTGTCGGAGAGCGCCCGGCGCGCCGCGAGACATCGCTTTGAAACGGCCGTCGCCGACGTGGTGCCCGACAGTTTCGTACGCCACGAATTCGGCGCCGACGACTGGGGCGTGACCGTCCTGCACCGCAGCGACCAGGGTGCCTACCGGTGGCCGGCCGTCGACACCGTCGGGCCGGTCACCGCCGTGTCGCTCGGGCTGCCCGTGGGTGTCGACGTGACGGGCGGCCCGGCGGCGCTGGCCGGGCGCCTGCTGGCGGGCGGGGAGGTGCACCGTGAGGTGGTGCCACCGTTCGGCCTGCTGGCCCTCGACGCGGCCGGAAACTTCGCCCTGCAACAGGACTGGATCGGCATGTGCCGGGTCTTCACGGGCCGTTCGGCCGGCCTGACGGCCTTCTGCACCCGGCCCGGCCTGCTGGCCGCGTTCCTGCACGGCGACCTGCGGCCCGACCTGGACGGCTGGGCGTCGTACACCCTCTGCGGGCACTTCGGCGGCGACAGCTCCCCGGTGCGGGGCGCCCGACTGCTCCGCCCCGGCGAGCGGGTGACCGGCCGCCGGCGCGACGGCGGCGGATGGCAGCTCACCACCACCACGAAGTACGCGACCGACGACGTGGTGCGGGACGGGCTGGCGGCGCAGGGCCGACCGGTGACCGAGCTGCTGGACCGCGCCGCCGACGCCATCACGACCACCGCCGCCAGCATCCACGGCCTCTACGACGAGGACATCACCCTCGGGCTGTCCGGCGGGAAGGACTCCCGGCTCATCGCCGCGTCGCTGATCGCGGCCGGCCGGACCCCCAGGTTCCTGACCAACGAGGACACCCGCGCCGAGGGCGAGGTCGCCCGCGAACTCGTGCGGATCCTGCGCGACAAGCGGGGACTGCACCCCGAGCACACACTCCGGCTCGCCGGGGCGCGGGCCAACGTGCTCGGGACCGGCCTGCACGAGCGGGCCCGGCGACTGCAACGACTGACCGATCACCAGTTCCCCTCCAGCTACCTGGTGCGCCCCGCCGGCCCCGGGCGCCTGGTCGACCAGGCCGGCCCGGCGACCTTCACCGGTGCCGCCGGCGAACTCGCCACCGAATACTGGTATCCCCCGACGGACGACGACGGCGGGCCGTCCCCGCAGGAGACCGCCCTGGCCCGGCTGCTGAACGCCGTGCCGACGGGCGTGGCCGACGCGGCCGTGGTCACCGCGGAGCAGGAGAGGATCCGCGGCCTGCTCGACCACGGCAGCGGGCTCGGCCTGCACGACCTGCGCCTGGTCGACTACATCTACCTGGTGGAGCGGGTCCGCCGCTGGTACACCTCCGCCTACGCGATCGGGATGGTCACCCCGTTCCTGTCGCCCGGCTTCGTCGCGGCCACCTTCGCGTTGACTCCCGGGCAGAAGCGCGAGCGGCTGATGCACACCGGGCTGATCGCCCGCCTGGTGCCCGAGTGGGCGCAGGTCCCGTTCGTCAGCGTCTCCACCGGCCCGTCCACCGCCACCCGGGTGTGGGAGGGCGACGGCCTCCAGGCAATGGCCGAACTGCTGGACACCGCGCACGGCCCGCTGACCGGTCTCGTCCGGCGGCCCGCCGTGGAGAAGGCGCTCCGCACCGCCGCCCGGGGCGGCCGACCCGACCAGCGGACGCTGCAACAGTTCACCTGGCTGGCGCTCGCCTCCGAGCAGCTCGAACCGGGCACCACCCGGCCCGCCACCGGCGCCGCGTACGTCCGGATCACCGCGCCCCCGCAGCAACGCCAGCCGGCCGGCGGCGCGGTCGCCCGACTGCGCTGGGTCAAACGGACCCGGCTCGGTGGCCGGCTTTGGTCGGCGGTGGCCAAGCGGGTGCGGCCACGGCGACCGAGCCGGTGAGCGGGCCCGCCACCTGACCGACCGCCGGCACGGGGCCGGGCACACGGAGCGCCCGGCCCCGCACCGCCGCCCGCCTGGGGAACAGTCGGCCCATCGACGATGTCCTATTGCGGAGCCTGCGTGACCACGAGTAGCTTGGCACCGTTGCAGAGCCGAGCCGGCCTCGCACCCGTACGTCGCACTCGTCACGAGCGCGCCGCGCACCGCCATCCGCGTGCGCCTGGGCAGGCGTGCCTGTGCCCCGATCCGTCGGGGCCTCACCCTGAGGTAGGCCATGAAGAGAAGACTTCTCTCGGTCGGCGCTGCGTTGCTCGCCGTCGCCGCGTCCGTGCTGGTGTTCGTCAAACCGGCGGACGCGGCCGTGGGACTGCACGTCGAGGGGCGCCACATCGTCGAGGCGAACGGCCAGCCGTTCGTCATGCGGGGCGTCAACCACCCCCACGTCTGGTACACGGGCGAGACCGACTCGTTCGCCGACGTCAAGGCGCTCGGCGCCAACACCGTCCGGGTGGTGCTGGGCAGCGGCAAGCGCTGGGGTCTGTCCACCGACGTCGCCGACGTGATCTCACTGTGCAAGCAGAACCGGCTGATCTGCGTACTGGAGGTCCACGACACCACCGGCTACGGCGAGGAGGGCGCCGCCGCGTCGCTCGACGAGGCGGTCGACTACTGGACCAGCCAGAAGAGCGCGCTCGTCGGCCAGGAGAACTACGTCGTCATCAACATCGGCAACGAGCCGATCGGCAACGTCAACGCCGGCCAGTGGACCGCCGCGACCACCGCCGCGATCACGAAGATGCGGGCCAACGGCTTCGAGCACCTGCTCATGGTCGACGGGCCGAACTGGGGCCAGGACTGGCAGTACGTCATGCGGGACAACGCGCAGGCGATCCTGGACGCCGACAGCCGGCACAACACCGTGCTCTCCATCCACATGTACGCGGTGTTCAACACGGCCGCGGCCATCACCAACTACCTCGACCGGTTCGAGGACAACGGCTGGCCGCTGGTCATCGGCGAGTTCGGCTGGCGGTTCAACGCCAACGAGGTCGACCACGAGACGATCCTGGCCGAGTCGCAGGCCCGTGGCCTGGGCTACCTCGGCTGGTCCTGGAGCGGCAACACCGACCCCATCCTGGACATGGCCACCAGCTTCGATCCCACGCGGCTGACGACCTGGGGCGAGCGGATCTTCAACGGCGCCAACGGCATCAGGGCCACCGCCAGGGAGGCCACGATCTTCGGCGGTGGGCCGAGTCCCACCGCGACGGTGACGCCCACGGTCAGTCCGACGGTCTCGCCGACCCCGACGGACCCGCCCACCCCCACCCCGACCAGCGGTGTCAGGTCCTGCACCGCCGCCTACCGGATCGTGGGCCAGTGGCCGGGCGGCTTCCAGGGCGAGATCCGGATCACCGCCGGGAGCGCGGCGATCAGCGGCTGGACCGTGACGTGGGCCCTCGCCTCCGGCCAGGCCGTCAACCAGGCCTGGAACGCGACGGTCACCACCAGCGGATCCGCGGCCAGCGCGCGCAACGTGAGCTACAACGGCAGCCTCGGCCCGGGTGCCGACACGGTCATCGGCTTCCTCGGCTCGTGGAGCGGCACCAACCCCGTTCCGCCGCTGACCTGCACCGCCACCTGACGGCCGAGCGGGCGGGCCGGGCGCGGTCAGCCCGGCCCGCCCGCTCGGGCAGGCAGCGGTCAGCCCGCCCTCAGTCCAGGTCGAACTCGCCGTCCTGGGCGCCGGCGACGAAGGCGTCCCACTCGGCCTGGGTGAAGACCAGGACCGGGCCCTCCGGCTCAGCGGAGTTGCGCATACCGATCAGGTCGTCGACGAAGGCGACCTCGACGGCGCTCTCGGAGGTGTCGCCCTCGGCCCGCTGCCAGACCGCCCGGGAGAGGTCGAAGTCACCCTTGGGGTGCGAAGCCATCGTTCAGTCCTCCAGTGCCAGGGGGTCATGAGGGAAACACGCACGGTTCCCCATCGGGCAGGATAAGCGGATGCCGAGCCTGACCCGTGTAGAGGCGACCGCGCGTGGCGCGGCGATCACCGTCGAGTCCTATCAGGTGGACCTCGACCTGACCGGCGACGGCGAGCGGTTCCGCTCCGACGTCACCATCCGCTTCCGGGCGACCCCCGGCGCGGAGACCTTCGTCGAGGTCCAACCCGCGAAACTGCTGGCGGTACGACTCAACGACCGCGACGTCGACCCGGCCGCGCTTGCCGACAACCGGCTGCCGCTGACCGGGCTGGCCGAGGCCAACACGCTCACCGTCGCCGCCGAGATGGCGTACTCGAACACCGGGGAGGGGATGCACCGCTTCGTCGACCCCGCCGACGGTGAGACCTACCTCTACGCGATGTCCTTCCTGGACAACGCGCAGCGCATCTTCGCCGCCTTCGACCAGCCCGACCTGAAGGCCCCGGTCACCATGTCGGTCACCGCCCCGCCGGAGTGGACCGTCGCGGCCAACGGCCAGCTCGCCGCCACGCCGCGCCCCGGGCGCTGGGAGTTCGCCCCGACGGCGCCGCTGGCCACGTACTTCGTCTCGCTGATCGCCGGCCCCTGGCACGTCCGGCGCGGCGAGCACGACGGTGTCCCGCTCGGCGTCTACTGCCGGCGCTCCCTGGCGGCGCACCTGGACGCCGACGCCGAGGAGATCCTCACGGTCACCGGGCAGTGCCTCGACCGGTTCCACCAGCTCTTCGCCGAGCGCTACCCGTTCGGCAAGTACGACCAGGCGTTCGTGCCGGAGTTCAACGCCGGCGCGATGGAGAACCCGGGGCTGGTCACCTTCCGCGACGACTACGTCTTCCGCTCCGCGGTCACCGACACCGAGCGGGAGCAGCGCGCCACCACCATCGCCCACGAGATGGCGCACATGTGGTTCGGCGACCTGGTCACCATGCGCTGGTGGGACGACCTGTGGCTGAACGAGTCCTTCGCGGAGTACCTCGGCACCCGGGTGACCGCCGAGGCGACCCGTTTCGACCAGGCCTGGACGACCTTCGCCCTGCGGCGCAAGGCCTGGGGCTACGCGGCCGACCAGCGCCCCTCCACCCATCCCGTGGCGCCCGAGGAGGTCGCCGACGCCGCCGAGGGCCTGCTCAACTTCGACGGCATCTCGTACGCCAAGGGCGCCAGCGTGCTGCGGCAACTGGTCGCCTGGCTCGGCGACGACGCCTTCCTCGCCGGCCTCAACGCCCACTTCGCGAAGCACCGGTTCGGCAACGCCACCCTGACCGACCTGCTCGGCAGCCTCGCCGCAGCCGCCGGGCGGGACCTGTCCGGCTGGGCGCGACGCTGGCTGCGGTCGGCGCAGGTCGACACGCTGCGCGCCGAGGTCAGCGTCGACGCGGACGGCCGCTACCGCCAGGTGGCGATCCGGCAGAGCGCCCCCGACTCGCACCCGGTGCTGCGCCCGCACCGCATCGGCGTCGGCCGGTACGCCGCCGACGGGACGGTCGTCCGGACGGAGGTCGACCTCGACCCGGACGCCGACGGCGGCCGTACGGTGCTGACCGGGCTGGTCGGCGAGCCGGCGGCCCGGCTGCTGCTGCCCAACGACGGCGACCTGACCTTCGCCAAGATCCGGCTCGACCCCGCGTCGGCGGACGCCGTACCGCTGGTGCTGCCCGGCCTGGCCGATCCGCTGGCCCGGGCGCTGCTCTGGGGCGAGGCGCTGGACGCCGCCACCGACGGGGAGCGTCCGGTCGCCGGCCTGGTGGCCCTGATCTCCGCCGCTCTCCCCGCCGAGACCGAGGTGATCATCGCCGAGGACGTGCTCGCGCTCAGCCGCTCGCTGGTCGACCGCTACCTCGACCCGCCCGCCCGCGAGGCCACCCTGGCGCAGGTCGCCGCCGCCTGTTGGAAACTGCTCGCCGGCGCCCCGGCGGGCGGCTCGCTCCAGCTCGCGGCGGCTCGGGGCTGGATCGCCGCCAGCACCGACGCCGACCGGCTGGCCGGCTGGATCGACGGCCGGGACGTCCCGCCGGGGCTCGCGGTCGACGCCGAGCTGCGCTGGGCGCTGCTGCTGCGGCTGGTGGTGCTCGGCGCGGCCGGCGCGGCGGAGATCGCCGCCGAGGCCGCGGCCGACCCGAGCGCCGCCGGTGCCGAGCGGGCCGCCCGCTGCCGCGCGGCGCTGCCCGATCCGGCCGCCAAGCGGGCCGCGTGGGAAATCGTCGTGTCGAACACCGAGCTGTCGAACCGCATCGTCGAGGCGACCGCGGAGGGGTTCTGGCAGCCGGAGCAGGCCGAGCTGACCGCCGGCTACGTGGCGCGCTACTTCGCCGACATGCCGGCCGCCGCGCGGGCGCGTACGCCCTGGGTGGCCGACCACGTCGCGAGACTGGCCTTCCCCCGGCACGCCGTGGCGCAGCCCACCCGGGAGGCGGCCGCGGCACTGCTGGCCCGCGACGACGTCACCCCCGGCCTGCGCCGCGTGGTGACCGACGCCGACGACGACCTGCGCCGCGCCCTGGTCGCCCGGACTGCGGTCGCCGCGGCGGCGGCCTGACGGCCGACGGGGCGGCCGCCGCCCGCCACCCGCGAGGGCGCCGAGGCCGGGTCGCCGGACGGGACGGTCCGGCGGCCCCCCGGGGTCGCCGGTTCCGCCCGGCCTAGGATCGCGGGGTGGAGGAAGACATCCGGCGGGTCGGGATCATGGGCGGCACCTTCGACCCGATCCACCACGGGCACCTCGTCGCGGCCAGCGAGGTGGCGGACCGGTTCGGGCTGGACGAGGTGGTCTTCGTCCCCACCGGCCAGCCGTGGCAGAAGGCGGACGAGCCGGTCAGCCCGGCGGAGGACCGCTACCTGATGACGGTCATCGCCACCGCCTCCAACCCGCGCTTCCAGGTCAGCCGGGTGGACATCGACCGGGGCGGGCCCACCTACACCGTCGACACCCTGCGTGACCTGCACGCCGAGTACGGCCCGAAGGTGCAGCTGTTCTTCATCACCGGGGCGGACGCGCTGGAGCGGATCCTCTCCTGGAAGGACCTGGACGAGATCTTCGAGCTGGCCCACTTCATCGGGGTGACCCGGCCGGGCTTCGAGTTGACCGCCGCGCACCTGCCGGCCGACACCGTGAGCCTGGTGCAGGTCCCGGCCATGGCCATCTCGTCCACGGACTGCCGGGCCAGGGTCGCCCGAGGGGAGCCGGTCTGGTATCTGGTGCCGGACGGTGTGGTGCAGTACATCGCCAAGCGGCGCCTCTATCAGCAATGATTCGGCCCGTTATGGGGCGGTTCGGGCGGGTAACGCGCCAGAACTGACGAGTCGGGATTCCACCGGGTGTGAGACGCTTGGAGCATCGCACGGTTGATCGAAGGAGAACGGTGACAATTTCCGAACGCGCCCACGAGTTGGCCATCGCCGCCGCCCAGGCCGCGGCCGACAAGAAGGCGCAGGACATCGTCATCATCGACGTGGGCGACCAGCTCGCCATCACCGACGCGTTCCTGCTCGCCGCGGCTCCCAACGAGCGTCAGGTGCTCGCCATCGTCGATGCCATCGAGGAGCGGCTGCTGGAGCTGCCGGAGAAGGCCAAGCCGATCCGGCGCGAGGGCGAGCGGGGCGGCCGGTGGGTGCTGCTCGACTACGTCGACATCGTGGTGCACGTCCAGCACACCGAGGAGCGCGAGTTCTATGCCCTCGACCGGCTCTGGAAGGACTGCCCGACGATCCCGTTCGTCGACCGCGACCTCGTCGACGCCGAGTCCGGCACCGGCTCCACCACCGCGGAATGACCCGCCTGATCATCTGGCGGCACGGCAACACCGACTGGAACGCCGCCAGCCGGGTCCAGGGGCAGACCGACGTACCGCTCAACGACCTCGGCCGCGAGCAGGCCCGCACCGCGGCGCCCCTGCTGGCCGGGCTGCGGCCCGACGCCATCGTGGCCAGCGACCTGAGCCGCGCGGCGGACACCGCCGCCGCGCTGGCCGCGCTGACCGGGCTGCCGGTGCGCACCGACCCACGGCTGCGGGAGCGCCACTTCGGTTCCTGGCAGGGGCTCGCCCTCACCGAGGCCGCCGAGCGCCACCCCGCCGAGTTCGCCCGCTGGCGCGCCGGCGACCCGGACCCGGGCGCCGGCATCGAGACCCTGGACGACCTCGGCAAGCGGATGGGCGCGGCCCTGTCCGACGCCGCCGACGCCGTGCCCGGCGGCACCGTGGTGGTCGCCACCCACGGCGGCGCGGCCCGGCAGGGCTGCGGCCACCTGCTCGGCTGGGAGCACGCCGTCCTGCGCACCATCGGTTCGCTGCAGAACTGCCACTGGACCGAGCTGCGCCACGACGCCACCCGGGGCTGGCACCTGCGCGCCCACAACGTCGGCCTGATCACCGTCCCGGCCACCGAGGCCGTCTGACCCGGGCGTTCCCCGACGACATCGGCTAGCGTGCCGGGCATGCCCGTCGCGGTCGTCACCGACTCCACCGCCTACCTCCCGCCCGAGCTGCTGCGCGTGCACCGGCTGACGGTGGTGCCGCTGGCCGTCGTGCTCAACGGCGCCGAAGGGCTGGAGGGGGTGGAGACCACCCCCGCCGACGCCACCCGGGCGCTCGGCGGCCGGCGCGTCTCGGTGAGCACCTCCCGCCCCGCGCCGGAGCAGTTCGCCCAGACATACCGGGAGCTGTTCGACGCGGGCGCCGACGGGATCGTCTCGGTGCACCTGTCGGCCGAGCTCTCCGGCACGGTGGAGGCCGCCCGGCTGGCCGCCGCTGGGTTCGACGACCGGGTCGCCGTGGTCGACAGCCGCTCGACCGGCATGGGCCTCGGCTTCCCCACCGTCGTCGCCGCCACGGCCGCCGAGCGGGGCGGGGACCTGTCGGCGGTACGCGACGCCGCCGTCGACGCCATCGCCCGTACCAGCATCTGGTTCTACGTCGACACGCTGGAGTTCCTCCGCCGGGGCGGCCGGATCGGCGTCGCCGAGGCGCTGCTCGGCACCGCCCTGTCGGTCAAGCCGATCATGCACATGCCGGACGGCGCGATCGTCCTCAGGGACAAGGTGCGTACGGCCAGCCGGGGCGTGGCGCGGCTGGCCGATTTGGCCGTCGAGGCCGCCGGGGACGCCGAGGTGGACCTGGCCGTGCACCACCTCGCCGCGCCGCAGCGGGCGGAGGCGCTGCTGGAGGCGCTGACGGCCCGGCTGGGTGACCGCCTGCACGACACGTACGTCTCGGAGGCCGGCGCCGTCGTCGCCGCGCACGCCGGGCCCGGCCTGGCCTGCGTGGTCGTGCACCGCCGCCCGCCGGTCAGCGGCTGAGGCGTCCTGTCGACCGTGATCGCTGTCGATCACGCGGGGCAGCGCCGGCACCCGCCCGGATGCCATCGTGACCCGATGAAGGACGACCTGCACAGTTACCTCAAGGGCGGCCGTGACGCCCTGCTGTGGAAGCTCGACGGCCTCAGCGAGTACGACGCCCGGCGCCCGCTGACCCCGACCGCGACCAACCTGCTCGGCCTGGTGAAGCACGCGGCGGCCATGGAGATCCTCTACTTCGGCGTCGTGTTCGGCCGGCCGTTCGCGCAGGAGCTGCCGTACGTCGGCGACGGCGCGGAGGCCAATGCCGACATGTGGGCGACCGCGGACGAGAGTCGCGAAGAGATCGTCGCGTCGTACCGTCGCGCCAGCTCCCACGCCGACACCACCATCGAAGCCCTCGCGCTCGACGACGTCGGCCGGGTGCCGTGGTGGGGCGATGCCACGGTCACGCTGCACCGCGTCCTGGTCCACGTCGTCGCGGAGACACAACGGCACGCCGGCCACGCGGACATCGTGCGCGAGCTGGTCGACGGCGCGGCCGGGCTGCTACCCGGTAACGACAACCTGCCACCCGCTGACGAGCCGTGGTGGCGGGACCACCGCCAGCGGGTGGAGCAGGCTGCCCTCGACGCCAGCAACCGCTGAGCTGCCGTTCTTCGCCGCCCTAGCACATCACCCGCATGATCAGGCGGTTGTCCACAGGCGGTGCCGTCATCCACAGCCGTACCCCGGCCGAGCGCGCGCCCCGGGCTCGCGGACCTAGCTTCGCGTCGTGTCAGAAGACGAGGAGACGGTGGTCCGGGAACGACTGCGCCAGCTGGTGGCGGACTGGCCGTCGAGCGCCGCACCGGCGTACCCCGGCGGGTCCGCCGATCCCCTGGACCGGACCGGCGAACCCGTCGGGCCGTTCGAAGACCGTCAGGGGTCCGCCGGGCTGTCCGGCGATCATCGGAGGCTCGCCGGGCTGTCCGTCGACAGTCCGGGCTCGGTCGGGGTGCCGGAGCCGGTCGTGGCGCTGCCGCCCCGCACAGCGGCATTGCCGGCCGGCGCGGCGGCGCCGCCGGAGCCCGACCCGCCGACCCGGGCCGTCGAGGCCGGCGTGGCGTCCCGGTTGCCGGGGCCCGGGGCGTTCGACCCCGGCCGGCGGGGAGTGCGGGCGCTGGCCGCCGTCGCCGTACTGGTGGTGCTCGGGGCCGGCTTCTGGGCCTGGCGGTCCCGGCCGCAGACCGAGCCGGTCCGCCCGGTCGCCACCGCCGAGGCATCCGATGCGACGGTGACCGGACTCGCGGAACCGGCCGCCACGTCGGCCGGCGAGCTGGTGGTCGCGGTCGCCGGCAAGGTACGCCGTCCCGGGCTGGTCCGGGTGCCGGCCGGCGCGCGGGTCGCCGACGCCGTGGAGGCGGCCGGTGGGGCGCTGCCGGGGGTGGACGTGGCCCTGCTCAACCCCGCCCGCAAGGTCACCGACGGGGAACTGATCCTGGTCGGCGTCACGGCACCGCCGGGCGCGGCACCCCCGCCCGGTGCGGCTCCCGGCGGTGCGCCCGGAGCGCCCGGCGCGGGCGGCCGGCTCAACCTGAACACCGCGACGCTCGCGCAGCTCGACGCGCTGCCGGGCGTCGGGCCGGTGCTCGCCCAGCGCATCCTCACCCACCGTGACCAGCAGGGCGGCTTCCGCTCGGTCGGCGACCTGCGCCAGGTCGACGGCATCGGCGACGCCCGCTACGAGCAGCTCAAGGACCTGGTGACGGTGTGACGGCGGGCGGCGCACTGGGCTCGCCCGGCTCCGGCCCCGGCTCCGGCCCCGGCTTCGGCCCCGGCTTCGGCCCGGGCCCCGGCTCCGGCCCCGGCCCTGGCTCGTCCGGCCCCGGGACGTCCGGCGCCGATGCCGGAGGCGAGCGGGGCGCGGCGGCCATCGACCTGCGGCTGGCCGGACTGGCGGTGGCCACCTGGCTCGCCGCGCTGGCCGGGCTGCACCTGACCGTCGGCGGGACCATCCTGCTGGCGGCGGTGGCAGCCGGGGCGGCCGGGCTGGGCGGGCTGCACCTGGTCGGCGTCCTCGGGCGGCCCGCCGACCCCGTCCGGCGGTACGGCTGGATCGCCGTGGCCGTGCTGCTCGGCGTGGTCTGCGGCGCGACGGCCACCGCCGCGCGGCTGTCCGTCCGCGACTCCGGTCCCGTCCGCGCCCTGGTGGAGGAGCGGGCGGTCGTCACCGCCGAACTGGTCGTCCGCGACGACCCACGCCCCGTACGCGGCGTTGCCGGGCGCCCGGCCACCCTGCTCGTGCCGGCCGAGCTGACCTGGTTCACCGGGCCGGACGGACGGCGGGTCGCGACGCCGGCCCGCGTGCTGGTCCTCGCCACCGATCCCGCCTGGCGGGGGCTGCTGCCCGGTCAGCGGTTGACCGCCGAAGGGCGGCTCGCCGCCCCGCGCGGCGGCGACCTGACCGCAGCGGTGCTGAGCGCGGCCGGACCGCCGGTGCCGCACGGGGCCGCCCCGTCGCCGCAGCGCGCCGCCGGATCGTTGCGGGCCGGCCTGCAACGCGCCTGCCTGCCGCTCCCCGACGAGCAGGGCGGCCTGCTGCCCGGCCTGGTGGTCGGCGACACGAGCCGGCTGCCGCCCACCGTCGAGGAGGACTTCCTCGCCACCGGCATGACCCACCTGAACGCGGTCTCCGGTTCCAACGTGGCCATCGTCGTCGGGGCGGTGCTGCTGCTGGCGCGGTGGGCGCGGGCCGGGCCGTGGCTGGCCGCCGGGCTCTGCGGGTTGGCGCTGGTGGGCTTCGTCATCCTGGTCCGTCCCTCGCCGAGCGTGGTACGCGCCGCCACCATGGGCGCCATCGGGCTGGCGGCGTTGGCGGCCGGGCGCCCCCGGGCGGCGCTGCCCGCCCTCTCCGCAGGGGTGGCCGTGCTGGTGCTGGTCGACCCGGAGCTGGCCGGCGACGCCGGCTTCGCGCTCTCCGTGCTGGCCACCGGGGGCCTGCTGCTGCTCGCCCCGAGGTGGCGCGACGGGCTGCGTCGGCGCGGGGTGCCGGCCGGGCTCGCCGAGGCGTTGGCCGTGCCGGCGGCCGCGCAGCTCGCCTGCGCCCCGGTGGTGGCCGGGATCTCGGGCACGGTGAGCCTGGTCGCCGTGCCGGCGAACCTGCTGGCGGTGCCGGCCATCGCGCCCGCCACGGTGCTCGGGGTGCTGGCGGCGGCGGTGTCGCCCGTCTGGCCGGCCGGGGCGGAGTTCGTCGCGTGGCTGGCCAGCTGGCCGGCCTGGTGGCTGGTCATGGTGGCGCGGTACGGCGCGCGGCTGCCGGCGGGCACGCTGCCGTGGCCGGGCGGGGTGCCGGGGGCCCTGCTGCTGGCCGGGCTGACCGTCGCGCTGCTGGTGGCCACCCGGCACCCGGTCGTCCGCCGGCTGGTGGCGGTGGTCGTCGTCGCCGTCGTGGCCGGCACGCTGCCCGTACGGCTGGCCGCCCCCGGCTGGCCCCCGGCGGGCTGGGTGGTCGCCGCCTGCGCGGTCGGCCAGGGCGACACCGTCGTGCTGCCGGTGGCGGCCGGCCGGGCGGTGGTGGTCGACGCCGGGCCGGACCCGGGGGCGGCGGACGGCTGCCTGCGTCGGCTGGGCGTACGGGAGGTCGCACTGCTGGTGGTCAGCCACTTCCACGTCGACCACACCGGCGGCGTCGCGGGCGTGTTCCGGGGTCGACCGGTGGGCGCCGTGCTCACCCCGCAGTGGTCCGAGCCCGCCGCCGGGCGGGAGCTGGTCCTCGCCGAGGCCGCGGCGCACTCAGTCGACGTGGTGGCGGGCGCGGCCGGGTGGCGGTACCGGGAGGGTGGCGTGGAGTTCACCGTCATCGGCCCGCCCCGCCCGTTGCGCGGCACCCGGTCGGATCCCAACAACAACTCGCTGATGCTGCTCGCCACCGTCTCCGGCGTACGGATCCTGCTCGCCGGGGACGCCGAGACCGAGGAGCAGCGGGCGCTGCTGGACGGCACCTCGCCGGGCGGCCTGCGGGCCGAGGTGCTGAAGGTCGCGCACCACGGGTCGGCCTACCAGGACCCGGCCTTCCTGGACGCGGTGCGTCCCGTGGTGGCCCTGGTGCCCGTGGGGACGGGCAACACCTACGGGCATCCCAACCCGGCGGTGCTCGGGCGGCTGGCCCGGGGCGGGGCGCGGGTGCTGCGTACCGACACGGAGGGGGACGTGGCGGCGGTGCTCGGCCGGGCCGGCCTGGGGGTGGCGACACGAGGCACGCCGCCGGGCCGGCAACGGTAGGAATCGACGCCGATTATTGGCTTTAGCGGTGCACTGAGGTAAATGTCTGGATTTGCGCTGAGTGCGGGCTCCGCAACCGGAGTGCCGACGAGCAGACTGGATCCGGCCGCCGGCCGTGCGAATATGGGCGGCGTGACCGCCGCCAGCTTCGCTCCTATTCTGCTCGTCCTCGGCGACGAGGAGCTGCTCGCCACGCGCGCGGTCACCGAAGCCGTCGCGAAGGCCCGCAGCGTCGACCCCGACGTGGACGTCCGCGAATACCAGGCCGGTGCCCTCGTCGTCGGCGAGATCGCCGAGATGCTCAGCCCGTCCCTCTTCGGCGGGCGACGGGTGCTGGTGCTGCGCGCCGGCCAGGACGCCCGCAAGGACCTGGTGGCGGCCCTGCTGGCGTACGCGAAGAATCCCGACCCGGACGTGCAGCTGATCGTGCTGCACCTCGGCGGGGCCAAGGGCAAGGCGTTCGCCGACGGGCTGAAGGCGGCCGGGGCGACGGTGGTGCCGGCGGCCAAGCTCAAGGGGCACCGCGACCGGGTGGCCTTCGTCCGGGACGAGATCCGCCGGGCCGGCGGGAAGTGCACCGACGACGCGGCCGAGACGCTCATCACGGCGGTCGGCAACGACATGCGCGAGCTGGCCGCCGCCTGCTCCCAGCTGATGGCCGACACCGACGGCCGCATCGGCGCCGACACGGTCTCCCGCTACTACCGGGGGCGGGTCGAGGTGACCGGCTTCACCGTCGCCGACGCCGCCATGGTGGGCGACGTGCCGGCGGCGCTGGAGGCGCTGCGCTGGGCGCTGCACGTGGGAGTCGACCCGGTGCCGATCGCCGACGCGATCGCCGACGGCGTACGCACCGTGGCCCGGGTGGCCGCCGCCGGCCGGGGCGACCCCTTCCAGTTGGCGAGCAGCCTCGGCATGCCGGCGTGGAAGATCAGGTCCGCTCAGCAGCGGGCCCGTGGCTGGACGCCCGAGGGACTGGTCGAGGCGATGCGGGCGGCGGCCGAGTGCAACGCGGCCGTCAAGGGCGGCTCGGACGACCGCGCGTACGCGCTGGAGCGGGCCGTGTTCTCGGTCGCCGCCGCCCGGCAGGGTGGCGCCCGGTGAGCGGAGCACCCCGCGGCTCGTGGGCCACGATCCCCGCCGACGAGGAGCGGTACCGTCCGCTCTACGCGCGCCTGCTCCGGCTGCGCTTCGTCAACCCGGGCGGGGTGCTCTGCTTCCTCTTCTTCGAGGGCGCCGTCGCGCTCGCCGCGCTGCTCGCCCTCGCCGAGCTGGTCACCTGGTGGTCGGTGCTCGTCCTGCCCGCCACGGTGGCCGCGATGGTGAAGCTCAACGACATGGTGGCCGCGATGGTGGTCCGCACCGCCGCCCTCGTGCCCGAGCAGGAACGGGACCGTTTCCGCCAGCAGATGGAGCCGGTGGTCGGGCGGGCCAGGGTCGACTGGGTCGCACACACCGTGCCGGGCGTCGTCGTCACGGCGTCGCCGGTGCCGCACACCGCGCGGGCCGTACGCGACCGGCAGGCGTACCTGGACGCGCGGCACGGCACGGGGGAGCGCGACGGTGGCCGCGCGGACGCCGAGTTCGGCCCGCAGCGCGCCCACCCCGACCCGCTGGGCTGACGATCCGCCACAGGTCACGGTGACCCGACGACCGACCCGCCGGCGACCGATCGGTGCCTGGCAGGCCGTGGCCCACCCGGTGTCGCCCCGCTTGAGATCTTGGAAGGAAACGGCCCCGGTGAGGGCCCGTTCCCGCCAAGATCTGCTGTGCGACCGACGGCGAGCCACGAAGAGCCGCAGCGAACGACGCCAGGGCACGGCGGACGACGGGGCGTCCGCAGCACAGCGTGTGAAACGCAGACAGCCGGAAGCCCCGGGTCGTGCCCGGGGCTTCCGGTCAGGTCTGAGGTCGCCTCGTCAGGCGGAGAGCGACACCACGCGCCGGGCGATCGCGGACTTGCGGTTCGCGGCCTGGTTCGAGTGGATCACGCCCTTGCTGACCGCCTTGTCCAGCTTGCGCGAGGCGTCCCGCATGAGGATGGTGGCCTTCTCGACGTCACCGGCCTCAGCAGCCTCGTTGAACTTCCGGACGGCGGTCTTCAGCGACGACTTGACCGACTTGTTACGCAGCCGGCGCTTCTCGTTCTGCCGGTTGCGCTTGATCTGGGACTTGATGTTCGCCACGCGACAGCCTCGTCTTGATAGCTCGGGTTGGTCTGCATTCCGCGCGCGACGAGCATGCGTCATCGCTGCGCGAAGAGCCAGGTTACCAGGTCGCCCGGGACGAGCCAAAACGGCTCGGTCCCCGCCCTGGTGGCGCCGCGGGCATGCCACCAGGGCGAGCGGTCGTAGGCATGCCACAACGGCGGCGAGCGGTCCGGTCAGGTCCAGCCCTGCCGGCGGGCGAGCCAGCCGAGTGACTGCTCGCCGCTCCACCGCTGGTGCGCCGGAAGGTGCGGCGACGCGGTACCGGGCGCCGAGGCGGCGGTGGTGAGGAAGTAGCCGGAGAGGGCGGCGAGGCTGGCGTCGAGCGCGTCGGGAGGCGCGTCCGCCGATGCCGGGTGCCGGGCGAAGAGCGCGTCGGCGTCCAGGCCGTCGGCGTACGCGGTGAGCAGCAGGGTCACCAGGTCGAACCAGGGCGGCCCCTGGCAGAGCCACGTCCAGTCGCAGAACCAGGCCCGCCCCGCCCCGTCGATCAGCACGTTGTCCAGCCGCAGGTCGCCGTGGATCAGGCCGGTCGCGCCGGCGGCGTACGCGGGGAGGCGGGACTCCAGCGCGACCAGCTCGGGCAGGCGGTCCCGCAGCGGCGCGGGCAGCGGCGGTGCCGGCTCCCGGCCGGCGGCCACCTCGCCCCACCAGAGGATGTCGTCGCGGGCCAGGTCGGCGAGGTGGGGCAGCCCGAGTTCGCGCAGACCGGCCGGCGCACCGGCCAGCGCGGCGGCGACGTCGGCGTACCCGGTCAGGGTCGCGGTCAGCTCGGCGGGGTCCCAGGGCAGCCGGGGCGTGTGCCCGTCGACGGCGTCCAGGCAGAGCGCGAACCATCCGGCCTCGTGCAGCGTCCACCGGGGGCGGGGCGCCGGCAGTCCGGCCGGGAGCCGGTCGAGGACCGCGGCCTCCCGGGCGTACCAGTCGACCAGTCGCGGTTGCTCGGCGGTGGCCGCGGCCTTGACGAAGGCCCGGCCCCCGGCGGCGGTGCGGAGCACGGCGGCGAAGCCGCGGGTGAAGCCGGCGCCGGCGACCCGGGCCGCGACCACGGGCGCGCCGAGGCGGTCGCCGATGGCGGTACGCAGCGCCGCCGGCAGTGCCGCCCACTCCGGCCGGCGGGCGGTCGCGTGGTACGGCACGGGCGGCGGGGACGTCGGGGTCACGCCACCATGCTGCCGGGTGGCGGGTCGGCCCGCACCGCCACGGCGCCCGCCGGCCGCGACCCGCCGTGCCTGCCGTGGCGGGGCGGGGGCGGCGCGCGGTCTGCCAGACTGCCAGGCCATGAGGACCGACGACTTCTGGCAGTTGATCGACCGGGCCCGGGCCGGCGGCGGGGGAGAGCCGCACGCGGTCGCCGCGCGGGCCGTCGCCCTGCTCGCCGAGCGCGACCCGGAGGACATCGTCGGGTACGCCCGCCACCAGGCGCGGGTGCTGTCCGCCTCGCACAAGGTCGACCTCTGGGGTGCCGCCTACCTGATCAACGGTGGTGTGTCCGACGAGGGCTTCCACCACTTCCGGGGCTGGCTGATGACCCAGGGGCGCGAGGTGTTCGCACGTGCCGTCGCCGACCCGGACTCGCTGGCCGGGCTGTCCCAGGTCAGAGCGGCCTCGCTCAGCGGTGAGGAGTTCTCGGCCGCCGAGATGCTGGCGGCGCCGTGGGACGCGTACCGCCGGGTCACGGCCGCCGAGCTGCCGGCGGACCCGGAGCCGGCACCGGTGCCCGACCTCAACGACTTCTGGGACTTCGACGACGAGGAGGAGGCGAAGCGGCGGCTGCCCAGGCTCGCCGCCCTCTTCGTCGAGCCCCCCGCCGAGTGACCCCGCTCGCGGGGTGGTCCCGGCGGCGGGGATCGCCCGCGCAGCGGACGCGCGGCGGCGACGTGGGAGCATAGAGGGGGCCGGCGACGTGCCGGCCCGCTCACGTCAGCCGATCAGAACGGACCGCTGTGCCACCGACGCTCGATTCCGGCGCGAACGCTCCTGGTGCCACCGACCCGGCGCGCATCCGGAACTTCTGCATCATCGCCCACATCGACCACGGGAAGTCGACCCTGGCCGACCGGATGTTGCAGCTCACCGGCGTGGTCGACCCCCGGCAGATGCGTGCGCAGTACCTCGACCGGATGGACATCGAGCGCGAGCGCGGCATCACGATCAAGAGCCAGGCCGTCCGGATGCCCTGGACCATCCGGGAGGGCGACCGGGCCGGCGAGACCGCCGTGCTGAACATGATCGACACCCCGGGCCACGTCGACTTCACCTACGAGGTGTCCCGGTCGCTGGCCGCCTGCGAGGGCGCGGTCCTGCTGGTCGACGCCGCGCAGGGCATCGAGGCGCAGACCCTGGCGAACCTCTACCTGGCGCTCGAGAACGACCTGCACGTCATCCCGGTGCTCAACAAGATCGACCTGCCGGCCGCCCAGCCGGAGAAGTACGCCGAGGAGCTGGCCCACCTCATCGGCGGCGACCCGGCGGACTGCATCAAGGTCTCCGGCAAGACCGGCGAGGGCGTGCCGTACCTGCTCGACGAGATCGTCCGGCAGTTCAAGCCCCCGGTCGGCGACGCGGAGGCGTCCGCCCGCGCCATGATCTTCGACTCGGTCTACGACGTCTACCGGGGCGTGGTCACCTACGTCCGGGTCATCGACGGGCGGATCAGCGCCCGCGACCGGATCAAGATGATGTCCACCGCCGCCGTGCACGAGCTGCTGGAGATCGGCGTCATCTCGCCCGAGATGGTGAAGGCCGACGCGCTCGGCGTCGGCGAGGTGGGTTACCTCATCACCGGCGTGAAGGACGTCCGCCAGTCCCGGGTCGGTGACACGATCACCATCAACTCGCGGCCGGCAAAGGAGGCACTCGGCGGCTACAAGGACCCGAAGCCGATGGTCTACTCGGGCCTCTACCCGATCGACGGCTCCGACTACCCCAACCTGCGCGAGGCGCTGGACAAGCTCAAGCTCAACGACGCCGCGCTCGACTACGAGCCGGAGACGTCGGGCGCGCTCGGCTTCGGCTTCCGGTGCGGCTTCCTCGGCCTGCTGCACCTGGAGATCATCCGGGAGCGGCTGGAGCGCGAGTACAACCTCGACCTCATCTCCACCGCCCCGAACGTGGTCTACCGGGCCATCACCGAGGACGGCGAGGAGATCGTCGTGACGAACCCGAGCGAGTACCCCACGGGCAAGATCGCCGAGGTGTACGAGCCGGTCGTGCGCGCCACGGTGCTCACCCCGAACGACTACGTCGGCGCGGTGATGGAGCTCTGCCAGGGCCGGCGGGGCAGCCTGCTCGGCATGGACTACCTCTCCGCCGACCGGGTCGAACTGCGTTACACGCTGCCCCTCGCGGAGATCATCTTCGACTTCTTCGACCAGTTGAAGAGCCGCACCAAGGGCTACGCGTCGCTGGACTACGAGCCCTCCGGCGAGCAGGCGTCCGACCTGGTGAAGGTCGACATCCTGCTGCACGGCGAGCCCGTGGACGCGTTCAGCGCGATCGTGCACAAGGACAAGGCGTACAACTACGGCGTCACGATCGCGGCGAAGCTGCGCAACCTGATCCCGCGCCAGCAGTTCGAGGTGCCGATCCAGGCGGCGATCGGCAGCCGGGTGATCGCCCGGGAGACCATCCGGGCGATCCGCAAGGACGTGCTCGCCAAGTGCTACGGCGGTGACATCAGCCGCAAGCGCAAGCTGCTGGAGAAGCAGAAGGAGGGCAAGAAGCGGATGAAGATGGTGGGCCGGGTGGAGGTCCCCCAGGAGGCCTTCATCGCCGCGCTCTCCTCCGACTCCGGCGACGGGAAGGCCCCCGGCAAGAAGTGACCCGCCGCCGGTGCGTCCGGCGGATGACGACGTACGACGGCCGGCGCCCCGGCCGGGCTGCGGACCCCTCGGGGTCCCGCCCGGCCCGGGGCGCCGGCCGTTCGCGTCGGAGGAATTTTTCAGCCCCGTGGCGCCCGCGCTCCGCCCGCCGGGCAGAAGGGCACCACCTGCGCGAATGATCGTGCGGGCGTGGTCGCCGCCGGTGCGCCATTGATGTACGACGTCGTCCTTCGTCGGTCGAACCGGTTTGGGTTTTCTGCGGGTCGGGAACTTAGCGGTCACGACAGGAACACCACAGACAGTGGAACTGATTCTTTTTGAAGGAGGAGGGCGACGTGGAGCTCACCGTTTGGGGCATCGTCACTGCGCTCATCGTTGGTCTTATCGTCGGCGCTCTGGGTCGCCTGCTCGTGCCGGGCCGCCAGAACATGCCGATGTGGCTGCACATGCTGATCGGTGTCGGCGCCGCGCTGCTGGGCACCGTGCTGGCCCGGGCGATGGGCATCGCCACCTCGACCGCCGGCATCGACTGGGGCGAGCTGCTGGTCCAGGTGGTGCTGGCTGCGATCGCCGTGGCCCTGGTGGCCGGTGTGGGTCGTCGCCGCAGCGTCACCCACCGGTAATCCCCGTACCGCTCGACGGGCGTCCGACCGCACAGGTCGGGCGCCCGTTTCGCGTACGCCCCGGGGCCCTTCGCGGGCAGTCCGGGGCATCCGTCCGTCCGGTCCCGGCTGCGCTGTGGCGGTGCCGGAAGTCCGGTCTGGAGCGTGCCGAACCGGTGCCCCAGAAAAGCGGTTTGGAATTTCGGCGGGTCGGGAACTTAGCGGTCACGACAGGAACACCACAGATCGTGGAACTGACTTTCTCAAGGAGGAGGGCGACATGGAGCTCACCGTTTGGGGCATCGTCACTGCGCTCATCGTCGGTCTCATTGTCGGCGCTCTGGGTCGCCTGCTCGTGCCGGGCCGCCAGAACATGCCGATGTGGCTGCACATGCTGATCGGTGTCGGCGCCGCGCTGCTGGGCACCGTGCTGGCCCGGGCGATGGGCATCGCCACCTCGACCGCCGGCATCGACTGGGGCGAGCTGCTGGTCCAGGTGGTGCTGGCTGCGATCGCCGTGGCGCTGGTCGCCGGTGTGGGTCGTCGCCGCAGCGTCACCCACCGGTAATCCCCGTACCGCTCGACGGGCGTCCGACCGCACAGGTCGGGCGCCCGTTTCGCGTACGCCCCGATCGTCTGGGTGCGCCCGGTTTCGCCCCCGCGCCCGGCCGCGCGTGATCGACCCGCTGCGGTACCGTCGCCTCTCTTTCGCCAGCCGCCCACTGTCGTAAAGGAATTTTTCCTACTAAGGTGCGGCGGAGAAGGTTAGTGCCAAGCGGCGCGAGGGAGATGTGGCGTGAACAGGTGGAAGCGGCTGGCTCCGGTCACCGCCGTCGTGGCCTCGGCCGCGATGGTCCTGGCCGGTTGCGGTGGCTCGGATGACGACAAGGCCGCCGACAACAGCAAGCTGACGGTCTGGATGATGGGCGAGGGCAGCGAGGCGCAGACCAAGTTCCTCGACGGCGTCGAGACCGAGTTCCGGCAGAAGCACCCGGACACGGACGTGGTGGTCCAGTACATCCCCTGGCTCGAGGCGCCGAAGAAGTTCCAGGCCGCGCTCGCCGGTGGCGAGGGGCCGGACATCACCGAGCTGGGCAACACCGAGACCCAGGGCTGGGCGGCGCAGGAGGCGCTGGCCGACGTGACCGACCGGATGAACGGCTGGACCGAGGGCAAGGACCTCCTCCCCGACCTGGTCAAGAACGCCCAGCTCGACGGCAAGCAGTACGGCGTCCCGTGGTACGCCGGCGTCCGGGGGATGTACTACCGCGCCGACTGGTTCGCCGAGGCGGGCGTGAAGCCGCCGACCAACTGGGACGAGCTGGTCGCCGCCGCCAAGACCGTGCAGGCCAAGAAGCCGGGCACCTACGGCATCGCGTTGCCGGGCAACTCCGAGCTGCCCTTCTACTCGTTCCTGTGGGGCGCCGGCGCGGAGATCGCCACGCAGCAGGGCGACTCCTGGAAGTCCGGCTACAACACGCCCGAGGCGCAGAAGGCCGTCAAGTTCTGGACCGACCTGGTGACCGTGCACAAGGTGGCCCCGCCGGCCGCCGCGGGCTGGAACGAGATCGACGCCCGGACCCAGTTCGCCACCGGCAAGGCGGCGATGGCCTTCGGCGGCAGCTGGCAGCAGGGCGCCATCAAGAAGGACAACCCGGAGATCGAGAAGGTCTGGGGCACGTTCCCGATCCCCGGCCCCGACGGCAAGGCGGCACCCGGCTTCGCCGGCGGCTCCGACGTCGCGATCTGGAAGGACAGCGAGCGGCAGGACCTCGCCTGGGACTACCTGACCGTGCTGGTGAACAAGAAGAACGACCAGGCCTTCGCCGACAGCCTCGGCTTCTTCCCGGTCTACAAGGACCTGGTCGGCGGCGACAAGTACGCCAACGACAAGATCATGTCGGCGTTCGCCACCACGATGCAGAACACCAAGCTCACGCCGCTCACCCCGAAGTGGGTGGAGGTCAGCCGGACCAAGACGGTGACCCAGGCGATGAACAGCTCGGTCATGAAGGGTCAGAAGACGGTCGAGAAGGCTACCGCCGACGCGGCCGCGGAGATGGAAAGCATCCTCAACGCCAAGTGACCACGCTGACCGAGGCGCCGGAGACGGCCGCCGCGCGGGAGACCCCCGCGCGGCGGCGTCGCCGGGTGGACCGCCTGCCCTACCTGCTGCTCCTGCCCTGCCTGGTGATCATCGGCGTGCTGCTGCTCTGGCCGCTCGGCCAGGTGGTGGTGATGTCCTTCCACCAGCTCAACAACGTCCGACAGCTGCGCGGCGACCGTGAGTGGCCGTGGGTGGGCTTCGGCAACTACGCCGAGATCCTCAGCGATCCGTTCTTCCTGACGGTGCTGCGCAACACCGTGCTCTTCGCGGTGGCCAACGTCGTGCTCACGATGATCCTGGGCACCCTGGTCGGGCTGCTGCTCAACCGGCTCGGCAAGAAGATGGCCGCCTTCGTGGCCAGCTGCGTGATGCTCGCCTGGGCCACCCCCGCGCTGACCGGCACGATCGTCTGGAAATGGATCTTCGACGACACGAGCGGCCTGGTCACCTGGTTGTTCAACGCGCTGCCCGACGGGCTGTCGCAGGGCCTCTTCGGGCGCAGCGACTGGACGGGCTACGGCTGGTTCAACTCGCCCCTGCTGTTCTTCTCGATCCTGACGCTGGTGGTGGTCTGGCACTCGTTCCCGTTCATCGCGGTCAGCGTGCTCGCCGGCCTGAAGAGCGTGCCGAGCGAGCTGCACGAGGCGGCCCGGGTCGACGGGGCCGGCCCGTGGAAGGTGTTCTGGAAGATCACCTTCCCGCTGCTGCGGCCGGTCTTCGGGATCCTGATCGTGCTCTCCACGATCTGGGACTTCAAGGTCTTCACCCAGCAGTTCGTGCTGGCCGGCGGCACGCAGGACCGGCCGACGTTCATGCTCTCCATCTACTCGTACGCGGAGGCGTTCTCACCCCCGCCGAAGTACGGTCTCGGCGCCGCCATCGCGGTGATCCTCACCCTGATCCTGCTGGTGGTGACCGGCCTCTACGTCCGCATGGTGCTCAAGCAGGAGGAGGACGCGTGACGCGACGCGGAGGCGGCGGGGGCGCGAAGCGACTCGCGCTCAACGGCGCGGGGCTGCTGGTGGCGCTCTTCGCCGCGTTCCCGGTCTACTGGATGATCTCGACCTCGCTGAAGCCGAGTTCGGAGATCTTCTCGTCCACCCCCCGGCCGGTGCCCACCGAGCCGACCCTGGAGCACTACCGGCAGATCCTCACCGGGAACCTGATCCCGGGCGTCACCTTCGGCGACTTCTTCCTCAACAGCGCGCTGGTCGCGGTCTGCACCGTGGTGCTCAGCGGGCTGGTGGCGCTGCTGGCCGCCACCGCCGTGGCCCGGTTCCGGTTCAAGCTGCGGACGACCTTCCTGATCATGCTGCTGATAGTGCAGATGATCCCGCTGGAGGCGCTGGTCATCCCGTTGTTCCTGATGATCCAGCGGCTCGGGCTCTACAACACCCTGCCGAGCCTGATCCTCACCTACCTCGGCTTCTCGCTGCCGTTCGCGGTGTGGATGCTGCGCGGCTTCGTCGCCGCGGTGCCCAAGGAACTGGAGGAGGCCGCCGCCATCGACGGGGCCAGCCGGGCGCAGATCTTCCGCAAGGTCCTCTTCCCGCTGGTGGCGCCCGGGCTGGTGGCCACGAGCATCTTCTCGTTCATCACCGCCTGGAACGAGCTGATCTTCGCGTTGACCTTCATCAACGACCAGGAGAGCTACACCCTGCCGGTCGCGATGACGTTCTTCTTCGGCCGCGACGACACCGCCTGGGGCCCGGTGATGGCCGCGTCCACGCTGTTCACCCTGCCGGTGATCATCTTCTTCCTGCTGGTGCAGCGGCGGATGGTCTCCGGGCTGGTGGCCGGCGCCGTCAAGGGTTGACCCCGCATGCGTCGGGACGGTCTGTGGGGCGGGCTAGGCTGGCCGCCATGACGGGCAGGCTGGCTTCGGTGAACCTCGGCGGCGTGACCGAGGCGGAATGGGCGGGCGACGCGAGCGGTCGCAGCGGCATCGACAAGCGGCCGGTCGGCGGCCCGGTGCTGCTGCGCGTGGACGGGGTGGCCGGCGACTTCATCGGCGAACGCGCCCACCACGGCGGTCCGGAGCAGGCGGTCTACGCGTACGCCGAGGAGGACGCGTCCTGGTGGGCGGGGGAGATGGGCCGCAGCATCCGCCCCGGCGGCTTCGGGGAGAACCTGACCACGTACGCGGTGGACGTGACGGGCGCCGTGATCGGCGAGCAGTGGGCGGTCGGGTCCGCCCTGCTCCAGGTGACCAAGCCGCGCACGCCGTGCACCACCTTCGCCGGCTTCTGGGGCGTACCGGACCTGATCAAACGGTTCACGGTACGGGCGACGCCCGGGGCGTACCTGCGGGTGCTGCGCGAGGGGGAGGTCGGCGCGGGGGACCCGGTCGAGGTGGTGGACCGGCCCGCGCACGGGGTGACGATCGGCGAGGTGTTCCGGGCACTGAGCCTGGAGCCTGAGCTGCTGCCCCGGCTGCTCGACGCGCCCGACCTGCCGGACGGGGTCCGGGAGAAGGTGCGCCGCCGGCTCGCCGGCCGGAGCTGACGGCGGGCGGCTGAACGGGAACGGGCCCCGTCCCGTGGGGGAGGGGGCCCGTCCGACGTCGGCTCGGCGCGCGCGCCGGGTGACCGGCTCAGCGCAGCCAGGGCACGTTGCGGTCGAGCAGGCCGCGCTGCTTGAGCTCCTTGCGCAGCGGGATCTCGTCGTCGATGTAGCCGTCCCAGTTGATGCCCCAGTAGTTGGCGGTGTGGGTGCCCTCACCGCAGAGCTGGCGCTGCACCGGCGTGCGGTTGGCCCACCACTCGCCGTCCTTGTCGATGTGCAGCTCGTCCAGCGGGCGGATCCACCGGTAGGTGTAGCCGACGAAGAGCATCTTGCGGGTGATGGTCGACAGGTTGGTGGACCGCGAGTGCCACTGGCGGCGGTCGAAGATGAAGGCGTCACCGGGGTTGGCGGTGATCTCCACCGTGCCCTCGGGGTCCGGGTTGTGCACGGAGGTGTCCTCCGGGCGGGGCAGCGAGTTCCACAGGTGGCTGCCCGGGATCACCTTGGTGGCGCCCCGGCCGTTCTCCGACAGGTCGGAGAGGACGTAGGCCACCTTGAGCGAGAACATCGGCCGGGGCAGGTTCGGGTCCATCGTCTCCGGGTCGGAGTTCTGCCGGTAGCCGTCCTGGTGCCACCCCCAGTAGGGCTTCTCCGGCTCCGCCGCCGGCGGGGTGACGTCCAGGTGGTTGTGGTGGGTGTAGATGTTCCAGCCGGCCAGGCCCCACATGTACGGGAAGGCGATCGGGTGGGTCAGCAGGTCGCCGAAGAGTTCGTCGCGCTCCAGGAAGCCCAGCAGGTGCAGGGTGCCGTCCTTGGTGGTGGTGCCCTTCGCCTTCTCCTCGGCGTAGACGCGGTCCACCGCCGCCTCCAGCGCCGCCCGGTGGTCCTCCGTCAGGACGTTGCGCAGCAGGAGGAAGCCCTGCTCGTGGAATTCCTTGCGGTCGGTGTCACTGATCGGTTCGTAACCGGTCCGGTCGCCGTAGTCGAACACTTCGACGTACCCCTCCCCATGAGGCGAAACCATTGCTGGCACAGGCCGCCGATCGTAACCCGCTGGTTTCGGGGCGGGGTACTGCCCAGCACGATATGCGACCGTTGTCCGGACTGTGGGGAGCGGCGCGGTGACGATCCGTCAGAGCCGGGTGGCGTGACGGGAGCTATCGCCGGTAATGCCGGTTTACGCGGTGACTGCCGGTAAGGAGATCGGGGGTCACTACGCCTCGGCGAAGACCTCCGCGACGACCCGCCCGGTGGCCGGCGTGTCGTCGGTCCGGTTCCAGGTGCCGTCGCGGGCCGTCCACTCCAGGTCGCCGAAGCGCACCCGCTTCACGCCGTGGTCCTGGGCGTGCGAGACGAGCCAGTGCGCGTACCGCCAGCCCCGCAGCTCGTCGGCGGCCGGGACCGTCAGGCCCGTCAGGTCCGCCGCGGTGGTCGCGCCGGCCAGGCCCCAGTCCAACGACAGGCCGCGGGTCAGCGCGGTCGCCGCGGCCTCGCCGCGCATCGCCGGGTCGCGGCCCACCGTGCAGGCGACCGCCCCGGTGGCGTGCCCGAGCAGGGCCCGGGTCAGCACCTCGGACTCGTCGGCCCACTTCTCGTACGCCTCCGGGAAGGCCGAGCGCTGCACCTTCTGCGCCGCGTCGGTGACCCGCATCTGCTCCCAGCCGCGCACCTTCTTCAGCCCGGCGTAGAACTTCCTGGCCGCGTACCGGGGGTCGCGGATCTGCTCCGGGGTGCCCCACCCCTGGCTGGGACGCTGCTGGAACAGCCCGACCGAGTCGCGGTCGCCGCCGGCGAGGTTGCGCAGGCCGGATTCCTGGTAGGCGGTGGCCAGCGCCACGACGACGGCCCGCTCGGGCATCTTCCGCTGGATGCCGATGGCCGCGATCGTCGCCGCGTTGGCCATCTGGTCGGGGTCCAGCGCCACCCGGCCGTCCGCCTGCACCGTGCAGGTCCGGCTGGCCAGGGGGAGGCGCAACTGCCCGCCCATCTGCCGCATGACGATCCAGATCCCGACCGCGACGAGGACGACGAGGACGACACCGCCCGCCACGACTGCCCGAGTACGCACCCACACCCCCTGATCGACAGTCCGACAAGCGTACGTCCCTCGTGGTGCCTTACGGGTCGTCCGACCGGTTCTCCACGAGCGCTGGGCGTGGCCCCGACCCGCCGGGCGGGCGCCCCGGCGGGCCGCCGGGACGCAACCCGCAGTCCCCGCTCACCGCGCGGCCACACCCCCGCCCCGGCCCGGTGTCACCGCTCGGCGCCCGCGTCGCCGTCGGCGGGCACCCAGCGCGCCGGCCGCTTCTCCCGGAACGCCAGGACGCCCTCGCGTCCCTCCTCCGACAGGAAGTACCCGGTCGAGAGGGTGGACAGGCCGGCGATCTCCGCCCGCAGGTCCGCGGCGGGCGGCCGGCGCAGCAACTGCTTCGCCCCGGCCAGCGCGCCCGGTGCCCCCCGCACCAGAGAGTCGCAGTACCCCGCAACCGCCGCGTCCAGTCCGTCCGCCGGCACGGCGGCGGTGACCAGGCCGATCTCGGCCGCCCGCCGGCCGTCGAAGGTGTCGCCGGTCAGGTAGAGCTCGGCCGCCGCGCGGGGGTGCAGGCGGGGCAGCACGGTTGCGGAGATCACCGCCGGCACCACGCCGATCCGCACCTCGGTGAAGGCGAACGTCGCCTCCCGCGCGCACACCGCCAGGTCGGCCGCCGCGATGAGACCGAGGCCGCCCGCCCGGGCCGGGCCGGCCACCTTCGCCACCACCGGCTTCGGGCACTCCCAGACCGCCGCGAGCACGTCGCCGAGCATCCCGGCCGGCACGCTCCCGCTGGCGTACGCGGCGGCCGTCTCCTTCAGGTCCGCGCCGGAGCAGAAGACCGGGCCGGTGTGGTCGAGCACGATCACGCGTACGGCGTCGTCGGCGACCGCCTCGGCGAGCCCGGCCAGCAGCTGGGTCATCAGCGGCGTGGAGAGCGCGTTGCGGTTGTGCGGGCTGTCCAGGGTGAGCGTGGTCACCCCACGGGCCGTGGCGACCCGTACGAGCGCGTCGGGAGAGGTCATGGAAGGGCACACTAGTGGCCATGCCCGGCGTCCTTCCAGAAGGCGAAACCGTCCCCGTCGACGGGTCGCTGCCCGCCACCGCCACCCGTGCCGTCGGCGCGCGCGGCTTCGGCGTGTACGTGCACGTGCCGTTCTGCGCCAGCCGCTGCGGCTACTGCGACTTCAACACGTACACGGCCGCCGAGCTGGGCGGCGGGGCGGGCCGGGAGGACTACGCCGACACCGTGCTGGCCGAGCTGGCGCTCGCCCGCCGGGTGCTGGGCGACGCACCGCCGCCCCGGGTGGACACGGTCTTCGTCGGCGGCGGCACCCCGACCCTGCTCCCCGCCGACGACCTGGCCCGGATCCTCGACGGCATCGACCGCACCTGGGGGCTCGCGCCCGGCGCCGAGGTGACCACCGAGGCAAACCCGGAGTCGGTCACGCCCGAGTCGCTGAAGGCGCTGCGGGCCGCCGGCTACACCCGGATCTCGCTGGGCATGCAGTCCGCCGCGCCGGGGGTGCTGGCGATCCTCGACCGCACGCACAGCGCCGGCCGGGCCGTCGCCGCCGCCCGCGAGGCGCGCGACGCCGGGTTCGACCACGTCAACCTGGACCTCATCTACGGCACGCCGGGGGAGACCGAGGCGGATTTCGCCGCCTCCCTCGACCAGGTCGTCGCCGCCGGGGTGGACCACGTCAGCGCGTACGCCCTGATCGTGGAGGACGGCACCCGGCTGGCCGCCCGGATGCGGCGCGGCGAGCTGCCGTATCCCTCCGACGACGTCGCCGCGGACCGCTACCTCGCCGCGGACGCCGCCCTCGGCGCGGCCGGCCTCTCCTGGTACGAGGTGTCGAACTGGGCCCGCGACGAGGCGGCCCGGTGCCGGCACAACCTGCTCTACTGGACCGGGGCCGACTGGTGGGGCCTCGGCCCGGGGGCGCACAGCCACGTCGGCGGCGTGCGCTGGTGGAACGTCAAGCACCCCACGACGTACGCGAAGCGGCTGGCGGCGGGCGGCTCGCCCGGCCTGGCCCGCGAGGTGCTCACGGCCGACGAGGCGCACATGGAGGACGTCATGCTCCGGCTGCGCCTCGCCTCCGGGCTGCCCCTGGACGCCCTCGACGACGCCGGCCGGGCCGGCGCCGCGCGGGCCCTCGCCGACGGGCTGCTGGCCGCCGACGAGCACGCGGCCGGTAGGGCCGTGCTGACCCTGCGGGGCCGGCTGCTCGCCGACGCGGTCGTCCGCGACCTGCTGCCCTGAGCCGCGTGCCGGGGCCGGCCGGGGGAGCGGCCGACCCGGGTCACTTGGTGAAGGTGTAGGTCAGCGGGTAGCGGTAGAGCACGCCCTCGTTGGCCTTGAGCCCGCCGATGACGCCGAAGATCAGCGGCACCAGCCAGACGAGCATGGGGACGAAGAACAGCACCCCGCAGGTGATCAGCGTGACCACCCAGCTCAGCACCCCGACGATCGTCCAGGTGAGCTGGAAGTTCAGCGCCGCGGCGGCGTGCGCCCGGGCGGTCGGCGACTGCTGCCCCCGGACCATCAGCGCGATGAGCGGTGCCAGCCAGCCGAGCATGCCGCCGCCGACGATCACGCCGGCCGCGCCGCCGAAGTGGGCGATCAGGGCCCAGTTCTTGTCCTCGTTGCTGGCGTAGCCGCCCGTCGGCGGTCCGTAGCCGCCACCGGCCGGATAGCCGGCCCCCGGCGCTCCGTAGCCGCCGGGCGGTCCGTAGCCGCCGGACGGTGGGTGGTCGCCGGGCGGTCCGTAGCCACCGGGCGGCGGGTAGTCGCCGGGCGGTCCGTAGCCGCCCGACGGCGGCTGGTCACCGGTGGGCGGCGGATAGCCACCGGGTGGAGGATGGCTGCCCGGGCCCGGTGCCCCGGACAGTGGTGCGGTGGGGTCGCCGGAGCCGGCGGGGCCGGGAACCCCCGACGGGGCGGTCGGGTCCGGCGGGAAGCCGGGGTCCCCCGCTCCGGGAGGGCGAGGTGGTTCAGTCATGGAGGTCACGGTAGGGGCAGCCGGCAAGGCGGCACCAGCGCGACACCGGCCGGGACGCCCGGAACACCGGCCCCACGGGGGCGTCGGGCGGGCCCGCGCGGTCGCCGATCGGACTGATCACCCCAGGTCGATCATCGCGCGGGCGGCCCCGCCGACGTAGACTGGCACTCGCTACAGTCGAGTGCCAGCAGCCCGCCCCGGCCCCCCGCGTGCCGGGGCCGACGTGCGACAGGAGGTGGGGAGGATGGGTCTCGACGACCGCAAGCTCGCCGTGCTGCGCGCGATCGTCGAGGACTACGTCGCCACGCAGGAGCCCGTCGGCAGCAAGGCGCTGGTCGAGCGGCACCAGCTGGGGGTCTCACCGGCGACCGTCCGCAACGACATGGCCGTGCTGGAGGAGGAGGGCTACATCCGCCAGCCGCACACCAGTGCCGGCCGGGTGCCCACCGACCGGGGCTACCGGCTCTTCGTGGACCGGCTGTCCCGGGTGAAGCCGCTCAGCCCGGCCGAGCGCCGGGCGATCGAGCGTTTCCTGGTCGGCGCCGTCGACCTCGACGACGTGGTGCACCGCACCGTCCGGCTGCTGGCGCAACTCACCCGGCAGGTCGCCGTCGTGCAGTACCCGAGCCTGGCCCGTTCCTCGGTGCGCCACCTGGAGCTGGTGCCGATCTCCACCACCCGGCTGATGCTGGTCATGATCGCCGACACCGGCCGGGTCGAGCAGCGGCTGGTCGAGCTGCCCGCGCCGATCCCCGCCGACGACGTCACGGACCTGCGCCGGCTGGTCAACGAGAAGCTGGTCGGCACCCGGCTGTCGGAGACCCCGCCGCTGGTGCAGGCGCTCGTCGAGGAGTCGGTGCCGCACCTGCGTCCGGCCATGACCACCCTCTCCACCGTGCTGCTGGAGACGCTGATCGAGCGGCACGAGGAGCGGATCGCGCTGGCCGGGACGGCCAACCTCACCCGCGGCGGGCTGCTCGACTTCCAGGGCTCCCTGCGCCCCATCCTGGAGGCGCTGGAGGAGGAGGTCGTCATGCTCAAGCTCATCGGCGAGGCGGAGCCGAGCACGACGCGGGTGCTGATCGGCGACGAGAACGAGATCGACAACCTGCGCGCCGCCTCGGTGGTCAGCACCGGCTACGGGCCGGGCGCGACCAGCGTCGGCGGCCTCGGCGTGCTGGGGCCGACCCGGATGGACTACCCCGGCACCATCGCCACGGTGCGGGCCGTGGCACGCTACGTGGGCGAGCTGCTGGCCCAGAACTGACCAGTCAGGGCCGACGGCCGGCTCCGGCCGCCGACCGGCGCAACGCGAGACGAACATGAGGACACGGAACGCAGTGGCCAGGGACTACTACGGCATTCTCGGCGTGAGCCGGGAAGCCTCCGACGACGAGATCAAGCGCGCCTACCGCAAGTTGGCGCGGCAGTTCCACCCGGACGTGAATCCGGATCCGGAGGCCCAGGAGAAGTTCAAGGACATCAACGCCGCGTACGAGGTCCTCTCGGACGACCGGAAACGGCAGATCGTCGACCTGGGCGGTGACCCGCTCGCCCCCGGTGGCGGGGGCGCGGGTGGCCCGGGCGGCCCCGGCGGCGCCGGGCCGTTCGTCGGCTTCCAGGACATCATGGACGCGTTCTTCGGCGGCGCGGCCGGCGGTTCGCGGGGTCCGCGACCGCGGACCCGGCCCGGCGCCGACGCGATCCTGCGGCTGGAGCTGGACCTGCACGAGACCGCGTTCGGCGTCGAGGCGCCGATCACCGTCGACACCGCCGTGCTCTGCACCACCTGCTCCGGCGCCGGCACGGCGGCCGGCACCCACCTGGCCACCTGCGAGGCGTGCGCCGGCCGGGGCGAGGTGCAGTCCGTGCAGCGCACCTTCCTCGGCCAGGTGGTCTCCGCCCGGCCGTGCACGGTCTGCCAGGGCTACGGCACCACCATCCCGCACCCGTGCCCGACCTGCGCCGGCGACGGTCGCGTCCGCACCCGCCGTTCGCTGACCGTCAAGATCCCGGCCGGCGTCGAGGACGGCATGCGCATCCGCCTCGCCCAGCAGGGTGAGGTCGGTCCGGGCGGCGGCACGGCCGGCGACCTCTACGTGGAGATCCACGAGCGCCCCCACGACGTCTACTCCCGCAAGGGCGACGACCTGCACTGCCGCGTCACGGTGCCGATGACCGCGGCGGCCCTCGGCACCCGGCTGACCATCAAGACGCTGGACAGCGAGGAGACGGTCGACGTCAAGGCCGGCACCCAGCCGGGCAGCACGCTGCGGCTGCGCGCCCGGGGCGTGCCGCACCTGCGTGGCACCGGCCGGGGTGACCTCTACGTCCACCTCGACGTGCGCACCCCCACGAAGCTCGACGCCGACCAGGAGAAGATGCTGCGCGACTTCGCCAAGACCCGGGGCGAGGAGGTCGCCGAGCTGACCAAGCAGGGCGGCTTCTTCTCCCGGATGCGCGACGCCTTCAACGGCCACGCCTGAGCGGCCTGACCGCCCCGGCGTCCGTCGGGGCGGCTAGCCTGATCGTCGTGTCCGCGCCGCTGTTCCTGGTCGAGTCGCTGCCCACCGTTGACCAGCTCACCCTGGGCGGCCCCGAGGGGCACCACGCCGCCACGGTGCAACGACTGCGCGTCGGCGAGGAACTCCTGCTCGCCGACGGCCGGGGCGGCACCGCGTCCGCGGTGGTCACGGCCGTCGGCCGGGGCAGCCTCGAACTCGATGTCATCTCCCGGGGGTACGTCGACGCGGCCGTCCCCCGGCTCGTCGTGGTGCAGGGCATCGCCAAGGGCGACCGGGGCGAGCTGGCCGTGCAGGCGATGACCGAGGTCGGGGTGGACGAGATCGTGCCCTGGGCGGCGTCCCGCTCGGTGGCACAGTGGCGCGGCGACCGGGGCGCCCGGGCCCGGGAGAAGTGGGTGGCGACGGCCCGGGAGGCGGCGAAGCAGGCCCGCCGGTCGTGGCTGCCGGTGGTGGCCGGCGCCCCCGACGAGTCCACCGCGACGGTGGCCCGCCGGATCGCGGGCGCCGCCGCGACGTTCGTCCTGCACGAGGAGGCGCGGGAGCGGCTGACCACCGTCGAGCTGCCCGCCGCCGGTGAGATCGTGCTGGTCGTCGGCCCGGAGGGCGGCATCGCCCCGGCCGAGCTGACCGCCTTCACCGAGGCCGGCGCCCGGCCGGTGCGGCTGGGGCCCTCGGTGCTGCGTACGTCGACCGCCGGGGTGGCCGCCCTCAGTGTCCTGGCCACCCGCCTCGGCCACTGGTGACGGCCGGCGGCACCCGACCCGACGGGGTCGGTCACGAGCGGTACCAGCCTGGTCGGCGACCGTCGCCGGCGCGTCGCGGCCCGCCTGGTCGGGGCGAACGCCCGGCGGGGGGTCAGAGCCGGGGAAAGACGTGCACCGTCTGCTCCTCCGGGTCCAGGTCCAGCCCGGCCGGGCCGATGATCAGCGGGTCCGGTACGCCGACCACCTCATGGTCCTTGTCGTAGTAGTCGAAGCGGCTCAGCACGTGGCGCATCGCCTCGATCCGGGCCCGCTTCTTGTCGTTGCTCTTCAACACCGTCCACGGTGCGTCGGCGGTGTCGGTGTAGAAGAACATCGCCTCCTTGGCCTCGGTGTACTCGTCCCACTTGTCGAGCGAGGCGATGTCCATGTCGGAGAGCTTCCACTGCCGCACCGGGTCCACCTGGCGGACGGCGAACCGGGTGCGCTGTTCGTTCTGCGACACCGAGAACCAGAACTTGACCAGGCGGATCCCCGAGCGCACCAGCATCCTCTCCAGTTCGGGGGCCTGGCGGAGGAACTCGAGGTACTCCTTGCGGGTGCAGAAACCCATCACCCGCTCCACCCCGGCGCGGTTGTACCAGGACCGGTCGAACAGCACGATCTCGCCGGCCGCCGGCAGGTGCCCGAGCCACCGCTGGAAGTACCACTGGGTGGACTCCCGCTCGTTCGGCTTGGCGAGGGCCACCACGGACGCGCCGCGCGGATTGAGGTGTTCCATGAAGCGCTTGATCGTCCCGCCTTTGCCGGCCGCGTCGCGCCCCTCGAAGAGGATCACGAGCCGCTCACCGGACTCCCGGATCCAGTCCTGGAGCTTCAGCAGCTCGATCTGGAGCAGCCGCTTGTGGTGGTCGTACTCCGTGCGCTCCATGCGCTCGTCGTACGGGTAGTCCTCCCGCCAGGTGTCCACCGGGCTGCCGTCCGGGCGCAGCAGTACGGGATCGTCGTCGTGACCGTCGACCACCTGGTAGTCGTCGGTGAGGTCCAGCACGCTGTCCGTCATGCCGGCAACCCTTACCCCGGCAGTCTCCAGCGTCACCCCCGCCACGCTGGGAGTTTGTTGAGGAACGAAGCCGGTCAGCTGCGCAGGTAGGAGGCGCCGTTGAGGTCGACGATGGTGCCGGAGGCCCACTCCGCCTGCGGGGAGGCGAGCCAGTGCACGGCGGCGGCGATCTCCTCGGGGCGGGCCACCCGGTTGAACGGGCTCTGCGCCCGGATCGCGGCGCCCCGCTCCCCGCTCAGGTGCCCGGTGGTCATGTCGGTCTCCACGAAGCCCGGGGCGACCGTCGCGATCGTGATGCCGTACGGGGCGAGGGCCACCGCCAGCGACTGCCCCAGCGCGTTCAGCCCCGCCTTGCTCGCCCCGTACGCCGGCTGCTCCGGCTCGCCCCGGAACGCCCCGCGCGAGGAGACGTTGACGATCCGGCCGCCCCGGTCGCGCATGTGCTGCGCGGCGCACCAGATGACGTTGCCCGCGCCGGTCAGGTTGGTCTCCAGCACCTGCCGCCACTGCGCGCGCCACTGCTCGTAGGAGGCGCCGAAGACCGGGTGCGGGGCGTCCCGCTCGCCGTACACCCCGGCGTTGTTGACCAGCACGTCGAGCCCGCCGAGCAGGCCGGCCGCCTCGTCGACCATGGCCCGTACGGCGTCCGGGTCGGTGAGGTCGGCGCGGACCACGACGTGCCCCTCACCGGGCAGTTCGGCGCGTAGCCGTTCGGCCAGCTCCGCCGAGTCCCGGTGGTGGATCGCCACCCGGTCGCCGCCTGCCGCGAACGCGGTCGCCACCGCCCGCCCGATGCCGCGCGAGGCCCCCGTCACCAGTACCGCCCGTGAAGTCACGCCGGCCATCATGCCCGGCCCGCCCGGGTGCAAGGAAGGGGCCCTTCCTCTACCGAAGGCGTTGACAAGGTGCCCTTCCTTACACTGCCCCGATGGGAACCGACTGCCTCTTCTGCCGCATCGTCGCCGGGGAGATCCCGGCCACGATCGTCCGGGAAACCGCCACCACGCTCGCCTTCCGTGACATCGACCCGAAGGCGCCGGTGCACGTGCTGGTCATCCCGAAGGAGCACTACGCCGACGTGGCGGCGCTCGCCCAGGGCGATCCGGCGCTGGCCGGGGAGGTACTCGCCACGGCCGCCACCGTGGCCGAGGACGAGGGACTGCTCGGCGACGGCTTCCGGCTGATGTTCAACACCGGCGCGTACGGCGGCCAGGAGGTCTTCCACGTGCACGCGCACGTGCTCGGCGGGGCGCCACTGGGCCCGATGCTGGCCCGGAACCTCGCGTGACGGCGGTCGACGACCGGCTCTCGCGGATGGTCCGGGCGGTCCAGGCGCAGGCCCGGGTGCCGGCGGTGTCGGCGGCCCTGCACCGGGCGGACCGCCCGCTCTGGACGTGCGCCGTCGGCGGGACCGGCAACGACACCGAGCTGGGGCCGGGCACCCGGCTCCGGATCGGATCGGTCACGAAGACGTTCACCGCCGTGCTGACCCTCCAGTGCCGCGACGACGGCCTGCTGGACCTCGACGACCCGCTGGACCGGCACCTGGACCTGCCGGCCCACGGCGAGCTGACGGTGCGCCGGCTGCTGTCGCACACCGCCGGCCTGCAACGCGAGCCGTACGGCGACGTCTGGGACACCCTGCACACGCCGGACGCCGAAGGGCTGGTCGCCGACCTGGCCCGGGCCGAGCGGGTGCTGCCCCCGGGCCGCCGCTACCACTACTCGAACCTCGGCATGGCGCTGCTCGGCCGCCTCGTCGGCCACCTGAGGGGCGGCACCTGGGCGGAGGCGCTCGCCGAGCGGGTGCTGACCCCGCTGGGGCTGGCCGGGACCTCGACGGAACCCGGACCGCTCGCCGCGACGGGGTTCCTGGTCGACGCCTACTCGGACGAGGCGCGCCCCGAGCCGCCGACCGACTTCAGGGCGCTCGGTCCGGCGGCGCAGCTCTGGAGCACCGCCTCCGACATGGCCCGCTGGGCGGCCTTCCTCGCCGACCCGGCGGCGCTGGACCCGGCCGGCGCCGTGCTCGCCCCGGCCACGCTCGACGAGATGCGCTGGCCGGCGACGGTCACCGACGAGACGCTCTGGGCCGGCGGCTTCGGGCTGGGGCTGATCCTGGTGCCGCAGGGCAAGCGGGTCATGCACGTCGGCCACGACGGCGCGATGCCCGGCTTCCTGGCCGGCGTCTACGGCCGGCGGGGCGGGGAGGGCACTCCCGGCGCCATGGGGGTCGCGGTGCTCGGCTCCTCCGGCACCGCCGGCGAGGTCCTCGACCTGCCGCACCGGCTGCTGGCCGCCGCCGTCGAGCACGACCCCGCCGACGTCACGACGTGGCGGCCGGGCCCGCCCGCCCCCGAGGGCGTACGCGGGCTGCTCGGCCGCTGGTGGGGGGAGGGCTTCGAGTGCGTCTTCTCCTGGCACGACGGCGAGCTGCGGGCCCGGGGCGCCGACGATCCGGCGGGAAAGCCGCCGTCGGTCTTCGTCGCCCTGCCGGACCGGCCGGACGTGTTCCGCACGGTCTCCGGCCGGGAGGCGGGGGAGCTGCTCCGGCTGACCCGGGACGAGCACGGCACGGTGGTGCGGATGCACTGGGCGACCTACCGGTTCACCCGGCACCAGGAGACCTTCGAGCGGTACGACTTCCGAGCCGGCTCCTGACGCGCGACCGGACGGGCCGAGGACCCGGCCCCGTCCGGTCCGCCCGGGCCGCGGACGAGGTGACCGGTCCGCCCGTGCCCCACGCGCGGAAATGGGCAGGGTGCCACCGCTGTTGGAAAGATAAGATGGCGGTAACGTCAGCGCGCCGCGCCAGCAGGCCGGCGCCGAGATCGAGAGCAGGTGCGCAGGGCCCCTCGGCCCGACCTATGACCGGCACCCCACCTCCCGGCCCGCCCCGGGTGCAGACCAGGATCACCGTCCCGGATTCCAAGATCATGGTCAACCTGCTCGGCGCGGGTGACGAGATCCTGCGACTGGTCGAGCGCTCGGTCGACAGCGACGTGCACGTCCGGGGCAACGAGATCACCATCACCGGCGCCCCCGCCGACAACGCCCTCGCCGAGCGGATCTTCAGCGAGCTGCTGGAACTCATCGAGAAAGGCGAGACCCTGACCACTGACGCCGTACGGCGTACCGTCGGCATGCTCGAGCAGGGCGGCGCCGAGCGGCCCGCCGAGGTCCTGACGCTCAACATCCTCTCCCGGCGCGGCCGCACCATCCGTCCCAAGACGCTGGGGCAGAAGCGCTACGTCGACGCGATCGACGCGCACACCATCGTCTTCGGCATCGGCCCCGCCGGCACCGGCAAGACCTACCTGGCGATGGCGAAGGCCGTCCAGGCGTTGCAGGCCAAGCAGGTCAACCGGATCATCCTGACCCGGCCGGCGGTCGAGGCGGGGGAGCGGCTCGGCTTCCTGCCCGGCACGCTCAACGAGAAGATCGACCCCTACCTGCGCCCGCTCTACGACGCGCTGCACGACATGCTCGACCCGGATTCCATCCCCAAGCTGATGGCGGCGGGCACGATCGAGGTCGCGCCGCTGGCGTACATGCGGGGCCGCACGTTGAACGACGCCTTCATCATCCTCGACGAGGCGCAGAACACCACGCCCGAGCAGATGAAGATGTTCCTCACCCGGCTCGGCTTCAATTCCAAGATCGTCGTCACCGGTGACGTCACCCAGGTGGACCTGCCCGGCGGCACGACCAGCGGCCTGCGGGTGGTCCGGGAGATCCTGGAGAACGTGGAGGACGTGCACTTCGCCGAGCTCTCCAGCTCCGACGTGGTCCGCCACCGGCTGGTCGGGGAGATCGTCGACGCGTACGCCCGCTGGGACGAGCGGGAGAACCAGCAGGCGCAGAGCGTGCACGCCGTGCCGGGGCGGTCCGCCCAGGGCGGCCGGGCCAGCCGGCGCCGCTAGACCGAGGGAAGACTGTTGTCCATCGAGATCGCCAACGAGTCGGGTGTCGACGTCGACACCGACGCCGTGCTCGCCGTGGCCCGGCACGCCCTCGACGAGATGGGGGTCAACCCCCTCGCCGAGCTGTCCGTGCTGCTGGTCGACATCGACTACATGACCGAGCTCAACCACCGGTGGATGGGCGGCGACGGCCCGACCGACGTGCTCGCCTTCCCCATGGACGAGGGCAGCGTCGACCACGGGCCCGGTGAGACGTCCGCCGCCGGCGGCGAGCCCGCACTGCTCGGCGACATCGTGCTCTGCCCGGAGGTGGCGGCCAAGCAGGCGGCCACCGCCGGTCACGCCGCCGCCGACGAGTTGCACCTGCTCACCGTGCACGGGGTGCTGCACCTGCTCGGCTACGACCACGCCGAGCCGGAGGAGGAACGGGAGATGTTCGCCCTCCAGGCCCGGCTGCTGGCGAGCTGGCGGTCGACCCGGTCCCGGTGATGGCCACCCCGACACTGGCGGCCGCCGCCACCGGCCTGCCCGACCTGCAACTGCTGGTCTTCGCGGCCGGCCTGGTGGTGCTGGCCGGCCTCATCGCCATGACCGAAGCGGCTCTCGCCGCGGTCTCGCCCGCCCGCGCCGCCGAGCTGGCCCGCGACGGCGCGCGGGGCGCACGGACGCTCCAGGCCGTCGCCGGGGACGTGGTCCGCCACCTCAACCTCCTGCTCCTGCTGCGGTTGCTCGCCGAGCTGACCGCCACCACCCTGGTGGCGCTGGTCGCGGTCGACACCTTCGGCGCGGGCTGGCGCGCGGCGCTGGTCACCGCCGGCGCGATGACCGTGATCAGCTTCGTGGTGGTCGGGGTCGGCCCCCGGACCATCGGCCGGCAGCACGCGTACGTGGTCGGGCGGTCCGTCGCCCCGCTGGTCCGCTGGCTGGGCCGGGCGCTCAACCCGCTCGCCTCGCTGCTGATCCTGATCGGCAACGCGGTCACGCCGGGCCGGGGCTTCCGGGAGGGGCCGTTCGCCACCCAGGTGGAGCTGCGCGAGCTGGTCGACCTGGCGGAGCAGCGCGGTGTCGTGGAGCACGGCGAGCGGCAGATGATCCACTCGGTCTTCGCGCTCGGCGACACCATCGCCCGGGAGGTGATGGTGCCGCGTACCGAGATGGTGTGGATAGAGGAACGCAAGACGCTCTCCCAGGCGTTGGCGCTCTTCCTGCGCTCCGGTTTCTCCCGGATCCCGGTCATCGGCGAGAGCGTCGACGACGTGCTCGGCGTGCTCTACCTCAAGGACCTGATCCGGCGGACCCAGGGCGGTGCCCCGGAGGACCGGCAGCTCCCGGTCGCCGAGCTGATGCGCCCCGCCACCTTCGTGCCCGAGTCCAAGCCGGTCGACGACCTGCTCTCGGAGATGCAGGCCGCCCGCAACCACCTGGTCATCGTCGTCGACGAGTACGGCGGCACCGGCGGGCTGGTCACCATCGAGGACATCCTGGAGGAGATCGTCGGCGAGATCACCGACGAGTACGATGTCGAGCGCCCGCCGGTCGAGCACCTCGACGACGGGGCGGTGCGGGTGACCGCGCGGCTCCCGGTGGAGGATCTGGGCGAGCTGTTCGACACCGACCTCCCCACCGACGAGGTGGAGACCGTCGGCGGCCTGCTGGCCCAGTCCCTGGGCCGGGTCCCGATCCCCGGGGCGCAGGTCGAGGTCGCCGGGCTCCAGTTGGTCGCCGAGGGCACCACCGGCCGACGCAACCGGATCGACACCGTGCTGGTGAGCCGGGCGGAGTCGACCGACACGCAGAACGGCCCGGGGCGTGGCGAGCACGCCGAGCCCCGGGACGACACGAACCGATCCGAGGAGAGGCAACCCGCCGATGCCTGAGTCACCCGCCGTACCGGCCGCCCGGCCCACCCCGTCCGACCCGGTCGAGCTGAGCGCCGAGGACGGCAAGCTGGTCGTCCTGGCGCGGGGCGCGCGTGGCCGGGTGGGCGCCGTGGAGGGCGCGGCGGTCCGCGACCAGGACGGTCGGACGTACGCGGCGGCCAGCGTGTCGCTGCCCTCGCTGACGATCACCGCGCTCCAGCTCGCGGTGGCGTCCGCGGTGGCGGCCGGCGCGACCCGGCTGGAGGCCGCCGTGGTGGTGACCGAGGCGTCGACGCTGGACGGCGCGGGGCACGCGGCGGTACGCGACCTCGCCGCGGACGCGCCGATCCACGTGGCCGCCCCGGACGGGTCCGTCCTCGGCACGGTGGTCGAGTGAGCGATCTCCAGCCGCGCCCCTACCGGGCCGGGTTCGCCTGTTTCGTCGGCCGGCCGAACGCCGGCAAGTCGACGCTGACCAACGCGATCGTCGGGCAGAAGATCGCCATCACCTCGAACAAGCCGCAGACGACCAGGCACATCATCCGGGCCGTCCTGCACCGCCCGGAGTCCCAGCTCGTGCTGGTCGACACCCCGGGCCTGCACCGCCCCCGTACGCTGCTCGGCGAGCGCCTCAACGACCTGGTCCGGCAGACCTGGAGCGAGGTCGACGTGATCGGCCTCTGCATCCCGGCGGACGAGCCGATCGGGCGGGGCGACCGGTTCATCACCGGCGAGCTGGCCGAGTTGAAGGCCACCGTGCTGGCGGTGGTCACGAAGACCGACCTGGTGGACCGCAAGCGGCTGGCCGAGCAACTGCTCGCGGTCAGCGAGCTGGGCGAGTTCGCCGAGGTGGTGCCGGTCAGCGCGGTCTCCGGGCACCAGGTGGACACCCTGGTCGACGTGATGACCGGCTACCTGCCCGAGTCGCCCCAGCTCTACCCCGACGACATGCTCACCGACGACCCGGAGCAGGTGCTTGTCGCCGAGCTGATCCGGGAGGCCGCCCTGGAGGGCGTCCGCGACGAGCTGCCGCACTCCATCGCGGTGGTCGTCGAGGAGATGGTCCCCGAGGGCCGGCTCATGAAGATCTATGCCGACGTCTACGTCGAGCGCCCCAGCCAGAAGGCGATCGTGATCGGCCACCGGGCGAGCCGGCTCAAGCACGTCGGCACCACCGCCCGCCAGCAGATCGAGGAGTTGCTCGGCACCCGGGTCTACCTCGACCTGCACGTCCGGGTGGCGAAGGACTGGCAGCGGGATCCGAAGCAGCTGCGCAAGCTGGGCTTCTGACGCCAAGGGCCGGGACGTGCCGCGTTCCGGCCCAGAGCCCGTCCGACGCATGATCGGTATCGGTCGGACGTATGGGAGATGTCACCTTCTGGTGGGTTCCCTTCTGTTTGGCGTGCTCGGCCCGGAGGGTAGGGGGTAGGACAGCCCCCGTATCCCCGGACATAGATGCAGGCTGATGCGAAACCGATACCTGGACCTGCTCCGCTTCCTGGCCATCGTTCGAGTCGTCGTCTACCACGTCACCGGTTGGGCCACGCTGACCCTCGTCTTCCCGGCGATGTCGGTGATGTTCGCGCTCGCCGGCTCGCTGATGGCGGCCTCACTGCACCGGTGGGGGCCGGGGGCGGTCGTGCGCCGGCTGCGGCGCCTGCTGCCGTCGCTGTGGGTGCTCGCCGCCGTCTTCGTACCGGCGATGCTGCTCACCGGGTTGCCGCTGAGCCCGAAGGTGCTGCTCTGGCTCTTCCCCATCGCCGACCCGCCGGCCAACGGCTGGGGCGCGATCGCGCTCAGCGTCATCTGGTACCTGCGCGACTACCTCTGGTTCGTGCTCGCCTCGCCGGTGGCCCTCTGGCTGTTCCGGCGCGCCCCGGTGCCCACCCTGATCGCCCCGTACGCCCTGCTCGCGGCGGCCGAACTGGGCCTGCTCCCGGCGCTGCCGGTGGCGCTGCACCAGTTCGGGCTCTACTTCGGGGCCTGGCTGCTCGGCTTCGCCCACCAGGCCGGCATGCTGCGCCGCCTCGCCAACCGGGTGCTGGTCCCGGTCGCGCTGGCCCTCGCCGCCGCCGGGGCCGCCTGGATCGTCACCCACCCCGGACCGCGCGGGTACGACCTGAACGACAACCCCCTGGGCAACGCTCTCTGGTCGGCGGCCTTCGTCCTCGTGCTGCTCGGTCGGGGGCCGGCGAGCGCACCCTGGGTGGACCGCAGCGCCGCGTTCGGCCGGGTGGTGACCATGTTCAACCGGCGGGCGCTCACCGTCTACCTGTGGCACATGCCGTTCGTGGTGGCGCTCACCCCACTGGTCGACGTGGTGGGCTGGTCGCACCAGGACCCGCTCGGCCTGGCGATCCGGGTGGCGCTGGTCTTCGCGCTGGTCGCGGCGGTGACCGCCCTCGTCGGCTGGGTGGAGGACGTGGCCGCCCGCAGGCCGCCGGAGCTGGTCCCTGGCCGGGCCCGTCCCGGCCCGGCCACCGTCGGCGCGCCCGCCGACGGCAGGGCCGGCGGACCGGCCACCCGGCACGCGGTCGACGGCGGGGCCGGCGGACCGGTCAGCGGGCGGGCGGTGGTGCCGGCGCCCCGGGCCACGCGCGAGCCGGAGACCGTCGAGATCAACGCTGGGTGAGCGTGATGTCGCCGCTGCCGGTGGAGAGGTCGAGCACCAGCGTGGCGGACGGGTCGTCGGTGACGCCCAGTTCGGCGTCGCCGCCGTCGGTGGTGGAGCGGACCCGGTAGCGGCCCGTTGGCACGACCAGATCGACGCTCCCGCTGGAGGCGTGCACCCGCGCCGAGGCCGGCGTCGTGAGGTCGACGGTGATGTCCCCGGAGCCCGTCTCCGCGTCCACCCCGCCGCCGAGGCGGTGCCCGGTGATGTCGCCCGACGAGGTACGCAGCGTGGCCGCGGCGGCGACCTCCTCCACCTCGACGTTGCCGGAGCCGGTCTGGGCGCGTACGGGCCCGCCGGCGCCGGCCACCTGGATGTTGCCGGAGCCGGTCTCCGCGCGTACGGGGCCGCTGGAGGCGGTCACCCGGATGTTGCCCGAGCCGAGCCGCATCTCCACCGGGCCCACCCTGCTCAGGTCGACGTCACCGGAGCCCGTCTCGCCCTTCACGCTCACCCCGTCGGGGGCGGTGACCTCGTAGGAGATGCTGCACCGGGAACCGCAGTCGGTGTCCAGCACCAGTTCGCCGCCCTTGACCTCGTACGTCGCGTCGGGCTGACCGCCCTGGTAGCGCACCACCCGCTTGATCCGCACCTCGTCCTGCGCGCCGATGGCGCGGACGGTCACGTCGCCGGCCCCCGGAAGCACCCGGATGCTGTTGATCCGGACCGCCTCGGTGTTGTCGTAGTCGAGCCGGCGGAAGGACAGGTTGTCGCACCCGGCGGCGACGATCAGGGTGGTGGCCGCAGCGAGCGCGGCGGCGGTGCGGTGCAGAGCCATGCGAGCACGCTACGAGGCGTGACGACCCCCGCGCATCGGGGTTCCGCGCGCGGACACCCCGAGCTGACCCTGATTCCGCACCCCGAGAGAATGGTCCGATGGCCGGGTACCGCCGACAGCTCTACCGCGACGACGCGGTGGTCCTGCGCGTGCAGAAGCTCGGCGAGTCCGACCGGATCATCACTCTGCTCACCCGCCGGCACGGCCGGCTCCGCGCGGTGGCCCGGGGGATCCGCCGCACCACCAGCAAGTTCGGGGCCCGGCTGGAGCCGTTCGGTCACGTCGACCTCCAGCTCGCCGGCGACCCGAAGGGCAACCACGGCAGCTCGCTGCACACGGTCAGCCAGGTCGAGGGCATCGACCTCTACGGCAAGCGGTTCCTCGGCGACTATCCCCGCTACACGGCGGCCAGCGCGATCGCCGAGACCGCCGAGCGGCTCACCCCCGTCGAACGGGAGCCCTCGCTGCGGCTGTTCCAGCTCACCCTGGGCGCGCTGCGGGCGCTCGCCGAGGGCAGCCACGCCACCACCCTGGTGCTCGACGCGTACCTGCTGCGGGGCATGACGCTCGCCGGCTGGGCGCCGGCGCTGACCGCCTGCGCCGTCTGCGGCACGCCGGGGCGGCACCGGGCGTTCTCCGTACCGGCCGGGGGCGCGGTCTGCCCGGACTGCCGGCCGCCCGGCGCGGCGCATCCGGCCCCGGCCACCATCGACCTGATGTCCGCGCTGACCAGCGGCGACTGGCGGGTCGCCGACGCCACCGAGACCGGCGTACGCCGGGAGTGCAGCGGCCTGGTCGCGGCACACCTGCAGTGGCACCTGGAGCGCGCGCTACGCTCGCTGCCGCTGGTCGACCGGGGCGCCCCGGGGGCCGGCCCGGTCCCGCCGCCGCCCGGCGTCGGGTCCGGTGCGGACGGTGTGAACAGGGGGAGAACCGAGTGATCCGATCGATGAGGGCCGGGCGTCGCGAGCCGGTGCCGCCGACTCCGCACCCGTCGGGCGCCCGGCCGCCGGCGCTGCCCGCCGACGCGGTGCCGAAGCACGTCGCCGTGGTGATGGACGGCAACGGCCGGTGGGCCAAGGATCGCGGGCTGCCCCGCACCAAGGGCCACGAGGCGGGGGAGTTCTCCCTCTTCGACACGGTCGAGGGCGCCATCGAGATGGGCATCCCCTACCTGTCGGCGTACGCCTTCTCCACCGAGAACTGGCGGCGCTCGCCGGACGAGGTCCGGTTCCTGATGGGCTTCAACCGCGACGTCATCCGCCGCCGCCGTGACCAGCTGGTCGACCTGGGGGTGCGGGTGGTCTGGTCCGGCCGGGCCGGCCGGCTCTGGAAGAGCGTCATCTCCGAGTTGCAGACGGCGGAGGAGATGTCCCGGGGCAACTCGACCCTGACCCTCCAGTTCTGCGTCAACTACGGCGGTCAGGCCGAGATCGCCGACGCCGCCGCCGCCATCGCCCGCGACGTGGCGGCGGGCCGGCTGGACCCCGGGAAGGTCAACGAGAAGACCGTCGCGAAGTACCTCTACCACCCGGAGATCCCCGAGGTGGACCTGTTCCTGCGTCCCTCCGGCGAGGAGCGGATCTCGAACTTCCTGCTCTGGCAGACCGCGTACGCCGAGCTGATCTTCCTCGACACGCTCTGGCCCGACTTCGACCGCCGCCACCTCTGGTACGCCTGCGAGCTGTACGCGCAGCGGGACCGTCGCTTCGGCGGCGCGCTGCCCAACCCGGTCGCCCCGCCGCCCGCCTGAGGCTTACCGCCCGGTCGTACGGGGTACCACGGTGGTCAGCAGCCACCGACGGAGGTGAACCCACATGATCCAGAAGCGTATTGCCCAGTGGGCGATGATGGCCGTCGCCGTGCCGTTGGCGGCGGCGGGCGCGCGCCGGCTCAGCCACACGCTGGAGTCCCGCCGCGGCCCGACCGGGGTGAGCCGCCTGCTCAACAAGGGCGCCGACATGCTCCGCCCGCAAAAGGCGAAGCGCCGCCGCTTCTTCTGACCACCACCCGCAAACCCGCACCCCGTGCCCTGACCCCACCCCCGACCCGTCGTCGATCATGCAGTCGTGGTGCCCCGCGAAAGCCCCACACCGGGGCGTTCCGGCCACCAGAAGTGCATGATCGGCCCGCGGGTCGGGGGTTCGGGTCAGGTTCTGGTTTCGGTGCGGTCGGTGGGCCAGCGGGTGTGGAAGGTGCCCTCGCGGTCCACGCGCTGGTAGGTGTGCGCCCCGAAGTTGTCCCGCAGCGCCTGGATCAGGGCGGCCGGCAGCCGCTGGGCGCGCAGCGCGTCGAAGTACGCCAGCGACGAGGCGAAGGCCGGAGCCGGCACGCCCGCCTGCGCCGCGTCGGCCACCACCCGCCGCCAGCTCGGCACGCCGTCGTTCACGGTGTCCGCGAACCACGGCGCCACCAGCAGCGTCGGCAGGTCGGGCCGCTCGTCGTACGCCTGGCGGATCCGGTCGAGGAAGCGCGCCCGGATGATGCAGCCGCCCCGCCAGATCGTGGCGGTGCCGCCCAGGTCGATGCCCCAGTCGTACTCGCGGGAGCCGGCGCGGATGTGGTCGAAGCCCTGCGCGTACGCGACGATCTTCGAGGCGAGCAGGGCGCGGCGGACGTCCTCGACGAAGACGTCGGGGTCCTCGACCCGCCAGGTCGCGCCCGCGTCCGGAAACGCCCGCCGGGCCGCCTCGCGCTGGTCGGCGTGCCCGGACAGCGAGCGGGCGAAGGTCGCCTCGGCGATACCGGTGATGGGGATGCCCAGGTCGAGCGCGCTCTGCACCGTCCAGCGGCCGGTGCCCTTCTGCTCGGCGCGATCCAGCACGACGTCCACGAACGCCCGCCCGGTGGCCGCGTCGGTGTGCGCCAGCACGTCGGCGGTGATCTCGATCAGGAAGGACTCCAGCTCGCCGGAGTTCCAGCCACGGAAGATCTCCGCGATCTCCGCCGGCTGCGCGCCCAGTCCGGCCCGCAGCAGGTCGTACGCCTCCGCGATGAGCTGCATGTCGGCGTATTCGATGCCGTTGTGCACCATCTTGACGAAGTGCCCGGCGCCGTCCGGCCCGATGTGCCGGCAGCACGGCACCCCGTCCACCTGGGCGGCGATCCGCTCGAAGATCGGCCCGAGCGTGCGGTACGACTCCGCGGATCCGCCCGGCATGATGCTCGGGCCGCGCAGGGCGCCCTCCTCGCCACCGGAGACGCCGGTGCCGACGAAGTGCAGGCCGTGGGCCCGTAGCGCCTCCTCCCGCCGGCGGGTGTCGGCGAAGTGCGCGTTGCCGCAGTCCACAACGATGTCGCCCGCGTCGAGCAGTGGGACGAGCTCGTCGACCACGGCGTCGGTGGGGCCGCCCGCCTTGACCATCACGATGACCGCGCGGGGCCGCTCCAGCGACGCGACGAAGTCGGCCATCGACTCGGCGGGCAGCAAGGTCCCCTCGTCTCCGTGCTCCGCGACGAGGCTGCGGGTGCGCTCCGGTGACCGGTTGTGCACCGCCACGGGGAAACCGTTGCGGGCCAGGTTGCGGGCCAGGTTCCGGCCCATCACCGCCAGCCCGGTCACGCCGATCCGTGCTGTCGCCCGCCCGGCCATCCGTCCGCCCTCCGCCGTCGACACCCGCCGGTGCGACCGTATCGCCCGGGCGGGCGTCCCGGAGGCGTGTCGGGCACCCCGTCACCGCCACGTGGCGGTCACTCCGAAGGGCGCGAGGGCCGGCCGACGATCCTGCGCCGGGCGGCCTCTGCGGAGGCGCGACCGGCCGGTCGCGGACCCCGCCGGTAATTCGGCTGCGCGCGAACGGTGGGGCGGCTAGCGTGTGGGCATGCGCAACTGACGCCCCACTTCCGAGCCGACCCGCCGCATCGCCGCGGGTCCGCGTGCTCCCGGGCGTCCGCATCCCGCACCTGCCGTCGACGGCGGTGCTTCTCGTGGTCGATCCCGGGCAGCTGTCCCGATCCCGCCCGACCGTCGCGTGACGGTCGCCGAACGAGACGGGCCCCGGTCACCGGACGTCGCTCCGGTGCGGCAGGGCCCGCAGACCGAGGAGGCACCGGATGCCCGCCAGGCGCAACCCGAAGAAGTCCCGTACCACCGTCCCCACGCCGTCCGTCGCGGACCTGACGCCCGTCAACCTCGACGAGGTGGCGGTCGCGCCGGTCGTGCCGGCGCTGCCGGTCGACCGGCCGGCGGCGCCGAAGGCCGGTCCGCCGGTCTCCGGCGCCGGCCGCTCCGGCGCGCTGCGCGGCCAGAAGGCCGGGCAGGCCCGCCGGTACGCCTTCCGGCGCAGCTGACGGTGCCGGCCGGGTGGAGCCGTCGTCACCGGCGCCTCCACCCGGCCCGCCCGCCCGCACGCGCTCGACCACCCGGGCATGCGCCTCCACCCGGCCCCGCCCGCCGACCAACGGGCGGCGTCAGCCGATCAGCGGGCGGAAGGTGCCGAGCAGCACGCTGACGGTCAGCGCGGCCCCGGCGAGCACCGCCGCGCCGGCGATCAGCAGGCCGTCGGCGGCGACGAAGCGCTGTCGCCGGGCGACGGTGCGCGGGACCCCGGCGTCGAAGCCCCGGGCGTCCATCGCCACGGCCAGCCGGGTGCCCCGGCGGATCGCCCCGACGAGCAGCGCGAAGGCCGTCGACACGAACAGCCGCAGCTTCGCCAGGGGGTTGCGGCCGGCCTCGATCCCCCGGCCGCGACGCGCCATGGAGATCATCTGCCACTCCTGTCCCAGCAGCGGCACGAGCCGGAACGCGGCCAGCGCCCCGATGGCGAACCGGGCCGGCGCCTTCGCGTTCTGGATCAGCGCGTCCGCCAGGTCGGTCGGGTCGGTGGTGGCGAAGACGATCACGCCGGGCAGCGCCACCGCGAACATGCGCAGCACCAGGCCGAGCGCGGTGAGCAGCACCCCGGAGGTGACCACCACCGGGCCGGCCTCGACCAGCACCCGGCCGGAGCGCTCGGCCGCGAAGAGCACCAGCGTCACCACCACGCCGACCGCGCCGACGAGCAGCGGCCAGGCCCGCCGCGCCAACACCCGGAGACGGACCCCGAACAGCGGCAGCAGGGCCAACTCGACGGCGATCGCGATGGCCGGGGCCACCGGGTCCAGGGTGGCGATCAGGATGAACGAGAACACCAGCGCCGCGGCGAGCTTGGCCACCGGGTTGCGCCGGGCCAGCAACGCCTCCGGCGCGGCGACCGGCTCGAAACTGATCACGCCCGCTCCAGCGCGGGGCGGCGGTCCGGGTGGGTGACCGGTGCGGCGGTTCGGACGCTGGTCACGTCCGCCCTCAGGCTGGGGCGGCGGTCTGGGTGGGTGACCGGTGCGGCGGTTCGAACGCTGGTCACGGGCGCTCCAGGGTGAGGCGGCGATCTGCCAGGGCGGCGACGAACTCCGGGTCGTGGGTGACGGCGACCAGGCCGTGCCCGGCGTCGCGCAGCTCGGCGAAGAGGTCCACCAGCTCCAGCCAGGTCCGCCGGTCCTGGCCGAAGGTCGGTTCGTCGCAGATGAGCAGGCGGGGCGCGGTGGCCAGGGCGGTCGCCACGCTCAGCCGCCGCGCCTCCCCGCCGGAGAGGGTGTACGGGTTGGCGGCGGCGAGTTTCGTCAACCGCAGCCGGGACAGCAGGGTGTCGACGGTGGCCCGGACCACCGCCTCGGGCTGACCGGTGCGGCGCGGGCCGAGCGCCAGCTCGTCGAAGACGGTGTTGGTGACGAACTGGTGCTCCGGGTCCTGGAAGACCGAGCCGATCCGGCGGGCCAGCGCCGGGGCGCGCCAGCGGTGCGGGGGAGTGCGGGCGTCTCCACCGGCCAGTGCCGTCGTCGCCGCGATCCGGCCGGCCCCGGGCTTGAGCAGTCCGCCCAGCAACAGGGCGAGGGTCGACTTGCCGGCCCCGTTGGGCCCGACGACGGCGAGCGCCTCGCCGGCGCGTACCGCCAGGTCGACGGGGGCCAGCCGGGGCGGCAGACCGAGCCGGTCGGCGGTGAGCAACACGTCGCCGGGCGGCGCGGTCGCGTGGCGGGGCGGTACCGGGCGGCCGGGCACCCAGACGCCCTCGTCGGCGAGCGTGTCGCCGTGCGTGCCGAAGACGGCCTCGGGTGTGCCGTCGGCGCGGACGCCGCCGCCCGGTTCGAGCACGACCACGCGGTCGACCAGGGGCAACGCCTCAGCGACGCGGTGCTCGACCAGGACCAGCGTGGTGTCGGCGTCGAGCGCGCCGGCCACCGCCGCCCGGATCAGCGCCGCACCGGTCGGGTCGAGGTTGGCGGTCGGCTCGTCGAGCAGCAGCAGGCCGGGGCGCAGGGCCAGCACCCCGGCCAGGGCGAGCCGCTGCTGCTCGCCGCCGGAGAGCGCGGCGGTGGGGCGGTCGCGGGGGTACGGGAAGCCGACCCGGGTCAGCGCCTCGTCGACGCGGGGCCAGATCTCCCCGGCGGGGGTGCCGCGGTTCTCCAGCCCGAACGCCACGTCGTCACCGCTGCGGGCCATCACGAGCTGGGTCTGCGGGTCCTGGAAGACGATGCCGACCCGCTCCCGGCCTTTGCGGGGGTCGAGCCCGTCGATCTCGACGGTGCCCTCCTGCTCGCCCGAGTCCTCGGGCAGCAGCCCGGCCAGCGCGGCGAGCAGCGTGCTCTTGCCGGCCCCGGAGGGCCCCAGCAGCAGCACCCGCTCCCCGGCTTCCACGCGCAGGTCCACCCCGCGCACGGCCCAGGCCCGGCGCCCGGCATGCCGCCACCCGAACCCCCGCAACGTCACCGCCCCCACGCCGCCCCCTTCCTTCCTGCCCGCCCGCGGGCGTTGATCATGAGGTTGTTGTCGTCCGGCACGGCGTGTCGTGGCAACAACTTCATGATCAACGCGGCCGGGTGGTGGGGGTGGGGGTGGGGGGTCAGATTGGGGTGCGGTCTCGGGCGGCGGGGAAGCGGTCCAGGGCGCCCGTGGTGGCCAGGGCGCGGGTCAGGGCCCAGCCGCCGGCACCCGCGACGATCGTGGCGCTGACGATGGTGAGCAGGGCGTAGGGGATCCGGTAACTGCCCAGCGCGTACTCGGTGTTCCAGACGAAGAAGTCGAACAGGGCCGCGCCGAGGCCGGTCAGCGCGCCCGCGATCAGCGCGGTGGGCAGCCGGAACGAGCGGTACCGGAACGCGGCGAAGGCCAGCTCGGCGCCGAGCCCCTGGATCAGGCCCTGGACGATGGTGACGCCGCCCCACTCCGAACCGAGCAGCGCGGAGACCGTCGCCGCCACCGCTTCGCAGAAGAGCGCCGCGCCGGGCTTGCGGATCACCAGACCGCCGAGGACGGCCGGAACCAGCCAGACGCCGTACATGATCGCCTGGCTGGCGGGGAAGAACGCGAACGCCGGGTCGACGGCCCGCCACAGCAGGCCCCAGGCCCAGAAGATGACGCCGAAGGCCACCGCGATCACGGCCGCGACGACGACGTCGACGGTACGCCACCGGGTGGCGGTGTTGTTGTCTCGCATGATTGCTCCCAGTCCCGAACGAGAACCAGGAGAAGACGCACGCCGCGCCCGGAACGTGCCGGACGTCGACGCGGCTGGAGGTCGACCGAACTCCCTGCGCTGGCATTACCCAGATCAGGTTCGAGGGTCTGCGGGCGGTGCCCGCACTCTCAGCGCTGTGCGCTCCCCTGTCGGATGTGAAGTTGTGGCCCGACGCTAACACCTTTGAAGATCATCGGGCAAAGTGATCTTTCCGCAGCTCACCAGCGCGGTCGATCGACGCCGTCCGTTCCGGCCCGGTACCCTCGGGCGGCCACTGGAGAACCGGCAGAGGGACACGTACGTGACATCCGAGGCTGACCGTCGCGCGCCGGACGGGTCGCACCCGGGTGCGGTGGGCGTGGCCGCTCCGGGCGTACGCGAGGAGAGGCCGGCGGCGCCCCGCGGCCCGGACCGGCGGGTCGGGTCGGTGGAGGTCCTCGCCGGCCTGCTGATCCTGCTGGTCGTCTTCCGCGAGCCGCTCGCCCGGGCCCTCTCCGCGCCCCGGTTGCAGACCTGGACCACCGTCTTCGTCTCGGTCATGGTGCAGGCGGTGCCGTTCCTGGTCTTCGGGGTGCTGCTCTCCGCGGTGATCGCCGTCTTCGTGCCCCGGTCGTTCTGGGCCCGGGCGCTGCCGCGGCACCCCGCGCTCGCGGTGCCGGTGGCCAGCGCGGCCGGCGTGGTGCTGCCCGGCTGCGAGTGCGGGGCGGTGCCGATCGCCGGGTCGCTGATCCGGCGCGGGGTCACCCCGGCCGCCGCGTTGGCGTTCCTGCTCGCCGCCCCGGCGATCAACCCGATCGTGCTCACCGCCACCGCCGTGGCCTTCCCCGACGACCCGGCGATGGTCCTCGGGCGGGCCGTCGCGAGCCTGCTCGTGGCGATGGTCATGGGCTGGCTGTGGCTGCGCCTCGGCCGGGCCGACTGGATCCGGCTGCCGCGCCGGCCGGAGCTGGACGGCGGCCCGCGCGGGCAGGCGTTCTGGGGGGCGGTCCGGCACGACGTCACGCACGCCGGTGGCTTCCTGGTCATCGGCGCGGCGGCCGCCGCCACGATCAACGTCGTGGTGCCGGAGCGCTGGTTGCAGACGCTCGCCGACGAGCCGGTGCTGTCGGTGCTCGCGCTGGCCGTGCTGGCCGTGCTGCTCTCCCTCTGCTCCGAGGCGGACGCCTTCGTCGCCGCCTCGCTGTCGCAGTTCTCGCTGACCTCCCGACTGGTCTTCCTGGTGGTGGGGCCGATGGTCGACCTCAAGCTCATCTCGATGCAGGCCGGAGTCTTCGGCCGGCGGTTCGCGCTGCGGTTCGCCCCGACCACCTTCGCGGTGGCCGTCGCCGTGGCCGCCGCGACCGGGGCGGTGCTGCTGTGAACCGGCAGGCGCAGGCGGTCGTCCTGCTGCTGCTCGGCGGTGCGGTGGTCCGGGCCAGCCTCACCGACCTGCACCTGCGCTACGTCAAGGAGGGGCTGCGGCCCTTCCTGATCGCCGCCGGCCTGCTGCTGGTGGCCGCCGCGGTCATGACCCTCTTCTACGAGCTGCGCCCGCTCCTTCGGCGCACGCCCGCCGGCCACCACGACGGCCCGGCCGGTGGATGGCGGCCCCGGCGCACACCCGGCCCCGACGCTCACCACGACCACGACCACGACCACGACCACGACCACGACCACGACGGCGACGGCGACGGCGGGCACGGCGGTGACGACGGGCACGGGCATCGCGAGCCGCGGGTCGGCTGGCTGCTGATCCTGCCCGTACTGGGCCTGCTGCTGGTCGCCCCGCCGGCCCTGGGTTCGTACGCGGCCGGGCAGGCCGGCACCGCCGTCACCACCCGGCAGCAGCCGTCCGACTACCCGCCGCTGCCCGCCGGCGACCCGGTGCGGGTGGCCGTGCTCGACTACGCCTCCCGGGCCCTGTTCGACCGGGGCACCTCGATCGGCGAGCGCCGGGTCCAGCTGACCGGCTTCGTCACCACCGGCCCCGACGGCCGGCCGCTGCTGGCCCGGATGGTGCTCTCCTGCTGCGCCGCAGACGGGCGGCCCGTCAAGCTGGGCCTGACCGGCGCCGCCCCCGACGGGCTCGCCGACGACACCTGGATCGAGGTGACGGGCCGCTACAGCGACCGCATCGCCCGCGACCCGGTCAACGACGCCGAGATTCCCTACCTGGACGTGGAGTCCTGGCGGCAGGTGCCCGTTCCCCGGCAACAGTACGAGTGACAGGTGGGCCCGGCAGTCCCGGGCGGCCGGGTGCGGCGCTGGGTAGGCTCACGATCATGCGGATCGAGGCCCGGGGGTTCACGTTCGACGTCCGCGTCGGCGGACCGGAGGGCGGCACGCCCGTCCTGCTGCTGCACGGCTTCCCCCAGCACGGCGGGGAGTTCGACGACGTGGTGCCCGCGCTGCACGCCGCGGGCCTGCGCACGTACGCGCCGGACCAGCGCGGCTACTCGCCGGGTGCCCGGCCCGAGGCGGTCGAGGCGTACCGGCTGCCGGAGCTGGTCGCCGACGCGGTGGGCGTACTCGACGCGCTGGGCGTCGACGCGGCGCACCTGGTGGGGCACGACTGGGGCGCGGTCGTGGCCTGGGCCGTCGCGGCCCACCATCCCGAGCGGGTCCGCACGCTGACCGCGGTCTCCGTGCCGCACCCCGCCGCCATGGCGTGGGCGCTGGCCGAGGACGCGGGGCAGAAGGCGCGCTCGGCGTACATGACGGTGTTCCGCAAGCCGGGCACGGCGGAGAAGGCGCTGCTGGTGCTGGGCGCGACCGGGCTGCGCCGGATGCTGCACGGGGTCGGCGACGACGCGCGGGTGGCCTCGTACGCGGACCCGATGCGCGAGCCGGGTGCGCTGACCGCCGCCCTGAACTGGTACCGCGCGATGTCCCGCCGGGACCTGGCCGCCACCGGGCCGGTGGCGGTGCCGACCACGTACGTCTGGAGCGGTCGCGACATCGCGATCGGCCGGACCGCCGCCGAGGCGTGCGCCGAGCACGTGACCGCAGACTACCGCTTCGTCGAGCTGCCCCGGGTGAGCCACTGGATCCCCGACGAGGCGCCCGCCGCGCTGGCCGAGGCGATCCTGGCCCGGGTGCACGACCCGGTCTGACCTTCCCCGCGACACCGGCCGGCGGACGCCGGGCCCACCCCTGACGGAGGTACGACATGGACCGAGCAGACACGACGGTGAAGGCCGAGGACTTCCTGGCCGTGGTGACCGACACGATGCACCGGGTCGCCGAGAGCCAGCGCGAGGCGGTGGGACGGGCCGCCGACCTGATCGCCGAGGCGGTACGCGCCGACGGCGTGGTCCACGCGTTCGGCACCGGCCACTCCGAGGCGCTGGCCATGGAGATCGCCGGGCGGGCCGGCGGGCTGGTCCCGACGAACCGCATCGCCCTGCGGGACCTGGTGCTGCTCGGCGGCGCCCCGGTCGACGTGCTCGGGCCGCTGCTGGAGCGCGACCCGGCGGTGGCGCACCGCCTCTACGAACTGGCCCCGGTCGGCCCCCGGGACGTCTTCGTGCTCGCCTCCAACTCGGGCGTGAACGGCGCGATGGTGGAGTTCGCGTCGCTGGTCAGGGAGAAGGGCCACGGGCTGGTCGCGATCACCTCGGCGCAGCACTCCGGGCAGATGACCTCGCGCCACCCGTCGGGACGCAAGCTCGCCGACTTCGCCGACGTGGTGCTCGACAACGGCGCCCCGTACGGCGACGCGACGCTGCCACTGCCCGGCGGGGGCGCGGTCGGCGCGGTCTCGTCGATCACCGCGGCGCTGCTGGCGCAGCAGATCACGGTCGAGGTGGTGGCGCGGCTGCTGGCGGCGGGAGAGCGGCCCCCGGTCTACCTGTCGGCCAACATCGCGGGGGGCGACGAGCACAACAACGCCCTCGAGGCCCGGTACGCGGGCCGGATCCGCCGCGGCTCCTGACGCCTTGTGGCTACGGCCGGCCGCATGACGGTCGACCCGGAACCGGCGCGCCAGACAGTGACGTGAGTCGGTTTCGCGCGTCGACGGGTGGGGCATCAGCGATGCTGCCGCCGGCCGCCCCCGCCGGCAGTACCGTCTGACCGGAGGTAGCGCGTGTCCAAGGAAACCGAGAAGCAGCGCTGGCAGCGCAACTTCGCCGACCTGCTCCAGGAGCTTCGGGTCGCCCAGACCGGCGTGCAGATCCTCTTCGCGTTCCTGCTCACCCTGCCGTTCAGCAACGGCTTCACCCGTACGAGCGGCTTCCAGAAGGACGTCTACATCGTCGCGTTGCTGGCCGCGGCCGCCGCCACCGCGATGATCATCTCTCCGGTGGCGTTCCACCGCGCGCTGTTCCGGCAGGGCCGCAAGCCGGAGCTGGTCCGGTTCGCCCACCGGATGGCCAGCGGCGGGCTCGCCTTCATGCTGATCTCGATGGTCAGCGCGGTGCTGCTGATCACCGACTTCGTGCTGGACCGGAGCATCGCCCTGGTGCTCAGCGGCCTCACCGGCCTCTGGTTCCTCACCTTCTGGGCGTTCCTGCCGTTCTCCCGCCGCAACTGGGGCGACGACGACGATGACGACGACGACGAGAACGAGCCACGGTCCCTCAGCGACTGACGAAGGTCGACACAACTCGATATTTACCAATCGCTACCCCTGGGTAACACCCGGGGGTAGCGTGCTGTTCGTCGAGCACGTTGACGCATCCGGACCGAGGTTCGAGGGGGCCGCCGTGACCGCGACACACAACAGCCGACCCACGCCCGACGGATCAGGCGCCGACCAGCCGCCGCCATCGCCAGACGCCCCGCCTGCGGCCGCCGGCAACCCGCCTGCCGCCGCCGACACCCCGCCCGCTGCCGGCGCGGCCGGACCCCTGCCGACCGAGGCCGGCCAGGTCTCCGAGAAGGAGGCCCGACAGGTCGCCGAGGCGGCCCGGGAGTCCTCCTGGGACCGTCCCAGCTTCGGCAAGGAACTCTTCCTCGGCCGGTTCCGGCTCGACCTGATCAACCCCTGGCCGCGCTCCGACCCGGCGGACGTCGCCCGCGCCGACGAGTTCCTCGGCCGGTTCCGCGAGTTCCTGGCCTCCGAGGTGGACGGTGCCGCGATCGAGCGGGACGCGTCCATCCCGGACGAGGTGTTCCAAGGAATGGCCCGCCTCGGCGCCTTCGGCATGAAGATCGACCGGTCGTACGGCGGGCTCGGGCTCAGCAACCTGCACTACTGCCGGGCGCTCATGCTGGCCGGCTCGGTCAGCCCGGCGATCGGCGCGCTGCTCTCGGCACACCAGTCGATCGGGGTGCCGCAGCCGCTGAAGATGTTCGGCACCGCCGAGCAGAAGCAGCGCTTCCTGCCCCGGCTCGCCGCAGGTGAGGTGTCGGCGTTCCTGCTCACCGAACCGGACGTCGGCTCCGACCCGGCCCGGCTGGCCACCACCGCCGAGCCCACGCCCGACGGCACCGGCTACCGCCTCAACGGCGTGAAGCTGTGGGCCACCAACGGCACCGTCGCCTCCCTGCTCGTGGTGATGGCCCGGGTGCCCGCCGCCGAGGGGCGGCGCGGCGGGATCACCGCCTTCGTCGTCGAGGGCGACAGCGAGGGCATCACGGTCGAACGGCGCAACGCCTTCATCGGCCTGCGCGGCCTGGAGAACAGCCTGACCCGCTTCCACGACGTCTTCGTACCGAAGGAGAACGTCATCGGCGGCGAGGGCAAGGGCCTGAAGATCGCGCTGACCACCCTGAACACCGGACGGCTGTCGCTGCCGGCCATGTGTGTCGGCGCCGGCAAGTGGGCGCTGAACGTGGCCCGGGAGTGGGCCGTAGACCGGGTGCAGTGGGGCCGGCCCGTGGGCGAGCACGAGGCGGTGGCCCAGAAGCTGTCCTTCATCGCCGCGACGACGTACGGCATGGAGACCATGCTGGACCTCTGCTGCCTGCTCGCCGACGACGACCGCAACGACATCCGGATCGAGGCGGCGCTGGTCAAGCTCTACGCCAGCGAGATGGCCTGGAAGATCGCCGACGAGCTGGTGCAGATCCGGGGCGGTCGCGGCTACGAGACGGCCGACTCCCTCGCCGCGCGGGGCGAGCGACCGGCCGCCGTCGAGCAGCTGCTGCGCGACCTGCGGATCAACCGCATCTTCGAGGGCTCCACCGAGATCATGCACCTGCTCATCGCCCGGGAGGCGGTCGACGCGCACCTGTCGGTCGCGGGCGACATCATCGACCCGGACGCCGGGCTGGGCCGCAAGGCGAAGGCCGGGGCGCGGGCGGGCGCGTTCTACGCGAGGTGGCTGCCCACCCTCGCCGTCGGCCGGGGGCAGCGCCCATCGGCGTACGCCGAGTTCGGCCCGCTCGCCGGCCACCTGCGGCAGGTGGAGCGCGCCTCGCGAAAGCTTGCCCGCTCGACGTTCTACGCGATGTCCCGCTGGCAGGGAAAGATGGAGCGCAAGCAGGCGTTCCTCGGCCGGGTGGTGGACATCGGTGCGGAGCTGTTCGCGATGTCGGCGGTCTGCGTGCGCGCCTACGCCGAGCGGGACACCCGCCCCGAGAACGTCGAGCTGGCCGACCTGTTCTGCCGGCAGGCCCGGGTACGCGTCGACGCGCTCTTCACCGCCCTGTGGGACAACACTGACTCCGTCGACACGGCCGCCGCGAAGCGGATCCTGGCCGGGCGCTACGCCGCGCTGGAGGACGGCGTGATCACCCCCGCCGACGACCTCCCCTGGGTGGCCCCTTGGTCGCCGGGCCCGTCCACCGCCGCCGACACCCGCCGCCGCATCCCACCCCCGCCCCCACCCTCCTCCTGACCAGCCTCCCCGCCCCGCCCCCTCACTCTGGCGTCGATCATGCAGTTGTGGAGCTTCATAGAAGCGACGAGAGTGGTCGTTCCGGGCGCCATAACTGCATGATCGCCGGGCTGGGCTGGGCTGGGCTGGGCCGGGGCGGGTGAGGCAGGGGTCAGCGATTGGCGCGTAGGCCGAGGTGGCGTAGTTCCAGGGCGGCCAGGGCGTCGACGGTGGCGTCGTCGCCGCGCCGCCACGACTCGGCCACGTCGGGGGCGATCCGGGTCAGCCGGCCCAGCGGCTGGGTGGCCAGCGCGCGCAGGGCGAGCAGGTCCCGGCCGGCGGGCGCGGCGGCCAGCTTCGCGGCCGAGCCGGCGCGGCGCATCCAGCGCACCCGCAGCGGCAGCCAGCCGAAGAGCACCAGGCCGAGCGGGAAGACCAGCACGGCGACGGCCAGCGCGAGGGCGAGCTGGTCGACCAGTTCCTGCTGGTCGCGGCCCGCCTCGGCCAGCGAGCGGGCGGCGGTGGCGGCCCGCTCGAACGGCGCGGTCAGCTCGTCGCCGACCAGCGGCACCCGGCCGACCTTGCCGCCGGCGTCGGCCAGGTTGTCGGCCAGGCCGCCGCCGGCACCCTCCAGCTTCTGTCCGGGTACGGCGAGCTTCTGGACCAGGTCGTGCAGCCACAGCGCGCCACGGATCGCGCCGTACACCCAGGCGACGACGAGCAGGTCGGTGATCAACTGTCGGACGGCGGTCGGGAAACGATCGGCGTAGATCTTCACGCCGGACAGCGTGCCACGTGCGCGGGCCCCTGGCACGGCGCGAACGACGGCACTCCGCCCGGCGGACGGCGGGCGCCGACGCAACGGGGCCGGTGGACGTCGCAACGGTCGGACCCGCGCCCGCCGCGGCGGGCGGGCGGTGGCCAGCGCTACGGGCGGACCCGGCGGACTGCGCTACGGGCGGGGTCAGCTCGCGCAGGCCGGGCAGGTGCCGAAGATCTCCAGGGTGTGGCTGACGTCGGCGTAGCCGTGCTTCGCCGCGACCCGCTCGGCCCAGCTCTCCACCGTCGGCCCCGCCACCTCCACGGTGCGGCCGCAGGTCCGGCAGACCAGGTGGTGGTGGTGGCCCTCGCTGCACCGGCGGTAGAGGTGCTCGCCGCCCGGCGGGCGCATCACGTCGATCTCGCCCGTGTCGGCGAGCCCCTGGAGCGTGCGGTAGACGGTGGTCAGCCCGACCCGCTCGCCGCGCTCGCGCAGCATCGCGTGCAGCTCCTGCGCGCTGTGGAAGCCCTCCAGCTCGCCGAGCAGCGCGCTCACCGCCGAGCGCTGCCGGGTGTTGCGGACCGTGGAACCCGTCATGATCATGATCCCTCCCCGGCGTGGCTCACCGCGTCGGCCACGATGTGTGCGACGTGCTCGTCGACCAGCGCGTACGCGATCTCGCGACCCCGCCGGGAGCCGCGCACCACGCCGGCGCCCCGCAGCACCCGCAGGTGCTGGGAGACCAGCGGCTGGGCGGCGCCGAGCTTGTCGACCAGCTCGTGCACGCAGCGCTCGCCCTCGGCGAGCTCGCTGACGATGGCCAGCCGGATCGGTGCCGAGAGGGCACGCAGCAGCTCGCTCGCGCCCTCGAAGGCGTCGTAGCCTGATCCGTCGGTCACCCTGTAACGGTAACCAATCCCACCGACACGGCGCTGACCAGGATCAGTGGAGCACGACCTCGTGCGGCTCCGGCGCGGGCGCGGCGGCGGGGGTGCGCCGCCTGCGCAGCGTCCGCCACGCCGCGCCGAGGACCGCGACCACCCCGAACGAGGCGATCGCCATCAGCACCACCGAGGCGCCGGGGGCGGTGTCGGCGTTCGCGGCCACCCAGACCCCGGAGCCGGCGGCGAAGAGCCCGAGCGCCATCGCCGCCGCCATCGTGCTGCGGAACCCCCGGGTCACCTGCTGCGCGGTGGCCACCGGCACCACCATCAGCGCGCTGATCAGCAGCACCCCGACGGCCCGCATGGCGATCGTCACCGTGACGGCGGTGGCCACGGCGAGCAGCAGGTTGAGCGTGCGCACCGGCAGGCCGGAGACGCGGGCGTACTCCTCGTCATGGCAGACCGCGAACAGGGCCGGGCGCAGCGCCAGCATGGTCACCCCGATCGCGACGCCGAGCACCGCGATGGTGGTCAGGTCCTGCGGGGAGATCGTGGTCAGCGACCCGAACAGGTAGGCGTTGAGGTTGGCGCTGGTGCTGTCGGAGAGCCCGACCAGCGTCACGCCGCCGGCGATGCCGCCGTAGAAGAGCAGGGCCAGGGCCAGGTCGCCGGAGGTGCGCCCACGGGCGCGGACCAGCTCGATGGTGATCGCGCCGGCGGTCGCCACGGCCACCGCGACGAGCACGGGGGAGCGGTTGAGCAGCAGGCCCGCGCCGACGCCGGTGAGCGCCACGTGCCCGACCCCGTCGCCGATCAGGGCGAGTTTCCGCTGCACCAGGTAGATGCCGAGCGCCGGGGCGGCCAGGCCGATGATCAGCGCGCCGATGAGGGCCCGCTGCATGTAGGGGTACTGGAAGAGTTCCATCTCAGCTGCTCCACAGCCCGGCGGGCTCGTCGGGACCGTGCGGGTGCACGTGGTCGTGGTCGGGCTCCGCGTGGTGGCCGGCGGGCTCGGGCACCGCGCCGTCGTGACAGATCCCACCCTGGTGTACGACGACCGCCCGGCTGATCAGCGGCCGCAGCGGCCCGAGTTCGTGGGCCACCAGCAGCACCGTGCCACCGCCGGCCACGAAGCCGTGCAGCGCCTCGGCGAACGCCTCCTGGCTGGCGGCGTCGACCCCGGCGGTCGGCTCGTCGAGGACCAGCAGCTCCGGCTGGCCGGCCAGGGCCCGGGCGATCAGGGTGCGCTGCTGCTGCCCGCCGGAGAGGGTGGCCACGGGATCGCGGGCCCGGTCGGCCAGCCCGACCGCCTCCAGCGCGGCGGTCACCGCCGCCCGGTCCGCCGCGCCGGCCGGGCGCAGCACCCCGCGCCGGGCGAGCCGGCCGGAGGCCACCACCTCGCGGACGGTGGCCGGTACGCCGCTGCCGGCGCCGAGGCGCTGCGGGACGTACCCGATGCGGTGCCACTGCCGGAAGCGGCGCAACGGGCGGTCGAAGAGGGTGACCGACCCGGAGCTGAGCGGCACCAGGCCGAGCGCGGCGCGGATGAGGGTGGACTTGCCGGAGCCGTTGGCGCCGAGCACCGCGACCACCTCGCCGGCGGTCACGGTCAGCGAGACGTCGCGCAGCACGGGGCGGCCGTCGTAGCCGACCACCCCGTGCGCGACGGTGATGACTGGGGTTGTCACGAGCAGCTCAACGCCGTCCTCAGGGTCGCAAGGTTGGTGCGCATCACCGAAAGGTAGTCGCCGCCGCCGGGGGACAGCCCCTCCAGGGGGTCCAGCACCGCGGTCTTCGCGCCGACCTCGGCGGCGATGGTCTCGGCCACCTTCGGGCTGACCAGCGTCTCGAAGAAGATCGTGGTGGCCTTGTGCTCCCGGGCCTCCTGGGCGACCTCGGCCAGGCGCTGCGGGGACGGCTCGTTGTCGGGGCTCAGCCCGGTGATGCCGATCTGCTCCAGCTGGTAGCGCCCGGTCAGGTAGCCGAAGGCGGTGTGGCTCACCACGATCTCCCGCCGCTGGCAGGTCTTCAGCCCGGCTGTGAACTCGGCGTCCAGCTTCTCCAGCTCGACGCGCAGCGCCTTGGCGCGGGCCGTGTAGTCGGCGGCGCGGTCCGGGTCGGCCCGGCCGAGCCGCTCGGCGAGCTTGTCGCCCACCGTGGCGAGGCGGGTCGGGTCCAGCCAGAGGTGCGGGTCCTTGGCGCCGCCCTCCTCGTGGCCGGGCTCCTCGGCCTTGCCCGACTCCTCGGGGTGGGCGTGCTCCTCACCCTCGTGGTCGTGGTCGTGGCCGCCCGCGGCGGCGTCCAGCAGCGGCTGCACGGTCGACACGTCGAACGCGCGGTCCTTGGCGTTCTGCTCGACGGCCTCGTCCAGCGCCGGCTGGAAGCCCTTGAGCAGCACGACCAGCTCCGCCTCGGCGACCTGGCCGACCTGGCCCGGGTTCAGCTCCAGGTCGTGCGGCTCCGCCCCCGGCTTGACCAGGTTGCTCACCTTCACCGCGTCGCCGCCGATGCGCTCGGTGAGGAACTGCAGCGGGTAGAAGGCGGCCACCACGTCGACCCGCTGCGGGTCGGCGCCGGTCGTGCCGTCGTCGGAACAGGCCGTGACGCCACCCAGGGCGAGCAGGGCGGTGGTGGCGACGGCCAGGGTGCGCGGGGCGGAGCGGATGTTCATGTCGTGAACTGTCCGCGACAACGATAATGATTGTCAAAAACGCATGCTTGCATGTCAGAGGAGCTTCACCAGGCCCGCGGTGACCAGCAGGGTGAGCGCCACCAGCCGGATCACCCGGGTCGGCACCGTCTGCACCGACCAGGTGGTGACCAGCAGCGCGGCAACGGCCGCGGCGAGCAGCAGGGTCAACAGCCCGCCGACCACGCCGGGGGTGAAGAACGCGACAAGCACCAGCACGAGGGTGACCAGGAACACCGTCGTCGGGTTCGCCCGGGCCAACCGGGCCGGCATCCGGCTCTGCGTACGCTGCATCCCACAGACTCTACGAGGAGGAACCCCGTGCTGGTGACGAACCGGTTCGTGGTGGACGTCGATGTCGCCGACGAGTTCACCGAGCGGGCGCACGCCGCCCTCGCCGCGCTCGCGGCCCGCCCCGGTTACCTGCGCGGCCAACTGGTGCGTGCGCTGGACGACCCCCGGCACTGGTGCCTGGTCACCGAGTGGGAGTCGGTCGGCACCTACCGGCGGGCGCTGGGCGGCTTCGACGTCAAGATCACCGCCGTGCCGCTGCTCGCCGAGTCGCTCGACGAACCGTCGGCGTACGAGGCGCTCGCCACCGCCGCCCCGGGCGGGGACGTCGTCCCGGCCGCCAGCGATCGGGCCGCTGGTCCTTACCGCTGAGCCTGCGGGCACTACATTGCTTGCATGACCGCTCCCGGACCGGCGACCCCGCCGGCGTACCCTCCGTCGCCCGGCCAGCAGGGGGCGCAGCCGCCCGCCGTGCCCGGCCCGCCGGCGGACCCGGGCGTGCCCGCCCCGCCGGCCGGGCCGGGGGTCACCCCGCCGTTCGCGGCGCCGCCCACCGAGGGGCGCAACACCCGGCTCTGGCTCGGGCTGGGCGCCGGGGCGCTCGCCGTGCTGCTCTGCTGCGGCGGTGGCGGCGCGGCCGTGGTGGGTCTGGCCGTGACGGGGGTGCAGGCCGTGCGCGAGCAGGGACGCACCGTCTCCACCGACTACTACCGCGCGCTCGTCGAGCGGAAGTACGGCGCGGCGTACGACCAGCTCTGCGACGACGCGCAGCGGCGCGAGTCACGCCGCGAGTTCGAGCGCCGGGTGGCCGCCGAGCCGCAGATCGCGACCTTCCGGGTGGGCGACGTGGACGCCGTATCCCTCACCGTGCCCGTCGACGTCACCTACACGGGCGGCCGGCAGGACCGGCAGGAGGTCACCCTCGGGCAGGACCAGCAGACCGGCGGCATGGAGGTGTGCGGGGTGAGCTGACCCGCCCCCGGTATTCTGCTGGGCCCGGGACGGCACGGGTCGTACCGTTGTCCCGAACTGTTCCTTCCGTCCTTACCGCGTCCCCGCCGACCGCCAGTCGGCGTAGGAGGAAACATGCCAGCCGACCGTATCGACGCCGTCGTCAGCCTCGCCAAGCGCCGAGGCTTCGTCTTCCCCTCCAGCGAGATCTACGGAGGCACCCGGTCGGCGTGGGACTACGGTCCGCTCGGCGTGGAGCTCAAGGAGAACGTCCGCCGGCAGTGGTGGAAGACCATGGTCCAGCAGCGCGACGACGTGGTCGGCCTCGACTCCGCCGTGATCCTGGCCCGCGACGTCTGGGCCGCCTCCGGCCACCTGGACGCCTTCGTCGACCCGCTGACCGAGTGCCAGTCGTGCCACAAGCGGTTCCGGGCCGACCACCTCGAGGAGGCGTACGAGGCCAAGCACGGCAAGCCGCCGGCCTCGCTGACCGAGCTGAACTGCCCGAACTGCGGCAACAAGGGCACCTTCACCGAGCCGAAGATGTTCAACGGCCTGATGAAGACCTTCCTCGGCCCGGTCGAGAGCGAGGAGGGCATGCACTACCTGCGGCCCGAGACCGCCCAGGGCATCTTCGTCAACTACAAGAACGTCGAGACGGTCGCCCGCAAGAAGCCGCCGTTCGGCATCGCCCAGACCGGCAAGTCGTTCCGCAACGAGATCACCCCGGGCAACTTCATCTTCCGTACCCGCGAGTTCGAGCAGATGGAGATGGAGTTCTTCGTCGAGCCGGGCTCGGACGAGCAGTGGCACGAGTACTGGCTCTCCGAGCGCTGGAACTGGTACCTCGACCTGGGCCTGTCGGAGAGCAACCTGCGCTTCTACGAGCACCCGAAGGAGAAGCTCTCCCACTACTCGAAGCGCACCGTCGACATCGAGTACCGCTTCCAGTTCGGCGGGACCGAGTTCGCGGAGCTGGAGGGCATCGCCAACCGCACCGACTTCGACCTCTCCACGCACAGCAAGCACTCCGGCGTCGACCTGTCCTACTTCGACCAGGCCAAGGGCGAGCGCTGGATGCCGTACGTCATCGAGCCGGCCGCCGGCCTCACCCGCGCGGTGCTCGCGTTCCTGCTGGAGGCGTACGACGAGGACGAGGCGCCGAACACCAAGGGCGGCGTGGACAAGCGCACGGTGATGCGCTTCGACCCGCGGCTGGCCCCGGTCAAGGTGGCCGTGCTGCCGCTGTCGCGCAACGAGGCGCTCTCGCCGAAGGCGAAGGGCCTCGCCGCCGACCTGCGCAAGCGCTGGGTGGTGGAGTTCGACGACTCGCAGGCGATCGGCCGCCGCTACCGCCGCCAGGACGAGATCGGCACCCCGTTCTGCGTGACCGTCGACTTCGACACCCTGGACGACAACGCGGTGACCGTCCGGAACCGGGACACCATGGCCCAGGAGCGCATCGCGCTGGACCAGGTCGAGCGCTACCTGATCGAGCGCCTCCCCGGCTGCTGAGCTGCGGTGGGGCCCGGCCGGCGCGGAAGTGGCGCCGGCCGGGGCCCGTACACTTGTCCGGTGACCGCGCCGACCGTTCCCGCACTGCGCCCGCTGACCCTCGGGCGGCACGAGGTGTGGCCGCCGGTGGTGCTCGCGCCGATGGCCGGCATCACCAACGTCGGCTTCCGGCAGCTCTGCCGGGAGCAGGGCGGCGGCATCTACGTCTGCGAGATGATCACCACCGTCGCGCTGGTCGAGCGGAACCCGAAGACGCTGCGCATGATCGCGTTCGGCGACGACGAGCGGCCCCGCAGCCTCCAGCTCTACGGCACCGACCCCGAGATCACCGCCGCCGCCGTGCGGATCGTGGTGGAGAAGGACCTCGCCGACCACATCGACCTCAACTTCGGCTGCCCGGTCCCCAAGGTCACCCGCAAGGGCGGCGGCTCGGCGCTGCCGTGGCGCCGCCGGCTCTTCGCGCGGCTGGTCAGGGCCGCGGTGGACGCCGCGTCACCCGCCGGGGTGCCGGTCACGGTCAAGATGCGAAAGGGCATCGACGACGACCACCTGACGTACGTCGAAGCGGGCCTCGCCGCCCAGGACGCGGGGGTGGCGTCGGTCGCCCTGCACGGGCGTACGGCCGCACAGCGCTACTCCGGCACGGCGGACTGGGACGCCATCGCGACGCTCAAGCAGGCCCTCGACGTCCCGGTGCTCGGCAACGGCGACATCTGGGAGGCCGACGACGCGCTGCGGATGGTGGCGCACACGGGCGTCGACGGGGTGGTGATCGGCCGGGGCTGCCTGGGTCGACCGTGGCTCTTCGCCGACCTGGAGGCCGCGTTCGACGGCCGCCCGGAACGCCGCCTGCCCACCCTCGGCGAGGTGGCGCTGACGATGCGCCGCCACGCCGAACTGCTGGTCGACCAGTTCACCGCCGGCTCCCGTACCCCCGCCCGGGGCGAGCGGGACGGCTGCACCGACTTCCGCAAGCACGTCGCCTGGTACCTCAAGGGCTTCCCGGTCGGCAGCGAGCTGCGCCGCGAGCTGGCCATGATCGAGAGCCTGGCCCAGCTCGACGACCTGCTCGCCAAGCTGGACCCGACCGAGCCCTTCCCCGTGGCCACCTTGGGCCAGCCGCGCGGTCGCACCAACTCGCCCGGGAAGGTCTTCCTGCCGGACGGCTGGCTGGCCAGCCGCGACGACGACACCGTCCCGGAGGGCGCCGAACTAGCCGACTCGGGCGGCTGAGCCCCCAGCCGGCCCCCGGGCCTCGGCGGTCCCCGGCCCTCGCCCTGGCTCCTGCCCCGGTCCTTGGCTCCCGCACCGGCCCTCGGCTGCGGCTCGGCCCGGCCTGCCCGGCTGCGGACGCCGGGTGAAGGTGAAGACCCGGCTGACCTCCGGGCTCTGGCTTCGGCTCGGTCCCGGCTGCCGCCCCGGGCTCTGGCTTCGGCTCGGCCCGGCCTGCCCTGCTACGGACGCCGGGTGGAGGTGAGAGACGACGAAAGGGCCGGCCCCTTGTGGGGGCCGGCCTTTGTCGTTGGGCTTTCGCCGGTTGGGTGTCGCTGGGTGGTGTGTGTCGCTGGTGTTGGGTCAGGCGGTGTAGCCGCGGGTGGCGATCCAGTCGGCGAGGTTGTCGACGCTCATCCGGTAGGAGGCCTGGTTGGGGTTGGCGGAGTCGGCGATGGTGACGGTGTTGCCGTTGTCGCGGTAGCCGACGACGCTGATGTAGTGCCCGCCTTCGAAGGAGTGGGTGGTGCCGTCGGTGTCGGTGGCGGTGCCGGCGATGTTGGCGACGATGGCGTGGCCTTCGTCGATGGCGGTGACGATGTCGCCGCGCAGCTTGTCGGTCTGCTTGTCGTCGGCCTTGGCGCCGGGGATCTCCACCGACTGGTAGGCGTCCTTGCCGGTCTCCTTGTTCAGCACGGGGGTGATGTCGTTGATGGAGTTGGTGCCGGCTTCGGTGGTGCCCATGCGCTGGGCCATGCCGTCGACGTCGATGTTCTTGCCCTGCACGCTGAGGGCGTTGCGGGCGGCGGCGGGGCCGCAGTAGTAGAAGTTGGGCTGGGCCTCGTAGCGCACGCCCAACTCGCGCTCGCCGCCCTTGCGGTCCTGGGCGACCGTGGTGGGCTTGGCCTCGGCGGGGGCGGCGAGGGCGGTGGTGACGGGGCCGGCGATGGCGCCGCCGGTGAAGGCGAGCCCGGCAGCGGTCAGAGCGGTCTTACGCAGGATGTCGGTACGCATGATGGCAGCACCTTTCGATCGGGGGTACGCGGACGCGCGGGGGAGCGGCGTGCCGCGAGGGGGAAGTCAGAACGGATCGCTCCGGCGGTGGGGGGACCTGCTCGGGCGTCCGGGATGTCTCAACGACTCGGGTCGGCCAGTCATTCCGCCGGCCGGTCGGGCCACCGTGGCGCGGGGGAGCGCCGTGGGTATGCCATGTTCAACGACCCGCACCGGCCCACGATTCCGCCGTCGAGGTGGCGCCGACCACGGGACGCACCGGACGGCGGCGACATCCAGGCACGTATTGGGAGGCCGCGAAGCGGACAAAACCCCCACGAATCTGCGGTCCGCCGCAGCCGTTAAAGTCCGACGCCGTCGGCCGTCGGGTGAGCATGGGGCGGCGAGCGCGCTGTCGAGCTGATGTCGTAAACGACTCACGCTGCCCCGACGGCATGAACCGCGACTCCGCTCCGCGCCGTCGGCCCGCTTTCCCTGCCGATCGGGGACGGACGGCACCGCTGAATCGTCTACGACATCAGCTCGACAGCGCCCGAGGAGCGGATCCGCGCGCCTGTCCGCGTGCCCGCCAGCAATAGGCACCCCAGCAACCGGCGGTACGTGCCCTGAGTGACGCGTCAGGCGGAACCGCCCGGACCCCGAGATCGAGAGGCATCCGCGACGGCGATGGCGGCGGCACCGTGACCGTCACGGCACCCGTGGCCGTCACGGTGACCGCGACCGCGACGGCAGCGGCGACCGCCACCGCCCCGTCCCTGCGCCGAGCACGGCGGGCCACACCCCGCCGGTGCCCACTCTCGCGTTCGTCCGCTGGGCTCTACCGGAGATCTTGGTGAGAAACCGCCCCTCCAGGGGCCATCTCGTACCAAGATCTCCACCGATGATCCGATGGACCCGGGTGACCCGGTAACCGGGGTGAGCCAGGTGACCCGGTGACGACCGCGATGGCGGCGGCGACCGCCACCGTGGCGGGGATGGGGGCGTTGGGCGCGGGCGTCAGGCGGACGGGCCTGGCGCGGGGGCCTCCTCGGGGCCGGTCTGGGTGGGGATCGCCGTTTGCGGCGCGCTGGGAGTCGGGTGGGCGGTTTGGGTGGGGATCGCCGTGTGTGGCGTAGTGGGAGCCGGGTGGCCGGTCTGGGTGGGGATCGCCGCCTGCCGCGCGGCGGGAGTTGGCCGCTCGGCGGGCCAGGGGATCTCCGGCGAGCGGTGGAAGGCCATGCCGGCCGCGGTCCAGCGCGGGCCGTGCCCTGCCAGCCGGTCGCGGAACGCGGCCCAGTCGTGCGTCGCGCGGGGCGACCAGCCCAGTTCGGCGATCGCGGGTAGGCGCGGGAAGAGCATGAACTCGACCTCGGCCCGCGAGGTGACCGACTCGGTCCACAGCGGCGCCTCGACGCCCAGCACCGCGTCGGCCGGTACGCCGGCGACGTGGGTGCCGGGGTCCCAGTCGTACGACCGCCGCACGTCGATCAGGCCGGCCCAGTCGTGCCCGATGGGGGTGTCCGGGGCGTACTTCATGTCGAGGTAGGCGTGGTTGCCGGGGGAGAGCACCAGTCGCGCGCCCCGGTGGACGGCGTCCGCCGTGACCGGGTCCTCGCCCTTGGTGCCCCACCACTGGAGCACCCGCCCCTCGGCGTGCGCGACGGGCGCGATCTGGTGCCAGCCCACTACCGTCTTGCCGGTTGCGGCGACGATGCGCTGGGTCCGCTCGACGAAGGCCGCGTACGCGTCGGGACGTACCTTGAACGCCTCGTCGCCCCCGATGTGCAGCCACGGCCCGGGGGTGAGCGCCGCGATCTCGCCCAGCACGTCGGCGACGAAGTCGTACGTCCGCTCGTTGGTGGGGTCGACGTAGCTGAAGCCGACCTCGGTGCCGGTGTACGGCGGCGGCGCGGTGCCCTCCGGGGCCAGCTCGCCGTACGCGGTCAGCGCGGCGTTGGTGTGGCCCGGCAGGTCGATCTCCGGCACCACGGTGACGTGCCGCTCGGCGGCGTAGGCGACGATCCGCCGGTAGTCGTCGCGCGTGTAGTGCCCGCCCGGGCCGCCGCCCACCTCGACCGCCCCGCCGACCTCCGCGAGCCGGGGCCAGGAGTCGATCGCGATCCGCCAGCCCTGGTCGTCGGTGAGGTGCAGGTGCAGGTGGTTGAGCTTGTAGCGGGCCAGGTGGTCGATCACCCGCAGCACGTCCGGTACGCCGAAGAAGTGCCGGGCCACGTCGAGCATCGCCCCCCGGTAGGGGAACCGGGGCCGGTCGGTGATCGAGCCGCCGGGCAGCGCCCAGTGCTCGGCGACCGGTACCGGGCTCTCGATGGCGGCGGGCAGGAGCTGCCGCAGCGTCTGCACGCCGTGGAAGAGCCCGGCCGGGGCGGCGGCCTCGATCCGTACGCCGTCGGGCGTCACGTCGAGCCGGTAGCCCTCCGGGCCGAGGCCGGCGGAGCCGGCCAGCGTCAGGGTGATGCCGCCGGCCGGCTCCGGTCGGGTGGCGTCGGTCACCGGCAGCGGGTAGCCGGTGGCCGGCCGGAGCAGGGCGGCCAGCTGTCCGGCGACGGCGCGGGCGTCGTCGTCGCCGTTCACCCGGATCGCCGCGTCGGGAGTGAGGACGAAGTCGGCGCCCGGGACCGGCGTGACCCGCTCCGGCGCGGGCACGACATCGCCCAGCCGGATCCGGCCCGGCGGGACGGGCAGGTCGTCGGCGGCCCTGGGCGGCGGAACGGGCAGGTCGTCGGTGGCCCCGGACGGCGGGACGAGCAGGTCGTCGGCGGTCCGGGTCGCCGCCCGGGCCAGCTCGGCGGCGGCCGGTTCGTGGGCCGGCAGGGCGTGGTGGCCGGGCTCCCGCTCCTCCACCCCGGCAGCGCGGGACGGGTCGAGCGGCTCCGGGGCGGCGGTGGGAACGGCTGGCACGGCGTCGGCTCCGAGGGGTGTATTTGCGGCGGTTATGGCAAAGGTGAGGTTCACCGAAAAGCGTGCGGCCAAGGATACGAGGCGGAGCCGGAAATGCGTGATCGTGCGCGTGGAAGCGTTCCCAAAAACCGGTACGAACGCGGATAGTCGGGATAGCTGTGCCTATTGTCACCGAACGGTCCCGGGTCCCTCGATGTTCGCTTAGCCTTCGCCCACCGGCCGGCTTGGCACCGGGATTGCCGGTGGTCCGTCCCGGGGTATGAGAGCGACTGAACCTTCGTTAAGTGTCGGACCGGCGCGCGTGGGAGGGCTCTGGTGGCAAAGCAGGAGACGGTGGAACACAAGTACGTGTACGCCTTCGCCGAGGGCAACAAGGATCTCAAGGAACTGCTCGGTGGCAAGGGGGCCAACCTGGCCGAGATGACCAATCTCGGCCTGCCGGTCCCACCGGGCTTCACGATCACCACGGAGGCCTGCAAGGCGTACCTCGTCACGGGGGAGGAGCCGGACGGCCTCGCCGACCAGATCGCCGCGCACCTCGCGTCGCTGGAGCAGGCGATGGGCAAGCGCCTCGGTGACCCGGAGGACCCGCTGCTGGTGTCCGTCCGCTCCGGCGCCAAGTTCTCCATGCCCGGCATGATGGAGACCGTCCTCAACGTCGGCCTCAACGACCGCAGCGTCCAGGGGCTCGCGCGACAGGCCAGCGGCGCGGACGCGCAGACCTCCGGCGGCGCGGACCGGTTCGCCTGGGACTCCTACCGCCGTCTGATCCAGATGTTCGGCAAGACGGTGTGCGAGGTGCCGGGCGAGGAGTTCGAGCACGCGCTCGACGACGCCAAGCGGGCCAAGGGCACCCACGACGACCTCGACCTCGACGCCGACGACCTGCGGGGGCTGGTCGACGCGTACAAGAAGATCTTCTTCAAGCACACCGGCCGGGAGTTCCCGCAGGAGCCGCGCGAGCAGCTCGACCTGGCCATCCGCGCGGTCTTCGAGTCGTGGAACGCCGAGCGCGCGGTGCTCTACCGACGCCAGGAGCGGATCCCGGCCGACCTGGGCACGGCGGTCAACGTGGTGGCGATGGTCTTCGGCAACCTCGGCCCGGACTCCGGCACCGGCGTCGCGTTCACCCGCGACCCCGCCAGCGGCGCCCAGGGCATCTACGGCGACTACCTGGCCAACGCCCAGGGCGAGGACGTGGTCGCGGGCATCCGCAACACCGTGCCGTTGCAGGATCTGGAGCGGCTGGACAAGAAGTCCTACGACGAACTGCTCGGCATCATGGCCCGCCTGGAGGGCCACTACAAGGACCTCTGCGACATCGAGTTCACCATCGAGCGCGGCAAGCTCTGGATGCTCCAGACCCGCGTCGGCAAGCGCACCGCCGCCGCGGCGTTCGTCATCGCCGGGCAGCTCGTCGACGAGGGCCTGATCGACCTCGACGAGGCGCTGCACCGGGTCAACGGCGCGCAGCTCGCCCAGCTGATGTTCCCCCGGTTCCGGCTCGACCACGAGTTCCAGCCGGTGGCCAAGGGCATCGGGGCATCACCGGGCGCGGCGTCGGGCAAGGTGGTCTTCACCTCCGCCCGCGCGGTGGAACTGGCCGCCGAGGGGGAGTCGGTGATCCTGGTCCGGCGCGAGACCAACCCCGACGACCTCAACGGCATGATCGCCGCCCAGGGCATCCTCACCTCGCGCGGCGGCAAGACCAGCCACGCCGCCGTCGTGGCGCGGGGGATGGGCAAGACCTGCGTCTCCGGCGCCGACGAGATCGACGTCAACGTCCCGCAGCGCCGCTTCGTCGTCGGCGGGCAGACCGTCGTCGAGGGCGACATCGTCTCCATCGACGGCACCACCGGCAAGGTCTACCTCGGCGAGGTGCCGGTCATGCCGTCGGAGGTGGTGCAGTACTTCGAGGGCAGCCTCGACCCCGAGCACGTCGACAACGCGCTGGTGCGGGCCGTACACCGGATCATGACGCACGCCGACGAGCGGCGGCGGCTGGCCGTGCGCACGAACGCCGACACCGGCGCGGACGCCGCCCGGGCCCGGCGCTTCGGTGCGGAGGGCATCGGCCTCTGCCGCACCGAGCACATGTTCCTCGGCGACCGGCGCGAGCTGGTCGAGCGGCTGATCCTGGCCCGCGACAACACCGAGCGGGAGGCCGCGCTGGCCGCGCTGCTCCCGTTGCAGCGCGCCGACTTCGAGGAGATCTTCCGGGAGATGGACGGGATGCCCGTCACCGTCCGGCTGATCGACCCGCCGCTGCACGAGTTCCTGCCCCCGCTGGAGCAGCTCGCGGTCAACGTGGCGGTCGCCCAGGAGCGCGGCGAGGACGTGGCCCAGGAGGAGGCACTGCTCGCCGCCGTCCGGCGGATGCACGAGGAGAACCCGATGCTGGGCCTGCGCGGCGTGCGCCTCGGCCTGGTCATCCCCGGTCTGTTCGCCATGCAGGTCCGGGCGATCGCGGAGGCCGCGGTCACCGTCACCCGCAGCGGCGCGGTGGCCCGGCCGGAGATCATGGTCCCGCTGGTCGGCGCGGTGCAGGAGCTGGAGACCGTACGCGCCGAGGCCGAGAAGATCATCGCCGAGGTGGTCGGGGACAGCGGCGTCGAGGTGCTGATCGGCACGATGATCGAGGTGCCCCGGGCGGCGCTGACCGCCGGCCAGATCGCCGAGGCGGCGCAGTTCTTCTCCTTCGGCACCAACGACCTGACCCAGATGGGCTGGGGGTTCTCCCGCGACGACGTCGAGGGCGCGTTCTTCTGGCGCTACCTGGAGCTGGGCATCTTCGGCATCTCGCCGTTCGAGTCGATCGACCGCGACGGCGTGGGCCGGCTGGTGCGCATCGCCGCGGAGGAGGGCCGGGCGGCCCGGCCGGAGCTGAAGCTCGGCGTCTGCGGCGAGCACGGCGGCGACCCGGAGTCGGTGCACTTCTTCCACGAGGTCGGCCTGGACTACGTGTCCTGCTCGCCCTTCCGGGTGCCCGTCGCCCGGTTGGAGGCCGGCCGCGCGGCGGTGGAGACGGACGGCTCCGACAGCCGCTGACGCGCGAGGACGACTGACGCGCGAGGACGACAGGCCGGCGGCGGACCCGGGGGAGCGGAATCCGCCGCCGCTGCCGTGCGGGCGGCCCGTGCCGGCGCGACCGCACCGTGGGTCGGGAGCCGGTCGCGGACCGACTCCCGGGGGTTGCTCAGACCGGCGGGCGGCGCCAGGTGTGGGGGGTGACGCGCCGGGGCAGCCTGCCGCCCGAGGTGCGGGCCGCGAGCCGGGCGTGCGCCTCGGGCACCGTCGCCGCCCCGATCAGGCGGCTGGTGTCCAGCACCGAGCCGGTGCGCCGGGCCACCGCCCGCGCGTCGGCGTGCAGCTCGTCCAGGTCGGCGCTGGCGTCGGCGACCAGCGTCAACAGGGCGTTGCGCCCGGCGGGGTAGGTGACGACGGCGCCGGTCGAGGTGCGGACCACCGACTCCCGGAACTCGCCGTGCCGCACGGTGTCGGCCACCCGGTGGCCGAGGCCGAAGCTGGCCGCCGCGAGCGCCGCCAGGTGGGTGGCGTCCGTCGCCGGAAGGTCGCTGGAGATCAGCAGGCCGTCGGTGCCCGCGAGCACCGTGCCCGCCACCTCCGGGCGGCGCCGGCGCAGCTCCGACAGTTCCGTTCCCATCATCGTGTCCGCGTTCACGGGCGTCTCCCCACCGTCGGGCCCTCAGTCTGGTCACGTTCCGCGCTGGGAACGCTACCGCCGGCCATGCCGGATCGCGATCCCGTAACCGTCGGCGATCGGTCGACAACTCTCGACTGTTCGGAGGTTGCGTAGCCGTCGGGCGCGCGCCGGCGGCGCGCCGTTCGCGGCGCGCGGGCGTAACCTGATCGGCATGAGCAGCGCCTGGGAGAGCCTGACCGTCGACGCCCGGGACCCCGCCCGGCTCGCCCGCTGGTGGGCCGAGGCGCTGGGCTACCAGGTGGTCACCGAACAGCCGCACGAGGTGGAGATCCGCCGGTCCGCCGACCTGCTGCCGGGCATCGTCTTCGTGCCGGTGACCGACGAGAAGACCACCAAGAACCGGCTGCACTTCGGCCTGCGTCCCGACGACCAGGAGGCCGAGGTCGAGCGGCTGGTCGACATGGGCGCCCGGCACGTCGACGTGGGGCAGGGCGACAGCGGGTGGACCGTGCTGGCCGATCCGGAGGGCAACGAGTTCTGCGTGCTGCGGCAGCGTGAGGACTGAGCCTCCCGGGCCGGACGACCCGGACGTCGCCCGCTGGGCCGACGAGCCGCCGAAGGACACCGGTCACGGGCGGTCGGCGTACGAGCGGGACCGCGCCCGGGTGCTGCACTCGGCGGCGTTCCGGCGGCTGGCCGCGAAGACCCAGGTGCACACGGCCGGCACCGACGACTTCCTGCGTACCCGGCTGACCCACTCGCTGGAGGTCGCGCAGATCGCCCGCGAGATGGGGGCCCGGCTGGGCTGCGACCCGGACGTGGTCGACACCGCGGGGCTCGCCCACGATCTCGGTCACCCGCCGTTCGGGCACAACGGCGAGGACGCGCTGGACGACCTCGCGGCCGGCTGCGGCGGCTTCGAGGGCAACGCGCAGACGCTGCGGGTGCTGACCCGCCTGGAGGCCAAGGTGGTGGCGCCGGACGGGAGGTCCGCCGGCCTCAACCTGACCCGGGCCTCGCTCGACGCGGTGAGCAAGTACCCGTGGCCCCGCCGCCGGGAGCAGCGCAAGTTCGGGGTGTACGACGACGACCTCCCGCTCTTCGCCTGGCTGCGTGCGGGCGGCCCGGGTGACGACCGGCGCTGCCTGGAGGCGCAGGTGATGGACTGGGCCGACGACGTCGCGTACTCGGTGCACGACGTCGAGGACGGCATCCACGGCGGGTACGTGGCGCTGCGTACGCTGCTGCGCGACCCCGACGAGCGGGCCGCGCTCTGCGCCGACGTCGCCGCCACCTACTCCGGCGAGTCTCCGGCCGACCTCGGCGACGTGCTGCTGGAACTGCTCGACGACCCGGTGCTCGCCCCGCTGGCCGGTTACGACGGCAGCCACCGCGCGCAGGCGGCGCTGAAGGCCACCACCAGCGTGCTGACCGGCCGCTTCGTCTCGACGGTGGTGGCGGCCACGCAGGAGCGGTACGGCCCGGGCCCGCACCGCCGCTACGCCGCCGACCTGGTGGTGCCCCGGCGGATCGGGGCGCAGTGCGCGCTGCTCAAGGGCATCGCCCTGCGGTACGTGATGCGTCGCCCCGGCGCGGGGGACCGCTACCGGCGGCAGCGGGAGGTGCTGGCGGAGCTGGTGCACGCCCTGGTCGACCGGGCGCCGGACGGGTTGGATCCCGTCTTCGCCCCGCTCTGGTCGGCCGCGCCGGACGACACGGCCCGGCTCCGGGTGGTGGTCGACCAGGTGGCCTCGCTGACCGACCCGGCGGCTGTCGCCTGGCACGCGCGGGTGGTACGCGGTGGGCGCGGGCATCCGCCGACGGGGGATCAGGGATGGGCAGGCGCGCGAACTTAGGCTAGCCTAACCGGCATGACGGAGCGCCCCATCAAGGTCACCACCGCCCGGGTACTGCGCACCGAGCGGCCCACCCCCCACGTCGTCCGGCTGGTGCTCGGGGGTGAGGAGCTGACCGGCCTGCCGGTGGGCGAGTTCACCGACCACTACATCAAGATCGTCTTCCCGGCGCCGGGGACGCGGTACCCGATCCCGGCGGATCTCAACGCGCTCCGCCGTGACCTGCCCCGGGAGCAGTGGCCCCGGCTGCGCGCGTACACGGTGCGGGCCTGGGACGCGTCGGCCGGCGAGCTGACCGTCGACATCGTGCACCACGGCGACGTGGGGCTGGGCGGGCCGTGGGCGGCCGCGCTGCGCCCCGGCGACCCGGTGCCCTTCGTCGGCCCCGGCGGGGAGTACGCCCCCAGCCCCGACGCCGACTGGCACCTCCTGGTGGGCGACGAGAGCGCGCTGCCGGCCATCGCCGCCGCCCTGGAGCGGCTGCCCGCCGGCGCCCCGGCCACCGTCTTCGTCGAGGTCGCCGACCCGACCGAGGAGCAGCCGCTGGCCAGCCCGGGCGCGGTGCGCCTGACCTGGCTGCACCGGGGCGACCGCCCGGTCGGGGAGGCCCTGGTCACGGCCGTCCGCGCCCTGGAGTTCCCGCCCGGTGACGTGCAGGCCTTCGTGCACGGCGAGGCCACCTTCGTCAAGGATCTGCGCCGCCTGCTCCGCGTCGAACGCGCCGTTCCCCGCGAGCGGCTCTCCATCTCCGGCTACTGGCGCCGGGGCATGAACGACGAGGGCTGGCGGGCCAGCAAGCCCGACTGGAAGCGGCAGGTGGAGGCCGAGGAGGCCGCCGCCGTCCCGGCCTGACCAACCACTTCCTGACGGGCCTCGCCGCGCCTGACCGGCCCGGCACGCCCACGGCTGCCGGGCCGTGGCCGTGCCGACCGATGCGGTCCGGCCGGGCAGGTTCGCCCGATATCGCCGTGTGCCGCCCTCCTGCCCAGCAGGATGGGCAGGGGGTGGCGCATGAGCGGGCAGGTACGGGACCAGGCCGTGGGCCGGATCGACCGCACGGTGCTGGCGCTCAGCGTCGGCGGCGTACTGGCCGTGGTGGCGTGGGGCGTGCTGGCCCGGGGCTCCCTGGCCGGCTTCGGCGAGTCCGGCCTGGCCTGGGTCATCGACACCTTCGGCTGGTTCTTCGTGGTGGCCGCCGACGCCTTCCTGGTGCTCTCGGTGATCATCGCGGCGACGAAGTTCGGCCGGATCCGGCTCGGCGCCGACGACGACGAGCCGGAGTTCAGCACGCTGGCCTGGGTCGCCATGATGTTCAGCGCCGGCATGGGGATCGGCCTGGTCTTCTTCGCCGTGGCCGAGCCCATCCAGCACTACGCCGCACCTCCGCCGGCCACCGGCGTCGCACCGCAGACCGGCGCAGCCGGCGCGACGGCGATGCAGTACACCCTCTTCCACTGGACGCTGCACCCCTGGGGGATCTACGCGGTCGTGGCGCTCGCGCTTGCGTACTCGACCTTCCGCAAGGGCCGGGAGAACCGGATCTCGGCGGCCTTCCAACCCGTGCTCGGGGATCGTGCCGACGGCGCGGCCGGGCGCGCGATCGACCTGCTGGCCGTCTTCGCCACCGTGTTCGGCTCGGCGACCAGCCTCGGCCTCGGCGCGCTCCAGGTCGCCGCCGGCCTCGACCTGGTGGCGGGGATTCCGGACACGACCACGGTGGAGCTGGTGGTGATCGGCGCGCTCACCCTGGCCTTCGTCATCTCCGCCTTCTCCGGGCTGCACCGGGGCATCAAGTGGCTCTCCACCACCAACGTGCTGTTGGCGGTGCTGCTGATGCTCTTCGTCTTCGCGGTCGGGCCGACCATCTACACGCTGGAGGTCCTGCCGGCCTCGGTCGGCGACTACCTGAGCAACCTGGTCTTCATGTCCACCCGCACCGGGGCCTTCTCCGATCCGTCCTGGCTCGGCTCCTGGACGATCTTCTACTGGGCGTGGTGGATCTCCTGGGCGCCCTTCGTGGGCACCTTCATCGCCCGCATCTCCCGGGGCCGCACGGTCCGGCAGTTCGTCGTCGGGGTGCTGCTGGTGCCGAGCGGGGCCAGCGCGGTCTGGTTCGCAGTGATGGGCGGGAGCGGGCTGCGGGCGCAGGCCACCGGAGCCCGGGACCTGGTCGCCGACGTCGGGGCGGGCACCGAGCAGGCTCTCTTCGGCCTGCTGGACGCGTTGCCGCTGGCGACGCTGACCAGCGTGCTGGCCATGGTGCTGATCGCGCTGTACTTCGTCACCAGCGCCGACTCGGCGTCCCTGGTGCTCGGCTCGCTGACCTCCCGGGGCGCGCTGCGCCCGCACCGCGTGCTGGTGGTGGTCTGGGGCGTGCTGATCGGCGCGGTCGCCGCCGTACTGCTGCTGGTGGGCGGGCTGGACGCGCTGCAACAGGCGACCATCCTCGTCGCCCTGCCCTTCGTCGTGGTGATGCTCGGTTTGGCCGTCGCGCTGGTCCGGGACATGGCCCGGGACCCGGCGGTCAACCCACCGCCGCGGGTCCGCCGCTCCGGCCTGGCCGCGGCCGTCCGGGCCGCCCGGTCGTACGACGAGGAGGACCCGCCGCCGGTGCGACGCTACCTGCGGCGCCCGCGCTGACCCGGGTGGCCGTGGCCCGGCCGTCGCGGGCGCGGGCGCCGAGGTGACGGCGGTGGTCGCCACACGCGGCGTCCCCCGGCGGCGCGGCGTCGGTGCGGCAGGGCAGGATGTACGCCGAGGGGGTGGCGGACATGGCTGGGCGGATCCGGGACGAGGACATCGCGCTGGTCCGGGAACGCAGCTCGATCGCCGACGTCATCTCCGAGACGGTGACCCTGCGGTCGGCCGGCGGCGGCAACCTCAAGGGGCTGTGCCCGTTCCACGACGAGAAGAGCCCGTCGTTCAACGTCTCGCCCGCCCGTAACGTCTGGTACTGCTTCGGCTGCGGCGCCGGCGGCGACGCGATCAAGTTCCTGATGGACGCCGAGCACCTCAGCTTCGTCGAGTCGGTCGAGCGGCTCGCCCACCGCGCCGGCCTCCAACTGCGCTACGTCGAGAACGACTCCGCCACGCCGCGCCCTCGCCCGCAGCAGGGGCAGCGGCAGCGCCTCGTCGCCGCGCACGCCGCCGCGGTGGAGTTCTACCGCGGCCAGCTCACCACCGCCGGCGCGCGTCCGGCCCGGGAGTTCCTGGCCCGGCGCGGCTTCGACCGGGCCGCCGCCGAGCGCTACGGCTGCGGCTTCGCGCCCGACGCCTGGGACCTGCTCACCAAGCACCTGCGTCAGCAGGGCTTCAGCCACGACGAGCTGGTCACCGCCGGGCTGTCCCGCCCGTCGCGGTCCGGCACGCTGATCGACCGGTTCCGCCGCCGGCTGATGTGGCCGATCCGCGACCTGACCGGCGACGTGATCGGCTTCGGCGCCCGCAAGCTCTTCGACGACGACGACGGCCCGAAGTACCTGAACACCCCCGAGACGCCGATCTACAAGAAGTCGCACGTCCTCTACGGGATCGACCAGGCCAAGCGGGAGATCGCCAAGCAGGGCAAGGTGGTGGTGGTCGAGGGCTACACCGACGTGATGGCCTGCCACCTGGCCGGGGTCCCGACGGCCGTGGCGACCTGCGGCACGGCGTTCGGCGGGGACCACATCGGGGTGCTGCGCCGGCTGCTGATGGACACCGACGACGTGGCCGGCGAGATCATCTTCACGTTCGACGGGGACGCCGCCGGCCAGAAGGCGGCCCTGCGCGCCTTCGAGGACGACCAGCGCTTCGTCGGGCGTACGTTCATCGCGGTCAGCCCCGACAACATGGACCCCTGCGACCTGCGCCTGGCCAAGGGCGACCTGGCCGTCCGCGACCTGGTGGCCCGCCGCGAGCCGCTTGTCGACTTCGCGCTGCGGCACGTGATCAACCGCTTCGACCTCGACACCGTCGACGGCCGGGTCGAGGCGATGCGCCGGGCCGCGCCGCTGGTCGCCAAGCTCAAGGACCGGGAGAAGCGCCCGGAGTACGTGCGCAAGCTCGCCGGCGACCTCGGCATGGAGATCGAGCCGGTGCAGCGGGCCGTGCTCGCCGCCGCCTCGGCCGCACCCGGCCGGGACGCCCCGCCCGCGCCCCGGCCCGCCCCGGCCGAGCCGGTCGTCGACAACCCGCAGTCGATGGTCGAGCGGGAGGCGCTGAAGCTCGCCCTCCAGGAGCCGGTGCTGGCCGGGCCGATGTTCGACGCGGTCGAGGCGTCGGAGTACCGGCACCCCGTGCACGTGGCGGTGCGGGCGGCCGTCGCGGCGGTCGGCGGGGTCGCCACGGCCACCGGCGGCGCGGTCTGGATCGAGTCGGTCCGCGACGCCTGCGAGGACCTGGCCGCCCGGGCGCTCGTCGGCGAACTGGCGGTGGAGCCGCTGCGCATCGACGGCGAGCCCGACCCGCGCTACGTCTCGATCACCATGGCCCGGTTGCAGTGGGGCTCGGTGACCAGCCGGATCAGGGACCTCAAGTCCCGGATCCAGCGGATCAACCCGGTCAACAACAAGGACGAGTACTTCGCCGCCTTCGGGGAGCTGCTGTCGCTGGAACAGCACGCCCGGGCGTTGCGCGAGCAGGCCGCGGGAGGACTGTAGATGGGACTGTTCCGCCGCAAGCCGAAGCTGCCCGCGGCCCAGCGGCCGCCGCTCGCCGCCGAGGAGCGGGTGCTCGCCTGGGCCGCCGTCGGCGACGGCCAGGGCGACGGCGTCGTCGTGGCCAGCAACCTCGGCCTCTGGCTGCCCGACCGGGCGCAGAGGCTGGGCTGGCACGACATCCTCAAGGCGGTCTGGTCCGGCCGGCAGCTCACGGTGACCCCGGCCGAGTTGTCCGCCGAGCGTGACGGCTACCTGATGGTGGCCGACGGCCCGGCCGAGAGCCACCTGCTGCTCGACCCGGGGGAGCTGCCGCACCAGGTGCGGGAGCGGGTCACCCGGTCGGTGGCGTACACGCAGCACCGTCCGGTGCCCGGCGGCGCCGGCCGGGTCGCGGCGCGCCGGGTGCCGGGGGTGGACGGTCTCACGTGGACGGTCCGTCTCGACCCCGGCACTCCGGCCGACGACCCCGAGGTGCTCGCCGAGGCCGACCGCCTAGTGGCGGAGGCCCGCGCCGCCACCGCCCCGGCGGACGTCTGACCGGCGCGGGTCACCCGCGCTGGTAGAACCGCGCGGCCCCGGGGTGCAGCGGGATCGGGTCGGTGCCCGAGGCGCTCTGCTGGGTGAAGTTGCCGGCCTCGGGGTGCACCTTGACCAGGTCGGCCTGGTAGGCGAAGAGCAGCCGGGTCAGGTCGTACGCCAGTTGGTCGGGCATGTCGGCGCTGACCAGGATGACGTTCGCCACCGTGACCGTCGGCGTGCCACTCCTCGTCTTGTAGACCTCCTTCGGCAGCTCCGCCGTGGTGTAGACCGAGCCGTGGCGCGCGGTGAGCGGCTCCATCAGGTCGACGATCGGCAGCAGCGCGTACTTGCCGGGCGCGCTGGCCAGCAGGTCGGCGATGCCCGGCGTGGGCAGGCCGCCGGAGAAGAACATCGCGTCGAGCGTGCCGGCCCGCATCCGCTTCACGGTCTCCGGCAGGGAGAGCGTGGCCCGCACGACGTCCCGGTCCGGGTCGAGGCCGGCGGCGGTCAGCAGACGCCCGGCGATGATGTCCGTGCCGGACTTCGGCGAGCCGGTGGAGACCCGCTTCCCGCGCAGGCCCGACAGCCTGGTGACCTTCGCGTCGGCGCGGACGATGACGTGGGTGTAGTTGCTGTAGACCCGGGCCAACGCCCGCACCGGCTGCGGCTGGCCCTCGAAGGCCCCGCGCCCCGCGACGGCGTCGGCCGCCGTGTCGGCGAGGCTGAAGGCGATCTCCATGTCGCCACTGGCCAGCCGGTTGACGTTCTCCACCGACGCGCCGGTCGGCTCGGCCCGTGCCTCGTAGCCGGGCAGGTGCCGGCTGATCACGTCCGCGTAGCCGCCGCCGAGCTGGTAGTAGACGCCTGTGGTGTTGCCGGTGGCGAGGAAGATCCGGCCACCGTGCCAGGGTTGCGGCCCGGCCTCGGCCGCGCCGCAACCGGTGGCGAGCACTGTCGCCAGCAGGGCCGCCAGCAACCGGGAGGACCGTCCGATCACGCCCGGACCGCCGGCTCCAGGGCCTCCGCCACCCGCTGGACCAGCATGGCGGTCTCGTAGCCGATCTGGCCGAGGTCGCAGCCGGGCGCGGCGAGCACCCCGACGAGGGCGCGCTCGCCGACCGCCATCACCAGCATCACTCCGCCGTCCATGTCGACGATCTGCTGGCGTACGCGGCCGGCCGACATCAGCCGGGCGGCACCGACGGTCAGGCTGGCCAGGCCGCTGATCACGGCGGAGAGCTGGTCCACCTGGTCGGGCGCGAGGTGGGGCGAGGCCGCCAGCCGCAGCCCGTCGCCGGAGACCGCGAGGGCGTGCGACACGTCCGGCACCTGTTCGGCGAAGTTGGCCAGGAGCCAGTCCAGGCCGGCGCTCTCGGATGGGGTCATGGGATTCTCCTGGGGGGTGTCGTCTGGGTACGTCGGGTCGCCGCGGCCACTCCCTCGGCGAGCGAGGACAGCCGGGACCGCACGACCTCGGGGTCGAGCAGGTCGCCCGCCGGCCGCGCCGTCGGGGCCTCGTGCAGCGCGGCCGGCAGTTGGCCGCCCCGGGTGCGGCGCGGCAGCCCGGCCCCGGTGAGCGGGGGCGGCGCGGGCGGGGCCGACGCGGGACGGGACGGCGGCACCGCGGCTCCACCCGCCCCGGTCGGGCGCGCGCCGAGCACCGGGAGCGTGATCGTCGGCGCGTGGTGGACGCTGGTCAGGTCGGGCAGGGTGGCGGGACCGCCGGTCCCGGTCCGGGGCCGGAACCAGGCCGTCTGGGCGGAAACGACCGGCGCCTGCGTACGCACGGGCGGCGGCTGCGCGGGCACCGTCCGGACGGGTGGCGCCGGCGCGTGCACCTGCGGGGCGGCCTGCGCGGGGGCGCGTACCTCCGGCGCGGAGCGCGGGGCGACCTCCTCGACGCGGGTCAGCGCCGACTCCGGGATCTCCACCTGCGCGACGGTGCCCGCGCCGCTGTTGTGCAGCTGCACCCGCACCCCGTGCCGGGCCGCCAGGTGGGCCACCACGTGCAGGCCCATGCTGCCGGCGGAGGCGCTGGACAGCATCGCGGGGGCGAGCAGCCGCTCGTTGATCGCGGCGAGGCGGCTGTCGCTGATGCCGATGCCCTGGTCGTGCACGCGCAGCGTGAGGCCGTCGATCGTGCGCCGGCCGTCGACGTGCACCGGCGAGTTCGGCGGGGAGTAGACGGTGGCGTTCTCCAGCAGCTCGGCGAGGAGGTGGACCAGGTTGCCCACGGCGGCCCCGTGCACCGCGGCGGTCGGCACGTCGACCTCCACCCGCGGGTAGTCCTCGATCTCGGAGGCGGCCGCCCGCACCACGTCGGCGAGCAGGTGCGCGCCGTCGTGCGTACGGCCGGGCTCCCCGCCCGCGAGGACGAGGAGGTTCTCGCCGTTGCGCCGCATGCGGGCGGCGAGGTGGTCCAGCGCGAAGAGCCGGGCCAGCGCGTCCGGGTCGGTCTCCTCGCGTTCGAACTCGTCGAGCAGCCGCAGCTGCCGGGTGATCAGGGTACGGATGCGCCGGGCCAGGGCCTCGGCCATCCGGGTCACGTCCATCCGCACCTCGGCCTGTTCGCCGGCCAGGCGCAGGGCGGCCCGGTTCACCGTGTCGAAGGCCTGGGCGACCTGCGCGATCTCGTCCCGGCCCTGCCCGATGCCGGCGGTCAGCCGGGTCGCCGCGCCGTCGGTCGGCGCGCCGTCACCGGAGGCGATGGCGGTGATCCGCTCCGGCAGTTCGCGGTGCGCCATGGCGAGCGCCGCGACCCGCAGCCGGCGCAGGCGACGGCTGGTGCGGACGGCGAGCAGCACGGCGGCGGTCAACGACGCCAGCGCGACGGCGGTGGTCGCGCCACCGGTGACCAGGGCCCGCCGCTGGGCGTCGCGGGCCAGCCCGGCGGCCTTGCGGTCGAGTTCCTCGGAGAGTTCCCGGCCGAGCAGGTTGTACCGCCGGATGGCCCCGCTCTGGGCCACGTACCAGGCGTCGCCGTCGGTCTTCAGCCCGGCGGGCTCGGACTCCACGTTGAGCGCGCTGTCGCGCATCCGGCGGGCGGTGGAGACGTCGGTCCCGGCCACCAGCCGGGTGTACGCGTCCGCCGCCGGCCGGCCGGCGATGCGGGAGAACTCGGCCTGACGCTGCTCCTGCGCGCCCCGCAGCTGGCCGAGGCGGACCAGTTCCCCGTTCACCAGCGTGCCCCGCACGAAGACGGCGCGGAGCAGGTCGCGTTCCACGGCGGCGAGGTGTTCCTGGGCGGCCACGGCCGCCACCTCCCGGGCCCCGTTGGCCAGCTCCCGGTCGCGCAGCTGGGCCGGCAGCGCGTCGGCGACGGCGAGCAGCGACTCGACGAGCGAGAGGTAGGCCGGGTCGGCGGTGGTGCCGCCCAGCGCGGAGCCGCGGGCCGGTTCGAGCTGGTCGAGCTGCGCGTCGGCGCCGTCGAGCACCCGGCGCAGGTCGGGGGCGGCGCGGCGGGCGTCCCGGCTGGCGCCGCGGTAGCGCTCGACGGACGCGTCGACCCGCCGTCGCTGCGCGTCGACGAGGGGCCGTCCGCTGCTGCCGCCCCGCTGGCGCAGGGCCGCCGTCTCGCCGAGTTCCCGTTCCAGCTCGTGCACGAGGCGCACGGTGGCGGTCGCGGTGCCGGCCAGCACCCGGGCGCGGTCCGCGTCGTCGGAGGCGTCCAGGGCGGTGGCGGTCTGGGCCGCCCCCAGCACCACCAGGCCGACCGTGGCCACCAGGATGGGCGCGAGCAGCTGGGTGCGTACCGACCACAGCCGGTCGGTGTGGTCGGCGGGCCGGTGGTGCCGGCGTACGCGGCCGGGGGTGGGGAGCGACACTCGGGCCCTCCGGGGTCAGGGTCGGGGGCGCCGGGCCCGGGCGCGAGGCCCGGACCCGGCGCCGGGGATCAGCGTGCGCCGAGGTCCTGCAACGCCTTGTCCGCGCCGCGGTGCAGCGGTACGGGGTCGGTCTTGCGGGCGTTGTCCAGGCTGATGCCCTTGGCGGCCGGGTTCGCCTGGGCCAGGGCGTCCTTCTTGTCGAACACCGTCCGGGTGATCGCGCAGGCCACGTTCGCGTTGAGGTCCTTGCGGACCAGCAGCACGTTCGGCACCACGATGGTCGGGGTGTCCGCGGCGGTCTTGTAAACGTCCGCGCCGATGGTCCCGGCCTGGTACGCCGGGTTGAGCTCGGTCATCTTGGGCAGCAGCGGGGTGATGTCGATGAACTTCACCTTGTCGCCGGCGGTGGTGAACAGGTCGGTCAGCCCGCCCGTGGGCACCCCGCCCGACCAGAACAGCCCGTCGACGCTGCCGTCCTTGACGCCCTCGACGCTCTTGGTCAGGTCGAGCCGCTGCGCCTGGACGTCCTTGGCCGGGTCGAGGCCGGCGGCCTCCAGCAGCCGGTTGGCGATGACCTCGGTGCCGGACTTCGGGGAGCCGGTGGAGATCTTCTTGCCCTTCATGTCGGCGACCGAGTTGATCCCCGAGTCGGCCCGGACGACGACCTGCGTGTAGTTGTCGTAGATCCGGGCGAGCGCCTCGACGGGCTGCGGGGCCGTGAAGCTGCCCTTGCCCTGCACCGCGTTGACCGCCGTGTCGAACAGCGAGAAGGCGACGTCGTACTGCCCGCCGACGAGCTGTTCGATGTTCTGCACCGAGGCGCCGGTCTCGGCGGCGGTGCCGGTCAGCTTGCCCTCGGTCGCACCGGAGAGCTGACCGGCCAGGGCGTTGCCGACCACGTAGTAGACCCCGGTGGCGTTGCCGGTGGCGATGCCGACGCGGGTGCTGTCGGTGATCTTGCAGGTGATCTCACTGGCGGCGTCGTCCTTGGTCGCGCCGTCCTGACGGCCTCCGCAGCCGGCGGTGCCCGCGGCGACGAGGGCCAGCGCGCCAACCCCCGCGGCGAGCCGCATGTTGATCCGTCTCACTGTGTTTCCTCCCCATGGTTCACCGTTGGTACTGCTGACGGCCCGCCGTTCCGGCCGGCGGATCCGCGTCTGACGAGCACGCCCGCCACCATGACGGCAGCCAGGGCGGCGCCGATCGCGACGGGCACGGGTTCGAGCCAGAGCAGCGTGAGCCCGGCGAGCGCGCCGACGATCCGCTCCGGCGCGCCGGCCGGGCCGACGCCGGGCAGCCAGCCGCCCGCCGCGACCGCGAGCACGGCGACGCTGAGGGCGGCGACCGTCGCGGCGACGGCTATCCGCTGCGGGCCCCCGATGCCGAGCAGCCCGAGGCCGGTCGGGGTGACCACGAAGGCGAGCGGGATGAGGTAGGCCGGCAGGGCGTACCGCAGGGTCTGCCACATGGTCGGCACCAGCCGGCCGCCGGTCACCGCGGCGGCGGCGACCGCGGCGAGCGCGGTCGGCGGGGACGCCTCGGACAGCACCGCGAAGTAGAAGACGAACATCGCCGCGGCGGGCGCGGTGACGCCCAGGTCCAGCAGGGCCGGGCCGATGATCACCCAGCCGATCACGAACGACGCGGTGACCGGCACGGCCAGCCCGAGCAGGGTGAGGGCGACGGCGGCGAGCAGCGCGGTGAGCGCCAGCACCACGGCCGGCTCGGAGCTCACGGCCCGGGCTTGGTCGATGAGCAGGTCCGCCATCTGGGGACCGAGGCCCGTCTTGGTGGTGGTGGCCGTGATGATGCCGGCCGCCGCGCAGACCGCGCTCACCGCGAGGACCCCGCGCACGCCGGCGCTGAGCGCGGCGAGCAGGCGGGGCGGGGTGAGCCGGTGCCGACGGTCGAGGAAGGACAGCACGGCGGCCAGGATGGTGGCCAGCACCACGGCCTTCGTCGCGGAGAAGCCGACGGCGAGCAGCCCGACGATCGCGAAGAGCGAGAGGAAGTGGTAGCCGAACCGGGCCAGCAGCCGGCCGGCGGAGGTCGTGTCGATCACCACCGGCCGCACGCCCGAGCGTCGGGCGTCGATCTCGACCGCGAGGAGGATGCCGAGGTAGTAGAGCACCGTCGGGACGGTCGCCCAGCCGAGCACCTGGAGGTACGACACGCCGAGGTACTCGGCGATGATGAAGGCCGCCGCGCCGAGGGTGGGCGGGGAGAGGATCGCCCCGACGCCGGCCGCGGCGAGCATGCCGCCCGCCCGCTCCGGCGGGTAGCCGGCGCGGCGCAGCACGGGCCAGGTGACCGCGCCGATGCTGACGGTCGTCGCCGCGCCGGAGCCGGAGACGGTGCCGAGCAGGAACCCGGAGGCGACGGCGGTGCGCCCGGCGGCCGTGCGCGAGCGCCGGAAGGCGGCGGCGGAGAGCTCCACGAAGAACCGGCCGGCCCCGGAGAGGTCCAGCACCGCGCCGTAGATGGTGAACAGCACGATGTACGTCGCCGCGACGTCGAGCGGGGTGCCGTAGAAGCCGCTGTCGGAGTTGTAGAGGCCGTCGACGATCTGCCCGAAGTCGAGGCCGGCGTGGGCCACCGGCCAGGACTGGGGCAGCAGCCCGCCGTAGTAGCCGTAGCCGAGGAAGACCACGCAGACCGCCGGCAGGATCCAGCCGGTGGTGCGCCGGCACGCCTCCAGCAGCAGGATCAGCAGGACGGTGCCCATGGCCACGTCCATGCCGACGAGCAGGCCCTGCCGGTCGAGGAAGGCGTCGTACCCGCCGCCGCCGTCACCCAGGTCGACGGGCAGCACCGGGTAGAGGCAGCTGACCAGCGCCGCGCCGGCCAGGATCCAGTCCGCCACGGTGGGGCCCCGGCGCCTGGGGCGCTCAGCCGGGATCGCGTCGCCCGGCCCGGTCGCGTCCGTGCGGCGCAGCCGCCGGGGCAGGCGCAGATCCGCCGGGTACGCCAGGAAGACCATCGGCAGGATGCCGGCCAGGAAGATGACCAGGTAGAACTTGCTCCCCTGCGGCAGCGGGTAGAACACCTGCCAGAGGGCGAGCAGCGCGATCGCCAACGTCGTTCCGGTGACCAGCACGCCGATCGGCCCGGAGAGTTCCCGCCCGGGCTTTTCGTCCTCGAACTGCGCGGCGAGTTCCCGTGGATCAGGCGCGGCACCGTCTGGATCGGACCGATCGTCCGTCTCGGGCGGCAACGGAACCGGACCGCCATCCGGGGTGGACTCGGGGCCCACGGTGGACGGCTGCGGGGCGGGTTCGCCGGAGGAACGCACTGGTGGCACGAGGGGGCACGATACGCGAATTAGATACCGGGCGGAACATTGCTGATCATGATTGCAGCCAGTAATTAATTGGGACTTGCGATTACGCAGAGAGACTGTAATGGGGTCCGGATATGCGGCAGGATGCACGCCCTGATTGGTAAGAATGCGGCAAGCCGGGAAGCGGGCCGTATCCGATGCGTCCACTCTGGTCCGGTAGCAGCGCGTTTCCGACCTGCCCTCGCCCGACCGTCGCCGCGCCCTCGGCACCGCACGAGGCCATGACGCAGGGTAGTTTCCGTCGCTCTCCGTTGCCGGATGGGCCCTGACCAGGGCGCCTGTACCCCTACCGCCCCGCCCCCTATCACCCCGGCGACGGACCCGCCCGGATCCGGTGGGGGTGCCGGAACCGTCCGGTGGGGTGTCGGATCCGGAGGTTAGGGTCGGGCGATGACGACGGCTCCACCACTCATCCAGGCGCGGGCGTTGGTGAAGCGGTTCGGCGACTTCACCGCCGTCGACGGCATCGACGTCGAGGTGCTGGCCGGCGAGGCGTTCGGCTTCCTCGGGCCCAACGGCGCCGGCAAGTCCTCCACCATGCGGATGATCGGCTGCACCTCCCCGCCCAGCGGCGGCGAGCTGCGCATCCTCGGCATGGATCCGGTGCGCGACGGGCCGGCGATCCGGGCCCGCCTCGGCGTCTGCCCGCAGCTCGACAACCTGGATCCCGAGCTGACCGTCCAGGAGAACCTCACCACCTACGCGCGCTACTTCGGCATCTCCCGGCGGGTGGCCCGGGCGCGGGCCGCCGAGCTGCTCGACTTCGTCCAGCTCACCGAGCGGGCCGACAGCAGGGTGGAGCCGCTCTCCGGCGGCATGAAGCGGCGGCTGACCATCGCCCGCGCGCTGGTCAACGAGCCCGAGATCGTCCTGCTCGACGAGCCGACGACCGGCCTGGACCCGCAGGCCCGGCACCTGGTGTGGGAGCGGCTGTTCCGGCTCAAGCAGCAGGGCGTCACGTTGGTCCTCACCACGCACTACATGGACGAGGCGGAGCAGCTCTGCGACCGCCTGGTGGTGATGGACGGCGGGCGGATCGTCGCCGAGGGCTCGCCCCGGTCGCTGATCGACCGGCACTCCACCCGGGAGGTCGTCGAGCTGCGGTTCGCCGCCGAGTCCCAGGAGGCGTTCGCCGGCAAGCTCGACGGGCTGGGGGAGCGGGTCGAGGTGCTGCCCGACCGGATCCTGCTCTACGTGCCCGACGGGGACGCGGCCGTCGCCGAGGTCGGCGAGCGGGGGCTGCACCCGGCCAACGTGCTGGTCCGGCGCAGCAGCCTGGAGGACGTCTTCCTCCACCTCACCGGCCGCACCCTGGTCGACTGACAGCGCGTCCGGTCGCTCGTCGTCGGTCGCTCGTCGGTCGTTCGGGATCCGGTGCCGGTCGTCCGGCGCCACCGGGTGGGTGCGGCGGCGTCGGCCGTTACGTAGCATCGGCGGGCCGGCGGCACGTCGACCGCCCGGCGACGCACACGGGGGTGTCATGTCGGAGCTGGAGTTCCAGTCCCGCCGCCAGGCCGGGTTCGCCGCGCTCTACCTGGGCGTCTTCGCGACGATCTGGTTCAGCGTGCCGGCCGCCGAGCAGCCGCTGCGCGCCCTGCTGGTGGTCGCGAGCGGCGCGGCCCTGGTCACGGCGGTGATCGGCGCCGTCGTCGTGGCCCGCAGCCGGGGAGCCGGGGGCGTCGCCCACGACCGCGCCGCCGACCGCCGCTACCTGCTGATCGTCCTGGCCGAGTTCGCCGCCGCCGGGCTCGGCGCCGTCGTGCTCGCCCTCGTCGGCTGGTCGGAGTTCATCCCGGTGCTGGTCGGCGCCGTCGTGGGGCTGCACTTCTTCCCCCTCGTCCCGGTGCTGCGCGACCCGCTGCTGTGGCCGCTCGGGGTGGCGGTGTGTGCCGTCGCCGTGGCCGGGCTGGTCACCGCGCTCGTCTCGGCGGTGCCGGCGGGGCTCGTCGTCGGCACCGGCACCGGGCTGCTGCTGCTCGCCTACGCGGTGCAGGCGCTGCTGCGCGCGGCCCGTAAGCGCTGACGGGGCGACGGAGTCGCCGGCCTGTCGTACCCGCGAGGTAGTAAGGCCGTGGTGGACGCGGAGCGAGACGGGGGTGGTCGCGTGAGCGTGGCGCAGTCGGCGCGGGAACGCGCGCGCCCGAGGTTGCCGCGGGTGCCGGCGCTCGCGGTGCTGGCGCACCATCTCGTCGGCTACCGGCGCACCTGGCGGGCGGGGCTCTTCTCGTCGTTCCTGCTGCCGGTGCTGACCGTCCTCGGCTTCGGCTTCGGCGTCGGCTCCTACATCGACCAGGGCATCGACGGGGTGAGCTACCTCGACTGGATCGTGCCCGGCCTGATCGCGTCGACCGCGTTGCAGACGGCCGTCAGCGAGTCGACGTGGCCCGTGTTCGGCAACTTCCAGTGGGTCAGGACCTACTTCGCGCAGAGCGCGGCGCCGCTGCGGGTGGGCGACATCCTCGGCGGGCACCTGGCCTTCGTGGTGTTCCGGGTGGTCACCACCGTCGCGGCGTTCCTGCTGGTGACGGCCCTGTTCGGGGCGCTGCGCCCGCCGTGGGCGCTCGCCGCGCTGCCGGTGACGGCGCTGCTCGGGCTGGCGGTCGCCGCGCCGACCTTCGCGTACGCGTCGGTGGTCTCCGTCGACAGTTGGCTCGCGATGCTGCTCCGCTTCGCGGTGATCCCGATGACGCTCTTCGCCGGCGTGTTCTTCCCCGTCGAGTCGCTGCCCCCGGCGCTGCGCTGGCTGGCGTACGCGACCCCGCTCTGGCACGGAGTGGACCTGTGCCGGGCGGCGGCGCTCGGCGTCGCTCCGCAGTGGTCGGTTGCCGGCCACCTGCTCTACCTCGCGGCCTGGGCGGCCGGCGGCTGGCTGCTGGCCCGGCGCGCGTTCCGTCGCAGGCTGGTCGTCTAGGAGGGTCGCAGTGGTCGGTCTCGTCCTGCCCCGGCTGGTCGCCGTCTCCGCCGCGTCCCGCCGGTCGGTCTCCGTGGCCGAGCGCAACGTCGCGGCCCTGAAGGCCGTCTACTGGCTGCTGCTCGTCTCCGGGTTCGTGGAGCCGCTGCTCTACCTGCTCTCCATCGGCGTCGGGGTCGGCACGCTGGTCGGCGACCTCACGCTGCCCGGCGGCGAGGTCGTCACCTACGCGGCGTTCGTCGCGCCGGCCATGCTCGCGTCGTCGGCCATGTCCGGCGCGCTGTCGGAGACGACCTTCAACTTCTTCGGCAAGATGAAGCAGATGAAGCTGTACGACGGGGTGATCGCCACCCCGGTGCAGCCGTTCGAGATCGCGCTGGGGGAGCTGCTCTGGGCGATGCTGCGCGGCAGCGCGTACTCGGCCGCCTTCCTGGTGGTGATGGTGGTGATGGAGCTGACCACCGCGGCGCGGGCGCTGGTCGCCTTCCCGGCGGCCGTGCTGGTCGGCTTCGCCTTCGGCGCGCTGGGCATGGCGATCACCACCTTCATGCGCAGCTGGCACGACTTCGACCTGATGTCGGCGGCCCAGTTCACCCTCTTCCTCTTCTCCGGCACGTTCGTCCCCGCCGAGGCCTACCCGGCCGCGCTGCGCTGGGCGGTGGAGGTGACGCCGCTCTACCGCGCGGTGCACCTCATCCGCGGCGTCTCGGTGGGCGCGGCCGGCTGGGAGTGGGTGCTCGACGTGCTCTACCTGCTCGCGGCGATGGTCCTGGGGCTGCTGGTCGCCTCGCGCCGGATGGGCAGGTTGCTCTACGGCTAGGGGTTAACGGTGGCCGCTGCCTGGGCATGTCGAGGGGGACTGACACCGACCACGAGGAGGGGCGATGGCCTCCGACGAGTCCTCCACCCGCAGCGGACGCGACCGCGACGATTCCGGGGCGGCCGGCCGGGTGGGCGACCGCCGGACGGGCCGCGCGGACCGGGGGTCCGACCCCGTCCGTGCCGAGCGGCACCGCCCGGGTCGCGGCCCGGTCGGGCCCGACGAGGGTCCCGACAGCCCGACCGAGCTGCCGGGCGCCGGTTGGAAGGCCGCGCTGCGCCGCACGGTGCGGGAGTTCCAGGACGACAGCCTGACCGACTGGGCGGCGGCCCTGACGTACTACGGGGTGCTCTCCATCTTCCCCGGTCTGCTGGTGCTGGTCTCGATCCTCGGCCTGCTCGGCCCGCGGGCCACGGAGGGCGTCAAGGACACGGTCAACGACGTCGTCCCGCAGGACAGCATCCGGCAGATCGTCGAGGGGGCGATCGACCAGGCGCAGCAGAGCGGCGGCTTCGCCGGCTTCGCCGCGATCCTCGGTCTGCTCGCCGCGTTCTGGTCGGCGTCGGGTTACGTCGCCGCGTTCATGCGCGCCTCCAACACCATCTACGACGTGCCGGAGGGGCGGCCGATCTGGAAGACGCTGCCGATCCGCGTCGGGGTGACCGCGGTGATCGGCGTGATGCTGCTGGCCAGCGCGGTGATCGTGGTCTTCACCGGCGGCCTCGCCGAGCAGGTCGGGGAGGCGATCGGGCTGGGCTCCACGGCGGTGACCGTGTGGAACATCGCCAAGTGGCCGGTGCTGCTGCTCCTGGTGAGCCTGATGTTCGCGATCCTCTACTGGGCGTCGCCGAACGCGCGGCACGGCGGCTTCCGCTGGGTCAGCCCCGGAGGCGTGCTGGCGGTGGTCATCTGGTTGGTGATCTCGGGCCTGTTCGCGCTCTACGTCAGCAACTTCGGCTCGTACAACAAGACGTACGGGGCGCTCGCCGGTGTGATCGTCTTCCTGATCTGGCTGTGGCTGAGCAACATCGCGATCCTCCTCGGCGCGGAGTTCGACGCCGAGCTGGAGCGCAGCCGCGCCATCGAGGCGGGCCACTCGCCGGACGAGGAGCCGTACGTCGAGCTGCGCGACGACCGCAAGCTCAAGAAGAAGCGCAACGCCGCCAACCGCAGCTGAGCGCGTCGCCCGTAGCCCCACTCGTGCCCGCGCCGCCCTGCCACCCTCGGTGAGCAGGGCGGCGCGTCACGTTCCGCCCGGGCACCGGCGTGCCGGCGCCCTTCCGCCCGCCTCCGCGCGGTCGCGCCTCGGGTGATCCGGACGCCATGGACGTTATCCGGCGCTTTGAGGTCCATGGCGTCCTGATCACCAAGTTGGCCTACGCGCTGGCTTGCTCAGCGGCTGCTGCTTTTCCTGATCCTTCCGATGCTTTTGCTCGATCGGACAAAAGTTCGCGTCAAATCGGCCGAAGCTCTGGACACGTGACACGGAACACTCCTACTGTGTCGGCACGACACCTCGGCATCACGTCGATGTGAACGAGCCCGCGAAGAGGTGAGTCCGGTGCGGACGGTCGACCCCCTGCACGTACGGCTGCTGCGGCTGCTCCGTGACGAGGGCGCGGTCTCCCGGGCCGAGCTGGGCGACCGGTTGCAGATGCCCCGTCCCCGGCTGCTGGCGGAGCTGGAGCGGCTCGTCGCCCTCGGCTACGTCGCCGAGGCGGGGCTGGCCGCCTCCCGGGGCGGTCGCCGTTCCACCCTGGTCGAGCTGAGCCCGCGCCTGCGCTTCGCCGCCGTCGACCTCGGCGCCAGCTCCATCGACGTCGAGGTGGTCAACGGCCGGCTGGAGCCGGTCGCCGCGTACGCCGAGGCGGCCGACATCCGCACCGGCCCGAAGGTGATCCTCCAGCGGGTCAACGAGCTGCTGCACAAGGCCCGGGTGGACGGCGCCTACGAGCGGCTCGACGCCGTCGGCATCGGGGTGCCCGGCCCGGTCAGCTTCCGCGACGGCGTGCCGGTCTCCCCGCCGATCATGCCCGGGTGGGACCGGTTCCCGGTGCGCGAGCTGCTCACCCGCGAGCACGGCTGCCCGGCGGTGGTCGACAACGACGTCAACATCATGGCCATCGGGGAGCGGCACGGCGGGGTCGCCCACTCCGTGGACGACTTCCTCTTCGTGAAGATCGGCACCGGGATAGGGTGCGGGATCTACCTCAGCGGCGAGGTCTACCGGGGCACCGACGGCTGCGCCGGGGACATCGGCCACATCCAGGTCGACGCGCAGGGCCCGATGTGCTCCTGCGGCAACGTCGGCTGCCTGGAGGCGCTGTTCAGCGGGGCCGCGCTGGCCAAGGACGCGACCGCCGCCGCGCGCAGCGGGGTGTCGCCGGCGCTGGCCGAACGCCTCGCCGCCCACGGCGCGGTGACCGCGCTGGACGTCGCCGGGGGTGCCGTCGAGGGGGACGTGACGTGCATCCAGCTGATCCGCGACGGGGGTCGGCGGGTGGGTGGGGTCCTGGCCGGGCTGGTCAGCTTCACCAATCCGTCGATGATCGTGATCGGCGGCGGGCTCGCCCAGCTCGGGCACATCCTCCTCGCCGAGATCCGCAGCGTCGTCTACCGCCGGTCGCTGCCGCTGGCCACCGGCAACCTGCCCGTCGTCCTGTCCGAGCTGGGCCCGCGCGCCGGCGTCGCCGGTGCCGCCGTGCTGGCCAGCGACGTGGCCTTCGCGGAGGCATCATGAGTGAGCAACTGGTCGAGACGCCCGCCGGCGCCGTCGCGGGCGAGGTGGTGCTGCGCCTCACCGACGTGGTCAAGACCTTCCCGGGCGTACGGGCCCTGGACGGGGTGCAGCTGGAGGTGCGCGCCGGCGAGGTGCACTGCCTGCTCGGGCAGAACGGCGCCGGCAAGTCCACCCTGATCAAGGTGCTGGCCGGGGTGCACCGGCCCGACTCGGGGCTCGTCGAGTGGCGGGGCGAGCCGACCACCTTCGCCAACCCGCAGGCCGCCATGCGCGCCGGCATCGCCACCATCTACCAGGAACTCGACCTGGTCGAGGACCTCTCGGTCGCGGAGAACGCCTTCCTCGGCCACGAGCCGCGCCGGCTCGGCTTCGTCCGGCGGGGCGTCATGGCCCGGCACACCCGGCAGATCCTCGGCCGGCTCGGCCACGCCGAGATCCCGCCCGGTCGGATGGTGCGCGCGCTGCCCGCCGCCGGCAAGCAGATCGTCAGCATGGCCCGCGCGCTCTCCCACGAGGCACGGCTGATCATCATGGACGAGCCGAGCGCCGTGCTGGCCCACGACGAGGTGGGCAACCTGTTCCGGATCATCCGGGAGCTGACCGCGCAGGGCATCGCCGTCATCTACATCTCGCACCGGCTGGAGGAGATCCGCGAGATCGGCGACCGGGTCACCGTACTCAAGGACGGCCGGACCACCGCGGCGAACCTGTCGGCCCGCGACACCCCGACCCGCGACCTGGTCAGCCGGATGACCGGCCGCACCATCGAGTACGTCTTCCCGGACCGCCCGGCCGGCGCGGCCGGCGGCGCGGAGCTGCTCACGGTCGAGGGGCTGACCCGGGCCGGCGAGTTCGCCGACGTCTCGCTCGGCGTGCGGGCCGGCGAGATCGTCGGCATCGCCGGGCTGGTCGGCTCGGGCCGTTCCGAGCTGCTGGAGACCATCTACGGCGCGCGCCGTGCCGATGCCGGCTCGGTGCGGATGGCCGGCCGGGCGCTGCGCCCCGGCAGCGTCGGCGCGGCGGTGCGGGCCGGCATGGGGATGGCCCCCGAGGAGCGCAAGAGCCAGGCGCTGCTGCTGGGCGAGCCGATCTACCGCAACGTGACCCTGGCGACCTTCGCCCGCTACGCCCGCGCCGGGTTCACCGACGCCGGGCGGGAACGGGCCGAGGCGGACCGGATCGCCGAGAGCCTGGAGCTGCGCCCCCGCGACGTACGCCGGCCGGTGCGCACCCTCTCCGGCGGCAACCAGCAGAAGGTGGTGGTCGGCCGCTGGCTGCTCGGCGACACCCGGCTGCTGCTGCTCGACGAGCCGACCCGGGGCGTCGACGTCGGCGCCCGGGCGGAGCTCTACCAGGTGATCCGGGGGCTGGCCGCGCGCGGCGTCGGGGTGCTGCTGGTCTCCAGCGAGGTCCCCGAGGTGCTCGGCCTGGCCGACCGGGTGCTGGTGATGCGGGAGGGGCGGGTCGTCCACGAGGCCCCGGCCCGCGAACTCGACGAGAACACCGTGCTCGACCTCGTCATGGCGGGGTCCCTGATGGAAGGCGCACCGGCATGACCGAGGGTCCTACTCCCACCGTGGCGCCGGAGCGGGCGGCACAGCTGCCGGCGCAGTCGCCGCCGGTGGACCCGGCGCAGACCGCGGCGGCCGTCGACAAGGTGGCGGCACCGGGCCGGATCTCCTGGTGGCGGGGGGACGGCGGCGAGGGCGCCCGCCGCAACCTCGGCCTGATCGGGGTGCTGGCCGTGCTCGTCGTGATCGGTGCCCTCACCCGCTCCGACCTGTACTCCGATCCCGACTGGGTGTGGGACAACGTCCTGAGCATCCTCAAGCTGGCGGCCGTGGTCGGCGTGGTCACCGTCGGCATGACCTTCGTGATCATCGGCGGCGGCATCGACCTCTCCGTCGGCGCGATCGTCGCGCTGGCCGGGGTCTGGTGCACCACGGTGGCCACCCAGAGCTACGGCGCCGGCGGCATGATCTTCAGCGCGCTCACCGTCGGGCTGGCGGTCGGCCTGGTCAACGGGCTGCTCATCTCGTACGGCCGGCTGGTGCCGTTCATCGCGACCCTCGCGATGCTGGTGGCGGCGCGGGGCCTGGCCGCCGAGATCTCCGACAAGCAGACCCAGGTGTCGGACAACGGCTTCATCAACGGCCTCGCCAGCAACAGCCTGCTGGGCATCCCGCTGCTGGTCTACATCCTCGCCGCCGTGGTGGCCGCCGGCTGGGTGCTGCTCAACCGCACCACCTTCGGCCGGCGTACGGTCGCCGTCGGCGGCAACCCGGAGGCCGCCCGGCTCGCCGGCATCAACGTCCGGCGGCACACCGTGCTGCTCTACGCGCTCTCCGGGCTCTGCTGCGGGATCGCCGCCATCATGCTCACCGCCCAGGCCAACTCGGCGCAGGCGGCGATGGCGAACCTCTACGAGCTGGACGCGATCGCCGCCGCGATCATCGGCGGCACGCTGCTCAGCGGCGGGCGGGGCACCATCATCGGCTCCCTGCTCGGGGTGGTCATCTTCGCCACCATCACCAACCTCTTCGCCATCAACGGCCTCTCCACGGAGGCCCAGAACATGGTCAAGGGCGGCATCATCGTCGCCGCCGTCCTGGTCCAGCAGGTCCAGTTCCGCAGCGTCACCCAGTTCCTGAGCCGCAACCGGCTCACCACCACCTGACCCCCCACCGCACCGACCGCGCGGCATCCGGGCCACCTCAGCGACGGTGGCCGGGCACCGCACGCGCTCTTCCGTCCCGCACCGCGAGATTTCCTCCACCACCGTCAACCCAGGAGGTCGTCATGACCCAGCACAGTCGCGACATGTCGCGCCGCCGGCTGCTCTTCGGCGGGGCCGCCGTCGGCGCCGGCGTGCTGCTCGCCGGCTGCACCAGCAACGAGACCAAGCCGACCGAGGCGCAGACCAAGGCGGCGGCCGCGCCGGGCGGCAACAACGAGCCCGGCAAGCGGGTCGTCATCGGCTTCTCCGCGCCGGCCGCCGACCACGGCTGGATCGCCGCCATCACCAACAACGCCAAGGCGCAGGCCGGGGCGTACTCCGACGTGGAGTTCAAGTCGGTCGAGGCCGGCGCGGACGCGGCGGCCCAGCGGGCGGCGCTGTCCACGCTGATCTCGCAGAAGCCGGACGTGATCGTGCTGCTGCCGCACGACGGCAAGGAGCTCAACGCGTTCGGGCTGGAGGCGATGAAGGCCGGCGTCCCGGTGGTCAACCTGGACCGGGCGTTCCCCGACGCGCGGGCCTACCGGCTCCAGATCAAGGGCGACAACTACGGCATGGGTGTGGCCGCCGCCACCTACATGATCGAGCAGTTCAAGGCCAAGGGCGTCAGCAACCCGGTGATCGGCGAGATCGCGGGCATGGACGAGCTGGAGCTGACCCAGGAGCGGTCGAAGGGCTTCGTCGACACCCTGACGGCGAGCGGCTTCAAGGTCGCCAACCGCCGGGCGGCCCGGTTCACGGCCGACTCGGGGCAGCAGGAGGCGGCGCAGCTGCTCCAGGCCCTGCCGAAGATCGACGCGCTCTGGAACCACGACGACGACCAGGGCATCGGCGTGCTGGCCGCGGTCAACCAGAGCGGCCGCAAGGAGTTCTTCATGGTCGGCGGCGCCGGCTCGAAGAAGGCGATGGAGGACATCCAGGCGGACAACACGGTGCTGAAGGCGACGGTGACCTACAGCCCCTCGATGGCCTCCTCGGCCATCTCCCTGGCCCGGCTGATCGGCCAGGGCAGGGGCATGTCCGACCTGGTGGAACTCCAGGTGCCCAAGGAGATCATCCTCGCCTCCGAGACGATCACCAAGGAGAACGCGGGCAGCTACCTCAAGCTCGGGTTCTGATACACGGGGGGAGACCCACCTTGTCCACGACAGACAGAGAACTGCGGGTCGGCATGGTCGGCTACGCGTTCATGGGCGCCGCGCACTCGCAGGCGTGGCGCACCGTGAACCGGGTGTTCGACCTGCCGGCGCGGGCCCGGATGTCGCTGATCTGCGGCCGGGACGCCGGGAAGGTGGCCGACGCCGCCGACCGGCTCGGCTGGGACGCGTACACGACCGACTGGCGTGACCTGATCGCCCGGGACGACATCGACGTGGTCGACGTCTGCACGCCCGGGGACAGCCACGCCGAGATCGCCCTCGCCGCGCTGGCCGCCGGCAAGCACGTGCTGTGCGAGAAGCCGTTGGCCAACACGGTCTCCGAGGCCAGGGCGATGGCCGCCGCGGCGGTCACCGCGCAGGCCGCCGGGGTGCGGTCGATGTGCGGGTTCAACTACCGGCGGGTGCCGGCGGTCGCGATGATGCGCCAGCTCGTCGCCGACGGGCGGCTCGGGGTGATCCGGCACGTCCGGGCGACGTACCTGCAGGACTGGATCGTGGACCCGCAGTTCCCCCTGGTGTGGCGGTTGCAGCGGGACAAGGCCGGCTCCGGTGCGCTCGGCGACATCGGCGCGCACATCATCGACCTGACCCAGTACGTCACCGGCCGGCGGATCACCGGGGTCAGCGCGGTCACCGAGACGTTCGTCAAGGAGCGGCCGCTGCCGGCCGGATCGAGCGGGCTGGCGGCGACGGTGGACGGGACGACGGCCGACGGCAACGGTGCCGACGGCCACCGCCCGGCCACCGGGGCGGTCACCGTCGACGACGCGGCGGTCTTCGTGGCCCGCCTCGACGGCGGCGTGCTGGCGACGTACGAGGCGAGCCGCTTCGCCACGGGGCGCAAGAACGCCCTCCGGGTGGAGATCAACGGCTCGCTCGGCACGGTGGCCTTCGACTTGGAGCGCCTCAACGAGCTGGAGTTCTACGACGCGACGCGACCCGCCGCCGAGCAGGGGTTCAGCCGCATCCTGGTGACCGAGGGGGAGCACCCGTACATGTCCGCGTGGTGGCCGCCCGGCCACCTCATCGGCTACGAGCACTCCTTCACCCACCAGATGCGGGACTTCGTCGAGGCGGTCGCCACCGGCGTCGACCCGGCGCCCTCCTTCGTCGACGGGTTGCAGGTCCAGCTGGTGCTGGACGCGGTGACCCGGTCGGCGGAGCTCGGCTCCTCGTGGACCGAGGTGGAGCCGGCCCTGGCCACGGTCGCCGCCTGAGCCGACTCCGGCGCCGACCGGCGAGGGACCGGCCGCGGTTGCGCCCCGCGGCCGGGACGAGGTCGGAGCCGGAGGACGTGCGGCCGGGCCGGCGTGGCCCGGTGACGCACGAGCAGAACGGTCGTCCGGTGCGGCCGGACCGGGATTCCCCGGTCGCACCGGAGGACCGTCACCACCCGGCGACCGTTGCCGGGCCGTGTCACCCCACGACGTCCGGTCGGCGCGCGCCGTCGTCCCGACCGGCGGATGCGGGGGAGGCAGGGACGGGACGCCGACCGGCCCTGCCTGCCAGCCCCGTCCGTCCGTGCCCGCGCCGGGATCCGGGCCGGGGTCGTCGCCGCCGACGTCGACACCGGACCGGTGGGCTCCTCCCGGGGCGGCCGGCGGACGGGGCCCATCCGCATAGATGCATATCTTTCCGAACAAACTTCTGATATCTATATAACTCAATGCACGGCTGGTTCCTCCTGATCGGGAAGGAGCACCATGCGTACGGGTGTCTGGCTGGTGGGAGCACGCGGCTCGGTCGCGACCACCAGCATCGTGGGGGCGCTCGCCCTGCGGTCCGGGCTCACCGGCCCGACCGGCTGCGTCACCGAGCTGCCCGACCTGCGGGGGCCCGCCCTGCCGGCCTTCACCGACCTGGTCCTCGGCGGGCACGACGTCGTCACCACCCCGCTGGCGAAGCGGGCCGAGACCCTGGCCGCCGCCGGCGTGCTGCCCGGCCGGCTGGTCGCCGCCCTCCCCGACGAGCTGGCCGCCGTCGAACGCGAGCTGCGTCCGGCCCCCGCCGGCGGCACCCAGGCGGACCGGGCCGCCGCGACCGTACGCGACCTCACCGGCTTCCGCCGCCGGCACGGGCTGGACCGGGTGGTGGTGGTCAACGTCTCGGCCACCGAACCCGCCGCCCGCCCGCACCCGGGCCACGCCGACCCGGGCGCGCTGGCCGCCGCGCTCGCCGGCCCCGACGAGGTGCTGCCGCCCAGCTCCCTCTACGCGTACGCGGCGGTGCGGGCGGGCTGCCCGTACGTCGACTTCACCCCGTCCACCGGGCTGCGACTCCCGGCCCTGGTGGCGCTGGCCGCCGAGCGCGGGATCCCGTACGCCGGGCACGACGGCAAGACGGGGGAGACGCTGGTCAAGTCCGTGCTCGCGCCGATGTTCGCGATGCGGCACCTGGCGGTGCGCTCCTGGTCCGGGGTCAACCTGCTCGGCGGCGGCGACGGCGCCACCCTCGCCGACCCGGCGGCCAACGCGGCCAAGGTGGAGAGCAAGCAGCGGGTGCTCGGCGAGACCCTCGGCCACCTGCCGCAGGGCGGCACCCGGATCGAGTACGTCGAGGCGCTGGGCGACTTCAAGACCGCCTGGGACCTCATCACGTTCGCCGGGTTCCTCGGCACCGGGATGCGGATGGAGTTCACCTGGCACGGCTGCGACTCCGCCCTGGCCGCGCCCCTCGTGCTCGACCTGGCCCGACTCACCGCCGCCGCGCACGCCGGCGGCCACGCCGGCCCCCTGACCGACCTCGCCTTCTTCTTCAAGGACCCGCTCGGCACGCCCACCCACTCGCTGGCCGACCAGTGGGCCCGACTGTGCGGCTTCGCCCACCGGCTGCACGCGGGAGGCACCGATGCCGCGCCTCGCTGACCTCGCCGAACTGGTCCGGGCGCCGGCCGCGCTCTCGGTGCCCGGGGACGTCGTCGCCGGGGCGGCGGCCGCCGGCACGCTCGGGCGGCGTACGCCCGCGCTGGCCGCCGCGTCCGTCCTGCTCTACTGGGCGGGGATGGCCGCCAACGACTGGGCCGACCGCCGGCTGGACGCCGTCGAACGCCCCGAGCGGCCCATCCCCAGCGGCCGGGTGGCCCCCGGGGCCGCGCTCGGCCTCGCCGCCGGGCTCACCGCCGCCGGGGTCGCGCTGGCCACCGCCGCCGGTGGCCGGCGCGCCGCGACTGTCGCGGTCCCGCTCGCCGCCGCCGTCTGGGGGTACGACCTGGCGGCGAAGTCGACGGCCGCCGGCCCGGCCGTGATGGCCGCCTGCCGGGGGCTGGACGTCCTCCTCGGCGCGACGGGTGGACGGGTGCTGCGGGCGGTGCCGGCGGCGGTCACCGTGGCCGCGCACACATGGACGGTCACCGCGCTCTCCCGCCGCGAGGTCACCGGCGCCGACGCCGCGCTGCCGCTGCGTACCCTCGCCGGCACCGCCCTGGTCGCCGCGGGCGCCGCCGTGCCGCGCGTTGCCCCGCCGGTGCGGGACCGCCGACCCGACGCGGATGTCGCACCGCCCGGCCGCGCCGGCCGGCGGGGTCCGGCCACCGCGCTGCCGGCGCTGCTGGCCGGCTGGTACGCGGCCCGCTACGGCGCGGCCCAGGCCCGGGCGGCGGCCGACCCCCGCCCCGGCCGGGTGCGGGCGGCGGTGGGAGCCGGGATCACCGGGCTGCCCGCGTTGCAGGGTGCCCTCACCGCACGCGCCGGGGCCGGGCTACTGGGGCTGGCGGTGGCGGCGGCCGCGCCGCTCGGCGGCCGGCTCGCCCGAAGGATCTCCCCGACATGACCGCCCCGACGCGTCCCGCTCCGGGCCTCCGGGCCACGGCGGTGGCCGGCCCGGCCGACGGCGACGGCGGGCTCCGGTTCGGCTACGGCACCAACGGATTCGCCAACCACCGGCTGACCGACGCGCTCGCCGTCGTCGCCGACCTGGGCTACCAGGGCGTCGCGCTCACCCTGGACCACGACCACCTCGACCCGTTCGCGCCCGCGCTGGCCCGTCGGGTGGCGGCCGTCGCCCGCCGGCTCGCGGCGCTCGACCTCGCCGTGGTCGTCGAGACCGGTGCCCGCTACCTGCTCGACCCGTGGCACAAGCACGCCCCGACGCTGCTGCACGACGACCCGGCGCGGCGCGTCGAGTTCCTGCGCCGGGCCGTGCGGATCGGCGCGGACCTGGGCGCGGAGGCCGTCTCCCTCTGGTCCGGCGTACGCCCCGACGCCGTCGCACCGGAGACCGCCTGGGACCGGCTGGTCGCCGGCTGCGCGACGGTGCTCGACGCCGCCGAGGCGGCCGGCACGACCCTCGGCTTCGAGCCGGAGCCGGGCATGCTGGTCGAGGACATCGCCGGCTGGCGCCGGCTGCGCGCGGCGCTCGGCGACCCGGCCCGCTTCGGCATCACCCTCGACATCGGGCACTGCCGCTGCCTGGAACCGCGAGGTGTCCCCGAGTGCGTACGCGAGGTCGGCGCGTACCTGGTCAACGTGCAGATCGACGACATGCGCCGGGGCGTGCACGAGCACCTGGAGTTCGGCGCGGGGGAGATCGACTTCCCGCCCGTGCTGCGGGCCCTGGGCGACGCCGGCTACCGGGGCCTGGTCGCCGTGGAGCTGCCCCGGCACTCGCACGCCGCCCCCGCCGTCGCGGCCCGCTCGCTCGACTTCCTGCGCGCCGCCGCGACGGAGGCGGCACGCCCGGAACCGGGTGCCACCGCGACGGAGGCGGCACGCCAGCGACGGTGACGGGCCACGTCGGCAGCACGAGGGAGGAGACGGGATGACACCGGATCAACTGCGGGCCGCGCTGCGGGGCGTACCCGAACCCGACTGGCTGGACGAGGCGCTGCGGCGGGTGGCGGCCGAACCGGCGACGATCGACCGGTTCTTCCCCGCCGCCGGGCGGCGCTGCGGCCGGGCACCGCTGCCCGGGGCGCCAGGCTGGAGCGCCGACGAGGCGGCCCGGGCCCTGCTGCTGGCCGCGCTGCCGACCGACCACGCGGCCCACGCCGGGACCCGCTACCGGCAGGGCGACGCCGCCGAGAAGCGGGCCGTGCTCAAGGCCCTGCCGCTGCTGCCGGTCGGCGCGGCCGGGACGCCGCTGCTGCACGACGCGATCCGCACCAACGACACCCGGCTGCTGGCCGCCGCCCTCGGCCCGTACGCCCGGCACCTCGACCCGGCCGCCTGGCGGCAGGCGGTGCTCAAGTGCGTCTTCACCGGCGTGCCGCTGGCCGTGGTGCACGACCTCGACGCCCGCGCCGACGGCGAACTCGCCGTGATGCTCGCGTCGCTGGCCGCCGAGCGGCAGGCCGCCGGGCGCGCCGTGCCGGCGGACGCGACCGACCTGCTCACCCGGCTGCGCGAAATCCAGGAGGCCTGATGCGCATCTTCGACCCGCACATCCACATGACCTCGCGGACCACCGACGACTACGAGCGGATGGCCGCCGCCGGTGTCCGGGCGGTGGTGGAGCCGGCGTTCTGGCTCGGCCAGCCCCGCACCAGCCCCGCCTCCTTCGCCGACTACTTCGACTCGCTGGTCGGCTGGGAGCCGTTCCGGGCCGGGCAGTTCGGGATCCGCCACCACGCCACGGTCGCGCTGAACCCGAAGGAGGCCAACGACCCGCGCTGCCGCCCGGTGCTCGACCTGCTGCCGCGCTACCTCGACAAGGACGCCGTGGTGGCGGTCGGCGAGATCGGCTACGACTCGATGACGCCGGAGGAGGACGAGGCGTTCGCCGCCCAGCTCGCCCTGGCCGTGGCCCACGACCTGCCGGTCCTGGTGCACACCCCGCACCGGGACAAGGCGCGGGGCGTCGAACGCAGCCTCGCCGTCGTCGCCGAGTCCGGCGTCGCGCCGGGCCGGGTGGTGCTCGACCACCTCAACGAGGTGACGGTGGGGCTGGTCCGCGACACCGGCTGCTGGCTGGGCTTCTCCATCTACCCCGACACCAAGATGTCCCCGCCGCGCATGGTGGAGCTGCTGCGGGCGTACGGGACCGAGCGGGTGCTGGTCAACTCGGCGGCCGACTGGGGGCGCTCGGACCCGCTGCTCACCCGGGCCACCGGGGAGGCGATGCTGCTGGCCGGCTTCACCGACGACGACGTGGACCGGGTGCTGTGGCGCAACCCGGTCGAGTTCTACGGCCAGTCCGGGCGGCTCGACCTGACGGACCTGGAGCACGCCGCCGCCGACCCGCCGATCGGCACCTGGGCGGGCAACTCGATCCTGCGCGGCGGCAGCTGATGCGGCTGCGGCACGCCGGCGGCGACACCGTCCACCTCGGCTACTGCACAAACGTGCACCCCGCCGAGGACCTCGCCGGCATCCTGCGCCAACTGGACACGCACGCCGAGCCCGTACGCGAGGCGCTCGGCGCCGACCTGCTCGGCCTCGGGCTGTGGCTGGCCGCCCCGGTCGCCGCCGAGCTGGCCGCCGACCCGGCCGCCCGCCGCCGGCTGCGGGCCGCGCTTACCGCCCGGGGGCTGGAGGTGGTCACGCTCAACGGCTTCCCGTACGCGGCCTTCCAGGCTCCCGTGGTCAAGGGCGACGTCTACCACCCCGACTGGACGACGGGCGGGCGGCTCGCGTACACCCTGGACCTGGCCCGGGTGCTCGCCGACCTGCTGCCCGACGACGCGGCCCGGGGTTCGGTCTCCACCCTGCCGCTGGCCTGGCGGAGGCCCTGGGACGCCGCCCGCGCGGACGCCGCCCGCCACCGGCTCGACCAGCTCGCCGCCGGTCTCGCGGCCGTCGAGCGGGCGACCGGCCGCAGCGTGCGGGTCGGGTTCGAGCCGGAGCCGGGCTGCGTGGTGGAGAGCACCGGGCAGGCCGTCGCGGCCCTGTCCGGCGTGGACACCGACCGGCTCGGCGTCTGCCTGGACCTCGCCCACCTCGCCTGCGCCTGGGAGGCGCCGGCCGAGGCGCTGGGCCGGCTGCGCGCCGCCGGGCTGCCGGTGGTGAAGGTGCAGGTCTCGGCCGCCATCGAGGCGCCCGCCGGGGCCACGCCGGCGCTGCGCCGCTGGGTGGAGCCGCGCTTCCTGCACCAGACCCGCGCGGCCGGCTGCGCGGGGGCGGCGGATCCCGCCGACCCCGCCCACGCCGCCGACGACCTGGACGCCGCCCTGGCCGCGCGGCTGCCCGGCCCGTGGCGGGTGCACTACCACGTGCCGCTGCACGCCCCGCCCGAGCCGCCGCTGGGCTCGACCCTGCCGGTGCTGCGCGCCGCGCTGGCCGCGCTCTACGCCGGGCCGGAGGCGGGCTGCGACCACCTCGACGTCGAGACGTACACCTGGGGGGTGCTGCCGGCCGCGCGGCGCCCGCGCACCGACGCGGAGCTGGCCGCCGGCATCGCCGCGGAGCTGGCCTTCGCCCGCGCCGAGCTGCTCGCCCTGGGCCTGGCGCCGGCGGGCCGGGCGACCCCGGCGACTGCGGAGGTACGGCGATGAGCGGGCGGCTGGTGGTGCTGGACGTGGTGGGGCTGACCCCGCGCCTGCTGGCGCACATGCCCCGGCTGCGCGCGGTCGCCGACGCCGGCTTCCGCGCGGAGCTGGGCACGGTGCTGCCCGCGCTGACCTGCCCGGTGCAGTCGACGTTCCTCACCGGGGAGCTTCCGGCCGGGCACGGGATCGTCGGCAACGGCTGGTACTTCCGGGACCTCGGCGAGGTGCTGCTCTGGCGGCAGCACCACGCCCTGGTCGGCGGCGAGAAGCTGTGGCAGGCGGCCCGCCGGGTCGAGCCGGGCTTCACCGTCGCCAACGTCTGCTGGTGGTACGCCATGGGCGCCGACGTGGACTGGACGGTCACCCCCCGCCCCGTCTACCGGGCGGACGGGCGCAAGGAGCCGGACTGCTACACCGACCCGCCGGAGCTGCACGACGCCCTCACCGACCGGCTCGGCACCTTCCCGCTGTTCAGCTACTGGGGGCCGGGCGCCGGGCTGGCGTCGTCGGCGTGGATCTGCCGGGCCGCCGAGCGGATCCTCGCCGACCACGCGCCGGACCTGACCCTGGTCTACGTCCCGCACCTCGACTACGACCTGCAACGCTTCGGCCCCTCGTCGCCCCGGGCCGCCGCGGCGGCGGCCGAGCTGGACGGGGTGCTCGGGCCGTTGCTGGACGCCGCCCGCGCCCGGGACGCGACAGTGGTGGTGCTCTCCGAGTACGGCATCACCGACGTGTCCCGGCCGGTCGACGTCAACCGGCTGCTGCGCGCCGAGGGACTGCTGCGGGTGCACACCCAGGCCGGCATGGAGTACCTCGACCCGTGGACCTCGCGGGCCTTCGCGGTGGCCGACCACCAGGTGGCGCACGTCCACGTCCGCGACCCGGCCGACGTGCCGGCGGTGGCGGCGCTCTGCGCGGGGCTGCCCGGGGTGGCCGAGGTGCTCGACGCCGACGGCCGGGCCGCGCACGGGCTGGACCACCCGCGCGCCGGCGAACTGGTCCTCGTCGCCGAGCCGGACGCCTGGTTCACCTACTACTACTGGCTCGACGACGCCCGCGCGCCCGACTTCGCCCGGCTGGTGGAGATCCACCGGAAGCCGGGCTACGACCCCGCCGAGCTGTTCTTCGACCCGGCCGCGCCGGGTGCGGCGAAGCGGCGGGCCGCCGTGGCGCTGGCGCGCAAGAAGCTCGGGATGCGCTACCTGATGAGCGTGGTGGGGCTGGACGCCGGCGCCCGGGCGGTGCGCGGGTCGCACGGCCGGCTCCCGGCCGACCCCGCCGACGGGCCGGTGCTGCTCTGCTCCGATTCGTCCGCCGCCCGGGACCGGGTCGCCGCGACCGAGGTCAAGGCACTCCTGCTGGAGCTGGCGGGGCTGGCGCCGCCGGCGATCCCCGGCCCGGTCCCGCTGCCGCGCCGCGCCACCCCGCCCTCGGCCACGCCGCCCACCCCGGCGTCGGCCGGGCCGTCCGGGGAGGAGGCGTGACCGCCGTCGTCGCCCCGACCGACACGAGCGGGCTGCGGGCCCGGTGCGACGCCGCGCTCGCCGCCTTCCTCGACCGGCAGGGCCGGGACTGGCCGGACGGCGCGCCCCGGGGCGTCTTCACCGCGCTGCACCGGTTCGTGCTGGCCGGCGGCAAGCGGCTGCGCCCGCTCTTCTGCTACTGGGGATGGCGGGGTGCGGGCGGCCCCGACGGCGCCCCGATCGTGACGGCCGCCGCCGCGTTGGAGCTGTTCCACGCGTTCGCGCTGATCCACGACGACATCCTGGACGGCAGCGACCGCCGCCGGGGCGGGCCGTCGGTGCACCGGCTCTTCGCCGACCTGCACGCCCGCTCGTCCTGGCGCGGCGACCCCGAGGCGTACGGGCGCAACACCGCGCTGCTCTGCGGCGACCTCTGCGCCGCCTGGTCCGACCAGATGTTCCACGAGTGCGGCCTGGACGCGGGGCGGGTGCACCGGGGGTACGCGGTCTACGCGCTGATGCGCACCGAGGTGATCGCGGGGGAGTACCTGGACCTGGTCTCCGGGGTGGGCGACGGGTCGGTGGCGAGCGCGCTGACCGTGGTCCGGATGAAGGCGGCCCGCTACACGGTCACCCGGCCGTTGCAGATCGGGGCGACGCTGGCCGGGGCCGGGCCGGAACTGCTCGCCGCGCTGGCCGAGTTCGGCGACCCGCTGGGCGACGCGTTCCAACTGCGCGACGACGTGCTGGGGGTCTTCGGCGACCCGACGGTCACCGGCAAGTCGGTCCTGGACGACCTGCGGGAGGGCAAGCCGACGGTGATGATGGCGCTGGCCCGCGGCGCCGCCGACCGGGCGCAGGCCGCGCGGCTGCGGGAGCTGTTCGGCAACCCGGCGCTCGACGGCGACGGTGCCGCCGAGCTGCGGAAGATCATCGAGAGCACCGGGGCCCGCGAGCGGATCGAGGAGATGATCCGGGTACGCGCGGAGGCCGCCCTGGCTGCCCTGGGGTCCACCCCGGTGACCGCCGAGGCCCGTGCCGCCCTGACCGCCCTCGCCGCCCAGGCCGTCGACCGTCCCCACTGAGTCGCGGCTGCGACAGGCGGCGACTTTTGACGGGATCGACGAAAGTTGGTGCCGAATCGGCGGAAGGTATGGACACATCGATGCTCGCCATTTAATGTCGGGCCATCACGAATCTGTTTCGTCGAGGTGAACCGGCGGCGCGGGAACCCATCGACTGGTGACCTCCGATCGATGGGGTCCACTCCATCCCTCGCAGGTCGCGGCCAGCCGGGCACGGCACCCCGGCGGGCCGACCGCATCCCCCGCTACGGCATCCGGCGCGACGGCGCGCGCCCGCCCTGGCAGTCACTCGTCAGGAAGGGACGGCACACCCATGTCCACCCAGGACGCCCCCACCCCACGGCTCCGACGACGGCTCTCCGCCGCCTCGGCGCTGCTGCTGGCCGCCACCGCCGGCACGGTCGCCCTCGGCGCCGGCCCGGCCACACTGGGCGGCCCCGGCCCGGCCCAGGCCCACCCCATCGTCGGCACCGACTTCCAGCAGGTCACCCTCGCCAAGGGCGTCGCCGAGGTGGGCGAGCCCATGACGATCGCGGTGCTGCCCGACCGGTCGGTCCTGCACACCGCCCGCAACGGCACCGTCCGGCGTACGGACTCCGCCGGCACCACCTCCGTGATCGGCACGCTGCCGGTCTACACCCACGACGAGGAGGGGTTGCAGGGCGTCGGGGCCGACCCGAACTTCGCCAGCAACCGGCACATCTACCTCTACTACGCCCCGCCACTGGCCACCCCGGCCGGCGACGCGCCGGCGACCGGCACCGACTTCTCGGCCTGGCAGGGCGTCAACCGCCTCTCCCGGTTCACCCTCAACGCCGACTTCACGATCAACACCGGCAGCAAGGTCGACATCCTCGACGTGCCCGCCGACCGGGGCATGTGCTGCCACGTCGGCGGCGACATCGACTTCGACGCCGCCGGCAACCTCTACCTCTCCACCGGCGACGACACCAACCCGTTCGACTCCGCCGGGTACGCGCCCATCGACGAGCGCACCAACCGCAACCCCGCGTACGACGCGCAGCGCAGCGCGGCCAACACCAACGACCTGCGCGGCAAGATCCTGCGGATCAAGGTGAACGCCAACGGCACGTACTCGATCCCGGCGGGCAACATGTTCGTCGACTCGGACGCGCGGACCCGCCCCGAGATCTACGCGATGGGCTTCCGCAACCCGTTCCGGATGAGCGTGGACCGGGCCACCGGCATCGTCTACGTGGGCGACTACGGCCCGGACGCCGGCACCACCAGCGCCCGGGGGCCGAGCGGCCAGGTGGAGTTCAACCGGGTCACCGGGCCCGGCAACTACGGCTGGCCGTACTGCACCGGCACCAACACCGCCACCGAGACGTACGCCGAGTGGGACTTCGCCGCCGGGACCGGTGGGGCGAAGTACAACTGCTCCGGCGGGCCGACCAACAACTCGTTCCGCAACACCGGCCTGCCCACCCTGCCCGGCGCGAAGCCGGCCTGGATCCGGTACGCCGGCGACGCCGGCACCCCGCCCGAGTTCGGCGGCGGCTCCGAGTCGCCGATGGGCGGCCCCGTCTACCGCTACGACGCCGCGCTGAACTCCACCACCAAGTTCCCGCAGTCCTTCGACGGGCAGTTCTTCGCCGGCGAACTCGGCCGGGGCTGGGTCAAGCCGATCCACCTCAACGCCGACGGCAGCCCGGGCGGCATCGACACGTTCCCGTGGAACGGCAAGCAGATCATGGACATGGCGTTCGGGCCCGAGGGCGCGCTATACATCCTCGACTACGGCACCGGCTACTTCAACGGCGACGCCAACTCGGCGCTCTACCGCTACGACTACATCGCCGGCGGCAACCGGGCGCCGACCGCCGTCGCCGCGGCCGACAAGACCTCCGGCGCGGCCCCGCTGACCGTGAACTTCTCCTCGGCCGGGTCCAGCGACCCGGAGGGCGGGGGGCTCACGTACTCGTGGGCGTTCGGCGACGGCACCAGCTCGACGGCGGCCAACCCCAGCAAGACGTACACCGCCAACGGCACCTACCAGGTCACCCTGACCGTCCGCGACCCGCAGGGCGCCACCGGCACGGCGAACGTGCAGATCGGCGTCGGCAACACCGCGCCCACGGTCACCATCAACAGCCCGGCCAACGGCAAGCTGTTCAGCTACGGCGACACCGTGCCGTTCAGCATCACGGTGACCGACCCCGAGGACGCCGCCATCGACTGCACCAAGGTCAAGATGACGTACGTGCTGGGCCACGACAACCACGGCCACCAGATCACCTCGAAGAACGGCTGCTCCGGCTCGATCACCATCCCCGTCGACGGTGAACACGACGACGCGGCGAACATCTTCGCCGTCTTCGACGCCGAGTACACCGACGCGGGCGGGCTGACCACGCACAAGCAGCACACCCTCCAGCCGCGCAAGCGCCAGGCGGAGCACTTCAAGACCTCCTCCGGCGTCGGCACCTTCGACAAGGGCACCGCCGAGGGCGGCAGGACCGTCGGCGACATCAACAACGGCGACTGGATCGCGTTCGAGCCGTACCGGATCGACAACGCGACCTCGTTCAGCGCCCGGGTCTCCTCGGCCGGCGCCGGCGGCACCCTCCAGGTGCGGGTCGGCTCGCCCACGGGCACCGTGCTCGGCTCCGCCACCGTGCCGGTCACCGGCGCCTGGGACGCGTTCACCACGGTCAGCGGCAGCATCTCCGGGGCGCCGGCCAGCACCGGCACGCTCTACCTCACGTTCGCCGGCACGGGCACCGGCGCGCTCTACGACGTGGACACGTTCGCCTTCACCACCGGCTCGGCGGGGGTCCGCACCGGCCCGGTCGTCGGGCTCGGCGGCAAGTGCCTCGACGTACGCAACGCGGCCACCGCCGACGGCACCCAGATCCAGATCTACGGCTGCAACGGCACCGCCGCGCAGACGTGGACGGTGACGCCGAACTCGACGGTCAAGGCGCTGGGCAAGTGCCTGGACATCTCCGGCGGCGGGTCCGCCGACGGCACAAAGATCCAGCTGTACGGCTGCAACGGCACCGGCGCCCAGAACTGGTCGGCCCAGGCGGACGGCACGCTGAAGAACCCGCAGACCGGCAAGTGCCTGGACGTCTCGGGCAACACCCCGACCGACGGCCAGCCCGTGCACCTGTGGACCTGCCACACCGGCGCCAACCAGAAGTGGACCCTGCCCTGATCTGAGGCGGGGAGGGGCCGCCGCGCCCCTCCCCGCCCCGGCCGGCCCTCGACAGCCCCGGCAATTGGAGAGCGACATGCGCAGACTCCTCCGACCCCTCCTCGGCGCGGCCACCGCCGTCCTCGCCGTCCTCGCCTGCACCACCCCGGCCACGCCGGCCAGCGCCGCCGACGCCCCGTACGACGTGCTGGTCTTCTCCAAGACCGCCGGCTTCCGGCACGACTCCATCGCGGTCGGCACCCAGGCGATCCGCGACCTCGGCGCCGCCAACAACTTCACCGTCACCGCCACCGAGGACGCCGCCCAGTTCACGACCGCCAACCTGTCCCGCTTCGAGGCGGTGGTCTTCCTCAACACCACCGGCGACGTGCTCGACGGCACGCAGCAGAGCGCCTTCGAGTCGTACATCGGCGCCGGCGGCGGGTACGTCGGCGTGCACGCCGCCGCCGACACCGAGTACGGCTGGTCCTTCTACGGCAACCTGGTCGGGGCGTACTTCGCCTCGCATCCGGCCATCCAGCCGGCGAACGTGAAGGCGGAGAACCGGGCGCACCCGGCGACCGCGCACCTGCCGCAGACCTGGAACCGCACCGACGAGTGGTACAACTACCAGACCAACGCCCGCTCCACGGCCCGCGTGCTGGCCACCCTCGACGAGTCCTCCTACTCGGGCGGCTCGATGGGCGCCGACCACCCGCACTCGTGGTGCAAGACCTACAGCGGCGGCCGGGCCTTCTACACCGGTGGCGGGCACACCCAGGCGTCGTACGCCGAACCGGCCTTCCGGTCCCACCTGCTCGGCGGCATCCGGTACGCGGCCGGCCGGGCCAAGGCCGACTGCCGGCCCGAGACCGGCTACACGCCGCTCTACAACGGCTCCACCACCGGCTGGTCCCAGGCCGGGCCGGGCAGCTTCAGCAACGCCGACGCCACCCTCACCTCGGTCGGCGGGATGGGCCTGTACTGGTACAGCGCGAAGCAGTTCACCAACTACTCGCTGAAGCTGGACTGGCGGCTCGCCGGCGACGACAACTCCGGCGTCTTCATCGGCTTCCCGCCGTCGAGCGACCCCTGGTCGGCGGTCAACAACGGCTACGAGGTGCAGATCGACGCCACCGACGCGGCCGACCGCACGACCGGCGCCGTCTACACCTTCAAGTCCGCCGACATCGCCGCCCGCGACGCGGCGCTGAACCCGCCGGGGGAGTGGAACACCTACGAGCTGCTCGTCGAGGGCGAGCGCCTCCAGGTCTTCCTGAACGGCGTGAAGATCAACGACTTCACCAACACCGACCCGGTCCGCTCGCTCGCCGGCCACATCGGGCTCCAGAACCACGGCACCGGCGACGACGCCTCGTTCCGCAACATCCGGATCAAGGAACTCGGCGTCAACCCGCCGGTCGGGAACACCGTCCAGGCCGAGGCGTTCAGTTCGGCCTCCGGGGTATCGCCGTTCACCAAGGCCGGCGCGAACGGCGGGCAGACCCTCGGCCACATCGACCCGGGCGACTGGGCCGCGTACGCCGGGCTCGACCTGACCGGCACGACGTCGCTGCGGGCGCGGGTCGTCTCCGGCGGGGCGGGCGGCACCATCCAGGTGCGTACGGGCTCCGCGACCGGCACCGTCCTCGGCTCGGTGGCGGTGCCCAACACCGGCGGCTGGAACACCTTCGCCGACGTCACAGCCGCCCTCTCCGGTGTGCCGTCCGGCACCGGCACGCTCTACCTGACCTTCACCGGCTCGGGCACGGGGCTCTTCGACGTGGACGACTTCACGCTTGTCAAGTCCGGCGGCAGCGGTGGCGTCGGGCCGATCCGCGGCCTGGGCGGCAAGTGCCTGGACGTACGCAACGGCGCCGCGGCCGACGGCACCCAGATCCAGATCTACGGCTGCAACGGATCCACGGCGCAGACGTGGACGGTGACGCCGAACTCGACGGTGAAGGCGCTGGGCAAGTGCCTGGACGTCTCCGGCGGGGCGTCCGCCGACGGTACGAAGATCCAGTTGTGGACGTGCAACGGCACGGGGGCGCAGAACTGGTCGGCCCAGGCGGACGGGACGCTGAAGAACCCGCAGACCGGCAAGTGCCTGGACGTCTCGGGCAACAACCCGGCCGACGGTCAGGCCGTGCACCTGTGGACCTGCCACACCGGCGCCAACCAGAAGTGGACCCTGCCCTGATCCGCTGACCTCCCGTTCCTCCCCGCGATCCCGCGGTCCGCGCCCGGCACGGTGTGCACACCGGGAACGGACAGCCGCAGGATCGCGGGGAGGGGCGGGGGCTTTCGTGGGGGGCCCGGCGGTCCTAGAGTGGGGTCGGCGACCGTGGCGGTTGCCGGTGACCGGCGGGAGGCGCAACCCGGCGGGTCCAGGTGCATCCGCACCCACCGGTGTCCCGCCGTGGCCCGCCGCCGCACCGGCCCGGCCGGTCGCCCTCGCCCCGGTCACGCACCCACGGAATCCCCCATCAACACAGGGGAGAAGCACCATGGCGCGACCCATCACGCTCTTCACCGGCCAGTGGGCCGATCTTCCGTTCGACGAGGTGTGCCGCCTAGCCTCCGAGTGGGGCTACGACGGGCTGGAGATCGCCTGCTGGGGCGACCACTTCGAGGTCGACAGGGCACTCGCGGACGACTCGTACGTCGAGCGGAAGCGCGAGACCCTGGCGAAGCACAACCTGAAGGTCTTCGCGATCTCCAACCACCTGGTCGGCCAGGCTGTCTGCGACCACCCGATCGACGAGCGGCACCAGGGCATCCTGCCCGCCCGGATCTGGGGCGACGGCGAGCCCGAGGGCGTACGCCGCCGCGCCGCCGAGGAGATCAAGGACACCGCGCGGGCGGCGGCGAAGCTCGGGGTGGACACCGTCGTCGGCTTCACGGGCTCGTCGATCTGGCACACGCTGGCGATGTTCCCGCCGGTGCCACCGTCGATGATCGAGCGCGGCTACCAGGACTTCGCCGACCGGTGGAACCCGATCCTGGACGTCTTCGACGAGGTGGGCGTGCGCTTCGCCCACGAGGTGCACCCGAGCGAGATCGCGTACGACTACTGGACGACGAAGCGGGCGCTGGAGGCGGTCGGGCACCGGCCCGCGTTCGGGCTGAACTGGGACCCGTCGCACTTCGTCTGGCAGGAGCTGGACCCGGTGAACTTCATCTTCGACTTCGCCGACCGGATCTACCACGTCGACTGCAAGGACGCGAAGGTGCGCACCGGGGACGGGCGGCGGGGCCGGCTCGCCTCGCACCTGCCGTGGGCGGACATGCGGCGCGGCTGGGACTTCGTCTCCACCGGCCACGGCGACGTGCCCTGGGAGGACTGCTTCCGGGCCCTGAACGCGATCGGCTACGCCGGCCCGATCTCGATCGAGTGGGAGGACGCCGGGATGGACCGCCTCGTCGGCGCCCCGGAGGCGTTGCAGTTCGTCCGCCGGCTCGCCTTCGACGCCCCGGCCGCGGCCTTTGACGCCGCGTTCACCAGCAAGGACTGACCGCCCGGGGTCGTACCCCGAGCGGGCCGGCGTCGGGGGCCCGCACACGAACGGGCCGGTCGCCCTGAGGCGACCGGCCCGCGCGAAGGTGCGATCAGAGGGTGCTGCCGTTGGTGCCCGAGCTGGACGGCTTGCTACGGGGCGTGGCGGTGGTCGACCCGGAGGTCGAGGCCGTGCTCGACGACCCGGTGGAGCTCTTCGCGCCGACCGTGGCCGGCGTGCCGGCGAACGCGTCGTCGGCGGCGGTCAGCTCCTGCTTGTGGCCGTTGCTGCTGAGCTTCTCGCCCAGCTTCGACTGGCCGAGCTTGTCCTTGCCCTCGCTGTAGAGGCGGGTCGCCTGGGCCTGCGCGACACCGGCCGCCTCCTGGACGGTCGGGTGGTCGAGCACCTTGCGGCCCCGGATCACCAGCTCCTCGTACTTTTCCCGACCGGCACGGGCGCCCAGGACGAATCCCGCAGCCAGCCCGCCAAGGAACATCATCTTTCCGCGCATGGCGGCTCCTTCCGTACCTGACGCGCCGTCGACCGACGGTTACCCCGCCGGAGGCGACCAAATCGCGCCTGCCTTCTCTGTCTGCAGCTAACTACCCATCCTGCTCTCCGCTCATACCTCCTTGTGCCGGGATGACGATTTGTCCAGGTTTATTGTCGTGTGCGCGGGCGCCGACCGAAGCGGTAACCCCCTGGACCAACACCCCCCGGAATCCTGTACTCTTGTGCCGTCGCACGGCGCAGCGAGATCGGCGCCGGACGACGCAACGGTCCCCCGTAGCTCAATTGGCAGAGCAGCCGGCTGTTAACCGGCAGGTTTTTGGTTCGAGTCCAAACGGGGGAGCTTCCACACCAGACGCCCGTCGGCCACGCCGGCGGGCGTTCGCCGTTCCCCACGCCGGCCGTCGCCCGCGCCCGTCGTGGCGGGGATCGTGCCCGCCAGGTGCGGGACGACCTGTTTCGCCCACCTCCGGGGCGCGCGCCCGGCAGGATGGTCGCTGTCGACTTGGACTCCCGCTGCGTCGATTGGTGCGTCGATTCGTGGGTAGGTGAGTGGCCGGGCCGGCTTTTCCCGGACCGACGGAGAGCGGGAGGTGCGCGATGCTCGCCGAGACCGACGTCGTCGTGGTCGGCGGCGGCCTGGCCGGGCTCGCCGCGGCCCGGCGGCTGCACCGCGCGGGTGTGCCGTGGCGGCTGCTGGAGGCCGGCGGCCGGCTCGGCGGTCGGGTCGCCACCGACGCGGTCGACGGCTACCTGCTGGACCGGGGCTTCCAGGTGCTCAACACCGCGTACCCCCGGATCGGCGCACTGCTCGACGTCGACCGGCTGCGCCTCGGACACTTCACCTCCGGTGTGCTGGTGCGCAGGGGCGACCGGCTGGTCCGCCTGGTGAACCCGCTGCGCGAACCCACCGGCGCGCCCGGCACCGCGCTGGCCGGCGTGGGCTCCCTGCTCGACCGGCTACGGTTCGCCGCGCTCGCCACGGGCTGCGCCACCCTGCCGAAGGAACGGCTGCTCGCCGCCCAGGAGACCACCACCGAGGCCGCGCTGCGCCGCGCCGGCCTCTCCGACGCGATCGTCGAGGAACTGCTGCGGCCGTTCCTGTCGGGGGTCCTCATCGACCGCGAGCTGGAGACCTCCAGCCACGTGCTCGCGATGGTGCTGCGCTCCTTCGCCCGGGGCCGGATCGGCCTGCCCGCCGAGGGGATGGCCGCGCTGCCCCGCGCCGTCGCCGACCCGCTCCCCGCGGAGCTGATCGACCTGGACACCCCGGTCGCCGAGGTCGCGCCCGGCCGGGTCCGCACCCAGGCCGGCGACCTCCGCTGCCGCGCCGTCGTGGTCGCCGTGGACCCGCCCGCGGCGGCCACGCTGCTGCCGGGCCTGCCGGCGGTACGCACGCACGCCTACACGACCTACTACCACAGCACGCCGGAGCCGCCGCTTGACGAGCCGATCCTGCTCCTCGACGGCGACCGGCGCGAGATCGTCGCCAACACGGTGGTGGTCAGCAGGGCCGCGCCCACGTACGCGCCGGCGGGGCGGCACCTGGTCGCCACCTCGGTGGTCGGCCCGTCGGCCCCGCCCGAGCCGACGGTACGGGCGGAACTCACCCGGCTCTACGGCCGGTCCACGGCGGACTGGACCCATCTGACCACGGCGTCCATCCCCGACGCGCTGCCCGCCGCGCCCCCGCCGCAGGGGCGGCTGCGCAAGCCGGTGGCACTGGGGGAGGGACTGTTCGTGGCCGGGGACCACCGGGACAGCCCCTCCATCCAGGGTGCCCTCGCCAGCGGCTGGCGGGCCGCCGGGGCCGTCCTGTCGGAGCTGCGTACCGGCTGAACGGAGGGTCACGTCCCGTTGAAGATCACTTATGCTCCTCGCCATGCCCGCACCCCTTCCGCCGCCCGACTTCGACGCTGCGGCGGCGTACCCCCAGGTCGGTCAGGTGCGCGCGGCCCTCGCGGCGCGCGACTGGCCGGCCCTGCGCGCGCTCGTCGACGGGCAGGACCCGCACGGCCGGACCTTCCTCGTCGGCGAGGCCGGCGAGGCCGAGGACATCGAGGAGTTCCTGCGTGAGGTGCTGGCGCAGCGTCCCGACGACGCGCTCGCCGGCACCCTGCTGGGGTCGCACCTGATCCGCGCCGGCTGGCGGATCCGCTCGTCCTACCGGGCGCAGCACGTCAGCCGGGAGCAGTTCGCCCGGTTCCACGCCCACCTGCGGCGCGCCGAGCAGGTGCTGATCGACGTCACCGCCCGGCACCCGGACGACGCGGCGGCCTGGACGCAGCGGATCACCAACGCGCGCGGGCTGGAGCTCGGCCAGGCGGAGGCCCGCCGCCGCTACGACCAGCTCGCCAAGCACCACCCGCACCACCTGCCGGCCCAGGCCTCGCTGCTGCAACAGTTCTGTCCCAAGTGGAGTGGCACCTGGGAGCGGGCACACGGCTTCGCCCGGGAATGCGCCGACGCCGCCCCGCCCGGCGCCCCGAACGCGGTGCTGGTGGTCGAGGCCCACCTGGAGGAGGCGCTCGACCACGACGACCTGCGCGAGGCGGGCGCCCACCTGCGCGGCGCGCACGTGCAGCGCGAGATCCACCAGGCGGCGCAGCAGTCGGTCTGGCACCCCGAGTTCCGCAACGACTGGGGCTGGGTCTGGGTGCGCAGCGTCTTCGCGATGGCCTTCTGCCTGATGGACGAGTACCAGGCGGCGGCACAGCAGTTCGCGGCCATGGGGCCGCTCGGCGACGAGGCGATGTTCGGCTACATCGACGGCGACTCGACCAGGCAGTTCCAGAAGTTCCGCGACAAGGCGTACGCGAAGGGTGGGCGGTCATGATCCAGGAACTGGACGTGGACGGGGTGCCCACGCTGCTCGCCCCCACCGGCGGGCCGATGCGCGCCGGGCTGACCTTCCGGGTCGGCACCGCCGACGAGACGCTCGCCCGCAGCGGCATCACCCACCTGCTCGAACACCTCGCGCTGGCCCCCCTCGGGCTGGCCGACTACCACGTCAACGGCGCCACCGCGCCGGTGTTCACCACGTTCCACATGCAGGGCTCCGCGCAGGACATCGCCACCTTCCTCACCTCGGTCTGCGCCAACCTGACCGAACTGCCGCCCGGCCGGCTCGACGTGGAGAAGGAGATCCTGCGCACCGAGTACAGCAGCCGGGGCACGGCCGCCGTCGACGACATCCCGCTGTGGCGTCACGGCGCCCGCGACTTCGGCGTCACCAGCTACCCGGAGTGGGGGCTCTCCGCGCTCACCGCCGACGACCTGCGGCAGTGGGCGGCCCGCTGGTTCACCCGGGAGAACGCGGTGCTCTGGATCGCCGGGAAGGCCGTCCCCGCCGGGCTGCGCCTGACGCTGCCTGAGGGCGTACGGCAGCCGGTGCCGGCCGCGTCGTCGGCGTTGCCGCAGACCCCCGCGTACTTCGTCGGCGGGTCGCGGGCGGTGGTGCTGGACGCCGTCGTGCGGCGCCGGACCGCCGCGAGCGTCTTCGCCGGGGTGCTGGAGCGCGAGCTGTACCGGGCGCTGCGCCAGGACGGCGGGCTCTCCTACCAGACGACGGCGGGCTACGAGCCGCGCGGCGACGGCCACGCGACGCTGCGGGCGCTGGCCGACGCGCTGCCGGAGAAGCAGGACGCTGTGCTCGGCGGCTTCGTCGACACGCTCGCCAAGCTCCGGGTCGGCCGGATCGAACAGGCCGACCTCGACGCCGTCGTGGCGAAGCGGCAGGACTTCCTCGGCACCGCCGAGGTGGACGCGGCGCGGCTGCCGTCGTACGCCTTCAACGTGCTCACCGGGGAGCGCAACCTCACGGTCGACGAGCACCGCGCCGAGCTGAAGAACGTCGGCACGGACGACGTGCACGAGGTGGCCCGCGAGGCGCTGGCCGGGGCGCTGCTGATGGTGCCCGAGGGGCACCGGGCCGACTGGGCGGGCTTCGTCGCAGCGCCCACCCGCTCGGCCGACACGGTCGCCGGCACCCCCTACCGGGAGAAGGAAGGCGACGGCGAGCTGCACGTCGGCGTGGACGGGGTGAGCTGGCTCGGCCGCGGCGGCCCGCTCACCGTCCGGTACGCCGAATGCGCCCTCATGCTCGCCTGGCCCGACGGCGCCCGGCAGCTCATCGGCGACGACGCCATCTCGATGCGGATCGAACCGACAATGTTCGACCTGCACCCCGGGGCGATCCGGGTGATCGACTCCCAGGTGCCGGCCGACCGGCAGGTGGTCATGCCGGCCCGCGACCCGGACCGCATCCCGCAGCCACGGGCCGCGGCCGGCACCGAACGGCGGGAGCCGGTGAAGCGCTCCTGGTGGGAGATCCCACTGATGGTCGTCAGCGGCCTCGCCGCGCTGGCGATCGGCGGGGGGACCTTCCTGCTGACCCTCGGCATGTTCATCACCGAGACGGCCGAGAGCGACGAGGGCTGGCTGTGGGGCGTCATCGCGGTGGGATGGCTGCTCACTGTTATCCTCGCGTTGCCCATCGTGCTGCTACGCCGGCGACGCCGATGAGCGACGGCGCCGTTTCGTGCTGGCCGGTGATCCACCGGGCGGGATAAGATCCGGCGCGGTAATGGGGCGGTAGCTCAGCCGGTTAGAGCAGGGGACTCATAATCCCTCGGTCGCGGGTTCGAGTCCCGCCCGCCCCACCCCGAACGGAGGGGGCCAGGGCCGCATAGCGCAGGTCGCCGCGGATGTCCTGGCCTCGCTGTCATGCTCCGGCCCGACTCACGTTCTTGGCAGCAGGTGAGCGAGTTCCGCGCAGCGCCGCACGGGTTCGTCGCGTTCAGCTCGACATCTGGCGGAGATGCGGGCGGAGGCCGGGCTTCGGGGCGGCGGATGCGCCTTCCGGTGCCCGTCCTCGGGAGCGGCGAGTCAGTTCTGGCCGGGGCTTGCTACCGGTAGTCCTGCGGCCTTGGCCGATTCAAGCAGCCGCCGGTCGTAGGTGACAAAGGCGATGAGTGTCGTTCCGGACTCGTTGGTCAGTACCTGGGCGGTGGCGAGGTGGATGGCGTCGAGGCTGCGTAGCGTCGGCTCGGCGAACGCGGCCGCGGTCGCGCGGATCGTGCTGTCGATCTCTAGTCGGAAGAGCCGTCCGACGGCCGTCGGTACTCCGATCAAGGCTTGCGGAGCTGACCGGCGCAGCGCTCCGGGCACTTCCACCTCGACGAGGGCAGAGGAAACCAGCGGCACGTCGTCGTGGCTGTTGAGCCAGGAGACGAGGTCAGTGGTGCATGCCTCCTGCCGAACCAGCTTGACGACGGCGGCGGAGTCGAGGTAGATCACCAGCGCTCCTCATCCCGCAGCGCGGTGAGGGTGGCGGCCACGTCCACATCCTCGTCGCCGAGCTTCGGTGGAAGCGGAACAGGACCACCGCCGGTGGGGGCGACGGCTCGCCCCGCAGCTACCAGCTTGGCCAGCATCGACCTGTCGTCGCGTACTGGAACAAGTCGCGCGATCGGGTGACCTCGGTCGGTGATCTCGACGGTCTCACCGCCGCTCACCCGAGCCAACACCTGGCTCGTGTTCTGGTTCAGCTCCCGCACACCGATGCGCTCCATGGACAGAAGTGTAGAACTAAATGTTCTACGGTTCCAGTAGCCCGCGTGACCAGCGGCTTCCTTCTCGCCAAGAACAGAAGCGACGGCACCAGGCAGCCAATCAGGAGCCCTCCGGAGATCCCGCAACGCGGTACCCCGTCCGACCACCGCCTGCCCTCGGGATGCCACGGACGTCGGCCGCACGTCGGGCGTGGCGTCGACGCCATCCATACCAGGCGGCAGCGGCACCACCGCCACGGCCGACTCATGGCCCCTGGAAAAGGTAGATCACATCCCCGACCGCCAGCGCGATGCCGGCAAGCATGAAGCCGACACCGGCGACGGACATCGTGGTGCCGGGAGGAACTGGCGGATAGCCGACTGTCCGTTCCTGCTTCTGCCACGAAAAGGCGGATTACGGTGATCTCTGCTTCACCCCCCGGCAGGGGCCACCGACCTCGGCGCGTACGCGGCGGAAGGGATTCCGATGAGCAGTTCGTCAATGTCGTTCGACACCGCGCGTCGGATCCTCGGCCAGCGTGACTCCGAGTGGAGCAACAGGCTGAATACCCTGCTCGGGCTGGCGGCCCTGGGTAGCGGGGCCGTCGGTTTCGCTGTGCCGGCGATCAAAGCCGGGTGGGGTTGGATCGATCAGAAGAACGAACTGGTCAGCCAGCTCACCTCGGCCGTCGACCGCGTACGCGACCGGTGCCTGGGCGCCAGGGGCCGCGAGCGACACGAACTCATCGCGGCGGCACACACCGCCGTGGTCACCGGCGCGTTCTTCGCCGCCCTCAGCGAGGTGGTCGGCAAGAAGTACGCGCGGCTCAGCCTCACCGAGGTCGAGAAGCAGCAACTGGTCTCCGGCAGCGTCGACGGCGACCACGAGAGCATGGTGTCCTACCTGCTGAACGTGCAGGTGCCGATGCCGTGGGCCGCCTGCGGATTCGAGGAGAACCTCGCGGCTTCGGTGGCTCCCTTCTACGAAGGCCTGACGGGGCGCTGCCTGCACTTCTTCCGGGGGCTCGCCGCCTGGCAGCGGATCGAGCCCGAGATCCGGGCCTCCGACGAGGGCAGGACGCTGGCGTCGGTCGTCGTGAGCAGGGCCGTCACGCGCTACCGGAACGACTACCGGCGGCTGGCGGCCGAGGTGCCGGAGTTCGGCATGTGGGCACTGCTGGACCAGTTCGAACACGCGACGGCGGCCCGGAAGTCGGCTCGTCAGCGGTCCGAGGAGTTCCAGCGGCGTTCCCTCTCGCTGATGGAGCAACTTCTCGCCGGCCTCTCCCGGATGCGGGAGAGGGACCTGCCGACCGAACGTAGCCGGACGATCATGGCGCAGCGCAATCGTCAGCTCCTGTCCGAGCCGCTCGCGCACGTCACGAAGGTCGACCTGGAGTCCGGCCTGAGCATGCCGGACACCGAGACCGGCTACGTCAACCCACGCTTCCAGTGGGCGGTGATGGGCGGCAGTTCCCGCGCGTGGGACGAGGAGTGGTGGGAGCAGCAGCGGCGCGGGCACCGCCTGGACCACTTCCTGGCCGCGTACTTCACCTCGGCGCGCAGCGCCGAACTTCCGCTGGTCATCCTGGGCCACCCGGGCGCGGGGAAGTCCCTCCTGACCAAGATCATGGCGGCCCGGCTGCCGCCCGAGCACTTCACCACGGTCCGCGTGCCGTTGCGCCAGGTGCGGAACCCCGCAGCCAAGATCTACGAACAGATCCAGGACTTCCTCGACGACGACACGCACCTCGGCGTGCGATGGCGGGACCTGTCCGACGCCAGCCGGGAGGCCACGAGGGTGGTGATCCTCGACGGCCTGGACGAGCTGATGCAGGCCACCCGGACGACCGAGTCGGGATTCCTGCACGAGGTCCGGGAATTCCAGGAGAAGGAGGCCAAGCTCGGTTCGCCGGTCTCGGTGGTGGTGACCTCCCGCACCGTCGTGGCCGACATCGCGAACATTCCGGCGGGTTCCCTGGTCGTCAAGCTCGAAGACTTCGATCGGAGCCAGGTCGATCACTGGGTCGACATGTGGAACAAGGTCAACCAGGAGCCGATCGCGAACGGCACCGTGAAGCCGCTCGCGGTGGACAGCGTCTGGGCGATGGGCGAGCTCGCGCGCCAGCCGCTCCTGCTCCTCATGTTGGCCGTCTTCGGCGCCACGGAGGATCCGCCGACCGGCGGCGACGGTCAGGTCACGCAGGCCCAGGTGTACCAGTGGTTGCTCAACGGCTACATCGCGCGCGAGGTCGCGAAGACGCCAGGGACGGCCACGAACCTCCTCTCCGAGGACGAGGAGATCGCAGCGCGCGCGGACCACGAACTCTGGCAGCTCGCGATCGCGGCCTTCGCGATGTTCAACCGCGGCCAGCAATCCGTCACCGGCCAGGACCTCAACAGTGACCTGGCTCCGATGTTGCGTGCGGGCGCGGCGCAGGGGAGCCACCGCAAGCGCCTGGCCCAACCGCTGGATCCCGCCATCCGCACCATCGCCCGGTTCTTCTTCATCCACGCGGCCGACGTCAGTGGCGTGGTCTCCGGGAGCAGTTACGAGTTCCTGCACGCGACGTTCGGCGAGTACCTGATCGCCTACCACGTGCTGGAGCAGCTGAAAGGTCTCGCCGACGCGCGCCGTCGGCTGCCGGTGGGCCAGGAGTGGACCGACGACCAGTTCTTCGCGCTGCTGTCCCACCAGCAACTGTCGGTCGGCGGTGCCATCATGCCGTTCCTGCGGGAACTCTTCGAGGCCGCGCCGACGGCTCAACGGCAGGCGATCGTCGCGGAGCTGAAGGCCCTCGTCCGGTTCAGCCAGGAACGGGAGGGAGTGGGTCGCTTCGAGGGCTACAACCCGTCGAGCCGTTTCCTGCTCGGCCGGGTCGCCGCGTACCTCGGCAACCTGCTCACGCTGCTGACCGAGCTCTGCGACGGGCCTGTTCCGCTCGACGAACTCGCGCCCGAGGGGGACGACCAGCTGACCTGGTGGCGGTCCACCGTGCGCTTCCTGCACGCCGGACTCGACGACAACGGGTGGTCGATGCTGCTGTCCAGCATCGACCTGTCCGTCGCCGACGAGGTGCCGTCCATCCTCAAGCGGCGGGCGCCGATAGACAGGTTGCTCATCCACCCGTACGAGGCGCGACTCGCCGGAGATCCCGAGCGTGAGTTGCAGCTCCTGCTCGGCGCCACGGCCCTGCACGGGCGTCGCCTCGCCCACTGGGGTGACGAGACCGGCGACGTGTGCATGAAGATCGTGTCGTCCCTGGTGCACCGCGACGAACGGACCGGCGACCACGAGGCCATCATGGACGCGGCGGCCTCGTCAGCCTCGCCGGAGACGGGGAACCTCTTCGTCGAGTACCTGGTCCGCCATGCCGGTCGGCTCAACTACAAGGACGTACGGAAGCTGGCCCAGACCGCGCTCTGGATGAACAGCACCCAGGCGGCCGTGCGCATCGCCCCGGTGGTGGCGCAGCACCCGAAGCTGTTCATCGAGTACCCGCGGCTCCTCAGCATCTACGAACGGGGTCTCACGGACGCCCGCGAGATCGCCGAGGTCTTCGCCGCGATGCGCGTCGGACTCGCCGTGTGGCAGGGCGATGACGCCGAGGCGTTCAAGGAGATCGTCGGTCACCTCGTCGCCCGGCAACGGGGCCGTTGGAGGGAGGTAGCCATCCAGCCGATCAAGGGCCTGTCGAACCTGGCCACCGAGGTCATGCGGCCGGCCATCCCGCCTCTCGTCGCGATCCTGGCGGACGACTACCAGCGACGTCCCCCTGTCCCGGCCTACTACTCGTCACTGTCGAGTGGGCGGCACCGGGAGGACGGACCGGTTCAGGATCGCCGGCCTGACCGGAGCAACTGACGATGGCCGCCGGGACGCGAGCGGGAGGCGGTACGTCGACCCGGGGCGACGCGATGGACGCGCCCCGGGTCGGCGGGTACGGCCTGCCGTCAGCGGGGAGCGGGCTGCCCCAGCAGTTCCAGCGCCAGGCGCACCAGTTCCGGGCCGGCCTTCTCGGGGCTGCCCGTGTCGAACGGCGGATCGGGGTCGTACTCGACGACCAGTTGGAGTGCCTGGGCGATCCGTTCGCCGGCGATCTTCGCGGCGAGGTGCAGGGACATGTCGATCCCGGCGGACATGCCGGCGGCGGTCATGATCCGGCCCGCCTCGACGTAGCGGCCCGGGACGAAGGTCGCGCCGAACTGGGCGAGCTGGTCCCTCAGGCTCCAGTACGTGGTCGCGCGCAGCCCGCGTAGCAGGCCGGCCGTGCCCAGGACGAGGGCGCCGGTGCAGACCGAGACGGTCCAGGTCGTGTGCCGGTGGATCCGCTGGACCCAGCGGATCGTGTCGGGATCGGCCTGGACGCCGCGGACGTTTCCCCCGGGCACCAGCAGCACGTCGGCGCGGCGCACCTGGCTGAGCGTGCGGTCCACCCCGAGGGTGAGCACGCCGTTGTCCGTCCGGACCGGGCCGGTCCGCTTGCCGACGGTCACCACGGACGCGCCCGGGATCCGGGACAGCACCTCGTACGGGCCGATGGCGTCGATCGGGGCGATCCCGTCGAAGAGCAGGATCGCGATGCGTGGTCCCCGGGCGGGCCCGTCCGGGTCGGTGGGCCGCTCCGCGCGGGCCGGATCGCCCAGGCCGGTGGCGGCCAGGCCGACGCCGGCCCCGCCGGCCACCGCCGCCCGCAACGCCGTCCGCCGGTTCACGTCCATGCTGAACATCGATTGCCCCCTTCGGTCGGGCTGAGCTTGCGCATGTCCCGGTGGTCGGTCACGCCGCGGCTCCGGTTCCGCACGACGCGAGGCAGGTCCGGATGCGAGGGCCCCCGGTCCGGATCGGCGGGTCCGGTGCGGCATCTCGCTCCGTGTACCGGCCGACCCGCCCACCACCGGGCGACCGACGTGCCGGAGGGCGGTCCGTGGGGACCGGGCACCGTACGGCCGGCACCGCCGTGAACAGCACGGTGCCGTCGACCGGGCCAGCGGCGGTCGGCGCGGATCGTGGCAGCGTCGTCAGTCGCCGGAGGGCTGTGCGCCGACGCCCCGGGCGGACTTCGGGCGTGGCCCGTTCGCGGTCGCCGACCCGGTGAGCGCCGCCGCCCGCCCGCTCAGCGCGTCGACGCGTTCGACGAGTCGGCGTACGGCGTCCTCGTCGTCCGCGTCCACGGCCGTCACGTGTTCGAGCAGCGCGGCGTAGTCCGACGTCAGCGCCAGGTACTTCCTGCCGAACGTCTCCTTGGCGCCGTCGATGTAGGCCTGGCGCTGCGCCATGGCGTACCACCGGTCGAGGTCGATGATCTGCTGGGCGAGCACGGCGGCGGCGGCGCTGAGCGCGCTGCGGGCGTCGGCGTTGTCGTCGCGGCGGCGGCGACGGGCGTCCGCGAGCCGGCCCGCGCGGCGGCCCCCGACGTAGAGCACCGTCGCCCCGGCGACGACGGCCACGATCGCCGCGGTGGCGAGCAGGAAGCGGGGCAGCGACGGGCTGATCGTCCGCGCGCCGTCGGGCACGGTGCCGGCCTTCACCAGCAGGTCGTAGTTGACGGTGACGACCTTCAGCGCCTCCAGGGGGCGGTCGGCGAAGGTGTCGACGCCCCGGCTGACGGCCATCTCCGCCACGAAGGCCCGGCCGAAGTTCCCGTCGTCGCGCCCGGGCAGCAGCGCGCACCCGTAGGTGTCGTACTCGTCGCCGTCGCGGCTCATCACCAGCACGACGGTCCCGTCGGCGGCGCGCTCGACCTGGCGGCAGCCCTGCCTGAGGTCGGCGCCCGGTGCCAGCATCAGCACGACCAGCCGGCGGTTGCCGATGATCCGTTCGGCCGCTGCGCGGTCCAGTTCGACGCCCGGCGCGACGTACACGGAGGAGGCGCGCACGTGGCGGGCGACAGGGCCGTCCAGCGCCCCGCCGGTCCACACCGCCCAGCCGGCCAGCGCCAGGCAGGCCAGGACGGCGACGCCGAAGGGCGTGCCGAACAGGTCGGCGAGCCGACGTCGTACGGACTGGCTCACGACAACCTGCCCCGGAGGTAGAGGTGCGGGCGGTAGCTGGCGATGCCCAACGTCCGGGCGCCGTCGTCCAGCTCGTCGACGGCCTCGTCCAGCAACGTCCGCACGTGGCGGTCCGGCAGCCCCTCGTCGAGCGCGGCGCGGGCGGCCTGGAGCTTGACGATGCCCCGGGTCAGCGCCGGATCGCTGCGGGCGTCGGTGAGCAGGGACATCTCGACGGCGAGCGAGGTGAGACCGGCCAACCGGGCCGGTGTGCCACCCCGCCCGGGGTCGCCCCGCCGGACCACCAGGGCCTCCGACCGGCGCAGCGACCGGACCGAGAGGATCAGGAACGTCGCCACGCAGCCCGCGAAGAGCCACGGCAGGGCGGGCAGCGCCACCCGCAGCGGGTCGATCGGCCGGTACGGCAGCGGGCGGTCGAACAGCCCCGAGTAGCGCAGGTCGGTGACCCGGTTCAGGTACGCCGTCAGGATGTTGCCCTGGGGGTAGTCGTACCGGCTCAGCCGACCGCCGAACTGGCCGTAGAAGCTCGCCCCGGCCAGCTCCGCGAAGTCGTCGGCCGCCGGGCCGTGGTACTCGATCCAGAGGCCGTACATCACGACGATCGGCGTGTTCGGGAACAGCTCGGCCAGCGCCGGACCGTACCGGGGCACCGGCTCGCCGAACGGCTGCGCGGGCAGCGCCACGTACCGGGCGCCGTCCGGGAAGGCGTTGCGCGCGGCCTTCTCGGGGACGCCGGTCAGCGTGGCCCCGGCGCCCAGGTGCAGGCCGGTGGCCCGCAGGTCGGCGGCGACGGCGGCCAGCTCCCGGTCGGTCGGGTCACGCCATCGCAGCTCGTCGTGCTCGGGCGGGTCGGGCGCGTCCCGCAGCGCGGCGATCAACGCCACCAGCATGCCTGTCACGTCGGCGGTGGCGAACTGGGCGCGCCAGCCGGGCAGGGTGTCGGGTACGGCCTGGTAGATGCCGCCGCTGACCTCGGTGCCGATCACCCGGACGGTCGCGTTCTTCACGTCCCGGACCCGTTCGCGTTCGTCCTCGTCGAGCCCGGGCGGCGCGACCAGGATGCGGACGGGTTCGGCGCCGGCGGCCTCGCGGACCCGCTGCTCGTTCCAGCGCGCCGTCGCGCCGGGGAGCCGCACCACGGGGTCGGCGGCCACCAGCGCGGTCATCTCGTCCACCGAGGGCACGCTCGCGTCGCTCAGCTCACCCGCCGAGCCCTCGTCGATCTTCGCCGGGGCGGCCGGCGACCGGCCGTAGCTGACGTCGACGCTCTGCCGCTGGGCGAGCAGGAAGACGACCAGGACGACCACGGCGACGCCGAGCAGCGACCAGCGCAGCAGCTCGTACCGGTATCGCCTGCGGGGTTTCACTGGTGCGTGCGCCACAGCCGGTCGGCCTCCCTCGCGTGTTGCGCCGCCTCCCGGGCTGCGGACGCCCCGCCGTGCCCGGCGGCGATGGACTCGGCGCGGGCCAGCAACTGCTCGGCCTGCGGCACCCGGGTCGCCGCCGCGTCCCGGCTGACGGCCGCGCTGTCGATGGCCGCGCGGGCGGCGGACCAGGCGGTCCGGCGCTCCCGCCCCCGCGCCCGCCACCGGGGCAGCAGGGTCGTCGCGAAGCCCGCGCCCACCAGCAGGACGCCGCCGACCAACCAGGCGAGGAGGGTGTGGGACATGCGCTCCAACCATCGGGCGAGGGGTACGGGGGTGCGCTCGGGAGCCGTCGGGGCAGGCAGGGGTACGACCGAGTCTGGCTCATCGAGGCGAATCGGTGCGCACCAGCCCCACCGGCCCTGGCCTGCGGTCGGCCCGGCACGCCGGGGCGTCGTATCGTCTCCGCATGGCGCACCCGGTCTGGGCGGACGGCAGGGCCTACGAGGCGTACGTGGGCCGGTGGAGCCGCCCCGTCGCGCGGGAGTTCCTGCGGTGGCTGGCTGTGCCACCGGACCACCGCTGGCTCGACGTGGGCTGCGGCACGGGCGCGCTCACGTCGACCGTGCTGGCACTGGGGGGCCCGGCGTACGTCTCGGGCGTCGACAGCTCGCCGGGCTTCGTCGCGTACGCCCGCGCGGCCGTCCGCGACGAACGGGTGGCCTTCCAGGTCGGCGACGCCCGGGCGCTGCCCCTGCCCGACTGCTGCGTCGACGTCGTCGTCAGCGGCCTCGCGGTCAACTTCGTGCCCGAGCCGGCGCGCGCCGTCGCCGAGTTCGCCCGGGTCGTCCGCCCCGGCGGAGTGGCCGCCGCCTACGTCTGGGACTACGCCGGCGGCATGGCGCTGCTGCGGCACTTCTGGGACGCCGCCGCCCTGCTCGACCCGGCCGTGGCCGAGCGGGACGAGGGCCGCCGCTTCGCGGGGTGCGACCCGGACTCCCTGCGCGGGATGTGGACCGACGCGGGCCTGACGGCGGTGGCGCTCCGGCCCGTCGACGTGCCCATGGTGTTCGCGGACGTCGACGACTACTGGACGCCGTTCCTGGGCGGGCAGGGCCCCGCCCCCTCGTACGTCGCCTCCCTGACGGCGCCGCAGCGCGCCCGCCTGCGCGATCTGCTCTCGGCCCGCCTGCCCGTGGCACCGGACGGCTCGATCCGGCTCACCGCCCGGGCCTGGGCCGTCCGGGGCGCGGCGCCGGCCTGAGCACCGCAGGTGCCCGCCGGGCCTTCGCGGTCGGGGGCGCGCAGCCGGGGTGAGGCCGTCCGGCTGTCCGCTTCGAGACCCAGCGGTACCCGCCGCCGACGTCCTCGGTCAACCTGATCCGTGACGCCGGGTGTCCCGCCCGTCGTGGAGATCGGAGGACCGATGAAGGCCCGTTTCCGATGGCGGTCGACCCGGGTGACGCTGTTCGCGGCCCTGGCCGCCGCGCTGGTCGTCGCACTGCTGCCCGCCTCGCCGGCGCTCGCGCTGCCCTCCGGCAGCGGCTGGTCGGCCTCGTGGAGCTACTACCATCCCACCGCCTACCAGTACGCCGGCACGCTGCCCGGCGTCCGGCTGACCGGCTACGCCACCGACAACTCCGGCACCAGCACCACGGTCGGTACGATCGAGGACACCGCCGACGACGGCCGCTGCGCCAGGGTGATGCTCTACGCCAACGGCGTCGGCTACGTCGCCGACCGGACCACCTGCGGCAGTGGCAGCTACCTGACCTACTCCACCGGCAGCTACAGCCAGGGGCTGCTGGTGATCGTCTACCGGATGATCGCGGGCACGAGCACCCACGACAAGGGCTTCGCCATGTTCGTTCCCGGTTCGTCCGCCGATCCGGAGCTGCGCACCGTGGGCACGGGCGCCAGCTGGTCGTACTACACGTCGACGGCGTTCCAGTACACGGTCACCCGTCCCGGCGTGCGGCTGACCGGCTACGGCGCCCACCAGTACGCGGACCAGCGCTCCTCGCTGAACACGGTGGAGAAGACCGCCGCCACGGTCGGCTGCGCCACGGCCAAGGTCACCGGCGGTATGTCCACCAGCGGCGGCACCTGCGTCAACGGCGGCAGCACGTCCTTCTCCCGCTCCGACCTGACCAACAACCTGGAGGCGTCCGCCTGCTACCAGCCGGTCCCCGGCACCCAGCGCTGCCTCGCGGTGGGCATCCCCGAGCCCTGGTGAGGAGACCGGCACCCGGCGGACGCACCCGGCCCGCCGGCCCGGCAGTCCCGCCGTCCCCGGACCTACCCGGGGACGGCGGGCCCGTCAGCGGCGGCGCTTCGGCAGGTCGAACTGGTCGGCGGCCCGGCAGTCGCGTGGACCGCCGACCGCGCCCGGCCCGGCCCGGTCGAGCGCGGCGCGCGCCCGGATCCGGCCCAGGTTCCAGGCGTACCAGGGGTCCGGCTCGTCGAGGTCCTTGGCGACCCAGCTCAGCGTGCAGCGGCGCACCGGATCGGGCAGGCCCGCCAGCGCCGGCGTCGCGTCGGCCGAGAGCGCCCGCAGGTACCAGGCGTCGATCTTCCCCGTCTGCTCGTACCGGGCGATGTTGCGGCGGGCGGCGTAGTCCTCCGGGTTGAGCACGGCCAGGCCCAGCAGCATCACCACGGCGAGCGCCACCGTCGTGCCGGGGATCCAGGCGCCGCGCCAGCGGAGCCCGGCCACCAGGATCATCAGGAACACGGTGCCGAGCAGCAGCTCGAACGCCATCACGAAGAGCCGCTCGCCGGTGAAGCTGTACGCCTTCTGGTACGTGTACATGCGGGACAGCGCCGACCCCACGATGACGAAGCTGAGCACGCTGAGCAGGCCCAGCAGGACCCGCAGCAGGTGGCGCTCGACGGCCCGGTCCCGTCGCGCCCAGCGGGCCACCCCGCCGAGCACCGCCAGCGTCAGCATGGTGACGACGACGAGCTGCCAGAACCCGCTGCGGGCGTACTCGGCGTAGCTGAGGCCGGCGGTGCGCAGCACGTGTCGCTGTCCACCGAACAGGACGGTGAACTGCACCGCCACGAAGCCGCCGAAGAGCAGCGTCAGGGCGCTGATGACCGGCGCCCACTCCACGAGGCCGAATCGGCGCGTGCCGGGCCGGTCCATCGTCGACAGGTCGGGCGGCGCGGCCAGCGTGTAGACGGCGGCGACGGCGCAGAGCCCGCCCACGGCGGCGAGGAGGATCCAACGGAACGTCGCGCCGCCGTCGACCTCGGGAACCAGCTCGCCGAGCATCACGGAGAAGGCGCCGTCGGCCGAGGACAGGAGCGCGCCGAAGACGATCAGCGCGGCCACGGTGGCGGCGGCCGACCCGACGACCCGGCGGGCCAGGTGCGGGTTCGCCGGGGCGTGCAGGTGCCCACGCACCCACGGCAGCCCCCGCAACGCCGCGAAGGGGGCCGCCACCAGGCTGAACAGGATGGAGCGGACGAGCCGGCCGCCCACGATCGCGAGGGTCGCGCAGCAGAGCGCGCCGAGCACGCAGAACGTCACCAGCCACCAGGCGTTGCGGAAGGCCAGGACCGACAGCAGCGCCAGGGCCGCCACCGCCCAGCCGGCGCGGATCAGCCGGTCGGCGCGCGGCAGTTCCGCACCCGTCCGCCGGACCGCGAGGACCACCGCGACGGTCAGGGCGAGCCAGCCGAGGAACCAGCCGATGCCGGTGCGGGTGAGCGGTACGAAGAACGCCAGGCCCAACGCTCCGGCGAGGACCGCGAGCGGTACGGCCCGGTCCTGGGTGGGCGCCGGCCCCGGCCAGCGCGTGTCGAGGAACGACGGCGGGCGCGGGACCGGCTGGTAGCCGCGGTACGGCGCCGGCGCGCCGGCCGGCACCCCGATCCGGTACGGCGCCGGCAGCGGCGCGGCGGCGGGCTGCTGGACGGTGGTCGCGGGCGGGCGGGCAGCGGATGCGCCGGTGCCCGCCGACGCGGCGGCCGGTGCTCCAGCGGTGGCCGCCGCCGTGACAACCGGTGCTCCTGCGGGGGACGGCGTGGCGGTCGCGGGCGTCCCGGTGTCGGGGGTCGCCTCGCTGGTGGGCCCGTTCGTGGTTGGCGCAGCGGGGGCGGTGGTGGTCGGTGCGGCGTCGGTGCCCTCCGGCGGCGGGCTGACGGCGTCAGGTGGCGGCGCGGCAGTCGGTGCCGCGGCGTCCGCCGCCGCCATCCTGACGGTCTGCGTTGGGATGTTTCTCGCCGGCTCGACGACGACCGTCGGCATGCTCGTGGCGGTCGCCTCGGCCGGTCCGGCGGCGGGGACGGCCGGTGCCGGGGCCGGCGGGTCGGAGGCGACCGCAGCCGCCGTGGGGGCGGCCGGCACCAGCGGGATGAACACCGCGTAGCCGCGCGTCCCGGCCGGGATGCTGACGGGGATCGCCCAGGCGGGGGCGCCCTCCGCCCCGGGCCACACCATCGGGGGCGGCGCGCCCTCGATGGACGGCATGACGAGCAGGTGCGGCGTCGCGTCTCGGGGGTCGTCACCGTCGGTGCTGCCGGGCGCCTCGCCGGAGCCCGGAGGGCCCGGCACCGGTGGTGGCTGGGTCACGGAACCCCTCCTCGTTAGAACGGTCGGCACACTGTACGGCCGACTCCGGCGTTTCCGCCGCCCCGCGTGCCAGCCGGCACCGAGGTGGCGAACGGGAAAGGCGAAGCGGACTCATTCGGCATATCACCAGAGTTTCCGCAAGTGCTGTCCTCAGGGATCAGCCGTCCGATAACGGACAGGACGCCGATCGCCTCTCCGGCGCACTGTTGTAGCAGGTCAGAGGCGTGAGGATGGCGGGCCACAACCCATTCCTCGGGCCCGGCGGGGACAGCATCGTCCCCGCCGACACCGCCATCACCGAACCGACCCCGCGACGGCCGCGGCGTAGCGCAGCGCCGTCCGCCCACGCAGCGCGAGGTCGCGATCCGGCAGTCACGTCCCGGGTGCCCGGGCGTCGCCCGTCCCATCCTGCCCACCGGAACCGGCCCTGCTCCCAGCCGGTCGGTCCGGTCACCGAGCACGAGAGGAGCCGGCAATGGCCGCTCCCACCGCCACCGCCTCCCTGAACGCCTCCACCTACTCACCCGGCGACCAGATGATCCTGACGGTCACCTACGGCGACGCCGACACCAAGCCGGTGACCGTCACGATCGTGGTGACCGACGCGCAGGGCAACAGCAGCGCGCCGGTCAAGGTCACCGCCGTCATCGACCCGCTCACCCTCACCGTCACCGACGACTCCGGCCGCACCTGGACCAGGGCGTCGGACAACGGGTCCGTCGCCGTCTACCGGGCGGTGGCGTGATGCCCCGGGTCACCGTCACGGTGCGCGACAACGGCGGGCGTACCGCCACCGCGACCGCCGACTACACGATCGCGCCGCCGGTGCTGGGCGGCTACTACCTCTCCGGCGGCGCCGACCCGACGGCCGACATGGCCGGCGGCAACTTCCGCTCGCTGACCCAGTACCGCAGCTTCGCCGACGGTTACATCTTCCCCGGCTACCAACGGCCGTGGCTCGTCACGCTCGGCAGGGCCGGGATGCAGATCAACATGGTGCTGGAGCTGAAGCACTACGGCGCGCCCAACGCCGGGCCGCAGACCTTCACCGTGGACGGCGTGACCTACACCGTCCCGGCGCCCGCGATGACCATCCAGCAGCGTCCGGGCACGACCTGGCCCCGGGCGTACGGCTACAGCCAGGTCCTGGCCGGGCACTGCGACGGGCTCTTCGCCCGCGCCCTGTCCCAGTACCGGACCATGGGCTTCGGGGTGAACATCCAGCTCGCCTCCGAGCTGGACACCGACCACGAGTTCGGCACCACCGAGTCCGGCGTCACCTACCCGTGGGCGCAGTCGGACGCCCGTGCGGTGCAGGCGATGACGTACATCGTGAACTGGTTCAAGGCCCGCCAACTGCCCGCCGGCACGACGTTCTCGGTCGGGGTGGGCGGCTTCGACCGGGCCTGCTTCCAGCGCACCCACCCGGAGTCGCTGATGGCCAGGCTCGACTTCCTCCAGTGGAACGCCTACGCCACCAGCCCCACCCACACGGCGCTGGCCCGGTTCCGCCGGGCGAAGGACTGGGCGGTGGCCGACCTCGGCCCGGTCGCTCTCTCCCGCCCGGTGATCATCGCCGAGTGGGGCGTACGGGTGGCGGAGGTGCCGGACCAGGCGGGCTGGATCGCCACCGTCCCGGCCGCCATCGCCCAGCTCAACGCCGAGCGGGGACCCCGGATCGCGCGGACCAACTACTTCAACTCGGGCTGGGGCACCCTGTCGCCGAAGTCGACGGGGCTGGCCGCGCTGAAGGCGGCGTACGCCACCCGGCCGTACGTCTGAGCGGCCGGCCGGAGGTCCGCCGGGAGCCGGGGAGCCCGGCGGCGGAAGGATAGACGTCGATCATGAGGTCCATCGATGGTGGTATAAGATCCGCCGGATCGCGCGCAGGCCCGCTCGTGCGCCTCCCGGTGCGATGTCCACCGAGCCCGCTGCGCCAGGACAGCCATGGAGATCATGTGAAGTTCAGTCGTCGTCTCGCCCCTGCGATGGCCGCCCTCGTGCTCGCGGTCGGCGCCGTGGTCGCCCCGGCCGGCGCCGCACAGGCGCATCCTGAAGCGGACACGGTAAACGTCTATCCGCCGATCCAGGGTTCGTCCACCTGGGACCGGTTCGGTCTCTCCGGGCCGACCTCGCACCACATCGTCTTCGGCCACTGGGGCTACCCCAACGACTGGGCCGTCGACATCTACCGCAGCCCGGGCGCCACGATCGTCTCGCCGTTCGGCACCAAGACCGCTTCCGGGCACCCGGTCGCCGTCAAGGTGGTCACCGTCCAGGCCGGCTGCGCGACCCGCAATCTCGCCGACGGCGGCTACCGCATCGGGCTCGAGGCCCGGGACACCACGACCGGGCAGATCCTCGGCCGGGCGGACGTGATGCACGTGAACAACAAGCCCGGCGGCATCGTCGTCGGCGCCTCGGTCGGTCCGTGGACCAAGCTCGGCGAGACGGGCCGCTTCCGCTGGTCCAGCTGCTACCAGGTCAACGGTGACAGCGGGGTCCACATCCACCTCGAAGTCATCAACCAGCACCGCTACTCGTGCTACGTGTCCCGTGGTGCGAACACCGCCCTGACCGACCTGACCGTGGTGGGCAAGGTCGGCGTGCACTACACGGGGCAGCGGCAGCGCTGCTGATCCGTCGATCGACGGCGGACGGGTGCCCCGGCTCCGGTCGGAAGCCGGGACACCCGCCCGAGCCGGGCGCACGCGCGGCTCCACCCCGGCGTCAGTAGGCCAGCTCCACCGGCCGGCCGAGCACCCGCGCGCCGTTGTTGGCGAGCCAGCCCTCGGCCGCCGCCGCGTGCTGGCTGAACGTGTGGATGTCGCGGAACCGGCGCTGCAACGACGACGAGTCCCGGGCCGCCCCGCCGCCGGCCGCCCGGTAGCAGGTGTCGACCGCGGCGGCTGCCCGCTCCGTCACCCAGGGCAGCGCGGCGGAGATCCGCGGGTGCAGCGCGGGGATCGCCGCCGGATCGGTGGCGCAGGCCGCCCAGAGCTCGTCGGCCAGGTCCCGCAGCAGCGCCCGGGCGGCCCGTACGTCCAGGTCGGCGCGGCCGAGCTGGAGGCGGAAGGCCGGCGAGTCGGCGAGCGACTGCCGGGCGTAGAGCCGCTGCCGGCCGCCCTCGAGCAGCGCGACCATGTCGTCCAGCGCGCCCTGCGCGATGCCGACCGCCACCGCGCCGAGGTGCAGGACGAAGTGGACCAGCGGCGCCACGAAGCCCGGCCCCGGCACGCAGGGCACGCCGGTGAACAGGTCGAAGCTCTCCTCCGTGGGGCAGAAGGCGTCCGCCACCTCGATGTCGTGGCTGCCGGTGCCGCGCAGGCCGAGCACGTGCCAGGTGTCGTGCACGGTGACCCGGGAGGCCGGGAAGAGCATGGAGCGCATCGCCGGCGGTGCCCCCGCCGGCCCGGCGTCCCCGGCCAGCACGCAGTTGCCGAAGATCCAGTCGGCGTGCCGGGCGCCGCTCGCGAACGCCCACCGACCGGTGACCCGGAAGCCGCCGTCGACCGCCTCGGCGCGCCCCTGCGGGGCGAACCCGCCCCCGACGACCACGTCCGGACCGTCGGCGTAGAACTTGTCGAACCGGTCGCGGGAGAGCATCGCCACCAGGTGCGGCGTCTCGGCGCCGATCATCACCGTCCACCCGGTGGAGCCGTCGGCCCGGGCCAGCGACTCCAGCACCCGCAGCCCGGTGTGCAGGTCCGCCTCGTACCCGCCGTGGCTGCGGGGGACGAACATCCGGAAGCAGCCGGCCGCCCGCAGCGAGTCGAGCAGATCGGCGGGCAGCCCCCGGGCCGCCTCGATCTCCCCGGCCCGGCGGGACACCTCCGGGAGCAGTGCGTCCACCGCCCCCGTCAGCCCGTCGGGGTGCTGGTCCTCCATGGGTTCCTCCTCGCCTCGTCGCTCGGCCTCCACTCTGGACCGGCGGACGACCCGGGGCCAGGCTCGCCGCTATCGGATCCCCGCCACTTCGCGCGGTGGGCATCCGCCCGACGCCGCCGCCCGGGGAAGGGCCGGAACGGCACGCCGACCCGACCCGCTCCCTATGCTCGAAGCATGGAACTGCGGATCTTCACCGAACCCCAGCAGGGCGCGACGTACGACGACCTGCTCGCCGTGGCCCGCTGCGCGGAGGAGGCCGGCTACGGCGCCTTCTTCCGTTCCGACCACTACCTGAAGATGGGCGCGGTGAGCGGCGACCCCGGCCCGACGGACGCGTGGACCACGCTCGCCGGCCTGGCCCGGGACACCCGGCGGATCCGGCTGGGCACGCTGATGACCGCCGCCACCTTCCGGCTGCCCGGCCCGCTGGCCATCACCGTCGCGCAGGTCGACCAGATGAGCGGCGGCCGGGTCGAGCTGGGCATCGGCGCCGGCTGGTACGCCGAGGAGCACACCGCGTACGGGATTCCCTTCCCGTCACTGGGGGAGCGCTTCGACCGGCTGGAGGAGCAGCTCGCGGTCGTCACGGGGCTCTGGGCGACGCCGCCCGGCGCGACCTTCGACTTCGCCGGGACGTACTACCCGGTCGGCGACTCGCCGGCCCTGCCGAAGCCGGTGCAGGACCCGCGCCCGCCGATCCTGCTCGGCGGCATGGGCCCGAAGCGCACGCCCCGCCTGGCCGCCCGCTACGCCGACGAGTTCAACCTGCCGTTCGCCTCGATCGAGGACTCCGCCGCCCAGTTCGACCGGGTCCGGGCCGCCTGCGCCGAGACCGGCCGCGACCCGGGCGAGCTGCGCTGGTCCAACGCCCTGGTGCTCTGCTGCGGGCGCGACGACGCCGAGGTGGCCCGGCGGGCCGCCGCGATCGGCCGGGAGCCGGACGAGCTGCGCGAGAACGGCCTCGCGGGCACCCCCGCCGAGGTGGTCGACAAGATCGGCCGGTACGCCGAGATCGGCAGTGAGCGGATCTACCTCCAGGTGCACGACCTGGCCGACCTCGACCACCTGGAGCTGGTCGCCGCCGAGGTGAAGCCCCAGCTCTGAGCCGGCGGGCAACCGCCGCCCCACCACCGCGTCGACTCCATGCACCCACGACGGCGGGAAGTCGCGCGGGGCGGCGGCCCCCGTCGTACCGGCCGTCAGGCGTGGCCCACCCGGGGCGCCGGCCCCGGATGGGGCACCGGGTGCGGCGGGGGCGTCGGCGGCGGCGCCGGCTTGGGGCGGGGCGTGGTGCCCGCCGGGTACGCCCCGGCCGACGACACCGGTCCGATGCCGGTCGGGTCGATCTCCTCCTCGGAGGGGAACACGTCGCCCCGCGGGGCGGGATCGCGGTAGCTGCTCATCGGCGTAGGGTTCCCCGACGGGGGCGCGGTAACCGTGCCCGATCGACCGGTTTTCCGTCCCGCCCTGCTCGTCGGATGATGCGTCCCGACGACCGCGGTGTCGAACGGGGGTACGACATGGAACTGCACCGCAACCGGGGGGCGTTGGTGCTGCCCCTGGCCTGCGTGATCGGGGGCGGGGTGCTGCTGGCGCTGCCGGGGGAGCACGTGCTGCTGCGCCGGCTGGTCGCCGTCGGCGCCGTGCTGCTGGGTGCGGGCGTGCTGGTCGGCCTGCTGCGCCCGTTCCGGTTCGTCATCGGCGCCGACGGCCTGAGCGTCCGCCGCCCCGGGCTGCGCCGCACGATCGCGTGGGCGGAGGTCGCGGCGCTGGCGCTGGCCCGGCCGCCCGCCCGGCAGGGGCTGCCGTCGACGCCGCGACTGCTGCTGGTCCCCGCGCCGGGCGCGCTGGTCGACCTGCCGGCCGACGCGCACCACCCGGTCGACGGCCGGGCCGCGGTGGAGCTGCTGGACCTGACGCGGGTCCGGGAGAGGCCCGCCGAGGTGGCGGCGGCGCTGACCCGGCACGCCGGGGACCGTTTCGTCGACGCGCTCGGCGGGGCCCCGGCCGCCGACCGCCACCGCACCCCGTGACCACCGCCGGGGCCGGGCCGCGGCACAACTGGGCGGGCAACGTCCGCTACGCCGCCCGCCGCCACCACCGCCCCTCCTCGCTCGACGAGCTGCGCCGGCTGGTGGCGGGCAGCGACCGGCTCCGGGTGGTGGGCACCGGGCACTCGTTCAACCGCCTCGGCGACACCACCGGCGACCTGGTCTCGCTGGCCGGGCTGCCCGCGACCGTCGCGCTCGACCCGGACCGCCGGACCGTCACCGTGCCGGCCGCCATGCGGTACGGGGACCTCGCGGCCTGGCTGCACGCACGCGGGTACGCCCTGGCCAACCTCGCCTCGCTGCCGCACATCTCGGTCGCCGGGGCGGTCGCCACGGGCACCCACGGCTCGGGGGAGACGATCGGCAACCTGGCCAGCGCGGTCGCCGGGCTGGAACTGGTCACCGCCGGCGGCGACCTGCTGACCGTGGACCGGGCGGCCGACGGGGACACCTTCGCCGGGATGGTCGTGTCGCTGGGCGCGCTGGGCGTCGTCACCCGGGTCACCCTGGACGTGGTGCCGACCTTCGAGATCCGCCAGCACGTCCGCCTCGGCCTGCCCCGCGCGGCGCTGGACGCGGCGTTCGCCTCGGCGTACAGCGTCAGCGTCTTCACCGACTGGCGGTCGCCGCGGCTGCGGGAGGTGTGGGTCAAGCAGCGCGCGGACGCGGCCCCGCTCCCGGCGGACTGGCTCGGCACGACGGCGGCCGACGCGCCGCGGCACCCGGTGCCGGGCATGCCCGCGCGGAACTGCACCGCACAGCTCGGCGAGCCGGGCCCGTGGCACGAACGGCTGCCGCACTTCCGGCTGGAGTTCACGCCCAGCAGCGGGGCGGAGTTGCAGTCGGAGTACCACGTGCCGCGCGGCTCGGCGTCGGCAGCGCTGGCCGCGCTCGATCCGGTGGCGCACCTGATCGCGCCGGTGCTCCAGGTCTGCGAGCTGCGGGCGGTGGCCGCCGACGGGTTGTGGCTCAGCCCGAACCACGGGCGGGACAGCCTGGCCATCCACTTCACCTGGACCGCCGACGCGGCGGTGGTGCTGCCGGTGGTGGCGGCGGTGGAGCAGCGGCTCGCGCCGTTCGCGCCGCGCCCGCACTGGGGGAAGGTCTTCGGCCTCGCCCCGGCGGCGGTCGCCGCGGCCCTGCCCCGGTACGCCGACTTCCTCGACCTGGCGTGCCGGCTCGACCCGGCCGGCACGTTCCGCACCGACCTGCTCGACGCGTACCTCCCGCGGCCCTGACGGGCGGAGGCCGGGGGAGCGGTCCGGTCAAGTGTCGGATGTTTGCCTCGACACCTCCGACGGCTTTCCGACAGCAGGGTTCCCGTGGTTGCCTCTGACGACCCTGTCGTGTCCACAGAGGAGAGACATGTCCCCGGATCTGGCCGGCGCCGGCGACCGGTTGACGCCGATCGACAACCGCGACCTCGCCCCCATCACCGTCGTGGCCCAGTGCCTGGACAACCAGTGGGTGACCCAGGACCTGCTCGAACGGATGCTGAGCCGGCGGCTGTCGTACCGGGACGTCGAGCGCTCGCGTCGACGCGACGCCCGCGCCGAGTACCTGCGCTCGATCCTCAACGCCGAGCAGGTCGTGGTGAACCGGGCCTACTTCTTCAACAACCCCGTCGTCCACCAGGACTTCACCACCGAGGGCCCGCAGCGGGACGCCTTCCGCGCGTTGCTCGACGAGAGCGTGCTCGTGCCGTTCCTGCTGTCCGAGCGCACCCCGGTGGCGGAGCCGAGGTTCGGCGTCGACTCGGCGGGCTGGTCGGCGTGGGTACGCGTGCTCGACGAGGTCGACACCGTACGCTGCCTGCGCCTGTCCTGGGACGACGCGCAGAACCGGCTGCTCACCGAGCGCTGCATCATCGCCGAGTTCCGTCGCTTCCTGCTCCAGCTGCCGGCGTTCAACCTGGCGGAGCTCCAGCGGGACCTCCGGCTGGACGACGACAGCCTGCCGCTGCTCAAGCGCCGGTTGCAGGAGGTCGCCATGTGGGCTCTCAGCGCCGAGCAGGCCGACCGGGAGGGCTTCTACCGGGAGTTCCTGATGGAGCCCGACACCAACCCGGCCGACGGGATGTTCCGCGCCGGGCCCCTGGTCGCCGAGCTCAAGCAGCTCGTCGACCTGCGCTACAACACGGCCCTGCCGGACGCCGTCGACGGCTTCGCGCTCATCCCGGCGGACTCGCTGCGCCGCACGGCGATGCAGGAGTACCGGCGGGAGCGGCCCCCGGAGCGCGACATGGACGACCTGCTCGGCCTGCTGCGGACGCTGCGGCCGTACGCCTTCGACCTGGTGCAGCTCCCGCTGCGGATCGACCTGACCGGCCTCGAACTGCACCACGTGCACCAGGCCCGGCGGACCGACGAGTGGCGGGGGTACGTGGAGAGCCTCCGGGCCCTGCTGGACGAGCCGCTCGACTTCGTCACCCGCTCCCAGCAGGTGTACGACCGCTACGTCGCCCTGGCCCGGCGGCTCACCGACATCGTGGGGGAGCGGCGGCTGGACCGGATCAACGCCTGGGAGCCCGTGATCCGGGTGACCGTCGAGGTGATGGGGAGCAGCGTCTCGATCGTGTTCGACGGCGACCCGCGGGTGGAACTGGTCGGGGAGGTGGCCACCGAGGTCGCCGCGCGCGGGGCGACGGCCGTCGTCCGGTTCGCCGTGGTGGGGCGGGACCAGCGGCGGGCGGGGCGCGAGCTGGGCACCGGTATCGACGTCATGCGGGTACGTCTCCAGCGGGCCGGGGAGGATTGGCGGGAACTCGTGCGCCGGCTGCGGGAGATGGGCTTCCCGGTGTCCGACGGCGACGAGGAGGCCAACGAGGCGAACATCGACCGGCCGGAGGGGGACGATGACTGACGAGCGGGGCGAGTACGCCGAGCTGCGCAGGCGGCGGCCCGAGTACTTCACCAACCCGCCGGACGCGGCGGTCGAGATCCTCGACGGGGCGGAACAGGTGGCGGCGGCGGAACGCGCCAAGGCGGCGGCGCTGCGCGCCCGTGGCCTGCCGGTCGAGTGGAGCCGGACGGGGGTGGTCTACCGGGACGAGTACGTGACGCTGCTGCGCGACCCGGTCCGCCTCCCCGGCGGGGCTGTCGGGACGTACGTCCGGAAGCTGCCCACGGGCGGCGCCGACGGGGTCGTGCTGCTGCCGGTGCTCGACGGCGCGGTCGTGCTGGTCGAGCACTTCCGGCACGCCACCAGGCGCTGGCACCTGGAGGCGCCCCGGGGGTTCGGCGAGGCGGGGGTGGCCGCCGAGGAGCAGGCCGTCCGGGAGCTGCGTGAGGAGCTGGGGGTGGCGCCGACCCGCCTGGTCGACCTCGGTGAGGTGCACCCCGACACCGGCACCGCGACCGACGCGGTCCGCCTCTATCTCGCCGAGATCGCCGAGCTGGGGCCGGTCGGCGCGGCGGAGGGCATCCGGGCGCCCCGGGCCCACCCGCCGGAGCGGGTCGGCGAGCTGATCAGCGACGGGACGATCACCGACTCGTTCACCATCGCCGCCTGGACCCGAGCCTGGCTGCGCGGGCTGCTGGCGGCCGGTACGCGCTGATCCCGCGACCGTCCGGTGCCGGCCGCCCGCCCGTTCCCCGGCGGCCGGCACCCGGTCAGTGCCGGTTGCCGGCCAGCTGATCGCGGAGGCTGCCGCGCTGCACCGCCCGGCTGATGTCGCTCGGCGAGACGATCCCGACGAGGCGGCCGTCGGCGACCACCAGCGCACGCCCGTCGGCGCACTCGCTGAGCCGGGGGAGCAGCTCGTTCAGCGGCTCGTCGGGCCGGGCGAGCACCAGTTCGTCGGCGCGGCAGGCCACCTCGGCCAGCGTCGTGCCGGCCCGGCGGTCCGCCGGGATGCCGCGCACCCGGTCGAGGGTGACCAGGCCGACGGGCCGGTCGTCCTCGGTCAGCGGCAGCGCCGTGTGCCGGTACGCGAAGAGGTAGTGGTCGACGAAGTCGCCCACCGTCATCTGTCCCGACGCGGTCTGCGGCTGCGGCGTCATCACGTCGGCCACCCGGATGCCCTGAAGCGCGCTGCCCATCCGGGCCTGCCGCTCCTCCATGCCGGCGGCGCCGATCAGGAACCAACCGATCAGGGTCAGCCACAGCCCGCCGATGCCGACGCCGGCCAGGAACTGCCACAGCCCCAGCCCGATCAGCACCGCGCCGAGCACCCAGCCGGCCCGGGCGGCGACGACCGACGCCTTCGTCCGGTCGCCGGTCGCCTTCCACACGGCGGCGCGCAGCAGCCGCCCGCCGTCCAGCGGGGCGGCCGGCAGCGCGTTGAAGACCGCCAGCAGCACGTTGATGCCGGCCAGCCAGGCCAGCGAGCCCAGCAGGAGCCCCTGCACCCCGGCCACGGCGAGCACCACCGCGATCGCGCCGAAGAAGAGTCCGATCAGCAGGCTCACCAGCGGGCCGACGCCGGCGATGCGCAGCTCCGCGCCCGGGTCGCGCGCCTCGCCGCGCAGCTCGGCCACCCCGCCGAAGAGCCAGAGGGTGATCCCGCCGACCTCCAGCCCGTTGCGCTTGGCGACGATCGCGTGCGACACCTCGTGGGCGAGCAGGCCGAGGAAGAAGACCACCGCCGCCGCGAGCCCCGCCAGGACGTACGCGGCGACCGGCCGGTCCGGGTAGGCCCGGGGGAACTGGTTGGCCGACAGCCCCCAGGCGATCAGCGCGAAGATGACCAGGACGCTCCAGTTGACCCCGACCGGTACGCCCGCGATCCGGCCGAGCCGGAAACTCGCCCTCATGTTTCGGGTACTACCCGCGATCGTCGCGCCCATGCCAGTTCGGAAGGCCATGCTGGCCGATGCCGCGACGGGCGGACCGTCCGATGACGAGGTCCTGGCCGGTTGCTGCGCCGGAACTCGGCGTGGTTAGCGCTCAGGCCCACCGCCAGCGGAAATGACGGACGGCGGCCCGCTGAACCAGTCGGGCCGCCGTCCGCAGAATGGGATCAGAGCGAGCGGATGTTCTCCGCCTGCGGGCCCTTCTGGCCCTGGGTGATGTCGAACTCCACCCGCTGGTTCTCATCGAGGCTGCGGAAGCCACTCGATGCGATCGCGGAGAAGTGGGCGAAGACGTCGGGGCCGCCGCCGTCCTGGGCGATGAAGCCGAAGCCCTTGTCGCCGTTGAACCACTTCACGGTGCCTGTAGCCATGTCTGCTCCTTCGCAGGCTGTTGGAGACCGCACGGTGTGCGGACTCTCGCGCCGCCGCGTTGATCGCCCGCGCCGAACCGACACGACAAACGAAAAGAGCGCCTGGATGAGGTTTCAGATAACCCCATCAGGCGCCGGAAACGTCTACGGAAATCAAAACTGCAACAGGGAGACCGTAGCACAGGCGGGTAACAGCCCCTGGTCTCCCTGCGTGTGTCCCTGTCCTGGCGGCGCGACGTCCGCAGGTTCTTCGGGGTGCGGCAGACGGTCCTTCTCGTGGTGGAGAAGGACCGTGCGGCGCGGGGTCAGGTAGCGCCGGCCTGCTGGCGGCACTGGTGGTCGCGGTTGTGCTGGAGGGCCTCTTCCAGCTGGTCTTCGAGGATGATGATCCGGCAGGCGGCTTCGAGGGCGGTGCCCTGGTCGACCATCTCCCGGGCCCGTGCGGCCAGGCGCAGCTGGTAGCGGGAGTAGCGGCGATGTCCGCCGGCGGAGCGGAACGGGCTGATCAGCTTCGCCTCGTCGAGGCGGCGCAGGAAATCCTGCGAGGCACCCACGATCTCGGCGGCGCGGCCCATGGTGTAGGCGGGGTAGTCGTCGTCGTTGAGCATGTCGTCGGGTTGGGCCATACATTCCTCTTCGCGAACGAGGGCCCCGGCGCAACACGCGCCGGGGCCCAGGGTTACGGGTTGAGTACACCATCCACCGACAGGTTCGTCGGGTTCTCGTTTCCGCACCGTGCCGCTATCGGCAGGCGGTGCGAGGATCGCATAAGCGTGACCGGAGACCACCTCACGTTCGATGGGACTACGGCGTCCGCCTCAGAACTCGCACTACGTCCTGACAGCGGGCGATCCAACGGCGTCCAGCCCTCCCTTTCCTCTTCTTGCATTGCCTACGGTTGCTATCCGCCGATGCCGGAGCCCCACGCGACTTCATGGCCCCGCACATGTGCGGCGGATCCTTGCTGCATCAGGCGGAGCCCCGAACCTTGCATCGGCCCTGCCTGCGGTCTGCCCTGACCTGGAGTTACGTCAAGGTCTTGTCCTGCACTTGCCGTGTTGCGCGCGGTGATGTGGTTCCACCGCAGTTGCCGAGCGGGCCGCGAGAAGTTCCGGGCCCTGCTTCGACGCTCCTGCTCTCGTCAGCGTCTTTAACCGATCTCTGTCGTCAACGGAGGCAACACTACCCAGCCCCACCAAGAATGTCTAGCCTCGGGAGACCAGATTTTCTGGGCCGCTGATCGCGGGTCTCCCCACCGTGCCGCCGGCCCGCGGGGATGTGCGCCCGGCGACGCGCAGGTCAGCCAGCGCTTCGAGATGTGCGCGAGGACGGCGGCGACCTGCGCTGCCGAAGCCGGTCCGGTTCGTGGCTGTCTGAGCTGCGGTACGTAATCAACTGCTGACGGCGACGTTGACGGCTTCCCCGTGGACGTATACCTATTTAGTCATCGTCGTCAATCTTTCGGTCGCCGCCACGAGCCGATGGCCGGGAGACGCAGAGGAGTCCATGTGAACCGACGCACCTTCCGCCGCGCCGTCCTGTCACTCGGCATCGCGACGACCACTCTGGTCGCAGCGACCGGCACCCCGGCGTACGCCCGGCCCGACCACCCCGCGCCGGCCCCGGCGGTCGCCAGCCCGGTGTTCGCCATCACCGACGGCGTGGCCCGTCAGGTGGCCCTCACCGGTCGGTCCGAGCTGACCCGGTTGGGCGGCTCCGCCGTGAACGGCCCGGTCGACCTGCTCGCCGCCGGCGTCGACGCCCGGCTCGCCGGTGACCTCCGCGCCGCCAACCAGCGGCTGCTGGTCGCCAAGGGCCTGCCGGGCGGCACCGGCTCGCTGTTGCGGTTGCGGCTGGCCCACCCGGACATGCGCGCGGCGCTGGCCCGCGGCGAGGCACCGCTGGTGGCCGCCACCCCGCCCGACGACTCGGCGACGAGCGTGACCGCCTACGACCGCTCCGGCGGCACGGTGGTGCTGGATGCCACGCGGGTGCCGCGGCAGCCGGTGCTCGTGGTGGACGTGGACACCGAGCGGGCGCTCACCGCGGGGCTGGCGATGATGCGCCAGGAGCTGGGCGAGAGGGGCATCGGCCGGGCGGCTCCGGCGCGTCCGGCGACCCGCGCCTCCGGGGTGACCGCGTCGGCCGGTTACTGGGCCACCAAGGTCGACGCGGTCCGGCTGAGCGACGACGAGGAGCCCTGGATCAAGGGGGACGCCGAGATCTACAACCTCGTGGCCGGGTTCGGGTTGGACGGCAAGGTCAAGGTCGACCTCGTGCAGATGCCGTATCTGGATCACGACGGCACCACCTACCAGCCGAACCAGTTGCTGGTGCACTTCTCCTCGTACAAGTACAACCTGGCCGACGTGGTCATGATGGAGGACGACGGGGACACCAACTACGCGGCCCTGGTCAAGGCCATCGCCGGCGCGTTGCTGGTGATCGTGGACGGTGGCGCGTACACCCCGTTGGTCAACGCGATCCTGGACGCCGTCCCCACCTCCTGGTACACCGACGACCCGGACTTCGTGGACGCCTGGTACACCCTGAGCACCGCCAGCAGCGGCCGGAAGCACGGCGCCGCCGCCAATGGCTGGATGGACCTCTCTCCGTACTGGGTCGCGCAGTTCTGACAGGCCCGCTCTTCGGGCAACGCGGGACCACGGCCGCCCTGGCCGTCGGCGACGCCTTCGCCGCCCTGCGGGCCGGGTTGCGGGAGGTGCTCGACGCGCAGGGCCGCATCCCCTACCCCGGGTGGCGCGGTGACCATCTCGCCCATGCCGGCGCGGCTCACTGGGCGCGCTGTACCCGTTGAACGGGCGTAACGGAGGAAATGTCTGTCAGTTCCGCTCGACCCCCGCTGGACGTCTCCGGGCAGCGGATTGTCTACTCATCTATACATTTACATGCATTACAGTGGCGCCGTGCCAGCCCGTACGGGTACAGGCGGCCCACGGCGGCCTCCCGGCATCCCTAATCTTGTGGAGAGGTGCTCGTGATCAGTAACTCCTCAGCGCGCCGCCGTACCCTGCTGGCTGCCGCCGCTGGTTTCGTCGTGGCTCCGTGGGCGGCGACCGGCGTCGCGCACGCGGCGGTCCCGAAGGTCTACCTCGACCCCGGGCATGGCGGCACCGACCCCGGCGCCGTCGGCAACGGCCTGACCGAGAAGGCCCTGACCCTCAGCATCGCGCTCCAGACCCGCGACATCCTCAAGGCCAGTTACAGCGTCGACGTGCGGATGTCCCGCACCTCGGACATCACCCGCAGTCTCACGTACCGCACGAGCGACGCCAACGCGTGGGGCGCCACGATCTTCGTCAGCATCCACATCAACTCCGGCGGCGGTACGGGTTTCGAGAGCTACCGGTACCCGGGCACCTCCAGCGCCCTGCACAGTCCGGTGCACTCCCGGGTCCTGTCGGGCATGCGCACCGTCGGCTCGGTCACCGACCGCGGCCTGAAGACCGCCAACTTCCATGTGCTGCGCGAAACCGCCATGCCCGCCGTCCTGGCCGAGAACCTGTTCATCGACACCGTGGCCGACGCGAACCTGCTCAAGCGCGCCGCCTTCATCACCGCCACCGCCCGGGGGCACGCCAACGGCATCGCCGCCTACCTCGGCCTCTAGGATGCTGCGTCGCTGAGGCGCCTGCACGCCGCAGCGGGGCCGGCGAGGACGCGCTACGTGGTCCTGGCCGTACGCGCGGGGTGGCTGCTCGTTCAGGTCGGCAGCCGCCCCTGGTCGTGGCCGTGATGGAGTCAGCCGGCGGCTTTGGCGACGATGCGACTGATCTCCTCCTGGCCGAAGGCCCGCATGGTCGTGGTGCGGACGTTGCCCGCCCCGCCGAGCCGCACGAGCGCCGCGGAGGCGGTCTCGTCGTCGGGCGCCTCGACGACGGCCACGAGGTCGTACAGCCCGGCGGTCCACCAGATGTTCTGGAGATTCGCCCCCAGTTTCTGTGTCGCTGCGGCGAAGGCCTCGGCGTGCTTCGCGGTGTCCTTGGAGTTTTGGATCCCCTGATCGGTCCAGTTCAGCAACGCGACATACGTCGACATGACCCTTCACCTCCACGAAGAGGTTTCAGCGTAAGGTAAATTCTGGTCATAATTGCCGAAAGCCACCAGAGGGTCGGCGCCGGTAGTGGATTGGAGCACGACGCCGTCGAGGACTGCTGCCGGGTCGACGTCACGGTCATGATCACGCTGATGCCGTGGGCGGCCGTCGCCGCCGGGCCTGCCTTGGCTCGTGGTCGGGGTGGCGCGGGTAATTCAGTCGTCGCAGCCGACGCCGTCGCCGTCACGGTCGAGGTCGTAGATGTCGCTGCCGATCACTCGCACCGGACCATGGACGTACGCCGGTCCATTCCCGCTGCCACCAGCGCAGTCGACGTCACTGGCAATGGGCACGCATCCGCTGTAGTTGGGGTCGCACTGGCGTTCCTGCTTCGTGCCGACTCGGACGACCTGGGTGACGGGTGCTTTCGTGACCTGCGACCGGATGAGCTTCTTGGATGTCTGTACGCCGTCGACCAGCGTGATCTCGTAGGTGAGGGTGCGGATCCCGGGGGCACCGCGAGTCTTCACCTTTGTGGTGCCTTCGGGTAGCGACGAGTCCTTGACCGTCCTGGTCGTGTAGTTGATCCGCTGCTTCTCCGTGACGGTCCGGGTTTGCGGCACAGGCGTAGGGGCCGCGCTGGGCGTCGTCACGGCAGCGCCATGTGTCGGTGTCGTGCTGGGTGGCGGGTCGCTGGCCGGCACCGTCATCGGCTCGTTGACGGCGCTGATACTCGGAGCAGCCTCGGCTGCCTTGCCGTTGGTCTCGGTAGCTGGCGGCGAGGCGAGCGCGGCCACGATCGATCCTCCGCAGCAGAGGAGCGTCAGCACGGCGGCGCAGGCGAGGGCGATCTTAGCCACGCTGGGTCGGGCCTGCGGATGAATCGGCAGGCCGGAGACGGATCCGGCGGTCGGGAGCTGCGGTGCTGGGTAGGCAGCCACAGGCCCGTCTGCGCCGGGCTGGATGCTGTGGGGTGGTGGTGGCGCCTGCTGCGACCACGGGTCCTGTGAATGTGGAGATGTCACGCGCCAAAGTGTGTTGAACGACAGCGACCGGCATCAGTGGCTGGCCGGACACGATCGGTATCATTTGATTCGAACGTGGCAACTGACGGGTGTCGTGGGGTAGCCCATCGGCGCACGATTTCTCTGCTTTGCCGACCCCGCATCCGGCCTTTGGCGACCCAGGGTTCCGAGCGTCGGCTGCACAACCTGGCCCATAGGTCGGCGCGGCCTGCTGTGTGGTGTGCTGGAAATGCCATAGCAAGGGAATCGGCTGTCGGAATTCCGACATCGATTAGTGCGGCTGCTCGGTGGCAACTAGCCTGCGTCAGGCAATCAGTGCGCCGGTGGTTGAGCGACGCCGACAAGATCCATCTCGTTAGGACGAAAAGTGAGTTCAAGCCTTCCGGGTCCTGAGGTGTCAGGCGACCAATACCCGACCGACGCGGAGCTTAGGTCGATGAGTTCCGAGGAGTTGAGTGCGCTTGCCCAGTCGCTTGGTGCCCCACAGGCCCCGGCACCGCTCAGGGTGACCGGCCAGAAGTGGAAACTTGCGGTTGCGGCTGCCGTTGGAGGCGTGTTCCTGTTTGGTGCTGGTCTTGCCACGGGTGCCGTGGTCTTTCGCCCTTCTGGCCAAGTTGAGGGGGGAGGAGAAGGCGACCCCGTCTTGGTTGCTGCTAAGGACAAGTGTTCGTTGTCTGAGTACGCGACGGTCGGAGACGGCGGGAAGTCACTCACCCTTGATAGCGGAGGGAAGGAGGCCTTGGGGCTCGCCTACTCGGACATCGAGTGCGTTCTGAAAGAGGTGAGGGCGCCTGACCATGTTGTTTCTGAGATGACGTCTACCCGGGCGCTTGACGGCAAGCAAAGCGCCAGGTGGGGCAAGATGCGAGCTTCATGGACGTATCATCCGGACCAGGGGCTTGATGTGATCCTTGTTGCCGATTGAGATCCTGGGGCCTGCCGGTCAGCGGCACGGGGCGGCGATTGCTGGGTTCACAGTTGCAAGGTTGCTTGAACGCAGCTAATTTTGTAATGCCGATTGCGTGCATCCCGGCGCAGTACCTCGTTAGGAGCGATGAGTAACCGCCGCCGCCGAGACTTCGGTTCCGGGCCCATGCCCTCGTGAATTTGTCGATGTCCGCGATAAACATGCGCCCTGTCCAGCGGCCATCACGGCCCGCTCACCCAGGAAGCGTCAAAAGCGGGCTAAGTCGCTCGTCAGCGGCTAGGTGGCGGGCTCTTGATGCCTTCAACAAAAGCAACCCAGCTGCTCGGGTTGAAGGTCAGCGTCGGGCCGTTCGGATCCTTGCTGTCCCAGCTGCGACCGGTGACCGAACGCTGGGTGGTCCACCTGCCCGTGGTGGTCGGGGATCTGCTCGCCGCGCAGCGGATCGCCCGAGTGGTGGCGCACTGGACGCACGTGCTGCCACAGGCCGACCCGGCGGGCACGACCGTGTCGGCCGAGGACGACCAGAACGTACGCCACTGCCTGTTCTGCGACCGGCGCCTGGCCAGCGGCCTGCGGTGTCTGCTCTGGCTCGACCACGACGGCGAGTGCTTACGGCGGCCAAGATGGCGGTGAGCGGGTAGTCGTCGTCATGCCGACAGGCACCCGGCTCGGGCGGGAGTTCCCCGTCGGGGATAGTGGCGGGGTGGCTGGGTTGACCGTGGGGACCGACGACGCGTACCTCTGGCTGGAAGATCTTGATGGTGCGGACGCCGCGCGGTGGGTGCGGGACCGCAACGCGGAGACCGTTGTCGCCCTGACCGGGGGCGACGCCTTCGCCGCCCTGCGGGCCGAGCTCCGCCAGGTGCTCGACGCGGACGACCGCATCCCCTACCCCGGGTGGCGCGGCGACCATCTCTACTACAACTTCTGGACCGACGCGGCGCGCCCGCGCGGGCTCTGGCGACGGACGACCCTGGAGCAGTACCGCCGGCCGGAGCCGGAGTGGGACGTGCTGCTCGACCTGGACGCGCTGGCCGCCGAGGAGGGCGAGAACTGGGTCTGGGGCGGGGCGACGGTCCTGCGGCCCGGCTACGGGCGCGCCCTGGTCAGCCTCTCCCGGGGCGGGGGCGACGCGGTCGTGGTGCGGGAGTTCGACCTCGACCGCCGCGTCTTCGTCGAGGACGGCTTCACGCTGCCCGAGGCGAAGAGCGACGTCGACTGGATCGACGCCGACCACGTCTACGTCGCCACCGACTTCGGGCCGGGCTCGCTGACCTCCTCCGGCTATCCGCGCCTCGCCAAGCGGTGGCGGCGGGGCACGCCGCTCGCCGAGGCCGACGTCGTCTACGAGGGGCACGCGGACGACGTCGTCGTGTACGCCACGCACGACCCCACGCCGGGGTTCGAGCGCGACTTCGTGGGCCGCCGGCTGGACTTCTACCGTACGGAGAATTTCCTCCTGACCGGGGCGGGCGATCGGGTCCCGATCGCCGTGCCGGAGGACGCCCAGTGGGACGTGCACCGGGAGTGGCTGCTGATCCGGCTGCGCTCGCCGTGGCCGGTGGCCGGGGTGACCCATCCCGCGGGCGCCCTGCTGGCGACCCGGTTCGACGCGTTCCTCGCCGGTGGGCGGGAGCTGACGGTGCTCTTCCGGCCCGACGACCGTACGGCGCTCAGCGGCTGGTCCTGGACCCGTGACCGGCTGATCCTGGCCACCCTCGTCGACGTGCGCAGCCGGCTGGAGGTGCTGACGCCCGACGGCGAGGGCTGGCGGCGGGAGCCGCTGCCCGGGGTGCCGGAGTTCGACCACAGCGAGATCGTGGACACCGACCCGGACAACGACGACGCCTACCTGCTCGCCTCGGAGGGGTTCCTCCAGCCGGCGACGCTGCGCCTCGGGCAGGTCGGCGGGGCGGTCGAGACGCTCAAGCGGGCGCCGGCGTCCTTCGACGCGGACGGCCTGGCGGTACGCCAGTTCTTCGCCACCTCGGCCGACGGCACGCGGGTGCCGTACTTCGTGGTCGGGGACCCGGACGCGCCCGCCGGTCCGACGCTGCTCACCGGCTACGGCGGGTACGAGATCTCCCTGACCCCGGGCTACAGCGGGATGATCGGCCGGGGGTGGCTGGCCCGGGGCGGCACGTACGTGGTCGCGAACATCCGGGGCGGCGGGGAGTACGGCCCCCGGTGGCATCGGGCCGCGATCCGGGAGAACCGGCCCCGGGCGTACGAGGACTTCGCGGCGGTGGCGGCGGACCTGGTGGCCCGGGGCATCACCACGCCGGAGACGCTCGGCATCGAGGGCGGCAGCAACGGTGGGCTGCTGATGGGCGTGATGCTGACCCGCCATCCGTCGCTCTTCGGGGCCGTCGTCGCGCACGTGCCGTTGCTCGACATGCGGCGCTACCACCGGATGCTGGCCGGCGCCTCGTGGATGGCCGAGTACGGCGACCCGGACGTGCCAGCCGACTGGGAGTTCCTGCGCGGCTACTCGCCGTACCACAACGTCGACGGCGACCGGGCGTACCCGCCGGTCCTGCTCGTCACCTCGACCCGCGACGACCGGGTGCATCCCGGGCACGCCCGCAAGATGGCGGCCCGGCTGCGCGAGCACGGCCACGACATGGCCTACTACGAGAACGTCGAGGGCGGGCACGGCGCGGCGGCGAACAACGAGCAGCGCGCCTTCGTCTGGGCGCTGACGCTGGAGTTCCTGTGGCGCAAGCTGGCCGGGCAGACCCGCCCGCCCCTGCCGCGCCGGTCCTCGCCAGCCGCCGTGGACGAGCGGATCGCTCCCTGACCGGGCGCGACGCGATCCGGGGACGCCGCCAGCCGGCCGTGGGGTGCCGGCGAACGGAACCGTCAGGCCGTCGGGGGTGGGGCGGGCAGCTCGTCGACCACCACGACCTCGGTGCCGGGGCGCACCTCGGCCAGCAGTTCCCGCTGCCCGCTCTTCGTCAGCCGGATGCAGCCGTTCGTGGTGTTCCGGCCCAGTTCGCCGTCGTGGTACCAGCTGTGGATGCCGATGTGCGCCCCGCGCAGGCCGGCCGGCACCGAGTCGGGGTCGTCGGGCACCGAGCCGAGGGCGTAGATGTCGACGCCCCCGTACACGCTCTGCGGCGGCGGGGTGCGGCCCAGGATGAAGGTCCGGCCCAGCGGGGTCTCCTGGCCGCGCTGGCCGAGGCTGACCTCCCAGCTGCGCACGGCCCGGCCGGCGCGGTACCAGGTGAGGCGGTGGTGCCTGCGTTCGATCACGATCTGGTCGGCCAGCGCCACGGTGGTGTGGCCGCCGGGCGGCAGCCAGGCGAGCGTGCGGTTGGCCGACGGGAGCAGCACCGCCGTCCAGCCGGCCCGCCGCTGGGCGATCGGCATGGTCAGCTCGACGCCGCTGATGGTGGGGTCGAGGAACGCCAGCGGCCGGCCGCCGGGGGCGGTGTAGGCGGCGATGCGGCGGGTCGGGTGCAGGCCCTCGGTCAGGGGCGTGGTGTCCATCGTGTCCCGATCGGCCGGGAAGCCGGTGGGCGCCGGGCCGTAGTCGACCACCGGCAGGTCGTCCGGCGCGGGCGCGGCGACGGGCACCCGCTCCGGCGCCGCGCTGGTCGGGGCCGCGCCGGTCGGCGCGGGCGGCCCGATGACGACCGGCGGCGCGGTGGGCTCGGCCCCGGGGGTCAGCGCCCAGCCGGTGGCCCCGGCGGCCAGCAGGAGCAGGGGTACGCCGACGGCGGCGGCCAGCGCGCGGACGTGTCGCCGGTTCATTCGGTCAAAACGCACAAACTAACTGTAACGGGTGAACGGCGGCGAAACCCCGTCCCGGCCGGAATGCCGGCCGGGACGGGGTCCGCAGGGTGGAGCCTCAGCTCAGCCGCGCGCCAACGTGGATGGCGATCGCGTCGTGGGCGGGCACGTTCGCGGCGAACCAGCCGCCGCCGTCCACGGTGATCACCGGCCCGCTGCACGTGCCGTTGCTGAAGGTGCCGTGGACGACGTCGCAGTAGCGGCCGGCCGGCAGCCCGCTCTGGTAGGACCGGCCGTTGACCGCGGAGTCCTCGTCGTTGATCGTGACGTAGCCCTTGCCGGACCGGCCGAAGGCGATGTGGTTGTTGCCGTTGTCGTACCAGTTGACGACGCCGGCGCCCTCGGTGGCGTTGCGGAAGCCGACCATGTTGGCGATGACCGGCCAGCGGTGCTCGCACTCCCAGCCGGAGTAGCAGGTGGTGTTGAGGGTCCGCCCGGAGCCGTCCGAGGGCGGGCCCTGGTCGCGCTGGCTGTACGTGTAGCTCGACATCACCGTCGGGGAGCCGTACGGCCAGGCGAGCATGAACGCGTTGGCCAGCGCGTAGATGCCCCGGTCGCGGTAGGTCAGCACCCCGCCGACGTCGCGCTGGGTGTCGTGGTTGTCCACGAAGACGGCCGCCGAGGAGCTGGGCAGGTGCCCCCACCCCTCGCCGAAGTTGCGCAGGTAGGCCAGCTTCTCGGAGCGGAAGACCCGGGCCAGGTCCTTGCCGTAGCGGAACTCGTGCACGTCGCCGTTGCCGGTGTACTCGCCCGGCTGGATGGGCTCGCCGGCGCCGTGGATCACCTCCTGCACGATGTACGCCGAGCGGGACAGCTTGCCCCTGATGGCGGCGATGTCGGCGGCCGGCATGTGCTTGCTGGCGTCCATCCGGAAGCCGTCGACGCCCAGCGAGAGCAGGTCGTTGAGGTAGCCGGCGATCTTCGTCCGGACGTAGTCCGACTCGGTCTTCAGGTCGGCGAGGTTGACCAGCTCGCAGTTCTGCACCTCCCACCGGTCGTTGTAGTTGGCGATGTCGTCGCCGCCGTTGCGGCCGCAGTGGTGGAAGTCCTGCGTCTGGTAGATCCCCGGGTAGTCGTAGTGCCCGTACGACGAGCCGGCCCAGCCGGTGCCGCCGTTGTCCTGCCCGGACATGTGGTTGACGACCGCGTCGACGACCACCTTCACCCCGGCGGCGTGGCAGGTGTCGACCATGGACTTGAACTGCGCGCGGGTGCCCTTGCGGGACTCGATCCGGTAGCTGACCGGCTGGTACGCCAGCCACCACTGCGAGCCCCGCACGTGCTCCTGGGGCGGCGAGACCTGCACCCAGCCGTACCCCTTCGGGCCGAGGTTGGTGCGGCACTCGGTGGCCACCGACGACCAGTTCCACTCGAAGAGGTTGGCGATGACCTTCTTGCCGCCTGCCGGGGCCGCGCCGGCCGGGGGAGCGGTCGCGGCGGTGGGGACGATCAGGCCGGCGATCACGCCGAGGGCGACGATCGCCGACAACCGTCGACGTCTCTGCATGGAGGACTCCTGACGGGGGATGGGGGACGGGCGGTGGCGAGGCCGGGAGGCCCCGATGGTGCCGGGATCTTGCAGTACGGCTTGAAAATTTCCGAAAGGTTACAAGCGCATTGCAAGTACTGTCAATGCATGGGCATGTGTGGATGCCTTCGGCCTGCCGGCCTCGTACGACGGCCAGGCGCCTGCGACCGAGCGGTCAGGTGGCCGCGTCGAGCCAGCGTCGCCAGCTCGTGCGGGTGAGAGCCTGCTCGGGATGCGCGGCCACATGGAGGACGAACTGTGCCCGGAGCCGGACCAGGGGATCATCGGCGGACGTCAGCGTCCCCACCTCACGGAGGAACGGCGAGTCGTGAAGCTGCCGGACCAGGCTGGCGTACAGCCAGTCCTTGCACCGGTACGGCCGCCTCAGCGCCGCGAGGATCAGCTCAGCGATCTCTGGCCTGACGGCCTCCGGGAGACCGCCCCGATCGAGCCGGCGAAGGAGCACCTCCTTCGTTCCCCAGCGGGACCACATCCACGACTCCGGCGCTCCCCACTCGTCGGGATACTCCGCCTCCCACCGCAGGTAGAGGGCGGCGATCGGCGCCCACCGTGCGCGGCCGGCGCGGTCGTCGTCCGAAGCGTCCCGGAAGGCATCGAGAGGTCCGTGGATCGTCTGCGCCTGATGCCACCGGAAGTCGGCGCGCGCCTGGTCCAACCTCGCGGCGAGCCGAGCCTGACCGGACCTCGACCGGTACTGCGCTGCCCACAGGTCGTTCGACAGGTGCAACGCTTCGCCCGCCGCGGCGAGCAGGGCCTGATGCCGAGCGAGCGCATGGTGACGTACGACCGGATCGACCGCCACCAGGTCGAACAGCCAGGAGTAGTCGCCGCGCGGCTCCGCAGACACCATGGCAGCTTGCCATCCCCGCCCAACCAGGAAGCGGCAGGCTTCAGCAGAGGTGCCAGCTTGGCCTGAGACCTCGTCAGGTGGAGCCGACGAGCAGCCCGCGATCGGCCATGAAGGCTCGCAACGTCTCCGCGTCCTCAGCGAACATCAAGCGGCGTGGGATCACGGTCGCCGGCATCCGGCCGACGTACACGATCCAGAACTCGGGGGTGTCCCGCACCCGAGCCACCCCGTCCCAGGCGATACCGCCGGACTCCGAGCCGCTGCGCATCATGATGTTGTCGTCGGTGATGTCGTAGGCACCCTCGACGGCGTAGCGACCGGAGCGACGCCGGGCCCGCCACTGCACCCAGGGTGAGTACAACATCGACAGCACGCCACCCAGGACCATCGCCATGCACAGCGACGAAACCCGGTCACCCCACGAGAACCCCCGCGAGACGGCAAACCCGATCGCCCCGACCGCCACCAGCGCCGCACCGACGTAGCCGAACTTGCGCAACCGGACACTGCCGAGCGCAGCGGCCACGCGGCCCGGGTAGGCGGGATCGGCGGGGACGTCGAAACGGATGTGCACGCCAGAACGATAGTGCCCCCTACCGTTCGTCGGCAGCGCCTGACTCGCACCGACCGACCGGATCGTCCGTCGTCAGCGGTACGACCCCGACGTACCGTCCCGGGATGACCTTCTCGCCTGCCTCGTCGCAGCAAGGTCGGGTGGCACAATGCGCCTGTGTCGATCTCCACGGAAGGCTCTCCCAAGGCTCGGATCGTCACGGCGTTGCTGCGGGACGACAACCGGGTGCTGTTGTGCCACCGATCTCCTGAGCGCCGTTGGTATCCCGACGTCTGGGACATGCCCGGTGGGCACGTGGATCCCGGGGAACTGCCCGGCGCGGCACTCGCCCGGGAGCTTCGAGAGGAACTGGGCATCGACATCGCGGCGCCGTCGGGTCCGCCCGTGCACGAAGTTCATGCCGACACGTTCGACATGCAGATCTGGCTGATCGAAGCGTGGACGGGTTCTCCGGTCAACGCCGCGCCGGACGAACACGACGCCATCGCGTGGTTCACCGAGGACGCGCTCGGAGAACTGTCCCTGGCTCATGACAGCTACCTCGCCCTGTTCAGCAAGGTCCTTGGCGAGCACCGAGCCTGACCACGACCGGACCCTCTGAAGATCACACGCAGGCCCCCGCTTCGGCGCCGGTGCGCGGAATTTCCGCGCGCCGGTGATCCGCCCGCCCTGTCGGTCCGTACTCGATGGGGAACAGGGCCGGCCGGTGGTGCGCCGCCGCGAGACGATCGAGGAGCAGATGGCCCGGGCACAACGGAACCAGAAGCCGCCCACCGTCCGGACCACCAGCACCAGCCGGGGGGCCCGCACCCGGTCCCGGCCCGCGGTGGCCCTGCTGACCCTCTCGGCGCTCGCCGCACTGTGGGCCGCCACCATGCTGACCGGCGCCGGCTCGGCCGCGTACGCGTACGGCTTCTTCTTCACCGAGTTCTTCGCCGGGGTGGTCGCCCTCGTGGCGTTGAGCCTCACCGTGATGATGGGGCTGCTCGCCACCGACCGGCTGGTGCTGCTGATCCGGCACCGGGTGCTGCTCCAGTCCGCGCACCGGGCCACCGGCATCCTCGGCGTCGCCGGGCTGGTCTTCCACGTGCTCACGAAGATCGCCACCGGCCGGGCGGCGAGCACCGACGCGGTGGTCCCCTTCGTCGGTGGACGGGGCCTCTACGTCGGCCTCGGCACGGTGGCCGCCCTGCTGATGGTGAGCGTGCTCTGGACCGGTGTCGTCCGGGCCCGCTTCGCCGGGGTCGGCCCGAAGTGGCTCTGGCGGACCCTGCACTCGGCCGCGTACCTCTCCTGGCCGTTCGCCATCGTGCACGGGCTCAACGCCGGGCGGCCCGCGAAGCCCTGGGTGCTGCTGAGTTACCTCGCCTGCGTCCTGCTGGTCGTGCTGGCGCTGCTGGTCCGCCTCTCCGTCAGCCTCGGCCGGCGCCGCCGGGAGCAGCACCAGGCCGCCGCGATGAACCAGGCCCTGGCCGGGCGGCCCGCCGAGGACGCCCCGCGTCGGTCGCTGTTGCGGGGCCGGACCCGACGCGCCGACCGGGCGGCGGAGCCGGAGAGGCGCGCGGGGACCTGGGCCGGCGCCACGATCGCCGGCACGGCGGTCACCGGCACCTGGTCCGTCCCCGCCGCGCGGCGCCGCGACCCGGAGCGGTTCACCGTGCCGGCCGTGCCCGAGCCCGGCACGCTCCGCGACCCGGCACGCCCCCGCCGGCGTGCGGCGGAACTCGCCCCGGCCGGTCGGCGCCGAGAGGAGGAGGCGCCCACGTCGACCGGCCGCCGCCGTGCGGAGCCCGCGTCGATCAGTCCCCGACGCGAGGAGGCACCTGCGTCGACCGGCCGCCGCCGCGCCGGCGAGAGCACTCGCCGGGACCGGGCGGAGCGGGACGGGGCGCGGCGAGTGGTTTCGCCGCCCCGCCGCCGGGAGGAGGCCGAGGAACCCTGGGACAGCCCCCGACGCTGGGAGACGAGCGACCCGATCTCCGCCGGTCCCGTGTCCGCCGCGCCGCGCAGCGGCGGTGGCCGGCACAGCGTCGAGGACGACCGGGACCTCGAACCGGACTACTGGCGGCCCCCGGTGCGGTACGTCCCCGAGGAGGTCCCGCTGCCGGCCGACGACACGCCGACCCTGGTCGACCTCGCGTCCCGGCGGGCACGCCGGGCCGCCGGCGAGAGCCGGTCGGTGCGCCGCCGCCGGGTCAACGCCGACGCCGTCGACGGGGCGTACTGGGCCGGGCTGCGGGGTGAGGCGAAGTGACGCGGACGACCGTGCCGCCGGTGGCCTGCGTCGGCGAGCCCCGGCTCACCGCCGGCTTCGCCGAGTTCGGCCGGCTCGACCTGCCCGCCCACGAGGAGGTGCACGGGCCGGTCGGCCCGATGGAGCCGGCCACCCTGCTCCGGCTCGCCGAGGGCGTACAGCTCAAGGGCAAGGGCGGCGCGGGCTTCCCGTTCGCGAGGAAGCTCCGCTCGGTGCTGGAGTCCTGCGAGCGGGGGGACCTCCCGGCGGCGGTGGTGGTCAACGCCACCGAGGGGGAGCCGGCGAGCTGGAAGGACAAGGTGCTGCTCACCCGGGCCCCGCACCTGGTCCTCGACGGCGCCGCGCTGGCCGCGTACGCGTTGGACGCCGACGAGATCGTCGTCGGGGTGGCCGACGACGGGGTGGGCCGCGACTCCCTGACCGAGGCGCTGGAGGAACGCCGGATGCCGGCGCCCACCAGCATCGTCACCGTGCCGCACCGGTTCATCTCCGGCGAGGGCGGAGCCCTGGTCAACGGCATCAACGGGCTGCCGCACATCCCGCCGGGCACCAAGCGACGCTCCAGCGACTCCGGCGTCGGCGGCCTGCCCACCCTGCTCTCCAACGCCGAGACGTACGCCCAACTCGCGGTCGCCGCCCGGCTCGGCCCGTACGAGTACGCGGCGCTCGGCACCGACGACGAGCCGGGCACCGTCCTGCTCACCGTCACCGGCGCGGCGGGACGCCCGGCGGTGGTGGAGTGCGCGGCCGGCACCGCGCTGCGCGAGATCCTCGACCTGTGCGAGGTGCCGGACGGGCCGGGCATCCTGACGGGCGGCTACCACGGCAGGTGGATCACCCGGGAGGCGGCGGAGCGGGCGGAGATCTCCCGCAGGGGGCTGGCAGCCGTGGGCGGCACCCTCGGCGCGGGCATCCTCGTCCCGCTCGGCGCGGACACCTGCCCGCTCGGCGAGGCCGCCCAGGTGGTGCGCTACCTGGCGGGCGAGTCCGCGGGGCAGTGCGGCCCGTGCCGGATGGGCCTGCCCGACCTGGCCCGCGCCGTCGACCTGGCGGTCGCCGGCAGCGCCCCGGTGGAGGTGGTCCGCGCCGCCGCCGGCGACGTGAAGGGCCGCGGGGCGTGCAGCCACCCCGACGGTACGGCCCGGTTCGCGCTCTCCGCGATGGAGGTGTTCGCCGAGGACCTGCGGCTGCACACCACCGGCGAGGGTTGTGGCCGGCGGGTCCGGGCGGTGATGGGCCTGCCGGGCGCCCCCGACCCGAACCCGCAGCGGCTCACGCTGGACTGGTCCCGCTGCGACGGGCACGGGCTGTGCGCGCACGTCGTGCCGGACTTCATCCGGCTCGACGGGAACGGCTACCCCGCCTTCCCGCCCACCCCCGTGCCGACCTGGCTGCGCGAGGGCGCGCGCAAGGCGGTCAAGGTCTGCCCCGAACTCGCGCTGCGGCTCACCCCCGCCCCCTGAGGGGGCGGGGGAGGCCGGCGGGTCAGCGGGGGGTGAGGCGGTCGGTGCCCAGGCGGGCCTGGAGGACCTCGGGGACCAGCACCGAGCCGTCGGGCTGCTGGAACTGCTCCAGGATGGCCGGGAAGAGCCGGCTGGTGGCCAGCGCCGACCCGTTGAGGGTGTGCACGAAGCGGGTCTGCTTGCCGCCCGGCTCGCGGTAGCGGATGGCTGCCCGGCGCGCCTGGTAGTCGCCGGCCCAGGAGACCGACGACACCTCCTTGTACTTGCCGGTGCTCGGCATCCACACCTCGATGTCGAGGGTCTTCTTCATCGACGCGCTGGCGTCGCCCGCCGACAGCAGGGTGCGCTGGTAGTGCAGGCCCAGCTTCTCGACCAGGCTCTCCGCGTGCAGGAGCATCTCCTCCAGCGCGGCGTCGGCCTGCTCCGGCAGGCAGAACTGGAAGATCTCCACCTTGTTGAACTGGTGGCCCCGGACGGTGCCCCGCTCGTCCGAGTGCGAGCCGGCCGCCTCGCGGCGGTAGCAGGGCGTGTAGGCGAACGCCTTCAGCGGCAGCTTCGCCGTCTCCAGGATCTCGTCCTGGTAGGCCCCGAGGATCGCCGTCTCCGAGGTGGGCAGCAGGAACTGCCCGCGCGGGGCGGACTCCCGGTCCAGGTGGTAGACGTCGTCGTAGAACTTCGGGAACTGACCGGCGGCGAAGCCGGCGGTGTCCAGCAGCAGGTGCGGCGGGAGCAGGAACTCGTAGCCGGCGCTGATGTGCTCGTCGACGAAGAAGTTGAGCAGCGCCCACTCCAGCCGGGCGCCCATGCCCGTGTACATCCAGAAGCCGGAGCCGCCGAGCTTGACCCCGCGCTCGTGGTCGACCAGGCCCAGCATCCGGCTCAGCTCGATGTGGTCGCGGACCTTCTCGATCGCCGGCGGCTCGCCGAAGGTCCGGACGACCCGGTTGGCCTCCTTGCCGCCCGGCAGCACGTCGTCGGCGGGCAGGTTGGGCAGCTCGCTCATCACGGTGCGCAGCCGCGCCTGCACCTCGTCCAGCTCGGACTCCAGCTCGGCGAGCTGCTTGCGCCCCGCCTCCGGCGTGGAGACCTCCGGCTCGGTGCCGGCGCGCTTGGCCGCCGCGTAGGCGCGCGCCTCGGCCTTGCGGCGCTGCCGCTCGCCGTCGATGCCACTGATCAGGGCGCGGCGTTCCTGGTCGAGCCGCTGGATCTCGTCCAGGGCGCGGTTGACCTCGGCGGGATCCAGTCGCTTCGCCAGCGCGGTCGCCACCGCCTCGCGATCCTTCCGGATCAACTCCATGTCGAGCATGCTGCTCCGTACGCTCCGTCCGGACGTCGGGTGGACCCACCGATGCTACCGCCGCGGCCCGCTCGCGCCCCGGCCCGGTCTCGACGACCCTTCCTTACCCGTCAGGCGGTCAGAGCCGGATGGGCATCAGGACGGAGAACGCCTCGGCGTCGTCCGGCCGGCGCACGGCCAGCGGGGCGATCGGCCCGTCCAGCTCCAGCAGCAGCTGGCCCCGGCCGGCCGCGTCGAGGGCCTCCAGCAGGTAGCCGCCGTTCACCCCGACGCGGAAGGCGTCGGACTCCCCGGCCAGCTCGTCCGCCCCGACCAGCCGCACCCCGCCCCGGCCGTCCGGGCCGAGCACGGTCACCGCGAGCGGAAGGCCGTCGTGTCGCCGGGTGACGACGGGGGCGTCGGCGCTGGTCAGGGCCGCCCGCAGGGCGTCGGCGTCGACCGTCAGCCGGTGCGCCGGACCGTCGGACGTCGGACGGAGCAGCCGGCGGTGGTCCGGGAAGTCGTACGGCAGGACGGCGGCATCGACCGTGCGGCCGGCGACGGAGACGGAGATCGTGCCGGCGGCCACCGTCAGCCGGGCCTCGGGGGTGCTCCCCGCGCCGGTGTCGAGCAGGGCCCGCACCTCGTCGACGAAGGCGACCGGGGCGAGCACCCGCACCGCCGGCCCGTCGACCCGGGCGTCCGCCCGCGCGACGGCCAGCCGGTGCCGGTCGGTCGCCACCAGCCGTACGCCGTCGGCGTCGGACTCGAACAGCACGCCGGCCAGCACCGGCAGGTCGGGGTCGGCGCCGACGGCGAAGCGGACCGCGTCCACGGCGGCGGCCAGGTCGGCGCGGGACAGGACGAGACGGGTGGTCATGGCGGGCTCCCCGGGGTCGATGAGCGTACGGATCCGGGAGAGCTCCCTGCGGGCGTCGGCGAGACCGTCCTCCAACCGGCGCAGGTGCGCGTCGAGCAGGCGGTGGATCTGGACCGGCTCGGACCGCAGCGCGGCGGCGATCTCGGCGACCGGCATGCCGATCCGGCGCAGCCCGGCCACCAGCCGGGCGGGGGCCACCTGGTCGGCCGTGTACCAGCGGTAGCCGGTCACCGGGTCGACCAGGGCCGGGGCCAGCACCCCGGCCGAGTCGTAGAACCGCAGGGCGCTCACGGTCAACCCGCTGGCCCGGGCCAGCTCGCCGATGCTGCGCAGGTCGCTCTCCACGGCGCCGATCCTGTCGTCTCAACCTGGTCGAGGGTCAACCCGCGCGGGGCCGGGCGGCCCGACGGTCGGGGCCTGCGCTCAGCGGGGCCGGTCCAGCACCCGGAAGGTCATCCCCGCCCGCACCAGCCGGTCCAGCAGCGCGTCGCCCATCGCGGTCACCGGGGTCACCTGCCCCGCCGTGGCGGGCAGTTCGTCGCCGGCCAGGCAGAGCGCCGACTCGCCGAGCATCTTCGCCGTCTCGTCGTAGCCGGGGTCGCCGCCGGCCACCTCGGTCAGCACCCGCCGCCCGCCGCCCGTGGCGACGAACCGGACCCGGAACCAGGACTTCGCCCGCTGCTGCGGCGTCGGCCCCTGCCCGGAGGCGAGCCGGCCGAGCAGCCAGCGCCGGGCCGGCGGCAGCCTCACCAGCGCCACCAGCCCGCCCAGCCCGACCCCGCCCGCCAGCACCGTGGGCAGCCGCTTCACGGCCGCGAAGTGCCGGTAGCGGAAGTCCGGCCCGTACTCCGGGCGGGCGGCAGCCGAGCGGCGGACCACCTGCGGGTCGATTGTCGGCAGCGGCACGATCCACATGCCCAGCTCCTTCGAGCGGGCGAGGCGGCCGGGCACCGCGCGTACCCGCCGCCCGGTCGGTCGCGGCTCGACCTGCCGCCGCTCGCGGGCCGCCCGGGACGCCTCGGCGGTACGGGAGAAGGCGGTGAGCGCCGAGTGGTACGTGCCGGCGGAGAACCGCCCCCCGGCCCGGACGAAGCCGTCGACGGTGATCGGCACGTCGTCCGGGAGGTGCTTGAGCGTGAACCAGACGCCCAGGTCGTGGGGGATCGAGTCGAACCCGCAGGCGTGCACGAGCCGGGCCCCGGTGCGCTCGGCCTCGGCGTGGTGGCGCACGTACATCAGGTCGACGAACTCGGGTTCGCCGGTGATGTCGAGGTAGTCGGTGCCGGCGCGGGCGCAGGCGGCGACCAGCGGCTCCCCGTGGTGCACGTACGGGCCGACGGTGGTGGCCACCACCCGGGCGCTCTCGGCGACCGCCCGCAGCGACTCCGCATCGGTGACGTCGGCGGTGAGCAGGGGCAGCCCGGCCAGCGCCGGGTCGATGGCGGCCAGCCGGTCCCGTACGGTGGCCAGCCTGCCGGGGTTGCGCCCCGCGAGCGCCCAGCGCAGCCCCGGCGGAGCGTTGCGGGCCAGGTACTCGGCGGTCAGCCCCCCGGTGAAGCCGGTGGCCCCGAAGAGGACGACGTCGTACGTCCGCTGCTCACGCATCTGCCGAGTCTGCCACCCGGCACGGCGGGCCGCAGCGTTGCGCCTCAGCCGGCGGCGGCCGGAAGATCGGGGCTGAGTACGGCGCGGACGCAGCCGTCGGCCCGGTCCCGGAACAGCGCGTACGCCTGCGCCCCCCGCTCCAACGGCAGCCGGTGGGTGGCCAGGTGCTCGGTACGCAGCTCGTCGCGGGCCATCCGCTCCAGCAGCATCGGGATGTAGCGCTGCCCGTGCTGCCGCGCGCCCCGCACCGTCAGCCCCTTCTGGGTGACCGCCCCGAGCGGGAAGGTGTCGACGAAGCCGGTGAACTCGCCGAGCAGGAAGACCGAGCCGCCCTTGCGGCAGGCGTGCACGGCCTCGCGGACGGCGGCCGGTCGCTCGGCGCCGCCGGTGAACCGCTCGGCCAGCGACCGGGGGCCGTGCCCGTCCCAGGCCGCCCCGACCGCCTCGACGCACACGTCCGGCCCTCGCCCGCCGGTGCGCTCGCGCAGCTCGGCGACGACGTCGGCGCGCCGGTGGTCGATCGTCTCCGCGCCGGCGTGCCGTTCGACCATCCGCAGCCGCTCCTCGTCGGTGTCGACGACGACCACCCGCTCCGCGCCGAGCAGCCCCGCCGCCCGGGCCGCGAGCTGCCCGACCGCGCCCGCGCCCCAGACCGCCACCACGTCGCCGGGGCGCACCTGGCCGAGGTCCGCGCCCATCCAGCCGGCCGGCGCGGCGTCGGAGGCGAACAGGGCGCGGTCGTCGCTGACCGCCTCCGGCACGGCGAACGCGCCGACGTCCGCGTACGGCACCCGGACGTACTCCGCGTGGCTGCCGGCGAAGCCGCCCATCGCCCGGGGCTGGCCGAACGCCCCGCCGGTGGGATGGCCCCAGGCCGCCTCGGTGACGGCCGGGTCGGCGCTGCCGTTGTCGCAGCAGGAGGGGAGGTCGCGCCGGCAGTACCAGCAGCTGCCGCAGGCCACCGACGAGCAGACCACCACCCGGTCGCCGACCCGGTGCCGGCGTACCTCCGGCCCGGCCTCGACCACCTCGCCGAGGAACTCGTGCCCGAGCACGTCCCCGACGGCGAGGAACGGCACCCGCCCGGCCAGCAGCGGCAGGTCCCCGCCGCAGGTGGCGCTCTGCCGGACCCGGACGATCACGTCGTGGCCGTTGCGCAGCTCCGGGTCGGGCACCTGCCGTACCGCCAGCTCGCCCGCGCCCACCCAGCACAGCGCCCTCACCGCGGCGGTCCCGGCGGACGGTCGGCCGGCCAGCGGTCCGCGCGGAGCACCTCGCCGGTCTCGGCGAGCTGCTTGACCTCCCGCAACGCCCGCCGGACCAGCAGGCCGGGATCGTCGCCGACCAGGTGGGCGGCGAGCCCCGCCGGGGCCGCCGCGCCAGGCACCGGCCGGGCGGCCAGCTCCGTGCCCCGGCAGCCGGGGGCCGGCCGCAGCTCGACCTGCACCGCGCGGCCGAGCCGGCGCAGGGGCTCCGGCCAGCGACCGCCGGGCAGCACCTCGCCGGGCGGGCGGTCGACGGTCACCACCTGCCAGCGCGCGGGCCGCGGGTCGGCGCCCGCCGCGCGGGGCCAGGCCGAGCCGCGTCGCCGTACGGCCAGCGCCCGGCCCGCCGCCGCGACGGCGAGCGCCACCGCGGTCGCGCCCGCCAGCCGTCGTCTCCGATCCACCTCGGCCCCGCCTCCCGGTCCCCTCCCACGCCGGACGCGCACCGGTGCGCGCGGCCGGTCACCCGCGTACGACCAGGGTCGGCCGGGGCGGGGTGAAGCCGGCTCCCCCCGAAGGGGTGAACGGGCCCGCGCCGGGTAACCGCCGCCGGCGGGACCTGGGGGAGTGGACGCGTCGGTGGAGGGCGGGGCCGGATGCCGGAGGACGTACGGGACACGGGAGTCGTCGCGGTCGCACCCGGGCCGGCCGGCACACCGCTGCTGACGTCGCGGCTGTGCCCCGCCCCGCCGCCGGAGCCGCTGGTGCTGCGGCCCCGGCTGCTGCGGGCGCTCGACGAGGGGACCGCCGGGCCGGTCACCCTGGTCCGCGCCCCCGCGGGGTGGGGCAAGACGACGTTGCTCGCCTCCTGGTTCCGGGCCGCCGGAGAGGCCGGCGCGCCAGAGGGCCGGGTGGGGCGGGGGCCGGTGACCGCCGCCGCCGGGGGGCGCCGGGACGACGGGCCGACCGGTGCCGCGCCGGGCGACTTCGGCGCGGCGGCGGGCGTACCGGCGGAGCCCCGCCGGCCCCGGGCGGCCTGGGTCTCGGTGGAGACCGGCGACGACGGGGACCGGCTCTGGTCCTACCTCGCGGCGGCGCTGCGCGCGGCCACCGGTCCCGCCGACGACGTGCCGGGGCCACCCGTGCCCGACCGGCCACCCCGCCCCGACCAGTTGGAGGTGCTGGCCGCGGCCCTCGCCGCCCGGGAACGGCCGGTGCTGCTGGTCCTGGACGACCTGCACCGGATCACCGACCCCGAGGCACTGGCCGGACTGGAGTTCCTGCTCCGCCACGCCGAGCAGCGGCTGCGGCTGGTGGTCGGCGCCCGTGCCGGGCTGCCGCTGGCCGTGCACCGGTTGCGGCTGGCCGGCGAGCTGACCGAGGTCGGCCCCGACGAGCTGGCCTTCGGCGACGACGAGGTCGCCGACCTGCTGACCGCGCACGGGGTGGCGCTGCCGGCGGCCGGGGTGCGCCGGCTGCGGGAACGCACCGGCGGCTGGCCGGCGGCGCTCCGCTTCGCCGCGCTGGCGCTACGCGGGCAACCGGATCCGGCCCGCTGGGCCGAGCAGTTCGGCGGCGACCAGCCGGACGTGGCCGGGTACCTGCGCGAGGAGGTGCTCGCGGGGCTCGACCCGGACGCGCGGGACGTGCTGCGCCGCTCCGCCGTCGCCGACGCGGTCTGTGCCGGCCTCGCCGACGCGTTGACCGGCCGGACCGACGCCGAGCAGGCGCTGGCCGGCCTGGCCGGCGACGGTGGGCTGCTGCGCCGCGACGACAGCCGCCCGCCCTGGTACCGGTGCCCCCCGCTGCTGGCCGACCTGCTGCACGCCGAGCTGGGCCGGCTGCCCGCCGACGAACTGCGCGACCTGCACCTGCGCGCGGCCGGCTGGTACGCCGACAACGGGCGGCCCGCCGAGGCGCTGCGGCACGCGCTCGCCGGAGGCGACCACGACCGGGCCGCCGCGCTCTTCGTGGCCCGCTGGCCGGAGCTGGTCCCGTACGACCGGGAGACGCCCGCCGACCGTCCGCCCGTGCCTCCGCCGCCGGAGGCCGTGCGCCGCGATCCGGAGCTCGGGCTGGCCTGCGCCGCCGAGCGGGCCCGGGCCGGCGACGCCACCGCCGCCGCCGGGCACCTGCGCGACGCCGTCGAGGCCGCCCGGACGCTGCCGGCGCCGCGCCGGGACCGGTTCCGGCGGTTGGCCACCGCGCTGGAACTCACCCTGGCCCGGCTGGCCGACGACCCCCAAGCGGTACGCGCCGCCGCAGCCCGGCTGCTCGCCACCCGCCCCGCCCCGTCCCCGGCGTCGCCCGACCTGCTCGCCGAGCCGGTGCCCGCCGAGCCGCGCGGCGCCGCCGCCGAGGACGCCGACGTGCGGGCGGTGGCCGGCGCCGCGCTGGGCCTGGCCGACCTCGCGGACGGGGACCTGCCCGCCGCCGGCCTCGCGTTCGCCCGGTCGCTCTCGGCGGCCCGGGAGGCCGGGCGACCGCGTACGGAGCTGGTCTGCGCCAGCCGGGCGGCCCTGCTGCACGCCGTGCGGGGCGAGCTGCGGGCCGCCGAGAACCTCGCCCGGGACGCCCTCGCCATGCCGCCCTGCCACGGCTGGTCCTGCCGGGAGGACTGCGCCCACGCGTACCTGGCGCTGGCCCTGGTCGCGCTGCACCGGGACCAGCCCGAGGAGGCGGCGGCGAACCTGGCGCTGGCCGCGCCCGCCACCGGCGAGCCCGTGGTGGGGGCGGTGGCGGCGCTGTGCCGGACGTACCTGCTGCGGGACGCCGGTGACCTGCCCGAGGGCCACCGGGTGCTGGCCGAGGCCCGGGAGCGGCTGGCCGACCGCCCCCGGGCCGGCGAGCTGACGCACTGGCTGCTGGCCGCCGAGTCGGACGTACGCGGGGCGCGGGGTGACCTGGGCGCCGCCCGGGACCTGCTCGGGCGGGCACCCGACGCGAGCGCCCCGCCGCTGGCCGTCGCCCTCGCCCGGGTGGAGTTGCGTGCCGGCGACCCGCGCGCCGCCGGGTATGCCCTGCCGGACTGGGAGTCGCCGGAGGCGGCCGGCTGGCCGCTGCCCGTACGCCTGGACGCCGCCGTGCTCGACGCGGTGCTGGCCGGGCGCGCGGGCGACGACCGGCGGGCCGGACGGCTGCTGGAGCGGGCTCTCGACCTGGCCGGGCCGGAGGGGTTCCGGCGGGCGTTCACCCGCGCCGAGCCCGGGGTCCGTGACCTGCTCGCCGCGCACCTGGACGCCGGTACCGCGCACTGGCCGACGGTCAGCGACCTCGTCCGGGGCGCCGACGCGCCGGCCGAGCGGGCCCCGGCGGAGCGGGGCACGGGGGCGCTGGACGAGCCGCTGACCGAGCGGGAGCTGACGATCCTGCGCTACCTGCAGAGCATCCTGTCCAACGTGGAGATCGCGGCCGAGCTGTCCCTGTCGGTCAACACGGTCAAGACCCACGTGCGCAACATCTACCGCAAGCTCGACGCCACCCGCCGCCGCGAGGCCGTCCGCCGAGCCCGCGCCCTCCACCTGATCTGACCCGCCCACCCGCCTGCCCACGGCCCCTCCGCGGTGATCATGAGGTTTGCGCCTTGGGAATGCGCATTCCAGTGCGCAAACCTCATGATCACCGACCCGGACGCGGCCCGGAGCCGGGTGGTCCGGGGGTGGTCGGTGGGTTACGGGGTGGCGGTGTCTACGGCCGTCAGGAGGTCCGCCAGGTCGTAGTCGCCGTCGTGGCGGGTGCCGTTGACGAACAGGGTCGGGGTGGCGTGGACGCCGCTGCGGATGCCGCCCACGAAGTCCCGCCGCACCCGGTCGCCGTGCGCCTGCCGCTCCACCTCCGCGGCGACCTCGTCGGCGGGCAGGCCGAGCTGCTCCATGCCGAGCGACAGGTGCACGGGGTCGAGCTGGTCCTGGTGCTCGTAGAGCCAGTCGTGCATCGCCCAGAACTGCCCGCGCCGGCCCGCCGCCTCGGCCGCCTCGGCGGCCTGCTCCGCGTACGGGTGCATGTTGGTGATGGGGAAGTGCCGGTACACCAGCCGCACCGTGTCGGCCCGCTGTCGCAGCAGCTCCCGCAGGTTCGCGTACGCGGCTCCGCAGAACCGGCACTGGAAGTCGGCGTACTCGACGATTGTCACCGGCGCGTCCACCGGCCCGCGGACGTTGTCGTGCCCGGTCACCGGGGTCCGCAGGCGGGCGGTGACCTGGAGTGGCGTGGTCATCGGGTCACCTCAGTCATGTCTCCCAGCCTTCTCCGTGACGGGGTGAGGGTGGCTCACCCCGCCCGGGTGGTCCGGCGTCCGGCTCAGCCCAGCACCGGGGCGACCGCGATGTGGTTCTGCACCTCGCGGATGCCCGGCGCGCACCAGACGGTCCGTTCCACCTCGGCCCGCTCCGGCATCGAGTGGACCAGCCCGCCGAGCAGCACGGTGTCGCCGTGCACCCGGACGGTGATCCGCTCCGCCTCGGTGGCCCCGTTGCGGGCCAGCGCGTCGACGATCCGTACCGCCAGGTCGTGCCCGTCCGGCCGGGTGTCCGGGCGGACGGTGATGCCGTTGCTGACCCCGCGTACGCCGGTCAACCGGGCCACGGCGCGTTCGGCGGCGCGGCGCTGGTACTCCCAGTCCACCTCGCCGTGCAGCGTGACCCAGCCGTGCGAGACGGTCACGTCGAGCTGCTCCAGGGGCACGAACGCGTCCCACTCCAGCGTGTGCCCGGCCGCGGCGGCGATGTCCGGATCGGCGCGTTCCGCGCCGGTGCCGAGGCGTACCGCCAGGTCGTTGGCGACCGCCCGGACCCGTGCCACCCGGTGCGCCGCCCGCTCGGCGGCCCACTTCTTGGCGTAGCTGTCCACCCGGCCGGTCAGCGTGACCACGCCCTCGGCGACCGTCACGCCGATCTCGTGCGGCCGTACCCGGGGTTCCCAGGTCAGCTCGTCGAGGACGGCCGACTGGATGTCCTGGTCGGTGCGGCTGATCGTCTCGGTGGCCATCTGTCACTCCTCACGGGATAGCTGCCGGCGCGTACGGGTCCGCCGGGACCGATCCTGGCGCTGGCCGGGGTGACGGCCCCTCACCCGACCCGGATGATCCTTGGGAGCGCTTCCAAGCGGCGCTCGGATCGGTTAGGGTAAGCGCGTTCCTCGGGTGCGGGAGCCGTCGCGCCGATGACCGGAGCCAGGGCAGCTCCGGCGCGATTCCGCACGCTCCCGTTGCCGGGTCCGGCCGTCACCACGTCGGCTCCCGGCGTCCGAACCCGGAAGGAACCGCAGATGCGCAGAAGTTACGCCGGCGCGGTCGTGTCCGCGTTGGTCGTCGCCGCGGCCGTCGTGGCGGCACCGTTCACCGCGGCCGGTGCGCCCACCGCCGCAGCCGCCGCCGAACCGTACACCTGGAAGAACGTCCGGATCGACGGCGGCGGCTTCGTCCCCGGCATCGTCTTCAACCCCACCGAGAAGAACCTGATCTACGCCCGCACGGACATCGGCGGGATGTACCGGTGGACGCAGGCCACGCAGTCCTGGACGCCGTTGCTGGACTGGGTCGGCGCCGACAGGTGGGGCTGGAACGGCGTGGTCAGCGTCGCCACGGACCCGGTGCAGACCAACCGCGTCTACGCGGCCGTCGGGATGTACACCAATGACTGGGACCCGAACAACGGCGCGATCCTGCGCTCGGCCGACAAGGGCGCCACCTGGCAGGTCAGCGAGCTGCCGTTCAAGAACGGCGGGAACATGCCGGGCCGGGGCATGGGCGAGCGGTTGGCCGTCGACCCCAACCGCAACAGCATCCTCTACTACGGCGCCGAGGGCGGCAACGGCCTGTGGCGCAGCACCGACTTCGGGGCGACCTGGGCCAAGGTGACCAACTTTCCCAACGTCGGCAACTACCGGGCGGACCCCAGCGACCCGAACGGCTACAACGGCCAGAACCAGGGCCTGACCTGGGTCAGCTTCGACAAGAGCACCGGTACGGCCGGCACCGCCACGCAGACGATCTACGTCGGCGTGGCCGACAAGGAGAACCCGGTCTACCGCAGCACGAACGGCGGCGCCACCTGGGAGCGGATCGCGGGGCAGCCGACCGGCTACCTCGCGCACAAGGGCGTCGTCGACCCGGTGGGCGGCTTCCTCTACATCGCCACCAGCGACACCGGCGGCCCGTACGACGGCGGCAAGGGCGACGTCTGGAAGTTCAGCCGCGCCACCGGCGCGTGGACGCGGATCAGCCCGGTCCCGTCCACCAGTACCGACGCGTACTTCGGCTACAGCGGCCTGACCATCGACCGGCAGCGGCCGAGCACGCTGATGGTGGCCACGCAGATATCGTGGTGGCCGGACGCGATCTTCTGGCGCAGCACCGACGGGGGCGCCACCTGGACCAGGATCTGGGAGTTCACCAGCTATCCGAACCGCTCCAAGCGCTACACGATGGACGTCAGCTCGGTGCCGTGGCTGACCTTCGGCAGCAACCCGTCCCCGCCGGAGGAGACCCCGAAGCTGGGCTGGATGAACGAGTCGGTCGAGATCGACCCGCACGACAGCAACCGCTTCCTGTACGGCACCGGCGCGACCATCTACGGCAGCACCGACCTCACCAAGTGGGACGCCGGCAGCCAGTTCACCATCAGACCCATGGTCAGGGGCCTGGAGGAGACCGCGGTGCTCGACCTGGTCAGCCCGCCGTCCGGGGCGCCGCTGGTCAGCGCGCTCGGCGACATCGGCGGCTTCCGGCACACCGACCTGGACGCCGTGCCGCCGATGATGTTCACCCAGCCGAACTTCACCAGCACCACCAGCCTGGACTACGCCGAGACGAAGCCGGCCGTGATGGTGCGCGCCGGCAACTTCACCGACGCGGACCGCCCCAACGACAGCCACGTCGCGTTCTCCACCGACGGCGGGGCCAACTGGTTCCAGGGCAGCGAGCCGTCCGGCATCAACAGCGGCGGCACGGTCGCCGCGTCGGCCGACGGCAGCCGCTTCGTCTGGGCCCCGGGGGACGCCGGCCAGCAGGTGGTGCACTCGGTCGGGTTCGGCAACTCGTGGACCGCGTCGACGGGCATCCCGGCCAACGCGACGATCGAGTCCGACCGGGTCGACCCGAACAAGTTCTACGGCTTCAGCGGCGGCAGGCTCTACGTCAGCACCAACGGCGGGGCGAGCTTCACCGCCTCGGCCGCCGCAGGCCTGCCCAGCACCGGCAACGTCAAGTTCAAGGCGCTGCCCGGCAGGGAGGGCGAGCTGTGGCTGGCCGGCGAGGGCGGGCTGTGGCGCTCCAGCGACTCCGGGGCCACGTTCACGAAGCTGGCCGGGGTGAGTACCGCCGGCAACGTCGGCTTCGGCAAGGCCGCCCCGGGACGGACCTACCCGGCGCTGTACCTGTTCGGCACCGTCAACGGCCAGCACGGCGTGCACCGCTCGGACGACACCGGCGCGAGCTGGGTGCGGATCAACGACGACCAGCACCAGTACGGCAACGCGGGCGAGGCGCTGACCGGCGATCCCCGGGTCTACGGCCGGGTCTACCTCGGCACCAACGGTCGCGGCATCCTGGTGGCGGACCGCCTCGGCGGCACGCCCGACCCGACGCCGACCACCTCCACCCCGCCCCCGACGACCCCGCCTCCCACGACGCCGCCCCCGACCACCCCGCCCCCGACCACACCGCCTCCGACCACCCCGCCGCCGACCAGCGGTTGCACGGCGACGTACCGGGTGACCGGCTCCTGGCAGGGCGGCTTCCAGGGCGAACTGGTGGTCCGCAACGCCGGCAGCGCGGCGATCGCCGGCTGGACGGTGGGCTGGACCTTCCCCGACGGTCAGCAGATCACCCAGCTCTGGGGCGGCACCCACACCCAGACCGGGGCGACCGTCTCCGTCCGTGACGCCGGCTGGAACGGCGCCCTCGGTGCGGGCGCCACCGCCACCGCCGGCTTCCTGGCCAGTACGGCCGGCGCGAACACCGCCCCGACCACCGTCACCTGCACCGCCCGCTGACCGCCGCGCTCCGCCGACCGCGCACCCCCGTCCCACCAGGGGCGGGACGTGCGCGGTCGTGCGGAGCGGCCGCGCGGCCCGGGTCTCCTACCGGCGCCGACGGGCTCCGGCTGCCCCGTTCCGGTCGGCACCGCCTCCGGTTCGTGGCCGGAAGGGAGGCGGGATACCCGGCACGCACCGAGAGGGCCGGTGTCCCCGCAAGCCATAGGCTCGGAGCTTCGCCCGTCGAAGGAGGGATCCTCCGTGAGTCCGATCAGGACGGCCTACCTCACCGCCGCGCGCTCGGCGGTGGACCTGCTCGCCGACCCCGCCGTAGCAACCCGCTGGGACGAACCGAGCGCCCTGCCCGCGTTCGGCGTGGGGGGCCTGGCCGGCCACCTCGCCAGCCAGGTGCTCGGCGTCCCCGCCGTGCTGGCCGCAACCGTCCCCGCCGGCGACCCCGTGGGACTGCTCGACCACTACGCGCGCAGCACCTGGCTCGGCTCCCCGGTCGACGCCACGGTGAACGTCGCCATCCGCCGCGCCGGTGACGGCCTCGCCGCCGACGGCCCGGCCGCTCTGGTCGACCGGTGCGCCGCCACACTCCGCGAGTTGACGGACGTGCTGGCGGCGGAGCCGTCCGATCGGGTCGTGCACGTCGCCCGTGGCCCGTGGTCGCTCACCCTGGACGACTACCTGGCCACCCGGCTGATGGAACTCGTCGTGCACGCGGACGACCTCGCGGTCAGCGTCGGTGTGCCCACCCCGGAGCTGCCGGCCGAGACGGTCGGCCCGGTGCTGACGCTGCTGGCCCGTCTCGCCGTACGCCGGCACGGGCAACCGGCGGTGCTGCGCGCCCTGAGCCGGGCGGAACGGGCCCCGGCGAGCGTCGCCGCCCTCTGACACCACCCCTTGCAGGGCCGCGAGCCTTCAGAAAACAGGCGCGGGCCCCGGCCGACCTCGATGGTCGACCGGGGCCCGCGCGTCGCGAGCGGGTGCCGGACCGGTCAGCCGTCGAGGCCGACGGGGGAGTTGGGTCGGTCGACGTCGACGAACTCGATGTCGTCCATCGCCCGGTCGCCCCGGCTGCCGGCGGCCCGCGCGGCGGTGCCGGCGGCCCAACCGATCGCCGCGCCGACCAGCGTGGCGCCGATCAGCAGCGTCCAGGGCAGCGCCGGCCGGCGGCCGGCGAGCGCGTCGAAGGCCTGGGTGGCCCGGCGCCGGGCCTCGTCCGCCGCCGATCCCACCAGGTCGCCGGCCTCGTCGGCGAGACCGGAGCCGCCCCGACGGGCCGAACGGGCGGTGTCGCGGACGCTGTCGCTGGCGGAGCTGACCGCCGAGACCAGGTGCTGCCACGCCTGGTCCGTGATCCGCTCGGGCTTGCTGCGGCGGTCCAGCAGGTTGCTTCCGAACATGGTGGTTACCTCCTCGGGGCCGAAGCGGGCGGCCATTTCGACTTCGGCGTCGCACCGGCGTGTGACGGTTCGCTCGTTTCCGCCTGTGCCCCGTGGGGCTGCTCCGCAAACCCCGTGTCGCGGGTGCGGCGGCCCGGGCGACGTTGGCCGGCGGCGCGCGGGCCCGGCGTCAGCGGACGGCGACCGCCACGGTCACGCCCCGCGCGAAGTCGTCGTCGCCGTCGTCGTCATCGTCGCCCCCGCCACCGCCGAACCCGCAGGCCAGTACGAGGGCCAACAGCGCGCTGACGCCGGCCAGCGCGGCAAGTCTCCTGAGCATCGATCGTCCTCCCGGTCGCAGTCGTGTCTCCGAGCCGATGCTAGGCAGAACGGGCAAGGCCCGGGGCCGAAGCGGAGCGGGCCACGCCGGGGGCCGGCTGTTGGGCGGTGCCGGCGGGAGCCGGCTACCCTGGGGCGCGACGTGTCAGCGGCAGCTGATCGTTGGTCGGACAAAACGTCAATAGTCCGGATAAGGGCGACTTGCTGTGCCCTGATCCGCGAATTGCTCATCCCGAGGGGTGGCGACCGAGGCCGTCAGAGGAATACTCTCGGTCGCGGCCCGCGTACTGATGAGGCGCCCGTCGGACGGGCGAGTGGAGGTGCTCGCGTGAGCCTGTCGATCGTGAAGTCGGTCCTGCCCGGTGGTGTCATCGAGATCGCCCCGCGGGGTGAGATCGACGTCGACACCGCGTACGAGGTGCGCGAGGCGATCGCCGAGGTCCTGACCAAGGGGCGCCCCGGTCGGATCGAGCTGAACATGCGGCTCGTCACCTTCATCGACTCGGTGGGCATCAGCGCGATGGTCGCCGGCTTCCAGACCGCCGAGGTGAGCGGCGTCAAGCTCGTCGTCACCGAGCCGAGCCGCTTCGTGCACCGGCAGCTCTGGGTGACCGGCCTGCTCGGCCTCTTCGGCGCCCCCGAGCCCTACTACGCCGGCGCACCGACCCCCGAGGTCCTCCCGGGCGCCTGACCGCCCCGCCGTCGGCCGCGAGGTCGGAGGCGGACCGCTCAGGCGTCGCCGAGGCCCGACAGGTCGACGTCCGCCACCTCGGTGACCGCGCGGATCGCCGTCACCGAGGCGTACCCCTCGGCCAGCAGCGCCAGGTCGGTGCCGGGCTGCACGGCCTGCCCCGGCTCCTCCAGCGACGTGCGGACGAAGCCGTGCCCGGCCTCCGCCACCGTCATCTGCACCTGGCCGAAGGTGGCAAGCGTGCCCCGGCGCACCCCGCGCAGCCGGCCGTGCGGCAGGTCCGGCGCGTTCACGTTGAGCACGCTCTCCACCGGCCCGGCGGTGAGCCGGGGCAGCAGGTCCAGGGCGACCCGGGCGGCCGTCGGCCAGTGCCGCTCGGCGTCGCGTACCCGGGCGGCGGCGGCCACCGCGGCACCCCCGCTGGCGGCCGTGGCCTCCCCGGCCGAGAGCACGTCGAGCGAGACGGCCATCGCCCGGCAGCCGTTCGCGGCGGCGGTGAAGGCCGCACCCACCGTGCCCGAGTGCAGCACCGCGCGTCCCGCGTTCGCGCCCCGGTTGATGCCGGACAGCACCACCGCCGGCGGAGGCCCGAAGGCGCCGTGCACGGCGATAAGCGCGATGAAGCCGGGGGAGCCGCCGACCGCGAACGCCGGCACCCCCGGCACCTCCGGCAGCGGGTGCTCGTGGACCACCACCTGCCCGTCGCGCTCCACGGCGGTCATCGCGGCGCTGGTGCCGCTCGCCTCCTCCAGCGGCGCGGCGACGACCACGTCCAGGCCCCGGTCCGCCGCCGCCCGCGCCAGCGCCTGGATGCCGGGCGCGGCGATCCCGTCGTCGTTGGTGACCAGTACCCGCAGCGTCATCGCTCGGCCGCCCGTTCGGCCAGTTCGTCGGGGCTGGTCCGCTCCTGCGGCCGGCTGCCGGCCGGTACGAGACGCACCCGGTCGACCAGGCCGGTGATCGAGTCGAGCCGGCCGGTGCCCAGGCCGTGCCGGGTCACGTTCAGCGCGCCGGCCGCCGCGCCGGTACGGATCGCGGTGCGCACGTCGCCGCCGCGCGCCACCACGGCCGCCACCCCGGCGGTCATCGAGTCGCCCGCCCCGCGCGGGTCGGCCGCCTCCAGCCGGGGCATCTCGACCTCGAAGACCTCGCCGTCGACCAGGGCGAGGGCGGGCTTGTCGGCCCGGCTCACCACCACGTTCTCCGCACCGCCGTCGTGCAGGTCGTACAGGGCCCGGGTGAGCTGCTCCTCGTCGTCGCCGTCGGCGCGGCCGTCGGCGATCAGCTCCTCGTGGCTGACCTTGAGGAAGAAGACGCCGCTGTCCAGCACGGCGTCGAGGTGCTCGCCGCAGAGGTCGACCACCACCCGGCTACCGTTGGCCCCCAGGTCGGCGGCGAACCGCCGGTAGAGGTCGGCCGGGACCAGCGACGGCTCGTTCGGCCCGCTCAGCACGCTGACCGTGGCGCGCAGGCCCTCGCCGAGCGCCAGGTTGTAGAGCTCGTCCAGCTCGTGCCGGCTGAGCGGCTGGCCGGGCACGTCCACGATCTCCTGCCGGGAGCCCTCGCGGCGGTCGTGCACGTACCCGCCGCTGCCGGAGTCGCGGACCACCACCTTCAGGTGCACGCCCTCGCTGACCAGCAGCGGCTCCAGCACCTGGCCGATCTCGCCACCGAGGGCGGCGCAGAGCACCACGTCGACGCCGAGCGACATCACCATCCGGGCCTGCCAGACGCCCTGCCCGCCGGGGTGCAGGTGCAGCTCCGGCGCCTCGCTGGGCTGGTCGACGGTCACCGTCAGCCGGGGCGTGGGCGCGAAGACCATCACGTGCCCGCTCATCCGTCGTACCCGTTCATGCGCCATCCTCCGCCGGTCGACACGTACCGTGACCATCCATCAGCTGACCGTAGTGGGGTCGGCGGCCGGACGTCCGGACTCCGGGCGGGATCGGCGCGGCGTTGCCAGGGCGCCCGGCATGCGCGACGATCGGGCGACCACCGACGCTGGGGAGACGGCGTGCTCAGGCGAAGTTCCTTCAGCTACACCGTCCAGGCGTGCTGCTCCCTCGCGGAGGCCGCGGCGCTGCTCGCCGACCCCACCCGGCAGGAGGACCTGCACCCGCTGATCGTCCGGGTCCGCCGGGTTCCGCCCCGTCCTGGCGCGCGGGCCAGCTACGACATCACCGATCGACTGGCCGCCGGGCCGGTGCGCCTGCCGATCACCTACCGGGCCGACGTCCTCGTCGTCGAGCCCGACGAGATCGTCACCGTGGCCCGGCAGTGGCCTGCCACCACGGTGCGCAACCACACCCGGCTGCGGGCGGAGCCCGACGGGGTGGTCCGCATCGAGGTCGAGATCACCCTCGCCGCGCCCGCGCCGCTCTTCGGCTACGCGTTCCGCCAGGCCCGCGCCGCCCACCTCGGGCTGGCCGCCCGCCTCGCCACGGCCCTCGACACGAGCCCGCCCGGGTCGCCGGCCGGCTGACCGCCGGACGGGCCGGCCGCGGTGAGCCGGAGGCGAAGGACGCCGTCGCGCCCCGGTCACCCGCGACGGGCGGGGCACCGGGGCGCGGGCGTCAGTAGACCGACAGGTGCACGTGGTTGGTGTGGTCGCTGGACGGGTCGCCGTTGGCCCCGCTGTACGACTTCCAGCCGCTGCTGGGGAGCCAGATCTGCCTGTACCAGATCACGTAGAGCACGGCGAGCCGGTCGGCGTTGCGCACGAAGTACGCCGACAGGTTGTTGCCGTACGTCCGGTCGCCGCCGGTGGCGTCGCCGCCGAAGCCGCCCTTCTGAGCCGCAAAGTCGCAGGCCCGGCCCTTCGGGTGTTCGCCCGAGCCACCGGGGCGGTAGCAGGAGACGTAGCGGGTGAAGCCCGCCGCCTTGGCCTGGTTGAGCGCGTGCAGGGTGCGCGGCGTGATGCAGCCGTTGGCGGGGGTGGGGTCGTTGACGCTGCACGACTCGCGCGGCCAGGAGCCGTCGGAGTTGCGCGGGGCCGCCTTCGCCGTCTTGCTGGAGGTGCCGCCCGGCGAGGTGCCCGCCCCCGTGGACTGCTGCCGCTGTTGCTGCTGCTCGCGGTTGGCGACCGTCAGCGCCCGCTCGGCCTGCTCCTTGCGCTTGGCCATCACGGTGACCTGCTTGCGCTGCTCCCGGATCTCGCCGTCCAGGGCGAGCTTGGTGCGGGTGGCCTGGTCCCGGGTCTCCTGGAGTTCGCGCAGGGCCCGGTCCTCCTTGGCGGCCACCGCGTCGAGGGCGGCGGCGCGGTCCATGAAGCCGTCCGGCGAGCTGCTGTTGAGTAGGGCGGACGCCACGCTGAGTCGGCCGGTGCGGTAGGCCGCCCCCGCGATCTCGCCGACCCTGGCGGTGTGCGCGGCCAGCTCGACCTCGGTGGTCTTGAGCTGCGCGGCGAGCTGCTGCTGCCGCCTGGCCGACGTGTCCAGGGCGCGCTTGGCGTCGAGGTAGCCCTTGCTGGCGGCCTCCAACTGGGCCCGCAGGGCGGGGGTGCCGCCCTCCTCGTCCTGGCCGGGGGCCGCCGCGAGCAGTCCGGCCCGGGTGGCGGCCGCCGCCGGGGCGGCGGTGACCGGGGCCACCGCGGCGCCGAGGGCGAGCATCGTGGCGATCAGGGCCGCCGTCCGGGCGGCACGTCGTCGTACAGGTGCCATCACTGGCATACACGTGTCCTTCCGTCAGCCGCCGACCGGGTTAGCTGACGGGTTCGGGACGGAAGATCCCTACCGCTGAAGCGGATGCACCCCACGAACATGGTTCCCCGGTTCGCCCCGCCGGGCGATTAGGCGGCGGCCACCGCCGGCACCGGTGGGTGCCGCCTGGCGGAGGCCGAAGCCGAGCCTACCGGTGCCGGTGTGACTGATGCAGCGCAGGTGACGCAGGGTGTACGTCCACTAACAGTCAAATCCGGCATAAGCGCACAATACTCTCCCAGATTTAAGGTTGTCCTCATTACCACTCAAGCGACCCGCAGGCCCCGCGCGACGCTCCGGGCTCGATCTGCAACGTGGCGTGCTCGATGTGGAAGTCGTCGTGCAGCGCGGCCCGGGCGGCGCCCAGCACCGCGCCGACCTCCGCGCCGGGTGCCATGGTCAGGTGGGCCGAGGCCACCTCCATCCCGGAGGTCAGCGTCCAGACGTGCAGGTCGTGCACCTCGGCGACGCCGGGCACGGCGGCCAGTCGGTCGTGCACCGCGGTCACCTGGAGGTGCTCCGGCGCGGCCTGCACCAGGATGCGCAGCGCGGCCCGCCCGAGCCGCCAGGTGCGCGGCAGGATGAGCACCCCGATCGCGACCGCCACCAGTGGGTCCGCCCACCACCAGCCGGTGGTGGCGATCAGCAGCGCGGCCCCGATCACGCCGAGTGACCCAAGCAGGTCGCCGAGCACCTCCAGGTACGCGCCGTGGACGTTGATGCTCTCCTTCGCCCCGGAGCGCAGCAGCGCGAAGGCGCCGATGTTGGCGAGCAGGCCGAGCACGGCGACCACCAGCATCGGGCCGGCCAGCACCTCCGGCGGGTCGCCGAAGCGGCGTACCGCCTCGATCACGACGTAGACCGCGACGCCGCAGAGCAGGGCGGCGTTGGCCAGTGCTGCCAGTACCTCCAGCCGGTAGAGGCCGAAGGTGCGCTGCGGGTCGGCGCCCGCCCGCCGGGTCGCGGCGATCGCCGCGAGCGCCATGCCGATGCCGAGCACGTCGGTGAACATGTGCCCGGCGTCGCTCAGCAGGGCCAGCGAGCCCGTGCGGAAGGCCGCCACCGCCTCCACCACCATGAGGCCGGCGAGCAGCCCGAACGCCGCCCAGAGCCGGCCCCGGTGGCGGTGCGCGGCATTCGCCACCGACCCGTGATGGTGGTCATGACCTGCGCCCACGCGCCCACCCTCCGTCAGGCGTCCGGATTCACGTTCAATCTATGCTCACATCGCTATGTATGCAAGTAACGGCAGCTCAGCCGATCGGGTCGACGGTGGTCAGCCGCTGGGTGGCCCGGGACAGCGCCACGTAGAGCGTCCGCACCCCCGACCCCGGGTCGGCCCGGATCTCGCCCGGGGCGACGAGGACGACCCCGTCGTACTCCATGCCCTTGGCCTCCAGGCTGGTCACCACCTGCAAACGCGGCGCGCCGAGCCCGCCCAGCCAGCCGGCCACCTCGTCGCGGCGCGGCACCGGCGTGATCACCCCGACCGTGCCCTCGACCTCGGCGAGCAGCGCGCCGGCCGCCGCCACCACCGCGGCCTCCAGCTCCCCCGGCGGCACCGACAGCGCGACCGGGTCGACGCCGGTGGAGCGCACCGCCCGGGGCAGCGGCAGGTCCGGGTGCAGCCGGCGGATCTCGGCCGCCGCCACCGCGAAGATCTCCGCCGAGTTGCGGTAGTTCGTGGTGAGGGTGAAGTGGTGCCGCTTGCGCCGGCCCAACGCCTGGTCCCGGGCCCGGTGCAGCTCCTCGGGATCCCCCGTCCACGCCGTCTGCGCCGGGTCGCCCACCACCGTCCATGAGGCCAGCCGGCCCCGCCTGCCGATCATGCGCCACTGCATCGGCGAGACGTCCTGCGACTCGTCGACCACCACGTGCGCGTACTCCCGGTAGTCGTCCGGGCGTTCCCGCGCCGCCTCGCGGGCGGCGCGCTGCCGGTCGGCGAAGGTGCTCAGCTCGCGGACCCCACCGGCCAGCTGGAACGGGTCCCGCTTCGCCCGGGCGGGCTTCATCGGCTTGCCGAGCAGCGCGTCAAGCTCGTCGAGCAGGGCGATGTCGGCGATCGTCAACCCGGCGGCGTCGAGGCTGCGGTACGCGTCGGTCAGCAGCCGGATCTCGGCGCGGGAGAGGATCCCCTCGGCGTAGCGGTGCAGCCGGTCCGGACGGGCCAGCCAGCCCAGCACGTGCCGGGGGTGCAGCCGGGGCCACCACGCCTTCAGGAACTCCCGGAACTCCGGCCGCTCGGCGATCTCGTCCTCGAACGCGCGCTGCTCGGGCAGCCGGCCCACGCCCAACCTGCGGGCCTGCGCCCACAGCGCCGCGAAGACCCCGTCGAAGCCGGCCCGGCGCACCTCGTTGCGGCGGGCGCCCCGGGGCATCGCCCGATCCCGGATGCCGTCCAGCTCGCGGCCCTCCAGCCGGAGCAGCTCGCCCCGGTAGAGCAGGCGCAGCTCGGTCGGGCCGCCCGGCACCGCGTCCCGGACCGCCCGCTCCAGCACCCGCCGCATCCGCAGCGAGCCCTTCACCGCCGCCACCGCCGGCGGATCGGTGCGGGTGGCGGTCAGGCCCGCGAAGAGGGTGCCCAGCGAGTGCAGGGTGGCGGTGTCCTCGCCGAGCGAGGGCAGCACCGAGGCGATGTACTCGACGAAGACCGAGGACGGGCCCACCACCAGGATGCCGCCGCCGGCGAACCGGCTGCGGTCGGAATAGAGCAGGTACGCGGCCCGGTGCAGGGCGACGGCCGTCTTCCCGGTGCCCGGACCGCCGGAAACGATCGTCACGCCCGAGCCGGGGGAGCGGATGGCCTCGTCCTGCTCCCGCTGGATGGTGGCGACGATGTCCCGCATCCCCCGGCCGGTGGCCTTCGACAGCGTGGCCAGCAGCGCGCCGTCGCCGACCACCGCCATGTCGGCGGGCGCGGCGACCGGATCGAGCAGGTCGTCCTCGATCCGGGTGACCCGCTCGGCGGAGGACTGGATCGTGCGCCGCCGCACCACGCCCAGCGGCTGCGCGGGGGTGGCCTGGTAGAAGGCGGCGGCTGCCGGGGCCCGCCAGTCGACCACCAGCGTGGACGCGTCGTCGTCGCGGATGCCGAGCCGCCCGACGTGCAGCACCTGCCGGTCGAGCAGGTCCAGCCGGCCGAAGACCAGGCCCTCGTGCTCGGCGTCCAGCATGTGCCGCCGCCGTGCGGCGTGGAACACCATCGCGTCCCGTTCGACAAGCGCCCCGAAGTTGCCCACCCGGGCGAGCCGGTAGCCCTCCTTCTCGGCGCTGACCGCCGACCGGCGCAGCTCGGCCAGTCGGGCGTACACCCGGTCGAGATGCCGCTGCTCGACGGCGATCTCCTGTTCCAGGGTGGTCTGGTCGGTCACCGCTCGCTCCTCCTGACGTCGGCGGCGGGCGGCGCGAACCGTGCGAACCGCGCCAGGCCAACCGCAAGAGGGTACGGCCCGCAGGCAACCAGCGGCGCCACCGGTGCGGGAAAGGAACCCGCGTCACGCCCGCAGGGGCCGCGACGCGCTCCCCGCCGGGCCCGGTCCAGTCCGCGTGGCGCTTCCCGTCGGGCCCGGTTCAGCCCGTGCCGCGCTCTCTGCCGGGCCCGGTTCAGTCCGCGCGGGTGGCGGCGGTGGCGCCCGCCCCGGGGGCGGTGAGCACGCGACGGAGCACGCCGCCGAGCGCCGCGTTGACCTCGTCGGGGCGTTCCATCATCAGCATGTGCCCGGCACCCGGGCAGACGGTCAGCTCGGTCGCCGGCAGCGCGCCGGCGATCGACTCGGCGCAGGGCGGCGGGGTGAGCCGGTCCCGGTCGCCGACCAGGGCGGCGGCCGGCAGGTGGGCCAGCGCGGCGAGGGTGTCCAGCCGGTGCTGCGCCCCGATGGACGCGCGGAACCCGCCGATCGAGCGGAGGGTCGCGCGGGCCACCGCCGAGGTGACCAGCCGGATGTCGTGCGGGTCGCAGCGGTCGCCGAAGAGCATCCAGCGGATGCTGGGACGCAGCGCGCGCAGCAGCGCCCGGGGCGGTCGCCAGGCCCCGCACCGGGCCAGCACGCCGGCCCCCGTGGTCTCGGCGAGCCGGATCAACCGGGCGATCCGGGGCGAGAGGCCGTACGCCGTGTGCGTGTGCCCCTCGGCGGTGGTGGAGACGAAGACCAGCCCGGCCGTCCGGGCGGCGAAGTGCGCGGGGTGGCGGTGCGCGTACTCCATGATCGTCATGCCGCCCATCGAGTGGCCGACCAGCACGACACGCCCGGCCGGGGCCACCTCGTCCAGCACCGCGGCGAGGTCGTCGCCGAGCTGGGCCACGGTGGCGGTGGGCAGCGCCATGCAGCTCGACCGGCCGTGGCCGCGGGCGTCGTAGGTCACCACCCGCACCGCGTCGCCGAAGCGTTGCCGCAGGTCGGCGAGCTGCCGGTGCCAGGCCCGCCCGTCCAGCGTCCAGCCGTGCAGCAGCACGACGGTGACCTCGGCATCGGCTGGTCCTACCGCCTCGACGTGCAGGCGTACGTCGTCGGGAAGACGTACCTCGACGTGCTCCGACATGGTCACCCCCCCAGGGCCGCACAGAACCGCAACACCGGGGATACCCGGTGGTAACACCGGCTACCCGTCATGAGACCACGGCAACCATGTCGGTGAGAAGGTTCGCAACCCGCTCCGGGCGGCCGGCGGGCCCGCCAAGCTGGGGGCATGGGGTCGCCCCGGGCCGCGCTGGCCGAGCTGCTCGCCGGCAACCGCCGATTCGTCAGCGGCCAGCCGGTGCACGGCCACGACGTCACCGCCGCCGCGGCGGCTTCGGGCGACCAGCAGCCGTACGCGGTCCTGCTCGGCTGCATCGACTCGCGGGTGCCGCTGGAGGCGATCTTCGACCAGACCTTCGGCTCGATCTGCGTGATCCGCACCGGTGGGCACGTACTGGACCGGGCGGTGCTCGGCTCCATCGAGTACGTGGTCGGTGAGCTGGACGTGCCGCTGGTGATGGTGCTCGGGCACGAGCGGTGCGGCGCGGTGGCCTCCGCCGTGGACGCGTTGCGTGGCGGGCGGTCACCGGGCGGCGCGCTGGCCCACCTCGTCGAGCAGATCGCCCCGGCGGTGACCGAGGTGGGCATCGACGACCCCCGGGTGCACCCGATGGCGGTCCGCCGGCACGTGCTCCGTACGGTCGCCGCCCTGCGCGCCGACGACCGGCTCGCCGTCCCGGTCGCCGCCGGCCGGCTGACGGTGGTCGGTGCCCTCTACGACCTGACGACCGGCGAGGTCACCCTGCTTGAGCCTTAGAAAAGCTCTCCGCCGCGTTGATCATGAAGTTGTTGCGACACGCCGAGGCGAAGCGCAACAACTTCATGATCAACGGGCAGAGGGGGCCGGACGCGCGAACGCCCGCCGGGAGGATCCCGGCGGGCGTTCAGGTGTCGCGTGGGGGAGGGGTCAGCCCTCGAAGACGCCGGCCTCGACGAGGCGCTTCTCGGTGGCGTCCCAGCCGTCACCCGGGTGGGTGGTGTTCAGGTTGTTGATCTCGGCGCGGATCTTCGCGGCGTGGCCGGCGGCGGCCAGCACCCGGATCTCCTCGACGAAGGCCTCGGAGTCGGTGCGCAGGTGCGCGGTCTTGCCGTTGGTCAGGTTCCGCACGTAGGCGTGCTTGCCGCCGTTGAGCGGGATGAGGTACTTGAACTCGCCCAGCACGCTGAGGGCGCCACCCTGGCCAGCCTGGCCGGCCCGGACTGACGCGCGCGCGGTCTTAGAGGTGTTGCTCGCCACGGAGGTACTCCTTGCAAGACGTACGGGAGGACGGAACGTCCGGGGGCTGTGCGGACGACACCCTGGTGGGTGGGCCCGCGGAAGATGTGCGCGGCACAGGCCGCCGATGGAACTGTACACGACCGCGGTCCCTGGCTGGTCATCGCGTCGTGAGGGGTCAACCGGGGTGCTCGTCCGACTATTCCGACCCGCGAATTTTCCGATTCCCTGGCGCATCATCCGTCACACCAGTCATCATGTGTTCCAGCAACCACTCGGGTGGTCGAGGTCGTAGGGGAAGACGCACCTCGCTCTCCGGGAGGTCACCGTGCCAACGCGTGGCGTCGTATACGTCCACTCGACCCCGCTCGCCGTGTGCTCACACGTCGAGTGGGCGATCGCGCGCGTCCTCGCCGCGCCGGTCAACCTGCAGTGGACGGCTCAGCCCGTCGACCCCGGCGCACGCCGGGCCGAGTGCGGGTGGACCGGTCGCCCGGGGACGGGCGCCGAGCTGGCTGCTGCCCTCCGGCAGTGGCCCATGATCCGTTTCGAGGTCACCGAGGAACCAAGCCCCGGCGCCGACGGCGAGCGCTTCATGTACGTGCCCGGACGGGGCCTGTTCCGGGCGAGCGTCGGCGCCGCCGGCGACATCCAGCTCGGCGAGGACCGCCTGCGCAGCATCATGGCGGGCGCGCGGGCGCCCGAGGCCCTCGCGCACGCCCTCGACAAGGCGCTCGGCACGGCGTGGGACGCCGAGTTGGAGCCCTACCGGTACGCCGGCGACGGCGCGCCGGTGACCCTGCTCACCCGCGTCGGCTGACGCCGGGGCCCGGACCGGGGCCGACTCATCCTGGCGGGTGAAGGTCAAGTTGCCCCGATAAGGGGTGAACTGGTGGGATGGGCCGCGTGTCGACTACCCCGCGACGTGCCGGCGTCGCGCTCGCCGCCCTGACCGCGCTGCTCGTCTCCGGGTGCTCCGGGCCAGCGGACCGCCGTCCCGACCCGGCCCCGACGAGCGCCGCCGCCCCGACGGCCATCCCGACACCCGCCGCGAGCGTCCCCGGCGCCGACCCCGCCGCCCGCGCCGCCGCCCTCGTGGCCTCGCTCGCCGACGAGGACCTCGTCGGCCAGGTGCTGATGCCGTACGCCTACGGCGACGCGGCCACCCGGGTCTCGCCCGGCTCGGCGGCCGGCAACCAGGCGCTGGCCGGGGTGGACACCCCCGCCCAGATGGTCGAGAAGTACCGGCTCGGCGGGCTGATCCTGGTCGGCTTCAGCGCCGACGACCCGACCAAGGGCAACCAGGAGACGACGAACGTCGACAACCCGAAGCAGGTCCGCGCGCTGACCGACGGCCTGCGCGCGACCGCCGGTCGGCTGCCCGCCGGGCCGGCGCCCTTCCTGATCGGCACCGACCAGGAGCACGGCGTGGTCACCCGGATCACCGACGGCGTGACCCTGCTGCCCAGCGCCCTCGCCGCCGGCGCCGCCGGACGGCCGGACCTGACCGAGGCCGCCTGGCGGGCGGCCGGCACCGAACTCGCCGCGATGGGGATCAACCTCGACTTCGCCCCCGTCGCCGACGTGCTCGCCACGCGCAGCACCGTGATCGGCTCCCGGTCGTACGGTGCGGACCCGAAGGTGACGGCGGGGCAGGTCGCGGGCGCGGTCCGGGGCCTGCAGGCCGCGGGCGTCGCGGCCACCGTCAAGCACTTCCCGGGGCACGGGCACAGCGCCGCCGACTCCCACGAGGGACTGCCGGTGCTCGACCAGCCCCGCCGGACGTTGGAGACCGGGGCGTGGCCGCCCTTCTCCGCCGCCATCGACGCGGGCACGATGGCCGTGATGTCCGCCCACCTCGACGCGCGGTCGGTGGACCCGGGCACCGCGGCGACCTTCTCGCACAAGCTGCTCACCGACGTGCTCCGTGGCCAACTCGGCTTCCAGGGCGTGGTGATCACCGACGGGATGAACATGCCGCCGGCCAAGCGCTGGTCGCCGGGCGAGGCCGCCGTGCGCGCGCTGAAGGCGGGCAACGACCTCATCCTCATGCCGCCGAACGTCCGCCAGGCGTACGACGGGCTGCTCGCCGCGCTCCGCGACAAGTCGCTGCCCCGGACCCGCCTCGTCGAGGCCGCGACCCGGGTGCTGACGATGAAGTTCAAGCTGGCCGACCGGCCCACGCCCGAGCTGTCCACGCTGGCCGGACCGGCGCACCGCAAGGCGGCGGAGGACCTGGCCGCGGCGGCGGTGACGGTGCTGCGGGGCGCCTGCGGCGGCGGCGTACGGGGGCCGGTGACCGTGACCGCCTCCGGCGGGCGCGAGCACACGCGGGCGGCGCTGACCGAGGCGCTCAAGGCGGCCGGGGTCAAGGTGGTGGCCGGCGGCGGCACGGTGGTGCACCTCGTCGGGTACGGCGACGGCGCCGGTGACCTGCGCGCCGACGCCGCCGTCACGGTCGCCATGGACACCCCGTACGTGCTGGCGAAGGCCAAGTCGCCCACCCTCCTGGCGACCTACTCCTCCAGCCGGGCGTCGATGACCGCCCTCGCCGGGGTGCTGGCCGGCAAGACCCGACCGGGCGGCCGGTCCCCGGTGCCGGTGACCGGCCTGTCCGCCACCACCTGCGGGGCCTGAGCCGCGTCAGTCCCGGTTGATCCGGGCCGACTGCTTCGCCAGCTGGTACGCCGGCAGCAGCTCCATGGGGTCCGAGGTGTCCAGGCTCAGCACGATCGGACCGTAGAGGGAGGAGATCGCGATGGCGCGGTCGTTGACCGTGCCGCCGTCCTCCTTGGGGTAGCTCGCCTCGACGGCGTCGACGGTGCCGGCCTTCACCCGCCGGTACTCCGCGTCCGCGTCCTCCGGCGCATAGGCGTCGAGGAAGTACTTGAGGTGCTCCTGTGCGCCGCCGGCGACCCCGTCGACCCGCCACACCCGCAGGAACCCGGTGGAGCCGGTCGACCGGGCGTCGATCTCGCACAGCATGAGGGCCTTGCCGAGGCGGGGCTCGCCGAACTTCGCCGAACCCTTCACCGCCTTAACCTTCCACCTCGCCGGCACCGAGAAGGTGACCGGCAGCTCGCAGGGCGTGCCCTTGCCGCCCACCGTGGTCCCGGCGGGAGCCGCCACCACCTCGTCGTGCCAGGGCGGGCCGGGGGGCACCGGGGAGGCGGTGACGCTCGGCGAGGCCGAAGGGGAGCCGCCGGCCGACGGTGCCTCCTTCCCGTCGGCGCAGCCGCCGGTCAGTCCGATGGTGAGCGCCGCGAGCACGGCGGCGCGGGTACGACGTTGCATGGTGTCCATTCCCCGTTGACGACGAGAGCCGGCTCATCAAAGCGGCGCGGAGCGGCGACGTCAATCCGGTTGATCTACGGTGCCGCGCGCAGGGCGGCCACCAGCCACTCCACGGCGGGCACCGTGGGCGGGAACGGGGGCCGCCGGTTGAGCACCCCGATCAGCTGCCAGTACCGCTCCACCCGCCGGTCGGTGAAGGTCGCGATGCCGTCGGCGAGCGCGAGCCGTTCGGCGCGGGACAGCCCCGGGTCCACCATCTCGTCGAGCACCGCCCGCGCCCGCCCGGAGTCCGGGGCGATCCCGGCGGCGAGCGCGGCGCGCGCCGGCTCGACGGAGGGCATCGCCGGCGGCGGGGACGTCGCCGCCGCCCCGGCCACCGCCATCGCCCGTACCCGTAGCCGGAAGGCGGGGTCGGCGACCAGCCCGGCCAGCTCGACCCAGGCGTCCACCTCCTCGTCGGTGGGCTCGTCGGGCAGGTCGGCGGGGAGCGTCCGCATCGCCCGGGCCAGCCCGTCGCCGCCGGGACCGGGCTCCACGCCACCGAAGACCTCGGCGACGAACTCGTCGATGATCCGTTGCCGCTCGCGGGCGGAGAGGCGGGCCAGGTCGTTCATCAGTCTCAACTCCTCGGTCGTGCTGCCACGTCGGGCGACCGACCGCAGCACCGCCCGGCGCAACCGCAGGGTGCGGATCTCCGCGTCCAGGGCGCGGCTGTGCGCCTGGGCCACCTCCCGGACGCTCGTCCGCCGCTGGAGGATCCGGCGGACGTCGTCCAGGCCGATCCCCAGCTCCCGCAGGCTGCGGACGAGGTCCAGCCGGGCCACGGCCGCCGCGTCGTAGAGGCGGTAGCCGCCGGTGGACCGGGCGGTGGGCGGGAGCAGGTCGAGGTCGGACCAGAAGCGGATCGTCCGGACGGACAGGCCGGTCCGGCGGGCGAGTTGCCCGATGGTGAACAGGTCGGTGCGGTCGGCCACGTCGACAAGCCTCCTGTCTCCAGCCGATGGAGAGTCAAGCGGGAAAACCGGGTCGCCTTCGGCCGTCCCACCTGGCACCCTCTGCGCCCATGGGGACAGCAGAGGGTTTCGCGTACGTCGAGCGGTCGGACGGCACGGTGGTCGTCACCCACCACGGCCGGGCGGCGGGCACCCTGCGCGGCGGCCGGGCGGCGGAGTTCCTCGCCGAGGTCGACGGCGACCCGCAGCTCGTGATGGCCCGGTGGACCGGCAACTACCGCCGGGGCAACGAGCGGACCGCCCGCCAGCACCCCCGCAACCGGGCTTGAACGACGCGCAAGGGCCCGCGCTCGTGCTGAGCGCGGGCCCTTGCGACGGTGTGTGCGGCTACAGCGGGATGTTGCCGTGCGCGCCCCGCGCCGCCGGGGCGGCGGCGAGGGCTTCGGCGATGCGGCGGCGGGTCTCGGCCGGGGTGATGACGTCGTCGACGACGCCGATCTCGAGGGCCCGGTTGACGCCACCGGCGATGCGGGTCTGCTCCTCGACGAGCTGCGCGCGCAGCGCCTCGCGCTCCTCGGCCGGGGCGGCGGCGAGCTTCTTGCGGTGCAGGATGTTGACTGCGGCGCCGGCGCCCATCACCGCGACCTCCGCGTCGGGCCAGGCGAACACCGCGGTGGCGCCCAGGGATCGGGAGTTCATCGCGATGTACGCCCCGCCGTAGGCCTTGCGGGTGACCAGGGTGACCCGGGGAACGACGGCCTCGGCGAAGGCGTGCAGGAGCTTCGCGCCCCGGCGGACGACGCCGTCCCACTCCTGGCCGAGGCCGGGCAGGTAGCCGGGTACGTCGACCAGGACGATCAGCGGCACGCCGAGGGAGTCGCACATGCGCACGAACCGGGCGGCCTTCTCGGCGCTGGAGGCGTCCAGGCAGCCGCCCAGGCGCAGCGGGTTGTTCGCGATGACCCCGACGGTACGCCCGGCGAAGCGACCCAGGGTGGTCACGACGTTCGGCGCCCACTTGGCGTGCAGCTCCACCCCGGGGGCGTCCAGCAGCGCCTTCACCACCGGCTTGACGTCGTAGGCCCGGTTCGTCTCGACCGGCATCTTCGCCGTCAGGTCGTGTCCTCCCTCGTCCTGGGCGGACACGTCGTCGGGCGACAGGCGCCCCTGCCGGCCGAGCAGCGCGGCGAGCTTGCGCGTCTCGGCCAGCGCCGCCTCGTCGTCGGCGCAGGTCACGTGGACCACCCCGGAGCGGCGGCCGTGCGGCTCGGGCCCACCGAGGCGGGCCATGTCGACCTGCTCGCCGGTGACGCTGCGGACCACCTCCGGGCCGGTCACGAAGATCCGACCCGCGCCGCTCATCACCACGATGTCGGTCAGCGCCGGCCCGTACGCGGCACCACCGGCCGCCGGGCCCAGCACCGTGGAGATCTGCGGCACCCGCCCCGAGGCCCGCACCATCGCCGCGAACACCTGACCCACCGCGTCCAGGGCGACCACGCCCTCGGCCAACCGCGCACCACCCGAGTGCCACAACCCGATCACCGGCACCCGCTCCCGTACCGCGGTGTCGATCGCGTCCACGACGTGCCGGCACCCCTCGGTGCCCATCGCCCCGCCCATCCGCGTCGCGTCCGTGGCGTACGCGACGACCGGCGAGCCCTCGACCTCACCGCGCGCCCACAGCACACCCGAGGTGTCCCGTGGCACCGACAGCCGCAACGAACCGGCGTCGAACAACGCCCGGAGCCGAACCTCCGGATCCCGATGGTCCGCGACGGACGAGGTGTCCACGCCAACGGCGGTGGTGGTCACGTGAGCCTCCATGGCTGTGGTCTCAGGCCCGCGTGAAGACGAGAGCCACGTTGTGCCCGCCGAAGCCGAACGAGTTGTTCAGCGCGGCGGGGATGTCCATGTGGCGCGCCTCGTTGGCGGCCACGTCCAGGCTGAGCCCGTCGTCGGGGTCGTCCAGGTTGATCGTCGGCGGTACGACACCGTCGCGGATCGCCAGGATGGTGGCGATCGACTCCAGCGCGCCCGCCGCGCCCAGCAGGTGACCGGACATCGACTTGGTCGAGGTCAGCACCGGGTGGTCACCCAGCGCCGCGCGCAGCGCGGTGATCTCCGCGACGTCCCCGACCGGGGTCGACGTGGCGTGTGCGTTGACGTGCACGATGTCCGCCCTGGCGACGCCCGCGTCCGCGATCGCCTTCGCGATCGCCCGGATCGCGCCCTCGCCCTCCGGGTGCGGCTGGACGATGTCGTAGCCGTCGGAGGTGAGTCCGGCGCCGGCCAGCCGGGCGTAGACCCGGGCGCCCCGGGCGGCGGCGTGCTCCGCCCGCTCCAGCACCACGATGCCCGCGCCCTCACCCAGCACGAAGCCGTCGCGGCCCTTGTCCCACGGCCGGGAGGCCCGCTCCGGCTCGTCGTTGCGGGTCGACATCGCCCGCATCGAACTGAACCCGGCGATCGGCAGCTGGTGGATGACCGCCTCGGTGCCGCCGGCCACCACCACGTCGGCCCGGCCGGCACGGATCATGTCCATGCCGAGCGCGATCGCCTCAGCGCCGGTCGCGCAGGCGCTGGCCACCGAGTGCACCCCGGCCTTCGCGCCCAGCTCCAGCCCCACCCAGGCGGCGGGGCCGTTCGGCATCAGCATCGGGATCGTGTGCGGGGAGACCCGCCGCGGGCCGGACGCCTCCAGGATGTCGTCCTGGGCGAGCAGCGTCAGCGCGCCGCCGATGCCGGAGCCCACGCTGACGCCCAGCCGCTCCGGGTCCAGCCCGGAGTCGGCCAGGCCCGAGTCGGCCCAGGCCTGCTGCGCCGCGATGATCGCGATCGCCTCGGAACGGTCGAGCCGGCGGAGCTTGACCCGGTCGATCAGGCCGGTCGGCTCGACCGCGAGCCGGGCGGCGATCCGGACCGGCAGTTGCTCGGCCCACTCCTGGGTGAGCGGACCCACCCCGGAGCGGCCGGCGAGCATGGCGTCCCAGGTCGACGCGACGTCCCCGCCCAGCGGGGTGGTCGCGCCGAGCCCGGTGACGACGACGTCGGTGTGAGCCATGATCAGGACTGCGCCTCGATGTAGCTGACGGCGTCCCCGACGGTCTTCAGGTTCTGCACCTCGTTGTCCGGGATCTTGACGCCGAACTTCTCCTCGGCCGCCACCACGACCTCCACCATGGAGAGCGAGTCGACGTCCAGGTCGTCGGTGAAGGACTTCCCCTCGGCCACGTCGTCCGGGTTCACCCCGGCAACCTCTTCGAGGATCTCGGCGAGGCCGGCGGTGATCTCGTCACGGGTCATTGCGGTTGGTTCCTCTCATCGTGGATCATTCGACGGCCGACGACGCCGGCCGTCACTCCCCGGCGCAGCGGCCGGAGGGGCTTTCAGGGGCAGCGGACGACCTGACCGGCGTAGGTCAGGCCACCGCCGAAGCCGAAGAGCAGCACGGGGGCGCCGGAGGGCACCTCCCGCCGCTCGACCAGCTTGGACAGGGCCAGCGGCACGCTCGCCGCCGAGGTGTTGCCGGACTCGACGATGTCCTTGGCGATGATCGCGTTCGGGATGCCGAGCCGCTTCGCGATGCCGTCGATGATCCGGGCGTTGGCCTGGTGCGGCACGAAGGCCGCCAGGTCCGACGGGTCGACCCCGGCGCGCTCGCACGCCTGCCGGGCCAGCGGCGCCAGCTCCGTGGTGGCCCAGCGGAAGACCGACTGGCCCTCCTGCTGGATGGACGGGCGCCAGCCCTCGATGCGTACCGCGTCGCCGCGCTCCGGCACCGAGCCCCAGACCACCGGGCCGACGCCGGCGGGCTCGCCCTCGCCGACGGCCGACACCACGGCGGCGCCGGCGCCGTCAGCGAAGATGATGCAGGTGGAGCGGTCCGTCCAGTCGACGATGTCGGACAGCTTCTCCGCGCCGATGACCAGGGCGTTGCGCGAGGCGCCGGCCCGGATGGCGTGGTCCACGGTGCCCAGCGCGTACGCGAAGCCGGAACAGGCCGTGTTGAGGTCGAACGCCCCGGGCGCGGTGATGCCGAGCTTGGCGGCGACCCGGCAGGCCACGTTCGGGCTGCGGTCGGCGGAGCTGCACGTCGCCACGACGACCAGGTCGATGTCGGCGGCGGTGAGCCCGGAGTTGGCCAGCGCCTTGCCGGCGGCGGCGGCGGCCATGTCGGCGACCGTCTCACCGTCGGCGATCCGCCGGGTGACGATGCCGACCCGGTCCCGGATCCACTCGTCGCTGGTCTCCACCAACTGGGCGATGTCGTCGTTGGTGACCACGCGGGAGGGCTGGTAGTGCCCCAGCGCGACGATCCGACTGCCGGTCATGCGTGACCTCCGATGCGGACGAGCGGTTGGCCCGGCGCGACCGGGTCGTCGTGGTGGGCGAGCCACTCGGTGAGCACGCCGCTGCCGTGCGCGGTCACCTCGACCGGGCCCTGCCGGGTGGCCACGTGGCCGACGACCTGGCCGGCGCGGATCGTGTCGCCCTCGGTGAGTTCCCGCGCCGGCTCGAAGGTGCCGGCCGACGGGGCCACCACCACGCGGAACTGCATGGTCGGCTCGTGGCCCGGCGCCATGCCGTGCCGGGCGATCAGGTCCCGGGCGGCGGGCAGGTCGTCGGGGGTGTTGAGGGTGACCACCTCGGGGGCCCCGGCCCCCTTCAGCTCCCGCTTCACCAGGCCCGCGAGGGTGCCGGCCGGGGGCAGCTCGATCACGCCGGTCACCCCGAGGTCGGCCAGGGTGCGCATGCAGAGGTCCCAGCGCACCGGCGCGGTGACCTGACGGACCAGGCGCTGCACCATGTCACGTCCGTGGTTGACCGCGGCCCCGTCGAGATTCGACAGCAGGATCCGGGCCGGGTCGCTCGGGGTGATCCCGGCGGCCACGGCGGCCAGCGCCGTCTCGGCGGGGGCCATGTAGGGCGTGTGGAAGGCGCCGGCCACCTTCAGGCGGATCACCCGGGCCTTGGCCGGCGGCTCGGCGGCGAGCTTCTCCAGCCCCTCGACGGAGCCGGCGGCGACGAACTGGCCGGCGCCGTTGCGGTTGGCCGGGTGCAGTCCGTGCGCGACGATCGAGGCGAGCACCTCCTCGGGGTCCCCGCCCAGCACGGCGGCCATCCCGGTCGGCTCCAGGGCGCAGGCCGCGGCCATCTCCCGCCCGCGTACGCCGGCCAGGGTGATCGCCGCCTCGGCCGGGAGCACCCCGGCGAGCGCCGCCGCGCCCAGCTCGCCGACGCTGTGGCCGACGGTGAGCGTGACGTCGTACATCGGCAGGTGCTCGGCGGCCAGCAGCGCGGCGGCGACCAGCAGCGGCTGGGTCCGCGCGGTGTCCCTGATCTCGTCCGCGTCGGCGGCGGTGCCGAGGTGCACCAGGTCGACCCCGGCCAGCGCCGACCACCAGCGCAGACGTGCTTCGGCGCCGGTGAGGTCCAGCCAGGGAGTCAGGAAGCCGGGTTTCTGGGAACCCTGGCCGGGCGAGAGTACGGCGAGCACGTCTATGACTCTCCCGGATACGCGCGGGTAGCGCTGTGCCGCCTCCGACCAAACCGCACTAGAACCTTTGGAGGGTTCCTACAAAAATCGGCGGCGATCATCACCTGTGTGTGATGTCTTGCTGCTATTCGGGGTCATTGTCTGGGTTGGTGCGACCGGGACCACCGGGTCGAGCCGGCCGACCGTGAGGGCCACCTGGAGCGCGAAGGCGTCCCGCGCCGCGAGCGGCGAGAAACCGGTGACGTCGGAGATCCGCCGCAGCCGGTAGCGCACCGTGTTCGGGTGCACGAAGAGGGAGCGCGCGGCGCTCTCCAGCGTGCCGCCGGCCGCGAAGAAGGCGTCGAGGGTCTCCAGCAGTTCCCCGCCGGCCCGCACCAGCGCGGCGTAGACGTCGTGCCGCAGCCGCCGGCGCGCCTCCGCGTCACCGGCCAGCGCCCGCTCCGGCAGCAGGTCGTCCGCCGGCACCGGCCGGGGCGCGGTCGGCCAGGCCGGTGCGGCCCGGAAGCCGGCCAGCGCGGCGCGCGCCGACTCGGTCGCCTCGTCCAGGCTCGGCACGGCCGGACCGACCACCACCGGCCCGTCCCCGAAGGCGCCGAGCAGCTTGCCGGTGGCCGCGACGGGGTCGGCGGCGCCGCCGAGCACGATGACCAGGCGGTCGCCGTGCACGCCGCCGATCACCTCCGTGCCGATGCGCCGGGCCTGCCGGTGCACGGTGTGCAGCACGGCGGAGACCTCCCCGCCGGGGGAGCGGCCGACCGCCACCGCCACCGGCGGGGCGTCCGCCCAGCCGAGCGCCGCCGCCCGGCTCGCCAGCACGTCCGGCGAGTCGCCCCGCAGCAGCGCGTCCACCAGCAACGCCTGCAACCGGGCGTCCCAGGAACCGCGCGACTCGGCGGCCCGGGCGTACACCCGGGCGGCGGCGAAGGCGATCTCCCGGGAGAACCGCAGCACCGCCTCGCGCAACTGCTGTTCCTCGCCCTTCGCCGCCAGGTGCGAGACCTGCTCCTCGACGACGTCGATCATCACCTTCACCAGCGCGACGGTCTGCTGGAGGCTGATCGAGCGGGCGAGCGCCTGCGGCGCGGTGGCGAAGACCTCGTCCGAGACCTCCTGGGTGCTGTCCGCCGTGCCGCCGCCGTCGCGCAGCCACTGCACCAGCGACCGGGCGCCGGCCTGGGCCACCAGCATCACCCAGGAGCGGTGGTCGGGCGGCAGGTCGCGGAACCAGGGCAGCGTCTCGTCCATCCGGGCCACGCTGGCGCTGGCCAGCGCCCCCGCCGCCCGCTCGATCCGGCGCAGCGTGGCCGACAGTTCCGTCCCGCCCGGCTCGCTCACCGCCCCAGCCTGACACGCCCCGACCTGCGCCTCCGCGCCGGGCGGCCCCGTCCGCCGGCCGTGGCCTGCCGGCCGTGGCCCGGCCCCGGGCTGCCCCACCGCCCCCGGCCCCGGGTGGCCCACCCGGGCGCGGGTGACGGGCCCGTGCCCCGGGCGGCGGTGGGTCAGGCCGGCGGCGGGACGGGCAGTCCCAGCTCCTGGGCCAGGATGGCGGCCTGCACCCGGCTGCGCAGGTCCAACTTGGCGAGGATCCGGCTGACGTGGGTCTTGGTGGTGCTCTCGGCCATCGCCAACCGGTCGGCGACCTGCTGGTTGGACAGGCCGAGCCCGAGACAGGCCAGCACGTCGCGCTCCCGGGGGGTCAGCGCGTCCACCGCCTGCCGGGCCGCGGCGGAGCTGGTGGGGGCGGTCGCCGCGAACTCGGTGATCAGGCGGCGGGTGACCGCCGGGGCGATGAACCCCTCGCCCCGGGCGACCGTCCGCACCGCCGCCACCAGCCCCGCCGCGTCGATGTCCTTGAGGACGAAGCCCGCCGCGCCGGCCCGCAGCGCCCCGAAGACGTACTCGTCGACGTCGAAGGTGGTGAGCACGAGCACGTCGGCGAGCCGGTCGGCGGCGATCTCCCGGGTGGCCGAGATGCCGTCCAGCCTGGGCATCCGCACGTCCAGCACCGCGACGTCCGGGCGCAGCTCCCGGCACAGCCGGACCGCCTCGGCGCCGTCCTCGGCCTCGCCCACCACCTCGACGCCGGCCGCCCCGGCCAGGATCAGCGCCAGCCCGGCCCGCACCGCCGGCTGGTCATCGGCGAGCAGCACCCGGATCACCTCGGCCATGCCACGCCCCGTCCCCTCACGACGCCACCTCCGTCGGCAGCTCCACCCGTACCCGCCAGCGGCCTCCCGCCGGGCCGGCGGCGAACCGGCCGTTCAGCAGCGCCGCCCGCTCCCGCATCCCGATCAGGCCGGCGCCGGCGCCGGTCAGCGTGCCCCGGCCGGCGCCGACCGGGTTCTCCACGCCCACCACCACCCCCGCCGGCTCGTACGCGACCAGCAGGTCGGCCTCGCCGGCGCCGTGCTTGAGCGCGTTGGTCAGCGACTCCTGCACGATCCGGTACGCGGCCAGGTCCACCCCGACCGGCAGCGCGCGGGGCTCGCCGCGCCGGGTCGCCCGGACGGTCAGCCCGGCGGCGCGTACCCGGTCCACGAGAGCGTCGACCTCGCTGAGCCGCGCCCGGGTCGTCTCGTCGGTGGCGTCGACGGCCGCACCGCCCTCCGCCGGCTCCCGCAGCAGGCCGATCATCTGCCGCATCTCGCCCAGCCCCTGCACGCTGCTCTCCCGGATCACCCGCAGCGCCGACTCGACCTGCGACCGGTCGAGCCCGGGCACGGAGAGCGCGGCCGTGGCGTGGATGGCCACCGCGCTCAGGTGGTTGGCGATCACGTCGTGCAGCTCCCGGGCCATCCGGGCCCGCTCCGCGCCGACGGCCTGCCGGCGGTCCAGCTCCACCAGCCGGGCCGTCTGCTCGGCCCGGGCCCGTTCGGCGACCGCCTGGTCCCGGTACTGCCGCACGCTGATCCCGGTGAGCACCGGCAGCACCCCGGCCAGCACCACGGGCGCCCCGATGCCCACGCCCCGCCAGTCGCCTCTCAGCAGCACCCCCACCGCCGTGCCGAGGACGCTCAATCCGATCGTGACCTGGAGCAGCCGGCGCCAGGTCCGGGCCGAGCCGTACACGCACGCGTCGTAGAGCACCTGGGTGTAGACGAGGACGGTGGCCAGGGAGCCGCCCATCGCGAGGTCGGCCAGCACCGCCACCGTGCCGAGCGCCAGGCTGGCCCGGGTGGCGACCCGGCGCAGGCCCACCGCCGTGCAGACCACCGCCAGCGGCAGCAGGAACAGCGGTTCCGGCAGGCCCGGGTGCCAGGACAGTTGCGGCTGCGTGCCCAGCCCGTACAGGACCACCCCGCCAACCAGCGAGGCGCAGGCCAGCACGAAGTCCCGCCCACCCGTCCCGGCCCCCACCCACCCCGCCACCCTGCCCCACCCACCCGCCGCCACCCCCCGATCCCACCACACCCCCACCCCGCCCGTTTCCGCCGATCATGCAGTCGTGGTGGGGGACGAAAGCTGCACCGGCGTACGAAATCCCCACCACGACTGCGTGATCGCGAGGGGAGGGGCGGGGGCGGTGGGGGAGTCGGGTGTGGCGTCGGTGCCGGCCAGTACGGTGACAGGGCCCGTCGGAGCGACCCCGGCGGGCGGGGCGAGCGTGAGGAGACTCCGATGGCGCACGGGGAGGCCGAGCACGGCTGCGCCCAGGGCGAGCCCTGCCGGCCGGGCCACCACGAGCAGCAGGCGGCAGCAAAGCACCGCCGGCTGCCCGGAGGGCTCCCGGCCCACTCGCCGGAGCACCCGGCCCGCGCGCCCGAGCGCCCCGAGGACGACGTCACGGTGCCCCGGCAGCGCGTCGCGGAACCGGCTTCGACCGGCGAGGCCGAGTTGGCGGCGCTCCCGGGCTGCCGCAGCGACCTGCCCGGCTGGGCCGGCGCGCACCGGCACGGCCCGGTCCGCCCCCGGCCGCGCGGCACCCGCCGCGAGCGGCCGCCACGCCGCTGGTGCTGACCACGGCGACGCCGCCCGGCCGCTAGCGTGACCGGTGTGAAGGCGATCGCGATCGACACGTACGGCCCGGCCGACCTGCTGACCGTCCGGGACCTGCCCGACCCGCCGGTCGGCCCGGACACGGTGCTCGTACGGGTGCGGGCGGCCGGGGTGAACCCGGTCGACTGGAAGGTGCGCGAGGGGCACCTGGCCGGTGCGATCCCGGGTCACTTCCCGCTCGTCCCCGGCTGGGACGCGGCCGGGGTGATCGAGGCGGTCGGGCCGGCGGTGACCGGGTTCGCCGTCGGCGACGAGGTCGTCGGCTACGTCCGGCGCGACCACATCCAGCACGGCACGTACGCCGAACTCGTCCCGGCACCCGAGCGGGCGCTGGCGGCCAAGCCGGTGCGGGCGTCCTGGGCCGAGGCGGGCGGTCTGCCCCTGGCGGGCCTCACGGCGTACCAGGCGCTCCAGTCGGCCCGCACCGGCGCCGGCGACACGGTGCTGGTGCACGGGGCGTCCGGCGGGGTGGGCCACCTGGCGGTGCAGATCGCCCGGGCGTTCGGCGCCGACCGCGTGATCGGCACGGCCGGCGCGGCCAACCACGACTTCGTCCGGTCGCTGGGCGCCGAGCCGGTCGCGTACGGCGACGGGCTGGCCGACCGGGTCCGCGCGGTCGCGCCCGACGGGGTGGACGTGGTGCTCGACCTGTTCGGCGGCGACGCGCTCGACGTGTCGGCCGAGCTGATCACCCGTCCCGCGCGGCTGGTCTCGACGGCCGACCCGGAGCACGTCACCCGGCTGGGCGGCAGCTATCTGTTCGTCAAGCCGTCGACCGTGGACCTGGGCATGCTCGCCGGGCTGGTGGACGCCGGCCGGCTGACCGTCCACGTCGAACGGACGTTCCCGCTGGCGCAGGCGGCGGACGCGCAGCGCCTGGTGGAGGCGGGGCACGTCCGCGGCAAGGTGGTCCTGGAGATCTGACCCCGCCCGGGGCCGGCCGTCCGGCGGGCGCCGGCGGCGGGCTCAGCGGGTGCGGCGGCGGACCAGCAGCGCGATCCCGGCGAGCCCCGACGTGATGACCAGCACCACCGCGACGTTGAGCAGCAGCAGCCGCTGCAACTCGCCGAGCGCCTCGTCGATGTCCTTCGCCGGGTTGAGCGCGTCCTCCGGGATGACCCGCTCGCCGCCGCCGACGCCCCCGCTGACGGTGTCGAACTGCCGCTCCAGCGGCACGCCCGCCGTGCGGAGGGTCTCCGACATGCTGAGCCGGCCGAGGAACCAGCCCGCGGCGGTCTTGCGGGCGTCCGGCTGCTTGGCCGGGCGGAAGACGCGCGGCCCGCCGACCGCCTTCGGGTAGAGGTCGTACGTCTGCTTCGCGACGTCACCGGCGAACACCACGACGGTGTACTTCGGACCGAGGTCGGCCGCCTTCGGGCCCTTGGGCTGCCCCGTACGGCCGAGGAAGTTGACCTGGTCGATGATCGCCACCACGTGCGTCGGGTGGGCCTCCGCGCGCAGCCGCAGCGGTTCTGCCAGCCCGTGCCCGGTGATCTCCACTCCGGCCGGTGGGGTCTTCGGCGCCGCCGTCGCCGTCCCGGCGGGACCGAGCGACAGGACCGCCGCCGCGAGCCCGCCCACCAACACCGCGACCAGCCGCCGCATCGTTCGGACCATCGCCGCCTCCTCGCCCCGTTCGATGGATGGCTTGCTGCAGGTCACGCGTTGGTTGGCTGACGGGGGTGACCGAACCCGTGCAGGGTGCCACCCTCAAGACTGCGCAGAACGTCGATCGGTTGCAGCTCGTGGAACAGTAATTGGAACTATCTGTGATCCCGGCCCGACCAATGAACGGTAGCCGTGGATCAGCGGGCGGATCGTACCTTTACGGAGGGGTTCATGGGGGGCAGGTTCCCACGTGTGGCGCTCACCTGGCCAGTGGTGGTCGGCGTGGCGATCGGTGTGTCGTTGGTGTTGCCGGCCGCGCCGGCGGCTGCTCACAACTCGCTGACCGGCAGCGATCCGCGCAACGGCGCCCGGGTGGCCGAGGCGCCGTCCCGGATCGAGCTGCGTTTCCTGGCGAAGGCGGACCCGAATACGACGAAGATCACAGTGACCGGTCCGGACAACGTGGCCGCGCTGGGCGGCGCGCCGGCCTTCTCCGGCTCGCGGGTGAGCGTCCCGTTCAAGCCGGGCCGGGCGGGGCTCTACATCGTCGGCTACCAGTTGGCGTCCAGCGACGGGCACCCGGTCTCCGGCGAGGTGCGGTTCACCCTGACCACCGGCACCCCCGCCGGGTCGCCGACGGGCGCGGGCACCGCCGGCCCGAGCGCCCCGGCGTCGGCCGTACCGCCTCCGTCCGGCGCCGTGCCGACCTCGGCCGCGCCCGATCCGACGGCCGCGGGCACGCCGGGGTCCGCGGTGCCCGCGGCGAAGGAGAGCGACGACGCGGCCGGGCGCGGCTGGCTGTGGGCGCTCGGCGGCGTGCTTCTCCTGGCCGCCCTCGCCGCCGGCCTGCTGCTGCGTCGCCGCTCCGCCCGCCGCTGACCGGCACGAGCCCGGGACGCCTCAGCGCCCGGACCCACCGGTCCGGGCGCTGAGCGGGTACGCCGCCGTCAGGCACCACCCCGAGCCGGAGGTCGCGGACCGACGTGGCGACGGCGTCGCAGGCGCGCGGGTGGGCCGTCCCGGCGGGGCGGTCGTGGCCGTCGGGAACGGGCCCGGCTCAGAACAGGCGGACCCGGGCGGCGCGCAGCCGGCTCAGGGTGCGCTCGCGGCCGAGCACCTCCAGCGACTCGAACAGCGGCAACCCGACGGTACGGCCGGTGACCGCGACGCGCACCGGCGCCTGGGCCTTGCCGAGCTTGAGCCCGCGCTCGGCGCCGACCGCCTCCAGCGTCGACTTCAGCGTCTCGGCGTCCCACGACTCCAGTGCCTCGAACGCCGCCGTGGCGGCGTCCAGCAGCTCCGCCGAGCCCTCCTTCATCGCCTTGGCCCAGGCGGCCTCGTCGATCAGGGGCGCGGCGAGGAAGAGGAAGTCGACGTTCGGCACGATCTCGCTGAGCAGCGCGATCCGGGTCTGCGCCAGCGGGGCCACGGCCGCGAAGGCGTCCGCGTCGAACTCCTCCGGCTGCCACGGCGGCGGGGCGATGGTGCCGGTGCCCGTCAGCCACGGCCGGCAGGCCTCGACGAACTCCTCGACCGGCAGCGCCCGGATGTACTCGCCGTTGAACGCGCGGAGCTTCTTCTCGTCGAAGAACGCCGGGGAGGGGTTGACGTCCTCCAGCCGGTACTCCTGCTCGATCACCGACCACTCGACGATCTCCCGGTCGCCCGACGGCGCCCAGCCGAGCAGCATCAGGTAGTTGCGCATCGCGGCGGCCAGGTAGCCCTCGTCCCGGAACGCCTCCAGGGCCACCTTGTCGCGGCGCTTGGAGAGCTTCTGCCGCTTCTCGTTGACCACCACCGGCACGTGCGCCCAGATCGGCGGCTTGACCCCGAGCGCCTCCCAGAGCAGCTGCTGCTTCGGGGTGTTGGGCAGGTGCTCCTCGGCCCGGATCACGTGGGTGATGCCCATGGTCATGTCGTCGACCACGTTGGCGAGCAGGAAGACCGGCGAGCCGTCGCCCCGGGCGATGACGAAGTCCTCGATCAGCTTGTTCTCGAAGGTCGGCTCGCCGCGGATCAGGTCGACCACCACGGTCTCGCCCTCGTCGGGCGTACGGAAGCGCAGGGCGCGCCCCTCGCCGGCCGACAGGCCCCGGTCCCGGCAGAAGCCGTCGTAGCCCTGGTACTGCGAGCCGGTGCGGGCCTGCACGGCCTCGCGGGTGCAGTCGCAATAGTAGGCGCGGCCGGACGCGTGCAGCCGCGCGGCGGCGGCCCGGTGCTCGCCGGCGTACTCCGACTGGAAGTACGGGCCCTCGTAGCCGCCGCGCTCGATGCCGATCCAGTCCAGCGCGGAGAGGATGCCCTCGGTCCACTCCGGCTTGTTGCGGGCCGCGTCGGTGTCCTCGACGCGGAGCACGAACACCCCGCCCTGCTGCTTTGCGTAGATCCAGTTCTGCAACGCCGAGCGGGCGCCGCCGACGTGGAACATACCGGTCGGGGAGGGGGCGAAGCGCACACGTACCGTCACGTCCCCCAGCCTACGGCGGCCCGCGACCGGATTCCGTCAGGGGTGCGGCTCAGGGCACCGAGCGGATCTTCAGCACCAGGACGCTGCCCAGCACGGTGACCGCCGCGGTGACCGCGTAGAGCACCGGGTAGCCGCCGAGGTGCACCACGAGCGGGGCGGAGAGCGCCGGGCCGAGCACCTGCGGGGCGGAGTTGGCGATGTTGATCACGCCCAGGTCCTTGGCCCGGTCGGTCGCGGCGGGCAGCACCTGGGTGATCAGCGCGGCGTCCACCGACAGGTAGACGCCGTAGCCGGCGCCGAGCAGCAGCGCGGCGGCCACGGCCACCGGCCAGACCGGGGCGACGGCGAGCAGCAGCGCGGCGACCGCGATGATGCCGCCGGCGGTGATGACGAAGACCTTCCGCTTCCCGGAGCGGTCCGACAGCCGGCCGGCCACCACGGCGGTGGCCGCCAGGCCGGCCGTGTAGAGCAGGATCAGCACCAGCAGGCCGCCCTCGGGGTCGGGGTGGCGCACCTCGTCGGTGAGGAAGTAGAGCAGGTAGAGCGTGCCGAGCGCGTTGCCGAGCTGCACCAGGAACCGGGTGATCCAGGCCCAGCCGAAGTCGGGGTGGCGGCGCGGCGAGATCCACATCGACGCGAGCAGGGCGCGCCACCGCAGCGCCGGCCGGTGCGCCCGGGGCAGCGGGTCGTCGGCGGTGAGCAGCGCGAACGGCAGGGCCAGCAGCAGCACCGCCGCGGCCATCGCCAGGTAGCCGGCGGCGGTGCCGCTCACCACGGCGGTGACCAGCACCACCCCGAGCACCAGCCCCAGCGCCTGGGGGATGCCGACCCAGCCGGAGACGCCGCCGCGCTGGGCGACCGGCACCCGGTCCGGCACGGCGGCGGTCAGGCTGGCCAGCATCGCGTTGAAGCAGACCTGGGCGGCGACCCAGCCGAGCGCGACCCCGGCGACGGTGCGTTGCTGCGCCAGCAGCACCAGGGCCGCCGCGCCGAGCAGCGCCCCGCCGGCGGTCCAGACGTGCCGCCGGCCGAACTCCCGCCCGGCCAGCCGCAGGCAGGTGCGGTCCGACAGCGCCCCGGCGAGGGGGTTCGCGAGCACGGCGGCGAGCGCGCCGAGGCCGGTGACGACGGCGAGCGCAGTCTCCTTGTCGGCCGGAGCGATCCGTTCCAGCTGCTGCGGCAGCAGCACCTGGATGGGCGTGAAGAACGCCATCCAGACCCCGAGGTTCGCGGCGAAGATCAGCGCGATCCAGCCCCGCCGCACCGGCGTGGTCGGCTCGGCGAGCGCCGCGGGCAGCGACGCGGGCGTCGGATCGACGGTGGTCACGGCCGGGCGATCAGGTCGCGGAACCAGGCGTACGAGGACTTGGGCGTACGGAGCTGGGTGTCGAAGTCGACGTGCACGAGGCCGAAGCGCTTGGTGAAGCCCTCCGCCCACTCCCAGTTGTCCAGCAGCGACCAGACGAAGTAGCCGGTTACGTCGACGCCCTCGGCCATCGCCGCGCGTACCGCGCGCAGGTGCCCGTCGAGGTACGCGATGCGCTCCGGGTCGTGCACCCGGCCGTCGGCGTCGGGCGCGTCGTCGTACGCGCAGCCGCTCTCGGTGACCTGGATCGGCGGCAGCTCGTCGCCGTACGTGCGGTGCAGCCAGCCGAGCAGCTCGCGCAGCCCGTCGGGGGCGACCGGCCAGTCGAAGGCGGTACGCGGATATCCCTCCAGCGGCACGAACTCGAACGGCAGGGGCGAGCCCTCCTGCGGGGCGCGTACGCCGGTCGGGTTGTAGTAGTTGACCCCCAGCACGTCGATCGGCGCGGCGATCACGTCGAGGTCGCCGGCGCGCACCACGGCGGTGTCGAAGCCCAGCTCGGCGGGATAGCCCCGGCCGAACAGCGGGTCCGTGAAGAGGCGGTTGTGCAGCGCCTCGTACGCCGCGGCGGCCGCCCGGTCGGCGTCGGTGTCCCCGGCGATGCGCACCGGCGAGTAGTTGTTCGCGATGGCGACCGGGCTGGTGGTGCGCGCCCGCAGCGCGGCGACGGCGAGTCCGTGGGCGAGCAACTGGTGGTGGGCCACCGGGAAGGCGTCGAAGAGCAGCGTCCGGCCGGGGGCGTGCTCGCCCGTGCCGTGGCCGAGGCTCATGTGGATGAAGGGCTCGTTGAGGGTGATCCAGAGCTTCACCCGGTCGCCGAGGCGGGCGGCGGTCGCGTCGGCGTACTCGGCGAAGCGGTGGGCGGTGTCCCGGTTCAGCCAGCCGCCCGCGTCCTCGAGGGCCTGCGGCAGGTCCCAGTGGAAGAGTGTGGCGACCGGGTCGACGCCGTGGGCGAGCAGGTCGTCCACGAGCCGGTCGTAGAAGTCCAGCCCGCGCGGGTCGACCGGGCCGTCGCCGGTGGGCCGCACCCGGGGCCAGGCGATCGAGAAGCGGTACGCCGAGACGCCCAGCCCGGCCAGCAGCGCGACGTCCTCGGCGTGCCGGTGGTAGTGGTCGCAGGCCACGTCGCCGGTGCTGCCGTCGGCGACCCGGCCGGGGGTGTGGGCGAAGGTGTCCCAGATGGACGCTCCCCGCCCGTTCTCGTCGGCGCCGCCCTCGATCTGGTAGGCGGAGGTGGACACTCCCCAGCGGAATCCGGCGGGGAACTCGGGCATCGCTGCGGTCGACATGCGCCCTCCCGTCGTACGTGAATCGTGCTCGCGACTCTAGAGCGCCGTCGATCGATGCGCCATAGGTCTTCCGGCGCCGCAACGCAATGGTTTTCGGCGTGTCTTTTCCGAACCCGTCCTAGTACGTCCGAATTTGCGCATAGAGTGCCGATATCGTGGGATGTCCTCACTGGAGGAAAGACGGAAATGATCCTCGTGGAACGCAGTGCGCACGTGATGGCGCCGGTGGAAGCGGTCTGGGACGTCGTGCAGCGGGCCGAGCAGTTGCCGGCCTGGCTGGCGGGGGTCCGTGCGGCCGAGGTGCTCTCGGGAGAGGGCTTCGGGCGCCGACAACTCGTCCAGGCCGGACGTGGCGCCGCGCATGAGGCCGAGGTGATCGCCTATCAGGCACCGACCCTGATCGGCTGGCGCGAACGCGCCAAGGGCGCCGGTGCCCGGGCGGAGGCGCGCACCGAGATCTACGTCCAGCTCACCGCGGACGAGGAGGAGGGCGGGACGATCGTGCGGCTCATCGTCGTACGCTGGCCGGCCGGTCCGGTCAAGGCCGCCCTGCTCCGCCTCGGCCTGCGCCGGGTCGGCGCCGACCTGGAGGACTCGCTCGCCCGGCTGACCGATCTGGCCGCCGTCGGCTGAGCCGGGCACGTCCTGGCGCCCACCCGCGACGGCGGTGGCCCGGTGTCCCCGCCAGGGACTCCGGACCACCGCCCGTTCGCTCGTCGGCGAACGACGAAGGGCCCGGCGCGAAAAGCGCCGGGCCCTTCGTCTCGTACGTCCTAGCTGTCGCCGCCGGTCTCGCCGACCGGGGCCGCGTTCACGTCCTCGATGGCGTACTTCTTGGCCGCCTCGGCCGGCACGCCCGCCGGCACCACGCCGCGCAGGGCGAGCTGCCGCAGCGTCGCGACCACCACCGACTCGGCGTCGACGTGGAAGTGCCGGCGCAGGGCGTGGCGGGTGTCGGACATGCCGAACCCGTCCGTGCCGAGCGAGGTGTAGTCGCCGGGCACCCAGCGGGCGATCAGGTCCGGCACCGCGCGCATCCAGTCGCTGACCGCGACCTTCGGACCCTCGGCGTCGGCCAGCTTCTGCTGGATGTACGGCACCCGCTGCTCCGCGCCCGGGTTGAGCAGGTTGTGCTCCTCGCACTCCACCGCGTCCCGGCGTAGCTCCGTCCAGGAGGTCACCGACCAGACGTCGGCGGCCACGCCCCAGTCCTGGGCCAGCAGCTGCTGGGCCTTGATCGCCCACTGCATGCCCGTGCCCGAGGCGAGCACGTTGGCCTTCGGCGCGTCGTCGCCCACCGACGGGGCGGGGGAGTAGCGGTAGATGCCCTTGAGCAGCCCCTCCACGTCCACGCCCTCCGGCTCCGCCGGCTGGAGGATCGGCTCGTTGTAGATCGTCAGGTAGTAGAAGACGTTCTCCTGCGCCTCGCCGTACATGCGGTGCAGGCCGTTCTCCACGATGTGCGCGATCTCGAACGCGAACGCCGGGTCGTACGCGACCACCGCCGGGTTGGTGGCGGCGATCAGCAGCGAGTGGCCGTCCTCGTGCTGGAGGCCCTCGCCGTTGAGCGTGGTCCGGCCGGCGGTGGCGCCGAGCAGGAAGCCCCGGGCCATCTGGTCGGCGGCGGCCCACAGCCCGTCGGCGGTGCGCTGGAACCCGAACATCGAGTAGAAGATGTACATCGGGATCATCGGCTCGTCGTGGGTGGCGTACGCCGAGCCCGCCGCCGTGAACGAGGCGACCGAGCCGGCCTCGTTGATCCCCTCGTGCAGGATCTGCCCGCCGGTGGACTCCTTGTACGACAGGAACAGCTCCCGGTCGACCGAGGTGTAGCGCTGGCCGTGCGGCGAGTAGATCTTCTGCGTCGGGAAGAGCGAGTCCATGCCGAAGGTGCGGGCCTCGTCCGGGATGATCGGCACCCAGCGCTTGCCGAACTCCTTGTCCTTCATCACGTCCTTGAGCAGGCGGACGAAGGCCATCGTGGTGGCCACCTTCTGCTTGCCCGAGCCGCGCTTGACGTCGGCGAAGCGCTCCGGGCCGGGGATGGCCAGCCGCTTCTGGCCCGAGCGCCGCGACGGCAGGTAGCCGCCGAGCTGCTGGCGCCGCTCCTTGAGGTACGCGATCTCGTCGGACTTCTCGCCCGGGGTGTAGTACGGCGGCAGGTAGGGGTTGTCCTCCAGCGCCTTGTCCGGGATGTCCAGGTAGAGCCGGTCGCGGAAGGTCTTCAGGTCCTCCAGCGTCAGCTTCTTCATCTGGTGGGTGGCGTTGCGGCCCTCGAAGTGCGAGCCCAGCGTCCAGCCCTTGATCGTCTTGGCCAGGATGACGGTCGGCTGACCGGTGTGCTCCATCGCCGCCTTGTAGGCCGCGTAGAGCTTGCGGTAGTCGTGCCCGCCCCGCTTGAGGTTCCAGATCTCGTCGTCGCTGAGGTCCTCGACCATCTTGCGGGTCCGCTGGTCGCGGCCGAAGAAGTGCTCCCGGACGTACGCCCCGGACTCCGCCTTGTAGGTCTGGTAGTCACCGTCGGGCGTGGTGTTCATCAGGTTGACCAGCGCGCCGTCGGTGTCCGCGGCGAGCAGCGGGTCCCACTCCCGGCCCCAGACCACCTTGATGACGTTCCAGCCGGCGCCCCGGAAGAACGCCTCCAGCTCCTGCATGACCTTGCCGTTGCCGCGCACCGGCCCGTCGAGCCGCTGGAGGTTGCAGTTGATCACGAAGGTGAGGTTGTCCAGCTCCTCGCGGGCGGCCACGCCGATCGCGCCGAGCGTCTCCGGCTCGTCCATCTCGCCGTCGCCCAGGTAGGCCCACACGTGCTGGTCCGAGGTGTCCTTGATGCCCCGGTGGTGCAGGTAGCGGTTGAACCGCGCCTGGTAGATCGCGTTCAGCCCGCCCAGGCCCATCGAGACCGTGGGGAACTCCCAGAAGTCCGGCATCAGCCGCGGGTGCGGGTACGACGGCAGGCCGCCGCCCGGGTGCGACAGCTCCTGGCGGAACCCGTCGAGCTGGTGCTCGGTCAGCCGCCCCTCCAGGAACGCCCGCGCGTACATGCCGGGGGAGGCGTGGCCCTGGTAGAAGATGTGGTCGCCGCCGCCCGGGTGGTTCTTGCCCCGGAAGAAGTGGTTGAAGCCCACCTCGTAGAGCGAGGCCGAGCTGGCGAAGGTGGAGATGTGCCCACCGACGCCGATCTCGGGACGCTGCGCCCGGTGCACGAGCATGGCCGCGTTCCACCGGACGTACGCCCGGATCCGCCGTTCCACGTGCTCGTCGCCCGGGAACCACGGCTCGTGCTCCGGCGGGATGGTGTTGATGTAGTCGGTGGTGGTCAGCGACGGCACCCCGACCTGGCGCTCGCGGGCCCGCTCCAGCAGGCGCAGCATGACGTAGCGGGCGCGCTTTGTCCCGCGCTCGTCGATGACACCGTCGAGCGACTCGACCCATTCGCTGGTCTCTTCAGGGTCGATGTCCGGAAGCTGGCTCGGCAGACCAGCGGTGATCACCGGGCGCTTGCGTTCCGTAGCCACAGGCGTTCCCTCGGTTCTGTGTGGGATAGGTCTCTAGCGCCATCCTGCCCCCTGGTGGCACCTGTCGTCACGCCCACCGCCCGGAGACGCGACGCGCGACACAGGTACCCGCCGGTAACTTTGCGCAACCGGCCGGCTTGCGCGCAAGGAAGGGCCCCTTCCTGACGCATTGCGTCAGGAAGGGGCCCTTCCTCGCACCCGGGCGCGCGGCGTCCGGCGGCGGGTGTCGATCTGCTCGGGCAGAATGCGCCGTATGCGCAGTGAGGTGATCACCGTCCAGACCGGGGCCCGGCCGACCGTCCGGGACATCACCGCGGAGGCCGAGCGGTTCGTCGCCGGGCAGGGCGACGGACTGCTGCACGTCTTCGTGCCGCACGCCACCGCCGGGCTGGCGATCATCGAGACCGGCTCGGGGTCCGACGACGACCTGCTGGCCGCGCTCGACGACCTGCTTCCCACCGACGACCGGTGGCGGCACCGGCACGGCTCGCCCGGCCACGGGCGCGACCATGTCCTGCCGGCGTTCGTCCCCCCGTACGCGACGCTGCCGGTCGTCGACGGCCGGCTGGCGTTGGGCACCTGGCAGTCGGTCTGCCTGGTCGACCCCAACGGCGACAACCCCACCCGGACCGTCCGCTTCTCGTTCCTGCCCGGCTGAGGGCGTGCCCGGGCTGCCGGTCAGACCGCCACGTCGCGTCGGGCGAAGGTGGCCGCGCCGACGGCGGCCAGCGCCACGGTGGCGGCGCCGAGCAGCAGCGCCCCGACCGGCTGCACGCCGTCGAGCAGCGGCGAGCCGCCCAGGTACCAGTGGAACGGGGACGCCTCCCGCGCCCAGGCGAGCCCCTGCACCTGGGGCAGGACGGAGTTCGCCAGGTAGCCGAGCACGGCCACCGCGGCGCTGACGCCGAGCGCCGCGGCCCGGCGCCCGGTGGCCGCGCCGACGGCGAAGGCGAGCGCGGCGAAGGCCAGCCCGAACAGGGCCAGGTGCAGGGTCATCGCCGCGAAGCCGCCGACACTGACGCCGTCGAACTGCGCCGGCCCGCTCAGCGCCACCATCGTCAGGCCGAGCAGGACGGCCACCGCCACGATGCCGACCGCCACCGCGGCGAGGCGGAGCAGGGCCAGCCGGGTCCGGCTGACCGGGTGGGCGAGCACCAGGTCGAGTGTGCCGGCCTCCTCGTCCCCGGCCACCGCGCGGGCCCCGGCGGCGATGGCGAACACGGCGATCAGCAGCGGCACCAGCAGGCCGTACACGGCGCTGCCGAGGTAGCCGGCTGCGCTGGTGAGGTCGCTGTAGTTGAACGCCTCCAGCAGCCCCTCCGGGTACGCCTGCAACGCCTTGGTCATCTCCGGCGTCTGCATCGTCGGCCAGAACGAGGCGTACATCGCCCCGACCGCGACGATCGACACGGTCCAGCCGAGCAGCGACCGGCGCGCGTCGTGGAGGGCCTTGGTGAACGGGTCACGCAGCAGCACGGACGGACTCCTCCCGCGAGTAGTAGCCGAAGAACAGCTCCTCGAGATCGGGCTCCTCGGAGAGCAGCCCGATCACCGTGTGCCCGGCGGCCGCCTTGACCAGCGCGTCGGCCCGCCCGTCGAGGCGGCAGCGCAGGGTCGTTCCCGCGACCGTCACCTCGCTGACGCCCGGCAGGGCGGCGAACTCCGCCTCGGCGACCGGCTCGGCGAAGGTGACCTCCACCCGGCGTACGGCACGCTCGCGCAGCTCCTCGACCCGCGCCACGGTGATCAGTCGACCCTCGCGGATGATGCCCACCCGATCGGCGGCCTGCTGCACCTCGCTCATCACGTGCGAGGACATGAACACCGTCCGGCCGTCGGCGCGCGCCTCCCGTACCAACGACAGGAACTCCTGCTGGAGGAACGGGTCCAGCCCGCTGGTCGGCTCGTCGAGGATCAGCAGCTCCGGGTCGTGCATGAACGCCTGCACCACGCCGACCTTCTGCCGGTTGCCCTTGCTGAGCCCGCTGATCCGCCGGCCGAGGTCCAGGTCGAGCCGGGCGGCCAACTCGTCGATCCGGGCCCTGGGTACCCCGCCGCGCAGGTTGCCCAGGTAGGTGAGCAGCTCCCGGGCGCTCTGCCGGCCGTCCACGACGAAGTCGCCGGCCAGGTAGCCGATCCGGCGGCGCAGGGCGACCCCTTCGCGGCGGGGGTCCGCGCCGAGGACGCTGATCCGGCCGCTGGTCGGGCGGATCAGGTCGAGCAGCAGCCGGATCGTGGTGGATTTGCCGGCTCCGTTGGGACCGAGGAACCCGTACACCTCGCCGCGCTCGACCCGCAGGTTCAGCCCGGTCAGGCCCCGGTTGCGTCCGTAGGTCTTGACCAGGTCGCCGGTCTCGATGGCAGGGTCAGCCATCGCTGCCTCCCCTCTTGTCGTACTCGGCCTCGAAGCGTTCGACGAGCTTCGGCATCTCGCGCTCGACGAACGCGTAGAAGTCGCGCATCACCCGCAGCCGTTCGCTGCCGGGCGTGCCCTCGCCGCCGACGACGGTCAGCCCCTGCTCCATGAGCTGGCGGAACACCCGGAACTTGGTGGCGTCGGCGGCGATGCGGATGATCGCGTCCGGCCTGACCTCGTAGGCGTGCCCCCGGTGGCCCGGCACCGGCACCCGCCGGGCCAGCCCGCTGGTCTCCAGCATCCGCATGCCGGTGCTGACCGAGCCCTTGGAGAGCCCGAGACCCTCGGCGAGCTGGGCACTGGTCTGCCACGGCGGGTCGCAGACGAGCAGCCAGCCGAGCAGTTTGCCGTACGCCGGCGGCAGGCCGAGCCCGCTCAGCACGACGGCGGCCTCCTCGGCGTAGTGACGCTGGGCGGACACTTCCGTCATCGACTCCTCGTTTCGAACATTCAATAAGTTTTAAACTGACGGTACGCGCGGGGCGGCGTCCCCGGCAAGGGGCGTCACGCCGCCGGCAGACCCGTACGGCCCGGGCGCCGAACTATCGGCCGAAAGTAGGATGTGCGGCATGGCGCAGCACACCGTCCCCGTCGGCCCGGCGGATCCCACCCGCGCGGCGCTGGCGGGCGACGTGGTGCGCCGCATCACGCACGTCGCCGCCGCGCTGCGCCACCACCAGGACCGGGAGATCGCCGAGCTGGGGCTGACCCCCGCGACCGCGCGGGCGCTGCACGAGCTGGACCCCGACCTGCCGCTGCCGGCCCGCGACCTCGCCGAAGGGCTGGGCTGCGACCGCTCCAACGTGACCGCCCTGGTCGACAAGCTGGAGCGGGCCGGGCTGGTCGAGCGGCACGCCGACCCCGCCGACCGGCGGCAGAGGACGCTGGTGGTGACCGGGCCCGGGCGGCGGGTGCGGGCCCGCGTGCACCAGGTCATGTCGGACTCCCGACTGCTCGCCGGGCTCACCGACGAGGAACTGGCGACCCTGCGCGAGCTGGTCTGGAAGGTCTCCGACGGCGGCTGCCCCGAGCGGTGCGACGACGACTGACCCACACTGCGTCGTTCGTGTCCGAGTGGGCGCACAGGCCGCTCGTCGGTAATGCTGTCCGACGTGACCACCCCGCAAGATCTCGACGACCGGTTCCGGGAGACGTTGGCCGCGCTGGCCACCCCGTCGCAGCGGCGTGACCCCGCACGGCCGGTCACCGACGACACGACGCTGACCGGCGCGCGGGCGCTGGACCTCTTCGACGCGCAGGCCGTCAGCCGCCAGCTCGACCTGGCAGGCCGGTGGCTGCGCAGCTTCGGCGAGGGCTACTACACGATCGGCTCCGCCGGCCACGAGGGCAACGCCGCGGTCGCCGCCGCGCTGCGCGCCACCGACCCGGCGCTGCTGCACTACCGCTCGGGCGCCTTCTACTGCGTCCGCGCCGCCCAGGCCGCCGGATGGACGCCGACCGAGCGCCCCGAGGCCGACCGGGACGGGACCGACCAGCCCTCGGATGAGCGGTCCGACCCCGGGCGGTTCGAGGTCGAGCGGTCCGACGCCGAGGGGTCCGAGGCCGGGCGGGGCGGTACCGACCGGCCGGCGGCGGCCGACGGGCCCGTCGAGGCCGCGCCGGCCGACCCGGACGGCCCCGGCGACGGTTCCGCGCCGGACGCCGGCGGCCCGGAGGAGCCGACCGGCGGCGCCGGGCCCGCCGTGGACCGGCCGCTCCGTCCGGGGTACGCCGAGGCGGCCCGCGACGTGCTGCGGGGCATGGTCGCCTCCAGCAGCGAGCCCCTCGCCGGCGGCCGGCACAAGGTCTTCGGCCGCGCCGACCTGGCCGTCGTCCCGACCACCTCCACGATCGCCTCGCACCTGCCCCGCGCCGTCGGGATGGGGCTGGCCGTGGAACGGCTGCGCCGGCTGGACACCGCCGGTCGGCGGGACGGGGTGCCGACCAGCGGCGACGGGGGCGCCACGCACACCTCCTGGCCGCCGGACGCCATCGTGGTCTGCTCGTTCGGCGACGCGTCGGTCAACCACGCCAGCGCCACGGCCGCGTTCAACACCGCCGGCTGGTACGACCACACGGGCCTGCGCATCCCGGTGCTCTTCGTCTGCGAGGACAACGGCCTCGGCATCAGCGTCCGCTCCCCGAAGGGGTGGGTGGAGACCACCCTGCGGTCGAAGCCGGGGGTTCGTTACTTCTCCGCCGACGGCGGCGACCTGCCGCGGGCGTACGAGGCGGCCGCCGAGGCGGCGGCCTGGGTGCGCCGGCACCGACGCCCCGCCGTGCTGCACCTGTCGACCGTACGGCTGATGGGACACGCCGGCGCGGACGCCGAGACCGCGTACCGGAGCCCGGGGGAGATCGCGGCCGACCTCGCCCGGGATCCGCTGACCGCCACGGCACGGCTGCTGGTGGGGGCGGGCCTCGCCACCGGCGAGGAGCTGCTGGCCCGGTACGACGAGATCGGCTGGCAGGTGCGGCGGATCGCCGAGGAGGTGCTGGACGAGCCGAAGCTGACCGCACCTGCCGACGTGGTCGCCCCGCTGGCACCGCGCCGGCCGGCACGCCTCGCCCGGGCGGTGGCGGACGCGGCGGCGCGTGCCGGCGGCCCCGGCGCCGGTGCCCGGGCGGAGGCGTTCGGCGGGAAGCCGCCGGAGCTGACCGGCCCGCTGACGCTGGCGCAGAGCATCAACGCCGCGCTCGCCGACGGGATGCTCGACCATCCGCAGATGGCCGTGTTCGGCGAGGACGTCGGCGCCAAGGGCGGCGTGTACGGGGTGACCAAGGGGCTGCGGGACCGCTTCGGCGTGGCCCGGGTCTTCGACACGCTGCTCGACGAGACCTCGATCCTCGGGCTGGGGCTCGGCGCCGGGCTGGCCGGGATGCTGCCCGTGCCCGAGATCCAGTACCTGGCGTACCTGCACAACGCCGAGGACCAGTTGCGTGGCGAGGCCGCCACGATGCAGTTCTTCTCGCAGGGTGCGTTCCGCAACCCGATGGTGGTGCGGGTGGCCGGGCTGGCGTACCAGGAGGGCTTCGGGGGGCACTTCCACAACGACAACTCGGTGGCCGTACTCCGAGACGTGCCGGGCCTGGTGATCGCGGTGCCGGCGCGGCCGGACGACGCCGCGCCCATGCTGCGCACCTGCCTGGCCAGCGCGGCGGTGGACGGCACCGTCTGCGTCTTCCTGGAGCCGATCGCGCTCTACCACACCCGTGACCTCTACGCCGACGGTGACGGTGAGTGGTTGTCCCACTACGCCGAGCCCGGCGCGTGGACCGGCGGTCACGTGCCGATCGGGCGGGCCCGCGTCTACGGCGTCGGCTCCGCCGAGGACGTCACAATCATCACGTTCGGTAACGGGGTGCCGATGTCGTTGCGCGCGGCGGCGACCCTCGCCGACGAGGGGGTCGGCACGCGCGTGGTGGACCTGCGCTGGCTCTCCCCGCTGCCGGTGGCCGACATCATCCGGGAGGCGGCGGCGACCGGCCGCGTGCTGGTCGTGGACGAGACCCGCCGCTCCGGCGGGGTCGGCGAGGGGGTCATCGCGGCCCTGGTGGATGCCGGATATGTCGGAGCGGCGCGACGGGTAGCCGGAGTTGACTCTTTTGTACCATTAGGTCCGGCGGCCCGTCAGGTTCTGGTCTCCGAGGAAGCAATTACCCAGGGTGCCCGCACGCTTCTGGCACGGTAAATTCCGTTCCACCCGGTGCGCCACTTGCGCGGGGAGCCACAACTGTGTGGACTTTGCCTGACGGCGTCGACGCGACGCCGCGGGCAGGGACGAGATGAGGAGGCACGCGACAGTGAGCGCGACCGCTGGTCAGGCCGCCGACGGGGTACGCAGCCTGGCGGACCGGTTCGGGATCGAACCGGGGATGGTCGTCATGGAGATGGGGTACGACGACGACGTCGACCAGGATCTCCGGGACGCCCTGACCGACCGCTGTGGAGATCTGGTCGACGAGGACACCGACGAGGTGGTCGACGCGGTGCTGGTCTGGTACCGCGACGGCGACGGTGACCTCTTCGAGCTTCTCGTCGACGCCCTCGGCCCGCTGGCCGACAACGGTGTCGTGTGGCTGCTCACGCCCAAGGCGGGGCGCGAGGGGCACGTCGAGCCGAGCGAGGTCGCCGAGTCCGCGCCCACCGCCGGCCTCCAGCAGACCTCCACCGTCAACGCCGGCCGGGACTGGAGCGGCGCCCGCCTCGTCCTGCGCCGCGGGGCCAAGGGCAAGAAGTAGGCCGGAGTCGGCGATCACCCGGCGGCGCCCGCTGCCGGGTGTGGCAGGCTGTTGCCCATCCGACCCCATCCTGAGGAGCTCGCATGCCGATCGAGGTTGGCGCCGAGGCGCCGGACTTCGTGCTCAAGGACCAGAACAACCAGGAGGTCCGGCTCTCGGACTTCCGTGGCAAGCGCACCGTGCTGCTGGTCTTCTACCCGCTCGCCTTCACCGGGATCTGCCAGGGTGAGCTGTGCGAGGTGCGGGACAACCTCAACGACTACGTCAACGACGACGTCCAGGTGCTGACCGTCAGCGTCGACTCGGTCTACGCCCACAAGATCTGGGCCGACAAGGAGGGCTACCAGTTCCCGCTGCTGGCCGACTTCTGGCCGCACGGCGCGGTCGCCCAGTCGTACGGCGTCTTCAACGACGTCGCGGGCATCGCCAACCGGGGCACCTTCGTGATCGACAAGGCGGGCGTGGTCCGCTTCGCCGAGATGAACATGCCGGGTGAGGCGCGCGACCAGCAGGGTTGGCGCAAGGCCCTCGCCGAGGCCGTCGCGGCCTGACCGACCGGGCACGCCGTACGACCGGGCCGGTGGGGGCAGGGTAAGCTTGCCACCCTCCGGCCCGCCGTACGGGGGGTTCCGGGCGCGTAGCTCAGTGGGAGAGCACTCGCCTTACAAGCGAGGGGTCGCAGGTTCGAAACCTGCCGCGCCCACCACCAATCACCAGCCGAAACCGCCCCAGGAAGATCACTCCCTGGGGCGGTGACAGCAACGGTGACAGCAGTAGCGGTCACGAGAGCCGACCGTCGAGCTTCCCGAGCGCCTGCCGCATGGCATCAAGGTTGGCGTGCGAGTAGATCTTGAGTGTGATCTTCACGTCGGCGTGTCGGGCGATGGCCTGGACGACGTGCGGCGGGACGCCCAGCTCCATCAGCAGCGACACGACCGTGTGTCGTAGATCGTGTAGCCGGACCTCCGGGCAGCCGGCCACCTCCCGCAAGGCGGCGAAGTGACGGTTCAGGTTGCGTGGCTCCATCGGAGTGCCAACTTCGGAGGGGAAGACTAGGCCGTGGTCCTGCCACACCTCCGCCAGCCGAGAGCGTTCCTTGCGCTGCCGTTCCTGGTGGTCGAGCAGGACGAGCCAGGGCCAGTCCGGCAGCGGAAGGATGCTGTCTGAGTCCTCGGTCTTGGTGTCCTGCAGGCGGAGCTTCCCGCCGGTCCGCTGCACGGTCTGACCGATGGCGGCGGTGCCGTTGTCCAGGTCCAGATCTGACCAGCGCAGCCCTAGGAGTTCGCCGCGCCGCAGTCCGAGCGTGGCCGCCACCACGTAGAGCGGGTAGAGCCGGTGGCCCTCGGCTGCGGCGAGGATCTTTCGAACTTGGTCGACGGACAGGCCCTTACCGATGCGGTAACGAGGAGAGGGGATGCGTACCAGCTTGGCGACGTTGCGGGAAAGCAGCTCTTCCCGCATGGCGTGCTGGAGCGCGTTGCGCAGCACCGCGTGCACGAACTGGATCTGACGGGTGCTCGGGTAGCGCTGACAGCACCGGCCAACCGAGCAGCACCGCCGATCGGGTCGACGGCTCTTGTCGAGGCCAGCGGTGCAGCAGAGACACTTCTGGCGGAACTCGTCTATGAACGCCTTGACGTGCTGGACCTGGAGGCCGTCGAGGCGCTTGCTGCCGAGTGCCGGGACCAGGTGCAGCCGGACGGCGCTCTCGTATCCCCGCGCGGTGGTGGGCTTGAGGTCGGCAACGTAGGCGGCCAGCCAGTAGGGCAGGTAGTCGGAGAGCTTCCAAGCCCGATCGGGAACGGGTATGCCGCGCTGGGATTTCGCCTTTAGCTCGATGAGCTTGGCGTGGGCTTCGTCCCAGGTTGCGCCGTAGACGAACTTCCGTTTGCGGGTGCCGTCGGTGGTGAGGACGTATGCCTGTCCGACCCAGCGGCCGTCGCTGGCGCGTTGGTAGATGGAGCCTTCGCCGTTGGGGTTGCGCCGGGCGTTGGTCGGGCGGGGTTTGGGCTGTCTGGGCATCAGGCGGCTTCCTCGGTGAGCATGGTGATGGCTTCGTCGATGGCGGCGGCGGGGATGAGGCGGCGGCTGCCGACTTTGAAGGAGCGGAGCCGGCCGGAGCGGATGAGGTCGTAGACGAGTGATCGGCCGATGCCTAGGGCATGGGCGGCTTCCTCGACGCGCAGCACGCGAGGACCGAACGGAGAGGTGGGGGTGGCGCTCAACGGGGTTCCTTTCTGGCTTGCTGTCGTGCCGTTCGGATGCGGTCACCGATGGCGGTGGCGAGTTCGAGCTGTTCCGGCGAGTCGTAGCCGATGCCGAGGATCTGCCAGTCGTTGACGACCAGGACGTCGGTGTCGTCGGGCAGTCCAGCGTCGGTGAGTGCGGTGTGGATCTGGTGGGTTCGGCGTTCCGCGCGGAGGTTCTTAAAGGTCGTGCTGTAGATGCGCGATTTGGTGAGGAAGTGGCCTCGGAAGCCGAGCATGTGCGCCCAGTGGCGCAGTTTGAGATCGGCGTACTGGTCGAGTCCGCCGAGGTTCCACGCGGTTTGGATCATTGCGCGGTGGTGAGCGGAGACCCGTAGCCGGTCGATGTATGCCTGTGAGCGGATGCGCCGGTCGCCGGTCTCGGTGGCGCCGGTGCCCTTGGTGGCGTACTTGGCGATGTAGCCGGCAAGCCGGGTGTCGGCCACGGCCTGGTCCCCGTCGTCGTCTGCGTCGTCGATGTCGACATCGGTGGCGGTGATGTCCTTGACGTCGACCTGTGCGCCCCACCCGAGGGGCAAGGGGGTTCCGTCCGGTCGTGCGGTGTCCAGCTCGACGGAGGAAGCCGCGGAACGCACCGCGTCGGCCAACACGTCGGCGGTGAGCCACACCGGGGGCGACGAGTCCGGCCCGGACGGGCCATCGGCGCGGATGACGGCGTGGAAGTGGACCAGGCCGCGCCGCTGGTATTCGGCCACCTTGGCGTAGGAGATCCGCAGGTGCGCCCCGGATGCGCGGACGGTGAGGCCACCAGCGGCGGCGACGGCGCGGCGTAGCGCGATGGTGAAGCGGTGCCAGAGTTGGCCGCTGTGTGCCTGCCACAGCACCGCGCCCGTGTAGTCGTAGGTTGCCGGGTCGACCGGGCTACCCAGGAGCGGGTGTCCCTCGGGGTGCCAGCGTCCGCAGGAGCAGGGCCGCTTACCGGGCCGGTTGTGCACCGCACCGAACGACGGGGCGGTGAGCGTGACGAACAGCCGCGTGGACCGAGCCACGGTGTCGGGGACGCCCTTGCCGCCGGACATGCCCGCGTGGATCAGGTGCCAGGCGTCAGCGGCGTACCGGTCGGCGCAGGACGGGCATACGGCCGATCGGCGGGTACCGCACGGCGCCCACACCTTGCCCTGCCGAGAGGCGATGAGGTCACCGCTGCCGGTGTGCCGAACCTCGAACTTGCCGAGCAGCCGCACCGGTTGCAGGCAGCCTTTGACGCTCTCGACGCCGGCCCGCCATTCCTTATAGGCCGGGGTGCGCATCCACCGGGACAGGGCTGCCTCAGCGTCATACGCGGTGGTAGGTGGTAGTGCCATGGGGTTCCTCCTTTCGGAGACGGGCCTGCCGTGCTCCAGGACGTGAAGCACGGCAGGGTCAGAGCGAGGTGGGGAGGGCTCGAACGTCAGTGGGCGTAGCTGGGAACCGCAGCGCCGCTGAGGTCACGAACCCGCACGACCGGCCGAGCGGTGGCAGCCGGGGCGGTGTGGTCATCGCGGCGAGGGTCGAACGTGGCGACTCCGGCGCGGGTGGTCTTGGCTCGGTACATCGCGGCGTCAGCAGCGGCGAGAGCGGCAGGCAGGTCACCAGCAGTAGGGGCAAGGCCGATGCTGGCCGTCACCGAGACCGTCACTCCGGTGGGCAGTACGACCGGGGCGGCGATCACCTGGGCGAGGTGGTCAGCGACGGCGGCCGGGTCGGGTTCGTCGATGAGTGCGGCGAACTCGTCTCCGCCGAGCCGCGCGGTTACTGCGTTGATCGTGTGGAGGCGGCCGGCGATGGTGGTGAGGACGATGTCGCCGGCGGCGTGGCCGTGGGTGTCGTTGACGGGTTTGAAGCCGTCGAGGTCGATCACCGCCACGTGCGGCCGGGCGGCAGCGAGGTGCGTCCACGCCTGGGTGAGTCCGGCGCGGTTGGCCAGGCCGGTCAAGGGGTCACGCAGAACGGCCCGCCGCAGGGCGGCCAGCTCGTAGCGGAGCACGGTCAGCCGATACCGGTTCCAGCCCACCAGGGCGACGGCGGCGACCAGGAGCAGACCGGTAACGAGGGCGAGGCTTATCGGCGCCCCATTGTGGACGGTGAGCGACGACAGGTAGGACAGCGAACGGGACACGGGGTGCCTCCTCGGCAGGGAAAGACAGGGGCCGTGCGGGGCCTGCCGCGCCCGCAGGATGGAGCGCGGCAGGCCAGGAGATGAGCGGGGTTAGTGCGTGTAGCCGTTGGCCGTGGCCGGGGTGAACCGGTCAGCGACCTTCGAGGCGATCGATGCCGGTAGCCGGGTGGCCTGTTGGATGTCGACGGCGGTGACCGGGCGGTCCAGGTCCGCGACGAGTCGCCGGATCTGGGCTTGCATCACGGCCGGGATGCCCAAGCCGTCCAGGGCCGGAGGCTCCGCAACGGCGTCACTGGTCGGCTCCACCCGGGGGACCGGGATCGAGGCGGGAACCTGCACCGGAGCGGGCGCCGCAGCTGGGACCGGTGCCGGGGTGGCGGGTTCCGCGACGGCGGCCGGCACGGTCACCGAAGCCGAAGCCGAAGCCGAAGCCGGAGCCGGAGCCGGAGCCGGAACGGGAGCAGGGGCCGGGGCCGGGGTGGGGGTCGGGGTGTTCGTGAGGTTGATGGACCGTCGTGCTTGGGTGCAGCGTGCCTGCACGATCGGCATGACCTCGGCCAGGAAGAACACCAGGATCGGCACCATGAGGTGCGCGGCCAGCATTCATGTCAACCATCAGCCGAGGCCGCAGTGTCAAACATCAACCGACGCACGACACTATGGCCGAAGCGTGGTGTGTTCAGACTTTCTTTACTTGGTCAAGGGCGGGCCTGCGGCCCGCCGCCGGGGCGCGCGTGCGGCCTGGCGGCCGGTCACGCCCCGGCGGGCCTGGAGCAGAGGAACAGCAGCAGCGCCCCGATCACTCAGCGCTAGTACCGATCGCCGTCGGAGCGCCGCCCCGAGAAGGCCCCGCACGGTAGGAGCGGCAAGACCCGAGCATGGGGGCGGCGCCCGCCGTGTCCAAGCAGACGACCCCCCGCGCCAGCCGCTACCGCAGCCCAGGTCAAGTCAAACCCGGCATCTGGGAGGGGGGTGGTTGCCGTCGTGCTCGGGCCGGTCGCCCAGGAGCCGACGCCGTACGCGGTCCCGGTCAAGTCAAAGGCGGCTGCTGTGGCGGTGTCCGGCGGGGGCGGGGTCCGCGACACGAAAGCCGAGCCCGAGCCAGGGCACCCGTCAGGGCAACGTGGTGGACTTCGTGGGTGCAGGAAGCTATTCCTGATCTTCCAGATACCGCAAACATACAAAACCGAATTCGGTCGGATGCCAGGTCGGGTCTTTTTCGTTGGAATAGCTGAGAACGGCATCTGGGCCGCGAGCGGCCATGCCCCAGCGATCCAGCGTTGCCAAGATTGGGGTTAGTCCGGAACGAAGTCCCGGGAAGTGTATCTCAAGCCCGGATTGGAGCCAGGAATATTCGGGTAGATCTTCACGTGTGTAAGTATGAGCCATGCCGTTGATATTGATCAGGGCGTGCAAAATGCGGATGTGCGGTGCTTCCAGGTCCGCGAGTGCAGCAACGATCATAATGGATAAATCAAGCGTGGCCACGTCATTGATGTTGTCGGCGAGGACTGCTGCCAGCGCCTTTACCTTCTGCTCGTGCATGGTATTGTTCGCAGCCTGGAATGCGCTGGTGGCTAACATTAGCCGGCCGTCATTATCGCCCGCCCATTCACTGAATTCCTCGGGTGATAGTCCAGTGGCTTCTTGAATTCCCGTCACCACTTGCTTGATGTTGTGCATGCCCCGTTCTTCGCGGACCGCGACTAGTTCGAGCGCGGGCTTGATGGCGGCGCCCACCAACGCGCCAACCGGTCCGGCCAGCCCCAGGCTGGCTGTGGCGATCTCGATGGCGGTGCGAGCGCCGAGCCGTCTCGCTCCCTCACTCTTGCTCATGCCCTCTTATAACCCATCCAGGCAACCACGATCTTGCGGCTCGGCCGCCCTTACAGCCGCAGTTTCGTCCAACTCCCATGATCATCAGGTCACTGGCAACGGCTGGGGCCAAGCGGCCCATGCCGCAGCGACGGCGCACAGCATTAGGCAGACGAACAGGCAACTCAGCGCGCCGCAGAGCACCAGTGCGACCGTCCCAAGGCCCTCCACGGGCATATCGTAGGCGGTGAGTCAGCCGTGTTGTCGCCCTGCACTTTCGACAGCAACGGGGACAGCAACAGGGCCAGACAGGCCGGGCCGAAGCCGAGCAGCGATGGACTGCGATCCGAGGTCAGAGGCACGTGCGGACTGGGCTGGACGAAGTGCCCAGAACTTACAAGCGAGGGGTCGCAGGTTCGAAACCTGCCGCGCCCACACTCTGACCAGCACGGAAACGGGCCGCCGGATGACCGGCGGCCCGCTGTCGTGGGCGGTCAGCTCGCGCAGACGGCGTACGCGCGCACCTTCCAGTTTCCGCTGAAGCCGTCCTCGTCCTCCATGGCACGGACGGTGACGACGGTCGAGCTCGTGGCCCGCATCTCGGTGAGGCGCACCTGGCCGTCTCCGCCGAGGATCTCGCCGCCCACCCCGTGCACGCGCGTGCCGGTAGGGCAGGTGGCGGTGACCGACTGGATGGAGGCGGAGCTGTAGACGCTGTCGTCGATCACCCGCTGCTCGCCGGGCAGCGGGTCGGCGCAGATCGCGGTGGCGTCCAGCCACCACGAGCCGGCGAAGCCGGTGCCGTCCTCGGCGCCTGCCACCACGACGCTGTTCTGGTGGATGCGCAGGTCCTCCAGGACGACCTCGCTGTTCGACGCCCCGACGACCGCGCCGCCGACCCCGATCGCGCGCTTGCCGGCCGGGCAGGACTTCTCGAACCAGTTCGACGTGCCGAAGCTCGGCGCGGAGCTGCCGGACACCATCACCAGACCGGCGGGCGGCGTGGCGCAGACGGCGTTCGCCGTGACCGCCCAGTTGCCGCCGACGCCGTTCTCGTCCTCGCGGCCGGTCACCGAGTACGCGTCCCCGCCGATCAGCGGCCGCATGATGTCCATGCCGACCTGCCCGAGGCCGGAACCGGTGATCGCGCCGCCGCCGCCGATGACCTTGGTGCCGGCCGGGCAGGTGGCGCTCTGCGACTTCGCGGCGCTGTTGCTCGGGCCGGTCGTCGTCTTGTAGGTCAGGCCGGGCACCGCCGCCACCGGCCCGGCAAGGGCGATCTGGCCGAGCACGAGCGCGCTCAACGCGGCCCCGCCCATGGCAGCCGTCCGACGCGTCCACCGGTTGCTGTTGAATCCCTCTCGCATGGTGTCTTCCTCTCCCTGGCGCTGTTCGCTTGCGATGACACCGGTAGGAGAGGCGTGGGGTCGGGATGCCAACAGAAAGTTCGAAGAAAAATTTCCCGCGGTTCTAATTGACCGGACGACGAGGAGCGAGGGACTGGATGGACATGGCGGCACCGGACGACATCGCCCTGGTCGAGGCACTGCGGCGCGGCGAACGGGCCGGGCTGGAGGGCATGTACCGGCGCTACGCCGACCGGCTCTACACGTACGCCCGGACCATGCTGCGCGAGCCGGAGGCCGCCGCGGACGCCGTCCACGACGCGTTCCTCACCGCCAGCCAGCGCATCGACCAGCTCCGCGAGCCCGACCGGCTGCGCTCCTGGCTGTACGCGATCGTGCGCAACGAGTGCCTCCGGCAGCTGCGGGAGAGGTCCCGTTCCCTGCCGCTGGAGGAGGCCGGCGAGCCGGCGGCCGACATCGCCGACCCGGGCACGGGCGTCAACGCCGATCAGGTACGCGACCTGGTGCACAGCGCGGTGGCGGCGCTGAACCCGGGCGACCGTGAGGTGGTGCACCTGGCCATCCGCCACGACCTGTCGTCCGCCGACATCGGCGCGGCCCTCGGGGTGCCCACGAACCACGCGCACGCCCGCCTGTCGCGCGCCCGCTCGCAGCTCGAACGGGCGTTGGGGGCGCTGCTGGTGGCCCGCACCGGAGCCCGGGACTGCCCGGGTCTCGCCGACCTGATCGACGGCTGGCAGGGCCGGCTCACCCCGACGCTGCGCAAGCGGGTGTCGCGGCACATCGAGAGCTGTGCGGTGTGCGGGCTGCTCCGGCGGGAACAGCTCAGCCCGGCCGCGCTGCTGTCGGCGTACACGGCTCCGGCCTTCCTGGTCGTCGCCGACTCGGTGTGGCCGCGACTGGCCGAGGCCGCGACCGCCGCCCCGGCCGATCCGGCACCCGGCGCGGGGACCGATCCGGCGGGCCCGGTCACGGCCGACCCCGCGCCGGCCGACCCGACGCTGCCAGCCGATCCGGCACCGTCCGCCGATCCGGCTTCGTCCGCCGATGCGGCACCGTTCGCCGGTCCGGCTTCGTCCGCCGATCCGGCGCCGCCGGCCGAGGCAATCCCCGGGATGGGGGACACCGGACAGGCACAGGGGGCCGCTAAGGGGCCTGCGGCGGATGGCGCGGTCGACGGGCCTACGCCTGCGGCGAACCGGCCGGTGACCCCGGACGGTGCGGCGGCGGGGCCCTCGGGCGGTGTGACGGCAGCGTCCTCGAACGATGCGGCAGCCGCTGCAGGCGGTGCGGTGGCGTCGCGCGGTGCGGCGCATCCTGTGCGGACGACCTCGCCAGCGGACCGCAAGCGGCACCGCCGGCAGGTTTCCGCGTCCGTGGCGCTGCTGATCCTCCTCGCCGCACTCGGGACCTGGGCGCTGGCACCCGGACGCCCGACCGCCGCGCAGGACGCCGCCGGCCAGCCGGTGTCGGAGACGCGCGGACCGGCGGCCGGCGATCCGGTGACGTCCGCCTCCGTGCTGCCGTCGGGCACTGCCCCGTTGACCGGCACGCGGGCCGCCGAACCGCCGCCGGCGGGCGGCGTCGGTCCGACACCCGGGCCCGTGGTCACGCCGGCGGACGGCGACGGGGTCACCCGGACTGACGCGCCCGACGCCGTGCCGGGTGGCCCCGCACCGGCACCGACCACGGCACCGACCAGACCTCCGGCCGTGCCCCGGCCGACCGTCACGCTGAAGGTGGCGGCGCCGTTCACGGTCTCCGCCACCGCCCACGTGCGGTGCGGGTCGGACACGTACACCCTCGTGGTGCAGGCCACCGGCAGTGCCACGCTCGGCGACGCCGAGGTGCGCTGGACACCCGCCGGGGGCAGGACGTCGGTCCGGGCCATGACGGTGGACGGAACGACCGCGCGGGCGACCGTCGGGCAACTGCGCGCACCGACGCTGACCTGGTCGGTACGGGCGACTGCCGGGGACGGCCGCACGGCGGGCAGCCCCACCTACACGGTCACCGATCCGTGCGTACGGCCGGGATAGCCGGGACGGTCGCGGGCGGCCTGCGGGACGAGCGGCCCGTCGGCGTCACTGTGGACGGGCCCGGGCGCAAGTGGACCCCGATGTCCTTGTTGTCCTTCCCGGGCGGTCCGGTCCGGACGGCTGAAATACGGTGTCGGGGTGGCGACGCTGAGACTTGAGCCGATGACCGCCGAGCAGTACCTCCGGTATCGGCGTGGGGCGGAGGCGAGCTACGCGCAGCACATCGCCGAGTCCGGCGCGCTGCCGGCGCCGGAGGCCGAACGGAAGGCCCAGGAGGATTACGCGAAGCTCCTGCCCGACGGCCTGGCCACGCCGGGGCACCATCTCTGGACGGCTTACGACGGTGACGACGAGGTCGGCATGCTCTGGCTGCACGTCGAACAGAAGTCGGACGGGCCGCACGCCTTCTGCTACGACGTCGAGGTGCGACCGGAACAGCGGCGCAGGGGCCACGGGCGGGCCATGTTCCAGGCCGTCGAACAGCGGTGCCGGGAGTGGGGAGTCGTCTCGATCGGCCTGAGCGTCTTCGGCTTCAACCTCCCCGCGCGCAGGCTCTACGAGCAGCTGGGCTTCGAGGCGACCGCCATCCAGATGCGCAAGCGGCTGTAGCCCACGAGAGCACGGCCGGGCATGCCCGGACGGCCGATCGGCCGCGTACGTCGTGCGGGCCGGGTTGGATGGGACGATGAGCTACGCGGAGGTCGCCGGGCTGCGCCTGTGGCACGAGGAGCACGGCGCCGGCCGTCCGCTGCTGTTGTTGCACGGCGGCTTCGGGTCGGTGGAGACGTTCGCGCCGATCCTGCCGGCGCTGGCCGCGCGTCGTCGGGTGATCGCGGTCGACCTCCAGGGCCACGGGCGCACCGCCGACGTCGACCGTCCGCTGCGCTACGAGTCGATGGCCGACGACGTCGCGGCGCTGATCGCGCACCTCGACCTGGCCGAGGCCGACGTGCTGGGCTACTCGCTCGGCGGCGGCGTGGCGCTGCGTACCGCGATCCAGCACCCGGCGCTGGTGCGCCGGCTGGTCGTCGTCTCCGCGCCGTGCCGGCGGCTGGGCTGGTATCCGGAGGTGCTGGCGGGCATGCCCGAGCCCGACGAGGAGGCGGGCGAGCGGATGCGGGGCACGCCGCCGCACGCGCTCTACACCCGCGTCGCGCCCCGGCCGGGGGACTGGTCGCGGCTCTGGGCGAAGACCGGCGAGCTGCTGCGCCGCGACTACGACTGGTCGGCCGAGGTGGCCGCCCTCACCGTGCCCACCCTGCTGGTCTTCGCCGACGCCGACTCGGTCAGCGCCGCACACGCGGTGGAGTTCTTCGGGCTGCTCGGCGGCGGCCACCGGGACGCCGGTGGGGACGGCGCCGACCGCCCGGCCTCCCGGCTCGCCGTGCTGCCGGGGCTCACCCACTACGACATCGTCGTCTCGCCGGCGCTGCCCGCCGCCGTGCTGCCGTTCCTCACCCACCCGGTGGCGCCGCCCGGCTGACGCCGGGCGCTGTCGGGACCGGGCGCCGCCGGAACCTCCGGCCGGTTGCGTTCCGGGTCGCCCGGTCACTCCGCCCCGGCGGGGCGGGCGTAGTGGAGGATGACCACCCCGCTGTCGAACGGGCGGGTGTCGACCAGGTCGAACCGGCGCGGGTCGAACCCCCGGTCGGCGAGCGGGATGCCGCTGCCGACCACGTACGGGTTGAGCTTGATGATCAGCTCGTCGACCTCGGGCAGGAGCTGGCCGGCGAGCTGGGCGCCGCCGCAGAGCCAGATGTCGCGGCCGGGTCGGCACTTCAGCTCCCGGACGAAGTCCACCGGATCCGTGGAGACGATCTCCACCTCCGGCTCGGCGGCCGGCGGCAGGGTGCGGGAGAAGACGTACTGCTTGAGGTGCGCGTACGGGCTGGTGACGCCCATCTTCAGCGCCGGGTCGTAGGTGGCCCGGCCCATCACCACCGCGTCGAAGCGGCCCGTCGGCTCGTCGATGCCGAACTGCGGGTGGGCGAACGTCGGGAGGGTCTGGGACCAGTTGGCAGCCAGGTGGGCGGCCAGGTCGGGCTCCAACGGGAAGAAGTCGTACGACCCGTCGGGGGCGGCGATGAAGCCGTCGAGGGTGCTGGCGACGTAGTACACGAGTTTGCGCAAACCGTTCCCCAATCACTACTGGTGTCGTGGATGAAGTTACTACATACGTAGTGGTTGTTGCTACGGTGTTTCCCGTGGCGAGAAACGTGGAACGACGGGCGGCCCTGGCCGACGCGGGGCTGCGGGTACTGGCGGCGACCGGGGCACGCGGCCTCACCCACCGGGCGGTCGACGCCGAGGCGGGCGTGCCGACGGGGACCGCCTCCAACTACTTCCGCTCCCGGGACGCCCTGCTCGGCGCGCTCGGCGAGCGGATCATGGAGCGCTTCGCCCCCGACGAGCGGGTCCTGGCCGAGCTGGGCGTCCGCGAGCCGTCCCTGGAGCTGTTCACGGACTACCTGCGCTACATCGTCGAGCGGACCACGCGGCAGCCCGAGCTCACCCGGGCGCTGATCGAGCTGCGGCTGGAGGCCGCCCGCCGCCCCGACCTGGCCCGGATCCTCGGCGACACCCTGCGGCGCGGCTACCGCGACGACGTCGCGTTCCACCTCGCCGCCGGATTACCGGGTGGCGCGTTCGAGGTCGCTCTGCTGCACTACGCCGTGGACGGGCTGCTGCTCGATCTGCTCGGCACGTCCATCGAGGCGGGATTCGACCCCGACGAGGTGGTCGTGGCGTTCGTGTCCCGGCTGGTCGGCGGTGTCGACCGGTGACTCCGACACAGGGAGGCGGCGTGGTGGAACTGGTGCCGATGACGGCCGAGGAGTTCGCGCGGGTGCGGGAGCCGCTCGTGCGCTCGTACGCCGAGGCGATGGTCACCGACCGCGGCCTGGCGCCGGCCGCGGCCCTGGAGCGGGCCACCACCCAGCTGCGCGAACAGCTCCCCGACGGCGTCGACAGCGCAGGCGCCCTGCTCCGCACGGCCCGGGTGGGCGACGTCGAGGTGGGGTGGATCTGGGTCGGCCTCCCCGGCGGCCCCGCCGGGCCCCACACCGCGTGGCTCAACAGCGTCGAGGTGCATCCCGGACACCGCAGACAGGGGTACGGGCGGCGGATGATCCAGCTCGTCGAGGCGGAACTCGCCGCCCTCGGGGTGCCCGAGCTGGGACTGAACGTCTTCGGCTCCAACACCGGGGCCATCCACCTTTACCACGACCTCGGCTACCGGGTCGCCGCCCAGCAGATGACGAAGCGCATCTCCCCGGCCGGCTGAGCCCGTCAGGAGTGTTCCCCGGCGCAACGGGAACCCCGCCCCGGACGCACCTGGGGAGGAGCGACGGATGAGGCATGGCGGCGGACTGACCATCGGTGTGCTCGGCTCGTACGGCGGTCGCAACCTCGGTGACGAGGCGATCCTGAGCGGTCTGCTCGCCGATCTGCGCGAGCAGGAGCCGAACGGGCGGATCATCGTCTTCTCCCGGAACCCGGAGCACACCAGGATCGCCCATCCCGACGTGGAGGCGGTGCCCTGGGAGGGGATCAGCCGGACCGACTCGGCGCTGGTCCTGGCCCAACTCGACGTGCTGATCCTCGGCGGCGGCGGCATCCTCTACGACCGGGAGGCCCGCCGCTACCTGCGGGTGGTCCGGGTCGCCCAGGAGCGGGGCCTGCCGCTGCTGACGTACGCGGTGGGGGTCGGGCCGCTCAGCGAGGACGTGGACACCGGCATGGTGCGGGAGACCCTGGCCAGCGCCACCCAGGTGACCGTGCGGGACCAGGAGTCCCGGATGGTGCTGGAGGAGGCGGGGCTGCTCAACCCGATCACCGTCACCGCCGATCCCGCGTTCCTGATCGAGCCCGAGGACTTCCCGGCGGAGCTGCTCCGCGAGGAGGGGGTGCCGGCGGGCAAGCGGCTGGTCGGGATGAGCGTGCGGGAGCCGGGCCGGGCCGCCGAGCGGCTCGACGTCGACGGCTACCACCGGCTGCTCGCCCAGATCGGCGACTTCCTGGTGCACCGGATCGACGCCTACGTGCTCTTCGTCCCGATGGAGCGCGACGACATCCGGCACTCGCACGGCGTGCTGTCGCACATGGTCGCCGCCGAGCGGGGCCGGATCCTGCACGGCACCTACTCGCCCCAGCAGGTGCTCGGGCTGATGCGCCACTTCGACCTGGCCGTGGGCATGCGGCTGCACTTCCTGATCTTCGCCGCGATGGCGGGCACGCCGTTCCTGCCCCTGCCGTACGCCGGCAAGGTCTTCGACCTCGCCCAGCGGCTCGGGGTGCCGGCGCTGCGCGGCGTGGAGCGGGAGGTCGAGGGCCCGCTGCTGGCCGAGGTCGACCGGCTCTGGGACGAGCGGGAGCAGCGGGCCGAGGCCACCGCCCGACGCGTGGCCGAGGTGTGCGAAGAGGCCCGGGGAACCTCCCAGGTCACCCGCGCCATGCTGGACAGCCTGCGGGCCCGCACCCTGGCCCCGGCGGCCTGACCCGCCGGCTCAGACCGCCGGCCCCCGCCAGCGGTAGCACCACCGGTCGGCGTTGGCGTCCACGGACTCCAGCTCGTAGATCTCCGCCTCGGCCAGCCCCTTCGCGCCGAGGTGGTGATGCGTCAACGGCGGGCGGCCGTTCGGGTCCAGCTCCACGGTGACGGTCTCGCCGTCGGCCACGCCACCGACCAGGGGGATCTCTGCCGTTGATGCCATGCGCCCCATCCTGCCCCGCCCCGGGGGACCCCGCAGCGGATAGCGGGGCAGCGGGCCGGGGCGGCCCGGCACTAGGGTCGGTGGATGGCGGAGATGGCGATCGATCCCACGCTCGGCCCGGTGCTGGCGCGCACCGGCGACGAGCGGGCCGTGCTCGAATCGTTCCTCGACTTCCACCGGGGCGTGCTGCTGCGCAAGGTGCGCGGGCTCTCCGACGCTGACGCGGCCCGCCGGCTGGTGCCCTCGGCCACCACCGTCGCCGGTCTCGTCAGACACCTGACGCTGGTGGAGCGGAACTGGTTCCCGTGCCTGCTCGCCCCCGGCCCGGGCGACGTCTACCTCACCTCGGAGGAGGACGCGGCGGCGAGCTTCGCGCTCACCGACGACGACACCGTCGAACGGCTCGCCGCCGCGTACGAGCGGGCGTGCGCCCGGTCCCGGGAGGTCGCCGGCCGGTTCGACCTCGACCACGTCGTGCCGCACCCGCAGCTCGGTGAGGTCTCGCTGCGCTGGATCCTCGTGCACATGATCGAGGAGACCGCCCGGCACGTCGGGCACGCCGACATCCTCCGCGAGCTGACCGACGGCGCCACCGGCACGCTCTGACCGCCGCCGGCCGGCGCGGCGACCCTGACCCGGGCGCGCCGACGCACGGCGGGCTCAGCGACGGGGCAGCAGGTCGGGCGGATACTCCATGCCGTCGTGGGTGCAGGCCGCCGCGGCGACCCGGGCCGCGTACGCCGCCGCGTCGGTCAGCGCCGCGTCGCGCAGCCGGGCGGCGATCACGCCCGCCGCGAAGGCGTCCCCCGCGCCGTTGGTGTCGACGACCGGTGCGGGCGGTGCGGCGGCGGGCACCGCCGTCGGTGCGCCCCCGCCGGTGTGCAGCTCGGCGCCGTCCGCGCCCCGGGTCACCAGTACCGTGCGGGGCGCCAGCGTGGCGGCGAGCGCGCCGGCCCCCGCGCCCAGCCGGACCCCGCTGACGAAGACCAGGTCGGCCACCTCGGCGAAGGGCCGGTGGTAGGCGTTCGCGCCGTCCCAGTCGTGCAGGTCGGTGGAGAGGACGACCCCGCCGGCCAGCCCCGCGCGCAGGGCGGGCAGCAGGGGAAGCGTCCAATCCATGATCGACAGGTGTACGTGGGCCGCCTGCCGGACCAGCGCGGTCACCTCGGCCGCCGGGAACGGGGCCGGCCCGTGCCAGGGGCGCGGGTCGTAGAGCGACATCCGCCGGCCGGCCGGGTCGACCATGTTCACCGACCGCCGGGTGCCGGCCGGGGCGTCGCCCAGCACGGCGTGCACGCCGGTGCGGGCCAGCGCGGCGCGGACCACGTCGCCGGCCGGGTCGGCACCGATGACGTCGACCACCGCCACCCGGAGCCCGAGCGCGTGCGCGGCGAGCGCCACCCCGGCGCCGGTGTTGCCGATCCGCAGGTCGATCGGGCCGACGGTGACGGAGTCGGCGGCCGGCAGCGGGATCGCGGGCACCCGTACCCGCACGTCGACGCCGAGACCGCCGATCACGAGGAGGTCGTACACGCGCCAGACCCTATCCCCGCCGCCCGGCGGCCACGGGGCCCGGGCCGCCCGCCGCCGGCTCGTCCAGACGGCCGACGGTGTGCTGGCCGGGGCCGTCGGCCCGGACCGATATCCTCGCCGGGGTCGTCGCGAGGAGGGGGACGCGTGCTGGTCGTCCACGGGGTCTGGCGGTCCGGCGTGGGGCTCGCCGTCTGGGCCGAGGACAGCGCGCTGCCGTCCCACGCGCCGCGCCGCCCGGGCCGGGCGCCCCGGGAACGGCCGCACCCGTTCGCCGCCGACCAGGCCGCGCTCGTCGCCGCGCTGGCCGCGGCGGCCGAGCCGGCCCACCTCGGCACCGCCCTGCTCACCCTCCCCACCCGGGCCGGCGCACCGCTGGACTCCCCGGAACTCGTCCGCGCCGACGTCGCCGCGGCGGTCCGCGGGCCGGTCACCCTCGCCGGCTGGCGGGTGCCCGTCCTCTGGTACGCCCCCGACGCCGCCCTGGCCCTGCTGCGCGGCGTCGACGCGGTGGCCGCCGTGCCGGGCGCGACCCTGCGCCACCTCGCCGAGCTGGCCGACTTCGCGGTCGACCTGGCGGCCCGGGGCCGGGTCCTGCCCGGCCTCGCCGAGGCACCCCCGGCGGCTCGCTCCGGGGCGGCCAGCGGCGGCTGCGCGGCTACTCCGGCTCCGGGCCGGACCCGCGCGGGCGGGGAGCGGGCGGAGGCCGGCGCCCGGGCGCTCTGGCGACCGTTGCTGACCGGCACGGACGCCGCCTGGGCCCGGGCGCTGGCGCTGGCGCTGCCCCCGGCCGCCCGCGCCGCCACCGGGCCGGACGCACCGGGCGACCCCGGTGCCGCCGCCAGGGCGGACACCCCGTCCGGGCCGGTCGCCGCCCGCCGCGCGCGACCCGGCCCGCCCGCCGGAGGCCACCGGCCCGCGCCGGCCGCCGTCGACGCGCCGGGCGCGCTGGTCGCCGACGCGCTCGACGCGCTCACCGACGCCGCCGTCCGGGCGGCCCTGGCGGAGACCGCGCTGGCCCGGGGTGTACGCCCGAACGGCGCGGTGCCGGCCTGGCTGGCCGCGCTCACCGGGCCGGTGCGGGAGTTCGCCGCCGACCCGGCCGCGCTGGACACCCTCCGCGCCGAACTGGACGCCTGGCAGCGCGACGCGGCCGGCGGCGCGGTGCGGGCCAGCTTCCGCCTGGTCGAGCCGCCGGCCGACGAGCTCACCGAGGCGGTGGTCGTGGTGCCCGCCGACCCGGCGGCGACGGCGCGACCGGCGGGGCGGTGGCGGATCGAGTTCGGGCTCCAGGCGGCGGACGAGCCGAGCCTGCACGTGGACGCCGGGCAGGTCTGGCGGGCGCCGGCGAGCGTCGCCGGGCTGGCCGGCCGCGGCGACGACCCGCAGGAGACCCTGCTCGCCGAGCTGGGGCGCGCCAGCCGGCTCTGGCCAGAGCTGGACAACGCCCTGCGTACGGCCACGCCGGAGGCCCTGGAGCTGGACGTCGAGGGGGCACACCGGTTCCTGCGCGAGGGCGCGCCGGTGCTGCACGCCGCCGGGTTCGCCGTGCTGCTGCCGTCCTGGTGGCGGCGCCCGTCGTCCCGGCTCGGCGCCCGGTTGCAGGCCCGCAGCCGGACCGCCCCGGGCACCGTCGCCGCCACCGTCGGGGGCGTCGGGCTGGACGCCCTCGTCGACTACCGCTGGGAGGTGTCCCTCGGCGACCAGCCGCTCACGGCCGAGGAACTGGCTTCGCTGGCCGCGCTGAAGACCCCGCTGGTGCGGCTGCGCGGGCAGTGGGTCGAACTGGACCCGAAGCGGCTCGCCGCCGGCCTGCGGCTGCTCCGTTCCTCCGGGGAGCTGACCGTCGCCGACCTGCTCCGGCTCGGCCTGACCGACGCCGAGCAGCCGGACGCGCTGCCGGTGCTGGAGGTCAGCGCCGACGGCGCGCTGGGCGACCTGCTCGCCGGGGCGGTGGAGCGCCGGCTCGCCCCGCTGGACCCGCCGCCGGAGTTCCACGGCACGCTGCGGCCGTACCAGCGGCGGGGGCTGGCCTGGTTGGCGTTCCTCCAGTCGCTGGGGCTCGGCGCGGTGCTCGCCGACGACATGGGGCTGGGCAAGACGGTGCAGCTGCTCGCCCTGCTCGCCGGGGACCCGCCGGACGCCGGCCCGACCCTGCTGGTCTGCCCGATGTCGTTGGTGGGCAACTGGCAGCGCGAGGCGGCGCGGTTCACGCCGGGGCTGCGCGTACACGTGCACCACGGCGCGGAGCGGGCGCGGGGCGAGGCGTTCGGCGCGGCCGTGCACGACGCGGACCTGGTCCTCACCACCTACTCGGTCGCGGCCCGCGACGCGGTCGAGCTGGCCGGGATCGACTGGCGGCGGGTGGTGGTCGACGAGGCCCAGGCCATCAAGAACGCCGCCACCCGGCAGGCCGAGGCGGTCCGCGCGCTGCCCGCCCGGCACCGGATCGCCGTCACCGGCACGCCCGTGGAGAACCGACTGGCGGACCTCTGGTCGATCATGCAGTTCGCCAACCCCGGCCTGCTCGGGCCGGCGGCGACCTTCCGCAAGAAGTACGCCGAGCCGATCGAGCGGCACGGCGACGCCGAGACGGCCGAGCGGCTGCGCCGGATCACCGGCCCGTTCGTGCTGCGCCGGCTCAAGACCGACTCCTCGATCATCTCCGACCTGCCGGAGAAGCTGGAGATGGAGGTGCTCTGCAACCTCACCGCCGAGCAGGCCTCGCTCTACCGGGCGATCGTCGACGACATGATGGCGCGGATCGAGTCCAGCGACGGCATCGAACGCCGTGGGCTCGTGCTCGCCGCCATGACCCGGCTCAAGCAGGTCTGCAACCACCCCGCGCAACTGCTGCGCGACGGCTCGGCGCTGCCCGGCCGCTCCGGCAAGCTGGCCCGCCTGGAGGAGATCCTGGACGAGGTCCTCGCGGCGGGGGAGCGGGCCCTGCTCTTCACCCAGTACGCCGAGTTCGGCGGCATGCTGCGCGGGCACCTGTCGGCCCGCTTCGGCCGGGAGGTGCTCTTCCTGCACGGCGGCGTCGGCAAGGCCGACCGGGACGCAATGGTGACCCGATTCCAGTCCCCGGGGGGACCGGCGATCTTCGTCCTGTCGCTCAAGGCCGGCGGCACCGGGCTCACCCTCACCGAGGCCAACCACGTGGTGCACGTCGACCGGTGGTGGAACCCCGCCGTCGAGGACCAGGCCACCGACCGGGCGTTCCGCATCGGCCAGCGGCGCCGGGTGCAGGTCCGCAAGTTCGTCTGCGCCGGCACGGTGGAGGAGAAGGTGGCGGCGCTGATCGCCGACAAGCGCAGCCTCGCCGCCTCGGTCGTCGGCACCGGCGAGCAGTGGGTCACCGAGCTGTCCACGACGCAGCTGCGCGAGCTGTTCACCCTGGAGGCCGGGGCGGTGGTGGAGTGAGCGGGCAGGCGCAGGGCGACGGCGGCGCCAACGGCCGGTTCGCCGACTACGGCCGGCCCCGCCGGGTGGACGGCGGGCTGCGGGCCCGCAGCACCCGGGGGGCCATCGGCCGGTCCTGGTGGTCCCAACGCTTCCTGGAGGTGCTGGAGTCGTTCGCCCTCGGCACCCGGCTGACCCGTGGCCGGTCGTACGCGCGGGCCGGTCAGGTGGTCCGGCTGGAGGTCGCCCCGGGCACCGTCGACGCCGTCGTGCAGGGCTCCCGCGCGCAGCCGTACGAGGTGGGCATCGCGCTGCCGCCGTTCCCGGAGGCGGTCTGGGCCCGCGTGGAGGCGGAGCTGGCCGCCCAGGCGTTCTTCAGCGCCCGGCTGCTCGCCGGCGACCTGCCCCCGGAACTGGAGGAGCTGTTCGGGGCCGCCGGCGCCCCGCTCTTCCCCGCCGGCGTGGCGGAGCTGCGTCAGCGGTGCAGCTGCCCCGACTTCGCCGTTCCCTGCAAGCATCTCGCGGCCACGTTCTACCTGCTTGCGGAGGCGTTCGACGCCGACCCGTTTCAGTTGCTGCACTGGCGGGGCCGGAGCCGGACGCAGTTGCTCGACCGGCTACGTGTCCTGCGGGCCGACGCCGCAGGCGCCGACGACCAGCCGGCCGCGACCGAGGTCGCACCGACATCGCCGTCCCTGCCGAACGGTGCCGTGCCGACGGCCGCGTCGTCCACGCCGGACGATGCCGTGCCGCCGGCCGCCCCGTCCGTGGTGGACGGTGCCGTGCCGCCTGTCGTGCCGTCCACGGCGCAGCCCGTGCCGTCCAGACCGGACGGTGCGGTCGCGCCGACGGTCGAGTCCACGCGGGACGGCGGTGTACCGGGTGCCGGGCGGGACGCCGAGGCCGTCCCGCCGGTCGGGGCGTCGCGGGCGCTCGCCGGCCTGCCGCCGGCCCCGCTGGCCGAGGCGGTCGACCGGTTCTGGCTGCCGCCGGTCCCGTTGCCCGACCGGCCACCCAGCCTGTCGACCGGACCGGACCTGCTGCTGCGGCAGCTCGGCGCGCCGGCCCCCGCCATCGGCGGGCCCGGTCTCCTGGAGCGGCTGCGGCGGGCGTACCGGCTCCTCGGCGGTTGAGACCGCCGACGGAACGGTACGCGGCCCCGGTTCACAGCCAGCGGCGGCGGAACCGCCACATGAGTGCGGCGTTGGCCACCAGGACCACCGCGCAGACGGCCCCGGCCAGTCGCCCGGCCAGCACGGTCATCGCCGGCAGCGATGCCCACAGCACGATCGTCAACAGCATCAGCCAGCGGCCGCGACGGGCCCGGGCCCGGTTGTCGAGCCGGGCGAAGAACGCCGGATCGCTCTCCCGGAGCTGACGGGTGATCTGCTCGAACCTGCGCTGATCCTCTTTGCTGAGCATGTGCCTTCCCCTCACGTGTTCAGCGGTTCGGCGGCATACCCGCTGCGGCGGCGGCTCACGCTCCCGTCCTGCTGCTACTTTGCCGCCCCGCCGGGCCCACGCCCGTCCGGCCGCGCCCCGGCCCTCCGGGCGCGCGGGGGAGCGCCTCAGCGCAGGCTTAGCCGCACCTTAAATTTGCCTGTGGCGATGAAAGGGGCCTCCCGCGCCGGGTCGGCCGCGATGGCCGGGTCCGGCCGGTGCCGTGCCGCGTACGCCCTGCTCGCGAGGTCCGTGCCGGGCCGCGCCGAGTTCCGGGGGCGCCGGCCCGCGCTGAGCGGCGCCTTAAGTGCCGTCCTGGGGGCTTCCGGTGCTGCTTGAAGGCACCTGAACGCTTCATTACCTTCCGGTGCAACCCCCTCAGGCACCAGTCGCCGCACCTGCCCCCGTGCCCGGTGCCAGTCGTCGCGGCGCAGCAGAAACGGATTGGTACATGGCCGACCAGAATGTGCCACCACGGCGACCGCGGGACGATCGCGGATGGGACGGGCGTCAGTACCCCGCCGCCGGCGACGGTCACCGCGACACCTACGCCCCCACCCCCTACGGCCACGACGCGCGCGCCCCGCACCAGGGCGGACACCCCGAAGGCACGCAGGGCCAGTACGCGCACGCCGGGCACCCGGCCGCGCGCGGGCCGCAGTGGGTCGGCCCGGAGGGCTTCGCGCGGCAGACCGCCGCGCCGTCGGCCGGCCCGGGACTGCCCAACCTGGACGACGGCGACGAGCCGGGCCCCAAGGTCGGCCGGCGCAAGGCCCTCGTCGCCCTCGGCGGCACCGCGGCCGTGGTCGCCGGCGGCGCCGCCCTGGCGATGACCCCGCAGATCCGCAGCCTCCTCGGCGACGAGGCGGTGGCCGGCGACGCCACCGGCACCACGGTCACCGACGGCACCCCCGCCCGGCCGAGCGGCCAGCAGCCGAGCACGGTGCGCACCTACACCGAGCAGAACGAGAGCTACATGGGCTCCCGGGCCGGCGAGGCGCTGAAGAAGAACGCGCCGGCCGGCGGCCGGACCTTCTCCGGGCCGGCCGCCGCCGCTGCGGAGACCAAGGTGACCGTCAAGACGGTGCTCGCCAAGGACCCGGTCCTGCACCTGGCCCGGCGGGCCACCTTCGGCGCCACCGGGCAGGTCCTCGCCGACATCAGGGAGCGGGGCATCGACGGCTGGCTGCGTTGGCAGCTCGACCCCGACAAGATCGCCCCGACGAAGGCCGAGCTGAAGCTCGCCGACCTGCCGACGCTGAAGCTGGGTACCGCGCAGCTGCGCGAGCAGCGCGAGCAGCTCAACGAGCGCGGCGCGCAGCCGGAGAAGGAGATGGTGGACGCCACCATCGCCCGGCAGATCTGGTCGCAGCGGCAGCTGTTCGAGGTCATGGTCGACTTCTGGAACGACTTCCTGCACGTCGCCGCGGACTTCGACGGGGGCGAGGTCTACCGCGCGTCCTTCGACCGGGACGTCGTGCGGGCGCACGCCCTCGGCAGCTACCCCGAGATGCTGCTCGCCGCGAACCGGCACCCGGCGCTGCTGCTCTACCTCAACCAGAACGACTCCCGCGCCGACGCGGTCAACGAGAACCTGGCCCGCGAGAACCTGGAGCTGTACTCGGTCGGCGTCGACGGCGGCTACACCGAGAAGGACGTCCGGCAGGCGGCCCTGCTCCAGACCGGCCGGGGCGTCAACGACGGGAAGTACGTGTTCCGCCCCGAGCGGCACTACGTCGGCAAGGTGAAGGTGCTCGGCTTCACCCACGCGAACGCCTCGAAGGACCCGAAGAAGGCCGAGGCGGCCATCGACGCGTACATCACGTACATCGCGCTGCACCCGTCCACCGCGAAGTACGTGGCGCAGAGCCTGGCCACCCGGTTCGTCTCGGACACCCCGCCGAAGTCCCTCGTGGAGCGGCTGGCGAAGTCGTACAGCCTGAACAAGGGCATGATCAAGCCGGTGCTGATGACGCTGTTCAGCTCCTCGGAGTTCTGGGCGGCGGTGGGCCAGAAGGTGCGCCGGCCGATGGAGTACCTGGTCGCCACGTACCGGGCCCTGGGGGTGTCCCCGGAGGCGTCGCCGAAGCACGACAACGGCGACAACAAGCGCACCCCGTACGCCCGGGGGCTGCGGCAGATCCACGACAGGATGCGCGAGCTGGGCCAGTACCCGATGGGCCAGCCCACCCCCGACGGCTACCCGGACGTCTACGTGGCCTGGACCTCCGCCGGCACCATGGTCCACGGCTGGAACGAGGCGGGCGAGCTGCTCGCCGGCCGACGCACCGTCTTCACCTACACCCCGCCGGAGAAGCTGGTGGCCCGGCCACCGGCCACCGCCGGGGCGTACGTCGACGCGCTGGCCCTGCGGCTGGTGGGTCAGAAGCTGAGCGCCAGGGAACGGTCCCTGATCCTCGGCGTGGCCGGCGTCGCTGCCGGCGAGAAGGTCGACGCCACGTTCGACGGGGCCGTCACCGCCGTAGCGCGGGCGATCCTCGCTTCCCCCCAGCACCACCTCCGGTGAGGCACCCGATGGAGAAGACTGTGCACACGTTCCCCCTGCACCCCGAATGCCCCGACCTGCGGCGGCTGGCCGACGACCCGGCCGAGGCGCTGCTGCGGGCGGAGGCCGACATCGTCGCCGCCGAGAACGCCGCCGAGGCCGACCGCTACCGGCAGCTGGAGGACCTCGAGGAGGCCCAGCAGGACGGCCGGGGCGTGACCCGGCGGACGTTCGTGGCCGGCGCCGCCGCCACCGCCACCGCCCTCGCGACCGCCCAGTTCGTCACCACCTCCGCCTCGTTCGCCGCCACCAAGACCGGCACCCTGATCCACGTCTTCCTCTACGGCGGGCTGGACGGGCTGAGCCTGGTCGCCCCGGCGGACGACCCGGTGCTCGCCAAGGCCCGCCCCGACCTGCTGCTCGGCGAAGACTCCCTGGCCGTCGGCCGCGGCTTCAAGCTGACCAGCGCGTTCAAGCCGCTGGAGAAGTGGCTGAAGAGCGGCAACCTGGGCTTCGTCCCGGCGGTCTCCGACGAGCGGCTGTCCCGCAGCCACTTCCAGGCTGCGGACGCCTGCAACCTCGGGGGGCTGCCCAGCGAGACCGGCGGCCGGGGCTGGCTGGACAGCCTGGTCGACGCGCTCGGCACGGGCACCGCGTTCCGCAGCGTCGGCATCGGCAGCACGCTGCCCCGGTCGCTGGTCGGCAACAACGGCGCGCTCTCCCTCAACAGCGTCGGCTCGCTGCGGCTCAACGGCGACGACCGGTACCGGGCCGCGACCGAGAAGGCGATCAAGGGGCTCTTCACCGGGATCAACCACCCCGTGCAGGAGGCCGTGCAGGACGGCCTTGGGGCGCTGGCCACCGCGCAGCGCCTCGCCGCGAAGCCGTACCAGGCGGCCGAGGGCGTCGAGTACAAGGGCGTCGGCAACGCGTTCCAGCAGCTCGCCCAGCTCATCAAGGGCGGGGCGAACGTCCGGGTCGCCACCGTCGGGATGGGCGGCTACGACACCCACGAGAACCAGGGCACCCGCGACGGCGGTCAGCTGCACCGGCGGCTCAACGAGCTGGCCGGCGCCATGGCGGCGTTCTTCACCGACCTGGGGGAGAAGTCGGCCGACGTGACCATCATGGTCTCCAGCGAGTTCGGCCGGCGGGTCGCCTCCAACGGCGGCGGCACCGACCACGGCCACGGCGGCGTGGTCACCGTGCTCTCCGGCCGCAAGCTCGCCGGCTCGCTGCTGGGCACCTGGAACGGCCTGGCCGACCTGGACTCCGGCGACGTGCCCGAGTACAACAACATGTTCAACGTCTACGGGGCCGTCGCGCAGGGCCGCTTCGGGCTCACCAACGCGGAGGTGGACAAGATCTTCCCCCGGCAGAAGTACCGCCCGATGAAGCTGTACGCGTGACGTACCCGCGCACCCACGCCGCCGGCCGCCGCGCCGGGACGACCCCGTCCCGGCGCGGCGGCCGGCCGGCTGCGGACGTACGCCCGCTGGTGCCGCCGCGACGCGGACCCGGCGGCCGGCGGTTGCTGGCCGCGCTGCTCGTCGTCGGCCTGCTCGCCAGCGTGCTGCCCTGGTGGCTGGACACCCCGCCCGGGTCGCTGCGGACGACGGCCGCCACCGTGACCGCCGCCGGCCGGATCACCGGGCTGGTCGCCGGCTACCTGCTGCTCGTGCAGGTGCTGATGATGAGCCGCCTGCCGATCCTGGAGCGGTGGGCCGGCGGCGAGCGGATCGCCCGCTGGCACCGCGACGTCGGGGCCACCCTGCTGGTGGCCGTGCTCGCGCACGCGTCGCTGATCCTGGTCGGGTACGCCGACCTGGAGGACAACCCGGTGCTCACCGAGGCCGGCGTGCTGCTGCGCGACTACGAGGACATGGTCTCCGCGTTCGCCGCCGCCGGCATCCTGGTGCTGGTCGGCCTCACCAGCGTCCGGGCGATCCGCACCGCGCTGCCCTACGAGCTGTGGCACGCCCTGCACCTGTCGAGCTACGCGGTGCTGCTGCTCGGCTTCGCCCACCAGTTCAGCAACGGCGCGCAGCTGTTCCGGCCCGGCCCGGTGCGTACCTTCTGGATCGGCATGTACGTGGTGGTGCTCGCCGCCCTGCTCTGGGGCCGGGTCGTCGCGCCGCTGGCGTTCAACCTGCGGCACCGGCTGCGGGTCGCCGACGTGGTCGCGGAGAGCCCGGACACGATCTCGATCTACCTGACCGGCGACCGGCTGGAGCGCCTGGAGATGCTCGGCGGGCAGTTCTTCCGCTGGCGGTTCCTCGCCCGGGGCTGCTGGTGGCAGGCGCACCCGTTCTCGGTCTCGGCCGCCGCCAACGGCCGCTGGCTGCGGCTCACCGTCAAGGTGGTCGGCAGGCACACCGCCGACCTGCGCGACCTCGAAGCGGGCACCCGCGTCTGGGCGGAGGGCCCGTCGGGCACCTTCACCGCCGCCCACCGCACCCGCGAGCGGGCCCTGCTGATCGCCGGCGGCAGCGGGATCACCCCCATCCGGGCGATGCTGGAGGAGCTGCCGCCCGGCGCCGCCCTGATCTACCGCGCCCGCACCCCGGGCGACGTGCTGCTGCACCGCGAGCTGGACTGGCTCGCCGAGGCCCGGGACACCGCGATCTGGTACGTCGTCGGCTCCCGCGACGATCCCGGCCCCCGCCAGGTGATGAGCCCGGACGGGCTGCGCCGGCTGGTGCCCGACCTCGCCCGGCGCGACGTCTACCTCTGCGGGCCGCCCGGCCTGGTCGAGCAGTCGCTGCGGGTGCTCCGCGAGGCCGGCGTGCCCCGCCGGCAGATCCACCTGGCCACGTTCGAGCTGTAGGAAGGCTTCCATGCGTCGCGCCCTGCTCGCGATCACCGGCCTGGCGGCCGGCACCACCGCCTTGGTGGTGCTGAAGGGCTCGCCGGGCACCAGCCCGGTCGCCCAGGACCTGCCGGCGGCGCCCCCGCCGGTGGCCCCCGCGCCAGCCGGTCCGACCCCGGGCGGCGGGGAGGTCTCCGCCCCGCCGTCGCCGGCCCGCACCAGCGCGTCCCCCCGGCCCGGGCGCACCGCCACCCGGGCGCCGGCGAGCCGGCCCAGCGCCACCAGCCGGGCGCCGTCCGCGCCGCGTACCACCACGAAGCCGCCGCCCGCGCCGACGACCCGCACCGTCACGGGGCCGGTGGTGGAGAACGAGTACGGCAACGTGCAGGTGCAGATCACCCTCTCCGGGACGCGGATCGTCGACGTGGTGGCCCTGGAGCTGCCCGAGGAGACCGCCCAGTCCGACCAGCGCAGCGAGCAGGTCGACGGCCGCTACAGCGGCGGCTCCGGGCTGGTGGTGCAGCGGCAGAGCGCCGACGTGGACACCGTCTCCGGGGCGACCGCCACCAGCACCTCGTACAAGCAGTCGTTGCAGGCCGCGATCGACCGGGCGAGGTGACGTGCCGGTGCCGGCGGCGGGGCGGCGCGAGCCGGGCGGGTCTCCGCCGGCGACCAGGCCGGGGCTGCGCCGGGTCGAGCAGGTCATGGGCACGGCGATCAGCCTCGACCTCGCCGACGACCTGCCCGCCGCCGAGCTGGCGGGGCTGGCCGGGGACGTGTTCGCCTGGCTGCGCGAGGTGGACGCCCGGTTCAGCACGTACCGGGCCGACAGCGAGGTGTGCCGCGTCGACCGGGGCGAGCTGCCGCTCGCCGGGGCCGGCGCCGACCTGCGGGACGTGCTGGCACGCTGCGCCGACCTGTGGCAGGCCACCGACGGCTTCTTCGACGCGTACGCCACCGGGCGGCTCGACCCGTCCGGCTACGTCAAGGGCTGGTCGGTGCAGGTCGCCTCGGACCGGCTGCTCGCCGTCGGGGCGGCGAACCACTGCCTGAACGCCGGCGGCGACGTGCGGGTACGCGGCCACTCCTCGACCGGGCGACCGTGGCGGATCGGCGTCCGCCACCCGTGGGACGCGATGTCCACCTGCCTCGTGCTCACCGGCACCGACCTGGCCGTGGCCACGTCCGGCGTCTACGAGCGCGGCCACCACGTGCTCGACCCGCGCCGGGGCGTGCCGGCCCGGGGGCTGCGCTCGGTCACCGTGGTCGGGCCGGACCTGGGGCTGGCCGACGCGTACGCCACCGCGGCCGTCGCGATGGGCCCGGCCGGCATCGGCTGGCTGGACGGCCTGCCCGGGCACCAGCACGCGGTCGTCACCGACGACGCCCGCCTCCTGCACTCCACCGCCCTGCCCCTGGCCGGCTGAGGTCAGCGGAAGGGGCGGGTGGTGGCGGGGCGGGAGCCGAGAGGGCGGGGGCGGCCCGGGCGGGAGCCGACGGGACGGGTGACCGGCCAGCGGCGGCGCGGCCGGTGCCGGGGCGGCGGCTCCGCGCCGTCCGGCTGGCGCGCGGTGTCGTCGGTGGACATCTAACCCCCCGCTCCCGGCGCGGGTGCGCCGTCGCCGTGCTCAACGAGCGCCGGCCCTCCGGCGTCGCTGCCGCGCCGCCGTCACATGCCCCGCCGCGGCAGCGGCAGGTGCCCGGGGAGCAGGTCGGAGGTGACTTTGACCCCGGTGGCCCGCAGTGCCTCGATCAGCGCGTTCTGCACCAGGTAGGAGTCGGGCAGTTGCCAGCGGGCCTGTTCGGGCGCGACCGCCCACCGGACGGTGCCCTCCGGCAGCCGGGTCGGTGGGGCCGGGATCCAGGAGCCGGGGCCGTGCCGGACCACGTGGAAGCAGTGGTCCAGCTCGGGGCGGAGCGGGTCGCCGGGGCGGACCAGGAACATCCAGCGGCCGGTCGGGGTCACCAGCACCGGCCCGCGTACGCCGACGCCGGCCGGGTGCGTCCGGACCGCGTCGAGCACGTGCCGGCCGAGGTGCGTGGGGACCTCCAGCACGTCGAACGCCCGCCCGGTGGGCAGCAGCACCCCGTGCGGCCGGGTGCGCCACCATGTCGCGACCCGGGCCGGGTCGGCGCTCGCCGCGTGCTCCCAGTTCTCCAGGGCGGGGTGGCAGCCGACCGTCGGGCAGCCGGCCCGCCCGCAGACGAAGCGGCTGCGGGCGAGGCAGGCGCCGGGGGTGACGTCCCAGCCGTGCATGGCGTACCGCACGGCCACCCGGCGCAGCCGCACCCGTTCCAACGGGGACAGTTGAACGACGCGCGGCGCGACATTCCCCCACATGTGCCATCTCCCCTCGCCGGACCCGGCCGGTGCCCAGGTCGCATGTCGAGCACCGTCACTGCCGTAACCCGCGATCGTTGAGCTGACGAACGGCTCGTGCAACTTGCACGAAAACTACGAGAACTGGCTGTACGGCTGACGCACACGCTGTGCGACCAGCGAAAACCTGAGACGTACGGATCGATCGCCGCACCCGGCAGGACCGGCCGGCACGCCCGCTCGAGCAGGCACAGGGGAAGGAACGGGTGGATGGACGAGTTGCCCATCGGGCGGCGGGTGGCCTACTGGCGAGGGCGGCGCAAGATGTCGCAGCAGGTCTTCGCCGACCGGCTGGGCAAGTCGAAGAGCTGGGTGGACAAGGTCGAGCGCGGGGTGCGCCGGCTGGACAAGTTCTCCGTCCTCTACGAGATCGCCGACATCCTCCAGGTCGACGTGCAGCTGCTGCTCGGCAAGGACCCGGAGCGGCGTACGGACGCGCTGAACTGCATCGACCAGGTGGAGGTGCAGGAGATCCGGGCGGCCCTGGAGCGGTACGACTCGATGAGCGCGTACTTCGACGCCGCGCCGTGCCCGCCGCCCCTGGCCGACATGCGCAAGGCCGTCAACCACGCCTGGCTCACCTACCAGTACGGCCGCTACGGAATGCTCACCCGGGCGCTGCCGAAGCTGCTGCGCGACGCCCAGGCCGCCGACGCGGGCCACGGCGGCGACCAGGCGGTCGAGGCGGCCCACCTGCTCGGGCAGGTCTACCAGATCGCCTCGTCGGTGCTGCGCAAGCTGGGCGAGTGCGACCTGGCCTGGCTGGCCGCCGACCGCTCGATGGCGGTGGCCCAGCGCGCCGACGACCCGCTGCTGGCCGGCATCGCCACCACCCGGGTCTGCAACGCGCTGGTGGCGATGGGCCGGCCCCGGCCCGCCCTCGAACTCAACGTCACCATCGCCAACCGGCTCGCCCCCGGCTCCGGCAACGCCGCCGACCCTGCCCTGCTCTCGGTCTACGGGATGCTGCTGCTCCAGGGTGCGATGGCCGCCGCCCGGATCGGCGACTCCGCCACGGTCGGCGACCTGATCAACGGCGCGCAGGAGGCGGCCGTCCTGCTGGGCGGCGACCACAACCACTACTGGACCTCGTTCGGGCCGACCAACGTGGAGCTGCACCGGGCGGCGGCGGCGGTCGAGCTCGGCGACGGGGGCCGGGCGGTCGAGGTGCACCAGCAGCGCATCCAGGAGCCGGCCTTCGGCGCCCTGCTGCCGGAACGCCGGGCCCACCACCTGCTCGACATCGCCCGGGGCTTCGCCCAGATCGGCGACGTGGCCAACGCCGGCGAGATGCTGCTGCGCGGCGACCGCCTCGCCCCGTCGGAGATCCGCTGCCGGCCGATCGCCCACGAGGTGATGTCGGACGTCCTGCGTCGCACACGTGGTGCGCCGCCTTCTCCGATTGCGGAGTTGGCTGAGCACATGGGAGTAGGGGTATGAGCGCGGTGGCGGCCTGATGGCCGGCCCGCACCCGAGCAGCGAGCGCCGTGAGGTGCTCTACGTCATCGCCTGCGGTTCGCCGCTGGCCCGCCACGTCGGCCGGCTCGTCGAGCTGGCGCACCAGGACGGTTGGGACGTCTGCGTGGTCACCACGCCGGACGGCGCCAAGTTCGTCGACCGGGCCGCGCTGGCCCGGCAGACCGGCCATCCGGTCCGCACCCACTACAAGAACCCGGGCGATCTCGACGTGCTGCCGCAGGCCGACGCGATAATCGTCTGCCCGGCGACGGTCAACACCGTCAACAAGTGGGCGGCCGGGATCACCGACACACTCGCCCTCGGGCTGCTGGTGGAGGCGCAGGGCCTGGGCGTGCCGGTGGTGGCGGTGCCGTACACGAACGCGGCGATGGCGGCCCACCCCGCCTTCCGGGCGGGCATCGCCCGGCTCGCGGAGTGGGGGGTCACGGTGCTCTTCGGCGATGACGTCTTCCCGTTGCACCCGCCGGGCACCGGCGAGCGGCACGTGCACGCCTTCCCGTGGGCCCTGGGCCTGGCCGCCGTACGCGACCGGCTCTGCCCCGTCGCCTGACGTGGAAGGAAGGGCCCCTGGCAATCGCTACGCGATTGCCAGGGGCCCTTCCTCACACCCGGGACACGCCGCCGTGTCGGTGGGCGAGGGCCCCGGCCGGGTCCGCGCCGGTAAGCTGGCCCGCCGTGAGCACCAACGCAGTCCCGCCGACCGTCGCCGACGTGGTCGCCGAGCTGGAGCGGCGCTATCCGCCGGCCTGGGCCGAGGACTGGGACCGGGTCGGGCTCGTGCTCGGCGAGCCGTGCGCCCCGGTCCGCCGGGTCCTCTGCGTCGTCGACGTGGTGCCCGAGACGGTCGCCGAGGCGCTCGACGCCGGCGTCGACATGATCGTCGCCCACCATCCGCTGCTGCTGCGGGGCGTCTCCTCGGTGGCCCCCACGACCTTCAAAGGCCGGATCGTGCACCGGCTGATCAAGTCCGACGTGGCGCTGTACGTCGCGCACACCAACGCCGACGTGGCCGCCCCGGGGGTCTCCGACGCCCTCGCCGCCCGGTTCGGGCTGACCGGGCTGCGCCCGCTGCACCGGCCCGCACCCGGTACGCCCGCGCACGGCGACGGCCGGGGGATCGGCCGGATCGGCGAGCTGCCGGAGCCGATGACGCTGGCGGAGCTGACCCGGCACGCCGCCGCCGTGCTGCCCGCCACCGCCTGGGGAGTTCGCGCTGCCGGGGAGCCCGGGCGTATGGTTCGTACCCTCGCGGTCAGCGGCGGCGCGGGGGACGGTTTCCTCGCCGACGCGACCGCGGCCGGGGTGGACGCGTTCCTCACCGCCGACCTGCGCCACCACCCGGCCGGCGAGCACCTGGCCGCCGACGGCCCGGCCCTGCTCGACGCCGCCCACTGGGCGACGGAACGACCGTGGCTGGACGACCTGGCCGTCCTCCTGCGGGAGGCGACGGGTGTCGAGACGCTGGTGTCCGACCTGGCCACCGACCCGTGGACCGTACACGCCGCCCCACCCGCGGTGGACGACAAGGAGCCCCGACCGTGAAGGCTGACCCCCAGGTCCAGCGCCGCCTGCTCGACCTCCAGGCGATCGACACCTCCCTCGCCCAGCTCGCCCACCGGCGCCGTTCGCTGCCGGAGCGGGCCGAGCTGGACGCGCTGGCCCGGGAGCTGTCCGCGCTGGAGGACGAGCGGGTCCGCGCCCAGGTCGCGGTCGACGACCTGGACCGGGACATCGCCCGCATGGAGAAGGACGTCGACCAGGTGCGGGCCCGCAAGTCCAAGAACGAGGCCCGGCTCGCCGCCGGCTCCGGCCCGGCCCGGGAGCTGGAGGCCCTCCAGCACGAGCTGGTCTCGCTCAACCGCCGCCAGGGCGACCTGGAGGACGCCGAGCTGGAGCTGATGGAGCAGCGGGAGACGGCCCAGGGCGTGCTGGACGGCGTCGAGCAGCGGCTCGCGGAGGTGCGGGAGAAGCGCGACGCCGCCGAGCGGCGCCGCGACGAGAGCCTGGCCGAGATCGCCAAGGAGGAGGAGTTCAAGCGCGGCGCCCGCCAGCCGCTGGCGGGCGACCTCCCGGCCGACCTGGTGCAGCTCTACGACAAGATCCGCGAGGACACCGGGCTCGGCGCGGCGCTGCTGACCGCCGGCCGGTGCGGCGGCTGCCGTCTGACGCTCTCCGGCGCCGACGTGGCCCGGATCCGCAAGACCGACCCGGACGAGGTCGTCCGCTGCGAGGACTGCCGACGGATCATGGTCCGTACCAACGAGTCCGGCCTGTAGTCCCGTGGCGCCGCGCGTGGTCGTCGTCGAGGCCGACGGCGGATCCCGGGGCAACCCCGGCCCGGCCGGCTACGGCGCGGTGGTCCGCGACGCGGACACCGGTGAGGTGCTGGCCGAGCGGGGCGAGTCGATCGGCGTCGCCACCAACAACGTCGCCGAGTACCGGGGGCTGATCGCCGGGCTGGAGGCCGCCGCCGAGCTGGGCGCCGCCGAGGTCGAGGCCAGGATGGACTCGAAGCTGGTGGTCGAGCAGATGTGCGGCCGCTGGCAGATCAAGCACCCCGGGCTGCGTCCGCTCGCCGCGCAGGCCGCCGGGCTGGTCGACCGCTTCGCCGCGGTGCGGTTCCACTGGATTCCCCGGGAACGCAACCGGCACGCCGACGCCCTCGCCAACGCCGCCATGGACGCCGCCGCCGGCAAGGCGCCGGCCCGGGCCGCGGTCGCGCCGCCGCGCGTCGTGGAGCCGCCGCGCGAGGTCGCCGCTCCCGACTCGCCGGCCCGCGCGAGGGCCCGGGAGGTGGCCGCCCGCGCCGCGTCGGCGTCGAGCACCGGCACCGACCCGGCCACCGCGCCCGCCTCCTGGGAGCCGCGGCCGAGCTTCACCGCCACCCGGCTCGTGCTCGTCCGGCACGGCGAGACGGCCTTCACCGAACAGCGCCGCTACTCCGGTCGCGGCGACGTGCCGCTGTCCGAGCGCGGCCGGGCCCAGGTCCGGGCCACGGCCGCCCGGGTGGCCGCGCTGGCCCCGACCGTCGCGGCCGTGGTCAGCTCGCCCCTGTCCCGGTGTACGGCGACAGCCGAGGCGATCGCCGGGGCGCTCGGCGGCGTGCCGGTGCGCCGCGAGGACGACCTGATCGAGTGCGACTTCGGGGCCTGGGAGGGGCGCACCTTCGCCGAGGTCCGCCAGGAGTGGCCGGGCGAGATGGACGCCTGGCTGGCCTCGACCCGGGTGGCTCCGCCGGGCGGCGAGTCGTTCGTCGACGTCGCCGAGCGCTGCCGGCGCGTGGTCGACGGGCTGTGCCGGGCGTACCCGGGGGAGACCGTGGTGGTGGTCTCCCACGTCTCGCCGATCAAGCTGGTGCTACGCGACGCCCTCGCGGCCGGCGACGGCTTCCTGCACCGGCTGTTCCTGGACGCGGCCGGCATCTCGGTGCTCGACACGTGGCCCGACGGCGGGGTCGCCGTCCGCACGGTCAACGACACCGCGCACCTCGCCGGGATCTGAGCCGGGCGAGCCGCCGTCCGGCCGCCCCGGTTCGCCGTTCGGCGCACGCCGTCCGCCGTTCGGCGCAGCAACCTCCTCCCGTAGAACGTGACCCCGGTCACAGGGTCGTAGCCTCCGGCCGTCATCAGTGTCGATCTACGACTCGCGGAGGTTTGTCGCAATGGCCGCACCCGAACCGGAGGCGCCGACAGCGGCGCGCTCCAGGGCGAAGGACCACAGCCCCTGGAACTGGTTGCTCTTCATCCCCATCGTGGTGCCCCTGATCCCGGTCTTCTTCAACGCCGACTCGCCCCGGTTCCTCGGCTTTCCGCGCTTCTACTGGCTCCAGCTCGTCTACATCCTGCTCGGCGTGGCCACCACCACGCTGGTGTACCAGATGACGAAGAAGCGGGCCGGCGCGCCGTCGGACGGGCCGGGCGACGCGGCGGCGGGTGATCGCTGATGTGGCGCGACCACCTCACCGAGATCATCGTCTTCTCGGTGCTCTTCCTGCTGGTCAGCGGGCTGGGATTCGTGGCGGCCCGGTGGCGGGCCCCGAAGGACATGGCCCACCTCGACGAGTGGGGGCTGGGCGGGCGCAACTTCGGCGGCTGGATCACCTGGTTCCTGGTGGGCGGCGACCTGTACACCGCGTACACCTTCGTGGCGGTGCCGGCGCTGATGTTCGGTGCCGGCGCGGCCGGCTTCTTCGCCGTCCCGTACACCATCGTCATCTATCCGCTGGTGTTCCTGGTGCTGTGCCGGCTCTGGTCGGTCTCGCACCGGCACGGCTTCGTCACCCCGGCGGACTTCGTCCGCAAGCGGTTCGACTCGCCGGTGCTGGCGCTGCTCATCGCGATCACCGGCATCGTGGCGACGATGCCGTACATCGCGCTGCAACTGGTCGGCATCGAGGCGGTGCTCAAGACCATGGGGGTGACCGGCGAGAGCACTCTGGCCCGGCACCTGCCGATCATCGTCGCCTTCGCGATCCTGGCCGCGTACACCTACCAGTCGGGGCTGCGCGCGCCGGCGCTGATCGCGTTCGTCAAGGACACGCTGATCTACATCGTGATCCTGGTGGCGGTGCTCTACCTGCCGTACAAGCTGGGCGGCTGGGGCGAGATCTTCGACGCCGCCGACGCGAAGTTCGACGCGTCGCCGAACCCCAACGACGGGGTGCTGCTCAACGCCAACAACCAGCTCCAGTACGTCACGCTGGCGTTCGGCTCGGCGCTGGCGCTGTTCCTCTACCCGCACAGCATCACCGGCGTGCTGGCCAGCCGGAACCGCGACGTGATCAAGCGGAACATGTCGGCGCTGCCCGCGTACAGCCTGCTGCTCGGCCTGATCGCGCTGCTCGGCTTCATGGCCATCGCGGCCGGGGTGAAGCCGCTGCCCGGGTCGAAGGAGGGCACCGTGGACAGCAACACGGTGGTGCCGGTCCTGTTCGACCAGCAGTTCCCCGACTGGTTCGCCGGCGTCGCGTACGCGGCCATCGGCATCGGCGCGCTGGTGCCGGCGGCGATCATGTCGATCGCGGCGGCGAACCTGTTCACCCGCAACATCTACAAGGAGTACCTGAAGCGGGACGCCAGCCCCGCGCAGGAGGCGAACGTCTCCAAGATCACCTCGCTGGTGGTGAAGGTCGGCGCGGTGGCGTGCATCGTCTTCCTCGACCCGCAGTTCTCCATCGACCTCCAGCTCATCGGCGGCGTGATCATCCTCCAGACGCTGCCGGCGGTGGCGCTGGGCCTCTACACCCGCTGGTTCCACCGGGGGGCGCTGATCGGCGGCTGGATCGCGGGCATGGGGCTCGGCATGTGGATGCTCTACCAGATCCCGAACGCCGCGACCGGCCGCAAGCACTTCGGCGGCTCGGCGTTCCCGCTGGCCGACTTCGGCTTCGACACCCCGAAGACGATCTACGTCGGGATCGTGGCGGTGCTGGTCAACCTCGCGGTCGCGGCGCTGCTCACGGTGGTGCTGCGGGCGGCGAAGGTGCGCGACGGCGGCGACGGCACCACGTCGGACGACTACTTCGCCGACGAGGGCGACCCGCGCGTCGTACCCGGCCCGCACCGGGACGCCGACGCCGCCCCGGAACCGGTCGCCTGAGCCTCTCCCGGGGACCGCGTCGCCCCCGGCCCCCTGCGGCCGGGGGCGACGCGGCGGGGGTGGCCGCCCTTCGTACGCTGACGCCCATGACGAGACGCGCGCTGGTGGCCGTCCTCGGCGGCTCCGCCGCGCTGCTGCTGGTGGTCGTCGGATGCGTGGGAGCCGCGATCCGGGCCGTCGACAACGACCCGGGCGACACGCCCGAGTGCCGGGAGTCGGTGCGCGCCGAGGAGGCGAAGGTGCGCACCAACCGGTGGACTCCGCCCGAGCAGCTGCCCGACCTCGGCGAATACCCGGAGATCCACTGGCAGTTGCGCGCGTCGGGCGACCCGTGCAGCCGCGCGCCGGGCCCGGTGGACTGGGCGTACCAGGGCGTGGTCCGGCTGCGTCCGGCGGACGCGCGGACGCTGGCGCAGCGGTACGACTTCGCGCCGTACGCACCCGCTGTCCCGGCTCCCCACTCCGGCAGCCCGGCGGACGCGTGGCCCGCTCTCGCGCCGTTCCTGCCGGCCGCGCCCCGTTGGCTGCACAGCCGGGTGTACGACGAGGCGACCCCGTCCACCCGGTGGCGGACCGCCTTCCTGGACGTCGAGCACCGGACGCTCCTCTTCACGCTCCAGGACCACTAGCCGCCCGGGCGTGCGTCCTTCGCCCGACCGGTCACCTGGCCAGCCTCCCGGCCGGGCAGCTGTCGCCGAGGCTCAGCGCAGCGCGCGCCAGAGCAGGTAGAGCCCGATCGACGTGCCGAAGACCACGATCAGCACCTTCAGCACCACCGGCGGCAGCCGGCGCACCAGCCGCGCGCCGGCGTACCCGCCGACAAGCGTCGCCGGCGCGACCACCGCCACGGCCGCCCAGTTCACCGGCCCGAACAGCGAGAACACCACGAGCGTGGTCAGCCCGACCAGGGCGGAGAGCAGATTCTTCAGCGCGCTCACCCGCGCCAGCGTCGCGTCCAGCACCAGGGCCAGGCCCGCCACCAGCATCACCCCGAGCGCCGCGCCGAAGTAGCCGCCGTACACCGCGCCGACGGCGACCATGGCCTGCACGGTGACCGTACGGCGGCGCGGCGCCAGGTCGCGCGGATGCCCGACGAGCCGGCGCAGCGGATCCTGGAACGCCAGCACCGCCGTCGCCCCGAGCACCAGGAAGGGCACCACCAGCTCGAACGCCCGGGCCGGGGTGGCCAGCAGCAGCAGGGCGCCGGCTATCGTGCCGACGATCGTGGTGGGCACCAGCGTGGCCAGCACCCGCCGGGGCGGCAGGTCCTGCCGGCTGCCCGCCACGCTCGCCACGTACCCCGGAAAGACCGCGACCGAATTGCTCACGTTGGCCGGCACCGGCGGCAGGCCCACCGCGATCATCGCCGGAAAGGTGATGAGCGAGCCCCCGCCGGCCACCGCGTTGACCGTGCCCGCGGCGAGACCGGCGGCGAGCAGCAGCGCGGCGTCGGAGACATCCATGGTCACCAGAGGCTAGTACCCGCCTCCGCCAGGACGGGTGCCGGACAGCCCCGGGGCGGCAATAGGCGCGGCCGTGGCGTCGTTAGGATGGATGCGCGACGGACGAGTCGACCGGGCGGTCGCGTCGGCGGGCTCCGGCCCGCCGCCGAGGAACGTCCGGACTCCACAGGGCAGGGTGGTTGCTAACGGCAACCCGGGGCGACCCGCGGGACAGTGCCACAGAAAACAGACCGCCGACCCCATCGGGGACGGTAAGGGTGAAACGGTGGGGTAAAAGCCCACCAGCACCCCGGGTGACCGGGGTGGCTCGGTAAACCCCACCCGGAGCAAGGCCAAGCAAGGGCCGTCACCAGACATGATGACGACCCGGCGCAGACGCTTGAGGGCTGCCCGCCCGATGTCTGCGGGTAGGCCGCTCGAGCCTGCCGGCGACGGCAGGCCTAGATGGATGGCCGCCGCCGACGCGAGCCCCTCGGGGCGCGCGCCGGTCACAGAATCCGGCGTACAGGTCGACTCGTCCGTCGCCCACCAGCTCAGAGACCTGATCAAGGCTCTGAGCTGGTGCTATTTTCGGGTGTCGATGGTCGTCTCTGGTCAACTTTGGTCGGCATTTGACGGCCTGACAACGGCCTGACGGCCTGGAGACGGCCTGATCTTGAAGGCGGATGGGGCGCGTTGCGGGTGGTTGTCGTCTGCCAGTGGAGCTGAGGTAGTGCCAGCACGTCCGAGTCACCTCGTAGTTCTTGCCATCTAAGTTGAGGTACCCAGCTCATGAGCATGACCGCATCGAGGCGAACCATGGACATCACGCAAGACGGGCCCTTCCTCATCATCGAACGCGACCGGTTCGTCGCCCGCTTTCCCGCCGACCCAAACGACGACCTGGAACAACTTCAGGACCAGGACATCTATGTGACCGTCGCTGGCGGACCGACCTACTACGTGAGCCTCATGACCCTCGGCGCGATCGACGCCGTCCTTCGCCGGTGGGCCCAGACCGGCGAAGCCGCCGGAGGGCGGTACTTCTACACGACGGACCTGGTCATCACGCCCCGACCAGGCATCACCGCGATGATCGAGGCTATCGATGGACTCGTTCGTGAACGAGAGATCGGCAGTGCCTGTCAGGTCATCCCTGACCCCGTGGGTAGTCGAGATGCCTCAGATTGAGTGGCAGGAGGCACCCGGCGAATCTGCCACTCAACCTGAGGCACCGCAGGTTACCGGCATGCTGGTGCCTTAAAAGAATTGGCAGACGACAGTGATCTACGGCCCGACGATTCGGACTTCGCCGGCCCCGTACGTCTCCACTCCTCCGGCGGCCCTGGTGACTACTACCGTTCCGGGACCGTTGTACGTCACCGAGTCGCCCGGCCCGATGGTGATGTCCTCGATCCGCCCGGCATCTCGGACGTACGTTGCTCGTGGGTGGCCTGGCCGCTGTTCTACGACCACCAGGCCGTCACTCTTCAGGGAGGCGATCACGGTGCGGATGGTGGTTCGGCTGACACCGTAGCCCTGGGATAGGTCCGTCTCGCTGGGTAGTCGCGACCCGGCCGCGTGCTCACCCGCTGCGATCTTGCGGCGGATGTCGTCGGCAACCTGTCGCCAGATCGCCCGCTCTGGGTCGAAATCGATCACAGCTCAGACCGTATGTGAGCACGTAGACCGCTAGGTCTGTACGTACTAATCTACATAACGTACGGTGAGGTATTCCGCTGTGCCGGTGATGGAGGACGCGAACCCGCCATCGGCCCGGTGGATGCGCCCTGCCCGGCCGGGCATCCTCCGAACTCGCGCCGGGCAGGGCGGCCCTCAAGCAGGGAGGAGCCCCATGCCGGCCGAACAGAGCACCTGGGCCAGGCCGCAGCCGCGCCCGCCCAAGCCTGGTGATGAGCTGTGGATCGACCGGGAAGCCTCGGTGCAGTTCGTGGGGCAACGGTTTGTGTTCCGGGTGATCTCGGTGTGCCCGAAGCCGACCTACCGCGGCTGGGTGTGGCTGACGGGCTACCAACTCGATGACCAGGGCAACGCTGTCGACAAGCGGGAGATCTTCGTTCGGCTGGCCGGCTTACGCGCTGCCCGTTGCCCTGATGCGGGCCTGGGGTCGGGCTCGGCTTTCGTGTCACGGCCCGACACCCGGCGGACACTGCCACAGCGGCGCTCTTGACCTAAACCGCGACCGGCAGCGAAGTCGGCTCCTGGCCGACCACCCCAACCCCGATGGCCACCACCCCCTTCCAGGCGCAGGTGTTGACCTGACCCGAACTTGGTGGCTGCTGGCACGGAGAGCCGTCTGCCCGGCACTACGGACGCCGCCCCCATGCTTGGGGCTTGCCGGTCCTGCCCTGCGCGTCATTCTCGGCGCTCAGTGCCCGGCGGCGGTCCGTTCTGACGCCGGGGTACACGAGGGTTAGCCCGGTCCGCCGGGGAGCTGCACTGCGGCTGTCAAGGGCTTCCCTGATACGCCGTGCGCCGGGGCGTGACCGGCCGCCAGGCCGCACGCGCGCCCCGGCGCGAACACAGCGGCGGGCCGCAGGCCCGCCCTTGACCAAGTAAAGAAAGTCTGAACACGCTACGCTCCGGCCACAGTGTCCTCCGACCCTAAGCACGTGGATAGCGGCAGCTGTGTACGTGCAAGAATCGAAGGCTTCGCTATGCGGCTCACGTCTTTCGTCTCCGGTGGGCAAGTCGTGGGGGCGGCGAGTTCGATGCTTGACGCTCCGTCTGGTACCAGGCGGTACGGCTACCGGGAGGCATGATGAGCCGGGCAGGACAGGCTGGCGAGGTCGGAAGTGTGTTCCGCTGCCTCGTCGCAACGCATTTGGCGGTGCATGGACTCCGGAGCCGCTCTGTCCTAGGTTTGGACCTGCCGAGCGGTGCGGATCCGATCCGGCTTGACTTTGAGACGAGCGATCCGACCGATGATATCCGTGTCACGTTCTCTGATGGGCGCCGGGCCTATGTGTCGGCGAAACGTAAGGTCGCCAAGGGCCGGCCGCTGACCGAGACTGTCGCTGGGTGGATTGCCCAAGCACCCACCTTGGGACTTGACGATCTTCTGATCATCGCAGGCGAGGACTTCGTCGGCCCTACTAAAGACCTTGACCGAGTGCTACGGAGACATAGGGCCGGCCTCCCGATGGAGACCAAGGATGAGCGCGATGCCTTCAACGCCCTTGCCGACCTGCTTCCCCAGGACGTGCGCGACCTTGTCCTTAACCGAGCCCGAGTCCTGCACTTGCCCGATTCGACTGGCGCAGGAACATCCCGGGAACTCTTGGCAGCCTTAATGGATTACGCCGTTTCCGATATGCAGGGTCGTCGGGCCGTTAGCACCCTTGCTGATCTCTTCCATCGGCAGGCTGGAGCAGCGCTCGGAAGCGGTATCGATGACTGGGTTGTTGCCTTAAATTCCGATGGTCTAACTGTGATTGCGGATCAAGGCGGTCCTGCGGGTATGCGCGCGGCGGCCCGACTTAGTGCGGTCCGTACCTACTGCAACAGGTTGAAGGCAGACGCTGGGCGGATCGATCTCAGTATGCTAGCCGACGGCTTGCCGCCCGTCGTCGTCGACGGCCTTGTCGACGGTCTGGAAGTCAGCATTGAGGGAGAGCGCACTCCTCAGAAGTTGCTGCGGTATTTGAGGCGTTGGCGGCGGATGCTTATTGTCGGCCAGCCTGGAGCAGGCAAGTCCATTGCATTGCGCGAGATTGCTGCACACTGTGCCACCCACTATCACGCCCCCATTCCGATACGCGTTTCGCTGCCGCGCCTGATGAAACAGCAGCCGGAACGGTTGACGATGGATGGAATCATCGCTGGAGCGATAGCGGATCTTGTTAGCGACGACCAGCGTCCCTCGCTGGCTGAGCACTTGATTGGAGAACTCGCGGAAGGCCGCGCAATCGTCCTTTGTGACGGGCTCGATGAGTGCGGTGCTCGCGCTCCATGGGTCGCGCAACAACTGGCCGATGTTCTCGATTCCCTGCACCCTAGAGTCGGCTTCGTTCTGGCCACGAGGGCGAGCGCCCAGATTCCGGCCGGCCGCCTCGGATTACCCAGGGTGGAATTAGCATCTCCGCAGGATCTCAGCACAACCGTCGACAGCGTCCTCGTCGCATGCGCTGATGCTCGCATCCCCGAGGGCGAGCGAGAGGCATGGTTAGCGACGCGGCGTGCTTGGATTAGGGATGCTAAAACCCAGTCGGATCACCTTCTCGCGGTGCCGTTGCTCGCCATCTTGCTGACGCTAGTATGTGCCAGCGCGGCGGATGCAGATCTTCCAAAGGGGCGCGCAACCCTACTGCATAGAGCGGTAGAACAGTCGGTCTACCGCTGGGAACAGACGCGAGGCACCCTAGACTCATCTCGGCCGTGGTCGCCCGCGCTGACTGCGGCCATGCTGCTCGACGGATTTATCGTGCTCGGCCGCATCCTCGACGGCGGGGCGACACCGCAGCGTGCCGAAGTTCTGGGAGCCTTGAGTAAGCTATTGAGAGATCCGGACCGTTGGGGGATGCCGCCCGCCCAGGCTCGTGAGGTGGCAGAGCACGTGCTCCGCTTCTGGGACGAGCACGTTGCTGTCTTTGTCGTGAACGCTGCGGACGAGCTCACGACTCGAAGCAAGGTGTTTGCCGAGATTGCCACCGCAATGTGGGCCCGCAGCTGCAACCAGATGCACTTGACGGAGTGGCTGAGTGAAGCTCTGGCCTACACGGATTCAGATGGCGCCATCGCGCTTGCAAGCGGACTTGATCCGCGAATTGTCGGAGCGCTGCTCGATGTCGCTGTCAACGATCGCCCAGACGCCACCCTCATGGTGGCCGACCTGGCGATCCGGGGAATAGCGGCGCCTACGCACAGCGAGTTGGAACGTACCCTGAATCAAATTGCAGCCGGAATCGTTGCCTCCGGCGAGGGCCGGCCACCTTCGAAGCGCGGCCCAAAAAATCGTTCGAGCCGGATTTTGATGTTTGGAGACAAGACTCGTGCTCCCGGCCCGTGGCCTTTCGTCCAAGCTGCGTGCCTGCTGGCACTGCCGGTCGACCACAGGCAGCAGCGTGCGGATTTGATCGCGAGGGCTGGACTCGACGCTCGTTCTAAGACAATCGCGGCAGCGCTGTGCGAGCTAACGGACGCGACGGTAGATGATCGCCCGTTGGGTTGGGAAGGGACGGCTGCTGTGAACGCGGCGCTTGCGATTCCGTTGCCGCCCAAGGGGGAGATGGTCCGAGAAAGCCGCCGACGGTATTCGATTGTGGGCAAAGACCAGCTCGCGCCTGGGCTGGCTCGGGTCGCTTTGGCGGCAGTCGACCGCCTTGACGAACTCGCAAATGATGCAGGAGAGCGGATATCCCAGATCGCGCACCGTGCTCCCGTCCGCACGGCTGAGCACATCTTCGACGCGCTAAGCCGTGCTGGGGTCGACACCGGCCTACGGTGGCCCGGCCTTGAATCCCTGACCAGTTGGATATCCAGCCACAAGGCTTACGAAGCGGCCCTGCTTGCCGACCTCAGTTCGCTTGCTGAGACCGGTTCAAGCCCGAGCAATGGGCTGTGGTCCCTCAGCGATGTCGGGGATCTAATAGCAGCGACGGGATACGACAATGTTGGATTGGGCGACTTCAGTCGAGCGTTCGTTTACGATGACGTAGAGGTTCGACGATCTTGGCTGGATGCGATAGCTGACGCGTATGGCATCAACAAGTCGGCGGTAGCGGAACAGGCCCGCCATCTCCAACGCATGAAAGAAGGGGTGAGTGACCCTAAGGTTGCAAGTGAGGATTGGTTTGTAGCGTCGGTGAGGCCACTAGTAGAGCCACGTTTGGTAGCCGATGTCGACACCGCGCTCAATACCAAGCAGCGTCGAGATTTGCTGTCGTTTCTTGAGGCGGACTCCACCTGGATTGCGCTGGCATCGGCAAAAGTCGTCGCGCAGGTGAAGAGGCCTCCCTGGGACAGCCGGGAACTTCTCGGTAAGGACATGTCGGTTTGGTCTCGATATCGCGCGGGGCTGCTTTACCTAGTTGCGATTCTCACTGCCGGGGATAGGCGGAGCGAACTGTTGGCCCAGGCTGTCGCCTCGGAATTGGCGGATCATCGATACGCGGCACGTATGACGATTTCGGCCGCACCAGGTTCCGACCCGGACGGCTTTATAGGGGAGGCATTGCGCCGAGACGTCGACCTATCAATCCGTCCGAGGGATGCGCGGAAGGAGCCGCCCGCACCGATTCATTGGACCTGCAATGACTGCAGAGCGGTCAATGATCTAGATGTAGAAGACTGCCCGGAGTGCGACGACGGTGTGCGGCCTGAAGCCTGATCTGCCGGCATCTTCCGCAGGTGCGAAATCATTTTAATAACACGTCAGCGATTTCCCGCATGCTGGTGACTACTGCATGCGCTCCGGCTGCACGGAACCTATCGACCTTAGCGGGGCGGTTCGCGTATCCGATTACAGGTACGCCGGCTGCTCGCGCCCCTTCGATGTCCGTAAGGGAGTCACCAATTAGTACGCATCGGGCCGGCGGCTCGCCTACCGCGTGAGCAGCTTGCCGGATCGGTTGCGGGTTGCCTGTCGCCTTCACCCGGTCGGACCACCACTGGAACAACTCGTCGCTCGGCACACTCCAGCCGAGGTCGTCGCCGGGCGCGGCGATGTATCCGTCCAGGCTCAGGTTCATGCCGAAGGTCAGTCTTCGCATGGTAGTCAGCCTCCCGTGAGCCGATACTCGGCGTACAGACCAGCGCGGCACGGAAGAATCATCGGTCACGCCACACCGAGGGCCGGTTCACCACCATGCCAGGACTCCTTAGCGCCATGGTGGCGATGCGTGCCCTCGGCGACCCGTAACCCGGCAACCGCAACGACACCATCGTCTACCGCACCCGCCATCCGGATCTGCCGCGAAGCGCCCCATGGTGTCGATAGACCCGCTCCTACTCGCCGGCGGAGTCCCAGACACGCTCGAACGCGTCTCGCGTGATCATGTAGGGGCTCCAGTCCTCGTCCGCGTCATCGAGGCTCGCCTGCCCCAAGCCGCCGTGCTGGTCTTCCTCCTGTCCGGGCCCGTAGCGGAGGACCGGACCGTTGTCGTACGCCTCGATCTGCCGTACGGGCCCGCCGTCCTCGGCGACCTCGAAGTACCAGACCGAGGGTCCCCAATCGTCGAATTCGTCGCCTCGTGACTCGTCCCAGCGCCGGCGGATGAAGCGGCTCGCCATAGTGGGAGCCTATGGTCCTCGCATGCACAGACCTGCCGACAACCGCGCCCGTACCGCGAAGCCGGTTTCCATGCTCCTGGGCGTCCAACCCGCTGAACTCGCCGTTCGGAAGACGGCTCGCGCAACCGAAACTCAGCCGTCGGTCACGAGCACAACCCGGTCGGGCCTCCACGTCGTACCCGAGCACCGGCTCGATTCCCAGCCCCTCGGGCGTCAAGAGCACCGATTTGCGTAGCCTGCGGCCGCTCGTGGCTCCAGAAGAGCGGGCCCCAACGGAATGCGCCCAGGCGCTCCGGTCCGTCAGGGGAGTACGGGCGTCGCGAACATGGGATGAGCCATCTCCATCGTGACAGTTCCGGTCACGGCCGGGCCGTTCGGTTACCGGCCGGCGTCGGTGCCGGTGACGGACGGGACGGCGAGTTGGTCCAGCGCGTCCTCGTACACCCCGACCTTGAAGTTGACCAGGTCCAGACACTTCCGGAGCTGGTTCATCTGGTCCAGGACCCGCTCTCGGTGCTCCCGCAGCAGCACCAGCCGCTCCGCCTCGGTGCCGCCGCCCGCACGGACCAGCTCGGTGTAGCGCCGGATCTCCGGCAGCGACATGCCGGAGCCGCGCAGGATGACGCAGACGGCGAGCCAGTCCACATCGCCCTTGTGGTAGACGCGGCGCCCGCCGGCATCGCGCCGGACCGGGTTGGCCAGGATGCCTTCCCGCTCGTAGAACCGCAGCGTGTGCACGCTCAGCCCGGTGCGCTCGGCGACCTCGCCGATGCTCAGGCCCGGGCCGACTTCGGACATGCCGTCCAGCGTAACGGGTTGACCTAGAGTCGGCTCCAGCTCCTAGGGTGCTCGCACGGGTAGCCGGCTGGCCGACCGCCCGGCGCGCGACGACCACAAAGGAGCCCCACCATGCGTTACCGCGTCCTGGGCCGTACCGGCATCGAGGTGAGCGTCCACTGCCTCGGCACCATGATGTTCGGCTCCGTGGGCAATACCGACCACGACGATTGTGCGCGGATCGTCCACGCCGCTCTCGACCAGGGGATCAACTTCGTGGACACCGCGGACATGTACTCCGCCAGCGAGTCCGAGACGATCGTCGGCAAGGCGCTGCAAGGCCACCGGGACGACGTGGTGCTCGCCACCAAGGTGCACTTCCCGATGGGCGAGGGACGCAACCGGGGCGGCAACTCGCGGCGCTGGATCGTCCGGGAGGTCGAGGAGAGCCTGCGCCGGCTGAGCACCGACTGGATCGACCTTTACCAGGTGCATCGGCCGGACTCCACCACCGACATCGAAGAGACACTATCGGCGCTGACCGATCTGGTACGCCAGGGAAAGATCCGCGCCTTCGGCTGCTCGACCTTCCCGGCCGAGCAGATCGTCGAGGCGCACCACGTCGCGGAGCGACGCGGGCTGCACCGGTTCCGGACCGAGCAACCGCCGTACTCGCTGCTCGCCCGGGGAATCGAGACTGACCTGCTCCCGGTCACCCAGCGCTACGGCATGGGCGTGCTGACCTGGAGCCCGCTTGCCTCCGGTTTCCTTACCGGCCGCTACCGCAAGGGGCGACCGGTGGACCTGTCCACAGGCCGGGCCGCGCTCACCCCGGCCCGGTTCGATCCCGCGATCGAGGAGAACGTGCGCAAGCTGGACGTGGTGGAGCGGCTCGTCGAGCTGGCGTCGGAGATCGGCTGTACGCTGCCGGAGCTGGCGCTGGCCTTCCCGGCGGCGCATCCCGGGGTCACCTCGGTGATCATCGGGCCACGCACCATGGAACAGCTCGACGCCGCGCTGAAGGGCGCCGAGCTCACACTGGACGACGCCGTGCTGGACCGGATCGACGAGATCATCCCGCCGGGCACCAACCTGTACCAGGCCGACGGGGCCTGGCGTCCGCCGGCGCTGACCGACCCGGCGCTGCGCCGTCGCCCGGTTGCCGACCGCGCAGCCGCCTGACGCCCAGGCCCCTGTCCGCACAGGCCGCGATCCGCGTGTCACGTCACGTGATCGCGGGTGACACCCCGGCAGGCGCCCGGCACTGCCGGGAAGAGCGATCGCTCGGATCGTGACGGTCACGGCTACGAGGAGGTGCTGCGGCTGCTCACGCAGGGTCTGCCGGGCCAGCGACGGTGGCGGGGAACACGGGTCCACGGCCGCGTTGCGCGGCTGTGGACCCGTCCCATCTTGGAGCCGCGCCCCAGCGCTCAGCGCGAGGCGCGGGCATGCGCCCAGCCGATGAGTTCGTCGACGTATCCGGCCGCCCGGGGCCGCTCGGCGAAAGCCTCGCGTAATCCGGCGCAGGCAGCATCCAGTTCCGGTGACGGTCCTCGCCCGGAGAGCAGGATGACCAGTGGTGGCCAATGGCCGATCTGCTTGTCGGGCAGTGCGCTCAGCTCGGCCAGGTAGCGGCCTGGCTGCAGCAGTTCGACCAGCCGATCCGCTGCCCGCGTCACGCCAGTGAGGAGATCGGCGCGCAGCCGATCCACATCGGTGTCGGCTGTCACCTGCCAGCGCTCGCGGTCACTGGCGGCGGGGTGGGGGCACGGCACCCGGCGTTCCATGAGGCCGATGCTGTAGATCTCGCTCGCTTTGTTCATCGGTCGGGTCTGCCCGGTCCTCCACGCCATCCACTCCCACCACTCCTTCGGGGCCGCTGCGGTATCGATGTAGAACATTTTCGCGGTGGGCCGGGACCGCTCCGACGGCTGTTTGTGAATGACGGCGACACCCTCGGGCGTAGTCAGTCGCCACACCGCACCGGAGCTACGAAAGCCCCGTGGATGCAAGGTCACGCCGATGTCATGCAGCAGGCCGCGTATCACCACGTCGAGTTCCGCCATGACCTTGACGGTACGGTCGTCCACCGGAGTCGGTGCAGCGCGCCGACGCAGCTTCGATCCGGCGATCTGCCCCGCCTCCGCTAGCTCGCCGAAGGACTGCCCCAGTACCACGACGTCGTCACCGCCGGCCTGACCCTGCCGTGCAGCCCGGGTCAGGTCGAAGGCCACAACGTCCGGGTCAGATGGCTCGACCTCCTGCGTCGGCCTGGCCCTGTGCGCATCGTTCTAGTGCGCGAATGCTCGGCCAAGCCAGATGCGGACACGTCAGCCCGACTGCGTCCGCCCGGCCTGCAGCCGGGGGTGACGAGGCGCTGCCAATTCCCGGACCGCTGACAGCAGACCGCTACCTCGATGGTCGTCAGCATGTTGCTGCTCGCGTCCTGGTGGGCGTACACCCCCACCATGGTTGTGGCGCTGCTCGGCGAGGTCGGCGGCGCGGGCAACTGCTCGCTCTGGCCTGTTGCACGGCGGCGACCGCAGCCGTGCTCCGGGGGCTCTGGCACGGCGGCCCGACGGCGTGGCGGGTGGTACGCGGCTTCGCCGCGCCGGTCGCCGTCGCGTTCCTGGTCGCAGCCGGCATCATGCTGCTCTTCGGGCCGCGCCTCGGATCCCTGATCACGACCCCGGTCGACCCGGCCCTCATCGCGACGGCGGCGGGCGGGCTGCTGGCGGTGCTGGCGCTGTCGGTCAGCGGGCTCCTGGTCCGTACCGCGTCGGCCCGCGCCTGGTGCGGCGACCGCTGAGCCCCTCATCCCGTCCGGCGCGGGCGCCCGTGCCGGCGGGCGCCCGCCGGCGGCGTGGCCGCGTCGCCGACCAAGGCGCCGCTGGGAGCGTTAGCGCCCCCGTCCGACGGGTAGTCGGCGAGGGCTCCTGACAAGCGGCGGGGAGGTCGTATGACGACGACCAGCACCTTCTTCGAGCAGTTGGCCGACGTCGGTCACGATCCACGGTTGTGCAAGGTCCGCGGCACCGTCCGGTTCGACATCCGGGAGGGGGACCGGGTGGAGCAGTGGCTGCTGGACATCGACCACGGAAGCATGAAGGTGACGCAGGGCGACAGCCCGGCGGACACCGTCATCACGGTCTCCGCCGATGTCGCGGAGGCGATGACGCGGGGCGAGATGAACGGCCTGGCCGGGATCGCCCGGGGCGAGATCATGGTCGACGGGGACCTCGCGTTGGCGATGCGGGTCGGGCGGCTGTTCCCGGTGCCCCCCGCCGCACGGCAGCAGGCCGCCTCCGGCCGCGGGGAGTGACCCGATGAAGGACATCCCGGGCACCGTGTCGTGCATCGACGGCAGCACCTTCATCGTCTCGGATTCCAGCGGTGACGTGGAGTCCTCGCCCGCGACCCCGGTCGGCCTGTTCGCCGCCGACTCGCGCTTCCTGTCCCGCTGGGTGCTCACCGTCAACGGCGAGCGGCTGACCGCGCTGTCGGTGGACGACAGCCAGTACTACGAGGCCGCGTTCTTCGTGGTGCCGGGCGGGCAGACCGACTACGTGGAGGCCGACGTGTCGGCGATCCGGCGGCGGCGGATCGGGCCGGATCTCACCGAGTCGCTGACGGTGTTCAACTACGGCGAGAAGGAGATGGACCTCGATGTGCGACTGGAGGTGGCGGCCGACTTCGCCGACATCTTCGACATCAAGTTCGACATCCGCCAGAAGGCCGGCAGTCACTACACCCACGTCGGTCCGGACGAGTTGCGCCTGGGCTACCGGCGCGGCACGTTCCAGCGCGAGGTGTCCGTATCGGCGAGTGAGCCCGCCGACTTCGACCGGGACGGTCTCCGCTTCACGCTGCGGCTGCCGCCCGGCGCCCGGTGGTCGACGGAGCTGCGGGTGGTCATGCGGGCGCTGCGTCCGGACGGTGTCGACCTCCGCGCCCCCGTGCGCGCGCTGCGTCCGGACGCCGCCACGCTGCCGACGAGCGTACGGGAGTGGGTCGCGGAGGCCCCGAAGCTCGACACCGACAGCGACGCACTGCAAGAGGTGTACCACCGCAGCCTGGTGGACCTGGCGGCGCTGCGCTTCGCTCCGCTCTCGCTCAGCGGCGCGACCGTGCCGGCGGCCGGGTTGCCCTGGTTCATGACCCTGTTCGGTCGGGACAGCCTGCTGACCTGCCTGCAGACCCTGCCCTTCACCCCGTCGCTGACCCCGCCGACGCTGCGGATCCTGGCGTCGTTGCAGGGCGCCCGGACCGACAACGTCCTGGAGGAGGACCCCGGTCGGATCCTGCACGAGCTGCGCTACGGCGAGTCGGCCGCGTTCGAGGAGCAGGCGCACTCGCCGTACTACGGCACCGTGGACGCCTCGCCGCTGTTCGTGGTGCTGCTCGACGAGTACGAACGGTGGAGCGGCGACACGGCGCTGGTGATGGAGCTGGAGCAGGAGGCCCGGGCGGCCCTGGCGTGGATCGACCAGTACGCCGACCTGACGTCCACCGGCTACCTCTGGTATGAGCGACGCAACCGGGTCACCGGGCTGGAGAACCAGTGCTGGAAGGACTCCTGGGACAGCATCTCCTACGCCGATGGCCGGCTGCCGGGCTTCCCCAGGGCCACCTGCGAGGCCCAGGGCTACGCCTACGACGCCAAGATCCGGGCGGCGCGGCTGGCCCGTACGTTCTGGAACGACCCGGCCTACGCGGACCGGCTGGAAAGCGAGGCGGCGGCGCTGTACGAGCGCTTCAACCGGGACTTCTGGCTCGACGACCGGGGTTACTACGCGCTCGCCCTCGACGGCGACGGCACTCCCGTCGACAGCCTCTCCTCCAACATCGGGCACCTGCTGTGGAGCGGGATCGTGCCCCCGGAACGGGCCGCGCGGGTCGCCGAGCACCTGCTGGGACCGGCGCTCTTCTCCGGCTGGGGAGTGCGGACCCTCGCCGAGGGGCAGGGCCGCTACAACCCGCTCGGATACCACCGTGGCACCGTCTGGCCCTTCGACAACTCGTTCATCGCCTGGGGCCTGCGCCGCTACGGATTCGCCGCCGAGGCGGGACGCATCGCCGAGGGCATCATCGACGCGGCCACCTACTTCCAGGGCCGGCTTCCCGAAGCCTTCGGCGGGTTCGACCGGCACACCACGCGGTACCCGGTCCGGTACCCCACCGCCGGCAGCCCACAGGCATGGTCCAGCGGAGCGTCCCTGCTGTTCATCCGGATCATGCTCGGCATCGAACCGCACGAGGACCATCTCGCCGTGGACCCGGCACTGCCTCCCGGCTTCGACCGGCTCGCACTGCTGGACATCCCGGGCCGCTGGGGCAGGGTGGACGCGTTCGCCCGGCACCGCTTCGACCGGCCGCGAGCCAACGGCGGCGGATCCGACCCGGGCCCTGCCTGAGCCGGAGCCGAACCCTGGATCCCGGTGGAGCCCGTCACCGGCTGATCTCGTCCAGCACACCACGCTGGAAGGCGCGGGCCTCGGGACCGCTCGGCGGCGGCCCGCCGGCCCGCGCCGCGATCGACCGTTCGATCAGGTCGGCAGCCGCGCCGCCGGTCGCGTGGCCGGCGGCCCCACCGCCGATCAGGCGGCGGGCAGCCGCGCCGTCGTCGGTCGGGTCGGCCCGCCGGCCGTCGGCGGCCAGCCGGCGGCCGGCGTCGACCTTCGACAGCCAGACGCCGTGCCGGACCTTGACCAGGGAGCGGCAGGCGCCGAGCACCGCGTCCTCGGCCCCGGAAGCGGGACCGTCGCCGGGCGGGGCCGGCAGGGCCAGCCACCAGCGCAGCGCGTCGGTCAGCAGGCGGCGCAGGTCGGCGGGGGAGAGGTCGGCGAAGGCCTCGGCGGCCGGCGGCCCGAGCAGCGCGTACCCGCACTGGTGCAGGATGCTGCGGTCCAGGCCGTACCAGAACAGGCCGTCCCCGGCGGGGCGGTCGGCGGCGGCCCACGTGGCCCGGAACGGCATCCGCGCCCCGGTGTTCAGCTCGACCTCGAACCCGGGTTCCGGCGTGCCGGAGCGGGCGACCTCCCGGCGGTACACGACCAGCTCCAGCCCGCGCGCGGGGCACGGCAGCGCCTCGTGCCGCAGCCGCGCCACCAGCTCCTGCCCGCGCCCGAGGTCGAGGGCGTCGGCGCAGACCAGCGCGACGTCCACGTCGCTGCGCCCCGGCTGGTACGCGCCCAGCCCGACCGAGCCGGCCGCGTACGCCCCGACGAGGTCGTCGCCGAGCACGTCGCGGGCGGCGGCGACCAGGTCGGCGAGGTAGCGGCGCAGGGGCGGGTCGAGGTCAGTCATCGGACTCGGCCCAGGCCGTCCCGGCGGGCAGGAACCACGCGCCCGCCTCGGCGCCGAGGGCGTGCGCGACGGTCAGCCGGGCGTGCCGGTCGAGCGCGGGCAGCCGGTCCGGCGGGAACCACTCCACGGCCACCGACTCGTCGTCGTTGACCCGGGCGGTGCCGGCGACCAGCCGGCAGTGGAAGCCGAGGTTGAAGAACTCGCAGCGGTCGCCGTTGGGGTAGGTGTGCGGGTGCGACACGACGCTGCTCAGGCGGACCGGCTCGACCTCCAGGCCCGTCTCCTCCCGCACCTCGCGGACCACCGCCGTGGCCGGCTGCTCGCCCGGCTCGACGATGCCGCTGACCACCGACCAGCGCCCGTCGTCGGCACGCCTGCCGAGCAGCAGCTCGCCGGCGTCGTTGCGCACCACCGCGCTCACGCTCGGCAGCAGGAGCAGGTCGTGGCCGACGCGCTCGCGCAGCCGCAGGATGTGGTCGGGAACGCCCATCCGGCGACCCTAACCGCCCCCCGTCCGTCAGTCGGGGCACGACAGCCGTTCCAGGGCGACGGGGCCGGCGTCGGAGGGCACGGCCAGCGCGAAGCACGCCGCCGAGTCGGCCCGCTGCCAGCCGAAGACGGAGGCCGCCGTCTTCGCGACCCGGACGCGGAAGACCAGCCGTACGGTCGCCTCCGCGCGGGGCCCGTCGCTGCGTACGGTCAGCACCTCGACCCCGTCCACCGCGTCGGCGGCCCGCCGCAGCGTCGACTCCCCGGCGGTCGGTTCGGCGAGCAACCGCGCGCGGGCGAGCTGCGCGGTGGCGGTCACCTCCCGCTCGGCCCGTTGCTCCAGCCGCTGCTGTGACCGGGCCCGCAGCAGCGGCAGCCCGGTGGCCGCCCCGACCACCGCCAGCACGATCGCCGGCACCGCCACCGCCAGTACGCGCCGCGGCCACACCGATGTCCCACCCCCGTGTCGCACGGGGCGATTGTGCGCCACGGCCCCGCCCCGCGGCTGCCCCGTCGCGGGCCGACGGGACGGGCACCGTACCCCCGAATGGCCCTGTTTTCGCAGTTCCAGCCCTTGACGGCGGGGGCACGTCTACTGTGGAGAACATCGGCGACTTGTGGTGTTCCGGTGGCGGCCGGGTGGTTCGCGGTGCACAGTGATCCCATGAGCGACAGCGGAAGCGGTGGGCACTTCTACTGGTGCACCCGGCACCACCGGGTCGAGACCGACGCCGACGTGTGCCCCGCCAGGCACGTTCTGGGGCCGTACGCCTCAGCCGCCGACGCGGAGAACGCCCTGCAGACGGTGCGGGAGCGCAACGACGCGTGGGAGGCCGAGGACGCCCGCTGGGCCGGGGAGGACAGATAGGCGGCGCGGGACGGCCCGCGCCGAGGCACGTGGTGCTCCGCGAGGGCGAGAGCACGTCCCCAGGAAGGGAACCGAGATGGCCGAAGCACAGCAGGCCACCACCCGCCCGGCCGCCAGACGTACGCCCGCCAGGAAGACCGCCGCGGCGGAGCGGACCGCGGGCACGACGCGGACCGTGCGCCCGGCCGCCACGTCCACGGCGGCGAAGAAGGCACCGGCCAGCAAGGCGACCGGCGGCGCGGGACGGGCCCCGGCGAAGAAGACCACCGCCGCGAAGGCTCCCGCCGCGAAGGCTCCCGCCGCGAAGGCTCCCGCGAAGAAGGCTTCCGCTGCGAAGGCTCCCGCCGGGAAGGCTCCCGCGAAGAAGGCGGCGACCAGGGTCGCCACCGCGGCGAAGAAGACGACGGGCGCGGCGAAGAAGACGACCGCCACCGCCGCGAAGAAGGCGCCCGCCGCGGCGAAGCGGACGACGGCGGCGGCCAAGAGCACGGCGGCGAAGAAGACGACCTCGGCGAAGACGCCAGCCCGGCAGGCGGCGACGAAGGCCGCCACCACGGCAAGGAAGGCCACCGCCAGCGGCACCGCCCCCGCCCGCAAGGTCACTTCGGCGGCGAAGAAGACCACGACGGCGGCGGGGAAGAGCACCACCACGGCGGCGAAGAAGACCACGACGGCGGCGAAGGCCCCGGCGAAGAAGGCCACCGCCGGGAAGACGACGCCGGCCAAGAAGACGACGGCGGCGAGGAAGACGGCCGCGACCCGGCCCACCGGCGGCGCCCGCAAGGCCGCCGCGACGAAGGCCCCCGCCAACAAGGCCACCGCGACCTCCTCGGCCACCACCCGCAAGGCGGCGGCGAAGAAGGCCCCGGCGAAGAAGACGACAGTCGCCCGGGCGCCGGCGAAGAAGGTCACCGCCCGCAAGGCGCCCGCCCCGACGACCGCGGCCCGGGCCACCGCACCCCGGGGCGTACGGGCGAGCGCGCGCAGGGCGACCGGCTGACCGCGACGCGGATGACCGGCGCTCGCCGGGAAGCGGATCATCCGCCACACTGTCAGGATTGACCCCGTGGTGATCCGACGCGTACTCGCACCCCGCATCGACTTCGGCGCGCTGCGCCGCGAACTGGGACTGCCCGAGGGGTTCCCGGCCGAGGCGCAGCGCGAGGCCGACGCCGCGGCGGCCGCGCCGCCCCGGCCCGCCGCCGACCGTACCGACGTCCCGTTCGTCACCGTGGACCCCGCCGGTTCCCGCGACCTGGACCAGGCGATGCACCTCGCCCGCCGCCCCGGTGGCGGCTACCGGGTGTCGTACGCGATCGCCGACGTCGCCGCGCACGTCCGCCCCGGCGGCGCGCTGGAGGAGGAGACCTGGCGGCGCGGGCAGACCGTCTACCTGCCCGACGGCACCGTGCCGTTGCACCCCGAGACCCTCAGCGAGGGCGCGGCCAGCCTCCTGCCGGACGTCGACCGGGCCGCCGTGCTGTGGACGATCGACCTGGACGCCGACGGCGGCACCGTCGGGGTCACGCTCGAACGCGCGCTGGTGCGCAGCCGGGCCAAGCTGGACTACGTCGGCGTCCAGGCGGACGCCGACGCCGGCCGGCTACCCGATGCCATCGCCCTGCTGCCCGAGATCGGGGCCCTGCTCACCGCGCGCGGGCTGCGCCGGGGAGCGATCAACCTGCCGCTGCCCGAGCAGGACGTCGAGGCAGACGGCGACGGCTGGCGGCTGGTGCTGCGCGGGCCGGTGCCGATGGAGGAGCACAACGCCCAGATCTCGCTGCTGACCGGGATGGCCGCCGCCGACATCATGCTCGCCGGCGGCATCGGCCTGCTGCGTACGATGCCGGCGCCGAAGCCCGAGGCGGTGGCGCGGCTGCGGGCCGCCGCCGCCCCGCTGGGCGTGCACTGGCCGGACGGCGCCGGCCCCGGCGAGGTGATCGCCGGGCTGGACCCGTCGCAGCCCCGGGCCGCCGCCTTCGTGGACCAGGCCGCCGAGCTGATGCGGGGCGCCGCGTACACGGCCTTCGACGGCACGCCGCCCGAGCAGCGGGAGCACGGCGGGGTCGCGGCCGCGTACGCCCACGTCACGGCGCCGCTGCGGCGACTGGCCGACAGGTACGCCACGGAGGTCTGCCTGGCCCTGCACGAGGGCCGTGCGGTGCCCGACTGGGCCCGCGCGGCGCTGCCCCGGCTGCCCGAGGTGATGGCCACGACCGACCGGACCGCCTCGGCAGCCACCCGGGGCGCGATCGAGCTGGCTGAGGCGGTGCTGCTGGAGCACCGGGTGGGGGAGACCTTCGACGCGGCGGTGCTGGACGTCGACGCGGCCCCGGACGGCAAGGCCCGCCCGGGCCGTCGGCCCGGCGGCACCGTGGCGCTGGACGAACCGCCGGTGCGCGCCCGCTGCCTCGGCGAGCTGCCGCTCGGCGAGCGGGTGCGGGTCCGCCTGGTCACCGCCGACCCCGCCACCCGCGCGGTGGCCTTCGAACTGGCCTGATCCGCCGGCCCGCCGCCTCTGCGCGCGATGGCTGCCGGGCGGCCCCGGTCCCGCTGGCGGACGCCCCGGCACCGTCGGCGGCAGCGGGGATTGTCACAGCGCCCACCGGTGCCGCCGGCCTGCGGGTTTGCGAGGATGGCGGCATGGCTTACGACGCGAGCACGCTGCCCGACGTGTCCGGGCTGACCGTCGGCATCATCGGCGGCACCGGCGACCAGGGGAGGGGCCTCGCCTACCGGTTCGCCCGGGCCGGCCTGTCCGTGCTGATCGGGTCCCGTACCGCCGAGCGGGCCGTCCGGTCCGCCGAGGAGATCGCGGCCCTGCCTGGCGTGCCCGCCGGGGCACCGGTGGCCGGCGGCGGCAACGAGGACGTGGCCCGGCGCAGCGACGTGGTCGTCATCGCGGTGCCGTGGGACGGGCACGCCGCCACCGTCGCCGCGCTCGCCGAGCCGCTCGCCGGCAAGATCGTCGTCGACTGCGTGAACCCGCTCGGCTTCGACAAGCAGGGCCCGTACGCCCTCAAGGTCGCCGAGGGCAGCGCCGTGCAGCAGGCCGCCGCGCTGCTGCCCGACTCCCGGGTCTGCGCCGCGTTCAACCACGTCAGCGCCCCGCTGCTGGCCGACCCGGAGATCGAGCGGATCGACCTCGACGTGCTGATCTGCACCGAGGACCGCGAGCTGGTCGGCGTGGTCGCCGCGCTGGCCGCACGGATCCCCGGCATGCGCGGCATCTACGCCGGCCGGCTACGCAACGCCCACCAGATCGAGGCGTTCACCGCCAACCTGATCGCCATCAACAAGCGCTACAAGGCGCACGCCGGCATCCGCGTCACCGACCTCTGACGGCCGGCCGCGTCCGCCGCTTCAGACCTTGGTAGGAAACGGCCCCTCCAGGGGCCTGCTCCTACCAAGATCTCTACCCGCGTCCGAGCGGGTGGCGGCGGTAGTGGGGGTGCGGAGGACCGACGGTGAGGGCGTTCTCGTCGAGGCCGTTGTAGACGACCAGATCGGTGTCGGCGAACGCGAAGCCGAGTGCGATGCTGCCGTTGGCCAGGTCGCCCGTCCCGCCCCACCACTCCAACAGCGCGACCTCGCGCAACCGGCGGCCCGGCAGGGCGGCCAACCCAGGCAGCGGCTCGGCACGCCAGGCCAGCCGGAAGCCGTCGGAGGTGGGCCAGGCGAGCGTGCCGCCCGGGGAGACCGAGTTCCAGGTGATCGAGAGATCGTCGAACTTCTGGTGGTTGACCTCCACCTGCTCGCCGGCGAAGTCCAGCAGCACCGGACAGTCCGCGAACCACTCGTCCTCGTCCAGATCCCAGACCAGCCAGACGCGAGTGAGCGTACGGCCGGCCAGCGCGGCGAGCCGGGCGCCGTGCGCCGTCTCGAGGTCGGGCCGCCCGTGCAACCAGGTCGGCCGGTAGCCGGGGATGCCAAAGTCGAACACCGGACGATTGTCGGCCACGAGGCGGACGGGGCGGGGAGGGGCCTTGGGCGCCGGTGCCGCGTACCACCTCCCGCCCGGACGCCGGTCCTGCGACGTCCGGGCGGGAGGCGGCCGGCCGGTGTCAGAAGGTGTGTTCCTCGGCGGGGAAGTCGCCGCCACGGACCTCGTCGGCGAAGCGCCGCGTCGCGTCGGTCAGGGCGCCCGCCAGGTCGGCGTAGCGCTTCACGAAGCGCGGCGCCCTGCCGGTACGCAGGCCGGCCATGTCCTGCCAGACCAGCACCTGGGCGTCGGTGTCGGCGCCGGCGCCGATGCCCACGGTCGGGATCGGCAGCTCCGCCGTGATCCGCTTGGCCACCTGCCCCGGCACCATCTCCAGCACCACGGCGAAGGCGCCCGCCTCGGCCACCGCCCGGGCGTCGGCGATCACGTCGTCGGCCGTGTCGCCGCGCCCCTGCACCCGGTAGCCGCCGATGGCGTGCTCGCTCTGCGGGGTGAAGCCGATGTGCGCCATCACCGGGATGCCGGCGCCGGTGATGGCGGCGATCTGCGCCGCGCAGCGCCGGCCGCCCTCCAGCTTCACCGCGTGGCAGCCGCCCTCCTTCATGAACCGCACGGCGGTACGCAGCGCCTGCGTGGGGCCCTCCTCGTAGGAGCCGAACGGCAGGTCGCCGACGACCAGCGCGTGCCTGGTCGCCCGGACCACCGCGCGGACGAGCGGGAGCAGCTCCTCGGCGGTCACCGGGACCGTGGTCTCGTAGCCGAAGACGTTGTTGGCCGCCGAGTCGCCGACCAGCAGCACCGGGATGCCGGCCTGGTCGAAGATCGAGGCGGTGTACTGGTCGTACGAGGTTAGCATCGGCCACCGCTCGCCGCGCTCCTTGGCGGCGATCAGGTCGCGGGTGCGTACCCGCCGGGTGGCCGGGCCGCCGTAGAGGGCGGTCACCTCGGACGGGGTGGACTCCACCATGGCTCTCTCCTTCCTCGAGGCCGCGTGCGCGGTCCCCGGGTTCCGCCGCGATCGTCGCACCCGACGACCGGCCGGCGGCAGAGCGCAGTGGAGGATGTCACTCCCGGGCCGCTGCCGGCCCGGGAGCGACCCGGCTCAGCCGTCCTCGCGCCACCGGTTCGTGATCGGCAGCCGCCGGTCCCGCCCGAAGGCCTTCATCGAGATCTTCGCGCCCGGCGCGGACTGGCGGCGCTTGTACTCGGCGGTATCCACCATCCGCAGCACCCGGTCGACGACGGCCGGGTCGTGGCCGGACGCGACCAGCCCGTCGCGGCCCAGGTCACCGTCGACGTAGCCGATCAGGATCGGGTCCAGCACGTCGTAGTCGGGCAGCGTGTCGCTGTCGAGCTGGCCCGGGCTCAGCTCGGCGCTCGGCGGCTTGCCGATGGAGTTCTCCGGGATGGGCGGGGTCTCGCCCCGGCGGGCGGCGTCGGCGTTGCGCCACTTCGCCAGCCGCCAGACCAGCGTCTTCCAGACGTCCTTGACCGGGTTGAAGCCGCCGACCGAGTCGCCGTAGAGGGTGGAGTAGCCGACCGCCAGCTCGCTCTTGTTGCCGGTGGTCAGCACCAGGTGCCCCTCCTGGTTCGACAGCGCCATGAGGATCACCCCGCGTACGCGCGCCTGGAGGTTCTCCACGGAGACCCCGGAGAGCGACATGTTCGCCAGGAAGGTGTCCACCATCGGCTGGATCGGCTCGACCCGGTAGTCGAGCCCGGTGCGCTTCGCCAGGTCGGCCGCGTCCTCCCGGCTGTGCTCGGAGGAGTGCTGGCTGGGCAGCGAGACGCCGACCACCCGGTCGGGCCCGAGCGCGTCGACGGCCAGCGCGGCCACCACCGCCGAGTCGATGCCGCCGGAGAGGCCCAGCACCACCGAGGGGAAGCGGTTCTTGTTGACGTAGTCGCGCAGGCCCAGCACGAGCGCCTGCCACACCTCGGCCTCGTCGGCCACCGGGGCGATCGTCCCACCGGTGACGGCCGGCCCGGCGGGCGCCGGCGGGATGTCCCCGGCCTCCGCCCGCACCACGCGCATCCCGTCCGCCAGCTCCTGCTCCGGGGCGACCGGCTCGCCGGCGGCGGGCAGCTCCACGTCGTGCACCAGCAGGTGCTCGACGAACTGCGGGGCCCGGGCGAGCAGCGTGCCGTCGGCGCCCACGATCATCGAGTCGCCCTCGAAGACCAGCTCGTCCTGCCCGCCGACCATGTTGACGTACGCGATCGTCGCCCCGGCCTCGGCGGCCCGGCGGCGGACCAGTGGCAGCCGGACGTCGTCCTTGTTCAGCTCGTACGGCGAGCCGTTGACGCAGAGGACGAGGCCGACGCCGGCCTGGCGGGCGGCGGCGAACGGACCGCCGGCCTGCCACAGGTCCTCGCAGATGGTCAGCGCCACGTCCACCCCGCCGACGCGGACGACGCTCAGCGCGTCGCCGGAGACGAAGTAGCGGTCCTCGTCGAAGACGCCGTAGTTGGGCAGGTGGTGCTTGAAGTAGGTGGCGACGATCCGGCCGTGGTGCAGCAGGGCCGCCGCGTTGCGGGCGCCGCGACCGGGCTCGGCGTCGCCGCTGACCTGCGGCGGGCCGTCGGCGTCCAGATAGCCGACCAGCACCGGCAGGGCGCCCGACCCGTCGGCGTCGAGGTCGGCGGCGAGGCGTTCCAGCGCGGCCTTCGACGCGGCGACGAAGGACCGGCGGAAGACCAGGTCCTCGACCGGATAGCCGGTCAGCATCATCTCCGGGAACGCGACGATCTGGGCGCCGGCGTCGGCGGCCCGGCGGGTCCAGTCACGGACCAGGCCGGAGTTGCCGGCGAGGTCACCGACGGTCGGGTTGACCTGGCACAGGGCGAGACGCAGGGTGGGCATGTCCTCATCTTGCCCCAGCCGTGCGGACCCGACACGCGGGCGGGGCGGGACGACGGGAGCCGCGGGACAGGGCGGGACGCCGGCCGGCCGGTCGCGTAACGTCGGCGTAACGAGGCCGGTGGAGACTGGTCGGTCAGGCCGGGTCGACCCCGGTCGCAGGTGCGCAACGGTGTCGCGAGGGGTGGAAGTGGACCGTCAGCAGGAGTTCGTCCTCCGTACGCTGGAAGAGCGGGACATCCGGTTCGTCCGGCTGTGGTTCACCGACGTGCTGGGCACGCTCAAGAGCGTGTCGGTGGCCCCCGCCGAGCTGGAGGCGGCCTTCGAGGAGGGCATCGGGTTCGACGGCTCGGCGATCGAGGGCTTCGCCCGGGTCTTCGAGTCCGACATGGTGGCCATGCCCGACCCGACGACCTTCCAGGTCTTCCCGTTCGAGGGCGGGGCCAGCGGCGAGAGCGCCCGGATGTTCTGCGACATCCTGCTGCCCGACGGCGGCCCGTCCTGGGCCGACCCGCGGCACGTGCTGCGCCGGGCGCTGTCCAAGGCCGCCGAGAAGGGCTTCACCTTCTACACCCACCCCGAGATCGAGTTCTTCCTGCTGGAGAACGGTCCGATGGACGGCTCGGTGCCGGTCCCGGTCGACACCGGCGGCTACTTCGAGCACACCACCCACGCGGTGGCCCGCGACTTCCGCCGGCAGGGCGTGCTGGCGCTGGAGCGGATCGGCATCTCCGTGGAGTTCAGCCACCACGAGGTGGCCCCCGGCCAGCAGGAGATCGACCTGCGCTACGCCGACGCGCTCACCACGGCCGACAACATCATGACCTTCCGGCACGTGGTCAAGGAGGTGGCGCTCTCCACCGGCGTGCAGGCCACCTTCATGCCGAAGCCGTTCACCGACCAGCCGGGCAGCGGCATGCACACCCACCTGTCGCTGTTCGAGGGGGAGCGCAACGCGTTCCACGACGCCAGCGACCCGATGAAGCTGTCCAAGGTGGCCCGGGCGTTCATCGCCGGGCTGCTGGTGCACGCCCGGGAGTACACGGCCGTCACCAACCAGTGGGTCAACTCCTACAAGCGGCTGTTCCCGCAGGCGTTGCCGGACCGGGTGACCGAGAGCCCCGCGTACGTCTGCTGGGGTCACCTGAACCGGTCCGCGCTGGTCCGGGTCCCCGCCTACGGCAAGCCGAACTCCGCCCGGGTGGAGGTCCGCTCGCCGGACTCGGCGGCCAACCCCTACCTGGCCTTCGCGGTGCTGCTCGGTGCCGGGATGAAGGGCATCGAGGAGGGCTACGAGCTGCCGCCGGGCGCCGAGGACGACGTGTGGTCGTTGACCAGCGCCGAGCGGCGGGCGATGGGCTACGAGCCGCTGCCGGAGAACCTGGCCGAGGCGATCGACGTGATGGCCGGCTCCGAACTGGTCGCCGAGGTGCTCGGCGAGCACGTCTTCGACTTCTTCCTGCGCAACAAGCGGGCCGAGTGGGAGCAGTACCGCCGCGAGGTCACCCCCTACGAGCGGCAGCGATACCTGTCGCTGTAGGCCCCCTCCCGGAGCCGGAGCGGGGCTCCCGCTGCTGGCGCGGTGCCGCTATCGTCTCGGTCACCGCGCCGGCACCCCCGCCGGGCGCAGAGTTCGGGAGGCAGTCGGTGCTGGAAGACCTGCTCAGCGGAGCCTGGCAGAGCGTCGTGTTCGGGGTCGTCGGGGTGGCCCTGATGGCGGCCGGGTTCGGGCTGGTCGACATGCTCACCCCCGGCAGGCTGCGGGAGCTGATCTGGGTACGGCGCAACGGCAACGCCGCGCTGCTGCTCGCCGCCAACCAGCTCGGCATCGCCGGGATCGTGTTCACCGCGATCCTGACCAGCTACAGCGACTTCGCCAAGGGGCTCGCCTCGACCCTCGTCTTCGGCCTGGTCGGGCTGGTCATCATGGCGCTGGCGTTCTTCGTGCTGGACCTGCTCACCCCCGGCAAGCTCGGCGAGATCATCTGCTCGGACGAGCCGCACCCGGCGGCGCGGGTCAGTGCCGCCACGCACTTCGGCGCCGCGCTGATCGTCTGCGCCTGCATCGCCTGACCTGTCCCGTCACACCCCCGTCGTAGGTTGCGGGGGTGAACCGGACGGACCGTCTCTACGCCCTGGTCGAGGAGCTGCGCGCCGTGTCGCCACGGCCGCGCAGCGCCCGCTGGCTCGCCGCCCGCTTCGAGGTGAGCACCCGCACCATCGAGCGCGACATCGGCGCCCTCCAGGAGTCGGGCGTGCCGATCTGGGCCGAGCCGGGCCGCACCGGCGGCTACGCGCTCGACCGGGCCCGCACCCTGCCGCCGGTCAACCTCACCCCCGTCGAGGCGGTCGCCATGGCGGTGGCGTTGCACCGGATGCGCGGCACGCCGTTCGCCGCCGCGGCCGGCACCGCCCTGCGCAAGCTGATCTCCGTGATGCCGGCCGCCGACGCCGCCGAGGCGCACCGGCTCGCCGCCCGGGTGCACCTGATCGGCGACGGCCCGGTGACGCCCGTCCCGGCCGCCGTCGCCGACGCGGTGCGCGCGCGACGCGTGCTGCGCCTGCGCTACGCCGACCGCGCCGGTGCCGGCTCGCTGCGTGACGTGGAGCCGCTGGGCTACCTCGGCAATCCCCGACACTGGTACCTGCTCGGCTGGTGCCGGCTGCGGGCCGGCATCCGCGCCTTCCGCGTCGACCGGATCACCTCGGTCACGACCCTCGCCGAGCGGGTGCCGGAGCGCGAGCTCTCCGCCGACGACATCGACATCCCCCAGGAGCGGATCCGCCGGCTCAGCCTGGTCTGAGCCGGGACAGCGCGGCCCTCCCGTGCACGGCATGCTGTCTCTTCCGCATGTTCCCCGCAGGAGGTCACCACGTGCCCGACGCGCTCAGCTACGCCGACGCCGTTCGCCTGCTCGGCGGGGAGAAGAGCAGGGTCGTCGACTGGTTCGACAAGCTGACCGGAGGAGCCCTGCTGGCCGCCTCGGTGCCGGTGCCGGCGCTGCTGGGGATCTTCGACGCGAAGGCGGAGTTCGTCCGGCTCGGCCACGAGCTGGTACGCGGCATGTCCGAGAAGCGCTCCGGGCTGTCCCGGTACGACCGCACGCAGCGCCTGGAGGCGGCGCACGCCGTCATCGCGGTGACCGCCTTCTTCGAGGTGCTGAGCGAGATCGACCTGCCCTTCGACGTGGCGAGCGCCCGGATCAGCAAGGCCGAGCAGTTGTCGTTGGCCGGCTCAGGAGCGGTGCACGAGGCGGCCCTCACCGACGCGTTCTTCGCCACCGCGGCGCCGCTGCCCGGTCCGCAACTGCCCTATCCCGCGTTCCGCCAGGCCCTGGTCGCCTACTACGGCGGGCTCGTCGGCCGGCTGCAACACCTCCTACACGGCCTGGCCGTGTGGGAGGCCGTCGACGAATGGCGGCGACAGGCGACGGAGAAGGTGCTGCTCCGGCTGCCCATGACCGCCGCCGACCGGCACCGCGACCTGCTGACCCAGCTCGCGGTGGACTACGTCGAGGTGTCGTTCTGGATCGGCCTGCACGAGCACGAGGCGACCCGGACGCAGGTGCGTGCCCTCTCGGTGGGGCTGGACGAGATGCGGCAGGCCCTGGTCGCCCTCTCCGCGGGAGGCCCGCCCGACGGCCGTCGGGCGGCGCTCGCCGCGGCGCACACCGCGGAGTTGGGACGGCCGATCATCTCGTCCGGGGAGGTGCCGGCCGGGCTGACGGTGCCGACGCTCGGCGAGGCGTACGTGCCGCCGCTGTGCCGGATCGAGGAGTTGCCCGCCCACGCGCGACCGAGCGACGAGGCGTGGTGGGACGGGCGGCCGTTGCGTGACGACCTGTGGCAGTCCCTGGTCGTGCACCTCACCTCGCCGAACGCCACCCGCGCCCCGCTGCTGGTGCTCGGCCAACCGGGCTCCGGCAAGTCCGTGCTGACCCGGGTCCTCGCCGCGCAGCTGCCGGCTGCCGACTTCATGGTGGTGCGAGTGGTGCTGCGAGACGTCCACGCCGCCGGGGAGCTCCAGGACCAGATCGAGCAGGCGGTCCGTAACGACACCGGAGAGAGGGTGGACTGGCCCGGCCTGTCCAGGTCGGCCGGCGACGCCCTGCCGGTCGTGCTGCTCGACGGCTTCGACGAGCTGCTCCAGGCCACCGGAGTCAGCCAGACCGACTACCTGCGCCGGGTGGCGGCCTTCCAACGGCGCGAGGCCGACCAGGGGCGTCCGGTGGCGGTGCTGGTGACCAGCCGTACCAGCGTCGCCGACCGGGCGCAGCCGCCGCCCGGCACGGTGGCCGTACGGCTGGAACCGTTCGACGGCGAGCGGGTACGGGCCTGGACCGCCACCTGGAACCGGGTCAACGACGGGGCGTTCCGCGCGCTCGGCGTGCAGCCGCTGGAGCCGGCGACGGTGCTGGCCCACCGTGAGCTGGCCGAACAGCCGCTGTTGCTGCTGATGCTGGCGCTCTACGACGCCGAGGGCAACGACCTGCGATCGGCTGGCGAGCTGCGCCGGGGCGAGCTCTACGAGCGCCTGTTGCGCAGCTTCGCCCGCCGCGAGGTCATGAAGCACCGGCCGGGCCTGTCCGAGCGGGACCTGGACCGGGCGACGGAGGACGAGCTGCGCAGGTTGTCGATCGTGGCGTTCGGCATGTTCAACCGGGGCGTCCAGTGGGTCACCGAGAACGACTTCGAGTCGGATCTCGCCGCGCTGCCGTTCCTGGGCAGCCGTCCGGCGGCTGTCACGACCGACGGACACCTGCGTACCCCGCTGCGACCTGCCGAGATCGTCCTGGGCCGCTTCTTCTTCGTGCACCGCTCACAGGCGATGCGGGACCAGACCCGGGCCAGCACCTACGAGTTCCTGCACGCCACCTTCGGTGAGTTCCTGATCGCCCGGACGACCGCGCTGGTGCTGGACGACCTGGTGGCCCGGGAGGCGAGCGCCCTGCTGGGGGCCACGCCGACGGACGACGACCCGCTCCACGCCCTGCTGTCCTTCGCGACACTGACCGGACGCACCCCGATCGTCACCTTCCTCACCGAGATCCTGACGTCGTGGGGCGGAAGCCGGCGGGACGCCGTGGTCGACATGCTGCTGCGCCTGTTCCGGGCGGCGCCTGGCCGGCGACCGGCTCGCCACTTCGAGTCGTATGAGCCTCGGCAGTTGTCGGTTCCGAAGCGCCACGCCGTGTACGGCGTGAACCTGCTCGTGCTGCTGCTCGCCGCGAGCGGGCAACTGCGGGGAAGCGAACTCCCCTTGGACAGCGGCGACGTCGTGTCCGGGTGGAACCGACTGGCTCTCTTCTGGCGTTCCCAGCTCAGCGACAGCGAGTACGCCGGCCTGTTGGGCGCGGTGCGGATCGAGCGGGCGTGGATGGGAACGCGACGGGATCTGCTCCTCTGCATCGGAGAAGGTCGGGACGAGTCGCCGCCGCCGGCGGGCGACCCCGGTTGGTTCGTCACCGGCTCCAGGGACGACAGCCATTCGGAGGAGGACGCGGCGAGCTACTACCTGACGACCGAAACGAACTTTGCGCTGCTCGCTCGGACCGCGCACTTCGAGTGCGACCCGAATCTCGACGCGGCGCTGCACGCGCTGGGACCGCTGGGGCATTCGCTCGACGCGCTCGACGGCCGCTGGACCTTCCCCGACGGCAACCGGTCGGAAGCCCGGCTCCTGCTCGACGTGTCGCTTCTCCCGATCCTCGGTGCGGGTGCTCGGGAGCGGGAGCGGGCCTACCAACGCCTGCTGGCCATCGTGCAGGAGCCGGACGAGACACCGCAGCTGCCGGTGGCGGAGTTCGTGCTGGATCGGATCTCGACCGATCCCGGGCTGTCCGCCGCGTTCGTCGCCGATGTGCTGTGTCGTGTCCAACGGGACGCGACGATCGTCGGCTCCCTGCTGGCGTCGGCCGCCCGCTGCGTTCTTGCCTTCCTCGGCCGCGACCGGGAGACCGACGTCAGGCTGGCTGAACAGGCCGACCGCCTGATCGCCGGCGCACAGTGGTACGCCGCCGCTGGCGGCAGTCCGCTCCACTGGCTCGACACCGACACCGCGGAGTTGGCCGTCCGCACGTACGAGGCGGGCGTGCGGCGGTACCCGGTATCGGTGGCCGAAGCGGCGAGTTTCCGCGCCCGCCACGGATCGCGTCGCCCCGACCTGGTCGACCGGTTGATTCCGCTCACCGACCCGTCCGAGTAGCGGTACTGGTCGCAAACACCGACAGGACGGTGTCGCGGACGGGGCGGAGGCTGACTCCTGACGGCGCCGGCCGAACGGCCGGCGCGCGAACGGGAGGCGACACATGGCCACGATCACCAGCGGGGTCAACTGGTTCGAGGTCGGCACGGACCGGCCGGAGGAGACCGGGCGCTTCTACACCGACCTGTTCGGTTGGGCGTTCGGCGAGCAGGGGACGCCGGAGGCGTCGTACCGGGTGACGGAGGCGGGGCCAGCGGGTTCCATCCAGGGCGCGATCCGGGACACCGGCGGGGCGAGCCCGAACTACGCCATCTTCTACGTGCAGGTGGCCGACGTGGCCGACGCCGCCCGGCGGGCGGAGGCGACGGGCGGCAAGGTGCTGGTGCCGCCGAGGTCCAACGACAACGGGCTCACCTTCGCCCACCTGGCCGACCCGGTCGGCAACCACTTCGGCGTCTACGCCCCGCCACCGGGGGCCTGAGCAAGACCGGCCGGGTCGCCGTCCGCCCCGGCCGGATCGCCGGGACGGACGGCGTACGTCACTTGCCAGCCGGTCCGCCGTGCCCGCCCCGGCCGCCCGGGCCGGGCAGGACGCCGGCCTCGGCGGCGGCGGTGACGGCGTCGGCCTGCTCCTGGGTCAGCTTGCCGTCCTCGACGGCCTGCGCCAGGCGCTCCTTCATCGCGGCCTGCCGGTCGGCGGGGTCGCCCTTCCCGGGCCGGTCGCCCTTCCCGGGCCGGTCGGCGGGCTTGTGCTCCCCGCGCAGCTTCTCCAGCGCGGCCGTCACCTTGTCGGTGTCGACGCCCAGCTCCGCGGCCAGCTTCTCGGCGAACTCCGCCTGCCGGTCGGCCCGCTGCTGCTGGCGGTCGCCGTCCTCGGCGGCGCTGGTGCTGGCGCCCGGCGCCGGGGTGTCGCCGTCCGCGGCGAACGCGACCGTCGGGGCGGCGAGGCCCACGCCGAGTACGCCGGCCGCGGCCAGCCCGGCCAGCAGGTGCTTCTTCCTCGTGGTGCGGGACATGTCGTCCTCCAGCTCGTCGATGGGTGGTGCGATGACCGCACCGACAGTGACCGGCAGGGCTGAGGGGATGCCGTGGCGACCCTGTCAGCGAGCTGGCAATCCGGGCCGGCCGATCGGACAAACGGGTTGCATCGGCGCGCGGGGGCGGCGAGGGTGTGCGGTCGGCAGGGCCCCGCAGGGGCGGAGCAGGTGACGGAAGGTGACCCTCGTGACGACGTCCGCGAAGATCAGGGAAGTCCCGCTGGGCGGGGCGGGCGGCGGCCCGTACGGCATCACGGTCGGCCCCGACGGCGCGCTCTGGCTGACGCTGGCCCATGCCGGCGGCATCGCCCGGATGGGTGCGGGCGGTGAGCTGCGCACCTGGTCGGTGTCGCCCGACAGCCGACCGTTGATCATCACGCCGGGCCCCGACGGCGCCCTCTGGTTCACCCGCTCCGGCGACGACCGGATCGGCCGGATCACCACCGGCGGCGAGCTGAGCGCCGTCGCGCTTGCGGCCGGGACCGGCCCCTGCGGCATTGCCGCCGGTCCCGACGGCGCCCTCTGGTACGCGGCCATGAGCGCCGACGCGATCGGCCGGGTCACCGTAGACGGGGAGCAGACGCAGTTCCCGCTGCCGGTGAGCGGCGGCTTCGCCTCGATGGTCGCCGCCGGGCCGGACGAGGCCGTCTGGTTCACGCTCAACCAGGCGAACGCGGTGGGCCGGATCGGCATGGACGGCGTTGTGACCCTGCACGCGTTGCCGACCGAGGGGGCCGCGCCGGTCGGCATCACCGCCGGCGTCGACGGGGCGCTCTGGTTCGTCGAGATCGGCGCCGGTCAGCTCGGCCGGATCACCCCGGACGGGCGGATCACCGAGTACCCGCTGCCGGACCGGTCGGCCCGGCCGCACGCGATCGTCGCCGACCCGGCCGGCGGCTGCTGGTACACCGAGTGGGGCGGCAACCGCATCGGCCATGTCGCCCCGGGCGGCGCGATCGACACGTACGACCTTCCGACCCCGGCCTCCGAACCCCACGGCCTCACGGTCGCCCCGGACGCCACGGTCTGGGCCGCCCTGGAAACCGGCGCCCTGGCCCACCTGACCCCCTGACCCCACCCACCCCCCCAGGTCCCACCCACCCCGGCGCGTTGATCATGAAGTTATTGCCGCCAGACGCCCGTATTGCCGCAATCAACTTCATGATCAACGCGCCGGGCGTGGCGCGGGCCGGGCGGGAGCCGGGCGCGGGCGCGGCGGGGGCCGGGCGCGGGGTGGGGTGGGGGCCGGGCGCGGGGTGGGGTGGGGTCAGCGGACTGCGGGGGTGACCGTCAGGGTGCCGGTTTCCGTGTCGAGGGTGGCCTCGGTGCCCACGGGGACGGTGAGCTGGCCGGGGCCGTGGCCGATCGGCAGGCCGCCGAGGACGGGGACGCCGAGGTCGCCGAGGCGCTCGGAGAGCACGTCGGCGACGCCGACCGACCAGCCGTCCGCGCAGTCGGTGAACTGGCCCACCGCGATCCCGGCCAGCCCGTCCAGGACCCCGGCGCGGCGGAGCTGGGTGAGCATCCGGTCCACCTTGTAGGGCGGCTCCTGGACGTCCTCGACGAGCAGGACCGCGCCGGTCAGGTCCGGCATGTCCGGGGTGCCCAGCGACGCCACGACCAGGCAGAGGTTGCCGCCCAGCAGCGGGCCGGTGGCCCGGCCGGGTACGCGTACCGCGAAGGTCTCCTCCTCGGCGACGGCGCTGACCGCGACCGGCTCGGTGGTCATCAGGGCGGCGTGCAGCGACTCGGCCGAGCGCAGCGGCGTGCGCTCGTCCAGCCAGGCCGCCCCCGGGCCGTGCACGCCGGCCAGCCGGGCGCCCCGCCAGAGCGCGAACTGCAACGCCGTGATGTCGGAGAACCCGGCGACCACCTTCGGGTCGCGGCGTACGGCGGCCATGTCGATCGCGTCGACGATCCGCTGGGCGCCGTAGCCGCCCCGGGTGCAGATCACCCCGCGCACCTCGGGATCGGCGAACGCCGCGTTCAGGTCGGCGGCGCGCAGGTCGTCCGCGCCGGCGAGGTAGCCCTGCCGGGCGTACGCGTTCGGGGCCAGCACCGGCCGCAGTCCCCAGCCGGTGAGCAGCTCGACACCCCGGGCCACCCGTTCCGGTCGGGTCGGCCCGGACGGCGACACCAGCATCACCGTGTCGCCGGGACGCAGCGCCGGCGGTCGTACGGCGGTGGCGGGACTCGTGCGGGCGGGGTCTGACACAGCGGCAGAGCCTAGTCCCGCGGGCGGCTCAACCGTCGAGGTACTGCTCGGCGTACACCCCCGACGGGGGGATGGGCGTGATCACGTCGATCAGGACGCGGTCGGGTGCGGCGACGATGAAGTGCCGCTGCCCGAAGTCCTCGTCGCGCAGCGGCAGTTCGGCGTGCAGTCCGCCCCGGACGACGAGCCGCTCCCATTCGGCGTCGACGTCGGTCACCTCCAGGTTGAGCAGGAGTCCTCGCGCGGGTGCCCGGTACGCCTCGGGCAGCGTCCGGTGCTGGTGGTCGAGCAGCGCCAGTTCGTACGCGGGCGGTCCCGGTCGGCGCAGGCTCACGTACCAGTCGGCCTCGAAGGTCGTCTCGAAGCCGAAGAACCGTCGGTAGAAGTCGTGTGACTCGCGCAGCCGCGCGGTGCAGACGACGGGGTAGAAGCTGGTCAGGTTCATCTCGGCCCCTTCGCATACCATCGGTATGTCGAGGACCGTATTTCACATACCGTCGGTATGTCAACGAGGGGGCGCGATGACCGAGGGTGTCCGGGCGCAGCAGCGGGAACAGACCCGGCGGGCCCTGGTGGCCGAGAGTCGGCAGCTGTTCGCCACCCGGGGCTACGCGGCGGTCGGCCTGGCGGAGATCGTGCGGGTGGCCGGGGTCACCAAGGGCGCGCTCTACCACCACTTCGCCGGCAAGGCCGAGCTGTTCCGGGCGGTGCTGGCGGAGGTGCAGCGGGAGGTGGCACACCGGGTCGCCACGACCGCCGACGCCGAGGAGGAGCCGTGGGCCCGGTTCACGGCGGGCTGCCAGGCGTTCCTCACCGCGAGCACCGATCCCGAGATCCAGCAGATCATGTTGATCGACGGCCCGGCGGTGCTCGGCTGGAACGAGTGGCGTGCGCTGGACGAGGCGGCGTCGGGCCGGCACCTGGCCGACGCGTTGACCCTGCTGATCGAGGAGGGGCTGATCGCGCCGCAGCCGGTGGCGCCCCTGACCCATCTGCTCTCGGGTGCGATGAACGAGGCGGCGCTCTGGATCGCCGGGGCGGCCGACCCGACCGCCCTGGCCGACACCCGTACCGCCCTGGCCCGGATGCTCGACGCGCTGCGCGCCCCCTGAGTCCGATCGTCCGCCGCGCCGGTGGAGGCGTTCCGGGGTCCGTCCGGGCCACCGGCTAGCCTCGACGTCGTGGCTACCGCGCTGGTGATCGAGAACGACCCGACCGACGACGTCCGCCGGCTGGGCGAGTGGCTGACCGAGGCCGGCCTCGACCTGTGGGTGGTCCGCGCCCACGCCGGTGACGAGATCCCCGCCGACCTGGAGGGATACTCGGCGCTGGTCGTGCTCGGCGGCGCGATGGCGCCGTACCCGCTGCCGGACGGGTCGCCCGCCGCGCCCTGGCTGCCGGCGCTGGAGGGGCTGCTGCGCAAGGCCGTCCGGCACCGGGTGCCGACCCTCGGCATCTGCCTCGGCGCGCAGTTGCTGGCCACCTCGCACGCGGGCGAGGTCGTACGCAGCCCGAGCGGCCCGGAGGTCGGCCCCTGCGTGGTCGGCAAGCGGGACGCCGCCGACACCGACCCGCTGTTCCGTTACGTTCCGCTGATCCCCGACGTGTTCCAGTGGCACGCCGACGAGATCACCGAGCTGCCCCGCGGCGCCACCCTGCTGGCGGCCTCCACCCGCTACCCCCACCAGGCGTTCCGCCTCGGCGACCGGGCCTGGGGGTTGCAGTTCCACATCGAGTGCGACACCGCCATGATCGCCGACTGGGCCGCCGACTCGAGGCTGCTGGCCGAGCTGGGCTACGACCCCGACCTGGTGGTGGCGGCCTGCCACGACGTGATGGTCGACGTCGAGGAGGTCTGGCAGCCGTTCGCCGCCCGGTTCGCCGCGCTGGCCCTCGGTGAGCTGGAGGACGCCACGCCCCGCCGCAGCCTGCCCCTGCTCGGGCAGTGATGAGCCGGCCGGCCAGGGCCGCGGGACGGCTCGCCCGCTACGGCTTCGGCACCGACGGCGGTGCCGGCGCCACCCGCGCCGCCGACCTGCTCGGCCCGGACGGGCTGGGGCTGTGGCGGCCGGACGTGCAGGAGCCCACCGACGGCAGCGCGGCGGAGCTGCTCGCCGCGCTCTCCCGGGCCGCCGACCCGGACCTGGCGCTGCGCCAGCTGCACCGCATCGTCGAGGCCGAGCGCCGGATGGCCGCGAACGGCACCGGTCCCGCCACGGGCCGGTCCGGGGGGAAGGCCCATCCCGGGACGCCTGTCGGGGCCGAGCGTCGGGAGGCCCCGGAGCAGGCGCTGCTGGCGGGGCTCGCCGACGACCCCGGCCTGCGCCGCCGGCTGATCGCCGTCCTCGGCGCCTCGTCGGCGCTCGGCGACCACCTGGTCGCCAACCCGGACCAGTGGCCCGCGCTGCGCACCGCCCCGGACGGGCTGGCGCCGACCGCCGAGGGACGGCTCGACCTGTCCGGCGACGGGCAGCCGGTGGCGGTGCTGCGCAGGGCGTACCGGCTGGCGCTGCTGCGGATCGCGGCGGCCGACCTGACCGGCGGCCGGGGCCTGGAGCAGACCATGGCCGCGCTCTCCGCGCTGGCGGACGCGACCCTGGCAGCGGCGTACGAGATCGCGGTCGGCGAGCTGCCGGCGGGCACCCCCCGGCCCCGGCTGGCCGTCGTCGCGATGGGCAAGTGCGGCGGCGACGAGCTGAACTACGTCTCCGACGTCGACGTGATCTTCGTGGCCGCCGAGGACGACGACCTCGCCGCGGCCACCACCATCGCCACCCGGCTCATCCACGTCTGCGGGCTGGTCGCCTGGCCGGTCGACGCGGCCCTACGCCCGGAGGGCAACCGCGGGCCGCTGGTGCGGACGCTGGCCAGCCACCTCGCGTACTACCGGCGCTGGGCGCGCACCTGGGAGTTCCAGGCGCTGCTCAAGGCGCGGCCGGCGGCCGGCGACCTGGCGCTGGGCCGGGAGTGGATCGACCAGCTCGCCCCGCTGGTGTGGCGGGCCGCCGAGCGGCCCGAGGCGGTCGAGGACGTCCGCGCCATGCGGCGCAAGATCATCGACAACATCCCGCCGAAGGAGCTGGAGCGCGAGATCAAGCGGGGTCCGGGCGGGCTGCGCGACATCGAGTTCGCCGTGCAGCTGCTGCAACTCGTGCACGGCCGGGGCGACGAGTCGCTGCGGGTGCCCGGCACCATCCCGGCGCTGCGCGCGCTGGTCGCCGGCGGCTACGTCGGCCGGGCCGACGGCGAGGGGCTGCTGCGCGGCTACCGCTTCCTGCGCGGCGTCGAGCACCGCCTCCAGCTCCAGGGGCTGCGCCGCACCCACACCGTGCCGACCGAGCCGGCCGCGCTGCGCTGGCTGGCCGCCGCGCTGGGCCACACCGCCACGCCGGGCCGCAGCGCCGTCGAGGAGTTCCGCGCCGAGTGGGTCACCCACGCCGCCGAGGTACGCCGACTGCACGCCAAGCTGCTCTACCGGCCGCTGCTGGAGTCGGTGGCCCGGGTGCCGGCCGACGGGCTGCGGCTCACCCCCGAGGCGGCCCGGCACCGGCTGGAGATCCTCGGCTTCGCCGACCCCGCCGGGGCGCTGCGTCACCTCCAGGCCCTCACCGGCGGGGTGAGCCGCACCGCCGCCATCCAGCGCACCCTGCTGCCGGTGCTGCTCAGCGAGTTCGCCGACGCCCCCGAGCCGGACCGCGGCCTGCTCAACTACCGGCAGGTCTCCGACAAGCTCGGCAGCACCCCCTGGTACCTGCGCCTGCTGCGCGACTCCGGGCCGGTGGCCCGCCGGCTGGCCCGGGTGCTCTCCTCCTCGCGGTACGCCGCCGACCTGCTGGCCCGCGAGCCGGAGGCGCTGCGGCTGCTGGCCGAGGAGAGCGAGCTGGCGCCCCGGCCCAGCACGGTCCTCTGCGAGGGCTTCGCCGCCGCCGCGGCCCGGCACTCCGACCCGGTCGAGGCCACCCGGGCGATCCGCGCGCTGCGCCGCCGGGAACTGGTCCGGATCGCCTGCGCCGACCTGCTGAGCCGGGCCGGCTCGCTGGCCCCGTCGCCGCCCCGGCCCGACGGCGGGCGCGCGGCGCTGGGCCTGGCCGACGTGACCGCCGTCGGCACCGCCCTGGCGGACGTCACCGACGCCACCCTGGCCGCCGCCCTGCGGGCCGCCCGCGCGGCTCAACCGCCCGTGCCGGGGCTGCGCTTCGCCGTCATCGGCATGGGCCGGCTCGGCGGGTACGAGTCGAACTACCTCTCCGACGCCGACGTGCTCTTCGTCTACGACGCGCCGGCCGGCGCGGGCGACGGCGCGGCGGGTGCCGCCGCCCGCGCGATCGCCGAGGAGCTGCGCCGGCTGCTCGGCATGCCCGCGCCCGACCCGCCGCTGGGCGTCGACGCCGACCTGCGCCCCGAGGGCCGGCAGGGCCCGCTGGTGCGCAGCCTCGCCGCGTACGCGCAGTACTACGCCCGCTGGTCGAAGGTGTGGGAGGCGCAGGCGCTGCTGCGGGCCCGGTTCGTCTGCGGCGACGCCGACCTCGGCGCCGAGTTCGTGGCGATGGTCGACCCGGTGCGCTACCCGGCCGACGGGCTGAGCCGCGAGCAGGTGGTGGAGATCCGCCGGATCAAGGCGCGGGTGGAGCACGAGCGGCTGCCCCGGGGCGCCGACCCGGCCACCCACACCAAGCTGGGGCGGGGTGGCCTCGCCGACGTCGAGTGGGCCGTGCAGCTGCTCCAGCTCCGGCACGCGGGGGCGATCCCGGCGCTGCGCGGCACGCGTACGCTCGACGCCCTCGCGGCGGCCCGGGACGCGGGCCTGGTCGACCCGACGGACGCCACCGAGATGGCGGCCGGCTGGACGCTGGCCGCACAGGTCCGCAACGCGCTGATGCTGGTCCGGGGCCGGGAGGGCGACCAGCTGCCCCGGCACGGCGTCGAACTGGCCGGCGTGGTCCGGCTGCTGGGCCGCGACGACCCCGGCGAGTTCCTCGACGAGTACCTGCGCACCTGCCGCCGCTCCCGGGCGGCGATGGAACGGGTGCTCGACTCCTGAGCCCGCCGCCCGGCCGGTCGTCGCTGCGGAGCTCAGCGGCGGCGGTGCACAAGCACCACGTGGTCGACCAGCTCGCCGGGCTCGCCGTTCGGGCCGGTGGCCTGCCGGCGCGGGGCGTCGAGCCGCTCGGTGTCCCAGCGGTCGGGGTCGAGGTCCAGCGCGGCCAGGGTCTCCTGCGGCGTGGAGAAGCGCGCGTGCGCGTGGTCGTGCCGTCCCCACGGCGGGACCTCGCCGTGCTCGACGATCAGCAGCCGGCCGCCGGGGGCCACGGCCCGGGCCGCCGATTGCAGCAGCTCCGCCCGGGGGAGCTCCAGCGGCGACTGGAGGAACTGCGCGGAGACCAGGTCGTACGCGCCGGGCGGAAAAGTGCGGGTGAGGTCGTGCCGGCGGAACTCGATGCGGGACGTGACCCCGGCGGCGGCGGCCTCCTCGGCGGCCCGGGCCAGGGCGGTCTCGGAGACGTCGACGGCGGTCACCCGCCAGCCCCGCGCGGCCAGCCAGAGCGCGTCGCCGCCCTCCCCGCAGCCGAGGTCCAGCACGGTGCCGGCCGGCAGCGAGCCGGCGACGTCGACCAGGATCGGGTTCGCCCGGCCGCTCCAGACCCTCTCGTGCCGCCCGTAGTGCTCCTCCCAGAACCGCGCGGTCTCCTCGTCCACGTCCGGGTGCCGCCCGTCGTGGCCGGTGGCCGTCGTGGTGTGGTCGTGCCGGTGTCCACCGGTCGTCGCGTCGTGCTGCACGTCTCGTCCTCCTGGTGCGCTGCCTGCCTCCTCGCCGAGCGTGCCGGCTGCGACGAGGTCGTCCCTGCCCGTCGATCGTGACGTGGCGGCAGCCCGGGAGCAAAGATTGTTGCCGGGTCGGCAAAAAGGTGGGCGACCGGTCAGCTGCCGAGCCGGTACTGCCCGGCGCGCGGCACCGTCACCGCCGTCCAGTCGCCGGCGGCGGCGACCGTGGCCCCGCCCGAGGCGGTCAGCCATCGGCTGTGCCGCACCCGGACCGGCACCGTGCCGGCTTCCGGAGCCCGGAACGTCACCGACGCGCCGTCCTGCGCGACCAGCTCGGCCGGCGCTTCGACGATCGGGGTCGGGTCGGTCACCGCCCAGACCCGCCAGTGCGGGCCGGACCAGACGGGCGTCAGGTAGGGCAGCCCGCCCGCGACCAGCTCGGCCTCGGCCCGTCCCACCCAGGACAGCGGGGCGTCCGGCACCGCGACGAACTGCACCGCGTTGGCGGTGAGCCAGTCCCGGTAGCTCGCGGCGGTCAGTGGCACCCCGGTGCCCGCGGCCCCCGGCACGGTGGTGAAGAAGAGCGGGTTGCGGTCGATGTCGGCCTGCCGCAGCCAGCCCCGGGCCAGGGGCACCTCGCCCAGCCTCGCCGCCTCCCAGTAGTTGCGGGTCGGCGGGACCTCCACCCGGCCGGTGAGGCGCTGCCCGTCGAGGAACGCCCGCAGCGGCGCGAAGTAGCCCGCCCGGCTGGTCGGGTCGTCGACGCTGCGCAGGTCGGCGGGGGGCACCGGCGGCTGCCACCAGCACACCGCCGCCAGCAGCCCGGCCAGCGCGACGCCCCAGGCCCGCGTGCCGCCGGCTCCGGCGGGTCCTACGCCGGTCCGCCTGGCGGCCCCGGGCCCGTCGGCGGGTGACGCGCCGCCCCGGCCCAGCCATGCCGTCAGCCGGGCCGGTGGGCGGGCGGCGGCGGCCAGCAGGGGCAGGGCGAACATGACGGCCAGCCGGGTGGCGTTCAGCCCCACCGGGGTGTGCACCAGCGCCGCCGCCAGCACCCCGGCCGCCGAGAGCAGCGCCCCCACCCGCACCGGCCGGTAGCCCACGAGCGCGGCCACGAGCAGGCTGGTCAGCACGGCGCGCACCGTGTCGGTGCGGCTGATGTTCATCCAGCCGCCGTCGCCGAAGAGCAGGGCGGTCAGCCCGAGCGGCAGCGCGGCGGCGACGCCGAGCACCAGGCCGTCGGCGTACCGGCGGGTCAGCAGGAGCGCCGCCCCGGCCAGGCCGACGAAGAGACCCGCGACCGGGCTCGTCGCCGAGGCCAGCAGCGCCCCGGCCGCCGCCAACCCGAGCCGCACGAGCCGCCCCCGCCTGTCGGGGCCCGCGCCGGTCGGTCCACCCGGGCCGGAATCGGTCGGTCCACCCCGGGCGCCGCCGGTGGAGGCGGTCGGACCGAGGGTGAGGGCGAGCAGCGCGCCGAGGCCGAAGGCCACCCCGAGGCCGTACGTCACCCGGCCCGAGACCAGGTTGCCGGCGATGGTGAGCACCCCGACGAGGCTGCCGAGCAACGGGCGGGGCACCCCGGTACGCACCAGCAGCGCCGCGAACGCGGTCGCCGCCGCCACCAGGGCCAGCGCGCCGGTGACCCGTACCCCGAGCAGCGCCATCACCGGCTGGGAGAGCAGGCTGTAGCCGAACTGCTGCACGCCGCCGTACCAGCGCAGGTCCACCGGGGCGAGGCCGTGCGCGGCGAAGAAGTCGGCCCGGGCCACCTGCGCGGCGAGGTCGGAGCCGGTCGGCGGGAGGGCGACGTACGCCACTGCGAGGAGCACGGCGGAGACGGCGGCCACCGCCACCACCCGACTGCGCCGCATGCCCACCTCCGTACCGCGACCACCGTACTGGCAGCATGTCCGGCGTGCCTCACCACCTCGCGCGCTGGACCGGCCTCGCCGGCTCGACGCTGCTCGCCGTGGCCGCGTTCCTCGGCGGAGCGTTCCCCGACGGCGACCTGCGCCCCACCCCGGTCAGCATCTGGCAGGGCCCGTACGGCCCGCTGATCATCGCCACCTGGGCGGTCGGCACCGGTGCAATGGCGTACGCCTGGTGGACGCTGCGTGACCGCGTGCCGTCGACCCGCTGGGCGCTGGTCACCGTCGGGCTCTGGCTGCTGCCGCTGCTTCTCACGCCGCCGCTGGGCAGCCGGGACGTCTACGCGTACGCCTGCCAGGGGGCCAGCTTCTCCGCCGGCCTGAACCCGTACGAGCAGGGCGTCTCGGCGCTGCCGTGCCCGTGGCTGGACACCATCTCCTACATCTGGCGGGACACCTCGGCCCCGTACGGGCCGCTGTTCGTGCTGCTCGCCGGGGCGGTGGTGAAGGCCACCGGGTCGCTGTACGGCAGCATCGTGCTGTTCCGGCTGCTCGCCGTCGTCGGGGTGGGGCTGACGGCGGCCTGCCTGCCGGCGCTGGCCCGCCGCTGCGGCGTACCGGGCGGCCGGGCCGTCTGGCTGGCGCTGGGCTCGCCGCTGATCGGGGTGCACCTGGTCTCCGGGGCGCACAACGACGCGCTGATGGTGGGGCTGCTCGTCGCCGGGCTGGCCGTGGTGGTGTCCCGGCCGGGTCGCCCCGGCCCGCTGCTCGGCGGGGGAGTGCTGCTCGGCCTCGCCGTCGCGATCAAGGTGACCGCGCTGGTCGTGGTGCCGTTCGCCGCGCTGGCCGCGATCGTCGGGGCGTACTCGATCAGGGCGCTGGTGCGCGACGGCGGGTGGGTGGTCGGCGGGGCGGTCGCCGCCGTGGTCGGCGCGACCCTCGCCACCGGCCTCGGCTTCGGCTGGGTGACCGGGCTCGAACAGGGCGGCCTGGTGATCGCCTGGACCTCGCCGCCGACGGCGGTGGGGCAGACCGTCGCCTACCTCGCCGCGCCGTTCGGCTGGCACGGCGACCCGCTGCCGGCCACCCGGGGGATCGGCATGGCGGCGCTGGCGCTGGTGCTGCTCTGGCTGTGGTGGCGGGCGCGCACCCGGGAACCGATCTGGCACGCCGGCCTGGCGCTGGCCGCCACCGTCGCGCTCGCCCCGCTCTTCCACCCCTGGTACTGGCCGTGGCCGCTCGCGGTGCTCGCGGCCACGGCCCGGCGCACCGGGTGGTTCGCGGTCGTCGCGATCGTCTCGTCGTTCCTGGTGCTCGCCGACGGCACGGGGCTGGCCCGGTACACCAAGACCGTCGGGGCGCCGCTGATGACGCTGTTCGTGATCGTGGTGGTGGTCCGCTTGGTACGGTCGGCCCGGGCGGCCCGTCGGCCGGTCGCCGTGGACTGAGGAGAGGGACGCCGGTGACCGCTCCCGGCACCCCGCCGCCGCCCGGCCCGGGCTCCCCACGGCCGCCCGGTCCGCCACCCGGGCCCCCGCCGTCGTCCGGATCTCCGTCGCCCGGACCCGCGCCGCCGTCGCCCGGTGCCGCCGGGCTCGCCCGTTGGGTCGGCCTGGCCGGGGCGGTGCTGCTGACCGTCGCCGGCTGGCTCGGCGGCGCGCTGCCCCGGGCAGCCACCCCCGCTCCGGGCCTCGGCGACGAGCCGTGGACCGTCGCGCTGTGGCTCGTCGGCACCGGGCTGCTGGTCGGCGCCTGGTGGGCGCTGCGCCGGGGTGCGCCGTCGACGCGGTGGGCGTACCGGACCGCCGGGCTGTGGGCGCTGCCGCTGCTGGCCGCGCCGCCGCTGGGCAGCCGGGACGTCTACTCGTACGCCTGCCAGGGCTGGGCGTACGCGCACGGCGTCGACCCGTACGCCGTCGGCGTGGCCGGGGCCGGCTGCCCCTGGGTGGACGCGGTCGCCCCGATCTGGCGGGACACGCCCGCGCCGTACGGGCCGGTCTTCGTGCTGCTCGCCGCGTTCGCCGTGACCCTCGGCGGCGGCCTGGTGGGCGCGATCGTGGCGTTCCGGCTGTTCGCGGTCGCCGGGGTGCTGCTGACCGCCGCCTGCCTGGTCGGGCTGGCCCGGGCCGCCGACGTGCCCACCCGCCGGGCGGCCTGGCTGGCGCTGGCCAGCCCGCTGGTCGCGGTGCACCTGATCGCCGGCGCGCACAACGACGCGGTGATGCTCGGGCTGCTGACGCTGGGCCTGCTCGTGCTGGTCCGCCGTCCCGGCAGGCCGGGGCCGCTGCTGCTGGCCGGGGCGCTGCTCGGGCTGGCGGTGACCGTGAAGGCGACCGCCGTGGTGGTGCTCCCGTTCGCGGCGCTGGCCGCCGTGCACGGCCGGCACACCGTACGGGCGCTGCTGCGCGACGGCGGCTGGCTGGCCGGCGGGGTGCTCGGCGCGGTGGCCGTCGCCTCGCTGCTCTCGGGGCTCGGCCTCGGCTGGGTGGGCGGGCTGACCCGCAGCGGCGACTCGGAGCAGTGGACGTCCCCGCCCACGGCGGTCGGCTTCGTCGTCGACTACGCGGGCGGCCTCGCCGGCCGGGAGCCGGGCGCGGTGCCGGTCGTCCGCGCGGCGGCCCTGCTGCTGCTCGCCGTGCTGGTGGCGGCGCTGTGGTGGCGGGCGTGGTCGGGGCTGCGCGGGGCGAGCGGCGTCGGGCAGCGGGTGGCCCGCCCGGACGCCGCCCGCCCCCGGGCCGCGTTGCTCGGGGCCGGGCTGGCGCTGGCCGCCACGGTCGCGCTGGCTCCGGTCTTCCATCCCTGGTACGCCACCTGGCCGCTGGCGCTGCTCGCGGTCGCCGCGACGCGTACGACCTGGTTCGTGGCGCCCTGCGCGGCGGCGGCCTTCCTCGCCCTGCCCGACGGCACCAACCTGGCCCGGTTCAGCAAGGCCCCGGGCGCGCTGGCGATGACCGCGCTGGCGGCCGGACTGGCGGCGTGGGGCCTGCTCCGACTCCGCCGGGCCGGTGCCGCGCGCCCGGACTGAGGGGCCGTGCCGCGCGTTCGGACTGAGGGGCCGTGCCGCGCGTTCGGGCCGGCGGGGTTCGCGCCGCGTTCTCGGGGCGTCGCGCCCGTGCCGCGCGCCCGGCTGAGGTCCGTGACGTGCGTTGTGGCTGGCGAGCCCATGATCGTGGGATGAGCGCAACCGAGGAAACGTTGCCGGGCAACGCCACCGCCGGCGTGGTGCGTGTCGGCGACACCGTGCGCCGTCCGGCCGGCCCCTGGACCGACGCGGTCGACGCCCTGCTGGAACACCTGCACGCGGTGGGGTTCTCCGGCGCGCCCCGACCCCTGGGCCGGGACGCGCAGGGCCGGCAGGTGCTGGAGTACGTCCCCGGCGAGGTCGGCGCGGCATCGGGCACGTACCCGGTGGCGGACCTGTTCGCGATCGGCCGGATGCTGGCCGAGCTGCACGAGGCGCTGGCCGGCTTCACCCCGCCGGCCGGCGCGGCGTGGCAGCGGCTCATCCCGCCCGACCGGGAGGAACTCGTCTGCCACAACGACGTGGCCCCCTGGAACCTGATCAGGACGGACCGCGGCTGGGTGCTCATCGACTGGGACGCCGCCGCGCCGGGCTCCCGGCTGTGGGACGTCGCGTACGCCGCGCAGAGCATGGCCGGCCTGCGCCCGGACCGGCCGGTGGCCGAGTCGGCGGCCCGGCTGCGTGCCTTCGCCGACGGCTACCGCCTCGACGAGGCGTCCCGCCCGGCCCTGGCCGGAATGCTCGGCCGCCGCGCCCGGGCGATGTACGACCTGCTGCGCGAGGGCGCGGAGCAGCGGCGCGAGCCGTGGGCCCGGATCTGGACCGAGGACGGCCCGTACTGGCTGGCCACCGCCGACCACCTCGCCGCCCACACGCGGGAATGGGAGGCGGCCCTGCGCTGACCGTCCTCCGGCGGGTGGAACGCTGTGGCTGTCAAAACCCTCGGTCGACAGCCGTGGTGTTCCACTCGCCGCCCGGGTGCCGCTGCCCCTGGTCTACGGGACCCGCTCGGTGGTACGCCCGCAGGACGGGCATCGGTCGCCGGTGCCGACCGGCCAGGGTCCGCGTAGGCGCTTGCGCAGGGCGATCGCCAACGGCAGCAGCGCGGGGCCGGCGACGCCGATGAGGACGGCCGTCGCGGCGAGGGCGTCCCAGCCGGGGTTGGGCGCGCCGCGCATGTTGCCGTCGAGCGCGCCGGCCAGCGGCTGAAGGAAGAGCAAGCCGACCGGGGTCAGCAGCACCAGCAGCGCCCAGCCGCCCCGGGGGTCGGCCCGCAGGGCCAGCCCCGCGCCGAGCAGCAGCACCACGACGAGCAGCGTCACGGCGGCGCCGGGCAGTATCCCGCTCGCCGTCCAGCCGTGGTAGCTGACGTAGGAGTCGTAGCGGGGCAGCAGGTTGACACTCGTGAGGCCGGCGGCGGCCATCGCGAGCAGGGGCGCCGCCCGGATCAGCGCCGGCAGCCGTCCGGGCAGGGCCAGCGCCACCAGCCCCAGCCCGACCTGTGGCAGCAGCACGAACAGCGGTGGCCGGGGCAGGCCGGCGAGGGCCGCAACCGGTACGACCGCGACCGTGAGCAGCAGGGCCAGGGCCACCGCGCGGCGGGTCCAAACACCAGGTGCCGCCGCGTGCACGGCTGCGGCGAGCAGCCAGGCCGCCCACACCCCGATCCCGAGCGAGACGAACGGTCCGGCGTGCGGCACGCCCCACTGCGCCATCGGCGGGTGCAGCTCCAGCCCCGACCAGGCCCCCGCCAGCGCCGTCGCGGTGAGGAAGGCGAGGACGGCGGCGAGGCGTACACCCGGGGTCAGGTCGGCGGCCCCGGCGGCCCGCAGCCGCTGGCGCAGGCCGCCGCGCACGAGGTCCGCGGCGTCCGCAGGCGAGGGCCAGCGTCGCCCCGGCCCGGCCAGGTCGAGGTACGTGCCGACGATCTCCGCGCCGCGCGCCCGCCGGTACTCGGCCGGGTAGGCGCGCAGCAGGCGGTGGTAGCGCCGCTCCAACTCGCTCATGCCAACCCCCCGGCGGTACGCGGGGCGAGCGGTCGGGCCGCGCGGGCGCGCAGGCGGGCGGTGGCCGCCTCGACGTTGCGGCGCAGGCGCTCGGTCTCGGCGCTCAGCGTGGCGTCGCCGGCCGGGGAGAGGCGGTAGTAGCGGCGCAGCCGGCCGTCCACCACCTCCTCGCGGTCGACCTCGACCAGGCCGGCGTCGGTCAGCCGGTCGAGCGCGCCGTAGAGGGTGCCGGGCCGCAGCGACACGCGCCCGTCGGAGAGGGCGGCGACCTCGCCGATCAGGCCGTAGCCGTGCATCGGCTCGCCGGCCAGCGCGGTGAGGATCAGGAAGGTGGGTTCGCGCAGCGGAGTGTCCACGGCAGCAATATAACGGACGCGAAGGTATTCAGCGGCCCCGTTACGTGTTGAACCTGCTCCGACCTCGGCCTTCGCGCGTCCGGGGTCCTGAGCAGCGCCAGTTCCTCGGCACTGCCCCAGTGACATGTGGACGCAGGAAGGCCCCGGGGGACCCGGGGCCTTCCTGAGGTGTCCTGCTGCGTCAGCAGTCGAAGTACATCGCGAACTCGTGCGGGGTCGGGCGCAGGCGCACCGGGTCGACCTCGTTGGCGCGCTTCCACTCGATCCAGGTCGAGATCAGGTCGGGGGTGAACACCCCGCCGTCGAGCAGGTAGTCGTGGTCGGCTTCGAGGGAGTCGAGCACCGCCGACAGCGAGCCCGGCACCTGCTTGACGTCGCCCCACTCCTCCGGCGGCAGGTCGTAGAGGTCCTTGTCGATGGGCGCCGGCGGCTCGATCTTGCTCTTGATGCCGTCGAGGCCGGCCATCATCATCGCCGAGAAGGCCAGGTAGACGTTGGCCGACGGGTCCGGCACGCGGAACTCGACGCGCTTGGCCTTCGGGTTGCTGCCGGTCACCGGGATGCGGGTGCAGGCGGAGCGGTTGCGCTGCGAGTAGACCAGGTTGACCGGCGCCTCGAAGCCCGGCACCAGCCGGCGGTACGAGTTGACCGTCGGGTTGGTGAAGGCCAGCAGCGACGGGGCGTGGTGCAGCAGGCCGCCGATGTACCAGCGGGCCATGTCGGACAGGCCGGCGTAGCCGGTCTCGTCGTAGAACAGCGGCTCGCCGTTGAGCCACAGGCTCTGGTGGGTGTGCATGCCGGAGCCGTTGTCGCCGAAGAGCGGCTTCGGCATGAAGGTCGCGGTCTTGCCGTTGGCCCAGGTCTCGTTCTTCACGATGTACTTGAAGAGCTGGAGCTGGTCGGCCGCGTGCAGCAGCGTCGAGAACCGGTAGTTGATCTCGGACTGGCCGGCGGTGCCCACCTCGTGGTGCGAGCGCTCCACGGTGAACCCGCTGTCGACCAGCCGGCGCACGATGCTGTCGCGCAGGTCGGCGAGGTGGTCGACAGGCGGCACCGGGAAGTAGCCGCCCTTGTACGCGGTCTTGTAGCCGCGGTTGCCGCCCGGCTCCTCGCGGCCGGTGTTCCAGGCGCCCTCGATCGAGTCGATGTAGTAGAACGACTGGTGCGCCGAGGTCTCGTGGCGGATGGAGTCGAAGATGTAGAACTCCGCCTCCGCGCCGAAGTACGCGGTGTCGGCGATGCCGCTGGCGGCCAGGTAGGCCTCGGCCTTCTTCGCCACGTTGCGCGGGTCGCGGCTGTAGGCCTCGCGGGTGAACGGGTCGTGGATGAAGAAGTTGAGCGCGAGGGTCTTCTGCGCCCGGAAGGGGTCGATGAAGGCGGTGGCGACGTCCGGGAGCAGGAGCATGTCCGACTCGTGGATCGCCTGGAAACCGCGGATCGACGACCCGTCGAAGGCCAGGCCCTCGGTGAAGAAGGCATCGTCGACGGACTCGACCGGCAGGTTGAAGTGCTGCATCACGCCGGGCAGGTCACAGAACCGTACGTCGACGAACCTCACGTCCTCGTTCTTGAGGTATCGCAGGAGTTCCTCGGGATTGGCGAACACACGTCCTCCTGGCACGTCCACGGGTGGCTAGGCTCTTGGCGACGCTATGGCCGCGCGGTTGCCCGGCCATGTCTTGAGTGTTTCTGCCGTGTTACGTCCCTCGCGGAGCGTCATCCGCGCCGCTCGGGCGGGCCGGACCGGGCGACGGGACACCACCGGCTGTGCCATTCTATTGACACTTGCTCGCTTTCGCCCCTTTTTGCTGCCCGGGTGCGGGCGACCGTCCCCGATCCGTCCACACCCCCTGGATACCCTTGACCGTTGTGACCAAGCCGCATGATCGCCCCGTACCGCCCGCGTCGGATCCCGCCTTCACGCCGCCCAGCCTGGGGCGCCGGTTCGGCGCGCTGGTGATCGACTGGGTGCTCTGCCTGCTCGTCGCCGGGGGCTTCGCCGACCCGGTCCGTGACGGGTGGGCGCCCGTGCTGGTGCTGATCGTCGAGTACGGCTTCTTCCTCGGGCTCTTCGCGCAGACGCCGGGCATGTTCATCACGAAGGTCCGCTGCGTCGCCTGGGCCGACGGCGGCCGCATCGGGGTGGCCCGGGCACTGCTGCGCGGCCTGCTGCTCGCCCTGGTCGTCCCGGCCCTGCTGATGGACGGCCACCGACGCGGCCTGCACGACCGTCTGGCGGGCTCCGTCGTCACCGACGCCCCCCGCCCCTGAGACGCACGAAGAGCCGGGCCCCGCGAGCAGGCCCGGCTCTTTCGCGTACGCGTCGGAAGGTCAGCGACCGCGCGTCTGGCGGAACGCGCCCCGCGCGGGTCGCATGTTCTTCGGGATCGCGCCCTTGGGCATCTGCGGGCGGGCGGTGAGCGCCTTGAGCCGCTTGTCCAGCGAGTTGACGTCCTTGCCGCTGAGGTTGCGCGGCAGCCGCATCAGCGTCATGCGCAGCTTGCGGATCGGCAGCTCGCCCTCCTCCTGCCCGATCACGTAGTCGAAGAGCGGGGCGGAGCCGATCACCTTCGCCAGCCGCCGCTTCTCCTGGCCGAGCAGCCCGCGTACCCGCTGCGGGTTGCCCTCCGCCAGCAGGATCACCCCGGGCCGGCCGATGACCAGGTGGACCATGTCCATCTGCGTGGTGGAGCTGACCGCCGGGGTGACCCGCCAGTCGCCCCGCATGCTCTCCATGATCTGGGCCGCCGCGCCGGGCTGCCCCTCGGCGGCGTTCATCATCGCCCGGTTGGACCGCAGGTTGAGCACGATCAGCAGGCAGAGCAGGGCGAACAGGATGCCCAGCGGCAGCCAGATCCAGCCCCAGAGCAGGACCGCGACCACGGTGAGCGCGAGCGGGATCAGCACCGCGGCAGCGGCCAACGGCGCGAACCACCGGTCCTGCTTGGCGGTGAACTTGAACACCATCCCGATCTGCTTCAGCCGCTGGCCGAACGAGACCTTCTCCTGGGGCTTTGCCATGCCGCAGAGTCTAGTGGTCGCCGCACGTCGCGTTGTCCGCGGCCGGGCTGAGCCCCTTACGCCGCCGTGCCGCGGCCGAGGGCCGCGAGGAGGACGGGGGAGCGGGCGGCCCCGGACCCACCTCCCGCGCGCGTCCGGCCCGCGCCGACTCCAGCTCCGCTGGCTTGCACGGGCTCCAGCTTCGTGCTGGCTCGCGCCGGTTTCAGCTCCGCGCCGAGCTGCACTGGCTTCAGCTCCGCGCTGGCTCGCGCCGACTCCAGCTCCGCGCCGGGCTGCGCTGGCTTCAGCTCCGACGCCGGACTGCGGCTCGGCCGGGCCCACCCCACCGCTCAGGAGCTGGTGGACCGCGCCCTGGCCTGGGGTGGCGGCGTCGGTCAGGGGCGGGGCAGGTAGATCCGCCAGCCGGGGACGGTGACCAGGTCGAACGCGGCCGGGTTGGCGCGACGGCGCTCGTCCAGGCGGGCCGCCAGCGGTGAGCCGGCCGGCGCGACCCAGGCCGGTGCCGCAGATTGCCGCACAGCCCGGCGGTACGGCAGGTACCGGTCGTGCCCCGGGCGCAGGTCGTCGTCGACGACCGCGCAGAGCACGTCCTCGCGGGTGGCGAAGGTGAGCCGGTTGCAGGTCCAGTAGCCGCCGTACACGTGCCGGACGCCCCGCTGGCGCAGCGCGGCGACCAGTCCGGCGTGCCGGGCCTCGGCGGCGCGGGCGGCCGGCGCGACCTCGACCGTGCCTGCGGTGGCCACGGCGGCGGTGCCCAGCGTCGCCGCGAGCACCAGGACCGCCGCGACACCCGTCACGCCCCGGCGGGCGGCCGACCAGAGCGGCCAGAGCAGGGCCGGAACGGAGATGAGCAGGCAGGACAGGTACCGGGAGCTTTCCACCGGCGTGCGGCCCGCGGCGTTGCTGGCCGTGTAGACGGCGAGCGTCCCGACGGCGGCCGCCACCAGGGCGAGCCGCACCGCCCCGCCCGCCGCCGCGTTGGATCTTGGACAGTTGCCGTCGGCCCTGAACGGCAACTGTCCAAGATCTGCGACGGGTGGGCGTAGCGCGCGCCAGGCCGAGAGGGCGGCCGCGAGGAGCAGTAGCGGGAGGGCGACCGCCCACCACGACTGGCCGGGCGCGCAGTGGCCCGGGGAGCAGAAGCCCATGCCCAGCGGCGGGCCGAGCACCAGCCCGCCGTGCAGCCGGTCCGCCCAGCCGGCGGGCTGCCCGGAGCCACCGGCGGCGAGCACCGCCGCGACCGGATTGCGCCCCGTCGCCAGGCTGTGTACCAGCAGCGGCCCGGCCCCGACGAGCGCGGCGGCACCGAGCAGCACGCCGGCCCTGCCGCGCAGCTCCCGCCGGCCGTACGCGAGGAGCACCGCGCCGGTCGCCGCCACGTACGGCAGCACCAGCGGGTCCACCCAGAGCATCAGCCCGGCCAGGAATCCCCACCCCGCCCAGCGCGGCAGTCGGCGTCCCGGCCGGCCGGTCGCCAGGTCGTACGCCAGCACGGCCAGCGCCACCCCGGCCGCGTTCATCTCCGGGTACCCGCCCCCGGCGATGAGCTGGTTCTTCACGACCCGGTCCGAGCCGAGCGCCAGCAGCGCCACGACGAGCAGGGCGAACCAGTGGTCCCTGGTCAGCCGCAGCGTCAGCCGCCAGGCGAGCACGACGAAGACCGCGTACAGGGCGAGCGTGGGCAGGCGTAGCCCGAGCGTCGACGGGCCGAACAGCGCGAACACCGGCGCGGCCAGGTAGGCCTCCAGCGTGCCCATGTACGCCTGGCCGTAAAACCAGACGGGGAACTCCTGCCCGCGGGAGATGTGCAGCGCGGCCAGGCCCATGGTGGCCTCGTCGCTGTTGGTCGGCGGCGCGTCGTGCAGCAGCAGCCCGAGGCGGTAGCCGGTCCCGGCCACGACGGCGAGCACGGCGAGGACGGTCGGCAGCACGGGCCGCCGGTCGGGCGGGAGCGCGGAACGCGAGTCACGCCACCGCTGGCGTACGCCGACCGTCATGAGCCGATCATGGCAGTTTGCCGCCGGCCCGTGGTCGAACGGTGCCGGCGCGTCGCCGGGGTGGTCAGCCGGCGGTGACCGGAAGGCCCTCGCGGGCCTCGAGCGCCTGCCGGTAGAGCCGCCCGGCCCGGTACGACGAGCGCACCAGCGGCCCGCTCATCACGCCCGCGAAGCCGATCTCCTCGGCCTCCTCGCGCAGCTCGACGAACTCCTCCGGCTTGACCCAGCGGGTGACGGGGTGGTGCCGGGGGGTGGGGCGCAGGTACTGCGTAATGGTGATCAGCTCGCAGCCGGCCTCGTGCAGGTCGCGCAGCGCCTGGGAGACCTCGGCGCGCTCCTCGCCCATGCCCAGGATGAGGTTGGACTTGGTGACCAACCCGTCGGCGCGGGCCTGCCGGATCACGTCCAGCGACCGCTCGTAGCGGAAGGCCGGCCGGATCCGCTTGAAGATCCGCGGCACGGTCTCCACGTTGTGGGCGAGCACCTCCGGCCGGGCGCCGAAGACCTCGGCGAGCTGCTCGGGGACCGCGTTGAAGTCGGGGATCAGCAGCTCGACGCCGCAGCCCGGCTGGAGGGCGTGGATCTGCCGGACGGTCTCGGCGTAGAGCCAGGCGCCGCCGTCGGGCAGGTCGTCGCGGGCCACGCCGGTGATGGTCGCGTAGCGCAGGCCCATCGAGACCACCGACTCGGCGACGCGGCGCGGCTCGTCGGCGTCGAACTCGGCCGGCTTGCCGGTGTCGATCTGGCAGAAGTCGCAGCGCCGGGTGCACTGGTCGCCACCGATGAGGAAGGTGGCCTCCCGGTCCTCCCAGCACTCGTAGATGTTGGGGCAGCCGGCCTCCTGGCAGACGGTGTGCAGCCCCTCGCGCGAGACGAGCCCGCGCAGCTGGGTGTACTCCGGCCCCATCTTGGCCTTGACCTTGATCCACGGCGGTTTGCGCTCGATCGGTGTCTCGGCGTTGCGCGCCTCGATCCGCAGGAGGCGCCGCCCCTCGGGGGCGGGCGTCGTCGTGCGCGCTGCCTGGCCGGTCGTCGGCGCGGAGTGCTCGATCGTCACAAAACCGAGCCTACGCCCGACGGCCGCCGTCGATGTAGTTCGGGCGACCGGCGTCACCCCGGGAGTCTTGTGACGCCGGACACCGGGGCCGGGAAAAACCAGTCACAGGAGCCCCGGCGTGGGTGCTAGCGTGCCCGCCAGAGCTGTGACGGAGCCGAGTAGCGCCCCGACCCGCCAGTTGAAGAGAGCCGCCGGTTGCTGCGAGGCGGTCTGGCACCGGGCCCGCGAAGACCCTCCCGAGCTGCGGGAAGAACGGCGGATGGCCGGCGCGCCGCGCGCCTGCGCGGGCAGGCCGCACCGCCCAGTAGAGCCCGCCCGGCTGGCCCCGGTGAAAAGGCGACGAACGAGGCCCCCGTGCGCGGGGGCGAAGGTGTGGTGGCACCGCGAGGTTTCCCGCTCGCCCGCACCTGACGGGGTTGGGGCGACGCCCGCCACCGGAGTTGGCAGGCGTCGCGATCGACCGAGAGGCAGCCCTGCCATGCAACGCGTCCTGTCCCGCCAACTCTCCGCCCATGTCGGCGTACCCGTCCGGATCGCCGGCTGGGTGCACCGCCGCCGGCTGCTCAAGTCGGTGGCCTTCCTGATCGTCCGGGACGCCGCCGGCCTGACCCAGGTGGTCATCACCGACCCGGCCGTGCGCGCCGAGGTGGAGGCACTCACCGAGGAGACGGTCGTCGAGGTCACCGGCACGGTGGTCGCGAACCCGACTGCGCCCGCCGGGGTCGAGCTGACCGCGCCGACGGTACGACCACTCGGCCCGCCCGCCGTACCGCCGCCGTTCGACCTGTACCGGCCGGCGCTCACCGCGAGCCTGCCCACCCAGCTCGACCACGCGCCCGTCGCGCTGCGCCACCCGACCCGCTCGGCGGCGCTGCGCGTCTCGGCGGCGGCGGTGGCCGGGTTCCGGGCCACGCTCGACGCCCGCGACTTCGTGGAGATCCACACGCCGAAGGTGGTGGGCTCGTCCACCGAGAGCGGGGCGAACGTCTTCGCGCTGGACTGGTTCGGCCGGCCCGCGTACCTGGCGCAGTCGCCGCAGTTCTACAAGCAGCTCATGGTCGGCGTCTTCGAGCGCGTCTACGAGGTGGGGCCGGTGTTCCGGGCCGAGCCGCACGACACCGTCCGGCACCTGGCGCAGTACACCTCGCTGGACGCCGAACTGGGCTTCGTCGCCGACCACCGGGACGTCATGGCCGTGCTGCGCGACACGCTGGCCGGGATGCTGGGCAGTGTCACCGAGCGGGCCGGGGCCGCGCTGGCCGCCCTCGGGGTGTCGCCCCCGGACGTGCCGGCCGAGATCCCCGCCGTGCACTTCACCGAGGCGCTCAGGATCGCCGGCGCGCCGGCCGACGAGCCGGACCTGGCCCCGGCGCACGAGCGGGCGCTGGGCGAGTGGGCGCGGCGGGAGCACGGCTCGGAGTTCCTCTTCGTCACCGGGTACCCGATGGCGAAGCGGCCCTTCTACACCCACCCGGACCCGGCGCGGCCCGCGTACTCCAACGGGTTCGACCTGCTCTTCCGGGGACTGGAGCTGGTGACGGGCGGGCAGCGGCTGCACTGGCACGGCGACTACCTGGCGGCGCTCGCCGCCCGGGGCGAGCCGGTCGAGCCGTACGCCGGCTACGTCGACGCGTTCCGGCACGGCATGCCGCCACACGGCGGCTTCGCCATCGGCCTGGAACGCTTCGTGGCCCGCCTGACGGGCGCGACAAACGTCCGAGAGGTCACCGCCTTCCCCCGCGACCTCCACCGCCTGACCCCCTAACCCCCACGCCCCATCTGGCGATCATGAGGTTGGCGGCACTGAAGGAGATCGACTTCGCCGCCAACCTCATGATCGACGGCGCAGGCGTGGGGGTGGGTGGGGGCCGGGGGGTGGGTGGGGTGGGTGGGTGGGGTGGGTGGGGTCAGGGTGGGCCTAGGAGGTCCCAGGGGTTGCCGGCTATGTCGCGGAAGACGGCGACCCGGCCGTACGGTTCCGTGCGCGGGGGCTTCACGAACTCCACGCCCGCCTCGACCATCCGTCGGTGGACGGCGTCGAAGTCGTCGACCTGGAGGAAGAAGCCGACCCGGCCGGCGACCTGGTCCCCGACCGATCGAGCCTGCCGGTCGCCGTCGGCGCGGGCCAGCAGCAGCCCGGTCTGCGCGCCCGGCGGGCGGACGACGACCCAGCGCTTCGGCCGGCCGCCGTTGGTCAGCGACGGGGAGTCCTCCACCAGCTCGAAACCGAGCACCCCGGTGAAGAAGTCGATGGCCGGGTCGTACTCGGCCACGACGATCGTGACCAGGTCGATCCGCATCGGTCAGGCCGTGACGAGGGTGGGCAGGTGGCGCTCGACGACCGGCAGCACGTCGGCCACGGACACCGGGCGGCCCAGCTCGGCGGTGAGCGAGGTGACGCCGGCGTCGCGGATGCCGCAGGGCACGATCCGGTCGAAGTGGCCCAGGTCGCAGTCGCAGTTGATGGAGAAGCCGTGCAGGGTCACCCCGCGGGCGACCCGGATGCCGATGGCCGCCACCTTGCGCGCCGGGCCCCGGTCGTCCTCGGGCACCCAGACCCCGCTGCGCCCCTCGACCCGGCCGGCGGTCAGCCCGAACTCGGCGCAGACGTCGATCAGTAGCTGCTCGGTGCGGCGGACGTAGGCGACCACGTCGACCGGGTCGGGCAACCGCACGATGGGGTAGCCGACCAGCTGCCCCGGGCCGTGCCAGGTGATCTTGCCGCCCCGGTCCACGTCGACGACCGGGGTGCCGTCCATGGGGCGGTCCCACGGCTCCGTGCGCTTGCCGGCGGTGTAGACGCTCGGGTGCTCCAGCAGCAGAACGGTGTCGCCGCGCTCGCCGGCCACCACCGACTCGTGCAGCCGGCGCTGCTCGTCCCAGGCGGCCTGGTAGTCGAGGACACCGGCGCGGACGGCCGTGAGGCCGGAGGTCGTCGTGGTCACGCCGCCAAGCCTAGACCCGTACCGGCCGGTCACCATCGGTGACGCGGCTCACGACGGGACCCTGCGGCGGGGCCGGCCGCCCGCGATCGCCAGGGCGACGCCTCAGCCCTGCGGGACCCGCCACAGCCACACGTCGTCGACCCGCTCGGGCGGCCCGAGCAGCGACGTCACCGTACGCCGGATGGCCTCCTCGTCGACCGGCCACTTCGCCCCGTGCACCTCGTCGGGCAGCACGATCGTCTCGATCCGCCAGTGCCGCAGGTCGGCGCGGACCTCCTCGACGCTGCCCTCCGTGATGATCGGCACCAGCCCGGTCCGGCCGGCCTGGTCCATCAGCGCGCCGAACGGGCGCGGCGGCGGGCCGATCCGGCCCCGCCCGTCCGGGCCGCCGGGGCCGAGGAAGAAGCCGGAGGGGATGGCGAACTCGCCCTGCCGGTGCGCCAGCGCGTGCGCCTGCCAGCGCTGGCCGTCGGGGTAGACGTCGAGGGCCAGCGGCACCGGGGTCAGCACCCCGCCGGGGGAGACGTACTCCCGCCACGTCCCGGCGGTGATGAAGCGCGGGATCGGCTCGCGTTCGATGGTCAGCAGCGGCGTCGGCACGAGCGGCAGCAGCGCCAGCGCGAACCCCGCCCACCAGGCCAGCCGCGTCCGGCGGCGCCGGGGTGGATCGGCGCGGAGCTGGTCGACGGCGTACGCGAGCAGCACCCCGATCACCGGCGCCACGACCAGCGCCAGCCGGGCGGGCAGGGCGGCGTTCACCACCGGCAGGTGCCCGAGCAGGTCGAACGGCATCGGCAGGTCCGTACGACGGCCGTCGATCTTGGCCTCGGGACCGAAGGAGAGCACGGTGAAGACGACGGCGGTCACGCCCAGCGCCCAGAGCGTCGCCCGGCGGGCCGCGTCGGCCCGGCGCCACAGCGCCACGAAGCAGGCGACGGTGAGCAGCAGCAGCCCGATGCCGAAGAAGGAGTTCTCCTCGGTCGGGTTCGGCGCCAGCCGGGTGCCCAGGCCCACCTCCCCGGCCAGCGACCGGCGCGGGTACGCGCCGTAGGCGACCACGTCCTCGGAGTGGATGACCGCGTCGAAGCCGGTGCCGTGGAAGCGCTGCGGGCCGGCGAAGTGCAGCCACAGCGGGTACGCCAGCAGCACGCCCGCGACGACGGCGGTCACGCCGAGGCCGCGCAGGAAGGTCGGCAGCGCCGCGCGGGCCTCGGCGCGACGGGCCGGGTGCAGCGCCCAGACGGCGACGAAGACGCCGAGCGCCAGCGCCGTGAAGAAGAGCCCCTCGGCGGCGATGGAGAAGGCGACGGCGACGAGCAGGCCGAGGATCGCGCCGTCGCGCAGCGGGTGCCGGGAGCGGCGCAGCGCGAAGGTCCGCCAGATCAGCAGCGGCACCAGCCAGCCCGCCGTCCAGTTCAGGTGGGCGTTGGCGTGCGAGACCATGCCGGGGGAGAAGCCGATGAACAGCCCGCCGACGGCGGCGGCGAGCGGGCTGCGGACCAGGTGCCGGGAGAGCAGCCAGTACCAGGCGAGCGCGGTGGCGGCCAGGTTGAGGGTGAGGATCACCAGGAACGTGGCAGGCGGCCCGATCAGGTACGTCAGCGGCGCGAAGACCACCGCGTACACGGTGATCGAGGTGTTGACCGCGAGGTTCACCCCGTCGGGGACGTTGATCAGGTAGGTGAAGAGCGGGTTGTCGCCGTGGGTCACCGCGTGGCCGCCGAAGGCCAGCAGCCATTCGAAGAGCGCCTGGTCGCTGGAGTTGACCGTGATGGCGCGGCTGTTCGGGTCCTGCCACAGCCCGCTGGTCACCCAGACGGCGAGCGCCAGCGCGACCAGCGCCACGATCAGGTCGGCCCGCCGGTGGCGGACGACGCGGGGCGGCGAGGCCGGCGAAGGCGCCAGGGACGGGGAGGTCGGCACGCAGCGGACGTTACCAACCGCACCGGGGCACGCCGGTCAGGACGCACATCCTCCGGGCGCGGAATGTGTGACCGTGCCCCATGTCACACCATCGACGCATCGACGTAACGTCGCGGCAATTCGCGGGTGACCCAGTTCACACCCCGTCCCCAGGAGGCCCCGTGCGCCGCTCCCCGTCCCTGCTCTCCCGGCTGACCGGCGCGGTCGCCGGGATGGTCCTCGCCGTCGCCGCGGTGGCGACCGTCGCCGCCCCCGCCCAGGCCGCCACCCTCACCCAGGTCACCAACTTCGGCTCCAACCCGGGCAACCTCGCCATGTACGCGTACCGGCCGGACAACCTGCCGGCGGGGGCCCCGGCCGTCGTGCTGCTGCACGGCTGCACCCAGAACGCGGCCGGCTACTTCGCCAACTCCGGCTGGCAGAAGTTCGCCGACCAGTGGAAGTTCACCCTGATCGTGCCGCAGCAGTCCAGCGCCAACCAGCCGCTGAGCTGCTTCAACTGGTTCACCGAGCAGGACATCACCCGAGGCTCCGGCGAGGCCCTGTCGATCAGGCAGATGGTCGACCACGCGAGGAACAACTACGGCACCGACGCCCGCCGGGTGTTCGTCAGCGGCCTCTCCGCCGGCGGGGGGATGAGCGCGGTCATGCTGGCCACCTACCCGGACGTGTTCGCCGCCGGCTCGGTCGTCGCCGGCCTGCCGTACCGCTGCTCGCCGCCCGCCTCCACCAGTACCTGCCAGTACAGCGGGGTGAACAAGACCCCGCAGGAGTGGGGCAACGCGGTCCGGGCCGCGTACCCCGGGCACACCGGCCCGCGCCCCCGGGTCGCCATCTGGCACGGCACGTCGGACTCCACCGTCGTACCGGCCAACGCCACCGAGCTGCGCGACCAGTGGACCAACGTCCGGGGCGTCTCGCAGACCCCCACCAGCACCGCGTCGCTGCCCGCCAACACCAGCCTGGAGGTGTACGGCAACAACGACGTCCGCGTCTACCGGGTCTCCGGCATGGGGCACGGCACCCCGGTCGACCCGGGCCCGGGTGCCGAGCAGTGCGGCACCGCCGCCGCGTACCTGCTCGACACCATCTGCTCGGCGTACCACGACGCGGTCTTCTTCGGCCTGAACGGCGGGACGAACCCCACCCCGACGCCGACGGCGAGCCCCACCGCGTCCCCGACGGCGAGCCCCACGGCCTCCCCGACCGCCAGCCCGACCACGGCGCCGACCTGCGTCACGGCCAGCAACTACGCGCACGTCGCCGCCGGCCGCGCCTACCAGTCCGGCGGCTACGCCTACGCCAACGGCTCGAACCAGCGGATGGGCCTCTACAACACCTTCTACACCAGCACCCTCAAGCAGACCGCCCCCAACCACTGGGTGATCGGCTGCTAGCCCCCCACCCGACTCCCAAGCGTTGATCATGAAGTTGTTGTCGCCGCGCCCGGCGTGTCCCGACAACAACTTCATGATCAACGGGGATCGCGGAGGCAGGGGCAGGGGCAGGGGGTTGGTGGGGTCAGGGGGCGGTGAGGGCCGCGTGCAGGGCGGCGGCCAGGGTGGGGTGGCGGTAGGTGAAGCCGGCCCCGGTGAGCACGCCCGGGAGGACTCGGGTGCTGGTCAGCGCCTCGTGCGCGAAGCCGCCCAGCACCACCTTCAACGCCAGCGCCGGGATCGGGACGATCGCCGGCCGGCGCAGCTGCCGGGCCAGCTCCCGGGTGAACTCGGCGTTGGTCACCGGGGCCGGCCCGACCAGGTTGACCGGTCCCACCAGGTCGTCGCGGTCCAGCACGAACCGCGCGGCGTCCAGCCAGTCCGCCATGGAGATCCACGGCAGCCACTGCCGGCCGCTGCCGAGCCGCCCGGCGATGCCCAGCCGGAACGGCAGCAGCTGCGGCTTGAGCAGCCCGCCGTCGCGGTGCAGCGGCAGGCCGATGCGCAGCCGCACGACGCGTACGCCCGCGTCTTCGGCCGGCCGGGTCGCGGCCTCCCAGACCCGGCATACGTCGGCCAGGAAGCCCTCGCCCGCCGGGGCGTCCTCCTCGACCGCCCGGTCGCCGGTGTTGCCGTACCAGCCGACCGCCGAGGAGTTCAGCAGTGTCCTCGGCCGGTCGACCTCGGGCAGGCCGGCGATGGTGATCGCCAGCGTGGTGGTGGTGTCGACCCGGCTGGACCGGATCAGCTGCCGGTACTCGTCGTTCCACCGCTTGTCGCCCACGCCCGCGCCGGCCAGGTTGACGACCGCGTCCGCCTCCGCCACCACCGCCGGGTCGAGCTGCGCGGCGGACGGGTTCCACTGCCGCTCGTCGGCGGTGCGCGGCGGCCGGCGGACCAGCCGGGTGACCTGGTGGCCGTCCGCCGTGAGCCGGTCGACCAGCCGGGTGCCGAGGAAGCCGGACGCGCCGGCCATGAGGATCCGCATGCTCCCATCTTCGGGTACGGACGGCGGATCGGATGCGCTGTGGCGGGCACGCACCGCACCGGGCGCGACGCCGCCGACCGGCCGGCCGGCGGCGTCGCGCCGGATCAGCAGCCGGCGGTACGCGTGTAGTTCTGCGTCCCGAAGTAGAGCGCCAGGTTGCCGCTGAAGCGCACCTTGATGTCGCTGCCGTTGAGGCGCTGCTCGTAGTGCAGGTGGGAGCCGGAGGAGCCGCCGCTGTTGCCCACGTAGCCGATGGTGGTGCTGTAGCCGACGGACTGGCCGACCGAGACGTTGAAGCCGCTGAGGTGGGCGTAGTAGGTGGTGTACCCGTTGCCGTGGTTGATCCGTACGTAACGGCCGTAGCTGGTGTCGCCGAGGTTGGCGACGACGTCCACCGTGCCCGGGGCGCTGGCCTTGACCGGATCGCCGTGGTCGTTGGTCCGGTTGAAGTCGATCGCGTACTGCGGGCTGTGGGTGGTGCGGGTCTGGCCGGACCACGTCTGGTTGCACGGGAACGGCGTGCGGAACGACGGCGCGGCGGCGGCGGGCGACGCCGGCACCAGGAACGCGGCGGTCGCCAGCAGGGCGGCGCTGAGGGAACTCGTCAGGCGGGTACGCATCCGAACCTCCACGGTCATAACCTTCGATCTATCTGCCGGATGATGTCAGAGAGTTTCGATGACCGGAAGCGTCCCTACCCAGGCGCACCATCGCGCTGCGAGGTGCCGCCGAAGGCGTTCCGACCTGAATGCCGTCGATGCGTCGCTCAGGCGGCGAGGCGGGCCAGCACCGGCGTGAGCGGGTCGAGTGCGTCCTCGCGTACGACGAAACGGGTGACGCCCCAGCGGCGCCCGTGTGCGGCGACCGCCGCGACGATCTCGTCCTCCGTGCCGATCAGCACGAATGGCGTCGCGAGCAGCTCGGCGACCGTTAGGCCGATCCGCTCGGCGGTCGGCGCGGCGGCGGCCTCGGCGTCGTCGGTGACGACGACGTGCTGCACGAGCGCCTCCAGCACCGGCGGCTCGTCCCGCCCCCGCGCTCCGGCGGCGACGCAGGCCAGTTGCGCCTCGATGTCCGCCTCGCGCCAGCGCACGTCGTGCCGGTGGCCGTCGGGCAGCGTGCGCCCCAGGCCGGACAGCCCGACCACGTCGGCGTGCGCGCCGGCCCAGCGCAGCATCGCGGAGTTCGCCGTGCCGAGGGTGAACGGGATCCGCCGCTGCACCGGGCGCGGGGCCTCCAGCCGCGCGCCCCGCACGACCAGGTCGGGGGAGTCGACGGTGACCTCCTCGCCGTCGAGCAGAGCGCGGACGGCCTCGGCCACGGCCAGGCAGCGGCGCACCCGCCCGGCGACGTCGGGGCGCTCCCGGCCGATCGCGCGCCACTCGGCCGGGGTGTGGCCGGCGCCGAGGCCGAACCGGGCCCGCCCGCCGGAGAGCAGGTCGAGGGAGGCCACGTCCGAGGCGAGCAGCATCGGCTCGCGGACGCCGGCGTTGGAGACGTACGAGCCCAGGCCGATCGTCGAGGTCACCGCCGCCGCGGCGGCCAGCGAGACGAAGGGGGACGCCGCCGAACCCGGATGGTCGGCGGTGAACAGGGCGTCGAAGCCGGCAGCCTCGACCCGCCGGGCCAGCTCCAGCCAGCTCGGGCCGTTGGACGGGATCGCCTGGAGGGTGAAGGTCGCCATGCGCCCACCCTGCCGGGCTCGGTCCGACCGGCCAAGCCCGACGGGGGCGATTCTGCTACCGGCAGACCTACCCGATCTCCCGGTGAGCGTGCTCTGCCACGACACGGTCCTAGTCCAGGATGGGGAGTGCTACCACCCGGCGGGGGAGGGTGCTCCGGTGCCAACTGTCAGGTCGAGGGCTCGTCCGGGGTGGGCTCGCGCCAGCGGGCCCGCCAGGCGGCCTCGTGCGCCTCGTGGGTGCTCTTCTCCTCGAAGACCATCTCGCGCAGGGCGCGCCGGGAGTCCGCCATGACCACCGCCTCGACGGCCACGAGCCCGACGCAGATCGCGGTGAGCAGGGTGAGGGCGGCCAGCCCCGGCAGCCGTTGGCCGACGGGAAGGGTGGCGGCCAACAGCAGCACGGCGCCGACCCTGGTCCACGAGACGGTGCCCAGGGTGCGCCACTGGAAAAGCATGTTCGCGCACAGGTAGCAGGCGACCCCGCCGAACAGCAGCAGGACGCCGGGCCCCTGCGTGGGGTCCCCGACAGGCGTGCCCGGATCGGCGACCTGGTGCACGATCTCCTCGGCGCCGAGGGCGAACAGGATGATCCCGGCGATCATCGGCAGGTACATGTAGGCGTACGCGTCGCGGGCCATCGAGACCCGGGGCCGGCCCTCGGCCGCGTGCAGGGCTATCCGGGCGGCCGGTGCGATCACGTCGTAGTGCGCCCACCACAGCGCGGCCGTGAAGAAGATGCCGAGCACCGCTGCGGCGACCGCCGGCCAGGTCGGGGGCTGGCCGAGCAGGTTGCTGCCGACGCCGACGGAGATGACGGACTCGCCCAGGGCGATGATCAGGATGAGGTCGTAGCGCTCGGTCCAGTGCTCGGCGGAGGTCACCGTCCAGCCCCAGGCGCCGGCGACCAGGCCCATGCCGTACTGGAGCAGGACGACGCTGACCCACAGGCCGTCGCGCAGCATCGCCGCCCGGCCCGGGTCGTCGATCTGGGGCGGGATCAGCGCGGCGGCCGTGAGCAGCATGGTGCTGATCGTGACCTCCGGGGAGTACTTCAGCAGCAGCCGCCGCTCCCCGGGTCTCTCCTGCGCGACGTGCCAGTACAGCGCCAGGTGCACGCCCCGGATCACCACGTAGCTGAGCGCGACCACCATCGGTCCGGCGGCCACGTCGGTCGCGTCGCTGAAGGCCTGGGGGAGCGACAGCGCGAAGCAGAACAGCGCCGCCATGCCGACGACCATCAGCACCGGGACGAAGCCCTCGCCGAGCCGGACCCGGGTGGCGACCACGCAGTGCACCACCCAGCACCACCAGAGCACGGCGAGCACGAGCAGGGCGTGTGCGAGCTGATAGCCGGAGATGTGGGCGGCGGTGGCGCGGGTGATGATGAAGAACGAGAAGACGAAGACCAGGTCGAAGAAGACCTCGAACCGGTCGACCCGGGCGCCGGGGGCGATCGAGACGGCCGGTCCCAGCCGCTCGCGCCACCGGATGCCGCCCACCTCATCCACTCTGGCAGCGCCCTGTCGCCGCCGGGCCGGAATCGCGTGAGCGTGCCGGGGGCGACGGTGAACGAGGCGGCCGGAACGGTGACGGGCGCCCCGGTCGGTGACCGGGGCGCCCGTCGTGTGGTCCAGGCGGGAACTACAGGCCGAGCTCGGCCTCGAAGCTGCCCGACTCCAGCCGCTCCTTGACCGCGACCAGGAAGCGGGCGGCGTCCGCGCCGTCGATCAGCCGGTGGTCGTACGACAGGGCCAGGTAGACCATCGACCGGACGGCGATGACCTCGCCCAGCTCCGGGTCGTTGACGACGACCGGACGCTTGACCACGGCACCCGTGCCGAGCATCGCCGACTGCGGCGACGGCACGATCGGGGTGTCGAAGAGGGCGCCCCGGCTGCCGGTGTTGGTCAGCGTGAAGGTCGCCCCGGCGATCTCGTCCGGGCTGATCTTGTTGGTCCGGGTGCGCTCGGCCAGGTCGGCGATCCGCTTGGCGATGCCACCCAGGTTCAGGTCGCCCGCGCCGTGGATCACCGGCACCATCAGGCCCCGCTCGGTGTCCACGGCGATGCCGAGGTTCTCCGAGTCCGGGTAGGTGATCGTGCCGGCGTCGAGGTCCATGCTGGCGTTCACGATCGGGTACGCCTGCAGGGCCTCGACCGCCGCGAGGGCGAAGAACGGCAGGAACGACAGCTTGACGCCGTGCCGCTGCTGGAACGACTCCTTGGCCTGCGCCCGCAGCTTGGCGACCCTGGTGACGTCCACCTCGACCACGGTGGTCAGCTGCGCCATCTCGTGCAGCGACTGCTGCATCCGCTTGGCGATCGTCGCGCGGATCCGGGGGAGCTTCTCGGTGCTGCCGCGCTTGGCGCTCGGCTGCGGCCTGGCGGCCGGCTTGGCCGGGGCAGCCGCGGCGGGCTGCTGCGCCGGGGCCGGCGCGGCCTTGGCGGCCTTCGCCTTCTCCGCCGCCTCCAGCACGTCCTGCTTGCGGATCCGGCCGCCGACGCCGGTGCCGTTGACCGAGGAGAGGTCGACGCCGTGCTCGCTGGCCAGCTTGCGCACCAGCGGGGTCACGTAGCCGGCGGCCTCCTCGCCGCCGCCCTGGGCGGGCGCCGACGGGCGCTGCGGGGCCGGGGCCGACGGCACGGCCTTCTGCTCGGCCTGCGCGGGCTGCGCCGAGGTCTCGGCCTCCGCCGACGGCTCGTTGTACGACATGCCCGGGGTCGGCTCCTCGACCTTGGGCTCCGGCTTGGCCTCGGCCTTCGGCTCCGGCTTCGGCTCGGGCTTGGCCTCCGCCTTGGGCTCGGGCTTCGGCTCCGGCTTCGCCTCGGCCGGGGCGGCGCCGATCACGGCCAGATCGGCGCCGACCGCGGCGGTCTCGTCCTCGGGAACCTTGATCTCCAGGACCGTGCCGGCCACCGGCGACGGGATCTCGGTGTCGACCTTGTCGGTGGACACCTCCAGCAGGGGCTCGTCCACCTCGACGGTGTCGCCGACCTGCTTGAGCCAGCGGGTGACGGTGCCCTCGGTGACGCTCTCGCCCAGCGCTGGCATCTTGACCGGGGTGCCCTCGCCCGACGGCGCGGCCTGCGCCTGGGTCTCCGGCTCCTCGACGGCCGGCTGCTCCGCCTCGGCCTGCGGCTCCTCGGCGGCCTCGGCGGCCTCCTCGGCCGGCTCCTCCTGCTGCGGGGCGGTCTCGCCGCCGCCGGTGGACTCGCCCTCGCCCGCGATCACGGCCAGCTCGCTGCCGACCTCGGCGGTCTCGTCCTCGCCGACCACGATCCGGCTCAGCACGCCCGCCGCCGGGGACGGGATCTCGGTGTCGACCTTGTCGGTCGACACCTCGAGCAGGGGCTCGTCGACCTCGACGGTGTCGCCCTCCTGCTTGAGCCAGCGCGTGACGGTGCCCTCGGTGACGCTCTCACCGAGCCGGGGCATGGTGACCGATACCGGCATCTTCAAAGACTCCTTCATTCCCCTGGTGGGATCATCGCCCGTCGCCGGACGCCGCGGTTGTCGTGATCAGGCGTGTGCGTGCAGCGGCTTGCCGGCGAGCGCCAGGTGCGCCTCGCCCAGGGCCTCGTTCTGCGTCGGGTGGGCGTGCACGAGCTGCGCCACCTCGGCCGGGTACGCCTCCCAGTTGTAGATGAGCTGCGCCTCGCCGACCATCTCACCGACCCGGGCGCCGACCATGTGCACGCCGACGACGGGGCCGTCCTCCACCCGGACGAGCTTGACGAAGCCGGCCGTCTTGAGGATCTGGCTCTTGCCGTTGCCGCCCAGGTTGTAGTTGTAGGTCTTGACCTTGTCGGCGCCGTACTGCTCCTTGGCCTTCGCCTCGGTCAGGCCGACCGACGCCAGCTCCGGGTCGGAGTAGGTGACGCGGGGGATGCCGACCTCGTCGATGACGGCCGGGTTCTGCCCGGCGATCTCCTCGGCGACGAAGATGCCCTGCTGGAAGCCCCGGTGGGCGAGCTGGAGGCCGGGCACGATGTCGCCGACGGCGTAGACGTTCGGCACGCTGGTGCGCAGCCGCTCGTCGGTCAGCACGTAGCCGCGGTCCATCTTGACGCCCTGCTCCTCGTAGCCGAGGTCGGCGGTGTTCGGGCCGCGGCCGACGGCGACCAGCAGCAGCTCCGCCTCGACGGTGTCACCGCCGGCGATGGTGACCTTGACGCCCTTGTCGGTCTTCTCGACCTTCTCGAACGGCTTGCCGACCTTGAAGTTGATCTTCCGCTTGCGGAACGCCCGCTCCAGCGCCTTCGAGGACTCCTCGTCCTCGGCCGCGACCAGCCGGGGGAGCGCCTCGACGATCGTGACGTCGACGCCGAAGGACTTCCACACGCTGGCGAACTCGACGCCGATCACGCCACCACCGAGCACGATCGCCGAGGCCGGGACCCGGTCGAGGGTGAGCGCGTGGTCGCTGGTGATGACCCGCTCGCCGTCGACCTCCAGGCCGGGCAGGCTCTTCGCGTACGAACCGGAGGCCAGCACGATGTTGCGGCCGGTGTAGCGCTTGCCGTCGACCTCGACGACGTTCTTGCCGACCAGCTTGCCGTGGCCCTCGACGATGGTGATCGACTTGTTGCCCTTGAGCATGCCCTGCAGGCCCTTGTAGAGCCGGGAGATCACGCCGTCCTTGTAGGCGTTGACCCCCGCCATGTCGATGCCGACCAGCTCGGCCTTCACGCCGAACTGCTCCGACTCGCGGGTCTGGTCGGCGATCTCGGCCGCGTGCAGCAGCGCCTTGGTCGGAATGCAACCGTTGTGCAGGCAGGTGCCGCCGAGCTTGCCCTTCTCGACCAGCGCGACCTTCAGGCCCAGCTGGACGGCGCGCAGGGCGGTCGCGTAGCCGCCGCTGCCACCTCCGAGGATGACGATGTCGAAGGTTGCGTCGTTCGGCTCGCTCACGTCCAACTCCCAGGTCGCGTCACTGCTTCGGGGGTCACGGCGGGGCAACACGGGCACACCCCACCTCGGTCATCTTGTCACCACCGCCCGCCGCCCGCGTAGTGAGGTGCCCAACGACACGTCCGTGACACGTACGCTTGGCACTGGCTTCGATGACGGACTGAGGGGGAGACGCTCGGTGGGACTGTTCCGGCGACGCAAGAAGACGCGGGCGGTCAGCCTCGACCGGGCCGCCGACCGCGCCGATCTGGAGCACCTCGAGGGCTTCGTCCGCAGCCGGCGCGGGGTCGAGGCCTACATCGAGCCGCGGACCACCGTCACCGAGACCACGGTCATGCTGATCGCCGACGACGGGGAGTGGACCCGCCGCCGCATCGACGGCCCCGACGGCGCCCGCCGCTTCGCATACCGGATGGGCATCCCGGTCTACGACGTGCGGCTGATGGGCTACCCGCAGCGGATGCGCGACTACAACGAGCGCCGCAAGCGCCGCCCCGAGCTGTTCTGAGCCGGCGCCCGGCCGGGTGGAACGCAAGGAGGGCCCCTCGTCGGCGAGGGGCCCTCCTTCGCGTACGTCAGCCGTTGGCGGCGACGTCCTCCACCAGCTGGACGAGCGTGCGGACCGGCACGCCCGTGCCGCCCTTGGTCCAGTAGCCGGTCGCCTCGCCCGAGTGGTAGCTCGGGCCCGCGATGTCGATGTGCGCCCAGTCGACGTCGGCGCTGACGAACTCCCGCAGGAACACCCCGCCCTGGAGCATGTGCCCCGCCCGGTCCATGCCGGCGTTGACCTGGGAGATGTCGGCGACGTCGGAGTCCATGCCCTTGCGCACGTCGTCCGGCAGCGGCATCGGCCAGGCCGGCTCGCCGACCGCGTCGCCGGCGGTGCGGACCCGCTCGCACAGCTCGGGGCTGCCCATCACGCCGGCGATCCGCTTGCCCAGCGCGACGACCTGCCCGCCCGTGAGGGTGGAGGTCTCGAAGAGGTAGTCGCAGCCGTCCTCGCAGGCCCGCGCCATCGCGTCGGCCAGGATCATCCGGCCCTCGGCGTCGGTGTTGAGCACCTCCACCTTCTTGCCGTTGTACATGCTGATCACGTCACCCGGCCGGTACGACCGCCCGGACGGCATGTTCTCCGCCATCGGCAGGTACGCCGTCACGGCCACCGACGGCTTGAGCGCGGCGACCGCCAGCATGGTCGCGGCCACCGCGGCGGCGCCTCCCATGTCGGACTTCATCTCCCACATGCCCTGCGCCGGCTTGATCGAGATGCCGCCGGTGTCGAAGGTGATGCCCTTGCCGACGAGCGCCACCCGCTTGCCGTTGCCGCCGCCGGTCGGGGTGTAGGTCAGCTTCACCAGCCGCGGCGGGGCCTCCGAGCCCTGCCCGACGGCGATGATGCCGCCGTAGCCGCCGGCGGCCAGGGCCGCCTCGTCGAGCACCTCGACCGTCAGGCCGGCCTCCCGGGCGGAGTCCGCCACCGAGTCGGCGAAGGACGGCGGGCGCAGCTCGTTCGGGGCGGTGTTGACCCAGTCCCGGCTGCGCCGGACCGCGCCGCACACCACCTGGGCGCGGGCGATCTCGGCCTGGGCGCCGGCGTCACCGGCGTCCGGCACGGCGACCAGCACCTCGGCCACCGGCTCCCGCCGGGACGGCTGCGGCCGGGTCTTGTAGCCGGCGAAGCGGTAGCCGCCGAGCAGCGCGCCCTCCGCCACCGCGCGCAGCGCCGCTGGGGCGTCGGCGTCGTCCGGCAGCGGCAGCGCGAGCGCCACCCGCGGCGCGCCCGCGAGCGCCCGTACGGCCCCGCCGGCGGCGCGGCGCAGGGTCTCCGGGGCCGGGGCGGCGCCGGTCGGCTCCGGGCCGAGCCCGACGGCGGCGACCACCGGGGCGGTCACGGTGCCCAGCGTGGCCAGCTTGATCACCTCGCCGGGGGCGCCGGTCGCGCCGAGCAGGGCCAGCGTCTCGGTCAGCTTGCCGTCGAAGGCGGCGGCGATGCTCTCCGCGCCGCTGGCCAGCAGCAGGGTTCCGGCCAGGCCGGTGGTGGCGTCCTGCTCGCCGGTCTGGCTGTGCAGGCCGATCACGATCGCGTCGACGGCGAGCTCGGCGGGGTCGGTGTCGACCAGGCTCAGGGTGGTGCTGGGCGATGTCACTGAAGCTACTCCGGGCGGGCCGGGCCGGTCGCGTCGTCGCGTACCGGCGATGGAGGTCTCCGGCGGAACGTACCCGTCGGAGGTCGGGGCTGTCCCGTCGACGGCTCCGACGGGTCCCGCCGATGCTAACCAGCCGCCCAGCTCCCGGTAAGTTCCCACCCATGACCGACGTGACCTCCGACGCCGCCGCGACCCGGCTGCGCCGTTCCCCGCTGCACGAGCGGCACACCGCTCGCGGCGCCAAGTTCGCCCCGTTCGGTGGCTGGGAGATGCCGCTGGAGTACGCCGGGGGCGGGGTGCTGAAGGAACACACCTCGGTGCGGACCGGGGTGGGCGTGTTCGACGTCTCCCACCTGGGCAAGGCGCGGGTCACCGGGCCGGGCGCGGCGGAGTTCGTCAACGCCTGCCTCAGCAACGACCTGGGCCGGATCGGGCCGGGCCGGGCGCAGTACACCCTCTGCTGCGACGACGCCACCGGCGGCGTGGTGGACGACATCATCGCCTACCTGCACGCCGACGACCACGTCTTCCTCATCCCGAACGCCGCGAACACCGCCGAGGTGGTGCGCCGGCTGCGCGCCGCCGCCCCGGCGTCGGTCACGGTCACCGACGAGCACGAGGCGTACGCCGTCCTCGCCGTGCAGGGCCCGCGCTCGGCCGAGCTGCTCGACGCGCTGGGCCTGCCGACCGGGCACGACTACATGAGCTTCTCCACCGCGACGCTCGACGGGGTCGAGCTGACGGTGTGCCGCACCGGCTACACCGGGGAGCTGGGCTATGAGCTGGTGGTGCCGGCGGCCGACGCGGTCGCGGTCTGGGACGCGCTCTTCGCGGCGGATCCCGAGCTGCGCGCCTGCGGGCTGGCCGCCCGGGACACCCTGCGCACCGAGATGGGCTACCCGCTGCACGGTCAGGACCTGTCGCCGGAGATCACCCCGGTGCAGGGCCGCTCCGGCTGGGCGGTCGGCTGGGACAAGCCGGCCTTCTGGGGCCGCGACGCGCTGCTCGCGGAGAAGGCCGCCGGCCCCAGGCGTACGCTGCGCGGCCTGGAGGCGGTCGACCGGGCGATCCCGCGCCCCGGCATGAAGGTGCACGTCGGCGACGCGGAGGTCGGCACGATCACCAGCGGCACGTTCTCGCCGACGAAGAAGCAGGGCGTCGCCCTCGCCCTCCTCGACACCGCCGCGAAGCTGACCGACGGCGACCTGGTCGAGGTCGACATCCGCGGCCGCCGCGCCCAGATGCGCGTCACCCGCCCCCCGTTCGTCACCCCCTCGGTGCGCTGACCGCGCCAGCCCCGCCCCTCCCGCCGTTTCCCCTTCCCGCAGTCGATCATGAAGTTGTTGTCACCCGGACCGGCGTGTCCCGGCAACAACTTCATGATCAACGCGGAAGTGGGAGGGGGAGGGGGTGGGGCAGGGGTCAGAGTGGGGGGTGGGGGCGTTCGCCGGCGTCCAGGACGGCCTGGGTCCAGCCGCCCTCGATGACGCCGGTGCCGTCCAGGACGGCCCAGTCGACGACGTCGGTGGCCTCCACGACGACCGGGGAACCGATGCGCACGCTCGGGTCGGTGTTGGCGTCGCAGGCGCTGGCGGCCACGATCCGCTCCGGGGCGTCCCACGAGGTCACCCCGGCCCAGACGAGCTCCGGGCCGTCGTCGCCGGGCAGGCCGTACTTCACCACGAGCTGCGTCTCCGGCGGGAGCTGGCCGGCGAGGAACCGGGCCCGGATGTCGCCCAGCCCCGCCCGGGCGGTGGCGACCGCCCTGCTCATCGCGTCGCCTGAGCGGGCGTAACGCACGTCCGGCTGGATGCCGGCGAAGAGGGTGGCGCAGGCGGCGGCGTAGTAGCGGCCGTCCGGCCCCGGGTGCCCGGCGGGCGGGCGCAGGCTGAGGAACGAGTCGGCGTCGGGGTCGGTGGCCGGGTCCAGCTCCAGGCGCAGCAGCACCGGCGCCGTCGCGCCGTGCTGTTCCGGATTGCCGTACGCCACCGCGATGTCGTGCCCGGTCACCGTGGCCAGCACCGGCAGCTGCACGAACGCCGGCACCTCCTCCCCGGAGAGCCCGTCGGTCCAGTCCCGCAGCAGCCGCCTGGCGGCCCCGGTCATCACCGCGCCCCAGGCCCGGGTCAGGTGGTCCGGCACGCCCTGGGTCTGCAACTCCAGCAGCCCGAAGCGGCGCAGTCCCTTCGTGGTGAACCAGAGCCCCTCGGCGTCGGAGGAGTAGGGCACCAGCACCCAGTCGACCAGCCGGATCCGCCCCTGGTCGTCGGGGAGCGAGCGCAGCGCCGTCGCCGGGTCGAGGAACTGGAGGCCGAACACGTCCACCACGTCGCCGTCGACGGACTCGGCGACGGCGGCGGCCACCGCCCGGGCCGCCCACTCGTGGGCCGGCGGCCAGCCGGGCCGGTACTCGGCCTGCACCACGACCAGGTGGCTCGCGGCGGCCAGCCGGGCCAGCTGCGCCTCGGTGGCGCCGAACGCGGTGAGCAGGTCCGGCGGCAGCTCGGGGAACTCGGCGATCGGCCGGGTGTCGACGCTCATCAGCGGGCTGTCGAGCATGTGCCGCGCCAGCCCGTGCACCGGCTCCGCCAGCCGGCCGGTGAGCCGCGCCACCGCCGTCTTCGCGCTCACCTTCGGCAGCCCCGTCATGGGCACCAGGTAGGTCGCGCTCAGCGACTCCGGAACCGGTACGGGCAGGAAGTCGTCCGTGATGAGCATGTCGTCCCCCGGTTGGCCGCGCCGGTGCTGTCGTGGGAGAACGCTACCCGGCGCGGTGCGCCCTGTTCAGCCGGACAGCACCACTCCCAGGTAGACCAGCGTGGTGACCACCTCCACGGTCGCGCCGAGCACGTCGCCGGTGACGCCGCCGAGCCGGCGTACCACGTGTCGCAGCAGCCCCACCGCGACGGCGAGGGCCACGGCGACGGCGAGGGGCCCCTGCCACGGGCGGCCCGGCACGGCCGCGAGCGCCGGCAGCGCGACGGCAACCGCCCCGGCGGCCAGGGCGACCGGGCCGACGGTGCCCGCGACCAGCGCGCCGAGCCCCTCCGGGCGGGCGGCCCGCACCCCGCGCCGGCAGGCCACCGCCACCCCGAACCGGCCCGCGGCGGTCGCCGTGACCACCGCCGCGAGCGCCGCCGGCCACGAGCGTCCCGCCAGCTCCGCGAGGGCCGCCGCCTGCACCAGGAGTACGACCACCAGCGCGACCACCCCGAACGGGCCCACGTCCGGCTTCTTCATGATCTCCAGCGCGGCGTCCCCGCGCCGGTACGACCCCAGCGCGTCCACGGTGTCGGCCAGCCCGTCGAGGTGCAGCCCCCGGGTGAGCAGCGCCCCGGCGCCGACGGTCACCGCCGCCGCCACCAGCGGGGGCGCGAGCGCACCAGGGAGCAGCAGGACGCCGGCGAGGAGGACGCCGAGCAGCGCGCCGACCGCCGGGGCGAGCGCCATCGCCGTGCCCGCCACCGACCGGTCGACGCGGCCGGCGCGTACCGGCAGGGTGGTGAAGGTGGTCAGCGCCAGCCGCGCCCCGTCGGCGAGCCGCGACTCAGCCGGCACGCCGGCCGGACGGGTCCACCGCTTCCGTGTCCGGCCCGGCGCCGTGGGGCTCGCGGAGGTCGGCCTCGGTGCTGGTCGGTCCGGGGCCGGCGGGCTCCGGCTCGCGGAAGTCGGGTTCGGTGCTGGTCGGTCCGGGGCCGGCCGGCTCCGGCTCGCGGAAGTCGGGTTCGTCGGTGTCCGGCTCGTCGTCCTCGCCGCCGCCGAGCGACGGGTGGGCCGGCAGCGCGGCGGCCAGCGCCAGCACCGAGCGCAGCAGCGGCAGCGCGGCCAGCGCGTTCGCGCCCTCGCCCAGGTCGAGCCGCAGGTCGAGCAGCGGGGTCAGGCCGAGCACGTCGGCGCCGAGTTGCACGGCGGGGTGCCCGCCGTGGTCGGCCAGCAGGCACCAGTGCCGGGCCTGCCCGGCCAGGTCGCGGGTGACCATGGCGGCGGCCACCCCGACCGGACCGTCGAGCATCACCGGCAGCCGGCGGGCGGTGGCGCCGAGCAGCACGCCGGTGGCCACGGCGACGTCCCCGCCGCCCAGTTCGGCCAGCACGTCCTTGGCGCTGCGGGGCGAGTTCCGGGTGCGGTGCAGCGCGTCCCGTACGGCCGCGCACCGCCGCATCCAGGCCGCGTCGTCGATCTCGCCCGAGTCGGTGACCACCCGCCGGAGCACGGCCGGCGCCTCGGCGCCCGCCGTCGCCACCAGCACCGCCGCCGCGGCGGCCTCGGTGCCTGCGCCGCACGCCCCGAGCACCAGCAGTCGTACGCCCGCGTCGGCGGCCTCCTCGGCGAGCCGCCAGCCGTAGCGCAGGGCGACCTCGACCTGCTCGCCGGTCAGCGTGGGCTCGGTCTCCATCGGCGCGGACGACGGGACCTCCACCACCTGGAGCTCGGCGCCGCTCTCGGCGGCCAGCCGGGCCAGCGCCCCCTGCCCGGCGCGGGCCTGCCGGGCCCGGCGCGCCGACTCGCCCTCCACGGTGCCGGCGGCGGCGTCGCCGAGGTGGTCGCCGTGCAGCAGCAGCACCCGCACCCGGCCCCACGGGGCCGGGGTGACGGTGCCCTGGGTGGCGGCGGCGAACCCGACCGCCCGCTCCAGCACGCCCAGCCCCGACCCGGGCACGTCCAGGGTGGCGAGCCGCTCGATCGCCTGCGGACCGGCGTACTCGTCGGGCATGGGCAGTTCCATGCCGGGCTGGATGACCAGGCCCGTGGCGACCATCGGCAGCGCCATGGTCGGGGCGGCCCAGGCGGTACCGGTCGGCTCGGTGCCGGGCGCCGCTTCCGGGGCGGCCGGCGGCGTGGGGGTGAACACGTCCGGGGAGGGCTCCGACGCGGCCACCGACCCGCCAGCGCCGCCGGGAGAGCCCGCGCCGTCGGGAACGCCCGGGGCGCCGACCTGCGCCCGGCCGGCCTGCGCGGACCCGGTCTGTGCGGGGCCGGCCTGTGCGGGGCCGGCCTGTGCGGGCACGGTGGCCGGGTGCGGGGCGCCCGGCTTGAGCCAGGCGGCCTGGCCGGCGACCACGAGGACGACCGCGTCGCAGGCGTCGGCGACCGCCCGGTTGGCCGCGCCCAGCGCGTCGGTGAAGGCCCGCCCGAGCGGGGTGGTGGGCACCAGGGAGAGCCCGACCTCGGGGCTGACCAGCACCAGCCGGGCCGCGCAGGAGCGCACCGCCGCCGCCAGCTCGGCGATGGTGGCGGTGTCGTCCGCCGGCTGGTGCGCCGGGTCGAGCAGCACGGTCACCCAGCCGCCGAGGTCGTCGACGAGCAGCGTCTCGTTGGGCCCGGCGGAGGCGAGCACGTCCGCGAGGCGGCGCGGGTCGGCCGCGGTCTCCTCGGTGGTCCAGGTCTCCGGTCGGCGCTCGCGGTGCGCCGCCAGCCGGGCCGCCCACTCCGCGTCGTCGGCGGGCGCGTCGGCGGCCGTGGCCACGTAGCGGACCGTCGGCGCGTCGGCGACCAGGGACTCGGCGAACTCGGACTTTCCGGACCGGATACCGCCGAGCACCAGGACCGTGTTCCACCCGTCAACGGACATGCCCGTACTTTAGAGCCAGCGCCCGGGTGCGGCCCCCCGGAGGTGCGGGGTACGACCGGCCCGGACCCCGCGGCGGCCGGCCGGTCACCGCCGCGGGCAGGGGCACCCCCGGGCCGCGCTCAGTCGCAGTGCTCGAAACCGCTGCCGTAGCTGGCCCCGCCGGTGGACCCGCCCCACTTCACGCACACCCCGGCGGCCCTGGCCCGCACCGGCCCCGCGTAGTACGAGAACGACCCGCTGTCGGTGCTGCGGGCCCGGCCCCGCACCTCCAGCCACGCCGAGGCGGCCGTCGCCGTGCCCACCGCGATCTCCTTCATCGTGACCACGCAGTTGTTGCCGCTGCCGGCGTGGTAGAGCAGGTAGACCCTGCCCTTCCGGCTGCCCGAGACGGTCAGCGGGGCCGAGTCGATCACCCTGTACCCGCTGCCGCACGCCTCGACCGGCGTGTACGGGTTCGGCTTCGCCGGCTGGCCGGTCGTCGGTCCGGGGCCGGGTGCGCCGGGAGCGGTCGCGGTCGGCTCGCCGCTGCCCGCCGTCGGAACCGGGGAGCGCCCGGGCGGCGACGCCGACGGACTGCGGGACGCCGACGACGACGCCGTCGCGCGGGTGGCGCCCGGCGTCGGCTCGACGCGCAACCGGCCCGTACCGTCGTCGGCCGCCGCGCCGGACGGACCCGCCGCCGCGGACTCGCCGGTCAGCGCCGCCGGGACGTCTCCGCCGGCCGGGCCTCTGTCGGGGGCCAGGGCGAGCGCGGCCACCCCGACCAGCACCACGAGCCCGGTGGCCGCCGAGCCGAGCAGCGCGGCCCGGCGCCGCCGTGCCGGCTGCGGCACGACCGGGTCCTCCCGGGTGGGCGGGACCGGTCCCCGGGCGTCGCTTCCCGTCGCCGGTCCCGGGTGCGGGCGGGCGGCGACGGGCGGCAGCGGCGCCCACGGATCCGGCGGGGCGACCGGCCCGGCGGGGGCCGGCGCGACGGCGTCACCGGCCGGGGTACTGCCCTGGTCCGGTCGCGCGGCGGCGGGGGCCGCCGAGGTCGGGCCGGCGACGGCCCACGGCGGGCGGGCGGACGTCGGCACCACGGCCAGGGTCGCGTCGCGGGCCTCGGCCGCGGCGTCGGCCATCGCCGCCGCGTCGCCGAACCGGTCGCCGGGGCGCTTCGCCATCGCCCGCCGCACCAGCGCGGCCACCGCCGCCGGGATGTCGGGCGGCAGCGGGGGCGGCTCCTCCTGGAGGTGCCGCAACGCCACCTGGAGCGGGTTGTCCCCGTCGAACGGCGGCTGGCCGGTCAGGCAGAAGTACGCCACCGCGCCGAGCGCGTAGACGTCCGTCGCCGGGGAGACCGGCTGGTTCGCGGCCTGCTCCGGCGACATGTACGAGGCGGTACCGAGCATCACGTTGGCGGCGGTGATGCCCGCCGTGGTGCCGGAGCGGGCGATGCCGAAGTCGACGAGCACCACCCGGCCGTCGCCCTTCACCAGCAGGTTGCCCGGCTTGACGTCCCGGTGCACGATGCCGGCGAGGTGGGCGGTGTGCAGCGCCTCGGCGGCCTGCGCCACCACCGACATGGTCGACGCCGGGTCGAGCCGCCCCGCGCGCCGCAGCCAGGAACTCAGCGGCTGGCCGTCCACGTACTCCATCACCAGGTAGTCGACCTGGCTGCCGTCGTCGAGGACGGACCGGCCGACGTCGTGCACGGCGACCACGCCCGGGTGGCGCAGCGCCGCCAGCATCCGCGCCTCCGCCCGGAACCGGGCCGTGAAATCGGGATCCGCGCTCAACGCCGGCAGCAGCGCCTTCACCGCCACCGTGCGTTCCAGCATGAGGTCGGTGCACCGCCAGACCGCGCCCATGCCGCCGATCGCCACCCGGTCGTCCAGCCGGTACCGGTCGCTCAGCACCACTCCCCGAGTAAGCACCGCGACACCGTACCGGCCCGGCGGAGCGGGGCTGGCCGCCCGGCGGGGCGGCGGCGGGCTACCGGGGTGTCTGGTACTGGAAGTCGTTGGGGTTGACCGCCGCCGGCTTCGGGTCCTCCTGCCAGGCGCCCTCCCCGGGGCGGGCGACGAGGGCGTCCAGCAGGTCCTCCCGTTCCATGTGCGCGGCTCCCACGATGCCGCCGCGCACCGCCATCGCCCGTAGCGCCTCGGTGTCCTTGTCGTGCAGCGGTTCGTCCATCGTCGCCTCCTCCAGGCCCGTCGGCGGTCGGCGACCGCCCCCGTCGCGCGTCAGGAGGCCCATACCCGGACAGGGGCCCGGGAACCCTGCGCCGCCCGCCCGGCGTACGGATGTCGGGCCGCCCCGCGCGCGGCCGACTACGCTGGCGGGGGTTCGTCCCACGGGACATCAGCGGCGAGGGGAGACGCGGCATGGCGTGGAGCTGGCGGTACGAGGGCGCGAACGGCGAGTCGGTCGAGGGGCCGGCGGAGTCGTTCAGCAGCCAGGCGGACGCCGAGTCCTGGATCGGTCAGGCCTGGCGGGAGCTCGCGGCGTCCGGCGTCACCTCGGTCGCGCTCGTGGAGGACGACCGGGTGGACTACCGCATGAGCCTGCTGCCTCCGGCGGAGTGATGGCCGGCGACCGCCCGGGGGGCGAGCCGTTGGTGCTCGGCGTGCCCCGGGCGGCGTTCCGGCCCAGCCCCGTCTTCCTCGCCCTGGTCGCGCTCTTCGTGACCAGCGGGGTGCTCACCTGGAACGGGTTCGGCAACGTCCGGCTCGACGTGTTCCTCTTCGTCGTGTCCGGCTGGCTGGTCTCGCTCTGCCTGCACGAGTACGCCCACGCCGTCGTCGCCTACCGGGCCGGCGACCGCAGCGTCGCCCACCGGGGCTACCTGACGCTCAACCCGCTGAAGTACAGCCACCCGCTGCTGTCGATCGCGCTGCCCGTGGTGGTCGTGCTGCTCGGCGGCATCGGCCTGCCCGGCGGGGCGGTCTGGGTGGACCGGCACGCCATCCCGGGGCGGCTGAGGCACACCCTGGTCAGCCTCGCCGGCCCGGCCACCAACGTGCTGTTCACGCTGGTGCTGGTGCTCGCCGTACGCCTCGGGGCGGCCGGCGGCGGGCCGGTCGAGTTCTGGGCGGCCGTGGCGCTGCTGGCGTTCCTCCAGCTCACCGCGAGCGTGCTCAACCTGCTCCCGGTGCCCGGCCTGGACGGCGGCAACATGATCCAGCCGTGGCTGAACCCGCAGTGGCGCAGAATGTACGACCTGTTCGCCCCGTTCGGCTTCATCCTGCTGTTCGCGCTGCTGTGGAACCCGCGGATCGGCGGCTGGTTCTTCGACGGGGTCTTCGCCGTCGGCGACTTCCTCGGCCTGCCCCCGTGGCTGTACGCCCTCGGCCTGGACCTGATCCGCTTCTGGCAGGGCTGACCCGCGCCCCGCCGGCACGACCCGGCCTGGCGGCACGACCCGGCTGGCGGCACGACCCGGCTGGCGGCACGATCCGGCCTGGCGGCACGGTCCGGCCTGGCGGCGCGGGCCGGGCGGCCTGTGGTGGCGCTGTGCGGTGGCCTGTGGTGACGCGGTCCGGCCCGGGCGGCCCTGTACGGGCCGGCCCGGGCCGGGACGCGTCACGGGCGCTCGGCGGGGGACTCCGTGCGGGCCGGGTCGCGCTCGACGATCGGGTCGACGATCTCGTCGATCGCCTTGAGCAGCTCGGCGTCGAGCTTCACGCCGGCCGCCTTGACGTTGTCGTGCACCTGCTCCGGGCGGGAGGCGCCGACGATCGCCGAGGAGACGTTCGGGTTCTGCAACACCCAGGCGACGGCGAGCTGCGCCATGCTCAGCCCGGCCTGCTCGGCCAGCGGCTTGAGCCGCTGCACCCGGGTCAGGACCTCGTCCGTCATGAACCGGGAGATGAAGCCCGCGCCCGACTTCTCGTCGGTGGCCCGGGAGCCGGCCGGGGGCGGCTGGCCCGGCAGGTACTTGCCCGAGAGCACGCCCTGCGCGATCGGCGACCAGACGATCTGCCCGATGCCCAGCTCCTCGCTGGTGGGGACGACCTCGGACTCGATGACCCGCCAGAGCATCGAGTACTGCGGCTGGTTGGAGACCAGCGGGATGTGCAGCTCACGGGCGAGCTGGTGGGCCTCACGGATCTCCGACGCCTTCCACTCGGAGACGCCGATGTAGAGCGCCTTGCCGGAGTGCACGACGTCGGCGAACGCCTCCATCGTCTCCTCCAGCGGCGTGCTGTGGTCGTACCGGTGGGCCTGGTAGAGGTCCACGTAGTCGGTGCGCAGCCGGCGCAGCGAGCCGTTGATCGACTCCATGATGTGCTTGCGGGACAGGCCCCGGTCGTTGCGGCCCGGCCCGGTGGGCCAGTACACCTTGGTGAAGATCTCCAGCCCCTCGCGCCGCTCGCCCTCCAGCGCGCGGCCCAGCACGTCCTCGGCGCGGGTGCCCGCGTACACGTCGGCCGTGTCGAAGGTGGTGACGCCGGCGTCCAGGGCGGCCCGGACGCAGGCGAACGCCGCGTCCTCCTCGACCTGCGAGCCGTGGGTGATCCAGTTGCCGTACGAGATCTCGCTGACCATCAGGCCGGAACGGCCCAGGTGACGGAATTCCATGAGTCGACCCTAGCCCGTTCCGATCATGCCCACCCCTCGTGGCGGGCCTCCGTGTCGCTCAGAGCACGGGGCTGGTGTCGACGAGCAGCCGCTCGATCTCGGCGACGACCTCGTCGCGGTCGCGGTGCACCGGCTCGATGAGCGGCTCGCCCCGCCGGTCGAGCGCGCCCCAGCGGCCCGTGCCGTCGCCGACCAGGAACGCGACCGGGTGGACGACCAGCGCCGGATAGCTGGGCGCCACCAGCACCTTCCCGGCCCGGTTCACCACGCCGCGCCGGCCGGCCACCTCCACCACGGCCAGCCCCTCCTCGGTGAAGCCGTCGACGTACCGGCCGTCGGCCAGGACGGTGGCGAACCCGTGGTGCCGGGTGGGCACCACGATCCGGCCGTTGCGGTCGACCGCACCCCAGCCGTCGCGGCGGACCACGGCCACGCCGCGTTGGAACGGGCGTACGTCCGCGAAGCCGTGCGGCACGACCACCTCGCCGGTGGCGTCGATCGCCACCCAGCCGGCGTCGCCGCCGTCGGACACCCAGGCCAGCCCGTCGGAGAACGAGCGGACCACCGGGTACGACGGTTCGAGCACCGTGGCGCCGGCGCGGTCGATGAGCGACCACCGCTCGGTCTCGGGGCGCCGCACCCAGGCCAGCCCGTCGCGGAACGGCTGCGCCTCCGCGTACTCGGCCGCGATGACCAGGTCGCCGTCCGGGTCGGAGAAACCCCACAGGTCGCCGTCGCGGGCCGGCATCGGGGGCCGGTCACGCTCCAGCACCTCCTCGCGGCTGCGCGGGTACGGCCCGAAGCCCGTCTCCGCGACCCGCTCCGCCACCGCGTCCAGGCTCAGCCGGATCCGGGCCTGCAACTCGGGGTCCTCGGTGCCACGCAGGTCCAGGGCGCGCTCGAAGTGGTGACAGGCCTCCATCAGCCGGCCCTGGTCGTAGCAGGACCGCCCGGCGTGCTCGTGCAGCACCGCGCGTAGCCGCTGTGGCAACTCCGTGGAGTTCGCCTCGGCGAAGAGCCGGTCGGCCTCGACGAACTCGCCGCGCCAGCGCAACACGTGCGCCAGCCGGGCCTGGGCCACCGCCGTACGCCGCAGCTCCCCGGTGGCCTCGGCGTAGGTGAGCGCGAGCCGACCGTCCGCAAGGGCGTCGTCCAGTTCGCCGAGAATCCGGGACACCACCGCCCGCAGGCTGAGCAGCCGGGCGCGCGACTTGTTGTCCACGGCCGCGCCCAGCTTCTCGGTCAGCCGCCGCCGAATGGTGCGGAACTCGTCCGGCTCCTCCACGATCTCCCGCAGGGTGGCCGGATCGAGCCGCCATCGGTAGCTCGCCAGCACCTGCTCCGGATCGCCCTGCGCCGCGCTCTGGTGCCCGGCGTCCCGCGACCCGACAGGCATCCCGGCGGCCCGTGGTCCGCCGCTGCCCACGTCGGCGTCCCGTGTTCCATCGGCCCGTGTTCCGTCGACCTGTGGTCCGTCGGCCGGTGGTCCGGCCGCGTTCGGTTGGGTGGTCCGTGGTTCGGTGGTGCGCGGTTCGGTAGCCAGTGGTCCGGTGGTGCTCGGTCCGGTGGTGCCTGGTTCGGCGGCCCGTGACTCGGTGGTGCTCGGTTCGGTGGCCCGTGGTTCGGCGGCGCTGGCTCCGACGGCGTGGGGTTCGGGGGTGTTCGTCGCGGCGATGGCTGATTCGGCGGTGCGGGGCGCGGAGGGCTGTTCCGCGCTCGTCGATGGCACCTGCCCACCGAGCGGCGTGGCGGCGGGCGGCGTGGCGAGAGAGGGCACGGCGTCGGGCGAAGCGGCGACAGGCGGCGCGGACACCGGCTGCGCCGACGGCTCGGAGGCGGGCGAAGCGGCGACAGGCGGCGCGGACACCGGCTGCGCCGACGGCTCGGAGGCGGGCGGTACCGGCGAGGCGTCCGTGGGCGGTGCCGGGGCTGTCGGCGGCGCGGAAACGGGCCGGGCCGGCACGAGGTCTGCGGCGGCTGCGGTGACAGGCTGCGGCGCCTGCGACGACGCGCCGTGGACGCTGGGCGGGGGCGGCGCCGACGCGGCGGGCGGAGCGGAGACCGGCTCGCCCGGCGGGGCCGACACCGCGTCGGCTTGTGTGGCGGTAGTGGCGGACGCGTCCTGCGCAGGCGCGTACGTATCTGACGCGACGGGCGGCCCCGAAACAGGCGGTACCGGCGGCGCGTCGACGGGTTGGGCCGGTGGCGCGGAGACAGGACGCGGGGCCGGTGCGGCGGGGACCGGCTCGCTCGTCCCGGCGGCCGGCCCGACAGAACCGGCCCGGGACGCCTCCGCCCGCTCGGCCGGAGGGCCGGCGACGGGGGAGACCGGCGCTGTGGACACCGGCGTCGCAGCGCCGACGGGCGGAGCGGACACGGAACGCGGATCGGTCGCGGCGGGTGGAACACCACGGGTGTCAAGAGCCTTCGGTGACAACCATGGTGTTCCACCGGTGGGCGCAGCCAGCTCGTTCAGCGTCCGCTCGACCGGTTCGAGCGTGGAAGTGGTGGCGTGCCCGTCCATGCGCGGGGCCGACGTGTCCGTGTCCGCCGCGTTCAGGTAGGGCGGCGGCGCTGATTCGTACCGTGCCGCTGCCGTCGGGGCGGTTCCATTCGCCGTAACGGGATCGGGCCCGGTCGGCTGTGTCTGGGCTGCCGCCGTCGGTGCTTCCGGCACCGGCCGTACGACCGGCGCTGCGACCAGCGGGCCGGACGGTGGTGCCGACACCGGCCGGGCAGGAGTTGCGGAGACCGGGCGCGGCGCGGAGTCGGTCTGCCCGGGAGGCGCGGAGACGGGCGCTGCGGAGTTGCTCTGCACCAGCGGCGCGGACGGTGCGGAGACGGGCGGCGGTGCGGGCACGGGCGGCGCGGACGCAGGCGGCGTGGACGGTGCGGGCACGGGCACAGGCGGCGTGAACGGTGCGGGGATGGGTGGCGCGGGCGCTGCGGGGACGGACGACGCGGGCGGTGCGGAGACCGGCTGCTCCGGCGGGACGGCGAACGGCGTCGGGTCCGCCGGCGTCGGTTCCTGAACGGTCGGCGGCGTCGGGACGGTAGGCGCAGGGGACGTCGGGGCAGGCGCGGAGGTCGGGCCGGCGGGCGGACCGGACACCGGGTCGGGTGCGGAAGGCGCCGGCCCAGCGGGCGAACCGTGTACCGACGCGGGAAGGGTGGGCGCGGGCGATGTCGGCTCAGCGGGCGGACCGGACACCTGCTCGGAAAGCGAGGACGCGGGCGGTGCCGGCGCTGTCGCCGGTACGACCCGTGGGCCGGATGCCGGTGGGATGGCCGGCGGGACCGGGGCCGATTCCGCCGGGGCGACCTCGGTCGGCGGTTCCGGGTGGTCGTGAGACGGCGACGTGGATCTCGCCGACGACGAGGTGGCAGGTTCGGGCGAGGCGGCACCGCCATCGGGAGGATTCGGGACCGACCCGTCGAGGGCACGGGTCGGCACGGCGTCTACGCCCGACGCGCTGTGGGGAGTCGACACGCCGCTTGCAGCCACCGTGCCGCTTGGTGCCGTACCACTCGGGGCCGCCACCTCGCTGAATGCCGGCGCGCCGCTCGATGGGGCCGTGCTGCTCGGAGTTGACACGCCGCTCGACGCCGCCGCGCCACTCTGCGCCGCCGTGCTGCTCGGAGTCGCCGTGCCACTCTGCGCTGGCGTGCCGCCCAGGGGCGGCGTGGTGGTCGGGGGCGGGTCAGCCTGGCCGGCCGGTTGAGAGCCGTCCGGCGTGACCGGGGCAGGTGCCACGGGCCGGGACGGTCGGAACCAGGCGTCCGGTCCGCTCGGGGTAGGTGCCTGGGGAGGCGGCGGAGCGGCCGGTGTGGGCGGGCCGCTCGGCGGTGGCGGGACGTACCGCCTGGGCCTGTCGGGCGCGATGGGCGCCTGCGGTGCCGGGACGTCCTGCCTGGCCGTGCCTGCGGCTCCCGGGGCTTCCGGCGAGCGGTGCGGTGCGGTCGGACGGGTGGCGGACGGCTGCCCGGACGGCGTGGGGGCCGGGGGCTGGGTCACGGACCGGGCTTCGCCGTGCCCGGTGCCCGGGTGCGGCGTCGGTGCGTCCGGCCGGGCCGGTCCTGGGTGTGCCGGGACCGGGCCGGGTGCCGTGCTGGCTGTCGTGTGGCGGGCCGGACCGGCCGCGTCGACGGTCGTCTCCGGGGCCGGACCAGGCGCCGCGCTGGCAGTCGCCGGCCGGGCCGCGTCCGGGGCCGGACCGGACACCCTGCTGGCGGTTGCCTCCGGCGCAGGCAGGAACTCCAGGCGCGGTCGGGCGGCGGGAGGCGCCGAGATCGGCGCGGCGTCGTCCTCAGGGGCCGGGCGGGGCGTGTGGCCGGTGGCCGGACCCGCCGGCGGCACCGGCCGCCCTACCACCTGATCCACCGGGCCTGCCGGCGACACCGGGTGGCGGCCGACGGTCGGGCCTGCCGGCGATACCGGGTGGCGGCCGTCCGGGCCTGCCGGCGACACCGGGCGGCCGTCCGGGCCTGCCGGCGAGACCGGGCGGTTGATGGTCGGACCCGCCGGAGACGCCGGGGCCGGGGCGGGACCCGCCGGCGCCGTTCGCCTGGAGAGGGGCCCGGCGGGTGAGACCGGGTTGGCAGGCGAGACAGGCCCGGACAGAGGACCGGCAGGCGACACCGGCCGACCGTGGACCGGCGCGGTCGGGTCGGGCCGGTCGGAGCGTGGCAGGTCGCGGGCCGGCGCGGGGGAGACGGGGCGGCCCGGCGGCGGAACGTCCCGGGCCGGGGCCCGGAAGCCCGCCGGTCCGGGGGCCTGCGGCCCGGACGTCGTCGGGGAGCCGTAGGTGGGGGACTGCGGCCGTTGGTCGTACCCGGGCGGGAGCGGCGGGGTCGCGGCGTCCTGGGGGCGGTCGGCCGGTCGCCGGTGCTCGGGGCGGGGTTCGGCGCGCCGCGCCGCGTCCCGGTCGGAATTGGGGCGCAGGGGGCCGGCCGGGGGCCAGGGCAGGACGCCGTCCTGCTGCGGGTGTCCCCGGTACGCCTCGGCCTGGCGAGGGGCGTCGGGCCGGGCGACCCCGCGCGGTCCCCGCTCCGGGTACGTCTCGGCACGCGCCGCCTCGTGCGCCCGCCAGCGCTCCTCGGGCTCCTGCTGCCGCCGCTGGCCGTCCGCAGGCGCCTGCTGCCCGGCGGGGGCCCGGTCGGGGCGCGGCCACCCGTCGGCGGGTACGCCGGCCTCGCGGCCCCGTCCACCGGGGCTGCGGTCCCACTGCGAGTCGGCGGAGCGCTCCGGCTGCGCGGCGGCCGAACGCCCCCACTGGGAGCCGGAAGGACGCTCCCGCTGCCCGTCGACCGGACGCTCCCGCTGCCCGTCGACCGGACGCTCCCGCTGCCCGTCGACCGGACGCTCCCGCTGCCCGTCGACCGGACGCTCCCGCTGCCCGTCAAAAGGACGCTCACGCTGGCCGTCGGACAGGCGGGGCTCCGGGGCAGGGGTCGCCCACTGGTAGCGGCGCCCGTCAGCGTCCGCCTGGCGGTCGTCGACGGTCTCCGCCCGGCGGTCGTGGCTGGACGCGACCGGGCGGTCGTGAACGCGCCCGGGGCGGTGGTCGTGGCCCGGGTCCTGCCGGCGGTCGTAGCCGGTGTCCGGGCGCTCGTACGCCGCGGGGCGGCGGGGCGGCGTGTCCTCGTCGGGCTCCGGGAGCCAGCCCGGCTCGGGCCGGCCGGCGGGGGAGACGGGGCGGTCCCGCCCGGCCGGCTCGTACCGGGGGGTGCGGCTGTCGTAGCGGTCGGGACCTGCGTGGTCGCGCTGTCGGGGGGAGTCGACGGGCCGGCCGGGGGCGTCGAACTGACCCCGGTCGTTGCGGTGCGGCGGCTCCTGCCGGGGCGGCCACTGCCGGTCGTCCGGCCGGCGCGGCTCGGCGGGCGGGCGGCGGTACGACTCGTCGCCGTACCGACGAGCGTCGGGGCCGTCCGGTTGGCCGTGCCACGCGTCGTGCCGACCGGGCCGCCCGTCGGGCAGGTCGTCCCACGACCGGCCGATGTAGGTCCCGTCCGGCCGGGTGGGCGCGAGCGGGGGCACCTCGGCCCGGCCCACGGCGGAGCGGCCCCGGGGCGCGGCCGGTGCGTGTTCGACGCCGATGTCGCCCGCGTAGCGCTGGCCGGGGAACTGCGGGTGCCACTCGGTGGTGGGCTCGATCATCCAGGCCGGTTCGCCGGAGTCGTGCCAGTGGTCGGAGTAGCGGCTCATCCGGTTGCCCTGTCGCCACGGAGGGTAGGCGGAACGCCCGGAGCCAGCCGCCGGCAGGCGGGCGCGCCCGGGTGCCCGGCTGGCGTCCGTCCGCTCACGGCGGAGCCCCGGTGGCCGGCCCGCGTCCGCTCGCTCACGGCGATGTCACCTCGTTGGAAATTGTCGCGCTGGGCGCTCCACGTGCCGGTAGAGTCGCCCCTCCGGTACGGCGTGGCTGCGGAAGGAGGGTAGCGGCGTGGGCTCGCTCACCGCCACTGTGGCACCGCCCACCGCCCCAAACGTTATCCTATGGTTCCGGACATTTAAGGCTATAACCGGATCAGGCTTCCGCCGTTACGCCACGTACCGGCAGGCGTCGTTGGCGGGCGTCGTGACCAACACGGTCTTCGGCTTCCTGCGGTGCTACGTCCTGCTCGCGGCGGTCGGCGCGGCCGGCACGGTGGCCGGGTACGACCGGGGGCAGCTCGCCACCTTCGTCTGGGTGGGCCAGGGCCTGCTGGCGGTCGTCCTGCTCTGGGGCTGGACCGAGCTGGCCGACCGGATCCGCACCGGCGACGTCGCCAGCGACCTGCTGCGGCCCGTGCACCCGGTGACCAGCCATCTCGCCGCCGACCTGGGTCGCGCCGGCCACGCCGCGCTGGTCCGGTTCCTGCCGCCGGTGCTGGTCGGGCCGCTCTTCTTCGAGGTCCACGTGCCCCGCCGCTGGGCCACCCTGCCGATCTTCGCGTTCTCCGCGGTCGTCGCCGTGGTCCTCTGCTTCGGCTGCCGGTTCCTGGTCAACGCGACCGCGTACTGGTTGCAGGACGTCCGGGGGCCGGTGATCCTCTGGACCCTCGCGTCGGGCGTGCTCGCCGGGCTCTACTTCCCGCTGCGCTTCCTGCCGGAGTGGCTCCAGCTCGTCCTCTGGCTGGGCACCCCATTCCCGAGCCTGCTCCAGACCCCGCTCGACGTGCTGGTCGAGCGCGACCCGACCGGCACGCAGGTCGGGCTGGTCGGCCTCCAGCTCGCCTGGGCGGTGCTGATCCTGGCCGCCTGCCGGCTGGTGCAGCGACGCGCGGAACGCCGCCTGGTGGTGCAGGGTGGCTGAGACGTCGGGCGGGGCGCTGGCCGCGTACCGGGCGCTGCTCGGCGCGCAGGCCCGGGCGCAGACGGCGTACCGGACCTCGTTCGTCATCGACGTGGTCGGCAACGTCGGGTCCACCGTCTTCGACGTGCTGACCGTACTGGTGATCTTCGGGGTCACCCGGGAGCTGGGCGGCTTCACGCTGCGCGAGACGCTTGTGGTCGTCGGCCTCTCGACGTGCGCGTTCGCCGTCGCCGACCTGCTGGTGGGCAACATCGAGCGGCTGCCCCGGTACGTGCGCACCGGGCTCTTCGACGCGGTGCTGGTCCGCCCGCTCGGCGCCCTGCCCCAACTGCTGCTGATGGACCTGCCGCTGCGCAAGGTGTCCCGGGCGGTCTTCGGCCTCGCCGTGCTGGTCGTCGCGGTCGGCTCCGCCGGCGTCGAGTGGACCCCGGCGCGGGCGCTGCTGGTGGTCCTCGCCCCGCTGGCCGGGGTGGTCTTCTTCGGGTCGGTCTTCGTGGCCACCGCCACCGTCTCGTTCTGGTGGGTCGACTCGGGTGAGCTGGCCAACTCGGTCACCTACGGCGGGCGGGACTTCACCTCGTACCCGGTCACCGTCTTCGAGGGCTGGTTCCGGGCGGTGTTCGCGTACGGCCTGGGCTTCGCCTTCGTCAGCTACCACCCGGCGCTGGCGCTGCTCGGCCGCGCCGACCCGCTCGGCCTGCCGGCGTGGGTCGGCTGGACCGCGCCGGCCGTCGCGCTGGTCGCGGCCGTCGGTGCGGCGGCGGCCTGGCGCACCGGGGTCCGCCACTACCGGAGTACGGGGTCGTGAGCGACGACGTGATCGTGGCCGACGGGCTGCGCAAGGAGTTCACCGTCCGGGTGCGCACCGGCCGGCTGCGGCGGGAGAAGCGGCGGGTCACCGCCGTGGACGGGATCGACCTGCGGGTGGCGCGCGGCGAGATGCTCGGCTACATCGGGCCCAACGGCGCCGGCAAGTCGACGACGCTCAAGATGTTCACGGGCGTGCTGACGCCCTCCGCCGGCGAGGTACGCGTGTGCGGCCTGCGCCCGGTGGCCGAGCGGACCCGGCTCGCGCTGCGCGTCGGCGTGGTCTTCGGCCAGCGCTCGCAGCTCTGGTGGGACCTGCCGCTGGGCGACTCGTTCGCGCTGCTGCGGCACGTCTACCGGGTGCCGGCCGCCGCGCACGCCGCCCGGCTGCGCCGCTGCCGGAGCCTGCTCGACCTGGATCCGTTCCTGGACACCCCGGTCCGGCAGCTCTCCCTCGGGCAGCGGATGCGCGGCGAGCTGACCGCCGCGCTGCTGCACGGCCCGGAGGTGCTCTTCCTCGACGAGCCCACCATCGGCCTCGACGTGGTCAGCAAGCAGGCGGTCCGCGGCTTCCTCGGCGAGCTGGGCCGGGCCGGGGACACGACGCTGGTGCTCACCACGCACGACCTGGCCGACATCGAGCGGCTCTGCCGGCGCCTGGTGGTGGTCGACCACGGGCGGGTGGTGCACGACGGGTCGATCGCCGCGCTGCACGAGCGGTACGGGTCGCGCCGGCTGCTCGTCGCCGACCTGGACGCCCCGCTGGCCGAGCCGCCGGTGCTGCCCGGCGCGCCGCTGCACCGCCAGGAGGCCGACGGGCACCGGCTGGTCTTCGCGTTGGAGTCGGCGGGGGTGGCCGAGGTGGTGGCGGCCCTGGCCGGGCTGGGCGCGCTGCGGGACGTCTCGATCGTCGAGCCGGACATCGAGGACGTGGTGGCACGGCTCTACGGCAGCCGCTGACGCCGCCGCAGGGCCAGCCGCCGGGGCCCCGACGGCGACGGCCCCGTACCGCGGGGCGGTAGGGGCCGTCGGAGCGGCAGGCTCAGACCGGGTCGCCGATGTTCACCCGGGGCGCGGGGGCGCGCATCCGGCGGAAGGTGATCGACCGCATGATGGCGTAGAGGTAGAGCGAGCCCATCCGCTGCCCGGTGTTCGGGAAACGCTCCCTGACCAGCTTGCGGATCTTGCGCGAGATCAGGAGCGAGTCGACCACCACACCCAGGGCGAGCGCGCCCCAGAGGATGTTGGAGACCAGGCGGACGACCGGCGGCATCGCGGCGTTCGAGCCGATCAGCACGATCAGCGCCCCACCGAAGAACCAGGTGCCGACCGTACGCCGGGAGTCGACCACGTTGCGGGCCAGCAGCCGCTCCGGGCCGCGGTCGCGGGGGCCGCCCTCACGACGGAACTCCTCCGCCGCCTCGGCGCGCAGCTGGCGCTTGCGCTCCCGCTGCTCCTCCTTGGTCAGCGGCTTGGTGGCCGCGGCCGGCCGGCGGCCGGCGGTCGGCCGCTTCGGGGTGGCCTTGCCCAGCTCCTTCTTGCTCGGGGTGTAGCCCCGGGGCTGGGCGGGCGTGGACTCCTCGTCGGGGGTCACCGGGGTGACGGCCTCGTCGACGAGGTCGGAGGACTTGCGGCGAAACAGCGACGGCACGCGGAAAGGGTAGCCAAACGACGGCGCCCGGTGCACATCGCGGTGCACCGGGCGCGTACGGGAGTGGTCGACGTTACGGGCGCTCGACGTGCGCGCCCAGGTCGGCAAGCTTCGCCTCGAAGTCCTCGTAGCCCCGGTTGATCAGGTCCACGCCGTAGACGCGGGAGGTGCCCTCGGCGGCCAGCGCGGCGATCAGGTGGCTGAAACCGGCCCGCAGGTCGGGGATGACCAGGTCGGCGGCGTGCAGCTTGCTCGGCCCCGCGATCACCGCCGAGTGCTTGAAGTTGCGCCGGCCGAAGCGGCACGGCGTGCCGCCCAGGCAGTCCCGGTAGACCTGGATGTTGGCGCCCATCGAGTTGAGCGCCTCGGTGTAGCCCAGCCGCTGCTCGTAGACCGTCTCGTGGACGATGGACAGGCCCCGGGCCTGGGTGAGCGCCACCACCAGCGGCTGCTGCCAGTCGGTCATGAAGCCCGGGTGCACGTCGGTCTCCAGCGCCACGGCGTGCAGCTCGCCGCCCGGGTGCCAGAACCGGATCCCGCCCTCCTGGCCCGGGTCGCCCAGCTTCGGCGGCCGGGCGTCGGTGACCTCGTACTCGCCGCCGACGGAGCGGAAGATGTTCAGGAAGGTCATCATGTCGGCCTGCTGCGCGCCGAGCACCTCGACGTGGCCGCGGGTGGCCAGCGCCGCCGCCGCCCAGCTCGCCGCCTCGATCCGGTCCGGGATCGGCCGGTGCGTGTAGCCGTGCAGCCTCGGCACACCCTGGATCTCGATGACCCGGTCGGTGTGCACCTTGATGATCGCGCCCATCTTCTGCAGGATGCAGATCAGGTCGATGATCTCCGGCTCCACCGCGGCGTTGCGCAGCTCGGTGACGCCCTCGGCCATCACGGCGGTCAGCAGCACCTGCTCGGTCGCGCCGACGCTCGGGTACGGCAGGGCGAACTTGGTGCCGTGCAGCCCGTTGGGCGCCGACAGGTGCAGCCCCTCCGGGGTCTTCTCGACCGTCGCACCGAACTCCCGCAGCGCCTGGAGGTGGAAGTCGATCGGGCGCGGCCCGATGTGGCAGCCCCCCAGGTCGGGGATGAAGGCGTGGCCGAGGCGGTGCAGCAGCGGCCCGCAGAAGAGGATCGGGATCCGGCTGGAGCCCGCGTGCACGTTGATCTGGTCCGTGCTGGCGCTCTCCACGTTCGCCGGGTCGAAGACGAGCTCGCCGTCCTCCCCGCCGTCGGTGACCTTGACCCCGTGCAGGCCGAGCAGGCCCCGGACCACCTCGACGTCGCGGATCTTCGGTACGTCGAACAGTCGGCTCGGGCTGTCACCCAGCAGGGCGGCGACCATCGCCTTCGAGACCAGGTTCTTCGCGCCGCGCACGCGGATCCGCCCTTCGAGCGGGGTACCTCCGTGTACGACCAGGACGTCGTCGGTCAACGCAACCTCCAGCGCGTCGGTGCTGCCGTGTTGATGGTGGGGCACGCGATAGTCATCGCTACCCGGAATGCGGCCATGTCGAAACGGCCCGCGTGAGTCGTCGCACCGGCAGCATAGCCCTCGGTGACGATCATGGACCCGGTCACATCGTCCCTGAGGGTACTAATCGGTGATCGGACCCTTTTCCGTGCCAATACTGCTACGGAGGGTGATCAGCTCGCTGCGGGCGGCGGGGTGTCGGCCGCGGGCAGGGCCAGCATCTTCTCCAGCGCCACCCGGGCGTGGTGCGCGGTGTCCGGGTCGACGGTGATCTGGTTGACCAGCCGGCCGGCCACCAGCTCCTCCAGCGCCCAGACCAGGTGGGGCAGGTCGATCCGGTTCATGGTCGAGCAGTAGCAGACGGCCTTGTCCAGGAACATGATCTGCTTGTCGGGGTGGGCCAGCGCGAGCCGGCGGACCAGGTTCAGCTCGGTGCCGACCGCCCACGCCGAGCCGGCCGGGGCCGCCTCGATGGCCTTGATGATGTATTCCGTCGAACCGACGTGGTCGGCGGCGGTGACCACCTCGTGCCGGCACTCCGGGTGGACCAGCACGTTCACCCCCGGCACCCGCTCCCGCACGTCGTCGACGCTGTCCAGCGTGAAGCGGCCGTGCACCGAGCAGTGCCCGCGCCACAGGATCATCCGCGCGTCACGCAGCTGCTGCGGGGTGAGCCCGCCGTTGGGCTTGTGCGGGTCGTAGAGGACGCAGTCGTCCAGCGAGAAGCCCATCTCCAGCACCGCCGTGTTGCGACCCAGGTGCTGGTCGGGGAAGAAGAAGACCTTCGAGCCCTGCTCGTACGCCCACTCCAGCGCCCGCTTCGCGTTGGACGAGGTGCAGACCACGCCGCCGTTGCGGCCGACGAAGCCCTTGATGTCCGCCGAGGAGTTCATGTACGTCACCGGGACGGTCTCCGCCGCGATGCCCAGTTCGGTGAGCACGTCCCAGGCGGTCTCGACCTGTGACAGCACCGCCATGTCCGCCATCGAGCAGCCGGCGGCCAGGTCGGGCAGGATCACCTTCTGCGCGTCCGAGGTGAGGATGTCGGCGCTCTCGGCCATGAAGTGCACGCCGCAGAAGACGACGTACTCCGCGTCGGGCCGGGCCGCCGCCTCGCGGGCCAGCTTGAACGAGTCGCCGGTCACGTCGGCGAACTGGATCACCTCGTCGCGCTGGTAGTGGTGCCCCAGCACGAAGACCTTGCTGCCCAGCGCCGCCTTCGCCGCCGTCGCCCGGGCCACCAGGTCCGGGTCGCTGGGCGCCGGCAGATCACCCGGACACTCGACGCCGCGCTCCGTGGCGGGGTCGCTGCCCCGGCCGAGCAGCAGCAGTGCCGTCGCGGTGTTGGAGGGTTCCACCCAGGTCGAAGTCACGTGCCCCATGGTCCCACAGTGCGGCCTCGGCGCAGCCTCCAGCGGTGTGTGCTGCCACACTGCTCGGCATGCGCGTGCTGCTCTGTCCGGACAAGTTCGCCGGCACCCTGCCGGCCCCGCAGGTCGCCGACGCCGTGGCCACCGGCTGGCGGGAGGTCGCGCCCGGCGACGACCTGCTCGTGCGGCCCCTGTCGGACGGTGGGCCGGGCTTCATCGACGTGCTCTCCGACGCCCTGGGCGGGCGCCGGCTCCCGGTGCCGACCGTCGACCCGCTGGGCCGCCCGACGACCGGTGAGATCCTGCTCACGGACGGCGGTGCGACCGCCTGGCTGGAGAGCGCCCAGGCGTGCGGGCTGCACCTGCTCGACGCGGCCGAGCGGGACCCGAAGACCACCTCCTCGTACGGGCTGGGGGTGCTGGTGGCCGCCGCCGTGGAGGCCGGCGCCCGGACGGTCGTGATCGGGCTGGGCGGCTCCGGCACCAACGACGGTGGCGCGGGCATGCTCGCCGCGCTCGGCGTGACCCCGCTGGACGCCACCGGCCAGGCACTGCCGTACGGCGGGGGCGCGCTCGGCGCGGCGGACGCCCTCGACGGCGCGCCCCGGCTGCGCGACGCCCGCCTGGTGGCCGCCACCGACGTGGACAACCCGCTGCTCGGGCTGCACGGGGCCAGCAACGTGTTCGGCCCCCAGAAGGGCGCCGACCGGGCCGACGTGCTGCTGCTCGACGCCGCGCTGGAGCGCTTCGCCGCCGTGCTGGAGCGGGACCTGCCCGGCTGCCCCGAACGGCTGGGCGCGCTGCCCGGCGGCGGCGCGGCCGGCGGGCTGGGCGCGGCCGTCCTGGCGCTGGGCGGGCACTGCGAGTCGGGCATCGGCCTGGTCACCCGGGCGATCGGGCTGGACGTCACCCTCGACGAGGTCGACCTGGTGATCACCGGGGAGGGCTCGTTCGACCACCAGTCGCTGCGCGGCAAGGTGGTGGCCGGGGTGGCCGGCGCCGCCCGGGACCGGGGCGTGCCCTGCGTGGTGGTCGCGGGTCGGGTGAGCACCGGGCGGCGGGAGGCCGGGGCGGCCGGGGTGACCGACGCGTACAGCCTGGTGGAGCACTTCGGGGGCGAGGAACGCGGCGGGCTGGCCGCCGCGATGGAGCGCCCGGCCGAGGGGCTGCGGGCGCTCGGCACCCGGCTCGCCCGGCAGTGGAGCCGCTGACCACGGCCCGTGCGGGGGCGCGCCGGACGGCGGCCCTGGTCACGCCGGACGGGTGGGGCCGGCCGTGGCGGCGTACGATCGGATCTGGACCACACCGGGAATGGCTGGGCGACAGGAGATGTTGGCCAGTTGCGTCCGGACCCAACCGCGCAGGGAGATTTCACGTGACCACGCCAGCGCAGACCGAGTCGACCGAGGCCAAGGCCCCCACGTCCGTCGTCCTCACCGACGTCGCGGCGCAGAAGGTCAAGGCCCTGATCGAGCAGGAGGGCCGCGACGACCTGCGGCTCCGGGTCGCCGTGCAGCCGGGTGGCTGCTCCGGCCTGCGGTACCAGCTCTTCTTCGACGAGCGCTCGCTCGACGGTGACGTCGTCACCGACTTCGACGGTGTCGAGGTCGTCGTCGACCGGATGAGCGCCCCCTACCTGGCCGGCGCCACCATCGACTTCGCCGACCGGATCGACGCCCAGGGCTTCACCATCGACAACCCCAACGCGGGCAACTCCTGCGCCTGCGGTGACTCGTTCAGCTGAGCCAGACCTCCGCTGACCACGGCGGGGCCGTCCTCCGGGGCGGCCCCGCCGTCGTCTTCCGGTCGGGAACGAGCCGTCGGGAAGATGACCCGGGGCCGACCGACCGGTCATCCTGAGGGGGCCGGGCCGGTAGGCTGACCGGCGCCCTGCTCCCGACCCCGAGGGTTGACATGAAGATCGCCGTGACCGGCTCGATCGCCACCGACCATCTGATGAGCTTCCCCGGTCGCTTCGCCGACCAGTTCATCGCCGATCAGTTGCACAAGGTCTCGCTCTCCTTCCTGGTGGACGACCTGGTGCTGCGGCGTGGCGGGGTGGCGGCCAACATCGCCTTCGGCATGGGGCAGCTCGGCCTGCGCCCGGTCCTGGTCGGCGCGGTCGGCGCGGACTTCGCCGACTACCGCTCCTGGCTGGAGCGCCACGGCGTCGACTGCGACTCGGTGCACGTCAGCGAGGTGGCGCACACCGCCCGGTTCGTCTGCACCACGGACACCGACATGTGCCAGATCGCCTCGTTCTACGCCGGGGCGATGAGCGAGGCACGCAACATCGAGCTGGCGCCGGTGGCCCGCCGCCTCGACGGGCTGGACCTGGTCCTGGTCGGCGCGAACGACCCGGAGGCGATGCTGCGGCACTCCGCCGAGTGCCGGGAGCGCGGCTACCGGTTCGCCGCCGACCCGTCCCAGCAGCTCGCCCGCATGGACGGCGAGGACGTCGTCGGGCTGATCGAGGGCGCCGAGTACCTCATGACCAACGACTACGAGAAGTCGCTGCTGCAGAGCAAGGCCGGGCTGACCGACGCGCAGCTGCTCGACCGGGTCAAGGTGCGGGTCACGACGCTGGGCAAGGACGGGGTGGAGATCGCCGGGCGGGACTTCGACCGGATCCACGTGCCGATCGCGCGGGAGACCCAGGCGATCGACCCGACCGGCGTCGGCGACGGCTTCCGGGCCGGCTTCTTCACCGCCCTCTCCTGGGGGCTCGGGCTGGAGCGGGCCGCCCAGGTCGGCTCCCTGCTCGCCACGCTGGTGCTGGAGACCGTCGGCACCCAGGAGTACGAGGTCCGCCGCGACCTGTTCGTCAAGCGCCTGGCCGAGTCGTACGGCGACGTCGCCGCCGAGGACGTCCGCCCGCACCTCGTACCGTGAGGTGACACCGGCGCTGGTCGCGTCCGTCGGGCCGCCGGGAGTGGGCAGGAACGCCCCCGGCGGCCACCCGGCATCGGCGGCGTGGTGCGGTCGGGCCCCGCGCCATACGGGTCAGTGGCGGCGGCGGACGTCGAAGGCGGGGCCGTCCGGGCCGGTGATCGTGCCGAGGAACTCGTGGCCACGCATCCGGCACCAGGCCGGGATGTCCACCGCCGCGGCCGGGTCGTCGGCGAGCACCCGCACCACCGTGCCGACGGGCAGCTCGGGCAGCCGCCGGGCCGCCGCGATCACCGGCAGCGGGCAGCGCTGACCGCGGCAGTCGAGGATCTCCGCCGGCGCCGTCACAGCCCCACCACCCCGGCCTCGGCGCGCAGCCCCGCCACGACGCCGGGCAGTTCGGTGAGGAACCTCTCGACGTCGGCCTCCGTCGACTCCCGGTGCAGCGAGACCCGTACGTTGCCGTGCGAGAGCACCCCCATCGCCTCCAGCACGTGCGACGGCCGCAGCGTCGACGACGTGCACGAGGAACCCGAGGAGACGGCGAACCCGCGCCGGTCGAGCGCGTGCAGCAGGGCCTCGCCGTCGACGTAGAGGCAGGAGAAGGTCACCAGGTGCGGCAGGCGGTGGTCGGGGTCACCCACCACCTCCACGTCGGGCACCTCCGCCGCCACCCGGTCCCGGATCCGGGCCACGAGCGGCGCGAGCCGGGCCGCCTCGGCCGCCGCGTCGGCCGCCGCCGCGCGCAGGCTCGCCGCCGCCGCCACCACCGCCGGCAGGTTGAGCGTGCCCGGCGTACGACCGGCCTCCCGCTCGTCGGCCGGCCAGGGCGACTCCCAGCGGGTGCCCTTGCGCACGACCAGCAACCCCACCCCGGGCGGCCCGCCCCACTTGTGCGCGCTGGCGGTCAGCACCGACCAGCCCGCCGGCACCGGGGCCCGGCCCACCACCTGGGCGGCGTCCACGTACAGCGGCACCCCCGCCTCGGCGCACTCCCGCGCGGCCCCGGCCACCGGCTGGAGCGTGCCGACCTCGTGGCTGGCGGCGATCAGCGCGGCCAGCGCCACCCCCGGCGCCCGGACCGCCGCCGCCCAGCGGTCCAGGTCGAGCCGGCCGAGCCGGTCCACCGGCACGGACGTGGCCGTGCCGCCCGCCGCGACGTGCCTCTCGGCGGCGTGCAGCACCGCCGAGTGCTCGATCGCGGAGTGCACCAGGGCGGCGCCCACCCGACGCCGGCCGGTCAGGCCCCCCAGCACGGCGGAGTGCGCGGCCGTCGTACCGCTGGGGGTGAAGGACAGCTCGTCGGCGCGGACGCTGAGCGTCTGCGCGCAGGCCTCGCGGGCGGCGTCGAGGAGTTGACGGGCGCGGCGGGCCTGGGTGTAGAGCCGGCCGGGGTCGGCCCAGCCGTCGTCGAGGGCGGCCAGCAGCGCCTGCCGGGCGACCGGATGCAGCGGCGCGGCGGTGGCCGCGTCCAGGTAGACCGGGGATGCGCTCACGCAAGCCAACGTATCGCGCCGGTATGCCCAAGATCCCCCCGATGGGGGCCGACAGCGACCCCAACACGGTCCAGCCCGTCATGGTCGAGTAATCTGCGACCGTCGGTGACGCCTTTGCCGCTGGTGCTGTCGCTCCGCAGGCGGAGGGCAGGGACAAGACACCGCGGCGCGCTAGGGAGGCAGGACCAGGTGGTCGCAAGGAGTTCGGAGGTACGGCCGTCGGCCGTACGGCACAGCGCTTCCCCAGGAGCCGGTGGGCGCCGGGGACGTGGTGCCGGTCGGATCGCCGGGCTCGGTCTCGGCGGAGCGGCGCTGCTGGTCCTGCTCACGGGCTGCGACGTCGGCGCGGCGTTCGGCGGCTTCGGCTGGCCGCAGGGCGGCATCACGCCCGAGTCGCACCGGATGTACGACCTGTGGATCGCCTCGTGCATCGCGGCGCTCGCGGTCGGCGTCTTCGTGTGGGGCCTGATCTTCTGGTGCGTCGTGCGCTACCGCAAGCGGGGCAACGAGCTGCCGGTGCAGACCCGTTACAACATGCCGATGGAGTTCCTCTACACCATCGCGCCGATCCTGATCGTCTCCGTGCTGTTCTACTACACGGCGGTCGTGCAGACCGACGTGGTGCGGACGACCAAGAACCCCGACGTCACGGTCGAGGTGGTCGCGTTCAAGTGGAACTGGCAGTTCAACTACCGCGACGGTCAGGGCCAGGACGCCAACACGGTCGCCTCCGTGCTCGGCACCAGCGAGGTCATCCCGATCCTGGTGCTGCCGACCGACCGGTCCATCCGGTTCGAGGAGACCAGCCGCGACGTCATCCACTCGTTCTGGGTGCCGGAGCTGCTGTTCAAGCGCGACGTCATGCCGGGCAAGATCCGCAACGTCTTCGAGGTCTCGAAGCTGGAGTCCGAGGGCGCCTACGTCGGCCGCTGCGCGGAGCTCTGCGGCAGCTACCACGCCTTCATGAACTTCGAGCTGCGGGTCGTCTCCCCGGAGAAGTACGAGCAGTTCCTGGCGGCCAAGCGGGACGGCAGGTCCACGCAGGAGGCGCTGACGGCCATCGGCGAGGACCCGTACGCGAAGACCACGAAGCCGTTCGAGACCCGTCGCACCGAGGCCAACTTCAACCCGGACGACGCGCCGGCTGGCGCGGGAAGCTGAGGGATCGGGCATGAAGACCGAGTGGCGCATCTTCCTGGTCATCGCCGGGTTCCTGCTCTTCGCCACCTTCCTCTACGGCGGGTGGACCGCCGCCGACTCCGGCGGCCAGGTCGAGTGGGTCGGCACGGTCGCCCTGCTGCTGAGCTTCCTGCTCTGCACGATGTGCGGCGGCTTCTTCTGGTTCGTCTCCCGCCGGATCGACCTTCGGCCGGAGGACCGGCCGGACGGCGAGATCGCCGACGGCGCGGGCGAGATCGGCTTCTTCAGCCCGGGCAGCTACTGGCCGTTCGGCCTGGCGATCGCCGTCGGGATGGCCGGCTTCGGCCTCGCGTTCTGGCAGTTCTGGCTGCTCGGCCTCGGCATGCTGGCGGTCACGTTCTCCGTCTGCGGCCTGCTGTTCGAGTACTACAGCGGCACCCGGCGCACCGCCGAGCACTGATCGCTCGGTCGCCCGCGAACGTCCCGAAGGCCCGCCTCCCCGGGGAGGCGGGCCTTCGGCGTGGAACGGGTGGCGCGGGACGTGTGCGGCGGCGCTGAGCGGTCACCGTGCGGGGATGGACGCCCGCTCAGCGGTGCCGGTTTCAGGCGGCGCGGCGGCGGCTCGCCGGGCGGTGCCGGCCGCTCGGACGCGCCAGGCGGAGCGTGAATGTGGGGACGAGCACGGCCGCGCCGCAGCCCGTGCAGACCAGTTCGGGGCAGTCGGCGCCGTGGCCGTCGGCGCACGGCGGCGCCTCGAACGGCTCGACGCCCTCACAGGTGTCGCAGTAGAGCTCGCGCTCCGACACGGGCGTCTCCTCTCGCTCCGGTCCCGCGGGGTGTTGTCGCACACGCCCGACGGGGATCGCCGCGCTCGACGGCGCAGGACGGATGTGGGAACTACTCAGCTGTAGTTTCCTACGGGGGTCCGACAACCTTCGGCGAGGCCCGGGGCTCAGAGGGAGCGCGCGACCTCGATCCAGCGGTCGAGGACGCGGGCGGCGGCCCCGGAGTCGACGGACTCGGCGGCCCGGTCGAGCCCGGCCCGCAGGGCCACGGTGAGGTCGCCGTCGAGCGGGCCCTGCGTGGCGAGCGCCGCCGCCGCGTTGACCAGGACCGCGTCGCGCACCGGGCCGGTCTCGCCGGCCAGCAGCCGGCGGACCACGTCCGCGTTGAAGGCGGCGTCACCGCCGCGCAGGTCGGCCAGGGTGGCCCGGGGTACGCCGAGGTCGGCGGCGTCCAGCAGCGACTCCCTGACGACGCCGCCCTGGGCCGCCCAGATGCGGGTCGGCGCGGCGGTGGTGAACTCGTCCAGCCCGTCCTCGCCGCGCATCACCAGCACGGAGTCGCCCCGGGCGGCGAAGACGCCGGCCATCACCGGGGCCATCCGGGCGTCGAAGCAGCCGACCGCTCCGGCGCGGGGCCGCGCCGGGTTGGTCAGCGGGCCGAGGAAGTTGAACACCGTGGGCACGCCCAGCTCCCGGCGCACCGGGCCGGTGTGCCGCATCCCGGGGTGGAACCGGGCCGCGAAGCAGAAGCCCATGCCGGCCTCGGCGACGCACCGGGCCACCCCCTCGGGGCCCAGGTCGAGCGGCACGCCGAGGAACTCCAGCACGTCGGCGGTGCCGCAGGAGGAGGAGGCCGCCCGGTTGCCGTGCTTGACCACCCGGACACCGGCGCCGGCCACCACCAGCGAGGCCATGGTCGAGATGTTCACGGTGTGCGCGAGGTCACCGCCGGTGCCGACCACGTCGAGGGCGGTGGCGCGCAGCTCGTCGGGCAGCTCGACCGGGACCGCCCGGCCGAGCATCGCCTCCACCAGACCGGCCAGCTCGGCCGAGGTCTCACCCTTGGCGCGCAGCGCGACGACGAAGCCCGCCATCTGTGCCGGGGCGGCCGAGCCGGCCATGATCTCGCCCATCGCCCAGGCGGTGTCGGCGGTGGCGAGTTCCTCGCCGCGCAGCAGCGCGTTGAGCAGGTGCGGCCAGGTCCGATCGCCCAAGGCGGGCCTCCCGAGCGTGCGAGATGCGGGTGGGATGGAACCGGCACCGGTCGGCCCGGCGCCGTGGCGGGCCGGAGCGGGGGACGTCAGGCGGGTGCGTGCGTCCGCAGCAGCTCGGCCACCGTGGTGCCGGTGGTCACCGGGTCGAGCGGGTGCACCAGGGTGGCGTCGACCTCGGCGTACGCCGCGAGCCACCGGTCGGCGGCGCGGGCGATCACCACGCAGGTCGGGGGGGCGTCGGCCCGGTCGTCCTTGATCTGCCGGGCGATGCCGATGCCGCCGCCCGGGCTCGCCTCGCCGTCGAGCACCAGCAGGTCGATCTCGTAGTCGTCGACGAGCCGGACGCACTCGGCGTAGTCGGACGCCTCGACGAACTCGACCCGCAGGCCGGGCGCGGGGCGCGGCCCGACGGCGAGCCGCATCCGGTCGCGGACCTCCGGGTCGTCGCTGTAGAGCAGGACGGTGCAAAGACGATCGCTCATGCCGGCACTCCGCTTCGCTCCGTGCCGTCGTGCGGCACCATCACACTGAGCCTGATGATTCGTTCGCTGCGCGCTCGTCGGTCGGACTGGCTCCCACCTCGTCGCCGCCCGCTGATCGTACCGGTCCGTGTGAGGTGTGCGACGTCCGCCCGGCGGCGGCCCCGGGGCGTACCGGCTGCCCGGCTCAGGCCGTGGACTCCGCGGCGCGCTGACGGGCCTCCTGGCGGTCCAGGTCGCGGTCGACGCGGCGGGCCTCCCGCTCGGCGTGCCGCATCCACTGCACGACCAGCACGGCCAGCATGGTCACGCTGACGAACTCGCCGCCGGCCCAGAGGATGCCGCCGGCGACCACCTGGTCCTGCCACGGGTCCGACCAGGTGAGTCCGAGCGACGGGTACCAGTCGCCCCCGAAGAGCGTGCTGCTCTGCATGATGGTGAGGCCGAGCACGGTGTGGAACGGCACGGAGAGCAGCATCAGCAGCGCCCGCGCCGGGTACGGCCAGCGGCCCGGCAGCGGGTCGAGCCCGAGCAGCGGCCAGAAGAACACGCAGCCGGTCATGATGAAGTGCGCGTGCACGACCTCGTGCGCCCACACGTGCTCGAGGGTGTAGCGGTACAGGTCGGTGAAGTAGAGCGCGAACGGGTTGACCACGAAGATGGTGAACGCCACCAGGGGGAAGCTGTAGATCCGGGCGATCCGGCTGTGCACGACCGCCAGCAGGCGCTTGCGCGGTCGCGGCGGCAGGGTGCGCAGGGCCAGCGTCACCGGCGCGCCCAGCGCGAGGAAGATCGGCGAGATCATGGAGAGCACCATGTGCTGGACCATGTGCACCGACAGCAGTGCCGTGTCGTACGCGTGCAGGCCGCTGACGGTGACCGCCGCGATGCCGCCGAGGCCGGGGCCGAGGAAGAAGACCGTCCGGGCGACCGGCCACCGGTCGCCCCGGACCCGCAGCCGGTGCACCCCGTAGAGGTAGACGCCGGCGGCGAGCACCAGGCCGACGGCGAGCCAGCTGTCCAGCTTCGTCTCGGTGAACACCGAGGTCACGGTGAACGGTGGCGGGGTGGCCGCGCTCGCCGCCGGCGCGGCGACGGCGGCTGCGGCGGAGATCGGATCGGCGTGCAGCACGCTTTTCAGCCTAGGTCAGGCGAACCGGACTGCCCCGATCGGGCTGTGGATGCCACGGGTTTGGCCCCCCGCTGATCGGCGGCCCCGGTCAAGGGCAATAATGACCGCGTGACTGCGGCCCCAGCCATTGACAAGAGCCGGATCCACTCCCTGACCCGACCCAACATGGTCAGCGTCGGGACGATCGTGTGGCTCTCCAGCGAACTCATGTTCTTCGCGGCGCTGTTCGCGATGTACTTCTCCATCCGCGCGGCGGCGCCGGAGCAGTGGGCGGAACACACCACGCACCTCAACATCCCCTACGCGACCACCTTCACGGTGATCCTGGTGTTGTCGTCGGTGACCTGCCAGCTCGGTGTCTTCGCCGCGGAGAAGGGTGACGTCCACGCGCTGCGGCGCTGGTTCACGATCACCTTCGTGATGGGCCTGATCTTCGTCCTCGGCCAGCTCAACGAGTACCGCGAGCTGGTGCACGCGGGCATCAAGATCAACGAAGACGGTTACGGGTCGATGTTCTACCTGACCACCGGCTTCCACGGACTGCACGTGGCCGGCGGTCTGGTCGCCTTCGTCATCTTCATGATCCGCACCACCATGGGCCGGTTCACACCGGCGCAGGCCACGTCGGCGATCGTCGTGTCCTACTACTGGCACTTCGTCGACGTCGTGTGGATCGGGCTCTACGCCATGATCTACTGGCTTCAGTGATCTTGGCGCGTCACGAACCGCGCCGCTGCTCCGTCCCCTGAGACAAGGTCCAACCGGTTAAGGACACAGGTCATGACTTCTGACAACGACCGCCGACGCGGTCTGCTCGCGCGGCTGCGCGAGCGGCCCGCGGCGCGCAGCAGGGGCCGCCGCCGGCTGGGTGCCGCGGTCCGGCTGTTCGCCGCGCTGATGCTGGCCGGCGGCGCCTACACCGTCTTCGCCCCCGGCGTGCAGGCGCAGGACACCCCGCTCACCGGTGCCGCCGCGGAGGGCAAGGCGCTGTTCGACGTGAGCTGTGTGACCTGTCACGGTCGCAACGCGCAGGGCGTCGAGGGGCGCGGGCCGAGCCTGATCGGCGTCGGCGCGGCCTCGGTCGAGTTCCAGGTCGGCTCCGGCCGGATGCCGATGGCCCGGCAGGAGGCCCAGGCCCAGCGCAAGCCTGAGCTCTTCACCGACGAGGAGACCCGCCAGCTCGCGCAGTACGTCCAGGAACTCGGCGGCGGCCCGGTGGTGCCCGACGGTGACGACCTGCACGCCGACGGGAACGTCGCCGCCGGCGGCGAGCTGTTCCGGATCAACTGCGCGCAGTGCCACGCCTTCGGCGGCGGCGGCGGCGCCCTGTCCTCCGGCAAGTACGCGCCGAGCCTGCGCCCGGCCACCGACCGGCAGATCTACGCCGCCATGCTGAGCGGCCCGCAGAACATGCCGGTCTTCGGCGACAACCAGATCTCCCCGGACCAGAAGGCGGACCTCATCGCCTACATCCAGGAGACCCTGAAGCACGACCAGGACCCGGGCGGCTTCAACCTCGGTCGGTACGGGCCGTCCACCGAGGGCCTGGCGATCTTCCTGGTGGGCATCGTCGCGCTCGTCTTCGCGAGCCTGTGGATTGCGGGCAAGTCGTGACCGGGCGGCTCATCCGATTCAGTGCCGTGGTGCCGCAGCGCGGCACCGCCCGTAGCGAGGTGACGGCATGACCACGCACACCGAGCACCAGGCCCAGCAGGGCCGGGAGCCGCTCGACGTGAACACCCCCGGGCTCAGCCAGTTCGACATCGTCCGCGAGGGCGCGCGCCGGGACGACATCGAGATCGTCCACTACGAGCCGCAGGTGGCGCCGGGCAGCAAGGCCGAGCGCCGGCTGACCCGTACGGTCGCGTCGTTCTTCCTGCTGACCGGCCTGGCGGCGACCGCGTTCCTGGTGATCTACATCTGGTGGCCGTGGGAGTACTCCCCGGGCAGCGGCGGCGACAAGTGGTACACGCCCCTGCTCGGCGTCACCCTCGGCGTGGCCCTGCTCGGCATCGGCTTCGGCATCCTGACCTGGGGCAAGAAGCTGCTGCCGAAGGAGGTCTCGATCCAGGACCGGCACGAGGGTGCCGTCGCCTCCGACGACCGGATCATCACCGGCCAGACCATGCTCTACATGGCCGACGAGCTGGGCGTGAAGCGCCGGCCGCTGCTCGGCATCTCGCTGCTGGCCGGTCTCGCGCCGGTCGGCGCGGTCGCCGCGGCGCCCCTGGTCGGCGGTCTGATCTCCCAGCCGCACAAGAACAACCAGATGTTCACGACCGGGTTCGCCCCGGCCGAGGGCGGCCAGAAGATCCGGCTGGTCCGCGAGGACGGCCGGCCGGTCCGCCCGGCGGACGTCAGCACGGGCGGCCAGATCACCGTCTTCCCCGGCATCGACCACGGCGTGAGCAACCTGCACGCGGACTCGCCGACCCTGCTGATCCACCTGCGGGACTCCGACGCGCAGGAGTCGCGCCGGGCCAACGAGCGGGTCGGGCACGGCGACTACATGTGGGGCAACTACGCCGCCTACTCGAAGATCTGCACGCACGCCGGCTGCCCGGCGAGCCTGTACGAGCAGCAGACCAACCGCCTGCTCTGCCCGTGCCACCAGTCGCAGTTCCTGATCACCGACAACGCCCGGCCCATCTTCGGCCCGGCCAGCCGACGGCTGCCGCAGCTGCCGATCGAGGTGGACTCCGAGGGCTACTTCGTGGCCAAGTCCGACTACACCGAGACCGTCGGGCCCGACTTCTGGGAGCGGCCGTGAAGCGGCGCAAGTTTGACAAGGCAGCAGTGCCGGGGAACGTCGCCCGGGGAGTGGACGACCGCTTCCAGGTGGCCACCCCGCTGCGCCGGCTGCTGAACAAGGTCTTCCCGGACCACTGGTCGTTCCTGCTCGGCGAGATCGCGCTGTTCTCGTTCGTCGTCCTGCTGCTGACCGGTGTCTTCCTGACCTTCTTCTACGAGCCGGCGATGACCGAGGTCGTCTACAACGGCAGCTACGCCCCGCTGCGGGGCACGCCGATGTCGGCCGCGTACGCCTCCAGCCTGGACATCTCGTTCGACGTCCGCGGTGGCCTGATCATGCGGCAGATGCACCACTGGTCGGCGCTGCTGTTCATGGCCGCCATCGTGGTGCACATGCTCCGGGTCTTCTTCACCGGCGCGTTCCGCAAGCCGCGCGAGACCAACTGGATCATCGGCTCGCTGCTGTTCTGGGTCGGCTTCCTCGCCGGCTTCACCGGCTACTCGCTGCCGGACGACGGCCTCTCCGGCACCGGCCTGCGGATCGCGTCGGCGATCATGCTCTCCATCCCGGTGATCGGCTCCTGGGTCACCTCGTCGGTCTTCGGCGGGGAGTTCCCGGGCACGATCATCATCAGCCGGTTCTACATCGCCCACGTGCTGCTCGTCCCGGGCCTGCTGCTCGCGCTGATCGGCGCCCACCTGGGCCTGGTCTTCAAGCAGAAGCACACCCAGTGGCCCGGTCCCGGCCGGACCAACGGCAACGTGGTCGGCGAGCGGATGTTCCCCCGCTACGCGATCAAGCAGGGCGGCTTCTTCATGGTCGTCTTCGGCGTGATCGCGCTGATGGGCGGCCTGTTCCAGATCAACCCGATCTGGCTGTTCGGCCCGTACGAGGCGTGGGTGGTCTCGGCCGCCAGCCAGCCCGACTGGTACGTCATGTTCCTCGACGGCTCGACCCGCCTGATGCCCGCCTGGGAGATCAACATCCCGATCGGCGACGGGTACGTGATCCCGCCGCTGTTCTGGCCGACGGTCGTGCTGCCGGGCATCCTGGTCGGCCTGTCGACGCTCTACCCGTTCCTGGAGGCCCGGCGCCTCAAGGACACCAGGAGCCACAACCTGCTCCAGCGTCCCCGGGACGTGCCGGCCCGGACCGGCCTGGGCGCCATGGCGCTGGCGTTCTTCGTGGTGCTGACCCTCTCCGGCGCCAACGACGTCATCGCCGACAAGTTCCAGATCAGCCTGAACGCGATGACCTGGGCCGGCCGCATCGGCCTGCTGGTGCTGCCGCCGCTGGCGTACTACGTCACCTACCGGATCTGCCTGGGTCTCCAGCAGCACGACCGGGAGGTGCTCGCCCACGGTGTCGAGACCGGCATCATCCGGCGCCTGCCGGACGGCCGGTTCGAAGAGGTGCACCAGCCGCTCGTGGCGGCCGACGGGCACGGCGACGGCCACGGCGCGCTGCCGTACGCCGGCTGGGTCGTGCCGAAGAAGATGAACCGGCTCGGCGCCCTCGGCCCGGCCATCCGGGGCTTCTTCTACCCGATCGAGAAGCCGGCCGAGGCGCCGGTCTCGCCGGGGCACCCGCCGGTCGAGCCCCGACCGGAGCGGGAGGAGATCGGCAGCGGCGAGAGCCGCCGCTGATCCCGCGACACCTCGACGTGGCGCCCACCGGAGTCCTCCGGCGGGCGCCACGTCCGTTTCCGCCCCCCGACGGTCCGACACGGGCGTGTCGGTCGGTCGCCTCCCCGACGGGGGATCGCAGGAATAACCCCGGTCAGCCGGGTATCCGTGCGATCCAACGTCTCAAGGGGGGGAAGCATGTTGGGTATCAAACGCCTCGGCCTGCTGGCCGCGCTGGTGCTGGTGGGGATCGCGCCGGCCGCGGCGGCACAGGCCGCGGTGCAGCCGTCGCAGCAGGACACCCAGTACCTGCAGGCCGTGCACCAGGTGAATCTGTTCGAGATCACCGCGGGTGACCTGGCGCAGCAGAAGGGCCAGAGCCAGGGGGTCAAGGACCTGGGCGCCCGGCTCAAGACGGACCACACCCAGCTCGACCAGACGGTGCAGCAGACCGCGTCGCAGCTGGGCGTGGAGTTGCCGAGTGAGCCGACCGCGGATCAGCAGTCCGTCATCGACCAGCTGAACAACGCCAGCGGCGAGGAGTTCGACCGGCTCTGGGTGACCAGCGAGCTGGCCGGCCACGTCCAGGCCATCCAGGCCACCCAGACGGAGATCTCGCAGGGCTCCGAGCAGTCGGTGGTCCAGCTGGCCCAGACCGCCCTGCCGACCCTGCAGGCGCACTACGACGCGCTGGTGCAGCTTGCGGAGCAGCTGGGCATCCCGGTGCCGCAGACCAGCGCCAGCGGCACCCCGAGCCCGGGCGGCACGACGCCGGCTCCGGGTGGCACCACCGAGTCGCCGGCTCCGGGTGGCACCACCACCGAGTCGCCGGCTCCGGGCGGCACCGAGCAGGTGCCGGCTCCCACGCAGAGCTGACGCCCACGCACCACGGCGGCCGGTCCATCCTCCCGGATGGGCCGGCCGTCCGGCGTACGCGCCGGGCCGCGTCGCCCGCCCGGCGTCCGGATCAGTCGGCGTTCGCCAGGCCGATCGCGAAGGCCTCCTCCAGGTCGTGCTGGGAGTACGCCCGGAAGGCGATGTGCGACTCGGTGTTGAGCACCCCGGGCACCTTGGAGATGCTGCCGGCGATCACCTGGGCGATCTGCTCGAACTCCCGTACCCGGACCATCGCGATCAGGTCGACGTGGCCCGCCACGGAGTAGACCTCGCTGACGCCGGGCAGGTTGGCCAGGTTCTCGGCCACCTCGGGGATCGAGTCGGTGGCGCAGTCGATCAGCACGATCGCGGTGATCACGGGACATTTCTCCGTTCGTCGGCGTCGTCGCCCATGCTAGAGGCTTCCCCGGCCCGGGGACGGCGGTGTGCCGGGGACGGTGAGGGCGGTGCCGGCGCGTACGGCGTCGCGCAGGTGCTCGCCGGGGCCGACGGTGGCGCCGGGCCAGACGACCGCCCGCTCCACGTCGCCGTGCACCACGGCGCCCGCGCCGACCACCGCCGAGCGGCAGCGGCCCGTCACCGTGGCCGTCGGGTCCACCAGGTTGCCGCCGCCGGCCGCGTGCAGGTTGGCCGCCAGGTAGTCGGCTGGGGTGCCGGTGTCGTAGAAGGTGCCGGGGTACGGCACGACGGTCAGCGCGCCGGCCGCCTCCGCCGGCCGCCAGAGCGCCCGGACGAGGTCGCCGAACCCGACCGGCAGCTCCCGCACCAGCCGCCACGGCAGCAGCGAGAAGCCGGTGAAGACGTGGCCGTCGAAGGTGCCCGGTGCCGCCGGGTCAGGGGCGGGCTGGCCGAGCAGGCGTACGGAGTCGCCGTCCCAGTCGTGCAGCAGCGCGGCGATGTCGGGGCCCGGGGGACGGGCCGGGTCGGCGAGGTAGGCGTCGGCGTTGCCGACCAGCACCCCGCGCCCGGCGATCCAGTCCCGCAGGTTCGCCACGCCGCCGGCGGTGCCGAGCGGGTCGCCCGGCTCGACCGAGAGGCGGGCGCGGTCCCCGACGTGGTCGACGACCTGGTCGCCGAGGTAGCAGGCGTTGACGGCGACCCGGCCGGGCCCGACCAGGCCGAGCCCGGCCAGCCGGTGCAGCGCCCGGTCGAGCAGCGGCACGTTGCCGACCGGGCAGAGGGCCTTGGGCAGCCGCTCGGTCAGCGGCCGCAGCCGGGTGCCCTCGCCGGCGGCGAGCACCACCGCGCAGACCTCCGCCGGGGCTGCGGTCACGGCTTCGTGTCGGGCACCGGTGGCGGGAACTGCCCGGCCAGCGGCCCGATGTCGTAGTACGCGAGCAGCCGGGCCGTCGGCCAGGTCAGCTTGGGCAGGTCGTCCAGGGGGTGCCAGGCGGCCTCGTAGACCTCGGCCCCGTCGACCTTCAACTCGGTGCTCGACGCCGGCACCTCGGCGGTGAACACCACGTCCACCCAGCCCTTGGCGTGCACCACGGCGTTCGGCACGGCGGGGCTCAGTTGCCGGGGCGACAGCCGGATCCCGGACTCCTCGTGCAGCTCCCGGGCGGCGCCCACCACCGGCGCCTCGCCCTTCTGCAACAGGCCGGCCGGCAGCCCCCAGCCCCTGCCGGGCGGCTGACGCAGCAGCAGCAGCCGGCCCGCGCCCTCCGCCTCGCTGTCCCGGACCAGGGTGACCGCGCCGACGATGTACTTCGGCACGGCCAGCCGGACCAGGCGGCGGCGTACCGGCAGTGGCAGCCGGTAGAAGACCTGGTAGGCGACGGCTCGACCGGTGGCGCGCGAGCGGGGGATCATGCGTCCAGGCTAGTGGCCGCGAGGAGCGTTCGGACCACCCGGGCCCGGGGCGGTCACTGCCGGTGGTCCACCAGGTCGATGAGCTGGCGCACGACCGTGTCCGGTTCGATCACCCGGTCGAAGACCGCGACCAGCAGCGTCTCCAGGTCGGGGTAGCCCAACTCCTCCGACAGCCGCAGCAGCGGCAGGTCGCTGGCGAGGCCCCGGTCGTGCTTGCGCAGGGCCAGCCCGATGGTGGCCCGGCCGAGGCGGACCTTGTCGGTGATGGAGATGCCGGGCTCGGTGTGCTCGGCGAACCACCGGCTGATCTGCATCTGCGCCTGTGGCGACTTGACGAAGCCGAGCCACTCCCGGCGGGGGCCACGCGGGGCGACGTCGGCGTCGAAGCCGTTCGCCGCGTCGGTCTCGGTGAAGATCTCCACCACGTCGCCCTCGTCCAGTTCGGAGGAGAGCGGGGCCAGCCGGCCGTTGATCCGCGCCGCGAGGCAGTGGTCGCCCCGCTCGGTGGCCAACTCGTACGCGAGGTCCACCGGGGTCGCCCCGGCGGGCAGCACGACCTGCCGCCCGTCGGCGAAGACCTGGATCTGCGCCTCGGCGAGGTCGCAGCGCAGCGATTCGAGGAACTGGGCCGGGTCGGCCGTGTCCTGCTCCCAGTCGAGCACCCGGCGCAGCCAGTCGAGCTGCTCGGCCCGGGCCGGGCCGCCGCCGGAGCGCGGAAAACGGAAGTCGGCGGCCACCCCGTACTCCGCCGAGCGGTGCATCTCCACGGTGCGGATCAGCACCTCCACCGTGCGGTTCCTGGGCCCGCAGACGGTGGTGTGCAGCGAGCGGTAGAGGTTGTTCTTGGGGGAGGCGATGAAGTCCTTGAACCGGCCGGGGACCGGCCGCCACACGCCGTGGACCGCGCCGAGCGCCGCGTAGCAGTCGGTCGCCGGGCCGTCCACCACGATCACGATGCGGGGCAGGTCGAAGGGGGCGCTGTGGCCGCCGGCCACGGTGTCCTTCCAGATCGAGTAGAGGTGCCGGGAGCGGGGGGTCACCGTCGCGTCCACCCGGCTGCGGCGCAGGGCCGACTTCGCGTGGGTGACCACCTCGTCGAGGTACGCGTCCCAGCCGGGCCGGTCGTGCACGTGCCGGGCGATCCGGGCGTGCTCGTCGGGCTCCAGGTGCAGCAGCACCACGTCGTCGAGCTCGCGCTTGAGCGTCTGGATGCCGAGCCGGTCGCAGAGCGGGACCAGCACCTCCTGCGTCTTGCGGGCGATCCGCTCCCGGGACGCCGCCGACCGGACGCCCAGGGTACGCATGTTGTGCAGCCGGTCGGCCAACTTGATGATCAGGACCCGGACGTCCTTGCCGGCCGCGATGATCATCTTGCGGATCGTCTCGGCCTCGGCGGCCTTGCCGTAGAAGGCCTTGTCGAACTTGGTCACCCCGTCGACCAGGTGGGCCACCTCCGGCCCGAAGTCCTCGGCGAGCGCCTGGAGGGTGTAGCGGGTGTCCTCCACGGTGTCGTGCAGCAGCGCGGCGACCAGGGTGATGGCGTCCATGCCGATCTCGGCGCAGATCTGGGCCACCGCCAGCGGGTGCGTGATGTAGGGCTCACCGCTCTTGCGGAACTGCCCGCGGTGCATGTTCTCCGCGATGGTGTAGGCCCTGCGCAGCACGGAGGGCTCGGTGCCGGGATGGATCGTCCGGTGGGTCCGGACGAGTTGGCTGACCGGGTCGGTGTCGGCGGTGGGCCAGCTCAGCAGCGACCGGAGCCGGCGGGCCAGTGGCAGCTCGCCCGCCTGGGTCGGAAGGGCGCCCCCCAGGGCGGCGCCGTGTCCGGCGTCGACGTCCACGTGGGACACCTCCTCACCCCGGCTCCACGGCCGCCAAAACCCGGCAACCGGGAGCAGGCCCACGAAACGGGCAGGACTGCACTTCTCTAACAGCCTAAGGGAGTGGAGGTAGTCCGATCGGTCACTTGGTCATGGGCGTTCGGTCGAGCTTTGGTGGGAAGCGGCGTTCTCGGCCTTGCGCAGCAGGTCGCGAAAGCGGGCCGCACCGGCCACCGGGGACGCCCAGCCGGACGACATCTCCACCAGCCTGGTCTCCGGTCGCTCCAACCAGGACAGGATGCGTTCGGTCTCCTCGGCCGAGGCGCGCGGAACCGGGCCGTGGCCGGGCGGGACGGTCTCGGCGGTCGCCCGGATCGCGGCGATCGTCGGTCGGGGGTGGACGCCGGGGGGTGAGACCCCCGCCCCGGCCAGCCGGCCGTGCCGCACCAGCGCCAGCTCCCAGCCGCCACGGGCCGCCGGACGCGCGGCGGCCAGCTCGGCGATCCCGGTCAATGCCGTCAGCCGTTGCATCCGCACGGTCGCCCGCAGCACCGCCGCCAGCCGGGACCGGGCCACCGCCGCCTCCTCGTAGCGCTGGGCGCCCGAGAGCGTGTCGATCCGGGCGAGCAGGGCGTCGACCACCCGCTGCGGGTCGCTGGCGGTGGCGGTGCGGAACGGCGCGACCGCGCGGGCGTCGTAGTCCTCCGGGGAGATCCGGTGCTCGCAGGGCGCCGGGCAGCGACCCAGCTCGGCCAGCGCGCAGGCCGGCGTGACCGTGCGCAGCGAGAGCCGGTGGGTGCACTGGCGCAGCGGCACGGCGTCGTGGAAGCCGGCGGCGGCCAGCTCCGCCGCCCGACGGGAGCTGAACGGCCCGAGGTAGGCGGCGTCGCCGGGGGAGATGGCCCGGACCACCGACAGCCGGGGGTACGGCCCGTCGGTCAGCTTCAGCCAGAGCACCCGCTCCGGGAACTTCGACCGCCGGTTGTACGGCGGGGCGTGCGCCCCGATCAGCCGCAGCTCGCGGACCTCCGCCTCCAGCGAGTGGGCGCACTCCACCGCCTCCACCCGCTCCGCGGCGGCGAGCATCTCGGAGATCCGGGCCCGCTTCTCCGCCGCCGTGAAGTAGCTGCGCACCCGGGTGGCGATGTCGCCGGAGGTGCCGACGTAGAGCGGCCGGTCGTCGGCGGCCCGGAAGATGTAGACCCCCGGCGCCTTGGGCAGGCCCTCGGCCAGGTGCCGCTTGCGCCGCTGGGTGGGGGTGACCGCCCGGGCGAACTCGATGGCGTCGCCGACGGTGTCGACCCGGTGCCCGCCCAGGCGGGCGATCAGCCCGTGCAGCACGTCGACGGTGGCCTTGGCGTCGTCGAGCGCCCGGTGGGTCGGCTGGGTGGCGGTGCGGAAGTAGGCCGCGAGGGTGCCGAGCTTGCGGTTGGGCACCTCGTCGCGGGTGAGCACCCGGCGGGCCAGCGCGGCGGTGTCGAGCACCCGCGGGTTGGGCCAGCGGTAGCCGTGCTTCGCGCACGCGGCCTTGAGGAAGCCCACGTCGTAGGGGGCGTTGTGGGCGACCAGCACGGCGTCGGTGATGAACTCCAGGAAGCTCGGCAGCACCTGCTCGATCGGCGGGGCCGGCACCAGCATGGCCTGGGTGATGCCGGTGAGCACGGTGATGAACGGTGGGATCGGCACACCGGGGTTGACCAGGGTGGCCAGCACGCCCAGCTCCTCGCCGCCGCGCACCTTGACCGCGCCGATCTCGGTGATCCCGCCGCCGTCCGGCGCGCCGCCGGTGGTCTCCAGGTCGACCACCACGAACGTCGTCGCGTACAGCGGCAGCGCCGGGTCGACCCCGCCCGCGCCGGGGTCGAAACCGGCCAGCGGCTCCTGGACGTACTCGGTCTGTGCCATCGGCGGCACGCTAACGGTCCGGTCCGACACTCCCGTCCCAACGGCATCAGACGTCACCACCGGTCTAGGATGAGAGATCGGCTCACTCACCGGGCGGTGGGCCCGGTCGCGGTGGGAGACTTGCCACATGCCCCTCACCGAGCCGCACGACGACCACCTCCGGCAGGAGGATCCGGTCGACGCTGCGCGCGACCCCGGTGAGGGCGTCCCCGCCGGGACCACCCCGCCCGACGCTGCGGCTGCCGAGGCTGAGGCGGCGGCGCCCGAGCCGGAGCCCGTGCTGCCGGAGCCGGTCCGGCAGCGCATCGTGGCGCTCACCGCGACGGTGCTGCCCGGGCTGCCCGCCGACGAGGTGCCGGTCCCGCTGCGCCGGGTCGCCAAGTTCGCCCCCAACCGCAGGGCCCGGCTCGGCGCCCCGGCCATCGCCGCCCAGCTCACCGCGGACCCGCTGTTCCGCCAACGGATCACCGCCCGGGTCCTCGCCGACACCGGCGACCTGGGCGCCGCCGTGCTGGAGGGCACCGCGCCGGCCGCCGCCGATCCGGTCGAGGTGGCCGCGCTGGCCTACCTGGCCCGCCCCCGGGGCTGGCGGGAGCTGATCGAGGCCAGCGGCGCGGCGGTCCGCGCCGAGGCCGACAGCGCGGTGGTCGCCGAGCTGGTCCGCGAGGCCGAGCAGCGGGCCACCCGCGCCGAGCACGACCGGGCGGTGGCCCGGGTCGAGGCGGAGAAGCTCCGCGACGAGCTGGCCCGGGTCCGCGAGGAGCTCGGCCAGCTGCGCGAGGAGAGCCGGCAGCTGACCCGGTCGCTGCGCGAGACGCAGGCCCGCGAGCGCAAGGCCACCGAGCTGCTCGCCACCGAGCGGGGGCGGGCCGCCCGCGCGACGGCGGACGCCGACGCCGAGCTGCGCCGGGTGCGGGCCCGGCTGGCCGAGGCGGAGGCGGCGGCGGGGGTCGCCCGGGCCAGCGCCAAGGAGGCCCGCTCGGTCGACGACGCCCGGCTCTGGCTGCTGCTGGAGACCATCGGGCAGGCCGCCGTCGGGCTGCGCCGCGAGCTGGCGCTCGATCCGGTCGACAAGCTGCCCGCGGACTTCGTCGCCGACGCCTTCGCCGACCAGACCGCCGCCCCGGCGGCCGGCGCCGCGACGCGCGCCCGGGACACCGACGACCCCGCTCGCCTCGACCAGCTGCTCGCCCTGCCCCGGGCGCACCTTGTCGTCGACGGCTACAACGTGACCAAGCGCGGCTTCGGCGAGATGTCCCTGGAACAGCAGCGCAAGCGGCTGATCACGGGCCTGGGCGGGATCGCCGCGCAGACCGGCGACGAGGTCACGGTGGTCTTCGACGGCGCCGAACGGATGCACGGGCTGCCGCCGGCGCCGCGCGGCGTACGGGTGCTCTTCTCCCGCAAGGGGGAGACCGCCGACGAGCTGATCCGGCGCCTGGTCCGCGCCGAGCCGCCGGGACGGCCGGTGGTCGTGGTCTCCTCCGACCGGGAGGTCGCCGACGGCGTACGTCGGCACGGGGCGTACCCGCTCGGCGCCGACTCGCTGCTGCGCCGCCTGGCCCGTTCCTGATCGGGGCGCTTGATCGCTTTCGGGCCGTCCGCGACCGGTTGTCCCTTTTCTGTCGTACCCCCTGCCTACCGTCGTGGTGACCGACGGTGCTCGGGTGGCGACGGTGACGCCGCGCCCGGTCACCGCAGCGCATCAGGAGGCGAGATGCTCATCGACTGCGCGGGGTGCGGTATCCGGGGGACCGGCTGCGGCGACTGCCTGGTTACCGCCCTGCTCGACGATTCGTCCCCGGCCGCCGGGCTGGACGGCGCGGAGGCCCGGGCGATCGAGGTGTTCGCCCGGGCCGGGTTCGAGGTGGAGGTCCTGCCCGCCCCCGGGCCGGCCGGGCGGCGCACCCGACGCCGCCGCGTCGCGTGACGGGCCACGGCCGGCGCCCCGACGACGCCCGTTCCCCGGGCCGGTGGCTCGGGGAACGGGCGTCGGGGGCGACGGTCAGCGGGACGGGTCCCGGTTGAACAGCTTCTTCGACCAGAGATAGCCGACCAGCGCGATGGCGGCGCACCAGGCCGCCGCGAGCGCGGCGTTCGTCCCCACCGGCCCGCCGGTCAACAGGCCGCGCAGGGTCTCGATGATGGGGGTGAAGGGCTGATACTCGGCGAACTGCCGCAGCCCGTCGGGCATCGAGTCGGTGGGCACGAACCCGCTGCCGATGAAGGGCAGGTAGGTCAGCGGCATGGGTAGGTTGCTCGCCGTCTCGACGCTCTTGGAGACCAGCCCCAGCGCGACCGAGAGCCAGACGAAGGCGAAGGCGGTCATGACCAGCACGCCGGCGGCCGCCAGCCAGGCCAGCGGGCCCGTGGTGGGCCGGAATCCGATCAGCAGGGCGACCCCGGTGACCATCGCCAGGCCGAGCATGCTCTGTGCCAGGCTGGCCAGCACGTGGCCGGTCAGCACCGACGCCCGGGCGATCGCCATGGTCCGGAAGCGGGCGATGATGCCCTCGGTCATGTCCATCGCGACCGACACCGCCGTCCCGGTGGCCGCCAGGCCGGCGGTCATCAGCAGGATCCCCGGGGTCACGTAGTTGACGTAGTCGCCCCGGTCGCCCGCACCGCCGCCCAGCCCGGCACCGAGGGTGCCGCCGAAGACGTAGACGAACAACAGCAGCAGCATGACGGGCATGCCGACGAGCAGCACCGTCATCGACGGGTAGCGCACCCAGCGGCGCAGGTTGCGGCGCAGCATCGTGCCGGAGTCGCGGACGGCGTACGTCATGGTGCTCATCGGGGGGTTCCCACCTTCTCGGGCCGGCCGGTGAGGGCCAGGAAGACGTCGTCGAGATCGGGCGTGTGCACGGACAGCGACTCCACGGCGATCGACTCGCTGTCCAGCAGGTCGAGCAGGTCCCGCAGCGACCGGACGCCGCCGTCGCCGGGCACGTGCAGGGTGAGTTCGGCGGCGTCGCGGGACTGCCCGGGCAGCACCCGGACGGCCGTGTCGAACGCGGCCCGGTCGGCGAAACGCAGGCTGACGTGCCCGCCGGGGACGAGCCGCTTGAGTTCCGCCGGGCTGCCCTCGGCCACCAGACGGCCGTGGTCGAGCACGGCGATGCGGTCGGCGAGCTGGTCCGCCTCCTCCAGGTACTGGGTGGTGAGGAGGATGGTGACGCCGTCCGCCACCAGGTCCCGGACGATCTGCCACATGGCCTGCCGGCTGCGCGGGTCGAGTCCCGTGGTGGGCTCGTCGAGGAAGACGACGCGGGGGCGGCCGACCAGACCCATGGCCAGGTCGAGTCGCCGGCGCATCCCGCCGGAGTAGCTGCCGGCGGGCTTGCCGGCGGCCTCGACCAGGTCGAACATCCTGAGCAGGCCCCGCGCGCGCTGCCGTCCCTCGGCCCGGGGCAGGTGGTGCAGGTCGGCCATGAGCCGCAGGTTCTCCTCGCCGGTGAGCAGTCCGTCGACGGCGGAGAACTGGCCGGTCACGCCGATCGCGGCGCGTACTGCGTCAGGCTCCCGAGCGACGTCGTGACCGGCCACCCGCGCCTCGCCGGAGTCGGCGCCGATCAGGGTGGACAGGATCTGCACGGTGGTGGTCTTGCCGGCGCCGTTGGGGCCGAGCAGGGCGAAGATCGTCCCTGCGGCGACGGTGAGGTCGATCCCGTCGAGCACCACGTGATCGCCGAAGGACTTCCGGAGGCCGGTGACCGTGATGGCCGCCGGGGCCGAGCTGGGTGGCATGTCTTCTCCTTCACGCCGGCCGTCGGGCCGGTCGGGGCGGGCCGGCCGTCGGGGCCGGTCGGGCGGGCGGAGCGGTAATTCAGCAGCGGCGGATCACGATGTCGCCGAAGGAGGTCCGGGCGGTCACCCGCACGGCGCCCTCGGGCTCGCCGGGCGGTTCGTACGCCTCGAGGTGGTTGTCCACGCGGCCGAACTGGGTGTGCAGGTCGAGCAGGGCGGCGGTGCCGGAGCGGACGCCGATGTCGAGCCCGCCGGTCGCGGTGCGGACCGACACCGTGCCCGCCGAGACCTCGCCGATGCGGATGTCGCCGTTGGCGGCCGTGGCGGTGACCGGACCGTGCGCGCGGTCCACGGTGGTCTCGCCGTTGGCGGCCTTCACCCGCACCTCGCCGGTGACCGTGCCGAGCCAGCTGTCACCGTTGGAGTTCTTGACCACGGCGTCGCCGCCGACCCGCTGCACCTGGATCCGCCCGGATCCGGTGCTGATCCGGGCCGCACCGGCCACCTGCCCGACGCGGACGCCGCCGGCGGAGGTGTCGAGGTCGACGTCGGCGGTCTGCTCCAGCTCGATGTCGCCGGTCGCGATCCGGACCCGGCAGCTGCCGAGCCGGCCGCTGCCGCGGAACGCCGCCACGGAGGCGTCGCCGTGCAGGTGCGAGCCGGTGGGCAACCCGATCGTCACGTCGACCGAGCCGGGCTTGCCGAACAGCCCGAACCCGCGCTGCCGGGGCGACCTGACGACGAGCCGGCCGTCGGCGTACTCCACCCGGGTCTGTTCGGCGGCCCGCACGTCGGCTTCGGTGGCGGCGTTGCTCGGGCGGACCTCGACGTGGGTGTCGGTGCGGTCGGTGGCGGTGAGCTGGACGTCACCGACGACGAGGTCGACGGTGGCCGAGATGGGGGTCGGGGTGTCGAATGTGGGCACGGCGCAGTCCCTTCTGGCGGGTGGGCGTCCCGGATCGGGACGGTTGGTCGGAGGCGTGCGGCGGACCGGCGGGCGGTTCAGCGGGCCCAGCCGGTGTAGCGCTGCCCGCTGGACGGGGCGCGTCGCTGCGGCTGCCGGCCCGCCCCGCTGGACGCCACGGCGGCCGTGGCCGCCCGGACCAGCCAGGCGTTGACCGAGAGGCCGTCGCGGGCGGCCGCCTCCTCGATGCGGCTCTTGAGGTGTTCGGAGAGGCGGAAGCTGATCCGCGAGGTGGCACCCTCCTCGGCGTCCGCCGGCGGGACGGCCGGCTCGGGGGCCGCGGCCTCGCCCTGCGATTCCGGGCCGGCCGGCGGTGGCGTCACGACGAAGCTCGGCTCCCGCCCGCGCAGGCGCAGCTCGACCGACCCGGGGGCCAGGTCGCGGGTGATCTCGGCCGCCGCCGCGGTCAGCGCGTCCAGGAGCGCCAGCCGGAGCGCCGAGTCGAGCGGCCCCGCCAGTCGCTCGGCGAGTGCGCGGGCCTCGTTGCCGCCGAGTTCGGCGACGCCGGCCAGTTCCTGCCGGAGGTTGTCGACATACGACGTCAGATCCATGACGTCACTATGGCATCAAGGTGGCGTCATAGCAAGCCTTGATGGCTTCGGATGGCGTCATGATGGCAGCCGGTGACGCCAGAGGGGGTGGATCGGCCGCCGGGACCGCGCGGGCCGGGCCGCGCGGGCGGCGGCGCGGCGGGCAATAGGATGGGCGGTCACGGCGGAGGGAGCGGCGGCATGACGCGGGTACGGATGCGCACTGCTCGCGACGACGCGGCGCCAGGACGGCCGCGGTGACCCCGCGCGGCTGGGCCCTGCTCACCCTCGCCGGGCTGACCCTCGCCCTCCTCGTCGCGGCGGCGCTGCTGATCCCGTGGCACCGGCCGCCGGCTCCCCGGGCCGACCAGCTCGCCGCGCTGGGCGACCTCCCCGCCGAGCAGGTGGCCCGCAGCCGGGAGTTCCGCTCCGCGCTGCGCCCCGCCGGCTGGGCCGCCATCGCGATCGGCCTGCTGGTGGCCCTGCTGCTCGGCCTGACCCCGCTGGGCAGCCGGCTCGTCGAGCTGGCCGGGCGCCCGTTCGGCGACCACTGGGCCGCCCAGGCCGTCCTCGGCGGGCTGGGCGTGGTGCTCGTCGCCGACCTGGTGACCCTCCCGTTCGCCGCCTGGCGGCAGGGCGTGCTCACCCGCTACGGACTGAGCACCAACGGCTGGGGCGGCTGGACCGTCGACCTGCTCAAGTCGTACGCGGTCAGCGCCGTCATCGGCGCGGTGGCGCTGCTCGGCTTCTACACCGTCGTCCGGCTGTCGCCGCGCTGGTGGTGGGCGTTCGGCGCGGCCGGCGCGGCGACCCTGGTGGTGCTGCTCTCCTTCGTGCTGCCGGTGCTGGTGGAGCCGGTCTTCAACAGGTTCACCCCGATGGAGCAGGGCCCGCTGCGCACCGAGCTGACACAGCTGGCGGCCCGGGACGGGGTCCCGGTGCGCGACGTGCTGGTAGCCGACGCCTCGCGCCGCACCCGGGCGGTCAACGCGTACGTCTCCGGGCTCGGGCCGACCCGGCGGGTGGTGGTCTACGACACGCTGCTGCGCGAGGCGACGCCGGCCGAGGTGACCGCCGTGGTGGCCCACGAGCTGGGGCACGCCAAGGACCGGGACGTCGCGGTCGGCACGCTGACCGGGGCGCTGGGCGCCGCCGCCGCGGTGGTCGCGCTCTACCTGCTCGGCTCCGCCGGCCCGCTGCTGCGGCTGGCGGGCGTCGACTCGGTCGCCCAGCCGCGCGCGTTCCCCCTGCTGGTGGCCCTGGTGACGGTGGCCGGGCTGGTCTCCGCGCCGGCCCAGGCGCTGATGTCGCGGCGGGTGGAGGCGCGCGCCGACGCGCACGCGCTCGCGTTGACCGGCGACCCGGCCGCCTTCGAGGCGATGCAGCGGCGGCTCGCCGGCATCAACCTCGCCGACCCCGATCCGCCACGCTGGGAGTACCTCTACTCCGCCACGCACCCGTCCACGGTCGAGCGGATGGCCGCCGCCCGCGCCCACGCCAGGGAGGCCGGCCGATGAGCCGTACGCTGCTGATCACCAACGACTTCCCGCCGCGCCCCGGCGGCATCCAGTCCTTCGTGCACAACCTCGCGGTGCGCCAGCCCGCCGGGTCGGTGGTCGTCTACGCCTCGACGTGGCGGGGCGCGGAGAAGTTCGACGCCGACCAGCCGTTCGACGTGGTCCGGGACCGCACCCGGGTGCTGCTGCCCACGCCGCTCGTGGCCCGCCGGGCGGCCCGCCTGGCGCGCGCGTACGACTGCGACACGGTGTGGTTCGGCGCGGCGGCCCCCCTCGGGCTGCTCGCCGCGGGCCTGCGCCGCCGGACGGGCATCCGTCGGGCGGTGGCGCTGACCCACGGGCACGAGGTCGGCTGGGCCGCGCTGCCGGCCGCCCGGGCCGCGTTACGGCGGATCGGGCGCGGGGTCGACGTGACGACCTACCTGGGCGAGTACACCCGGGTGCGGCTGGAGCGGGCGCTGCACGGGGTGACCGAACTGCACCGGCTCGCGCCCGGGGTGGACGTGGACGCCTACCACCCGTCGGTCGACGGCGAACCGGTCCGGCTCCGGCTCGGGCTGGCCGACCGCCCGGTGGTGGTCTGCGTGTCCCGGCTGGTGCCGCGCAAGGGGCAGGACATGCTGATCCGGGCGATGCCCGAGATCCGCCGCCGGGTGCCCGACGCCGCGCTGCTCGTGGTCGGCGGCGGGCCCTACCGGGCCACGCTGGAGAAGCTGGCCCGCCAGACGGGCGTCGACCGGGACGTGGTCTTCACCGGCTCGGTGCCGTCGGCCGAACTGCCGGCCCACTACGCCGCCGGCGACGTCTACGCCATGCCCTGCCGCACCCGCAACCGGGGCCTGGACGTCGAGGGGCTCGGGATCGTCTACCTGGAGGCCTCCGCGACCGGCCTGCCGGTGGTCGCCGGCGACTCCGGCGGCGCGCCGGACGCGGTCCGCGAGGGCGAGACCGGTTTCGTGGTCCGTGGCCGCGACGTCGCCCAGCTCGCCGACCGGGTGGCCACGCTGCTCGCCGACCGGGACCTGGCCCGCCAGTTCGGTGCCGCCGGTCGCGCGTGGGTGGAGCGGGAGTGGCGCTGGGAGGCACAGGCGCAGCGGATGGCCGCCCTGCTCGCCGGCTGACGGCCGCACGACGGGCTCAGCGGCGGTGTCCGCACCCGGCCCGGGCGGTGGCGTGCCAGCTGGCCCGCGCGGCGGACGGGTGACCCGTCAGCGCAGGCGGGCCAGGACGCGCTCGGCGGAGTCCGGGCGGCCGAAGTGCCAGCCCTGGCCGGCGTCGCAGTCGATCGCCCGCAGCCGCTCCGCCTGCGCGGCCGTCTCCACACCCTCGGCGGTGACGGTCAGGTCCAGCGCGTGCGCCAGCGAGACGAGCGAGGCGAGGATCCGCTCGTCGGCCCGGGCCTCCGGCGCCCGCAGCCCGGCCACGAACTCCCCGGCCACCTTCAGCTCGGTCACCGGCAGGTCCCGCAGGTACGCCAGGTTGCAGTAGCCGGTGCCGAAGTCGTCGATGGCGATCCGGACGCCGAGGTCGGCGAGCACCCGCAGGGCCCGGACCGGCTCCTCGGCGGTGCTCATCATGGTGCTCTCGGTGATCTCCAACTGGAGCCGTTCCGGCGACAGGCCGGTGTGCCGCAGCAGCGCGCGCACCTCCTGCACCAGGCCGGCGCGGCGCACCTGTCGCACCGCCAGGTTGACGCTGACGAAGGGGGCCGGCCCGGTGCCGACGGCCCAGCTCTCGGCCTGCCGGCACGCCTCGGCCAGCACCCACCCGCCGAGCGGGACGATCAGCCCGGTCTCCTCGGCCAGCCCGATGAAGCTGTCGGGCCGCAGGACGCCCAGCTCGGGGTGCCGCCAGCGCACCAGGGCCTCCATCCCGAGGACGCGGCCGTCGCGCAGCGAGGTCAGCGGCTGGAAGTCGAGGTAGAACTCGCCCCGCTCCAGCGCCGCGGGGATGGCCGCGGAGAGCGCGTACCGGGCCAGGTCCTGGCGGTCCCGGTCGGCGTCGTAGAGCGCCCAGCGGGCGCCACCGGCAGCCTTCGCCCAGTGCAGCGTGCTGTCGGCCGCCCGCATCAGGTCACCGGGGGAGGTGCCGGCGACCTCCCGCTCGACGATGCCGATGCTCGCCGAGACGCTCAGCTCGTGGCCGTCCACCAGCACCGGCTCGCGTACCGCCGCGAGGGCGGCCTCGGCGACGGCGACGGCGTCGTCGGTGCCGGTGGTGCCCTCGACCAGGACGACGAACTCGTCCCCGCCGAGCCGCGCGACCAGGTGCCCGTCGAGGGCCAGGCGGAGCCGGTCCGCCACGGCCACCAGCAGCCCGTCGCCGACCTGGTGCCCGTGCGAGTCGTTGACCACCTTGAAGCGGTCGAGGTCGAGGAAGCAGACGCCGAGGCGCGCCGAGCCCCCGGCGGGCGAGTCGATGGCCGCGCTGAGGCGCTCCGTCAACAGCGTGCGGTTGGGCAGGTCGGTCAGCGGGTCGTGGGTGGCCTGGTGGCGGAAGCGCGCCTCGCTGCTGCGCAACGCCCGCTCGGCCTCCGCCCGGGCGGTCATCGCGGCCCGGCGGATCGTCTCCTGCTCGTCCAGCGTCCGGTCCCGCATCGCGCGGGCGTAACCGGTGGTCACGGCGGCCAGCAGCCGGGCCAGCCGGTCCTCGACCTCCTCCTCGACCAGGCCGAGGTCGCGGGCCAGCCGGAGCTGGACGACCTCGACCGTACGACCCAGCGCCTCGGCCGAGGCGATGTGGGCGGCCACCAGTTCGGTGCCCACCCGGTGGCCGACCCGCAGGTCGATCGGCTCGGCCAGCAGCGCCGCCGCGAGTTCCTCGGTGAGGCGTTGCAGCAGCGCCTCCAGCTGGGCCTGGGTCATCGGCAGGTAACTGGTGCCGGAGACGGCCTTGGCCCACGCCCGGGCGAAGGTGCCCGGGCGGGACGGGTGCCGCACGGTGGTGCCGGTCGGGGCGACGGTGGTCGCCCCGGGCGGCTCAGCCACCGAGTCGCCCGACGCCGCCGATGAAGGCCGCCCGCTCGGCGTCCTCGGCGCTGTCGGGGGAATCCGGGCGCCACTGCGGCACCCAGACCACGCCGGGGTCGACCAGCTCGAAGCCGTCGAAGAGGGCGGTGAGTTCGCCGCGGCTGCGGATCCACAGCGGATTGTCGGTCCGCCGGTAGACCCGTTCGGCGTCGGCCCGCTCGTCGTCACCACGGCCGTCGCCGCTGGTCTGCGACAGCACCAGGTAGCTGCCCGGCGCCAGCGCCTCGCGCAGCGTCCGCAGCAGTTCGGCCGGCCGGTCGTCGTCGGGCACGAAGTGCAGCACCGCCACGATCATCACGGCGATCGGCTGGTCGAAGTCGAGCAGCCGGCGGACGTCGGGGTGGGCGACGATGCGCTCGGGACGGCGCAGGTCCTCCTGCACCACCACGGCACGGTCGTTGCCCTCCAGGATCTCCCGGCTGTGGGCCACCGCCACCGGGTCCACGTCGACGTAGACCACCCGGGCGTCGGAGGCCCCGCGCTGGGCGATCTCGTGCACGTTGCCGACGGTCGGGATGCCCGAGCCGATGTCCAGGAACTGCCGGACGCCGGCGTCGAGGAGGAACTGCACCGCCCGGCGGAGGAACGCCCGGTTCGCCTGCGCCATCAGCGGGGCCTCCGGCACCGCCGCCACCATCGCCTGGGCCGCCGCCCGGTCGACCGCGAAGTTGTGCGAGCCGCCGAGGTAGTAGTCGTACATGCGGGCCACGCTGGGGCGTTCGATGTCGATCTCGTCGGGTGCCCAGTCCGGCCGCTGCATGCGTTCACCCCTCCTGTCGGTGTGCGGGACACCGTTGCCCGCGCCGGTATTCTGCCGGCTGACCGCCCGGGAGACCATAGCGCGCCGCGAACGCTTCGACGCCGCCGCGCGATGCGACGACGACGGGTCCGCGCCGCCCTTCGGCGGTCGCGGACCCGTCGGTGGTACGTCGTCGGGCTCCCGGCGGGAGCGGTCAGAACTTCGGGGCGTCCGGCGCCTCGAGCAGACCGAGCCGCAGCGCGGTCATCAGCGCCTGGGCCCGGTTCGCCGCGCCCAGCTTCTCGTAGAGCTTCGAGATGTGGGTCTTGGCGGTGGACTCGCTGACGAAGAGCTGCTTGGCGATGCCCGCCACGCTCATCCCGTCGGCGAGCAGCCGCAGCACCTGCCCCTCGCGCGGGGAGAGCTGCGGCCCGGACGGGGCCAGCCGGCGCTTCATCGCCTCGGCCAGGTCGGCGGCCGTGAAGGCGCTGGGGGAGGAGGCGGCGTGCCGGGCGGCGGCGACCACCTCGTCCGCCGGCGCGGTCTTGGGCACGAAGGCGCTGGCCCCGGCCTCCAGGGCGCCGAAGAGCTGGTCGTCGCCGGCGTACATGGTGAGCACGACGATGCCCATCGAGGCGCTCGACTTGCGCAGCGCCCGGGTGGCCTCCAGGCCGCTGCCGTCGGGCAGGCGCAGGTCCATGATCACCACGTCCGGCTGCAGCGCACCCGCCTGGCGCACCCCTTCCGCCGCCGTGGCGGCCTCCCCGACGACCTCGAACTGCCGGTCGCGCTCGAACGCGTGCCGCAGGCCCTTGCGGATCAGGTCGTGATCGTCGACAAGGAGGACCTTGGTACGGGTGGCCGGTGTCGGACTTGTGGTCATCCTCGGGTTACTCCCCTTCTACTGCCGCTGCGCTACCGCGCACGTTATCGCGCCGGGGCGAGGAGCCGAGCACCACCGCCACGGTCGTGCCGCTCGGTTGCCGCGGCCTGATCTCCAACCGGCCCCGGATACGTTCCGCCCTCTCGGCCATGATCGCAAGACCGTAGTGCCCGTCGGACCGCTGGTCAGCGATCCCCTGACCGTCATCCGACACTTCGATTTGCGCGTACGGGGGGTCGACCTCACAGGTGACCCAGAGATTCGACGCGCCCGCGTGCTTGCGCGCGTTGGTGACCGCCTCCTGGGCGATGCGCAGCAACTCGGCCTCGGTGGCGGCGGGCAGCCGCGCGGTGGACTCGTCCAGGGACAGGTGCACCCGCAGCCCGCCGGAGGCGCCGACCGTGCGGGCGTACTCGGCGATCGCGGCGGCCAGGCCGCCGTGCCGGTCCACCTCGCTGCGCAGCTCGAAGAGGCTCAGCCGCAGCTCGGTGATCACCCGGGTCACCTCGCCGCGTAGCGTGCGCAGCGCCTCGGCGGTCTCCTGCGGGTCCTCGTCGACGTACGCCAGGGCGTTGTCGATGCCGTAGCCGACCATCACCAGTTCCTGCGCCACCCCGTCGTGGATCTCCCGGGCCAGCCGCTGCCGCTCCTCGTTGGTCGCCAGCGAACGGACCTCGTCGAAGAGCAGCGCCGCCTCCAGCCGCAGGGCGGCCGGGCGGGTCAGGCCGGTTACCCGGGACACCACGCCGGGCGGGTATGCCTGCGCCGCGTCCGCCTCCAGCACCACCAGCCCGACGGTGCGCACCCCGGCCACCAGCGGCACGATCAGGGCGGACACGTCGCCACCGCGGTGCGACCGGGCCTGCGAGCGGGCGGCGGTGTGCGGCTGCTGGCTGGCCCACGCGTCGGCGATGGCCGAGTCCGCGTCCAGCGTCGTCTCCCAGTCGACCCGCTCCACGCCCACCTGGGCGAGCACCACCAGCCGGCCGCCGCCGCTGGCCGACAGCACGGCCGCCCGGTCCGCCCGGGCCACGGTGCGTAGCTCCTCCAACAGGTGCTCGGAGATGCCGCCCGGGTCCAGGGTGGCCCCGGGCAGCTGCCGGGCCACGGTACGCAGTTGGGTGAGCAGCCGGGTCGCCTCGGCGTACGGCTGCGGCTTGCCCTCGTTGCGGACCTGCATGACCCGGTGCAGGCCGCTGGCAGCGGCGAGGCCGAGCCCGGCCAGGATCAGCCACTGGGCGCAGATCACCAGGTAGCCGAGTTCGCCGATCTGCCGCTGGCCGTCGGTCTCGGTGAGGGCACCCGCCACCAGCAGGGTGGCCGCCGCGACGGCCAGCAGGGCGACGCCCTCGCGGAACCGGCGGCGCAGCGCGGTGACGGTCACCGGGACCGCCAGGTAGGGCAGCACCGCCGAGGCGCCCAGCCCGCCGACGTCCCCGCCGACGGTGGCCACGGCGGCGACCTGGCTCGCGGCCAGCCCCAGCACCAGCACCTCGGCGACCCGGCTGAGCGGGCCGACGGGCCGGTGTTCGGGCGCCAGCAGGGCGGGCAGCCCGGCGACCGCCAGCAGCGCGATCCACCAGAGCTGGCCGGGGTCGTGCGTGGCGTACAGGGTCAGGACGGCGACGAGCGCCAGCATGACCACGCGCGCGGCGGCGGCGAGGGGATGCGGCTGGGGCCGGGGGGGCGTCGAGGCGGGCACGTGACGGATCGTAGTCAGGCCCGGTAGATGTCGGCGATCTCCGCCGCGTACGACTTGTGCACCACCTGGCGCTTGACCTTCAGCGACGGGGTCAGCTCGCCCGTCGCCTCGGTGAAGTCGCGCGGCAGGATCCGGAACACCTTGATCGCCTCGGCCTTGGAGACCGCCTGGTTCGCGGCGTCGACGGCGCCCTGGATCTCGGCGCGCAGCCCGTCGTGGTCGCGCAGCTTCTCGACGGGGGTGTCCTCGGGCAGGCCGGCCGAGGCGAGCCAGCGCGGCAGCGCCTCCTCGTCGATCGTGACCAGCGCGGCGATGAACGGCGCCCGGTCGCCGACCACCACGCACTGGCTGATCAGGGGGTGGGCCCGGACCTGGTCCTCCAGCACGGCCGGGGCGACGTTCTTGCCGCCGGCCGTCACGATGATCTCCTTCTTCCGGCCGGTGATGCTCAGGAAGCCGTCGTCGTCGAGCTGGCCCAGGTCGCCGGTGCGGAACCAGCCGTCCGCGCTGAGCGCCTCGGCGGTGGCCGCCTCGTTGCGCCAGTAGCCCTTGAAGATCAGATCGCCGGCGATCAGGATCTCGCCGTCGTCGTCGATCCGGATGGTGACCCCCGGCAGCGGCCGGCCGACCGAACCGATCCGGGTGGCGTCGGGCAGGTTCGCGGCGGCGGCGGGGGAGGTCTCGGTCAGGCCGTAGCCCTCGCACACGTTCACGCCGATGCCGCGGAAGAAGTGGCCGAGCCGCGCGCCGAGCGGGGCGCCGCCGGAGATGGCGTCGCGGCACCGGCCGCCGAGCGCCGCCCGCAGCTTGCGGTAGACCAGCTTGTCGAAGAGCGCGTGCTGCACGCGTAGCGCCAGGCCGGGGCCGCCGGGGGTCTCCAGCGCCTCGCTGTACGCGATGGCGACCTGCTCCGCGCGGGCGAAGATCCTGCCCTTGCCGTCGGCCTCGGCCTTCTGCTTGGCGCCGTTGTAGACCTTCTCGAACACCCGGGGCACCGAGAGCACGAAGGTGGGGCGGAACTCCTGCAACTCGCCGACCAGGTTCTTGGTGTCCGCGCAGTGCCGCATGGTGGCCCGCGCCTGCACCACGCCGATCTGGATGAGCCGGGCGAAGGCGTGCGCCAGCGGGAGGAAGAGCAGGGTCGAGGCGCCCGGCCGGAAGAGGTTGGGCAGCACCGGCACGGCGTTGGCGATGTCGGCGTACATGTTGCGGTGGGTCAGCACGCAGCCCTTGGGGCGGCCGGTGGTGCCGCTGGTGTAGATGATGGTGGCGAGGTCGTCGGCGCGGACGGCGGCCCGCCGCCGGTCGATCTCCGTGGGGTCGACCGCCTCGCCGGCCCGGACCAGTTCGGCCACGGCGTCGAGGTCGATCTGCCAGACGTGACGCAGGTCGGGCAGCCGGTCCTGGACGCCGGCGACCAGGGTGGCGTGCGCGCTGCTCTCCACCACGCAGGCCACCGCGCCGGAGTCGGACAGGATCCAGGCGGTCTGGTCGGGGCTGGAGGTCTCGTAGATCGGCACGGTGACCGCGCCGGCCGCCCAGATCGCGTAGTCCAGCAGGGTCCACTCGTAGCGGGTGCGGCTCATCAGGCCGACCCGGTCGCCGGGCTGGACGCCGGCGGCCACCAGGCCCCGGGCCGCCGCGACGACCTCGTCGCGGAACTGCCGGCAGGTGACGTCGGCCCAGGTGCCCCCCGCGCCGGTGGGGCGGACGAACTGGACCGCGTCCGGGGCGACCTCGGCGTTGTCCCAGACCGGGTCGGTGAGGTTGGCCGCGTCGCCGACGGTGACGATCGGCGGGACGGAGAACTCGCGCACCTGCACTCCCTCGTGCTCACACTGGCCGGGCGGGCCGCCACCACGGGTCGGCTCCGTCGAAACCTACCCGCCCCGGCGGCCGGGGCGAAAAGGCAGGTCGCCCAGGCTGCCCGCCGGTCGCCGCCGGACGCCTCGATCCGGCGTGCCGGGGGCGGCGCGGCGTGGGCGCCGCCGGTGCCGGGTAGCCTCCCTGCATGGCGGACACCTCCACCCAGTCGATCGTCGTCGGCGCGTCACCGGAGCGGGTGGCGGCGGTCATCTGCGACTTCCCGAGCTACCCGGAGTGGACCGAGGCGATGCGGCGGGTCGAGGTGATCGAGGAGTACGAGGACGGCTACGCCAGCCAGGTCCGGTTCACCATCGACGCTGGCGTGATGGCCGACGAGTACGTGCTGGCCTACGAGTACGCCGAGGACCTCTCCCGGATCGAGTGGCACCTGGTGGCGCCCTCGAAGATGCAGAAGTTCCAGCGCGGCTCGTACGACCTGGACGGCAACCCGGACGGCAGCACGACGGTGACCTACACCCTGGAGGTCGAGCTCTCCGTCGGGATGCTCGGCATGTTCCGCCGCAAGGCCGAAAAAATGATCATGGATACCGCGTTGAAGCAGCTCAAGCGCCGGGTAGAAGCATCCGGCGCGGCGCAGTGACGCGGCCGGCGGCAGGGTAGGGGAGCCGACCATGGGTGCAACGGATCCGGGTTCGGCCCGGGAAGAGGCCGAACGTCTGGTCGCCACGGCGCTGGCCGCCGCCCGGCTGGCCGCGGCCGGCTCGAAGGGCGGCCAGTGGGGTCCGCTCGGTGGGATCGTGTCGAGTGTCCTCGGTCACAGCGGCAGCCCGGGTGCGTCGGCGGGGCCGCCCGCGGGCGGTTTCGCCACCGGCGCGGCCGAGTGCTGCGTCTGCCCGGTCTGCCGGGGCATCGCCGCCCTGCGCGATCCGAGTCCCGAGTTCGCCGAGCGCCTCGCCACCGGCGCGGGCGACCTGGCCGCCGGTGTGGCCAGCCTGCTGCGCGCGTTCACCCCGCCCGAGCCCTCCGCCGACGCCCCCGCCGGGCCGGCGGCCACCCCGGGTCCGGGTGGCGGGGACGACCACGTGTGGCGCGAGGCCACCCGCAGCGGGCATGATTCTCAGCCGGCACCGGAACGGGACGTCTGGTCCGCCGCCACGCGGGCGGAGGACGAGGCCGCCCCGGCCGCCGTACCGCCCGTCGACGTCGCCGGGCAGGCCGCCCCGGGGACCGTCCGGACGTCCACCGACGGGCCCGTGGTCCCCACGTCCCGGGCACCGGGGGACGAGGGCGGGCAACCTCCGGGCGACGGGGCCTGACCAACGCACATCCCGACCACGCGCCGGTCGTCCGCCGGCGCCGGTGCGGGCAGCACAGCAGAGGGGAGTGGCGGCGGTGACGCTGACCATCGGAGTCGACGTCGGTGGCACGAAGGTGGCCGGTGGTGTCGTGGACGCCGCCGGCACGGTCCTCGTGCAGGCCCGACGGGACACCCCCGCCGACGATGTCGCCAAGACCCGCGACGTCATCATCGAACTGGTCCGCGAGCTGGCCTCCGGGCATGCGATCGAGGCGGTCGGCATCGGCGCGGCCGGCTGGATCGACGCCAGCCGCTCGACCGTGCTGTTCGCTCCGAACCTGGCGTGGCGGGACGAGCCGCTGCGCGACTACGTCAGCGCCGCCACCGGCCTGCCGGTGATCGTGGAGAACGACGGCAACGTGGCGGCCTGGGCGGAGTTCCGCTACGGCGCGGCCCGCGAGGCCGACGACTCGATGGTCATGTTCACCATCGGCACCGGCGTCGGCGGCGGCATCGTGCTCAGCGGGGAACTGCTGCGGGGTGCCAACGGCATCGCCGCCGAGCTGGGCCACATGCTGACGGTGCCGGACGGCCACCAGTGCGGCTGCGGCCGGCTCGGCTGCATCGAGCAGTACGCCAGCGGCAGCGCCCTGGTGCGGTTCGCCCGTGCCGCCGCCCGGCAGGAGCCGCACCGCGCCACCGGCCTGCTGGAGCTGGCCGGCGGCGAGGCCGAGGCGGTCACCGGGCCCATGGTCACCGCCGCCGCGCAGGCCGGCGACCCGGTCTCCACCGAGGCGTTCGCGCAGGTCGGCCGGTGGCTCGGCACCAGCCTCGCCGACATGGCACAGATCCTCGACCCGCAGGTGCTCGTCGTCGGCGGCGGGGTGATCGAGGCCGGGGACCTGCTGCTCGGCCCGACCCGCAGGTCGTTCGCCACCGCGCTCGCCCAGCGCAGCCGCCTCCCCGTCGCCGAGATCCGTCCGGCCGAGCTGGGCAACACCGCCGGCGTCATCGGCGCCGCCGACCTGGCCCGCCGGATCTGAGGCGGTGACCGTGACGCAGAGTCCGGGCGTGCCGCTGCGCGTCGTGTCGTACAACATCCACAGCCAGCGCGACGACACGGCCGCGCTGGCGGCGGTGGTCCGCGACGTCAGGCCGGACGTGGTGATCGTGCAGGAGGGGCCGCGCCGGTTCCGGTGGCGGCAGAAGTCGGCGGCGCTGGCGGAGTCCTTCGGCCTGGTGGTGGCCGCCGGCGGGCTGCCCGCGCTCGGCAACCTGCTGCTGACCAGCCTGCGGGTGCGGGTGGTGGCCGACCGCTGCCAGCGCTTCCCGCTCACCCCCGGCCGGCACCTGCGCGGCGCCGCGTACGCCGAGTGCGTGGTCGCCGGCGCGGCCCGGTTCACCCTGGCCGGGTCGCACCTGTCCACGGACCCGGCCGAGCGGCCCGCGCAGGCCGAGCTGTTCAAGCGCGAGCTGGACGCCGCGACCACCCCGGTGGTCGCCGCGGCCGACCTGAACGAGGGGCCGGACGGGCCGGCCTGGGCCACCGTGGCGCGCGGGCTGACCGACGCCGCCGTGGCGATGGACCGGGCCGACCGGCTCACCTACTCCTGCGCGGACCCCCGGCGGCGCATCGACGCCCTCTTCGTCGATCCGCGGATCACGGTGGTCGACTACGACGTGGTGGACACCCCGCAGACCCGCCGCGCCAGCGACCACTTCCCGGTCCTGGTCGACCTGCTGCTGCCGGCCGCCGACTGACCGTCCGTCGCGGCCGGGGCTGGACAACCCGCTCCGTTGTGGAGAGGATGCTGCGCGACCCGGCACTCGTGCCGCACAAAAGGAGATCCCGGTGTCCACCTCCACCGACCACGGCCGGCCCGACCCGGAGGCGAGCACTCTCGCCCTGACCCGCGACGGCCGGCCGGTCTCCGACCGGGGCGACACCGTCTGCGTCGTCGGCGCGGGGGCCAGCGGTCTGACGGCGATCAAGAACCTGAAGGAACACGGCTTCGGCGTCGACTGCTACGAGCGGGAGACCGGCGTCGGCGGCGCCTGGAACTGGCGGCACGACCGCAGCCCGGTGTACGCGAGCACGCACCTGATCTCGTCGCGGCCGTTCACCCAGTTCCCCGACTTCCCGATGCCGGACGACTGGCCGGACTACCCGCACCACAGCCGGCTGCTGTCGTACTTCGAGCGGTACGCCGACCACTTCGACCTGCGCGGGCACATCTGGTTCGGCACCGAGGTCGTCCGGGTGGAGCCCGTGGCCGGTGACCGCTGGGACGTGACCACCCGCAGCACCGGCGGCTACGGCCCGGAACGCACCTCCCGCTATGCGGCCGTGGTGATCGCCAACGGCCACAACTGGTCGCCGAAGCTGCCCCGCTACGAGGGGCTGGAGGAGTTCCGGGGCGAGGTCATGCACGCCTCGTCCTACAAGGACCCGGCGCAACTGCGCGGCAAGCGGGTGCTGGTGGTGGGCGCCGGCAACACCGGCTGCGACATCGCCGTCGAGGCCGCCCAGCAGGCGTCGCGTTGCTGGCACTCGACCCGCCGGGGCTACTGGTACGCCCCGAAGTACGTCCTCGGCCGCCCCGCCGACCAGGTCAACGACGCGCTGCTGGCGCTGCGCGTGCCGTTGCGGGTGCGGCAGTGGCTCTACCACTGGACGCTGCGGCTGACGGTCGGCGACCTGACCCGGTTCGGCCTGCCGAAGCCCGACCACCGGGTCTACGAGACGCACCCGATCGCCAACAGCCAGCTCGTCTACTACGTGGGCCACGGCGCGATCGCGCCGGTGCCGGACGTCGTCCGCTTCCACCCGTACGCCGTCGAGCTCTCCGACGGCCGGGAGATCGACCCGGACCTGGTCGTCTTCGCGACCGGGTACCTGCCGCGCTTCGAGTTCCTCGACCCGAAGGTGCTCGGCGACGACGCGGGGGAGGGCCGCCCGAAGCTCTGGCTGAACGCCTTCGTCCCCGGTCGCCCCACGCTGGCCGTGGCCGGGCTGGTGCAGCCGGACTCGGGGATCTTCCCCCTGTCGCACTGGCAGTCGGTGCTCTTCGCCCGGCTGCTGCGGCTGCGCGTGACCCGTCCCGACCGGGCGGCGGCCTTCGCCGCCCGGGTGTCGGCGAAGGCGGGGGAGCGCTACGCCGGGCCCGTCAAGGACAGCAGCCGGCACTGGTTCGAGGTGGGCCACGCCGACTACCTGCGCGCGGTCCAACGCGCGCTGCACGACCTGGAGGACCGGTGAGCGCGAGGAGTGAGTTTGCGAGCCCCGCAGTCGCGAACGAAAGGCCGGAACAGTGAGTCAGGTGCGGATCATGCGCGGGCGGGAGTGGGCCCGCCCGGTCCGCCCGGTCCGGCGTGAGGTGCTCGGCGCGACCCCCGAGGTGGAACAGGGACGTCCGCCGCTGCTCTTCGTACCGGGCTTCGGGCACGGCGCGTGGGCGTTCGCCGAGCACTGGCTCGGCCACGCCGCGTCCCGGGGCTTCCCGGCGTACGCGCTGAGCCTGCGCGGGCACGGCGACAGCGGGCCGGCGCCGGAGGCGACGCTGCGGGCGTACGCCCACGACGTGACCCAGGTTGCGGCGGGCCTGCCGCGCCAGGCGGTGCTGGTGGGGCACGGCGCCGGGGCGCTCGTGGTGGCCCACGCACTGGCCCGCTACCCGGTCCGGGCGGCGGTGCTGGTCGCGCCGGTGTTCGGCGGCTGGGCGACGTTCGGGGCGGCGCTGCGCCGCAACCCGGTCGGCACGCTGCCGGCGGTGTTCGGCGGGCCGCTGCGGCTGCACCGCCGGCAGCTGTTCAGCCGGGAGCTGCCCGAGGCGGAGGCCCGGGGCTACACGGGCCGGCTGGGGCGGGCCGGCCGGCGCGCCCAGTGGCAGCTGCTGACCGGGTGGGCCGCCGAGCCGGCGGTGGGCGACCCGCCGGTGCTGGTGCTGGGCAGCCCCGACGACCGGGTGGTGCCGTCGGCGGCGCTGACCCGGGCGGCCCGGCGGTACGGCTCCGCCCCGCTGCTCTTCCCCGGCATGGGGCACGACATGATGCTCGACGCCCGGTGGCGGGAGCCGGTCGACGCGATCCTGGACTGGCTGGAGAAGCACCCCGCGCCGACCGGCCGGCCCTGACCGCCGCAGGCCGACCGGCCGCACGTGGCTGCCCCGCGCCGACCGGCCGACACTGACGCCCCGGGCCGGGCCGGCGGCCTCAGCCGGCGGCGCCCAGCCGGGTCAGCAGCGAGCCGCTGTCGTCGAGGGCGGAGAGGTAGGAGCGGGCCCACGCGCGGATGTCGTGCCGGTGCAGGTGCGCCCGCATGGCCCGCATCCGCGCGCCGAGGTCGTCCGGGCCCGCCCGCAGCGCCGCGAGCAGCCCCTGCTTGAGCCCCTCCAGATCGTGCGGGTTGACCAGGTACGCCTGCGGCAGTTCGGCCGCGGCGCCGGCGAACTCGCTGAGCAGCAGCGCGCCCGTGTCGTCGACCCGGGCGGCCACGTACTCCTTGGCGACGAGGTTCATCCCGTCGCGCAGCGGGGTCACCGCCATCACGTCGGCGACGCGGTAGAGCGCGGCCAGTTCGGCGCGGTCGAACGGCTGGGTCAGGTAGTGGATCGCCGGCTCGCCGACCCGGCCGAACTCGCCGTTGATCCGCCCGACCTCGCGCTCCACCCGTTCGCGGAGGATCTGGTACTGCCCGACCCGCTCCCGGCTGGGCACCGCCACCTGCACGAGCACGGTGTCGCGTACCTTGACGTGCCCGTGGGCGATCAGCTCGCTGTACGCCTTGAGCCGCTGCTCGATGCCCTTGGTGTAGTCCATCCGGTCGACGCTGAGGATCACCTGCTCGGGACTGCCGAGGTCATGGCGCAGCCGGGCGGCCCGGTCGGCCACGTCGGGCCGGGCGGCCAGCGCGGCCATCTCGGCGGTGTCGATGGAGACCGGGAAGGCGCCGATCCGGACCACCCGGTCGTCGACGGCGATCCGCCGGTCGGTGGCGGGGACGTCCAGCACCTTCGCCACCAGCTGGGCGAAGTTGTGCGCGGCCTGGGAGCGCTGGAAGCCGATCAGGTCGGCGCCGAGCATCCCGCGCAGCAGCTCGGCCCGGCGCGGGAGCTGCATGAACAGCTCGGGCGGCGGGAACGGCACGTGCAGGAAGAAGCCGATCCGCAGGTCCGGCCGCAGCTCCCGGAGCAGGCCGGGCACCAGTTGCAGGTGGTAGTCCTGCACCCAGACGACCGCGCCGGGCTCGGCCACGTCGGCCGTGGCCTCGGCGAACCGCTGGTTGACCCGCTGGTACGCCTCCCACCAGCTGCGGTGGTACTCCGGTTGCTCCACCGAGTCGTGGTAGAGCGGCCAGAGGGTGGCGTTGGCGAAGCCCTCGTAGTGGTCGCGCAGGTCGTCGGCGGTCAGCGGGACGGTGTGCATGCGGACGCCGTCCACGTCGGGCAGCGCGGGCGCCGGGCCGGTGCCGCCGGCCCACCCCACCCACGTCGCCGGGGTGTGTCGCAGGAGGGGATGGAGGGCGCTGACCAGGCCGCCGGGACTGCGGCGCCATTCGCAGGCACCGTCGGGCGCCACACTGTCGTCGATGGGCAGGCGGTTGGCCACCACCACGAGGGAACTCTGTCGCATCTCGGGCATTCCGATCAGCAGGGAGTGACCGCCGCAGCGGAGGAACAACCGGGCAGTCAGCGAGGGATGTGACGGACAGCGGTATTCCTACTGACAGTAAGTTACACCAGTGTTGCGCACCGGGCTCGGGGCGTCCGTCGTCCCGGGATGCGGGCAGGAGCGCCGGCGGACGGGGCGCCGGTCAGACGACCGCGCCGTCGTCCGGGTCGCGCTCGTCGTCGTCGCCACCGGGGCGCAGCCGCCAGATCAGCGAGACGAAGCCGGCGAGTATGCCGGTGAACCCGAACAGGTTGACCACCGACGGATCGGCCACCGGGAAGAGCGACGGGAACAGGAAGAGCACGAAGCCGACCACGATGGCCAGCACCCCGACCACCGTGTACTTCGAGAAGCGCGGCAGGGGCGGGGGCGGCGGCGGGGTGTAGCGCTCGTTCTCCGACTCGTCGTCGGGCAGGTCCGCGCCGAAGGTGTCCAGCCCGTCGAGCAGCGACGGCTCGTCCTGGCGGCCACGCGAGAGGGAGACGCCCGAGATGTCGGCCGCGTACGGCAGCCGTCGCACGTCGGTGGCGGTCGGCCCGGCGGGCTCGTCGGGCGTGCCGAGGGTCACCGGGCCGGCGGCGGGCCCGGGCGGGTCGTCCACGTCCTCGGCGGCGGGCCACGGGTTGTCGCCACCGCGGGGGGCGGTGGTGTGGAAGCCGGCGACGATACGGGCCCACTCGGCCTCGATGTCCGGCTCGTCGTCGCGGGGCTTCTCGGGGGCCGTCTCGTCCGCGAGCTGGGTCAGGTAGTCCCGCGCGGTCCTCAGGTGCGAGCGGTCGACGTAGAGCCGGTCGACGGGGCGGGCGGGCACGGTGGTGGTGCGGGTGACCGGGTTCAGGTCGGCTGAGGGCTGGAGGTAGGCGGCGATCCCACCGGCGGCCAGGACGTCGAGCAGGTGCTCACCGACGCGCGGATCCACGTCGCCGGCGATGGCGTACTCGCTCGCGTCGAGCCCGTTGTCCCGCCGTCCCCGGCGGGCCCCACCCGCTGACACCGGACATCCTCCTCATCACGCGCCCGCGGCGCGGCCGCCTGAGCCCCGTCGGCGCCGACCCGCACGCCGTGCCTTGAATCGTGACACGTCAGGACCCGGTTCCGGGAGTGCCTTGTGGCGCGGCGTACGAAGTCAGAGGCCCTGTCGCAGGTCGCGACCGGGGATTTATGTCCGTTCTTGCTGAATGTTTTTCAACGGAGCCCGCCTGCGGCACCGGCCGTGGGGCCGCCGGTGCCAACGAGCCCGCCGACCGCCGGTCAGCCCGGGCCGGGCGGTGATCCCGGCCGCACCAGACCGCTCTCGTACGCCGCCACGACGAGCTGCGACCGGTCCCGGGCGTGCAGCTTGGCCAGCAGCCGGCTCACGTACGTGCGCGCCGTCGCCGGGCTGATGTGCAGGACCGCGCCGATCTCATCGTTCGACCGGCCGGCGGCCACCTCGGCCAGGACCTCCCGCTCCCGGGCGGTCAGCGCCGCCAGCCGGGCCGGGTCCGGCTCCCGCCCCCCGGCGCGTACCGCCGTCATGACCCGCCGCGTCACCGCGGGGGAGAGCAGGGCCTCCCCGGCCCGGACGATGCGCACCGCCCCCCGCAGCTCGTCGGGGCCGGTGTCCTTGAGCAGGAAGCCGGACGCGCCCGCCCGGATCGCCTCGAAGACGTACTCGTCGGTGTCGAACGTGGTGAGCACGACGACCCGTACGCCGGTCAGCCGCTCGTCGGCGACGATCCGGCGGGTGGCCTCGATGCCGTCCGTGCCCGGCATCCGGACGTCCATCAGCAGGACGTCCGGCCGCTCGGTGACCGCCAGCCGGTACGCCGCGTCGCCGTCGCCCGCCTCGCCGACGACCTCGATGTCCGGTGCCCGGTTCAACAGCGCACGCAGCCCCGCGCGGACCAGGTGCTGGTCGTCGACGAGTCCCACCCGGATCACGTGGTCCCTCCCAGGGGTAGTTCGGCGCGTACCTCGAAGCCGCCGCCGGGTCGGTTGCCGGCGGTGACGGTGCCCCCGAGCAGGGCGGTGCGCTCCCGCATGCCGCCGAGCCCGTACCCGCGCGGGGTGTCCTCGCGCTGCCCACGGCCGTCGTCGCGGACGGCGACGGCGAGGGTGCCGGGGCCGCGGACGACGTCGATCTCGACGGTGCGCGCGCCGGCGTGGCGCAGGGTGTTGGTCAGCGCCTCCTGGATCAGCCGGTGGGCGGTCGAGTCGACCGCGGCGGGCAGCCCGGTCAGCTCGCCCTGCCGGTGGACGGCGATCCGCAGCCCGGTCGCCCGCGCGCCGGCGGCCAGGGCGTCCAGCCCGGCCAGCCCCGCCACCGGTTGCCGGGGCTCGGCCACGGCCGGGTCGCGCAGGAGACCGAGGGTGGTGCGCAGCTCCCGGGCGACCTGGGTGGTGGCCGAGCGGACGTGCCCCAGGGCGGCGCGGGCGGCCGCCGGGTCGTCGTCGAGGGCCTCGTCGGCCACGCCGGCGTGCAGCGAGATGACGGAGATGTGGTGGGCGATGACGTCGTGCAGGTCCCGGGCGATCCGGAGCCGTTCCTCCTCGACGCGGCGCGCCGCCTCCCGGGCGTGGTCGCGTTCCAGTTGCCGCAGCCGCCACCGTTGCTCCCGGCGCCGTAGCCGCCGGGACCGGACCCCGTCGCCGAGGGCGACCGCGGCGGCCATGATGGCGACGCTGGAGGCCAGCTCGAAGCCGATGAGGTACGCGACGCTCGCGCCGTCCGCCGTGCGGAACGCGGTGGAGACGACGAGCAGGCCGAGCCCCACGAGCACCGCCCAGCGCAGCTGCCCGGCCTCGGCCGCCGAGTAGAGCGCCGCGGCGAGGGGGAGGGCCAGCCCGACCGGCGGGTAGCCGGCCACGTAGTAGGCGACCAGGCCGGCGGCGCTGACCACCAGCACGGTGGTCGGCGCGCGGCGGCGCAGGAGCACGAGCGCGCCGAGCCCGACGGCGAACAGGTAGGCGGGGACGTCGCGGCCCCGGTCGCCGCCCAGGTTCGCGGTGATCGCCGCCGCCACGACGGCGGCGACGGCGACGCCGATGAGCAGGTCCAGCACGGCGGCCCGGGGCAGCCGGGCCAGCCTGCCCGCTCCCCGCCGCGCCCCGGCCACCCGCACACCACGAGCGTAGGTGCCGCCGGCCTTCGCGCGGAGCCGACGGGTGTCCCGACCGACCGTCGCCGCCCGCCGTACCCGCGACGGGCGGCGGTACGTCGACAGGCGACACCGCCCGCCGCCCGGCTGTGGCCGTCCGGGGTGGACGCTCGCGCCACGCGGGCCGGATCACGTTGTGGCGGCCGGCTTCGGGTTCGTAGGCTCATGCCCACGACGACCCGTGGCGACGCGGCGGCCTCGCGACCACCTCTGGAAAGGACGCCGGTGCTGTACTGGCTGATGAAGTACGTGCTCCTCGGCCCGCTGCTGAGGCTGGTCTTCCGCCCGCAGGTCGAGGGGCTGCACCACGTGCCCGACACCGGGCCGGTGATCCTCGCCAGCAACCACCTGTCGTTCTCCGACTCGATCTTCACGCCGCTGGTCGTGAAGCGGCGGGTGACGTTCATCGCCAAGGCCGAGTACTTCACCGGCAAGGGCGTCAAGGGCTGGCTGACGAAGATGTTCTTCGTCGGCTCCGGCACCATCCCGGTCGACCGCTCGGGCGGCCGGGCGGCCAGGGCGGCCCTGGACACCCAGCTGCGGGTGCTGCGAGCCGGTGGCATCGCCGGCATCTATCCCGAGGGCACCCGCTCGCCGGACGGCCGGCTCTACCGGGGCAAGACCGGCGTGGCCCGGCTGGCCCTGGAGAGCGGCGCCCCGGTCATCCCGACGGCGATGCTCAACGCCGACGAGATCCAGCCGCCCGGCAAGCTGATTCCCAAGATCGCCCGGGTGCGGATCCGGTTCGGCCCGCCGCTGGACTTCTCGCGCTACGCCGGGATGGCCGGTGACCGGTACGTCGAGCGCGCGGTGACCGACGAGATCATGTACGAGCTGATGGAGCTCTCCGGCCGCGAGTACGTCGACATGTACGCCCAGAAGGCCAAGAGCCCGCCCGCCGGCCCGGTCCCCCGCGAGCCGGTCCCCGCCTGACGGGCCGCCCGCCCGCGTCGCCCGGTCAGCAGGCCAGGGCGGTGTCGGCGGCGGTCGTCGGCGGGCGGGCCAGGTTCAGCAGGACGGGGGCGTCGTTGCGCAGCGCGAAGGCGCGCAGCTCGGCCAGCTCCGGGCGGCCCGCCGTCGACTCGCCGGCCCGCTCCAGCTCCACCGTCGCGAAGGTCAACGCCAGCATCCGGTCCGTCACGTCCGGGATGCCGGCGTAGATCTCGGCGCCGGCCAGGTGCAGCTCCGCGGCCCGCCGGTGGTCGCCGTCCGCGGCGGCCAGCGCACCGGCCACCGTCCGGCGTGCCGCCTCGGACCAGGGTGTGCGGTGCCCCACCCGGTCCAGCATCGCGCGTACCCGGGTCGCCGCTTCCCGCCCGGCGAGGCTGGCCGCGTACCCGGCCGCCGGGATCCACTCGCCGCTGGCGATGGCGGGCACCGCCGACCAGGAGTCGGCCAGCTCGTCGATCAGCGCCGTCGCCTCCTGCCGGCGTCCCTGCAGGGCCCGGCAGAGCGCGCCCATTCCCAGCATCGTCCAGTGCGGCCGGTGGAAACCGCTGCGCCGGGCGGCGTCGAGCGCAGCCGCCACATCGTCGCTGAACGTGGCGGCGGCGTCGTCGTCCGAGTGGGAGCGCGCCGGCGGCACCCGTTCGCCGCGCAGTACCAGCAGGCAGGAGCGAAGGCCGCGGACCTGCATGTCCCAGCTGCCGGTCGGGGTGTCCACGAAGGCCTCGGCGGCGGCCAGCAGCCGGTCGAAGTCGCCCTCGAACCAGGCGCGCATCGCCTCGGCCGAGTAGCTCGTGGTCAGCGTCTGCCCGCTGGCCTTGCGGGTCGGCGACGACGAGAGCAGGGCGTCCGAGCGCAGCCAGTCGCCCTCCTCGCAGACGGCGTAGGCGAGGTTCTGCATGGCGCGGGGCAGGGCGATCAGCTGGTTGGCGCGGCTGAGCTCGACGATCGCGTGCAGGTCGTCCAGGCCGGACCGGTCGCCCGCCTGGTAGCGGGCGATCGCCGAGGTGATCCGGGCGTTGGTGCGGGTCTCGGTCAGCCTCAGCCGCTCGCCGATCTCCGCCGCCCGGTCGGCTGCGGCGACCGCCGGATCACGCTCGTAGTTCAGCATGTGCAGCCGGCCCAGCTCGGCGTAGGCGTCCGCCTTCTGCGGGCTGTCCGGCAGCGGGTCGAAGAGCTCGACGGCCCGGTCCAGGCAGGCGAGCGCGGCGGCCCGGTCGGCGCGCAGCCACGCGGCCTGACCGAGCAGCGTCCAGGCGCGCGCCGCGCAGGCGTCGTCGTCGTGCGCCAGCAGCCGGTCGGCGAGCGCCTGCACCTGCTCGGGCCCGCCGCCGGAGAGGAAGACGTTGCCGTCGCGGTAGAAGGAGATCTCGGTGCTGAGCAGCTCGAGTTGGAGCCGGTCGAGCGGGTCGGAGTCGTCGGCCAGCCCGAGCGCCCGGCCCGCGTGGCTCGCCGCGACGTCGAGACTGTGCAGCGCGTACGCCCGGCGGGCCGCCCGGTGCAGCGCGGCCCGGGCGGGGCCGGCGAACCGGGTCATCTCCATGCCCAGCGACCGGGCGATCTCGTGGGCCGCCCACCGGTGGTGGGCCAGCACCTCCGCCAGGTCGGTGTCCCGGCTCTGCGAGAGCATGTCCAGCCACTGCGCCGTCCGCTCGTGCCGCGCCACCCGCTCGGTACGGGGCAGCCGCTGGTAGCAGACGTCGCGCACCAGCACGTGCCGGAACCGGTACTCGGGCTGCCCGGCCATCGTGGAGGCGGCCTGCTCGTGCACGAAGTCCCGCTGCTCCAGCCGGCGCAGCGCGCGCTCCACCGACTCGACGGGCTGCCCGAGCGCGGCGGCCACGGCCCCCGGCCAGAACTGCACGCCGACCACGGCGGCGGCCAGCAGCACCGTGCGCTCCTTGGCGTCGAGCAGGTCGATGCGGTTGGCGATGACGGCGTGCACGCTCTCCGGCATCGGCAGGTCGAGGTGCTTCTCCAGCGACCAGCCCCGCACGGACTGGCGCAGCGCGCCCTGCTCGATCAGCATCCGGACGTACTCGTGGGCGTAGAGCGGGTTGCCGCCGGCCACCTCGATCAGCGGGGTGAGCATGTCGGCGGAGAACGCCGCCCGCCCGAACATGTGGGCGTAGAGCGCGGCGATGCCCGTGTCCCGCAGCGGGGGCAGGGTGATGGTCACCGAGCCGGTGATCGTCCCCGCCCAGCTCGGGTCCCGGTCGACGAGTTCCGGCCGGGCGGTGCAGAGCAGCAGCAGCGGCACGTCCCGGGCGGCGGTGCCGAGCAGCTCCACGAAGCGCAGCATCGCGTCGTCGGCCCAGTGCAGGTCCTCGAAGACCAGTACGGTCGGCCGGCGCGCGGCCAGGGCGAGCAGGAAACGCCGCCACGCCGACCCGGTCTCCTCGGCCGGCAGCGCGGTCCCCGGCAACCCGACGAGGGGCCGCAGGGCGTCGACGAGGCGCTGCCGCTCGCCCGGGCCGACCAGCTCGCCGACGGCCGAGGCGAGCCGCTGCGCCGCGCTCGACGCCGGGTCGGTGTCCAGGATGCCGGCCTCGGACTTGACGATGTCGGCAAGCGCCGCGAACGTCACGTTCTCGCCGAACGGCGGACACCGCCCGATCCGCCAGGTCAGCGGCTCGTCGACCAGCTGGTCCACGTGCCGGTACAGCTCCCGGACCAGCCGGCTCTTGCCCAGCCCGGCCCGGCCGAAGACGGTCACCACCTGCGGGCGGCGGTCGCGCAACGACCGGTGCAGGGCGTTGACCAGCATCCCCAGCTCGTGTTCGCGGTCGATCAGCGGCGTGACGTCGGGCTGCCGGTCTGTCGGCTGCCGGCGGACCGGGGACAGGGCCAGCCACACCTCGGTCGTCGTCGACCGCCCGCGCAGGGTGACCGGCGGCTGCTCCGAGTAGCGGATCGCGTCCCGGGTGAGGGCGTGCGTCACGCCGCAGACCAGCACCCCGCCCGGCGGCGCGACCGACTGCATCCGGGAGGCCGTGTTGACCACGTCGCCGGCCACGATCGCCTGGCCGCCGTCGCGGGCGGCGGCCACGTCGACAAGCGCCTCCCCGGTGGCCACCCCGACCCGGAAGCGCAGCGCGTCGGCGCCGGTGGGGGTGAACCGCGTCAGCACCCGTTGCAGCTCCAGGCCGGCCCGCACGCAGCGTAGCGCGTCGGTCTCGGTCGCCACGGGCGCGCCGAACAGGGCCATCACCGCGTCGCCGATGTACTTCTCCACCACCCCGCCGTACTGCCCCACGACGCGGCGGGCGGCCGAGAAGAAACCGGTCTGCATGCCGCGGACCAGCTCCGGGTCGGCCCGCTCGACGTACGGGGTGAAGTCGATCAGGTCGACGAAGAGCACGCTGACCCGGCGACGGTCCTCCTGCGGGACCGGCTGTCGCTCGCTGCCCGGCCGGGCAGCGCCGCAGGAGGTGCAGAACGCCACGTCCTGGGCGAGCGGGCGCAGGCAGTGCGGACAGACCGCGCCCAGCTCGTTGCCGCAGCCGCCGCAGAAGCGGTCGCCCGCGGCAGCCGTGCGTCCACAGCGGTCACACTGCGTGGCGATGACGCCCTCCACTCGCGATCCCGCCGGCGCCGTGATCGGCACCGTTCCGGTGTCAGTATCGCCGTCCGCCCAGCTGTCGGGTACCGGGCTGTTGGCTTGTGGACAGTCCACCGGGCGGCCCTACGGTTACAGTCAGGCGGCTGAATGTCGACCATTGACCACAGGGGGATTCCCGATGGTGTACGTGATGTTGCAGAGCGACTGGACCGACGGCAGCGGGGTCAGCCACCTCGCGGGCGACTCCGTCGACGTGGACGCCGCCACGCTGGCCGCGCTCCAGGCGCAGGGGATCGTCAGCGAGCAGTCCGGTGGCGGCAAGGACGGCACGGAGTGGGTCGGGCCGGGCAGCACCAACTGGGTCGGGCCGGGCAGCAACACTCCCTGACAACCCGCATGAAAGGGCCGGAGCGGCTGCTCCGGCCCTTTTTCGCGTACGCCTCAGCGCTCGCTCATGCCGGCGCGGCGGCGCAGCGCCGCGACGTCGGTGACCACGATGCGCCGGCCCTCGGTGCGCAGCCAACCCCGGTTGGCGAACGACCCGATCGCCTGGTTGACGCTCTGCCGCGAGCCGCCGGCCATCTCCGCGAGCTGGCTCTGGTTGAGCTCGATGGTGATCATCGGGGCCTGGCTCTCGCCGGCCAGCCGCACCAGGGTCTTGGCCACCCGGCCGGGCAGGTCCAGGAAGACGTGGTCGGCGTTCTGCTCGGTGAGCCGTCGGATCAGCCCGCCGAGCGAGCGCATCACCGCGTCGAGGATGCGCGGGTTGGAGTGCACCAGCTCCATGAACGCGCCCCGGGACAGCGCGAGCGCGGCGCAGTCCTCGATCGCCTCGGCCGAGGCGGACCGGGTGGAGGCGTCGAGCAGGGAGACCTCGCCCAGCACGTCCGGCGGACGGATGACCGACAGCACGGCACGTTCGCCGGTCGGCGCGGTGCGGAAGACCGCGACCGCGCCCCGACGCAGGACGATGAGGGACTCGCCGGGGTCGTTCTCGACGAAGAGCAGTTGGCCCTTGCGGTACGTGCGGGGGACCGCCGCGGCGATCACCCGTTGCCGGACCTCCGGCTCCAGCCCGGCGAACATCTCCACGCCCGTGAGCGCGTCACCAGGCTCCGGCAGGCGCATCTCCACGGTCCAACCCCTCCCCGGTCAAGGACCACAACTCGCTCACCGGGTGAACCTGAAGGCCTCGACGAGGTGAACTGACACCGGTTCGGCGTCCGGTAGCGGTACACATCAGATCATGACGGTCCGGTCGCTTGCTGTACACCCCTCAAATCACTTCCGTGACACTCCCGAGCTGCGACGACCGGCGTGGTGGGGGGCGTTCCGGCCGCCCCGGTCGTCGGGACGCCGAGGGCGTGGGCGAGGATGACGGGCGATGGTCTACCGCTATTTCTACGACTGCGAGTTCATCGAGGACGGCCGGCTCGTCGACCTGGTGTCGATCGGCGTCGTCGACGAGTACGGCCGGGAGTTCTACGCCGTCTCGACCGAGTTCGACGACTCGCGGGCCGTGCCCTGGGTGCGCCGCAACGTGCTCGACAAGCTGCCCTCCCCGGCGAACCGCGCCTGGCGTTCCCGCGAGCGCATCCGCGACGAGCTGTACGACTTCCTCGTCGAGCCGGTCCGCGACCGCCCGGGCGAGCAGCTGGAGCTGTGGGCCTGGTACGCCGCGTACGACCACGTCGCCCTGGCCCAGCTGTGGGGCGCCATGCCGGCGCTGCCCCGGGAGATCCCCAGGTTCACCAAGGACCTGCGCCAACTCTGGGACGACCGGGGCCGGCCGCCGCTGCCGGACGCCGACGCGGCGCGGCACGACGCGCTTGTCGATGCCCGGCACAACCTGGCCCGGTGGCGGGCGATGACCGGTTCGTAGGTTTGGTCGGTTCTGTCCCGGGCACCGGTGCGACGTCGAGCCGATGTGAGGGAGAGTCCCAATGAGCAACGAACCGACCACCGCCGCCGAGGCCCGGCGCCGGGTGACCGAGCTGGTCCGCGAGGCCCGCATCTGCATGCTGACCACGATCGCCGTGGACGGCCGGATGGTGAGCCGTCCGATGGGGTTGCAGGAGGCGGAGTTCGACGGCGACCTGTGGTTCTTCGCGTACGCCGACTCCGCCAAGGTCCGGCAGATCCGCGTGAACCCCGAGGTCAACGTCTCCTTCTCCGACTCCCGGCGCAACTCCTGGGTGTCGGTCGCGGGCACGGCCCGGGAGGAGTACGACCGGGCGAAGGCCGAGGAGCTGTGGAACCCGGTGCTCAAGGCCTGGTTCCCGGACGGGCTGGAGACCCCCGGACTCACCCTGCTCAAGGTGCACGCCGGATCCGCGGAGTACTGGGACTCTCCGTCGAGCACGGTGGTGAACCTGTTCGGCTACGCGAAGGCGGCGGTGACCGGCAAGCCGCCGGAGGTGGGGGAGAACCACGAGGTCAGCTACTGACCGGTAGGCCGTCCGCCGGTGGGACCGGCCCGGGGCGCGGTGTCGGCGTGCGCCCGCGGCGACTACAGTGCGCACTGACGGCCCGCCCCGGGCCGGCAACGGCGCCGATGGTCTTGATTCGACACATATCCTGGGGCAAATCGGGCTTCACCTGATGCTCCCAGGAGGATGAGCGATCATGCGTATCGGCGTGCTCACCGGCGGCGGCGACTGCCCAGGTCTCAACGCGGTCATCCGGGCGGTGGTCCGCAAGGGCGTCGCCAGCTACGGCCACGAGTTCGTGGGTTTCCGGGACGGCTGGAAGGGTCCGTTGGAGGGCCTGTCCCGCCCCCTGGGCATCGCGGAGGTCCGCGGCATCCTGCCGCGCGGCGGCACCATCCTCGGCTCGTCCCGGACGAACCCCTTCAAGATCGAGAACGGCGTCGAGCGGATCAAGGAGAACCTCGCCGCGCAGGGCGTGGACGCGCTCATCGCGATCGGCGGCGAGGACACCCTCGGCGTGGCCACCAAGCTGCACGAGCTCGGGGTCCACGTCATCGGCGTGCCGAAGACGATCGACAACGACCTCGGCGCCACCGACTACACCTTCGGCTTCGACACCGCCGTCAACATCGCCATGGAGGCGATCGACCGGCTGCACACCACCGCCGAGAGCCACCACCGCACCCTGGTGGTCGAGGTGATGGGCCGGCACGCCGGCTGGATCGCCCTGCACGCCGGCCTGGCCGGTGGCGCCAACGTGATCCTGCTGCCGGAGCGGCAGTTCGACGTCGAGCAGGTCGCCGGCTACGTCGAGAAGCGCTTCCAGCACCAGTACGCCCCGATCGTCGTGGTCGCCGAGGGCGCCCAGCCGCTCGACGGCCAGATGGTCCTGCACAACCAGGAACTTGACGCGTTCGGCCACGTCCGCCTCGGCGGCATCGGCCAGTGGCTCGCCGAGCAGCTGGAGGCCAAGACCGGCAAGGAGGCCCGCACCGTCGTGCTCGGGCACATCCAGCGCGGCGGCACCCCGAGCGCCTTCGACCGGGTGCTCGCCACCCGGCTCGGCCTCCAGGCGATCGACGCGGTCCACGAGGGCGACTGGGGCAAGATGGTCGCCATGCAGAGCACGGACATCGTCCGCGTTCCGCTGGCCGAGGCCACCCGCGAGCTGAAGACCGTGCCGCTGGAGCGGTACGCCGAGGCCGAGGTCTTCTTCGGCAGCTGATCCATCCCCGGCGTCGCGGCGGGCCGTCCGGCCCGTCGCGACGCCGGTCCACTTCGAGGGGGTACGACGGCGATGGCGGGTTCGGTGCACACGGTCGCGGTCATCGGGGCCGGCAAGATCGGCGAGCTGATGCTCAGCGGGCTGCTGCGGTCGGGCTGGCCGGTCGACCGGCTGCTCGCCACCGCCCGCCGGCCCGCCCGCGCCGAGGAGCTGACCGCCCGCTACGGGATCCGGGTGGTCGACAACCTCACCGCCGTGGATGAGGCGGAGGTGCTCGCCGTCTCCGTCAAGCCGCAGGACGCGGCGACGCTGCTGGACGAGATCGGGCCGAAGGTGCCCGCCGACAAGCTCGTCATCTCCCTCTGCGCCGGCCTGCCGACCAGCTTCTTCAACCGCCGGCTGCCCGACGGCACGCCCGTGGTGCGGGTGATGACCAACACCCCGGCCCTGGTAGACCAGGCGATGACGGCGATCTCCGCCGGCGCCCACGCCACCGGCACGCACCTGGCGTTGGCCGAGGAGATGTTCAAGCCGCTGGGCTCGACCGTCCGGGTGCCCGAGTCCCAGCAGGACGCGGTGACCGCGCTCTCCGGCTCCGGGCCGGCGTACTTCTACCTGCTGGTCGAGGCGATGATCGACGCCGGCATCCTGCTCGGCCTGCCCCGACAGGTCGCGCACGAGCTGATCGTGCAGACCGCCATCGGCTCGGCCGTGATGCTGCGCGACTCCGGCGAGCACCCGGTGAAGCTGCGCGAGGCGGTCACCTCGCCGGCCGGCACCACCATCTCCGCCGTGCGCGAGCTGGAGAAGCACGGCGTACGCGCGGCGCTGCTCGCCGCGCTGGAGGCGGCCCGCGACCGCGCCCGCGAACTGGCCGCCCAGGCCGACTGAGTCGCACCGCCGACGGCCGTCGGTCGTCGGGTCCCGGCGGCGGCGCTGTGCGGCTGGGCTGGGCGGCGGCCCGACCTGGTGGCCCGGCGCAGGTCGCCACCCATGCCCTAGCTGGCCCTTCGAAAGTTGGTTCGCAGCACGACGCGCCGGGAGGCTGGCAAGGAAATCTGCTACAGGTTCCCCCGACCTGTATAGAGTTTCCTTGTGAAGTCGGCGGACGGGTCGGGGGCTGAGAACACGCCGCTGCGTGGGCTCCCGGCGACCTTCACCTATTCCCAAGCCCTCGAAGCCGGCCTTTCGGAGTGGCAGTTGTACCGGCTGCGCGATCGAGGGCTCGTCGAACGTGTCGGCAGAGGTCTCTACCGGCGGCCTGATGCCGAGGCGGCGGACATCGATCTCATCGAAGTCGCCAGCCGCGCTCCGTCAGCCACACTATGCCTGGTCACGGCCCTTGCCCGGCACGGTCTCACTGATGAAATCCCCGCTCGCATCGACGTCGCGCTACCTCGCGGGCAGCATCGGCCCGCCACCACGTCGCCGGTCGCCTGGCACTCGTTCGACCCGGCCACGTTCCAGATCGGTCGCACCGAGCTGCGACTGGATCCGGAGACCTCGATCGGGCTCTACAACCCTGAGCGCAGCATCCTCGATGCCGTCCGCCTGCGGCACCAGGAAGGGCCGGAACTGGCGTATGCGTCGCTGAGGCGCTGGCTGCGGCGGAGCGGCGCATCACCGTCGGCGCTGCTGACGATGGCTCGGCACTTCCCCAAGGCCGAGCGCCCTCTTCGAGAGGCGCTGGAGATCCTGCTGTGACGACACGCCCGACCCGTTCCACCGTCGCTGGCCGCGCCTATCTCGACCTGCAGAATCTCGCTCGCCGCACGGGTCGTCCCACGGATGAGCTGCACCAGGTCTACGCCCTGGAGGGTTTCTTCGCCCGGGTGACTCACTCCCCGTACGCGGACAAGCTCGTCCTCAAGGGCGGCGTGCTACTCGCCGCCTACACCGCCCGGCGGCCCACCCGCGACGTGGATCTCCAAGTCGATGGATCTCCAACGAGACCGATCAGGTGCTCGGCATCGTCCGCCAGATCGCGGCTCTGCACCTCGACGACGGTCTCGTGTTCGACGCGGCGGGCGCAGGCGCCGAGACGATCCGAGACGACGACGTGTACTCCGGAGTCCGCGTCACCCTGGCCGGCACTCTCGCCGCCGCGCGTCTGACCTTCCACGTCGACGTCAACGTGGGCGACCCGATCTGGCCCGATCCGCAGCAGGTCAAGCTGCCGCGTCTGCTCGACGGGGAAATCATCGTCACCGGCTGTCCGCTTCCGATGGTGCACGCGGAGAAATTGGTGACGGCACTGCAGCGCGGCGAGGCAAATACCCGCTGGCGCGACTTCGCCGACGTCTACCTGCTGTCGAATCGGCACGATGTCGATGGCGACGACCTGGCGGCGGCGGTGCAGCGGGTCGCTGAGTACCGCGAGGTGACGCTTGAGCCGCTGAGTCGCGCGCTCGACGGATATGCGGCGCTGGCGCAACCACGATGGGCGGCTTGGCGGCGTAAGCACCGCCTCGACGATCGGCTTCCCCGGGACTTCGGCGAGGTGTTGCAGCGGGTGTCGGAGCTCGCCGACCCCGCGCTGGCCGGAACCTGCCGTGGGCGAACCTGGATCGCGGCCGCCTCGACGTGGACTGGCACGTGATCACAGGCGAGGTACGGCATGCGGGCCCGGATCCGCAGGTGCCGTCCGCCACCCGCGATCCGGGCGGCGGACGGCCGGGCGTTCCTAGTAGAGCAGGTGGGGCTTGCGCTGCTGGTTGAAGGCCGCCAGCTCGTCGGCCCAGGCGCCGACCACGTCGTCCACGTCGGCGCCCGCGTCGATCATCGTGCGCAGCCGCGGCGACCCGGTGAGCTTGTCGATCCAGTACGGACGCACGGTGTCCCACGAGTCGCGCCGCCACGCGAAGGCCTCGTACTTGTGCGCCTCCACCAGCATCGCGACCGCCGTGCGGATCGGGTCGTACGTCGCGCGGTCGACGACCTTGACCTCGACCCCGGCGCAGAGCTTGTTGAGCAGCGCGGGCTTCTGCCCGGCGGACGTCGGCGTGAAGTACGCCTCGCGGAACTCGACGCCGGGCAGTTCGCGGGCGTTGAGCCGGTCGGACCAGTGGTAGTCGAAGTCGTCGGCCAGCCCGCCGATCAGCTCGAACGGCTTGCACGTGCCCCGGCCCTCGGTGAGCGAGGCGACGCCCTCGAACAGGCCGGTGCCGGGGTAGACCAGCGCGGTGTCCGTGGTGGGCATGTTCGGGCTGGGCAGCACCCAGGGCAGGTCGGTGTCGGCGGCCAGCTTGTCGCGCTTCCAGTGCCGGCACTTCACGACGTGCAGGTCGACCTGGCGGCCGGCCTCGGCGGGGAGGAACTCGGCGTTGAAGAACCGGGCCAGCTCGCCGACGGTCATGCCGTGCTGCTGGACGATCTCCTTCAGGCCCACCCCGGAGGTGTAGCCGGCGGTCATCATCGGCCCGTAGGCCCGGCCGCCGACCGGGTTCGGCCGGTCCAGCACCACGTACCGCTTGCCGACGCGGGCCGCGGCCATCATCGAGGTGTACATCGTCCAGATGTACGTGTAGAAGCGGGCGCCGACGTCCTGGATGTCGAAGACGACGGTGTCGACGCCGGCCTGGGTGAACATGGTCTCCCACTTGGCCAGCGAGGCGCCGTACGCGTCGTAGACGGTGATTCCGGTGCGGGCGTCGATGCCGGTGCCCTCGCTGCCGCCGGCCTGCGCCGAGCCGCGGAAGCCGTGCTCGGGGCCGAAGGCGGCGGCCAGCCGCACCGTGCCGGAGGCGTGCATCAGGTCGACCAGGTGCCGGTAGGCCGAGTCCACGCCGGTGGGGTTCGAGATCACCCCGACCCGCTGGCCGGCGAGTTCGGCGAAGTCGGACCGGACGAGCACGTCTAGCCCGGTCTCCACGTGGCGGATGCCGGGCGCGGCGTGACCGGCCGCGCCGGGTGCCGTCGCCGCGACCGCGCCCGCGGTGACCGCACCCGCTCCGGCCAGGAACTTCCTTCGCTCCATGTCGACCCTCCCGTCGGTTTGGTCGAAACTTAGCTACACGTTGATGCCCCGTCAAGGAAGGTTAGCTACAAAGTGGGGGTCGACGGGTCCGGCCGGCGGCGTTGTCGGACCTGCCGCCCCGGCGGCGCGTGGTGCGGGCCCACCGGTCGGGCGGTGCTCCATACTGGCCCGGTGTTCACCCTCGCCCAGGCCCGCCACCTGATCGCCACCCTGCGCCCGCGCGTCGACGAGCTGATCCGGCTGCGGGCCGACCTGGCCGAGCTGCGCGTCGACCTGGCCGACCGGGGCGCCAGCCCGCTCGGCGGGCTCGCCGAGGTCAAGGGGCTGGAGGCGCGGCTGCACGCCCTCGTCGAGGAGCTGCACTCCCACGACATCCAGGTGAAGGGGATCGCGCCGGTCCTGCTGGACTTCCCCGGCGAGCGCGACGGTCGGCCGGTGCTCTGGTGCTGGCTGGAGGGGGACACCGACGTGCGCTGGTACCACCGGGTGGAGTGCGGCTTCGCCGGTCGCCGCCCGCTCTGATCCCGGCCCGGCGGGGGACCGGTCGGCCCGTCGGCCGCGCCGGTGGTGCATCGGCCCGCAGTTCGACGGCCTCGTCGGCCCCTCCGGCGTGCGTCAGGCCAGGGACGCGAGCATGGCCGGGGAGACGTTCCCGCCGCTGAGGACCAGCACGGTACGGGTGCCCGGTCCGGCGTCGACCAGGCCGGCCCGCAGCGCGGCGAGGGTGACGGCGGCGGACGGTTCGACCAGGAGCTTCGTCGCGTCCAGCAGCTCCCACCAGGCGGCCCGGATGTCCTCCTCGGACACCTCGACCACCTCGTCCACGAGCGTGCGGACGTGCGCCAGGGTGTGCCGCCCCGCGAACGGCGCCGCCAGCCCGTCGGCGATCGACGTCGGTCGTACCGCCAGGGCGTCGCCGCCGGTGCGCAGCGCGTGGCCGACCGCGTTGGCGGTGGCCGGCTCGACCCCGACGACGCGGGCGGTGGGAACGGCCGCCCGGACGGCCGACGCCACCCCGCTGATCAGCCCGCCGCCGCCCATCGGCACGAGGACCAGCTCCGGCGGCGGGCCGTCGGCCAGGATCTCCCTGCCGACGGTGGCCTGGCCGGCGATGACGTCCGGCTCGTCGAACGGGTGCACGAGGTGGTAGCCGCGTTCCGCCGCGAGGGCCTGGCAGGTGCCCAGCAGGTCGTCGGTGAGGACGACCTCGCCGCCGTACCGCCGGACCGCCTCGATCTTGGTCGGCACCGCCTGCGGTGGCATGCAGACGACGGTCGGCAGGCCGAAGGCGCGACCGGCGAAGGCCACGGCCATCGCGTGGTTGCCGGCGGAGAAGGCGGTCAGCCCGGCGGGCGTCCCCTCCCGCTCGACGCGGGCGAGCAGCGCGTTCAGCGCGCCCCGCACCTTGAAGCTGCCGGTGTGCTGGAGGTTCTCCGCCTTGACCGCGAGGTCGAGCCGGAGCGGGTCGCCGAGGCGAGGGCAGGGCAGCAGCGGCGTGCGGACGACCCACCCCGCGACGCGCTTCTCGGCCGTGTCGATGTCGTCCACGGTGGTGAGCTGCACCGTCGCAGCCTAGCCCGGCCCGCCCGGCAGCACCGCTCGTCCGGACGCACCGCCTTGGTCCGGTCGCATCGCTCGGCCGGACGCACCGCCCGGCCGGTCGCGCCGTCCGTGGTGCGACCGGCCGTGGTGCCGGCGGCCGGACCGTCGCGCCACGGTGGGCGGGCGGTGCGGCGGTGCCGGCCGGAGGGGCGAACGCTCAGCGGGTGGCCTCGGTCAGGGCGGCCCGCACCCTGGCGGCGTCGGCCGGCGCCTCGCGCTCCCAGTCCGCCGGGTCGGCCGAGTAGATGGTCCCGTAGGCGGGGGTGTCCGGCTGGTAGCGCCAGCTCTCGGCGAGGGTGCCGGCGTCCACGGCGTCGTAGCCGATCCGGTCGAGGAAGGCGGTGGCCTCCGCCTTCGCGCCCGCGTTGTCGCCCGCGATGGGCAGCGCGCTGCGGTCGTCGGCGCCGGTCGGCCGGGCCAGCGAGTGCAGATGCTTGAAGAAGATGTTGTTGAACACCTTGACCACCCGCGACTGCGGCAGGTGCCGCTGGAGCAGTTCGCTGCTGGTGGTGGAGCCCGAGTCGAGCTCGGAGAACCGGCCGTCCCGCTCCGGGTAGTAGTTGTTGGTGTCCAGCACGAGCTTGCCGGCCAGCGGCTCGACCGGCACGTCCCGGTACGCCTTCAGCGGGATGGTGACGACCACCAGGTCGCCGGCCTCCGCAGCCTCGCTGGCCGTGGCCGCCCGGGCGCGCGGGCCCAGCTCCTCGACGAGATCCTTCAGGGTCTCCGGGCCGCGCGAGTTGCTCAGCACCACGTCGTAGCCGGCGGCTACCGCCAGCCGCGCCACCGTGCCGCCGATGTGTCCACTGCCGATCAGTCCCACAGTTGTCATGTCGGTCCCCAACCTCGTTCGCGGCGACGGTATTCCCCACCGGTGTGGTCGACAATTCCGTCTGGTGTCTGGTGTTCGGCGGGCCGGCCGGCGGGGGCGGCCCGGGCGGCGTCGGACCGGGCGCGCAGTGGCGGTGACGGCCTGCGCCGCCCGCCCAACGTACTGCCGGCCAGGGGGCCGGGGGCCGGCTTCGGGACAACGCCCGCCGGGCGGCCCGCAACGCCGTCACGGCGGGAACGATGTCGGCCCCGGCGGCTAGCCTGCCTCCACTTGCGAACACGGAACGGGGAGTGCGATGGGCACGTGGGCGGCGGGACCGTTCGACAACGACGAGGCGGCGGACTGGTGTGCCGACCTCGACGAGGCGTCGCCGGAGCGGCGGCCCCGGCTGGTGGAGCTGGCGCTGCGCGAGGCGGTGCGGGAGGGCGACTTCCTGGACGCGGGGCCCGGCGCCAAGGCGGTCGCGGCGTCGGCGGTGGTCGCCGCGCACCTCCCCGGCGGCCCGCCGGTCGACTCGGCGTACGCGCCGGACTTCCTCACCGCCGGCGGGCGTCTGACGCTCACCGCGGAGCTGTCGGCGCTGGCCCTGCGGGCGCTGGACCGGGTGCTCGCCGACGGGTCCGAGCTGGCCGAGCTCTGGGAGGAGGCCGGGGAGCTCGACGAGTTCGCCGCCGCGCTCGCCCCGATCCGGGTCGCGCTGGCCGATCCGACCGGGGCCGCCGTCGTCGCGGGCTGAGGCGCGAGGGTCACGGCCGGCGGGGCCCGGGCGGGGTGCGCCCGCTCCGGCCGCCCGGATCGCCGTCGCGCCGGACCGCCACCACCACCCGCTCGACGCGTTCGCCGGTCGTCGGGTCGGTCCAGACGAGCACCACCGGCCTGGCCGCCGCGGAGAGCTCCCGGGCGAAGGGCGGCAGGTCCTCGGGCGACATCCGGATGTAGGACGTCGCGTCCTCGAACCGGCCGCGCAGGTGCTCCAGCGTGGAGCGGTGCCGCCCCGGGCCGTCGAGGTGCGCGGGAGCCGGCGGGAGGTGCCGCAGGCGGCCGTGGTCGCGCAGCACGTCGTCGGGCACGGCGGCGTCGAGCACCACCCGCCCGGCGTCGAGCGGACGCTGGATGCTGACGTGGTGCTCGGGCCGGACCTGGCCCGGGGTGAGTGCCGGCTGCACCGCGAAGAACATCCCGCCCCCTCCACTCGGACCAGGTGTCGCCGATCGTAGTCCGTTCGGCACACAGCGGCACGGCCGAGGCGGGTGCCCTTAGGGCCTGTTTCATAAGAACTGGCCGGCCCGCGGCGGGCCCGGACGACGACCGGCGGCGTTGCGGTTTCGTCCGGATACAACACCGGTATCCGGACGAAACCGCGCCTTGCCGGATCGCCGCCCGGACTCCGCCTCGGCTCGACCGCCCTTATGAAACAGGCCCTCAGGCCGCCGGGGGCAGCACCTTCTCGATCGCGGCGCGCAGGTCGGCCGAGCCGGGCTCGACGGTGGGCGCGAACCGGGCCGCAACCGTGCCGTCCGGGGCGACGAGGAACTTCTCGAAGTTCCACCGCACGTCGCCGGCGTGGCCCTCCGCGTCGGCCGTGCCGACCAGCGCCGCGTAGAGCGGGTGGCGGCCGGGGCCGTTCACGTCGACCTTCTCGGTCAGGGGGAAGGTGACCCCGTAGTTGACCTGGCAGAAGTCGCTGATCTCGGCGGCGTTGCCCGGCTCCTGGCCGGCGAACTGGTTGCAGGGCACGCCGAGCACCACCAGGCCGCGGTCGGCGTACTCGTCGTGCAGCGCCTGGAGGCCGGCGTACTGCGGGGTGAGGCCGCAGCGCGAGGCGACGTTGACCACCAGCAGGGCGCGTCCGCGGTGCCGCGCGAGGTCGGCCGGACCTCCGGCCAGGGCGTCGATCCGGGTGTCGAAGACGGTCATGGGTCGAGGCTACGTGGCGTCGCCGGGCCGTCGCCCGGGGGAGCGGTCGGAGGGCTGGTCGCGCTCCCAAGGTAAATCGATACATCGACATCTTGACGAATGGATGACGGCGTGAGTAGCGTCTCACCATCAATCTGGAAAGTTTCCTAACTGTTTAGGGAGACGCCGCATGAAGAGATCGCTCCGCCGGGCCCTCTGGGTCGGCGCCGTGATGGCGGTCACCGCCGCCACGGTCCCGATGGCCAGTGCGTTCGGCGCCGGCAGCGTGACCGCCGGCTTCGCCAAGGCGCAGGACTGGGGGACCGGTCACGAGACGCGGGTGACCGTCACCAACGGGACGAGCGCCCCGGTGAGCACCTGGCGCATCGAGTTCGACCTGCCGTCGGGCACCAGCATCAGCAGTTCCTGGGACGCCGACGTCACGCGCACCGGCGACCACTACGTCGCCGTCAAGAAGAGCTGGGCCGGCCCGATCGCGGCGGGTGCCTCGTTCAGCTGGGGCTACAACGGCACCGGCGCGTACAAGGCGCCGCTGAACTGCACGATCAACGGCGCGCCGTGTGGCGGCGGCACCCCGCCCCCCACCACCGCGCCGCCGACCACCACCCCGCCGACCACGGCGCCGCCGACCACCCCGCCGCCGACCACGCCTCCGCCGACCACCCCGCCGCCGGGCCCGGGCGGCAAGAAGGTCGTCGGCTACTTCGCGCAGTGGGGCGTCTACGCCCGCAACTACCACGTGAAGAACATCCACACGAGTGGTTCGGCCGCCAAGCTGACCCACATCCTGTACGCCTTCGGCAACACCACCGGTGGCCGCTGCACCATCGGTGACAGCTACGCCGACTACGAGAAGGCCTACACCGCGGCGGACAGCGTGGACGGCGTCGCCGACACCTGGGACCAGCCGCTGCGCGGCAGCTTCAACCAGCTGCGCAAGCTCAAGAAGATGTACCCGAACCTGAAGGTGATCTGGTCCTTCGGCGGTTGGACCTGGTCGGGCGGCTTCACTCAGGCCGCGCAGAACCCGGCCGCGTTCGCCGAGAGCTGCCACAACCTGGTCGAGGACCCGCGCTGGGCGGACGTCTTCGACGGCATCGACGTCGACTGGGAGTACCCGAACGCCTGCGGGCTCACCTGCGACAGCAGCGGCCCGAACGCCTTCAAGAACGTGGTCAGCGCGCTGCGGTCGAAGTTCGGCTCGTCCGCGCTGGTCACCGCCGCGATCACGGCGGACGGCAGCAACGGCGGCAAGATCGACGCCACCGACTACGCCGGCGCCGCGACGCACCTCAACTGGATCATGCCGATGACGTACGACTACTTCGGCGCCTTCAACGCGCAGGGCCCCACCGCCCCGCACTCCCCGCTCACCTCGTACGCCGGCATCCCGCAGCAGGGCTTCTGGTCGGACGCGGCGATCCAGAAGCTCAAGAGCAAGGGCATCCCGTCGGACAAGCTGCTGCTCGGCATCGGCTTCTACGGCCGGGGCTGGACCGGGGTGACCCAGACCGCCCCGGGTGGCACCGCCACCGGCCCCGCCCCGGGCACCTACGAGCAGGGCATCGAGGACTACAAGGTCCTCAAGAACACCTGCCCGGCCACGGCCACCGTCGCCGGCACGGCGTACGCCAAGTGCGGCAGCAACTGGTGGAGCTACGACACCCCCTCCACGATCAACGGCAAGATGACGTACGCGAAGAACCAGGGCCTCGGTGGCGCGTTCTTCTGGGAGCTCTCCGGTGACACCGGCAACGGCGAGCTGATCGGCGCCATCAAGGGCGGTCTCGGCTGAGCCGAGGGCCGACGCACCACCCACACGGCGGGGAGGGACCGCGCACCGGTCCCTCCCCGCCCGCTGTGCCCGGGCCGACGCGGGGGAGTGTCCCGCGTCGGCCCGGTGGCGTCCGGGCACGGGCGAGACGCGTGCCGGTGACCGGGCGGTTCGGGCGCGGCGGCGTCGGGGCACGTGCGTCGATGTGACAGACTCGCCGCTCAACGGGCTCGATGTCCACGGCGACGGAGGTGGCGATGCGCGCGACGCGCGGGAGGCTCGCGGCGGGCGCCGTGCTGCTCGGGACCCTTCCCCTCGTCCTGCTCGGCTGCGGTATCGGCGAGGAGGAGGATCCGGCGACCAAGCCCGGACGGGCCCCGGCCGAGGAGGCCACCACGAAGTCGCGGGAGCGGGTGCAGGCCTACCTCGACGCGATGACCGCCAAGGACGTCGCGGCCGGGCGCAGCCAGCTCTGCGCCGCCCTCCAGGAGAGCTTCGACGCCGCCGCGACCGGCCCCAACGGCGACTTCGCCGACCACTTCACGGTGCCGCAGGCCGAGATCACCGACATCCGCTCCGGTCCCCGGGGCCAGGAGGTGAGCACGTCGATCTCGGTCGCCGCCGGCTCCCGCACGCTCACCCGGCCGCTGCTGTTCACGGTCACCCGCGACGGCGCCGACTGGTGCATCGCCGCCGAGGCGCCTGGTGGCAACACCCCGACCCCTGCCGCCACCCCCTGACCCACCTCCCGGGTGAGCCCGCTCTCACCTGCCGGAACCATCCCCCTCGCCGGTCGGTCGCCGGGCCGCTCGCCGTACGCTTTCTGTCATGCGCCATGAGTGGCATCAGCTGAGCCATCCCGCGGTGGGCAGCCCTGGGCTGCAGACCAGCCGTCCGACCGTCGACTCCGCCGAGGACGCGGCCCTCGGCCTCGACCGCTGGCGGGAACTGCCGCGCACACAGATTCCGCCGTGGCCGGATCCGGCGGAGGTCGCCGAGGTCTGCAAGGTGCTCGACACGGTGCCCTCGGTGGTGGCGCCCTACGAGGTCGACCAGCTCCGCCAACGGCTGGCGCTGGTGTGCGAGGGCAAGGCGTTCCTGCTCCAGGGCGGCGACTGCGCGGAGACCTTCGCCGACAACACCGAGAGCCACCTGCTGGCCAACGCCCGCACCCTGCTCCAGATGGCGATCGTGCTCACCTACGGCGCCTCGCTGCCGGTGGTCAAGGTGGCCCGGGTAGCCGGGCAGTACACCAAGCCCCGGTCGCTGCCGACCGACGCGCGCGGGCTGCCCGCCTACCGCGGCGACATGATCAACTCGCTGGAGGCGACACCGGAGGCCCGGGCCGCCGACCCGCAGCGCATGATCCGGGCGTACGCGAACTCGGCCGCCGCGATGAACATGCTCCGCGCGTACCTGGCCGGCGGGCTGGCCGACCTGCACGCCGTGCACGACTGGAACAAGGGTTTCGTCAAGAACTCCCCGGCCGGCGAGCGCTACGAGGCGATCGCCCGCGAGATCGACCGGGCGCTGGCCTTCATCCGGGCCTGCGGGATGACCGACGACGAGGCGCTGCGCACCGTCACCCTCTACTGCTCGCACGAGGCCCTCGCCCTGGAGTACGACCGGGCGCTGACCCGGGTCTCCGACCGCCGGGCGTACGGGCTGTCCGGGCACTTCCTGTGGATCGGCGAGCGCACCCGGCAGATCGACGGGGCGCACATCGACTTCATCTCCCGCATCGCCAACCCGATCGGCGTGAAGCTCGGCCCGACGACGACCCCCGACGAGGCCATCGAGCTCTGCGAGAAGCTCAACCCGGAGAACGTCCCCGGCCGGCTCACCCTGATCAGCCGGATGGGCAACCACCGGGTCCGCGACGCCCTGCCGCCGATCGTGGCGAAGGTGACCGCCGCCGGCGCCAAGGTGGTCTGGCAGTGCGACCCGATGCACGGCAACACGCACGAGTCGTCCAACGGCTACAAGACCCGGCACTTCGACCGCATCGTCGACGAGGTGCTCGGCTACTTCGAGGTGCACCGGGGCCTGGAGACCCACCCGGGCGGGCTGCACGTGGAGCTGACCGGTGAGGACGTCACCGAGTGCCTCGGCGGCGCCCAGGGCATCGAGGACCTCGACCTGCCCGGCCGCTACGAGACCGCCTGCGACCCGCGACTGAACACCCAGCAGTCGCTGGAGCTGGCCTTCCTCGTGGCGGAGATGCTCCGTGGCTGACGCGAGGAGTGAGCTTGCGAGCCCCGCAGTCGGCGGCCGAAGGGATGACAGTGGCTGACGCGAGGAGTGAGCTTGCGAGCCCCGCAGTCGGCGGCGGAGGGATGACAGTGGCTGACGTTTTCGTCGATCTTCGTTCGGACACCGTGACCCGGCCCACGCCGGGGATGCGGGAGGCGATGGCCACCGCCGACGTCGGCGACGACGTCTACGGCGAGGACCCGACCGTCAACGCGCTGGAGGCCGAGGTCGCCGCGCTGTTCGGGCACGAGGCGGCGCTGTTCGCCCCGAGCGGGTCGATGGCCAACCAGATCGCCCTGCAACTGGTCGTGCCGCCGGGCGACGAACTGCTCTGCGACGCCGACGCGCACGTGGTGACGTACGAGATCGGGGCCGCCGCCGCGTACGGTGGCATCTCCTCGCGGACCTGGTCACCGGTGGGCGCGGAGCTCGACCCGGACGTGGTCGCCGCGATGATCCGTCCTGAGGGCTACCACGCGGTTCCCACCCGGGCGATCGCCGTCGAGCAGACCCACAACCGGGGCGGGGGCGGGGTGATCCCGCTGGCCACCCTGCGCGAGCTGCGCCGGATCGCCGACGACGCGGGCGTGGCCCTGCACTGCGACGGGGCCAGGATCTGGCACGCGCACGTCGCCGACGGCGTGCCGCTGACCGAGTACGGCGCGCTGTTCGACACCCTGTCGGTCTGCCTGTCCAAGGGGCTCGGCGCGCCGGTCGGCTCGCTGGTCGTCGGCAGCGCCGACAAGATCGCGCGGGCCCGGGTGCTCCGCAAGCGGATGGGTGGCGGGATGCGGCAGGCGGGCGTCCTGGCCGCCGCCGGTCGGTACGCGCTGACCCACCACGTCGACCGGCTCGCCGCCGACCACGCGAAGGCGGCCCGGCTCGCCGAGGCGATCGCCCCGTTCGGGGTGCTGGCCACGACCGTCCGGAGCAACCTGGTGCCGCTGGACCTGACCAAGGCGCCCCTGGACGCGCACGCCCTGGCCACCGCCGCCCGCGCCGAGGGCGTCCTGGTCTCGGTGCTCGGCCCCCGCACCGCCCGCCTGGTCACCCACCTGGACGTCGACGACGCCGGCATCGACCGCGCCGTCGAGGTCCTCACCCGCGTCCTGCGGGGCTGACCGCCCCGCAGGCCCCGCGTCAGGGGTGCAGGCGCCTGAGGGTGGCGATGTCGGCGGCGTGGCCGACGTGCTTCTCCGTCGGCGTCTCCACCACGACCGGGACGCCGGCGGTGGCCGGATGCGCCATCAGCTCGGCGAACGCCGGCTCGCCGATGGTGCCCTTGCCGATGTTCTCGTGCCGGTCCCGGGTGGAGCCGCAGAGGTCCTTCGAGTCGTTCGCGTGCACCAGCCGGAGCCGGTCGGCCCCGACCGTCGCCACGAGCGTGTCCAGCGTCGCGGTCATGCCGCCCTCGGCGGCCAGGTCGTGCCCTGCGGCCCAGGCGTGGCACGTGTCGAAGCAGACCCCGAGCCAGGGGTGCCGTTCCACGGCGTCGAGGTAGGGCCCGAGCTGCTCCACGCGGGAGGCGAGCGAGCGACCGCCGCCCGCGCTCGGCTCGACCAGCAGCCGCGGGCCGTCCGCTGCCGCCGCCTCGTCGAGCAGCGGCAGCAGCGTCTCGCGTACCTGCCGCATGGCGGCCTCGGCGTACCCCTCGTCGACCGCGCTGCCGGCGTGGAAGACCACGCCCTCGGCGCCGATCGCCCGGCCCCGGCGCAGCGCGTGGGCGAGCGTCTCCGCCGAACGCTCGACCGTGTTCGCGGTGGGGGAGCCGAGGTTGACCAGTAGGGACGCGTGGATGAAGACGGGCACGCCCCGCTCGCCGCAGCCGTCGCGGAACAACGCGTCCTGGGCCGGGTCGCCGGGCGGCAGCGCCCAGCCCCGCGAGTTGGACACGTAGACCTGCACGACCCGCGAGCCGGCCGCGTCGGCGTACGGCAGGGCGGCCCTCGCCAGGCCGCCGGAGGTGGGCGTGTGCGAGCCGACCAGCCGCTGCGGTGCCGGCATCGCTACATGCATCCGAGGGTGACCGGGGTGGCCGGCGGCACCTGCGTGTTCTCCGGCGGGTTCTGGAACCGGGTGATGCCGTTCGGGTTGAACTGGATCGCCACCGGGAAGCCCTGGCTCTCCAGGAGCTGCTTGGCCTGCTGGCAGGGCAGGTCGATGACCCGGGGCACGGCGACCAGCGGCGGGCCCTTGCTGAGTTCCAGCTTGACCTTCGCTCCCCGCTCCACCCCGGTGCCGTCGGCCGGGCTCTGCCCGAGGATCTCGTCCTTGGGCTTGTCGGAGTCCTTGTAGGTGGGCTCCACCAGCTCCAAGCCCAGCTGGGCGAGGATCGTCCTGGCCTCACCCAGGCTCTTGCCGACCAGGTTGGGCACGGAGATCGGGGCCTTGCCCTTGCTGAGGACGACCGTGACCTTGTCGCCCGGCTTCACCTCGGCGCCGACCTTCGGGTTGGTCTCCAACACGACGCCCGCGGGCAGGTTGTCGTCGTAGCGGGCGGCACCCTTCGCCACCACCAGCTTCGCGTCGAGCAGGTCCGCCTCGGCGAGCTCGAACTCCTTGCCCACCACGTCGGGCACCGGGAAACGCTCCGGCCCCAGCGAGAGGGTCAGCGTGATCGTGCCGCCCTTGACGATCCGGGTGGCCGAGGCCGGGTCCTGCGCCAGGACGGCGTCCTTCGGGACCTTCTCGTCGTAGCGCGGTTCGGCGTAGCTGAGGACGACCCCGAGGCGGGCGGCCTGCGCCTCCGCCTCGGCCTTGGTCATCGCCACCAGCTGCGGGGCCTCCGTGTAGCGTCCGGCCGCCAGCCACCAGCCACCGCCGGCGACCAGCAGGACCAGCACCACCGCGGCGGCGATGACCGCCCTGCGGCCGCGCGGGTCGCCCATCACCCGGGTGCGCAGCGCGGACAGCCGCGACCCCAGGCTCTCGCCCTCGTCGGGCTCGGCCCGGCGACGGCCCGCCCGGGGGGCGGCGCCCTCGGGCAGCCGGGCCCAGGCGGGCCGCTCGGCCGGCTGGACCGCCGCGACCATCATGGTCGGCCCGGCCATCGGCTCGTCGGACACCCGGCGCAACACGGCGGTACGCGTGTTCGCGTCGCCCAGGTCGTCCCGGACCGCCTGCACCTCGGCCAGCAACGCGCCGGCGTCGGTCGGCCGGGCGCCCGGATCACGCCGGGTGGCCCGGGCGACCAGTTCGTCGAGCGCCTTGGGCAGGCCGGGCACCAGGGTCGACGGCGTCGGGACGTCGTTGTCGACGTGCTGCCAGGCGACGTCGACCGGACGGTCCCCGTCGTAGGGCACCCGGCCGGTGAGCATCTCGAACAGCACGATGCCGGCGGAGTAGACGTCGGTGCGGGGGTCGGCGTGCCCGTCGGTGACCAGCTCCGGGGCCACGTACGCGACCGTGGCCATCAACTGGTTGCCGTTCTCGTCGTCGGCGCTCGCCTCGACCGCCTGGGCCAGCCCGAAGTCGGCGACCTTGACGACGCTGTCGACCAGGTTGGCCGCGCCGCCGGTGGGGGCCTCGGCGACCAGCACGTTCTCCGGCTTCACGTCGCGGTGCACAAGCCCCGCCCGGTGCGCGGCGGCGATCGCGGCGAGCATCTGCTCGGCGATGGCCAGCGCCTCGTCGGGGTTGAGCCGGCGCCGCTCGGCGAGCACGTCGCGCAGGGTGCGACCGCGGACGTACTCCATCACGAGGTAGGGCAGGCCCGAGTGTCTGCCCTGGTCGTAGACGGCGACGACGTTGGGGTGGGTCAGCCGGGCGATGGTCTTCGCCTCGTCGGTGAACCGCTCCACGAAGCCCGCCGTCCGCGCCCCTGGTTCCGGGGCCTGCGACGGATGAATGATCTTGAGTGCGACGGTGCGCTCGAGGCGTTCGTCGGTGGCGGTGTACACGGTCGCCATGCCGCCACGGGCCACGCGACCGCGGATGCGGTAGCGCCCGTCGATCAGCGAGCCCAGCAACGTGTCGGCGACCTGTGTGTCCATCGGCAGGGAGTCTATGTGTCCAGGGGGTGAAGGTTGAACAGGATGCTACAGATGGGGTGCGACCAGGACTGCCCCGCCGCGCTCGCTTCCCCCGTCGGCCCTGCTCAGCCGGCTCGTGGGGGTGCCGTTGACCCCGACCGGGCGGGGCATGGCAGGGTGGTCCGGTGACCGACTCAGTACCCGCCGACCGGGCCGTGCCCGGCCCCGAATCCGCCGGCCCCGCCGACGCCGCCGACTGGCTGACCCTGCCGGACGTGGCCGAGCGCCTCGACGTGTCGATCAGCAAGGTCCACCAGATGATCCGGGACCGGGAGCTGATCGCGGTACGCCGCGACGGCGTCCGCCGGGTACCGGCCGACCTGGTGGCCAACCAGACGGTGCTGAAGCACCTGCCCGGCGTGCTCAACCTGCTGGCCGACGGGGGCTACGACGACGAGGGCGCGCTGCGCTGGCTCTACGAGCCGGACGACACCCTGCCGGGCGGCACCCCCGCGAAGGCGCTCGCCGGCGACCAGGCCCGCGAGGTGAAGCGCCGGGCCCAGGCCCTGGGCTTCTGACCCCGCCCCTGCCCCTCGCTCCCGCGCGGGGTGGGCCGGGTCAGCGGGTCAGTCGGCGCGGCGGGTGGCGGCGATGGCCAGGTCGACCAGGGCCTGCCGGGCCTCGGTGTCCAGGTCGACGGCGGCCAGCGCCGCCAACGCGGTGTCGGTCAGCACACCGATCCGCTGCTCCGTACGCGCCAGCGCCCCGCTGCCGTCGATCAGCTCGCGCAGCCGGGTGACCCCGGCCTCGTCCAGCCCGGGATCGCCGAGCCCGCCGAGCAGCAGTTCCCGGCCCGCCTCGTCGGTCGTCTCCAGGGCCGCCGCCACCAGGTAGGTCCGCTTGCCCTCACGTAGGTCGTCGCCGGCCGGCTTGCCGGTCTGGGCGGGATCGCCGAAGACCCCCAGCACGTCGTCGCGGAGCTGGAACGCCTCGCCCAGCGGCAGCCCGTACGCGGAGTACGCCGCCCGGACCTCCGCGGGCGCGTCGGCCAGCGCGGCGCCGAGCAGCAGCGGCCGTTCGACCGTGTACTTCGCCGACTTGTAGCGGGCGACCTTGCCGGCCCGCTCCACCGAGGTGTCCCCGGTGACCTGGGTCAGCACGTCGAGGTACTGGCCGACGGTGACCTCGGTGCGCATGGCGTCGAAGACCGGCCGGGCCCGGGCCACCGTGTGCGGGTCCAGCCCGGCGGAGTGCAGCAGGGCGTCGGACCACACCAGGGACAGGTCGCCCAGCAGGATCGCCGCCGAGTCGCCGAAGCCGTCCGCGTCGCCGCCCCAGCCGGACGCCCGGTGCCGGGCCGCGAACCGCCGGTGCACCGCCGGCTCGCCGCGCCGGGTGTCGGAGCGGTCCATCAGGTCGTCGTGGATGAGCGCGCTGGCCTGCACGAACTCCAACGCGGCCAGGGCGGTGACCACCTGGTCGGTGTCCACCCCGCCGGCTCCCCGGAATCCCCAGTAGGCGAACGCCGGGCGCAGTCGCTTGCCGCCGCCGAGGACGAACGCCTCGATCGCCTCGGCGAGCGGAGCAAGGGCGTCGTCGACCCCGGCCATCCAGGCGCGCTGGCTCGCCAGGAACTCGGTCAGGGCCTTGTCGATCCGTTGGCGCAGCCCGGCGCGGTCGACGGGGGAAACAGGAGCAGCGTGGGTCACGCCACGACGCTAGCCGGTCGGGGTGGACCCCGTCGCGGCACCGGGGGGCCGACGCGCCGCACGCCACGTGGGAGCCCGCCGGCCGACCGGCCCAGGTGGCGGCCCCGGACGGGGCAGATACGGAGCCGCCGCGGCGGCGAGCGCCCGGTGGCGCCGGACGGCCGGCTCGTCGCCGTGCCCGGCCAGCCGCCGGCGTACGTCGGTCAGTTGGCCCACCGCGCGGGGCGACCCGGCGCGGACCGCGTCGAGCAGCGCCTCGCCGGCCACCGCGCAGGCCCGCTCCACCTCGCCGAGTTGCAGGTAGCCCCGGGCCAGCCAGCCGCCGTAGATCGCGGAGGTGCGGGGGCCGCGCCGCCGGACGGCGTGCAGGGGCGCCTCGGCCGGGAGCGGTCGGCCCAGAGCGACCAGCGCGCGGCCGGTCATCGCCGCCAACTCGGGCCCGTCGAGCCAGTAGAGCCACGGCGGCTCCCGGCCCGGCTCCGGCGCGTCGGTCATCCGGCGGGCCGCGTCGAGCGCCTGCCGGGCCGCCCCCGCCCGGCCGCCGAGCGCCGCGGCCAGGGCCACCCGATGCAGCAGCAGGGCACGCAGACCGGGGCTGGCCGACCGCCGTGCCCCCGCGTACGCGGTGCGGGCCAGCACCAGCGCGCCCTCCGGGTCGCCGACGCCGGTGAGCAGGTGGCTGGCCGAGCCGAGCACGTGCCCGGCGAGCGACGGGTCGCCGGCCGTCGCGGCGGCGCGCAGTGCCAGCCGGTACGCGTCCAGGGCGCCGGTGGCGTCCCCCGCGTCCGCGGCGAGCCAGCCGGCGAGCTGGGCGGACTCGGCCAGCTCGGGCAGCAGTCGGGGGCGTGCGGAGGGGGCGCACCCGGACAGCGCCCGCACCGCCCGTCTGAGCCGGTATGCCCCGAGCCCGGCCAGGTCGGCCCCGCCGACGAGGTCGTCGAGCCGGCGCAGCTCCGCCAGCCGTACCGGCCCCGTGCCGTCGCCCCCGACGGCGGGCCGGGTGGGAGTGCCGGGCAGCAGCACGGCGCGCGGGTCGGCGAGCCAGCGCTGGGCCAGGGCGAGCAGCGCCGCCCGGGGCCGGGACCCGCCGAAGGCCGGCGGCGGACCGAGGCTGCGGGTGCGGGCCGCGGCGGTGGCCAGCAGGTCGGCCGGCACCGCGAGGACCACGGCGAGCCAGCCCAGCCAGAACTCGCCGGGGACGCGCAGCTGCCGCTCCCACCGGGAGACCTCGTGCCGGCTGAGGGTCGGCACGCCGGACGCGGCGCAGAGCTCGGCCGCGACGCGTAGCTGGCTCCAGCCCCGGGCCAGCCGGAGCTGGGCGAGCAGCGGCCCGAGCAGTTGCGGGCCGGGCGGCGGGGGCGGCGTCATCGGTCCTCCGGGACGGCGTCGGCGTGGCGGTGGCGCGTACCCCGGAACGGGACCGTGCGCCACCGGTGGATGCTGACCCCGCGCGTGCCCCCGGCGGGTCGGCCTTCCGGCCGGGCCCACCCCGCGCAACCCCATGACTACTCCGGGGGTACGACGCTTTCCGGCCCCCGGCGGGGCCGGCGGCCGTGCGGTCCTTGTCCACCAGTGTGGGAAGGTCTCGGCCCGGAGGGCCCGGCCCGCTAGAGTCGGGGCGTGGCGCTCGGTCTTCCATCGGTCCTCCCCAATCCGCAGCCGGCGATCGGGGAGCTCATCCGTGACCGCCAGCCGACCTTCTCCTTCGAGTTCTTCCCGCCCAAGACCCCGCAGGGCGAGCGGCTGCTGTGGCAGGCGATCCGCGAGCTGGAGTCGCTGCGCCCGTCGTTCGTCTCGATCACCTACGGCGCGGGCGGGTCGACCCGCGACACCACCGTCGCGGTCACCGAGCGGATCGCCACCGAGACCACCCTGCTGCCGATGGCCCACCTGACCGCGGTCAACCACTCCGTGGCCGAGCTGCGCCACGTCATCGGCCGGCTCGCCGGGGTCGGGGTGCGCAACGTGCTCGCCGTGCGGGGCGACCCGCCGGGAGACCCGGGCGGCGACTGGGTGCGCCACCCTGAGGGGGTGCTCTACGCCGAGGACCTGGTCCGCCTGGTGCGCGACGCCGGCGACTTCAGCGTCGGGGTGGCGGCCTTCCCCTTCAAGCACCCGCGGTCACCCGACGTCGACAGCGACACCGAGCACTTCGTGCGCAAGTGCCGGGCCGGCGCCGACTTCGCGATCACCCAGATGTTCTTCGACGCCGACGACTACCTGCGGCTGCGCGACCGGGTCGCCGCCACCGGCTGCGACACCCCGATCCTGGCCGGCGTGATGCCGGTGACCCAGATCGGCACCATCGAGCGCTCCACGCAGCTCTCGGGGGCGCCCTTCCCGCCGGCCCTGGCCGAGCGGTTCGCGAAGGTCGCCGACGACCCGGAGGCGGTGCGCCGGCTCGGCGTCGAGCAGGCCAGCGAGATGTGCCGGCGGCTGCTCGACGAGGGCGTGCCGGGGATCCACTTCATCACCCTCAACCGTTCCACCGCCACCCGCGAGGTGTGGCAGAACCTCCAGGTCGACGCGCGGGTGTGACCCCGGTGCCGCGACACCTCAGCGGCGGTGCGACGGTTGTTCCGTGGTGGGCACACAGCTGAACTGGGACGAGTACGCCACGGCCTGGGCACGGCTGCACGGGGGCTTCGACCCCCGGGCGGCGGCCCCCGTCGTCCGCGCCTGGCTGCGGTTCGCCTACCACGTCGGGTTCGTGCTGGGCCGGCTGCGGGTCGGCCCGACCCCGGTCACCGTGGTCGGCGTGCTGCTCTGCGCCTGCGTGCCGCTGTTCGCCGTACGGCCGCAGGACGGCCCCTTCCTCGCGGCGCTGTTCGTGCTGCTCGCCGCGGTGGCGGACAGCGTCGACGGCGCGGTGGCGGTGGCCACGAACCGGACCACCCGGCTCGGCTACGTCTACGACTCGCTGGCCGACCGGCTCGGCGAGGTCGCCTGGCTGGCCGCGTTCTGGCTGGTCGGCGCGCCGGGGGCGCTCGTGGTGACCGCCGGCGCGCTCTCCTGGCTGCACGAGTACGTCCGCGCCCGGGCGGTCTCCGCCGGCATGCGGGAACTCGGCGCGGTGACCGTGGGGGAGCGCCCCACCCGGGTCTCGGTGGCTCTGGTGGGGCTGCTGCTGGCCGGGCTGACCGGGCTCATCGAGCTGGACCTGGCGGCCGGCACGATCACCATGGCGACCGCCGTCTGGGTGCTGTTGGCCGGGTTCGGCCTCGGCCAACTGCTCTCCGCCGTCCGCCGCGCCCTGATCGACGCCGGCTGACCGCGCACCGGCCCGTTCGGACGGTCTCTGACCCGGGGTGCCGTGGTGTGAGGAAGGGGCCCTTCCTCTGCCTCAGGCGTCAACAAGGTGCCCTTCCTTACACCCGAAGGAGCTACCAGGCGGGGCCGATGTCGTCGGCGACGATCTGGGCGGAGAGGGTCACCATCGGCAGGCCACCGCCGGGGTGGCTGGAGCCGCCGACCAGCCACAGCCCGTGCGCCGGGCCCCGGTTGGCCGGGCGCAGCAGGCCGCCGGCGGTGCCGTAGATCGAGCCGCCGGGCGCGCCGGTCGCGTCGTCCAGGTCGGCCGGGGTGCGGACCTCCCGGAACACCAGCCGGTCCCGCACGTCGACGCCGCGCTCGGCCAGCACGTCGAGGACCCGGTCGGCGTACGCCTCGGCGAGGCCGGGCCGGCGCCAGTCGACGGCACCGGTGGCGGTGCCGTGCCGGGGTGCGTTGACCAGCACGAACCACGCCTCGTGGCCGGCCGGCCGGACCACCGGGTCGTCGGCCACGGTGACGAAGACGGTGGGATCGGCCGCCGGTCGGGCCCGCACGCCGCGCCCCGGGTGGCCGAAGACCGCGTCGAACTCGGCGTCGTAGTCGCCGGGGAAGAACACGTTGTGGTGGGCCAGCCCGGAGTCCCCGGTCAGGCCGAGCAGCAGCACGAAACCGGCCAGGCTGCGGTCGGTCAGCCCGACCAGCCGGCGCGGGCTGGGCAGCAGGTCCCGGTAGAGGGTGAGCGCGTCGACGTTGGCCACCACCACGTCGGCGGGGACCGGGGCGGTGACGCCGCGCAGGCGTACGCCGTGCACCCGCCCGCCCGCGGCGTCGATCCGGGTGACCGTGGCGCCGGTCCGCACGATCACGCCGAGGTCCAGGCAGCGGGTCAGCAGCGCGTCGGCGAGCGTGCCCAGCCCGCCGCGCAGGTACCAGCCGCCGAAGGTCAGCTCGGCGTAGGGCACGGCGACCAGCGCGGCCGGCGCCCGGCGCGGGTCGGCGCCGGTGTAGGTGGCGTACCGGTCCAGCAGCATCCGTAGCCGGGGGTCGGACAGGTGCCGTCGGCCCAGCCCGCGCAGCGTCCGGCCCGGCCCGATGGCGGCCAGGTCGCCCAGCCGCCAGGCCAGCGCGGCCAGGTCCAGCGGGGAGTCGATCGGGCGGCGCAGGATGTCCCGGTGCGAGGCCTGCCACACCCGCGCGGCCCGGCGCCACAGCCGCTGCCAGTCCGCGGCGGCCCGGTCGCCGAAGGCCGCGCCGATCCGGGCGGCGAACTCGGCCGGGTCCGCGCACGAGTCGAGGGCCGCGTCGCCGCCGGGGAAGACGTGCCGCACGATCGGGTCCACCGGCGTCAGGTCCAGGTACTCGTCGAGCTTCGCGCCGGTCGCCTCGAACAGGTCGTGGAAGACGTCGGGCAGGGTGAGCAGGCTCGGCCCGGTGTCGAAGTGGAACGCGCCTGCCGGCGTGTCGCGGACGTACCGGCCGAGCTTGCCACCGACGGTGCCCGCGCGTTCGAGCACGGTGACCTGGTGCCCGGTGGCGGCCAGCCGGGCGGCGGTGGCCAGCCCTCCCACCCCGGCGCCGACGACCACGATCCGCGCCATGCCGCGCCTCCCTAGGTGACGGGGCGGCCGCGCCAGGACAGGCGACGCCGCTTCCGCAGATGGTACGACCGTAGGGTCAGCCAACCGAGGACCACGACCGACACGGGGTGTGCCAGCGCGTCGGGCCACCACCGGCCCCCGGTCGCCCGGGCGCTGACCGCCCGCCCGGTGACTCCGAGCAGGTAGGCGGCGAGCGCGGCGGCGGCCACCGTCGGCGCGCCGGCGGCCAGGGCGACGACCGCCAGCAGCGGGGGAGCGGTGTAGAGCAGGAGCAGCAGGGCCACCACGGCGGCCGCCGCGCCCGGGTTGCCGAAGGTCGCCCAGAGCGACTTCGAGTACCCGTCGCGCAGCTGCGGCCAGTCCTCGTACATCCGGCAGGCGGCCAGCCGCGAGCCGTCGGCGAGGGCGATCCGGCCGCCGGCCCGCTTGACCGCGCGGGCCAGCTCGACGTCCTCCAGGATCTGCCCGGCCACCACGGCGTGCCCGCCGGCGGCCTCGTAGCCGGCCCGGTCCACCACCAGGAACTGCCCGCCGGCGGCGGCCAGCGACGGCCGCCGCGAGCGCTCCATCGCCCGCAGCGGCAGGAAGGTGAGCCACAGCCACTGCAACAGCGGCTGGACCAGCCGGTCGGCCACCGTCGCCACCAGGATCCGGGGGTACGGCGACAGCAGGGTCACCCGCGCGGCGCGCAGCTCGGTGACGGCCGCCGCGACCGCGTCCGGGGCGAGCACCACGTCGGCGTCGACGAAGACCAGCGCGGTCGCCGCGGGGTCGGCCCGGGTGGCCAGCTGCCAGCAGGCGTGCGGCTTGCCCAGCCAGCCCGGCGGCGGGGCGACCCCGTCGAGCAGGGTGACCCGGGGGTCGTCGCCCGCCACCGCGCGGACCATGTCCGCGGTGCCGTCGGTCGACCCGTCGTCGAGCACCACCACGCGCAGCCGCGGCACGCCCCGCTGGGCGAGCAGCGCGCGCAGGCACGGGGTGACCCGCGCGGCCTCGTCGCGCAGCGGCAGCAGCACCGCCACCGGCTCGGTGACCGGCGCCGGCCGTTCGGTCGGGCGGCGCAGCCAGCGGCCGGCGTTGACCAGGGTGTGCGCGGTCAGCGCGGCCACGCCGAGCAGCAGCGCGAGGACGGCGGTCATGCCGTCGCGTCGACGCCGGGGCGCTGCGGCTGGCGGGGCCGGTGCCGGTCGTCGCGGCGCGAGCGGAGCAGCGTGACCGCCAGCGGCACGGCGGCCACCGACATGCCGACCGCACCCCAGAGCGCCGAGGCGGGCAGGTCGAGGAAGACCGCGTGGGCCAGCACGCTGGAGAAGTACGTCCACAGCCAGAGCGCGAACATCGGGCCGTCCCGCCCGTCGGTGGTGGCCACGGCGGGCCCGGCCAGCGGGCGCAGCGCGCTCATCATCAGCACGGCGAAGAGCAGCCAGCCCAGGTAGTTGCTCACCGGGATGCCGGGCAGGCCGGGCAGCGCGGGGGTGGCGTCCCGCCAGACCCAGTAGCCCTCGGCCACCATCTGCGGGTCGAGGAAGAGGTCCCAGGCGGCCAGCCCGACGGCGGCCAGCGCGATCCGCCGGACGGGGAACCGCCCGCCCCGGCGCCCAGGCCCGTCCCCGGCGCTCCGCCTGGCGCTCGGCCTGGCACCGGCGTCGCCGCCGGTCAGCCGGGTGGCGGCCAGCCAGGCCGGCCAGGCCATCCAGGTCCAGGCCAGCGGGATGATCAGCGGCACCCCGGCCAGCTTCGGCCCCAGCTCGCCGGAGTAGTCGTAGCTGCCGAACGGGAAGCCGGTGGCCACGCCGAGCGCCTCGATGGCGAACCCGCCGACCGTGGCCACCGCGACCAGCGCCGCCGCCGCACGCGGGCCCCGGCTGAGCAGCGCGTGGCCGACCGAGAGCAGGTAGCCGAGCACGACGGTGGCGACGGTCAGCCGGGCCCGGGCCTCCCCGGTGGTCAGCGGGTAGCAGATCTGCGCCAGCACCAGCACGGCCAGCAGCGCCCAGGACAGCCGTCGGGTCATGGCACGGGCCGGCCGGGCGGGGCGGGTGTCGGGGGCTCCAGCGGCAGGTCCCGGCCGAGCACGCCGAACGGGCGCTCGTCGCCGGGGAAGTGGAAGTCGCGCAGGACGTCGGCGAAGCCGAACCGGCGGTACAGCCGCCAGGCCCGGGACCGCTGCTCGTCGGCCTCGGGGGTGGAGAGCAGCGTGGTCGTCCCCTCCGCCAGGCTGAGCAGGGCCCGCAGCTGCCGCGCGCCCAGGCCGTGCCCCTGCGCGGGCGGGCGGACGTGCAGCTCCACCACCTCGAAGCAGTGGGTCAGCCAGCGCTGCCGGGTCGGGGCGTCCAGTGCCCGCCAGACCTGGTCGTGCCACCACTGCCCGGAGCCGCCCAGGTAGCCGTAGCCGAAGCCGGCCAGGTGGCCCTCGCTGGTCAGGCTGGCGACGGCGCGGAAGCCGGGCCGGCGTACGTGGGTGGCGATGTAGCCGCGTCGGGACTCCAGCAGCTCAGGGCGGTAGCCCATCGCCTCGCCGTAGACGGCCACCACGTCGTCCAGCCGTCGGACGAGATCGTCCGGCGTCCACCGCACCAACCTCATGCCCGTACACCCTCCGCCGCTCCCGGGTCGCCGTCCGCGACCCATCCCAGCACCGCCCGGTCACCCACCACGTCGCGCACCTCGAACCGCGCGAAGAGCTCCTCCGCGTACCACCCCTCGGTGGGGGTCCGCATGATCGCCGCCCGGTGCTCCGGGTGACGGTACGCGAACGCCACGAGGTCCGCCGGGGCGCGCCACACGCTCACCGTGCCCTGCCAGCCCAGCGGGGCCTCGCCGACGCCGAAGCGGGCCAGCAGGCCGGGCGCGGCGTGCAGCGCGGCGGCCACCGGTGGGATCGCCCGCCAGAAGGTGGCCGCCCGACGGGGCCGCAGCCGGGCCCGGGTCAGCGCCAGCACCGGGCCGGTGACCCGGCCGCCGGGCGGCTCCCCGAACGGCCGGCGCCCAGACCACTCGCCCCGGCTGCTCAGCGGGCGCAGGTCGACCCGGACGGACGCGCGGGCGATCCGCGCCCAGGCGCGCCCCACCGGCGAGCCGTCGAAGCCGGCCGCGGCGGCGGGGGAGTCCCACACGGTCAGCGCCGCCCACCGCGTGAGGTCGGCGTCGCCCGGCCCGAAGCCGGTGCCGGTCCCGGTGCCGAGCAGCTTGCCGAACCGCACGCCGGGCACGGCCCGCAGCCGGCGGGGGTCGAGCGCCATCCGGGTCAGCGCCCGGGGCAGCGCGGCGCGGGAGGTGCGCCACACGTGCAGGGTGACCAGCTCCGGGACGTCAGCCCCCACGCTCCGCTCGCTCACGCCACCGCCTCGCTCCGCTCCACGGTGGCGCGAGGCGCCACGCTGCTGAGCCCCATGGTTCGCTCGCTCCGCTCGCTCACGCCACCCCGGTCGGGACGCCGCCGGTGACCCGCAGCAGCTCCGGGTACGTGGTGGGGAAGACCGCCTGCGGCACGCCGCCGGCCGCCCAGATCTCGTCGTACGACTCCAGGGCGGTGTCCACCAGGGTGCGCAACGGGCGCGGGTGGCCGACCGGGGCGACCCCGCCGATCACCTGCCCGGTGTGCGCGCGGACGAACTCCGGGGTGGCCCGACGCAGCCGGCCGACCCCGATGGACGCGGCCAGGCCGGCGGTGTCCACCCGGTGCGCGCCGGAGGTGAGCACCAGCAGCGGCGCGCCGTCCGCCTCGAAGACGAGCGAGTTGGCGATCTGGCCGACCGCGACGCCGAGCGACTCGGCGGCGGCAGCGGCGGTGTGGACCGCGTCGGGCAGCAGGCGGACGAGGCTCGGCGCGCCGGACCCGTCCCGGGCGCCCGCGGCGTCGAGCACGTCCTGCACCGCCCGCACGTTCGGGTGTGGCTGCATGTCGGCCATTCTTCCCGGTACGCCGGTCGGCGGCTCAGCCGGCCGTGCCGGGCCCCGACCGGGCGGGGCGGGGCGCCGTCCGGTCGGCTCCGGGCGGGACGGTGGCGGCGTCCGGGGCGGACGGCACGGTGCCCTGGGCGGGCAGCCCTGTGCCCTGGGCGGGCGGCACGGTGTCCGGGGTGAGCGGCCCTGTGTCCTGGGCGGGCGGCGCGGTGGCCCGGGCCGGGGCGACCCGGGCCGTCTCGGCCAGCGCGACGCCCACCAGCACTAGGAGCCCGCCGGTGAGCTGGGCGGTGTTGAGCGCCTCACCGGGGCCGATCACGACCCAGGCGACCGCCGAGGCGAGCACCGGCTCGGCCATGCCGATGATCCCGACGCTGGTCGCGGGGAGGTGCCGCATCGCCCCGGCCACCAGCAGGTACGGCGCGATCGAGCCGAGCAGCACCGTGTACGCGCAGAGCAGCGCCACGGGCACGCCCCCCTCGGTGTCGGCGGCCAGCGGCTCCCAGCCGCCGGTGCCCACGGTGACCGCGCGGGTGAGCAGGCCCGCCACGGCGGAGGCGCCGAACGCCCAGGTGCACAGCGACAACGTGTCCCGGCGCGCCGTTCCGTGTGCGCCGAGCACGTAGTAGGCGGCGAGGAAGACCGCGGCCCCGAGACCGGCGAGCACGCCGAGGCCGTCCAGCTTCAGCTCGCCCCACACCTCGGCCACGCAGCCGAGGCCGACCAGGCTCAACGCCAGACCGGCCCAGAGCCGCGGGCGCACCCGGTGGCGCTGACCGAACCGGGCCCAGAGGGCGACCAGCAGCGGAGCGGTGTACTCGAACAGCAGCCCGATCCCGACCGGCAGCCGGGAGATGGCGACGAAGTAGAGCATCGGTACGGCGAAGAACCCGGCCAGCCCGTACCCGATCAGCAGCGGCAGTTGGCCGGGGGTGGCCCGCAGCCGGCGGGCCCCCGGACGCAGCAGCACGCTCAGCACCAGCAGCCCGGTGACGGCGCCGACGGCGCGCAGCAGGGTGAGCTGCGGGGCGTCCAGGCCGGCGCGGAGCACCAGCTTGGAGACGGTGCCGTTGACGGCGAAGAGCCCGGCCGAGGCGAGCACCATGGCGACCCCGAGGACGGGGCGGGGGGTGGTCACGGGCGGAGGCTACCGCCGCGGCCCTCTCCGCCGCCGACCGCGGTGGCGTACGCCCGGAGCCGGCACCTGCGTACGTCGTCCGAGGTCCGCGCGTCACACGTTGCATTTTCGTCGGAGGGAGGGTGTACTGTCAGCAGCAGTTAGAACGAGTGTTCGATTGCCTCGAACGCCCGTTCCAACCATCCCGGGGCGGTGTTTCGCGGCGCGGCTCCGGGCGGTGCGGCTCCGCGGGCCGCACCTGGGTCCCGGGCAGTCGCGAGTCCGGGCCCGTCAGGCAGGAGCGTCGCCCGCCGCCCACGACCCCCGGGCGGCGGGCGACGAACCCGCCGGAACGCCGGCCGGGTGTGGTGTGGGGAAGCGTCCACACCCGGCCGGCCACCCCACCGGTGCGTCTTCCTCCGCACCACTCGACCCGGCGTCCCGCCGGCGGCCCAGGGCCGTCTCCGGGGCGTCGCCTCGGCCACGTGGAGGAGACAGTCCCATGCCGACCAACCCGGCTCAGGCACCGACGGTGCCGGCGCACGTGCTGCCGCACCGCACCCCCGCCCAGCTTCTCGCGGTGGCCCGGCGCGGGCTGGCCGAGGCCGCCCAGACCCGTCCCGACGGCCTCCGCTACGCCGCCGCCCACCTGGCCGCGCTCCGCGCGGCCGCGGCCGTGCTCGCCGCCCGGGCGCGTCCCGCCCCCACCCGACGCCACCGGGTGACCAGCGTCTGGATCCTGCTCTCCGGTGTCGCCCCCGAGCTCGACGAGTGGGCCCGGTTCTTCGCCCTCGGCGCCGGCAAGCGGGCCGCCGCCGAGGCCGGCATCCCACGGGTCGTGACCGCCCGGGAGGCCGACGACCTGCTGCGCTCCGCCGAGCAGTTCGTCACGGTCGTGGAGGCCGCGCTCGGCGTGGCCCACCAACCGGCACTCGACGGCCTCGCGGCCTGACCCGGGCACCCGGCCAGCCGGCGACGACCGGGGGCCCGGCGCGGCACGCGCACGTCTGATCCGACAGCACGACGGGGGGTAGGTCCGATGGCGGGCCGGATGGTGGTCGGTTCCGCCGCACTGGCCGGTCTGGTGCGCCCGGCGAGCGCGCCGGACCCGACGACCGGTCACCGGCTGTTGCCGGTGGCCCCCGAGCTGACCGGGCTGCTGCCCAACCGGGGACTGCGACGGGGCAGCACGATCGCGGTCGCCACCGGCCAGCCCCGGCGCAGCGGCGGCACCTCGCTGGTCCTGGCGTTGCTCGCCGAGGCGTCCCGGGCCGGCTCGTGGTGCGCCGTGGTCGGGGTCCCGACGTTCGGGGCGGGCGCCGCCGCCGAGCTGGGCATCGCCCTGGACCGGCTCGCCCTGGTGCCCCACCCGGGCCCGGAGTGGGCCACCGTCATCGCCGCGCTGATCGACGGGGTGGACGTCGTGGTCGCCGCCGTGCCGGCGACGGTCTCCGCCTCGGTCGCCAACCGGCTGGCCGCCCGGGCCCGGCAGCGCGGCAGCGTCCTCGTCCCGTACGGGCGGTGGGACGGCGCGGACGTGACGCTCCAGGTGGTCCGGGGCGCCTGGGAGGGGCTCGGGCAGGGGCGGGGCCGGCTGCGTCGCCGCGAGGTCACCGTCTCCGCGCGGGGCCGCGGGGCCGCCGCCCGCCCCAAGGAGATCAAGGTCTGGCTGCCCGGGGACGGGCTCACCCGGGTCATTCCCCGCTCCGCTCCCGCCACCGCCACGGCCGTCTCCGCCACCGGCCGGTCGACCGCCGGCCGTCTTCACCAGGTAGGCCCGGCCGTCGCCTCCGCGCCCACCGCCCCGTCCCGTCGCGCCGCGCTCACCCTGGTCGGTCCGACGTGACCGCCGTGCTCACCCTGGTCGGTCCGACGTGACCGCCGCGCCCGTGCGGACCCTGCTGCTCTGGTGCCCGGACTGGCCGGTGCTCGCCGCGGAGATCGTCGACGGGGTGCCGGCCACCGATCCGGTCGCCGTGCTGCACGCCAACCGGGTGGTCGCCTGCTCCGAGCGGGCCCGCGCCGAAGGGGTGCGCCGAGGGCTGCGTAAACGGGAGGCTCAGGGCCGATGCCCCCAGCTCACCGCCGTCGAGTACGACCCTGGACGGGACGCCCGGGCGTTCGAGCCGGTGGTCGCCGCCGTCGAGGAACTGGTCGCCGGCGTCGAGGTGGTACGCCCCGGCGCGTGCGCGGTGGCGGCCCGGGGGCCGAGCCGCTACCTCGGGGGCGAGGAGGCGGCCGCCGAGCGGATCGTCGAGCACGTCGCCCAGGCCTGCGCGGTGGAGAGCCAGGTCGGCATCGCCGACGGGGTCTTCGCCGCCGGTCTGGCCGCCCGCGACGGACGGGTCGTTCCGCCCGGCGGGACACCGGGGTTCCTCGCCGACCTGCCGGTCGAGGCGCTCGGTCGCCCGGCCCTGGCCGACCTGCTGCGCCGGCTCGGCGTACGCACCCTGGGCGACTTCGCCGCGCTGCCCGCCAGCGACGTGCTGGCCCGGTTCGGCTTCGACGGTGCGTTGGCCCACCGGCTGGCGGCCGGGCGGGACCACCGTCCGCTCGCGGTCCGGCAACCCCCGGTCGACCTCGCGGTCACCGCCGACCACGACGAGCCGCTCGACCGGGTCGACGCGGCGGCCTTCGCCGCCCGGGCACTGGCCGAACGGCTGCACGACCGGCTCGCCGCGCACGGGCTGGCCTGCACCCGTCTCGGCATCGAGGCGGTCACCGCGCACGGCCAGGAACTGCACCGGGTCTGGCGGCACGACGGGCTGCTCACCGCCGCGGCCATCGCCGACCGGGTGCGCTGGCAGCTCGACGGCTGGCTGTCCGGCAGCACCGGCCGGGCGGGCACCCGCCCGACCCGCCCGACGGCGGGCATCATCCGGCTGCGGCTGGTCCCGGACGGGGTGGTCGCGCAGGCCGGCCTGCAACCCGGCCTGTGGGGGGAGACCGGTGCGGAGCAGGAGCGGGCGCACCGGGCGTTGAGCCGGGTGCAGGGCATCCTCGGCCCCGAGGCGGTGGTCACCGCGGTGCTCGGCGGCGGGCGCTCGCCGGCCGACCAGGTGCGCCTGGTGCCGTGGGGCGACGAACGCCTTCCGGCCCGGCCCGTCCCGCCGCCGTGGCCGGGCCGCCTGCCGCCACCAGCGCCGGCCGTGGTGCTGCCCGACCCGCTCGCCGCGGTCGTGCACGACGCCGCCGGTGAACCGGTCGAGGTCAGCGCGCGGCTCCAGGTAAGCGCCGAGCCGGCCCGGCTGACCGTGGGCGCCGCCCGGCCGGTCGAGATCGTCGGCTGGGCCGGCCCCTGGCCGGTCGACGAGCGCTGGTGGGCGCCGGCCGAGGCCCGCCGCCGGGCCCGGTTCCAGGTCTGCCTGGCCGACGGTACGGCCCTGCTGCTCGCCGTCGAGGCCGGGCGGTGGCTGGTGGAGGCGATCTATGACTGAGCGCCCGCCCGAGGTCCTCGACCGGCCCCCGCCCCGCCCCCGCCGCCCCGCCCGGCCCGACGCCCTGCCAACGGGTCGGCTCGGCCGGGATGGAGCCTTGCCTGCGGCCCGGTCTGCGCGAGGCGGAGCCCTGCCGGCGGGTCGGCTCGGCCGGCGTGAGGCTTCGCCAGCTGCCCCGCCGACGCTGTCGAGTTGCCCCGTTGAGGGGACCGCCGGACGCAGGCTCTCGGATCTTGGTGAGTTTCGGCCCCTCCAGGGGCTCAAACTCACCAAGATCTCTCCGGCTGCCCGCCCGGAGGGGCTCTGATGAGCTTCCACAACCCGAAGCTGCCCTGGTCGGAGTTGGAGCGTGTGCTCTCCGGTCGGGAATCCGGCACCGGCCGATCGGGCACCGGCCGATCGGGCGCGGGCCGGTCGGGTGCGGGCGGGATGGGCACGGGTCGGCCGGAGGCGGGCCGGACGGGTGTGGGGCGGCCGGGTGTGGGCCGAGCGGGTGCGGGGCGGTCGGGGGCGTCGGGCGAGGACCGGCCGGGTGCGGGTCGGTCGGGGGAGGGCAGCCGGGTGCGCGACGAGCGGCACCTGCACGTGGTCGACCCGTTGGCCGTGGACGCCGACGGCGGCGACTCTCCCGCCTGGAGCCGCAGGCGGGAGCACTACCGGCCGCCCGAGGTGGCCCGTCCCGACGACGCGGTGCCGTACGCCGAGTTGCACGCGCACACCAACTTCAGCTTCCTCGACGGTGCCAGCCACCCGGAGGAACTGGCCGAGGAGGCGGCCCGGCTGGGCCTCACCGCGCTCGCCGTCACCGACCATGACGGCTTCTACGGGGTGGTGCGCTTCGCCGAGGCGGCCCGCGCGCTGCACCTGCCGACGATCTTCGGCGCCGAGCTCTCCCTGGAGCTGCCCGGCCCGCAGAACGGCGAGCCCGATCCGCTCGGGCGGCATCTGCTGCTGCTCGCCCACGGCCACGAGGGGTACGCCCGGCTCGCCTCGACCATCGCCCGCGCCCAGTTGCGCGGCGGGGAGAAGGGCCGCCCGGTCTACGGCGACCTGGAGGAGATCGCCGAGCAGTTGCGCGACCACGTGCTGGTGCTCACCGGCTGCCGCAAGGGGCACGTGTCGTCGGCGCTGCTCACCGAGGGGGTGGACGCGGCGGCCCGCGAGTTGGACCGGCTGACCGCCCTGTTCGGCGCGGAGACGGTGGCGGTGGAGCTGACCGACCACGGGCACCCGGTGGACGCCGACCGCAACGACGCGCTCGCCGAGCTGGCGGCGTCCGCCGGCCTGCCCACGGTGGCCACCAACAACGTGCACTACGCCACCCCGGGCCGGCGGCGGCTGGCCACCACCGTCGCGGCCGTCCGGGCCCGGCGCAGCCTGGACGAGATCGACGGCTGGCTGCCCGCGGCCGGCACCGCCCACCTGAGGAGCGGCGCCGAGATGGCGGCCCGGTTCGCCGCGTACCCGGGGGCGGTGGCGCGGGCCGCCGAGTTCGGCGCCGAGCTCGCCTTCGACCTCCAGCTCGTCGCGCCGCGGCTGCCGGCGTACCCGGTGCCGCCCGGGCACACCGAGATGAGCTGGCTGCGCCACCTGACCCACGCCGGCGCCCGCGAGCGCTACGGCCCGCCCGAGGCGCACCCGAGGGCGTACGCGCAGCTCGACCACGAGCTGAACATGATCGAGGAGCTGGGCTTCCCCGGCTACTTCCTGGTGGTCTACGACATCGTCACGTTCTGCCGCGAGCAGGACATCTACTGCCAGGGGCGGGGCTCGGCGGCCAATTCGGCGGTCTGCTACGCGCTGCGGATCACCAACGTGGACGCCGTGCGGCACCGGCTGCTCTTCGAGCGCTTCCTCGCCCCGGAGCGCGACGGCCCGCCGGACATCGACGTCGACATCGAGTCCGACCGCCGGGAGGAGGTGATCCAGCACGTCTACGCCCGCTACGGCCGGGAGCACGCCGCCCAGGTCGCCAACGTCATCTCCTACCGGCCCCGCTCGGCGGTGCGGGACGTGGCCAAGGCGTTCGGGTTCTCGCCCGGCCAGCAGGACGCCTGGAGCAAGCAGATCGACCGCTGGGGCTCCGTGGCCCCGGTCGACGTGGCGGACATCCCCGAGCAGGTGGTCGCGTACGCCAACGAGTTGCAGACGTTCCCCCGGCACCTGGGCATCCACTCCGGCGGCATGGTGATCTGCGACCGGCCGGTGATCGAGGTGTGTCCGGTGGAGTGGGGGCGGATGCCGGGCCGCAGCGTGCTCCAGTGGGACAAGGACGACTGCGCCGCCGTCGGCCTGGTCAAGTTCGACCTGCTCGGGCTCGGCATGCTCTCCGCGCTGCACTACGGCTACGACATGATCGGGATGAGCCTGGACCTCGGGGACATGACGCTGGACGATCCCGAGGTCTACGACATGCTCTGCCGGGCCGACTCGGTCGGGGTGTTCCAGGTGGAGAGCCGCGCCCAGATGGCCACCCTGCCCCGGCTGAAGCCCCGCGAGTTCTACGACCTGGTGGTCGAGGTGGCGCTGATCCGGCCGGGCCCGATCCAGGGCGGCTCGGTGCACCCGTACATCCGGCGCAAGAACGGCCAGGAGCCGGTGACCTACCCGCACCCGCTGATGCGCAACGCGCTGGAGAAGACCCTTGGCGTGCCGCTGTTCCAGGAACAGCTCATGCAGCTCGCCATCGACCTGGCGGGCTTCGACGCCGCCGGGGCCGACCAGCTGCGCCGGGCGATGGGCGCGAAGCGTTCCGCGGAGCGGATGGCCCGCATCGCCGACCGGCTCTACGCGGGCATGGCGGAGCGGGGCATCACCGGCGAGCTGGCCGACGACGTCTTCCACAAGCTCTCCGCGTTCGCCAGCTACGGCTTCCCGGAGAGCCACGCGATGAGCTTCGCCTACCTGGTCTACGCCAGCTCCTGGCTCAAGCGCTACCACCCGGGGCCGTTCCTGGCCGCGCTGCTCAACGCCCAGCCGATGGGCTTCTACTCGCCGCAGACGCTTGTCGACGACGCCCGCCGGCACGGGGTGGAGGTACGCCGGCCGGACATCAACGCCAGCGGCGCGCTGGCGGTGCTGGAGTCCACCCCGCAGACCCGGTGGGGCAGCGCGTCGGGGGAGCCGCCGCACGCCTGGGGGCTGAACGGGCCCGCCGTCCGGCTCGGGCTCTCCGGCGTGCGTACCCTCGGCGACGGGGTGGCCGAGCGGATCGAGGCGGAGCGGGCGACGCGTGGGCCGTACCGCGACATGCCGGACCTGGCCCGGCGCGTGGGTCTCACCGCCGCGCAGCTGGAGGCGCTGGCCACCGCGGACGCCTTCGCCTGTTTCGGGCTGTCCCGGCGGCAGGCCCTCTGGGCCGCGGGCGCGGCGGCCCAGGACCGGCCGGGCCGGCTGCCGGGCACGGTGACCGGCGCGACCGCGCCCACCCTGCCCGGGATGGAGGCGGTGGAACGGCTGGTCGCCGACGTCTGGGCGACCGGGTTGTCGCCGGAGAGCCACCCGGCGAGCTTCATCCGCCCCCGGCTCGACGCGCTCGGCGCGGTGCCGATCGCCCGGCTCGGCGGGGTGGAGCCGGGGCGGCGCATCCGGGTCGGCGGGATCGTCACCCACCGGCAGCGGCCCGCGACCGCCGGCGGGGTCACCTTCCTCAACCTGGAGGACGAGACGGGGATGCTCAACGTCACCTGCTCCCCGGGCCTGTGGCAGCGCTACCGGCGGGTGGCCCGCACGAGCGCCGCGCTGGTGGTGCGGGGGCGGCTGCAACGGCACGAGGGAGTGATCAACCTCACCGCCGACCGGCTGGACGCCATCGAGCCCCCGGTCAGTCCGCCCTCGCGCGACTTCCGCTGACGGCAGTGATCCACATTACGGTTTTCCGGGCCGGATGGAGGGACACTCCAGCTCGCGCGGGCAGAGTGGCCCGCGCGAGCACGAGGGGGACGAACGATCATGGGAAACAACGACGGTAGCGGTGGGGTGGCGAACTCCCGGCGGACCCGGCTCGGCGCAGGTTGGACCCCGAGCCACCACACGGAGCCGCGCGAGTACGAGATCGTCGAGGGTCCGGTGGCCAACGCCCTGCGGTCGCGGGCCGAGGACGACGCCGCGGCCGGCGAGTCCTGACCTCCCACCCGGAGCCGGCCGGGCCGCCACAGGTGCGGCTCGGTGCGGCTGGACCGGGTGACTAGGCTCGACCGGGTGGAGCAGACCCCAGGCCGGCTCGCCGGGCCGCCGCTGACCCCCCGTACCGCCGTGATCTGGTCGGTGCTGCGCGCCGAGCTGGAGCGCCGCGCCGGCACCGCGCTGACCGTGCTCGATGTCGGCGGCGGCACGGGCGGCTTCGCCGTGCCGCTGGCCCAGGCCGGGCACCGGGTCACCGTGGTCGACGCCAGTCCCGACGCGCTCGCCGCGCTGACCCGCCGGGCCGCGGAGGCCGGCGTGGCCGAGCGGGTCCGCGCCGTGCAGGGCGACGGCGACGCGCTCGCCGGCCTGGTCGAGCCGGGCAGCGCCGACCTGGTGCTCTGCCACGCCGTGCTGGAGGTCGTCGACGACCCGGCGGCGGTGGTGGCGGCGTTGGCCGCCGCGCTGCGGCCGGGCGGCGCCGCGAGCGTGCTCGTCGCCGGCCGGGCCGCCGCCGTGCTCGGCCGGGCCATGAACGGGCACCTGGACGTCGCCGCCGCGCTGGCCGCCGATCCTGCCGGCACCGCCGGCGCCCGGGACACCCTGCGCCGGCGCTACGACGCCGACGGCGCCGCCGCGCTGCTCACCGCCGCCGGGCTCGTGGTCGAGCAGATCCACGGCGTACGCGTGCTCGCCGACCTGCTCCCCGCCGCCGTCGCCGACGGCCAGCCCACCGCCCTGGTCGAGTTGGAGCGGGCGCTCGCCGCGCGGGCGCCCTGGCGGGACCTCGCCGCCCAGCTGCACCTGTTCGCCCGCCGCCCGTGACCGCCCCGCCCCGCCCGCCGCACCCGCCCGGGCCCACGCTGGAGATCGTCGGGCCGCGCTACGGCGACGCCAGCCTCGCCGACGTCCTGCCGTCCGCGCTCGCCGTGCTCGACGTGCCCGGCGCCACCGACCCGCTCGGGCTGCGGGCCGCGCTGCCCGGGGTGCGCCGGATCGCGGTGCTGCTCGTCGACGGCCTCGGCTGGCACCAGATCCCGACCGCCGCCCCGTACGCGCCGACCCTGGTGGGGCTCGCCGCCACCGTCGGGCGGCAGCTGACCTCCGGCTTTCCGTCGACCACGCCGACCAGCCTGGTGACGCTGGGCACCGGCGCCGCCCCAGGCGCGCACGGCGTGCTCGGGTTCACGGTGCGGGTGCCGGGGACCGATCAGGTGCTCAACCACGTCGAGTGGGCGGCCGACCCGGCGCCGCTGCGCTGGCAGCCGGTGCGTACGCAGCTGGAACGGGCCCGCGCCGCCGGGGTCGCGGTGACCGTGGTGAGCCGGCCGGAGTTCGGCGGCAGCGGGCTGACGCTGGCCGCCAACCGGGGCGGCGACTACCGCGGCGCGGCCGGCGTCGACGCGCTCGCCGAACGGATGCTCGCCGCCCTGGCCGCCGGGCCGGGGCCCGCGCTGGTCTCCGGCTACCACCCCGACCTGGACCGGCACGGCCACCTCAGCGGTGTCGACTCGGCGCCCTGGCGGATCGCCGCCGCCGAGGTGGACCGGCTGCTGGCCCGGCTCGTCGACGGGCTGCCGCCCGACGCCGCGCTGCTGGTCACCGCCGACCACGGCCAGCTCGACGTGCCGGCCGAAGACCGCTTCGACCTGGACACCGACCCCCGGCTGCGCGCCGGGCTGGAGGTCGTGGCCGGGGAGCCCCGGGTCCGCTACCTGCACGTCGCCCCCGGCGCCGTGGACGACGTGGTGGCCGCCTGGTCGGCGGTGCTCGGCGACGCGGCCCGGGTGCGTACCCGCGACGAGGTGGTGGCCGCCGGCTGGTTCGGTCCGGTGGCGGAGGAACACCTGGCGCGCATCGGCGACGTGGTGGTGATCTGCAACGGCACGTACGCGGTGACCGCCTCCCGCTCCGAGCCGCCGGCGGTCTCCCGGCTGGTGGCGTACCACGGGGCGGACACGGCGGCCGAGATGGCGATCCCGCTGCTGGTCGTACGCGGCTGACCGGCCGGGCCTGCCGGGATGGCATGTCACAGGCCCGGGCTAGCCTGCGGGGATGGGCCGCAGCCAGTCGTTGCCCCGGGGCGGCGATCCCCGGTTCGGGCCGGACGCCGACGATTCCGGCTGCCCGATCCTGCACGTCGACATGGACGCCTTCTTCGCCTCGGTCGAGGTCCGCCGCCGGCCGGAGCTGCGCGGTCGGCCCGTCGTGGTCGGCGGGACCGGCCCGCGCGGGGTGGTGAGCTCCGCCAGCTACGAGGCCCGGCGCTACGGCGTACGCAGCGCCATGCCCACCGCCCGGGCCCGGGCGCTCTGCCCGCACGCGGTCTACCTGCCGCCGGACTTCACGCAGTACTCGGCGGCCTCCGCCGCGGTGATGCAGATCTTCCGGGACGTCACCCCGCTGGTCGAGCCGCTCTCCCTGGACGAGGCGTTCCTCGACGTGGCCGGCGCCCGGCGGCTCTTCGGCCCGCCGGCCGCCATCGCCCGGCGCATCCGCGAGCGGGTCGCGGGGGAGCAGGGGCTGAGCTGTTCCGTCGGCGTCGGGCCGAGCAAGTTCGTGGCCAAGCTCGGCTCGACCCGCGCCAAGCCCGATGGCCTGCTCGTCGTCCCGGCCACCCGGGTGCTCGACTTCCTGCACCCGCTGCCGGTGTCGGCGCTGTGGGGGGTGGGGGAGCGGTCCACCGAGACGCTGCGGCGGCTGGGCCTGGCCACGATCGGCGATCTCGCCGAGGCCCCGGTCGGCATGCTGCGCAAGGCGCTCGGCGAGGCGTCCGCCGTCCACCTGCACGAGCTGGCCTGGGGGCGCGACCCGCGCCGGGTCACCCCCGAGCAGGCGGAGAAGTCGATCGGCGCCGAGGTGACCTTCGACGTGGACGTCACCGACCCGCTGGAGATCCGCCGGGCGCTGCTCGCCCTCGCCGAGAAGGTCGGCATCCGGCTGCGCCGGGCCGGGCAGGTCGGGCGCACCGTGTCGCTCAAGGTGCGGCTGACCGATTTCCGCACCGTCAGCCGCTCCCGCACGGCGGGCGTGCCGACCGACGTCGCCAGGGAGATCTTCGACACCGTCTGGGCGCTCTACACCGCGCTCGACCCGGGTGAGCCCGTCCGTCTGGTCGGCGTACGGGTCGAGGGGCTCGCCGCCGCGCGGGAGACCCCGCGGCAGCTCACCCTCGGTGCGCCCGAGCGGGGCTGGCGGGAGGCGGAGGCCGCAGCCGACGCCGCTGCTGCCCGTTTCGGGCGGTCCGTCATAGGTCCGGCCAGTCTGCTCGGGGTCCGCGAGGGGCGACGAAATGAAAATCCACCCCGGCCGTAGGTCGTCCCGCTTTCCGACGCGCGAGGGCCCTCGTAGACTTGCGGGTAAGCAGCCGGTTGGCTGCCACGGTCTGTCGGCCCGACCGGGCCGACCAACGTGACCGGGGAGGAGTGCCGTGCCGCTCTCGGAGCACGAGCAGCGGCTGTTCGAGCAGATCGAGCGGTCGCTTGCCGAGGACCCCAAATTCGCCTCGGCCGTGCGCGCCAGCGATCCGCGCTTCCACGCGCGGCGTCGCCTGCTCGTCGCTGCCGGCGTGATCATCGCTGGGCTGGCCCTGTTGGTCTATGGCGCGGTGATCAAGCTTCCGCCGCTGGCAGTGGCGGGTTTCGTCGTCATGCTGGCCTCGGCCGCGTTCGCGGTGCAGTCGCACCGTCGGGGGCAGTCACCGGACCTGCACGTCGTGGGCGGGACGACGAGCCGTCGTCGCCCCCGCGGCCGGTCGGGTCGTCGGCCCTCGATCCTGGACCGGATGGAGGACCGGTGGCGGCAGCGCCCGGAGGGGCACCGCTGAGCCCGGCCCGCCCCTGAGGCGGGCCGCGCGACAAACAGTCGGCCGCCGGGACGCCCGGCGGCCACCGACGACTCCGCACGCCCCGGGGGCGTGCATCCTCCGCATCTCTCGATGTCCGGCATCCGGCCGGTGCCTCGTCGACCCTTGAGCCCGGTCGGCCCCTGACGGCCGTCGCGGCCGGTTGGCCCTGACGGCCCGACGGCCGCGACGGCAGCCCCGCGAACGCGACGGGCCGGCGGGGGCGGGTGCCCCTACCGGCCCGTTCGCCGTTCGGTCAGCGGGCCATGCGGCCGGCCAGCAGGCGACGCGGGTTCCAGCGCAGCAACCGGTGCCGGGCCCGACCGCCCGCCGCCACCAGCCGGGACGACGCCTCGGCCGTGCCCGTGCGCCAGCGCAGCAGCACCGACGGCGGCAGCACCGCCGCCACCAGGCGGGTACGCCGGTCGGTCTGTGCGGCGAGCGCGGCGCGTACGGTGCGCAGGGCCGGCAGGAGTTGCTCGCCGGTCAGCGGATCGCGGGCGTAGCGGGCGCGTTCCTCGGCGCGGCCGAGCAGGCGTACCGCCGTGGTCGCCCCCGCGTCGGCGGTGAGCGCCTCCCGGGACAGCCGGTCGGCGGTCGCCCGGGGGGTCTCCGTCCGGTCCACCCGGACCCGGTAGTCCACGAGCGTGTCCAGCAGTTCGTCCCAGGCGGCGTGCGCGTCCGCCCGCGCCCGCTCCACGTCTGCCACCACCACCATGCGTCGCCCGTCGGTGGGCGCGTCGCCGGCGGCCCCGGGGCGCACCGCCGCCGCGGACGGTTTCGCCGGGCCGCTGCGCTTGCGGCGCAGGGCCGTGCGGCGCAGCGCCGGCAGGGCGAGCAGAGCGAGCAGGGCCAGCACCGCCGCGGCGGCGTACCAGGGCCAGACCGGGGCCTGGTCGGTCGGGGCGGTGCCGTCGAGGGCCAGGCCGGAGTCGATGTCCTCCTCGGGGCCCTCCGGCCCCGCCGGGCCGGCCGACGGGTCGACGTCGCCGGGGGCACTCGTCGGGCCTGCGGTCGGCGTGTCCGCCTCCGGGGCGTCGATGTCCGGCGCCCACGCCGACCGGGTCGAGCCCTGCACGCCGTACGCCGGGGTGGGGTCGAAGGGCACCCAACCGACCTCGTTGAAGTAGACCTCCGTCCAGGCGTGCAGGTTCCGGTTGGTCAGCGTGTACGTGCCGTCGCCGGAGTTGCTGCCGTTGGCGAAGCCGAACGCCACCCGGGCCGGTACGCCGGCGGCCCGGACCAGCCACGTCATCGCGGCGGCGTACTGCTGGCAGAAGCCGACCTTGTTGTCGAGGAAGTCGACGATCTCCCGCCCGCTGGTGCCGCCCTTGGTGCTCAGCGAGTAGGTGAAGCCGTTGTCCGCGGAGAAGTGGTCGTAGATCGCGCGGACCTTGTCGTACTCGGTGTCCTTGCCCCGTACCAGGGTGGAGACCAGTTCCTCGACCTCGGGCACCGGCGGCGGCGCGGGATGCAGGCGCCGCACGGCGTGGTCGGCCGGCAGCGGCGACGACCGGCGCAGGGCCGCCGGCGTGTAGGTCGAGCGCACGTACTCGAACGAGTAGCGCTTGTCGCGCGAGTTGTCCCGGTGGGAGAAGACCACCTGGAGGCTGGGGTCGTACGCCCAGCTGCCGTTGAGGCCCTCGGAGCGCACCGGTTCGGTGTAGACCGGCAGCAGCGGCATGTTGAGGGTCTTCGTCACCTCGACCGTGGCCTGGTACGTCCGCTGCTCGACGCCCCGCGCGGACGGCGCCGGCAGGTCGTCGACGGGCCGGCCCGTGGGGGTGCCCTCGCGGAAGCCGCTCGGCGTGAGCTTGTCGGCCACGCCGAAGCGCAGGTAGAAGGGGCGGGGCTCGTTCGTGGTGACCTTGACCAGGTCGGCGACCTCGGACTGGTTGAGCTGCCCGCTCAACGCCGCGAACAGGTCGATCCGGCCGGTGCCGCCCTGCCCGGAGCGCCCGTTACCGTTGCCGTTGCCCGAACCGCCCAGCGTGTCCAGCAGCCCGCCCGTCATCCCCGGCACGGCCAGCGGCAGCACCACGGCCAGTGCCACACCCACCACCGCCAGCCGCCGGCCGGCGGCGGCCAGCGGCGAGGCCTCCCAGACGTCGACGTCCCGCCCGTCGCCGGTGAACCGCCGGCCGAACCGGCGGACCCGGTCGACGTTGTCGGTCACCAGCAGCCAGAGGAACCCGGCGGCGCCGACGACGAACGGCACCGCCGGGACGCTGTCCACGTAGACCGCGACGGGCACCGAGTAGATCGCCAGCATCGGCAGGCCGGCCAGCGCCGGCCGGCGCAGCCCGACGGTGAGCACGTCGACCACCACGGCCACCCCGCCGATCCCGAGCACCGTGACGAACAGCAGCGGGTCGGTGTCGGGGACCTTGACGCCGTACGAGCGCATGTCCTCCAACGAGCCGTCGAGCAGCTCGCCGAAGTGCGTGAAGGTCGACGGGGTGGGCACGATGCCCAGCAGTTCGGTGCCGCCGGGGAAGAGCCAAGTCAGGGCCAGCGTCAGGCCGGCCAGCATGCCCAGCGCCTGGCCCCAGAGCGGAACCCGTGCCAGCCGGGCTAGCGCGGCCACGGCGGCGACCACGGCCACCGCGATCGTCGCCTGGATCAGCCACGTCCAGCGTTCGAAGATGGCCGACAGCGGCGCGGCGGCGAGCAGCGTCGCCGCGGCGGCCACGAAGCCCAGGTTCCGGTGGGCGATCATGAGGGGACCCTTCCGTTCATCGCATGCCGCCGGCCACCGTCTCGGCCATGGCCGCCCGCAGCGCGAAGCCCTGCGAGCCGCGGGCCGCCTGCGGCCACAGCGCGGGCAACTGCGTGCCGTGGTCGACGCCGATGACCCGCCAGCCGCTCTGCAACATGGCCAGCGCGGCGGCGCCGTGGGCGTGGTCGGCCTCGGCCCGGGCCTTGGCGGGCAGGTTGAGCCAGGTGGAGCTGTCGAGCAGGAAACCGACGCAGGTGGCGCCGTTGCCCCGCAGCCCGGCCAGCAGCTCGGCCTCGGCCGTGCTCACCGAGCCGAACAGGCCGATGATCAGGCCGCCGTCCGACCGTTGCCGGACCCGCTGCACCAGCGTGGTCAACTCGCCGTTCTTGTCGAGCCGGACCTCGGCGAGGTGGTCGAGGAGCACCCCGTCGCCGGCCGCCTCGGACGCGTCCACGTCCGCGCCGGAACCGGTGACCAGGCGCAGCTTGTAGCCGGCCTGCCGCAGGTGCACCGCGATGCTGGCCGCGGCGGAGACCGCCCACTCGAAGGAGGCCGTCGGCCCGTCGCCGCGGTGGCCGTACGCGCGGGTGTCCAGCACGACGGTGGCCCGGCTCTCCCAGGGCTGCTCCTCCCGGCGCACCATCAGCTCGCCCGTGCGCGCGGTGGACTTCCAGTGCACCCGGCGCAGGTCGTCGCCCATCCGGTACTCCCGGGTGGCGGCGTCGTCCTCGCCGTGCACCGCCACCGAGCGGGCCCGGCTGTCGCCGCTGCCGGCGTACTCGCCGGGCAAACGCACCGAGGGCAGCGGCGTGACCTGCGGGATGACGGTCAGATGATCGGTGCTCGGGAAGGCGCGGCTCAGCTCGCACAACCCGAACGGGTCGGTCATCCGGACCACCAGCGGGCCCACCTCGTAGCGGCCACGCACGTCGGCGCGCACCGTGTAGGCCACCGAGCTGGCCTGGTGGGCGCCGAGCCGCTCCAGCACCACCCGGGGCCGGCTGCCCAGCGCGTACGGCAGCCGGTCCTCCAGCAGCAGGGTGCCGGTGGGCAGGCGGGACATGTTCTGCAACCGCAGCACCACCCGGGAGCTGGCCCCGACGGGCACCCGGTGCGGGTCCAGCGACCGGTTGCAGGCCAGCTTGTAGCGGCTGCGCCCGACGTAGGCCGCGGCGAGCAGCGGCAGGACGGCCAGCAGCACGGCCACCCGGAGCAGGTCCTTCTCGCCGAGGATGCCGGCCGAGACCGCCGCCGCGACCGCGGCCGCCACGAACGAACGGCCGCGGGTGGTCAGGCCGCGCAGCCCGTCGCGCACGTCACCGCCTCCGCGGCTCGTACGTGGCTCGGCCGTTGCCCTCGCCCGTGGGGCGGGTGTCGTACGGGGAGCGCCCGCGGTCGTGCGGCAGCGGCAGCCGGTGCACCAGCTCGGAGACGATCGCGTCGGTCGTACGCCGGGCGAGCTGGGCGTCGGCGGTGGGAATGATCCGGTGCGCGAGCACCGGCACGGCCAGCACCTGGAGGTCGTCGGGCAGGACGTAGTCGCGCCCCTCCAGGGCGGCCACCGCGCGGGCGGTGCGCAGGAGCTGGAGGGTCGCCCGCGGGGAGGCGCCCAGCCGCAGGTCGGCGGCCTCGCGGGTGGCGGTGACCAGGTCGATCGCGTACTGCTTCACGGCGTCGGCGACGTGCACCTGCCGGACGTGGCCGATCAGCTGCCGCACGGTGTTGGCGTCGGCGACCGGACGCAGCTCGTCCAGCGGGTCCGTCGCGCCGTGCCCGTCGAGCATCGCCAGCTCGGCGCTCGGGTCCGGGTAGCCCATCGCGATGCGGGCGGTGAACCGGTCGCGCTGCGCCTCGGGGAGGGGATAGGTGCCCTCCATCTCGATCGGGTTCTGGGTCGCGACGACCATGAACGGCGTCTGGAGGTGGTAGGTGACGCCGTCGACGGTGACCTGGCGCTCCTCCATGCACTCCAGCAGCGCCGACTGCGTCTTCGGCGAGGCGCGGTTGATCTCGTCGCCGACGACCAGGTTGGCGAAGACCGCACCGGGGCGGAACTCGAAGTCGTGCGTCTCCTGGTTGTAGACGCTGACCCCCGTGACGTCGCTGGGCAGCAGGTCGGGGGTGAACTGGATGCGGCGCACGGAGCAGTCGATCGACCGGGCCATGGCCTTGGCGAGCTTGGTCTTGCCGACCCCGGGCACGTCCTCGATGAGCAGGTGGCCCTCGGCGAGCAGGACGGCCAGGGCGAGCCGCACGGTGGCGGTCTTACCCTCGATGACCTGCTCGATGTTGGACACGATGGCTTCGCTGGCGGCACGGAACTCGTCGTGCGGCAACACGCCGCCCACCTCGTCCCAGGTCTGTTGTGTCACGGGCCTCCTCCTCGTCGCCGGACGGCAGCTCTGTATAGAGCACCTGGACCCGCCGTAGGGTTCGCGACGCCGAGCCTCGTCTGCCGCAGAAATCTCACTGGTCTCTCAGGCTAACCATGTTTGTCGCCGTCGCCGACCCCCGCAGGTAGACGGCCGGTTACGCACCGAACATTCGCCGGGTCGGGGGAACGGACCGTCGCTCCCGGTGCCGGTGATGATCACGAAGGGCTGCCCCGGCGCGTACGTCCGCGGTCGCCGTCCCGACCTGTGGCGGCGGGCGACGTGCGGGACGGGACGGCGGGGTACACTCCCGGGCATGGCCGGATTCTTCCTGCTTCTTACCGGGCCGTGCTGATGCGCTGACGCGCGACAGCACGGCGGCCCCTCCTGCGCGAGGGGCTTTTTTGTGCCCTCCGCCGGACGCCCCGGCGATCGGCACCCGGCACCGGCGCCGGCCCCTCGGGCGGCGCGGCGCCGGCGGCGGGCAGACCCGAGCCAGACCGACATGACCGCGCCGAGCGAGGTCAGCACCCAGCCCGGCCGTGGCGTGGCCGGCGGCGACGAGCGAAGCGAGGAGACGCCATGAGTGAGGCAGCACCGGCCGACATTCCCCCGTTCCGGTACACCGCGGCCCTGGCCGAGGAGATCGAACAGCGCTGGCAGGACGCCTGGGCGCGGGAGGGGACGTTCCACGCCCCGAACCCGACCGGCCCGCTGGCCGACCCCGGTCACCCGCGCGCCGGGGCGGAGAAGCTGTACGTCCTGGACATGTTCCCGTACCCGTCGGGCGCGGGCCTGCACGTCGGCCACCCCCTGGGCTACATCGGCACCGACTGCTTCGCCCGTTACCAGCGGATGGCGGGGCGCAACGTGCTGCACGCCATGGGCTTCGACGCGTTCGGCCTGCCCGCCGAGCAGTACGCGGTGCAGACCGGCACCCATCCGCGGACCACGACCGTGGCCAACATCGAGCGCTACAAGGCGCAGCTGCGCCGGCTGGGCCTGGCCCACGACGAGCGCCGCTCGGTGGCCACCATCGACACCGACTTCTACCGCTGGACGCAGTGGATCTTCCTGCAGGTCTTCAACTCCTGGTACGACACCGGGGCGAAGCGGGCCCGCCCGATCGCCGAGCTGATCGCCGAGTTCGAGGGTGGCAACCGGCCCACGCCCGACGGAAGGCCGTGGGCGGAGCTGTCCGTCGCCGAGCGCCGGGGGATCGTCGACGAGCACCGGCTGGCGTACGTCTCGCAGGCGCCGGTCAACTGGTGCCCGGGGCTGGGCACCGTGCTGGCCAACGAGGAGGTCACCGCCGACGGCCGCTCCGAGCGCGGCAACTTCCCGGTCTTCAAGCGCAACCTGAAGCAGTGGATGATGCGGATCACCGCGTACGGCGACCGGCTGCTGGACGACCTGGACACGCTGGACTGGCCCGAGCCGATCAAGCTGATGCAGCGCAACTGGATCGGCCGCTCCACGGGCGCGCACATCGACTTCCCGACCGCCGTCGCGCCGATCCGGGTGTTCACCACCCGGCCGGACACCGTCTTCGGCGCCACCTACATGGTGCTGGCCCCCGAGCACGAGCTGGTCGACGCGCTGGCGCCGGCGGCCTGGCCCGAGGGGACGAAGGACGCGTGGACCGGCGGGCACGCCAACCCGCGCGCGGCCGTGGAGGCGTACCGCAAGGCGGCGGCGGCCAAGACCGACGTCGAGCGGCAGGCCGACACGAAGGAGAAGACCGGCGTCTTCGTCGGGGCGTACGCCACCAACCCGGTCACCGGTGGGCAGGTCCCGGTCTTCGTCGCCGACTACGTGCTGGCCGGCTACGGCACCGGTGCGATCATGGCGGTGCCCGGCCAGGACGAGCGGGACTGGGCGTTCGCCGAGGTCTTCGACCTGCCGATCGTGCGTACCGTGCAGCCGGCGGAGGGCTTCGACGGCAAGGCGTACACCGGGGACGGCCCGGCGGTCAACAGCGCCGCGCCCGAGCGCGGCCTGGACCTGAACGGCCTGGGGGTGGCCGAGGCGAAGGCCCGGATCATCGAGTGGCTGGAGGCCAACGGGCACGGCACGGGCGCGGTGACCTACCGGCTGCGCGACTGGCTGTTCTCCCGGCAGCGCTACTGGGGTGAGCCGTTCCCGATCGTGTACGACGAGACCGGTGCGGCCATCGCCCTGCCGGAGGAGATGCTGCCGGTCGAGCTGCCCGAGGTGGACGACTTCTCGCCGCGCACCTTCGACCCGGAGGACGCCGCCAGCAATCCGGAGACCCCGCTGTCGCGCCGGCGCGACTGGGTCGAGGTGGAGCTGGACCTGGGCGACGGCCCGAAGCGTTACACCCGCGAGACCAACGTGATGCCGCAGTGGGCCGGCTCGTGCTGGTACGAGCTGCGCTACCTGGACCCGACGAACTCCGAGCGCTTCGTCGACGCGGAGAACGAGGCGTACTGGATGGGGCCGCGCGGCGAGGGCGACTGCGGGGGCACCGACCTGTACGTCGGCGGCGCCGAGCACGCCGTGCTGCACCTGCTGTACGCGCGGTTCTGGCACAAGGTGCTGTACGACCTGGGGCACGTCTCGTCGTTCGAGCCGTTCCGCAAGCTGTTCAACCAGGGCTACATCCAGGCGTACGCGTACACCGACGCCCGGGGCGCCTACGTGCCGGCCGAGGAGGTCACCGAGCGCGACGGCGGCTTCTACCTGGGCGACACCCAGGTCAACCGCGAGTACGGCAAGATGGGCAAGTCCCTGAAGAACGTGGTCACGCCGGACGAGATGTGCGCCGCGTACGGGGCGGACACGTTCCGCGTCTACGAGATGTCGATGGGCCCGCTGGAGGTCTCCCGTCCGTGGGAGACCCGGGCGGTCGTCGGGTCGTACCGGTTCCTGCAACGGGTCTGGCGGGCGGTCGTCGACGAGCAGACCGGCGCGCTGCGGGTCACCGACGCGCCCGCCGACGAGGCGACCCGGCGGCTGCTGCACAAGGTGGTCGACGGGGTCCGCGGCGACATGGAGGCGATCCGGTTCAACACCGCGATCGCCAAGCTGATCGAGCTGACCAACGGGCTGACCCGGCTGGCGGAGACCCCGCGCGAGGTGGCCGAGCCGCTGGTGCTGATGCTGGCGCCGTTCGCCCCGCACGTCGCCGAGGAGCTGTGGCGCCGGCTGGGGCACGACACCTCCCTGACGTACGCGGACTTCCCGACCGCCGACCCCGCGCTGCTGGTGGCCGAGACGGTGACGTACCCGGTGCAGATCAACGGCAAGGTGCGGGGCCGCGTCGAGGTCCCCGCCGACGCGTCCGAGGAGACCGTCCGCGCGGCGGCCCTGGAGGCGGTCGCACCCTCGCTGGCCGGCAAGGAACCCCGCAAGGTCATCGTGATCAAGGGCCGCATGGTCTCCGTGGTGGCCTGACCCCGCGCTGTGCCGAAGTCGTCGATCATGCAGTTGTGGTGGGGGACAAGGTCCCCGGGCCGGGATGAGCCGGGCACCACGACTGCATGATCGACGCGCCGGGTGGGGTGGGTCAGGGGTCGCGGCGGTGGGTCAGGGTGATCGCCGCCAGGGTGGCGGCGGCGGACCAGGCGGCCAGGGTGAGCCAGGAGCCGGTGACGGTGGCCGGGTACGGGTCCGGGTTGAGGACGTCGGGATGCACCTCGATCAGTCGTAGCCAGGCGGTCAGCGGCAGGGCGTTGTACGCCTCGGCGATCCACCGGTGCTCGTCGCTGTCCACCGCCATCGGCACCAGCACGAGCACCGCCGTCGCGGCGGCCACCGCACCGGCGGCGTGCCGGGTGAGCGCGCCCAGACCCAGCCCGACCAGTGCGCACACGGGCACGAGCACGGCGCTCGCCACGACGGCGCGCAGCACCCCCGGCTCGCCGATCGACCAGCCGGCGTCCCGGTCGGCGAGGATCGTCTGGGACACCCAGAACGACGTCGCCGCGGTGACCGTGCCGAAGACGAGCATTACCCCGGCCAGTACGGCGGCCTTCGCCGCGACCAGCGCGCGACGGGCGGGAACGGCGGCGAACGTGGCCCGGATCAGCCCGCTCTGGTGCTCGCCGACGATCGTCAGGGCGCCGATGGTGGCCGAGGCGAGGATCAGCACCAGGTAGCCGACCTCGGGGAAGGCGTCGCGCACCGGCCCGTACAGGTGGAACATCTCCCGGCGCCCCTGCGGGTATCCCGGCCAGTTCCGGTGGTCGGCGAGGCTGGCGTTGACGCTGACCCCGACCACGAAGAGGAAGACCAGCGGCAGCGTCCAGCGGGTCGAGCGCAGCGACCAGAGTTTGATCCACTCGGCGGCCAGCAGGTCGCGGAACCGGGCCGGCGCCCCGGTCACGGTCGGCCGGCGGGTCGGCTGGGTCACGGCGGTCATCGGGTCCCCTCCCCGGCGAGATACTCGACGCTGTCGGCGGTGAGTGCCATGAAGGCCTCCTCCAGCGAGGCGGTATGGGCGGTCAGTTCGTGCAGCCCGACGCCGTGGGCGAGCGCGAGGTCGCCGATCCGCGCGGCCGTCAGGCCGGTCACGACGAGCGCCCCGGCGTCGTCCGGGCGGACGTGCGCGCCCTCGGCCGTGAGCACCGCGGACAGGGTCGCCGGGTCGGGCGTACGGACGGTCACGTCGGCCCGGGTGCTCCCGGCGGCGAACTCGGCGAGGCCCTGCTCGGCGATCAGCCGCCCCCGGCCGATCACCACGAGCCGGTCGACGCAGTTCTGCATCTCGCTCATCAGGTGGCTGGAGACGAAGACCGTGCGCCCCTCGGCCGCCAGCCGCCGGAACAGGTCCCGTACCCAGCGCACCCCCTCCGGGTCGAGGCCGTTGAAGGGCTCGTCGAAGAGCAGGACGGGCGGGTCCCCGAGCAGCGCGGCGGCGATCCCGAGCCGCTGCCGCATGCCGAGCGAGAAGCCGCCGATGCGCCGCCGGGCGACGGCCGACAGCCCCACCTCCCGCAGCACCTCGTCGACCCGGGCGCGCCCTATGCCGTTGCTGCGGGCCAGGGCCGACAGGTGTGCGACGGCGCTGCGCCCGCCGTGCACGTCCCCGGCGTCGAGCAACGCGCCGGCGTGGCGCAGCCCGCGTGGCCGGTCGGCGAAGCGGACCCCGTCCACCGTGACGGTGCCGCTGGTCGGCGCGGTGAGCCCGATGATCATCCGCAGCGTGGTGGACTTGCCGGCCCCGTTGGGGCCAAGGAACCCCGTCACGTGGCCGGGGCGCACGGTCAGGGTGAGGTCGTCGACGGCCGTCGTGCGGCCGTACCGTCTCGTCAGGGACTGAAGTTCGATCACTCCACCCACGCTGCCGGGCGGCGGGCGGCGGGGCGTCGCCCCGGCGGCCACACCCGGCGGCCGGACACCCGCCCGGGGCGTACGCCCGTGGGCCGATGCCCGGGCGGTGGCCGGCTGGCTACCGTGGGCGGATGGACGCCACCGTGCCGCTGCCGCGCCGCGCCGCGTCGCTGGCGCGGGCGGTCCTGCCCTGGGTGGGCGTCGCGCTGCTGCCCGTCACCGTGCTGCTCGCCCCGGCCGTCGCGTCGAGCCGGGGCGGCGTGGGGTTCGGCGACTGGTGGATCTCCGAGCGCTACCTGGTGCCGCTGCTGGCCGTGGTCCCGCCCGCCGGCCTGCTGCGCCGCCGCCCGGTGCTCGCCCTGGCCCTGATGGTCGTCGCGGCGTGCGTGGTCACCGCCGCCGTCAACGTTCCGGAGGGCGGCTACCTGACCGACATCTGGTACGCGCAGTTCCTGGCCATCGACCTGGTGGTGGGGCTGATCGCGGCGAGGAGGTCGCGCCGCGTCTCGGTGCCGGTGGCCGTCGCGGTGCTCGTCGTGCAGATCACCGCTGGCTTCGTGAACCCCGCCAGCGACCCCATCAACCGGGCCACGCTCGCCGTGCTGGCGGTCGTCACCGCGTGGACGGTCGGCAACTCCGTGCGGGCCCGGCGCGGCTACGCGGAGGCGCTCCGCTCGCACGCCGCCGCCGAGGCGGTCACCGCCGAGCGGCTGCGCATCGCCCGCGAGCTGCACGACATGGTCGCCCACAGCATCGGGGTGATCGCCATCCAGGCCGGCGTGGGCGCCCGGGTCATCGACACCCAGCCGGCCCAGGCCCGCGCCGCGCTCGCCACCATCGAGGCGACCAGCCGCGACACCCTGGCCGGCCTGCGGCGTACGCTCGGCGCGCTGCGCCGCCCGCAGTCGGAGTCTGCGTCGCTGGACCCGACGCCGGGGCTGGACGATCTCGACCGACTGGTCGCGGCTGCCGCCGACGCGGGGGTGCGGGTCGACCTGCGGCGGTCCGGCGAGCGGCGGCCCGTCCCGGCCGAGGTCGACCTCGCCGCGTTCCGGATCGTGCAGGAGGCGCTCACCAACGTGGTACGGCACGCGGGCACCGACCAGTGCCGGGTCACCGTCACGCACGGCCCCGACGAGGTGGCCGTGGAGGTCGTCGACGAGGGTCGGGGCGCCCGGGTCGGCGGTGAGGGGCACGGAATCCTCGGCATGCGCGAACGGGTCGCTCTGCTGGAGGGCCGGTTCCACGCCGGGCCCCGCCCCGAGGGCGGCTTCCGGGTGGCGGCGTGGCTACCGGCACCCCCCGCAGCGACGGCGGCACCGGCAGCGTTGGCGCCACCGGCAGCGCCGGCAGCACACGTGGCGACGGAGTCGGTCGGAGCGCGGGCCGGGGAGGCGGACCGGTGAGCGTCCGGGTGCTGCTCGTCGACGACCAGCCACTGGTCCGCGCCGGCCTGCGGGTGCTCATCGCCGACGCCCCCGACATCGACGTCGTCGGCGAGGCGGGTACGGGGACCGAGGCGGTGCGGCTGACCCGCGAGGTCGTGCCGGACGTGGTGCTGATGGACCTGCGGATGCCCGGCATGGACGGCATCCAGGCCACCCGCGCGATCACCGCGCACGGCGGCGCCACCCGCGTCCTCGTGCTCACCACCTTCGACGACGACGAGCACGTGCACGCCGCGCTGCGCGCCGGCGCGAGCGGGTTCCTGGTCAAGGACATGGCGCTGGACGACATCCTCGGCGCGGTCCGGGTGGTCGCCGCCGGGGACGCGCTGATCGCCCCCGGGGTCACCCGCCGGCTGATCGCCGAGTTCGCCCGCCGGCCGACCCCCGCCGCCCCGACCCGGGCCCTCGACGGCGTCACCGAGCGGGAACGCGAGGTGCTGACGCTCGTCGGCCGGGGCCTGTCCAACGGCGAGATCGCCGCCGAGCTGGTGATCAGCGCGGCCACCGCCAAGGCGCACGTGGCCCGGCTGTTCAGCAAGCTGGGCGCCCGCGACCGGGTGCACCTCGTCATCGCCGCCTACGAGGCCGGGCTGGTCTCCCCGGCGGGGTGAGGCGCGCGACCGGGCGCGCTTGGGGCGCTCAGCGCAGCGCGGCCGCCACCACCGGGCGGTTCCCGGCCAGCCAGTCATGCCAGCGGCGCACCGTGTCGGCGATCCCCGCGTCGCGGAGCCGGCACATGGCCGGATCGCCCCGCTCCGCGCCGGCCGCGATCCCGCGCCAGGTCCCGTCGATCTGGGCGAGCATCACGTCGACCAGTTCGGCGCGGGGCAGCGCGGGCGACCCCGGGCCGGCCGCGTCGTAGGCGTCGCAGAGCAGCCGTGCGCGCCGGCCCAGCTCCGCAGGGTCGGCCCCCGGCCCCGCCGCCGCCCAGTGCCAGGCGGCGAAGGCGACGTCCTCGACCCGCCGGCCGGGCGCGGCCAGGTCCCAGTCGATCAGCGCCACGGGCAGCGGGCCGGCCGGAGAGTCCCGGTACACCGTGTTCTTGGGGGACAGGTCGCGGTGGCAGACCGTCTCGGCGTCCCCGGCCAGCGGGCTGCCCGCGCAGGCGTCGTGCAGCCGCCGGACCAACTCGGCCAGCCGGGTCAGCGCCGGGTCGGCGAAGTACGCCGGATCCTCCCTGTCCCGCCACGGCACCCGGCCGTCGACGTGGCTGAGCACCTGCCGACCCTGCTCGTCCGTGCCGAGGTGGCGGGGCGCGACGTCCGCGCCCACCCGCTCCAGGTGCCGCAGCAGCGCGGCGACGAACCCGGCGTTCTCCGGCGGCGTACGCCGGACGGTGTCGCCGACCCGGACCACCTCGGCGATGAAGCCGCCCCGCAGCCGCTCCTCGGTGGCGGTCGGGTCGACGGGACCGGTGGCGGGCGAGTCGACGCGACCGACGACGGGCGGGTCGACGCGGCCGGTGGCGCCGGTCGGCTGCCGCCCCTCGTGTTCCGGCCCCGTGCCCCCGCCCGCTCCGGGTGACCGGCCGCGCACCGCCGGCCTCAGCTCGGCCCGAGCCGGCGCTGCCGCTCGGCGCGCCACCAGCGGTGGATCAGCACGACGCTGGCGATCAGGCCGAGCGCGGCCGGCGCGACGCCGAACCAGTTGACGTCGCCCGGGGAGGTGACCGTCGCACCCACCGCCGCGTAGCCGAACGCGGTGGGCGCGGAGGCGATCACGCTGCCGGCGAGGAACGGCAGCACCCGGGCGCCGGTGGTGCCGTAGCCGTAGCTGACCAGCCCGAAGCCGGCGATCGGCAGCAGCCGTACGGTGACCACGCCGAGGACGCTCTGGCGGGCGAACCAGCCGTCCAACCGGGCCAGCCGGCCGCGTACCCGCTCGGCGACGAAGTCCCGCCCGAGCAGGCGGCCGACCGTGAAGCCCAGCGCCGCCGCGAGCAGGGCGGCGCCCAGCGCGTACGTGGCGCCCTCCAGCGCACCGAAGATCGCGCCCGAGGCGAGCGTGATGAAGGTCCGGGGGACCAGCGCGACCAGCAGCAGCGCCCCGCCGAGGACCGCCGCCACGGGGGCGAGGCCGCCCAGCCGGTCGGCCAGCCCGGGCAGTTCCCGCGCCTCGGGCAGGTCGACGACGAGCAGCACCGCCCCGAAGATGGCGAGCAGGAGCAGCAGCAGGGCGAACCGGACGGCCGACGGCTGCCGCAGCAGCCGCCGGACGGCCAGGATCATGCCCGGGCGGCGGCGGCCACCGCGGTGCGGCGCTCGGCGCGCAGCCGGTCCGACCAGGTGTCGTCGAGCGGCGGGAGCTGGTGCGCGCCGGTGGCCCAGCGCAGCAGCAGGTCCGCCAGGGCGGGATTGCGGGCGAGGGCCGGGCCGTGCGAATACGTGCCGAGCAGCTTGCCCCGCCACGCCCCCTCGGTGGCGCCGTCGTTGCCGACCCCGGCGGTGACCCGGGCCAGCGGGGAGACCCCGGGGCCGAGGTGGGTGCGCCCGCCGTGGTTCTCGAACCCGGTCAGCGCCGGCACGCCCAGTCGCGGGTCGATCTCGCCGGCCAGCTCGCCGACGGCGCGGGTCGGCCCCCGGTCGGAGGAGAGGTCGAGCAGCTCCAGCCCGGCGCAGAGGGTGCCCTTGGCGAAGAAGGAGGTGCCGAGGAGCTGGTAGCCGGCGCAGACCCCGAACACGACCGATCCCTGGGCGACCGCCCGGTGCAGGCCGCCGTCGGCGAGCAGCCGCTGCGCGCCGAGCGCCTGCGGGCCGTCCTCGCCGCCGCCGATGAGGTAGATGTCGGCGGTGGAGGGGAGGCGCTGGTCGGAACGCACCTCCAGCACCTCGACCGGGAATCCGCGCTGCCGCGCCCGGCGGGCGAGGATCAGGGCGTTGCCCCGGTCGCCGTAGGTGGAGAGCAGGTCGGGGTAGATCCAGACGATGCGCAGGCTCTCAGTTGACACGGTCCAACTCCGCTCGGATGTCCTGGAACGCGGTGTAGTTCGCGATGACCTCCAGGCGCCCCGGGGGCACCGACCGGACGGCGTCGTCGAACGTCCGCACATGCTGGAAGGGCACGTCGTTGACCTCGAGCCGGACCGCGAGGTCGTACGCGCGGTCCCCGGTGATCAGCACCTGCCGGCCCCGTAGGGGGGCGAAGTCGACGTCGAAGAGCCACGAGGTGTCCAGCCCGTCGGGGTCCCGGGCGTTGATGGAGAGCAGCGTCGGGGCGACGTCGGCCATGTCGAAGGCCTCCAGCCAGCTGGCCGGGTTCTTCGCCAGCAGCAGCCGGATGTTGCGACCGTCCCGGTCGACCTGCGCGTAGCGGCCCGCGACGGAGGTCACGCTGCCGAGCTGGAGCACCGCGTCCACGGGCCGGACGCCGAACTCGGCGGCGACGGCCAGCGCGGTCGCGGCGTTGCCGACGTTGACCTTGCCCGGGAGCTGGAGTTTGACCTTGTGCCAGGCACCGGTCGGGTCGAGCACGCCGTCGTCCTCCACCGTCCACTGCGGCTGGGGCCGGCGCAGCGGGCAGCCGCTGCACCACCACTGGTCGCCGGAGCGCTGGATGGTGGAGCCGCACTCGGGGCAGACCCAGGAGTCGTCGTGCCAGCGTTGCCCGGCGCTGAACCAGGTGACCTGCGGCGGGGCGATGCGGTGGTCGTGGTTGGGCGGCGGGGTCGCAGCCCACACCACCATCGGGTCGTCGGCGTTGGCGACGACGCGGACGTCGGTGTGCCGGACCAGCGCGGCGCGCCAGAGCTGCGCCATCATGGCGACCTCCTTGGCCCGGTCGAGCTGGTCGCGGGAGAGGTTGAGCAGCGCCACCACGTGCGGCTCGGTGGCGTCCAGCACCTGGGCGAGGTAGTGCTCGTCCACCTCCAGCACCGCGTAGGGCGTGCTGCCGGCCTTGGCGAGCGCCGAGGTGTGCCCCGTCGGCATGTTGGCGCCGAACGAGTTGGTGGCGACGCGGCCGAGCACCCCGACCGCCGCCGCGGTGAGCCGGGTGGTGGTGGTCTTGCCGTTGGTGCCGGAGATCAGGGCGATGGCGCGCCCGGCCGACAGGTGGGCAAGCAGGTCCGGGTCGATCTTCAGGCCGATCCAGCCGCCGATCACCGAGCCGTCACCGCGCCCCGCGGCCCGCGACAGCGCCGCGGCGGTCCGCGACACCGAGCTTGCCACCTTTGCCCGCAGGGGCATCTTCGCGTCCGTCACCCGAGCGAGGTTACCGGACCGGCGACCCCGCCAGATCGCCGCCGACGGTGAACCGTTCGGCCGGGGTCCTCCGGCGGGGTGGTCGGGACGCGCTCAGCCGGACGGAGTCGATCTATGTCGGAAAGCGGACCGGCCCGGCGGGCCCCGCGGCCCTCCACTCCGCTCCACCCCCGTTGACGTGCGGTTTTGCGCGCCGAAAGGCCGCGCCACGCGGGCGATTCTGGTTGCGGGTGGAGGGAAGTGGAGTAGAGTGGGGCGCAGTGGTGAGGCCGGGAGGGCCCACCGGCCCGGGGGGTCAGCGGCGCCGCGAACGCCGCTCAAGGGCGAGGGGGTTGGGCCGATGTTCCTCGGCACCCACACCCCGCGCCTGGACGACAAAGGCCGGTTGATCCTCCCGGCGAAGTTCCGGGACGAGCTGGCGGGGGGTGTCGTGATCACCAAAGGGCAGGATCGCTGCCTCTACGCCTTCCCGATGCCCGAGTTCCAGCGGATCGCGGAGCAGTTGCGCGCGCAACCGATGACGAACAAGGCGGCCCGAGCCTACAGCCGGGTCTTCTTCGCCAGCGCGCACGACGAGGTGCCCGACAAGCAGGGCCGGGTGACGATCCCGGCCCACCTGCGGGACTACGCCGCCCTCGACCGGGATCTGGTCGTGATCGGCGCGAGCACCCGGGTGGAGATCTGGGACAAGGCTGCCTGGGAGACCTACCTCGCGGAGAGCGAAGACGACTTCGCCGACATCGAGGAGGGGGTGCTGCCCGGCGGTCTGTAGGGCGTGACGGCGCCCGACGTACTGCGAGATCTCCACCCGCTTTCGAGTTCCTGGCACCCCTTCCCCGGTGCCAGGCGCACGATCCGATCGGAGGGCCGCGGCCTCCGGCGGGCGGGAGCGGATGGGGATCTGGCGGTACGACGGCACGGCGTCGTCCGACGACAGACGCGTGAAGGACGAAGGTTTCACACCAGTGGGGGTCGACATGGGGGAGCTACGCGGCACGCACGTGCCGGTGCTGCTCGAGCGGTGTCTCGAGTTGCTGGCCCCCGCGCTGGGCCGGGGCGGGCGGACGGTCCACGTCGACGCGACGCTGGGTCTGGCCGGGCACGCCGAGGCGGTGCTCGAGGCGCATCCGGAGACGGTGCTGATCGGGCTGGACCGGGACACCGAGGCGCTCGCTCACGCACGCGTCCGGCTGGCCCGCTTCGCCGACCGCGTCCACCTGGAGCACGCCGTCTACGACGAGCTGCCGGAGGTGCTCGGTCGGCTGGGTTACCCGGCGATCGACGGCATCCTGTTCGACCTGGGCGTCTCCTCCCTGCAACTCGACGCACCCGACCGCGGGTTCGCCTACGCGCAGGACGCCCCGCTGGACATGCGGATGGACCAGACCCGGGGGGTGACCGCCGAGGAGGTGGTCAACACGTACGCCCATCCGGACCTGGCCCGCGTGCTGCGGGTCTACGGCGAGGAGAAGTTCGCGGGCCGGATCGCCTCGGCGATCATCCGCGAGCGGGAGCGGGCCCGGATCACCTCGTCGGCGCGGCTGGCCGAACTGGTCAGGGAGTCCATTCCGGCACCCGCCCGACGAACCGGGGGACACCCGGCCAAGAGAACGTTTCAGGCTTTACGGATCGAGGTAAACAAGGAACTGGCAGCGCTGGAGACGGCGCTGCCGGCCGCGCTCGACAAGCTCAACGTGGGCGGCCGCATGGTGGTCCTGTCCTACCACTCGCTGGAGGACCGGCTCACCAAGGCGGCGCTCAGCGACCGGGTCCGCAGCAAGGGCCCGGTCGACCTCCCGGTCGAACTGCCCGGGTCCGGTCCGACGTTCCGGCTGCTCAGCCGGGGCGCCGAACTGCCCGGGGAGGCGGAGGTCGCCGCGAACCCGCGGGCCGCGTCAGTGCGGCTGCGGGCCGCGGAGCGACTCGACCCGGACGCGGCACAGCAGGGCGGCACCGACCGCGAACGGTACCGCCGGCGGGTCAAGGCCATGCACCAACCAGGGGCGGGGTCTCCCGGATCCGACACGGATCCGGCGGACCCCGGGGGACGGGACAGGGACGGACGAAGAGGGGGAGGGACATGACTATTGACAAGCGCGACCGCCGGGACATCGCCGGCGGCGGGCAGCGCGCACCGCGGTCGGGGGGCCGGACCGCGGCGGAGCGGGCCACGCGCATCGGTACCGGCACGCCGCGGGCGGACCGCGCGAACCGGCAGGGGGAGACTCGCGCCCGGGGGGCGCGCGAGTTCCCGACCCAGGGCAGCGCCGCGCTGCGGCCGGCCGAGCGGGACAACGCCGGCACGGCCCGTCCGCCCCGGCTGCGGGTGGCGCCGCCGCCGCCGGTGAAGGTGCCGCGGGCGCCCTTCGCCGCCCTGGTGCTGGTGCTGGTGGTCGGCGGGGTGCTCGGCATCCTGGCGGTCAACACAAAGATCAACGAGAACGCCTTCCGGCTGGAGAAGCTCCAGGAGCAGCAGGCCAAGCTCGACGTGGAGCAGCAGCAGCTCAACAAGGAGATCGCCGACGCGGAGGCCCCGGGCAACCTGGAGGCCCGGGCCCGCCAGCTCGGTCTGGTGGAGGCGGGCGAGCCGGCCTACATCCGGCTGCCCGACGGCAAGGTCATCGGCGTGCCGCAGCCCGCCGGGGGCAAGCCCTCGATCACCAGCCAGCAGGGCGCGGGAGGCTGACGACCGTGCCGCCGAGATCGGAGGAACCGCGCCGGGACGCCACAGGCTCCCGGCGCGGTTCGTCGCGTAACGGGGGCCGGGGCGGCGAGCCGCGCTCCGGCGAGCCGGGGGTCGGTGGCATCTCCGACGCCCGGGCGTACACCCCGCGCGGTCGCACCGTGCGCGAGCAGCGCGCTGGCGGTCGCGCCGAGCGGGAGGCCGACGCCGGCCCCGCCGAGCAGCGCCGGACGCCACGCAGCACGCGCTCCGGCGACCCGTTCCGCCCCGCCCTCCAGGTCCTCGACGGCGGGCGCGCCGGCGCCGGCCGGGCCGGCCGGCGGGAGGCGGCGGGCCGCTCCGGCGTCGTCCGCACCGTCACGCCGCGCACCCCGCGCCACGACGACGAGCCGGCGGCGCCGCGCCGCCGCGCCGCCCCGCGCCCCGCCCGCCGGCCGGACCGTCCCGCCGCCCGGCGGCCGTCGCGCAAACCGCCGAAGCCGCCCCGGCTGGCCGATCCCCGTCGCCGGCTGCGGCTCGGCACCGTGCTCACCCTGACGCTCTTCGCCGTCATCGGCATCCGGCTGGTGGCCCTCCAGGCCGTGGAGACTCCGGCGTACGCCGGCGGTGGTCTCGCCGACCGGCTGCGCACCGTCACGCTGCCGGCGGCGCGCGGCGCCATCTACGACCGGTCCGGCGCCCCGCTGGCGCACAGCGTCGAGGCGCGCTACGTCTACGCCGACCCCACCCAGGTCAAGGACCAGCAGGCCACCGCCAGGGCGCTGTCCCCGCTGCTCGGCATGCCGGCCTCGGAGCTGGCGGAGAAGATGAAGCCCCGCAAGCGGGTCAACGGCGTCGACTCGCAGTTCGAATACCTGGCCCGTGGGGTGGACATCGACCGGGCCCGGAAGATCACGGCGCTGGAGCTGCCCGGCATCTACACCCACCGCGACGAGCGGCGCGAGGTGCCCGGCGGCGACCTCGCGGCCAACCTGCTCGGCTTCACCAGCCAGGACATGGTCGGGCTGGAAGGGCTGGAGGCCCGCTACGACGACGTGCTGCGCGGCAAGGACGGCAAGCGGGTCTACGAGGTCGGCCTCGGCGACCTCGCCGCGCCGATCCCCGGCGGCTACAGCGAGACGACGAAGGCCAAGCCGGGCAGCTCGCTCCAGCTCACCATCGACCGCGACCTGCAGTTCATGGTGCAGCGGATGCTGAGCCGGCACATGGCGCAGAGCAAGGGCAGCACCGGCGCCGCCGTGGTGATCGAGATCCCCTCCGGCGAGGTGCTGGCCCAGGCCAGCCACCCCACCTACAACGCGGCGAAGCCCACGCCGAGCGACCCGAAGGACCGCGAGGACGCGGCCACCAGCTTCGTGGTCGACCCCGGCTCGGTGCACAAGGCGATCACCTTCGGCGCCGCGCTCCAGGAACGCGTGATCACCCCCGACACCACGCTGCCCATCGCCAACAGCATCAAGATGGGCGACACCTGGTTCAACGACACGCACAAGGCGCACGGAAAGCGGATGAGCCTGCCCGGCATGATGGCGTACTCGTCCAACGTCGGCACCATCCAGATCGCCGACAAGCTCGGCCCGGAGCGGCTCATCGACTACCAGAAGCGCTTCGGCCTCGGGGAACCGACGCGGGTGGGCATGCCCGGCGAGGCCAGCGGTCGGCTGCTGCCGCTCGACGAGTGGAGCGGGTCGTCGTACGGGTCGGTGCCGATCGGGCACAGCGTCGACGCCACGCCGCTGCAGATGGCCGCCGTCTACGCGACGATCGCCAACAACGGCACGTACGTGCAGCCGCGCCTGGTCAAGGAGGTGATCGGGCCGGACGGGAAGCGTACGCCGACCGACCCTCCGGTCACCCGGTCGGTGCTCAGCCCGGAGAACGCCGCCGCGCTGCGGACCATCCTGGAGGCGGTCACCACGGTCGAGGACGCCACCGGCAGGGCCGCGGCGATCCCCGAGTGGCGGGTCGCCGGCAAGACTGGCACCGGCTGGCGGCTGGTCGACGGGCACAAGCAGCTCGGCGAGGTGGCCTCGTTCATCGGGATGGCCCCGGCCGAGAAGCCGCGCTACGTGATCGCGGTCTTCGCGCACACCCCCTCCGGTGGGGGCGGGGACATCGCGGCCCCCGCGTTCCGGGACATGATGCAGTTCACGCTGCGTCACTACGGGGTGCCGCCGAGTGGGGAGAAGGCCCCGAAGTTCACGGTCTATCCGCGTTGAGCGGCCACGCCGCGACATCATCGGTGAGTGCGGACGAACCACCGGGGCGGCAGTGCGGCCGGAACCGGACGACCGGGTAGGGTCTGACGCCGTGCCCGGCAATCCTCGTCCCCGTACCGTGATCGGTGTCCGGCTCGGCGACCTCGCCGCCCGGCTCGCCGTCGAGCCCCCGGAGGGCGCCGCCGAGCTGGTGGTGACCGGGGTGACCCACGCCAGCCAGGAGGTCCGCCCCGGCGACCTGTACGCGGCCCTGCCGGGCGCCCGCCGGCACGGGGCGGAGTTCGCCGCCGGTGCGGCGGCCGCCGGCGCGGTGGCCGTGCTGACCGACCCGGCGGGCGCCGACGCGGCGGCCGAGGCGGGCCTGCCGGCGCTGGTGGTGTCCGACCCGCGCGCCGCGCTGGGCACCCTCGCCGCGGCCGTCTACGGCGACCCGACCGAGGGACTGACGGTGATCGGGGTGACCGGGACGGCCGGCAAGACCTCGACGGCCTACCTGGTCGAGTCCGGCCTGCGCGCCGCCGGCCACACCACCGGACTGATCGGCACCGTCGAGACCCGCCTCGGCGACCTGGCGATCGACAGCGTGCGCACCACGCCCGAGGCCACCGACCTGCACGCCATGCTGGCCGCCGCCCGCGAGCGCGGCGTCACCGCCGTGGTCATGGAGGTCTCCAGCCACGCCCTGGCGATGGGCCGGGTCGGCGGCGTCCGGTTCACCGTCGGCGGCTACACCAACTTCGGCTCCGACCACCTGGACTTCCACGCCGACACGGCGGACTACTTCGCCGCGAAGGCGCAGCTGTTCGACGGGCGCTGCGCGGTCGAGGTGCTCAACCACGACGACCCGGCGCTGAAGTCGCTGTACCGCCCGACGACGGTCACCTACTCGGCGGCCGGCGACCCGGGCGCCACCTGGTGGGCCGACGAGGTCGGCGGCGAGGGCTACGCGCAGCGGTTCACCGCGCACGGCCCCGACGGGCTGACCCTGGCGGCCGGCGTGGCGCTGCCGGGCCGGCACAACGTGGCCAACGCCCTGCTGGCCATCGCCGTGCTGGTCGCCGCCGGGGTGGACCCGGAGACCGCCGCCGCCGGGGTCGCCGCGTGCGGCGGGGTCCCCGGCCGGCTGGAGCTGGTGAACGCCCCCGGCCCGGTCCGGGGCGTGGTCGACTACGCGCACAAGGCGGACGCGATCGTCGCCGCGCTGGCGGCGCTGCGGGAGCTCAGCGCGGGCCGACTGATCTGCGTGATCGGTGCCGGCGGGGACCGGGACCGGGGCAAGCGGCCGGTGATGGGCGCCGCCGCGGCGGAGGGAGCCGACGTGGTGCTGGTGACCGACGACAACCCGCGCACCGAGGACCCGGCGGCGATCCGGGCCGAGGTGCTCGCCGGCGCCCGGCGCGCCGGCACGACGGCCCGCGTCGAGGAGGTGGCCGACCGCCGGACGGCGATCGACGCGGCGGTCCGGCTGGCCGAGCCGGGCGACGTGGTCGCGGTGCTCGGCAAGGGCCACGAGCGCGGGCAGGAGATCGGTGGCGAGGTGCACCCGTTCGACGACCGCACCGAGCTGGCCGACGCGCTGCGCGCCCGCTTCGCCGACCCGGCGGGTCAGCGGTGATCCCGCTCAGCCTGGCCGAGGTCGCCTCGGCGGTCGACGGGCGGCTGGCCGGCGCCGACCCGCAGGCCCGGGTCACCGGCCCGGTCGAGTTCGACTCGCGCAAGGTGTGCCCCGGTGCGCTCTTCGTCGCCTTCCCGGGCGAGAAGGTGGACGGGCACGACTACGCCGCCGGCGCGGTGGCGGCCGGCGCGGTGGCCGTACTCGGCACCCGGGAGGTGCCCGGCGTGCCGATGGTGCTTGTCGACGACGCGCTGGCGGCCATGGGCCGGCTGGCCCGTGCGGTGGTCGACCGGCTGCCCGGGCTCACCGTCGTCGGGTTGACCGGCTCGTCGGGCAAGACCACCACCAAGGACCTGATCGCGCAGCTCACCGCGCGGCTCGGCCCGACCGTCGCCCCGCCCGGGTCGTTCAACAACGAGCTGGGGCACCCGTACACGGCGTTGCAGGCCGGGCCCGAGACCCGCTACCTGGTCATGGAGAAGGGCGCCCGGGGGGTGGGACACGTGCGCTACCTCTGCGACGTGGTGCCGCCCCGGATCTCCGTGGTGCTCAACGTCGGGGTGGCGCACATCGGCGAGTTCGGCTCGGTGGAGACGATCGCGCTGGCCAAGGGCGAACTGGTCGAGGCGCTGCCCGCCGACGGCCTGGCCGTGCTGAACGCCGACGACCCGCTGGTCGACGCGATGGCCTCGCGTACGGTCGCCCGGGTCGTCCGCTACGGCGAGGCGGCGCACGCCGACGTGCGGGCCGAGGACGTGACGCTGGACGACCGGGGACGGCCCGCGTACACCCTGGTCACCCCGGAGGGGACCGCGCCGGTGCGGCTCGGGCTGACCGGCCGGCACCAGGTGTCCAACTCGCTCGCCGCCGCCGCGGTGGCCCGTGAGCTGGGCATGCCGCTGGCCGAGCTGGCCATCGCGCTGGGCGCCATGGGGCTGGTCTCCACCCGTCGGATGGACGTCTTCGAACGCGCCGACGGGGTGACCGTGATCGACGACTCGTACAACGCCAACCCCGCCTCGATGGCGGTCGCGCTGCGCGCGCTGACCGGCATCGGGCGGGAGCGGCGCACCGTCGCGGTGCTGGGCTACATGGCCGAGCTGGGTCCCTTCGAACGCGACGGGCACGCCGAGGTCGGCCGGCTCGCGGCCGAACTGGGCGTCGACCGGCTGCTCGTGGTGGGCGAGCCGGCCGCGCCGATCCACGAAGGCGCGACATCGGTAGGTGACTGGGGAGGAGAGTCGGTGCTGCTCACCGATCAGGCGGCGGCCGTCGAGGTGCTGCGGAGCGAACTACGGCCGGGCGACGTCGTCCTGGTGAAGGGCTCCCGGTACCGCACCTGGGAGGTGGCCGACGCGCTGCGCGCGGACGCCGCCGGCAACGGATCCGATCCGACGGCGACGGGGGGCGGCGCCGCATGAGGGCGGTCATCGTCGCCATCGGGGTGGCCTTCCTGGTCTCGCTGCTCGCCACCCCGATCGCGATCAAGGTGTTCGCCCGGCTGAAGGCCGGCCAGCCGATCCGATCGAACCTCGGGCTCGCCAGCAACGAGGGCAAGAAGGGCACGCCGACGATGGGCGGCGTGGTGTTCATCCTGGCCACGGTCATCGCGTACGTGGCCGGGCACCTGGCGCTGACGACCCTGCCGGACGCGCAGATCGCCCAGGTCGAGCCGACGATCACCGCGCTGGTGCTGCTGGGGCTGATGGTCTTCTCCGGCGCGGTCGGCTTCATCGACGACTTCCTCAAGGTACGCAAGCGGCACAGCGGCGGGCTCAACAAGCGGGGCAAGCTGCTCGGCCAGATCCTGGTCGGCGCGGTCTTCGGCGTGGTGGCGCTCTACTTCCCGAGCACCATGACCGACGCCTCGGGCGCGGAGACCAACACCGAGACCGTGGGCAGCACGACGCTCAGCTTCATCCGGGACATTCCGGCGCTCGACCTCACCAAGATCGGCGCGGTGGTTCTCTTCATCTTCGTGGTGATGGCCGCGACCAACGGCGTCAACCTCACCGACGGCCTCGACGGCCTGGCCACCGGCGCCTCGGTGATGGTCCTCGCGGCGTACGCGCTGATCGCGTTCTGGCAGTACCGGCACTGGTGCGCCGACCCGAACTACACCCAGGACTACTGCTACGCCGTCCGGGACCCGCTGGAGATCGCGCTGATCGCCGGCGCGGCGGCCGGGGCCTGCGTGGGCTTCCTGTGGTGGAACACCTCGCCGGCGCGGATCTTCATGGGCGACACGGGCGCGCTGGGCCTCGGCGGCCTGATCGCCGGCATGGCGATGTCCACCCGGACGATCCTGCTGCTGCCGATCATCGGTGGCCTCTTCGTGATCATCACGATGTCCGTGGTGATCCAGATCATCTCGTTCCGCACCACCGGCAAGCGGGTGTTCCGGATGTCGCCGTTGCAGCACCACTTCGAGCTCGCTGGGTGGAGCGAGGTCAACATCGTGGTCCGGTTCTGGATCATCGCCGGCATCGGCGTGGCCATCGCGCTGGGCCTGTTCTACAGCGAGTTCCTCGCGAACATGACCTGAGCCGGCCGGCAGTTCCCGCCGCGGGGCCCGGGCGCGCGTCGCCCGGGCCCCGCGGCGTGTCCATCCACCGCGACGGCGCACGCGCTCCGGCGCAAGCCCGACACGCCGACCGGGCGGTTGCGCCGGTGGCGACCCGGCGGAACCGCCATGATGGTCGGGTGGGGGAGGGACGAGGCATCGAGGTCACGGCGGAGGGGACGTCCGGGCGGTCGGCGGGAGGCAGGCGTACGCGCGACGCGCCCGCCGCGACGCGGGGACCGGACGATCCCCAGGTGCCGCGCGGGCTGGACCCGGCGGGCGGGCTGGCCGCGCTGCGCGGGCTGCTGGACCGGCCGCTGGCCTCCTACTACCTGCTGCTGTCCAGCGCCGGCCTGCTGCTGCTGATCGGCCTCACCATGGTCTTCTCCGCGACCAGCGTCCGGGACTACGCGGAGAACGGCAACGCCTCGACGTCGCTGGTCAAGCAGGCGATCTTCGCGGTGATCGGCATCGTCGCGTTCTGGGCGTGCCAGCGGCTTCCGGCGACGACCTACCGGACGCTGGGCCGGCCGCTGCTGTTCACCGCCATCGGCCTGCTGCTGGTGCTCAACCTGCTGCTCGCCTACGCCCGGCTGACCGGTCAGGATTCCGCCCGGATCGGCCCGGTCGAGGCCCGGCTGCTCTGGCTCTTCGTCGGCGGCATCCAGGTGCAGCCCTCCGAGTTCGCGAAGTTCGCCCTGGTGCTCTGGGGGGCCCACGTGATCGCCCGCAAGGGCGCCGCGCTGGGCTGGTGGCGGGAGCTGGCCACCCCGCTCTTCCCGGTGGTGGGCCTGCTCTTCGTCCTCGTCGGCTACAACGACCTGGGCACGATGCTCTGCCTGCTCGCCCTGGTGGTGGGGCTGCTCTGGGCGGCCGGGGTGCGGATGCGCGTCTTCGCCGCACTCTCCGCGGTGGGCCTGCTCGGCATCGGTCTGCTGGTCGCGGTCGCCTCGCTCGGCGCCGGCTCCGGCGAGAAGGGCGAGGAGAACTACCGGCTGGCCCGGCTGACCGCCTTCATCAGCCCGCCCCCGCCGGACGAGTGCAAGCTGGCCGACTGCTACCAGATCGCCCAGGCCCGCTACGCGATCGAGAACGGCGGCTGGTTCGGCGTCGGCCTCGGCAAGAGCATCGCCAAGTGGCAGTGGCTGCCGGCGGCGGAGAACGACTTCATCTTCGCCGTGGTCGCCGAGGAGCTGGGCGTCGTCGGGTGCGTCGTGGTGGTGGCGCTCTTCGCCGTGCTGGCGTACACCGGGCTGCGGATCGCCCGCCGGGTCGACGACCCGTTCCGCCGGCTCGCCGCCGCGGCGGCGACCACCTGGCTGGTCGGCCAGGCGGTGATCAACATCGGCGGGGTGGTCGGCCTGCTGCCGCTGACCGGTGTGCCGCTGCCGTTCATCTCCGACGGCGGCAGCGCCCTGGTCGTCACCCTCGCCGCCATCGGGATGCTCGCCTCCTTCGCCCGCGCCGAACCCGACGCCGCCAGAGCACTGCATGCCCGTCCGCCGGCCCGATGGGTCCGACTACTCTGGGCCCCGTTGCCGCCGCTTCCCGGGCGGCGCCGCCGTCCGGCGGCGCCCCCGGCTGCCCGAGGGTCCGTGCCCCGGTCGCGGGAGCGGCGGCCGGACGATGTGGCCGCACCGCGCGGCGTCCGGCTGGCCCGGACCCGCCGCGGGTCGGCGGACGAGAGGAGACGTTGATGGGTCCGCTGCGTTCGGTGGTGCTCGCGGGAGGTGGCACCGGGGGGCACATCTACCCGCTGCTCGCCTTCGCCGACTGCCTGCGCCGACACGACCCCGGCGTCCGGATCACCTGCCTGGGGACACCGAAGGGCCTGGAGAACGAGCTGATCCCGCCGCAGGGCTACGACCTGCGGCAGATCCCGGCCTACCAGCTGCCCCGGTCGGTGAACATGAACCTGGTCAAGACCCCCGGCCGGATGTGGACCGCGGCCCGTGCCGCGGGCAAGGTCATCGACGAGGTGCGCGCCGACGTGGTGGTCGGCTTCGGCGGGTACGTCTCCGTGCCGGCCTACCTCGCCGCCTGGCGGCGCGAGCTGCCGATCGTGATCCACGAGGTAAACGTGCCGCCGGGGGTGGCCAACCGGCTGGGGATGAGGTTCACCCGCCACGTGGCGGTCGGCTTCCCGCACCAGCCCGCCCAGGCCGAGGCCCTGCGCGACGCGCGGGTCGTCGGCGTGCCGCTGCGCCGGGGCATCGCCGGGCTGGACCGGTTCGCCATGCGCAACGCCGCCAGGGCCCACTTCGGACTCCGCCCCGACCTGCCGGTGCTCTTCGTCGCCGGTGGCTCGCAGGGTGCCCGCTCGATCAACCTCGCGGTCGCCGGGGCGGCGAAGGAACTCGCCCGCAACGGGGTGCAGGTGCTGCACGTGATCGGCGCCCGCAACGAGCCGGTGCCGGTCCCCACCGACCTGCCGGTGCCGTACGTGACGCTGCCGTACCTGTCCGAGATGGAGGCCGGCTACGCCGCGGCGGACCTGATGCTCGGCCGGGGCGGGGCGATGACCTGTGCGGAGGTGGCCGCCATCGGGCTGCCCACCATCTACGTGCCGTACCCGCACAGCAACCAGGAGCAGAAGCGCAACGCGCTGCCCGTGGTGGAGGCCGGCGGCGGGCTGCTCGTCGACGACGCCGAGCTGACCCCGGACTGGGTCGAGCGGACGATCATCCCGCTGATCCGCGACCCGCACCGGCTGCACGCGATGGGCTCCGCCGCCGCCGCGTACGGCCGCCGCGACGGCGACGAGGTACTGCTCAACTTCGTCCTGGAGGCGGTGGCCCCGTGAGCGCGAGGAGTGAGCTTGCGAGCCCCGCAGTCGCGAACGAAAGGCAGGCGCCCGTGAGCGCGAGGAGTGAGCTTGCGAGCCCCGCAGTCGCGAACGAAAGGCAGGCGCCCGTGAGTGGGTGCACCGCGACGGGAAGGTACTCGGCATGAACACCGCACAGTTCACCCCGGCCGGCACGCTCACCGCCGAGGACCTGGGCACGATCCACCTGATCGGGGTGGGCGGGGTCGGCATGAGCGGGCTGGCCCGGCTCTTCCTGACCCGGGGCATCCGGGTCTCCGGCAGCGAGTTGCGGGAGTGGCCCTCCCTGGCCGGCATGCGCGCCCTCGGCGGCACGATCCACATGAGCCACGAGGCGTCCAACCTCGACGGCGTCGACACGGTCGTCTACTCCTCGGCGATCCCGCAGGACCACCTGGAGATGGTGGAGGCACGCCGGCGCGGCCTGCGCGTGCTGCACCGCTCCGAGGCGCTGGCCGCCGCGATGACGGGCCGCCGGACGGTGGCGGTCGCGGGCACCCACGGCAAGACCACCACCACCTCGATGGTCACGATGGTGCTCCAGCAGGCCGGGCAGGACCCGTCCTTCGTGATCGGTGGGGAGATCTCCGAGGTCGGCTCGGGCGCCCACCACGGCACGGGCGAGCACTTCGTGGTCGAGGCGGACGAGAGCGACCGCTCCTTCCTCATCTACCGCCCGTACGTGTCGATCATCACCAACGTCGAGGCCGACCACCTGAACACCTACGGCGACCTCGCCACGCTGGAGGCGGCCTTCGCCGAGTTCGCCCGGCTCACCGACCCGGACGGCTTCATCATCACCTGCGCCGACGACCCGGGCGGGCGGCGGCTGGCCGAGACGCTGCGCGCGGAGGGCCGTCGGGTGCACACCTACGGCGAGGCGGCCGACGCCGACCTGCGGCTGACCGACATCGCCTCGTCGGCCCGGGGCGTGCGCTACCTGGCGAGCATCGACGGGCGGTCGCTCGGCGAGTTCCGGCTGCCGGTGCCCGGGCGGCACATGGGGCTCAACAGCGCCTCGGCCGTGCTGACCGCGTACCTGCTGGGGCTGCCGCTGGAGGCGGCGGAGGGCGCGCTGGCGGCGTTCCCCGGCGTGCGGCGGCGCTTCGAGCGCAAGGGCGTCGCGGACGACGTGCTGGTCTACGACGAGTACGCCTACCACCCGACCTCGATGACGCTGGCGTTGCAGACGCTGCGCGAGGTGGCCGGGGACGGCCGACTGATCGTGGTCTTCCAGCCCTACCGGCTCTACCGCACCCGCGACCTCCAGGCGGAGATCGCCGAGTCGCTGGCCATCGCCGACGAGCTGGTGCTGCTGGAGGTCTTCGGCCCGGGCGAGCTGCGCGAGCCGGGGGAGGGATCGGCGGCGCTGATCGAGGCGGTGGCGTTGCCGGCGGAGCGGAAGGTCTTCGTGGACTCGTGGGAGGCCGCGCCGGTGGAGGTGGCCCGGCGGGCCCGCCCCGGCGACGTGGTGGTGACCATGGGCGCCCCGCCGATCTCGCTGATGGGGGACCAGCTGCTGGCCGCGCTCTCGGCGCGTACCACCGATCCGGCGGCGCCGGCGGGCACGACGACCATCGGCGACGCCGGCGGGACGACGACCATCGGCGGCACCGTCCCCGGTGCCGGCGGCGCGGTCGCGGACGGCGCGGCGCCCGCGGCCGGATGAGTCCCGGTCCGGCGCGGGGGCGCACCACCGGCGCGGACGGCGGCGGCCGGCGCGGGCCGCAGCGGCGGTGGCAACTGGTCCGTGCCGGCAGCGACGCGGTCCCCGCCTCGACCCGCCGGTTCATGGCCCGGGCCCGGCAGCGTCGGATGCGCGCGGCCCTGCCGTGGGCGGTCGCCGCGGGCGTGCTCGCGACGGCCGGGCTGGTCGCCTGGACCCTGCTCGGCACCGGCCTGTTCGGGGTGCGCGAGGTCCGCGTCGAGGGTGCCGCGCTGGTCACGACGGTGCAGGTCCGCGACGCGGCCGCGGTGCCCGACGACGCCCCGCTGGCCCGGGTGGACCTGGCCGCCACCGCGCGGCGGGTCGGCGAGCTGCCGGCGGTCCAGCGGGCGGTGGTGACCCGGGACTGGCCGGACACGCTTGTCGTCCGGGTGACGGAGCGCACCGGCGTGGCGGCGGTGCCGCGCGGGGAGCAGTTCGTGGTGCTCGACGGCGCGGGCGTGGTCTTCCGGACCGTGCCGCGGCCGCCGGACGGCCTGCCGGTGGTCCGGCTCGCCGACCCGGGGCCGGACGACGGGTCGACCCGGGCGGCGCTGGAGGTGCTCGGCGCGCTCACCCCGCAGCTGCGCGCCGAGCTGGTGGACGTGACCGTCGAGGGGCTGGCCCGGATCACGCTGCGGCTGCGCGGCGACCGGGTGGTGGTCTGGGGGGACGCGACCCGGGGCGCGGACAAGGCCCGGGTGGCCGGCGCCCTGCTCGACCGGAAGGCCGACACCATCGACGTCAGCGCGCCCGACGTGGTCACCCTGCGGTGACCGCCCGCTCAACCGGCGACGTGACCCGTCCCGCTCCGGCGGCGACACGCCGAGCGGGTCCTTGGCTCATCGCGTGAGGGCGCTTACGTTGCCCCGAAGGGGATCAGTGGTTGACATAACAGTAAGCCTCTAGTAGAGGGTGAGGGTTCAACCCTGATCCTCGCTGGTGACAGCTGTCGTCGGCCGCTGGTCTGGCCAGGCCCTACCCGGTCGGCCCATGCCAATCTCGAAGGGAAAGGACCGGAGATGACACCTCCGCACAACTACCTGGCGGTCATCAAGGTCGTCGGCATCGGTGGCGGCGGCGTCAACGCCGTCAACCGGATGATCGAGGTTGGGCTCAAGGGCGTCGAGTTCATCGCGATCAACACCGACGCGCAGGCGCTGCTCATGAGCGACGCCGACGTGAAGCTCGACGTCGGCCGTGAGCTGACCCGCGGGCTCGGCGCCGGCGCCAACCCCGACGTCGGCAAGAACGCCGCCGAGGACCACCGCGACGAGATCGAGGAGGTGCTCAAGGGCGCCGACATGGTCTTCGTGACCTGCGGTGAGGGCGGCGGCACCGGCACCGGCGGCGCGCCCGTGGTGGCGAACATCGCCCGCAAGCTCGGCGCGCTGACCATCGGCGTGGTCACCCGGCCGTTCTCGTTCGAGGGCAAGCGCCGCCAGGTGCAGGCGGAGTCCGGAATAGACGAGCTGCGCAACCAGTGCGACACGCTGATCGTCATCCCCAACGACCGGCTGCTGGCGCTCGGCGACCGCAACATCAGCATGATGGACGCGTTCCGCACCGCCGACCAGGTGCTGCTCTCCGGTGTCCAGGGCATCACCGACCTGATCACCACGCCGGGTCTGATCAACCTGGACTTCGCCGACGTGAAGAGCGTGATGAGCGGCGCGGGCAGCGCGCTCATGGGCATCGGCAGCGCGCGGGGCGAGAATCGTGCCGTCGAGGCGGCCGAGGCGGCCATCTCCAGCCCGCTGCTGGAGCAGAGCATGGACGGCGCGCGCGGCGTGCTGCTCTCCATCGCCGGCGGGTCGGACCTGGGCCTGTTCGAGATCAACGACGCGGCCCAGCTCGTCACCGACGCGGCCCACCCCGACGCCAACATCATCTTCGGTGCCGTCATCGACGACGCCCTCGGCGACGAGGTGCGGGTCACCGTCATCGCGGCGGGCTTCGACGGCGGCACGCCGGCGTACAAGGCGGCCGAGCCGCCCCGCAAGAGCAACCAGAACCAGCCGGCGCAGCCGAGCGCCCCGGTCGCGCCGCCGGCCACCATGCCGGCCCCGCAGCAGTCGCCCCGCCGGGTGCTCTTCGACGACGTCGACGTGCCCGACTTCCTCAAGAACGGTTCCTGAGTACCGCCGATGACCGACAGCCCAGCCACGGTGCGCCCGGACCGGCGCGCCGAGATCGCGGCCGGCCTGGGCCGCGTACGGTCCCGGATCGCGGACGCCTGTGCCGCCGCGGGTCGGGACGACTCCGAGGTCACCATGATCGCGGTGACCAAGACCTACCCGGCCGGGGACGTGGTGGCCCTGGCCGGGCTCGGCGTCGTCGACATGGGGGAGAACCGCGACCAGGAGGCGTCCGTCAAGTCGGCCGAGGTGGCCGCGGCGGGGGTGACGCCCCGGTGGCACTTCATCGGGCAGTTGCAGCGCAACAAGGCCCGGTCGGTGGTCCGCTACGCCGACGCCGTGCACTCGGTCGACAGTGTCCGGCTGGCGCGGGCGCTGGACGCGGCGTCGTCGGCGGCGCGGGACCGGCCGCTGGACGTGCTGGTCCAGGTCAGCATCGACGGCGACGCGGACCGGGGCGGGGCGCTGCCCGGCTCGGCCGACCCGGGTGCCGGGCTCGACGCGGTGGCCGAGACGGTGGCGGGCGCGGAGGCGCTGCGGCTGGCCGGCCTGATGGCGGTGGCGCCGCTGGGCTGGGAGCCGGAGCGGGCGTTCGCCCGGCTGGCCGAGGTGGCCGCCGGGTTCCGGGCGGTCCACCCGGGAGCCGCCGCGCTCTCCGCCGGGATGAGCGGCGACCTGGAAATCGCGATCCGGTACGGCGCGACACATGTCCGCGTCGGCAGCGCGTTGCTCGGAATGCGTCCCACGCTGCGGTAGCCTGACCGCGGGAAGCAAATTACATCTGTGTTGTTTGGGGGAGCGGCATCCCGTTGTCGGGGGTCGTGGCACGCGACGCGAATCGCGTGCCAGGGGATTGCCGATCCGCTCCGGTGGGCAGAAGTGGTCCACTCGCGACAAGCGACACGGTACGGGGGCGCGTGCCGCACGGCGGACGGGAAGGGCGCGGGATGGGTGCACTGCGCAAGGCGGGGGTCTGGCTCGGTCTGGTCGAAGAGGACGACGAGCGGGCCTACGACGACGGTGGCTACGACAAGGGTGGCTACCGCGATTCGCGTTACCGGCAGAGCCGGTACTCGGAGGAGTTCGCCGACGACGACGAGGACGACTCCGAGGAGCCGCCGGCGCCCCGGTCCCGGCTGAGCGACCGTGGCCGGCTCTCCGAGCGCGCCGCCGGTCGGGTGGCCGACGCCGAGCGGGGCGACACCGACCGGGCGGAGCGGGCCGAGCGGTCCAGCGTCCGCTCCATCACCCGGCCGTCGGCCGGCGACACGTCGGGCGCGCTGACCTACCACACCCGCGACAACCTGGCCCTGGCGCCGCAGGCGCAGCCCCGGGAGCGGGCGGTGGTCGCCGAGGAGGAGCAGCGCTACCAGATCACCACGCTGCACCCCACCACGTACCGGGAGGCGCGCACCATCGGTGAGCACTTCCGCGACAACGTTCCGGTGATCATCAACCTCACCGAGATGGACGAGGCCGACGCACGCCGACTTGTGGACTTCGCCGCCGGCCTCGCGTTCGGGCTGCGGGGTACGATCGAGCGCGTGACCAATCGGGTGTTCCTGCTCTCACCGGCCAATGTCCAGGTCACCGCGGAGGACAAGGCCAAGATCGCCGAGGGCGGCTTCTTCAGCCTGAGCTAGCCCCGCCCGACCCGAGGGACGTCGCCTGCCGTGTTGTCGATCGTGCTGCAAGTGCTGTATCTGGTGCTCTACTTCTTCCTGCTCGTCCTGCTGGCCCGTTTCGTCCTGAGCGCCGTCCTGCAGTACGGCCGCCGCTGGCAGCCGGGACGTGGGGCATCGGTGGGCTTGGAAATCGTGTGGAGCGTCACTGATCCCCCTCTCAACGCGTTGAGGCGTGTGATCCCTCCGTTGCGAATTGGTACCGTGAGCATCGACCTGGCCTCACTTGTGCTCCTGGTTATCCTGTTCGTGCTGATGGAGTTCGTGTTGAGGCGGTCGATCATCGGCACCGTCTGATGAGCGACGCGCTTTCGCGGCCGCAACTGACCCGAGGAGTTTCGATGCCGCTGACCCCGGCCGACGTCCACAACGTCGCCTTCAAAAAGCCGCCGATCGGCAAGCGGGGCTACGACGAGGAGGAGGTCGACGCTTTCCTCGACGAGGTCGAGCGTGAGCTTGCCCGGCTCATCGAGGAGAACAACGAGCTGCGCGCCCAGGTGGAGCGTGGCGGCCGTGGTGGCGCCCCCGCCGGCCCCGGCGGCGACGCCCGTCTCGCGGCGGAGCTCAACGACGTCAAGGCCCAGCTCGACCGGGTGCAGCGCGACAAGGCGGCGGCCGAGCAGGCCGCCCGCGCGATGCAGGCCGAGCTGGAGCAGACCCGCTCCGCCGGCGGCCCGGCCGTCGGTGGCGCCGACGGCGAGCAGCAGGCGCTGCGGGTGCTGATGATGGCCCAGCGGACCGCCGACGACCACGTCTCCGACGCCCGTCGCGAGGCCGACCAGCTGCTCTCCGAGGCCCGTTCCAAGGCCGAGGAGGTCACCCGCGAGGCCCGCGCCAAGGCCGACGCCCTGGAGCGCGACGCCCGCCAGCGGCACCAGGAGGCCATGGGCGGCCTGGACGCCAAGCGCACGGCCCTGCAGAAGCACATCGAGGAGCTCAAGCAGTTCGAGCGTGAGTACCGCACCCGGCTCAAGGCCTACCTGGAGAGCCAGCTGCGTGACCTCGACGGCCGCGGCCAGGGCCTGGAGGTCGAGATGACCCGTGGTGGTGAGGGCACCCGGGCCGCCGGCGGCGGCAACGGGCTGGCCACCGCAGGGCTCGCCGGCTCCTACGGCGGCGGCGGTCGCTCCGGCGCTCTCGAGACCGGGCGCTGAACCATCGGTCGGCGACCGTCGTCACGATGACGGTCGCCGACCTCGCCTCATCAGCACGACGCGGCGGGGGTGAGCCGTGATAGTCGCCAGTCTCCTGCTCATCCTCGTCGCGGTGGTGCTGCTGGTGCTCGGCCTGGCCGGTGGCTCCAGCGTTCTCCTGACCATCTCCATCGCGGCCAGCCTGCTGGCCGCCGTCGCGCTGGTCGCGGGCGCCCGCCAGGCGGCTGCGGACCGGGCGGCGGCGGACCCGGGCCGGCCGGGGTGGCGACCCCGTCGGGCGACCCGCCCGGCCGGCCCGGCCTTCGCCGGTGGGCCGCCGGCGGAGCCGGAGATCCCCGTCCAGCACGTTCCTTCCACGGTCGACGCCGACGGCACCGGGTGGCGGCAACCGCCCGAGCCGCCGGCGGCCGACGCCGCCGTCCCGGCCGCCGCCACGCCCGGTGCCGGCCCCGCGGTGCCGTACGACGACGAGCCGCCCGCGCAGGACGTCACCCCGGGCGAGGCCGCCCGGGTGGCCCGCCTCGCCGCCGAGGTGCGGGTGGTCGACGGGCGGCCCCGCTACCACCTGGCCGACTGCGCGTACCTGGTGGGGCGGGAGCACGAGCCGCTTCCGGTCGCGGAGGCCGTCGACCTCGGGTTCACCCCGTGCGCCCACTGCGCGCCCGACACCGCCCTGCTCGCCGACGCCGGTCGGATCTGAGCGGCGGGACGTTTCCTGATGGACGCCACGTTGACCGTCGCGGTCCGGGTGAAGCCCGGCTCCGCCCGGGCCCGCGTCGGCGGCCGCTTCGACGGGCCGCACGGGCCGGCCCTGGTGATCGCGGTGCACGCCCCCGCCGTGGACGGGCGGGCCACCGAGGCGGCCCGGCGGGCGCTGGCCGGGGCGCTGGGCGTACGGCCGGGCGTGGTGTCGTTGCGGGCCGGCGCGGCCAGCCGCGACAAGCTCTTCCTGGTCGAGGGGCCCGCCCCGGAGTTGACGGAGGCGCTGCGCCGGCTGCGTGACGGGGCCGCCGGGTGACGGACGCCGGGGCCGGGCGGCGGTGACGCCGGGGCTGGATCTCGCGCTCCTGCTCGGTGCGGGTGTCCTGCTGGTCGCGGTCGGCGCGGTCCGTCTCTCCACCCGGCTCGGCGTGCCCAGCCTCCTGGCCTACCTGGCCCTCGGGGTGGCGATCGGGGAGGCGGGGCTGGGCATCCGCTTCGACGACGTCGAGCTGACCCGGACCCTGGGCTTCTGCGCGCTCATCGTGATCATCGCCGAGGGCGGGCTGACCGCCCGGTGGAGCACCCTGCGCCCGGTGCTCGGGCTGGCCGCGCTGCTCTCCACGGTCGGCGTGGTGGTCAGCATCCTGGTCGTCGGCCTCGTCGTGCACCTGCTGCTGGGACTGGACTGGCGGCTGGCCCTGCTCTACGGCGCGGTGCTCTCCTCCACCGACGCGGCGGCGGTCTTCGCCACGCTGCGCCGGCTGCGGCTGCCGCCCCGCCTGGTGGCCACCCTGGAGGCGGAGTCGGGGATGAACGACGCCCCGGTCGTGCTGCTGGTGGTGCTGCTGTCCCGGGAGGGCGTCACCCACCCGTGGTGGTACGAGATCTCCCTGGTCAGCTACGAGCTGGGCGTCGGCGCGGCGGTCGGCCTCGCGGCCGGCGTCGGCGGGCGGTGGGCGCTGCGCCGGGCGGCGCTGCCGTCGGCGGGGCTCTACCCGATCGCGGCGGTCGGGCTGACCGTGTTCGCCTACGCCGCCGGCGCGGTGCTGCACGCCTCGGGTTTCCTCGCCGTCTACGTGGCGGGGGTGATCCTCGGCAACGCCCGGCTACCGCACCGGCAGGCGATCCTCGGCTTCGCGGACGGCCTGGCGTGGCTGGCCCAGATCGGGCTCTTCGTGCTGCTCGGGCTGCTCGTCTCGCCGGGCCGGCTGGGCTCGGCGGTGCTGCCGGCGGTGGTCGCCGGGCTGGCGCTGGTGCTGCTGGCCCGGCCGCTGTCGGTGGCGGCGTCCGCACTGCCGTTCCGGTTCGGCCTGCGCGAGCAGGCGTTCCTGTCCTGGGCGGGGCTGCGCGGGGCGGTGCCGATCGTGCTCGCCACCATTCCGCTGTCGGAGCGGGTGCCGGGCGCCGACCGGCTCTTCGACTCGGTCTTCGTACTGGTGGTGATCTTCACGCTGCTGCAGACCGGGACGCTGGCCCCGGTGGCCCGCCGGCTGCGGGTGACCGCGCCGGCCGAGGCGACGGAGATCCGGGTGGAGACGGCGCCGCTGGAGCGGATGGGCGCGGACCTGCTCCAGCTGGAGGTGCCGCCCGGTTCCCGGCTGGCCGGGGTGCACATCGACGAGTTGCGGCTGCCGCTGGGCGCCTCGGTGACCCTGGTGCTGCGCGACGGGGCGGGCGTCGTGCCCGGCCCGGACTTCCGGCTGAAGACCGGCGACAGCATGTTGATCGTGGCCACGGCCGGGGTGCGCGACGAGGCCGAGCGGCGGCTGCGGGCGGTCAGCCGGCGGGGTCGGCTGGCCCGCTGGTTTGGCGAGTACGGCCAGGGTCCCGACGCGTGATCTGCTAGCGTTCCTTTTGCCCCGGTTAGGGATGACCAGGGGCCGAACGTCGGTACGTCGGAGCGGCACGTTGTCGTGCGCCTGTACGTTCCGTATTCTTGCGAATCTCCGGAGTGCGCGGCCCCGTCGCCGCGCGCCCCTTTTGTACCTGGGGGCGCCGATGCCGGCGGCCCCTGTCCAGGTGCCGCGGAAGACCGCGGTTCCGCGGCCGAGGGAGCGACGATGGCGAAGCCAGCCGACACCAGGACCGCCGGCCGGAAGCCGGTGGCGAAGGCCACCCGCAGCGCTGCGGAGACCGAGAAGATCCGGGCGGCCCTGGCGGCGCGGCGTGACGAGTTGCGCGCCGAGTACGATCGGACGCTGAGCGAGATCACCGAGCTGCAGCGCGACCGGCTGACCGACTCGGCCGGGGACGACCAGGCCGACACCGGGACCAAGACGTTCGAGCGTGAGCAGGAGATCTCACTCGCCAACAGCATCCTGGAACGGATCACGCAGGTCGAGCGGGCGCTGGAGCGGCTCGACGAGGGTGGCTACGGCTGGTGCGAGCGGTGCGGCAACCCCATCCCGGTGGAGCGGCTCGCCGCCTTCCCGTCGGCCACCCTCTGCGTGACGTGCAAGCAGCTGGAGGAGCGGCGCTGAGGCCCGCTCCCCGGCGGCCATGGGAGGCGGCGCGGACGCGTCGCCGCGAGCGTCGATGGGGAGCAGATGTCCGAAGCACCGCCCGCCGGGCCCGGCAGCGCTGAGCCGGGTGCCGACAGCGCCGAGCCGGGGCCCGGCACGTCCCACCGCCGGGCCGCGGCCACCCTGTTCGGCCTCGCGCTCACGGTGCTCGCCGCCGACGCGGCGACCAAGCACCTCGCCCTGAGCGCCCTCGAGGACCGCGAGCCGGTCAGGCTGCTCGGCGGCGCGGTCTACCTCAGCCTCACCCGCAACAGCGGCGCGGCGTGGAGCATCGGCGCCGACTACACCTGGGTCTTCCCGCTGATCACCCTCGGGGTGGTCGGTTGGATCGTCTGGATGGCGCTGCGCCTGCGCTCGCTGCCCTGGGGGATCTCGCTGGGCCTGGTGCTGGGCGGGGCGCTGGGCAACTTCGCCGACCGGGTCTTCCGCGCCCCGGGCTGGTTCGTGGGGCACGTCGTGGACATGGTCAGCGTCTTCGCCCCGTACGGACGGGTGTTCCCGGTGTTCAACCTGGCCGACAGCGCCCTCGTCTGCGGCGTGCTGCTCGCCCTCCTGCTCGAGTTGACCGGCCGGCAGCGTGACGGCAGCCGGATCGGCCACGGCGAGTCCACCGACGAGGCGACGGCCCAGGCCGACGCCGGGCAGCGGGAGCGGGCATGACCGCCGCCTTCGCCGCCGGCGGCGACCACCGTTCCCTGCCCGTCCCCGACGGCCTCGACGGCACACGGCTCGACCAGGCCGTGTCGCGGCTGTTCGGGCTGTCCCGCACCGCCGCCGCGGCCCTGGTCGACGCCGGCGACGCGCTTGTCGACGGGGCCGCCCGGCCGAACTCCTACCGGGTGAAGGCCGGCTCCTGGCTGGAGGTGACCCTGCCCGCGCCGGTCGCCCCGCCCACCGTGGTGCCGCAGGCGGTCCCCGGGCTGCGGGTGGTGTACGCCGACGACGACATCGTGGTGGTGGACAAGCCGGTCGGCGTCGCGGCCCACCCGAGCCCCGGCTGGACCGGCCCGACAGTGATCGGCGCGCTGGCCGCCATCGGGCACCGCATCTCGACCAGCGGCGCCGCCGAGCGGCAGGGCGTGGTGCACCGGCTCGACGTCGGCACCACGGGCATCATGGCGGTGGCCAAGAGCGAGCAGGCGTACACCGCGTTGAAGCGGGCGTTCAAGTACCGCGAGGTGGAGAAGCGCTACCACGCGGTGGTGCAGGGGCACCTGGACCCGCTGCGCGGCACCGTCGACGCCCCGATCGACCGGCACCCCACCCACGACTACCGCTGGGCGGTGGTCTCCGGCGGCAAGCCGAGCATCACCCACTACGACACGGTGGAGGCGTTCCCGGCGGCGAGCCTGGTCGACGTGCGGCTGGAGACCGGGCGCACCCACCAGATCCGGGTGCACTTCTCGACGCTGCGGCACCCGTGCGTGGGCGACCTCACGTACGGCGCCGACCCGACCCTGTCCGCCCGGCTCGGCCTGTCCAGGCAGTGGCTGCACGCCCGGTCGCTGAGCTTCCTGCACCCCCGCACGGGGGACGAGATGCGCTTCGTCAGCGACTACCCTGACGACCTGGACCGGGCGCTCGAGATCCTCCGCGACTGAGCGTCGTCCCGCCCGTGACGATCCGACGAGGGGATCCCGCCGTGTGTGCCGGTGCCCCCGCCCCGACCGTGGGCGAAACGTCGGAACCCGCGCGGGGCGTGACGCAACCATCACCGAGATCGGCCGGACCGGCCGGCGGCGGGTCGCCGCCGGCGGTCCCGCCGACCTCCCCGTACGCCGGCGTCGACGGCGTACGGGGGCCCGTGCCGTGACCGGGACGAAGAACCGAAGGTGCGTAGACGGGTGTGGTCCGAATAGGGTTTCGTTCGTAGCCTGTCAGACGGGCATCAATGGCGCTGGGAGGGCGAGCCGTGGAGGGCAGCGAGACCGGCTGGGGGCGGCCGGCCGAACCAGCACCGCGGTGGCGGGCGCTGCTCGACCGGGCCCGGCACGGCAGCCGCACGGCCGAGCAGGCCGAGGCCGACCGACATGCCGATCCGCCGCCCCTCCCGCCGGAGCCGCTGCCCCGCCGCTCGTCGGGCAACGGCTACGCCGGGCGGGTGCCGGCCATCGGGCGGGCCCCCGAGCCGTACGCGCCGGAGCCCGGCCCACCGCCGTACGGCGCGGACGGCCCTCCGCCGTACGGCGCGGAGTACGGCCGTCCGGTCGACGCCGGCTACCGGGCCGAGGCCACCTACCGGGTGGAGCCGGCCTACCGGGTGGACCCGCTGGAGCCCGCCTACCGGGTGGAGCCGGAACAGCCGCCCGAGCCGAGCTACCGGTCTGATCCGGTCGAGCCGTCCTATCGGTCTGATCCGGTCGAGCCGTCCCACCGGTCGGGCTCCATCGAGCCGTCCTACCGGGCGGATCCGGTCGAGCCGTCCTACCGGTCGGGCTCCATCGAGCCGGCCTACCGGGCGGACCCGATCGAGCCGTCCTACCGGGCGGACCCGGGGTATCCGGCCGAGCCGGCGTACCGCGTGCCGGCCCAGCCCCCGCCGCCCCGCATCGAGACCGAGCCGCGCCGGGGCCCGGGGCCGGTCGAGTCGCGCTACGCGGTGCTGGACAACGGCTACCGGCACGAGCCGCCCCCGGTCGAGTCGCGCTACGCGGTGCTCGACAACGGCTATCGCTCCCGGCGCGCCCACCAGGCCCCGCCCGCCGCGCCGCCGCCGGTGGTGCCGCCACCCGCCGCACCACCGCCCGTTGTGCCGCCGCCCGTCGCGCCACCGCCAGCCGTGCCACCGCTCGCCGTGCCACCGCTCGCCGCGCCGCCGCCCGCCGAGCGGGGTTACCCGGCGCGCGTCGAGTGGCGCCCGCGCGGCACGGAGGACGAGGTGGAGCGCGCCGTCGGGGTGCTCCGCCGCGACCTGGGCACCCCCCGGGTGCTCGCGTTCGCCAACCCGAAGGGCGGCGTGCACAAGACCACCGCCACCGTGCTGGCCGCGGCGACCGTCGGCAGCGTACGCGGGCGGGGCGTGCTGGCCTGGGACGACAACGAACTGCGCGGCACGCTCGGGCTGCGCGCCGGCAGCGCCCGGCACGCCCGCACCATCCGGCACCTGGTCGGCGATCTCGCGCACGTCGAGATCAAGGAGGGCCCCGAGCTGCTGGCGCACCTGGACGACTACCTGCGGCACGCCTCCGACGGCTCGTACGACGTGCTGGCCGGCGAGGAGAGCCCGCGCTTCGCCCAGCGGCTCGACCAGTTCACCGTCCGGCGGGTGCTGGAGTTGCTGCGGCGCACCCACGACGTGGTCTGCGTGGACACGGGCAACAACGTGGAGAGCGCCAACTGGCGCACCGTCATGCAGGCGGCGGACCAGCTCGTGGTGACCACCGTGCCCCGCGAGGACGCCGCGTTCAGCGCCGACTGGATGCTGGACCTGCTGCACGAGGTCGGGATGGGGGAGCTGGCCGACAACGCGGTCACCCTGATCTCCTGCCCCACCCCGGGCCGCTCGCCGTTGCAGGACGACCTGGAGCGGCACTTCGCCACCCGTACCCGGGCCGTCGCCGTGGTGCCGTACGACCCGGCGCTGGAGACCGGCTCCTCGATCGAGTACCACCAGCTCCAGCAGGAGACCCGGCAGGCATGGCTGAAGGCCGCCTCGGTGATGCTGGAGCCGTTCGCCCGGTGAGCGGGTGTGCCGCCACCGACGGCCCACGGCGCCCACGGGCCTGAGAGGATCACCGGGTGAGCGCGGACACCCCCGAACCCGACCGACCCGGCCGCCGGCTCGACGAGCCGGGGGCACCGGCCGCCCGGGCGGAACCCGAGCCGTCGGCCCGCGTCGGCCCCGCCGACCCGTACGCCGCCCGGGAACCTGCCCCGTCGTACGACGCGGGTACGACACGGTCGCACGTCCCGACCGACGCGCCGTGGCAGACCACGACCGGCGCACCGGCGTACGCCCCGACCGGCGACGCGTGGCGGGCACCGGCCGGCGCGCCGCCGCACGACGGGCCGCTGGGGTACGTCGGGGGCAACACCGACCTCGGGTACGCCGCCGGCTATCCGCCAGTGCCCGTGGAGCCGGACCTGCCGCGCGGGCGGGCGGCGCGGCTCGCCCTGCTGACGGCGCTCGCGACGACCGTGCTGGGGGTGCCGCTCGGGCTGCTCTGGGCCGCCCTCGCCCCGGACACGCCGGTGATCAAGGTCGCCGAGGGGGCGATCTACGCCGAGCCGCAGCCGGAGCAGCCGATCGCCGCCGACGGCTGGTTCAGCCTGCTGGGGCTGGGCTTCGGGGTGCTCACCGCCCTCGTGCTGTGGTTCCTGCTGCGCCGGCTCCGGGGACCGGTCGGCCTGTTCGCCGGTGTGCTCGGCGCCTTCGGCGCGGCGCTGGTCGCCTGGCAGGTGGGCCGGCGCACGGGGCTGGCCGGCTACGAGCGGCTGCTGGAGAGCGCCCCCGTCGGGCAGGCCTTCGAGAAGCCGGCCGACCTGCGGGCCGGCGGGATCGAGTGGGTGTTCGGCGTGCTGCCGGTGCCGCACGGCAACCTGCTGCTGCCCGCGTTCGGCGCGGCCGTGACGTACACCCTGCTGGCCGGCTGGTCCCGCTGGCCGTCGTTGCGCCCGGAGCGCGCGCCCGGCGTGCCCGGACTCAGTTGGGGGTCGGCGGAGACGCCAGCTCCGTCAGCGGCACCGGAACCGCCCGCACCTGGCGCAGCAGCGCCGCCTCACGGTTGAGCAGGCGCAGCTCGGCGCGGAGCCGGGCGGCGGTGTCGTCGATGGCGAGCAGCCGCTGCCGGTCGGCCACGGTCAGCACGGCCGTCGCGGCGACCAGGTGCGACAGCACCGTCGGATCCTCCGGCAACTGCTCGGACAGCTCCTCGGGATCGGCCCGGATCAGGCCCAGGTACTGCCGGAAGACCGAGATCACCCGGGCGGCGAGCAGGTCGGCGACCTCGTCGGGCCCGCCCGGCTCGGGCAGCCACTCCACGCCGGCGGTCAGGTAGGGCTCCGTGTCCCGGTCGACGTCGGTGACGCGGAACCTGCGCTTGCCCACCGTGACGATGTCGAAGCCACCGTCGGGGCGCTCGGTGACCTGCCGCAGCTCGGCGGTGCAGCCCACCTCGTGCAGAGTGACGTCGCCGCCACCGGGCAGCGGCTTGCCGTCCGGCCCGGTCGGGGCGACCTCCCAGCCGGCCCGGATGGCCACCACGCCGAACTCGCGCGGGGCGTCCTCGGGCAGCGCGACCAGGTGCCGGACCAGGGCTCGGTAGCGCTCCTCGAATATGTGCAGCGGCAGCACCAGACCGGGAAAGAGGACCATTCCGAGCGGAAACACCGGCAGCCGCGCAGTCACGCGTCGAGCGTAGCCCGATCCCGGCGCGACGGCGTGGCCCGGCTCACCGTCCCGGCGTACGGGCGGCGCCGGTCGCCGTCCGGGCGGGCCGCCTAGACTCGCAAGGGTGTTGAACCGGATCGACCTGCGCGGCGGCGTCCGTGACCCGCGCCGCCTGCTGCCCCGTGCCCAACTCGACGTCTCCGTGGCCGTCGAGCGGATCCGCCCCCTCGTGGAGGCGGTCCGGGAGCATGGTTACCCGGCGATCCGGGAGGCCAGTGAGCGCTTCGACGGGGTCTCGCCCGAGGTGTTGCGGGTGCCCGCCGAGGCGATCGCCGAGGCGGAGGGCACCCTCGCTCCCGAGGTGCGCGCCGCGCTGCTGGAGTCCATCGCCCGGGCCCGCAAGGTGCACGCCGACCAGCGCCGCACCGACCACACCACCCAGGTGGTGCCGGGCGGCACGGTGACCGAGCGCTGGGTGCCGGTCGACCGGGTCGGCCTCTACGTCCCCGGCGGCCTGGCGATGTATCCGTCGACCGTGGTGATGAACGTGGTGCCGGCCCAGGCGGCCGGGGTGCGTTCGCTGGTGGTGGCGAGCCCACCGCAGAAGGAGAACGGCGGCCTGCCCGACGCCCGGGTGCTCGCCGCCTGCGCCCTGCTCGGTGTCGACGAGGTCTACGCCGTGGGCGGCGCCCAGGCCGTGGCGATGCTGGCGTACGGCGCGGCGGTCGACGCCGGGGGCGCCGCGCACTGCGATCCGGTCGACATGATCACCGGGCCGGGCAACATCTGGGTCACCGCCGCCAAGCGGCTGCTGCGCGGCGTCGTCGGCATCGACGCCGAGGCCGGCCCGACCGAGATCGCCATCCTGGCCGACGACACCGCCGACCCGGCACACGTCGCGGCCGACCTGGTCAGCCAGGCCGAGCACGACCCCCTCGCGGCCAGCGTGCTGGTCACCCCCTCGGTCGAGCTGGTGGAGGCCGTGGAGCGGGAGCTGGCCCGGCAGGTGCCGGCCACCAAGCACGCCGAGCGGGTCACCACCGCGCTCACCGGCGAGCAGAGCGGCGTCGTCCTGGTCGACGACCTCGACGCCGGGCTGCGGGTGGTCGACGCGTACGCGGCCGAGCACCTGGAGATCCAGACCCGGGACGCCCGGGAGTGGGCGCTGCGGGTGCGCAACGCAGGGGCGATCTTCGTCGGCGCCTGGTCGCCGGTGTCGCTCGGCGACTACTGCGCCGGCTCCAACCACGTGCTGCCCACCGGCGGCTGCGCCCGGCACTCCTCCGGGCTGTCGGTGCAGTCCTTCCTGCGCGGCATCCACCTGGTCGACTACTCCGAGCAGGCGCTGCGCGAGGTGGCCCCGCACGTGGTCACCCTGGCCAACGTCGAGGACCTGCCGGCGCACGGCCGGGCCGTCCAGGTGCGCTTCCCGGGGGAGCTGGCGTGAGCGAGCGCAGCGAGCGAACCAGCAGGCTCAGCCCCGATGCCGTCGCCGAGCGAAGCGAGGTGGCGGCATGACCACCCTCGACGACCTGCCGATCCGCGACGACCTGCGCGGGCTGTCGCCGTACGGGGCGCCGCAGCTCGACGTGCCCGTGCGGCTGAACACCAACGAGAACTCCTACCCGGTGCCCGAGCCGGTGGTGGACGCGATCGGCAAGGCCCTCGCGGCGGAGCTGCGCGACCTCAACCGCTACCCGGACCGCGACGCCGTGGCGCTGCGCGCCGACCTGGCCGGCTACCTGGGCCACGGGCTCACCGCCGAGCAGGTGTGGGCGGCCAACGGCTCCAACGAGATCCAGCAGCAGCTGCTCCAGGCGTTCGGCGGCCCGGGGCGCAGCGCGCTCGGCTTCGTTCCCGCGTACTCGATGCACCCGCTGCTGGCGCTCGGCACCGGCACCCGGTGGGTGCCGGCCCGCCGCGGCGTCGACTTCGGGCTGACCGCCGACGAGGCGGTCGCCCAGGTCCGCGAGCACGCCCCGGACGTGGTCTTCCTCTGCTCGCCGAACAACCCCACCGGCACCGCCCTCGACCCGGCGGTGGTCGCCGCGGTGCTGGACGCCGCGCCCGGCATGGTGGTCGTCGACGAGGCGTACGCCGAGTTCGCCCGCCCCGGCACGGTCAGCGCCCTGGCGGTGCTGCCCGGGCACCCGCGGCTGGTGGTGACCCGGACGATGAGCAAGGCGTTCGGCTTCGCCGGCGGCCGGCTGGGCTACCTGGCCGCCGACCCGGCGGTGGTGGCGGCGGTGCAGCTGGTCCGGCTGCCGTACCACCTCTCGGCGCTCACCCAGGCCGCGGCCCGGGCGGCGCTGGCGCACCGCGACGCCCTCCTCGACACGGTGGCCGCGATCTGCGCGCAGCGGGACCGGATCGTGGCGCGGCTGCGCGAGCGGGGGGTGCGGGTGGCCGACAGCGACGCCAACTTCGTGCTGTTCGAGGTCGGGGGCGACCAGGCCGCCGCCTGGCGCACCCTGCTCGACGCCGGCGTGCTGGTGCGCGACGTGGGCCTGCCCGGCTGGCTGCGGGTCACCGCCGGCACCCCCGCCGAGACCGACGCCTTCCTCGCCGCCGCGGAGAAGATCCAGTGAGCGTGCGAGCCCCGCAGTCGCGACCGAAAGGCAGGCAATGGGGAGCGCGAGGAGTGAGCTTGCGAGCCCCGCAGCCGCGACCGAAAGGCAGGCAATGAGCCGGACCGCCCGCGTGGAGCGGATCACCAAGGAGACGAAGGTTCTCGTCGAGATCGACCTCGACGGCACCGGCCGGGCCGAGATCGGCACCGGCGTCGGCTTCTACGACCACATGCTGCACCAGATCGCCCGGCACGGCGGCTTCGACCTGACCGTGCGCACCGTGGGTGACCTGGAGATCGACGCCCACCACACGATGGAGGACACCGCGCTCGCCCTGGGCGCCGCGTTCGACCAGGCGCTGGGGGACAAGGCCGGCATCCGGCGGTACGGCTCGGCCACCGTCCCCATGGACGAGGTCCTCGTCCGGGCAGCGGTCGACCTCTCCGGCCGCCCGTACGTGGTGCACGACGAGCCGGTGCTGGCCCCGTACATCGGGCCGGTCTACCCGACCAGCATGACCCGGCACATCTGGGAGTCCTTCGGCCAGGCGGCCCGGATCACCCTGCACGTGGACGTGCTGCGGGCGGCCCGCCCCGGCGGTCACCCGGACGCCCACCACGTGGTGGAGGCCCAGTTCAAGGCGGTCTCCCGCGCGCTGCGCGAGGCCACCGCCGTCGACCCGCGTGCGGCGGGCGCGATCCCCAGCACGAAGGGGGCCCTGTGAGCGCGAGGAACGCAGCGAAGCGGAGTCCCGCAGTCGCGAACGTGGTCGGTCCTGTGAGCGCGAGGAACGCAGCGAAGCGGAGTCCCGCAGTCGCGAGCGGAAGGTTGGCCCTGTGAGCGCGAGGAACGCAGCGCAGCGGAGTCCCGCAGTCGCGAGCGGAAGGCGGTCCTGATGGGTGGGGTGCTGCCGACGTTGCTGCTGATCCTGGCCGGTGTGCTGGTCGGCGGGGCGTGGTCGCTGCACAAGCAGGGCGCCCCGCGTGGGGCGGTGGTCGTCACGGCGCTGCTCGCCGCGCTGGCCACGGTCGGCGGCGTGCTGTGGCTGCTGCCGGGGGAGGGCGCGTGAGCCGGGTGGTGGTGCTCGACTACGGGTCGGGCAACCTGCGCTCGGCCGAGCGGGCCCTGGCCCACGCCGGTGCGGACGTGACGGTGACCGACGACCTGACCGCCGCCGCCGAGGCGGACGGCCTGGTGGTGCCGGGTGTGGGCGCGTACGCCGCCTGCATGACCGGGATCGAGGCCCTCGGTGCCGGCCCGGTGATCGCCGAGCGCGTCGCCGCCGGCCGTCCGGTGCTGGGCATCTGCGTGGGCATGCAGGTGCTCTTCGAGCACGGCGACGAGCACGGGGTGGTGACCAAGGGGCTCGGGCTGCTGCCCGGCGGGGTGACCAGGCTGGCCGCCCCCCGGCTGCCGCACATGGGCTGGAACACGGTCGCGGCGCCGGCGGGTTCGGTGCTCTTCGCCGGCCTGCCCGCCGACAGCCGGTTCTACTTCGTGCACTCGTACGGGGTCGGGGACCCGGGCGCGCTGGCGGAGGCCGGCGCCACGGTCACCACCGCCCACCACGGGACGGACTTCGTGGCGGCCGTGGAGCGGGGTCCGCTCTGCGCCGCGCAGTTCCACCCGGAGAAGTCCGCCGACACCGGTGCCGCGCTGCTGCGCAACTGGCTCGCCACGCTTCCCACCGGTGACTGAGCGCCTGCCCGGTGCGGCCGACCCGCTCCGGCCCGCCGCCGGCCGCCCTGTCGGGCGCCCACGACCAACCGGACGACCGCGCCCCCGGCGGGACACGCCGTGAGCAAGGAGCGGGCCCGGCGCCGGGCGGCCCGGGAGGCCGTGGCCGCCCGGGAACGGGCCGTCCGCGAGCGGCGGACCGCCCGGCGGTCGCGGCGGCGGGCACTGGTCCGCCGGTTGACGCCGTCGCTGCGCCGGGGGCGGACGGGCCGGCTGCCCCGGCACAGTCGCGGCGAGCGGGCCGCCATCGTGCTGCTGACCCTGGTGGCGATGGTCCTGATCTGGTCGCTCGTCGACGACCTGGCGCTGCGCATCGCGCTGGTCGTGCTGTTGCTGCTCGTACTGCCGGCGATCGTGGTGATCGCCCTGGACCGTCGCACCTGACTTCGAGGAGAAATACCGTGAGCCTCACCCTGTTGCCCGCCGTGGACGTCGCCGACGGCCAGGCCGTCCGACTCGTGCAGGGAGCCGCCGGCAGCGAGACGACGTACGGCGACCCGTTGGAGGCCGCGCTCGCCTGGCAGCGGGACGGCGCCGAGTGGATCCACCTGGTCGACCTCGACGCCGCGTTCGGCCGGGGCTCCAACGCGCACCTGCTGGCCGAGGTGGTGCGGCAGCTCGACGTGAAGGTGGAGCTGTCCGGCGGCATCCGCGACGACGAGTCGCTGCACGCCGCGCTCGGCACCGGCGCCGCCCGGGTGAACATCGGCACCGCCGCCCTGGAGGATCCGGTCTGGTGCGACCGGGTGTGCGGGGAGTACGGCGACCGGGTGGCGATCGGGCTCGACGTGCGGGGCCGTACCCTCTCCGCCCGGGGCTGGACGCGCGACGGCGGCGACCTCTTCGAGGTGCTGGAGCGGCTGGACAAGGCGGGCGCGGCGCGTTACGTCGTCACCGACATCACCAAGGACGGCACCATGCGCGGGCCGAACCTGGACCTGCTGCGCGAGGTCTGCGCCCGCACCGACGCCCCGGTGATCGCCTCCGGCGGCGTCTCCACCCTGGACGACCTGCGGGCGCTGGCCACCCTGGAGCCGATCGGGGTGGAGGGCGTGATCGCCGGCAAGGCGCTGTACGCGGGCGCCTTCACCGTGGCGCAGGCGCTGGAAACCCTGGCGGCGGCGTGACCGTCACCCGGCTCGGCTCGGGCGGCCCCTGGGAGTCGGTGTACGGCTACTGCCGGGTCGTCCGGGCCGGCGACCTGGCCTGGACGGCCGGCTGCACCTCCACGGTGGACGGCGTGGTCACCCACGTCGGGGACGCGGCGGCGCAGACCGCCCAGGCCCTGCGGATCGGCCTGGACGCGCTCGCCGAGGTGGGCGCGGAGCCCGGGGACGTGGTGCGGACCCGGATGTACGTCACCGACCGGACGTACGCCGACGAGGTGGGCCGGGCGCACAACGTGGTCTTCGGCGCGGTCCGTCCGGCGGCAACCATGGTGGTGGTGGCCGGCCTGCTCGACCCGGACCATCTGGTCGAGGTGGAGTTGGAGGCGTACCTCGGCGAGCGCTGAGCCCCGGGAAGCGCGCCGAGACGGTGCCGCCCGCCGTGCCGCTGCGCGCGACCTGATCGGTTGCGCGCAATCTAATCGCGCGCTACCGTTCCCGGGTGACCGACCATCTGGTACTGCGCCGGCAGGTGTGCTTCGCGCTCTACGCCGCGTCGCGCGCCCTCACCGACGTCTACCGGCCCGTCCTCGACGAGTTCGGCCTGACCTACCCGCAGTACCTGGTGCTGCTGGTGCTCTGGGAGCGCGACGACGCCCCCACGGTCTCCGAGCTCGGTGCTGCCCTGCGACTGGACTCCGGCACGCTCTCCCCGCTGCTCAAGCGGCTGGAGGGGGCGGGGCTGGTCGTCCGGACCCGGTCGGCGCGCGACGAGCGGCGGGTGGAGGTGGGCCTGACCGGCGACGGGCGGGCCCTGCGGCACCGGATGGACGAGGTGCCGCTGCGGGTCGCCCGCGCCACGGGCCTCACCGAGGCGGAGCTGGTCGCCCTGCGCGACACCCTCACCCGGGTCACCGAGACGATCCACCGACAGAAGGAGCAGTGACCACCATGCAGGTGCTCTACACCGCGTCCGCCCGGGCCACCGGGGACGGTCGGGACGGCCACGTCCGCACCTCCGACGGCACCGTCGAGCTCGACCTGGCCGTGCCGAAGGAGATGGGTGGCGCCGGCGGCGCCGCCAACCCCGAGCAGCTCTTCGCGGCCGGCTACGCCGCCTGCTTCCACTCGGCGCTGCGTCTGGTCGCCCGCAAGGCGAAGGTCGACGTCTCGGGCTCGGTCGTCGAGGCCGAGGTCGGCATCGGCGCCAACGGCAGCGGCGGCTTCGGGCTGGCGGTCACCCTTCTGGTCGACCTCCCGGCCGTCGAGCGGGCCGCCGCCGAGCAGGTCGTCGAGCAGGCCCACCAGGTCTGCCCGTACTCGAACGCCACCCGCGGCAACGTCGAGGTCGCCCTCACCGTGCGCGAGGCGCTGTGAGCACCCGCAACCGGGAGATCCACCTGGCCTCCCGCCCGCAGGGCTGGCCGACCGCCGACAACTTCCGGCTCGTCGAGACCGAGGTGCCCACCCCGGGGCCGGGGCAGATCGTGGTCCGTAACCAGTACGTGTCGGTCGACCCGTACATGCGGGGGCGGATGAACGACGTGAGGTCCTACGTGCCGCCGTTCGCGCTCGACGCCCCGCTGGACGGTGGGGCGGTCGGCGAGGTGGTGGCCAGCGAGGCCGAGGGCCTCCAGCCCGGCGACACCGTGCTGCACGGCCTCGGCTGGCGCGAGTACGCGCTGCTCGACGCGCGGGCCGCCCGGAAGGTCGACCCCGACCTCGCCCCGGTCAGCGCCTACCTGAGCGTGCTCGGCATGACCGGCCTGACCGCGTACGCCGGGCTGCTGGACGTCGCCGGGATGAAGGCGGGGGAGACCGTCTTCGTCTCCGCCGCCGCCGGCGCGGTGGGCAGCCTGGTCGGCCAGATCGCCAAGCTGCGGGGCGCGGCGCGCGTGGTCGGCAGCGCGGGCTCGGCAGCCAAGGTCGAGCGGCTGCGCGCGCTCGGCTTCGACGCCACCTTCGACTACCACGACGGGCCGGTGCGCGACTCGCTGAAGGCCGCCGCCCCGGACGGCGTCGACGTCTACTTCGACAACGTCGGCGGCGACCACCTGGAGGCGGCGATCTCCGCGATGAAGGTGCACGGCCGGGCCGCGATCTGCGGCATGATCGCGCAGTACAACGACACCGAGCCCCCGGCCGCGCCGCGCAATCTGGCGCTGGTCATCGGCAAGCGGCTCACCCTGCGCGGCTTCCTGGTCGGCGACCACGGCCACCTGCGCGACGAGTTCGTGCGCGAGATGGCCGGCTGGCTGCGCGACGGCAGGGTCTCGTACGACGAGACGGTCGTCGACGGCATCGAGAACGCCCCGGAGGCGTTCCTCGGCCTGCTGCGCGGCGAGAACCTGGGCAAGATGCTCGTCCGGGTGTAAGGAAGGGCACCTTCCTGACGCCTGCGGTAGAGGAAGGGCTCCTTCCCCACCCGAGCGTGGCGGCGCACCGCGACGGCGGTGGTCGGCCTCACAGGTCGGTCACCGCCGGTGCCGGGAAGGATAGGCTCGCGGCATGACGGTGGCGGTGCGGGTCATCCCGTGTCTCGACGTGGACGCCGGTCGGGTGGTCAAGGGGGTCAACTTCCTCGACCTGCGCGACGCCGGCGACCCGGTGGAACTGGCGGCGGCGTACGACCGGGCCGGCGCGGACGAGCTGACCTTCCTCGACGTCACCGCCTCCTCCAGCGACCGGGGCACCATGCTCGACGTGGTCCGCCGCACGGCGGAGTCGGTCTTCATCCCGCTGACGGTCGGCGGTGGCGTCCGGCAGGTCGCCGACGTCGACACCCTGCTGCGCGCCGGCGCGGACAAGGTCGGGGTGAACACCGCCGCCATCGCCCGCCCCGAGCTGATCGCCGAGATCGCCGACCGCTTCGGCCGGCAGGTGCTGGTGCTCTCGCTCGACGTGCGGCGCTCGCCCGGCGGCGGCACGCCCAGCGGTTTCGAGGTGACCACCCACGGCGGTCGGCGCGGCACCGGGCTGGACGCGGTCGAGTGGGCCCGGCGCGGCGCCGAGCTGGGCGCGGGCGAGATCCTGCTGAACTCGATGGACGCCGACGGCACCAAGGCCGGCTTCGACCTCGAACTCATCGGCGCGGTGCGCCGGGTGGTGGACGTGCCGGTGGTGGCCAGCGGCGGCGCGGGCGAGGTGGCGCACTTCGCGCCGGCGATCGGCGCCGGCGCCGACGCGGTGCTCGCCGCCAGCGTCTTCCACTTCGGCGAGCTGACCGTCGCCGAGGTCAAGGACGCGCTGCGCGGGGCCGGGCACCCCGTCCGCTGACCGTCCGCGCGATCCGTCCGGTCCCTCCGGCCCGCGCGATCCGTCCGGTCCCTCCGGCCCGCGTGATCGTCCGGTCCCTCCGGCCCGCCCGGCCCGTCGGCGTTCGCTCAGTCGCGGCGGGAACGGTTCTCGGGGGAGCGCCGGGGCGCCGGGATCGAGCGCACCACGTACTCCTGTACGGCGGCGGCGTGGTCGGCCTCGTCCAGCTGCCAGTCGGCGCTGACCGGGGCGTGTCGCCGGACCAGGACGCCCTGCACGGTGTCCACCGTGGTGGCCAGCCCGGCGCTCGGCCTGGTGCGCCAGAGGCGCTCACCGTCGGCGGTGATCCCGAACCAGCCGTCGGTGACGCTGACCAGCCCGGCCCCGACGAGGCGACGGACCGCCGCCTCCACCTCGTGCCGCTCGGGGATCGCCTGGTTGAGATGGTCGGCGGTGGAGAGCACGTCGGCGAGGCGTACGCCCTCGGGGCGGCGGCTGGTCGCCGCGCGGCGGTGCCGACCCGCACCGCTGGCGATCACCACCGAGACGAAGATCCAGGCATCGGTCCAGCGCCATCCGTTCTCCCCCATGCGAGGATTCTGCCGGGCGTGGCGTCCGAAGGGAACACCCGGCGTCCGGGTCGCGTCAGGTGGCGGGGAGCGGCGCGACCGGGCCCGGGGCGGGGTCCTGCGGCCCGGGGACCGTGAACAGCGGCAGGAAGACCTGGGTCAGCGGGCCGATGCCCAGCGCGTAGGCGATCGTGCCGACGCCCACCGTCCCGCCGAGCAGCCAGCCCAGCGCCAGCACCGTGACCTCGATGACGGTGCGGACGAGCCGGATCGAGCGGCCGGGCCGGCGGGCGACGTAGCCGGTCATCAGGCCGTCGCGGGGGCCGGGTCCGAGGCGGGTGCCGAGGTAGAGACCCGTCGCCGCCCCGTTGGCCACGATGCCGGCGACCAGCATCCCGGCCCGTACGCCCAGCGACCCGCCGGCCGGCATCAGCGCGAGTGTCGCGTCGACCACCAGCCCGACCACCAGCGCGTTGCTGACCGTGCCGAGGCCAGGGCGCTGGCGCAGCGGTATCCAGAGCAGCAGCACCAGCACGCCCACCGCGATGGTGACGGTGCCGATGGAGAGGCCGGTCAGCTCGGACAGGCCCTGGTGGAACACGTTCCACGGGTCCAGGCCCAGCTCCGAGTTGATCATCAGGGCCATGCTGACGCCGTAGAGGACGAGGCCCGCGTAGAGCTGGCTGAGCCGCCGCGCGGGACGATGTCGGAGATTGCCAATCGGTGTCACCCATGCCACGCTAAAGGCCAATTGGCGCAGCGTAAGAGCCAATCCGGGAGGAGTGGCCATGACGAGTCAGGTTCGGGGTGTCCAATTGGCCCGGCTCCTCGGTCAGTGGCATGCGCTTCCCGGCCGCCGGCGCAGCCCCGACTACGCCGCCCTGGCCGGTGCCGTACGCGGCCTGCTCGCCGACGGCCGGCTGCCGCTGGGCGTGCGGCTGCCCGCCGAGCGGGAGCTGGCCGAGGCGCTGAAGATCAGCCGGACCACGGTCACGGCCGCGTACCGGGAGCTGCGCGAGAGCGGGCACCTCGCCAGCCGGCGTGGTGCCGGCAGCTGGACGATGCTCCCGGGCACCCACCGGGTGGCGAGCACCGGGCTCTGGACCCCGCTGGACGACCGCGACATGATCGACCTCGGGGTCGCCGCGCTCGCCGCGCCGCCCGAGCTGCTGCCGGCCGCCCGCGCGGCGGCCGAGGACCTGCCCCGCTACCTGGGCGGCGCCGGCTACCACCCGACCGGGATCATCGAGCTGCGCGAGGCGGTGGCCCGCGCGTACACCGACCGGGGCCTGCCCACCTCGCCCGACCAGATCATGGTCACCAACGGCACCCAGCACGCCCTCGACCTGGTGCTCCGGCTGGCCCTCGCCCCCGGCGGCAACGTGCTGGTCGAGGCGCCCAGCTATCCGAACGCGCTGGCCGCGCTGGCCGCCCGCCGGGCCCGGATCACCACCCACGGCCTGGCCGTCGAGGAGCCCGGGTGGGACGCCGACCTGCTGCTCGGCGCCCTCCGGCAGGCCCGGCCCAAGCTGGCGTACCTGATCCCGGACTTCCAGAACCCGACCGGCCACCTGATGCCGGCCGCGCTGCGCGAGCGGGTGGTGGCCACCGCGCACGCCGTCGGCACCGACCTGGTCGTCGACGAGTCCTTCGTGGACCTGCCGCTGGACGGGACGGTGCTGCCCCCGCCCACCGCCAGCTTCGACCGGCACTCCCGGGTGGTCAGCATCGGCGGGATGAGCAAGCCCTTCTGGGGCGGCCTGCGGATCGGCTGGGTGCGCGCCTCCGCCCCGCAGGTGCAGCGGCTCGCCGCCGCCCGGGTCGGCGTCGACATGGCCAGCCCGGTCCTGGACCAGTTGGTCGCGGTCCACCTGCTCGCCGACGCGCCGGCCATCGTCGCCGCACGCCAGGCCCAGCTCACCGCCCAGCGCGACGCCCTGCTGGCGGCGCTCGCGCAGCGCCTGCCCGAGTGGCGGGTCACCGTCCCGCACGGCGGGGTGACCCTCTGGGCCGAACTCGACGGGCCGATCTCCAGCGCGCTGGCCCGGGCCGCCGAGGAGGTCGGCGTACGCCTGGCGCCCGGTCCCCGGTTCGGCCTGGATGGCACGTTGGAGCGCTTCCTGCGGTTGCCGTTCACCCTGCCGGCCGCCGACCTGGCCGAGGCGGTCGGCCGCATCGCCGCCGTCCGGTACGACCTGGACCGGGGCGGCCGGTCGCAGTGGCGGGAGCCGGCGGTCATCGCCTGAGGACGGGCCGGCGTGCCGGCCGGAAGTCGCGGCGCCGTCGGTGAATCGCGCCTGCGCGGCACCCGGGGCTGGGAGACTGCGCAGGTGGGGGACGCGCGGGGGATACGGTGGCCGCGCGGGATCCTGCCGAACGCCCCCGGCTCCCGCACCACCCGCCTGGAGCTCTTCTACGACCTCGTCTTCGTCTTCGCCTTCCTCAACGTGACCACGGTGACGGCCAGCAACCCGACCCCCCGCGGACTGGTCCAGCTCCTGGTGGTCCTCGCCCTGCTCTGGTGGTGCTGGAGCGGCTTCGCCGCCCTCGGCAACGTGGTCCGCACCGACCAGGGGATCGCGCCGCTGGTCGGGTTCGTCATCTCCGCCGCCGTCTTCGTGCTCGCGCTGAGCCTGCCGAAGGCGTTCGTCGACCGCCCCGGCGGGCTGCCCGGCCCGGTGGTCTTCGCCGTCTGCTACTTCCTGGTCCGCGCGACCCAGGTGTCGGTCTTCCTCTGGGCCGTACGCTCCGACCGGGAGGTGCGCCGGCGGATGCCCGTGCTGGCTCTGCCGTTCCTGCTGGCGACGGGCTTCATCCTGACCGCCGCGCTGGTGCCGCAGCGGATCCTCGACGGCCGCGCCGAGATGACGCTCCGGCTGGCGTTGTGGCTCGCCGCGCTCGGCGTCGAGTACGGTTCCGGCCTGGCCCAGCACCGCGCGGGGTGGACGGTGCTCTCGGCGGGGCACTGGGCGGAACGGCACGCGCTGATCATCATGGTGGCGCTCGGCGAGTCGATCATCGCGTTGGGGCTCGGGCCCGGCCCCACCGCCACCCTGCCGTTGACCTGGCCGGTGATCGTCGCGGCGCTCCTCGGCATCGCGGTGGTCGCGGCGCTGTGGTGGGCGTACTTCGACACCCTCGCCCTGGCGATGGAGCAGGTGCTGCACCGCACCCGGGAGCGGCGCACCCGCGCCGGGCTGGCCCGGGACGTGTACACCTACCTGCACCTGCCGCTGATCACGGGCGTGATCCTGTTCGCCCTCGGCCTCAAGGGACTGATCCACGAGGGCGCGGACCCGGCGACCCCGAGCTGGGGGGTGCCGCTGCCCGGCTTCGACATGCTGGCCCTCTTCGGCGGGGTCGCGCTCTACCTGCTCACGTTGATCCTGCTCGGGAGCCGGATGCTGGGCGCGGCGCGCTGGCCGACGATCTGCGGTGTCGTGCTCCTCGTCGCGCTGACCCCGGTGGCCGCGCAACTGCCGGAGCTGGTGGCCCTGGCCATGCTGGCGGTGGCCGCCGTGCTGACGGTCGCGGTGCAGACGGTCGTCGACGCCCCACGGCGGCGGCGCGTGCGGCAGGTGGCGCTGGAGGAGCAGCTCGCCTCGGAGGTCGAGCAGACGCGGTGGCGGGGCCACCACCTGTGAGCCGGCGCTCCCGCCCGTCCGACGTCGGCGACCCCGTACGGAAGGTGGGGCCGCCGACGTCGCGGGCTCAGAGCTCGGCCAGCGTGCCCGCGTACATCTTCTCGATCTCGCCGGCGAAGTTGCTCTCCACGCCGCGGCGCTTGATCTTGAGCGACGGGGTGATCTCGCCGTCCTCGATGGTCAGGTCGCGCGGCAGGATGGCGACCTTCTTGATCGTCTCCCAGCGGTTGAGCTTGGCGTTGAGCTCCGCCACGTACCCCTCGACCATGGCCTTCGCCTCCGGCGAGGTGACGATCTCCGTGTAGTCGCGGCCCTCCAGCGGGGTGCCGGCGGCCCAGCCCTTGATCGCCTCCGGGTCCAGCGTGACCAGCATCGTGCAGTAGTTGCGGGCCTGGCCGATCACCACCGCCTGGGAGGTGTACGGGCAGGTCGCCTTGAACATCCCCTCGATGTGCGAGGGCGCGATGTACTTGCCGCCGGAGGTCTTGACCAGGTCCTTCTTCCGGTCGGTGATCCTCAGGTAGCCGTCGGAGTCCAGGGTGCCGATGTCACCGGTGCGGAAGAAACCGTCCTCGGTGAACGCGGCGGCGGTCTCCTCGGGCAGGTTGTGGTAGCCGCGCATCACCGGCCGGCCACGCACCAGGATCTCGCCGTCGGTGTCGATCCGGCACTCCAGGTCGCCCATCGCCTTGCCGACGGTGCCGATCCGCAGCCCGTCCGGCGGGTTGACGAAGTTGCCGGCGCTGGTCTCGGTGAGGCCGTAGCCCTCGGAGATCGGCAGGTTCGCCGCGGCGAAGAAGGTGGCGATCTCCGGGCTGAGCGGGGCGGCGCCGGAGACGAGCACCCGGATCCGGCCGCCGAGGCGGGCCTGGAGCTTGCTGAACACCAGCTTCTCGGCCACCGTGTACTTCAGCTTCAGCCCCGTCGGGAGCGGCCGGCCGGCCTGCTCCAGGGCGACCTTCTCCTTGCCGACCCGGACGCCCCAGCCGAAGATCTTCGCCTTCGCGCCGCCGCCGGCCTGCGCGGTGGTCACCGCCTTGTTGTAGACCTTCTCGAAGACCCGGGGCGCGCCGCACATCAGCGTCGGCCGGATCACCGAGAGCAGCTCGACCAGCTTGTCGACCCGTCCGTCGACGTACGTCGGCAGGCCCACGTGGATCGCCCCGCAGAGCAGGGTCTTGCCGAACGAGTGCGACAGCGGGAGCCAGAGGTACTGCAGGTCGTCGTCGCGGAGCAGCCCCACCTCGACCTGCGCCACGCCCTCCCAGCACCAGCCGCCGTGCAGCAGCTCGACGCCCTTCGGGCGCCCGGTCGTGCCGGAGGTGTAGATCAGCGTGGCCAGGTGCTCGGGGCCGATCCCGGCGACCAGCATGTCGATCAGGTCGGGCTCGGCGGCCAGCGCGCGGGCGCCCTGCTCCTCCAGCTCGGCGAGGGTGAGCTGGGGGACGGCGGCGGCCGGGTCGGCGGCGCCGTCGAAGAGCACGACGTGGGTGAGCGCCGGCAGGTTCGCGCCGGCGATCTTGGCGGCCTGTGCCGGGTTCTCGGCGAACAGCACCCGCGAGCCGGAGTCGGCGATGATGTAGGTCGCGTCGTCGGGCTCCGTGGTGGGGTAGACGGTGGTGGTCGCGCCACCGGCGCACATGATGCCGAGGTCGGCGATCACCCAGTCGAGCCGGGTGTTCGCCAGGATCGCTACCGGATCCTCCAGGCCGACACCGAGGCCGTGCAGCCCGGCGGCGACCGCCTTGGCGCGACGGGCCATCTGCTCCCAGGTCAGCCAGACCGGCCCGGAGTCGTCGGGGGCCGGGTGGGCGAAGGCGTCGCGGTCGGGGGACGCCGCCACGCGCTTGAGGAACATGTCGGGGATGGAACGGTACGGTACATCGAGAGCCATCGCTGTAGCCGCCTTCGGGGGTGGAGACGTGACCACGGTCACGTCGGCGTTCGTTACCGAAGGGTATTGCCTGCGCCCGGGGATCGGCTAGTTCTGTGGATCACGGCTGGGCCACGTCTCGGAGGATGGACGCCCGGCTCAGGCGTACCGGGCCGCCGCCAGCGACCAGTCGTAGGTGGCCCGGATCCAGTTGCGCCGCGCGGTGAGGGCCGGCCGCAGGCCGTCGTCGCCGGTGGCGAGCAGCGCCGCCTCCGTCGCCAGGTACGCCGAGAGCCCCTCGTTGAACCGGTCGGCCGCCGCCCGCAGGGCCGACGACTGGTCGCCGCCCGCCCGCCCCGCGGCGATCACCGCGACCAGGTTGTGTACGTCCGGCTGCGCGAGGTGCTCCTTGCCGTACGAGAAGACGTCGTTGCACCAGCAGACCAGGTCGGCGGCGAGCAGGTCGAGCGCGACCAGCGAAGGCTCAGCGCGCTGGCTCGCGCCCGGCAGCGCCCCGGTGGCCAGCTCCGTGAGGGTGAAGCTGGGGTGGACCCCTCCGGTGTGCCGGCGCATCTGCACGTACTCGGCCAGCCCCGGCGCCCGCCCGTGCTCGCGGTTCGCCGCCTCCCAGAGCAGCGCCAGCAGGTATTCCCGCACCTCGCCGACGAAGCGCAGCAGCGCCACGGGCCCGCCGGCGGTGTGGGCCCGCCGGCACAGCTCGCCCAGCGCCTCGCCGAGCGGCCCGGCCACGGTCGCGTCGACCCGTCCCCCGTGGCCGTCCAGCACGTCCAGCAGGGCGGCGACGGTCGGCGCCAGCCGGGTGGGGGAGTCGCCGAGGCCGTCCTCGTCGCAGGCGTCGTCCATCACGAACAGCCAGGAGATCAGGTCGGTGAGCAGCCGCAGCCCCTCCACCGGGCCCTCCGGGCAGGCCCGCCCGGCCAGCCCGGCGGCGTCGGCCCGACGCAGCCGGTGCAGCCGGGGCCCGTCGCCGATCAGCCCGTGGCCGAGCGCCCACTCGATGCTCTCCCGCGCCACCCGTGCGGTGGCGTCGTGCTGGCGCGCGGGAAAGGGGGGTTCCCGTAGCGCCGAGATCGCGAAGGTCCGCACGGTGCCCCCCCTGTCGCGCCGCCCCGCAGCGGGACGGCGCGGGACAGCGTACGGGAGCAGAAATCGGTGACTGTCGCTGACCCAGGCGCCCCTTCGGATCGCGCTGCGGCTGTCCGCCTGCGGGGCGTCACATGCCCAGGTCGGCGCCCCGGAGTCGCTCGGCCGGTGCCGCCGGCCCGTCGATCTGCACCCGGGAGATCCGCTGCCGGCCGCTGAGGAACAGGACCAGCTCGCCCGGCGCCCCCACCACCCGCACGGGTTCGCCGCCCCGGCCGACGGAAAGCTCCCCGTAGCCGGGCGCCTGGACGAAGACGTCCGCCGGGAACCGGCGCAGCGCCAGCCGGGCCAGCCCGGTGCACCGCTTCCAGAGCGCCGCGTTCAGCCCCGCCCCCAGGTCGCGGGGGAGCCAGCCCGGGCGGGCGCGGCGCACGTCCTCGTGGTGGATGAAGAACTCCAGCGTGTTGGCCAGCTCGTCGGTGAGCGGGTTGCTGACCGGGCTCCACACCGGCGGCCGGCGCACCTCGTCGAGGAGGCGTGGCCAGGGGCGCGCGGCGACGCGCAGGCGCACCCGTTCGGCGTAGCCGCGCAGCGGCGGGAGCAGGATGCCGCCGGCGGCGTCGGGCCGGCGTTCGCGCAGCACCAGGTGGGCGGCGAGGTCGCGGGTGGTCCACCCCTCGTTGACCGTCGGCGCGTCCGGTCCCAGCGTCTGCATCAGGTCGACGAGCGCCTCGCGCTCCGTTCGGGCGTACCGCGGCATGCCCCGATCGTAGGCGCGCCCGGCCCACTCGGCGCGGCGAGCGGTCCGGGCGGCCGTGCCGGTGGACATAGCGGGCCGGGCGGCCGTGACGGTGGACATAGCGGTCCGGGGCGGCGGAGCTGGCTCGGACCGGTAAGGATGAGGAGGATAGGTGCGGCTTACGGCAGGGGAGAGCGTGGCGAGCAGGACAAGTCGGGACGTGCTGGTGCGGGGGCTGGCCGTCCTCGGGCGGGCTATCCGGGAGCAGCCGCGCATCTTCGCGGTCGCGGTGAGCGGCAGCGTGCTCTTCGGCGCCATGACGGTGGCCAGCGCCTACGTGGTGGGTGCCGTGGTCGGCGACGTGGTGGTGCCGGCGATCGAGCGTGGCGAGGTCGGAGTCGGCGGGCTGGCCCTGGCGGCCGTCGCGCTGTTCGGCATCAGCGTGCTGCGGGTGGCCGGCATCTTCGGCCGCCGGCTCGGCGCGGGTTACATGCAGTACCGCCTCCAGGCCGCCTACCGGCGCCGGGTCACCCGCCGCTACCTGGAACTGCCGTTGTCCTGGCACCACCGCAACGCCACCGGCACGCTGCTGTCCAACGCCAACTCCGACGTCGAGGCCGCCTGGCACCCGATCGCCCCGTTGCCGTTCGCGGTCGGCACCCTGGTGATGCTGGTCGGCGCGGTGGCCTCGCTCTTCCTCACCGACTGGGCGCTGGCCCTGGTCGGCCTCGCGGTCTTCCCGGCGCTCTTCGCGCTCAACGTCGCCTACTCCCGCCGGATGGCCCCCCGCCAGGCCCGGGCCCAGCGGCTGCGCGCCGAGGTCAGCGGAATCGCGCACGAGAGCTTCGACGGCGCCCTGGTCGTCAAGACGATGGGCCGGGAGGCGCAGGAGACCGACCGGTTCGCCGCCCGCGCGGGCGAGCTGCGCGACTCGCTGGTGGCGGTGGGGCGGCTGCGCGGCGTGTTCGACCCGCTGCTGGACACGCTGCCCAGCCTCGGCACCCTCACCGTGCTGGTGGTCGGCACGCTCCGACTGCGGCAGGGTGAGATCACCGTCGCCGAGCTGGTCAGCGTCGCCTTCCTCTTCACCGTGCTGGCGTTCCCCGTGCGGGCCATCGGCTGGGTGCTGGCCGAGCTGCCGCGCAGCGTCGCCGGCTGGGACCGGGTCCGCCGGGTGCTCGACGCCACCGGCGAGATGGCGTACGGCGACACGACGCTCGACGTGACGGACCCCCGCCCGGCCACCCTCGCGTTCGCGGGCGTGCGGTTCGGCTACGAGCCCGCCGAGGCGCACCTGCCCGGCACGGAGGTGCTCGGAGAGGTCTCCTTCACCGTGCCCGCCGGAAAGACCGTCGCCCTGGTCGGGCCGACCGGCTCCGGCAAGTCGACGATCGCCGCGCTGGCCGTGCGGCTGGTCGACCCCCGGGTCGGCACCGTCTGCCTGGACGGGGTGGACGTCCGCCGGCTCACCGCCGCCTCGCTGGCCGACACTGCCGCGCTGGTCGCCCAGGTGCCGTTCGTCTTCGACGACACGGTGCGCGGCAACGTCACCCTGGACCGGCCGGGCATCGGCGACGAGGAGGTCTGGGCCGCGCTGCGGCTGGCCGAGGCGGACGGCTTCGTCGCCGCCCTGCCCGACGGCCTCGACACGAGGGTCGGCGAGCGGGGCACCTCGCTCTCCGGCGGCCAGCGGCAGCGGCTCACCCTGGCCCGCGCGCTCGCCGGCCGGCCCCGCCTGCTGGTCCTCGACGACGCGACCAGCGCCGTCGACCCCCGGGTGGAGGCGGCCATCCTGGCTGGGCTGCGCTCCTCGGCGGGGGCGGCCGGGGTGCCGGCCGCGTCGATCCTGGTGGTCGCCTACCGGCGGGCCACCATCGCGCTGGCCGACGAGGTGGTCTACCTGGAGCAGGGCCGGGTGGTCGCCCGCGGCCCGCACGTCGAGCTGCTGGCCACGGTGCCCGGCTACGCCGACCTGGTCACCGCCTACGAGCAGGCCGAGATGGACCAGGCCAAGGACGAGACGTACGACGAGGTCGCCCCGCTGACGTCGGGCCTGGAAATCGAGGTGGACCGGTGAGCGCGAGGAGTGCAGCGCAGCGGAGCCCCGCAGTCGCGAACGAAAGGCCAACCCGGTGAGCGCTACTACCACCACGGACACGGCACGGAAAGCCGGGGCCGAGGCCGCCGACGTTCCGGAGACGCCCGAGACGACATGGCAGACGCTGCGCCGCGGCCTGGCGCTCTCCCCGGAGCTGCGGGTCGGCCTCGCCGGCACGCTCGGCCTGGCCCTGGTCTACATGGTCGGCCGGGCGGCCGTCCCGGTGGCGGTGCAGCAGGGCATCGACAACGGCATCGTCGGTGGCCTGGACCTGACCGTGGTCTGGACGGTGGTCGCCGCCACCGCCGGGGTGCTGGTGGTAACCACGCTCTGCGGCTACCTGATGACGCGTCGGCTCTTCACGGTCAGCGAGACCGCGCTGGCCAACGTGCGGATCCGGGCGTTCCGGCACGTGCACGACCTGTCCATGCTGCACCAGCAGTCCGAGCGCCGCGGCTCGCTGGTCTCCCGGGTGACCAGCGACGTCGACCAGATCACCCAGTTCCTCCAGTGGGGCGGCGTGATCCTGGTGGTCAACCTCGGCCAGCTGGTGATCACCACGCTTGTGATGTTCGCGTACTCCTGGCAGCTGACCCTGGTGGTCTTCGCCGCCTTCCTGCCCGCCGTGTTCGTGATCCGGCTGCTCCAGCGCCGCCTCGCCGGGGCGTACGGGGTGGTCCGGCAGCGCACCGGGACGCTGCTCGGTGCGATCGGGGAGAGCGTGGTCGGCGCGCCGGTGATCCGGGCCTACGGGATCGCCGGGCGGACCGCCCGACGGCTGGACGAGGCGATCGACTCCCAGCGGCGGGCCCAGCAGCGGACGATCAGGATCAGCGTCCTGGGCAGTTCGGTCGGTGAGCTGGCCGCCGGGCTGGCGCTGGCCGGTGTGGTGGTGCTCGGGGTGACCCTCGGCGCCGACCGCACCCTGAGCATCGGCGAGGTGACCGCCTTCCTCTTCCTGGTCACGCTCTTCATCCAGCCGGTGCAGGTCGCCACCGAGGTGCTCAACGAGGCGCAGAACGCCGTCGCCGGCTGGCGCCGGGTGCTGGACGTGCTGGACGTCGCGCCCGACGTCGCCGACCCGGGCGAGCAGGGGCGCGAGCTGCCGTCGGGGCCGCTGGACATCCGCTTCGCGGGGGTGCGCTTCGCGTACCCCGGGGGTCCGCCCGTGCTGCACGACGTCAGCCTGGAGATCCCGGCGAAGAGCCGGGTGGCGGTGGTGGGCGAGACCGGCAGCGGCAAGACCACCTTCGCCAAGCTGCTCACCCGCCTGATGGACCCGACCGCCGGCCAGGTGCTGCTCTCGGGCGTGCCGCTGGAGCGGGTCCGGTTCGGCTCGCTGCGTTCGCGGGTGGTGATGGTGCCGCAGGACGGCTTCCTCTTCGACGCCACGGTGGCGGAGAACGTCCGCTTCGCCCGCCCGGAGCTGACCGACGCGCAGCTCTCGGCGGCCTTCACCGAGCTGGGGCTGGCGGACTGGCTGGACGGGCTCCCGTCGGGCCTGCACACGCCGGTGGGGGAGCGCGGCGAGGCGCTGAGCGTGGGGGAGCGGCAGCTGGTGGCGCTGGCCCGCGCGTACGTGGCCGACCCGGACCTGCTGGTGCTGGACGAGGCGACCAGCGCGGTCGACCCGGCCACGGAGGTGCGGCTGCAACGCACCCTGGACGCGGTGACCCGGGGGCGCACCACCCTCGCGATCGCGCACCGGCTCTCCACGGCGCAGGCCGCCGACGAGGTGATCGTGGTGGACAAGGGCCGGATCGTGCAGCGCGGTCCGCACGACGATCTGGTCCGCGACCCGGAGTCGGTCTACGGCCTGCTCTACGCCTCCTGGCTGGAGCAGACCCGCTGAGCAGACCCGCCGGGCCGGCCCGCTGAGCAGATTCGGCGCGGGCGTCGGGCCGGTGCGGCGCGCGGCCCGGCGTTGTGCCGGGCCGCGCGGTGCTCAGCGGGAGTAGAACTCCACCACCAGCTGCTCGTCGCAGATCACCGGCACCTCGTGCCGGGCGGGCTCGCGCACCAACGTGGCCCGCAGCTCGGCCAGCTCCACCGACAGGTACGGCTGGCCGGGTCCCTCGGTGGCGTTGGCGCCCGCGGCGGCGAGCTGGAACGGCACGGTCGTGCGGCTGCGTTCGCGGACGGCCACCACCTGTCCCGGACGCAGCCGGTACGACGGCCGGTCGACCTTGCGCCCGTCGACGGTGAAGTGGCCGTGCGCGACGAGCTGCCGGGCCTGGTAGATGCTGCGGGTCAGGCCGGCCCGGTGCACCACGGCGTCGAGCCGTCGCTCCAGGAGCGCGACCAGGCTCTCGCCGGTCTTGCCCGCGCTCCGGGCGGCCTCGTCGAAGGCGCGCCGTAGCTGGGTCTCGCTGACGTTGTACTGGTGGCGCAGGCGCTGCTTCTCCAGTAGCCGCACCTGGTAGTCCGAGGTCTTGCGGCGCTGCCGGCCGTGCACTCCGGGTGGGAAGGGACGCCGCTCGAAGTACCGCACGCACTTGCGGGTGAGGGGGATGCCGAGGGCGCGGGAGAGGCGGGCCTTGGGCCTGGGTTGGTTCACGCTGGACGTCTCCGATCCGGTGCTCTAGTCTCCGAGTTAGGTAAGGCTAACCTACGAAGGAGTCGTTCATGCGGCCCAGCCCGGCGGAGATCGTCCGTACCCTCGTCGCGGGCCGGCTGCCCGGCATCGCCCACGTCGCGCACCGGCCCGGCCCGCACCAGGTCCGGCACGTGACCGACCCGGACGGTCGGGTGCTGCTGCTGGTGCCGGTCGTCAGCGACCTCGCCGCCGCGCTGCGCCCCGCCGACGGTGACTCCGACGTCGCGCTGGTGCTGGACGTGCTGGACCTGCCGCCCGCCGCCGGCGCGCCCAGCCTCGGCCGGGCCTGGGTCTCCGGCTGGGCGGCCGGGCTGGACGGCGACGAGGAGCGCCGCGCCGCGCTGGACTTCGCGGCCGTGGAGCCGGCCGGTGACCTGCTCGACGTCGGCACCCGGTTCCGGCTGCACCGCTTCGAGGTGGTCGAGGCCCGCTGGGAACGCGGCGACACCGTCCGCCGCATCGACCCCGAGGCATACGCCGAGGCGGAGCCCGACCCGCTGCACGCCGTCGAGGCCGAGCTCCTGGCCGACCTCGCCGACCACCACGCCGCCGAGGTGGCCGGGTACCTGCGCCGCCAGCTCGGCCTCGCCGACGGCGGCACCGACACCGCGCCCCGGGTGGTCCGGATCGACCGGTACGGCCTGCTGGTCGCCCACGGCCGACCCGGTGCCCGCCGGCGCGTCCGGCTGGCGTTCCCGCGTCCGCTGGACTGCCAGGCGGAGCTGACCCGGCTCCTGCATCCGCTGGTCTGCCGGCACGCCCCGTCCCGGCACGCCGACCACGCCTGACCGGGTGCCGCCGCCCCGGCCGTCAGGTCAGCCGGCGAAGACCTCGGCGAGGTCGCCCGTCAGGTAGCGCTGCACGGTGGGGCCGACCGCCGCGACGAGGGTCTCCGGGGCGGCCGAGGCGACCGGTTCCAGCCGGACCACGTGCCGCATCATGGCCAGCCCGATCAGCTGGCTGGCCACCAGCGAGCCGCGCAGCGGCAGCTCGGCTGGGTCGACGTCGAGCTGGTCGAGGATCCTGCGCAGCACCTGGGTGACCAGGAACTCCCGCAGCAGCCGGGCGGTCCACTCGTTGCTCACCGCCGAGCGCAGCAGGGCCACGCCGGCGGTGCCGGCCGGGGAGTCCCAGACGCCGAGGAAGGTGCGCACCAGCCGCTCCCCGAGACCCGCGCGGTCGCCCGCGAGCACCCTCGGCAGCAGCTCGGCCGGGTCGACCGGCGCGTGCATCGCGGCCAGGAAGAGGCGGTCCTTGCTGCCGAAGTAGTGGTGCACCAGCGCCGGGTCCACCTGCGCGGCGGCGGCGACGGCCCGGATCGAGGCACCGTCGAAGCCCCGCTCGGCGAAGGCGGCGCGGGCCGCGTCGAGGATGGCCTGCCGGGTGTCCGGGTTGCCGGGTCGTCGTCCGGTCCGCCGCGCCATCGTCGCCCTTCGCTCCACCGTCGTCCCGCCGCCGGCCGCGTCGCGCCCCGCCAACCGGGCGGCGGCTCAGCCGCTGCGCCGCCGGAGGGTGGCCGCGGCGAGCACCAGCGCCAGCGCCGCCGCGCCGGCGACCACCGCCACGTCCCGCCACATCGTGCCGGTCGGCTCCGCGTGGGCGCCGACCTCCTGGAGCGCCTCGACGGCGTACGACAGGGGCAGCACGTCGCTGACCGCCTGCAACCAGCCCGCCATCTCGCCCCGGGGCACGAAGAGCCCGCAGAGCAGCAACTGGGGCACGACCACGACCGGCATGAACTGTACGGCCTGGAACTCGGTGCGGGCGAAGGCGCTGCAGAACAGCCCGAGCGCGACGGCGAGCACGGCGTTCAGCGCGGCGACCAGCACCACCAGCCCGCTGTGCCCGGCGGTGTCCAGCCCGAAGACGCCGTACGCGACCACGGACGCGACGACCGCCTGGACCACCGCGGCCAGCCCGAACGCGATGCCGTAGCCGAAGAGCAGGTCGAGCTTGCCCAGCGGGGTGGTGAGCAGCCGCTCCAGCGTGCCCGTGGTGCGCTCGCGCAGCATCGCGATGCTGGTCACCAGGAACATGATCACGAAGGGGAAGAAGCCGAGCATCACCAGGGCGACCCGGTCGAAGGTCGACGGCTGCCCCGGCGGGGCGGGCTGGTCGACGTACATGGCGTGGACCAGGGCGAGCAGCACCGACGGGACCACCAGCAGCAGCGCCACGGTGCGCCGGTCGTGCCGCAGCTGGCGCAGGATGCGGCCGGTGGTGGCGGCCAGGATCCGGGGGTTCACGACGCCTCCCGTCCGGCGGTGCCCGCCCTGATCAACCGCAGGAACGCCTCGTCCAGGTCGTCGGTGCCGGCGGCGGCGCGGACCGCGTCGGGGGTGTCGTCGGCGATCAGCCGCCCCTCGCGGATCAGCAGCAGCCGGTCGCAGCGGGCCGCCTCGTCCATGACGTGGCTGGAGACCAGCAGGGTGGTGCCGGCGGCGGCCATGGCGTGGAACCGGGCCCACAGGTCGGCCCGCAGCACCGGGTCCTGGCCGACGGTCGGTTCGTCGAGGACGAGCAGTTCCGGCTCCCCGACCAGGGCGCAGGCCAGCGACGCCCGGCTGCGCTGCCCGCCGGAGAGGGTGCCGACCAGTTGGCCGGCGGCCGACCCGAGCCCGACGTCGGCGACCGCCCGGTCGGCTTCGGCCCGCCCCCGGCCGTGCAGGGCGGCGAAGTAGCGCGCGTTCTCGCGCACCGTCAGGTCGGCGTAGACGCTGGGCGCCTGGGTGAGGTAGCCGACCCGGCGGCGCAGTTCCGGCGACCCGGCGGGGCGCCCCAGCACGGTCACCGAGCCGGCGCCGAGCACCTGCACGCCGACCACCGCCCGCAGCAGCGTGGTCTTGCCGCTGCCGCTCGGGCCGAGCAGCCCGGTGACCGAACCACGCGGCACGTCCGCGCTGATGCCGTGCAGCACCCGCCGCCCACCCCGCTCGACGACCAGGTCGCGTACGGCGATCGCCTCGTCCACCGGCGCCTCCCGGGGAAACTCATCATCCGTTGAACTCGACGCTAACGGAGACGCCCGCCGAGCCGCAACGGTCGACACCGGTCCACCCGCACGGACCCCGGAGCGGCGGGCGGATCGGTCGGGCATTAGCCTTCGGACCCGGACAGCGGGTCCGCCAACGGGCATCAGGCGCGGCATCGGGCATTGCGCCCTGATCGGACGTACGGCACGATGGCGCCGTGGGTCACGCTGCGTCACCGGACGAGAGGTTCCTCGGCGAATGGGCGGCCCGGTTGCGGGCCGGAGCCGAGCAGCCCGTGGTGGGCATCATGCTGCGCGGCAGCCACGCCCGGCGGGCCGCCACCGCACACAGCGACGTCGACGTCGACGTGCTGCTCGACGGCGCCCCGTACGCCGCCCGCCGGGCGTTCCTGGCCGAGCACGGGGGCCGGCTGACCCACGTGTCGGTGGCCGCCCGCGACGTGAACTCCTGGCTGACCCGCCTCGGCGAGCCCGCCGACTGGGCGTTCGGGCTGCCCGTGACGGCGCCGGCCCGACTGCTGTGGGCGGACCCGCACTGGCGGCCCCGGATCGACCTGCCGGTGCTCTGCCATCCGGCCGGCGAGCCGCAGCTGGAGGAGCTGATCGCGACGCTCGGTAAGGTGGCCGGCGCGCGGGACGCCGACGACCACCTCGGCGTGCGGCTGGCCGCCGCCGATCTGGCCCGGCTCTGCCCGTCCGTGCTGCGGCTGGCCAACCCCACGGTCCGGGTGACGTCCCGGCGGGCGGCGTTCTCCGCCGCCCTCGACCTGCCGGTGGCGCCCCCGCACTACCGGGAGGACCTGCTGCTCTGCCTCGGCCTGCGGCCCGGCTCCGTCGGCCAGCTCTGCGCCGCCGCGGCCCGCCTCGTCACCGGCGTCCTGCCGCTGGTCCGCCCGTACGCGGCCGAGGTCGCGCGGGCCGCCGGCGCGGACCTGGCCGACGCCCTGACGGACGGCCGGCTGGACCGCTACGTCGACCAGCTCACCCGGCCCGCCCACCGGCCGCCGCGGCCCCGGCGGGAGCCGTCACCCGTGCCCGCCCCGCGTGCGGGACAATGGGTAACTGTGCCCGTACCTGACGCGCCCGTGACCGGCGCCCACCCCAGTCCGCAGGAGCCCGCGGCCGACGGCGCGGTCCGTCCGTCCCGGCTCGACCCGGCCATCGCCGCCCGGCTGCGCCGCACCCCCGACGGGCTGGTGGCCGCCGTGGTCCGCCAGCACGACTCGGGTGAGGTGCTGATGGTCGCCTGGATGGACGACGAGGCGCTGCACCGCACCCTGACCACCGGCCGGGCCACCTACTGGTCGCGTAGCCGCCGGGAGTACTGGGTCAAGGGCGCCACCTCCGGGCACCACCAGTACGTCCGCGCGGTGGCCCTGGACTGCGACGGCGACGCGCTGCTGGTCGACGTCGACCAGGTCGGCGCGGCCTGCCACACGGGGCACCGCACCTGCTTCTTCACCGAGCTGCCGGTCGGCGGGGACGGGGCGGGTGCCCGGTGAGCGCGCAACACGTCACGCCCGGCGGCTCCCGCACCGACGGCGCGGTCAGTCCCGACCCGGCCACCTTCGCCGAGCTGGCCGCCCGCTGGCGGGTCGTGCCGGTCACCCGCCGGCTGCTCGCCGACGCGGAGACCCCCGTCGGCGTCTACCGCAAGCTCGCCGGCGGCCCGGGGACGTTCCTGCTGGAGTCGGCCGAGCAGGGCGTCGGCTCGGCCGGCCTGGCCTGGTCGCGCTACTCGTTCATCGGCGTACGCAGCAGCGCCACGCTGACCGAGCGGGACGGCGCCGCGGTGTGGACGGGCCACCCACCGGCCGGCCTGCCCACCTCCGGCGACCCGGTCCGGGTGCTGCGCGAGACCGTCGAGGCGCTCGCCGGCCCGGCGTTCGACGCGGCCAGCGGCATGCCCCCGCTGACCGGCGGCATGGTCGGCTACCTGGGCTACGAGCTGATCCGGCGCTTCGAGCGGCTGCCCGAGCTGACCGAGGACGACCTGGGCGTGCCCGAGCTGGGCATGATGCTCGCCACCGACCTGGTGGTGCTCGACCACTACGACGGCTCGGCGATCCTCGTCGCCAACGCCATCCTGCCGCCGTTGGAGGAGCCGGACTCCGACGCCCAGGTCACGGCGGCCTACCACCACGCGGTCGGGCGGCTCGACGCGATGACCACCGCGCTGTCCCGGCCGATCCCGCCGATGGTCTCGACCGTCGGGCGGCCCCCGGCCGGCGAGGTGCGCAGCCGTACGCCCGAGGGCGGTTACCCGAAGGCCGTCGAGGCGGCCAAGGAGGCGATCCGGGCCGGCGAGTGCTTCCAGATCGTGCTGGCCCAGCGGTTCGAGCGGGACACGCACGCCGACCCGCTGGACGTCTACCGCGTGCTGCGCACGACGAACCCCAGCCCGTACATGTACCTGCTGCGCTTCGACGGCTTCGACATCGTCGGCTCCTCGCCGGAGGCGCACCTGAAGGTGACCGGCGACGCCGAGGGGCGGCAGCGGGCGCTGCTGCACCCGATCGCCGGCACCCGGCCGCGCGGCGGCACCCCCGAGGCCGACGCCCGCCTCGCCGCGGAGCTGCTCGCCGACCCGAAGGAGCGCGCCGAGCACGTGATGCTTGTCGACCTGGGGCGCAACGACCTGGGCCGGGTCTGCCGCCCCGGCACCGTCGAGGTGCCGGAGTTCGCCACCATCGAGCGCTACAGCCACGTCATGCACATCGTCTCGACCGTGGTCGGCACGCTGCGCGAGGACCGCACGGCCTTCGACGCGCTGGCCGCGACCTTCCCCGCCGGCACCCTCTCCGGCGCGCCCAAGGTGCGGGCCATGGAGATCATCGAGGAGCTGGAACCGGTCCGCCGCGGCATCTACGGCGGCACCGTGGGCTACTTCGGCTTCGGCGGCGACCTGGACATGGCGATCGCGATCCGCACCGCGCTGATGCGCGAAGGCCGGGCGTACGTGCAGGCCGGGGCGGGGGTGGTGGCCGACTCCGACCCGGCCGCCGAGGACCAGGAGACCCGGAACAAGGCCGCCGCCGTGCTCGCCGCCATCGCCGCCGCCGAGACCCTGCGGCCCGCCCGATGACGGCCGCCGAGCCGGGGACGACTCCGGCCGCCGACGCGGGCGGGGGCGGGCGGTCCGGCACGCAGCGGCGCGAGCTGACGTACGCCGTGCTGCTCTGCGTGGCCGGCGCGGGCCTGGCGCTGTGGGCGTCGACCCGCACCTGGGCGGTCGAGCTGACCGCCCGGCCCACCCCGCTGCCGCCGGTACGCGACGCCCGCACGGGCGCCGGCCTGCTGCCCTGGCTGCCGGCGCTGGCCCTGGTCGGGCTGGCCGGCGGCGGGGCCGTGCTCGCCACCCGGGGACGGGTGCGGCGGCTGCTGGGTGGGCTGCTGTGTGTGCTCGGCGCGGCCGTGGCGGCCGGCGGCGGCTACGGCCTGGTCGCGGCGCTCGACGGCGAGGTCGCCCGGCAGTGGCCGGCGCTCTGCCTGCTCGGCGGGGTGCTCGCCACGGCGGGCGGGCTGCTGACGGCGCTGCGGGGGCGGCGCTGGCCGGCGATGGGTGCCCGCTACGAGCGGCGGCCCGCGGGTGACGCCGCGCCGGCCGCCCGGGGCGAGGGCGACCGGGTCACCGGCCGGCACACCACCGAGGCGTGGGACGCGCTGGACCGGGGCGAGGATCCGACGGTCAGCTGACCGGCTGGTGCTCGCGGGCGGCGGCCCGGGCCGCCGCCAGCTCCGCCACCAGGCGGTCCAGCTCGGCCCGCTGCTCGGCCCGGGCCCGGTCGGCGCAGACCGCCTCCCAGGCGTTGCCCCGCGCGGTCCGCATGCGGGCCTCGCCCACCACGGCGCGCTCGAGGGTGTGGACCACGCCGACGGCGAGCGATGCGACCGTACGCGAGACGGTCGTCAGTCCGATGGGCTGGTGCGGCTCGACAGTGCTCATGATCACCCCGCGAGGATCGTTGGTGACGGTGGGGCAGGCGCGTCATCGAGTCTGCCCGAGGACGATGCTGGCTGGTTCACGTTTCGCCGTGGTGACCGACACGTCAACACTGCTCGCAGGGCCGCCACCAGGCAAAGGGCCGTTCGACCTTGAGGTAGGTCACACCATCGACCGGCGTCCGCGGCGGGTGCCGGACCGGGCGGCCGACCGTGGCCTCAGATAGGATCACGTCGATGACCCGGGGGGCGGAGGCGGGAATGTCGGGTGTCGTTCGTCGTGGGGTGCGGTCGCCCTGCGTGACATCCCGTTCACCGGAGGTCGGCCATTATGCCCCAGCCCATCTCGTGAGGCACGCCATACCCCCGGCGGCCGTCGCCAGGTGGCGCCCCCTAGCATCGGCCCATGACACCCGGAGAGGGGAGTCCGTTGGTGACTGCTGAGCATGCGCACGCGGAGGGGGACGACGCCGGTACGGCAGCGTCCGTAGGCGTGCTCGACGAGATCCTGGCCGGCGTGCGCGAGGACGTCGCCCGGCGCCAGGAGCAGGTTCCGCTGGAGCGGATCCGCGAACTGGCCGCCGCCGCGCCGCCGCCGCTGGACGCGTACGCGGCCCTGCGCAAGCCGGGCGTCGCGGTGATCGCCGAGGTGAAGCGCTCGTCGCCGTCCAAGGGGCGGCTGGCCGAGATCGCCGACCCGGCCGACCTGGCCGGCGACTACGCCGCCGGCGGGGCGCGGGCGATCAGCGTGCTCACCGAGGGGCGCTGGTTCGGCGGCTCGCTCGACGACCTGGCCGCCGTCCGCGCCGCCGTCCGCATCCCGGTGCTGCGCAAGGACTTCGTCGTCTCCAGCTACCAGGTGCACGAGGCCCGTGCGCACGGTGCCGACCTGGTACTGCTGATCGTCGCCGCGCTGGAGCAGAACGCCCTCGTCGGCCTGCTGGAGCGGATCGAGTCGCTGGGCATGACCGCGCTGGTCGAGGTCCACGACGAGGAGGAGGCCGACCGCGCCCTGGAGGCCGGCGCCCAGGTCATCGGGGTCAACGCCCGCAACCTGCGTACCCTTGAGGTCGACCGCTCGGTGTTCGAGCGGATCGCGCCCGGCCTGCCCAGCAGCGTCGTCAAGATCGCGGAGTCGGGGGTGCGCGGCCCGCACGACCTCATCCGGTACGCCTCGGCCGGCGCCGACGCGGTCCTGGTAGGCGAGGGTCTGGTCACCCAGAAGAGCCCCCGCGAGGCGGTGGCCGAGCTGGTCAACGCCGGCAACCACCCGGCCACGCCCCGCCCGGTGCGCTGACCCCGCGCCGGTTCGTCAGCACCGAGAGGACGGTCTCATGAGCGCCGACTTGACGGCTGCGGCCGATCCGCTGCCCGACCCCGCCGGTCACTTCGGCCGGTTCGGCGGCCGGTTCGTACCGGAGGCGCTGGTCGCGGCGCTCGACGAGCTGGACGCGGCGCACCGCGCGGCGATGGCCGACGAGTCGTTCCGGGCCGAGTTCGGCGCCCTGCTGCGCGACTACGCCGGCACTCCCTCGCTGCTCTACGTGGCGGAGCGGTTCTCCGCCAAGCTGGGCGCGCGGGTGCTGCTCAAGCGGGAGGACCTCAACCACACGGGGGCGCACAAGGTGCGCAACGTGCTCGGCCAGGCCCTGCTGACCAGGCGGATGGGCAAGCGCCGGGTGATCGCGGAGACCGGGGCCGGCCAGCACGGCGTCGCCACCGCCACCGCCGCCGCCCTGTTCGACCTCGACTGCGTGGTCTACATGGGGCAGGTCGACACCGAGCGGCAGGCGCTCAACGTGGCCCGGATGCGGATGCTCGGCGCCACCGTCGTCCCCGTCACCAACGGCTCGCGCACCCTCAAGGACGCGATGAACGAGGCGATGCGCGACTGGGTCGCCAACGTCGACGACACCCACTACCTGATCGGCACCGCCGCCGGGCCGCATCCCTTCCCGGCCATGGTCCGCGACTTCGTCCGGGGCATCGGCGACGAGGCGCGCCAGCAGTGCCTCGACCTCACCGGCGCGCTGCCGGACGCCGTCACCGCCTGCGTCGGCGGCGGCTCCAACGCGTTGGGCATCTTCCACGCCTTCGTCGGCGACCCCGACGTGCGGCTCTACGGCTTCGAGGCCGGCGGCGACGGGGTGGAGACCGGCCGGCACGCGGCCAGCATCACCGGCGGGTCCGCCGGGGTGCTGCACGGCACCCGGACGTACGTGCTCCAGGACGCCGACGGGCAGACGTGCGAGTCGCACTCGATCTCCGCCGGGCTGGACTACCCGGGCGTCGGGCCGGAGCACGCCTGGCTGCACGACAGCGGCCGGGCGACGTACCTGCCGGTCACCGACGAGGAGGCGATGGCCGCGTTCGAGCTGCTCTGCCGCACCGAGGGCATCATCCCGGCGATCGAGAGCGCGCACGCGCTCGCCGGCACCCTCAAGGTCGCGCCGAAGCTCACCGCCGAGCTGGGCCGGGAGCCGACGATCGTGGTCAACCTCTCCGGGCGGGGCGACAAGGACGTGCACACCGCCGGCGACTACTTCGGCATCCTCGACAAGGAGCAGTGAGAACGTGAGCCGGATCGGGGTGGCCTTCGACAAGGCCCGCGCCGACGGGCGGGCCGTGCTGGTCGGCTGCATGCCGGCCGGCTTCCCGACCGTCGAGGGCAGCATCGCCGCGATGACCGCCATGGTCGAGGCAGGCGTTGACGTCATCGAGGTGGAGATCCCGTACTCCGATCCGGTGATGGACGGCCCGGTGATCCAGAAGGCCAGCGACATCGCCCTCGCCGGCGGCGTACGCACCCGCGACACGCTGCGCGTGATCGAGGCCGTCGCGGCCACCGGGGCGCCCGTGGTCACCATGACCTACTGGAACCCGGTCGAGCGCTACGGCGTCGACGCCTTCGCCCGGGACCTCGCCTCGGCCGGGGGCACCGGGCTGGTCACCCCGGACCTGATCCCGGAGGAGGCCGGCGAGTGGCTCGCCGCCTCGGACGCGTACGGGCTGGACCGCACCTTCCTGGTCTCGCCGTCCTCGACCGACGCGCGGCTGGCGATGACCGTCGAGCACTGCCGGGGCTTCGTCTACGCCACCGCGATCATGGGTGTCACCGGCGCCCGGGCGAAGACCTCCGACGCGGCCCCGATCCTGGTCTCCCGCACGCGGGAGGTCACCGACCTGCCGGTCGGCGTCGGGCTGGGCGTCGGCACGGGCGCGCAGGCCGGCACGGTCGCCGGGTACGCCGACGGCGTCATCGTCGGCAGCGCGCTGATCCGCTGCCTGCTCGACGCGCCGGACGAGGCGTCCGGGCTGGCCGCCCTGCGCGCGCTGAGCGCGGAACTCGCCGAGGGCGTCCGCAACCCGACCCGCTGACCCGACCGCCCCTGCCGCCCGCCCGGTTGCCCCGGGCCAGTGGTGCGGTGTCCGGCCTGTCGTGCGGTGCCAGGCCTCCCGCCCCGCCCCGGGTCAGTGGCGCGCTGCCCGGCCTCCCGGCCCGCACCCGTCAGTGGTGCGGTGCCCGGTCGGCCGGCGGGGTGCTCCGCTGCCCCGGTGGGTGGCCCGCCGTCGGCGCCGGGGTGTCCGGGGCGGTGTCCCGCAGCACGCCGGAGCGGCCCGCCATGGCGTCGGTGAGCGCCGCCCGCGTGGTCGGGGTGAGCGCCTCGGGCAGCGCCGAGGGGTGGTGCCAGGACGGCCGGCAGCCGCCCACCGGGTCGCCGGCCGGCCCCGACCCCCGCGTACGCGCCCGGAAGACGTGCACCAACACGTCGGGCAGCGGCCCGGCCCGCCCGGCCGCCGGGGCCGGACCGACCTGCGCCGCCGGCGACGCCCCGTACCGCCCGGCGAGGTGGTAGAGGCCGACCAGGTCGACGACCTCGACCTCCCACCCCGTCTCGGCCCGGATGTCGCGGATGACCGCGTGCACGGGGCTCTCAGCCGGGCGCAGTCGCCCACCGGGCAGCCCGTGGCGCTCGCCCCGGCCCTGCCGGCACAGCAGCACCCGGCCGGCGTCGTCGGTGACGACCGCGGCGACCGCCCAGGTGAGCGCGCTCATGGACAAAGAGCCTACGGCGGCGCAAACCAGAAGTCACCGGGACCGGCGGACGGTGGACCGGGGTGCCGCCGGAGGGGGCCACGGCGGTAGCGTGTGCACCCGTGACTCTCGCCTCGCTGACTCCCCAGGCGGCCCTGCCCAGCCCCAGCACCGCCGTCTGGCAGCTCGGACCGGTGCCGATCCGGGCGTACGCGCTGTGCATCATCGTCGGCATCGTGGTGGCCTGCTGGGTCACCGAGCGGCGGCTGCGCCAGCGCGGCGTCGCCCCCGGTGCGGTCCTCGACATCGCCGTCTGGGCGGTGCCGGCCGGCATCGTCGGCGCCCGCATCTACCACGTGATCACCTCTCCGGAGAAGTACTTCGGCACCGGCGGCGACCCGATGAAGGCGTTCGCCATCTGGGAGGGCGGTCTCGGCATCTGGGGCGCGGTGGCCGGCGGGGCCGTCGGCGCGTGGTTCGCGGCCCGGCAGCTCGGCATCCCGTTCGGGGTGGTCGCCGACGCGCTGGCCCCCGGCCTGCCGCTGGCCCAGGCGATCGGCCGGCTCGGCAACTGGTTCAACAACGAGCTCTACGGCGGCCGGACCACCCTGCCCTGGGGGCTGGAGATCCACCGGATGGACCCGGACAACCCGGGCCACGCGCTGCGCGACGACGCCGGCAAGCCGATCCTCGAACCGGGCCTCTACCACCCGACGTTCGCCTACGAGCTGCTGTGGAACGTCGGCGTGGCCGCGCTCGTCCTCGTCCTCGACCGCAAGCTGCGCCTCGGCCGGGGACGGGCGTTCGCGCTCTACGTCATGGGCTACACGGCCGGGCGGTTCTGGATCGAGCTGATGCGCACCGACGAGGCGAACACCATCCTCGGCGTACGCCTGAACGTCTGGACCGCAGGCCTGGTCTTCCTCGGCGCCCTCGCCTACTTCGTACGGGTGCGCGGCCCCCGGGAGTACGTCATCCCCATCGGCGCCGCCGCGACCGCGGAGCCGGCCGTCGGCTCCGACGTCTCGCAGGTCGACCTGTCCGCGCAGGAGGCCGGCGCCCGGCCGGCGGCCCCGCAGGGCTACCGGGTGGTGAGCGAGGAGCAGTACCGGCACTGGCAGGAGACCGGCGAGACGCCGGCCCAGCCGGACGCCGAGGCCCCGTCCGACGGGCCGTCGAACGCGCCGGACACTGACGACGACCTGCCCGCCAAGTCCGCCGCCGCCGGGGACGACGGCGTGCCCGCCGGGGAGAGCCCGCAGGACCGGGCCGGGGCCACGGGCACCCGGCCCGCCGAGCGCGACAGCTGAGGAGGAGCACCCGATGCGTAGCGCGGTCGTGGTCGGCGCCGGGATCGGCGGCCTCGCGGTCGCCGGCGCGCTGGCCCGCTCCGGCTGGCGGGTCACCCTGCTGGAGCGTGCCGACCGCGTCCGCCCCGAGCCGACCGCCGTGGCGCTCTGGCCCAACGGCGTACGCGCGCTGCGCGCCCTGGGCCTCGGCGCCGGCCTGGAGGCGATCGCCACGGAGCTGCCCGATGGCGGGGTACGCCGCCCGGACGGGCACTGGCTGGTGCAGCCCCGCCCCACGCCGGCCGACCGGATGCCGGTGGTGGTGCACCGGGAGGACCTGCACGACGCGCTCATCGCCGGCCTGGGCGACGAGGTCGAGCTGCGCACCGGGGTGACCGTGCGGACGGTCCGCGCCGTCTCCGGGGAGCGCCCCTCGGTCGGCGACGGCCGGCACACCATCGAGGCCGACCTGGTCGTCGCCGCCGACGGCACCGACAGTGCGCTGCGCCGGCAACTCGCCCCCGAGTCCGGCGTGGTCAGCTCCGGCTGCGCCGCCTGGCGGGCGGTGATCCCCTGGTACCGGGCCCCGAAGCTGCCCGCCGACCGGCCCGTCGGCGGCGAGGTGCTCGGTGCCGGCTACCGCTTCGTGTCGGCCTCGCTCGGCGAGCGCGGCTCCTCCGGCGGCTCCAGCCGGGGCGGCATCTACTGGGTCGCCACCGCCGTCGGCGCGCCCCGCCCGGAGCCGCCGGAGACCCAGCTCGCCCTGCTCCGCCGCTGGTACGCGGGCTGGCCCGCGCCGATCGCCGACCTGCTCGACGCCACCGACCCGGCGGACCTGGTGCAGCAGGAGATCCGCGAGCTGCGGCCGCTGCCGAGGTCGTACGGCTTCCCGACCGGCCCGGGCGGGGTGGTGCTGCTCGGCGACGCCGCCCACGCCATGCCGCCGCACCTCGGTCAGGGCGCCTGCCTCGCCTTCGAGGACGCCGCCACCCTCGCCTCGCTGCTGCGCGAGTCCCGCCTGCCCGACGCGGTGGTCGCGTACGACCGGGTGCGCCGGCCCCGGGCGGCGACGGTGGTCCGGCAGACCCGCCGGATGTCGGCGGTGCTGAAGGCCCGGGGCCCCCTGGCGCTGCGCGCCCGCGACGTGGCCCTGGGCGCCCTGAGCCCTCGCCTGCTCTCCACGGCCGCCACCACGGCCGCCCAGTGGCGGCCCCCGACCTGACCCGTCGGGCCGATGTGCCGCCCCGAGCGCTCGGTCAGGGGGTTACCGGGGTGGGGTCGGCGATGCAGGCGGTGCCGATGCGGCGGAAGCCGACGCGCAGGTAGACCCGGGCGATGTCCTCGCTGCCCGCCGAGAGGAAGACCAGGTCGGTGCCGGCGGCCAGCAGCTCGCGGGCCAGCGTGGCGGTGACCGCCGCGCCCAGGCCTCGGCGGCGGGCGGCCGGCAGGGTGGCCACGCCGGCGATCTCGGCGACGTCGCCGACGCGCATCGCCATCCCGCTGGCCAGCGCGCCCTCGGCGGGCGTCTCCGCCAGCACGGACAGGCGCCGGCCGTCCGCGACGCGGGTCCGCTCCTCGTCGAGCGCCGCCTCGTCCAGCTCGGCCATCGCGGCGTCGCGCTGCGCGGTGCCGGCCTCGCCGGGTTCGGTGCCGGCCGCGGAGAACCCGACGGCGGCGACCGCCCGCCGTGCCGCCACGTCCGCCGCGAAGTCGGGCGCCGCCGAGTCGAGCATCCGCAGCGGTACGTCAGTGAGGGTGCCTGGGTCGGGCAGGGCGGCCGGGTCGAGCACCATCAGCGGCGCCTCCAGCACCGCCAGCCCCGCCGAGCGGGCCACGGCCAGCAGGTCGGGGGTGGTCTCGTGCACCCATTCGAGGGCCTCGGGCAGGCCGAGTTCGCGCTGCCGCTCGCGTACGGCCGTGATGTCCGCCAGCGACGGCGCACCGGTGGCGTCGAGCCGGGGCCGGGCGTAGAACGGCCAGCCGGCGCCTTCCCTGACGAACAGTACGAGCGGGCCGTACTCCTCCGTACGCGCCGCGTCCCGGGGCACCGCGTCGTAGAAGTGCTCCAACCGGCCGAACAGGTCCCTGTCAAGAGAATCCACCGCGCGAGACTACACGTCCCAGAGTCTGGAAGGTGTGATCAATCTGCACTGGCCTTGCGCTCCGGACCCTAACGTAGACTCAATAGACCCTTGAGGGCCGACGTCGTCCCGATCGAGATCCACCCTGAGCGACGACAGGAGGCCCGGTGGCCTTTCCGTACCCTCACAGCAGCCCGAAGCAGGCCCCGCACCTCGGCCCGGGAGCGCCCGCGGCCGGGCTCTACGACCCCGCGCAGGAGCACGACGCCTGCGGTGTGGCCTTCGTGGCGGACCTGCACGGGCGGCGCTCGCACGCGGTCGTGGTCAACGGCCTCGACGCGCTCTGCCGGCTGGACCACCGGGGAGCCCGAGGCGCGGAACCCAACACCGGCGACGGCGCGGGCATCATGATCCAGATTCCGGACGCGTTCCTGCGCGCGGTGGTGGACTTCCCGCTGCCGCCCGCCGGCGAGTACGCCACCGGCCTGGTCTTCCTTCCCGACGACGACGCCGCCGAGGCCCGCGCGCGCCGCGTGGTGGAGAAGTACGCGCTGGTCGAGGGGGCCGACGTGCTCGGCTGGCGGGACGTGCCGGTCGACCCGGGCGGCCTCGGCGAGACCGCCCTCGCGGCGATGCCCCGGGTGCGGCAGCTCTTCCTCGCCGCGCGCCGGCTCACGGGCTCGGCGGCCGGGCCGGCCGGGTCGCCGCTGGGCGGCGTCGAGCTGGAGCGGGTCGCGTTCTGCGTGCGCAAGCAGGCCGAGCGGGAGAGCGCCGAGCGGGGCGTGCCGGCCTACTTCCCGTCGCTGTCCGGGCGGACCATGGTGTTCAAGGGCATGCTCACCCCCGACCAGCTCCCGGCGTTCTATCCGGAGCTGTCCGACGCGCGGGTGGAGAGCGCGATCGCGCTGGTGCACTCCCGGTTCTCCACCAACACGTTCCCGTCCTGGCCGCTGGCGCACCCGTACCGGCTCATCGCGCACAACGGCGAGATCAACACGATCCGGGGCAACCGGAACTGGATGCAGGCCCGCGAGGCGCTGCTGCGCACCCCGAACCTGCCGGGCAACATCCGCCGGGTCTTCCCGGTCTGCACCCCGGCCGCCTCCGACTCGGCGAACTTCGACGAGGTCCTCGAACTGCTGCACCTGGCCGGGCGGAGCCTGCCGCACGCGGTGCTGATGATGATCCCGGAGGCGTGGGAGAACGACCCCGACATGGCCGCCGACAAGCGCGCCTTCTACCGCTTCCACGCGAGCCTGATGGAGCCGTGGGACGGGCCGGCCTCGGTCGCCTTCACCGACGGCGAGGTCGTCGGCGCCGTGCTGGACCGCAACGGGCTGCGCCCGGGCCGCTGGTGGCGTACGGACGACGGGCTCGTGGTGCTCGGCAGCGAGGCGGGCGTGCTCGACCTCGACCCGGCCCGCGTGGTCGCCAAGGGCCGCCTCCAGCCGGGCAAGATGTTCCTGGTCGACACCGTCGCCGGCCGCATCGTGCACGACGAGGAGATCAAGGCGGAGCTGGCGGCCGAGCAGCCGTACGCCGACTGGCTGCACGCCGGCCTGATCGAGCTGACCGACCTGCCCCCGCGCCGGCACACCGTCTACACCCACGACTCCGTACGCCGCCGCCAGCAGACCTTCGGCTACACCGAGGAGGAGCTGAAGATCCTGCTCGCGCCGATGGCGCGCACGGGCGCCGAGCCGCTCGGCTCGATGGGCACCGACACCCCGATCGCCCCGCTCTCCACCCGGCCGCGGCTGCTCTACGACTACTTCCACCAGCTCTTCGCGCAGGTCACCAACCCGCCGCTGGACGCCATCCGCGAGGAGCTGGTGACCAGCCTGGCGTCCACCATCGGCCCGGAGGGCAACCTGCTCGACCCGGGCCCGGCGAGCTGCCGGCAGATCGTGCTGCCGTACCCGGTGATCGACAACGACGAGCTGGCGAAGATCCTCTCCATCGACGAGGACGGCGACCTGCCCGGGTTCAAGGCGGTCCGGGTCTCCGGGCTCTACCGGGTCCGGGAGGGCGGCGCCGGCATCAAGGCCCGGCTGACGGAGATCTGCCGGCACGTCTCCGAGGCCATCGAGGACGGCGTACGCATCCTGGTGCTGTCGGACCGGGACTCCAACGCCGACCTCGCCCCCATCCCGTCGCTGCTGCTCACCGCCGCCGTGCACCAGCACCTCGTGCGCGAGCAGACCCGCACCCAGGTGGCGTTGATCGTCGAGTCCGGCGACTGCCGCGAGGTGCACCACGCGGCGGTGCTGATCGGCTACGGCGCGGCGGCGGTGAATCCGTACCTGGCGTTCGAGTCGGTGGAGGACATGATCTCCACCGGGGCGCTGGTCGGCGTGGAACCCGCCAAGGCCGTGCGCAACTACGTCAAGGGCCTCGGCAAGGGCGTCCTGAAGATCATGTCCAAGATGGGCATCTCGACGGTGTCGTCGTACTGCGGGGCGCAGGTCTTCGAGGCCGTCGGGCTGGACGCCAAGCTGGTCCAGCGCTACTTCCGGGGCACCCCGAGCAAGATCGGCGGGATCGGGCTGGACGGCATCCACGCCGAGGTCGCCGCCCGGCACGCCGTGGCCTGGCCGGCGCCGGGCGCCGTGGCGTCCGACCGGCTGGAGGTCGGCGGCGAGTACCAGTGGCGCCGCGAGGGCGAGCTGCACCTGTTCAACCCGGAGACGGTCTTCCTGCTCCAGCACGCCACCCGCAGCCGCCAGTACGACGTCTTCCGCCAGTACACGGCCAAGGTCGACGAGCTGGCCGCCGCGGCCGGCTCGCTGCGCGGGCTGTTCACCCTGCGTACGGGCGTGCGGCCCCCGGTGCCCCTCGACGAGGTCGAGCCGGCCACCGAGATCGTCAAGCGGTTCGCCACCGGCGCCATGTCGTACGGGTCGATCTCGGCGGAGGCGCACGAGACCCTCGCCATCGCGATGAACCGCCTCGGCGGCAAGTCCAACACCGGCGAGGGCGGCGAGGACGTGGAGCGGCTGCACGACCCGGCCCGCCGCTCGGCCGTGAAGCAGATCGCCAGCGGCCGGTTCGGGGTGACCAGCGAATACCTGGTCAACGCCGACGACCTCCAGATCAAGATGGCCCAGGGCGCCAAGCCGGGCGAGGGCGGGCAGCTGCCCGGCAACAAGGTCTGGCCGTGGATCGCCCGTACCCGGCACGCCACCCCGGGCGTCGGCCTGATCTCCCCGCCGCCGCACCACGACATCTACTCCATCGAGGACCTCGCGCAGCTCGTCCACGACCTGAAGTGCGTCAACCCGTCCGCCAGGGTGCACGTCAAGCTCGTCAGCGAGGTCGGCGTCGGCACCGTCGCGGCGGGCGTGGCGAAGCTCAAGGCCGACGTCATCCTGATCTCCGGCCACGACGGCGGCACCGGCGCGTCCCCGCTGAACTCGCTCAAGCACGCCGGCACCCCGTGGGAGCTGGGCCTGGCCGAGGCGCAGCAGACGCTGCTGCTCAACAAGCTGCGCGACCGGGTCACCGTGCAGGTCGACGGGCAGCTCAAGACCGGCCGCGACGTGCTGGTCGCCGCGCTGCTCGGCGCCGAGGAGTTCGGCTTCGCCACCGCGCCGCTGATCGTCGAGGGCTGCGTCATGATGCGCGTCTGCCACCTCGACACCTGCCCGGTCGGCATCGCCACCCAGAACCCGGTGCTGCGGGAACGCTTCACCGGCCGGCCGGAGTTCGTGGAGAACTTCTTCCTCTTCCTCGCCGAGGAGGTCCGCGGCTACCTGGCCGAGCTGGGCCTGCGGTCGATCGAGGAGGCCATCGGCCAGGCCGAGCTGCTCGACGTGGCCCCGGCGATCGCCCACTGGAAGGCCGGCGGGCTGGACCTGACCCCCGTGCTGCACCTGCCGGAGCTGCCGGCCGGGGCCGCGCGCCGGGGCGTACGGGCCCAGGACCACGGGCTGGAGCTGGCGCTGGACAACGAGCTGATCGCCCTGGCCGGGCCCGCGCTGGCCGACGGTACGCCGGTGCGGGTGGAGGTGGCGGTGCGCAACGAGCACCGCAGCGTCGGCGCGATGCTCGGCGGCGAGGTGACCCGCCGCTTCGGCGGGGCCGGCCTGCCCGCCGACACGATCGAGTTCACGCTGCGCGGCACCGCCGGCCAGTCGTTCGGCGCGTTCCTGCCGGGCGGGGTAACCCTCCGGCTGCACGGCGACGCCAACGACTACGTGGGCAAGGGCCTCTCCGGCGGTCGGCTCGTCGTGCGGCCCGACGCCGCCGCGCCCTTCCTCGACGGCGAGGCCGAGCCGGGGCAGCGGGCCGAGGACCAGACCATCGCCGGCAACACCATCCTCTACGGGGCCACCGCGGGCGAGCTGTTCCTGCGCGGCCGGGTGGGGGAGCGGTTCGCCGTACGCAACTCCGGCGCGGTGGCCGTCGTCGAGGGCGTCGGGGACCACGGCTGCGAGTACATGACCGGCGGGACCGTGGTGGTGCTGGGCCCGACCGGCCGTAACTTCGCCGCCGGCATGTCCGGCGGCATGGCCTTCGTGCACCGGCTGGACCGCCGCCGGGTCAACGCGGAGCTGGTCGACCTGGCGCCGCTGTCCGGGGAGGAGCAGGCGGTGCTGCACGAGCTGGTGCAGCGGCACTTCGCCGAGACCGACTCGGCGGTCGCCGAGGGGCTGCTCAAGCGCTGGCCGGAAGCGGTGGCGGAGTTCACCGCCGTGGTGCCCCGGGACTACCGCCGGGTGCTGGAGATCATGCGGGCCGCCGAAGCCGCCGGCCGCGACGTCGACGACGCGGTGATGAGCGCACTCGCGGTGAACACCGCCCCAGCTGCGCAGTCGGCGCCCTCCGCTTCGTCTGTTCCGACCCTGCCCGCCGCGCGGGTGACGGTCCAGGAGGTGGCTCGTGCCTGACCCGAACGGTTTCCTGCGCTACGACCGGCGGCTGCCCGCGCGCCGCCCGGTGCCGGTGCGGATCAGCGACTGGCGCGAGGTGTACCCGCCGGCAGGCGAGGAGCTCATCCGCGAGCAGGCCACCCGCTGCATGGACTGCGGCATCCCGTTCTGCCACGACGGCTGCCCGCTGGGCAACCGCATCCCGGACTGGAACGACCTGGTCCGCACCGGGACCTGGGACGCCGCTGTCGAGTCGCTGCACGCCACCAACAACTTCCCCGAGTTCACCGGCCGGCTCTGCCCGGCGCCCTGCGAGGCGGCCTGCGTGCTCGGCATCGGTGGCGGGCAGCCGGTCACCATCAAGCAGGTCGAGGTGGAGATCGCCGACGCGGCCGTCGCGCGGGGCGGCCTGCTGCCGCGCCCGGCCCCGGCGCCGACGGGCCGCTCGGTCGCCGTGGTCGGCTCCGGGCCCGCCGGCCTCGCCGCCGCGCAGCAGCTCGCCCGTGCCGGTCACGCCGTCACGGTGTACGAGCGCGACGACGCGATCGGCGGCCTCCTGCGGTACGGCATCCCCGACTTCAAGCTGGAGAAGGTCCACATCGACCGGCGCCTGGCCCAGCTCACCGCAGAGGGCGTGCGCTTCCGCACCGGGGTGAACGTCGGCGTCGACGTCACCGCCGAGCAGTTGCGCGCCGAGCACGACGCGGTGCTGCTCGCCTGCGGCGCGCTGCGGGGCCGCGACACCCCCGAGACACCGGGTCGCGGGCTGCGCGGCGTACACCAGGCGATGGACCATCTCGTCGCGGCCAACCGGGTGGTCGCCGCGGCGGCCGGCGGCCGGCCCGACACGGCGGTGCTGCCCGACGGCAACCCGATCGACGCGGCCGGCAAGCACATCGTGATCATCGGTGGCGGCGACACGGCGGCGGACTGCCTGGGCGTGGCGCACCGCCAGGGCGCGGCCGGCGTACACCAGTTGGACCTCTACCCGCAGCCGCCGCAGGCGCGCGACGAGGCCCGGGACCCGTGGCCCACGTGGCCGTGGCTGCTGCGCAGCTACCCGGCGCACGAGGAGGGCGGCGAGCGGGTCTTCGCCGTCGCGGTCCAGGAGTTCGTCGACGACGGCACCGGCCAGGTGCGGGCGGTGCGGATCGCCGAGGTGACCGTGGAGAAGCGCGACGGGCGGCGCATCGTCACCCCGCTGCCCGGCTCGGAGCGGGAGTTGCCGGCCGACCTGGTGCTGCTGGCGATCGGCTTCGAGGGCACCGAGGAGCAGCCGCTGCTCGACCAGCTCGGGGTCGGCCGCAACGCCCGTGGCGCGATCGACGCCCGGTCCGACTGGCAGACCGGCACCGACGGCGTCTTCGTCGCCGGCGACATGCACCGGGGCGCCTCGCTGATCGTCTGGGCGATCGCCGAGGGCCGCGCCGCGGCCGCCGCGATCCACGCCCACCTGGGCGGGACGGGCGCCCTGCCCGCCCCGGTGGACCCTGCCCGCCAACCCCTGGCCGCGCGCTGAGCCCATCGCCCGCGACCGCCGGTGCCCGCCCGGAGATCCGGGTGGGCACCGGCGTACCGCTCAGCGGGTCAGGAGCTGGTGCGACTCGCGGAGCTTGGTCCAGGACTTCGGTTCGGCGGGCGGGCCGGCCTTGCGGGCCGCGCCAGCCACCTCCGGACGGCCGGGGGTGAGCAGCCAGGTGGTGAAGAAGTCATCCAGGTCCAGACCGGAGATCCGTTCGGCCAGGGCCTGGAACTGTGCGGTGGTGGCGTTGCCGTGCCGGTGCGCGGCCGTCCAGGCCGGCAGGAGTGCGAAGAACGCCTCGTCGCCGATGGCCAGCCGCAGCTGGTGCACGGTCATCGCGCCCCGGTCGTAGACCGCGGCGTCGAAGATCCTGCCCGGTCCGGGCGCGCCCGGCGGCACCTGCCAGAACCCGTCGTCGGCCGGGTAGCTGGCGTACGTGAAGTCGAACAGCTCCTGCGCGGTGCCCTCGCCCTGCTCCTCCGACCAGAGCCATTCCGCGTACGAGGCGAAGCCCTCGTTCAGCCAGATGTCGCTCCAGTCCGTCAGCGAGACCGAGTTGCCGAACCACTGGTGGGCCTGCTCGTGCACCACCACGTAGGTGTTGGCGCCCCGGCGCCAGAAGCCCGGCCCGTACACCGGGCGGGTCTGCGTCTCCAGGGCGAAGCCGATGCCGTCGACGGGCCCGGCCACGCCGCCCTGCGCCTCGAACGGGTACGGCCCGAAGATCCCGCTGCACCACTCGACGACCTCGGCCGTGCGCCCGATGCTGGCCCGCGCGGCCGGCCCCAGCTCGCCGAGGCCGGCGCTGTACGCGTTGACCACCGGCTGTCCGTTCGGCGCCGTGTCGGTGACGATGTCGTACTGGCCGATGGCGAGGAACGACAGGTAGGTGGCGGTGGGTGAGGTGGTCCGCCAGCTCCACCGGGTGCGGTTGCCCGCCTCGGCCAGCGGCGGGCGGGGCTGGACGCCGTTGCTGATCACCTCGACGCCGGTCGGCACCGAGACGGAGACGTCGAAGGTGGCCTTGTCCTGCGGGTGGTCGTTGCTGGGGTACCACCACCAGGCCGACTCCGGCTCGTTGACCACCATCGCCCCGTCGGCGGTGCGGGTCCAGCCGGTGTAGCCGCCGACCAGCGTCTCCGACGGCACGCCCGAGTAGCGCACCACGATGGTGAGCTGCCTGCCGGCCGGGATCGCGCGGCGCGGGGTGACCGCCAGCTCGTGCACGCCCTCCCGGGTGGCCGTGGCCTGCCAGCCGTCGACCCGCACCGACTCGACGTCGAGCAGGAAGTCCAGGTTGAACCGGGACAGGTCCTCAGTGGCCCGGGCCAGGATGGTGGTGGTGCCGGTTAGCAGGTCGGTGGCCGGGTCGTAGCGCAGCCGGACGTCGTAGTGCTGGACGTCGTAGCCGCCGTTGCCGTAGTCGGGGAAGTAGCTGTCGCCCAGTCCCGGGCCGCCGGGTTGCGGTGCGGCGGCGGGGACGGGCCGGCCCAGGGCCGGTGGGGCGGCCTGGCCGGGGGTGCCGGCGACCAGGCCGCCGGCGGTGGTGACGGTCAGGGCGGCGATGGCCGCCGTGAGAGCGCGTCGCACGGGGTGGACTCCCTCCGTCGGGGGTGTACGCACCGGCCAACCTAATCGACGATCGTGAACCTGTCGGTCCCGTCGCCCGATCCGACCCATTCCATTGATCTGAATGTTTCGATAGCATTACCGCCTGGTAACAAGCCCCCGTCCCTGGCCACGCGCGCGGTCACCGGGCCCACCACCCCCTGTCCCGTGGAGGTCCCCTCATGCCCCACCGCCCGCTGGCCCGTGCCCTCGCCGCGCTGGTCGCCCTGTCCACCGCCGCCCTCGGTGCGCTGCTCGCCCCCGGCACCGCCCAGGCCGCCGCAGCCGTCAACTACGTGGCCCTCGGCGACTCCTACTCCTCCGGCGTCGGCGCCGGCCCGTACGACCCGTCCACCTGCCTGCGCAGCCAGAAGTCGTACGCCCCGCTGTGGGCCGCCGCGAACGCGGTCACCAGCTTCACGTTCCCCGCGTGCGGCGGCGCCGTCACCTCCGACGTCATCAACAACCAGGTCGGCTCGCTGAGCGCCAGCACCACCCTGGTCACCATCACCATCGGCGGCAACGACGCCGGCTTCGCCGACGTGATCACCAGCTGCCGCTTCGGCAGCACGTCGAGCTGCACCAACGCCGTCAACGAGTCGAAGGCGTTCGCCACCACCACGCTGCCGGGCCGGCTGGACGCCACGTACGCGGCGATCCGGAACCGGGCCCCGAACGCGCGGCTGATCGTGCTCGGCTACCCGCGCCTGTTCGAGACCGGCTCCTGCGGGCTGCTGGCGATGAGCACCTACAAGCGGACCATCCTCAACGAGGCCGCCGACGTGCTCGCCACCGTCATCTCCGGCCGGGCCGCCGCGGCCGGTGCCACGTTCGCCGACACCCGCCCCTACTTCGCCGGCCACGGGGTCTGCGCGGCCGACCCGTGGATCCGCGACGTCAGCGGCGTCATCGAGGCGTACCACCCGAACGCCGACGGCTACCGGTACGGCTACCTCCCGGCCCTCAACGCCGTCACCGGCTGACCGCCCCACATGTAAGGGAGGTGCCCTTCCTGTCGCCTAGGCGATAGGAAGGGCACCTCCCTTACACCTCAGCCGACGCGCCCGGCTTCGTCACTGTCCGGTGTCGCCGGTGTCCGTTAGGGTCCTTGTGGATCAGGTGGGACGACGGCGACGGGAGCGAGAAGTGGGCAGGCTCGCGTCGGCGTACGGGCAGGCGGTCGCCGCCCACCGGGCCGCCCGCGTCCACCTCGAGAACGCCCGCGCCGCGTGGCGTGCCGCGCCACCGCCCGCCCCACCGGCGGCCGACCCCGACCTGGTCGCGCGGCTGGCCCGCGTCGGCGGCGCGCTCGCCGCCCCCGCCCCGGGCACCCCGCTGACCGGTACGCCCCGGCCGGTCCGCCTCGGTGAGGCGATCACCGCTGGCGGCGGGTTCCCCGTGCTGGTGCCCCTCGGCGGCGGGCATCACCTGTCCGTCGACGTCGACGCCCGGGACCCGCGTACCGCAGCGCTGCTGCGGGCCGTCGTCCTGCGGATGCTGGCCACCGCGCCGCCCGGTGGGCTGCGGGTCGCCGGGCTCGACGCCGCCGCCCTCGGGGCCACCTTCGGACCGCTGCGCCCGCTTGTCGACGCCGGGGTGCTCGACCCGCCCGCCACCACCGAGGCGGAGGTGGCCGCGCTGCTCGACGACGCGGAGCGGCACGCCCGCGCCGCCCGTAACGGCGACCGCGTCGACCAGGAGCTGTTGCTGGTGGTGGCCGCGTCCGCCCCGTCGCCCCGGGAGGCCGCCCGGCTCGCCGCGCTCACCCACGCCGGCCCGGCCGCCGCCGTCTGCGTCCTGGTCGGCGGCTGGTCGTCCGGGCCGTCGGCGACCCCACCGCCGCCGCTGGGCACCACCACCGCGCTGCGCCTGACCCCCGACGGGTACGCCCACGTCGGCGACCCGCCCGGCGCGCCGTTCAGCCCCGACGGCAGCGGGTTGGCCGTGCCGGTGCTGCTCGACGGCGATCCGCCGCCGGCGGCCGTGTCGGCCCTCGCGGAGCACCTCGACGCCGCCGTCCGCCGCCAGGCCGCCGTGGGCTTCGCCGAGCTGCTGCCCCCGCACCGGTGGACGGAGTCCGGCCGGGCTGGCCTGCGTACCGTGGTCGGGCGCGCCGGCCGGGACGCCGTCACGGTCGCCTTCGACGACGCCACCCCGCACTGGCTCGTCGGCGGGCGCACCGGCGGCGGCAAGACGGTCTTTCTGCTCGACGTCCTCTACGGGCTGGCCGCCCGCTACTCCTCGGCCGAGCTTCAGCTCTACCTGCTCGATTTCAAGGAGGGCGTGAGCTTCACGGAGTTCGTGCCGACCGAGCGCGACCCCGCCTGGCTGCCGCACGCCCGCGCGGTGGGCATCGAGAGCGACCGCGAGTACGGCGTCGCCGTGCTGCGCGAGCTGCGCCGCGAGCTGAACCGCCGGGCCACCCTGCTCAAGCGGCACGGCGTCACGAAGCTCGCCGACCTGCCCGCCGACGTCGCGGCCCCCCGGGTCGTGGCGGTGGTCGACGAGTTCCAGGTGCTGCTGGCCGGCCGGGACGCCATCGCCCGCGAGTCGGTGGACCTGCTGGAGGAGTTGGCCCGCAAGGGCCGCTCCTACGGGGTGCACCTGGTGCTGGCCAGCCAGAGCACGACCGGCATCGAGGCCCTCTACGGGCGGGCCGAGGCCGTCTTCGGGCAGTTCGCCCTGCGGGTGGCACTGCCCGGAGGTGGCGGCGTGCTCGACCGCGACAACCCCTCCGCCGCCACCCTGAGCGTCGGCACCGCCGTGCTCAACACCGCCGCCGGGGCCGCCGGCGCCGACTCGGTCGTCCGCTTTCCCGATGCGCATGCCGAATCCGGCGTGCTGGCCCGGCTGCGCCACGAGCTGTGGCAGGCCCGCCCGGCGGGTGCCCGTCCGCCGTCGGTGTTCCGGGGCTACGAGGGGGCCCGCGTCGAGGACGACACCACGTTCGCGGGTCTGCGCCCCGGCGGCCGGCGTCCCCTGGCGCTGGTCGGCCGCACCGTCGACATGGACGGCACGTCCGCGCTGTTCATGATGGACACCAGTCCCGGCCGGCACCTGGCCGTCGTGGGCACCGCCGTCACCGCCGCCGAGGTGCTGCGCGCGGCCACCCTCAGCCTCGCCCGCCAGCACGGCCCCGGCGAGGCGCTGTTCCTGCTCGCACCCCTCGTGGCCGCCGCCGACCCGGCCGTCGACGACACCGTCGCCGCGCTCGTCGCCGCCGGCCACACCGTGGAACGCCTCGACGCGCACGCCCTGCGCGACCGGATCGTGGCGCTGGCCGCGCCGGCCCCCGCCCCGCACGCGGCGCCCGGCCCGGACGCGACGGCCGGCGCGGCGGGATCCACGGGTGCGGGGCCGGGCCGCAGCTACCTGGTCGTGTTCGGGATGGACGCCGCCTCCGCCGTGCTCGCCGCCGCTGATCCGGTGACGTTCCGTTCCGCCCACGAGGACCTGCGTGCCCTGCTCCGTCAGGGGCCGGGGCGCGGCGTGCACCTGCTGGGCTGGTGGCGCGGCCTGCGCCGGCTCGCCGACGACCTCGGTGGCACCCAGAACCGGGACGACGTGGCCTGTCTGGTCGCGCTGAACGTGACCGGCGCCGAGCTGGGGCTGCACCTGGGCGTGCACGATCTGGCCTACGAGCCGCGCGCCGACCGGGCGCTGCTGGTCGACCGGCACGACCAGCGGGTACGCCTCATCGTGCCGTTCACCCGCGACGGGCACCCGCCGGACGGAGAGAGCTGAGTGTCCACCTTCGAGGACTACGCGGCGCTGGCCCGTCATCTCGCCGCTCAGCGGCAGGCCGGCGAGCAGGGTGCCGCCGCCGAGTCGGCCCGCCAGCGGGACCTGCACGCCGCCGTCGACTACCTCGACCGCCGGCTCACCGCGCAGGGGCAGCGCCTCGACCAGATCGGCCACACGATCGGCAGTCCACCCCCGCCCCCCGGCCAGCCCGCCCCCGGCGCCCCACCGGGCGGCCCGGTTCCGGCTGCGCCGACGTCGGGCGGCCCGGTGGCGACTGCGCCCACGTCGGGCGGCCCGTCGGCCGTCGGGGTGCCGTCGGCCGGGCGGCCTGACGGGTTGCCGCCACCGGGGACGGGATCGATCGGCGGCGCAGCCGCCGTGCCGGGGCGGCCGGGGGTCGGGGCGTACCCCCAGGGGAGCCCGGGGGAGACGGCGCTGGCGGTGCCGGGCGGGGTGCCCGCGCCGCGCGCCGGGGAGCTGGACCCGGCGGCGGAGCTGGAGTCGGCGCGGCGCTGGGCCGACGAGGCCGACCGGCTGGGCCAGCAGGTCGAGCTGCTGGCCCAGCGCCCGGCGCTCCTGCCGGGTTGGTCACCGATGGCCCGGGCGCTCGCCGTCTATCTCGGCTGTGCCGGCGTCGGCGTGCTGCTGATGCTGGTCATGGTGCTCGCCTCCGGCGTCGGGGCGCTCGGCCTCGGCACGCTCTACACGTGGATGTGCGCCGGGTTGCCCGCCGTGTCGCTGATCGCCGGGTGGCTCATCCTCGGTCGCTGGGGCACGCCCGCCGTGGTCGTCGGCACGCCGCCGCGCTACCCCCTGCTGGGCATCCTGATCTGCTTCCTGGCAGTCCCGCTGGCCTACTGCGGCTACCTGCTGATGTTCCGCGCCCTGCGCTGACGCCGCGCCGTCGCGCCGGGCGGCGGTCTCGGTGGCGGCGAGGAAGGCGTCCAGCTCGGCGGGGGTGAGCCCTTCGTCCTCCAGCAGCGCCAGGAGCAGCACCGTGCCGGCGGTCACCGCCGGGGCGGTGCCGGGCGGCGGCGGGCGCTCGCCCAAAGCCGCGCCGAGCAGCGCCTCCGCCAGCGTCGGGTCGACGTCCACGCCGGTCAGGTCGTAGCGTTCCCGGGCCGCCGCGACGAACCTGATCAGCGGCGCGCGGTCCTGCCCGGCGACGAACCGGCGGCGCGCGGCCACCAGCAGCGCCCCGGCGAGCAGGTCGGCGTAGCGCAGCCACTGCGGCTCGGTGAAGCGGCGCAACCGGCGGTCGTGCCGGCCGAGCCGCCCGTCGAGCAGGCTCCGTAGGGCGGTCGTCGGGTCGTCGGTCATGGGCGGTGCCACCTTCCTCGCTTCTGTCGGCTGCGCGGCAGGCCCGCTCCGGCCCGCCGGTCGTGCCGTCTGGCGTTGGCGACGACCAGGTCGGCGGCGGCCTGTGCCCCCTGTGCCGTCGCCCGTGCGGTCGCTGATGCGTCCGCCCGCGCTGGAGCGACCCGCCGGGGCGGCAGCGCGGGTGCCGGCTCCGGTGTGCCGGCCAGGGCCGCCGCCCACCGGTCGATGGCCCGGCCGCCGTGCGCCAACCGCGCGGCCACCAGGTCCAGCCGGGCCACGGCCGCCCGGAACCGGCTCGCCGCGGCCAGGTCGCTCAGATCGCGCGCCGCGCCGGGCCGCTGCGGCAGGGCGCCCCCGCCGGTGGGGTCGGAACGCTCCCGGTGGTGGCTGCGGCGGATCCGGTCCTCGGCTGCCGCCAGCCACCATCGGGTCCTGGCGGCCTCGGCGGCGGCCCGGTCCGCGTCGGCGCGGGCCGCCCGCAGCCCGGCGAGCAGGTCACCGGCGCTGCCGGAACCGGCCCGGGCCACGCCGAGCCCGGCGTGCACGAGGCTCAGCGCCCGCCAGCATTCGGTCACGGCGTCCTGCCAGGGCAGCCGCCGGCCGGGCGGTCCCGTGCCGTGCAGCAGCCCGCCGGCCCGGTCGGCCGCCGCGATGGTCGCCAGCCAGGCGTCCCGAAGCCGATCGACGGCACGCGCGTGCCCTGGCAACTCCGGTGGCGCCGGCCGGCCTCGGGGCGCCGGCAGCACTGGCGACGCCGGGCGGATCGGCGGCGGGGCGTCGCGCCGGTCACGGAGCCGGGCCCGCGCGGCGCGCTGCACGTCGCAGGGGCCGGGCCGTCCGCACCTGCGGCAGATCCCGGTGTACGCCTCCGTGTCGTGCTCGACCACCGTCCGCCGCGCCTCGACCAGCTCGCACAGGACGTGGTGGCGCAGCTCGTCGGCGTTCACAGGGTGACCCTGGCGTGCTTGACCAGGCGAGCGAAGCTCACCTCCGGGCACGGGTACGGCTCGCCGCACCCGCACATCCAGCGCGTCACGGGCCGGGGCGGGTGGGCGAACAGCACGTCGTCCGCGTCCTCGACGTCCTGCGCCGACGCGAATTCCGTGCCGCTGGTGGGTGGGGTGTGTTCGCCGGGTGGCATGTTTGGTTCGTAGGGCACGAGGGTGTCTCCCGTCCGTCGCTGGCGGTGCGGAATCCAGCCGGGGCCGCGTGCGGGCGGCCACGGCACGCCCGGCCGACCGGGGGGATCGACCGGCCGGGCGCTCTGTGCGGTGGGGAAGAACCAACTCCGTGGTTGCTGACCAGGGGAGCCGGCCGAAAGACAGCTTTACATGTGCGCCCATTCAAAGCAAGGCCTGATCGGCATAGGAGGTCATTTCTTGCCATGTAAAGCGTCGACGTGATCAAATAGCGGTGCTGACCAGGGAGTCCACATGCCCGCCAAACCCAAGTGGGAGCGGCTCGCCGACCATCTGCGCGCTCAGATCGAGTCGGGTGAGCTGCCACCCGGAGCCAAACTGCCATCGACCGCTGAGCTGTGTTCGGAGCACAAGGTCTCTGCGATCACCGTGCGCCAGGCCATCTTCAAGTTGCGTACCGAGGGTCTGATCGAGGGCGTTCAGGGTGTCGGCGTCTTCGTCGTGGACGAGTGACGTCCGAGCGTGTGGTTCAGCACTGCCGCCGCTGAACGATCCGGGTTGCGTCTCGGACTTCCGTAGATCTTGGCAGCTTTCGGCCCTCAGTAGGGCCGGAGATTTCCAAGATCTAGTCGCCGGTGCTGTCTTCAGGTGATCGCACGGTCGCGCTCGGTACGTTGATCTCGTACTCTCCTCTGTGGCCGTCGCTCGTGCGGGGCGCGGCCCGTCAGGAACCGGGGGAGGGCGTGTGAGTGCAGCGGAGATGATCGCCAGGTTGGCGGCGGCGTCGCAGAAGCTGGATGAGGCGAAGGCGAAGACGGCGGCGGCTGCCCAGGACGCGGCCGAGGCGCGGCAGCTCGTTGCGGGTGCACTACAGGGCATCGGGGCCGGGCCGCTGATCGGCATGATCGACTCGTACCGCGAGGCGCTGATGCGGGCGGCCCAGGGAAGCGAGCCGGCCAAGCAGCAGGTGCAGGAGACGATCGCCAAGGTACGCGCGCTGGGAAACTGAGCACGGGTGGTGGCGGCATAACCAGCCAACCACCCGTGGTGCTTCGACCATCTATTCCGGACGGTGCCAGGTCGACCGCAGTCGAACGCCCCTTCGATAGAGGTACAAGATCGGTTAACCGGCGCGAGGCGCCCCCTCCAGCCCGCCGAGAGCGAGTCAGCTCAGAGGCGGTGGCCGTTGGAGGGACGACCGCGACCTTCGTGTGGTCCACCTTCGTGGAATTCCTTCCGGTACTACCGAAGGCTGTGGGTGGCATGGTGTTGGCTGGCGTGTCGACATGGAGCGCCGTCAAGGCATTACGCGCGAGACGACAAACGCGAGGAGGGTCAGATGCGGATCGATGAGGGCGTCGAGCAGCAGGTGCGGGCAGCGCTGCACCATGTGGTCAAGCAGCAATCGGAGGAATTCGACGCCGCTCTCCGATCTTTCCCCGACGACCGCTCCCGCCGTGATGCCCTGGAGTTGCTCGTCGCGATCACGTACTACACCTTGGTTGACGCCTACGGCAGGCGACCTTCCCTGGAGGAGGTCCACGAGGTTGCCGCATCCGTTGCTGAGTCCGAACGATGGGTTCCACTCTCGCACAGCGAGGTCGAGCGGTATCTCAACCAGGTTCTCGGTGGGCAACCCCTGACCGATGCACTGGAGCCGGAGGCCGCTGTTCTGCTTGCGTTCGTCGTCGCTGGCAGCCTGCTTTCCTCACGTCCTCAGGGCGAGGGGGAGTGGTGGTTCAACTATCTGGACAAGGTGGAGGCGGCGATCGAGGCGGCGGGATGAGCTGGGTGTCCGAGCCGGTGACGCGTGACGGTGGGGTGCTGGACGGGTTCCACATCCGGCAGGTGCCGGGTGACGTCGGCACCGAGGTCTCCGACTTCGCCAGCGAATGGGACGACGTCCGGTTCGCCACGCGGGTCTGGGAACGGCAGATCGACGACGGTCACCAGGTCGACCTGCGCGTCCACGTCCTGCGGGGCGAGCGGCTGACCGACCTTGCCGCGCTGCGCGACTTCCTCACCGAGTACCACGAGCGCGATCCCGACGACTGGCCGTTGACCGAGTTCATGCGCGGTGACGGTGCGGGACTTCGTGACGACTTGCAGGCGTTCTGGCTTGCTGAGCCTGGCGTCGCCGTCAACGTGCTGGTCGCCGCCGACCTGGCGGGCGAGGGGCCGCTTCTCGCAACGGCGCTTGGAACCGTGGCGGTTTCGGATCGAGACGGCTAGCCCACCGGCTCGTCGTGCAGCAGGTCAGTCGCCTGGTCCAAGGCGGCCGCGAATTCGTCTGGTGCGATTCTGGCGACGAAGACCTTGCCCACGTCTTCAGGGAAGGGATGGTCGGCTCGCCGGAACGCGAAGACGATCACCAGGTCATCGTCGAGGTAGGCGTAGCACGACACGTTGTCGACGATCTCGCTCCACTGCATGAACCAGTACTGCTCGCGGAAGTCTGTCTCGTCGGCCTCAAGCCGCCGGAAAATCTCCTCCGGTGACTGTTCGGGAGAGGGGCAGGACTGAATCGCGCGCCGGCGTACATGCGCTGCCGCAGTGCGCATGTAGTAGCAGAGAGACGGTACGTGGGCCACGTTGTCATGGGTCGTCAGCTTTTTGCCTGCCGCCCATAGGTCGACGACGCGAAGGTTGGGAGACAGGGTCTCGCCGACCTCGACGCCGAAGGTGTCCCGATTGCCGAATCGTCCTGTCATCAGCCCAGCAAGCAGCCAGCCAGCCAGCCCGGCGGCGCGGCTGCTGACGGCGTGAACAGAAGGGCCGGTGGTGATCAGGCGCGCTCGACCACGATCACTGGGATCTCCCGCTCGGTCTCCTGCTGGTAGCGGGCGTACGTCGGGAAGACCTCCGTCATCACCTGCCACAGCCGGGGTCGCTCCTCGGCGGTGGCGGTGCGCGCCGTGCCCTGGAACTTCTCGGCCCCGACCTGCACCTCCACCTGCGGGTCGGCGCACAGGTTGAGATACCAGGCGGGGTGCCGTGCCGCGCCGCCGTTCGACGCCACCAGCAGGTAGCGGTCGCCGTCGCGGCCGTAGAGGAGCGCGGTGCGCCGCAGCGTGCCGGACCGGCGCCCCCGGGTGGTGATCAGCAGGGCGTCGTAGCCGTGGTACTTCCCGCCGTCGGCGCCATCGGTCGCCAGGTAGCGCTGCACGTGGCTGGCCACCCACTCGACCGGACTGTCCTTAATGGTTTCCCCCATCGGCCCAGCCTAGCGGTCGCGCCGCGACGGCGATGGCCCCGCGCAGGGACGGTCAGGGGTCGGTGAGCAGCAGCCAGTCGTCGTCGAGCGGGGCGACGGTCGTGCCCTCGGGCCAGACGTGCGAGCCGGCGGTCGTCGCCCGCGCCTGGTCCACCAGGGGACGGCGGGCGAACGTCGCCCCGTCGAAGGTCACCGGGCCGTGGAAGCGGGCCCGGCCGAAGTTCGAGGCCCCCTCGAACCGGGCCCGCTCGAACCAGGTCTGGTCACCGAACTCGGTCCACCGGAACAGGGCCAGGTCCGCGAAGCGGGTCTGCCGGAAGCCGGCGTAGCCGGTGAACGTGGCGTGGTCCATCGAGACCCCGCTCAGGAAGACCGCCTCGCGGAAGGTCGCGCTGTCGGTGAAGCGGGACGCGTCGAAGCTCGCCGTCCGGTGGAAGGTGACGCCCCGGAAGGAGGCCCGGGCGACGGTGGCGTGCCGGCACGACAGCCCGCCGGCGAGGTCGGCGCGGTCGAAGCTGACCCGGCCGGTGATCCGGGCGCGGTCGAGGACGATCTCGGCGTCGCCGCGCAGGTCGTCGCAGGCCAGGTCCGCGAAGGTCGCGCCGAGGGAGAGCCGCCCGCGCACGGTCGCGCCGGCCAGGCTGGTGGTGCCGGCGCAGACCGCGCCGGTGAGGTCCGCGTCCTCCAGCGTGCAGCCGGCGGCGTCGAAGCCGTCGAGCCGGGCGCCGGTCAGGTCCAGCCTGACCCCGGGCCAGTAGGCGTCGTCGTCCGCGCGCAGGTGCCGGGTCAGGACCCGCTGGGCGGTGCGGCGCACCTCCGCCTCGCGCGCGTCGTCCTCCGGCGCCGGCATCCGCAGGTACGCGCAGAGCACCGCCACGATCGTCTCCCGCTGGGCGGGATTGTCCTGCCCGAGCCGCTCCAGGGCGTGCAGGCCGCCCAGGCGTACGGCCGCGTTGTCGTTGCCGAGCAGTGCGACGGCGCTGGTGTACAGCTCGGTCAGTCGGCGCTCGGCGGCGTCGTGCTCGGCGGCCTCGGCCTGCCGTTCCTGGTGGCTCTGCCCGGCCTCGGCGATTGCCTCCGCGTGCGCCTGCACCCGTTCCCGGTGCGCCTGGTCCTGCGCGGCGACGGCCTCCTGGTGCCGCTGGGCGCGTTCGCCGATCCACTGTCGCCGGGCGGCCAGCAGCAGGGCGAGCCCGCCGCCGGTGCCGGCGACCACGGTCAGCCCGGTGCGGATGGCGTCGATGCGCAGCGTCGCGCGGGTGTCCGGCTGGGCGGCGCGGTCGGCCTCGCCGAGCAGCCAGTCGAGCACCAGCCAGCCGAGCAGCGCGGCGACCAGCAGCCCGACGAGCACCAGCCACCACGGCATCACCCGCAGCGGCTCTTCGCGGGGCGGGGTCGGGCGCACGGGTCACAGCATGCCACCGCGCCAGGGTCGACGTGGGAACCGCGGGAGCTCCGGCGACGCCGGACGGGTACGTAGGCGATCGTGATCCGCTCCGTGTTGCGGTGCCGGGCCGCGCGGGTACGTCATGCGGCGACGATTGGTTGTGGGACCGGGTGAACGACCCGGCGGCGGTCGCGAAAGACGAGGATGACATGGAGTTTCTAGCCAGTCCCGAGCTGTGGATCGCATTCGCGACGCTGCTCCTGCTGGAGATCGTGCTGGGCGTCGACAACGTGGTGTTCATCTCGATCCTGGCCGGGCGGCTGCCCGAGCACCAGCAGGCCCGCGCCCGCACGATCGGGCTCTCGCTGGCCCTGGTGACGCGGCTGATCCTGCTGGCGTCGCTGTCCTGGGTGATCGGGCTGACCGCACCGCTGTTCACTGTGCTGGGTCAGGAGATCTCCGGGCGGGACCTGATCCTGCTACTGGGCGGATTGTTCCTGTTGGGCAAGGCCACCTACGAGATCCACGAGCACCTGGAGGGGGAGGAGCACGCCAAGTCGGGCAAGGTCGCCTCGTTCGGCGCGGTGATCGCCCAGATCCTCGTCCTCGACGTGGTCTTCTCCCTCGACTCGGTGATCACCGCAGTCGGCATGGTCGACCAGCTGTTCATCATGGTCGCGGCGGTGATCATCGCCATGATCGTCATGTTGGTGTCGGCCGGCGCCATCAGCCGGTTCGTCAACGAGCACCCGACGGTGAAGATGCTGGCCCTGTCGTTCCTGCTGCTCATCGGGGCCAGCCTGGTCGCCGAGGGCTTCGACCAGCACATCCCGAAGGGCTACGTGTACGGCCCGATCGCCTTCTCGATCTTCGTCGAGTTCCTCAACCTGCGGGCCCGCAAGAAGCGCCAGGAGGCGAAGCCGGTGCACCTGCACCCGACGTACGTCAAGAACGGCCAGGCCCACCCTGAGCCGGAGTCGACGGCGCCGGTCGGCTGACCGACGGGGCTCCGACGCCGCTCCCGCCCACCCGGGCGGGGGCGGCGTTCGTCGTGGGTGGACGGAGGGCGGGTCGGCGCGGGATGTTGCCGGGGGCCACGCGGGGAGCTACCCGCGCGTAACTTTCCATTGACGTTTCCGGATTGTGGCGGGCATCATCGTGTCCACGATCGATCGGAACCACCCCCGCCCCGCCCGGTGCCACCGGGTTCCTCCATGGGAGGTGCAGCTTTGCTGCTCCGAAAGATCGTCCCCGCCCTCGCCGTCACGGTTGCCGCCGTCCTCGCCGCCCCCGCCGCCGCCGTCGCGGCCCCCGACCGGCCTGCGGCCAGCGCAAGCGCCACCGCCGCCGTAGCCGGGGAACGCGTCACCAGCACCGCCGCCGAGATCGCCGCCGCCGAGGCAGGTAACCCCGTCATCGTCGTCGGTGGCCTCAGCGGCATCGCCCCCGCGTACGAGCCGCTGGCCTCCCGGCTGCGCGTCGACGGGTACCGGGTCTGGGTCTACCAGCTGCCCAACCTCGGGCTCGGCGACATCCCCACCTCGGCCCGCGCGTTCAGCAGCTTCGTCGGGCAGGTCCGCGCGTCGACCGGCGCGACCAAGGTCGACGTCGTCGCCCACTCCGAGGGCGGCCTGGTGTCCCGGTACTTCATCAAGAGCCTGGGCGGGACCAGCAGCGTCGACCGCTACGTCAGCCTCGGCACCCCGCAGTACGGCACGTACGTGGCCAACATCGTGAAGTTCCTCGGCCTGGGCAGCTGCGCCGGCATCGTCGCCTGCCAGCAGATGTCGATCGGCTCGTCGTTCCTCGCCGGCCTCAACGCGGGCGACGACACCCCCGGCACGGTCCGCTGGACGGCGGTGCGCACCCTCCAGGACGAGCTGGTGCGCCCCGTCGACAACGCCAAACTGGCCGACGGAGTGACAAACGTGCTGATCCAGTCGGCGTGCCCCCTGCGGGTCGTCGGGCACCTCGGCCTGGTGCTCGACGGCACCACCTACACGGTGATCCGGCAGGCCCTGCGCGACCAGCCGATCCGCCCCAACTGCTTCGCCCTGTAGCGCTCGCGTGGGGCGACGGCCCGTGTGCCGCCCGCCCCACGGCCACGTCGTCAGGCCGCCCTGGCCAGGGCCGCGTACTCGTCGTCGGTCAGCCGCACCTCGGCGGCGGCCACGTTCTCCTCCAGGTGCGCCACCGACGACGTGCCCGGGATCGGCAGCATCACCGGCGACCGGCGCAGCAGCCAGGCGAGCGCGAGCTGGGCGGGCGTCGCGCCGTGTCCGGTGCTGATCGCGTCCAGCGGACCGCCCGGCCGCGCCAGGTTGCCGGTGGCGATCGGGAACCAGGGGATGAACGCGAGGTCGTTGCGCTCGCAGTGCTCCAGGACGGCCTCCGCGCTGCGGTCCGCCAGGTTGTAGAGGTTCTGCACCGAGACGATCGGGGTGACGGCGCGGGCCGCCTCGATCTGCTCGACGGTCACCTCGGACAGGCCGATGTGCCGGATCTTGCCCTCCTGCTTGAGCAGCGCCAGCTCCCCGAGCTGGTCGGCGAGCGGCACCTGCGGGTCGATCCGGTGCAGCTGGTAGAGCCCGATGGCCTCCAGGCCGAGGTGCCGCAGGCTCAGCTCGCACTGCTGGCGCAGGTACTCCGGGCGCCCCACCGGACGCCAGTCGCCGGGGCCGGAGCGGGTCAGGCCGGCCTTGGTCGCGATGACCAGGTCGTCGGCGTACGGGTGCAGGGCCTCCCGGATGAGCAGCTCGCTGACGAAGGGCCCGTAGGAGTCGGCCGTGTCGATGAACGTCACGCCCAGCTCGTACGCCCGGCGCAGCACCCGCACGGCCTCGGCCGGGTCCTTCGGGTCGCCCCACACGCCGGGGCCGGTGAGCTGCATCGCCCCGTAGCCGAGCCGGTCGACCTGGAGGTCGCCCCCGATCCGGTACGTCCCCGAGGCCTTCGCGGGCTGCTTGCCGGCGTCATTCGTCATGCGTGGATTCCCATCCTGTCGTCCGTCTCCGGCGGTCGATCCCACCACCTGGAGGCTTTCCCGCCGATCGCCGCCCGCACCACCGCCGGGGCGGATCGAGACCGGGATCACCCGGGCCGCACGTGCACCGGGGCCGGCACGTGGTCGAGGTGGGTGTGCCGGAAGGGCCGGGTCAGCGGGCACGGGTCCAGCCCCAGTGCGTCGAGGATTGCCACGTGCTGGCACTCGGCGAACAGCCGGGGCGCGTCGTCGAGCGGCACCTCCCCGCGCAGCGCCGCGCCGAGCGCGGCGACGTCGACCGCGCCGACGCCCAGCCGCACGAACAGGGTCGGGTCGTCCCCGCTCGGGCCGGGCGGCGGCGGGGCGTCCAGTGGGTAGATCGTGCCGTCGAAGCCGGCGAGGACCTCGTTGTCGTCGTCGTCCCAGTATTCCGTCACCCAGCTCCGGTCGGAGAGGTAACGGTGCGTCTCCCGGCCGTCGACATGCAGGGTGGCGGTCATGACGCTGGAGTCGAAGACGTCGAAGGTGACCGCCGGCTCGCGCGTGAGCAGGGTGATCAGCTGCGCCAGGTCGTCGACCTCGGCGTAGCCGCTCTCCTCCTCCTCGCGCGAGACGACCGCCCACCGGCGCTCGCCGACCTGCGTCACGTACGCCTCGGTGCCGACGTCGGTCAGCACCCTGCGAATCTCCGTCAGCTCGCCCACGGCCAGGATCGTCTGGTAGCTCGTGCCCACGCCGGCAGCGTAGGACGGGGGTCGGACAGCGCCCGGCCGCCGCGCCCCGTGTGCAGCGCCGGTGCCCTGCCAGCGGCGCCGACCGGGCTGCGGAAACGGCGCGAGCGGGCCGCAACCGGGCCGGGCGGCCGACGAAGTTGCCCGGAGCACCCGTGCTGGCCGGCTGCCCGTGCGACGCTGGGCCGTGCCGGCTCGACGTCGACCACGGGCGCTCGCCCCGCCGGTCGACCAAGCGCACGTCGCCGCGTGCGGCGCGACGCGGGAGGGGAGCGCCATGACGGGAGTGCCGCAGGTCGACTTCGCGCTCGACACGTACGAGTGCATCGTGCTGTATCCCGGCGCGGCCGGGCGGGCGCTGCCGGCGGAGACGGTGCAGCGGTTGCAGGCCGAGCACCTCGCGCACATGCAGGCCCTGCAACGGCGGGGGATCATTCTGGTCGCCGGCTCGGTGGACGGCCCGGCCCGCGAACCGGACCCGCCGATCGGCTTCGGCCTGGCCCGCACCGGCTCCGTGGACGACGTGCGCAGCGTGATGGAGGCCGACCCGGCCGTCCAGGCGGGGCTCTACCGGGTGGACGTGCTGACCTTCCTCTGCCCGGAGGGCTCGCTGGAGTTCCCGCTGGTCAAGATGCAGAGCTGACCCGCCCGCCCCGCCGGCCAGGACGCGGAGCCGGCGGCGCGGCCGGGGCGCACCCGCCCGCGAAGCCGTCCGCTGGGGTGCCGTCGAGCCGCGTAGCCGCGCAGACGCGCAGACGCCACTCCCTACCGCGGCAGTCACACAGGGTAGGCAATCTCCACCGCCGGACCCTCCCGCCGTTTCCCCTTTGCTCTGCAGGCATATAGGCACCGGACACGTTGCGTAAGCGGTGCGTATGTGGCTGCAGAGCAAAGGGTTGCGGGAAGGGTGGGTGACGCGATCGAGGCATTCCGCAAAGCCGCTGTTCAGGGGCTTCTGTCGGCGACGGGGGGCGGAAGGGCGTGCTACGCGGCTGGTCGGCGGTTACGCAGAGCAACTTCGAGGGCGTAACAGGATGCGATTACCTGACGTTACCGAAGCTGCCCGGTTGGGACGTCCGGGTGTCCGGGTGTCCCGGGTGCGCGCGGCGCGCCCTCCACCGTCCAGCGTGACGCGGTCCGTGGCGGATCCCGGCCACCGCGCGCGTCAATCGGGCGGCGACGAGTGGGCGGCTGCTTCCCGTCGCCGGTCGATCGGCGGGGAGCACCCGGCTGTCCGTTCGCGCCGGGGGCGTACGATTCCCCGCGCGCGGTCGCCGATGCCCGCCGCCTCAACGTTCCGGCGTGGGTTCCGCCCGCCGGCTGCGCGCGTGACGCGCGTCGTTGGACAATGTTCCGCAGTCCGCAAGGGGTCGGCCCACAGCCAGACCCGGAGGAGAGACTAGCCTGATGGGCGTGACACGCCGCGCGAAGATCGTCTGCACTCTTGGTCCTGCCACCTCGTCGCCGGAGCGCATCCGGGGCCTCGTCGAGGCCGGCATGAACGTGGCGAGACTCAACTTCAGCCACGGGAGCCACGAGGATCACGAGGCGGTGTACCGGCTGGTCCGCGAAGCCGCCGAGGCTGCCGGACGGCCCGTGGCCGTGCTCGCCGACCTCCAGGGCCCGAAGATCCGGCTCGGCCGGTTCGCCGACGGCCCGCACGAGTGGCGCACCGGCGACTCGGTCGTCATCACCGGTGACGACGTGCTCGGCACCAAGGAGCGGGTCTCCTGCACCTACCGCAAGCTTCCGCAGGAGGTGAAGCCCGGCGACCGGCTGCTGATCGACGACGGCCGGGTCGCCGTCGAGGTCACCGACGTCACCGGCAACGACATCCGCTGCCTGGTCACCGAGGGCGGCCCGGTCTCCAACAACAAGGGCGTCTCGCTGCCGAACGTGGCGGTCAGTGTGCCGGCGATGTCCGAGAAGGACGCCGAGGACCTCCGGTTCGCCCTCGGCCTGGGCGTCGACCTGATCGCGCTCTCCTTCGTCCGCTCGGCGGACGACATCAAGCTGGTGCACGGCATCATGGCCGAGGAGGGCGTGCACCGCCCCGTGCTGGCCAAGGTGGAGAAGCCCGAGGCGGTCGACTGCCTGGAGCAGATCGTGCTGGCCTTCGACGGCGTCATGGTCGCCCGCGGCGACCTCGGCGTGGAGCTGCCGCTCGACCAGGTGCCGCTGGTGCAGAAGCGTGCCGTGCAGCTCTGCCGGGAGAACGCCAAGCCGGTCATCGTGGCCACCCAGATGCTCGACTCCATGATCGAGAACTCCCGGCCGACCCGCGCCGAGGCCTCCGACGTGGCCAACGCCGTGCTCGACGGCGCGGACGCGGTGATGCTCTCCGGCGAGACCAGCGTCGGCAAGTACCCGGTGCTCACCGTCAGCACCATGGCGAAGATCGTCACCACCACCGAGTCCGGCTCGATCGGCGTGCCGCGCCTGCAGCACGACCCCCGTACGCACGGTGGCGCGCTGACCGTCGCCGCCTCCTCGATCGCCCGGGCCATCGGCGCCAAGGCCCTGGTCGCCTTCTCGCAGACCGGCGACACCGTGCGGCGGCTGTCCCGGCTGCACTGCGACCTGCCGCTGCTCGCCTTCACCCCGGTGCCCGAGGTGCGCAACCAGCTCGCCCTCTCCTGGGGCGTCGAGACGTTCCTGATGCCGTTCGTCGAGCACACCGACGACATGTTCCGGCAGGTCGACCAGGCGCTGCTCGGGCTCGACCGGGCCAACCCCGGCGACTACGTGGTGATCGTCGCCGGCAGCCCGCCCGGCACCCCCGGCTCGACCAACACGCTGCGCGTACACCAGCTCGGATCGCTGGTCGACGCGGCGTCGGCGCGGGCCTTGCAGTGAGCGACGCGGACGTCGCGGTCGGGCAGGCCGCGGTCGACCAGCTCCTGGAGGTGCTCGACCTGGAGCACACCGGCGGGATGACCTTCCGGGGGATGAGCCCCCCGGTCGGTCCCCAGCGGGTGTACGGCGGCCAGGTCGCCGGCCAGGCGCTTGTCGCCGCCGGACGCACCGTCGACCCGGCCCGCTTCGTGCACTCCCTGCACGGCTACTTCGTGCGGCCCGGCGACCCGGCCGAGCCGATCGTCTACGAGGTGGAGAACGTCCGCGACGGCCGCTCCTTCTCGGTGCGCCGCTCGGTGGCGCTACAGCACGACAAGCCGATCTTCTTCATGTCGGCGTCGTTCCAGCGGACGGAGGAGGGCCTGGACCACCAGGCCCCCACCCCGCCCGACGTGCCGGGGCCGGACGAGGTCCCGACGATGGCCGACCGGCTCGCCCGCTACCCGGAGCGGCTCGGCATCTGGGCGCAGATCCCGCGCCCCATCGACGTCCGCTACGTCGGCGAGCCCGGCTGGGTACGCCCCGGCGACCGCCCCGCCGACCCCCACCAGCGGGTCTGGATGCGCATCGACGGCAAGCTGCCCGAGGATCCGCTGCTGCACGCCTGCGCGCTCACGTACGCCTCCGACCTGACGCTGCTCGACTCGGTGCTCTCCGTGCACGGCGAGGTCTGGGGCCCGGGCGGCGTGGTCGGAGCCAGCCTCGACCACGCGCTCTGGTTCCACCGGCCGTTCCGCGCCGACGAGTGGTTCCTCTACGACTGCTGGAGCCCGTCGGCCTCCGGCGCCCGGGGGCTCGCCACCGGCCGCATGTTCACCACCGACGGGCACCACATCGCCAGCGCCGTGCAGGAGGGGCTGCTGCGCCGCGTCGGCGACTGACCGTCCCGACCGTCGTGGCGCGGCCCGGCCCGAGGCCGCCACCTTCCATCGGCTGTGCCGCGAGGTCGAACGCGGCTACCCGTCGGGCTCGCCACCAGCGTCGTCTCCGGCGCCGCCCGCGCATCGCCACCGGCCGATCGGTCGAGGGGTGATCGTCCGGGCGGGTCGGTCGGGCGACTAACCTTGCCGCATGCGCCTCTCCGCCCGGGTCGACTACGCCCTCCGCGCGGTCGCCGAGCTCGCCTCGGTGACCGCGGACGCCGGGCCCGGGCGAAGCCGGCCCGTGACCGCCGACCAGATCGCCCGCGCCCAGGAGATCCCGCCGAAGTTCCTGGAGAGCATCCTGCTGCAACTGCGCCGGGGCGGCATCGTGCAGGCCCAGCGCGGCCCGGAGGGCGGCTATTGGCTGGCCCGACCGGCCGGGGAGATCTCGCTGGCCGAGGTGATCCGGGTGATCGACGGCCCGCTCGCGCACGTACGCGGGCAGCGGCCCGAGGAACTCGGCTACCACGGGGCGGCGCGCGCCCTCCAGGAGGTCTGGATCGCCCTGCGGGCCAGCGAACGCGAGATCCTGGAACTGGTCACCGTCGCCGACGTGGCCGGCGGCACCCTGCCGGGCCGGGTCGTCGAGCTGGCCGCCGACCCCCGCGCCTGGACCTGACCCGCACCGGCCCCGCCGCCGGACCCGTTCCGCAGTTCCGCTGCGCTCCGGGTCCAAATCCCCACCTGGTCCGGTGCCTGAGGGTCCCGGGGCAGCCCCGGGCCTGGCCTGGTCCCGCACGCCCGCCGGACTCCCTTCCGCTCCGTATCGTGCTCGTCGTCGCCCCGGCCGGGCGGCGTCTGTCGTCTCACTGACCGGTTGGAGGCTTGACCGGGGCACGCCCCGTGCCGCATTGTCGACCAAGTCGATAGGAGATGCCGAAAAGTCAGGGGGCGCTCGTGCGCAAGCTGCTGGTCCTCGCGCTGGTCGGGCTCGCCGCGCAACTCGTCGACGGCGCGCTCGGCATGGCGTACGGGCTGACCTCCTCCACGTTGCTGCTGCTCGTCGGGGTGGCGCCGGCCGCCGCGTCGGCGTCCGTGCACCTGGCCGAGATCGGCACCACGCTCGCCGCCGGGGTGTCGCACTGGCGGTTCGGCAACGTCGACTGGCGGGTGGTCGGCCGGATCGCCCTGCCCGGCGCCGTGGGCGCGTTCGCCGGCGCGACCTTCCTCAGCTCGATCTCCACCGAGTCGGCCGCCCCGTGGATGGCCGGCATCCTGTTCACCCTCGGTGCGTACCTGCTGGTGCGCTTCTCCCGACCGCTGCGCACCGATCGGCGCGGCGGCCGGTTGCGTAGCCGCTTCCTCGGCCCGCTCGGCCTGGTCGCCGGCTTCGTCGACGCCACCGGCGGCGGCGGGTGGGGCCCGGTCGCCACGCCGGCCCTGCTGGTCAGCGGGCGGATGGAGCCGCGCAAGGTGATCGGCTCGGTGGACACGTCCGAGTTCGTGGTCGCCGGCGCCGCCAGCCTCGGCTTCCTGATCGGCCTCGGCTCCGAGGGCTTCCTGCTGCCCATGGTGGCCGCGCTGCTCATCGGCGGTCTGATCGCCGCGCCGATCGCGGCCTGGCTGGTGCGCATCGTCCCCGCCCAACTGCTCGGCGCGGCGATCGGCGGCGTCATCGTGCTGACCAACGCCCGTACGCTGATGCGCTCGGCCGACCTCGGCGGCACGGCCCGGCCGGCCGTCTACGCGCTGCTGGCCGTCGCCTGGGCCGCCGCCCTGGCACTGGCCGTACGGGCGCTGCTGCGCACCCGCCGCCAGCGCACCGTCGCCGCCACCGCCCTCGCGGCCGGCCCCACGTTCTCGGCGGCCGAGCGCCCGTTCTCGGCCGACGCCCCCTCGACGGAGTCCCCGGCCGCCGACCCTCTCCCGACCGTGGCGGCGGTCCCCTCGCTCAACAACCGCTAACCCCCGCCCCGGCGCCGCCCTGCCCCGCCCCGCCCCGCCCCGCCCCGCGTCGTGTCGTGTCGTGTCGCGTAGATCTTGGTAGAAGCGTGCCCCTCCAGGGGCCGATTCCTACCAAGATCTCTAGCCGCCCCGCACCCGCACCGGCATCGGGCGGTCAGCGGGGGAGGAGGGCGGTCGCGGCGTCGGTGAGGAGGGTCCACGCCTCGTCGACGTGGACCTCGGTGCTCTGCGGGGAGCCGACGGCCAGGCGCAGCGTGTAGCGGCCGTTCACCCGGGTGTGCGTCAGGTGCACCCGGCCCGTGGCGTTGACCCGGGCCAGCAGCTCCGCGTTGACCTCGTCGTCCGCCGCCAGCCGGAAGCACACCAGGGAGTACGGGTGCGCCCCCACCAGCGCGAACCGGTCGTCGGCGCGGACCCGGTCGGCGAACCGGGCGGCGAGCGCCACGCCGGAGCGGATGTGCGCGCGCAGCCCCTCGGCACCGTACCAGCGCAGCACGAACCAGAGCTTCAGCGCCCGGAACCGGCGGCCCAGCGGCACCTGCCAGTCCCGGTAGTCGATCACCGCGCCGGACTCGGTGGCGGCGTTGCGCAGGTACTCCGGCAGCACGCTCAGCGCCTCGATCAGCTCCGCCGTGTCGGCCACCCAGAACGCGTCGCAGTCGAAGCCGGTGAGCAGCCACTTGTGCGGGTCGAAGCAGTACGAGTCGGCGTACTCCAGGCCGGCGTGCCCGAACCGCAGCTCCGGGCAGACCGCCGCCGCTCCCGCGTACGCGGCGTCGACGTGCAGGAAGACGCCGTACTCGGCGCAGATCGCGCCGATCTGCGGCAGCGGGTCGATCGCGGTCGTGGAGGTGGTGCCGACGGTGGCCACCACGATCGCCGGCACCACGCCGGCCGCCAGGTCCGCCTCGATCGCCGCACGCAGCGCCGCCGGGGACATCGCCTGCGTCTCGGGGTCGACCTCGACCGGCCGTACGCCGTCGGCGCCCAGCCCGGCGATGCGGGCGGCCTTCTCGATGGACGAGTGGCCCTGGGTGGAGGCGTAGGCGCGGTAGCGACGGTCGACGCCGACCTCCCGCCACCGGCCGCCACCGGCGCGGTGCAGCGCGACCAGGGTCGCCACCAGCGTCGCCGAGGACGCCGAGTCCTGGATCACCCCGCCGCCCCCGGAGCCGGAGCGGAACCGCTTCGGCAGGTCCAGCAGGTCGGCGAGCCAGTCCAGCAGCACCGTCTCCAGTTCGGTGCACGCCGGCCCGGTCGCCCAGAGCATCCCCTGCACGCCCAGCCCGGCGCTGACCAGGTCGCCGAGCACGCTGGGCCCCGAGGTGTTGGCCGGGAAGTAGCCGAAGAAGCCCGGGTGCTGCCAGTGCGTCAGCCCCGGCGTGATCAGGGTGTCCAGGTCGGCCAGGACGGCCTCCACCGGCTCGCCGTGCTCCGGCGGGCCGGCGGGCAGCCGGGCGGCCACCGTCCCGGGTGGGTCCTGCGAGGTCACCGGACGCTGCTCCAGCGTCGCCCAGTAGTCGGCGATCCAGTCCACCACGGCGTGCCCGGCGCGTCGGAACTCGTCCGGGGTCATGTGCTCAGCCACGCCCTGAGTCGATCAAGAATCCGGGCCGGGGGCAAGGGAAGTGGCTGGTGCCCCCCGCCACGGGGACACCCGGCCAGGGCGGCCGGGGGGACGGATTGTCCGCTGAAAGCGCTTGCCCTAGCATCGCAGGTGCGCGGAGCCACCCCTCGACGCCGCCCGCCGGAGCACCGACGCCGCACTGCCGGCGCCGGAGTGCCGACACCGGAGCGGCGGCGACGACACCGACGCCGCACCGACGGCATCGGACCACCGCCGCAAGCGCGGCGTCTCCTCCCGCCGGCCCGGGCAGGCCGACGGCGACGGTCGCCGCGCGCCCAACCTCCCCGGAGGACACTCCCCATGCCCGTCACCCACCGCCGCGTCGCGCTGCTCGCCGCAGCCGCCGCGGCCGCACTCGCCGCCGGTACGCTCCCGACCCTCACCGCCTCGGCTGCCGCCGCCGGCTGCCGCGTCGAGCATCGGATCACCAACCAGTGGCCCGGCGGCTTCGGCGCCGACGTCACCGTCACCAACCTGGGCGACCCGGTGAACGGCTGGACCCTCACCTGGTCGTACACCGCCGGACAGCGGGTCACCCAGGCGTGGAGCGCCGTCGTCGACCAGTCCGGCGCCCAGGTGACCGCCCGCAACGTCGACTACAACGCGGTGATCGCCACCGGCGCCAGTGCCGCTTTCGGCTTCACCGGCTCCTGGGACGGCAGCAACCCGGCGCCGACCAGCTTCGCCCTCAACGGCACCGTCTGCACCGGCACCGTGCCCACCGGCGGCCCGACCACCCCGCCACCCACGACCCCGCCACCCACGACCCCGCCACCCACCACCCCGCCGCCGACCGGGGCGGTGCAGATGGAGGACCTCGACCGGGGGCTGGTCAGCGTCCGCTCCGGCAGCGGCAACCTGGTCTCCTGGCGGCTGCTCGGCACCGAGACGACCGGGGTGGCCTTCAACCTCTACCGCGGCGCGACCAGGGTCAACGCCAGCCCGATCACCGGGGCGACCAACTACCTGGACAGCGGCGCGGCGGCCGACGCGACCTACACCGTGCGCGCCGTCGTCGGCGGCACCGAACAGGCGGCCTCCGCGGCGGCGCTCCGGCTCCCCGCCGGCTACCTCGACGTGCCGTTGCAGGTGCCGGCGGGCGCGAGCACGCCGAGCGGCGAGAGCTACACGTACTCCGCCAGCGACGCCTCCGTGGGCGACCTCGACGGCGACGGCGACTACGAGTTCGTGGTCAAGTGGGAGCCGTCCAACGCCAAGGACAACTCCCAGTCGGGCTACACCGGCAACGTGTACGTCGATGCGTACACCCTCGCCGGCACCCGGCTGTGGCGCGTCGACCTGGGCCGCAACATCCGGGCCGGGGCCCACTACACCCAGTTCCAGGTGTACGACTACGACGGCGACGGCCGCGCCGAGGTGGCCATGAAGACCGCCGACGGCACCCGCTCCGGCACCGGCCAGGTGATCGGCTCCGCCACCGCCGACCACCGCAACTCCAGCGGGTACGTCCTCGCCGGCCCCGAGTACCTGACCATGTTCGACGGCCGCACCGGCGCGATCCTCTCCACCGTCAACTACGACCCGCCGCGGGGCACGGTCTCCTCCTGGGGCGACAACTACGGCAACCGGGTCGACCGCTTCCTCGCCGCCACCGCCTACCTCGACGGGCAGCGCCCCTCCCTGGTGATGGCCCGCGGCTACTACACCCGGGCGGTCGTGGCGGCCTGGGACTTCCGCGACGGCACCCTGCGCAAGCGGTGGACCTTCGACTCCAACGCCTCGGGCAACGGCGCCGCCTACGGCCAGGGCAACCACAACCTCTCCGTCGCCGACGTCGACGCCGACGGACGCCAGGAGATCGTGTACGGGTCGGCCACCATCAACGACGACGGCCGCCTGATGTACGCCACCGGCTTCGGCCACGGCGACGCCCTGCACGTCGGTGACCTCGTCCCCGGCCGCGCCGGCCTGGAGGTCTTCACGATCCACGAGTCCGGCAACCAGCCGGCGGCCGACCTGCACGACGCCCGCACCGGCCAGGTCGTCTGGCAGCGGCCGAACAACGGGGGAGTCGAGGGCCCCGGCCGGGGCGTCGCCGCCGACATCCACGCCGGCAGCCCCGGCGCCGAGGTCTGGGGCGCCGGCACCCACATGGGCGACCTCTACAGCGCCACCGGGGCCGTCGTCGGGCGCCGGCCGTCCTCGGCGAACTTCCTCGCCTGGTGGGACGGCGACCCCGTCCGGGAACTGCTCGACGGCACCCGCATCGACAAGTACGGCACCGGTGGCGACACCCGCCTGCTGACCGCCAGCGGCGTGGCGGCGAACAACGGCACCAAGTCCACCCCGGCGCTCTCCGCCGACCTGTTCGGCGACTGGCGCGAGGAGGTCGTCTGGCGCACCAGCGACAGCCGGGCCCTGCGGATCTACAGCACGCCCACGCTCACCGGCACCCGGATCCACACGCTCATGCACGACCCGCAGTACCGGGTGGCGGTCGCCTGGCAGAACACCGCCTACAACCAGCCCCCGCACCCGGGCTTCTTCCTCGGCGACGGCATGGCCGCCCCGCCCACGCCCAACGTCTACCTGCGGTGAAGCGACGACCGGCCGGCGGCGGCGCCTTCGGGGCACCCCGTCGGCCGGTCGCGGGACGGAAAAGGCACCGGGCCGCAGCCGCGGAATCCGCACAGCTCCGGCCCGGTGCCCCACACCGCGGCATCCCCGACCCGTCCCGACCGGGAATGCCGTACCACCACCGAGGTCAAAACTAGGCGGGCCACGCGTCGCCCCGGTGACGCCGACGTGAAGATCGTGTTTCAGCCCTCGCGGCGCAGGCCACCGGCCACGTGCTCGGCGATCAGCTCGTACGAGCGCACCCGGTCGGCCACGTCGTACACCAGCGTGGTCAGCATCAGCTCGTCCGCGCCGGTGCGCGCCAGCAGCTCGCCGAGCTGCCGCCGTACCGTCTCCGGGGAGCCCGTCGCCTGCCCGTCGCGGCGCTGCCGCACGAACTCGCGCTCGGCCTCCGTGTACGGGTACGCCGCCGCCTCGTCCGGCGTCGACAGGGGCTCGGGCCGCCCCGAGCGCAGCCGCAGGAACGACAGCGCCGCCGGCCCCGCCAGCCACTCCGCCCGCTCGTCGGTGTCCGCGCAGACCGCGTTGACGGCCACCATCGCGTACGGCTTCTCCAGCCACTTCGACGGCCGGAAGTGCTGCCGGTACAGCGCCAGTGCGGGCACCGTGTTCTGCGCGCTGAAGTGGTGCGCGAAGGAGAACGGCAGGCCCAGCAGCCCGGCCAGCTGGGCGCTGAACCCGCTGGAGCCGAGCAGCCAGACGGCCGGCTGCTCGCCGAGGCCCGGGGTGGCGGTGATCGGCCCCGGCCGCTCGCCGCTGAAGTAGTTCATCAGGTCCGCCAGCTCCCGGGGGAAGCCCTCCGCCGACAGCCCCTCCATCGTCCGGCGCAGCGCCAGCGCGGTCACCTGGTCGGTGCCGGGGGCGCGGCCGATGCCCAGGTCGATGCGGCCCGGGTGCAACGCTTCGAGGGTGCCGAACTGCTCGGCCACCACCAGCGGCGCGTGGTTGGGCAGCATCACCCCGCCCGAGCCCAGCCGGATCGTCGACGTGTGCGCCGCCAGGTGCGCGAGCAGCACCGCCGGCGCGGAACTCGCGATCGCCGGCATGTTGTGGTGCTCGGCCACCCAGAACCGGTGGTACCCGAGTTCCTCCGTGCGCCGGGCCAGCTCGGTGGTGTGCCGCAGCGCCGCGCCGGCGGTGGCGCCGGCCGCGACCGGGGCAAGATCGAGAACAGACAGCGGTACGTTGATCACAAGGGTGGCCAACCCGTCCCACCTCGGGTTTGTTCCCCGGGGCGATCCGCCTCACGCGCCTGTCGCGGGCCCGTGGCGCGCTCAGCCCATGCCCCGCGCCTGCTCGAAGATCAGGCTCGTCTGGGTGTGCTGCACCGCCGGGTCCACGGCCAGGTGGTCCAGCACGAAGTCCCGCAGGGCGTCCGCCGAGGCCGCCCGCACGTGCAGCACGTAGTCCTCCGCGCCCGCCACGTGGAACACCGCCACCACCCCCGGCAGCCGCACCGACCGGGCCCGGAACGCGTCCACCGCCGCCCGCTCGTGCGCGGTCAGCCGCACCGACACCAGCGCCTGCAACGGCAGCCCCACCGCCGCCGGATCGACCTCCGCGTGGAACCCGCGGATCGCCCCGCGCTCCCGCAGGGCGCGGGTGCGGGTCAGGCACGTCGAGGGGGCCACCCCGACCCGCTCGGCGAGGGCGTTGTTCGGCAGGCGGCCGTCGGCGGCCAGCTCCGACAGGATCGCCCGGTCGGTGTCGTCCAGATCGGCGAACCGCCGCACATCATTCGTAGCAAGGGGCATGGAAGCATCATCTATCGAACCGACCCGCGCCTCCAAGGGCAATTACCGAATCATGTTCGGAACTATTGCCGCCCGTTGGCGCTATGTTCGATCCTTCCAGCATGACGACCGTGGACACCAGAGCCGTGCACGCCGGCCGCGACGACCTCGCCGCCCTCGGCGTCCACGTGCCGCCCATCGACTTCTCCACCACCAACCCGCTGCCGTCCGTCGACGCCGGCGGCGACGCGTACGAGGCCCTCGCCACCGGAGGCACCCTCCCCGCCGGCGGCAGCGCCGTCTACCAGCGCCTGTGGAACCCCACCGTGGCCCGCTTCGAGACCGCCCTCGCCGACCTCGAGGACACCACCGACGCCGTCGCCTTCGCCAGTGGCATGGCCGCCCTCACCGCCACCCTGCTCGCCGCCACCCGGGACGGCAGGCGGCACCTCGTCGCCGTCCGCCCCCTCTACGGCGGCACCGACCACGTGCTCGCCACCGGCCTGCTCGGCACCACCGTCACCTGGGCCCGCCCCGACGAGGTCGCCGCCGCCGTCCGCCCCGACACCGCCCTGGTGATCGTCGAGACCCCGGCGAACCCCACCCTCGACCTGGTCGACATCGCCGCCCTCGCCCGCGCCGCTGGCGACGTGCCGCTGCTCGTCGACAACACCGTCGCCACCCCCGTGCTCCAGCAGCCCACCCGGCACGGCGCGACGCTCGTGCTGCACAGCGCCACCAAGAGCATCGGCGGGCACGGCGACGTCCTCGCCGGCGTGGTCGCCTGCGACGCCGACTGGGCCGCCCGGCTGCGCCAGGTCCGCGCGCTCACCGGCGCGATCCTGCACCCCCTCGGCGCGTACCTGCTGCACCGCGGCCTGCAGACCCTGCCGGTACGGGTGCGTGCCCAGCAGGCCGGCGCCGAGAAGCTCGCCGCCTGGCTCGCCGCCCACCCCGCCGTCGCGCAGGTGCACCACCCGTCGCTGCACGACCCCGCCGGGCTCGTCGGACGGCAGATGAGCGGCCCCGGCAGCCTCCTCGCCTTCGAGGTACGCGGCGGCGCGCCCGCCGCGGCCGCCGTCGCGAACGCCTGCCGGCTGATCACCCACGCGGTCTCGCTGGGCGGCGTCGACACCCTCATCCAGCACCCGGCCTCGCTGACCCACCGCCCCGTCGAGGGGGAGGCCAAGCCGTGCGGGGGCCTGCTGCGCGTCTCGGTGGGCCTGGAGGACGCCGAGGACCTGCGCGCGGACCTGGCCCAGGCCCTCGCCGAACTCGGCTGACCGCCCCCGTCGCCGCCCTCGCTCCCGCGAGTCGGTCGCCCCCGTCGCCGCGAGTCGCCCCGCCGCGGGCGTCGTGGCGCACGGGTGGAACGCCACGGGTGCCAACGGGCCCCGGTGACACCCGTGGCGTTCCACCCGTGGGGGCCGACCGGGCGGCACGGTCAGGACTTCGGGCCGACGTGGCGGTCGAGGGCGGCGACGGCGTCCCGGCGCGCCACGGAGAGGGAGTTGCGGCGGTTCATCCGCCAGGCGATGCCGAGCAGGTCCAGCGCCCACTGACAGAGGCCCATGATGTCGGCCGACTCGTTGACGAACATGTAGCGGGGGTAGACGTAGCTCCTGCCGCGCACCGTCACCCGGTTGGTGACGCGGCACCCGTCGGAGTGGAACAGGCCCCGCAGGAAGTCGCCGGGTCGCGCCGTGAGGATCTCCCGCTGCCAGTCGGCGAGGACGATCTGACGCTCGTGCTTCTTGCCGGGACCGTGCTGCGGGAACAGGCACGGCCAGTGCCTGCCGGTGCTCTGGACCGCCACGCAGCCCTGCTTCTGGATCCGCTGGACCTTCTTGGCGAGCACCGCCCTCATCGCCACATCGCAGGCGTCGATGAGGTCAGGCCATGCGTCGGCGCAGTAGATGCGCAGGACGGGAACCCGGTCGGTGGTGACCAGGTGACCGTCCCCGAGATAGAGGCCCAGCAGGTAGGGATAGGCCGTCGGGTCAGTCGGATTGCCGACATCGGGGGAACAGCGGAAGCAGCGAGCGGCGGTGCCGACCATGACCGGCTCGGGTCGGTCCACGCACCAGTGCCAGACGGTGCTGTATGGCAGGGACAGGTCCCGGGCGACCGACCGGATGTTGCTGCCGCGAGCGCGGAGGGCGCGGGCTCGCGCCCGCATCTCAGGTGGGTGCACCCACGCATCATCGAACAGGTGTATGACAGGTGTGCCGGGAGCGGGATTCGAACCCGCAAGCCCTTTCGGGCAGAAGTGTTTGAGACTTCCGTGTATGCCGTTCCACCATCCCGGCGAGTGCGGCTTACTGTACCCGACTACGCTCGTGCGGGAGCATGGGTGGTAGCCGTGCCGGGAACGATGGTGGGAGTGGCTCGTGGCCGAGATGCAGACGGACGTCGAGCGCAGGCGCGTTCTGATCGCCGAGGACGAGGCGCTGATCCGGCTGGACCTGGCCGAGATGCTCGTCGAGGAGGGCTACGAGGTCGTCGGGGAGGCGGGTGACGGCGAGACCGCCGTCCGGCTCGCCGAGGAGCTCAAGCCGGATCTGGTCATCCTCGACATCAAGATGCCGATCATGGACGGGCTGGCCGCCGCTGAGCGGATCGCGGGCGCCCGGATCGCCCCGGTGATCATCCTGACCGCGTTCAGCCAGCGTGACCTGGTGGAGCGGGCCCGGGCGGCCGGCGCGATGGCGTACCTCGTGAAGCCCTTCCAGAAGAGCGACCTGGTGCCGGCGGTGGAGATCGCGCTGTCGCGCTACTCGGAGATCGCCGCCCTGGAGTCGGAGGTCGCGGGGCTGACCGACCGGCTGGAGATCCGCAAGACGGTCGAGCGCGCCAAGGGCGCGCTGATGACGACGTACGGGATGACCGAGCCGCAGGCGTTCAAGTGGATCCAGCGCACGGCGATGGACCACCGGATGACCATGAAGGAGGTCGCCGAGCGGATCCTCGCCGAGACCGCTGGCGGCGAGGTCGCCCAGCCCGCGTCCTGAGGTGCCGTCGGGGCGGCGCGACACGCCGGGGAGCGCTCCGGGGGCTCCTCGCGGGAGCCGCTGATCGATAACATCTGATCCATGCGGACCCGACGGCTGGTGGCGGTGCTCGGTGTCCTCGCGGTGCTGCCGGCCGGCTGCGACCGGGCCCCGGCGGAGCCCGCGGTCGAGGCCGAGCCGCTGCGCCCGCGGTGGCAGCCGCTGACCCTGCCGGCGCCGCCGGGCGCCCCCGGCCGGCCGCTGCTGCGCGACGCCGTTGCCTGCGCCGGCACGTGGTTCGTGGTCGGCGGGCTGGCCGACGCGGCGGGGGAGACCCGGCCGGCGGCCTGGCGCAGCACCGACGGCGTGTCGTGGACGGCGCTGCCGGTCTCGCCGTCGAGCCACTACGGCCGCCAGCACGTGCTCTACGCGGCCGGGTGCCGCGACGGCCGGCTGGCGGCGCTCGGGGCGAAGAACGGCGGCGCGCACGGCAACCCGCGCACGGGCACCTGGTCGCAGTCGCCGGGCGGGCAGCTCCGGGAGGCGCCGGCGCCCTTCGAGCTGTACGCCGGCCCGCGCGCGGTGAGCGTGGCGCGGCTCGCGGCGGGGCCGGCCGGGTGGCTGATCGCGGGGGCGCGGGTCGACGGGGCGGCGGTCTGGACGTCGCCGGACGGCGAGCGCTTCACGATCCGGGAGGGCGTCGCGGAACTCGCCGGTGACGGGCGGGGGCGGACGGTCGCGTACGACGCGGTGGCCGTGCCGTCGGGCTGGTGGGTGGTGGGCGCGGTGCTGCCGCCCGGCGCGACGGCGCTGACGCCCCTGGCCTGGAGCTCGGCCGACGGGCGGTCCTGGCGGCGGGTGGCGCTGCCGGTGCCGGACGGGCGGGGCCAGGCGCAGCGGGTGGCCTCGGTCGACGGTGCGGTGGTGGCCCTCGGCCCGGTGCGCGGCGGGTTCGCGACCTGGCGGCTGGCGGGCGACGGGTGGCGGCGGGCCGGCGGGTTCGGCGCGGCCGGCCCGGGGGTGTCCACGGTCGACGCCCTGGTGCCGGCCGGGCGGGAGCTGGTCGCGGTGACGGGGGACGGCGGCGGTCACGGACTGTGGCTTTCCGCCGATGCGGGGGATTCGTGGCGACTGATGGCCATGCCGGCCCCGGTGCCGGATGGTGGGAACACGGCCGTGGCGGTCGCGTCACAGGGTGATCGACTGGTGTTGGTGTCTGACGACGGGCAGGCGTCCCGTGCCTGGTCAGTCGGGTTGCCGACCATCGATCGGTAAAGGGTGGACGAGGTTCGACCCGTTACCGATGAAACGAAGGCGAAGGCCTTTCGCCGCCGACGGTTCTTACAGCGATCGTTTCGAACCCGCCACGCCGTGTAACGGTTCGGTCAACCCGCTCCCCTGGGGCTTTCGTCACAGCTCAAAGGTGGGATAGCGTCCGGCCCCAGACCGGCGACGACGGTCTGGTTCGTCCGCCCCCGCAAGGGCCAATCGGCAGCGGGTGGTTCGGACCATGGGACGGAGGAGGGTTCGGGCCTTGAGGCAGAAGCTCGCGCGCGTTATCGGTGGGGTCGCCATGCTGGCGCTCGTCGCCGGCGGCACGGCATGCTCCAGTAGCGACGACGCGGCGTCCGGTGGCGACGCCTGCGGCAACAAGATCGCGTTCTTCGGCGCGCTGACCGGCCCGTCGGCGGCGCTCGGCATCAACGAGAACAACGGCGTCAAGCTGGCGGTCGACAAGTACAACAAGGAGAACGCCGACTGCAAGGTCGAGCTGGTTCCCCTGGACTCGCAGGGCAGCCCGGACCAGGCCCCGGGTCTGGCCCAGAAGGCCATCGACGACACCAAGATCCTCGGCATCGTCGGCCCGGCCTACTCGGGTGAGTCGGAGGCCGCCGGTCCGCTCTTCAACGAGGCCGGTCTGGTGACCATCACCCCCTCCGCGACCCGCCCGAGCCTGGCGGACCAGGGCTGGAAGACCTTCTTCCGCGCGGTCGGCAACGACTTCAGCCAGGGCCCGGCGGCCGGCAACTACATCAAGAACGTGCTGAAGGCCGACAAGGTCTACGTCATCGACGACCAGTCCGCGTACGGCGCCGGCCTGGCCGACGAGGTCAAGAAGGTGCTCGGCCCCGCGGTCGTCGGCTCCGACAAGGTCCAGGGCGAGGGCAAGCAGGTCGAGTTCTCGGCCGTGGTCACCAAGGTCAAGGCCGCCAACGTCAAGGCGATCTTCTACGGTGGCTACTACCAGGAGGCCGGCCTGATCCGCAAGCAGCTCACCGCTGCCGGGATCACCGCTCCGCTGATCGCGGGCGACGGCGTGAACGACGCCGCGTACATCACCTCCGCGGGTGCGGCGGCGGCCGAGGGCACCATCCTCACCTGCCCGTGCCAGCCGGCCGCCGAGGCGCGCGGCACCTTCGTCGAGGAGTACAAGGCGCTCAACGGGGCCGACCCGGGCACCTACAGCGACACGGCCTACGACGCGGCGAACATCCTGCTGGCCGGCATCAAGGCGGGCAAGACCACCCGTGAGGGCCTGCTGGAGTTCGTGAAGGGCTACAGCGGCGAGGGCGTCGCGGCGAGCTACAAGTTCGTCGAGGGCGGCGAGCTCGACCCGGCGCAGGTCAAGGTCTGGGCCTTCAAGGTCCAGGGCGGCAAGGTCGTGCCGGAGCAGGAGATCCCCAAGTCCTGACGTCGGTCGCTGCTACGGCGATTGAGTGGTGATCGCGGGCGCGGCCGGGAGCTGTGCTCCCGGCCGCGCCCCACTTTTCTCTCCAGACCCTGATGGAGTGTCCCTTCATTGAACTTCGACGACCTGTTCTCCAACTTCGGGACATACACGACGACCGGCCTGACGCAGGGTGCGATCTACGCCCTGGTCGCGCTCGGCTACACGCTGGTCTACGGCGTGCTGAGACTCATCAACTTCGCCCACTCCGAGGTCTTCATCGCCGGCGCGTTCGCAGCGATCTGGACCTGGAACGGCTTCGGGCTCGACCAGAACTCGCAGGTCAGCGGCGTCGGGTCGATCATGTTCTACCTGCTGGTGGCGATGATCGTCGCGGCGATCGCCTCCGCCGGCACGGCCACCGTCATCGAGCGGGTGGCGTACCGGCCGCTGCGTAAGCGCAACGCGCCGCCGCTGGCCTTCCTGATCACCGCGATCGGCGCGTCGATCGCCATCTCCGAGGCGTTCGGCATCTGGACCCGCCGCCGTCCCGAGGGCGCCCCGATCCTGGTCAGCCAGGAGCCGCTGTTCCACGTCTTCGGCGTGCCGATCGACGCGGTGCAGCTGCTCACCCTCGGCGCGGCGCTGGCGATGATGGTCGCGCTGGACCTGTTCATCAACCGCAGCCGGGTCGGTCGCGGCATCCGGGCGGTCGCCCAGGACGCCAACACCGCCGCGCTGATGGGCGTGAACAAGGACCGGATCATCCTGATGGTCTTCATCGCCGGCGGCAGCATGGCCGGCGTCGCCGGTCTGCTCTACGACGTACGGATCCAGACCCTCACCTACAGCGTCGGCTTCCTGCTCGGCCTCAAGGCCTTCACCGCCGCGGTGCTCGGCGGCATCGGCAACCTGCGCGGCGCGCTGCTCGGCGGCCTGCTGCTGGGCGTGGTGGAGAACTACGCCTCCGGCCTGTTCGGCAGCGAGTGGAAGGACTTCGCCGCGTTCGCGCTGCTGGTGGTGCTGCTGATGTTCCGGCCGACCGGTCTGCTGGGTGAGTCGCTGGGGAGGGCACGGGCATGACGACCGTCTTGGAAAAGGTGCGCTCCGGCCGCGAGGCGGCCGGCGAACGGTGGCGCGGCGCGCCGCGCTGGGTGCGCTGGGCGCTGCTGGCCGCGGTGATCGTGTTCTTCTACGCGCTGCCGAACAAGGAGTTCTACCAGTACCTCGGGCCGATCCCGACCCCCGGTGCGAACTTCACCCAGGTGATGTTCACCGTCTCGATCTACGTGCTGCTGGCCGTCGGCCTGAACATCGTGGTCGGCTTCGCCGGCCTGCTCGACCTCGGCTACTTCGGCTTCTTCGCCGTCGGCGCGTACACCGTGGCGGTGCTGACCTCGCCGAGCAGCGACATCAAGACGCTGTGGCCGTGGCTGCTGGCGGTGCCGGTGGCGATCGCCCTGACGATGGTCTCCGGCGTGATGCTCGGTACGCCGACCCTGCGGCTGCGGGGCGACTACCTGGCCCTGGTGACGCTCGGCTTCGCCGAGATGATCCGGATCGGCGCGGTCAGCTCGGAGTTCCTCAAGGGCCAGCGGGGCTTCAACCAGATCCCGCACCCGCCGGGCCAGTACGCCGACGGCAAGCCGTTCTTCGGCGTGCTCGACGCCCGGCCGTACTACTGGCTGGTCCTCACGGTGATCATCCTGGTGGTCATCGGGGTGCGGAACCTGACCCACAGCCGGGTCGGGCGCGCCTGGATCTCCATTCGCGAGGACGAGGACGCCGCGCAGCTCATGGGCGTGCCCACGTTCAAGTTCAAGCTGTGGGCGTTCGCCGCGGGCGCCGCGATCGCCGGTCTCGCCGGCGCGCTCTTCGCGGGCAAGCAGAACTTCGTCAACTCGCAGAACTTCGAGCTGCTGAACTCGATCATCATCCTGGCTGCGGTCATCTTCGGCGGTTCGGGCAACATCGTCGGCGCGATCGTCGGCGGTGGCCTGGTGGCGTACATGATCGAGCGGTTCCGTGGCATCGAGCTGCTGGGCGTCGAGCTGTACGAGTACCGGTTCCTGTTCTTCGGCCTGGTGCTGGTGGTCATGATGATCTTCCGGCCGGAGGGTCTGATCCCCAACCGACGACGTGCGGCGGAGTTCAAGGATCGTCGCAAGGAGGTGACCGTCGGTGAGTGACACCGAGCAGACGCCGGTCGTTCCGGCGCAGGCCGGCGCGCCGGCCGTGGAGGCGGTGCCCACCCGGGAGCCGCTGCTGGAGGTCGACAAGGTCACGCTGCGCTTCGGCGGCGTGGTCGCCCTGAACGAGGTGGACTTCACCCTCTACAAGGGCGAGATCCTCGGTCTGATCGGCCCGAACGGCGCCGGCAAGACCACCTGCTTCAACGCCATGACCGGCATCTACCAGCCCACGGAGGGGCAGATCCGGTTCCGTGGCCAGAAGGTCAGCGGCAAGAAGCGGCACCAGATCACCAAGATGGGCATGGCGCGGACGTTCCAGAACATCCGCCTCTTCCCGGAGATGACGGCGCTGGAGAACGTCCTGGTGGGCGCGGACGCGCACAACAAGACGAGCGTCATCTCCGCGCTGTTCCGCCTGCCGCGGTACTGGAAGGAGGAGCGCGAGAGCCGGGAGAAGGCCGAGCGCCTGCTGGAGTTCGTCGGCGTCCGCAAGCGGATGCACGAGTTCGCCCGCAACCTCTCCTACGGCGAGCAGCGGCGGCTGGAGATCGCCCGCGCGCTGGCCACCGACCCGGTGCTGCTCTGCCTGGACGAGCCGGCCGCCGGCTTCAACCCGGCGGAGAAGGAGGAACTGCTCCAGCTCATCCGGCAGATCCGGGACACCGGCGTGACCGTGCTGCTCATCGAGCACGACATGCGCCTGGTCATGGGGGTCACCGACCGGATCGTGGTGCTGGAGTTCGGAAAGAAGATCGCCGAGGGGCTGCCCGCCGAGGTGCGGGAGAACCCGAAGGTGATCGCGGCGTACCTGGGGGTGCCGGACGATGCTGCTTGAGATCGACGATGTGAGCCTGCTCTACGGGCGGATCCAGGCGCTGCACGGCATCAGCCTGACGGTGGACGAGGGCGAGATCGTCGCCCTGATCGGCGCCAATGGCGCCGGCAAGTCGACCACGATGCGGGCGATCTCCGGGATCCGGCCGGTCGCCAGCGGCAGCATCCGGTTCGACGGTGAGGACATCACCAAGCTCCGGGCGGACCTGCGGGTCCGGCGGGGGCTGTGCCAGGCGCCCGAGGGCCGCGGGATCTTCCCGGGCATGACGGTGCTGGAGAACCTCGACATGGGCGCGTACACCCGGCGCGACCGGGCCGGGATCGCCCAGGACCTCGACCGGGTGCTGGGCCTCTTCCCCCGCCTGGCCGAGCGGCGCAAGCAGCAGGGCGGCACCCTCTCCGGCGGCGAGCAGCAGATGCTGGCCGTCGGGCGGGCGCTGATGAGCCGGCCGAAGCTGCTGCTGCTCGACGAGCCCTCGATGGGTCTGGCGCCGATGCTGATCCAGCAGATCTTCGACATCATCGTCGAGATCAACCAGCAGGGCACCACCGTCCTGCTGGTCGAGCAGAACGCCCAGCAGGCGCTGGCCCGGGCCCACCGGGCGTACGTGCTGGAGACCGGCGTGATCGTCAAGAGCGGCACCGGTGCCGAGCTGCTGCACGACCCGGCGGTCAAAGAGGCCTACCTCGGCGTGGCCTGACCGGCCGTCACCCCTCATCGCAAGGAGTACCCCATGTTCCGCATCAGTGGTGGCCGCCGGGCCGCCCTCGGCGCCACCGGCGCCGCCCTGCTCGCCCTCTCGCTGGCCGGCTGCGGCGAGAAGGAGAGCACCGAGCAGCCCGGCGCCGGCCCCAGCGTCACCGCCGCCGCCGACTCGGCGCTGGCCGCGAAGGTGCCCGACGCCATCAAGGCCGACGGCGTGATCAAGGTCGGCACCGACTCGACGTACGCCCCGGCGGAGTTCCTCGACGCCGACGGCAAGACGGTGGTCGGCTTCGACATCGAGCTGTTCAACGCGGTCGCGCAGAAGCTCGGCCTCAAGGCCGAGTACGAGTCGGCGCCGTTCGACGCGATCCTGCCCGGCGTCGACTCGGGCAAGTACGAGGTCGGCGTCTCCTCGTTCACCATCAACGCCGAGCGGATGAAGACCGTCAACATGGTCAGCTACTTCTCCGCCGGCACCCAGTGGGCGACCAAGGCCGGCAACCCGGCCAAGGTCGACACCGAGAACGCCTGCGGCAAGAAGATCGCCGTGCAGGTCGGCACCGTGCAGCTCGACGACATCACGGCCCGGTCGAAGAAGTGCACCGACGCCGGCAAGCCGGCCATCACCATCGACCAGTACCAGGCGCAGAGCGACGCCACGGCCGCCGTGGTCAGCGGCAAGAACGACGCCATGCTGGCCGACTCCCCGGTCGGCGCGTACGCGGTGAAGCAGAGCAGCGGCCAGCTGGAGCTGCTCGGCGACATCTACGAGTCGGCCCCGTACGGCTACGCGGTGAAGAAGGACCAGGCCGCGTTCGCCGAGGTGCTCAAGGAGGCCGTCACGGCGGTCATCGCCGACGGCACGTACGAGGGCGCGCTGAAGAAGTGGGGCGTCGAGGGTGGCGCCATCACGACTCCGGCGCTGAACCCGACCAGCTGACCATGTCAGTCGGAACAGACACACCCGAACGGGCACGGCCGGAACCCATCCAGGCCGTGCCCGTGCGGCATCCCGGGCGGTGGGTCGCCGTCGCCGTGATCGGGGTGCTGGTGGCCATGTTCGTGCACCTGCTGGTGACGAACAAGGCGTTCAACTGGCCGTTCATGGTCGACGAGATGTTCCGTCCGCCGATCATGGCGGGGGTACGCGGCAGCCTCGCGCTGCTGGTGACCGCCATGCTGATCGGCATCGTGCTGGGCGTCGTCATCGCCGTCATGCGGCTGTCGGAGAACCCGATCCTGCGCGGCGTCGCCTGGGCGTACACCTGGTTCTTCCGGGCGGTGCCCCGGCTGGTGCTGGCGATCCTCTTCGGCAACCTGGGCATCCTCTGGGCGCGCATCGAGTTCGGGCTGCCCTTCGACCGGCAGATCGGCGCGCTGTTCGGGGTCGACGACTTCGAGGCGCGGCTGTTCGGCTTCTCGACGGTGGACATCCTGACCGGGTTCGTGGCCGGCGCGCTGGCGCTGGGTCTCTCGGAGGCCGCCTACATGGCGGAGATCGTCCGGGCCGGCATCCAGTCGGTCGACGAGGGGCAGACGGAGGCCGCCCAGGCGCTGGGCTTGCGGCGGTCGCAGATCCTGCGCCGCATCGTGTTGCCGCAGGCCATGCGGGTGGTCGTGCCGCCGACCGGCAACGAGACCATCGCCATGCTCAAGGACACCTCGCTGGTGGCCTTCGTGCCGGTCTCGATGGAGCTGTTCTTCCAGCTCAGAGCCGTGGGTAGCCGGACCTTCCAGGTCTTCCCGATGCTGGTCGCGGCGACCCTCTGGTACCTGCTGCTGAGCAGCGTGCTGCTGGTCGGGCAGTACTACCTGGAGCGGCACTTCTCCAAGGGCGTGCGGCGCAGCGGGCGGGCGAGGACCAGGCTGCGCACGATCACGGCGGAGAGCGGCGGCACGACCGGGAAGGCGGGCGGCGCATGACCGAGCTGACGGTGCCGGCACCGGCCGGCGGAGCGACGGCGGATTCCACGCCGATGGTGCGGGCCGAGCAGGTGCACAAGTCGTTCGGGTCGATCGAGGTGCTCAAGGGCATCGACCTGGAGGTCCGCAGCGGCGAGGTGTGCTGCCTGCTGGGCCCCTCGGGCTCCGGCAAGTCGACGTTCCTGCGCTGCATCAACCACCTGGAGAAGATTAACGCCGGCCGCATCTGGGTGGACGGCGACCTGATCGGCTACCGCGAGCGCGGCGGCAAGCTGCACGAGATGCGGGAGAAGGACGTCGCCGCCCAGCGCCGCGCGATCGGCATGGTGTTCCAGCGGTTCAACCTCTTCCCGCACATGACCGCCCTGCAGAACGTCGCCGAGGCGCCGGTGCTGCTGGGCCGCGAGTCCAAGGCCGCCGCCCGGGACCGGGCCGCCGCCCTGCTGGAGCGGGTGGGGCTGGGCGACAAGCTCGGCAACTACCCGAGCCAGCTCTCCGGCGGGCAGCAGCAGCGGGTGGCGATCGCCCGGGCGCTGGCGATGCAGCCGAAGCTGATGCTCTTCGACGAGCCCACCAGCGCGCTCGACCCGGAGCTGGTCGGCGAGGTGCTCGACGTGATGAAGGACCTGGCCCGCGACGGCATGACGATGATCGTGGTCACCCACGAGATCGGCTTCGCCCGCGAGGTCGGCGACTCGCTGGTCTTCATGGACGGCGGCGTCGTGGTCGAGTCCGGGGTGCCCCGCGAGGTGATCGCCAACCCCCGGCACGACCGGACGAAGGCGTTCCTGGCCAAGGTGCTCTGAGCGGTACGCCGGCGCGGCCCACCCCGGGCCGTGCCGGCCTCCGGCTCGGACCGCACCGGCGTCCGTGCCGGTGTCCCGGAGTGTCGGAGCGGGCGGCTAGAGTCGCTGCCGTGACAGCTACGACGCCGCGCCTGCTTCTCGTCGACGGACATTCCATGGCATACCGGGCGTTCTTCGCCCTGCCGGTGGAGAACTTCTCCACCACGACGGGGCAGCCGACCAACGCGGTCTACGGCTTCACGTCCATGCTGATCAACGTGCTGCGCGACGAGCAGCCGACGCACATCGTCGTCGCCTTCGACGTCTCCCGCCGCTCCTTCCGCACGGAGAAGTACGCGGAGTACAAGGCCGGCCGCAGCGAGACCCCGACCGACTTCAAGGGCCAGGTGAGCCTGGTCAAGGAGGTCCTCGCGGCGCTGCGCATCCCGGTGGTGGAGAAGGAGGGCTTCGAGGCCGACGACATCATCGCCACCCTCGCCTGCCAGGCCCGCGACCAGGGCATGTCGGTCCTGATCAGCAGCGGCGACCGCGACGCGTTCCAGCTCGTCGGCGACCAGATCACGGTGCTCTACCCGCGCAAGGGCGTCTCGGACCTGGCCCGGATGGACCCGGCGGCGATCGAGGCGAAGTACGGCGTCCCCCCGGAGCGCTACCGCGACCTGGCCGCCCTGGTCGGCGAGACCAGCGACAACCTGCCCGGCGTGCCGGGCGTCGGGCCGAAGACCGCCGCGAAGTGGATCAACACGTACGGCGGGGTCGACGGGGTCGTCGCGCGGGCCGACGAGATCAAGGGCAAGGCCGGCGACAGCCTGCGCGAGCGGCTCGCCGACGTGATCCGCAACTACGAGATCAATTGCCTCGTCTCCGACCTGGAGCTGCCGCTGCGCCCCGAGGACGCGCGGTGGGAGGGGTGGGACCGCGAGGCCGTCCACCAGGTCTTCGACACCCTCGAGTTCCGCATCCTGCGCGACCGGCTCTATCAATACCTGGAGGCGGTGGAGCCGGAGGCCGAGTCCGGGTTCGACCTGACCGGCGAGGTACTCACCGAGCCCGGGGCGCTCGCCGGGTGGCTGGAGACGCACGCGCCGGCCGACACCCCGGTGGGCGTGGCGGCGAAGCTCGACACGGGCCCCAACCGCAGGCACACCGCCTCGGTGACCGGGCTGGCGCTGGCCACCGCCGGCGGCGCGGCGGCCTGGTGCGATCCCGCCACCCTGGAGCCGACCGACGAGGCGGCCCTGGCGGCCTGGCTGGCCGACGCCGGGCGGCCCAAGGTGCTGCACGACAGCAAGCCGGCGGTGCTGGCGTTCGCCGCGCACGGCTGGCGCCTGGAGGGCATCCTCCGCGACACCCAGATCGCCGCCTACCTGGCCCGCCCCGACCAGCGCTCCTACGACCTGACCGACCTGGCCCTGCGCTACCTGCACCGCGAGCTGCGGGTCGACGCCCCGGAGACCGGCCAGCTCACCCTGGAGGGGCTCGGCAACGACGGTGAGGCGGAGCAGAACCTCATGCTCCAGGCCCGCGCCACCCTCGACCTGGCCGACGCGATCGACGCCGAGCTGTCCCGCGACGGCGAGCAGTCGGCGCGGCTGATGGCCGGGGTGGAGCTGCCGCTGATGCGGGTGCTCGCCGGCATGGAACGCACCGGCATCGCCGCCGACACGCACTACCTCTCCGAGCTGGAGGCGCACTTCGCCGCCGAGGTGAAGGCCGCCGCCCAGGGGGCCTACGAGTCGGTCGGCCGGGAGTTCAACCTCGGCTCGCCGAAGCAGTTGCAGGAGATCCTCTTCGGCGAGCTGGGCCTGCCCAAGACCAAGAAGATCAAGACCGGCTACACCACCGACGCCGACGCCCTCCAGTGGCTGCACGCGCAGAACCCGCACCCGGTGCTGGCCCACCTGCTGCGCCACCGCGACGTGGCGAAGCTCAAGACGACCGTCGACGGGCTGCTCAAGTCGGTCTCCGACGACGGCCGCATCCACACCACGTTCAACCAGACGGTGGCGGCCACGGGGCGGCTCTCCTCCACCGAGCCCAACCTGCAGAACATCCCGATCCGCACTGAGGAGGGGCGCCGCATCCGGCGCGCCTTCGTGGTGGGGGAGGGCTACGAGTGCCTGCTCACCGCCGACTACAGCCAGATCGAGATGCGGATCATGGCGCACCTGTCGTCGGACGACGCGCTGATCGACGCGTTCAACTCCGGTGCCGACTTCCACGCCGCCACCGCCTCGTCGGTCTTCGAGGTGCCGGTCGGCGAGGTCACCGCCGACCAGCGGCGCAAGATCAAGGCAATGAACTACGGCCTGGCGTACGGGCTGAGCGCGTTCGGCCTCTCCCAGCAGCTCGGGATCACCGCCGAGGAGGCGCGCGGGCTGATGGAGAACTACTTCGCCGGTTTCGGGGGCGTGCGCGACTACCTCCAGGAGGTAGTCGCCCGCGCCCGGCACGACGGCTACACCTCCACCATCCTGGGCCGCCGCCGCTACCTGCCCGACCTGGTCAGCGACAACCGGCAGCGCCGGGAGATGGCGGAGCGGATGGCGCTCAACGCCCCCATCCAGGGTTCGGCGGCCGACATCATCAAGGTCGCCATGCTGCACGTCGACACGGCGCTGCGCGAGGCGGGCCTGCGCTCCCGGATGCTGCTCCAGGTGCACGACGAGCTGGTCTTCGAGGTCGCCCCGGGCGAACGGGAGACCCTGGAGGCGCTGGTGCGGCGGGAGATGGGCGGGGCGCACCCGCTGTCGGTGCCGCTGGAGGTCTCCGTCGGCGAGGGCCGGGACTGGAACAGCGCCGACCACTGACGGGCCGTCCCGCCGCGCGTCGGCCCCGGGCCCTGGCCGGCGGGCGCCGTCCCGCTGCCGGCACCGGGCCCTGCCCGCAGAGGGCGGCAGGGCCCGCGTCGCCGTCGGATAGCGCGGGACGGCCGTGGTCGGGGCAGGGGTGGCCGGTCCGCGTCGTCGTCAGACGTCTGGGACGGCCGTGCCCGCCGCGCGTAGGGCCGCCGCCAGCCGGTCGCGTACCGCCGTCTGCGCCGCGATCCGGGCGTCGAGCACCGCGAGGCGGTCCAGTCCGACCCGGACGCCGGCCGGCGCGGGCGGGGCGGCGGCCACGTCCCCGTCCAGGCAGGGCAGGAACGTCCGCACGTCGTCCAGCGTCAGGCCGGCGGCCAGCAGGTGACGGATGTTGCGCACCCGGCCCACCGACCGCTCGTCGTAGATCCGGTAGCCGTTGTGGGCCCGCCGGGAGTCGAGCAGTCCGTGCCGTTCGTAGTGCCGCAGCGCGCGCGGGGTGGCGCCGGTGGCCTCCGCCAGCTCGCCGATCAGCATGGTCTGCACCTCCGGGCACCGTTCTACCAGTGCGGCGGGCGACGCCGTCACGCGATCACGGCGCCACCGTCGACCGGCAGCACGACGCCGGTGACGAAGCCGGCCGCCGGGTCGGCGAGGCGCAGGATCGCCCACGCCACCTCCTCGGGACGCCCGACGCGTCCCAGCGGCGTCCGCGCCACCTGCCACCGGCGCACGTCGGCCTGCTGCTCCCGTGTGAGCCCCTGGTGCGCGCCGATCGGGGTGTCGACGGCACCGGGTGCCACCGCCACCACCCTGATCCCGGACGGCGCGAGCTCCACCGCCCAGCTGCGGGTCAGCGAGTCCAGGGCGGACTTCCCGGCCGCGTACAGCGAACTGCCCGGCCAGGCCCGCGACCCGACCGACGTGGTGACGTTGACGACGACGCCCCGGCTGTCGGTCAGCGCCGGCACCGCCGCCTGGGTGAGCAGGAGCGGCGCCACCAGGTTCGTCGCCAGGTGGCGCTCGACGGTCTCGGGGGCGAGCGAACCGAGCGGACCGCCGCCGGCCACGCCCGCGTTGTTGACCAGCACGTCGAGGCGGCCGTGCCGCTGCGTGGCGGTGCCGACGATCAGCTCCGCGGCGCCGGGAGCGGTGACGTCGGCGACCAGCGGTTCGATTCCGGGATGACCGGCGGCGGTCTCCGCCAGGGGCGCGGCCCGTCGGCCCACCGCGACGACGTGCGCCCCCCGGGCGCTGAACCCACGGGCGGTGGCACGTCCGATCCCGGTGCCCGCACCGGTGACGACGACGATCCTGCGTTGCGCTCGACTCATGGTGCGGATCGTCGGACCCTGTCGTCAGTGGCAGGGTCAAGCGGACGGGCTCAGCGCTTGAGGGGGTCGTGGCCCCAGTTCATCAGGGACCAGCGCCACTTCGTGTCGCGGACGTCGCCGGAGGGGCGCTGCGCCATGTGCCGCCGGACGTAGCCGACGACCTTGCGCATGTGCCGGTAGTCGCCCTCGGAGAGTTCGGCACGCTTGCGCCGCAGCAGCTCGATGATCCTGCGGCCCGACTCGTGCCCGACCGACTCGCCGCCGCCGGAGCGCCCACCCTTGTGCCAGCCGACCTGCTTCGACTCGTCGGTCTCCAGCCACGTCGACAGCTCGGCCGGCTTCATGTTCACCGCCTCGGTGAACTCCCGGTAGGTGTCCCGGCCCTCGTCAGCCCTGCTCATGGCGCAGCACCTCCGGTCGGTGTGCGACGTCCCGCCCTGAGTCGTCGTTGCGGATCCGGTACTGCGGGTCGTCCGGCGACGCGTTCACGGCGTGCCCGCGTACGTGCGTCCGTTCGGTGATCTTCTCCTTGACCACGCCGTACGCCCGGCCGCTGTGGCTGGCCCAGGAGACGTGGTCACCGCTGCGGAACTCGCTCTGCTCGGCCATGCGACGCGGGTACCCGGCGTCGATGCCCCGAAACGACGACCGCTATGGCGTGATGTCGGCGATCGGCAGCTTGATCTCGAATGGTTCGACCAGCTCGATCAGCTCCGCGCTGTCGGCGATCAGTTCGTACTGTCGCTCACCGCCCGGCCCGAGCCGATCGCCCCGCCGGTAGGCGTAGAGGTGGATGGGGTCCTGCTCGATCCGCCAGTAGAAGGGGATGCCGGCGGCGGCGTACTCGCCGGGCTTGGCGAACCGGTCGATGCGGCGGGTGCCGGGCGAGACGATCTCCACCGCGAGTACCACGTCCTCCGGACGCAGCAGGGAGCGGCCGGACGGCACCTCGGCCTTTCGCAGCAACACGTCCGGCTGGCGGCTGGTGTTCGTGTTCAGCGCGACGCCGACCGCCTGGGCGACCCGCAGGTGCTCGGGCGTGTGCTGCAGCAGCCAGTGCGCGAGCAACAGAGAGATGTCCTGGTGGCCCAGGGTGGGGGAGGGTGTCACCTGGATGACTCCGTCGACGAGTTCGACGCGGGGGGCGTCGTCCGGCAGGTTGAGCAGGTCCTCCAGCGTGTAGTCGGCACGCTGCTGCCGGATCGGGTCAGGACACCATGGGCCAGGTGGTGTCGCGATCGGCTCGGCGCTCACCGGCTCAGCGTAACCCCGTGGCCCGCCCCGGACGTCGCACCGGCTGTCCGTCGCTCAGGCGGGTCTCTCCGCGACGAAGATGGCGGTGCCGGGGAATAGGCGGCCGCGCAGCGGGCTCCACTGCCCCCAGATCCCCTCGTGCCCCTCGGGCCACTCCGGTTCCACGAGGTCGAGCAGGCGGAACCCGGCGCCCACGAGCTCGCGGACCCGGTCGCCGAGCGTGCGGTGCTGCTCGACGTAGGTGGCGTCGCCGGCCTCGTCCTGCTCCACGTAGGGGGAGCGGTCGAAGTACGAGTGCACCGCGGTCAGCCCGCCCTCGCCGGGGTCGTCGAGGAAGATCCACCGCATCGGGTGGGTCACCGAGAACACCCACCGGCCGCCGGGGCGCAGCACCCGGAACACCTCGCGCATGACCGCCGCCGAGTCGGCCACGAACGGGACCGCCCCGAACGCCGTGCAGGCCGTGTCGAACGCGGCGTCGGCGAAGGGCAGTGCCAGCGCGTCGGCCTGCACGAGCGGCACGCGTACGCCGGTGCGTCCGGCCGCCAGCGCGGCGTGCCGCAGCATGCCGGCGGAGAGGTCCAGGGCGACCGGGCGGGCCCCCTGGGTGGCGAGCCACCGCGCGGCGGCGGCGGCCCCGCAGCCGAGTTCCAGCACCCGCCGTCCGGCCAGGTCGCCCAGCAGCCGTACGTCGGCCTCGCGCACGCCCTCCGGACACCAGACGAAGTCCAGGTCGCCGAGGAAACGGCCGTGCTCGGCCTGGTAGTCGTCGGCGTCGGCGTCCCACCAGCTGCGGTTCGCCCGGCGGGCCTCGGCGTTGCCGACCCGGCGCCGGGTCACCCGGCTGTCGTCATCCACCCGCCCACGCTAGCCCCGCGTGCGCCGTGCGCCGGGCGACCCCCGGAGTGCGGGGTACGGCGCCCGGCGCTACCGTTCACCGGTGATGCCCCTGTGACGGACGCGACACCTGCGACGCCTTCCTGCCGATATCTCCGCTTTCGCAGCTGACGAGGCGGCGAGAGGACGGGAGGGCTTGCACGCTGTGGTAATGCAGCGGGTAGGCTAGATGATGCGCTCGCGGATCGTGTGCCTCGGCAGGGAGCAGGTGCGCGGTCTCCGGGACCACTGGCGGAGCCACATCCATGATCTCACGCGATGATCTTTCGGTGTGCCCGGCGACGGATCCGCTGGCGCGAACAGGTCACCGCGACACACCAGCCTGCTGTGACACACCATCCGACCGGAGCAACCGCCCACATGACGAGCAGCATCGAGGCCCCCTCGAGCGCCACCCGGGTCACCCACGACGATCTCGGTTCCGAGGAGGCTTTCCTCGCCGCGATCGACGAGACCATCAAGTACTTCAACGACGGCGACATTGTCGAAGGCACCGTCGTCAAGGTCGATCGGGACGAGGTCCTGCTCGACATCGGCTACAAGACCGAGGGTGTCATCCCCTCTCGGGAGTTGTCGATCAAGCACGACGTGGACCCGGCCGAGGTCGTTTCGGTTGGTGACCACATCGAGGCCCTGGTCCTCCAGAAGGAGGACAAGGAGGGTCGTCTGATCCTCTCCAAGAAGCGGGCGCAGTACGAGCGGGCCTGGGGCACCATCGAGAAGATCAAGGACGAGGACGGGGTCGTCCGCGGCTCGGTCATCGAGGTGGTCAAGGGTGGTCTCATCCTCGACATCGGGCTGCGGGGCTTCCTGCCCGCCTCCCTGGTCGAGATGCGTCGGGTGCGCGACCTGCAGCCGTACGTCGGGCGCGAGCTCGAAGCCAAGATCATCGAGCTGGACAAGAACCGCAACAACGTGGTCCTGTCCCGCCGGGCCTGGCTGGAGCAGACGCAGTCCGAGGTGCGCACCGAGTTCCTCAACAAGCTGCAGAAGGGCCAGGTCCGCAAGGGCGTCGTGTCCTCGATCGTCAACTTCGGCGCGTTCGTCGACCTGGGCGGCGTGGACGGCCTCGTGCACGTCTCCGAGCTGTCCTGGAAGCACATCGACCACCCGTCCGAGGTCGTCGAGGTGGGCCAGGAGGTCGAGGTCGAGGTCCTGGACGTCGACCTGGACCGCGAGCGGGTCTCGCTGTCGCTGAAGGCGACGCAGGAGGACCCGTGGCGTCAGTTCGCCCGCACCCACGCGATCCAGCAGATCGTGCCGGGTAAGGTCACCAAGCTGGTGCCGTTCGGCGCCTTCGTCCGGGTGGACGACGGCATCGAGGGCCTGGTCCACATCTCCGAGCTGGCCGAGCGCCACGTGGAGATCCCGGAGCAGGTCGTCCAGGTCGGCTCCGAGGTCATGGTCAAGGTCATCGACATCGACCTGGAGCGCCGCCGGATCTCGCTGTCGCTCAAGCAGGCCAACGAGGGCTTCGTCGAGGGCGAGGAGCACTTCGACCCGACCCTCTACGGCATGGCCGCGACGTACGACGCCGAGGGCAACTACATCTACCCGGAGGGCTTCGACCCGGAGACGGGCGAGTGGCTCGAGGGGTACGACAAGCAGCGCGAGACCTGGGAGAACCAGTACGCCGAGGCGCGTCAGCGCTGGGAGGCCCACACCAAGCAGGTGCAGACCTCCCGGGCCGCCGACGCCGAGGCCGCTGCCAACCCGGCTCCGCCCGTCACCGGTGGTGGCACCACCACCTCGACCAGCGCGGCCCCGAGCCGTCAGGCCGAGGAGCCGGCCGGCACCCTGGCCACCGACGAGGCGCTCGCCGCTCTGCGGGAGAAGCTCGCCGGCGGCAAGTGACCCGCTGAACGACGACGGGCCCCGTCCCCGCGATCGCGAGATCGCCGGGGGCGGGGCTCCCGTCTTTCCGCAGCCGCTCCGCCACCGCCGCGCCCTCGCCGCACCTACGCACCCGACGCGGGGGCGACCGGTTGCCTCAGGATGGTGCGTTGCCGCTCGGGCGCGACCCGGCGGAAGTCGCTGAGGTAGATCTCGTGGTGTCTGCCCACCATCCGCAGCCCGTTGCCCGGGACGAACTCACCGTGCAGCCGCGCCAGCACCTCGGCCTCGTCGTCGAAGGAACCGACGTGCAGCGTCTGCACGCACCGTCCCTCGGACAGTGTCGCCAGGCGGACGTCGTCGAGACGCGACGGACGGTTCCTGGCCCCGGCCTGCTCGACGGCGGCGGTGAACAGGTCCTGGCCGATCCAGTCCGGGACCATGATCATCAGCGTCCAGTCCCACCGTTCCTTGTCGCGCCGGGCGGTGAACGACTCCATGTCCTCGGCCCACCACAGGCCCTCCAGGGGCGGGACGACGTAGTCCCGGCCGAGGTCCCGCCTGCTGGCGAACTTCAGCTTGTAGGCCACCGGGTAGAGGGCTTCGATGGCCCCGGTGAACGCCGGTGCCCCGTTCGGGTCGCCGTGGCCGTCGACCATGAGGTACCGCGTGTCGGGCACGTCCACGATCCGGAACTGCCCGCGCCCGGCCTGATAGGCGTCGAGCGTCTTCTTGAAGTCGGTCTTGTCAGTCATCAGGCACCTGGGCTCGGGCGGCGAGCCACTGCCTTTCCGCCTCCAGGAGGCTCAGCGAGTACGAGAAGACCTCCCGCGCCGGGTGCGGGAGGGGGGCCTGCGCCTGCTGCGCCGACCGGAGCGACCCGATGCGGGCCTCGACCCCCGCCAGCCGGGTGCGCAGCGCCTGCGCGTACTCGCGGTCGGAGAGCAGGGGCAGGTTGGCGATGCCGACGAGGAGCGGGTGCCGGACCGGCTGCGGTTGCTCGATGAGCGCCAGCGCGGTGCGCGCCGCGGCCGCCCGGCCCTCGGCGGTGGCGTGGAACACCTGGCGGGACTTCGGAGCGGCGGGAGCCTCGGGTACGTGGACCAGGCCGCGCCTGTCCAGCTTGGCGAGCAGGTAGTAGATCGAGGAGAACCCGACGTCGGACCACTGCCGGATGCCGCGTCGCGCGATCACCTGCTCCAGGTCGTAGCCGTGCCGGGGTCGTTCGATGAGCAGGCCCAGCACGGTCAGCTCGGCGGTGGTCAGCTCCACGGGCCCTATCCTAGTACTAGAATAGGCTCCGGGAGGACCGGCCGGGGTGCCCCCGGTGCCGGCGGCGCGGTGATCATCCGGTTGACTGGTGCAGTGCTGAAGGTGGGACTGACCGGAGGAATCGGGTCCGGCAAGAGCGCCGTGGCGAGGCGACTGACCGAGCGCGGCGCGGTGGTGATCGACTCCGACCGCATCGCCCGGGAGGTCGTGGCACCGGGCACGGAAGGGCTGGCCGAGATCGTCGCGGCCTTCTCCGAGCGGGTCCTCGACGCCGACGGCGTCCTCGACCGGGCGGCGCTGGGCGCGCTGGTGTTCGCCGACGAGACGGCGCGCCGCCGGCTGGAGGCGATCACCCATCCCCGCGTACGGGCCCGCGCCGCCGAGCTGGCCGCCGCGGCGGCACCCGACGCGATCGTGGTCAACGATGTGCCGCTGCTGGTGGAGGTGGGGCTCGCGCCCACGTACCACCTGGTGGTGGTGGTGCAGACGGAGGTGGCCACCCGGTTGGCGCGGCTGGCCCGCGACCGGGGGATGGACCGGGCGGAGGCCGAGCGGCGGATCGCCGCGCAGGCCGACGACGCCCGGCGGCGGGGCGCGGCGGACGTGCTGCTGACCAACGACGGCAGCCTCGACGACCTGCACGCGGCCGTCGACGCGCTGTGGCGCGAGCGGCTGCGGCCCTTTGAGGCGAACCTGCGCGAGCGGCGGGCGGCCGGATCGGAGCACGTCGTCCTGACCGAGGCCGACCCGACCTGGCCCCAGCAGTACGCGCGGCTGGCCGCCCGGATCCGGCACGCGCTCGCCCCCGCCGACCTGCGTATCGACCACATCGGCTCGACCGCGGTCCCGGGGCTCGCCGCCAGGGACGTGATCGACATCCAGCTCACCGTCCCGACCCTCGCCGACGCGGACGGACCGCTGGCCGAACGGCTCGCGGAGGCGGGCTTCCCGCGCCTGCCCGGCGAATGGTGGGACGATCCCCGCCCACCCGGCAGCGGCCGGTGGGAGAAGCGGCTGCACGGCAGCGCCGACCCGGGCCGCCCCGTGCACCTGCACGTCCGCCCGGCCGACGCGCCCGGCTGGCGGTACGCGCTGCTGATGCGCGACCACCTGCGTGCCGACCCGGACCAGCGGTCGGCCTACCTGGCGCTGAAGCGGGAGCTGGCGGCCTCCGCTCCGGACAGCGCCACCTGGACCACCGCGAAGGACCCGTGGTTCGACGAGGAGCACCTGCGCGCCGAGCAGTGGGCGGCGCAGACCGGCTGGCGTCCCTGACCGGTCAGCGGCCCCCGGCCGGGGGCCGGGGCGGTGGGACGAGCCGGGGCACCGTGGTGGGCGTCAGGTCGAGCTGGGCCCAGGCGCCGGTGCGGGTGCGCAGCTCCAGGCGGCGCAGCGCGCCGGACCGGTCGATCCAGTAGCGCAGCAGCCCCCGGGACGTGCGCAGCTCGACCACGTCGACGGTCTTCCCGGCGACGGTGTCGCCGCGCACCCGCAGGGGGGCGCCCCGCCCGCCGGGCGACCGGGCGGCCCGCAGCGCCGCGTCGAGCAGCAGGCCCAGGTCGCCCGCGCGCCGCGGGTCGGCCCCCCAGCCCCGGGCAGGCGGCGGCAGCGGCGGCCGGCCGGGCGATTCCACGGTGCCCGGGACCGTCGCGGCCGGCACCTCCGCCCGGCGCACGCCGGCGACGTCGACGCGCAGCAGCGTCCGGCGCTCCGGCACGCCGAGGTCGGCGATGGTCAGGTAAGCCGCCCGCCCGCTCCAGCTCACCCAGCCGGCTCCGCGCAGGTTCGTGGCGGCGGCGACGGGCGCGGTCAGGGTCACGGCGGCGCCGCCACGGGCGCGCAGCCGGGCGGGCAACCGGTCCAGCCGGCCCCGCTCGACGGCGGTCAGGGCGCGGGGCTGGCCGGGACGGCCGCCGAGGGCGTCGACCGGACGCAGCGTGGGCCGGTCGGTCCGGTTCAGCTGCACGATCACCGGGCCGACGCCGGCCAGCCCGGTCTCCAGCCGGTGCAGCCGCGCGTCCTGGTCGAGCCAGTAGCGGGGGAGCACGTCAGGGGCCGGGACGCCGGGGCCGGTCGGCGGTGCCTGGAGGATGTCGACAGGCGTCGCCCCGACCGTGGCCCCACCGATCCGGCGCGTGGCGTCGGCCGGCGGCTCCGGGCGGTCGGAGGCGAGGCGGAAGAGCAGGTCGAGCACGGCGGCCAGCCCCCGCCCGGCGGGCGGGTCGTGCAGCCGCCAGCGGTCCGCCGGCGGCACCAACGGGGGCGGCGCGGGGGTCGGCACCGCCGTCGGGTCGGGGCGCAGCAGGACCACCGTCGGGGTGGCCTGGAGCAGCCCGCGCTCGGCGCCCGCGCCGGGCCCGCCGACGTCGAGGTAGACCAGCGGCCGGGACCAGTCGACCCAGCCGACCAGTTCCGTACGCGCCGCGCCGGTGCCCGCGGTCACGCGTACCCCGGCCCGCAGGTCCCGGTAGTTGGTGACCCGCATCGCGGCCAGTCGCTCGCGCTCGTCGCCCGTCAGCGCCCTCGGCTGCTCCGGCCGCTCGGGTGCCCAGCTCGCCAGCCCCACGACCAGCGCGGCGGCGGAGAGCACGGCCACGGCCGCGAGCACCAGCAGGACGGTGCGCCGGCGGCCGGTCACCACCCGTGGGATGCCGCCGGTGTGCGCGTCGTCGTGCGTCGGCGGGCCCTGGGGCGGGTGAGGCGGGCCGGAGCGGGCAGCGGAGGTCTCCACGGGAGGTTGAACGGGTTTCACCCCCGTGGGGTGACGAGCAGGGGCGCTCGCGGCGGCCGGTCAGCGCCTCACGCGCGACCACGTCGGGTGCGCACGCCGGGAGTGCCGGGTGCTGCGACCCCTGTGCCGGGGGCGGGCCGGCCGTGACGGCCTGGCCACCTGCCCGGTCGGCCGCCGCGAGCGGCCTACACGGAGAGCGTAGTCCGGTGAGATGCGCCACACAATGCGAATATCGAAGCCGATCACGGACCGGGCGTAGTCGCGCCGCGGTGTCGGACCCCCGGCGTACCGTTGGGGTCATGGCGCTCGACATTCCCCGGCTCGACGGCCGTTTCCAGGTCATCAGCGAGTTCCAGCCGGCCGGCGACCAGCCGGCGGCCATCGACGACCTGGAGCGTCGGGTCCGACGCGGCGACCGCAACACCGTGCTGCTCGGCGCGACCGGCACCGGCAAGAGCGCCACCACCGCGTGGCTGATCGAGCGGGTGCAACGGCCCACGCTGGTGCTGGCGCCCAACAAGACGCTCTGCGCGCAGCTTGCCAAGGAGTTCAGCGAGCTGCTGCCGCACAACGCGGTCGAATACTTCGTCTCCTACTACGACTACTACCAGCCCGAGGCCTACATCCCGCAGACCGACACCTACATCGAGAAGGACTCCTCGATCAACGAGGAGGTCGAGCGGCTGCGGCACTCGGCGACCATGTCGCTGCTCACCCGCCGCGACGTGATCGTGGTGGCCACCGTCTCGGCGATCTACGGCCTGGGCACTCCGGAGGAATACCTCGACCGCGCGGTGCGGGTCGCGGTCGGGCAGGAGTTGGACCGCGACCAGCTGCTGCGCCGGCTGGTCGACATCCAGTACACGCGCAACGACATGGCCTTCAACCGGGGCACCTTCCGGGTCCGCGGCGACACGCTGGAGATCATCCCGGCCTACGAGGAGCTGGCCGTGCGGATCGAGCTCTTCGGCGACGAGGTGGAGAAGCTCTACTACCTCAACCCCCTGACCGGCGACGTGGTCAAGGAGGTCGACGGGCTGGTCATCTTCCCGGCCACCCACTACGCGGCCGGGCCGGAGCGGATGGAGCGGGCGATCCGCGACATCGAGGCCGAGCTGGCCGAGCGGCTGGCCGAGCTGGAGCGGCAGGGCAAGCTGCTGGAGGCGCAGCGGCTGCGGATGCGCACCACCTACGACATCGAGATGATGCGCCAGGTGGGGTTCTGCTCCGGCATCGAGAACTACTCGATGCACATGGACGGCCGGCTGCCGGGCAGCCCGCCGCACTGCCTGCTCGACTACTTCCCCGACGACTTCCTGACGGTCGTCGACGAGTCGCACGTGACCATCCCGCAGATCGGCGGCATGTACGAGGGCGACGCGTCCCGCAAGCGGATGCTGATCGACCATGGCTTCCGGCTGCCCAGCGCCGCCGACAACCGGCCGCTGCGCTTCGACGAGTTCCTGGAGCGGGTGGGCCAGATGGTCTTCCTCTCCGCGACGCCCGGCCCCTGGGAGCTGGAGCAGGCCCAGGGCGAGTTCGTCGAGCAGGTGATCCGGCCCACCGGCCTGATCGACCCGGAGGTCGTCGTCAAGCCCACCAAGGGCCAGATCGACGACCTCATGCACGAGATCAAGCTGCGCACCGAGCGCGACGAGCGGGTGCTGGTCACCACGCTGACCAAGAAGATGGCCGAGGACCTGTCCGACTACCTCCTGGAGAACGGCATCCGGGTGCGCTACCTGCACTCCGAGGTCGACACGCTGCGCCGCGTGGAGCTGCTGCGGGAGCTGCGCAAGGGCGACTACGACGTGCTGGTCGGCATCAACCTGCTCCGGGAGGGTCTCGACCTGCCGGAGGTGTCGCTGGTCGCCATCCTCGACGCCGACAAGGAGGGCTTCCTGCGCAGCGGCCGGTCACTGATCCAGACCATCGGCCGGGCGGCGCGCAACGTCTCCGGTCAGGTGCACATGTACGCCGACAAGATCACTCCGTCGATGGCCGAGGCCATCGGGGAGACCAACCGGCGGCGGGACAAGCAGATCGCGCACAACGAGGCGCACGGCATCAGTCCCGAGCCGCTGCGCAAGAAGATCCACGACATTCTCGACGACATCTACCGCGAGGCGGAGGACACCGAGAACAGCCGCGTCGGCGGAGCCGTACGGCAGCTCTCCCGGGGCAAGGCGCCGGTCAAGGAGACCCGCAGCCGCGCCCGGACCGGCGGCGCCGGGCCCGCGCGGGAGGGGATGGCCCGGGCCGAGCTGGCCCAGCTCATCCAGGAGCTCAACGACCAGATGCTGGCCGCGGCCCGGGAGCTCCAGTTCGAGCTGGCCGCCCGGATCCGCGACGAGGTCGCCGACCTCAAGAAGGAGCTGCGCGGCATGGACGCCGCCGGGGTGAAGTGAGCGGCCCGGGCCCCGCCTGACCTGGTCGGCGGGGCGGGCCGCCCCACGCGGCCACCTGGCCCCTGATTGCGGTACGCGAGCAAGCTATTGCGCTGAGTGATCGTCCTGCCCTACTCTCCCTCGGTGGGGAGGCTGGGGATGCCGTTGCCAACGAGTCCGGTCATTCGTCGCGCCCGGCTGGGCGCCGAGTTGCGTCAGCTGCGCCGGCGGGAGGCGCTGACCCTGGAACAGGTCTGCGACCGGCTGGGTTGGGCCTCCACCTCGAAGCTGTCCCGCATCGAGCTGGGGCAGAGCCGGCCGGACCTGGCCGACGTGCTCGACCTGCTCGACGTCTACGAGGTGCCGCCGCCGCAGCGCGACGCGCTCATCGTCATCGCCCGCGACGCCGCGACCAGCCGGGGCTGGTGGAAGGCGCTGGGAGAGATGGGCGAGCGACAGCGCACCTACGCCGAACTGGAGGCGGGCGCGGCGAGCATCGTGGAGTACCAGCCGGCCGTCGTGCCCGGCCTGCTCCAGTCGCCCGGGTACGCCCGCGAGCGCATCGAGGCCGGCCGGCTGCTCTACCCCGAGGTCAACGTCGAGGCCGACATCCGGGCCCGGCTGATGCGTCAGGACGTGCTGCGCCGCGCCGACCCGCCCCGCTACACCGCGCTGCTCGACGAGCGGGTCTGTGACCAGGCGGACGTGTCGCCCGAGATCTGGCGGGAACAGGTGGCGCACCTCGTCGCGTTGGCCGACCTGCCGCACGTGACGGTCCGGGTGGTGCCCTGTGCCGCCGCGCCGCGCGCCGGGCTGCATCCGCTGACCGGCTACTCCAGCTACGTTTTCCCCGACCCGGCTGATCCGCGTACGGTCATGCTGGAGACGCTGACCGCCGACCTGCGGTTGGTCTCCGAGGCCGACGTCACCCGCTACGAGCGGATGAGCGACTGGCTGGCGTCGGTGGCCCTCGGCGGTGACGAGACGCTGGCGCTGCTGCGGGACAGTGCGGCCGGGTCGGCCAACGGTCGCCTCGAGCCAGAGCGGGCTGTCTCCCCGCAGGGTGGCTGAGTCAGGCTCACAGGTGGCGGCGGAAGCCGCCCTCCGAATCGATCACCTGGCCGGTGATCCAGTCGGCGTCGGACGAGCAGAGGAACCGCACCAGCCGGGCGGCGTCCTGCGGCGTGCCCCAGCGTCCGCTCGGAAAGAGCTTGGCGACCTCGGCGTACGCCTCTGGCGAGGCGTATCCGGTGTCGGTCGGGCCCGGGTGGACGCAGTTGACGGTGATGCCCCGAGGCATCAGCAGCGGGGAGAGCTGGAAGGTCGCGTTCTCCACCGCCGCCTTGCTGACCGCGTAGGCGAGGGTCTGCGGCATCGGGCCGAGGCGCTGGCCGGTGGAGAAGAGCACCAGCCGGCCACCCGATCCGGCGGTGAACGCTTCGGCGAACGCTTCGGCGAGCAGCAGCGTGGCCCGTACGTTGACCAGCAGGTGCCTGTCGATCTCGGCCGGATCCAGCGCGCCGAACGGCGTGTCGGTGCAGTAGGCGTGCACGGCGACCACCGCGTCGAGCCGGCCGTGCCGGCGTAGCGCCTCGGCGACCAGGTTGGCGGGCGCGGCCGGGTCGAGCAGGTCGGCTCGGACGTGTCCGGCGTCGCCCAGCTCGCCCAGCAGGGCCGGCACGCCCTCGGGATCGCCGCCGTAGGGCTGGGCGTCGTCGAACTCCGGCAGGCCGGTGAGCAGCAGCCGCCAGCCGTCCGCGGCGAGTGTGCGGGCGACCGCCGCGCCGATGCCGATCCGACGACTCACGCCCGTCACGAGGGCCACCCGCTGCGTCATGGTGTGCAGTCAACCGGCGTCGGCGACCGGGCGCCAGCGGATATCTCCGCGCGGCAACCGGGCCCGGCGCCCCCGAGCCCGTCGGGACCGGCGGCCGACGCGTGCACGGCGCACCCTAGGGCAGGGGTACGACAGCTCAGGCCGGCACGTCCACGAAGTGCTCGACCAGCGGCGGGTTGGCGAAGTACGGGCCGATCAGCGCCCGCCACTGCGCGAAGCGCTCGGTGGCGCGGAAGTTGTCGTTGTGCGCCTCGACGGAGTCCCACTCGACCAGCAGCACGAACCGGCTCGGGGACTCGACGCCCCGGGTCATCCGCACCGACCGGCAGCCGGGCGTGCCGGCGAGCACCGGATGCCCCTTGGCGTACGCGGCGGCGAACTCGTCCTCGTGTCCCGGCAGTACGTCGATGAGCGCGACCTCAAGCACCATGCCCAGGAGCCTTTCACGCCGCCGTGCGGGCCGGACGCCGCGGGGGCCTGTTCCCGCAGGCCGGGCGGATCTAGGGTGGGCGCGCGGAAAGGGGAGGCGAATGATCGACTGGCTGACCGGTACGGCGTTCACCGTGGCCGGCACCGGCACCACCTGGGCGGAGCTGCTGGGCTTCGCCACCGGGGTGCTCAACGTCTGGCTGGTGGCCCGGCAGCGGATCGCCAACTGGCCGGTCGGCATCGCCAACGTACTGCTGTTGATGCTGCTGTTCTGGACGGCGGGTCTCTATGCCGACGCCGGCCTCCAGGTCGTCTACGTCGGCCTGGGCGTGTACGGCTGGTGGGCGTGGCTGTACGGCGGCGAGCGGCGCACCCGGCTGACGGTCGGCCGGACGGGCCGTGGGGAGTGGTGGGCGCTGGCGGCGGCGGGGTTGGTGCTGACCGGTGGCCTCTGGGCGCTGCTGGACGGGGCCACCGACTCCACCGTGCCGCTGCCGGACGCGCTGACCACCGCGCTGTCGCTGCTGGCGACGTACGGGCAGACCCGCAAGCGGGTGGAGAGCTGGTGGCTGTGGATCGCCGCCGACCTGATCTACATCCCGCTCTACGCCTACAAGGGCCTGTACCTCACCTCGGCCCTCTACGTGATCTTCCTCGGCCTGTGCGTGCTCGGGCTGCGCGAGTGGCGGGCGGACCTGCGGCGCGGTGCCGCCCCGACCCCGGTGCCCCCGGGCCCGGCCCCGGCGGCGGCGTGACCGGGGCGGCCACCGGCAAGCCGCCGGCGGACGGCGTCGGCACCGGGCCGGTGGCGCCGGAGTTCCGGCACGCGATGGTGGTGGGCAAGTTCTATCCGCCGCACGCGGGCCACCACGCGCTGATCGAGGCCGCCGCCGCCCGCTGCGCGGCCGTCACCGTGGTGGTGGCACCGTCCCGCCGGGAGTCGATCCCGCTCGCGCTGCGGCTGGACTGGCTGCGCGAGGTGCACGCGGCCACCCCGTGGGTCCGCTTCGTGGGCCGGTACGACGACCACCCGGTGGACTACGCCGACCCGGCGGTCTGGGACCTGCACTGCGCGGTGTTCCGCGAGGCGCTGGGCGGGGCGCCGGTGGACGCCGTCTTCTCCTCCGAGGCGTACGGCGAGGAACTGGCCCGGCGGTTCGACGCGGTGTCGGTCTGCGTGGATCCGGGGCGGCGCGGCGTGCCCGTGTCGGGGACGGCGGTGCGCGCGGACCCGGCGGGGCACTGGGACCGGCTCAGCGCGCCGGTGCGGGCGTGGTTCGTCCGGCGGGTGGTGGTCGTCGGCGCGGAGTCGACGGGCACCACCACGATGGCCGCCGCCCTCGCCGCGCACTACGGCACCCGCTGGGTCCCGGAGTACGGCCGGGAGCTGACCGCGCGGAAGCTGGCCCGGCTGCGCGGGCGGGATCCGGCGGCCACGGTCTTCGACGTGTCCTGGGACCGCGACGACTTCGCCGAGGTGGTCCGGGAGCAGCAGGCGGCGGAGGACGCCGTGGCACGCTCGTGCGGCCCGCTGCTGTTCTGCGACACGGACGCGCGGGCCACCGCGGTGTGGGAGGAGCGGTACCTGGGGTCGACGTCGGCGCGGGTGCGCGCGGCGGCCCGGCGTCCCGCGCTGTACCTGCTGACCGACCACGTCGGGGTGCCCTTCGACGACGACGGGCTGCGCGACGGCGAGCACCTGCGGGCGTGGATGACGGGGCGGTTCCGGGCGGAACTGGCCGGCTGCGGGGTGCCGGTGGTCGAGCTGGCCGGCCCGCACCGGCGGCGACTGGCCCGGGCGGTGGACGCCTGCGACGCGGTGCTGGCGGCGGGCTGGTCGCTCGCCGATCCGCTGGTCGCGCCCGTCCCGGAGCACTAGCCTCCTAGGACGCCTTACGGGTGGTGCGGCCGGTCTCGATGCCCGCCGCCGACCGGCATCGATGCGTCGGGGTGGGAAAGGACACTCACGACCCGAGATGCGGCCACTGGCGGCGGTGGGCCAGAATGACGGGCGAGGAGGGGAGTATTCCCCCGCGACGGAGTCGTCAGCACGGTCGAGCGCCGATCCCTGGACGCACGACCCGGCCCGTCGGTCGCCGCCCCCTCGGGGACGGCGGCGGAAGAGACCTCCGACAGTCACCAGAGTCAGCGTCGCCGGCACACCGCGTCCACCAAGGGCGTACGGTGTGCCCGTCGTTGCGTGTCTGCCGGAGGAATGAACCTTGGACGTGTCCGGACTGGTCTGGGTGGGGACGCTAGTCGCCCTGACCGGGATCCTGCTCGTGGATCTGCTGATCGTCGGTCGGCGGCCGCACGAGCCCAGCGTGCGGGAGTCGAGCCTCTGGGTCGGCTTCTACGTCGCCCTGGCACTGATCTTCGGCGGTGGCGTCTGGCTGGCCTCCGGGGCCAGCGCGGCCGGGCAGTTCTACACCGGCTGGCTGACCGAGTACAGCCTCTCGGTCGACAACCTGTTCGTCTTCGTGATCATCATGGCCCGGTTCGGGGTGCCCCGGCAGTACCAGCAGAAGGTGCTGCTCATCGGCATCGTGCTGGCGCTGGTCATGCGGGGCGGCTTCATCGCGGCCGGCGCGGCGCTGATCTCCCAGTTCTCCTGGGTGTTCTACATCTTCGGCGCGTTCCTGATCTACACCGCGATCAACCTCGCCCGGCAGGGCGAGCCCGACGAGGACGAGTTCTCCGAGAACCTGCTGATCCGGTGGAGCCGCAAGGCGCTGCCGATCTCCCGGGACTACGACGGCGCCCGGTTGACCACCCACACGGCGAAGGGCAAGCGGATCTTCACCCCGATGCTGATCGTCATGATCGCCATCGGCACCACCGACCTGATCTTCGCGCTCGACTCGATCCCGGCGATCTTCGGCATCACCCAGGAGCCGTACCTGGTCTTCACCGCCAACGTCTTCGCGCTGATGGGCCTGCGGCAGCTCTACTTCCTGCTCGGTGGCCTGCTCAACCGCCTGATCTACCTCAGCTACGGCCTGGCCGTGGTGCTCGGCTTCATCGGCGTCAAGCTGGTGCTGGAGGCCCTCGCGGACAACAGGCTGCCGTTCATCAACGGCGGCGAGCACGTCTCCTGGGCCCCGCACATCCCGATCTGGCTCTCACTGACGATCATCCTCGGCACCCTCGCGGTGGCCACCGTGGCCAGCCTGGTCAAGTCCTCCCGCGACCGGCGGCGGGTGCTGGCCGACGCCCGCCACTGAGGCGTACGCGACGCGACGAGAGGGGGCGCCCCGGTGGGCGCCCCCTCTCGTGTCGTACGCGGGTCAGACGCGGTGCACGCCGACCAGGGTGGCGGTGCGCTCGTCGGGCAGCCGCTCCTCCAGCACGCGGCGCTGCAGGTAGCAGGCGTGCAGCATCCGCCGGTCGTCGCCGGGGCGCGGGTCTGCGGTGACGATCCCGATGTGGTGGATCCTCCGCCCGGGGCGGGCGAAGAAGTAGAGGTCGCCGGGGCGTTCCGCGCCCAGCGGCACCGGCGTGGTCACCGTCGCCTGGTCGCTGGCGTCGCGCGGCAGCAGCACGCCGAGCCGCCGCCAGGCCAGGTGGACCAGGCCGGAGCAGTCGATGCCGTACGCCGACACCCCGCCCCAGACGTAGACGACGTCGATTAGGCGCTGCGCGACGGCCAACACCTCCTCGGCCGACGGGGGCGCGGTGGGCACCGGCACCGCGTCGCCGGCGGGCAGCCAGAGCGGCGCGGAGTGGCCCGGCGCGTGCACCGGCTGCCAGCCGTCGACCGCCGGCCCGGCCGGGATCAGCCGGGTGCCCAGGATCACCCCGGAGAGCAGCTCGGCGCCGCCCGGCGCGTCACGCAGCGCGGTGACGGTGGCGTCGACCACGAGCGGGTCCGCCTCGGGGTCGCCGGCCACGGGGGCGAGCTGCTCGGTGGGCACCCAGCCGGGGTAACCACACGGGTGCAGCCGGGGGGCCGGCTGCTCGACCGCCACCACGTGGGCCCAGCCGTCCGGGCGCAGTTCGGTGACCAGCACCCGCTCGCCGAGCAGCAGTTGGCTCAGTACGCAGTCGCCGACCTGCTGGTCGGTGTCCATGCCGGAGATCCAGGCGGCGATGTCCGTACGCGCGGACAGGGCGGGGCCGTCGACGGGGCGTACCGCCTCGGGGCAGCTCCAGAGGGTCGCGACCGCGACTCGGACCATGGCCTCCCGGCCCGGCTGCAGCTCCACGTCCACCCCCAGCTCGCGCCGAATGTCCCCGCGACCATATGAAAGTTTTCGACGAGCATCAACCAGCAGTCTGCATCTTTACTTCAGTCACGGAGCTGATGCCCAGGCCCGGCGCGTCCGGCAGCACGACGGTCGCGCCGTCGTACCGCAGGCCGCCGCGCACCGGCGACCAGGCCAGCCACCAGGCGGCGTCCAGGTCGGCCACCGCGGTGGTGCCGTAGGCGCCCACCAGGCTCGCGGCGGCGCCGATGCCCACCTGGCTCTCCATCATCGACCCGACGACGGTGCCGAGGCCGTGCGCGGCGGCGAGGTCGAGCAGCGTCCGGGCCGGGTGCAGGCCGCCGCACTTGGCGAGCTTGACGTTGACCATGTCGGCGGCCCGGCGGCGGATCACCTCGACCAGGTCGCGGACGCCGAAGACCGACTCGTCGGCGAGGACCGGCACGTCCACCCGGTCGCTGACCCAGGCCAGCCCGTCCAGGTCCCAGCGGGCGACCGGCTGCTCGACCAGTTCCACGTCCAGCCCGGCGTCCTCGACGCCCCGGATCACCCGGACCGCCTCGCGCGGGGTCCAGCCCTGGTTGGCGTCCAGCCGGATGCGGACCCCGTCGCCGACGGCGGAACGCACCGCGCGGACCCGCTCCAGGTCGCCGGCCGCGTCGGTGCCCACCTTCAGCTTGAGCACGCCGAAGCCCTCCGCCCGCCGCTGCCGGGCCGCCGCCGCCAGGTCCACCGCGTCGCCCGCGGCGAGCGTGACGTCCGTGGGCACCCGCAGGGCGGTGCCCCCGAGCAGCCGCACCAGCGGTACGCCGAGCCGCCGCGCGGCCAGGTCGTGCAGCGCGACGTCGACGGCCGCCTTGGCCGCCTCGTTGCCGACGACCGCCCGTTGCACCTCGGTGCAGCGGGCCACCAGGTCGTCGGCGTCGCGGCCGGTGAGCGCCGGGCCGATCAGCTCGCGCACGCACGCCTCGGAACCGGCGACCGACGCCCCGGTGACTTGCCACACCTGCGGCGCCTCGCCGAAGCCGGACCGGCCGTCGGCATCGACCACCTCCACCACCAGGGTCTCCACCGTGGTGGTGCGGCGCAGCGCGGTCACGAACGGCGTGTGCAGGGGCGCAGAGAGCCGGTGGGTGCGTACCGCGGCGATCGTCATGTGCGGCACCCTATACGGGCACGGGCAGGCGAAGGGGAGGCCGGCATGAGCGAGCGGAGTGAGCGAATCATCAGGTGCAGGGCGGTGGTGTCTCATGGCGGCACGGAGCGCAGCGGAGCGCCGGCATGAGCGGCCGGGACTGGGAACTGGTGGGCGCGCCGAACGCGCGGGACCTCGGCGGCCTGGTCGGCGCCGACGGCCGCAGGGTGCGCCCGGGGGCGCTGATCCGCACGCCGGCGCTGGGTCGGCTGACCGACGAGGACCTGCCGGTGCTGGCCAAGCTCGGCCCGGCCTGTGTGGTCGACCTGCGGGACCACTCGGAGACGGCGGTCGCCCCGCCGGACCGGCTGACCGGCCAGCCGCGGGTGGTGCACCTGCCGGTGCACGACGCCGAGCACCCCGTCTTCACGTACGTCTCGGCGGTGCTGCTCGGGCATGACCTGGGCGCGTACGCGGGCCTGGCGGAGCAGGGCACGCCGGCGGCGATGGCGGCGATCTACCGCTGGTTCGTCAGCGGGGAGTCGGCGCGGGCGAACTTCGGCACGGCGGTGCGGCTGGCGGCCCGGGCGGAGAACCTCCCGCTGGTCTACCACTGCTCGGCGGGCAAGGACCGCACCGGCTGGTTGACGGTGCTGCTGCTCAGCGCGCTCGGCGTGGACGAGGCGGCGATCCGGGCGGACTACCTGGCGAACAACCGGCTGACCGAGAGCCTGCGGGAGGTCCTGCTGGAGGCGATGCGGCGGCGGTCGCCGGAACTGGACGTCGAGGCGGTGCGCCCGGTGCTGGAGGTGCGCGAGGAGTACCTGGACGCCGCGTACGCGGAGGTGCGCCGGGTGCACGGGTCGTTCGGGGCGTACCTGCGCGACGGCCTCGGCGTGACCGACGACGTGGTGACGGCGCTGCGGGCACACCTGCTGGAGTGAGGCCTCAGGTCAGGTCGTGCCGGGCGGCCCAGGCGGCGGCGGACACCCGCGCGATCAGCCGGCAGGCGTCGTCGTCCTCCTCGCCGCTGGGGCCGCCGTCGGCGATGTCGGTGGTGGTGCAGACGACGACGGCGTAGGGCGGCGCGTCGTCGGGGAAGACCACCCCGGCGCCGTGCCGCACGCCGCGCACCCAGCCGTTCTTGTGCGCGATGCGGGTGCCCTCGGGCAGCCCGGCGGCCAGGTCCTCGCGGTGCTCCTGGGCGAACAGCACGTCGAGCATGGCGGCGCAGCCGGCCGGCGAGGCCAGCGGACCCGGGCTCTCCGCGCCGGCGGCCAGCGCACCGAGCAACGCGGCGAGGTCGGCGGCGGTGACGAGGTTGGTGACGCCCGCCTCGCGGGCCGCGAAGTCCTCGATGCCCCGGCCGGTGACGCTGTGCCGGGCCCCGGCGAGGTCCCACACCCGCGCGACCGCCGGCAGTCCGACGTGGCCGATGACCAGGTTGGTGGCGAGGTTGCTGGAGCGGACGATCATGCGGTGGGCGAGCCAGCGCAGTGTCGCCTCGGCGCCGACGCGCTCCCAGACCGCCTCGTCGTTGTCGTAGTGCCGGGCGCAGGAGAACCGGGGCGCGCCGGGCAGCGCCGAGTCGAACTCGTTGCGCACCGGCGCCGGGGCGTCCAGGTCGAGGGCGCCGGCCTCGGCGGCGCGGTGCAGCGCGACGAGCACCGCCGCCTTCATGGTGCTGGCCGCGTAGTGGGTCGCGTCGGCGTGCCGGGTCCAGGTGGGGGTGGCGCCGACCCGCCCCACGTACGCCGACACCGTGCCGGGCACCCCGTCCAGGTGGGCGTCGAGCTCGTCCCAGGTCATGCGGCTGACCGTAACGGATCGCCGACGGGGCAGCGGGTCGGGGCGTCCGGCCGTACCGTGCGGGGATGACGGTTGCCGCCTACGACGCGCACGCCGACTGGTACGAGGCGTTCGCCACCGACACGTCCAGCGACTACATGACGCGGGTTCGCGGCCAGCTCCGCGACCTGCTCGGCACCGGCCCCGGCCGCTGCCTCGACCTCTGCTGCGGCACGGGGCTCCAGGCGGCGGAGCTGCGCCGGCTGGGCTGGCAGCCGGTCGGGGTCGACCTCTCCGGCGGGCAGTTGCGGCACGCCCGCCCGCGCCTGCCGGTGGCCCGCGCCGACGCGGCGGCGCTGCCGGTGGCCGGCGCTTCGCTGCCGGCGGTGGCGTGCGTGCTGGCCCACACCGACGTGCCCGACTACGCGGCGGTGATCGCCGAGGCGGCGCGGGTGCTCGCGCCCGGTGGGCGGTTCGTGCACGTGGGGGTGCACCCGTGTTTCGTGGGGGCGTTCGCCGACCGCTCCGATCCGGCGCGGATCGTGATCGACGGCGGCTACGCCGACCGGGAGCGCAGCTTCCGGGCCTGGTCGCCGCACGGGGTGCGGGTGCGCGTCGGCGCCTGGCACGTCCCGATGGCCGGCCTGCTCAACGCGGTCACCGACGCCGGCCTGACGCTGGTGCGCACCACCGAGGCGGGGCCCGGCCGGGTGCCCGACCTGTTCGCCTTCCTCGCCACCCGTCCGGCCTGACGGCCCGCGCCGCCCCGCCCCCGGCCTGTCGCCCGCTCCCCGTTTGACGTGGTCCGGGGCGGCGAGGTGACGGTGCGGCACCCGCGCCGCGCGTGCGGGGACCTGGGAGGACGTCGACGCGCAGGGCCGGCCGCCACCGGACGGCGTGGCGGGCCCGTGACGGGCGGAGCCCGGACCGCGTGGCGCGGTCCGGGCTCCGAAGGAGACTGCCGTCGTACGTCAGCCGGCGTGCTTGCGGCGGGCGGCGGCCCGACCGCGGAGCTGCTGGTCGAGCACCACCTTGCGGATCCGGACCGCGGCCGGGGTCACCTCGACGCACTCGTCCTCGCGGCAGAACTCGAGGGCCTGCTCCAGCGACAGCTTGCGCGGCGGGATCAGCTTCTCGGTCTCGTCGGAGGTCGACGCGCGCATGTTGGTGAGCTTCTTCTCCTTGGTGATGTTGACGTCCATGTCGTCGGAGCGGGAGTTCTCCCCGACGATCATGCCCTCGTACACCTCGGTGGTCGGCTCGACGAAGAGCTGGCCGCGCTCCTGGAGGTTGATCATGGCGAACGACGTGACGGCGCCGGCCCGGTCGGCGACCAGCGAGCCGTTGTTGCGGGTGCGCAGCTCGCCGAACCACGGCTCGTACGACTCGAAGACGTGGTGCAGGATGCCGGTGCCCCGGGTGTCGGTGAGGAACTCGGTGCGGAAGCCGATCAGGCCCCGGGCCGGGACCAGCCACTCCATCCGGATCCAGCCGGTGCCGTGGTTGACCAGCTGCTCCATCCGGCCCTTGCGGGTCGCCAGCAGCTGGGTGATCGCGCCGAGGTACTCCTCCGGGGCGTCGATGGTGAGCCGCTCGACCGGCTCGCAGGTCTTCCCGTCGATTTCCCGGGTGACGACCTGCGGCTTGCCGACGGTCAGCTCGAACGACTCGCGGCGCATCTGCTCGACCAGGATGGCCAGCGCCAGCTCGCCGCGGCCCTGCACCTCCCACGCGTCGGGGCGCTCGGTGGGCAGCACCCGCAGCGACACGTTGCCGATCAGCTCCTTGTCGAGCCGGTCCTTGACCATCCGGGCGGTGACCTTGGCGCCCTTGACCCGGCCGACCAGCGGCGAGGTGTTGGTGCCGATGGTCATCGAGATGGCCGGCTCGTCGACGGTGATCAGCGGCAGCGGGCGCGGGTCCTCCGCGTCGGCCAGGGTCTCACCGATCATGATCTCGGGGATGCCGGCGACGGCGATGATGTCGCCGGGGCCCGCCGAGTCGGCCGGCTTGCGCTCCAGGCCCTCGGTCATCAGCAGCTCGGAGATGCGGACCCGCTGGGTGCTGCCGTCGGTGCGGCACCAGGCCACCGTCTGGCCCTTGCTGATGGTGCCCTGCCGCACCCGGCACAGCGCCAGCCGGCCGAGGAACGGGGAGGCGTCGAGGTTGGTGACGTGTGCCTGCAGCGGCGCCTCCTCCTCGTACGAGGGCGGCGGGATGGTGTCCAGCAGGGTCCGGAACAGGGGCTCCAGGCTGGTGCTGTCGTCGGGGACCGCGCCGTCGGCGGGCTGGGTCAGCGAGGCGATGCCGTCGCGGGCGCAGGCGTAGACGATCGGGAAGTCGATCTGCTCCTCGTCGGCGTCCAGGTCGAGGAAGAGCTCGTAGGTGTCGTCCACGACCTCCTTGATCCGGGCGTCGGGGCGGTCCACCTTGTTGATCACCAGGATGATCGGCATGCGCGCCTTGAGCGCCTTGCGGAGGACGAACCGGGTCTGCGGCAGGGGGCCCTCACTGGCGTCCACCAGCAGCACCACGCCGTCGACCATGGTCAGGCCGCGTTCGACCTCGCCGCCGAAGTCGGCGTGGCCGGGGGTGTCGATGATGTTGATGGTCACCGGGTCGGAGCCGTCGGCCGGCATGTACCGCACGCCGGTGTTCTTGGCCAGGATGGTGATGCCCTTTTCCCGTTCGAGGTCCATCGAGTCCATGACCCGTTCGGTTACCTCGCCGCGGGCGCCGTAGGCGCCGGCCTGCCGCAACATGGCGTCGACCAGGGTCGTCTTGCCGTGGTCGACGTGGGCGATGATGGCGACGTTGCGGAGGTCGGTGCGAAGCTGCATACCCTCCATACTCCTGTCTGCGGTTGCCGGGCACGCGTCGGGGGGTGTTACCCCCAGATGACCCGGATCTCTGCCGAAACTGATGTTCCGACCGTTTCAGCGCCTGGCATGCTGACCCCCGTGGGAATGGGGGCCCGATGCACGACCTGCTGACCTCGCTGCAGGGCCTGCCGCCCCTGCTGATCTATGTGATCGCCGCGATTGTCGTCGCGGGGGAGACCGCCGTGATCTTCGGTCTGCTGGTGCCGGGCGAGGCGACCCTGTTGCTGGTCGGCTTCCTAGCGTACGCGGGGACGCTGCGGCTCGTACCGGCGCTGCTGGTGATGATCCTTGCAGCAGTGATCGGCGACACACTGGCGTACCGGGCGGGCCGGCGGCACGGGCCCCGGCTGCGCGCCGGGCGGCTGGGCGCGCGGGTGGGTCACGAGCGGTGGAGCCGGGCGGACGCGATGCTCGGCCGGCTGGGCGGGCGCGGGGTGCTCACCGCCCGCTGGGTGGCCTTCGCCCGCACCCTGGTGCCCCGGCTGGCCGGGGCGGCCGGGATGCCGTACCGGCGGTTCGCGCCGTGGAACCTGGCCGGGGTGGTGACCTGGGTGGGCGGCTCGGTGCTCGTCGGCAACCTGGCCGGCGAGTCGTACGAGACGGTCTCCCGGCTGCTCGGGCGGGCGACCGGCGCGGTGCTGGTGCTGGTGGCCGCGCTGGTCGCGGTGGTGCTGGCGGGGCGGTGGCTGGGCCGCAACCCGGATCCGGCCCGGGCGCTGGCGTCCCGGGCGGCGGGGCTGCGGCCGGTGCGCTGGCTCAGCGGCCGGTACGGGGTGCTGTTCTTCCTGCTCGCCATGCACGTCGGGCCGGCCTGGACGCTGCTGATCAACCTGGTCGTGGGCCTGCTGCTGCTCTTCCTGGCCGGGCTCGCCATCGCCTGGGTGCTCGGGGCGGTGGTCCGGCACAGTGGCCTCGCGGTGCTCGACAGCGCGATCGCCGACTGGTTCGCCGACCGGCGTACGCCCGGGGCGGTCGACGTCACGCTCGCGGTGGTCTCGGCGCTGCGCGGATCGGCGCTGATCGTGCTGGTGGCCGTCGTCGCGGCGGTGCTGGCCTGGCGGCACCGTCCCTGGCGGGCGGACCTGCTCAGCGTGGTCGGCACGGTCGGGGCGTTCGTGCCGCTGGTGGTGCTGGCCGTGGTGGTCGACCTGGCGGGGCCGACGGCGGGCGGGCCGGACGGCCGGGACGCCGCACTGTTCCCGACGCAGAACGCCGTGGTGGCGGCCAGCCTCTGCACCCTGGCCTGGCTGCTGTCCCGGGGGGCGCGCTGGCCGGTGGCGGTGGCCGCCTGGACGGCCGCGGCGGCCGGCGTGGTCGGCATCGTCGGCGCCCGCCTCTACCTGGGTCTGAGCACCGCCAGCGGCAGCGCCACGGCGGTGCTGCTCGGGGTGGCCTGGACGGCGTTGTTCGTGGTCGCCTGGGCCACCCGTGACAGGGCGGCGGGCGGCGACGTGGCCGAGCCCGAACCGGTGGCGGCCCGCGCCGACGCGTGAGCCGCCTCCGCCATCGCCGAGCCGCGCACCAGGACCTCCTGGCGGACCGGTGGGGCGGGCGGCCCGGCCCGCCTCCACCAGCCTGCACGGCGCGGCGGTCGGCGTGCCCGGGGCGCGCGAGGGGGCCGTGGCGGTGCCGCCACGGCCCCCGTTCCGGCGGGCCGGTCAGTCCCGGGTGCTCACCTGCTCGCGTCCCGTCGGCGCGTCGTCGCCGTCGCCGGCGGGCTTGCGCGCGACCCGTCCGGGCCACCAGAAGCGGTCGCCGAGCGTGAACGCCAGCGCCGGCACCAGGACCGTCCGCACGAGCAGGGTGTCCAGCAGGACGCCGATGCAGACGATGATCCCGATCTGGGTCAGCAGGATCAGCGGCAGGACGCCGAGGACCGCGAAGACCGCGGCGAGCAGGACACCGGCGCTGGTGATGACGCCGCCGGTGACCCGCAGGGCCGAGAGCATCCCGGCGCGGGTGCCGCTGCGCCGGGCGTCCTCGCGGGCCCGGGTGACGAGGAAGATGTTGTAATCCACGCCGAGCGCCACGAGGAACACGAAGGCCAGCAGCAGGACGCCGCTGTCGAGCGCCGGCATGTCGAGCACGTGGTCGAAGAGCAGCCACGACGCGCCGATGCTGGCGAAGAACGACGCGATCACGGTGAGCACCAGCAGCAGCGGGGCGACCAGGCCGCGCAGGAGCAGCACCAGCACCGCGCCGACGAGCAGCAGGATGATCGGCAGGATCAGCCGCAGGTCCCTGCCGTTGGCCTCGTTCTCGTCGTAGGTGGCCGCGACGTTGCCGCCGACCACCGCGCCGTCGAACGCGGGCGCGCCCTCGACCGCGGGCGGGGCGGAGCCGGGGACCGCCGCGACCGCGTCCCGCAGGGCCTCGACGGCCCGGCTCGCCGCCTCGGTGCCCGGCTCGGCCTCCAGTACGACGTCGACCTGGGCGACCTGGGCGCCGGCCTCACCGGGACGCGCGGAGGCGACGCCGGGGACCCCGGCGGCGGTGTCCGCGACGGCCCGCACCGCCGAGGGGGTGGTGAGCACGGCGACCGGCTGGGTCGTGCCGGCGGGGAAGGACCGCGCGAGGGTCTCCGCGCCGGCGACCGCCTCCGGCTTGACCCGGAACTGCTCGGTCTCCGACAGGCCGGTGCGGATGCCCAGCCCGCCGAGGGCGAGCCCGGCGAGCAGCAGCGTCGCGAGCAGCGCGACCGGCACGGGACGGCGCTCGACGGCGGCGCCGAGCCGGCCCCACAGCCGGCCCTCGCGGATCTCCCCGCCGACCCGGGGCACGAACGGCCAGAACAGGCCGCGCCCGAAGATCACCAGGACCGCCGGGAGGACGAACAGCGCCGAGAGCATGGCGAGGACGACGCCCGTCGCGCAGGCCACGGCGAGGGCGCGGTTGAGCTCCTGCTCCGACAGCAGCAGGGTGAGCACGCCGAGGACGACGGTGGAGCCGCTGGCGAGGATGGGCTCGGCGACCCGCCGCTGCGCGGCGCGCATCGCCACGAAACGGTCCTCCTCGCGGCGTAGCTCCTCGCGGTAGCGGGCGATGAGCAGCAGCGCGTAGTTGGTGGCGGCGCCGAAGACGAGGACGCTGGCGATGCCGGTGACGGCGCCGCCGGGCAGGTTGATGCCGACGGCCGGGACGACCGTGTCGAGGGCGCGCAGCGTGAGCTGTTCCGTCGCCGCGACGACGACGAGTGGCACGATCCACAGGAACGGGCTGCGGTAGGTGATGAGCAGCAGCAGCGCCACGACGCCGGCGGTGACGGCCAGCAGCGTGGTGTCGGCGCCGGCGAAGACCTTCGTCAGGTCGGTGGCGAAGGCGGGCCCGCCGGTGACCTCCACGTTCAGCCCCGCCGGCGCGTCGTCCAGGGACGCGCGGAGCTGGTCGATCCGCTCCGCGACCGCCTCCTGCCCGCCGGCGGTGGACAGCGGCACGGCGACGAGCGCGACGGTGCCGTCGGGGGAGACCTGCGGCGGGCTGACGCGCCCGCCGACGGCGAACTGGTTGAGGTCACCCGACTGGCCGGTCAGGGCCGCGCGGTCGTCCTCGGTGAGGGCGGCCCGGTCGGCGCGGCTGACCACGACGATCGCCGGCTGGACGTCGCGGGAGGGCAGTTGCTCCTGGAGGCGCTCCACCTGGGTGGACTGCCACTCCACCGACAGGCCGGTGGCGGAGACGGCCGCCGGGTTGTCGGGCTTGGGCAGCACGAAGACGGCCGCCCCGAACACGATCGCGGCGGCCACGGTGAGCCACGCGGCGAGCCGTCCGCGCGCCACGCGGGTGAACACTGACATCGGATGCCCTCACGGTCTCTCGACGGATTTCCTTCGACGGTCAAGGCCTCGCGAACGACGCAAAGGGTCGACCGTCGAGTATCTTGATAAACGAGATTATCGACTGCTGAGTTATGCTGCAACCGGAACGGACTGGCAGGAGGCGGCGACCGACGTGGCAGGTCACGGCATGTACCGGCGGCGCGACACGCGCCGCGAGCGACTGGTCGCCGAGATCGGCACCGGGCTGCGGCGCTACTCGGTGGACGCGCAGCACATCGGGCACGCCTTCGCCGCCCTGCACGGGCTGAACGCCACCGACCTGCAGGCGCTGATCGCGGTGATGGACGCCGAGCTGGTCGGCCGGCCGATCACCCCCGGCCGCCTGGGCGAGGCGCTCAACCTGTCGTCCGGCTCGGTCACCGCCCTGATCGACCGGCTGGAACGCGCCGGGCACATCCGCCGCGACCGCGACACCACCGACCGGCGCAAGGTCTTCCTGCACTACGCCGAGCAGGGCGCCGCGCTGGCCATGGAGTTCTTCCGGCCCCTGGGCCGGCGCACCGACGACGTGATGGCCGACTTCAGCGACGACGAGCTGGAGGTGGTGCACCGGTTCATGACCGCGATGACCACCTCGATGGGGGAGCACCGGGACGCGGTGCGCGCCGCCCGCGACGAGCCGGCCCGGCGCGCGAACGGCTGACGTCGTGCTCGACCGGCTGGCAGCCCGCCTCGCCACCGCCGTGCTGCGGTTGCCGCCCGCGCGCACCCGTCGGGTCACCCTCACCCGGGGCATCTCGGTGCGGGTACGCGACGGCGTGCCGCTGCGCACCGACCACTACGCCCCGGCCCTGCCCGGCGCGCCGACCGTGCTGATCCGCACCCCGTACGGGCGGGGCGGGCCCATGCGGCTGCTCGGCCGGCTCGCCGCCGAACGCGGCTTCCACGTGGTGATCCAGTCCTGCCGCGGCACGTTCGGCTCCGGCGGCACCTTCGCCCCGCTTGTGCACGAGCGAGAGGACGGCCTCGACACCCTCGACTGGCTGCGCCGCCAACCCTGGTGGTCCGGCGCGTTCGGCATGTTCGGCGCCAGCTACCAGGGCTTCGTGCAGTGGGCCCTGGCCGCCGACACCGGAGAGGAACTGCGCGCGATGGTCGCGGTGGTGACCGCCTCGGGCACCCGCGACTCGACGTACGCCGGGGAGTCCTTCGCCCTCGACACCGTGCTCACCTGGGCCGAGCTGCTCCAGGCGCAGACCGTGCCGTGGCTGGCCCGGCAGTGGGAGCTCAAGCGCGGCCAGCCCCGGCTGGTCGCGGCGCTGGCCCACCTGCCGCTGACCGAGGCGGACCGGGTGGCCACCGGCGTCACCGTGCCGTTCTTCCAGGAGTGGCTGCGCCACCACACCCCGGACGCCGGCTACTGGCGTACGCGCGTCTTCGGCGACCGGATCGCCGAGGTCCGCGCGCCGGTGGCGATGGTGAGCGGCTGGCACGACATCTTCCTGCCGGCCCAGCTGCGCGACTTCGCGGCGCTGCGCGCGGCCGGCGCCCGGCCCCGGCTGACCGTCGGACCGTGGACCCACGGCAGCCCCGGGCTCTTCCTCGCCGCGCTGCGCGACGGCCTGGACCACCTCGACGCCCACCTCGCCGGACGACCGACCGGTGCCGGCGCGGCGGCCCCCGTGCGGGTGCACGTCGGCGGTGCCGGTGGCGGCTGGCGGGACCTGCCCGACTGGCCGCCCCCGGCGGTGCCGACCCCGTGGCACCTGCACCCGGATGGCGGGCTGAGCACCGCCGCACCTGTCCCGTCGCCCCCGGACCGCTTCCACTACGACCCGGCCGACCCGACGCCCTCGCTCGGCGGGCCGCTGCTGGTCGCCCAGCGTGCCGGTCCGGTCGACAACCGCCCGGTCGAGGCCCGGCCCGACGTGCTCACCTTCACCAGTGCCCCGCTCGACGCGCCCGTCGAGGTGATCGGCCCGGTACGCGCCGAGATCCACCTGCGCAGCGAACTGTCCCACCTGGACGTCTTCGTGCGGCTGTGCGACGTGGACCGGCGCGGCCGGTCCTGGAACGTCTGCGACGGCCTGGTCCGGGTCGCGCCCGACCGGTTCCCCGTCGACGCGGCCGGCGTGGTGCGGGTGCCGGTGGAGCTCTGGCCCACGGCACACCGGTTCGCGCCGGGGCACCGGCTGCGGGTGCAGGTCTCCGGCGGCGCCCATCCCCGCTACGCGCGCAACCCCGGCACCGGCGAGCCCCTCGGCACGGCAGTCACCCTGCGTGCCGGATGGCGGGAGATCCTGCACGATCCACAGTGTCCGTCCGCTGTGGTCCTACCGATCCTGTCGGCGGGGCCGCAGGTTTCCGCTGGCGGAAAAAACCTGCGCTGAGCTGGGCATTTATCAATTTGTGGAGCTATGGTTGGGCCCTGCCCGATGCCGTGCACCAGCCGGTCGGGCCCGCGTGTGAGGCTCCCGCACTGCCTACGCGGTGTCACTGCCGTGCCCGGCCCCCGAACCCGTCACCGAGGGGGAACCCATGACGCGGGCACCGCAAAACCTGTTGGCCGTCCGCCGCCTGCTGCTCGACCACCTCAACGTCGACCCCGACACCGTCCGCGACCAGGACCTCGAACCCGCCGAGGTCGGCATCGTCGGCGACCCGGCCCACCGGGGCGGCTACCACTGCGGCTCCGACCGGGTGCTGCCCAGGGACTACTCCGTCGTCGAATCGCCCCGGGACTCCTCCGGCCTGACCCTCGACGCGGCGGCGCTCGACGTCGGCCTCTTCCGGGTCGTCGTCGCAGGACGGGCGCACGACCTGCGCAGCTTCTCCACCTGGTGCGTCGCGCAGTGCACCGCGGGCACCCCGGACAGCCGGGACCTGCGCGAGATCATCTACTCCCCGGACGGCAAGGTCGTCCGGCGGTGGGACCGCCTGCGCAAGCGGACGAGCGGGGACAACTCCCACCTGTGGCACACCCACTTCAGCTTCTTCCGCGACTCGATCAAGGCGAACCGGGACCAGACCCCGCTGTTCCGCCGTTACCTGACGACCATCGGATTGATCGCACCGCCAGCAGAGGAGTCCGACATGGAACAGACCGACAAGCTCGCCTACAACACCGGTTCGCCCACCCGTACGGTCGGTCAGGTCCTCGCCGACCTGGAGAACCTGCGCAACTGGCTGATCTCGCCCGTCGGGACGCCGGGTCTGCTGACGCCGCCGCTGGCGGGTTCGCCGTTGATGCTCCTGCTCGCGATGGCGCAGGCGTATCCGGCCCTGGTCGCCCAGGTCAAGGCCCTGTCCGAGAGCGACTTCAGCGACGAGCAGGCGATCGTCGCCGGTGTGCTCGCCGGCCTCTCGCCGGAGCAGATCGCGGAGGCGATCCCGCCCACCATCGCCCAGCAGGTAACCGACGAACTGGCCCGCCGCCTGGCGGCCTGACCCCGCCACGTCCGGCGGGTGCGTTCAGGCCCGGCAGGCCGATGGAGGCGCCACGTCGGGGCGGCCGGGCGTGACCAGCAAGTCGGCAACGACAGTTGCGCAATAGGTGTTGCGCAACTGCCGTTGCCGATGTCAGGCTGGCGGCATGACGAACCCCGACGTGCGCCACGTGACCGACTCGCGGGTGCTCGCCGCGCTGTCCCATCCGCTGCGCCGCCGGTTGATGGACGTGCTCAAGGTGCACGGCCCGTCCACCGTCGGCCTGCTCGCCGAGCGGACCGCACAGGCACCGGCGAACGTCAGCCACCACCTCAAGGTGCTGGCCGGCGCCGAGCTGGTCGAGGAGGCGCCCGAGCTGGCCCGCGACCGGCGCGAACGCTGGTGGCGCCTGGTCACCCGGGGCGTGCGCTGGTCCCAGTCGGACTTCGACGACCCCGCCGCCCGGGCCGTCGCCGACGCCGCCACCTCGCTCAACCTGGACCGGCACGTCGCCCTCGCCCGCGCGTGGCACGCCACCGACGAGGCCAGCCGGGCCGCCTGGTCGCAGGGACCGTTCTCCACGGACCGCTGGCTGCACCTGACCGACGCCGAACTCGCCCAGCTGGCCGGCGAGCTGAACGAGGTGCTCGCCCGGTGGGGCGACCGGGACGTGCCCGACGACGGGCGGAAACGCGAGCCGGTCTTCCTGTTCGCCTACGGGATCCCGGCCACGCCGTGACACCGCCCGCCGGCACCACCCCGCCGACCCGTACCGCCACCGCACCGCCGTCCGGCGCGCGCCGCCCGGGCGCCGACCCCACGACCGACCCGGTACGGCCCGCCGGCCGGCCGGCGGCAGCGGCGGCGGCCCGGGGAGGGCTGCTGCGGCACCGTGACTTCCGGCTGCTCTGGGCCGCGCAGACGGCCAGCGCCGTCGGCAGCAACGTCACCGCCGTGGCGCTGCCCCTGGTCGCGGTGACCGTGCTCGACGCCAGCACCTTCGGCGTCGCGGTGCTCACCGCCGCCGCCTGGCTGCCGTGGCTGCTCGTCGGCCTGCCGGCCGGCGCCTGGGTGGACCGGTTGCCGCGCCGGCCGGTGATGATCGCCTGCGACCTGGTCTCCGCACTGCTGTTCCTCAGCGTCCCCGCCGCCGCCATGCTCGGCGTGCTGACCGTGACGCAGTTGCTGGTGGTGGCGTTGGGCGCCGGGCTGGCCCGGGTCTTCTTCGAGACGGCCGACCAGGTATACCTGCCCGTGCTGCTGCGCCCCGAGCAGGTGCCGGAGGGCAACGCCAAGCTCCAGGCCACCCAGACCGCGAGCTACGTGCTCGGCCCCGGCCTCGCCGGTGTGGTCGCACAGGTCGCCGGCGCCGTCACCGCGTTGCTGCTCGACGCGCTGAGCTTCCTGTTCTCGGCCGCCTGCCTGCTGCGCATCCGCACCGTCGAGCGGCGTCCCGAGCGCGTCGGGCCCGCGCGGTCGCTGCGGCGGGAGATCGGCGAGGGGATCCGGTTCGTCGCCCGGGACCCGTACCTGCGGGTGCTCACCGCCTTCGGGGCCGCCAGCAACGTCGGCCTGGTCGGCTACCAGGCGGTCCTAGTGGTCTTCCTGGTCCGGGAGGCGCGACTCGCGCCGGCCCCGGTGGGCGCGCTGGTCGCGGCGATGAGTCTCGGCGGCATCGTCGGCGCGCTGTCGGCCACCCTGCTCGGCCGTCGGATCGGCACCGCCCGGGCCATGCTCCTGGCGGCGGTGTTCACCGGGCCGCCGGCGTTGCTGATCCCGCTCGCCGGACCCGGCGGTCGACTCGCCCTGCCGGCGATCGGCGGGATGCTGGTCAGCCTCGGGGTGGCGGTGGGCAACGTGCTCAAGGGCAGCTTCCGCCAGACCTACACGCCGCACCAACTGCTGGGCCGCGTCACGGTCAGCATGCACATGCTCAACTACGGCACGATCCCGCTGGCCGCCGTGCTGGCCGGGGCGATCGGCGCGGCCCACGGGGCCGGCACCGCGATCGCGGTGATGACGGCCTGGCTCGCGCTCACCCCGGCGATCCTGCTGATCGGGCCGCTACGGCGGCGACGGGACCTGCCCATCGCGCCGAAGCGGCCCTGAAAACGCGCTGCGGCGGCGGCCGTCAGTCGGCCGCCGCCACCGGCACGGGATCTACATCGGGCGGACGTTGTCCGCCTGCGGACCCTTCTGACCCTGGGTCACCTCGAACTCGACCTTCTGGCCCTCGTTCAGCTCCCGGTAACCGCTCGACGCGATGGCCGAGTAGTGGACGAACACGTCCGGCCCTCCGCCATCCTGCTCGATGAAGCCGAAGCCCTTTTCCGAGTTGAACCACTTAACCGTGCCGGTTGCCATGCATCTCTCCCTGTTCCAAAGCGGGTGAACCTCGGTCGTCGACCGATGATCGCCCGGTGCCACCCCGAGAGTAACCGGCCGAACCCCGATCCGCTGGCCGAACTCCCGGCGCGGCGACGCGAAAGCCGGGCGGGACGAGGTCGGCTGGGGCATGCTTGCCCCGATGAGGGGTGCCACAGCCGACGCGCTGACCGAGATCGAGCGGGAGATCGACGCTCCCGGGGGCGGGCTCGACCGGCTCCGGCTGGTGCGGATCCCGTTCGTCCCCGAGGTCCGGCTGCACCTGGCCGAGGACGCCATCGTCTGGTGGGCCCGGATGGAGGCGCAGGCCGGGCACGCCCTGCCCGCGCCGTACTGGGCCTCGGTCTGGGCCGGTGGCCAGGCCCTCGCGCGCCACCTGCTCGACCACCCCGACCTCGCGGCCGGCCGCCGGGTGCTCGACCTGGCCGCCGGGTCCGGCCTGGTGGCGATTGCGGCCGCGCTCGCCGGCGCCGAGCGGGTGCTCGCCAACGACATCGACCCCTACGCGGTCGCGGCGGTCACCGTCAACGCCCGGGCCAACGACGTGACGGTCGCGACCACCGGCGGCGACCTGCTCGACTCCGATCTCGGCGGGGTGGACCTGCTGCTGGCCGGGGACGTCCTCTACGACGCGACGATGGCGGCGCGGGTGCTGCCCTTCCTGCGCCGGGCTGCCGCCGGCGGCGCCGAGGTGCTGGTGGGCGATCCCGGGCGGGGCCACCTGCCGCCGGGCGTGCTGGCGACGGTGGCGAGCTATCCCGTGCCGACCACCGAGCCCTCCGTGGACTCGACCGTGCGCCGGGTGCAGGTGCTGCGCCCCCGGTGACCCCGGGCTCTCAGGGTCGACCCCGAGCCCGATACCAGGGGGCGGTGGGGGATCGGACCCGATGTCCGGGGTGGCCGGGCGGCCATAGCGTACGGGCATGGCGGATTGGCTGACCCAGATCGGAGAGCTCCCCACCACCCTGCTCATGGGGGTGCTCGGGGTGGTGATGCTCTTCGACGCCGTACCGCTGCTCGGGGTGCTGGTCCCCGGCGACGTGGCGATCCTGGCCGCGATGGGGGTCGGCGGCCCGACCACGGGTGCCGCCACCTTCGCCGTGGTGGTGGCCGGCTGCCTCGCCGGCTGGTCGCTGAGCTTCCTCGCCGGCCGGCGGTACGGCGACCGCCTGCGGCACAGCCGCCTCGGCGACTGGATCGGCGAGGCACGCTGGGCGGCGGCGGAGGGGATGCTCCAGCGCGGGGGCGGCCGGATGGTGCTGGTAGCGCCCTTCCTGCCGGTGTTCAACGCGCTGCTGCCGCTGGCGGCGGGCGGGCTGCGGATGTCGTACCCGCGCTTCCTCGGCTGCGCGACGCTCGGCGCGGCGGCCTGGGCCGGTCTCTACCTGGTGCTGGGCACCGCCTCGCGGTCGCTCGCCGGGCTGCTGCCGGGAGAGTCCAGCCCGATGCTGGTCACCATGGCGGTCGGCCTGCTGTTGGCGGGCGCGGTGCTGATGGGCACGCGGCGCCGGGTGCGCGCGGTCACCGGGGCCTGACCCGGCGTCCGACTGGGGACGCGGAAGCCGGGGAACCCGACGGGGGGAGCGGGGCCGGGCGCGGATCGCGCCCGGCCCCGCTGAGGTTCACCAGCCCCGGGCGCGCCACTGGGGCAGCGCGGGGCGTTCCGCGCCGAGCGTGCTGTCCTTGCCGTGACCCGGGTAGAACCAGGTCTCGTCGGGCAGCCGGTCGAAGAGCTTGTGCTCGACGTCGTCGATGAGCGCCGAGAACCGCTCCGGATCCTTGTCGGTGTTGCCGACCCCGCCGGGGAAGAGACTGTCGCCGGTGAACAGGTGCGGCGACCCCGCCGGGTCGCGGTAGAGCAGCGCGATCGAGCCGGGGGTGTGGCCCTTGACGTGGATGACCTCCAGGGCGCAGTCGCCCACCGGCACGCTGTCGCCGTCGGCGAGCGTCCCGGCCTCGATCGGCAGCCCGGCCGCGTCGTCGGCGTGCACCAGGGGCCGGGCACCGGTCTTGGCGACCACCTCCTCCAGCGCCACCCAGTGGTCCATGTGCTGGTGGGTGGTGACCACGGTGGCCAGTCCCGCGTCGCCGACCAGTTCGAGCAGCCGGGGCGCCTCGTTCGCGGCGTCGATCAGCACCTGCTCGCCGGTGGCCCGGCAGCGCAGCAGGTAGGCGTTGTTGTCCATCGGGCCCACCGACACCTTCGTGATGGTGAGCCGGTCGAGCTCGCGTACGGCCGGCGCGCCGCCGGGCGTGACGTCTCCGCTGTAGGTCATGAGGTCGTCTATATCCATTCCGGTGGTTGCGGCAGAGGGCCGTCGGGGGTGACGGTCAGCACGGTGCCCGGGCTGCGGCCGATCAGCCAGGCGGCGAGTTCGGGGGCGGCGCCGGTGACCGTGGGCGCGGCGGTCCGGTCGCCGACGACGAGTTCGTGCCGGCTGCCGTCGAAGCGCAGCACCATCGGCGGCACGTCGGCGCGGTCGGCGAGGTCGCCGACCACCTCGTGCAGCAGCCGGTGGCCGAACGCCTCGGGCCAGTCGGCCGGCTGGTAGCCGGCGTCGAGGTCCACGTGGTGCACCTCGATCTCGCGCAGCCGGCCCCAGACCAGCATGGCCGCCGGCCAGGGGCCGCGCCGCGTCTGGACGGTGGCCGCCCACGCCTCGACCGGCATCGCGGCGACCGCCTCGGCGAACCGGACGGCCGAGCGGCGCAGGTCGTCCAGGTGGGCGGCGGGCGGGCGGGCCGCCCCGGCCTCGATGTCGGCGTCCCGGGCCGCCGCGGAGGCGTACATCGGGATCGGCTCGCCGGTGCGGGCCGCGACGAGCAGGTTGACGAAGCCGTCGGCGTTGCGGGCCAGGTGGGCCAGGACGTGCCCCCGGCTCCACGCCGGCAGCAGCGAGGCGGCGGCGAGGTCGGTGTCGTCGAGGGCGGCCGCGGTCCGCAGCAGACGGTCCGTGGCCGCGTCCACCTCGCCCGTCAGCAGAAGCGGATCCGTGGTCACCCACCGACCCTATCCGCCGGGGGACTCCGCGTCGCCGGGGAAATCGCTTTCGGCGCGTCGCGGCGCGTCCTACCGTCGGCGTGTAACGCGGCACCGGACGGCGGGGAGGTGGTGACCATGCCGGCAGCAGCACGCGTGCGTCAACCGCTCCGACACCGATGAGGATGCCATGACCATCGACCTGACCGCCCTCGGCTGGGATGCCGAGCGGGCGGCACACGTACCGCGACGCGGCGGGCACCGACCGGGCCGGGTGGCCCGGGTGGACCGCGGCGTCTGCACCGTGCTCTGCGCGGACGGCCCGGTCCGCGCCACCCTGGGCGGGGCGGTCCTGGCCGCCGCCGCCCGCGACCTGACCCGCCTGCCCTGCGCGGGGGACTGGGTGCTGCTGGGCACCTGGCCCGACCGCAACGTCACCGTGGAGGCGGTGCTGCCGAGGCGCACCGCCCTCGTCCGGCGGACCGCCGGCAAGGACGCCAGCGGCCAGGTGCTGGCCGCCAACCTCGACGCCGCCGCCGTGGTGGAGCCCGTGCACCCCGAGCCGGACGTCGGCCGGATCGAACGGCTGCTCTCCCTGGCGCACGAGTCCGGCGCCCGGCCGCTGGTCGTGCTCACCAAGGCCGACCTGGCGGCCGACCCGGAGGCCGTCGCGCGCCAGCTCGCCGGGATCGCCCCCGGGGTGCCGGTGCTGGCCGTCAGCGCCGAGCGCGGCACCGGGCTCGACCCGCTGCGCGCCGAGGTGGCGCCCGGCCGCACGCTCGGCCTGCTCGGCCCGTCCGGCGCGGGCAAGTCGAGCCTGGTCAACGCGCTGGCCGGGGCGGCGCTGATGCCGACGCAGGCGATCCGGCGCGTCGACGGCAAGGGCCGGCACACCACCACCTGGCGGGCGCTGCTCCCGGTGCCCGGCGGCGGCGCCGTGCTGGACACCCCGGGGGTACGGGCGGTCGGCCTGCTCGACGGCTCGGCGGGGCTCGACCGGGCGTTCGCGGACATCGCCGAGCTGGCCACCGGCTGCCGGTACGCCGACTGCGGGCACGACGGGGAGCCCGCCTGCGCGGTGCGCGAGGCGCTGGAGACCGGCGAGCTGCCGGCGCGGCGCTGGGAGAGCTGGCGCAAGCTCCAGCGGGAGCTGGCCTTCGAGAGCCGGCGGCGGGAGGTCCGGCTGGCCGCGCAGCGGCGTGGCGGCTGGCGCGCGGGCCGGCGGCGGGCGGCCCGCCCCTGACGGAGGTACCACGGGCGGGACCGGTCGTCGACCGGTCCCGCCCGTTTCTTCAGGGCCGGCTTCTTCGCCCGCTGCGGATCGGCTTCCTCGGGCGCTGCGACCCGCTTGCTCGGGCGCGGCGGGCCGGCCTCCTCGGGCGCGGCGGACCGGGCTGAGCTGGGGGAATGTGCCGGCGAGGGAAGTTGTCGTACCTCGGGGCTAGAGTTGCCGAGGCGCCTTTCTGCGCGCCCACAACCACTCAGACAACCGCTCAGAGCAGCCTTGGAGCGGACATTTCCTCCTCATCTTCTTCACCCGGGAGTACACGGACAGTGGCCGACCGACTGATCATCCGTGGCGCGCGCGAGCACAACCTGCGTGACGTCAGTCTCGACCTGCCCCGGGATGCCCTGATCGTGTTCACGGGGCTCTCCGGGTCGGGCAAGTCGAGCCTGGCCTTCGACACGATCTTCGCCGAGGGGCAGCGCCGCTACGTCGAGTCGCTGTCGTCGTACGCGCGGCAGTTCCTCGGCCAGATGGACAAGCCGGACGTCGACTTCATCGAGGGCCTGAGCCCGGCGGTCTCCATCGACCAGAAGTCCACCTCGCGCAACCCGCGCTCGACGGTGGGCACCATCACCGAGGTCTACGACTACCTCCGGCTGCTCTTCGCCCGCATCGGCGAGCCGCACTGCCCGGTCTGCGGCGAGCGGATCTCCCGGCAGACCCCGCAGCAGATCGTCGACCGGGTCCTCGCGATGACCGAGGGCACCAAGTTCATGGTGCTCTCGCCGGTGGTGCGCGGCCGCAAGGGCGAGTACGTCGACCTCTTCGCCGAGCTCCAGGCCAAGGGCTACGCCCGGGCCCGGGTCGACGGCGTGGTGCACCCGCTGACCGAGCCCCCGAAGCTGAAGAAGCAGGAGAAGCACACGATCGAGGTGGTGATCGACCGCCTCACCGTCAAGCCGAGCGCCAAGCAGCGGCTGACCGACTCGGTCGAGGCCGCCCTGGGCCTGTCCAACGGCCTCGTCCTGCTCGACTTCGTCGACCTGCCCGAGGACGACCCGGACCGCGAGCGGCGCTACTCCGAGCACCTGGCCTGCCCCAACGACCACCCGCTGGCGATCGAGGACCTGGAGCCCCGGGTCTTCTCCTTCAACGCGCCCTACGGCGCGTGCCCCGAGTGCACCGGCCTGGGCACCAAGAAGGAGGTCGACCCCGAGCTGGTCGTCCCCGACCCGGAGCGCACCCTGCGCGAGGGCGCGGTCCAGCCCTGGTCGACCGGGCACAACCTGGAATACTTCCTGCGCCTGCTGGAGGCCCTCGGCGCGGCCGAGCACTTCGACGTCGACACGCCCTGGCGGGCCCTGCCGTCGCGGGCGCAGAAGACGATCCTGCACGGCTCCGACGACCAGGTGCACGTGCGCTACCGCAACAAGTTCGGCCGCGAGCGCTCCTACTACACCGGCTTCGAGGGCGTGGTGCAGTGGATCGAGCGCCGGCACACCGACACCGAGTCGGAGTGGTCGCGGGAGAAGTACGAGGGCTACATGCGCGACGTGCCCTGCGCGGCCTGCGGTGGCGCCCGGCTCAAGCCCGAGGTGCTCGCGGTCACCCTGGCCGGCAGGAGCATCGCCGAGGTCTGCAACCTCTCCGTCGGCGAGGCCGCCGACCTGCTCGCCGGCATCGAGCTGACCGACCGGCAGAAGATGATCGCCGAGCGGGTGCTCAAGGAGATCAACGCCCGGCTGAAGTTCCTGCTCGACGTCGGCCTCGACTACCTCTCCCTGGACCGCCCGGCCGGCACCCTCTCCGGCGGCGAGGCGCAGCGCATCCGGCTGGCCACCCAGATCGGCTCCGGCCTGGTCGGGGTGCTCTACGTCCTCGACGAGCCGTCGATCGGGCTGCACCAGCGCGACAACCACCGGCTGATCGAGACCCTGGTCCGGCTGCGCGGCCTGGGCAACACGCTGATCGTCGTCGAGCACGACGAGGACACGATCCGCACCGCCGACTGGATCGTCGACATCGGCCCGGGCGCGGGCGAGCACGGCGGCAAGATCGTGCACAGCGGCTCCGTGCCCGCGCTGCTGGAGAACCCGGAGTCGGTGACCGGGGCCTACCTGTCGGGCCGCCGGTCGATCCCGACGCCGCAGGGGCGCCGCGCCCAGACCCCGGAACGCGAGCTGGTGGTGCACGGCGCGCGCGAGCACAACCTGCGCAACCTGACAGTGTCGTTCCCGCTCGGTCAGCTCATCGCCGTCACCGGGGTCAGCGGCTCCGGCAAGTCGACGCTGGTCAACGACATCCTCTACGCGGTACTGGCCAACCAGATCAACGGCGCCCGGCTGGTGCCCGGCCGACACACCCGGGTCTCCGGGCTGGAGCACGTCGACAAGGTGGTCGGCGTCGACCAGTCGCCGATCGGCCGCACCCCGCGCTCCAACCCGGCCACCTACACCGGGGTCTGGGACCACGTCCGCAAGCTCTTCGCCGAGACCACCGAGGCCAAGGTCCGGGGCTACGGCCCCGGCCGGTTCTCGTTCAACGTCAAGGGCGGCCGCTGCGAGGCGTGCTCCGGCGACGGCACCATCAAGATCGAGATGAACTTCCTGCCCGACGTGTACGTCCCGTGCGAGGTCTGCAAGGGCGCCCGCTACAACCGGGAAACCCTGGAGGTGCACTACAAGGGCAAGACCGTCTCCGACGTGCTGGAGATGCCGATCGAGGAGGCGGCCGAGTTCTTCTCCGCCATCCCGGCCATCCACCGGCACCTCAAGACGCTTGTCGACGTCGGCCTCGGCTACGTCCGGCTCGGCCAGCCCGCGCCCACGCTCTCCGGCGGCGAGGCGCAGCGGGTCAAGCTCGCCTCCGAGCTGCAGAAGCGCTCGACCGGGCGGACGGTCTACGTCCTCGACGAGCCGACCACCGGCCTGCACTTCGAGGACATCCGCAAGCTGCTGATGGTGCTCGAAGGGCTGGTCGACAAGGGCAACACGGTGATCACCATCGAGCACAACCTCGATGTCATCAAGACGGCCGACTGGCTGATCGACATGGGCCCCGAGGGCGGTCACCGGGGCGGCACGGTGCTCGCCACCGGCACCCCCGAGGATGTCGCCGAGGTGCCCGGCAGCCACACCGGCCACTTCCTGCGCCAGGTGCTCAGGCTCGACGGCGACGCGAAGGGCGCGGCGGCGGCCACCTCCAGGGCGGCCAAGGCCAACGGCACCAAGTCCACCCGCCCCCGCAAGGCGCCGGCCGGGGCGCGCTGACCGCACGCTCCCAGGTCGCGTGGCCCGGGCAGTCGCCCCGGCCACGCTGGCACGGGGCGGATCGCCGACGGGGCCACCCGGGGCGGGCCCACGGCCCACCCCCCGGGTGGCCCTCGGTCGCCGATCAGGTGAACCGTCGGGCAGAGTGATCCGTGTACCCGAGTGTGGCCGCGGATCATGACCAGGCGGCGGCAGCCGAGAGAAGGGCGAGGCATGAGTGACGATCAGGGGCTGACCGGGCCGGCGACGCGGACGCGACGCGCCCTCCTCACGGGCGCGGGCGCGGTCGGCGCGGCGGTGGTCCTGGCCGCCTGCGGCAGCGACGACTCCGGCGACGGGGCGGCCCCGACCAGCGGTGGTCCGGCGGTGCCCAGCACCGGTGACGCCGGCGGCGGCGACCGTCAGGGCGCGCAGTCGCTGGCCCGTACGGCCGACATCCCGGTCGGCGGCGGCACCGTCTATCCCGCCCAGGGCGTGGTGATCACCCAGCCGCGCGAGGGGGAGTTCAAGGGGTTCGACTCGATCTGCACCCACCAGGGCTGCCCGGTGACGAACGTCGACGGCGGCACCATCAACTGCACCTGCCACTTCAGCAAGTTCTCGATCGAGGACGGCTCGGTGAAGGGCGGCCCGGCCACCAAGCCGCTGCCGCCTAAGAACGTCAAGGTCACCGGCGACCAGATCTCGCTGGCCTGACCCGTCGGGTGCGGCCGGTGACCCGAACCGGGCCGCCGGCCCCGCTCAGTCCGCGGCGGCGCCCGCGTCGACCGCCGGCGGCCGCTCGACCGCTGCCGGCCGCTTGCCCGTCGGCGGCGGCTCGCGCAGGGCGGCCGGCGGCAGGCCCCGCTCCAGCAGCAGGATGCCGGCGACGCCGACGGCGTTGAGCAGCGCCAGCACCAGCCAGGGCGCGGCGGTGCCGACCTCGTACAGGGTGCCGAAGAAGGCCGGCGCGACCATCGAGGCGAGGGCGAAGGAGTACTGGAAGGCCGCCAGGTAGCGGCCCCGGGCGGCGATCGGGGCGGCGGCCGCGGCCAGCGCGGCGGACGCCGGCGCGTGCACCAGCTCCGCGACGGTGAACAGCAGCGTCGCCGCCACCAGCAGCGCGGCCACCACGCCGAGGCGCCCCGGGCCGAGGGTCGCCATGGCGAGGCTCCAGAGCGTCCAGAGGGCGGCGGCCAGCGCGACCGCACGGGTGCGGCGGTGCCGCGGCAGGCGAGCGCCGACGGGCGCCGACAGCAGGGCCACGAGGAACGCGTTGCCGGCCAGGACGGCGGAGGTCAGCCACGCGGGGCCCCGCAGGTCCGTGAGCATCATCGTGGGCAGGGCCAGGCCGAGCATCATGGTGCTCAGCGCGAAGACGGTGTTCAGGCCGATGAGGGCGAGGAACGGGCGGTCCCGCAGCAGCGTGGCGTACCCGCCCCGCCCGGATCCCGCCGGGCGGTCGGTGGCCGGTGGGATCCGCACCCGGGCGGCGATGAGCACCGCGGCGAGGGCGAAGCAGGCCGCCGCCGCGTAGGCCACCGCGCGGTAGGTGCCGGCCCGCCCGTCGGCCACCACCACGCCCGTGGTCAGGCCCCCCACCGCCAGGCCGGCGGTACGGGCGCCGTTGCTGATGGCGTACCAGGTGTCCCGGGCCCAGCCGCCCGGGCTGCCGTCGGCGTAGTCGGCGACCGCCGTGAAGACGGCGGACCAGAAGAACCGCACGCCGACGGCGACCAGCGCCGCCGCCACGAAGACGCCGACCGGCCCCCGCACCCAGGCGTACGCCAGGTAGCCGGCGGCCTGGAGCAGCTGGGAGGCGACGACCACCGGCAGCGCCCCGAGCCGGTCCGCCAGCGATCCCGCCCACAGCGGCACCGGCAGGGTGAGCACGGTCGCCGCGCTGAGCAGCACCCCGAGCAGCGCCAGGGGCACGTCGGTGAGCCGCAGGAAGTACACAAGCGACAGGGGCAGGAAGAGCCCGTTGCCGACCGAGTCGACGGTGAGCGCCGCCACGAGGACGGCACTCCCTCGGCTGCGTACCGCGGGGTTCGCGCCCATGTCCCCGTCTCCCCCCCCCCGTGGTCGGCCGGCCAGGGGCGGATGTTAGCGGGGAGCGACTCCGGCGGCACCGGAGTTTCGGGTTGCCGGGGGCCGGCGGGCGGGGCGGGGCGGGGACGCGGCGTCCGGGGGGCTGTCGGGGGTGCGGACTAGGCTTGCTGCCGTGGCTGACCCCTCGACCTACCGTCCCGCGCCCGGCACCATCCCGGAGTCACCGGGGGTCTACCGGTTCCGCGACGGCACCGGCCGGGTGATCTACGTCGGCAAGGCGAAGAACCTGCGCAGCCGGCTCAACTCCTACTTCGCCGACCTGTGGGGCCTGCACCAGCGCACCCAGCAGATGGTCACCACCGCCGAGTCGGTGGACTGGGTCACCGTCGGCACCGAGGTCGAGGCGCTCCAGCTCGAATACACCTGGATCAAGCAGTACGACCCGCGTTTCAATGTCCGCTACCGCGACGACAAGTCCTACCCCTACCTCGCGGTCACCCTCGACGAGGAGTTCCCCCGGTTGCAGGTGATGCGGGGCGCCAAGCGCAAGGGGGTGCGCTACTTCGGGCCCTACTCGCACGCCTGGGCGATCCGCGAGACGCTCGACCTGCTGCTGCGGGTCTTCCCGGCGCGCACCTGCTCGGCGGGGGTGTTCAAGCGCGCCAGCCAGGTGGGCCGCCCCTGCCTGCTGGGTTACATCGGCAAGTGTTCGGCCCCCTGCGTCGGCAGCGTCACGCCCGAGCGGCACCGGGAGATCGTCGACGGTTTCTGCGACTTCATGGGCGGCCGCACCGACACGATGGTGCGCCGGCTCGAACGGGAGATGACCGAGGCCAGCGAGCAGCTGGAGTTCGAGCGGGCGGCCCGGTTGCGCGACGACGTGGCCGCGCTGCGCCGGGCGATGGAGAAGCAGACAGTCGTGCTCGGCGACGGCACCGACGCCGACGTGGTCGCGTTCGCCGACGACCCCCTCGAAGCGGCCGTCCAGGTCTTCCACGTGCGCGACGGCCGGGTCCGTGGCCAGCGCGGCTGGGTGGTGGAGAAGACCGAGGAGCTGAGCACGGGCGACCTGGTGCACCACTTCTGCACCCAGGTCTACGGCGGCGAGCAGGGCGAGGCCGACGTGCCGCGCGAGCTGCTCGTGCCGGCGCTGCCCGCCGACGCCGACGCGCTTGCCGACTGGCTCTCCGGCCACCGGGGCAGCCGGGTGAGCCTGCGGGTGCCGCAGCGCGGCGACAAGCGGTCGTTGCTGGAGACGGTCGAGCGCAACGCCAAGGACGCCCTGGCCCGGCACAAGCTGCGCCGGGCCGGCGACCTGACCACCCGCAGCAAGGCGCTCGACGAGATCACCGAGGCGCTCGACATGCGCACCTCGCCGCTGCGCATCGAGTGCTTCGACATCTCCCAGATGCAGGGCACCGACGTGGTGGCGAGCATGGTCGTCTTCGAGGACGGGCTGCCCCGCAAGAGCGAATACCGGCGCTTCATCATCCGGGGCGCCACCGACGACCTCTCCGCCATGTCCGAGGTGCTGCGCCGCCGCTTCGCCCGCTACCTCGACGCCCGCGCCGAGACCGGCGAGGCGGGCGTCGAGCCGGCCGACGACCCGGTCGCCCCGGCCGGGCAGCCCGCTCCCGGCGAGCCCCACGAACCCGGCGAGCCCCACGGACCCGGCGAGCCCAGCGCGCCCGACGAGTCCGGTGGGTCCGACGAGCGCGCCGTCGGCGTCCTGATCGACCCGACCACCGGACGGCCGCGCCGGTTCGCGTACCCGCCGCAGCTGGTGGTGGTCGACGGCGGCGCGCCGCAGGTCGCGGCGGCGGCCCAGGCGCTCGCGGAGCTGGGCGTCGACGACGTGGCGCTGTGCGGCCTGGCCAAGCGGCTGGAGGAGGTGTGGCTGCCCGACGACGAGTTCCCGGTCATCCTGCCGCGCACCTCGGAGGGGCTCTACCTGCTGCAACGGGTGCGCGACGAGGCGCACCGCTTCGCCATCACCTTCCACCGGCAGCGGCGCTCCAAGCGGATGACCGAGTCGGCGCTCGACAGGGTGCCCGGCCTGGGGGAGGTGCGGCGCAAGGCGCTGCTGCGGCACTTCGGCTCGCTCAAGCGGCTCTCCGCCGCCACCGTCGAGGAGATCACCGAGGTGCCCGGCGTGGGCCGGCGCACCGCCGAGGCGATCCTCGCCGCGCTGGGCGGCGAGGCGAAGGCCCCGGCGGCGGACTGACCCGCCGCCGTCGGCCCGCGCGCCGACGCCTGGCCGGGCCCGCGCAGCACCCGGTGCGACCCGAAGGCCAGGTGCACATCGCGGCCGGTGGCGCGGCCGGCCGTCACTCGGCCAGGACGGCCAGGATCTGCTCGCCGTACTTCGCGAGCTTGTTCTCGCCGACGCCGCTGACCGCGGACAGCTCGGCCAGCGACGTGGGCGCGTCGGTGGCGATCTGCCGCAGCGTGGCGTCGTGGAAGATCACGTACGCCGGGACGCCCTGCTCCTTGGCGGTGGCCCCCCGCCAGGCGCGCAGCCGCTCGAAGACCCCGGCGGCGGTCGGGGACAGCTCGGCGACGACGGTGGCGGCCCCGCGTGGCTTCGCCGACCGGGACGAGGCGATCTTCTCCGGCTCGCGGCGCATCATCACCGTGCGGCGGCGGCCCAGCACCTCCGCGCTGGCCTCGGTGAGGGCCAACGTGCCGTAGTCGCCCTCGACGGCCAGCAGCCCCTCGGCCAGCAGTTGCCGCACCACACCGCGCCACTCGGCCTCGCGCAGCTCGCCGCCGATGCCGAAGACGGTCAAAGAGTCGTGGCCGTACTGGGTGACCTTGTCGGTCGTGCGGCCGAGCAGGATGTCGACGCAGTGCCCCGCGCCGAAGCGCTGGTTGCGTTCCCGGTCGAGCCGGAAGACCGTGGAAAGCAGCTTCTGCGCCGCGACGGTGCCGTCCCAGGACTCCGGCGGGCTGAGGCAGGTGTCGCAGTTGCCGCAGGCGGCTTCCGCCTTCTCGCCGAAGTAGTCGAGCAGCTGGCCCCGCCGGCAGCGGACGGTCTCGCAGAGGGCGAGCATCGCGTCGAGGTGGGCGGCGAGGTTGCGCCGGTGGGCAAGGTCCCCGTCGGAGGTCTCGATCATCTTGCGCTGCTGCACCACGTCCTGGAGCCCGTACGCCAGCCAGGCGGTCGACGGCAGCCCGTCGCGCCCGGCGCGGCCGGTCTCCTGGTAGTAGCCCTCGACCGACTTGGGCAGGTCGAGGTGGGCGACGAAGCGGACGTCGGGCTTGTCGATGCCCATGCCGAACGCGATGGTCGCCACCATCACCAGGCCGTCCTCGCGCAGGAAGCGCTGCTGGTTGCGCGCGCGCGTCGCCGCGTCCAGGCCGGCGTGGTAGGGCAGCGCGGCGACGCCGTTGGCGGTGAGGAACTCCGCCGTCTTCTCCACCGAGGCGCGCGACAGGCAGTAGACGATGCCCGCGTCGCCGGGGTGCTCGTCGCGCAGCAGGCTCAGCAGCTGCTTGCGCGGCTCGCGCTTGGGCACGATCCGGTACTGGATGTTGGGCCGGTCGAAGCTCGCCACGAAGTGCCGGGCGTCGGTGAGCTTGAGCCGGGTCGCGATCTCGTCGCGGGTCGCGCTGGTGGCGGTGGCGGTGAGTGCGATGCGGGGCACGTCGGGCCAGCGCTCGTGCAGCATCGACAGGGCGAGGTAGTCGGGGCGGAAGTCGTGCCCCCACTGCGACACGCAGTGCGCCTCGTCGATGGCGAACAGGGCGATCCTGCCCCGGTCGAGCAGCTGCTGCACCCCGCGGGTGCCCAACGCCTCCGGGGCGAGGTAGAGCAGGTCCAGCTCGCCGCCGACGAACGCCCGCTCCACCACGCGGCGGGCGTCGAGATCCTGGGTCGAGTTGAGGAAGCCGGCCCGCACCCCGACCGCCGTCAGCGCGTCGACCTGGTCCTGCATGAGCGCGATCAGCGGGGAGACCACCACCGCCACGCCGTCGCGGACCAGCGCGGGGATCTGGTAGCACAGCGACTTGCCGCCGCCGGTGGGCATCAGCACCAGCGCGTCGCCGCCGGCCACCACGTGGTCGATCACCTCCTGCTGGAAGCCGCGGAAGGCGTCGTAGCCGAAGACCCGGCGCAGCACCTCCAGGGCGTCGGCGGAGCGCAGGTCGGTGGGGGAAGCCATCCGGGGATTCTACGAACCTCCCCCGACAGCCGGCGGACCCGAGCGGGCGGGTCGCGGATCAGGGCGGACCGCCGGACCGGAGCGTCGCGGTCCGGCGGTCTCCGGGTCGCTCAGTCGGGCTGGGCGGAACGCCTGGCCAGCCCGCGCGGCGGGGCCTTCATCCCGACCACGATGTCGACGATCTCGATGTAGCGGGCCTTGTTGCCCATCCGGAACGCCGTGGCCGCCGCGTTGATCTCCTCCAGGGTGTCCGCCTCGACCATGGTCACCTGGTCGTAGCGGCCGTTGACCCCGGTGCAGACCACGTGGGTGAGCTGCTTGGCGAAGCGGCCCAGGTCGCGGGCGTGCTCGGCGGAGACCTCGTGGATGCCCTCCCGGCCCAGGGCGAAGTACTCCGGGTTGATCCTCATGAACAGGAAGCCGACGTATTTGTTCTTCTCCGCCAGATCGTGCATCCCGCCTCCCAGAAACCAGTCGCCACCTGCGGCGATCACGTGCAGCGTATGGACGGTGACTGATCGTCATCAAGGGGTCCGCCTGTCGGGAGCACGACCCTCGCGCCCAGGTCAAACCCTCCGTCGGGGCGGACGCCACCACGGCGGCGGCCGGGGACGTGCCGGCAACGCCCGGATGGTGCGGGATAGAGTCGCTGATTGACCACGCGCGGCCGGGGGTGCCGGCCGCGGCGCCACGGCTTGGGGGTAGTGGGTGAGCGAGGCGCGTACGGCCGAGGAACGGGGCGCGACGGTGACCGGGCAGCAGACACCGGCGGAGTCGGACACCACCCTGGTGGTGGTCACCGGGCTCTCCGGCGGCGGTCGCAGCACGGTGGCGAGGGCGTTGGAGAACGTCGGGTTCTACGTGGTGGACAACCTGCCGCAGGCGCTCATGCTCGACATGGCCGAGCTGGCGTTCAAGGCGGGCGGGGCGGCCCGGCGTACGGCGATGGTGCTGGACGTGCGCTCGCGCGCCTTCTCCACCGACCTGGCGGGGGCGATCCGGGAGCTGAAGGAGCGCGGCTTCTCGCCCCGGGTGGTCTTCGTCGACGCCGACGACGAGGTGTTGATCCGGCGGTTCGAGAGCGTCCGGCGCTCGCACCCGTTGCAGGGCGACGGGCGGCTCGCCGACGGCATCGCGGTGGAGCGCGGCCTGCTGGAGGAGGCCCGCGACCAGGCCGACGTGATCATCGACACCAGCCACCTGAACGTCAACCAGCTGCGTCGCCGCGTCGAGGAGCTCTTCGGCGGCGAGGACGCCCGCCGGCTGCGGGTCACCGTGCTCTCCTTCGGCTTCAAGTACGGCCTGCCGCCGGACGCCGACTTCGTGCTCGACGCCCGCTTCCTGCCCAACCCGTACTGGGTGCCGGAGTTGCGCGAGCACACCGGCCGGGAGGAGGCGGTCAGCTCGTACGTGCTGGGGCAGGAGGGCGCGGAGGCCTTCGTCGGGTCGTACGCCGACCTGGTCAACGCGACCACAGTCGGCTTCGAGCGGGAGGGCAAGCGCTACCTGACGGTGGCGGTCGGCTGCACCGGCGGCAAGCACCGCAGTGTGGCCATCGCCGAGGAGCTGGCCGCCCGGCTGCGCCACTCGGGTCTGGCCGCCAACGCGCAGCACCGGGACCTGGGGCGCGAGTGACGGCGACGCGTGTGGTCGCCTTCGGCGGCGGGCACGGCCTGTCCGCCTCGCTGCGCGCCCTGCGCCGCTGCGCTCCCGAGCTGGACCTCGACATCACGGCGGTGGTCACCGTCGGCGACGACGGCGGCTCCAGCGGCCGGCTGCGGGCCGAGCGGGGCGGCCTGCCCCCGGGCGACCTGCGGCAGGCGCTGGTCGCGCTGGCCGGCGACCATCCGGCCACCCGGCGCAGTGCCAAGCTCTTCCAGCACCGCTACGCCGAGGTGTCGCCCGCCGCTGGCGGCCCGGCTCCCGCCGGGGGCGGAGCGGCGGGCCGCCCACCGGTCTCCGGTACCGGACGGGCCCCTTCCGACCCGGGGCCGGCCGGGGGCGCCGAAGGGACGCCCGGAGGGGCGGCCGGTGGGGCCGCCGGAGGACGGGCGGGTGCCGGTGCGGCCGGCCGGGCGGGCGGCGAGGCCGGCGGGCTGGCCGGGCACGCGGTGGGCAACCTGGTGCTCTGCGGGCTGATGGAACTACTCGGCGACCCGGTGGCCGCCCTGGAGCACGCCGGCGCGATGCTCGGCGCGGTCGGCCGGGTGCTGCCGATGTCGTGCGAGCCGGTGGGGATCGAGGCGCGGGTACGCGGCGCCGACCCGGGCCGGCCGGACGAGGTGCGCACGATCACGGGCCAGCACCAGGTCGCGGTGACCACCGGCCGGGTGGAGTCGTTGCGGCTCACCCCGGTCGCGCCGGAGGCCTGCCCGCAGGCGGTCGCCGCGATCGGCGCCGCCGACTGGCTGATCTTCGGGCCGGGCAGCTGGTACACGAGCGTCCTGCCGCACCTGCTGGTGCCGCAGCTCGCAGCCGCGATCGTCGCCAGCCCGGCGCGGCGGCTCGTCACGCTGAACCTCGCCGCAGAGAAGGAGACCTCCGGGCTCTCCCAGGCCGACCATCTGGCCGCGCTGCGCTCGTACCTGCCGGAGCTGAGGGTCGACCGTGTGGTCGCCGATTCCAAGGCGGCGGGTGACCCCGAACCGGTCGAACGTGCGGCAGAATCGCTGGGTGCCCGCCTGGTCCTCGCTCCCGTCGCGGTCACCGACGGCACTCCCCGTCATGATCCGGCCGCCCTGGGCGCCGCACTGGTGCCTGTCCTGGGCGCCGATCGTTAGACACGTACGTAATCTCCGGCGACACGCCGGAACAGGTCCGTGAGGGGACGCACAATGGCGATGACGGCTGCGGTCAAGGACGAGCTGAGTCGGGTCGACGTGCCCAAGCCCTGCTGCCGGCGGGCGGAGATGGCGGCGCTGCTGCGCTTCGCCGGCGGGCTGCACATCGTCTCCGGTCGGGTCGTGGTGGAGGCCGAACTCGACACGGGGGCGGTGGCCCGGCGGCTGCGACGGGAGATCGCGGAGGTCTACGGCTATCCGAGTGAGATCCACGTGCTCGCGTCCGGTGGCCTGCGCAAGGGTAGCCACTTCATCGTGCGGGTGGTCAAGGACGGTGAGGCCCTCGCGCGGCAGACCGGGCTGCTCGACGTGCGCGGGCGTCCGGTGCGGGGGCTGCCGCCGCACGTCGTCGCCGCGAACGTCTGTTGCGCGGTGTCGGCCTGGCGCGGCGCGTTCATGGCGCACGGCTCGCTGACCGAGCCGGGCCGCTCCAGCGCGCTGGAGATCACCTGCCCGGGTCCGGAGTCCGCGCTGGCCCTGGTGGGCGCGGCCCGGCGGATCGGCATCACCGCCAAGAACCGCGAGGTGCGCGGCGTGGACCGGGTGGTGGTCAAGGACGGCGACGCGATCGCCGCGCTGCTCACCCGCATCGGTGCCCACTCCAGCGTGCTGGCCTGGGAGGAGCGCCGGGTGCGCCGCGAGGTGCGGGCCACCGCCAACCGGCTGGCCAACTTCGACGACGCCAACCTGCGCCGCTCGGCGCGGGCCGCGGTCGCCGCCGCCGCCCGGGTGACCCGGGCGCTGGAGATCCTCGCCGAGGACGCGCCCAACCACCTCACCTCCGCCGGCCGGCTGCGCCTGGAGCACCGGCAGGCCTCGCTGGAGGAGCTGGGCGCGCTGGCCGATCCGCCGCTGACCAAGGACGCGATCGCCGGCCGGATCCGCCGGCTGTTGGCGCTGGCCGACAAGCGGGCCCGGGACCTGGGCATCCCGGATACGGAAGCAGCAGTCACGCCCGACATGCTCGTGGTCTGATAGGACGGTGCGGGTCGGCGGCGCCGGTGGGGTCACCACCCGGCGCTGCACTGCGCCGCACGCTCGGATAAGGTCGCTGCGTACGGCAAGGGGGCCGGCACAGGCACTCCTCGCCGTGCACACCGCCTCGGGCGGTCAGGTCCTTCGAGACCGCGGCGGGGTGGCCGAGATGAACCGTCAACGGCCGGCTCCAACGGTCGGCGCACACACCTCCGCCGGCCCGGGTCTTACGCCGGCGGACCAGAACGCAAGGAGATGGGACCTGTGACCATCCGGGTTGGCATCAACGGCTTCGGCCGGATCGGCCGCAACTTCTTCCGGGCAGTGCTGGCGTCCGGCGCTGACATCGAGGTCGTGGCGGTCAACGACCTGACCGACAACGCGACGCTCGCCCACCTGCTCAAGTACGACAGCATCCTGGGTCGTCTGCCGCACGAGGTGAAGGCCACCGCCGACGAGATCACCGTGGGCGGCAAGACCATCAAGGCGTACGCCGAGAAGGACCCGTCGAAGCTGCCGTGGGGCGACGCCGGCGTGGACGTGGTCATCGAGTCCACCGGCTTCTTCACCGACGCCACCAAGGCGAAGGCGCACGTCGACGGCGGGGCCAAGAAGGTCATCATCTCCGCCCCGGCGAAGAACGAGGACGTCACGGTCGTCATGGGCGTCAACCACGACCAGTACGACCCGGCCAAGCACACCATCATCTCGAACGCCTCCTGCACCACCAACTGCCTGGCGCCGATGGCGAAGGTCCTGCACGACACGTTCGGCATCCAGCACGGCCTGATGACGACGATCCACGCGTACACCCAGGACCAGAACCTCCAGGACGCGCCGCACTCCGACCTGCGTCGGGCCCGCGCCGCCGCCCTGAACATCGTGCCGACCTCGACCGGCGCGGCGAAGGCGATCGGCCTGGTGCTGCCGGAGCTGAAGGGCAAGCTGGACGGCTACGCGCTGCGCGTGCCGATCCCGACCGGCTCGGCCACCGACCTCACCGTCGACGTCGCCCGGGAGACCACCGTGGACGAGGTCAACGCCGCGCTGAAGGCCGCCGCCGAGGGCCCGCTCAAGGGCATCCTGGTCTACAACGAGGACCCGATCGTCTCCGCCGACATCGTCACCGACCCGGCGTCGTGCATCTTCGACGCGCCGCTGACCAAGGTCGTCGGCAACCAGGTCAAGGTCGTCGGCTGGTACGACAACGAGTGGGGCTACTCGAACCGCCTGGTCGACCTGGTCAAGCTGGTCGGCCAGTCCCTGTGACGAAGCCGACGGTCACGAACGGAGGCCTGGCCTAAGTGAGCATCCGTACCCTCGACGACCTGCTCGCCGAGGGGGTGTCGGGTCGGCGCGTGCTGGTGCGCGCCGACCTGAACGTCCCGCTCGACAAGCAGACCGGTGACATCACCGACGACGGCCGGATCCGCGCCGTGCTGCCGACGCTCGGCGCGCTGGTGGAGGCCGGCGCCAAGGTGGTCGTCTGCTCCCACCTGGGCCGCCCGAAGGGCGCGCCGGACCCGCAGTTCAGCCTGAGCCCGGTCGCCGGCCGCCTCGGGGAGCTGCTCGGCACGCGGGTGCACTTCGCCACCGACACCGTCGGCGAGTCCGCCCGCTCCACCGTGGACGCGCTCGCCGACGGCGAGGTCGCGCTGCTGGAGAACCTGCGTTTCAACAAGGGCGAGACCAGCAAGGACGACACCGAGCGGGGCGCCTTCGCCGACCAGCTCGCCGCCTTCGGCGACGCGTACGTCGACGACGCGTTCGGCGCGGTGCACCGCAAGCACGCCAGCGTCCACGACGTGCCGGCCCGGCTGCCGCACGTCGCCGGCCGGCTGGTGCTGCGCGAGGTGGAGGTGCTGTCCCGCCTGACCGGCGAGCCGGAGCGCCCGTACGTCGTGGTGCTCGGCGGTTCGAAGGTCTCCGACAAGCTGGCGGTGATCGAGGCGCTGCTGCCGACGGTCGACCGGCTGCTCATCGGCGGCGGGATGTGCTTCACCTTCCTCAAGGCGCAGGGCCACGAGGTGGGCTCCTCGCTGCTGGAGGAGGAGATGGTCGAGACCTGCCGCAGCCTGCTGGAGCGCTCCGAGGGCAAGATCATGCTCCCGGTCGACGTGGTGGCCGCGGACGCGTTCGCCCCGGACGCCGCGCACGACACCGTGCCGGCCGACGGCATCCCCAGCAAGCGGGTCGGGCTCGACATCGGGCCGGAGACGGTCGCCGGCTTCGCCGCCGCCCTCAAGGGCGCGCGGACGATCTTCTGGAACGGCCCGATGGGCGTGTTCGAGATGCCGGCGTTCGCCCACGGCACCCGCGGGATCGCCGAGACCATCGCGAAGAGCGAGGCGTTCACCGTCGTCGGTGGCGGTGACTCCGCCGCCGCGGTGCGGGCGCTCGGGCTGGACGAGTCGTCCTTCGGGCACATCTCCACCGGCGGTGGCGCCTCCCTGGAATACCTGGAGGGCAAGACCCTCCCCGGCATCGCGGCCCTGGAGAACTGATGGCGAGCGTCACCCGCCGGCCCCTGATGGCCGGCAACTGGAAGATGAACTGCAACCACCTCGAGGCCAACCTGCTGGTGCAGAAGCTGGCGGCCAGCCTCACCGAGAAGCAGCTCACCGACGTCGAGACGGTGGTCCTGCCGCCGTTCACCGACCTGCGTACGGTGCAGACCGCCGTCGACGGCGACAAGCTGCTCATCGGCTACGGCGCGCAGGACCTCTCGCCGTACGCGTCGGGCGCCTACACCGGGGAGATCTCCGGCTCGATGCTGGCGAAGCTCGGCTGCACCTACGTGGTGATCGGGCACTCGGAGCGGCGGGCCTACCACCACGAGGACGACGCGCTCGTCAACGCCAAGGTGCAGGCGGCGCTGACCAACGGGCTCACCCCGATCCTCTGCGTGGGGGAGGGACTCGACGTCCGCGAGCAGGGCACCCACGTGGCGCACTGCAGCGAGCAGCTCGACGGCGGCCTGAAGGGGCTCACCGCCGAGCAGGTGGAGAAGGTCGTGGTGGCGTACGAGCCGGTCTGGGCGATCGGCACGGGCAAGACTGCCACCCCGGAGGACGCCCAGGAGGTGTGCGGCGCGGTCCGTCAGCGCCTGGCCGAGTCCTTCGGCCAGGACACCGCCGACAAGGTCCGGGTCCTCTACGGCGGGTCGGTCAAGTCGTCGAACGTCGCGGCGATCATGGCTCAGCCGGACGTCGACGGGGCGCTCGTGGGCGGCGCGAGCCTGGACGCCGAGGAGTTCGCGAAGATCTGCCGGTTCCCGGAGCACATCTCCCGCTGATCGCTCGCTATCCTTGACTCCGCCCGTCCGTCGGTCGGTGCCACCGTGCCCGATCTGCCCGGGCGAGGATCGTAACGAGAGGACTGACCCCAGCCATGCCGATCTGGTTCGCATACACGTTGATCGTGTTGCTGGTCATCACGAGCGTTCTGTTGACCATGCTGATCCTGCTGCACCGCGGTAAGGGCGGCGGGTTGTCGAGCATGTTCGGCGGTGGCGTCAGCTCCAGCCTCGCCGGTTCCTCGGTGGCGGAGAAGAACCTCGACCGCTACACCGTCCTGGTGGGCATCGTCTGGTTCGCCTGCATCGTCGGGCTGGGGCTCTGGCTCCGCCTCCAGATGGCCAGCGGCACGGTCTGAGCCCGCCAAGTCGTACAATCTGCGCGCGGTCCGTCGTCGACGGGCCGCGCGCAGTCCGTCTTACCCGCTGCACCGCGTCGCCCGCCGCCCTCTCCGCGGCGGTTCCCCTCCGACGACAGGAGCGAGCAGCCGTGCCCATCGGCAACGTCATCCCGGGCACCCGGGTCGGATCCGCGCCCGAACGCCACCAGCCGGCCCCGTGCCGGACGGTGACCTACTGGTGCCGCAACGACCACCAGACCGCGATCCGGCTCGCCGCCGAGGTCGAGGTGCCGCAGGTGTGGGACTGCCCGCGTTGCGGCCTCCCCGCCGGCCAGGACGCGCAGAACCCGCCGGGCCGCGTCCGGCCCGAGCCCTACAAGACCCACCTGGCGTACGTGAAGGAGCGGCGCACCGCCGAGGAGGGCGAGGCCATCCTGGCCGAGGCCCTCGCCGCCCTGCGCCGCCGCCGGGGCCGCCCCACCGGCTAGGCGGGTGTAAGGAAGGGCCCCTTCTCAACGTTATGCGTCGAGAAGGGGCCCTTCCTTACACCTCAGCGCAGGCTGCGGAAGCGGGCGGGGACGTCGGCCGCCGCCGCCCGGTCCAGCAGCCAGAGGGTCCGGCCCGTGCCCTGTACGCCGGCCGCCGGCAGTTGCACCGGCCCCGCCCCGGCCAGCGCCATGCCGACCGCCCGTGCCTTGTCGGCCCCGCCGGCCACCAGCCAGACCTCCTCGGCCGTGTTGATCGCCGGAAGGGTCAGCGTGGTCCGCACCGGCGGGGGCTTCGGGCTGCCCCGCACCGCGCTGACCGGCCGGCTGTCGTGGTGCACCGGATGCTCGGGGAAGACCGAGGCGACGTGCCCGTCCTCGCCGACACCCAGCATCAGCACGTCGAAGTGGGGGAGCGCGGCGTGTCCCGGCCGCGCCGCGCGGGCCAGTTCCTCGGCGTAGCGGGCCGCCGCCTCCTCCGGGTCGGGCCCGGCCGGACCGTCGGAGGCCGGCATCGGGTGGACCCGGGCCGGGTCCAGCGGCACCGCGTCCAGCAGCGCCGCTCGGGCCTGGGTCTCGTTGCGCTCGGGGTCGCCGGTGGGCAGGAACCGCTCGTCGCCCCACCAGACGTCCACCCGGGACCAGTCCACGGCGTCGCGGGCCGGCAGCGCCGCCACCGCCCGGTGCACCGCTGCGGCTATCCGCCCGCCGGTCAGCACCACCGACGCCTGGCCCCGCTCGGCCTGCGCGTCGAGCAGCTTGACCACCAACCGGGCGGCCACCGCCTGGGCCAGCAGGTCTGCGTCGGCGTGGACGGCGACACTCGCCTCACTCATCTGTGTGCCTTCGTTTCTCCGGCCGCCGCGCGGCCGGTCCTCCGTGGTGCCCCGGGTAGTCGGGCGCTCAGCGCTCGGCGCTCGTTCCCACGTGCGCGGTGACCCCCGCCTCGGCCCGCTGGGCCGTGGCCGGGTCCTTCCAGACGTGCACCCGCTGCGGTGGGCGCTGGTCGAGGTCGGCCAGCCCGGCCGCCGTGCCCAGCGCCTCCGCGTAGACCTGGTCGGCGTCGAGCCGGCGCAGCTCCTCGGCCAACTCGTCGCCGAGGGGCCGCCGGACGAGCGGCAGCTGCCGGTCCTCCTGGCCGGTACGCCGGAACGTCGCCACGCTGTCGTCCCGGCTCAGCGTCAGCGTGTCGCCGTTGGCGCAGCGCAGCTGCACCTCCCGCATCCGCGGCGACGCGTCGGTGTGCTCCCACACCGGCTCGATGCCGAGGCGCGCGGCCAGCCAGCCCTGCATCAGCGCGGCGGTCGGGTCGGTGGGCGGGCCCACCACGGTCGCCTCCGTCACCTTGGCCTGCGTGGTGTCGAACGCGCCCGCCACGAGCGTGCGCCACGGGGTGATCCGGGTCCACGCCAGGTCGGTGTCGCCGGGCGCGTAGTCCCGGGCCCGCTGGCGCATCGCCTCGATCGGGTCGGCGGCCTGCGCGCAGTCGGTGATCCGCCGGTCGGCCACCACGCCGAGGAAGTCCGTGGCGATCTCGGCCGGCGGCTCGCCGTGCCACCACGTCACCACCGGCACGTCCGGCACCAGCAGCGGCATCACCACCGACTCCGCGTGCAGGGCGAGTCGCCCGTACATCCGGGTGACCACCGCCTCGCACGGGCCGAGCCGGCCGCCGACGACGATCTCCGCGTCCAGCCGGTTGCGCTCGCGCTCCACGTCGGTGCGGACGACCACCAGTAGCCGGCAGGGGTGGGCGGCGGCCGCTATCGTCGCCGCCGCCTCCGCCTCGCGGACCCGCTTCTCGTCCACCACCACGATCAGGGTGAGCGCCATGCCGCTGGCCACCCCGCCCGCGCTGCGCCGCTCGGCGGCCAGCGCCTTGACCACCTCGTTCCCGGTGGTGTCCCACAGGCCGATCAATGGAGCCTCCTGGTCTGCTCGCTGCGCCCGGTCACGGCACCTGCCTTCGTTCGCGGCTGCGGGGCTCGCAGGACCGGCTCACTCCTCACGCCCGCCGCCACGCCCGGCCCTCGCGGGCCAGCATCTCGTCGGCGGCGCGGGGACCCCACTCGCCGGCCCGGTACGGCTCCGGCTTCGTGCCCGCCCACGCGCGCTCCAGCGGGTCCACCACCTGCCAGCTCTGCTCGACCTCGGCGGCGTCGGGGAAGAGGGTACGGTCGCCGATCAGCACGTCCAGCACGAGCCGCTCGTACGCCTCGGGGCTGGCCTCGGTGAACGCCTCGCCGTACTGGAAGTCCATCGCGATGTCGCGGACCTCCATCGTGGTGCCGGGCACCTTGGAGCCGAACTTGAGCACGACGCCCTCGTCCGGCTGCACCCGGATCACGAGCTGGTTGTTGCCGAGCGACTCCATGTCGGCCTCGTTGAACGGCAGGTGCGGCGCCCTCTTGAACATGATGGCGACCTCGGTGACGCGGCGCGGCAGCCGCTTGCCGGCCCGGATGTAGAACGGCACCTCCGCCCAGCGGCGGTTCTGGATGCCGAGCCGGACGGCCACGTAGGTCTCCGTGGTCGAGTCCTCCGGGACGCCCTCCTCCTCCAGGTACCCGACGGCACGCTCGCCCCCCACCCAGCCGGGCAGGTACTGGCCGCGCACGGTGCCCTCGGCGACGTCCTTGGGCAGGGTGATCGCCCGGAGCACCTTGAGCTTCTCCGTGCGGATCTCGTCGGCGTCGAAGCTCGTCGGCTCCTCCATCGCCACCAGCGCCAGCAGTTGGAGCAGGTGGTTCTGGAACACGTCGCGGGCCGCGCCGGCCGAGTCGTAGAAGCCGGCGCGGGTGCCGATGCCGACGTCCTCGGCCATGGTGATCTGCACCGAGTCGACGTACTTGGAGTTCCACAGCGGCTCGAACAGGTTGTTGGCGAACCGCAGGGCGAGGATGTTCTGGACGGTCTCCTTGCCCAGGTAGTGGTCGATACGGAAGACGTCCTCGCGGGTGAAGACGTCGTCGACCAGGTCGTTGAGCGCCTTCGCCGAGGGCAGGTCGTGCCCGAACGGCTTCTCCACCACCACCCGGCGCCAGCCGCCGGACTTGGCGTTGTCGGCCATCCCGGTGCGGGCCAGCTGCTTGAGGACCACGGGGAACGCCGCCGGGGGGATGGAGAAGTAGAAGGCGGCGTTGCCCGGGATCCCGTGCGTCTGGCGCAGCTCGTCCAGCATCTCGGAGAGGTGGTCGAACGCGGCGTCGTCGTCGAACGATCCGCCGACGAACTTGATGTTGCCCACCAGCCGCGCCCACACCTCCTCCCGCCAGGGGGTGCGGGCGTGCTTCTTGGCGGCCTCGTGGGCGAGCGACTCGAAGTCCCCGTCGCCCCAGTCCCGCCGGGCGAAGCCGAGCACGGCGAAGCCCGGGGGCAGCAGCCCCCGGTTCGCCAGGTCGTACACGGCCGGGAGGAGCTTCTTGCGGGCCAGGTCACCGGTGACGCCGAAGATCACCAGAGCGCACGGCTCCGGGATCCTCGGCAGCCGGCGGTCCTGCGGGTCGCGCAGCGGGTTCACGCCGCCTCCTCGCTCCGCGTCATCCACGGTCCTCATCGTCACGCCCGCAACGCCCCGACGGCATCGAGCAGCTGGGCCACGCCCGCCGACCGGTCGGTCAGGTGCAGCCGGACCACCGGGCGCTCCCGCTCGGCCAGGGCCTGCCGGTCGCCGGCGGCCTGCGCCGCCTGCAACTGCCCGAAGGTGTAGGGCCTGCCCGGCACCGGCAGGTCGTCGACGACCGCGCCGGTGAGCTGGAGGTAGCTGCCGACCTGCGGACCGCCCTTGTGGTACTGGCCGGTGGAGTGCAGGAAGCGCGGGCCCCACCCGAAGGTGACCGGCCGGCCGGCGGCACCGGCCAGCAGCGGCCGCAGCCGGGCCGCGTCGGCGTCGGCGAACCGGTCGAGGTACGCCATCACCGCGAGGTAGCCGTCGTCGCCCGTCGCGTCGACGAGCTGGCGGAGCACGCCGGCCAGGTCGCCGGGGGCGCCCTGCGGCGCGTACACCTCGATCGCGCCCTCGGTGAACGACGGCGTCTCCGCCGGCGGACCCGAGGCGAGGATGCGGTTGGTGTTCTCCTTGGACTCGGTGACGTTGGGCTGGTCGAACGGGTCGATGCCGAGCACCACACCGGCGATCGCGGTGGCGTACTCCCAGGCCAGGAAGTGCGCGCCGAGCGGGCCGTTGACGGCCACGTCGGCGTCCACGCCGCCGCCGGGGACGGCGCCGGCGGGCAGCGCGCCGCCGTAGGTCACGGTGAGCACGTCGTCGCCGGCGGCGCCGGGGCTCTGCGGCGACTCCACGACGACCGGCAGGATGCCGACCCCGGCCTTGCCGGTGGACTCGGCGATCAGCTGCTCGGCCCAGTCGCCGAGGCCCTCGATGCCGGTGCCGTCGGAGATCAGGGCGACCTTGTCCCGGCCCATGGTGGCCGCCGCCCCGAGGGCCGCGCCGAGCGCCAGGGCCGGGTTGTCGCGGTCCCCGCCCAGGGAGGCCGCCAGCGCCTCCGCCTCGTCGAGCAGCTCGGCCACCTCGACCCCGGCCAGCGCCGACGGGACCAGCCCGAACGCGGTCAACGCCGCATAACGGCCGCCGACGTTCGGGTCGGCGAGTACGGTGAAGGCACCCATCTCGGCGGCGGTGGCCTCCAGCGGCGAGCCCGGGTCGGTGACGACGACGAAGTGCCGGCCGGCCTCCGCCTCGGTCATCCCCGCGTCGAGGAACGCCTGCCAGTACGCCCGGCGGTGGCTGTCGGTCTCGACCGTCGAACCGGACTTGCTGGCCACCACGACCACGGTGCGTTCCAGCCGGTCGGCCAGCGCCGCCCGGATCTGCCCCGGGTCGGTGGTGTCGAGCACGGTCAGCGGCTTGCCGAGGGTACGGGCGATGACCTCGGGGGCCAGCGACGAGCCGCCCATCCCGGCGAGCACCACGTGGTCCAGGTCGGCCAGCTCCGCCTTCAGCTCGGCGAGCTGGGGGAGCAGCTCGCGGCTGCGCAGGTAGGTGTCCACCCAGCCGAGGCGGATCTTCGCCTCCGCCTCGGCGTCCGGACCCCACAGGGTCGGGTCCTTCGCGGCCAGCTTGCCCGGCGTGCCGGCGTTCACCAGCGCGTCCCGGGTGGAGGCGGGGGCCGACTTGTCGACGTTGTCGGCCCCGTGCACGGAGAGCCCGGCGGCGGCCTCGACCGCCCCGTTGAGCAGATCACTCACGCCGCCACCTCGCTCCGCTCGGCGGCGGCGCGAGGCGCCGCACTGCTGAGCCTGATGGTTCGCTCGCTACGCTCGCTCACGCGTTCCCTCCCGCCTGCTGCGCGGCCTGCGCGTTGTCCTTCGCGGCGTCGCTCGGGTTGCCGGCGCCGCGGCCCGCGGCCGCCAGCGACTTGCGGACGCCGTCGAGCAGTTCCTGCCAGCTCGCCTCGAACTTCTCCACGCCCTCGCGCTCCAGGGTCTCGATGACGTCGGCCATGTCGATCCCGACCGACTCCAGGTCCGCGAAGGCCTTGCGGGCCTCGTCGTACGAACCGGTGATGGTGTCGCCGCGGGTCTCGCCATGGTCGGCGTACGCGTGCACGACCGGCTCCGGCATGGTGTTGACCGTGCCGGGAGCGATCAGTTCCTCGACGTAGATGACGTCCCGGTAGTCCGGGTTCTTGGTCGAGGTGGAGGCCCACAGCGGCCGCTGCGGGTGGGCGCCGGCGTCGGCGAGCGCCTGCCAGCGGTCGGACGAGAACACCTCGCCGTAGCGCTCGTACGCGAGCTTGGCGTTGGCGACGGCGGCCTTGCCGCGCAGCGCCTTGGCCTCGTCGGAGCCGAGCTTCTCCAGCCGCTTGTCGACCTCGCTGTCGACGCGGGAGACGAAGAACGACGCGACCGACCCGATCTTCGACAGGTCGTGCCCGTTCGCCTTCGCCTGCTCCAGGCCGGCCAGGAACGCCTCCATCACCTGCGAGTAGCGGTCCAGCCCGAAGATCAGCGTGACGTTGACGCTGATCCCCTCCGCCAGGGTGGCGGTGATCGCCGGCAGGCCGGCCTCGGTGGCCGGGATCTTGATGAAGAGGTTCGGCCGGTCGACCAGCCACCACAGCGCCTTGGCCTCGGCGACGGTCCTGTCGGTCTCGTGGGCCAGGCGCGGGTCCACCTCGATGGAGACCCGGCCGTCGACCCCGCCGCTGCCCTCGTACGACGGGCGCATCACGTCGCACGCCCACCGCACGTCGTACGTGGTGAGCATGCGTACGGCCTCCTCGACCTCCACCCCACGGGAGGCGAGGTCGCGCAGCTGCCAGTCGTACTCGTCGGCGTCGCTCAGCGCCTTGGCGAAGATCGTCGGGTTGGTGGTCACCCCGGCCACGTGCTTCTCCCGGCGGAGCTGGTCCAGCCCGCCGGAGGACAGCCGTACCCGGGAAAGGTCGTCGAGCCAGACCGCCACGCCTGCGGCGGTGAGTTCACTCAGCCTGTCCGTCATGCCGTCCACGCTCCCCTCAGTTGCCGGTGGTGAAACCGGTGATGTCGCCCATCCGGGTCAGTGCCGCGTGCGCGGCGGCCACGATCCGGTCGGGGGTGAATCCGAACTGCTCGAAGAGCACGGAGTGCGGGGCACTCGCGCCGTAGTGCTCCAGGCTCACGCTCTCGCCGCAGTCGCCGACGATGCCGCGCCAGGACATGGCGATGCCCGCCTCCACGCTCACCCGTGCCTTTACCCCGCGCGGCAGCACCGACTCCCGGTACGCCTCGTCCTGCTCGAAGAACCACTCCTGGCAGGGCATCGAGACGACCCGGGTCGGGGTGCCGTCGGCCTCCAGCCGGTCGCGGGCGGTCAGGCAGAGCTGCACCTCGGAGCCGGTGCCGACGAGGATGACCTGCGGCTTGCCGTTGGACGCCTCGGCCAGCACGTAACCGCCCTTGGCCACGCCCTCGGCGCCGGCCAGGGTCGACCGGTCCAGCGTCGGCAGCGGTTGCCGGCTCAGCGCCAGCGCGGTCGGCCGGTCGGTGTGCTCCAGGGCCTGCCGCCAGGCCCAGGCGGTCTCGTTGGCGTCGGCCGGCCGGACCACGTCCAGGCCGGGGATGGCGCGCAGCGCGGTCAGGTGCTCCACCGGCTGGTGCGTCGGGCCGTCCTCGCCGAGGCCGATCGAGTCGTGCGTCCAGACGTAGACCACCGGCAGCTTCATCAGCGCGGCGAGCCGTACCGCCGGGCGCATGTAGTCGCTGAAGACCAGGAAGGTGCCGCCGTACGGGCGGGTGCCGCCGTGCAGCGCGATGCCGTTGAGGATGGCGCCCATGGCGTGCTCGCGGATGCCGAAGTGCAGCGTGCGGCCGTACTCGTGGCCGGGGAAGTCCTTGGTGGCGTGGACGGCGGGGACGAAGGACGGCTCGCCCTTCATGGTGGTGTTGTTGCTCTCCGCCAGGTCGGCCGAGCCGCCCCACAGCTCCGGCAGCACTCCGGCGAGCGCCTCCAGGACCTTGCCGGAGGCCGCCCGGGTGGCGACGCCCTTGGCGTCGGCCGGGAACTCCGGCAGCGCCTCGGTCCAGCCGGTCGGCAGGACCCGTCCGGCCATCCGGTCGTAGAGTGCGCGGCGCTCCGCGTTGGCCTTCGCCCAGCCGTCGAACGCCGTGGTCCACTCCTGCTGGGCCTGCGCGCCGCGCTCCATCACCGTGCGGGCGTGCCCGAGCACCTCCTCGCCGACCTCGAAGGAGCGGGCCGGGTCGAAGCCGAGCAGCTGCTTGGTGGCCGCCACCTCGTCGGCGCCCAGCGCCGAACCGTGGATCTTGCCGGTGTTCTTCTTGTTGGGCGCGGGCCAGCCGATGATGGTGCGCAGCGCGATGAACGAGGGGCGGCCGGTCTCGGCCTTCGCCGCCAGCAGCGCCCGGTACAGGGCCTCCACGTCCTCGTGGTAGTCGCCCTGGTCGGCGTCGCCGGCGCGCCAGTCGACGGTCTGCACGTGCCAGCCGTACGCCTCGTAGCGGGCCGCGACGTCCTCGCTCTTGGCGATGCGGGTGTCGTCCTCGATCGAGATCTCGTTGTCGTCGTAGATCACCGTGAGGTTGCCGAGCTGCTGGTGCCCGGCGAGCGCGCTGGCCTCGTGGCTGATGCCCTCCTCGATGTCGCCGTCCGAGGCGATGCACCAGATGTCGTGGTCGAAGACCGACCGGCCCGGCTCCGCCTCCGGGTCGAACAGGCCGCGCTCGCGGCGGGCCGCCATCGCCATGCCGACCGCGTTGCCGAGGCCCTGCCCGAGCGGCCCGGTGGTGGTCTCCACGCCGGGGGTGTGCCCGTGCTCCGGGTGGCCCGGGGTCAGCGAGCCCCACTGCCGCAGCGACTTCAGGTCCTCCAGGGCCAGCGGGTAGCCGGAGAGGAAGAGCTGGATGTAGAGGGTGAGGCTGGAGTGGCCCGCGGAGAGCACGAAGCGGTCCCGGCCGGGCCAGTTCGGGTCGGCCGGGTTGTGCCGCATGACCCGGTTGAAGAGCAGGTAGGCCGCGGGCGCGAGGCTCATCGCGGTGCCCGGGTGGCCGTTGCCGGATTTCTCCACGGCGTCCATGGCCAGCACGCGGACGGTGTCGACGGCCCGGCGGTCGAGGTCGGACCAGTTGAGTGCGGGGTGCTCGGGTCGGTTGGCAGCCACGATGGTTGTGCTCCTCGGCAGATGGGCGGAACCCTCAGTGATGACCCTATCGAGCGGTCCTAAACGTCCGCCCAGGGATCTCTGCATGCCGGTCTGTACTGGTCCGCGCCGGTGCGCGGCGCTGCCCCGACGGTGTGACGGCCCGCACCGTTGTCGGGTCGCCCGGGCAGCCAAAACGACGACGCGTAGTCTGTGGTCCGGCGTGTGGCCCCAGTCGGGTCCGGCCGATCCGACCTCCCCTGCCGACGCCGGAAGGTGGCAATCCGTGAGCATGATCACCGAGCGCCCCGTCAGCAACTCTGCCGGGCAGCCGCCGGTGCGGACTGCGGCGGAGACGTCGGAGGTGGCCCGCCGGGACGTCCGCGCGGTGGTCGCGGCCTACGTGACGCTGACCAAGCCGCGGATCGTGGAGCTGCTCCTCGTCACCACGGTGCCGGCGATGATGCTCGCGGACGGCGGGATGCCGTCGCTCTGGCTGGTGGCCGTGGTGCTGGTCGGCGGCTCGCTCGCCGCGGGCGCGGCCAGCGTCATCAACTGCTACATCGACCGGGACATCGACCAGCTGATGCGGCGCACCAAGCGCCGCCCGCTGCCGACGCACACCGTGACACCGCGCAACGCGTTGATCTTCGGGCTGGTGCTGGCGGCGGTGTCGGTCGCGATGATGGCGGCGTTCACCAACCTGCTGGCCGCCGGGCTCACGCTGGCCGCGATCGTCTACTACGACGTCGTCTACACCCTCTGGCTCAAGCGCACCACGACGGCGAACACGTTCTGGGGCGGGGCCTGCGGGGCGGCGCCGGTGCTGATCGGCTGGGCGGCGGTCACCGGGACGCTCTCCCCGGCCGCGTGGGCGCTCTTCGCGGTGGTCTTCTTCTGGCAGATGCCGCACTTCTACCCGCTGGCGATGAAGTACAAGGACGACTACGCCCGGGCCGGCATCCCGATGCTGCCGGTGGTGGCCTCCACGCGGCGGGTCAACGCCGAGATCATCGGCTTCGCCTGGCTGACCGTGGCGTCCTCGCTGGCCGTGTGGCCGCTGGGGATGAGCCTCATCTACGGCGTGCCCGCCGTGGTGGTCGGCGCCATCTTCGTGGTGGAGGCGCACAAGCTCGCCCGCCGGGTGGCGCGGGGGCAGGCCGTCAAGCCGATGCGGCTGTTCCACTGGTCGACGACCTATCTGACCATCCTCTTCGCCGCCGTCGCGCTCGACGCGCTGATCTGACCCGGCTGCGCCCGCCGCTCCGGCGGGCCGCCGCGTCGAAGCCGGATCCCGGCCTGGTCCGTCCCGCCCCGGTCCCGGCGGGAGGGCCGTACCGCCCGGTCCCCGGCGGCCGGAGGCCGTACCGGCAAATCATCATCGTGCATGGCTTGTCCGGGTTTCTTGTCACATCGGTGACGCCGTCGGTATGGTTCCAGAACCGCTCGGATGGCCCGGGCCGGCCCGGTTCGGGCCGACCTTTTGGCGGGATAAGTCCGGACAAGACTGGGCATTTCGCCTGTGGTTCTCCTTAAACCTGCGGGTAATTGGCATCACAAAAGGTTCATGGTTCTCGCCCGCCCGGGTGCAAGTCTGCTTACGCTTCCCGACATGGCAGATGGTTCCGATACGACGCTGACGGCCGAGCAGACCCCCGGGCAGGCCCCGCAGGGCCTGGTCGCGGGCATCAAGTCGTTCGCCGCCGGTCACGGCGGGGCGAAGGCGGTCATCGAGTACGTCGGCAAGCGTGGCGCGCGCATCGTCCTCGTGGGCGAGGACGGGGTGTGGGGCGACCAGTTCGCCGACGACACCGTCGTGGCGCGGCAGGCCTGCGCGAAGGCGGGAGTCACCGTCGAGAACGCCTGGGAGCGTGAACTGATGGACCAGATGCGTCCGAGCAACGACCTCTGGCGGTCGATGGCCCGTCGCACGATGGCCCGTTGACATAACTTGACCGATCACCACCAGCCGACCCGGGGGAAACCCCGGGTCGCTCTCGTCACCTGTGCCGACCTGCCCGACCTCGACCCCGACGACCGGCTGCTGCTCGACCCGCTGGCGCGCCGCGGCGTGAGCACCGAGGCGGTGGACTGGGCCGACCCGGCCGCCGACTGGGCCGCGTACGACCTGGCGGTGCTCCGCTCGCCGTGGGACTACGCGCTGCGCCGCGACGAGTTCGTCGCCTGGGCGTCGCGGGTCCCCGCCCTGGCCAACCCGGCCGACGTGGTGCGCTGGAACACCGACAAGCGGTACCTGGCCGAGCTGGCCGCGGCCGGGGTGCCCACCGTGCCGACGTCCTGGGTCGCGCCGGGGGAGGGCTGGCGACCGCCCGCCGTCCGCGGCGAGTACGTCGTCAAGCCGGCCGTCAGCGCGGGCAGCCAGGACACCGGCCGCTACGACCTGGCCGATCCGCACCACCGGGAACTGGCCGTGGCGCACGTGCGGCGGCTGTCGGACGCCGGGCGGCTGACCATGGTGCAGCCGTACCTCGACGCGGTCGACACGGCCGGCGAGACGGCGCTGCTCTTCCTGGCCGGTCCGGACGGCCCGACGTTCAGCCACGCCATCCGCAAGGGCCCGATGCTGACCGGCCCGGACCTCGGCGCCGACGCGCTGTACCGGCCCGAGGAGATCACCGCCCGCACCGCCACCCCGGAGCAGTCGGCGGTGGCGGAGCGGGCCCTCGCGGCGGTGCCAGGCGGGCCGGGACGGCTGCTCTACGCCCGGGTGGACCTGATCCCGGGCCCGGACGGCGCGCCGGTCCTGGTGGAGCTGGAACTCACCGAGCCGTCGCTGTTCCTCGGCCACGCCGCCGGCGCCGCCGACCGCCTGGCCGACGCGATCCTGACCCACCTGGACCGCGCCGCCGGCTGACCGTCGGGGCGGGTGGGGGAGCGCTCAGGTGCGCAGCCGGACCGGCCGGGGCGCGGTCAGGCGGCGACCGGGACGGCCCGGTCGGCGGCGTCCGGGGCGGGGGCCGGCCCGACCGGGCGGCGCTCGCGGGTGGACCACTGCACCGAGAGGGTGGCCAGCAGCACCAGGCAGGAACCCAGCATGTGCGCGCCCACCAGCAGCGCCGGCAGGTTGGTGAAGTACTGCACGAAGCCGATGAGGCCCTGGCTCAGCTCGACGCCGACGAGCACCAGCGCGGCCCGCGCGGCCCGCTGCGCGCCGACCGCGCGGAAGGCGAAGACCAGCGCCACGGACAGGCCGATCAGCAGGAAGACGCTGTCGGCGTGCACCTGGGAGATCGTCTCCGGGTCGAGCCCGTTGCGGGCGGCGCCGTGGTCGCCCGCGTGCGGGCCGCTGCCGGTCACCCAGGTGCCGATCACCAGCACCGCCGCGCTGACCACGGTGGTGATCGCGGTCAGGGTCCGCAGCGGGGTGGGCACGACGGCCTCCGCCGGGCCCACCGGGTCCTTGACCCGCCGCCACAGCGCGTACGCGGCCGCGATCACCAGCATCGAGGCGAGGAAGTGCAGGCCGACCACCCACGGGTTGAGGTCGGTGAGCACGGTGATCCCGCCGATGATCGCCTGTGCGGGGATGCCGAAGAGCACGGCGACCGCGAGCGGGACCAGGTCCCGGCGCCGGGGGAGGTGCAGCAGCACGGCCAGCAGCACCGCCAGCGCGATGAAGCCGACCGCGAAGGTGAGCAGGCGGTTGCCGAACTCGATCACTCCGTAGATGCCCATCTCCGGCGTCGTCACGTACGACTCCTCGGTGCACCTGGGCCAGGTGGGGCAGCCGAGGCCGGACCCGGTGAGCCGGACGGCCCCGCCGGTGACGACGATGCCCACGTTCGCGATGATCGAGGCGAGCGCGAGACGGCGCAGCAGGGCGGTGGAGACCGGGAACCGGACGGATCGCTTCACGGCGCAAATCCTACGCACCGTAGTGGAGCACGATCGGGTGACTCCGTCCGTGCGGTGGTTCGGATCACCGGGGCCCGGGTTTGCGGGCCCCGGACGAATTACGTAACGTTGGCGTTGTGAAAAACGCGGCGGCGCTCTCCGGGCACCAGCCGGCGGCCGTCCCGGCCGCCGGTCAGTCCGCGTCCGTCGCGGATCTCTCCACCCGTGACCGGGTCACCCAGCTGCTGCTGGAGCGGGGCGCGACCACCGCCGCGCAGCTCGGCTCGGTGCTCGGGCTCAGCCCGGCCGCGATCCGCCGCCACCTCGACGCGATGCTCGCCGACGGCGACGTGCTCGCCCGCGAGCAGACCGTCCGCGGCCACCGCGGCCGGGGCCGGCCGGCGAAGGTGTTCGTGCTGACCGACGCGGCCCGGGTCCGCTGCGGCACCCACCACTACGACAACATGGCCACCGCCGCGCTGCGCTGGATCGCCCGCAACGGCGGCGCCGCGGCGGTCGAGGCGTTCGCCGCCGACCAGGTCGCCGCGCTGGAGACCCGCTGCCGGGCCGCCATGGAGGACGCCGGCGACGACCCGCTCGCGCGGGCCGAGGCACTCGCCGGAGCGCTGACCGCCGAGGGTTACGCTGCGAACGCGTCCACGATCGCCACCGGCGGCCAGCTCTGTCAGCACCACTGCCCGGTGGCGCACGTGGCCGCCGAGTTTCCCCAGCTGTGCGAGGCCGAGACCGCGGTGATCTCCCGCCTGGTCGGCACCCACGTGCAGCGCCTGGCCACCATCGCGCACGGCGACGGAGTGTGCACCACGCACATTCCCACCCAGCCGGGGCGTGCCCGTTCCGGTAAGACCGTCACCACTGTGAGGACAGATAGATGACCGAGCAGATCGTCCAGCCCCTGACGCAGGAAGAGCAGCTCGCCGCCCTGGGTCGCTACGAATACGGCTGGGCCGACCCCGACGTCGCCGGGGCGGTCGCCCAGCGCGGCCTCAACGAGGCGGTGGTGCGGGACATCTCGGCCAAGAAGAACGAGCCGGCCTGGATGCTCGACCTGCGGCTGAAGGGCCTGCGGCTGTTCGGCCGCAAGCCGATGCCGGCCTGGGGCGCCGACCTCACGGGGATCGACTTCGACAACATCAAGTACTTCGTCCGGTCCACCGAGAAGCAGGCCACCAGCTGGGAGGACCTGCCCGAGGACATCAAGAACACCTACGACCGGCTGGGCATCCCCGAGGCGGAGAAGCAGCGGCTGGTCGCCGGCGTCGCGGCGCAGTACGAGTCCGAGGTCGTCTACCACAAGATCCGTGAGGACCTCGAGGAGCAGGGTGTCGTCTTCCTGGACACCGACACCGCCCTGCGCGAGCACGAGGACGTCTTCAAGGAGTACTTCGGCACGGTGATCCCGGTCGGCGACAACAAGTTCGCCGCGCTGAACACCTCCGTGTGGTCCGGCGGCTCGTTCATCTACGTGCCGAAGGGCGTGCACGTGGAGATCCCGCTGCAGGCCTACTTCCGGATCAACACGGAGAACATGGGCCAGTTCGAGCGGACGCTGATCATCGTCGACGAGGGCGCGTACGTGCACTACGTCGAGGGCTGCACCGCGCCGCTCTACTCCTCCGACTCGCTGCACAGCGCGGTCGTGGAGATCATCGTCAAGAAGAACGCCCGGTGCCGCTACACGACCATCCAGAACTGGTCGAACAACGTCTACAACCTGGTCACCAAGCGGGCCGTCTGCCACGAGGGCGCGACCATGGAGTGGGTCGACGGCAACATCGGCTCCAAGGTCACCATGAAGTACCCGGCGGTCTACATGACCGGCGAGCACGCCAAGGGCGAGGTGCTCTCGGTGGCCATGGCCGGCGAGGGCCAGCACCAGGACGCGGGCGCCAAGATGGTGCACGCCGCGCCGCACACCTCCTCGACCATCGTCTCCAAGTCGATCGCCCGGGGCGGCGGCCGCACGTCGTACCGGGGCCTGGTCCAGGTGCTGGAGGGCTCGCACAGCAGCCGCAGCACGGTCAAGTGCGACGCCCTGCTTGTCGACACCATCTCCCGCTCGGACACCTACCCGTACGTCGACATCCGCGAGGACGACGTGTCGATGGGGCACGAGGCGACCGTCTCCAAGATCAGCGACGACCAGCTCTTCTACCTGATGAGCCGGGGCCTGAGCGAGGACGAGGCGATGGCGATGATCGTTCGCGGCTTCATCGAGCCGATCGCCAAGGAGCTCCCGATGGAGTACGCCCTGGAACTCAACCGCCTGATCGAGCTCCAGATGGAGGGCGCGGTCGGCTGACGCCGCCCCGACCCGCTGCGGGCCGCGCCGAAAGCCGGCCCGCTGCGGGGGCCGGTGGACGCCGACCCGTCTGACCGGGCCGCGCGGACACCGACCGACCTCCGACCAATGACACCGTCGTCGCAGAACAGACCAAGGAAGAGATGACTACCCAGGCTTCCGCGCCGCCCAGCACCAAGTCGCAGGCGCTCCGCTCGTACGACGTCGCCGACTTCCCGGCCCTGACCGGCCTGGAGGAGGAGTGGCGCTTCACCCCGCTCAAGCGGCTGCGCGGGCTGGTCGGCGCGTCGCCGGCCGCCACCGGCGCGGTCCGCCACGAGCACGGCGACCTGCCCGAGGGCGTCACCGTCGGGCGGATCGGCTCCGACGACCCGCGGGTGGGCAGCGTGCTCACCCCGGTCGACCGGGTCAGCGCGCTGGCCTACGGCGGGGCCGACCAGGCGCTGCTGGTCCAGGTCGCCCGCGACGCCGTGGTGGCCGAGCCGGTGAGCCTGCGGGTGGTCGGCGAGGGCGTCGAGGGCCTGGCCTTCGGGCACACCTTCGTCGAGGTGGGCCGGTTCGCCGAGGTGACCCTGGTGGTGGAGCACGTCGGCTCGGCGACGCTGGCCGACAACGTCGAGGTGGCGGTGGCCGACGGGGCGAAGCTGACCCTGGTCACCGTCGCGGACTGGGCCGACGACGCCGTCCAGGCCCAGCACCTGAAGGTCCGGCTGGGCCGCGACGCGAAGGTCGTGCACGTCCAGGTCTCCCTCGGCGGCGACCTGGTCCGGCAGTACACCTCGGTGGAGTACACCGACCGGGGCGGCGAGGCCGAGCTGTACGGCCTCTACTTCGCCGACTCGGGTCAGCACCTGGAGCACCGCCAGCTGGTCGACCACACCGTGCCCGACTGCCGCAGCTACGTCGGCTACCGGGGCGCCCTGCAGGGCGAGAGCGCGCGCACCGTCTGGGTGGGCGACGTGCTGATCCGCGCCGAGGCGACCGGCACCGACACGTACGAGATCAACCGGAACCTGCTGCTGACCGACGGCGCGCGGGCGGACTCCGTACCCAATCTGGAGATCGAGACCGGCGAGATCGCCGGCGCCGGGCACGCGAGCGCGACCGGCCGCTTCGACGACGAGCAGCTGTTCTACCTGATGGCCCGGGGCATCCCGGAGGCCGAGGCGCGGCGCCTGGTGGTCCGCGGCTTCTTCGCCGAGCTGATCAACAAGATCCCGGTCGAGGAGCTGCGCGAGCGGCTGGGCGACGCCATCGAGGCCCGGCTCGCGAAGGCCGGCGCCTGATGATCCGCCTCTGCGCCACCGAGGACGTGCCGAAGGGCACCGTGGTCAGCGCAAACGTCGACGGCACCCCGATCGCGCTGGTGCACGGCGAGGACGGCGTCTTCTACGCCGCCTACGACGAGTGCTCGCACGCCGCGGTCGCCCTCTCCGAGGGGGAGGTCGAGGGCTGCACGCTGGAATGCTGGCTGCACGGATCCCGTTTCGACCTGAGGACCGGCGAGCCGACCGGGCTGCCCGCCACCGAACCCGTTCCCGTCTATCCCGTCGAAGTCCGAGACGGCGACATCTACGTCAGTCTCACGCCGAGCAATGGAGTGACCCGATAATGAGCACCCTGGAGATCCGCGACCTGAAGGTGTCGGTCAAGCTGCCCGAGGGTGAGCTCAAGCCGATCCTGGCCGGTGTCGACCTGACCGTCCGCTCGGGTGAGACCCACGCGATCATGGGCCCGAACGGCTCCGGCAAGTCCACCCTGGCCTACTCGATCGCCGGCCACCCCAAGTACGAGATCACCGGCGGATCGGTGACCCTCGACGGCGAGGACGTGCTGGCCCTGTCCGTGGACGAGCGCGCCCGCGCCGGCCTCTTCCTGGCCATGCAGTACCCGGTCGAGGTCCCCGGCGTCTCGGTGGCGAACTTCCTGCGTACCGCCAAGACCGCCATCGACGGCCAGGCGCCCAAGCTGCGCACCTGGGGTGGCGAGCTGCGCGGGGCCATGGAGCGCCTCCAGATGGACCCGGCGTTCGCCCAGCGCAACGTCAACGAGGGCTTCTCCGGCGGTGAGAAGAAGCGGCACGAGATCGTGCAGCTGGAGCTGCTCAAGCCGAAGATCGCGATCCTCGACGAGACCGACTCCGGCCTCGACGTGGACGCGCTGCGCGTGGTCAGCGAGGGCGTCAACCGGGTCCGCGACACCGGCGACACCGGGATGCTGCTGATCACCCACTACACCCGGATCCTGCGCTACATCAAGCCGGACTTCGTGCACGTCTTCGTCGCCGGCCGGATCGTCGAGCAGGGCGGCCCGGAGCTGGCCGACAAGCTCGAGGAAGAGGGCTACGAGCGCTACGTCGCCGGGGCCGGCGCGGCGCGGGCCTGAGTCCTCTCGGAAGAATGGGTGGGCCGGTCGACATGACTTCCATCGCGATCCCGTCGGGGATGCCGCAGTACGACGACGTGCCGCGTTACGACGTGGCGAAGGTGCGCGCCGACTTCCCGATCCTCGACCGGGAGGTCAACGGGCACCGGCTGGTCTACCTCGACAGCGCCAACACCTCGCACAAGCCGCGGCAGGTGCTCGACGTGCTCGGCGAGCACTACGCGATGCACAACGCCAACGTGTCCCGCTCGGTGCACACCCTGGGCACCGAGGCCACCGAGGCGTACGAGGGCGCGCGGGCGAAGATCGCCGCGTTCATCAACGCGCCGAACGTGGACGAGGTGGTGTTCACCAAGAACTCCACCGAGGCGATCAACATCGTCGCGTACGCGTTCTCCAACGCGTCGCTGCGGCCCGACGGCGACCCCCGGTTCCGGCTCGGTCCCGGCGACGAGGTGGTGATCTCCGAGATGGAGCACCACTCGAACATCGTGCCGTGGCAGCTGCTCTGCGAGCGCACCGGCGCGACCCTGCGCTGGTTCCCGGTCACCGACCAGGGGCGGCTGGACGAGTCGGGGCTGGAGGACCTGGTCACCGAGCGGACGAAGATCGTCTCGCTGGTGCACACGTCCAACATCCTCGGCACGGTCAACGCCACCTCGCGGATCACCGCGCGGGTCCGCGAGGTGGGCGCGCTGCTGCTGCTCGACTGCTCCCAGTCGGTGCCGCACATGCCGATGGACGTGGTCGACTACGACGCCGACTTCATCGTCTTCACCGGGCACAAGATGTGCGGCCCGACCGGCATCGGCGTGCTCTGGGGCCGGGCCGAGCTGCTGGCGGCGATGCCGCCGGTGCTGGGCGGCGGGTCGATGATCGAGACGGTCACCATGGCCCGCTCGACGTTCGCCGCGCCGCCGGCCCGGTTCGAGGCGGGCACCCCGCCGATCGCGGAGGCGGTCGCGCTCGGCGCGGCCGTCGACTACCTCGCCGGCATCGGGATGCGGGCCATCCAGTGGCACGAGAAGGAGCTGACGGCGTACGCGCTGGACGCCCTCGCCACGGTGCCCGGCCTGCGGATCTTCGGGCCGGCCGTGCCGGTGGGCCGGGGCGGCACGATCTCGTTCGCCCTCGGCGACATCCACCCGCACGACGTCGGGCAGGTGCTCGACTCGCTGGGCGTGCAGGTGCGCGTCGGCCACCACTGCGCCAAGCCGGTGTGCAGCCGGTTCGGCGTGCCGGCCATGACGCGGGCCTCGTTCTACCTCTACACCACCACCGAGGAGATCGACGCCCTGGTGGCGGGCCTGGAGCAGGTGCGGAAGGTGTTCGAGTGAGCGGCGACGCAGGAGCCCGCGGATCGACGGGAGTTCAGCCCGATGCAGCTTGAATCTCTCTACCAGGAGATCATCCTGGACCACTACAAGCACCCGCACGGTCGCGGCCTGCGCGACCCGGACGCCACTGGCGCCCGGGTCGCCGAGGCGCACCACGTCAACCCGACCTGCGGTGACGAGGTCACCGTGCGGGTGGCCACCGACGGCGACGTGCTGCACGACGTCTCGTACGACGGCATGGGCTGCTCCATCAGCCAGGCGTCGGCGAGCGTGCTGCACGAGCTGCTGGTGGGCCGGGATGCGGGCGACGCGTTCCGGGTGCACGAGGCGTTCGTCGAGTTGATGTCCGGCCGTGGCCAGGTCACGCCGGACGAGGACGTGCTCGGTGACGGGGTAGCGTTCGCGGGCGTCGCCCGCTACCCCGCCCGGGTCAAGTGCGCGCTGTTGCCGTGGATGGCGTTCAAGGACGCCGCGGCACGCGCCGGTGTGGGCGTGAGCCCGACGGAGGTTGAGGCATGAGCAGCGAGGACACCGCCACCGCGGCGACCCCGGAGACCGAGGGCGCGGCCGTGCCGGCGGCTCCGGCCGCGGAGGCCGCCACGTCGGCGGCCAAGGGGAAGGCCGCCGTCGCCGACGTCGAGGAGGCGATGAAGGACGTCGTCGACCCCGAGCTGGGCATCAACGTGGTCGACCTCGGCCTGGTGTACGGCGTGCACGTCGGCGACGACAACGTCGCCACCCTGGACATGACGCTCACCTCGGCGGCGTGCCCGCTGACCGACGTGATCGAGGACCAGGCCCGGCAGGCGCTGACCACCGGACCGGGCGGCGGCCTGGTCGACGACATCCGGATCAACTGGGTGTGGCTCCCGCCGTGGGGGCCGGACAAGATCACCGACGAGGGGCGCGACCAGCTCCGCTCCCTCGGCTTCAACGTCTGACCCGTTTCTCGTCGAGCGCGTCGTCCCGGAGGGGCGGCGCGCTCGACGTTTTCTCGGCGCGATCACCCTGAATCGCCCTGGGCCTCGTGACGTCCGGCTCCGGCTGGGCTCCCGGGTCTGACTCGATTACGCCCACAACGTCCTGCGCGCTCCTGACCACCTCAGGGACCCTAGACCGGCGGACGTACGCGGAATGCCTTCCACGCCGCCTCGACGTTGTCCATCCGGTCCGGAGCCGGGCCCCGTCGGCGTAGCGGTCCGGCCAGTTATTCCATCGAGTCACACCACGCGATACCCACGCTGCAGCCTCCCCGCGCGGAACCGTAACCATGTCCTACGGTGGGTCCATGGACTGGAAGATCGAACTCATCCCCGTTCCGGTGACCGATGTCGACCGGGCCAAGGCGTTCTACCAGAAGGTGGGCTTCAACGCCGACCACGATCACAGGGTGCACGAGGGCCTGCGGTTCGTCCAGCTCACACCACCCGGCTCGGCCTGCTCCATCGTGATCGGCGAGGGCATCACCGACAAGACTCCCGGCAGCCAGGAAATCCAGGTTGTGGTCGCCGACGCCGAGGCGGCGCGCCGGCAACTGCTCGACGCCGGCGTCGATGCCAGCGAGGTCGAGGTGCAGCCATGGGGCAGCTTCGTCTACTTCGGCGATCCTGACGGCAACAGGTGGTCGCTGCAGGCGATCGAATCACGCCCCAACGGCTGATCGATGGCCCACGGCAGCCCTGGCAATGCCTTGACGTACTGCTGACTGTGCGCCGATCTGCCAAGATCAGTGCACGTTCGTCCGCCCATCGCTCGTCATGCAAGGCGACGCGCGGTCTTGCCGACGTGCGGGGCGTTTGCCAGCTTCCAACCCCGTTACGGATGATCGTCGGCCGCTGCCCGTGAATCCTCTCCAGCGCCGCCGCCAAGGTCACCGCTTGCGACTGGGGGTAGTGGCCGAACCCGTTGCGGAGCCCGGGGCAGCAGGACCTGACCGCTGTATCCGGGGCCCAGGACGATGGCCGGCGCGTTGGTGGGCGGGGCGCCGACGACGCTGCTCTCCACCGCCGGTATCGCCGGAGCGAAGTCCGGCCCGCCCAGGTCGCCGGCGTCCGCCGCGTCACCGTCGCCCATGATCACTCCTTCTTGGGTGGGCTCCGCGCGTGCCAGGGTCCGGTGCACCCTGGCGCCAGTCTGACTCCGTCGCGGAAGATATCTTGTCTTCCACTATATTGGGCAGATGAGTTCCCGGGCTATGACAGAGCCAGCCTTCTTCATCCTCACCGTGCTGCTCGACGCTCCGCGTCACGGCTACGGGATCGTCGCGGACGTGGCGGAACTGTCGCGGGGCCGCGTGCAGCTGAAGATCGGCTCCTTGTACGGGGTCCTGGACCGACTCGTCGGTGACGGCCAGGTCGAACTGGACCGCGAGGAGGCATGGCAAGGACGGTTACGCCGGTACTACCGGGTGACCGAGCGGGGCCGCCAGGCCCTCGAAGCGGAGGCGCAACGGCTGGCCGCCAACGCGCGCCTCGCCTCCACCCGGTTGCGCGACCGGCCGAACCCGATCACGGGGACGCCGTCGTGAGCCGGCTGGAGGAGCGCTACCGGTTCGTTCTCCGGCTGCTGCCCGCCGCCTACCGGCGGGAATGGGAGGACGACATGGTCGCCGCCTTTCTGGACAGCATGGAAGCCGGCGACTCCGAGACCACCGCATATGTCACGGACTACGGCCGGCCGAGCCTGTCCGAGGTCGCCAGCATCGTCTCCCTCGCCGTTCGGTTGCGACTCGGCGGGGCTGACGCGCCACCCCGCTCGTTTGCCTGGGGGCAAGCCGTGCGCCTGGCGACCCTGATGGCGATGCTGGCGCACGCGGTCATGGTCACCGCCAGCATCACCGTCACGCTGTGGCTCTCCCGGAAGATCGCCTGGTTGCCGGCTCCTGAACTGGAATGGCCACTCAGCCCGTCGTCGAACATCTGGCACACCGCGTGGAATCTCGCCGACTACGCGTGGTTGCCGGCCTACGTCGCGCTCGTGCTCGGACACCGGCGGGTGGCCCAAGCGGTCGCCCTGCTCGCCATCGTGCCTCCGGCCATCACCACCGCCGTGGAACAAGGCGTCGGTGACGTACCGCTGTCCGTGACGCCCTGGGCGATGCGATTCGTCGACGTGCTCCTGCTACTCGCGATGGCGGCTTTTCACCACGGCGCCCCACCGGTGCCGCGCCGTCCCTGGCTCCTCGCGCTGCCGATCGGCATCTTCCTCGTCCCTGTGCCGCTGTTCACCATCCAGGCGGCGAGACCGGCGCTGAGGCTGCTGGACTGGCCGGGCCTGTCCTGCGCGGTGGTCACTGTCGCCATGGTGGTCCACCTGGCCGGTCGGGTGTCCAGCCACCCATCTCGGAGGCTGCCATGGTCACTGGCACTCACCCTGCTCGCCGCGACCGCGCTCGCCCTGCGAACCGCAACCCTGCCCGACTACAGCAACCAGGCGCAGCGGACAACACTCGCCACGATTGCCTTCGTAGAGGTTGTCGCCGTGCTGGCGGTAGGCGTACCGCTCGCCGTACTGGCCATCCGAGCACTGCGCCGACTTCCACCGATCCCCACCGTCGCCCCAAGACCCACCACACCGACGTAGGAACTCGTCCGTCGGGGTGACTGTGACCCTCGGTAACGCCACCCCAGCCGAGCCCCGCGGTCGCGTCCACCTGCGGATGAACGGCGTCGGTGGGGAATTCGGTGGCAGGGCCGAGGTGGCGGGGCCGAGGATGAGCGGGTGATCGAGACGTACCCGACGAAGACCGTCCCCGTCGCCGCGGCCGCCGCCGCACGGCGACAGCGGACCGCGTCCGGTCGCGTCCCGACCCGCCGCCGACCGTCGTGATCGGCGCGTTCCTGGCCGGTCTGCTCGCCGGCTACGGCGTCGCCATCCCGGTCGGTGCGATCGCGGTCCTCATCCTCGGGCTCAGCGCCCGCACGTCGTTCCGGGTCGGCGCCGCCGCCGCGTTCGGGGTGGCCACCGCCGACGGGCTCTACGCCACCGTGGCGGCCCTCGGCGGGGCCGCCGTCGCCGGGCTGATCGCCCCGGTCGCCGGGCCGCTGCGGCTGGCCGCCGCGCTGGTGTTGCTCGTCCTCGCCGGCCACGGCGCCTGGCGCGCGCTGCGTCCCCGCGCCGCGACCGGGACCGCCGGCGTCCGCCGGGGCCTGGACACCCCGGTCCGCGCCTTCACCGGCGTGCTCGCGCTGACCCTGCTGAACCCCGCGACCGTGGTCTACTTCGCCGCGCTCGTGCTGGGCCGTACGGACCACGCCGAGCCGGATCCGCTCGCCGCCGGCCTCTTCGTGCTCGGCGCGTTCGTCGCCTCGGCGAGCTGGCAGCTGTTGATCGCCGGCGGCGGCACCCTGGTCGGCCGGGTGCTCACCGGCCCGCGCGGTCGACTCGTGACCGCGCTGCTCTCCAGTGCCATCATCGCCGCCCTGGCCGTGGCGATGCTGCTGTCCGGCTAGCCGGGCCACCCACCCACGGCGGTCAGCCGGCGCCGCCGTGCCGTAGGTTCGGGCGTATGAGCAGCCGACCCGCAGCCGGAGGCGGCCGGTGGGTGGAGGTGGACCCCGCCCGGGTCGCCCGGTGGGTCGAGGGCTTCGCCGACCGGCACGGCCCGCCCACCACCACCGTCGAGGCGTACGGGCTGCTGCTCGCCGCCGCGGACGGCGCGACCGCCGAGTTGCACGCCCCGCCCGGCGCGCCCGCCGCCCCCGACCTGCCCGGCTTCGTGGCCGCCGCCGCCGCGCCCCGCCGCATCGGCCTGCTGCTCGCCCGCAAGGGCGCGGTGGCCCTCGGCGTCGCGGCGGGGGAGCAGCTGGTCGTCTCCAAGGTGGACACCCGCTACGTGCAGGGACGCACCGCCGCCGGGGGCTGGTCCCAGCAGCGCTTCGCCCGGCGGCGCGACAACCAGGCGAAGGCGGCGCTGGGCGACGCGGCCGACCTGGCCGTACGGCTGCTGCTGCCGGAGGCGGCGTCGTTGCGCGCGGTGGTCTGCGGCGGCGACCGGCGGGCGGTGGACACCGTGCTGGCCGACCGGCGCCTCGCCCCGCTGGCGGCGCTGCGCGCGGAGCGGCTGCTGGACGTGCCCGAGCCCCGGCACGCGGTGCTCGTCGGCGCGATCGCGGCGGCCCGGGCGGTCCGCATCCTGGTGCGCGATCCCGCCCCGTCCTGACCCGGCGCACTAGGCTGGGCGCGACGGTCGGGGAGGGAGCCAGGATGGCGGAGACGGCGGCGGCCGACGTCGCCGTGGTCAGGGTCGTCGATGCCCACGACGACGCGGTCGGGGTCGTCGATGCCCACGACGACGCGGTCGGGGAGAGCCTGGGTGACCGGATCCGACGGCTGCGCCTGGCCCGTGGCCTGACCCAGCAGCAGGTCGTCGGCTCCCGTTACACCCGCGCCTACCTGGGTGCCGTGGAGTCGGGTGCCCGGATGCCCGGTCCCGATGCGCTGGCCCACTTCGCCGACCGCCTCGGGCTGGCGGTGGACGACCTGCGCCACGGCCGGCCGGCGAACGCCGCCGCCCAGCTCGCTGCCGAGCTGGCGGCGGCCCGCCGGGACCTCTCCGCCGGGCGGTTGGACGCCGCCGAACGGGCGTTGACCGGGATACGTCGCCGCGCGGAGCGCTACCGGCTGCCCGAGCTGGCCGGTTGGGCCGGATACCAGCTGGCGGAGGCCCAACTGCACCGGGGGCGCACCGAGGACGCGGCCGCCCGGTACGACGAGCTGGCCGGGGACCTGCCCGACGACTGCCCGGCGCTGCGCGCGGCCGTGCTGGCCCGGCAGGCGTACTGCCTGCTCGTCGCCGGGGACGCGCCGCGGGCGGTGGCGATCCTGGAGGGCGGCCTGCGGGCCCTGCGGACGACGCCGCCGGTGGACGCCGACGCCGAGCTGCGGTTGACCAACGCGTTGATGTACACGTTCCTCGAGCTGAGCTGGCGGGAGCGGGCCCGGCGGTTGGAGCGGGAGGTGACGCCCCTGCTCACCCGGGCGACCAACCGGGAGTGGGCGGCGCAGTTCCACGCTGTCGCCGGGCAGTTGCGGCGCGACGGCGAGCTGGACGAGGCGGACCGGCACCTGCGGGAGGCCGTCCGCCGCTACACCGAGCTGGGGCTCACCCGGGAGATCGGTCTGTGCCACTGGGCCCGTGGCTACGTGCTGCTGCGGGCCGGGCGACCGGGGGAGGCGGGTACGCAGCTGCGGCGGGCCCGGGAGACGCTGGGCGACGTCGGGGCGGTGCTCGACCACGCCGGGGCGACGCTGGAGCTGGCCGAGGCGCGCCGGCGCGAGGGCGCGCTGGACGAGGCGGCCGAGCTGGCCGAGGAGGCGGCCGGGGCGGCGACCGCCAGCGACCACCGCGAGATCATGGCCGAGGCCGACCGGGTACGCGGGCTGGTGCGGGCCGCCCAGGGCGACGGCGAGCAGGCGCGGCGGCTGCTGCTGCGGGCGGTCGACAGGTACGAGCGGGCCGGCCTGATGGGCGACGTGGTGATCACCTGCCGTCACCTGGCGGAGCTGCTGCTGGCCCGGGCGGAGCGGGACGAGGCGGCGGCGGTGCTGCGCCGCGGCCTGCGTGCGGCGGAGCGGCTGTCGTGAGCCGGCCGGAGCCGGACGGAACGGGCGCGACGGCGAGCGGGCTGGGCGCGCGGGTGCAGCGGCTGCGCGCGCAACGGGGGCTCACGCAGCGCGCCCTGGCCGAGCCCCGCTACACCGCGGCCTTCGTCTCCGCCGTGGAGAGCGGTCGCCGGGTGCCCTCGGCCGACGCCGTCGCCCATTTCGCCGAGCGGCTCGGCGTCACGCCCTCGGACCTGACCACGGGCCGCTCGCCGGCCGAGGTGGTGCGCCTGGGCCTGCGCCTGGCCGAGGCCGACCTGGCCGGCTCCGTCGACGAGACGGCCGCCGTCTGCCGCGAGGTGGCCGACGCCGCCGTCGACCTGGCGGAGCCGGTGCTGGAGGCCCGGGCCCGGCTCGGCCTGGCGGGCGTGGCGCTGCGCCGCGACGAACCTCGTACCGCCTCGGTCCAGCTCGACCGGGCGGAGGCCCTCCTGGCGGGGGCGGCGCCGCACGTACGGGCCGAGGTGGCGGTCGGCCGCGCCGGGCTGGCGCACCACGACGGTGACCCGCGCTACGCCCGCTACCTGCTGATCGAGGCCCGCGACGCGCTGGTGCGCGACGGGTACCCGGACCCGTCGGTCCTGCTGGTCCTGCACGCCGAGCTGGTGCGCTGCCACGTCGCCCTCGGTGACGAGGGGGCGGCGGCGGAGGCCGCCACGCAGGCCCTGGCCCTTGCGGTGCTTCCCGCCCCGGCCCGGGTCGCCGGCCTGCACCTGGGCGTCGCGGCCTCGCTGCTCGCGTCGGGGCGGACGGCGGAGGCCGCCGTCGCCGCCGAGCAGGCCCGCCAGGCGGCCCGGCAGGTCGCCCTGCGGTGGCTGCTGGCGTGCTGTCACCGGGCCCGGGGACAGGGGCGGCGGGGAGCCGGCGACCTGGCCGGCGCGCTGGCCGACCTGGCGGAGGCGCACGCGATGCTGACGGACACCGGGCAGCCGGCGCTGGCCAGCGAGGTGGGGGTGGAGCTGGCGGAGGTCTACCACGCGCTGGGCCAGCCGGGGCGGGCCGGGGCGCTGTTGCGCGACGCCGTCGACCTGGGCGGCGACCCGGTGGTGGCGGCCCGCGCGGAGCGGGTGCGTGGTCTGCTGCGCGACGACGCCGGCGACCGGGCCGGTGCCGAGCGGCACCTGCGGGCGGCGCTCGCCGGCTACCGGGCGGCCGGGCGGCGCCGGGAGTTGGCGGCGGCGGTTCAGTTGCTGGCCGACCTGGTGCAGGGGTGGGGCCGCCCCGACGACGCGCTCGCTCTGCTCCGCGAGGGGCTGCACCAGGTGGAACAGCTCGGTGAGCGGGTCGCCGTGCCGCGCGCCACGGCCTGAGCCCCCGGCGACGGGTACGCCGCCGGGGGCCCCGGCCGGGCCGTCGGGTCGGCCCGCCCGTGCACCGGTCACCCCGTCCGCCGTGCCCCGGCGGGTGACCGGTGCGTGCCCGTGCGTCAGTCCCGGGCCCAGAGCGCCGGCGCGTTCGGCGGCTCCCAGCCGGGCTGGGCGGTGTGCGCCTGCTGGCACCGGTAACCGGCACCGCCGTAGGTGACCCGGGCCCCGACCGGGTACGCGGTGCCGGCCGCCCAGGTGCCGCCGGGGGCGCTGCCGGTCGGGGTGGGGGTGGGACCCGAGGGGACGTTGAGGACGAAGTCGAAACTCGCCTCCCGGACGCCGTTGACCGTGCGTACCGTCATCAGCAGCGCGGGGTCGAAGAGCGTGTCGGTGCTGTTGCGGGGCTCGCCCGGGAAGTACAGCTGGGTGGTGAGCGCCGGCCGGTTCGGCGCCTGCGCCTTGACGTGGATGTGCCGCGTCCGCCCGGGATAGAGGCCCGGCACGATCGTGCTGAGCCGGTACGCGCCCGACGCGTCGGTGAACTGGTGGCCGCGTAGCCGGTAGCCGACGTTGTCGTAGCCGCCGTTGGCGTCGGCCTGCCAGAAGTCCAGCAGCACGTCGGGCAGGGGCCGGCAGTCCAGCCCGAAGACGTACCCGGTGACGGTGAGTCGGGTGCCGACCGTACCGGCCTCGACGAGCGACGAGCGGCGCGGCGAGTTCGGCTTGAAGTAGGGACCCTCCATCTGCGACGGCGTCGGGTCGTCGCCGTCGTCGCAGTACGGGGTGAGGGGCGGCACCGACGCGGGGTCGGCGGTCCTCGCGCCCACCGCCCGCGCGGCGCCGGCGACGAGGAACGGGGCGGGCAGGGCGAGCGCCGCCGCCCGCAGCACGCTCTTGCGTGTCACACCGCTGTGGGGATGGGCACCGTCTGGCTCCCGTGCGCCGCTGGCTGCACCGTTCATGAGCGTTCCTCCTGCTGGAAGGGCGGGTGTCGGGGTCCGGCCGGCCCGGTAGCTCCCTGGCCCACCCGGGCCGGTCGGGCCGGCGACCCGACGCTATTGACGGACGTCGGGGTGCGTCGATGTGTCAGCCGGCGGGATCGTGGTGTTTTCCGCCGTGCCGGCGGAACGCCCCGGGGGAGTCGCCGGCCTCCCGGCGGAAGAACCGGCAGAAGTAGGCGGGGTCGGCGAAGCCGAGCCGGTCGGCGATCGCGGCCACGGTGAGGTCGGTGCGGGTCAGCAGGCGCTTCGCCTCCAGGACCCGGGCCCGGCGGATCAGTCGGGCGGGGGTGGCGCCGGTGGCCAGCGGGACCGCGTCGTTGAGGTGGCGCACCGACACGCCGATGCGGCGGGCGTACGCGCGGGGAGGCTCGCCGACGAGGTCCGGTTCGCCGAGCAGCTCCTCGAAGCGGCGGGCGATCGCGGCGGCACGCCGGTTGCGGGTGTCCGGCCCGGACGGCGGGTCGGGCGGTGGGCCCGTGGGCCGGGACCGGCGCACCTCGGTGAGCAGGAGGTGCAGGTAGGCGCGCAGGGTACTCGTCCGGCCCGGCCCACCCCGGCGGTACTCGGCCGTCGCCCACCGCATCAGGGCGGCGATCCGCCTCGCCTGCGCGTCGTCACGCGGGCGCCAGGAGCGGTGCGCCGAGCGGCGTAGCGCGTCGCGGTCGGCGGGGAAGGTCAGCAGGAACTCGGCGGCGCAGAGCAGCACGTGCCCGCGCAGGTCGCGCTGGTCCTGCCAGTGGTGCACCTGTCCGGGCGTGACGACGAACAGGTGCGGCGGTCGGACGGGGTGGGCGTCGAGGTCGATGACGTGGGTGGCCCGCCCGTGGGTCACGTACACCAGCTCGTAGAAGGCGTGCCGGTGCGGGAAGTCGGCGCGGGAGAGCGGGCCGATCTCCTCGAAGGAGCCGACGGCGAAGGGCAGCTCGTCCGGGGCGGGTACCGCCAGGTCGTGCCGGGGCAGCGCCGGGCCTGGCGCGGCGGCCGGTGCCGGGGAGGGGGCGACGGCGGGTCGTGCGGGGACGGTCCGGGTCCGGCGGTCGTACGGGCGCGGCGGGGACACGAGCGGCTCCGTTCGCAGTGGAGGGACAGTTCGGCGATCGATCGCCGGCTGTATTGACGGCGTCGGATGTCTAACCTACGGTGAGGGCAACACAGTTAACAACATTTGTTGTTCTGTATGTAGCGCATCGGCACGATCCGCCGTCCGGCACTCGCGTGCCTGATCAGGCGGGCCTCATTCGACCCTCCACATCGTTCTGACCGCGAGGAGACCCCCATGCTCCGACGACCAGCCACCGTGGCGGCAACTACCCTGAGTGTTGCCGCTCTGGTGCTGACCATGGCCCTGGCCACCCAGGCCGGCGCCGACACCACCCCCACCTCCGCCGCCCCGGGCGCCGGCCCCGAGGGCGTCGCGCCCGAGATGTTCGCCGCCCTGCAACGGGACCTTCGACTGACCCCGGCCCAGGCCCGCGCCCGCATCGAGGTGGACGAGCACGCCAGCCGGGTGCAGCAGGTGCTGGCCGCCGACCTCGGCGCGGGCTACGGCGGCACCTGGGTCGCCGACGGGGGCGCCGCCGTGGCGGTCGGCGTCACCCGCGCCGCCGATGCCGTACGGGTCCGCGCCCTCGGCGCGGTCCCCGTCCCCGTCACGTACGGCGAGGACGCCCTGGACGGCGCGGTCGACCGGCTGAACCGTCGGGCCGCCGCCGCGCCGCCCACCGTCGTCGGCTGGTACGCCGACCTTCCCGGCAACTCCGTCGTGCTGCTGGCCCGTGAAGGCGGCACCCCCGCGGCCCGCGCCTTCGCCGCCGCCGCGGGGGTGCCGGCCGGCGCGGTGCGGGTCCAGGCCAGCACCGAGAACCCGAGGCCGTACGCCGACGTGATCGGCGGCAACGCCTACTACACCGGCAGCAGCCGCTGCTCGGTCGGGTTCTCCGTCGGCGGGGGCTTCGTCACCGCCGGGCACTGCGGCCGGACCGGCGCCCGTACCTCCCAGCCGGGCGGCACCGTGCGCGGCTCCACCTTCCCCGGCCGCGACTACGCCTGGGTGCAGGTGGACGCCGGGAACACCCCGCGCGGGCTGGTGAACGACTATCGCGGTGGAACGGTCCCGGTGGCGGGCAGCGTCGAGGCCGCCGTGGGGGCGGCGGTCTGCCGGTCCGGCTCCACCACCGGCTGGCGCTGCGGCACCATCCAGCAGAAGAACGCCTCGGTGACCTACCCGGAGGGCACCGTCACCGGGCTGACCCGCAGCAACGCCTGTGCCGAGCCGGGCGACTCCGGCGGCTCGTGGATCTCCGGCGACCAGGCGCAGGGAGTCACCTCGGGCGGCTCCGGCAACTGCACCAGCGGCGGGACGATGTACTTCCAGCCGGTCAACGCGATCCTGGCCGCGTACGGGCTGACCCTGGTCACCGCCGGCGGTCCCGCGCCGACCCCCACGCCCACCTCGACGGGCAACCCGCCCGGCGGCACGACCTGGCAGGCCGGCACCGGGTACGCCGCCGGCGCGACGGTGACCTACGCGGGCGTCTCCTACCGCTGCCTCCAGGGGCACACCGCCCAGCCGGGCTGGGAGCCGCCGAACGTGCCGGCGCTCTGGCAGCGGGTCTGATCACCGCCGCCCCGTACGCGTACGCCACGGGCCCGGTCACCGACCGGGCCCGTGGCGTCGTCCGTCAGGACGGTGTCCTGCCTGCTCAGAGGCTGCCGCGGAAGGTGTCGCAGGACTTCGGGTCGCCGGTGTCGAAGCCCCGGGTGAACCACTCCTTGCGCTGGGCGGAGGAGCCGTGGGTGAACTCGTCCGGGTTCACCGGCCGGTTGGCCCGCTTGGAGATGGCGTCGTCGCCGATCTTCTCGGCGGCGTCGACGGCCTGCTGGATGTCCTGCTCGCTGATGCTGGTGAAGATCTTCTGGCCGCTCGCGTCGGCGGTGCCGGTGGCGTTCTTCGCCCACGCGCCCGCGTAGCAGTCGGCCTGCAGCTCCAGCTTCACCGAGAGCTGGTTGGCGTTGTCCGGGTCGCGCTGCTGCTGGCGGCGCATCTCGGCCTCCGTGCCGAGCAGGTCCTGCACGTGGTGGCCGTACTCGTGGGCGAGCACGTACGGCTGGGCGAACTCGCCGGAGGCGCCGAGCTGCTGGGCGAGCACCTGGTAGAAGGTGAGGTCGATGTAGACCTGGTCGTCGGCGGGGCAGTAGAACGGGCCGACGCCGGAGTCGGCCTGCCCGCAGGCGGTGTTGACGCCCTGGCTGAAGAACACCGTCTTCGACGGGCGGTACTGCTCGCCGAACGCCTCGGGCAGGGCCTTCTGCCAGTACGCCTGGATCGAGTTGACGTAGAGCGTGTTGCGGCAGTCGAGCTGCTGGAGCGCGTCCTCGGCCGCGCACTTCTGCTCCAGTGACGAGTTGTCGCCCTGCGGCTCGTCGCCGCCGCTGGTGGCCGCGTTCAGGCCGAAGCCGCCGCCGACGAGCGCGACGAGCACGGCGATGACGATGCCGACGATGCCGCCCCGGCCGCCACCGATCGGGATGGGTATGCCGCCCAGCCCGCCGCCTCCGCCGGATCCTCGCCGGTCATCCACCTGGCTGGTGTCGACCCGCGCGTTCTCGTTCAGCTCCATGTCTACCCCGATCACCGATTTGATCCGTTTTGGTGGTTGCGGTACCGGACCGGGTCCGGACGGCGATTCGGTACCCGATGATCTTGATCGGTAATCCGGCGGGGTGCTCCGGCGGCGCCCGGTACACTTGGGCCCGTGCTGCTCTGCGAAGGCTGAACCGCCCCGCGCCGACGGGCCTCGTGCCCGCCGGCGCTTTCGCGTGCCCTGAGTCAGCCCTTCCAGACCCCGAGAGCGAGTCCTCCGACATGATCACTGCCACCGGCCTGGAGCTGCGCGCCGGCGCCCGGATCCTGCTGTCCGACACCACGCTGCGGGTGCAGCCGGGTGACCGGATCGGCCTGGTCGGCCGCAACGGCGCCGGCAAGACCACCACGCTGAAGGTGCTCGCCGGCGAGGGCCAGCCGTACGCCGGTCAGATCGACCGCCGCAGCGCCATCGGTTACCTCCCGCAGGACCCCCGCACCGGCGACCTGGAGGTCACCGGCCGCGACCGGGTGCTCTCCGCCCGGGGCCTGGACGTGCTGATGGCCCAGATGAAGGAGATCGAGGCCAAGCTCGCCGACGACGCCGACGACCGGCTGGTCCGCCGCTACGGCGCGCTGGAGGACCAGTTCGCCTCCCTCGGCGGGTACGCGGCCGAGGCCGAGGCCGCCCGGATCTGCGCCAACCTCGGCCTGCCGGACCGGGCGCTCGCCCAGACCATCGGCACGCTCTCCGGCGGTCAGCGCCGCCGCATCGAGCTGGCCCGGATCCTGTTCCGCGACGCGGGCGAGAACGGCGGCGGCATCCTGCTGCTCGACGAGCCGACCAACCACCTCGACGCCGACTCGATCACCTGGCTGCGCAGCTTCCTCGCCAACCACAAGGGCGGCCTGATCGTGATCTCCCACGACGGCTCGCTGCTGGAGTCGGTGGTCAACAAGGTGTGGTTCCTCGACGCCACCCGCTCCGTGGTCGACGTCTACAACCTGGGCTGGAAGGCGTACCTGGAGGCCCGCGAGACCGACGAGCGGCGCCGCCGCCGGGAGCGGGCCAACGCCGAGAAGAAGGCCGGCGCGCTGATGGCGCAGGCCGACAAGATGCGGGCCAAGGCCACCAAGACCGTCGCCGCGCAAAACATGGCCCGCCGGGCCGAGAAGCTCATCTCCGGCCTGGAGGAGGTACGCGTCGCCGACCGGGTGGCGAAGGTGCGCTTCCCGAATCCGGCCTCCTGCGGCAAGACCCCGCTCACCGCGACGGGCCTGTCGAAGTCGTACGGCTCGCTGGAGATCTTCACCGACGTGAACGTGGCGGTCGACCGGGGCTCGCGGGTGGCCATCCTGGGGCTCAACGGCGCCGGCAAGACCACCCTGCTGCGGATGCTCGGCGGCCTGCTGGAGCCGGACACCGGCGAGGTGCACGCCGGTCACGGCCTGCGGCTCGGCTACTACGCGCAGGAGCACGAGACGCTCGACGTGGACCGTACCGTGCTGGAGCACATGCGCAGCGCCGCCATCGAGCAGACCGACACCGACCTCCGCAAGATCCTCGGCGCGTTCCTGTTCTCCGGCGACGACGTGGACAAGCCGGCCGGGGTGCTCTCCGGCGGCGAGAAGACCCGGCTCGCGCTGGCCACCCTGGTCTGCTCCGGGGCGAACGTGCTGCTGCTCGACGAGCCGACGAACAACCTCGACCCGGTCAGCCGGGAGCAGGTGCTCGACGCCATCGCCCGCTACCCGGGGGCGATCGTGCTGGTCACCCACGACCCCGGCGCGGTCATGGCGCTGAAGCCCGACCGCGCCATCCTGCTCCCCGACGGCGACGAGGACGCCTGGAGCGACGACCTCCTCGAACTGGTCGAACTGGCCTGACCGCCCCACCCCACCACGCTCCGCCCCACCCCGCCCCGCCCCGATCTGTCGATCATGAAGTTGTTGCCCTCCGCCCCGGCGTGTCGCGACAACAACTTCATGATCGACCAGGCGGGGCGCCCTGGGTGGGGTGGGTGCGCGGGTTGCGGTGGGTGCGGGTGGGGCGTGCGGTCAGCGCAGGAGGCCGAGGAGGTGGGGCAGGACGCCCGAGGTGGTCAGGATGACCACGCCGATGGCGATGAAGACCGCCGGGACGAGCCAGTGGCCGACGCGCCCGACGAGCCGTGTCACCCGGGGGTGCCCGCCCAGCCACGCCCCGGCGGCGCACCACAGCGCGATGAGCACCACGAAGACCAGCAGGAAGACCGCGCCGTCGGCCGGGCCGAGCGCCCGGAACACCGGTACGTAGACGGCGATGTTGTCGGCGCCGTTGGCGATCGTCACCCCGGCCACGCCGAGCGTCGAGCCGACCACGGCCGGGGCGTCGTCGGCGTCGTCACGCAGCAGCGCGCGCACGCCGAGGGCGACCGGCAGCAGGCCGAGCAGCCCGGTCCACGGCTCGGGCACCACCAGCAGCCCGGCCGCGACCACCGTGCTGGCCAGCGCGAGCGCGCCGATGCCCAGGTACTGCCCGGCGACGATCTGCCAGGTGCGGGGGCGGCCGGTGGTGCGGGCGGCGACGAAGAACAGGGTCAGGACGACGATGTCGTCGACGTTGGTGGCGGCGAACACCACGGCGGCGCCGGCCGCGGTGCCCAACAGGTCGATCACGCCAGCAGGGTACGGCGCGGTCACCCGTCACGCCCGGCGCCGGGGGGCCGGGCGGGCCCCGGGTGGCGTCGGGAGCATCACGCTATCGGGAAGCTGACATTGCATAGCGTGTCGGTTGGCGAAGAGTTGATATCTGGCGCATGATCGTTCGAGGCGGTCTAATAGGTGGGACCGTATCCGAACCGCACAGTCTGGGACGTGAGGACACAGCATGGCAGCCACTGGCACAGCCACCAGCACTGAGAAGGGTCGCCGGATCGTCGGAGCCGAGCGTCAGACGCTCGCCAAGGACCTGGTAAAGCGGTACACCTCGGGTGAGAGCATCCGCGCGCTCGCGGCCTCGACCGGCCGTTCCTACGGGTTCATCCACCGGGTGCTCACCGAGTCCGGGGTCCAGCTGCGGCAGCGTGGCGGCGCCCGACGCCGCAAGAAGGCGTGACCCGCCCACCAGCGTCGTCCATCAGCGCCGCTCCCCGGGTCGCTCGGTGACCGCCGAGACGACCGGGGTCCGGCTGGAATGCGACGGGCCGGTCGCGACGGTCACGTTGTGCCGGCCCGACGTGCTCAACGCGCAGACCCCGGCGATGTGGCGCGCGATGAGCGACTTCTCGCGGGACCTCCCCGGCGACGTCCGCGTCGTGGTCGTACGCGGCGAGGGGCGGGCGTTCTCCGCCGGCCTCGACCTGTCGGTGGCCGGTGCGTCCGGTCCGGGGTCGTTCGCCGAGCTGGCCACCCTGCCCGAGCAGGAGTGCGCCGACCGGATCGCGGAATACCAGGGCGGCTTCACCTGGCTGCACCGTCCCGACGTCGTCACCGTCGCCGCCGTGCAGGGGCACGCGATCGGCGCCGGCTTCCAGCTGGCGCTCGCCTGCGACCTGCGCGTGCTCGCCGAGGACGCGAAGCTCTCCATGGCCGAGGTGACGCTCGGCCTGGTCCCGGACCTCGCCGGCACCGGCCGCCTGGTCGACCTGGTCGGCTACAGCCGTGCCCTGGAGATCTGCGCGACCGGCCGGCGGATGGACGCCGCCGAGGCGGACCGGATCGGCCTGGCCACCCTCGTGGTGCCGAACGCCGAGCTGGACGCCGCGGTGCGTGACCTGACCGCCGGGCTGCTGGCCAACGACCGCAACGCCGTGGTGGAGATCAAGGCCCTGCTGGCCGGCGCGACCGGTCGGTCCGCCGCCGACCAGCAGCGGGCCGAGCGGGAGGCGCAGACCCGCCGGCTGCGTGATCTCGCCGGGCGGGGAGAGTAAGTCGTAAGGACCGTCCGGGAAGATCAGGGTTACGGCCGAGGTTGTCAGAGTCGTCGGGAGAATTGACCTGACGGTGCGGCCAGCCCGACGACCCGGAGGTGAACGTGTCCCACTCGATGTCGGGCGGCGGCATGACCGGTTGGAGCATGCTCCGGTCGATGCGCAACCGCGACGAGATCTCCACCCACCGACTCAAGCGCGGGGTGGCCCGCAGGATCGTGGCCTTCGCCGGGCCCTACCGCCGGGACATCGTCGTCTTCCTGGTCACGGTGGTGCTGGCCGCCGTCATCGGCGTCGCCACCCCGGTGCTGGCCGGCGACGTCATCGACACGATCACCCGGGGCGGCGCCGACGCCGGCAGCGCGGTGGTCCGGCTGGCCCTCGTCATCGCCGGGCTCGCGGTGTTCGACGCACTGCTCTCCCTCGCCCAGCGGTGGTATTCGGCCCGCATCGGCGAGGGCATCATCCTCGACCTGCGCACCCGGGTCTACGACCACGTCCAGCGGATGCCGCTGCAGTTCTTCACCCGCACCCAGACCGGTGCGCTGGTCAGCCGGCTCAACAACGACGTGCTCGGCGCGCAGCGGGCGTTCACCTCGACGCTGTCCGGGGTGGTCAGCAACGTCATCCAGCTCGTGCTCACCGCCGCGGTGATGTTCACCCTCTCCTGGCAGATCACCGCGCTCTCCCTGGTGCTGCTGCCGGTCTTCATCATCCCGGCCCGCCGGGTCGGCAAACGGCTCGCCGAGATCACCCGCGAGTCCTACAACCTCGACGCGAAGATGAACGCGACGATGACCGAGCGCTTCGGCGTCTCGGGCGCGTTGCTGGTCAAGCTCTTCGGCCAGCCCGAGGTGGAGGCGCGCCGGTTCGCCGCGCGGGCCGAGCGGGTCCGCGACATCGGCATCCAGTCCGCGATGTACTCGCGGACCTTCTTCGTGGCGATGCTGCTGGTCGCCTCGCTGGCCCAGGCGCTCACCTACGGGCTCGGCGGCTGGCTGGCGGTCACCGGCAACGTCAGCGCCGGCACCGTGGTGACCCTCGCCCTGCTGCTCACCCGCCTCTACGGTCCGCTGACCGCGCTGTCCAACGTCCGGGTCGACGTGATGAGCGCGCTGGTCTCCTTCGACCGGGTCTTCGAGGTGCTCGACCTGAAGCCGACGATCGAGGAGCGGCCCGACGCGGTGCCGGTGCCCCGGGCCAGCGGCCGGGTCGAGTTCCGCGACGTCCGGTTCCGCTACCCCAGCGCCGCCGAGATCTCGCTCGCCAGCCTGGAGGAGGTCGCCGCCCTCGACCGTACGATCAACGAGCCCGTGCTCAAGGGCGTCTCGTTCGCGGTCGAGCCGGGGCAGATGGTGGCGCTGGTCGGCCCCTCCGGCGCCGGCAAGTCGACGCTGTCCATGCTGATCTCCCGCATCTACGACGTCACCGACGGGCAGGTGCTGGTCGGCGGGGTCGACGTCCGCGACGCCACCCTCGCCTCGCTGCGCGACGAGATCGGCGTGGTCACCCAGGATTCGCACCTGTTCCACGAGACCATCGCCGAGAACCTGCGCTACGCCAAGCCGGACGCCACCGACGACGAGATCTGGGTGGCCCTGGCCGGGGCGCAGGTCGCCGACCTGGTCCGGTCGCTGCCGGAAGGGCTGGAGACCCTCGTCGGCGAGCGCGGCTACCGCTTCTCCGGCGGCGAGAAGCAGCGCATCGCCATCGCCCGGCTGCTGCTCAAGGCCCCGTCGATCGTGATCCTCGACGAGGCGACGGCGCACCTCGACTCGGAGAGCGAGGCCGCCGTGCAGCGGGCGCTGTCGGTGGCGCTGACCGGGCGTACTGCGCTGGTGATCGCGCACCGGCTCTCGACCGTCCGCGACGCCGACCAGATCCTGGTGCTCGACGACGGGCGGATCGTCGAGCGGGGGCGGCACGAGGAGCTGGTGGCCGTGGGCGGGCTCTACGCCGAGCTCTACCGCACCCAGTTCGCGGTCGCCGACTCGCCCACCCCGTACGTCGACGCGACCGGGCCCGAGCCGGTGGCCGTGCCTCCGCTGCGGCCCTACCTCGCCGACGAGGCGCTGCCGCCGGCGGCGGCCAACTGACGTTGCCGCCGGCGGCGGCCAACTGACGCTTGTCGCCGGCGGCGGCCAGCTGCGCCAACTTGCCGGCTGCGGCCAACTGCCGTCTCAGCCGGCCGCGACCGCCGCCCGCAACTCCCCGAACGCGGCGCCGAGCGTCGCGGGGGTGAAGTGCGCGTTCAGGCCGCTGGGGTTGGGCAGCACCCAGAGCCGGGCGCCGGCCAGCCGCTGCGGCTGCGGCCCGAAGGCGGCCTTCGGCCGGGCGAACCCGATCCGGTACGCGGTCACCCCGACCACGGCCACCCACCGGGGGCGGTACCGCTCGACCTTGCCGGTGAGGATGTCCGCGCCCTCGACCAGCTCGGCGGGGGTCAGCTCGTCGGCCCGGGCGCTGGCCCGCGCGACCATGTTGCTGATACCCAGCCCGTACCCCGGCAGCTCGTCCTGCTCGCTGGGATGCAGCAGCCGGGGCGTGAACCCGCCCCGGTGCAGCGCGGGCCAGAACCGGTTGCCCGGCCGGGCGAAGTGCCACCCGGTCGCGGCCGACCACAGGCCCGGGTTGATGCCCACGAAGAGCACGTCCAGGCCTGGGGCGATGACGTCGGGGATGGTGCGCTCCGCCGCCGCGGCGAGTTCCTCCCGTGTCGGCCGCGGATACCGCCCGGCCGCCCGCGCCACCCGCGTCCCTCGCCGGAGCGGCGATCCGCCAGACGACCCGTCGGCGGGCGATCCGCCGGACGATCCATCGGCGGAGGGACCGGCAGGCGAGCCGTCGGCGGGCGGGGCCATCACAGGCTCCGCAGCACGCCGCCGTCGACCGGCACGGTGACCCCGGTCAGGTAGCTCGCCGCGGGGGAGAGCACGAACGCGGCCACCCGGCCGAACTCGTCCGGCGCGCCGATGCGGCGTAGCGGAATGGCCGCCTCGGCCTCCGCGCGGGCCCGGTCGGGGTCGCCGGTGGCGGCGAAGAGTTCCACGTTGCGGTCGGTCATGATCCGTCCGGGCAGCAGGCCGACCACCCGCACGCCCCGGGGCCCGTACTCGTCGGCGACGTCCTTGGCCATGCCCACCAGGCCGGGCCGCAGGCCGTTGGAGATGCCCAGGCCGGGCACCGGCCCGCGCGCCGAGGTCGACAGGACCAGCCCGACCGCCCCGCCCCCGCCTGCGACCAGGTTCTCGGCGACGGTGCGGACCATCCGGACGGTGCCGAGGAAGACCGTCTCGAAGGAGCGGCGCCACTGCTCGTCGGTGACCGAGGCGGCGCTGCCCGGCGGCGGTCCGCCGACCGAGACCAGCGCCCCGTCGAGCCGTCCGAAGTGCTCCCGGGCCGCTGCCACGAGGCGCTCCGGCGTCTGCGCGTCGGCCAGGTCGGCGGTCAGCCCGACCGCATGCTCCGGCCCGCCGAGGCGGTGCGCGGCGGCGGCCACCGCGTCGGCGTCGCGGGCGGAGAGCACCACCCGGGCGCCGTCGGCGACGAGACACTGCGCGGTGGCGAAGCCCAGCCCTCGGGAGGCGCCGGTGAGTACGTACACCCGATCGGTCAGTCCGAGATCCATGCCGTCGATCCTGCCGCACCCGGCCGGATCCGCCACTGGGGCCCTCGGGTCGGTGCGCGCCGGTCCGGCGGGCGTTCAGCGGCGGGCGTTCAGCGGCGGGCGGGACGCAGCAGGCGTACCCGACCGGCGAGCTGGACCGCGACGGCCCCGCCGGCGCGCCCCCAGGCCGGCAGCCGACGCGGGCGCGGCGGGGTGTGCCCGTCGTAGCGGTGGGCGGCCTCGCGCGCGGCCAGCTCCTCCGCGCCGAGCGGCGGCAGCGCGCCCCGGTCGCGCAGGTCGCGGGCCAGGTCCCAGCCGTCGCGCAGCGAGCCCCCGGTCGGCCGCCCCGTCGCCCAGCGGGCGAAGGTCTCCGGCCACCGGGCACCGAGACCGGCGGCGAGCAGCGGCCAGTGCCGGGCCACCTCCCCGGCACGCTTGCGCAGCAGCGCGGTCCCGGCGGCGGCGAGCGCCGCCGGGTCGAAGCCCGCCGGCACCGGGCCGCCGGCGACCAGCGCCGCCACCAGCGCCGCCTGCCGCTCGGCCAGGTCGCCGCTCACGTCACCACCGGGAAGCCGGACGCGGCGGCGAGGGCGTCCAACTCGGCGCGGAGCACCGGGGCGGGCTGGTAGTGCCCGTCGCGTTCCAGCAGGAACGCCGGCGGCCGGCGGCGGGCGCACAGCTCGCGGATCAGGTCGAGCACCGCCGGGGGCACCGGATCGGTGTGCGTGTCGTGGTAGTAGCCGCCGTGCTCGGCGCCGCCCGCCACGTGCACGTAGGAGACCCGCTCCAGCGGCAGCCGGTCGAGCAGCGCGAGCGGGTCGGTGCCCCGGTTGCGGGCGTTGGCGTACACGTTGGCGACGTCCAGCAGCAGGAACGCGCCGGTGCGGTCCAGGATCTCGGTGAGGAAGTCGGCCTCGTCCAGCTCGTCGTCGGGCCAGTCGAACAGGGTCGCGATCGGTTCCAGCGCGAGCGGCACCGGCAGCGCGGCCTGCGCGCGGGCGACGTTGGCGCAGACCGCGTCGACCGCCTCCCGGCTGCGGGGCAGCGGCAGCAGGTGACCGGCCTCGACGCCGCCGGCCCGGACGAAGGCGATGTGCTCGCTGACCAGGGGCGCCCCGACCAGCTCCGCCACCGCGCCCAGGTGGGCGACGCGCGCCGGGTCGACCGGTTCCGCGCCGCCGAGGGAGAGGCGCACGCCGTGCGGTACGACCGTCACGCCGCGCTCGCGCAGCGCGGCCAGCCCGGCGGGCGGTGGCCCGGTCGCGGCGACGCTCTCCGCGACCACCTCGACGAAGCGCAGCCCGGGCAGGTCGGCGACGAATCCGGCGATCTCCGGCCGCCAGCCGATGCCGACGCCGGCGGGGCCGGTCATCCGCCGCACCCGCCGCCGCCGCAACCCCCGCCGCCGCCGCACGAGCTGCCCCCGCTGCACGAGCTGCCGCCGCCGCATCCGCCGCCGGTCGAGGACGCGCCGGAGCCGCTGATCGCCTGGCGCTGGATCTCGGCCTGGCTGGCGAAGCCGGGGTCCATGGCGTAGAGCGACGCGGTGCCGAACAGCGCGACCCCCATCGCGGCGCCCGCCGCGCCGTAGGTGGCGTAGGCGGGGGCGGAGGCGGGCGCGAGGTAGGTGTGCTGACGCCGGAGGCCGCGCAGGGCCTGGGTGGCGGCGCGGGTGCGCCACGGCACCCGGTACAGGAGGACGGCCACGACGATCAGCGGGAGCTGGCTCAGCACGAGCCAACCCACGGGACGGTCGTTGCCCAGGCCGGCGAAGATGCGCAACACGCCGACCAGCAGCAGGGCGGTGAGCAGGAACGCGCCCAGGCGCAGTGCGGATCGGCGGGCCGGCGCGAGCGCGAGCCCGCGCTGCTCCAGGCTCGTCCGGAGCTGGTCGAGCGCCCGGACCACCCACTCGTCGCGGGCCAGTTCCCGGGTGCTGGCGTTCCGGCCCGCCGCGAAGTGGATGGCCTGGTCCAGCGGCGTGATCCCGGCCGGCAGCGGTCCGCCGGTGGTCAGCCGCCGGTCCGGGCGTACGCCGATGGCCCCGCTGCTGCGCAGCCCGCCGAGCGAGGCCCAGATCGCCAGCTGCTGCCCGCCGTTGAGGTAGGCGACCTGCTGTGGGCCGAGCTGACCCACGTCTCCCACCTGCGGCCCGGCGAGGACCGAGAGCCGGTGGACGACCGTGCCGACGATGATCACGACGGCTGCGAGGAGATAGACCCCGAGGAAGGCGGGACCGGAGATGCCCCAGGTGTCACCAGGTGCGGCGAGGACGGTCATGTGCTGCTCCTGTCGGGCGAGGGGGATCGCGACCCAATTGTGGAGCAGGCCCGCCAGGGCGGATCCACCGCGTGGACCGAGTTACCGGACCGATACGCGGTGGCGCGGGGGCGGCCGGTCAGCGGCGGCGGACGGCCTCCTCGACCAGGTCGAGCACCGGGCCGAGGTCGCCGGCGGGCCGGCCCATCGCCAGGTGCAGCACCAGGCCGTCGTAGGCGAGTTCGAGGAACTGGGCCAGCACGTCGATCGGCACGTCCTCGCGGAGCACGCCCGCCTCCCGCTGCCGGGCCAGCCGGTCGCGGGTCGCCTCGGCGATCGCCGCCGACCGTTCCGCCCACCGCCTGGCGAACGCCGGGTCGGTCCGGAGCCGCCGGGACACCTCCAGTTGGCTGCCCAGCCAGCCGGTGGTGTCGGGGGAGACCGCGCCGGCCAGGAGGTCCCGCATGACCTGGACCAGGCCGTTGCGGGCCACCGTCTCCACCATGGCCGCGGCGTCGTCCTCGGCCACCGCCAGGAAGAGCGAGTCCTTGTCGCGGAAGTGGTGGAAGATCGCGCCCCGGGACAGCCGGGTGGCCTCCTCCAGCCTGCGGACGGTGGCGCCCTCGTAGCCGTGCCGGGCGAAACAGGCCCGCGCGGCGGCGAGGATCTCCTGCCGGCGCGCGTCGAGCTGGTCCTGACTTACTCTGGGCACGGGTCGATCGTGACAGCTCGCCCCCCGCCATGCAAACCGTACGTACGGCTTGGTTTGGTCGCGCGCATGATCATCCAAGGTCGGCGCGCCGGTCTAGGATCGGCCCGTGATGCCACTTCCCACCGCCGTCGCGGTCCCCGCCGCACCGCTGACCGTCGCGGCCGTGCAGGCCGAGCCCGTCCCCGGCGACGTGGCCGGCAACGCGGCGAGCGCCGCCCGGCTGGTCCGCCAGGCCACGGAGCGGGGCGCCCGGGTGACCGTGCTGCCCGAGCTCTTCCTGCCCGCGTACCACCTGCCGACGCTCGCGGCCGATCCGGCCGGCACCGACGTCGCGGCCGACGCGGCGGCCGGGGTGGACGACCCGCGGCTGGACCCGCTGCGCGAGGCGGCCCGCGACGGCGACGCCGCCGTGGTGGTCGGCGCCGCCGTCCGTCACCCGGACGGCCGGCGGACGATCTCCGCCCTGCTGGTCGACCGCTCCGGTGAGGTCCGCGTCGGCTACGACAAGCAGCAGCTGTGGAGTGGCGAGCGGGAGCTGTTCGTCGCCGGTGACCGGGGTGCCACCCTGCTCGTCGACGACTGGCGGCTCGGGCTCGGCATCTGCTACGACGGCTGCTTCCCCGAGCACGGCCGGGCCGCGGCGGCCGACGGTGCGCACGGCTACCTCTGCCCGAGCGGCTACCTGGCCGGCTCCGAGCACCGCCGCGACCTCTACTACGCCGCCCGCGCGCTGGACAACACGATGTACGTGGTGTTCGCCAACCTCGTCGGCGGCGCCGACCCGTGGCGGTTCAACGGCGGCGCGGCGGTCTACGACCCGGAGGGCCGGTCGCTGGCCCGGGGCGCGGACACCGGCGAGGCCGTGCTGGTCGTCGCGCTCGCCCCGGAGGCCCTCGCGGCGACCCGGGCGGCCCACTGCATGCTGCTCGACCGCCTGCCCCACCAGGGCGGCAGCCGAACGGCGCTGCCGGCCTGACAGGCGCGGGGGGAGCCGGCACTGTCGCCGGGCGGGCGTGCTCCCGTAAGGTGCCCGAGTGCCGCTGCTCCTGCTGAGCCTGGACAACACGCTGCTCGACCGGGCCGGTCCGTTCCGCGCCTGGGGGGAGCGTTTCCTGGCCGGTGTCGGCGCGCCGCCGGCCGACATCGACTGGCTGCTGTCCATCGACGCCGACGGACTGACCGACCGGTGGGACGTGGCCGACGCCGTGCGTGACCGCTACGGGCTGCGGATCCCGTCCATCGACCTGGTCGAGGAGCTGCACGACGGCGTGGTGGCCAACATCCGGCTCGATCCGTTGGTCGCCTGCGCGCTGCGGATCGCCGACGAGGCCGGCTGGACGCCCGTGGTGGTCAGCAACGGCGGGGTACGCCAGCAGGAGGCCATGATCCGGCGTACCGGGCTGGACCGCTTCGTCGCCGACTGGGTCATCTCCGAGGAGGTCGGCGTCAGCAAGCCCAACCCGAGGATCTTCGCGCTGGCCGCCCGGCGGGTACGGCTGCCCCTGCGCGGCGCATGGGTGGTCGGCGACGGCCCGGAGGCGGACATCGGGGGCGCCGCCGCCGTGGGCCTGCCCAGCGTCTGGCTGCACCGGGGGCGGAGCTGGGTCGACGACCGGTTCGCCCCCACCCGCACGGCGGACGGTGTGATCGCCGCCGTCGCGACGGTGCTCGCCGCCTGACGGGCAGCGCCGCCCGCCGCCCGATGAGCCGGCGCGGCGGCTGGCCATGCCCTACGCGGGGCCTGAGCGGGGCGCCGGGGCGGGCTGGCGTAATTCGGTTGACCGGGGCGGCGTCGGAGCGCGAGCATGGTCGGCGCATCGTGCAACCGGGTCCGCGCCCGGTCGAGGAGAGGGGGTCGGTCATGGCCGTCTTCGCAGGTCAATACCACCTGCCCCCATCAGCCTCGAGTAAGGGATCACCACCGCAGTGCGCGATCACGACCTTCCGGCGCGCGAGCGCCGTACCCGCGGCAAGCGCCGCTTCGACGACGACGAACAGCTCTTCCTGAAGCGCGGCCGGGCCGCCGAGCCCGCCCTCGCCGACCCCGACGCCGAACCCGACCCCGACACGGGGGAGCGCTGGTCGTCCTGGGACGACGCCGTGCACGGCCCGCAGCCCCACCCCGAGTGGCTGGTCACCGAACTGGCCGCCAAGGACACCGAACTCGGGATGCTCAAGACCGGCAAGGAGGCGGACGTCCACCTGGTCCGCCGGGCGGTGCCCGGCACCGACCGGTCCTGCCTGCTGGCGGCCAAGCGCTACCGGGACCCCCAGCACCGCCTCTTCCACCGCGACGCCGGCTACCTGGAGGGCCGCCGGGTCCGCCGGTCCAGGGAGAACCGGGCGATGGCCGGCCGTACCGCCTTCGGGCGGCAGATGATCGCCGGGCAGTGGGCGGCGGCCGAGTTCGCCGCGCTGGCCCGGCTCTGGGAGGTCGGCGCCCGTTACGGCACGATCACCGTCCCCTACCCGGTGCAGCTGCGCGGCACGGAGCTGATGCTGGAGTTCCTCGGCGACCAGGAAGAGGGGCTGGCCGCGCCCCGGCTGGCCCAGCTGCGGCCGGAGGCGGGGGAGCTGCGCGAGCTGTGGGGGCAGCTCGTCGACGCCCTCGTGGTGCTCGCCCGCGCCGGCCTCGCGCACGGCGACCTGTCGCCGTACAACCTGCTGGTGCACGCGGGGCGGCTGGTGCTCATCGACCTGCCGCAGGTGGTCGACGTGGTGGCCAACCCGCAGGGGCCGGAGTTCCTGGCCCGCGACGTGCGGGTGGTCGCCACCTGGTTCGCGGCCCGGGGCCTGCCCGCGGCGGACGCCGACCCGGCCGCGCTGAGCGCGCTGCTGCTGCGGGAGGCGGGGATCCGCTGACCGCGACGTCCCGGGTGGCCAGGCACCGGCCACCCGGGGCCCGGGTCACTGGAGGTAGCGCTCGACCGCCGGCTTGGGGCGCGTCCCCTGGGCGTCCGGGTCGCCGTGGGTCTCCCGGGCCGCGCGTCGCCGACGCAGCAGGTCCCAACACTGGTCGAGGGACTCCTCCAGCTCGCGCAGCCGGGTGCGGGCGTCGTCGTCCGTGCCCGACTCGCCGGCCTGCGCGTCGGCGCGCAACCGGTGCTCCTCGTCGACCAGTTCCGAGATCCGGTTCAGGATCGTCTTGTCGTCCATGCCCTGAGCCTGGCACAGGCCGCGCGGGCGCGCCCGGGTTCCACCGCCGCCCGCCACCGCCGCTGCGGTAGGTTGCCCAGCCATGGCTCCCACCGTCCGGGCCGCCGGCCCCGCCGACCTGACGCCGGTCGCCGACCTGCTCCGCGCCGCCCGGCCCCACCTGGTGGTCACGCCGGAGCTGCTCGCCTGGCAGGCGACCGGCAAGCCGGCCGAGCGCTTCGGGATGCTCGTCGCCGAGGCGGGCGACGGGATCGCCGGCGTCGCCCGGACGGGGCTGCTGTACGAGAGCGCCGAGCCGGGGCTCGGCTTCGTCAACCTGGTCGTGCGTCCCGAGGGGCGGGGGCGGGGCGTCGGGTCGGCGCTGCTCGCCGCCGCCGAGGAGCGGCTCGCCGGGCTGGGGGTGCGCCGGGCGTACGCGCGGGTCGTCGACGAGCCGGCGCCGCTCGCCTTCGCCGAGCGGCGCGGCTACCGGCCCGGCCGGCGCAGCGTGATCATGGGCCTTGACCTGGCGGCGGCGCTGCCGGCGGCGCCCGATCCGCCGGGCGGGGTGCGGCTGGGCACGGCTGCGGACCTGGTCGACCCGCGTCCGCTGTACGAGGCGGACCTGGCCGCCGCAGCCGACGAGCCGGGCGACGTCGGGAGGGACGAGACCGACTTCTCCGACTGGCGGGCCGCGTACTGGGACCGGCCGGACCTGGACCGGGCGCTGAGCACGGTGGCGACGGCCGACGGAGTGGTGGTGGCGTTCAGCCTCGCGCTGACCGACGGCCGGGACCGCTACCTGTCGGGGATGACGGGCACCCGCAGCGGGTGGCGGGGCCGGGGCCTCGCCCGGTCGGTCAAACACGCGTCGCTGCGGGCGGCCCGGTCGGCGGGCTTCCGGTGGGCGTCCACGATCAACGACGCCGGCAACGCCGCGATGCGGGCGGTCAACGCGTGGTTCGGGTACCGGCCGGTGGCCGCCGAGTGGCGCCACCTGCGCACCCTTCCGAAGTGACGCCCGACACGAAATCCTTCATGGACGAGCATTCCCATGAGCAAAATTCTCATTCGACGGCTAGCGGAGTCTCGACGGGTGATGGCATGCTTCCCGAATCGTGACGCAAGGCAGCCGTTCGCATGACGGTCCGTCACAACGGAGCGTGACCGACGGGAGGAGCCACGGGTGCGGGATGCCATTGCTGAACGGGGTGCCGACGACCCGCGAGGTCGCCCGGCGCGGTCCGCGCCACTGTGGAGGATGCTGCCGGGCCTGCTGCGTGACCCGCTGGGCCAGCTCGTCGCGATGGCGGACGCCGCCCCGGGCCAGGTCCTGCGGCTCAACCTCGGGACGATCCGCCCCTACCTGGTCACCGAACCCGCCCACGTGCAGCACGTGCTGCGGGACAACGCGGCCAACTACACCCGCGGCGGCCGGAGCATGCTGTGGCGGCCGGTACGACGGCTCACCGGCGACGGCATCATGTCCGACGGACCGGAGTGGCAGGCCAGCCGCGGGCGGATGCAGCCGCACTTCACCGCCAAGCGCATCGACTCCCTGGTGGACTCCATGAGCCAGGCCGTCAGCGAGGCCGTCGACGAGTTCGACGAGCCGGCCCGCACCGGCCGGTGGCTGGACGCCGGCGCCGAGCTGGGCCGGGTCATCTGCCGGGCGATCAGCAGCGTCTTCTTCGCCGACCGGGTGAGCCTCGCCGACCAGCTGCGGATCGTGGCCGCCCAGGACACCATCGTGACGGCGCTGCGGGCCCGCCTGCTCCTGCCCTTCGTGCCCGACGCCGTACCGGTGCCGGGCGACCGCGCCCTGCGCCGCGCCATCGGCGTCGTCGACGACATCATGCTGCCCCTGGTGCGGGCCGAGCGGGCCCACCCGCGCGACGGCGACGATCTGCTCGCCGCCCTGGCGAACGCCCGCGACGACGACGGCCGCCCGCTCGGGGAGCGACGCGTCCGCGACGACGTGGTGTCCATGTTCGCCACCGCGACGGAGACGACGTACGCCGTACTGACCTGGCTGTGGCCGATCCTGGACGCCAACCCCGAGGTGGCCGGCCGGCTCTACGCCGAGCTGGACGAGGTGGTGGGCGCGGACCGGGTGATCAGCCGGGAGCAGCTGCTCGCCCTCACCTACACCCGGTCGGTGGTCGACGAGCTGCTGCGCATGTACCCCGCCGGATGGCTGGTGCCCCGCACGGCGGTGGCGGATGACGTCATCGGCGGCACCAGGATCAGAGCCGGCAGCATCGTCGCCGTCAGCTCCTACGTCACCCAACGGCTGGCCCGGTACTGGGACCGCCCGGACACCTTCGATCCCGACCGGTTCCGGGGCGACCAACCGCGGCGGGAGCACCGGTACGCGTACTTCCCGTTCGGCGGCGGCCCGCACCAGTGCCTCGGCATGTACCTGTTCAACCTGGAGGCTCCGCTGGTGGTCGCGACGATCCTCAGCCGGTACCGCTTCCGGCTGCGCGACGCCGGGATGCCGCCCAAGCAGCTGGCCGCGACCCTGCGTCCGGGCCGGCCGGTGGTCATGGCGTTGACCCCGGTCCACGAGCGGAGGCCGGCGTGACCGCGGTGACGCCCGACCGGTCGCGCGACGCGACGCCGGGCGGGCGCGACGAACTGCGGGACGCGCGGGAACAGGGCCGGATCTGCGGCCTGGCGGTACGCGGCCAACGCGACCTCCAGGCGTCGGCCGCGGCGCACCCCGAGCTGTTTCCCGCCGACCCGTTCGACACCATGCTGTTCGCCAACATCTCGCTGGCCATCGCCTTCGGCGCCCCGTGGTGCACGGCCGGGCAACTGCGCGCGACGAACCGGACCGTGCTGTGGGGCTTCGCCCTCGACTGGCTGATCGACCACCGGGCGCGCTCCCGCGACGAGGTCGACGGCCTCGTCGCGCGCTGCCTCGCGGTGGCCGCCGGCGAGCCGCCCGCCGCCGACGACCACCTCGGCGGCTACCTGGCCGCGCTCCAGGACGAGCTGGCGACGTCCGACGCCTTCGCGGCGCACCGTCCGCTGTGGCGGGACCGGGTGGACGCGACTGTGCGGGCGATGGCCCGCGAGTGGGAGTGGAAGGCGGCGTGGCGGCCCGGGGACCGGTCGTCCCTGCCGAGCCTCGACGCGTACCTCGACAACGCCGACAACCACGCGTGCACGATCGTCAACGTCGCGCACTGGCTCTACACCGGCGACGAGGCCACCCTCGCCCAGCTGGACGAGCTGGTCGCGGTCAGCGACCAGGTGCAGCGCGCCCTGCGCCTCGTCAACGACCTCGGCACCTACGAGCGGGACCTGCGCTGGGGCGACCTGAACGCGCTGCTGCTGGTCGAGGACCGCGCCGAGGTGGAGCAGCGGCTCGCCGCGCTGGTGGACACCTGCCGCCGGATGCTGGTCCCGCTCCGGGACACCTGCCCGCGCGAGGCGGACTACCTGGCCCGGCAGGTCGGCTTCAGCAGCGGCTTCTACCAGCTGGCCGACTTCTGGGGCATGTCGTGACGGCGGCCCCGGTCGCCGTCCGGGACGTGGGGGGCGCCGCGCTCGCCGTCGCCGGTCGGGACCTGGTGGCGGCGATGCTGGCCGCCCCCGACGGCACGGTCTCGCCCTCGGTCTACGAGACCGGTCGGCTGGTCGGCGACGCCCCCTGGCTGCCGGGGCACGCCGAGCGGCTGCGTCACCTGCTGGCCGCCCAGCGCGCCGACGGCGGGTGGGGGGCGCCGGGCGCGTACGGCCTCGTGCCGACCCTGAGCGCGGTGGAGGCGCTGCTGAGCGCACTGCGCACGCCGGGGCGCGCCCGCCCACGGGAGGCGTACCGGCTCTCGACGGCCGTGGACCGGGGCGTCGCGGTGCTGCGGGACCGGCTGCTGGTCGCCGCCGAGCCCGTGCCGGACATGCCGGGCGTCGACCTCATCGTGCCCGCCCTGATCGACCGCATCGACGCGCTCCTCGACGGCGCGGGGGCACCCGGGCGGGCGGTGCCCCCGCTGCCGATGCCGCACGGCATGACCCGGCACCGGGCCGAGGCGGTCGGGCGGCTCCTCGCCGCGGGCGGGCCCGTACCGGAGAAGCTGTGGCACGCCTTCGAGGTGCTCGACGAGCGGGCGCGGGTGGGCCTGCCGGCCCGGCCCGTGTCCGGTGCCGTCGGGGCCTCGCCCGCCGCCACCGCGGCCTGGCTGGGCGATCCCGCCCGTCCCGGCGCGGACCGGAGCGCGCTGGAGTACCTGACCGGGGCCGTGGCGCGGGGTGGCGGGCCCGTGCCGTGCACGACACCCATCGCCGTGTTCGAGCGGGCCTGGGTGCTCAGCGGGCTGGCCCGGGTCGGCGCGGCGGCGGACGTACCCGCCGAGCTGACCGACAGCCTGGCCGCCGCGCTCGGACCGACCGGCGCGGCCACCTCGCCCGGCCTCCCGACGGACGCCGACACCACCGCCGTCACCCTCTTCGCGCTGGCCCGGCTCGGCCGCCCGGTCGCGCCCGACAGCCTCCTGGCGTACGACACGGGCACGCACTTCTGCACCTGGCAGGGCGAGGACGGCGCGTCGGTCACCACGAACGCCCACGTCCTGGAGGCGCTCGGCTGGCATGCCAGGCACCGTCCGGGCCGCCCCTACGCCGACGTGGCGCGGCGGGTGACCGGCTGGCTGCTCGACGGTCAGCTCGCCGACGGCAGCTGGACGGACCGCTGGCACGCCTCGCCGTACTACGCGACGGCCAGCGTCGCGGCGAGCCTCGCCGAGTACACGCCCGACACCACAGGCGGCCGGCTCGACCGGGCGGCCGACTGGGTGCGCGACACCCAGCGCGACGACGGGTCGTGGGGGCTGTGGACGGGCACACCGGAGGAGACCGCGTACGCCCTCCAGGTGCTGCTCGGCACGGGACGACCGCCCCGGCCGGGCCTCGCCACCGCCGTGCGCCGCGCGCTCGCCTACCTCGACGACCACCGCGACGAGGACGGTGACGGCGTTCCACTGTGGCATGACAAGGATCTCTACCACCCGGTGCTCATCGTGCGGGCCGCCGTGCTCGCGGCGCGGCACCTGGCGCGGCTGAGCGGCCACGCAGGACGGTGAGCCCGGCGACCCGGTGCCCGCGATGACGCACCGGTCATGATCAGCACTGCTTGAGTGATCGTCGGGACACTGCTACCGTGCGCCGGGTCGGTCGAAGCGCCATGCGGAAACCGCCGATCGGATGAATCAGACTCCCCGCCAGGGATGGTTTTAAATGGGTTCCCGCAGCTCCAATCTGCGCCGGAAAGTCGTGGCTCTGCTGGCCTCACTCGTTGCGCTGTGGGCGTTCGCCGCGTGGGTGACCCTCCGGGAGGGCGTCAGTCTCCTCTGGGTGCAGGTGCTCGACGCCCAGGTCGCCCAGCCGGGTGAGCCGCTGGTGCTGGAGTTGCAGGCGGAACGCCGGGCGTCCGCGGCGTACCTGGGCGGTTCGGGCGCGGCCGAGCGGGAGCAGCTCGACGCGCAGTGGCGGCGGACCGAGGGCGTCGCCGACGACTTCCGCAAGTCCGTCAGCAGCTGGCGGGTGGACCTGGCGGCCGACGAGAGCCAGCGGCAGATCGACACGGTCGTCAGCGGGCTGGACCGGCTCGCCGCCGTACGCGAGTCCATCCGCGACCGCCAGGTGGACCGCGCCGCCGCCACCCGCGAGTACACCGATCTCATCGACTCGGTGCTGCGGATGTACGGGTCGCTGGGCAACCTGGACGACGAGCAGTTCACGCGGGAGACCGCGGCGCTGATCCAGCTCGTCCGGATCCGCGAACTCATGTCGCAGGAGGACGCCCTCGTCACCGGCGCCCTGGCCGCCGGCCGGATGACGCCCGAGGAGACCGCCGCCTTCGCCCGCGCCACCGGCGCCCAGCGCTACCTGGACAGCCAGGTCCGTACCGACCTGTCGAGCGGCGACCGGGCCCGTTACGAGGCACTTGTCGGCGGCGAGGCGTACACCACGTTCCGGTCCCTGGAGGACCGTGTCGTGCAGGGACGGCCGGGCGGCGCGCCACCCGTGTCGGCGGCGGAGTGGCGCGCGGCGGCCGACGTGGTGGTCGGCGAGCAGCAGCGCTTCATCATCGAGGCCGGTGACGCGCTCGTCGAGCGGGCCGCGCCGATCGCCGTCGGCGTCGTCCTGCGGCTGGTGCTGGCCGCCGGCCTGGGCCTGCTCGCCGTCGTCGCCTCGATCGTCGTGTCGATCACCACCGCGCGGGCCCTGGTGCAGCAGTTGGAGCGGCTGCGCGAGGCCGCCATCCGGCTGGCCAACGAGCGGCTGCCCAGCGTCGTAGAGCGGCTCGGCCACGGCGAGGAGGTCGACATCGCCAAGGAGGCGCCTCCGCTCGAGTTCGGCGACGACGAGATCGGGCAGGTGGGCAAGGCGTTCAACGCCGTGCAGGAGACCGCCATCCGCACCGCCGTCGAGCAGGCCGACCTGCGCCGAAACGTGCGCGAGGTATTCCTCAGCCTGGCCCGGCGCACCCAGGCGCTGGTGCACCGCCAGCTCACCCTGCTCGACGCGATGGAGCGCCGCGAGCACGACGCCGAGGAGCTGGAGGACCTGTTCCGGGTCGACCACCTCGCCACCCGGATGCGGCGCAACGCGGAGAACCTCATCGTGCTCTCCGGCTCCACCCCGGGCCGCGCCTGGCGGCGCAACGTGCCGATGGTCGACGTCGTCCGGGGCGCGGTCGCCGAGGTGGAGGACTACACCCGGGTCAACGTGCTGCCCCTCGGCGCGGTCTCGCTCACCGGCCGCGCGGTCGGCGACGTCATCCACCTGCTCGCCGAGCTGATCGAGAACGGGCTGTCGTTCTCCCCGCCGCACACCTCGGTGGAGGTGCGGGGGCAGCAGGTGGCCAACGGCTTCGCCATCGAGATCGAGGACCGCGGCCTGGGCATGAGCGAGGAGGACCTGGCCGCCGCGAACCACCGGATCGTCGACCAGTCCGAGCTGAACCTGGCCAACGCCTCCCGCCTCGGGCTCTACGTGGTCAGCCGGCTGACCGAGCGGCACGGCGTACGGGTGCAGCTCAAGGAGTCCGCGTACGGCGGCACCACGGCCGTCGTGCTGATCCCGGCCGAGCTGGTCACCTCCGACGACGAGGACCCGAGCACCTCCGGCGGCTTCCCGGCCGGACTGCCCGCCGGCGTCCCGGTGGCCGGCGCGTCCGGGCAGGCGCCGCCCGCCGCCGAACCGCCGCTCGCCACCACGCCGGTGGCGCTGGCCGAGCCGATCGCGCCCCGCCCCCGTCCGGCGGCGGACGTCGAGGCTCCCGCCACGGGCGACGCCGACGATGGCGCCCTGCCGACCCGGTCGCGCGGCCGGAGCCTGCCGACGACGGGTCCGGCCCTCGACGCGCGGCTTCCCGTGCGCCCCCGTGGCGGCTCCGAGCAGTACGCCCTGGACGGCCCGACCTTCCCGACCGGCCTGCCGGTGGCCGCCCGGCCCGCGCCGGCGCCCGACACGACGGGGACCCCCGCACCGGAGGCGGACACCGGCTCCACGACGACGGGCGGTCCGGCGCCGACGGCCCGGCAGGTGACGGCGCGTACCGACTCGGGCCTGCCGGTCCGGGTCCGGCAGGCCAGCATCGTGCCGGAACTCCGCGACGATCCGGCCGCCGACGGGGACGACGACGGAGACGAGGACATGGCGCGCCCGCCGGAGCAGGTACGCCGAATGATGAGCTCCTACCAGACCGGCACCCGGCGGGGCCGTACCGACGCCGCCCGGCTGCTCGGTGGAGCGGGCGACAGCCGAACCGAGGCCGGCGAGGAACCCGACGCCGGCGACGACCTGCAAGCGACCTGACCGGCGCCGTCGCGGTGCGGGGGATCCCCGCGCCGCAGCGGTCAGCCGAGACGAGCACGGCGACAACAGCCGGGGGAGAAGAGGACGACGAGTGGCGCAGAAGACGGCTTCGAGTGCCGACCTGACGTGGTTGCTGGATGATCTGGTCGGCCGGGTGAAGCAGGCCGACCACGCGGTCGCGCTCTCGACGGACGGCCTGTTGATGGCCGCCTCGCGAGGGTTGGGCCGGGACGACGCCGAGCACCTGGCGGCCATGGCGGCCGGCATCCAGAGCCTGGCCCGGGGCGCGGGCAAGCGCTTCGGCGGCGGGCAGGTGCAGCAGACCATCATCGAGATGCAGTCGTCGTTCCTGTTCGTCACGGCGGCCGGGCGCAACGCCTGCCTGGCCGTACTCGCCAGCGAGGACGCCGACGTCGGCCTGATCGCCTACGAGATGGCGATGCTGGTCACCCGCGTCGGCAAGTACGTGGCGTCGCCCTCGCGGACCGGCGAGCAGCAGACCGGCGAGAAGTAGCCGCGATGACGGTGCAGGGGGAGTCCTCGGAGCACCAGTGGGTCGACGACCATGCCGGCCCGGTCGTGCGCCCGTACGCGATGACGCGCGGCCGGGCCCGGCCGGTCACCGGCACGTTCGACCTGATCTCCCTGGTGACGGCGACCCGTGCGGACGTGATCCCGGAGGTCGGGCTGGGCCCGGAGCACCTGGCGATAGTCGGGCTCTGCCAGCGGATCCAGTCCGTCGCCGAGATCGCCGCCCACCTGGACCTGCCGGTGGGCACCATCCGGGTCCTGCTCGGTGACCTCGCGGCCCGCAGCCTGGTGCAGGTACGCGAACCGCACACCACAGCCGGCCTTCCCGACAACAGCGTTTTCGAGGCGGTAATCAATGGACTACGGGCACTCTGAGCGGCCGGCGGGAGCGACGCCACTGCCCACCGCGATCAAGATCCTCGTCGCGGGTGGCTTCGGCGTGGGCAAGACCACCATGGTCGGTGCGGTCAGCGAGACACGCCCGCTGCGTACGGAGGAGGTGTTGACCGAGTCCGGCGTCGGCATCGACGACCTCTCCGGGGTGGAGAGTAAGACGACCACCACCGTGGCGATGGACTTCGGCCGCATCACCATCAGCGACGACCTGGTGCTCTACCTCTTCGGCACCCCCGGCCAGGACCGGTTCTGGTTCGTCTGGGACGAACTGGCGCTCGGCGCGCTCGGCGCGGTGGTGCTGGCCGACACCCGGCGGCTGGCCGACTGCTTCCCCTCCATCGACTACTTCGAGGGCAGGGGCACGCCGTTCGTGGTGGCGGTCAACTGCTTCGAGGGAAGCCGGCAGTACCGGCTCGACGAGGTGCAGGCGGCGCTCAACCTCGACCCGGGTGTGCCGGTGCTGCTCTGCGACGCGCGGCAGCGGGAGTCCAGCAAGGAGGTGCTCATCACGCTGATGGAGCACGCCATGAAGACCCGCGAGGCCCGCCGCCGCGCCGCCGCCACCGACTGACCGGGCCGTCACCACCGCCGTGTAGCAGCCGCTACGGGTGCCGCAGTCGCCGTCGCGCGGGTAGCCGCCGTTGCGGCTGCCCCGCGTCGCTGCTTGCTGCCCCCGTGTCTGCTGCGTCGCGTCCCTCGACGCGTAGACCGGATCTTGGCGAGAAACGACCCCTCTGGGGGCACGTCCGTACCAAGACCTCCGGGCGTGAGAGGAAGGGCCCCTTGTCAACGCATAGCGTTGACAAGGGGCCCTTCCTCTCACCTCAGACGTCAGTTGGCGATCATGCGACGCAGCACGTACTGCAGGATGCCGCCGTGCCGGTAGTAGTCCGCCTCACCCGGGGTGTCGATCCGGACCACCGCGTCGAACTCGACGCCGGTGTCGGTGCTGACCTTGACCGTACGCGGGGTCTCGCCGTCGTTCAGCGCGGTGACCCCGGCGATGGAGAACGTCTCCGTGCCGGTGAGGCCGAGCGACTCGGCGGTCTCGCCGGCCGGGAACTGCAGCGGGAGCACGCCCATGCCGATCAGGTTCGAGCGGTGGATCCGCTCGTACGACTCGGCGATGACCGCCCTGACGCCGAGCAGCATGGTGCCCTTGGCCGCCCAGTCGCGCGACGAGCCGGAACCGTACTCCTTGCCGGCCAGCACGACCAGCGGGATGCCCGCCTCCTGGTAGGCCACCGAGGCGTCGTAGATCGAGGTCTGCTCGCCGGTCAGGTGGTTGACCGTGAAGCCGCCTTCAGGGAGCGCAGCTCCCGCATCGGAACCGGCGCCCGGGATCCGCAGTTGATTGCGCAGCCGGATGTTGGCGAAGGTGCCGCGGATCATCACCTCGTGGTTGCCCCGGCGCGAGCCGTACGAGTTGAACTCGTGCCGCGGCACGCCGTGCTCGGCGAGGTACGTCCCGGCGGGCGAGTCGGCCTTGATGGAACCGGCCGGCGAGATGTGGTCGGTGGTCACCGAGTCGCCCAGCTTGGCCAGCACCCGCGCGCCGGTGATGTCGACGACCGCCTTCGGCTCCCGCTCCATGCCCTCGAAGTACGGGGGCTTGCGGACGTAGGTGGAGTCGTCCGCCCAGGCGAACGTGTCGCCGGTCGGGGTGGGCAGCGACTGCCAGCGCTCGTCACCGGCGAAGACGTCGGAGTACGCGGCGCTGAAGCCGGTGGCGCCGATCGCCGAGGCGATGACGTCCTGGATCTCGGCGCTGTTGGGCCAGATGTCCCGCAGGAACACCGGGTTGCCCTCGCCGTCCTCGCCGATCGGCTCGTTGGCCAGGTCGATGTCCATCGTGCCGGCCAGCGCGTACGCGACCACCAGCGGCGGGGACGCCAGGTAGTTCATCTTGACGTCCGGGTTGATCCGGCCCTCGAAGTTCCGGTTGCCGGAGAGTACGGAGACGACGGCCAGGTCGGCCTCGTTGACCGCGGCCGAGACCTCCTCCGGCAGCGGGCCGGAGTTGCCGATGCAGGTGGTGCAGCCGTAGCCGACCAGGTGGAAGCCGAGCTTCTCCAGGTAGGGCGTGAGGCCGGCCCGCTCGTAGTAGTCCATGACGACCTTGGAACCCGGGGCCAGGGTGGTCTTCACCCACGGCTTGCGGGTCAGGCCCTTGTCGACCGCGTTGCGGGCCAGCAGGGCCGCGCCGATCATCACCTGCGGGTTGGAGGTGTTGGTGCAGGAGGTGATGGCCGCGATCACCACGGCGCCGTGGTCCAGCTCGTACTCGACACCGTCGGCGCCGGTGACCCGGATCGGGTTGCTGGCCCGCCCGCCGGAGCCGACCGCCGCCGTCTCCAGGTCGCGCGGCGCGTCGGCCGGGTCGCTGACCCCGTTGGCCGGGGAGTCGCTGGCCGGGAAGGACTCGGCGCTCGCCTCGTCGGCGTGGCCCTGCACGCCGAACGGCTTCTCCTGCTGCGGCACGCCCGACTTGCGGCCACGGTCGCCGCCGGTCTCGTCGGCGGCCACGTAGTCGGTCAGCGCCGAACGGAACAGCGTCTTGGCGTTGCCCAGCGGGACCCGGTCCTGCGGGCGCTTCGGGCCGGCCAGGGACGGCTCGATCGTGCCCAGGTCCAGCTCCAGGCGCTCCGAGTACTCCGGCTCGGCGTCCGGGTCGTGCCAGAGGCCCTGCTCCTTGGCGTACGCCTCGACGAGCGCGACCTGCGCGGCGTCGCGGCCGGTCAGCTCCAGGTAGCGGACGGTCTCGGCGTCGATCGGGAAGATCGCGACGGTGGAGCCGTACTCCGGGGACATGTTGCCGATGGTGGCCCGGTTGGCCAGCGGCACGGCGCTCACGCCCGGCCCGTAGAACTCGACGAACTTGCCCACCACGCCGTGCTTGCGCAGCATCTCGGTGATGGTGAGCACCAGGTCGGTGGCGGTGGTGCCGGCCGGCATCTCGCCGGAGAGCTTGAAGCCCACCACGCGCGGGATCAGCATGCTGACGGGCTGGCCGAGCATCGCGGCCTCGGCCTCGATGCCGCCGACGCCCCAGCCGAGCACGCCCAGGCCGTTGACCATCGTGGTGTGCGAGTCGGTGCCGACCACCGTGTCCGGGTACGCCTGGCCGTTGCGCTCCATGATCGTACGGGCCAGGTACTCGATGTTGACCTGGTGCACGATGCCCGTGCCCGGGGGGACGACCTTGAACTCGTTGAACGCGGTCTGGCCCCAGCGCAGGAACTGGTAGCGCTCCTTGTTGCGCTCGTACTCCAGCTCGACGTTGCGCTGGAAGGCGTCCTCGCGACCGAACAGGTCGGCGATGACGGAGTGGTCGATGACCAGCTCGGCAGGGGCGAGCGGGTTCACCTTGGTGGCGTCGCCGCCCAGGTCCCGTACCGCCTCGCGCATGGTGGCCAGGTCGACCACGCAGGGCACGCCGGTGAAGTCCTGCATGAGCACCCGCGCCGGGGTGAACTGGATCTCGACGCTCGGGTCGGCGTCGGATTCCCAGGCGCCGAGCTGCCGGATGTGGTCGGCGGTGATGTTCGCGCCGTCCTCGGTCCGGAGCAGGTTCTCCAGGAGGATCTTCAGGCTGTAGGGGAGCCGTTCGTGGCCCTCCACCTTGCTGATCTTGAAAATCTCGTAGCTCGCGTCTCCGACGCGTAGCTGGGTCTTCGCACCGAAGGTGTCGAGGCTCGCCACGTCGTACTCCTTCACACCAGCGACCGTGAGTAGTCCTGAGCAGTCTGTCGCACCGGTCGGGGTGCCGCCGTGGTTAGGGGACACTTACCGCCGATCTCGTCGTCAACAAAACCGTACGTCCGTCTTGCTAACTTCGCAACCTCGTGCCATCGTTCGGGACGAGGAGGTACCACCATGATCCATCACGTCCAGCTCGCCTGCCCACGCGGCTCCGAGGAGGCGTCGCGGGCCTTCTACGTCGGGGTGCTCGGGATGGCCGAGAAGCCCAAACCGCCCGCGCTCGCGGCCCGTGGCGGCTGCTGGTTCACCGGGCACGGCGCGGAACTGCACCTGGGCGTGGAGGACGACTTCCGCCCCGCCCGCAAGGCCCACCCCGGCCTGCTGTGGCCGGACCTGGACGCGCTCGCCGCCAGGTTGGTCGCCGCCGGGTACCCGGTGAGCTGGGGCGACGACGAGCTGCCCGGGCTGCGCCGCTTCCACTCCGAGGACGCGCACGGCAACCGGCTGGAGTTCCTCGCCCCGATCGACTGACTCGGCCCCGGCCTGCTCGGTTGCGCACGCTGGGGGTGAGGGTGAAGACGACGAGAGGGCCGGCCCCTGGTGGGGGCCGGCCCTTGTCGTTGGGCGGTGCGCGGTGGTGCGTGTCGCTGGTGTTGGGTCAGGCGGTGTAGCCGCGGGTGGCGATCCAGTCGGCGAGGTTGTCGACGCTCATCCGGTAGGAGGCCTGGTTGGGGTTGGCGGAGTCGGCGATGGTGACGGTGTTGCCGTTGTCGCGGTAGCCGACGACGCTGATGTAGTGCCCGCCTTCGAAGGAGTGGGTGGTGCCGTCGGTGTCGGTGGCGGTGCCGGCGATGTTGGCGACGATGGCGTGGCCTTCGTCGATGGCGGTGACGATGTCGCCGCGTAGCTTGTCGGTCTGCTTGTCGTCGGCCTTGGCGCCGGGGATCTCGACGGACTGGTAGGCGTCGGTGCCGGTCTCCTTGTTGAGGACGGGGGTGATGTCGTTGATGGAGTTGGTGCCGGCTTCGGTGGTGCCCATGCGCTGGGCCATGCCGTCGACGTCGATGTTCTTGCCCTGCACGCTGAGGGCGTTGCGGGCGGCGGCGGGGCCGCAGTAGTAGAAGTTGGGCTGTGCTTCGTAGCGCACGCCGAGTTCGCGCTCGCTGCCCTTGCGGTCCTGGGCGACCGTGGCGGACACGGGCGTGGTGGGGGCGGCGAGGGCGGTGGTGACGGGGCCGGCGATGGCGCCGCCGGTGAAGGCGAGCCCGGCAGCGGTCAGGGCGGTCTTACGCAGGATGTCGGTACGCATGATGGCAGCACCTTTCGATCGGGGGTACGCGACACACACCACGGGGGGACCGGTGGCGTCGCGGGCTGAGGGAAAGGTCGAACCAGGTACGCCCTCGACGAGAGGGTGGGGCGCGTCCGGGGGATGTAACGACACGGGCCCGGCCGGCATTCCGACCGGCGACCCGACCATCCCGGAGGGGCTCGGGGGTCTTGGGGGCCCGGGGTTACGCGCTCACGGTGGTTACAACGACCCGCGCCCCCGACCCATACCCACTGGGCGCGTGACCGGCGCCACCACAAACCCCCATCAACCGGACAGCGACTTGAGGTGGTTGGGACCTTGCGTGGTTACGGGGTCGGTGCGTCGTGGTGGGGGTGTGGCCCGCCGTGCCCGGCTCCGGGCGGTCAGGCTTGATCCCTGTGCGGGGCGCGGCGGGCCACACCCCGTCGGTGCCTACTCTCGCGCCCGTCCGCCGGGCTCCCTACCGGAGATCTTGGCAAGAAACCGCCCCTTTCGCGCTTGTTGATGGTTCCGGCCGACGAAGCACGGGTCCCCCGGGACGACGTCCCGATAGGGGTCTATGTCCGTCTCGGGGGTGGTGTCCGTCCTGATCACGCCGGCTGAGCGCGGGAGCGGCGGTACGTGGACGCGTGCGGGAGCGGGGCGGGCTCGTACGTGACGTCGGAGGGGACGCTTGCGACGATGACGGGCATGGAGATCTGGAACAACCCGTCCTGCTCGAAGTGCGCCGCCGCCCGTACCGCGCTCGACGAGGCCGGGGTCGGCTACGCGCTGCGCCCGTACCTGGACCGGCCGCCGAGCGCGGCGGAGCTGGCCGAGGTGCTGCGCCGGCTCGACGCGCGCCCCTGGGACGTCTGCCGCACCCAGGAGCCCGCCGCGGTGGCCCTCGGCATGGCCGACTGGCCCAGGGACGAGGCGGCCGAGCCGCGCTGGATCGAGGCGATGGTGGCCGCCCCCGAGCTGATCCAGCGGCCCCTGCTGCTGCTCGACGACGGGAGCGCGCTCGTGGGCCGTACCGCCGAGGCGCTGGCGGAGGCGCTGCGCCGCACCGGCGCGACGCCCGGCACCGCCGCGATGCCCGGCACCGCCGCGACGCCTGGCACCGCCGCGACGGCCGGCACCGCCGCGACGCCCGGCACCGCCGCGATGCCCGGCAGCGGCGCGGCGCCCGGCCCGGCGGCTGTCGCGTCGGCGGACCCGCTGCACCCGGCCGGGTAGCGCGTTTCCGGGCGGGTGCGGCGGGAATGCGCCGCTCGCGGGCGAACGACCGGACGCCGCAGAGGAGGGGTCGGATGCCGCACCAGGGCCTGTCCACCGCCGCGAAGCGGCTCACCCCCGTCGCCGGCGCGCCGCTGTGGTGCGACGCGCGGGAGTTCGGGCTGCGCGGCGACGGCGTGACGAACGACCAGCCGGCGCTGTCGGCGCTGGTCGACCGGCTCGGCGAGGGTTACGCCGCCGACGGGCGAGCCCGGGTCATCCACTGTCCGCCGGGGATCTACTCGATCCGGGACGCCGGGACGGTCTGGCGCAGCGGGGTGTCGCTGATCGGCGCGGGCCCGGGGGCGACGCGGTTCCTGCTCAGCAACGAGGGGAACCGGGCGGACCCCACGCCGTTGGCCTTCTGGACCACCGTGCAGCACGGCGCGAGCCGCGACCGGCACATCGCCGACTGCACCTTCGCGGACTTCGAGATCGACGGCTCGGGCGTGGCGATGGTCGAGTACAACTACCTCGCCAAGGGGCTCGGCCTCCAGTACGTGGTGCGCGGCGTCTTCCGCAACCTCTACATCCACCACACGGGCGCCACCGGGCTCGGCTGCGACTTCCTCCAGGACAGCCTGATCGACGGGGTGGTCGTGATCGGTTGCGGCCGGCTGGACAACGGCGAGGAGATGGGCGGCGCGGGTATCGGCGTCGGCATCGGCGGCTGGGGCGACGTGGAGCGCCTCACGATCGCCAACTGCACCGCCGTCGGCAACGGCACCAACGGGATCTTCCTCGAACTCCAGAAGGACTACTGGACGCCGCCGCGCGGCTACCGCATCATCGGCTGCCACAGCCAGGCGAACCGCTTCGGCATCTCCGACTGGGGCGCCGACGGCCTGATCGTCTCCGCCTGCACGCTGACCGGCAACCTGGAGGCGGGCTTCGACGTCTCCGGCAACGGCACCGCCGGCGTGTCCGGCCGGGGCGGCATCATCAGCGACTGCGTCGTCGACCGCAACGTCCGCGACGGGATCAGCATGGGCAACACGCCCGGCCCGTACACCGTGCGCGGGAACCGGATCAGCGCCAACGGCGAGTACGGCTACCACGAGCACGACCTGGGGCACGGCTACCGGGGCGCGGCGGCGGGCGTGGTCGTCGACGGCAACGACTTCTCGGACAACGGCCTGGACGCGATCCGGATCGACCGGCCGATGACCGACGCGGTGGTGGTGAACAACCGGATCCGCAACAACGGCCGCCGGTGCGCCCCGGCCGCCACCGGCGCGGGCGAGTCCGTGCGCTACCACCACCGCTCCGTCACCGACCTGGCGGCGCACTGGCCGCACAACGGGCACCGGGGCAAGGTGGTGCGGGTCGGGTCACGCATGGCGGTGGTGGTGTCCAACACCGACACCGACCTCACCCTCGCCGAGGTGCGGGCGGATTCTCCCACCGGCTGGAACGAGGACACGCCGCCGCCCGGGGCGGCGTACGAGCTGCCGGCGGCCCCGCCGATCCGGGCCGGCATCACCGTCAACGCGCCGTTCGACTCCGCCACGGTGCGCGGCAACCGGATCTGGGACCACCGCGACGAGCAGACCCAGAGCTACGGGCTATGGATCACCCCGGCCGGCAGCTGCGTGTCCTGCCGGATCGAGGACAACGACCTCGCCGGCAACGCCGTCGGGGCGGTGCGGCTCGACACCCCGCCCGTCGGCGGGCGCTGGGACCGCAACCACCACGAGGTGGACTGACGCCGGAGGCTCAGCGCGCGTCGTCGGCGGGGGCCGTCGCCTCCGCGTGCCGGTCGCGCAGCCGGGCCCGGATCTCCTCCGGGGTGTACGCCCGGCGCCGCCGTTCCGCCCGGGCGATGACCACGCCCGACGCCGCGACGCCGGCCAGGCCGGCCAGCCCGAGGACCTTCCACCACCGCATCCGTTGCCGCATCGGCCTAGGGTAGACCCCCATGAGCATCAGCCTGGACGAGGCCGTGGACCTGACCCGTACCGGCGACGTGTGGGTGTTCCGGGGGCGCAGCGTGCCGGACCGGGCCATCCAGCTGACCACCAACAGCCCGGTCAACCACGTCGGCATGGCGGTCGTGCTGGACGACATGCCGCCCCTGATGTGGCACGCCGAGCTGGGCAAATCGCTGCCGGACATGTGGACGGGCACCCACCAGCGCGGCGTGCAGCTGCACGACCTGCGGGACGCGGTCTGCGTCTGGGCCAACCGGTACGGCCAGCGGGGCTGGCTGCGCCAGCTCGACCCGCCGGCCGACGCGGAGATGGAGAAGGCGGTGCTGCGTACCGTCGCGCGCCTGGACGGCACCCCGTTCCCGTCCACCGCCCAGCTCGCCTGGCGCTGGCTGCGGGGCCGGGTCCCGGCGGTGCGGCTGCCGGCGCTGCCGGGCCGGGCGGGAGACCGCGAGGCCGCGCCGGCGCCCGACCGGACCGGGGCGAGCGCGTCCGACCGGACCGGGGGGACCGCGTCCGACCGCGCCGGGATCGCCGTGCGCGACCGTGCACTGGAGACGGCTTACTGCGCGGAGGTGGTCGCGGTGACCTACGAGGCGATGGGGCTGCTGCCCGCCGGGCGGCGTCCCAACTGGTACGACCCGGGCCGGTTCTGGAGCGGCGACGACCTCGGACTCGCCGGCGGCGCCCGGCTCGGGGCGGAGATCGAGGTGCGCATCCCGCCGCGTTGAGGTTTGGCCCGCCGTCCGGCCGGCAATTGCTCTCCCCGTGAGAGCCCCCACCGATCTGGACACGCTGACCGACTTCTTCGACCGGTACGGCGTGGCGCTGACCACCGGCGACGTGCCTGCCATCGCCGGCTGTTACGCCCTGCCCGGGATGGTGGTGGCCGACACGTACAGCTTCTCGTTCACCTCGCCGGCGGCGGTGGCACTGTCCTTCGTGGGCGCCGCCCCCGACTACCAGGAGCGCGAGCTGGTCGCGGCGCACGCGACCATCGAGGACGTGCTTGCGGTGTCGGCGCTGCTGACCATGGTCGCCGTGGAGTGGGAGTTCCTGGACAGCCAGGGCCGGGCGGTCCCCGGCGAGCGCTACCGCTACCTGCTGCGCTCCACCGACGACGGCCCGCTCATCTGCACGGTGCTGCGGACCGCCTGAGCGTCGGCCGGACCCGCGGCACCCTCCGACGGGCGGCGGCCCTGCCGTACGCGCCGCGCGCACACGGTCGCACCATGTCGCCACGGACCGCTACGCTGCCCCGGAGGACCGCGGGAGGAGAAGCATGTCCGGCATGCGCCGAACATCGAGCAAGTCCTACGGCACGACCGCCATCGCGTCCTCGCCGTGGATCGTGGTGTCCGTCGGCGTCGCGGTGATGGTGGTCCTGCTGGCCATCGCGCTCGGGGCCTACCGGGGGCGCGGTCCCGCGTTCGACGCGCAGCCCGCCCCGCCGCTGCCGACCGTCGGCCTGGCCGACCCGGAGCCGTCGGCGGCCAGCCCGACGGTGACGCGCTCGCTGCGGGCGACGGCCACGCAGTCCGGCCGCTCCACCACCCGGCCCACCCCGACCCGGTCCACGCCCGCCCGCAGCAGCGCCCCGCCGTCGCCGACCCCCACCGGGAGCGAGGAGACGGCGCTGATCGCGCCGCCATCGCCGTCGGGGTCCCCGCTGACGGGCCGGTACCGGGTGGTCGAGTCGTACGCGGACGGGTTCGTCGGTGAGGTGGTGGTCGGCAACACCTCGTCGGCCGGCCGGGCGTGGACGACGCGGCTGACCTTCCCGGGAGCGCGGTTGGGCAGCGCCTGGATCGAGGGCGCGCCACAGGGGACGGCGCAGCGGATCGACGACGGCTTCACCTACCGCAGCGGCGGCGACCTGCCCGGGGGCGCGTCGGTCACGCTGCGCTTCTACGTCCAGGGCACGCAGAGCCGCCCGACGAGCTGCACGGTCGACGGCGTCTCCTGCCGCCTCTGATCGACGCCCCGCCGTCGGCCACCCAGGGAGCCGCCATGGCGCTCACCCTCCGCCCGCTCACGCTCGACGACACCGACGCCGTGCACGACTGGGCGTGTCTACCCGAGTCGTGCCGCTACCAGGCGTGGGGGCCCAACACCTACGCGCAGACGCAGGCGTACGTGCGGGCTGCCGTGGCGGCGTCCCCGGACCGGCTGGTGTTCGGGGTGCTCGTCGACGGCGAGGTCGTGGGCAGCGCCGAGCTGAAGCTGCACGGCCCGAGCACCGGCGAGATCGCGTATGCGGTCCATCCTCGGCGGTGGGGGCAGGGCATCGCCACGGCCACGGCGCGGCAACTGCTGCGACTGGGTTTCGACCGGCACGGGCGCCATCGCATCTTCGCCACGTGCGACCCGCGCAACCTCGCCTCGGCGGCGGTGCTGCGCAGGATCGGCATGCGGTACGAGGGCCGGATGCGTGGGACCGCCCTCATCCGCGACGGCTGGCGCGACTCGGACCTGTATGCCGTCCTCGCCGACGACTGATCCCCGGGCACAGGGTCGCTGCGGAGGGCCGCCCTTGCAAGTGGGCTGTCGTGTTACGACTTTGTTTGCAAGGTATTGCAGAACGTTTCGGCAAGAGCTAGCGTGCGGGCCAGCCAGCGACCAGAGGAAGGCGTCGATGACACCCCCGCCGATACCGCGCAAGGCCCTGCTCGCCCTCGTCTCCCTGCTCACCCTTACTCTCGTCGGCACCCCGCTGGCCGTGCGCCAGCTGGGTTCCGACGCCCCCGACGACACCGGCCCGCTGGTCACCACCGGCGCCGCGCAGTGGCGCACCGAACCCTCGGCGGAGGCGCTGCTCGCCGCCGGAAGCGGCCAGGCCCGCGCCGAGCAGTTCTACTTCGTCCTGCCGGACCGGTTCGCCAACGGCGACCGGCGCAACGACGCCGGGGGCCTCACCGGGGGCCGCCTCTCCACCGGCCTCGACCCGAAGGACAAGGGCTTCTACCACGGCGGCGACCTCAAGGGCGTCATGGACCGGCTCGACTACATCGAGGGGCTCGGCACCACGGCCATCTGGCTCGCGCCCGTCTTCAAGAACCGCCCGGTGCAGGGCACCGGGGCCGACGCCTCCGCCGGCTACCACGGCTACTGGATCACCGACTTCACCCAGGTCGACCCGCACTTCGGCACCAACGAGGACCTGAAGCGGCTGGTCGCGCTCGCCCACAAGCGGGGGATCAAGGTCTACCTCGACGTCATCGTCAACCACACCGCCGACGTCATCAGGTATGCCGAGGACAAGTACACCTACGTGGACAAGGCGACGTCGCCGTACACCGACGCGCAGGGGCGCCCCTTCGAGGACCGCAACTACGCCGACGGCACCCGGGGCTTCCCCAAGGTTGACGACACGTCCTTCCCGTACACCCCGACGTTCGAGACCCCGGCCGACGCGAAGGTCAAGGTCCCGGCGTGGCTGAACGACCCGACGATGTACCACAACCGGGGCGACTCCACCTTCGCCGGGGAGAACAGCGAGTACGGCGACTTCTTCGGCCTCGACGACCTGTGGACCGAGCGCCCCGAGGTGGTGCGCGGCCTGACCAAGGTCTACTCCGACTGGGTGGCGTCCACAGGCGTCGACGGCTTCCGGCTGGACACGGTGAAGCACGCCAACCTCGACTTCTGGCCGCAGTTCAGCCAGGGCGTCGAGCGCGCCGCCGCGCGCGCCGGCAAGAAGGACTTCTTCATGTTCGGCGAGGTCTACAGCGCTGACCCGGAGATCACCTCGACGTACGTGCGGCGCGGCGGCCTGCCGGCCACCCTCGACTTCGCCTTCCAGGAGGCGGCGCGCGGCTACACCGCCGGCGACGGCTCCGCGAAGGCGCTCGCCGACGTGTACGCCCGCGACGACCTCTACCGCGCCCGGGACACCGACGCGCGCCGGCTGACCACCTTCCTCGGCAACCACGACATGGGCCGGATCGGCTCGTTCATCGCCGGCAGCGGCACCGACCCGGGCACCCACCTGCGCCGCGACCGGCTCGCCCACGAGCTGATGTTCCTCACCCGTGGCCAGCCGGTCGTCTACTCCGGCGACGAGCAGGGCTTCACGGGGCCGGGCGGCGACAAGGACGCCCGGCAGGACATGTTCGCCTCGAAGACCCCCGACTACCTCGACGACGACCTGATCGGCACCGACCGCACCCACGCCAGCGACCAGTTCGACCGCGCCCACCCGCTCTACCGGGCCATCGCGGAGCTGGGCGCGCTGCGCCAGGCGCACCCGGCGCTGCGCGACGGCGTGCAGGTCGGGCGGTACGCCGCCGACGGCCCCGGCGTCTTCGCGTTCTCCCGGATCGACCCGAAGCAGCGCACCGAGTACGTCGTCGCGGTGAACAACGCCGCGACCGCGCAGACTGTCACCGTGGACACGTGGTCGGCCGGCGCCACCTTCACCGGCGTGTACGGCGCGTCGGCCGCCCCGGTCGCCGGCGCGGACGGCAAGCTCACGCTGACCGTGCCGCCGCTGTCGGCCGTGGTGCACCGCGCCGGCACGCCGATCGCGTCGCCCGGCGCCGCGCCGAAGATCACGATCACCGCCCCGGCGCCCGGCGCGCCCGTCGCCACGAAGCCCGCCGTCACCGCGCAGGTCACCGGCGACCCGCTGGCCACCGTCACCGTCGCCGCCCGGGTCGCCGGCGGCAGGTGGACGCTGCTGGGCAGCGCCGACCGGGCCCCCTACACCGTGCACCACGACCTGACCGGGCTGGCCGGCGGCACGAAGATCGAGTACAAGGCGGTCGTCCGCGACGGGAAGGGTCGCACCGCGACCGCCCGGTCCACCGCGACCGTGGGCACGCCGGCGCAGTCCGCCTCCCGCGACTGGGCCGTGGTGCACTACCAGCGCCCGGCCGGCGGCTACGACGACTGGGGCCTGTACGCCTGGGGCGACATCGACCCGGCGTACGCGACCGAGTGGCCCAAGGGGCAGCCGTTCGCCGGCGAGGACTCCTACGGCCGGTTCGCCTGGGTGAAGCTCAAGCCGGGCGCGAAGTCGGTCGGCTTCGTCGTGGTCGACAAGTCCGGGAAGAAGGACGTGGAACAGGATCGGACGATCGACGTGACGAAGGCCGGCGAGGTCTGGGTCAAGCAGGGCGACCCGGCGACCTACCCGAGCCGGCAGGCCGCCACCGGCGAACCCGACCCGCCGGTCGAGGACGGCACCGCCCTCATCCACTACCGCCGCGCCGACGGCAACTACGACGGCTGGGGCCTGCACCTGTGGGACGGTGCCGCCAACCCGACGGACTGGGCCACGCCGCTCGCCCCGGCCCGGATCGACGCCTTCGGCGCGGTCTTCCGGGTGCCGCTGGCCGCCGGGGCGACCGGGCTGAGCTACATCATCCACAAGGGCGACGAGAAGGACCTGCCGACCGACCAGCGGCTCGACTTCGCCGACGCCGGACGCGAGGTGTGGCTGCTCGCCGGCACGCCCGGCCGGCTGCTGCCGTCCACCGCGTCCGCCGCCGGCCCGGACGTCGACATCACGAAGCAGAAGGCGCACTGGATCGACCGCTCGACCGTCGCCTGGCAGGCCGGGCCCACCGACGGCAGGACGTACGCCCTGGTCGCTGCCCCGGCCGGGATCACCGTCGCCGACGGCGAGCTGGTCGGGACGTACCGCACGCTGCCGTTGACCGCCCAGCGCAACGGGCTCACCGAGGCCCAGCGCGCGGACTTCCCGCACCTGTGGGCGCACGGTGCCTTCACGCTCGACCGGCGGGACCTGGCGAAGGTCCCGGCGGCCCTGCGCGGGCAGCTCCTGGTGACCGAGCGGGACGCGGCGGGCACCCTGCTCGCCGCGACCGGCGTGCAGATCTCCGGCGTGCTCGACGACGTCTACGCCCGGGCCACCGACGCGCGGCTCGGGCCGACGTTCGCCGGCGGGGTGCCGACGCTGGCCGTCTGGGCGCCCACCGCCCGCACGGTCTCGCTCCAGCTCTTCGACTCGCCGACCGCGACGCCGCGGACCGTCGCGATGCGCCGCGACGACCGCACCGGCGTCTGGTCCGTGCGTGGCGCCCGCGACTGGACCGGCAGGTACTACCGGTACCAGGTCCAGGCGTGGCAGCCGGCGACGCAGAAGGTGGTCGACGCCGCCGTGACCGACCCGTACTCGCTGGCGCTGGCGCCGGACTCCACGCACAGCCAGATCGTGGACCTCGCCGATCCGGCGCTCGCGCCGGCCGGGTGGGCGTCGCTGCGCAAGCCGGCGGCGGTGCCGTCGACCAAGGTGCAGATCTCCGAGCTGTCGGTGCGGGACTTCTCCATCGCCGACGGCAGCGTGCCGGCCGAGCGGCGGGGCACGTACCTCGCCTTCACCGACCCGGGCACCGCCGGCATGCGGCATCTGAAGGCGCTCGGCGACGCCGGGGTTACCCACCTGCACCTGCTGCCCGCGTTCGACTTCGCCACGATCCCCGAGCGTCGCGCCGACCAGCGGCAGCCGGCCTGCGACCTGGCCGCGCTGCCGCCGGACTCCGAGCAGCAGCAGAAGTGCGTCGCGGCCGTGGCGGACACCGACGGCTACAACTGGGGGTACGACCCGTTGCACTACACCGTGCCGGAGGGCGGCTACGCCGTCGACCCGGCCGGGGCGAAGCGCACCACCGAGTTCCGGCGGATGGTGGCCGGCGTCAACGGCGCCGGGCTGCGCGTGGTGATGGACGTCGTCTACAACCACACCTCGGCGGCGGGCGCCGACCCCAAGTCGGTGCTCGACCAGATCGTTCCCGGCTACTACCACCGGTTGCTGGACGACGGCGCCGTCGCCAACTCGACCTGCTGCGCCAACACCGCCCCCGAGCACGCCATGATGGGCAAGCTCGTCGTGGACTCGCTGGTCACCTGGGCCCGGGCGTACAAGGTGGACGGCTTCCGGTTCGACCTGATGGGCCACCACCCGAAGGCGAACATCCTGGCCGTGCGCAAGGCGCTCGACGAGCTGACCGTCGGCCGCGACGGCGTGGACGGGAAGAAGATCCTGCTCTACGGCGAGGGCTGGAACTTCGGCGAGGTCGCCGACGACGCCCGGTTCACGCAGGCCACCCAGGCCAACATGGCCGGCACCGGGATCGGCACGTTCAACGACCGGCTGCGCGACGCCGTACGCGGCGGCGGGCCGTTCGACGCCAACCCGCGGGTGCAGGGCTTCGCCTCCGGCCTGTTCACCGACCCCAACGGCGACGACGTCAACGGGTCCACGGCCGAGCAGCGGGCCCGGCTGCTGCGCCAGCACGACCTGATCAAGGTGGGGCTCACCGGCAACCTGCGCGGCTACCGCTTCACCGACTCGTCGGGCCGGCAGGTGACCGGCGCGCAGGTCGACTACAACGGCTCGCCCGCCGGCTACACCGCCGCTCCGGGGGAGGCGGTCACCTACGTCGACGCGCACGACAACGAGATCCTGTACGACGCGCTGGCGTACAAGCTGCCGCGGGACACCTCGGCGGCGGACCGGGCCCGGATGCAGGTGCTGGCGCTGGGCACGGTGGTGATGGGCCAGGGGCCCGGGTTCGTCACCACCGGCACCGAGCGGCTGCGCTCGAAGTCGCTGGACCGCAACTCGTACAACTCGGGGGACTGGTTCAACCAGATCCGCTGGGACTGCGCCCAGGGCAACGGGTTCGGCGCCGGCCTGCCGCCCGAGCAGGACAACCGGGACAAGTGGCCGTACGCGAAGCCGCTGCTGGCCGACCCGGCGCTGGTGCCGGACTGCGCGGCGATCGACCTGGCTGACGCCCGCTACGCCGAGCTGCTGAGGATCCGGGCCTCCTCGCCGGTCTTCGGGCTGACCACGGCGGAGCAGGTGCAGAAGCGGGTCGCCTTCCCGCTCTCCGGCGCGGGGGAGACCCCCGGCGTGCTCACGATGACACTCGACGGCCGGGGCCTCGACGGGCGGTGGAAGTCGGTCACGGTGGTCTTCAACGCCACGCCGGAGACGGCGACGCAGCGGCTGACCGGGCTGCGCGGGGCTGACGTCACGCTGCACCCGGTGCTGCGGGCCTCGGCGGACGAGTCGCTGCGGACGGCCTCCTTCGACCGGGCCAGCGGCACGTTCACCGTGCCGGCCCGCAGCGTGGGGGTCTTCGTGCAGCGGTAGGTGTCACACGTGTCCGGCCCCCTTCCGCGACGCGGAAGGGGGCCGGACCGTCTCTGCGTCAGCCGATGCCGTTCCAGCTGATGCCGCGTGGGCTGTACGTCAGTTGGCGCAGCCGGTGACGTTGGTGCAGTTGCGGGGTTCGTTCTTCTTGATGATGGTCTTGTTGTCGAGGTTGACGGTGGCGTTGTTGGCGTTGAAGATGCCGCCCGCGCCGGCGGTTTCGGAGGCGAAGTTGCCGACGATCTTGCTGTTGCGGATGGTGAGGGTGGCGTTGTTGTCGTTGTAGATGGCGCCGCCCTGTTCGGCGTGGTTGTCCTTGAACTCGCTGTCGTGCAGGTTCAGGGTCTCGCCGTTGAACAGGCCGCCGCCGTTGTCGCCGGCGGTGTTGTCGGTGAAGACGGCGTGCCGGATGGTGGCGGTGTTGTCGCTGTCGTGGAAGACGCCGCCGCCGTCGTCGGTGGCCTTGTTTCCGGCGATGATGACGTACTCCAGCACCATGGTGGAGTCGCCGTCGTTGTGGATGCCGCCGCCGTCGTCGCAGGCGGTGTTGTGGGCGATCTTGGTGCGGGTGACGGTGAGGCGGGCGTCGTCTTCGCTGTGGATGCCGCCGCCGTCGTTGCTGGCCTTGTTGTTGGTGATCTGGCTGTAGGCGATGGTGGCGATGCCGTCTTCCTCGTTGGCGATGCCGCCGCCGTTGCCGCTGACGGCGCTGTTGCCGGTGGCGGTGTTGTTGTCGATGCGGGTGTCGTGGACGGTCAGTGCGCCTTCGTTGTAGATGGCGCCGCCGTTGCCGCCGTTGCCGACGCCGCGGGCGTGGTTGTTGGCGAGGATGCTCTTGTCGATCTCGACGGTGCCGAAGTTGGCGATGGCGCCGCCGTTGCCCTGGGTGCCGACCCCGGTGACCCGGTTGTCGATCAGCTTGGTGTGCTTCAGGGTGGCCTCGCCGCCTTCCTGGACCAGCAGGGCGCCGCCGTTGGCGCCGCTCGGCGGCGGCGGGGGCGCGGTCACCTGGCCGCCCTTGAGGGTGAGGTCCTTCAGTGTCAGGTCGCCGCCGGAGGCGACCTCGAAGAACCGGAACAGCGCGGTGCCGTCGTGGAAGAGCGTGGAGTTGTTGCCGAGGATCGTGATCCGCTGGTCGATGACGGGGAAGGCGTTGTTCCCGGTCTCCTCGGTGAACTTGTAGGTGCAGTCCTTGGCCAGCTTGAACGTGCCGCCGTTGTCCTCGTTGGCCCGGTTCACCGCCTCGATGAGCACGTCGGAGTCACACGGCACGTCCTTGGCGTCACGGCCCTCGCGGCCGTCACGGTCCTCGCGGTCCTTCTTGCCGTCCCGGCCGTCCTCGCCCTGCCAGTCCTTACGGTCCTTGCCCTGCCAGTCCTTGTCCCGCCAGTCGTGCTGGCCGCGGGCGTCCTGCCCCTCCCGGTCCTTGCCGGTCTCGCCCGCACGGTCGTCGCGACCGGCGGCGTCGTCCTTGGTGACCTGCTCGGCCGTGGACCACTTCAGGTCTGCGAGACGGTCGACCCCGACGGCGCCCGCGCTGCTCGCGGCCCCGACGCCGGCGAGGCTGACCACGCCGGTCAGCCCAGCGACGCCGGTGGCGAGCCACAGCTTGCGCCGGCTCTTCGGCGCGGTGTTCTCGGCGTTGTTGCGAAGGTAGTTGGACATCGGAGCTCTCTGCTCTCTCCTCGTACCAGACAGGGCCGCTCCGCCACCGCGGGCTGCCCTGGCTACAAATCGGTTGTAGCAACTGAGGACCACCGTATGAGAATCTTTTTCTCTTCACGGCCATATCCGAAAGGAACCCACGTTAGGGGTAAAGCGGGTCGGCACGGGACGCTTCGGACGGCCGGGGAGTGGGGCCGCGCAGTAGTGCCGAAACGGGGCGGACTGCGCCACGAGTGGGCGCACCGGTCCGTAACCCCCAACGCGCTGGCGCCTGCACCGCCAGGCGGGACCGTCCTGTCCCGGCGCCCGCATGGAAGGGATCCCTTCCCCCGGGGCGGGGGAAGGGATCCCTTCGTTATGTGGCGGCTCAGTTGGCGCAGCCGGTGACGTTGGTGCAGTTGCGGGGTTCGTTCTTCTTGATGATGGTCTTGTTGTCGAGGTTGACGGTGGCGTTGTTGGCGTTGAAGATGCCGCCCGCGCCGGCGGTTTCGGAGGCGAAGTTGCCGACGATCTTGCTGTTGCGGATGGTGAGGGTGGCGTTGTTGTCGTTGTAGATGGCGCCGCCCTGTTCGGCGTGGTTGTCCTTGAACTCGCTGTCGTGCAGGTTCAGGGTCTCGCCGTTGAACAGGCCGCCGCCGTTGTCGCCGGCGGTGTTGTCGGTGAAGACGGCGTGCCGGATGGTGGCGGTGTTGTCGCTGTCGTGGAAGACGCCGCCGCCGTCGTCGGTGGCCTTGTTTCCGGCGATGATGACGTACTCCAGCACCATGGTGGAGTCGCCGTCGTTGTGGATGCCGCCGCCGTCGTCGCAGGCGGTGTTGTGGGCGATCTTGGTGCGGGTGACGGTGAGGCGGGCGTCGTCTTCGCTGTGGATGCCGCCGCCGTCGTTGCTGGCCTTGTTGTTGGTGATCTGGCTGTAGGCGATGGTGGCGATGCCGTCTTCCTCGTTGGCGATGCCGCCGCCGTTGCCGCTGACGGCGCTGTTGCCGGTGGCGGTGTTGTTGTCGATGCGGGTGTCGTGGACGGTCAGTGCGCCTTCGTTGTAGATGGCGCCGCCGTTGCCGCCGTTGCCGACGCCGCGGGCGTGGTTGTTGGCGAGGATGCTCTTGTCGATCTCGACGGTGCCGAAGTTGGCGATGGCGCCGCCGTTGCCCTGGGTGCCGACCCCGGTGACCCGGTTGTCGATCAGCTTGGTGTGCTTCAGGGTGGCCTCGCCGCCTTCCTGGACCAGCAGGGCGCCGCCGTTGGCGCCGCTCGGCGGCGGCGGGGGCGCGGTCACCTGGCCGCCCTTGAGGGTGAGGTCCTTCAGTGTCAGGTCGCCGCCGGAGGCGACCTCGAAGAACCGGAACAGCGCGGTGCCGTCGTGGAAGAGCGTGGAGTTGTTGCCGAGGATCGTGATCCGCTGGTCGATGACGGGGAAGGCGTTGTTCCCGGTCTCCTCGGTGAACTTGTAGGTGCAGTCCTTGGCCAGCTTGAACGTGCCGCCGTTGTCCTCGTTGGCCCGGTTCACCGCCTCGATGAGCACGTCGGAGTCACACGGCACGTCCTTGGCGTCACGGCCCTCGCGGCCGTCACGGTCCTCGCGGTCCTTCTTGCCGTCCCGGCCGTCCTCGCCCTGCCAGTCCTTACGGTCCTTGCCCTGCCAGTCCTCCTGGCCACCGCGGGCGTCCTGACCGCTCTCCTTGTCGTCCCTCTCACCGGGGCCCGGGTCGGCCGTGCCGGCGTCGCTGACGTTCTGCTTCAGGGTCGACGACTGCGCGTCCGACAACCGGTCCGCGCCGCCGGGCTTGTCGTCGCGGGCGGCCAGGCCGCCCAGTGCCGCCAGGCCGACCGCGCCGGTCAGTCCGGCGATGCCCGCAGCCACCCAGAGTTTGCGCCGCCCTCGGGTCGGTGCGCTTGTGGGAGCACCACCGTCGGGAGTCGTTGCTTCGTTGGACATCAGAGCCTTCCGCCCTTTCCTGCTGCCAGACGGGGTCGCACCACCCGAAGCGGCGCGACCAGCTACAAATGGGTTTGCAGCCTCTGATAGCCACCGTATGAGAAGGATCCTCGCGAGAAGCGTTAATCCGAAGAAACCCCGCATTCCCCTCACTTTGGGCGCTCCGCGTCAACCCGCCGGGTCCGGGCAGGAAGCGGGTGAGCGGCGTGCACGACGACGGCCCCGCCACCGGCGCGTCCGCGAAGGACGTCGCGACCGGCGGCGGGGCCGTCGTGGTCGTACCCCTGGGGTCAGCCCGGCAGGCGCGGGCCCGCCTCGCGCTGCTCGGCCAGCCAGGTCTCCACCTCGTCGGCGGCGCGCGGCAGCCCGGCGGAGAGGTTCACCGCGCCGGTCGCGGTGACCAGGATGTCGTCCTCGATCCGGATGCCGATCCCGCGCAGCTCCTCGGGAACCAGCTCGTCCTCCGGCTGGAAGTAGAGCCCGGGCTCGACGGTGAGCACGTAGCCCTCGCCCAGCGTGCCGTCCCGGTACTTCTCCTTGCGGGCGTTCGCGCAGTCGTGCACGTCGATGCCGAGCATGTGGCTGGTGCCGTGCAGCGTCCAGCGCCGGTAGACCGTCGACCGTCCGTCCATGGCCTCGTCGACGCCCACCGGCAGCAGACCCAGGTCGGACAACGCCTGGGCGAGCACCCGCATCGACGCCAGGTGGACCTCCCGGAACGCCACCCCGGGGCGGATGGCGTCGATGCCGGCCTGCTGCGCGGCGTGCACGGCGTCGTAGACCTGGCGCTGGAGCGGGCTGAACCGGCCGTCGACCGGCAGCACCCGCGTGACGTCGGCGGTGTAGAGGTTGCGGTTCTCCACGCCCATGTCCATCAGCAGCAGCTCGCCCGGCCGGGTGGCGCCGTGGTTGTGCACCCAGTGCAGGATCGTGGCGTGCTCGCCCGCGCCGACGATCGAGCCGTAGCCGACGTCGTTGCCGTCGTGCCGGGCGCGCAGCGCGAAGATCCCCTCCAGCAGGCGCTCCGACACGCCCCGGTCCGCCGGCAGCGCCCGGGCCACGTCCTCGAACCCCCGGACGGTGGCGTCGACCGCGTCCTGGAGCTGGGCGATCTCCCACTCGTCCTTGACCAGCTTCAGCTCCGAGACGGCGATCGCCAGCTCCCGGTCGCGGGCCGGCTGGCCCTCGGCGCGGTGGCCGTCGTACGGGCGCACGGCCGTGTCCACCCGTGCGTCGAAGCCGCGCAGCACCCGGGTACGCCCCGGCGCCAGGTCGGCCAGCGTCGCGTCCAGCTCGGTCAGGTCCGCCGTGGGCAGGCCCAGCTCGGCCGACTTCTCGGCCAGGGTGTGCCGCCGGCCCACCCACAGCTCGCCGTGCCGGCTGCGGAAGAACTCGTCGGTCAGCCGCGACGACCGGGGCCGCATGTAGAGGGTGGCGTCGTGGCCCGACCCGTTCGGCCGCAGCACGAGCACCCCGTCCGGGTCGTGGTCGCCGGTGAGGTAGACGAAGTCGCTGCCCGGGCGGAAGGGATGATCGGTGTCGTTGGCACGTACCTTCTCGCCGCCGGTGGGGATCACCAGGGTCTCGCCCGGGAAGGCCGCCGAGAGCGCGGCACGGCGCTTGGCGTGGTTGGGCACCTCGGGCCGCGGGCCGACCGGCAGGGTGGTGTCCCGCCACCCCTGCCGCATGAACGCCAGGAACGCCTCCGGGAAGTCCGGGTCGTGCGACTCGGTGCCGTCCGCCGGCCGGTTGTCGACGGGTTCCTCGGTCATGCTCCGCTCCTTCCGCATTCTTGCAGGTCAGACCGTACCGCGCGGCGCTGTTGTCCGGTCGCGGGTGGTGGGCGAGTACGTCGCACGGCGCTGTCGAGCTGAGTCGTTCGCGACATCGGGCGGTTGCCCGAATCGTTCACGACATCAGCTCGACAGCGTCCCGCATGCGCGATCCGGCTCCTGGCGACCCGGAACGCGCGGGTCGGGCAGCCTCGCGGCGTGGAGCCCAGCGGTGCCGCGACGCCCGCTCGGGCCGCGTGGAAAGATGGCGACCATGTGCGGACTCCTGGCCTTCTTCAGCGCGCGCGGCGACGCCGCCGCCCACCGCGACAACATCGCCGGGGCGTTGGAATGCCTGCACCACCGCGGACCGGACGAGACCGGTGTCGAGGTGGTCGGCGACGCCTCCGGCCGGTACGCGGACGGGGTGTTCGCGCACAAGCGCTTGGCGATCATCGACGTGGCCTCCAGCCAAGAGCCCCTGTCCTACGCGAACGGGCGCTACCTGCTCACCTTCAACGGCGAGATCTACAACTACATCGAGCTGCGCGAGGAGCTGATCCGGAGCTTCGGCGCGCAGTTCGCCACCGCCGGCGACGGAGAGGTGATCGTCGCCGGCTACCACTACTGGGGCGAGCAGGTGCTCACCCGGCTGCGCGGCATGTTCGCCTTCGTCATCTGGGACCGGCAGGAGCGCCGCGCGTTCGGCGGCCGGGACTACTTCGGCATCAAGCCGCTGCACTACCTGGAGACCGCCGACGGCCTCTACCTGGCCTCGGAGAAGAAGGCGCTGCTGCCCTTCGCGCACTCCAACTACCAGGGCGACGCCGGCATCGACACGGCCAACCTGAGCCACTACCTGACCCTGCAGTACGTGCCCGAGCCCGGCACCCTGCACAAGGGCATCAGCCGGATCGGCTCGGGCGAATACCTGAACTGGACCCCGGGCGGGCGGATCGACGTGCGCCGGTGGTACCGGCCGGTGTTCCGGCCCACCCCGGTCGACGACGAGCAGCGGCTCTACCACGAGATCCGGGAGACGCTGCGGGAGAGCGTCCGGATGCACATGCGCTCCGACGTGCCGGTCGGCTCGTTCCTCTCCAGCGGCATCGACTCGACCGCGGTGGTCGCCCTGGCCCGCGAGTTCAACCCGAACATCCTCACCTTCACCGTCGGCTACGACGTCCCGGGCTACTCGGAGATCGACGTCGCCCAGGACTCGGCCCGCCACCTCGACGTGACGACCATCCCGACCAAGATCGGGCCGTACGACATGATCGAGGCGCTGCCGAAGATCGTCTGGCACCTGGACGACCCGGTGGCCGACCCGGCCCTGGTGCCCCTCTACTTCGTGGCGAAGAAGGCCGCCGAGCACGTCACCGTGGTGCTCTCCGGCGAGGGCGCCGACGAGTTCTTCGGCGGCTACACCATCTACCGCGAGCCGCTGTCGTTGAGCTCGGTCAACGGGCTGCCCGACGGGGTGCAGAAGGGACTGCGGGCGGTCTCCAAGGCCATCCCGCAGGGCGTGAAGGGCAAGAGCTTCCTGGAGCGCGGCACCACCCCGATCGAGCAGCGCTACTACGGCAACGCCCGGATGTTCACCGAGGAGGAGAAGCAGCACCTGCTGCGCCGCTACGACCCCTCGGTCCGCTACACCGACGTCACCGCGCCGATCTACGCCGAGTGCACCGAGCTCGACGACGTCACCAAGATGCAGTACGTCGACCTCTACACCTGGCTGCGCGGCGACATCCTGGTCAAGGCCGACCGGATCTCGATGGCGCACTCGCTGGAGGTGCGGGTGCCCTTCCTGGACCGGGCGGTCTTCGACGTGGCGTCGCGCATCCCGGTGGACCTCAAGCTCCCGCCCCGCTCCGAGGCCACCAAGTACGCGATGCGCCAGGCGTTGCAGGGCGTGGTGCCGCCGGCCATCGTCAACCGCAAGAAGCTCGGCTTCCCGACCCCCACCCGGGTCTGGCTGCGCGGCGAGATGTACGAGTGGGCCCGGCACGTGCTGTCCACCTCGGGCGCCGGTGACCTGCTCGACCTGTCGTACGCGATGCGGCTGCTGGAGGAGCACAAGCGGGAGGAGGCCGACCACTCCCGCAAGGTGTGGACCGTGCTCATCTTCTGCATCTGGCACGCCATCTTCGTCGCCAAGACCCTCGACCCGGGCATCCAGCGCAACCAGTCCGCCCTGCTCACCAAGCCCGTGGTCGGCTCCATGGTCCGCTGACCCGGCCACCGCAACCCGGGCCCCGCGCCTGCCCGGCGACCATGCCGTCGATCAAGAGGTTTGCGTCCCCGGACTGGTTCCCGGGGACGCAAACCTCTTGATCACTTCAGGGGCCCGGTGTCGGGCCGGGGTCTCAGCGGCCGGAGCAGGTGACCGTGGGCAGGGTGTTGGTGCCGTTGGTGGTGGCGACGAAGCCGAAGGTCGTGGTGCCCTCCGGGGCTATCGTGCCGTTGTAGGGCGCGTTGGTCACGGTGACCGAGGAGCCGGATCCGCTCAGCGTGCCGCTCCACAGGCTGTTGATGGTCTGCCCGCTGGGCCACGTCCAGTTGGCCGTCCAGCCCGACCAGGTCGACGAGCTGTGGTTCATGATCGTGACCTCACCCTGGAAGCCGCCGTTCCAGGTGCCGACCACCTTGAAGACCGGCATGCAGTCCCCGCCGTGCGGCGGCGGCGTGGTCGGGTTCGGCGGCGGCGTGGTCGGGTTGGGCGGCGGGGTCGTCGGGTTGGGCGGGGGAGTGGTCGGGTTGGGCGGCGTGCCGCCCGGGCCGACGCCGGTGACCTCGCCGTTGCCGCCGTCGAAGGTGACGTCCGAGCAGCCGAAGAAGTTCTCCTGGCTGTCGGAGCGCACCCAGCGCGAGTAGATGAGGTGCCGGCCGCTCTTGTTGGTGGGCAGGTTGCCGCTGAAGTAGTAGTGCCCGTCGTTGGTGCCGCTCGAGCCGCGCTGCGGCGGGTTGGTCACCGTCAGGAACGGCTCCTCCAGGTCGCTCCAGGCCAGCGGCCGGTTCGGGCTCCAGCTGTCCTTCGTGACGTAGAAGTAGAACGTGCCCGGGTGGTGGGCCCAGTTGCTGTAGCGGAACTCCATCCGGGCCCCGGCCGTCAGGTGGGTCAGCGGCCAGTCGGTGCGGGCCAGGTCGTAGCCGGCGAAGCCCGGGTTGCCGCCGCTGCACAGCTTGCCGTCCGGGATGAAGCCGACGGTCCGCCCGGCGGCGTCGGAGCGCAGCACGCTGAACCAGTTGTAGAGCGAGTTGGCCCCGCTCTGCGCCACGGCGGCGGAGCACGCCGGGTTGTTCGGCTTGATCTCGCCGGTGGACGAGAGGCCGTCCTTCCAGCAGAGGAAGGTGCGGCTGCCGGGGGCCATCGGGGTGCCGTGCGCGGCGGCGGGGTCGGGCCCCGCCGTCAGGACGACGGCGCCCGCGAGAAGGGTCGCGGCCGCGGTGAGCAACGCGGCCATACGCGATCGGTGGGACACGGGGGTTCTCCTCACTCGTGGGACGGGGGAGTCCCACGGGCAACGCGCGGGGTGGCAGCACCGGCCGCCCCGCTGCGACGCGGGCAAGACGGTCGCGGCGGACGTGCCCCGGCGCGGATGGCCGGCGTACGTGCGCCGTCGGCGGCCCGACTCGCGGGCCGGTGCCCTCGCGTGGATGTGAACCCGGCGCCGGCGGCGCGGCAGCCCCCGCACCGCCCGGCAAGCGCCATCCCACCACGGTGTGGTGACGAGACGCAATAGCCGTTGCTCGATGTGTCAGTAGCGCTCGGCGAGCAGCCCGGCGAGGGCGCCCCAGTCCCGCGCCTCCAGGGCCGTCCAGTAGGCCGATACGGTGGCTTCGGCGCTCGTCATGGCGCGTACTGTGCCAGCCTGGTGCGACGAGACCGGTCGGCGCGCGGCGTGGACGGAGGACACCAATGGGTTACGCGGTGGTGCTCGGCGAGGCACTGGTCGACCTGCTCGACACCGAGCGCGACGGCGAGCCGGTCTACCGGCAGGCCGTCGGCGGTGGGCCGCTGAACGTGGCGGTCGCCGTCGCCCGGCTCGGCGGCGCGGTGCAGTTCGTCGGGTCGCTCGGCGACGACGTCCTGGCCGGGCGGATCCGCGACTTCCTGACCGGCGTGGGCGTCGGCCTGGCCGGTGCGGTCACCGTCGCCGCCCCGACCGCGCTGGCGGTGGCCACCTTCGCCGGCCCGGAGCCCGACTTCCGGTTCTACGGCGAGCCGCCCTCCTACGGCCTGCTCGGCCCCGACGACCTCGACGCCGACCTGGTGGCGGGCGCCGACGTCCTCTACTGCGGGTCGATCGTGCTGCTCCAGCCGCCGGCGCTGGCCGCCGCGCGCCGGGCCTGGGCGCTGGCGTCCGGGCTGCGGGTCTTCGACCCCAACGTCCGTCCCCGGCTGCTCGACGGGCCGGCCGCGCTGGCCGGGCTGCGCGAGGTGGTGGCCGAGTTCGCCGCCGGCGCCCACCTGGTCAAGCTGAGCGCCGCCGACGCGAAGCTGCTCTACCCGGGCGAACCCGAGGAGGGCGTGGCGGCGTACCTGCGGGAACTCGGCGCGGGCACCGTGGTGGTCACCCTCGGCGCCGCCGGCGCGGTGGTCGCCGCCGCCGGCGCCGATCCGGTACGTGTACCCGCGCCGAAGGTCGCCGCGATGGACGCCACCGGCGCGGGCGACTCGGTGATGGGCGCGCTCGTCGCGGAGCTGCTGGCCGGCGGCGAGCCCACCGAACCGGTGGGCTGGCACGAGCGGGTGGCGTTCGCGCTGCGGGTCGCCGGCCTGGTCTGCGAGTCACCCGGCGGCGCGACCGCCATGCCCACCCGCGCGCAGGTCGACGCCCGCTTCACCCGCTAGGCCGGCGTGCGGGTCCGCAGGGCCCGGACGGACCGGTCGAGGGCCGGCGCCAGGCTCTCGGGCGCCGGCCGACCGCCGACGACGGAGAGCAGCCGCAGGTGACGCAAGGCCGTCGCGTCAGGCGGTGCCGTCGAGTTCGGCGTAGCCGCGGCGGGCGGCGTGGAGGGCGGGACGGGCGCCGAAGGGCGCCTCGGCGGCGACGCGCTCCGGCGGTGCGCCGCCGGTGTGCCCGGCGCGGATGAGCCAGGCCAGCTCGACGAGCTGGGCGTGCTGCGCGCGCACGAACGCCGCGTCGACCGGCTCGCCGTGCCCCGGCACGACCACCGTGGCCGGGGTCGTCGTCCGCAGCAGCTCGGCCACCGTGTCGGGCCACTGCAACGGGTACGACTCCTCGAAGGCCGGCGGGCCGCTCTGCTCCACCAGGTCCCCGGCGACCAGCACGTCGACGTCGGGCACGTGCACCACCAGGTCACCTGCGGTGTGCCCGCGACCGGGGTGGCGCAGCACCACCCGCCGGCCGCCCACGTCGAGCACGGTCTCGCCGTGCACGGTGTGCGTCGGCGCCAGCAGCTCCGTGCCGGCCACCTCGGCGGCCAGCGCGGGGTGCGCGTCGCGCAGTTCCGCGTACGCCTCCCGGCGCAGCCGGTCCGGCTCGCGCATCGCCTCGGCGGCCAGCTCGTGGGCGTACACCGGGCGGGGCGGGTCGGCGGCGAGGGTCGCGTTGCCGAAGCAGTGGTCGAAGTGGTGGTGGGTGTTCACCAGCGTCCACGGATGGGGGGTGACCGCCCGGGCGGCGGCGGCCAGCTCGGCGGCCTGCCCGGCGGTGGAGAGCGTGTCGACCAGCAGGGCGGCCCCGTCGCCGACCACGAGCGTGACGTTGACGTGCAGCAGCGGCTCGCGCAGCACGTGCACCCCGTCGGCGACCCGCGCGAAGCGGGCGGTCACGACGACCGCGCGGCGCGTTCCACGAAGCGCTGCCGGTCGACAAGCACCCGCTCCACCCGACCCTCGGCGACCGTCTCGTCGCCGTCGCTGACGCTGACCTCGAAGTACAGCCGCCGCCCCTCGACCGCGGTCAGCCGGGCCTGCGCCACCACCGTGCGTCCCACCGGGGTGGCCGCCCGGTGGTCGAGCTCGACCCGGGTGCCGACGGTGGTCGACCCGCCGGGCATCCGGGCGGCGGTGGCAGCCACCGTGGCGGCCTCGGCGATGGCGAGCACCCGGGGCGTGCCCAGGACGGGCACGTCTCCGGAGCCGACCGCCTGGGCGGTGTCGGTGTCGGCGACGGTCAACTCCACCCGGGCGGTGAGGCCCGGGGTCAGCGCGGGCTCCGGCTGCTCCTGCATGGCCAAAGCCTAGACGAGGCGGCGGCGGGCGGCGGCGCGTGCGCGTCGGTCGCCCCCGCCGGCGCACACCGCCCCTGGGCGCGGCGGAACCGGCATACCCGCCGCCGGTTCCGCCGCGCCCGAGAGGACGGCGCGGCCGGGTGGTCGGCGTGGGTCGATGCCGCCCGCGCCGCTAACCTTGACCGCGATGTCTGTCGCGACCGACCCCCAGCCCCCCGCCCGGACCGAGCCCCCCGCCGCACCCGACGGCGGGCGTCGTCGCGTGGTCGCGATGACACTCTGGGGGCTCGCCTTCGTCGCCGGCTGGCTCGGCATCGGCCTGCCGACCGACCCGGCGTACGCGTTCCTGTGGATCTGGGCGGGGACGATCGCCTGGAACAGCAGCCGACCGTGGCGCAGCCACCTGCGCTTCGCGCGGGACTGGGTGCCGGTGGTGCTGCTGCTGGCCGTCTACAACCTGTCCCGGGGCTTCGCCGACAACGGCGCCACCCCGCACGCGTACGAGCTGATCGTCGCCGACCGGGTGATGTTCGGCTGGGCGACGGGTGGGCAGGTGCCGACGACCTGGCTCCAGGAGCACCTCTACCGGCCCGAGGTGCACTGGTGGGACGTCGCCGTCAGCTGGGTCTACTTCTCCCACTTCGTGGTGGCGCTGGCCGCCGCGGCGGTGCTCTGGCTGCGGGACCGGGGACGGTGGGCGGCCTTCATGCGCCGCTGGGGCTTCCTCTGCGCCACCGGCCTGGTCACCTACTTCCTCTACCCGGCCGCCCCGCCCTGGTGGGCGGCGCAGAACGGGCTGCTGGAGGAGGTCGCCCGGATCTCCACGCGCGGCTGGAAGGCGTTCGGCATGCACGGTGCCGGCAACCTGCTCAACGCCGGGCAGATCGCCTCCAACCCGGTGGCCGCGATGCCGTCGCTGCACACCGCGTTCGCGCTCTTCGTGGTGCTGTTCTTCCTGCGGCAGACCCGCCGCCGCTGGTGGCCGCTGCTGCTGGCGTACCCGCTGGCGATGACGTTCACCCTGGTCTACTCGGGCGAGCACTACGTCATCGACGTGCTGGTCGGCTGGGCGTACGTCGGGATGACCTTCCTCGCGGTCGGCCTGGCAGAGCGCTGGTGGGCGGCCCGCAAGGCCCGCCGGGCCCCGGCGGAGGAGTCCGACGCAGCGCCGACCGATCCGCCGGCCGCCGCCGAGCCGCCGCCGGTGACCGCGGCCCACTGACCGCCCCGGGCGGGGTCAGCCCGCCCGGCGGGCCGCGCGCGAGCGGGCCGTCAGCTCCGCCGCCAGGGCCCACGCCTCGGCGAGGTCCCGGTCCCGGGCGGCCGCGCCGGCGCCGCCGGCGGTGTCGGCGTGCACCGTCGCCAGCCGCAGCCGCCGCTGCGCCGGCCCCTGCACGACCCGCACGCTCTGGATCCGGGCGTACGGCACGAGCGCCAGCTGCCGGGTGAGCAGGCCGGAGCGGACGGCGAAGACCCGGTCGTCGAGCCCGGCGCCGAGCACGCCCCGGCTCAGCGGGTTGAGCCAGCGGGCCCGCGTCGGCGGCGGGCTCAGCGGCAGCGCGGCCAACCGCACCCCGGGCAGCACCTCGGTCACGATCGCCTCGCCGGTCGCCAGGTCACCGACGGGGAGCAGCCGGTCCGGCCGGTTGCGCTCGTCGGCCTCGCCGGCGGAGTAGCCGGCCACCTCCAGGCGCAGCCGCAGCCAGCCCTTGACCCGCCACAGCAGCGGCCAGGTCACCCCGACGGCCTGCACCCGGTCCAGCGGCACGGTCTGCGCGCGGGTCTCCAGCAGGCCGTTGCGGATCCGCAGCGTGCCCTCGTCCCGGGCGAGCCGGAAGTTCCAGTCGTCGAGCACCCGCCGCACCGGTTGCAGCAGCACGCCGGCCATGGCGGTGAGGGTGCTCGCCACCGCGACGAACGACCAGGAGTCCTCGGAGAGGAACTGCGCCACCACGAACGCGACGCCGAACGGGATCATGAACGCCTGCGGGGTCAGCAGCTGGCTGACCAGCAGGTCGTTGTTGGTCACGGCGTGCAGGGGCCGGCCGGGCGGCGGTGCCGGGGTCCCCGCCGGTCCCGCGGCCACTCCCGCCGGCGGCGCACCCGGCTCGGCCACGATCCGTCCGGCGAGGGCGAGCAGCCGCTGGCGCAGCGCGTTCGCCTCAGCGACGCTGAGGTAGGCCAGCGGCGCCTCGGTCTTGCCCCCGCCCACCACCTCCAGCCGCAGCTCGGCCAGGCCGGTGAGCTGGGCGAGCAGCGGGCGGACCACCTCGACGGCCTGGAGCCGCTCCAGCGGGATCGCCCGGGTGCGCCGCCAGAGGAGGCCCTCGTGCACCCGCAGCTCGCGGCCCACCACGTGGTAGCCGGTGTAGTACCAGCTCACCACGGCCAGCACGGTGGCGCCCAGGGCCAGCACCACCGCCATCAGCGCGAACCAGCCGAAGCCGACCCGCGACAGCGTCGACCACGACAGGCCGGCGATCACCACGACCAGGGACTTGGCGCCGTGCAGGGCGGGACTGAGCGGGTGCAGCCGCTGCCGCGGCTCGGCGCCCTGGGGCACCCCGGCGGACCAGACCGGCCCGGGCGGGACGGGCTCGGTGGTCGGGGGCGGGAAGCCGGACCCGGCGCCGCGCCATGCCGCCTCCGGCGGCGCACCGGGCCCGGCGGTCTCCGGCGGCACACCGGGTCCGGTCGGCCCTGGCGGCACATGGGGTCCGGTCGGCCCTGGCGGCACATGGGGTCCGGTCGGCTCCGGCGGTGCACCGGGTCCGGTCGGCGACGGCGGGACGCCCGGCTCCGCCGGGGACGGTCCGGCGTGGTCCGTGCCCCGGGCGGCCGGGTCGCTCACAGGCCCTCCGCCCGGTCCTCGCCCAGCGCGGTGAGCCGGTCGCGCAGCCGGGACGCCTCCGCCGGGCGCAACCCGGGCACCCGGGCGTCGCTCGCCGCGGCAGCCGTGTGCAACTGCACGGTGGCGAGCTCGAACGCGCGCTCCAGCGGCCCCGCGCTGACGTCGACGAACTGCATCCGCGAGTACGGCACGATGGAGAGCCGCCGCACCAGCAGCCCGTGCCGGACCAGCAGGTCGTCCTCCCGCTCCGCGTAGCCCCAGGCCCGTACGGCGCGGACGATCGTCACGCCCCGCAGGACGCCGAACAGCAGCACCGCGCCGAGTGCCGCGCCGAGGAAGCCGCTGCCGCTGAACGCCCAGCCGACGCCCAGCCCGAGGGCGAGGACGACCAGCACCAGCGCCAGGCGGATCAGCTCCACCCAGATCAGGTCGGACGAGATCGGCTGCCAGCGGACGGTGTCCGGCCACGGCTCCAGGGGGCCCGCCGGCGGAAGGGGTGGCGCCGGCGGCGGGCCGGCGGACCCGTCACTGCTCACCGGGGACATCCGTTGTGCGCGCTCACCCTTCGAGCGTAGGCGATCCGGGCACCGGTACGACCTCCCGGAGGAAGCCACGGGCGTCGAGGAAGTCGCCGAGGGTGGCGCGGTGCGCGGTGCACGCGAGCCAGGTCTTGCGCCGGTCGGTGTCGTGCAGCCGGGGATTGTTCCACCTCAGCGCCCAGTGGGCGGGGGCACGACAGCCGCGGGACGAGCAGACCAGCGGCTCGTCGGCGGGAAGGGGGCTGCTCATCCCGGCCAGTCTAGGGGCGGTGGCGGCACCGGAAGTTTGAGCGCCGGGCGGCCACGGGGGGAGCCGCCCGGCGACGGGTGAATGGTACACGCGCCGGACCCGTCCCTGTCCACCCGTGAGCGGCGATTCCGTACCGTGCGACGGCGTGGCGGCCCGCGACCCGGCACCGGGGACGCGGCGGCGAGAATCGGCTTCTCCCCACCTCGGCACTCAGCCGGGCATGCGAGTCTTGATACGCACCACGCCGCGCGACAACCGATCATGCTGTGGAGGACCGGTGGCCCAGCCGACCACGCCCGACGCCCCGACGCCGAACGGGACGGGCCCGGAGACACCCGAGCCGGTGACCACGCCGGCCGAGGACGCGACCCTGCTCGAGCGGGCGCTGTTCGAGATCAAACGGGTGATCGTCGGGCAGGACCGGATGGTGGAGCGGATGTTCGTCGCGCTGCTCGCGCGCGGCCACTGCCTGCTGGAGGGCGTGCCGGGGGTCGCGAAGACCCTCGCGGTGGAGACCCTCGCGAGGGTGGTCGGCGGCTCCTTCGCCCGGGTGCAGTTCACCCCCGACCTGGTACCCGCCGACATCATGGGCACCCGCATCTACCGCCAGTCGAGCGAGAAGTTCGACGTGGAGTTGGGCCCGGTGTTCGTCAACTTCCTGCTCGCCGACGAGATCAACCGGGCGCCGGCCAAGGTGCAGTCGGCGCTGCTGGAGGTGATGAGCGAGCGGCAGGTCTCCATCGGCGGCGAGAGCCACCGGGTGCCCGACCCGTTCCTGGTGATGGCGACGCAGAACCCGATCGAGCAGGAGGGGGTCTACCCGCTGCCCGAGGCCCAGCGGGACCGCTTCCTCATGAAGATCGTCGTCGGCTACCCGACCGACGCCGAGGAGCGGGAGATCGTCTACCGGATGGGGGTCGCCCCGCCGCAGCCGGCGCCGGTATTCACCACCCCCGACCTGATCGCCCTGCAACGCAAGGCGGACCAGGTCTTCGTGCACAACGCCCTGGTCGACTACGCGGTCCGGCTGGTGCTGGCCACCCGCGCCCCGGCGGAGCACGGGATGCCGGACGTCGCCCAGCTCATCCAGTACGGCGCGAGCCCGCGCGCCTCGCTCGGCCTGGTCCGGGCCACCCGCGCGCTGGCGCTGCTGCGCGGCCGCGACTACGCCCTGCCGCAGGACGTGCAGGACATCGCACCGGACATCCTGCGCCACCGGCTCGTGCTCAGCTACGACGCGCTCGCCGACGACGTGCCCGCCGACCACGTGGTGCACCGGGTGATGTCCACCATCCCGCTGCCCTCGGTCGCGCCCCGGCAGCAGGCCACACCCGCACCCATGCCGACCTCCGCGCCGCCCGGCGCCGGTTGGCCCGGGCAGCGCCCGTGACCTCACCCGCCCGTCGGCCTGCCGACGTCCCCTCAGACCGTACCGAGGCCGTCCTGTCGCGGCTGCAACTGATGGTCACCCGCAAGCTCGACGGCCTGCTCCAGGGCGACTACGCCGGCCTGCTGCCCGGGCCGGGCAGCGAGGCGGGGGAGTCCCGGGAGTACCGCCCCGGCGACGACGTACGCCGGATGGACTGGCCGGTCACCGCCCGCACGACGATGCCGCACGTCCGGCGTACGGTGGCCGACCGGGAGCTGGAGACGTGGCTGGCGGTGGACCTCTCGGCGAGCCTGGACTTCGGCACCGGCCGGTGGCTCAAGCGCGACGTCGTGGTGGCCGCCGCGGCGGCGCTGGCCCACCTGACCGTCCGGGGCGGCAACCGGATCGGCGCGGTGATCGGCAGCGGCGGCGGCACGAGTGCGCCGGCCCGCCGGTGGCGCGCCGCGCCGCCGGTCGCCGGCCCGGACGTCTACACCCGGCTGCCCGCGCGCTCCGGCCGCAAGGAGGCCCACGCGCTGCTGCGAGCGATCGCCGGCACCGAGATCCGCCCCGGGCGCAGCGACCTGGGCACGCTTGTCGACATGCTCAACCGGCCACCCCGGCGGCGGGGCGTGGCGGTGGTCATCTCCGACTTTCTCGCCCCACCGCAGCGGTGGTCCCGGCCGCTGCGTAAGCTGCGCGTCCGGCACGACGTGGTGGCGATCGAGGTGGTCGATCCCCGGGAGCTGGAGCTGCCCGACGTCGGGGTGCTGCCGGTGGTCGACCCGGAGACCGGCGAGCTGCACGAGGTGCAGACCGCCGACCCGCGGCTGCGCCACCGCTACGCCGAGGCGGCAGCCGGCCAGCGGGCGGAGATCTCCGCGGCGTTGCGCGGCGCCGGCGCGGCCCACCTGCGACTGCGTACGGACCGAGACTGGCTGCTCGACATGGTGCGTTTCGTTGCCGCGCAGCGGCACGCGCGCACCAGGGGGACGACACGATGATCCGCTTTCTGCAACCGTGGTGGCTGCTGGCCGTGCTGCCGGTGCTCGCCCTCGCCGCGCTCTACGTCTGGCGGCAGCTGCACCGCCGGGCGTACGCGATGCGGTTCACCAACGTGGACCTGCTGCGCACCCTGGCGCCGAAGGGGCTGGGCTGGCGGCGGCACGTGCCGGCCACGGCGTTCCTGCTCTGCCTGCTGGTGCTGGCGACCGCGCTGGCCCGGCCGTCGGTCGACACCCGGGAGCCGCTGGAGCGGGCCACCGTGATGCTCGCCATCGACGTGTCGCTGTCCATGCAGGCCGACGACGTGGCGCCGAACCGGCTGGAGGCGGCGCAGGAGGCGGCCAAGCAGTTCGTCGGCGAGCTGCCGGAGAGCTACAACCTGGGGCTGGTCTCGTTCGCCAAGTCGGCGAACGTGCTGGTGCCGCCGGGCAAGGACCGGGACACGGTGACCGCCGCGATCGACGGGCTGGTGCTGGCCGAGGCCACGGCGACGGGCGAGGCGGTCTTCACCTGCCTGGAGGCGATCCGGTCGGTGCCGGCCGACGGCGCGGCGGGCATCCCGCCGGCCCGCATCGTGCTGCTCTCCGACGGGTACCGCACCTCGGGCCGGTCGGTGGAGGAGGCGGCCGCCGCCGCGCAGGCGGCGAACGTGCCGGTCTCCACCATCGCCTTCGGCACCGACTCCGGGCAGGTGGACATCGGCGGCCAGCTGCAACGGGTGCCGGTGGACCGGCTGGCCTTGGCCGACCTGGCCGAGGCCACCGAGGGCTACTTCTACGAGGCGGCGTCGGTGAGCGAGCTGAAGCAGGTCTACCAGGACATGGGCAGCTCGATCGGGTTCCGCACGGAACCCCGCGAGGTCACCCAGTGGTATGCGGGGGTGGCCCTGCTGCTGGCACTCTGCGCGGGGGCCCTCAACCTGCTGTGGTCCTCGCGGATGCTCTGACGCGCGGGGTGCGGGTGGCCGGCGGCCGGTGCGCCGTCGCAAAGGCGATCGGGCGCGCCCCGGCGGTCGGTGCATGCCGTCGGTCGGTGCGTGCCGTCGGCAGTGGCCGGGGCGCGTCCCGGCGGTCGGTGCGCGCCGCCGCCGGTGGTCAGTGCGCGGCGCCGCCGGCGAGGACGAAGACGACGGCCACCCAGACGGCGGCGAGGGTGAAGCCCAGTGGGGCGACGTAGCGGCTCATGGACGGCTCCGGGCGGCGACTGGACGGTCCGCGCGTGCGGGGGCGGACCGCAGAGGGGTGGGTCGGGACGCGCACACGAAGTCGTGACCGGGCGGCCCCCGGCGCGGCGCGGCCGACCGGCGCGGGGCCGGTGACCGGGCGGGGCGGGGAGCGGAGCTGGGTCAGCTCACCTGCTGAGTCGTGGCTCAGCGGGGCTGACGTTCGGCCCGGCCACGACTGGGAGGATCGCTATCTCGCACAGCGATCACCTCCTGCGGTCGGCGGGGCCCGGAAGCGGACCGCACGGCCCGCAAACGCGGATCATCGTACACCCGCCGGTCGCCGTCGCCGCACTCGGCCGAGCGGCCGGACGGACCTCGGCCGAGGGGCCCGCGCGTCGCCGGCGGGGGCGGGGCGGGGGCCGGTGCCGGGCGACGCCGCGCCGGCCCGGACGTGCACGGCGTTAGCGCTTACCTGCCGGTAACGCCTAGGCTCCGACCGACCGGGAGATCACTGAACTACAGGGGGAACCGTGGCCCGTACCGTCCTGGTGACCGGCGGCAACCGGGGGATCGGCCTGGCCATCGCGCAGGCCTTCGCGAAGCAGGGCGACCGGGTGGCGGTGACCCACCGCAGCGGCGAGCCACCCGAGGGGCTGTTCGGGGTCCGCTGCGACGTGACCGACTCCGCGTCGGTCGACGCGGCGTTCACCGCGATCGAGGCCGAGCTGGGGCCGGTGGAGGTGCTCGTCGCCAACGCCGGGATCACCGACGACACGCTGCTGCTGCGCATGTCGGAGGAGCAGTTCACCCGCGTGCTGGACACCAACCTGACGGGCGCGTTCCGGTGCGCCAAGCGCGCCTCGGGCAAGATGCTGCGCGCCAAGTGGGGCCGGATGATCTTCATCTCCTCGGTGGTCGGCCTCTACGGCGGCCCCGGCCAGGTCAACTACGCGGCGAGCAAGGCCGGCCTGGTGGGCGTGGCCCGCTCGATCACCCGCGAGCTGGGCAGCCGCAACATCACGGCGAACGTGGTCGCGCCCGGCTACGTGGAGACCGACATGACCGCCGGCCTGCCCGAGGACCGCAGGACCGAGTACCGCAAGGCCATCCCCGCCAACCGGTTCGCCCAGCCGGACGAGATCGCGGGCGTGGTCACCTGGCTGGCCGGCGACGCCGCCGGCTACGTCTCCGGCGCCGTCATCCCGGTCGACGGCGGCCTCGGCATGGGCCACTGACAAGCGGTCACTGAGAACTACGGAGGAATCCCTGCATGTCCGGACTGCTCGCCGGTAAGCGGCTGCTGGTCACCGGCGTCATCACCGACGCCTCCATCGCCTTCTCGGTGGCGAAGCTCGCCCAGGAAAACGGGGCGCAGGTCGTGCTCACCGGCTACGGCCGGCTCTCCCTCGTGGAGCGGATCGCCAGGCGACTGCCCGAGCCCGCCCCGGTGATCGAGCTGGACGTCACCGACGCCGACCACCTCGCCGGGCTCGGCGACCGCGTGCGCGAGCACGTCGACGGCCTGGACGGGGTGGTGCACTCGATCGGCTTCGCCCCGCAGAGCTGCCTCGGCGGCGGCTTCCTCGACGCCCCCTGGGAGGACGTGGCGACCGCGCTGCACGTCTCCACGTACTCCTACAAGTCCCTCGCGATGGCGGCGCTGCCGCTGATGTCCGCCGGCGGCGCGGTGGTCGGCCTGACCTTCGACGCCACGAAGGCGTGGCCCGTCTACGACTGGATGGGCGTGGCCAAGGCCGGGCTGGAGTCCGCCTCCCGCTACCTGGCGCTGCACCTGGGCAAGCAGGGCATCCGCAGCAACCTGGTCGCCGCCGGGCCGTTGCGCACGATCGCCGCCAAGTCGATCCCCGGCTTCGAGCAGTTCGAGGAGGCCTGGGCCGAGCGCGCGCCGCTGGGTTGGAGCCTCACCGACCAGGAGCCGGCGGCGCGGGCCTGCCTGGCGCTGCTGTCCGACTGGTTCCCGGCCACCACCGGCGAGATCGTGCACGTCGACGGCGGTTACCACGCCATCGGCGCCTGACGGGTGAGGAAGGCCCCCTGCAATCGCATTTTGCACAGCAGGGGGCCCTTCCTCACACCCCGGGTCAGGGGGGCGCGCCCGGCGGGGACGGCCACCGGGAAGAATGGGAGCCATGGCGTACGACGCGGTGGTCCTGGTGTCCTTCGGCGGACCGGAACGGCCCGAGGACGTGATGCCGTTCCTGCAGAACGTGACCCGGGGGCGGGGCGTGCCGCCGGAGCGGCTGGCGGAGGTCGCCGAGCACTACCAGCACTTCGGTGGCGTCTCGCCGATCAACGAGCAGTGCCGGGAGCTGCTCGCGGCAATCCGGGAGGATTTCGCCGCCAACGGCGTCGACCTGCCGGTCTACTGGGGCAACCGGAACTGGGACCCGATGCTCGCCGACACCGTGGCGCAGATGCGCGACGACGGCGTCACCCACGCCCTGGCGTTCGTGACCAGCGCCTTCGGCGGCTACTCCTCCTGCCGGCAGTACCAGGAGGACATCGCCGCCGCCCGCGCGGCGGTCGGCCCCGACGCCCCGCTGATCGACAAGCTCCGCCAGTTCTGGGACCACCCCGGCTTCGTCGAGCCGCACGCCGACGCGGTACGGGCGGCGCTGGGCCGCCTCGACCCGGCGAAGCGGGACGGCACCCGGCTGGTGTTCACCGCGCACTCGGTCCCGAACTCGATGGCCGCGAACGCCGGCCCGCACGGCGGCCGGTACGAGGCGCAGCTCGCCGAGGTCGCCCGGCTCGTCCACGCCGCGGCCGCCCCGGACCTGCCCTGGGACCTGGTCTGGCAGAGCCGCTCCGGCCCGCCGCACGTGCCGTGGCTGGAGCCGGACGTCAACGATCACCTGCGTACGCTGGCCGAGGCCGGCACCACCGGCGTGGTGGTCAGCCCGATCGGGTTCGTCTCCGATCACCTGGAGGTGGTGTGGGACCTGGACACCGAGGCGCGGGAGACGGCCAGGCAGCTCGGGCTGGACTTCGTCCGGGCCGCCACCCCCGGCACCGACCCCCGGTTCGTGGCGATGGTCCGCGAGCTGGTCCGCGAGCGTACCGACCCGGACGGGACCGGCCTGCGCCGCCGACTCGGCGAGCTGCCCATATGGGACACCTGCCCCACGGTCTGCTGCGTCCCGGCGCGCCGCCCGACCACCGCCCCCGGGCACGGGTGACCCGACGACAGCGAGCGCCAGCTGCGCCACCCGGCCCGGGATCTCCCTCCGGGCGAAGCCGCTGACTGCCGCCGCCTCCGCCGCTGTCGACGTTCATCGATGGGCGCGTCGCCGCTATCGTTCCGGACGTGGCGGAGGAGCGGCGTACCCTGGCGGCCGGTCGATACGTCCTGCGGACCGAGCCGGTCGGCAGCGGCGGCATGGGGGTGGTGTGGCGGGCTGCGGACACCCTGCTGGACCGCGAGGTGGCTGTGAAGGAGTTGCGGCTGCCCGAGGGCCTGAACGAGTCCGAACGCCTGGCGCTTCGGGAGCGGGCGATCATCGAGGCGCGGGCGGCCGGGCGGCTGAACCACCCCGGCATCGTGACCATCCACGACGTCCTGCTCGAGGATGGTCGCCCCTGGATCGTGATGGGCCTGGTCGATGGCCCCTCTCTGCACGCCGTGGTGTGCGAGGACGGGCCACTGGGTCCACGGCGGACCGCGGAGATCGGCGCGGGTCTGCTCGCGGCCCTGAGGGTCGCCCACGACGCCGGCATCCTGCATCGTGACATCAAGCCGCAGAACGTCCTGTTGGACCGGGACGGTCGCGCCGTGATCACGGACTTCGGGATCGCCGCGGTCGTCGGCGCCACCCGGGGGCTCACCGGGACCGGCTCGGTGATGGGCACGTTGGGCTACGTACCGCCGGAGCGGCTGACCGGTCGGGGCGCCGAGCCGGCGTCGGATCTGTGGTCACTCGGCGCGACGCTGTACTTCGCCGTCGAGGGCCGGCCCGCGTACGACATGGACGATCCGGCGGAACTGATCGCTGCCGTGCTGAGCCGTGACCCCGCGCCGGCTGAACGCGCGGGTCCGCTGAACCCGACGCTGCTCGGCCTGATGGCGCGCCGCCCGGACGAACGTCCGTCTGCCGAGCTGGCCGCAGAGCGCCTGCGGGAGGTGGCCGCCGGCACCACGGCCGACAACCGGCCGACGATCCGTGCGAACCCGCGGACCGCGAGGCTGAGCGGGTCGTTGCCGCCTGCGAAGAGGGGTGCGCGCGCCCGCCGGGTTTCGCGCGCGCGGATCGCCGGGATGAGCGGCATCGCCGTGCTCCTGTCAGCCGCCCTGTTGTCGGCGGGCTACGCGCTCGCGCTGGCCCGGGTGGGCGACGGGGAGGCCGCCGGGGGCGGGGTGAGCGGCAGCCCGTCGGTCACGGTGCCCCCGTCGTCCGGATCGCCGTCGGCCAGAGAATTCACGGCGTCGCCGAACGCGTGCCTGTACCTGACCGATCACCCCCAGGTGGTCGCGCCGTTGGTCCCCGAGGCGAAGTTGTGGGCGATGCACAAGTCCACGAACAGTTGTTCCTGGGAGCCCACCCAGAAACCCGACGGGGAGATCACCCGGCTCAGCGTGGAGGACCCTCTGCTTCCCGCGAACCTCGGGGACTGCCCCACGCAGGGCGAGCGGCTTCCCGGCCTTGGTGACGAGGGCTATGTCTCGGAGGAGACGGACCTCGACGCATACGGCTGGCACGAACGCGACGTGCGGGTCTACTTCCGCGTCAGCAACCTCGGGGTGTGCGTGAAGTACCGGACGGCCTCCCGCGCTTCGATGCCGCCTTCCGCCAAGGCCGAGGTGACCGAGTTCGCGCGCGTGCTGGACCGGTGGGCGGCACAGGCCCTCGACGCTCGCGGCAACTGAGTGCCGGCGGCGTCAGGGGCGCAACCGAGTGCCGGCGACGTCAGGGACGCAGCGGGGCGTTGCAGGCGGCCACCAGCGCCTGCCGGCAGGCGGTGGTCAGCGGGCGCAGTGCGGCGTCGCGCTGCTGGGCCTCGTAGTTGTTGATCGCGCCGCCCGGCGCCGCGTGCCCGGCCAGCGCGAGCACCCGGTCGAGCACGGCGGCCCGGGCGAAGAGCCGCCGGGCCCGCGGGTCGAACCCGGGCGGCAGGTCGGTGGCGCCGTCCGGCCGGCGCAGCGCCTCCAGCGCCCCGGCCAGCTCGGGTCGCCACTGCGCGACGTCCAGCCGGGTCAGCGCAGCGGTCGTGTCGGCCAGGGCCACCGCCAGCTCCGCCTCGGCCTCGGCCGCGCCGGGCAACGCGAGGGAGGCGGCCGGGGCGTCGGCCGGCAGCGGGTAGACCCGCCAGAGGACCGTCTCGAAGGTGTCGCCGGAGCCGGACGTGTGCGTGCGCACGTGCGGGATGAGCCCGAGGCCCCCGGCGACGACCGCCTCGCCGGCGACCAGCGCCGCGCCGGCGAAGTCGCCCGGCCCGGGCAGCCCGCGCGGGTCGCCGGGCGCGGGCAGCACGAGCCGGATCTCGTCGGGCGAGAGCTTCGCGAGGGTGGGTAGCGCCTGGGGCAGGGGAACGTCGGTCCAGGTGCCGGGCGCGTCGGCGACCAGGTGCTCCTCGTCGCCGGCGATGGCGTCGGCGACCTCGTCGAAGGGCACCAGCCCGGCGCGCCACGCGCGCACCCAGGCCACGAACCGGCTGGACCGGCGCGGTGTGAGAGTGGCCGCGCCCGCTGCGGGGGTGGACATGCCGAAAGGGTACGTGGTCACCGCCGCCCCTGTCTCGACTGCCGCTCCGACTGTCCCCACGCCCGCTGATCATGCACTCCCCGTCCCGTCGATCATGGAGTCGTGGTGGGTGGATCGTCGACCTCTGCCCCTTTCGCGGGGCACCACAACTGCATGATCGCCGCGGCGGGGGCGGCGGGGGCGGCGGGGGCGGCGGGGGCGGCGGGGGTGGCGGGGGTGGCGGCGTGTCGGGTGCGGGGGGCGGGGTGGGCGGTTAGCTTGATCGGCATGGGGCGGTACGCGGACGATGTGCTGGCGGGGGACTGGCGGCGGCGGAAGGTCACGCCCGAGGTGGACGCCGAGCCGGACCTCGTGGTCGAGGACGCCGACTCCGGCTTCTGCGGGGCGGTGGTCGGCTTCGAGGCCGGCGCGGTGGTGCTGGAGGACCGGCACGGACGCCGGCGCAACTTCCCGCTGCTGCCGGCGGCTTTCCTTCTCGACGGGCGGCCGGTGACGCTGCGCCGGCCGACCCGCGCCCCGGTGCCGGCCGCCCGCCGCCGCACCGCCTCCGGCTCGATCGCCGTCGACGGCGTACGCGCCCAGGTCGCCAGGGCCAGCCGGATCTGGGTGGAGGGCATCCACGACGCCGCCCTGGTCGAACGGATCTGGGGCGACGACCTGCGCATCGAGGGCGTGGTGGTGGAGCCGCTGGACGGCATCGACGCGCTCGACGCCGAGGTGCGCGACTTCGCCCCGGGCCCCGGCCGGCGCCTCGGCGTGCTCGTCGACCACCTGGTCGCCGGCTCCAAGGAGAGCCGGATCGTCGCGAAGGTGACCTCCCCGCACGTGCTGGTCACCGGGCACCCGTACGTCGACGTGTGGCAGGCGGTCAAGCCGGCGGCGCTGGGCATCCGGGCGTGGCCGGTGGTGCCGCCGGGACGCCCGTGGAAGGAGGGCGTCTGCGCCGCGCTCGGAGTGGCCGAGCCGGCGGACATGTGGCGGCACATCCTGTCCCGGGTCGACAGCTTCGCCGACGTGGAGACCCCGCTGATCAACGCGATGGAACGCCTGATCGACTTCGTCACCGAGCCGGCCTGAGGCCGACCTGAGCCCGGTCGCCGACGGGCCGGGCCCGTCGGCGACCGTCGACCCTCAGGGCTCCTGGTCGGGGGTGCGGGTGAAGACGAAGGTGGCAATGTCGAGCGCCACCGCCCGCCCCGACCCGTCGCGCAGCACCGACAGGATCTCGCCGTTCTCGGGGCCGGAGCGACCCCGCCAGCGGTCCGGACCCTCCGGGACGAACACGCTGACCCGCTCGCCGCGCACGTAGACGACCAGCTCACCCGCGTTCGCGTCCCAGGTCACGTCGAGTGACGCCCCCATCCACCACCAGCGACCGGTCACCTCGTCGACCTCGGCGGGCGGGGGAGCGGCGGCCGGCAGCCAGGGCTTCGGAAGGGCCGGCTCGGCGTCCAGCACGGTGGTGAGGACCTGTAGCGCGAGCCCGCCGATCCCGCCGGTGCGGAAGCCGTACGAGTTGGCGAAGCCGACCACGCCGGTGCGCGACGGGCGGTGCACCGCCAGGGCGGCCACGTAGCCGGGCATCGAGCCGCCGTGCCCGACGTACACCCGCTCGCCCTGCCGGTAGAGCTCCAGCCCGAGGCCGTGCCCGCCGGTCCACGAGTCGACGTCGCTGATCGACACGGGGACGCACATCTCGGCCAGCGTCTCCGCCGCCAGCACCTGCGGCGCGGGGTCGGCCAGGAAGGCCGCCCACCGGGCCAGGTCCTCGGCCGTGGACCAGAGCTGCCCGGCCGGTGCCATCGCGCCGGTGTCGGTGCGCGGCTCCTCCCGCAGCGTGCCGTGCCAGGGGTGCACCACGTAACCGCAGGCGAACGGTTCGGTGGCCGCGTACGTGGTGCGGCCCATGCCGAGCGGCTCCAGCACGCGCTGGCGCAGCAGCTCCGCCCAGGGGGTGCCGGTGATCCGCTCCAGCACGCCGCCGAGCAGCCCGTACGCCAGGTTGGAGTAGTGGTAGACCCGGTGCGGGGGATAGGCGATCTTCTCGGCGCTCACCCCGGCCAGCAGGGTCGCCAGGTCCCCGACCTCTGCGCGCTCCCACCACTGCCCGTCCGGCTCGCGGCGTAGGCCGCTGGCGTGGCCGAGCAGTTGCCGCAGGGTGAGCGCGCCCACGCCGGTGCCGGGCAGGTGCTTCTCCAGCGGGTCGTCCAGGGCCAGCCGGCCGGCGTCGCGCTCCTGCATGACCAGGGTGGCGGTCATGGTCTTGCTGATCGACCCGAGGCGGTACTGGAGGTCGGCGGCGGGGCGCGGGTGCTCGCCGGCGGTGGCGAGGTGGGTCAGCGCGCCGTCCCGCACCACGCCGATCAGCAGCGACGGCGTACGACCGGCGGACTGTGCCCCGGCGACGAGGGCATCGACCTGGCGGGTGGTCTCGGGCAGCAGGGACACGGGCTCTCCTCGGGGGATTCCGGTGCCGTCGGGGTGGGCCGCCGGCGTGCCGCCGAGCTTACTGATCTTCGCGGGTGGGCTCCACGTGCTTTGACGTGTCACGATCGGGGGGTGGACGCCGTGTTCTGGATCGTGCTGGGTGTCGTTCTGGCGGTCGCTGAGATCTTCACGACGACGCTTTTTCTGATCATGTTCGCGGTCGGGGCCCTGGCCGCCGCGGGAGCGGCGGCGCTCGGCGCCCCGGTCGAGGTGCAGGCGATCGTCTTCGCCGGCGTGTCGGCGCTGACGGTGCTGGGCGTGCGGCCGACGCTGCGCAGGCACCGCCGCTCGGCGCTGGAGAGCGGCGAGCAGCCCTTCGGCGTGGAGGCGATCGAGGGCAGCACGGCGCTGGTGCTGGAGCAGGTCGACGCCGGGCAGGGCATGGTGAAGATCGACGGCGAGCTGTGGCAGGCCCGCTCCTACGACGCGAGCCAGCACTTCGCCCCGGGCGACCGGGTGCAGGTGATCCAGGTGCGGGGCGCCACCGCCCTGGTGTGGCGGGACGACGTTTCTCCTTCCGGGGAGCTACCCGAAGCGAAAAGGTGAGTACATGGAACTTGTGATCCCGGTCCTACTGATGGCCATCGCTCTGATCGGGGTGATCACCCTGGCCAAGGCGGTACGGATCGTGCCGCAGCAGCGCCAGGACGTCGTCGAGCGGCTCGGCAAGTACAAGCGCACCCTCAACCCGGGGCTGAACATCCTGGTCCCGTTCGTCGACGCGGTGCGTACCAAGGTCGACCTGCGGGAGCAGGTGGTCAGCTTCCCGCCCCAGCCGGTGATCACCTCCGACAACCTGGTCGTCTCGATCGACACGGTGCTCTACTTCAAGGTCGTCGACTCGGTCCGGGCCACGTACGAGATCTCGAACTTCCTCCAGGCCATCGAGCAGCTCACCGTCACCACGCTGCGCAACGTGATCGGCTCGCTGGACCTGGAGCGGGCGCTGACCAGCCGCGACCAGATCAACCGGCATCTGTCCGGCGTGCTGGACGAGACCACCGGGCGGTGGGGCATCAAGGTCACCCGGGTGGAGCTCAAGGCGATCGAGCCGCCGGCGAGCATCCGCGACTCGATGGAGAAGCAGATGCGCGCCGAGCGGGACCGCCGGGCGGCGATCCTGAACGCCGAGGGGCACAAGCAGTCGCAGATCCTCACGGCCGAGGGTGAGAAGCAGTCCGCGGTGCTGCGCGCCGACGGTGACCGGCAGGCCCGGATCCTCCAGGCCGAGGGCCAGGCGAAGGCGATCAAGACGGTGTTCGACGCGATCCACCAGGCGAACCCGAGCCAGAAGGTGCTCGCCTACCAGTACCTCCAGGCCCTGCCGCAGATCGCCAACGGCACCGCGAACAAGGTCTGGATCGTGCCGGCCGAGCTGACCAAGGCGCTGGAGGGCATGGGCGGCGCGCTCGGCGGGCTGAGCCGGATGGTCGGCGACGAGCCGGCGCCGGAGGCGGCCGGCAGCGCGGGCGAGGTGGAGCGCGAGGCGGCCGAGGCCGCGCAGGCCGCAGCCGCCGCCGCCCAGCAGATCCACGACGAGGTACGCGTCGCCGAGGCGCAGGCCACGGGCGGCCAGCCGCAGGGGCTGCCGGCACCGGAGCCGGTCTCCCCGGCGAGCCTGCTCAACGACCCGGCCGACCAGCGCGAACGGGCCTGACCGGGTCCGGGCGCGATCGCCCGGAAATGCGAGAACCACTCATGGGGCGCTCCGTCGCCTGCCACCATCGGTCCTAGGACGGGCGGTGAGCAGGCATCGGGGCGCCCCGGCGCGTCCCGCACCGCTCGTCGGACGAGCGAGGTGACGCATGAAGGATCCGGCGAAGCGGGTACGCTCCTCGGCCCCGGTGCCCGGTGCGCACGATCCCATCGGGCCGCTCGGCAGCCGGCGTACCGGCGGGGGTTTCGGGGTGCTGCCCTTCGTCGAGCCGACGCCGGTCGGGCCGGCCACGAACGCCACCTGGGCCTGGTCGCTGCGCCGGCTCGCCCGGGGCGCGGTGTGGCTGCTCCCCGCGTACGCCATCCTCTACGCCGTCGTGGCGATGGCCAGCGACGGCGGGGTGGGCAACGACCCGTATCCGGCCGACGGCCGGCCGCTCTACCTGGTGGGCTGGGTGGCGGCGGTGTGGCTCGGGCTGCTCGCCCTGCTGGCGCTGACCGGGCTGCTGGCGGCGACCCGCAGCCGCCGGGCGGCCGTCGCCGGCCTGCTCGTCTCCATAGCCGGCACGGTGCTCATGCTCCCCTTCGCGGGGCTGACGGAGCAGACCCCCGTCTTCGGCACCACCGCGCGCATGCTCGTGCTCGTCGGCGCCACCTGCTACAGCCTGGGCTGGCTGCTGACCGGCTGGTCGGTGGCCCGGTCCGGCTCGTTCAGCATCGGCGACGGCGTGATGCTGATGATCGCCGCCCCGCTGCTGGGCGTCGGCGGCGCGCTGATCGGCTCGTTGCAGACCTTCGGCGCGATCTTCGTGCTGGTCGCCGGCATCGGCATCGGCTACCGCTCCGGCCGCCTGGTGCCGCGGGACATCGCCCGCGACGCCGCCAGCGCGAGCCTCGCCACCGCCGCCGCCCCGGCCACCCCCGGCCCGAACGGCCCCCTGCCCACCTGACCCGTCGCACCGCCCCGGCGGGCACCGGACACCCGGTGGGCGTCGGGGCGGGTGGTGGCCACGGGGTTCGCGGTGGCCGAGGGGGCGGTGGGATGGGAAGTCGCTGGTCACGGGCGGTGAAATTGCTGACAACCGGGTCGCGGGGGTGGTCGGTCGGCCCGTTACGTGGCAATCCTGGGGACCATGGCCCCACCCCGCCCGCCGCTGTCGCGGCTGTTCACCGTGCTGCTCGCCGGCGTGCTCGCCGGCCTCGTCCTGGCGGTCGCCGCGCTGCCGGGAAACCTGCTGCTCGGGTTCGCCGCCAAGGCCGCGGTCGGGTCGTACGCGGGGCTGCCCGAGGCCCTACGCACCCCGGCCACACCGCAACGGTCCTACCTCTACGCCAACGACGGCAGGACGCTGATCACCACGTTCTACGACGTCAACCGCACCGACGTGCCGCTCGACGAGATCGCCCCGGTGATGCGGCAGGCGATCGTGGCGGCCGAGGACCGGCGCTTCTACGACCACGGCGGCGCCGACCTGCGCGGGCTGCTGCGGGCCGTGGTGTCGAACGTCTCCGGCGGCGGCCAGCAGGGCGGCTCCACGCTGACCATGCAGTACGTCCGCAACGTGCTCAAGACCGACCCCGGGCGCACCGCCGAGGAGCGCGCCGCGGCCACCGAGCAGACCGTCGGACGCAAGATCCAGGAGATCCGGTACGCCTCGGCGCTGGAGCAGCGCCTGAGCAAGGACGAGATCCTCAACGGCTACCTGAACATCGCCTACTTCGGTTCCGGGGCGTACGGCATCGCGGCGGCCAGCCAGCGCTACTTCGCCAAGTCCCCGGCGGAGCTGACCCTCGGCGAGGCGGCCCTGCTCGCCGGCCTGGTGCAGTCGCCGGAGGCGTACAGCCCGATCGACGGCGACGCGGACGCCGCGCTTGAGCGGCGCGGCTACGTGCTGGACTCGATGGTCGCCACCGGCGCGATCAGCGCCGACGAGGCCGCGCGGGCCAGGACCGAGAAGCTGACGCTGCGCCCCACGGCCCAGCCCAACGGCTGCACCGCCGTGGCCGAGGGCCACGACGACTGGGGCTTCTTCTGCGACTACCTGCGGCAGTGGTGGCTCGCGCAGCCGGAGTTCGGCGCGACCGTCGAGGAGCGCGAGCAGGCCCTGCGCCGCGGCGGCTACACAGTGGTGACCTCGCTGGACCCGAAGATCCAGGCCACCGCGCAGAAGCAGGCCACCAGCGTCTACTCCTACGACAACAAGCGCGCCCTGCCGATCGCCGCCGTCGAACCGGGCACCGGCCGGGTGCTGGCAATGGCGGTCAACCGGCACTACAGCCTCGACGCGAACCCGGACGGGCAGGCCAACCGCCCCAACACCGTCAACCCGCTGATCTCCGGCGGCGACAGCGTGGCCGGCTACCAGGCCGGCTCGACGTTCAAGCTCTTCACCATGCTCGCCGCGTTGGAGGCCGGCAAGCCGCTGTCCACCGGCTTCGACGCGCCCAGCCGGCTGCCCACCCGGTACGCCGCCGAGGGCGAGGGCAGCTGCGACGGCCGGTGGTGCCCGGCCAACGCCAACCCGGAGTGGATGGACGGCTACCGGATGATGTGGGACGGCTTCGGCCGCTCGGTGAACACGTACTTCGTGTGGCTGGCCGAGCAGGTCGGGCAGGAGAAGGTGGTCGAGATGGCGAAGCGCCTCGGCATCACCTTCCGGGCCGACGCCGACGCCACCTTCGCCGAGAACGACGCCGCCGACTGGGGCTCGTTCACCCTGGGCGTCACCGCCACCACCCCGCTCGACCTCGCCAACGCGTACGCCACGGTGGCCGCCGAGGGCACGTACTGCGCGCCGCTGCCGGTGGTCTCGGTGACCGCCGCCGACGGCGAGAAGGTGCCGGTCGGCGACCCGTCCTGCCGCCGGGTGCTCGACGCCGACGTGGCCCGGGCCGCCACCGACGCCGCCCGCTGCCCGGTCGGCCAGCAGTCCACGCTCGCGCAGTGCAACGGGGGCACGGCCACCTCGGTGAACCGGATCCTCGACGGCCGGCCGGTGGCCGGTAAGACCGGTAGCTCGGAGAAGAACGCCACCGAGACCTTCGTCGGCTTCACCCCGCAGGTGGCGGTCGCGGGCATCGCCGCCAACCCGGACGACCCGACCGACTCGGTGGGCGCGGCCGTGCAGGCGCGGGTGATCGACGCGGTCGCCCGGGTCATCGGCACCGCCGTCGCGGGCGAGCCGGAGAAGAAGTTCGCCGCCCCCAGCCGCGAGCTGGTCGGCGACCCGCGCCGCCCGGTGGAGCGCCCGCCGGTCGAACAGCGCCGCCCGTCCGAGGAGCGGCGGCCGGCGCCCCAGGACGATCAGCGCCTGTCCGACCTGCGTCGCTGGCTGGAGCGCCGCGGCTGACCGGCTGCCCCGTCCCTGGTCTTTGCTGACCGGCTGGCTCGTGCCGACCGCCGATCCGCACTCCGGTGCGCTCGTCGGCTGCCGTCCTTCCCCGACCGGGCACCTGGCGCGCCCTGTCGAGCTGCCCCACCCATAGGACCGCCCGGCGGACAGATCCGGGCTGGACGGGCCCGGTGGTCTGGACGGGTCGGGTGAGCCGGTCGGCCGGTCGGCCGTCGGGGACCGGAGGTCAGCGGGAGCGGGCGAGAGCGGCCCGGACCACCTGATCGAGGGCGGCACCGACGTCGACCGGGTCGCCGTCCGCGTCGATGACGGTGAACGAGCCGAACTCCGGCAGCCCCCGGTAGCCGGTGTCCAGGGACCGCAGGTGAGTCAACTCCTCGGTGTCGATGCCCCGGGCCAGCACCCGTTGTTGCGCCCGTTCGGGCGAAACCGCCAGGAAGCAGACCAGATTCGGTCGCGGGAAGATCGCGTACGCCAGCCGGACCAACCGCCCGCCCCGGTCGCCGCGGGCCCGCATCACCACGCATTGGCACCAGGACCAGCGGTCCATGACCGTCGTCCTGCCGGTCAGCCGGGCGGCCAGCACCGCCCGGGCGATGGCGAGCCAGCGTACGGTCGCCTCGATGGTCACGTAGCCGGTGCGGCCGAACAGGTGCGGCCCGTCGCGGCGGCCCAGCGTCTGCGCGAGCCGGTTCCAGAGGGGCCGGCCGCCAGCGTTCTCGAAGTAGCTGGCCGGCACCCCGGCCGCCCGCAGCCGGGCGGCCAGCGCCTTTGCCTGGGTGGTCTTTCCGGCCCCGTCGACGCCGATCAGAGCAATGATCATCGGACGGCGCATGAGCGGCACGGTAGCCGCCCCGGACAAGCCTCAGGAAAAATCTCGAGAAGGTGGTGCCGGGCTGTCGGATCCGGCGGGGCCGTTCCGACCACCTGGCGAGAGCGCCCACGAGGGGGCGTCAGGGGCCAGGAGGAGCAGCGCCATGCGGAAGATCGTCTACGGGGTGCACCAGTCGCTCGACGGGTTCATCGAGGGGCCGAACGGCGAGTTCGACTGGCCGGAGATGGGCCCGGAGCTGTCCGCGTTCTCGCTGGAGCAGTGCGACCGGGCCGGCGCGCTCGTCTACGGCCGCCGGGTCTGGGAGTTCATGGCCGCCTACTGGCCGCAGGCGGAGTCGATCTCCGACCACCCCCACGACCTCGCGTTCGTGCCGATCTGGCGGCGGACGCCGAAGGTGGTGCTCTCGCGCACGCTCACCGAGGCCGATCACGGCGCCCGAGTGGTAGGCGGCGGGGATCTCGCCAGGGAGGTGACCGCGCTCAAGGAGCAGCCGGGCGGTGACCTGCTGCTCAACGGTGGCGCCGAGGCCGCCGCCGCGCTGACCGACCTCGGCCTGATCGACGAGTACCAGATCTTCGTGCACCCGGTGGTGCTGGGCGGCGGCAAGCCGGTCTTCGCCGCGACCGAGCGGATGAAGTTCCGCCTGGCGGAGTCGCGGACCTTCGACGGCAGGTCGGTGCTGCTGCGGTACCACCGGGCCGGCTGACGCCGGGCCGCGCTGGCCCCGTCCGGGTCGCACCGCGCCGCGCCGGTCAGCCCCGGCCGCGTCCCGGGCGGAGGGTGGCGACCGCCGTGGGCAGGCCCCGCCGGATGATGCCCGCCCAGTCGGTGTCGCCGCGCAGCACGGCCGCGGCGGTGTTGCGGGCCTGCTCGGCGGTGAAGTGCGGCGGCAGCATCAGCTCGGCCGGGTCGACCAGCGCGTTGACGACCACGGGCCGGTCCGCGCCCAGCGCCCGCTCCCAGACGCCCGGCACCTGCTCCGGCGTGTCGACCAGCTCGCCGTGCAGGCCCAGCACCTCCGCCCACCGGTGGTAGCCGATGTCGGGCAGCTGCTGGCTGTCCGGGAACATCGGCGTGCCCTCGCTGGAGCGCTGCTCCCAGCTGACGAAGGCCAGGTCCCGGTTGTTGAGCACGAGCACCACGAAGCGGGGGTCCGACCAGCTCCGCCAGTACTTGGCCACCGTGATCAGCTCGTTGACCCCGTTCATCTGCATCGCGCCGTCGCCGATCAGGGCCACCAGCGGGCGGTCCGGGTGGGCGAACTTGGCGGCCAGCGCGTACGGCATCGCGCCGCCCATCGAGAGCAGGGTGCCGGAGAGGCTGGCCAGCATGCCGGGGCGGACCTGGAGGTGCCGGGCGTACCAGGCGGTCGTGGTGCCGCAGTCGACCGAGATCATCACGTCGTCGGGGAGCCGGTCGCTGAGGGTGGCGAAGAGCAGCTGCGGGTTGACCGGGTCGGCGGCCTGCCCGGCCAGTTCCCGCTGCGTACGGCGCCAGGCGGTGGTGGCCTTGCCGATCGTCGCCCGCCAGCGGGTCGGCCCCGGGCCCGGGCCGAGCTCGCGCATCAGGGCCCGCAGGGTGGGGGCGGCGTCCCCGGTCAGGTTCACCTCGGTCGGGTACCGCAGCCCCAGCTGGGTGCCGTCCCGGTCGATCTGCACCGCCCGGGCCTGCCCCTGCGGCGGGTAGAACTCCGAGTACGGCATGTTGCTGCCCACGATCAGCAGCCGGTCGCACTCGTTCATCAGCTGCCAACTGGGCCGGGTGCCGAGCAGGCCGATCGCCCCGGTCACCCACGGCTCCCGATGGTCGACCGCGGCGAACCCGAGCAGCGCCGCCGCCACCCCCGCGCCGAGCCGGTCGGCGACCGCGCGGACCTCGTCCACCGCGCCGAGCGCGCCCTGCCCGACCAGCATGGCGACCCGCTCGCCGCCGCCCAGCACCTCGGCGGCCCGGCGCAGCTCCGCCTCCGGCGGCACCGTCGGGGCGCTGCTGGGCACGTCGCTGGTGCGGTAGTAGCCGTGGGCGTGCGGTGGTTCCGGCACGGCCGGCGCGTCCTGGATGTCGGACGGCAGCACCAGCGCGGTGACGGTACGCCGGGCCAGCGCCGTGCGGCAGGCCCGGTCGACCAGGTGGCGGACCTGGCTGGGATGGTCGAGCTGGGCCAGGAAGGCGGCGGCGACGTCCTTGTAGAGGGCGAGCAGGTCCACCTCCTGGTAGTAGCCGCCGCCCTCGGCGGTGAGCGCGGTGTGGCCGACCAGGGCGACCACCGGCTGGTGGTCCAGCTTGGCGTCGTACAGGCCGTTGAGCAGGTGGATCGCGCCGGGGCCGCTGGTCACCAGCGCGCAGCCGAGCGGCCCGCCGCCGTACTTGACGTGCGCCGACGCCGCGAAGCCGGCGGTCTCCTCGTGGCGGACCTGGACGAACTGCGTCTGCTCCCCGGTGCGTTGCAGCGCCGAGGTCAGGCCGTTGATGCCGTCGCCGGGATAGCCGAAGTAGCGGCGGACCCCCCAGCCGGCCAACCGGTGCACGATGTGGTCCGCGACGGTGGCGTCGCGGGGCAGGGGACCCAGGTCGACGCGCCACCCGTCCGGCTGGTCGGTGCGGGCCGGCCCCGGCGTGCCCATGGGACGTGCGTTCACCTGACTGTCCTTCCGTCGCTCCGCCGCTCCGGCCCGCCATTCCCGTCTTTCCCGGGACAAAACGCCACGGGGTGCCCCGGCGTCGGGCGGTCCGGGACGGCTGCGGCGCGTCCGGCAGAATCGGCGGGTGCCCATCCACCCGATCACCGACCCCGACGACGACCGGATCGCCGACTACCGCGCGCTGACCGACGTCGAGCTGCGTACCCGCTGGGAACCGCCGCACGGCCTGTTCATCGCCGAGGGCGAGCTGGTGCTGCGCCGGGCACTGCGCGCCGGCTATCCGGCCCGGTCGTACCTGGTGGACGCCAAACGGGTCGACCAGCTCGCCGACCTGGACACCGGCGACGCCCCCGTCTACGCCGCCACTCAAGACGTGCTGCAACGGGCGACGGGGTTCCACGTGCACCGGGGCGTGCTGGCGTCGTTCCGGCGCAAGCCGCTGCCGCCCGCCGCCGAGGTGCTGGCCGCCGCGCGGCGGGTGGTGATCCTGGAGGACGTGAACAACCACACGAACCTGGGGGCCATCTTCAGGGCGGTGGCCGCGCTCGGCGTGGACGCCGTGCTGCTCTCGCCGACCTGTGCCGACCCGCTCTACCGGCGCAGCGTCCGGGTCAGCATGGGCGAGGTCTTCGCCATCCCGTACGCGAAGCTGGAGCCCTGGCCGGACGCGCTCGGCGACGTCCGCGCGGCCGGCTTCACGGTGCTGGCGATGACCCCGGCACCGGACGCGGTGCCGATCCAGCGGCTCGACGCGGCGCAGCGGGCCCGCGCGGCGCTGCTCATGGGGGCCGAGGGCGCCGGCCTGACCCGGGCGGCGATGGACGGCAGCGACGTCCGGGTGGTGATCCCGATGCGCCGCGGCGTCGACTCGCTCAACGTCGCCGCCGCGACCGCCGTGGCCTGCTGGGAGTTGGGTCGCGACGACCCGGCCTAGCGCTCCGCTTCAGCCGCGGGGGCGTTCGTGCCCGGGTCAAGATCGGGGCGGCGACAGGCGCGGGCCCCGATAGGGCAGGGTGGCGCCGTACGTCGCTCCAGCAACTGGTGCAGCGGTTCGTGCCGACTGCCGGGGTACTTCAGCCGGACCAGGAACGCGATGTTCACACACGGAACCCACCCCGGCTAGCGTGGAACCCGTGCAAATTGGCGTCAACGTACCGAACTTTGCCCCGGGTACCGACCCCGAAACGCTGCGACGGTGGGCGCAGACGGTCGAGGGCCTCGGCTTCGACCTGCTGATGGTCTCCGATCACATCGCGGTGACCCCGGACGTGGCCGAGCAGTATCCGGCGCCGTTCTACGAGCCGTTCACCACGCTGTCCTGGCTGGCCGGGGTGACCCGCCGGGTCCGGCTGGGCACCACGGTGCTCATCGTTCCGTACCGGCACCCGCTGCTCACCGCCCGGATGGCGGCGAACCTCAACCGGCTCAGCGGCGGCCGGCTCGTCCTCGGCGTCGGCGTCGGCTGGGCCCGGCAGGAGTTCGAGGCGCTCGGCGTGCCGTTCCGGCGGCGCGGCGCGCTGACCGATGAGTACCTGCACGTCATGCGCGACGCCTGGCGGAACACCGACGACTACGATACGACCCCGATCCCGATCTGGGTCGGCGGCAACAGCGACGCCGGCATACGTCGCGCGGTACTGCTCGGTGACGCCTGGCACCCGCTGCGGGTCACGCCCGGATGGCTGGCGGACGCAGCGGGGCGGCTGAAGGCCACCGCCGGCGAACTGGGCCGGCCGGTGCCCGCGTTGATGCCACGCATCGGACTCCGGGAGACCCGAGAAGTGGTCACCGCCCCGGACCGGCTCGCCGGTGTCGGCACCATCGAGCAGATCATCGCCGACATCGACCAGATCCGTCTGCTCGGGGCGGAAACGGTGGTGCTCGACCCGTTCAACGGCGACCTGACCGAGATCCGCCAGCCCGAACGCGCCTGGCAGACCCTTGCGGCCGTGGCCGCGTACCACAGATCCCAGGAGGACCGATGACCCCTGACGACGAGAGATTTCTCCGCCGTGCGGTGGAACTCGCCAGCGAGGCCGGGGCGTCCGGCGAACGGCCGTTCGGCTCGTTGCTGGTCGGTGCGGACGGCACCGTCCTGATCGAGGACCACAACACCGTGGTCTCCGACTCGGACATCACCGCCCACCCGGAACTGAAGCTGGCCCGCTGGGCCGCTCGGGAACTCGCTCCCGACGTGGCCGCCGGCACCACCATGTTCACCAGTTGCCAGCCCTGCCCGATGTGCGCGACCGCGATCGACCGGTCCGGCCTCGGCCGGGTGGTGTACGCCCTGTCCGCCGAACAGTTCGAGGAGGTCAAGCCGGTCACCCCGCCGCTGCCCCCGGTGCGGTACGAGGGGCCGGCGCTGTTCGACGAGGCGCGCCAGCCGATCGACAACTATTACTAGAGCGGGACCCTTGCGACGGTGCGGGGCGTGCGGTGGGTCCCGCTGTCGCTGGTCATGTCCCCACCCTGCGTTTGCATGGCCATGCGGCCTAGTGCATAATCTTCCTTGTGTCCAAGGTTCTCACCTCCCTGCCCATCGGCGAACGTGTCGGCATCGCCTTCTCCGGCGGCCTCGACACCTCGGTCGCGGTCGCGTGGATGCGCGACAAGGGCGCCGTTCCCTGCGCCTACACCGCCGACATCGGCCAGTACGACGAGCCGGACATCGCCTCGGTGCCCGGTCGCGCGCTCAGCTACGGCGCCGAGGTCGCCCGCCTGGTCGACTGCCGCGCTGCCCTGGTCGAGGAGGGCCTGGCGGCGTTGACCTGCGGGGCCTTCCACATCCGGTCGGGCGGGCGGGCGTACTTCAACACCACCCCGCTGGGCCGGGCCGTGACCGGGACCCTGCTGGTCCGGGCGATGATCTCCGACGACGTCCAGATCTGGGGCGACGGCTCGACCTTCAAGGGCAACGACATCGAGCGGTTCTACCGCTACGGCCTGCTGGCCAACCCGCAGCTGCGCATCTACAAGCCGTGGCTCGACACCGACTTCGTCACCGAACTCGGTGGGCGCAAGGAGATGTCGGAGTGGCTGCTCGAACGCGGCCTGCCGTACCGGGACAGCACCGAGAAGGCGTACTCGACCGACGCCAACATCTGGGGCGCCACGCACGAGGCGAAGACCCTCGAACACCTCGACACCGGCATCGAGACGGTCAACCCGATCATGGGAGTCCGGTTCTGGGACCCGTCCGTGGAGATCCCGACCGAGGACGTCACGATCGGCTTCGACCAGGGCCGCCCGGTGACTATCAACGGCAAGGAGTTCGGCAGCCCCGTCGACCTGGTGCTGGAGGCCAACGCCATCGGCGGCCGGCACGGCATGGGCATGTCGGACCAGATCGAGAACCGGATCATCGAGGCCAAGAGCCGGGGCATCTACGAGGCGCCCGGCATGGCGCTGCTGCACGCCGCGTACGAGCGGCTGGTCAACGCCATCCACAACGAGGACACCCTGGCGAACTACCACAACGAGGGCCGCCGCCTCGGCCGGCTGATGTACGAGGGGCGCTGGCTGGACCCGCAGGCGCTGATGCTGCGCGAGTCGTTGCAGCGCTGGGTGGGCACGGCGGTCACCGGCGAGGTGACGTTGCGGCTGCGCCGGGGCGAGGACTACTCGATCCTCGACACCACCGGCCCGGCGTTCAGCTACCACCCCGACAAGCTGTCGATGGAGCGTACGGAGGACTCGGCGTTCGGCCCGTCGGACCGGATCGGCCAGCTCACCATGCGCAACCTGGACATCGCCGACTCGCGGGCGAAGCTGGAGCAGTACGCGACCCTCGGCATGGTCGGCGGCGCGGCCCCGCAGCGGATGGTCGGCGCCGCGCAGGCGGCCTCGACCGGGCTGATCGGCGCGATGCCGCAGGGCGGCGCGGAGGCCATCGCCTCCCGGGGCGTCCCCTCGGCCGCCGACGAGGCCCTCGACCGCGCCGCGATGGAGTTCGGCGTCGACTGAGCGGCGCCCGGCAGGTGAGCGTCACGCGGCCCGGAAGTCCCTCACGCCGAGGGGCTTCCGGGCCGCGTCGCTCAGGGAGCCTCGGGCCGTCTGTCGCGTCCTATCCGACCTTGAGGGCCAGCTTCCCGACATAGTGATCGTCTAGGGCGCGGTGCGCTTCCCCGGCCCGGGCCAACGGGAAGGTCCGGGCGACGTGGACCTCGAAGGAGCTCGCCTCGATGATCGCGTTCAGCCGATCGGTGGAGGCGCGGCTCCGGTCCCCGTCGTAGTGGGACACCGTCGCACCCGGCGACGTCACCGGCGCGGGCAGGACACCGTTCGGCCAGGCGATCCGTCCCGACTTCCTGACCGCGCGCAGGGATCGTTCGGCAATCTCGCCTCCCACGGTGACCAGAGCCGCATCGAGCCCGCCCGGTGCGAACTCGAACGCCGCAGCCGGCACGTCGTCCCGACGACCGTCGACGGCGTCGTCGGCGCCCAGCCGCCGGGCCAGGGCGACGCCGTCGTCACCAGAGGCCACGGCCAACACCCGGATGCCGCTGTGTCGCGCCAGCTGCACGGCCATGTGGCCGATACCCCCGCTGGCCCCGAAGACCATGAGCGTCTCGTCCGCCCGCAGCCCGAGCAGGTCGAGACCGCTCAGTGCGGTCAGGGCATCCCACGCCATCGCGCCGGCCTGTCCGGTCGGCAGCCGGTCGGGCACGCGAGCCACGAACTCCGCCTCGACGACGGCGTACTCGGCGTAGGCGCCACCACGCGGCACCGGCATCGTCGCGGCGTAGACTCGCTCGCCCACGTCGAACCGGGTGACGTTGCGCCCGACCGCGGCGACCGTGCCGGCCGCGTCCCAGCCGAGGACGTAGGGGAAGGTCGAGGCGACGCCGAATACGCCGTCGTATTCCCCCTCCCGTTCGCCCGCGTCCCAGGACCCGACGCCTGCGTACTCCACCCTGATGAGGACGTCGTCGTCGCCGACCTGCGGGAGCGGTATCCGACGCGACGAGAGTTCGTCGACTCCGCCGAACCGGTCAAGGACGACCGCGTTCATCTGCGGCGCCACGATCGCGTCGCCCGCTGTGCGCTTGGCTCTGCTCCTCATCGTCCCCCCTGATTTGCTTGAGTGCATCAAGGATCATTGGACCACAGCTATTTGAGCGAATCAACTAACTCGTCTAGGCTGGGGGATATGGCGCTGCCGAACGGACCCGTGACTCCCTCGTCCGAGGCCGAGGCAGCCCTGTTCGACCTGGTCGACGTGTACGACCGCGCCTACGAGACGGCGGCAGCCGAGCTGTCGCTCAGCCCGGCGCAGGCATGTGTGCTCGGGCGACTCGATGAGCGACGGGGCATGGGCGCCCTGGCCGGGGAACTCGGCTGCGATGCCTCCAACATCACCCAGATCGTCGTGCGTCTCGAAGCGCTCGGCCTCGTGACCCGCGAACCGAATCCCCGGGACCGCCGCGCACGGCTCGTCGCGAGAACCCCCCGGGGCGACGAGATCAATCACCGGTTCGCAACGGCCTTCACCTTCGCCCGCACGGCGGTCGGACGACTCTCGCCCGACGAGCAGGACCAGTTGACGGCGCTGCTGCGCAAGGCACTGGGCTGACACGCGCCCGCCCGCACCCGTCGAGCTGGATCCCACGGCTTCACCCGGGCGGGCCATATCAAGCAAGCCGGGGCGTGCTCAGGCTTGGCGTGGTTGGACCGGCGGCACGGCGTCACGCCACCTCGGCGCACGGGGCGGCGATCAGCGTCGCAACGGCCTCTGCTGTCGCGTGGTCAACGCTGGATTGTCGTTCCGCGGGCCTCCAGGCGGGTCAGGACATCGGGGTCGTCGAGGTGCGCCAGCGAGACGTCCAGGGTGTGTAGCGCAGGCAGCGACTCCAGCGCCGCGGCTCCCGTGCACTTCCCGGTCAGTACCAGTTCCGACAGGGCCGGGTGGCCGGTCAGCGGGGTCAGGTCCAACGGCCCTGGGCGATAGCCGTGGCCGTCCAGGTCCAAGGACTGCAGGCTGGACAATGTGTCAATGCCCTCCAGCGACGTCACGTTGTAGTCGTCGGACTCGCCGCCGGTGTCGATGTCCAGGGTCTGCTCGATCAGCATGTAGATGTCGCTGCCGCCGTCGAACTGCAGTTCGGTGATCGCTGCGGCCTCGGCCGGCGGCACCGTGACGGCATGTAACAGCTTCAGTGACGCCTGCAGGCGCGGGCCCGGACCTGGATAGCCGTCCTCCGGGCCATCGGGGCCGGTCGACTCGATGAGCGCCTTGAGGTCGTCGGCAGCGATCGCGTCGTCCAGCAGGGCGTCCAGGACGCCCAGGTGCAGGCCGAGGTCGGCGAAGATGAGGGTCATGATCCCGACCGTATCTCGTTACTGATCTGCCTCAGGACGCGGAGTGGGTCGTCGTCCGAGTTGGACGGGGCAGGCGGGGCCCGCGACCCGGGTGGCGCCCGTGCGGAATCTATGTCACGGACGGTAGCGTGTCGCCCGTGTTCCCTACCGTCCGTGAGGTCCTCGCGCTGGACCCGGTCCGCCACGGCGCTCCGCGCCTGGTCGCCGGGGACGCCGGTCTCGACCGCCCGGTGCGCTGGGTGCACGTGACCGAGGTGCCCGACATCGCCCCGCTGCTCGGCGGCGGCGAGCTGGTGCTCACCACCGGGATCGGGCTGCCCGCCGACGACGCCGGGCTGCGCGCCTTCATCGGCGACCTGGCCGACGTGGGCGTCTCCGGCCTGGTCGTCGAGCTGGGCCGCCGGTACGTCAGCGGGGTGCCCCGGGTGATGGCCGCCGCCGCCGAGCGGCGCGGCCTGCCCCTGGTCGAGCTGCGGCGGGCCACCCCGTTCGTCCGGATCACCGAGGCGGTGCACGCGCTGATCGTCGACGCCCAGCTGACCGAGCTGCGGGCGACGGAGGAGATCCACCAGCGCTTCACGGAGTTGTCGGTGGAGGGCGCCGGCCCCAACGAGGTGGTACGGCAGGCCGCCGACCTCTCCGGCTGCCCGGTGGTGTTGGAGAACCTCTCCCGGCAGGTGCTCGCGTACGACCCGGCGGGGGAGAGCGCCGAGCTGCTGCTGGACTGCTGGGAGCAGCACTCGCGGCGGATCCGGCCGGCGGGGCGCACCGCGTACGACGGCGACAACGGGTGGCTGGTGACCACGGTGGGCGCCCGGGGGCAGGACTGGGGGCGGCTGCTGCTGCGCTGGCCCGGCGGGGGCGACCTGGCGGCGGGCCGGCGCGTGTTCGACCCCGCCGAGGAGGGCGGTGCGCCCGTCGGCGTCGCCGTGCCGCCCGTGGTCCCGCCCACGCGGCTGACCATTCTCGTCGAGCGGGCCGCCTCGACGCTGGCCCTGGGCCGGCTGATCCGGCGCGACGCCGAGGGCCTGGAGCGGCAGATCCACCGTACGCTGCTCACCGCCCTGCTCGACCACTCGCTGCCGGTGGACGAGGTCGCCCTGCGGGCCCGGGCCCTCGGCGTGCTGCTGGAGCGCCGGCACCTGGTCGGGGTGGTGGTCCGGCACCGGGCCGACGACCCGGCGGGGGAGGGCGGACCGGCCCCGGACCAGGGGCAGTCGGGCGGTCCGGAGGCGGGCCCTGCCCGGCTGCGTGATCTCGCCGAGGCGGTCGGGCAGGCGTTGCACGAGGCGAAGCTGACCGGGCTGTCCAGCGCCATCGACGACCACGCTGTCGGCGTGCTGCTCGCCCTGCCGGAGCCGGCGGCCGAGGAGCGGTCGCTGGCCGCGTTCGCCGCCGCGCTGCACCGCACCCGCCCGGACGCCCCCGCCCGCTCGGACGGCCATGCCCGCCCGGACGGGCTCGTGCGCCCGGATGGTCATCCTCGCCCGGGCGGTTCCGCTCGCCCCGACGGCCAGGCCCGCCCGGGCGGCCCCGGCCGCGGTGACGGACCGGCCCGGTCCCACGGGCGTACGAACGGCGTGGCCCGGCCGGCAGGCGGCGGACTGCTCGTCGCGGCCGGTTCCGGCGTGCCCAGCCTGCGGGAGGCGCGCCGCTCGCTGGTCGAGGCCCGACAGATCGCCGACGCCGCCCGGCGGGACCGGCGGGACCTGCCGGTCTTCCGGCTGCCGCACGTCGGGCTGGCGGGGCTGCTGCACCTGCTGCGCGACGAGCCCCGGTTGCAGACGTTCGTCGAGCGGGAACTCGGCGCGCTGCTGACCCACGACGCGCAGCACCCACGGGAGCAGTTGCTGGGCACCCTGCGGGCGTACCTGGAGCAGGGCCGCAACAAGTCGGCGGCGGCCGGGGCGGCACACCTGTCCCGACCGGCCTTCTACGAGCGGCTGGCCCGGATCCGCCGCGTCCTGGACGTGGACCTCGACTCGGTCGAGGCCTGCCTCTCCCTGCACGTCGCACTGCTGGCCCTCGACGCCATCCGCACCCACCCCACATCACCCCGTTGACCCCGGGTCGGGGCGAGCGAGGGAGGGGGTCAGGTCAGGGCCGTGAGGGCCTTCGCGTAGGGCGGGGGGATGTGGTTCGGGCCGCCCGGGGTGAAGACGTCCGAGGTGGCCGCCGTCGACCAGGCCGTGGCCGGGACCGCGTCGACCAGGGCGCGCACCACCGGGGCGTCGCGCCACTGGTCCTGCTCGGCCAGCAGGCTCAGGGCCACCACGGACTCCTCCACCTCGCCGACGCACTCGAACGGCTTGTGCCCGTCCACGCCCAGCAGCTCCCGGTAGCCGGGGATCTGCGACTCGTCGGCGAGCAGGTCGCCGCCGAAGATGTGGGTGACCCGCTCGCGCGACATGAACGGCGCCATGGCCAGGAAGACGAACCGGCACTTCGGGCAGTCGCGGCACCAGCGCTCGCTGGCGTCGCGCAGCTTGAACGCGGCGTTGCAGCTCGTCACCACGTCGTCGTAGCGGTCGATCTCGGCGAACGACCGGGCGATGTGCAGCTCCGACAGCGAGCGCAGCAGCGAGAAGTAGGGCTCGGTCAGCCCGGCGTGCGCGGCCAGCGCGGCCCGGAGCAGCCCCTCCGCCTCCACGCCCTTGGACCACTGGTGGTTGATCTCGTGGCCGTTCCAGACCAGGTTCGGGTCCGACGCCGAGCGCTCGTTGGACATCACCACCGGGCCCAGGCCGTGCAGCACCGCCGTGGCGACGGCGATCAGCGAGTTGATCGCGGTGACCGGGATGTGGCCGTTGCGGGCCCCGGCGGCGTTCAGCTCGAACAGCACCGGGTCGATCCGCCGACGGGCGGCGAGCGGGGCCAGCCCGGACGCCTCGTTCACCGCGACGATCACGTGGTTCGGGTTGACCGAGAAGGGCACCGGGTCGAAGCCCGCCCGGCGCAGCGCCTCCAGGCTGACGATGGAGTCCTTGCCGCCACCCACCGCCGAGAGCGGACGCCGGTCGGAGTCGTCGTACTCCCGGGGCGGGGACACCTCGCCCGCCGGCACCTCCGGGCGCAGCTCCAGCACGTGCGGCAGCTGGTTGCGGTACGCGTACTCCGCGAGGCCCTTGGTGTAGACGGCGGTGACCAGCTCGGCGGCGGCCGTGCCCAGCGGCGCCGGCAGCACCAGGCGCGGCGGCGCGGCGGCCTTGTAGTAGCTGACGCCGGCGACCACGTGCAGCAGCTCCAGCACCCGGCCCAGGGTCGCCACGGTCTCGTCCGAGGGCGGCGCGTCCGGCAGGGGAAGGGTGACCACCTCGGTGAACCGCTGCTCGCCGTCGGGGCCGGTGAGGGCGTAGTCGAACAACACCTCCCCGGTGGAGAGGTCGATCGAGTAGGACGGGAAGGTGAAGGCGTCCATCCGCCGGAGCTGCTCGTTGGGCACACGCCATACTAGGCCCTGGTTCGTCCGGCCGTGTCCGGCTGCGCCGGACCCCGCCCCTGCCACGCCCGACAACACCCCCTGAGGAGAGCCCGTGCGCCTGTCTGACCTGCGCGGACGTACCGTCGCCGTCTGGGGGGCCGGCCGGGAGGGCCGGGCCGCGGTGACCGCGATCGCCGCGCACGGCCCGGCCGACCTGGTCGCCGTCGACGACAGCGCCAACTTCCTCAGCCTGCCCTGGGAGGGGCCGCTCGCCGAGGCCGCGCCGCTGGTCACCGGCGAGGAGGGCTTCGCCCGGCTGGCCGCCGCCGACGTGGTGGTCCGCTCGCCCGGCGTGCCGCAGACCCACCCGTGGCTGGTGGAGCTGCGCCGGCGCGGGGCGACCGTCACGCAGGGCACCGCCCTGTGGATGGCCGACCACGCCGCCCGTACGGTCGGCGTCACCGGCAGCAAGGGCAAGAGCACCACGTCCAGCCTGATCAGCCACCTGCTCGCCGCCGTGGACCGGCCGAACGTGTTCGGCGGCAACATCGGCGTGCCGACGCTGGACCTGCCGGAGGCGGAGCTGTACGTGCTGGAACTGTCCAGCTACCAGTGCAGCGACCTGACCGACTCGCCCCGGGTGGCGGTCGTCACCTCCCTCTTCCCCGAGCACCTCGACGCGCACGGCGGCGAGCGCGAGTACTACCGGGACAAGCTCAACCTGCTGGCGCACGGGCCGCGGACCGTGGTGGTCAACGGCGCCGACCCGAGGCTCGCCCTGGAACTGGGCGACCGCGCGGCGGTGCGCGCCGGCCTGCCGGACACCGCCCACGTGGCCGGCGGCGCCGACGGCACGCCCTGGTTCCACCTCGGCGACCGGCCGCTCTTCCCGCGCGCGGTGCTGCCGCTGGTCGGCCGGCACAACGAGGGCAACCTCTGCGTCGCCCTCGCCGTGCTCGACGCGCTCGGCATCGACGTGGTGGACCGCCGGGACACCCTGGCCGTGGCGGTCGCCGAGTTCCAGGGGCTGGCCCACCGCCTCACCGAGATCGCCGACCCGTCCGGCCTGACCTTCGTCGACGACACCCTCGCCACCAGCCCGTACGCGGCCATGCACGCCATCGACGCGTACGAGGGGCGGCCGTTGACGGTGATCGTCGGCGGCACCGACCGGGGCCTGGACTACACGCCGCTGCGCGAGCACCTCGCGGAACGCGAGCTGACCGTGCTCGGCATCCCGGACAGCGGCCCCCGCATCGTCGAGGCGCTCGCCGGCCTGCCGAAGGTGCGTACCGAGGTGGTCGACGACCTGGTCGACGCCGTCCGGTTGGCCCGCGAGGTGACCCCGGCCGACGGGGTGGTGCTGCTCTCCCCGGCGGCGCCGAGCTACGGGCGGTTCCGCAACTTCGAGCACCGCTCCGAGGTCTTCGCCCAGGCGGTACGCGACACCGCCGGCTGACTCAGCCGCGGTCGGCGGGCGTCGGGCGCGTCGTGCCCAGGCCCGGCAGCAGTTCGTCGTCGTCCGGGTCCCCGGTCTGCGTGGCCGGTCCTCCGGTCTGCGGGGCCGGCGCTCCGGGCGCCCCGGTGGCGCCGGCCGGTGGGCGCCGCTTGTCGGGCGTCCAGGCGAAGGCGAGTGCCCCGCCGACGAGGGCCAGCAGCATCCCGACCAGGAAGCCGCCCAGGTTCGAGGTCAGCCAGGAGACCAGCCCGAGCAGCAGGGAGAGCACGGCGTAGAAGACCCGTTGCTGCGGAGTGGCGACCAGCAGCACCCCGCAGAGCACCAGGACGGCCGGCACCAGGTAGGCGGCCAGCCCCTGCGGCCCGACGTGCAGCAGCACCCCGAGCGGCGCGCGCAGGGTCACGAGCATCTCCGTGCCGCCGAGCGCGATCAGCACCCCGGCGGTGAACGGGCGGCCCCGCCGCCAGCGGCGCCAGCGCCCGCCGGGTCGGCGGGCGGCTGGCACCGGGTGGTGTCCTGCGGCGCTCACGTCAGCATCCGTCGGAGGTGAACGCCATGCGCAGGTCGGGCAGGTTGAAGACGGCGGCCGTGGTGGCGTAGTTGTTCTGCCGCAGGTTGGTGATGGTCACCGTGTCCGACTGCTGGGCGAAGACGCCGGGGTTGCCCTTGACCCCGGGCACCTGGTCGAGGGTGCTGGCGTCCTGCCCGACGTTGATGTTCTTGAACGAGGCGTTGCCGGCGACCTCGTCGCCGTCGACGACCAGGGTGCGGGCGGTGACCGGTGTGCCGGCGCCGCCGGCGGTGATCTTCAGGTAGACGCCGCCCAGGTTGATGCTCTGGCAGAGGTTCGTCAGCTCGGCCTTGTCGATTGCCGACACCATCACCAGGACCTGCCCGCCGGTGTCGCCCTGGTTGGGGCTGTCCGGAATCATCTGGTCGATGGTGGCGAACTGCTCGAACCCCGTGCCGGTGAGCTTGTCGGCGGTGACGGTGAACGGCATGCCGGAGATGGCGAACTGCGCGCCCAGTACGCCCTGGGCGGTCAGCACGACCATGCCGGCGGCACCCGCCACGACGGTGCCCAGCGTGGCGGCGAACCGGCGCCAGCGCACGCCGCTGCGCGGCGGATCGGGTTCGATCGGTGCGAGCTGCTCCGACATGGTGGGCTCCCTTTCGAAGATCAATTGATCGGCGACAATGGGAAATCGGCTCAAGGGTCTGCGCAGGCTGAAGTTACCGCCGAGTAAATGCCGGGTCAACGGCCGGTGGGGGCTGGTTGAGGCGGTATTTGCCAAATGCGGCCAAAGTGAAAAACCGCTGCGGTTTTCGACCGCGCGGCATCGGCTGCCCGGCCGGGAGGCCGGTCGCCGTCAGGGCAGGGTGGCCGCCTCGCCGGCCGGCGCGCACGGCGCGGTCGTGCCCGGGCCGTCGGCCGCGCGTGCCAGCCGCGTCGCCCGGGTCGCGTCGTCGGTGCCGAGGAAGGGCGCGGTGGCCGCGTAGGTGAGCACCGGCAGCAGTTGGGGCAGCTCCGTCGCCCGGCCCTGGGCCACCCGGCTGCGTACGGTGGCGTGGATCCCGCCGACCACTGTGGACACCAGCGCGTCCCGGTCCACGTCCACCGTCGGGCCGGGGCCGGCGTCGGCGAAGAACCGGCGGAAGCTGCCGAGCAGGGCGTCGCGCTCCCGGCGGGCGTCCGGGCCGGCCGCGTCCACCTCGACGAGCGCCATCCGGGCGAAAGCCGGCACGCTCGCCAGCACCTCCAGCAGGGTGCGCAGGGCGGCGCGGGCGGCGTCCGACCATGCCGGCCCGGCCTCCCGGTAGGCGCTCTCCATGAGCTGCGACAGCACGGCGACGCCGTGCCGGTACGCGGCGAGGAAGGCGTCCTCCTTGCCGCTGAAGAGGGCGTAGAAGGCCGGTCGGGTCACCCCGGCGGCGTGGCAGATGTCGGTGACCCGGGCGTTGTCGTAGCCCTTCGTCGCCACCTCCCGCACGAGCCCGTCGAAGAGGCGGTCGCGCTGGGTCGCGGCCACCGCCTCGGCGGAGAGCCGGCGCGGGCCACGTTTGATCGCGCGATCGGGGTCGCGACCCGGGCGTGCGCCCGGCAGGGGCGCCGGATGCGGGCGGCGCTGCGTGGTCAACGTGCCTGCCTCTCCATTCATTGACTTTACGACCCTCCGGGGTTTATAACTTGCTGCACGCTCAGTTGGGATCCCGTCACCATGGGTGATCTTCCGGATGGTCACCCGTTGACTCATCGAAGGAGGGCTCGATGGGTGCCATTATCGCGGAACAGGAGCGCCCTCCCAAGGCCGGAAAGACGCAGGTGACGCCGCTGCGCCGCGGCGCGCCACGCCGGCCTGCCCGCTGACGTCGCCGCACCACCACCGCCACCGCCGCCCGGCCCCGACGGCCGCCCGGCAACCCCCACAGCCGTCCATGACGCGACGGCCCCGGTCGCCACGTGGGCGCCCCCCGCCCACGCGAGTCGACCTCCCCCGTCCCCCGAAAGGAAGAACCATGCTCAGGTACGGACGAATCGGCGTGGGTCTCACCACCCTCGCGCTGCTGACCGGCCTCGCCGCCGCCCCGGGCTCCGCCGCCGCTCCGCGCTCCGCCACCCCGGCACCGTTCGCCAACAACGTGCTGACCTACCCGGCGCCGGGCGGCACCGCTGTCGCCGTCAACGACGTGATCCGGGCCAGCCTCAGGACCGGCACCAACGCCACCTTCTACTCCTCCGCCTCGGGCACCACCGGCGTGAAGTGCGCCGCGTCCAGCTTCAGCGCCAAGGTGCTGAGCAACCCGGCGGCCCCGGGCACCGCCACCGAGAGCCTGACCGCCCAGTCCTTCACCAACTGCACCACAAACGTCATCGGCACCACCGGGGTGCAGAGCGTGACCGTGCAGAACCTGCCGTACGCCACCTCGGTCACCAGCGCCGGCGTGGTCAAGATCAGCGGCACGGCGACGGCGCCGATCCAGAGCACCGTCGTGCTGAACTCGCTGCTCGGCGCGATCACCTGCGTTTACCGGACCGGCACCAACAGCCTGACCGGCACGGCGACCAACGCCAACAACTCGATCACCTTCACCAACCAGACGCTGACGAAGTTCTCCGGCCCCAGCCTCTGCTTCGGCACGGCGTACTTCTCCGCGGCGTACTCGCCCGTGCAGGACGCCAGCAAGGGCAACGCCCCCGTCTACGTCAACTGATCGCGGTCCACGGGGCCGGCGCGCGGCGATCCGTCGTGCGTCGGCCCCCGGCCGTGCGCCGGTCAGCCGTCGCCCAGCGCCGTGTGCAGGGCCCGCACGGACCGGATGGCCGAGCGGATCTCCTGGAGGTAGCGCCCCGGGGTGAGCGCCGGTTCGGGCAGCCCGGCCAGGTCGGGCAGGGCCGGGTCGACGCCGACGGTCTCGATCGCGCAGCCGTACGGCACGGCGAGGGTGCGCAGCGCGTCGCAGTGCTGGAACGGCACGTAGATCGGGGCGGTCACCATCAGCACCGCGTCGCCCGCGCGCAGGCGGACGTGCTCGGCCCAGAACCGCTGGGTGTCGGCGGTGTGCGCGCGGCGCCGCGCGGGATCGCCGGACGGGGCGGCCAGTACGCGCACCGGCGGGCCACCCGCGGGCCGGTACGTACGCGACGACCAGGAGCGGTGCGGGTGGTCGGCGTCGTGGCCGTCCTCCTCGGCCGGGACGGCCACCGCGAACTCCCGCCGCACCGCCGCGTCCAGCGCCGCCACCTCGGTGTCGCAGGGCGGGACGCCAGCCACCTCCAGGGCCCGGCACTCCGCGTCCGACAGCGGGCGGAAGCTGCCCAGCACCGCCACCTCGCCGCCGACCCGGGTGCCGCCGCGCAGCAGGTGCGCCGCGTACGCGACCCGGCGCTGGCAGGCGTGCGCCAACCCGCCGAGCACGACCAGGTGGGCGTACCGCGAGCGGGCCGGCGCCGCCGGACGCACCATGCCGAGCGCGGCGGCGGTGGCGAGCACCAGCCGCGCGGTGGCCGCGTCGACGGCCGGTTCCCGGGCGTCCGGCCGCTCCCGGCCACCCCGGAAGTCCCAGTGCCGGGCGGAGAAGTCGTCGAGGCCGGCCAGCACGCCCGCCACGTCCCCGTCCGGCCACGTGCCGCCGAAGTGCCCGACGAGGTCGCGCAGCGGCCCCGAGCCCACCCAGGCCCGTACGCCGGCGCCGATCGCCTCGACGCTCGTGCCCGCCGCGCCGGTCGGCAGCGCCGACGCCCCACGCGGCGCCTCCTCACCGGTCCGCACCGCCGGATCGTACCGGCGGCCGGGTGCCCGGGCGGCGCACGACCGGGCCGGCGACGAACGATCGGGCCGGGCCGGGCGACGGCGCGGGGCGGCCCCGGTGCGCGCTCCACCCACCGACCCTTGTCCCCGCCGCCGGCTGGTGGCAGCGTGCGGTTACCGCGAACGCCGCTGAGAGGGTGCGACGATGACCACCGACGATCTGCTGGCCCGGCACCGGGCCGTGCTCCCGTCCTGGATGCCGCTCTACTACGACGAGCCGATCGAGCTGGTCTCCGGCTCCGGCCGCCGGGTCACCGACGCCCGGGGCCGCACCTACCTCGACTTCTTCGGCGGCGTGCTGACAAACATGATCGGCTACGACGTCCCGGAGATCCGGGAGGCCGTCGAGCGGCAGCTGCGCACCGGCATCGTGCACAGCTCCACCCTCTACCTGATCCGGCAGCAGGTCGAGCTGGCCGAGAAGGTCGCCCGGCTCTCCGGCATCCCCGACGCGCGGGTCTTCTTCACCAACTCGGGCACCGAGGCGAACGAGGCGGCGCTGCTGGTCGCCACCAACCACCGCCGCTCGCACCAGATCCTCGCCGTGCGCAACAGCTACCACGGCCGGTCGTACGCGGCGATGGGCGTGACCGGCAACCGGGGCTGGTCGGCCAGCGCGCTCAACCCGCTCCAGGTGGCCTGGTTGCACTCCGGCGAGCGGCTGCGCGGCCTGCTGGCCCGGCTGGGCGAGGCCGAGCGGATCGAGGCGGCCGTGGAGGACCTGCACGAGGTGCTCGCCACCCAGACCGCCGGCGACGTGGCCTGCCTGATCGCCGAGCCGATCCAGGGCGTGGGCGGCTTCGTGCACCCGCCGGACGGGCTCTTCGCGGCCTGGAAGAAGGTCCTCGACTCCCACGGCATCCTGTTCGTCTGCGACGAGGTGCAGACGGGCTGGGGGCGCACCGGGGAGCACTTCTGGGGCTACCAGGCGCACGGCGTGACCCCGGACCTGCTCACCTTCGCCAAGGGCATCGGCAACGGCTTCGCCCTGGCCGGCGTGGTCGGCCGCGCGGAGGTGCTGGAGTCGGTGCCGGGCATCAGCTTCTCCACCTTCGGCGGCAACCCGGTCTCGACCGCCGCCGGCAACGCCGTGCTCGACTACCTGCTCGACCACGACCTCCAGGCCAACGCGGCCCGCACCGGCGCGATCCTCGCCGACGGCCTGCGCGCCGCCGTGAGCGGTCTCGACGGCGTCGCGGAGGTACGCGGCAAGGGGCTGATGCTCGGCGTCGAGTTCGTCCGGCCGGGCACCGCCGAGCCGGACCCGGCGCTCACCGGCCGGGTCTTCGAGGCGTGCCGGGCCGGCGGGCTGCTGACCGGCAAGGGCGGCCTGTACGGCAACGTGCTGCGGATGGGCCCGCCGCTGACGCTGACCGAGGACGAGGCCCGCGAGGGCCTGGCCATCCTGGTCGACGCGATCCGCTCCTGCGTGGCGGCGGAGGTGGCGGCGTGAGCGCGGCGGAGCACGGCGTCATCGGCCACTTCGTCGACGGCAAGCCGTTCAGCGGCTCGTCCGGCCGGCACGGGGACGTCTTCGACCCGGCGACCGGTCGGCGTACGGCCCGGGTGGAGCTGGCCTCGGCGGCGGACGTCGCGGTCGCGGTGGAGGCCGCCGGGCGCGCGGCCCGGTCCTGGCGGGACGCGTCCCTGGCAAGGCGGACGGCGGTGCTGTTCGCCTTGCGGGAGCTGGTGCACGCGCGGCGGGACCGGCTCGCCGAGGTGATCACCGCCGAGCACGGCAAGGTGCTCGCCGACGCCGCCGGCGAGGTGCAGCGCGGCCTGGAGATCATCGAGTACGCCTGCGGCATCCCCTCGGCGCTGCGCGGCGGGTTCAGCGAGAACGTCTCCACCGAGGTCGACTCGTACAGCCTGCGGCAGCCGCTCGGCGTCGTCGCGGTGATCTCCCCGTTCAACTTCCCGGCGATGGTGCCGCTGTGGTTCCTGCCGATCGCGGTGGCCTGCGGCAACGCGGTGGTGCTCAAGCCGAGCGAGAAGGACCCGGGCGCGGCGCTGCTGCTGGCGGAGTGGTTCGCCGAGGCGGGCCTGCCCGACGGGGTGCTCAACGTCGTCAACGGCGACGCCGAGGCCGTGGACGCGCTGCTGGACCACCCGGGCGTGAAGGCGGTGTCGTTCGTCGGCTCCACCCCGGTCGCCCGGCACGTCCACCAGCGCGGCACCGCCGCCGGCAAGCGGGTGCAGGCGTTGGGCGGGGCGAAGAACCACATGGTGGTGCTCCCCGACGCCGACCTGGACCTGGCCGCCGACGCGGCGGTCAACGCGGGGTTCGGCTCGGCGGGGGAGCGGTGTATGGCGATCTCGGCCCTGGTCGCCGTGGAGCCGGTCGCCGACGCCCTGGTCGCCCGGATTGCCGAGCGGATGGGCCGGCTGCGCACCGGCGACGGCCGGCGCGGCTGCGACATGGGCCCGCTGGTCACCGCCGCGCACGCCGCCCGGGTGCGCGCGTACGTCGAGGCGGGGGTGGCCGCCGGCGCGGTGCCGGTGGTGGACGGCCGGAACGTCGAGCCGGACGGGGACCCGAACGGGTTCTGGCTGGGCCCGACGCTGTTCGACCGCGTCACTCCCGACATGTCGATCTACACCGACGAGATCTTCGGCCCGGTGCTCGGCGTGCTGCGGGTCGGCTCGTACGACGAGGCGGTGGAGCTGGTCAACGCCAACCCGTACGGCAACGGCACGGCGATCTTCACCAACGACGGCGGCGCGGCCCGGCGCTACCAGCACGAGGTGGAGGTGGGCATGGTCGGCGTCAACGTGCCGATCCCGGTGCCGATGGCGTACTACTCCTTCGGCGGCTGGAAGGCTTCGCTCTTCGGCGACCTGCACGCGCACGGCGAGGACGGGGTGCGCTTCTTCACCCGGGGCAAGGTGGTCACCAGCCGCTGGTTGGACCCCCGGCACGGCGGGGTCAACCTCGGCTTCCCCACCCAGACCTGAGCAGGCGCAGGGTGCCGGCCCCGGCCAGGTACGCCACCAGCGCCGCCGCCGGCAGCCCCAGCGGCTCGGGCGCCGCTCTCGGCGTCTGGGCGTTGACCACCAGGGCGTACACCACGGCGGCGAAACCGGCGGCGGTGAGCGCGCTGCGCACGGTGGCGCGCCACCCGCCGCCGGCCGGCGCGCGGCCCGACGCGGCCCCGTCGCCGGCCGGCCGACCCTGCCCGGCGCGGCCGGTGCGGGCCTCGACGGGGCCGAAGATGGCGACCAGGGCGGCCAGCACCACGGCCAGCATCAGCACCCACGGCACCCGCCAGGCCAGCCAGGCCGCCGACCCCGCGGGCGGGGTCGGCAGCCTCCCGGCCGCGTCCAGCGCGCCGACCAGCAGGATGGCCGCGGTGAGGTGCCAGAGGAAGACGGTGAGCACGACGGCGTTCACCGCGATCACCGCCTGCCACGGGCGGGGGCGGCGCAGCCAGCGCTCCGCCGGGTCGCGCAGCAGCAGGATCAGCCCGAACTGGGCGGCGGTCAGCGTCAGCAGGGCCAGGCTGGGCGGGGCGGCGTTGTCCAGCCGCTCGCCCGGGACGTTGAGCATGCTCACCGGGTACGGTCCGACGGTGGTCAGTAGCACCGTCGCGGCCAGGCCGCCCAGCAGCGCCGCCGCGCCCGCGCGCCGCGACAGCGGCAGCCGGCGTCGGCGTGGCCGGTCGCGCGCGGACGCGGGGCGCGGCGGGCGCCCGCCCGCCGCGTCCGGGTGGGCGTCGTGACGGTCGGCGTCGGCGTCGCGCCAGGCGATGCCGAGCTGGTGCACGGCCAGCCAGCCGAGGACGTAGTTCGGCAGCGCCAGCTCCGCCGGGCCCAGCGCCCGCCCCACGTCGCCGGCGAGGACCAGCGCGGCCAGCGCCGCCGGCACGAACAGGCCGAAGCGCCGGTGCAGGGCGAGCATCGCCGGGGTCAGCGGCACCACGATCAGGTAGGCGGCGAGGAACCAGAGCGGGATCGTGGCGAACCAGGCGACGGTACGCACCAGCGTCGCCCCGACGCCGACGAGCGACGCGAGCGCGGCGCCGCCGGCGATCACCAGCAGCAGCGCGGTCGTCGGGCGCAGCAGCCGGGCGCCCCGGTCCAGCAGCCACGCGGTGGCGTCGACGCCGGCGGCCCGGCGGGCGGCCAGCGAGGCGGCGTTGGCGTACCCGCCGACCAGGAAGAAGACCGGCATGACCTGGGCGATCCAGGTGAGCGGGTACGCCCACGGCAGGTCGGGCAGCGCCGAGCGCCCCGTCGGCCGGCCGGCGGCGTCCTCGCCGATCGTGGCGACCGCCCAGTGGCCGAGAACGACCATGCCGATCGCGAGCGCCCGGAGCAGGTCGACGTAACGTTGTCGACCAGCGGGGGTGCGCGCGGCGAATTGCCGCAGGCGGCGCATGGCCCCGAGGGTACGTCAGGCGTGGACTGGCCGCTGCTGATAACGGTTCGGTCCCCGGGGGTTGAAGTCCGCGCCCTCCTGCCGTAGAAATTCTTCAGCAACATATTGCGAACTGAAGACAAATTCCCCCTGCGCCTCGTGCGGCGGTCGTCATCCCCCATCCGGCGACCGCCCGGACCGATCCGAGGAGAGACCATGAACAGGCGTGACATCCTGCGGCGCACCGCCGCCGCCAGCCTCCTGGCCACCCCCGCCGCCGGCCTGCTGACCGGCTGCGCCACGGGTGGTGGCGGCGACGACAAGGGCGACGCCGGCACCTACAAGGGCACCAAGAGCGAGCAGAACCCGCTCGGTGTCAACGAGGACGCGCCCCTCGAGGTGGTGATCTTCAACGGCGGCTTCGGCGAGGAGTACGCGAAGGCCCACGAGGCCATGTACACCGAGAAGTACCCGAAGGCGAAGATCAACCACTCGGCGACGCAGGAGATCGCGAAGACCCTCCAGCCGCGCTTCGTCGACGGCACCCCGCCGGACGTGGTCAACAACTCCGGCAAGGACCAGATCGACTTCAACAGCCTGGTCTCCCAGAACGCCATCGCCGACCTGGGTGAGCTGCTCGCCGCCCCGAGCCTCGACGTCCCCGGCAAGACGGTCAAGGACACGCTGCTGCCGGGCGCCGTCGAGGTCGGCTCGTACGACGGCAAGTTCATGGTGCTGAACTACACCTACACCGCCTACGGCATCTGGCACTCCACGAAGCTCTTCGCCGACCGGGGCTGGCAGTATGCCAAGACCTGGGACGAGCACATCGCGCTGTGCAAGAAGATCAAGGCGGCCGGCATCGCTCCGTGGACGTACGCGGGCAAGCACCCCCGCTACATGAGCTGGCCGGTGATCGCCACGGCCATCAAGTTCGGCGGGCCGTCCGTCGCCACGGCGATCGACAACCTGGAGCCCAACGCGTGGAAGTCCGACGCGATGAAGGCCGCTGCGGACGCGTGGCACCAGATCGTCAAGGACGGCTACATCCTTGCCGGTTCGCCGGGCCTCGACCACGTGCAGTCGCAGACCGCGTGGTGCCAGGGCAAGGCCGCCTTCATCTCCTGCGGCTCCTGGCTGGAGAGCGAGCAGAAGAAGGTCACGCCCGAGGGCTTCAACATGACGATCCAGCCGACGCCCAGCCTGGGCAGCGGTGACAAGCTGCCGTTCGAGGCGATCCGCGGCACCGCCGGAGAGCCGTTCATGCTCCCGGCCAAGGCGAAGAACCTCGCCGGCGGCCTGGAGTACTTCCGGATCATGCTCTCGAAGAAGGGCGCCCAGGACTTCACCAAGAAGGTCTCCAGCCTGACCGTGGTGGCCGGGTCGACCGAGGGCGTCGAGCTGCCGTTCGGCCTCAGCACCGTGAGCAAGGCGCTGGAGGCGTCCGGCAGCAACGGCTTCAACTGGGTCTACAACAACTTCTACCGGAAGCTGGAGCGCGAGCTCGTCGACGCCGCGTGTGGCGAGTTCTTCAGCGGTCGGATCGGCCCGGCCGAGTTCCTCGACATGTGCCAGAAGGGCGCCGACTCGATCGCCCAGGACAGCTCGGTCAAGAAGTACAAGCGGGCCGCATGACATCCGGCCGGTGGGGACGGGTCAGGACCGCCCCCACCGGCCCACCGCTGTGGGAGTAGGTCCTTCTCGTGAAACATGGCAAGTACCCGCTGATCGTCACGTTCCTGGTGCCGCCGCTGCTGCTCTACGGCATCTTCGTGCTCTCGCCGTACCTGCAGGCCTTCCAGATCTCGACCACCGACTGGCTCGGCTACTCGCCGGAGGCCAACTCCGTCGGCCTGGCCAACTTCGAGAGGCTGCTGGACGACGGGCGGGTGTGGAGTGCCCTCAAGAACAACGCGTGGCTGCTCCTGGTGGTGCCGGTGGTGACCATCGTGCTCGGCCTCTTCTTCGCCACGATGCTCAGCATGGGTGGTCGCAAGGGCCGGGCGGGGGTGACCGGCGTACGCGGCACGTCGGTGTACCGGATGGTCTACTTCTTCCCGCAGGTGCTCTCCGTGGTGATCATCGCCCTGCTGTGGAAAGAGGTCTACCACCCCAACAGCGGCCTGCTCAATGGTGCCCTCGGCGCCGTCGGGCTGCCCACGCCGGCCTGGCTCGGTGATCCCCGGTTCGCGTTCTGGTGCGCGATGGCGGTGATGATCTGGAGCAACGTCGGCTTCTACGTGGTGCTCTTCGGCGCGGCGATGTCGGCGATTCCGCGCGACATCTACGAGGCGGTGATGCTCGACGGGGCGTCGCGGTGGACCACCCTGCGCAAGATCACCATTCCGCTGCTCTGGGACACCGTGCAGGTTGCCTGGATCTACCTCGCGATCGCGGCCCTGGACGGGTTCATCCTGATCCAGCAGATGACCAACGGCGGCCCCAACTTCTCCTCCGACGTCATCGGCCTGCGGATGTACGAAACCGCGTTCGGTAGCGAGAGCAAGTTCGGTTATGCCTCGGCGATCGGCGTGGTGCTCCTGTTCCTGACCCTCTCGGTGGCGGTGCTGGCGCTGCGGGCCGCCCGGCGTGATCGGATCGAGTACTCGTGACAACTCTCGACAGGACCGCGTCCGACGGCACGGCCGTGGCGGACCGGCCGGCGCCGCAGGACCGCAAGCTCCGCCGCGATCTCGGCGTCGCCAACATCTTCTCGCACTGGTTCCTGCTGCTCTGGGGCGCGGTGACCGCGCTGCCGCTGCTCTGGATGTTCCTCAGCTCGTTCAAGAGCGACGGGGAGATCCTCTCCGACCCGTGGGGGCTGCCCGGCGCGCTGCGGTTCGAGAACTGGGCGCGGGCCTGGACCGAGGCGCACATCGGCCAGTACTTCCTGAACAGCGCGATCGTGGTGACCGGATCGCTCACCCTGACCATGCTGATGGGCGCCACCGCGGCGTACGTCTTCGCCCGCTACGAGTTCCGGGGCCGGCAGTTCCTCTACTACCTGTTCGTCGGCGGGATGATGTTCCCCGTCTTCCTGGCTCTCGTGCCGCTGTTCTTCGTGGTGCGCAACGCCGGTCTCTTCGGCACCTGGACCGGGCTGGTGCTGGTGTACGCGGCCTACTCGTTGCCGTTCACCGTCTTCTTCCTCACCGCCTTCTTCCGGACCCTGCCGACCGCGGTCGCGGAGGCGGCGCTCATGGACGGGTGCGGTCACTTCCGGCTCTTCTTCCGGGTGATGTTGCCGATGGCCCGACCGGGACTGATCAGCATCGCGATCTTCAACTTCCTCAGCCACTGGAACCAGTTCATCCTGCCCCAGGTGCTGATGCAGGGCGACGATTCCAAGTGGGTGCTCGCGCAGGGGCTCGCCGCACTGGCGGTCAGCCAGGGCTACGAGGGTGATTACAGCGGTCTATTCGCGGGCCTGACCATCGCCACGCTGCCGGTGCTGATCGTGTACGTCATCTTCCAGCGGCAGATCCAGTCGGGCCTGACCGCCGGCCAGCTCAAGTGATCCCCGCCTGATCGTGTGGCCCGCCGGTCTCGGCCAGCCCGTCGAGACCGATCCTGATCGCTGCCTCCCGCCGGGCTGACGGACCCGCCGGCCCGGTGAAGCGGTGCCGCCGGTGGTGTTCGACGGACGCTGTCGAGCTGCCCCATCTGTCGGACCGCACCCACCGGCCCGGCGTCCGTCCGCCGTCCTGGCCGAGCTTCGGTCCGCGTGTTCCACCCGGCGTCCCACGCCCGAGCGTCGGCTCCCGAGCAGCACGTCAGCGACGCCGGTCCGGGCGTGCGATCCGGGGGTGTACGACCGGAGGCATGCGGCATGGAGCTTCTGCGCGAATGCCCATGCTCCGACGCCGGTCCCATGGACGGGGCAGCTCGACAGCGCCCGGCAGCCGAAGCCGGGAGGCGGAAGCTATCCGTGTCGACTGTCCGGTTTGCGCTCTATGCCCACGGCTCCGGCGTAAGGCCGGTCGTGTCCCGGCGGCGCATGGGCAGGCCGGGTTGCGGCAACCTGAGCGTCACGGGGTGACGCAGACGCGACGCAGGCTCCCCGGGGGGCGTTGGCCGCACCGCACCGCGGCCGGCCCGGCCCGGCAGGCTGGCGCGCTGGACCCGCTCGGCATGTCCCGCAGTCGCCGCAGGACGCGCCCGGCGCGCACGGGCCCGGCGCCGGTCGCCCGGTTCAGCAGGGCGGGGGGACCAGCAGCGCGTGCAGGGCGATCGGGTCGGTCACCTCGGGCAGGTCGAGCGCGGCGAGCCACGCCGCGGCGGCCGCGCCGTCGCCGGCCGAGTGCAGCGGCGCGGCCGGCCACCGCCGCCCGACCTGGGCCCGCGCCGCCGAGGCGAGCGGGGTGTCGCCGGTCAGCAGGCCGCCGCCGAGCACGATCGGGGAGGTGTCACCGGCCGGGCGGATCCGCGCGGCGCTCTCCGCCAGGTGCGCGGCGGCCTCGTCGATGAGGCCACGGGCGACCGGCTCGCCGTCGACGGCGGCGGCGACCACGAGGGGCGCGAGCCGGGCCAGCTCCACGGGGGGCCGCCGGGTCACCGCCTGGACCAGGGCGTCGACGGTGTCCCGAGGGCGGGCCGTCACCTCGGCGGAGCCGAGCAGTTCGATGAGCACCCCGGTCGCCAGCCGGCCCGGCGCGTGCCCCCGGTCGAGGTCGGCCAGCAGCCGGCGGACCGCCTCCCGGCCCAGCCAGAAACCCGAGCCCGCGTCGCCGAGCAGCCAGCCGTGACCGTCGGCGACCCGGTCCAGCCGCAGCTCCCGGACCCCGGCGGCGATCGCCCCGGTGCCGGCGATCAGCACCGTGCCGTCGGGGCTCGCGGTGCCCGAGGCGTACGCGACCAGCGCGTCGCCGTACACGGCGTACGGGCAGCGTAGGCCGGCGTCGTGCCAGGCCCGGTCGAAGGCTTCGCGGCCCGCCGGATCGGCGAGCAGCCGGCCCGCCCCGGCCAGCCCGATCGTGCCGCCCCGCACCCGGGCGGGATCGACGCCGGCGAGCGCCTGCCGCAGGGCGGCCAGGAGTTCGCCCGCCGCCCGTTCGGCACCGTGGCTGGTGGGGTTTCCGCCGCCCGCCCGGCCGCTGCCCAGCCGCCGCCCGTCGAGGGTCAGGGCGGTCGCCCGCGTGGACGTACCCCCGACGTCGAGACCGACCACGACGCTGTCGGACATCCGCACCCACCTCTCGATCGACGCCGCGTTCATGCTGGTCGGCCCGGCGGCGGGGGGCAAGTGGCGGACAGGATCCGGGGCTGTGCGGCAGGTAACAGTTTGAAAACTTCGCCCACGGCCTTGACACGGAGGGGCTTTCAGTAAGAACTTTTACCACTAACAGTTAACACTCTTTTCCGAAAGGTGCCCCATGGTTGATCACGAGGTGGACGCCTCCGCGGGGACCGCGGTGGTCGACGCCGGAGCGGTCGACCGGCGGGGGACGCTCGGGGTCGGCGGGGGCGGCGTGCTGGCCCGGGTGCGGGCCGGCGCGGGCGAGCTGACGGGGGCACTGCGCCGCGTCGCCGAGCACGTGCTCAGCGACCCGGAGGCCGCCGCCCGGGCGACAATCGTGGAACTCGCCGAGCGCAGCGGCACCTCCCCGGCGACGATCACCCGCTTCTGCCGGGCGATGGGCTTCGACGGCTACGCCGACCTGCGACTGGGCATCGCCGCCGAGACCGGCCGGGCCCGCTCGGCCGGCTGGACCGTCGACATCGGACGCGAGATCCAGCCGGGCGACCCCCTCTCCCGGGTCCTCGACCAGATCATGGCCGCCGACACCCGCGCCATGCACGACACCGCCGCGCTACTCGACCTCGCCGAGGTCGAACGGGCCGCCGTCGCCATCGCCGGGGCGTCGAGAGTGAACATCTTCGGGGCCAGCGGCAGCGCCCTGGTCGGCGAGGAGATGCAGTTCAGCCTGCACCGCATCGGGGTGGCGGCCTGGGCCTGGAACGACGTGCACGAGGGCCTCGCCAGCGCGGCCCTGCTGCGCCAGGGCGACGTGGCGCTCGGCATCTCGCACACCGGCCAGACCCGGGAGACCATCGAGATGCTCGCCGAGGCGGGCAGCCGGGGCGCGACCACCGTGGCGCTGACCGGGTTCCCGCGCTCGCCGCTGGCCGAGCTGGCCGACATCGTGCTGCTCACCGCCAGCCAGGCCACCACCTTCCGCCCCGACGCGCTCTCCGCCCGGCACCCGCAGCTGGTCGTGCTCGACCTGCTCTACATCGCCGTCGCCCAGCGCACCCACGACCGCGCCCACGCGGCCTTCCGGCGTACCGCCCAGGCCGTCGACGGGCACAAGGCCGCAAAGGGGGCCACCGCATGATCAGCGCCCAGGGGTACGCCGACGCCGTCCGCCCGGTGCTCGACCGGCTCGTCGACGCCAGCGCCGACGCGATCGGCGCCGCCGCCGACCTGATCGCCGACAGCCTCCGCTCCGGCGGGGTGCTCCAGGCGTTCGGCGCCGGCCACTCCGAGGCGTTCGCCGCGGAGCTGGTCGCCCGGGCCGGCGGGCTGGTGCCCACCAACCGGCTCTCCCTGCACGACCTGGTGCTGCACGGCGACGCCCCGCGCGACGTGCTCGCCGACCCGAAGCTGGAGCGCGACCCCGCGGTCGCCCACCAGCTCTACGAGCTGGCGGCCCCGCAGCCGCGGGACGTGTTCGTGGTGGCGTCGCAGTCCGGCATCAACGGCTCGGTGGTCGAGCTGGCGACGCTGGTCACCGGACGCGGCCACCCGCTGATCGCGGTCACCTCGGTCGCGCACACCGCACGGGTCGCCCCGCGGCACCCGTCCGGCCGGCGCCTCGCCGACCTCGCCGACGTCGTGCTGGACAACGGCGCGCCGTACGGCGACGCACTGCTGCCGCTCGAGGGCGGCGGCGCGGTCTGTGCGGTCTCCTCGGTCACCGCGGCGCTGCTGGCGCAGCTGCTGACCGCCGAGGTCGTACGACGGTTCCACCAGGCCGGGGAGGTACCCCCTATCTACCTCTCCGCCAACGTCCCCGGCGGGGACGAGCACAACCACGCCCTCGAGTCGCGGTACGCCGGGCGCCTCCGGCGGACCGCCTGACCCGAACACACAAGGAGAGACGACGATGTCGATTACCCCCGACAACCCGGCCGACCTGAGCCGCCGGACCGTGCTGCGCCGGGCCGCCGCGGTGGGCCTGCTCGCCACCCCGGCCGCCGGCCTGCTGAGCGCCTGCGCGACCAGCGGCGGCGACGAGAAGAACGAGCAGGCTGCCGGCGGCACCAAGAGCGCCACCAACCCGCTCGGTGTCCCCGAGGACGTCCCGATCGAGGTGGTCATCTTCAACGGTGGCTACGGCGAGAAGTACGCCACCGACGTGCACCAGCCGCTGTACAAGAAGGCGTTCCCGAAGGCCGAGGTCAAGCACCAGTCCACCCAGGCCGTCTCCACCGTCCTCCAGCCGCGGTTCGCCTCGGGCAACCCGCCGGAGTTCGTCAACAACTCCGGCGAGAAGCTGATGGACTTCGGCGCCCTGGTCGCCGACGGTCAGCTCCAGGACCTCACCGAGCTCTGGGACGCCCCGTCGGTCGACGACCCGAACAAGAAGGTCCGCGACACCGTGGTGCCGGGCACCGTCGACGTCGGGTCCTTCAACGGCAAGCCGTACGTCCTGTACTACGTCTCCACCGTCTTCGGCATCTGGTACTCGGGCAAGCTGTTCAAGGACAACGGCTGGGCGCCGGCGAAGGACTGGTCCGAGTTCACCGCCCTGCTCGACAAGATCAAGGCCAAGGGCATCACCCCGTACGGCTACGCCGGCGCGAACGCCGCGTACTACCAGTGGAACGTGATCCTCACCCACGCGGCGAAGATCGGCGGCACGGACGTGCTGAAGAACATCGACAACCTGGAGGACGGCGCCTGGCAGCAGGACGCGGTCAAGCAGGCCGCCGCGGCGTGGGCCGAGATCGGCGCCAAGTACGTCGACAAGAGCTTCGAGGGGCTCAAGCACACCGACGTGCAGCTGCGGCAGAACCAGTACAAGCTGGCGTTCTACCCCAGCGGCGACTGGCTGGAGGGCGAGCAGAAGAAGGACACCCCGTCCGGCTTCGAGTACCAGCTGATGCCGGTGCCGAGCCTGTCCGCCTCGGACAAGCTGCCGGCGACGGCGCTGCGGGCGACCGCCGGTGAGGGCTACTTCGTCTCGGCCAAGAGCAAGAACCCCAAGGGCGGCCTGGAGTACATGCGCCAGATGCTCTCGGTGGCCGGCGCGAAGGGCTTCACCGAGGTGGTCAAGGCCCCGACCGTGGTCACCGCCGGCTCGGAGGGCTTCGCCTTCCCGCCCGGCGTGGCCAGCTCGCAGGCCGCGCTCAAGGCCGCCGGTCAGGACGTGTTCAACATCTACTTCGACGGCTGGTACAAGGAGCTCGACACGGAGGTCCGTACGGCCACCAACGAGCTGATGTTCGGCCGGATCAAGGCGGACGCCTTCGTGGAGCGCATCCAGAAGCGTGCCGACGCGATCAAGAAGGACAGTTCCATCACCAAGTTCAAGCGCTGATCGGGGCGTGGGGGTCATGCGGCACGGCAAGTATCCGTTCGTGATCGGGTTCCTCTTCGTTCCCGTCACGCTGTACGTCGTCTTCGTCATCGCGCCGTACGCGCAGGCGTTCCAGATCTCGATGACCAACTGGCGGGGGCTCTCCGCCCCGCAGTGGGTGGGCTTCGACAACTACCGGAGGTTGTTCGACGACGTCAACTTCTGGAAGGCCGTCCAGCACCACGGCGTACTGCTGCTTGCCCTGCCGCTGATCACCATCGCCATCGCGCTGTTCTTCTCCTTCCTGCTCAACGTGGGCGGAAAGAGCAGCGGCGGGCAGCGCCAGGGGGTCTGGGGGTCGAAGTTCTACCGGGTGGTGTTCTTCTTCCCCCAGGTCCTGGCGGTGGCCATCATCGCGGTGCTGTTCCAGACGGTCTACCGGCCCAACGAGTCCGGCCTGATCAACGGCGTGCTGATGAAGCTCGGCTTCGACCCGGTGCTCTTCCTGGTCCGGCCGAACCTGGCGCTCTGGTCGATCATCGCCGTGCTGGTCTGGCAGGCGGTCGGCTTCTACGTGGTGCTCTTCTCGGCGGGCATGGCCTCCATTCCCGGCGAGATCTACGAGGCCGCCGAGATGGACGGGGCGAGCCGGGTGACGCTCTTCTTCCGGGTCACCCTGCCGCTGCTCTGGGACACCCTCCAGGTGGCCTGGGTCTACCTGGGCATCGCCGCCTTCGACGCGTTCGCCATCGTCTCGGTGCTCTCGGTGGACGGCGGCGGCCCCGACGGCGCGACCACCGTCCTGGCCATGGAGATCTACCGCAACGCGTTCGTCTACTCGAAGTACGGCTACGCCTCCGCCATGGGCGTGGCGCTGTTCTTCCTCACCCTCACGTTCGCGGCGCTGACGCTGCGGCTGACCAAGCGGGAAAGCGTGGAGTACTGATGAACCCGCACACGACGCTGCCGCCGACACCGGCGGTGCTACCGCCGAAGACCGTGAAGCCGGGCGCCGCGGGCGGGCGCCGAGGCAGAGGCAGGCGCTCGGAGGTACGGCTCTTCGCCAACCTCGGGCACGTGGCGCTCGCCGTGTGGGCGGTCATCGTGATCGTGCCGATCCTCTGGACCTTCCTCGCCTCCTTCAAGAACACCACGGAGATCTTCAGCAGCCCGTGGACCCTGCCGGCCGAGCTGCGCTTCGAGAACTACGCCCGGGCCTGGAACAAGGCGAACGTGGGACGCTACTTCATCAACAGCGTGATCGTGGTGGCGTGCAGCACCTTCGGCACGATGCTCTTCGGCTCGATGGCCGCGTACGTGCTGGCGCGCTACAAGTTCTGGGGCAACCGGGCGATCTACTACCTGTTCGTCTCGGGGCTCGCCTTCCCGGTGTTCCTCGCCCTCGTGCCGCTCTTCTTCGTCGTGCGCAACCTGGGGCTGCTGGACACCCACACCGGGGTGGTGCTGGTCTACATCGCCTACTCGCTGCCGTTCACGGTGTTCTTCCTGGCCGCGTTCTTCAAGACGCTGCCGTCGTCGGTGGCCGAGGCGGGGATGATCGACGGCTGCTCGCACACCCGGCTGTTCTTCCAGGTGATGCTGCCGATGGCGAAGCCGGGCCTGATCAGCGTCGGGATCTTCAACATCATCGGCCAGTGGGGGCAGTACCAGCTGCCGCTGGTGCTGCTCTCCAACGCCAAGGACAAGTGGGTGCTCACCCAGGGCATCGCCGACATCTCGGTCAACGCCGGCTACGAGGCCGACTGGTCCGGCCTCTTCGCCGCCCTGACCATCGCCATCCTCCCGATGATCGTCGTGTACGCGATCTTCCAGCGGCAGATCCAGTCGGGTCTCACCTCCGGCGCGGTGAAGTAGACCCGGGCGGGTCAGGGGTGCCAGGAGCGCCACAGGGCGGCGTACGGGCCGTCGGCCCGGACCAGCTCGTCGTGACTGCCGAGCTCGGTGATCCGGCCCCCCTCCAGCACGGCCACCCGGTCGGCGTCGTGGGCGGTGTTGAGGCGGTGCGCGATCGCGATGACGGTCCGCCCGGTGAGCAGGGCGGCCAGGGCCCGCTCGGTGCGCCGGGCGGTCGTCGGGTCGAGAGCGGCGGTCGCCTCGTCGAGGATCAGCGTGTGCGGGTCGGCCAGCACCAGCCGGGCCAGCGCGAGCTGCTGGGCCTCGGCGGCGCCGAGCGGGTGCGCCCCCTCGCCCAGCAGGGTGTCGAGGCCGTCGGGCAGGCGGGCGTGCCAGTCGGCGCCGACCGTGGTCAGCGCCGCGCGCATCCGGTCGTCGGAGGCGTCCGGGGCGGCGAACGCGAGGTTGTCGCGTAGCGAGCCGATGAACACGTGGTGTTCCTGGGTGACCAGGGCGATGCGCCGCCGGCGCTCGGCCGGGTCCAGGTCGGTCACCGGGCAGCCGCCGACGCTGACGACCCCCTCCCGGGGCGCGTCGATTCCGGCGAGCAGCCGCGCCAGGGTGGACTTCCCGGCCCCCGACGGCCCGACGAGCGCCAACCGCTCGCCGGGCCGCACCTCGAGGTCGATGCCGTGCAGCACGTCGGGTCCACTGCCGTACGCGAACCGGGCGCCCCGGACGACCAGCCGCTCGTCCGCCGGCGCGGCGGCCCGGCCGGGCCGCTCCGGCGGCACCTGGCCGACGCCGAGCACCCGGGCGAACGAGGCGAAGCCGCGCTGCGCCTGCTCCGTCCACTGGAGGATCCGGTCCAGCGGCTCGATCGCCTGCTGAAGGTAGAGCGTGGCGGCGACCACCGCGCCGAGGGAGACCTCGCCCCGCGTGAGCAGGAGCCCACCGACCAGCAGCAGCACGGCCACGGGCAGTGGGTAGCTGGCCTCCACCACGGTGAAGAACACCGTACGCAGCGCCAGGGTCTTCCGCCGGGCGGCCCAGACCCGGGCTATCCGCGCGGTGCCGTGTCCGATCCGTTCGTCGGCGAGGCGGAGCGCCTCGACCGTACGGGCACCCTCGGCGGTGCTCGTCAGCGTCTCGGTCAGCTCGGCGGCGGCCGCCCCCTCGGCCAGGTACGCCGGGCTGGCGCGCCGCAGGTACCACCGGGTCACCAGCGCGATCGTCGGCAGCCCGGCGAGCGCGGCCAGCCCGAGCAGCGGATGCAGCAGGAAGACCGCCCCGAACAGCAGCGCCAGCTGCACCGAGGCGATGACGATGGTGGGCACCACGTCCCGGACGGTGGTGCCGACCGTCGCCACGTCGACCGAGCTGCGGGTGGCCAGGTCCCCGGCGCCGGCGCGCTCGACGACGCCGACGGGCAGGTTCAGCGTCCGCTCGACGAACTCCTCGCGCAGCCGGGCCACGGCCCGCTCGCCGAAGCGGTGGCCCGCGTACCGCGCGTAGCGCGACAGCAGCGCCTGGGCCAGCACGGCCCCGCCGATCGCCAGGGCGAACCGGTCGACTGTGGCGACGCCGGCCCCGGCGGACACCCGGTCGACGATGGCGCCGAGCAGCCACGGCGGGGCGAGCCCGGCGACCGTGGCGGTCGAGTGCAGCACCAGCACGACCGCGACGGCGCGCCGGTCCCGGGCGATCAGGCCCCTGGTCGCCCGGCGTACGGTGACCCGGTCGGCGACCGGCAGCCCGCTCACCGCAGCGCCTGCTCGGCGTCGGCGTCGCCACGGGCCACGAGCCGCCGGTAGCCCGGGTCCCGGTCGAGCAGGTCGGCGTGTGTGCCGGTGGTGGCGACCCGCCCCGCGACCAGGTGCGCGACCTCGTCGGCCCGTCCGAGCAACAGCGGCGAGGTGGTGAGCACGACGGTGGTCCGTCCGGCCCGCGCGCGGTGCAGCCGCTCGGCGATCCGCGCCTCGGTGTGCGCGTCGACCGCCGAGGTCGGCTCGACGAGGATCAGCACCTCCGGTTCGGCGAGCAACGCCCGGGCCAACCGGACCCGTTGCCGCTGGCCGCCGGAGAGGGACCGGGCCCGGGCGTCCAGCGGGGTGTCGAGCCCGTCCGGCAGGGCCTCGACGACGTCCTCGGCCGACGCGGCGTGCAGGGCAGCGGTGATCCGCTCCCGGTCACCGTCGGGTCGCGCCCCGCGCAGCACCTCCCGCAGCGTCCCGGCGAACAGGTGGGCGTCGTGGTCGGCGACCAGGATGCGGGCCCGCACCTGGTCGAGTTCGACGGCGGTCAACGGCACGCCGCCCCAGGTGGCGTCGCTGACGGCGTACCGGCCGAGCCGGTCGGCCAGCGCGAGGGCGTCCGCCGGGTCGGCGGCGGCCACCGCGGTGAGGCGGCCGGCCCGGACGGTCAGCCCGCTCGACCGGTCGTGCAGGTCGGTGGGACCGCCGGGAGCCGCGACCGGGCCGGCGGGGGTCGAGGCAGGGCTGGCGGGGCCAGCGGGGGTCAGGGCAGGGCTGACAGGACCGGCAGGAGCCGCGACGGGGGTGGCGGGGCGGGCCGGCTGGCGGCTGCCGGGAACCGTCGCCGCGCGGGCGCGGCCCGGCGTGTCGCGCGGCCCGCCGACGCCGTCCGGCTCGACGGCGAGCAGGGCGACGATCCGGCGGGCCGCGACCCGGCCCCGGATCAGCTGGTGGCCGCCCTCCAGCAGGAACCAGACCGGCACGACGAGAGTCGCGACGTAGCCGTAGACGGCGACCAGCTCCCCGACGGTGATGTCGCCGGTGACCGCCATCCGGGCCGACAGCCACACCACCGCCGCGAGGAACAGCCCGGGGACGGCCACCGTCGCCGCGTCGATCCAGCTGTTCACCGCTCCCACCCGGTATCCCTCGACGAGCAGGTCGCGGGAGCGGGCCGCGTACCGGCGGGCGAACAGGCCCCGGCCACCCACCCCGGCGAGCACCCGCAGCCCGGCCACGATGTCGCCCGACCGGGCGGTCAGCTCGCCCTGCTGCTGCCGGTAGACCGACTCCGCCCGCTCCAGCCGGCGCAGCAGGGGAGCGACGACCAGGACGACCGACGGCACGCCCACCAGCACGCAGAGCGCGAGCAGGGGCGAGATCGACCAGAGCACGACGGCGACGACCAGGTATGCGACCACCGCGCCGACGCCGGGCCCGGTCACCGTCATCACCTGCGCCGCCCGGTCGATGTCGGTGCCGCCGACCGTGGCCACCTCGCCCGCCGCGGCCCGGCGTGGCAGCACGGCGCCGACCCGGGACAGCTGGCGGAGCACCACGGCGGCGGAGCGCGCCTTCGCGTCCTCCCGGATGAAGGTCATCGTGCGGTGCCGCATGATGCCCAGCCAGGACAGCCCGACGCCGGAGACGACGATCGCCACCACCCACAGGGCCAGGGCCCGGTTGTCGCCGGCCCGCAGCCCGTCGTCCACGGCGCGGGAGATCAGGTAGGGCCGGACCGCCAGGCCGGTCATCCAGGCCGCGCCGAACAGGCTGCCGCGCAGCACCCGCCACGGCTGGCAGCGGACCAGCCACCACAGGTACCGCAACGGGCCCCGGAGGTCCGGGGTGCCGGGCTCGGGATGGGGGATCCGTGGTGGCACCGGCCAACGCTAGCGAGTCGGGCACCGCCGCACCGCCCCGTTTCCGCCGTACCGCCCGCCGACGTGCCGTCGCCGGCGTCCTGCCCGCGACGTGCCGTCGCCGGGGTGGTTGGTGGGTGGAGTGTCGCAGGGGCGAGGCAGAATCACATCCGTGCTGGTGGCGGTGGTCTCGGACGAGCGGGGCGGGGGAGCGCTGCAAACCCTCGACGCCACGGGGCAGCCCGTCGGCCCGGTGCAGCCGGTCACCGACCTGGCCGCCGCCGTCGCGGCGCGCGAGGCGGCGGAGCGGCCGCGCTGGGTGTGGGCCTCCGGCGCGACCGTCTACCCGGCGCTGCTGCGCGCCGGCGTGCGGGTCGAGCGCTGCCACGACATCGAGCTGACCGAGACCCTGCTGCTCGGCCACGCCGGCCGCTGGGGCGAGCCCCGTTCGTTCGCGGCGGCCTGGGCCCGGCTGACCGGCGCGCCGGTGCCGGCCGACCCGCCGCCCCGGCCGGCCGCGCCGCCCGGCCACGGGCAGGGCGCGCTCTTCGACGCCCTGCCCGGCCCGCCGGGCCCCGGCGTCGAGGCACTGACCCGGGTGTACGCCGACCAGCTCGCCCGGATCGCCGCCACCGAGCATCCCGGCCGGTTCCGGCTGCTGGTCGCCGCCGAGTCGGCCGGCGCGCTGATCGCCGTGGAGATGGGGGCCGCCGGCCTGCCCTGGCGGGCCGACGTGCACGACCGACTCCTCGCCGAGCTGCTCGGCGAGCCGTCGCCGGTCGGCGGCCCGCCCCGCCGGCTGGCCGAGCTGGCCGCGCGGATCGCCGACGCGTTCGGCGTACGCCAGCTGCACGCCGACTCCCCGGCGGAGCTGTTGCGGGCGTTCGCCCGGGCCGGGGTGGAGCTGCCCAACACCCGGGCGTGGGTGCTGCGCGGGGTGGACCACCCGGCGGTGCCGCTGGTCCTGGAATACAAGGAGCTCTACCGGATCTGGACGGCACACGGCTGGGCCTGGCGCGACGCCTGGGTGCGCGACGGCCGGTTCCAGCCGGAGTACGTCCCGGGCGGGGTCGTCTCCGGCCGCTGGGCCACCCGGGGCGGCGGCGCGTTGCAGATCCCCAAGGTGATCCGGCGGGCGGTGGTGGCCGATCCGGGCTGGCGGTTCGTGGTGGCCGACGCCGGCCAGCTGGAGCCGAGGGTGCTCGCCGCGGTCTCCGGCGACGCCCGGCTCGCCGCCGCCGGTGGTGCCGGCGACCTCTACGCCGCCCTCGCCCAGGACGCCTTCGGCGGCGACCGGCCCCGGGCCAAGGTGGCGCTGCTCGGCGCGATGTACGGGCAGACGGGCGGGGCGGCGGTGCCGGCGCTGGCGGTGCTGCGGCGCAGCTACCCGACGGCATTCGGCTACGTGGAGGCGGCGGCCCGCACGGGGGAGGCCGGCGGGCTGGTGCGCTCCTGGCTGGGTCGCACCTGCCCGCCGGGCACGGCCGGGTTCGGCGACCCCGACGCCGACCTGCCCGACGGCGGCGACGATCCGCAGTCGCCGCGGGCGCGGGCGGCCCGGTCCCGGGGGCGGTTCACCCGCAACTTCGTCATCCAGGCCACCGCCGCCGAATGGGCCTCGACCCTGCTGGCGACGCTGCGCGGCCGGCTCGCCGCCACCGGCGGCGAGCTGGTCTTCTTCCAGCACGACGAGGTGATCGTGCACTGCCCGGCGGAGCGGGCCGACGCGGTCGCCGACGCGGTCGCCCGGTGCGGGGAGCAGGCCACGGCGCTGCTCTTCGGCGACACCCCGGTCCGCTTCCCGCTGGACCTGTCCGTCGTCGACTGCTACGCCGACGCGACCTGACGACTCCCGTCGCCCACCCGCACGCCGCCTGGGCGGCCAGGGGGGTCTGTGACTATTCGTGACGGCGGTCGGGCCAGAGGCGGATCAGGTACTGCTCGATGCCGTCGAGGCTGCGCCAGCCGGCGAGGGAGTCGTCGGGGGACTTGGATTGGTTTGCCGCGCTCACTCGTACGGACTCCTGCTGCACCTCGGTCCGGCCGGTGTGCCCGAGGGCGACTGCGTAGCGGCCTGGCCCATCGGGGAGGTCGATCATCGGCAGATCGAGCGGGAAGCTCGGATCAGCTTCCACCATGAGCCGGCCGGTGGCGAGTTCCATCGCGGCGCGGGGCTCCCAGTGCCACGGTCGCTCGTCGACGGGTGCGGTGTCGAGGATCTCGATGTGGACCCGGGGCCAGGTCATCTGGTGGGCGCCACGCACCAGGAGGATGCCACCGGCGGCGGCGCAGAGATGCCCTCGGCGGGTGCCGGGGATGCGGGCTGCCCTGAAGGCCGCCTTGCGGGCCTCGAAGCTGTCGGCGCTGACGTCTCGCACGAGGAACAGCCCGTTTTCACTGCTAATGACGGTGTCGATGACCGTCGGCATCGAACCAGCTCCCCTCGGGAAGGTCGCTCAGGAGACGCCGGAGCCGGGGTTCGCGGCGTCCCACGCGTGTCGCGACTCGGCGATGGCGTCCTTGTGCGCGAGTGACCAGTCGGCCAACTGCCTGACCAGGTGCGTGAGGCTCCTGCCGCGCTCGGTCAGCTCGTAGGTGACGGTAACCGGGACGGTCGGGTACGCGGTGCGCAGCACCAGCCCGTCGCGTTCCAGCCGGCGCAGGGTCAGGGTCAGCATCCGCTGCGAGATGCCGTGGATGGCCCGTTGCAGCTCCCGGAACCGGCGGACGCCCGAGGAGAGCTCGACGATCGCGAGCACCGACCACTTGTCGCCGATGCGGTCGAGCACGTCGCGGATGCCGCAGTCGGGGTGCTCGGGCAGGCCGCAGGGTGCCAGCGCGTCGGTTACCGCCGTGTGCCCTGCCGACATCGAAGTGCCTCCTTGTGGCCGCGTCCGTGGTTCCCGACGATGAGGCTAGTTCCGATTCGGTACCACCGAAAGGCTCGCCACATGCTGCTGGTCACCGGCGCCTCCGGGCACCTGGGCTCCCTCATCCACGCCGGGCTGGTCGAGCGAGGGCTCGCCCCGCTAGCGGGCATCCGTACGCCCGGTCGCTTCGGCGACGCCGGGCGCAGCGTGGACTTCGACGACCCGGCGGGGCCGGACCTGACAGGCGTACGCGTGCTGGTGCTGGTCTCCGCCGGCTACGGCGAGGACGACGTCGTGATCGCCCGCCACGACCGGGCGGTCGCCGCCGCCGAGCGGCACGGGGTGGCGCACGTGGTCTACACGAGCCTGGTCGGCGCCGGCGACCACCTGGCCTTCGCGCTCGCGCACCGGTGGACGGAGCGTCGACTGCGGGAGAGCCGGCTCGACTGGACGATCCTGCGCAACGGCCTCTACGCCGAGCTGTTCGGTCAGCTGGCCGCCCCGGTCGACGGCGCGGTCACGGCCCCGTTCGGCACGGGAGCGCTGGCGGCGGTGGCCCGACAGGACCTGGCCGACGCCGCCGTGCGGGTGGCCGCCGACCCTGCCGCCCACCGTGGCCGCACGTACGAGCTGACCGGTCCCGTCGCGCTCACCGCGGCCGGCGTCGCCGCCGGGTTGGGCGTGCCCTACCGCCCGGAGCCGCTGGGCGTCCGGCGTGCCGCCCTGGCGGGCGCGGGCCTGCTGCCGTTCCAGCCGGCCATGCTCATGTCGATCTACTCCGCCACTGCGGCCGGGTTCCTCGCGCGGACCCACGGCGACCTGGCGCGCCTGCTGTCGCGTCCGCCGCGGGACCCGATGCCGGTCGCGGTCGCCGCCGCCCGGGTGCCGTCCTGACCGTACGCACAGCCTCGGCAGGGCTGCCCGCCTCGGAGCCGCCCGCGCCGGAGACGGGTGACGCGGTGCGGTTCCCGGCCGGTAACGGTTGCACTATTTTCCCTTTTCGCCCCGCTACCCGGTCTGCCTTCTCCTCGTTGCTCCCGATGTCCGTACGACGGAGCGGGCCGTGCCCTCGCGCCACGGCCCGCTCCACGGTGGAGGGGGCCCAGCTGAACCGGATCGCAGGAATGATCATCGCCGCGGGCGGGGGGCGTCGCATCGGCGGCCCCGAGGCGCTGCTGCACCAGGGGGAGAAGCCCCTGGTGAACCGGATGATCGACACGATGACCGAGGCGGGCTGCGAGCGGATCGTGGTCGTGCTCGGCGCCGCGGCCGACCAGGTCCGCGAGACGGCGGACCTGAGCCGGGCCACGGTGGTGATCAACCGGGCGTGGGGGACCGGCGTCGGCTCGTCCATCCGGGCTGGCCTGGCCGCGCTCGACGACGAGGGCATCGAGGCGGTCGTGGTGGTGCCGGTCGACATGCCCGGCCTGACCGCCACCGCCGTGCGTCGGGTCGTCGCGCTGCCGTACCCCGACGTGCTGGTCTGCGCCACCTACGACGGGCTGCGCGGCTACCCGATGCTGTTCGGACGCCGGCACTGGTCCGGCATCGCCACCCTGGCCAGCGCGGACGTGGGCGCCCGGCCCTACCTGCTCGCGCACAAGGACCAGATCGTCGACATCTCCTGTGACTCGGTGGCCGACGGCAGCCGGGTCGACACCCCGGAACTGATGGCGCTCTACGGGCTGACCGTTCCACCCCAGCGCATCGGCGCCTAGCCGTACGGTCACAGCGGGGACGGGTCGTCGCGCAGCCGGCTGTAGAGCCACCCGTCACGCCAGGCGCCGGCCCGGAACTCGCAGGCCCGCACGACGCCCTCCAGTTGGAAGCCGGCCTTCTCCAGCGACCGCTGCTCGGCGGTGTTCTCGGCGTGGGTGCTGGCCTGGATGCGCTGCGCCGGGGTGTGGCTGAACAGGTAGTCGCAGAGCAGCGCCTGGGCCCGCCAGCCGATGCCCTGGCCGCGCCACTCGGGCAGCAGCACGATGCCGATCTCCCAGTACGGCGCCCGGCCGCCGTACTGGCCCTGGAGATAGCTGAGGTAGCCCGCCGGGGCGTCCGCCGCCGGCTCGACCTGCACGATCAGGCCGCCGGTCCGCTCGCCGAGATAGCCGTCCTCGGCGAAGCGGCGGGCCGGCGCGGCGGCGTCCCGGAAGCCGGCCCAGTCGAGCCCGATCAGCCCCGGTTCGACCGCGAACCGGCGCAACATCGCCAGATCGTCCTCGGCCACCGGGCGCAGCCGTACGGTCGAGCCGGGCGCCTGGTGCACGATGCCGGCCACCAGCGGATGGGAACTGTCCATCCTCCGCACCGTAGCGACGGGCCGGGCCGCCCGCTGCCCCGTGCCGGCTCAGGGCGCGGCGCGCCGTACGACGAGGCCCGGTGAGGGCGTGGGCCCGGACGGACGGGCGATCTGCCGGGCGGCGGCCAGGACGTCCGGCTTCTGCGCGATGATCGGCGGGCCGGGGCACTTGTCGTGGCCCCAGGCCGAGCCTCCCATGCTGTGGTGGCCGAGGCCTGTGCCCGACGGGTCGGCCGTCAGGGCGAGCGGGACGCCGCACTCCTCGTGCACCCTGGCGAAGATCCGGCCGAGGGCGGCGATCTGCTTGTCGGTAAGCCTCTCCCAGCCGGGATGGCTGGCGTGGTGCGGGCTGCCGACGCTGAACCCGGAGCACTCCACCGAGAGCCAGTGCCCGTTGCCGGCTCGCTGGGTCCAGGCCTTGTCCGCCGTGTCGACCATCTGCGCGATGTCACCCTCACGACTGACGATGAAGTGCGAGGAGTTCTCGGTGTCCGGGTCCTGCTGGTGGCTGATGGTGCCCTCATAGGTGCCGTCGGCGATGTGTACCACCAGGCCGCGGACCTCCACCATGCCGTTCGGGACCCGGTTGGCGGTGGGGCCGCGCCAGCTCGCGAGATCCTCCCAGAGGGCCATCGAATGCTCCTTTCGACGGACGCCGGCGCGGATGGCCGGCCGGGGGCTCGACAACCCGAACGTATCGTCGTCCCCACTCCCGTTGCCGGCGATTGGGCCGACTGGTCGTGCGCGCCCGGGGCAGGTCGCTGACGGCGGATCGCCCAGATCGGTCATCCGCTCGGCCTGCACCCCGTCGGCGGCTGTCCGGTCCGGCCACTGCCCCCACGCCGGGCCGCTGTTCCGCTAGCGTCGGCGGGCGCGGCGTCCGCCGACGTGGCGCACGGCGGCGGGCCGCTGACGCGGGGAGGTCCGCCGATGATCGGAACGTTGATCCGGCACGTCGCCGGAGCGGTCGCCGCCTGGCTGGTGTACGTCGCCGAGGGGTCGTTCGGCCTCCTGGCGCGGCTCGCGTTGGCCTTGGTCGCCGACGCCGGCCCGGGCGGGCCACTGGCCAGGCCCTTCACGGTGCTGGACGCCGCCCTGCCGGGTGCCGCCCTGGTGCTGCTCGTGGTGGTGCCGGCGGTCGTCATCGGCGACGTCGCCCTCGCCCGCCGTGGCGCGTTCGCCCGCACGCTGGCGTCCTGCGGGGTGGCCGTGTTCCTCGTCGGCCTGTACGTCGCCGGCATCGCGGCCGTCACCGGGGCGGTCGTCGCCGACGCAGCGTTGGCCTGGTTTCTTACGACGACGGTCGTGCTCTGCCCGGTGGTGGCCCACTCGGCCGTGGTGCAGGGGGCGCGGGCGGCGACCGGGTTGCTGGCCCGCTGGAGCCGCCCCGGCCCGCCGGCCGCGGTCGCTCCGTCCACGCCCTCGGTGGACCGCCCCGGCGGTGCTGAGGCCCCGTGACCACGTCCCGCCCGCCGACCAACCTCGTCCCCGCCGACGTGCCGGCCGGGCAGCTCACCCACAACATGCTCAACGGGGTGACCGACGGCATCTGGCGCACCCGCCGGGACGGGCGGCCGGCCGTGCTGAAACTCCTCACCCCGCCCGGCCGTCCCGGCCCGGCGCACTGGGCCGGCAGCGACGAGCCGGGGCACTGGAACTACTGGCGCCGCGAGGTCGAGGCGTACCGCAGCGGGCTGGCAGCCGCCGCGTACGCCGATGCCGGGCTGGCCGCGCCGACGGCGCTGGCGGTCGACGACCGGCCGGACGGCTCGGTCGCGCTGCTGGCCCGCTGGGCCGCCGAGGCGTGGGACTGACCGGGCGCGGGCAGGCCGTCAGACGTCGATGTTGAAGCGTTGCAGCACCGACGGGGCGACCAGCCCGGCCGCCGCGAGCACCGAGATCGCGGTCAGTACGGCCCGGACGACCACCACCTCGGTCTTGCTGCCGGCCCGCAGGGCGATCTTGTTCGGCAGCCCGATCGGCGTCCACATCCGACGCTTGATCGGGATGGGCCAGAGGATGGGCACCCCGGCCCGGGTGATCATGTCGCCGAGGATGTGCACGAAGCAGCCGACCCCGACGGCGGTGCCGATCAGCGGGTAGCCCCGGCCGCCGGGCAGGTTGGCGAAGGTGTACCAGGCGGCGGCGGCTGACGCGAGGGTGACGATGACCCAGCCGGCGCGCTCCGCCCACTTGTCGAACAGGCCGCGCAGCGCCAGCCCGAACATGAAGAAGAGGATGCCGATGACGGCCCACTTGCCGTACGCGGCGCAGAGCGTGGTGGTGCCCCAGCCGACCAGCAGGGTGAACGGGATGGTGTGGGTCAGGGTGCGGTGGCCGTTGTTGCGGCGCGGATCCTTGCTGAGCTTCGTCGCGTAGTAGACCCCGAGCGAGACCTTCTCCATCACCTCGGCGATGAAGAGCGAGAACACGCCGAAGGTGCGGGCGACCGTCGCCCCACCCTGGTTGCGGGTCACCTTGCCGGAGAGGTCGAGGTCGGGGAAGAGCGCGCCACCGGCACAGACGGCGGTGCCGACGGCGAGCTCCAGCGGCGACTGGTGGTAGTCGGCGAACTGTTGCAGCGCCCAGGATCCGGCCAGCCACACCGCCGCGCCGGACAGCGCGTGGGACGGTCCCATCATGTCGGCTCACCCTCCCCAGGGATCTTGAGCGCCAAAACTACGCCACTGTAGTTCGCCGACGCTCCGCAGGGGCATCGCCCGGACGGTCCACCGGGGACGGTGGCGGGAAGGGGTGGGTGGATCTGCCGCACCGGCAGGAAGTATGCCCCTGCCGGGCGGCGGACGGGGCCGGTCTGTCGGCCACCGGACGGCGGGCGGGCGGCGACGGCCCGCTCAGCGGACGGCGCCGCCGACCGCGAGCAGGTTGCCCTCCGGGATGGTGATCTTCTGGCGGGCCCCGCCGAGCCGGGCGGCGGCGCGTCGGGCCTGCGTCGGGCCGTGCTCCCGGCCGACCGTCGCGTACGTGCCGGCGGTCCGGGCGGCGATGGTCGTCCAGCCGTAGTGACGGCCGACCATGGCGCGCGCCCGCCGGGCCACCCGCCGGGCGAAGACCTCGTCGCCGAGGAGCTGGTCGACCGCCTCGCCGAGGGCGCCCGGGTCGCTGTGCGGGAAGGTCACCCCGGTCACGCCCGGTTCGACGATCTCGGCGAGGCCGCCGGTGCGGGCCACGGCCAGCGGCGCACCGGCCGCCGCGGCCTCCAGGGCCACCATCCCGAACGGCTCGTAGAGGCTGGGCACCACGGTCGCGTCGGTGGCGCCGAGCAGCGCCGGGAGCCGGGTCGAGTCCAAGAATCCCGCGAAGCGTACGGTCTGCCCGAGCCCGAGGCGGTGGGCCTCCTCCTCCAACTCGCCGCGGTAGGGGCCGTCGCCCGCGATCACCACCCGCAGCCCCGGGTGCCGGTCGCGCAGGTACGGCACGGCGTGCACCAGGTGCTGCACGCCCTTCTCGTAGACCAGCCGGCCGGCGTATCCGACGAGCGGGCCGTCGCCGGCGAACCGGGCACGGGCGGCGGTGACCGCCCCCGGCCGGGCGCGCCAGGCCCGGTCGTCGACCCCGTTGGGCACCACGTCGATCTGCCCGGCCGGCACGTCGAAGAGCGTGGCGACCTGCTCGCGCATGTAGCCGGAGCAGACGATCACCCGGGCGGAGGCGTTGCTCAGCCAGTGTTCGACGCCGTGGATGGTGCGGTTCATCTCCTCGGGCAGCCAGCCCTGGTGTCGGCCGGCTTCGGTGGCGTGGATGGTGCTGACGAGGGGGATGTCGAGGTGTTCGCGCAGGGTCATGGCGGTGTGGGCGACGAGCCAGTCGTGGGCGTGGATGACGTCGTAGGTGCCGGCTTCGGTGGCGCGTAGGGCGGCGCGGGTGAGGGTGTGGTTGAAGGCCATGGTCCAGGCGAGCAGGGAGGAGGTGGCCAGGGGGAAGGTGACGGGGTCTTCGGCGGCGCGGACGATGCGGACGCCGTCGGCGTATTCCTCGAGGGGTGCGCCGTCGGTGTGGCGGGTGACGACGGTGACCTCGTGGCCGGCGGCGGCGAGGGCGACGGAGAGGGCGTGCACGTGCCGGCCGAGCCCGCCGACGAGGACCGGCGGGTACTCCCAGGAGAGCATCAGCACCCGCTGTCGCCGGGCGGGATGGATGTCGATCACGTCGGCGTCAGGTGACAAAGCGGCCCCCTTGAGTTGTCCCCGAGTGCGCGCCCCCGGCACCGGAGCGGTGTCCGCGACGGTCGGGACTGGAACGGGACCCATCCTGCTGGCGGCTGGCTAACCGCCGGAGACGCCGCCGTTGCGGTCGTGTAAAGCGCTACCGGCCGTTCCTGCGGGCGCGTAGCAGTTCGGCGACCGACCACGCCTGGAACGGGCACCCGGTGGCGGCGTGCGGCGCGAGTCCGTCGGCCGTCTCACTCACCGATCCTAGGCCATATTCGGTCAGATGGGCCTCGATGCCGACGAAAAGGTCATCGACCGGCATCTTGGCCCGTCGGGCGGCGTCGGCGTACGGGCCGAGCAGCCACGGCCAGACGGTTCCCTGGTGGTAGGCGCCGTCCCGCTCGGCCGGACCGCCCCGGTGCCGCCCGACGAACTCGGGCGCGTCGGGGGAGAGGCTGCGCGGGCCCAGCGGGGTGAGCAGCCCGCCCGCGACCCGGCGCACGGTGGGCTCGTCGGGCTCCAGCGGGGCGTACGGCAGCGACCAGGCCAGCAGCTGGTTGGGGCGCAGCAGGTCGTCGTCGTGCTGCGCGGCGCCACCCAGCGGGTACGCCGGCGCGGGCGCGTCCACCACGTCGTGCAGCCAGCCCGTCGGGGCCGGGAACCGGTGCCGGAACGCGGCGCCGGCCCGCTCGTGCAGCCACCACAGCTCGCCCGCGTCCCGCCCCGCCAGCTCGGTCAGCTCGGCCAGGCCGGCCAGCCCGTTGACCCAGAGCGCGTTGACCTCCACCGGCTTGCCCGTACGCGGGGTGACCGGCACCCCGTACACCCGGGCGTCCATCCAGGTCAGCGCCGTGCCCGGGGTGCCGCCCTGGGTGAGCAGCCCGTCGGCCGGGTCGACGACGATGCCGAAGCGGGTGCCGGCGAGGTGCGCGTCGACCACCCCGTGCAGCGCGGGCAGCAGCTCGTCGCCGAGGTCGGTGTCGCCGGTGACGGTGACGTGCCGGCTGACCCCGTGCAGGAACCACAGGGTCGCGTCGACGGTGTTGTACTCCACCCGCCCGGTGTCGGCGGTGTTGGCGAGCATCCCCTCCGACAGCGTCGCCGCGTACGCCCGCAGCAGCTCCCGGCCCTCGTCGGCCCGGTTGGTGCAGAGGAACAGCCCCTCGTAGGAGATCATCGTGTCCCGCGACCAGGCGCCGAACCACGGGTAGCCGGCCACCACGTCCGGCCCGGTGGAGGTGCGGACCACGAACGCGTCGGCGGCCAGCGCGAGCGTCGCCTCGACCGGGTCGGCCGGCTTCGCCGCGGCCACCACCCGCCGGTTGCGGGCCCGGGCCGCCGCGACCACCTCGGAAGCCGGCGGCGGCTCCTCGGCCAGCTCGCCGGCCCAGGCGAGCACCGGCACCGTGTCGCCCGGGCGCTCCAGCTCGCCCGAGAACCGGCCCGCGTACCAGAGGTCCTCGTCGGGGTTCAGGCCCCGCGCCGCCTCCTCCCGGTGGTGCGCGCCGAGCCACCACTGTCCCTGCGGGGTCCAGTCCGGCCCGGCGAGCCGGAACGCGCCCTCGACCACCGCCCCGCCCGGCACCGGCTCCACCCTCGGGACCGGGCCGTCGGCACGGCGCTCGCCGTGCGCGTCCCGCCAGGTGCAGGCCGCCGCGAGTTCGAGCCGCACCGGCCCGCCGGAGACCAGCCGGTGCACGACGGCCACGCAGGAGCGGCCGTGCGTCATCGCCAGCTCCCGCTCGATCACCACGTCGCCGATCCGCCAGCGCCACCGGGGCAGGCCGTCGGTCAGGTCGAAGCGCTCCAGCAGCTCGAAGCCGCGCGGGTCGACGTCGCCGGAGGCCCACTCGTGCGCGCCGAGGCGCACCCGGGCGCCGGAGGGAAACAGCACGGCCGGGTCCAGGCCGACCAGTCCCACCCGGCGGGACGCCGGCGTCTCGCCCGCCACCACCAGCAGCCCGTGGTACCGGCGGGTACGCAGCCCGCTCACCGTGCCGGTGGCGTAGCCGCCCAGACCGTCGGTGACCAGCCACTCCCGGGCGGCCCCGGCGGTCAGGTCGCCGCAGACCTGCGGACCGAAGCGAATGTCGATCAACTTTCCTCCACCGGCGGCGGCGTGCAACACACCACGACGAGAATGGCTCCTGTGGTGAAGTCCCCCGGCGGCGTCGAAGATGTCCGAGTGATCACCGACGTGCCGCCCCCCGACAACTCCGCGCCCGACCCCGAACGGCTCCGGCTGGCTCAGGCCGACGCCGGGGAACAGGACTGGCGCGCATGGGGTCCCTATCTGTCCGAGCGGGCGTGGGGGACGGTACGGGAGGACTACAGCGAGCACGGTACGGCCTGGGACTACTTCCCGCACGACCACGCGCGGTCCAGAGCCTACCGCTGGAGCGAGGACGGCATGGCGGGCGTCTGCGACGACCGGCAGACGTTCTGCTTCTCCCTCGCCCTGTGGAACGGCAGGGACCCGATCCTCAAGGAGCGGATGTTCGGCCTCGGCGGCGACGGCGGCAACCACGGCGAGGACGCCAAGGAGTACTGGTGGTACGAGGACTCCACCCCCACCCACTCGTGGATGCGCTGGCGCTACCACTACCCCCAGGCCGCCTTCCCGTACGACGAGCTGGTCGCGGTGAACGCGCTGCGCGGCCGGGACGACACCGAGTACGAGCTGGTCGACACCGGCATCTTCGACGACGACCGCTACTGGGCGGTGACGGTCGACTACGCCAAGGCCACCCCGACGGACCTGTGCGTCGTCGTCACCGTCGCCAACCGGGGCGACCGGGCGGCCACCCTGCACGTGCTGCCCACCCTCTGGTTCCGCAACACCTGGGCCTGGGGGCTGCCCGGCGGCGACCGGGTGCCCCGGCTGGTCGGTGAGGGATCGCGGCTCGTCGGCGAGCACCGGGTGCTCGGCCAGCTGCTGCTGGAGGGCGACGGGGAGCCCACGCCGCTGCTCTGCGACAACGACACCAACGCCGAGCGGCTCTGGGGGCTGCCCGGCCGCTCCGCCTACCCGAAGGACGGCATCAACGACCACGTGGTCGACGGTGCCCCGACGGTCAACCCGGCCAGGGAGGGCACCAAGGGCGCGCTGCACTACGTGCTGGACGTGCCAGCCGGGGCGCAGCGGCGGATCCGGCTGCGGCTGACCCGTACCGCCCCACCGCCCGGCGGCGCCCCGCCCCCGCCGGCGGACCTGGGTGACGGCTTCGACGCGGTGGTGTGGGCCCGGCGGGCGGAGGCGAACCGGTTCTTCGCCGGCGTCATCCCGGCCGCCGCGACACCGGACGAGACCCTCATCGCCCGGCAGGCGATCGCCGGGCTCATGTGGGGCAAGCAGTTCTACCACTTCGACGTCAAGCGCTGGCTGGAGGGCGATCCCGGCTCCGCGCCCCCGCCCCCGGGCCGCCGGCACGGGCGCAACAGCGCCTGGTGGCACATGACGAGCTTCGACGTGATCTCCATGCCCGACCCGTGGGAATATCCCTGGTACGCGGCCTGGGACCTGGCCTTCCACTGCGTCAGCATCGCCCGGGTCGACCCCGGCTTCGCCAAGGAACAACTGCTGCTCCTGCTCCGCGAGTGGTACCTGCACCCCAACGGCCAGATCCCGGCGTACGAGTGGGCGTTCGGCGACGTGAACCCGCCGGTGCACGCGTGGGCGGCGCTGAAGGTCTTCGAGATCGACGGCAGCCGGGACCACGACTTCCTGGCCCGGGTCATGCACAAGTTGCTGCTCAACTTCACCTGGTGGGTCAACCGCAAGGACACCGGCGGCAACAACGTCTTCGAGGGCGGCTTCCTCGGGCTGGACAACGTCGGCCCGTTCGACCGGTCGGCGGCGCTGCCCGTGGCCGGGGTGCTGGAGCAGTCCGACGGCACCGGCTGGATGGGCATGTACGCGCTGAACCTGCTCGACATCGCCGTCGTGCTTGCCGAGCACGACCGCACCTGGGTCGACACCGCCACCAAGTTCTTCGAGCACTTCGCCTACATCGCCGCCGCCGCGTACGAACAGGGCCTGTGGGACGCCGAGGACGCGTTCTTCTACGACGTGCTGCGCCTCGCCGACGGCTCGAAGGTGCCCCTGAAGGTCCGCTCGGTCGTCGGCCTGCTGCCTCTGGCCGCGACGACCCGGCTCACCGCCCACACCCTGCACCGGCTGCCCGAGCTGCACGCCCGGCTGCGCTGGTTCCTCGCCAACCGCCCCGAGTACGCCGACGTCATCGGCGCCCGACGGCTCGGGCCCGACGGCCGCCAGCACCGGCTGCTGTCCATGGTCGGCCCGGAGCAGATCGCCCGGCTGCTCGCCCGGATGCTCGACACCGACGAGTTCCTCTCCGAGTACGGCCTGCGCACGCTGTCCCGGGCCCACCTCGACAAGCCGTTCTCGGTGACCCTCGGCGGCCAGGAGTTCAGCGTCGGCTACGAGCCGGCCGAGTCGACAAGCGGCCTGTTCGGGGGCAACTCGAACTGGCGCGGCCCGATCTGGATGCCGACCAACTTCCTGCTGATCAGCGCGCTGCGCGACTACGCCGCCTTCTTCGGCGACGACCTCCAGGTGGAGTATCCGACGCGCTCGGGGGTGAAGCGGACCCTCGACGAGATCGCCGACGACCTCTCCGCGCGGCTGATCTCGCTGTTCACCCGCGACGACTGGGGCCGGCGGCCGATCTACGGCGCCGCCCAGCTCTTCCAGACCCACCCGGACTGGCGGGACCTGATCTGCTTCCCCGAGTACTTCCACGGCGACAACGGTGCCGGGCTGGGCGCCTGGCACCAGACCGGCTGGACGGCCCTGGTCGCCGACCTGATCCTCACCCTGCGCCGCTGAGTCCGGGCGGGCCGTGCCTGCGGTGCCGCAGGCGTGGCCGTGCCCGCCGTGCCGGAGGCGTGGCCGTGCCCGCCGTGCCGGAGGCGTGGCCGTGCCCGCCGTGCCGGAGGCGGGGCCGTGCCCGCCGTGCCGGAGGCGGGTCAGGGCGGGGTCAGGCCGCCGAGCCGGCGCGTACGGGGGTTGGCTCGCCCCCGCTGCCCTCAGCCTGTCCCGCCGCGCCCCCGTTCCGCCGCGCGTGGCCCGTCCTGGCCCGGTTCGGCCGGCCCGCTCCCCGAACGGTCGCGGCACGGCGAGGCGAACGGGGAAGATCTTGGCAGGAATCGGCCCCTCTGGGGGCGCGCCCGTACCAAGATCTCTGGCGATGGCGATGGCGATGGCGATGGCGATGGCGATGGCGATGGCGATGGCGATGGCGATGGCGACGGCGACGGCGATGGCGACGGCGACGGCGATGGCGACGGCGACGCGCCGGGGGCAGAGTCGTCAATCCGTCGCGGATGCCTCACGGGCGGTGACGGTCGCTAGCATCGGCGGCGTGTCGCCAGCAGAGGAAGCAGACGCCGCGCCGGCCGAGCGGGAGCGTCTCGTCCTGGCCACCCGACAGCTGGCCGAGGCCGAGGGGTGGGCGGCGGTGACCCACCGCCGGTTGGCCGAGCGGACCGGGATCGACATCGAGGCCCTCTACCGCCGCTTCCCGGACCCGGCCGCGCTGATGTCCGCCGTGGCGGTGCTCGGCTTCGCCGACCTGGCCGCCGCGCTCGCCGCCGCCCGGGACACCGCCACCGGAGGCGAACGCGGGCAGTGGCCGGCCGTGGTGACGGCCTACCTGGACTTCGCGTACGCCAACCCCGAGGTCTACGACGCGATGCTCGCGCACACCTCGGACCTCACCCTGGGCCGCGACCCGGGGCCCGGGGCGCCCCGGGCGGCCTCCGCCGAGCTGCGCGCGGCCCTGACGCCACTGGCTGCCGGCCGCGACCCCGACACCCTCGCCGAGGTCGGGTGGGCGCTGCTGCACGGCACGGTCATGCTGACGCGGGGCGGGCGGCTGCGCCCGGACGTTCAGGAACAGCGCGAGGAAATGATCATGTCCGCTGTGTTCACCGCCCCCTGACCCCGCAGCCCAACCCCGACCCGGCGGCTCGCCCCTCGCCCCTCGACCCCCGACCCGGCGGCCCAACCCCGACCCCCGACCCGGCGGCTCGCCCCCCCCCGGACCCGGCTGCCCAACCCCCGCCCCTCGACCCGGCGGCTCGCCCCCCGGACCCGGCTGCCCAACCCCCGACCCCCGACCCGGCGGCTCGACCTCCGACCCCGCAGCCCAACCCTGACCCGGCGGCTCGGCCCCTGACTCCGCGGCCCGACCCCCAATCTCGCGGCCCGACCCCCGATCTCGCGGCCCGACCCCCGATCTCGCGGCCCGACCCCCGATCTCGCGGCTCGGCCCCGGATCTCGCGGCTCGGCCCCTGACTCCGCGGCTCGGCCCCTCCCTGGCCACAACCTGCGCGGCCCCGCCGCCCCGCCGACCGCTCGCAACTCGCTTGCCGCTCGGAATCTTGGACAGTTACGGTGCGCACCGCACGGTAACTGTCCAAGATCAGCTGGGTGCGTCTCCGTCAGCACGGCCCGGAGTCGCGTCGCATCGCGGGGAGAGGACGGGGAGGCATGGGGAACGCGATTCGCCGCCGCGACGGGCAGGTGCTCGTCTTCGACGCCGACGACACGCTCTGGGAGAACAACGTCCTGTTCGAGCGGGTGATCGACGACTTCCTGGAGTGGCTGGACCATCCGACCCTCGACCGGGCCGAGACCCGGGCCATCCTGGACGACATCGAGCGGGCCAACGCGGTCGCGCACGGCTACGGCAGCAAGGTGTTCCTGCGCAGCCTGGGGGAGTGCCTGGAGCGACTGCGGCAGCGGCCCGCGACCGAGGCGGAGCGGCGCGATATCGAGGAGTTGGCGGCGGCCCTGGTCGCGCACCAGGTGGAGTTGATGCCCGGGGTGGCCGAGGCGCTGGACGTCCTGGCCGCCCGGCACCACCTGCTGCTGCTGACCAAGGGCGAACGCGAGGAGCAGCAGCGCAAGCTCGACGCCTGCGGTCTGCTGCACCACTTCCGGGCCGCGCACATCGTGCCGGAAAAGGACGTCGACACCTATCGTTGGCTCGTCCGGGAACACGGCGTCGACCCCGCCGTCACGTGGATGATCGGCAACTCCCCGAAGTCCGACATCCTGCCCGCCCGTGCCGCCGGGCTGAACGCCGTGTTCATCCCCAACGACAACACCTGGGTGCTGGAGCACGACGAGCTGGACCCGGCCGACCCGGGCGTGCTGCGGCTGTCCGCGTTTCCCGATCTGCTGCGCCATTTCTGAGCCGCGGCTGCGCGGCCGGGGAGCCGCAGTCGGGCCGTCCGGGGAGCGGCGGCGGCGCACCGGACACAATGGTCGTCTCGACGGGAAACAGCGTTGGCCCCGAGGGGCGTGTTACGTCGACATGCCGCTTTTCCACCTTGACATCAATCACGCCGCCTCGGCCCCGGCTCGTCCTTGTCCGGGCCCCGGCGGCACGCCTAGCCTGATTCGGCGCTCACGGCCCTTCGGGGTGGGCCGGGAGCGTGCCGAAGTCCGGTTGCCGGGCACACGGAGCTGAGTGCAGGCGGCAGGCTCGCCGCGTCGAGCCCGGCGTGGGCGGCGTGCCACGCCCACGTGCTCACGCGGTGCGTCCGTTACGACGCCGGACGGCTGGGGGCAGGACCGGGGAGTTGCGGCCCCGGTCCTGACACCCCCGGCGGATCGCCTCCCCGTCGCGCCGTCCGACGGCGGAAGACCCGCCGTCGGAGCCGACGATCATGAAAGGCTTGGGCCGGTCCCGGCGGAAAACGTGATCGGCGTTGTGCAGCCCTGAGTAGGCGGGCCGAGCGCTCGGCATCTTTCGACGGAACTGCGGACATGAGTTGGGGCCCGGCCGATGACGGCTCGGCCTCAACCCTGTGAACGGCTTCCAGTGCCCACTCGGATCCTCGCCCTGCTCGGCGCGGCACCCGACGCGCTGCGCCAGCCCGAGCGGGTCGCCCGGCAGTTCGGGATCTCCGCCGCTCGGCTGGACCGCGCCTGGCCGACCTGGCCAACGCGTACCTGCTCCAGCCCCACTCGCGCGAGGCCGGGCGTCACCTGCTGCCGGCGCTGGTGCGCGAGTACGCGGCCGAGCCGAGGTCGGTGACCGGGGCGTCAGCGGGCCGGCGGGTGGGCCCACTGGTCGCCTGACTGCGCCGGCTGATCACCGTCGCGGGCCGCTGCGGCCGAGCCCTGCGGAGGGCTGCAGGGCGCGGACAGCTCCCGCCGGCTCGGCCCGGGACGTGGCGGCCCGGCCGGTAACGAACGTTGCCGGGCACGTCACGGGGCGTCGACGACCTCGCGTCCGAGGGGCCAGATCGCGGCGGGAACGAGCTTGAAGTTGGCGATCCCGAACGGAATGCCGATGACGGTGAGGCACAGCGCGACACCGGCCAGGACGTGGGACAGGGCCAGCCACCAGCCCGCGAGCACCACCCAGAGGACGTTGGCGAGCCCGGAGGCGATCCCGGCGCCGGGCTTGGGCACGACGGTGCGCCCGAACGGCCACAGCGAGTAGACCGCGAGCCGGAGCGACGCGACGCCGAACGGGATCGTGACCACCAGGACGAAGCAGATCAGCGCGGCGATGCCGTAGCCGGCGGCGAGGACGATGCCGCCGCCGAAGACGAGCCACAGCACGTTGAGCACAAACCGGATCATGTCTTCGAGCATGACCGACCGGTGCCACCCGGTGCCGGCCGTCCAGCCCCGTCGGGCGCCCCGCAGCGTGGGACCGCCCGCCACCGGACCCGGGGCGGGCGGGAGCGACGGGGCGTACGCCTCAGGAGGTCTCCCGGCGCACGATCGCCACCGCCACCCGGCAGAACTCGTCCATGTCGGGATCGAAGCCGGCGGCGATGTCCGGGTGCAGCCCCGAGCGCGTCTCGTCGAGCAGCCGCTGGCAGACCTGCTCCACCGGCTCACCGGCGTAGCTGGCGCTGACCCGTTCCGTGGCGGCCTGCAACGCCGAGGTCAACTGGTCCTCCAGCGGGCCCTGCAGCTTCTGCTGCACGGGATCGAGCCCGCGAGGGTTCAGCGTGACATGTGGCTCCGACATCGGCGCTCCCTTCGTCGGCGTCCGCGGTACCCCACCGCGGCCGTCGGTCAAACCACGTGCGGTGCGGCGGCCACCCGCACCCGGTACGAGAATTCCTCCGCCGGCTCCTGCGCGTACGACAGCCGGCGGATCTGCCGGTCGTCGTCGTAGAGGGCGACGTCCACCAGGACGCCGAGGTGGGCCAGGCCGATGCTGGCCACCCGCTTCTTGTCCTGGAGCACCGCGCACACCCCGCCCAGCAGGGTGCTGGCGTCGGAGGTGCGGTGCCCGGGCGGGCAGCGCAGCACGAGGTCCACCTCGATCGGCCCCGACAGCGGCGTCCAGCCGGTGCGCTGGGCCGCTTCGCAGGCCGCCCGAAGCAGGGCGCGGACCCTCGTTGCCTGCCGGTGCCCGGCGGCGAAGACGGACAGCGCCTCGGTCCTGACCGGTGGCAGGCCACTCACCTCGAACGTCAGGGCGAGAGCGCGGGTGTCCTGCACGACGGCACCTCCTCGTTGGCAACGATCCTGCCCAACGCAACCGGCGGCGGCGGCGGTTCCCGCGAGAACCCACCGATCGGGGCGGACCGACCGGCCCGGGGGCGCTCGACGCCGATCATGAGATCGGCCGAGACGAAACGGATGAATCGCCACGCCAGCCTCATGATCAACGAGGCGGGGCCGGGGGTGGGGCGATCTTGTTACGGTGTGGTCGTGGCGGATGGAGCGGCTGGTTGGGGAAGGAAAATCCTGCTCTGGGCAGGGCTTCCCTTCCTCGCCCTCCTCGGGCTGGCACTCGGCGTACCCGACGTCGCCCCGGCCTGGCAGGCGAAGTCCGGTGGCGGCACGGCGGGCACGTTCACCGCCCTGCACGAGAGGTGCAGCCGCTACTGCGTCTGGTACGGCGACTTCGTCCCGCACGGGGACGGGACGCCGCGTCACGACGTCATCGTCTACGACGGGCCGGACCGGCTGGCCCAGGGGACCACCGTGGCGGCCCGCGACACCGGCGCCCGTCGGGGCGTCTTCGCCGTTCAGGGCGGCGACACCTGGCTGCTCTTCGCCGGGCTGGCGGGGGCCGGCGCGCTCGCCGCGATCGGCTGGGTGGTGCTGCTGGTGCGCGCGATGACCAGCCGGCGCCGGGTCGGGCCCTGACAGGGCCGGCCGCGCCGAGCGGGCGAGGCGCCTCGCCCGGAAAGACCCGAACAGGCGACTGCCGCCGGCCCGGGAGGGCGAGGCCGCAGGCGCGGGGCAGCCGACTGCCGCCGGCCCGGGCAGTCGACGGCCGCAGGCGCGGGGCAGTCGACGGCCGCCGGCCCGGGGCAGGCGAGGCCGCAGGTCAGTGGCGGGCGCGCTTGACCTCGTGGAAGGCCGGCATCCGGATCAGGGGTAGCAGCGAGTCCCAGATCGTCAGGGCGTCGTCGGTGCCGGGGACCTCGGTCAGGATCGGGCCGTGGATGCCCCGCTCGGCGCCCGGGACCATGAGCACCGGCGCGCCGATGTCCGGGCCGGCCGAGGCGTACGCCAGGGCGTGCGACTCGCGTACCGCCTCGTCCCAGCGGTCGTCGTCGAGCGCCGGCGCGGCCTCTCGCAGGCCCGCCGCCTCGACGGCCGCGTCCACGATCTTCGCCGACAGCGGGTTGCCCGCGTCGTGGCTGCGGGCGCCGACCTCGGCGTAGAACCGGGCGACGTCGTCGTGGCGGCCCTCCGCGCGCAGCGCCTCCACCAGCCGCAGCGCCCGGCTGGAGGCGGTCATCGCGTCTGCGTACTCCGGCGGCACCCCGCCCGAGTTGAGGATGGCCAGGCTGAACGCCCGCCACTCGATGTGCAGGCCCCGGGCGTCGGCGACCGCGACGAGCCAGCGGGAGGTGCGCCAGGTCCACGGGCAGGCCGGGTCGAGGAAGAAGGTGGCGTCCATCGGCCGAGCCTACGGGCGACCGGGCCGGTCCGCACGGCGGTGATCCGCGCCACAGCGGGTGCTGTCGGCGCCGTCCCAGCAGCGTCAGGTTTCGCAACTTCGCAGGTCGGGCAGTGTTGGGGCCACGAAACGTCCGGGCGACGCAACCGCTGGTCAGACGGCCCGAACGGCTCGCCGTGCGCCGGGGCGCGGAGCCTCTCCCCGGCCTTGGCCGACACGAGGGGAGGGGTGATGAGCGACCCTGACAAGGCCGGACGCCGACGGCGGCCACGCGTGCGCGCGGTGGCTGCCGCCGCGGCGTTGACGCTGGTGGCACCGATGGCGGCCGCCTGCGGTTCCGACGGGGACGGCGGCACACCCACGATCAACCTGTACTACCCGCCGGAGCAGAACCTGCAGAAGGTCGTCGACGACTGCAACGCGCAGGCCCAGGGGCGCTACAAGATCGCCTACCGGGTGCTGCCCCGGCAGGCCGACGACCAGCGGGTGCAGATGGTCCGCCGGCTGGCCGCCCAGGACAGCGGCATGGACGTCCTCGGCCTCGATGTCACCTGGACCCAGGAGTTCGCCAGCGCCGACTGGATCAGGGAGTGGACCGGGCAGGACCGGGCCGAGGTCGAGCAGGGCACCCTCGCCGGCCCGCTGGAGACGGCGCGCTACGAGGACAAGCTCTACGGCGCGCCGAAGAACACAAACGTCCAGCTGCTCTGGTACCGCAAGGACCTCGTGCCGCAGCCGCCGAAGACGTGGGACCAGATGATCTCCACCGCCCAGGAGCTGAAGCAGCAGGGCAAGCCGCACCAGGTGCTCACCATGGGCGCCCAGTACGAGGGCCTCGTCGTCCTCTACAACACCCTCGCCGAGAGCGCCGGCGGCAAGATCCTCAGCGACGACGGCAAGCAGGCCGTCATGGACGAGGGCACCGTGCGGGCGCTGGAGCAGCTCCAGCGTTTCGCCACGTCGGGCGTGACGTCGCCGTCGTTCAGCAACGCCACGGAGGACCCGGTCCGGCTGGAGTTCCAGTCCGGCGACGGGGCGTTCCAGGTCAACTGGCCGTTCGTCTACCCGGCGCTGCAGGAGGCCGACCCGGAGCTGGCGAAGAAGGTCGGCTGGGCCCGTGTCCCGGGCGTCGACGAGAACACCCCGAGCAAGGTCACCATCGGCGGGATCAACATGGCGGTCAGCGCCTACTCGAAGCACCCCGAGGAGTCCTTCGAGGCGGCCCGCTGCATCCGCAACGAGAAGAACCAGAAGTTCTCCGCGGTCAACGACGGCGTGCCGCCGACCATCGAGAAGGTCTACGCGGACCCGGAGATGGCCGAGGCGTACCCGATGCGGGACACCATCCTCGAAGAGCTCAAGGAGCCGGCGGTCCGGCCGCTGACCCCGGCGTACCAGAGCATCTCCACCGTCATGTCGGCGATCCTGTCGCCACCGTCGGCGATCCGGCCCGAGCAGACCGCCGACGAGCTGCGCGACGCCATCGCCGACGCCCTCGAATCGAAGGGGGTCCTGCCGTGAGCCAGCGCACCCGGCGACTCGACGCCGACCGCCCGGAGGTGGCGGCATGAGCGTCAACGCCACGCCGGCCGGCGCCGACGTGGCCGCCGACGAGACGGCCGCCCGGCCCGGCCGGGACGCCAAGGTGCCGGCCCAGCGCGCCGGTCGGGGCCGCCGCAAGGCCCCGCTGAGCGAGAACAAGAAGGCCGAGCGCCGGCTGGGCTGGCTGCTCTGCGCACCCGCCGCGCTGGTCATGGTGCTGGTGACCGCGTACCCGATCATCTACTCGGTCTGGTTGTCCCTGCAGCGCTACGACCTGCGCTTCCCCGCCGAGCGCCAGTTCGTCGGGCTGGAGAACTACGCCACCGTGCTGACCAACGAGTTCTGGTGGACGGCCTTCGGGGTCACCGCGTTGATCACGGTGGTCACCGTCGCCGTCGAGCTGGTGCTCGGCATGGGACTGGCGCTGATCATGCACCGTACGCTTGTCGGCCGGGGCATCGTGCGGACCGCCGCGCTGATCCCGTACGGCATCGTCACGGTCGTCGCGGCCTTCTCCTGGCGGTACGCGTGGACGCCGGGCACGGGCTACCTGGCCAACCTGTTCAGCGACGGCGCGCCCCTGACCGAGCGGGCCAGCTCGCTGGCGATCATCATGCTGGCCGAGATCTGGAAGACCACGCCGTTCATGGCGCTGCTGCTCATGGCCGGCCTCGCCCTGGTGCCGGAGGACCTGCTCAAGGCCGCCTCCACCGACGGCGCCACCTCCTGGCAGCGCTTCACCAAGGTGATGCTGCCGGTGATGAAGCCGGCGATCCTGGTCGCGCTGCTGTTCCGCACCCTCGACGCGTTCCGGGTGTTCGACAACATCTTCGTGCTGACCGCGGGCGGCAACGAGACCTCGTCGGTGTCGATGCTCGCCTACAACAACCTGATCCGGGGCCTGAACCTCGGCATCGGGTCGACGATGTCGGTGCTGATCTTCCTCACCGTGGCGATCATCGCCTTCGTCTTCGTGAAGCTGTTCGGTACCGCTGCCCCCGGCAGCGACGACGGGGAGAGGCGTTGAGATGGCTGACACCACCACCCGGGCCAAGCTGCGCTGGGGCCTGCTGGACGCCATCGTGGTCGTCTTCGCGCTGGTGCCGGTGCTCTGGATCATGTCGTTGTCGTTCAAGACGCCGGCGACCCTGACCGACGGGAAGTTCATCCCGCAGGAGTGGACGCTCGACAACTACCGGACGATCTTCCAGACCGACCAGTTCGTCCGGGCCCTGGTCAACTCGATCGGCATCGCGCTGATCGCCACCGTGATCGCCGTGGTGCTCGGCGCCATGGCCGCGTACGCGATCTCCCGGCTGGACTTCCCCGGCAAGCGGCTGCTGGTCGGGGTCTCCCTGCTGATCGCGATGTTCCCGCAGGTGTCCCTGGTGTCGCCGCTGTTCGAGATCGAGCGGCAGCTCGGCCTCTTCGACACCTGGCCGGGCCTGATCCTGCCGTACATCACCTTCGCGCTGCCGCTGGCGATCTACACGCTGTCGGCGTTCTTCAAGCAGATCCCGTGGGACCTGGAGAAGGCGGCGAAGATGGACGGTGCCACCCAGGCCCAGGCGTTCCGGCGGGTCATCGCCCCGCTCGCCGCGCCGGGACTGTTCACCACGGCGATCCTGGTCTTCATCTTCTGCTGGAACGACTTCCTCTTCGCCATCACGCTGACTTCCACCGAGCGGGCGCGCACGGTGCCGGTGGCGCTGTCGTTCTTCACCGGCGAGTCGCAGTTCGAGGACCCCACCGGGGCGATCTGCGCCGCCGCCGTGGTGATCACCGTTCCGATCATCCTGTTCGTCCTCTTCTTCCAGCGCCGCATCGTCTCCGGCCTGACCTCCGGCGCAGTCAAGGGATAGGTGGTACTCATGGCTGACATCGTGCTCGACAAGGTGAGCAAGAAGTTCCCGGACGGGACCGTCGCGGTGGCCGACGTCGACCTGGAGATCGCCGACGGCGAGTTCGTCATCCTGGTCGGCCCGTCCGGCTGCGGGAAGTCCACCACCCTCAACATGATCGCGGGCCTGGAGGACATCAGCTCCGGGGAGCTGCGCATCGGCGGCCAGCGGGTCAACGACAAGGCGCCCCGGGACCGGGACATCGCGATGGTGTTCCAGTCCTACGCCCTCTACCCGAACATGACCGTCCGGGAGAACATGGCGTTCCCGCTGCGGCTGGCGAAGCTGGACAAGGAGACGATCAACCGGAAGGTCGAGGAGGCGGCGAAGGTCCTGGAGCTGTCCGCGCTGCTGGACCGCAAGCCGGCCAACCTCTCCGGCGGCCAGCGCCAGCGGGTCGCGATGGGCCGCGCGATCGTCCGGCAGCCCAAGGCGTTCCTGATGGACGAGCCGCTGTCCAACCTGGACGCCAAGCTGCGGGTGCAGATGCGCACCGTCGTGTCGCGCCTGCAGAAGAAGCTGGGCACCACCACCGTCTACGTGACCCACGACCAGACCGAGGCGATGACCCTCGGGGACCGCGTGGTGATCATGCGGGGCGGCGCGGTGCAGCAGGTCGGCCCGCCGCAGGAGCTGTACGACCACCCGCGCAACCTCTTCGTCGCCGGTTTCATCGGCTCGCCGTCGATGAACTTCCTGCACGCCGCCGTCGAGGACGGCACGCTGCGTACGGCGCTGGGCGACGTGCCGATCGGTGAGCGGATCCGGCGCGAGCTGGAGGGGGCGGACGCCCCGCGCGAGCTGATCCTCGGCATCCGGCCGGAGCACTTCGAGGACGCCGCGCTGATCGACGACGACACCCGCCGCCGGGGCGCGGAGTTCGAGGCGCCGGTCGACATCGTCGAGTCGATGGGCTCCGACAAGTACGTCTACTTCAGCGTCGAGGGGGAGCGGGCCAGCGCCGCCGAACTGGAGGAGCTGGCGGCCGACGCGGGCGCGGACTTCAGCGGCGGCGGCGCCAGCCTGGTGACCCGGCTCTCCGCCGAGTCCCCGGTCGAGGAGGGACAGACCCGGCGCGTCTGGTTCAACCTGGAGAAGATCCACCTGTTCGACCCGTCCGACGGGCGCAACCTGACCCTGCACGAGGGACGGGCGGCGGGCGCGCTCGCCGACTGACGTACGCCGGGACGGGCGGGTGGGTCGAACCGACCCACCCGCCCGTCACCGTGTCAGCGGTCAGCGACGTCGCCGGCTGCGTTCCGGGATGTCCGCGTCCACCCGCTCGCGGCGGATCCGGTCGTCGATGGGCTGTTCCTCGACGACCTCGTCCTTGGCCAGGTGGACCCGCTCGACGGGCACCGTCTCCTTGCCGACCACCGGCCGCTCGGCCCGCAGGGTCATCTCCTGCTCGGCCTCACCGATGTCGGCGCGCATGCCGCGTGCGTCGCGGGCGGCGATGGGCTCCCGCTCCACGTGCACCTCGTCGTGCTCGACCGGCACTGTGGTGTGCACGTCCTCGGTGACCACGTACTTGCGCAGCCGTGCCGTGCCGGCGGGCTGGCTCTCCGTGCCGACCCGCATCCGCTCCTCCGAGCGGATCATGTCCTCGCCCGCGGCCGGCGTCCGTTCCCGGCCGGCGCTCGGCGGGGCCTGCGGCGTCAGGCGGTAGTGGCCGTAGAGCTGCTGGATCTGCGTCGTGTCCAGCGGCTGGTCGGTGCCGGCGTCCACGGCCGGGGCGTTCTTCACGGTCGACTTGTCGTAGTCGACGGTGAGCCCGCTGTCGGTGATCCGGGCCTTGTCCAGCGGGGCCATCGACTCCTTGCGGCCCATCAGGCCCGTCTGCACGCTGACCCACGTGGGCTCGCCGGCGGCGTCGGCCCAGATCTGGCCCACGCTTCCGATCTTCGAACCCGAGCGGTCCTTGACGTCCTGCCCGTACAGCGAGTTGGCCTGCTGTTCAGTGAGCTTCATGGGTCGTCTACCTCCCTCTCGTGTCACGGGCCGGATACCCGGCCGGCCGGCGCGGATTCGTCGATGGCCGGCCGGATAGGAGCAGCACCGGCCGCCGGGCGGGCGCGCCGGGGCGAAACCGGGTCCACCGGGGCCCCTGGGACCGGTGGGACCCGTGGGACGTGCCGCCGTCGGCCCGGCTGTCAGTCGGGCCAGACGATCCGCAGCGGCAGGCCCAGGAAGTCGGCGTAACGGCCCAGCGCGCCCGCCACCCGGGCCCGGGTCCTCTCGTCGAAGGGCACCAGCGGGAACACCGTTACCGTCACCCGGTTTCTGCCGACCGTGCGCTTCCACGTGCCCACGACCCGCCCGTCCTGGACGACCGTGGCCTGGAACACGCCGTTGCGCCCCGGCACGACCGCGTCGGCGTGGGCGGGATCCAGCATCAGCGAGCGGTCCCTGAAGCCCAGCAGGTACTCGTCGAAGCCGGGCAGCACCAGCAGGTCGTCGACAGGCCCGCGGGGCGCGTCGAGCAGGGCCGCGTCGACGAGCGCCTCCTGCCCGTCGACCCGCACCACGGTCAGGGCGTCGCCGGCCGCCGCGAGGCCCCGGCGCGCGTCGGTGAGCGTCAGGCCCGTCCAGCCGGCGAACTCCCGGGCGGTGACGGGCCCGTGCCCCCGGACGTAGCGGTGGGCGAGCATCGCCAGGGCCTCGTCCCGCTCCGGCCGGCGCGCCTCGGGCGCCCACTCGTCGAGCAGGGCGAAGGTCTGCTCGGTGCCGACGTTGGGCGCGAGGCAGGTGACGCCGCGGACGCTGGCGTACCAGAGCAGGTGGTAGCCGCGCTGGTCGCCGGTGTCGATGCCGGCCGCCTCCAGCGTGGCCAGGCACCGCGCCCGGGTGAGCCGGCCGCCGCCGGCCAGCGCGGCGCCGAGCACGTCGAGCGCGCGGTCCGCGTCGGCCTCGGTGAGCCCGAGCTGCGCGCGGCGGGTGGCGGCGCCGGCCAGCGAGCGTACGCCGGTCAGCTCCAGCATCCAGCGGGCGTCGCGGGGCGGCACGAGGTGCACGGTGCCCCGCATCGGCCAGGTGCGCAGCGCCTCCCGGCGTTCCAGCGCGGCGTGCACCTCGGCGTGGCCGAGCGCGGGCAGCCGCACCCCGAGCGACCACATGCCGCTGGCCAGGTCCTGCGCCTGCATGGCCCCGAACCATCCCACGATGTCCTCGACCCCGCCCACCGCCGCCGTGGGATGCGGGCGGAGCAGCAGGCCGGTCATCCGCAGCGCGAGCGCCTCGCGCCCGGTCAGCTCCGCTGGCATGGGGGGCTCCTCCGCTCGAATGGGGCACCAGCCTAGGGCCGACCTCCGACATCCGACGCATGACCGCCGTCGCGGCGGGAAAGCGGCCGGCCAGCAGGGGTGCCGTCCGCGCGCCCGGAGGGAGCGACATGACCGCGTCCAGCGAGCCGGCCCGGGGTGCCGGCGTACCGACCCGCGCCGGCCGCGGCGGCCCGGCCGCCAAGACCAGCGCCGCCGCCGCCTTCGCACTGGTCTTCGGGGTGGCCGCGCTGATCAGCGTGCTGACCGTGATCCTGTCCTGGATCGGCCTGCTGCTCGGCATCGTCGGCGTGATCCTGGGCATCGTCGGGCTGAAGATGGCCGGTCGGCCCGGGGTGACCGGCCGGGGCGTGGCGATCGGCGGGCTGGTGCTCAGCGCCCTGGCGGTGCTGATCGGGCTGGCCTTCGCCGCCGGGATCACCACCTTCCTCAACGACGAGGGCGGCGTGAACCGGATCCAGCAGGAGGTCGACGACCTGCGCGACCGCCTCGACACCTGACCCGGCGGCCCCTGCCGGGGCAGGCCGGGGTGCGCGGTACGGCCACCCGCGCCCGACTAGGGTGGTCCAGTGCTCCGAGAGGTTTGCGGGATCCGCTACGTCACCCCGCTGCGCGAGGGCGGCTCGCTGCCCGGCGTGGTGGAGGCCGACGACCTCGGCACGTACGTGGCGAAGTTCCGGGGCGCCGGGCAGGGGCCCAAGGCGCTGGTCGCCGAGGTGGTCTGCGGCGAGCTGGCCCGCCGGCTGGGCCTGGCGGTGCCGCCGCTGGTGGTGCTCGACATCGACCCGGTGATCGGCCGCGCGGAGCCCGACCAGGAGGTGCAGGAGCTGCTGCGCAACAGTGGCGGCGCCAACCTGGGCATGGACTTCCTGCCCGGGGCGCTGGGCTACGACCCGGTCGCGCACCCCGTCGAGCCGGCGCTCGCCTCCCGGGTGCTCTGGTTCGACGCGTACGTGGAGAACGTCGACCGCAGCTGGCGCAACCCCAACCTGCTCGTCTGGCACCGCGAACTCTGGCTGATCGACCACGGCGCGTGCCTGTACTTCCACCACAACTGGCCCCGCGCCGAGGCGGCGGTGCACCGGCCGTACCGGGCCGACGACCATGTGCTGGCGTCCTACGCGACCCGGGTGGCCGAGGCGGACGCCGAGTTGGCCCCGCGGGTGACCCGGGACCTGCTGGGCGAGGTGCTGGCGCTGGTGCCCGACGGCTGGCTGACCGGCACCGACTTCGACTCCGCCGACGCGGCCCGCGCGGCGTACGTGGACCATCTGGCCCGCCGGGTCGCGCGCAGGGGCGACTGGCTGCCGCAGGGGAGCGCGGCGTGAGGGAACCCTTCGAGTACGCCGTCGTGCGGCTGGTGCCCCGGGTGGAACGCGGCGAGCAGGTCAACGTCGGCGTGCTGCTCTACTGCCAGCGGCGGGACTTCCTCGGTGTGCGTACCCATCTGGACGCGGGCCGGGTGCGGGCGCTGGCCCCGCAGATCGACCTGGCCGCGGTGGCGGCCGTGCTGGATTCCTGGGACCGGACCTGCGCGGGCGACGGCCCGTCGGGCGGGATGCGCCTGGGGGAGCGGTTCCGGTGGCTGGCCGCCCCCCGCAGCACGATGATCCAGACCGGGCCGGTGCACACCGGGCTGACCGCCGATCCGCCAGCGGAGCTGGAGCGGCTGATGGACACGCTGGTGCGCTGAGCCGGCTTGAGGCACCGACGGCGGCGGGACGTCACAGCCGACGGTGCATGACGAGCAGGTCCACGAAGCCCCGGGCCGGGTGGCGGAACGCCTCGGGCACCCGCCCGACCACCTCGAAGCCGAGGGACCGCCAGAGCGCCACCGCGCGGGTGTTGGTCGCCACGACGGCGTTGAACTGCATGGCCCGGTAGCCCTCGGCGCGGGCGAGCGCCAGCACGTGCTCGCCGAGCGCCCGCCCCACGCCCCGCCCACCGGCGGCCGGGGCGACCATGAAGCTGGCGTTGGCCACATGGTCTCCCGGTCCGGGCTGGTTGGGCGCCAGCTTGGCCGAGCCGAGCACCGTGCCGTCCGGGTCGACCGCGACCACCGTGCGGCCCGGCGGCGGCAGCAGCCACGTCGTCCGGGCCCGCTCCTCCTCGACGTCCCGCGGCCAGGTGTACGTCTCTCCGGCCGCCACGATGGCCCGCAGGAAGGGCCAGATCAGCGGCCAGTCGTCGATCGTCGCGGCTCTGATCTCCATGTCCCCAGCATCGCTCGCGGCCGGCGGGCCGGACGCGCGACCCCGGGGCTGACCGTTTGACGGCGCAATCATCGGGTAGTCGCGGGAGCTGACCCGACATGAGGAGGGAACACCCGATGGCTGCCCAGACCAAGGTCGCGGTGATCTACTACAGCGCCACCGGCATCACGTACCAGATGGCGCAGGCGGCGTGCGAAGGCGCCGGTGAGGCGGGCGCCGAGGTGCGGCTGCGCAAGGTGCGCGAGCTGGCGCCGGACGAGGCGATCCGTTCCAACTCGGGCTGGCACGCGCACCAGATGGAGACCCAGGACGTCCCCGAGGCGCAGCTGGACGACCTGTCGTGGGCCGACGTGGTGATCTTCGGGACCCCGACCCGGTACGGCGTGATGGCCGCCCAGCTCAAGCAGTTCATGGACACCACCGGGCCGCTGTGGTCGCAGGGCGCCCTGGCGGACAAGGTCTATTCCGCGTTCTGCTCGACGGCCACCTCGCACGGCGGGCAGGAGGCCACGCTGCTGTCGATGTTCCACGTCTTCTACCACTGGGGCGGGGTCGTGGTGACCCCCGGCTACACCGACCCGAGCCAGTTCGTCGCCGGCAACCCCTATGGCGCCTCGCACACCAGCAACAACGGCGAGACGGCGCCGGACGACATCGCGCTCGGCGCCACCGCGTTGACCGCCAAGCGCGCGGTGCGGATCGGTGCGGCGCTGAAGGCGGGCCTGGCCGGCTGACCCGGCGCCGCCGGTTCACCGGCTGGACCGGCGCTGCCAGCGGGTCGGCGGTACCGGCGCGACCGGCGGCCCGGGCGGGGGCTCTCGACCCGTCCAGGCCGCCGGTCGCAGCACCCCTACCCCCGATCGGGGCGGCTATGCACGCTCGGCCGCTCCCGACACCCTGCCGTGCGCCGTCGACGGGCGTCCCGCCAGCGCCGGCAGCAGCGCGCCCAGCAGGTCCGCGAGGACGGCCACGCCGTCGGGACTGAGCACCGACTCCGGGTGGAACTGCACCCCCGCGAACCCGCGCCCGCGCAGCGCGTGCACCGCGCCGTCCGCCGCGTCCCGGGCCAGCTCCACCGGGCCGTACGCGGTGTCCAGCCGGTCGGCGTCGGCGCGCGCCGTGAAGGTGGCGTAGAAGCCGACCCGGCGGCGCGTGCCGAAGACGTCCACCTCCCGCTGGAGCCCCTGGTAGGGGGCGTCGCGGCGGTGCGGCGCCAGCCCGAGCAGGCCGGCGAGCAGTTGGTGGCCCAGGCAGACGGCCAGGGTCGGCCGGCCCTCGGCGAGCAGCCCGGCGAGCAGCCCGCGCATCGTGCGCATCTTCGGCTCGGTGGTGCTGCCCGGGTCGCCGGGGCCGGGGCCGACCACCACCAGGTCGTGGCCGTCCACCGGGCCGGCGGCGTGCCAGGGCCGCAGCGTCACGGCCAGGCCGAGCGCGCGCAGCTGGTGGGCCAGCATGCCGGTGAAGGTGTCCTCGCCGTCGACGATCAGCGCCCGCCGGCCGGCCAGCCCGGGCAGGCCACCGGCACCCGGGGACCGCTGGTCGAGCCAGAACCGGGCCAGCGGCGCGTTGCGCGCGGCCAGCGCGGCCCGTACCTGCGGGTCGTCGGCGAGGCGTACGGCGGGCTCCGGGCCACCGGCGGGCGCCTGCGGGCCGAGGCCGAGCGCGGCCAGCACGCCGGCCGCCTTGGCGTGCGTCTCGGCCACCTCGCCCTCGGCGGTCGAGTGCCGCACCAGGGTGGCCCCGACCGGCACCCGCAGCTCGCCGGCGGGGGAGATCTCGGCGGTACGGATCAGGATCGGCGCGTCCAGGCTCTGCCGGCCGGCGTCGTCGTGGCCGAGCAGCGCCAGCACCCCGGCGTAGTAGCGCCGCCCGGTGCCCTCGTGCCGGGCGATGACCCGGCAGGCGTTCTCCATCGGGCTGCCGGTGACCGTGGGCGCGAACATCGTCTCCCGCAGCACCTCCCGCACGTCCTTCGTGCCCCGGCCGGCGAGCAGGTACTCCGTGTGGGCCAGGTGGGACATCTCCTTGAGGTGGGGCCCGACCACCTGGCCGCCGTGCTCGGCGACCGTGGCCATCATCTTGAGCTCCTCGTCGAGCACCATGTACAGCTCCTCGACCTCCTTGGGATCGGCGAGGAAGCGCAGCAGCGCGGCCCGGTCGGCGCCCGCGCCGGTGTACCGGAATGTGCCGCTGATCGGGTTCATCATGACCAGGCCGTCGTCGACGCTGACGTGCCGCTCCGGGCTGGCCCCGACCAGGATCCGGGTCCCGGTGTGCACCAGGAAGGTCCAGTACGCGCCGCGCTCGCCCCGCAGCAGCCGGCGCAACGCGGCGAGCGCGGCGACCAGCGGCGGACCCTGCACGGTGGCGCGCAGGCAGCGGTGGATGACGAAGTTGGCGCCCTCGCCGCGCCCGATCTCCTCGGCGAGCACCCGGCCGACGGTGGCGGCGTACTCGTCGTCGGTGACGTCGAAGGCGGCCTCGGCGGTGCGCACGGGCACGTCCGGCAGCGCGGCGAGCGCCTCGGCCAGATCGACCCGCTCGTGCCGGTCGATCTCGAGGAACTCCAGCGGGACGCCGTCGTCGACGCAGGCGAAGCCCCGCTCGGTGATCTGCCGGTAGGGCACCAGCGCCAGCGTCCGGGGGCCGGGCGCCCCGCCGGGCAGGGGGAGGTCGGCGAGCCGGCCCGCCGTGCGTACCGTGCCGGTGAACAGCTCCAGGTGCGCGGCGCCCTCACGGCGGACGAGCGCGAACGGGCCGGGGTCGCCGCCGCCGGCGACGGCGGCGAGCAACTCGGTCAGGTGGGTCATCGGGTCTCCTCGGGCCGGGCGGCGCCCGGCGGGGCGACCGGGAGGGCCGGGGAGAGACCGGCGGCCGCCTCGTCGGGCGGCCGCGTGGGAAGCTACGCGCGGGGGATGGCCGCCGGATCGGCGGGCCACCAGCAGGACAGGTGCGCGGGCATGCGATCACCCTACGGCCCCGCGCGGGCACCGGAAAGCCGATCGGGCGTACGGCCCACGCGCTGGGACGCCGGGGCGCGCCGCACCGGGTAACTTGACCCGCGATGAACATTCTCGCGCTCGATCTGGGCACCTCCTCGGTACGCGGACTCGTGCTGGACACGGACGCCCGCCCGCTGCCCGGCGCGCTGGCCCGGCGCAAGGTGAGCCTCGCCGTGCACGACGACGGCACCGGCACGCTGGACGGCCCCGGCTACCTGGCCTGCCTGGCGGCGTGCCTGGACGAGCTGGCCGCCGGCGGCCACCTGCGCGACGTGTCGCTGGTGGCGACGTCCGGGCAGTGGCACTCGGTGGTCCCGCTCGGCACCGACGGCGCGCCCCTCGGACCGGTGCTGACCTGGCTGGACACCCGTCCCGAGGCGCACGCCGGGGCGGCCGGCCCGGCCGACCCGGTCGACTTCCACCAGCGCACCGGCACGTGGTGGCACCGCTGCTACTGGTCGGTCCGGCTGCCCTGGCTGCGGGAACACACCGGCGGTCGGGTCGCCCGGTTCGTCGGCCTGGCCGAGTACGTGCTGGGCGAGCTGCTCGGCTCGGCGCCCATGTCGATCTCCCAGGCCTCCGGCACGGGCCTGCTGGACCTGCGGACGCTGGACTGGGACGCCGAGGCGTGCGCGCTGGCCGGCAGCCACGCCGACGAGCTGCCCGAGCTGGCCCCGATCGGGTGGCGCGGCCGGCTGCGGCCGGCGTACGCGCGGCGCTGGCCGCAGCTCGTCGACGCGCCCTGGGCCGGCCCGGTGGGCGACGGCGCTGCGTCCAACGTCGGCTCGGGCTGCGTCGAGCCGGGCCGGGTCGCGGTGACGGTCGGCACGTCGGCGGCGGTGCGGCTGGTGCAGCGTGTCCCGGCGGGGCAGGCCATGCCGCCGCTGCCCGAGGAGCTCTGGCGCTACCGGGTCGACCACGACCACGTGGTGACCGGCGCCGCGTACTCCTCCGGCGGCAACCTCTTCGCCTGGGCCGACCGGGAGCTGCGGCTGCCCGGGGGCAGCGAGCTGGAGGCCGCCCTGGCCCGGGTGCCGCACGACAGGACCCTGCCGGTGAACGTCCGCTTCGGCGGGGACCGGCCGCCCGGCATGTCTCCGGCCGGCTCGGGGGCGCTGGGGGGCCTGAGCTTCGGCACCACCGCGGTGGAGATCCTGGCGGGGCTGATGCGGGGCCTGTGCGACCTGGTCGCCGGCGACCTCGTCGTGCTGGAGTCCACCGTGGACGAGTCGGTCGAGGTGGTGCTCGGCGGGGGAGCGGTGGCGGCCTCCGGCTGGTGGCGTTCGTCGTTCGCGGCGGCGCTCGCGCCCCGGCCGGTGTGGTACGGGCGCAACCCGGAGGTCGGGGCGAGCGGCGCGGCGTTGGTGGCCCTGGGCCGCGTCGGTGACGCCTCCCGGCTCGCCGCCATCGTCCGGACGGACGAGACCGCCTCACCCTCCTGAGTAGCACCTCAGCCCGCCCCGTTGACACGGCTAGCGGGCCTGGTTGGATGGACTCCGCTCCCCGGCTCGCGGCGGACGCGGGACAGGGAGGGGGTAGGTGTGGGGGCAGGTCCGGAACCGTCCGACGACGGGGTGTCACAGCACCGTCGGCGCCGGTTCGACGTCCGGGTCGTGCCGCACCGCCGCCGCTCCCCGTTCCGCCTGCGGGACTGGCGGATGCGCACCAAGCTCGTCACCGTGCTGGTCATCCCGTCGGTCGCGTTCCTGGTGCTGGCCGGCGTGCAGACCCACACCCTCGTCGGGCGGACGACCGCGTTGGGCGACTTCGCCCAGCAGGTCGGCATCGGCCGGGAGATCGTCGCGCTGGTGCACCAGCTCCAGCAGGAACGCGACCGGGCCGCCGGTGAGCTGGGCGAGTTGCGCCGGGGCGGCGCGGGCGCCGACCGGGACGCGGCGATCGTGGTGCTGAGGCCGTTGCAGACCGCCACCGACCAGGCGCTGCGCGACCTGCGCCGGGCCGCCGGGCCGCTGGCCGACGCGGACGCCTCCTGGCGGGTCGCCTACTCGGAGGTGCTCGAGGCCTACGACCAGGTCGTCTACATCCGGGCCGCGATCCCCCCGGCGGTGCTGGGCAGCGACACCATCCTGAGCAACTACCACCGGGCCGTCGACGCGCTGCTGCGCCTGCTCGCCGAGCCCTCGCCGGGCGAGGACCGGCCCGCACTCAGCGACGCGGTGCTGCGCTACGTGCAGCTCGCCCGGGTCAAGGAGCTCTCCTCACGGGTCCGGGCCCAGCTCTACGAGGCCGCCCGCGCCGGCCGGTACGGCGTGGAGGACCAGGTGGTCCTGACCGACCTGCGCGCCCAGCAGCTGACCGCCCTGGGCGCGTTCCGGGTCGCCGCGACCGCCGAGCAGGTCCGCCGCTACGACGAGACCGCGACGGACCCGGGGTTCCTGACGGCCACCCGGTTGGAGGAGCAGAGCCTGGTGACCGGGGCCGCCGCGCCGAGCGTGCTGCCGGCGCCACAGTGGTGGGCGGCCGGCGAGCAGCGTCAGGAGCTGCTCCGCCGCATCGAGGCGTCGGTGCTCGACGACGCCGTACGGCAGGCCGACGAGGTGAGCGCGACGCAGCTGCGGACCACGCTGCTGGTCGTCGGCAGCATCCTCGCGGTGCTGCTGGTCGCCCTGCTCATCTCCGTCCTCGTCGGCCGGTCCATGGCCCGGTCGATGCGGCTGCTGCGCGGCCAGGCGCTGCGGATCGCCCAGCTGGAGCTGCCGGACGCGTTGGACCGGCTGCGTACGGTGACCGGGGGTGTCCCGGCCATCGAGGTCCCGCCGGCGGTGGTCCGTTCGCTCGACGAGATCGGCGAGCTGGCGGAGGCGTTCGTCGCGGTGCACCGCAGCGCGGTCAACGTCGCCGTCGAGCAGGCGACCACCCGGCGTAACGTCAACGCGATGTTCGTCAACCTCGCCCGGCGCAGCCAGGTGCTCGTGGAGCGCCAGTTGGAGCTGCTCGACGAACTGGAGCGCGAGGAGAGCGATCCGGACCAGCTGGAGAACCTCTTCAAGCTCGACCACCTGGCCGCCCGCATGCGGCGCAACGACGACAGCCTGCTGGTGCTCGCCGGGACCGAGGCGACCCGCCGGTGGAACCGGCCGGCGGCGCTCGGCGCGATGCTGCTCGCCGCCAGCGCCGAGATCGAGCAGTACCAGCGGGTCCGGCACGGGGCGGTCGCCGACCTGCACGTCGTCGGCCACGCCGTCGGCGAGCTGGTCCACATCCTCGCCGAGCTGCTGGAGAACGCCACCTCGTTCTCCCGTCCCGACACGGTCGTGGCGGTCACCGCCCGGGGCGAGGGCGCCAGCGCGGTCATCGAGATCACCGACCGGGGGCTCGGCATGAGCCCGGCCGCGCTGGCCGAGGCGAACGCCGTCCTGGCCACCCCGCCGGCCGCCGACGTGGCGACGGTCGAGCGGATGGGCCTGTTCGTGGTCAGCCACCTGGCCGCCCGGCTCCGCGTCGAGGTGCGCCTGGCCGGCGGCGAGGAGGGTCTCGTCGCCCGGGTACGGCTGCCCGGTGGCCTGCTGGCGCCGGCGCCCGAGCGGGAGGCGCCCGTCACGGCCCGGATGCTGGCCGCCACGGCGTGGGACGGGGCACCGCCGCCCGGTGGGCTGCCGGTGGCCGGGCGGCCGCCCGCGTGGGGCGGGGTGCGACCGGCGGGCGAGCTGCCGGCGGTCGGGCGGCGGGCCGAGGCCCCGCCCCGGCAGGCCCGGTCGGTCCCGGTGCGGGCCGAGGACGTGCTCGCCCCGGCGGTCCGGTCGTCCGCGTCGACCGGTGGGGGCTGGTGGTCCCGGCAGGGGCCGTCGCCCGGTCCGGTGCCGGGGGCCTCGCCCACGCCACCGGCCGTGCCGGTCACCGGCGGGACCAACGATCGCGGCCTGCCCGTCCGGGTGCCGATGGCGCAGCTCTCCGCCGTCACCCGGCCGGCCCGGCCGGAGCAGCCGGCGGTACGCCACGACCCGGACCCGGAGGCGGTCGGGGGGATGCTGTCCCGGTTCTACAGCGGGGTACGGCGGGCCGAGGCCGAGGACACCACGGAGATTTCCATGCCGCCGGGCGGCGTACGCACCGAAGGGGGACAGCGATGACGACGTTGAGCCGGGAGGCCCGCGACCTGAGCTGGCTGGTCAGCGGGTTCGCGGAGCGGGTGCCGGGGGTGGTGCACGCCATCGTGGTCTCCTCCGACGGCCTGCTGGTCGCCATCTCCGACCACCTGCCCCGGGACCACGCCGACAAGCTCGCGGCCGTGACCTCGGGGCTGATGAGCATCACCGCGGGCGCGGCGCAGATGTTCGACGGGGACGTCGTCAAGCAGACGGTCGTCGAGATGGGGCGCGGCTACTTCCTGGTCATGCAGGTGCGTGACGGTTCCATCCTGGCCACGCTGGCCGGGGCGGAGGCCGACATCGGTGTGGTCGGCTACGAGATGGCGCGGCTGGCCAAGCAGGCGGGGGAGATGCTCACCCCGGCGCTGCGGGCGGAACTCCAGCAGGCCCTGCCCCGCTGACCGGGTCGGCGCGCCCGCCCGGTGTCCACCCCGGCGGGTGCGCCGACGGCGTCCACCCCGGCGCCGCCGAGCGGCGCCGGGGTGGCGGATGCCGGGCGGTCAGAGTCCGTTGGCGGCGATGACCTGGCGGTACCAGTGCGCGCTGCGCTTGAGCACGCGCCGTTGGGTCTGGTAGTCCACGTGGACCAGGCCCCAGCGCTCGTCGTAGCCCGCGTCCCACTCGAAGTTGTCGAGCAGGGACCACACGTGGTAGCTCTCCAGCGGCACGCCGGCGGCCATGGCCCGGTGCACGGCGGCGAGGTGGTCGCGCAGGAAGGTGACCCGGCCGGCGTCGTCGACCGTGCCGTCGGCGTCGAGGGTGTCCGGGGTGGGCAGGCCGTTCTCGGTGACGGTCAGCGGGATCGGGCCGTAGTCGCGGGTCACCCGGGTCAGGATGTCGTACATCCCGTCGGGGTGGATCTGCTGCCAGGAGGCCTGTGAGGTGGGCCAGCGCCCGACCGTCGCGCCGTCGCCGGTGACGTAGTAGGGCGTGTAGTACTGCACGGCGAGCAGGTCGACGGGCGCGGCGATGGTCGCCAGGTCGCCGTCGCGGATGCCGCGGACCAGCCGGCTGTCGGGGCCGAGGTCGTCCAGCACGTCCTGCGGGTATTGACCGGTGAGGATCGGGTCGAGGTAGAGGCGGTTCTCGTAGCCGTCGTAGAGCCGGGCGGCCCGGGCGGCCTCGGGCGAGTCGTCGGCCGGGTAGCAGGGGTGCAGGTTGAGCGCCGGGCCGATCCGGCCGGAGCCGGTGGCGCGGAACGCCGCCACGGCGAGCCCGTGGGCCAGGTGGAGGTGGTGGGCGACCAGATACGCGGCGTCCGGGTCCTGCCGGCCCGGGGCGTGGTGACCTTCGAGGTAGCCGTTCTGCACCACGGTCTTCGGTTCGTTGACGGTCAGCCAGACCGGCACCCGGTCGCCGAGCGCGCGGAAGACGATCTCGGCGTAGTCGGCGAACCGGTGGGCGACGTCGCGCGACTCCCAGCCACCGGCGTCCTGGAGGGACTGCGGCAGGTCCCAGTGGAACAGCGTCGCCATCGGCGCGATGCCCCGCTCGTGCAGCCCGTCGACGAGACGGCGGTAGAAGTCGAGCCCGCGCTGGTTGGGCGCGCCGGTGCCGTCGGCCTGTACGCGCGGCCAGGAGATGGAGAACCGGTAGCTGTCCAGCCCGATGTCGCGCATCAGGTCCAGGTCCTCGGCGTACCGGTGGTAGTGGTCGGCGGCGACGTCGCCGGTGTCGCCGTTGCGGGTGCGGCCCGGCGTGTGGCTGAACGTGTCCCAGATCGACTCGCCCCGGCCGTCCTCCTTGGCCGCGCCCTCGATCTGGTAGGCGGAGGTGGCCGCCCCCCAGCCGAAGCCCGGCGGGAAGCGCAGGCCGGCCGACGGCGTCTCGTCGGCGCGCGGGTCGGGGCCGGTCGTGGCGGCGGGGGCGGTGGCGGAGAGCGCGGCGCCCTGGGGCGGGCGCGGGGTGGGCATCGACATCGGTTCTCCTCATGGTCTGCGTGGCCACCGCCGGGCCGGGAGCGCTCCCAGCATAGGGCAGGAGCCGCCGGCCGGTCGCGTCCGCCCGGCCGGGCGAAAGGCGATCGGGGGCGGCGGAGGGGTGCGTTGCGTGCTGCGCCCGTGGCGGCGGTGCGGGAGCGGGGGCGCGGCGGCGCCGGCGCTCGGGTGGCCGGCCGCGGGACGCGGGGCGCCGGGGCGCGGGGCGTCGACCGGGCGGTACGGGCGGACAGCGGACGAGGCCGGTCGGAACGGCGACACGGCCAGTCCCGTCGGCCTCTTTTCCCGCCGTGGCGGGAGGTTTAGTGTGTGGGGACGGGGGAGGGCAACCCCCGTCCCCACCATTGCTGCACACGCACGGGCGGAATTGGCGTCCTGTCGTGCGTGTCGCGCGGGAGCCGGGCCACGCGAGTGGCTAGAGGATCCACCTCCCTCCATGTCGGTGGGAACGGCTGACGGCGGTGTCCGGGCTGGCCCGCCGTCAGCCCTCGGGCTGAGTCCCCGGGGTCCGTCGTGGACGGACTCCGGGTGATCTTCTAATTGGATCTCCGTCGATGGAAGCGCTCCCATCGACCGATGCTGCGACTGTAACGCCCGTCACGGGTTTGTGAAAGCCCCAAAACGAGATCGAAACATGTTGCTGCTTCGGTGCGCCCCCGGTCATTGTGGGAGCGCTTCCATGCATGGCACACTGTCGCCACCGCGACGCGGAGCCAGATCGCGCAAGCGTGGGTCGCCGAGGGCAGCCGGTGTCTCCGGTACGGCATCCGACGCAGTCGGCGGAGCAGCCGCCCCGCAGGGGCGCCGCCCCGCCGTACCCCGGCCTCGGGCCGGGGCGACCACCATCCCGGGTGCCCCCGAATCCCCGTTCGCGGGAGGGCGCCCCGCCGGGGCCCTTCGTCCCCGGCCAGGTCCGAGGAGACACCGCGCACATGAGAAATCTGGCAAGACGTCGCCGCCTGGCGATGGTCGCCGCCGCCGCGCTCGCCGTCGGCGGGGTGACCCTGCCGGCCGGTGCCGCACAGGCCGCCCCCGCCTGCGACGTGGTCTACGCGACCACCGACTGGAACAACGGCTTCACCGCCAACGTCACCATCAAGAACCTCGGCGATCCGATCAACGGCTGGACGCTGAAGTTCGCCTTCCCCGGCGACCAGCGGGTCACCCAGGGCTGGTCGGCCAGGTGGAGCCAGACCGGCAACCAGGTCACGGCCACCAACGAGTCCTACAACGGCAACCTCGGCACCGGCGCCTCGACCAGCATCGGCTTCAACGGCTCGCACAGCGGCACCAACCCGAAGCCGACGTCCTTCTCGGTCAACGGCGTCACCTGCGGCGGCACCCAGCAGCAGCCGCCGACGGTCGCGCTGAACGTGCCGGCAGGCCCCTTCGAGGCCCCCGCCGACGTGCCGCTGAGCGCCACCGCCAGCGACCCGGACGGGACGATCAGCAAGGTCGAGTTCTACCGCAACGGCCTGCTGGTCAACACCGACACCACCGCCCCGTACGGCTACACGCTGGAGGACCTGCCCGCCGGCGCGTACACGGTGCAGGCCAAGGCGTACGACAACGCCAACCTGACCGCCACCGCGGAGAAGGCCTTCACCGTCACGGCGGCGTCCGGGCCGGTGCTGGTCGCCACCCCGTCGGCGGTGAGCGTGACCGAGGGCGGCAGCTCGACGGTCAACCTCAAGCTCAGCGCCGCGCCGACGGCCAACGTGCCGGTGACCATCGCCCGCACCGGCGACACCGACATCACCGTCTCGCCGGCCTCGGTGACGCTGACCCCGTCCAACTGGAATACCGGGGTGAACGTGACCGTCGCGGCGGCCGAGGACGCCGACACGGTCGGCGGCACCGCCACCCTCACCGCCTCGGCCACCGGCCTCGCGCCGCTGGCGATCACCGCCACCGAGATCGACAACGACACCGGCAGCGGGGACAACACCTACGTCAAGCGGTTCCTCGACCAGTACGGCAAGATCAAGAACTCGGGCTACTTCAGCCCCGAGGGCGTGCCGTACCACTCGATCGAGACGCTGATCGTCGAGGCGCCCGACCACGGGCACGAGACGACCTCCGAGGCGTTCAGCTTCTGGCTCTGGCTGGAGGCCCAGTACGGACGGGTGACCCAGAACTGGGCCCCGTTCAACAACTCCTGGAACGTCATGGAGAAGTACATCATCCCGTCGCACGCCGACCAGCCCACCGCGGGCGCGGCCGGCACCGCGCAGTACGCCGCCGAGCACGACCTGCCCAGCCAGTACCCGTCGCAGCTGGAGCCGAACGTGCCGGTCGGCCAGGACCCGCTGCGCTCGGAGCTGCAGAACACCTACGGCACCGGTGACATCTACGGCATGCACTGGCTGCTCGACGTGGACAACACCTACGGCTACGGCCGCTGCGGCGACGGCACCACCCGGCCGGCGTACATCAACACCTTCCAGCGGGGCACCCAGGAGTCGGTGTGGGAGACCGTGCCGCAGCCGTCCTGCGACACCTTCGCCCACGGCGGACGCAACGGCTACCTCGACCTGTTCGTCAAGGAGGCGAACGCGCCGGCGAAGCAGTGGAAGTACACCAATGCCCCCGACGCCGACGCCCGCGCCGTGCAGGCCGCTTACTGGGCCCTGACCTGGGCCAAGGAGCAGGGCAAGGAGGCCGACGTGGCGGCCACCGTGGCCAAGGCCGCCAAGATGGGTGACTACCTGCGCTACGCCATGTTCGACAAGTACTTCAAGAAGATCGGCAACTGCGTCGGGGCCGCCACCTGCCCGGCCGGCACCGGCAAGGACTCGGCGCACTACCTGATGTCCTGGTACTACGCCTGGGGCGGCGCGTACGAGCCGAACCAGAACTGGTCGTGGCGGATCGGCTCCAGCCACAACCACTTCGGCTACCAGAACCCGTTCGCGGCCTGGGCGCTGACCAACATCAACGAGCTCAAGCCCAAGTCGCCGACCGCGGTCGCCGACTGGACCAAGAGCCTGGAGCGGCAGCTGGAGTTCTACACCTGGCTCCAGTCCGCCGAGGGCGGCATCGCCGGCGGCGCGACCAACAGCTGGGGCGGCCACTACGGCCAGCCGCCGGCCGGCACGTCGACCTTCTACGGCATGTACTACGACGTCGACCCGGTCTACAACGACCCGCCGTCGAACCAGTGGTTCGGCATGCAGGCCTGGTCCATGCAGCGCATCGCCGAGCTGTACCTGGAGACCGGCAACGCCAAGGCCAAGGCCCTGCTGGACAAGTGGGTGCCGTGGGCGATCGCCAACACCACGGTCGGCACCAACTGGTCGATCCCGTCGGACATGAAGTGGACCGGCCAGCCGACCACCTGGAACCCGGCCAACCCGCAGCCCAACACCAACCTGCACGTCGAGGTCACGGTCAAGGGCCAGGACGTCGGCATCGCCGCCGCCTACGCCCGCACCCTCATCGCGTACGCGGCGAAGTCGGGCAACGCGGCGGCGAAGAACACCGCCAAGGGGCTGCTGGACGCGCTGCACGCGGCCAGCGACGCCCAGGGCGTCTCCACCGTGGAGAAGCGCGGCGACTACCGCCGCTTCGACGACGTCTACGACGCCAGCACCGGACAGGGCCTCTACGTGCCGCCGGGCTGGACGGGGACCATGGCCAACGGTGACCCCATCGCCGCGGGCAAGAGCTTCCTCGACATCCGCTCCTTCTACAAGAACGACCCGGCCTGGCCGAAGGTCCAGGCGTACCTGGACGGCGGCCCCGAGCCGGAGTTCAAGTACCACCGGTTCTGGGCCCAGGCGGACGTCGCCATGGCGTACGCCGACTACGGAAAGCTGTTCCCCAACGGCTGACCGACTCCTCCGGGTGGGTGGCGCGGCCCGCCCACCCGGAGGCCGGCCGGGCGGGCCTGGGGGAACGGAGACGCCCGGTCGGTGGACGGCCTGACTCCCACGGTCAGGCCGGGGTGGGCCGGTCAACCGGCCGACGCAGCGGGGCAGCCGGCCCACCCCACCACACCCGGATATGCACCGGGCGCGAAAACGCCCGAAAAACCGGCCACCACGGGATCACGCATGGGGCCGGGACGGAGTAACGTACGTCACCGGAGAGGCCGCTCCCCCCGTGGCGGCCTCTCCCTTACTTTCCCGCCGGCTCCACCGGCGCACGGGCCGGCACGACCGGGTGGCGCAGCCCCGGGTGACCGGCAGGCAACGACCGGCGCACCACCACCCAGCTCACCGCGAGCACCGCCGCCACCAGCGGCCAGGACAACACGACCCGGGCCACCGTCAGCGCGACCACCTGACCGCCGAGCCACAGCGGCAGGAACACCGCCACCCGCAGCACGTAGGACGCCGCCCATGCCCAGCTGCCCCGCCCGTACGCGCGCAGCAGCGCCGGATCCCGCCGCCACCGGGTCCGCTGGCCGAGCGCGACGCCCACCACCGTCCCGAGCAGCGGCCAGCGCACCACGATGCTGACCACCCAGGCCAGCGCGCTCGCCGCGTTCGACAGCAGCTGGACGAGGAAGAAGTCCTCGGCGCGACCGGTGCGCAACGCGACGAGCGCGGCCACGCAGACGGCCAGCAGCCCGACCAGCACCGAACGCGGCCGGTCGCCCCGGTGCAGCCGCCAGCCGGCCAGCGCGGCGCCGGTGACCACGGCCGCGCCCACCCCGCCCCACAGCGAGTGCCCGCCGAGCAGCCAACCGAGGGCGAACGCCACCGGCGGCAGGCTGGCGTCGACCGCGCCCCGGCGCCCACCGAGCAGGTCCGCGAGCGTCTCCGGCCGGTCCGTCGGGGCCGGCGCACCCTCCGGTGTACGCGTCACCGCACCCTCCTCACGTCCGCCACCAACCTAGCCGTAGCCGAGCGACAGGCCACCCGCCGACCGGGCCGTGCCTGCCGCTACGGTGTGCGGGTGCGAACGACGCCGAGGGGTTGGACCGCGGTCTGGTTGGTCGTCCTGGCGCTCGTCCAGGCGGCGGCCTTCATCGCTGTGTGGCGGGTCGCCGTGCACGTCGAGATCGGCCAGTGGGTGGACACCGTCGCCCTGACCGGCAACCGGATCGGGCAGGACCACATCGAGGAGCCGGTGAACCGGATCCTCAACGCCATGTCGGTCGTCTCCCTGCTGGCGGCCACCGCGGTGATCGGCTTCATCGCCCTGATCCGGGGCCGGATCGCCCTGGCCGTCACGGCCACCCTGCTGATCGCCGGCGCCAACGCCACCACCCAGTTGCTCAAGTACGGCCTGACCCGGCCCGACTTCGGCATCGACCCCGAACGGATCTACGCCGGCAACAGCCTGCCCAGCGGGCACGCCACGGTCGCCGCCTCGGTCGCGGTCGCACTGATGCTCGTCCTGCCGCGCAAGGTGCGGGTGTTCGGCGCCTTCCTCGGCGCCGGCTACGCCGCGATCGCCGGGGTGGCCACCCTCTCCGCCGGCTGGCACCGGCCCAGCGACGCGGTGGCCGCGTTCCTGGTGGTCGGGGTCTGGGCGGCGCTGGCCGGGCTGCTGCTGCTGATCACCCAGCGGGAACAGGCGCAGGTGGAGTCGGCCGACGCCCACCGGGTCGCCGCGACGGTGCTCGGCGTCGGCGGCGTACTGGCGGTGGTGGCCTGCGGGATCGCCCTCTCCTGGCTGGTCGACCTGCGCGGCACCGCGCCCAGCGAGCTGGCCCGCCGGCCCCTGCTCGTCGGCTACGCCGGCAGCGCCGCCGGGATTGTCGGCACGATGGGCGTGGTGATGGCGCTGGTGCTCGCCGCCGTGCACCGGCTGGTGCCCCGCGTCAAGGGCTGAGCCACTCAGCGGGAGTAGGTGCCGACCATCGTCCCGCTCGCGAGGTCCCGCTCGACGAGCAGGCGGTGCACCTCGTCCGCCCGCGGCGTCCCGGGCAGCTCCAGCGGCCGGTCCAGGGCGTAGAGCCGGAAGAAGTACCGGTGTGGATCGTCGCCCTGTGGCGGGTGCGGGCCGCCCCACCCGGCGGTGCCGAAGTCGTTGGGCCACTCGCGGCCACCCAGCGGCACGCCGCCCTCCGGCGCCCCGGCGGCGCTCGGCGCGATCCCGGTGACCAGCCAGTGCAGGAACGGCGTCCTACCCGCGTCCGGGTCCTCGACGAGCAGGACCAACTCGGCGGCGGACTCCGGCACCCGTTCCCACTCCAGCGGGGGCGAGACGTTGCCGCCCTCCTTCGAGAAGCGGCTCGGCAGCATGTCGTGGTCGTTGAACGCGGTGCTGCGCAGCATGATCCCGGCCATCCCTGGCGCTCCTTCCGTCGGCCCGGCCGCGCGCGTACCCGCCGGGCGGGCCCCGAAACGGCCGCGCCGGTGTGAGAGGGTCGGGCGGGACGGGGGAGGGATCGTGGAGAGCGTACGGGCGGCGTTCCGGGACGAGTGCGAGCGCCTCGGCGAGGTGCTGCGCGGCGTCGACGAGGCGGATCTCGACCGGCCGACCGACTGCCGGCCGTGGACCGTACGCGAACTGCTGGCCCACGTACGCACCGGCGCGGGCCGGCTGGTCGACATGCTCGCCGCGCCCGCCCCGCCCCGCGCCGAGGTCGACGCCGCCGCCTACTACGGCGCCGCCAAGTTCACCCCGCCCGTGGACGCCGCCCGCGTCGACAGCGGCCGGCGGGAGGCCCGGGAACTCGACGGTCCGGCCCTGGTAACCGACTTCGACCGGGCCTGGCGGGCGGCCCTCGACGCCGTCGACGCCGCACCGCCGGGTCGGGTGGTACGCACCCGGCACGGCGACGCGATGGCGCTCGGCGAGTTCCTGCGTACCCGTGTGGTGGAGGTCGGCGTGCACGGCCTGGACCTGGCGGCGGCGTTGGAGCGGCGGCCGTGGCTGACGCCGACGGCGGCGGAGGTCGTCGCCGACCTGCTCACCGGCGGACGGGCGGTCCCGCCCGGGCTGGGCTGGGACCGGCTCACGCTGATCCGCAAGGCGACCGGCCGGGCCGGCCTCACGGACCGCGAGCGGGCCCTCGTCGACGCCGCCGGCTTCCGCTGGCTCTCCTTCGGCGGCTGAGCCGGGCGGGACCCGAGCTGGCACCGGGCCCGGCCCGGCGGGCGGGTCAGGCGTCGGCGCCGAGCGGGTCCGCCTCCGGGCGCGGGGCGGGCACGTGCGGGGCTGCCCTGCGCAGGTGGTCCAGCACGACCGGGTCGATCCGGCCGGGCACCAGGCGCTCCTCCAGGTTCTCCAGGCCGGCCCAGGAGAAGAGCGCCTCCTCCGGCCGCGCCGGGTCGACCGGGTGGCCGAGCGCGCCCAGCAGCGCGCCGACCTCGGCGGCGACCGCGCCCGTCAGGTCGAGCAGGGTGGTCGGGTCGGGCCGGCCGAAGAGCAGGGTGTGCACCGCGAGCAGCCGCCCCAGCTCGGTCACCGGATCGGGGTGGTCGTCGACCCGCAGGTCGACGAGCACGTCGCCGGTGCCGTCGTACCCGCCGCCGCGCTCGACCACCAGCAGCCCGGCGCTCTGCCGGCCGCGCCGGTCGCCGCCGGCCCGGTCCCCGGCGCGCAACGCGGCCAGCAGCCGGTCGGGGAACGGCAGCGCGGTCCCGCCCAGCCAGGCGTCCCGGACCGCGTCGATCACCTGCGGGCCGACCAGGATGTTGCCCTGCGCCGCCCAGCCGTCGCCGGCCTGGCCGCCGGCCCAGGGGTGGCAGCTCGGCCCGGTCCAGGTCGCGCCCACGCCGGTGGCGGCGACCACGCCGAGCTGGCGGTGGTCCCGGTCCGGGTCGGCGGCGACCAGCCCCGCCACCACGTCGGCCGCGGCCACGCCGGTGCGCAGCAGCGTCAGCCCCTGCGGGCGGTAGGCGAGGTTGACGTGCGCCTGGGTGGCGAGCGCGCCGACCTCGGCCTCGGCGGCCGGCACGAGCGCGCCGGCGGCCAGGAACCGGCTGGCCACGACGACGCCGTGCTGGCGGCCGTCGGCGGAGCGGGCGACGAGCGAGAAGGTCACGCATGGAGACTATCCCGCGGCATCGGGTGTCGATCGTCGCGCGTCGATGTCTGGAGCGGCGGGGTCGCCGGCTCCGCCGCCGGTGAGCGTGCCCAGCCGGTTCGCTGCGGGGCCCAGGCAGTCGTACCACCCGGGGGTGCCGGGCTCGCGTCATGCGGGAAAGTCACAGGATCTTGCTCCGCGGCCCGGCGAGCGGGCACCATCGACCGATGACGACGCGATGGGGCATGACCGTGCCGCTGGACGGCATCCCGCTCGCCGAGCACGCCGCGGTCTACGCGGCCCTCGACCGGGCCGGCTTCACCGACGTGTGGTCCTCGGAGGTCAACGGGGCGGACGCGTTCACCCCGCTGGCACTCGCCGCCGCCTGGCAGCCCCGGCTGCGCCTGGGCACCGCGATCACGCCGGTCTTCACCCGGGGCCCCGGGCTGCTGGCGATGAGCGCGGCGGCGCTGGCCGACGCCGCCCCGGGCCGGTTCGCGCTCGGCATCGGCGCGTCCTCGCCGGTCGTCGTGGGCAACTGGAACGCCGTGCCGTTCGAGGACCCGTTCCGGCGCACCCGCGACATGTTGCGGTTCCTGCGCGCGGCGCTGGCCGGGGAGACCGTCGACGAGGAGTACGACACCTTCGCCGTGCGCCGCTTCACCCTGGACCGCAAGCCGGCCGTACCGCCGCCGGTGCTGCTCGCCGCGCTGCGCCCGGGGATGCTGCGGCTGGCCGGCGCCGAGGCCGACGGCGTCATCCTCAACTGGCTCGCCGCCACCGACGTGCCCCGGGCCCTCGCCGAGGTCGGCCAGCGGCGCCCCGGCTTCGAGGTGGTCGCGCGGATCTTCGTCTGCCCCACCGAGGACGCCGCGCACGCCCGCGCGCTGGGCCGCCGGCTCATCACCAGCTACCTCACGGTCCCCGCGTACGCCGAGTTCCACCGCTGGCTGGGCCGCCAGGAGGTGCTCGGGCCGATGTGGCGGGCCTGGGCCGCCGGGGACCGGCGCGGCGCGGGCGCGGCGGTGCCCGACGACGTGGTCGACGCGCTGGTGCTGCACGGCTCGCCGGAGCACTGCCACGAGCAGGTCCGCCGCTACGCCGACGCCGGCGTGGACGTGCCGGTGCTGGCCCTGCTGCCCACCCCCGAACTCGCCGCCGGTGGCGCGGCGGCTCTGGGGGACCTGATCACGCGCCTGGGCGGGGGTGGGTCGCGGTGAACCTCACCGACCGGGTGGTGGTCATCACCGGTGGGGCCGGCGGCATCGGCGCCGCCCTGGCCCGCCGCTTCGCCGCCGAGGGCGCGGTCGCCGTCGTGGTGGCCGACCTCGACGCCGACGCGGCCCGCGCGGTGGCCGCCGGCCTCGGCCCGGTCGCCCACGCCGTCGGGCTGGACGTGACCGACGAGGAGCAGGTCCGCGCGCTGGTCGCCGACACCGAGCAGCGGTACGGGCGCATCGACCTGTTCTGCGCCAACGCGGGCGTCACCTCCGGCGGCGGGATGGAGGTCGACGACGCCGGCTGGGACCGCGCCTGGCGGGTCAACGTGCTCTCCCACGTCTACGCGGCCCGCGCGGTGCTGCCGGCGATGCTCGCCCGGGGCAGCGGCTACCTGCTGCACACCTGCTCGGCGGCGGGCGTGCTGACCTCGGTCGGCGACGCCCCGTACGCCACCACCAAGCACGCCGCCGTCGGCTTCGCCGAATGGCTCTCCGTCACCTACCGCGACCAGGGCGTCCGGATCAGCGCGCTGTGCCCGCAGGGCGTGGACACGCCGATGCTCGCCGACGGGCTGGCCGCCGGTCACCTGGGCGCGCGGGTCGTGGCCGCCTCCGGCGCGGTGCTCACCGCCGACCAGGTCGCCGACGCGGCGGTCGCCGGCATCGCCGAGGAGCGCTTCCTGATCCTCCCGCACCCCGAGGTCGCCGACTACGCCCGCCGCAAGGCGGAGGACCCGGACGGCTGGCAGTCCGGCCTGCGCAAACTCGTCCGCCGCCTGCGGGGCTGACCAGCGGGCCGCGCTGATCCGGTTCGCCGCCGCACCGCGTGCGGGGGTTGGTCGCGGACGGCGCTAGAAGCTGCTGACGAGCTTGACGAACGCGTCGTCGATCTTCGCCGGGTCGCGGGCGTCGAACGCCTTGCCCGCGGACGCCTTGGCGATCCGGTCCAGCGTCCCGAAGTCGGACTTCTCGTCGAAGGCGATGCAGAAGATCTTGATCGGTCGCTGCGGATCCAACGCGACATCCTTCAGCATCCGGGCGAGGTTGTTGTCCTTGGTGTACTCGTTCGTGCCGTCGGTCAGCACGACCACCGCGTTGATCCGGGACTGGTCGTAGTGATCGAGCATGTGCCGGTGTGCCGCCCGTACGGTGGCGTACAGCGCCGTGCCGCCCTCGACGTGGAGATTCTTGATCTCTTTGCTGAGCGCCTTCTGGTCGAAGGGCGACAGGCGGACCTCCTCGCTGTACGGCGACCTCGGCCGCTGTGGCGTCTCGGACGAGAACGACCAGAGCGCGACCTTGTCCTCGGAGTTCAGGAGGCCGAAGCCTTTGGCGGCGGCCCTGGTCGCCACCTGGAACCGGGTCTGGTCACCGATCTTCGCGTTCATCGAGCCGGACGTGTCGATGGCCACGAGGATGTTGGCTTTCTTCCGCAGCGTGCCCCAGCCGGTGAGGATCGCCTTGACCACGGCGGGCTCCGGCGGGTCGAAGTAGGTGAGGTTCTCGGCCCCCCGCCCGCCGACGGCGGCGATCAGCGGGCCGGCCGCGTTGCGCTCGTGGTCGCGGAACCCGTGCCGGCTGAAGCTCTGCTGCTGCGGCGGCTCCTGGAGGAACTTCAGGAAGTCGGCGGCGGCGTCACGTTGCTCCGGGCTGGCCGAGGGAAGCACCACGTACGGGTGGTCGAGGTTGAACGTGCCCTCCTTCGGGTATATCGCGACCAGCGGGACCCTGGGCTTCTCGCCCGGTGTCGGGCTCAGCTTCCCCTCGTTGTACTGGTAGACCAGTTCCTCCTGCGTCACCACTGCGCTCATGTCCGTCGGGGCCGCCGTGTCGGCGCTGGACAGGTCCGCCTCGGCGCGGTCCTTCAACAGGTCCACGATGTCGTCGCTGTAGTGGGACACGTTGGCCTCGATGCGGCGGACGAACTGGGTCACCGCCGGGTTCGCGATGTCGCTCTCGGTCAGGTCGCTGGCCCGGTTGATGGCCGCGTAGTAGCTCGCGATCGTGGCCGCCAGCCCGGAGGTGGACAGGTTCGGGTTGACCTTGCCGAAGCTGAACCGCCCCCAGTCGGGGCGACCGAAGGTGGCCCAGCCCGTGCGCCCGGACGAGCCCAGGACCTCACCCCAGCCGAGTGGGCCCTGTTGCTGGAGGTGCTTCCCCTTCGACTGCGGCATGGCGATCACCAGCGGGCTGTTCGCGATCGACGGGTACCGGCCGGGGGTCTGCGCCGGGCGTCCGGCGGCCTCGTCCAGCAACGTCAACTGCCCGGTCCACAGGCTCGACGTCGGCAACCACACCTGCGGCCGTGGCAGGTTGGGCTGCTTGGCCGCCCAGTCGCCGGCCAGCGCGTCCGTCGAGGCACCGGAGGCGAGGCCGTGCACGGTCACCACGGCGCACCGGTCGCCGACTCGCCGATCGCTCTTGTTGTAGCGTTCCGCCAGCTCGCCGAGCAGCACGTCCTTCTCGATCGACGCGCTGACCTCCAGCGGCGTGCACCCGACGTCCGCCGCCGGCCGGACGATCAGGTAGGCCGCCGCGATGACCGCGGATCCGGCCACGATGGCCGCGGTGTACGGCAACCACGGCCGGGCAGCCGGTCGACCTGAAACCATCTGGTCCCTCCAGGGGGCGGTGTTGGCGTCGGCCGTGGCTCGGCCCGGTGCAGGTCGGCACCGGTCACCGTGGCCGCTCTCCGGTAGCGGCTGCCGTGCATGCCCAGGTGGACGACGCCTCGGCCACCCGCACCCAGCCGCCTGATCAGCTGGACGGGCCCCGCCATGCGTGGACCATGCGATCTCGGCGGGGTGGTGCCCGGCATCGCTGCCCCTGTAAGCCCAGCCATCTGACTCCACCGAAACCTTGACGAGCCGCGCCGACGCGACGGACGACAGAGGTATCGTGTCACGACCCGCCAGCACGAAAGCCACTCGCCTCCGGCGTGTCGTGTCGTCTCGTGGTTCGACCGGCGGCGATGTCGGGGACGACGCGGCCCGCACGTCCGGTCGGTCGCGCCCGCATCCTCCATTCAGGAGCGATGTGCGACCCAGGGGGCCGTGCGGCACCCGGGGCGGGACCGGCGGCAGCGATGGCGGTGGCCCCCCTCCCCCAGGAGGGGCGTGGGTGGCTCGTCGGCCAGCAACCCGTTTCCGGGGTCGTGGCACCGTTCACAATCGGACGATCTGGCCGACGCGCGGGGTCGTGCGGCCGGCGAGCACCTCCGACCAGGCGCGTGGCAGGGCAGCGGGCCCGGATCCCACCCGGACGTCGAGCCATTCGCCCACGATCCCGGTGAACCGTTGCCAGGCGTCGGTGAACCGCTGGTCGAGCCCGTCGCGCCCCCAGTCCTGGCGGCGCTTGCGCATCTGCTGCGGGGCGAAGAACACCTCGTCGGCGGCGTCGGCGTTCGGGACCTGGGTGGTGAGGCCGACCGCGACGTCCCGTACGAGCCGGTCGCCGAGTTGCCGCCGCAGGGCCGCGCGGATGGCGGGCGCCCCCGACAGGTCGAGATAGACGGTCGGTACGGCGTCGAGGGCGGCGATGTCGTCGTAGGTGACGACGTCGTCGTAGCAGCCGAGGGACCGGGTGAACGCGAGGTTGCCGGGGGAGGTGAGCCCGACCAGGCGTGGGCCCCGGCCGTGCAGCTCGAACGCGGCGGCGTACGCGGTCTTGCTGGACGCCGACGACAGCACCAGGGTCGCCGCCCCGTGGAAGTCGTTGTCGACCAGTTGGTCGGCCAGCATGAAGGAGGTGAAGAACAGCGGCCGGAAGAGGACCAGCAGGTCCTCCTGGTCTTCCCGGTACGCCGGGTCGCCGGTGGTCGACCGGTACACGTTGTACGGCGAGGGCAGGTCGGCCCGGTGTCCGCTGGCGTCGCGGAAACCGGACGTGTCCACCCGGTCCGGCCGCAGCAGGAGGTGACCCGCCGGCGGGAGGTAGCCGTAGACCCGCTGCCCGGCGGTGACCCCGTCGACCGTCGACGCGACCACCTCGGCGAAGCCCCACAGTGGCGGGAGTCCCCACTGCGGGCCGAGCCCGCGGGGGCCGGGCGGGAAGAACTCCCAGTACCGCATCGAGTCGCCGAGCACCGCGTAGGTCACGTTGTTGGCGGTCAGGCCGACGCGGTCCACGCGCAGCAGTGCCTCGCCGTCGGCCAGGGTGGGCGTCACGCCTTCGGCGAGGGTGGTCCGGCTCAGGTCGTCACGGGCCACGGCGAAGGTCCAGGAAGCAGGCATGATGCGACGCTAGGCAGACCCGGAGACCGAGACAAGTGCACTGCGAGTGCAAAATCCCACTCGCGATCCGGTTGACGGGGCGAACACTCCGCCCGGCGATCGGGACCGGCGGCAGCGACGGCGATGGGTCGCGGCGCGCCGCGTCGCGGAGGGGATCAGCGGGGCCAGCGCAGGGGACCGGGGCGCACCGACCAGAGGAGGCGCCGCCACCAGGGGCGGGCGGCGCGCAGCGCGGCGACGTAGTCGCCGGCCGTCGTGGCGGCCCGCGCGGCCTGCTCCGCCGTGGCGGTGCCCGGGGCGAACGCCGTCCGGTTGAGCAGCCCCGCCAACTCCTCGACGTCCGTCCCGACGGGGAGCACGGCGCGGGCGTGGGCGGCGACCTCGGAGGCGGAGAGGTCCCCGCCCACCGGGTGCCCGGCCAGCCGCAGCGCGTCGGTGACCTCCCGCCAGGCGCCGGCGATCCGCCGGCCGGGGTCGCCCCGTTCCAGCCGCGCCCGGGTCAGCGCCCGGCGCATCAGCAGCAGCGCGAGCAGCGCGGCCCCGACCAGCAGCAGCATGCCGCCCGTCCCACCGCCGACCAGCAGCGCCGTCGACGGCCCGCCGCGGCCGGCCCGGTCACCCGGCGCGGCCACCGGCTCGGGCGACTCCGTCGGCTCGGCCGTGGGCTCCGGCACCTCCGACGGGGGCGGCTCCTCCGGCGTGGGGCGGAAGTCCTCCTCCACCGGGCGCGGTTCCTCGTCGGGCCTGGGCAGCGGGTCGAACGGCACCCAGCCCAGCCCCTCGAAGAGCACCTCCGGCCAGGCGTACGCGTCGCCGGCCCGGACCGGACCGTCGCCGGCGGCACGGAAGCCCACCACCACCCGGGTCGGCAGCCCTGTCAGCCGGCCCAGCACGGCGAACGCCGCCGCGAACTGCTCGGAGGTGCCCCGCTGCCCGCCGGCGTTGCGGGGTCCGAAGAGGAAGAAGTTCAGGTTCGGGTACGCGTGCCCGCTGGGCGCGTCCGCGACGAGGCGGTAGTGCTCGGCGAGGAACTGCTCCACGGCGGCGGCCCGCGCGTACGGGGCGCCGTTGGACTCGGCGAGCTGGGCGGCGAGCCGGCGCAACGGTTCCGGCACCCCGTCGGCGACCCGCAGCACGCGGGCCACGTCCTCGCCGGCCGGCACGTCCGCCGTGGCGAGCAGGTTGAAGTCGGGCGTCTCCAGCGCCGAGGTCACGTCGTAGCGCAGCCCCGGCGTCAGGCCCTCCGGGCGGATGAGCGTCCCGGTCGTCGGGTCGTACGCCACCCGGGCGCGGGTGACCTGGCGCGGGGTGGCGACGGCGGGCAGCAGCCGGCCGCTCAGCCCGGCGACGGTGATCTCCTGCCGTACCGTCTCCACGGTGCTGTCGTCCGCCGGCGCCGTCACGGGCAGGATCCGCCCCGCGTTGCGGTACGTGGCGCCGACCCGCCAGGTCACCCCGTCGTAGTCGCTGAGCACCGCCAGCCGGATCGGCACCGGGCTTGCGGTGGCCTCCGGTCCGGGGGCGGTCCCCGGCTCCTCGGCCGGCGCGGGAGCCGGCGTTCCCGACCGTTGCGTACGCACGTCGAGCAGCTGCTGGCCCGGGTTCAGCGCCCAGCCCGAGATCCGGATGAGCGGGTTCTCGTCGAGGGTCTCCACCTGCGGCGGTTCGACGTACCGCCGGGGGTCCACCGGCCGGCCGTCGACCTGGCCGGCGAGCAGCGGACCGAGCAACGCGACGAGGCCGACCACCACCGCGAGGCCGGCGGCGGAGGCGGCGGCGAGCCGGGCCCGGACGGCCGCGCGGACCGCCGGGGCCAGCCCGGCGGCCGCGTCGGCGCCGGCCGCCCCGCGCGGCGGCACCGCCAGCCCCAGCACCGCCACGGCCACGAGGGCCAGCGTCGGCCCGATCGCGGGATCGGCGTTCGGGCCGACCACGTAGAGCGCGGCGGCGTAGAGCAGCACCGGCGGCAGGTAGCCGAGCAGCACCCGCCCCGCCCGCATCGCCACCTCCGCCCCGGCGAGACCGGCCAGCCACGCGGCGACCAGCGGCACCAGCACCGTGTCGGGGGTCGGCTCCACCGGGATCATCGCCGTCAGCAGCCGGGGGATGCCGTTCGCGGCGGCGTCGGCGGTCACCTCGGCCAGGCCCCCGGGCAGCTCGGCGCGGGTCGCGGTGAGCCGCAGCGACCAGGCCGTCCAGCCCGCCATCGCGAGCACCGACACGGGTGCGACCAGCCACGAGGGCAGCCGGCGGGCGGCCACGCTTACCAGCACCGAGCCGACCGCCGCCCCGAGCACCAGCCAGGTCAGCAGCGGGCCGGCGTAGACCCGGCCGAGCACCGCGCCGGCCAGGCCGATCATCGCGACCAGTGCCAGCGGCACCGGGACGGCCCGCAGCGCCCGCGCCACCCGGGCGACCCCACCGCCACCGGCTGGCCCGGGGGCGTCGCCAGCCCCGCCGCCGACCCCGGACGGCCCGGTGGCGTCCGTCGCGGCGCCGCCGGTGCTCCGCCCGGCCTGACCGTCGGCCACCGTCACCACCTGCGCACCCCGTCCCACTCGGCGGCGAACGCCGCCCCGTCGGCGGCGTCGACCACCACCAGGCCGGCCGCGCCCGACGGCGCCGGCTCCGTCGCCCCGAAGACCCCCACCACCACCGACGGGTACGCGGCCCGCAGCGCGCCCACCGTCCCCAGGTCGTCCCGACCGCCCGGCCCGGTGAGGAAGACCAGCGTGTCGCCGAGCCGTTCCCGCCGCAGCCGGCCGGTGGCGGGCTGGAGGTCGCCCCCGTCGGCGAGTTCCGCCGCCGCGAGCCGGTCCAGCGGCCCCTGCGCCGCCGCGTCCCCGCCCGCCGGCTCGGGCGCGACCAGCAGCAGCACCACCGGCAGATCCTCGCGGTACGCGGCGACCAGCACCGAGGCGGCGGCCTCGCACGCCGACTCGAACGACTCGGCCACCCCGTCCAGGCGCTCCGGGTGGGCGGCCGCCCGGTTGTCGAGCAGCACCACGATCCGGGGCAGGCTGGTGTCCACGTTCTCCCGCACCATCAGCTCGCCCACCCGGGCGCTGGTGCGCCAGTGCACCCGGCGCAACTCGTCACCGACCACGTACTCGCGCAGCGAGTCGAAGGTGATCGACCCGTGCGGCACCTTGTCCACCCGGCCGTCCAGGCTGCGCCCCGCCCCCGTGGGCACCGCGTTCAGCGGGTGCACGCGCGGGTGCACCCAGACCGGCACCGTGCCGCCGTACGGCCGGGCCAGCGCCACCAGGCCGAGGGGGTCACGCCGGGTCACCCGCAGCGGCCCCACCGGCACCACGCCCCGGCGGGCGGTCGGCACCTCGTAGCGGACCGTGGTGTCCCGACCCGGTCGCAGCCGCAGCAGCGGCACCGGAACCGACCGGTCCCCGCACCGGTCCTCGGCCACCAGGCTCGCCGCCCGCAGCCGCCCCGCGTTGCGCACCGTCAGGGTCATCGCCGCCGGCTCACCACGCGCCACCCGGTCCGGGTCGGCACTGCGGGTCACCTCCAGGCGGGGCCGCCACGCCGCGCTCAGCACGGCGTACCCGACGGCGATGCCGGCCGCCGCCCCGAGCAGCGTCAGCTCCGGGTACGCGAAGCGGAAGCCGACGCCGAGCAGCACGACGGCGGCGACGAGCAGCCCGACACACCGGGCGGTGAGCGCGGACACCGGCGTCGCCGGTCAGCCCTGGACCGGGGCCGGCTGGCCCGAGGGGAGCGGCACCGGAACCGAGGCGACCGCCTGACGCAGCACCTCGGCGGCGGTCACCCCACGCACCTGCGCGTCGGGGGTGAGCAGCAGCCGGTGCGCGAAGACCGGCTCGGCCAGGGTCTTCAGGTCCTCCGGCATGATCCAGCCCCGCCCGTCGATCAGCGCGTACGCGCACGCCGCCCTGGTCAGCGCGATCACGCCCCGGGGACTGACGCCGACCCGCACCTGCGGATGGGTGCGGGTGGCCGCGGCCAGCCGCACCGCGTACGCGTAGAGCGGCTCGGCGATGTGCACCCGGCGGGCCATGCGGACCATCTCCCCGACGGTGGCCGTGTCGGTGACCGCCGTCAGCGCCTCGGGGGAGCGGACCGTCGCCCCGCGCAGCACCTCCACCTCGACCGCCTCGTCGGGGTAGCCGACGGAGAGCTTCACCAGGAAGCGGTCGAGCTGGGCCTCGGGCAGCCGGTACGTGCCGTCCATCTCCACCGGGTTCTGGGTGGCCACCACCAGGAACGGCTGCGGCACCGGGTGCCGGACGCCGTCGACGGTGACGGTGCGCTCCTCCATCACCTCCAGCAGCGCCGACTGGGTCTTCGGCGACGCCCGGTTGATCTCGTCGGCGATGACGATGTTGGCGAAGACCGGGCCTGGGTGGAACTCGAAGCCACGGGTGGCCTGGTTGAAGATCGTCACCCCGGACACGTCGGAGGGGAGCAGGTCCGGGGTGAACTGGATGCGCCGCCACTGCCCCTTCACGGTCGCCGCGACGGCCCGGGCCAGGGTGGTCTTGCCGACGCCCGGCACGTCCTCCAGCAGCACGTGCCCCTGGGCGAAGAGCGCGGTCAGCGCCAGCCGGACCACCTGGGGCTTGCCCAGCACCACCGCGTTGACGTTCTCGGCCAGCCGGGCGGCGAGGGCGGCGAAGCCCTGCACCTCCTGCTGGGTGAGCGGTTCCGGGGTGTTCACGCGGGTGGTGCTCCTTGCCTGGGTGGGTCAGCAGGTGGGCAGGTCCTTGATGTCGTCGCCGCCCTCCAGGTTGAGCCAGGCCCAGGGGATGTAGTTCTTCCCCTTGAAGTCGACCTGCACCCACCAGGTGCTCTGCTTCTGGTTGTTGTAGATCCAGGAGTCGACGTTCTCACCCGACTTCTTGCAGTGCGCCTTCAGTCGGGTGCCGGGCTTCGCCCAGCCGACCTGCCTGTCGTTGTCCTGTCGGGGCACCGAGAAGATCTCGTTGCCGTTGCGGCCGTCGACGTCCTTGTCACAGTAGGTCCGCTGGTCGCCGTCGGGCCCGTTGCGGCAGGTCGCGATGCCGTAGAGGGCGTCGGTCGCCTGGGCGCGGGTGCCGGTGCCCTTGCCTGCGGCGTTGCTCGCGGTCACGGTGAACGTGTACGCCGTGCCCGGGGTCAGGCCCGTCATCGTGATGCTGGAGCAGTTGCCGGCCTTCGCCGGCTCACCGCCCGTGCTCAGCGAGCAGGTCGCCTTGCCGCCGCCCGCGTCCACGGTGAACGTCACCGTCGCCGACGTGGCGGTCGCCGAGGAGCCCGTCACGGTGACGCGGGGCTCGGCCACCGTACGGGCCGTGGCGGTGGCCTCCGGGCCGGGCCCGGCCTCGTTGACCGCCCGCACCTTCACAGTGACGTTCTGGCCGTTGCCCAACCCGTCCACCGTGGCCCGGGTGTCGGTCACCTCACTGCTGCGCCCGCCCACGTCCACGACGTACTTCGTCACCGGCCGGCCGTTGGCCACCGCCGGGGACCACTGCACCGCGACGGCACCCGGCCGGTCGGCCACAGTGGTCGCGCGCAGGTCAGCCGGCCGCTCCGGTGGCGCGTACGGCACGACGGTGTTGCTCACCGGCGAGGCCGCCGAACCGGCGCCCCGGTCGTTGACCGCCACCACCGTGAACGCGTACTGCGTGCCGTACTCCAACTCGCCCGCCGGCACCACCAGTTCCGTCCTGCGGGACTCGCCGGCCGGGGCGTTGGTGCCCGCCGACGTGGCCGTGACCACGTACTTCGCGATCGTGTTGCCCTGCCCGTTGGCGGCCGGCCACTTCACCAGCACCGTGCCGTCCGGGCGCTCCTGCGCGGTGACGGCGGCGGGCGGGTCCGGCACGGCGGCCGTCGGCGTCACCGGGTTGCTGGTGCGCGCGGGACCGTCGCCCTTCGCGTTGACCGCGTGCACCGAGAACCGGTACGTCTCGCCGTTGGTCAGGCCCTTGATCTCCACGGCCCGCTGGTTGGCGCCCACCTGCACACGCTGGCCGGCGCCCTGCACCACGTACCGGACGATCTCCGCGCCGTTGGCCGGAGCCGGCCGCCAGCTCACCCGGGCCTGCGCGTTGCCGGCGGCGGCGGTGACGCCGCGCGGGGCGCCCGGCTTGCCCACCTCGGGCTTCTTCGGCGGGGGCGGCGGCGGGGGAGCCGGCGGCGGGTCGCCGCCGAGCACGTCGTTGGCGTACTTGTCGACCTCGCGGACCTGGTGCTTGTCGTCCACCACCTGCGCGGTCGCCGAGTCGGGGGCGTTGATGAAGAGGTGGTTCTCCCGCACCTCCAACTCCAGTGGCCCGGTGCCCCGGCCCCGGATGGTGTCGACGAGCTGGCCGCCGGAGTCGAACGCGTAGACCGTGCCGGACGCCTCGTCGGCGCAGTAGTAGCGGCCGGCCCACGCCACGGCCGGGCTGAGCTGGTCGCCCGCGCCCGGCACCGTGAACGCCCGCACCGCGCCACCACTGTCGACCACGTGCACCCGCCGCTCGCCGGGCACCGTCACGGGCACGTCCGGCCCGCTCGTCCGCTCCGGCAGCGCGCCCGGCGCGGCCATCGTCAGCGACGTCGTCCGGACCTTGCCGCCCTGCACCCGCACCAGGGCCCCGGCCGTACGGTCGAGCACGGCGACGCCGTCGTCCAGGGTGGAGACGACCAGCTCGTGGCTGGCGTCCGCGACGTCGTACGTCTCGACCTTCTTCGGGCTGAGGCCCGCCCCGGCGGGGGCCGCCGACGCGGGCGCGGACGGCAGCGGCGCGGCGGTGACGGCCGAGACGGTGCCCTCGCTGGGCACCGCGATCCACAGGCGGCCCTCGCCGTCGAAGGATCCGCCGGTGATGCCCGGCGGGTAGCGCACCGGCTCGCCGATCGGGGTCAGCGACCGCGGGTCGAGCTGCCGGACGACGCCCTGCACGGCGTCGACGACGAACGCCGCGTCCTCGTGCAGGGCGACGTTGACGCCGAGCCCCGGGGTCGTCCGGGTGGTCGCGGTGATCTGGAGGGTGGCCAGATCCAGCGAGCTGACCTGCCCGGTGTTCAGGTCCCGCAGGACCAGCAGCCGGTCGGTCTGGGTGACCTGCACCGGGTGCCGGCGGGCGCCCGGGATCCCGACGCGGGTGTCGACCCGCGCGGTGATCCCGTTGACGCGGGCCAGCTCGCTGCGCGCGGCGCTCCACAGCCAGGAACTCGCGTCGTGGCTCGCCACCGCGTTGTCCGCCGCGCCGAGACCGTGGACGGTGAGCCCCATGGCGGCCAGCAGCGCGGCCACCGTCGCGATGGTGACGACCCCGCCGCGCATCCGGCGGGGCCGGGGACGCGGGGCGCCGGTGCCGGCGTGCCCGGCGTCGTCGATGGTGGCCACTACCGGCTGCCTCCCGTGTCGTCCCTGGCAGGTGGCACGCCATGACGGCGACCCTCCCCTGAGCCGGGTGCCATCATATGGCCGGGTCGGGGGCATGGGAACCCGCACCGTCCCCCTGTGGACACCGAGCGTGTGCGCCGCGCCGTGGTGTCCGGTCAGCTCGACGGCGTGTCGCCCTCCCGTTCCGTGCAGACCTGCCCGGACGTGGCGAACGAGTCCGTCGAGTAGACCGCCAGCACCGTGAAGCAGTAGTCCACCCGCGAGTTCAGCCCGTTGACCGTGTAGCTGGTCCGGCCCGGGTCCACCGTGGCCATCACACCCAGCGCCTGGCCGGTACGGCCGCCGGCCACCATGAACGGCACCCCGCCACCCGCCGGGTCCGTCCAGTTCAGGGTGATCGTCGCCGAGTCGTCCTTCAGCGTCAGCCCGCCCGGCGGCGGTCCGGCCGCCGACGCGGACGGCGCGGCGGACGACGGCGCGGCGGGTCCCGTCGGCGCCGCCGCGTCCCGGTTGAGCACCAGCACGCCCACGCCGACGAGCGCCACCACGGCCAGGACCGCGACGATGACCGCGACGATGACCGCCGTACGGTTCCGGCCGCCCTCCTCGGGCTCCGGCATCATCGGGTACGCCGGCGGCGGCGGGAAGGCCGGCGCCTGCTGCTGCGCGGGGTGCTCCGCCGTCGCCCGGGTCCGCACGGGCTGCGCCTTCATCGGGAACGTCTCGTCGATGTCGAGGTACGCCGGCGGCAGGTCGTCGACCCGCTCCCGCTCCGGCTCCGGCTGCTCCACCTCCTCCCGCTGCCGCTGCGACTCGGCCCGCTCCAACTCCTCCTCGACGTCCGGCTGCTCGGCGTCGGTGTCGGCGTCGGTCGGCGCGCCCGTGAGCGCCTGCGGGGGAGCCGTGCTGCTCCACGGCGGCGCGGACATGCTCCACGGCGGCGCGCTCACCGGCGGCTGGCCGCCGGGTGGGGCGCTCACCGGCGGCTGAATCCCGGGCGGCGCGCTGAACTGCTGCGGAACAGCGGGCGGCACGCTGACCGGCGGTGGCATCACCGACGGCGGGGGCGGGATCGGCGGCAAGGGGGGAACCGGCGGCGTACTGACGCCCCGCGGCGGTGTGCTGAACGGTGGGCTGCTCGTCGGATGCGCGGGCGGTGTGCTGAATGGTGGACTGCTCGTCGGATGCGCGGGCGGTGTGCTGAATGGTGGACTGCTCGTCGGGTGCGCCGGCAGTGCGCTGACGGGCGGGCTGCTCGTCGGGTGCGCGGGCGGTGCGCTGACCGGAGGCATCGGCGGCGCGCTGACGGAGGACGACGGCGGTGCGCTGATCGGCGGTGCGCTGACTGGTGGTGCGCTGATCGGTTGCGAGCTGACCGGCGCGGCGTGTGCCGCTGCCGGTGGCGTGTCGAGCGGTGGCGTCTCGGATGACCGGGCGGGGCTGACCGGAGCATCCGGTCCGGCGGGAGTGCCGGCGGCGCGAGCGATCTCCTCGGCGAGCAGCGGCTCGATCTGCTTGACCTGGATGGTCGGCTTGGCCCATCCGGGCGCCGGCCCCGCCGGGCGCTCCGGCGCCTCCGGCGGCGCCGCCGCGTCCGACGCCGGGGCGGTCGCCTCCGGGGCGGCTGCGCGCGGGGCCTCGTCGACGGAGCCGGTCAGCCGCGAGGGCCGGACGTCCGGTGCGGCAGGCTCGGGAGACGGCGCGCCCGGTCCGGGTGCCGCGGCGCTGGTCGCACCGGTGGTGGGGGACGGCTCGGCGGCGGGCCCCGCTGTCGTTGCGGGCGGCGTGGTGCTCGACGGGGACTCGGCTCTAGGCGCCGCCGTCCCGGCCGACGGGCCGACGGTCGGGGACGCCTCGTCGGCGGCCCGGTGTCGCGGCGCAACGGCGGGCCCCGTCGGGGGCACCGCAGCCCTCGCCTGCGCGGCCGGCTCGGCTCCGGTCGGGGAAGGGACGGACGGCTGTGGCGCGACCGGCGCGGATGGCGCGGGTGGCTGCGGCGCGACCGGCACGGATGGGGCTGGTGGCTGCGGCGTGGCCGGCACAGGCGCGGCGGGTGCCTCCGGCGTGGCCGGCACGGATGGGGCGGGCGGCTCCGGCGCGGCGACGACGGGAGCGGCGGCCGCGTGACGCGGGAGCGGCGGAGCGGGTGGCGGCACGGCAGGCGGAGCCGACACCGGGGCCGCCGTCGCCGGCGGTGCCGGCGGCTGCGCCGTCCTTGGGGCCGGAACGACGGAGGCCACCCCGGCCGACGCAGGCGGGGCGGGACGCGGCGGGCGCTGCGGCGCGGGCGTGGCGGGACCCGGCATCGCCGGCGGTGGGGTCGGCCCGGCGGACGGCGCCCAGGGAGACTGCGGTGGCGCCGGTGCGGGGCGTTGCGCCGGGACGACCGGGGGCGGCGGCACGGGAGCCGACGGCGCCTGAGGATGCGCCGGGGCGGCGGTGGACGCCGACGGTACGACCGGCGGCGGGATGGGCACCGCCGGGGCGTACGGCGGCTGCGCCGAGGGCGGCACGGCCGGAGGCGGGGGTACGGCGGCACGGGCCGGCCCCGGTGGCGCGGGCACGACCGGCGGCGGCGGGATCGTCGGTGGTGGCGGGATCCGCTGCGGCGGGGCGGCGTACGGGGTGGCCTGCCCTCGCCCGGGGGCATGCGGTGCCTGCGGCGGGGCCGGCACGTGGGGTGGCGGCGGCGGGGCCCACGGCTGCTGGGGCGGGGCGGGCACCACCGGCGGGGGCGGAATCTGGGCGCCCTGCGGCGGGGCCGGATACGGCTGCGGCGGCGCGGGCGGCATCTGCGCCGCGTGGCCGGCCGGGTAGGGCGGCTGCGGGGACACCGCAGGGTGCGACGCCGGGGCGACCGGGGTGGCGCGTCCCACGCCGCGTACGCCCGGAACGGGTGGCGGCGGCGGGATCGGCGGGGTGTACGGGGCGGCCGGCGGACCGCTAGCGACGTGCGGCGTCGGCTGCGTGGCGGGCGGCTGCGGGGGGCCGGCTGCGGCGGGCTCGTGCGGCCGCCAGGTGGTGGAGAGCACCGCCAGCGACATCGTCGGCTCGGAGAGCGCGGACATGGCGGACTGCGCGGCCGGCGGGGCGGGCTGAGGGGCGGGAGCGGCGTCGCCGAGATACTGCCGTGCCGTGCGTACCGCAGGATGGTCGGCACCGAGCACGGCGGGCCCGAGGGTGGCGACGCGGGTGTAGTTGCGGCGCGCCTCGTGCCGGTTGCCCAGCTCGTCCGCCACGGCGGCCAACTCGAAGGAGAGCGCCAGCATCAGCGGGTCGGACGGCGGCCAGAGGCGCTCGCCGGCGGTGAACGCCTCCTCCAGCACGCGCCGGGCGGCACCCGGGTCGTCCGCCTCCCGGTGCAGGCGGGCCAGCAGGTGCGCGGTGCTCAGCACATCCGGGTGGTCCTTGCCGTACGGCGGCCGGGCGGAGCCGACGGCGTCGTTGAGCAGTCGACGGGCGGAGTAGAGATCGCCCGCGGCGCGCAGGGCGAGCGCCCGGTGCTGCACGGCGGCCAGGGGAGAGGGATGGGACACGTGGCCATGCTGCCGCGTGAGGCCTGTCGGACGCTACCCAGGTCCACCGGTTGGCTGCGGCTCACACGGGTCAGGTCACCCGTCCGACCTGCGGCGACCCATCGGCCGGAAGCTGATGTGCATGATCCACCCGGGCCGTGTACAGTAACTCCCCGTGCGGCCCACCAGGGCGGCCGACGGGTGGAAGATCCCCTCGGTCGACACGGTAGGCTGGACGAGCAGGTCCGGGTGGCGGAATGGCAGACGCGCTAGCTTGAGGTGCTAGTGCCCGTATAGGGCGTGGGGGTTCAAGTCCCCCCTCGGACACAAATTTGCGGCATTCATGCCGTCTCTTACGTACTGGTGGTCAAGGCTCCTTGACCACGTGAATCTGATCTTCGCGACCAACCTCGCTGACCTTGTGTCGGTCGACGGCGGTGGTCGCTGTGGTTGAGCCCTCTCTGACTTCTGTCGTTTCCCCGGTTCTTCTGCCGGACCGTGGGCGAGGCAACCCTCGTGACTCCCACGCACCCCTGCGACGGGCTCCGTTACCGATGCCAGCGGTCGCGCAGCAGCGGGCCGAGGCAAAGGTGTACCGCCTAGCGGCGGTCGATGCCAGCGGCCGAATCCGGACCAGCGGTGGTGCGGCGACATCACCTACCTGCGCGTCGGGACCGGCTGGCTCTACCTGGCCACGGTCATCGACATCGCCACCCGCCGCCTGATCGGCTGGTCGATCAACACCCACATGCGCACCAGCCTGATCATCGACGCCCTCGACGCCCTCGACGCCCTCGACGCCCTAGACGCCGCGGTCGCCGCCCGCGACGGCCGGGTCGACGGGGTGATTTCCACTCGGACAGGGTCGCCCAATACGGCAGCGGCGGTTTCGCCGACGCCTGCCAACGCCACGGCATCCGACGCTCGATGGGACGAATCGGCTCGTCGTATGACAACGCCCTGGCCGAGGCGTTCTTCGCCACCCTCAAACGTGAACTCGACGTCGACCACCGCCGGTGGGCCACCGAGGCCGACGCCCGCCGCGACGTGTTCCGCTGGATCGCCTTCTACAACCACCGACGCCGCCACTCTGCACTCGGCTACCTCAGCCCCGCCGACTACGAGCAGACCCTCACACCCACTACGCTGCACCAGATCGCGGCATCACCCGGTGTCCACATCCCGGGGGACCTCAGATGCGTGGAGGCGGGGTCTGGTGAATGACGGTTATGGCATCTACCTCGGCTTGGACGTCGGCAAAGAGGGGTCACCACGCGGTCGGGTTGGCGCCGGACGGCAAGCGGCTGCATGACGCGGCGTTGCCGAACACGGAGGCCCGGCTGCGGCCACTGTTCGACAAACTCGCCCGTTATGGTCGCGTGCTGGTGGTGGTCGATCAGCCCGCCTCGATCGGCGCCCTGCCGGTCGCGGTCGCTCGGGCTTGCGGGCATCAGGTGGCCTACCTGCCCGGCCTGGTCATGCGCCGCATCGCTGACCTGCACCCCGGTGCGGCGAAGACCGATGCCCGTGATGCCTACGTGATCGCTGACGCCGCTCGCGCCCTGCGCATACGCTGCGGCGAGTCGACGTCGGCGACGAGGCCTGGCCGAGCTGGAAGTCCTGGTCGGCTTCGACGACGACCTTGCTGGCGAGGCCACCCGCATCTCGAACCGGATCCGTGGGCTGCTCAGCCAGATCACCCCGCCCTGGAACGGGTTCTCGGCCCGAAAGTGCACCACAAAGCCGTGTTGGATCTGCTGTCCCGCTGCGGCGGGCCGGCTGGCCTGCGCAAGGCCGGCCGCCGCAAACTGCTGTCCATCGCCGCCGTCCACGCACCACGCATGGGTGAACGCCTCGTCGAGCAGATCATGACCGCCCTCGACGAGCAGACCGTCACCGTCCCTGGCACCCAGGGGCGGAGACGATCCTGCCTCGCCTCGCCGACAGCCTTCGTGACGTCCTGCGCCAGCGCAACCAGGTCGCCAAAGAGGTCGAAGGGATGCTTGATGCACACCCTCTTGTCCCGGTCCTGACCTCGATGCCCGGCATCGGTGTCAGGACCGCAGCCCGGATCCTGCTCGAAGTCGGCGACGGCACCGCCTTCCCGACTCCCGGGCACCTCGCCGCCTACGCCGGACTCGCCCCCGTCACCCGACGATCCGGCAGCAGCATCCGCGGCGAACACCCACCCCGAGGCGGCAACAAGAACCTCAAACGAGCCTTCTTCCTCGCTGCGTTCGCCGCCCTGGCCGACCCGGTCAGCCGCGCCTACTACGACCGCAAACGCGCCGAAGGCAAACGCCACAACGCCGCCCTCATCTGCCTCGCCCGACGCCGCTGCGACGTCCTATACGCCATGCTCCGTGACAAGATCCCCTACCAACCCCGCCCAGTCGCCTCGATCGCCACTTGACGAAGTCCATAGGGACACCCCCGGCCGGGGGCGGCCTTGGCCTCAGCGGGTAGCAGGAACAGAGCCAGCCATCGGTGCGGACGCTTCTTTGAGGCGTATGCCAATGAGGTCCGCTAGGTCATGAGGTGCAGGCATGGAGGGGTTATCGGCCATGCGTTTACTGGAGACTTCGAACCCTTCACGCCACTGCGGTTCGATGATCTCAAAGCCGTCCGCACGGCTTTGCTGGATGTTGCGTTGTACGGCGGGCTTAGACCACATCAGCCGGTTCATGGCAGGGACTAGGAGCACGGGGGTGGGAGCGGCCAGGATAACTGCGGTTAGCAGGCTGGGGGCGTGCCCGTGGACGACTTCAGCCAGCAGGTTGGCGGTGGCGGGAAGTACGAGGACTAGGTCGTGGCTGGTAGCCAACTTGACGTGGTTGGTGCGGAAGGAAGCTTCCGGGTCGGTGGAGTCCACAACTTCGTCGGCGAAGAGGCTAACCGTATGGGGAGGCAGGAATCGCGTTGCCGCAGCTGTCAGGACCACGGTGGTTTGACAGCCGAGTTGGGCCCGTAGGGCAGCGAGGTAGCTGGGCAGCATGACGACGGACGCGGCGCCGCAGGCGCCAATAAGGAGCCGTTTGCGGGGGGAGTTTTCTGAGGTGTCGAGGGTCTCGGTCATCATGGCGTCATCGCCTGCTAGGTGCGGCTGCGAGTGCGGGGGTGCCGGTTAGCCCGTTCATCTCGGCGATGAGGTCGAGGCGTTGCTGCGTGTTGAACTTGAAGCTGGGGCAGGGGCCGTGGCCTTCTCTCCACAGCTTGGGGCACGCGCCGCCGCAGGACGGATAGAACTCGCAGGATGAGCAGGACCGTTGGCCCTGTCCTACCTCTTGGGGCCAGTCGTCGTATGCCCCCTCAGGACGTAGATCGGCTCCCTGAGACCATGGCTGGGTGATGTCGCCGACGGCGGTGTCGGCGAGGTGGTCAACGAGCGGCTGTTCGCTGCAGGAGAAGATGTTTCCGTCGGGGGCGATGAGTTCGTCGGAGCGAGTCACGGCTGGGCAGACCACGGTCGCCGGGCTGGGAGGAAGGACCTCGAAGTTGAGCCCGAGATGGCGCATGAGTGTCAGCCATCGTGCCTCGCGCTCAGCGAAGTGCCGCTTACCTAGTTCGATGGCGCTGACATCGTTACCCCATGAATGCACGGGCTTAACGGCGAAGCGGACCCGTGGGTGAGCGAAGCCGCGTTCGGCTAGCAGCGTGAGGAGTTCATAGACGGCATCCTCGTTGTGGACGTCGACGTTGGTGCGGATGCCGAAGGTCAACCCGCTGGTTGCCTCGTCCTCGAGCGCTTGGCTGACCGCCTCCACGATCCGCCAGAACGATGTCCCACCACTCTTCAGCGGGCGATGCCTGTCGTGCGTTTCGGGCGGACCGTCGATGGTGATCTCGGCGTGCGTGACTCGACACTCCTGCGCCAGGACTCGGATCTTGCGGATGTCGAGCAGCGCCCCGTTGGTCACGATGACGGAAGCCCAGTCGAGCCCTCTATCCTCGATCAGCGGAACGAAGGATCGGGAGAGATCGCGGATCACCGCGAATCCCATCAGCGGCTCACCACCGAACCAGTCCAGACGCATCGCAGTGGTCTCAGGGTGCTGCATGATCGCGGACACCCGGCGTCGAACCGCGTCTCGGTGGTTCGCCCGAAGTGTCGTCCGGCGGTGGGTTTGGCCGCAATAGGTGCAACCCATGTTGCAGTAGGCGGTGGGAAACAGCGCTATGTGGCGCCTTGTGCGATCGCTCGTGTCCGCGACGAACCGGTTGGTGATGGTGGCAAGTTCGTCCTCGACGTCGGGGATGATCAGCTGGTAGCGGCGCAGGGTGTCCAACTGCTCCTCGTTGAGAGCCGGCACCTCACCGAGTTCCAGTTGGTTGGCGACGGCCTCCTTGACTGGTAGGACCTTGCTGACACGGGTGGCGTAGACCAGACGAACCGCGTCTCCACCAGGAGCGAGGTACGAGTTGCGGCTGATGACCTTGTACCGGCTTACCTTCTCCATGTTGCTTGTCCTCCCCGTTCGACGCCGAATGCGGTGCTTGGATACAGGGGCCGGGTGCCGCTTGTACAGCGGCACCCGGCCCTTGTAGATCTACTGCATTTTCCGAAGGGGAAAGTCAGCAGATGACGTTCACGTTGCGGTCTGCCGGTCCACCAGCAGTGGTGGTGATGAGGGCGTCGTCGAACATGTGGAGCACCTCCCCCCGTAGAGAGCCAGATGTGTCGATGGGTGCGGCCGCGAGATGAAGCTAGCTCGCATCGATTTAGTGAGTCAAGGGATCCTGTAAAAGAAACCTTGAAACATTCGATCGGCCGTTAATTCAAGAACTCTTGAATAAGGTCCGTCCGTCACGTATCGTCCACACTGTGGACGAACAGCAACCCAGGCGAGTGGCCCAGGTGGAGGTCTTGAAGTCCTTCTCCCACCCGCTGCGCCTACGTCTGTACTACGCACTCGCCAAGCGCGGCTCGGCGACTGCTACGAGCCTGGCCAAGGATGTGGGAACCACTGCTCAGCTGGCCTTCTACCATCTCTCGCGGATGGCCGAGTTGGGCGTGCTAGAGGAGGACGACGCGGCCCCTGCCCGAGGTCGGGAGCGCTACTGGAAGCGATCAACCCAGGGACTTTCCTTCACTGCCGACAGTCTCGGTTCCGACACGGTGAGTGACCTAGAGGTCCTGCACCGTGGCCAGGCTGGCATCCACTTCGAGCATCTGCAGGAGTTCTTCGCGGGCGGTCCGGACGCCGAGGACGAGTTCCGCGCCGCCGCGTTCGGCTCCGACATGGTCCTCAACCTGAGCCGCGCCGAGGTGGATCTCCTGCGCGAGCAACTCACCGAGGTGCTCCTGCGCTTCCGGAACAAAAGCCGCCCGACCGACAGCGCTGCCCCTGCCGCTGAAGAAGCGACGCGCAGCATGTTCGTGTTCGTCCATGCCTTCCCAATGAGGTGACCCTCATGACCGAGGCCACAAAGACTTCATCCGCCGTCGTCACGTCGAACCAACCACGCTGGCGGCTGCTCTGCTGGCTGACCGCCGAGCCGGTCTCCCTCATCGGAGACCAGATCTTCTTCCTGGCGATCGCGTGGACCGCCGTACAGGAGGCAGGTCCAGCCGGCGCCGGTCTGGTCCTCGCCGCAGGCGCCGTGCCCCGCGCGCTCTTCATGCTCCTGGGCGGGGCGCTCGTCGACCGCCTCGGCCCTCGACGCGTCGCCCTCAGCAGCGACATCCTGCGTGCCCTGCTCATGCTCGCGGCCGCCGTGATCGCCGCCGCTGGTGCAACGATCCCCCTGCTCCTGGCACTCGCACTGACTTTCGGCGTTATCGACGCACTTTTCTATCCCGCAACCAACGCCCTCGCCCCGCTCGTCGTAGCCCATGACCAACTCGTCCGAGTCCAGAATCTGCGCGCCCTCGGCACCCGCGCCGCCGTCCTGATCGGCGCTCCTCTCGGCGGTCTCCTTCTGGCGATCGGAGGCCCGTCCACCTCCTTCGCCGTCAACGCCGCCACCTTCGCCGTGTCGGCCGTAGCCCTGACAGCCCTACGCATCCGCCCCGTTGTGGCCGAGCAGCGGGACGGCGGCGGTGGCGTCGTCCGCCAGGCGATGCAAGGGCTCCGCTACGCCATCGGCAAGCCCGTGATACGCAACCTGCTCCTCATGGTCGCGCTGCTCGAGTTCGCGGTGAACGGGGTCATCAACACCGCTTTTCCAGCCCTCGCCGCCGAACGACAGTGGGGAGCTCAAGGCCTCGGCTGGCTGATGGCGGCCCTTGGCGCTGGCGCCGCAGCAGCTGCACTCGTCCTCATCATCATCCGACGCCTACCTGCACCAGGGCTCGTCGTCGCCGGCGCAGCCTGCGCAGGCGCCATCGTCATGAGCCTCTTCCCCGCCGCAGCCGACCTACCGGCCACCCTTACGCTCTCGGTTGCCCTCGGCGCGGTCGGCGGTGCCGTCGCCGGGATCGTCCTACCGATCATCCAAGCCGACACACCCCGCGACATTCTCGGCCGCACCATGAGCCTGTTCGCCCTCGCCACCGTCGGCGTGTCCCCACTGTCCATCGCAGCCGCCGCACTCATCACCGATCAGGCAGGGTTACGAACCGCGTTCCTCGCCGCCGCCGCCCTCGCACTCGCCGGCGCCGCCGCCTGCATTACCAGCGGACCCGTGCGCAACATAACCCTGAAGGCGACGGCACGAGCGACCTGACCAACAAGGCCATCTGCTCATCGCATGGTCAACCAGGCCTCGCTGCCGTCCACCCGGCCCGTCTGTAGCTGTCAGCTCAAACAACGCTCAGAAGTTGATCTAACGCAGGACCCGCTCAGGACTGTCTGAGAATCGATCGTTTTCCAGACAAGATCAAGATGTGTTGCCAGGATGGGTAAATTGCGTCCGAAAAACCCGTCCGAGTAGTCGGTGTGTCCAACAACGCGACGACGGGTTTATCGGGCACGCTGGACGACGTGACCCCCACCCCCACCGAGAGCGACCTGCTCGCTCCGACTCCGCTTGCAGGCGTGCTCGTCGGCTAAGGGCGGGTCTCCACCCGCGAGCAGAACCTCGCCCGCCAGCAAGCCGCACTGACTGCCGCCGGCTGCGCCAAGTGCTTCTTCGACAGGGCCTCCGGCAAGAACACCGACCGGCCCGAGCTGGCCAGGGTGTTCGAGTACATCCGGCCCGGCGATGTGCTCACCGTCGTCTCGCTCGACCGGCTCGACCGGCTTGGCCGCTCGCTGGAGGACCTGATCGGCATTGTCGGCCGGCTCAAGCGCCACGGCGTCGGATTCCAGTCCCTGCACGAGAAGCTCGACACCACAACCGCAGGCGGGATGTTCGTCTTCGCCGTGCTGGCCGAGTTCCTACGGACCATCATCGTGGCCAATACCAACGAGCGCCTGGCCGCCGCTCGCGCCCGTGGGCAACGCCTCGGCCGACCGCCAGCCATGACCCCTGAGAAGGTCGTGTACGCGCTCCAGTTGCTCGCCGAGCCCAACCGCTCCATGTCCTCCATCGCCAAACTGCTCGGCGTCTCCCGCAGCACCCTCTACAAGGCCCTACCCGAACTCACCCCACCGCAGCCCGCCAGCCGACCCACCTCGCTAGTCCTGGCCCCGCCCACCACCGGCCAGCACGACCAACTGCTCGCCGCCCCACCCCGGCTTCTCGCTTCGTGAGGCGGACCTGGGCGCGACAAGCCAGACAGCGAACCTGTGCCACCCGCCATCGATCCGATCGAACGTGAGCCATTCCCATGCTCTACTCCTTGAGAGACAGAAGCCTCTCGACTCGTCCACCTCTCGTGAGGAGGAGCTACGTGCGGAACGCTGGCGATCGTGACACCGCCCACCGAGTCCCCGTTTCCGCGTACGTGGTCATGCTGGGTTGGCATGGCCTGGTGATCGTCGCCTACTTCCTCCTCCTCGATCGGCAATCTCACACGAGGGTGAATTATGGCTACTCACCGTGGGAAGAGATGTGGATCTTCGGGGTCACCGTCGGCGCACCAGTACTCCTCGGCACCCTGCTGACTGGCGTGATCCTGCTACGGAGGCTCCTGGCGAGAAGCCGGATCAACGGCATCGTGCTCGGTACCGCCGCCGCCTCGCCGGTGCTTCTGTTTGTGGCGGTGGCCGCCGGTCCTTTCCTGCGCTGAGGATCCGAGCTGCTCGGCGGCCCAGCGTGGGCCGACGCTGGCGATGGTGGCCGAGGTCGATGGACCCTATTCTGACGTTCTTCGGTGCTCGTGGTGACTGTGGTGTTGGGGTGTACCCCAAATTGGCGACATTGCCTGACGTCAGCTGGTCTCGTCGTTGGGCGGTGGTCGGTTGTCCAGGCAGCAGCGGGTGAAGTCACGGACGGCTGGGTCGTCGTCGGCTGAGGGTGTCCACGCCACGCCGATCCGGGTCGGGCTGACGCCGGTCACCGTCCGGTAGACGACGCCAGGGCGGGCGTAGAAGCGCGCGGCGGAGGCCGGCGCCAGCGCGATGCCGTAGCCGTTCGCGACCGCGTTGAGCCACTCGTCGGGCTGATCCGTGACGGCGCCGATACGGACCGGGTGGTCCTCACGTTCGTCGGTGGCCAGCCAGTAGTCGCGCCACCAGCCCGTCTCGGGTCGGGCCGCCACGAACGGTTCGTCCCGCAGTTCCCGAAAGGCGACCTGGCCCCGGCCAGCGAAGGGATGCGCGGAGGGGAGCGCGACACAGCGGGGCTCGGTGAGCAGGACTTCGATCCGTAGCCGCTCCTGACCGGGAAACGGTAACCGGACCAGCGCGACGTCGACCTCGCCGCCGGCAAGTCCGCCGGATGGATCCGACCAGCTGGCTTGGCGCATCTCGACCCGCCAGCCGGGCCGCCGCTCCGTAAACGCGGCGATGATGTGCGAGGTCGCCTCGTTCGTGGCGCTGGGCAAGAACCCGACCCGCAGGACACAGGCGATCCGGCTGGCAGTGCTCCTGGTCTCCCGCACCGCTTCCTCCAAGGCGGCGAGCAATGCCGGCGCCCGCTGCGCCAGCGTCCGACCCGGTTCGGTCAGCGCCATGCCGGCCCGTGACCGGACGAACAACTTGGTGCCCAGCAGCACCTCAAGCTGCTTGATCTGCTTGGTGAGCGCCGGTTGCGATACCCAGAGCCGCTGCGCCGCACGGGTGAGGTTGCCTTCCGCCGCGACGGCGACGAAGTAGCGCAGCAACCGCGTCTCCACATCCATGCCGACAGGTTATAGATGCAGGTATTGGACGTGCGCTCGACGGTGCGGTGGGCTGGAGCCAGCGGGCACCCGCTCGAGAAGCTCACCACTACGGGAGAAGCCATGCCTGTCCTGATGATCCGTTACGAACTCGCTGATGAGGGCATCGCCGAGGTCGTGAAGGCGGTCGAAACCACCTTCGCCGAGTTGAGGGCCAAGGAGCCCGATGGCATCCGGTACGCCTACCTGCGCCGCGTAGGCACCACCGAATTCATCGCCCTTCTCGAGTTGGCTGAGGGCGTGGAGAACCCATTGCCAGGCATCGCAGCCGCTCGGCGCCTGCAAGCCGCCGTGGCCAAGGGGGCCGTCGGAACGGCCCCAACACCCGAACAGTTGGAGATTCTCGGCAACCACCGCATGTTCGGGTGAAGGAACCGGTATGCAAACCGTAGGCGCAGTCGTGATCGTGCTGACGATCGCCGCGAACCTCGGTATCGCGGTCGCTGACTTCGCACGAGCGCAGTTCGTCCTGGCGAACTCCGCCGAAGTGGGTGTCCCACCATCCTGGCTGCCGCTGCTGGGCACTCTCAAGGCGGCCGGGGCGGCCGGACTGGTTCTTGCGCTGCTGGGGCTCCGACCCATCGGCGTCGCCGCAGCGGCCGGTCTCGTGCTGTTCTTCGTCGGAGCGATCGCTGCGCACCTGCACGCCCGCGTACACCACAACATCGCCGTTCCTGCCAGCTATTTGGCGCTGGCCGCAGGCTCGCTGGCCTTCCTCCTCATGCAATGAACACGCCCCGCTTTCCCCTGCCCAGCGCTGGTACGGCCGGTTTCTCGATACCGAGGCCCCGACGCTGCTGGTGAGCAGCTCGAGGTCCGCGAACAACTCGTCGGGTATCCCGGCCGAACCCGGTCGTAGAGCTGCTCGCCGACGCCCCGGCGCAGCTCACTCTGACCCCGCAGACAGCCGACATGCGGCAGGTGGCGGACTGGCTGCTGCACTGGACCGTCGCGGCGGGGCATCGAGGGCGTGGTGAGCAAGCGGCTGGGCGGCCGCTATGAGCCAGGCCGGCGCGGCTGGGCGAATTTCGGGACCCGGATCGTCACGGAGGCCATCGTCGGCGGGGCGACCGGCAACATCAGCCGCCCCGAGACCGTGCTGCTCGGCCGATTCGACCGACGGGGACAGCTGCGATACACCAGCCGCTCCCACCCGCTGACCAGCGGCCAGGCCGTGGATCTGGCGTTGCTGCTCTCACCGCCGCGGCTACCACGCCGTGGAGTGGTGGCCACCCGTGGCCGCAGCCGCTGCCTGCATCGTGGTCGGGCCAGTTGGACCGGGCTGAGCCGCTGCCGTACGTGCAGGTAGAGCCGACGGTGGTGGCGGAGATCGACGCTGACGTGGCGTTCGAACACGGACGGTGGCGCCACCGGGTGCGCTACGAGAGGGCCCGGACTGACATATCGGTCTTCGATGTGCCGCTGCTCCTCGCGTGGCGGTTGCCGCCGGTCACACTTGCGGCGAGGGAGATGCCGCCCGCGTCGGTGATGACGTGGTGTTTCGAGCCTGGCTTGCGGCGGTCGACCGGGCTCGGACCGGTTTTGGGCCGCCCTTGAGCGCCCGGACGTGGGAACCGTCGATCACCGCCCGGGATCGAGTTGCCCGGTGGCACGGAGTTTGCCGAGCAGGATTGTTGCCAGACGCCGGCGTCGTTCCAGTCCCGCAACCTGCGCCAACAGGTCATCCCTGACCCGAATCCGAGCTCTTGGGGCAGGTACTCCCAGGGGATCGCGGTGTGGAGCACGAACAGGATCCCGCACAACACCTTGCGGTCATCCAGGGGCTTGCGTCCGGGGTAGCGGTGCCGGCGCGGCGGGCAGGGTGGCAGTAGCGGCTCGATCTCGAACCACAACTCGTCCGAGACGATCCAAGGCGGCTGCTCACCCCTCCTCACGTTCAGACAGAACGATCCTCACGTCCAACCGGATACGCCCAACATCATTTAGTGAGGATTTGTTGCAACTCCTAACTCCTTGAGGTTGGAGGTAACCGGGCAGTCGTGAGGATCGTTCCCGTCTGGCTGCTCAATCGGTGAGTCCGCGCCTTCGCTCTGCATGGTCGATCAGCCCTGGGTCAGACACAGAGCCGCCCACGGATGGACTCGTACCCGAAGGAGGCGGCACGAACCACGGCCGCGCCGCCGCGTCCCCAGCTCGGGGGAGCGCGGCGGCGCGTTGGTGCGGGTGGGTCAGGGGGTCCAGAGGCCGGCGGCGATCGTCCGGGTCAGGGTGGCCCGGTCGTCGTCACCGTCGAGCGACCAGACCATCGCTCCGCCGAGGCGCTCCGTGCGGATGTAGAGCGTCTTCTGCAGCACGGTGGCCGGGTCGTCGTAGGTCCAGAAGGTGGTGCCGTCGAAGAGCCAGGCGTGCCCGGTACGCAGGTCGCGGTGCACCCGGTAGCCCTGCGCGGGCAGGTTCTTCAGCACCTTGTAGTCCTCGTTGCCGGGTGCCCAGGTGCCCTGCGCCGGGCCGGTGGCCGGCTTGAACAGGCCGTTGCCGCCGCCGGTCACGCCGGTCCAGCCCTGGCCGTAGTACGGGATGCCGAGCACCAGCTTGCCGCGCGGCGCGCCCCGGTCGAGCCAGCCGTTGATGGCTCGTTCGACGGTGAAGTCCGGGTTGTCCGGAGCGGCGGCCGACCGGCGCAGCGCGGACTGCTGGTTGGTCACCGACTCCCAGGTGCCGTGGAAGTCGTAGCCCTGGATGGTGGCGAAGTCGAAGTCCTTGAAGATTTTCCTGGTCTCGAAGCTAGCGTCCATCGCGGCCGGGTTGGCCGGCAGGAACGCGGTCAGCTCGTAGTGCTTGCGGGTCACCCGGCCGTAGCCGTCGAGCTGGCGGCGGAACTCGGCGACCAGCGCGGTGAAGTTCTGCTTGTCCTGCGGGCGGATGATGTTGCCGGGCTCACCCGCCGAGCCGGGCCACTCCCAGTCCAGGTCGATGCCGTCGAAGACACCGGCGGCCGAGCCGGCCCCGCCGACCTCGCCGACCACCGGCAGGTCACCCTTGATGAACTGGTCCACGCAGGAGGTGACGAAGGCCCGCCGGGACTCCGGAGTCAGGGCCGCGTCGGAGAAGTACGTCGACCAGCTCCAGCCGCCGAGCGAGAGGAGCACCCGCAGACCGGGGTGCTTCGCCTTGAGCTTGCGCAGCTGGTCGAAGTTGCCGTTCAGCGACTCGCCGGCCGCGTCGGCGACCCCGTCGACGCTCTCGTCGGCCGACACCGGGCGCTGGTAGTCCGCCCAGACGTCGCCCGAGGCGCAGAGCCCTTCGGCGGTGACGTCGCCGAACGCGTAGTTGATGTGGGTCAGCCTCGCGGCGGCCCCGGAGGTGTCGAGCTTCTTGACCGGGAAGGCCCGGCCGTAGATGCCCCACTGGGTGAAGTAGCCGACCTGGTAGAAGCCGTCGCGCTGGGACACCCTGGACGGCGAGGCCTGGGCGGCGGCGACCGGGGTGCCGGCGGCGAGGACGGTCAGAGCGGTGACGAAGGTGGCGAGCCGGCGGGGGAACGTTCCGCGCATGTGCCCTCCCGGGCGGTTGGCGATGCGAAACAGTGAACAAACTTTCCTGATCCAGGAAGTTAAGGTGCCGCTCTCGACGGGGTCAAGGCCCTGCCGTAAGGGCATCTGGTGACCGGCCCCGATCAACCTTCCTGGTGGGTGGCGCTGGCTGGCGCTGAGGGAGCGGCCGGTCCGGTGGTGAGCGTGACGCCCACCACCGATCGAACACAGCGGCGGCGTCGGTCGCGTCCAGGGAAGTGGTGTACGACCTGCCCATGATGGGCGTGTTGTGCAAATAGGAGACGGCCCTCGCTCGATCGTTCGAGAGGGCTGAATCGACCCGCACTACGGCCTGGAAATCACCCTGCCGCTGGCGGTGGCCGAGTACGACGTGGTGTCGGCGCTGCATTTGAACAGGCCCGAACCCGTACGCCCGTTGTCGCCGTGCGTCGTCCGGCGACCGTAAGCGGAAGAAATAGACGTCCGCGGCAGTGTCGCCTTTTTGACTATGCCGCCTCGGTGCGGGTGACTAATTGCTGGTAGAAGGTGTCGAACCCGCTCGAGGGCGGGTGCCTCCCGACAGTTCTGTTGTAATCGGCCCCTTGCATGAACCGATTCGGCGATGGATAGTGACGTCCGGACGGTGACGGCTTGACTACAGTCCGTAATGAGCTTGTCTCGCCGGTACCGTGCCGCCATCCCGTGTGTCGACGACACGAAATGGTGGCATACGTCAGAACACCCCTCAAGCAGAAAGGACCACTATGCCTTTGTCGGAGGCGGACCTAAAGATTCTCGGAGACACGCCGATCACGATCGAGTCGACCGTCTTCCCGGAAGTCTTCCTGCGGATGGACGGGACCGGAGTCCCCGCCAACATGGCGGGCGGCGGCACGGTGAACTGTAACTTCCGGGTGGGTGACAAGCAGAAGTTCAAACTTCGCCCGCAGGCCAACGGCACCTTCTCGATCGAGTCCATCGCTTTCCCGAACGTGTTCCTGCGTATGGTGGGTAGCGGTGTGACCTCTCCGACTGACAGTGGTGGCGGGCTTGTCAACTGTCAGATCAACGCCAATGGTGGTGGCGACGAGACCTTCTGGTTCCGCCGCCAGGCCAACGGCACGTACTCGATCGAGTCGGCCAGCTACCCTAACGTTTTCCTCCGGATGGACGGCACTGGCGTGACCAGTTCCACCGCTCAGGGTGGCGGGAAGGTGAACTGTCAGTTCAAGGCCAACGGCGGGCCCTACGAGACGTTCAAGCTCCATATGGCCGACCAGACGCTAGACTTCCCCAATGCCGAGTTGCAGCAGCAGAACATGTGGTGCTGGGCCGCGAGTTCCATCAACATCGAAAAGTTCTACAACGCGGCCTCTCTGTGGACCCAGTGCTCACTCGTCAACGACCAGTTCGGCTTGAACAACTGCTGCGGTCCTGCGGGCGCGGCTTCCCCCTGCAACAACGGGAACTGGCCGACCGGATCGCTGCGGCGGATGAACCGTCTGCGAGAGGAGCTTCTCCGGGCCTTGACGCCGGTGGAGGTCGCCGCCGAGTTGACGAAGGGGCAGCCGGTCGGGGTCGATACCCATTGGCGGGGCGGCGGCGGCCACATCGTCGTGATCCACGGGCGCTGGGAGGCCGACGGCACGGAGTGGCTCAGGATTCACGACCCCTGGGACGGGTTCGTCAATGTCGAGTTCAACACCTTCAGGGACAACTATACCGCCGCCCGCGGCGTGTGGTCCCGTAGCTACACGACTGTGCGCTGAGGAGTCCAGGATGCCGATTAACGTTCCCGAGCCACCGCCCGGCATGGGTGACAAGGTCAAGTCAAAGCTTCACCGGTTCGCCAGCGAGGGCCGATTCGCCGGCAAGGGGCTGCGTGGGGCCAACAAGGAGACGCTCGATGTGTCCACCCCGCACCAGGTCTTCACGATGGGGCTCGACGACGTCCTGGCCGGTGCGGGCATCGAACGGGCACAGCCGGCGGGCTGGCGTTATCTCGTCGAACAGGCGGGGCAACCGGTCGCCAGCGCGGAAACCGTAGCCGGGCCGGACGGAACCCAGGAGGTCTCACAATTTAGCGAGGGGCCGTTCGTCGCCGCCACCGACAAGGCGTTGAAGATCGTCCGCAAGCTGCCCAAGCTGGAGGCCGCCGGATTTGAGTTGCGGCTCCTGCGTATCCCGGCCGTCTACCAGATGGCGTTGTGGCTGCACTCCGCAAAGGAGGATCTGCTGGTGCCGTTGGCGCCCTCGTCGATCGGCAAAGAAGGAAAGGCCATGCCTGCGTCCGAGTTCTTCACCGACCTGGCCGAGCTGGCCCGCTCGACGTCCTTCCGAAATGAACCGAGCTGACACTCACCCTCGCGCTCAGGCCCCGGCAAGGTCGTGGCGGCATCTGACTTGAGTGGACGGGATCAGAAGCGCCGCTGTAGATGGCCGTCCGAAGGACTCGAACCCCTTAACCCTGATCAGTAGGCTGCAGCCGGTGTGGGGTTCACATGAGTGAACCCCACACCGCTGTGACCGTTAGCGTAGTTTGTTGAATCCGGATTAGCCGGCTCCGATCTTGGTGCCCCGGAAGGGTTCGACCAGAGCGCTACGCCGTTTCCGGTGCCGTAGTGGCGTAGGTGCCGCCCGAGTCGTCGAACACCTTCCTGACCGCTGCCGACAACCGGGCACGCCGGTCATCGCGGCGGGTTGGCGGCCGGTCACGCCATTTGTAGAACCATGACTCGGCCACTCCCAGGGCCCGGCAGGCCAGCGCGTGCGGTACGGGATGCTCGGTCCTCTGGGAAGCGATGAAGGCGGCCACGCTCACCGGCCCGTCGCCTCTTTGACCCACAGGACCACGGATCGCTTGAGGACATCATGCTCCATCGCCAACTCGGCGTTCTCCCGCCGCAGCCGGGCCAGTTCCGCCCGCTCGTCCTCGGCCAACTGCCCGGCAGCAGCCTCACCGCGAGCCTCGCGGTCCCTCTTCACCCAGTTCGCCAGAGTCCCGTTGTCGATCCCCAAGTCCCGGGCTAGCTGAGCGATCGACTTACCCGTCTCACGCACGATGCGCACCGCGCCCGCCCGGAACTCCGGATCGAACTGGCGTCTCGTCTCAGCCATGAACCTCTATCCCTCAAGCTCTGGCCTCCACGCTACGAGGGGAAGGGCGGATCGGCCTCCGCCACCGGCCGGGAGGGGCTCGAGGTCGTGCGCGGTTGGCGGCAGCATCTTCCCGACTCCGGGCAGCCGGTGCGTACCACGGTGAACCGGCGAAGATCGTGAGCCGCCGCATGCTCCGAAGCCGATCCTGTCCGTCGGCACGTGGCGACACGTGATCTTCGGCTGACCAACTCTGCCCATCGTTATCACTATCGATAGTGATAACGTTGCTCCCATGGGAATCTCCGGGGAGCGATGGGCTGAGCTGGCGTTGCACCCTGTGCGTATCCGCGTACTCAGGGTTGTCGCCGGGGCTCGGCTGACGACGCAGGACATCGCGGCGCGGCTGCCGGACATTCCGCACGCCACGCTGTACCGACACCTGGCGACGCTGGTCAAAGCCGGCCTGATCGAGGTGGTGGACCGACGCAAGATTCGCGGTGCGGTGGAGCGGGTCTACACGCTGCCCACCCACGGCGCAGCGTTGGACGCCGCGGCCTTGACCACGGCGACGCCCGAGGATCACGCCCGGTACTTCACCGCGTTCGTATCGAGCCTGCTGGCCGAATTCTCCCGCTACCTCGCCCGCGAGCGGATCGACTTCGCCGCGGACGGGGCGGGTTACCAGCAGCTCGTACTTCACCTGACCGACGCGGAGCTGGCAAAGTTCGCCGCCGACCTCAACCAGATCATCGGGCCGCTGCTCGGCAACGAGCCCGGCAGGGGCAGGGTGCCTCGCCTGCTGGCCACCGTCCTGCTGCCGGCCGACCAGCCGGCAGGGTCCGAGACCACACCACAGGCGCCGGAGCAGAACGAAGGTCCCGGCACGACGGAGGAAAGTGTCTGATGGCTTCAGTCACGGTTACCGACGACTTCATCGACATCCGGTTCACCAGATGGGAGCGGCTCTGGATCGGACGGGAGCGGTTGGCCATCCCGGTCGCCGGGGTGCGGCGCGTGTCTTTCGTGGCCGAACCCCTGGGTCTCGCGCGCGGCGCCCGGCGCGGGATCGTGGTGTCCGGGTTCCTCAAGATCGGTGTCTGGGGCATCTTCGGCGGTGCCCGTCAGCTCATGGTGGCCCGCCGGAGTGAGCCGGGACTTCACCTCGTCCTGGACCGTCCGTCCACCGGTGGGGAGTTCGACGAGGTGGTGCTCTCCGACGCGGCCGGAGCCAGGACTGCGGACGCGATTGCAAGCGCGATGGCGGCACGCGCATGAGCGGCGACCGCCAGACGATCGAAATCTCGCACCTGACCAAGCGGTACGGCCGGGTCACCGCGGTACGCGACCTGAGCTTCACCGTCCTGCCGGGGGTGATCACCGGTTTCCTGGGCCCGAACGGTGCCGGCAAGACCACCACGATGCGCCTGCTGACAGGCCTTGTATCGCCGACGTCCGGCACCGCGACGATCGGCGGTCGGCCGTACCGGCAGCTGCAACGGCCGTCGTCCACGGTCGGCGCGGTGTTCGACGCGGACGCGTTCCACCCCGGCCACACCGCCCGGGAGCACCTGCGTGTCTACGCCGCGTTGGGCGGCTACCCGGACAGCCGGGTGACCGACCTGCTCGACCTGCTCGGCCTCACCGATGCCGCCGACCGCCGTACCCGAGGGTTCTCCACGGGCATGCGACAGCGGCTCAACCTCGCTACAGCGCTGCTCGGTGACCCGCGGGTGCTCCTGTTGGACGAGCCGAGCAACGGCCTCGATCCCGAAGGGATGCTGTGGCTGCGGGGGTTTCTGCGCCGGCTGGCAGACGAGGGACGCACCGTCCTGATCTCCAGTCACGTCCTCAGCGAGGTTCAGCAGCTCGTCGACGACATCGTGGTGATCCGCAACGGCGAGCTCGTGGCCGCCGGGCCCTGGTCGCGCCTCGCCGGACCGCCGGCGGTGTTGGTGAGCTCCCCGGACGCCGACCGGCTGACCGCCGTCCTCCAGGCCAGCGGGCAAGTCGGCCGTGCGCTGCGGGTCGAAGCTGCCGATGGCGGCCGTCTACGCGTACGGGGACTAGACGCACCCGGCATCGCCGACCTCGCCGCCGCGCACCAGCTGCGAGTGCACGAGCTGGTCACCGAGAACACCAGCCTCGAACAACTGTTTCTGCAGCTGACCGCCGAAAGGGTAACCGTCGCATGAAGCATCTGATCAGAGCCGAAGCCCGTCGGCTGCTCGCCACCCGGATGTGGAGCGGACTGCTGCTCACCGCAGCCTTGCTCGGCGGCGGCATGATGGCCGCGATGGCACTCGTCGGACCGGAGAACTTCGACCCACCAATGCCCGGACTGGACACCGAGAGCGGCATCCGCTCGATCCTCGGCATCCTCGGCTACACCGCGTTCGTGCCGGCCGCCGTCGGCGCACTCGCCGTGACGTCTGAGTACCGGCACCGCACCGCCGCCGTCACCTTCCTGTTCGAGCCTCGCCGCTGGCGGGTCCTCGCCGCCAAACTAGCCACCTACGGCATCGCCGGACTGGCGTACGGGCTGATCCTCGCCGGCTGCGCCGCCGCAGCCCTGTTCGCCGTCGCCGCTGTCCGCGGCATCTCGCTTGGCCTGTCGACCGGCACCGTGCTCGAGCTGCTCGCCCGGATCGGCCTCGCCATGGTCGTCTACCTCCTGATCGGCGTCGGCACGGGTGCCCTGATCCGCAACCAGGTCGCGGCCCTGTGCGTCGTGATCGGCTACCTGTACGTGGGCGAACCGCTGCTCATGATGATCCCCGGCGTGAACACGCTCTACCCGGTGCTGCCCGGCGGTGCCACAGCATCCCTGACCGACTTCACCTACCTCGCCGACGCCATGTCGCAGGAACTCGGCAGTACCGCCGTCACCCTGCTACCGCCGGCCGCCGGCGCGTTGCTGCTCACCTTCTACGCACTCGCCGCATCCCTGATCGCCGTCGTCCTGCCCATGCGCCGCGATCTCACATGATCAACCCCGCACTCGCTTGCGGACCGAAAGAGCGCGCATTGCCTCTGACCAACCTTCAGTGATCGGCCCCTCGCGGCTTTTCGCTCCCTGGCGTCCGAACGAGGGCTACTGGACCGTGGCTCAAGTCTTGTCGCGCTCTTGATTGCGCTTGCGTTCGCTCCCTGTCTCCCCGAGCACACGCTCTCTTCCCGGCGGACGGAGAAGGTGCCTGCGGCGGCGGCCAGGACTGCAGCCTCCGCGGCCCGTTCCGGAAGTTGCGGGTCCGGATTGGCACGCAGGAGCACCAACTGGTGGTAGAGCGGCGCCGTGGCGGCGATCAGCAGGCTCCGCGCGTCCGTGTGCTGTGCGGGGAGTTCACCGCGCTCGACGAGGATCCCGCATTGGGCGTACCGGTCCGCCCAGAGCTGTGTCTGGGCCCGCGCGACCTGCCCGGCTGGCACGTCGTACTCCAGATCGGCAAGTACACCGCCCCCGAAGAACTCGGCACCATCCCGTCCAACGTCGAAGTGCACTCCTGGGTCCCGCAGCGGGCGGCCCTGAAACAGACCGACGGGTCAGGGCGCAGCGCGGAACTCGCCGTTCGACCGAAGTCATGATATCGCTAACATGACTTGACATCGATTTCCCTGACCGAGGTTGCCGGCCGGGGCGCCCAGCCGGGATCTCGCGGTCCGGCGGGGCCGACGCCGGCTTCTCGCTCGCCAAACCCGATCTCGCGGACGTGCGCCACCGGCGATGCGCGCGGCGCCCGGCGCGCTCCGGCTGTGCCCCGGAGGTGTGGGCATTGAGTCGCCGACACGTATTGACGAACGTAATGTGATCGCTCACTCTCGATGTCGAGGATGACGGCACCTGTGGCTCACCGGGCGAGCTCGCTGGCCGAACCTCGCGTCCAGGGCATGCCCAGGGGTGCGCGGACGTCGCTTCAGGACCATCAGCAGCTGTGTGCGACAGCCGGTCGGACTGCCCGTGCCAGCGCGGACCGGCCGACGACGAGCGGCGGGGCGCAGCTGGGCGGCGTCGCCACCCACCCGTCTGACCGTCCGCGAGGCGCGTCCGCCGTACCGGACCGGCTTGCCCGAGCGAACTGGCTCATCACCACCACCGGATTCAGTGGAAAGGAATGCCATGAGATCCAAGAGAACCCTGCTGTCGACGATGGCCCTCGCCGTCGCGTTGACCGCGGGTATGACGGTGGCGCTAGCCCCGACGGCCAGTGCCGGGACGACCCTGAAAGCGTCCGCCGCCGAGAAGGGTCGCTACTATGGCGCGGCCGTCGCGACGGGCAAGCTCTCCGACAGCCAGTACGTTGGCATTCTCAACCGCGAGTTCAACAGCGTTGTCGCCGAGAACGAGATGAAGTGGGACGCCACCGAGCCGCAACAGGGTCGGTTCAGCTACACGGGCGGTGATCGTCTCGTCAGTCACGCTCGGGCCAACGGCATGAGCGTGCGGGGTCACGCCCTGCTCTGGCACGCGCAGCAGCCGGGCTGGGTTCAGAGCCTCTCCGGTAGCGCGTTGCGCAACGCCGCGATCAACCACGTCACCCAGGTCGCCACCCATTTCCGAGGCCAGACCCACTTCTGGGACGTGGTGAACGAGGCGTTCGCCGACGGTGGCAGCGGCGGTCGGCGTGACTCCAACCTGCAACGCACGGGCAACGACTGGATCGAGGCGGCGTTCCGCGCCGCCAGGGCGGCCGATCCCGGCGCGAAGTTGTGCTACAACGACTACAACACCGACGGCGTCAATGCGAAGTCGACCGGTATCTACAACATGGTGCGGGACTTCAAGTCCCGGGGCGTGCCGATCGACTGCGTCGGTTTCCAGTCCCACCTTGGCACCACGCTGCCGGGTGACTACCAGGCCAATCTGCAGCGCTTCGCCGACCTCGGGGTCGACGTGCAGATCACCGAGCTCGACGTCATGAAAGGCTCCAACCAGGCCAACATCTACGCCGCGGTCACGCGCGCCTGTCTGGCTGTCTCGCGTTGCAACGGCATCACCGTGTGGGGTGTGCGGGACAGCGACTCCTGGCGCGGCACCGACGACGCCCTGCTCTTCGATCGATCAGGCAACAAGAAGCCGGCGTACACCTCCGTCCTCAACGCCCTGAACGAGGGTGGCAGCCCACCCACTACGCCGCCACCGGGCTCCCCGGTGGACACCAGTGCCTGGTACGTGCTGGTGAATCGGAACAGCGGCAAGGCGTTGGACGTGTACAACCTCGCCACCAATGACGGTGCGCGGATCACGCAGTGGGCGCGGAACAACGGCAACCAGCAGCAGTGGCAGTTCGTGGACTCGGGTGGTGGCTACTACCGGTTGAAGTCCCGGCACTCCGGCAAGGTGCTGGACGTCTACAACTTCTCCACCTCCGACGCCGCGGCGATCGTGCAGTGGAGCGACGGCAACGGCACCAACCAGCAGTTCCGGCTCGCCGAATCAGCCGGGGGTTACGTGCGCGTGATCAACCGTAACAGCGGCAAGGCCGTGGAGGTGCAGGGTGGGTCCACCGCCGACGGGGCGAACATCGTCCAGTACACCGACTGGGGCGGCAACAACCAGCAATGGCAACTGATCCGCATCGGGTAGCTGGTCTTCCGTTCGGTGGCGCGGACAGCATCCGTTCGCGCCACCGCAGGCGGGCAACCGGCCAGGGACGTGCGCCGGTGGCCGTATCGCGCCCGTACGACGAACACCGTGCTGACGCCGAACGTCGCACGCACACCGGGCCATCCGCGTGCGTTCCGCTCACGGGTGACCCCGACCAGAGGAGTGGACCATGAATGCCATCGGTGCGGCTCGTCCCGCCCTTCCACGGAGACATCGCTGGCGGTCAGGGCTGGCCGCAGCGGCTGCGGCGGTCATCGCGGCCGGCATGCTGGTCGCCGTGAACGCGGCCCCTGCGGCCGCGGCGACCGTGGACACCAGTGCCTGGTACGTCCTGGTGAACAGGAACAGCGGCAAGGCGCTGGACCTCTACGCCTCGGCCACCAACGACGGTGCGCGGATCAGCCAGTGGACGCGGAACGACGGGGCGAACCAGCAGTGGCAGTTCCTGGACTCAGGTGGCGGCTACTACAGGCTGAGGTCCCGGCACTCCGGCAAGGTCCTCGACGTGCACAACTGGTCGACCGCCGACGGCGGAGCGATCGTGCAGTGGTCCGACACCAACGGGACGAACCAGCAGTTCCGGCTCGCGGACTCGGACGGCGGTCACGTCCGGCTGATCAGCCGGCACAGCGGCAAGGCCGTGGAGGTGCAGGGTGCCTCCACCGCCGACGGTGGCAACATCGTGCAGTACTCCGACTGGAACGGCGCCAACCAGCAGTGGCAGCTCGTCCGCGTGGACAGCGGCAACCCGCCGTCGGGAGGCACCGGGTGCGGTAGGGCACCGACGCTGTCCAGCGGCACGCACACGATTCAGAGCAACGGCAAGAGCCGCTCCTTCATCCTGCGGGTGCCCACCAACTACAACAGCAACAACCCCTACCGGCTGATCTTCGCGTTCCACTGGCGCGGCGGCACCATGCAGGAGATATCCTCGGGCGGCACCAGCGGGACGGCCTGGTCCTACTACGGGCAGCAGGAGCAGTCGAACAACAGCGCGATCTTGGTCGCGCCCCAGGGGATTGGCAACGGCTGGGGCAACGCCGGCGGCGAGGACGTCACCTTCGTCGACGACATGATCAGACGGATCGAGAGTGACCTCTGCGTCAACCCGAGGCAGCGGTTCGCCCTCGGCTTCAGTTGGGGCGGCGGCATGAGCTATGCGCTCGCCTGCGCGCGGGCCGCTGTCTTCCGGGCGGTCGCGGTCATCTCCGGCGCACAGATCAGCGGGTGCAGCGGCGGTACGCAGCCCATCGCGTACTTCGGGCTGCACGGCATCTCGGACAACGTCCTGAACATCTCGCAGGGGCGGTCGTTGCGCGACACGTTCGTCCGGAACAACGGTTGCACCGCCCAGAACCCGCCCGAGCCGGGGCCGGGCAGCCGTACGCACATCACGACCACCTACTCCGGCTGCAGGGCCGGCTACCCGGTCCAGTGGGCCGCGTTCGACAACGGTCACATGCCCGGACCGGTGGACGGGACGTACGCCGAGAGTGGCGTCACCACCTGGACCAAGGGTGAGATCTGGAGGTTCTTCGCGCAGTTCTCGTGACGCAGACGGGTCAGGCGGCGCCGGCCCCTGCCTGCTGGGGGTGACGCGTGGTTCCTGCATGACCGCCCCTGATCGGTGTCCCATCACCGCTCACGTTGCTTGCTGGGAGCCGGCGTTATTCGAGACGTGCCGTATGCCTGCACGTGTCGAACTTGAGCCGGATGAGATGTCGGCCCGAACAACTACGACGACCCTTCAGGTGGGAGTCCCGTCGAAGTAGTTGTCTCTGGTCGTCTCCGCTGAGCGGAGGTTCCTGGGGCTCGCGGGCGTAGTGCCGAGGTGGCTGACAGCAGCCTCTCGGCGCCTCGCCAATCTGACCGGCTGTGTTCGTAGATTGACCAACATTTGTTGGCCAACGTATCTTGGCTATATGGCGTCCCGGCATCAGAAGCAGATCACCGACCCGCAGGCCCTGCGCGCGCTTGCCCACCCGATCCGGCTCAAGTTGCTCGAACTGCTCACCGTCGACGGGCCGGCGACCGGCAGGAGGCTGGCCGATCTGACCGGCGAGTCGACAGCATCGGTGAGCTACCACGTTGGCCAGTTGGCGAAGTGGGGCCTGGTGGAACCAGCCGTCGATTTGGCGCGTGGGCGGGAGCGGCCGTGGCAGGCCACCAGCCGTGGGATCACTTGGACCGCGACGGGAGACGGATCGCCGGAGTTCGCCGCCGCCTCCAGGGCGCTTCGGGAGCAGTTCGTTGCCCGGCGGTTGGCCGCGCTCGAAGAGTTCCAGCGCCACGAGGACGAGTTCGACGTCACCTGGCAGGAGGCAGCCTGGCTCGGCGACGACATGGGCTACCTCGATCCTGCCGAACTGACCGAGGCAACCGAGCGGATCAAGGCCGTCATCGCGGAGTACACCAACGCCGCACGGCCCCGCAAGGAAGGCGCCCGCCAGGTCGCGTTCTTCGCCTACGCCGTACCCACCTACAACGGTCCGAGCTGATGCTGCGCACGCCGGGCCTGCTCGCCCTGTTCACCGCGAAGCTGCTGTCCACCTTCGGGTCCTGGCTCACCTTGCTGGCGTTGCCGTGGTTCGTGCTGGCCACCACCGGCTCGCCGTTGAAGATGAGCCTCGTCCTGATCACCGAGTTCAGTGGCGTGGTGGTCGTCGGGCTGGCCAGCGGCAAGATGATCGCCCGGCTCGGCGCGCGGCGAACGATGCTGATCGGCGACGCGGCCCGGGTGCCGCTGATGGCATCCATCCCGCTGCTGCACCTGGCTGGCGGACTGAACTTGCCGATCCTGCTCGTGGTGTCGTTCGGGCTCGGAGCGTTCACCACACCGTATGTCTCGTCGCAGCGGTTGATCGTGCCCGAGTTGCTGGGTCCCGTGCGGGGCGCCGACGAAAAGCTCGTCGGCCGCGCCAACAGCCTCATCGACGCGGCGACCCGGATCGCCGCGCTTGCCGGCCCTGCCGTCGGCGGCGTCCTCATCGCGCTGCTCGGCCCGGCCGAGGTCCTCTGGATCGACGCCGGGACTTACTTCGTCTCGTTCCTGATCGTGCTCGCGTTCGTGCGACCGCCCGCGAGTGGGCGCGCGAGGATCGGGGAGAAGCATCCCGCGAAAGGTGGCGGCTACCGTCACGTGCTGAGCGACCCCACGCTGCGGCTGCTCGGCGTCGCGCTGGTCCTGGTGACGCTCGCCATCCCCGCCATCTTCCTCTGCCTGCCTGTGCTGGTCCTGCACGACCTCGGCGGCGACCCGCGCACACTGGGCCTGCTCACCGCAGCCAATGGCGCAGGCCTCGCACTCGGTAGCCTGGTCGCGGTCACCGCGCTGAGCCGCATGGGCACCACTGCCCTGACCGCGGCCGCGGTACTCCAGTGCGGGCCACTGTGGCTGCTGCTCGTCGAGCGACCGGTCGTCGTGGCCGCCGGATTGTTTCTCACCGGGCTGGCGACGCCGGTGCTCGCGGCGACCCTCATCACCCGCTTCACGCTGCGTACGCCACCCGACCAGAGACCGCACGTCCTGGCTGCGGTGACCACCACCGAAAACCTGGCCGGATTCATAGGCTTCGCGGCCGCAGGGCCTGCGTTGCAGTTCGCCGGCTCGCGCCCGGTCTTCGCCGCCATCGCGGTCATAGCCGGTGCAGGCGCCGCGATGTTCGTCCTCGGGATACGAGTGACCCCGAACGCTTCCTTCGCTTCCCGGGACGACCTTCGCGCGGCCTCCATCTAGATCAACTTTCTGATTCCAGGTCTCAGATCCATTAACGACGCCCCAAGCCCGGTGCGGAGAATTAGTCGCCCCCACCATCCGCTGGCCTCACCCAAGAAGCTGGCGAACCGCAGGGCGCTGCGCGGCAGCGTCGACGACCTGCTGCGGCCCGGACAGCCGGGCCGGAAGCCTGCGGTGACCGACGGCCGGGACGCGTGATCCCGGCGGGTGCCGGAACCCGCGACTGCGCACGCCCTACCGGCCCCCGGGCGGGGCGGTGCTGCCGCGGACGGTGAGTGTCGTGGCCAGCTCCATGCCGATTTGGGTCGTCCGCTCTCCCCGGCCCAGGGCGAGCGCGAGTTCGGTGGCCGCCACCGCCATCTCGACGATCGGCTGACGCACGGTGGTCAGCGGCGGGTCGATCAGGGCGGCGATGGGCAGGTCGTCGAAGCCGACGACGCTGAGGTCCGACGGGATGCGCAGGCCGAGGTCGCGGGCGCCGCGGTAGACGCCGACCGCCTGCAGGTCGTTGCCGGCGACGACGGCCGTCGGCCGTGGTTCGCGGCTCAGCAGCGCCAGGGCGGCCTCGTGGCCGGCCTCGGTGGTCAGCGGAGCGTTGCGGATCAGTCCTGGATCGACCGTGAGGCCGGCGGCGTCCATGGCGGCGCGGTGGCCGTCGAGCCGGGCGCGGCTGCACAGGACGTGCTCCGGCCCGGCGATGACGGCGATGCGGTGGTGGCCGAGACGGATGAGGTGGCGGGTGGCTGATCGGCCACCGGCCCAGTTGGTGGCGCCGACGAAGGGGACGTCGTCGGGCAGTTCGCTCGTGGGGTCGAGCACGACGAAGGGGATGCCTCTGGCACGTAGCTGGTCGCGCTGCTCGTCGGTCAACTGCGCCACCGTGATGACGCAGTCGGGGCGGCGGGCGAGGGTGTCGTCGATCCAGTAGTGGATGGCGCTGCGTTCCGGCCCGAACTCGGTCAGCACGACGCCGACGCGCTGTTCACGGGCGACCCGTTCGACCCCGCGGATGATCTCGATGCCCCACATGTGCTGCAACTCGTCGAAGACGAGCTCCATCATGTTGCTGCGGGTGGCCGGCGACGACCGGCGGTATCCGTACCGGCTGATCAGGGCCTCGACCCGCGCCCGGGTGTCGGCGGACACGCCGGACCGACCGTTGATGACCTTGGACACCGTCGGGACGGACACGCCGGCGCTCCGGGCGATGTAGGAGATCGTCACGGGCCGGGACGGATCGTCCGGCCGGTGGTCCTGGCCGGCGACGACCTTCCCTGACTCGGCGTGCGACACAGCAGGTCCCCTCTCCTCGCCGGCCGGTCCGGGTCACGGCGCAAGGATAGTCTCGGCCCCGTCGAGCGGTTCGTAGTCGAACCAGTCGACGTGGACGGTGCCGGAGGCGGCGTACACGCCGATCACCCGGCCGGTGAACCCGCCGGCCACCTCGGTGGACAGGTACCGGCCGTCGAGTTCGGCGAGCGGGTCGAAGGTGCCGTCGGGGTGCTGGATGCCGAGCCGCAGCACGTCGGGCTCCTCGCACGGGTGCCAACTGCCGGGCGTGGAGGCGACAACGTCGACACCGAGCTGGACCGGGCCCGGTGCCACCGGTCGGGTGGCGACGGTCGGGCGCACCGACCCCAGCCGGGCCACGACCCGCACCCGGCCGTCGCCGACCTCGATGTCGTAGTGGTGCCGCTCGTCCAGGCGTACGGCGAGCCCACCGACGCCCCCGGCCGGGTCGACCAGCGCCCGGACCCGGCAGGACAGGTGCTGCTGGCGACGGCCGACGAAGGTCACGTCCGGCTCGTCGAGCGACGCTCCGCGGGCGTGGAGGGTGAGCCAGCCCGGGCGGGCCGCCGTCGACCAGCACCCGGCGGGCCGGGACCGGACCGACACCCAGCGCGGGTGCAGCCGGGCGTCGTCGAAGTCGTCGCGGACGGGCGGCGCGGGCACCGGCCGGGGCGGCCACGGTGGCGCGGGCATGACCGGGCTGACGTCGCCGACCACCGGCCACCCGTCGACCCAGGTGACCGGCGCGAGGTACGTCTCCCGGCCCAGGACGTGCCAGCCCGGGGTGCCACCGCCCGGCCGTACGCCCAGCAGCACCATCCACCAGGAGCCGTCGGGCGCCTGGACGAGGTCGGCGTGGCCGGTGTTCTGGATCGGCCGGTGCGTGCCGCGGTGGGTGAGGATCGGGTTGGCCGGGCAGGGCTCGAACGGCCCGTCGGGCGCGGGACCACGGGCGATGGACACGGCGTGCCCCCGCTCGGTGCCGCCCTCGGCGATCAGCAGGTACCAGAGGTCGCCGATCCGGTACAGGTGCGGGGCCTCCGGGGCCTGCGCGCCGGGTGCGCCGGACCACGTCCGGCGCGGCGGGCCGAGCGTCCTGCCGGTGTGCGGGTCGACGCGCACCTGGTGGATGCCGGCCGTCGTGCACCAGCAGTCGCCGTTCTCGTCCCAGGCCAGGTCCGGGTCGATGCCGGCGACGTCGGGCAGCCGCAGCGGCTCCGACCACGGCCCGGCGGCGTCCGTGGCGGTGAAGACCATGGTGCCGGCCTCGGGCGCGACGTTGGTGACGATGAGCCAGAACCGGCCGTCGTGGTGGCGCAGCGTGGGCGCGTAGACGCCGCCGGACGAGGGCATCTGCGGTGGCAGGGAGAGCTGGCTCGGCCGGTCCAGCGCGTTGCCGATCTGCTCCCAGTGCACGAGGTCGCGGCTGCGGAAGATCGGCACGCCCGGGAAGTACTCGAAGCTGGAGCAGGCGAGGAAGTACTCCTCGCCGACGCGGCAGATGCTCGGGTCCGGGTGCATGCCGGGGATCACCGGGTTGCGGAACGTACCGTCGGCCCAGCGCGGCGGACCGGCCGCACGCTCGCGGGTGGCCGTCTCCTGCTGCCCGATGCTCATGCGGCTCCCCACGGGTGAGAGAAATTTTCTCTATCGACAGCGATAGTTGTCCGAAAAGGCTAGGAAAGCGGGCCGGTGAAGTCAACGTCGCGGGCGACCGCGTGGATGGCATTGACGTGCGTCAAGGAAAAAGCGTACCGTCCAGCACGAAACTTTCGCTGCCTCGGGCGGCGGAAGGCGGGAGCAGCGCAGCGCGCGGAGGAAGGGCACCTCCGCGCCAGATCCGTCCTGTGTGCGACCGGTGCGGCCGGCCGGCGCGCAGACCATTCCTCCTTCCAGCGCTGGAGAACCCATGCCCTCAACCGCGTGCTGGTCGCCACGGCGACCGGCGGCCGTCCCCACCACCACGACCTCACCGACCGGCTCATGAGACTGCGAAGAACACGCCTGCGCGCCGGGGTCGTCGCCCTGGGCGTCGCCGCGCTGCTGACCACCGGCATGGTCGTGGCCGCCACCGCCCAGGCCGCGGCCGGCTGCACGGTCGCCTACGCGACCACGGCGCAGTGGCCCGGCGGCTTCACCGCCGACGCCCGGGTGACCAACCTCGGTGACCCGGTCAACGGTTGGCGCCTGGCCTGGGCGTTCCCGTCCGGGCAGCGGGTGACCCAGGCCTGGAACGCGACCGTGACCGCCTCCGGCAGCCAGGTCACCGCGACCAACGCGAGCCACAATGCGGCGATCGGCACGAACGCCACGGTGTCCTTCGGCTTCAACGGCTCCTGGTCCGGCAGCAACACGGCGCCGTCCGCGTTCACGCTCAACGGGGTCGCCTGCACCGGCACGACGGGCCCGTCGACGAGCCCGACCGTCTCACCGTCCACCTCGCCCCGGCCGGCCGACCCGATGGCCACGGTGGCCGCGATGGAGCCCGGCTGGAACCTGGGCAACACCCTCGACGCCATCCCCGACGAGACGTCCTGGGGAAACCCGCTCACCACCCAGGCGCTGCTGCGCCACGTACGCTCCCAGGGCTACAGGAGCATCCGGCTGCCGATCACGTGGAGCAACCACCACGGCCCGGCCCCGGACTACACCATCGACGCGGCCTGGCTGGCCCGGGTGCGGCAGATCGTCGACTGGTCGCTCGCCGAGGACCTCTACGTGATGGTCAACCTGCACCACGACTCGTGGCAGTGGATCAACACGTACCCGTCCGACCGCACGACCGTCATGGCCCGGTACACCGCGCTGTGGAGCCAGCTCGCCGACGAGTTCCGCGACGACTCCCAGAAGCTCGTCTTCGAGAGCATCAACGAGCCGCAGTTCGCCGGCACCACCGGCGACGATCAGAACTACCAGGTGCTCGCCGAGCTCAACGCCGCCTTCGTCGACCTGGTCCGCGACAGCGGCGGCGGCAACGCGACCCGGCTGCTGGTGCTGCCGACCCTGCACACCAACGCCGACCAGGGGCGGCTCGACGCGCTGACCGCCGAGTTCGACGCGCTCGACGACCCCAACCTGGCCGCCACCGTGCACTTCTACGGCTACTGGCCGTTCAGCGTCAACATCGCCGGCGGCACCCGCTACGACGCCACGGTGGAGCAGGACCTGATCGGCACCTTCGACCGCATCCACGACACCTTCGTCGCCCGCGGCATCCCCGCCATCATCGGCGAGTGGGCCCTGCTGAACTGGGACCACAACCGGCCGGGCGTCATCGAGCGTGGCGAGTTCCTCAAGTTCCTGGAGGCCGTCGGCTACCACGCCCGCGTCCGGAAGCTGACCACGATGCTGTGGGACGCGGGACAGTTCCTGGACCGCACCACGCTGCAATGGCGTGACCAGGGTGTCTACGAGATGTTCAAGGCAAGCTGGACGACCCGCTCCGGCACCGCCTCCTCTGATCAGGTGTACGTGCCGCGCAGCGGCGCGATCCCGGCGAGGTCGCTGACGCTGAACCTCAACGGCCTGACCTTCCGGGGGCTGTGGCAGGGGAGCACCGCGCTGGCGAACGGTGCCGACTACACCGTATCCGGCAACACGCTCACGCTCACCCCGGCCACGCTCACCCGGCTGGCCGGCAACCGGGCGTACGGCGTCAACGCCAGCATCGAGGCACGCTTCTCGGCGGGCGCGCCATGGCGGATCGACGTCGTCACCTCCGACCCGCCGACCCAGGCCGCCGCGACGGGGACGACGCAGTCGTTCGCCGTCCCGACCCAGTTCCGCGGTGACCAGCTGGCCACCATGGAGGCGAAGTACGCCGACGGCAGCCCCGCGGGGCCGGCCAACTGGACCCCGTACAAGGAGTTCTGGCAGCACTTCCAGCCCGACTACACCGCGTCGGCGATCCTGCTCAAGCCCGAGTTCTTCGCCGAGGTCGAGGACGGCGCCGTCACCCTCACGTTCCACTTCTGGAGCGGCGCGCGGACCACGTACCGCATCACCAGGACCGGCACCACGGTGACCGGCAGCACCCTCTGAAGACCGGCGGCGCCGCGGCCGGGCCCGCCGTGGCGCCGCCGCCATCCTCATGACGCTCGTCGTGGCGATCGTCATCGGTGGCCTCATCCCACTCTCATCGTCGCCTCCGCCCTCGGTGACCACGCTCGCGGGCCGGCTCCAGCACCGTGCCGCTGGCGCGACGGAGTGCCCAGCCGACCGCCGTCGTGCCCGCGCAGATTGACGGTGGCGGCGTCCGACGTCGGGTAACGGTAGCTCTCGAAGCCGGTGCCACCGCGTCGGCGAGGCTTTCGCCGGCGTGCGACAACAGGCGGCGGGGTTGCCCGGACCGGGCCGGACTCGGTCGTGCTCATGTCGGCAGCGAGCTGACGGGCGGCAACCCCGGTGCGGGAATCCCGGGACCGACAACTCTCTCGTTGCCAAACAGGCAATCATGGCTGATCATGGCCTTGATCACTCGTCGAACGCTGGCAGCGGCTCCTTCCAGCCCTCGGGTTGAGCGCATCACGATGTCGGAGCCAAGGAGGAACCGGGTCCCTTCCACTCCGTCGACAGCCACCTTCGACCAGGCGACCCGTTCCCGGTCGCTGTCAACTCCTGCACGCCGATCACCGCTTGCTGCGCCAGTTGGAGGCAGACCATGCCCTGCTCCTGTCAGCCTCAACGGCCGACGCCGACCCGCTCCTGCCACGGCGCGCCGGACCACCTGCGCGTCGCGACCAGGGCAGGGGGCGCCTGATGGGCTCCAACGGCCCGGTGTTCCTTCCCGACCCCGCCGCGGACTATCTGAGGGCGGTCGGAGCCGGCAAGCTGCCGGCCGACCTGCCAGCCGATCACGCGGTCGCGGTGCTGGGGCCGGAACTCGCGGCGCGGACCTTCGCGCGCCCGATGTTCGTCGCGGAGCGTGAGATCGCTTCGTTCTACGCCGACTTCGAGGTGTTGCTCGACGTCGTCGGCAGACTGCCCGATCTTCTTGCGGGCGGCAGCCTGGCCGCGTTCGGCGCGCTGACCGACGCGCCGCCGGCGATCCGCCCGATGCTTGTCGACACCGACCTGCCACGCCTCGTCCGGTACGGCCGCGCCGACCTGATCCACGACGGCACCGGCTTCAAGGTGATCGAGCTGGGCCTGAGCACCGCAGTCGGCGGGGTGGCGCGGGCCCCTCTGGGCGCCGCGATCCTGGCCGACCCGCGATTCAGCGCCTTCGCCGAGCGGCACGGACTACGTCACCTCGATTCCGTCAACGGCGTGGTCGACGTGTTGGACGCGGCGGCACCGGAGCGTGCCGGCGGAACGCCCGGCGAGCTCAGGGAGGTGCTGATGGTCGAGGCGACCGGGGCGCTCGCGGAGTGGGCCGCCGCGTGGCAGCCGATGGCGGAGCGGATCGAGACGCGACCCTTCCGGACCCGGCTGGCAGAAATCGCCGACCTGTCGAAACCCGATGGGAGCATCGCCGACGGTGTCGCCGGGGTCAGCGTGATCCTGCGGCTGTTCAACCTGGAGGAACTCGCCGCCGAGCCGGAACCGGCGATCGCCTGGCGGCGGCTGCACCCCGCAGCGGACGGCATCACGCCGCCGGTGGTCACCGTACCGGCGCATGACGTGTTCAACAGCAAGTCCTGCCTCGCCCTGGTGCAGCTGCCCGCGGTGCAGGGCGCGCTGACCGAGGCCGAACGCGCTTCGTTGCACCGGATCCTGCCCCAGGCGACCCGCATCGACGCGTCGTACGACCTGACCGGTCTGATCCGCGACCGGTCCGACAACATCCTCAAACCGACCACGCTGGCCCGGGGGGAGGGCACGGTGGCCGGCTGGACGGTCGACGACACGACCTGGCGCGCCGCGCTCACCACGGCGGCCAGGGACGGCCGGTACATCGTGCAGCGGCGGGTGGTGCCCCGGACCGAGCCGGGCTACGACGAGCAGGGCGGCACGGTGCGGGACTGGCACGCGGTGTGGGGGCTGCACTACGGGCCGGCCGGGCTCAGCGGTCTCACCTCCCGACTGGTCAGGGAATCGAGCACCGTCATCCGCGGCACCACCGAACGAGGCACCCTGCTCGCGCCGGTGCTCCTCAACTCCGGCTCTCAATCGCCGAGCGGTGACCGCCGTGGGACAGCCACCGCTGGAAGCTGACTCCGGCCAGTTGTCGGGCCGCCGGCCGAGGCGCTGTCCGACGAGGACAGGGCCGGATCGGCTACGACGTCGCACCTGGCGGTTGCGGCGGGCACCCTTCGGCGAGGTGCCAGGCGAGGGCAGCCGTGACGTCCGCCTGCGCAGCCACCGGTGGACTCAGCCGGAAGTTTGCGCAGGTGGTCAGCGAGTGTCGGCGTAGGACGTGTAGCCGGCCGGGTCCAATGAAGTGATGGGTGTCCTCACGAGCGCTCGCCCCGGACGACGACCTCCTGTTCGGCGATCAGCTCACAGACCTCCGCGACAGTCGGATTGCGGAAGAAGTCACGGAGCCTCAGGTCGACCTCCAGTTCGTCGTTGATCCTCGTCACGACCTCAGCCGCGAGCAACGAGTGGCCACCGACGTCGAAGAAGTCGTCCGTCACCGAAACGGTCTCGATGTCGAGACACTCGGCGAACAGGGCGCACATCGACTCCTCCAGCGACTTTCGCGCAAGCTGATCCATGGGCATCAGATTCTCCAAGAGAATGTAGAAGGGACACACTCGGACTCTGCCCGGCTGTTCGCCGCTGAGGCCACCACTCGGACGGCCGGACTCAGCGCGCGAACCTCTTCTGCAGCAGTCCCGCGCAGGCCGTTCGGTCGGTCTTGCCGCGATCGTTCACCGGAAGGCCGTCCAAGGACGCGATGCGCGTAGGGATCATGTAGTCGGGCAGGTGGGAGCGAAGTCGTCTGCGTAGCTCAGGCACTGACGGAACGTCACCGGTGCAGACGGCGGCGAGCTCAAGTTGCCCGTCGCGATGCGCGACCGCGTGGACGATCGCGTCATCGACCCCTGCCCACATCCGCATGGCGCTTTCTATCTCGTGTATCTCGATCCGGTATCCGCGGATCTTGACCTGGTGGTCCAGGCGACCCAGGTGAACGAGGATTCCATTTTCCAGAGCGATTCGGTCGCCGGTGCGGTACCACGCCTCAGGCCCTGGTTCGGGGCGGTCGGACCCCGGTTGAGCAAGGGCGGGTTCGATGAACCGCCCCTCGTTGTCCTTGGCGTCGTGATAGCCGTGGAACCGCTGGGAGCCCCGCACCTGCAGCTCGCCGGATTCTGGATCGATCTGAGAGTCCAGATGCGGGTACACCGCGCCGATCGGCACTGTTCCGTTGGATGTCGCCGGCCAGGCGCCGCGTTCCTTCGGTAGGCGGTATGACGTCATCGCCACCGTGAGCTCGGTCGGCCCGTAGAGGTTCTCCAACGTGCTGTTCGGCGCCGCCTCGGCCCACGCCTGCGCCTGGTTGAGCGTGAGCTGCTCCCCGCAGAACAGGCTCCAGCGCAGCGACGGCATGCATCCCGGAGACAGCAGCCGCGCTCGGGTGGCCATGGAGACCAGAGAGGGTACGCAGAACCAGTGCGTCAACCGGTGCTTGTTCACGAACTCGACCGGATCGTAGAGGTCGTCGGCTGACGGCACCACGAGAGCGGCACCGGATCCCCAGGTGACGAACATGTCGAAGATCGACAGGTCGAACGTCAGGCTGAACATCTGCGAGTGTCGGCAGCCTGGTTCCATCCCGTAGCGGGTGACGTTGAGATCGAGGAACGGGTCCACGTTGCCGTGCCTGATCGGCACGCCCTTGGGCTGGCCCGTCGAGCCTGAGGTGAACAGCAGATAGGCGAGGTCGTCAGGACCGCCCGTCCAGTCGGGAAGGCTGTCCCGCGACGCCGATCCGGCAGCGGTGTCCGATGCCGACGGCGACCCGATGCGTACGACACGGGCCGGGAGCGCGTCCAGAAGTGCGGCGTCCGCCGTGTCGTCGGCGACGATGAGGTCCAGGCCGGCCGAGCGGGCGACCACGGCCAGGCGATCGGCAGGATGGGCAGGGTCGAGCGGTACGACGACACCGCCGATCCGCAGCCCCGCGAGGTAGGCCGCGTAGGTCTCGACGGTACGCGTGGACAGCAGGCCGACTCGTGGCCGGTCGACGCCCTCGGCGAGCAGGCGGTGGCCGATGGTGCGGGAGATTCCGTCGAGCTCGGCGTAGCTGAACTGCCGTCCGTCGGCGATCAGCGCGGGCTCGTCTGGATACTTCTCGACGCTCCGGATGAACCAGTCATGCAGCATACGTTTCCTCCGGATCAGCTCCCTGGGTTGCCGAATCAACCACAGTCGGCGCAAAGTCGAAATCCTGCTCCCCGGGCGGCTCAAGGAAGTAGTTGATGTCCGCCATCAGTAGTCGCATCCGGTCGTGATCGGTGGCCGTGAGCCACCGGTCATCGAGCAGGCTGCGGTTTCGGCGCATGACGTCCTCGGAGAAGGGAAGCCCGCCCGCGTCCAGATAGCGGACCGCGCCGGCACGATCCCGACACGGCATGACGTTCGATTTCGCGTGCCTGCTCGCGCTGAAGGGAACGTCCAGGGAGCCACGTTCGAATGCCGAGGAGATTGCTGGTGGAAGACTGGCGGCGCCGAGCAGTGGACCCACGATCTCATCCACCTCGCGCTCGATCCAGTGCTGCTCCTCCTCCAGGGCGTCCTCGTCGAGCCCGATGGCCTGGACGAATGGGGCGTTCGCGATCCGTGCGAGGCGCATCCCGTGAACGTTTGCCGAGGCGTCCGGGATGCCGTAGCCCTCCTGGATCGTCTTCGTGACCACCTTCGCCGCGCCGCCGAGCCTCGCGGTCAGGGCTCCCGCGAATATGAGTTGCTCGGCGCGGGCGCGGCTCTTCGGAAAGACACCCATGAACTCGTGGAGCACCGGATGCACGTCGACTGACGAGGGTAGGTAGCGGCTCGCGAGGGACCGGACCGCGCGCAGCGCGGCGACATCCTGCACCAGGTTGCCGGCCTGCGGATACGCGATCGACACGCAGGTCACTCCGGCACGGGTGGCCATGACCGCTTCCAACACGCTGATCGCGAGACTGACCGACGGCGGCACGAGCACGCCGGTGAGGCTGCCGAACAGTTCACGGTCGACGACCACGCCCGCCTGAGCCATCTCGCCGCACCTCGCGTCGATCTCCGCGTACGCGTCCAACGAGGCCGCGAGCGGCACGTCCTTGCAGTACGGCAGGTTGTACGAAATCCCGCCGCCCTCGAAGGACGTTATTCCTGACGCGATCGTGGTTTCGAACAGTCGGTGCGGCAACGGAGAGCCATGGCGTACCTCCAGCGGGGCCGAGACCGCCTGGTTGAGGTCGCGTCCGCGCCGCCAACCGTGCGTCACCAACGGGTAGCCGTTCATTTCTTCAGGGGCGTTGGACAACGACGACAGCGCCCTGTCGAACTGGTTGAGCCGCGTGTAGGAGTCGATCGTCAGACTCAGGATGTCGGGGCGGGCGCCTTCTTCGAGGGCGAGCAGCAGGGCACGCATCTGCTCATGACCGCCGACCCCGCAGCGCGGCTGAACCGCCACCAGGCCCTGGGCCTGCGCCGCCCTCAGGACATCGGAGACAGTGGGCTTGTTCAGCCCTTTGATGAAACCGATCGAATCGGCAGCCGATGGAAGCTCATCGGTGTCCATCGACTGTCTCCTCGATGCGTGGCGCACCCGAGAATGCGGTCACCTCGCCGTCGGGTCGCCCCCGGAGTCGATCGAGCACCGTGGGGATCGTGGACGGGTCGCGGAGGATGTGATCCACCCCCAGGGCGTAGAGGGCCGCCTCCTGGCTGATGTCGTCGGCCACGGCCACCGACAGGTTTCCCCCGACGATCACCGGGCAGGTGATCGCGCCGCGTTCCTTCGCCGCCGGCAGGTCGGCGAGATCCTGTCGTGCGTGTCCGTTGAGGCTGCCGACGAGCACCGCCTCCGCCTCCGGCCACCGGAGAAGCGCATCGCACATGTCGGACACCGTCGTGCAGGCGCCAAGGTTCACCACATTGAAGCCGCGCGATCTGAGCAAATAGGCTATGAGGTGGTTCGCGACGACGTGGGAATCGCTGGCCGCGACGCACAGGATGACGGTTCGTCTGCCGGGGCGGTAATCGCTTCTCATTCCTGACCGATTTCTATGTATCGAGGGGTCGACCGGTGCATCCGGCTCGCCGTGCAAATTCCCGCTGTCGAACATCGGCGCTGGACGGCAACACCAAGCTCGATGGCCGTCTACGAGGGGTGGCGCTCCTCAACCAGCTGCACCTCCGAGAGCTGTGCCTTCGGGTCCCGCGCTCCGGCGGTGAGTAGCTGACGGAAGTGCAGAACCAATTCCTGTATCGCATCGCGGTCGAATACCTCGGTAGCGTATTCGGCGCGCAACGACCATCGTGTCGGCGAAACGGGGATCACCTCGACCATCAGGTCGAGCTTGGCGGTTCCGTTGTGAATGGACAGTTGTCGGACCTCCGTGCCGGCGAAGGTCACGGGGGCAGGCGTGACCGATTGAAGTGCGAAGGCGACCTGCGTGAAGGGCTGGCGGCTCCGGTCGCGGGGAGGGCTGAGCTCCTGCACGAGCTGAACGAAGGGCACATCCGAGTTGCTGAATGCGCCGAGCGCCGATTGCCTCACCCGCTCCATCATCTCCACGAACGTCGGCGCGCCGCCGGTATGGGCGCGCAGGACGACCGTGTTCATCAGGAGCCCCACGAGAGACTCCGTACCGGGATGATGGCGGCCCGCGACCGGCACGATCATCGCCACGTCGTCCTGGTCGGCGTATCGTGCCAGCAGTTCCTGGAACGCCGCGGCGACCGCCATGAAGAGCGTGCAGCCGTGATCCTCAGCCGTCGCACGGAGTTGGACCATGAGGGGACCGGGCAGGTCGACCTCGACCCGATCGCCGCTCACCGGTCGCTGTTTCGGGCGCGGCCTGTCGGTGGGCAGGTCGAAGGGGACGTAGCCGGCGAGGGCTGAACGCCAGTGGTCCAGCTGGCGCGCCAGCCGTTCGCCGCTGAGCCATCGCTGGTACCACGCCGCGAACTCGGAGTACGTGACGTCGAGCGTCGGCAGTCGTGCCGGCCGCGATTCCACGATGCTGTCGTAGAGTTCGCTCAGCTCCCTGGTGAGGACACCGATCGACCAGTCGTCGCAGATGATGTGGTGCAGACAGAGAAGCAGAACGTGCCTGTCAGGGCGAAGCCGCACCAGGCTGCCGCGCAGCAGGGGTGCGCGTTCGAGGTCGAAGGGTGTCCGAGCCACGAGGCGCATCTGCGCCTCCAGCACCGCTGGGTCGTTGCCCGTCGCATCGACCTCGTCAAGACTGACGCTCGCGTGGGGATGCACCCGAAGGGTGGAGACGCCACGGCTCTCCGGGAAGGACGTGCGCAACACCTCGTGCCGGCTCACCAGGAGGTGCAACGCCTGGTTCAGCGCGGCCACGTCGATCTGCCCCGTGAGTTCGTAGGCCAGGGGGACGTTGTATATCGGTAGCTCGGGATACACCTGGTGCAGGAGCCACTGACCGCGTTGGGTCGGGGACAGGGCGCCGGCCGGCTGGCCTGCCACCTCTCCGGCGGCGACGGCCGGCTGGGCGGGACTTGCCACCCTCTCCGCCCTCGCCGCCAGTGCTGACAGGACCGGGTGGGCAAAGATGTCATCCAAGCCGATCCGGACATGCTCCGCCGATTCCAGAAGGTGCACCACACGCATCGCCGCGAGGGAATCGCCACCAAGCGCGAAGAAGTCGTCTGCGGACTCCACCACGTCCACCCCGAGCACCGTCTGCCACGCCCGCGCAATCGGCTGCTCGTCAGGACTGAGGGGAGAGGGCTCGTCGCCGACGCGGCCGGCGTGATCGGAGATAGCCCGTACGTCGATCTTGCCGTTCGGTGTGAGCCGCAGCGTCTCCACGATGACGATGTCGGTCGGCACCATGTACGACGGCAGCGCGGCGGCGCACATCTCCCGGAGGTGTCGGGCGGTGACCGGTTCCACCAGTGGGCGAGGCTGCACGTGGGCCACCAGGCGACGCCGTCCGTCCGGACGACCGACCACGCCTACGACGGCCCGCTCCACTCCCGGGTGGGTGTGCAGTACGTTCTCGACGTCACCGAGTTCGATCCGATGCCCGTTCACCTTCACCTGACGGTCCCGGCGCCCGACGATCTCCAGCGTCCCGTCCGCGCGGTACCGTCCGAGGTCCCCCGTCCGGTACAGGCGGGCACCAGGGCGGCCGCCGAGGTGGTCGGGCACGAAACGCTCAGCGGTGAGACCCGGTGATCTCACGTAGCCGCGGCCGACCCCGGAACCACCGAACACCACTTCGCCGACGACCCCGTACGGGACCGGTTGGAGATTCTCGTCGAGCACGTAGACCTCGATGTTGGGGTTGGGGCGCCCCAGAGGCGTGGTGCCTCGACCGCCTGCGGCGGCAACGGCGGTCGCATCCACGCAGCAACCGCCGACGGTGACCTCCGTGGCGCCGTACTGGCTCAGCACCCTCAGCCCCGCCGCCCGGGCCGCGAGGGACCTGACGACCTCCAGCCGCAGCGGTTCACCGCCGACGAACAGCGTCCTGGTGGCCAGTTCTCCGCCCCGTAGTCGAAGCTGCCCTTCGAGGACTTCGAGGTGCGACGGGGTGAGCCGGACGAAGTCGAAGTCGGCGTCGCCGGTGAGCGCGTCGACCACCTTGTCGATCCTCGCGCCGTCGGGCAGCAACACCACCTCCGCGCCCCTCATGAGGGGTACGAAGATGCACGGCACGGTGAAGTCGAAGCTCAGCCGGGTGTGCACCAGGGTGCCCTGCCGATGGCCCGTGGGCAGCACGGAATCAGCCCACAGCAGGTAGTTCACGGCGCTTCGGTGCTCGATCATCGAGCCCTTCGGCGTGCCGGTGGAGCCGGAGGTGAAGATGACGTACGCCAGATTGCGTGGGGCGGCGAGGGACTCCGGGCGGTCGCCCGGTTGTGCCCACAGCTCGGTGGCATGCCGATCGACGTCCAGAACGGCAAGACCAGTCGGCACCAGGAGGTCAGCGGTGTCGGCATCCGTGATGGTCAGGCTGACCCCGGCGGCCGCGAGAGTGGTCGCCGTGCGCTCCAGAGGCTGATCGCGGTCCTGCGGTACGTATGCTGCGCCAGCCTTGAGGATCGCCAGGATCGCGACGATCACCCTCGGCTCCCGCCTGAGGAGGACGCCTACCCGGCATTCCGGCCCGATCCCGCGCTGACGGAGCAGCCGAGCGAGTCTGTTGGCCTGACGCTCCAGCTCCCCATAGGTGAGCGTGGATTCACCACACGAGACCGCGACGGCGTCCGGCACCCGATCCGCCTGCCTCTCGAACAGCTCGTGCAGGCACAGGTCGGGCGTGCTGGCTGCCCTGCCCCGGCCCCACTGCCGGGTGATCGTGGCGGTCTCGTCGGACGTCAGCACGGTGAGAAGACGAGCAGGGGTGTGCGGATCAGCGTATGCGCTGCCCAGCAGAGTCATCAGGTGAGTGACCATGCGGCGGGCGGTGTCGCGGTCGAACAGTTCGGGGTCGTAGCTGAGCCGACCGTCGAGACCGGCGGAGGTCGCGGTCATCGTCAGCCTGATCTCCGCCCGGAAGGTGCTCCCATCGGCCACGGGAGACTCCAACGGCTCGCCGTGGACCGTCGTCCCCTCGCCGTACCAGGCAAAAACCGCGCGTGCCGTCCGGGTCCGAGACCCGGCTCGGTGTCCGCCGTCGCCCGGTTGTTCTGCCGGGTCGCCAAGGAGGCGCCTGAGTTCGGAGGCGTTCGCTCTGGCCAACGCGTCGAACCCCAGTGGCCCGGGATCGCCACACTCGACGACGGTGCCTGGCTCCGTGGTGTGCTCGTGCGCCCTGGCTGACCCGACGGGCGCACCCATGACACCCATGACGAATCGTCTCTGCCCGCTGTACCGGTGCAGCAGCAGGCGCCACGCGGTCTGGAGAACCACCCACCTGTCGGTCCCGACCCGACCAGCCAGTGCGTCGACCTGTTCGGCCACGACTCCGGTGATGGCGAATGGCTCGTCCGCCCTACGGCTACCGGCAGCACGAGTACGCGGCCGGTCGGTTGGCAGTTCGAGGAGTGATTCGTCTCCCGGAACCCCGTCGGCTAACTCGGGCGATTGCTCAGTCACGGCCGCTCCTGTGGCAGAGATGGGTTGCGTTCTCTCCTCTGGCGTGGAGGGAGAGGGATTGACCAGCAGGAGGAGGGATAACGGAGAGTAGGCAAGGGCAGGAAGGTGAGCCGCGCGGGGAGTGAGTGCCGGGCCGGCAGCCCGCTCCAGACGCCAACCAGGTCTGTAGGCGTCAGCCGCTGAGACCACCCATGCTGACCGTCCGGTCGAGGCCGCCGTCAGGATGGTCTAGAGGGTCACACCCACCCCGGACTCCCACGGAAGGCCGAAGGTAAGACGTCGTGCATGCTTCGGCTCCTTGGTGGCAGCGCATAGACAGAGATTTAGTGATACTGTTGCGGAGCGGAATCGAGCGGCCACACGTCTGGCGGTGTGCCTTTCGGCCCCTTCCGCCTGAAGACGGACAGATGCATGAATGGCTCCAGCCCTCGTGTGGAAAGATGCGCGGGTAAAGGTAGGCTGACCCAACGGCTTTTCACCGCGGGCAGGCGAGCGTTCATGTGATCGCAGCAAACAACCTCAAAAAATCAATTCACCATGAGGTGAGCGCCGCATCCGATTGCGTATCCCCGCGGTCGGATGCCGCTTTATTACGTATCGCCCTCCTGGTGGGGGATCCTACGCACAGCCAGTGGATCAAAGCAACATCTTCGATCGTCACTTAGGGGTCGCTTTGCGGGGGGCGCGCCGCAGGTTGACGGCGGCCTCACCGGCGCCGGGCCGGACGCGTTCGTCGCCGGCGGCAGCATCCTGACGCGCGCGTAGGCGGCCACGTCCACGCCGGCGTGGACGACCCATGCTGAGGTACGCCGGCGCGCATCCTCGCCACGTTGGCCGGCGGGTGGAACTCGTCGGCCTCAGCGAAGGTCAGTCCAGTCACCTCGCTGATGCGTCTGGCCAGTGTCGTCTCGCCCGCGCCGGAGACGCCCATCACGACCACGTGCCGCGTCGGGGGCGCGCCTTCACCAGTCATGGACGGTGCCGTCCTGGAGGCGGTTGAACGGCAGGTACGCCGGTTCTCTCCGCAGCCGGGGTCACGCTGCCCGAGTCGCCGACCTGGGACCGGGCGCTCACCGCCGCCAAGGCGCCGAACACCTACGGCTGGATGCTCAAGCTGGCCACCTCGGACACGGGCGGGGCGTACCTGCTCTCCATGCTCACCCGCTCCACCGGCGGGCTGCTCTCCGACGGGAACGGCAAGGCCATGCTGGACACCGCCGACGGCCCGGATGGACGGCGCGACCTACTGGCAGGAACTCCGGTACATCACCGTGCCGGCGCTCAGCAAGCTGATCGGTGCTCTCGTCGTGCTGCGGACCACCTGGGTGTTCAACAACTTCGACTTCGTCTACCTGACCACCGCGGGCGGACCGGACGCGTCCACCCTGACCCTGCCCGTGTACGCGTTCCAGGTCGGCTGGACCAACTACGAAGCCCGTGGGGCTCGCCGCCGGAGTGGTCGACTGGGCGACCACCGTCTGTGCCCTGACCAGCGCCGGCTACCTCGGCGCCGTCACCTTCGAGTACGAGCGCCGCTGGTGCCCCGAAGCGCTGCCGCCCCCGCAGGACGGCCTGCCCGCCGATCGTGACCTGCTCCGCCGCCTGATGGACGAGGAAACCTCCCGATGCGCCTGACCACCTTCGCCGTCCCGGACGATCCCGCACCACACTGGGGGTTCCTCGTCGGCACCCCCGACGCTGGTGAGATCGTTGACGTCGCGCTTCTCGACGGGCCGTACCCGTCGAGCGTCGCCTACCTCGTCGGCCTCGATCCGCCCGCCCGCGACGCCGTGAGTGAGCCGCCTCCGCGGCCGTGGACATCCGGCCGCCGGAGCGGAGCGGACGACTGGCGGGGGAGGCGGGGCGGCGACGTCGCGGGGACACCCGACAGCTCGCTCCACCGCCCGTTCCCACGCGTCAACCGTCCAGGGTTCACGGGATCGTTGCGTCGATGGGATGGTGGGATCAGTGCTCAGTCGGCTCGGCCTCTGTGCTACCGGTCGTGACGGCGTCGGCGGCCATGCGGAGGGTGTCGGTCTCGGACTCGAGTCGCAGGGCGTCAGCGGGTAGCGCGCGCTCGGCGGAGAGGCCGTTCATGAGGGTCGCCAGGAACCGGGCTCGTCGCTCGACGTCGTTCGCCGGGATCGCGCCCTCGTCGGCGAGGACGGTCAGCCATCGCTCGATGCGGTGCAGCCCCAGCCGCTCGAGCGAGCGGTACGCGGCGACCTCGTCGTCCGTCGGGTCGGACGCGATGTACGTCTCGTGGATCGCGCGCCAGTGCTCGCGCGCCCGATTCCCGGTACCGACCTGCGAGAGCAGCTGTCGCAGGCACTCGACGAGACGCTCTGCCGGTGCTCGTGCGGTGTCGAGGATGGGATCGCCGGGGATGTCGATGTCGTAGATGCCGGCGACGACGGCGTCGACGAGCGCTCGTTGCGTCGGGAAGAAGTGACGGAGCGAACCCGTGCTGACGCCTGCCCGCGCGGCAACTGCTCGCACGCTCAGCCGAGCGGTCGGGTTCTCCCCGAGCATGGTCGCCGCGGCGATCAGGATCCTGTCTCGGGTGTCTCGTCTCGCTGGTCGGTCCGGCATCTCAGAACCTCCTCACATCTTATTTCTAGCACAGTGTGCTAGCTTCGAAGTGAGTAGCACAGCGTACTAGTGGCGCGGTGATCGACGACAGGAGGTTCTCGGATGGCGTTCAGAGGATTGCGCGACCGCCGTGCGGCATGGCGCGTACGCCCTGGCAACGGTGAGCCGCTGCCGCGCTTCCGCTGGTGGCAGCTGCTGAGCCGGTCCGTGCGAACGCTGACGCTTCGCGCACCGGGCGGCTCCTCCTCCACCTACGCGGTCGACGTCCGTCAGTTGGGCGATCACGACGACGGCGCGGTACGCGCGCGGCTCTACCGCGACGGTGCACTCCTTTCGGTGTCGACGATGCCGGCTCGTTTCCCCGTGCCGGGTGGTCACATCGAGGTCGCCGTCGGTGGCTACGGCCTACGACGCTGCCACTACGTGCAGGCCGACGGTGCTGCGACGCAGCTGACGCCCCATCCCGCTTCCGCTGAGGGCCGGCGCGCCCACCTGCACCGCACACGCCCAGGGCTGAGCCGCCTCGTCGGCGTCGTCTCGACCCTGCTCGTGCTGGTCGGGATCTGCGTCGCCGTGCCACAACTCGTCGAGACGATCTCGCACGCTCCACCCGTGGCGGATTCCCTCGGGACGTTCGATCTCCCCGTGCACATCCCGCTCGCGGCGAACCTCGTCGCCGGCATCGCGGCGGTCGCGGGCAGCACCGAGCGCGCGCTGCGCCTGCGGTCGAACTGGCTCGACACTCTCGCGAGCTGACCACGCGCCCCTGTGTTCCGCCGGGCAGGGGTCGACCGTCCTGGCCCGTGCCGGGCCAGGACGGTGTCCCTGGCGGCGTCTTTCTGTGGCAGCGTCCCGGTTTATCCCCTGGCTGGGTGACCGGTGCCGTGCGTCGGGTGTGGAGGTGCTCACTGCGAGACCGCGGTCGCCTCCAGGCCGCACCCCCGCGGGATGTCAGCAGTACAGGTTGGCGCCCGGATCCACGCCCAGGATCTGCGCGAACCGCTGATACGTGGTCACCCGGTTCTGCACCGTGGCCGGGTTGCGGCCGTCGCACTCCAGAGCGCCGTTGATGCTGCGGATGGTACCGCCGAAGCCCTGTGAGCCGAGGATCGCCGAGTGCGCGGGCTGGCTGTTCGGGCCGTTCTGGGTCATCCAGTACCAGACGCCGGTCTGCCACGCCACCGACGCCTCGTTCTTGACCCGGTCCGGGTTGTTCAGCAGGTCGATCCCCAGCGCGTCACCGGCGGCCTTGTAGTTGAAGTTCCAGCTGAGCTGGATCGGGCCCCGACCGTGGTAGGCCGACTGGCCCGCCGGGCAGCCGTAGGGCCGGGAGCGGTCGCAGTACAGCGGCCAGTTGTTCTGGTTCTGCTCCTCGACGTAGCGCAGTTGGCCCGACTCGTGGTCGATGTTGGCCAGGAACGCCGCCGCCTCACGCTTGCGCGCGGTGGTGTCGCCGGTGCCGGTGAAAGCGGGATACTTGCGGGCCGCGTCGATCAGGCCGGCGTACGAGTAGAACGGGATTCGTAGCGGGAACATCTGGTTGTACTGTGCCTCGCTGACCGGGAACCCGTCGGTGCCACCGGGGGGCGGAGTGGTGCCGCCCCCGCCGGAGCAGGTGTGCGGCTCCCAGTACCAGGTGCTGACGACCGGGTCGTACCCGGGATTCTCGTGCTTCGCCCGGTAGAGGTTGCCGTTGGTGTAGCGCACGATCGAGCCGGCCGGGTAGAAGGTGCCCGCAGCCCAGCTCGGGTAGTTGCAGGTGTCGCCGCCTCCGCCCCCACCGCAGGGGCCGTTGTCCTGCCACACCCCGGAGCCACCGGTGCTGGGCGTCTCGTACTGCGTCCACCACTTCGCGGTCCAGTTCCGGCCCTGGTACGAGGCGCGCATGGAAGCGGTGTAGACCGCACTGTTGTTGTACGGCGCCGCGCAGGCTTCGGCCGCGGCCGACGGTGTCGTTGGCAGCAGTGCTGCGGCAGCACCCGCGACAGCCATGCTGACCGTCGCGATGATTGCCATCAGGCGTCTTCTGGAGCATTGGTCTCCTTGGATATACCGCAGCCGCGGCCCTACTGTAAACAAGGTTTCGTAATCACTTCCGCGTTGCCTGGTGGACCGCGGAACGGGCCGGCCGGGACGTCGTCCTCCACGCGGTGGCTCCCGGCGCGACGTGCCCGGCCTGCTGGTGCCGATCGACAACCCTGACTGCCTCGTTGACCTGCCCTACGGCCTGCCGTAGCGTTGCCGATCAATGCCGGCCATGGGGGCCACCGGCATCATCCCTAGGAGCAACGTTGGCGATCCCTGGATTCTCCATGCCCAGACGCAGGCTGGCGGCCACTGTCGCCGCCCTGGTGGCGGCAACGGTCAGCGTGGTGGCGGTAGCTGACCCTACCAGCGCCGCCCCACCGTCCACTTCGAAGACAGGCTCGTGGATCGTGCGGCTCGACGAACCGTCGCTGGCCGCGCACCAGGCGAAGTCAGGCAAGGCGAACGCCAGGTCGGCTGAGGCCCGCACCTACACCGACCGGCTCGCCGCCCGGCAGTCGGAGGTCGCCAAGCTCATCGGCAAGCGGCTGGGCCGCGAGGTGAAGGTGAGCAGCTCCTTCCGCAACGTACTCAACGCCATCGTCATCAAGGCGGACGCGGGGGAAGCCGCGAAACTGGCGAAGGTGGCGGGCGTGGCCGCGGTCGAGCCCGAGGAGGTGTACGAGCTCACCAGCGACGCCAGTCACGAGATCATCGGCTCGCCCGCGGTCTGGGCGGGCGAGACCGGCCCGAAGCTGGCCACCAGGGGTGAGGGTACGGTCGTCGGCATCCTCGACAGTGGCATCAACGCGGGCCACCCGGCCTTCGCCGCCACCGACGGGGAGGGCTACACGCACACCAACCCGTACGGCCGGTACCTGGGTGTCTGCGACCCGGCACACCCGAACCACGACCCGATCTGCAACGACAAGCTCGTCGGCGCGTACAGCTTCGTGTCGGGCAACTCGGCCCGGGACACCAACGGCCACGGCAGCCACACCGCCTCCACCGCCGCCGGCAACCGGCACCAGGTGACCCTGAAGTACGGCCCGGACCAGCCGGTGCGGACCGTTCAGGGTGTCGCGCCGCGCGCCAACGTGGTGGCGTACCGGGTGTGCATCGAGAGCTGCCCGGTCTCGTCCATCCTGGCCGGCATCAACCAGGCCGTGGCCGACGGTGTCGACGTGCTCAACTACTCGATCTCCGGGGCGGACCGGCCGTGGACCGACTCGGTGAGCCGGGCGTTCCTGGAGGCGTTCGGGGCCGGCATCTTCGTGTCGGCGTCGGCCGGCAACAGCGGGCCCGGTGGCGGTACGGTGGCGCACACCTCGCCTTGGAACGCCTCGGTCGCGGCGACCACCACCGACCGTACCTGGGCCAAGTCCCTGTCGGTGGTCGGCCCGACGCCGGTCCCGCCGGCGTTGGCGAAGCTGACCGGCTGGCCCGGCTTCGGTCCGGGCAACTCCAGCCCGATCGACGCCGAGCTGCGCTACTCCGGCGAGGTGGGTACGGCCACGGGCTGCTCCGCGTTCCCGGCGGGCTCGCTCGCCGGGGCGATCGCGCTGATCCCGCTGGGCACGTGCACGTCGGTCGTCAAGATCACCAATGCGGCCAACGCCGGTGCCGTCGCGGCCGTCCTGTTCGAGCGGCAGCCCGGTCCGCCGCTGTTCCTCTCCGGCGTGGAGAAGACGACGATCCCCGCGATCAGCGTCACCCAGGCCGACGGTGAGGCGCTGCAGAGCTTCGTCACCACCACCGCCGAGCCGGTGACCGCCCGCCTGGGCGCTGCCACGGAACTGGCCCGCGACGCCGGCAGTGCCGACCTGGTGGCGTGGTTCAGCTCCCGGGGCCCGAGCGACTACGACCTGCTGGCCCCGACCCTCGCCGCCCCCGGGGTGAACATCCTCGCGGCCTACCGTGAGGTCGACGGGGACCCGGACCAGTACAACATCATCCGCGGTACGTCGATGGCCTCGCCGCACGTGGCGGGCGCCGGAGCGCTGCTGGCCGCGCTGCACCCGGACTGGTCCCCGGCGCAGATCCGCGCCGCGCTGGCCGGCACCGCCGACCCCGAGGGCGTACGCGAGGGATCCGGCGCCCCCGCGGACCCGCTGGACGCCGGGGCGGGTCGCCTCGACCTCGCCGCCGCCGGCCGGGTCGGCCTGGTGATGGACGAGTCGTACGCCGACATGCTGGCGGCCAACCCGGCCACCGGCGGCGTGCCGCGCGAGCTGAACGTGCCGTACCTGGTGAACCGGCAGTGCAACATGTCCTGCTCGTGGATCCGTACGGTGACCAACGTCGCCGACACCACCGCCACCTACTCCGCGTCGGTGACGGCACCGGCGGGGCTGACGGCGACGGTGACCCCGGCGACGTTCACCCTCGCTCCCGGTGCGAGCCAGCAGCTGACCGTCGACCTGAACGTCTCGGGCAGCTCCGGTGGCAGCTGGACCTTCGCCGACCTGCGGGTGACCACCGACGGCCACCACGCCAACGGCGCGGCCATCGCCGGGGTGCACTACCCGGTGGCGGTGATCCCGGTGGCTCCGGGAATCACCGTCGACCCGACGACGATCGAGGTGACGCAGAAGCCGGGCCTGTCCACGACCCGCGGCGTCACGATCCGGAGCACCGGCAACGGCCCGCTGACGTGGCAGCTGGCCGGCGGCGACGGATGCGTCCTCCCAGACCAGGTGGACTGGCTGTCGACGGACGCCACGTCCGGCACGCTCAACCCCAACAGCTCGACCCAGCTCCGGTTCACCGTGGACTCGACCGGCAAGGCACCGGGCACGCTGCGAGCCACGCTCTGTGTGGCGAGCAACGACCCGGCCAAGCCGAGCATCCCGGTCACGGTGACCCTCGTCGTCTCCGACCTGCCGACCATGGAGGTCACGCCGGAGCTGGCCGTGACCCAGCCGGCGGGAACGGTCACCGGCACGAAGCTGACCATCGGGAACACCGGCACCGCGCCGCTGGAGTGGACCATCGGCGAGGCCCCGGTCGTCGCGAACCGGACCGCGCTGGCGACCACCGACCCGAAGCGACGCGAGCTGCTGCGCAACGGCGTCCTGCTGGTACCCAACACCGCGCTGCCCGGTGTGGCGGCCTTCGACCCGCAGGACGGTGACCTCCTCGAACCGGCGTTCATCACCTACCCGCCGGAGACCGAGGTGGACCTGGGGACCACCACGCACATCATCCTCAACCAGGCGCAGGATGGTTTCCTGGTCTCGTCCCAGAGCACCGGTGCCGTCTACTCGTTCGACCTCGACGGGCAGTACCAGGGGGTGCACGCGCCGGTCGGTGGACCGAATCCGGGCATCATGGGCAACGTCCGGGGCATGACGCTCTCGCCCCGGGGCACCCTGCTGGTGGCCTCCGGCAACGGCAACAAGGTGGTGGAGTTCGACGCCAAGGGCAACTACCTGCGTGACTTCATCGCGTCCGGGGCCGGTGGGATCTCCGGCCCGTGGTACCTCACCTTCCGGGAGAACGACCTGCTGGTCTCCGCCAGCGGCGGCAACATCCACCGGTACGACCATTCCGGTCAGCCGCTGTCGGTCTGGGAAGACACGATCAACTTCCCGCAGCAGATGCACCGGCAGGAGAACGGCAACCTCCTCGTGGCGGCCTTCTCCAGCCCGCAGGGCGTCTGGGAGATCGACCCGAACGGCGCACAGGTCAACCGGTACACCGGGGCGCTCAGCAACCGTGGGGTGCACCCGCTGGGTAACGGGAACATCCTGACCACCAACGGTGGCGGGGTGCACGAGATCGATCGCGGGTCGGCGCTCGTCGAGACCCCGCTCGCCACCAACGGCGCCCGGATGATCAGCGAGGTCGCGCGGTCCCAACCGTGTGACGAGGCGGCCGACGTACCGTGGTTGCGGGTGGCCACGTCGAAGGGCAGGACCCCGGCGGGTGGCAGTAGCAAGGTCACCGTCCTGGTCGACTCCACCGGGCTGACGTCCGGGACGCACGAGGCGCATCTCTGCGTCGCGGGCAACGACCCGGACAGCCCGCTGCTGGGCGTACCGGTCAAGGTCACGGTCACCGACCAGACGTGTGCCCGTACCGTCACCGGAGTGCACCCGGGCCCGCTGACCGCGTCGGCCGGGCTGACCTGTCTCGCCCACGGGTCGTCCGTCGCCGGCAGGGTGACCGTGGCGCCGGGGGCCAGCCTGCACACCGACGGTGCGAACATCGTCGGGGCGATCTTCGCCGGACGCGCGGCCGGCGTGCAGCTGTCCGACACGACCGTCGTCGGCGCGGTCACCCTCAACGGCGGGACCGGCCCGCTGTCGCTGACCGGTAACCACGTGACCGGCCTGGTGTCGCTGACCGGTAACAAGACCTCGGCAGCACCGCTGGTCTCCGGCAACACCGTCGTCGGGCCGCTGAAGTGCAGCGGTAACGAGCCGCCACCGGCCAACGGCGGCGTGCCCAACACGGTGTCCGGAGTCGTCACCGGGCAGTGCCGTGGCCTCTGACCGATAGCGCGAAGTAGGCACCAACCGCCGGATGGCCGGGCATCCCGCCCGCCATCCGGCGGCTTTCTGGCCGCGTACCGGCGTCGGGGCACCGATCCCGCCGGTTGGCTATCCTCGCGAATCGTGGCTACCACCCCGACCTGGCCTGACGGGCGGCCGGCCGGCTCGAAGCTGGAGCGGCGGGTCGTCGCCGCCGCACAGGACGCTCTGGCCCGCCATCGGCATGTCTCGCCGCTGGCCCTGCTCGGCGCGCTCGGTTGGCTGCCAGGCGATGTGGTCGACCGGTGGCGTCAGGGCCGCCTCCCGGAGTTGGAGCGGGGTGCGGCGGTGCCGCCGTCGCGGCTGCTGGAGGCGCTGGAGATCCTCTGCCGTTGGGCCAGGGGAGAGGGGCTGGACCCGGGCGAGATCGACTATGTCGGCGCGACCCGCGATCGGCGCCCGCTCCGCTTCACCGCCAGCGGTGATCCGGAGGTCGAGCGGGTCTACCGGACGCACTGGACATCGGCCGCGCTCTCCGAGTCCGCCCGGGAGCGGCTGGTGCAGCGGCAGAGCGCCCCGCCGGATCTGGTGGTGCACTCGGCGCTCACCGACTGGACGTGTGCCGACTGCGGCGACACCGGCGACCTGCTCGTCCCCGAGGACGGGCGGACCCTCTGCCTGACCTGCGCCGACCTGGACCATCTGGTCTTCCTGCCGGCCGGGGACGCGGCGCTGACCCGACGGGCCAAGAAGTCCAGCACGCTGTCCGCCGTGGTGTTGCGGTTCAACCGGCCGCGCAGGCGGTACGACCGGTTGGGGCTGTTGGTGGAACCGGCAGGGCTGGACAGCGCCGAGCAGCAGTGCCTGGGCGACGAGGCCGCGCGGTCGCGTCGCCGTGAGCGGGACCGGCAGCGGCGGGCTGACCAGGACGTGGCGTTGATGGCGCGGATGGCCGAGGAGATCCGCCGGCTCTTCCCGCGTTGTCCGGCGTCCCGGGCCGAGACCATCGCCGGGCACACCGGCCTGCGGGGCAGCGGGCGGGTCGGGCGTTCCGCCGCGGGCCGCGCGGTGGACGAGGACGCGATGACCCGCGCGGTGATCGCCTCGATCCGGCACGAGGACACCGAGTACGACCGGCTGCTGATGGCCGGCGTGCCGCGCAGCGAGGCGCGGGAGCGTATCCGGACCGACATCGACCGTGTCCTCGCCGCCTGGCGCTGACCCGGGATCCTCGTCACCGTCAACAGCATGACCCGCCCCGGCAGGTGACACCGCTCGCCTCTGCCGCGTCCGCCTGATCCGTCTCTGGTGACGGAGTGTAATCGATCTTGTGGGCGCTGGAGTGGCCCGCAGCGCGCGGGCGCCTGGTGATCTCGCTCGGCGACCGGGGCTGAGCTGCGAAGCCGGCGACGCGTCCCAGCAGTCGGACGACTTCGAAGATGAAGGTCCTTCTTGATTCATTCGTAACATGCAGCTCACATTGTGGTGCTTGACACAGCTCCCGGCTCACACCATCATGGGAAACAACCAAGCGCTTGCTAGGTATCGGGAGGGGCTGCTTCCTCATTCCGGCCGGAACCCGTGAGCGCGAGGAGCCACCGGTCGGCCGTCCGGGCCGGCCGACCGACTTCGCACGCGAGACGCACAACTACCTATCACTGACGACCGGCAAGGCAGGGATAGAAGTGGCCGTATCAAGAAGTGGCACCACCGGTCTGGCGACGGGCCTGGTTGCCCTGTTGCTGGCCGTCACCGGCTGTGGTGGAGGCGGCGGCAACGACAAGCCCACCGACGGGACCGCCTCCGGGGCCCCCATCATCATCGGGATGGACGAGGACAGCACCGGTCCGGGCGCGTCCTACAGCACGATCGCCGGCGAGACGATCCGGCTGGCCGTGCAGGACGTCAACGACAAGGGCGGGGTCCTCGGCCGTCCGCTACGTCTGGTCGTCGAGAACGACGAGAGCGATCCGACCAAGGTTCCCGCGGTGCTGCAGAAGCTCGCCGGACAGGGTGCCAAGGCACTGCTGCTGCAAAGCGGCAGCGCGGCGATCATGCAGGCCAAGTCGACGCTGACCCAGCTCGGGCTGCCGGCGATCGCACCGACCGGCGTCACCGCCACGCTGGTCGAGCCGCCCAACAACGAGCTGATCTACATGCTCGCCAACACCACCGCCGACTGGGCCGACGTCTACTGCGGCGCGTTCAAGGCGGCGAACATCAGCAAGCTGGGCGTGTTGACCGACGACACCACCACCATCGCCGCGCTCAACAAGTCACTGCTGGGCGGGCTCGGCTGCGTCACGGTGGTGGCCACCGAGAAGGGCGCCGCCAACGCCTCCGACCTCTCCGCCCAGGTGGCCCGGCTGAAGAACGCCAACCCGGACGCCGTCCTGGTGACGAGCGTCGGCGGCGCCTTCGAGGTGCTCGCCCAGAACACCCTGGCCCGGCAGTTCACCGGCAAGCCGCGGTTCTCGCTGGCGTCGATCGGCAACCAGCCCTCCTCCTGGAAACTGGCCAACGCCGGTGCGCTGGAGGGACTGATCTTCATGGGCTCGATCAACCAGGAGAACCCCCGCACCAAGGCGCTCACCGAGCTGCTCAAGAAGAAGCACGGCAAGGACTACGAGGTCACCGCGTACGACGCGCAGGCCTGGGACTCGGTGCAGTTGCTGAAGCTGGCCATCGAGAAGGCCGGCAGCCCGGACGACCCGGCGAAGCTGAACACCGCGATCCAGAGCCTCACCGGCTACTCGGCCAGCTTCGGACAGCCGAACTTCACCCTGTCGTTCTCGGCGACGAAGCATCTCGGCGCGGACGGCCTGTGCGGGCTCTCGCTGATCGAGTTCGGTGCCGACAACAAGCCGAAGGGCCCCTGGTCCACCTTCCAGCCGCCCTGTTCCGGTTGATCCGGTGGAGGGGGCCGGCCGTCGAGGCCGGTCTCCTCCCGCCGTTCCGAGGGAGTGACGATGACAGACCCCCAGCTCTGGCTCTCCGCGGTGGAGATGGGCTGTTTCTTCGGCATGCTGGCCCTGGCCTACTACCTTGTCCAGGTCGGTGCCGGTTTCTTCAACTTCGCCATCGGCCCGTACGCGATGATGGGCGGCCTCTGCACGAGTTGGCTGGTCATCGAGTACGACCTCGGTGTCTGGTCGGCCGCCGGCATAGCGGTGGCGGTCACCCTGCTGCTCGCGGCCGTCACCGAGCTGGGCGTCGTCCGGCCGGTGCAGCGGCGCAGCGGCGGCGGTGAGCTTCCCGCCCTGGTCGCCGTGGCCGCCGTGCTCTTCGCCATCCAGCAGTTCGCCGGCTACCTCTTCGGCCATCCGACGTTGCCGGGGCAGAACCTGGCCACCTTCGAACCGGTCACGGTCGGCGAGATCGTGGTCCAGCCCAGCTCGTTCCTGCTGATCGGCGTGACGCTGTTCGCCTTCGGCCTGGTCGCGGTCTGGATCAGATCGACCCGGACCGGCCGGCTGTTGCGGGCGGTCGGGGACAGCAAACAGGCGGCGTCCCTGCTCGGCCTGCCGGTCAACCGGATCCGGCTGATCGCCTTCCTGCTGGCCGGCTTCCTCGCCGCGCTGGCCGGGCTGCTCTTCGCCCCCAAGGCCGGCGTGCACTCGCTCTCGGGACTGCACTGGTCGCTGTCCGGCTTCCTCGCCGTCGTGATCGGCGGCACGGGTTCGGTCTGGGCGCCGCTCTTCGGCGGGATGCTGCTCGGCCTGGCCGAGGTCTTCCTGCCCTACTACTTCGGGGGCCAGTCCCACGTGTACGGAATGCTCCTGATCGCCCTGCTCTTCTTCGCCTTCCGTCCCCAGGGACTCTTCGTCCGGACGGTGCGCGCATGACCGCCACGGCGACACCTCGCATCGAGGGCCCGCCGAGGCGCCGGGACATCCGTCAGGTGCCCGGCATCGGCGGGCTCGCCCTCGGCGTCGCCGCGGCCGTGCTGATCCTGGCCTGGGTGGGTTCCGACGGCTACCGGCAGACGCTCGTCACCGCCAGCGTCACGTACGCGCTGATCGCCCTCGGCATGTACGTGCCGTACCTGATGGCGGGCTCGCTGTCGATGGCCTACAGCGCGTACGCCGGCATCGGCGGTTACGCCGTCGGCCTGATCTCGACCCGCACCGACCTGCCACTCCTGCTGGCCTGGATCGCGGGCCCGATCGTGGCGGCGCTCATCGCGGTCCTGCTGGGTCTCGCCACCCGGCGGCTGTCCGGGTTCTTCCTCGCGGCGGTGACCCTGCTCTTCGGGATGGCGTTCACCGCGTTCCTCATCGACGGCGAGGGGATCACCGGCGGCTCCGCCGGCCTGGGCAACCTGCGTCCGCTGCACCTCTTCGGCTGGACGCCGAGCCACTACCAGGTGGTGGTCGGCTCGGTGGTGGTGGTCTGCGTCGTCGCCTTCCTGCTGGACCGGCTGCGCCTGTCGCCGTGGGGCGTGATCGTGCGGACGATGCGGGACGCTCCCCGGGCGGTGGAAGCTGCCGGTGTCCGCGTACCGATGATGAACCTGGTCGCGCTGGCGCTCGGCGCGGCGATCGCCGCGGTCGGCGGCGGCCTGTTCACCTACTCGGCCGGCAGCGTCACGCCCGACACCTTCACGCTGAACATCGTCTTCCTGGCGATCTTCATGCCGCTGATCGGCGGCTCCGGCACCCCCTGGGGCGCCGTCGCGGGCGCCGTGCTCGCCGTCCAGTTGACGCTGAACTTCCCGGCCGTCCAGGCCAGCGGTACGTTGCTGCTCGCGCTGGGCGTGCTGGTCATCATGCTGGTCGCGCCGAAGGGCGTGATCGGCTACGCCGACGAGCTGAGACGGCGCGCGATCGCGTTGCCACGGAAGGGGCGTACCGGTGGATGAGACGGAGCTGCTGGTCGGCCGCGGCCTGACCAAGCGGTACGGCGGGGTGACCGCGTTGGCGGAGGTGTCCTTCGAGCTGCGGCCGGGCGAGATTCTCGGCCTGGTCGGGCCGAACGGAGCCGGCAAGACGACCCTGGTGGACCTGATCTCGGGCGCGCAGGCGGCCACCGCCGGCGAGCTGCTGCTGCGCGGTCGCAAGCTCACCGGTCCGGCGTCCCGGCGGGCCCGGGTCGGCCTCGGGCGGACCTTCCAGTACCCGCAGCTGGCGCTGCACCTGAGCGTGCGGGACAACCTGCTGCTCGGCCGGCACGCGCGACGGCACGGCACGCCCTGGCAGATGCTGGTCGGCGCGTTCGCCGGCGCAATGCGCCCGGAGCGCCCCGCCGACCGGGAGGCCGTCAGGCAACTGGCGGGAGAACTGGGCATCGAGGGGCTCGACCGGATGGCGGGCGACCTCACGTTGGGCGAGCAACGGCTCGTCGAGGTCGGCCGGGCCCTGGGCCAGGATCCGGTGGTCCTGCTGCTCGACGAGCCCTTCGCCGGGTCGGACGCACAGGGTGTCGCCGGCATCGCCGAGGTCATCCGGACCGTCCAGCGGCGGGGGCACGCGGTGATCCTGGTCGACCACAACGTGGACCTGGTCGCCCGGCTGGTCGACCGGGTGCTGCTGCTGGACCGTGGCCGGGTCGCCTTCGACGGTGCTCCGGGGGAGTGCCTGGCCAGCCCGGAGATGCAGCGGGTCTACTTCGGCGCGCACGACGCCGACGACGACGGTGCGGAGGACGGGGATGGCACCGGCGCGGACGGCGACGCGGCCGTCGCCGGCAACCAGGTGCGACGACAGGGGAGGGTGGAGGATGTCCGCTCATGAGTTGCGGGTGGAGGGGCTGAGCGTCCGGTACGGGCACGCCAGCGCCCTCTCCGCCGCGACGGTGACGGTGCCGGGCGGCGCCATCACCGCGCTGGTCGGGCCGAACGGCGCGGGCAAGAGCAGCCTGCTGCTCGCCGCCTACGGCTCGGTGCCCGCCACCGGTCAGGTCCTGCTGGACGGCACCGACGTCAGCCGGCTGCGGCCGGCGGCCCGGGCCCGGGCGGGGATCGCGATCGTCCCACAGGGGCGGCAGCTCTTTCCGCACCTCGACGTCGTCGACAACCTCCAGGTGATGGCGGAACTGCTGCACCTGCCGCGCAGCGTCGTGCAGGGCGCGCTGGACCGCTTCCCGATCCTGCAGACCCGCCGCCGCAGCCTGGTCGGGGTGCTCTCCGGCGGCGAGCAGCAGATGTTGGTGGTGGCGCGGGCGCTGATGGGCTCGCCCCGGGTGCTGCTGCTGGACGAGATGACGACCGGGCTGGCTCCGCTGATCGTGCAGGAGCTCGGCCGGACGGTGACCGCGCTGGCCGCCGAGGGCGTGGCGGTGTTGCTCGCCGAGCCGGCCCTGGGGGTGCTGCGCCGGATCGTCGACCGTGGCTACGTACTCGTCCGGGGCGAGGTGGTGGCCTGTGAGGAGGGCGGTGGTCGCGCGTTGGACGACGCGTACCGCGCCGCGATGGGTGTGCAGCGCCCGCGCGAGCTGCGCCCGGCGAGCTGACTCTCGCCGGGCGGGGCGCCGCCCACGGGCGGCCAGCCGGGTGGCCGCCCGTGGGCGGCGAGCAGTTGGCCGGTGACGAACCGGGCCCGGTCGCTGGCCGGGGCCCGGTCACTGCCGAGCAAGGGATTGGTGGGCTGTCGGCATGGGGTTCAAGCTCGGCGTGCTGCCGGTGCTGGGTGGGCGCGGCGCAGCCGATCCCGGCGTCACCGCGGCCTTCGTGCGGCAACTGGAGCAGCTGGGCTGCGAGTCGGTCTGGGCGGTGGAGCACCTGGTGGTGCCGGAGGCCTACCGGTCCGACTATCCCTACGACCCGAGCGGCCGGATGAGCCTGGGTCCCGGCGACGACATCCCCGACCCGCTGGAGTGGTTGACCTTCGCGGCGGCGCACAGCAGCCGGCTGGTGCTCGGCACGGCCATGCTGATCCTTCCGCTGCACCACCCCGTCGGCCTGGCGAAACGGCTGGCCACGCTGGATGTGCTCAGCGGCGGCCGGTTGATAGCCGGGGTCGGCGTGGGCTGGCTCCGCGAGGAGTACGACGCGGTCGGGGTGCCGTTCGCCGGGCGGGGCCGGCTCGCCGACGAGTACCTCGACGTGCTGCGCGCCCTCTGGACCGGCGCGCCGGCCAGCCACCACGGCTCTGCCGTGCGCTTCGACGCGGTGCACAGCGCGCCACGGCCCACCCGGCCGGGCGGGGTCCCCGTCATGGTCGGCGGGCACAGCGCCGCGGCGGTGCGCCGCGCCGCCCGCTTCGCCACCGACTTCTATCCCCTCGGCGTGGACGTGCCGGCCCTGGCCCGGCTGCTGGACCGGCTCCGCGCCGAGTGCGCGGCGCTCGGCCGGGATCCGGCCGAGGTCGCGGTGACCGTACGGGGTCCGGAGACCCGGGCGGAGGCGGACGCCCTGCGTGAGCTGGGCGTGGCGCGGGTGGTCATCCGGGCCGACCCACGGGACCCGGAACTGCTCGCCACGACGATCGACAGGTATCGCCGCGAGATCCTGGGAGAGTGACGGCCGTACGGAACGCCGGGACGGAGGCGGCGGCAGGGGCGGATGGACCGTTGCCATTCAACCAAGCGCTTGCTAGGTTCGCTTCATGGATTTCGCGTTTCCGGCCGGCGAGACGGTCGTCGTCACCGGCGCCGGTAGCGGGATCGGCCGGGCGACCGCGTTGCTGGCCGCCGCCGCCGGTCTGCGGGTGGCCGCGTGGGACGTCCAGGACCGGGCGGTCGCCGCAACGGTGGACGAGATCGTCGCCGCTGGTGGCGACGCCCTCGCGCTGACCGTCGACGTGGCCGATCCCTCAGCGGTGCGGGCGGCGATCGCCGCCAGCGGCCCCGCCCGTTACCTGGTCAACAACGCCGGCCCGGCGAGCAGCGTCGACCTCGACTTCGACCGGGCGCTCGCGCTCACCGTGGGCAGCGTGCGGACGGTCACCGACGCGTGGCTCGCCGGCCGCCCCGGCGCCGGAGCGGCGGTCGTCAACGTCGCCTCGGTCGCCGGGAACCTGGTCGGCACCGATTCCGCCTGGTACTGCGCCGGAAAGGCCGGCATCGCCGGCTACACCCGGCACCTGGCCACCCGGCTCGCCCCGGCGGTACGGGCCAACGCGGTCGCGCCGGGACTGATCGACACCCCCCGTACCGCCGGCTTCGCCGCCACCGACCTCGGCCGTGACCTCGTCGCCCGTAACCCGATGGGGCGCCCGGGCCGGCCGGAGGAGGTCGCCCACGCGGTGCTCTTCCTGCTCGCGCCGCTCGCCGGCTATCTCAACGGCGTCCTGCTGCCGGTCGACGGCGGCTGGACGGTCACTCAGTAAGGGAGAACCGATGCCGGAAGCTGTCATCGTCGCCGCGGCCCGTTCACCGATCGGTCGCGCCGGCAAGGGCTCACTGGTCGGGATGCGCGCCGACGATCTCGTCACCGAGATCACCAGGGCGGCCCTGGCGCAGGTCCCCGCGCTGGATCCGCGGACCCTGGACGACGTCCTGCTGGGCTGCGCCCAGCCGGCCGGCGAGCAGGGCTACAACCTGGCCCGGATACTCGCCCTGCGGCTGGGGCTGGACGAGGTGCCCGGCACCGTCGTGCAGCGCTACTGCGCGTCGTCGGTGCAGACCACCAGGATGGCCCTGCACGCGATCAGGGCGGGGGAGGGGCACGCCTTCGTCTCCGCCGGCGTGGAGATGGTCTCCCGCTACGACCGGGGGAAGGCCGACGGCATGCCCGGCACCCACCACCCCCGCTACGCCGCCGCCGAGCAGCGGACCGCCGCCCTGGCCGAGGACGGCGGGCAGTGGTCCGACCCGCGCTCCGCCGGGCTGGAGCCCGACGTCTACATCGCCATGGGGCACACCGCCGAGAACGTGGCCCAGCACTACGGGGTCAGCCGCCAGGAGCAGGACGAGTTCGCCGTACGCAGCCAGAACCTGGCCGAGCGGGCGATCGCCGACGGTTTCTTCGCCGCCGACATCACGCCGGTCACCCTGCCCGACGGCACCGTGGTCGACCGCGACGACGGCCCGCGCGCCGGGGTCACCCTGGAGAAGGTCGCCGCCCTGAAGCCGGTCTTCCGTTCCGACGGCACCGTCACCGCCGCCAACTGCTGCCCGCTGAACGACGGCGCCGCCGCCCTGGTGGTGCTCAGCGACGTACGCGCCCGCGAGCTCGGCCTGACCCCGTTGGCGCGGGTGGTCTCCAGCGGGGTCTCCGCGCTCAGCCCGGAGATCATGGGCCTCGGTCCCGTGCAGGCCAGCCGACGCGCGCTGGCCCACGCCGGGCTCGCCATCGGCGACATCGACCTGGTGGAGATGAACGAGGCGTTCGCGGCCCAGGTGATCCCGAGCTACCGGATGCTCGGGATCGACCCCGACCGGCTCAACGTCCACGGTGGAGCGATCGCGCTCGGCCACCCGTTCGGCATGACCGGGGCCCGGATGACCACCACCCTGGTCAACGCGCTGCGGTTCCGGGACCGGCAGTTCGGCCTGGTGACCATGTGCACCGCGGGCGGTCAGGGCATGGCGCTGATCATCGAGCGGCTCTCCTGATGCCCGGCGTGCTGGCCGGCAAGGCGGTCGTCGTGACCGGCGCCGGTCGGGGGCTGGGCGAGGCGTACGCCAGGCTGGCCGCCGCCGAGGGCGCCTCGGTCGTGGTCAACGACGTCGACGCGGCGGCCGCCTCGGCGGTCGCCGGCTCGATCGGGGCGCTGGCCGACGACTCGGACATCGCCACCTGGGCCGGGGCCGGCCACCTGATCGACGTGTGCCGCCGGGCGTACGGGCGGGTGGACGGGCTGGTCAACAACGCCGGGCTGTTCCGGCTCGCGGACCCGCGCGAGCAGGACCCCGACGAGTTCCGCCGGGTGGTGGAGGTGAACCTGCTCGGCACCGCCTACTGCGGACTGCACGCGATCCGGGCGATGCTGGCGCAGGGTTCCGGTTCGGTGGTGAACGTGACCTCCGGCGCGCAGGCCGGTACGGCCGCGCTCGCCGCGTACGGTGCGAGCAAGGGCGGAGTCGCCTCGCTGACCTGGTGCTGGGCGGCGGACCTGGCCGGCACCGGGGTGCGCGTCAACGCGGTCTCGCCCAACGCGCACACCCGGATGGCGGACGCCTTCGAGCGCCACCTGGGCGCCCGGGCCCGGGGGCAGAACGTCGGCAAGTCTCCGGCCAGCAACGCGCCGGCCGTCATCCACCTGCTCTCGGACGCGGCGGCCGGCGTCTCCGGTCAGGTCGTCCGGATCGACGGCGACGAATTGTCGCTGGTGGCGCCACCCCGGCAGGCCGCCAGCGTGCGGATGTCGCGGTGGACGGTCGCCGCGGTGGCCGACGCGTTCGCCGGCGACCTCGGCCTGCACCGTTAGGCGCCGTGCCCGGTCGGTCAGTTCCTGGCGCGGTTGGTCAGGCCGTCCAGGAAGAGCGAGGTGCATTCCTCGGCGAGGCGGGAGGTGGGGTGGTCGGCGCTGGGCTTGAACCAGCGTGCGGACAACCACACGGCGTCCCGCATCAGTCGATAGAGGATCTTCGGGTCGACGTCGGCGCGGAAGGTGCCCTCGGCGAGGCCGGCCTCGATGACGGTCAGCCAGGCGTTCTGCACCTCCCGGCCGGCGTTGCGGAGATAGTCGAACCGGTCGAACTGCAACAGGTAGTTGACGTCGTTCTGGTAGATCTCCGTCGCGTGCGGGTGTGCCTCGACGACCTCCAGCGAGGCCACGATCAGGTCGTGCAGGCGCTGGCGGGCGTCTGTCTCCTGTGCCAGGACCTGCGCGTAGCGGTGCTGGAGGTCCCGGAGGAAGGACGAGACGATCTCGTCGACCATCGACTCCTTGGAGTCGAAGTGGTGGTAGAGGCTGCCGGAGAGGATGCCGACGTCGTCGGCGATCTGCCGGACCGTGGTCGCCGCCACCCCCTTGCTCGCGAACAGGGCGGCGGCGCTGCCGAGGATCGCCTCGCGCCGGACTCCAGGCTCTCGCGCCATGTTTTCTCGCAGACAGACTCGACGGAACAGGGTCTTGGTCGTTGGACGTCGGAAGGGCTTCCCGCCGGACGGCCCCCGAGAGTGTACCGGCGGCATCGGCGGGTCGGGTCGCTCCGGATCGAGGGTAGCGCAACCAACCAAGCGCTTGGTAAATTTTGCGCATGCGGCCCTGAACATCGAGTCGTGCTGATCCAGCCGACGCGGGTGGGCCGACCGCGGATGGCCGGGCGACCGGCGGCGAGAAGGCGGCAATGGCTGACGAGCGGATGACATGACCGTGGACGCGACCCCACCGGCCCCGGCCGACGAGGAGGCGGTCCCCGGCGCCGGCCGACGGTGGTGCGGCGGACCGATGAGGGGCCGGTACGAGGACAGGGTCGCGCTGGTCACGGGCGCCGCCGCCGGGCTGGGCCGGGCGACCGCGCGCCGGCTGGCGGCCGAGGGCGCCCGGGTGGCCTGCCTGGACCTGCGCGCCGACGACGCGGGTCTCGGCCCGGCCGGCCTGGCGCTCGCCGGGGACGTCCGCGACGAGGCGGCGGTGGGCGAGGCGGTGGACCGGACGGTCGCGTGGGGCGGCGGCCTGGACCTGGTGGTGACCGCCGCGGGAGTGGCCTCCTTCGGCCACACCACCGACGTTCCGCTCGCCGAGTGGGAGCGGATGCTGGCGGTCAACCTGACCGGCACCTTCCTCACCGCTCGGGCGGCGCTGCCGCACCTGGGCGCGGCCCGTGGCGCGCTGGTCACGGTCTCGTCGCTGGCGGGGGTGCGGGGATACCGCTACAGCGCCGCGTACTCGGCGGCCAAGGGCGGGGTGGTCGCGTTGACCCGGGCGCTCGCCGTCGAGTACGCCCCGGCGGGGATCAGGGTCACCTGCGTCTGCCCCGGCTCGATCGACACCGGGCTGACCCGGAACCTGACGCCGGTGCCGGCGGCCGACCCGAGGCTGCTGGCACACGGCCGGGCACTGGTCGACCCGCCGGTGTCCCAACCCGAGGAGATCGCGGGCGCGATCGCCTATCTCGGTTCGCCGGAGGCGCGCTTCGCCACCGGCGCGGTGCTACGAATGGACGGTGGGGCGGGTGTCTGAGTTCTCCGCGGCGACGATCGAGCGGTACCACGGTGACGGTTCCTGGGACGCCGACACGATCGCCGACCTGGTGGCCCGCAACGCCGCCGCCGCACCGGACGCCGTGGCCTTCCACGCTCCCGAGGGGACGCTGACCTGGCGGGAGTACGACGCGGCGGCGACCCGGCTGGCCGGCGCGTACGTGCTCGCCGGCCTGCCGCCGGAGCGACCGCTGGCCGTCCTGCTCACCGGGGGCGCGCTCACGCACGTCGCGTACCTGGCCGCGCAGCGGGCGGGTCTGGTCACGCTGGGGCTCGGGCCCCGGGCCGGCGACGCCGAGATCAGCCACCTGCTGCGGCACACCGAGGCCGCCGCGCTGGTCAGCCGGGCCGCGCACCGGGGCCGGCCCGGTCCGGAGATCGCCCGCGCCACCGGCGCGCCCGCACACCTGGAACTGGACCTGGTCGGCGGGCAGCCGGTGCTGCGCCGCGACGGCGCCGACCTGCCGATGCCGTCGGTGCCCGCCGCCGTCGACCTGCTGGACGGTCGTGGCCTCGGCCCGGACGACCTGTTCTTCCTCAACTCCACCTCGGGCACCACCGGGCGACCCAAGTGCGTGCGGGCGACCATGAACGTGCGCAAGTACTTCGCAGCGCTGGCCGCCGACGCCGGTGCCTTCGGCCCGGACGAGGTGGTGCTCAGCGCGCTGCCCGCCCCGTACGGCTTCGGTCTCTGGAGCGCGCACGTCGTGCCGGCGCGGTACCGGTTCCCCACCGTCCTGGCCGCCGAGTTCGACCCGGCCGGGACGCTGGACCTGATCGAGCGCCACCGGGTGACCGTTCTGGCGGCGGTGACCAGCCAGTTCATCATGTTGCTGAACCACGAGTCGTTCGCCCGGCGGGACCTCTCCTCGCTGCGGGTCCTCTTCACCGGTGGCGAGCGGGTGCCGCCGCACCGGGCGATGGAGTTCGAGGAGCGCACGGGCTGCGCCGTGCTCCAGTTCTACGGGTCCAACGAGGCCGGGCCGATCTCGGTGACCCGGGTGGCCGACCCCCGCCCGGCGCGGTTGGGCACGGCGGGGCGGCCGGTGCCGGCCATGCGGCTACGCCTGCTCGGCCCGGACGGGGAGGACATGCCGGAGGGCCCGGGGCAGGTGGCGGTGAACGGTCCCGGCTGCGCCCCCGGGTACTTCCGTGACGAGCAGGCCAACCGGCTGCTGTTCCGCCCCGACGGCTGGTTGCGCACCGGTGACCTGGGACGGCTGGACGAGGACGGGTACCTGACGATCACCGGGCGCACGGCGGACTTCATCATCCGTGGCGGGCACAACGTCAGCGCCCCGGTGGTGGAGGAGGCCGTCGGCGGGCATCCCCGCGTGGCCCAGGTCGCGGCGCTCGGCATGCCGGACGAGGTGCTGGGGGAGCGGGTCTGCGCCTTCGTGGTGACCCGCGACGGCGGCGAGTTGACCCTCGACGAGCTGCGGGTCCACCTCGACGCGACGGGCGTGTCCAAGGTCAACTGGCCGGAGCGGCTGGTCGACCTGCCCGCTCTTCCGTTGGGCGTCGGTGGCAAGGTCGACAAGGCGGCCCTGCGGGCCCTGCTCTGACCGTCCCCGCCAGCCGAGGGGAGGGCCCCGGCCCCCGGCCGGCGGGGGCCGGATGGCTCCTCAGGCCGCCGTGGCCCGGATCAGGGTCTGGGTGACCTGGCCGTCCCCGATGACGCGGCCGGCGACGGAGGCGGTCACGTCGAAGGTGATCCACCGGCCGGCCACGGTGGCGACGGTCGCCACCACGTCGACCCGGGCGCCGCCCAGCGCCGGGGCACGGTGGTGCACCCCGATCCAGGTGCCCACGGAGGAGGCGCCGGGAACGAGGCGGGGGCGCAGGATGTCGGCGGCGGTGTTCTCCAGGAGCCCGATCAGGGCGGGGGTGGACAGCACCGGTGGCGAACCGGGCACGTGGTCGGTGAGCATGCCGGCGCCGACCTCGAACGACCGGTGGATCCGGTCGCCGGGCCCGACGGCGGCGGTCAGTAGATCGACCGTCTCCGGGGTTCGCCAGATCTGCATCCCGCCTCCTTGACACGTCTTGTCGTACGGCCACAGAATGCCATAAACAAGCGCTTGTTTGGTAGGGGTGATGATGCAGGTGAACGAGGTCGCGGCTCTCTTCCCACCCGGAACGGCCCCGGCCGCCGGCAGCGCGCACGAGCGCTACGTCGCGCAGCGGCTGGCCGAGGTGGGTCGGTGGGGCGACGACACCCTGGTCGACCGGGTACGCCGGCACGCCGGCCTGATCGGCGGGCGGGCGGCCTTCGCCGCGGGGGCCGACCGGGTCACCTGGCAGGGCCTCGACGACCTTTCCGACCGGCTCGCCGCGGTGCTGCTGCGGCACGGTCTCGCCCGAGGTGAGCGGGTCGGCGTGCTGCTCCCGGACGGCGTCGCGGTGCACGTGGCCTACCTGGCCGCGCTGAAGGCGGGAGTGGTGGTGGTCGCCGTCGGGCCGCGCGCCGGCCGGCTGGAGGTCCGGCACCTGCTCACCACCAGCGGCGCCACCGCGCTGATCAGCCATGCCGAGCACCGGGGCACGCCGGTCGCCGGGCTGGTCGAGGGCCTGCCGCTGCGGGTCCGGCTGGAGCTGCCGGCGACGGTGACGGAGGCGGGCTGGCCCGGCCCGACCGACGCCGAGCGGGCGCTGATCGCCGAGCGGACCCTGGGCCTCGGCGACATCCACCTGCTCAACGGCACGTCCGGCACCACGGGCATGCCCAAGTGCGTGGTGCACAACCAGAACCGGTGGATGTACTACCACCAGCTCGCCGTCGAGGCCGGCGCGCTCACCGGTGACGACGTCTTCCTCACCCTGATCCCCGCCCCGTACGGCTTCGCCCAGTGGACGGCCAACTTCACGCCCACCCTGCTCGGCGCGCCGACGGTGGTGATGCCCCGGTTCGACGCGACCGGGGCGCTGGAGCTCATCGAGCGGGAACGGGTGACCGTGCTCTGCTGCGTGAGCACGCAGTTCATCATGATGCTGAACGCCGTCCCGGGCCGCTACGACCTCAGCTCGTTGCGGTGCATGTTCACCGGCGGCGAGGCGGTGCCCTTCGAGCGGGCCGCCGAGTTCGAGCGCCGTACCGGTGCCCGCGTGCTCCAGTTCTTCGGTTCGAACGAGACCGGGGCGCTGTCGCGTACCACGATGGACGACGACATCGACGCGCGGCTGCGGACGGCGGGCCGGGTGATCGACGAGATGAACGTCCGGCTCTTCGCCGAGGACGGCACCGACGTCACCGCCGCCGGCGGCCCCGGCCAGGCGGCCTGCGCCGGGCCGGCGACCTGCCTCGGCTACTTCGCCGACCCGGCGGCCAACGAACGCCTCTTCACCCCCGACGGGTGGATGCTGACCGGGGACATCTGCACCAGCGACGCGGACGGCTACCTGCGGGTGGTCGACCGGAAGCAGGACTTCATCATCCGGGGCGGCAAGAACGTCAGCGCGGCGGCGGTGGAGGACCAGGTCGGCTCGCACCCGGCGGTCGCCATGGTGGCGGCGGTGGCGGTGCCCGACCCGACGTACGGCGAGCGGGTGTGCGCGGTCGTGGTCCCGCGTCCCGGTGCCACGCTCGACCTGGACGGGCTGCGCGCGCACCTCGCCGACCGGGGTGTCAGCAAGGAGAACTGGCCGGAGCGGCTGGAGATCGTCGACGACCTTCCGCGCGGCTCCGGCGGCAAGATCGCCAAGGCGGAGCTCCGCGCCCGGCTCCGCGCCGGTTGACCTCGCCCGCCGTCACGAGGTGCCCCGCAGCGACTCCCGGATGCGCGACCGCTGCACCTGACCGGTGGCGGGGGTGCGCGGGATGGCGGGCAGGAGGACCACCCGGCGCGGCTGCTTGAAGCCGGCCAGCCGACCGGACACGTGTCCGCGTACCGCGCTGACGTCCGGCGGGGCCGCGCCGGGCGCCAGCACCAGGACCGCGCAGACGACCTCGCCCCAGCGGTCGTCGGGCAGGCCGACCACGGCCACGTCGACGACGCCGGCCAGACCCCGCAGCGCGGCCTCCACCTCGACCGGCGAGACCGACTCGCCCCCGGTCCGGATCACCTCCCGGACCCGGCCGGTGAGGTGCAGGTAGCCCTCCTCGTCCAGGCGGCCCAGGTCGCCCGAGCGGTAGGCGCCGTCCGGCAGGGCGGCCGCCGTCTCGGCGGGCAGCCGGTGGTAGCCCGACATCAGCGCCGGGCCCGTGACCAGCACCTCGCCGACCTGTCCGACGCCCTCGGCGGCGACCCAGAGGGCGCCCGGGAAGGCCGGCCGGCCGACGCTGCCCGGCTTGCGGGCCAGGTCCGCGTCGGGCAGGGCGCTCATCCGACCGGCCTCGGTGGAGCCGTACAGGATGGTCGTGGTGGTGCCGGGCAGCCGCTCCTTGATCCGCGCGACCAGATCGGCCGGCAGGGCCGAGGTGCCGGTGTCGGCGTGCCGCAGCGAGGTGAGGTCGGCCCGCCGGTGCTCGCCGTCGAGCAGCCGTTCCCACACCGCCGGAATGCAGTAGAGCGCGGCCGGCCGTTCGGTGCGGACCACGTCGATCAGCCGGGCCGCGTCGGCCCGGGGCACCAGGTGCACGGCCGTCCGGTTCTGCCACGCCTCCAGCACGTAGTGCCAGCCGCCGTAGTGGTAGAGCGGGAAGCTGCACAACACGCCGCCCGGGCCGCGGATCGTGGCGGTGAAGGTGCCACCGCCCGGCGCGGCGCGCAGCCAGCTGGCCCGGTGGCTGACCAGCGCGCCCTTCGGCTGGCCGGTGCTGCCGCTGGTGAGGTAGATGATGTGCGGGTCGGTGTCGGCCAGCCGCTCGGCGCCCGCCGGCGCGGTGGCCGCCGCCCGGGCGGTGAGCGCGTCGAGGTCGGCACCGGCGCCCGGCGCCCCGCCGAGGCCGGCCAGCGGTGGACCCGCCGGCGCGTCCGGCCGGTCGCTGACCAGGAGGCGGGGCTCCAGGTAGTCGAGCACGGTCGCGGTCTCGACGGGGGAGAGGCCCGGATTGAGCGGTACGAAGACCGCCCCGAGGCGGGCGCAGGCGACGAAGCCGTCGAGGGTACGCAGGGTCGGCGCCGCCGACCAGGCCACCCGGTCGCCGGGCCGTACCCCCAGCCCGGCGAGGGCGTTCGCCGTGCGGTTCGCCTGCCGGTCCAGCTCGCCGAAGGTGATCCGTCGGCCGCACAGGGTCGCCGCCAGGGCGGTCGGTGTCATCCGGGCGGTCAGCCGGACGATCTCGCCGATCAGCAGGCTCACGGCTGCCCCCAGTCGATGCCGAGCCGGACCTGGGCGGGGTTGATCGCGCCGTACGTCGTCTTGTCCCGGGTCATCCGCACCGCCTCTGGGATCGACTCGATGCCGGTCAGTTGATGCGTCACCAGGGACTCCACGTCGACGTCGGAGCGGGCGACCAGGCGCAGGGCCTGGGTGAAGACGCTGCCGGAGGGGGAGTATCCGCCGGCGCCGGAACGGGGATGCAGCAGGGAGACCGCCCGCTCACGGAGCAGGCCGAGGGGCGCCGGCACGCCGTCGGGCAGCACCGAGACGCCGACCACCCGGCCACCCCGGCGGGCGCAGCGGGCGGCCAGTTCCATGGTGTCCACGCCGGCCAGGCCGTGCCCCGGTGACCCGCCGGCGGTCTCGACGACCACGTCCGCGCCGACGCCCCCGGTCGCCGCCAGGATCGCCGTCAGCACCGGATGGTCCCCCTCGGTGCCGTCCGGGGTCGCGTCGATGACGAGGTCGGCGCCGAACCGCCGTGCGAGGGCGAGCTTGGCCGGGCTGCGCCCGCTGACCGCGACGAGGCCGGCGTTGCCCCGGCGGGCGACCTGGACGGCGAGCAGGCCCATCACGCCGGCGCCGAGGACCAGGACGCTCTCGCCCGGCGCGACGGCGGCCAGGGCGTGGGCGTGCAGCGCCCCGGCGAGCGGCTGGATCGCCGCGCCCGCGGTGGCGCTCACCCCGGCGGGGACGGGCACCACGGCGCTCTCGGGCACGACCACCCGCTCGGCCAGCGCCCCCGGGCGGGTGAAGCCCAGGAACTCGGGCCGGACGCAGGCGTCGGCGCGGTCGTGCCGGCAGGCGGCGCAGCGCCCGCAGGTAAGCGTCTCGACGGCGGTGACCCGGTCACCCGGCCGGTAGCGCCGCACCCCGGCGCCGACCGCGCCGACCACGCCGCAGAACTCGTGCCCACCGAAGCGGACCGGGCCGCCCGCCAGCGCCCCGGCCAGCCGCCGGTGCAGGGCGATCGGCTCACCGGCGATCAGCATGCACTCGGTGACGCTCGGCTGCACGCACGCGACATCGATCAGCACCTCACCGGGGCCGACCTCCGGATCGGGCACCTCGTCGACCCGGAGGTCGCCGAAGCCGTGCAGGACGGCGGCGCGCATCGTGCTCCTTCCGACGGGCGGGGTCGGGACGGCCCTTGCCTAGCCGATTGAATTTTGTATCTAATATCCAAACAAGGTCAAGGACTCAGCTGGGGAGGACCGCATGGAGCGTGAACTCGTGGTCACCGGCGTCGGCGGCCAGGGCATCCAGCTACTCGCCAAGACCCTCGCCCTCGCCGCCACCCGCGAAGGGCGGTACGCCATGCTGACCGCCGACTACGGCGGCGAGATGCGCGGCGGCCCCTCCCGGGCCGGCGTGGTGATCGGCGACGCGCCGCTGCGGAGCCTGCCGGTGCTCGCCGCCGCCTGGTCGGCCATCGTCGTCCACCACCGGTTCAGCGAGCCGGCACTGGCGCGGCTGCGCCCCGGCGGGCCGGCGGTGGTGAACGTGCCACTCGTCGACCCGGCGAGCCTGCCCGACATGACTGTGTACGCGGTGGACGCCAGCGCCGTGGCGAAGTCCGTCGACGCGCCGCAGGCGATCGGGTTCGTGCTGCTCGGGGCGTACAACGCGGTCGCCGGGGCGGTCGACCCCGAGGCGCTGGTCGAGGCGATGACCGAGCTGCTGCCGCCGTACCGCCGGCAGCACGCCCCGGCCAACGCCCGGGCGCTCGCCGCCGGCGCCGCAGCGCTGGCCGGCACCCCGGTGGGGGTGACGTCGTGACCCGGCAGTTGCTGGAGGGCAGCGCGGCCATCGCGGCGGCGGCGATCACCGCCGGCTGCCGCTTCTTCGCCGGCTACCCGATGTCGCCGTTCACCGGCCTGCTCGAGAGCATGTCGCGCGAGCTGCCGGCGGCCGGTGGGGTGTGCGTCAACGCCGAGAGCGAGATCGAAGGGGTCAACATGGTCCTCGGCGCGGCGGCGGCCGGCGCCCGGGCCGCCACGGGCTCCTGCGGCCAGGGGATCGCCCTGATGCAGGAGACGGTCGCCGAGGCGGCGCTCAACCAGACCCCGTTCGTCGTCTTCAACATGGCCCGCAACCAGCAGGACTACTTCCAGTGCACCCGCGGCGGCGGCTGGGGCGACTACCGCACGATCACCCTCGCGCCGAAGGACGTCACCGAGGCGGTCGCGCACACCCAACTGAGCTTCCACCTCGCCGAGCTGTACCGCGCCCCGGTGATCCTGTACGGCGACCCCCTGATCGCCCAGACCCGGGTCTCGGTCACCGTCGCCCCCCAGGACCACGGGCCGCTGCCGGAGCGGGACTGGGTGCTCGACGGCACGGGCGGCGGCACCGGCAAGTCCCGCCAGGTCTGGACCTGGGCGATGGGCAAGGCGACCGACCCGGGCCCCGGCCCGGACCGGCACTGGCGGGCGGTGGCCGACAAGTTCGACGCCATCGCCGCCACCGAGGCCCGGTACGAGCAGGCACACGTCGAGGACGCCGAGACGGTGGTGGTGGCCTTCGGCACCGCGGCGCTCTTCGTCGAGTACGTGGTCGAGCAGCTGCGCGCCGAGGGCCACCGGATCGGCTGGTTCCGGCCGGTGACCCTGTGGCCGTTCCCCGGGGACGCGCTGGCCGCCGCCACCACCGGGACACGCCGGGTGCTCGTGTTCGAACTCAACGCCGGGCAGATGCTAGACGACGTCCGCATCCACGCCGCCGACCGCTCGGCCGTCCGGTTCATCGGCGGGGTCAGCATCGCCGAATCCGGCCTCGCCTACGGCGACCTGATGGACGCGCCGGCCATCCGGGACCGGATCCTCGCCGCACTCACCGGAGGTGCCCCCGCATGACCCGGGAACAGATCGTCATCGACACGTCGGGCCCGCCCTCGGTGCCCGCCCGCAAGGTGGCCGACCCACGGCCGTCCCTGCTCCTCGGCGAGCACTCGCTCTGCCCGGGCTGCGGCGAGCCGGTCGCGCTGCGGCTGCTGCTGGAGGTCCTCCAGGAACTGGACATCGTGCAGCGGACCATCGGGGTGGTGGGGCACGGCTGCTACGGCAGCTTCGTACGGATCATGGACGTCGACGTGCTCCAGTGCCTGCACGGCCGGGCGCCCTCCTGCGCCACCGGGATCAAGCGCGTCCGGCCGGAGTGCGCCGTGTTCACCATGCAGGGCGACGGCGACATGGCCAACGAGGGGCTCCAGGAGGTCCTGCACGCCGCCGCCCGGGGCGAGAAGATCACCTGCGTCATGCTCAACAACGGCGTCTTCGGCGACACCGGCGGCCAGCTCACCGCGACCACCGTGCTCGGCCAGCGGACCAAGACCAGCCTGGCCGGTCGGGACGCGGCGGCGCACGGCTACCCCATCCCGGTGGCCGACCTGGTCGCGGGGCTGCAGGGCAGCGCCTACGTCGCCCGGGGCGCGGTATCCACCGCCGGCGGGGTGGCCCAGACGAAACGGATGCTGCGCCGCGCCTTCGAGACGCAGCTCTCCGGCGCCGGGTTCAGCCTCGTGGAGATCCTCACCATGTGCCCCACGGGATGGTTCGTGCCGGCCGGCGAGGGTCCCGGATATCTTGGCGGCTCGCTGGAGCAGAGCTATCCACTCGGGGAGTTGGTCACGTGACACCACTGGTGCGGGCGAAGGCGGGCGAGGCCGTCGCCGGACACATTCTCGGGCTGCTCTTCGACGGCACGCTGCGCAGCGGTGACCGGATCGACCTCGACAGCATCGCCACCACCCTCGACGTCAGCCGGGTCCCGGTCCGGGAGGGGCTGATGCAGTTGGAGCGCGACGGCCTGGTCAGCATGCCGCACTACCGGGGCGCGTTCGTCTCCGCCTTCGACGCGGGCACGGTCCGCGAGGCGTTCGAGCTGTACGGCATGCTGAGCGCGCTGACCAGCAGCCGGGCCGCCACGTCCGGCGACGCCGGGCTGCGCGAGACGCTCGACAAGCTCATCGAGGCGCTGGGCGGCTGCGACCAGGTGGACGAGTTCGAGCGGCTGGCCCGGGAGTTCCGCAAGGTGGTCAACCTCGCCGCCGCCGGGCCGCACCTGAGGGCACTGCTGCGTACCTTCAGCGGCCTGGTGCCGGTCGCGGCCAGGTTCTCGATCGAGGACGCGATGGACGAGGAACGGGCCGCGTTGCGCCGCGAACACGCGGCGCTGACGGCCGGCGATCCCGAGGCCGCCGCCGAGGCGAGCCTCGACCACGTGTTGATGACGGCCGAGAACGCGGTGCGGGCGCTGCAACGACGCGGCGTCTTCGCGGCGGAGGCCGCGCCGCCCGCCACCGGGGACCGGGACCGACTGCTCGGCATCGTGCGGGCCACGACCGGAGGAGTACGCCAGTGACGGCACCGGAGAACGCGACGAGGAGCAGCCGGGGCACCCTGGTCATCGACGTCGAGAGCTGCAAGGGCTGCGAGCTGTGCGTCATCGCCTGCCCGCCCGAGGTGCTGGTGATGTCCGACGAGGTCAACGAGATGGGCTACCGGTTTCCGGAGCTGACGCCGGGCTGCACCGGCTGCACCGCGTGCCAGATGGTCTGCCCCGACTTCGTCTTCTCGGTCTACCGGCTCACGCCGGCCAGGACGGACGGGGGGCCGGAGCGCGTCGCCCGATGACGCTGCCGTCTCCGCCGCCGGGCAGGACCCGTGACGCCCCACACCTGTCACTTCGCGCCCGATCGCCAGCCGATCACCGCGAACCGGGCCCCTCCACGCCTGCGCGTCCCGGTCCAGTTGTAGGAAGCCGTACGCCGGTCTGCCAGAAGCCGCCGACGGCCGTCCGCGATGTCAGCGCCACGCACCCGGCCCGTGGGGTTCCCGCCGCGGCACCGTCTCGTCTGGTGTCCGTTCTCAGTGCACCTGACCCGGTCGGACTGCGCTTCCCTGGGCGGATCACTTTCGAGTGAGCTTGCCGGTGATGTGCTCGCGGGGGAGGCCGTGGGGCGGCTCGGCGGTCTGTCGCTGGGTGTCGAGGCAAGTACGATCCGTGCCGTCGTCGAGATGAGCCCTGCAGGAGTAGCTGATGATCACCGATGAAACCCTCGCTCGCATCAATGAAGGGGTGCAGTTGCATCATCAGCAGGGCCAGCGTGAGGCTGCTCGCGACTTGTTCGCGCAGATCTGGGACGAGATCGGCGGTGAGCGAGGCGATCCATTGCATGTTTGCGTTCTGGCGCATTCGATGGCCGATGTGCAGGACGACGTGCACCAGGAGTTGGTCTGGGACGAGCGGGCGCTGGCAGCGGCCGGCTTGCTCACGGATGACCGGCTTGCGCGGGCTGGAGTGCCGATGTCGGTGGCCGCTCTGTATCCGTCGTTGCATCTCAACCTGGGTGAGTGTTACCGGAAGCTTGGCGATCCCGGCCGTGCCCGCGAGTGCCTCCAGCGTGCGCAGGCGGGGATCGGCGCGCTTGGCGATGACGCGTACGCGCAACTGATCAAGGGCGGTCTGGATCGGCTGGCGCAGGAACTGACCTCCAAGTAGGCGCGCGCTGCCGAGGAGCGCTTCTGGCAGCCGGTCGCTGGGCGGCGAGGTGGCCCTGAGCGGCCAAGGAGCCCGAACATCTCAGCCGAAGTCGGCACTTGAGATCAACTGGCGATGAACGAATGAAGTTGGCGGTATCGGGCGAGTACGCCCGCTGGATCGCAGCCCTGGCCCGCTCCGCCGGACCGGTCGGCGGCAGTGGGTTGGGCCGGCCGACGTACGGCCCATGCGACAGGAACCAGGTTGCCTGGTCCCCACACCTGCGGCAGCCTTCGCGACGTGATCGAGACGCGTGTGCTCACCGAGGGCGATTGGCAGACCTGGCGGGATCTGCGGCTCGCCGCGCTGGCGGAGGCGCCGTACGCCTTCGGCTCCCAGTTGGCCGACTGGCAGGGGGAAGGCGACCGGGAGGAACGCTGGCGCGGTCGGCTGGCCATTCCCGGCTCATACAACGTCGTGGCGACGCTCGACGGGCATCCCGTCGGCATGGCCAGCGGCGTGCCGACCGATCAGGATCGCGTGGTCGAGCTGATCTCGATGTACGTGGCGCCGGTGGGACGGGGCCGGAGTGTGGGCGACCACCTCGTGCGGGCGGTCGAGCAGTGGGCCCGACGGGTTGGCGCGAGGACTCTGCGCCTGGCCGTGGCGGAGGACAACAGCAACGCCTGGGCGCTCTACCGGCGCAACGGCTTCCGTGACACGGGTGAGCTCGGCGACCTCATGCCCGACGGTCTGCGTAGGGAGCACGTCATGGCCAAGGAACTCACCGCCTAGCGGACCGGTCCGACGGGTCGGTGCCGTCGCGCCGGCGGCGTCAGGGGACGAGCCGGTCGAGCAGCTCGAACCGCTCGTACGGCTGGTCGTAGTCGCCGAAGTGCCCGTCGTCGCGCACGATCTGGGTGCCGCCGAGCCGCTCGAACATGGCGCGTCCCTGCCGGTCGTCGCAGCCGTACGGATCCTCGCGGGAGTTTATGAAGTAGATGTCCCGTACGTGCGACCGGATCGCGGCCCAGTCGTAGTCCTGCTGGAGGACCGGTTCCTCCTCCGTGTTGGGCCGCGTGCAGTACCCGGCGACCAGGATCGCCTGGGCGACGGTCACGTCCACGTGTTCCAGGAGCGCGAGCAGGAGGGCCGCGCCGCCGGAGTGGCCCACGAGGACCGTGTCCTCGTCGAAGCTGTGCCCGTTCAGCACCTTCGGCAGGAACGTGGCGATCGGCTCGACGTTGATGCCCGGGTGGTGCGGCACCTCGACGGCGTATCCCCGGGCCGCGAGCCGCCCTGCCAGCCAGGGATACCAGCACGCGTCCGGGTTGCCGCCGGTCCCGTGGAAGATGATCGCGCTGCGCCCCACCGTGCCCCCTTCGGATCGACGTCCCGATCACACCACCTCTATCGCTGTGCTTCGAAGTGCTCCTTCATCGCGGGGTAGTAGTCGTCGAAGTCCGGCGCCGGCCGGCCGTCGCGCGAGGCGGCCAACGCGTCCAGGTAGTACTCCCAGCCCGGTCCGACCTCGCCGACGCCCTCCGTGCCGGTCAGGTGCTGCGTGAACCGGAGCTCGGTCACGCCCGCACGTTCGACCAGCACCAGGTCCAGATGCCAGCCGCCGTGCTCGTCCACCGCGGAAACCGCCAGCCGGCGCGGCGGCTCGCACGCGTCGATGGTCATGTCCATCCAGGGCTCGCCCTCCTCGTACGCCATCTGGACCTTGATCGTGCGTCCCGGCGCGGCGTCGCCCTGCCACGGGCCGAACCAGCGTGCCGTGCGAGCCGGGTCGGTGAGGCTGGCCCAGACGTCCGCCACGGGAGCGCGGAACGTGCGGGTCAGCACGAGGTCGTCGCCGATCAGTCGGCCGGTGGGTGTGGGGCTCATGCGGTCTCCTTCTCCGATGGGTGCCGCCCGGCGGCCGTCTGCCGCTCGCGGCGGGTGCGGTGGACCTCGGTCTCCAGCGCGTCGAGGCGGTGCTGCCAGCCGGCCGGGCGCGTCAGCCGTCCCAGCCACCCGGTCAGCTCGTCGAGCGGCGCGGTGACCAGCGTGTAGACACGCCTGCGTCCGTCGGCCGTGTCGCGCACCAGGCCGGCCTCGCGCAACACGCGCAGGTGACGGCTGACGGCCGGCCGGCTGATCACGAACCGGTCGGCGATCTGGCCGGCCGAGAGCGGTGCGTCGCGCAGCATCAGCAGGATCTCCCGCCGAACCGGATCGGCGATCGCGGCAGCCACCTCGTCCACGCCGAAAGGGTAACCACACTGTTACGCTTTCGGCAACGTCGCGTCCGCGGGTGGACCGGCTCACGCGTTGTCGCGCACGAACGCCCGCATGAGCTCGGCGCACTCCGCCGCGTGCGTCTCCAACAGGAGGTGGCCACCGTCGTAGATGTGCGCGTCCAGGCGCTCGAGAACGCGGTGGTAGGCGAGGACCTCGTCGACGTCGAAGTACGCGTCGTGCCGTCCCCACAGCACGAGCGCCGGCGGCTGGTGAGCGCGGTGGTATTCCGCGAGTTCATCGAAGCGGGCGACGTGGTTGGCGTAGTCGGTGAACAGCGCGAACTGCGCGTCGACGTTGCCGGGCCGGCTCATGCGCTCCCAGTCGAGGTGCCACGACTCGGGAGCGTGCAGGGCGCGCAGCCGTTCGGGCAGCCCGGCCAGGTACTGGTCGCGGGTGCCGGCGAAGTTCAACCAGTCCGGCAGATCGGCGCGCGTGGCGTCGGTCGGGTCGGCCCAGTAGGCCCGGGCGCTGTCCCACTGCTCGCCGAGGCCGTCCTGGTGCGCGTTGCCGCTCTGGACGATCAGGCCGCGGATGCGGGCCGGGGCGCGGGTGGCCAGGTGGTATCCCACCGGCGCGCCGAAGTCGTGCAGGTAGACGAAGAGGCGCTCGATCCCGAGCTGGTCGAGAAGTCGCTCGATCGTCCAGGAGAGGTTCTCGAACGTGTAGTCGTACTCGTCGACGGTGGGTGACGCGGACATCCCGAAGCCGGGCAGATCCGGCGCGATCACGTGCGCGACGTCGGCGAGGGTGGGCATGACCTCGCGGAACGTGTGCGACGAGGAGGGGAATCCGTGCAGCAGCAGTACCGCCGGCTGGCCGGGACGCCCGGCCTCGCGGAAGAACACCTCCAGTCCGTCGACGTCGGCCCGTCGATGGCGGACCTTCTGGACGGCCCGCATGGCGTCCTCCTCCCGGCTGCATCGGCTCCGAGTCTGATGAACGTGGTGCCGGTGGTCACCGTCGCGTCCGGCTACGGCCGCGAGGATCAGATGTACGCCGAACAGCAGCGGGACGCCGACACCGCCCAGCCCATCGTGCCGGACCCGAACCGACGTTGCCCGGTCATCTCGACATCCGTATCCGGATCTGCCGCGATCCGCGCGGCCCGCGATCTCCAGCCGGGAGGTTCCCCGATGCCGAGGGCCTCGGTGAGTTCGACGATCCCGTCCCCGAACGGACCCGGGCGCTCCTCAAGTGCGCTCGCGAGTCGATCGGGGCTGGCGACGAGGCCCGCCTTCCCGGCCCAGCGCAGCAGGGGACGAAGATCGACCTCGGCGCGACGCCCCCGGCGAGCGTTGCTCGATGCCGAGCAGCGTGGGCGCGGCTCACCGGACGTCGGACATGCGTCGTCCACGGCAACCCCAACGACGACGAGTGCGCGGTCAGGCGGCTCGCCGACGTCCGAGCGGCCTGAGCAGCCGGGTTGAAGACAAGGAGCAGGAACGAGCACCACGATCTTCCGACCGTGGGCCGGCCCCTCACGACTGCTGCGTTCCCGCTGCGCGCCGTACGATGTCGCCGAGCTGCTCCCACGCCTGCTCCGTCGGTTCGGTGAGCGCGTACGAGGTCGGCCAGAACCCGCCCTCCTCGTCGAGGGCCGCCTGCGTGCTCACGCCGAACGTCGAGTAGCGCTCCTTGTCCATCTGCCCGCTGCGGAAGAAGACCACGACCTTCCCGTCCCTGGCATACCCGGGCTGGCCGTAGTAGAGCTTGGGGGCGAGATCCGGCGCGACGGTCGTGACGATCGCGTGCACACGCTCCGCCATTTCCCGGTCTCCGTCGGGCATCCGCGCGATCTTCGCGAGCAACTCCGCTTCTTCGGCGGCGGCCTTCTCCGCGCCCTTCGTGCGTCTGGCCCCAGCTCTCAACTCCGCCGCACGCTCCTTCATCGCGGCCCGCTCCTGCGTGGAAAACCCTCCTGCGGCAACGTCCTTCTTCGTCATCGTCGTTTCTCCTCGACGTCGTACGGCTCGTGTTCCGTCCACGCTAACGGCGGTGCGTTCGACATCACTTCTCGATTCCTGATCACTCACACCAGCTCTTCTTCCGCAGGCTCTCCGGCAGCAAGAGGACAGGTTGAGGTGCGTGGATCCGCCGGAGAGATGGCGTCGTGATGCGAGTGCCCGGCGACGGGTACTGCCCTCGTCCTGCGTCGTGGTACGTCCGCCGAAACGTGCTCGTGCGGCCTGCCGGGCAGGGCCACCATTGGCTCCGTGACCAGCTTCCCTGCGCAGGCGCGCCGCGTTCACGACAGCACCATCCCGCCACAACGTCGGCTCTAGGCGTTGCGCGAGTGCACGCTGCACTGTGCTCCGTACGGATTCCGCGCCACCTGGCACCACCTGGTCGTCGCCGCACGTATCCCACGCAGGCTCACCGATGACCTCGGCGCACTCGTGCGCGCCGCCGAAGAACTGCAGCGGGCTCGCGACGTGGTCCTGCCACGTGCGCAGGAGTACGCCGTCCAGCGGCGTCGAGAGAAAGTGGCTGGCAGGCGAGCACCACGGACGCCGCCGCCCTGGAACTCGTGGGGCTGGCATCGAATCGCCTACTGTCCTGACCCTGAGCACCACCCCACGGCACCTCTCGCCACGGTCGTCCAGGCGGTCCTCGATCGCTACGCTGCCGGAGTCAGCTCCGACACACACTGCCTCGCATGCGGCAACGAGCGGCGCCGCCCGGGCCGCGCATGCCCGACCTGTGGCGTCCGGCCCCGCCGCGCGCTGGCATGGCTCCCCGGCGGAGGACCACTGGCAACGGATCTGGCACCGCGACCTCGACGACCGACCAGGATCCCTCGCCGATGACTCTGGCGGGCACTGATCTGCCGCCGAGCGGATCCACGACGTGTCCTCGTACGCGGCTGCCGCCGGCGGCATGCGCGCCGGCAGCCCGACGAGCCGGGCCGTCCCACACGCTGAGAGCGCGGTCACAGTGCAGCGATAGCCTGCCGTCATGGTGAGCGCCGAACTGGATGAGTTGATCGTCGTGGACGCCGAGGCGCTGCGCGCGTGGTTGTCGGCCAACCACGCCACGTCGCCCGGTGTCTGGCTCGCCCTGACCAGGAAGGGCGGCACGGTCACGACGCTGACCTGGCAGCAGGCGGTCGACGAGGCCCTGTGTTTCGGCTGGATCGACGGGCAGGCCCGTAAGCGGGATCAGGAAACCTCCTGGATCCGGTTCACCCCGCGTAGGCCCCGCAGTTCCTGGTCGCAACGCAACGTCGCCCACGTGGCCCGGCTGGAGGCGCAGGGGCGGATGCTGCCCTCCGGCTGGGCTGCGGTGGAAGCCGCGAAGGCGGACGGGCGGTGGGCGGCCGCCTACGCCCCGCCGTCGGAAGCCGAGGTGCCGGAGGACCTCCTCGCCGCCATCGCTGCCAACCCCGCCGCCCAGGCCATGTTCGACGTGCTCACCAAGACCAACCGGTTCGCTCTCATCCACCGCGTCAACGGGGTCAAACGGGCGCAGACCCGCGAGCGGAAGATCAGCGAGTTCGTTGCCATGCTGGCCCGCCACGAGACGATCTACCCGCAGAAGGCCAAGCCGCCGCCCTCGCCGTGATCGGCATTGTCATGATCATGGACCCTGATCTGGCCGCGAACGGTGCCGGGATGGGCTGGCTCCACGTTGCGGTCAGCCGCGGAGTTCTCGCGGTCGATCAGCCCTCGCTGGCACGGATACGAAGGTGGGACTCCGGGCAGGCCATGGGGTCACAGGCGCGACGCTGACGAACCGCACAGGGCTTTGGGGCCATGAGGCGTACGACCAGGCGGGGTGGCTGGCCATGCTCGCCCGCACGGTCGGTAGTCGCGTGGACGACTTTCAGTCAGCGTCATCGACGGAGTCTGGAGTTCTGCTTGAAGGTGCCACGTGGAGGCAGGCGCTGTCTCCGTGTCGGCTGGCGAGGGGGCGGGGTCGACCAGATCCCCTGACACGCTACGAGTTTGCACGTGCCAATGGCACTCGTTGGTCCTGGCCGTGAGCCTGCCAGCAGTATCAATGGCCGTGGGCGGCCCCGGCCGGGGGAGGATCTCCCACCATCGTCAGGGTGCCCAGACGGGTGGCCTCGGAGCCGGGTGCTGTGAAGAGCAAATACGACCTGGACCAGACATAGCGCGCGAAATGCAGTCCCTTGCGGGGCATGAGGCGCGCGGCTAATCTCGCCCCATCGAAGACCGCGTATTGGCGCGAACTGCCGTTTCACGCTCCATTGCCTGCACGATTTCGTAGTCGCTCCACGGGGGAGTTGGTTCCATGTCTGCTGACGGCAAGCGTCGAATTCGTCCAGCGCCGCCGATAGCGCCTTCCTTGTGAATCGTCGCACCCACCTCAGGTGACTGTCCTTCATTCGAGGCGGTCCGATCCGCAGGCGATGTCACGCGCCCCAGGGTGCGGATTCGGGTTGCAGTCCGGCCGTGCAACTCCGTAACGGGGGTCTTCAGTTGCAACTCGTTCCCGAGGGCTCCGCCCTGATGTCAGGACGGTTGTCCAGTGGCCCGTCCCGTCAGGTGCATGACGAAATCCTCCGACCCCAGTTCGACTTCGACATGACTCACCTGCTTCCCCACTATCTCGCTGTGGAAGTGGTTCTCCTGCTCGAGTACGAGCGGATGGGGGTCATCACCGGCGATCAACGGCGCGACATCGCGGACAGACTTGGCAGGATCGACGAATCCACGCTCAGCGCCGACCCCGCCACCAACATGTCCGACACGTCGATGGCCATCGAGCAGTGGGTGCATGGTCAGTTGACCGAGCCGGTCCCGGCCTGGCACGTCGACCGCAGTCGTAACGACTCTCAGGCGACCGCACACGCTCTCGCGGCACGCGAGTGGTTCGGTGGGGCGGCGGAGGACCTGCTGGGCCTCGGTGCGGCCGTCCACCGACTCGCCAACGGTACGACCGATCTGCTGATGCCGGGATACACCCACCTCCAGGCGGCTCAGGTGATCACTCCCGGCTTCTACCTGGCCGCCCTATCCCAGCAGATTCTGCACAACCTGCGCCGCTGGCTCGCCACCTATGACGGCAACGACCTCTCGCCGCTCGGCGCGGGCTCGATGGCCGGCCAGCAGTTGCCCTGGGACCGGGACCGCATGGCGCACCTGCTCGGCTTCGCGGGACCGGTTCCGCACGCCCTGACCGCCGTGGCGTCCCGGTCGCTGGCCTTGGAGATGATGGCGGAATTCTCCATTCTGGGCGCCGAACTGAGCCGCTTCGTCACCGATCTCATGACGTGGGGCAGCAACGAGTACGCCTTCATCGACCTGCCTGACGAGCTTTCCGGCATCTCGGCGGCGATGCCGCAGAAGAAGAACTTCCCGATCCTGGAGCGGATCCGCGGGAAGCTGGCGCATCTCGGCGCCTTCGGTGTGGACATCGTCCTCGCCCAACGCTCGACGCCCTATTCCAACATGGTGGAGGTGTCCAAGGAGGCGACCGCGAACCTCCATGTCTCCGTCTCCACCACGCGGACGGCCCTGCGGCTCTTCTCGACCGTCGTCGACAACCTGCGTTTCCGGTCCGACCGGATGCGGGAAGCCTGCCGGCGGGAGTATCTGGGCGCGTTCGCACTGGCGAACGACCTGACCCTCAACGACGGGATTCCCTGGCGCGACGCCCAGATCGTCGTCGGGCAGTACATCGCCGCCGCCATCTCCTCCGACATCCCGCCCCATCCCGGAGACCCCGGGCTGTTGGTCGAGGTCGCCGGCCGGCACGGATACCAGGTTTCCGATGCCGCACGCGTGCTCGCCGGCGCCTTCGACATCGAGAACGCAATTCGTGGAAAGCGGTCGACGGGCTCGGTCAATCCGCAGGAGTTGGCCGACCTGCTCGCCAACCAGGCGGACGAGTTCCGGCTCCTCCGGCAGCAGTGGGACGACCGTCGTGAACGGCGAGGTTCCGCTCGGGCACCGCTCGGGCGTCGATGAGCGTCGAATCGGGGGAACAGTGACGATCTTGAGTGGAGCAGCCCGGGTGGGCGCGAGCGACGTCGGCACCCACGGACGATCGGGGGCCAGCGCGTGATCTTCCAGAACGTCGTCGACGCCATCGGGCACACGCCGTTGATCAGGCTGACGATGGATGCCGACCCGCGGGTCGAGGTGTACGCCAAACTCGAACTTCAGAACCTCTTCGCGATGAAGGACCGGGTCGCCCGCTACGTGATCCTCGAGGCCAGACGGCTGGGCGTACTCCGACCGGGCGCGCCGATCGTCGAGAGTTCCTCCGGCACGATGGCGCTGGGAGTCGCCCTCGTCGGCACCGCCCTGGGTCATCCGGTGCACGTCGTCACCGACCCCCGGATCGATGCCGTGACCCTCGCCAAGCTGCGCGCCCTGGGCTGCCAGGTGCACGTCGTCGACCAGATGTCCAGCCGGGGCTGGCAGGGCGCCCGCCTCGAACGGCTGCACGAGCTCCTCGAAGCCCTACCGGGCGCGTTCTTTCCCGAGCAGTACCGGAATCCGGACAACCCGGGTGCGTACCGGTCCCTGGCCGGGGAGCTGCTGGGGGACCTCACCTCCTTCGACGTCCTGGTCGGGGCGGTCGGCACCGGTGGATCGCTGTGCGGCTCGGCCCGGGCGCTGCGACGCGCGCTGCCGGAGCTGCGAGTGGTGGGGGTGGACTGCGTGGGCAGCGTGCTGTTCGGTCAGCCGGACGTGCCCACCAGGTTGCAGGGCGGCCTCGGCAACAGCCTCGAGCCCGCCAACCTGGACCGTCGCCAGATCGACGAGGTGCACTGGCTCAACGACCGGGAGGCGTTCGGCGCCACCCGCGACCTGGCCCGCGAGCAGCAGATCTTCGGCGGCAACACGTCGGGCTCGGTCTACCAGGTGTTGAAGGACGTGGCTCGCCGGGCGGAGCCCGGGACCCGGATCGTCGGCATCTTCCCCGATCGCGGCGACCGGTACGCGCAGACCGTCTACGACGACGGATGGGCCGCCGACCGCCTGCACGAGATGGACGCGGCGGACCGGCCGCGCCCGATCAGCCCCGCCGAGGTCGCCGTGAGCTGGTCGCGGACGGACGACGTCCCACGCACGGACGGCGAGCGCTACCTGTTGTTCCTGGAGGCGAACACGAGCGGGACCGGCGTGCTCGCCCTGAGCGTCGCACGACGGATGGGGCTGCGCCCGGTGCTGCTCACCGACCGTCCCGACCGCTACCCGGGCCTCGCCGACACCGACTGCGAGGTCCTCGTCTGCGAGACGCACGACCTGCCGGCCCTGCGCTCGCTCATCCAGGGCAGGTTCCGTCGTGAACAGCTCGCCGGGGTGACGACGACGAGCGACTTCTACACCGTACTCGCCGCCGAGCTGGCCGACTGGCTGGGACTGCCGGGCAACCCGCCAGCAGCCGTGGCCGCCTGTCGGAACAAGGCCCTGCTGCGGGAGGCGCTGCGGGACAGCGGGATCCGGCAACCCCGCTTCGTCGCGGTGACGGACCCGGCACGGGCCGCTGCCGCGGTGCGCGAGGTCGGACTGCCGTGCGTGGTGAAGCCCGCGGACGACTCCGGATCGAACGCCGTGCTGCTCTGCGCCACCGTCGAGGAGGCGACCGCGCACGTGGCGGCGGTCCTCGGGATGCGCGTCAACGTCCGGGGCATGCCGACCGCCCGCTGCGCACTGGTCGAGGAGTACGTGCGGGGTGCCGAGTTCAGCGTCGAGGTGTTCGGCGAGAGCACCGGGAACCGCTGTCTCGGGATCACCGAGAAGCGGGTGACCGGTGGGCCGTACTTCGCGGAGCTCGGGCACGTCTTTCCCGCGGACCTGCCGGCGGACCAGGCGACCGAGATGGTGGATGCCGTCCTGCGGGCGCTCGCCACGGTCGGGATGTCGCACGGGGCGACCCACACCGAGGTACGCCTCACGCCGTCCGGCCCGGCCATCATCGAGATCAATCCCCGCCCGGCCGGCGGGATGATCCCCGAGCTGTACCGCCTCGCCACCGGCTCCGACCTGCTCGCCGCGCAGCTGGCCGCCGCCGTCGGGGGACCGACCCGGCTCTCCTCGACCACCCACGGGTACGCCGCGATCGAGTTCCTGGTGGCTCCCCGGCCCGGGACGCTCCGGGCTGTTGCGGCCGGGGCGGAGATCGAGTGCCTCGACGGCGTCGAACAGGTGACCGTGACGGCGTCCCCCGGCACGTCCGTGCGGCCACCGCAAAACGGCTACGACCGCCTGGGGCACGTCATCGCCACGGGCTCCAGCAGAGCGGAGGTCGTCCGCCGGATCCGTGCCGCCGTGGACCAGGTCCAGCTGCTGGTCGACGAGGACAGCCCGGACGCCGTCAGCGACGAAGCGTCCCTGGCCCCGGCCCACTGAGGGACGACCATGACGCACACCTCGCTCATCGCGGCCCTGTCGGCCTGGGCGGACACCCGGGCGGACGACCCCGCGCTGACCTTCGTCGACAGCGCCGGGGCGACGACCACCACCACGTACGGGCAGCTCGACGAGGGCGCTCGTACCGTGGCCGGCCACCTGCGGTCGGTCGCCGAACCGGGCGACCGGGCGCTGCTGCTCTTCCCACCCGGCCTCGACTACGTCACGGCCTTCCTCGGCTGCCTCTACGCCAACGTGGTCGCGGTGCCGCTCTACCCGCCGGGCCCCCACGCGCGCCTCGACCGCGTCACCACCGTCGTACGCGACTGCGGAGCCACCCACGCGCTGACCACCGCCAAGCTGGTCGAAGCGCTGTCGGGGCTGGCGGCCGAGCCGGGCGGACCGGCGGTGCACCCGATCGAGGCGGTGCGGGCGCAGGCCGCTCCGGTGGGCCCCCACCGGCCGGCGCCGGACGACCTCGCCTTCCTCCAGTACACCTCCGGATCGACGGGCGATCCCAAGGGGGTCATGGTCGGGCACGGCAACCTCACCGACAACCACCGGGCCATCGCGGCCGGCTTCGGGATCGGCACCGACGACGTGGTGCTCAGCTGGCTGCCGATGTACCACGACATGGGGCTCATCGGCACCACGTTGCTGCCGCTGTTCGTGGGCGTGCCGGCGGTCCTGCTCGACACGTTCGCGTTCGTCCGGAATCCGCTGCGGTGGCCGGCGGAGGTGTCCCGGTTCAGGGCGACCCTCTCCGGTGGACCCAACTTCGCCTATCAGCTCCTGGCGGACCGCTTCGACGCCGGGCTGCTCGACGGGATCGACCTCAGCTCGTGGCGGGTCGCCTTCAACGGCGCGGAGCCGGTGGACAGGCGGACGATGGACGCGTTCTCCGCCGCGTACGCGCCGCTCGGGTTCGACCGCCGCGCGTTCTATCCGTGCTACGGACTGGCGGAGGCGACGCTCTTCGTCAGCGGCCCCGAGGCGTCGACCGGCTACCGCGCCGGCACCTTCGACCGGCACGCCCTCGAGACGGGCCGGCTGACCGGGGCGACCGGGGCAGCGGGGACGGACCCGGTCACGCTGGTCTCCTGCGGCACCCCGCCACCGGGTACGACGGTCGCCGTGCGCCGCGCGGACGGCGCACCCTGCGCGGCGGGCGAGGTCGGCGAGATCTGCGTGAGCTCCGGCGGGGTGGCCGCCGGGTACTGGGGCAGGTCCGACTCCGCCGCGACGTTCGCCGCCACCGTCGGCGGCCAGCAGGGGACGTTCCTGCGTACCGGGGACCTCGGCGCGATGTACGACGGCGAACTCTACGTCGCGGGGCGCCAGAAGGATCTGATCATCCGCGCGGGCCGCAACTACCACCCGCACGACATCGAGGCCGTCGCCACCGCGGGCGACGCGCACCTGCGCCAGGGCGGCGCCGCGGCGTTCCAGTCGGAGACCGGTGACCAACGGGTGGCGCTGGTGGTCGAGGCCTCCCGCAGCGGGCTGGCGCGGCTGCTCGCGGACCCCGCGCTGCTCACGTCGCTGACCGGCGGGCTGCGGCGTCGGGTGGCCACCGAGTGCGGGTTGGACCTCGACGACGTGGTCGTCGTCATGCCCGGCGCGATACCGAAGACCTCCAGCGGGAAGGTCCGCCGGCGGGCCACCAGGGAGCAGTTCGTCGGCGGGCGGCTCAAGCTCGTCGTGCCGGCGGTCCCGTCCGCAGCGCCCGGGCGGGCCGCCGCCGACACCCACCCCGGCGACCGGTCCCTCGCGGTGGAACAGCTCGTCCGGCGGTACGCGAACCTCGAAGGGTCCGAGTGGGACGCTTCGCTGCCGCTGGCGGCGCTGGGACTCGGTTCGCTGCGTCTGATCGAACTCAAGGCGGCGGTCGAGCGGTTGGTGGACGGCACCCTGGACGCCGAGCTGTTCTTCGGCGACCGGTCGGTGGCCGAGCTGGTCGCCGCCGCCGCGAGCCCCGGCCCGGCCGCCGTGCCGCTGCCGGCGCAGACCGGCGCGGTGAGCCCCGCCTCGGCCGGCCAGGTCGAGCTGCACTTCTACGACGAGGTGTCGCGCGGCAACCGGGCGAACAACCTGGCGATCGCCCTGCGCCTCTCCGGCCGTGTCGAGGAGGAACTGCTGCGGGCCGCGATCGACGAGGCCGTCGCTCGGCACCCCGCGCTGCGCACGACGCTCGGACCGCTCGGGTCCGGCGTCCAGACCGTGCACGGGCAGGGCACGGTCGACTGGGAGTGCCGGGCCTTCCCGGACGGCCCCGACGAGGCGGTACGCGCCTACCTGCACGAGCGGGCCTACCGCCCCTTTGACCTGGTGAAGGGCCCGTTGGCGCGGGTGGGGGTGGCGTACCCGCCGGACGGCACGGTGCTTCTCGTGGCGTGTCACCACGCGGTCGTCGACCACTGGTCGCTCCAGCTCCTGCTCGCCGAGATCCTGCCCCGGATCACGGGCGGCGACGCCCCGCCGGCCACGGCGGGACCGGGCGCGGCGGACGCCACCGACTGGGCCCGGCTGCAGCAGCAGGCGCGCCTCGATCCCGACCGGCGCGACCGGGTCACGGCCCTGGCGGAGAAGTGGCGGCCACTGCGTGACCTCGTACTCTTTCCGCAACGGCCCGCTGGCGGCGGGTCTGCACGACGACGGCCGGACCCGGACCGGCACCGGGCCGGCTGGCTCGACTTCGAGGCCGACCCGGACGTCGTACGGGCCCTCCACCGGCACGCGGCGCGGCGCGGCTTCACCCCGTTCGTCTCCCTGCTGGCCGCCTACGTCCAAGCCCTGCACGAGGTGACCGGCGAGCCGCGGATCGTGGTCGGCGCGCCGCACCACGGGCGCACCGACCAGCGCTTCGCCGGCACCGTCGGCTACCTGGTCAACATGGTGCCCATCCTCGGCGACCTGACCGACCGGCCCGATCCGTCGGCACTCGAGGAACGCCTGTGGCGGGAACTGCGGGCGGCACTGTCGACGGCGGACGTTCCCTTCAGCGACCTGGTCCGGGCACTCGCCGCGGACCGGCACGGCCAGAATCCGCTCTTCCAGGCGACGCTGACGCTCCAGCAGCCGGTGGACGGCGGCGACGTCGGGTTGTCCGTGCCCTGGAGCCGACGGCGGCGACGGATCGGGTCCCACGACGTCGAGACGGTCGACGTGCCGCCCGTGGACGTCGCCTACGCGACGAGCCTCTACGGCGCCCTCGACGCGGGCGGACTCACGTTCCGCCTCGTCCACCAACGCACCCTCGTGTCCGCGGAGACGGCAGCCGAGGTGTGCCGGCGGTTCTCCGAGAACCTCGCCCGGCTGGTCCGGCGGCCGTCCACAGCACTCGCCCACGACCCGGTTCGACTCAGCTAAGGCGGAGATGATGACTGCTTCCGATGGTGCCGTCGGCAATCTGGTGGAGTCGTTCGACGAGGTCGTCCGCGCTCACCCGGACAGCATCGCGGTGTGCTGCGGGGACCGGCGGATGTCGTACGCCGAGGTGGCCGCCCGCTCGACGGCGCTCGCCGCGGCGATCAGGGCGCGGGTCGACGACCCGTCGCGTCCGGTGCTGCTGCTCCTGCCGCGTTCGGTGGACATGGTGGTCGCGAGCCTGGCCGTGCTGCGGGTGGGCGCGGCGTACGTGCCGGTCGATCCGTCCACCCCCGCCGCCCGGCTGAGAATGATCGTGGCGGACGCGACGCCCTCGGTGGTGGTGACGACTCCCGGGCTGGCGCAGCTGCTGCCGCCGGACACCCCGGTGCTGGGGCCGCAGAACGTCGCGGAGGACCGCGGCGACGACACCGGCGGGCGGTGCCCCGCGGCGTGGGACACCCGCGCCTACGTGATCTACACGTCGGGCACCACCGGGCGGCCGAAGGGCGTGGAGGTCAGCCACGGCAACGTGCTGCGCCTGATCCGGGCCACCCGGCCGCAGTTCGGCTTCGGCGCCGGGGACGTCTGGACGATGTTCCACTCGTTCGCCTTCGACTTCTCCGTCTGGGAGATGTGGGGGGCGCTGCTGTCCGGCGGCCGGCTGGTCGTCGTGGGACAGGACGTCGCACGGGACCCCGTGGCCTTCCGGGCGTTGCTCGCCGACGAACAGGTGACGATGCTCAGCCAGACCCCGACCGCCTTCAACAGTCTGGTGGCGCACGAGGTCTCCCACCCCGACAGGCTGCCGCTGAAGTGGGTGGTCTTCGGCGGCGAGGCGCTGCGCTTCGGTGACCTCCGGCCCTGGGTGGACAGGTACGGCGACCAGCAACCGCAACTGGTCAACATGTACGGCATCACGGAGACGACGGTCCACTCCTCGTACCGCAGGGTCCTGGCGGCCGACCTCACGAACACGGCCAGCCTCATCGGTCGTCCGCTGGCGGACCTCGACTTCCTGCTCTCAGACGAGCAGGGCCGGCCGGTGGCCCCGGGCCAGACCGGCGAGATCGTCGTGACCGGACCGGGGGTGGCGATCGGATACCTGGGCCAGCCCGGAGCGACCGCTGAGCGGTTCCTCGACCTGACCGTCGACGGCAGACCCGTGCGGGGATACCGGTCCGGTGACCTCGCGCGGCTGACTCCCGCCGGGGAGTACGAGTACCTGGGGCGGGCCGACGACCAGGTCAAGATCCGTGGGCACCGGGTCGAGCTCGGGGAGATCCACGCGGCGCTGACCGCGGTGCCCGGCGTCGGACAGGTCGCGGTGACCGTCCGCCGGGCGCGGCCGCAGCGCAATCCGGTGGTGAAACAGGAGGCGGTGTCCGGGGGGATCTCCCCGGTCCGCAGTCTCGTCCGGGCCGGTCAGCCGGCCTCGGGCGCCGGCAACGACCGGACGCAGATCGTCGCGTACGTGACCCACGACCCTGGCTGCGAGCTGGGCGAGATCCCGGAACTGCTGCGGGCGAGCCTGCCGTCGTACATGCTCCCGGCATTCGTCGTCCCGGTGCCGGAGATCCCCGTGAACGCCAACGGGAAGGTCGACTTCGCGCTCCTGCCCGCACCGACCCCGGCCAACCAACTCCGGGCGCCGATGGCCACGGAGGCGGTCGCCGACGCCTCGTCGGCGACGGTGGAGCGGGCGATCTGCGCGCTGTTCGAGGAGGTGCTCGGCGTCGAGGGGGTGGGACCCGACGACTCCTTCTTCGGCATCGGTGGGGACTCCATCGTCGCGGTGCAGCTGCGTGCGGCGGCGGCGAACCGCGGGATGACGCTGGACCTGGCCGACATCTACGAGCTGAAGACGCCCCGTGCGCTGGCCTCGTACGCCGTCACCACGGACGAGACGGTGGACCCGCCGGTCGAGCCGTTCAGCCTCGTCGACCCGGCGGACCTGGCGCACCTGCCGGCCGACGCGGTCGACGCCTACCCGTTGGCCACCCTCCAGGCCGGCGTGCTGTTCCACAGCGCGTACGCCGAGGGCGTCAACATGTACTGCGACATCTTCATGTTCCGGTTGCGCGCCAGGTTCGACCACGACGCCATGAGCCGCGCGCTCGCGCGGGTGACCGAGCGCCACGAGATCCTGCGGACGTCGTTCCACCTGTCCGGGTTCTCGCAACCGCTCCAGGTCGTCCACGCGCGGGCCCGGACCCCGCTGAACGTGGCGGACCTGAGCCGGTTCGACGAGGACCGGCAGCTGGCCGAGTTCGAGGCCTGGCGACGCCGGGAGATGAGCAACCCGTACGACTGGGCGCAGCCGCCACTGGTCCGGTTCACGGCGCACCTGCTCGGCCCGGACGAGTTCATGTTCTCCATGAGCTTCCACGACACGATGTTCGACGGCTGGAGCGAGACGTCACTGCTCGCGGAGATCCTCGTCGACTACTGGCAGGACCTGCAGGGCATCGCGTCGCCCGACCGTGCCCTGCCCGTCCGCCGGTACGCCGACTTCATCGCGAAGGAACAGGCCGTGCTCCGCGACGAGGCGGTCCGGGAGTTCTGGCGGCAGGAGCTGGCCGAGGTCGAGCCGAGCCTGCTGCCCCGTCTAGCCCGGGGCTCCGGCGCCGTCCACGAGGGGCGGATGGGCTTCCTCAGCGTGGACCTCCCGGCGGAACTCTCCGACCGCCTGCACCAGCTCGCCGCCGCCTGCGGGGTGTCGGTCAAACACGTGGTGATGGCCGTCCACTCGCGGGTGGTGATGGCGCTCACCGGACGCGACGACGTCGTGCTGGGCGTCGCCGCCAACGGGCGGATCGAGGAGGAGGGCGGCACCGAGGTCATCGGCCTGCACCTCAACCTCGTACCCTTCCGGTTCCGGCCGCGGGGTCGCACCTGGCGCGACCTGATCGCGGCGACCAGCGACAAGGAGCGGGAGCTGCTGCCGGTGCGGCGCTTCCCGCACGCCGAGATGCTCCGTCTCGCCGGCGTGCCCGAGCTGACCGACATCATGTTCAACTACACCCACTTCCACGGCTACGAACGGCTCGCCCACGCCACGGGCATCGAGGTGGTCGACGGCTTCGGCTACATCCAGACGAACTTCACCCTGCGGGCCGAGTTCAACAAGGACCCGTTCAGTCGACTGCTCACGCTCGACCTCGAAGCGAACATGGAGCGGATCTCGGAGGAGCAGCTCCACGAGGTGGCGGACGTCTTCCTGCGGGCGCTGACCAGCGTCGTCGACCAGCCCGACGACGAGCCGACGCAGGTCGCGCTGCTCGGTGAGCAGCGGTACCGGGCCTTGGTGGAGATCTCCCGCGGGCCGGTCGAGCCGGCGACGGCCACGGGCTTCCTCGAACGGATGGCCCGTTCGGTGGAGACGTTCCCCGACGAGGTGGCCGCCGTCTGCCACGGCCGCGAGATCACCTACCGGGAGCTCGCCGCGCACGTCGAGCGGGTGGCCGGATGGCTGCGCGACCGGCAGGTGGGCCACGGCACCGTGGTCGGCCTGGCCAGCGGCCGGAACATCGACTACCTCGTCGTCACCCTCGCCATCCTCCGCCTCGGCGCGGTGTACCTGCCGCTGCCGCAGGGCCCGGCCGCACGCGTCGCCCGCATGGTCGGGCGGGCGGAGGCGAGGCTGGTGGTGTGCGACGAGACGCACCGCGCCGCGTTGGCCGCGGTCGGTGAGGTCGAGCTGGTCGATCTGGCGGAGGTCATCGTCGCCGCCGGTACGCCGGTCGCGCTCGGCCCCGCACCGGGCGGCCGGGACAGCGCGTACGTCCTCTTCACCTCGGGATCCACGGGCGATCCCAAGGGCGCCCTGATCCGGCACGACGGCATGCTCAACCACATCGACGCCAAAATCCAGCAACTGGACCTGCGGCCCGGCGACCGGCTGGCCCAGGACGCCGCCGCCACCTTCGACATCTCCGTCTGGCAGCTCCTCGCGCCACTCGCCGTCGGCGCCACGACCGTGATCTACCCGGACGAGATCGGTCAGGACGCGGCGTCGCTGCTGCGGGCCGTGGCCGAGGACGGGATCACGGTGCTGGAGGTGACGCCCTCCGTGCTCAACATCATGTGCGCCGAACTCGCGTTCTACGGCGTCGACGCGTTTCCCCCGTTCCGCCTGCGCTGGGTCGCCTCGCAGGCGGAGACGCTCACCCCGCAGTCCGCCAACACGTTCCGCCGGCTGCTGCCCGGGGTGGGGCTGCTGAACATGTGGGGGGCGACCGAGACGTCCGACGACGTCCTGCACCACCTCGTCGCGGCGGACGTCGACGAGCGGGACGCCTCCGTCCCCCTCGGCCGGCCCGCGCGCAACACCGCCCTGTACGTGCTGGACGGCGCCCGGGAGCCGGTGCCCATTGGCACGCCGGGCGAGCTCTACGCCGGCGGCGTCTGCGTCGGCGGCGGCTACGTCAACGACCTCGACCGGACCGCCGCGGTCTTCGTCGACGACCCCTTCGCCGGCGACGGGGACGGCGTCATGTACCGCACCGGCGACCGTGGCCGCCGGCTGGCGGACGGCTCGGTCGAGTTCCTCGGCCGGATCGACAACCAGCTCAAGATCAGAGGGAACCGGGTCGAACTGGACGAGGTCAGTCGGGCCCTCGCCGGCGTCGAGGGCGTCCAGGAGAGCGTGGTGATCGTCCGGCAGTCCGCCGACGGCGGCAAGCAACTCGCCGGGTTCTTCGTACCGGAGGTGGTCTCCGGCGGCGCCGACGGTGCGACCGAGGGTTCCCTGGTCCGCCGGGACCTGCGGCCCGAGGAGGTGCGCTCCGGGCTCAGCCAGGTCCTGCCCCGCAACGCCATCCCGGACTTCCTCGTCCGCATCGACCAGTTGCCGCGGACGAGCCACGGCAAGGTCGACACCCGCGCGCTGGCGGCGACGGCCCTGTCCCCGGTCGACGAACCGACCGGGGAGAGTTCCGCTCCGATGACCCCGACGGAGGAGGCCGTCGCCGAGATCTGGGCCTCCGTGCTCTCCGGTCGCCGGCCCGGGCCGCAGGTCAGCTTCTTCGACCTGGGCGGGCACTCCCTGCACGCGACGCAGGTCCTCGCCCGGCTGGGGGACCGCCTCGGGGTCCGCCTGCCGATCCGGGAGCTGTTCGAGAACCCGACGCTGCGAGGTTTCGCGGCCCGGGTCGAGGCGGCGCTGACCGACGACCGGGAGTCGGAGGTGCCGGTCCCGGCGAGGCCCGCCGGCCTGCGGGAGTTCCCGCTGTCCATGGCGCAGTCGAGTCTCTGGTACCTCGACCAGATCGACTCCGACGGCGCCTACACCGACGGGTACCTCCTGCATCTGCGTGGTGACCTCGACGTGACGGCGCTGCGGGCGGCCGTCGACCGGCTCGTCGCGCGGCACGAGGTGTTGTCCAGCCGGATCGTCGAACGCGACGGGGTGCCGTTGCTGGTCGTGGATCCCGACGCGAAGCCGCACCTGCGGGTCCGGGAGGCCACCGACGCGGTGATCGCGGAGGGGGACAGCGAGGCGATGCTGGAGTACGTCCGGCAGCGGGCGACGCGGCGCATCGACCTCGGCGGCGTGCTGACCCGGGCCACCCTGTACCGCTTCGCCGACCGGGAGCACGTGCTCGAATGGACGAGCCACCACGTGGTCACCGACGGCTGGTCCAACGAGCTGATCCTGCGGGAGATCGCGGAGTCGTACGCGGCCCACCGGGCGGGACGGGAGGCGGACCTGCCCCCGCTGCCGATCCAGTACGGCGACTACTCCCGCTGGCAGCAGGACTACCTCGAATCGGCGCCGGCCCGACGCGACGGCGACTTCTGGCGGTCCTACCTGAAGGGCTACGACGGGGAACTCGCCCTCGCGACCGACCTGGAGCGGACCGGAGACCGTACGCGGACCGCGGGCCGGCGCCGCCGGGAGTGGGACGAGACCTTCTCCGCCGAGGTGCGGGCGTTCGCGCAGCAGCACAACGTCACCCTCTTCATGGTCGTGCACGCCGTCAGCGCGGTGCTGATGGCCAAGCTCGCCCAGCAGTCGGACGTGGTGATCGGCGCGGCCGTCGCCGGTCGGCACCCGACGGAGACGAGGGACCTCGTCGGCTTCTTCGCCAACACCGTGCCGTTCCGCTACCAGGTCGACCCGGAGCACAGCGCGCGGGCCGTCGTCGCATCGGTCCGGGACAGCGCCCTGAACGCCCTGGACCACCAGAGCCTGCCGTTGCAGAAGATCGTGGACCTCGTGGGAGCACCCCGCCGACCCGGGGTCAACCCCCTGGTCCAGGTCGTGGTCTCCGTCGCCCGGTCGATGCACGGTGTCGCCGCGCTGCCGGGCCTGGACACGGGCGTGACCCCACTGGGCGCGCAGACGAGTCGCTTCGACCTGTTGCTGCACTTCACCGACGAGGACCGGATCGGGCTGACCATCGAGTACGACCGGTCGCTGTTCACCCCGGAGGCCGTCGACCGGCTGGCCGGCGCGGCCGACCGGCTGCTGAGGTTCTTCCTGGACAGCCCGGACCGGGCGGTGGAGGAGGCGACGCTCGTCGACGACGAGGACCGCGGGGCGCTCGGGGAGATCTGGCGGGAGGTGAGCGGCCAGTCCCTGGAGATCGACCACCGCGCGACGGCGACGCTCATCGACTCCCCGCACTGGGGCGCGTACGTGTCGCGGGTCGAAGCGGCAGGGCTGATCGTCCCGCTGGTGCTCGCCCTGTGAGGACCGGCGCGACGAGACCTGGGGAGAGATGCGCATGACGTCGACCGATCGCGCGCTACGGCTGCGTCGGCGGCTCGCCGGACGCCGCGAGGTGTCCACACCGGAGGTCGGCCCGGCCGCCAGCGCACCGGTCACCGCCGACAACCTCGTCGCCGCCTTCGACGAGGTCGCCGGACGGCACCCCGACCGGGTCGCCGTCCGCTGCGACCGGCAGGCCCTGACGTACCGGGAGCTGGCCACCGCCTCGCGGGCCCTGGCCGGCCGGATCGCGACCGTCGCGCCGCCCGGCCGGCCGGTCGGCGTGCTGCTGCCGCGTTCGGCGCGGATGATCGTGGCGGCGCTGGCGGTGCTCCGCACGGGTGCCGCGTACCTGCCGCTCGACCCGGAGGCGCCCGCCGCCCGTACCGGCACGATCGTCGGTGACGCCGCGCCGTCCCTCGTGATCACCACGGGTACGCTGGCCGGCTCCCTGCCCGCGACGGCCGCGGCCGTCCTGATCGACGCGCCGGACGGCGGCGGGGAGCGGCCGGATCCGCCCGCCGCGCCGGCCCGCCCGATCGCGCCCACCGACCGGGCGTACGTCATCCACACCTCGGGCACGACCGGCCGTCCCAAGGGCATCGAGGTCTCCCACGCCAACGTCCTGCGCCTGATCGGCACCACGCAGCCACTGTTCGGGTTCGGGCCCGCAGACGTGTGGACCATGGCCCACTCGTTCGCCTTCGACTTCTCGGTGTGGGAGATGTGGGGGGCGCTGCTCACCGGCGGGTGTGTGGTCGTCGTCGCTGGCGAGGTCGTGCGGGACCCGGTCGCCCTGCGGCGCCTGCTGCGGGCGGAGCGGGTCACGATGCTCAGCCAGACGCCCACCGCCTTCGGTGCGCTGGCGGCCCAGGAGGACGAGTACGACGACCGGCTGCCGCTGCGGTGGGTGGTCTTCGGCGGTGAGGCGCTCCGGTTCGCGGACCTGCGGCCGTGGGTCGCCAAGTACGGCGACGCCGCGCCCGAACTGGTCAACATGTACGGGATCACCGAGACCACCGTCCACGCCTCGTACCGCCGGATCCTCGCCTCCGACCTCGCCGGCACGACAAGCCTGATCGGCGCGCCACTTCCCGACCTCGACTTCCTGCTGTGGGACACCGACGACCAGCCGGTCGCCGACGGTCAGACCGGGCAGATCATCGTCACGGGCGCGGGCGTGGCCCTCGGCTACCTGGGGCAGCCGGAACTCACCGCGCAGCGGTTCGTCACCGTCACCGACGCGCAGGGCCGGCCCGTACGCGGATACCGCTCCGGGGACCTCGCCCGGCGGACGCCCTCCGGCGAGTACGAGTACCACGGGCGCAACGACGACCAGGTCAAGATCCGCGGCTACCGCCTGGAGCTGGGGGAGGTGCACGCCGCCCTGCTCGCCCTGCCCGGCGTGCGGCAGGCCGCGGTGGTGCCGCACACCGCACCCGGCGCGGGAACGCGGCTGGTGGCGTACGTCGTCGGTGACGCCGGCCCGGCGCAGCTGCGCTCCCGGCTGGAGGACCGGCTTCCGGGGTACGCCGTTCCGTCCGCGTTCATTCCCGTCGACGCGCTGCCGCGAACCGCCAACGGCAAACTCGACCGGGCAGCCCTGCCCGATCCCGGCCCCGTCCTGACGCCACACGTGCCTTCGGGCGTCGACGACGTCACGCGGTCCCTGCTGGCGGTCCTGGCCGAGCTGCTGCCCGGCACCGAGGTCGAACCGGACACCGACTTCTTCCGGCAGGGCGGGAACTCCCTGCTGGCGACCCGCCTGCTGGCCGCCGTACGCCGGCAGTTCGGTGTCGTCGTCCCGCTGCGCGACTTCCTGAGGGCGCCGACGGTGCGGGCGGTGGCGGGCGCGGTCCGCCGGGCCCGGCAGGCCGGACCGGGTGCGGCGTCCCGCCGCCCGGTCGACCTGTTGCCGCTGGGGGATTCCGCAACGGGCCGGGCGCCCGTGGTGGCGCTGCCCGGCGTCTTCGGGATCGCCGCCTCGATGGCGCGGCTGTCGACGCACGTCCGGGGCCGCCCGTTCCACGCCCTGCACACCCGCGACCTCCTCCGGTCGCAGGACGGCACGCCGTCCGCCGCCGCTGCCGCGCAGGCGTGCCTGGCCGAGCTGCTGCCCGTCGTCGATCCCGGGGTCCACCTCGTCGGACACTCCCTGGGTGGGGCGATGGCGCTGCACCTCGCCCACGCCGTACGGGCGGCCGGCCGCCGGGTGCGGAGCATCACCCTGCTCGACGCACCGAGCCCGCAACACCTGCGCCAGCGCCTCTCCGACGACCAGCGGACCCGGCTGGTCGATTTTCTCACCGACGTCGCCCTCGCCTTTCCCGAGCACACCCGCCGGTGGCGCGAACTCTCCCCGCAGTCCGCCGCCGGGATGGCCGACACGGAACTGCTGCGGTGGGCCGCCTCCACCGCGGCACCCGCGCTGGCTGCCACGATCGGCGGGCTCGCCCACGCCTTCGAGGACTACCGGACGATGGGACGGATCATGGCGGAGCCCGCGCCTGCGCTGGCCGTGCCCGCACTGCTGCTGGTGGCGGGCCTGGAGAGATCCACCGACGACGACGGGCACACCGGGGGCTGGCACCTGGTGCTGCCGAACCTGACCGAGACGGCGGTGGCCACCAGCCACGAGGGCATGCTGCGGGACCCCGACGCGGCGACCGTCGCCGAGACAATGATCGAATTCCAGCACCAGCAGGACAAGACGGAAGGACACCCGAGTTGACCCGGGAACCGGCTGCGAGCGCAGCGTTCCGCCCACCGCGACTGGCCAGGATCCTCGTCGGCGGTTCCGGCGTGATGAGCCTGGCCAACGGCGTGACGATTCCCTTCCTCGCCATCTACCTCCGCAACGAACTCGGCCTCTCCGTCTCGACGGTCGGCCTGGTCATCGGCTCCTCCGTCCTGTTCGGCATCTCCGGTGGGTTCCTCGGCGGCGCGCTCTCCGACATCGTGGGACGCCGCCGGGTCCTGCTCTCCTGCCTGCTGGTGGTGATCGGCAGCTTCGTCGGGTTCTACTTCGCGCGAGACGCCGTGACGGCGTTCGTCTTCAACGCGTCCATGGCGTTCGCCACCAGTGCCTTCAGCCCGGTCGCGAAGGTACTCATCAGCGACCTGCTCCCCGTCGCGCTGCGGGTGAAGTGGTTCTCCTACCAGTACCTCGCGATCAACGCCGGCTACGCCGTCGGTCCGCTGATCGGCGTGGCCCTCGGGTTCACCGGCGCCCGGATATCCTTCCCTGCCGCCGCCGTCGTGTACCTGGTCTACCTCGCCGTCCTCTGGGCGGCCACGCGGCAACTGCCACGACCGTCCACGGGGGACGGCGGGCTGACGACGCTCGGCCGCAGCACGGGCGCCATCGTCCGGGGACTGGGCGAGTCGGCCCGGGCGGTGATGTCGGACCGCCGCCTGCTCCTCCTGCTCATCGGCGCCATCCTGTTGGAGACGGTGCACAGCAGGATCTCGGTGCTGCTCGCCCAGAACTTCGTCATCGACTTCGCCGACAGCGCCCGGGTGCTCGCCGCGGTCATGACCACCAACGCGGTGGCGGTGATCGTTCTCCAGCTCTTCGCCGCCGGCTACGTGCAGCGCTACAACCCGCTGAACGCCATCACCCTCGGTGGGATCCTCACCTTCGTCGGGATGGCCGGCTTCGCGATCTCCGAGCAGATGTGGCACTACATCGTGGCGATGGTGGTGTTCACCGTCGCCGAGACCCTGATCGTGCCGTCGGAGTTCGCGCTCGTCGACCGCATCGCGCCCGAGGAACGGCGCGGAGCCTACTTCGGCGCACAGACCTTCGCGCAGGTCGGCGGGTTCACCGGACCGTTCCTCGGCAGTCTCGTCCTCGCGTCCTTCGGCGGGCCGGTCATGTTCCTCGCCATCGGCTCCCTGGCGTTGGTGAGCGTCGCGCTCTACCTGCTGGTCGGCCGGCGCATCCCCGACCTGAGCCGCCATGACACCCTCCCGGCGGCGGAGACCGAAAAGGCGTCATGAGAGCCGCGGCGGGCATCCTGCGCCTGGCCGCCTGGCCGAGCAGTCGTGCGCTCCGGCGCACCAGGGTGCTCTCCGTGGCGGCCCTGCACGGGACCGTCGACATCGACCGCGACGAACGCGGCATCCCGTGGATCCGCGCGGGCGACGAGCGTGATCTCTACGTGGGCGTCGGGGTCGCGATGGCGTACGACCGGCTGTGGCAGATGGACGTCCTGCGCCGGCGGGCGACCGGGCGACTGGCGGAGGTGTTCGGCGCTCGTGCCGCCGGTTCGGACGTCCTCGCCCGTACCCTCGCCTTCGAGCGGGCCGCCCGCCAGAGCGAGGCCCTGCTTCCACCGACTGCCTGCGCCAACCTCGCGGCCTTCGCGCACGGGGTCGACACCGCGGTACGCCGGATGCGGCGCCGCGGGCACCTCCCGCCCGAATTTCACCTCCTGAGGTACCGGCCGGGCCCGTGGTCGGTCGGCGACTCGCTGGCCGTCGTCAAGCAGCTCGGCTTCCACCTGGGCCGCAACCTGCAGCAGGAGGTCTTCCGTGGCCGGCTGCTGGCGGAGCGACCGGATCTCGTCCGCAGCTTCCTGGCACCGAAGTACCCGCCCGGCGGCAGCGTCACCATCAGAGGCGACGCCCCGGCGGGGCCGGCGGTACGGCGCGGCGACACCCCGCTGCTCTCCGCGGCCGGCGCCGCCCACCTCGGCGACCTCTTCGCGGGCCGGCAGGGGAGCGGTTCGAACGCGTGGGCGGTGTCCCCGGCCAGGTCCGCCACCGGCTTCGCCGCGCTGGCCAACGACCCGCACATCCTGTTCACCCAGCCGAGCCTCTGGTACCAGCTGGGACTGGACCTCGACGGCGAACGCGCGTACGGGGTGACGGTGCCGGGAGTGCCCGGGCTGGTGATCGGCGCCAACCAGGATCTCGCGTGGGGGGTGACGAACTCCACCATCGACACCCAGGACCTGGCTGTGGGGGAGCGGCCGGATGCGACGGGAGAGCCACGGTGGTCGCAGACCAGCGTCGTCCGGGTGCGCGGCGGGGCCGATATTCCCGTGCCCGCCGCAGGCGGGACGGGATACGTCGACCTGCCGGGCCCGCGCGGCGCGGAAGTGGAGCCGGTGGCCCTCTACTGGAGTGGTCTGCACCCGTCCACCGAGGCCGAGAGCTGCCAGCGGATGTGGCGGGCGCGCGACTACCCGGCGTTCCGCGAAACCCTGCGGGGCTTCGGTGTGCCCGTGCTCAACCTCGTCGTCGCGACCCGGGACGGTACGGTCGCGCTGCGGACGGCCGGAATCGTGCCTCGCCGGGACCGTCGGGAGGGCCTCGCCCCGGCCGGCGCGGCCGAGGTGGCCGCTCGCTGGAGCACCACGCTCGGGTTCGACGAGCTGCCGGAGGTCGTCGATCCGCCGGCGGGCTTCGTGGTCAGCGCCAACCACCAGATCCTGCCCGACGGGGTCGCCCCGCACCTGGGCAGCGACTGGGGCGGACCGTACCGGGCCGACCGGATCGAGGAACTGCTGACGGCGACGCCGACGGCCCGCCCGGACGACTTCGGCGCGTGGCAGATGGACCTGCGCAACGGCCGGGCCCGGCGCATCCTGCCCACCCTGCTGAAGGCGCTCGACGAGAATCCACCGGAGTCGCCACTGGCCGTGTTCGGCCACCAGTCGCTGGCCACCTGGGACGGCAGGGACGACGCCGGTCAGGCCGCACCTCTGGTCTTCGGGGCGCTGACCCGGGTGTTGACCGAGCGCTGGATCACCGGTCGGCTCGGCGCGGCCGTCGCCGACGCCATGACCGACGTGACCCTCCAGGTGGATCACCTGGTGATGGACGCGGACGCCCGCCGGCGGCTCGGCGAGACGGAGGGACTGCCGGTCGTCGCCGCCGACGCCCTCACCGAGGCGGCGCGTCGACTCGCCGACAGATTCGGCGACGACCCCGCCGGCTGGCGCTACGGCAGGTCGAACCGGATCGCGGACCAGCATCCCCTGGCCGCGGTGTCGGACACGCTGCGTTCGCTGTACGGATCGCCCCCGACCCCGGTGGGCGGCGGCGGGCAGAGCGTCTGTCTGATGTATCCCGACCGCGACGGCCAGGTGGTCGAGGGCGCGCCGTGGCGCTTCGTCGTCGAGTTCGGCCCCTCCGGCGGCACCCGCATCCGCGACGTGCTCCGCCACGGCAGCTCGGGACATCCCCTCTCGCCGCACTACGGGGACCAGACGCCGGCGCACGCCGAGGGGCGGCTGTACGAGGTACGCCTCGACAGCCCGCCGGAGGTGCGTAGCCGCCTGACCCTGGCGCCCGGGTAGTCGTCCTGCCACGTCCCGGCCTCGAACGGGTGCCGGCGCGGCTGAGGCGGCCGGCGCGGTTCCGGACCGTACCGACCGGGGCGGAAAGCGAGTCTTGACACCAGTGGAGCCCGATACCCTAATATCCAAGATCCCAGATGCATGCGGGCTCGCTGGTTCGCCGCCGAAGGGGTTGGTCGGCCCGTCCCGAACCAGCGGCCATCCCCCGTGGGCAGCAGCCGCAGCCGGTGGTCTCCTCGGTGCGGATCGTTTCCGGTCGTCATCCATCGCGAGCAAGGGGCCGAATGCGGACACTCGACGAAACACTGCCGGGGGACGGGGCGGAGTCGCGTGGCATCGGCCGCCGCCATCTGCTTGGCCTGGTCACCGCCACGCTGGCAGCCGGCATCATTCCGGAGGCGTGGCTCGCGGAGGCCGCGTACGGCGCGACGCCGAGATGGAACCGGCCATTCGACAAATGGGTGCCGATCACGTCCTCGTACGGGATGCGGACGGATCCGATCACCGGCGTGTCCCGGATGCACAACGGCACGGACTACAGCTACTCGGGGATCCTCGGCTATCCGATCCGTGCGATCGCGGCGGGCACCGTGACCGGCGTGTCGTACAGCGCGAGCGGCCTCGGCCACAACGCCACCATCACGCACGCCGACGGTTGGCGGAGTGTCTACGGGCACATGCGGGAGGCTCCCAGAGTCGGGACGGGCGTGCAGGTCGCCGCCGGCCAGCACATCGGCAACGTCGGATCCACCGGCCACTCCACCGGCCCGCACCTGCATCTTGAGATCTTCCAGCCGAACGGTCAGCGAATTAACCCCGAGTCGGTTCTCACGGGTGCCCCGTACGCCGGGGCGCCCGGAACTCCCCCTGAGATCGTCACTAAGGATGGACTGATGTACCTCATCTGGAGCACCGGCGGCACCGGTTACCTGGTCACCCCCAACCGCGTCATCGGGCTACGGTCGATGGCGCACTACAACCTGTTCAAGCGCATCATCAACTCGAACCAGGCCGCCGCCCAGCCTGAGGTCTTCAACGCACTGGAGATCGACCAGATCAACGCGTACCTCAACGGGACGGTGCCTGCCTGATCCGTCCGGGGGCCTCGGAGAGGCCCGCGCGGCTCGGGAGCCGGCCGCCGTGCCGTGGCGGAATCAGCATCGCGGCCCGCGCCGCCCCGACGGGCGGTACCGCCGTTGGCTGGTACCGCCGCGGTCGGGGCGGTTCTGCCCCTGCTGGCCACCGCCGTCGAGGAGGGGCCGGGGCCTCTCCTCGACGGCATCCTGGGCGACAGCTCCTATCGTCTGCTGCCGGCCTGACGGCGCGGCCTCACTTCAGGTGCCGGGCGAAGAACCGGTTCCCGGCCTCCCCCTCGAAGTGCGGGACGCCGGTGTGCCCGCCCATGTTGGCGTGCAGCGTCTTCTCCCTGGCGCCGAAGGCGTCGAACAGGTCCAGGGCCAGTTGCCGGTCGTTTCCTTCGTCGTCCCACTGCAGCAGGACCTGCAGCGGAATGGTGACCTGGCGGGCCTCCTGGAACATGGTGCGGGGCACGAAGCTCCCGGCGAACAGGAGGGCGGCCGAGATGCGCGGCTCGACCACCGCCAGCCGGATGCCGATGGAGATCACCCCTCCCGAGTACCCGACCGGGCCGCCGATCCCGGGCAGCAGAAGGAGGGCGTCCAGGGCGGCCCGCCATTCCGGGACCGCCTTCTCGACCAGCGGGAGGACGAGCCGATCAACGAGCTCGTCGTCGACCGGCTCACCGGCCTTCAGCGCCCGGTGCAGGTCGGCGCGGGCCTCCTCGGCGGCGGCGGAACGGGGCCGGTCACCGCTCCAGGGGAGCTCGAGGGTGGCTGCGGCGAAGCCCTCCGCCGCGCAGTGCCGGGCCCGGGCCTCCAGGCGGGGGTACATCCTGTGCAGCCCGCCGGGGTGGCCCATCAGAATCAGCGGGACCGGTGCGGAGGCGGAGCCCGGCGTCCAGAGGATGCCGGGGATCTCACCGAGGGTGAACTGGCGTTCGAGGACGCCGTCGTCGAGGCGCTGTTCGGCAGTGAATCGCATGGTCGTGCCCTTCGGGAGTGCTCGTGAGCGGCGCTCCCGGACGACCTATCGCCCGACCGTGACCCCGAAGGGGAGCACCCATGTCGATACTGCATTCACGGGTACCACCTCCTCGTTTGCTCGCACGGCCGTCGGCAGAGTAGCGGTGCTCGCCGTGGTCCGCCAACGGGTTTCCGCGGACGCGCGGCAGTCGGGTGTGCAGCGCGTCGCTGCGCACCACGCTGGGGCGGCGAGGGCACGGGCACGGGCGCGGGACGACGCCGCGCCTGTGCCGTCGGCCCCGCCGCCCCACGCGGTCAGTACTTGACGTACGCGGTGACGGCGCGGTGGTCGGAGTACGCCCCGCCGGTCATGGACTCGGTGACGGTGGCGACGTTGCTGAACCCGTTGCCGCTCTTGACCAGCAGGAAGTCGATTCGCCGGCTGTTCAGCGTGTCGTAGGCCGAAGAGCAGTTGCGGCTGCCGCACTTCTCGGCGATCGGGTCGCGGTAGCCGTAGCTCCTGCCGTCGTTCCACCATCCCGCGTCGTCGGGCTCGGCGTTGGCGTCGCCCGCGACGATCTTGAGGGCGCCGCCGAGGCGGCCCATCGCCTCGTCGGCCTCCTTGATGTTCTCGTCCGCGCACTTGGGGCCGTGCCAGGTGTTGGTGGGCCAGTGGATCGAGGCTACCGAGACGTCCTGGTTGGCGACCTTGTCGTGCAGCCGGATGCCGATGTTGTGGACCCGGTCCTGGCTGCTTCTGGTGGGTTCGAGGTTCTGGCATCCGCCGGTGCCCGCGTCGTAGTTCGCGGGGGCGTCGGAGCGCCAGCGGGTGGCGGCCTCGTAGGTGAACCGGTCGGAGCGGTAGATGACCGCGTTGGTCTGCTGGTTCTTCATCTTGCCGCAGGTGCTGGTATAGCCCATCGAGCCTGGGTTCGCGATCGCGATCTGTCCGGCGTAGGTGCCGGGCAGCTCGTCGGAGAGGCGCCTGGTCAGGGTGTCGAGCTGCGTCTGGTTCGAGACCTGCTGCACCGTGAAGATGTCCGGGCTCAGCGGCCGGCCCTTGAGGTAGGTGATCAGCCGGTCCCAGATGTGGCCGTCGGCGCAGGAGCTTGGCAGCCAGTTCTCGATGTTGTTGTTGTAGACCACCAGGTAGCTCGGCGAGGTGTTCACGGCGGCCTGGGCGGCGGTGGCGCCGGTGAGGCCGACCATCGCGGTCGTGAGGGCCGTGGTGAGCACAGCGACGGCGCCGCGTACGAGGCGGCTGTTACGGATGGACAACTTTCCTCCTGATCGGGTGGGGACACTCGGCACAACTGCGCCAGCGCCGATGAGGGCTCGCCGTACGCCACTGTCAGAGCGTCCGCTGGTATTCCTCCCAGGTCCGCTTGGGGCTGACCGCAGGACCGTCGTCGGGGCCGCGGTTCGCCAGGCCGTTGAGGCCGAGGTAGTAGTCGCCGGCCTGGTGCTGCGCGCCGGTCGACTGGTCGGTGTCCGCCAGCGCGATGGCGTGGATGTGGTACGGCCAGTCGCCCTGGGACGGCGTACGCAGCCAGGCGGCGAACCCGACCGTGCGCAGACGGCGCAGCACCTCGATTCGGGTGGTCGACGACAGGCCGTTCACGGAGAGGTCGAGGGCGCCACCGCCGTCGTGGGTGCCCGCCGACGCGCCCACGCCGGTGTTGTAGGACCCCTGCGTGATGGTGAGTTGGCGCCCGAGCAGGCGTTCGGCCTCGAAGAGCATGGCTCTGGTGCGGGTGTTGACGCGTACGTCACGCAGGGTCACCACGGTGCCGGGCGAGATCGCCTTGACCACTGTGTAGCGCCCCTCGCCCAGCAGCCGTAGCGACGACGGCCCGGGCAGGCCGGTCGCGTCGAGGCCGGTGTAGCCGAGGGACCGTTGGTACGCCGCGTACGCGGCGATCGTGCTGGTGCCGAAGTGCCCGTCCACGTAGGTGGCCGACAGATGTCCTCTGGCCTGTAGGGCGCGCTCGACCAGCAGGACGCTGTCCTTGGCGCCTGTCGTGATGGCGGTGTCCGCCCGGCGCGGGTCGATCTGGGCGGCCTTGATGAGCGCCTCCATGTCGACCTGGGGCAGCGCGGCGGAGGCTGGGCGGGCCAGCGGCCCGGCGGCGGCTGCGGCGGCGCCGGCGGCGACGAGCAGGCTTCTTCTCGTGATCACGGTTTCTCCGTCGGTGGGTGGGGTGTGGCCGGCCGGCAGCGTGGGACGCCGGGGATGAACCGGCCGTGCCGATCCGGTCCCAGATGGTGCTGATGCCGTACGTGTCGCCGAGGTCGGTCACCGCGTCGACCTGACCGCGATCACCCGCTCGGTCGCCCGACTATCAGGTACGACGGCGCCTTCGTCAAGATGTCCATCGATGGAGAGCTGGCCCGCGCTGCGTGCGGCGGTGGTGGCCACCGAGCCGTTCCGCGGGCGGGAGGGTCGGACGACGCTGTCGAGCTGAGTCGTCTGTGACATCAGGCGTCGTCTGGGCCACTGCGCACCAGACGGCGGTGAGTCGCCTGCGACATCAGCTCGACAGCGCGGCACGTGCGGATCCTCCGCCGACGGACACCAGGGCGGAGCATTGGAATTCGTCGCGAATCCGGATCTCGGTCGGAAGTGCCGGTTGCGCCCACGGTCACTCGACCAACGTTCTGAGACGAGGCACCAGCCTCGGGTGGCGGAGACGGCGGTGCGTGCCCCGGGAGGTTCCGGCAGCGACCGCGGCGAACCCAGCCCGCACGGCGATCTCTGCGCCTGGCTGTCGACCGCAGCCGCATGGCGCCGGCCGGAGCCGGCGCCATGGTGGTGGAGCGGCTCCGGTCTACCAGTTGCAGTTGGCGGCCGGGATCCAGCCGTCCTGCCCCGGCGCCTCGGCCCCGTGGCCGTAGTACCAGGTCTGGATGTCACTGCCGCCGTAGATCGAGTGAACGCGGAAGCCTCGCCCGGGGCTCAGGGTGCGCAGGGTGTTGCCCCAGGGCTGGTCGCGCAGCCAGGTGGCCTGGTTGGTCACGCAGATGTCACCAGGGCTGTCGCTGGCGGCGGCCGGCGCGGACACCACCGCCGATCCCGCGGCGACGACGGCCATGACCGCCAGCACGCGTACAACGTTACGCTTCATGCGTTTCCTCCCGATCGGGTGCCTTGCGAGGCATCGATTATGCCCAACGCCTCTGACACGACAGGTCGGGCATCCCGAGCAGTGGGTCCGGACCCAGCCGATGCGTTGGTGGGCGGCTTCCCGGCTGCCGGAGGTGGTGCCGATGCGCCCCGCATGGGGGTGGTCGTCGGCCGCCGGTCCCGGCGCCGGCCTACCTGCGGGTGCGGCGGTCGGAACGCCGGGGCTGGGCGCGGGCGACCCACCAGCCGAGCAGGACGATGAGGAGCGTGACCCCGAGCTTGATCGACAGGCTCCAGATCAACGCTGTGCCGTTGCGGTACCAGTCCCACCAGAGGATTCCGCCCAGTGCGAGCAGCACGACGAGCGCCGCTGCGACCAGGCGCAGGCCGACCGGCCTGGTCCGGGGCGAGAGCAGGGCGGCGGCCGAGAACCCGGCCAGTAGCAGGAGGACCGCGAGCAGGGTCAGCGCGATCGGCACCGCGGGCACCAGCAGGGACACGGCCAGCAGCACGGCGCCGGCCGCGACGGCGATCTCCACTGCCCGCGTGCCCATCGCGCTGCGGCGGGTGAGCAGGGCGACCATCGCCCAGACGGCGAGTGCGTAGCCGCGGAAGGCGGAGAGCACCACGGCCAGCGGCCTGGTGCGCGCCGTGTCGCCGGCGACGTTGGCGAGGACGGTGGCGGTGTGCGACGTGGTTCGGGCAAAGGTGTCGCTGCCGATGTCACCATCGATGCGTTCGCCGCCGATCTGGGCTGCCTCGTTCCACAGCCGCCACAGATCCTGGGCCGGCATCTCCCGACCGGCCTTCCGGTCGGCGGCGTCGAAGGACGCCAGCCAGGCGGTGCTCGTCCTGGCCCGATCGGTGCCCTCGGCGCGTACGGCGGCGGCGAGGCCGGGCAGGTCCTCTCTGAGCACCGAGGTCTGGATCGGTCGGGCGATGGCTCTGGTGCAGGCGCTCAACGATCGGGCGTCGGGATTGCCGAGGATCTGTTGGGCCTCGCGTTCACACGCCGCGCGGTCCCGCGCCCACTGGTCGGCCAGCCACCCGCGGTCCGGCGATCCGTCGGGAACCGCGCACCGCTCGAACGCCTCCATCAGCCGGTCCACCGCCGCAGCCTGGGTCGGCCGGGGCCCGGCGCAGATCGCTGACCCGGGGGCCAGCAGACACTGCCGTAGTCGCTCCGGTGCCAGCAGGATCCGGATGAGCTGCTCGACGGCGTCCATGCGACCGTGCAGCCAGTCGTTGAGGCGCCACGAGCCGCGGTAGAAGGCGCCGAAGTGGTGCAGCTGGATGCCGGTCAGCAGATCCGGGTGCAGCGAGGAGACCTTGGCGAGCTCGACCTCCTGCTCCGGGTCCTGACTGGCGCTGGTGAAGGCGAGCTGTACGACGTCGAGGCGCAACATGTTCCGCAGGACGGTCTCGTCGGCGGGCCGCACCGGGACGAGGAACCGGTGGAGTGCGGTGAGCCGCTCCGTCCACTCGCCATCCGGATCGAGCACGTCGTTGCCTGCCTCGCTGACCGTCCGCAGGGCGGGGGCGACCTCGCGAAGGCTCCGGGCCAGTTCGAGAGCTTGTCGGTGAAGTCGGGCTCGGCGCACGCCGTCACCCGGTACGGGCAGGGCGTCCCACGCCGCCATCGCTGTGGTGAGCCAGCGTTCGAGCTCGGGCAGGTTGTCGGCCGTCCGGTTCAGCGAGCCCCGGCGCCTGGGCATCGGATCGATGCCGTACTGCGCCGGTCCCGTCGGTGCGGTGGACCAGTAGCGGTTGAGGTCGGTGCGGTCTGCGTGGATCTCGTCCAGGGTGGCGGCCGCCTGTTCGCGGCAGCGCACGATCCTCGTTCGCTCCGGCGTACCGAGGTGAGCCAGCCACACCGATCGTTTGAGCAGGTCGACGGTCATGTCTGCCAGGCGCTGGACGGTGGTCTGCCCCCAGTCCCAGCCGGCTCCGGTTCTCCCGAGCGCCTCCGCGAGGGGACCCTCGGGGACGAACGACAGCCGTTGCCGCCGAAGCGCGGCGAGCAGTTCGTGCCCGCTCCACTGCTCGGCGGGTCGGCCGCGCTGCCCCACCGCCAGCAGGGGGGCGATCGTGGTGGCCGCGTTCTCGACGCGCACCTCCAGGTACGCCGGCCACGCCCCCTCGGAAAGCTGCTCGGCGACGCCGATCATCGCCGTCGCGAACCGGTCCCGGGCCCGGCGGCGCATCCGCACGGTGGTGTTGCGGCTGCGGATCTCGGTGAGTTCCCGGGAGACGGAGTCGGTGGCCCGCAGTCGGGTGAGGACTCCGAGCAGCACCTCGCGGGCCGACGGGAGCGGCACCCCCGGGCCGGCGGCGTCCGCATGCGGGGAGGCCGGCGAGTCGGCCGCGGGGGAGGGGCAGAGCTGCTCGCCCGGATCCGGGGCGACGTACGCGAGAACCCGGCGCACCTGGAAGCCGGCGGTCTGCCGGTAAACCGCCTCCAGGGCCGGGCGGATCGGCTTGTTGAGCAGCACTCCGCCGTCCACCACGTGCTGCGCGTCGCGGAAGTTCGATCGACCCGCCGCGGACTCCCACCGCAGATCGCTGCCGGGATCTCCGGGGCGCACCCGCACGAAGTGCGGCTCGAAGGCACCCGGGAACGACGACGTGCATCGCGCCGCGGCGGCCAACTCGTCGAGCACGGCATCGGCGGCGAGGTCCCCACTGACCGGTCGGCCGTCACGGTAGCCGGCCCGGAGGTCGGCGAACCGGAAGGTGGCGTCGTGATCGGTCTCGGTGATCCCGACACCCAGGTCGTCGGTGAACGTCGTGGACCTGCCCTGCCAGAGCGTCCCGGTCAGCACCAGCTCGATCGGCACCCGTTCATCGTCGGTCCGGCCCGAAGGCGCTCCGGTCGAGATGACCTTCTCCAGCGCGTCCCGCACCTTCGGAAGGAAGTAGTCGTCCCCCTTCAGCAAGGATCGTGGACGGCGCGTCAACGGGTCGCGCAACAACCGGTCCAGGCTGCCGTGTTCGTGCCACAGGTCCCGCATGACGGACAGGTCCCCGCCCCTGGCCAGGCCCAGCGCGAGGAAGGCGCCGTTGAGACCGCCCGCCGAGGTGCCCGAGATGACGTCGACGCGAACGTCCGCCCGGAGCAGATCCAGCAGCGACGCGTACGGCGACTCCGGGGCCGTGCGTGCCGCGGCCAGGCGGGAGACCTCGAGGGTGACACCGCTGATCCACACCGCCAGGCTGACTCCACCAGTCATCACCACGGCAAGGCGGATGTCCTGCCGGTCGGCTCTGTCACTGGAGGCCGCCGGCCGTGGCGGCTTGTGGTCCTCGCCTGTCTTCGCCACTGCTACCTGGCGGTGACGGCAGGCGGGGGCACGATCGCTCGGGCGGATCGTCCGTACATGTCCGACATGGTATGTCGGGCCGGCCGATCCGCGAAGCACGGCCACGTATCCGGATCCGGGTCGGGCTCGTTGGTCGTGCCATCGGGCGTCGTCGAGGGCGCACGCCTCGGCTCATGCGCCGGAACAGGAATGGTGGCCTGACGTGGGGCGTGGCACGTGCACCAGGGGCTGACGAGTGCGCAGGTCGCCGAGCGGGTCGCGAAGGGCTCGGTCAACACGACCGCCCGCCGGAGCAGCCGCACGTTCGGCCAGATCCTGCGCGCCAATCTGTTGACGCGGTTCAACGCGATCATCGCGGTGCTCTGCGGTCTGATCCTGGTCTTCGGCCAGCCGGTCGACGCGCTCTTCGGCTCGGTGATCGTGGTCAACAGCGCAGTCGGTGTGATCCAGGAACTGCGGGCGAAGCGGACCCTGGACCGGCTCACCCTGCTCACCGAGGCGCCGGTGCGTGTCCTGCGCGACGGCCGTGAGGTTTCTATCCGGCCGGGTGAGGTGGTCGTGGACGACCTCGTGCTGCTGGGGCCCGGGGAGAAGGTGCCGGTGGACGGTGTGGTCCAGGAGGCCGATGGGGTCGAGATCGACGAGTCGCTGTTGACCGGCGAGGCGGATCCGGTCGAGAAGCGGCGCGGCGACCAGGTCCGGTCGGGCACCTTCGTGGCCGCGGGCAGCTGCCTGCTCGCGGCGACCGGGGTCGGCGAGAAGGCGTACGCGGCGCGGCTCGCCGCCGAGGCCAGCCGCTTCGAGTTGACGGACTCCGAACTCATGACCGCCATCAACCGGTTGCTCCGGCTGGTCACCTGGATCATCGTGCCGATCGGCGGGCTGCTGGTCGTGCGGCTGTTCACCAGCGGGGCCAGCGTCTCCGACGCCGTGGTGGGCAGCGTCGCGGGAGTCGTGCCGATGATCCCCGAAGGGCTCGTGCTGATGACGAGCGTCGCCTTCGCGGTGGGAGTGATCCGGCTCGGCCGGCGCCGGTGCCTCGTGCAGGAACTGCCGGCGGTGGAGGTGCTGGCCCGCGTCGACACGCTCTGCATCGACAAGACCGGCACGCTCACCGAGCCCGGCATGGCGTTGCGCGAGGTGCGGCCGTGCGACGGCGTTTCCCCCGGTGTCGCGCGGGCGGCCCTCGCGGCGCTCGCCCGCGCGGAGGCGAAGCCGAACCAGACCATGCGGGCCATCGGGGACAGCCTCTCCGCCGACGGCTGGCACGCGGACGAGACCGTGCCGTTCTCCTCGGCACGCAAGTTCTCGGGCGCGTCCTTCCCGGAGCACGGCACCTGGCTCGTCGGTGCGCCCGACGTCCTGCTGCCCGACGACGACCCGGCCCGGCGCGAGGCCCAGGATCTCGCCGCGACGGGTCGACGAGTGCTGGCCCTCGTGCGGTCGGCCACGCTGGCCAGCCGCGACCGCAGGACCGCCGCCCTCGTCGTTCTCGAACAGCGGGTACGGGCCGACGCCCCGGACATGGTCCGGTACTTCGCCGCGCAGGGCGTCGACGTGAAGGTGATCTCCGGCGACGATCCGGCAGCGGTGGGCGCGATCGCGCGGCAGGTCGGCATCCGGTCGGCTGATGCTCCCGCCGACGCGCGCTCGCTGCCGCAGGAGCCGGACGCGCTCGCCGACGCGGTCGCCGGCCACACCGTCTTCGGCCGGGCGACACCGCAACGGAAGCGGGAGTTCGTGGCGGCCCTGCACGCGCGGGGTCGCACCGTGGCGATGACGGGCGACGGGGTCAACGACGCGCTCGCGCTCAAGGACTCCGACCTGGGCGTCGCCATGGGCTCCGGTAGCCCCGCCACCCGGGCGGTCGCCCAGGTGGTCCTCCTCGGCGACAACTTCACCGCGCTGCCGCAGGTGCTCGCCGAGGGACGCCGGGTGCTGGCCAACATCGAACATGTCGCGAACCTGTTCCTCACCAAGACCGTGTACGCGGCGCTGCTCGCGCTGCTCGTAGGCATCGCCCAGGTGCCGTTTCCCTTCCTGCCCCGGCACATCACCCTCGTCGGGACCCTGACGATCGGCGTGCCCGGCTTCTTCCTCGCGCTCGCCCCGAACAGCGGACGGGCGCGGCCGGGTTTCGTTCCCCGCGTCCTGCGGTTCGCCGTTCCCGCCGGTGCCGTGGCCGCCTCCACGACGTTCGCCGCGTACGCCGTCGCGCGGTCGAACACGGCGTCGAGCCTGCGGGCGGACCGCTCCACCGCCACGCTCACCCTGTTCCTCGTCGCGTTCGCGGCACTCGTCGTCATCGCCCGGCCGTACACCCGGTGGCGGCTTGGCCTGTTGACGGTGATGGCCGGCTGCTTCGCGGCCGTGGCCGTGCTGCCCGGACTGCGGCAGGTCGCCGACCTCACCTTTCCCGAACCGCGCGACACCCTCGCCGGGCTGGGACTCGCCGTGCTCGGCGCCGCCGTCCTCGTCGTGCTGCTGCGGCTCGACCGCTGGCTGACGAGGGTCGGCTGAGCGAACTGCCTCCCGACGTCGAAGGACGAGGCCAGCCAGGGCGTTCCGGGCAGGCGCGCAGAGGAACGCGGGTGCTCAGGCGGCGGGGTGCGCGAGCGTCACGGCGATCGCCGGTCCGAACGCGACGCTGAGCAGGTACGCGAGATTGAACAGACCCAGGGCCTCGGCCCGACGCGAGGCGGCTACCACTCCGGTCGCCTGCAGGGCGAGTACGCCCTGGCCGGTCGCGGCGGCCAGCGAGCCGAGTGTCATCGCCGCGAGCAGCAGCGGTACGGCGGTGGTGACCGCCGCCAGCAGCGGCGTGGCGGCGCCGGTGACGAGCAACGCGGCGGCCGCGACGCGGCGGGGCACCCGCACGGACGCCGCGACGAGGAACCCGGAGCAGAAGCCGCCGAGCAGGTACGGCGCCAGCAGCACGATCCCGCTGCGGGTGCCGTCCCATCCCGCGTGCTCCCGCAGCAGGTCCGGCGCGGCGTAGAGCAGGGCGAAGTTCACCACCCCCAGCGCGAAGGCCAACGCGCACGCCGCGAGGAACCGGCCGTTGCGGGCCACCGCGGCGGGCAGGAAGCCGTCCGGACGGAACTTGATCCAGGTCACCAGCGCGAGCAGCAGCGCGACGGTGGCCGGGCCGGCCACCAGCGGTCGGTGCGGGATGAGGACGGCCGCGGTGACCAGCATGGACAACAGAACCATGCCGAGGGGGTCGAACGACGCCGGCGCCGCGTCCGGCGAGGTGGTGCCGCGGCGGGCCGCGGGCACGGCGAGCACCGCCAGCAGCGGCAACGCCAGCGCCGCCTGCCAGGAGGAGACGTCGGCGACCAGCGCGCCGATCAGCGGGCCGGTGGCCCCGACGACCGCCAGCGACGCGGTGACCACCCCCATCTGCCGGGCCGAGTCGGCCAGCTTCATCGCCGTCACGGTGAGGCCGGCGGACCCCAGTGCCTGCACCGCCGCACCGGCCACCAACGCCGGCACGCTCGGCACCAGCACGAGCAGGAGCGTCCCCGCGCCCAGCAGCGCGGCCGAGACGGTCAGGACCGCCCGTACGCCGCAGCGGGCCAGCAGCGCCGCCAACAACGGCGTCCCCAACGCGATCCCCCAGCCGAAGGCCGTCACGCCGGCGGCCGCGGCCTGTTCGTCGGTACGCGTCGCGCGCGCCACGTCGTCGAGGAGCAGGGCCGGTGCGGCGATCCCGTACGACAGCGGGCCGGCCAGCAGGGCGAGCCAGGGTGTGGCCACCCGCCCTGGTGCGAACGGCCGGTGACCGTGTGCGGCCCGGGGCTCTTGCAGACGATCCATCTCATTCCTCCGGTGTCGGCTCGGATCAGCCTGCCCGGGGTCGCTCACCACCGACTGACGGCCGGCTGACGTACGCGTCGGCGCCGCGACCCGGTGGGCGTACCGACGGCCGACGGACGTGCGCGGGGCGGGACAGTCGACTGGCTAGTGTGAAAGTCGTGATGTTCGGGGTGCTGGGCGGGATCGCGGTCTGGACGTCGGACGGCAGGCCCGTCACCGTGCCCGGCCTGAAGGTTCGTGCTCTCCTGGCTGACCTGCTGCTGCACGAGGGGCGCCCGGTCTCCGCCGACCGGCTGATCGAGGATCTCTGGGGTGACGAGGCGCCGGGCAAGGCGCTCGGGGCGCTCCAGACCAAGGTGTCGCAGTTGCGCCGCGCGCTGGGGGCGGGTGAGGAGGGCGGTCGTGCGCTGGTCGAGTCCGGCGATGCCGGCTACCGGCTGCGGGCGTCGCCGGAGTCGGTCGACGCCGGTCGCTTCGCCGCGCTGGTAGCCCGTTCGCGCGCGCAGCGGGAGCCGGCGGGGCGGGCGGCGACGCTGACGGAAGCCCTGTCGCTGTGGCGCGGTTCGCCGTACGCCGACTTCAGGGACGAGCGGTTCGTGCGCCAGGCGGCCGAGCGGCTCGACGAACAGCGCCTGGCCGCGCTGGAGGACCTGGCCGAGGCCCGGCTCGATCTCGGTGAGCACCATCTGCTCGCCGGTGAGCTGGCCGACCTGGTCGCACGCCACCCGTGGCGTGAGCGGCTACGGGCCGCGCACCTGCGCGCCCTGTACGGTTCGGGACGGCAGCGTGAAGCCCTGTCCACGTACGAGCAGTTCCGTCGGCAGGTGCGCGACGAACTCGGCATCGATCCCGGCCGGGAGTTGGCCGAGCTGCATCGGGCGATCCTGCGCCAGGACCCCGCCCTGCGGCCGCCGGCACCGCCGTCGACTCCGGCCCGAACCAACCTGCCGGCCCCTGTGTCACCCGGTCCGTACGGCGGACTGATCGGGCGTGAGACGGCCGTCGAGACGGTACGGGAGCGGCTCACGAACGAGCGGCTGGTGACCCTGACCGGGATGGGCGGGGTGGGGAAGAGCCGGTTGGCGCTCGAGGCCGCCCGGGCGCTGGCCGACACGTTCCCCGCCGGGGTGTGGCTCGTCGAGCTGGCGGGCCAGCCGCACTGCGGCGGCCAGGCGACCTGCACCGAGCTCGTCGAGATGGTGGCGGCGACTCTGGAGATCCGGGACGACAGCCCGCCCGGCCTGCCAGGTGAGCGACCACGCGAGCCGATGGACCGGCTGGTCGCCGCGCTGCGGGACCGGCGGATGCTGCTGCTGCTCGACAACTGCGAACACGTGGTGGCACCGATCGCCGAACTGACCGAGAGCCTGCTCGGCGCCGCGGCCGACCTGCGCATCCTGGCGACGAGCCGCGAACCGCTCGGGATCCCCGGCGAGGTGGTCCTTCCGGTGCCGCCGCTGACCCTGCCGGAGCCGGGAGCCACCGCGGAGCAGATCGCCGACGCCCCGGCGGTCCGGCTCTTCGCCGCCCGCGCCCGCGCCACCGAGCCGGGGTTCACCGTCGACGCGCGGAACACGGACACGATCGCCACCATCTGCCGGCGCCTCGACGGCGTACCGCTGGCGCTGGAACTGGCCGCGTCCCGGCTGCCCGTGCTCGACCCGGGCGAGCTGGCGGCGCGGCTCGACGACCGTTTCCGGCTGCTGTCGTCCGGCCGGCGCACCGCGCCCGCGCGTCAGCAGGGGCTGCGCGCGATGATCGACTGGAGCTGGGAGCTGCTGTCGCCTCCCGAACGCGCGGTGCTGCGCCGGCTGGCGGTCTTCGCCGACGGCGCCACCCTGGCCGCCGCCGAGCAGGTGTGCCCGGGCGGGCAGGTGGCGTCGGACGACGTCCTCGACGTGCTGGCACGCCTGATCGACCGCTCGCTGGTCATGGTGCGGCACGGCGAGAGCCCGCGACGCTACCGGCTGCCGGAGACGGTGGCCGCGTACGGTCTCGAACAGCTCGACAGCGCCGGCGAACTGCGCGCGACCCGCCGCCGTCACGCCGCGTGCTTCGCGCGTCTCGCCGAGCGGGCCGCCCGGCGGCTACGTGGTCGCGAGCAGAGTCGCGCGCTGTGCGAACTCGACGCCGAGAACGCGAACCTCCGGGCGGCACTCGACGTCGCCGCCACCGACGGTCAGGCCCGCGTGGGCTTGGCGCTCGCCACCTCGTTGTGCTGGTACCGGCTGCTGCGGGGCCGGTTCGGGGAGATGAGCCGGTCCCTGCGGACGGCGTTGGACATCATTCCGGGCAGCGCGGACGACGCCGCACCGGACACCCTGCGGCGCCATGCGGACATGTGGCTGACCGCCCTCGCCACCCGCGACGGTGACCCGACCGCCCCCCGGCAGCGGATCCTGGAGCGCTACCGGGACGCCGACCGGCCGGAGAAGGCGTTCGCGCAGTGGTTGTTCGCCTCCATGATGCTCGGCTCCGGTGATCCGGGGGAGGCCGCCGACCTGGTCGACGCGGCGCTGGCGGCCTTCCGCGCCGACGGGGACCAGTGGGGCATCGCTGCCGCCTGCGCCACCCGGGCGGACCTCGCGCTCGTACACCGCAGCGACCTGCCCGCCGCGCAGCGTGACTGCGAGACCAGCCGGTCGCTGTTCGGGCAACTGGGCGACCGCTGGGGACAGGTGCATCCGACGAGCCTGTTGGGAACCCTGGCCGAGATCCACGGCGACTACGACCTGGCCGCCGCACACTACCGGGAGGCGCTGCGCACCGCCGAACACCTGCGGCTGTGGACGTCGGTGTCGCGGCAGCTGGCCTGTCTCGGTCGGCTCGCCCTGTTGCGCGGCGACCTCGACGAGGCAGCCGCCAGTCACGACCGCGCGCTACGGGTCGCGCGGGAACAGTCCAGCCGATCCGCCGCCGCCTTCGCCGGCACGGGCCTGGCGATGATCGCGCGACGGCGGGGCGACCTCGACGCCGCCGAGGCCCAGCAGCACGACCTGCTCGACTGGAACCGGCACGCCGGCTACCTGCCAGGCTGCGCGCTCGCGCTGGCCGAGTTGGGGTTCGTCGCGGAGCACCGTGGCGACGCCGTCCGCGCCGAGCGCCGCCACCGTGAGTCGCTCGACGCGGCGCGCGCCGCCGGAGACCACCGGGCGGTCGCCCTGGCCCTCGAAGGGCTGGCCGGGGCCACCAGCCTCGGCAGTGACCAGCGCCGAGCCGCGCGGCTGCTCGGCGCGGCCCGCACGCTGCGCGAGGCCGCCGGAGCGCCGCTGCCCCCCGGAGAACGGCACGACGTCCAGCGCGTGACCGGCCGCCTCCTGGAGGCGCTCGGCGGCGAGGAACTCGCTGCCGAGATGAGCCGCGGCGCGCAGCTCGACCTCGACGACTCGGCGTTCAGCGGCCTCGGTCAGGCGACGGTCAGCAGACGGTAAGCCTGCTCGGCACGGTTGACCGAGAACCGAGCCGACCCAGGAGGCAACCGTGCAGACCGATGCCAGGATCGCCGTCATCTACTACTCCGCCACCGGCACCGTGCACCGGGTCGCGCAGGCGTTCGTCGACGGCGCGGCCGACGCCGGTGCGGAGGTCCGCCTGCGCCGGGTGGCGGAGTTGGCGCCGGCGCAGGTCGTCGATGCCAGACCGCAGTGGCGGGCCCACCTCGACGCCACCGCCGATGTCCCGCTCGCCACCCTGGACGACCTCCGGTGGGCCGACGGGTACGCCTTCGGCACGCCGACCCGGTTCGGGAACGTCTGCTCCCAGCTGCGCCAGTTCCTCGACACCACGACCGCCCCCTGGCAGGCGGAGGAACTGGCCGACAAGCCGGCGACCGGCTTCACCGCCACCTACGAGGAGCACGGTGGGCAGGAGGCGACCCTGCTCAGCCTCTACCAGACCTTCCACCACTGGGGAGCGGTCATCCTGCCCACCGGCTACCTGAACTACGACACCGCGCACGCCGCCGGCGGCAACCCGTACGGCGTCAGCCTCGTGGAGAGCCGCGCCGGCCGGGATCCCGGGTACGCCCGGGCCGTCCTCGAGACGGCCCGCTTCCAGGGTGCGCGCCTCACCCGCATGGCAGCCGCGGTCGCCGCCGTCCGCGCGGAGCGCCAGCCCGGCTAGCAGCCCGCGACGGGAGCAGTACGGCGTGCGGGACGAGACCGTGCATGGCGACGAAGGGCTCGCGTTACCTGACGCGCCACTACCACCTGAGTGTGAGACGAGAGGAAATCATGCTGACAACGACCACAGCCGATTCGACCAACCGGGCCAGCCAGGTCACCGTGCTCGGCCTCGGTGACATGGGATCGGCGATCGCCAGGACGTTCCTCGACCGTGGACACCGTACGACGGTCTGGAACCGGACCGCGCGCAGGGCCCTGCCGCTGGTCGACGCCGGCGCCACGGCCGCCCCGACCGCCGCGGAGGCGGCGGCCGCGAGCCCGCTCGTCGTGGTGTGTCTGCTCGACGGCGCAGCGGTCGACGAGGTGCTCGGCTCCGTGGACGCCGCAGTCGCGGGCAAGGCGCTGGTGAACCTGACGAGCGGCTCGCCTCAGCAGGCACGGGCCAACGATCGCTGGGCGAGAGCGCGCGGCGCCGAGTACCTCGACGGCAAGATCATGGGAGATCCGCCGTACGTCGGTACGCCGCACGTCATGTTCCCGTTCAGCGGTTCCCGCACCGCCTTCGAGGCACACGGGCCGACGCTGCGGGAGTTGGGCACCGTCGTCTACCACGGGGAGGAGGCCGGCTCGGCCGCCGTGGAGTTCATGGCGCAGGTCGCGATGGGCTACGAGATCCTCATCGGGTTCCTGCACACGCTCAGGCTGGTGCAGGCCGAAGGGGTCGACGTGGCGGAGTTCGCGGAGCGTGCCGCCAACAACGTGGCCGCGCTGCCACCGCTGTTGACGTCGATCGGCAAGGCGGTCAGGGCCGGTGATTACCCACCGGATCTCGGCCCGCTCAACGTCCAGGCCGCGCTGATGGACGACCTGATCGGCCACCGGGAATCCATCGGCGTGGAGGCCGTGCGGATGCGGGAGGTCAAGGGCCTGATGGACCGCCGGATCGCTGACGGCTTCGGCACTCAGGGATTCTCGAGCCTGTTCGAGCTGGTGGCGAAGCCCTGACGGCGGCCTTCCCGGCGCCCGGGGGAGACGCTGCGGCCCGTGCGGCGTCGTTCCAGGTAGGGCGTGCGTCCAGGGGCTGGGTGGGGGAGTCCGGACGCCGGGATGGGGTCTCCGGTGCGGGTATGTTCGGGGGGAACAGGCCCGAACCGGAGACCTCGCGGCTACGCCTTGGCGCCGGCCTTCTTGGCGGTGGCGGACTGGCCGACCGCCTGGCTGAACACCGGGAGGTAACCGAGGGACTGCCCGGTCGCCATCGGGTGGTACGAGTTCGACAGGTTCAGGATGTCGACGGCGTGGATCCACTTGTTGCCGCTGCAGATCTGGTGTCCGACGAAGATGCCGCGTACGTCGGCGAAGGTGAACCCGGCGCGGGCCGCGGCGGCGGCGATCAGGCTGTCGGCCAGGTTGATGCCCTCGTTGACCTTCGCGCGGGCCGCCTCGCCGATGCCGAGGCAGACCGTGCCGAGCTGGTAGAAGACCGGGTAGCTCAGCACCACGACCTTCGCGTTCGGGGCCTTGCTGCGGATCGCGGCGTAGGCCCGGTCGAGCAGGCCGGGGAGGTTCGCCCGGGCCTGCACCTGGGCCGCGTCCACCGCGGCGATGCAGGCGCTGGAGCCCTGGAGGGCGCAGGTGCTCATGATGGTGCCGAACCCGGCGTCGTTGCCGCCGATGGTGATGCTGACCAGGGTGGTCTGTGCGCTGAGCGCGGCGACCTGGGAGTTGATCACGTCGGTCGTCTTCGCGCCGCCGCAGGCCACCGACTTGTAGGAGGCCGGCGCGTTGGCCGCCGCCCAGAGGGCGGAGAACGCCTTGGTGCTGCGCTTGCAGGAGCCGCTCTCCGTGGTGTAGCTGCCGGCGCCGACACCTGAGGCGTACGAGTCGCCGAGCGCCACGTAGTGGTGGCCGGCGGCCTGCGCCGGGCTGGCCAGCCCCAGTACCGCGAGTGTCGCGGAGAGGACGCCTGCGAGCAGGCTCAGCGTTCGGGATCTGGTCATGTACCCCTCCAAGGTCACCGGTTGGTGAACGATTAATAGCACTACATCGATGTTTAGGGATAGGTGCAGATCGACTCGATGTGGCGATCGGGTGGAATTGAGGGGTGGGCTCGGCGCGGGGCCGGGCCCACCCCTGCCCAGGACGCCGGATCCGGTGACCTGGCCGTCGATGTTGCGGGGGGCGTCGACGTGTGCGGTGCGGCCGAGCCGTCAGCGCCACGGGTTTTTTCGATGTCGTGGCCGTGTCCCGCCATCCGGTCGTGGCGGGTGAAGGGAGCCGGCCGGTGGGTCGCCAGTCGGGCTTGCTGACCTGCCAAGCCGCAGCGAATAGCGACTAATCGCCGCAGGCGCCACTCGTCGGGCTCTCCGGACCCAAGGTGTGAGAAGCGGCCGAGTCAGGCCAACCGTCACTCTTGCAATCAATGTGAATTCCATGAATAGATCGAACGCCTCCGGTCGGGTGAGCCTCACCAACCGATCGGGTGCCCGGGGCTACCTGACAGGCAGCCCGTGCTCAGCTCCATGGAGGTACCACATGCGACACTCCGGGTCATCGCTGCGCCGCGTCACCGCACTCTCGGTGGCCGGCGCGCTGGTCGTCGGCACGTTGACCAGCAGTCCCGCTCAGGCAGCACCCGCGACGCCCGCTTCCCCCGACCAGGCCACCGCGCTCGCCGCCGCACTCGGCGACCGCTCCGGCGGGGCGTACGCCGGGGCCGACGGCGCCATGGTCGTCACCGTGACCGACGACGCCGCTGCCCGCAAGGTCCGCGCGGCCGGCGCGACCCCGAAGCTCGTCGCCCGAGGTGCGAAGGACCTCGCCCGGGCCACCGCCGCGCTGGACAGCGCCGCGCGGGTGCCCGGCACCGCCTGGTGGACCGACCCGGCGACCAACCAGGTCGTGGTCTCCGTCGACAGCACGGTGACCGGCGCGAAGCTGGACCGCGTCGAGGCCGTCGCGGAGCGGCTCGGCGGTACCGTCCGCATCCAGCGGGAGGCCGGCACGCTCAGCACCCGGGCCGCCGGTGGCGAGGCCATCTACGCCGAGGGCGGCGGCCGCTGCTCGCTCGGCTTCAACGTCCGCAGCGGCGACACCCACTACTTCCTCACCGCCGGGCACTGCACCGACATCACCGCCAACTGGTACGCCGACTCCGGGCAGGGCAACCTGCTCGGCACCGGTGGCACCGGCAGCTTCCCCGGCAACGACTACGGCATCGTGCAGCACACCAACCCGGCCGCCGCCGACGGCAGCGTCTACCTCTACGACGGCACCACCCGCGACATCACCGGCGCGGGCGACGCCTTCGTCGGGCAGTCGGTGCAGCGTTCCGGCAGCACCACCGGCCTGCACGGCGGCGCGGTCGAGGCGACCAACGCCACGGTGAACTACGCCGAGGGCAGCGTCAGCGGGCTGATCCGCACCACGGTCTGCGCGGAGCCGGGCGACAGCGGCGGCGCGCTCTTCAGCGGCAGTACCGCCCTGGGCCTGACCTCCGGTGGCAGCGGCAACTGCTCCTCCGGCGGAACCACCTACTTCCAGCCGGTCACCGAGGCGCTGAGCGTCTACGGGGTGGAGATCGTCTGACAGTCGCGACAGCAGCGGGGCCGCCGGACACCGGCGGCCCCGCTGCTGTTCCCGGGCCGCCGTGTCCGGCCGACGGGTGCGGCTAGAACGGGAAGCGGCCGCGGCGCCACTGCCAGTGGCGGCCGGCCTTCAGGTGGTCGACGACCGCGCGCTGGAGCACGGTGCGGCGCGGCAGCTCGTCGAGCGGCGTGGTCAGGGTGCGGAACACGAACCGCAGCACCTCGACGTCGGCGTCCAGCCCCTCCGGATCCGGCTCCTCGTGGGGCTCCAGCTCGAATCGCCGCTGGAACCGGGCGATGTGGGAGTCCCCGGGCAGGTACTCCAGCAGCTGCGGATCCAGCAGCCACGAGCCGCAGGAGAACGCCGTGTGGCGCTCGTCGGGGAAGTGGCGCGGGAAGAACGCCCGGGCCTCGTCGAGCGACGCAGTGACCGACTCCGGGGTCAGCGGCCCCGACTCGGGGATGTGCAGGGCGATGCTGGTGTCGCCGCGCTGGTGTTGCAGCCGGCCCAGCTCGTAGAGGCCGCCGCGGGCGTGCAGCGTCAGCCAGCTCTGCATGACCGGCCAGCCCTCGCGGCGCATCCGCCGGTCGATCGCGAGGTTGCGGCCCAGGTCCGCGAGGGTCGCCCACGACACGGCGTCGGCGATGCCGTGCTCGCGGTGGTATCCCCTGACGACGTCGACCAGGGCCAGGTACGCGTACACGTAGAGGTGCCGCCAGGCGGGGCCCCGGTCGCGCGGCAGCACGGGACCGGGCGGCAGCCAGGCGTGGCCCCCGAGATCGGCGCGGACCAGGGCGATCGACTGGTCGAGCAGCCAGCGCAGCTCCGGAGTCCACAGCGGAGAGTCGGGGTCGGGCCAGCCTGCCATGATCTCGGCGGCGTCGTCCGGCCGCACCGCGAGCCGGTCGAGGAGCGCGGGCGCGCCGGCTCTGGCGGGCAGCGGGGCCGACGGCCGGTCGCCGGCGAGCCGGTGCAGGCGGTCGAGGTCCTCGACGGGGACGCCGAGCCGGGCGGCGGTGTCGTCCAGATCCACGCGGACGACCCTACCGGCCGGTCGGCGTCCTACCTGGTCCGTGCCGCTCGGGTCGGGCGGCGCGCGTCCGCAGTGCCCGCGCGCCGGGCCGGGACTGTCACCACCCGGTGACAGCAATCGACCTTGTCATATATTTACAGATCCGTATACCGTGCCGTTGGTAAGTTCCGGACCCGGACGAAGGGCGGGCGCATGGCATCCAGTGGGGCGCCGGTGACGCATCGGGCGATCGACCAGGGTCGGTTCATGCTCGATGGCTCACTCGACCTCAGCGCACCGTTCACCTCCGTGGCCGACGTGACGATCGGCGGCCGACTGCACGAGTTCACGGCCGGCGCGGTCGGGCTCGCGGACGACGTGGCCCGGACGCTCGGCGTCGAGACGTTCGACGAGGAACTCACCTACCAGGGCGGCACGCTGGCGACCGCGCGCATCCGGTCCTACGACCCGCAGATCCAGCTGGCCGAGGAGCGGCTCGTGGCGGTCTGGCGGGGAAGACGGCACTGCTTCTTCACGGAGATGTACGGCGCGTCGACCACCGATCTGCTCGGGGTGTTGCGGACGCTGCGCGTCGAGGAGCACGACGACGGGCTGGCCCTGCGCCCGGCCTCGAAGACCGGGGCCGAGTTCGCCGAACCCGCCACCGTCCTCAAGGAGATCCCCGGGCTCGGCCTGCTGGAGATCGCACCGCTCACCAAGCAGCGTGCCGGACAGCTGCCCTCCTGGCGCGGCCTGCAGACGCGGGCGGGCGAGCTCTTCCGGGACGTCCTGCCCGACGGGCAGCCCTATTTCGTGCTGGCGGCGGCGGACGCCTGGCTCAGCCTGGTGCCGTTCGGCGACACGGCCGTGGAGCAGGTGCCCACCCTGGTCGACCGGCTCCGCGTCCAGACGGTCCGGTAGGCCGGGATGTCCGGGCTGCTGGCCGGCGTGGCCACGTACACCGTCCTGTTCACCCTGCTCGTCAGCACCGCCGAGCACCTGTCACGGCCGGCGGCGCTCGCCCGGGCCCTGGCCGCGCACCGGGTGCTTCCGGCTCCGGTCGCGGTCGCCGTCGTCGCCATCGCCGGCGAGGGACTGCTCGCCGGCGCCGGGATCGTGGCGCTGCTCCACCCCGCCGGCGGGCGCCTGCTCGCCGCCGTCCTCGTCGGCAGCGGCGCGCTACTCGCCCTCTACGCCGGCTACGGCCTGTATGTGCGCTCGACCGGGCGCGCCGGGTCGTGCGGATGCTCCCGGGTGGAACTGCCGATGACCGGTTGGGTGGTGGCACGGGCGGCGATCCTCGCCGGGCTGGCGCTGCTCGCGCTGGCGCTGTCCGGCTCGATCGTCGCGCCGGACCGGGCCGACGCCGCGCTCGCCGTCGTGCTGCTGGCCTCCACCACGTTCACCACGCTGCTGTGGCACCTGCCCGCCGCGATGTACGAGCCGGCGACGGCGACAGCCGGGCGGCCCACGACCCGCCGGTCCATCGGCACGACAGAGGGAGGCATTGCCGGATGAGCTTCCAGACCAGCGCACTGATCCTGAGCTGGATCGCGATCCTCCTGCTGGCCTTCACGGTCTCGGGCCTGGTACGCCAGGTGCACGCGCTGTCGAGCGGGGCGGTCCAGCGCCGTCCCGAGTCGGTCGGCCTGCGGCCCGGCGCACCGGCCCCCGGATTCGCCCGGCTGGCGCCGGCGGCCCCGACGGTTCCGCTGGTGCTGCTCTTCCTGGAGCCCGACTGCGGGACGTGCACCGAGGTGCTGGCCGAGGCGGGCGAGCACGCCCGCCCCGGCCTGGAGTTCCGGGTCCTCTACCGGGAGGGCCCCCCGGCGCGGGCGGCGGAGCTGCCGATCACCGTGCTCGGCGGGCAGGCGGAACTGTTCGAGCGGTACGACGCCCTCGCCACGCCGTTCGCCACCGTCGTCGACGCGGCCGGGCGGGTGCTCCGCGCCGAGCCGATCGGCTCCCGGGCGGCACTGCACCGCCTGCTCGACGAAGTCGACAGCCCACCCGGCGGCCCCGCACCGGCGGTCGCCACGAATCAGGGAGATCGGGCATGACCGGTATCGACACGGTGCCCTGGTTGCGCGGGGACGACCCGGGGACCGGCGCCGCCGTCCGGCGGGTGCCGGCGCAGCCGGGCGGCCGCAGGCGCGCGGGCTGGGCGCTGTCGCGACGCACCCTGCTCCGGGCGGGCACCGCGGTGGGCATGGCCGCGCTCAGCGTGTTCCCGGCGGCCCGCCGCGCGTACGCCGACGGCTACACGATCTATGCCGGGTGCCCGACGTACGCCAGCGACCACAACTGCTCACCGGGGTGCGGCCCGAGCACGATCTTCGCGGACTCCTGCAACACCAGCGGGACGTACGCCGGCTTCCACAAGAACGACGGCGTCACGTGGATCCTGCGACCGAACCAGTGCTACGGCGGCACCTACGACGGCTGGCTGTGGGCGTACAACGGGGCGTGCGGCGCCTGCGCGTGCTCGGTCGAACGCCGGTGCCACGACGGGTACAAGAAGACCAGCTCGGGCTGGGTGAAGTCGATCTGCCGCTGGAACACCAAGTGCGGATGCCTGGGCACGGCCAACTGGCCCACCACCCGGCGGAGCAACACCGGGGTGAACGTCTACACCGTGCAGCACCTGCTGACCGCCCGCGGGCACGCGACCGAGATCGACGGGATCTTCGGCGGCGACACGGAGGCGAAGGTGAAGAGCTTCCAGGCGGCGGCCGGCCTCGGGGCCACCGGTGTCGTCGACGCGACCACCTGGCCGAAGCTCGTGAGCACGGTCCGCTCCGGTAACAGCGGCCACGTCGTCAGCGCGGCACAGCGCCAGCTGAACAGGCGCGGCTACGCGCTGGTGGTCGACGGGTCCTTCGGCCCGGCGACGGACAGCGCGGCGCGCGACTTCCAGCGGCAGAACGGGCTTACGGTCGACGGGGTCGTCGGGGTGAACTCCTGGCGGACGCTGACCGGCGCCGCCGTATGACCCGGACACTGCCAGGGCACGCCCGGGCGGCACTACGCCGGGCGGGCGACCCTCTCGTACCCCTGCTGCTGCTCGCCGTCGGTGCGCTCGCCGCCGCCGCGTACGGGCACGTGCTCACCTGGGCGATGATCGGAGGGCTCGCGGGTTACACGCTCTCCGGTTCCGTTTGAACGCACAACAGCGCGCACGCGCTGGCCTCGCCCGGGTGGCGGGATCGAGATCGGCAGGGCGTCGTCCTCACCCTGTTCGTCGTGGGGTTGATCGTCGGCGGCCTGCTCAGCGGATCGGTGCTGGGGTTGCTCTCCGGCCTGTCCGCTCCCTTGCCCGTCCCGTGGCGGTACGCGGGCATCGTGGCGGTGGCGGTGCTGGGGCTGCTCCGCGAGGTGGGTCTGGTGCCGATCCGGCTGCCGCAGAACGCCCGGCAGGTGCCGCAGGACGTGCTCCAGCGCAGCCTGCGCCGTGGGGCGCTGCAGTTCGGCTTCGAGATGGGCACCGGGGTGCGCACCTACGTCTCGGCGAGCGCTCCGTACGTGCTGGCGGTCGCTCTGCTCCTCGGCGGCCAGCGCCTGCACGTCGCGATGCTCGCCGGGGTCGGATTCGGCGTCGGACGCGCGATGACCCCGCTGGCCCGCCGCGCCGCCGGCACCGGCGACAGGTGGGACGCCGACCTGCGGGTGCGGATCCGGACGATCACCGTCACGGCGGGCGTCGTACTCGTGATCGCCCTCGGCCTGCTGGCCGTGCGCCAGTTCTGAACGCGGCGCGACATCACGACGCCGTCCACCGCGACGGTCAGTCACGACCGGCCGCGCACGTGTCCTGCCGGCCGGGGCCCGCGCGGCCGTCGCCTCGACCCGGCCGGGGGGCGCACCCGGCGGGGGATCACCGTCCCGCTGCGCCCTCGTCCGGCCACGTCCCGGACAGGTGCCTGCTGGCCGGCGTCGGCGGCTGCGGGAACCCGGGGACCGAACGGAGTCGGGCGCGGACGAGGTCGATGTCGGGGTGACCGAGGTCGGACAGGACGCACAGGGCGTCGGCCCAGGCGGCATTGGCCCGTCCCGGCTCGTCCGCGGCCAGCAGGGCGTCGCCCAGTCGGACGAGGGTCTCGGCCCGCAGGTACCGCTCGCCCGTGTGCTGGAAGAGCAGGAGGGCCTGCCGGTAGCACTCGATGGCCCTGCCGTGGTGCCCGAGGTGGTGGTGGGCGTAGCCGAGGCTGTCCCAGACGTTGGCCTGGCCGTGGCAGTCGCCGAGCCGGCCCATCAGCGTCAGGGCCTGGTGGCAGTAGACGAGGGTCTGGTGGTGGTTGCCGAGCAGCGCGTGGCTCCAGCCGAGCGCGTTGAGCGATTCCGCGTACCCGTCCGGGTGCCCGGCCCTGGCGTACAGCCCGAGCGCCCGCCGCAGGTGCGGTAGCGACTCGCGGTGCCGGCCGCGCTGGTTGAGGATGAAGCCGAGGCCGCCGTGGACGCGCGCCTCTGCCACCGGGTCGCCGAGTTCCTCGCAGAGGGTGAGGGCCACCCGCAGGTGGGCGTGCGCCTCGTCGTGGCGACCCAACCGGAAGTAGGCCCGTGCGAGGCCCCGGTGCAGGTGCGCCTGTCCGTCCTTGTCGCCGGCGTGCCGCGCCGCGCCCAGCGCGGTGTGCTGGACGGCCGCCTGGTCGTGCCAGTAGCCCTGCCGGCTGAAGAAGGTGTTGAGGATCCAGGCCAGCCGCCAGGCGTGGGCGGTGTGCCGGGTGGCGGCGGCCAGCTGGACGCTGGCGACCAGGGCGGAACGCTCGGCCACGAACCACGCCAGTGCCTCGGCGGCGGTGGCGAAGGTCGTGGGCGTGACGCCGGAACGGGGCGCGGCGAGCGTGAGCGGCTCCCGGTGGGGCTCCAGCATCCGGGCGGCGGCGTGTGCGGTGTGCAGGTAGTGGTCGAGGACCCGGTGCGTCGCGCCGTCCCGCTCCGACCGGCCGTCGAGGCTGTCCGCCAGCTCGGCGGCGTAGGCGCGGAGCAGGTCGTGGGCGGCGTACCGGCCGGCGGTGTGCTCGGCGAGCAGGTGGTTGTCGGTCAGCTCGGTGAGCAGGGCCCGCGCCTGCCGCACCGGCACGCCGCTCATGCTCGCCGCGCTCTGCACGGTGATGTCGGTGCCGGGGTGCGACCCGATCAGCCGGAAGGCCCGCGCGGCCTCGCCGCCGAGCGCCCGGTAGGAGCAGGAGAAGATGCTGCGCAGGTTGGTGGTCGGGTCGTTCGCGGCGAAGGCGTCGAGGCCGCCGCGTGCCTCACGCAGCTCGCCGGTCAGCACCGCCAGGGCGACGTCGGGCCGCATCACGGCGTGGGCGGCCACGACGGACAGCGCCAGGGGAAGCCGGGCGCACAGGTCGACGATCTCGTCGGCGGCCGCGGGTTCGGCCGACAGCCGGTGCCGTCCGAGCCGGCCGGCCAGCAGGCTCCGCGCCTCACCACGGTCCAGCAGGTCCAGCCGCAGCGGCGTGGCACCCTCGGCGGCGACCAGACCGACCAGCGCGTCGCGGCTGGTCACCACCACCAGGCACGAGGCCGCCCCGGGCAGCAGGGGGCGGACCTGTTCGGCATTGCGGGCGTTGTCCAGCAGGACGAGCATCCGTCTGCCGGCCAGCAGCGTGCGGTACAACGCCGCCTGCGCCTGCGGCTGCGGTGGCATCCGGTCGGCGGTCACGCCGAGAGCGTCGAGGAGACCGCGGACGGCCTCGGCGGGAGCCGTCGCCTCGCCGGTGGGCTCGAAGCCGCGCAGGTTCACGTACAGGTTTCCGTCGGGGAACCGCCCGGCGACGCGGTGCGCCCAGTGCACGACCAGTGCGGTCTTGCCGACCCCCGCGGTACCCGAGACGGTGACGATCGTGGACGCCGCTGCGGGCTGCCGCCCCGGCAGGTGCGCGTCGAGGCGGGCGAGGTGCTCCGCCCGACCCACGAATCCCGGGGTGTCGGGAGGCAGCTGGGCCGGCGTCGGGTGCGCAAGGGCCACCGACGCCGGGTGCCGACCGTGCGGCGCGTCCAGGTCGTCGCGCAGGATCGCCTGGTGCAGCGTCCGCAGTTCGGGCCCCGGATCGACACCGAGTTCCTCGGCGAGCCGCCGACGGACGACCGCGTACTGCACGAGGGCGTCGGCTCCCCGGCCCACCGCGTAGAGGGCGTGCATCAGCGCCGCGGTCACCGACTCCACGAGCGGATAGTCACCCACCAGTTCGGTGAGCCGACTGATCACCGGTTCCGGGTTCGCCACCCGCAACTCGGCGTACGCCCAGGTGACGACGGCCTCCGGGTAGTGCTGCCGCCAGCTCTCCCTGGTCCGCGCGGCCCAGGACCCCGACAGTCCCGCCAGTGGTTCGCCCCGCCACAGCGCGAGCGCCTCCCGCAGCAACGACGCCCGCCGGGCGTCCGGGCATTCCGGCTCCTTGGCCTGGGCGAGCAGGCTGCGGAACCGGTGTACGTCCACCCGGTCGGCGGCGACCTCGAGCACGTATCCGCCCGGCCGCCACACCAGCGCGGGCGGCTCACCGACGTCCACGAGGTGCAGGGCCTGCCGGATCCGGGTGACGTGCGCGTGCAGCGACTGCCGCGCGCCCCGTGGCGGGCTGTCCCCCCACACCCGGTCCAACAGGGTCTGCGGCGTCACCGACCGTCCGGCGTCCACGAGCAGCGCCGCCAGCACGGCGCGCTGCCTCGGCTGCCCGGCCGGCAGTCGCCGGTCGTCCGCCCAGATCTCCACCGGCCCCAGTACGCGAAAGTCGGCCACGAATCCCCCAAAGCGGCATCGCGATCGTCGCCCACCGGTCGCCCGCATCGATGCACAAGAATTTCACAAGCCGTCGACCCCACGCCACCGCCGACGCTGATGCGACAGATGTCGACCGCGTCCGGTCGACCGGTCCGGGCAGAGAAGAGGAAGATCATGAAAAACGTGCTGCGGCGGTGCGCGGCGGCGGCGGCGGGATCCGTGCTGGCGCTGGTGTGCCTGGTGGAGCCCGCGTCCGCGGGGGACAGGTACGCCGGCTGCCCGTCGGGTTCCGTCTGCGTGTGGGCCGCCGCCGACTTCAACGACGGCCCGGGGAAGTGGCAGAACAACGAGGCCAACTACGGCAACTGGGGCCACGGCACCTGCCCGACGGGCACCTGGAGCAACTGCGTGTCGTCGGTGTTCAACAACGGGCAGAACTGCGCCGTCACCTTCCACGACGGCACCAACTACACAGGCGCCTTCTTCTACCGGCTGCCGCGCGGCAGCTACCTCGCCAACCTGGCCTACGACAGGTGGAGCGACGGGACCAGCCCCAACGACAAGATCAGCTCGCACAAGTGGTGCTGACGACTCGACGCTCGACGTCCCGGATGCTCTCCGTGGCCGTCGGTCTCCTGGTGCTCGTCTGCGGGAGTGCCTGCACCCCGCAGGCGGGCACCACCGGCCGCCAGGAGTCCGCGCTCGGCGTCGACGCGCTGGACCTGCTGACCGGCTCCGGTGGCCATCCCGCCCGCAGGCGGGTGCTGGAGCTGGCCGAGGAGAAGCTGGTCGAGCGGTGCATGGCCGCGCGTGGGCAGGTCTACTGGCCGGTCACCCCGCCACCGGTCGCCGGGTCCGACGAGGAGCGTGCGGTCGACCTGCCCCGGCGCCGCGCGGAGGGTTTCGGGCTGGCGGAGGCGTCGAGGCCCCCGAGGGCGGGTCCGAACGACCGGCAGCCGGCGTTGCAGCTCGCCCTGTTCGGCGACACCCGGCGGTACGAGAAGCTGGAGCTGCCCGACGGCAGCGTCCTGTCCTACCCGACGCTCGGGTGCGTGGCCGAGAGCCGGGCCGCCCTGTACGGCGACGCCCGGCGGTGGGCCCGCGTCGACGCCGTCCCCCAGGTTCTGGACAACACCCTCAGGGCGCAGGTCGGGAAGACCCCGGAACTGGCACGGGCCCGCGCCCGGTGGCTCTGGTGCATGGCCGAAGCGGGCTACCCGTACCCCGACCCGGAGGCCGCGGCCGAGGACCTGTCGCGTGCGTACCGGCAGGACGGCGACTCCGCCTCCCTGCGCCGCCGGGAGATCGCCGTGGCCACCGCCGACGGCGAGTGCGCGCTGCGGGCCCGCGTGCCGTCGACGGAGCTCGCGCTACGTCGGGACGGGGCCCAGTCCCTGCCCGCCGTCCGGCGGCGCGAGCTGAACGACCTGGGCGCGGTGCACTGCGCCGCCCACCGGAGGGCGCAGCCGGTGGTCGGGGACCTGGCACACGCCCAGCCGTGCCTGTCGAGCCCGGAGGGCAGCCGGTAGCGCCCGGGGAACCGGAGGGCGGGTGAACGTCGCGTGGTGCCGGGCCGGCGCCGGGGTGCCGGCCCGGTGCGACGCGTCCCGCCGCGGCGCCGCGAAGGGCCACAACCGTCGTCGCGGTCGGCCGCGTCCGCCGGCCGTCGGTGCCGGCCGGGCCCGGGGGAGGGGTCACGCGAGGGTGTGGTGACCCGCCTTGACGACCTGGTCGTACTCACTGCGCCGGGCGTCGTAGGCGGCCTCCAGGAACGTCTCCGAGTCCGGACCCACCGGCAGCCGCAGCGGCGGCGACTCCAGCTGGCTGAGCCGCCAGACCACGTCGGCGAAGAGCTCGGGGGAGTTCACCTCGATCTTGGTGTTCATGCTGCGCAGCGCGCCGAGCAGGCCGTCACTGACCGCCGTGTACTCCGGGATCCGCTGCTCCGGCATCACCAGGTTGCCGCTGTACGCGGTGGCGAAGCCGCCCGGCTGGAGGATGGTGACCTTCACCCCGAGGTGCCCGGCCTCGGCGGCCAGCGACTCGGCCGCTCCCTCCACCGCGAACTTGCTCGCCGTGTAGGCGGCCAGCCCGGGGAAGGGAACCATGCCGGCGACCGAGCTGACGAAGACCGCGTGCCCGTGGCGCTGCGCCCGCCACAGCGGCAGCACGGCCCGGGTGAGCCGCCACGGCCCGAACACGTTGGTGTCGAACTGCGCGGCGAGTTCCGCGTCGGAGACCTCCTCGAAGGTGCCGAACTGGCCGTAGGCGGCGTTGTTGACCAGGACGTCGATCCCGCCGAAGGCGTCCACCGCCCGCTCGACCGCCGCCACGCACTGCGCCGGATCCCGTACGTCCAGCGCGGCGGCCACCACGTTGCCCGGATGCCGGGCTGCCAACGCGCCGAGGGTCTCCGGTCGCCGGGCCGTCGCCAGCACCTGCTCGCCCTCGGCGGCGAGCCGGGCCGCGAGGGCCTGGCCGAGTCCGCTCGAACACCCCGTGACCAACCAACGCTTCGCCATCGCTCTCGACCCGCCCAATCCGAAGGGTTACCCGTCGGGTGCAGAGTGTCAGAGCCGTCGCTGAGGGTGAAGGGGCGTGGGCTGTCGCCAACCGGATTCGTCGGGTACCCGCCGCACCCTCCGGCCGCTGACCGAGGGGGCGACGGCCGGCTGGCCCGGCTCTCCCGGGGCGGTCGCCGCGACCTGTCCCTGCCGGATCTTGATGCTGGGGGCGGCCGGTATCCTGGATCGGGTACGGAGTGTGACCATATATCCGCTATTTCGAGGGGTGACCATGTCCGATCACGCGTCCGGCCGCATCGAGGTCACCCGCCTGCGGGAACTGCTCGACGGGCCGTGGGCCGAGGTCCGCAACGCGCACCGGGACCAGCTCGACGCGCGCTTCCTCCCGGTGTACGGCGAGACCGGTGACCAGGCGCGCGAGCGGATCACCCGGTTGATCGCCGAGCTCCCGGTCAAGCTGGGCATCGCGTCGGCCTTCCCCACGGAGTACGGCGGCAGGTCCGATGTCGGCGGCTCGATCGTGGCCTGCGAGATGCTGGCGCAGGTCGACCTGTCGCTGATGGTCAAGGCGGGCGTGCAGTGGGGCCTGTTCGGCGGCGCGGTCGACGCCCTCGGCACCCGGCGGCACCACGACGCCTACCTGCGGGACATCGTCTCGGGCAAGATCCTCGGCTGTTTCGCGATGACCGAGACCGGCCACGGCTCCGACGTCCAGCAGCTGCGCACCACCTGCACCTACGATCCGCGGACGCAGACCTTCGATCTGCACACCCCGCACGAGGCGGCCCGCAAGGACTACATCGGCAACGCGGCCCGGGACGGGCGGATGGCCGTGGTCTTCGCGCAGCTGATCACCGAGGGGCGGCGGCACGGTGTGCACGCGTGGCTGGTGCCGATCCGCGACGCGCAGGGCAAGCCGCTGCCGGGCGTGACCATCGGCGACGCCGGTCCCAAGGCCGGCCTGCTCGGTGTCGACAACGGGCGGCTCAGCTTCGACCACGTGCGGGTGCCGCGGGACATGCTGCTCGACCGGCACGGTCAGGTCGCGGAGGACGGGACGTACTCCAGCCCGATCGAGGACGACTCCCGGCGTTTCTTCACCATGCTCGGCACCCTGGTCCGCGGCCGGGTGAGCGTGGGCGGCGCCGCGTCGGCGGCGACCAAGTCGGCGCTGGCCATCGCGGTGCGCTACGGCGACATCCGCCGCCAGTTCGACACGCCCGACGCGGACCGCGAGGTGCTGCTCAACGACTACCTGGCCCACCAGCGCAAGCTGCTGCCCGCCCTGGCCACCACGTACGCGCTGCACTTCGCCCAGGCTGAGCTGGTCGCCGCGCTGCACGAGGTGCAGGGCGGCGACGGGCCGGTCGACGCGCACCGGCAGCGGGAGCTGGAGTCCCGGGCGGCCGGTCTCAAGGCCGCACAGACCTGGCACGCCACCCGCACCATCCAGATGTGCCGCGAGGCGTGCGGCGGCGCCGGCTACCTGGCCGAGAACCGGCTGCCCAGCCTCAAGGCCGACACCGACGTCTTCACCACGTTCGAGGGCGACAACACGGTGCTGCTGCAGCTGGTGGCCAAGGGGCTGCTCACCGGCTACCGGGACGAGTTCGGCTCGTTGGACGGCTGGGGGCGGGCCTCCTTCGTCGCCGAACAGGTCCGCGAGATGGTGCTCGAGCGCACGGCCGCGCGGTCGGTCATCGAGCGGCTGATCAGCGCCGTGCCGGGCCGCGACGAGGAGGTCGCCGTCACCGACCGCGGCTGGCAGCTCAAGGTCTTCGAGGACCGCGAGAGGCACCTCCTCGACGGCGTGGTCCGCCGCCTGCGTAACGGCGCGGCGACGAAGAAGGACCGCCCCTTCGACATCTTCAACGACGTCCAGGACCATGTCCTCGCCGTCGCCGCCGCGCACGTCGACCGGGTCACCCTGGAGGCGTTCGTCGCCGGCATCGAGGACGCGACGGACCCTGCGGTCCAGGCGCTGCTCTCCCGGGTCTGCGACCTGTACGCGCTCACCGTCATCGAGGCCCACAAGGGATGGCTCCTGGAACACGGCCGCCTCACGCCGGCTCGCGCCAAGGCGATCACCGGCGTGGTGAACGGCCTGCTCAAGGAGCTGCGCCCGCACATGCGGACGCTCGTGGACGGGTTCGCCATCCCGGACGCCTGGCTGCACTGCGCTGTCCTGCGCGAGGAACCCCGCAGGCAGGCGGACATGGCCGCCCACGATGCCGCCGGGCGGGGCCGGTGACGAGAACCGCCCGCGACGACCAAGCGGACGAGAGGGCTGCGCGCTTGGCCCAGGGCGACGGTGACCGGGCTGCCCCGGCACGGCGCCGTGCGGCTGCGGTCGTCGCTACGTCGGCATCGAGCCCGCCGGGGACGCCGGGTGCCCGGGCGCGCTTCGAGGTGCCGCGTAGGGTGCGCCGGGCGCGAGCCCGCCGTGCCCGGTACCGATCGGCGTCGTCTTCGCGAGGCGGTCCTGCTGGGCGGCGGTGATCCGGCGGATCAGCACGATGAGCGAGGCGCCGGCGACCAGGCAGGCGACGGTGGGGATCAGCCGGGGGCCGAGCGATTCCTCGTAGTAGCGGATGTACGTGGCGAACTCCGTGTCGCTGCGGGGCCACGGGGTCAGCCGGTCGTACCGCTGGTTCTCGAGGCGGAGCAGGATCCGGTCTCCGACGCTGAACGTCAGCCATGCGGCCCACCAGAGCCCGACCAGCGCTGGCGTGGCACGTCGCCAGAGGCTGTCCCGGGCGACGTTGGCGATCACCCGGGCCGGCACGACGAAGTTGGCGAAGGGGACCAGCCAGCCGGCGATGGCCCAGCCGGAACTCAGTGTCGGCAGGGCCCCGGGGAACGCCTCCAAGTTCCTGCGCGCGCGCCAGGTCCAGATGATCAGTAGCACCGCGGCGGTGAGGAGCGCCGACAGGTGGAGCAGGGTGAGCAGCACCTCGGCGGCCACCGCGCCGAGTAGCAGATCGCGGTCGCCGCGTTCGGCGGCGGCGCGGGCCAGCTGGATGCCGAACACGGGGAACAGCCCGCTGGGCAGGTAGAGCAGGCTGGCCACGCCGACGGCGACGGCGGCAGCCGTGCCCAGGCGGCGCAGGGGATGTGTGGGCACTCCCGGAGCGACCGCCGGTTGGCCCAGCGGGGTGTTGCAGCGCCGGCACTCGTTGAAGGCGGGGGACGTGGCGTCCCCGCAGGTCTTGCAGATCAAGGTGACCGTCCAGGATGGCTGCGAGGGGTGACGCGCGCAGACTAGACGATCATGGCTGGAGGCGGTGACCCGCGCGACCAGGCCAGGCAGACGCGTCGACGCGAGCCGAGTGGGGAACGTTACGTCTTGACGAACGGCATGTTATCGCTCACAGTCGATGGCTGAGGCCGACGTCGCGTGGCTTTCCGGGCGAGCTTGCTTGTCGACCTTGAATCAGGCGTGCGCCTGGGCGCAAGCAGGTCTTGTTAGCGCTAACCTCTTGCCGCTCGTGCCCGGCCACGCGTCGCGGTGCGCCCATCTTCCGGGCATCCCGCTGACATCTCTCAGCCGAGGAGGATCATGTCTGTCTTCGAAAGGTCTCCATCTCTCGCACCGCCGCCGTTGCGGCGGCGCGGGTGGTTGCCGCGGGTCGTCGCCGCTGGGGTGGCCCTGCTGGTCGGTGGCGTCGCCGCGGCGGTGGTGTCGTCGGCACCCGCCGCCGCGGCGACGGTCGACACGAGCGCGTGGTACGTGCTGGTCAACCGCAACAGCGGCAAGGCCCTGGACGTGTACAACCTGGCCACGAACGACGGCGCGCGGATCGTGCAGTGGGCGCGCAACGACGGCAACCAGCAGCAGTGGCAGTTCGTGGACTCCGGCGGTGGCTACTACCGGTTGAAGTCGCGGCTGTCCGGCAAGGTGCTCGACGTCTACAACTTCTCGACCGCCAACGGTGCCAGCATCGTGCAGTGGGCCGACGGCAACGGGTCCAACCAGCAGTTCCGGTTGGCCGACTCCGCCGGTGGCTACGTCCGCCTGATCAACCGGAACAGCAACAAGGCGGTGGAGGTGCAGGGCGCCTCGACCGCCGACGGCGGCAACGTCGTGCAGTACGACGACTGGAACGGCAACAACCAGCAGTGGCAGCTCGTCCGCGTCGACGGCGGGGGCAACCCCACCACGCCGCCGCCCGGCACGTGTGCGCTGCCGTCGACGTACCGCTGGTCGTCGACGGGCGCGCTGGCGCAGCCGAGGGCGGGGTGGGTGTCGCTGAAGGACTTCACCCACGCCCCCTACAACGGCCGGCAACTCGTCTACGCGACCACGCACGACACGGGAACGACGTGGGGCTCGATGAACTTCGGCCTCTTCACGAACTGGTCCGACATGGCCTCGGCCAGCCAGAACCAGATGCCCTTCGCCGCCGTCGCGCCCTCACTGTTCTACTTCGCCCCCAGGAACATCTGGGTACTCGCCTACCAGTGGGGCGGACCCGCCTTCTCCTACCGGACGTCGAGCGACCCCACCAACGTGAACAGCTGGTCGTCGCCGCAGACGCTCTTCACCGGCAGCATCTCCGGCTCCGGCACCGGGCCGATCGATCAGGCGCTCATCGGTGACGACACCAACATGTACCTGTTCTTCGCCGGGGACAACGGGAAGATCTACCGGGCCAGCATGCCCATCGGGAACTTCCCGGGCAGCTTCGGCTCGACCTACACGACCATCATGAGCGACACGACGAACAACCTGTTCGAGGCGGTCCAGGTCTACAAGCTCCAGGGCCAGAACCGGTACCTCATGCTCGTCGAGGCGATCGGCGCGCAGGGCCGCTACTTCCGTTCGTTCACGGCCACCAGCCTGGGCGGTACGTGGACGCCGCAGGCCGCCACCGAGAGCAACCCGTTCGCGGGCAAGGCCAACAGCGGCGCCACCTGGACCAACGACATCAGCCACGGCGAGTTGATCCGCGCCAACGCCGATCAGACCATGACCGTCGACCCCTGCAACCTGCAGTTGCTCTACCAGGGCCGTTCCCCCAACTCGGGCGGCGACTACGGCCGCCTGCCGTACCGCCCGGGTCTGCTGACCCTGCAACGCTGACGACGGGCACCGGACCCCCCCGGATGTCGTAGACGTCCGGGGGGACACCGGCGGGGCCGCGCGGAAGCGTTCCGGTCCGGGACCATGATCGAGAGATCGGAGGGGCGGGCTCGGCGTCGCGCCGAGCCCGCCCCGGGCCGTGCGGAAGGTACGTGGCGGTCCGGATCAGCGGAGGGTCAGGTGTCGTAGCGGCAGTTGCCGCTGGTGTTCGCCGTGCAGTTGTTGAGCTGGAGACTGTCGATGTTGATCGCGTAGTTGCCGGTGGTTGACTGGTTGGGCACGGCCAGGGTGACCCGCACGGCGGTCGCGTTCGCCGGAGCGGTGGAGGTCAGCCGGTATTCCAGCCAGTTGCTGGCGAGCGTCGACGCGGTGCCGGAGCTGGTCGACAGCAGGGTGCCGCCGGAGTTGTACCAGGCGAGCTGGAGCTGCGTGGTCACCGCGGCGTTGGCCCGCAGCCTGGTGAAGAGCTTGTACGTGTTGCCGGCGGTCACCGCCGGCCGGTTGGTCAGCGAGATCGACGAGCTGTTGGAGGGGCCGGTGTAGGTGTTGAACTGCGCCGACCGACGCCCGTCGAAGTAGGTGCAGGAGATCCCCGAGGTGCCGCAGGAGGGGGTGACCTGGTGCCAGCCGCCGGACGAGGTCAACGTCGACGTACCGCTGCCTGGCGTGACCGCCTCGAACGTCCGCTGCTCGGCGGTGAGTGAGTCGTTGTTGGCGCCGACGTCGCAGCAGGTGGGGGCGGTCAGCATCGGGTGGTTGGCGATGTTCCCCTTGGACGTGGAGGGGTGCGGGTCGAGATAGAAGCTGGCCGACAGCTCGCTCGGGTCGTAGTAGTTGCGGAAGCCCGGGTCGAAGTTCCAGTTGTCCCACCAGCCGTACATGATCTCGGGGTGGTACGGCGCTCCCGTCTCGGCCATCCAGGCGTGCGGAGCGCCGAGCACGTGCCCCAACTCGTGCCCACCCACGCCGGTGGTCCACGACTCGGTCACCGCCGAGCAGTGCCCGCCGGAGGAGTTGTAACCGCCGCCGGTGGGGCACACGTAGGCGTCGGAGTTCGAGGCGAAGTCGGTGAAGACGAGATAGATGCGGTTGCTGTCGTCGTATCCGGCAGAGATCAGGTCACTGCGGACGACGGCTGAGCTGGTATTCGGGTTGGTCCCGGCGTCGATCTTCTCGGGGACGATCAGCGAGCGGGCGTAGCCGGCGTAGGTGCTGGTGTCGTACCCGGTGCGGCAGCTCAGCTTGACATGCTGGTCGTAGTTGCTCGACTGGTCCAGCGCCCAGTCGATGCGGTCCACCACCTTGGCGATGTACTCGACGTTGGCCTCGTAGTTGTTGCCGTTGCCGTCGTGCCAGGCATAGATGACCTGGAGGGCGGGGCTTGCCCCGGTCGGCGCGGACGGGTTGGCCACCGTCGACTGGCACCCGCGCACGGGCACGTCGGGGAGGGCCGGCAGCGCGTACGGCAGGGTGGGTTCAGCGCCGGGCCCCCACGCGTGCGCGGCGGTGGGTGTGAGCACTGTGAGGGCGGCCGCGAGCAGGGTCGCGGCGGCGGCGGTGAGGGCGTGTGCCCGACGTACCCGGAGGTGGAGCCTTGGCAACGGGTTCTCCTCGGTCGGCATGTGCGCGCTCCCAGGATCGGGAACGCCCACTCATCTAAACCAACCAAAGTGATGTCCATCAATGCATGATCGTGAAAGTTTCATGAATGAATCGCCTGGCGGCTGGCCGCCGCCTGACCACCGGTACGGTGGCCACGAGAAGGGTGCGGCCCCGCCGTTGCCGGAGGGGCCGCACCCGGTTCTGGTCAATCGCCAGGGTGGGGGCCCTGCGTCGTGGCGGTCAGACCACCGTGCAGGCGACGCCGTTGAGGGTGAATGCAGTCGGCTCGGCGGTGTTGCCGCTGGTGTTGGCCTGAAAGCCGATGTTGATGGTGGCCCCGGGGGCGATTGCGGCGTTGTAGTCGACGTTACGGGCGCTCACCTGGCCGCTGGACGGCGAGTAGGTGGCACCCCAGCCCGAGGTGATCGACTGACCCGAGGGCAGGTTGAAGGCCAACGTCCAGCCGTTGATCGCCGAAGTGCCGGTGTTGGTGATGTCGATGCTGGCCGTGAAGCCGGAGCCCCAGGAGTTCATCGTGTAGGCGACCCGGGGTCCCGTGCCCCCACCCGGGGGCGGGGTGACGGTGGGCGTGGGGGTCGGGCTGGGCGGCGGGGTGCCGTCCACACTGGTCACGAAGGTCATGATGCTTCGGGCGGGCAGGGTGACGGTGAGGGAGCCGTTCGACATGGTGAGCGCGCTCTGGGGCGCGACGGTCCGGCTCGCGTCGGTCAGCCAGTTCGAGACGCTGCCGGAAGCGGTGGTGCCCGACAGGCTGAACTGCTGGCTCACCGACGAGGTGTTCTTGTTGACGGCGACGATGACGACGGTGTTGCCGCCCCGGTACGCCGAGACGTAGACGTTCGATGCCGGGTTCGCCGTCGCGTCGATCCGGGTGTAGCCGGGCCGGACGAACCGGGCGAAGTGCGCCATCATGGCACCACGCTTGCTGACCTGGCCGTCCTCCCGCATCGGGCCGTAGCTGCGCCGCAGATACCACCAGACGTACGCCTGGAACTCGGCGTCCACCATGGCGCGGTGGATGTGCTCGCCCACGTCGAGCGCCTCGGGCCAGGCGTCGCCCGAGTTGGTGTTGCTGTTGGGGTAGTAGACCTCGGTCATCCAGAGCTCTTTGCCCGCGCCCTTCTGCCTGAAGAGCGGGTACGGAAAGTTCGAGTACGACGTCCCGTAGAGGTGGGCCCCGATGATGTCCACGTTGGCCAGCGCCGTGGGATCGTTGAGAATCGGGTCCGACACGGACTTGATGTACTGGAACGACTCGGGTGCCATGACCCGGGTGCTGATCGAGCCGGCGTTCTCCCGCAGGAACCTGACCATCTCGGCGGAGGTCCACCACGTCCAGTCGTGCGCGTAGTCGGGCTCGTTCTGCACCGAGATGCTGTACAGGGGCACCCCGTTGTTACGCATGTACGTGGTGAAGTCGTTGAGGTGCTGCGCATAGGCGGCGTACGAGCTGTAGCGGAGCCGCTTCGCGTTGGTCTGGCTGCCGCGGGTGAAGGTCTCGATCATGCTGGCGGGCGGGTTCCACGGCGAGGCGAAGACGGTCACCCCGAGCTCGGCCGCGCGCTTCGCCGTCGCGAGATCACGGCCGAAGTCAGCCGAGCTCTCGCCGACGGGAATCCGCAGGATGGAGAAGCCCAGCCGACCCTCGCCGGTGTCGAACGCCGTCTCCCGCTGGGCGGCCGTCAGGTCGCCGATCCAGGCCGCGTGGGCCATGGCGCCATAGCCCTTGATCGTCTGCCGCTGCGCCGACAGGTTGACGGTCGCGGGCGAGGCCGAGGCTCCCGTGGCTCCCAGCAGTGTGGTCGCCGCTGCCGCGACCGGCACGGCCCCCATCGTCGTCAGGACGGCTCTCCGGCTCAGCAGTCGCCGCTCGCCGCTGACCGGCCCGTTCTGATCGTGCGTCATTCTGCGTCCTCCTGGCTGGTGGTGGTGATACGCGCGTGCCCGGTCCGGTCCGGACCGGTCAGCGCCGCCCTGGGGACTGCCCTTGACCCCGGCGTCAATGACCCGTCGGCTCTCATCGACTGACGCCGCTGTTAGCGTTAACAAGTCGTGAGTTTAGGTTCCGACGCAGGGCGGGTCAAGCACCGGGCGGGCCGGGCGTGACAGACGCTCCTGCCGGAGGCAGCGAGCTTCGCCGGGATCCTTGAAGGGCTGTGCGGCGACGGTCGAGCGCCGCCGCACAGCCTTCTGCCGAGGTCGACTCAGGCGCGGGACCACTGCATGCTGGGGGCGGAGGCGCACGTCCGCTGTTCCAACGCGGCACCGGGAGCGGTGGAGCCGACCACGTTCAGGCACTTGTTGCTGTTGACGTTGACCAGCTGGTGATAGCCATCGCCGGTGGATCGCCAGCTGAACACCTGGTTGAGGCCGTCGTGGCAGGTGTACTGGACGATCCGGGCCCCGTCGGCCGTGGAGAAGTCCACCACGTCGACGCACTTGCCGCTGTGGACGCTCTGCAGGCGTACGTTGCCCCCGCCGGCGTCGAGGAACCGCCACTGTTGCCAGCTCTGTCCGTTGCCCGTCCACTGGCCGATCACGGCGAGGTCGTCGAGGTTCGGCTGTTGGACGTCGACGACCTGGCCGCTGTTGCGGTTGGTGACCCGGTACGCCGGGGTGGCCGTCCCGCCGCCGAACTGCCACCAGTTCACGTTGAACAGGTTTCCGGCGCCCCCGGCGAACCGCAGATACAGGTCCCGCGTCCCGGTGGCGCCGCTGATCGCGCAGGTGGAGGTGGTCCACGTCTGCCAGCCGCCGGTGCCGCCGACGGCGCAGGTGCCGGCGAGCGGGCCGGTGGCGCTGTCCAGCCGTACCTCGATCCGGCCGCCGGCCGCCCCGGACGCCACGCGGGCGCTGAAGGAGGTCGCGCCGGCGCCGAAGGCGACGCCCCTGACCTTGATGTAGTCACCGTTGGCGAGGTAGCCGACATTCATGCCGCCCTCGCTGGACGGCTCGGTCTCGATGCCGGAACCCCAGGCGATCGTCTCGGCCTCCTGCCGGGTGTACGGGTTGAGCGTGCCGACCTGCGGGACGCCGGCGGTGGTCATGTTCATCGTGGGAATCGTGCCGTTGGAGTTGTAGGCGAACTTCTCCACCGCCACGGAGCGGGTGTATCCGCCGCCGCCGGGCAGTGCCCCGTTGTGGTAGAAGAAGTACGACCCGCCGTTGAAGTCGACGATGCCGGGATGGTTGGTGAAGCTGGCGCCCTGCCGGGGCATGACCGTGCCCCGGTACGTCCAGGGTCCGGTCGGGCCGGGCGCCGTCGAGTAGCCGATGAACTCGGAGCAGCACTCCGCCGCGAACACGTTGTAGTAGAGCCCGTTGCGCTTGAAGACCCAGGGGCCTTCCTCGTAGAGGGTCGGGCGGCTCGGGTCGCCGGTTCGGGTGCCGAACCCGGCGGTGGTGAGCGGGATCCGGGTCGGGCTGCCGGAGAACGAGATCATGTCGGGATTGAGCCGCACGTACCACAGGTTCGGGTTGCCCCAGTAGAGATACGCCTGCCCGTCGTCGTCGACGAAGGCGTGCGGGTCGATCTCACCGTTGCCGACCAGGGGGTGGCCGAGCGCGTCCCGGAACGGCCCGGTCGGGCTGTCGGCCACACCGACCCCGATCACCATTCCGCCGCCGCGCTGTCGCACCGGGACGTACCAGTAGAACTTTCCGTTGCGCGGGACGACGTGGCCGGCCCAGGCGTCCGCGTCCGCCCAGGCGAAGGTGCCGAGGTTCATCGGTACGCCGTGGTCGGTCCAGTTGACCATGTCGGCGGAGGAGAACACCCGCCACTCGCGCATGGTGAAGTACGTCGAGCCGTCCTCGTCGTGCCCGGTGTAGACGTAGACGCGTCCGTTGTGCACCATCGGCGCCGGGTCGGCGGTGTAGCCGTGCTGGACGATCGGGTTGTCGGCCTGCGCGGTGCCGGGCAGCAGGGCGACGGCGCAGATCAGGCCGGCGAGTACGGCGATGGCGTGCCGGGCTCTCGTCCCGATCCGGCGTGCACGTGTCAGCTGGCCGTCGGTCACACCCGGCTCCACCGCTGGTTGGTGCCGCCGTGGCAGGACCAGAGGATGACCGTGGTCCCGTTGGCGGTGCCGCCGTTGTTGACGTCCAGGCACAGGGACGGGAAGCGGACGTTGCTCACCGTGCCGTTGCCGTTGAACGTCCACTGCTGGTTCGTGCCGCCGTTGCAGTCCCAGAGCTGCACGCGGGTGCCGTTGGCGGCGGTGCTCGGGACGTCCAGGCACTTGCCGAGGACGCGCAGCGTCTGCCCGCTCTGGCTGATCTGCTGGTTGGCGTTGCCGTGACAGTCCCAGATGAGCGTCCCGGTGCCGTTGGCGGTCTGGGAGTTGTCGACGTCGAGGCATCGTCCGGCCGATTCGCTGCGTAGCCGGAACGTGGTGGGGGGCGGCGGGTTCGTGGTGCCGCCGCCGCTGACCCGGTACACCACCGTGCCGTGCGCCGGGACGCTCGCGGAGATCGTTCCGGTGCTGGTGGAGGTGCCGTTGGTCCACGCGTCGCGCAGGGTGAACGAGGTGCCGCTCTTGCCGATCGCCGCCGCCGTCGTGGAGACCGTCGTGGTGGAGCTGCCCTGGTTGAACAGCGCGACCGCGACGTCGCCGTTGGCCAGCCGCTTCGCCAGCACCCGCCGGGTGCCGTCGTTCGACACCTGGACCGCCTGGAGCCCGAGCGGGTCCTGGTTGATCGCGACCAGGTTCTGGTTCCGCAGGATGCTCAGCGTCGCCGCGCTGGCCGAGCGCAGGTCGTTGCCCATCATGAGCGGCGCCGCCATGATCGACCAGAGCGCGAAGTGGCTGCGCATCTCGGTGTCGTTCATCCCGCCGTTGCCGACCTCCAGCATGTCCGGGTCGGTGAACCCGCCCGGTGCGGCGTACCCGGCCAGCGGCACGTTGACGTCGACGATGTTCCGGATGCCCATCGGGTAGCCGTTGGTCTGGCCGGTGTCCCACGCGTTGGTGATGTCCTCGGTGGTCCGCCAGAGGTTCGCCACGTCGCTCCAGTTGCGCTGCGGCCCGGTCTTCTCGTGGATGCTGTTCGGGTTGATGCTGTAGACGATCGGCCGGCCGGCGGCGGCCAGCGCGTCCCGCATGATGCCGAACCTGGCGACCTGGTCGTTGATGGTCCCGGTGGGGGAGCACCAGTCGTACTTCAGGTAGTCCACGCCCCAGGCGGCGAACTGCCGGGCGTCCTGGTACTCGTGCCCGAGACTGCCGGTGGAGCCAGGGAAGGCGTCGAAGTACTGCGCACAGGTCTGGTCCAGCGGCGCCTGGTAGAGGCCGAACAGCAGGCCGCGCGAGTGCAGGTAGTCGCCCAGCGCCTTCATCCCGCTCGGGAAGCGCTGCGGATGCGCCTGGAGGTTGCCCTGTGCGTCCCGGTCCGGGTTGAACCAGCAGTCGTCGACGACGACGTACCGGTACCCGAGGTCGCGCAGCCCGTTGGCGACGATCGCGTCGGCCGTCTGGCGGATGAGCGTCTCGTTGATGTTGCAGCCGAACGTGTTCCAGGTGTTCCAACCCATCGGCGGCGTCCGGGCGACGCCGTTGTCCAGCGCCTGTGCCGGGCGGGGCGCGACGGCCCCGTCCGCGACGGTCGCCGCGAGGGCCACCGCCAGGATGCCCAGGGCGGCCAGCCATTGTCTCGGTGTGCGCACGTGTTCCTCCTCGGTCGGAGCGGTGAGTGGCGTCGGGTCGGGCGCCGGCGCCGGGATGTGGCGAACGAGGGCGTCACGGGGCGTGGCCGGTGCGATGGTCGCCCGGCCGGCCCGCGGGCATCGATGGCCTACCTCGGGACGGGCTCGTCCGGCCCTCGGCCGGCCTCGTGCCGGATCACGTCGCTCGCCGTCCGTCGTCGCGTTCCCGGTCGGCTCCGGCCCGGTGGCCGCCCGGGGACGCGACGCGATGAGACGGATGTTATCGCTGACATCCATTGATGTAAATCACTCGTGACGATGTCGAGTCGCCCTCGCGACGGTTGGTGGCGGTCCGGGTCGACTTCGGCCGGAGAGCATCGCAGCTCAGTGCGCGCACCGAAGTCGGTGTCCCCAGAGGATCGGTCCGCGCTCGGCTGGTGTCGTGCGACCGTGTGAACGTAAGTGAGGGCTCGATGTTCTCGCTAACAATCGTCGATCCGTCGCCGGGGCCGCGGCGCTGGGCGCTCCTGCCCCCGGGCCCCCGCCAAGCAGGCGCCGGCACCCCGTCCAGGCAGCCGGGAGCGCGAGGATGATGACCGCGAGTGATGCCTCTGGATCGGGCCACACGCTCCGCCTATCCTTCCGTTACTGAGCTGTTGTCGGCCGACGTCTTGACGGCGCTGTATGTGAGCGTTAACACTATGCCGGTCATTGATCGGAGGTGGACATGAGCAGTGTGGACGGTGCGGACGAGCGGTACGTGGTCGGAGTCGACTACGGCACCCTCTCCGGGCGGGCCCTGGTGGTCCGGGTTCGCGATGGTGCCGAGGTCGGGACCGCGGTGCACGAGTACCGCCACGGCGTGATCGAGGCCGTGCTCCCCGACGGCGGCCCGGCACTGCCCCCCGACTGGGCCCTGCAGGACCCGGAGGACTACCGCGACGTCCTGCGGCACGCCGTCCCCGCCGCCATGGCCGACGCCGGTGTGGACCCGTCGCAGGTCATCGGCATCGGCACCGACTTCACCGCCTGCACCGTCCTGCCGACGCTCGCCGACGGCACCCCGTTGTGCGAGGTCCCGGAGCTGCGCCACCGGCCGCACGCCTGGGTGAAGCTGTGGAAGCACCACGCCGCCCAGTCGCACGCCGACCGCATCAACGCGTTGGCCCACGAGCGGCACGAGCCGTGGATCGGCCGCTACGGCGGCAAGATCTCCGCCGAGTGGCAGTTCGCCAAGGGTCTGCAGATCCTCGAGGAGGACCCCGAGGTCTACCGCCGTGCCGAGCGATTCGTCGAAGCCGCCGACTGGATCGTGTGGCAGTTGTGCGACGAGGAGACCCGCAACGTCTGCACCGCCGGATACAAGGGCATCCGGCAGGACGGCCGGTACCCGTCGACCGACTACCTGAGCGCCCTCAACCCGGGCTTCGCCGACTTCGTGACCAAGTTGGACGGTCCGCTCCTGCCCCTGGGCGAGCGGGCCGGCGCCCTCAGCGCCCGCGCCGCCGCCTGGACCGGGCTGCCGGCAGGCATCGCGGTCGCGGTCGGCAACGTCGACGCCCACGTCACCGCCGCCGCCGCCCAGGCCCTGAGCCCCGGTCGACTGGTCGCCATCATGGGCACCTCCACCTGCCACGTCCTCAACGGCACCCAGCCCGCCGAGGTGCCCGGCATGTGCGGTGTCGTCGACGGCGGCATCAGCGCGGGCGCGTGGGGCTACGAGGCCGGGCAGAGCGGGGTCGGCGACATCTTCGGCTGGTTTGTCAGGAACGCCGCGCCGGCCGGGATCGCGTCGCACGAGCGGTTGACCGAACTGGCTGCCGACCAACCGGTCGGGGCCCACGGCCTGATCGCGCTGGACTGGTGGAGCGGCAACCGCTCACCGCTGGTCAACCACGACCTCAGCGGCCTGATCGTCGGGCTGACCCTGGCCACCCGGCCGCAGGACGTCTACCGGGCGCTGCTGGAGTCCACGGCGTTCGGCACGCGGATGATCATCGAGGCGTTCGTCGAGGCCGGGATACCGGTCACCGACCTGGTCGTCGCCGGTGGTCTCGCCTCGAACCGGCTGCTCATGCAGATCTACGCCGACGTCACCAACCGCCCGCTGGGCATCATCGGCTCCGCCCAGGGACCGGCGCTCGGCTCGGCGATCCACGCGGCTGTCGCCGCCGGGGCGTACCCGGACGTCCACCGGGCCTCGGCGGCGATGGGCCGGGTGGACGAGGGCGTGTACCAGCCGGACCCGGACAAGGCGCGGGCGTACGACGCCCTCTACGCCGAGTACCGCGCGCTGCACGACCACTTCGGCCGCGGCGGCAACGACGTCATGCTCCGCCTGCGGGCGATCAGGAACACGGCCCTGGAAGTGGCCGCGGCGCGGACCGACACGGTTCTGGAGGCGATCGGATGAGCACCGACGTGGCGCAGCAGGTGAGCGTCCTGCGGGAGACGGTGGCCCGCCTGCACGGCGAGTTGACCCGGTACGCGCTGGTGGCCTGGACCGCCGGCAACGTCTCGGCGCGGGTACCGGGCCAGGACCTCATGGTGATCAAGCCCAGCGGTGTCGACTACGACGCCCTGACGGCGGACACCATGGTCGTGTGCGACCTGAACGGGACGGTGGTCGACGGGGGCGGCACGCCGTCCAGCGACACCGCCGCGCACGCCTACGTCTACCGGGCCATGCCGGAGGTCGGTGGCGTCGTGCACACGCACAGCAGCTACGCCACCGCCTGGGCGGCCCGGGGCGAGTCCATCCCGTGCTGGCTGACCGCGCAGGCCGACGAGTTCGGCGGGGAGATCCCGGTGGGGCCGTTCGCCCTGATCGGTGGTGACGACATCGGCAAGGGGATCGTCAGCACCCTGTCCGGGCACCGCTCGCCGGCGGTGCTCATGCGCAACCACGGGGTCTTCACGATCGGCAGGGACGCCCGGGCGGCGGTCAAGGCCGCGGTGATGTGCGAGGACGTCGCCCGCACCGCGCACCTGGCACGGGCGCTCGGGCAGCCGCTGCCGATGGCGCAGGCCGACATCAGCTCGCTGCACGACCGGTACCAGAACGTCTACGGCCAACGCCCGGCACCCGACTGACCGGGAACGGCCCCTTCCCCGTACCAACCTCACCACCACACCGGGACACGCGCGCGCCACGTGTCCGGACCACCCCACCGAGGAGAACCGATGAGAACCAGGAGAACGGCACGCACCCTGCTCGCGGTCGTCGCCACCGTGCTGCTCACGGGCAGCGTGGCGGCCTGCGGCAACAGCGACACCGGCGGCGGCTCCGCCGACGACGGCAAGATCACGCTGGGCTTCTCGCAGGTCGGCGCGGAGAGCGGCTGGCGGACGGCGAACACCACCTCGATCAAGGAGGCCGCCGCCGCGGCGGGGATCGAGCTGAAGTTCGACGACGCCCAGCAGAAGCAGGAGAACCAGATCAAGGCGATCCGGAACTTCATCCAGCAGAAGGTCGACGTCATCGCCTTCTCGCCGGTGGTGGAGTCCGGCTGGGACACCGTGCTCAAGGAGGCCAAGGACGCCGGCATCCCGGTGGTCCTGACCGACCGCTCCGTCGACTCGGCCGACAAGTCGCTCTACAAGACGTTCCTCGGCTCGGACTTCGTCAAGGAGGGCCGGCTGGCCGGCGAGTGGCTGGTGGAGCAGACCAAGAGCGCCAGCGGGCCGGTGAACGTCGTCGAGCTTCAGGGCACCACCGGCTCGGCGCCGGCCAACGACCGCAAGGAGGGCTTCGCCAAGGCGATCGCCGCCAACCCGAACCTGAAGATCGTCGCCTCGCAGTCGGGCGACTTCAAGCGGGCCGACGGCAAGCAGGTCATGGAGCAGTTCCTCAAGGCCAACCCGAAGATCGACGTGCTCTTCGCGCACAACGACGACATGGGTCTGGGCGCGCTGGAGGCGATCACCGCGGCCGGCAAGGTACCCGGCAAGGACATCACCATCATCACCATCGACGCGGTGAAGGACGGCATGCAGGCCCTCGCGGACGGCAAGTTCAACTTCATCGCCGAGTGCAGCCCGCTGCTCGGCCCGCAGCTGATGGACCTGGCGAAGAAGGTCCATGCCGGCGAGGAGGTCCCGGCCCGGATCGAGACCGAGGAGACCACCTTCACGCAGGAGCAGGCCAAGGAGGCACTGCCCAACCGCAAGTACTGACCGACGCCGGGGTCGCCGTCCACTGACGGCGACCCCGGTACGTCGCTCGCTCCTGTCCTACCGACACCATCCAGAAGAGGTCCGATGGGATGACGGATAGCCGTCCGGTCCTGACCATGACCGGGATCAGCAAGACCTTCCCCGGGGTACGCGCGCTCCACGACGTCGACTTCCGGCTGTTCCCGGGCGAGGTCCACGCCCTGATGGGCGAGAACGGTGCCGGCAAGTCGACCCTGATCAAGGTGTTGACCGGCGTCCACGCCCTCGACGAGGGCACCGTCGTCCTCGACGGCGAGCAGGTCGCCTTCACCGGCCCGATGCAGGCGTCGGCCTCCGGGGTGAGCACCGTCTACCAGGAGGTCAACCTCTGCACCAACCTGTCCGTGGCGGAGAACATCTTCATCGGCCGGGAGCCCCGTCGTCTCGGCGCGATCCGCTGGGGCGAGATGCGCCGCCGGGCGCGGGCACTCCTGGCCCGGCTGGACCTCGACATCGACGTCACCGCGCAGCTCGGCACGTACTCCCTGGCGGTGCAGCAGATGGTCGCCATCGCCCGGGCGATCGACGTACGGGCCCGGGTGCTGATCCTCGACGAGCCGACCTCCAGCCTGGACGCCGGTGAGGTCGCGCAGCTCTTCCGGATCATGCGGCAGCTGCGCGACGAGGGCATCGGCATCCTCTTCGTGACGCACTTCCTCGACCAGGTCTACGGCATCGCCGACCGCATCACGGTGCTGCGCAACGGCACCCTGGTGGGGGAGTACCGGACGGAGGAACTGCCCCAGCTCAGCCTCGTCGAGAAGATGATCGGCAAGGAGCTCGACGTCCTGGAGCGCCTCGACGAGCAGCAGAAGCGGACCGCCGCCGTCCGGTCCGACGAGGCCCCGCTGGTGGACGCGTCGGAGCTGGGGCGCAAGGGCGCGGTCGCCCCCTTCAGCCTGCGGATCCACGCCGGCGAGGTGGTCGGGCTGGCCGGCCTGCTCGGCTCCGGTCGCACCGAGGTGGCGCGGCTGCTGTTCGGCGCCGACCGCGCCGACCACGGCACGGTCGTCGTCGACGGCGGCGGGACGCAGGTGCGCAACCCTGTCCAGGCCATCGACCGCGGCATCGCGTTCTGCTCCGAGAACCGCCGCGCGGAGGGCGTCGTCCCCGAGCTGTCGGTGCGGGAGAACATGATCCTCGCGATGCAGGCGGCACGCGGTTGGCTGCGGTCGATCCCCCGCCGCCGGCAGGACGAGCTGGTCGAGAAGTACATCAAGGCGCTCAGCATCCGGCCGGCGAACCCGGATCTGCCGGTGCGCAACCTCTCCGGCGGAAACCAGCAGAAGGTGCTCCTGGCCCGCTGGCTCATCACCGAGCCGCGCCTGCTGATCCTCGACGAGCCCACCCGGGGGATCGACGTCGGCGCGAAGGCCGAGATCCAGAAACTGGTGGTCCAGCTCTCCGACGACGGCATGGCGGTGCTGTTCATCTCCGCCGAGCTGGAGGAGGTGCTGCGGCTGAGCCACCGCGTCGCCGTGATGCGTGACCGGACGATGGTCGCCCAGCTCGACAACGACGACACCCTCGACGCCGACCGCGTCATGCGGACCATCGCCAGCGGCACCACCGGTGCGGAGGTGATCCGGTGAACGCCGTCGCCGACCGCCTCCGCCCGCTGACCGGCCACCGCCTGTTCTGGCCGGCGCTCGTGCTGGTGGTCATGATCCTGGCCAACACGATCTACCGGCCCGGCTTCCTCTCCATCGAGGTCAAGAACGGGCACCTCTACGGCACCCCGGTCGACATCCTCCGGCTGAGCGCACCGCTGATGCTGGTGGCGCTGGGCATGACCCTCGTCATCGCCACCGGCGGCATCGACCTCTCCGTCGGATCGCTCTGTGCCATCAGCGGCGCCATCGCCTGCCTTTACATCAGCGAGGCGCCCGACCAGAACAGCCCGGCGACCGTGCTCACGGCGCTCGCGCTGGCCTTCGGCGCCGCGCTCGCGCTCGGCGCCTGGAACGGGGTGCTGGTCGCCGTCATCGGCATCCAGCCCATCATCGCCACGCTGATCCTCATGGTGGCCGGCCGAGGGCTCGCGCAACTGGTCACCGAGGGCCAGATCATCACGATCAACTCCGGTCCGTACCGGGCGATCGGGCTCGGGCACTTCCTGACCCTGCCGCTGGCCGTCTTCATCGCCCTCGCGGCGGCCCTGCTCATCGCCGCCTTCACCCGGCGTACCGCGCTCGGTCTGATCGTCGAGTCGGTCGGCGGCAACGCCGAGGCGAGCCGGCTGGCCGGCATCCGGTCCAGCCGCGTCGTCTTCCTCGTGTACGTGGTCAGCGCCGCCTGCGCCGCGATCGCCGGGTTCATGATGACGGCGAACGTGTCCAGCGCCGACGGCAACGCCGCCGGCCTCTGGGTGGAACTCGACGCGATCCTCGCGGTGGTCATCGGCGGCACCGCACTCGCCGGTGGCCGGTTCTCCCTCGCCGGCACCATCCTCGGCGCGCTGATCATCCAGACCCTCACCACCTCGGTGTACGCCATGAACATCTCGCCGCAGACGGCCCTGCTGTTCAAGGCGGTCGTCGTCATCGCCGTCTGCCTCATCCAGGCGCCGGCGTTCCGGGCCAGGTTCAGCCGCCGCCGTCGCGGAAGCACCCCCGGGCCCACGGCGCGGCGACGGGAGAAGGAGCAGGTGCCGGCATGAGCAGCACGTCACTGACCACCGGTCGCGCCTGGCGACCCGGGGTGCCCCGGCGGCACGTCCCGGTCCTGGCCACCCTCGCCCTGCTGCTGGTCATGTACGGCGTCGGCGTGTCCCAGTACCGGGCGTTCTCCAACGTCCAGGTCGTCTTCAACGTCTTCATCGACAACGGCTTCCTGCTGGTCGTCGCGGTCGGCATGACCTTCGTGATCCTGACCGGGGGCATCGACCTGTCGGTCGGCTCCGTCGTCGCGATGACCGCCATGGTGTCGGCGTCGCTGCTCCAGGACGGGTTGCCCGCGGCCCTGGTGCTGGTCGTCGCGCTGCTGATCGGCCCGACGCTCGGGTTCCTGATGGGCTGCGCGATCCACTTCTTCGAGATCCAGCCGTTCATCGTCACCCTCGCCGGGATGTTCTTCGCCCGCGGCATGTGCACGTTCATCAGCGACGCGTCCATCCCCATCACCGACGGCTTCTGGACGGCGGTGTCCCAGGAGCGCATCGGCGACCCGCGCGGCAACTTCGTGTCGATCATCGTGCTGATCGCGTTCGCGGTGGTGCTCGTCGCCGCGTACGTGCTGGCGTACACCCGCTTCGGCCGCACCGTGTACGCGATCGGCGGCAACCCCCAGTCGGCGCTGCTGATGGGCCTGCCGGTCGGCCGTACCCGGATCGCCGTCTACACGGTCAGCGGGTTGTGCTCGGCCATCGGCGGCATCCTGCTGTCGTTCTACACGCTCTCCGGCGCACCGCTGATCGCCATCGGCATGGAGCTGGACGTGATCGCGGCCGTCGTCATCGGCGGCACCGTGCTCACCGGCGGGTCCGGCTACGTCTTCGGCACCGTGCTGGGCGTGCTGGTGCTGGGCGTGATCCAGACCCTGATCACCTTCGACGGGAGCCTCAACTCCTGGTGGACGAGGATCGTGATCGGCGGCCTGCTCTTCGCCTTCATCCTCCTCCAGCGCCTCATCGGCATCCGCTTCAAGTGACCGCCCATCTCGCGGAAGGCAACTGCATGGCAACGCACCCCCAACCCGAGGTCTGGTTCCTCACCGGAAGCCAGGGCCTGTACGGCGAGGACACCCTCCGGCAGGTCGCCGAGCAGTCCCGGCAGATCGCCGCGCAGCTTGACGACGCGCCGGGGATCCCCGTCCGGGTGGTCTGGAAGCCGGTCCTGACCTCCAGCGCCGACATCCTCAAGGCCTGTCGGGACGCCGCCGCGCAGGGTGTGGTCGGGGTGATCGCCTGGATGCACACCTTCTCGCCGGCCAAGATGTGGATCGCCGGCCTGGACGCCCTGCGGACGCCGCTGCTGCACCTGCACACCCAGGCCAACGTCCTGCTGCCCTGGGACGAGATCGACATGGACTTCATGAACCTGAACCAGGCCGCGCACGGCGACCGCGAGTTCGGCTTCATCCAGACCCGGCTCGGCGTCGCCCGCAAGACCGTCGCCGGGCACGTCAGCGACCCCCGGGTGACCGCTCGGGTCGGCGCCTGGGCCCGGGCCGCGCTCGGCTACTCGGCGATGCGGTCGCTGCGGCTGGCCCGCTTCGGCGACAACATGCGCGACGTCGCCGTGACCGAGGGCGACAAGGTCGAGGCGGAGCTGCGCTTCGGTGTCTCGGTCAACACCTACGGCGTCAACGACCTCGTCGCGGTCGTCGACCAGGTGGCCGACGCGCAGATCGACGACCTGGTCAAGGAGTACGACGACACCTTCCGGGTCGACCCGCAACTGCGGCCCGGCGGGACGCGCCACGACTCGCTGCGCTACGCCGCACGCCTCGAACTGGGCCTGCGCGCGTTCCTCGACGAGGGCGGCTTCCGGGCCTTCACCACGAACTTCGAGGACCTCGGCGGTCTGCGCCAACTGCCCGGCATCGCCGTGCAGCGACTCATGGCCGACGGCTACGGCTTCGGCGGTGAGGGCGACTGGAAGACCTCGGTGCTGGTGCACTCGCTCAAGTCGATGGCGGTCGGGGTCGAGGGTGGGACGTCCTTCATGGAGGACTACACCTACGACCTGACGCCCGGGAACGAGCTGGTGCTCGGCGCCCACATGCTCGAGGTCTGCCCGACGATCGCCGGTGACACCCCGAAGGTCGAGGTCCACCCGCTGAGCATCGGCGGCCGCGAGGACCCGGTCCGGCTGGTGTTCGACGCCGCGCCCGGCCCGGCGGTGGTGCTCGGCCTCGCGGACATGGGGGAGCGCTTCCGCCTGGTGGCCAACGAGGTCGACGTGGTGGCGCCGCCGCACCCGCTGCGCCGGCTGCCGGTCGCCCGGGCCGTGTGGCGGCCCCGCCCGCACCTGGCCGGCTCGGCGGAGGCCTGGATCACCGCCGGCGCCCCGCACCACACCGTGCTGTCCCAGGCGGTGGGCGTGGAGGAGCTGCACGACCTGGCCGAGATGGTACGCACCGAGCTGGTCGTCATCGACGAGCACACCGAGCCACGCCGCTTCGCCGACGAGATCCGCTGGAACCAGGCCTACTACCGCCTCGCCCGGGGGTTCTGACCCGCGCAGGAGGGCAACCACCAGCGCGCCCGTGACCTGGCCCGCCGGTCGATTCCGTCGGTGATACCGGGTGGTCCTCCCGTGCCGGGAGGGCCACCCGTCGGCGTTCCGGTCGCTGTCCCGCCTCGTGCGTGACGTCTTGACGAACGTCATGTTATCGCTCACAGTCGATGGATGGGGCGGTCGGCCTCCAAGGGCATGCCGGCCGAAGGAGTCCTTGCCGGGATCGTGCGAGCCTGCGTGTCATGACGGCGATGCGCGCCTGTGAGCGATCACATCCCACCCGGATGGCCGCCGCGGTGGCCGCAGGCGCCCGGGTCGCGCTCCCCGACGGATGACGTTCCTGTCAGCGCTCTCGAAGGAGGATCATGGTTGCCATCGGTGGGCCCTCGCGGGCTGTGCCCCGACGGCGTGGTTGGTTGTCGCGGGTTTCGGCCGCGGTGGTCGCGGTGCTCGCGGCGAGCGGGCTCGTCGCGGTGTCTCCGGGGCCGGCTTCGGCGGCGACGGTGGACACCAACGCGTGGTACGTGTTGGTGAACCGCAACAGCGGCAAGGTGCTGGACCTGTACAACGGGGCCACGAACGACGGGGCGCGGATCACGCAGTGGTCGCGCAACAACGGCAACGGGCAGCAGTGGCAGTTCGTCGACTCCGGCGGCGGGTACTACCGGTTGAAGTCCCGCCACTCGGGCAAGGTGCTCGACGTCTACAACTTCTCCACGGCCAACGGCGCCAGCATCGTGCAGTGGAGCGACGGCAACGGGACGAACCAGCAGTTCCGGCTGGCGGACTCAGCCGACGGGTACGTGCGGCTGATCAACCGGAACTCCAACAAGGTGGTCGAGGTGCAGAACGCCTCCACCGCCGACGGCGGCAACATCGTGCAGTACGACGACTTCAACGGTGGCCATCAGCAGTGGCAGTTGGTCCGGGTCGGCGACAGCGGCAACCCCGGCGGCACCTTCACCAACCCGGTCGTCTGGCAGGACTTCGCCGACGTCGACATCATCCGGGTCGGCGACGTCTACTACATGTCGGCCTCGACCATGCACTACTCGCCCGGTGCCCCCGTGCTGCGGTCGTGGGACCTGGTGAACTGGGAGTTCGCCGGGCACTCGGTGCCCCGGCTGGACTTCGGCACGAAGTACGACCTGGCCAACGGCGGCCACGGGTACGTCGACGGCATCTGGGCCTCCACGCTGAACTACCGGCCGAGCAACCGCACCTTCTACTGGGCCGGCTGCATCGACTTCGCCCAGACGCACATCTACACCGCGTCCGCCGTCGACGGCACGTGGAGCCGCCACACCACCATCCCCAACTGCTACTACGACGCCGGGATGCTCGTCGACGACAACGACACCATGTACGTCGCGTACGGCAACGGCACGATCAGCGTGGCCCAGCTGTCGGCGGACGGACGCACCCAGGTGCGGGCCCAGCAGGTGTACCAGACACCGTCGAGCATCGGCACGCTGGAGGGAGCGCGCTTCTACAAGCGCAACGGCGCCTACTACATCTGGCTCACCCGCCCGGCCAACGGCCAGTACGTGCTGAAATCGACAAACGGTCCGTTCGGCCCGTACGAGCAGCGCCAGGTGCTGCTCAACATGCCGGGCCCGATCTCCGGCGGCGGGGTGCCGCACCAGGGCGGACTGGTGCAGACCCAGAACGGCGCCTGGTACTACATGGCGTTCACCGACGCGTACCCCGGTGGCCGGATGCCGACGCTGGCCCCCATCACCTGGACCAGCGACGGCTGGCCCCAGGTGCAGACGGTCAACGGCTCCTGGGGCGTCAACTATCCCAACCCGCTGCCGTCGCGTCCGGTCAAGCCGCTCACCGGGACCGACACCTTCCCCGGCACCACCCTCGGCGTCCAGTACGAGTGGAACCACAACCCGGACAACAACCGGTGGTCGGTGGACAACGGGCTGCGCCTGCAGACCGCGACGGTGACCAACGACCTCTACCGGGCGCGCAACACGGTGACCCACCGCATCCAGGGCCCGACCTCGACGGGCACCATCGAACTGGACTACTCCACGATGCGCGACGGCGACCGGACCGGGTTGGCGATGCTGCGCGACACCTCGGCGTGGATCGGCGTCAAGCGCGACAACGGGGCCACGCGGGTGGTCATGACCAACGGCCTGACCATGGGTACCGACAACTGGAACACCACCGGCACCGGAACCGAGATCGCCAGCGCACCGGTGTCCGGCGGGCGGATCTGGTTGCGCGCCAACGCCGACATCCGGCCCGGCTCGGGGCGCCAGGCGAGGTTCTCGTACAGCACCGACGGGGTCACGTTCGTCCCGCTGGGCAACGCCCTGACCCTCAACAACGCCTGGCAGTTCTTCATGGGATACCGGTTCGGCATCTTCAACTACGCCACCCAGTCGTTGGGCGGCCAGGTGACGGTGCGCCGGTTCACCCTGACGACACCATGACACCGACGACCGTTCCCAGGCGTACGAGAGCCTGAGGATCGTACGGCGAATGCTCCGGGGCGGGGTGCGGGGAACCATCGGAAACCGCCCCCGCCCCGGGCGCGCGCCGCCGACAGCCCCGTCTGGTGCGCCGGCTCAGCCGCACCCTGGCCGACGGGACAACTGGCGTAGACTGTCGGCGTTTCCACCGGTCACCCGGCACACGTCGCCGTGGCGGAGGCAGCAACACGATGGCCGCTCCCGTCGACGGCGACGTGTGCGGTCGTCGACGGGCAGGCGGGGGAAGTGAGGTGGCCGTGCGCAGTCCCGCGATGACGGACGTGGCTCGCCTCGCAGGCGTCTCCCACCAGACGGTGTCCCGGGTCCTCAACGGGCACCCCAACGTACGCGAGCAGACCCGGCTGCGGGTCCAGGCGGCCATCGCCGAACTCGGCTACCGGCCCAACCGGGCCGCGCGGGCGCTGGTCACCGGCCGGTCCCAGGTGATCGGCGTGGTCGCGCAGAACACCACCCTCTTCGGCCCGGCGTCGCTGCTGACCGCGTTGGAACAGGCGGCCGCCGAGGCGGGCTTCGCGGTCAGCGTCGGCAGCGTCAGCGACCTCGACCACCAGTCGATCTCGGCGGCGGTGGAGCGGCACCTCGCGCACCGGGTCGCCGGCATCGTGGTGATCGCGCCTGTCGAGTCGGCCGGGGAGGCCCTCGAACGGCTCCCCAAGGACGTACCCCTGGTCACCGTCGACGGCGACCCGCGGCGGCCGATCCCGCTGGTGACGGTCGACCAGGTCGCCGGTGCCCGCGCCGCCACCCAGCACCTCCTCGACGCCGGGCACCGGACGGTCTGGCACGTGTCCGGCCCGCCGGACTGGTTCGACAGCGCGGGCCGCATCGAGGGGTGGCGGGAGGCCCTGCGGTCGGCGGGCGCCGAGGCGCCGCCGTTGATCCCGGCGGACTGGTCCGCGGCGGCCGGCTACCGGTGCGGGCAGATGCTCGCCCGGATACCGGAGGTCACCGCGGTGTTCACCGCCAACGACCACCTGGCGCTGGGCGTGCTGCGGGCGCTGCACGAGCACGGCCTGCGGGTGCCGGACGACATCAGCGTGGTCGGCTTCGACGATGTGCCCGAGGCGGCGTACTTCATCCCGCCGCTGACCACCGTACGGCCCGACTTCGCCGCGGTCGCCCGGGCGAGCCTGGACCTGCTGCTCGCCCAGATCGAGTCGTCGCAGGTCGCCGGCCCCCTGCGGCAGACGGTCGCGCCCTCCCTGGTCTCCCGCCGCAGCGTCGGAGCGCCGCCGCGCCGTTAGGGCCGGGTGGAGGTCCCGCGACACGGTTCATACGAACCGCCAACGCTGGTCGGCGGCCCCGCTGTCGGTGCCGAGGACGATCTGCGCGCCCTGGCTGCCGGAGCCGCCGCTCACCCCGAGGACCCGGCCGCCGTTGGCGCACTGGACGCGGAAGTAGCCGTTGCCGCCGTACCGCAGCCGCCACCGGTGGTCGTTCGCGCCGTTGTCGGCCCACTGCACGATCCGGGCGCCGGCGGCGCTGGCGCCGCCCTCGACCCCGAGCACCCTGCCGCTGTGCGAATTGCGCAGCCGCAGGTAGCCGCCGGTGTCCACGATCGCGGTCCACAGGTGGTCGGCGGTGCCGTTGTCGCCCCACTGGATTACGAGGCCGCCGTCGGCGGTGGACATGTCCCGCACCCCGAGCACGAGCCCGCTGGCGAGGTTCTGGATCCGGCGGGCGCCGTTGGGCACGAACCGCCACAGGTTGTCCGGGCTGCCGTTGTCCTGGTCCTGCACCGCCTGGGCGCCCTGGATGGTGGCGGCGCCGGAGATGGCGAGCAGCTTGCCGGTGTGCGCGTTGCGCAGCTTGTGCGTGCCGTCGCCCACGTCGACGGGCGTCCAGTCGTGGTCGGCGGTGCCGTTGTCGGCCCACTGGACGATGCGGGCGTTGTCGGCGGTGGACATGTTCTCCACGCCGAGCACCTTGCCGCTGTGGACGTTGCGCAGCCGGATCGTCGACCCGCCGGGCAGGAGCTGCCAGTCGTGGTCGGCGGTGCCGGTGTCGCCCCACTGGAGGGCGGGGCCGCCGTCGGCGGTGGACATGTCCCGGATGCCGAGCACCAGGCCGCTGGCCGCGTTGACCAGGCGGAAGCTCGCGTCGCCGCCGCCGTTGCCGGAGACGCTCCAGTAGACGGTGTAGTTGTGCCCGTGCGCGTCGTGGAACGGCCCGAGGGCGACCGGGGCGCCGTTGGCGACGGCGGTGAACGCGAGGGCGCTGGTGCTGGTCCGCGTGATGGAACCGGTGTTCAGCGCAGGCAGCCCGCTCAGGGCGGTGTTGCCGTAGTTGCCGGAGAGCACCACCGGGCCGTACGTGACGGCCTGCACCGCGGCGTTGTCGTTGGCGGCCGACATGACGACCCGCATCGGCAGCCGGACCGTGACCACGTCGCCGGAGGCCCAGGAGCGGGCGAGGCTGGCGTAGCTGCCGGGGGTCGTGGCGATGTTCTGCGGCGTGCCGTTGACGCTGACGCTGGCGCCGCTGGTCCATCCGGGGATCCGGATCCGCATCGTCCACGCTCCGCCGGCCGGGCCGGTCACGGTCAGGGTGGTGGTGTCGCTGACCGGGTACGAGGTGCTCTGGGTGACCGTGATCCCGCGCTGCGTCCAGGTGAGCACCGATGGCATGAACAGGTTCACCGTCAACGTGGTGCCGTCGTGGAAGTAGATGGAGTCCGCCAGCGTGGTGTTGGTTTCCAGGCCGGTGCCCTGGCAGCACCAGAACGAGTCGTAGTCGGTGCTCCAGGTGCCCCCGCCCCACGCCGGACCGACCCCGCGCCGGCCGCCCGGGTTCAGCGGCGTGAAGTACGTGACGTGGCCGTGGTCGTCGGCCGGGTTCTGCTGGCCGATCATGTGGTTGAGCAGCGCCCGCTCGTAGAAGTCGAAGTAGGCGGCCCGGTTCGGGTCCAGCAGCCACAGCTCCCGGGTCAGCTTCAGCATGTTGTAGGTGTTGCACGCCTCGCAGGTGTCGGTGCGCAGGTACCCGGCGATGGCGTTCGGGGCGCGGAAGTGCTCGGCCTGGCTGTTGCCGCCGATCACGTAGCTGTGCGCGTCGACGGTGAGGTTCCAGGCGTTGCTGGCGATGGCCCGGTAACGGGTGGTGCCGGTGGCCTTGAACTCCCGGGCCGCGCCGATCCACTTCGGCACCTGCGTGTTGGCGTGCAGCCCGTTGAGCTGGTCGGAGTTGGCGGCGAGGGGGTTGAACACGGCGTCGTGGTCGAACCGCTGGGCGGCGGTGAGCCACCGGGCGGTGCCGGTCTGCTGGTACAGGTCCGTCAGGACGGCGTTCATGCCGCCGAACTCGGTGCCCAGCATGGCCTGCGTCTGGGCGGTGGTGAGCCGGGCGGTGCGCCAGTCGACCCAGCCGGCGAGCGCCAGCAGTACGTCGCGGGCCTGGGTGTTGCCGACGAGGCGCCAGACGTCGAGCAGCCCGGCGAGTGTCTTGTGGACGCAGTAGTACGGCACGTTGCCGTTGCTCAGCGTCCGCGCCTCCAGGGCGGTGAAGTCGGACTCCGGGAAGCCGGACAGGTATCCGGCGTTGAAGCCGGCGGCCGCGTTGTTGGCCTGGCACTTCGCCAGCTCCGCCACCATACGGTTGGCCTTGTCCCGGCAGGTGGTGTCCCCGAGCACCGCCCAGGCGTGGGCCCAGGCGGTCAGGAAGTGCCCCTGCACGTGGGTGCGGAACGGGAACGTCGGCGCGTCCCAGCCGCCGGTCGGCGCGGCGCCGGCCGTGGAGAGGCGGTGGTTGGCGCGGAAGTTGTAGAGCAGCCGGTCGACGTCGACGAACCGCAGGTAGTTCAGCGTGCGGCTCTGGTTCTCCTGCCAGCGGCTCGCGGACAGCCGGACCTGGCCGGGCTCGAACGCGTGGGCGGACACGCCGATGTCGGGCCGGGCCGGGGGCAGGGCCGCGCTGGCCGTACCGCCGCCGGTGAGGGCGCCGAGGGCGGACCCGCCGGTGCTGGCGACGGCGACCACGCCGGCGGACCTGAGCAGGAGTCGACGGTTGAGGAAGGGAGTGGGCATCAGGGCCTCCGGGTGCGGCGGTCGGGGTGCTAGGGCGTGATCCGGAAGGTGGCGTCCTGCCGGTCGGCGACGCTGGACGAGGCGCTCAGCGGGTCGATGCGCAGCAGGTAGCCGGAGTGCCGGAGGTAGCGGTCCGGGAAGTTGTGGGAGCGCAACGACGTCCACGAGGAGTCGGCCAGGCCCGGCGTGCGGTGGAACGTCGCGTCGGCGCGGAACGTCGCGGTGCCGTTGTTCGGTTCGAGCCGGACGGCGTAGCCGCTGTGGCGCAGGAAGTTGCCGGGGCGGTTCACCGACTCGAACGACACCCCGGCGGGGTCGGCCAGGCCGGGCACCAGCCGCCACAGCTGGTCCTGGTACGGGTCGAAGGGGTACGCGTCGAGACGCCCGACGCCGTTGAGGTGCCGCACGAACCGGTCCGGGAAGTTGGTGGACTTCAGCCGGACCCAGTTCGGGGTGCCCCACCGGCTGATCGCGCCGGCGTACTCGGCCTCGGTGATGCCGAGGATCGAGCCGTGCTTGCCGTTCAGCGGCGGGGCGTAGTCGCGCTGGTTCAGCGGGGCCCACGCGTTGGCGGTGATGTTGCCGCTGGACCAGGCGTAGTAGTCGGCGTTCACCGGGGCGAACGAGTCGCCCCACAGGTACCAGCCGTTGCCGTCGTTGCGCTTGACCAGCAGCGGGGCCTCCATCGCGTCGCCCTGCCGCAGGCCGCCGGTGTAGGTGGTGAAGCTGTTCGGGGCGCCGGTCGACGAGCGGGCGCCGTACAGGTTCCCGTTGGCGAGGTTCTTGTAGTACAGGTAGGTGACGCCCCCGTCGACCACGATGTCGCCGTCCAGGACGCCGAATCCGGGGCTGAAGAAGACCTGCGGGGAGCCGACCGAGTGGAAGTCGGACGTGTGGTTGACCAGGAAGACGTCCCCGCTGCTGGTGTTGCAGGAATAGACGATGCCGTACTGCCCGCGGTTGGCGTCCCAGAAGACCGTCGGCGCCCAGGTGTGCGCGTTGTAGGTGTGCATCCGCAGCCGCCGGTACCCGGTGAAGCTGGTCAGGTTCGTCGAATCCCACACGTGCAGGTACTGGCTGTTGACGCCGAAGTCCGTGCCGCGCAGGTCCGTGGCGATCACGATGAACGTGCCGTCCTGCTTGCGGAAGATGAACGGGTCGCGAAGCCCCAGTTGGCCGGCCGTCGGGGTGACCACCGGGTTGTTCTGGTTGAGCGGGGTCCAGTTCAGACCGTCGCGGCTGACGGCGAGGTGCAGGCCGTAGTCCGCCCCGACGAAGTTCGGCGACTCGGTGAAGTAGGTCATCACGTAGCCGGTGTAGGTCGCAGCCGAGGCCGCCCGGGGGGCGATCGTCAGGCCGGCGGCGGTGGCCGCGCCGGTGGCGACCGCACCGAGGGTGAAGGCTCGTCGGGTCAGGGCCATGGGGGTGACCTTTCTCGATGGTGGCGGCGGAGCGGCGGTTGGCGGGCCGGCTCCGCGAATGCCCTTACGTCCTGGTTCTTCCGGGCGCTGGTATTGGGCCGGCCGAGTCAGGACGGGCCAGCCGTCGGCGGGTGTTCCGGCCGGCCGAAGGGCCCGGCGGCACGCCGTCGCCGGGGCGGGCGTGACGTCGGGGGAGAGGTGCGGGACGGGTGGTGCGTGCCACGGGCGCGGCGGTCGGAACGGCCGCGCGACCGTCCAGACGATCCATGGGAAAACATCGATGTTATCGATAACATAGTTTCCGCGTGACGCCCGCGCAAGACTCCTCGGACGGGACCGGGTACGAGATCGACCAGAAATATCCGGACGGCGATGTCGAGAACCCGGGACCGGCTCCGTCCCCGTGGTGGACGCGATCAGAATGGGTTCGCACCCGCACCGAGAGGGGAAACAGATGGCCAAGTACCTGCTGCTCAAGCACTACCGGGGCGCACCGGCCGGGGTCAACGACGTACCCATGGACCAGTGGACGCCGGAGGAGATCTCGGCGCACATGCAGTACATGCAGGACTTCGCGACCCGGCTCGAGGGGACCGGCGAGTTCGTCGACGGTCAGGCGCTCGCCCCCGAGGGGACGTTCGTCCGGTACGACGGTGAGGGGCGCCCGCCGGTCACCGACGGCCCGTTCGCCGAGACCAAGGACCTGATCGCCGGCTGGATGGTGATCGACGTCGACAGCTACGAGCGCGCCGTCGAGCTGGCCGGGGAGCTCTCGGCCGCCCCCGGGGCGGGCGGGAAGCCGATCCACGAGTGGCTCGAGCTGCGCCCGTTCCTGACCGCGCCGCCCACCATCACGGAGTGACCTGATGCAGGAGGCCCTGCTCCGGAGCCTCACCCCCGGCGTGCTCGGGGTCCTCGTCCGCCGCGGAGCCGACTTCGCGGCGGCCGAGGACGCCGTACAGGACGCGCTGGTCGAGGCGGTGCGCACCTGGCCGGCCGACCCGCCGCACGACCCGAAGGCCTGGCTGGTCACCGTGGCCTGGCGGCGGTTCCTCGACGCTACCCGGGCGGACGCCGCGCGCCGTCGACGCGAGGACCTCGTCGACGAGGAGCCCGCGCCCGGGCCCACGCCCACGGTGGACGACACGCTTCAGCTCTACTTCCTGTGCGCCCACCCGTCGCTGACGCCGGCGTCGGCGGTCGCGCTCACGTTGCGTGCCGTCGGCGGGTTGACCACCCGCCAGATCGCCCAGGCGTACCTGGTGCCCGAGGCGACCATGGCGCAACGCATCAGCCGGGCCAAGCGCACCGTCTCCGGCGTGCGGTTCAACCAGCCCGGCGACGTCGCGACCGTACTGCGCGTCCTGTACCTGGTCTTCAACGAGGGCTACTCCGGCGATGTCGACCTCGCCGCCGAGGCCATCCGGCTCACCCGGCAGCTCGCGGCCGCGATCGACCACCCCGAGGTGGCGGGGCTGCTCGCCCTCATGCTGTTGCACCACGCCCGGCGCGCCGCGCGGACCGCGCCCGACGGCAGCCTGGTGCCGCTCGCCGAGCAGGACCGCGGCCGGTGGGACACCACGTCGATCGCCGAGGGCATCGAGATCCTGCAGGCCGCCCTCGCCCGCGACCGGCTGGGCGAGTTCCAGGCCCAGGCAGCCGTCGCGGCGCTGCACGCCGACGCGCCCACCGCCGGGGAGACCGACTGGGTGCAGATCGTCGAGTGGTACGACGAGCTCGTGCGGCTGACCGACAGCCCGGTCGTCCGGCTCAACCGCGCGGTGGCCGTCGGCGAGGCCGACGGACCGCGCGCCGGCCTGGCGGCGCTCGCGGCGCTGGACGACTCGCTGCCCCGCCACGCGGCGGTGGCGGCGTACCTCCACGAGCGCGACGGTGACCTGGCGACGGCGGCACGGCTGTACGCCGAAGCGGCCCGGAAGGCGCCCAACCTCGCCGAACGAGACCACCTGACGCGCCAGGCCGCCCGGCTCAACGCCCGCCGGCGCCCCTGACCGGCCCAGGACGTCGCCGTGGAACCATTGTCCTAGGACGCTCTAGGGGGTGTGCGCCAGCGGGCACCGGAACAACAGGCTCTACGGGGTGTGCGCCAGCCGGCACCGGAACGACAGGCCGAACGATCGCCCCGGTGGGGGCGCCGCCGTCGACTCGACGGGCCCTAGCATTGCCGGCGTGGCGACGCGGCTGGTGCAGATCAACATGAAGGCCCGGGACGACTCCGCGCTTGGCGGCTTCTGGGCGGAGGCGCTCGGCTGGGGAGTCTCCAGCGAGGGGCCCGGCGTGACCAACCTCGAACCCGAGGGCTTCGTCTACCCCGACCCCGTCGCGGTCTGCATCGACCTCATCGTCTCCCCGGAACCCAAGACGGTGAAGAACCGCGTGCACGTCGACCTCGCCACCACCTCGGCAGCCCACCAGGTCGAAATGGTCGCGCGCCTGAAGGAGCTCGGCGCGACACCTGCCGACGTGGGCCAGGGCGACGTCCCGTGGACGGTGATGGCCGACCCGGAGGGCAACGAGTTCTGCGTGCTGGACCCCCGACCGCTCCACCGCGACACCGGACCGATCGCCGCGGTGGTGGTCGACTGCGCGGATCCGCGAGCCATGGCGCGCTTCTGGGGCGAGGCGACGGACTGGGCCGTGCACGAGGTGACCGACCACAGGGCGGTGCTGCGCTCCGCCAAGGGTGTCGGCCCGTACCTGGAGTTCATCCGTACGCCCGACGTGAAGACCGGATGGAACCGCGTCCACCTCGACGTCCGCCCGTACCCGGGTGACGACCTGGAGGCCGAGGCGGTCAGGCTGCGGAATCTCGGCGCCACCGCCGTCGACCTGGACCGCGATGTCCCGTGGACGGTCCTCGCCGACCCGGAAGGCAACGAGTTCTGCGTCCTCACCCCAGGCTGACCCGGCCAGCCGTGCGGGTACCGGGCGCGGAGGTCGGCGGTGGTCAGGTGGCGGCGGTCGCGGCCGGCCGCGGGTAGTTGTGGAAACCGCTGCCGCTCTTGCGCCCGTAGCGGCCCGCGTCCACCAGCTCCCGCAGTGTGCGCCCGGGCCGGAAGCGGGGGTCACCGGTGCATTCGAGCAGCACCAGGAGCGTGTCGACGACGGTGTCCAGGCCGATCAGGTCGGCGGTACGCAGCGGACCCGTCGCGTGGCCTAGGCACTCCTGGAAGATCCGGTCGACGGTCGCGGCGTCGGCGGTGCCCTGGCCGACGACCTCGGCGGCCTCGTTCACGGTGAGCATCAACACGCGGTTGATCACGAAGCCCGGCCCGTCGGCGACCACGATGCCGGTCTTGCCGATCGCGGCGAGCAGGTCGAGGGTGCGCTGGAGAGTGTCCGCGCTGGTCCGTGGCGCCCGCACCACCTCGACGCTGTCCCTGAGGGGCGCGGGGTTCATGAAGTGCGTCCCGACCACCCGGTCCGGCCGGCGGGTGCTGGCGGCGAGCCGGTCGATGGGGATGGCGGAGGTGACCGACGCGAGCACCGTCGTCGGTGGACAGGCGGCGTCCAGCTCGCCGAAGATCCGTTCCTTGAGCGGGATGCGTTCCGGTGCGCACTCGATCACGTACCCGGCCCGGTCGAGCCCGGCGGTCCGGTCGGTCCAGCTGATCCGCTCGACCACCCGGGCCACCGGCTCGCCCGCGCGGTGCGGGGCCAGCAGCCGGGCCTGCCGCAGCCCGGTACGCAGCCGGTCCACCGCCGCCGCCACGCCGGTCGCCGACCCGAGCGCCGGGTCGGCCACGACCACGTCGTACCCGCCCTCGGCCAGGCACTGGGCGATGCCGAGTCCCATCGTGCCGGCGCCGACCACCCCGACGGTTCCGCTCATGCTTCCCCCTCGCCGCGCCTGCTGATCCGTCCGCTGTGCCCGCTCACGCCGTCACCACCCGCACCGGGTGTGCCCGCGCGGCCGGCGGCCGGGCCGGGTCGATCGCAAGCGTCCACCGGTCGCCCGCGTCGTCCTCGACGGCGAAGCCGGCGAACCGCAGGGTGACCAGCATCTGCCGGTTGACCGCGGTGGGCACGAACTCCGCCACCGGCCGCCGGCCCGCAGCGAGCGCGGTGTGCACGAGGTGGTCGAGCAGGGCCGCGCCGGCGCCGCGGGACAGCACCCGGCACGACATCAGCAGCAGCCGCAGTACGGTCGCGGCCGGCCGCAGCTCGGTGACGGCCAGCCCGACGGTGCCGTAGGAGCCGAACCTGTCCCGCAGCCGCGCCACCAGCACCTCGTGCCGCGGCGACGCGCAGAGCGCGTGCAGCTCCGCCAGGCTGAACGTGACGCCGGTGCTGTTCAGCTGGTGGGTGCGTACGGTCAGCTCGTGCGCCCGGGCGAGGTCGGCCGGGCCGGCCCGGCGCACCTCCAGAACCAGCCCGAGCGAGGCGAGGAAGTCCGCGGGCGGCCCGGCATGCGTGGCCTCGGCGGCCCGGCGTCGCTCGTCGGTCCGGTAGAGCTGGCGGCGCTGCCGGGACTCCTCGGTGACGAACTCGCGGGTGAACTCGGGCAGGGCCGGCAGTTCGGCGACGGCGTCGGCCGGGTGGCAGCGCACGACCGGCAGCGCGGCGGCCACCTCGGCGCGCTCCACCGGGTCGTTGTCGACGAACGCGACGGTGTCCAGGCCGATGCCCAGGTCGGCGGCGATCCGGGTGACCGCGAGGGACTTGGCGCCCCAGCCCACCTCGACCCGGGTGAACAGGTCGAGCAGGCCGTGCGCGGCCAGGTGGGCGGTGGCAGCGGCACGCTCGCCCCGGCTGGCCACGGCGTGCAGGACGCCGCGCCGGTCCAGGGCGTGCAGCGTGCGTACGGCGTCGGGGAACGGCACCGGCTCGTCGCCCTCCAGCACGACGCCGTCCCACAGCGTGTCGTCGAGGTCCCAGACCAGGCACTTCACCAAGCTGGTCACGGCCGCCCTCCCGGCCCCGCCGCGCGGGCGCGCCGCAGCAGGTGGTCGGCGATGTGCAGCTCGGCCACCTGGGAGGAGCCCTCGATGATCTCCATGACCTTGGCGTCCCGGTAGAACCGGCCGGCCCGGCTGTCCGGGGCGCAGCCGGCCGCGCCGAGGACCTGCACGGCCGTGCCGGCGACCCGGGCGGCGGTGCGCGCCGCCGCGTACTTCGCCGCGACCGTGCCGGCGATCGCGTCGGGGGCACCGGCGGCCCGCCACCGGGCGGCCCGGGCGGCGAGTTCCCGCGCGGCGGCCGTCTCCACCGCGGCGCGGCCCAGCAGCCCCCGTACGGTCTGGTGCTCGGCGAGCAGGATGCCGCCCTGCCGGCGGGTGAGCACGTGGTCGGTCATGTCGCGCAGGCACGCCTCGGCCATGCCCACGCAGCCCCAGCCGACCGTGAACCGGCCGTGGTCCAGTGCGGTGGCCGCGACGTGCGACAGGCCGAAGCCGGGCGGTGCGACGCGGTTCGCCGCCGGGACCCGTACGCCGTCGAGCTGGATGTGGGCCAGCTGGGCGGCCCGCAGGCCGAGCTGGCCCACGACCGGCTGCCGCGTCACGCCGGCCCGGTCGGTCTCGACGAGCACGGCGGTGTGCCGGCCGTCCAGCACCCCGAGCACCAGCAGCACGTCGGCGACCTGGCCGAACGTCACCCAGCGCTTGGCCCCGGTCAGCTCCAGGGTCGGCTGCCGGCCCCCGCCGACGGCACGGATGCGGGTGTCGACGGCGGTCAGGTCGCTGCCTGCGCCGGCCTCGGTGGCGGCGAAGCCGGCGAGCAGCTCACCACGGGCGAACGCGGGCAGCCAGCGCGCCCGCTGCTCGGCGGTGCCCCAGCGCAGGACGGCCGCGGCGACCATGGCCTGCACGGTGACCAGCGCGCGCAGCGCGCCGCACACGCCGCCGAGCCGGGCGCACAGCTCACCGACCTGCGCCGGTGTGGCGCCGAGGCCGCCGTGCCCGACCGGCAGGTCAGCGGTGAGCAGCCCGGCGGCCGCCGCGGCGCAGCGTACCCCGGCGGGCAGCGCGCCGTCCCGGTCCCAGCGGGCCGCCTCGTCGCGCGTTGCCGCGGCGAGGTCGTCGCCGAGACCGTCGAGGGCCGGCGGCGCGACCGCGGCGGTCACGCCGGGATCCCGGCGCGGCCGGCGGTCTTGGCCAGCACGAAGTCGGTCAGCCGGGAGATCGTGCGGAAGTGGTCGAGGTCGAGGTCGGCCACCTCGACCTCGATGTCGAAGCGCCGCTCCACGAACACCACCAGTTCGATCGCGAACAGCGAGTTGAGCAGGCCGAGCGCGAAGTAGTCCTCGTCCGGGCCGATCGGTCCGGACACCGCCGGGGCGATGAAGTCGTGCAGCTCCCGCGCCACCGCGGGCCGGTCCGGTGCTCCCATCCCCACTCCCATCTCAGTCTCCCGCGACGGCCGCGACGGGATCGCCGTCGAACTCGACAAGCACCATGCTCCAGGCGGCCACGGGGCTGGAGCTGACCAGTACGGCCCGCTCGCCGGCCCGCAGCCGCCCGGTGCCGATCTCGGTCGCCAGGTTGAGCAGGACGTCGTTCGCGCCGAGGTGGCCCAGGTCGCGCAGGTTGTCGCGGCAGGTCGGGGCGACCGTCACCCCGAGCGTCTCCTCGACGAACCGGAACGCGCCCGCCGACAGGTTGTGGCTCACGTGCCGGGCGACGTCCGCCGGCGTCAGCCCGTTGCGGTCCAGCAGGCTCCGGTACATCGCGCGCAGCCGGTTGCGGCTCTCCAGCGCCAGCTGGAAGGAGTACTCCCGGGGGTCGCGGCACTGCTCGGTCCAGCGGGCCGACGGGCGGTCCCGGTAGTCCACCCGGAACAGGTCCCAGTAGCGGCCGTCGGTCTCCTGGAGCACGTCGCGCACCCGCAGCGGCCCGTCCCGCGAGACGACCACGGCCATGCCCCCGTCGCCGCTGACGGTGACGGGGTGCCGGTAGCGCCGGGGCGTGGCCGGCGTACTGCCGTGCACGACGAGGACGTCGGTCAGGTCCGGGTCGGCGGCCAGCAGGCCGCGCGCCACCAGCAGCGCCGGCGTGGTCGACACGCAGCCCAGCCCGCCGACGGCGAAGGTCAGGGCCCGGCCGGCGCCGAGGTACGCCTGTAGCCGGGTCTCGGCGGAGCTCATCAGGGTGGCCGGCGCGCGGGACTCCACCACGACCAGCGCCCCGATGCGTGCCGGGTCCAGCCCGGCGGCGCCCAGCGCCCGGGTGGCGGCTCCCGCGGCCAGGTCGAACGCGTCCAGCTCCGGGTCGGTACGCACCCGGTCGATACCGAGCCCGGCGCAGAGTTCCCGCTCGGCCGGCCCCAGGTACGCCAGCTCCGGCAGCTCCGCCACCGGGACCGACCGTTGCGGCAGGAACGACGCCATCGTCCGTACCGCGATCGTTCCGGGCATGTCGCCGCGCCTTTCGGTAGCAGGGGCCGTCGTCGGTGTCCCGTCCCGGGCGTCCGGACCCGCTCCTGCGTCCGGTGTGCCGCGCGCCGACTCGATGCCACTCTGCCGATCGCGGCTCGTGCCGGGACAGAGAAGGACCGGCAACGCCTCTGCCGGTCCTTCTCTGGTTCCGGCCCGCTCGCGTCCACCAGTCTCGATCCGACGCCGACCGCCGGTGAAGGGGAGACCGCCGATGCCGAGCCGGATGCCCGACCAGACGAACGCCCCGCCGCCGGGCGGCACCCGGATCCGGCCGGTGCCGCGCACCGGCGCGCTGCGGCTGTCGCCCGGACAGGAGCGGCTGTGGTTCCTCGACGGGCTGCACGGCGACGGCACCGAATACCTCGTCTGGCTGCGGATGCGCCTGCGCGGGCCGTGGGATCCCGCGGTGTTCGCCCGCGCCGTGACCGCGGTCGTCGGCCGGCACGAGGTGCTGCGCACCCGGTACCGGGACAGCGACGGCGAGCCGGTGCAGGTCGTCGACCCGCCCGGCCCGGCCGACGTGACGGTCGTGGACCTGACCGGGGGAGCGGACGCCGCGACCCGGGCGGCGGCGCTGCTCGACACGGTGGCGGGCCGGCCGTTCGACCTGCGCCGGGAGCACCCGCTGCGGGTCGTGGTGGTACGGCTCGCGCCGACGGAGCACCTGGTCGGCCTCACCCTGCACCACATCGCCGCCGACGCCTGGTCGTGCGACGTGCTGCTGCGCGACCTGGACCACGCGTACCGCGCGTTGGCGGCCGGCCGGCCCGTGCCGGCGCCGCCGACGGTGCAGTACGCCGACGTCGCGGCCTGGCAGCGGGCCCGGCGCGAAGCGGCCGGCGCGGCCGGCGTCGGCTACTGGCGCGACCAGCTCGCCGGGCTCGAACCGGTCCTGCTGCCCACCGACCGCCCGCGCGGCACCCGCCGCGACCCCAGCGGCGGCATGCTCACCGTGGACGTGCCGCGGCGCGTCGCCCGGCTGGTCGCCGCCGCCGGCGAGCGGCACGGCACGACCGCGTTCATGACGCTGCTGGCGGCCTTCCAGGTGCTGCTGGCGCACCGGACCGGCCGCACCGACATCGCCGTCGGGATGCCCGCCGCCGGGCGGGACGTGCCGGAGACCGAGGACCTGATCGGTTTCTTCGTCAACACCCTGGTGCTGCGGACCGACCTGGCGGGCGAACCGTCGTTCACCGAGGTGCTGGACCGGGTGCGCACGACGGTGCTGGCCGCGCTCCTGCACAACGACGTGCCGTTCGAGGACGTGGTGGCGGCGGTCCGGCCCCGCCGCGACCCCGCCCGCAACCCGCTGTTCGAGATCATGTTCCAGGTCCTGCACACGGCGGAGACGCCAGGCACGCTCGGCGGCGCCACGGTGTGGCCGCTGCCCATGAGCCCCACCGACGCCAAGTTCGACCTGGTGTTCACGGTCTGCCGCACCGCGGCCGGCGACCTGCGGTGCGTTCTCGAGTACGCCGGGGGCCTGTTCGACCGGACGACGATGCTCCGGCTCGCCGAGGACTACGTGGCGCTGCTGGAGCGGTCGACCCGCGAACCGGAGGCCCCGGCGGTCCGGCTGGCCCCGGCGTCCGGCGCGCCGGCCGGGCCGGCGTCTGCGGCCGTGCCGGCGGGTGCCCCCGTTCCGCCGGCACCCGCCCCGGCGGCGCCGGCCGGCCCGGTCGAGCAGGTCGTCGCCGGGATCTGGTCGCGGCTGCTCGGCGTCGACGACATCGCCGCCGACGACGACTTCTTCGACCTCGGCGGCCACTCGCTGCTGGTCGCCCGGGTGCGTACCGCGCTGCGGCAGACGTTCGCCGTCGATCTCCCTTTGCAGGTCCTGTTCGAGGCCACCTCCGTGGCCGGACTCGCGGCCGTGGTCACCGCCGCGGTCCGCGCCGACGTCAGCCGACTCTCCGACAGCCAGGTGCAGGACCTGCTGTCCCGAGCCGCCCGGGAAGGAACCCGATGACCGAGATGCTGGAGTCGCCCACCCCGCACGAGAAGCTGCTGGAGCGCCGGCTGCTCGGCCTCGCGCCGCTCCCCGAGCCGGGCATCCCCCCGGCGTCGCGGGCGGACCCGCCACCGCTGTCGTACGCCCAGCGCCGGCTGTGGATCCTCGACCGGCTTCGCCCCGGTGGCGTCGAGTACCTGGTGCAGATCGCGCTGCACATGACCGACCGGCCGGGCAGCCGGCTGGACGTCGACGCGCTGCGGGCCGCGCTGGACGGGCTGGTGGCCCGGCACGAGGTGCTGCGCACCCGCTACCCGGTCGGCCCCGACGGCGAGCCGGTGCAGCTGATCGACCCGCCCGCCCCGGTCCCGCTGCCGATCCGCGACCTCACCCACCTGGACGGCGACACCCAGTGCGCGTTGCTGAACCGGCTCGTCTCGGTCGACCGCGAGCCGATCGACCTGGCCGGCGGGCCGGTCCTCCGTGCGCTGCTCGTGCGGCGGAAACCCGACCAGCACCTGCTGCTGCTCACGACCCACCACATCGCGATGGACCTCTGGTCGGAGGGCCTGCTGCGCGACGAGCTGCGCCACCGCTACACCGCCGCGCTCGACGGTCGCCCGGCCGACCTCCCCCCGCTGCCCGCCCAGTACGCCGACGTGGCCGCCTGGCAGCGGCAGCGGACCGCCGAGCTGCGCGAGACCCAGCTGCCGTACTGGCGCCGCCAGCTCGCCGGCGCCACGCCGGTGGACCTGCCGGCCGACCGGCCACGGCCGGCGGTACGGGACTCCGCCGGCGACGTCGTGCCGTTCACCGTGCCCGCCGAGGTGGCGGCGGCCCTCGGTGAGCTGGCCCGTCGCCACCGGGCCACGCCGTTCATGGTCCTGCTGGCGGCGTACGCGGCCGTGCTCGGGCGGTGGAGCGGCCGGACCGACGTCACGGTCGGCACCCCGGTCGCCGGCCGTGGGCACGACGACGTGCAGGGCCTCATCGGGCTCTTCGTGGACACCGTCGTGGTGCGGGCCGACCTGGCCGGCGATCCGACGTTCGGCGAGCTGGTCGAGCGGGTCCGCGGTACGTCGCTGGACGCCTTCGCCCACCAGGAGCTGCCGTTCGAGCAGCTCGTCGAGGAGCTGGCGCCGGTCCGCGACCCCGCGCGGACGGCGCTCTTCTCGACGATGTTCGTCTGGCAGGAGGCCGGGTCGGACGACTTCCAGGCGCCCGGACTGGACGTCCTGTCGGTGCCGATCCCGTTCGCCGACGCCAAGTTCGACCTGACCCTGTCGATGGGCCCGGGCCCGGACGGCTCGCTCGCCGGCGCCGCCGTCTACGCCACCAGCCTGTTCGACCGCGCCACGATCGAGCGCCTCGTCGCACACGTCGGTCGGCTGCTGGCCGGCGTGGCGGCGGCCCCGGACGTCCCACTGGCCGACATCGACATCCTCCCGCCGGCCGAGCGCGAGCAGCTGCTCGACGGCTGGAACGACACCGCGACCGACGTGCCGGCCAGCACGCTGCCCGCGCTGTTCCGGGCCCAGGTGGCGGCCAGCGGGGACGCGGTGGCCGTGCGGACTACGGAGCGGAGCCTGTCGTACGCCGAACTCGACGCCCGCGTCACCGCGCTGGCGTCGCGGCTGCGCGCGGCCGGCGTCGGCCCCGAGTCGGTGGTCGGGGTGTGCCTGGAGCGCGGCCCGGACCTGGTGGCCGCGCTGCTGGCCGTGCTCACCGCCGGCGGCGCCTACCTGCCGCTGGACACCGAGAGCCCGCCGCAGCGGCTGGAGCAGCTGCTCACCGACGCCGCGGTACGGGTCGTGGTGACCGACCGGGACAGCGTCGGCACCGCCACGCGCACGCTGCTCCGGCCCGACGCGGACGCCACCGCCCCGCACGGGCCGCCGCCCGGCGACCCCGACCCGGACCACCCGGCGTACGTGCTGCACACCTCCGGCTCGACCGGCCCGCCCAAGGGCGTCGTGATCACCCACCGCGCGCTCGTGAACCGGCTGGCCTGGATGCAGCGCGAGTACCCGCTGAACGCCACCGACCAGGTGCTGCACAAGACCCCCTACGGCTTCGACGTCTCGGTCTGGGAGCTGTTCTGGCCGCTGGTCACCGGCGCGACGCTCGTCGTCGCCCGCCCCGACGGGCACCGGGACCCGGCGTACCTGGCCGCGGCGATCGCCGAGCACGGCGTCACCACGCTGCACTTCGTACCGTCGATGCTGCGCGCCTTCCTCGACACGCCCGTCGGCGAGCTGCCCTCGGTACGCCGGATCTTCGCCAGCGGCGAGCCGCTGACGGCCGAGCTGGCGGCGGCCGTGTCCGAGCGGATCGGCTGCGAGCTGCACAACCTCTACGGCCCGACCGAGGCGACGATCGACGTGACCGCGGCGCGGTGCCTGCCCGGGGAGCCGGTCACGATCGGCCGGCCGGTCGCCAACACCCGCGCCCACGTCGTCGATGCGGACCTGCGGCTGCTGCCGGTCGGCGTGCCCGGCGAGCTGGTGGTGGCCGGCGTCCAGCTCGCCCGCGGCTACCTGGGCCGCCCCGCGGCCACGGCCGACCGGTTCGTGCCGGACCCGTTCGGCACGCGGCCGGGGGACCGGCTCTACCGCACCGGCGACCTGGCCCGGCACCGCGCCGACGGGACGATCGAGTACCTGGGCCGGCTGGACCGGCAGGTGAAGCTGCACGGCCACCGGATCGAGCCGGGCGAGGTCGAGGCGGTGCTCACCGCGCACCCGGACGTCGCCGCCGCCGTGGTCACCGTGCACGACGACCGGCTCGTCGCGTACCTCGTCGGCCCGGCCGCCGAGGCCGGCGCCGGGCAGGTCGGGCCGGCGGTCGACCGGGACGGCGTCGCCGCGTACGCCAGGGCCCGGCTGCCCCGCCAGCTGGTGCCCGCGCGGTGGGTGGTGCTCGACGCGCTGCCGCTGACCGCCGCCGGCAAGGTCGATCACCGCGCGCTGCCCGCGCCGCCGAGCGACACCGCGCCGGTGGCGGAAGCGCCACGCACCCCGCTGGAGCGGACGATCGCGCGCGCCGTGGCCGACGCGCTCGGCGTCGACGCGGTGGGCCGGCACGACGCGTTCTTCGCGCACGGCGGCGACTCGATCCGGGCGATCCGCGCCGTCGGGGCGTTGCGGGCGGCCGGCCTGCCGGTGTCGGTGCACGACCTGTTCAGCCACGCCACGGTGGCCGAGCTGGCCGAACTGGTCGGCACCCGGGCGCCGGAGCAGCCGGCCGAGGTGACCGAGCAGCCGGTCGTGGCGCCGTTCGCGCTGCTGTCCGAGGCCGACCGCGCGCTGCTGCCGCCGGGCCTGGTCGACGCGTACCCGATGGGCGAGATCCAGGCCGGAATGGTGTACGAGATGCTGGCCGCGCAGCGGCCGGTCTACGTGAACGTCAGCTGCTACCGGATCGAGGACGAGGCGCCGTTCGACCTGGCGGACCTGCGTGCTGCCGCGGCACTGCTGGTGCGCCGGCACGAGATCCTGCGTACCTCGTTCGCGCTCGCCGGCTACACGCGGCCGCTGCAACTGGTGCACCGCACCGCCGAGCTGCCGGTGGACCTGGACGACCTGCGGGACCTGCCGCCGGCCGCGCGGCGCCAGGTCCTCGACGACTTCCTGCTCGCCCAGCGTGCCGCGCCGTTCGACCTGGCCGTGCCGCCGCTGCTGCGCTACACGGTGCACCAGACCGGCGAGCGCGAGTGGTGGCTCACCCACGTCGAGTGTCATGCGATCCTCGACGGCTGGAGCCACACGTCGGTGATCGCCGAGCTGCTCGGCTACTACCGGACGCTGCGCCGGGGCGACGTGCCCCGGCCGGCGCCGCTGCCGGCCGTCCGGTTCGCCGACTTCGTCGCCGCCGAGCAGGAGTCGCTGCGCTCGGCGGCCGACCGGGACTTCTGGGCGGCCACCATCACGGCCGCCGACAAGCTGGAGATCCCGGCCGAGTGGGGCGGTCAGGCGGACGGGGCCGAGGGGCCGGCCGGCGCCGACGATGCGCCGGAGCAGGTCGTCGTCGAGTACGCCGACCTGGAGCCGGCGCTGCGCCGGCTCGCGGACGACGCGGGGGCGTCGCTGAAGAGCGTGCTGCACGCCGCCCACCTCGCGGCCTGGGGCGTGGTCACCGGGCGGCAGCGCTTCTTCACCGGGCTGGTCGGCAACGGCCGGCCGGAGCGGCTGCGCGGCGACGAGGTGATCGGCATGTACCTGAACACGGTGCCGTTCCCGGCAGACCTGACCGCCGCGAGCTGGCCGGAGCTGGTGCGGGCGGTCTTCACGCGGGAGGCGCGGATGTGGCCGCACCGGCGCTATCCGATGGCCGCGATGCGGCGCGACGGCCGGCACGCGTCGGCGCTGGTCGACGTCAGCTTCACGTACCTGGACTTCCACATGCTCGACTGGAACTCCGGCATCGACCTGGAGGCCGACTTCAGCCCGAGCGAGCAGCCGTTCTCCGCGGTGTCGTTCCCCGGCCACCTGCGCCTGCTCGGCCGGCCGAGCAGGATCGACCGGCCGTACCTGGAACTGGTCGGCCGCACCTACCGGCAGGTGCTGGCGTCGATGGCCGCCAGCGCGGCCGGGCCCGGTGCCGCCCGAGACCCCGGCGCCGGTCCCGACGCCACCCCGGCTGTGTCGCCGTCGCCGCGGACCGTGACGCTGGCGCCGGCCGACCGCGAGCGGGTGCTCGTCGACCCGAACCGCACCGACCGGGCGTTCCCCACCGATGAGCCGGTGCACCGGCTCATCGAGCGGCAGGCCCGGTCCGCGCCCACCGCCGTCGCGCTGCGGCAGGACGTCGTCAAGGTCTACTACGCCGAGCTGGAGCTGCGCGCGAACCGGCTGGCGCACCGGCTGCGCGCGCTCGGCGTCGGCCCCGGCACGGTCGTCGGCATCTGCCTGCCGCGGACGCCCGACCTCGCCGTCTGCGTACTGGCCGTGCTGAAGGCGGGCGGCGCGTTCCTGCCGCTGGATCCGGCGTACCCGGTCGAACGGCTGCGGTTCATGCTCGACGACACGGCAGCCGCGGTGCTGCTCGCCGCCGGGCGGCTGCCGGTCGGCCTCGTCCAGGCCGGTCCGGCGGGCGTGCCGACGGTCGACGTGACCGACGAGTCGGCCCAGCTCGACATGCCTGTCACCGCGCCGGAGGTGACGGTGGCGCCGGACGACCTGGCGTACGTCACCTACACGTCCGGCTCGACCGGCCGGCCCAAGGGGGTCGCCGTGCCGCACCGGGCGCTGCTCAACCTCCGGCACGCCCAGCAGGAGGTCTTCGACGTCCGGCCGGGCGACCGGATGCTCCAGTTCTTCGCGGTGGGCTTCGACGCGTCGGTGTCCGAGCTGGTCGCCGCGCTCACCGCCGGCGCCGAGCTGGTGCTGCCCGCGCCCGACCGCGACCCGGGCGACCTGCGCGCCGAGGCGGCCACGCTGACCCACCTCTTCCTGCCGCCGTCGATGCTGAGCCGACTGGACCCGGCCGACTTCCCGCGGCTGCGGGTCACCCTGGTCGGCGGCGAGGCGTGCCCCGCCGGGCAGGCCGACCGGTGGGCGCGGCACGCCGCGTTCGTCAACCTCTACGGCCCCACCGAGACGTGCGTCGCCGCCACGTACGCGCCGGTCGCCCCCGGCTCGCCGGACCGGATGCCGTCGATCGGCACCCCGCTGGCGAACGTGCGGTGCCACGTCCTGGACGTCGACGGCCGGCCGCTGCCCGCCGGGGTGCGCGGCGAGCTGCACGTCGCCGGCGCGGGCCTGGCCCGCGGCTACCTCGGCCGCCCGGCGCTGACCGCCGACCGGTTCGTCCCGGACCCGTTCGGACCGCCCGGCAGCCGGATGTACCGCACCGGCGACGTGGTCTCCCGCGCCGCCGACGGCTCGCTGCGCTTCCACGGGCGCGGCGACCAGCAGGTCAGCGTCCGCGGCTTCCGCATCGAGCTGGGCGAGGTCGAGCACGCGCTGGAGGCGCACCCCAGCGTCGCCGCCGCGGCCGTCGCCGTCGCCGCGGCGGGCACCGAGGAGGCGACTCTCGTGGCGTTCGTCCGGCTCACCGCCGGCAGCTGCGGCGCCGCCCCGTCCCCGGCCGAGCTGCGCGAGCACGTACGCCGCCGGCTGCCGGCGCACATGGTGCCGACCCGTTGCCACGTCGTCGGGCAGTTCCCGGTCACCGCCTCGGGCAAGGTCGACCGCGCCGCGCTGGTCGCGGCCGAGCCCAGGCCCGCCGCCACGCGGATCGCGCCGGTGGCGCCCCGGACACCGCTGGAGCAGACCATCGCCGAGGCCTGGGCGCAGGTGCTGCGACTGGACCGGGTCGGCATCGACGACGACTTCTTCGACCTCGGCGGGCACTCGATGGCGATGATGCGGGTCATCTCGCTGTTGCGGGAGTCGCACGGCGTGGAGCTGACGTTCCGGGCCTTCCTGGAGCACCAGACCGTCGCGCGGCTGGCCGCCGCGATCACCGACGGCGCGGTCGGCGGCCCCGAGGCGCCGGCCGCGCCCGGCAGCCGCAACCGGGCACTGCTGTGGCTGCGGCGCGGCAGCGCCACGCCGCTGTTCTGCATCCACCCCGGCGGCGGCAGCGCCCACTGGTTCCAGCGCTTCCTGCCGTACCTGGACCCGGAGCTGCCACTGGCCGCGTTCGAGTGGCCGAAGCCGCACGGCGACCACGCCACGATCCCCACCGCCGCCGAGATGGCCCGCCGGCACTTCGACGAGCTGCGGGCCGCCCAGCCGCACGGGCCGTACCGGCTGTTCAGCTGGTGCGGCGGCAGCACCATCGCGGCGGAGCTCGCCACCCTGCTGCTGGACGCCGGTGAGGAGGTGACCTTCATGCTCCTCGACCCGGTGCTGGACGCGCAGACCCGGCCGAAGTTCTACGAGCAGATGGGCTTCGTGCGCCGGCTGGAGAAGCTGGTGCTGGAGATCGACCGGGGCGGGCCGGAGGCGGACACGCCCGAGCGGCGCGCCGAGATCATGGACCTCTACGAGCGGGTGGCCAACGACATCGACGAGAAGGAAGGCATGGCGCTGCCCGAGCGCGGCGTCGGCGCCGCCTGGCCACGGATGGTCCGGGTCTGGCGGGAGTCGTTGCAGGCGCTCATCGAGTACCCGAACCCCCGCTACGCCGGCAGACTGCACCTCATCGCCAGCGACGCGCTCGCCAACGGCCAGCACGTGGTGTCCTCCGGCCAGACGTTCGCCGACTACCTCGAACGCTGGGAGGAGCTGATCGGCGGCGGGATCGAGCTGCACCGGGTGCCGGGGGACCACATCGGAATCATGAAGCCGCCGCTCCTGGTGCACCTGACCGACGTGATCACCGCCGTGCTGGCCGGCAGCCGATGACCACCACGCCGGGCCGCCCGTCGACCGACCCGGCCGTGCCCCGACCTGCCGCATCCGACCCGGCCGCGCAGCAGCGCGCGTGGAACGCCACCGCCCGCGCGTACGCCGCGGACGGCCCGGTGCACCGGCTGTTCGAGGCACAGGTCCGGCTCCGCCCGCACGCCGTGGCGGTGCGCTGGGCCGGCGGCGCGCTCAGCTTCGCCGAGCTGGACCGGCTCGCCAACCGGCTGGCCTGGGCGCTGCGCGACCAGGGAGTCGGACCCGAGACGCCGGTGGGCATCCGGGTGCCGCGCGGCCCGCTGCTGGCGGTCGCCGTGTACGGGGTGCTGAAGGCGGGCGGCTGCTACGTGCCGGTCGAGCCGGCGCTCCCGACCGAACGGGCGCACACCCTACTGGCCGAGGCCGGTGTGCGGCTGCTGGTCGGCACGGCGGGCGAGGACGGCTGGTCGGCGCCGCCGGGGGTGCGCACGGTACCCGCCGACGCCCCGGTCCCGGACCGGCGCGAGCTGCGGAGCCCGGAGCCCGGCACCGGCGCGGACTCCACCGCCTACGTGGTCTTCACCTCCGGCAGCACCGGCCGGCCCAACGGCGTCGCCGTGGCGCACCGGTCGCTGCACAACCTCTTCGCCTGGTGCCGCCGCACGCACGGCTTCGGCCCGCACGACCTGGGCCTGTCGGTCACCTCGCTCGGCTTCGACCTGTCCGTCTTCGACCTGCTCGGCCTGCCCGCGTACGGGGCGGGCGTCTACGTCGCCGACGACGCGCAGCGGTGCGACCCGGAACTGCTGCTCGACGTGCTGCTGCGGGAGCCGGTGACGTACTGGAACTCGGCGCCGACCACGCTGGCCCACCTCGCGCCGCTGCTCGGCGCGCACCGGGGCGCCGCCGGAACCGGCGACCTGCGGCTGGTCTACCTCAGCGGCGACTACACGCCGTTGACGTTGCCGGACGAGGTGCGGTCGGTCTTCACCGGGGCGACGATCGTCAGCCTCGGCGGCGCTACCGAGGCGACCGTCTGGTCGAACTGGTTCGAGGTCGGCGCGATCGACCCGGCCTGGCGGAGCATCCCGTACGGGCGGCCGATCGACAACGCGCAGTACTGGGTGGTCGACGAGGACCTGCGACCCTGCCCGGTTGGGGTGCCGGGTGACCTGCTCATCGGCGGCGACGTCCTCGCCCTCGGCTACCACCGCCAGCCGGAGCTGACCCGGCAGCGGTTCGTCCCGGACACGCTCGGGCCCGACCCGCGCGGCCGGCTCTACCGCACCGGCGACCGGGCGAGCTTCGGCCCCGACGGGGTGCTGACCTTCCTCGGCCGGGTCGACGGTCAGGTCAAGATCCGTGGCGCCCGGGTGGAGCTGGCGGAGGTCGAGCACCGCCTGCGCGGGCACGCCGGCGTGAAGGACGTGGTGGCGCTGGCCCGGCCGGACCGCGACGGCGAGCGCGCCCTGGTGGTCTACGTCGTGCCGGCCCCCGGCTGCCGTCCGACCGTGCGGGAGCTGCGCCGGCACGTGGCCGCCGCGCTGCCGGACTACATGGTGCCGGCCGCGGTGGTGTTCGTGGACGGCTTCCCCGCCACCGCCAACGGCAAGCTCGACCGTGCGGCGCTGCCGTGGCCGGCGCGCACCGGCAGCACGCACGTGCTCGGGGTGCCGGGGTGAGTCGCCGGCCGGCCGCCGGTGGACGCACCGGGGGGAGAGGTGCGCGCACGACCGCGGGCCCGCGCCGTCGCCCCAAATCACGACGGCGCGGGCCCGCTCACCGGGTCAGCATGGGTGGATGTACCAGATCGGGTCCCAGTCGACGGAGACCGGGATGTTGTCCGGGTTGATCGCCTGTTTCGTCACGCTTTCTCTGTCGCTGAGGTGCGCGACCGCGTCGTCCGTCTGGTGGTTGACGGCGGCGCCACGGCCCAGGAAGTTCGTCAGGTTCCGATCGTCGCAGTAGTAGAGCTCGAAGAAGGTGTGCTGACCGTCGCCCTCTCCCACGGCGTAGCAGGAGTAGCCCGACCGGCAACTGCGCAGGTACTGGTTGCGGGCCTCCGTGCTCAGGTTGCGGGTCACGTACTCCCGCGGTCCGCTGCCGTTCCTGCCGTCGGAGAAGAACGGGCTGAGACCCGGTCTCACCTCCAGCGTGGTGTCCGCCCGCGCCGGGGACGCGGCGGCGGTGAGCAGCGCGACGGCCGCGGTGGCGATCGCCAGTACCCGGGTTTTCCGTAGATCTGCCATGGGTTCCTCCCGTCTGTCACGGACGTTGTGGAACGAGCATGCTGCCGCGGCACACGGCTGTCCTTACTGGCGCGTGCACACCTGTTGCGTCAGGGCGCACTCCTCGGTACCGCTGGGGTGTGTGCGTGCACCCGGTTGACGCCGTAGTCCCACTCTCACACTTACCAACCTATCGCTTGGTTGGTAGGCTCGGCATCAGGCGGGCTCCCAGATTCGCGCCGGGGAGTCGCCTCACTACGCAAGGAGACCTCACGATGAAGGTGCTCGTCGTCGGTGGAACCGGCATGATCGGGGCCCACGCCGCCCTCCACCTGCGGGACCGGGGAGACGACGTCACCGTCGCTGCCCGGGGGGCGGTCGACGCGGACTCGCCCGTCGCCGACCTGCCCGCCCTGGTCGGGGACTACACCCGCCAGACCTTCACCCGCAAGGACCTGGCCCCCTTCGACGCGGTCGTCTTCGCCGCCGGGCAGGACGTACGCCATCTGCCCCGCGACGTGGACGAGACCCAGTTCTGGAAGGAGACCCAGAGCGGGGGAGTGCCGGCCTTCGCCGCGCTCGCCAAGAGCGCGGGTGTATCCCGCTTCGTCCAGGTCGGCAGCTACTACCACCACCTGCGACCCGACCTGGCCGACTCCAACGCCTACGTCGCCGCCCGCCGCGACGCCGACGAGGGAGCCCGGGCGCTGGCTGACACCTCCTTCACGGTCTGCACCCTCAACCCACCCTCGATCATCGGTGCCATCCCCGGCGTCACGGCCAAGCGCTACCGCCGCATGGTGTCCTGGGCGGCCGGCAACGAGCCGCAGATCCCCGACCACGCACCGGCCGGCGGCACGAACTACCTGTCGGCCCGGTCCCTGGCCGAGGCGATCGGCGGCGCGCTCGACCGCGGCACGGCGGGCGCGGCGTACCTCGTCGGTGACGCCAACCTCACGTTCGCGCAGTTCTTCCAGTTGCTCGTCGACGCGGCCGGGGGCAACCGCACCATTGCCGAGCGCGACGAGCCGCACCCCTTCATGCCCGACTCGCTGATCGTCCAGGGCCGGGGCAACGTCCTCGCCTACGAACCGGATCCGGCCGAGACCGCACTGCTCGGCTACACCCGCGGTGACTGCGAGCGTGCCGCCGCCGAGCTCGTCGAGGTCGTGCGCGCGGCGACCGCTCCCAGGTCGTGACCGGCCTCGACGCGGCCCACCTCGCCGCGCTGCGCGTACTCTCCGAGACGTATGCGGCGGCCGCCGACGACCGTGACGCCGCCGCGGTCGGCGCGCTCTTCGTCCCGGACGGCGTCCTCGTCGTCCCCGATCCGCCGGCTCACCTCGACCCCCACGTGTCCCACGCCGGCCGCCCCGCCGTCGTGGCCGCGCTCGGGGCACTCGCCGGCACGCTGGCGACGACCCACGTCGTGGCCGGGGCCCGCTACCTGCCGACGCCGACCGGGGCCCGTGGCCGGGTCCGCGGCACGGCCCACCACCTGCTGCCCGGTCGCGAAGGGCCCTCGGACCTGGTCTGGTTCCTGCACTACGACGACGAGTACGCGCGCACCGACGACGGATGGGCCTTCACGCGTCGCGCCGTGACCATCGACTGGATCGAACGCCACCGCGTCTCCGCGATCAGGACCGACCAGGAAGGCGCCGGCGGATGAGCGCCACCCGCAGGCTCGAGGACCGGATCGCGGTCGTCACCGGCGGTGCCCTCGGGATCGGCGGCGGCATCTCCCGCCGGCTCGCCGCCGCGGGCGCCCACGTCGTCCTCGTCGACATCGACGGGGCGGCCGCCGTCGACACCGCCGCCGACATCCGTGGCGCCGGCGGCGAGGTCGAGGTCGTCCTCGCCGACATACGCACCGCCGACGGGGTCGCCGCCGCGGTCGCCGCCGCGTCGGCCCTCGACTCGGGGCGGGTCGACGTGCTCGTCAACAACGTCGGCGACTTCCGTCCGGCCTCAAGGACCTTCCTGCACTCCACCCCGCAGCAGTGGCAGGCCCTCTACGAGGTCAACCTGTGGCACGTTCTCGCGATGACCCACGCGCTGCTGCCCGGCATGGTCGAGCGGGGCCGTGGCGCCATCGTCAACAACTCGACCGTCGAGGCCTTCCGGGGCATCCCGGCGTGCGCCCCGTACTCCGCCTACAACGCCGGGGTCAGCGCCTTCACCAGGAGCCTCGCCGTCGAGGTCGCCGGCCACGGGGTGCGGGTCAACGCGATCGCGCCCGACCTCGCCGACACGCCCCAGACGCCGGCCGCGGCGATGCTGCGCGGACGCGACCCGGAGCTCATCCGCACGTGGATCCCCGTCGGGCGCTTCGGCGAGCCCGACGACTACGCCGCCGTCGTCGAGTTCCTCGCCAGCGACGACGCCCGCTTCGTCACCGGGCACACCATCCCCGTCGACGGCGGGACCCTGGCCGCCTCGGGCTGGTACGCGCGGGCCGACCGCAAGGGCTGGTCGAACATGCCCAACGAGGCCTGACCGGGGCCGCCGGACCCCACGCGGGGGTCCCGGGCCCGGGGCGCTGCGACCGGTGCGGGCGGACTCAGGCCTCGGACTCGACGGCGCGGGCGAGGATGTCGCGGCCCTCGTCGGTGCCGTCGAGTTGGCGGTTCCAGCGGTGGGTCACCTTCCAGCCCTCGTCGGTGCGGGTGAACTCCCACCGGTTGGAGCCGGTGCGCCAGATCCGGTAGCCGTTCTCGTCGGGAGCGCGGAGCACGAGCTGCGAGTAGTTCGTCACGACGGCCCGGTCGCCGTCGACGACGATGTGCGGCAGGCCCATGAGGTGGGCGGCACCGGAGTGGATCAGGGCCTGGTGCCGCTCACCGGTCACCATGCCGCGCAGCGCGTCCCGGCCGTCGAGCACGACCGGGTAGGTGTCGTACACGCCCTCCTCGGTCCACATCCGGGCGGTGACCTCGGCCGAGCCGCTGTCCACGGCGGGGCCGTAGCCGGCGACGATCCGCCACAGGGCGAGCTGGTCCTCGGCGGCGGCGAGGCGCCGTTCGGCCTGTTCGAGGCGGGCTTCGAGCCGGGCGAGCCGGTCGGGCTGCGAGTCGGTCATGGTGGGTTCCTTCCGAGCGGGCTTCTCGCGGGCCGATCCGGCCGGTGGCCGGTCAGGTCGTGGCCGCGTTCGTCTCGAAGCGTTCCGGGGTGAGCTCGCGCAGCGCGGCCATCTGCGCGAGGTGGTGGGCCGCCGAGGTGGCGACGAGGCTCGCGTTGACCGCGGTCGCCCCGACGGCATCGGCCGTGCGCAGGTGCTCGCGGGCGCCGTCCGGGTCCCCGAGCGGGTCCAGCGGCGGGATCTGCAGCACGAGGTCGAAGTCGTCCGGGCGCTCCACGGAGTTCCACAGGCGGGTCAGGTCCTGCGGCCCGAGGCCGAACGGCACCCACCCGGTGCCGTACGCGACGGCGCGGCGCAGCGAGCGGCGGGTACGCCCGCCGAACCACAGCGGCACCGTGGTGCGTGGCGCGTGCGGTTCGACGACGAAGTCGGTGAACGTGAACCGGGGCCCCTCGTGGTGCGGCACGGCCCTGCCCCAGGCGGCGCGCAGGGCCGCGATCGCCTCGTCCGCGACCGCGCCGCGCCCGGCGAATTCGGCGCCGAGCAGGTCGAACTCCTCCTCGAGGCTGCCGACCCCGACGCCGAGGATGACGCGCCCGCCGCTGAGCAGGTCGAGGGTGCCGTAGGTCTTGGCGAGGGCCAACGGGTGGTGGTAGCCGATGACGACGACGTTCGTCGCGAGCCGGACGCGGCGCGTCGCCGAGGCGAGGAACGACAGCGTGGCCACGGGGTCGAAGTACGTCCCGCCCCGCTCGGCGGCGATCGGGGCGGGCACCGCGACGTGCTCGCTGCACGTCAGGTGGTGGTAGCCCAGGTCGTCGGCGGCGCGGGCGATCGCCAGCAGCGCACCGCCGACGTCGGGGCCGGCCAGGACGTCCCGCTCCCAGGCGGCTGCGGTGCGCGGGTGCTGGACGACGACCGGGGTGAGCAGCCCGACGCGTGCGGTCATGACAGGGTCTCCGATCCGGTGCCGCCGCGCGTCGCGCCGGTGGCCTCGTCGCTGGGGCCGCCGGTCGCGGGCGGGTCGCCGGCCGCGGTACTCGTCGGGATGCGCCGGAGGCGTTCGAGCAGCGCGCCGAAGTCCTCGTCGTCCGCCGGGTCGAGCGGCAGCCCGAGCCCGAGCCCGTCGGCGAGCCCGCCGTAGGCCTGCTCGAGCACGTCCGGCAGCTCGGCGTAGGTGCCGTGCGGGATGAGCGTGGCCAGGGTCTCGTCGTCGAGGGTGTCGGCGAGTCCCGCCCAGCGCCCGGAGGCGGCCATCCCGGCGAGCCGTTCGCCGACCCGGCCCAGGCCGAGCCGGTCCAGGGTCGTCCGGTAGGCCGGGGTGGAGAAGAGGAACGCCAGCTCCTGGCGGGCGGAGTCGCGGCTCGCGGCGAGTGCGGCCGGCGTCCGCCCGGTGATCGACTTGGAGACGACGACGACCCGGGGGATCCCGGCGCGTCCGGCCCGCTCGGCCCCGGCGCGGAGTGCGGGGAGCACGACCGTGCGCAGGTGGCTCGGGTGCGAGTTCGTCGCGTGGGTGACGAAGCCGTCGGCGAGCTCGCCGGCCACCTCGCAGACGCGCCGGTTGACCCCGCCGGTGTAGAGCGCCGGGGCCGCGGTCGGCAGCGGGCCGGGGTTGAAGTAGGGCTGGAGCCGGGTGAAGTGGTAGTGGCTGCCCTCGTGCTCCAGGGGCCCGCCCGTGGTGAACGCGGCGAAGATCGCCCGGATCGAGGCAAGGTAGTCGCGCAGGTTCTCGGCCGGCCGGTCCCACGGCACCGAGAAGCGGCCGACGATGTTGCCGCGTACCTGGGTGGCCAGACCGAGCTGGAAGCGACCCCCGGAGAACCGCGCGAGGTCCCACGCGGCGTACGCGGTCACCATCGGGCTGCGGGGGAAGGCCAGCGTCATGCTGGTGCGTACGGTGATCCGGCTGGTGTGCTCGGCCGCGAGCAGGGCAACCGCCAGGGAGTCGTGCGTCGTCTCGGGGACGTGCACGGTGTCGAAGCCGAGCCGTTCGATGCGCGCCGCGACCGTGGGCACCTCGCGCAGCGCCGTCGTCGGCGGCAGCGTCGTGGCCAGCTCCATCCGGGCGGCAGGCGCCTGTGCCGCCGTCACGGGATGCGGCCCGCCAGGGCGGCGTCGACGACCTCGTCGCCGCTGACGATCCGGGCGAGCTTCTCCAGCCGGGGCGCGCGGCGCAGGTGCGCCCCGCCCTCGACTGGCAGGCACGCGCCGGTGACCCACGACGACTCGGGGCCGCACAGGAAGCGGACCGCGGCGGCGACGTCCTCGGCGCGTCCGACCCGCGCCAGGGGCTTCTCGGCGACGGTCGCGGCGGCCAGCTCGGGGTCGGCCAGCAGCAGGCCCGGGTTCTTCCCGTCGGTGGCGACGATGCCGGGGCGTACGACGTTGACCCGCACCGCGAGGTGGCCGAGCTCGTCGGCGGCGACCCGGACGAGCGCCTCGAGCGCGGCCTTGCTCACCGAGTACGACGGCATGAACGGGAAGGAGTGCCCGCCCGCGCTCGACGAGGTGCACACGATCGAGCCCCCACCACGCGCGGCCAGGGCCTGTCCGCCGTGCCGGATCGCGTGCAGCGCCGTCGTGACGTTGCGCCGGAAGTCGTGCTCGAGGGTCTCGGCGTCGAGGGCGAGCACGGGCCGGAAGGTGCCGCCGCCGACGGTCGTGACGACGGCCGCCAAGGGGGTCTCGTCGGCGACGCGCACCGCGGCGGCCACGTCCTGCTCGTGGGCGGAGTCGCCGACGCTGAGCCGCACCGGCGGCGCCCCGGGAGCGGCTACGGCGATCGTCGTGGCCGCCGCCCGCAGCGTCGCCTCGGTGCGCCCCATGATCGTCACGGTGGCCCCGTCGGCGGCCAGCGCGGCGGCGATGGCGCGGCCGAAGCCGCCACCCCCGCCGATGACGAGGGCTCCGCGGCCGGCGAGCGGACCGGGTGGGGCACTGGTCGGGTCGGGACTCGTGCTCATGCGTGCTCCCTCGGGAGTCGTCGGAACCTGTCCCGCGTCGACGGGTCGTCCATGAGCACGAAGGTGCCCGTGGCCGTGACGCACGTGAGGTCCCCGACGCGCAGCTCGCCGGAGCTGCGTACCTTGCGCCCGTCGCGCCCGTCGTGCCGGGCCAGGATCGTGATCGTCGAGCCGATCGGGATGGCCGCGCGGAAGGAGACGTCGAGCCCGACGGTCACCGCGGCGTACCCGGCGCGGGCGTTGGCGATGCCGAGGGCGTGGTCCATGAGCATGGCCGAGGTGCCGCCGTGCACGTGCCCCGGCGGGCCCTGGAAGGCCAGCCGCAGGGTGACCTCGCCGCGCAGTGAGCCGTCCGGCTCGACCCAGAGGCTCACCGGCGGCGACAGCGGGTTCTCGGTGCCGCCGGCGGGGTCGAAACGGCCCGGGCCGGGCTGGCGCCACATCGTCGCGATCCGCTCGGAGAGGTCCGGGGCGTGGGCGTCGATCCGGGCGGTGAGCCCGTCGAGGTCGGCCACGATCCGGTCGGCGTCGGCGTCGATGGCCCCACCCGCGCGGGTGATGGCGTCGACGAGCCGGCGGGTGGCCGAGGCGACGGCGTCGATGCCGGCGTCGCGGGGCTGTGCCGTGGCGAGGGTGGCTTCCACCGGGCGGACTCCTTCGGCCGGTCAGGGGCAACCAAGCGCTTGCTTGATCGCACCTTAGCGGCCCGGTGGCGTGCTGGCAACGGTGGCGTCCGCCCATTGACGCGCCCGCAGCCTGCCCCTACCGTCCCAATCGAGCGCTTGGTTGGCTCGCGGGGGCGCCGCATGCCGGCAGCCTCGGGGACGCCGCGTGCCGAGCAGCTCCAGGCGGGCAGCATGCCGCCGACGCCAACCACCACCCACCGTGACCACCGCGCCCGTACGGCCACTGCCGAACGGCCCGCCGGCACCCCGGCCGCGCGCCCCAGGCACCCGGGCACCCGCCACCGGCCCCGGAGCCGCTCCCGGCTCGGGCCGCAGGTCAGGAAGGAGCACCTTGTCCCGCCTCCCGTACCACCGACGCCTCGCCGTCGCCACCAGCCTGCTCGCCACCCTCGCCCTCGGAGCCTGCTCCGGCACTCCGACCAGCGACCCCGGCGCCACCGGCGCCGGCACGGGGGAGATCGACCCCGACGCCGTCCTGCGGGTCACGGCCTCGTCCCCGTTCCAGAACCTCGACCCGGCCCAGCCGGCCCCCGGCGGTTACCCCTACCTCACGCTGATCTACGACCGGCTGACCATGGTCGACTCCAGGGACGGGATCGTCCCCGGCCTGGCGACCTCGTGGACCTACGCCAAGGACGGCTCCCACCTCGAACTCGCCCTGCGCGACGACGTCTCCTTCCACGACGGGACGCCCTTCGACGCGACCGCCGTGAAGGTCAACATCGAGCGCGGCCAGACGCTGCCGACGAGCACCATCAAGCAGGACCTCGCCGCCATCACCGGCGTCACCGTCGTCGACGCGCACACCGTGCGCCTCAACCTCACGCCGGGCACCGGCGCGGTGCTCCCCTCGGCCCTGGCCACCGCCGCCGGCATGATGGTCTCGCCCAAGGCGATCGCCGACGGCGTCGACCTCAAGCGCGCCCCCGGCAACGCCGGCTCGGGCCCGTACGTCGCCACGGAGTTCGTGCCCAACGAGAAGTACGTCGTCAAGCGCGCCGAAGGCACCTACTGGGACCCGAACGCCGGGCGCCTCGCCGGGATGGAGATCACCCGCGTGCCCGAGGGCGCGACCAGACTCAACGGCGTCATCAGCGGTCAGACCGACCTCAGCTTCGTCTCCTCGGCCAACGAGGTCGTCCAGGCCCGCCAGCTCGGCGAGGCCGGCCAGCTCAAGGTCACCACCCGCCCGTTCCGCAACGTCCTCGGCATCCTGCTACGCGCCGACATGGGCGACCTCAAGGACAAGCGGGTCCGGGAGGCCATCGCCCGCTCGATCGACCCGGCCGCCATCCGCGCCCTCTTCGCCGACACCTGCACGCCCACCCGCAGCATCTACCCCGACAGCCCGTGGGCGGACCCGGCGGCGACCTACCCGTACGAGTTCGACCTGGCCAGGGCCAAGGCGCTGATCGCCGAGGCCGGCGGGGCCAAGGTGTCGATCAGCTTCTCCGCCGGCACCAACACCGAGCAGCCCGCCACCGCCATCCAGGCCGCCATGGCACAGGCCGGCATCGACGCGAAGCTCAACCCGACGCCGAACTCCGAGACCGAGGCCCGCTTCATCGCCGGCGACTTCGAGTTGGAGGTGTCCAACACCTTCAACCCACGCCTCGACCCGGCGGGCACGGTGGACAACTACCTCACCGGCAACTACAAGCTCGCCACCGACCCGGAGAGCGTCGCCCCGATCGCGGCCAAAGCCGCCGACCCCCGCTCCAGCGTCGGGGAGCGCGCCACGCAGTACCACCAGCTGTGGCAGCGGCTGTTCACCGAGGCGTGGTTCATCCCGCTCTGCAACCTCACCAGCGCCACCATCGCCTCCCCGAAGGTCGTCGGGGCCGAGCAGCTGCCGTGGACCAACCTCGGCCTGTTCGACCTGCGCACCGTCGCGATGACGAAGGGCTGAGCGCCAGGTCCCCACCCGTCGGCCGGCCGGTCGGACACCCGACCGGCCGGCCCGAAGAAAGGCAGCCAGAGCCAGTGACCCGTCCCACCGCCGCCACCCCCCTCCTGCCCGCCCTGTCCCGCCTGCTCGACGAGCAGCCGGACCTCGCCCTCACCCTCGCCGGCACCCCGTTCACCGTGGCTGAGCTCGATGCCGCGTCGCGTCGTCTCGCCGGGTTCCTCGCCGACCGCGTCGCTCCCGGCGACCGGGTCGTCGTCCTCGCCCGCAACGGCCGCCTGGCCCTGCTCGCCTGGTGGGCGACGACGCTCCGCGGCGGTTTCGTCGTCCCGCTCAACACCAGCAACCGTGGCCCCGTACTGGCCCACCAGGTGCTCGACGCCGACCCGGTCGCGATGATCGTCGAGGACGAGTTCGTGCCCGTCCTCGACGACGCCCTCGCCGGCACGGGGCTACGGGCGCCGGTCCTCGTCGGCGCTCCCGCAGCCGGCCGGTTCTCCTCGGGCCCGGCGCCCGCCTGGGCCACCGAGGTCGTCGACTTCGACACCGCCGTCGCCGAGGGCTCGGCGGTGACGACCACCCCGGACCTCGACGCGTACGCCACCAGCCACCTCATCTACACGGCCGGCACGACCGGACCGTCCAAGGCGTGCCTGGTCAGCCACGGCTACGTGGCGAACATGGCCCGCCAGATGCGCGAGAACCTCGAGCGGCACCCCGGTGACGTCCTCTGGTCGGCGATGCCGCTGTTCCACATGGCCGCCGTCGGGCACGTCATGGGCTCGCTCCAGATCGGCTCGGCCATGGACGTCGCGCGGCGCTTCTCGGTCAGCGGATTCTGGGACGAGATCCTGCGCTCCCGCGCGACGATGGCCGCGCTCATGGGCTCGATGCTGCCGATGATCGCCGGCGCCCCCGAGTCCGAGGCCGCCCGCAGGGCCTTCGGCCAACTGCGCGTCGTGTCCGGCTCGCCGGTCACCGCCGACCTCGCCGCCCGCTGGACCGAGCGGTTCGGCGTCGAGCGGGTCGGCTCGGGCGCCTACGGCCTGACCGAGGCCAGCCTGATCACGCTCACCCCGCCGGGGGGTTACCGCGCCGGGGCCGCCGGCAAGGTCAACGACTCCTTCGAGGTGCGCATCGTCGACGAGCACGACAACCCGCTGCCCGTCGGCGCGGTCGGCGAGATCGTCGCCCGCCCCACCCGCCCGGCGATCATGTTCAACGGCTACTGGCGCCAGCCGGAGAAGACCCTGGAGGTCTTCCGGGGCCTGTGGTTCCACTGCGGCGACTACGGCCGTCTCGACGAGGACGGCTACCTCTACTTCGTCGACCGCGGCAAGGACTACCTGCGCCGCGGCGGCGAGAACATCTCCAGCTTCGAGATCGAGGGCATCGTCGCGGCCCACCCGGCCGTCGGCGAGGTCGCCGTCCACGCGGTCCCCTCCCCGCTGGCCGAGGACGACCTCAAGGTGACGGTCGTGCCGGCGTCCGGCGCGCGGATCGACCCCGCGGAGCTCTTCGAGTGGCTGCACCCCCGGCTCCCGCGGTACGCCGTCCCCTCCCACATCGAGGTCCGCGCCGAGCTGCCCAAGAACGCCGTCGGGCGGGTCCTCAAGCGGGTCCTGCGCGAGGAGGGCGTGACCCCGCAGACGTGGAGCACGGACCCCCGCGCCGTGACGCGCACGCCGGTCCCGGCGAGCGCCGGGGAGCAGGCGTGAGTGCCGCCCCCGGCCCGGTCACCGGCCAGCGGTCCGCGGGGCCGCTGACCGGCCTGCGCGTCCTCGAACTCGGCGGGCAGGGGCCGGTGCCGTTCGCCACGATGATGCTCGCCGACCTCGGTTCGCAGGTCGTGCGGGTGGACCCGCCCGGCGAGCCCGACCGGCGGGAGCGCGCGCAGGTCAACGCGATCGACCGTGGCCGTACGACCGTCACGCTCGACCTGAAGTCCGAGGCCGACCGGCCGCTCGTGCACCGGCTGCTCGCCGACGCGGACGTGCTGCTCGACCCGTTCCGTCCCGGGGTGCTCGAGCGTCTCGGACTGGACCCGGCCGAGCTCACCGGGCGGTACCCGCGCCTCGTCGTGGCGCGGATGACCGGCTGGGGCCAGGACGGCCCCCTCGCCTCGGCCGCCGGGCACGACCTCAACTACATCGCCGTCTCCGGCGTGCTCGACACGATCGGCCTGCCCGGGCACGGCCCCGTCGTGCCTCCGATGTACCTGGCCGACTTCGCCGGCGGCGGCATGGTGCTGGCCTTCGGCGTCCTGGCCGCCCTGCACGAGCGCGTCTCCTCCGGGCGCGGGCAGGTCGTGGACTCCTCGATGCTCGAGGGCAGCGGGCTGCTCACCGTGGTCATCCGCTCGATGCTCGGGCGGGGCGCCTGGAACCTCACCCCCGGGACGAACTACCTCGACGGCGGGGCGCACTTCTACCGGGTGTACCGCACCGCCGACGACAGGTTCATGTCCGTCGCGGCCATCGAGGCGAAGTTCTACCGCGCGTTCCTGCTCACCCTCGGCCTCGAGCCGGAGGACGGGCCGGGGCAGTTCGACGAGTCGGGGTGGGCCGGCTGGGCCGAGCGGATCGAGGCGGTCTTCGCCGGACGTACCCGGCAGGAGTGGACCGGCGTCTTCGAGGGCGTCGACGCGTGCGTGCACCCGGTGCTGGACGTCGCCGAGGCGGCCGGGCACCCGCAGGTGCGGGCCCGACGCGCCGTCGTCGAGGTCGAGGGGGTCGCCCAGCCGGCCCCGGTGCCCCGCTTCTCGCGGACGCCCGCCGGGATCCCGCGGGCCCCCCGGCGCCGGGGTGAGGACACCGACCGGGTCCGCTCGGCGCTCGCCGGGGCCAGCCCGTGGGAAGCCCTGTCCAGGCCTTGACCTGCGTCACACCCCACCCTACGATCTCGACCAAGCGCTTGCTTGTTGCCGCTGGTCCGCATCCGACGACGAACGAGACGGAGCGACGTCAATGAAGACTCAGACTTCGATGGCCCGGACCTCGGGGCCCGCCGTCTTCGGCGACATCGTGCGCGGGCGTACGGGTGACGACCATCCGGGCCTCCTCTTCGAGGGCCGCACCATCACGTGGGGCCAGGTCGTGCAGGAGGCCGCCGACCGGGCCGCCGCCCTGGCCGAGGTGCCCCGGCCCGAGGGCAGGCCGCTGCACCTGGGGGTGCTCCTGGAGAACACCCCCGACCACGTGTACTGGATCTGCGCGGCGGCGCTGACCGGCGCCACCGTCGTCGGGATCAATCCGACCCGACGCGGCGCCGAGCTGGCCCACGACGTGCGGCACACCGACTGCGACCTGCTCATCACCGAGGACCGCCTCGCCGGCCTCGTCGACGGGCTCGACCTGGGCATCCCCGCCGAGCGGGTGCACAACACCGACTCCCCGGAGTACGCCGCCTGGCTGGCCCGGCACGCCGGCGCGCCGGTGCCCGTCGACGCGGTCGACCCCGGCGCCAACCTGCTGCTCCTGTTCTCCTCGGGCTCGACCGGGGCCCCGAAGGCGGTCATCTGCTCGCACGGGCGCCTCGCCGCGGTCTCCGAGGCGCTGCTGGCCCGCACCGAGCTGACCCGCGACTCGGTCAGCTACCTGTCGATGCCGCTGTTCCACGGCAACGCCGTCATGCTCAACCTCGGGCCCGCCATGGTCTGCGGCGCGACGATCTGCATGGTCCGCAAGTTCTCCGCGTCCGGCTTCGTACGCGACGTGCACGAGCACGGCGTCACCTACTTCAACTACGTCGGCCGGGCCCTCGCCTACGTCCTGGCCCAGCCGGTCGACCCGCGCGACGCGACGAGCACACTGCGTCGCGCCGTCGGCACCGAGGCCTCGGCCACCGACATCGCCCGCTTCACCCGGCGCTTCGGCGCCGTCATCTCCGAGGGCTACGGCTCCAGCGAGGGCGTCATGCGGATCAACCGCACCCCGGAAACGCCCGACGAGGCGCTCGGCGTGGCCGTCGCCGGCGCCGAGATCAAGGTCATGAACGAGGCCACCGGGCTGGAGTGCCCGCCGGCCAGGCTCGACGGGACCGGGCGGCTCGTCAACGCCGAGGAGGCCATCGGCCAGCTCGTCGGAGTCGGCATGGCCGCCCGGTTCGAGGGCTACTACAAGAACCCCGAGGCCGCCGCCGAGCGGATCCGCGGCGAGGACTTCTGGTCCGGGGACCTGGCCTACCGCGACGCCGACGGCTACTTCTACTTCGCCGGCCGCTCCTCGGACTGGATCCGCGTCGACAGCGAGAACTTCGCCGCCGGGCCGGCCGAGCGGATCATCGAGCGCTGGGACCGGGTGGCGGTCGCCCCCGTCTTCGCCGTGCCCGACCCGCGCACCGGCGACCAGGTCATGTGCGCGCTCCAACTGCGTAACGGCGCCAGCTTCGACCCCGAGGCGTTCACCGCCTTCCTCGACGCGCAGGCCGACCTCGGCACCAAGTGGCGGCCCCGCTTCGTGCGGATCGTCACCGAGATCCCCACCACGGGCAACAGCAAGGTCGCCAAGCAGGTCCTGCGCCGTGCCGCCTGGGTCACGACCGACCCCGTCTACGTCCGCGACGGCGCGTCCACCGCGTACCGCCGGCTCACGGCGGCGGACGTCCAGGACCTCGAGAAACAGTTCGCCGACAACGGGCGCACCGCGCTCCTGCCGGCCACCTGACCCGCCGGCCCGCCCGGCCCGCCGACGGGCGCCCCACGCCCCGAGAAGAGGACATCCATGTACCTGGAGTACACCCCGGAGCATCGAGAGCTGAGCCGGGAGCTGCGCGCCTACTTCGCGCGCCTGCTCACGCCCGAGGTCCGCGAGGCGCTGGGCGGCACCAACGAGGACCGCCCGGCCTACCGCGAGATCATCCGCCAGATCGGCAGGGACGGCCTGCTCGGGCTCGGCTGGCCCAAGGAGTACGGCGGCCAGGGCCGCCCGGCGCTCGACCAGTACATCCTCTTCGACGAGATCAACCGCGCCCAGGCGCCGTTCCCCTTCGTCACCATCAACAACATCGGCCCGATGCTCATGCGCTACGGCACCGAGGAGCAGAAGCGCACCTACCTGCCGGGCATGCTCACCGGCGACGTCATCTTCGCCATCGGCTACAGCGAGCCGGGCTCCGGCACCGACCTCGCCTCGCTGAAGGCCAGGGCCGAGGCCACGCCCGAGGGGGGCTGGGTCGTCAACGGCCAGAAGGTCTTCACCAGCGGCGTCAGCCAGGCCGACTTCGTCTGGATGGCCGTGCGCACCGACCCCGCCGCCCCGAAGCACAAGGGCATCACCATCCTCATCGTGCCGACCTCGGACCCCGGCTTCAGCTGCACGCCGATCGCCACCAGCGGCATCACCCACACCAACGCCTCCTACTACGAGGACGTACGCGTCGGACCCGGGGCCCTCGTCGGCGAGGTCAACGGCGGCTGGCGCCTCATCACCGGCCAGCTCGGTCACGAGCGGGTGGGCCTGGCCGCCATGGGCGGGCGCACCGAGCAGTTGTGGACCGACGTCGCGGCGTGGGCCGCCGAGCCCGACGCCGACGGCGTCCGCGTACTCGACAGGCCGTGGGTGCGCACGGAGCTGGCCCGCGACTACGCCGAGCTGACCGCGATGCGCCTGCTGAACTGGAAGATCGCCGTCGTCGCGGAGGGCCAGAACCCGGCCCCCGCCGCCGCGTCGGTCGCCAAGGTGTACGGCACGGAGACCCACGACCGGGTCTGCCGCAATCTCGTCTCCGTCGTCGGGCCGCGCGCGACCCGGCGCCCCGGCGCCCCGGACGCCGTCCTCGGCGGACAACTGGAGGCCTACACCCGTGGCTCCTACATCAACACCTTCGGCGGCGGCACCAACGAGGTGCTGCGCGACATGATCGCGGTCGCCGGCCTCGGCATGCCGAGGAAGGGACGGTCCGCATGAGCACTACGACGCGGACCGCGGCCCCCGCCACCGACGAGGACGCCTTCCTCGCCCGCCTGCGCGAGTTCGTCGGCCTCGAGGCCACGCCCACCCGCCACGCCCAGGACGCCGTCAACCAGGCGATGATCCGCCACTTCGTCGAGGCGATGGGCGACGAGAACCCCGTCTACGTCGACGAGCGGGCCGCCCGTGCCACCGGCCGCGAGGGCGTCGTCGCCCCGCCGCCGATGCTGTCCACCTGGCTCATGGTCGGCTACAAGGCCCACACGGCCGCCGCCGCCGGCGCCGTGGCGGACACCCCCATGGCCCGGCTGCTCGCGATCCTCGCCGAGGCCGGCTTCGTCGGGGTCGTCGCGACCAACGACGAGCACGAGTACGTGCGCGAGCTGCGCCTGGGCGACGAGATCAAGATGACGACGGTCATCGAGGACGTCTCCCCGCGCAAGACCACGGGCCTGGGCACCGGCCACTTCATCACGACGCTGCGCACCTACACCGACCAGGACGACGAGGTCGTGGCCCGCCAGCGCTTCCGCATCCTGCGCTTCGACCCGTCCCGCGCGAGGCCCCCGGCACCGGCCGCCGCCGACCCGGCGCTGCGGCACAGGCCGTTCGTCCTGCGCGACAACGCCTTCTGGTTCGAGGCCGCCGCACAGCGTCGCCTCGTCATCCAGGCCTGCACCGACTGCGGCACGCTGCGCCACCCGCCCGGCCCGACCTGCCCCTCCTGCCACTCGTACGCGTGGCACGAGGTCGAGGCGAGCGGACGCGGCACGGTGCACAGCTACGTCGTCAGCCACCACCCGAAGGCCCCGGGGTACGACTACCCGCTCACCGTCGTGCTCGTCGACCTGGCGGAGGGCACGCGGCTCGTCGCCGACTTCGTCGGGGACGCCGACGAGGTCGAGATCGGCATGCCCGTGCAGGTCGACTGGCTCGCCTACGACGAGAACCTCACCCTGCCGCGTTTCCGGGCCGCGGCCTCCGCATCGGAGCCCGCCGGAGAGGAGAACTGATGGACTTCCAACTCGCCGAGGACCAGGTCACGGTCAACGACCTGGCGCGCGACGTCTTCTCGCGCAACGGCGACCCGCAGCGCCTCTTCGACGTCGAGGCCGGGCAGGACCGCTTCGACCGCGTCCTGTACCGCGACCTGGCCGGGTCCGGCGTCCTCGGGCTGCTCGTGCCCGAGGAGCACGGCGGTGCCGGGCTGGGCCTGTGGGAGGTCGCCGGGGTCTTCGTCGAGCAGGGCCGCACGCTGGGCACCGTCCCGCTGTGGGAGACCCTCGTCGGCGGCGTCCTGCCGCTGGTGCGCTACGGCGACGCCAAGCAGCAGGCCGAGTGGCTGCCCCGCGTCGCCGCCGGGGACGCGGTCCTCACCGTGGCCGTCGACGACCTGGCCGACGCCCGGCCGTACGGCGCCCGCGTCCGCGCCCGGTCCGGCGCCGGGCCCGACGGTGCGGGGGTCACCCTGAGCGGCACCGCCGTCGGCGTCCGCTCGGCGCACCTCGCCGACGCGATGGTCGTCCCGGCCACCGACGAGGAGGGCACGGTCGGGCTCTACCTCGTGCCGACCGCCGGCGCGGGGGTGCGCCGCGACACCTTCGAGCGCACCGACCGGGGGCTCGCCTCCGACGTGCACCTCGACGGCGCCGCCGCCGAGCCGCTCGCCGAGGGCCCGGGGGAGGACCGGCTCGACTGGCTGCTGCGCCAGGTCTGGATCGCCGTGGCCGCCCTGCAGAGCGGCGTCAGCCAGGCCGCCGTGCGCCAGGCCGCCGACTACACCTCGGGGCGCGAGCAGTTCGGTGTGCCGATCGCGACCTTCCAGGCCGTCGCCCACCAGATCGCCGACTGCCACATCGACACCGAGGCGATGGAGGTCACCCACCTCAACGCGCTCTGGCGCGAGACGACCGGGCGGCCGGCCCGCGCGGCCGTGCACGTGGCGAAGTACTGGGCCGCCGAGGCGGGCGACCGCGTCGCGCGCACCGTGCAGCACGTGCACGGCGGCATCGGCGCCGACGTCACCTATCCGATCCACCGCTACATGCTCTGGACCACCCAGCTGGCCAACACGGCCGGCTCGGGGGCCTGGCACCTGCAGCAGCTCGCGGACCTCGTCGACGCGGGGGAGCAGCTGTGAGCGGCACGCAGATCACCATCGCGCAGGTGAGCGTCGGCGACACGCTGCCGGAGCTCGAGATCCCGCTGACCCGGACCCTCATCGTCGCCGGCGCCCTCGCGACCCGCGACTACGAGGACGTGCACCACGACCCGGCCCAGGCCGAGCGGCGCGGCACCCCCGACACCTACATGAGCATCAACAACACCAACGGGCTCGTCGGCCGCTACGTCACCGACTGGGCCGGCCCCGCCGCGCGCATGGTGCGCCTGAGCACCCGCCTCGGGGTGCCGAACTTCCCGGGTGACGTGATGCGGCTGACCGGCGAGGTCGTCGGCGTCGAGGAGGACACCGTGCGCGTCGCGGTGCGTGGCACGAACAGCAAGGGCGCGCACGCCGTCTCCGAGGTGACCGTGCGCCTGCCCCGCGGAACGGAGCAGTGACGTGACGTCCAACTTCCTGTCGGGGCGCACCGCGATCGTCGGCATCGGCGCGACGGAGTTCTCCAAGGACTCCGGCCGCAGCGAGCTGCAACTGGCCGTCGAGGCGGTCTCGGCCGCCCTGGCCGACGCGGGCCTGAGCCCCGCCGACGTCGACGGCATGACGACCTTCACCATGGAGACCAACCCGGAGAACATGGTCGCCCGCAGCCTGGGCATCCCCGAGCTGAGGTTCTTCTCCCGGATCCCCTACGGCGGTGGCGGCGCCTGCGCCCCCGTTCAGCAGGCCGCCATGGCCGTCGCGAGCGGCGTCGCCGACGTCGTCGTGGCCTACCGCGCCTTCAACGAGCGCTCCGGCGTCCGCTTCGGGCAGGGGCCGCCGCCGGCGAAGACCCAGGCCACCTCGGACAACGAGTACCGCTCCTGGGTCAACCCGTACGGCCTGCTCACCCCGGCCCAGCACACGGCGATGTTCGCCCGTCGCTACATGCACGAGTACGGCGCGACCAGCGAGGACTACGGCCGGGTCGCCGTGCTCGCCCGCAAGCACGCCGCGAACAACCCCAGGGCGTGGTTCCACGGCAAGCCGCTCACCCTCGAGGAGCACCAGGCCTCGCGCTGGATCGCCGAGCCGCTGCACCTGTTCGACTGCTGCCAGGAGACCGACGGTGGCCAGGCGATGGTCGTCGTCAGCGCCGAGCGCGCCAGCGACCTGCCCGCCACCCCGGCCTACATCGTCGGGGCGGCCCAGGGTCTGGGACCGGACCAGTACCAGATGGTCAGCTACTACCGCGAGGACCTCACCCGGATCCCCGAGGTCGAGCTCTGCGCCCGGCAGCTATGGGCCCAGTCGGGCCTCGGACCCGCCGACATGGACGCGGCGATCCTCTACGACCACTTCACCCCGTACGTGCTCCACCAGCTCGAGGAGTACGGCTTCTGCGGTCGTGGTGAGGCCAGGCACTTCATCGCCGACGGCAACCTCGAGGTCACCGGGTCGCTGCCGACCAACACCCACGGTGGCCAGATCGGTGAGGCCTACCTGCACGGCACGAACGGCGTCGCGGAGGGCGTCCGCCTCGTCCGGGGGACCTCGACCAACCAGCCCGACGGCGTCCGCAACGTCCTGGTGACGGCGGGCGTCGGGGTTCCGACAAGCGCACTGATCCTCTCCGCGGAAGTCTGAGCCGCCGGACGGGGCAGCACCACCACCGATCAGCCGGAACGACTCGGCTCGTCTTTTGGAAGGATGAGAATGGGCGTCAGGAACAAGACCAAGAAACGTGTGTTCGCGCTGATCGCCATCGGGGCTCTCGCCGTGGCCGGTTGCAGCTCACCGGACAACTCCGGCACCACCAGCGCTTCCGGGGGCGAGATCGACACCTCGGCCGTGCTCAAGTTCGCGTCGGCGGGTCCGCTGCGCGACCTCGACCCCGCCGTCCAGACGAGCTACGGCGCCTGGGGCTACCTGTTCCTCGTCTGGGACCGGCTGACCATGCTCGACAAGGACGACAAGATCGTCCCTGGCCTGGCCAAGGAGTGGAAGTTCGTCGACGGCGGCAGCGTCCTCGAGCTCAAGCTGCGCGACGACGTGAAGTTCCACGACGGCACGCCGTTCGACGCCGAGGCCGTCAAGGTCAACATCGAGCGCGGCAAGACCCTCGCGGGCTCGACCCTCAAGGGCGACCTCGCCGACATCGAGTCGGTCGAGGTCGTCGACGCGACGACCGCGCGCCTCAAGCTGGTCAAGGGCAAGGGCGTCCAGTTGCCCGCATCCTTCACCGGCACGGCCGGCATGATGGTCAGCCCGAAGGCCATCAAGGACGGCGTCGACATCAAGACCAACCCCGGCACCGCCGGTTCCGGCCCGTACGTCGCCACCCAGCTCGTACCCCAGGAGAAGCTCGTCCTCAAGCGGGCCGACAGCTACTGGGACCCGAACGTCGGCCGCCTCGGCGGCATCGAGCTGCAGCGCGTGCCCGACGCCGCGGCCCGCCTCAACGGCCTGCAGAGCGGCCAGGTCGACCTGGCCCCGCTCAGCTCGGCCGCCGAGATCGCCACGGTCGAGAAGATCGTCACCCCGGGCAGCGGCCTGCAGCAGCACCAGGTGAAGTTCAAGAACCTCGTCGGGGTCTACATGCGCGCCAACAAGGGCGCCGTCGCCAAGCCCGAGGTCCGCCAGGCGATCGCCCATGCGGTCGACCCGGCGGCGATCAGCGCACTGTTCAGCGGCTACTGCACGCCGACGCGCCAGCTCGTGCCCGAGACGGACCCGAGCCGCATCCCGAACTACACCTACCCGTACGAGTTCAGCGTCGACAAGGCCAAGGCCCTGGTGCAGCAGGCCGGCGGCGCCAAGGTCTCCGTCACCTTCGCCGCGGGTACGAACGCCGAGCAGCCGGCCAACGTCGTGCAGGCGTCGCTGCGGGCCGTCGGCATCGACGCGTCGCTCAACCCCGTGCCCAACACCGAGAACGAGCCGCGCTTCATCGCCGGTGACTTCGAGCTGATGGTCGCCACGTCGTGGAGCCCGAAGGCCGACCCGGCGGCGACGGTGAACACCTACCTGCTGAACACCTACAAGCTCGCCGCGGACCCCTCGCTCGTCGCGGCCAAGGCGGCCGAGGCCGGCAACCCCGCGCTGTCGATGGACGAGCGCGCCCCGCTGTACCACGACATCTGGAAGACGACGCTCGAGCAGGGCTGGTACGTGCCGCTGTGCAACCAGACCAACGCGAGCGTCGCGAAGGCGAACGTCGTCGGCCTCGACAACATCCCGATGTCGAACATCGGCATCTGGGATCTGCGCAACATCGCCGTCACGAAGTGACCGGTCGCTCCTGACCACCCGGTGGTGCCGCCGCCGGACCACCCGCTGCGGTGGGGGCCGGCGGCGACACGACACCGCCCGCGCCGCCACCAGGCCGGGCGAGGCTCCGTCCCAGGCACCACGCTCAGAGTCGAGGTAGGACATGCTCCGCTACGCCGGCAGGCGACTACTCGCGGCAATACCCCTGCTGTTCGTCGTCCCGCTGCTCGTCTTCGCCCTGATCGAGCTCGCCCCGGGAGACCCGGCCGTCATTCTCGCCGGCGACGAACCGACCCCGGAGCGCGTCGAGGCGATCCGCGAGGAACTCAACCTCAACGATCCGGTCCTCCTGCGCTACCTGATGTGGATCGGCGACGTCGTCCGCGGCGACCTCGGCACATCCTTCCTCTCGGACCAGACCGTGACCGAGCTGCTGACGCGGCGGATGGCCACGACGCTGTCGCTGGTGCTCGTCGCGATGATCTTCGCCATCGTGCTCGGGGCCACCCTGGCGCTCGTGGCCACGCTGCGCTCCGGCGGCATCGTCGACCGGATCGTCAACGGGTTCGCCTCGATCTCGATCGCCATCCCGGGCTTCTGGTTCGGCCTCGTGCTCGCCTCGGTCTTCGCGGTGGGGCTGCAGATGTTTCCGGCGTTCGGCTACCAACCGCTGTCCGACGGTTTCTGGCCGTGGCTCTCGCACCTCATCCTGCCGGGCATCGCCCTCGGTCTGCTCCCCGCCGCCGAGGTGACCCTGCAGCTGCGCTCGGCGCTCGGGCAGGTCATGAAGACCGACTACGTCCTCAACGCCGAGGCGAGGGGGCTGTCGCGCGCCAGCGTCGTGTTCAAGCACTCCCTGAAGAACGCGTGCATCCCCGTCATCACCGTCCTCGGCTTCCGCGTCGCGGAGGTCCTCGCCGGGTCGGTGACCATCGAGATGATCTACAACATGCCGGGCCTCGGGCGCACCGCCGTCGAGGCCGTGCAGGGGCGCGACGTCCCGGTGCTGCTCGGCTTCGTGCTGTTCAGCACGACGATCGTCGTGCTCGTCAACCTCATCGTCGACATCTCCTACGGCTACTTCAACCCGAAGGTGCGGTCATGAGCGCGAATCGGCCCCCCGCGTCCCCCGTGCCGGGGAGCGAGTCACCCGACGTCGGCGTGCCCGGCGACGGCCTCACCGACACCGTCCTCGCCGAGGTGCCCGCGGCGGCCGTCGGCACGGGTGACCCGGAGCCGGTCGCCGCCCCCGGCATCCTCAGGAGCATCGTGCGTCGCCCCGCGACGATCGTGGCGGCCGTCTTCCTGCTCGTGCTGACCCTCATCGCGATCCTCGCCCCGGCGCTGGCGCCGTACGACCCCGACGTGCAGAACCTGCTCCAGCGGCTCAAGCCGCCGAGCGCCGAGCACTGGCTGGGGACCGACGACTACGGCCGGGACGTGCTGAGCCGGCTCATCTTCGGGGCGCGGGTCTCGCTGTGGGCGGCGCTGCAGGCCGCGGCCGTCGCACTCGTGCTCGGCCTGCCCCTCGGCATGATCGCGGGCTACCGCGGCGGCTGGGTCGACGCGATCCTCACCCGCCTCATGGACGCGCTCATGAGCGCCCCGTCGCTCGTGCTGGCCATCACCATCGTCGCGGTCCTCGGCGCCGGCATCACCAACGCGATGCTCGCCATCGGCCTGGTCATGGCTCCGCGCTTCTTCCGGGTGGCCCGCGCCGGCACGATGGACGTGCGGCACGAGACCTACATCGAGGCGTCGATCGCCCTGGGCTGCAGCACCCTGCGCACCACCGTGCGGCACGTGCTGCCCAACGTGCTGCCGCCGATCATCCTCGTCATCTCGGTGTCGTTGGGCACCGCCGTCGCGGCCGAGGCGAGCCTGAGCTTCCTCGGGCTGGGCGTGCAGGCCCCCGCCGCCAGCTGGGGCTCGATGCTCTCGACGGCCTCCTCGAACATGCGCCTCGCGCCGTACCTCGTGTGGCCGCCCGGCGTGATGATCTTCCTCGCCGTCCTCGCCTTCACCTACGTCGGTGACGGCGTCCGTCGCGCCCTCGTGCGCACCCGGTCGGGCAATTGACCGGCCCGGCAACCACCAGGAGCTGACATGGCACGTGAAGCGGCATCCGGCGGGACCGCCGGCACCAGGACCGGCGCCACCGATCCGGCGGCGGACCTGCTGCGCGTGGAGAACCTGAGCGTCGAGTTCCCCGCGCCCTCGGGCGGGTGGCAGACGACCGTCCAGGACGTCTCGTTCTCGCTCCGGCCGGGGGAGTCGATGGCTCTCGTCGGCGAGTCCGGGTCGGGCAAGACGGTGACCTCGATCGCGGTGATGGGCCTGACCGCGGCGACCGGCGGGCGGATCGCCTCGGGCCGGGTCGTCTTCGACGGCGTGGACCTCACCGCGGGCACCCCGAAGCAGTGGCGGGACCTGCGGGGCCCGGGCATGGGCATGATCTTCCAGCAGCCGATCCGCAGCCTGAACCCGGCCTACACCGTCGGGGACCAGATCGCGGAGTCGGTGCGCAAGCACCTGGGCATGAACCGCAGACAGGCCCGGGCCCGCGCCGTCGAGATGCTTGACATGGTGCAGATCCCGCGGGCGGCGCAGCGGGTCGACGAGTACCCGCACGCCTTCTCCGGCGGCATGTGCCAGCGCGTCATGATCGCGATGGTCATGGCGTGCAACCCGCGCCTGCTCATCGCCGACGAGCCGACGACGGCGCTCGACGTGACGGTGCAGGAGCGGATCCTCGAACTGCTGCGGGACCTGCAGGAGCAGACCGGGGTGGCGCTGCTGTTCGTCAGCCACGACCTCGCGGTGGTGGCCGAGCTGTGCCGGGAGGTCGTGGTCATGTACGCCGGCGAGGTGGCCGAGAACGCGCCCTCGGAGAAGATCTTCTTCCACCCGCGGCACCCCTACACCTCCGGCCTGCTCGGGTCGATCCCGAAGCCGGGCCTGAGCACCGACCGGCGGCTGCGCGCGATCCCCGGCGGCATCCCCTCCCCGGGCGCCTGGCCGCACGGGTGCCGGTTCAGCAGCCGGTGCGAGTACGCCCAGCCGGGCCGGTGCGACGTGGCCCACCCGGGCCTGGTCCGTGTCGACGGCGCCGCCGGGCACCACGCGCGGTGCGTGCGCGTCGCGGAGCTCTCTCTGGATGGAGTGACGGTCTGATGAGCCTGCTCGAGGTCGAGGGCCTCACGAAGTCGTTCAGCTCCGGTCGGGACTGGCTCGGCCGGCGTACGAAGTGGTCGCACGCGGTCAAGGGGGTGAGTTTCACCCTGGAGCGCGGCGAGTGTCTCGCGGTCGTCGGTGAGTCCGGCGCGGGCAAGTCGACGGTCGGGCGCATGGTGCTGCGCCTCATCGAGCCGGACTCCGGGTCGGTGACCTTCGACGGGATGAACGTGCTGGCCACGAAGCCGAAGCAGTTGCGCGAGCTGCGCCAGCGGATGCAGATGATCTTCCAGGACCCGTACAGCTCGCTCGACCCGCGAATGACGATCAAGGACGCGGTCGCCGAGCCGTTCCTCGTGCACACGGACAAGGACCGCGGCACGCGTGAGCGGGAGGCCGTCGAGCTGCTCGACAAGGTCGGCATCGGCTCGCGTTACCTGGGGCGCTACCCGGCGGAGCTGTCCGGCGGGCAGCTGCAACGGGTCGCCATCGCCCGGGCGTTGACGATGAAGCCGAGCCTCATCGTGTGCGACGAGCCGGTCGCGGCGCTGGACGTGTCGGTGCGGGCGCAGGTGCTCAACCTGCTCCGGGACCTGCAGGAGGAGCTGGGCCTGGCGTACCTGTTCGTCTGCCACGACCTGGCGCTCGTCGAGGTCATCGCCGACCGGGTCATGGTGATGGCCTCCGGTGAGGTCGTGGAGACGGACACGACGGAGCAGATCTTCGCCAATCCACGGCAGGAGTACACGAAGAAGCTGCTCGCGGCGATCCCCGTGCCGCTGCCGCGCGACAGGCAGGGCAACCGGCTCGTCGCGCCGGGAAAGGTGGGCTGAGCGGTGACCGACGCGACGGAACCTACCCGGACGCAACTGCTCGCGCGGTTCGCGACCACGCGCCACGAGGACATCCCCGAGCCGGTACGCGACTACGGCAAGCTCGTCCTGCTCGACTCGCTCGTCTGCGGGCTGGCGGCGGTGCGGTTGCGGCGCAGCCGCATGGTCCAGCGGGTCGCCGCCCGGTTCGGCGGCCCGGCCGAGGCGACGGTGTTCGGGCTGGGGCAGCGGGTCGCGGCGATCAACGCCGCGCACGCCAACGCGGACATGATGAACGCGTTGGACGCGGACGACACCTTCTTCAACTCGGCGCACTTCGCGGTGTTCGGGGTCGCGGCCGGACTGGCCGAGGCCGAGCGGCTGCACGCCGACGGGGCGAGCCTGCTGCGCGCGAGCATCATCGCCTTCGAGATCAACGCGCGGCTGAACCTGTCGACCTCGCTGATGGCCTTCGAGGACGGTCAGTTCCGCTGGTCGCCGCTGTCGTCGCACGGGTACGCCTCGATGGGCACGGCCGCCGCGTGCGCCGTCGTCGGCGGCTGGGAGCCGGAGCGCCTGACCCACGCGCTCGGCCTGGTCGCCTGGCTGGCCCCGCCGGCGAAGAACTCCTACATGGCCGAGCGGCGCTCGTTCAACGCGTTCAAGTACGGCCCGTACGGCGCGATCGCGCACGCCGGGATGCTCGGCGCGGCGCTCGCCGAGGAGGGCTACACCGGCGACCTGGACGTGCTGGACCGCACCCCGGGCTTCATCGAGGCGATGGGCTTCCTCGGCGGCGAGCGGCACGAGATGGTGGCCGGCCTGGGATCGACGTGGTGGATCAGCGAGACGTCGCTCAAGCCGTACCCGACGTGCCGCTTCACCCACGCCGCGCTCGACGCGATCCGCGCGTTCCCGGGCACCCATGGCGTGCCGGTGTCGCAGATCGACTCCATGGAGATCCGGCTGAGCCCGGCGGCCTACCGGACGTTGCAGTTCCGGGAGCCGGCCCCGCGTATCCCCGACACGCTCGTCGCGCCGCTGGACGGCGCCTTCAACATGCCGTACGCCGCGGCGCTCGCGTTGCTCGGGCACGCCCCCGGGCCACAGTGGTACGACCCGCAGCGGCTGGCCGACCCTGAGGTGTGGGACCTGGCGCGCCGGATCACGACGGCGCCCGACCCGGTGCTCGACGCCGAGTGGGAGGCCGATCTCAGGGAGCACCCGGGCGGTCAGATCCGCCGGACGCGGGGCGCGCTGACGATCCGGGCCGGCGGCCGGGAGTACGTCGTCGAGTCGGACTTCGCCCAGGGCGACCCGTGGAGCGAGGCGACGCGGGCGGACTGGGACTTCGTGGTCGGCAAGCTGGCCACGTTCTGCGACGGGATCCTCGACGCGGGCACACAGGAACAGCTCGTCGAGGTGGTCCGGGGCATCGAGGACGTCGCCGACGTCGCCGGGGCGCTGTCACCGTTGCTGGCCCGGGCGCGATGAGCCGGGGGAAGCGGATCGGTGCGGAGACGAGGTCGTTCGCCTCGTACGGCCGGTCGTGGCTGATCGTCATCCGTGGGCCGCGCGGGATGGCGTTCGACAGGTTCCTGGTGCGACGGACCGGGTTCTCGCTCGTGTCGTTGCAGTACGCGTTGGCGGGCAGGTTCCCGTACCACCCCACGCTGCTGCTGACGACGGTGGGCCGCCGGTCCGGGCAGCTGCGCGACGCGGCGTTGCCGTACGTGCCGCACGGGACGGACCTGGTGGTCGTCGGCTCCAAGGGCGGCGGTCCCAAGGACCCGGCCTGGGTGGTCAACGCGCGTCACCACGACCTCTGCTGGATCGTCCTGCGGCGCAGGACGATCGCGGTGCGGGCGCGGGTGACCGACGGGGAGCGCGACCCGGAGCTGTTCGCGCACGTCGTGGCGCAGAAGCCGAACGTGGGGCGCTACGCCGAACGGGCCGCGGGCTTCGGGCGGCGGATCCCGCTCGTCGTCCTGTCCGCCGTGTCGGGGGAGCCGCTCACCCAGGCCAGCCAGGACGACGCTGGTCGCCGTTGACGAGTTGCCGCGCCGAGTTGCCCGACGGATCCGTGCCCGATGTGGAGCAGGGCGACGGAGGTTGCCGAACGGTCTTCATCCGAAAGTGGCCGAAACATCGCGGGAGTCCCCCCGGGTGGTGCCGTGCACCGGCCAGCACGGCACCCGGTCGCAAAATGCCCCAGACGCGCTGGCAGTGCTTCACGTGCAGCCGCCGCGCCGCCGACTTGGGAACGAAGAGATCAAGCCCTGAAGGATGACGTCCGATTGTCCCAGCCGAAGCTTGCCAGGTAGGGGTGGAAACCGCCGGCAACGAACAGTGCGGACCCGCCAAACCCGATATGTTCAAAAAGGGTGATGCCATAGGTGGTTCTCACGGATGATGCCTCGTCGTTCCAGCTGATACACCAGATGACGCACACCATGTCCACCTGCTTCAGGTCACTGACCGCCGACCCAGCCAGTATGTGGAACTGGTAGAATGTTCCATTGTCGCCGGAGTAAAGGAAAGAGGCGGTATTGACCGACTTGCCGGCCCAGCTGCCCCCGGTTCCTGGGTGGTCCGGTAGCGAGATCGGATTTCGAACTGCAACGGATTCAGGGGTCAGCACTCGCTCCGGTCCGCCCTGCTCACGAACGAAGCGCTCAAAGTCAGCTGGCTCGGTGAACGCCTGGAGTTGGCCGTTCGGGCTCCTGCCCGGAACCGCGGCCAGGTACAGGGGCTGGCCGTTGTATCTGGTGATCGTGCTTGCGGGGACCGGCTCGCCGTTGATGGTGAGTGGCACCTGCGGCACCTGGTGCACGATCGCCTCAGGGGCCGCCGCCTCCGGGGCTCCGTTGGCGGCGGCGGGGCTTGCGTCCAGCGTCAGCAAACCGGTAGCGAGCACCAGCGCGACGATCTGACCTCTTACCCTTCGGCGTAGCAAAGCCCCGCCGAACGCACTTCCACTCACATCGCCTCTTCCTCCTAAGGTGAGGGTGAATCGCCGTGCGCGTTGCCTCAGACGCATGGACATGCTTCCTCCCGGGGATGGGCCGCCGCAGCCGCCGTGCCGGTGGCGGTTGCGGGTGGACGCCCTTACAGAGAGGAATCGGGCCGGCAAAATACATCCGTGCGGGGGTGTGTGCTCGGGTTGCGGTTACTCGAATTTCAGATGGTGATTACGGGAGTCGAGGTCACGCTGCGGTGTCCGCTGCCGAGCTCCCAAGGACCGTGAACGGAAAAGCTTGACCACCGCCGCCTGCCCCCGGAACCAGCGCGGACACCCGATTGTTGATCGCCGCGGCCCGCTCAGCCCGTGGTGAGGACGATCCGCCCGACGAAGTCGGAGGCCTCCAGCCGGTCGTGCGCGGCGGCGGCCCGCTCGAGCGGGTACGTGGCGGCGACCGCGGGGGCGGCGGCGACGGCCGAGAGGGTGAGGGCCTCGCGCAGCTGGCGGGCCACCGCCTCGGGCCCGGGCCGGCCGATGCCACGCAGCGTCCAGCCCTTGACCATGAGCCGACCCAGGTGCAGGTGGGCGTGGCTGTCGGCGGTGACGCCGCAGGTGACCAGCCGCCCGCCGGGGGCGAGGACCTTGAGCACGTCGGACCACAGGGTGCCACCGACCGACTCGACGACGACGTCGGCCTCGCCGCCGGGCAGGGCGGCACGCAGGGACTCGACGACGTCGGGACGGTAGTGGTCCACGACCTGGAGGGCGCCGAGGGCGCGTACGGCATTGGCCTTCGCCGGGGCGCTGGTGCCGACGACGCGCGCGCCCAGGTGGTGGGCGTACTGGACGGCGAAGGTGCCGACGGCACCCGCGGCGGCGACGACGAGGACCCGGTCGCCGGGGCGCACCCCGGCGAGGTTGACGACCGCGTCGTAGGCGGTGCGTCCGGCGGTGGGCACCGCTGCGGCGTGGGCGGCGTCGAGCGCGGCCGGCCGCGGGAAGCAGTGCGTGGCCGCGACGACGGCGAACTCGGCGTGGGTGCCGGTGGTCAGCCCGACGACCGCGTCGCCGGGAGTGAGGCCGGTGACGCCGGGACCGGTCCGCACGACGGTGCCGGCGACGTCCCGGCCGAGGATCGTCGGTCCGGCGACCGCCATCCCGTGGGTGCCGCGACGGATGTACGTGTCGACCCGGTCCAGGCTCGCCGCCTGGACCCGCACGAGCACCTGACCGGGGCCGGGCGCCGGGGCGTCGAGCTGACCGAGCCGCAGGCTGTCGGGGGAGCCGGAGTCGACGACGTAGCTGGCGAGCACGGGGTTCCTCTCAGGGCAGGGCGAGGGTGGCGGAGGCGATGACGTGGTCGCCGAGGCTGTTGGTGCCGCGTACGTCGACGGTGACGTGCGTTCCCCCGGCGGCCCCGGGCGCCGGCTCCAGGCCGGTGACGACACCGTCGAGGGTGCAGGTGTCGCCGGGGTGGTTCTGCGCGGCGAGGCGGGTGCGGAAGTCGACGACGCGGGCCTCCGGTCCGGCCCAGTCGGTGAGGTAGCAGTTGACCAGCGCGCTGGAGCCGAGGATGTTCATGTAGACGTCGCGGGCGCCCCGCTCGAGGGCCGCGTCGCGGTCGAGGTGCACGTCGTTGAAGTCGAAGGTCGCGGTCGCCAGCGCCGCGATGGACAGCTGGGTGACGGGGACCGGCCAGGGGGCGAGGCGTTGCCCGGTGTGCACCTCGGCGCCGGTGCGGGTGCTCGTGCGGCGTACGGGCCGGGGGGCGGTGAGCACCGGCAGGGTCTGGCCGTCGCGGGTGCGTCGGTGGGCCACGACGACCGGCATGCCGTCGTGCACGAGGTCGGGGCGCAGGTCCACGACGTCTGCGCTGAGGCGGGTCCCGTCGGCGAGTTCGGCGGTGCCGACGAGGTAGGGGCGCTCGTCGAGGGGGGCGGCGGCGTAGCCGGGTTGCAGGTGCGCCGTCAGGGTGCCGGTGGTGCCGGCGGGCGGCAGGTCGGTCGGGGCGGCACCGACCGGGCGCACCGGCCGGGCGAGGCGGTTCCCGGGCGTCGCCGGGACCTCGGCCCGGGTCGCCGGGTTCCAGCGGAGCATCCGCAGGACGACGCGTCCGACCGGCTCGCCGTCGAGGGTGCGGTAGTCGCTGACGAGGTCGACGAAGTGACCCCGGCCGAGGCGGGTGGACTTCTCCGGGGAGACCGCGCCGATGGAGGGGAACTGCTGCAGGTGGTCGCCGGGGCGCAGCGGGCGTACGTAGGTGTGCTCCGTCTGCACCGCGGCCACCGAGGTGAAGCCGCGCTCGGCGAGGACCTCGTTGACCCGGTCGAGGCTCTCGGCGTGGCGGTGGCTGCGCCGGTTGCCCGGCAGGGTCCACATGTTCAGCGAGGTCGCCGGGGCCACGATGCCGCCCCAGGCGGAGCGGGCGGCCCACCCCGGGTCCTGGTAGGCGGGGTTCTCGTCGCCGACGGCGTCGCACCAGATGCGGATGGCCGCCTCGGTGACCGCGTCCTTGGCCCGACGCGGCGGGTCGGTGAGGCCGATCAGGGCGTCGAGCCGGGCGCGGAAGTCCGCGTCGCTGGCGGTCATGGGGCTCCTTTGCGGACACTTATGTCAACCAAGCGCTTGCTTGACGGTAGTGCTGGTGCGACCCTAGGGTCAAGCGTCAGCTGCCGAGCGCGCGGCGACGCCGGTCCGATCGCGCTCCACCAGCGCCCGACCGTGGAGAGGGCCGAGATGATCCCGAGCACCCCGGAGACCGCCACCCGCGCCTTCTTCTCCTTCCCGAAGGTGACCGACCCCGCCCGCCATCGCGACTACAACGCGTGGCACCAGCTCGACCACCGCCCCGAGAACCTCGCCCTGTCCGGCGTCGTCCACGGCGACCGCTGGGTGCGTACCCCCGCGTGCGAGCGGCTCGGCAGCTACCCCGACCCCGCCCTCGCCGGCAGCCAGTACCTGGCGATGTACTGGTTCGCCGAGCCGGCCGCGGACTCGATCGCCGAGTGGAAGGACCTCGGTGACCGGGCGATCCACCAGGGCCGGCGTCCGGAGCTGGCCTGGACCGAGCGGCCGATGACCCGGATGTTCCGCCCTGTTCAGGGCCACGTGGCCCGCCGGGCCCTCGTCACCCTCGCCGCGCTGCCGTTCCGGCCCCACCGCGGGGTGTACGTCGAGGTGAGCCGGGTCGAGACCGCCCCGCACCCCGACGTGGCCGACCTGTCCCGGTTCGAGCACGAGACCCAGGTGCCCGACCTGCTCGCGCGCGACGGCGTCGCGGGCGTGTGGACCTTCCGCAGCGCCCCGAGTCGCGGCAACCCCGACGGACCGGTCACGCGGATCCGTCTCACCTATCTCGAGGCGGATCCGGTCGAGTTCGCGCGGGCCCTGGCCGCGGACCCGCTGCCGGCCCCGCCGGCGGCGCTCGCCAGCACGGCCACGCCGCTGTTCACCGGGCCCCTGGCCACCATCACCCCCTGGGAGTGGGACTGGTTCGACGAGCCCGCCGCGACGGAAAGCCCGGCGAAGTCATGAGCGAGGCCACCGGCGTGACCGGCCTGCGCGAGCGCTACGGGCCCTGGGCCCTGGTCGTCGGCGGCTCCGAGGGGGTCGGCGCCGCGTTCGCCGAGCAGCTGGCCCGGGCCGGCCTCGGCATCGTGCTGGTCGCCCGCAAGCCCGGGGCCCTCGACGAGGTCGCCGACCGGGTCCGGGCCCACGGGGCCCCGTGCCGGACGCTCGCGCTGGACCTGCTCGACGCGGACGCGACCGACCGGATCGTCGAGGCCGTCGCCGACCTCGACCTCGGGCTGCTCGTCCTCAACGCCGGCGCGAACACCTACCGCAGCCGCTTCGTCGAGGCGGACCTCGCACGGGTCCAGGCCGTCATCGACCTCAACGTCACCCGCCCGCTCGAACTCTGCCGGGAGCTCGGTGCCCGGCTCGCCGCACGCGGCCGGGGCGGCATTCTCGTCGTCGGCTCCTCGGCCGGCTACCTCGGCCACGCCGACATCGGCGTCTACGCCGCGGCCAAGGCCTTCGCCCGGATCTTCACCGAGGGCCTGTGGCTCGAGTTGGGGCAGGCCGGGGTCGACGTGCTGCACCTCGTGCTCGGCCTCACGGCCACCCCCGCCATGGAACGGGCCGGCCTCGACCTCACCGGAGCGGCCGACCCGGCCGACGTCGCCGCCCAGGGGCTGGCGGCCCTGGGCGCCGGCCCGGTACACGTCGTGCGCCAGCAGGCCGAGGTCGCCGCGCGGCGCTCCGGCCTGGACCGGGCCGCCCTCGTCGCCGGCAACCACGGCGGGATGCGCGCGATGCTCGGCGGGGGCGCGCCCCGGCCCGAGCTGACGGCTGGATCCGGCGGCTAGGCACCCGGTCCGGCGGCTAGGCGCCCGGGCCGGCGGGCGGCCACGGGCGGCTGACCGGGTCGGACCCGTCGCGGGCTCCCCGCAGCGAGGCCTCGGGGATCGGCCACTGCCCGGCGAGGTCGTCGACCCGCTGCCACTCCGAGACGGTGAGACGTTCCCGCACCCGCCACTCGCCCGCGCGCCGGGTGACGAGGTCGACGTAGCGGAACCCGCTGACGAGGTTGCCGTGCGGCGGCTCCGACGCGCTGCGCTGGAACGCGATGCCGTACGTCTCGGCCCGGGCCCGGTCCGGGTCGGTCGGGTCGAGCTCGACCAGGACGTTCGTCAGGTAGTGCATCGTCATGGTGCGCCGCGCCACGAGCGCGAAGACCACGTCCAGCGTCGTGTCCCGGTCGGCCACGCTCCCGCCGAGGGTGATCCGGGCGTCCGGGTGGAAGGCGCTCGCGGCGAGGTCCCGGTCCATCCGGTCGACCCCGCGCGCGTAGCGCAGCAGGGCCCGCTCGATGGCCCGCTCGGCGAGCAGCGCGTCCAGCCCGACCGGGCCGGAGGCCCTGGTCGCCGCGTCCCCCTCACCGCAAGGGCCCGACATCGAGGGGACGGACCGGGGCTGCTCAGACACCGAAGCCTCCGTCGACGTCGAGCTTCTGCCCGGTGACGAAGTCGGCCCGGTCGCTGGCCAGGAAGCAGGCGGCCTCGGCGACGTCGAGGGCGGCACCGAACCGCCGCAGCGGGGTCGAGGACCGGGCCACGGCCAGGGCGCGTTCGTCGAGGTCCCCGGAGGCGATGAGCCGCTCGGCCATCCCGTCGGTGAGCATGCCCGGCCCGACGCAGTTGAACCGGATGCCGAAGCGGCCCTCCTCGTTGGCGAAGGCCCGCACGAGCGCCTCGACCGCCGCCTTCGGCGCGGCGGAGAGGCCGTCGCGGGTGGGGTAGCGCGCCGTCGCCGCGGTCGTGATCGCCACCACGTTGCCGCGGCTTTCCCGCAGGGCCGGCAGGCAGGCCGAGACCAGCGTGAAGAAGGCGGTCGTGTCGTTGGCCACCTGTGTGGCGAACTGCCCGGGGCTCACCGTCGACAGGTGCCGCATGGGCACGTGCGGCCCGGCCGCGTGCACGACCGTGTGCAGCGGACCGTGGCCTCCGGTGAGGGCGGTCACGAGCGCGGCGGTGGCCTCGGCGTCGGTGAGGTCGAGGCGGTGCGCCGAGTGCGTGCCGGACGCGACGGGCGGCAGTTCGCCGAGCAACTGCCGGGCCGCCTCGGTGTTGCCGCGGTAGGTGATCGCCACCGCCGATCCCCGGCGGGCCAGCTCGAGGGCGATGACCCGGCCGATCCCGCCGCTGCCGCCGGTGACGAGCGCGAACCCGGTGCGGTGGGCGAAGTCGGCGGGTACGGGCAGCGCCGCCGCGGGCGTGGTCGGGGGGGACTGGTCGGTCACGGCGAACTCCTTCGGGGGGCGGTGGGTCGGCAGGGAGCAGGAGGGGCCGGGGCGGTCACGTCGCGGGCAGGGGGGCGGTGCCCCCGCGCCGCAACCACACGAGAACGGTGATCGCCGTCGCGACGCACGCGGCGGCGTACAGCAAGAAGGCGGTCGCGGAGCCGAACCACGTGCTCAGCCCGCCGAGCAGGAGGGCACCGAACGGCATGCCGCCCCAGCCGAGGAAGTAGAGGCTCATTGCCCGGCCGCGCTGCGCGTCGTCGACGACCCGCTGGACGACCGTCTGCAGGATCACCATGGCGCCGATGCTGAACGAGCCGCACAGCAGCGCGGCCCCCGCGAGCACGGGAACTGTCGTCGCCGCCCCGAGCAGCGCGGTGCTCACGGCGAGCAGGCCGAGGGTGACCGCGGCGTGCCACACGGTGGCGACGCGCCCGGAGAGCCGGGCCACGACGAGGACCCCGAGGAACGAGCCCAGCCCGGTCAGGGCCACGAGCATGGGGAAGACCGTCTCCGGATGGTCCGAGGTCGAGGTCGCCCGGACGGCGAGCTGGGTCGTGAAGGTGCACCCGAAGAAGGCGTTGACCCCCACGATGACCAGGCAGAGCGCGGCGGGGGGCCGCTCCCGGGCGTGCCGGATGCCGGCGCGGACCTGCGTCGCCAGGCTCTCGCGGACGACGGGGGTGGCCGGCGGGACGCGACGGGTGCGGACCGCGACGGCGGCGGCGACCGCGGCGAGGCTGAGCGTCGCGTACATCACGAACGTGCCCAGCGGTCCCCAGGCCACGAGGATCAGCCCGGCGACCGCGGGGCCGATCGAGCGGGCGAGGTTGAGCCCGGCGGCCTGGATCGGGACGGCGGTGCCGAGCGCCTCGGCCGGGACGGTGTTGGCCACGAGGGCCTGGGTCACCGGGGACAGGAAGCTGATCCCGGTGCCGGCGAGGAAGGCGAGCCCGAGCAGCACGGGCAGGTCGACGACCCGGGCCGCGACCGTCGCCGCGCAGACCGCGGCCAGGGCGCTCGTCGCCAGGAGTACGCCGATCTGCAGCCGCCGCCGGTCGAAGGCGTCGGCCAGCACCCCGGCCGGGATGGAGAAGAGCGTGAACGGCACGAGCAGGCAGAAGAAGAGCGCGCCCATCGTCGCCGGGGTGCCGTCGACCTCGGTGAGCACCGACTGGAAGGCGATGTTGCAGCCCCAGTAGCCGGCCTGGGACAGCACCAGGGTCAGGAGTACGAAGCGGAAGTCTCGGAATCGCAGGGCCGAGAACATCGTCACGTGGTCCGCCGTCCTTCTGTCGTTTCGCGGACCCTACCAAGCGCTTGCTTGCATAGCTAGTGTCGGATGTGGTTTTCTGGCCGCACCACGAGTGAAGGGGCGTGTCGTGAGCGGCTTCTGCGTAGGACGAACGGTGATCGTGACCGGTGCGGGACAGGGGCTGGGCCGGGCGCACGCCCTCGAGTACGCCCGACAGGGCGCCGACGTCGTCGTCAACGACGTCGAGAACAGCCGGGAGGCGGCCCAGGCCGTCGTCGACGAGATCCGTGCAGCTGGCGGTCGCGCGGTCGTCAGCGCCGGCGACGTCAGCGACTGGGCCTACGGTGAGCGCCTCGTGCGCGAGACCGTCGAGACCTTCGGCGGACTGCACACCCTCGTCAACAACGCCGGCATCAACCGCGACCGGATGCTTGTCAACATGAGCGAGCAGGAATGGGACTCCGTCCTGCGGGTCGACCTCAAGGGCCACTTCGTGCCGATGCGCCACGCCGCCGCGTACTGGCGGGACGAGGCCAAGGCCGGCCGACAGGTCGCCGCGCGCGTCGTCAACACGTCCTCCGGGGCGGGGCTCATGGGCAGCGTCGGGCAGGGCAACTACGGCGCCGCCAAGGCCGGGATCGCCGCCCTGACCCGGATCGCGGCCGTCGAGTGGGCCCGCTACGGCATCGTCGTCAACGCGATCGCCCCCTCGGCCCGTACGCCGATGACCGAGGCCGTCTTCGCCGAGGCGATGGCCGCCCCCGAGACGGGCTTCGACGCGATGGACCCGGCCAACGTCTCCCCCCTCGTGGTCTGGCTCGGGTCCGACGCCGCGCAGGCCGTCACCGGAGCCGTCTTCGAGGTCGCCGGCGGCGAGGTCTCGCTCGCCGACGGCTGGCGCCACGGGCCGGCCGCCACCAGGGGCGAGCGGTGGAAGCCGGAGGAACTCACCGAAGCGATCGCCGACCTCGTCGCCCGCGCCGAGCCGCCGACCCCCGTCTACGGCGCCTGACATGGGTACGGACGCGGCGCGGGCCACCGGTGCACCGGTGAGCGACGAGCAGTTCCGGGCCGAGATCCGCGGCTGGCTCCACGAGGCCCTCACCGGGCCGTTCGCCGCGGCCGTCGGCACCGGCGGCGAGGGACGCGAGCACGAGGCGCACGAGCTGCGCCGCGAGTGGGAGCGCCACCTGGGCCGGGCCGGCTGGATCGGCCTCGGCTGGCCCAGCGAGTACGGCGGTCGCCCCGCCACCCTGGCCCAGCAGGTCATCTACCACGAGGAGTACGCCCGCGCGGCCGCCCCCGGCCGGCTCGGGCACATGTCCGAGCAACTGCTCGGCCCGACCCTGCTGGCGTTCGGCACGCCGGAGCAGAAGGCGCGGTTCCTGCCCGGCATCACCAGCGGCGAGGACATCTGGTGCCAGGGCTACTCCGAGCCCGACGCCGGCTCGGACCTCGCCGGGGTGCGCACCCGCGCCGAGCGCCGGGGCGACAGCTACGTCATCACCGGGCAGAAGGTGTGGACCTCCCTCGCGCACCTGGCCGACTGGTGCTTCGTGCTGTGCCGCACCGACCCCGGCTCGACCCGGCACGCGGGCCTGTCCTACCTGCTCGTGCCGATGCACCAGCCCGGCGTCACGGTGCGCCCGATCACCCAGCTGACCGGCACGAGCGAGTTCAACGAGGTCTTCTTCGACGGGGCCGTGGCCGCCGTCGAGCACCGCGTCGGCGCCGAGGGCGAGGGCTGGAAGGTCGCCATGGGCACCCTGGGCTTCGAGCGCGGCGTGTCCACCCTCGGCCAGCAGATCGGCTTCCGCCGGCGCCTCGACGCCGTCATCGCCCGGGCCCACGAGAACGGCGCCTGGCAGGAGCCGGCGCTGCGCGACCGCCTCGTCGAGGCGTACATCGGGCTCGAGGTGATGCGGCACACGGCGGTGCGGCTGCTCGCGTCCGCCGGTGAAGGGCTGTCGGGCCTGGAGGCGTCGATCTCCAAGCTCCAGTGGGCCACGTGGAACCGCTCGCTCGGCGAGCTGGCGGTCGACGTCGAGGGGGCCGGGGCGCTGCTCACCGGGCCCGGGTACGAGCTGGACGACGCCCAGACCCACTTCCTCTTCAGCCGCGCAAACACGATCTACGGCGGCTCCAACGAGATCCAGCGCAACATCATCGCCGAGCGCCTGCTCGGTCTGCCCCGGTGAGGTGAGGACGATGACCGAAGCGAGCGCCGGCCCCCAGCGTGTGGCCGAGGCGTTGTCGCCCGAGGCGGCCGAGGAGGTGGCCCAGGTCCGCGCCTCCGTCGTCGAGGTGCTCGACGAGCGGGCCGACCTGCGCCGCACCCACGAGCTCATGGTCGGGGCGCAGGGCCACGACCCGCGGCTGCACGAGCTGCTCACGGCCGAACTGGGCGTGCTCGGCCTCGTCGTGCCGGAGCACCTCGGCGGGCTCGGCCTCGACGTGTCCGCCGCGACCGCCGTCATCGAGGAGCTCGGGGCCCGGCTCGTGCCCGGCGCGCTCGCGACGAGCCTCACCGCGATCCTCGCCGCCCGCGCCCTCGGCCCGAGCGCCGAGCCCCTGCTGACGCGCGTCGTGGACGAGCAGCTGACCCTGGCCGGTGCCCTCGCCGAGGACGGCGCGGGCTGGGACCTCGAACGGACCGCCACCCGGGCCACCAGCACCTCAGACGAGTGGGGGCTGACCGGGACCAAGACCCTCGTCGCCGGAGTCGAGGCCGCCCGGGTCGTCCTCGTCACCGCCCGCGACACCGGCGGTGGGCTCGGCGTCTACGCCGTCGACCTGGCCGCCGACGGGGTGGAAGTGCGGACGCACATGACGCTCGACCAGACCCGGCGGCTGAGCACGGTGCACCTCCGCGAGGCCGCCGCCACCCGCGTCGACGCCCCCGGCGGCGAGGGGGCCCGGGTGCTGCTCGACCACGTGCGCGCCATGCTCGCGCTGGAGTCGGCCGCCGCGGCCCGCGCCTGCCTCGACCGCACCGTCGAGTACCTCAAGGTCCGCGAGCAGTTCGGCCGCCCGATCGGGTCGTTCCAGGCCCTCAAGCACCGCTGCGCCGACCTTGCCGTCGCGGTCGCCGGGGCGCGGGCCACGGCCGACCACCTCGTCACGACGCTGCGCACCGGGGCCGCCACCCGCTCGCACGACGCGGCACTGGCCAAGCTGGTGTGCACCGACACGCTGATGACCGTCGCCGCCGAGGCGATCCAGCTGCACGGCGGCATCGGGTTCACCTTCGAGCACGACGCGCACCTGTTCTTCAAGCGTGGCAAGTCGGCCCAGTTGCTGGCCGGTTCCCCGGCGGCGGTCCGCGCCGAGGTGGCGGCGCTCGCCGGTCTCTGAGCCGGCCGCCGACAGCGCATGAGGAAGGGGTCCGCACCGGCCGGTGCGGACCCCGCTGTCGTACGTGCGCCGCTGGGCTCAGCCGAGCGGACCGGTGCCGGGCGGCTGGGCGGCCAGGTGCCGCGACGGGATCTCCCCACCACCGGCGACGACGATCTCCGTGCCGGTGACGTACCCGGCCAGCGGCGAGGCGAGCAACAGGCAGGCCGCGGCGACATCGGCCGGGGTGGCCATCCGCCGCATGGGGATCGTCCGGGCCACCCGGTCCTGTCCCGCCTCGTCGCCGTAGTAGAGGTGCGACAGCTCGGTCCGCACGAGACCCACCGTCACCTGGTTGACCCGCACGGCCGGCGCGAAGTCGAGCCCGAGGCACCGGGTCAGCATCGTCAGGCCCGCCTTCGCGGCGGCGTACGCGGCGGTGTCCGGGGCCGGGTTGGCCCCGGCGACCGAGCCGATGTTGATGATCGTCCCGCCGCCCTGCCGCTGCATGACCTCGTTGGCCTGCTGGGCGACGTAGAACGGCGCGAGCAGGTTGAGCGTGACGATCGCCGAGACGAAGCGGGGGGAGACCGTCGCGGTGTCGGCGTTCGGCGCGCCACCGGCGTTGTTGACCAGGATGTCGAGCCGGCCGAACCGGTCCACCGCCGCGGCGACGAGGGCCTTGGCCTGCTCCGGGTCGCGCACGTCCGACCGGACGAAGACGGGCGTGCGTCCGTCGACCTCGGGCAACTGCTCGGGCTCGCCGCGGCCGCACACGAGCACCCGCGCCCCGGCCCTGAGGAAGGTACGGGTGATCTCGGCGCCGATGCCCCGGGTGCCGCCGGTGACGATGGCGACCTGGCCGGTCAGATCGACGCCCTCGGGCGTGGCGGGGGAGTGGGTCATCCGAGCCTCTCGATGATCGTCACGTTGGCCTGGCCGCCGCCCTCGCACATCGTCTGCAGGCCGTAGCGACCGCCGGTGCGCTCGAGCTCGTGCAGCAGGGTGGTCATGAGCCGGGCGCCGGTGGCGCCGAGGGGGTGGCCCAGGGCGATCGCGCCGCCGTTGACGTTGACCCGCTCCGGGTCGGCCCCGGTCTCCCTGATCCAGGCGAGCACGACCGAGGCGAACGCCTCGTTGACCTCGAACAGGTCGATGTCCCCGATCGACAGCCCGGTGCGTCCGAGCGCGTGGGCGGTGGCCGGGATCGGGGCGGTGAGCATCCACACCGGGTCGTCGGCGCGTACCGACAGGTGGTGGATCCGGGCGCGCGGGGTCACCCCGTGCTCGGCCACGGCCCGCTCGCTCATCACGAGCAGGGCGGCGGCGCCGTCGCAGATCTGGCTCGCCGCGGCGGCGGTGACCCGGCCGCCCGGGGTGAGCGGGTTGAGACCGGCCATCTTCTCCAGGCTCGTGTCGGCGCGCGGACAGGTGTCGGTGTCGACGTCGCCGACGGCGCGGATCTCGCGGGTGAAACGGCCCTCGGCGATGGCCCGCAGGGCCCGCTCGTGGCTGCGCAGGGCGAAGCGTTCCATGTCCTCCCGGCTGACGTCCCACTTCTCGGCGATCATCTCGGCCGAGCGGAACTGCGAGATCTCCTCGTCGCCGTAGCGCTCGCGCCAGCCGGTGGAGCCGGAGAAGGGGTCGGCGAAGCCGTACTGCTGGCCGGTGAGCATCGCGGCCGAGATGGGGATGGCGCTCATGTTCTGCACGCCCCCGGCGACGACGACGTCGTTGACCCCGGCCATGACGGCCTGGGCCGCGAAGTGCACCGCCTGCTGGCTCGAGCCGCACTGCCGGTCCACGGTGACCCCGGGCACGTGCTGGGGGAGGCCGCCGGCGAGCCAGGCGGTGCGGGCGACGTCGCCGGCCTGCGAGCCGATGGTGTCGACGCAGCCGAACACGACGTCCTCGACGGCGTCGGGGTCGATCCCCGAGGAGCTCATGAGGCTGGTGAGCGCGGCGGCGCCCAGGTCAGCGGAGTGGATGCCCGCGAGCGCGCCGCCGCGTCGCGTGACGGGGGTGCGGACGGCGTCCACGATGTATGCCTCTGCCACCGGGTTCCCTTCCTGCGGATGCCTCGCCGGTCGGTGCCGGACGTCGGATCGGTTGAGTCTGCGTGGCTCGCTGACGGGGTGGCCGGCGTCGCCACAGCTAGTCTAGCAAGCGCTTGGTTGGTAGTCTGTGCTCCGCGCCAGACAAGTGACCGGCTCCGCGTGAGGAGATGTGCGTGAGTGACGTGTTGACCACGATCCCCGCCCTGCTGCGGCAGGCCGCGCAGGACGCCGCCGAGATCGAGGCCCTGGTCGACGGTGACGTACGGATGACCTTCGCCGAGCTCGACGCGGCCGTCACCCGGTTCGCCCGGGCCGCGGTCGCGCACGGTCTCGAGCCGGGGGACCGCGTCGCCGTCTGGGCCCCGAACAGCGCCGACTGGGTCGTCAGCGCCCTCGGCGTGCTGGCCGCCGGGGGCGTGCTCTGCCCCGTCAACACCCGCTTCCGGGGGGAGGAGGCGCGGTACGCCATCGCCAAGGTCCGGGCCACGATGGTCATCCTCGACGACACCTTCCTGCGCGCCAACTACCTGGCCGCCCTACGCGGCGACGGGCCACCACCGGCCGTCGGGCGCCCCGTGCCGCTGCTGCCATCGGTGCGTACCGTCGTCGACCTGTCCGCCGCCGCCGACCGCGGGCAGGCCGGTGCCGGCGTGTGGTCCCTGGCCGGCTTCACCGCGCTGGCCGACCAGGTCGACCCCGCCGTCGTCGACGGACGGATCGCCGCCCTCGATCCCGAGGGCATGGCCGACATCCTGTTCACCTCGGGCACCACCGGCTACCCCAAGGGCGCGATGGTCTCGCACGCCTCGAACCTGCGCGTCGACCTGCAGTGGGCCCGGCTCGTCGGGCTGCGGCGCGGCGACCGCTACCTCATGGTCAACCCGTTCTTCCACAGCTTCGGCTACCGGGCCGGCATCCTGGCCTGCCTGATCATGCGCGCCACGATCATCCCGGTCGCCGTGTTCGACGTCGGGACCGTGCTGCGTCTCGTCGAGCGGGAACGCGTCACCGTCTTCCCCGGCGCGCCCACCGTCTACACCTCCCTGCTCGAGCACCCCGACTTCGGCGCCTACGACGTCAGCTCGGTACGCCTGGCCGTCACCGGCGCCACGATCGTCCCGGTGCCGCTGCTGCGCCGGATGCGCGAGGAACTCGGCTTCCGCGACGTCATCACCGCCTACGGCCTGACCGAGACGTGCGGCACCGCGACCGTGTGTCCGCCCGACGCCGACATCGAGCGGATCTCGACCAGCTGCGGACGGGCGATCCCGGGCACCGAACTGCGGATCGCCGGTCTCGACGGGCAGGCGCTGCCGGCCGGTGAGTCCGGCGAGGTCCTCGTGCGTGGCTACAACGTGATGCTTGGCTACTTCGAGGACCCGGTCGCCACCGCGCAGGCCATCGACGAGGACGGCTGGCTGCACACCGGCGACGTCGGCTGGGTCGACGAGGACGGCTACCTGCGCATCACCGACCGGATCAAGGACGTCTACGTGGTCGGGGGTTTCAACGTCTACCCCGCCGAGGTCGAGCGCGTGCTGGGCGAGCACCCCGTGGTCTCCGACGTCGCCGTCGTGGGGGTCCCCGACGCGCGGATGGGCGAGGTCGGCCGCGCCTTCGTGCAGACCGTTCCCGACTGGAGTGGGGACGAGTCGGTGCTCGTCGACGAACTTGAGGCGTGGTGCCGGGAGCGGCTGGCGAACTTCAAGCGCCCCCGCAGCTTCAGCGTCGTTCCGGCCCTGCCACGAACGCCCAGCGGAAAGATCCAGAAGTTCAAGCTCACCACGGTTCGCGGGCCCGGCACCCCCGACCAGACCTGACACCGACGGCACCGCCGTCACGGGCCCCGGCCCGAAAATCGTGTCGGCCCGCCGCAGGTGACGCTCGCGGCGTCCGTGCGGGTCGGTGCGACGCTGTCGAGCTGCCCCACGCATGCGACCAACCGGCGCCGAACCCCTGCCCCGTCCACAGGGGCAGCTCGACAGTGCACCTGACCCGGCAGCGGGCGATCCATCCCGCCCGGTCGGCGCACTGCTCGCACAACCTCGAAACCGGCAACGACTCGTGTCCTTACGCCCGCCGCGCCGGGCTCCGTGATGCCCGCCGCCGTACGCCGGATCGAGGTCAGTGCCGGCGCAGCGCCGCCGCAAGGGTCGCGGCCCGGCCGGCGACGGCGGCCGCCTGCGCGGCGAACGAGGCCGCGGTGCGGTCGCCACCGCTCATCGCGCCCTGCGCGACCCTGGTGTGCACGCCCTCGACGATGCACGCGGTCTTCCACCAGTTGTAGGCGACGAAGTAGTCGATCCGGGCCGGGTCGGTGCCGGTGGCGAGGCAGTACCGGGCGAGCAGCTCGTTCCGGGTCGAGAAGCCGGGCAGGACCGTGGCCGGGTCGTGCAGCGCACGGGCCTCGTCGCCGGCCTGCGCCCAGTAGACGAGCAGCTGGCCGACGTCGGCCAAGGGGTCTCCGACCGTGGTCAGCTCCCAGTCGAGCACGCCCTGCACCCGCCACCGGGAGTCGAGCATGCAGTTGTCGAGGCGGAAGTCCCCGTGCACGATTCCCGAGCGGGACTGCTCGGGAGGCGCGGCCACGAGATGCTCGTGCGCGGTCTGCAGATCGGGCAGGTCGCGGATCCTGGTCCGGTGCCAGTTGTCGTGCCAGCGCCCGAGCTGGCGGGTGATGTAGTCACGGCGGTGGGCCAGACCCCCGAGCCCGATGAGCTCCGGCTCGAGCCTGTGCAGGGCCACGAGGGCGTCGACGAGTGTGGGGCCGATGAGCGCGCGGTCGGCCTCGGTGGTGAGCCGCTCGACGTCGGCGGGGCTGCGCAGGATCGTGCCGTCGAGGTGCTCGAGCACGACGAGAGGGGCGCCGGCGACCTCGCCCGTCTCCTCGACGGCGAGCACTCGCGGCGCCGGGAGGTGGCCGTGCAGCCCGCGCAGGATCCGCGCCTCGCGTAGCACGTCGTGCGCGGTGGCCGGGTGGTCCCCGAGCGGTGGACGTCGCAGCACGACGACGTGGCCGGCCGCGTCGGTGGTCCGGTAGGTGAGGTTGGAGCGCCCCCCGGCGATGAGCTCGTGTCGCAGGTTCCCCCGCAGCTCGGGCACGGCGCGGCCGAGCCAGGCGTCGACCCCCGCCGGGAGCCCGGCGTGTCGGGTGGTGCCGCTCGGGGCCGGACCGGTCCGGGCACGACCTGCTGCCGTCATGGGAGCGCCTCCTCAGTCGCGGGCGAGGATCCCGTCGAGGTACACCGAGACGAGATTGTCGGCGAAGGTCGCCCTGGTGTACGACGGGGTCGGCTTGAACCAGCGGACCGAAAGCCACAGCGAGTCACGCAGCATGCGGTGCAGCACGCGTACCGGGATGTCGTTGCGGAAGTCGCCCGTGGCGATGCCTGCCTCGAGCACCTCGATCCAGGCCCGCTGGATCGAGGTGGCCGACTCGCGGATGTGCTCGTAGCCCTCGATCGTGGGCAGGTAGGTGCTCGAGTTCTGGTAGATCTCGGTCGCGTGCGGGTGGGCCTCGATGTTGGCCAGCGAGCTCGTCACCAGCTCGCGTAGCTGGGTCGCCGGGCCTTCCCCGGACGCCAGCACCTTGGCGTAGCGGTCGGTCAGGTCGGTGAGGTAGTCCGAGATGATCGCGTCGACCATCTCGTCCTTCGACTTGAAGTGGTGGTAGAGGCTGCCCGAGAGGATGCCGACCGAGTCGGCGATCTCGCGGACGGTCGTGGCGCCGATTCCCTTGGCGGCGAACAGGTGCGCAGCGTTGTCGAGGATGACCGAGCGGCGGTCCTGGGTCGTCGACATCTGGGATGCTCCCGGTTCCTCGAACGTAGTTGGTCAAGCGCTTGTTATACCACTCGGCACCGCCTGTGCCGGTACAGGTGAGGGCCTTCCTTGACTTGGGTGGCGCCGCCGCCTACCGTTCGGCCAACCAAGCGCTCGTTCGGTCGCGCGGGGGCGTGGCGCTCCGGACCCCGATCGCCGAAAGGGGCTGCCCGCATGCCCGATCCGAGGACCGGTCCGACCCCGACCGTCCCGCCCGGCAGCGGGCCCGGTCGTCCACCCGCCTCCAGCCGGGACGAGGGGGCCGGCCTGCTCGCCGGCCGCGTCGTCATCGTCACCGGCGCCGCCAACGGGTTGGGAGCGGCGTACGCGCGGGGGATCGCCGCGGCCGGGGCCCACGTGGTCGCCGTCGACGTCGACGAGCAGGGACTCGAGCGGCTCGGCGGGCAGCTCGCCGCGGCCGGTGGCCGTGGCTCGATCCGGGTCGCCGACGTCGCGGACTGGGCGACCGCGCACGACGTCGTGGGTGACTGCCTCGCCGAGCACGGCCAGCTCGACGGCCTCGTCAACAACGCGGGCGTCTTCGCCATGGCGCACGCCGGCACCGAGTCCGAGGCCACTGTGCGCCGGCTGCTCGAGGTCAACGTGCTCGGCACCATCGCCTGGGGTGACGCCGCGATCGCGGCGATGCGCACCCAGGGCCACGGGGTCCTGGTCAACGTCACCTCGGGCGAGCAGATGGGCCGCGCCGAGACGGCCGTGTACGGGGCGACGAAGGCCGCGATCGCCACGCTCACCTACGCGTGGGCAGCCGAGCTCGCCGAGGCCGGGATCCGCGTCAACGCCATTTCCCCGAACGCGCAGACCCGGATGGCCGAGGTGCTCGCGCAGTTCCGGGGTGCCCCGAGCGGGCAGAACGCGGGGATCGCCCCCGAGGCGAACGTGCCGCTGCTGATCTACCTGCTCTCGGACCTCAGCGCCGAGCTGACCGGCCAGGTGCTGCGCGCCAACGGTCCCGAGCTCATGCTGACGACCCACCCGGCGCTCGCCGACCCCGTGCTGCGGCACGCGTCGTGGACCCCGGAGCGGATCGCCGAGGCCGTCACGGCGCGACTGCGGCCGCACCTGGCGCCCCTCGGGGTGCGCCGGGTGCGCGTCGAATACCTCGACTGACCCGACGTCCGCCACCCGGACGATCCGCCAACCGACAGGGGCCCGATGTCCGCCACGATCAACCCGCTCTGCGTCAGCGGCATGGCCGCGATGTCCTGGGACCTGCCCGAGGAGATCGCGATGTACCGGCGTACCGGCACCGACCTCGTCGGCCTGCAGTGCGGCAAGGTCGCCGCCTTCGGCGTGCCGGCCCTCGGTGACCTGCTCGCCGCGCACGACGTGCGGCTCGGCTACCTCGTGCACGGCTTCACCGCCCATCCGGACGACGAGTCGGGCTGGGCGCGGCAGATCACGGCGCTGCGGACCGGCGTCGTCGCCGCCCGTACGCTCGGCGCCGACCTCGTCTATCTCACGTCGGGCCCCTCGGCGCACCTGACGTGGGAGGAGGCGGCCGACCGGTTCGCCGAGCGGATCACCCCGGTCGTGGCCGCCGCCCGCGAGCACGGGGTGCGCCTCGCTGTGGAGAACACCCTGCCGGTCAGGTGCGACCTCAGCTTCACGCACACCGCGCGGGACGCCCTCGCTTTGGCCGAGCTCTGCGGCATCGGCATCTGCCTCGACCTCTACTGCTGCTGGCAGGAGCGGGGCCTGACCGACCTGGTCCGCGAGCGGGTCGCGCGGATCGAGATCCTGCAGGTGTCCGACTTCCGGGTCGGCACCTCGACCTTCCCGAACCGGTGGGTGCCCGGGGACGCCGACCTGCCGATCGCCGGCCTGCTGGGCAGCGTGCTGCGGGCCGGCTACACCGGCATCGTCGACGTCGAGCTGCTCGGCCCGGCCATCGAGGCCGAGGGGGCCGAGTCGGCGGTGACCCGCTCGATCGCGTGGCTGCGCGAGCAGATCGCGGCGGCGCGCCGCTGAGCGTCCAGGGCACGTCCGCCGCGAGCAGATCGCGGCGGCGCGTCCCTGAGCGCTCAGGGCACGTCCGCCCACCGCGGCGCGCGCCTGGCGACGAACGCGGCCGCGCCCTCGGCGGCGTCCGGCCCGGCGAGCAGCTCGAGGGTCGCGAGTCGGTTGGCCGTGGCGTGGTCGCGTTCGCGGGTGTCCAGGCTCAGGTGCATGAGCCGTTTGGTTGCCAGCACCGCCGCCGGAGAGTGGGCCGCGATCCGGGCGGCGAGCGCGAGCGCGCGCGGGAGGACCTCGTCGGCGGGGACCACGGCGTTGACCAGGCCCAGCTCGTGGGCCCGGGCCGCCGGCAGCGGCTCGGCCGTCAGCCCGAGCTCGAGGGCGACGGCGAGCGGCAGGCGACGGGGCAGGTCTGTGCCGCCCTCGGAGGCGGCGATGCCGCGCCCCACCTCGGGCAGTGCGAAGTAGGCGTGCTCGGCCGCGACGACGAGGTCACAGGCGAGGGCGAGCTCGAAGCCGCCGCCGACGGCGGGCCCGTTGACCGCGGCGATGACCGGCTTTCGGTAGCCGCCGCGCAGTAGCGTGAGTGGGCTGCGGGCCACGTCGACCAGGCGCCCCTCGGCCGCGGCGCGCAGGTCCATCCCGGCGCTGAAGGACAGCTCGCCGGTGCCGGTCAGCACGACCGCGCGTACGCCCGGGTCCGCGTCGTACCCGAGCAGGGCGTCGGTCATCGCCAGGAGGGTGTCGGGGTCCAGGGCGTTGCGCACCTGCGGCCGGTTGATCCTGATGACACCCGCCGCGTCGACGCGCCCGCACACCACTGCGTCCAACGTCCCGTCCTCCTTCGCGTCAGGGTCTTGACCCTCTCCGGATGGCTGTTAGTCTACCAACCAAGCGCTTGCTACGTGGTGGCCCGGCCGCGGGTGCCCGGCACGCCACTGGCCTTCCGCACCGCTCGCCGCCGCGCTCGAGCAGTGCCCCGAGACGGAACGATGAGGGACACATGGCCGACAAGACTCTGACAAGCCGCGACGTCGTGTCGCGGCTCGAATCCGGGATGACCATCGGCATCGGGGGCTGGGGCTCACGGCGCAAGCCCATGGCCCTCGTGCGCGAGATCCTGCGCTCCGACCTCAGGGACCTGACCGTCGTCAGCTACGGCGGGCCGGACGTCGGCCTGCTCTGCGCAGCCGGCAAGGTCAGGAAGGTCGTCTTCGGCTTCGTCTCGCTCGACAGCATCGCCCTCGACCCGCACTTCCGCGCCGCGCGGCAGCAGGGCGCCGTCGAGGTCGCCGAGTACGACGAGGGCATGCTCCAGTGGGGGCTGTACGCCGCCGGCATCCGCCTGCCCTTCCTGCCGACCCGCGCCGGGCTCGGGTCGGACGTCCTGAAGCACAACCCCGACCTCAAGCTCGTCCAGGACCCGTACGGCACCGAGCAGCTCGTGGCCATGCCGCCGCTGCGCCTCGACGCGGCCCTCGTGCACATGAACCGCGCCGACGCCCAGGGCAACGGCCAGTTCCTCGGGCCCGACCCGTACTTCGACGACCTCTACTGCCTCGCCGCCGACCAGGCCTTCATGTCCTGCGAGCGGATCGTGCCCACGGCCGAGCTCAGCGCCGCCGGGCACTCGGCGACCATCAAGATCAACCGTCAGCTCGTCGCCGGCGTCGTCGAGACCCCGAACGGCGCGCACTTCACCTCCTGCGTACCGGACTACGAGCGCGACGAGGCCTTCCAGCGCGAGTACGTCAAGGCCGCCGGCGACCCGCAGGCCTGGGCCAAGTTCGAGAAGCGGTACCTGTCCGGTACGGAAGATGACTACCAGGCGGCCGTCGCCGCCCGAGCCGAGGAGGTCGCATGAGCAGCGCCGTCACCGAGTCCGCGGACCAGCCCACGGGCAGCGCCGGCACCGACGACGCGCCGGTGACCCGCGCCGAGTACTGCGCGGTCGCCGTGGCGGACGCGTTCGCCGGCGACGGCGAGTCCATCGCCAGCGCCTTCGGCACGATCCCGGCCATCGGCGTCCGCCTCGCGCGGCTCACCGTCGCTCCCGACCTGCTGCTCACCGACGGCGAGGCCCACTTCGTCTCCGGCACCTGGCAGATCGGCGCGGACCCGCACGCCACCGAGGGCGTCGTCGTCGAGGGCTGGAGCCCGTTCCGCACGATCTTCGACCTCGTCTGGCACGGCAAGCGGCACGTCATGATGATCCCGGTCCAGATCGACGGGCACGGCAACACCAACATCTCGGCCATCGGCGACTACGCCCGGCCCAAGGTCCAGCTGCTCGGCGTGCGGGGCGCCCCCGGCAACAGCGTCTACCACCCGACCAGCTACTGGGTGCCCCACCACTCCACGCGCAGCTTCGTCCGTGCCGTCGACATGGTCTCCGGCGTCGGCACCGACAGCGCCCGCGCCGCCGGCCCGGCCGCGAGCGCGTACCACGATCTGCGCCGGGTCGTCACCAACCTCGCGGTCCTCGACTTCGGCGGCCCCGACGGCGCGCTGCGCCTGCTCAGCCTGCACCCCGGCGTCACGCTCGAGGAGGTCCGCGCGGCCACCGGCTGCGACCTGCACGTCGAGGGCGAGGTCCCGGCCACCCGCGAGCCGACCGCCGAGGAACTGCGCCTCATCCGCGAGGTCATCGACCCCCGCTCGCTGCGCGACCGCGAGATCCCCGCATGAGCCGGACCCAGGAGCCGCACCCGACGCTGCGCACCCGGGCGACCGACCTGTTCGGGGTGCGGTACCCGATCGTCCAGACCGGCATGGGCTACGTCTCCGACGTGCGCCTGACCACCGCGACGGCCAACGCCGGCGGGCTGGGCATCCTCGCGGCCGGCCTGCTCTCCTACGACGAGCTCGTCGTGGCCGTCGAGCAGATCCAGGCCGGCACCGACGCGCCGTTCGGCGTCAACATCCGCGCCGACCAGCCCGACGTCGTCAAGCGCATCGACCTGCTCATCTCGGCCGGCGTCAAGGTCGCCTCCTTCGCGTTGGCCCCCAAGCAGGAGCTCATCGCCAGGTGCAAGGACGCCGGCCTCGTCGTCGTCCCGTCGATCGGCGCGCGCCGCCACGCCGAGAAGGTCGCCGCGTGGGGCGCCGACGCCGTCATCGTGCAGGGCGGCGAGGGCGGCGGCCACACCGGCGGGGTGCCCACCAGCCTGCTGCTGCCCCAGGTCGTCGACGCCGTCGACATCCCGGTCATCGGCGCCGGTGGCTTCTTCGACGGCCGCGGCCTCGTCGCCGCGCTCGCCTACGGCGCCGAGGGCATCGCCATGGGCACCCGCTTCCTGCTCACCAGCGACTCGCCCGTCGAGTCGTCGGTCAAGGACGTCTACCTGGCCAAGACGGTCAACGACACCGTCCTGACCCTCCAGGTCGACGGCGTCCCGCAGCGCGTGCTGCGCGCCGGCACGATCGAGGAGCTGGAGCGCACCTCCGCGCCCGGCCGGCTGCTGCGGGCCGTGCGCAACGCCGTCGCCTTCCAGAAGCTGTCCCGCACGCCGTGGGGCGACATGGTCCGCGAGGGCCTGGCCATGCGCAAGGCACACGACCTGACGTGGAGCCAGGTCGTCATGGCGGCCAACGCCCCGATGCTCTACCGGTCGGCCCTGATCGAGGGCAGGACCGACGTCGGCGTCATGGCCACCGGCCAGGTCGTCGGACTCATCGACGACGTCCCGAGCGTCGCCGAGCTCATCGACCGCATCATCGACGAGGCCACCCGGACCCTCGACCGGCTCGGCGTGCCCGCGCCGGTCGCGTCGGCCCCGGCCGTGCCCGAGGAGGACTAGCCATGGGAGCACTGCAGGGACGGGTCGTCGTCGTCACCGGCGCCGGCCGCGGCCTCGGCCGGGAGCACGCGCTGCTCGCCGCCGCCGAGGGTGCCTCGGTCGTCGTCGCCGACACCGGCGCCGCCGCCGACGGCACCGGCGGCGACCCCTCGGTCGTCGAGGCCGTCGCCGCCGAGATCACGGCCGCCGGCGGGCAGGCCGTGGCGAGCACCGCGGACGTCGCCACCACCGAGGGCGCGCGCGGGCTGCTCGCGCTCGCCCGCGACACCTACGGGCGCGTCGACGGCCTCGTCAACAACGCCGGCATCCTGCGGGACCGGATGTTCGTGAACATGAGCGAGGACGACTGGGACGCGGTGATCCGCGGCCAGCTGCGCGCGACGTTCGCGCCGTGCCGGGTGTTCGCCGACCACTGGCGCACCGAGTCCAAGGCCGGCAACCAGCCGGTCGCCTCGATCGTCAACGTCTCCTCCACCTCGGGCCTCGTCGGCGCCGTCGGGCAGACGAACTACGGCGCGGGCAAGGCCGCCATCGCCGCCCTCACCGTCATTCTCGCCCAGGAGATCGGCCGCTACGGCGTACGCGTCAACGCCGTCGTCCCGGTCGCGCGTACCCGGATGACCCAGGACCTGCCCGGCATCGGCGAGCTGGTCGCCGCCCCGGCCGACCCCGCCGCGTTCGACGTCTACCACCCCGGCAACGTCTCCCCGCTCGTCGCCTGGCTGCTCACCGCCGACGCGCCGGTGACCGGCGAGGTGTACTACGCCAAGGGCGGCGAGATCCGTCGCTTCGCGCCGTGGAGCTACGACTGGACCATCGACAAGGGCGCCCGCTGGAGCGTCGGGGAGATCGCGAAGGAGATGGCCGCCCGTGCCTGACACCGGTCACACCAACGCCGCCGACTGGGCCGGCTCCGCCCACGGGCTGCTCGCCGGGCGCTCGGTGCTCGTCACCGCCGCGGCCGGCACCGGCATCGGCTTCGCGACGGCGCGCCGCGCCGCCGAGGAAGGCGCGCGGGTCGCCGTCAGCGACCGGCACGAGCGCCGCCTCGCCGAGTCGGTCGACGAGATCGAGCGGCTCACCGGGACCCGGCCCCTCGGGGTGCCCTGCGACGTCACCGACCAGGCCCAGCTCGACCACCTCATGGACACCGTCGCCGCCGACCTCGGTGGCATCGACGTGCTCGTCAACAACGCCGGCCTCGGCGGCACCGCGGCCGTGCAGGACATGACCGACGACCAGTGGGACTCCGTCCTGTCGGTGACCCTGACCTCGACGTTCAAGGCGACCCGGTCGGTGCTGCGGCACATGATCCCCGCCGGCAGGGGGGTCATCGTCAACAACGCCTCCGTCATCGGCTGGCGCGCGCAGAAGGGGCAGGCGCACTACGCCGCGGCCAAGGCCGGCGTCATGGCGCTGACCCGGTGCGCGGCCCTCGACGTCGCCGAGCACGGCATCCGGGTCAACGCGGTGTCCCCGAGCATCGCGGTGCACGCCCACCTGGCCAAGGTGACGAGTGACGAGCTGCTCGCCCAGCTCTCGGCCCAGGAGGCCTTCGGCCGGGCCGCGACGCCATGGGAGATCGCCAACGTCATCGTCTTCCTCGCCAGCGACTACTCGTCGTACATGACCGGCGAGGTCGTGTCCGTCTCGAGCCAGCACCCGTGACCGTCCGGTGCGTGCCGGCGACCCGCGCCGGCGCGTACCGATGAACGAAAGGAGCCCGTCGTGGCCAACCCCGACGCGCAGGGCGTCACCGGCGCCCCCTTCCGGCTCGACGTCGAGCGCGGCAAGATCCGCGAGTTCGCGCTGGCCACCGGAGCGGCCGGCGCGGCCTACCTGCGGGAGGAGGACCCGGTCGTGCAGCCGACGTTCCTCACGACGACCTTCTTCTGGCAGGGCGAGGACGCCAACCCGTGGTCCGCGGTCGAGCTCGACCAGCAGCGCGGCCTGCACGCCGAGCAGCAGTACACCTTCTTCGGCGAGCCGCCGCGCGCCGGGACCAGGCTCACCTGCCAGTCGCGCATCGGCGAGATCTACACCAAGGTGGGGCGCCGCGGAGGCGAGATGACCTTCGCCGTGATGTACACCGACTTCCGCGACGAGACCGGGCGTCTCGTCGCCCAGGCCAAGCTCACCGGCGTCGAGACGGCCCGACCGCCGGACACCGGGGCCGCGACGCAGGACGGAGCCTCCGCATGAGCGACACGACCGCCACCACCCCGCCCGACACGACCGAGGTCGCCCTGCCCGTCCCGGCGACCCCGCCGACGCGTACCCACGGCCCGGTGACCCGCACCGACTTCGTCCGCTACCAGGGCGCCTCGGGTGACATGAACCCGATCCACCACGACGAGCCCTTCGCCAGGGCCGCCGGGTTCCCGAGCCCCTTCTCGGTGGGCATGTGGCAGGCCAGCCTGCTCGGCACGTACGCCACCGACTGGCTCGGCGGCCGGAACGTGCGGGACTTCCGCATCCGGTTCCTGGCCCAGGTGTGGCCGGGCGACACCCTCACGCTCGACGGTGCTCCGCTGCGCACCTACGTCATCGAGGGCGAGGACGGACGTGAGGGCCGCGTCGACGTCGAGCTGACCTGCCGGCGGCAGACCGGCGACACGGCCGTCACCGCGTGGGCGACATTCGTGCTGCCCGAGGCCGTCCTCGACACCACGACCCTCGGGGTCGGCGAGCGGCCCGCGACCACCGAGGAGCAGGGATGAGCCCCACGACCCACGCGTCCGTGACGACGACCGTGCACCCCGACGGGATCGCCGAGGTCGTCGTGGACAACCCGCCGGTCAACGCGCTGCCCGTGGCCGGCTGGTTCGCGCTCGCCGCCGCCCTCGACGCCGCCGGCGCCGACGAGTCGGTGCGGGTCGTCGTGCTGCGCGCCGAGGGCCGCGGCTTCAACGCCGGCGTCGACATCAAGGAGATGCAGCACACCGACGGCTTCACCGCGCTGCTCGGCGCCAACCGCGGCTGCTTCGCCGCGTTCAAGGCCGTCTACGAGTGCCCCGTCCCGGTCGTCACCGCCGTCAACGGCTTCTGCCTCGGGGGCGGCATCGGCCTGGTCGGCAACTCCGACGTCATCGTCGCCTCCGACGACGCCACCTTCGGCCTGCCCGAGGTCGACCGCGGCGCCCTCGGTGCCGCGACCCACCTGTCCAGGATGGTGCCCCAGCACCGGATGCGCGCCATGGTCTACACCTCGGCCACGGCCACCGCCCAGGAGCTGCACGCGTACGGGTCGGTCCACAGCGTCGTACCCCGCGAGCGGCTGCGCGAGGCGGCGTTCGCCGTCGCGACCCAGATCGCCGCGAAGGACCCCACCGTCATCCGGGCCGCGAAGGCCTCCCTCAACGGCATCGACCTGTGGGACGTCAACCGCAGCTACCGCTTCGAGCAGGGCTTCACCTTCGAGCTCAACCTCACCGGGGTCGCCGACCGGATCCGCGACGAGTTCGCCGGCACCGACAAGGCGGCGCGCCCGGGCAGCGAGGGCTGAGCCGTGCGTGCGATGGTGGTCCGTGAGCTCGGTGGCCCCGAGGTGCTCACGCTCACGGCCGGGCCGCAGCCGCAGCCCGGCCCCGGGCAGGTGCTCGTCGACGTCGTCGGCGCCGGGGTGAACTTTCCCGACGGCCTCATCGTCGCCGGCACCTACCAGACCAGGCCGGAGCTGCCGTTCGTGCCCGGCTGCGAGGTCGCCGGGACGGTCGCGGCGCTCGGCGACGGGGTGACCGGCCCGCCGGTCGGCACCCGCGTCATCGGCTTCTGCGGCATCGGCGGCTACGCCACCCAGGTGCTCGTCGACGCCCGCCTCGTCCACCCGTTGCCGGCGGGCATCGACCTCGTCGAGGCCAGCACGATTCCCGTCGTCTACGGCACGTCGTACCACGGGCTCGTCGACCGGGCCGGCCTCGCCGCCGGCGAGACGCTGCTCGTGCTCGGCGCCTCCGGCGGCGTCGGCCTCACCGCCGTGCAGATCGGCAGGGCCCTCGGCGCGACCGTGATCGCGGCCGCCTCGAGCGAGGACAAGCGTGAGCTGTGCCTGGCGCACGGGGCCGACCACGCCATCGGCTACGCCGACCTGACGGCGACGGTGCGCGAGCTGACCGGCGGCGCCGGTGCCGACGTCGTCTACGACCCCGTCGGCGGCGACGCCGCCACCGCCGCGCTGCGTACCCTCGCGTGGGCCGGGCGGTTCCTCACCGTCGGCTACGCGACGGGCGAGATCCCGCAGGTCAAGCTCAACCGGCTGCTGCTCACCGAGGGCGCGGTGCTGGGGGTCCTCTGGGGCGCCTGGGCCAGGCGCGCCCCGGAGGCGAACGCCGCGAACATGACGACGCTGCTCGACTGGATCGCCGCCGGCCGGCTGAGGCCACACGTCAGCGAGGTCTTCCCGCTGGAGGAGGCCGCCCACGCGCTCGGCACGGTGCTGAACCGTGGCGCCCGCGGCAAGATCGCCCTCCGCGTGAAAGCAGGCAGGCAATGAAGGTGGCCGACGCGACCGAGCTGACCCAGATGGATCTCGGCCCCGGCCCGCGCTCGCGGGAGCTGCTCGCGACGTTGCGCGCGTTCATGGCCGAGCACGTCTACCCCGCCGAGAAGGTGTACGCCGCCCAGCTCGGCGCCGCGGCCCGCGAGAACGGGGGAGTGTCCCACGTCCTGCCGCCGGTCGTCGAGGAGCTGAAGGCCACCGCGCGCGAGCTGGGCCTGTGGAACCTCTTCCTGCCTGACCTGTCGGGCCTGACCAACCTCGAGTACGCCTACCTGGCCGAGGAGACCGGACGCTCGCCCTACCTCGCCCCCGAGGCGCTCAACTGCGCCGCGCCGGACACGGGCAACATGGAGCTGCTGCACATGTTCGGCACGCGCGAGCAGAAGCGACAGTGGCTCACCCCGCTGCTCGAGGGCACCATGCGTTCCGGCTTCGCGATGACCGAGCCGGACGTGGCCTCCTCCGACGCGCGCAACATCGCCACCTCGATCGTGCGCGACGGCGACGCGTACGTCGTCAACGGCCGCAAGTGGTGGACGACCGGCGCGGCGGACCCGCGCTGCGACATCCTCGTGCTGATGGGCAAGACCGACCCGGAGGCGGCCGTCTACCGGCAGCAGTCCATGCTCCTCGTGCCGGTCGACACCCCCGGGGTGACGATCGTGCGCTCGCTGCCGATCTTCGGCTACCACGACCAGCACGGCCACTGCGAGATCCGGTTCGACGACGTACGCGTACCGGTGACGAACCTGCTCGGCGCCGAGGGCGACGGTTTCGCGATCGCCCAGGCCCGCCTCGGCCCGGGCCGCATCCACCACGCGATGCGCTGCATCGGCATGGCCGAGCGCGGCCTCGAACTTCTGGTACGCCGGACGATGGCCCGCGAGGCGTTCGGCGGCCCGCTCTCCGAGCAGGGCGTGGTGCGCACCTGGATCGCCGAGTCCCGCCTGGAGATCGAGCAGGCCCGCCTGCTCGTGCTCAAGACCGCCTGGCTCATCGATCGCGTCGGTGCCCAGGGTGCCGCGACCGAGATCGCCGCCATCAAGGTCGTCGCGCCGCGGGTCGCCCGCAACGTGCTGGACCGGTCGATCCAGGCACACGGCGGCGGTGGGGTCACCGACGACTTCCCGATGGCCCGGATGTGGGCCAGCGCCCGGATCCTCGGCATCGCCGACGGCCCGGACGAGGTGCACCTGCGCACGGTGGCGCGCACGCAACTACGCCGCTACCGGGACACGGCGCCGACGGGCGCCACCGAGACGGGAGAGGGCTGAGATGGACCTGACCTGGTCGGCGCAGGACGAGCAGTTCCGGGCGGAGGCCCGCGAGTGGCTCGCCGCGAACGTGCCGCGGCAGCCGCTGCCCTCGGGGGACACCGCGGCGGGCTTCGCCGCGCACCTGGAGTGGGAGCGGACGCTGCACGCCGACCGGTGGTCGGTCGTGTCGTGGCCCAGGGAGTACGGCGGCCGCGAGGCCTCGATCTGGCAGTGGCTCATCTTCGAGGAGGAGTACTACCGGGCCGGCGCGCCGCAGCGGGTCACGCAGAACGGCATCTTCCTGCTGGCCCCGACGATCTTCGAGTTCGGCACGAAGGAGCAGCAGGACGAGTTGCTGCCGCGGATGGCGGCGGCGCGGGACCTGTGGGCCCAGGGCTGGTCGGAGCCGAACGCGGGCAGCGACCTGGCGGGGATCCGGTCCCAGGCGGTACGGGACGAGCAGGCCGGCGGGTGGCGCCTGAGCGGGCAGAAGACGTGGTCGACCCGGGGCGCGTTCTGCACCCACCTGTTCGGGTTGTTCCGCACCGACCCGCAGGCCCAGCGGCACCGGGGGCTGACGTACTTCCTCGTGCCGCTGGACGCCCCGGGCGTGACGGTGCGCGGGTTCGACCGGCTCGACGGCGACGAGGGATTCGCCGACGTGTTCTTCGAGGACGCGTTCGTACCGGACTCGGCGGTTCTCGGCGGCGTCGACCAGGGCTGGTCGGTCGCGATGTCGACGACCGGGTCGGAGCGGGGCCTGACGCTGCGCTCACCTGGGCGTTTCCGCAAGGCGGCCGATGCGCTGGTGGCGCTCGCGGGCGAGCGGGCCGAGGCGGCGACCGACCTGCTCCGCGACCGGGTGGCGCGCTCGTGGATGCAGGCGCACGCCTACCAGCAGTTCACGCTCGCGCAGGTCACCGACATCGTCGAGGGCCGCCCGGCCGGTGCGCGGTCGAGTCTCAACAAGGTCTTCTGGTCCGAGCTGGACATCGCGCTGCACGAGACGGCGCTGGAACTGCTCGGTCCGGACGCGCTCGCCGACGGCCCGTGGACCCGCGGCTACCAGTTCTCGCTGTCGGGCCCGATCTACGCGGGCACCAACGAGATCCAGCGCAACATCATCGCCGAGCGCCTGCTCGGCCTGCCGAGGAGGTGACCAGGCGTGCGTTTCGCTCCGAGTGAAGAGCAGCGTGACCTCGAGGCGGTCGTCCGTCAGGTGCTCACCGAACGGTGCCCGCCGGCGACGGTGCGCGCCGGAGCAGGGTCGGCGCAGGTGGCCTCGCTGGCCGAGAGCCTGGCCGGCCTCGGCGTGGCGGGGCTGCTCGTGGCCGAGGACGACGGCGGGCTGGGCCTGGACGAGAACCACCTCGTGTCGGTCTTCGCGCAGATCGGATACGCCGCCGCCCCGCTGCCGCTCACCGCGACCCTCTCGGTCGCTCCGGCGGTGCTCGCCTCGGGCGCCCCGGACCTGCTGGCGAGCCTCGTCGAGGGATCGCTCACGGTCGGTGCCGACCCCGCGGCGACCGGCCGGGTCGCATTCGGTTCCGGTGTCGACCTGGTGCTGAGCGGCGGCTTCGGCGGGACCGGGCGCATCGAGGTTCTCGACGTGTCCGAGGCGACCGCCTCGGCGTCGCCGTCGGTGGACTTCGCGCTGGACCTGACCGGGCATGCGGGCGCGCGGCTCGTGGCGACCGTGGACGACCCGCGGGTGGTGCGGCTGGCCTGGGAGCGGGGAGTGCTGGCGGCCTCGGCCGAGCTCGTCGGGCTGTCCCGGCGGATGCTCGACCTCACGGTGGAGCACGTGCGCGCCAGAGAGCAGTTCGGGGTGCCGATCGGCAGCTTCCAGGCGGTCAAGCACCACCTCGCCACGGCACTGCTGCAACTGGAGTTCGCCGCGCCGGTGGTGGCGACGGCCGGGTTCGAGCTGGCCGCGGGCGTCCCGGGCCGGCTGCGCTCACTGGCGACGGCCAAGGCGTTGGCGTCCGAGGCGGCGCACGTCGTGGGCCGGGCCGCGCTGCAGTGCCACGGCGCGATCGGTTACACGACCGAGTACGACCTGCATGTGTTCCTCAAGCGGTCGTGGGCCCTGGAGGCGTCGTGGGGCAGCGCCTCCTGGCATCGCGCAGCGCTGCTGGAGGACCTCGGTGTCGGCCTGACCGGCGCGCACCCCGCGTCCTGACCGCTGGCCCGTAGGCACTCACCGGCGGCCCACGACCCGCACGACGTACACCCGACCCCGGGGCGAGAAGGAGATCCAGATGAGCGAGACCAGCGGCGAGGCGGTGGAGGTCGTCCGGTACGAGACGCGGGGGCCGGTTGCCGTCGTGACGATGAACCGACCGGAGTACCGCAACGCGCAGAACTCGGCGATGACCTACGCCCTCGACGACGCGTTCTACCGAGCGGCCGCCGACGACGAGGTGAAGGTCATCGTGCTGGCGGGTGCGGGGAAGCACTTCTCGGCCGGCCACGACATCGGCACGCCGGGTCGGGACGTCGACTCGTCGTTCGACCGGCGCGCCGGCCTGTGGTGGGATCACGTCGGAAAGGCCGGGGTGGACAGCCGGTACGCCCGCGAGTCCGAGGTGTACCTCGGGATGTGCCGCCGCTGGCGTGAGCTGCCCAAGCCGACGATCGCAATGGTGCAGGGCGCGTGTGTCGCCGGTGGCCTCATGCTCGCCTGGGCGTGCGACCTGATCGTCGCCTCGGACGACGCGTTCTTCGCCGACCCGGTCGTGCGCATGGGGATCCCCGGGGTCGAGTACTTCGCCCACCCGTGGGTGCTGGGTCCGCGCTTCGCCAAGGAGTTCCTCTTCACCGGCGACCGGATGCCGGCGGCGCGCGCGGCCGAGCTCGGCATGGTCAACCGGGTCGTCGCCAGGGACGATCTCGAGGCGGAGGTCATGGGGCTCGCCGCGCGGATCGCACAGATGCCGCGGTTGGGTCTCGCGCTGACCAAGAAGGCGGTCAACCAGGCCGAGGACCTCATGGGCCTGCGGGACGGGATGGATTCGGTGTTCGGGCTGCACCACGCGGCCCACGCGCACAACGCCGAGGTGGGCACCGACTCCCTCGGCGGGCAGGACGCCCGGAGCATGCGTGACGCCGCGAGAAGGGAAGGGTGAGCGATGAACATTGTCGTACTCGTCAAGCAGGTGCCTGATTCGGGCGCGGACCGCAGCCTGCGTGCTGACGACAACACCGTCGACCGCGGTTCGGCGAACAACGTCATCAACGAGATGGACGAGTACGCCATCGAGGAGGCGTTGAAGATCAAGGAGGCGCACGGGGGCGAGGTGACGGTTCTGACGATGGGTCCGGAGCGGGCGACCGAGTCGATCCGTAAGGCGTTGTCCATGGGTCCGGACAGGGCGGTGCACGTGGTGGACGACGCCCTGCACGGCTCCTGCGCCGTCGCCACCTCGAAGGTGCTCGCCGCCGCGCTCGGTCAGTTGAACGCCGACCTGGTGCTGTGTGGCAGCGAGTCGACCGACGGCCGGGTGCAGGTGTTGCCGCACATGCTCGCCGAGCGGCTGGGCATCGCGGCGCTGACCGGCGCCCGCAAGCTCACCGTCGACGGCTCGACCCTGACTGTGGAGCGGCAGACGGAGGAGGGCTACGAGGTGGTCACCGCCACCGCGCCCGCCGTGGTCTCCGTGTGGGACACGATCAACGAGCCGCGCTACCCGTCCTTCAAGGGCATCATGGCCGCCAAGAAGAAGCCGGTGCAGACGCTGTCGCTGGGTGACCTGGGTGTCGCTGCGGGCGAGGTGGGCTTCGAGGGCGCGACCAGCGCCGTGCTGGAGCACAGCAAGCGTCCGCCGCGTTCCGGCGGGGCGAAGGTCACCGACGAGGGCGACGGCGGCGTGAAGCTGGTCGAGTTCCTCGCCACCGAGAAGTTCGTGTGAGGGGTTGGGGTCATGTCTGAGGTTCTGGTCGTCGTCGAAGCCACTCGGGAGTTCGGCGTCAAGAAGGTCACCCTGGAGATGCTCACCCTCGCCCGCGAGCTGGGCACCGCGAGCGCGGTCGTGCTCGGCGGTCCCGGTGCCGCCGAGGCGTTGAGCGCGAAGTTGGGTGAGTACGGCGCGGAGAAGATCTACGCGGCGGAGAGCGAGGAGATCGACGGCTATCTGGTGGCGCCGAAGGCGACCGTGGTGGCCGAGTTGGTGTCGCGGGTCCAGCCGGCGGCGGTGTTGTTGGCGTCGTCGCAGGAGGGCAAGGAGATCGCCGCCCGGCTGGCGGTGAAGTTGGACAACGGCATCCTGACCGACGTGGTCGCCCTGGCCGCTGACGGTACGGCCACGCAGGTGGCGTTCGCGGGTTCCACGATCGTGAAGTCGAAGGTGACTCGTGGTCTGCCGTTGGTGACGGTCCGGCCGAACTCGGTGAATCCGGTTCCGGCGGCGGTGAGCCCGGCGGTCGAGCAGCTCACCGTGGCGGTGGCGGACACCGACAAGCTGGCCAGGGTGGTTGAGCGGGTCGCGGAGCAGAAGGGTTCGCGTCCGGAGCTGACCGAGGCCGGGGTGGTCGTCTCCGGTGGTCGTGGTGTGGGTAACGCCGACAACTTCAAGCTGGTCGAGGAGTTGGCCGACCTGCTCGGCGGCGCCGTCGGGGCGTCGCGCGCGGCGGTGGACTCCGGTTACTACCCGCACCAGTTCCAGGTGGGTCAGACCGGCAAGACGGTCTCCCCGCAGCTCTACGTCGCTCTGGGTATCTCGGGTGCGATCCAGCACCGGGCGGGTATGCAGACGTCGAAGACGATCGTCGCGGTCAACAAGGACGGCGAGGCGCCGATCTTCGAGTTGGCTGACTTCGGTGTGGTGGGCGACCTGTTCAAGATCGTCCCGCAGGCCGCCGACGAGATCCGCAAGCGCAGGTGACACGGCAGTGTCGGTCATGCCTACGGGTGGCGGGAGGCGGATCCCTCCAACCTGCTCGTCATGGGGCATCGGGAAGAACGTGATCGCGGCGTAGCGCGCGGCCGGGTGCGGAAGCTGTACGGGGATGCCGAGAATATGGGGGCCGTTCCCCGTACCGGTCGCCGCAGGCGCGGTGACATTCTCGTTGCCGTCCGTCAGCGACGAGTTTCCTGGAGTGGTGCGCATGGACGAGCAGGTACGGGTGCAGGTCATCGCCGCCGACCCGGCGGTACGGGTCGGTGTCGACGAGATGGTGCGGGTGTGCCCGGAACTGACCGTGGTGGTCGACCGGCCGGACGTGGTGCTGGTGGTGACCGACGGGGTCGGCGACGCGGTGCTGGTCCTGTTGCGCACGCTGTCCCGCGCCGGCCGGCGGGTGCTGCTGGTGACCGACACGTTGCGGGAGTCGGACGTGGTCGAGGCCGTGGCGGCGGGTGCCGGCGGGCTGCTGCGCCGTTGCGAGGTCCGCCCGGACCGGCTGCGTCCGGCGATCCGGGCGACGGCCGAGGGCAGCTTCACCGTGCCGTCGGACCTGCTGGGGGACCTGCTGACCCGGGCCGACGAGCGGGCGCCGGAACGGCCGGCGGCCCGGCAGCTCACCACGCGGGAGCGGGCGGTGCTGCTCATGCTCGCCGACGGGCACGAGACCGAGGAGATCGCCCGCTCGCTGGCCTACTCGGTCCGCACCGTGACCGGAATCGTGCACACGATCACCCACCGGTGGCAGGTGCGCAACAGGGCGCACGCCGTGGCGTGCGCCCTGCGCGAGGGGCTCATCTGAGCCGGACGCGCCGGGTCAGATCAGCCCCTGCCGGATGGCGTACGCGGTCGCGTGGACCCGGTTGGAGACCTGCAACCGGGCCATGAGGTCGTAGATCATGTTCTTCACGCTGTGTGGTGAGCAGCGCAGTTCCCGCGCGATCCCCGCGTTGTCGTACCCCTCGGCGACGAGTTCGAGCACCCGGAGCTGCTGGGCGGTGAGTACGGGCTTCGACGCGTTCCTCATGATCGTCTCCTGGGCCGTGTGGTGGTGACTACCGACCCAGGCTAGGAACGGCTCGTCGCCCGCTCATCGGGCCGCCGCACCCAGATTGCCGGCCGCCGCCCCCGCATTTTCCGCACCGGTGCCCACGGTCCACCGCCGGGCCGACCGCCCGACCGCCTCCTCGGGACGACGCACCGCCGCCGCGAGGGTCCCGCTGAAGCCGGCGGCGAACGAGGCGGCGCGGTCGGCGGTGAACAGCTCGTCGTGGTACTGGAGGCACCCGGTCAGCCGCGTTCCCTCCCCCCGTACGGTGAGCAGCAGGTCGAAGGGGGAACCGCCCTGGCCGTGCCGGAACGGCTCGGCGGTCACCCCGGGCAGCCGGAGCCGGCCGGTCAGGTCACCGAGAGTCTGGAAGGCGACCTGGACCAGTGGGTTGCGGCCCAGGTCGCGCTTCGGACGCAGCGCCGTCACCAGCCGGTCGAAGGGGAACCCCTGGTGCCGGTACCCGGCCAGCGCCACGTCACGTACCCGCAGCAGCAGGTCGGTGAAGGCCGCCTCGGGCGGGCAGGGCACCCGCAGAGCGAGGGTGTTGGCGAACATCCCGATCCCGTTCTCCGCCGCCTCCGTGTCGCGGTTCGCGGCGAACGTGCCGACCACCAGGTCGTCGCGGCCGGCGAGCTGCCCGATCAGCACGGTGAACGCGGTGAGCAGCACCATGAACGGGGTCGAGTTGGTGGCCCGCGCCAGCGTCCGCACCGCGGCGGTGGTCTCCGCCGACAGGTCGAACCGGACGGTGGCCCCGCTCTGCCGCAGCCGCGCCGGGCGGGGCAGGTCGGTCGGGAGGTCCAGAGCGGGCGGCGCGCCGGCGAGGTGCCGACGCCAGTAGTCGAGGCCGGCCGGGTCGGTCGCCGGCAGCGGGGTCGGCCGCAGCGCATCGACGGCCGCCGTGTCGCCCCGGCGGCGCCGCGCGTACGCCTGGCAGAGGTCGCGCCACAGCACGTCCATCGACCAGTCGTCGGCGACGATGTGGTGGACGGTGGCGACCAGGACGTGCTCCTCGGGTGCCAGCCGCAGCAGGGTGACCCGCAGCAGCGGCCCCTCGGCGAGCGCGAACGGCACGGCGGCGAGCCGTTCGACGGCGGCCCTCGCCTCGGCGAGGTCGGCGACGGTGCGCACCTCGACCGGCACCCGGGCGTCCGGCCCGATCTGCGCGTACGGCACGCCGCGCCGGGACCGGAAGGTGGTCCGCAGGGCCGGGTGCCGGCGCACCGTGTCCGCCAGGGCGGCGCGCAGCGCGTCGACGTCGACCGGTCCGCGCAGGCGGTAGGACTCGGCGATCGTGTAGGTGGTCGACCCCGGGTCGAGCTGGTCGGCGAACCAGATCCGGTGCTGGGCGGCGCTGAGCGCCCCGGTGGCCGGCCGGTCGGCGTCGACGTCCGGTGCGCCCGGCGGCTGGCTCTCCCCGGTCGTGGCACCGGTGCCGGCCGCCGCCCGGCCGGCCACGACGAGGTCGGCCACGGTGGCGGTGAGCACGTCGGCGGGGGAGAGCGACCGGCCCCACAGGTGGCGGAGGCGGGAGCAGACCCGGGCGGCGGCCAGCGAGTCGCCGCCCAGCTCCACGAAGGTGTCGTGCACCCCGACCGGCCCGGCGCCGAGCACCTCGGCCCAGATGCCGGCGAGCCGGCGCTCGTCGTCGGTACGCGGCCCGACCCGCTCGCCGTCGGCGAGCCGGTGCCCGTCGGGCGGGGGCAGGGCCGCCCGGTCCAGCTTGCCGCTCGGGCCGACCGGCAACGCCGGCACGGCCACGAACGCCGACGGCACCATGTGCCCGGGCAGCCGCTCGGCGAGGTGGGCCCGGAGCACCCGGACGCCGGGGACGGCGCCGGCCACCACGTACCCGACCAACTGCCCGGCGTGCACGGCGGTGGCGGCGGCCCGCACCCCCGGCACGGTACGCAGCGCCGCGTCGATCTCACCCAGCTCGACCCGGTGGCCCCGGATCTTGACCTGGTGGTCGATCCGGCCCAGGTAGTCCACCGCCCCGTCGGGCAGCCGCCGGGCCAGGTCCCCGGTGCGGTACAGCCGGGAGCCGGGCGGGCCGAACGGGTCGGGGACGAACCTCTCGGCCGTCAGCCCGGGGCGGCCCAGGTAGCCCCGGGCGAGCTGCACCCCGGCCAGGCAGAGTTCGCCGACCTCCGCCGGTTCGCCGCGCTCGTCGAGGATGTGGGTGCGGGTGTTCGCCACCGCGTGGCCGATGCTGACCGGCTCACCCGCCCGGCAGCGCGACCCGGTCACCTCCACCGCCGCCTCGGTCGGGCCGTAGAGGTTGAGCAGCTCGCAGCCGATCAGCTCGTCGGCCTCGGTGACCAGGTCACCGGTCAGCTCCTCGCCGCTGCAGACGATCCGGCGCAGGGTGGGCAGGCGGGCCCCGGTGTCGCGGACCTCGGCGAGGAACGCCCGCAGCATCGACGGTACGAAGTGGACCGCGGTGATCCCGTACTGGCGGATCGTGTCGATCAGGTGGGCCGGGTCGCGGTGTCCGCCGGGGCGGGCCATCACCAGCCGCGCGCCGGCGGTCAGGGTGCCGAAGATCTCCGGCACCGAGACGTCGAAGCCGTACGGGGTCTTCTGGAGCACCCGGTCGTCGGGGCCGAGCGGATGCGCGTCCAGCCCCCAGCGGACCCGGTTGACGATGGCCCGGTGCGGGACCACCACGCCCTTGGGCCGGCCGGTGGAGCCGGAGGTGTAGATGACGTACGCCGGATGATCCGCGTCGACGGTGACCCGCGGCGCCCGGGCCGGCCGGCCGGGGGTCTCCCGGCCCACCGGCACGGTGGCGACGCTGCGGCCCGCCTCGGCGAGGGCCGGCAGGCCCGGATCGGCCACCACGGTGTCCAGCCCCGCGTCGGCCACCAGCAGGGCGATCCGCCGGGCCGGGTGCTCCGGGTCCAGCGGCACGTAGGCGGCTCCGGCGGTGAGGACGCCGAGCAGGGCCACCACCAGGTCGCCGCCCCGGTGCAGGCACACCCCGACCCGGGACTCGGGGCCGACGCCCCGCGCGACAAGCAGGTCGGCGAGCTGGTCGGCCCGCCCGACCAGTTCGGCGTAGCTGAGCCGACCCCGTTCGGTGACCACCGCGACGGCGTCCGGGGTGCGCGCCGCCTGCCCGTGCACCAGCTCGTGCAGGGCCGGCTGTCCCGGGTAGCTCCTGGCGGTGTCGTTCCAGGGTGCGACGCCCGGCTCAGTCGGCATCCGGGTCCTCCGGCGGGGTGGTCAGGAAGTCCGGCAGGCGGGTGCCGACGCCGTCGCGATCCGCGGCCCGCCGCACCAGCTCGGCCACGGCGAGGTCGAGCACGCCCAGGCCGAACGGCGAGTAGACGGTGACCCGTTGCGGGTCGTGCCGCCAGCCGGCTCCGTCCAGGATCTCGCCGATGCCGGCGGCGATGAAGTCGCGGTTGCCGGTCTCCTGCTCCGCCAGGTGCAGCGAGGTGGCCGCCCGGCAGACGTGGTCGGCGTCGTCGACGACGTTGACCGCCGTGTGGATGTCCGCCGGGAAGATGTCCCGCAGCGACAGGTGCAGCACGAGTGCCCCGGGACGGCAGTGCGCCAGCCCCAGGTGCGGTACGCCCGCCGTCGTGGCCAGGCAGACCAGCGGGTGGGCGCCGAGCGCCTCCTCGACGCCGCCGGCGACGCGCACCTTCAGGTCCCACCGCGCGCAGCGCCGGGCGAACGCGGCGGCCCGCCCGGCGTCCAGGTCGAAGACGGTCACCTCCGTCAGGCCGGGCAGCGCCGCGCGGAGGAACCGCAGCACCTCGAAGTTGATCACGCCGCAGCCGACCAGGGAGACGCCGCCGGCCGGCGGGGCCAGGGCGCCGGCGGCCAGGGCGGCGCTGGCGGCCGTCCGCCGGGCGGAGATCGTGGAGCCCTCGATCAGCGCGACCGGGTGGCCGTCGGTCATCGAGTTCACGACGATCGCGGCGGAGGCGCGGGCCAGCCCCCGGTCGACGTTGCCGGGGAACGACGAGATCCACTTCATGCCGGCGACCGGGGAGTCGTCGCCCAGGTACGCGGGCAGCCCGATGATCCGGTTGCGGGCGTCCTCCGGGAACCGCAGGAACACCGAGTGCGGCAGCACGGTACGCCCCCGCGCGTGCAGCACGTAGGCGCGGCGGACCGCGTCCAGGACGGCGTCCTCCCGGTCCGCCAGGAGCTGCCGGACCTCGCCGGCGGACACGATCAGCATGACGGCACGTCCATGGTCCGGTCCCTCCACAGGTGGGTGACGTCGCCGAAGTGCCCGGTCACCCAGTCGTCGTCGTAGATCGTGTTCAGGTAGCGCTCACCCCGGTCGGGAAAGATCAGCGCGCAGGTCGCGCCGGCCGGGATCAGGTCGCGAAACTGCTCCAGGGCGGCCACCACCGCGCCGGACGAGCCACCGGCGAGGATGGCCTCCCGGCGCGCCAGCCGGCGGCAGCCGACCACGCAGTCCAGGTCGTCGACGTGCATCACCTTGTCGGCCAGCCCGTCGCGGTAGAGCTTCGGCCGGATCCCCGCGCCGTGGCCGGGGATGAGCCGCTTGCGCGGGGGGTGGTCACCGAAGATGGCGCTGCCCGCGGCGTCCACCGCGACGATGGTCAGCGCCAGCTCGTGCCGGCGCGCGTAGTCGGCACAGCCGCGCAACGTGCCGCAGGAACTGGTCGCGCAGAACAGGAAGTCCAGCGGGGCGGGCACCCCCTCGATGATCTCCCGCATCGTGGTCTCGTGGGCGCGGGGGTTCAACGGGTTACCGTACTGGTCCGGCCACCAGGCGTTCGGGATGGTCGCGACCAGCTCCTGGACCCGGCGGATGCGCTGCGGCAGGTACTCGCCCGTGGCCGGGTCGGTGCGGGTCACCACCTCCACCTCGGCGTCGAACGCGCGCATGACCGCGATGTTCTGCGCGTTCGTGCGGGGGTCCACCACGCAGATGAACCGGATGCCGAAGTAGCGGCACACCTGGGCCAGCCCGATGCCGAGATTGCCCGAACTGGACTCGACCACCACCGACCGGCCGGGTTGCAGCTGCCCGGTCCGCAGCCGGTCGATCAGCATGCCCAACGCCGAGCGGTCCTTGATGCTGCCGCCCGGGTTGTGCGCCTCCAGCTTCGCCCACAGCGTGAACGCGGCGTCCGGCATGAGCTTGTCGAGCCGGACCAGTGGGGAGCCGCCGATCGTGGTCAGCACCCCGCCGACGTCGGTCTCATCGGCCCGCATGTTCACTCCCGCTACGGGGATCCGTAGCGGTCCGCAGGGTGTTACCGGGAACGGTCGCGGTGCCGGGGATCGCCTCGGCCGGGTCGTCGGTGGTGCCGAGCATCCGGTTGGCCTCGTCCACCATCACCACCCGGGGCGAGTAGCCCTTGGCGTCCGGGTCGGCCATCGCCGCGTAGCTGATGATGATGACCAGGTCGCCGGGGTGGATCAGCCGGGCGGCGGCCCCGTTGATCCCGATGACCCCGCTGCCGCGCCTGCCGGCGATGACGTACGTCTCCAGGCGGGCGCCGTTGTTGATGTCCACCACGTGCACCTGCTCGCCGGCGAGCAGGTCGGCGGCGTCCATCAGATCCTCGTCGATGGTCAACGAGCCGACGTAGTGCAGGTCGGCCTGGGTGACCACCGCGCGGTGGATCTTCGACTTGAGTATGGTGCGCAACACCTTCAGCTCCTCCTTGGGGGCTCGATCGGCAGAAAGCCCGCTCGACGTATCGAGCGGCTGAGCGTCGCCAGGGCGGCGAGCAGGACCATCCAGACGGCCATCGACCACGCGGCGGATGCCGGCCCGAGCGACTCCAGCAGGAAGCCGCCGACCAGGGAACCGAGCGCGACCGCGCCGTTGGCCAGCAGGCTGACCGCGCTGAGCACCCGGCCCTGGATGCGGTCGGGGGTGATGGCCATCTGGTACCCGGCGACCGCCACGTTCCAGATCGGCCCCACGAACCACATCAGGGCGTATGCGGCGCCGATCAGGTAGCGGTCGTCGGTGAGGGCGATGACGACGGTCATCAGCGCCCACACCCAGTTCGCGGCGATGACGATCGCGCGCATCGGGAACCGCCCGGCGCACCACGTCGCCACCAGCGAGCCGAGCACCCCGCTGGTGCCGGCCACACCGAGCAGCAGGCCGATGGCGGCCGGGGCCGCCCCGGCGGCCTCGAACGCCACGATGATGATCAGGAACAGGACGCGGAACAGCAGGTTGCTGCCGGCGACCAGCAGGGTGGCCGTGCGCAGGAACGGCTGCCCCCACAACCATCGCAGCCCGTGCGTGAGTTCGGCGGCCAGCTTCCCGGGACGGGTGCCGGGGTCGGTCGCGTCGCCCGGTGCGGCCTGGAAGTCACGGCGGATGAACAGCAGCGTCACCAGGGAGACCAGGTAGGAGACGGTGTCCAGCACGAACGGCCAGCTCCGCCCCAGCCCGAACAGCACGCCGCCGAGCGGGGTGCCGGCCATCACCGCGGCCCGCTCCCGGGCCTCGTTGCGCGACAGCGCCGTGGTCACCTGGCTCGGGTGCACCACGTTCGGGATCGCCGCGCCGGCCGCCAGCTCGTACCCGACCGACAGCGTCCCCTCGACGAAACCGACGGCCAGCACGTGCCACAGGTGCAGCTCGTCGACGGCGATCGCCGCCACGATGCTGCCCACCCCCAGGGCCCGCAGCACGTCGCACCAGATCATCACCCGCTTGCGGTCCCACCGGTCCACCAGCGCCCCGGCCGGCAGCTGGAACAGCAGCGTCGGCACCAGCGCCACGAAACCGGCCAGCCCGGCGGCCCCCGGCGAGCCGGTCAGCGCCAGCACCAGCAGCGGGTACGCCACCAGCGACGCGGTCGAGCCGAGCATGGAGACCGCCGACCCGCTCCACAGCAGCAGGAAGTCCCGGTTGCGGTGCAACGGCGGGATCCGCTCCCCGACGGCCGGAGCGTCGACCCGGCTCACCGGTCGCCACCGATCGGGCGGCGACCGGCGGTGCCCCCGCGCGCGGTCACCGGGCACCCCGGCGGGCGGCGACGTCGGCCAGTCGGCTCCGGGCGGTCAGCCTGGGGACCGCCGGCCGGTCGTCCAGCCTCGGGTAGCCGGGCAGCGCCCCGACCAGCCGGGCGACGGTCGGGTGGTCGAACAGGGCCCGGACCGGCACGTCGACGCGGAGCAGGTCCCGCAGCCGGACCGCGACCCGTGTGGCCAGCAGCGAGTGCCCGCCGACCTGGAAGAAGTTCTCGTGCACGCCCACCTCGCCGGTGCCGAGCACCTCGCCCCACACCTGCGCGACCGTCCGCTCGTCGGCGGTACGCGGCGCGACCCGCGCGGGTTCGCTCCGCCCGCCGGCACCGGGTCGCGGCACGGGCAGGGCGTTGCGGTCGACCTTGCCGGTCGGGGTGAGCGGGAAGGCGTCCAGGGCCACGTAGGCGGCCGGGCACAGGTAGTCCGGCAGCGTACGGAGCAGGAACTCGCGCAGCTGCTCGCCGGTCGGCACCGGGTGCCGCTCCCCGCCGACCAGGTACGCGACCAGTTCCTGCTCCCCGCCGTACCGCTGCGGGTGCACCACGGCGGCCCGGACGTGCTCGTGGGCCAGCAGTGCCGCCTCGACCTCGGCCGGTTCGATCCGGTGTCCCCGGATCTTCACCTGGTGGTCGACGCGGCCGAGGATCTCCAGGTGCCCGTCGGCGTGCCAGCGGGCCAGGTCGCCGGTGCGGTACATGCGCGCGCCCGGCGCCCCGGCGTGGGGGTCGGGAACGAACTTCTCCGCCGTGAGGGCGGGCCTGCCCCGGTAGCCCCAGGCCACCCCGTCCCCGCCGATGTGGATCTCGCCGGGGACGCCGACCGGCACCGGCTCCAGCCGCTCGTCCAGGATGTGGAGCGCGGCGTTCGGGGCCATGCCGAAGTCGACGGGCCGGCCGTCCGCAGCCAACCGGGTCGTGGTGGACCAGACCGTGGTCTCGGTCGGCCCGTAGATGTCCCACACGGTGGCCCCGGTCGACGCGAGCCGGACCGCCAGCTCGGTCGGCAGCTTCTCGCCGCCGCAGAGCACGGTCGCGCCGGCCGGCGCGGACCAGCCGGAGTCCAGCAGCATCCGGTACGTCACCGGCGTGGCCTGGAGCACCGCCGGCCCGGCGCCGTCGATCAGCTCGGCCATCCGCTGCGGGTCCCGGGTCTGCTCCGCGTCGGCCACCACGACCCGGCCGCCGACCAGCAGCGGCAGGTACAGCTCCAGCACCGAGGGGTCGAACGACACGGTGGTCAGGCCGACCACTGTGGCCCCCGCCGGCAGACCCGGCCGGTGCCGCATCGCGGCGAGGAAGTTGCCCAGCCCCCGGTGGTCGATCATCACCCCCTTCGGGGTGCCTGTCGAACCCGAGGTGTAGATGACGTAGGCCAGGTCGTCGGCGGACGGCCGGTCGGACAACCGCCGCTCGGGGCGGGCGGCGATCGCCGCCCGCTCGGCGTCCAGCAGCACCGTCCGGATCCCGGCCGTGTCCAGCCGCCCGGCCAACGCGGTCTCGGTCACCATCACCTGCGCGCCGGCGTCGGCCAGCATGAACGCGGTCCGCTGCGCCGGGTAGTCAGGGTCCAGCGGCAGGTACGCGCCACCGGCGACCAGCACCGCGAGGAACGCCACCACCAGGTCCGCGCTGCGGTCCAGGTGCACCCCGACCAGCGTCCCCGGCCCGACGCCCAGCTCCCGTAGGTGGTGGGCGAGGCGGTTGGTCCGGCGGCCCAGCTCGGCGTAGCTGAGCACGTCGGCGCCGAAGACCACCGCGTCCGCGTCCGGGTTTGCCGCCACCTGCCGGGCGACCCACTCGGGCAGCGTCCCGTCCGGGACCGGCAGCGGTCCGCCGGCGCCGAGGCCGAGCAGGGCGCGCCGGTCGGCCTCCGGCAGCCCGCACCGGCGCGGGTCACCCGTCGGGTCGGCGACCATCGTCTCCAGCACCCGCCGGTAGGTCCGGGTGAGCAGGTCCAGGTGGCCGTCGGAGATCCGGTCGGTGCCGGCCTCGATGATCAGCTGACCGGGCTCGCTGGACACCGAGAGGCCGAACTCGTTCGGGGTGGTGTCGGTGATCGCCGACCGGTCGATGCCGTCGAGGTCGAGCACGTGCATGTCGGTGTAGTTGAAGAAGACGTCCACCAGCGGCTTCTGCTCGCCCCACTCGCGTTGCATCGCCGGCAGCGGGTAGTGCCGGTGCGGCCAGAGCGCGACCTCCCCGGCGAAGACCCGGCGGGCCTGCTCGGCCCAGCTCGACGCGGTCAGCTCCACCGCGAACGGCACGGTGTTGAGGAACATGCCCCGCACCTGGTCGCCGTCGGTCAGCTCGGGCCGTCCGTTGCAGACCAGCCCGCTGTGGAAGCGCCGCTGCCCGGTCACGACGCCCAGCACGGCCAGGTGCGCGGTGAACAGCAGGCTCTTCAGCGGTACGTCCGCCGTGCGGGCCAGCTCCCGCAGCCCCGGCATCAGGTCGGCGATGGGCAGCCGCACCGCCCGGTACCGGGCCCCCGCACCCGCCCACGCCGCCGGGACGCTGAGCCGCTCGTGGGTGCGTACCCGGGACGCCCAGAACTCGCGGTCCACCCCGGCGGCCACCGCGCGGCGCTCCAGCGCCACCGCGTCGGCGAACCGGACGGCCGGCACCGGGGCGGGCCGCGGGTCCTGCCCGTCCCGGATCCGCCGGTGGTACGCCAGCAGCTCCGGGACCAGCGAGTTCTGGCTCCAGCCGTCCAGGATGGCGTGGCTGTAGCTGACCAGCAGCCGCCACCGGTCGTCGGCCAGTTGGTAGGCGTGCAGCCGCAGCAGCGACGGCGTGCCCAGGTCGAAGCGGTCCCGGCGCTCCTCGGCGATCAGCCGGGCCACCGTGCTCTCCACCTCGGCGGCCGGCAGGTCCCGCAGGTCGGTGTGGCCGACCCGGATCTCCGCGCCCGGGTGGACGAGCTGGAGCGGCTCGCGGTAGGAGGTCAGGTCGATCGAGGCCCGCAGGATCTCGTGCCGGGCGGCGAGCAGTTGGGCGGCGGCGCGCAGGGCGGGCAGCGAGAACGCCTCGCCCTCGACCGGGTAGCAGAGGCTGTTGAGGTACAGCTCGCCGGTCGGGTCGGCGAGCATCTCGTACGCCATGCCGGCCTGCGCCATCGACAGCGGGTACGCGTCGACGACGCCCTCGGGCAGCCGGGCCCGATCCTCCTCGCCGATGAGCGCGAACCGGTCGACCAGGCGGGTGGCCCCGGTCGGCAGCCCGCCCTCCCGGGCGTCGACGGCTGCGGCGAGCTCGGCGACCGTCCGGTACCGGAAGAGGTCCGTGACGGTGAGGTCGAGCCCCTGGTCGCGGAGGCTCCCGACGACCCGGATGGCGCGGATGCTGTCGCCGCCGATGTCGAAGAACCGGTCGTGGATGCCGATGGGTCCGCCGTTCCCGGCGAGGGCCCGGGCGTACGCGGCCACGATCAGGTGCTGGGTGGGGGTGGCCGGTGGGGTGTGCCCGCCGCTGCGCGCGGCGTGCGTCTCGGGCGGGGGGAGCGCGTTGCGGTCGATCTTCCCGCTGCTGGTGAGGGGGAGTTCGGTGAGCGTGACCCAGTGAGTGGGGACCATGTACTCGGGCAGCCGCGCACGCAGGTGGGCGCGCAGCGTGTCGGGGTCGGCGGGGTGGCCGTCGGCGGCGACGAGGTAGGCGGCGAGCTGCCGGTCGTCGCCGGGGCCGTGCGGGTGCACGACGGCGGCGCGGACGCCGGGGTGGTCGGCGAGGGCGGCCTCGATCTCGCCGAGCTCGATGCGGTTGCCCCGGATCTTGACCTGGTGGTCGAGGCGGCCGAGGTACTCGATGGTGCCGTCCGGGCGCCAGCGGGCCTGGTCGCCCGTGCGGTAGGCGCGTTTCCCGCCGTCGGCGGGGATGAAGCGTGCGGCGGTGAGCGCGGGCCGGCGGTGGTAGCCGCGGGCGAGCTGCACGCCGGTGAGGAGGAGTTCTCCAGGTACGCCGACGGGGACCGGGTTGCCCCACGGGTCGTGGATGTGGGCGCCGGTGTTGGCGATGGGGCTGCCGATGGTGACGGTCTGCCCGCGATGGACGCGGGCGGCCGTCACGTCGACGGCGGCCTCGGTGGGCCCGTAGAGGTTGTGCAGCTCGACGTCGAGGTGGGCGTGCACGGCGGCGGCGAGGTCGTCGGGCAGCGCCTCGCCGGAGCAGACGACGCGGCGCAGGTGGGGCAGGGCCGTGCGGGTGGCGGCGAGGTGGGCGGTGAAGGCGCGCAGCATCGAGGGCACGAAGTGGACGGTGGTGACCCGTCGCCGGTCGATGGTCCCGGCGAGGTAGGCGGGGTCGCGGTGCCCGTCGGGGCGGGCCATGACGAGGGCGGCGCCGGTGGTCAGGGGCCAGAAGAACTCCCACACGCTGACGTCGAAGGTGTGCGGGGTCTTCTGCAGGATCCGGTCGGTGTGGTCGAGCCGGTAGGCGTCCTGCATCCAGCGGAGCCGGTTGACGATGGCGCGGTGGTCGACGAGGACGCCCTTGGGGCGGCCGGTGGAGCCGGAGGTGTAGATCAGGTAGGCGGGGCTGCGGTCGTCGGTGGTGACGCCGGGTCGTCCGGCGGGTTCGTCGGCGAGCGTCGGGTCGTCGAGGTGGACCCGTGGGCCGGGGGACCAGTCGTGCTGGTCCGGGGCGTCGACCAGGGTGACGGGGTCGCCGGCGTCGGCGAGCATCCAGCGCAGCCGCTCGACGGGGTGGCCGGGGTCGAGCGGCAGGTAGGCGGCGCCGGTCTTGAGCACGGCGACGAGGGCCACGGCGAGCGCGACGCGGCGTCGCGCGCTGACGGCGACGATCCGTTCGGGTCCGGCGCCGAGGGCGATCAGCCGGTGGGCGAGCTGGTTGGCGCGGGCGTCGAGCTGGGCGTACGTCAGCTCCTCGTCGTCGTCGAGCACGGCGACCGCGTGGGGCGTGGCGTCGGCCTGCGCCTCGATGAGCCGGTGCAGCAGTGTGTGGCGGGGGTGGTCGACGGCGGTGTCGTTCCAGGCCGCGAGCTGGGCGGTCTCGGGGTCGGTGAGCAGGGGCAGCCGGGTGACCGGGGCGTCCGGGTCGGCGGCGACGGCGCTCAGCAACCGCCGGTAGTGCCCGGCCAGCCGCTCCACGGTCGCGTCGTCGAACAACGCCGTCGCGTACTCGACGACGGCGGAGAAGGAGCCGTCCGCCTCCTCGGTCACCTGCATGGTCAGGTCGAACTTGGCGGTGTGCCAGAGCGTCGGCACCTGCCGTGCGCGCAGCCCCGCCCCGGCGAAGTCGGCCGCCGTGGCGTTCTGCATCACGAACATGGTCTGGAACAGCGGGTTGCGGGACAGGTCCCGCTCCGGCGACAGCGCGTCCACGACCCGCTCGAACGGCACGTCCTGGTGCGACTGCGCGTCCAGCACCGTCTCCCGCACCCGGGCCAGCACCTCGACGAAGGTCGGCTCGCCGGACAGGTCGGTGCGCAGCACCAGCGTGTTGACGAAGTACCCGATCAGGTCCTGGACCTCGGGGCGGGTACGCCCGGCGACCGGGGTGCCCACCGCGACGTCGGTCTGCCCGGTGTAGCGGGCCAGCAGCACCTGGAACACGGCCAGCAGCACCATGAACGGGGTCGCCCGGTGCCGCCGCCCGATCGAGGCGAGGGCGCGACCGAGGTCGGCCGGCACGGTGAACGGCAGCGTCGCGCCCCGGGGGTCCTGCACGGGCGGGCGGGGCCGGTCGGTCGGCAGCTCCAGCGGCACGAGGCCGGCCAGCCGGTCGCGCCAGTGGTCGAGCTGCCCGGTCAGGCCGGCCGCCCGGTCCCGCTGCCGCACCGCGAAGTCCGCGTACTGGCTTGGCGGCGGGGCGAGCGGGGACGACTCGCCGGCGACCAGCGCCGGGTAGAGCACGCCGAGTTCCCGCGCCAGCACGCCGACCGACCAGCCGTCGAACGCGATGTGGTGGACGACCAGCACCATGACGTGCTCGTCCTCGGCGAGCCGGACCAGCCGTACCCGCAGCGGCGCGTCCCGACCCAGGTCGAACGGGACGCTCGCCTCGTCCCGGATCAGCTCGTCCAGCCGCTCCTGCCGCTTCGACGGGGCACACCCGGTCAGGTCGACGACCGGCAGCTCGACCGGTTCGGCCGGGCCGACCACCTGGCTCGGCCGGCCGTCCACGACCTGGTAGCGGGTCCGCAGCACCTCGTGCCGGCGGACGACCTCCCGCCAGGCGTCGCGGAGGGCCGCCGGGTCCAGCGGGCCGGTCATCCGCCAGCCGAACGGCACGACGTACTCCGCGCCGCCGGGCCGGATCTGGTCGAGCAGCCACACCCCCTGCTGCGGATAGGACAGCGGCAGCGGGCCGGTCGGCCGTTGCGGCGCGCTCGGGGTGGCCGGCGACCGGTCCGGGGCCCGCCCGGCCAGCAGCGCCTCCACCAGCGCCCGACGACGGGCGTCGGTCGAGGTCGGGGACGGATCCTCGGGAGTCGTCATTCCTTGCCCACCTGCGCCAACATCGTCTCCAATTCGGACTCGGACATCCCCGCCACCCGTTCCTCGACGGCCCGCTGGAGCACCGTCGCCAGCTCCGCCACGGTCGGTGCCTCGAAGACCGCGCTGACCGGCAGGTCGACGGGGAACCGTTCGTGCAGCAGCGCGACGACCTGGGTGGCCAGCAGAGAGTGACCGCCGAGGTCGAAGAAGTCGTCGTGTCTCCCGCAGCGGTCGACGCCCAGCACCTCGGTCCACACCTCGGCGACCGCCCGTTCGGTGGGGGTACGCGGCGCCACCGCCGGTCCGTCGGCGACCGGGCCGGGCGGGGCGGGCTCCGGCAGCCGCCGGCGGTCGACCTTCCCGCTGCCGGTCAGGGGCAGCTCGTCGAGGACCACCCAGCTCCGCGGGACCATGTGATCCGGCAGCCGCTCGGCCAGGTACGCGCGAACCGCCCGATGGTCGGCCGCCTCCGGGCCGGCCGGCAGCAGGTACGCGACGAGCTGCGGGCCGCCGACCGCGCCGTGGCGCACGTCCACCACGGCGGCGCGGACGGCGGGATGCTGGCCGAGCACCGCCTCGATCTCGCCCAGCTCGATCCGGAAGCCCCTGATCTTCACCTGCTGGTCCCGCCGGCCCAGGTACTCGATGCTGCCGTCCGGCAGGAACCGGGCCCGGTCGCCGGTGCGGTACATGCGCTGTCCGGGCCGGTCGGCGAACGGGTCGGGGACGAAGCAGGCGGCGGTCAGTCCCGGCCGGCCGAGATAGCCCCGGGCGAGCTGGACCCCGGCGAGCACCAGCTCCCCGGGCTCACCGACCGGCACCGGCCGCAGCTCGCCGTCCACGATGTACGTGCGGGTGTTGGCCACCGGCCGGCCGATGGTCACCGCCTCGCCGGGCAGGCAGCGGGTGCTGGTCACCTCGACCGCCGCCTCGGTCGGCCCGTAGAGGTTGACCACCTCGCAGTCGAGCCGGTCGTGCGCCGCGGCCACCAGGTCGGCGGGGAGCGCCTCGCCGCTGCACAGCACCCGCCGGATCGACGGCAGGCTGGTCCGGCCGGCGGGCAGCACGTCCAGGAACGCGCGCAGCATCGACGGCACGAACCGGATCGAGGTGACCCGCCGATCGGCCACCACCCGGGCCAGGTACGCCGGATCGCGGTGCCCGCCGGGACGGGCCGTCACCAGCGTCGCCCCGGTGGTCAGCGGGGAGAAGAGCTCACACACCGAGACGTCGAAGCCGTACGGCGTCTTCTGGAGCACCACGCCGCCGTCGGCGCCAAGGGCGTCCGGCATCCAACGCACCCGGTTGACGATCGCGCGGTGCTCCACGACCACGCCCTTCGGGCGGCCGGTGGAGCCGGAGGTGTAGATGACGTAGGCGGCGTTGGCCGGACCGACGACCGGCTCCGGGGCACCGTCCGGCAGCCCCCGGTGGTCGTCGTCGATCCGGATCGGGGCGCCGGTGGCGGCGGCCAGCGGCTCGTGGTCGACGCCCGGGCCCGTGACGACGGTCGTCGCCTTCGAGTCGGTCAGCAGGTAGCGGATCCGCTCGGCCGGCTGGTCCGGTTCCACCGGGAGGTAGGCGCCGCCCGCCTTGAGCACCCCCAGCAGCGCCACCACCAGGTCGACCCCCCGGTGCAGGCACACCCCCACCACCGACTCCGCACCCACCCCGGCCGCCCGCAGCCGGTGGGCGAGCCGGTCGGCCTTGCGGTCCAGCTCGGCGTAGCGGACGGTCCGCTCGTCGGACACCACGGCGATCGCGTCCGGGGTACGCCGTACCTGCTCCTCGAACAGCTCGTGCAGGCACGGGTCGGTCGGGTACGCGACCTCGGTGTCGTTCCACGCTGTCGGGACCCGGTGCCCGTCGGCCGCGGTCAGCTTCGCCATGGCGGTCACGACTACCGGCCCGCCGCCTGCTCCATGCGCCGGCGCAGGCTGAGCGGGCGCATGTCGGTCCACACCTCGTCGATCCGCTTCAGGCACTCCTCGCGGGTGCCCTCGGTACCCTCCGCGCGCCACCCCAGCGGCAGCTCCCGATCGCCCAGCCAGATCGAGTACTGCTCCTCGTCGTTCACCACGACCCGGTACGCGCGCTCATCGGTGTTCTCGTCGGACATGCCGGCTCCTCCTCGGGAAAGGGCAGCCGTGTCGTACGACACGACACTGGTCCCACTGCCGGTCACACCCTGCCGGGACGCCGATCGCCGGACGTAGAGAAGAACCGGCAGAAAAACGCGTACGAGCCTTGCCGGGGATTCTCTTTCTGACCCGTGCCTCAGCGGAGAGGCTGAGCCGTGCCGCGTGACCGGCAGCCCAGAGGCCGACAGGAGAAGCGATGAGTACGCCCCGGATGACGGTGCCGCCGCTGCCGCGCGGGTCGGCCGAGAAGCCGCTTCCGTTCGTCCTGACCGCCGGTGCGCCGGGGGAGCCGATCGGCGGGCGGCTGGCCGCCGACCGGGCCGCGATCCGGGCCCGGCTGCGTGAGCACGGGGCCGTCCTGCTGCGCGGGTTCGACGTCGGCGGGGTGGCCGGCTTCGAGGGGGTGGTCCGGGCGCTCTCCGGTGAGCCGCTGGACTACGCCGAGCGCTCGTCGCCCCGCAGCACCATCCAGGGGCGGGTCTACACCTCGACGGACTTCCCGCCGGCCGAGGAGATCTTCCTGCACAACGAGAACTCCTACCAGGCCGACTGGCCCATGGCGCTGTACTTCCACTGCCTGCGTACGCCGGCCACCCTGGGCGCCACCCCGCTCGCCGACACCCGCCTGGTGCGCCAGCGCATCGACCCGGCGGTGTGTGCCGAGTTCGTCGCCCGGGGCTGGCTGGTGGTGCGCAACTTCCACGAGGGCTTCGGCGTGCCCTGGCAGCGGGCGTTCAACACCGACGACCGGGACGAGGTGTCGCGCTACTGCGCCCGCAGCGGCATCGAGGTGGAGTGGACCGGCTCGGGGCTGCGTACCCGCGCCCGCCGCGACGCCGTGCACCGGCACCCCGGCACCGGTGAGCTGCTCTGGTTCAACCACGTGACCTTCTTCCACGTGACCACGCTGGCCGACGAGGTCTGCGCCGGGCTGCGGGAACTGTTCGACGAGACCGAGCTGCCCACGAACACCTACTACGGCGACGGCGGGCGCATCCCGGACGACGTGGTGGCCCACCTGCGGGACTGCTACCGGTCCGCCCAGCGGCGCTTCGACTGGCAGCGCGACGACGTCCTGGTGGTGGACAACATGCTCGCCGCGCACGCCCGGGAACCGTTCACCGGCGACCGCAGGATCGCCGTGGCGATGGCCGAGCCGTACCGCGCGGCGCTCGCGGCGGCCGGCGCGACCCCGGGGTGACCGTCGGCGGTGTGCCCGGGACCCTCGCGCACACCGCACCAACTCCCCACGGCATCGCAGCGATGCCCGGCCCGGACACGGAGGCGAAGGACCCATGGCAGACGGCGACAGCCGGTACGTCGGCACCGGCGGGGCGGTGCTGTCCGATCACGAGGGCGGCCACGCCGTGTCGTCGGCGCAGGAGCAGCTCTGGTTCGTCGACCAGCTGCGCTCCGGTGCCAGCGAGTATCTCCTGCACCAGGCGGTACGGGTGCGCGGCCCGCTCGACGCCACGGCGCTGCGGGCCGCGCTGAGCGGGATCAGCGCGCGACACGAGATCCTGCGGACCCGGTACGACACGGTGGACGGACGTGCCGTGCAGGTGATCGACCCGCCCGGCCCGGTCGACGTCCACCTCGTCGACCTGGGCGACTCGCCGGCCGGCGACCCGGACGGCCGCCTCGACGAGGTGCTGGAGGCCACCCTCGACGCCCCCTTCGACCTGCGGCAGGACGCACCGCTGCGGGCCCGGCTGATCCGGTGTGCGGCCGACGACCACGTCCTGCTGCTGGTGGTGCACCACATCGCCTTCGACGGCTGGTCCTGGGGCGTGCTCGCCAGGGAACTGCACACCCTCTACGGGGCGTTCGTCGCCGGCCGGCCCGACCCGCTGCCGCCGCTGCCCGTGCAGTACGCGGACTTCGCCGCCTGGCAGCGCGAGAACTGGCTGTCGGGGCCGCACGTCGACGCCCAGGTCGGCTACTGGCGGGAGCGGCTGTCCGGGCTCGGCCCGCTCGACCTGCCGACCGACCGGCCCCGGCCCGCGCACTGGCGGGCCGCCGGCGACGGCCTCACCTTCACCGTGCCGGCGGACCTGGCGACCGCCCTGACCCGGCTCGGCGCGGACCGGGGCGCCACCCCCTTCATGGTCTTCCTCGCCGCCTTCCAGCTCCTGCTCGGCCGGTACGCAGGTCAGAGTGACGTGGCGGTCGGGGTGTCGGTGGCCGGGCGGCACGAGGTCGAGCTGGAGGACCTGATCGGCCTCTTCGTCAACACCGTCGTGCTCCGCGCCGACCTGGCCGCCCCGGCGTGCTTCCTCGACCTGCTCGACCAGGTCCGCGGCACCACCCTGGACGCCTACGACAACCAGCAGGTGCCGTTCGACCGGATCGTCGCCGAGCTGTCCCCGGAGCGGGACCTGTCCCGCAACCCGCTGTTCCAGGTGGGCTTCGGGCTGCACAACGCCGACCGGGCCGCCTTCGCCCTGCCCGGCCTGACCGTCACCGAGCAGCCGACCTCGTGGACCTCGGCCGCGTTCGACCTCTCCCTGCAACTGGTGGGACGGCCGGACGGCTCGTACCACGGGGAGGTGGTCTTCCCCACCGCGCTGTTCGACGGCCCCCGGGTGCACCGCATGGTCGCCAACTACCTGCACCTGCTGGCCGCCGTCGTCGCCGCCGGCCACGCCCCCCTGGACGAGCTGGACCTGCTGGCCCCCCGCGAGCGCCGAGAGGTGCTCGGCGAGTGGGGCCGGGGCGCCGACCGGCCCGCGGGCCCGGGGCTGCCGGAACTCTTCCTCGCCCAGGCGGCGGCGACCCCCGACGCGACCGCGCTGGTCGCCGACGACGGCACCGAGGTCGGCTACGCCGAGCTGGCCGGGCGCGCCCGGCAGCTCGCCGCGCACCTGCACACCGTCGGCGTTCGCGTGGGCGCCCCGGTCGGGGTCGCGGTGCACCGCGGGCCGGACCTGGTGACCGCGCTGCTCGGGGTGCTGCTCGCCGGCGGCGTCTACGTGCCCCTCGCCCCAGACCAGCCGGTCGACCGGCTGGAGTTCATGGCGGCCGACGCCGGGGTGTCGGCGCTGGTCACCGAGTCGGCCCTGCGGGGCCTGCTGTCGGCCGGTGACGCCCCGGTCGTGCTCGTCGAGGCCGGTTACGGCACCGACGACAGCAGCACCGACGCCGAGGGCGGCACCGCGACGGTGTCGCTGCCGGCCACCGACCCTGACGCCGCCGCCTACGTCATGTACACCTCCGGATCGACCGGCCGGCCCAAGGGCGTCGTGGTCACCCACGCCGGCATCCGCAACCGGGTGCTGTGGTCGGTCGAGCAGCACCGGCTCACCGCCGCCGACCGGGTGCTCCAGAAGACCGCCCTCGGCTTCGACGCCTCCATGTGGGAGTTCCTGGCGCCGCTGGTCAGCGGCGGCGCGGTCGTCCTGGCCGCCCCGGACGCCCACCGCGACCCGGGCGCGATGCTGCGGGCCATGCGGGCCCACGGCGTCACGGTGCTGCAACTGGTGCCGTCCGTGCTGCGGGTGCTGCTGCACGAGACCGACCTGTCCGGCTGTGCCGCGCTGCGGCTGGTCTGCTCCGCGGGGGAGCCGCTGCCGGCGGCGCTCTGCGAGCAGCTTCGGGCCCTGCTGCCCGTGGAGGTCTGGAACACCTATGGCCCCACCGAGTGCGCCATCGACGCGACCGCCTGGCGTTACCGCGGTGACGAGGGGACCGGGACCGTGCCGATCGGCCGGCCGCTGCCCGGCTGCGGCGCCCTGGTCCTCGACGCCGACGACCGGCCGGTGCCGGTCGGGGTGGCCGGCCAGCTCTGCCTCGGCGGGGTCGGCCTGGCGCGGGGCTACCTGGGCCGGCCCGGCCTGACCGGGGAGAAGTTCACCCCCAACGCGTACGGCGGCCCGGGGGAGCGCCTGTACCGGACCGGGGACCTGGCCCGGTGGCGCGACGACGGCAGCCTGGAGTACCTGGGCCGCCTCGACCACCAGGTCAAGCTGCACGGGGTACGCATCGAGCCGGGCGAGGTCGAGGCGGCCCTGCGGCGGCACCCGAGCGTCGACGCGGCGGTGGTGACCCTGCACCGGCCGCCGTCGGGCGACGCGGAGCTTGTCGCGTACGTGGTCCCCGCCGCCGGTGCCCGGATCGATCCGGACGGACTGCGCGACGCGCTCGCCGACCGGCTGCCCGCCGCGCTGGTCCCGTCCACCGTGATCAGCCTGGACGCCCTCCCGCTGACCGCGAACGGCAAGCTGGACCGGGCGGCGCTGCCGGCGCCCGACGGCCCCCGGCCCGGCGCCGACCGGCGGTACCTGCCGCCGGTCACCGACACCGAGCGGGCCGTCGCCGGGATCTGGGCCGAGCTGCTCGGCGTCGAGCGGGTAGGCCGGGACGACAACTTCTTCACCCTCGGCGGCCACTCCCTGCTCGCCATCCGGGGCGTGCTCCGGGTGCGCCGGGCACTCGACGTGGAGCTGACCGTCGGGCAGCTCTTCACCGCCCCCACCGTCGCCCAACTCGCCGCCCTGGTCGACGAGGCCCGCCCCGGCGCCGGGTCCACCGACGAGCCGGCCGACGCGGCGATCCGGCCGGTGCCGCGGGACGGGAAGCTGCCGCTCTCCCTCGGCCAGCGCCGGCTGTGGTTCCTGGACCAGCTCGAACCGGGCAGCCTCGAATACCTGATCCCGATCTCGATGCGGCTGACCGGCCCGTTGGACGTGGCGGTGTTCCGGCGGGCGCTGGACGAGGTGGTCAACCGGCACGAGATCCTGCGCACCCGCTACCACTCGGTCGACGGCGAGCCGGTGCAGGTGGTCGACCCGCCGGGACCGGTCGGGTGGGAGCTGGTCGACCTCAGCGGCGCCCCGGACGTCGTCGACGGCGCGGAGGTGCTGCTGCGGGTCGCGGCCGGCCGGCCCTTCGACCTGGCCACCGAACGCCCGGTCCGGGCCCAGGTGATCCGGGTCGCCGCCGACGAGCACCTGGTCGCGCTGACCATGCACCACATCGCGTTCGACGTCTGGTCGATGGACATCCTCCTGCGCGAACTCGACACCCTCTACCGCAGGTACGCGCGGGGTGGCGCGGCCACCGCACTGCCCGACCTGCCCGTGCAGTACGCGGACTTCGCGGCCTGGGAGACGGCCCGCCAGGACAGCCCCGAACTGGACGCGCAGCTCGCCTACTGGTCCCGGCAACTGGCCGGGTCGACCCCGCTGGAGCTGCCCACCGACCGGCCCCGCCCGGCGCTGCGCGACCCGGCCGGCGACAACGTCGTCGTCGACGTGCCGACCGACGTCGGGCGGGCGCTGGCCGAGCTGGGCAACCGGGAGGGCGCCACCCTGTTCATGGTGCTGCTGGCGGCCTTCCAGGTCATGCTCGGCCGGTACGCCCGGCAGCACGACGTGGCCGTCGGCACCCCGGTCGCCGGCCGGACCCGGCAGGAGACCGAGGACCTGCTCGGCTTCTTCGTCAACAACCTGGTGATGCGCGCCGAGCTGGTCGACGATCAGCCCTTCCCGGTCCTGCTCGACCAGGTGCGCCGCACCGTGACGGACGCGTTCCGCAACCAGGACGTCGCCTTCGAGCGGCTGGTCGACGCGCTGCGGCCGGACCGGGACCTGTCCCGCAACCCGCTGTTCCAGGTGATGTTCGAACTGCAACACCTGGAGCGGATGACCGCCACCCTCGGCCCGACCACCATCGAGCACGTCGACAGCTCCTTCCCGGTGGCCAAGTTCGACCTCACCCTCTCCGTGGAGCAGCACCCGGACGGCCGGCTGCGCTGCTGGTTCGAGTACGCCACCGCGCTCTGGGACCGCCCGAGCATCGAGCGGATGGCCGGGCACTACCTGCATCTGCTCGCCCAGGTGGCGACCGCGCCGGGAACCGTCCTGCGTGACCTGACCCTGCCCACCGGCGCGGAACGGGCGTACCTCCTCGGGCCGTTGGCCGGCGAGCCGGTCGCGCCCGCCGGGCCGCTGCGCGCCGCCGATCCCGCCGGGCCGCTGCGCGCCGCCGATCCCGCCGGGTCGTTGCGCGCCGTCGAGGCCGTCGCGGCCGCCGGCGTGGTGGAGCTGTTCGGCCGGCGGGTCCGGCAGCACCCGGACGTCGTGGCGGTGGAGTTCGACGGCCGGCGGCTGACCTTCGCGGAGCTGGACACCCGCGCCAACCGGCTCGCCCACCACCTGCGCGAACTCGGGGTGCGCCCGGAGGTCCCGGTCGCGGTCTGCCTGGAACGCGGCCTGGAGGTGGTGGTCACGCTGCTCGCGGTGCTCAAGGCGGGCGGGGTGTACCTCCCGGTCGACCCGGACCACCCCACCGAGCGGCTGCGCTTCATGCTCGCCGACGCGAGGGCCGCGGTGGTGGTCACCGAGGAGGGCTTCGCCGACCGGGTCGCCGCCGACGGGGTGACCGTGGTCGCCGTGGACGCCGACCGGGCGGTGATCGCCGGTCGGGACGGCACCGCGCCGGACCCGTCGACCGGAGCGGACGACCTCGCCTACGTCATCTACACCTCGGGTTCCACGGGGCGACCCAAGGGCGCGATGATCCCGCACGGCGCGTACGCCCACCACTGCGGCGTCATCGCCCGGGCGTACGACATCGCGGCCGGCGACCGGGTGGTGCTGCTCTCCGCGCTCACCTTCGACGTGGCGATGGACGGCATGATGGCCACCCTGCTGGCCGGGGCGACCCTGGTGGTCAGCGACCCGGTCTTCTGGAGCCCGGCCGAGCTGCCGGACCGGCTCGCCCGGCACCGGATCACCCACATGGAGATCACCCCCGCCTACTACCGGGAGGTGATGGACGCCCTGCCGGCCGGCGACGACCGGCTGCGGCATCTGAAGCTGATGAACGTCGGCAGCGACGTGGTCACCGTCGCCGACGCCCGGCGCTGGGCGGGCACCGGGCTGCCCGGCCGGTTCCTGGTCAACTACGGCCCGACCGAGGCCACCGTCACCTGCCTGCTGCACCCGGTCACGGGCGACCCGCCCGGCGAGCGGAACGAGACCCTGCCGATCGGCCGCCCGGTCCCCGGCACCCGGACCTACGTGGTCGACGAACACCTGGATCCCGTCCCGGTCGGGGTGCCCGGCGAGCTGCTGCTCGGCGGGGTACGGCTGGCCCGGGGCTACCTGGGCCGGCCTGCACTGACCGCCGACCGGTTCGTGCCCGACCCGTTCGGCGACGGCCCCGGCGGCCGGCTCTACCGCAGTGGCGACCTGGTCCGGTACCGACCGGACGGGACGATCGAGTTCCTCGGCCGGATCGACCAGCAGGTCAAGATCCGGGGGTTCCGGATGGAGCTCGGCGAGATCGAGTCGGCCCTGGCCGAGCACCCGGCGGTCCGCGCGGTCGCGGTGGTGGCCCGCGAGACCCAGCCGGGGGAGAAGGGCCTCGTCGCCTACCTGGTCTGCCGGGACGGCACCCCGCCGGCGGTCGGCGAACTCCGGGCCCACCTGCGCGACCGGCTGCCGGACTACATGGTGCCGGCCCAGTGGATGGTGCTGGACGCGCTGCCGTTGACGACAAGCAAGAAGGTCGACCGCCGGGCACTGCCCGCCCCGACACCCGTGCGCGCCGACCCCGGCCGGGCGTACGCGGCACCCCGTACCCCGTTGGAGGAGGCCGTGGCCGACATCTGGGCCACCGTGCTGGAGGTCGACCGGGTCGGCGTCCACGACGACTTCTTCGACCTCGGCGGTCACTCGCTGCTCGCTACCCGGGTGCTGGCGCACCTGCGGCAGGGCTTCGACCTCGACCTGCCGCTGCGCCTGCTGTTCGAGCAGACCACCGTGGCCGACCTCGCCGACGCGGTGCACACGGCCATCGAAAACGAGATCTCACGGCTTTCCGACGCCGAGGTGGCGGAACTGCTGAAGGAGGGCAACCTGTGACCGCCAGCCACATCCCGAGCGCGTCCCCGCGACAGGAACTGCTCCAGCGGCGCCTGCGTGGTGCCGGTCGGGCCCGCCGCGCCGACACCATCGCCCCGGCGCCCCGCACCGGCCCGCTGCCGCTCTCCTTCGGGCAGCACCGGCTCTGGGTGCTCGACCAGTTGCAGCCCGGCGGCACCGGCTACCTGATGTCCGTCGGCCTGCGGCTGCGCGGCTCGCTGCACACCGACGCGCTGCGCCGGGCGTTGACGGAGCTGGTCGCCCGGCACGAGATCCTGCGGACCCGGTACGTCGTGGTCGACGGCGAGCCGGCACAGGTCGTCGACCCGCCCGCCCCGGTCGAGGTGACGACGACAGACCTCAGCCACACCGACCGGGAGACGGCCCGGCAGCGCCTCACCGCGCTGCTCGGCTCGCCGGACCCGGTCGACCTGGCCGCCGGCCCGGCGCTGCGGGCCCGGCTGGTCCGTCTCGCCGGGGACGAGCACGCCCTGGCGCTCACCCTGCACCACATCTCCTCCGACGGCTGGTCCGAGGGGATCATCCTGCGCGAGCTGGCCGCCCTGTACGACGCGTTCGTCGCCGGCCGGCCCTCCCCGCTGGCCCCGCTGCCCATCCAGTACGCGGACTTCGCGCTCTGGCAGCGGACCCGCTCAGCCGGGGAGCGGCTGGACCGGCAGCTCGACCACTGGCGGGACCGGCTGGCCGGGCTGACGCCGTTGGAACTGTCGACCGACCGGCCCCGGCCACCGGTGTGGAACCCGGACGGCGGGCTGGTCACGTTCACGGTGCCGGCCGACCTCGCCGGTCGGCTGCGGGACCTGGGCCGGGCGTCGAACGCCACCCCGTTCATGGTGCTGCTGGCCGCGTTCCAGGTGCTGCTGGCCCGCCACACCGGGCAGACCGACGTCGCGGTGGGCACCCCGGCCGCCGGTCGGGACCGCCTGGAGACGCACGGCCTGGTCGGGCTCTTCCTCAACACGCTTGTGCTGCGCACCGACCTGTCCGGCGAGCCGACCTTCGTCGAGGTGCTGGCCCGGGTGCGGGAGACGGTGCTGGACGCGCAGTCGCACCAGGACGTGCCGTTCGAGCGGATCGTGGACGCGCTGTCGCCGGAGCGGGACCTGTCGCGCAATCCGCTGTTCCAGACCATGTTCCTCTTCGAGGAGGGCGGGTCGACGGGCTTCGACGCGGGCGGCCTGGTGGGGGAGGAACTGTCCGCCGGCCCGACCACGGCGAAGTTCGACCTGACGCTCGGGCTGACCGAGGAGGCGGACGGCTCCCTCTCCGGCGGGGTGGACTTCCCGACGGCGTTGTTCGACGACGCGACCGTGCGGCGGCTGGCCGGGCACTACCGGCGGTTGCTGGGCGCCGTCGCCGCCGACCCGGACGCCCCGGTCACCCGGCTGCCCCTGCTCACCGACCCCGAGACCGCCCAGCTCGCGGCCTGGAACGACACCGCCGTCGAGTATCCCCGGCAGACCCTGACCGGTCTGCTGGACGCGCAGGCGGCCCGTACGCCCGACGCGGTCGCGCTGCGCTTCGACGGCGCGGAGCTGACGTACGGTCGGCTGCACGCCGAGGCCGCCGCCCTCGCGCGGCGCCTGCGCCACGCCGGGGTCGGACCGGAGTCCCTCGTGGCCGTCTGCCTGCCCCGCGGCCTGGACCTGATGCGGGCGCTGGTGGCGGTCCTGAAGGCCGGCGCCGCCTACCTGCCGCTGGACCCGGACCTGCCGGCGCGGCGGCGCGCCTTCATGGTGCGCGACTCCGGTGCCCAGCTCGTGATCGACGAGGACTTCCTGGCCGCCGAGGACGACACGTCCGCCGACGGCGACCCGCAACCGTCGGCGGAGATCACACCCGGGCACGCCGCCTACCTCATCTACACCTCCGGGTCGACCGGCCGGCCCAAGGGCGCCCTGATCGAGCACGGCGCGATCGTCAACCGCCTGCGGTGGATGCAGGACGCCTACCGCCTCGACGCCTCGGACCGGGTGCTGCAGAAGACGCCGGTCGGGTTCGACGTGTCGGTGTGGGAGCTCTTCTGGCCGTTGATCACCGGCGCGACGCTGGTCCTCGCCCGCCCCGGCGGGCACCGCGACCCGGCGTACCTGGCCGACGTGATCCGCGCGGAGGGGATCACCACCGTCCACTTCGTACCGTCGATGTTGCGGGCCTTCCTGGCCGAGCCCGTCGGGGCGCTGCCGTCCCTGCGGCGGCTGATCTGCAGCGGCGAGGCGCTGCCGCCCGACCTGGCCGAGCGGGCGCACGAGCGGATCGGCTGCGAGCTGCACAACCTGTACGGCCCCACGGAGACCGCGGTCGACGTCACCGCGACCCGGTGCGAGCCCGGCGAGCCGGTCACCATCGGCCGCCCGATCGCCAACACCACCGCCCACATCGTCGACGCCGCCGGTCAGCCCGTCCCGGTCGGCGTGCCCGGCGAGCTGCTGATCGGTGGCGTGCAGCTCGCCCGGGGCTACCTCGGCCGGGCCGCGCTGACCGCCGAACGGTTCGTCCCCGACCCGTTCGCCGCCGCGCCGGGGCGGCGCCTGTACCGCACCGGTGACCTGGCCCGCTACCGTCCCGACGGCAGCATCGAGTACCTCGGCCGGATCGACCACCAGGTGAAGATCCGCGGCCAGCGCGTCGAGTTCGGCGAGGTCGAGGCCCTGCTGTACGAGGCTCCCGGCGTCACCGCGGCGGCGGTGGCCGTCCACGACGAGCAGCTCGTCGGCTACCTCGTCGGGCCGGAGACCGTCGATCCGGTACGCGCGTACCTGGTCGACCGCCTGCCGGACGCGATGGTCCCGGCGCGCTGGACGATCCTGCCCGCTCTGCCGCTGACCGCCAGCGGCAAGGTGGACCGCCGCGCCCTGCCGGCACCCGAGGCGGTGCCGGGCGCGGCGGGCGGCGGTCACGTCGCCCCCCGCGACGAGACCGAGAAGCGGATCGCCGACGCGTTCGCCGTGGCGCTCGGCCTCGACACGGTCGGCGTGACGGAGAGCTTCTTCCTGCTCGGCGGCGACTCGATGCGGGCGATCCGGATGGTGGGGCTGCTGCGCGCGGCCGGTCTCACCGTGTCGGTCCAGGACCTGTTCACCCACCAGAGCGTGGCCGAGCTGGCGGGCGTGGCCGCGCGGACCGGGCCGGGCGAGGAGACCGAGCCGACCGTCGGCCGGTTCGCGCTGGTGGGCGACGCGGACCGCAGCCGGCTACCGGACGGGCTCGTCGACGCCTATCCGATCACGCAGAACCAGGCGGGCATGCTCTTCGAGATGCTCTCCGGCGGCGACCGGCCGGTCTACCGCAACGTCTCCTGCTACGCGATCACCGACCGGCAGTCCTTCTCCCTGGACGCGCTGCGGGAGGCCGGCCGGCTGCTCACGGACCGGCACGAGATCCTGCGTACGTCGTTCGACCTGTCCCACTACTCCGAGCTGATGCAGCTCGTCCACGAGTCGGTCGACCTGCCCATCGGCTACGACGACCTGCGCGGGCTGCGGCCCGAGGAGCAGGAGGAGGCGGTACGCGCACACCTGCGGGCCGAGCGCGTCCGGCCGTTCGACATCACCACGGCGCCGCTGCTGCGCTACCACGTGCACCAGCTCGGCGACTGCGAATGGCGGCTGACCCACTCGGAGAGCCACGCGATCCTCGACGGCTGGAGCCACACCTCCACGGTGGCGATGTTGATCTCGCTGTACCGGACGCTGCGCCGGGGCGAGCGGCCCGCCCTGCCGCCACCGCCGGCGGTGCGCTTCGCCGACCTCGTCGCCCGCGAGCGCGCGTCCCTCGCCTCGGCGACGGACCGTGGCTTCTGGGCGGCGACCGTGGCCGGGTCGGACCGGCTCGAACTCCCGCCGGAGTGGGGCACCGGGTCGGACGCCCCGGCGAACGTCGTCGAGGTGCCGTGGGCCGACCTGCGCCCCGCACTGCGCCGGCTCTCCGCCGCCGCCGGCACCTCCCTGAAGAGCGTGCTGCACGCCGTGCACCTCAAGGTGCTGAGCATCGTCACCGGCCGGCAGCGCTTCTTCACCGGCCTGCTGTGCAACGGCCGGCCCGAGCGGCTGCGCGGCGACGAGGTCTTCGGCATGTACCTCAACACCGTGCCGTTCGCCGCCGACACCTCCGCCCGCACCTGGCGCGCCCTGGTCCAGGCCGTCTTCGCCGGCGAGGCACGCCTCTGGCCGCACCGCCGCTACCCGCTGCCGGCCATGCAACGCCAGTGGGGAAACGGCTCGCCACTGCTGCGGGTCGGCTTCTCGTACCTGGACTTCCACGTGCTCGACGGCCCCGCCGAGTCGGTCGGGATGGTCGACGACTTCAGCCCGAGCAGCGTCGGGCTGGACGTGTGGACCTTCCCGGGGGTCCTGCGGCTGGGCGCCCGGCCCGCCGACATCGACCGGCCGTACCTCGAACTGCTGGCCCGCACCTACCGGCACGTGCTGGAGGCGATGGCCGCCGACCCCGACGGCGACACGGACGTCGGGCTGAGCGCCGCCGACCGGGCCTGGGCGGTCGAGGCGTACCAGCCCGTCGAGCCGTTCCCGGCGACCCCGTTCGTCCACGACCTCGTCGCCGGTCGCGCGGCCGCCGCGCCCGCCGCCGTGGCGGTACGGCACGGCGACGCCACGCTCACCTACGGGCAGCTCGACGACCGGTCTGACCGGCTCGCCGCGCGCCTGGGAGAGCTGGGCGTCCGGCCCGACACGGTCGTCGGCATCCACCTGCCCCGCGGGGTCGACCTCGTCGTCGCGATGCTGGCCGTCCTCAAGGCCGGCGGGGCGTACCTGCCGCTCGATCCCGCCTATCCCGCCGAGCGGGTCGGCGACATGGTCCGCGACGCGGCGCCCGTGGTCCTGCTGACCGACGGCGACCTGGCCCCGCGCCTGCCGTGCACGACCGCGACGGTGCTGGTCGCCGACCTCGCGAACGGCCGGCCCCGGGCGGCCTACCCGCCGGCGGTACGGCTCAGCGGGGACAACCTCGCCTACGTCATCTACACGTCGGGCTCCACCGGGCGGCCCAAGGGCGTCGCGGTCACCCACCGCGCCGTGCTCAACTTCTGCCACGCCCAGCGGCGGGTCCTGCGAGCGCGGCCCGGCGACGAGGTGCTCCAGTTCGCCTCGCCCAGCTTCGACGCGTCGGTCTGGGAGATCCTGCTGGCCCTCGCCAACGGCGCGGCGCTGGTGCTGCCCCCGCCGGACGCCGACCCCGGCGACCTGCGTCGCCACGCGGCCGAGCTCACCCACATGACCCTGCCGCCGCCGCTGCTGGACCGCCTCGACCCGGCCGACTTCCCGCGCCTGCGGGTGCTGGTCACCGGTGGCGAGGCGTGCACGGCCGAGCAGGCGGCGCGGTGGGCCGACCGGGTCCGCGTGCTGCACGCGTACGGGCCCACCGAGACCACCGTGGTCGCCACCATCGCCGAGCTGCGGGCCACGGACACGGCGCCGCCGCCGATCGGGCTCCCGCTGGACAACGTGCGCGCCTACGTCGTCGACGACGAACTGCGCCTGCTGCCCCCCGGCGTACGCGGGGAACTCGTCCTCGGCGGGGCGGGCGTGGTACGCGGGTACCTGAACCGGCCGGCGCTGACCGCCGAGCGGTTCGTGCCGGACCCGTACGCGCCCCGACCGGGCGGGCGCGTGTACCGCACCGGCGACGTGGTCTCCCGCGACCCCGACGGCACCCTGCACTTCCACGGGCGCCGCGACCACCAGGTCAAGGTCCGCGGGTTCCGGATCGAGCTCGGCGAGATCGAGCACGCCCTCGCCGCCCACCCGGCGGTCGCCGCCGCCGTGGTCGCCGTGTACCGGGCCGGCACCCCGGACGCCGCGCTCGTCGCCTACACCCGCTTCGCGGACGGGGCCGTGGCGTCCCCGGCCGAGCTGCGCGACCACCTGCGGGAGCGGTTGCCGCAGCACCTCGTCCCGCACCACTACCTGGCAGTGGACGACTTCAGGTACACCCGCAACGGCAAGGTCGATCGGGCCGCCCTCCCGGCGCCGGACGGCTCGCGGCCGGTGACGGACGTCGAGTACGTCGCGCCGCGCTCGGACGTCGAGAGGCACATCGCCGCGGCCTGGAGCGAGGCGCTCGGCATCGAGCGGATCGGCGTGCACGACGACTTCTTCGCCCTCGGCGGCCACTCGCTGGCGATGATGCGACTGACCGCGACGCTGCGCAGCCGGCACGGCTACGAGCTGACGTTCGGCTCGTTCGTCGAACACCGCACCGTCGCCGGGCTGGCCGCGACACTTCAGGACCCGGCGGCGACGGCCGGCGCGATGATGTGGCTGCGGCGCGGCGGCGACGGCCGGCCCCCGCTGTTCTGCGTGCACCCCGGTGGCGGCAGCGCCCACTGGTACCTGCGCCTGGCCCCGCACCTGCCCCCGGAGCAGCCGGTGGCGGCGTTCGAGTGGCCGGGCCCGCACCCGGGGGGCACGCCCAGCACGGCGCAGATCGCCGAACGCTACGGCGACGAACTCCGCCGGGCCCAGCCGCACGGGCCGTACCGGCTGTTCAGCTGGTGCGGCGGCAGCGGCATCGCCAGCGAGATCGCCCACCGGCTGGTCGAGGACGGGCAGGAGGTGACGCTGATCCTGCTCGATCCCGGCCTGGACATCCACACCCGCGCCGACGCCTGGAACGAGCTCGCCCTGATCCGCCGCCTCGAACTGCTGCTGCACGAGGTGAGCACGGGTGGCGACGGGGCCGACACGCCGGACCGCCGCCGGGAGATCCTCGACCTGCTCGAACACCTCGTCGACGACATCGACGAGGAGACCGGCATCGCGCTGCCCGAGCGCGGCGTGGGGGACTCGTGGCCGCGCCAGGTCCGGATCTGGCGCGAGGTCATGGAGGTGGACGTCGAGTACCGGCACCGGCCCTGGCCGGGTCGGCTGGAGCTGATCGTCAGCGACGAACTCGCCGACGGCCAGCACGAGGTCACCTCAGGGCAGAGCTACCCGGACTACCTGGCGCGCTGGGAGGAGCTCTGCACCGGCGGCGTACGGGTGCACCGGGTGCCGGGCGACCACTTCAGCGTCATCAAGCCGCCGCACGTCACCACGCTCGCCCGCGTCATCGCCGACGTGCTGGGTGAGGGCTGACCGTCTGTCACGGATGCCGGCCGCGCCCGCCGTGCGCGCCGGACGAGAGGAAGAACTGGATGAGTACCCACACGAGCCCGCCACCCCTACGGGTAGCCATCGTGGGCACGGGCAACATCGGCACGGACCTGCTGTTGAAGGTCGAGGCGTCCCCCCTGCTGGAGTGCGTCCTGTTCGCCGGGCGCCGCGCCGGATCCCCCGGGATCGAGCTGGCCGAGCGGCACGGGGTGCCGACCAGCGTGGACGGCATCGACGCGGTCACCGCCCGCGCCGAGCACGTCGACCTGGTCTGCGACGCGACCTCGGCCGACGACGCCACCCGCCACTGGTCGGTCGTCGCGCCCACCGGGCTGCCGTTCGTCGACCTCACGCCGGCGCACCTCGGGAAGTTCTGCGTACCGGCGCTCAACCTGGACGACTGCCTCGACGAGCAGTACCTCAGCATGGTCACCTGCGGGGGCCAGGCGGCGGTCCCGATGGCCCACTGCATGGCGGAGGCCGCGGAGGGCATCGACTACCTGGAGATCGTCTCGGCCAGCGCCTCGGCCACCGTCGGGCCCGCGTCCCGGGCCAACCTGGACGAGTACGTGCACACCACCGAGCAGGCGACCATCGAGTTCTGCGGCGTGCGACGCACCAAGACTGTGCTGGTCATCAATCCCGCCGAGCCCGGCATCGTCATGCGCAACTCCATCGCGGTGACGACCGCGGAACGGATCGACATGGACGCCCTGCGCGCGTCCGTCGCCATGATGGAGAAGCAGATCAGGTCGTACGTCCCCGGCTACCGCGTCGTCGTCCCGCCGGTGGCCGTCGGGGACCGGATCACGATCACGGTGGAGGTCGAGGGCCGGGGCGACTGGTTCCCGCGCTACGCCGGCAACCTCGACATCATCACCTGCGCCGCCCTCGCGGTCGCGGAGGCCCGGGCGGAACGGCGGCGGTCATGAGCGGCGCACCGAAACTCAGCATCTGCGACACGACCCTGCGCGACGGCAACCACGCGGTCGGCCACCAACTCGGCCGCGCGGACATCAGCGCCTACGCGCGGGCGGCCGAGGCGGCCGGCGTGGACGTCGTCGAGGTCGGCCACGGCAACGGCCTCGGCGCCTCCTCCATCCAGGTCGGCATGGCCGCGCTCAGCGACGCCGAGATGCTGCGGGCCGCCAAGGCCGAGCTGCGTACGGCCCGCCTCGGCGTGTTGTCCATCCCCGGGTTCGCCAGCGTCGAGCGCGACCTCAAGCCGGCGCTGGACCACGGCGTGGACGAGGTCCGGGTCGGCGCGCACTGCACCGAGGCGGACGTCACCCGGCAGCAGGTCACGATGCTGCGGGCGATGGGCGTCGCCGTCAAGGGGATGCTGTTGATGAGCCACATGGCCTCCGCGGCGAAGCTGCTGGAACAGGCCCGGCTCATGCAGGGCTACGGCGCCGAGGCGGTCATCCTGATGGACTCCGCCGGCGCGTACACGCCGGAGAAGGTCCGCGAGAAGGTCGGCGAACTCGTCGAGCACCTCGACATCGCTGTCGGTTTCCACGCGCACAACAACCTCGGCATGTCGGTCGTCAACAGCATGACGGCGATCGAGGCCGGCGCCACCATCGTCGACGTCACGGCGCGCGGCTTCGGCGCGGGCGCGGGCAACGCACCGATCGAGCTTGTCGCGGCCAACCTGCACGTCGGGCAGGTCGAGACCGACATCCAGCTCTTCGGCGCGCTGGACGCGGCCGACGTGGCGCAGGAGCGGTTCGTCAAGCACGTGCCCACCAACGACAGCGTCACCATCGCCAGCGGGATCGCCGGCGTGTTCTCCGGGTTCGCCGCGCCGGTGCGGCGCGCGAGCGCCCGCTTCGGCGTCGACCCCCGCAGGATCCTGCTGGAGCTGGGCAACCGCCGGGTGGTGGCGGGCCAGGAGGACACCATCATCGAGGTCGCCATGTCGCTGGCAGCCGAGCAGAGCCATTGAGCCGGTACGCGCGGCCCTCCGGGCGCGCATCACCCGACGTAGGGCTGGCATCACCTCACCAAGGGCCCGCATCACCTGACCTAGGAGGACCAATGCAACGCCATTCCTCGCTCGACGAGGCGGCCGACCTGGCCGGTGTCGCCGCGCTGCTGCAGATCGGCGCGGAGATCGGGGTGGACCGGCTGCTGGACTCGGGCGACACGTTCGACGCCGCCGAGCTGGCCGGGACCGCCGACCTCCCGCAGGCCGGCGTGGAGGACTACCTCGCCGCGCTGGTCGCCGCCGGGCTGGTGGTCGGCACGGACGTCCCGGACCGATTCCGGGCGGCCGAGGACTACCCGGACCGGCGGTACGCGGCCGGCTACCTGTCCTGGGCCATGAGCGCCAACGGGCCGTTCCTCGCCAACGCCCGGGAGTTCCTGACCGACCGCGACGCGGCGGCCCGGGCCCACCGGCGGAACGGACGCCGGGTGGCGGTCAGTTCGAGGTGGATCGGCGAGCGGGCGTTCTATCCGCCGATCGTCGACCGGGTCGCCTCGGCCGGCGCCTCGCACGTGGCCGACCTCGGTGCCGGCGCCGGCGGGCTGCTCATCGACCTCCTGGGGCGGGACCCGGGGCGTACCGGCGTGGCGCTCGACAGCAGCGGCGCCGCGTGTGGAGCCGCGCGGGAGGCCGCCGCCGCCGCGGGGGTGGCCGACCGGCTCCGGGTCGTCGAACGTACGGTCCAGTCCCTCGCCGACGATCCCGGACCGGTCGAGGGCGCGGACGCCGTGCTGGCCTGCTTCGTCATGCACGACATCGTGGCGGACGAGCCGGTGGCCAAGGAGGTGCTGGGCGCCTGCCGCGACGCGCTGGCGCCGGGTGGGTTCATGGCGGTCGCCGACGCGGTCTCCTACGCGCCCGACCCCGCGGAGCGGAGGTTCAGCGCGCTCTTCACCTACCTGCACGCCAGCTTCATGCGCGTGACCCTGCCGACCGAGCGGCAGTGGCTGGACACGTTCCGGTCCGCCGGCTTCTCCGAGACCGCGTGCGTACCGCTCGGCGTGCCCGGCGGTCGGCTCTTCGTGGCGGCCAGGTAGTGGCCACCACGCTGTCGCTGCACCGCGCGCTCGCGGGGGAACTCAGGACGGCGGCGCGGACCCTTCGCGCCGTACCGCCGATCTCGGCCCGGCATCCGCAGCTCGACCTGGCGGACGCCTACGCCATCCAGAGCGAGCTGCGCGAGATGGACCTGGCGGACGGTGCGGTCCTGGCCGGGCTCAAGATCGGTGCGACGAGCGAGGCGATCCAGTCGATGTTCGGCATCGACCATCCCGACTTCGGCTACCTGACCGACCGGATGGTCCTCGACGACGGTGCCGACCTCGACCTGGGTCGGTTCATCGCGCCGAAGGTCGAGGGCGAGATCGCGTTCCGGTTCGCGCGGGACGTCGCCGGCCCGACCGTGACCGCGCGCGACGTGCTGGCCGCGACCGCGGAGGTCCTGCCGGCGCTGGAGGTGCTCGACAGCCGGATCCGGGACTGGCGGATCGGCCTCGTGGACACCGTCGCCGACAACGCCTCGTCGGCGCTGGCCGTCCTCGGCGCCGGCGTGCCGCCCGGCACGACGGACCTGGCCGGCGCACGCATGGAGCTGCGTAGCCGTCACGGCGTGCAGGCGGGGCGGGGCTCGGCGGTGATGGGCCATCCGGCCGAGTCCGTGGCCTGCCTGGTGCGCATCCTGTCCGGGTTCGGCACCGGGATCAGGGCCGGGCAGCTCGTGCTCTCCGGCTCCTGGGCGGCGGCGGTGGACCTCGTGCCGGGGGACACCGTGCGGGCCTCCTTCGGTGCCCTGGGTCAGGTCGCGCTGACCACCCGCCGCTGACGTGCCCCGGGCCCCGGCACCGCCCGCCGGCCGGGGAGCCCGCACCCGACCGACCTGTTTCGACTTTCGACGACGAGACGACTACGACCGAGGAGACCCCGGACCGATGACCATGCTGGTGGACGAGACGGTACCGCCGCACAAGGCGGCCTACGACTTCTCCCTCTTCGAGGCCATGGAGTCGGAGGTGCGTTACTACTGCCGCAAGTTTCCGGTGGTGTTCGACCGGGCCCTGGGCGCCGAGCTCTACGCCGAGGACGGTCGGATGTTCACCGACTTCTTCTGCGGCGCCGGCACCCTGAACTACGGCCACAACCATCCCCACCTCAAGCGTCGCATCACCGAGTACCTCGCGAGGGACGGCGTGATGCACGGCCTGGACATGTACACCGTGGCGAAGCGGACCTTCCTCAGCCGGCTCCGCGAGCGGGTGCTGGCCCCGCGCGGGCTGGACCACAAGGTGCAGTTCTGCGGGCCGACCGGCACCGACGCGGTGGAGGCGGCGCTGAAGGTCGCCCGCCGGGCCACGGGACGCCGCGGCGTGGTCTCCTTCACCGGGGCGTACCACGGCATGTCCCGCGGGTCGCTGGCGGTCAGCGGTGGCCGCCGGGCCCGGGCCGCCGGGCAGGTGGGCACGGCGGACGTGACGTTCGTGCCGTACGAGGACGGTCCGGCGGGGCCGTTCGACTCGATCGGCTACCTGGAGCGGATGCTGTCCGACCCGTCGTCGGGGCTGGACCTCCCGGCGGCCGTGATCGTCGAACCGTTGCAGATGGAGGGCGGGGTGTACCCGGCCTCGGCCGACTGGCTGCGCCGGCTGCGCGAGCTGACCACCCGGTACGGCGTGCTGCTCATCTTCGACGAGATCCAGTCCGGCTGCGGACGGACCGGCACGTTCTTCTGCTTCGAACACGCCGACGTGGTGCCGGACATCATCACCGTCTCCAAGGCGATCGGCGGGTACGGGCTGCCGCTGTCACTGGTGCTGTTCCGGCCGGAACTCGACGTCTGGTCGCCGGGGGAGCACACGGGCACCTTCCGGGGCAACCAGCTCGCCTTCATCGCCGGCGCCGCCGCCTGCGAACTCTGGGGCCAGGACGGATTCCGGACCACCGCCGCGGTCGGCGCCCGGCGCCTGGAGCGCTTCGGCGCCGACCTGCGCGACAGCGAACCGGCGCTCGCCGTCCGGGGCCTGGGCATGGTCCTCGGCATCGACCTGCGGGCGGTCGGCGGTGCCGAGCGGGCCGATCGGATCCAACGGCGCTGCTTCGAGACCGGGCTGATCGTCGAACTCTGCGGGCGCGACGACGAGGTGATCAAGGTGATGCCGCCGCTCACCATCGACCTCGCCCGGCTGGAGCGGGGCCTCGCCGTCCTGCACCGGGCCGTCCTGGCCAGCTGACCGCCGCCCGCCACCGCGACCGTTCCTGGAGGATCCCGATGGACCGTCGTCCCCGCCGTCACCTGCTGTCCATCAAGGACCTGAGCGACGCCGACCTGCGGCACCTGGTGACCCGCAGCGCCGGGTACGCCGCCGGCCGGGTCGGGCCCGCCGACCAGTTGCGCGGCCTGGTCACCGCTGTCTACTTCCGCCGCACCTCGACCCGGACCCGTACCGCCTTCTCCAGCGGAGCCCTGCGGCTCGGCTCCCAGCTGATCAGCTACGGCCCCGGGGACCTGCAACTGAACACCGGCGAGACGGTCGAGGACACCACCCGGGTGCTGTCCGAGATGGTCGACCTGTTCGTCGCCCGGACCGCCGACCCGGTCGCCGAGCTGCGGGCGTTCGCCGGGCAGGACCGGATGGGGGTGATCAACGCGATGAGCGCCGAGGAGCACCCCACGCAGGCGCTGGCCGACCTGAGCACCATGACCGAGCGGTTCGGCCGGGTCGACGGGCTGCGGGTGCTCTACGTGGGGGAGGGCAACAACACCGCTGCCGCGCTCGCGCTGGCCCTCAGCCGGTTCACCGGCACGCGGCTGCACCTGCGTACGCCGCCCGGGTACGGGCTGGACCCGGACGTCCTCGCGGCCGCCCGGACGGCCGCCGCGCGGACCGGTTCGGCGGTCGCCGAGGCGCACCACATGGCGGACCTGCCGGAGGTCGACGTCGTCTATGCCACCCGCTGGCAGACCACCGGCACCACCAAGCCGGACCCGGACTGGCGGCGCGTCTTCGCGCCGTTCCGGGTCGACGGGGCGCTGCTGGCGGCGAGCCCGGCGGCGGTGTTCATGCACGACCTGCCGGCGCACCGGGGCGAGGAGGTCACTGCCGATGTGCTGGACGGTCCCCGCAGCATCGCCTTCGCACAGGCGAGGCACAAGATGTCCAGCGCCCAGGCCGCGTTGGAGTGGTGCGCCGGGTGAGTCGCGTGGCGGATCGTCCCAGGTCACCGGCGGTGCGCCGGCGCCGCCGAAATATGGGTACCGGTTACCCATGTGACCCCCTGCGGGCCGCCGGCACGATATCGGCGTGGAGAGATCGGGGACGCGAAATGCGGCGGCGGTGGGCGGGGCGGGCGACGCCTGGTGGGCGCCCGGCCTCACGCTGGCCGAACGGGTACGGGCAGCCGACGACGGCGGGTCCGTCGTCGCCGGCCCCGGGTCCGAGCACGCCGTGCGGCGGTTGCAGGACTGGCGTTCGGCGTACGAGCTGGGGACGACGGGTCAGTTCGCGCACCGCCTGGCGGCCCTGAGGATCGACGAGCGGCAGTTCCTGGCTCTCCTCGACCGACCGCCGGCGGCGCTGGTGGCCGGGTCGGCGGCGCCGGGCTGGGCCGGGTTCACCGAGCGGGCGCTCGGCCTCGCCCCCGACGGCGCCGCCGAGCCGACCCCGGGCACCCCGTGGTCCGACGCGTTCGCCACCGTGCTGGCGCCGTTCGTCGCGGCAGCCTGCGCCGACCTGCGGCAGCGGGTACGGGCTCCCGGGACACCCCCGGTGGTGGACCTCGCCGCCGTGTACGCCGGGTTCGCCGACGCGCTGCGCGCCAGGCTGGTCGCGATGGCGTCGCGTACCTTCGTCCTGGAACTCAACGTCGCCCGCGCCGCCGGCCGGCTGGTGGGTCCCACGCCCGAGCACCGGTTCGCCGCCTTCGTGGCCGACCTCGCCCAGCGCGAGCGGCTGACGCGGGTGATGACGGACTATCCCGTGCTGGCGCGGATCCTGGCGGCCGCCTGTCGGCACGCCGTCGAGGCGGCGGCCGAGCTGCTGGACCGGTTCGTCGCGGACCGGGCGGAGATCGTCCGGCGGTTGTTCGACGGCCGCGATCCGGGCCCGCTGGTCGGGGTCGACGTGGCGGGGGACTCGCACGGGCACGGGCGGGCGGTGGCGCTGCTGCGCTTCGCCTCCGGCGTCCGGGTGGTCTACCGGCCGCGCTCGGTCGCCGTCCACGTGCACTTCAACGAGGTCCTGGACTGGCTCAACGGGTTGCTGCCGGAGCTGGAGCTGCGCAGGTTGACCGTGCTCGCCCGGGGTGGCTACGGGTGGATCGAGGTCGTCGACCGTGCCGCCTGCTCCGACGCCGCCCAGGTGGGCGCGTTCTACCGCCGGCAGGGGGTGCTGCTCGCGCTGCTCTACCTGCTGGGCATGACGGACATCCACCACGAGAACCTGATCGCGTGTGCCGACCAGCCCGTCCTCGTCGACGTCGAGACGCTGCTGCACCCCGACCTGCCCGTGCCGACCGCCGCGCCCGATCCCGCCGCCCGGGCGCTGCGGACGTCGGTGTACCGCACCGCCCTGCTGCCGCAGCCGCTCATCGGCGAACGCGGCCTGCTGGACATCTCCGGCCTGGGCGGCGACCCCGGCGCGCAGCAGCTGCGGGAGGTCGTCGAGTGGGCCGCGGCCGGCACCGACACGATGCACCTGGTACGTGGTGCCGCGCCCGTGCGGGCGGCCGAGAACCGCCCGACGCTGGACGGCGTCCCCGCCGACGCCGCCGGGTACACGGGCGAGCTGCTCGCCGGCTTCCGCGCCGGGTACCGCGCCGTCGCCCGGCGGGCCGGCGACCTGACCGGCCCGGACGGCCTGCTCCGGCGGTTCACCGCCGACGAGCTGCGGGTCATCGCCCGGTCGACGCGGACCTACACGGTGCTGCTGAGCGAGTCCACCCATCCCGACGTGCTGCGCGACGCGCTCGACCGGGACCAGATCTTCGACCTGCTCTGGGCGGCCTCGGTGGACGACCCGGTGCGCAACCGACTGGTGTCCCGCGAGATCGAACAGCTCTGGGACGGCGACGTGCCCCTGTTCACCTGCCGCCCGGACGCCCGCGACCTGACCGGTGGCGACGGCGTCGGATTCGTCGACGTGCTCGACGAGCCGGTGCTGACGACCGCGCTGCGCAGGATCGCCGCGATGGGCGCGGTCGACCAACGCGACCAGGAGTGGATCGTCCGGGCCGCGCTCGCCGGCCGGCTCGGCGGGGCACGCCACGAGTGCGCGGAGCCGGTCCCCGTCCGGTGGGAGGCCACGGCACCGGACCCGGGCAGGCTGCTCACGGTCGCCTGCGGCATCGCTGACAAGATCATCTCGGACGCCTACGACGACGGTGTGTTCGCCAACTGGCTCGGCCTCGAACCGGTGGACGGCGGGCACAGCACGATCATGCCGCTGGGCGCGGGGCTGGGAAACGGATACCCGGGCACCGCCCTCTTCCTCGCCGAACTGGCCCGGCTCACGGACGTCGACCGCTACGCCGAGGCCGCCCGCCGGGCGGTGCGCCAACTTCCCGTGCTGCTCACCGCGATGCAGACCCGGCCGCACCTGGCGAACACGGTCGGCAGCGGCGGGTTCACCGGCCTCGGGGGGATCGCCTACGCGGCGGCCCGGCTCGCCGACCTGCTCCGGGACGACGCGCTCGGCGACTCCGTCGAGCCGGCGGTACGCCTCGCGGCGATCGCCGCCGCGACGGACCCCAACCCGGGCGTGCTCGACGGGCTGGCCGGCTGCCTCGCCGCGATGCTCGCCGTCAACGAGCTGACCGGCCTGCCGCTCGCCGCCGAGACGGCCCGCGACTGCGCCAAGCGGCTGCTGGCGGCCGTCCCCGCGCTGCCCGCGCAGCCCGGCTTCGCCACCGGTACGGCCGGGATCGGCTGGGCCCTGCTGCGGTTCGCGCAGGCGGAAGGCGACGAGCGGTACGCCGAGGCCGGCAGCGCGATGCTGGCCCGTGCCGCCACCGGCCCGGTCCCGGACCCGTCGGCGCACTCGTGGTGCCACGGCGTCCCCGGAATCGCGGTCGCCATCGCCGACCAGGGCCGGCTGCTGGCAGACCCGGCGCTGGCCGCCTTCGTGGACCGCGCGGCGACCGCCGTGTCGAGATCCGGGCTGGTCGACGACCACAGCCTCTGCCACGGGGAGCTGGGCAGGCAGGAGATGCTGTCGGTCGCCGCCGCGCGCGGTCGCCGGGCCGCCGCCAGCGTCCGCTCCGACCAGGCCGGACAACTGGTCGCCGCGCTGGACCAGGCCGGCCCGAGGTGCGGTGCCGCCGGCGGCGTGAGCGTCCCCGGCCTGCTGGACGGCCTGGCCGGGATCGGCCACGGACTGCTCCGTATCGGCTTCGCCGATCGAGTGCCCTCGGCACTGCTGCTGCATGCCGAGCCGACGACATCCGACGCGGTGTCGAGAACCAGATAGGGGGAAGATATGCGGAACGACCTGACTGTTCCTCGACCGGTGGGGGCGGCCGAGGAACCCGAGCCGGCCGAGGCGCACCCGGCGGGCGACATCAAGTTCAGCTTCCTGTGGCACGTCGGGAGGCGGTCGGGCATCCTGACCGGCCTGATGATCGCCGCGCCCGCCATCGCGGCCATCATCGACACCGGTGGCACGGGCGGTCACTCGTCGGAGTGAGCCCGGCCGGGAGCGGCACCCTCCCGTGTCGTTTCATCGACAGCGGGCACCCGTGTTCGACGCGGTAACGCGGGTGCCGCTCACGTTAGCCTGCGGGCATGCGCTTCTCCTCGCCGGTGGTGATCGGACGTGACGCCGAAATCCGCGCCGTCAACGCTCGACTGACGGCCACGCGGTCCTCGTCCGGCGGCACGGTCTTCCTGATCGGCGAGGCGGGGATCGGCAAGACCCGGCTCGCGGAACACTGCGCGCACGCGGCGGCGGAGGCCGGTATGGAGCTGCTACGGGGCCGTAGCAGCTCCACCGGCCCCATCGTCCCGTTCCGCCCGCTGACCGAGGCGATCTTCTCGCTGTCGCGTACGGGCCGGCTGCCGGACAACACCGAGCTGGCGCCCTACCGCCCGGCCCTCGCCCGGCTCGTCCCCGAGTGGCGGGACCCCGCGGTGCCGGAACGGGTGGCCTCGATCGTCGAACTCGCCGAGGCGGTCCTGCGGCTCGTCACCGCCGTGGCCGGCGGCCGGGGCTGCGTGCTCATCCTCGAGGACATCCACGACGCCGACGCCGAGACCCACGCCGTCGTGGAGTACCTGGTCGACAACCTCGCCGACCTGCCCATCCTGCTGGTGGCCACCATGCGGCCGGGCAGCGGCCCCGCGACCGAGCTGGCCTGGGCCGCGGCCGTGCGTCGCTCCGCGACCGTCGTCGAACTCCACCCCCTGGCGGACCAGGAGGTCCACGAACTCGCCGCCGCCTGCCTCAACACCGACGCCCTGCCCGCCGAACTGACCGACCGGCTGACACGCGACAGCGAAGGCAACCCGTTCGTCGCCGAGGAACTGCTCAACAGCATGATCGGCGCGCGCGCACTGGTCCGCGACGGCGACGGCTGGCGGTTCACCGACGACCCGGCCATCGCGTTGCCGAACACCGTCACGCTCAGCGTGACCCGCCGGCTGGCCGGCCTCGATCCGCAGGCGCGGACACTGCTGCACACCGCCGCGGTGCTGGGCCGGCGCTTCCCCGTGGCCGCGCTGCGGGCGGCGACCGGTCTCGACGAGCGGGCCATGCTGAGCCATCTGCGTTCCGGCGTGGACGTCGAGGTCGTCATGCCCGACCGGTCGACGCCCGACTGGTACTCCTTCCGCCACGCGCTGACCGCCGACGCGATCCTGGCCACGCTCACCCCCGCCGAACGGTCCGCGCTGGCCAAACGCGCCGCCGACGCGCTGGAGTCGGCGTACGCCGGGCTGCCCGGACACTGGTGCCAGCTCGCGGCCGAACTCCGGCAGACCGCCGGGGACAACCACGCCGCGGGCCTGCTGTTCGCGGAGGCGGGCCGGCGGGCACTCGGCGACGGCGCCACCACGTCGGCCGTCACCCTGCTCGACCGCGCGTACCAGCTGATGTCCGACCCGCCCGACCCCGAGGCGCGCGCCGGCATCCTCGAGTCGCTGCTCAACGCCCTGGCCGAAGCCGGCCACGCGAACCGGGCGTTCGCCCTGGTCGACGACGCGACCTGGGTGAACGCCGTGACCCTCGGCGTCGAGCAGCACGTCAGCATCCGGACCCGGCTCGCCTGGGTCGCGGTCACGACCGGGCGGTGGTCCGACGGCGCGTCCCAGGTGCGCATCGCCCGGGCGGTCCTCGGCAGCAGCCCGCCGCCGGGGCCGGCGGCCCGGGTGGACGTGGTCGAGGCGCACCTGATCTTCGGCGACGGCGACGGCTGCGGCCGGACCACGCAGGCCGAGCAACTCGTCCTCCAGGCCCTGGCGGTGGCCGAACGGGTGCCGATGGCGGAGACGGCGTGCCAGGCGCTGCAACTCCTGGCCATGATCGCCCGGAGCCGGAGCTTCGACGAGGCGGAGTCCTACCTGACCAGGATGCTGGCGATAGCCGAGGAACACCGCCTGCCCCTGTGGCGCATCAACGCGCTGTTCCGGCTCGGGGTCAACCAGAGCATGCGCACCGGCGAGCAGACGCTGCTGCGCCAGGCGGAGCAGGCCGCGCAGCTGTCCGGCGCCATCATGATCGGGCAGAGCATCGAGGGCGTGTACGCGATCCGGGCCGTGATGCAGGGCGACTACCCGACGGGCGACGAGCTCGCCGCCCGGTGCGCCGCGGCGACCGCCCGGCTGCGTAACATCGACGACCAGCAGTTCGCGCTGGTGACGGCCGCGGCCTCCGCCGCCCACCGGGGACGACGGCGACTGATGGAGCAGCGGCTGGAGGAGTTCCGGGCGGTCGGTGGGGGAGAGTCCGGGCACGTCCCGCTCGCCTACGGCTTCTGCGAAGCCGTCTGCGCGCTGCTGGAGGAGGACCGGCCGGCGGCGATCCGGGCCCTCGACCTGGCCCGCGCGTGGGAGGATGACCACCCGAACACCTACTACATGACGGGCCGCTTCGGGCTGCGACCGCTGCTCGACGCGCTGGCCGGGTCGCTGGACCGCACCGGCATGGAGGCGGTGGCGCTGGCCCCGGGCGCGACCCTGCGCTGGAACCGGCAGTTCCTGCACCTGGCGAAGGCGGTGGTGTACGGGCGCGCGGGGCAGCGCGAGCGGGCCGCCACGGAGGTGGCGCTGGCCCTGGAGGCCGCGGCGCCGTACCGCATGTCGTACCACCTGGGGTTGCGTCTGGTCGCCGAGGCCGCGCTCGCCGACGGGTGGGGCGAGCCCGTCGCCTGGCTGAGGGCGGCGGAGGACCACTTCCACAACGTCGACGCGCCGGTGATCGCCGGAGCCTGCCGGGGCCTGCTCCGTCAGGCCGGCGCGACGCTCGGGCAGCGGCGCTCCGGTCACGACCGCATCCCGGCCCGGCTGCGCGCCGTCGGGGTGACCGTCCGCGAGCACGAGGTGCTCGTGCTGCTCGCGAAGGGCCACGACAACCAGGACCTGGCCGCGCTGCTGCACCTCTCGCCGCGTACGGTCGAGAAGCACGTCGCCAGCCTGCTGCTCAAGACCGGGCACGCGAACCGCAGGACGCTGCGCGACAACGTGGACGAGCTGCTGGGCCCCGACAGCCGCTCCGGGAGCCGGCGGTGAACGGCCTCGACCGCCCGCCGGGCGGCCGGGACCGCGTCGGTCGAAGGTGCGCGGGTTGAACCCGGGAAAAACTTGATCCGTTCCAAAATACTGGACTATGTTCGACACGTGACGCCCGACTTCGAGACCCAGCTGCGGGCGGTCTCGTTGCGCGTGACGCGGCCCCGGTTGGCGGTGCTCAGAGCGCTGCGCGACCACCCGCACGTCGACACCGACACGGTGATCGCCCTGGTGCGGGCGGACCAGCCCACGGTCTCCCACCAGGCGGTCTACGACGTGCTGCGCGCGCTCACCGACGCCGGTCTGGTGCGGCGCATCCAGCCCGCCGGGGCGACCGCCCGCTACGAGTCCCGGGTGGGCGACAACCACCACCATGTCGTGTGCCGCTCCTGCGGCGCGATCGCCGACGTCGAGTGCGCCGTCGGCCATGCACCCTGTCTCACCGCCTCCGACGACCGCGGCTTCGTGGTCGACGAGGCGGAGGTCGTCTACTGGGGCACCTGCCCCGACTGCGCGACCGAACGCACCGTTCAGTGAACCGCCGGTCCGGAAGGAAGCAGATGAGCGACACCCAGGACAATGGCCCCGTCAGCGCGCAGGGCGTGGACAAGAAGGAGGCGGCCGGTTGCCCGGTCGCGCACGACTCCGTGACCGCGCACGGCAGCGAGAGCGAGAACCCGGCGATCGACTCGCCGACGCCGAAGACCGGAGGCCGTCCGCGCACCAACCGGGACTGGTGGCCCAACCAGCTCGACCTCTCGGTGCTGCACGCCCACTCGTCCAAGGGCAACCCGCTGGGGGAGGACTTCAGCTACGCCAGGGAGTTCGCCAAGCTCGACGTCGAGGCCCTCAAGCAGGACATCGTCAAGGTCCTCACCACCTCGCAGGACTGGTGGCCGGCCGACTTCGGCCACTACGGCGGCCTGATGATCCGGATGAGCTGGCACGCCGCGGGCACCTACCGCATCCACGACGGTCGTGGCGGCGCCGGCGACGGCGGCCAGCGGTTCGCCCCGCTCAACAGCTGGCCGGACAACGCCAACCTCGACAAGGCCCGCCGGCTGCTGTGGCCGGTGAAGCAGAAGTACGGCCAGAAGATCTCGTGGGCCGACCTGCTCGTGCTCGCCGGCAACGTGGCGCTGGAGTCGATGGGCTTCAAGACCTTCGGCTTCGCCTTCGGTCGGGAGGACGTCTGGGAGCCCGAGGAGATCTTCTGGGGCCCGGAGGACACCTGGCTCGGCGACGAGCGCTACGTCTCCGAGAAGGAGATGGCGCCGGAGGTCGGGGCGACCGAGATGGGCCTGATCTACGTCAACCCGGAGGGCCCGAACGGCAACGCGGACCCGCTCGCCGCGGCGCACTTCATCCGCGAGACCTTCGCCCGGATGGCGATGAACGACGAGGAGACCGTCGCCCTCATCGCCGGCGGCCACACCTTCGGCAAGACCCACGGCGCCGGCATCGCCGACGACCACGTGGGCCCCGAGCCCGAGGGCGCCCCGCTGGAGGCGCAGGGCCTCGGCTGGCTGAGCACCTACGGCAGCGGCAAGGGCGGTGACACGATCACCAGCGGCCTGGAGGTGACGTGGACCGACGTGCCGACGCAGTGGAGCAACCGGTTCTTCGAGATCCTCTTCGGCTACGAGTGGGAGCTGACCACGAGCCCCGGCGGCGCGAAGCAGTGGGTCGCCAAGGACGCCGAGGCGATCATCCCGGACGCCCACGACCCGTCGAAGAAGCACAAGCCGACGATGCTCACGACCGACCTGTCGCTGCGCGTCGACCCGGCGTACGAGAAGATCTCCCGCCGTTTCCTGGAGAACCCCGACGAGTTCGCACTGGCGTTCGCCAAGGCCTGGTACAAGCTGCTGCACCGCGACATGGGGCCGGTCGAGCGCTTCCTCGGGCCGTGGGTCCCGGAAGCCCAGCTGTGGCAGGACCCGGTGCCGGCCGTCGACCACGAGCTCGTGGGCGACGCCGACGTCGCCGCACTCAAGGCGAAGGTCCTCCAGTCCGGCCTGACGACCGCCCAGCTGGTCTCCACCGCCTGGGCGTCGGCCGCCAGCTTCCGGTCCACCGACAAGCGCGGCGGGGCCAACGGCGCGCGGATCCGTCTCGAGCCGCAGCGTGGCTGGGAAGTCAACCAGCCCGAGCAGCTCGCGACGGTCCTGGAGGCCCTCGAAGGCATCCGGCAGGAGTTCAACTCCGCCGGCGGCGCGAAGATCTCGCTCGCGGACCTGATCGTGCTGGCCGGCTCGGCGGCCGTCGAGAAGGCGGCGCGCGACGCCGGCGTCGAGGTGACCGTGCCGTTCCGGCCGGGCCGCACCGACGCCACCCAGGAGCAGACCGACGTCGAGTCCTTCCGGGTGCTCGAGCCGCGCGCCGACGGGTTCCGCAACTACCTGCGTGCCGGCGAGAAGACCCAGCCGGAGGTGCTGCTCCTCGACCGCGCCTACATGCTCGACCTGACCGCGCCCGAGATGACCGTCCTCGTCGGCGGCCTGCGCTCCCTCGGGGCCAACGTCGGCGGCGCGCGGCACGGCGTCCTCACCGACCGGCCCGGCGTGCTCACCAACGACTTCTTCACCAACCTGCTCTCCCCGGGCACCCGGTGGAAGGCGTCGGAGTCCGCCGAGCACGTCTACGAGATCCGGGACCTGGCCAGCGACGAGGTGAAGTGGACCGCCACCGCGGTCGACCTCATCTTCGGCTCCAACTCCCAGCTGCGGGCCCTCGCCGAGGTCTACGCCAGCCAGGACGCGCGCGACAAGTTCGTCACCGACTTCGTCGCGGCCTGGTCCAAGGTCATGGAACTCGACCGGTTCGACCTCGCCTGACCCGGCTCCGGACGACGAGCCCCGGTCGATCGCTGGTGGATCGACCGGGGCTCGTCCGTCGTCGGTCCGGCGACCGGGCGGGCTGGTCCCTGTCCCGTCGACGGCTGAGGTCGGGCGGCCCCTAGCATCACGGGGTGCGTGTTAAGTCCCTTGCCGCCCTGCTCGTCCTGTCCGTCGCCGGGGCGGGCCTGCCCGCCTGCGGCAACTCCGCCGCCGACGGCGACCCGTCGCCGGCCCCGACAGCCGCGGCCCCGCCGGCCGGTGGGTCCGAGGCGAGCAGCCCCGGGGCCGCCCCGACGGCCCGTTCCGGACTCGGCGGGCCCGCCGCGAGCGCCAGCCCGGGGCCCTCGACGAGGGCGGCGGCGCTGAAGGCGGGCAACCCGGACGGCGGCGCGGCCGTGCCGGCGGAGGCGCGCGCCGTCGACACGTCGAGGCCGACCCGGACGATCGGCAGCGGCACCGCCGCCAGCTGCACCTCGGTCGCGGTGGTGAAGGCGGTCGCGGCCGGCGGCGTCATCACGTTCGACTGCGGGCCGCAACCGGTGACGATCAGGATGACGGCCACCGCCAAGGTCCGCAACGCCAACGGGCCCAGGGTGGTGCTGGACGGCGGCGGCAGGGTCACCCTCAGCGGCCAGGGGCAGCGGCGGATCCTCTACATGAACACCTGCGACAGCGCGCAGGGCTGGACCACCTCGCACTGCCAGAACCAGGACCACCCCCAGCTCACCGTGCAGAACCTGACCTTCGCCGACGGCAACTCCACCGGCGAGCGCACCGAGGGCGGCGGCGGTGGGGCGATCTTCGTCCGGGGCGGCCGGTTCAAGGTGGTCAACTCGCGCTTCGTCCGCAACCGCTGCGACCGGACCGGCCCCGACCTGGGCGGCGCGGCCATCCGGGTACTCAGCCAGCACGAGAACAAGCCCGTGTACGTGGTGGGCAGCACGTTCGAGGGCGGCCTCTGCGCCAACGGCGGCGCGCTGAGCAGCATCGGTGTCACCTGGGCGGTGCTGAACAGCGTCCTGCGCGACAACCGGGCGGTCGGCACCGGGGCCAACCCGGCCAGGCCCGGCACACCGGGCGGCGGCAGCGGCGGGGCGATCTACTGCGACGGCAACGGGTTCACCGTCCGGATCGCCGGCACCGTCATCGAGGGCAACGAGGCGAACGAGGGCGGCGGGGCCGTCTTCTTCGTCAGCAACGACCGCACCGGCACCATGCGGATCGAGAACTCCACCCTGCGCCGCAACCCGAGCAACGGCTTCGAGACGCGCGGCTACCCCGGCATCTTCTTCCTCGGTGCCCGCAACCCGACGCTTACCGGTTCCCGCCTGAGCTGACCCACACCGCCCCCGGGGCGGTCGACGAGGATGGGCATGTCGCGGGCCCGGTCCTAGGATCGGGTCATGGGACGGACCGACCGCGCCAGCCGGGTGATCGCGGCACCACCGGCGACCGTCTACGGCGCCCTGCTCGACCGGGAGGCGCTCGAGGCGTGGCTGCCGCCCGACGGCATGCGCGGCCGGATCGAGCGGTGGGATCCCCGGCCCGGAGGCGGGTTCCGGATGGTCCTGACCTACCTCGACGCCGGCGACAGCCCCGGCAAGACGTCGGACGCGACGGATGTCGTCGACGTCGGGTTTACCGCCCTGGTGCCACCCGAACGCGTGGTGCAGCGGGCGGTGTTCGAGGCCGACGACCCGGCGTACGCGGGCACCATGACGATGACCTGGCACCTCGCTGCCACCGGTGCGGGGACCGAGGTGACCGTCACCGCCACGGACGTGCCACGCGGTATCGGGCAGGCCGACCACGAGGCCGGGATCGCCTCCTCGCTGGCCAATCTGGCGTCGTACGTCGAAGCGGCTGGTTGAGGCCGTCGCGGGGGAGGATCGCCGTGCTCGGCGCTCGCCGGCCGGGTCGGTAGGCTCCGACAGTGGAGAGCGGTCGAGGGCGGACAGTGGTGCAGATGTTGTTGGATGCGGCGGAGAACGCCTCGCCGGTCGAGGCGGTGGAGGCCGTCACGCGGGAACTCGGCGCGGCGCTGGGGGCACGTAGCATCGCGTTCCTCATCGCGGACCTCAGCGGCCGGGCGCTGGTCCGGTTGACCCACGTGCCGCTCGACGGCGCCGGTGCGGGACGCCGGGACGGCGAGGAGGCCGCCGCGGTGGTGCCGTTCGACGGCGGCCCCGCCGAGCAGGCGCTGCGCACCCAGGCGGTGCAGATCCTCGCGCAGCGCGACGGGTGGACGGTGTTGGCGCCGGTGACCGAGCGCGGCGAGGCGATGGGCCTGCTCGAGATGGTCCTGCCGGCCGAGCCCGACGCGCGGACGCTGGAGGAGATCGCCCGCACGGCGCACGTGTTGGCGTTCGTGGTGATCGCCAACCGGCGGTACACCGACCTGTTCGAGTGGGGGCAACGGACGACCCCGTTCACCCTCTCCGGGGAGATCCAGCGCCGCCTGCTGCCCGCCTCGTTCACGTGTGAGGCCAGCGCGTTCACCCTGTCCGGCTGGCTCGAACCCGCCGCCAGCATCGGCGGGGACACCTTCGACTACAGCCTCGCCCGCGACGTGCTGCACTTCAGTGTCACCGACGCGATGGGCCACGGGGTGGCCAGCGCGCTGACGGCCACCCTGGGCGTGGGCAGCCTGCGCAACAGCCGCCGCCGCGGGGCTGGTCTGGTGGAGCAGGCCGACGCCGCGAACGCCGACGTGGCCGCACACAGCGCCGTGCCCGGCAGTTACGTCACGGCAATCCTCGGCCGTCTGGACCTGCGCACGGGGGTGTGCGCGCTGCTCAACGCCGGGCACGTGCCGCCGCTGCTGGTCCGCGACGGGGACACCCGGGCGCTGTCGCTACCGGCCAACTTCCCCCTGGGCATGTTCGCCGAAGCCGGTTACGGCGCCGGCGAGATCACGCTGCGGCCGGGCGACCGGCTGGTGGTGGTCACCGACGGGATGCGGGAGCGCAACGCCGCCAGCCTGGACCTTCCGGCGCAGTTGCGGTTGATCGCCGGTCTGCACCCGCGCGAGGCCGCCCGGGCGTTGGCCGATGCCGTGCTCGAGGTCAGCGGGCCGACCCTGGCCGACGATGCCACGCTGTTCCTCCTCGACTGGCACGGCGGGCACAGCGAGGACCGGAGCTCCCGCGCCGGCGCCGACCAGGCACGTGCCAGCGGCGCGCTGCCCGACTGACTACCGGCCCGTCGCGTCGTGCCCGGACGGCAGGTCGGCCTCGGCCGCCTGCACGCTGTCGTAGATGTCGATCACGCGGTCCACCGACGTGACCGTCAGGACGCTGCGCACGGCGGGCTGCACCGCGGCGAGGCAGAGCCGACCGCCGGCGTCACGCAACGCCTTGAACACCACCACCAGCGCGCCCAGCCCGCTGGAGTCCATGAATCCCACCTCGGCCAGATCCACCACCACCTGGCGGTCACCGGCGTCGACGAGCTGTTGCAGGCCCTCACGCAACTGCGGGGACGTCGCCAGGTCCAGCTCGCCGCGCACCTCGAGCACGGTGCAACCCCGGCCCGGCCGGACCGACAACAGCAGTGCCACAACAGCCTCCCCACGCCGATGATCCCCGCTCACCCTATGCTGTCGGGGTGCGGACCGCCGCCGGCCGGCGTACGTCGCGCCGACCCGCCCGGCCGTTTCACCACGGCGACTCCGGGTAGTGCTGATCACCACGGAAGCGTCTCGCCCCGAGATGTGGCACAGTAGTCCGGCGCGGTCACCCAGGGGGAGGAGGAACTGCGCGATGCGCGTAACCACGACGTTCTCACTCCCGCGTCGACCGTCCTCGGTGACCCGCGCCCGCCACGTCCTCGCCACCCTGCTGAGCCTCACCGACGCCGCCGAGGACTCCCGTGGTCACCTCGCCGTGCTGATCACCGAGGCGTGCACCAACGCGGTGCTGCACGCGGACGCCGACAGCACCGTCGACATCACCATCGTGATCGACGACGACATCTGCCTGCTCGAGGTCGGCAACCGGGGCAGCATCCCCGCCGGCGCCGGGCTCGACGCCGCACTGCCCGCCCCGCTCACCGTCGGCGGTCGCGGACTGCCCCTGATCACCGCGCTGGCCGACACGGCCGCCTTCGTCGCCGGGCCGTCGGACCGGGTGCTGCTCCGCGTCACCAAACACCTCACCGGCGTACGGACGTCACCGGTTCCCTGACCGTCGTCGTCGACGGCCGGTCCCGTCCCCGGTCGGGTTGGTGACCTCATGCTTGCCGTGCGTGACCGGATGGTCGAGGGTCGAACCCTGCTCACATCCGTCGCGCATTGCCGAGGAGCCCCATGCAGCCGTTCGACCTGACCAGTGGCGACCAGATCCTCCGCCAGCCCGCGCTGGCGAACAACGTCAGCGGGATGAACCTCTCCGTACGCACCGATCTCGGCACCCGCGTGGAGGCGTGGCGGGCGGCGCCCACCGTCACCGGTGACCAGCGGTTCTTCTGTCACGGCTACTCGCTGGGCACCTTCGGGGCGCACAAGTACACCGTCTGGGGCGACTTCCTGCCGCAGGTGCTGGCCGACGAGTACCAGACACTCGGGCGGATCGACAACGCGCGCAACGTCGCGGCCAGGGACGTGCTGGTCTGGTGGCTGGGGGGCACTGACGCGTACCACTCCGCCGTGGTGGAGCAGCCGGCGTTCCTGCCCAGCGGCGCCCTGGACCCGGCGCACACGAGGGTCAGTTCGAAGACCGGTACCGGCCCGCTGTGGATCGGTGTGCTGGCCGACGACGTGAAGCAGCAGTACCGCTCCGCGGCGTACATCGAGGTGTACCGCCGCAACCAGTGAGGCGCGGCGCGGGGCGGTCGGACCACCGGCCGCCCCGCGTTCCTCGTCCAGATAGAGGCGTGCCGATTGACAAAGTTTGGAATCCAAACTTAATCTGCGGTTCGCGATCGGGTGCGGCCGCGTTCGTGGTGGCGCCTGCCGCGAGCCCGTCCCAGCGGCACCCCAGGCGAGGAGCGTCATGGCCGAGATGCGAGGCACGACGAGAAGAACCCGATGGCGGCTGAGCCTGTTCACCAGCGCCCTCACCCTGCTGTTGGTGAGCCTCGGCCTGACGTTCGCGGTGAGCGCGCACGCGGCGGCCGGCTGCCGGGTGGCGTACTCGGCCAACCAGTGGCCCGGCGGCTTCACCGCGAACGTGGCCGTGACCAACCTCGGTGACCCGATCAACGGTTGGCGGCTGACCTGGACGTTCCCCTCCGGGCAGCAGGTGACCTCGGCGTGGAACGCCAACGTCACCGCCACCGGCGCCAACGTCACCGCCACCGACGTCGGCTACAACGCCGCCATCGGCACCAACGCCACGGCGTCCTTCGGCTTCAACGGCTCCTGGTCGGGCGCGAACACCGCCCCCACGTCGTTCGCGCTGAACGGCGTCACCTGCACCGGCGGCGTCGGCCCCACCTCCGCGCCACCCACCACCGCGCCGCCGACCACCGCTCCACCCACCACCCCGCCACCCACCACGCCGCCGCCGACGGGTGACCCGATGGCCTACGTGGCCGCGATGCAGCCCGGCTGGAACCTCGGCAACACCTTCGACGCGGTCGGCAGCGACGAGACGGCCTGGGGCAACCCGCGGGTCACCCAGGCGCAGCTGGACGCCATCCGGGCGCAGGGCTTCAACAGCATCCGGATCCCGGTCACCTGGAGCAACCACCACGGCCCCGCGCCGGCGTACACGATAGACGCGGCGTGGCTCAACCGGATCAAGGAGGTCGTCGGCTGGGCCCTGGACGACGGCTTCTACGTGATGATCAACATCCACCACGACTCGTGGCAGTGGATCAACGCGATGCCGACCGACCGGACCACCGTCCTCAACCGCTACAACGCGCTCTGGACCCAGATCGCCGCCGCGTTCCGGGACGCCTCGCCGAAGCTGCACTTCGAGAGCGTCAACGAGCCGCAGTTCGCCAACAGCTCCGGCGACGCCCAGAACGCCCAACTGCTGCACGAGCTGAACACGTCCTTCCACCGGATCGTGCGGGCCTCCGGCGGCAACAACGCCACCCGGATGCTCGTCCTGCCCACCCTGCACACCTCGTCGGACCAGGCCCGCATCGACGAGCTGACCAGCACCTTCACCCAGCTGGGCGACCGCAACCTGATCGCCACCGTGCACTTCTACGGCTACTGGCCGTTCAGCGTGAACGTCGCCGGGGGCACCCGGTTCGACGCCACCACCCAGAAGGACCTGACCGACGCCTTCGACCGGGTGCACAACGCCTTCGTCGCCAAGGGCATCCCGGTGGTCATCGGCGAGTACGGCCTGCTCGGCTTCGACCGGCACACCGGCACCATCCAGCAGGGCGAGAAGCTGAAGTTCTTCGAGTTCCTCGGCTGGTACGCGAAGACCAGGAAGATCACCACCCAGCTCTGGGACAACGGGCAGCACTTCAACCGGCTCACCTTCCAGTGGAAGGACGCGGAGCTGTTCGCGCAGATCAAGTCGAGCTGGACCACCCGCTCCGGTACGGCCCACTCCGACCAGGTGTACGTGCCGCGTACCGGCTCGATCACCGCCAGGACGCTCGCGCTGAACCTGAACGGCACCACCTTCCAGGGGCTCTACCAGGGCGGCACCGCCCTGGCGCAGGGCACCGACTACACCGTGTCGGGCAACCAGCTCACGCTCACCGCGAGCGCGCTGACCAGGCTGGTCGGCAGCCGGACGTACGGCGTGAACGCCACCCTGCACGCGCGGTTCTCCGCCGGGGTCCCGTGGCGGATCAACGTGATCACGTACGACCCGCCGGTGCTGTCGAACGCGACGGGAAGCACCACCTCGTTCGCCGTCCCGACCCAGTTCCGGGGCGACCAGCTCGCCACCATGGAGGCGAAGTACGCCGACGGCAGCAACGCCGGCCCGCACAACTGGACGTCGTTCAAGGAGTTCGACGTCGCCTTCGCCCCCGACTACACCGGCAACCGCATCACGCTGACCGAGGCCTTCTTCGCGGAGGTCAACGACGGCGCCCGGGTGACCCTCACCTTCCACTTCTGGAGCGGCGCGACCGTCACCTACCACGTCACGAAGTCCGGCAGCGGCGTCACGGGCGTCACCGCCACCGCGGCCCGGGTGGGCTGACCCGGCAGCGGTCTGCACGCGCAGCGGGCCGTGGCCGCCAGACGGTCACGGCCCGTTCCGCGTACCCGATGGGATCATCCGCTGCGGTCCGTGCCGGCGGCGTGGGCACGGGCGGGGTCGCTGAAGGTGCTGACGCCGGGGACCAGCAGCGTGACGGCGCTGGCCGCGGCGGTCAGGGCGGCCGCCGCGACGAGGGTGGGCTGGATCCCGAACGCCGCGACCGCCGGACCGGTGAGGGCGTAACCGACCGGCAGCAGGGCGAATGCGCTGAGCTGGTCCAGGGCGAGGGTCTTGCCCAGCACCTCGGCGGGGATCTCGCGTTGCAGGGCGGACAGCCAGTAGAGGAAGTAGATCTCCACGACGAACCCGCCGACCGCGAAGCAGAACGCCGTGACGGGCAGCGGCAGGGCGAAGGCGAGGCTGGCGGGCAGGGCGGCGTAGGTGGTGAGGGCGAGCATGCTGACCGTGCCGGGCCGCCGGGGCCGCCACCGGCCGGCCAGCACGATGGCCGGCAGGGCGCCGGCGGCGGCAGCGGCGAGGACGAGCCCGTAGGCGAGTTCGCCGCCGAGGCGGTCCGCGGCGATCAGTGGCAGCAGCGTCAGGCTGGGTGCGGTGCCGGCGAAGAGCTGGACCGCCACGGCAGCCATGACGGCGGCGACCCAGGGGCGGCGCCGGACGGTGGCGATGCCGGCCGCGGCGTCGGTCAGGACGCTGGTCCGGGGCCGGTCACCGGCGGCGACGTCGCGCACGCCCAGCACCGCGAGGGCGCCCGTCGCGAACAGCAGGGCCGCCAGGCCCAGCGCGGCGTGGATGCCGATGGCCGTGACGATCGCGGCGCCGGCGAGCGCACCGAGAAGGGTCGCGGAGCGCTGCACGGCGGAGACCATGGCGTTGCCGCGTTCCAGCAGGGCGGCGGGGAGCAGCGCCGGCACCAGGGAGCGCATCGCCGGCCGGGACAGGGACTCGGCCACGCCGGACAGCGCGGTGACGACGCCGAGCGCGGCCAGGGGCAGGTCGTCGAGGGCGAGCAGCGTGCCGAGGACGATGGCGGTGCGCATCAGGTCGGCGGTGAACAGGATCCGGGGCCGGGAGACGCGGTCGGCGAGGATGCCACCGGCGAGCAGGCAGACCACCAGGGCGATCGCCCGGCCGGCGAGGATGACGGCGATGGTGCCGGCACCGGCCCCGCGCTGTACGGCGTACAGCGCGAACGCGACCGGCAGGATCTGGTCGGCGACGGCCCCGGCGGACTGGCTGGCCCACACCCGCAGGAACAGCGGATGCTGGCTCAGCTTCCGCCCGGCGACGGTGGCGGGGCTGGTGGGCGCGCTCACTCCGGGTCGGCGGTCGGGTCGGCCGGTGACCGGTGGGAGCTGGCGGCCAGGCGGAACGGCGGTGGATATCCCGGCCCGGTGGGACCGGTGCCGTCGTCGGGTGCGGGATTGCCGGCGGAGAGCAGGTAGGTGGCGAACTCGTGGTCGGGATCCACGCCGAGCATCGCCTCGACGCCGCTGTCGTGGAACGCCACGGTCTGGAACGGCGCCAGGCCGAGCGCCGTGCAGGTCAGCGCGAAGGTCTGACCGTAGTGGCCGGCGTCGAACATCCACAGCCGGTAGGCCCGGGGGTGCCGGTACTTCCAGGACAGGCGGGCGGCGACGGTGGTGGTGAGGCAGGTGAAGGCCCCCTGGTAGGAGGGTTCCTGTTCGTACGCCAGGGCGGCGATGCGCTCGCGGTCGACGGTGGCGTCGAGGAGTTCGAGGCGGTGCACCTCGGGCGCGTAGTGGTAGAGGCCGGCCGGGACGCCGGTGACGTCGTGGACGGCCACGTAGCACTCGACCTCGTGCCGGCCACCGGCGGAGGCGCTGATGCGTCCCTGCTGCGGGCCGAACGCGCCGCCGTCGAGGAATCGCTGGGGCGCGAAGGTGCAGGACAGGACGGTGGCGAGCGCGTCGATGCCGACCGGGGTGCCGGCGAACGCGCGGTGGGTGCGCCGGGCGGCGAACACCTCCTCCACGGGCGTACGCAGCGGCAGGGCGCGTCGGGGAAGGTGCACGGCCGGGGCGTCCGGGTACCGCTTGAACGGCGCCGGAGGCGCGCCGTCGGCGGCGATCTGCGCGGCGGTGGCGTCGCGCTGCGGCGAATCCACCAGGTAGTTGGCGTCGCGGGCCTCGGTGTGCATGCGCGACGCGATCGGCCCCCAGTGCTGCCAGACGGGCGGGGTGCAGGCGTCGTCGGTGTCGGCGACGAGGATGCCGGCCTCGCGGAGCTTGTGGACCGCCTGGACTGCGGCGTCGGCGGCCTCGCCCCCGAACTGGGCGGCGACCTCGTCGACGTCGGTGAAGTCGTCGAGCCGCTGCAACAGGCTCAGCAGGTCGGGGGTGACCCGCAACCACCGGCGTTGACCGGGCAGGGCGACCATCAGCGCATCGCTGTCCCAGCGGCAGACGAGCTGGTCGCGGCGACGTACCCGCATTCCGATGCCCTTTCCACGACGAAGCACGACGGACGGAATGGTGCCGGACCCGCACGCGGGTCCGGCACCGGGCGCGTCAGACGGCGCCGTGGTTCAGCACAACGTCGTTCGTCTCGACGATCACGATGTCGAAGGCCATGGCTCGTACCTCCTCTCCAGCGCGGTGGGCTCGGTGCACCCCTGGACGGGACCGTCCCCGCTGCAGCCGGGACGGGCGTTCGGGGGAACCTCGGTGCCGCGGAAACGCAGTCAGGATGCGAATCGGTCGGGGGGAGGAGGCGGGAAAGTCGACTGCGGCGAGCTTTCGGGACCCCGAAAGAGAAATTCGGAGACATTTCCCGGGCGGCGCGCCGTCACGACGACTCCCCTCATCCGTTCCCGCTTGCGGCAATAGAGAAGGTAGCGAATGCGTCGACCCTCTGCCAAGGGGTCGGCGGCCTTTCTCGGGCCGTCTTACAGCGAGAATCAATGGAGATGCGAGGCGACCGCCGGGGCCGGTGGCGGCCGGGGCGCCGGGCGCCTGGTCGCCGCCACGACGGGGCGGCTGAGTCGGCGGTCAGGTGCCGGGAGCTGGCGTGCCGGCCAGCGGATCGACGCAGGCGTTCGCGCAGGTGGAACCCATGTTTCGGTCGACCCCGCGCCCGCCGGCGAGGGGCTCGCCGGGCGTCTCGGGTGGTGGTAGCCGGACCTTCCTCGGGTTCGGCGCGCCGCCGCGCAGGCGGGTGGTCGGGCGCTCCTCGGCGGCGATGGGGCGAATCGCCTGTCCCGGGACGGGCAATGCCGCCGGGTGGTGGGGAATTCCCCCTCGGTGGGTTGCGGGTGGGGCATTCGTGCACGTGCTGGCGTATCGCCTCGGCGGGCCTTTGGCTATTGCTGTCCGGGCATTCCTGCCGGCAACTCGACGGCCGGTCGACGCATTCGGATGCGTCAAAGCCATGGAGGGTGGCCGACTGGCTCCGCGGCCGAGGGGGGAGCGCCAGCACCGCACCCACCGCCAGGCCGCCGCGGCCAGCGCGGAAGACCTCGGCCGGGATGCCGGACCGGGGCCGCCAGCCCGCCTGTGCGCCGACGCGCCGACGCCGGCCGACCTGGCTGGGGTGCCAGGTCGGCCGGCGTCGCTGTCGCGCGAGAGGGGAGGGTCAGACGGCCCCGACGGCCACCGGCTCGGCGGCGGAGGCCTCAGCGGGAACCGGCGCGGCGACGGCGACGGGAGCCACCGCCTCCTCGGGCAGGTACTTGCCGAGCTTGCGGATCCGCCTGGCGTTGTTGACCAGGACGTCGATCGACGGCAGGTCGGTGTCGAGCCGCACGGTCGTCGGGTTGGCGGCGGCGTGGTGGATGTTGCTCAGCAGCGTGTGGAACGACCGCGGGAACAGCGAGCGTACGAACTTGGACTGCTGCCGGCCGCGCTTGATGCTGGTGATCGGCTTCGACCAGTCGATCTGACCCGGCCGGAACCGGTGCTGCCGCATCAGTTCGCGCCGGAACTCCTGCCACGACACCAGCTTCAGGTCGAACCGCTCGGCGATCTCGCGGGTGGTCGCCGGGGTCACCGGGTAGCTGATCGGCCGCGGCGCGTCCGACAGCGCGTTGTCCACGACCGACCGGGCCAGCACGTCGCCGGCGACGATCGGGCTGGTGACCTCCGAGTCCCAGATCAGGCCCAGCTGGAGCATGTGCGAGATCATGTTCCAGAACGAGTACTCCATGCCGGGGTCCTTGAACCCGGTCGGCGCGCCGCCCAACGCGAACGGCGCCTGGTAGATGTGGATGGGCACGCCGTCACGGTTCGCCCGCAGGCTGAGGTGCTTGACGACCCACTTCATCCTGCTGTAGCCGGTGTAGAAGAAGCTGTTGCGGTAGAAGTCGCGCCGCTGCTGGTAGACCTCGCTGCCGACCGAGCCGATCACGTGCAGGGTCTTGAACCGCTCCTGCAGGCAGAACTCGGCGAGCCGGAGCGTCGGCAGGACCTTCTCCTCGCGGTACCGGGCGTAGGGGTAGTCGTGGGTCGTCGCCCCCGCGGCGTCGATGACCACGTCGACCTCGGTGAGCAGCTCGTCGTGGGCGGCGCGGTCGAGCCCCATCGACGGCTCCAGGTAGCTGCCCTCCAGGACCGACAGCTTCCCGGTGTCGGGCAGCTCCATCTTGTACTTGCGCAGCTGCCGGGCGATGCGGTCCTCGCCGGACTTGTCGCCCTTGCGGCGCACCAGGGCGTAGACCGTCGCCACCCGGGCGTCGCCGAGGAGCTCACGCAGCATGTGCATGCCGACGTATCCGTTCGCGCCCAGCAGGAGCACGTTCTTCGGCTCGCCGGCACCGCGTCGGGGGAGCCGGCCCGCTACCGCTCGCGGGTCCTCCGAGTAGCCGAGCGAGATCCGGTTGGGGCTGCCTGTCGACAGCGCGATCCGGTCGCTGTTGTGGCGCAGGAAAATGTGCATCGATCCGCCTTTGCACGAAGGGTGGGTGTTGGGGATCCGGACGGGGACCGCGCCGGCTGTCAGGCCACGCGCCGGTCGAGGTGCTGCCAGAACCTTTCGCGCAGCTCCCGCCGGAGAAGCTTCCCGCTGGGGTTGCGGGGCAGCTGGTCGACGAACTCGAAGCTCGCCGGGATCTTGAAGTCGGCGATCCGTCCCCGCAGGAACGGGGTGAGATCGCGGGCGGTCGCGGGCTGGTCGGGATGGGTCACCACGAAGCAGTGCACGACCTCGCCCCAGTGCTCGTGCGGCACGGCGACAGCGGCGGCCTCGACCACCCCCGGGTACGCGCAGACCGCGTTCTCGATCTCCGCCGGGTAGACGTTCTCGCCGGCCACGATGATCGTGTCCTTGATCCGGTCGCGTACGAAGAGGAAGCCCTCGTCGTCCAGGTAGCCGGCGTCGCCGGTGTGCAGCCAGCCGTCGACCAGGGTCGCGGCGGTGGCTTCGGGCAGGCCCCGGTACTCGATCATCCGCGCCGGGGTCGACAGGCAGATCTCGCCGACCTCGAACGGCGGCAGCACGCGGCCCGCACCGTCGATGATCTTCACGGCGAAGCCCGGGTACGGCCGGCCGGCCGCCTGCATGCGCGGCCCGCCGACGACGTGCTCCGACGGCGGCAGGCATACGGCGGTGTTGCCGCTCTCGGACAGGCCGTAGATCTGCGCGAACTCGCAGTCGAACATCTCGATGCTGCGGCCGAGCAACGCCTCGGAGATCGGCGACCCGCCGTAGACGATCTTCCGCAGCGAGACGAAGTCCTCCCGCTTCGGCCTGGGCGGCGCGAGCATCATCTGCAACTGGGCCGGCACGACACACGCCGTGGTGACGCCGTGGCGCCGGATGAGGCGGACCGCCTCGTGCCCGGCGAACACCCGGACCGACACGTTGGTGATGCCGGCGCTGAACCCCTGGATCGACCACCAGAGCCCACCGATGTGGAACCCCGGGATGCCGATCAGGCTCACGTCGTCCGGCCGCCAGTCGATCCAGTCCAGGCCCTCGGAGGCGAGCGCGTCCCGCACCGCGAAGAAGCTGCGGTGGGCCAGCACGACGCCCTTGGGGTTGCCGGTCGTACCGCTGGTGTACACCTGGGCCAGGGGCTGCTCCTCGGACCAGGACGGGTCCAGGTCGCCGTCCTCGTCGGCCTGCCAGCCGGTGAAGCCGGCCAGCGACACGACCTCGCGCAGCTCGGGCAGGTCCGGCCGCAACGCGTCGACGGTGTCCAGGAGGTCCTCGTCGCAAAAGAGGACCGTGCTGCCGGAGTCGCGCATGATGTGCCGGATCTCGCCGGCGCGCAGCCGCCAGTTGATGGGGACCAGCACGGTGCCGGTCTTGGCGCAGGCGAACAGGACGTCGTAGTAGTGCTCGGACTCCTTGCCCAGGTAGGCGACCCGGTGCCCGGCCGTGACCCCGGCGCGCCGCAGGGCGTGCGCCGTCCGGTTGCTCGACCGGTGCAGCTGCGCGTAGCTGACCGTACGGTCCTCGCAGTGCACCGCCGGGTGGTCGGGCCGCTGCCCGGCGTGGAAGGCGACGACGTCGTGCACCGTGCGCAACTGCGGGTGGTACGCCGTCATCGGCCCGTTCCGTCCGGGACCGCCAGCGTCTCCTCGAGGTACTGCACGATCGCCGGGCCGGACGCGAGGGCCGGCAGCAGGTTCGGGTCGATCTCGATGCCGAACGCGCTCTCCAGCGCCATCATGAGCTGGATCTGGCGCAGCGAGGTCCAGCCTGGGACGGTGTCCGGGTCCAGGCGCTCGGGCAGCTCGTCCGGTGCGACACCGAACACCGAGCCGACCACCTCGCGGACGCGGGTCTCCAACATTGCTACTCCTTGGGTGTCGCGCCGGGGCCCTGCCCCGGGGTGAAGAAACGTCGCGTGATCCGCGAGATGGTGCGGAAGTCGTCCGTGCTCACCTCGTCGAGGGAGATCTCCGTGCCCAGCTCCGCCTCGATCAGGTAGAGCAGCTCGACGAAGTGCATCGAGTTCAGGACGCCCGTGTCCACGAGGTCGTCGTCGAGCCCGACCGAGTCGATGTCCGGACATCTGGCGCGCAGGAACGTGGTGAGGAACTCCGGAACGGTCTCGGTCGTACTCATGACCCCTCCTGGGGGCGTGTCGGTGCGGGGAGGATCTTCGTGGTGAGCCGGGCCGCCGACGGTTCGCCGGCGCACCGGTGTGCGGCCACGGCCCGTCCCGTGGACAGGCCCGTCGGGATGAGCCGGTTGGTGCGCAGCGCGACGGCCGGATCGCGCAGCAGCGGGTTGGTGTCGCGCACGGTGGCGGAGAACAGCGCGAAGACCGGGTCGATGACCTTGGTCGCCCCGTCGGAGTCCTCGACCTCGACCCAGGCGTGGACCAGGTCGAGCATGCCGACCACCCAGCCGATCCGGGTCACCGCCGGGATACCGGCCCGGTGGCAGAGCTGGGCCAGGTACCGGCTCGCCGAGTCGCAGCTCGCCACGCCGTGCGTGGTCACCAGGTCCACGTCGTTCTGCAGGGCCTCGGGCAGCTTGACCCAGCGCAGGTCCATGGCGGCGAACTCGGCGGCGATCGCGCGCAGCTCCGGGGAGCGCAGCTCGGCCCGCTCGCCCGTCGTGTGGACGGTGGCGGTGACGGCGAGCTGCGACGCCGTACGGGTGACGGTGTCGCCGTGCTCGGCGTCCGGCCCGGCGACGCCGTCGGCGGGTTCCACCGTCAGGTCGTGCACCGCGCCGCCGCAGCGTTCGGGGCGCGGCAGCGCCAGCGTGCTGGTCGGCTGCGGGCCGCACGCGTCGGCGGCACACGCGATCCGCAGCGCGAACCGGGAGGCGCGGGGCGCGAGCAGATCCTCGGTCGACGAGCGCATCCACCGCAGCGAGTAGGCGAAGGCCTGCTCCGGCACGGTCGTGCCGGTGCCCGAGTACAGCGCCAGGTTGAACAGGTCGCGCGAGTCGAAACGCTCCTCGCCCGGGTCACCACTGGCCGGCAGCCCGCGGTCGAGCAACGTGGAGAGCGTGTGGTCGTCGCAGCCGAGGACCTGTCTCGCCGAGGCGCGGTCGACGTCGCCGAGCCGGTGCTCCGGCGGGACCGCGAAGAGCGTGTCCAGCCCCCGGGCCAGTCCGGCCGCCGTCATGACCGCCCCGGGTGGTCGCGCCACATCGTCTTGATGACGCTTCCGGTGCTCAGCACGTACTCGTCCACGGACGTCCAGCCGAGCATCTCGTTGATCTGCACCTGCTCCGGGCCGGCCGAGGTCTCCAGGTAGCCCGGCAGGCCGAGGGCCTCGGCCCGCGCCTGGCCGGCGCGCATGAGGACGTAGCCGACGCCGACCGAGTCGACCCGCCGGCCGAGCACCGCGAACCACACGTGCGGGCTGTCGGGGCGCATCCGGTCCAGCGCGTTGGAGATGCGGACGGCGTGTACCACGGCCCGCGGCCCGGCCAGCAGGCACGCCACCGAGCGCAGTGCCCACCCCCACCACGGCGTGGTGCGCTCGTCGCCGTAGAGGACGAGGATCCCGTCGAGCCGGTCGGCCCGGTACGCGGCGAGGGTGATGCCCGAGCTCATCAGCTGGGCGATCACCAGTTCCGCCAGGTAGAGGGCGGTCAGCGCCGACCGGCGCTGCCACCGGGGGAGCGAGCCGGCGGCGGCCCAGATGGCGCCGTTCTCGTACGCCTCGGCGAGCAGCCGGGAGCCCGCCCACAGCTGTCCCCACCCGAGGTCCCGGACCTCGAGCCTGGGCTCCGGGCGCGCGATTGTTCGACTGTTCACATTCCACCCCACGTACAGACGGGAGCCCGCTGACCTGGGTGAATTTAATGGTCTTGGGTAATCCGCCAGTAATAACAAGACCCCTCCGACGGTGTGCGCCGTTGCGGCGACCTTGAGGGCCGTCGCGCAACGCGGGCCTCGTCGCCCACGAGGACCGCGCCCCTCGCCGGGCTGCTCCCTTCCCCGGGTCGGATCCGGATGCGAGACTGAGTCGTGGCGCGTGACGACCTCGGGAGCCCGCCGGAGCACCACCGCGTCGAGCCGGTGCCGGCGTGATCACCGGCCACTGGGAGGTCGTCGTGGTCGGCGGCCGGATCGCCGGAGCGTGCACCGCCTGGGCCCTCGCGCCGTACGCGGAGCGGGTCCTCGTCCTCGACGCCTCGCGGCCCACCGCGTTCTGGCCGCAGCAGTCCACGTGGGACCGCTCCGGCAACCTCGCCTGGGCCGAGCTCGGCCTGCTGGAGACGGTCCTGGCCTGCGGCGCCCCGCCCACCTACGGCGACACCCAGCGCATCGGCGAGGACGTGGTCGAGCGGGTCTACCCGCGCGAGGACGCGTACTCGTACCGGATGAGCGTGCCCCGCGAGGTGCTGGACCCGGCGCTGCTGGCCGCGGCGCGCGGACGGGGCAACGTCACCGTGCGGCGCCCGGCCCGGGTGCGGGACCTCACCATCGACGCGGGTCGGGTACGCGGCGTGACCGTCCGGCACGGCGCCGTCGACAGCGAGGTCACCTGCGACCTGCTCGTGCTCGCGGACGGCCGGCTGTCGCGCAACGCCGAGCGCGTGGGGGCGAGCGCCTACCGGGTCGTCGAGTCACCGTGGTTCGCGCTGCTGGCCTACTACGAGAACCTGCCGCTGCGCACCGACCGCTCCTACTTCTCGTTGCAGGACCGCAGCGTCCTCATCTCGACGCCCTGCGGCGACAAGCAGTGGTGCGTGGCGGTGGACCTGCACCAGAGCCTCATCGACGAGACCGGCCGGCACCCGGCGCACTCGTACGAGCGGATGGTGCGCGACGACCCGTATCTCGGCCCGGCCGTCGCCGCCGGCCGCCGCACCACGTCGATCGGCGGCGCCGGGCGGATGCGCATGCTGCGCCGGCCGATGAGCGGGCCGGGCTGGTGCCTGGTCGGCGACGCCGGCTACCACTTGGACCCGGTCACCGCCCAGGGCACCCGGGCCGCCGTGGTCACGGCCCGGATCCTGCGGGACCGGATCGCGGGCACCGGCCGCGTCGCGGGCGCGGACCTGACCGGCCTGACCGACGAACGCGACGCCGCCCTCGACGACGACTGGGCCTACACCGAGCAGATCGTGCGCGGCTGACCGGCGCCCCCACCGGCCGACGCCCCACCTGCCCACGCCCCGCCTGCCCACGCCCCGCCGGCCGACGCCCCCGCCGGCCGGCGAGTGGATCCGCCGCCGAGCCGGCGCGGGGCCGGCCCGACCAGCTACGCCACCGGCCGGCTGCCGTTGATGGTCACCCGCTGGCCGTAGCGGGAGTGCGGGTAGTAGTCCCAGACGGCGTGGTGCTGGGTGCAGCGGTTGTCCCAGAACACCAGCGTGTTCGGCGTCCAACGCACCCGGCAGCTCAGGATCGGCTGCTGGGCGACCCAGCCGAAGAGCATGTCCAGCAGCGCCCGGCTCTCGTGGCGGGAGAGCTGCACGATGTGCGACGTGAAGCCGGCGTTGACGAAGAGCAGCCTGCGGCCGGTCTCCGGGTGGCGTACGACGACCGGGTGCTCGCTCTTCGGCACGACGTACTCCGGCGGCGGGGTGTGGCCCTGCCACGGGATCAGGCCGTCGTGGACCGCGGTCAGCCCGTCGAGGAAGGCCCGCATCGGCGGGGAGAGCATCTCGTACGCCAGGTGCATGTTCGCCCAGAGGGTGTCGCCGCCGACGCCGATCTCCGGCGTCCTGGTGACGTAGAGCATCGAGCCCAGCGACGGCTCGGCCTCGGCGGTGCCGTCGGTGTGCCAGTCCTCGCCGGCCACGAACCGCGAGTCCCGGCCGGCGCTGATCTCGAGGACGGCGGGATCGCCGCCGTCGAGGTCGGCGAGGGGCTGCCGGCGCAGCTCGCCGAACAGGCCGGCGAAGCGCTTGTGGTCCTCGGCGGAGAGCACCTGGTCGCGGAAGACCAGCACATGGTGGGCGAGGAAGGCGCGCCTGACCTCGGCCAGTTGCCCGTCCGACAGTTCGGTGGCGAGGTCGAGGCCGGAGACCTCCGCGCCGATGACCGGAGAGATCGGCCGGACGGTGATGGTGTCGTAGCGCTCCGGCGGGCGGGTCGTCGCCCGCTCGACGGCGGCAAGGACGTGCTCTTCCATTCGTTCCCTCCTGGATTCGGTGTCACAGCCCCCGCGCCAACAGGTCGGCCACGATCAGCCGGCCGAAGGCGAGGTTGCCGTGGATCGGGTCGTCCCGCTCGCAGAACGCGGCCCGCTGCCGGCCCGCGCCGTCGGTGACCCGGGCCCGCAGGTCCACGATCTCCACGCCGAGCGCGACGAGCGCGCGGCGGACCGCCTCCTGGGCCGCCATGAACACCAGCGGGTCGGACATCCCCGGCACCCGCTGCGGCGGCAGCACCGCGAGGACGCGCAGCCCGAGGTCGAGGGCATGGCGGTAGAAGGCCAACGCGTCGCGGGCCATGGCGCGCACGATGTCGTCGAAGAGCCCGCCGGCGAGGAAGCCCGCCGGGAAGGCGCCGTCGCCCGCCCGGTAGATCCGCCAGTTCTCGGTGGTGGCGAAGAAGTGGGCGCTGAGCCCGAACGTCGAGACCAGCGGAACGGCGAGCTGCCCGACGTCGGCCACGCCCAGCTCGGCCAGGAAGCCGCGGTGGCGCTCCTGCACGGCGGCGTCGCGAAACACCAGGCCGCCGTCGCGTACGTCGAAGAATCCGACGTTGAAGTCGCGCCCCGAGCCGACGGGCCCCCCGACGAAGGGCACCCCGGCCGCCGCGGCCGCGCGGGCGATCGGCCCGGCGTGCGAGTCGCCCAGCAGCAGAAACCTAGCCGGCACGGTAGCGGTCGAGGACGGCGTCGTCACAGTAGAGGTCACCTCCGTCGGCGTCGGCGCGGCGGTCCGGCGCCGGCGCGGTCCGATCCCTCGGCCGGGTTCCGTTCCGGTCGCGTTCGAGGGCGTCGAAGAAGTGGCGCATGACGAAGGCGACCCCTGCCGGCGTCACGGCGCGCAGGTTCGGCGCGAAGAAGACCCCCCGGAACGGGAAACCGGTGATCAGCTCGTACGAGGGGAAGTAGTCGACGTGGTCGTGTTCCTGGGCCAGTTGGCCCGCCGCAGCCCGCAGCACCGACTTGGAGTACGTGGTGGCGGTCAACGCGTGCGCCCCGGTCGCCGTCGCGGTGAGCGGCACCGGCGACACGGTCAGCAGGACGGTCAGCCGGGGGTTGGCGGCGCGCAGCAGCGCGACGACGGCGCTTAGGTCCCCGTGCACCTCGGCCACGGTGAAGTTGTGGAAGACGTGCCGCCCGGCGTCGAAGGTGCCCCGGACGGTGCCGGGGCAGACCGGGTGGACGGTGCCGGTGACCGCGTCCCGCCAGGCCTCGGTCAGGCCGAGGGTGAAGATGAGACAGCCCGCCTCGGCGACCGCCCCCCGCATCGCGGCCAGGGTGGACCGGCGGGCGGCCAGGGTCGCCTCCGCCGAGTCGTACCCGTCGGGTTCGACCGACGGGCGGTACGGGTCGAAGAACCGGTCGCCCTCGCGCCAGACCTCGTCGGGCCCGGGGTCGTCCGTCAGCGCCCAGGTCAGCCACTGCCGCAGGGTGGCGGCGGTGTAGATGGCGCCGGTGCGGAAGGAGAACGCGCCGTAGTGGCGGGCCCGGCGCTCGGCCTCGGTCAGCCCCGGCGGGGGCAACTCGGCCTCACGCCAGTTCATCCCCTCGTCGCGCAGGGCGGGACCGAGGTGGCGGGCGAAGCAGGAACCGGCGGTGAGGACCGGATCGTCGGGGTCGAGGCCGAACTTCGGCGTCCACAACTCGCCGATGTCCCGCATCTCCGGCTCGGCCACGGCGGTGCGCCAGAACGACCGCGACGGCAACGACTGGTACGGGTTCATCGCGCCGCCCTCGGGCCGGTGGCCGACTCCGCCTCGTTGATGGCCCCGGCCACCGCGTCCACGTGCGGCGCCCCGACGATGCCGTAGTGGGTGGTGTCGACGAGGTGCCAGGCGAGCCCGCTCAGGTGCCCCCGCCACCTGCGGGCCTGCTCCTGCGGCGCGCCGAGCGCCGGCAGACCGGCCGTCGGGCGGCCCGCGAGCCAGAGCCGCCCGGGCGTCCCGGCCAGCCGGGGCAGGGTGTGCTCCGCCATGCTCGCCAGGTTGGCCCGGCAGCAGCGCGCCAGCGCTTCCGCGTACGCCTTCGCCGCAGTGTTCGCGCCGGTCGCCGCCCCCAGCTCGTGGGCGAAGAGCGCGGCGAGCCGCTCCTCGTCGTACGCCCCGAGGGCCGGCGCGGCGTCCGGCGGCGGCGGGTCGAGCAGGTACAGCTCGTCCGCCGGCTGGCCGGTCGCCTCGGCCTCCGCCGCCATCCCGAGCGCCACCCAGGCACCGAACGACCACCCGGCGAGCCGCCAGCGCCACTCGTCGCGGGGGAAGCGGTCCCGCAGCGCGGCGTGGTAGCGCGCGGCCCGCTCGGCGAGGGACCAAGCCGGCTGCCCGGGGCGTGCCAGCGCGGGATCGGCGATGACGCAGACCGTGAGCCGCGGGTCGAGCGCCGACACCAGCGGCCGGTACGCCTGGACGTCGCCGCCGACCGGATGGACCAGGCAGAGCACCGTACGCCCCCGGCCCGCCTGCCAGACCTCCACCGCCACGGCGGGGTCGGCGGCGCGGACCGGCTCGCCGAGGAGCCCCAGCACCTCGGCCAGGCTGACCCGGTGGCTCAGCTGGGACAGGTTGAGGCTGACGCCGAAGTGCTCCTTGACCCGGTCGATCAGGTCCAGCAGTAGCAGCGAGTCGGCCCCCAGGTCGTAGAGGGACGCGGCCGGGTCGAGCCGGTCGGCGCCCAGCCAGTCGCAGAGCCACTCGTCGACCTGCTCGGCGGCCGACCGGGGCAGTACGGCGGGTGTCGCGTCCGCCGGGCCGGCCGGTGGCGCGTAGAACTCCCGCGCCCGGTCCAGCGCGGTGGTGCAGACGAGCAGCTGCGGCAGCCGCAGCCGCAGGGCCTGTGCGAAGAGTCGGCGCCCCTCGTCCACGGAGAGGCCGACCGCCAGGTGTGCCCGGTGCCGGGCGTCGGTGGGCAGGGCGTCCCGGGCCAGGCCCACCTCGCTCCAGACGTCCCAGCCCACGGAGATCCGCAGCGTGGTGTCGGCCCCGCCCGCCCGGTGCCGGGCGAAGCCGTCGAGCAGCCCGTTGGTGGCGGCGTAGTCGAGCTGGCCGACGCCGCCGAGCTGCGCCGACATCGACGAGCAGTAGACGACGAACGACGGCCGGTGGCGCGCGACCAGCCGCTCCACGAGCAGCGCGCCGTGGCTCCTGGCGGCCGTGGCCCGCCGCATCGCGGCCGCGTCCCGCCGGTCGATCAACCCGCCGGCCGCGATCCCCGCGGCGTGGACCACCCCGTCGACCCGCCGGGTCCGGGCGTCGAGCCGGGCCAGCAGTTCGTCGGGTCCGGTCTCGGCCAGGTCGCCCTCGACGAGGTCGACGCGACCGGCCCACCGTGCCAGCCCGGCCGGCAGCGGCCCCCGCCGCGCGAGCAGGACCACCCGGCAGTCGCCCTGCTCCAGCAGCCAGGCGGCGATGCTCCGCCCGATGCCGCCCGTGCCGCCCAGGATGACGTACACGGCCGGCCCGGCCGCCAGCGCGCGCGTGGCGGGCACCGCCGGCAGCGGATGCATGGCCGGCGTGCCCGGCGGGCGGACCGGCAGCAGCGCCTGCTCCCACCAGTAGCTCCCGCGCAGCGCGAGTCGTCGGGGTGGTGGTGCCACCTCCGCCAGCAGCGCCGCGAGCGCCGGCGCCCAGTCGGCCGGATCGGGGCCCGGCAGGTCCACCCAGTGGCTCGCGACGTCGCCTTCCTGGGGTGCGACCTCGCAGACCCCGGCGAGCAGGCCCAGCTCCGGCCGGCGTACGTCGTCGTGCACGGGTTGCGCCTGCTGCGACAGCCACCAGGCCCGCAGCCGGGGCCGGCGGGGCAGCGCGGCGACGGCTGCCAGCAGCGCCGCCGGCGTGTCGACGCAGGCCCGGTACGAGTGGGCGAGCGCGTCCGGGCCGACCGGCCCGTCGACGGCCAGCGGCAGCGCGTGGAGCCAGTCGACACCGCTGTGCCCGGGCGCGCCCGGCGAGCCGGCGTCGGCGCCGGTCAGCGCGTCGAGCAGCCGGCCCAGCGACCCGGGATCGGCCGGGTCGGCCTGGTAGCTGTCCGGTCCGAGCCGGGCGAAGCCGTCCGCGGCGGTGACGGCCACCACCCGGGCGTGGGACGCCGCGAAGGCGCGGAGCGCGGCCGGCGGCGGCGGTTCCGCGGCCATGATCACCAGCGTCTCCGGGCGGCGGGCGCCGGGGTCGGCCCCCGCGTGCCGCCAACGCACCCAGTGCGGCTGGTGCAACCACTCGGCCTCGGGCAGCCGCGCCGGCCACGGCTGATCGGCCGCCGCCACCCCGGCCGCCGCCACCTCGGCGGGTGATGCCACCCCGGGCGACGCCGCCCCGGCTGATGCCGCCCCGGCTGATGCCGCCCCGGCGGGCGGTGCCGTCCCGGTCGGCGGTGTCGTGCTGGCGGGCGGTGTCGTGCTGGCGGGCGACGCCGCCCCGGCGGGTGCCGTCGCACCGGTCGGCAGTGTCGCCCCGGCCGGCGGGGCGGCGCGGGCGAACTCGTGGTCGACGAGAACGAACGCCGGCGGGGGGAAGTCCCAGGGCGGCTGCGCCGGCCCGGCCGGCCACCGGACCGGCCGACCGGCCAGCCAGGCGGCGACGAGGTCGGCCGCCGGCGGCGTACCGGCCGGTCCGGTGACCTCGACGGGTGCCGCCTCGACGGGGGTGACCTCGACGGCGGTCGCGGTGCGCAGCCAGGCCACGGCGGCGGCCGCGTCGGCGCAGACGGCCGCCGCCCGCCACCGGCCCGGCGTGCGGCCCGCCTGGAGGTGGCGCAGCACCCGGTGGTAGGCCTCGGGCCGGGCCGCCAGGTAGTCGGCGACGCGGTCGGCGTCGGCGCGCAGGCCGGCCGCGCTGCCGCTGGCGAGCAGCAACACCGGTACGCCGGGAGCCGGCGGAGTCTCCGGGCCGGCGCCGACCGGCTCGACCGCCTCGCAGACCAGGTGGGCGTTGGTGCCGCCGATGCCGAAGCTGCTCACCGCCGCCACGCGTGGCCGGTCGACGGGCCAGGGCCGGGCCTTCGTGGGGATGTGGAACGGGGCCGGATCGGGGCCCAGCCGTGGATTGAGGCGACGGAAGTCGACGTTCGGCGGGATCAGTCCGTGGTGCACGGCCAGCACGGCGCGGACCAGGCCGACCACCCCGGCCGCCGCGCCGAGATGACCGATCTGGCTCTTCACCGAGGCCAGCGCGACGCGACCGGACCCGGCCAGGCCGAACGCCTGGCGCAGCGCCGCCACCTCCACCGGATCGCCCAGCTCCGTACCGGTGCCGTGCGCCTCCACGTAGCCCACGTCGCCGCTGGTACGCCCGCTGCGACGCAGCGCGGTACGGATCACCTCACGCTGGCCGGCGACCGACGGCGCGGCGTAGCCGATCTTCTCCGCGCCGTCGTTGTTGACGGCGGATCCGGTGATCACGGCGTAGACGGTGTCGCCGTCGCGCCGGGCCAGCCGCAGGGGCTTGAGCACGACCATGCCCACCCCGCTGGCGCCGACGGTGCCGCCCGCGTCGTCGCTGAACGGCCGGCAGTGCCCGTCCGGGGAGAAGATGTGCTGCGGCTGGTAGCGGTAGCCGGCGCTCAGCAGCGGGTCCACCAGCACGCCGCCGACCAGCATCACGTCGCTGTCGCCCTGGCGCAGCAGCCCGGCCGCGACGTGGACCGCCACCAGCGAGCTGGCGCAGGCCGCCTGCACGGTGAAGGCCGGACCGGTCAGCCGCAGGTGGTAGGCGACCTTCGTGGCCAGGAAGTCCTTCTCGTGGTGCAGCGCCAACTGGAAGGAGTCCGGCAGCCGCGCCGGATCGGCTTCGCGCAGCATCGTCTGGAAGTACGTGTTCTCGCCGCAGCTGGCGAGCAGGCCGACCCGCTGCCCGCCGGGATCGGCGATGCCGGCGTGCGCCAACGCCTCGACGCAGCTCATCAGCAGGTGCCGCTGCTGCGGATCCATCAGCCGCGCCTCCTGCCGGCTGATGCCGAAGTGCCCCGGGTCGAAGCCGAGCACCCCGGCCAGCTGGCTGCGGGCGCCGACCAGGCCGTCGGCGGCGTCGAAGTGCTCGATGCCCCGGTCGCCGGCCTCCACCATCGCCCAGAAGGCGGCCAGGTCGGCCGCGCCGGGCAGCCTGACGGCCATCCCGACCACGGCGACCGGCTCGTCCGCCGGGCCGGCGACGGCCCCGTCCCGCCCGCCCACCGCCGCCTCCGTGGCCCGCCGCTCGGTGAGGAACCGGGCGAGGCGACGGATGGTGACGTGCTCGAAAAGGTCGGGGATGCTCAGCGGCAGCCCCTCGGCCGCGCAGCGCAGGTGGAAGCGCATCAGGTCGAGGCTGCCCGCGCCCTGGTCGAAGAAGCGCCGGTCGGGTGCGATCGGCGTCCCGACGACCTCCTCGAAGAGCCCGGCCAGCCGGGACTCCAGGACCGACATGACCGGTGCCGGCGCGGCGGCGTCCGGCCGCAGCTCCTCGCCCGGTGCGGTCAACGCGCGTTGGCGGTCCAGCTTCCCGCTGGCGGTACGCGGCAGCTGCGGCAGCCGCCGGAACCGGTCCACCCGCACGTACCCGGGCAGGAGCCCCGCCAGGTGACCGGTCAGCTCCTCCGGGGACGGTGGATCCGGCCGCAGCTCCAGACAGGCGACCAGGTGCGGATCGTCGCGGACCACCACGGCGTTGACGACCGCCGGATGCGTCAGCAGGGCCGCCTCCACCTGGCCCAGCTCCAGCCGGTGCCCGCTCACCTTCACCTGCTGGTCGTCGCGGCCCAGGTAGTGCAGCAGGCCGTCCCGGTCGAACCGGGCCCGGTCGCCGCTGCGGAAGAACCAGCCGTCACCGGGCAGCTCGACGAAGCGGGCCCGGTCGAGCGCCGGATCGTCCAGGTAGCAGGGCGCCACCAGCTCCCCGCCGATCAGCAGCTGCCCCGGGCAGCCCGGCGGCACGACCTCGTCGGCGGAGTCCACCACCCGCAGCCACGTGTTGGCGACCGGGCGGCCGATGGCGGGCCGGGTCGGCCAGGTGGCGGGGTCGCCGTCGAGGCAGAGGCTGCTGACCACGTGGGTCTCGGTCGGGCCGTAGTGGTTGAACAGGCGCGCACCGGGCAGGCCCGCGAACCAGCGGCGGATGCTGTCGGTGCAGATCAGCTGCTCGCCGGCGGTGACGACCTCCCGCAGCCGGGACGGGTACCGGCCGAGGCGGACCCCGTGCTCGGCCAGGAGTTGCAGGGCGACGTACGGCAGGAAGATCCGCTCGATGCCGGCGGCGTCGAGGTGCGCCAGCAGCGCCGGCATGTCCTGCCTGAGCCCGGGGCGGGGCAGGTGCAGGGTGCCGCCGCCGCAGAGCGTGCCGAAGACCTCCTGGAAGGAGACGTCGAAGGAGAGCATGGAGAACTGCACGGTCGCCGCCGCGCCCGCCAGGCCACCGGCCTCGCCCTGCCAGTGCAGGAGGTTGACCAGCAGGGCGTCGCCGACCTGCACCCCCTTGGGCGTGCCGGTCGAGCCCGAGGTGAAGAGCGTGTAGAGCGGGCGGCCGGCGTACGACGGCGCGACGGGCGTGACCGACCGGGACAGCACCACCGGGTGCCGGGGGTGGGCGCCCTCGTCGATCACGTCGAGGGCGGGCTCGTCGCCGGGCGCCAGCAGCACGCAGAGCGGGTCGACCTGGCCCAGGACCTGGCGCAGCAGCGCCGGCGGGTAGGCCCGGTCGAGCGGCACGACGGTCAGGTTGAGCCGGGCCGCCGCGAGCAGCGCCACCACGTGCTCCACCGACGGCGCGAAGAACAGGGCGACGCGGTGCCGGTCGCCGGTCGCCACCGGATGGTCCCGCAGCAGTTCGGCGGCGAGCCCCGAGGCGTACGCGTCGAGGTCGGCGTAGCTGAGGCGACGGTCGCCGGCGACCAGCGCGGTCGCGGTCGGCTCCGCCCGCACCCGCCGGGCGAAGGCCTCGGCCACGGTGGGGAAGGCCACCGGGGTACGCGAACCCAGGCCGGGCTCGGGCAGGCCGCGGCGGTGGGGCCGCACCAGCTCGGCCAGCGTGCGCGGGCCGGTGCCGGTCAACGCGTCGAGGCCGCGCCGGAACAACTCGGCCGCCGCGGCCACGTCGGCGGCGTCGAAGTGCTCGTCGGCGTACTCCCAGAGACAGTCGAGGCCGGACCCGTGCGCGACGATCGAGAGGGTGAGCGGGCACTTGGCCTCGGTCGGGGACAGCCAGACCGGCCGGGACGCGCAGCTGGGCAGCGCCAGCGCGGAGAAGTCGGTGTTGTCGAGGACGAAGAGGAAGTCGAACAGCGGCGCGTCGACGCCGAAGTCGTGGTCGGCGACGGCGTGCGCGAGCGCCACGTCCTGCGCGTCGAGCACCGCGCGTACGGCGTCGGCCTGTCGGCGCAGCTGCGCCCGCAGCTCCTCGGCGGGGGCCAGCGCCAGGGGCAGCAGCACCGTGTTGGCGAACATACCGACACTCGCCTCGAAGTCGCGTACGGGCCGGTTCGCGACGGGGCTGGCGACGCGCGGATGGGTGCGGCCGGTCACCCCGTGCACGGCCCAGCCGAACAGCGTCAGCAGCAGCGGGAAGCGGGTCAGTCCCAGCTCGGCGCCGAGCCGGTCGAGGGCGGCGCGGCGTTCCGGGCCGATCGTGGTGTGGAGCAGGCGGTCCCCGGTGCCGCCGCCGCGCTCCCGGACCGGCCGCAGCGGCGCGGCGACCTCCGTCACGTCGGCGTAGTGGCCGCGCAGGGCGTCGCGTTGTGCCCGGTAGGCCGGCTGGGCGAACCACTCGGTCTGCCACCGGGCGTAGTCCAGCGGCGTCGGGGCGGGCGCGTCCTCGTCCTCGGTCGTGCCGGCCAGCGCCGCCGCGTACGCGGTCGACAGCCCGCGGAAGAGGACGTCGAGCGACCAGCCGTCGACCGCGATGTGGTGCAGGTGCAGCAGGAGCACCCCGCCGCCGTCGCGGGCCAGCCAGTACGCCCGCAGCATGCGCGGCTGCGCCAGGTCGAAGGGGGCGGCGAAGAGGGCGCGGGCGCGCTCGCGCCACCCGGCCCGGTCGCCCTCGCCGGCCCCGTCGCCGGTCCTGGCCCCTTCGCTGTCGCCGGCCCCGTCGGCGTCGGTAGCGGGAGCGGGAGTGGGCTCGCGCCACGGGTCGTAGGGTTCGCCGACCTCCTGGCGCAGCCCCTCTGGCGTGGCCCGGAAGGCGGTCCGCAGCGCCGCGTGACGCGCCACCACCCGGCGCAGCGCGTGCCGCAGCGCGTCGACGTCGACCCGGCCGCGCAGCTCGAAGGCGAGCCCCACGTGGTAGGCGGTGGACGTCGGCGACCGTTGCTGCAACAGCCAGAGCCGCTGCTGCTCCGAGGTGGCCGGCGCGGAGCGGGCCCCGGACGGGGGAGCCGGCACCGGGTACGGCGAGCCGGTCGCGGTACGGGCCGTCGCGACCGCCGCGGCCAGCTTGGCGAGGTCGCCGCCCAGCACCAGCGCCTGCGGCACCTCGGCGCCCCAGCGCCGCTGGATCTCGAAGCGCAGCCGCAGCGCCTTGAGCGAATCCCCGCCGCTGGCGATCCACCGGTCGTCCGGTCGCAGGTCGGGCACGCCCAGCACCTCGCCGGCCAGCCCGAGCACCGCCCGCTGCCACGCCGTGCCGGCCGCCTCGGCGGGGCCGCCGTCGCGCCCGTCGTGCGCGGGCGGATCGTGGCGTTCCTCGCGCCCGTCGCGCGCGTGCGGGTCGTGGCGTTCCTCGCGCCCGTCGCGCGCGTGCGGGTCGTGGCGTTCCTCGCGCCCGTCGGGTGGGTGCGGGGCGTCGCGTCCAGCACGCCATGGCGGGTCCTCGCGCCCAGCACGCCCGGGTGGGTCGTCCCGCCCAGCACGCCATGGCGGGTCGTCGCGCCGCAGCAGCGCGTCGGCGTCCACCTTGCCGTTCGGGGTCAGCGGCAGCGCCCCGACCCGGTGGACCCGGTGCGGGCGCAGGTACGGCGGCAGGGTCGCGCCCAGGTGCCTGTCGAACTCCGCGAACGAGAGATCGGGAGCCGTCACCAGGTACGCCAGCAGCTCGTTCGTGCCGTGCACCGGGTCGCGCCGGGTGCACACGTACGCCTGCCGGACCCCCGGGTGGGCGAGGATCTGCCGCTCCACCTCGCCGGGCTCGACCCGGAAGCCCCGGACCTTGACCTGCCGGTCGACCCGGCCGACGTACTCGACGCGGCCGGCGGCGTCGGCGCGCACGAGGTCCCCGGTGCGGTAGTGGCGGCCGGTGGAGCCGTCCAGCCAGGGCAGCCGGACGAAACGGGCGGCGGTCTCCTCGGGCAGGTTGCGGTAGCCGGCCGCCAGCGCCGCGCCGCCCAGGTACAGCTCGGCGACCTCGCCCGGCGCGGCGACGCGGGCACCGTCGACCACCAGGTGCGCGTCGGTGCCCGGCAGCACCCGGCCGATCGGCACCACCTCGGCGTCGAAGTCGCGCGGGACCGGGTGGCACAGGGCGAACGTGGTCGCCTCGGTGGGCCCGTAGACGTTGTGCAGCCGGGTGCGGCTGGCGGGGTTGTCGCGGTACCAGCGGCGGATCAGCCGGGCGTTGAGCTGCTCGCCGCCGACGAGCACCTGGCCGACGTCGGCGAAGCAGTGCGGCCGTTCGTCGACCACCGTGTTGAACAGCGCCACGGTGATGAAGAGCGTGTCGATCCGCTCCCGGCGCAGCGCGGCGTCGAGCAGGTGCGGCGTCGCCACCGTCTCGTCGTCGAGCACGACGCAACAGCCGCCGGTCAGCAGCGGCACCCAGACCTCGAAGCTGATCGCGTCGAACGCCGGGTTGGCGAGGCTCGCGTAGCGGGCCGCCGGGGTCAGCGCGACGTAGCCGGGGCGGGCCAGCCGCAGGATGCCCGCGTCGCGCACCTCCACGCCCTTGGGGCGGCCGGTGGTGCCCGAGGTGTAGAAGACGAACGCGACCGGCGCGGGCGGCCCGTCCGACCCGGTCGCCGGGGCTCCCGCGAGCAGGGCCTCCGCCGGCAGCGGGCGGATCCCGTCGGGCAGGTCACCGGGCGCGTCCGGGCCGTGGACCACCGCCACGGCGCCCGAGTCGCGCAGCATGTGGTCCCGCCGCCCGGGCGGGCTCTGCCGGTCCAGCGGCACCACGGTCGCGCCGAGCCGCAGGATGCCGAGCATGACGCAGACCAGCCGCCAGCCGCGCGGCAGGTGCACCGCGACGGCCTGACCCGGGCGGGTCCCGGCCCGGCGCAGGGACCGGGCGACGGCGGCGCTGGCGGCGTCCAGGTCGGCGTAGCTGAGGCGCCGGTCGCCGTCGGCCACCGCGACCGCGTCGGGGGTACGGCTGGCCTGGGCGAGCACGGCGTGCGCGAGACCGGGACCCTGGACCATCACGCCTCCCGTACGGCCGGCGTCGTCGGACGGGCGTCGGAGAGCCGGTCCATCTCGCCGCGCAGCAGCGCGGCGACCCGCAGCACCACGGCGCTCTCCAGGATGTCCCAGTGGTCGCAGTGGACCTGTTCCAGCAGGAAGTCGGCCTCGCCGCGCCGGTGCCAGAAGGCGCGCACCTCGCGCAGGAAGGCCTCGTCGCGCCCGGCGGTGGCCTGCAACAGCACCAGCCGGGCCGGCGACGGTGGGGTCGGATAGTCGCGCATCGTCGACCGGTTGTGGTTGTAGACGCGGTGGTACTGGTCGATCTGCTCGTCGTCGATGCCCGGGTACATCCCGTTGAACTTGATGAGTTTGTCGCGGAACTCGGCCATGTCCACCGGCTCGATCGCGCCCCGGTGGGCCGGGTCGTCGGTGCCCAGGGTGTCCAGCAGGACCACGCTCGACCCGGGATGCCCGGCGAGGGCCAGCCGGCGTCCCATCTCGTACGCGACCAGCCCTCCGTAGGAGAGCCCGGTCAGCACCACCGGCCCGTCCAGCAGGTGCGCGATCTGCCCCAGGTACGCCTCGGCCATCGCCTCCACGGTGGGCAGGAACTCCTCGCCCGGGTTCACCCCAGGGGACTGGATCCCGTACACGCCGAGGGACTCCGGGAGAGCCTTGGCCAGCGACAGGTAGCAGAACGCGGTGCCGCCGGCCGGGTGCACGCAGATGACCCGGCCGGCGCCGTCACCCGCCCGGAACTCGATCAGGTTGCTCGGCGGCCGGCCCGACGCGCCCCGCCGCAGCCGGCCGCCCAGCGCCTCGATGGTCGGGTGCAGCATGATCTCGTGGACCGGCAGCGGCTCGCCGAACGCCTCGCCGATCGCGTGGGCCAGCTTGATCGCCGAGATCGAGGTGCCACCCACGTCGAAGAACCGGTCGCCGATGCCGATCTGCGGGTGCAGCAGCAGGCGCTTCCAGATCTGGTAGAGGGTCAGCTCGATCTGGTCGCGCGGGCTGGCCAGGTTGACCTGCCAGGGCGCGCCGGTACGGGCCAGCCGCAGCACCTCGTCGCGGTCGAGCTTGCCGTTGGCGGTCAGCGGCAGTTGCGGCAGCTCCACGAAGAGCGACGGGATCATGTAGCCGGGCAACCGTCGCGACAGCGCTTCGCGCCACTCGCTGACCAGCAACGGCGCCGCCCCGTCCCGGGCGACCCCGGCGACCAGCCTCGGCTCCCCGGCCGGGTCCGAGTCGACCAGCACCGCCGCCTCGCGTACGTCCGGCCGGTCCCGCAGCGCGGCCTCGATCTCGCCCAGCTCGATGCGGAAGCCCCGGATCTTGACCTGGTTGTCGCGGCGGCCGAGGTACTCGATGTTCCCGTCGGGCAGCAGCCGGGCCAGGTCGCCGGTGCGGTAGAGCCGTTCCCCGGGCACGAACGGGTCGGGAACGAACCGCTCGGCGGTCGCCCCCGGCCGGCCCAGGTAGCCGCGGGCCACCCCGGCGCCACCGATGTGGATCTCGCCGGTGACCCCGACGGGCACCGGCTCCCGCCGCTCGTCGAGCAGGTAGATGCGGGTGTTGGCGATCGGCCGGCCGATCGGGCACCGCCGGGCGGACGGCTGCGGGTCGAGGTAGGCGGTGCTGTAGACGGTGGTCTCCGTCGGCCCGTACCCGTTGAGGACCCGCAGCCCGGGCAGGGCCTCCTGCATCCGGTGCAGGGCCTGCTCCGGCAGCGGTTCGACCCCGACCAGCAGCTGGCGCAGCGCCGATCCGGCCAGGCAGGTCGCCGGATCCTCGTCGATCCACCGGACGAAGGCCGGCGGCAGGTAGGCCTGCACGACGCGGTGCTCGCGCAGCCAGCCCATCAGCGCCGCCGGGTCGCCGCGCAGCTTTTCCGGTACGAGGTGCAGGGCCCCGCCCGTGGTCAGCGGCAGGAAGATCTCCTGCACCGAGACGTCGAAGCCGACGCTCGACCAGAGCGCCGCCGCCTCCCCCTCGGCGGCGCCGAGCCGCGACACCCAGTGGTCGAGCAGGTTCACGACGCCGCCGTGGGCGACCGCGACGCCCTTGGGGCGGCCCGTCGAGCCCGACGTGTAGATCACGTACGCCAGGTTGGCGGGGTGCACGACGACGCCGGGCGGACCGTCGTGGCGCCCCTCGGCCTCGACGGCGGCCAGGTCGTCCTCGCCGAGCACCAGGGCCGGCGCCGCGTCGGCGACCATGCCGGCGAGCCGCTCCGGCGGCAGGGCCGGGTCCAGCGGCAGGTAGGCGGCCCCGGCCTTGAGCACGCCCAGGATGGCGACGATCAGCCCGGCCGAGCGACGTGCGTGCAGGCCCACCACCTGGTCGCGGCGCACGCCCCGGGCGATCAGCGCGTGCGCCAGGCGGTTGGCCCGCCGCTCCAGCGTGGCGTAGTCCAGCCGCTCGTCGTCGTCGGCCACGGCGAGTGAGTCGGGGTGCCGCCGCGCCTGCGCCGCGATCCGCCGCACCACGTCCGCCGGGCCGGTGGGCGGTCGCGCGGTGCGGTTCCACTCGACCAGCAGGCGGTGCCGCTCGTCCGCACCGAGCAGCCGCAGCGCGCCGACCGGGGCCGACGGATCGGCCGCCACCTGGGCGAGCAGGCGGGCGAAGTGTCCGGCCAGCCGGGCGATCGTCGCGGCGTCGAAGAGGTCCGTGTTGTACTCGAAGATGACGTGCAGCTCGTCGGCGTGCTCCATCACCTCGACCGACAGGTCGAACTTGGCCGCGCCGGTGCTGCTCGACAGGGGCCGCAGCTCCAGGCCGGGCAGCTCCAGCCGGCCGCGCGGGATGTTCTGGAGCACCAGCATCACCTGGAACAGCGGCGAGTAGCTGGTGTGCCGCTCCGGGTTGAGCGCGTCCACGAGCTGCTCGAACGGCAGGTCGGGATGGGCGTACGCGTCGAGCAGGTGCCGGCGCACGTCGGCCAGCAGCGCCGCGAAGGACTGCCCCGGGTCCAGCCGGTTGCGGATCACCACCGTGTTCACGAAGTGGCCGATCAGGCCCTCCACGTCACGGTGGTTGCGGTTGGCGAACGGGGTGCCGACGCAGACGTCGTCCTGCCCGCTGTAGCGCCACAGCAGCACCGACAACGTGGCCATGAGCGTCATGAAGAGCGTCGCGTCGCCGGCCCGGCCCACCTCCCGCAGGCCCCGCAGCACCGCGGCGTCCACAGTCGTGCCGTGGGTCTCGCCCCGGTAGCGCTGCACCGCCGGGCGGGGCCGGTCGGTCGGCAGGGCGAGCAGCGCGGGCGCACCGGCCAGGGTCCGCGTCCAGTAGCCGAGCTGGCGCTCCAGCTCGCCGCCGCCGAGGTGCCGGCGCTGCCACAGCGTGTAGTCCGGGTACTGCACGGGCAGCTCGGCCAGCGCGGGAGCCTCGCCCCGCGCGTACGCGGCGTAGAGCGCGGTGACCTCGCCGATCAGGATGCCGACGGACCAGCCGTCGGCCACCATGTGGTGCACGGTGAGCAGCCAGCGGTGCTCGTCGGGGGCCAGCCGCAGCAGGGCGGTGCGGAGCAGCGGGCCGGCGGCCAGGTCGAACGGCGACCGCGCCTCGGCCTCGGCGGCCTCGTCGGCCCGGCGGAAGCGCTCCGGGCGGGGGAGCGCGGTGAGGTCCACGACCGGCAGGGCGACCGGCCCGGCCGGCCGCACCACCTGGCAGGGCTCCTCGTCGACGAGCGCGAAGACGGTACGCAGCGCCTCGTGCCGGCGCACCACCTCGGTCAGGGCGCGGGCCAGCGCCGGCACGTTCAGGGCGCCCACGACGTCGAACGCGACCGGGTTGTTGTAGAACGGGTTGCCGGGAGAGAGCTGGTCGAGGAACCAGAGCTGCCGTTGGGCGAACGCGACCGGCACCGGCGCGTCCGGTCGCGGCCGGCGGGGGATCGTGTCCGCGTCGGCGCCGGTCAGGATCGCGACCAGCTCCTCCTTGTGCGCCTTGAGGTCGGCCAGCAGGTCGGGCGTGAGGACCTCGCGGGAGCCCGTGAGGCGCAGCCGGTCGCCGTCGACCCGCAACCCGACCGCGTGCCGGTTGAGCGTGTCGAGCAGCTCGTAGGCGTTCACAGCTCGACCGTGATCGTGTCGGTGGCGGAGGCGTCGGGCGCGGCCGGTTCCGCCCCGGGACGGCCGCCGCCGAGCAGCGCGTACACCAGCCGGTGCGAGGGTTCCAGGTCGAACAGGGCGGGCAGCTCCGCTGTGTCCAGGGCTCCGACGCCGCACAGGCCGAGACCGTGCTCGGGGGCGGCCATCGTCAGCAGCTGGGCCATGGCGCCCGCCTCGATCGCGGTGAAGGTCGCACTCTGCTCCTGGTAGAGGGGCTCGATGGCCGCGCGCTGCGCCACGAGGAACAGCGCGAACGCGGCGGCCTCGAAGACCGGCCGGTTGACGAAGTAGTCGAAGGCGTCGGGGCTCAGCTCGCGGTCGCGACCGAGCGCCAGCAGCCGGTGCGCCGCAGGGTCGTGGTAGTACGCCCCGCCCGGCACCCCGTCGATGCGCCCCGCTCTGACCAGGACGTACGTCTGCACGGCGTAGGTGCCGCCGGCCGAGCCGTACTGGAACTTGGCCCGACCGTCGACCTCCCGCTGGGCGAGGGTGGCCAGCAACCCGCCGAGCGCCGCCGCCGGCAGCGGGTCCGCGGCGAAGCGGCGCACCGTGCGGTAGCCGGCGTAGCGCCGGTCGTACGCCGGGTCGGCCGGCGCGGTCAGCGTGACCGCCGGGGTGTCGGGCGCGAAGTCGCGACGGCCCCGCGCGTCCGAGGTGAACGCGGCGCGCGCGGCCGGGTCCTCGACCACCGTGACGGCCCGCTGCGCGGCCGCGACGACGGCCCGCTCGGCGGTGTGTTCGCGGAACATCCGCAGCAGGTCGGCGAGGGTCGGCTGGCGCATCAGCCGGGCCAGCTTCGGCCGGAAGCCCAACTCGCCGGAGAGGGCGTTCGCGATCCGGACGACGTCGATCGACGTGGCGCCGAGCATCAGCAGATTGGCGTCGGGCGCGACGACGGGCAGGTCGAGGATCTCGGTGACGATCTCGACCAGCCGGTTCTCGGCCGGGTCGGTGAGCACCGGCGCCTCGGCGACGGTCTCCGGCGACGGCTTCGGGTCGGGGAGCTGGCCTCGGTCGACCTTCCCGTTGGCCGACAGCGGCAGCGCGTCGAGGACGGTGAACGACGACGGCACCATGTACGCCGGCAGCCGCTGCTCCAGGTACGCGACGAGGGCGGCGGGCTCGGGCACGGGACCGTCCGGCACCACGTACGCGGCCAGCCGCTTCTCGCCCTGCGCCTGACCGAGCAGCCGCAGCGCGGCGGCGCGTACGCCCGGGTGGGCCTCCAACGCCGCCTCGATCTCGCCCAGCTCGATGCGGTAGCCGTGCACCTTGACCTGGCCGTCCTCGCGGCCGAGGAACTCGATCGTGCCGTCCGGGCGGAGCCGGCCCAGGTCGCCGGTGCGGTAGAGCCGCTCCCCGCTGACCGGGTGGACGACGAAGCTGGCCGCCGTCGCCGCCTCGTCGCGCCAGTAGCCCCGCGCCAGCCCGGCGCCGCTGATCCAGAGGTCGCCGGTGGCCCAGGTGGGCCGGGGACGCAGGGCGTCGTCCAGCACGTGGACCCCCTGGTGGGCCAGCGCCCGGCCGTAGGGGATGCTGCGCCAGGCCGGATCGACCTCGTCGACCGGGTGGTGGATGGACCAGATCGACGCCTCGGTGGCGCCGCCGAGGCTCTCGACCCGGATCCCCGGCAGCGCCTTGCGCAGCCGGTCGGGGAGGGTGAGCGGGATCCAGTCCCCGGAGAGCATGGCCAGCCGCAGCGACGCCGGCAGCGGATGGCCGGCGTCGGCGTCGTCGAGCAGCATGCCGGCCAGCGCCGGCACCGAGTTCCAGACGCTGACCCGGTGGGCGTGGGCCACCTCCCGCCAGTGGGCCGGATCGCGGGCCAGTTCCGGGTCGAGCGTCACGACCGCCGCGCCGGCCGCGAGGGTGCCGAAGATGTCGAAGACGGAGAGGTCGAAGCTGAGCGCGCTGACGGCCAGGACCCGGTCGGCCGGCCCCACGCCGAAACGCGCGTTGACGTCGAGCAGCGTGTTCACCGCACCGCGATGGTCGATCGTCACCCCCTTCGGCGTGCCGGTGGAGCCGGACGTGTAGATCACGTATGCGACGTCGGTCTCCGCCAGCTCGACCGGCCGCAGCGCCGGCCCGCCCGCACCGACGGCGGCCGCGTCCACCACCAGGCGCGCGACGCCCTCGGGCAGGGCCACCCGGTCCGACCCGGTCAGGACCAGCTCCGCCCCGGCCCGCTGGAGCACCCGGGCCACCCGCTCGGCCGGCCAGTCGGGGTCGAGCGGCAGGTACGCGCCCCCGGCGTGCAGGACCGCGAGGGTGGCGACGACCTGCTTCCAGCCCCGGTCGAGCAGCACCGCGACGAGCTGGCCGGGCCCGACGCCGTGGTCCTGGAGCCGCCCGGCCAGCTGCCGTGCCTCGACGCGTACGGTGGCGTGGTCCAGGTGCCGGTCCGGGGCGAGCACGGCGGGCGCGGCGGGGGTCGCCAGCGCCTGCCGGTCGACAAGCTCGTGCAGGAGCCCGCGATTGGCCGGCGGGGCCGCCGGCACCGGCGGGGCGAGCGGCCCGTCCAGCGTGCCGTGCCAGGCGTCCGGCTCCGCCAGCCGCCCGAGCAGCTCCCGGTACGCCGCGAACATCTCGGCGACCAGGCCGGCGGGGAAGAGCTCGTCGATGCTGTCCCAGTTGACGTGCAGCCGCCCGCCGGCCTCCAGGACCGTGTGGTCGATCCACACCTGCGGGGTCTGGGTGATGCCGTGCAGCACCTCGCCGCCGAGCGCCGCCGCGAGGCCGCTGTCGCCGACGTCGGGGGCCGATTCGGTGAGCGTGCTGTTGAAGACGACGGGCAGGGCCGCGTGGCGGGTGCCCCGGGCACGGGCGAGTTCGCGGTTGACCCGTACGCCGCTGACCGCCGAGTGGTCGATGTCCTGCCAGAGTTGCTCCTGCACCGCACGGGCCCGGGTCACGAAGTCGACCCCGGCCGCCACGTCGACCTCCAGCAGCACCAGCGACGTGAAGTCGCCGATCACCGCGTTGATGCCGGGATGCAGCGGCAGCCGGTTGAACAGCGGCAGGCTCAGCGTGAACCGCGACTGGCGGCTCCACCGGGCCAGCACCTGCGCGAACGCGGTCACCAGCAGCACCGACGGGGTCACCTGGTGCCGGCCGGCGAGCGCCTTCAGCCGGCTCCAACGCTCCGCCGGCACCACCTCGTCGTAGCGGGTGAAGCGCGGCCGTTCGACGCTCTCCGGCTGCCGTTCCAGCGGGAGCTGTGGCGCGGGGGCCAGCGTGCCGACCCGCTCCCGCCAGTAGTCGAGGGCCCGCTCGTAGCGTGGCGTGCGCCGCAGGGCCCGTTCGGCCAGGACGTAGTCGCGGAAGGTCACCGCGAGCGGCGGCAGGTCGACGTCCGGGTCGGCGTAGAGCAGCGCCAGCTCGTGTTCCAGGATCTGCCCGCTGGCCGCGTCGAGGATCAGCGCGTCGAGGCTGACGTGCAGCCGCGCCTCGCCGTCGAGCAGCGTCACCGCGAACTCGAACAGCGGCCAGCGGCCGGCGTCGAACACCTGGTGGGACATCCGCTCGCGGGTCTCGGCCAGGCGGGTGGCGGCGGTCCGTGGGTCGAGCCCGCGCAGGTCCTGCCGGGCCATCGCGTAGCGCGGCACGTTCGGCAGGACCCGCTGGACGCCGTCGTGGAAGACCGCGCGGAGCATGTCGTGGCGGTCGACCAGCCGGTGCAGCGCCCGGGTGAAGCGCTCCTCGTCGAAGTCGCGCAGCCGCAGCTCGCTGTAGCCGTGCGCGCCGACGCCGCCGAGCTCGATGGTGGACCCGCGGCCCACCCAGTAGGCCTCCTGGATGTCGGTGAGCGGGAACGGCTCGTACCGGCCGGCGGGATCTGCGACGAGCGACGGGAGGGCGTCGACGGCGGGGGAGCCGGGCCCCGCCAGCTCGGCTGCCAGGTCGGCCAGGACCGGCTTCCGGAAGAGGGTACGCAGCGACAGCCGCGCCGACATCCGCTCGTTGATCGCGTGCACGAGCCGGGTCGCCAGCAGCGAGTGGCCGCCCAGCGCGAAGAAGTCGTCGTGCGCGCCGACCCGGTCGCGGCGCAGCACCTCGGCCCAGATGGCGGCCATCCGGGCCTCCCGGTCGTCGCGCGGCGCGACGTAGGCGGTGGCGACGTCGGCCTGCTCCGGCGCGCGCAGGGCCCGCCGGTCCAGCTTGCCGTTGGCCGTCAGCGGCAGCCGCTCCAGCACCACCCAGCGGGTCGGCACCAGGTGCTCGGGCAGCCGGCGCCGCAACTGCTCGCGGGCCGCCTCGGCGGTGACGTCGCCGACCAGGTAGCCGACCAGGTGCGGGTCGCCGGGGGTGTCCTCGCGCAGCAGCACGGCCGCCTCGCGTACGTCCGGAACGTGCCGCAGGGCGCTCTCCACCTCGCCCGGCTCGACCCGGAATCCGCGCACCTTGACCTGGTCGTCGGCGCGCCCGACGAACTCGATGGTCCCGTCGGCCCGGCGGCGGACCAGGTCCCCGCTGCGGTACATCCGCTCGCCCGGCCCGGCGAACGGGTCCGGCAGGAACCGCGCCGCGGTCGCCGCCGGCCGGTTGAGGTAGCCGCGCGCCAGGCCGGATCCGCCGATGTAGAGCTCGCCGAGCACGCCCGCCGGCACCGGCTCGCACCGCTCGTCGAGCACGTAGAGCCGGGCGTTGGCGATCGGCCGGCCGATCGGCGGCAGGGCCGGCCAGTCGGCCGCCGCCTCGGTGGCCAGCGCGAACTGGCTGACCACGTGGGTCTCGGTCGGGCCGTACTGGTTGTAGAGGTACCGGCCGCCCAGCCCCACCACCAGGGCCCGGAGGTCGTCGTTGACCCGCAGCGCCTCGCCGGCGGTGACGATCTCGCAGCCGGGCGCGAGCGGGGCGACGGCCCCGGTGAGACCGGCCAACTGGTGCAGCACGGCCGCCGGCAGGAACGCCCGCCGTACGCCCTGCTCCGCCAGGACGTGGCGCAGCCGGCCCAGGTCCCGGCCGCTTTCCTCGCCGATCAGCACCAGCGTGCCGCCCTGGCAGAGGGTGCTCCAGATCTCCTGCGCGGAGACGTCGAAGCCGATCGAGGCGAACTGGAGCACCCGTTGCGGCGCGGGGCTGCCCGGCGCGGCGTAGCGGAGCTGCCAGTCGATCAGGTTGTCCAGGCACCGCCAGGTCTGCGCCACGCCCTTGGGCCGGCCGGTGGAGCCGGAGGTGTGGATGACGTAGGCGAGGTGGTCGGGCCGGGTGCCGGGGTCGGGGCTGGTGGTGGGCCGGTCCGCCCAGCGGTGTGCGTCGGTGTCGAGGTCGACGAGGGGCGCGTCGGTGAGGCCGTCGAGGGTGGCGCGGGTCGCGGCGTGGGCGAGGACGGCGACCGGGGCGCCGTCGGCCAGCAGGTGCCGCAGGCGTTCGGCGGGGTGGGCCGGGTCAAGGGGCAGGTACGCGCCGCCGGCCCGGGCGACGGCCAGGAGCACGACGATCAGCTCCGGCGACCTGCGCAGGCAGACCGCGACGAGGGTGTCGGGGCCGACGCCGTGCGCGCGCAGGTGGTGGGCGAGCCGGTTGGCGCGCGCGTCGAGGTCGCGGTAGGTGAGCGACGTGCCCTCGAAGGTGACCGCCACCGCCTCGGGGGCCGCGGCGACCCGCTCCGCGAGGCGGGCGACGACGCCCTTGTCCACCGGCGACGGCTCGGCCTGGCGCAGCGCCTGCTCCCGTTCCCGTTCGTCGAGCAGGGTCAGCCGGTCGATGGGCTGGTCTGGGTGGGCGACGAGTTGGGTGAGGACGTGGCGCAGGTAGCGGATGTGTCGCTGGGCGGTGGCGGTGTCGAAGAGTGCGGTGGCGTACTCGAGGCTGCCGGTGATGCGGCCGTCGTGCTCGGCGAGGGCGAGGGTGAGGTCGAACTTGGCCGTGCTGTGGGGCGGCGGCAGGGCGGTGACCCGCAGGCCCGGGAGGCTCAGCTCGCCGTCGTCGGTGTTCTGCCAGGCGAACATGACCTGGAAGAGGGGGGTGTGGGCGAGGTTGCGGGTGGGGTTGACGGCTTCGACGACGTGTTCGAAGGGGAGGTCCTGGTGGTCGAGGGTGGTGAGGGTGAGGTCGCGGACGCGGTGTAGGAGTTGGGTGGTGGTGGGGTGGTCGGTGAGGTCGATGCGCAGGGCGAGGGTGTTGACGAAGAAGCCGATGAGGTTTTCGAGTTCGGCGCGGCGGCGGTTGGCGGTGGGGGTGCCGATGATGAGGTCGTGTTGGCCGGTGAGGCGGGACAGGACGATGGCCCAGGCGGTGAGCAGGGTCATGTAGAGGGTGGTGCCGTGGTTGGTGGTGAGGGTTTTGAGGGCGGTGGTGAGGTGGGTGTCGAGGGTGATGGGGAGGTGGGCGCCGTGGTGGTCCTGTTCGGTGGGTCGGGGTCGGTCGGTGGGTAGGTGCAGGAGGGTGGGTGCGTCGGCGAGGATCTGGCGCCAGTGGGTTTCCTGGCGTTGGAGGGTGTCGTCGGTGAGCCATTGGCGTTGCCAGGCGGCGTAGTCGGCGTATTGCACGGGCAGGGGTGGCAGGGGGTCGGGTTGGCCGTGGTGGTGCGCGGCGTAGAGCACCCCCAGCTCACGGGTCAGGACGCCGATGGACCAGCCGTCGGACACGACGTGGTGCATGGTGACGAGCAGGACGTGCCGGTCCGGGGCGAGGGTGACCAGGCGGCCCCGGATCAGGGGACCGGTGGTCAGGTCGAACGGGGCCGTGAACTCCTCGTCCTGGAGCCGGGCCAGCCGGGCGGCGGCGTCGGGCGCCCCGGTGAGGTCGTGCGTGTGCAGGGTGAAGCCGGTGCCGGGCGGGTCGACGTGCTGGTGGACGTCGGAGCCGGCGGGCACGAGCCGGGTGCGCAGGGCCTCGTGCCGGGCGACCAGGGCGTCCAGGGCCGCCCGCAGCGCCTCGTGGTCGAGCCAGCCGGCCAACTCCAGGGCGAGGGGCATGTGGTAGGCGTGGCCGAGACCGCCGAGGTGTTCCAGGAACCACAGCCGCCGCTGCGCGAAGGAGGGCTCCAGCGCGCCGGCCCGGTCGACCGGGCGGATCGGGGGCAGCACGTCGCGGCCGTCCGGCGTGAGCCGGGCGACGAAGGCGGCGAGGACCGGCGCCGCGAAGAGCGCCGCCGGGGAGACCTCCCGCCCCAGCACCTGACGGATCCTGGAGACCAGCCGCATGGCAAGCAGCGAGTGGCCGCCCAGGGCGAAGAAGTCGTCGTGCCGGCCGACCCGCTCGATCCCCAGCACCTCGGCCCAGACGCCGGCGACCATGGTCTCCAGCAGGCCGACCGGCTCGACATGCCCGCGCTGACCGAAGGCCTCCCCGTCCGGTGCCGGCAGCGCCGCCCGGTCGAGCTTGCCGTTGGGCGTCAGCGGCCACGCGGCCAGCCGGACGTACGCCGACGGCACCATGTGCTCCGGCAGCTGGGCGGCGAGCCGGTCCCGCAGCCGCGCGGCGTCCGGCGCCTCTGCGCCCAGCACGTACGCGACGAGCCGCTGCTGGCCGCCGGCGTCGGGGCGCGCCACGACGACGGCCTCGCGGACGCCCTCGGTCGCCGCCAGCCGCGACTCGATCTCGCCCAGCTCGACGCGGAAGCCCCGGATCTTCACCTGGAAGTCGTCGCGGCCCAGGAACTCCAGTCCCCCGTCCGGCAGGCGTCTGCCCAGGTCACCGGTGCGGTAGAGCCGCTCGCCCGGCACGAACGGGTTGGCGCGGAAGCGCCGCGCGGTCAGCTCGGGCCGGTTCAGGTAGCCGCGCGCCACGCCCGCGCCGCCGACGTGGATCTCGCCGACCACCCCGTCCGGCACCGGCTCGCCCTCGGCGTCCAGCAGGTAGACGCGCACGTTCGGCAGCGGCCGGCCGATCGGCAGGCAGGTCGCCCCGGCGAGGCCGTCCGTCGGCAGCACGTGGCAGGTGCTGTCGACGGCCGCCTCGGTCACGCCGTACGCGTTGACGATCCGCACCCCCGGCCCGCACAGGGCGCGCAGCCGGGCGGCGTCGGCGGCGGTCCAGGCGTCCGAGCCGCAGACCACCGTCTCCAACCCGGCGAGGCTCCCGCCGGTCGACTCCAGGTGCTCCAGCAGCGGGTTGAGCACGGCCGGCACGAAGTCGGCGAAGTCCGCGTCGTGGCGGCGCAGCAGGGCGTAGAGGCCCGCGCTGTCCAGCAGCAGCGGGCGCGGGCAGAGCACCAACCGCCCGCCGAAGCCGAGCGCCCGCACCACGTCGGCGGTGAAGACGTCGAAGGAGAAGCTTGCCATCTGCAGGTGCACCAGGCCGGGCCGCAGGTCGAACAGGCGTTCCCAGGCGGCGGCGACGGCCACCAGCTGCCGGTGCTCCACCAGCACCCCGTTGGCCGTGCCGGAGGTGCCGGACGTGTAGATGACGTACGCCAGGTGGTGCGCGCCCAGCCCGTCGACCAGCGGGTCGGTCACCGGCAGCTCCGCCCAGGCCGCCGCGTCGAGATCCAGGTCGACCACCGGGGTGTCGAGCCCGGCCAGCGCGGCGCGCAACCGCTCGCGGGCCGGGCCGTGGGTCAGCGCCGCCACCGGGGCGCTGTCGCGCAGCATGGCGGCGAGCCGTTCGGCCGGGTACGCCGGGTCGAGCGGGAGGTAGGCGCCGCCGGCCTTGAGGACGGCCAGCAGGCACACCACCGTCTCCGGTGACCGCTCGACGCAGATCGCCACGATCCGGTCCGGCCCGACGCCCCGGGCGCGCAGGTGGTGGGCGAGCCGGTTGGCCCGCGCGTTCAACTCGCCGTAGGTGAGCCGCTCGTCGCCGTCGACGAGGGCCACCGCCTGCGGGTCGCGGGCCGCCCGGGCCTCGACGAGGTGGTGCACCAGGCGCCCCGACGGGTACGCCACGGTGGCGTCGTTGCCCTCCTCGACGAGCCGGCACCGCTCGGCGGGGGGCAGCACGTCGAGCCCGCCCACCGGCGCGTCCGGCGCCCGCTCCAGCGCGTCGGCCAGCGTCTCCAGGGCCCGTTCGACCATCGCGCAGACCCGGTCGGGCGCCACCCCGGCCGCGGCGGCGACGGTCAGCGCCACGTCGTCGCGCAGGTCGTCGACGTCCAGCGCGAGCGGGTAGTTGCCGTGCTCCTGCGCGGCCAGGTAGGTCAGGTCGTCCGCGTCGGGTTCCGGCGCGGGGGCGTCCGACTCGGCCAGCACCTCGGCGTGCCGGTAGTTCAGCAGGGCGGTGAAGAGCGGCGCCGGCGGCGCGACCCCGCTGCACGACTGGGCCAGCGCCAGTGACGCGTGCTCGTGCCGGATCAGCCCGGTCAGCGCCTCGTGGGTGCGCAGCACGCACTCCGTGGCGCCGGTGGCGTCGAGGGTGACCCGCAGCGGGAGCGTGTTGAGGAAGGGCCCGAGGACGCGGTCGCTGCCCGCGCCGGCGTCCATCCGGCCGGAGAGCACGGTGCCGAAGACCACGTCCCGGCGCCCGGCGGCCCGGGCCAGCACCTGCCCCCAGGCGACGTGGAAGAGGCTGGTCACCCCGACCTGGAGGGCCTGGGCCCGCTGCCGCAGCCGCCGCGTCAGCTCCGGCCCGAGCCAGACCCGCGCGTCGCGCATGCCGTGCCCGTCGCCGTGGATGTCCCGCAGGCCGAAGGGCACGGTCGGGCTGTCCACGCCGGAGAGCATCCGGCGGAAGAAGGTTTCCTGCTCGGCCCGGTCGACGCCGCGCCGGATCCGGGCCACGAAGTCGCGGAACGGCAGCGGCGGCGGCAGCCGGTCGCCCTCGCCGGCCAGGTACGCGCGGACCTCGGCCCGCAACTGCTTGAGCGAGGTGTTGTCGTCGACGATGTGGTGGATCAGCTCCACGGCCAGCCACCCGCCGTCGCGCGGGTCCCGCGCGACCAGCAGCCGCAGCAGGGGGGCCTGGTCGAGGGGGAGGCGGGCGTACCGCCGGTCGACGTGCTCGCGGAGCTGCCGCAGCGGGTCGTCGCCCGCCGCGTCGAGCGGAACCTCCTCCACGGGCAGGGGCGCCCGGCGCCACACCACCTGTACCGGCTCGTTGATCCCGTGCCACACCACCCCGGTGCGCAGCACGTCGTGCCGGGCGACCACCGCCTCCAGCGCGGCGGCGTAGCGGTCCAGCCGGTCCCGGTCGGCGAAGCGCAGGACCGTGGTCACCAGGTAGGGGTCGCGGTCGCTGGCCATCAGGTGGTGGAAGAGCATCCCCTCCTGCACCGGGGCCAGCGGGTAGACGTCCTGCACGTTCGGCGCCCCGCCGGACACGGTGGCGACGACCGCGTCGATCTCCGGCTGGCTCAGCTCCACCAGCGCCAGCAGGTCCGGGGTGATCCGGTCGCAGCCGGCCGGGATCGGCTCCGGCGTCGCGTCGGCCCGGTCCGCGCCGGCACCCAGGGCGGCGGCCAGGTCGGCCAGGACCGGCGAGGCGAAGAGCGCGCGTACGTCGGCGGAGAGGCCCTGGCGGCGCATCCGTTCGAGCACCCGCAGGGCCAGCAGCGAGTGCCCGCCCAGCGCGAAGAAGTTGTCGTGCCGCCCGACCCGCTCGACGCCGAGCACCTCGGCCCAGATGGCGGCGAGGGCGGTCTCCGTCGGACCGACCGGCTCGGCGTAGTGGCGGGCGGCGAAGGCGGACCCGTCGGGTGCGGGCAGCGCCCGGTGGTCGAGCTTGCCGTTGGGCGTGAGCGGCCACTCGGCGACCCGCACGTACGCGGCCGGGACCATGTGCTCCGGCAGGACGCCGGCCAGCCGGGTACGCAGCGCCTCGGCCGTCAGCCGGCGCACGGACGCGGTGTAGTAGCCGACCAGGCGGGGCTCGCCCGTGGCGTCGGTCGTGACCGTCACCACCGCGTCGCGTACGCCGGGACAGGCGGCCAGCCGGGCCTCGATCTCGCCCAGCTCGACGCGGTAGCCACGGATCTGCACCTGGGAGTCGTTGCGGCCCAGGTACTCGAGACCGCCGTCGGGGCGGTGGCGCACGAGGTCACCGGTGGCGTAGAGCCGGTCCCCCGCGACGAACGGGCTGGGCCGGAAGCGTTCGGCGGTCAGCGCGGGACGGTTGAGGTAGCCGCGCGCGACCCCCGCGCCACCGACGTGGAGCTCGCCGACGACCCCGGGCGGCACCGGTTCCCCCCGCCCGTCGAGCACGTAGAGCCGCAGGTCCCCGATGGGTCGCCCGATCGGGCTGACGCCGGGTCGTTCGGTGTCGGCCGGGGTCAACGGCCGGTGGGTCACGTGCACGGTGGTCTCGGTGATGCCGTACATGTTGACCAGTTCGGTGCGCCCGTTGCGCGCGTCCGCGTACCACGGCCGCAGCATCGTCGGGTCCAGCGCCTCGCCCCCGAAGACCACCGTACGCAGCCGGTGCGCCCGCGCGCTGTCGGCCTGCGCGGCGATCAGGCTGCGGAACGCGCTGGGGGTCTGGTTGAGGACGGTGACGCCCTCGTCGCAGAGGAGCTGGTGGAAGTCGGCGGGGGAGCGGGCGACCAGCCGGGGGACGATCACCAGCCGGCCGCCGTGCAGCAGCGCCCCCCAGATCTCCCAGACGGAGAAGTCGAACGCGAAGGAGTGGAAGAGGCTCCACACGTCCGTCGGGCCGAAGCCGAACCACCCGGCCGTGGCGGAGAAGAGCCGCACCACGTTGGCGTGCTCGACCATGACGCCCTTGGGTCGGCCGGTGGAGCCGGAGGTGTAGATGACGTAGGCGAGGTGGTCGGGCCGGGTGCCGGGGTCGGGACTGGTGGTGGGCCGGTCCACCCAGCGGTGTGCGTCGGTGTCGAGGTCGACGAGGGGCGCGTCGGTCAGGCCGTCGAGGGTGGCGCGGGTCGCGGCGTGGGCGAGGACGGCGACCGGGGCGCTGTCGCCGAGCAGTTCGCCGAGGCGCTCCGCCGGATGGGCGGGGTCGAGCGGCACGTACGCGCCGCCGGCCTTGAGCACGGCCAGCAGGGCGACGACCAGCTCGGGTGAGCGTTCCAGGCAGACCGCGACGAGGGTGTCGGGGCCGACGCCGTGCGCGCGCAGGTGGTGGGCGAGCCGGTTGGCGCGCGCGTCGAGGTCGCGGTAGGTGAACGACGTGCCCTCGAACGTCAGGGCCACCGCGTCGGAGGCCGCGGCGACCCGCTCCGCGAACAGCCCGGGGATCGTCCGCCCGGCCGGGTACGCGGTCGCGTCGCCCCAGGCGGCGAGGAGTTCGCGGCGCTCCGCCGGGTCGAGCAGCGCCAGCCGGTCGATCGGCCGGTCGGGGTGGGCGACGAGTTGGGTGAGGACGTGGCGCAGGTAGCGGATGTGCCGCTGGGCGGTGGCGGTGTCGAAGAGCGCGGTGGCGTACTCGAGGCTGCCGGTGATGCGGCCGTCGTGCTCGGCCAGGGCGAGGGTGAGGTCGAACTTGGCGCTGGTCCACGGGCTGCGCAGCGCGGTCACCTCGACACCCGGCAGGTCCAGGTCCACGTCCTCGTTGTTCTGCCAGGCGAACATGACCTGGAAGAGGGGGGTGTGGGCGAGGTTGCGGGTGGGGTTGACGGCTTCGACGACGTGTTCGAAGGGGAGGTCTTGGTGGTCGAGGGTGGTGAGGGTGAGGTCGCGGACGCGGTGTAGGAGTTGGGTGGTGGTGGGGTGGTCGGTGAGGTCGATGCGTAGCGCGAGGGTGTTGACGAAGAAGCCGATGAGGTTTTCGAGTTCGGCGCGGCGGCGGTTGGCGGTGGGGGTGCCGATGATGAGGTCGTGTTGGCCGGTGAGGCGGGACAGGACGATGGCCCAGGCGGTGAGCAGGGTCATGTAGAGGGTGGTGCCGTGTTGGGTGGTGAGGGTTTTGAGGGCGGTGGTGAGGTGGGTGTCGAGGGTGATGGGGAGGTGGGCGCCGTGGTGGTCCTGTTCGGTGGGTCGGGGTCGGTCGGTGGGTAGGTGCAGGAGGGTGGGTGCGTCGGCGAGAGTCTGGCGCCAGTGGGTTTCCTGGCGTTGGAGGGTGTCGTCGGTGAGCCATTGGCGTTGCCAGGCGGCGTAGTCGGCGTACTGCACGGGCAGCGGTGGCAACGGATCCGGCCGACCGTCGTGGAAGGCGGCGTAGAGCACCCCCAGCTCACGGGTCAGGACCCCCAGCGACCAGCCGTCGGAGACGATGTGGTGCATCGTGAGCAGGAGCACGTGCCGGTCTGGGGCGAGAGCGACGAGGCGGCCCCGGAACAGCGGGCCGGCCGCCAGGTCGAACGGGGCGGTGCTCTCCTCCTGCTGGAGCCGGGCCAGGGCGGCGGCAGCGTCGGCGTGCCCGGCCAGGTCGTCGAGCCGGAGCGGGAACGCGGCCCCGGGCGGGTCGACGCGTTGGGCCGCCTCGGCGCCGTCGGGCACGATGCGGGTACGCAGGACCTCGTGCCGGGCGACCAGGGCGTCCAGGGCCGCCCGCAGCGCCTCGTGGTCGAGCCGGCCGTCGAGCTGGAGGGCGAGGGGCATGTGGTAGGCGTGACCGACCCTGCCGAGGCGTTCCAGGAACCACAACCGCCGCTGCGCGAAGGAGAGCGGCAGGAGGCCGGAGCGGTCCGGCAGGCGCTCGACCTCGGCGGGTGTCCGTGCCGCCGGGACGCGACCGGAGGCCGGAACACGGGTCGATTTGTCGTCCGGCAAGTGCGCCCCCTCGATCGCCCGACGGCCCGTCGCGCCACCTGACTGCGCCACCTGACATCGGCCGAAGTGGATCCACAGTAGACGACTCGACAGGTTGGGACCAGGGACCGACGGGCCGGTCCGGGGACCTCAATCCGACACGCGGCTCAGACTTTCGGCCAGCGCGTCGGCGAGCCGGCCGTACGCCGCCCGCAGCACGTGCGGGGCACCCGCCGCGCCGGCCCGGTTGGCCGCCGCCAGGGCGTACGCGCGCACCAGGGCGGCCGGGTAAGTCTCGGCGTACGCCGCCGCGTCGGCCAGCGCCAGGGCGTCCGCCAGCGCGTCGGCGTTCGCGATGGCGTTGGCGTCGGCGAACGCCTCGGCGTTGGCCCCGGTGCTGAGGTCGGCGTAGTGCGCGGCGAACTCGACGACCTCGTCGGGGCCGTAGCCGTTGGCGGTCGCGTAGACCTCGGCGTTGGCGTACGCGACCGCCCGGGCCTCGGCGTACGGGTAGGCGGCCCGGTACAGCTCGCGCAGGGCGGGCCGGAGCGCGCCGCGCCACTCGTCGACCCTGACCCGGTCGCCGGCCAGCGCCCGCCGGTGCAGGTCACCCACCAGCCGGCCGGCGTCGCCGCCGTGTGTCGAGGCGAGCACGCGCGCCTGCCAGTCGTGCACCACCGGGAACGGCACCCGGCCGGCGAGCCGGTCGAGTTCCACGTCGATCCGCCGCCGCCAGTCCGGCGGGGTGGCCGGGTCGTGGCCCTCGGCGAGCGCGGCGAGCACCGTCGCCAGCCAGGCCGGTGGCCCCGGCGGACCGCTCATCCGTCCCACCTCGACGGCCCGTCCATGCCGGCGAGGAGGTCGTCGACGTCGTCGTCGGTCAGCGTGTCGAGGTAGCCCGCGCCGTCGGGCCCGGCCGGCGCGCCGGACCCCGCCGGTGCGGCGTCGGCGGGTGTCGCGCGGGTTCCCGCCCCGGCGGCGGTGACCGCGGCGGCCAGCCCGGCCACGGTGGGATCGTCGAAGAGCGTCCGGACCGGCAGGTCGATCCCGTACGTCGTCCAGACCCGGGCCATCAGCTGGGTGGCCTTCACGGAGTGCCCGCCCAGGACGAAGAAGTTGTCGGCCACCCCGACCGGGCCGGGCAGGCCCAGCAGGTCGGCCACCAGTCCCGCCAGCTCCCGCTCCAGCGGGCTGCGCGGGGCGACGGGCGGCTCGCCGGAGCCGGCACCCCGGCCCGGCGGTGGCAGGGCGCGCAGGTCCAGCTTGCCGCGGGAGGTGCGGGGCACCTCGGGCAGCGCCACGAGGACCGCCGGCACCATGTGCGCGGGCAGGAACCGGCGCGCGTACCCGGGCAGGTCCGCCGGCGGGTCGGCCGAGGGCGGGTCGGTGACCACGTACCCGACCAGCCGTACGCCGTCGTGCGCCACGTCGGACACGGCCGTCACGACCGCGTCGCGGACCTGCGGGTGGCCGCGCAGCACCGCCTCGACCTCCGCCGTCTCGACCCGGAAGCCCCGCACCTTCACCTGCCGGTCGGCCCGGCCCAGCGGCTCGATCCGCCCGCTCGGCAGCCAGCGGCCCAGGTCACCGCTGCGGTAGAGCCGGCCGCCGGGGGTGAACGGGTCGGGCACGAACCGCTCGGCGGTCCAGCCGGCCGCGTCGGCGTAGCCCCGGCCGACCCCCGCGCCGCCGATGCAGACCTCGCCGACCACGCCCGGCGGCACCGGCCGCAGCCACCGGTCCAGCACGTAGACCCGGCTGCCGGTGACGGCCGGGCCCAGGTCCGGCGGCGTCGACCCCGGCTCGACCTCGGCCCCGGTCGAGTAGACGGTCGTCTCGGTCGGACCGTAGAGGTTCCACAGGCGCGTGCCCGGCTCCGCGAGGGCGTCGGCGAGGGCCCGGGGCAGCGCCTCCCCGCCGCTGAGGCGCAGCCGCACCCCCGCCGGCACCCCGCCGGCCGCCACCAGCATCCGCCACGTCGTCGGGGTCGCCTGGAGCATCGTGGCCCCGGTCGTGGCGAGCAGCCGCCGCAGCCGGTTGCCGTCGATCACGTCGTCGTCGCCGGCGACCACCACCGGCGCACCGCACAGCAGCGGCAGGAGCAGGTCGAGCAGGGCGATGTCGAACGCGAACGGGCTCACCGAGAGGACCCGGTCGGCCGGCCCCAACGGGACCATCTCGCGGAACGCGTGCAGCAGGTGCGCCACCGCGCCCTGGGTGACGGTGACCGCCTTCGGCCGGCCGGTCGAGCCCGAGGTGAACAGCACGTACGCCGCCGCCGTCGCCGGCACCGCACACGGCGGCGCCACCGGCCGCGTCCCCGCGCCGGTTGGCTCCGGCCCGGCCAGGTCCAGCAGGGTCGTCGACGCGGCCAGCTCGGCCAGCAGCGGTGCCGGGACGCCGCCGCTGTCCGTGACGACCACCCGCACCCCGGCGTCGGCGAGCATCCCGCGCAACCGCCCCGGCGGGTGGGTCGGATCGAGCGGCAGGTACGCCGCCCCGACCCACCAGACGCCCAGCAGCGCCGGGAGCGGACGCGCTCCCCGGGGCAGGACGATGCCCACGGTCTCCTGGATTCGTACGCCGAGCCCGCGCAGCCCGGTGGCGATCCGGCCCGCGAGCCCGCGCACCTCGGCGCCGGTGAGGGTCGCGTCGTCGCCAGCGATCACCACCCGGTCGCCGGCGTCGACGTCGGCCACGAGCGCCGCCGCGGTGCACTCCGGCGGCGGGAGGGACCCGGAGCGGGCCGCCGGCCACACCCGGGTGACGAGGTCCGCCGTCGCGGGGGAGAGCAGGCCCACGTCGCAGACGCGGGTCTGCGGGGCGGTCGCCAGCGCGGCCAGGATCGCGCCCAGGGCGTCGGCCAACCGGCCCGCGCCGTCCGGGGTGAAGAGGTCGGTGAGGTAGCGCAGGCGCACCGTCAGCTCGTCCGGGCCGGCGACGGCGGCCAGCTCTAGCTCGAACTTGCCGGTGCCGGTGGGCACCAGCTCCGGCCGCCAGCGCAGCGCCCCCCGCTCCAGCGTCGGCAGGGCCTCCTCGACGGTGCACATCACCTGCACCAGCGGCGCCCGCGTCGGCTGCCGCTGCGGCCGGCACAGCTCGACCACCCGCGTGAACGGCAGGTCCTGGTGGGCCTGGGCGCGCGCGGTGGCGGCGTGCAGCCGGTCGAGCAGCTCGGCGAGCGTCGGGTCGCCGTGCAGCGTCGCCCGGATCGCGACGGTGTTGGCGAAGAGGCCCAGCATCGGCTCGGTCTCGATCCGGGTGCGCCCGGCCACGGGCACGCCGACGAGCACGTCGTCCGCGCCGCCGAGCCGGGACAGCAGGGCCGCGTACGCGGTCAGCAGGACGGTGAAGAGGGTGCTGCCCCGCGCCCCGGCCAGGCGGCGCAGCGCCACGGCCAGCTCCCCGTCGACCGGCACCGCGACCTCGGCGGCGGCCGGCGACAGCCGGTCGGGGTACGGGTGGTCGACCGGGAGCGGCACCTCCGGCGGCGCACCGGCCAGCTCGGCCGGCCAGAAGCGTTCCGCCTCGGCGTGGCCGCCCGCGTCGTCGTGCTCCCGCTCCCAGAGGGCGAAGTCCGCGTACTGCAGGGGCGGCTCGACGGAGCCGGGCGGCCGGCCGGCGCGCAGCGCCTCGTAGTCGGCGGAGAGCTCGTCGAGGAGCAGCCGCAACGACCAGCCGTCGACGATCGCGTGGTGCGCCACCAGCCCCAGGACGTGCCGCTGCGGGGCGAGCCGCAGCAGCCTGACCCGGGTCAGCGGGCCACGCTCCAGCGGCAGCGGGGCGCGGGCGTGTTCCCGCAGCGCGGCCCGGGCCGCGGCCTCCCGGTCCGCCTCGGGCAGCTCGTCCAGGGCCACGACCTCGATGGCGGTCGCGGGGGCGTCGTCGTCGATCACCTGGATCGGCCGCCCGCCGTTGGCCCGGAAGCGGGTCCGCAGGATCTCGTGCCGGGCGACCGCCGCCGCCCAGGCCCCGTCGAGCGCGGCGGTGTCCAACGGGCCGTCCAGCCACACCGCCCAGCCGACGTGGTAGGTCGGCTGGCCCGGGTCGAGCTGGTCGAGCAGCCACATCCGGCGTTGCGCGGCCGACGCCGGGAACTCGAACACGGCCATCTCAGCGCACCTGCCCGTCGACCGCGACGACCCGCAGTTCGGCGGTGTACCGGCCGTCGGGCCCGGTCAGCCAGAGCTGGTCCGGCGCGGGCAGCATCTCCACCACGCCGACCGTGGCGTCGTCGCCGCCGTGCCGGCGGGCCCGGCGGACCGACCGGGACACCAGGTCGACCGAGGCGAGGCTGGTCAGGTCGGCGTGCACCGGTTTCCGCTCGCCCGCGCAGCGCAGGAACACGTGCCGCGGCAGGCCGTGCTCGCCCGCCCAGGTGCGCGCCTGCCGGAACCGCAGCGCCTCGTCGCGGGTGTCGGCGAAGGCGAGGTCGGCGGCGGCGAACGTCCACGACTCGCGGCTGACCACGAGGGAGTCGATGGTGATCCGGGGCTGGTGCGCCGCCGGGGGCAGGACGCGGAAGAGCTGGGACAGCCCGGCGCCGACCACGTCGCCGAGGACGTGCATCAGGTCCACGTCGAAGCGCTCGTCGCGCGACCGTACCCGCAGCCCGCCGGCCACCTCGACCAGGTCGCACTCCCCGACGCGCAGGCTGCGGCGCGGGTCGTGCCCGAACGAGTCGTGCGCGAACACCAACCGGACGTCGTCGGGCCCGGCCAGCGCGTTGCTCTGCCTGGTCGGCACGCCGCCCTCCTGGCCGGTCTCGGCGGGATAGACCGCACCGGCGCCCACGTCGCGGGCCAGCGCGGCGCGCAGCGCGTCCGCCTCCGGGTGGTAGGCCACCCAGGTGGCGTAGCGCAGTGTGTTGACGCCCGGGTGCAGCTCGCCCAGTACCCACTCGTCGCCGGCCCGCATCAGGTCCGGGCTGTGCTGCCGCGCGGTCGGCCAGCCGGGCCGCCCCGGCGGGAAGGCGGCGGCCACCGCCGGTGCCAGCTCCGCCGCCGTGAGTCGGACCCGCCGCCGGTCCGGCGGTAGCACCAGCACGTCGGCCCAGCGCCGGTGCAGCGCGGCGGTCAGCAGGTCGGTCAGCCGTCGCGGCGGATGGAACAGCGCCTCGCCGGCCAACAGCCAGAAGTCGGCCAGCGGCACCACGTCGGTGCCCATCTCGGCGGCCCGGCGGCGGTAGATCTCCGCGCAGAGGCGGCGGTAGAGCGTCGCGCCGGCGGCGGTGAACCAGCGTGCGCTCTCCAGCACCAGGCCGAGCGCGTCGCGGATCCCGTCGAGGCTCGCCTCGCCGACGCCGACCGAGCCGGCCCGCAGGCACTCCTCGTAGACGGGGGTGCGCCCGGCGTACATCGTGCCGGCGCGCCGGGTGGCCGGGACGCCGGCCAGCCGGGTGAAGGTGGCTTCCAGGCCGGCCATCGCGCCGGTCAACCGCTCCGGGTCGCCGGCCGCCGAGGTGAGCGCGTCCCGGGCGGCGACCAACTCGTCCAGGGCGGCGAGCGCGGGTGCGCGCACGGCCTCGTCGGTGACCCGGGCCAGCCGGGCCCGCATGGTCCGCTCCGGCCGGGTGTCGTGCGGCGCCACCTCCGGCTGCCAGGCGATCCGGTGGGCCCCGGCCAACGTCTCCAGCACCTCGTGCACCTCCCGCGTCGAGCGCAGTCCCGAACCCGGCTCGGCCAGCACGGCCCGGGCGACCTCGTGCGCGTCGCGGACCCCGTCGCAGGCGCGCAGCACCGCCGCCTCGGCGTCGGTCAGCGCCACCGGCGGGGCGAGCGGCACCCGCAGTGTCGTCCCGGCCAGCTCCAGGAAGGGCATGAGCCGGGGTACGAGCCACGGGCGCAGCCGTCGCGCGTACGGGGCCAGCACGGCGGCGACCGCCCACCCCTCCAGGTAGACGGTCCGCTCGGCGAGCAGCGCCGGTGGGTCCGCGGGGTCGACCCGTACGCCGCCGCCCGGCTCGATCCGCGCCCAGCCGACCGGCCCGAAGAACCCGATCGTGTCGTTCTTGGCGCAGTAGCGCTGGAGGTAGCTGGTGACCAGCGCCTCGTGCTGGCGGTGCTTGGTGTTGCGGGTCGGGCTGCCCGGGCCCCGGCGCAGCAGCGCGTCGACGCCGGTGCGCAGGGCGTGCGGGTTCTGCCAGGCCACCGCCTCGCGGAAGCGGGGGTGGGCCGCCACCGCGTGCAGCGCGACCGCGAGCCGGCCGACCGCCTCCGGGTACGCCGCCGCGTACGCCGCCTCGGCGGCGGCGACGCCGGCCGGGTCCCCGTCGGCCCGGGCCGCCACCACCCGGTCGGCGGCGGCGGCGAGTTCCGCGTCGCCGAGCGGGGCCAGCAGGTCGACCGGGAGGCCCGCGCCCCGCAGGCAGACGGTCCGCCACAGCGCCCACCCGTCGGTCAGCCGGGCCAGGTGCGCCGGCAGGTCCCGCCCGCTGCGGTGCGGCACCCGGTCCCGGCGGCGCAGCGCCGGCCCGGCCTGTCCCCGGTGGCCGGTCGCCGCGTCGATCGCCGCCGCCGTCGCGGCCAGGGTCGGCGCCCGGTAGAACGGGCCCACGCCCAGTTCCACGCCGAACGCCTCGCGGATGCGGAACATCAGCCGGGTGGCGGTCAGCGAGTTGCCGCCGAGGGCGAAGAAGCTGCTCTCCCGCCCGATGCGCGCGGGCGGGCGCCCACCGGGCAGCAGCCGGGACCAGAGTCCGGCGAGCCGGTGCTCGGTCGGCGAGGCGGGCCCGGCGACGTCGGGATCCTCCTGGGCGGGGTCGGGTGCCGGCAGCGCCGCCCGGTCGACCTTCCCGTACGCGGTCAGCGGCAGCCGGTCGAGGACGACGAACCCGGCCGGCACCAGGTGGGCCGGCAGCCGGGCGGCGACGTGCTCGCGCAGGCTCGCCGGGGTCGGCGTCGCCGGGCCGGCCGGCGTGACGTAGCCGACCAGATGCCGCTCCGGCCCGTCGCCCCGTACGCCCACCGCCGCCGAGGCGACCTGCGGGTGCGCCCGGAGCGCCGCCTCCACCTCGCCCGGCTCGACCCGAAATCCCCGGATCTTCACCTGGTCGTCGCGGCGGCCGAGGAACTCCAGCACCCCGTCCGCGCGCCAGCGCACGACGTCACCCGTGCGGTAGAGGCGCTCGCCGGGCGCCTGCGGGTCCGGCACGAACGCCCGGGCGGTGGCCGCCGGGTCGCCGAGGTAGCCGCGGGCCAGCCCGTCGCCGCCGGTGTACAGCTCGCCGGCGACACCGACCGGCACCGGCCGCCCGCTGCCGTCGAGCACGTGGACGGTGGTCTGCGGCACGGGACGGCCGACCGGCACCGGGTCGCCCACCGGCCCGGCGCCGCTCATCAGGTGGCAACTGGTCAGCGTCGTGTTCTCCGTCGGCCCGTACGCGTTGACCAGCGGTAGCCCGTCGCGCGCGGCGAGCACGGCGCGGACCGCGCCCGGGTCGGCCACGTCGCCGCCGGTGAGCAGCTGCCGGACCCCCGCGAGGGACGTGACGTACTCCTCGGCGAGCTGCCGGAAGAGCCCGGACGTGAGGAGGGCGACGGTGACCCCGCCGTCGCGGATCAGCGCGGTCAGCCGGGTGAGGTCCACCGGGTCCGGGGGCGCGACCACCGCCGTGGCGCCGGTGAGCAGCGCGCCCCAGATCTCCCAGGTGGACGCGTCGAACGCGGTCGGGGCGAACTGGAGCAGCCGCTCGCCGGGCCCGAGGGTGGCGAAGTCGGGGCCGGTCACCAGCCGCACCACGCCCCGGTGGGTGATCCCGACCCGCTTGGGCGTGCCGGTCGAGCCGGAGGTGTGCAGGACGGCGGCGAGCTGCGACGGGTGGATCCGCCCCGGCGGCGGGCCGGCCGGCGCCGGCTCCACGGCGGGCGCGTCGACGTCCAGCACCCGGACCGGGCCCAGGTCCGGCAGGTCGGCGGCGGTCGCGGCGGCGGTGAGCAGCAGGCGGGTGCCGCTGGCCGCGAGGAGATTCGCGATCCGGGCGGGTGGGGCGGACGCGTCCACGGGAAGGTAGGCGCCGCCGGCCTTGAGCACGCCCAGCAGGGCCCGGATCAGCGGTTCGCCCCGGGGGAGCAGCACGGCGACGGGGGTTTCCCCGGCGACCCCGTGCCGGCGCAGCGTCCAGGCCAGCCGGTCGGCCGCCCGGTCCAGCTCCGCGTAGGTGACCGCGCGGTCACCGACCACCAGCGCGGTGGCGGCCGGGTCGTCGGCCACGCGGGCCGCGAAGACCTCGGGGACGGAGGCGTCGCGGGGGTAGGGCCGCCGGGTGGCGTTCCAGGCGGCGCGCAGCGGCGCCTCCCCGGCGGCGCCGAGGTCCAGGTCGGCCAGGCGGGCGTCCGGCCGCTGCGCCAACTCCAGCACGGTGCGGTGCAACTGCGCGAGGATCCGCCGCGCCGAGGCGTCCAGCAGCCTGGTGCCGTCCCACGTCACGCCCAGGCGCAGCTCCGACTCGTCGAACGCGTGCACCGTCAGCGGATAGCCGGGCATCCGGTGTACGCGGGCCGAGCGCCGGGCCCCCTCCGGCCCGCCCTCGGCCAGGGCGGTGGACAGCCGCTGCCGCTCGAACACCACCAGGCTGTCCAGCAGCGGCGTGTCGGGTGCCAGGCCCGCCTGGTCGAGGATGGTGTGCAGCGGCGTGAGCTGGTGCTCGCGGATCCGCCGGATCCGGCCCGCCACGTCGGCGAGGAGCCGCCGCACCGTCCACCCCGGATTGAGCCGGATCCGCAGCGGCACCGTGTTGAGCAGCAGTCCGAGGATCCGGTCGGCGTCCGGGACGCTGTCGTACCGGCAGGATCTCGTGACCGCGAAGGTGACGTCGTCGACCCCGCCGTAGCCGCCGCGCAGCAGCGCCCAGGCCGCGTGGACCACGGCGCTGACGCCGACGCCCGCTCCGGCGGCGGCGCGGAGCCGGTCGGAGTCCGGCCGGGTGACGACGACCTCGTGCGAGGCAGGCACGCCCCGTGTGCCGGGATCGGTGTCGAGGCGGCCCGGGAGCGCCCGCGGCATCGGGGCGCCCGCGAGGTACCCCTTCCAGAACGCGTCGCCGGTGCTCGGGTCGCGCGTGCCCCACCAGTGCACGAAGTCCGCGAACGGCGGCCGGCGCGGCGGATCCGGCACCCGGTCGGCCCGGCGCGCGGCGTAGTCGGCGAGGACCTCGTCGAGCAGCATCCGGGTGGAGCGGCCGTCGAGGATCGCGTGGTGGAAGGTGACGACGACGTGCTGGTCGCTCAGCGCGGTGACCCGGAGCAGGGGCGCCCGGCTCACGTCGAAGGGCTCGTACCTGTCGGTGGGGAGGAAGTCGTCGAGGGTCGTCTCCTGCCACCGCAGGTCCGGTGCCACGGTGGACCGGACAACCTGCGCCACGCCGTGGTCACCGTCGACCTCGAAGGCCGTACGCAGCACCGCGTGGCGCCGGGTCGCGGCCTGCCAGGCGGCGCTGAACGCGTCCCGGTCCGGTGGGCCGTCCCACCTGATCGTGACCTGCTGGACGTCCACCCCACCGGCGGGCTGCCGGAGCGTCTGCAGCACCAGCCCGCGTTGCACGGCGAGGGCCGGATACCGCTGGCAACTGTCGCTCATGCGCCCTCGTCCGGTGCGGCGTCAGCCGGTCGCGGCGTGCTCGTCCATCCAACGCCGCAACGATGCGGGCCGCATGTCCGTCCACACCTCGTCGATGTGGGCGAGGCACTCGGCGCGTGTCCCGGTGGTGCCCTCGCGCCGCCAGCCGGCGGGCACCTCCCGGTCGTCCCACCAGATCGAGAACTGTTCCTCGTCGTTGACGACCACGGCGTACGTCCGGGTGTCGTCGTCCTCAGCGCTCATCGGACCCCCTTCGCCGGGAAGGATTTCAGCCGCGTCGATTCCGTGTCAAGGATCGGTCGATCTTCCGACGTCACGCGGAGGTGGGCCGTACGACCGGCTCCGATTCCGCTGTGGACGGTGGTGGCGGCGGGTCGGCGCCGGCGCCGGTCCGCGGCGTCCGGGCGACCCAGCCGACGGCCGGGCCGGCGGCCAGCGCGCAGCCCACGAAGATCGCCGCGACGACCCACCAGCCCCAGCCGCCGGTCTGGATCGCGAGGAGGGTCAGGCCGACCGGCGCGAAGACGTCCGCCGCCGAGCTGATCGTCTGCGCCGTGCCGAGGTACACCCCGCGCGACGCGGCCGGCGGCACGTCGGTCTGGAAGAACCAGAGCGCCGCCGAGAACCACAGCTCGGTGGTGGTCACCAGCACCACGACGCCGAGGAGCGCGACGACGGTCCACCCGCCGCCGGTCCGACCCGCGAACGCGGCCAGCGGGCAGGCGAGCGCGGTGACCAGGGCGCCCCGGCGGATCAGGCGGGCCGCGCCGGGAAGCGAGTCGGCGCCGCGCGCCGCCGGCACCTGCAACGTGATCACCAGCACCGTGTTGAGGGCTAGCATCGCGCCGAGCAGCGGCTTGGGGGCGTCGGTGTGGGTGATCGCCCAGAGCGGCAGGATCTCGACGAGGATCACCGAGTGGAACATCATGACGGCGAGGAGCACGGCGCTCGTCGCGTAGGGCAGGTCCTTCAGCACCGCCCACCGCGAGGCGGTGGCCGCCCGCTCGTGCCGCACGACCGGCGCGGCCGGAAGCCGGGTCACGAGGGCGGCGTTGAGCAGTGACAACGCGGAGTTGAGCAGCACCATGGCGACGAGCGCGGCGGCGGAGTCGAACGCCAGCGCCACCGCGCCGAGACCGGTGCCGACGGTGAACCCGGCGTTGAGGTACGAGCGGGCGTACGCCATCGTCCGCACCCGGTCCCCGGCCGGCATGGCGGCGGCGGTGTAGATGGTGCGCCCGGCGTTGGCGAACGAGTCGGTGACGGCGGCCACCACCATCAGCACCACGAAGCCCGCGAACGACGTCACGAGCGGGTAGGCGGCGAACGTCAGCGCCGAGCCGAGCGCGCCGAGGGCCCAGGACCGCTGCCCGCCGATCCGGTCGGCGAGCGCGCCCAGCGGCAGCGAGGTGGCCACCCCGGCGAGCCCCGCGATCGAGAAGCCGATCCCGATCTGCACCGGGCTGAGCCCGAGGACCTCGGTGAAGAACACGATGCTGCCGGTGAGGAACGTGCCGCTGCCGACGGCGACCATGGCGGACTGGTACGCGATGGCCCGGGGCAGCCCGGGCGGCGGCAGGAGCCGGGACACGGCGAATCGGTGACCGTCCATGGTGCCGGTCAGGCTACCCGGGCGGTCGCCGCCGGAGCACCCATCGGACCGCGGACCCGGTCCGGTGCCGCAGGGAAGGCTCGCTGCCCTGCATCTGCCCACCGGCGGCGGGCAACCGGCGGCGGTCGATCGCCCGGCGCGCGCCCATGGCCGCCTGCCCCGTCGCTGAGCGAGATGCCAGTGTCACCTATGGTGGATGCTCATCGATACGGGGAGATCAATGATGTCTGTGAAGATTGCCGCCGCCGTGGCGGCCGGCCTCGGTTCGGTCGTGTTCTCGGTGGTCCCGGCGGTCGCCGCACCCAAGGTGCCGGACGTGACCGTGGACGTGACCAGCGAGCGCTTCATCCTGCCCAGCGACGGCTGGACCTCGGTGGATGCGGTGGCGCGCAACGCCGGCACCAGGGCCGCGGCGGGGGTCCGGCTGGTCTTCACCCTGCCCGAGCCTTTCCAGATCGGGCAGATCGCCACGACCAACGCATGGACCTGCGGCTTCGCCACGCCCACCGTCACTTGTGACCTGGTGGAGGACTTGGCCCCCGGGGCGTCGGCGCCCGCCGTCAACCTCACCGGATACCTCTACGGCGCGCCGGTCGGCGCGCCGGTCGAGGCCGTCGCCACGGTCTCCACCACGACGCCCGAGCAGGCCGTCGGCAACAACACGGACACCAAGCAGTTCCAGATTGTCGGCAAGGGCACGCTCCGCGGTGTGATCTGGAACGATCTGGACGCCGACGGCGTCCGCGAGGCGGGCGAGCCACTGGTCACCAACGTGGGGTTGAGCTTCTGGAGCGTCGACGACGACGACCATTACGGCTTCTCCAACTCCTACGACGGCACCTACCGCTTGGACGTCCCGGCGAAGCGCTACGTCGGCCGAGTCCAGCTGTACAAGAGCAGTTGGCGGTTCACCACGCCGAACGTCGGCGTCGACGACACCGTCGACTCGGACGTGGTGCAGGTCTCCGAAACCACCTACACCAGCAACGGTGAGACGGCGGTCCTGTCCGTGGTGGCGGGAGAGACCACGACGGTCGACATCGGAGTAGTGGCCAACAGCCCCACCTCGTGACCTGACTGGTGGGACGTCGCCCGCAGGACACCGACAGCCGTACGCGTCCCGTGAGCCGGACCGGCGACGACGGTGATCCGTCACGGGACGGCGTCCCACCATCTCGGCACGGTCGGTCAGCTCACCGGCCGGTGGCGCACTACCGGGAGCACCTTGCGGGCCCGACCCGCCGGTGACGCTGGTCGTCGCCATGGCCGTCCACCGGGGCCGGGCATCGCGCGCGCTGCAGCCGACCGGTCAGCCGCGACGGACCGTCACATTGCGCCGTCCGCCCGCAGCACGAGCCGGTCGGTGGTCCTCTCCCCGATGTACGTCAGGTCGGCGTCCCACCCGAGGCCGGGCACGGCGGGCACCTCGACGAGCCCGTCGGCGCTCACGATCGGGCGGGTGGTGACGTCACGGGCGTAGTACTTGTCGGAGCCGGAGACGTCCGAGGGGAGCGTGAAGCCGGCGAGCGCGCTCAGTGCGACGTTGGCGGCCCGGCCGATCCCGAACTCGTGCATGCCGCCGCACCACACTCCGACGCCGTGCTCGCGCGCGAGGTCGTGCGCCCGTACGGCGTGGGTCAGCCCACCCATCCGCGAGACCTTGACGTTGAGCACGCGTACGGCGCCCAGGCGCAGGGCGGTGACGAGGTCGTCCAGCTCCTCGACGGACTCGTCGAGACAGACGGGCGTGCCGATGCGTTCCTGCAGGGCGGCGTGCGCGACGAGTGCGCGCGGCGCGAACGGCTGCTCGATCATCAGCAGGCCCAGGCCGTCGAGTTCGGCCAGGACGGCCCGGTGTTCCTGGGTGTCGTCGTAGGCGCCGTTGGCATCGACGTGCAGCGGCACGTGCGGATGCGCCGCGCGTACGGCCCGCACCGGGTCGACGTCCCAGCCGGGCGCGATCTTGAGCTTGATCCTGCGGTAGCCCTCGTCGACGCGCAGCCGCACCTGCGCGAGGAGGTCGTCGACGGTGGGCTCGATCCCCAACGACACCCCCGCCTCGACGCTGCCGCGCGTGCCGCCCAGCGCGTGCGCGAGGGAGCTGCCCTCGGCGGCCGACCACAGGGCCCAGGCGGCGATGTCGAAGCCGGCGCGGGCGAAGTGGTTGCCCCGGACCCGGCCGAGCGTCGCGGCCAGGTCCGCCGGGTGCTCCCAGTCGGTACGCAGGACCAGCGGCGCGAGGTGGTCGCGGGCGACCGCCCAGCAGCTCTCGACGGTCTCGGCGCAGTAGAACGGGCCGCTCGGCGACGCGATCTCGCCCCACCCGACGGCGCCGTCGGTGTCGGTGAGCGCGACCAGGATGTGCTCCAGCTCCCGTTTGGCGTGGGAGCTGGTCTGGAACCGGTGCACGAGCGGCAGCCGTACCCGGCGCAGCTCCACCGCCTCGATCCGCCTCACGCCGTCACCTCGCCGTGCCGGCGATCCCCGGCCGGCTCGTGGGCGGCCCCTCCGCCTCGCCTGCGGTCGGTCACGTTTCCTCCTGGTAGAGATCGAGTTCGGCGGCGAGGGCGTCGCGCTCGCGCAGGCGGCGGCCGGCCCCCTTCGAACTGGCGATGGTCAGGGTGGCGAGCAGGTGCAGGGCGAGCACCACGGAGGTGGGGGAGTTCGCGTAGGAGGCGCTGTCGGTGCCGATGACGATGCGGACGGCGGCGGTCTCGGCCAGCGGCGCGTCCTCGGCGTCGGTGACGAGGACCAGTTGGCCGCCGTGGCGGACGTAGGCGGAGGCGACGTCGATGGTCTCTCGCCGGTAGCGCGCCATGCAGACGGCCACGAGCAGGTCGCCCTGGCGGATGTCGCTGAGCACGTCGAGGGGCCGCAGCGCCGCGCCGTCGACGAGGTGTACGCCGGAGAGCCCGGCGCTGAGGTCGGCGGCGAGCAGGGACGCGAAGCCGAGCGACTTGCCGTGGCCGAGCAGGTACCGCCGGCGGGCCGACACGATGAGCGCCGCGGCCCGCTCGATGGCGTCCTGCTCGGCGGCCCACGCCAGCGCCTTGGCGAACTCGCTGCGTTGCTGCTCCAGGACCCGCTGCTTGAGCACCTGCGCGGACCTGCGCTGCACGTTGCGGTCGAAGCGCTCCGCGGGGGTCGATCTCTTCGTGGTCATGCCTCAATCCTGTGCGAACAGGTAGCTGACGCGACCGGGGGTGTCCGCCCGCCGCGCGACGCCGACGAGCCGCCCGCCCGCGGCGAACCGGCCGGCCAGCTCCAGGCGCAGCCGCGCCCGGTCGTCGGGCCCCCGGGCGGCGGTACGGTCGTCGGCGGGCGAGTCGACGGCCGCGTGCCCGTGCCCCGGCGCCCAGGTGCTGCCGTCCCCGGGACGGTCGAGGTCCCACCGGACCAGGACCCGGTCGCTGTCGCCGTCGTCGTAGAAGTCGGGCAGGAAGCGGATCCCGACGGCGCCCAGCACGTTCAGGTTGAAGTGGACGTTGCGCAGCGCGTACGGGTCGAAGGTCCACCGCATCGTGTGCACGCCCGCGCGTCGTGCGGCCTCGGCCTGGGCGTGCTTGAGCAGGCGGCCGACGCCGCGCCCCTGCGCCCGCGCGTCGACGACGGCCGCCTGCGAGTAGTGGTAGAGCTCGCCGTGCTCGACGCCGGTGAAGCCGTAGCAGAAGCCGACGAGGGAGCCGTCCCCGTCGAACGCGCCGACCGCGGTCCCGGCGTTCTCGCCCAGCGCGGCCAGGAGGCGGGGGCTGACGGCGTGCTCGGGGCCCTCGTAACCGAAGACGCTCCGGTAGAGCGCCGAGGCCGCCGTCCACTCGGCGAGCCCGGCGAGGTCACGCGCCACGATCCCTTGCGTGTCAGCGGTCATCAGCCACTCCCTAGCAATGATATCGATCGTATGTTGCCCATGCTGCCGTTGATAGCGCCCGTTGACAAGGTGTTCGAGTGAAACATATGGTCCGCATATGTCGTCCTCGGGATCCAGTGCCGCGCTCGACGCGCTGCACCGCTACACGCTGCACGAGTCGCCGACCGGTGACCGGCGGGCGCTGGCCGCGCTGGCCGACGTGCTCGACGCCGACGCCGCCCGCGCCGGCTTCGACACCGCCCGGGTGCCGCACCCGAGCGGCGACCATCTGGTCTGGACCCTCCCGGCGCGAGAGGTCCCGGGCGACCCGGTGCTGCTGCTGACCCACTACGACACCGTCTGGCCGGTCGGCACGCTGTCCGGCATGCCGTGGTCCGTCGAGGGGGACGTCGTCCGCGGCCCGGGCGTCTACGACACCAAGGCCGGGATCGTCGCACTGCTCGCGGCGGCGGCACGCGTCGAGCGGCGGGGCACGCCGCACCCCGAGATCCGGGTCCTCGTCGTCGCCGACGAGGAGATCGGCTCGCCCACCGCCACCGGGCTGGTCCGGGCCGAGGCGGCCCGGGCCCGCGCGGTGCTCGGCCTGGAACCGCCGCACCCCGGCGGCGACCTCAAGACCGGCCGGCGCGGCAGCACCCGGGTCCGCATCGAGGTCACCGGGGTCGAGGCGCACGCCGCGCTCGACCCGGACGCCGGCGTCAACGCCATCGACGAGCTCGTCGACCAGCTCGTGCGGCTCCGCGCACTCGTGCGGGGCCGGCCGGTCCTGCTCAACACCGGCACCATCGCCGGCGGGGGGCGGACCAACGTGGTGGCCGGCGCGGCCCACGCCGAGCTGGGACTGCGCTTCACCGACCCGGACGACGAGGACGCCGTCCTCGCCGGCCTGCGGTCGCTGCGCCCGGTACAAGACCGCGCCCGGCTCGACGCCCGGCTGCTCTCGCACCGGCCCACCTGGCGGCCGGACGAGGCGGGGGCGCACCTGCTCGACCGGATCGTCGACATCGCCGCCGGCGTCGGTCAACGCCTCGCCGGTCGACCGGCGGACGGCGCCGCCGACACCAACACGACGGGTGCCCTCGGCCGCCCCACCGTCGACGGGCTCGCCCCGCCCGGGGGCGGCGCCCACGCCCGGCACGAGTGGGTCTCGGCGGCCGGCATCGACGCGCGCATCGACCTGCTGGCAGCGCTGTTCACCGGCCTCCACACCGAGGCCGCGTCCCAGGGGGACGGCGCCTGACCCGGGCACGCGCCCCCGACAGCCGGGACGGCCGGCCCGCCCGGCGCGCGCAGGTCAGTGCGGTCCGGCGTACCGCGTGGCGCGACCTGGCCCGCCGCGCGCCGGATCGGCGCGACCCGGTGTACCGCGTCGTGGGTCAGCGCGATCCGGCGCGCCGCGTGCGGATCAGCGCGACCAGCCCCACGGCGATCAGCACCAGTCCGAGCGCTCCGGCCGCCACGAGGTAGGTCCCCACGGCGCCGGCGCGGCCGGTCCCGTCGCTGGCGGCGCGGGCCGTCGGCCCGGACGTGGTGGGCGGCGCGGAGGAAGGAACGGCCGCCGGCAGCGGGTAGCGCCGGACCACGGGCAGCGTCCCCGGCGGCTGGTCGGCGGTCTCGGACACGGTGAGCAGGGAGCGCCCGTCGCGGCTGTAGGTGACCGACTCGCCCTGCGGTTCGTCCGGCAGCGCGACGATCCGTGGCGTCCCGCCGGTCAACGCGGCGACCACGTCGCCGTCGGTCACGTCGAACTCGTACGCGTCCGCGTAGGTGCGCAGGACGATCCGGCGCCCGTCCGGTGCGGTGGCGCCGCCGGTGACCGCCGTGCGACCGAGCACCCCGAACGGGTTGCTCGTCGTGGAGGCCGGCAGCCGGACCTGTCCCACCTTCACCAGCGGTGTCGTCGCACCCGGACGCGGGGCGGCGCTCGGGGCGTACAGGTTGGCCGAGTACTTGGAGATGACCACCGGCCGGTCGTCGCCGGTCACGAGCAGGGCCTCCGCGTCGTGCGGGCCGTCGGGATAGGTCATGCGGTACAGGACCGGCCGGTCGGCCCCCGGCGGCAGCTTCCACACCGCGATCGTCTGCCGGGACCGGTCGTTGTCCCCGATGTCGGCCACCCAGACCGTGCCGTCGGCCCCGACGGCGAGGTCCTCGGTGTCGCGCGGCCGGGACGGATAGGACACGGTCCGCACCACGGAGCACCGGTCGTCCAGGAAGAAGATGCGGCGGCGGGCCTCGTCGTCCGCGCCGTCGTTGATCATGACGAGGCCGCCGTCCGTCGCGGCCATGCCGGAGATCTCGCTCAGCCGGCCACCACGCACCTCGCACACCGGCGTCCCGGGGACCGCAGCTGGTGTCGGGTCGGCCACGGCCGCACCGGGGGCCGTCGCGACGGCGAGGACGACGACCGTCCCCGCCGCGACCCGCAGCCTCCGGGTCCGGTTGCCTCGTCGCCTCACCAGCAGTCCCTTCAGTGCCGGTCCGCCCCGCCCGGCCGACCGGCGCGGTTCGCGGACCGGCGGTCCACCCCTGCCGGCCGGGCGCCGGGTGCCGTGACCGGCTGTCGTCCGCCCGGCTCCGGTGCGTCGCCGGCCCCACGTCAGCGGCGTCCGGGCGCGTGACCAGGGAATGAGTGTATGACCCGGGGACGCGGCCCCGGTCACGGCCCGCCGTGGCGGCGACCTGGCCCGCCGCCGTCGCCGCGACCGGAGCCGGTGGCGCCGCCGTCCGCCCGCACCCGCCCGGACGGGGCGGCGCCGGGCCGACACCGGCGGCGTACGCTGCCGCGATGACCGCACCGGCCCGCATCCTCGTCTACGGGGTGTACGGCGCCGGCAAGTCCACGCTGGCGGCGCGGCTGGCCGAGCGGCTCGGGTCGCCGTGGCACCCGGTCGACGACCTGCTGTGGCAGCCGGGCTGGGTGGAGGTGCCGGTCACGGAGCAGCGCAGCCGGATCGAGGCGGTCTGCCGCCGCGACCGCTGGATCCTCGACGGGGCGTACCACGGGTGGCGCGACGTGGTGCTGGCACGCGCCGACCTGGTCGTCGGCCTGGACTATCCACGCTGGCTCTCCTTCTGGCGGCTGCTGCGGCGTACCGTCCGCCGGCTGGTCAGCGGCGAGGAGATCTGCAACGGCAACCGCGAGTCGCTGCGCAGCGTGCTGTCCCGGGAGTCGATCCTGGTGTGGCACGTCACCGCGTTCGGCCGGGCCCGGCGGCGGATGCGCGCCTGGCAGGCCGATCCGGCCGGGCCGCCGGTGCTGCTGTTCCGCTCCCCGGCGGCCCTGGAGCGCTGGCTGTCCGATCTCACCCGACGATGAGGACCGGCCCCGGCAAGCCCGGCACGACCGTCGGAACCGGCCCACACCGGTGGCGGACTCCGGCCGACCGTGGCGTCGGCGCCGCTGGCCCGGTGCCGCGCACGGATGGACGGACACCATTGCCTCGGTCTCGATGATCACCTAGGTTTCACACGATCGCACCCAGCCGCACCGAGCACTCCCCGGCTCTGGCCAGGCAGCGAGACAGCACCGATCGCGCCGCTGAAGTGACTTAGGAGCTCACCGTGGCACAGCACCCCTCCCGAAGAACGTTCCCCTCCCGTCGGCGAACACCGGCCCGTCTGGTCGCGGCGGTGGCGGCGAGCACCATGCTGCTCGCCGCGGCCCCCGTGTCCGCTGCCGCGGCGCCCTCCAGCGCGCCGCTGTCGGCCACCCGGCAGGCACCCGAGGGGCCGCCCCGCCCGGCCTCCGGCCTGCCGCAGCCCAAGAGCGGGCTCTGGCTGGTGCAGTTGGACAAGCCGTCGTTGGTGGCCGCCACCCGGGGCACCGGGGCGCGCGCAGGCAGGATCGACGCCCGGTCCGCGGCCAGCACCCCCTACGCCAGGGAACTGGCGCAGCGGCAGGACACCGTGGTGGACGAGATGGAGGCCGTCCTGGGGCGCTCCGTGCGGGTCGCCCACACCTACCGGAACGTGGTCAACGGACTGGCGGTGGCGCTCAGCGCGGACGAGGCGGCGCGGTTGTCCGGCCTGCCGGGGGTCAGGGCGGTCGTGCCCGACGAGATCCTGGAGCTGACGACCGACACCAGCAACGCGCTGATCCAGTCGCCCGCGGTGTGGGAGGGGCGGACGGCGGAGAACGTCGGGACCCGTGGCGAGGGCGCCATCGTCGGGATCCTGGACTCCGGCATCAACCCCGACCACCCGTCGTTCGCGGCCGTGGACGGTGACGGCTACCGGCACACCAACCCGTACGGCGCGGGCAGGTACGTCGGCGTCTGCGTCCCGAGCCACCCCCAGCACAAGGCGATCTGCAACGACAAGCTGATCGGCGCCTGGTCGATGGTCGGCACCGACGCCCGGGACGACAACGGCCACGGCAGCCACACCGCCTCGACCGCCGCCGGCAACCGGCACGAGGCGACCATGACCGTGGGCACGAGCACGCACAAGCTCACCGTCTCCGGCGTCGCGCCGCGGGCCAACGTCATCTCCTACAAGGTCTGCATGGCGCTCGGCTGCCTCTCCTCGGCGACGATCGCGGCGGTGGACCAGGCGATCGCCGACGGCGTGGACGTCCTCAACTACTCGATCTCCGGTCGCGACGACCCCTGGAAGGACCTCGTCGACCAGGCGTTCCTGGAGGCGTACTCGGCCGGCATCTTCGTCGCCGCCTCCGCCGGCAACAGCGGCCCGGGCCCCAGCACCGTCGCGAAGACCGCGCCGTGGAACATGTCCGTCGCCGCGGTCAGCCACGAGCGGGTCATCGCCCACCGGCTCGACGTGACCGGCCCGACGCCCGTCCCGGCCGCGCTCACCGGCATCGCCGCCGTGATCGGGGAAGGCTCGCCGAACCCGCCCATCGAGGGTGCGATCCGGTACTCCGGCGCCGTCGACGCGGACAACGTGCAGGCCTGCCTTCCGTTCCCGGCCGCGGCGTTCAGCGGCAGGGTCGCCCTGCTGCCCCGGGGCGGCTGCGACTTCTCCGTGAAGGTCAAGAACGCCACCGCCGCCGGCGCGACCGGCGTGGTCGTGCACAACCAGTACAGCGGCCCGCCGATCACGATGGGCGCGCTCGCCGGGACCACCATCCCCGCCGTGATGGTCTCCCTCGCCGACGGGCAGCGGCTGCGCGAGCACGCGGCGGCCACCGACGGTGCCGTCACCGTGCGCGTCGACCCCGGCAGCGAGGTGCTGCGCGACGGCGACTGGACCGACGTCGTGGCCGACTTCAGCTCGCGCGGTCCCAGCAAGTTCGACATGCTCGCGCCCACCGTGGCCGCCCCGGGCCGCAACATCCTCGCCGCCACCATGGCGACGAAGGACAACCCGGCCCCGTACGCCTTCATGCAGGGCACGTCCATGTCGTCGCCGCACGTCGCCGGTGCCGGCGCGCTGCTGGCGGCGCTGCACCCCGACTGGTCGCCGACGCGGATCCGCTCCGCGCTGGCGGTCACCGCGGACCGCGACGGGGTCGTCAAGGAGGACGGCCGCACGCCGGCCGACGCGTTCGACATGGGCTCCGGCCGGATCAACCTCGCCCAGGCCGCCCGGACCGGCATCGTGCTCGACGAGACCGCCGCGAACTTCGTCGCGGCCAACCCCGACGCCGGTGGCGACCCGCAGACGCTGAACCTGCCGGCCGTGGTCGAGCACCACTGCCTCAAGGTCTGCACCTTCACCCGGACGGTGTCCAGCGTGGCCAAGGTGGCCGCGACCTACCAGGTCACGCCGCAGGCCCCGGCCGGCGCGCGGATCACGGTCGCGCCGACGCAGTTCACCCTGGCGCCCGGCGCCAGCCAGGAGCTGACCATCACCCTGGACGTCACCGGGACCGCCCGCAAGAACTGGCTCTTCGGCGCGATCGACCTGACCACCGACGCCCGGCACGCGCCGGACGGGCAGCCGATCGCCCAGGCGCACTTCCCGGTCGCCGTCCTTCCCGCGGCCCCGGACCTGACCGTGGACAAGACCGCGCTCAGCTCCAGCATGGACGTGGCGCAGAACGAGACCCACACGGTCAAGGTGGGCAACGCCGGCGGCGCCGAACTCACGTGGCGGGCGACCGGCGACGGTGACGACTGCGACTGGCCGACCTGGGTGAAGGTGACGCCGGGGCAGGGCACGCTGGGCGCGTTCAAGAGCCAGGACATCCAGATCACCCTCGACTCGACCGGCCTGGACGACGGCGGCGTGTTCACGGCGAACCTGTGCCTGGCCAGCAACGACCAGGACCAGCCGACGACGACGATCGCGCTGGAACTGACGGTGGTGCCGGTACCGAAGATCGAGGTGGCGCCCAAGTCGATCTCCGCGCGGCAGCCGGCCGGGCTGGTCACCAGCCAGAAGTTCGCGGTACGCAACGCCGGGCACGGCGTGCTGGACTGGCGACTGGACGACCCGGACGCCGGGCCGGACGACGAGCGGATCCGGCTCCTACGTGACGGTGTCCTGCTGATCCCGAACTCGGGCAGCGCCACCCGTGGGGTGATGGCGTTCGATCCGCAGACCGGCAAGCAGATCGACCCGCAGTTCATCCCGCACTTCAAGTTCGACCCGACCAGCAACCTCTACACGCCGTTCCAGGTCATCGCCAAGCCGGACGGCAGCGGCTTCCTCATGTCCGACCAGGTCAACTCGGTGATCACCGAGCACGCCCTGGACGGCAGCTTCCGGCGCATCTTCGCGCCCGCCGGCGGCGTGGACGATCCGAAGATCATGACCAACACCCGGGGTATCGCGCTCTCGCCGCGCGGCACCGTGCTGGTGACGGTCGCGTCCCAGAGCAACGCCAACTCGGTGGTCGAGTTCGACGCCGACGGCAAGTACCTGGGCACGTTCGTCGCGCCGGGGACCGACGGGCTGAAGGGGCCGTGGGGCATCCTGTTCCGCGGCGACGACATGCTCGTCTCGGGCAGCGACAGCGACGCCATCCACAGCTTCAAGAAGGACGGCTCCGCGGCCAACGCCCGCTTCTTCGAGGGGCTGAGCTGGCCCGGTCAGCTCGCGGAGATGCCGAACGGCAACGTGCTCGCGGCGAGCTGGGGCAGCGGCTCCGCCCCCGGGGTCTGGGAGATGGACCGCGACGGCAAGCTGATCGGCGTCTACACGCCTCCCGGTGGCAGCGGCTACCAGGGCGTCCACCCGCTCGGCAACGGCAACATCCTGACCACCAGCTCCAAGGGGGTCCACGAGATCGACCGCTCCGGCCGCCTGGTCGAGGTCGAGAACGACAAGGGCGCGGCCCGGTTCATCACCCACGTCCGGCTGCCCGACCTGCAGCCGTGCGTGACGCCCGACGAGGTGCCGTGGCTGACGGCGTCGCGGACGTCGGCCGGCACCGGCGCCGGCAGGTCCACCGAGGTGACGCTCTCGATGGACAGCACCGGCCTGGCCGCCGGTACGTACCGGGCCCAGCTCTGCGTCACCAGCGACGATCCGTCGAACCGGCTGTCGACGCTGCCCGTGACGCTCGAGGTCACCGACCAGACCTGCGCCCAGGTCGTCAGCGGTGAGCGTCGGGGTCCGCTGCCGGTCAACGGTGGGGTGACCTGCCTCGCGCCGGGCGCCACGGTGTTCGGGCCGGTCAACGTCGCGAAGGGCGCGGGCCTGATCGCGCTCGGCGCCAGCGTCAGCGGCCCGGTGACCGCCACCGGAGCCACGGTGGTGGAGCTGACGGGCAGCACGGTCGACGGCCCGCTGTCGGTCACCGGCGTCACCGGTTCGGTGCTGATCGCCGGGACGCGGGTGACCGGCCCGGTCAGCGTGGTCGACAGCCGCACCGGCGACACGCCGGTCGTGGTGTCGGGCAACCGGATCGACGGGCCGCTGCGGTGCGTCGGCAACCAGCCGCCGCCGGTGGACAACGGGGTGGCCAACACGGTCAGCGGCCCGACGTCCGGCCAGTGCCGGGGGTGGTGAGCGGACCGTCCCACCCGGCCCGTCGGTGACGTGGCCAGGCCCGCCGGTGCGGTCGCCGTCGCGACCACACCGGCGGGCCGCCGTCCTCGACGGCGGCCCCTCCCGCCGGAGGCGCCGCCGCCTGACGCGTGGCAACCGCCGACCCGGCCCCCGCCCGTACGCCCGGATGCGGGAGATCCCGCGCGGTGAGTACCCGGGCTCACGTCCCACGGCCCCCGCTCCGCGAGGCTGTACGGCATGACCTCGTCGACACCCGCCGCCCGGTCCCGGTACGCCCTCGTGCTCCTGACGGTGGCCTGGGTGGTGGCGTGCCTGGCGTTGCTGTGGTGGTTGTTCACCATCGGCATGCAGGGCTGGGCCGACCACCACTCGAACGGTGGCGGGCGGTCGGCGGAATTCGGGCGCCGCTCCGCCCAGGCGCTGCTGGTGCTGGCGGCGACGGCAGCGGGCGGGCCGGCCGTCATCGCGCTTGTGGCGTTCGGCTGCCGGTACCGCCGCACCGGGCTGGTCTACCTGCTCCTCGCCGTCGTGGCCGCAGTGGCGCTGGCGCCGGCGGTCGTGGATGCCGCGCGCACCCTCCGGCCGCCGGCCGCGCCGCTCCCGGCGCCGACGACCTGCCAGGAGCACAGCGGCGGTGACAGCCGCTGCCCGGGCGGCTGAGCGACCCGGTGGTGCGGTACGGCGCGGGACGGTCGCCCGTGGCGCAGCGGGCGGTCGACAGATTTATCCGCGGCTATGTAGTGTCGCAGGCTCGACCGGCGTACCGACCCGCAGGGAGCACGCGATGGACCATCTCGACCCACCCGCGTGCTGTGGCGACGGGCCGGCGGTCGCCGGTGTCGACCGCCGCGCGGTGCTGCTCGGCGCCGCCCTCGGCGCGGGCGCCCTGGCCGGGCTGGCCGTGCCGGGCCGCGCGTACGCCGCCCCCGCCATCCACCACCCCTTCGCCGGGTATCCCGTCACCGGCACCTGGCAGGAGCACCTGAACCGGGGTTCGCTCGGCGGCGTCGACTTCGGAATGCCGGTCGGCACCCGCCTGCCCGCCTGCGGCGCCGGCACCGTCCAGAACATCCCGTACAACGGCACGGGCGGACACACCGTCACCATCTACCACGCGGACGGGTACCGCAGCCAGTACATGCACCTGTCGCAGTTCCTGCTCGGCAACGGCGCGGCCGTCGCCAGCGGCACCGTCGTCGGCCTCTCCGGTGGCGCCGCCGGAGCGCCGGGCTCGGGCTCGTCCACCGGGCCGCACGTCCACTGGCACATGATCAACCCGGCGGGCGTACGCATCGACCCGCTGGCCTACATCGGGCAGAACCCCGTACCCGGGCGACTGCCCAAGACCTCCACCGAGCAGGACGGCGTCCCCGGCGTCATCTTCCACCAGCGCATGCAGAACTGGCTGCGGCTCACCGCCGGATACACGGGACCGATCGACGGCGTGCCCGGGCCGAACACCTACGCCGCCCTCCAGCGGGCCATGCGGGCCTACGGCTACACCGGGCCGATCGACGGCCAGCCCGGCCCGAACACCTGGCGTGCCGTGCAGCGCCTCGCCTCCGGCCACGGCTACACCGGCCCGATCGACGGGGTCATGGGGCCCAATTCGTGGCGCGGCTTCGCCCGCTTCCTCAACCAGGACAGGTGGGACTGACCGCGACAGCACCGCCGCGCCCGCCGAACGGGCGGCGGCGCGGCGCGGACCGGACGCGACGAGGGCCGTCCTCCCGGTGCTGCGGGGGGACGGCCCTCGTCGGCGGACGAGCGCGTCAGGCGACGGGGGCGGGGAACCTCTCCCACACCCGGTGGGCGGCCATCAGCTGCTGCACGGCGGTGAGCACCTCGGCGCCGGAGCCGCCCGTGACGACGCCGGGCGTGCCGGCGACCCCCGCCTGCCGCAGCACGTCGACCCCGGCGCCCCACGCGCCGATCGCCTTGGCGTGCCGCCAGCACTCGTCGACCAGCAGCAGCACCCGCGGATCCACGGCGGCGGAGTCCGCCGCGCCCGCCTTGGCGTCGCGCGACGGCGACGCGTCCGGTGCGGGTGCGGGCGCCCCGGCCAGCAGGAGCACGTCGAACTCGACCGAGCGGCCGGTGGCGAAGGTCCGCTGCACGGGCAGGTCGCCCACCAGGCCGCCGTGCGGGGCGACGAGGAGCGGCACCATGCCGGCGGCGAGGACCGCCCGGCGCACCTCGTCGACGTCGTCGAGCCCGGCGGCGGGGTCGACGACGATGCCCACGGTGCGGCCATCGGCCGGCCACTGCCTGCCCACCTGCGACAGCGCGGGGCTGGGCGCGGGGTCGACGAGCGGCACGGTCGGCTCCGGCGCGGGCAGACCCAGCCCGGTGGCGACCTCCGCGCACAGCACCGGGTCGATGTTGGCGAGGCACCGGAGCTGGCGCTCCCGGATCGCCTGGTGGTAGCACTTGCCCAGCTCGAAGGTGTAGGCGCGGACGATGTGCTCCTTCTCGACCGGCGACATGCTCAGCCAGAACAGGCGGACCTGGCTGTAGTGGTCGTCGAACGAGACCGGGTTGGCGCGTACCTTGGGCGCCTGCGTCACCTGCACCGGCACGTCGACGAACGCGCCGTCGGCGTCCCCGGCCGGGAAGGGGTTGCCGCCGTCGAGCGAGTTCGGCCGGTACGGCGCGACCCCGGCGTGCACGGCCTGCTGGTGGAAGCCGTCGCGCAGCATGTCGTTGACCGGGGCGTGCGGGCGGTTGATCGGGATCTGCGAGAAGTTCGGCCCGCCCAGCCGCGTGAGCTGCGTGTCGACGTACGAGAACAGCCGGCCCTGCAACAGCGGGTCGTTCGTGACGTCGATGCCCGGCGGCAGGTGGCCGACGTGGAAGGCGACCTGCTCGGTCTCGGCGAAGAAGTTCGTCGGCGTCCGGTTGAGCGTCAGCTTCCCGACCGGCTGCACCGGCGCCAGCTCCTCCGGCACGATCTTCGTCGGATCGAGCAGGTCGATCCCGGCGAAGGTCTCCTCGGGAGTGTCGGGGAAGACCTGGAGGCCCAGCTCCCACTCGGGGAAGGCGCCGGCCTCGATGGCGTCGTAGAGGTCCCGGCGGTGGAAGTCCGGGTCCACGCCGCCGAGCAGCTGCGCCTCCTCCCAGGTCAGGGAGTGCACGCCCAGCTTGGGCTTCCAGTGGAACTTGACCAGCGCCGTCTCGCCGGCGGCGTTGAGGAGCCGGAACGTGTGGACGCCGAAGCCCTCCATCATCCGGTACGAGCGCGGGATGCCCCGGTCGGACATGTTCCACATGGTGTGGTGCTGCGCCTCGGTGTGCAGGGAGACGAAGTCCCAGAAGGTGTCGTGCGCGCTCTGCGCCTGCGGGATCTCCCGGTCGGGGTGCGGCTTGCCGGCGTGGATGATGTCGGGGAACTTGATGGCGTCCTGGATGAAGAAGACCGGCATGTTGTTGGCGACCAGGTCGAAGGTGCCCTCGTCGGTGTAGAACTTCGTCGCGAAGCCGCGGGTGTCGCGGACCGTGTCGGCCGAGCCGCGCGAACCGAGGACGGTGGAGAACCGCACGAAGACGTTGGTCGACCTGCCCTTCGCCAGGAAACCGGCCTTCGTCACACCCTCGGCCGTGCCATAGGCCTCGAAGACGCCGTGCGCGCCGGCCCCACGCGCGTGCACGACGCGCTCGGGAATGCGCTCGTGGTCGAAGTGGGTGATCTTCTCGCGCAGGTGGTGGTCCTGGAGCAGCACCGGACCGCGCGGCCCGGCCTTCAGTGAGTGGTCCGTGTCACGCAGCCGCGCCCCCTGCGACGTCGTGAGGAAGGCGCCCTGCTGACCGTTCGCCGTCGTCGGCGCGCCGGTCGCCGCGCCGGTCGGCGTACGGGTCTCCGGTGCGCCCTGTTCCTTCTTGGGCGGCAGCGGATCGTGTGGCGTCGTCGGCTCCTCGACGGTCGGCGGGGCGCTACCCGGCGCGCCGGGCACGTCCGGGGTCAGCGCGTCGGCCACCTTTCCGGCTGCGGCCTCCACCACGTCCTTGACCGCCTTGGCGGGCTTGCTGGCATCCATCTGGCGAGTTCCTCCAAGAGAACGGTGTTGAGCAGGCGTCCTGGCCCGTACCCTGAGCCGGGCGGCGGAAACGGGGACACGCCGGCGGCCCGCCGTCTCGCGTATCGTCCGCCCGTGAGCGCCGCACTCCTCGACGACTTCGTGCGGGCCGACCGCGACCGCGCCCTGGGCACGTACGGCATCCACGTCCACCGCGAGGGCCACCCGCCCGTGGCACACCGCTTCCGCTCCGACGACCGGGTGAACCTGTACTCCGTCGCGAAGACGTTCACGTCCGTGGCCGTGGGGCTGGCCGAGGCGGAGGGGCGGCTGAGCCTCGACGACCGCCTCCTGGACCACCTGCCCGAGCTGCGGCCGATCGCCGCCGACGGGCTCGGTGCCGTCACGCTCCGGCAGTTGCTGACGATGACCAGCGGCACCAGCCACCGCTGGTTCGCCGACGAGCGGATCACCGCCGCCGACCTGCTCCACGAGATCGTCGCCGCGCCGCTCGCCGCCGCGCCCGGGACCCGCTTCGCGTACACGGGTTCGGGTCCGTACGCCCTCGGCCGGGTGATCGCGCGGGTCACCGGGGCCGACCTGCGCTCGTTCCTGCTGCCGCGCCTGTTCGCGCCGCTGGACCTGCACGACCCGGCCTGGCGCGCGTGTCCGCTGGGTCACCCGCTCGCGGAGAGCGACCTCTTCCTGCGTACGGAGGAACTCGCGCGGTTCGCCCGGCTGCTGTTGCAGGAGGGCCGGTGGGACGGCCGGCAGGTGCTGCCCGCGCGGTACGTGCGGCGGATGACGGGGGAGCGGGTCGACACGAGCGCCGTGACGTACGGCGAGCCGTACACCCACGGATACGGACTCGGCGTGTGGCTCGACCGGGACGACACGTACCGGTTGGACGGCCGCTACGGCCAGTACGTGGTGGTCTGCCCCGCGCGCCGGGCCGCCGTCACGGTGACCGCGCACGCGGAGCGCGACGAGGAGCTGCTCACCGCGATCCACGAGCTCGTCGTCGCGCGGTGCTGACGCGCCGGTGCCGTCCACCCGGCGGGCGGACGGCACCGGCCGTGGTGGTCAGCAGCGTGGCACGCCGGGAATGAAGCCGTCGTGGCCGGTCAGGACGTACGCGTCGGAGACGTAGCGGTTGGTGCCGATCCGGTCCCAGACGTTGCTCGTGCCGTAGGGGCCGGTCACCGTGGTGCCGACGGCCTGGCAGTAGATGCTGACGGTCGCGCCGTCGGCGACGGAACCCACGACGGCGTAGCCGGTGCCGGGACCGGAGCGCACGTTGAGGCTCACCCCCTCGGTGTTCACCGTGCCGGAGCCGACGCCGGTCTGCTGGTTCACCAGCTGCATGTAGTAGGACCAGTTCCAGTTCGGGCCCGGGTCGGTGTGGGTGGCCCCGGGGACCTCGTGGTGACCGATGATGTGCGTCCGGGTCTTGGGGATGCCGTACTTGTTGGCGAGGCTGCGGGTGAGCGTCGCGGACGCCCGGTACATCGCGTCGGTGAACCAGGCCGCGTTGTCGACGTACCCCTCGTGCTCGATGCCGATGGACTGGGTGTTGTAGGTCCAGTTGCCGGCGTGCCAGGCGATGTCCTTCTCCCGCACCGACTGGGTGACCGCCCCGTCGGAGGAGCGGAACGTGTAGTGCGCGCTGGCCTGGGCGGCCGGGTTCTGGAACCAGCTGATCGAGCCGGCGTAGCTGCCCTGCGTCACGTGGATGACGATGTACCTGACGGAGTGGCTGGTGGGTCGGCTGGCCACCGTGTAGTTGCTGGTGCTCGCCGGCGCCCACGCGGCAGGCCCGTAGTCGGTGCTGAGGATGCCGGGCCCGGCCGACACGTCACCGGGCAGGTCCCGCTCCGGGGCCACCTGGCGGCCGGGGACCTTCGCCACCCCGGGGTGGCCGGTCTCGAAGCCGGTGCCGAGCAGGTCGTAGACGGCGTCCGCGTAGACGCGGGCGAGCGCCGGTTGGGACGCGCCGCCGTAGCGGGCGACAGCGGCGTACCACTCGTCGACGTCGTCGCGCTCAACCGCGTTCAGGCCGGCCTGATCGGCGTAGGAGCGCAGGACGGCAGCCGCTCCGGCGATGTTCGCGGCGGCGTCGGCGCGCAGCGCGGCACGGCTGAGCCCGGTCAGCGTGGCCGCCTCGTCCAGGGTGCGCAGCTTGGGGTTGCTGACCAGGTGCATCATGCCGTAGCCGCCCGCCGCGCTGGGTGCGCCGCCGTGGCCGTCCAGGCGGGTCTCGGCGTAGCCGAGGGCGACGAGCAGGTCGCGGGGGACGTCGTACCGGCCGGCGGCGGTGTCGAAGGCGGTGGCCAGCCGGGCGGCCGCCGGTGGGGCCCCCTCCGGGGCGGCCGACACGGGCGCGGCGGCCAGGGCTGATTCGGCAGTCAGGACCAGGGTCGCGGCCAGCATGGTGCTGAGCAGCCCACGCCTGCGGCGCGCGGCGGGTCGAGCAGTCATCTGCACCCCTCACAATATTTGCCAATGTCGATGAGGATCGGCGGGTGGCGGTAACGTACACCGCGACGGACGGCGATGTAAATGCCTTCCGTCGTGATGCAAGGGGGTGGCGAAATCCTTCATCGGCCTGCTCGGGCCGGTGCGCGCCGCCCGGTCGACGAACGTCCCGTTTCAGCCGAGGCGCGGGTCTCAGCGGTGCGGCGTCGGTCCGGTGGACTCGCGGACCACGAGGCGGCCGGGCTGGCGGACCACGCCGGCGGCGCGATCGCCGTCGAGGGCGGCGAAGAGGTGGTTGACGGCGGTGGCGCCGAGCTGTTCGAGGTTGAGGTCCACGGTGGTCAGCGGCGGGCGGCAGTCGGCGGCGAAGAACTCCCAGTTGTCGTAGCCGACGACGGCCACGTCGTCCGGGATCCGCCGGCCCAGGTCGCGCAGGGTGTCGGCGACCCCGGCGGCGACCTGGTCGTTGCCGCAGAAGACCGCGTCGACCTCGGGCCGGGCGGCGAGCAGCAGTCGCGCCGCGTGCCGGCCCCACCGTTGCGACCACTCGCCGTACAGCGGGTCGCCGGTCAGGGGCAGCCCCGCCTCGGCCAGCACCGCGCGCAGCCCGGTGGCCCGGTCGCGGGCCGCGCGGTAGGTCTCCGGCCCGGTGATGTGGCCGATCCGACGCCGCCCGTGCAGCACCAGGTGCTCGGCGGCCAGTCGGGCTCCGCCCTCGTCGTCGGCGAGGACGGACAGGTCGCCCGGATCCGTCGACTCGCCGTACGCGTAGACCACCGGCACCGGGATGTCCCGGGTCAGCGACGGGCGCAGGTCGTTGCTGTCGCCCACGATGATGAACCCGTCGACCTGCCGGGCGAGCAGGGTGCGGATGTAGTGCTGGCGGCGGATCGCGTCGCCGCGGGCGTCGCACAGCAGCACGGACATCTGCTCGTTGCCGAGCGCGTTCTCGGCGCCCAGCAGGATGGGGATCGCGAACCGGCCGGCCAGCTCGTCGGTGAGCAGGCCGACGGTGCGGGTGCGCCCGGAGATCAGGCCCCGGGCCAGCACGTTGGGTTGGAACGCCAGCTCGGCGGCGGCCCGCAGCACCCGCTCCCGGGTGGCCGGGGCCACCTCGGCCCGCGAGTTCAGCGCCTTCGACGCGGTGGACACCGAGACGCCGGCGCGGCCCGCCACGTCCCGCAGGGTCACGGAGTCAGAACGCGGACGGCCCACCCGAAAACCTTCCTAATCGTTTTCGGGGCGAGGGGGAGTGCGGCGCCGCCCCGAGCGCGAGCCTCAGAGTAGCCCTCCCGCCGGGCAGAGGGAAGGCGGCAACCATCTATCGATGATGGTCGAGATTCGTCGCTCGAATGGCTTGTCGAAAACGTTTTCGTGGGGCAGGGTGGCGGCAGGGTCGTGATCTGAGTCACCTTAAGGGAGGGTCCATGCCGCCCACACCTCTCGTGGCCGACCGCACCGGTGGCCGCCCCGTGGTGCCCTCCCGGGGGCGTCGCCGACCGCTCGGGCTGGCGGAGGTCCGGATCGACGGCGGGTTCTGGGGCAGCCGGCAGGCCACCAACGGTGGGTCCACCCTGGAGCACGCACGGTCCTGGATGGACAAGCTGGGCTGGACCGGGAACTTCGTCACCGCGAAGACCGGCCACGGGTCCCCGGACCGGCGCGGCCGGGAGTTCTCCGACTCCGAGGTCTACAAGCTCATGGAGGCCATCGCCTGGGAGCTGGGCCGACGCCCGGACGCCGGCCTGGAGTCCGAGCTGTGCGAGCTGACCGGGGGGCTGCGGGCGGCACAGGCGCCCGACGGCTACCTGCACACCGCGTTCGGCCGGCCGGGCCAGCGGCCCCGCTACAGCGACCTGGCCTTCGGCCACGAGCTGTACTGCGCGGGGCACCTGGTGCAGGCGGCCGTCGCCCGGGCCCGCACCGCCGGTGACGGCGAGCTGTTGACCGTCGCCCGGCGGGCCGCCGACCACGTCTGCGACACGTTCGGCCCGGACGGCGTGTGGGGCGTCTGCGGCCATCCCGAGATCGAGCCGGCGCTCGTCGAGCTGGCCCGGGTGACGGGGGAGCAGCGTTACCTGGAGCAGGCGTCGCTGTTCGTCGAGCGGCGTGGACACCGCAGCATCCCCCGGCACCACCTCGGCTGGGCGTACTTCAGCGACGAGCAGCCGGTGCGCGCCGCGCGGGTGCTGCGCGGGCACGCGGTCCGGGCGCTCTACCTGGCCAGCGGCGTCGTGGACGTGGCGGTCGAGACCGGCGACGACGAGTTGCTGGAGGTGGTCGCCGCGCAGTTCGACCGCACCCTCGCCCGGCGTACCTACCTGACCGGCGGGATGGGTGCCCGGCACGCCGACGAGGCGTTCGGCGACGACTTCGTGCTGCCGGCCGACCGGGCGTACGCGGAGACCTGCGCCGGCGTCGCGGCGGTCATGCTCGCCTGGCGACTGCTGCTGGCCACCGGGGAGCCGCGCTACGGCGACGTCGTCGAACGGATCCTCTACAACGTCGTCGCGACGTCGATCTCCGACGACGGGCGGTCCTTCTTCTACGCGAACACCCTGCACCAGCGCACCCCGACCGGCACGGTGCCGGCCGACCGCGAGCAGCTCGGCTTCGGCGGCGGGCCCCGGGCGCCGTGGTTCGAGGTGTCCTGCTGCCTGCCCAACGTGGCCCGGCTGCTGGCCAGCCTCGCCGGCTACCTGGTGACCGCCGACGCCGACGGCCTCCAGGTGCACCAGTTCGCCGACGCGGAGGTCGACACCCGACTCGCCGACGGCCGCGCGGTCGGCCTGCGGATGCGTACCGACTATCCGGCCGGGGGCGACGTGGCGGTACGGGTCACCGCCGCCGGCGGCCCGTGGACGCTGGCCCTGCGGGTGCCGCAGTGGGCGGTCGGGGCCACCGTCACCGACCGGGCCGGCCGGCGGCCGGTGCCGGCCGGAGAGCCGGCGGTGTTCCCGGGCCTGACCGCCGGGGACGAGATCCGCCTGACGCTGCCGATGCGGCCGCGCTGGGCCGTGCCGGATCCCCGGATCGACGCGGTGCGCGGTTGCGTGGCGGTCGAACGCGGTCCCGTCGTGCTCTGCGCCGAGTCCGTCGACCAGGCCGGCGGCGACCTCGACGCCCTGCGGGTCGACACCCGCACGCCTCCGGAACCGGACGGCGACGGCGCGACCGTCTCCGGCGGCCTCGACACCCCACCCGACGGGCGCTGGCCGTACGCCACCGAGCAGCCCGTGCCGGCGCCGCGCCCGGAGACGGTCCGGCTCGTGCCGTACCACCGCTGGGCCCGGCGGGGCCCGTCCACCATGCGGGTCTGGCTCCCGGCCGACTGACCCGGACCACAGCGAGATCCCCACCACCCGCTGTCGCGGAGGGAGAGACCAGTGAGACGCATGATCGGCCGCCGGCCGGCGGCGGTCCTCGCGGCCGTGCTGCTCGTCGCGGGCCTGGCGGCCTGCGGCACCGACGACGACCCGGCCACGGGGGTGGCGCAGGTCGACGACGGCGCGACGCTGACCCTGTGGACCCGTGCCGGCACCGAGTCGGTGTCCAAGGCGTACGCCGAGGCGTACAACCGGACGCACCGCAACCAGGTGCGGGTGACCGCCTATCCCAACGAGGAGTACCCGGCGAAGCTCGCCTCGGCGGCCGGCGCGAAGGCGCTGCCGGACCTGTTCGCCGCGGACGTGGTCTTCGCGCCGCAGTACGCCTCGCAGGGACTGTGGCGTGACGTCACCGACCGGTTCGCCGCGCTGACCGTCCGGGACCGGGTGGCACCGGCGCACGTGCGGGCCGGCAGCCATGACGGCCGCAACTTCGCCCTGCCGCACGCCATCGACATGTCGGTGCTGCTCTACAACAAGGCGCTGTACAAGCGGGCCGGCCTGGACCCGGAGCGGCCGCCGCGCACGCTGCGCGAGTTCGCCGAGCACGCGCGGGCCGTCGACCGGCTCGGCGGCGGCGTCGACGGCACCTACTTCGGCGGCAACTGCGGCGGCTGCGTCGAGTTCACCTTCTGGCCCTCGGTATGGGCGGCCGGCGGCGACGTCCTCGACGACAAGGGCACCGCCGCCTCGGTCGACTCGCCGCAGATGGCGGAGGTCTTCGCCCTGTACCGCGCGCTCTACGAGGAGGGCGTGGCGGCTCCGGCGTCCCGGGACGAGGCCGGTCCGACCTGGCTCGGCGCGCTCAAGGGCGGCAAGGTCGGCATCGCGCCGGGGCCCTCGGTCTGGCTGGGGCTGATCGAGGAGGCCGGGGTCGAGATGGGGGTCGCACCGATCCCGGGGATGACCGGCGGCGAGTCCACCTTCGTCGGCGGCGACGTCATCGGCGTCGGCGCGACCAGCGACAGGGCGGCCCAGGCGTGGGACTTTCTGGCCTGGACGATGTCGGACGAGGCGCAGGTCGAGGTCGTCGCGAAGAACAAGGGCGTGCCCACCCGCACCGACCTGGCCGAGAACAGGTACTCCGCGGCCGACCCGCGCGTGGTGGCCGTCAACCGGCTGATGGCCAAGGGCCGCACGCCGTACGCCCGCAACTTCAACGCCTCGTTCAACGACCCGCAGAGCCCGTGGCTGGCGACCGTGCGGGGCGCGCTGTTCGGCGACGCCGCCGCGGCGCTGACCTCCGGCAACGCCGCAATCACCAGATCGTTGCGGCAGAGCTGACACCGACCGGTGGCCCGCCTGCGTCCCGGCGGCGGGCCACCCTCTTTCCCGGAGGGGCCCGATGCCCACGACCACCCTGACGCCTCCCCGGGTGCCCCGCGCCGACCGGTCCGGCACGGGCAGGCCGCCGCGCCGCCGCCGGGGCAGCCCGTCGCGCCGCCGACGCGCCCTGCTGGGTCTGGCGTACGCCACCCCGACGGCCCTGGTGGTGGGCGTGTTCTTCCTGGTGCCGCTCGCGCTGGTGGGCTGGATGTCGTTGCACCGGTGGCCGCTGCTGGGCGCCCCCGAGCTGAACGCGCCGGACAACTACGCGGGCATCGCCGACAACGAGCTGGTGCGGGGCGCGGCGGTCTTCACCGTGAAGTACACCGTGGTCATGACGGTGCTGCTCTTTGCCGTCGCGTTCGGGCTGGCGCTGCTCGTGCAACGCCGGCGCCCGGGGGTGGGCTTCTTCCGCACGGCGTTCGTGCTGCCGATGGCGGTCGGTTTCGCCAGCGCCTCGCTGCTCTTCCTCGGGCTGCTCAGCGACGAGATCGGGCCGGTCACCCCGGCCCTGTCCGCCCTGGGGCTGCTCGACGGCTACACCTCGTGGACCAGCGGTAGCGCGAACTCCGCGCTGGCCTCGGCCGTCACGCTGGTGCTCTGGCGCTTCGCCGGCTTCAACATGCTCATCCTGCTGACCGGCCTCCAGGCGATCCCGACCGAGGTGTACGAGGCCGCCCGGATGGACGGGGCCAACCGCTGGCAGACCTTCCGACTGATCACCCTGCCGCTGATGCGCCCGACGATCGCCCTGGTCCTCACGATGATGGTCACCGGTTCGCTGCTGGCGTTCGACCAGTTCTGGATCCTCACCCGCGGCGGCCCGGACAACAGCACCACCTCTCTGGTGATGGTGATCTACCGGGAGGCGTTCGTCCGGCTCGACCTCGGCTCCGCCGCCGGCGTCTCGGTGGTGCTGCTGGCCGTGCTCGTCGTCTTCAGCGTCATCCAGCTCGGCGTCCTGCGACGCCGCGGGCAGTGAGGGGACCGCGATGACCCGCTCCGGCACCGCCTCCCGGTGGGGCTTCTACGTCACCGGCACGGCGCTCGCCATCCTCTTCCTCTTCCCGCTGCTGTGGAGCGGCTGGGCGTCGGTGCGCACCGACACCGGTTTCGGCCTGGTCAACTACGAGCGGCTGTTCACCTCCGACAACGGCGTCCGGCCACGGCACGTGCTCAACAGTGTCACGGTCAGCGCGCTGACCGTCGCCGGCACGCTGCTGGTCGCCACGCTGGGCGGCTACGCCTTCGGCCGGTTCCGGTTCCCCGGTCGCGACGTGCTGTTCCTGCTCACCCTGTCGATCCTGATGGTTCCGTACGCCACCATCCTGATCGCGCTGTACGTGCTGCTCGGTTGGCTGGGGCTGGAGGACTCGCTGCTCGGGCTGAGCCTCGTACTGATCATGTTCCAGCTGCCGTTCTCGGTGTTCATGATGCGCAACTCGTTCGAGGCGGTGCCCCGGGAGCTGAACGAGTCGGGCCAGGTGGACGGCTGCACCAGCGTCGGGGTGCTGTGGCGCATCCTGCTGCCGGCGGTCCGCCCGGGCCTGGTCACCGTCGCCCTGTTCGCGTTCCTCACCTCGTGGAGCGAGTTCTTCGCCCCGCTGATCCTGCTCAACTCGACCGAGAAGTTCACCACCACGCTCGCCGTGGTCAACATGCGCACGGCCAGCCACGGGTCGGTCGACTACGCGGCGCTGGAGGCCGGCGTGGTGTTCATGGCCGTGCCGTGCCTGCTGTTGTTCGCGTTCCTGCAACGCAGCTACGTGCGCGGCTTCACCTCGGGGGCGCTGAAGGGCTGACCGGGCCGGTCGGCCCGGCGGGAACGGACCGCACCCGCACCCGCACCAAAATATCCATAAGTTTCCATTTATCGATTGGAGTGCCGAGATGAAGTGGATCCGAACGGTGGGGACGGCCGTCGCGGCCCTGTCCCTACTGGCGTCCAATCTGCTCGTCGCCGGCCCCGCGCAGGCGGCGCCCGGCGACAACCTGGCCTGGACGGCCACCGCGTCGGCGTCGTACACCTCGCCGTGGGAGAGCGTGGCGGCGGTCAACGACGGCATCGACCCGCCGCGCTCGAACGACACCACCAACCGCCGGTGGGGCACCTGGCCGCAGACCGGCACCCAGTGGGTCGACCTGACCTGGCCCTCGACCCAGACGGTCCGCGCGGTGGACGTCTACTTCTTCGACGACAACGGCGGCGTACGGGTGCCGGCCGCCTGGCGGGTGCAGTCCTGGAACGGCAGCGGCTACGTCGACGTGGCGGGCGCCAGCGGCTACCCGGTGGCCGTCGACAGGTACAACCGGGCGACCTTCACCGCCGTCACCACCACCCGGCTGCGGGTGCTGCTCACCAGCGGCGCCGCCTCCGTGGGGGTGCTGGAGGTCAAGGCGCACGCCAACCCGCCCGGCGACCCGCCGCCGACGGGCGGCTGGAACCCGCCGGCCAACCTCGTCACCCCGCTCAACGAGGTCTGGCAGCACTACGAGCAGACGTACCCGCACCTGCACACCTTCCGCAACTACGGCTGGGACCAGGTGATGGCCAACCGTGGCTACCTCAACTACTGCGTGCGGTGGGACTCGCCGGCCCCGGTCTCGGCGGCCCTGCGCGACCAGATCCACGCCGCGCTGGCCCGGCAGGTCAAGAAGTGGACGGACGTCATGGTCGGGCACAACGCCTGGCCGTACGCGGACGTGCCGGTGCGGGTGGTCGGCTGGGCCGTGCGCGACCGCGCCCAGTTGCAGTGGAGCGACAACTCCGTCGACATCTACGTCAACGACATCCGGGAGAACGCCCCGCAGTGCGCCGAGCCGTGTGGCCGGTTCTTCAACCAGAGCGGCACCTACCCGAACTGCCCGGGCGGCGTCGCCCGGCACTACGACATGTCGTTGTGGCTCACCGCCGGGATGGGCGGCGGCGCGGGCGGCGACTGGGGCCAACGGGTCGGCAGCGAGTACTTCGTCAACAACATCAACGCCGCCGACATGCACATCGTGCTGCACGAGATCGGGCACAGCTTCGGCCTCGACGACTTCTACGACTGGACGCCCACCGGTGTGGGCGGGTTCCTGATGAAGGCCGGCAGCGCGGCGCAGATCACCGAGTTCGACAGGTGGATGTTCCGCGACTGGTGGCGCCACCTGAAGGGCCGCTACGGCTACTGACCGTCCGGCCAGCGCACCACCGCCGGTTCCGGGGCACCGGCGGCCGTCCCGTTCCGTCCGTACCGACAGGAGACCCCGTGCGACGACGACCCCTGCTCCGGAGCCTGGCGGCCGGCTGCGCCGCGACGCTCGCCGCGAGCCTGGCCGCGGCGCTGCCCGCCTCGGCCGCCAACCCCATCATCACCACGATCTACACCGCGGACCCCGCGCCCCTGGTGGTCGGCAACACGATGTACGTCTACGCCGGCCGCGACGAGGCGCCCACCGGCACCAGCAACTTCCTCATGCGCGAGTGGCACGTGCTGTCCAGCACCGACGCCGCGAACTGGACCCACCACGGCGCCCGCGCGAACATCGGCACCTTCGGCTGGGCCGGCGCGGACGCCTGGGCCAGCGAGGTCGAGCAGCGCAACGGCAGGTACTACTGGTACACCTCCGTCAACGGCAACGGGCCGGGCTGGATGAACATCGGCGTGGCGGTCGCCGACAGCCCGCTCGGCCCGTTCACCGACGCCAAGGGCGGCCCGCTGATCAGCGACAGCACGCCGAACTCGTCGCCGCTGAACATCGACCCCACCGTCTTCGTCGACGACGACGGCCAGGCGTACCTCTACTGGGGCGGCTACTGGGGGGCGCGGGCCGTGCGGCTGGCCAGCAACATGGTCGACACCGTGGGGGAGGTGGTCACCCCGCAGGGGCTGACCCACTTCTGGGAGGCGCCGTTCATGTTCAAGCGCAACGGCCTCTATTACATGATGTACGCGGCCAACGACACCCAGGGCTGCGTCACCTCGTCGAGCTACGCCTGCCAGCGCTACGCCACCGCCACCAGCCCGCTCGGCCCGTGGACGCACCGGGGCGTGGTGCTCGGCCAGGTGTCGTCGACCACCAACCACGCGGGCGTGGCCCAGCTCAACGGCCAGTGGTACATGATCTACCACAACGCCAACGCGCCCGGCGGCGGCAACTTCCGCCGCTCCGTGGCGGTGGACCGGATGTACTTCAACGCCGACGGCACCATCCAGCCGGTCACCCAGACCAGCACGGGCCCGCCGCCCAACCCCGGCGGTGGGGGCCAGCCGCCGGCCGGCACCAACCTGGCGCCCGCCGCCACCGCGTCCACCTCCCACGTGTCCGCCTGGGAGAGCCTGGCCGCGCTCAACAACGGCGGCGTGCCGGCCAGCTCCGCCGACCGGGGCAACCTGGCGTACGGCAACTGGCCCCAGCAGGGCACCCAGTGGGTCGAGTACACCTGGCCGAGCGCCCGCACCGTCGGCCGGACGGCCGTCTACTGGTTCGACGACGACCAGGGCATCGACCTGCCCGCGTCCTGCCGGGTGCAGTACTGGAACGGCACCGCCTACGTCGACGTGCCCAACCAGACGGCCTGCGGCACGGCCGGTCACACCTACAACGTGACCACCTTCAGCCCGGTCAGCACGACCCGGCTGCGACTCTCCGTCACCTCCCGTACCGGCTACTCCACCGGCGCCCTGGAATGGATGGCGTTCCCGTCATGAGCAGACTCCGCCCCGCACGCGCGGGCCTGGCCGCGCTCGTCACGGCGACCCTGGTCGCCGGCGTCCTCCAGGTCGCCACCGGGCCGGCGCGGGCCGCCCAGACCATCGGCTATCCCACCTTCACCGGCCCGGCCGTGCCGGCGCCGCCGGTCGGCTACCAGACCGGCGACACCATGCGGGCCATCTACGACGCCGAACGCGCCGGCACCGACTTCTGGCTGGACCGGCTGCTGGCCCGTCCCGGCAACGACCCGGCCGGCCCCTGGCTGATGAGCCGGGGCCGAGGCCTGTTCATGTACACCCACAATCCGGCGGTCGTCGGCTTCGGCGGCAGCACGGCGTACTGGGACAACATCAGCGGCCAGAACGCCTACGCGATCACCGCCAGCACCGGCGCCCTGACCGAGCAGGTGGCGCAGCGCTGGCAGGCCCCCAGCCACTGGCGCAGTGTGCACACCGGCGGATCGCTGCGCGTCGACGTCACGAAGTTCATCACCCACCAGAACGTCGCGGTGACCAACCTGACCGTGACCAACACCGGATCGGCCAGCAGCACCGTGCAGTTGCGGGTCACCTCGCCGTACGCCACCACCGGCAGCGGCACCGAGCTGACCGGCAGCCGTACGGTCAAGAACAACCTGACCACCATCCGCCCCCGGCTCTCCGGCGACGGCTTCACGGTCGCCAGCGGCGGCCTGACCCGCTCCGTCACCCTCGGCGCGGGGCAGAGCGTCAGCACCAAGGTCCAGATGGGCTTCCTGACCGACGAGATCCCCGAGTCGGCGACCGAGTACGCCAGCTACCGCGCCACCACCCCGGCCAACGCCTTCGCCACCCACGTCCGCGACTACCACCGCTGGTGGGCCGAGAACGTGCCCTACATCGACGTGCCGGACCCGGCCATCAAGAAGAACATCTACTACCGCTGGTGGCTGATGCGCTTCAACCACCTCGACGTCGACATCCCCGGCCAGGACTTCCAGTTCCCCACCTCGATCGAGGGGGTGACCGGCTACAACAACGCCATCGTGCTGACCCAGCCCATGCACATCGACGACCTGAAGTACCTCCGCGACCCGGTCCACTCGTACGGGCCGTGGCTGTCGGTCGGGCAGTCGTCGGCCAACGGCCGGTTCATGGACAACCCCGGGGACCCGGAGAACTGGTCCAACAGCTACACCCAGTACGTCTCCGAGGCCGCCTGGCGGGCGTACCAGCTGCACGGCGGGCAGCCCGCCATGCTGCGCAACCTCGCCCGCTACGCCGAGATGGACGTCAAGGGTCAGCTCGCCACCTACGACACCGACAACAACGGGGTCATCGAGTACGACTGGAGCGCGATGACCGGCAACGACGCCGACGCCGTCTCGTTCCACTGGCGCTCCGGCAACCTGGACCGCGCCGAGGGCGCCTACGTCTACAGCAACGCCCTGGCCGCCGCCGGGGCGTACGCGGTGCTCGGCGACACCGCCAAGGCGAACGAGATGCGGGCCCTCGCCAACCGGGTCCGCGACGGGATCGTCAACGTGCTGTGGAACCCCACCCGGCAACTCATCGAGCACCGGCACGTCGCGACGAACACCCACGTGCCGTGGAAGGAGGTCAACAACTACTACCCGTACGCGGTGGGCCTGATGCCGAACACCGCCACCTACCGGCAGGCGCTGCGGCTCTTCGACGATCCCGCCGAGTATCCGATCTTCCCGTTCTACACCGCCAACCAACGCGACAAGGCCGCGGCGGCCGCCGCCGGCCACCCCGGCAGCAACAACTTCTCCACCATCAACTCGACCGTGCAGTTCCGCCTCTACTCGTCGGTGCTGCGCAACTACCCCAACCAGTGGATGACCGCCGAGCACTACAAGAAGCTGCTCTACTGGAACACCTGGGCGCAGTACGTCAACGGCAACACCCAGTGGCCCGACGCCAACGAGTTCTGGTCCAACTGGAACGGCTCGGCCATCACCTACCGGTCCTGGATCCACCACAACATCCTCGGCAGCAGCAACTGGACGGTGATCGAGGACGTCGCCGGCCTGCGGCCGCGTACCGACACCACCGTCGAGCTGTCACCCATCGACATCGGCTGGTCGCACTTCGCGGTCAACAACCTGCGCTACCGCAACGCGAACCTCAGCATCGTCTGGGACGACCCCGCCGACGGCGTCACCCGCTATCCGGGCGTGCCGCAGGGCTACTCGCTCTATCTCGACGGCAACCGGGTCGCCACCGTGGACCGCCTGACCCGGCTGCTCTACGACCCGGCCACCGGCACGGTCACCCTGCCGGCGGGCGGCACCACCACCTTCAGCGCCGCGTTCCCCGGCCTGCGGCTGCCGCAGCAGGTCGCGCAGAGCAGCGCCCGGATGGTCGACATGTTCGCCAAGGCCGGCGTCGACCTCACGTCGACCACCCCGAACCTGGCCCAGGGCGCCGGCACCTCGGCGTCCTACACCGCCGCCGGCACGTCGACCGCGGCGGCGGTGGACGGCTTCCCCACCAACGCGCCGCTGTGGGGCAGTTCCGGCTCGCCGAACGCCACCGACACGTTCGACATCGACCTGGGTCAGGCACGGACGGTCGACGACGTCTGGCTGCACTTCCGCGACGACCGCGCCGGCAACCGCTACCGGGCGCCGGCCTCGTACACCGTCCAGTATTGGAACGGCAGCTCGTGGGTCGACGCGGCGGCGCAGGCCAAAACCCCCGCGACGCCGCGCGCGAACCACAACCGGGTCCGGTTCACCCCGGTCAGCACCGCGCGGCTGCGGGTGCGGCTCACCCACGCGGCCGGCTTCCGGACCGGGCTGACCGAGGTGAAGGCGTACGGCCGGGGCGGCGGCCCGCCACCGGCACAGAACCTGGCCGGTACGGCCACGGCGTCGGCGTCGTACACCTCGCCCTGGGAGACGGTCGCGGCGGTCAACGACGGCATCGACCCGCCGCTGTCGAACGACACGGTCAACCCGCGCTGGGGCACCTGGCCCGAGACCGGTGAGCAGTGGGCGGAGCTCACCTGGTCGGCACCGCAGTCGGTGCGGTCGGTGGACGTCTACTTCTTCGACGACGGCGGCGGCGTGCGGCTGCCGGCGTCCTGGCGGTTGCAGTACTGGACCGGCAGCGCGTACGCGGACGTGCCCGGCGCCGGCGGCTACCCGACGGCGGCCGACGCCTACAACCGGGTGACGTTCCCGGCCGTCAGCACGACCCGGCTGCGGGTGGTGCTGACCAGCGGCACCGCCTCGGTGGGCCTGCTGGAGGTCAGGGCGTTCGGCTGACCGGCCCCGATCCGGGTGTCCGGGCGGGTGCCACGTGCGGCACCCGCCCGGACACCGGCTTCGTGGCCCGCCGGGACGGCCGGGTAAGGGTGGGCAGATCGCTGCCCACCCCGGTATGCTCCCCGGCGATGATGACTCCGTCTCTCAGCAGATTGGGGGCCCGGTTCTCGCAAGGTGAGTGCTGATGCGCTCCCCGGCCGCGAATCCGGATCTCCGTTCGTCCTACTGGCTGCGCGTGCGCGAGTTCGCCGTGCCGCCGTCCATGATCGAGGTTGCCGCCGCCCGTCGGGCCGTCGGGGACTGGGCCGGGGCGTGCGCCGCCGCCCGCGTCGACGTCGACGTCGAGCCGCGCTCCGTGGCCCGTACCCATGGTCGGGAACTCGCCGACCGGCTCCGGGCCGATCTTCGCCACCTGGCGCCCGACCTGCTGCGCTGGCACCTGCCGAGGATCGCGCCCGACGGGCTGCTGCGTCCCGGCCTGACCATCGCCCTGGCCCGGTACGAACCGGCCGGAGGCGGCGGCGACGCGGTGCACCTCGTGGCCCGGACGCCGCCGGCCTGGGCGGACGCCGGCCAGCGGTTCAGCCTGGCGCTCTGGGACGGCTCCCGCTCCGGGGCCGGTTCCCGTCATCCGCACCCGCACCCCGACGACCGGTTCCGCCTCGACCTGCACCGCCACCTGTGGGACGCGCGGCGGACCGGTGAGCTGCGGACCCGCTCGGGGGCGGGCCATCCACCCGCCGGCGGCCGACCAGTCGACGAGCCGGGTCCACCGACGACGGCAGGGCGGCGGGGTTGGGTGGTGGACCGGTGGGCGGCCGAGGCAGCCATCCTGCTCCAGGCCGAGGGACGTCCCGGGGACACGGTCGCCGTGCGGATCGGGGCCCGGCGTCGACTCCTGCTGGAGTTGGCCCCGGGCGGGGACGGCCCAGGGCCACCCGAGGCGCGGCTCGTCTGGTCGCCCCCGCGAGGCCGCGTCGGCGCGCGCCGGCCCACGCCGGGTCCCGACCGGCCATTGCCGGTGCTGCCGGACGCGGCGACCTGGGTGTCACCCGACCTGGAACTGCTCCGCGCCGGGTTGATCGAGCCCGACCGCCTGCACCCGCTGGTCGCGTCGGCACTGGTTCCCGACCGGCCGGCGGCTACGGCACCTTCGACGCCGTGTCCGGTGAGGCAACCCTGGCGCGTGCGGTGCCGGGGGGTCTGGCACCGGATCGGCCTGGTCGACGGGGTGCTCGTCGCCCTGGACCACGACCCGGCCGAGATCCGCCGGGAGGAACTCCTCGCCGCGCTGACCGGCACTCCGCTGCCCTGCCTGCGGGCGATCGACGAGGCGCACCGCCACCCGGAATGCCTCCCCGAGGTCCGGGCCCGCCTGGACCACGGCGACACCACCGGCGCGCTCGCCGTCGTCGAGGCCCTGCTCGGGCCCGACGCGGTGCTGCGCGCCGGGGCGCTACGGGACGAACTGGAGACGGCCGCCCTGCGGCGCGTCGAGTACGGATTATTCCGGGCCGGACTTGCCGGCTCCGGCCGGGGTCCCACCGCCCCGGGACACCGCCGTACCCGTGACCGCCGCTCGTACCCGCGTCACACGATCGCCCGCTGACCGGGGAATCCCCGCTCCGCTCCCACCCCGAACCGCCACGAGAGACACAGGTGATCACCATGACCGTTGCTACTGTCCTGCCCGCCGACCAGGCCCACGCCCCGCAGCTCGACGTCGCCGCCGAACTGCTCGCGCTGCTGCGCGACACCAGTACCGAACCTCGCCCCGACACGCAGTTGGAGGCGCTGACCCTGGCCGTGGCCGCCGACCTTCCCGTGCTGCTGTGGGGCGAACCGGGGATCGGCAAGACCGCCGCCCTCACGCAGCTCGCGACGGAGCTGGGCCTGCCGCTGACGACCGTCGTCGCCAGCGTCCACGAGCCGTCCGACTTCTCGGGACTGCCGATCGTCGGTGACGACCCGGCGGCACAGGGCGTCCCGATGGCGCCGCCGGACTGGGCCGTACGCCTGGTCCGGGCCGGTCGTGGGTTGCTGTTCCTCGACGAGCTGTCCACCGCCCCGCCGGCCGTCCAGGCCGCCCTGCTCCGCCTCGTGCTCGAACGGCGGGTGGGCGCGCTGCGGCTGCCGCCCGGCATTCGGATCGTGGCCGCCGCGAACCCGCGATCCTCGGCGGCCGACGGCTGGGAACTGAGTCCGCCCCTGGCCAACCGCTTCGTCCACCTCCAGTGGGTGCACGACCACGAGGTCGTGGTGCGCGGCCTCGGCGGCACCTGGCCCCGCGCGGATCTGCCCCGGCTGCACCCGGAGCGGTTGCCGGAGGCCGTCACCTTCGCCCGCCGCGCGGTGTGCGGGCTGCTGTCCGCCCGCCCCGCGCTCGTACACCGGCTGCCCGGCAACGAGACCCGCCGGGGTGGCCCGTGGCCCTCGCCCCGCAGCTGGGAGATGACCCTGCGCCTGATCGCCTTCGCGACCGCGGCGGGCACCTCCCGGGAGGTGCTCTCGATGCTGGTGCGGGGCACGGTGGGCGACGGCCCGGGGCTGGAACTGCTTGCCAGCATGGACCGGATGGACCTTCCCGACCCCGAGACGCTGCTGGCCGATCCGGCGACCGCCGTCCTGCCCGAGCGCGGAGACCTGCGGCAGGCCGTGCTGGACGGGGTGGTGGAAGCGGTCCGCGGTCGCCCGGAGAGGTCCCGCTGGGACGCGGCCTGGGCGCTGCTGGTCCGGGCGCTGGAGACCGGCCCCCCGGACCTCGTGGTCGTCCCCGCGAGCACGCTCGCCGCACTGCGGCAGGAGGACTGGGACGTGCCGGCGGCGATCGAGCGGCTCGCGGGGGCGGTGTCGGTCTCCCGGCGCGCCGACCAGGCACGCGTGGCGGCCGCCGCGGGGGCCGGCCGGTGAGTCCGGGTACAAGCCCTCGACCGGGTGCAGGACATCCTGCTCGCCCCGCGCTGGACCGGGAGAAGCTCTTCGCCGCCCGGCTGCACGCCGCCCGGGTCCGGCCCTACCTGGCGTCGGCGCTGTTCGCCCTGCACGCGGTGGAGTCGCGCCTGGTGCCGACGATGGCGGTGGACCGGCACTGGCGGTGCTACGTCTCGCCGGTCTTCGTGGACCGCACGCCCGTGGAGGAGCTCGCCGGGGTATGGGTGCACGAGGTTTCGCACCTGCTCCGCGACCACCACGGGCGCAGTGACCGGGTCGCGCGGGAACGGGGACTGACCGGGCCGGGGGAGCGGCTACGGATGAACATCGCCGCCGACTGCGAGATCAACGACGACGTGTTCGGCGACGGGTTGGCCCGGCCCGACGGGGTCGTGGACCCGGCGACGCTGGGGCTGCCCGAGGGGGAGCTGATGGAGGACTACCTGCGACAGTTCCGGCTCGGACCGCGTACGCAGGGGCTGGTCTGGCTGGACTGCGGCAGCGGCGCCGACGGGGCGGAGCGGGAGTGGGACCTGGGGCCGGACGGCGCGCACGGCCTCAGCGCGCAGGAGCGCGACGCGGTGCGGTTCCGGGTGGCGGAGGGCATCACCGGGCGTCCCGGGGACGTCCCGCAGGGCTGGCGGAGGTGGGCGGAGGAGGCGTTCCACCCGCCCCAGCCGTGGCGGGACCTGCTGGGAGCGGCGATCCGCTCGGCGGCCTCCGGCGCGGGCGCGGGCGAGGACTACACGTACGGCCGGCCGGCGCGGCGCTCCGCCGGGGTCCCCGGCGTCGTCCTGCCCAGCCTGCGGCGCATGCCACCCCGGGTCTGCGTGGTCGTCGACACCTCCGGGTCGGTCAGCGACGCCGAACTGGGCAGCGCGCTGCTCGAGGTCGCGGCGATCTCCCGCGCCGTGGGCGGCCGGCGTGACCTGGTCACCGTGCTGTCCTGCGACGCGGCGGCCCGGACCGTGCACCCGCTGTGCCGCGCCGAGGAGATCCCGTTGGTGGGCGGGGGCGGGACGGACCTGCGTACCGGCTTCGCGCGGGCGTTGCGGACCCGGCCCCGCCCGGACGTCGTCGTGGTCCTGACCGACGGGCAGACGCCCTGGCCGGCCGCGCCGCCGCCCTGCCGCACGGTCGTCGGGCTGTTTCCCCGCCGGCACACGTACTCCGGATCGTGGAACGAGGACGATCCCGAGTACGTGCCGGACGCACCACCGGAGTGGGCGCGGGTGGTGGTCATCGGGTAGTCCGGCGGCGGCCGCGCGGCCCAGCTCCCCGGGGGTGTCACGCACCGCCGAGGCGGGGCGTGACCGGGCGGACCTCGACCGGGGCGCCCGGCCGCCCGCCCGCGCGCGAGCGGTACTCGGGGACGCCCACACAGGTGAAGAGCAGCGCCGCGAGGTCGTCCGGCTCGCCCAGCAGCCCCGGGACGGCCGAGTCGAGGAAGGTCATGCCGGAGGCGCCCGCGCCCAGGGCGTACGCCGCGAGGTGCAGCCGGCCCTCGACGAGCCCGGCGGCGAGCTGGGCGTCGCGGTAGCCGCGGTCGTCGAGGCCCGACAGCGGCGCGGCGGCGACGACGACGTAGGCGGCGTCGCCGGCGAGCGCCTGGTCCAGGCAGACCCGGAGCAACTCGTCGCGCAGGTCGCCGGCGCGCAGCGGCGTCGACAGGTCGGGCCACCGGTAGAGGCCGGGCGGCACCCCGTCGACCCCGTGCACGGCGACCCAGTGCGGCACCGGCACGCCGCGCAGGGCCGCGGCCAGGGGCCATTCCAGCAGGGCGCGCGGCAGTGTCCGGGACCTGTCCATCCGCCGCTGCGAGCCGCGCCGGCGGACGACCTCGTCGAGCGGGTCGGACGGCGGGTACGCGGGCAGCGGCTCCGCCGCCGGCCAGGGCGCGCCGAGCACGTCCCGCTCGCCCGCGCGCTGGGCGGCGGTGCACAGCGGCAGCTCGACCGGGGGCAGCTCACCGGGGAGCGCCGGCCCGGTGGGCCCGATCGCCGGATCGCCGTCGCCGAGCGACAGCAGGGCCAGCGGGTACTCGTGCACCCCGTCCGCGCCGACGAGCGCGCGCACGGTGGCGTCCGGGAAGAGCGACCGCAGCCGCGGCGACAGGCCGGCGCTGTCGGCCGCCGCCGACAGTTGGGACAGCAGCGTGCCGGCGTCCCAGTAGAGGTGCCGCCAGCCGCGCTCGGCGTAGCGCCAGCCCGTGCGCCACGGCACGCCCGTGACCACCAGCGTCGTGACCGCCCCGGTCGCGGCGGGGGCCACCTGGACGAGCGCGTGCCGCCGCGCGTCGTACCAGTGCACGCCGTCCGGCACCCCCGCGACGCCCCGGGTGCTCGCGTAGACCTCCAGCGGGAAGCGCGCCCCGGCCGAGCCGGCGGCGCGGTAGAGGAAGGGGCGGCCGTTGCGCTCGGCGGTGCGCACGACGCCAGCGCCCAGGAAGAGCACGCGGCCCAGCTGCGCCGCGTCGAGGGGCTGCGCGGGGGACGCGACGCCGGCCAGCACGGCGGTCGCGGGGACGCCGGGGTCGGGCAGGTCGCGCGGCAGGGCGAGGACGGCCGGGCCGTCCGGATAGCCCTTCATGGGCGGCGGCAGGGTCCCCGGGTCGTTCGGGACGAGGTCGTGGCGGACGCGCGGATCGTCCACGGGCACGTCCCACTCGCGGCTCGGCTCGTAGGACGTCAGCCGGTGCAGCAGCCCGGCGCCGGTGTCGAGGTCCATCCGGCCATCCTGCCAGCGCGGAGCGCCGGGCGGTGGCCCCACAGGCGGTCGCGCGTCGGCGCGGGGACCGCCGAGTGGCCGGGGCGGCCGGCTCAGCCGCTCTCCACCTCGGCGGCGTACTCGCTCAGCGCGATCCGGTTCGGCAGGCCCGTCTTGCCGAGCAGGCTGGACACGTGCCGTTCCACGGTGCGCGGGGACAGGTGCAGCCGACCGGCTATCTCCCGGTTGCTCAGCCGCCCGACCAGCAGCCGCAGCACCTCGAACTCCCGCACCGTCACGCCCACCGACCGCAGGCCGGAGGGGATGTCGCCCGCGCCGGAGCGGCGCTGCGTCATGCGTACGCCCGCCTGGCGCAGCAGGGCCCGGCAGGCGCTGGCCACGGCCGGCACGTCGCTGCGGTGGAAGTGCTCCTCGGCGGCGCGCAGCCACTGCACCGGCGTGCCCCACCCGTCGGCGAGGGCCGACTCGCACACCAGCCGCAACGCGAGGTGCCGGCCCATCGCGTACGGCGCCCCGGCCCGCATCGCCTCCGCCGCCGCCTCCGCCGCCTCCTCCGGCCGACCGGAGCGGCCGAGCAGCACCGCCTTCGCGAAGAGGGCGAACTGCAGGTCCCAGCGCAGCCTGCTCGCCGAGTCGCCCTGCACCGCCTCGTACGCCGGCCAGCCGGCCTCGCCGGACGTGACCTGGAGCAGCAGGTGCAGGCCGTGCCGGCCGGAGAGGTGGAAGACCGTCGGGCTCTGCGCCTCGGCGTGGAACGCGCGGGCCAGTTCGTCGAGGGCGCGGGGCCGGTCCTCCTCCAGCAGCGCGCAGAAGGCCCTGGCCAGCCCGTGTACGCGGGAGGCGTGCAGGGCCTGGTCGCCGCTCCAGCGGCGGAACTCGGCCAGCGCGTGCTCCATCTCCCGGCGCCGCCCCTGGTGCGCCGCGAGCACGGCGCTGACCAGCAGCACGTACTGGGTGGTCTCCAGCAGCTTCAGCCGGGTGGTCGCGGCCAGCACCTGCTGGACGAGGGCACCCGCGGTGTCGAAGTCGCCCCGCAGCACCGCGTGCAGGGCGAGGCTGGCCTCCGCCTGGTGGCGCGCGGTCACCGCGCCGGCCTGGGAGGCCCGCTCCCGGGCCTGTTCGAGCCGGTCCAGCCGCGCGTCGCGCAGCGCGTCGTCGTTGCCGAGCCGGATCAGTGCGTGGATCTCCCAGATCGGCAGCCGGTGCTGCGCGGCGATCGCCAGGGCCCGCTCCAGGCACCGCGTCGCCTCCGCCGGGTCGCGGTGCCGGATCAACGCGCCGAGCAGCTGCCAGGCCTGGCAGGCCACCACCGGCAGGGGAACGGTCTCGGCGACTGTGGCGGCCCGGCGGGCCAGCGCCTCGGCGGTGGCGAGCTGGTCCTGCCCGGCGGTGTCCAGCACCAGGTGGGCGGCGACCACGTCGACCGGCGCGGTGTCCTCCGCGGCGGCGTCCGGGCCGAGCAGGGCGCGCGCCTGCTCCACCTGGGCCAACCCCTCGGCCGAGCGGCCGGCGACCGTCGCGGCCCAGGCCAGCCGGGTGTGCAGCTGCGCCCGCCGGCGCGGATCGACGCCACCGATCTGGTCGAGGGTGCTGACCGAGGCGAGTGCCCGCTCGACCAGTCCCGCCTCCGCCAGGGCGTGCAGCAGGGCTTCGAGGGCGGCGGCCCGGGCCACCGGGTTCTCACCGAGCAGGCCGATCGCGCGGTCCAGCAGGGCGACCGCGGTGGTGGCGCCGCCCTGCGCGATCGCCCGCCGGCCCGCCTCGGTGAACAGCCGGCCGGCCGCCTCCGGGTTGTCGGCCTCCAGGTGCAGGGTGGCCGACACCTGGCACCATTCGCCCGGCAGGCCGGGGAAGACCGCCGCCACCGCGTCGGCCATCCGCTGGGCGAGCCGGGCGCGGTCGGCGGGGCCGAGGAGACTGAGCAGCGCCTCCCGGGTCAGCCGGTGCCGGAAGGCGTACCAGTCGGTGAGCTGGTCGTCCACCGTGACCAGCCGCCCGGCGACGTCGCCGCACAGGTGGTCGAGCACGTCGTGGTCGCTCAGCCCGGTGGCCGCCTGCACCACGGCCAGCGGGAACCGCTGGCCCAGCAGCGCGCCCATCGAGAGCAGCTCCCGGGCCTGGGGGCCGAGCTGCTCGACCCCCTGCGCCATGCCCCGCGCCAGGGTGCCCGGCAGGGCGGCGGGCAGCTCCTCGGACAGCCGCCAGCCCTCCGGGCCGCCGATCAGCAGCGCGCCGTCGACCATGCCGGCGACGAGCTCCTCGATCAGGAAGGGGTTGCCGGCGCTGCCCGTCGAGACGAGGGCGTGCGCCGCCGCCGGCACCCGCTCCGGGTCGGCGTCGAGGCAGGCGCCGACCATCTGCCGCAGCGCGTCGTCGTCGAGGCGGCCCAGCTCGATGAGGGTGCACTGACCGCGTTGGGCGGCCGACCGGGCGATCGTCGACGCCGCGCAGGGCTCCGCCCTGATCGCCCCCAGCAGCAGGGTCGGTTGCAGGGCGAGGTTGTCGATCAGGTACTCCAGCACGGTCAACGTCTCCGTGTCGGCGTCCTGGAGGTCGTCCAGCAGCATCAGGCAACCCCGCCCCGCGCCGGCCACGCCGGTCAGCCGGAGGACGGCCTCGGCGAGGATCACCAGGGACGCGTTCTCCTGGTCGGCCGGCGGCCGGCCCCAGTCGGGGACGAGCCGGCCGAGGATCGGGCCGTACGGCCCGAGCACGGTGGGGTCGACCGGCCCGGACCGCAGCAGCGACAGCAGCGCCTCGGTGAGGGGGCGCAGCGGCACCGCGGTGCCGATCGTGCTGCCCCGACCCCGCATCACCCGCATGCCCGCCGCGGTGGCCAGCTCCGCGACCCTCGACGCGAGGCGGGACTTGCCGACGCCACTTTCGCCCACCACGAAGACCGCGCCGCCCCGCCCCGCCCGCGCCGATTCGAGGCTGTCCAGCACCGCGCGCAGTTCGGCGTCCCTGCCGATGAACTTCGAGGAGCGGTACACACTGCGCACGCTATCCGAGGAGGCAGGCCTCGCCCAACGCGGTGCTGTCGACGCCGGTCCCCCGAACGGCTACCTTGCCGTCGTCACATCGGCTTCTCGGGGCAGCAGGTCGTCAGCGGCGCGGCGTCCGCCGCCGCGCCGGCGTCACCGACGAGACCGCCGATCACCATGCCCACGGGCACGACCAGGCTGGCGAGGGCCGCCGCGCGGATCCCGAAGGTCACGACGGGCTGCAGCCACATCGCCCCGGCCGGGTCGTCGACGGGCGCCGCGGAGTCGGTCTCGTCGACACGGCACGGGGGGAGCTGGTTCTCGGACAACTGTCATTCCTCCTGTTGGTGACTTCGTGGGTCGTTTCCGGAGCTGGCGGCTCCTCTGGAGATCGTCGTCGGTCGCCCGGCGGTCCTCAACCCGAGGTTCGCGGTTCAGGGGTCGGTTCCAGCAGCAGCACCGACGGCACCGGCCCGGCCCCGGAGAGCCGGAGCAGCCCGTACCCGATGCCGGCGAGGCCGGTGAGCAGACCGGGGGTGGGCACGTTGCCCGGGGTCCCGCAGGACGCCCCGTACCGGTCGACGGCGTCCAGGATCCGGCCGGCACGTCGCCGGGCCGCGCCACCGTCGAGGACAGCCGTCGCCTCCACGACGCCCAGCTCGCCGTGGCAGAGGCTGAGGTCGTCGAGCAGCGGACGGTCGTCGAGCAGGCGTACCGCCTCGTCGGGGGCGAGGGCGTGGTGGGCGAGCGTCAGGCCGGCGGCGCCGCGACACCAGCCGTACCCCGCCGCCCCGTCGCCGCCGGGGGCGCCGGCCCGGCGCAGCGCGCGCCGGCCCGCGCGCGCGTACCGGGCGCCACCGGTGCGGGCGTGGCGGCCCAGCGCCCAGCCGATGCCGGCAACCCCGTCGGCGAATCCCGCCCCCGTCGGCAGCTCGTCCCGCTCGATCGCGGCCACGAGCCGGTCGGCCCAGCCCCGGGCGAGTGACGCCGCCGGCGCGTGGCCCAGCTCGGCGTGCACCGCGTCCATGGCGGCGAGACAGCCGGCGCCGCCGTCGGCCCAGGCCACGGCCGCCGAGCCCGTGCTGGCGGCGGCGGCCAGGTCGACCGCCGCGCGGGCCTGCCCGGCGAGCCCGGGGTCGGCGAGCAGGGTGGACAGCCGGGCGAGCCCGTACGCGATGCCGCCGAGGCCGTACAGCCCGCCGGGGCCGATCGCGGCGACCAGGTCCGGGCGCGCGTCGAGCAGCTGGAACAACCCCGGCACCCCGGCGACGGCCCGGTGGGCCAGCTCGGCGTAGCGGGCGGTGCCGGTCACCGCGGCGAGCTGGCCGAGGAAGAGGGCGACCCCGAGGTGCCCGTTCGCCAGCCCGGCCCCCATCGGCAGGACGAGCCACTGCCGGTCGTCGACCAGCTCCAGGCCGAGCCAGTTCACCCGGTCCGCGCCGGTCACGCTCCGGGTCTGGATCTCGTCGGCCAGCGCGCACGCCGTGGCGAGCAGGCGCTCCGGCGACGCGGCGGCGTCCGCGACCGGCCGGGACGTCGGTGCGCCAACGTGCCGGCCGTCGACCGGGCGCCGGGTCGCCAGCGTCGCCGCGACGATCCACTCCTGGTGCCGCCGGTCGGCCTCGCCCAGCGCGGCGATCTTGCCCAGCGCCGCGTCGAGCCCGCAGCGGGCCAGCGGCACGGGCAGCGGCTCGCCGCCTCCGGCGACCCGGGCGGTCCGGCTGCCCGGAGTGCCCTCGAACAGCGGGACGTCGCCCGCCCACAACGCGGCGGTCTCGTGCCGGGGGAACTGGGCGAGGAAGGGGTGTCCGGCCACGCTGGACCAGAGGACGCCGAACGCGCGGTCCCGCTCCAGCGCGTCGCCGAGCACGTCCGGGTGGGTGGTCTCGGTGAGCAGGGTGTGGTACGCCGACGTGGGCCGGGCGACCAGCCGTACCGGGACGTCGGCGCACGACGCGACGAGTTCGGTGAACTCCCGGCGGTGCGCCCGGATCGTCTCGTACGCCTGCCGGAACCCCTCGCGCAGCGCCGGCTCGTGGGCACCGGGATCGACCAGGGCGTCGCCGACGCGGGGACGGTTGCGGCCGCCGGCGAAGTCGACGGCCCGCCGGGTCAGCCGCATCCGGTCGGTGCCCGGGTCGGCCCAGTCGAGCGCGCTGACGGGTGCGGTCCCGCCCCGGTCGCCACCGACGCCGGACAGGTCCATCGCGCCCTGGTCGCCCACGACGATCACCGGTATCAGGCCGGTCCGGTGCACCGAGGCGGTCAGCAGGTCCGCGGCCGGGTCGCCGGTGCCCACCGGCTCGCCCAGCGCGGGGTGGAAGAGCGTCTCGGTGTCCACCACGACCGGTGTGTCGCCGGCGGCGATCAGGTTCTCGTAGTGCATGTCCGTGGCGTGCAGGGCGTGCAGCAGCGCGACCAGGGCGCCCTGCCGGCGGTAGAAACCGTCCGCCTGCCCCGGGTGGCGCAGCGCCGTCGCGTCGACGTACTCCGACCAGCCGTAGCCCGGCCGCGTCAGGGCGGCGACCCCGCGCAGCCCCAGCCCCGGCGCCCGCTGCTCCAGCCAGTCGACGAACCCGGTGAAGCGGACCTGGGAGGCCAGGTCGCGCGGCTTGTAGACGACGCGTCGGCCGTCCGCGAAGCGCAGCACGCTTGTCGTGCGGCCACCGGTGTGGGCGTCGCCCAGGTTGCTGCCGACCGCGACCAGCGGGCCGGGGTCGTCGCCGCCGAGCAGGGTGCCCACCAGGTCGTCGCGGTCGGCGACGAACCGGGTCAGGAGTTCGAGCCCGGACCGGGCGGCCGCCGTGCCGGCCTGCGCCAGCAGGCGGGCCAGCACGGGATAGCGGTCGACCAGCTCGGCCAGCCCGGCGGGGTCGCAGAGCTGGGCCACGAAGTCGGCGAAGCGGGCCCGGCTGTCGGCGCCGGCGAGCCGGCCGGCCGCCCGGCGTCGATGCAGCTCCGAGACCAGCGTGCGGGCCGCGACGGCGAGCAGACGGCGACCCAGTGCGGCGGCGAACTGGTCGGTGAGGGCGGCCAGGTCGACCGTCTTCTCCGTCGCGATCCGACGGGTCCCGCCGAGGAACCGGTCGGTGGCGACCTCCACGAACGGTCGCAGGGGTGCCGTGAGGGCGGCGCGCCAGTCCGCCTCCTCGGCCGGCCACCGCGGCGCGGCTGCGGCGGCGAGGGCCGCCTCGACGGTCTCCGCCCACGCCGGGCGGGTCGTCCTGGCGGCGAGCGCGGCCCGGTCCTCGGCCAGCAGGTCGCGCAGCGCCGCCTCGTCGAGGCCGACCTCGGCGAGCCGCGCCCCGAGGCCCGGCCCGTGCCCGTCGCGCCACCGGGCCAGCCGCCGGCCGGCGGCGTCCGCGCCGTCGGCGGTGCCGGTGCCGTCAGTGTTTCCGACGCCGTCAGTGTTGCCTGTGCCGTCTGCGCCGCCCATGCTGTCCGTGCCGTCGGGGCCGCGGGTGGCGGTGCCGGCTGCGCCGCGCGTGGGGCCGGCGGCGCCCGTGCCGTCCGCGGTGTCCGTGCGGTCCGTGCCGGCCGCGGTGTCCGTGCGGTCCGTGCCGGCCGCGTCGTGCGGGGCGTCGGCGGGGCGTCGGCCGGGCGCGCCGACGGCCAGGCCCGGCGCGCGTTCGTGCAGCGCGAGCCCCGAGGCCCACCAGTGCGGGGCCAGCCGTACGCCGGAGCAGGCGTGATCGGTGGCGCCGGCCAGGGGAGTCGAGGTCACCGTTGCACGGTGCCAGAGCGGGGCGCGGAGTTCATGAGTGGAAACTACTCACATTCCTGCCCCGTTGCTGGCCACGCCGGTGCACGCGGACCCGGGCGGGTCCGCGGCCGGCGGGACCGGCCGGGCCGGCGGCGGCTCCTCGCTCCACGTGCGACCCGCCCCATCCTAGTCACGATCGGTGATCAATTGAACGTCCAGCGTGACGCCGGCGGGAAATTGAGTGCCGCCCACGCATGTGGACGCTGCCGGCGCCGATGAGTCTTCGGGCGACTGTTCTACCCGGGGCGGCGCGATGAACGGAGCCAGGATGGAGTTTCGGGTACTCGGGCCGGTGGGGGCCTGGAAGGGTGACTCGGAGGTGGCGCTGGACGGTGCGAAGCAGCGCACCGTGCTCGCGGCGTTGCTGCTCGCCGGAGGGCGTACCGTGCCGGACACCCGGCTGTGCGAGCTGCTCTGGGGGGAGCGCCCGCCGGCCACCTTCGCCGCCCAGCTCTACAACTACGTCTCGCGGCTGCGCAAGTACCTCGGCGCCGAGGTGGACATCGTCCGGCAGTGGTCGGGCTACCAGATCCGGACCGGCGCCGCCCGGCTCGACCTCGACGAGTTCGAGCGCCTGGCCGAGGCCGGTCGGGAGGCACTGCGCGACGGGCGGTACGCCGAGGCCGCTGAGCGGCTGCACGCCGCCATGTCGCTGTGGCGCGGCCCCGCGCTGTCCAACGTGACCGAGCACCTCGTGACGGCCGAGTCGCACCGGATGGCGGAGCTGCGGATGGCGGTCCTGGAGAGCCGGATCGAAGCCGACCTGCGGCTGGGACGCCACGTCCGGCTGGTCCCCGAGATCACCCAGCTCGTCGCCGAGCACCCGCTGCACGAGGGGCTGCGGGGCCACCTGATGACCGCCCTGCTGCACTGCGACCGGCAGGCCGACGCGCTGGCCGCCTACCACGAGGGCCGCCGGGTGCTCGCCGACGAACTGGGCGTCGACCCGGGGCCGCTGCTCACCGAGGCGTACCGGTCGATCCTCGCCGGCCCGCCGGCCCCGGCGGTCGTCGCGGAGCCGAGCTGGCACGGCGTGCGGCCCGCGATGCTCCCGCCCGGCGTCGGTGACTTCGCCGGCCGGGAGGAGGAACTCACCGGGCTGCTCCGGGTGCTGACCGCCGAGCCGAGGGTCTGCCCGCCGGTCGCCGTGGTCACCGGGATGGCCGGCGTCGGCAAGAGCACGCTCGCCCTGCACGCGGCCCACCTCACCCGGACCGCCTTCCCCGACGGCCAGCTCTACGCCGACCTCGGCCGCGCGAGCGGCAACTGCGTCGAGCCGTACGACGTGCTCGGCTGGTTCCTGCGCAGCCTCGGCCACGCCGAGTCGGCGATCCCGAAGGGGCTCGACGAGCGGGTCCGGCTCTACCGCAGCCAGCTCGCCGGCCGGCGGCTGCTGGTCATGCTCGACGGCACCGCGGGCTACGCGCAGGTGAGCCCGCTGCTGCCCGGCGACCCCGGCTGTCAGGTCATCGTCACCAGCCGGCTGCGCATGCCCGAGCTGGCCGGCGCCACGTCGATCGAGGTCGGCACCCTCGACCGGCAGCAGGCACTCGCGCTGCTCGGCCGGATCATCGGGGCGCAGCGGGTCGCCGAGGAGGCCGACGCGGCCGGCCGGATCGTCGAGCTGTGCGGTCGGCTCTCGCTCGGCGTCCGGGTCGCCGGATCCCGACTGCTGGCGCGCCCGCACTGGTCGCTCGGGTACCTGGCGGACCGGCTCGCCGACGAGCGGTACCGGCTGGACGAGCTCCGGCTGGGCTCGATGGACGTCCGGGAACGGCTGGACAGCAGCTACCACCAGTTGGCCGACCTGGGCCAGCTCGCCCTGCGCCGGCTGGCGCTGCTGCGCACGCCGGCCTTCCCCAGCTGGTGCACCGCCGAGGTGCTGGGCGTGTCCCGGCACGCCGGCGAGGAGGTGGGGGAGAACCTGGTCGACGCCCGGCTGCTGGAGATCGTCGAGTCCGACGGCGGCCGGCGGCAGCGGTTCCGCTTCCACGACCTCGTGCGCGTCTTCGCCCGGGAGAAGGCCGACCAGGCCGACCGGGTGCTGGTGGCGGGCGCCGGGGCGCTGAGCGCGGTGGGGAACTGACCCGACGCCGGTCCCGACCTTCTCCGCCGCGCCCGGAACCGGGCGCGGCGGGCGCGCGCCCCTGCCCGCCGTGACCAGCGCCGCCGGGCGCGCGGCGGGCCGGGACAGTAGAGAAGATATAGCCGCCGAGGCCATGGTGGCCTGGTGAACGCCCTGACATCGGCCGACTGCGCGACGGCCGTTCCCATCGACGTGGAGCACGTCGCACCCGACACGATCGTGGCCAGGATCCGCCCCGACCTCGGCGATCCGGTCTTCGCCGGCCACTACCCGGGATTTCCGTTGCTGCCCGGGGTCCACATCTTCGAGTTCGTGCACCGGGCGGTCCGCGCCGCGGCCCCCGAGCTGACGCTGGCCGAGATCGTCAGCTGCCGGTTCCTGCTGCCCTTCCGGGGCGACGACGAACTCGTCGTGACCATCCGCCGCAGCGGCGACCTGTGGCGGGGCGAGGTCGCCGCCGCCGCAGTGCCGGTCGCCGAGGTGCTGCTGCGCTACGCGAGCGAGGAGTACGCACCATGATGGGGATCGAGGAGATCAGGCGGATCATTCCGCACCGGCCGCCGATGCTGCTGGTCGACCGGGTCACCGAGCTGGTGCCCAGGCGGCGGCTGGTGGGCTCGCTGACCGTCACCGGTGACCGGCCGCTGCCGATGTCGCTGCTGCTGGAGTCCTGGGGGCAGGCGGCGCTCGTGCTCATCCGGCACGACCGGCCGATGCCGGACGTGCTGACCGACGGCGTGCCGGTGGCCGGGGTCTTCGAGCGCATCCGGTTCGGCCGGCCGGTGCTGCCGGGGGAGACGGTGGAGCACCACGTCACCATGACCCGGCTGGTCGCCGACACCGCCTTCGTCACCGGCGAGAGCGTCGTCGGGTCCACCGTCGTGCTGCGGGTGGGCCGCCTGGTCGGTGCGATGCGGTCGGTGGAGTCCCTGCGCGCGTCCCTCGACGCGGCGACCCGGGAGCCCCACCCGGCGGCCCCCGCGCAGCCGGCCGGGCCGGCCCCGGTGGCGTCCGGGGCGGCGCGGTGAGCGCCGGCGGGCGGCCCGTCGCCCTGGTCACCGGCGGCTCCCGGGGAATCGGCCGGGCGGTGGTGCTGCGGCTGGTCCGCGACGGCTACGACGTGGCCATGTGCTACCAGTCCAGCAAGGACGCCGCCGACGAGGTCGTCGCGGAGGCGGCCCGCGACGGCGGGCGCGTGCTGGCGCTGGCGGTCGACGTCGCCGACCCCGCCGCGGTGCGGACCTTCGTGTCGACCACGGAGCGGGAGCTGGGCGACCCCGAGGCGGTGGTCACCGTCGCGGGGATCATCCGGGACCGGCCGCTGGCCCTGATGGCCGACGCCGACTGGCGCTCCGTGATGGAGGTGAACCTCGACGGCACCTACCACGTCTGCCGCGCGGTGGTCCGGCGGATGATGCGCCGGCGCAGGGGGTCGATCGTCACGGTCTCCTCGGTGTCCGGGGTGGCCGGCAACGCGATGCAGACGAACTACTCCGCCTCCAAGGCCGGGATCATCGGCTTCACCAAGGCGCTGGCCAAGGAGGTCGGCCGGTACGACATCCGGGCGAACGTGGTGGCGCCCGGCTACGTCGACACGGACATGATCGCCGCCCTCTCCGACGAGCTGGGCGCGATCGCCCGGGACCGGGTGGCCCTGGGCCGGCTCGGGCGCAGCGAGGAGATCGCCGACGTGGTGGCGTTCCTGCTCTCCTCCCGGGCGTCCTACCTGACCGGTCAGGTCATCACCGTGGACGGCGGCCTGTCGATGTGACCGGCCGCCGGCCACGGCCGGCGGCCGGCCTCGGGTACCACGGTCCGAGCAGCCGGGTCAGGATCTCGGTGCGGTAGGCGTCCGCCCCGACCAGGATCCGGGCCCGGTTGCGGGCCACCCCGCGCAGGATCGCGCGGGCGGCGTGCTCCGCCGTGACGTCCACCGAACGCTCGAAGTGCTCCCGGACCGCCTGGTAGTCGCGCAACCCGTCGTTGCGGGCGTTGCGCATGATGTTCGTCCTGATCCGGCCGGGATGCACGCAGCTCACCCCGACCGGCACCCCGTCGGCCCGCAGCTCCTGCGCCACCGCCTCCGTGAAGCCCCGGACGGCGAACTTGGCGGCGTTGTACCCGCTCTGCATCGGCGCTCCGGCCAGCCCCAGCACGCTGGAGACGTTGACCAGGTGACCCCGCGACGCCGTCAGCAGCGGCAGGAACGCCCGGGTGCCGTGCACGACTCCCCAGAAGTCGACGTTCATGACCCATTCGAGGTCTTCCCAGGTGCCGTCGGAGACCGAGGCGAGCAGGGTCACCCCGGCGTTGTTGACGACCAGGTCGGCGCGGCCGAAGTCGCCCTCGACCCGCTCGGCGTGCGCCAGCACCGCGGCCCGGTCCGACACGTCCAACCGGTATCCGCGCACCTGGCCGTCGCGGCCCGCGCAGCGCCGTACGGTCTCCCGGAGCCCCTCGTCGTCCACGTCGGAGACGGCGAGCCGGGCGCCCCGGGCGGCCAGCTCGACGGCGAGCGCGCGGCCGATGCCCGAGCCGGCGCCGGTGACCACCGCCACCCTGTCAGTGAAGTCTCTCATCCTGGACCTTCTCGCTCGGCCTTCGGGCCTCGGCGGTCCGTGCCCGGCGCAGACTTCCGCCGCCGGCTATGGCATTCCTATGCCGCGTCGATATGTAGACAAGCTATGAGGCGGCTGCCCGAGCCTTTCTCCCGGCAGTCCTCGACACGGCTGCCGGCCGGGTTGACGAAGGGAGAACGATGTCGAGCATCTTCGGTTCGGCGATCACCGGGCTCGGCGCCTATCGGCCCACCCGCGTGGTCACCAACCCGGACATCGCACTGCGTACGGACGTGACGACGGAGTGGATCGAGGAGCGCACGGGCATCAAGACCCGGCACGCCGCCGGTCCCGGGGAGACCGTGCCGGTGATGTCGGCCGAGGCCGGCGCGAAGGCGCTGGCGATGGCGAACGTCGACCCCTCCGAGGTCGACCTGCTCATCCTGGCCACCGCCACCAAGCGGGACCGGATCCCGGGCGGCGCGCCGGAGGTCGCACACCGGATCGGCATCCCCGCCACCGGCGCCTTCGACCTGAACGCCGCCTGCGCGGGCTTCGCCTACTCGGTGTCGGTCGCGTCGAACGCGGTCCGGCTCGGCGAGGCGCGCAACGTGCTGGTCGTCGGCGCCGAGCACCTCACCGAGTTCATCGACCCCGAGGACCCGGCGACGTACGTCATCTTCGGCGACGGCGCGGGCGCGGCGGTGATCTCCCGCTCCGGGACCGAGGGCATCGGTCCCGTGGTGTGGGGCAGCGACGGCCGGCGGGCGCCGATCCTCGGCACGAAGTGGGCCAAGGACGGCAAGGAGTACGCCTCGATGAACGGGCCGCTGGTCTACCGGTGGTCCACCAAGAACATCCCCCCGGTCGCCCGGGAGGCCTGCGCCCGCGCCGGGATCGACCTGTCGGAGATCGACTGGTTCGTGCCGCACCAGGCGAACCTGCGGATCATCGAGCAGCTCGCCGAGATCCTGGAGATCCCCGAGGAGAAGGTCGCCCGCGACGTGATCGACACGGGGAACACCTCGGCGGCCTCGGTGCCGCTCGCGCTGAGCCGGCTGCACGAGAGCGGCCGTACCAAGCCCGGCGACAAGGCGCTGCTGCTCGGCTTCGGCGCCGGCCTCGCCTACGCCGGCCAGATCGTCCGGATGCCCTGAACACCCTCCCGAAAGGACACTGACATGACCGTTGACCAGGTGGCCGCCGACGTCGAGCAGCTGACCCGCAAGCTGATGACCGAGGAGCCGGACCGGCCGATCTCCGCCGACGACACCTTCGTGGACCTCGGCCTCGACTCGCTCAAGCTGGTCGACCTGCTCGGCGCCGCCGAGATGCACTTCGACATCGAGGTGCCGGACGAGGAGGTCGGCAACTTCGTCCGGGTCCGGGACCTCACCGACTTCGTGCTCGGCGCCAAGTGAACGCCGGCGACGGGGACGCCCGGGAGCTGTCCGTCGGTCAGGCCGCGCAGTGGGCGCTGTACCGACTCGCGCCCGAGAGCTCGACCAGCAACGTGGTGACGGCCGTGCTCGCCGAGCCGGTCCTCGACACCGACGTGCTGCGGGCCGCCCTCGTCGCCGTCCAGGCTCGGCACGACCTGCTCCGGTCCCGGTTCGCCGAGACCGGGGCAGGACCGGTGCGGTTCGTCGACCCGGTCGGCTCGGGCGCGATCGAGGTCCGCGAAGTCGGCGACGTGGACGACGAGACCCTGCGTACGCTCATCCACGCCGTCGGCGAGCAGCCGCTCCGGCTCGAACAGGACGGCCCCCTGCGGGCGGTGCTGCTGCGGCGGGGCACGGACTGCGCGCTGGTGCTGGTCATCCACCACATCGCCACCGACGGGCTCTCCCAGTACCTGATCTGGCGGGACCTCGGCGACGCGTACCGGGCGGGTCGGGGCGGGGACACGATGGACTGGCCGACGCGGCCCAGCTACGACGAGTTCGTGGCCCGCGAGCAGGCCATGCTGGCCGGGCCCCGGCGCGCCGAGCTGGCCGAGCACTGGGCCCGCACCTGCGCCGGCGCCACCGCCGCCACCCTGCCCACCGACCGGCCGCGCTCCGCCACCCGCTCGTACCGGGGCGCGTCCGTGGCCCGGATGCTGCCGGACGACATCTCCCGGCAGGTACGCGCCACGGCCGCCACCCTGGCGGTGACCCCGTTCGCGGTCCTGCTCGGCGTCTTCGAGGCGCTGCTGCACCGGTGCACGGGGCAGGGCGAGTTCACCATCGGCTGCCCGGTCTCGCTGCGGCGGGGGCGGGCGCTGCGGGAGGTCGTCGGGATGCTGGTGAACCCGGTCGTGCTGCGGTCGTCGTTCACCCCGGGCACCACCTTCGCGACGGCGATCGCCGCCGCGGGACGCCAGCTCTCGGAGGGCGTGGCGCGCGCCGCCTACCCGTTCCCCCTGGTCCAGGCCGCCCGCCGGGACCGGGACCCGCTGGTGCGGGTCACCATCACGCTGCTCACCCGGCAGCACGGCGACACCCTGTCCGACACCAGCAACGGATTCGTCGGGCACCGGGTCCGCCAGCTGGTGGTGCCGTACGACGAGGGGCAGTTCGACCTCGCCGTGACGGTGCACCAGCTGCCCGACCTGGCCCTGCGTACCGAGTTCAACTACGACCGGGACCTGCTCGACCGCGCCACCGTCGAGCGGCTCTTCGACCAGTACCTGGCCCTGCTCGGCGCGGCCTGCGCCGACCCGGCCGCGACGGTGGCCGACGCCCGCCTGGCCGGCGACGTCGACGAGCGGATGCTGCTCGAACTCGGCATGAGCTGAGCACCCCGGTCATCCGGCGCCCGTCGTCGACGGGTGCCGCACAGCGCCCGCACGGCGGTTGCGGGCGACCTTCCGTCAGCCCGGAGAGGGGGTTGAAATGGATCAGGGAATTCTCTCCACGGTCGGCAACACGCCCCTGGTGCGCCTGGACCGGTTGTTTCCCGAATTTCCCGCCCGGGCGTACGCGAAACTCGAACAGTTCAATCCGGGCGGGAGCATCAAGGACCGGGCCGCGCTGAACATGCTGCGCGGAAAGATCGAATCCGGCGAACTGGTGCCGGGACGGTCCGTGGTGGTGGAGTCCAGCTCCGGCAACCTCGCCATCGGCCTGGCCCAGATCTGCGCGTACTTCGGGATCCGGTTCATCTGCGTGGTGGACCCGAAGACCACCCGGCAGAACCTGGCGGTGCTGGCCGCGTACCAGGCCGAGATCGACATGATCGAGCACCCCGACCCGGTGACCGGCGAGTATCTCGCGGTCCGGCGCCGCCGGGTGCGCGAGCTGGTGGAGACCGTGCCCGGCGCCTACCGCCCGGACCAGTACACCAACCCGCTCAACGCCCGCGCCCAGCGGCAGACCATGGCCGAGATCATGACCGAGCTGGACGGCCGGGTCGACTACCTGTTCTGCTCCACCGGCACCTGCGGCACCCTGGTCGGCTGCGCCGACTACCTGCGCGAGAACGGCCACCGCACCCGGATCGTCGCGGTCGACGCCGTCGGCAGCGCGATCTTCGGCCACCCGCCCGCGCCCCGGCTGATCCCCGGGCACGGCGCCTCGGTGGTGCCGCCGCTGGCCGCCAACGCCCGGCCGGACGAGGTGCTGCACGTCTCCGACCTCGACTGCGTGGTCGGCTGCCGGTTGCTCGCGGTCCGGGAGGCCATCCTCGCCGGCGGTTCCTCCGGGGCGACGGTGGCCGCGCTGCGGCGCCGCATGGCGGACCTGCCCGCCGGGAGCACCAGCGTCCTGATCTTCCCGGACAACGGCGACCGCTACCTCGACACCATCTACTCCGATCGCTGGGTGACCGAACAGTTCGGCGAGGTCAGCCACCTGTGGAAGGGCGAAAAATGCTGATCATCGGCCATGCCGTGGTCCGGGACGTGCTCGACGGCGACGAGGCCAGGGTCATCGACCTCGTCCGGCAGGCGTACGTCCTGCACGAGCAGGGCCGCACCAGCGTGCCGCACTCGGTCTTCCTGCGCTTCCCCGACAACGCCCGCAACCGGATCATCGGCCTGCCCGCCTACCTGGGCGCCGATCCGCCGGCCGCCGGCATGAAGTGGATCTCCTCGTTCCCGGCGAACATCGAGCGCGGCCTGGACCGCGCCAGCGCCGCCATCGTGCTGAACTCGCTGGAGACCGGCCGGCCCGAGGCGGTGATCGAGGGATCGGTCGTCTCCGCCCGGCGCACCGCGGCCGGCGCGGCCCTCGCCGCGCAGCTGCTGACCGCCGAGCGCCGCCCGGACGGCCTGGCGCTGATCGGCTGCGGGCTGATCAACGAGCAGGTGCTGCGCTTCCTGACGGTGGCCCTGACCCCGCCGGCCTCGCTGGTGCTGCACGACACCGACCCGCGCCGGGCCGAGGCGTTCGCCGCCCGCGCGGCGGCCCTGCTGCCGGCCACGACGATCAGCGTGGCGGCGAGCGCCGAGCAGGCCCTGGCCGCCCACCGGCTGGTCTCGATCGCCACCACCGCCAGCGAACCGCACCTGGGGCTGACCGCCTGCCAGCCGGGGACCGTGCTGCTGCACCTGTCGCTGCGCGACCTGCACCCCGAGGCGATCCTGTCGGCCCGCAACGTCGTCGACGACCCCGACCACGTGTGCCGCGAGCGCACCTCGCTGCACCTCACCGAGCAGCTCACCGGCGGCCGGGACTTCATCCACACCACCATCGGCCGGCTGGCCGGCGGTGCGGCGCTGCCCCCGGGCGACGGACCGGTGGTGGTCTCGCCGTTCGGGCTGGGCGTGCTGGACATCGCGCTGGCCGAACACGTCCGCCGCACGGCGGCCGAGCGGGGCCTCGGCGTGCGGATCGACGACTTCACACCCGTACCGGCCGCCGCCGTGGCGACCGCGCGACCCACGAGGGAGAGAACATGAGCGACGACGACCGCAGCTACCTGGTGGTGCTCAACGACGAGGAGCAGTACTCGATCTGGTGGAGCGACCGGGCGCTGCCGGCCGGCTGGCGGGCCGAGGGCACCGAGGGCACCCGGGACGAGTGCCTCAGCCGGATCAACGAGCTCTGGACCGACATGCGGCCGAAGAGCCTGCGCCTGCGCATGGACGGCGCGTCCGTCTGACGGACCCCCGGCAGGCGTGACCCCCGGCCGTCCGCGATCGACCCCCCACCCCGGAGGAGCACCCCGATGAGCACCCCTCTGTCCACCCTGCCGGCCGCCGGAGCGGGCACGGTCGGTCCCGTCGTCCTGCCGGACCTGATCGCCCGCCAGGCCGCGGCGACGCCCGACGCGACCGCGGTGCTCGCCGGCGACGTACGGGTCGGCTACGCCGAACTCGACCGGCGCGCCAACCAGCTCGCCCGGCACCTGGTGGGGCTGGGCGTCGGTCCGGAGTCGACGGTCGGCGTGTACCTGCGCCGGGGGGTCGACCTGGTGGTCGCCCTGCTCGGGGTGTGGCGGGCCGGCGGCGCGTACCTGCCGCTGGACCCGGCGCACCCGGTGGACCGGCGCCGGTGGATCGTCGCCGACACCGGGGTGGACGTCGTGCTCACCCAGAGCGACCTGTGCGACGACGCCCTGGCCGGGCCGTCGCACGTGGTCTGCCTGGATGCCGACCGGGCGCGGATCGCGGCCGGACCGGACACCGCGCCGCCGGTCCGCATCGACCCCGACAACGCGGCGTACGTCATCTACACCTCCGGGTCGACCGGCCGGCCCAAGGGCGTGGTCGTCACCCACGGGGCCATCGGCAACCGGGTGGCCTGGACGGTCCGGCAGCACGGCCTGTCGCCGGCGGACCGGGTGTTGCAGAAGACCGCGGTGAGCTTCGACGCGGCCGGCTGGGAGTTCTTCGCCCCGCTGATCTGCGGGGCGACGGTGGCGCTCGCGCCGGACGGCGCCGAACGCGACCCGGCGGCCCTGGTGGCGGCGGTCGTCCGGTCCCAGGCGACCGTGCTCCAGGGTGTGCCGTCGGTGCTGCAACTGGTGACGGAGGAGCCGGACTGGCCGAGGTGCACCTCGCTGCGGCTGGTCTTCTCCGCCGGCGAGCCGCTGCACGCCGAGCTGTGCCAGCGGCTGGCGGTGGCACCCGGGACACGGGTCTGGAACACGTACGGCCCCACCGAGTGCGCCATCGACGTGACCGCCCAGCAGGTCGACCTCGCCCAGCGCACCGGGCCGGTGCCGATCGGCCGGCCGCTGGACAACCTCCGCCTCCAGGTGCTGGACGCCAACCGGCGGCCGGTGCCGATCGGCGTGGTCGGCGACCTCTACGTGGGCGGCGCCGGGCTCGGCCGCGGCTACCTCCACCGGCCCGACCTGACCGCGGAGCGGTTCGTGCCGGACGAGTACGGGCCGCCCGGCGCGCGGCTCTACCGCACCGGCGACCAGGTCCGGTGGCGCTCGGACCGGAGCCTGGAGTTCGTCGGCCGCGCCGACGACCAGCTCAAGATCAATGGGGTACGCATCGAGCCGGGCGAGGTGGAGGCCGCGCTGGCCGCCCACCCGGACGTCCGGCGGGCGGTCGTCGTCGGCTTCGCCGAGCCCGGCGGCAGTCCCCGGCTGGCCGCTTACGTCGCCAGCCGGCGCCCCCTGGGCAGCACGGAGCTGCGGGCCTTCCTGACCGACCGGCTGCCCGACGCCCTGGTGCCGGCCGTGTTCGTCCCCGTGGCGGAGTTCCCGCTGACCACCGGCGGGAAGGTCGACCGGGCCGCGCTGCCGCCCGTCGAGACCACCGACCGCACGGCCTACCTGGCCCCGCGAACCGACGCCGAGCGCCTGGTCGCCCGGCTCTGGCAGGAGCTGCTCGACGTCGACCGGGTGGGGGTGCACGACGACCTCTTCCAGCTCGGCGGGTCGTCGCTGGTGACCGTCCGCCTCGCCAGCCGCCTCGCCGCCGAGTCCGGCGTGCGCGTCGAGCTGAGGGAGCTGCTCGCCGCGAGCACCGTCGAGGCGCAGGCCGCCCTGCTGACCGACGGCGACCCCGCGACGCCGGCGGTGGTCCCGGTGCCCCGCACCGGCGCGCTGCCGCTCTCCCCGGCCCAGCGGCGGCTGTGGCTGCTGGACCAGCTGCACCCGGGCAGCCCCGAGTGGGTGGTGCCGCTCTACCTGCGCCTGCCCGGCTCGCTGACCCCCGACACCGTACGGGCGGCGCTGACCGCGCTCGAGGCCCGGCACGAGGCGCTGCGCACCCGCTACCTGACCCACGACGGCGAGCCGCACCAGCGCGTCGACCCGCCCGGCCCCGTCGACCTCACGATCCGCGACGCGACCGAGGCTCCGCTCGTCGACCTCGTCGACGCGCAGCTCGGCCGGGGCTTCGACCTGCGCACCGGGCCGCTGTGGCGGGCCACCCTGGTCACCTCGGCCGGGGCGGACCACCTGCTGCTGGTGGCGCTGCACCACATCGCTTCCGACGCGACCACCGCCGGGGTCCTGGAGCGGGACCTGCGGGAACTCTGCGCGGCCGGCGCCGCCGGCCGGGAGCCCGACCTGCCAGAGCTGACGGTGCACTACGCCGACTACGCGGCCTGGCAGCGCCGGTACCTGACCGACGACCGGGTCGAGCGGGAACTCGGCTTCTGGCGCGAGCACCTGGCGGGGGTGCCCGAGCTGACCCTCCCGCTGGACCGGCCCCGGCCGGCCGCGCGCGACCCGCGCGGGGCGCACGTCGAGTTCGAGGTGCCGGCGCAGCTCGCGGAGAAGCTGACCGCGCTGGGCCGGCGCTGCTCGGCGACCCCGTTCATGACCATGCTGGCGGGCTTCGCCACGCTGCTGGCCCGCTACAGCGGGCAGTGGGACGTCGCCGTCGGCGCGCCCACCTCCGGTCGACGCCCCGCCGAGGCGGAACAGATCGCCGGGGTCTTCCTCAACCCCGTGGTGGTGCGCTGCACCCTGGACCCGGCCGCCCCGTTCGAGGCGGCCCTGCGGGCCGTGCGCTCCCGGACCCTGGCCGCCCTCGCCCACCAGGACCTGCCCTTCGAGCGGGTGGTCGACGACCTCGTCGACACCCGCGACCTCTCCCGCACCCCGCTCTACCAGGTGATGCTCAACGCCCAGGAGGGCGGGATCACCGGCCAGTCGACCGACGACGAGGCACTGCTGGACGCCCTGCGCCGGGCGGCCCGGATCGCCAAGACCGACCTCACGATGCACGTCTGGCCCCGCCCCGACGGCACCCTGGCCGGCAGCCTGGAGTACGCCACCGCCCTGTTCGACGAGCCCACCGTGCGGCGGATGGCCGAGCACTTCGTCCGGCTGCTCGCCGCGGCGGTGGCCGAGCCGGGCACCCCGCTCGACGACCTCGACCTGCTCTCGCCGGGCGAGCGCCACCTGCTCCTGCACGAGGTGCACGGGCCCACCGTGCCCCGCTCCGCCGCGACCGTCTGCGACCTCTTCGAGGCCCAGCGGCACCGCACGCCGGACGCGGTGGCGCTGCGGCACGGCGACCTCACCACCACCTACGCGGCGTTGGACGACCGGGCCAACCAGTTCGCCCACCACCTGCGGCGCTCCGGGGTCGCCCGGGGCGCGGTGGTGGCCGTGCTGCTGGACCGGGGCGTCGACCTGGTCGCGGCGATCCTCGGCGCCTGGAAGGCGGGCGCGGCCGTGCTGCCGCTCGACCCGTCGTACCCCGCCGGGCGGATCGGGCACATGCTCGTCACCGCCGGCGTGAAGCTGGGCGTGACCCAGGCGGCGTACGCGCCCAGGTTCACCGTGCCGACCCTGCACGTGGACACCCACCGGCTGATGGTCTGCGCCGGCCCCACCCACCGGCCGGACCGGGACACCGACCCGGAGGAGACGGCCTACGTGCTGTTCACCTCCGGCTCGACCGGCCGCCCCAAGGGCGTGGCGCTGCCGCACCGGGCCGTGTCCAACTTCCTCGCCTGCGCCGTCGAGACCGAGGCCCGGGGCGACCGGGGGTCGCGCGGGGGACGGGGCGACGGCGCGCCGCTGTTCACCACCATCGCCTTCGACCTGTCCATCCCCAACCTGTTCAGCCCGCTGGTCTCGGGTCAGGCGGTGACCCTGCTCCCCGCCGCCCTCGACATCGCCGAGCTGGGCGGCCTGCTCGTCAAGGCCGGCCCGTTCGACCGGTTCATCATGACCCCGCCGCACCTGGAACTGCTCACCGAGCAGCTCGACGACGAGCAGGCGGGTCAGCTCTCCGGCCTGATCTGGACGGCCGGCGCGGCGCTGCGCAAGGAGACCGCCAACCGGTGGCTGGACCGGCTCGGGCCGGGTGGCCTCACCAACAGCTACGGGCCGACCGAGACCACCGTCATCATGACGGCCCACCCGGTGCGCACGCCGCAGACGACCGACATCGTGCCGATCGGCCGGGCGATGGCGAACACCACCGTCCGGGTGCTCGACGACGCGCTGCGGCTGCTGCCGCTCGGGGTCGTCGGCGAGCTGTACATCGGCGGGGAGTGCCTGGCCACCGGGTACGCCGGCCGGCCGGACCTGACCGCGGAGAAGTTCGTGCCCGACCCGTACGGGCCGCCGGGCAGCCGGCTGTACCGCAGCGGGGACCTGGTCCGGATGCGCCCGGACGGGGTGATGGACTTCGTCGGCCGGGCCGACGACCAGGTGAAGGTGCGCGGCTACCGCATCGAACTCGGCGAGATCCGCGCCGTCGTCGAGGAGCACCCCGGGGTGACCCGGTGCGCGGTCATCGTCCACGAGGAGCGGCTGGTCGCCTTCCACCGGGGCGAGGCGCCCGACCTGGCCGCGCACTGCGCCCGGCTGCTGCCCGACTACATGACGCCGAGCCTGCTCGTGCCGGTGGCCGAGATCCCGCTCAACGCCAACGGCAAGGTGGACCGCGCCGCCCTGCTCGGCCTGCTCTCCGACGCCGTGACGACCGGCGCCGCCGGCACCGAGGATGGCCTCGTCGCACCGCGCACGGTCGTCGAGGAACGCCTCTGCGCGATCTGGAGCGACCTGCTGGGCGTGCCCGTCGGCGTGCGGCACAACTTCTTCGCCATGGGCGGGCACTCCGTGCTGGCGGGCCGGCTGGTCGCCGGCCTCCAGGAGGAGTTCGACCTCGACGTGTCGCTCCGGCTCGTCTTCGAGCACCCGACCGTCGAGGCGATGGCGGGCGCGGTGGAGGACCTCATCCGGGCCGAGGTGGACGCGCTTTCCGACGCCGACCTGACCGAAGACCTGCGGCAGACCAAGGAGCACCAGGCATGACCTCGACCGCGAACCAGCCCAACCTGCGCGAGTCGCTCGTCCAACGCCGGCTGGCGGGCCGGGCCGCCGGTCGACGGGCCGGGATCCCGACCGTCGACCGCTCGGGCGACCTGCCGCTCTCCTTCGGTCAGCAGCAGATGTGGTTCCTCAACCGGCTGGACCCCACCAGCCCGGAGTACCTGGTCTCCTCGGCGCTGCGGCTGCGCGGCCCGCTGGACCGGGCCGCGCTGGCCCGGGCGTGGGACGCCCTGATCGCCCGCCACGAGATCCTGCGCACCCGGTACGCGATGGCCGACCTGACGCCGGTGCAGGTCGTCGACGAGCCCCGCCCGCAGGAGCTGCCGCTGGTCGACCTGACCACCGTGCCGACGGCGGAGCGGGAGGACCGGGCCACCACGCTGATGACCGAGCTGGCCGCCACCGGCTTCGACCTGGCCACCGAGTGGCCGGTACGGGCGACGCTGCTGCGCCTGGCCGAGGCCGAGCACCTGCTGGTGCTGGTGATCCACCACATCGCCTGCGACGCGCCCTCCACGGCGGTGCTCCTCGGCGACCTGGCCGAGCTGTACGGTGCGTACGTCCGGGGCGAGTCCTCGCCGCTGGCGCCGCCGGCCGTGCAGTTCGCCGACTTCGCGGCGTGGCAGCGCGACCGGCTGCGCGGCGAGCCGCTGGAGCGGCACCTGGAGCACTGGCGCGACCGCCTCGCCGGCATCGCCCCCCTGGAGCTGCCGGCCGACCGGCCCCGGCCCCGCGTGCGCGACTGGCGGGGCGCCTCGGTGCCGTTCGCGCTCTCCGCCGACCTCTCCGCCGCGCTGCGCGAGATCGCCCGCGGCGCGGAGACCACCCTCTTCGTCACCCTGCTCACCGCCTTCCAGGCGCTGCTGTCGCGCTACACCGGCCGCACCGACATCCCCGTGGGCAGCGTGACGTCCGTGCGCGACCGCGCCGAGCTGCGCAACCTGGTCGGGTACGGGATCGACAACCTCGTCCTGCGGGGCAGCTGGACGGGGGACCCCACCTTCGCCGACCTGCTGCGCGGCAGCCGCGCCACGGTGCGCGACGCCTTCGCCCACGCCGACGTGCCGTTCGCGCTGCTGGTCGACGAGTTCGAACCGGAGCGGGACCTGTCCCGCACGCCGCTCTACCAGGTCGCCTTCACCCTGGGCGACGACGCTCCCGGCGGCACCTGGCCGGCGGGCCTCGCCGCCGAGACGCTCTGGCTGCCCACCCGGGTCGCCAAGGTCGACCTGCAACTGCACGTCGTCGAGGGGGCCGACGGCCGGCTGCGCGGGCACCTGGAGTACGCGACCGCGCTGTTCGACGACGCCACCGTGCGGCGGATGGCCGACCACCTCGGCCGGCTGCTGGAGCACGTCGGGGCCGACCCGCACGCCCGGATCTCCGAGCTGCGGCTGCTCGACGACGCGGAGCTGGCGGCGGCCACGCCCGCCCCGGCCCGTCCCACCGCACCCGTGACCGGCACCGTGCACGGCGTCTTCGCCGCCACCGCCGCCGCCCACCCCGCCGCGACCGCCGTCGTGGACGGCGCGCGACGCTGGACGTACGCCGAACTGGACGCCGCCGCGAACCGGCTGGCGCACCACCTGCGGGCCCTCGGCGCCGGCCCGGAGCGGCTGGTGGCGGTCTGCCTGGACCGCCGCGCGGAGCTGGTCTCCACCCTGCTGGGCGTGCTGAAGTCCGGGTCGGCGTACCTGCCGGTGGAGCCCGGCGTCCCCGCCGACCGGCTCGACTTCATGCTCGCCGACGCGGGCGCGCGGATCGTGGTGACCACCGAGGCCCACCGGGCGCGGTTCGCCGACTTCGACGGCGCCGTGGTGGTGCTGGACGACCCCGGGCACGCCGGGGAGATCGCCGGGCGTCCCGGCACCGAACCGGGCGTCGCCGTCGACCCCGAGAACCTGATCTACGTCATCTACACCTCCGGGTCGACCGGCCGCCCCAAGGGCGTCTTCCTGACCCACGCCAACGTGCTGCGCCTGACGACCGTGGCGCAGGACGACCTGAACTTCGGCCCCGCCGACGTGTGGCCGCTGTTCCACTCGTACGCCTTCGACGTGTCGGTGTGGGAGCTGTGGGGCGCGCTGCTGCACGGCGGCCGGCTGGTGATCGTGCCCCGCGAGGTCACCCGTTCCCCCGGCGACCTGCTCGACCTGCTGGTCGAGGAGCAGGTCACCGTGCTCAACCAGACCCCGACGGCCTTCCGCGGCCTGGTGGGGCTGGCCCGCGACGGCGACCCCCGCATCGACCGGCTCGCGCTGCGCGCGGTCATCTTCGCAGGCGAGAAGCTGGAGTACGGCGACCTCGGCCCCTGGGTCGCCCGGCGCGGGCTGGCCGCGCCCCGGCTGCTCAACCTCTACGGGATCACCGAGATCACCGTGCACGCCACCTACTACGAGGTGCGCCCCGACGACCTGGCCGGCACCGCCAACCCGGTCGGCGTCCCGCTGGCCGACCTGAGCATCCACCTGCTCGACCCGTACGGCAACCCGGTCCCGGTCGGCGTCACCGGCGAGATCCACGTCGGCGGGCCCGGCGTGGCCCGGGGCTACCTGAACCGGCCCGAGCTGACCGCCCAGCGGTTCGTGCCCGACCCGTTCGGCCCGCCCGGCGCCCGGCTGTACCGCAGCGGCGATCTGGCCCGCCGGCGCGCCGACGGCAGCCTGGAGTTCGTCGGCCGCATCGACGACCAGGTGAAGATCCGGGGCTACCGGGTCGAGCTGGGCGAGATCGAGGCCGCCATCGCGGCCCTGCCGAGGGTGCGCGAGGCAGTGGTCGTCGTCCGCGAGGACACCCCCGGCGACCGGCGCCTGGTGGCGTACTCGGTCGTCGACGAGCAGGCGGAGCTGCCCCGGCCGGGGCAGGTGCGCGCGGCGCTGGCCCGCACCCTGCCCGAGTACATGATCCCGTCGGCGTTCGTCCCGCTGGCCCGGCTGCCGCTGACCGTCAACGGCAAGCTCGACAAGCGGGCGCTGCCCGCACCAGACCGGGCCGTCACCGCCACCGACCGGCCCTACCTGGCGCCGCGTACGGAGGTGGAGGAGCGGCTCGCCGCGATCTGGGCCGAGCTGCTCGGCCTGGAGCGGGTCGGCGTCGAGGACGGCTTCTTCGACGTCGGCGGCGACTCGATCCGCGCCGTGGCGCTCGCCGCCGCCATCCGGGCCGCCGGCTTCGACGTGCAGGTGCGCGACCTCTTCGAGCGCCGCAGCATCGCCGAGCTGGCGGAGTTCCTCACCGGCCGCCCCGCGCCGGCCGCGCCGGAGCCGGCCGTCGAGGCGTTCGCGCTGATCTCCGAGGCCGACCGGGCCGCGCTGCCCGACGGCGTCGTCGACGCGTACCCGTGCACGCAGGTGCAGCTCGGCATGCTCGCGGAGATGCTCGCCGACGAGCACAACCACTACCTCAACGCCACCACCTACCGCATCCCAGACGCCGGCGAGTTCTCGCTCGACGCGTTCCGGGAGGCCGCCGCGCTGCTGGTGCGGCGGCACGAGGTGCTGCGCACGTCGTTCGACCTGACCGGCTACTCGGTGCCGATGCAGCTCGTGCACGCCACCGCCGAGATGCGGGTCGGCATGGACCGGGCGCGCGCCACCGACCGGGCCGGCCTGGAGCGGGAGCTGCGCGACTTCATCGCCGCCGAGCGGGCCGACATGTTCGACCTCGGCGAGCCGGCGCTGTTCCGGCTGCACGCGCGCGTCTGCGCGGACGGGAGCTGGTGGCTCACCCTCACCGAGTGCCACCCGATCATGGACGGCTGGAGCTACCACTCGCTGATGATGGAGCTGGTCGGCGCGTACCACCGGATCCGCGACGGGCAGCCGGTCGAGCCGCGCCCGGCGCCGCCTGTGCGCTTCGCCGACGCGGTCGCCGCCGAGCTGCGCTCCACCGGCGAGGGGACGGACCGCGCCTTCTGGCACGACCGGGTCGCCGGCCGGGACCGGTTCGTGCTGCCCGAGGGCTGGGGCGACCCGACCGCCGCCGACGGCGCCCAGTACGACCACTGGGTGCCGCTGCACGATCTGGAGCCGGGCCTGCGGGCGCTGGCCCGCGAGACCGGCGTGCCGTTCAAGTCGGTGATGCTGGCCGCGCACCTGAAGGTGATGAGCCAGCTCACCGGGTCGGGGTCGTTCTTCACCGGGCTGGTGTCCAACATCCGCCCCGAGGTCGCCGGCGCCGACCGCGTCTACGGCATGCACCTGAACACGGTGCCGTTCGTGCACGACGCGGGCGCGCGTACCTGGCGGGAGCTGATCGGGCGGACGTTCGCCGGGGAGCTGGAGCTGTGGCCGCACCGCCGGTACCCGCTGCCGGTGCTCCAGCGGGAGGTCGGCGACGGCGGCCGGATGCTGGACGTCCGGTTCAGCTTCCACGACTTCCACCAGATCGACACCGACGAGATCGACTACGCCGACTCGATCGACGACAGCCCCAACGAGTTCCCGCTCGGCGTGATCAGCCGGCTCGGCTTCCTCACGCTGGAGGCCAACCTGCGCCACCTCGGCGTGCCGCAGGTCGCCCGCCTCGGTGGCATGTACCGGGCGGTGCTGGAGGCGATGGTGGCCGACGTGGACGGTGACGCGTCGGTGACGTGCCTGCCTCCGGGTGAGGCGTCGGTGGTGCTGGCCGACGGGGCGTCGGCGGTGGCGCCCGTGTCGCGTTCGGTGCTGGCCGAGTTCGAGGCGCGGGCCGCGGAGGCGCCGTCGGCGGAGGCGGTGTCGGTGCCGGGCGGCGCGGGGATCGACTTCGCGGAGCTGGACGTCCGGGCCGGGCAGGTCGCCCGCTGGCTGGCCGGCCGGGGTGTGGGTGCCGGTGCGGTGGTGGGTGTGCTGCTGGACCGTGGTGTGGAGCTGGTGGCGTCGATGCTGGGGGTGTGGAAGGCGGGTGCGGCGTTCGTGCCGGTGGATCCGTCGTACCCGCCGGGTCGCATCGCGGCGATGCTCGCCGACGCCGGTGCCCGGGTCGTGGTCACCTCGCAGCGGTACGCCGACCGGTTCGCCCCGGTCGACGTGGAGGTCGTGCGCGTCGAGGAGATCGGGGAGACGGACGCGCCCCTGCCGGTGCGCGCCACGGATCTCGACGAGTTGGCGTATGTGATTTTCACGTCGGGGTCGACGGGTCGGCCGAAGGGTGTGCAGGTGTCGCACCGGGGGTTGGCGAATCATGTGCGGTGGGCGGCGGGTGAGTTGGCGTCGCGTGGTGCGGGTGGTTGTGCGGTGTTCTCGTCGGTGGCGTTCGACTTGCAGGTGCCGAATTTGTGGGCGCCGTTGGTGGCGGGTCAGCGTGTGGTGATGGTGGGTCAGGATGTGGATCTGGCCGAGTTGGGTGCGGTGTTGGCGTCGTCGGGGCCGTTCAGTTTCTTGAAGTTGACGCCGGGTCACCTGGAGATTCTTGGTCGGCAGTTGTCGGATGAGGCGTTGGCGTCGTTGGCGCCGGTGGTGGTGGTCGCTGGTGAGGCGCTGCCGGCGGCCCTCGCCAACCGGTGGTTGGGTCTGCTTGGTGCCGGTGGGTTGGTTAACGAGTACGGGCCGACCGAGGCGAGTGTCGGCACGTGCATCTTCCCGATCGAGACCGAGCAGGCGGGTCCGGTGGTGCCGATCGGCCGTGCCCTGCCGGGCATGACGATGTACGTGCTCAACCGGGACCTGCACCTGGCCCCGGTGGGTGTGGTCGGTGAGCTGTACGTCGGTGGCGTGGGCGTGGCCCGTGGTTATGCCGGTCAGCCGGCGCTCACGGCCGAGCGGTTCCTGCCCGACCCGTTCGCCGCAGCCGGCAACGGGCCCGGAAACGCGGCCGGGGCGCGGATGTACCGCACCGGGGACCTGGTGCGGCGGTTGCCCGACGGGGCGGTGGAGTTCGTCGGGCGGGTCGACCACCAGGTGAAGATCCGCGGCTACCGGATCGAACTCGGCGAGATCGAAGCGGTCGTCGAGGGCACCGACGGCGTCGGCGACGCGGTCGCCCTGGTCGGCGAGTCGGACCGGCTCGTGGTGTTCTACCGGCCGGCCGCGCCGGCCACGGAGCTGGCGGACCGGATCCGGCAGCGGTGCGCGGAGCACCTGCCGGAGTACATGGTCCCGGCCGAGTTCGTCGCCGTGGAGGCGATCCCGCTCAACGCCAACGGCAAGGTCGACCGCGCCGCCCTGTGGGACACCGCGGTGCCCGCGCAGCGACAGCACGTCGCCCCGGCGACCGAGCTGGAGGAGCGGCTGGCGGAGATCTGGGGCCAGGTGCTCCAGCTCGAACAGGTCAGCACCCGGGACAGCTTCTTCGACCTCGGCGGGCACTCCATCAGCGCCATCGCGCTCGTGGGCGCGCTGCGCGGCGCCGGCCACCCGGTCTCGGTACGCGACGTCTTCGTGCACCGCACCGTCGCCGCCCTGGCCGCGCACCTCTCCGGCGGGGACGACACGGAGGTCGCGCCCGCCTTCCGGGCCGTCGCCCCGTTCAGCCTGCTCGACGACGCCGACCGGGCCAAGCTGCCCGCCGGGCTCGCCGACGCGTACCCGTGCGCGCAGGTGCAGCTCGCCATGCTGGTGGTGACGCTCTCCGACTCGGAGCGGCGCACCTACCACAACGTGTCGGCGTTCCCGATCCGCGACGAGCACGCCTTCGACGGCGACGCGCTGCGCCGGGCCGTACGGACCGTCGTGGAGCGGCACGAGATCCTGCGTACGTCGTTCGACCTGACCGGCTACTCGGTGCCGATGCAGCTCGTGCACGCCGAGGTGCCCGTCGACGTCACCCTGCTCGACCTGCGCGACGGCACCGACGAGGAGGCCGAGAGCCGGCTGCGGGCGTACCTGGCCGCCGAGCGGTCCCGGCCGTTCACCCCCGACCAGGTCCCGCAGATGCGCATCGCCGGGGCGGCCGGCCGCGACGACACGTGGTGGTTCGTGCTGACCATGTCGCACGGCATCCTCGAGGGCTGGAGCCACCACTCGCTGCTCATGGAGATCCTCGACAACTACCGCAGCCTGCGCGACACCGGCGCACCGGCGGCGTTCGAGGCGCCCCCGGTCCGCTACGCCGACTTCGTCGCCGGCGAGATCGAGGCGCTGGCGTCGGACGAGGACCGCGACTACTGGCAGGGCGTCGTCGCCCGCCCGGTCTTCGAACTGCCCGCCGGCTGGGGCGAGGACGAGTCGGTCCCGGAGTACGAGTGCGGCACCCGCGTCCCACTGCACGACCTGATGGACGACCTGCGCGAGCTGGCCAGCCGCACCGACACGTCGCTGAAGAGCGTGCTGCTGGCCGCGCACCTGAAGGTGATGAGCCAGCTCACCGCCGAGCCCGTGTTCACCAGCGGGCTGGTCAGCCACGGCCGGCCCGAGGTGACCGGCGCCGACCGGGTCTACGGGATGCACCTGAACACGCTGCCGTTCGTGCACGACGCGGGCGCGCGTACCTGGCGGGAGCTGATCCGCAACACCTTCGCCGGGGAACTGGAGCTGTGGCCGCACCGCCGCTACCCGCTGCCGGCCGTGCAGCGCCTGGGCGACGGACGCCGACCGATCGAGATCCTCTTCAACTACCTCGACTTCGAGCAGGTCGACACCGAGCGGGTCGACTTCGAGGACGCCATCTACGAGGCCAGCGGCGAGTTCGGCCTGCACGTCTCCACCCTCGGCGGCGTGCTCAACATCCTGGCCCGGCCGCACCAGGTCAGCTACCCCAACGTCCTGCGCCTCGGCGGCATGTACCGGGCGGCGCTGGAGGCCATGGTGGCCGACGTGGACGGTGACGCGTCGGTGACGTGCCTGCCTCCGGGTGAGGCGTCGGTCGTGCTGGCCGACGGGGCGTCGGCGGTGGTGCCGGTGTCGCGCTCGGTCCTCGCCGAGTGCGAGGCGCGGGCTACGGAGGCGCCGTCGGCGGAGGCGGTGTCCGAGCCGGGCGGCCGGTCGGTCGACTTTGCGGGCCTGGACGTCCGCGCCGCCGTGATCGGGCGGCGGCTGGCCGGCCGGGGTGTGGGTGCCGGTGCGGTGGTGGGTGTGCTGCTGGACCGTGGTGTGGAGCTGGTGGCGTCGATGCTGGGGGTGTGGAAGGCGGGTGCGGCGTTCGTGCCGGTGGATCCGTCGTACCCGCCGGGTCGCATCGCGGCGATGCTCGCCGACGCCGGTGCCCGGGTCGCGGTCACCTCGCAGCGGTACGCGGACCGGTTCGCCGGCGCCGGGGTCGACGTGCTCCGGGTGGACGAGATCGTGGACGACGGCGCCGAGGAGGCCACGGCCGACGGTGACCTGCGCGCGGCCCTGCCCGGGCCGATCGACCTCGACGAGTTGGCGTATGTGATTTTCACGTCGGGGTCGACGGGTCGGCCGAAGGGTGTGCAGGTGTCGCACCGGGGGTTGGCGAATCATGTGCGGTGGGCGGCGGGTGAGTTGGCGTCGCGTGGTGCGGGTGGTTGTGCGGTGTTCTCGTCGGTGGCGTTCGACTTGCAGGTGCCGAATTTGTGGGCGCCGTTGGTGGCGGGTCAGCGTGTGGTGATGGTGGGTCAGGATGTGGATCTGGCCGAGTTGGGTGCGGTGTTGGCGTCGTCGGGGCCGTTCAGTTTCTTGAAGTTGACGCCGGGTCACCTGGAGATTCTTGGTCGGCAGTTGTCGGATGAGGCGTTGGCGTCGTTGGCGCCGGTGGTGGTGGTCGCTGGTGAGGCGCTGCCGGCGGCCCTCGCCAACCGGTGGTTGGGTCTGCTTGGTGCCGGTGGGTTGGTTAACGAGTACGGGCCGACCGAGGCGAGTGTCGGCACGTGCATCTTCCCGATCGAGACCGAGCAGGCGGGTCCGGTGGTGCCGATCGGCCGTGCCCTGCCGGGCATGACGATGTACGTGCTCAACCGGGACCTGCACCTGGCCCCGGTGGGTGTGGTCGGTGAGCTGTACGTCGGTGGCGTGGGCGTGGCCCGTGGTTACGCGGGTCAGCCGGCGCTCACGGCCGAGCGGTTCCTGCCCGACCCGTTCGCCGCCGCATCCGGGACCGTAACCGCCGGAACCGCAGCCGCAGCCGGAACCGCGGCAGCCGCCGCCGGAACCACGGCCGGGGCGCGGATGTACCGCACCGGGGACCTGGTGCGGCGGCTGCCCGACGGGGCGGTGGAGTTCGTCGGGCGGGTCGACCACCAGGTGAAGATCCGCGGCTACCGCATCGAACTCGGCGAGATCGAGGCCGTCCTGGAGGGCACCGACGGCGTGGCCGACGCGGTCGCCCTGGTCTCCGGATCGGCCGCCGAGGGCGACGCCCGGCTGGTGGCGTTCTACCGCCCGGCCGCGTCGGCGACGCCGGGCCTGCTGGACCGGATCCGGCAGCGGTGCGCTGAGCACCTGCCGGAGTACATGATCCCGGCCGAGTTCGTCGCCGTGGAGGCGATCCCGCTCAACGCCAACGGCAAGGTCGACCGCGCCGCCCTCTGGGAGGCGGCGGTGCCCGTCGAGCGGGCACACGTCGCCCCGGAGACCGAGCTGGAGAGCCGGCTCGCCGGGATCTGGGGCCAGGTGCTCAACCTGGAACAGGTCAGCACCCGGGAGAGCTTCTTCGACCTCGGCGGCGACTCGCTGCGCGCGGTCGCCCTGGTCGGCGCGCTGCGGGCGGCCGGCTTCGGGGTGGCCGTCCGGGACGTCTTCGTGCACCGCACGGTCGCCGCCCTGGCCGGGCACCTCTCCGCCAAGGACGCCGCCCCGGCGGCCCCGGCCTTCCAGGCCGTCGCGCCCTTCTCCCTGTTGACCGCCGCCGACCGGGCCGCCCTGCCCGCCGGCCTGGTGGACGCCTACCCGGCCGTGCAGGCGCAGGTAGGCATGGCCGTGGAGATCCAGAAGGACCCCGGCAAGTCGCTCTACCACATCGTGCGCTGCTTCCGGGTGCACAGTGGACGGCCCTTCTCGGCCGACGCGCTGCGGGCCGCCGTGCGGGACGTGGTCGGCCGGCACGAGACGCTGCGTACCTCGTTCGACCTGACCGGCTACTCGGTGCCGATGCAGCTCGTGCACGCCGAGGCGCCCGTCGACGTACGGGTGACGGAGCTGACCGGCGACGACGTCGAGGCGCGGCTGCGGGCGTACGTCGACGCGGAGCGGGCCCGCCCCTTCGCGCTGGACCAGCCGGCGCCGCTGCTGCGGGTCGCCGCCCACCGCACCGACGAGCGGGGCTGGTGGCTCACCGTCGCCGTCAGCCACCTGGTCACCGGCGGCTGGGACCTGAACACCCTCCTGGTCGAGCTGATCGGCTGCTACGAGCGGCGCAGCGCCGGCATGGTGCCCGAGTCGCCCGAGCCGACCGCCGTCCGGTACGCCGACTTCGTCGCCGCCGAACTGGCCGCGCTGAAGGGCGGCGAGGACGAGGCGTACTGGCGGGGCGTCGTCGACACGTACGCCGGCTTCACCACGCCGGACGGCTGGGGCCGCACCGACGGCCCGCGCGAGAGCCTGCGGACCCGGGTCAGCTACCAGGACCTGGAGCCGAAGCTGCGGGCGCTCGCGTCGACCCTCGACGTGTCGCCCAAGTCGGTGCTGCACGCCGCGCACCTGAAGGTGATGAGCCAGCTCACCGACCAGGGGCGGTTCTACACGGGCCTGGTGTGCGACGCGCGGCCCGAGGTGCGGGGCGCCGAGCGGGTGCACGGCATGTACATCAACGTGCTGCCGTTCGCGCACGCCCGGGGTGCCGGCACGTGGCGGGAGCTGGTGCGGTCGGTCTTCGACCGCGAGGTGGAGCTGTGGCCGCACCGGCGGTACCCGCTGCCGGCGGTGCAGCGGATGGCCGGCGCCGGGTCCCGCCCGATCGACGTCGTCTTCGACTACACCGAGTTCCGCCGGGCCGGGGCGGTCGCCGACGAGTCCGTCGACTTCGAGGCCATCGCCGGGGAGGGCGGCACCGAGTTCGCCCTCCAGGTGACCGCCGCCGGCGGCTTCCTCGACCTGGTCGGCGACAGCCACGTCTTCGGTCCCGCCGCGCTGGCGCGGGTGGGGGCGATGTTCCGCGAGGTGCTGACGGCCATGGTGGCCGACCCCGAGGGCGACGCGGTCGCCGTCCGCCTCCCGGCGGCGGAACGCGACGAGGTCGAGGGCTGGTCGTCCGGCGGGACCGCCGAGGTCGGCGGGTACGCCCCGGCGGCGTTCGAGGCGCAGGCCGCGCGCCGGCCGGACGCGGTGGCGGTCACCTGCGACGGCACCCGCGTCAGCTACCGGGACCTGAACGCCCGGGCGAACCGGTTGGCGCACCACCTGCGGGGGCTGGGTGTGGGGCCGGAGGTCCTGGTCGGGGTGTGCGCGCACCGCTCGGTGGAGCAGGTCGTGGGGATGCTGGCGGTGCACAAGGCGGGTGGGGTGTACCTGCCGTTGGATCCGTCGTACCCGGCGGAGCGGTTGGCGTTCATGCTTGCCGACGCGGCGGCCCCGGTGCTGCTCACCACCGCCGAGCTGCGCGGCCAGCTCCCGGTGGCCGAGGCGACCACCGTGCTGCTGGACGCCCCGGACGCCTGGGCGGGCCGGCCGGCCACCGACCCCGAGCCGGTCACCCACGCCGACAGCGGCTGCTACGTCATCTACACCTCCGGCTCGACCGGCCAGCCCAAGGGCGTCCTCGTGCCGCACCGGGCGCTGGTCAACCGCTCCGCGTACGCCGGCCGGCGGATCAACCGCCTCGACGAAGAAGCCGTGCTGCTCCAGAAGACCGAGATCGGCTTCGACGTCTCCCCGGCCGAGGTCTACGCGGCCCTGTCGGCGGGCGCCCGGATCGTGGTGGCCCGCCCCGGCGGGCACCGCGACCCCGCGTACCTGCGGGAGCTGATCGTCCGCGAGGGCGTCACCGCCGTCGAGCTGGTGCCGAGCATGCTCTCCGCGCTGCTGGCCGAGGGGATCGGCGGCTGCCGGTCGCTGCGGTCGGTGGCCGTCGGCGGCGAGGAGATCGCCGTCGACGTGGCGCGGGCGTTCCTGGCCGCGCTGCCCGGCTGCGAGCTGCACAACACGTACGGCCCGGCCGAGACCACCGTCGACGTCACGAGCTGGCTCTGCACCGCCGACGCCCTGGCCGGGCTGACCCGGGTGCCGCTCGGCACCCCGTTCACCAACCTCACCGTCCGGGTGCTCGACGAGCACCTGCAACCGGTGCCGGTCGGGGTGCGCGGCGAGCTGTGCATCGGCGGGACCGGGCTGGCCCGGGGCTACCTCGGGGCGCCCGGAACGACCGCGCAGCGGTTCGTGCCGGACCCGTACGGCGCGCCCGGATCGCGGCTGTACCGCACCGGGGACGCGGCGGCGTGGCGGCCCGATGGCACCGTCGACTTCCTGGGGCGCATCGACTCGCAGGTCAAGCTGCACGGCGTACGCATCGAGCTGGGGGAGATCGAGACGGCCCTGCGGGCCTGCCCCGGGGTGACCGACGCGGTCGCCGCCATCCGCGAGCAGGACGGCCGGCGCACCCTGGTCGGCTACCTCGTCGCCGACGGCGGGCCCGCGCCCACCCCCGGTGAGCTGCGGGAGCGGCTGCTGGCCGAGCTGCCCGAGGCGACGGTGCCGGCCGCGTACGTCACGATCGACGCCGTTCCCGTGGACCCGCACGGCAAGGTCGACAGGCGGCAACTGCCGGCGCCGGACGCGCGGTCCTACGCCCGGGGCCGCTACGAGCGGCCCAACGGCCCGGTGGAGTCGGCGATGGCCGGCGTCTGGTCGTGGGTGCTCGACCTCGACCGGGTCAGCGTCACCGAGAGCTTCTTCGACCTGGGCGGCGACTCGATGACGGCGGTGACCCTGGTCGGGTCGCTGCGCGCCGCCGGCCACGACGTCACCGTGCGGGACATCTTCGCGCACCGCACGATCCGCCGCCTGGTCACCGCGCTCGCCGAGGCCGACACACCCAAGGAGGGGGCCTTTCGCCCCGTCGAGCCGTACGCGCTGATCGACGCCGCCGACCGGGCCAGGCTGCCCGGCGGGCTGGTCGACGCGTACCCGGCGACGCAGGCGCAGGTCGGCATGGCCGTGGAGATCCAGAAGGACCCGGAGAGGTCGCTGTACCACATCGTGCAGTCGATCCGGGTGGACGACGGGCGGCCGTTCGACGCCCGCGCGCTCCAGGCGACGGTCGACGCGCTGGTCGCCCGGCACGAGACGCTGCGCACCTCGGTCGACCTGACCGGCTACTCGGTGCCGATGCAGCTGGTGCGCGCGAGCGTCGCCGTGCCGGTCGCCGTGCACGCCGCCGCTGATCACTCCGAGCACCTGGCCGCCGAGCGGCGTACCCCCTTCGACCTGGACTCGGACGCCGCGCTGCTGCGGGTCGCCGCGCACGCCGACGGCGCCGGGGCCTGGTGGCTGACCCTCGCCGTGAGTCACCTGGTGACGGGCGGCTGGGACCTCAACGCCCTGCTCGCCGAGCTGCTCGGCGAGTACGCCCGGCGCAGCCGCGGCGAGGCGCCGAGGCAGGACGAGCCTCCCGCCGTCCGGTACGCCGACCACGTCGCCGGGGAACTGGCGGCGCTGCGCTCGCCGGAGACCGCCGAGCACTGGCGGGCGGTGGTGACCGGGCGGCCCAAGTTCACCCTCCCGGACGCCTTCGGCGACCGCTCCGGCGCGGCGACGGTCTGCCGGTACACGGTGGACGTCAACGACCTGGACGCGGCGCTCCGGCGGTTCGCCAGCGACACCAGCACCTCGGTCAAGGCGGTGCTGCACGCCGCGCACCTGAAGGTGATGAGCCAGCTCACCAGCGGGTCCGCCTTCTACACGGGCCTGGTGTGCGACGCGCGGCCGGAGGTGCGGGGCGCGGAGCGGGTGCACGGGATGTACATCAACGTGCTGCCGTTCCCGCACGCCCGCGCGGCGGGGACGTGGCGGGAGCTGGTGCGGTCGGTCTTCGACCGCGAGGTGGAGCTGTGGCCGCACCGGCGCTACCCGCTGCCGGCCGTGGCGCGGCTGGCCGACGCCGGGTCGCGGCCGATCGACATCGTCTTCGGCTACGTGGAGACCCGGCAGGACGGCGGCCCGGCGGCCGAGGCACCCGGCACGGACCTGGTCGAGGTCGGCGGGCCCGGGGCCACCGAGTTCGGCCTGTCGGTCGGGGCGGGCGGCGGCACCGTCCGCCTGGTCAGCGACAGCCGGACCGCCGACCCGGCCGCCCTGGTGCGGATCGGGGCGATGTTCCGCGAGGTGCTGACGGCGATGGTGACCGACCCGGACGGGGACGCGGCGGCGCCGCGCCTGCCGGCCGGGGAGCGCGAGGAGATCGCCCGGTTCGCCCCGGGCCGGACCGTCGAGGTCGGCGGGTACGTGCCGGCGGCGTTCGAGGCGCAGGCCGCGCGGCGGCCGGACGCCGTGGCCATCACGGCCGAGGGCGTGTCGTTCTCGTACGGGCAGCTCAACGGCCGGGCGAACCGGCTGGCGCACCACCTGCGGGGGCTGGGGGTGGGGCCGGAGGTCTTGGTCGGGGTGTGTGCCCACCGCTCGGTGGAGCAGGTCGTGGGGATGCTGGCGGTGCACAAGGCGGGTGGGGTGTACCTGCCGTTGGATCCGTCGTACCCGGCGGAGCGGTTGGCGTTCATGCTTGCCGACGCGGCGGCCCCGGTGCTGCTGACCACCGCCGAGCTGCGGGCGCAGCTGCCGCCGGTCGACGCCACGGTGGTGCTGCTCGACGAGCCGGACGCCTGGGCCGGCCGGCCGCCGACCGACCCGGAGCCGCTGACGGGCCCCGACAACGGCAGCGTCGTCATCTACACCTCGGGCTCCACCGGCCGCCCCAAGGGCTCGCTGCTGTCGCACCGCGCCCTGGTCAACCGCACCGGGCACGTCGGCGCGCGGGTCTACCGGCTGGACTCCGACGCCGTCGTGCTCCAGAAGACCGAGATCGGCTTCGACGTCTCGCCGGGAGAGGTCTACGCGGCACTGTCGGCGGGCGCCCGGATCGTGGTGGCCCGCCCCGGCGGGCACCGCGACCCCGCGTACCTGTGCGAGCTGATGGCCCGCGAGGGCGTCACCACCGTCCACTTCGTGCCGTCGATGCTGCCGGCGCTGCTCGCCGAAGGGCTGGCCGGGTGCCGGTCGCTGCGGTCGGTGGCCGTCGGCGGCGAGGAGATCGGCGTCGACGTGGCGCGGGCGTTCCTGGCCGCGCTGCCCGGCTGCGAGCTGCACAACACGTACGGCCCGGCCGAGGCCACCGTCGACGTGAGCAGCTGGCAGTGCACCGCCGACGCCCTGACCGGGCTGTCCCGGGTGCCGCTCGGTACGCCCCACCCGAACCTGCGGCTGTACGTCCTCGACGAGCGGCTCGACCTCGTGCCGGTCGGCGTGCCCGGCGAGCTGTGCATCGGCGGGACGGGGCTGGCCCGGGGCTACCTGGGCCAGCCGGGGCTGACCGGCTCGCGGTTCGTGCCGGACCCGTACGGCCCGCCCGGGTCCCGGCTGTACCGCACCGGGGACGCGGCGGCGTGGCGGCCGGACGGCACCGTGGACTTCCTGGGCCGGCTCGACTCCCAGGTGAAGCTGCACGGCGTACGGATCGAACTGGGCGAGATCGAGACGGCCCTGCGCGGCTGCCCCGGCGTGGCCGACGCCGTCGCCGCCGTCCGTGAGCACGACGGCCGCCGCATCCTCGTCGGGTACGTGCTGCCGACCCCCGGCGACGCACCGGCCCCGTCCGGGCTGCGGGAGCGGCTGCTCGCCGCGCTGCCCGAGGCGATGGTGCCGGCCGCCTACGTCACCCTCGACGCCATCCCCAAGGACCCGAACGGCAAGGTCGACCGGCGCCAGCTCCCGGCCCCAGACACCGGCGCGTACGCCACCGGGGACTACCAGGCCCCGACCGGCGACGTGGAGGAGGAGATCGCCGCGATCTGGGCCCGGGTGCTCGGCGTGGCCCGGGTCGGCGTCACCGACAGCTTCTTCGACCTCGGCGGCGACTCGATGCTCGCGGTCACCCTCGTCGGCACGCTGCGCGCCGCCGGGCACCCCACCAGCGTGCGGGACGTCTTCGCCCACCGCACCGTACGCCGGCTGGCCGCCGCGCTGACCGACGCCGACACCGACGAGTTCCGCCCGGTCGCCCCGTACGCGCTGATCGGTGCCGCCGACCGCGCCCGGCTGCCCGGCGGCCTGGTCGACGCCTACCCGGCGTCGCGCACCCAGCTCGGCATGCTTGTGGAGTCGGCCGTCAGCGGCGACCGCGCCGTCTACCACAGCGTCCTCGCCCACCAGGTCCGCGACGGGCGGCCGTTCGACGCCGGGGCGCTACGCGGCGCGGTCCGCGCCGTGGTGGCCCGGCACGAGATCCTGCGCACGTCGTTCGACCTGGTCGGCTACTCGGTGCCGATGCAGCTCGTGCACGCCCACGCCGAACCCGACGTGCGCGTCGAGGACGGCCGGGGTGTCCCGGCCGAGCGGCACGCCGCGCTCTTCGCCGAGTTCATCGCCGCCGAGCGGGCCCGCCCGTTCGACGTCGCCACCGCGCCGCTGCTGCGGGTCACCGCGCACGTGGACAGCGACGAGAGCTGGTGGTTCACCTTCACCATCTCCCACACCGTCACCGAGGGTTGGAGCAGCGCGCGGCTGGTCACCGAGGTGCTCGACCGCTACGCCGAGCTGGCCGACGGCCGCACCCCGGCGCCGGCCGCCGTGCCGCCCGTGCGCTACGCCGACTTCATCGCCGCCGAGATCGCCGCGCTGGAGTCGACCGCCGACCGGGAGCACTGGCGGTCGGTGTGGGACGGGCGTGCCCCGTTCACCCCGCCCGCCGGCTGGGGCGAGCCGGACGCGCCGGACGCCACGGTGGACGCCACTGTCGACTTCGCCGACCTGGACGAGGCGCTGCGCGCCCTGGCCCGCGACACCGACGTGTCGGTGAAGGCGGTGCTGCACGCCGCGCACCTGAAGGTGCTCAGCCAGCTCACCGGCGAGCCGGGCTTCCACGCCGGCCTCGTCTGCGACGCCCGGCCCGAGGTGCTCGGCGCCGACGAGGTGCACGGCATGTACCTCAACACGGTGCCGTTCCCGTACGACCGGTCGGCCCGCACCTGGCGGGACCTCGTCGCCGCGGTGTTCGACCGGGAGGTCGCGCTGTGGCCGCACCGGCGGTTCCCGCTGGCGGAGATGCAGCGCGAGGCCGGCCACCGGCTGCTGCACGTCCTGTTCAACTACCAGGACTTCACCCGCGCGACGCAGGGCGGCGACGGATCGGGCCCGGTGGTCACCGGCGCCGCCGGCGAGGGCGCCACCGAGTTCGACCTCTCCTGCTTCGCCCAGCGGGGCCGCTACGCGCTCTCCGCCCGGGCGGGGCAGGTCAGCCAGGCCAACCTGGACCGGATCGCCGGCATGTACCGCGCGGTGCTGGAGGCGATGGTCGCGGACCCCGACGGCGACTGCCAGGCGGTCTGCGTGCCCGGGGGAGAGCGGGACCGGCTGCTCGGCGTCACCGACCAGGGCGCGGACGAGCCGGTCACGGGCACCATGGTCGAGCTGTTCCGGGCCCAGCTGGCCCGCGATCCGCAGGCCGTGGCCGTGGTGGCCGGCGCGGTGGAGCTGACGTACGCCCAGGTCGACGCCGCCGCCAACCGGCTCGCGCACCACCTGCGCGCGGCCGGCGCCGGCCGGGAGACCGTCGTCGGGGTCTGCCTCGACCGGGACGCGGACCTGGTGCCCGCGCTGCTCGGCGTGCTCAAGGCGGGGGCGGCGTACCTGCCGCTGGACCCGGCCCAGCCCGCCGAGCGGCTCGGCTACATGCTGGCCGACGCCGGGGCGCGGACCGTGGTGACGACCTCCGCGCAGGCGGCGGTGCTCGCCGGCTTCGACGGGCGGCGGGTGCTGCTGGACGCAGGCGACCTGGCCGGGCACCCGGAGACCGATCCGGGGATCGCCCGCGACCCCGACGACCTCGTCTACGTCATCTACACCTCCGGCTCGACCGGCCGGCCCAAGGGCGTCTGCGTGAGCGACGCCAACGTGCTGCGCCTGCTCGACGCCGCGCAGGAGCACTACGCGGTGGACGAGACCGACGTGTGGGCGCTGTTCCACTCGTACGCCTTCGACGTCTCCGTCTGGGAGCTGTGGGGGGCGCTGCTGCACGGCAGCCGGCTGGTGGTGGTGCCCCGCGAGGTGGCCCGCGTGCCGCAGGACCTGCTGGAGCTGCTGGTGACGCAGCGGGTCACCATGCTGGCGCAGACCCCGACGGCGCTGCGCGGGCTGGTCCGGCTCGCCGCCGAGGACGCCCCCGGGATCCGGGAGCTGTCGCTGCGCGCCGTGGTGATCGCGGGGGAGAAGCTCGACTTCGCCGACCTCGCCCCGTGGGCGTCCCGCCTCGGGCTGGCCCGTACGGCGCTGGTCAACATGTACGGGATCACCGAGACCACCGTCTACTCCACCTACCACCGGATCACCCGGGCCGACCTGGCGCCCGAAGTGGGCAGCCGCATCGGCCGACCGCTGTCCGGCGTGCGGATGTACGTGCTCGACCAGTACGGCCACCCGGCGCCCATCGGGGTGCCCGGCGAGGTGTACCTGGCCGGGCACGGGGTGGCCCGCGGCTACCTCAACCAGCCCGAGCTGACCGCCCGGCGGTTCCTGCCCGACCCGTACGGCCCGGCCGGCAGCCGGATGTACCGCACCGGCGACCTGGCCACCCGCCTGCCCGACGGCAGCGTGGAGTTCCTCGGCCGCCTCGACGACCAGGTGAAGCTGCGGGGCTACCGGATCGAGCCGGGCGAGATCGAGGCGGCGCTGACCGCGCTGCCCGGTGTCGCGGAGGCGGTCGTCGTGCTGCGCGCGGACGACCCGGCCGACCCCCGGCTGACCGCCTACCTGGTGGCCGGCGGCGGGGAGCCGCCGCAGGTCGCCGCGCTGCGCGAGCGGCTGGGTCGCAGCCTGCCGGAGTACATGGTCCCGTCGGCGTTCGTGCTGCTGGAACAGTTGCCGCGCAACAACAGCGGCAAGCTGGACCGGCGGGCGCTGCCCGCGCCCACCGGCGCGACGCTGGCGGGCCGGGACTTCGTCGCCCCGGCGGGCCCGCTGGAGGAGCGCGTCGCCGCCGTCTGGGCCGACGTGCTGGGCCTGCCGGCGGTCGGCGTCACCGACGGCTTCTTCGACCTCGGCGGGCACTCCATCACGGCGCTGGTGCTGGCCGGCACGATGCGCGCGGCCGGGCTGGACGTGACGGTCGCGGACATCTTCCGGCACCCGAGCGTCCGGGCGCTGGGCGAGGTGCTGGCGAGCCGGGACGCGCCGGCGCCGACCGACCGTCCCGTCGAGCCCTTCGAGCTGGTCGCCCCCGCCGACCTGCCGCTGCTGCCGGCCGGGCTTGACGACGCGTACCCGCTGTCGCGGGTGCAGCTGGGGATGCTGCTGGAGATGCTGGCCGACAACGGCCAGAACCACTACCACAACGTCGTCTCGTTCCTGATCCCCGACGACGAGCCGTTCGACCTGGCGACGCTGCGGACCGCCGTCGACGAGGTGGTGGCCCGGCACGACGTGCTGCGTACGTCGGTGGACACGAGCGGCTACTCGGTGCCCATGCAGTTGGTGCACCGCGCGGTGGACGTCCCGGTCGGAACCCGCGACCTGCGCGGGCTGGCCGAGGCGGACCGGACGGCCCTGGTGCGCCGGCTCGTCGGCGAGGAGTACGCCGAGCTGTTCGACGTCGAGCGGGCGCCGCTGCTGCGGTTCACCGTCTGCCTGGAGACCGACCGGAGCTGGCGGCTGGTGCTCACCATCTGCCACGTGATCATCGAGGGCTGGAGCCTGCACGCCCTGGTGATGGAGATCCTGGACCGGTACCACGCGCGGCGGGCGGGCGCGGAACCCGACGTCGCCGCCCCGCCCGGGGTGCGCTTCGCCGACTTCGTCGCCGGTGAGCTGCGCGCCCTGGACTCGGCGGCCGACCAGCGCTACTGGCAGGACGTGGTCGAGCGGCACCCGAGGTTCCGGCTCCCCGCCGCGTGGGCGCCGCCCGCGCCGGCCACCCGGGAGCCGTACACCGAGGTGGTGTCCTACGCGGACCTGGAGCCGCGGCTGCGGGCCCTGGCCTCGGCGGCCCGGGTCTCGCTCAAGGCCGTGCTGCACGCCGCGCACCTGAAGGTGCTCAGCCAGCTCACCGACGAGCCCGCCTTCTACAGCGGGCTGGTCTGCAACACCCGCCCCGACGTGGTGGGCAGCGAGCGGGTCTACGCCATGTCGCTGAACACCCTGCCGTTCCCGCACGACCGGACGGCGGGCAGCTGGCGCGAACTAATCCAGCGGGTGCACGCCCGCGAGGCCGACCTGTGGCCGCACCGGCGCTACCCGGCGCCGGCCATCCGTACCCCCGGCCGGGGCGCCGGCCTCACCGACGTCTACTTCAGCTACCTCGACTTCACCGAGGTCGACGGCGGGCGCACGGCGCCCGTGGAGCGGATCGGCGCGAGCACCTCCGAGTTCGCGCTCGCCGTCGCCGCGGGCGCCGGCCGGCTCGAACTGAGCACCGACAGCCACGCCATGGGTCGGGCCGACGCCGCGCGGCTGGGCGGCATGTACCGGCTGGTGCTGGAGGCCATGGTGGCCGACCCCGACGGCGACCCCCGGGCGGCGTACCTGCCCGCCGGGGAACGCGACGACGTGCTGGTGGGCTGGAACGCCTCGACCGCGCCCGGATGCGTCGACCTCGTCCCGGACCGGGTCGCGGCCCGGGCCGCCGCCACCCCCGACGCGGAGGCCGTCGACGGTACGACCTACGCCGAGTTGGACGCGGCGGCCAACCGGATCGGCCACCACCTGCGCGGGGCGGGGATCGGCCCGGAGCGGGTCGTCGGGGTGCTGCTGGACCGGGGCGTCGACCTCGTCGCCGCCCTGCTCGGGGTGTGGCGGGCCGGCGGCGCGTACCTGCCGATCGACCCGGGGCACCCGGCCGAGCGGGTCGCCGCGATGCTCGCCGACGCCGGGGCGACGGTGGTGGTGACCTCGACCGGCCACGCCGACCGGCTCACCGGCGTCGAGCTGGTGCTGCTCGACCGCGACGCCGAGCGGATCGCCGCGCTGCCCGCCGACCCGCCGCCCGGCCGCCCCGACCCGGGCCACCTCGCGTACGTCATCTTCACCTCCGGCTCGACCGGCCGGCCGAACGGCGTGCAGATCACCCACGGCAGCCTCGCCAACTATCTCGGCTGGGCGGCCGAGGAGCTGATCGCCGACCGCACCGGCGGCGCCGCGCTCTTCTCGTCGGTCGCGTACGACATGGTGGTGACCAGCATCTGGGCGCCGCTGGTCACCGGGCAGCGGCTGTGGCTGCTGCCGCCCGACGCCGGCCTGGACGAGCTGGGCCCGAGGCTGGCCGACGCCGGCCCGTTCAGCTTCGTCAAGCTGACCCCCGGCCACCTCGACCTGCTGACCCGCCAGCTCGACGCGGAGCAGGCGGCGGCCCTGACCCCGCTGCTGGTCCTGGGCGGCGAGGCGTTGACCCGGCAGGTCTGCGACCGCTGGCACGCGCTCGCGCCGGGCAGCGTGCTGCTCAACGAGTACGGGCCGACGGAGGCGACCGTGGCCGTCAGCCGGTACCCGGTCACCGGGCCGCTGCCGGGCGACGTGGCCCCGATCGGCCGGCCGCTGGCCGGGATGCGCACGTACGTCCTCGATGCCGACCTGCAACCGGTGCCGGTGGGCGTGGTCGGCCACGTCCACCTCGGCGGCCCCGGCCTGGCCCGGGGCTACGCCGGCCGGCCGGACCTGACCGCCGACCGGTTCGTGCCCGATCCGTTCGACGCGGACGGCGGGCGGCTGTACCGGACCGGCGACCTGGGCCGCTGGCTGCCGGACGGGCAGCTCGACCTGCTCGGCCGGGTCGACGACCAGGTGAAGATCCGAGGCCACCGGGTGGAGCCCGGCGAGGTCAGGGCGGTGCTGGTGGCGCATCCGGGCGTGCGGGACGCGGTGGTGACCGTCGAGTCGACGGGCGCCGGCGGACCCCGCCTGGTGGCCTACCACGTCGGCGACGCGCCGGACCTGGCCGCGCACTGTGCCCGGTGGCTGCCCAGCCACCTGGTCCCGAGCGTCTTCGTCCCGGTGCCGGCCATCCCGCTCAACGCCAACGGCAAGGTCGACCGTCGGGCGCTGCCCCCGGTGGACCTGGCCGCGGCGGCCGACCACACCCCGCCCCGCCCCGGTCTGGAGCAGCAGATCGCCGACATCTGGGCCGGGGTCCTTGAGATCGACCGGGTGGGCCGGCACGACCGCTTCTTCGCCCTGGGCGGGCACTCGCTGCTGGTCGTACCGGTGGTCACGGCGGCCCGGCAGGCCGGAGTTCCGCTGACGCTGCGGGCGGCGATGCTCGACCGGACCCTGGCCGAGCTGGCCGCCTCGCTCGCCCCGACCGGGGCGGCGGCGTCCGTCGACGCGGCGGATCCGGCGGTACGCGCCGGCGTGGCGCGGGCCGTGCCGGTGCTGCCGGCCGTCGAGCCGCTGCTCGCCGCCCACCGGGTGCCCGGCGCCTCGCTGGCCCTGCTCGCCGACGGCGAGGTGGTGGAGGTCCGCGCCGGCGGGCACCGCGCGGCCGGCGGCGACGCCCCGGTGACCCCGGCGACCATCTTCCAGGTCGGCTCGGTCAGCAAGCTGGTCACCGCGGTGGGCGCGCTGGTCCTCATCGGGCGGGGGCAGCTCCAGCTCGACACGGACGTCAACGCGTACCTGAAGGGCTGGCAGCTGCCGGCCGAGCGGCCGGTGACCCTGCGGCAGCTGCTCTCCCACGTCGCCGGGCTGACCCCGACGGGCAGCACCGGACACCCGCGTGGTGGCCCGGTGCCGAGCCTGTCGGACGTGCTGCACGGCCGGGGCGTGCCCACCGGTCCGGTCCGGGCGCTCGACGCGCCCGACGCGGTGGCGGTGGAGCGCAACAGCCACTTCGTGGTGGTGCAGCAGCTCATGGAGGACGTCACCGCGACGCCCTTCGCCGACCTGATGGCCGAGCTGGTCTTCGGACCGGCGGGGATGACCGGCAGCAGCTTCGACCAGAGCTTCCCGGAGACGTCCGGCCGGCCGGTGGCCGTCGGGCACGACGAGCGGGGTGAGCCGCTCCCGGGCGGCTGGCAGGTGCGTACGGACCTGGCGGCGGCCGGCCTCTGGACCACCGCCACCGACCTGGCCCAGCTCGTCAGGGAGATCCACCTCGCGTACCGGGGCGACCCGGCCCTGCTGAGCCGGGAGCTGGCGGTGGCGCAACTGACCACCGGAACGGGCGGCGTCTTCGGACTCGGCTGCATGGTGGACCGCATCGACGGGCCCGCCGGGACACGGGTGGAGTTCACCCACCGGGGCCGCATCCCCGGCTACCAGGCGCTCACCGCCGGCCGGGTGCCCGACGGCTCCGGGCTGGTGCTGCTGACCAACGGCGACCAGGGCCACGAGGTCGTGTCGCGGCTGGCGTCCGACACCGCACTGACGGAGGAAATGTGATGACGACCGTACCGAGCATCCTTGCCACGGTCACCGACCCACCGACCCGGCAGGTGCGGCACCTGGTGTCGATCCGCGACCTGACCGACGACGACCTCTACTCGATCGTGGCGCGGGGGGCGCGGTTCGCCGCCGGCGAGTCCGCCAGCCCGCTGGCCGACCGGGTGGTCGGCACCTACTTCGTGAAGACGTCGACCCGGACCCGGACCGCGTTCACCGTGGCCGCACTGCGGCTCGGCGCGAAGACCATCCAGTACGGGCCGGGCGACCTCCAGGTCAACACCGGGGAGACCAGCGAGGACACCGGCCGGGTGCTGTCGGGCATGCTCGACGTGCTGGTGGCGCGCACCGCCGCCGACCCGGGGGAGATGCGCGACTGGTCGCGCCAGCACCGGATGGCCGTGATCAACGCGATGAGCGCCGAGGAGCACCCGACGCAGGCGCTGGCCGACCTGACCACCCTGCTGCGGCGCTTCGGCCGCATCGAACACCTGCGGCTGCTCTACCTGGGCGAGGCGAACAACACCGCCACCGCCCTGGCCCTGGCGTTGACCCGCTTCCCCGGCGTCGAGTTGGAGCTGCGCACCCCGGCGGGGTACGGGCTGCCGGCGGAGATCGCGGCGGTCGCGCGGGAGCAGGCGCAGCGCTGCGGCGCCCACCTCGTCGAACGGCACCACATGGACGACCTGCCGGGTGACCTGGACGCCATCTACACCACCCGGTGGCAGACCACCGGCACCAGCAAGCCCGACCCCGACTGGCGGACGCACTTCGCCCCGTTCCAGGTGGACCGGGAGCTGTGGCGGCGCAGCCCGCACGCCGTCTTCATGCACGACCTCCCGGCGCACCGGGGGGAGGAGGTCACCTCCGAGGTGCTCGACGGGCCGGCCAGCATCGCCTTCCAGCAGGCGGAGAACAAGCTCTACAGCGCGATGGCCGTGCTCGACTGGTGCCGGGCCACCCCCGCCGGGTCCGCGTCGTGAGCGCGGTCGGGCACCCGGCGGCCACGTCCCGGCAGCCGGGGCGCCTGACCGGCAACCGCGACTTCCTGCTGCTCTGGGTCGGCTCCGGGGTCTCCGCGCTGGGTTCCCGGGCCACCTCGATCAGCTACACCCTGCTGGTCTTCTGGTCGACCGGTTCGGCCGCGGCGGCCAGCCTGGTGACCTTCGCCGCGCTGCTGCCCAACCTGGTGACCCAGTTGCCGGCGGGGGCGCTGGTCGACCGCTGGGACCGGCGCCGCACGATGGTGCTCTGCAACGTCGGGCGGATCGTCGCGATCGGCAGCGTCGCGGTCGCGGTGGCCCGGGACTCGGTGTCGCTGCCGCACCTGATGGCGGTCGCGTTCGTGGAGGCCAGCCTGGGCATCTGCTACGCCCTGGCCGAACGCGCCGCGGTGTTCAACGTGGTCCCGGCCGACCGGTACGGCGCCGCGACGGCGGCGAACGAGTCGCGGGCCAACGCGGCCAGCATCCTCGGCCAGCCGGCCGGCGCCGGGCTGTACGCGCTGACCCGCTGGGCGCCGTTCGGCTTCGCCGTGCTGATGCACGTGATCTCGCTGGTCACCCTGCTGTTCGTGCGGCGGGACCTGCAGGCGCCGAAGGCGCGCGCGGACGAGCCCGGTGGCCTGCTGACCCGGGTGCGGGAGGGCTTCGTCTTCGTCTGGGGCCAGCTCTACCTGCGCCGCGCCCTCGGCCTCTTCGCGGCGAGCAACATCCTGTTCCAGGTGCTGGGCCTGGGCCTCGTGGTGATCGTCAAGAACCTGGGCGGCTCGTCAGCCACGGTCGGGATGCTGCTGATGGTGAACAGCGTCTTCGGCATGGCCGGCGCGATGACCAGCAACTTCTACCTGAGTCGCTGGGGGATCCGCCGGATCATCATGGGGGTCAACATCGCCTGGGCGGTGCTGATGCCGCTGCTCGCGCTGGTACCGGGACTCGCGCTGGCGCCGGGACTCGTCGTCCTCGGCGCGATCTTCGCGTTGATCCACTACGGCGCCGGCATCAGCAACGTGGCCGGGATGCTGTACGTGCTCCAGAGCGCACCTGACCACCTGCGCGGGCGGGCCGGCTCGATCGTCATGCTGCTCAGCTCGGGAGCCAACTCGCTGGGGGCGCTGTTCGCGGGCTTCCTGCTCGACTCGACGAGCTTCACCAGGGCCATGCTGATCGTGGGCGGGGCGATGGGGGTGATCGCGGTGCTCGCGGTGCTCGGCTTCGGCGGTCGGGCCCGGGCCGAGGCGGAGCGGGCGGAGGCCGCCGAGCGGGCGGGCCGCGCGACCCGGGACGGCGGCGATATGGACGGAATATAGCGGAGCGGCAGAGCCTGGGAGGGATCGCACAGCTTGGGACGGTGAGGAGCCCCGGAATGAACGAGCACGCGAGCTGGAAGCCGTTGGAGATCACCCCGGAGAGCGCCGGCTGCGCGCCGAGCGCCGAGGGCCTGGTCGGCCACCTGCGCGAGCTGGACCTGGCGGAGGTGCTCACGGCCGAGAAGGCGCTCGTCTTCCGTGGCTTCGGGGTGCGGCCGGAGACCCTGGACCCGGTGATGGACCTGCTGCTGCCGAGGCGACTGGCGTACGTGCACGGCAACTCGCCCCGCACCAAGGTGGGCCGCAACGTCTACACCTCCACCGAGTACCCGTCCCGGTACACCATCTCCATGCACAACGAGCTGTCGTACGCGGCGCAGTGGCCGGCCCGGCTGCTCTTCTTCTGCCAGGTCGCCGCCGAGACCGGCGGCGCCACCCCCGTCGTCGACGCCGAGCTGTGGCTCGACTCCCTGGACCCGCAGTTGCGCGCCGACTTCGCCGGTGGCCTGCGCTACCAGCAGAACCTGCACGACGGCATGGGGCTGGGCAAGAGCTGGCGGGAGACCTTCGAGACCGACAGCCGCGACGAGGTCGAGGAGTTCCTCGCCGGCGCCGGCGCCACCTGGGAGTGGACCGCCGACGGACTGCGCGTGGTCCAGCTGCGGGAGTCCACCCTGCGGCACCCGGTCACCGGGGCCGAGGTGTGGTTCAACCAGGCCGACCAGTGGCACCCGGCCGGCCTGGACGACGACATCGCCAGGGTGATGACCCAGGTGATGGGCCCGGACGAGCTGCCCCAGTCGGTGACCTTCGCCGACGGCTCCCCGATCCCCGACGAGTACGTCACCCAGATCCGCGACCGGGGCCTTGAGGCGGCGGTCGACGTCGACTGGCGGGTCGGCGACCTGCTGCTGATCGACAACGTGCTCACCGCGCACGGCCGGCGCCCGTACACGGGCGACCGCCGGGTGCTGGTGGCGATGTCGGACTGAGCGGCGCGACCGGAGAGTGCCCCAGATGTCCCTGCCCCGCCCGACCGGCGGCGATCCCTGGCTGCGGGTGTTCCGGGGCGGCGCGCACGCGGACCTGCGGTTGGTCTGCCTGCCGCACGCCGGCGGCTCGGCCGGGTTCTTCCAGACCTGGGCGGCGCGGCTGCCGGACTCCGTCGACGTGCTCGCCGTCCGCTACCCGGGCCGGCAGGACCGGCTCTCCGAGCCGTGCGTCGACCGGATGGACGTGCTCGTCGACCGGGTCACCGAGGCGCTCACCGGGTACCTGGACCGACCCCTCGCCCTGTTCGGTCACAGCATGGGCGCCTCGGTCGCCTACGAGGTGGCCGTCCGGCTGGAGGACCGGTTCGGCGTCGTGCCGGAGTTCCTGTTCGTCTCGGGGCACGGGGCACCGCACGTCACCCGGATCGACCAGCACCCCGACCACCTCGACGACGAGGAGTTCCTCGTCCGGATCGCCGCGCTCGGCGAGGTGGATCCGGTGGTCTTCCGCTCGTCGAAGCTGCGGGAGCTGGTCGTACCGGCACTTCGGGCCGACCTGCGGCTGATCCACGGCTACCTGCCGCGCGCGCCGCAGACCGTGTCCGCGCCGATCACGGCGTACCTCGGCACGGGGGATCCGGCCTGCGACCGGGAGTCGGTCTCCGCCTGGGCGGAGCTGACCACCGGCGGCTTCCGGCTGCGGGCGTTCCCCGGCGACCACTTCTATCTCGTGCCGGCGCGGGCGGAGCTGCTCGCGGACCTGACCGCGCAGCTCGCCGGCCGGCCGACCGTACCCCGTGCCGCGGCATCCGTGGCCGCGCACCTGACCTGACCGGCACCGCCGGACTCGCACCTGGAGGGCGCATCGTGACCGCACCGGACGTCGAGGCGACGCCGCAGCCGCTCGTGGACGTGGACGAGGAACGCCACGCGCGGTTCCGTACCTCCTTCGAGGCGGTGACGGACTTCGGGCGGCGGCTGCTGGCGGCCCGGCTGGCCGCCGCGGGCGTCCTGCCCGCCCCCGGGGCCGTCGCCGGCCGGGAGGAGATCCTGGCCCGGCTCGCGGTGGCCCCCGGCTACCAGCGGCTCGGCGACGCCCTGCTCGACCTGCTGGCGGACGCCGGCCTGCTGCGTCGGCAGGGCGACGGGCTCGCCGTGACCGGACGGGTCGCGGAGGCGGCCGGGCTCGCCGAGGACGACGCGGTCGACGCGGCGGCGGCGACGCTGCGCCGGGAGCACCCGGAGGTCGCGGGGTACGTGCCGCTGCTGGTCGCCTGCCAGACGCAGCTCGTCGAGGTGGTGCGGGGCGACCGGCCGGCGAACGAGGTGCTCTTCCCGGGCGGCTCCGCCGACCTGGTCTCCGCCATCTACCGGGACAACGTCCAGCTGGACTTCTACAACCGGCTCTGCGCGGCGCGGGTGCGGGAGCACGTCCGGCAGTTCCTGCGGCGCTACCCGCGGTCCTACGCCCACGTCATGGAGGTGGGCGCGGGAACCGGTGGCACCAGCGGCCCGGTGCTCGACGCCCTGGCGGACCGGACGGAGCGGCTGCGGTACTTCTACACCGACGTGGGGCCCGCGTTCCTGCGACTGGGACGTCAGCGCTTCGGCGTCGACCGCCCCCACGTCGACTTCGCCCGCTACAACGTGGAGGGCGCGCCCGAGGACCAGGGCTTCGAACCCGGTTCGATGGACGTCGTCCTGGCCAGCAACGTCCTGCACGCCACCCTGCGGATCTCCGCCGCGCTGCGGCACTGCCACGCGCTGCTCAAGCCGGGCGGCATCCTGGTGGTCAACGAGATGACCAGCCGCCTCGACTACAACACGCTGACCTTCGGCCTGGCCGAGGGCTGGTGGCGGCACGCGGAGGACGAGCCGCGGGTGCCGGCGTCCCCGCTGCTGGACGTGGCGGGCTGGCGGGCCGCCCTGGGCCGGGCCGGCTTCGTCGACGTGCGGGCGCACGCCGTGCCCGGGCTCGACGCCGCCGATCAGGTGCAGACCATGTTCGTGGCGACGGCCACCGGTGGGGGCGGCGCGTCCCGCTGAGGTTCCGCCCCGTCCGCGTACGCCCCGACCGGGGTCGCGACTCGCGGCACCCCGCGGCCGGGACCCCGGTCGGGGCGTACGCGACCCCTGTGCAGCAACGGTTTCGGCGCCTGAACCCGGTAGGTCTTTGCCGGCACCCCTATATGTTCCGGCAAGATCTTTCGTTCACGAATATTCGGTGATATCAATCTCGCACTCGATTCCTCTACCCCCGGAGTTGCGACGTGCGGAGAACCCGTCTCGTTTCCCTCGCCCTGAGCCTGGCCACGGCTTTCGGCGTCAGCCTCACCATGGCAGCCCCCGCCCAGGCCGCCGCCACCGACCGCTACGTGGCGCTCGGTGACTCGTACGCCTCGGGCGTGGGCGCCGGCAGCTACACGAGCGAGAGCGGTTCCTGCCAGCGCAGCACCAACGCCTACCCGGCGCTGTACGCGGCCAACATCAAGCCCGCGTCGTACCGCTCGGTCGCTTGCTCCGGTGCCACCACCACCAGCGTGATCAACACCCAGCTGTCGGCGCTCAGCTCGACCACCACGCTGGTCAGCGTGACGGTCGGCGGCAACGACGTCGGGTTCGCCAACATCATGTCCACCTGCGTGCTCCAGGGCACCACGCAGTGCGTGGCCGCCGTGCAGGCCGCCGAGGACAAGGCCCGTGCCCAGCTGCCCGGCCTGCTGCGCAACGTCTACAACGGCATCAAGACCCGGGCGCCGAACGCCCGCGTGGTGGTCGTCGGCTACCCGGTCTTCTACCAGCTCGGCACGGTTTGCGCCGGCCTGAGCGCCACCTCGCGGACGAAGATCAACGAGGGCATCAACCTGGTGGACGACATCACCCGCAGCGCCGCCGTCGCCGCCGGCTTCAAGTTCGCCGACGTGCGCGCGCAGTTCGTCGGGCACCAGCTGTGCAGCTACGGCACGAAGTGGCTGCACGCCCTCAACTTCGCTTCCCTGGGCGTCTCGTACCACCCGACCGCGGCCGGCCAGTCCGGCGGTTACTACCCGGTCTTCCGCTCCGTCGCGGGCTGACCGACGCGCTCTGGCGTCCGGGCGCTCCCGGTCCCGCCCCCCTCGGGGCCGGGAGCGCCCAGGGCGGGAGGACGGGGCACGGTCGCCCACGCGGCGTCCGTGCCCCGTCCGACCCGTCCGGCGCCCCGGTCGACCGCCGACGCCGGACGGCCGGAGCGACCCCGGCGAGCGCGCCGGGGCCGCCCCGTCAGCAGCGGACGATCGTGGAGTTGCTCAGCCCGACGTTGCTGATGGTCAGGTTGTCCGCGCAGGGGCTCTCCACGATCCGGCTGTTCACCAGCGTGAAGTTGCGCAGCGTGATGTCCCGGTTGCCGGGGAACTCGGTGCGCTCGGCAAGCCGCACCTCGCCGCCGCCGCTGATCGTGCCGCCGCCGGCGGCGATGTCCACGTTCTGGCAGTTCTCGATCAGGATCGCGTTGTTGCCGGTGTTGGCGATGTCCACCCGGTCGACCGTGGCGCCGCCGGACTCGGAGACGCAGAAGATCCCCCGGCCGCCGCCGCGTGCCCGGACGGTGCCCACCCGGATGTTGGTCGGGTAGCCGGAGCCCACGCGTCCGTTGCGGTTGGCCATCCGGAAGGCGGCGTATCCCGTGCCGGCACCGGCGTTCTCGGCGTCGACGGTGGTGACCGTGGCGTTGATCGTCTGGTTGAGCAGCAGGCCCGACTCGCCCACGTCGCGCGCCGTGACGGTGCCGACGGTCAGCCCGTCCACGCCGTACGTCTCGACGGCGTGGGAGCTGGCGCCGGAGACGTACGCGCTGTCGATGCGGACGTTGCGGGTCCACTGGCTGGTGTCCCCGCGGTTGTCGATGCGGATCCCGAGCCCGCCGTTGAGCCGCATCTCGATGCGGCCGAGGACGACGTTCGTCACGTTGCGCAGGAAGATCCCGTAGAGCGGGGAGCCGGTGACGGTGAGGTGTCCGACCTCGACGTTGGTGGTGCCGCGGGAGTAGATGGGCGCCTGGTCGCCGCTGCCCGAGCCGGTGACGTTGATGGTGCCGCAGACGTCGATCGCGGTGTGGCTGGGCAGGGAGATCCGTGAGCCGGCGCTGATCGAGCCGGAGCCGCGTACGACGACGCGCTGCTTGCTGGTCCGCCCGGCGCTGAGGCTGTTCACGGCGGCCTGGACGGCGGCGCGCATGTCGCTTCCGGTGTAGACCGTGCTGGCGCCGTTGCGGGCGGTCCAGGTGCCGCCGCTGAGCACCGCCTCGGCGTGGAACGTTCCGCTGCCGCAGCCGGTGCCGCCGGAGCCGAGGTTGACCAACTGCCACTGCTGGTTGGCGCCGCCGAGGTCCTGGTACTGGGAGATCATCGCGCCGTCGGCGGTCGACCACTGCCACACGTCCAGCGCCTTGTCGGAGTGCCGGTTGACGAGGCGGACGTGGCCGCCGTCGGAGTCGGCGAGCCGGAAGTGCTGCCGGGTGTTGCCGCTGGCGGCGGTGTTCTGGACGAGCTGGACCCCGTCCTCGGCGCTCGGCAGTTCCAGCACCTTGCCGCTGTGCGCCGAGCGGATCTGGTGGTATCCGCCGCCCACGTCGACGAACCGCCACTGCTGCACGGCCAGGTCGTTGCGGGTGAACTGGTTGACCGGCGCGCCGTCGGCGGTGGACCAGCCCCACAGGTCCATGGCCTTGCCGCTGTGCCGGTTGACGAGGACGTAGGTGGCGCCGGGGTCGACCGTGGCCGCCTCGGCGGGGCGTGGACCGACGAACACGGCGGCGCCGAGCAGCGCCAGGGCGGCCGTGGCCACCAGCGGGAGCCGACGGTGGTGGATGGGTCTGGTGGTGGTGGGTGTCATGGGGCTCCTTCGGAGAGTTGTCCGGCGGGGGATGGCGTCGTCGCGGCCCGGCATCAGATCCGCCCGCATCTATGGCTTTGGCAATGGTAAGCGCTTTCCCTCGGCTCGGCGGAAGTTCGCCCGTGCGGATCGGTCCACCGGTCCGCCGCGTTCCCGAGGGGCGGGCGCGATCGGCTCCTACCTGGCCGGCGTCGGCCGAACGGGGGAGTGCGGGTAACGGTCGGGTCACGAGGGATTCCCACGAGTTTCATCTCGGCCTACTGTGCGAGGCAGGAGGTCAGACCTCCTTCCTCATACCTCTTAACTGGGCGAGGTGAGCTGGCACGTGCAGGAAGTTGCCCCCCGCTACGACGGATACCGGTCTTTCGACTACCTGGAGCCCCGGGTCGACTACAAGGTCTTCGAGCTGGCACCGCAGCTCGGCCGGGTACCCGAACACGACCTCGGCCTGACCGACGAGCAGCGCGACCGGGTCTCCCGGCTGCTGCGTGACCATGTGGCGATCTCGCTGCATGAGCACCCGAAGATCCTCCCGGCGGACGTCTCGCAGCTGCGCGACTACAACCGCACCGGCCGCAACTCCTTCGGTTTCGAAGGGCTCGCCCGCTCCGGGATGACCGCCGTGTTCGACAACTTCATGAACGGCACGGGCTGCGTCACGAGCGAACACGCCTGGAAGTGGGACGACGTCATCTACGACATCGGCCTGCGCTTCGCCGACGTCGCCAAGCAGGACTACGTGGTGGTGGCGACCACCCTGGAACAGATCCTCACGGCCAAGCGGGAGGGGCGGCTCGCGCTGGTCGCCGGCCTGGAAGCGGCCACGATGATCGAGAACGAGCTGGACCGCATCGACATCCTCTACGGCTTCGGCGTGCGGCAGATGGGCATCGCCTACAGCCAGGCGAACATGCTCGGCAGCGGGCTCTCCGAGCGGGTCGACGGTGGATTGACCCACTTCGGCCGGCGGGCGGTGGACCGGATGAACAAGCTCGGCATCGCCATCGACGTGTCGCACTCGGGTGACCGGACGTCGCTGGAGGTCGTCGAGGCGAGCCGGGTGCCGGTGTTCATCACCCACGCCGGGGCGCGGGCGGTCTGGAACACGCCGCGGATGAAGTCGGACGAGGTGATCCGGGCCTGCGCCGAGCGGGGTGGGGTGATCGGCATCGAGGCGGCGCCGCACACGACCCTCTCCGCCGCGCACCCGCACCACTCGATCGAGTCGGTGATGGACCACTTCACCTACTGCGTCGACCTGGTCGGCATCGACCACGTCGCCTTCGGCCCGGACACCAACTTCGGTGATCACGTCGGGCTGCACGACAGTTTCACCCAACACCTTGCGATCGGGCAGGCACACGGCGCGGTGGACCATCCCCGGGTGCCCTACGTCTCCGGCATGGAGAACCCAGCGGAGTGCTTCAGCAACATCGTCGGCTGGTTGGTCAGTCACGACTACTCCGACGACGAAATCGCCAAGGTCATCGGCGGCAACATCATTCGGGTTCTTCGGGAGGTCTGGTGAGCACGTCCAACAACCACCGCCCCGGCCGCTGGCGCATCGCCGCCGCGATCGGCGCGGTGGCCGCGATCGGCCTGGCCGGCTGCGGCCTCAACGAGGGCAACTCGTCCTCCGGCGACACGTCCGGTGGCGCCTCGGTGCTGCGCATCGGCACCACCACCGATGTTTCCAACTTCAACCCGCTCCAGTCGCTCAGCAAGACCGACTCCTGGATCCTCAACGCGATGTACCCGCACCTGCTGCGGATCGACGAGAACGCCAAGAAGGCGCCGGAGCTGGCCAAGGAGTACACCTACGAGGACGGCGGGAAGACCGCCGTGTTCAAGCTGCGTGACGACTTCACCTGGACCGACGGCAAGCCGGTCGTCGCCGAGGACGTCAAGTTCAGCGCTGAAATGATCATGAAGTACAAGCTGGGCAACGTCGCCGCCAAGCTGACCTGGGTCGAGTCGATCGAGGCGCCGGACGCGACCACGGTGAAGTTCAAGCTGTCCCAGCCGTACGCGCCGTTCGCCGAGGGCGTCGGCTTCTGGATGTCGATCGTGCCCAAGCACATCTTCGAGGGCGCCGGCGACCTGTCCAAGTTCGCCAACGACTCGAACTGGGTCGGGGCCGGGCCGTTCGTGCTGGAGAGCGCCACCAAGGGCCAGCGCTACGTGATGAAGCGCAACGACAAGTACCCGCTGGCGCCCGGCGGCAAGGCGGCCGTCAGCCAGGTCGAGTACCGCATCTACCCGGACGTCAACACGATGATGCTGGCGCTGCGCAACGGCGACATCGACATGATGGGCACCCCGGTGCCCGCGTCGGCGGCGAAGACGTTCGAGAACGACGAGAAGATCAAGCTCAACAAGGTCGGCGCGCTCGGGTTCGCGCACCTGACGTACAACATGAACAACAAGGACCTGGCCAAGCAGGAGGTCCGCCAGGCGCTCTCCATGTCGGTCGACACCAAGGCGATCATCTCCGCCGTGCTCCAAGGCGACGGGCAGCAGATGGCCGGGCCGATCTCGCCGATCTTCTCCGACTACGACAACACCGACCTCCAGCCGTACGCGTTCGATCCGGCCGGGGCGAAGGCGAAGCTTGCCTCGGCGGGCTACCGGGACGGCAACGGCGACGGCTTCTTCGACAACCTCTCCCTCGGCGTGGCGTGCGACCAGTCGAACGCCAACCTGACGCGGGTGGTGCAGCTGTTCCGGGAGAGCGCGGCGAAGGCCGGGATCAAGCTGGAGAACGAGTGCGTGGAGCGCAACACGTTCCTGTCCCGCACCAAGAGCGGTGAGTACGACATCGACGCTTCCCAGTGGGGTGTCTTCGACAACCCGATGGACCAGCTGCGGAGCACCTACCTCTCCAGCAACCCGGGCGGCATCAACTACAACCTGCTCAAGTCGGACGAGATGGACCGGCTGATCAACGACGCGGCGGCCACCACCGACACGGCGGCCTTCACGCAGAAGATCAAGAACATCGACCGGGTGGTGCACGAGCAGGCCTACCTCACCCCGCTGTACGTGGAGAACTTCCAGTTCGCCTATAACGCCAGCAAGTTCACCGGCTTCGTCGCGTCGCCGTCGGACCTGCTCGGCATGGTCACCGCGTACTCGCTGGCCCAGGTCAAGCCGGCCAGCTGACGGCGGGCTGACGAAAGAAGGGAGGGGTCCCCGTGGCACGCTTCGTGCTCAGCCGGGCGCTGAAGGCCGTCTTGACCATCTGGATCGCGATCACCGCGACGTTCTTCCTGCTCCGGCTGCTCCCCGGGGACCCCACGACCCTGATGGTCGAGGGGGACATGACCCCGGAGATGCAGGCCGCGCTGCTCAAGACGTACGGCCTGGACCGGCCGCTGTCCGAGCAGTACGTGTCGTATCTGCGCGAGCTGATGCAGGGCAACCTGGGCATCTCGTTCCGGCAGATCCAACCGGTCACCGACATCCTCGTCGAGCGGCTGCCGTGGACCCTGCTGCTGGCCGGTGTGGCGTTCCTGCTGACCATCGCGGTCGGCATCCCGATCGGGGTCTACGCGGCGGTGCACCGGGGCCGCTGGCCGGACAAGGTGCTCCAGGTGCTCGGCATCGGCGGGCACGCGCTCTTCGTGCCCAGCGTCGCGATGCTGCTGATGGTCTACCTCGGTGCCCGTCTCGGCTGGTTCCCGATCGGCGGGGCGATCGACCCGGACACCCGGGGCGTCGGCGCCTACCTGAGCCTGGCGCACCACCTGGTGCTCCCGGTGCTCTCACTGGTGCTGGTGCAGCTCGGCCCGTACGCGCTGACCCTGCGCACCAACATGCTCGAGGTGCTCGGCGAGGACTACATCCGAGCCGCCCGGGCCCGTGGCCTGTCCACCCGGCGTCGGGTGTGGAAGCACGGGCTGCGCAACGCGATCCTGCCGGCGCTGACCCTGATGGGTCTGCAACTGGGCACGCTGGTCGGCGGCGCCGTGCTCACCGAGACCGTGTTCGCCTATCCCGGCGTCGGTCGACTGATCTTCGAGGCGGTCGGGCAGCGGGACTACCCGGTGCTACAGGGGGCGTTCATCATGCTCGCCGTCACCGTCGTGATCGCCAACGCCCTCACGGACCTGCTCTACGCCGTCCTCAACCCCAGGATCCGGCTGTGAGCGCGGGAGGCGGGCGGCGTGGGGCGGCCCCGGTGGGACGCGGCCGCGCCGAGATACCAGAAGCGGCGGAGCGGAGCCCCGCGGTCGTGACGGAAAGGGTGGTCCGATGAGCGCGCCGGTGTTGACCGAGCAGACCGTACCGGTCCGGGAGGCCGCCGTCGTGCCGGCCTGGCGCAGTTACCTGCGGCAGCCGTCGGCGCTGATCGCGGTGCTGGTGCTTGCGGTGATGGTGGTGCTCGCGCTCGCCGCGCCGCTGATCGCCGACGAGCCGGGCGGCACCAGCGCCGACGTTCTCCAGTCCCCCTCCGGCGGGCACTGGTTCGGCACCGACGACCTCGGGCAGGACATCTTCGCCCAGGTGGTCTGGGGCACCCGTACCAGCCTGGTGATCGGCGTCGCGGCCTCGCTCATCGCGCTCGTGCTCGGCGCCGCGATCGGGCTGGCCTCGGCGTACTTCCGGCCGGTGGACGCGGTGGCCACGGTGATCACCGACGTCATGCTGGCCCTGCCCACCCTGCCGCTGATGATCATGTTGGCGGCCGTGGTGAACCCGAGCGTCTGGACGCTGACCGTCATCATCGGCGTCTTCGCCTGGCCCGAGGTGGCCCGGCTGATCCGCTCGCAGGGCCTGGTGGTGTCGGCGATGCCGTACATCGACGGCGCCCGGGTGCTGGGGGCCCGGGGCTGGCGGATCGTCACCCGGGAGATCCTGCCGGCGGTCATCCCGCTGATGGTGGTCAGCGTGCTGCTGACCGCGTCCCGGGCCGTCATCTCCGAGGCCGGCCTGAGCTTCCTCGGCCTCGGCGACCCGGACGCCTGGTCCTGGGGCCGGATCCTGCTCAACGCCCAGCGCAGCGGCGTGGTGGCCATCGCCTGGTGGCAGACGCTCTTCCCGTCGCTGGCGATCCTCTTCCTGGTGCTCGCCGCGACGGTCGCCGGAATGCGGTTCAACGACGTTCGTGACCCCCGCCGGAACGGAGGCTGACCCGATGCGGTTGCCCGACACCTTCTACGCCACCGTCCGGGCCCGGCTCGGCGACGCGCTCGCCGAGCGCGACCTGGACGGCTTCCTGGCCACGGCGCCGGCCGACGTGGCCTTCCTGGCCGGCTTCTTCTACATCGCCACCGAGCGGCCGGTCTACCTCTGGATGCCGCGCGAGGGCGACCCGCTGCTGGTCATCCCCCGCCTCGACGAGGAGTACGCGGCCCAGCAGGAGATCACCGTCGAGACGGTCAGCTACGCCGAGTTCCCGGGCGTGGTCACCCCCGAGGAGACCCTCGCCGCCGCACTCTCGGGCCGCCGGGCCCGGCGGATCGGGGTCGGCGCGGGCCTGACGATCGGCGCCCACGACAAGCTGACCCGGGCCATCGGCGGCGTCAGCCTGGTGACCACCGACGCGGTGGCCCGGCTGCGGCTGTGCAAGTTCCCCGAGGAGGTCCCGCTGCACGAGGCGGCGGCGCGGATCTGTGACGAGATGCTCGCCGCCGGCCGGGAGCTGATCGCCGACGCGCTGGCCCGGGGCACGGAGCTGCCCCGGGAGGACGAGATCGCCCGGCATGTCATCGGCTACGGCACCGATCGGATGTACGCCGACTACGACCGGGTCGTCTACACCACCAAGCTGGCCGGCGGGCTGGTCTATGCCGGGCCCAACTCGGCGCTGCCGCACGGGTTGCCGACGCGGCGGCGCGTCCGGCCGGGCGACACGTTGATCCTTTCGCTGGGCGCGGCGGTGGCGAGCCGGTTCGTGGAGAGCGAACGGACCTTCGTCATCGGTGAGCCCACCGCCGAGCAGCGCCGCTACTACGAGGCGGACCGGGAGGCCCAGCACGTCGGCACCGAGGCGATGCGCGTCGGCCGCACCTGCGCCGAGGTCAACCGGGAGTGCCTGGACGTGCTGCGCGGGCACGGCCTGGGTGAGTACATCCGGCACCGGCAGGGCCACGGCATCGGGTTGCAGAACCACGAGGCGCCGTGGGTGGAGGACGGCGACGACACCGTCCTCGCGCCCGGGATGCTGCTCTCCAGCGAGCCCGGCGTCTACGTGCCCGGCCACGCCGGCTACCGCATCTCCGACACCGTCCTGGTCACCGACGCCGGGCCGCGCCGGCTGACCCGTTACCCGCGCGATCTCGCGTCCAACGTCATTGAGGGGGTCCGATGAAGATCAACGGTGCCGAGCTGGTGGTCGAGGCGTTCGGCCCGCAGGACGGGCCGGCGATGATCGTTCACCACGGCGCGCCCGGCCTCGGCTCCCGGTCGGAGCCGAAGCGGTCGTTCGGGCCGTTCGCCGACCGGATGCGGGTCATCGTCTTCGACGCCCGGGGCTCGGGGGAGTCCAGCGACGACGAGCCCTTCACCCACGAGCAGTGGGTGGCCGACGTGGACGCCATCCGGGAGCACTTCGGCCACGAGAAGATCGTGATGGCCGGCGGATCGTACGGCGGCTTCATCGCGCTGGAGTACGCGATCGCCCACCCGGACCGCGTCTCCGCGCTGATCCTGCGGGACACCGCCGCCGACACCGCCCACGACCACCTGGCCGTCGAGCGGGCCCGCAACACCGACCGGACGGTGATCCCGCAGTGGGCCATCGACCGGATCGGCACCGGTCGGTTCGAGAGCGACGACCAGCTCCGGGACTACTGGCGGGCGATCCTGCCGCTCTACGACCACCAGCACGACCCGGCCAAGGACGCGGCCCGGCTCGCCCAGACCCGGTTCCACTACCGGACCCACAACGCCGCGTTCGGGCAGAACATGCCGCGCTACGACCTGAAGCCAAAGCTGGGCGGCATCACCTGCCCGACGCTGGTCGTCGTCGGGCGGCACGACTGGCGTACCCCGGTGGCGGCGTCGCAGGCGATCGCCGACGGGATCCCGGACGCGCGGCTGGTGGTCTTCGAGAACTCCGGGCACTCCCCGCAGCTGGAGGAGCCGGAGCTGTTCCAGCGGGTGGTCCGGGACTTCCTCGACGAGGCGGGGATCCGCTGATGGACCCGCTGCTCCAGGTCACCGACCTGCACGTGTCGTTCCCCGGGGGCACCGGGCCGGTGCACGCGGTCAACGGCGTCTCGCTGACCCTGACGGCCGGGCGCACGCTGGCCATCCTCGGCGAGTCCGGGTCGGGCAAGAGCGTCACCGCGCAGGCGGTGATGGGCATCCTGGACATCCCGCCCGCCCGGGTCACCGGCTCGGTCACGCTGCGCGGCCGCGAGCTGCTCACGCTCGAGCCGAAGCAGCGCGACCGGGTCAGCGGCGAGGAGATCGGCATGGTCTTCCAGGACGCGATGGCCGCGCTCAACCCGGTCTTCACCGTCGGCGACCAGCTCACCGAGGTGCTGCGGGTCCGTCGTGGACTGTCCCGGGCCGACGCCCGCCGCCGCGCGGTCGAACTGGTCGACCGGGTCCGCATCCCGGCGGCGAAGGACCGGGTACGCGACTACCCGCACCAGTTCTCCGGCGGCATGCGGCAACGCATCATGATCGCCCTGGCCATCGCGCTGGAACCGGCCGTGCTGATCGCCGACGAGCCCACCACCGCCCTGGACGTGACCGTCCAGGCGCAGGTGATGGAGCTGATCGCGGAGATCCAGCGGGACAGCGGGATGGCCCTGCTGCTGATCACCCACGACCTGGGCGTGGTGGCCGAGGTGGCCGACGACGTGGCCGTGATGTACGCGGGGCGGATCGTCGAGCGGGGCACCGTCGAGCAGATCTTCGACGGTCCGGCCCACCCCTACACCGAGGGCCTGCTCGCCTCGATGCCCCGCGTCGACCGCCGTGACGAGCAGCTCTACGCCATCCCGGGCGCCCCGCCCAATCCCGCCCGGCTGCCCACCGGCTGCCCCTTCCACCTGCGCTGCCACCGGGTCACCGACGAGTGCCGCAGCGTGCTGCCCGCGCTGGAGCCGCTGCCCGCGGGCCGTGCCAGCGCCTGCCACCACCACGCGGAGGTGCTGCATGCCACCCAGCGATGACGTCGTGCTCCGGGTCGACAACCTGGTCAAGCACTTCCCGGTCAAGGGCCGGGTGCCGCTGCGCAGCGGCGGTGTGGTCAAGGCCGTCGACGGGGTCTCGTTCGACCTGCGCCGGGGGGAGACCCTCGGTGTGGTCGGCGAGTCCGGCTGCGGCAAGAGCACCCTGGCCCGGATGCTGGTCGGGCTGGAACGGCCCACCGCCGGCGAGGTGCGCTTCGGCGACGCGGTGGTGCACCGGGCCCGGGGTCGGGAGCTGCGCGCGCTGCGTCGCCGGATCCAGATCGTGCTCCAGGATCCGTACACCTCGCTCAACCCGCGCCGCACCGTCCGGGAGATCCTGCTCCAGCCGTACGAGATCCACCCCGACGTGCTGCCGAAGGCCCGCCGGCTGGACCGGATCCGGGAACTGCTCGACCTGGTCGGCCTGGACGGCAGCCTGCATCTGGACCGCTACCCGCACCAGTTCTCGGGCGGTCAGCGCCAGCGGATCGGCATCGCCCGGGCGCTCGCCCTGCAACCCGACGTGATCGTCTGCGACGAACCGGTCTCCGCGCTCGACGTCTCGGTCCAGGCCCAGGTCGTCAACCTGCTGGAGCGGCTCCAGGAGGAGCTGGGGGTGGCGTACGTCTTCATCGCCCACGACCTGTCGGTGGTGCGGCACATCTCCGACCGGGTCGCGGTCATGTACCTCGGCAAGCTGGTCGAGACCGGCCCCGGCGCGCCGCTGTACGACCAGCCCCGCCACCCGTACACCAAGGCGCTGCTGTCGGCGGTGCCGGTGCCGGAGCCGGCCCGGCGCGTGCAGCGGCAGCGGATCCTGCTCGCCGGCGACCCGCCGAGCCCGGTCAACCCGCCGTCCGGCTGCCGCTTCCGGACCCGCTGCTGGCAGGCCACGGATGCCTGCGCCACCACCGAACCGCCGCTGGCCGGCGCCGAACACCCGGTCGCCTGCCACTACCCGTTGGCCGCCTGACGCGCCCGACGCCGTTCCACTGAGGAGTGAGTGAGCCTTGCTGCAGAACCCTGCCCCGCGGTACCAGGGACACAAGTCGTACTCGTACCTGGAGCCGCACTCGGACTACCGGGAGTTCGCTCTGGCCCCGGAGATCGGCCGGGTGCCGGAGTACGACCTCGGCCTGACCGACGCGCAGCGGCAGCGGGTCACCCGGCTGCTGACCGAACAGATCGCGATCTCGCTGCACGAGCACCCGGTCATCCTGCCGCAGGACGTCCGTGAACTCCGGGCCTACAACCGCACCGCCCGGCAGCGCACGGGTTACGAGGGGCTGGCCCGCTCCGGGCTGACCGCCGTGTTCGACAACTTCATGGCCGGGGCGTCCTGCGTCACCAGTGAGAACGGCTGGAAGTGGAACGACCTGGTCTACGCCCTCGGCATGCGGCTGAGTGACCTCTACAAGCAAGACTTCGTGGTGCTGGCGACCTCGCTGGCCGACATCCACGCGGCCAAGCGGGACGGCCGGCTGGCCCTGGTCGCCGGCCTGGAGTGCAGCAGCCCGATCGAGAACGAACTGGACCGGATCGACATCCTCTACGGCTTCGGCGTCCGGCAGCTCGGCATCGCCTACAGCCAGGCCAACATGCTCGGCGGCGGGCTGTCCGAGCGGGTCGACGGCGGGCTGACCCACTTCGGTCGGCGGGCGGTGGACCGGATGAACAAGCTCGGCATCGCCATCGACGTGTCGCACTCCGGCGACCGGACCTCGCTGGAGACGATCGAGGCGAGCCGGGTGCCGGTCTTCATCACCCACGCTGGGGCGCGGGGGGTCTGGGACATCGCCCGGATGAAGTCGGACGAGGTCATCCGGGCCTGCGCCGAGCGGGGTGGGGTGATCGGCATCGAGGCCGCCCCGCACACCACCCTGTCGGCCGCACACCCGCACCACTCGCTCGAGTCGGTGATGGACCACTTCACGTACTGCGTCGACCTCGTCGGCATCGACCACGTCACGTTCGGGCCGGACACCATGTTCGGCGACCACGTCGGCGTGCACAACGTCTACGCCGGCAACTACGCGCACGACGCCGGCAAGCGACCCGAGCACCCCCGGGTGGAGTACGTGGCCGGTGTGGAGAACCCGGGCGAGGCGTTCGGCAACATCGTCGGCTGGCTGGTCAAGCACGACTACTCCGACGACGAGATCGCCAAGGTCGTCGGGGGCAACACCATCCGGGTGCTCGAACAGGTCTGGTGACCGGCGGGTCCCGGGTCGCCGGGCCCGTGGGCGCACGACGACTACTACTACACTCCGTACGGCCGCAGCGGCGCGGCGCGGAGCGAAGAGGTGAAGGTGGATGGCTCGGCGTGAGACCGCGCTCCAGACCGCACAGAGCCGGCTGATGGAGCTGATCGGCAGCGAGTTCCGGCCCGGGGACAAGCTGCCCAACGAGCGTGAGCTGGCCGATCTGCTGGAGGTCAGCCGGGCCACCGTCCGGGAGGTCCTCGGCCAGCTCGCCGCCGAGGGCGTGGTGAAGCGCACCTGGGGCATCGGCACGTTCGTGCACGAGCCGGCTGGCCGGGTGCCGGTGTCGCTCGGCGACGTCACGGCCCTACGGGACCGGATCACCGCCTCCGGCCACCGCCCCGCCCTCACCGACGCCAAGGTCAGTCGGGCCACCTGCCCGGCCGACTGCGCGGAGGTGCTCGGCCTGGCCCCGGGCGATCCGGTGTGGCGGGTCGACCGGCTCTTCGCCGTCGACGAGGTTCCGGCGGTGTGGATCTGCGACCACCTGCCGATGCGCGTCGCCGGGCACGACCTGGATCCATCCGGGCTGGTCAGCATCGACCTGGACATGTTCGAGTTCCTGGCCAGCGCGACCGGCATGCCTGTGCGCCGGGCCGAGATCGAGTTCGCCGCCGTCCTCGCCGACGAGGTGGCGACGGCCCGGCTCGGGGTGTCGGCCGGGCACCCGCTGATCAGCGCCACCCAGATCGGTTACAGCGCCCAGGGCGTGGCGTTCTTCCACGGCCACATAACGGTCCGTACGGACGTGTTGACCCTGCGGATCAGCCGGGGCGGCTGACCGGCCCACGGCAGCACCGGGAAAGCCGGCGCGGGCCGACCGCTCACCGGGGTCGGCGCCGGCACCGTGCGGTGCCGGCCATCGAAGCCGGTCGCGGTGACTCGCCGGTTCGCGGTGCCGTCGGGACGCCGGCCGGCCCGTGCGTCGGGAATGGCTCGGCGCGCCCGCCGACCGGATCGGCCGGGATTAGCTGGTAACGGCGTCCGTCAATGCCCCGCCGCGTGGGGCGACGCGCTGCGCGACACCGGCCCCGTCATTCCTCTCGCCGGTCATTGCGGTGTCGCGCCGGGCCGCGCGCGGTGTCTGGGCAGCGGTCCGGGGAATTCGCCCACCCTCGGTGGCGCCGGTCGTGGTCGGCGTCGCCGCACCTGTCGGCCTCCTTTGCGGGGGCGGCGGCGGTCGGGGCGACGCGGGCCGGAAATGCCGGTCGGCGGCGCAGTGAATCCGAATCCCGCGCAACGCGACAATCGCAGTTGGCATTCCCATGCGCGAATCGTTGCGCGTGAGGCGTGCGTTGTGGGGCGGCGCGGGCGGGTGTCGGCGTGTCCCCGGCCGGCGGGTGTCGGCGGGGTCGGGGCCGGGTCGGCCGTCCCCGACCTGCGGACGGTGGCCGATACCTGACAGTGGCCGGGCGGTCGGGCCGACCCCGCCGACCGCGCTGGCGGCCGTCTGCCGTGCTGGCGCCCTCTCGGGCGATCCGGCCGCGCCGGCCGGGGGTGAGGCGGGCATTCCATGGAAGCGCCACCGACGTCCCGAATGGTGAGAGACGTCTTGGCAGCGGAATCGAGGGTCGTGGACTCTCTCTGCGGAGAGCGATGGCCCGGTGGCTCATGGTCACGATGGGTGACGTCTCCGGTCGTCGACCTGGCATAGGGCCCGCGATCGATCACTGTTAGTAGTGGGGGGAGTGCTCGGTGGGACGCGCCATGCCAGATCGCGGTTCGACGTGAGCGCACCCGCCCGCTCCGCCGGCCCCGTCCGTCGCTCCACCCCGTCCCGTCCGACCGCCCGACCCGCCGCCGTCGACACCCTGCACCGGATGGTCGAGGCCCAGGTCGACCGGACCCCCGACGCCGCCGCGGTGTGGTGCGAGGGGCGGGTGCTCACCTACCGCCAGCTCGACGAGGCGGCCAACCGGTTGGCCGGGATCCTCCTCGACCGCGGGGTGGGACGCGGGGACCGGGTCGGCGTCTGCCTGCCCCGCGACTCCCGACTCGTGGTGGCCCTGCTGGCCGTGCTCAAGGCCGGCGCCGGCTACGTACCGCTGGATCCGGCCTACCCGACCGCCCGGGTCGCCTACATGACCGAGGACTCCGGTACCCGGCTGGTGCTGACGGTGGCCGGCCTCGCCGGCCGGTTCGCCGACGCCGCCCTCCGCCTCGACGACCTCGACCTCACCGCCCTCCCGGCGGCCCGGCCCGACCTGCCGTCCGAACCGTCCGATCTGGCGTACGTCATCTACACCTCCGGCTCCACCGGCCGGCCCAAGGGCGTCGCCGTCGAGCACCGCTCGGCCTCCGTGCTCATGCACTGGACCCGGGAGACCTTCACCGCCGTCGAGCTGGGCGGCGTGCTCGCCGCCACGTCCGTCTGCTTCGACCTGTCCGTCTTCGAGCTCTTCGGCCCGCTCTGCTGGGGCGGTCGGGTGGTGCTCGTCCGCGACGCGCTGGCCCTGGCCGCGCCGGGCGCCGACCGGCTGCCCGTCGCCCTGGTCAACACCGTGCCGTCGGCGATGAGCGAGCTGCTCGCGGCCGGCGCGCTGCCGGGCAGCGTCCGCACCGTCTGCCTCGCCGGCGAGCCGTTGACCGCGGCGCTCGCCGCCCGGGTGCTCGCCCGGCCGCACGTACGCCGGCTCTGCAACCTCTACGGGCCGTCCGAGGACACCACCTACTCGACCTGGGCGGAGGTGCCGGCCGACGGGGGAGACCCGCCGATCGGCCGTCCGTTGCCGGGCACCCGCGTCTACCTGCTCGACGCGGACGGCCGGCCGGTGCCGCCCGGAGAGCCGGGAGAGCTGTACCTGGCCGGCGCCGGGCTGGCCCGGGGCTACCTCAACCGGCCGGAGGAGACCCGGGCGCGTTTCCTGGCCGATCCGTTCCGCCCGGGGGAGCGGATGTACCGCACCGGCGACCGGGTCCGGCTGCGCCCGGACGGGCAGTTGCAGTTCCTCGGCCGGATGGACGACCAGGTGAAGCTGCGCGGATACCGCATCGAGCTGGGCGAGGTGGCCGCCCGGCTGGCCGCCCTGCCCGGCGTACGCGAGGCGACCGCCGCGGTGCGGACCGGGCCGAGCGGCGACCCGCTGCTCGTCGGCTACCTCGTCGGCGAGCGCCGCGACGACGTGCGGGACCTGCTGCGGGAGACGGTCCCCGCCCCGCTCGTGCCGTCCGCCGTCGTCTGGCTGGACCGCCTGCCGACCACCCCCAACGGCAAGGTCGACCGGGCGGCGCTGCCCGCCCCGGAGGTCGCCGCCGCCGCGAGCGACGGCAACGGCGCGCCGCTGGCCGGCTCGGCCGCCGCGGTCGCCGCCGTCTGGCGCGACGTGCTCGGCCGGCCGGTGGACCGGGCGGAGGCCGACTTCCTCGCCCTCGGGGGCGACTCCCTCCTGGCCGTACGCTGCGCCACCCGGCTCGCCGCCGCGACGGGCCTGCCGGTCGCCCCGGCGGCGCTGTTCGCACACGCCACGGTGGAAGCACTCGCCGGCCACCTCGACGACCTGCGCCGGGCCGCCGGAGCCACCACCACGGGCATCGCCGGGACCGCGTCCGCCGGAGCCGCACCCGGGCCGGGGCACCCGTCGGCGGGCGGTACGCCGCCCGCGGCGCCCGTGGACACGGCCCCGCTCTCGGCCGCGCAGACCCGGCTGTGGTTCCTGCACCAGCTGGACCCGGCCGACACCTCCTACCTGGTGTCGTTCGCGGTCCGGCTGCCGCCGGGGACCGACCCGGGGACGGTGGGCCGGGCACTGCGCCGCGTGGTGGCCCGGCATCCGGCGCTGCGTACCGTCTTCCCGTCGACCCCGGGCGGCCCGGTGCAGCGGGTCCGCGACGACCTCGACGTCCCGCTGGTCGCCGCCCCGCCCCGGGCCGGGGTGCCGCTGGACGAGCAGCTCGACCAGCTCGCCGCCGCCGAGGCGCGTACCCCCATGGACCTCGCCACCGGCCCGCTGCTGCGCGCCCGACTGGTCGCCGCCGACGACGGGCGGGCGGCGCTGCTCCTGGTCGCCCACCACATCGTCTGCGACGACTGGTCGTTCAGCGTCATCGTGCGGGACCTGGGCCGCGCCTGCGAGGCCGAGTCGGCGGGCGCCGGGGCGGGCCCGCCGTGGCCGGCCGGTCCGGCGACCGGCCCGGCGGAACTCGCCGTGGCCCAGCGGAACTGGCTGGCCGCCCCGGCCGGCCGGGAGGCCGTGGCCACCGTGGTCGCCGCGCTGCGCGGCGCGCCGACGGTCCTGGACCTGCCCGCCGCCGCCACGCCGCCCCGCGCGGACGGCTCCCCGGCCGGGGCCGCCCTGCGGACCCGCATCGACGACGACACCGCCGCCGTCGTCCGCGACCTCGCCCGCGCCAGCCGCGCCAGCCTGCACATGGTCGGGCTGGCCGCCTTCGCCGCGCTGGTCGCCGCGGAGACCGGCCGCACCGACGTGCTGATCGGTGTCGCCTTCGCCGGCCGGACCAGCGTCGCCGCCGAACAGAGCGTCGGCTGCTTCGTCAACACCATGCCCCTGCGCCTGCGGCCCGGCCCGCAGCGGTCCTTCGCCGACCTGGTGGACGAGGCGCGCCAGGTGACCCTCTTCGCCGCCGCCCACCAGGACGTGCCGTTCGACGTCGTCGTCGAGCGGCTCCGCCCGGCCCGGCAACCGGGCCGCAACCCGCTGGTCCAGGTCGCGTTCGGCGTGCAGAACGCCCCGGCGGCCCGGCACGTCGACGCCTCCGGCGGCGAGTTCGTCGGGGTGGAGCTGACCCCCGACACCGCCCGGCTCGACCTGACCCTCTGGCTCGACGAGCGCCGCGACGGGCTGGAGGCGCTCTGGACCTACCGCACCGACCGCTTCGACGGCGAACTGGTCGACACGTGGCACCGCCGCTTCACCGCATTCCTACGCGGCGCGGCCGCCGATCCCCGGCGCAGCCTCGCCCGATGTGCCCACACCCTGGGGGGAACGAGAGATGAGTGAGCAGACCCCGGTCGCGCCGGTGATTCCGCGCCGCGGCCGCGAACGGTCCCTGGTCGACGTACGCCCCGACTGGCCCGGCGGGCCCCTGCCGGCCCTCGTCCAGGCCAACGTGCCCGACGTGGACCTGGCCGCCTGGCTTGCGGGCAACCGGTCCACCGTGGACGAGCTGGCGCGCCGCGCCGGCGCCGTGCTGTTCCGTGGCTTCGCCGTGGACGGCGCGGCCGACTTCCGCATCGTCATGGCCGCCCTCTCCGACGACGTGCTCAGCTACGGCGAGCGCTCGTCGCCGCGCAGCGAGGTGACCGAGGGCGTCTACACCTCCACCGAGCACCCGGCCGACCAGCCGATCGTGCTGCACAACGAGCAGTCGTACACGGTGAACTGGCCGCTGCGCATCGTCTTCCACTGCGAGACCGAGCCCGCCGCCGGTGGGCGCACCCCGCTGGCCGACAGCCGCCGGGTGCTCGCCCGGCTGCGCCCGGAGACGGTCGCCGGATTCGAACGCCGGGGCGTGCTCTACCGGCGCAACTACCTGCCGGGGATCAGCCTGCCGTGGCAGACGGCGTTCCAGACCGACGACCGGGCCGAGGTCGAGGCGTACTGCGCCCGCGCGCTGATCGACGTCGAGTGGGTCGGCGAGCAGCAGCTGCGTACCCGCCAGGTCCGCCCCGCCGTACGGGAGCACCCGGTGACGGGGGAGCGGACCTGGTTCAACCACGCCCTGTTCTTCCACGTCACCTCGCTGCCGGCGGAGGTCAGCGCGGGGCTGCGGGCGTCGCTGGCCGAGGAGGACCTGCCCTACCAGACCGCGTACGGCGACGGCACGCCCATCGGCGACGACGTGCTGGCCGAGCTGCGCGCCGCGTACGCGGCCGAGACCCGCTCCTTCGCGTGGCGGCGCGGCGACGTGCTGCTGGTGGAGAACATGCTGGCCGCGCACGCCCGGGAGCCGTTCACGCCGCCCCGGCGCATCCTGACCGCGATGTCCGACCCGGTCGCCGCGCCCGAGCTGGCCGCCGCCACCGTGACCTCCACGGGGGTGCGGTCGTGACGGGGCCGGCGCCGCGCCGACGGGGCAGCGGCGCGGTCACCTCGCCGGTGTCCCGCCGGGTGCTGGTCGACGACACGTTCGTGCTGATGGTGGAGGCCGCCGTGCCGGACCTCGACCTGGCCGGCTGGCTGGCGGGGCGCCGCGACGAGCTGCTGCGCGACCTCGACGCCCACGGGGCGGTCTTCTTCCGGGGCTTCGAGGTGGCCACGGCCGACGACTTCAGCCGGGCCGCCCGCGCGGTCAGCCCGGACCTGCTCGGCTACCTGGAACGCGCCGCGCCCCGGCACGAGGTCGCGGAGAAGGTCTTCACCTCCACCGAGTTCAACGCCGAGCAGTGGATCCCGCTGCACCACGAGATGTCGTACTCGCACAACTGGCCCACCCACCTCTACTTCTGGTGCGCCCAGCCGGCCACCGGCAGCGGCGGCGCGACCCCGCTGGCCAGCGAGCGGGTGGTGAGCCCGCGCATCCCCGCCGAGGTGCGCCAGCGGTTCCTGCGGCACGGGGTCAGCTACGTGCGCAACTACGGCCCACACCTGGACCTGCCCTGGCAGGAGGCGTTCCAGACGACCGACCGCGCCGAGGTCGAGAAGTACTGCGCCGACTCGGCCACCGAGTACACCTGGCTCGACGGCGACGGGCTGCGGACCCGCGCCCGCCGGCAGGCGGTGGCGACCCACCCGCGCACCGGCGAGACGGTCTGGTTCAACCACGCGCACCTGTTCCACGTCTCCAACATGCCCGCCGAGGTCTCGGCCGCCCTGCTGCGCGAGTACGGGCCCGAAGGGCTGCCCCGCAACGCCTACTACGGCGACGGCGAGCCGATCCCCGACGAGGTGGTGGCCGGCATCCGGGACCTGTATCGGGAACACGCGGTGTCGGTTCCCTGGCAGCGCGGCGACGTGCTGGTGGTGGACAACTTCCTCGCGACCCACGGTCGCGAACCCTTCAGCGGCGACCGGCAGATCCTGGTCGCCATGTCCGACCTCTACCTCAACCGGAGCGTGGTGTGAACGGCTACCGTCTGTCCCCGATCCAGCGGCTGGCCTGGTCCGGGGCGCAGGACCTGGTCCGCGCCCGGGTGCTGCTCGACCGCCCGCTGGACCGGGCCCGGTTGCAGACCGCCCTGGACGCGGTGGTCGCCCGACACGAGGCGCTGCGCCTGACCCTGGTGCACCACCCCGGGCTGCGGGTGCCGTTGCAGGACGTCGACGACGCCCGCAGCGTCGTCGTCGGCGCCCAGGGCGAGCTGTCGGTGACCGTCACCGACGACGCCCTGGAGCTGGCCGCCACGCCGTTGATCGCCGACCCGGCGAGCCTGCGGCTCGTCCTCGCCGACCTGGCCCGCGCGTACGCCGACGGCCGGCTGGCCGACGACCCTGACGCCCTGCAGTTCCTCGACGTCACCGAGTGGCAGCTGTCGCAGCGGCAGGAGGCCGACCCGTTCGGGGCACCCGCCGCGCCGGCCGCGCGGCTGGTCACCCCGCACGGCGACGACCCGGCCGAGGTCGGCACCGCGACCCTGCCCGCCGCGGCGCTGAGCGCCGCCGCGCGGGAGGCCGGCGTCGGCGTCGCGAACCTGCTCTTCGCCGCCTGGGCGCTCGCGCTGTCCCGCCGGGCCGAACCGCCCGCCGGGGTCGACGACGCGGACCTGGTGCTGGCCCGGTGGAGCGACGGGCGGCAGGCCACCGGGACGGCCGGTGTCGTCGGCCCGCTGGGCGGCCACGCGCCGGTCCGGCTGGGCCTGCCCCTGCCGGCCGCGCCCAAGGCGCTGCTCGACGAGGTACGCGCCGCCGAGTCCGCCGCCGAGGAGGCGTTCCACCTGGTCGAGCCGGTCGGCGAACACTCCGACGCGGTCGCCGGTTTCGCCGTCGTACCGGCCGGGCACCCGGCGGCCCTGGGTGGCCTGGGCGCCACCGCCGTCGAGGTCTCCGCGCCGCCCGCGACGGCCGGCCCGCAGCTGACCGCCGTGGTCGGCGACGACGAGGTGACCCTGCGGGTCGTCGGGGGCCGCTGGTTGCTGGAGGGCCTGCTGGCGATCCTGGGGTCGCTGCCCCGGGCGCTGGCCGACGGCACGCCGCTGGTGCTGACCGGCGAGGGGGAGGCCCGCTGGCTCGCCGACGCGGCCGGCCAGCCGTCCCGCGCCGCGGTGCGCACCCTCGTCGAGCTGCTCGACGACGGGCTGGCCGGCGCCGACCAGGACAGCCCGGCGGTGGTCGCCGCCGACGGCACGTACACCGTCGGGGAGCTGCGCGACGTCGCGGCCCGGGTCGCCGCGGGCCTGGTCGAGCGGGGGCTGCACCGCTCGCCTGTGGGCGTGCTCGCCACCCGGTCCCGGGACACCGTCGCCGCGTTCCTCGGCGTGCTGCGGGCCGGCGCGGTGTACGTACCGCTGGATCCGGCGGCGCCGGCCGAGCGGCTCGCCGCGCAGGTCCGCGCGGTCGACGCCGGGCTCGTCGTCGGCGCGGGCGGCCCGGCGGGGCTCGCCGGCGCCACCGTCGCCGAGCTGGCCGCCGGCACCGCGACGGCGGCCGTGCCCCCGGTGGCGCCCACCGATGCGGCCTACGTCATCTTCACCTCCGGCTCCACGGGCACGCCGCGACCGGTCCAGGTCCCGCACGGCGCCGCGGCCCACCTGGCGTACGCGCTCGAGGAGACCGTGTACGCGGGCAGCCGGACCGGGCTGCGGGTGGCGGTGAACGCCCCGCTCACCTTCGACGCCTCGGTCAAGCAGCTCGTGCAGCTGGCCCACGGCCGCAGCCTGTACCTGGTGCCCGAGGACGCCCGGCGCGACGGCGCCGCGCTGGCCGCGGCCCTCGCCGACAACCGGGTCGACGTGCTCGACCTGACCCCCTCCCAGCTGCGCATCCTGCTCGCCGGGGCCGGCGACGCCCGGCTGCCGGAGCTGCTGCTGGTGGGCGGCGAGGCGATCCCGCCGGACCTCTGGGACACCCTCGCCGCGCTGCCCGGCGTCCGGACGGTCAACCTGTACGGGCCCACCGAGTGCACCGTGGACAGCACCGCCGCCGAGATCCGCCCCGCGACGGCACCGACCATCGGCCGTCCGCTGCCGGGCGTCGGCGTGTGGGTCCTCGACGAGCGGCTGCGGCCGGTGCCGCCCGGCGTGGCCGGCGAACTCTGCGTCAGCGGGCCGCAGCTGGCCGACGGCTACCTCGGCGACCCGGAGACGACGGGCCGCCGGTTCGTCCGGGCCGCCCTGCCCGGCGGCCGGACGGAGCGGGTCTACCGCACCGGCGACCGGGTGCGCTTCGACGCCGAGGGGCGCCTGAGCTACCTGGGCCGGCTGGACGACCAGGTGAAGATCCACGGCTTCCGGGTGGAGCCGGGCGAGGTGGCCGCGACGCTGCGCGCGCACCCGGAGGTCGCCGACGCGGCGGTCGTGGCCCGCGACGACGACGGGCATGGCGACCGCCTCGTCGGCTACGTCCGCCCGGCCGCGCCGGCCGTCGACGTCGACCTGGACCGGGTCGCCGGGATCAACCCGCACGAGACCCGCTACCTGTACGACGAGATCTTCACGCAGCGGGTCTACCTGCGTGACGGCATCGTGCTGCGCCGGGGCGCGACGGTCTTCGACGTCGGCGCCAACATCGGCATGTTCTCGCTGTTCGTCCACGCGGCCTGCCCGGACGCGACCATCCACGCCTTCGAGCCGGTGCCGTCGGTGGTGGCGGCCCTGCGGCGCAACGTCGAGGAGTTCGGCGTGCCGGCCACCGTGCACCCGGTGGGCCTGTCCACCGCGCCGGGGCAGGTCTCCTTCACCTACTACCCGGGCTACTCGATGATGTCCGGCCAGGCCGCGTACGCCGACCCGGCGGCCGAGGTCGCCGTGATCAAGCGGTTCCTCGCCAACGAGCGGGACCGGGGCGAGTCCGACCGGGAGACCCTGCTGGAGCGGGTCGACGAGCTGCTGGCGGAGCGCTTCGACGGCGCCGAGGTGACAGTCGACGTGCGCCCGCTGTCGGAGGTCATCGACGAGGTCGCGCCGGAGCGCATCGACCTGCTGAAGATCGACGTGCAGCGGGCCGAGGCCGACGTGCTCGCCGGCATCGAGGAGCGGCACTGGCCGCTGATCGCGCAGGTCGCCATGGAGGTGCACGACGCCGTCGGCACCGACACCGAGGGGCGCCTGGACGAGCTGATCGCCCTCTTCGAGGACCGCGGGTTCGACGTGGTCACCCGCCAGGACGACCTGCTCACCGGCACCGACCGGCACACCCTGCACGCCGTGCGCCCCGAGTACGCCGCCGACCCGCGGCCCGCGGTGGCGGTCCCGGACGGCCCGGCCGCCGGCCCGCTGGAGGCCCGGTTGACCGACTGGCTCGCCCAGCGGCTGCCCGCCCACCTGGTCCCCGCGGCCGTGGTGCTCCTCGACGACCTGCCGCTGACCCGCAACGGCAAGCTCGACCGGGCCGCGCTGCCCGCGCCGGAGCTCGACCGGGCCCGGCGGGAGCCGGCCGTGGCGCCGGCCAACCGGGCCGAGGAGATCCTCGTCGAGGCGTGGCGGGAGGTCCTGGGCACGCAGTCGGTCGGGGTGACCGACAGCTTCTTCGCCCTCGGCGGCGACTCGATCCGCAGCATCCAGATGCAGGTCGCGGCGAACCGGCGCGGCCTGTCGTTCCGGCTCGGCGACATCTTCGTGCACCAGTCGATCCGGGAACTGGTCGCGCACGGCGAGATCACCCTCACCGGGCCCGACGCCGACGCCACCGCCGCCACCGACGTGGCCGGGGCGGCGGAGCCGTTCGCCCTGGTCGCCGCCGCCGACCGGGACCGCCTGCCCGCCGGGCTGGCCGACGCCTACCCGATGACCGCGCTGCAACAGGGCATGGTCTACCACTGCGAGCTGACCGGCGACCCGGCGATGTACCACAACGTCACCGCGCACCGCGTCGACGCGCCGCTGGAGGCGGAGGCGCTGCGCGCCGCGCTGGCCGACTTGGTCGCACGCCATCCGGTGCTGCGGACCGGCTTCTCCCTCGGCGCCTTCAGCGAGCCGCTGCAACTGGTGCACGCCGAGGTGCCGGTCGAGGTGCCGGTGACGGAGCTGACCGATGCCGACGAGGCCACCCGCCGGGCCCGCGTCGACGAGTTGGTGGCGGCCGAGCGGGTGCGGCCCTTCGACTGGGACCGGCCGCCGCTGCTGCGGCTGCACGCCGTCCGCGACGACACCGACACCTTCACCCTCATCGTGGCGGAGTGCCACGCGATCCTCGACGGCTGGAGCCTGCACCTCCTCCTCGGCGAACTGCTGGCCGCGTACGACCGGCGTCGCGCCGGGCTGCCCGTGCCGCACCGCCCGACGTTGCCCTTCCGCGCGTACGTGGCGGCGGAACGCGAGGCCGTGGCGGACGCCGGGTCGCGCCGGTTCTGGCTCGAGGGCGCCGGCGGCGTGCCGCCGCTGCTGCTCGGCGGGACGGAGCCACGGATCACCACCACCCGGCGGGTGCCGCTGGCGGCGTCCACCACCGACACCGTCACCGCAGCCGCCCGGGCCGCCGGCGTACCGGCCAAGTCCTGGCTGCTCGCGGTCCACCTGCGGGTGATCGGGGAGGCCGCCGGCCGGGACGAGGTGGTCACCGGGCTGGTCGTCGGCGCCCGGCCCGAGGCCGAGGGGAGCGACGCCACGCTCGGGCTGTTCCTCAACACCCTGCCGGTGAGCGCCGTGCTGGGCACCCGGTCGCTGGCCGAGCTGGCCGCCGACGCCTGGCAGGCGGAGCGGTCGCTGATGGGCCACCACCGGTTCCCGCTCGCCGAGATCGTCCGGGCGGGCGGGGCCGGGCCCCGGTTCGACCACTTCTTCAACTGGACCCACTTCCACGGCGGCGCCGACGAGGGCGAGGACGGCGGGAGCCGTGGCAGCCGCATCGTCGACAGCCGGGGCATCACTGTCGACGTGGCGTTCAGCCTCGCCGTCGACGTGGAGGTGGACCCGGCGACCGGCCAGCTCGCCCTGACCCTCCAGTACGACGCCCGGCACGTCGACGAGGCGCGGGCCGACCGGCTGGCCGAGGCGTACCGCCGGCTGCTGGCGACCGACCCGACGGCGCCGCTGCCCGCCGTCGGACCGCCGGGTCCCGTCGTCCCCGCCCCGCGCGACGGGGACGTCCGGGACCGCTGGGCGGCCCGGGTGGCGTCGGTCTGGCAGGAGGTCGTCGGCGTGGCGCCGCGCGGCGAGCGGGCGGAGTTCCTCGCCGCGGGCGGCGACTCGCTGCGCGCGCTGCGCCTGGTCACCGCGCTGCGGCAGCGCCACGGCAGCACCATCACCCTGCCGGAGTTCGTCGCGCTGGGCAGCTACGGCGCCGTCGTCGAGCGGGTGAGCCGCGATGGCTGAGAACCCGTGGCTGGTGGTCCGGGCGCCCGTCGCCAGGCCCGCCCTGCGCCTGTTCTGCCTGCCCTACGCGGGCGGCAACGCCGGGGCCTTCGAGACCTGGCGGGCGGGGCTGCCGCGCGCCGTCGAGGTGAACGCGGTGCAGTACCCGGGCCGCCGCGAGCGGGTCGCCGAACCCGCGCCACGGCGGATGACGCCGCTGGTGCAGGCCCTCGAGGCGGCCCTGGCGCCGCACCTGGACCGGCCCTACGCGGTCTACGGCGACTGCCTCGGCGCGTACGTGGCGTTCGAGCTGGTCCGCCGGCTGGAGCGACGCGGGCACCGCCCGGCCGATCTCCTGGTGGTCTCCTCGGCCGTCGCCCCGCACCGCGCCGAGGTCGAACCGGACCACTCCGGCGCCGACGACGCCACGTTCCTCGCCGAACTGGTCGCGCTGGGCACGATGCCGGCGGCCGTCGCCGCGCACCCGGAGCTGGCCGCCGCCGCGCTGCCGGCGGCCCGCGCCGACTTCGAACTCGGCCGCAGCTACCGCTACCGCGACGCCGGCCCGATCGGCGTGCCGGTCACCGCGATCCGCGGCGACGCCGACCCGCACGTCGACGACGTCGGGACGGCGGCGTGGGCCGACCTCACCACCGCCGGCTGCACCACCGTCACCGTCCCGGGCGGGCACGACCTGCTCGCCCGGGCCGACCCCGGACTGCTCGGCGCCGTCCGGTCCGCCCTCCTCGGCAAGGAGCCGTCTTGACCGTCACGTCACTGCTCTGCTTCCCGTACGCCGGCGCGGGCGCCTCGGTGTACCAACCGTGGCAGCGGGTCGCACCGCCCGACCTGGAGATCCTCCCGGTGCAGTTGCCGGGCCGGGAGAAGCGCTTCGTCGAGGAGCCGTACCGCCGGATGGACCAGGCCGTCGACGGGCTCCTCGACGAGGTGCTCGAACTGGTCGCCGGCCGCGACCGGGTGGCGCTGTTCGGCCACAGCATGGGCGCGGTGCTCGCGTACGAGATGGCCGGCCGGCTGACCCAGGCGGCCGGGGTGCGGCTGGCGCACCTGTTCGTCAGCGGCTCGCCCGACCCGTGGTCGGGCCGCGACCACACGGCCGCCGACCTGCCCGACGACGAGTTCGTGGCGCGGGTGGAGGAGTTCGCCGGCTACACGCACCCGGCGCTGGCCGACCCCGACATGCGGGAGCTGCTGCTGCCGACCCTGCGCGCCGACGTGGAGCTGCACGAGGGCTACCGGCCGGGCGGCGACAAGCGGCTCGACGTGCCGGTGACCGCGCTGCGCGGCGCCGACGACACCCTGGTGGCCGCCTCCGCCCTGGCCGGCTGGGACCGGGTCACCTCCGCCGGGTTCGCCTCCCTCACCGTCGCCGGTGGACACATGTACCTCGCCGACGACCCGGCCGAGCTGCTGGCGCTGGTGCGACGGAGGCTGGCCGGTGCCTGAGCCGACGCCGGGCCGGCTGGCCGGCCGGACCGCGATCATCACGGGCGCCGCGCGGGGACTCGGCCGGGCCTGCGCTACCGCCTTCGCGGCGCAGGGCGCCGACCTGGTCCTGGTGGACGTGGCCCACGACCTGCCCGACGTGCCGTACCCGCTCGGCTCGGCCAGCCAGCTCACGCACACCGCCAAGCTCTGCGCGGAGCTGGGGGTGGCCGCGTACCCGGTCGAGGCCGACGTGCGGGACCTCGACGCGGTCCGGGCCGCCGTCGCGCTCTGCCTGGACCGGTTCGGCCGGATCGACGTCCTGGTGAACAACGCCGGCATCGCGGCGCCCTCCGGCAAGCCGGTGCACGAGATCAGCGAGGCCGAGTGGCAGCTCATGCTCGACGTCGACCTCTCCGGTCCGTGGCGGATGGTCAGCGCGGTCGGCGCGGTGATGTGCCGGCAGCGCGCCGGGAGCATCGTCAACGTGGCGTCGACCGCCGGCCTGGTCGGCTACCGGCACTTCGCCGGGTACGTCGCCGCCAAGCACGGCCTGGTCGGCCTGACCCGGGCCGCGGCGCTGGACTACGCGCCGCTGAAGGTGCGGGTCAACGCCCTGTGCCCCGGCTCGGTGCGCGACGACCCGTACGTCGAGGGTCGGATGCTGGCCGAGATCGCCCGCTCGCTGGAGGTGCCGGTCGCCGAGCACGAGGAGACGTTCGTCCAGGCCCAGCCGATGAACGCGCTGATCGAGCCCGACTCGGTGGCCCAGGCCGCACTCTGGCTGGCCTCCGACGAGTCGTCGCAGGTCACCGGCTCGGTCATCACCGTCGACGGAGGATTCACCACCCGATGAGCAGCCGTCCACAGCCCACCCGACAGCAGTCCGACCCGGGCCGCTCCTGCCACGCGGCGGCGGTGGCCGTCGCCGGCGACCCCGACGAGGTCGCCGCCCGGTTCGCCGCCGCGCTGGCGCGGCGGGGCCTCGACGCCGCCCGGCTCTGGGTGGACCGGGTGCCCACGTCGGCGACCTCCGCGCGCCGCGCCGCCGAACTGGCGCGACCGCTGCCCGCCGACGGTCCGCCGGTGCGGGCGGTGCTGCTGCGCCACGACGCCGGCGCCGACCTGGTGCTCGTCGCCCGGCGCGGCCCGCTCACCGGCCGCGCGCTGGGCGAGCTGGCCGTCGAGGCGGCCGGGACCGCGCCGCAGGCCGGGGCGGAGCCGGCCGCCGGCCCGGGGCCCGTGGACCGCCCTGAGGGTGTCGCGCCGGACCCGGCCGGGCAGCCGAGGCCGGCCGGGCCGTCTCAGCCGGCCGGGCAGGCGGAGCCGCCGGGGACCGCCGCCGGGGAGACGGCCGGGACCGAGGACGACGGGGAACACGAGGGCGACACCGCCTGGCGGGGCGGGAACCCGCGCGCCGACCGGACCGCGTCGTACGCCTTCGCGGTGCCCGCCGGGACCGACCTGCTGGCACTGACCGGCGCGGTCGGCGCGGTGCTGGCCCGCTTCGGCGGCGTGCGCCGGGTGCGGGTCGGCACGCTGCGCGACGAGGGGCCGGCGGTCGTGCCCGTGTCGGTGGACGGCACCTTGCGCGCCCTCGCGGCCCGACCCGCCGAGCCGGCCCCGTGGCCCGTTCCCGGGCGGACGCCCGACGCCGGTCCGCCGGAGGCCGCGGTCGGCGTGCTGACCGCCGACAGCCCGGCCGACACCTACCTGCCCAGCCTGACGCCGCCGTGGCCGCTCACCCTGACGCTGCGCGGCAGCACCGTCACCTGCGACTTCCACACCGGCGTGTGGTCCGCCGACGTGGTCATCACGGTGGCGGGCTACGTCGCCCGCGTCCTCGGCCAGCTCCTCGCCGACGGCGACCGCGCGCTGGCCGACTGCGACCTGTTCGACGACGCCGAGCGGGACCGGGTCGCGGCCCTCGGCGGGGCGGCCGTCGGCCTGCCCGAGCCGACCGGCGGCATCCACGAGCGGGTGGCCGGGTGGGCGCGGGACACCCCGGACGCCCCGGCGGTGTCCTACGGCGCCGACCGGCTCACGTACGCCCAGCTCGACGCCCGCGCCGGGCGGATCGCGGCGGCGCTGCGGGCGCGGGGCTGCGGCCCGGGCACCCGCGTCGGCGTCTGCCTGGAACGCTCCGTGGACCTGGTGGCGGCGCTGCTCGGCGTGCTCAGAGCCGGCGCCGCCTACGTGCCGATCGACCCCACCTACCCGGCCGAGCGCATCCGCTACACCGTCGAGGACTCCCGCGTGAGCCTGCTCGTCGGCGCCGACGGCGTGGAGGTCGACGAGCTGCTCGCCGACGACACCGACGACGCGGCGGGCGCCGGGGCGGCGACGGCCGGCCCGGACGACCCCGCGTACGTCATCTACACCTCCGGCTCCACCGGCCGGCCGAAGGGGGTCCAGGTCCCGCACCGCAACGTGCTGGCCCTGGTCGCCGCGACCCGGGACGAGTTCGGGCTCGGCCCGGCGGACACCTGGACGATGTTCCACTCCAGCGCGTTCGACTTCTCGGTCTGGGAGGTCTGGGGCTGCCTGCTCACCGGCGGGCACCTGGTCGTCGTCCCGCACCTGGTGGTCCGCGACCCGGCCGAGTTCCACGCCCTGCTGCGCGCGGAGCGGGTCACCGTGCTCAACCAGACCCCGTCGGCGTTCGCGCAGCTGGTCGACGCCGACCGGCGCGCCGCGCACCGGCTGGGGCTGCGCCTGGTGGTGTTCGGCGGCGAGCCGCTGGACGCCGGCATGCTGACCGGCTGGTTCGACCGGTACCCGGAGCGCGACTGCCGGATGGTCAACATGTTCGGCATCACCGAGACCACCGTGCACGTCACCGCGCAGACCATCGACCGGGGCCTGGCCCTGGCCGGCACCCGCTCCGTGGGCCGCCCGCTGCCCGGCTGGTACGTCCACGTGCTCGACCCGGCGGGGCGGCTGCTGCCGCCCGGCGCCGCCGGGGAGATCCACGTCGGCGGCGCCGGGGTGACCGACGGCTACCTGCACCGCGACGAGCTGACCGCCCAGCGCTTCCTGCCCGACCCCTGGCGGGGCGGGCGGATGTACCGCAGCGGCGACCGGGGCCGGCTGCTCCCGGACGGGCGGCTGGAGCACCTGGGCCGGCTCGACGACCAGGTCAAGATCCGGGGCTACCGGATCGAGCTGGACGAGATCCGCCAGGTGCTGCTCGACGACCCGGACGTGCTGGCCGTGGCGGTCACCGTGGACACCGCCGACGCCCGGCTGCACGCGTACGTGGTGCTCGCCGAGGGGGCCGACCCGCCCGCCGAGCTGCGCCGCCGGGTGGCCCGGATCCTGCCCGAGTACATGGTGCCGGCCACGGTGACGCCGCTGCCCGCGCTGCCGCTCACCGCCAACGGCAAGCTCGACGCCGCCCGGCTGCCCGCGCCGGCCGCCCGGCCCCTGCCCGCCCCCCGGGAACCCGCCGACCCCGGAGCGGGACCCGGCCGCGCCGAGCGGATCCGGGCGGTCTGGGAGCGGGTGCTCGGCGCCGAGGTGGGGCCGGAGGACAACTTCTTCGACCTCGGCGGCAACTCCCTGCTCGCGCTGCGGCTGCTGCGTGAATTGCGCGCGCAGGGCCTCGGCGAGTTCACCCCCCGCCACCTGTACGTGCACCCCACGGTGCGCGCCCTGGTCGGCGCGACCGGTACGGAGCGGTGATGGCCGACGTCGACACGCTGACCCGACTCTGGCCCCAGGTGCGCGAGGTGGCCGTCAAGGGCGGCTGCGCGTACGTGGTGGCCGAGGACTACCTCGACCCGCTGCACCTGCGCGGCCTGCTCGCCCGGGAACTGCCCGACGCCGAGCTGCCCCGGCACATCGTGCAGGTCGACTCCCTCGACCCCGCCGACCTGGTGGAGCCGGACGACCGGTTCGGGGCGTACCTGCCGCCGCGCGACGACACCGAACGCGTCCTGGTGCGCATCGCGGAACGCCTGCTCGGCGTGCCGAAGCTGGGCGTGCTCGACGACTTCTACGCCGCCGGCGGCGACTCGCTCGCCGCGACCGGACTGGCCGTCGAGGCACAGCGGGCCCTCGGGGTGGGCGTCTCCCTCGCCGCGGTGCTGCGCCACCCGACGGTGGCCGGGCTCGCCGAGGAGATCGGCCGTGCCCGGGCGGCCGTGCCGCTGCCCCGCGCCGAGGCGGCGGACGCCTACCCGCTCTCCCCGCAGCAGCGCCGCGTCTTCCTCGCCCAGTCCCGCGACCCCGCGTCGGTGACCTACAACCTGCCGCTGCTGGTGCCGCTGCCGGCGGACGTCGACCGCGCCCGCCTGGCGGACGCGTTCCGCGCCGTCATCGCCCGGCACGACATCCTCCGCACCGCCTTCGGCACCGAGGCGGGCCGGCCGGTGCAGCGGGTGCTGCCGACCGTCCCGTTCGACCTGCCGGAGGTCGAGGGCACCGGGACGCTGCCGGTCGAGCCGTTCGACCTGGCCGCCCCGCCGCTGCTGCGGGCCGCCCTGCGGCGTACCGGCGACGGCCCGGTGCTGGCGCTGGACCTGCACCACATCGTCACCGACGGCCTCTCCCTGGCGTTGCTGCTGCGCGAGGTCGACACCGTCTACGCCGGCGGCGAGCCACCGCCGGTCCCCGTCCAGTACGCCGACTACGCGGTGTGGGCCACCGCCGGGGAGCCGCCCGGGGGCGACTACTGGCGGCGGCGCTTCGCCGAGCCGCCGGCGCCCCTGCGGCTGCCCACCGACGCGGCGCGGCTGACCGACCGCCCGGCGACGGCGCGGGCCGGCACGGTCGAGTTCGACGTGGGGGCGGAGCGGACCGCCGCGCTGCGGGCGCTGGCCCGACGCGAGGGCGTGACCCTGTTCCAGGTGCTGCTCGCCTGCTACGCGACCTTCCTCGCCGCGGCGACCGGCGGGACCGACGTCACGGTGGGCACCCCGGTGGCCGGTCGCGGCGCCCCGGGCCTGGACGCGACCATGGGGATGCTTGTCAACACGGTCTGCCTGCGGCACCGGGTGCGGCCGGAGGCCACCTTCCGGGAGCTGCTGACCGAGGTGGCGCACGACGTGGTCGACGCGTTCGCGCACCAGGACTACCCGTTCGACACGCTGGTCGCCGAGGTGCTGCCGGTCCGCGACCAGGACCGGCATCCGCTCTTCGACACGCTGTTCGCGATGCAGCACGCCGAGGTGGCCGCCGCCGACTTCCTGGGGCGGCGGGTCGGGTTGGCCGTCGCGCCCACCGGCCAGGCCATGTTCGACCTGGACATGCAGGTCTACGAGCGCGCCGACTCGCTGCGCGTGCACTGGGCGTACGACGCCGGGCTGTTCCTGCCCGGGACGGTACGGGCCTTCGCCGACCTCTGGCTGGAGATCGCCGACACCGTCCTGGCCGACCCCGGGGTGCCGGTCGGCGAGCTGACCGGGGCCCGCCGGGTCGCCGCCGGGGCACCCTCCACCATCGACATCGAGTTGTGAGCCGGAGAGATCATGCAGTCGCTGATGACGCGGGGCCAGCTCAAGATCGCCGCGGCGCGCCGCCCGGAGCAGGCCCGCCACTGGCGTGCCGTGCTCGGCTCCGGCGCCGACCCGGTCGGCTTTCCCGCCGACCGCACCCCGGCGCCCGGCGCCCCGCCCGAGCCGGCGGCCGTCACCGTGCCGCTCGACGAGGCGGTGGTCGAGCGGCTCGACCGGGCCGGCCGGGGCGGCGAGGACGCCCGCCAGGTCCTGCTGACGGCCGCGGTGGCCGCTCTGTTGCGCCGCTACACCGGCGCCGACGACATGCTGGTCGGCCGTCCGGGCGCGCCGGGGCAGCTGGCCGGGATGCTGCCGTTGCGGGTGCGCTGCGCGGCGGAGAGCAGCTACCGCGACCTGGTCGGGCAGTTGCGCACGGCGGTGCCCGAGGCGGCGCGCCACGCCGACTACCCGGTCGAGTTGCTCGCCGAGGAACTGGCGGCGGACGCCGGTCCCGGCCCGCACCCGCTCATCGACGTGGCGGTGGGGGGCGGCGCCCCGGACGGTGCCGGGGTCGGGGTGTTCTTCGCCCTCGGCGCCGCCGAGGTGACGGTCCACCACGACGCCCGCCGCTACGACGGCGCCACGGCCGGGCGGATCGGCGCCCACCTGGCGCTGTTGCTGGGTCGGGCGCTGGCGGAGCCGGACGCGCCGGTGGCGGACCTGAGCCTGCTGACCGACGGCGACCGGGACGTGCTCCGGGAGGTCAACGACACCGGCGTCGGCCAGGACCCGGCCGGCCGGCCGGACGAGTGGGTCGCCCGGTGGGCCGCCGCCCGCCCGGACGCCGTCGCCGTCCGCACCGCGGCCGGCAGTTGGACGTACGCGGAACTGGAGGCCCGGGTGGCCGCGTACGCCGAGCGGCTGCGCGGCGCCGGGGTGGGCGCGGAGTCGATCGTCGGCGTGCTCGCCGAGCGCTCCCGCGAGCAGTTGGTGGCGATCCTGGCCACCCTGCGGGCCGGCGGCGCCTACCTGCCGGTCGACCCCGGTTACCCGGCCGCGCGCGTCGCCTACCTGCTCGACGACAGCGGGGCCGCCGTGGTGCTCGCCGCCGACCCTGCGCGGGTCCCGGACGGCGTGCCGGTGCTCCCGCTGCCGACCGCCGGCCCGGTGCCCGCCGCCGTCCCGTCGCCCGGCCCCGACGCGCCGCGCCACGGGGAGGACCTCGCGTACGTCATCTACACCTCCGGCTCGACCGGCGCCCCGAAGGGCGCGATGATCGAGCACCGCTCGCTGGCCAACCGGCTGGCCTGGATGCAGCGGCTGTACCCGATCGGCCCCGCCGACGTGATCCTGCACAAGACCCCCACCACCTTCGACGTGTCGGTGTGGGAGCTGTTCTGGTGGGCCCGCGAGGGCGCCTCCGTCTGCCTGCTTCCCGCCGGCGCGGAGCGCGACCCGGAGGCCATTATCGGGGCGGTCGAGGCGCACGGCGTCACCACCGTGCACTTCGTACCGTCGATGCTGGGCGCGTTCCTCGACTACCTCGGCACCGCCGACCCCGGCCGGCTGGCGAGCCTGCGGCAGGTCTTCGCCAGCGGCGAGGCCCTCGGTCCCCGGCAGGTGGACCGGCTCGCGGAGCTGCTGCCCGGCGCGACGCTTGTCAACCTCTACGGCCCCACCGAGGCCACCGTCGACGTCACCCACCACCGCTGCCGGCCCGGCGGGGAGCGGGTCCCGATCGGCCGGCCGGTGGACAACACCCGCCTGTACGTGCTCGACGAGCGGCTGCGCCCCCAGCCGGTGGGGGTGCCGGGGGAGCTGTGCATCGCCGGGGTGCAGCTCGCCCGGGGCTACCTGAACCGGCCGGAGCTGACCCGGGACCGCTTCGTCGCCGCGCCGGAGGTGGGCGAGGAGCGGGTGTACCGCACGGGCGACCTGGCCCGGCTGCTGCCCGACGGCACGCTCGACTACCTCGGCCGCCTCGACCACCAGGTGAAGGTGCGCGGCTACCGCGTCGAGCTGGGCGAGGTGGAGGAGGCGCTGCGCGGGCACCCGGCCGTCAAGGACGCGGTGGTGGTGGCCCGCGACGGCAACCTGATCGGCTACGTGGTCGCCGACGAGCCGGTGGGCGAGGCGACGCTCACCGCCCACCTGGGCACCCTGCTGCCGGGCTACCTGGTCCCCGCCCGGGTGGTCGAGCTGGCGGAGTTCCCGCTGTCGGGCAGCGGCAAGCTGGACCGGCGGGCGCTGCCCGAGCCGGCCGCGCCCGAGCGGCCGTACGTGGCGCCGCGCACCGGGCCCGAGCGGATCCTCGCCGACATCTGGGCCGAGGTGCTGGGCCTCGACCGGGTCGGCGTGGAGGACAACTTCTTCGCCATCGGCGGCAACTCGATCCACTTCGTCACCGTGCTGGCCCGGGCGCACGCCGCCGGCGTGGACCTCACGTTCCAGCAGCTGTTCCGCCACCCGACGATCGCGGCGCTGCTCGCGGCCGGCCCGCCGGACGCGGAACGGGCGGTGACGCACCCGCCGTTCGCCCTGCTCGACGAGGCGGACCGGGCCCTGCTGCCGGACGGGGTGGTCGACGCGTACCCGCTCGGGCAGCTCCAGGCGGGGCTGATCTACGAGAACGAGCTGTCCCGGGGCGCCGCCCAGTACCACGACATCATCAGCTTCCTGATCAACGCGCCGTTCGACGAGGCGACGTTCACCGAGGCGGTGCGGATCCTCGTCGCGCGCCACCCGATCTTCCGGACCAGCTACCACCTGACCGGCTTCGGCCAGTACCTGCAACTCGTGCACGCCGACGCGCCGAGCCCGCTGTGGGTGGAGGACCTGCGCGACCGCGACCCGGCCGAGCAGGAACGCTGGCACGCCGACTGGCACGCGCGCGAGCAGTCGTACCGGTTCCGCTGGCAGGAGCCGGGCCTGGTCCGCATCCACGTGCACGTCCTCGGCGACGAGCTGTACCGCTACAGCGTCAGCCAGCACAACTCGGCGCTGGACGGCTGGAGCATCACCCTGCTGCACACGCAGCTCTTCGACACCTACTACCGGCTGCTGGCCGGGGACCGCCCGGACGAGGGGCCGGCCGAGAACCACTTCCGCGACTACATCGGGCTGGAACGCCGGGCGCTGGAGTCGGCGGCGGACCGCGACTTCTGGCGCGGTGTCCTCGCCGCGGGCGGGGTCACCGAGCTGCCCCGGTGGCAGCCGCCGCAGGCGCCGGCCGAGCGGCCCGTCGTCTTCCACGAGGTGGAGATCGACGACGCGCTCTCCGAGCGGCTGCTGCGCGCGGCCGACCGGTTGGCGGTGCCGCTGAAGACCGTGCTGCTGGCCGCGCACGTCAAGGTGGTCGGCGCGCTCGCCGGGGACACCGAGGTCGTCACCGGGTACGAGCAGAGCGGCCGGCCGGAGGCGGAGGGCGCCACCGGGGCGCTGGGGCTGTTCCTCAACACCGTGCCGATGCGGGTGGACCTGGGCGGCGGCTCCTGGGCCGACCTGGTCCGGGCGGTGTACCGCGCGGAGGCGGACCTGCTGCCCCACCGGCGCTACCCGATGGCGCAGATGAAGGCGGACGCCGGCACCACCGACCTGCTCTTCGAGACCGTCTTCAACTACACCCACTTCTACCTGCTCAAGCAGCTGCGCGAGCTGCCCGGCTTCGACCTGCTCGACGTGCAGGTGAGCACGGAGACGGAGTTCGCGCTGCGCGCCGAGTTCATGCGGGACTTCTTCACCGACCGGGTCCGGCTGAGCCTGCACTACCACTCGGCGGCCTTCACGCCGGAGCAGGCGGCGGGCATCGGCGAGGTGTACCGGCGGGTGCTGGCGGAGCTGGCGACCGACCCGGAGCGCGCCCACGACGGGCTGCGGCCGGGCCTGCCCGAGCCCCGGGTCACCCCGGCCCGGCGCCGCTTCGACCGGGCCGCCCCGGCGACGCGCCGGCCGGCGGCGCCGACGGGGCGGACCGCGCCGGGCACGCCCGTCGCCCGGCGGATCGCCGAGGCGTGGGCGGCGGCGCTCGACGTGCCGGTGGCCGGGATCGCCGAGGAGGACAACTTCTTCGACCTGGGCGGCAACTCGCTCGCCGCGATGCGGGTGATCGCCGCGCTGCGCCCCCTGGTCACCCTGCGGCAGCTGATGACCACCTCCACGCTCGGCCCGCTGGCCCGGGCCGTCGAGGCGGACGCCGCGCCGGAGGACCGGCTGCTGCAACCGCTGTCCCCGCCGGACGCCGCCCACGACCGGGTCCTGGTCTGCTTCCCGTACGCGGCGGGCAGCCCGCTCGCCTTCCGGCCGCTGGCCGAGGCGCTGGCCCCGCACCGGATCGCGGTGCACGCCGTGGCGCTGCCGGGCCACGACGTCAGCCGGCCCGAGCCGCTGCTGGACCTGCCGGAGCTGACCCGCCGGGTGGCCGCCGAGATCGGGGAGCTGGGCGGCCGGCCGGTGCTGGTCTGGGGGCACTGCGTCGGCGCGGCGGCGGCGATCGAGGTCACCCGGCTGCTCGCCGCCGCCGGCCGGCCACCCGAGCGGCTGTTCCTCGGCGGCAAGCTGCTGCGCGGGCCGGAGGAGATCGACGCCAGCATCGCGGAGGTCACCGGGATGGCGCCGGCGGACGTGGTGGGCTGGCTGGTGGACCAGACCGGCTTCACCGAGCTGGACGGCCTGGACGCGGAGCACGTCGACGCCCTGGTCGCCGCCTTCCGGCACGACGCAGTCGGCTCGCACCGCTACCTGCGGGACCGGGTGGGGGAGCCGCTGCCGGTGCCGGTCACCGTGGTCGTGGCCGCCGACGACCCGTTGACGGCCGGGCCGGGCGCGGCGCACGAGGCGTGGCGGCGGGTCGCCGCCGACGTGGAGCTGAGGGAGATCGACGGGGGCGGGCACTACTTCTGCCGCACCCGTGCGGCCGACGTTGCCGCTATCGTCGGCGCGACGGGACCGGGCGCGCCGCCGACGGCCGCCGCCGTACCGTCCGCCCGCCGTCCTGGGGAGAACCATGTCTGACCGTACGCCGACCGCGCGGGACGAGTTCGTCGCCGGCGCCCGCTCGATGGTGCCGTTCCTGCTCTCCGCCTTTCCGCTGGGCGTGATCGGCGGCACCCTCGGCCTGGCCGCCGGCCTGTCCTACCTGGAGACGTTCGGCCTGGCCATGGTGGTCAACTCCGGGACCGCCCAGTTCATCGGCTTCAAGCTGATCTCGGAGGGGGCGGCCTGGCCGGTCATCGTCCTGACCACGCTGATCCTCAGCCTGCGGATGTTGATCTACTCCACGCTGCTCGCGCCGCACGTGCGCGAGTTGCCGCAGCGGTGGCGGCTGCTGCTGGGCTTCGGCCTGATCGACGCGGTGTTCTTCGTGGCCTTCGACCGGATCAAGGGCGACGAGCCGGCCCGGCGCAAGAGCATGTTCTACTTCGGCGCCTCCGCGGTCATGTACGTCAACTGGGCGGTCGCCACGGTGGTCGGCATGATCGCGGGGCACCTGCTGCCGGAGCGGCTGCGCTCCGGCCTGGACTTCCCGATGACCGCGGTCTTCCTGGTCGTGCTCGCCTCGGCGCTTGTCGGCTGGAAGGTCTGGACGACGGCGGTCTCCGCCGGGGCGCTGGCCCTGCTCCTGCTCGGGCTGCCCTACAACCTCGGCCTGATCGTGGCGGCGTTCGGCGGCGCGTTCGTCGGCATGGCCTGCGAGCTGGTGGAACGGCGGTGGTTCCCGCCGAAGCCGGCGGAGCCGGGCCAGCCGGGGGAGGAACCGACGGAGCCGGGGGAGACGGCGGAGCCGGGCGGGCCGGAGCCGCGAACGCCGCAACCCCGGACCGCCGGGGCGGCGGCCGGGGAACGCCGGGCCGTCGAGACGGCCCGTGACACGGACGGAAGGTGACCGGAATGTCCATGCTGCTGCTCATCCTCGGGATGGGACTCGCCACCTTCGCACCCCGGTACCTGCCGCTGCTGGTCTTCCGCGACCGGGCGCTTCCCGACGACGTCAAGGTCTTCCTCGGCTACCTCCCGCCGGCGCTGCTGGCGGCCATCGCCGTCCCGTCGGTGATCGCCCCGGTGGACAACCGGATCGAGATCACCGTCGTCACCGTGCCGTACCTGGTGGCGGGCCTGGTCACGCTGGTGACCGGCCTCTTCGTCGAGCGTTTCATGATCGTCTGGACGGTGGGCCTGGTCGTCTTCTTCGGCCTGCGCTGGTGGCTGGGGGCCGCGTGAGCGCCGCCCACCCCGCCGGCCGCGCCCCGCTGCGGGTCGCGGCCGCCCAGGTCGCCGCCGTCCCCGGCGACCTCGCCGGCAACGCGCGGACCGCGGCGCGGAGCATCGCCGAGGCGGCGGCCCGCGGCGTGCACCTCGTCGTCTTCCCCGAGCTGTCGCTCTGCGGCTACGACGTCGGCCTGCTGCACGACGACATCGCGCGGTGCGCCGTCGAGACGGACGGTGACCCGCTCGACGTCGTCGCCGAGGCCTGCCGCACCCACCGGGTGGTGGCGGTGGTCGGCGGCTGCCGGCGACGCGCCGACGGCTGGGCGATCGGCGCCCTGGTGGTCGGCGCGGACGGCCGGCCCGCCGCCGCGTACGACAAGCGCCACCTGGACCGCGACGAGCGCGAGCTGTTCGTGCCCGGCCGGGACGACTGCCTGGTCGAGGTGCGCGGCTGGCGGCTCGGCCTGGGGGTCTGCTACGACGCGAGCTTCCCCGAACACGCCCGCGCGCTGGCCCTCGCCGGCGCCGACGCCTACCTGTGCCCGGGCGCGTTCACGACGGGCGAATCCGACCACCGGCGCGGCGTGTACTTCCCGGCCCGCGCCCTGGAGAACACCTGCTACGTGCTGTTCGCCAACTTCGCGGGATCGCACGGCGGCTGGGAGTTCGCCGGTCGCAGCGCCGTGTACGCTCCCGACGGTCGGGTCCTCGCCGACGCCGGCACGGGGCCCGGGCTCGCCGTCGCCGACCTGGACGACGCCGTGCTGCGGCGGCACCGCGACGCGCTGCGGATGCTCACCGACCGGGCCGCACCCGCGCCGCCCCCGGCGGTCGTGCCCGTCCCGGCCGGGTGACCGCCCGTCCGTCGGGAGCGTCCACGCGGACGAGCCGTCGTCGGGCGCCCGCCGCCCGGACGACGCCCGCACCTGTCCGACCCGCCGTCCCGGCGGGCAGCCCACCACGTGAGGAGAACCTGTGACCGGCACCGGCACGATCGCTGTCCACGGCGACGACGGGTTGAGCCCGGGCGGGGCGGTGTCGCCGCCGATCGTGCAGAGCGCCACCTTCAGCGCCGAGACCGACGAGCAGTTCGCCGCCGTCGCCACCGAGACCCGGGGCAACGCCTTCTACACGCGCTACGGCAACCCGAACCACGCGCAGGTCGCCGCCGTGGTCGCCCAGCTGGAGGGCGCCGAGGCGGGCCTGGTCACCGCCTCCGGGATGGGCGCGATCAGCACGATCGCCCTGGCCCTGCTCTCCGCCGGGGACCACGTCATCGTGCAGCGCAGCACGTACGGCGGCACGACGTCCCTGGTCACCGGCCTGCTGGCCCGGTTCGGGGTGGCCTTCACGCAGGTGGACCAGACCGACACCGGGGCCTTCGTCCGGGCGCTGCGCCCGCAGACCCGGCTGGTCCTGGTGGAGACCCCGAGCAACCCCCTGCTCGAACTGACCGACCTGGCCGCCGTCGTCGAGCTGGCGCACGCCAACGACGCGCTGGTCGCGGTCGACAACACCTTCGCCACCCCGGTCAACCAGCGGCCGGCGGAGTTCGGCGCCGACCTGGTGTGGCACAGCGGGACGAAGTACCTCGGCGGGCACTCCGACGTCTCGGCCGGGGTGGTCGTCGGCTCCGCCGACCTCGTCGACCGGGTCTGGCAGACCGCCATCGTCACCGGCAGCACCCTCGGCCCCATCGACGCCTGGCTGCTGCTGCGCGGCATCCGCACCCTGTCGCTGCGGGTGGACCGGCACAACGCCAACGCGCTGGCCCTGGCCCGGGCGGTCGAGGGCCACCCGGCCGTGCGGCGGGTCCGCTACCCGGGGCTGCCCACGCATCCCCAGCACGAGCTGGCCGGCCGGCAGATGACCGGCTTCGGCGGGGTGCTCAGCGTCGAGCTGCGCGACGGGCGGGCGGCGGCCGGGCTGCTCGACGGCCTCCGCCTGGCCAAGCGGGCGGCCAGCCTGGGCAGCGTCAGCACCCTCGTGGTGCACCCGCGCTCGATGTGGGCCGGGATCGTCGACGCCGAGCAGTTGGCCGCCACCGGCATCGGCGAGGGCCTCGTCCGGGTCTCCACCGGCATCGAGGACACCGAGGACCTCGTCGCCGACTTCCTGGCGGCCCTCGACGCGGCGGACCGGGCGGAGTAGCGCCCGGGCCGGCCGCGCGGTCAGCGGTCCGGGCTCCCGGCCGGCGCCATCACGCGCAGCGCGTTGGCGTCCAGGCCGATCCGGATCGGCGTACGGCCGCACAGCTCGCCGTCGACCTCGACGCGCGCCGGCCGGTCGGTCTCCAGCCACAGCTCCCCGACGGCGAGGAACGGCTCGTCGCCGACGGAGCGCCGGTGCCCGGTCGCCGCGTTGCGGGCCGTGTCGCGCAGCAGTCCACGGCGGTTCGCGCCGCCGACCGGGTACGCGACCAGCAGCCGGTCGTCGGCGTCGGCGTCGGCGGCGATCGGGCGCCCGGCGTGGAAGCCGCCGTTGGCCACGTACACCTGGTGGGTGCGGAACTCGTGCCGGGCGTCCCCGGCGCGGACGGTGACGCGCAGCGGCCGGTGCCGGGCCAGCAGGGCCAGGGCGGTGAGCGGGTACGCCAGCCGGCCGACGACCCGCTTCAGGCGCGGCGGCGTGCGCAGCATGATGTCGGCGGAGAGGCCGACGCCGACGTGGTTGGTGAACCGCATGTCGCCGGCGAGGCCGAGGTCGACGTCGATCACCGTGCCGCCGGTCAGCACGTCGACGGCCCGGTCGAGGTCGAGCGGGACGCCGACGGTGCGGGCGAAGTTGTTGGTGGTGCCCAGCGGCAGCATCCCGAGCGCCATGTCGCGGTGGGCGAGCAGCCGCGCGGCGGTGCTGAGGGTGCCGTCCCCGCCGCCGGCCACGAGCAGGTCCGGCCCGAGGTCGACGGCCGCGGCGAGGACGCGTTCGAGCTGGCCGGGCTGCTCGACGGGGTGGTCGTCCAGCAGGCGGAAGCCGGCCGCCGTCAGCCGGGCCCGGGCCCGCTCGTGCAGTTGGCGGCCCCGGCGGGAGTGGGCGTTGACGACGAGGACGGCCCGCCGGTGCCGCCGGATGGCCGCGCCCAGTTCCTGCTTCGTCCGCATGGGCCCCGACCCTATCGGCATCGCGGACGCCGGCACGAGGACGCGGGGGATCGCAGGCATAGAAGGTTTTCGACGTATTCGTTAGGGTGGCGGGAAGGAAGGTTTCCACCCCGGAGGTGTCGATGCGAACACAGGTGATCCGCGCGGTCGGCGTCCTGGCGGCGGGCGGGGTCCTGGCGACGCTGGGCGCCACCGGCGCGCAGGCCGACCCGGTCGTGCCCCGGCATGCCGTGATCGTCTGCCAGAGCGCCAGCTTCTACGCCAACTACGACTCGGCGAGCGGCCCGCACGGGCTCAAGCGCACGCTGGCGTACGGCAACAAGATCGGCCACACGCCCGGCGCGCACCCCGTCTACAACGGCTGGGCCGCCACCTTCGACTTCGGGCCCAACGACTGGGGCTACGTGCGCAGCGAGTGCATCGGGGGCTACGACTCATGGTGAGCGGGAAAGTGCCGCGACGGCTCGGCGCGTTGCTGGCGACCGTCTGCGCCGTGCTGGCGCTCACGCCGTCGACCGGGCACGCCGCGAACGGGACGATCGGGCAGCGGGAGACGGTGTGCGCCGAGGACCTCTTCGTCCGCACCGCCCCGGTCGGGGCGTGGATGGGCACCCTCTACCGGGGCCAGACGTTCCTCGTCGAGGGGCCGCGCAGCGGCGGCTACGTCTACGGCTTCGCCTACGGGCACGTCAACCGGCGCGGCTGGGTGCAGGACGGCTGGTTCTGCTGACCCCGCCCGGCGGGTGACGCACGGTGCCCCGGGTGGCGCCCGGGGCACCGTGCGGCCCGGCGGACCGTCCCCGGCTCACCGCGACGGCGTCAGCCGCCCGGTACGCCGCCGGTGGGCGCGGATCAGCTCGGCGTAGCGCAGGCCGCTCGCCTTGAGCGTCCGGCGCTGGGTGGGGTAGTCCACGTGCACCAGCCCGAAGCGCTTGTCGTACCCGTACGACCACTCGAAGTTGTCGAGCAGCGACCAGACGAAGTAGCCGGCCAGCGGCACGCCCCGGTCGACCGCCGCCGCGCACGCCGCCAGGTGCCGCTCCAGGTGGTCGGTGCGCTCCCGGTCCTCGACGGTGCCGTCGGCGGTGACCTCGTCCCGCCACGCCGACCCGCTCTCGGTGACGAGCACCCGCGCCGGGGCGTACTCCTCGGTCACCGCGACCAGCAGCTGCTCCAGCCCGGCCGGGTACGCCTCCCAGTCCATCGCCGTGTGCACCGCGCCCGGCACCGGCACCTGCCGGGCGTACGGCGGCGGCCCCGCCGGGTCGTCGGCCACCACCTGACGGAAGTAGTAGTTCAGGCCGAGGTAGTCGGTGGGGGTGGCGATCACCGTCAGGTCGTCGCCCCGCACCGGCGGCTCGACGCCGTACGTGGCGACCATGTCGGCCGGGTAGCCGCGTCCGTGCAGCGGGTCGAGCCACCACCGGTTGACGTGGCCGTCCATCCGCCGGGCGGCGGCCATGTCCTCGGGCCGGTCGCTCGCCGGCTCGCAGGGGCTGGGATTGAGCACGATCCCGACGGCGGCGGGCCGGGCGGCGGCGGCCCGGATCGCCCGGGTGGCCAGCCCGTGCCCGAGCAGGACGTGGTGCGAGGCGCGCACCGCCCTGGCCAGGTCCCGCTCGCCCGGCGCCATCCGGCCCTCCAGGTGCCCGATCCAGGACACGCAGAGCGGCTCGTTGACGGTGGTCCAGTCGGCGACCCGGTCGCCGAGGCGGGCGGCCACGACGGCGGCGTAGTCGGCGAACGCCGCGGCGGTGGCCCGCTCCGGCCAGCCGCCCCGGTCCTGCAACGCCTGCGGCAGGTCCCAGTGGTAGAGCGTCACGAACGGGCGGATCCCCGCCGCCAGCAGGGCGTCGACCAGCCGGTCGTAGAAGTCCAGGCCCTTCGGGTTGACCCGGCCGACGCCGTCGGGCCGCACCCGGGGCCAGGCCACCGAGAACCGGTACGCGTCCACCCCGAGCTGCCGCATCAGCGCCACGTCCTGCGGCCACCGGTGGTAGTGGTCGCAGGCCACCTCGCCGGTGTCGCCGTTGTCGACGGCGCCCGGCACGTCGCAGAAGGTGTCCCAGATGGACGGCGCGCGGCCGTCGGCGCGGACGGCCCCCTCGATCTGGTACGCGGCGGTGGCGACCCCCCAGAGGAAGTCGGGCGGCAGCGTGGACAGGTCCGGCACGGGTGGGCTCTCCTTCGGATGTGCGGCCGACATGGCCTCGTGTGCGGCCGTCACGGCCTCACCTGACCGCGCCGGCGGTGAGGCCGGCGACGAAGTAGCGCTGCAACGCCAGGAAGCCGGCCACCACCGGGACGCTGACCACCAGCGACGCGGCCATCACCTGGTTCCAGTAGACGTTGAACTGGGTGGAGTAGCCCTGGAGGCCGACGGCGAGGGTGCGGCTGCCCTCGTCGGTCATCACCGAGGCGAAGAGCACCTCGCCCCAGGCGGTCATGAAGGCGTAGACGGCGACGGCGACGACGCCCGGCACCGCCGTCGGCAGGATGACCCGGAACAGCGTGCGGAGCGGGCCGGCGCCGTCGACCTGGGCCGCCTCGTCGAGGCCGCGGGGGATCGAGTCGAAGTAGCCGACCAGCATCCAGATCGAGAACGGCAGGGAGAACGTCAGGTAGGTGATGATCAGGCCGGTGCGGCTGGCGTACAGCTGGACGCCGGTGGCGGTGCCGAGGTTGACGTAGATGAGGAAGAGCGGCAGCAGGAAGAGGATCCCGGGAAACATCTGGGTGGAGAGCACGGTCACCGAGAACAGCCCCCGGCCCCGGAAGCGGTACCTGCTGACGGCGTACGCCGCGAAGACCGCCACGGTGACCGAGAAGACCGCCGCCACGGTCGAGACGACCAGGCTGTTGACCAGGTAGCGGCCCAGCGGCACGGTCGACCACATGTCGACGAACGCCTGCGCGGTGGGGCGCCGGGGCCACCAGGTGAAGGCGCCCTGCACGTCCCGCAACGGCTTGAGCGCCGAGCTGAGCATGACGTAGAGCGGGACGAGCACGAAGAGCGCGAGCAGGGTCAGCACGATCCGGCGGGCCCAGCGCTCGGCGGTGGTCTCACGCATCGTTCCTCCGGCGGTTGGTCAGCAGCAGGTACCCGGCGGTGACCAGCAGCAGGAACAGCAGCAGCGCCACCGACATCGCCGATCCGGCCCCGAAGTCCCAGGTCTTGAAGGAGCTGCGGTAGATGTGCAGGGAGAGCAGGTTCGCCTGCTCCGGCGCGGAGCCGCCGAAGAGCACGTACGGGGTGTTGAAGTCGTTGAAGGTCCAGAGGAACAGCACCAGCACCAGCACCAGGTTGACCGGGCGCAGCATGGGCAGCGTCACCGAGCGCAGCCGCCGCCAGAATCCGGCCCCGTCCATGGCGGCGGCCTCGTACAGCTCGCCGGGGATGTTCTGCAGGCCGGCCATGACGCAGAGGAAGGCGAACGGCCAGGACCGCCAGACCGAGACGGTCAGCAGCGCGACGAAGCTGTTCTCCCCGATCAGCCAGAACGGCCGGTCGTCGAGCAGGTGGAGCTGGTCGACCAGCACGTGGTTGACCAGGCCGGTGTCCCGCTGGAACAGGAAGCTCCAGGTGATCACGGCCGTGTAGACGGGCAGCGCGTACGGGGTGAGGAAGAGCGCGCGCAGCACGGCCCGGCCGCGGAAGGGGCGTTGCAGCAGTACGGCGGCGGTGGTGCCGAGCACCCAGGAGAGCCCGACCGAGGCCAGCGTGTAGCCGACGGTCACCCCGAACGAGTGCAGCAGCTGCGCCCCGACCGCCGAGTCGACGTCGAGCACCACGCGGTAGTTCTCCCAGCCCACGAACGGCGCGGTGGACCAGTCGCGGATGTGGAACTGGGTCAGCTCCCGCAGGCTCATCCACGCCCCGACGAGCATCGGTACGACGTGGATCGCCAGCTCCAGCACGACGGCCGGGGCGAGCAGCAGGTACGGCAGCAGCGACCGGCGGCGCCCGGGTGACCGGCGCCGCGCCGGGGCCGTGCGGCGGGCGGGCCGCTCCGGTGCGGCGACGTCCCGGGCGGGCGTGGTGGTGGCCATCGGGATCCTCTCGCTGGGTGGCCGTGGGAGGGTCGGCGTCCCTCCCACGGCCACCGGTCCGGCCGGTCAGCGCATCTGCTGCTGGGCCCGGGTCAGCTTCTGCCGGACGCTCTCCCCGGTGACCGGTCTGCCGCTGGCGGCGTCGGCGAAGAGTTCCTTGACGGCGGTGCCGACGAGGGTCTCGAAGGTGCTCTCGTCGGGCACCTGCGGTAGCGGCGCCGCCGTGGTGGCGAGGGTCTGCTGGAGCACCTTCTGCTCCGGCGCGGCGAACGCCGGGTCGCCGGCGACGGTGGCGACGGCGGGCAGCGAGCCGTACGTCCTGTTGAGCGCCACCTGCTCGGCGTCGCTGGTCATGAACTTGACGAACTCCAGCGCGGCGTCGCGGTTCTTCGTGTGCTTGAACACCGCCATGTTGATCCCCGCGACCATGCTGTTGACCTTCTTGCCGCCGGCCGGCGGGGCGGCCGGGAAGGGCACCGGGGCGATCCCGTACGCGTCGGGGGCCATGTTCTGCGACTTCAGGTTGGACCCGGCGGCCTGCCAGAGCAGCATGGCGGCCTTGCCGTTGGCGAAGTCGGAGACCGACTGGTTCTGCGCGTACTCGGCGTTGCTCGGGTTGACGATCCTGTCGACGGCCATCAGGTCGACGTACCGCTTGACGGCGGTGACGTTCTGCGGGGTGTCGAAGGTCGGCTTGCCGGCGGAGTCGAACCACTCGCCGCCGTACTGCTGGCTGAAGGTGAAGGCGTGGTGGGCGTTCTCCGACGGGTTGGCGCCCTCGACGGCGAGGCCCCAGCGGTCGCCGCCGGTCAGCTTGCGGCCGACCTCGGCCACCTGCTCCCAGGTGGTGGGCGGGCTGGTGACGCCGGCGTCGGCGAACGCCTTCTTGTTGTAGTAGAGGGCGTAGGCGAGGCTGTAGAGCGGCACCGCGGCCGGCGGCTTGCCGGGCGCGCCCGCGGCGGCCAGCGCGGCGGGCACGAACCGGTCCTTCCCGCCGACCTTGGCGAGGGTGGCGTCGTCGAACTCGACGAGCGCGCCGGTGGCCTGCAACGACGCCGACCAGGTGTTGCCGATGTTGACCACGTCCGGGCCCTGGCCGGAGGTGGCGGCGGTGAGCAGCCGGTTGAGCAGGTCCGACCAGGGCACCACCTCGACGTTGACCTTGATGCCGGTCTGCTGTTCGAACTTGTCCAGTTCCGGCTGGAGGGTCTGCTTGTCGGCCTCCAGGCTGGCGCCCTGGTTGCTGGCCCAGTAGGTGAGGGTCTTCCCGGCCGCGCCGGAGGAGTCCCCGGAGTCGCCGCAGGCGGTGAGCGTGGTGGCGGCCAGCACGGCCGCCGTCAGTATCGCGAGGTGTCGTCTCGACACGTTCGGGCCCTTCCGTTGCACGTGGTGGGGGTCGCCGGCGTCGGGTCGGGGATCGGGGGTGAGGGCGCCGGCGGACGGTGGGCGGGGCGCGCCGGCGGGGGCCGACGGGCTCGACAGTTCCATCACGACTTAATGAATGTGGTCATTAAAGTGGTTGGCCGAGGGGCCGTCAAGCACGGGGTCGTACAGTCGCTCCCGGGGGCCGAGGGGATCGAGGTGGCAGGTGGAGTTGGCGCGCGCGACCAACCGGGGCGTCCGGCTGCGGAACCGGTCCGCCCTGCTGTCGAAGGTCTTCCTGGACGGCCCGCTCACCCGGCAGGCTCTGGTCCGCAGCACGGGGTTGAGCCAGCCGGCGGTCAGCAACGTGGTCGCCGACCTGATCGACGAGGGGCTCATCGCCGAGGCGGGCGCCGCCGAGTCCGACGGCGGCCGGCCCAGCATGATGCTGCGGGTCGCGCCGCGCTTCGCGTTCGTCGTCGGGGTGGACGTCGGGGAGACCCGGGTCCGGGTGGAGCTGTTCGACTTCGCGATGGCCCAGCTGGCCAGCGTCGCGTACCCGCTCGATCCCCGGCGCACGGAGCCGGCGGAGGTGGCCGGGCACGTGCTGGCCGGCATCGACGCGGTCACCGCCCGGGCCGGGGTGGCCGTCGACGAGGTGCTCGGCGTCGGCATCGGCGTCTCCGGGGTGGTCGAGCAGGGCCGGGAGGCCGTGGTGCACGCCCAGTCGCTCGGCTGGGACCGGGTGCCGTTGGAGCGGCTGATCGCGGCGGGCACCGACCTCCCGCTGCACGTCGACAACGGCGCGAAGACGCTCGGCCAGGCGGAGATGTGGTTCGGCGCGGGCCGGGGGGCCCGGCACGCCGTCTTCGCGCTTGTCGGTTCGGGGGTCGGTACCGCGGTGGTGACCAACGGGGTGACCTACCGGGGCGCCTCCAGCAGCGCGGGGGAGTGGGGGCACACCACCCTGGTCTACGGCGGGCGGCCCTGCCGCTGCGGGGCCCGTGGCTGCCTGGAGGCGTACGTCGGCGCGGAGGCCGTCATCGACCGCTACCGCGAGGCCCGGGGCGGCCACCCGGTCCCGGGCGACGACGAGGAGTCCCAGCTGGCGGCCCTGATCGACGCGGCCGGCACCTCGGCCGCCGCCCGGCGGGTGCTGGACGAGACGGCCGAGTACCTGGGCGCCGGGGTGGCCAACCTGATCAACCTGTTCAACCCGGAGCGGGTCGTGCTCGGGGGCTGGGCCGGCATGGCGCTGGGCGGCCTGCTGCCGGCCGTGCGGGAGGCCGCCGGCCGCCAGGCGCTGCGCCAGCCGTACGAGCAGGCCTCGATCGAGCTGGGTCTGCTGGGCGTCGACGCGGTGGCGCTCGGTGCGGCGACGCTGCCGATCGCCCGGCTGCTCACGGCCGGCGGGGTGCGGTCGGCGAATCGGCGGGTTACCGAGCAAATCGAACTTCACGGATAAATAACAGCGTTATTTATCGATGTCTTGACGGCTGCGCGACGACGCCGCAACACTCGGACGAGAGCGCTCTCTCCCGTCCCGGCACGGTCCGGCGTCGCCGCCCCGCAGTGCCGCGGCCCCCTTCGTCATCCCGTCACGCCCGAGGTCCCCCACCCTCTATCGACAGGCGAAGTCATGACATCTCGCGCTACATCCGTACGCCCGACGCCGCCGCCAGGGCGACCCGCCCGGCGGTTGCTCATCGGCCTCGCGCTGCTCCTCGTCGCGGCGCTCACCCCCGCCGCCGCGACGTCCCCGGCGCAGGCCGCCCCGAGCCTGCTGTCCCAGGGCCGCCCCGCGACCGCCTCGTCGACGGAGAACGCCGGCACCCCGGCGTCCGCCGCGGTCGACGGCGACGCCGGCACCCGCTGGGCCAGCGCCTTCAGCGACCCCCAGTGGATCCAGGTCGATCTCGGCACCCGGGCCACCCTCAGCCAGGTGGTCCTGTCCTGGGAGGGCGCCTACGGCCGGGCCTTCACGATCCAGACCTCCGACGACGGCGCGGCCTGGACCACCGTGCACAGCACCACCGCCGGCACCGGCGGCACCCAGACGGTGAACGTGACGGGCGCCGGCCGGTACGTCCGGATGCACGGCACCGCGCGCGGCACCGGCTACGGCTACTCCCTCTGGGAGTTCCAGGTCTACGGGGAGGCCGGCGGCACCGCGCCCACCTGCGGCAGCGCCAACGTCGCCCAGGGCCAGCCGGCCACCGCGTCGTCGGTGGAGAACGCCGGGCTCCCCGCCTCGGCGGCGGTCGACGGCAACCCCGGCACCCGCTGGGCCAGCGCCGCCGCCGACCCCCAGTGGCTGCGGGTGGACCTCGGCACCGTCCGGTCGATCTGCCGCGTGGTGCTGACCTGGGAGGCCGCGTACGCGCGGGCGTTCCAGCTCCAGACCTCGGCCGACGGCAGCTCCTGGACCACCGTGTACGGCACCACCACCGGCGCCGGGGGCAGCCAGTCGCTCACCGTGGCCGGCAGCGGTCGCTACCTGCGGGTGTACGGCACGGCGCGCGCCACCGCCTACGGCTACTCCCTCTGGGAGCTGGCGGTGAACGTGACAGGCGGCGACACTCCGCCCGTGGAGCCGACCGACCCTCGCAACCCGAACCTCGGGCCGAACACGTTCGTCTTCGACCCGTCCACCCCGACCGCCACCATCCAGAACCGGCTGAACACGCTCTTCGCCCAGCAGGAGCGCAACCAGTTCGGCCCCGAGCGCTACGCGGTGCTGTTCAAGCCCGGCAGCTACACCGCCGACGTCAACCTCGGCTTCTTCACCCAGGTCGCCGGCCTCGGCATGAGCCCCGACGACGTGAACCTCAACGGGCACGTCCGGGTCGAGGCGTTCTGGATGGGCGGCAACGCCACGCAGAACTTCTGGCGGGCCGCCGAGAACCTCTCGGTGACCCTGCCGGCCGGGGTGAGCGTGGAGCGCTGGGCGGTCTCGCAGGCCGCGCCGTACCGGCGGATGCACCTGCGCGGCGCGCAGAACCAGATCCAGCTCTGGAACGGCGGCGACGGCTGGTCCAGCGGCGGCCTGATGGCCGACACCAGGATCGACGGCCTGGTCGTCTCCGGCTCGCAGCAGCAGTGGTACTCGCGCAACAGCGAGTTCGGCAACGGCTGGACCGGCTCGGTGTGGAACATGGTCTTCCAGGGCGTCACCGGCGCCCCGCCGCCGCACTTCCCGAACCCCTCGCACACCGTCATCCCGCAGACCCCGCAGGTACGTGAGAAGCCGTTCCTCTACGTCGACGGCACCGGCGAGTACCGGGTCTTCGTGCCGGCGCTGCGCACCAACTCGTCCGGCACCAGCTGGTACGGCAGGACCCCGGCCGGCTCCTCCATCTCGCTGAGCCAGTTCTTCGTCGTGCGGCCGGGCACCGGCGCGGCGACCATCAACGCGGCGCTCGCCCAGGGCCGGCACCTGCTGTTCACCCCCGGCGTGCACCACGTCACCGAGCCGATCCGGGTGGACCGCCCCGACACGGTGGTCCTCGGCCTCGGCCTGGCGACCATCCAGGCCGACAACGGCACCGTCGCGATGCGGGTCGCCGACGTGGACGGCGTGAAGGTGGCGGGCATCATGTTCGAGGCCGGCGAGGTCAACTCGCCGGTGCTGATGGAGGTCGGTCCGCCCGGCTCGGCGGCCAGCCACGCGGCCAACCCGACCTCGCTGCACGACGTCTTCTTCCGCATCGGCGGGCCGGGCGTCGGCCGGGCCACCAACACGTTGACCGTCAACAGCGACCACGTGATCGGCGACCACATGTGGCTCTGGCGGGCCGACCACGGCGACGGGGTCGGCTGGGCGGTGAACACCGCCGACACCGGCCTGACCGTCAACGGCGACGACGTGACCATGTACGGCCTCTTCGTCGAGCACTACCAGCGGTACCAGACCGTGTGGAACGGCAACGGCGGGCGGACGTACTTCTACCAGAACGAGATGCCGTACGACCCGCCGAACCAGGCCGCCTGGATGAACGGGGCCACCCGTGGCTACGCGGCGTACAAGGTGGCCGACGGGGTGACCAGCCACCAGGCGTGGGGGATGGGCAGCTACTGCTACTTCAACGTCAACCCCGCGGTCGTCGCGGACCGCGCCATCGAGGCGCCGACCAACCCGAACGTCCGGTTCACCAACATGGTCACCGTCTCCCTCGGTGGCGTGGGCACGATCAACCGGGTGGTCAACGGCGTCGGCGGCACCGCCAACACCGCCAACCAGGTGGTGTACCTGACGAACTATCCGTGACCCGTACGGCGGCGGGCCCGGCCGGAGCGTCCCGGCCGGGCCCGTCGCCGCTTCCGGTGCCGCCCGGCGACCCCGGGACCGGTACCGCGAGATGGCCGGCGTCACTTCACACAATAAAACATTGCAGTACCTGCAAGATCGCTAGTAGTGTCCGGCGCGTGAATCCCGCCGGCACCGAATCCGCTCCCGGGCGGCGCGACCGCAAGAAGCGCCAGACCCGGGCCGCGCTGACCGAGGCGGCCCTGCGCCTGGTCGCCGAGCGCGGCCTGGCCCAGGTGACGGTGGAGGAGATCAGCGAGGCGGCCGACGTCTCCCCGCGCACCTTCTTCAACTACTTCGCCTGCAAGGACGACGCCCTGGTCGGCGATCAGGCGGGCGACGCGGCGCGCCTGGTGGCCCGGCTGGCCGCCGTGCCGCCCGAGGTGCCGGTGCTGACCGCGCTGCGGACGGCCCTCGACGAGGTGATCGACGAGGTACGCGCCGAGCGCGAGCTGTGGTGCCTGCGGATGGACGTCGTGGCGCACAATCCCGCGCTGCTGCCCCGCCTGCTGGCCGGCAACGCCGAGACGGAACGCGCCATCGTCGAGGTCGTCGCGGCTCGGGTGGGCGTCGAACCCGAGCACGGCTACCCGGCGCTGGTCACCGCCGTGACGGGCGCAGCGCTGCGCCACGCCATGACCCGGTGGGCCGCCCACCCCGACCGGCCGGACCTGGCCGACCTCGTCGACGAGGCGTTCGCCGCCCTCGCCGCGGGGCTGCCGCAACCCGACCGGCCCTGACCCGCAAGCCCCTTCCGGGAAAGGTGCCCGGGAGGCCGTGAAACCCGTACCCGGTAAGGAAGGTCAATGACCGCCACCGTGCCCGCCGAGCCCCTGAAGGTCGGCGCCGGCCGCATGTCCCGCCGCGAGGTGCTCCAGGCACTCTCCGGCCTGATGGTCGGCATGTTCGTGTCGATCCTCGCCTCCACGGTCGTGGCGAACGCGCTGCCGCGCATCATCGCCGACCTGAACGGCACCCAGACCGTCTACACGTGGATCGTCACCACCGAGCTGCTGGCCATGACGGCGACCGTGCCGCTGTGGGGCAAGATGGCCGACCTCTACAACAAGAAACTGCTGATCCAGCTCTCCCTCGGCCTCTTCGTGATCGGTTCGCTGATCGCCGGGCTCACCCCGAACGTCGAGGTGCTCCTGGTCAGCCGGGTCGTGCAGGGCATCGGCGCCGGCGGCATGACCGCCCTGGCCACCATCGTGATGGCGGCCATGATCCCGCCCCGCGAGCTGGGCCGCTACGCCGGCATCTTCGGCGCGGTGTTCGGCGTCGGCACCATCGCCGGGCCGCTGATCGGCGGCGTGCTGGTGGACACCTCCTGGCTCGGCTGGCGCTGGTGCTTCCTGATCGGCGTCCCGTTCACCCTGCTCTCGATCTTCCTGCTCCAGCGCACCCTGCACCTGCCGGTGACCCCCCGCCGCAAGGTGAAGATCGACTGGCTGGGCGCGCTGCTCATCACCTCCGGCGTCTCCACCGTGCTGGTCTGGTCGTCGCTGGCCGGCAACAAGTTCGCCTGGGCCTCGGGCTGGACGGCGCTGATGGTCGGCGGCGGTCTCGCCCTGCTGGCGCTGGCGCTCTGGGTGGAGTCCCGCGCGGACGAGCCGATCGTGCCGCTGGACATCTTCCGCAACCGGACGGTCTCGCTGACCACCATCGCCAGCATCCTGGTCGGCGTGGCGATGTTCGGCGGCACCGTGTTCCTGTCCCAGTACTTCCAGCTCTCGCTCGGCAAGTCGCCGACGGTGGCGGGCCTGATGAGCCTGCCGATGATCCTGGGCCTGCTGGTCTCGTCGACGGTCGCCGGCCAGCTGATCACCAAGTACGGCCGCTGGAAGCGCTACCTGGTGGCCGGGGCCGCCGTGATGGTCGCCGGCATGCTGCTGCTGGCCACCATCGACGCCGAGACCAGCATCCTGCTGCTCAGCGTCTACATGGCGGTGCTCGGCATCGGCGTCGGCATGCTCATGCAGAACCTCGTGCTCGCGGCGCAGAACGACGTCCCGGCGCACGAGCTGGGCGCGGCCACCTCCGTGCTGACCTTCTTCCGCAGCATGGGCGGCACGATCGGCGTCAGCGCGCTCGGCGCGGTGCTGGCCAACCGGGTCGCCTCGCTGAGCGCGGAGAAGCTCGGCCCGCTGGCCGGCGGCGCCCCGGGCGGGGAGGGCTCCACCGAGGTGCCCGACCTGTCCGCCCTGCCCGAGCCGGTGCTGAGGATCATCCAGGACGTGTACGGCACCGCGACCGGCGAGCTGTTCCTGGTGGCCACCCCGTTCGCGGTGCTCGCCCTGGTGGTGGTGCTGTTCATCCGGGAGAAGCCGCTGCACACCCTCAGCGGTGAGGAGCGGCGGGCCAAGGAGGAGGCGGCTGCCGTTCTGCCCGGCGCGCACTGAGCCAACCCGTGCGGGGGCGGTCCGGCCTGCGCCGGGCCGCCCCCGCGCCACGTCCGGCGGCGTGCGTGCGCCGGCCCGCTCCGCGCTACGCCGGCGGAGGCGGCGCGGGAACGGCCACCGGCGCGGCCAGCGGCACCGGCCGGCGTACGGGCGGCCAGGCGGCCGGGATGCGTTCCAGGACCCCGCCGGCGAAGACGTCCCGCAGGCCGAGCGGCTTGAGGTGGACGTACCCGATGTGGCAGTCGCAGACCGCGTTGCCGCACGGCCGCGGGCGCAGCGCCGAGCGCCACGACCCGTCGTAGAGGTTGCCGATCGGCTCGTCGATGAAGTGGCAGCGGCGCACGGTGCCGTCGCCGCGCACCGAGATCGCCGTCTCGCCCGCGTGGCACGGACGGTCGAGCGACACGTGCGGGCGGACGCTCCAGCCGAACAGCGGATCCAGCTCCGTCCAGCTCGCCTCCTCGGCCGCGTCGTAGCGCCGGCCCTCGGCGGCGTTCACCCACAGGTAGACCTCGGCGGGCAGGGCGGCGCGCAGCGCCCGCGCCTCGGCGAGGTGCTCCGGCAGGCCGACCACCCCGACGGAGTAGCGGACGCCCAGCTCGGTCAGCCGGGCGCAGCGGCCCAGGAAGCGGTCCCGGTCCACCTGGCCGGGGTGGTAGGTGGTCCACAGTGCGGCGGCGCGCGGATCGGCGTCGGCCAGCCAGTCCACCCGGGCGGCCAGGTTGGTCTGGATGACGACCCGCTCGACGTGCGGCAGGTGCGACAGCGACACCATCGCGTCGCGGTACCAGCGGCGGGTCAGCCCCTCGCCCCACGGGGTGAACAGCACCGACAGCCGCACGTCGGAGGTGGCCGCCACCCAGCCGCCGAACCGGTCCAGCGCCGCCCGGTCGGCGCGCAGCAGCTCCGGCGGGTCCCGCCGCTTGGCGAACGGGCAGTACGGGCAGTCGTAGTTGCAGCTCGCCAGGGGACCCCGGTAGAGGATCGCGAGGTTCACCTCGGCACGTACCCGGTCATCGCGTCGCGTACCCGGGCCGAGGTCAGCCACGGGCCGATCGCGTCGGAGCGGGCCAGCCCGGCCGGCGTCAGCCGCAGCCCGCCGTCGCCGGCCCACCCGCGCTCGGCCAGCGTGCCCAGCTCGGGAAAGTCCTCCCCGGGAAGCGCGCCGAAGCGGGCCCGGTAGGCCGCCGCGTCGACCCCCTCGGCGCGCAGCAGCGACTTGAGCAGCCACCGGCGGCGCTGCTCGGCGCCGTCGAGGGCGAACCCGAACTCGGCGAAGCGGAAGTCGTCGGCCGGGCGGGCCAGGTAGTCGTCGAGCACCGCCCGCACCTGCGACACGCCGACCGCGTAGTCGAACGAGTAGTGCAGGGACGTGGTGTAAGAGCGGGCGCCGCAGCCCAGGCCCACCATGCCGTCGTCCTGGCAGCAGTAGTCCGGCCCGTCCGGGGTGGGCGCGTCGGCCCGGCGGAACTGCCGCATCGACTCCTGCCGGTAGCCGGCCGCGCCCAGCGTCGCCACCGCCTGCTCGTAGAGGGCGAGCCGCTGGACGTCCCAGTCCGCGCGGCCGTGCGCCCGCCGCCCGAGGCCGGTCAGCGGCCGCACGTACAGCGGGTAGAGGTACAGCTCCTCGGGCCGCCACGCCAGGGCCGCGTCGAGGCTCTCCCGCCAGGTGTCGGCGGTCTGCCCGTCGATGCCGTAGATCAGGTCGATGTTGAGCACGGGGATCCGGGCGTCGCGGATCGCGGCCAGGGCCGCCTCCACCTCCGTGCGGCGCTGCGGCCGGCCGGCGGCGCGGGCCTCGGCGTCGAGGAAGCTCTGCACGCCGATGCTCACCCGCGTGGTGCCGTGCGCGGCCAGCACCGCGAGCCGCTCCGGCGTCGCGGTCGCCGGCGAGGTCTCCACCGACAGCGGTACGCCCGGCAGCCGGGCCCCCATCGTGGTGGCGATGTCGAACAGCTCGGTCAGCTCGTCGGCGGTCAGGTAGGTGGGGGTGCCGCCGCCGAACGCCACGCGGGCGTAGCCGGCGTCCCCGCCCAGCGCGTCGGCGACCCGTCCCGCCTGCCGGCGCAACTGCCGAAGGTAGTCGGTCACCTGCTCGGCGGGCGCGTTGGCGCGGGTGAACAGGTTGCAGAAGCCGCAGCGCATCTCGCAGAACGGCAGGTGCACGTAGAGGAAGAGCGCCTCGCGCGCCTCGGCCCGCCACACGTCCGCCAGCAGCGGGCGCGGTCGCAGCGGCCGGTAGGACGTCTTGTGCGGGTACGCGTAGAGGTACTGCTGGTACGGCGAGCCGTCGAGGCCCGTGTCGGTGCTGGTCACCATTCCCCCGGTCGCAGGACGAAGTGGGCGTACGGGACCGTCCACACCACGTCGTGGCCGATCCGGTGGCCGGTGTGGCCGTCCTCCCCGTAGGCGGTGCCGTGGTCGGAGCAGACGATCGCGAACACCGGCCGACCCCGGCCGGTGAGCAGGGCGAACAGCCGGTCGATCCGGCCGTCGACGTACTCCAGGGCCGCGGCGTGGCTGGCCACGTCGTCGACCTGCGCCCCGGGCAGGTGGTGCCGGTTGGGCTGGTGCAGGGCGGCGACGTTGAGGAACGTGAACAGGGGCTGCCGCGCCGGCACCCGCGGCAGCACCTCGGCCAGCCGGTCGAGCTGCGCGTCGAGGCAGGTGGGGGAGGTGACCCCGAACTCGGGCTCCCAGTGCGCCTCGGCGAACAGGCCCGGCAGCACCGCCCCGAGCGGGCTGCGCCGGTTGAAGAAGCCGACCCCGCCCAGGCAGAGCGTGTGGTAGCCGACGTCGGCGAGCGCCGTGGGCAGGTCGGGCGCGTCGAACACCCACGTGTCGGCGCCGGACGTCTCGCTGCCGGGGAACGCCGCCGCGTAGAGCCGCTCGTGCCGGCCCGGGGTGACCGGGGTGGGCAGGAAGCCGGCGAAGAACGCGTGGTGTGCGGCGTAGGTGAAGCTGGCGGGGGAGTGCCGTCGCTCCCACCGCCCGTCGGGCAGCACCCGCGCCAGGTGCGGCGTGCGCCCCCGCGCGGCCAGGTCGGCGGCGACGTCGTGGCGCAGCGTGTCGAGGGTGAGCAGGAGCAGGTCGTGGCTGCCGATCAGACTGCGCACGCGAGCACCTCCCGCCCCGCCGCGTCGCCGCGCGTCGGCCCCCGTCCCGTCGCGTCCCCGCGCGGCGGTGCCTGCCCGGCCGCCGCGCGCCAGCGGTCCCACCGGCCGTCGGTCAGGGCGCGCACCTGCTCGGCGTAGGTGTCCCGGCCGTCGGTGAGCACCCCCGGCAGCAGGTCGCCGAAGGCGTTGACCTCGGCCACCGCGTGGCGTCGCCAGCCGACGAGGAACATCAGGTCGATCCCGACCTGGAGCGTGCGGGGGAAGCACCGGGCCACCCGCTCGCAGGTCTCCATCGCCGCCGCCCACGCCGCCGGCCCGGCCGCCGCGCGCAGCTCCGCGAGGTCCCCGCGCGCGTTGCCCAGGTGCAGGTTGGTCAGCGGCCCCCGGGCGGCACGCACCACGGCGTGGGTGGGCCGCCCCGCGACCGTCACCACCCGCAGGTCGACCACCCGGTCGCCGAGCCCCGCCTTGGGCAGCCACCGCTCCACGTGCAGGCCCTCTCCGGCGATCCGGTCGACGATCGCGGCGACCTCGGCCTCGTCGCTGTAGCGGCGCGGCCGCAGGGAATTGAACAGCCCGTCGGGTGTCGCCTCGACCGTGGTGACCGCCTGCACCCGCCGCCCGGCCACCGCCAGCGCGACGACCCCGGCGGCGGACGAGCCGTGCGCGGGCTTGACGAACACGCGGCTCCAGCGGGCCGCCGCCATCGCCGCCCGCAGCTCCTGCCACCCGTACACGGCGGGCAGCGCGGCCGGCACCGGCACCCCGGCGGCCGACAGCCGGGCGTGGCAGCGCCGCTTGTCGCACAGCACCGCGACGTCCGCCGGGTCGTTGAGCAGCTCCGCGCCGCCAGCGGCGACCCGGTCCAGGCCCCGCAGCAGCCCGGCGTACATGTCGGCCAGGCCGACCAGCTCACCGTGCCGGGCCGGGACGGCGGACCGGCGCAGCAGCCGGTCCACCTCCGGGTCCTCCCCGGGCGAGTCGACCCGCACCACCGCGCCGGCCTCGGGCGGCGCCGCCCCGGTCAGCACGTCGGCCCACGGCAGCACCGCCGGCCGGGGCAGGCCGGCGCCGACGACCGCCCGGGTGAACAGGCCGACCCGACGGTTGCCGGGGTTGCCGACGACGGTCAGGCGCATGTCACTCCGACACCGCCGTGTAGCGGTAGCTCTCGCCGTCGTACTCGTCGGGCTCCTGCGGGTCGGAGACGTCCACCCGGACGCCCGGCAGCGCGGCGACCACGGCGGCGGCCGTCTCCTCCGCCAGGTAGTGGTGGGACAGGTCCAGCTCCGCCAGGTGGGTCAGCGGCTGCCCGGCCAGCAGGGCCGTCGCGCCCTCGTCGCCGAGCGTGCCCATCGACAGGTCCAGCCGTTCCAGCCGGGGCACCACCGGCGCGGACGCCAGCGCCCGGGCGAGGTCGTCGGCGATCTCCGAGTTGCACAGGCCGAGCCGGCGCAGCTGCGGGAATCGCTCCCCGGCCAGCAGCGGGGCGAGGTCGGCGACCTGCGCGTCGCCGCCGTAGTCGGAGGTGCCGAGCCACAGCTCCAGGTCGGTCAGCGCGGGCAGGTCGGAGTCGAGCACCGCGCCGACGAACGCCCGGGACAGCCCGCCGCTCTCCACCGCCAGCTCGCGCAGCCGCGCGTGCCGCACCGGGGAGAAGGCGAAGTCCTCGCCACCGCGTACCCGCAGCACCTCCAGCTGCGGGTACGCCGTCAGCAGCGGGCTGACGTCGCCGACCTTCATCCAGGAGACCTCGCACTCCTCGACGGTGATGTCACCGAGGAACAGGGCACGCAGGGCGGGCAGGCGCGACGCCACCGCGCAGAGTTGCGCGACCGGGGCGGTGTGGAACGCCGCGTAGCCCCAGGAGCCGATGACCAGGGAGTCCACGGACGGCCCCGCCTGCGCGACGAACCGGCCGAACGCGACGCGGAACTCCTCCGAGAGCTTGTACTCCATGGTCTCGTTGAAGTGCCAGAGGGCGAACCGCCACGAGACCGGGCCGTCCACCGTGGGCAGCGGCCCGTCGACGGGGACGTCCACCACCGGGCGGCCGGCGAAGTGCTCTGCGTGGGAACCGAAGGCCACTGCCGTTCACTCCCCGACGGCGGTGTAGCGGTAGCGCTTGCCGTCGTACTCCTCGGCGGTCTGCGGGTCCGCCAGGTCGACCTGCACGCCCGGCAGCGCGGCGACCACGGCGGCGGCCGTCTCCTCCGACAGGAAGTGGTGGTGCAGGTCGAGCCGCGTCAGGTGGGTCAGGGGCTGGCCGGCCAGCAGCGCCTTCGCCCCCTCGTCGGTCAGCGTCCCCATCGACAGGTCGAGCGCCTCCAGCCGGGGCACGACCGGCGCGGTCGCGACGGCCGCGGCCACCGCGTCGGCGATCTCGGCGTTGCACGCCGCCAGGTAGCGCAGCGCCGGCAGGCCGGCGCCGGAGAGCACCCCGGCCAGGTCCTCGACGCTCGCGTCGCCGCCGTAGTCCTTCCTGCCGAGCCATAGGTCCAGCCGGTGCAGGGCCGGCAGCTCGCACGCGCCGACGGCACGGACCACCTTGGCCGGCAGCCCGCCGGACTCGAACCGCAGCTCCCGCAGCTCGGCGTGGCGGATCGGCTCCAGCCGCAGGCCCTGGGCCCCGCGCACCCACAGCACCCCCAGCGACGGGTACGCCGCGAGCAGCGGCGTGATGTCGCCGTGGGTGAGCCAGGAGATCTCGCACTGCTCGTAGGTCAGGTCGGCGAGGAAGATCGCCCGCAGCCCCGTCCACTCCGCGGCGGCCTCGACCAGCGGCTCGATCGGCAGCGGCCGCTCGTAGGCCTCGCCCCACTCGCCGATCACCAGGGCGCGCACCGCCTCGGGCGGCACCTGCTCCCGCAGCGCCCGTACGAGACCGAGGAACTCCTCGGCCTCCGCGTCGTGCTCCTCGACCTCCAGCCGCCAGGCGACCGCCGACGGATCGTCGGGAAGTGTCATTCCCGGGGTGAAGGTCACTACCGGTAATCCGACGAACGACGACACGTGCGAGCTGATCACGCCTACCTCCGGTCCGACTGGTGCAGCGGCGGCGCGACGGTAACAGGTCCGCCCGACAAGAAGATCACCGACGGTCAGGTACGGTCCGAGCCGGGTGGAACCGGACGTCGTCGATTTCGAGGTGTAAGGGGGCCCCTCCTTACACCTCGGTCACAGCCCGAAGAAGTCGAGGTAGGCGTCGATCTGGTGGGCGAGCATCGGCTCTCCCGGGTGCGCCCGCAGGCCCCGGGCCCGCGCCTGGGCCAGCAGGAGCGTCTCGGCCGGCGTCATGATGATGTCGGCGACCACCGCGTGCGCCGGCAGGTCCGCCACCGCGAACGGCGGCGGATCGTCGGGGCGCAGCCCCAGGGGCGTGGCGTTGACCGCCAGGTCGGCGTCGGCCAGTCGCGGTCGCGCGGTCGCGCCGACCCGGCCGGGGTACGCGGCGCACAGCCGCCGCCGCAGCGTCTCCAGCCGGCCCGGGTCGGTGTCGCTCAGCCGCAGTTCCGCCACGCCGGCGTCGAGCAGGGCCACCGCGATCGCGCTGCCCGCCCCGCCCGCGCCCACCACACACGTCCGGCGGCCCCGGGGGTGGTGTCCGGCCCCGGCCAGCCCGCGGACGAACCCGTCGCCGTCGAAGGTGTCCGCAGTCCACGTCCCGTCGGGCTCGCGCCGCAGGGCGTTGGCGCTGCCGGCCAGACGGGCGCGGTCGCTGGCCCGGTCGGCGAGTTCCAGCACGGCCGCCTTGTGCGGCACGGTGACCAGCATCCCGTCCACGTTCGCCACCCGTTGCAGCCCCCGCACCACCTGGGTGAGGTCGGCCGGCGCCGCCTGCACCGGGACGAGCACCGCGTCGGTGCCGCGCCGGGCCAGCACCGGGTTGAGCAGCCCGGGGGCCCGCACCTGGGCGATCGGGTCGCCGAGCAGCGCGTACACCCTCGTGGCGCCGCCTATCTCGGTCATGGGCGTCTCCGCGGGCAGGGGTCGTCCGGCGCGGCCGGACCGGGGCGGTGCCGACCCTACGCGACGGCGGCACCCGCCCCGGCGCGGCCCGTCGAGCCGGCGGCCCGGCCACGCGGTACGGGGCGTGGCCGGGCCGCCGGCACCGGTCAGGAGGAGGTGACGGCCGCCGGCGGGAGGGCGTCGAGCCGGCGGGAGAGCGAGAGCAGCGAGTACCCGATGAGGGCGAGCACCGCCCCGAGGCCCATCGCCAGCGCGGCGATGCCGAAGGAGACGACCGAGGTGAACAGGGAGGAGCGCAGGAACGAGCCGGTCATGACGGTCTGCCGGGTGGGGTCCTCCCGGCCGAGTTCGGCGTACGTCTTGCCGCCGCTGGCCTCCAGCGAGTGCTTCTCGATGACCTCGGCCTCCGCGTACGCGGTCAGCGGGCCGTCGATCTTCTCGCCCGCGAACCAGTCCGCGTCGTCGGAGACGGTGATGCGTTCGTCGGCGAGCTGGCTCTGCACGGTGAACCAGGTGGCGGCCCCACCCACCAGCATGATCAGGCCGGCGACGATGACCAGGACGGACAGCAGTCGGACGGTGGAGCCGACCGCCCGGGACTGCGCGGCGGTGTCGGTCATGGTGTCTCCTCTCCCGTGCCCCGGGCACGGATGTGTCTTCTGTCGAAATGCGACCCAGTATCGGCAATCCGCAGGCGTGCCGCATCCGTCGCACCGGCGGCGGACGTGCCGCGCCCACCCGCCGGGATTCGGTCGGGTGGGCGCGGTGTGCTGGTGTCGGCGGGTGCTCAGCCGCTGGACGACGGCCTGCGGATCGCGTCGCGGACGCGGTCGATGACCGCCAGCGCCGGTCCGGCCGCGAGGTTGCCCTTCGCAGACTGGGCGCTCGGGTGCGGGCGTGTCGGCGCGGTCGCCTCCGCCATCCGTACGGCGCCGGCCATCGTGCGCAGCCGGTCGGCGGGCACGTGCTGGCGCAGCAGCGGGAACTCCTGGCGTTCCTCGTAGCGGGCGTGCGTGAGCACCGCGTCGCGCAGCAGGATGATGCCGGTGTCGAAGCCCTCGGCGTCGACACCGCCGGCGATCAGGGTCTTGAGCGTCTCCTTGGCCTGACGCTCCTCGGCGAGGCGTTCGTCGACCATGGCGTCGCCGCCCCCGCCCGGCAGCGTCCGGGCCAGCGGGTGGACGACCTCCTCCTCGGCGGTCTCGTGCGCGGCGAGGAGCTTCACCAGGTCGTCGAAGGCGTCCCGGCGGGTCTCCCCGGTGCTGCCGATGACCAGCAGGAACAGCTCCTCGATCCGCGCGTGCTGGGCCAGCAGCAGGTCGACGACGTCGTCCTCGGGGCCGCGCGTGGCCGGTGCGCCGGTGTCAGGCATGGCTGCCTCCCCGCGCGCGCAGCGACTCCACCGGGTGGGGCCCCTCGGTCTCGACGCGGTACTCGTCGCCGAAGCGCTCCCGGTGCATGTCGATGACCTGCTCGCTCGGCGGCTTCTGCCCGTCGTGCAGCTGCTGCTGCATCGACTCGAAGCGCTCGTGCGCCTCCCGCACGTACCCCTCGCCGATCTTGTTCAGGTTGACCTGGGTGGCGAGCAGGTGGCGCAGGTACTCCTTGTTCGGCTCGAAGGTCAGCGGCTCGGGCAGGCCCGCGCCGCCCACGATCTCCTCCGGCTCCCGGCCGTCGTGGCGCCGCAGCAGGTCGGCGGCCTGCTGCAGGTGCGCCAGTTCCATCTGCAGGTGCAGCTCCCACACCGCCTTGATGCGGGGGTCGCTCTCCTGCTGCATGAAGGAGTAGTAGAGCCAGCACTCGTTGTACTCGTGGGTGAGCAGCCGCTCCCACCAGTTCTCGCCCGGGTCGAGCAGCGACTCGTAATGCGTGACGTGCTCCTGCTCGATGAGGCTGATCTCCTGGTAGAGCTGCCGCGCGATCGGCTCCATGTACTGCGGCCCGACGTTCATGTAATAGAACATGACCTGCTGCTCCGCCGACAGGATGGTCAGCGCGTGCAGCTTGGAGCGGGGGTCGACGCTGTTGCGGTCGTACGGGGTGCGCACCTCGTCGAACGGGTGCCGGTGCTCGGCGACGGTGGGCCGGCCGGGCATGACCTCGGTCAGGCCCTGCACGATCTTGTCCGCCTTGCGGCGTTCCACCATCTCGTAGAGGTTGGCGTAGCGGTAGAGGTGGTCGAAGTCCTCCAGCACGCCGAACTCGTAGCTCTGCTTCAGGTACGGGTCGGGCTCGTGCCGGGCCACCCACGCGGTCAGGTCGACGGCCACCTGCTCGTAGCCGAGCGTCGTCTCCAGCACGCTCGCGGCGCCGGGCAGCAGCCAGTTCACCACCCGCTGCTGCTGGCTCTCCAGGTAGCGCACGTACGCCAACTGCCGGCGGACCTCCTGGTCGGGGCAGTTGCGGGCGAACTGGTGCTGGAAGTTGATCGCTTCGACCTCGATGCCGTTCATGGTGATGATGCGGCAGCGGGTGTACGGGTCGACCGCCTCCGGGTCGATCGGCTCCACGTTGAGTTCGCGCCAGTTGCGGATCTGGCTCTCCAGCGGGATTCCTTTGTGCTCCAACGGGTTGAACACGGCGTCTCCTTCTTCGGCCGGGGTACCAAACGCCCTACCCCGACAGTCCGGGCGAAAACGGCGAGCCCGGGTATTCCGCGACCGGCGGACTGGTGATTTCACCGATGCGGCGCTGCCGGCGCCGTCGAAGACTGATGCATGTCGATATGCCCCGTCCCGTAGGGAGTGCCCGACGTGTCATCACCAACCATCGCCGCCCGCCCCCGTCCCGTCGCCCGCCTCGCCGGCCTGGCCGTGGCCGCCGTCCTGGCCACGGTGGGCGCACTGGCCGCCCCGCCGGCCGCCCAGGCCGCCGCCAACCCGTACGAGCGCGGTCCCGCCCCGACCGTCGCGTTGCTGGAGGCCAGCCGAGGCCCGTTCGCCACCGCGTCGCAGAGCGTGTCCTCGCTCAGCGTGACCGGCTTCGGCGGCGGCGTCATCTACTACCCGACCAGCACCGCCGAGGGCACCTTCGGTGCCGTCGCCATCTCGCCCGGCTACACCGCCGCCTGGTCCAGCATCGACTGGCTCGGGCCGCGGATCGCCTCGCACGGCTTCGTGGTGATCGGCATCGAGACCAACACGCGCCTCGACCAGCCGGACAGCCGCGGTCGGCAACTGCTCGCGGCGCTCGACTACCTGACGCAGCGCAGCTCCGTACGCGGCCGGATCGACGCCAGCCGGCTCGCCGTCTCCGGTCACTCGATGGGTGGCGGCGGCAGCCTGGAGGCCGCGGTCTCCCGGCCGTCGTTGCAGGCGGCGGTGCCGCTCGCGCCGTGGAACCTGGACAAGTCCTGGTCCGACGTCCGGGTGCCGACGCTGATCATCGGCGGGGAGAGCGACAGCGTCGCGCCGGTCTCGTCGCACTCGGAGCCGTTCTACAACAGCATCCCCGCCTCGTCCGAGAAGGCGTACCTGGAGCTCAACGGGGCCAGCCACTTCTTCCCGCAGACCGTCAACACGCCCACCGCCCGGCAGGCGGTCGCCTGGTTGAAGCGGTTCGTCGACGACGACACCCGCTACCAGCAGTTCCTCTGCCCCGGCCCGAGCGGCTCCGCCATCCAGGAGTACCGCAACACCTGCCCGAGCGCCTGACGCTCCCCGGGGCGGCCGTCACCCCCGGCCGCCCCGCGGCGCATCGCTGCCCGGTCGGTGCAGAAACCGTCGGCCGCCGCCCAGGTCCGGGCGGCGGCCGACGAGCGTGCCCGCGAGCGCCCGAGGTATTGACGGCCCCCGTCGGAAACGTACACTCCCAGTGTAAATACTGGCGGCTGCCGGGGGGACGGGTGATGGAGCAAGGGCTCGCACTGCACCAGATCGGGGTCCGCTTCGGCGGCCTCACCGCCCTCGACGACGTCTCGCTGCGGGTGCCGCCCGGCCGGGTGGTCGGCGTGATCGGTCCCAACGGGGCCGGCAAGACCACGCTGTTCAACGTCGTCTGCGGCTTCGTCCCGCCGGACGAGGGCTCCCTGACCCTCGACGGCCGGCCGCTGCGCCCGCGCCCGCACCGGCTCACCCGCCTCGGCATCGCCCGCACGTTGCAGGGCACCGGGCTCTTCGCCGGGCTCAGCGTGGTGGAGAACGTGATGGCCGGGGCCACCCACACGGCCCGCGCCGGCTTCCTCGCCGCCCTGCTCGGCCTGCCGCGCAGCGACCGCGACGAGCGCCGGCTGCGCCGGCACGCCCTCGACGTACTCGACACCCTGGGCATCGCCGGGCACGCCGACGCCGCGCCGGGCACGCTGCCCTTCGCCGTACGCCAGCGGGTCGCCCTGGCCCGCGCGCTGGCCGCGCGTCCCCGGCTGCTCCTGCTCGACGAACCCGCCGGGGGCCTGGGCGCCGACGACATCGCCGAGCTCGCGGAGCTGATCCGGGGGCTGCCCCGACGCGACACCGACCCCTGCGCGGTGCTGCTGGTGGAGCACCACATGGACCTGGTGATGTCCGTCTGCGACGAGATCGTGGTGCTCGACTTCGGGCGGGTGATCGCCACCGGCACCCCCGACGAGGTGCGCGACGACCCGGCCGTCGCCGACGCCTACCTCGGCGCGGCGGTCGACGAGGCCGCCGCATGACCGGCGGGGCCCTGCTCGAGGTGCGCGGCCTGGTGGCCGGCTACGGCGGCGCGCCGGTGCTGCACGGGATCGACCTGACCGTGGCGCGGGGCGCCATCGCGGCGGTGGTCGGCGCCAACGGGGCCGGCAAGACCACCCTGCTGCGCGCCCTGTCCGGCATGCTGCGTCCGGCGGCCGGCCGGGTCGTGCTGGCCGGGGAGGACCTGCGCGGCGTCGCGGTCGAGCAGCTCGTGCGCCGGGGCATGGCCCACGTGCCGGAGGGGCGCGGGGTGGTCGGCGAGCTGACGGTCGACGAGAACCTGCGCCTCGGCGGGCTGTGGCGGCGCGACCGGGCCGACGCCGCCCGCGCCCTCGACGAGGTCTACCAGCTCTTCGCGCCGCTGGCCCGGCGGCGGCGACACCTCGGGCACCAGCTCTCCGGCGGCGAGCGGCAGATGCTCGCCCTCGGCCGGGCCCTCGTCGGCCGGCCCCGCCTGCTGCTGCTCGACGAGCCGTCGCTCGGCCTGGCGCCGCGGGTGGTCGCCCAGACCATGGCCCTGCTGCGCCGGCTGCGCGACGACACCGGGCTGACCGTGCTGCTGGTCGAGCAGAACGTGCGCAGCGCGCTCTGGATCGCAGACCAGGGCGTGGTGATGTCCCTGGGCCGGGTCGTCACCACCGCCCCGGCCGCCCGGCTGCGCGACGACGCCGACCTGCGGCACGCCTACCTCGGCTTCTGACCCCCTCGTCCCCGCAAGGAGGACCGTTGGACCGCTTCGTCTTCCTCACCCTCGACGGACTGTCCAGGGGCGCGGTCCTCGCCGCGTTCGCCCTGGCCCTGGTGCTCATCTGGCGGGCGGCCCGGATCGTCAACTTCGCCCAGGGCGCGATGGCCGTCGCCACCGCGTACGTCGCCTACAGCGTCTCCGCCGCGACCGGCTCGTACTGGCTGGGCTTCCTGGCCGCGCTCGGCGCCGGGCTGCTCCTCGGCGCGGCGGTCGACCTGGTCGTCATGCGCTTCGTCGACCACGCCTCGCCGCTCAACCCGGTGATCGTCGCGCTGGGGCTGGTGCTGCTGATCCAGGCCGTCCTCGGCATGGCGTACGGCAGCGAGTTCCTGCCTGCCGGGACGCCCTTCTCCCGCAATCCACTGACCGTGGGCGGCGTCGCCGTCCTGTCGCCGTACGACCTGTTCGTCTTCGCGGCGGTGGCCGTGGTGGTCGTGGGGCTCGCCTGGACCTTCACCCGCACGGCGGTGGGCCTGCGGATGCGCGCGGCGGCCTTCGCCCCCGAGGTGTCCCGGCTGCTCGGGGTGAACGTCGGCGGCATGCTCACCCTCGGCTGGGCGCTGGCCTCCGGGGTCGGCGCGCTGGCCGGCATGCTGGTCATCCCCACCGAGCTGGGCCTGCACCCGCACGCGATGGACCTGGTCTTCGTCTCGGCGTTCACGGCCGCCGTGGTGGGCGGCCTGGACAGTCCACCGGGGGCGGTGGTCGGCGGCCTCGCGGTCGGGCTGCTGCTCTCCTACGTCAGCGGCTACGCCGGCAGCGACGTCACCCCGCTCGCGGTGCTGGTGCTGCTGTTGACCGTGCTGCTGGTCCGTCCCGCCGGGCTGTTCGCCCCGGTCGCGGCGAGGCGGGTGTGAGCGCCACCCGGGCGGTGACCCCGCCGGACACGCAGGCGGGGGCCGGCCGCACCGGCCCCGCCGATCCCCGCCGCGGCTCGACCCTGCTGCGCCACCTCGGCCTCGCGGCCGTCGCCGCGCTGCTGCTGGTGGCCGCCAGCTACGGGCTGGAGCCGTTCCGCAACTTCCAGCTCGCGACCGTGGCCGCCTACCTGTGCGCCACCGCCGGGCTGACCGTCCTCACCGGGCTCAACGGTCAGCTCTCGCTGGGGCACGGCGCGCTGATGGCGACCGGCGCGTACACCGTGGCGCTGTGCCAGAACGCGTTCGCCGACGCCGGGATGACCGGCGGCTGGCTGCTCCCGGTCTCGCTGGGCGCGGCCGTCCTGGCCGCCCTCGCGGTGGGCGCCGTCGTCGGGGTGGCCGCCGCCCGGCTGCGCGGGCCCTACCTGGCCGGCGTCACCCTGGCCGTGGCGGTCGTGGTGCCGGCGCTGACCGTCACCTTCGACGGCGTGTTCAACGGCGAGCAGGGGCTGGCGGTGCCGGTCGAGCCCCCGCCGGCGGCCCTCGGCGTCCACTTCCCCTACGAGCGCTGGCAGCTCTGGGTGACCGCGGCGGCCACCCTGCTGGCCCTGCTGCTGCTGGCCAACCTGGTCCGCAGCCGGTACGGCCGCACCTTCCGTGCGGTCCGCGACGACGAGGTCGCCGCCCGCCTCGCCGGCATCCACGTCGCCCGCACCCAGGTCCTCGCCTTCGTGGTCAGCGCGGCCGGCGCCGGGCTCGGCGGCGCCCTGCTCGCGGTCCTCGCGCAGAGCGTCTCGCCCGGGGCCTTCTCGCTGACGCTGTCGCTGTTCCTGCTGATGGCGGTCGTCATCGGCGGGCTGGGCAGCCTCGCCGGCGCGGCCTGGGGCGCCGTCCTGCTGGTGGCCCTGCCCGACCTGACGCACGCCGTCACCGAGCAACTCACGCTGTCGCCGGCGGTCGCGCAGCGGGTCGAGGGCAACCTCCCGCTGGCGATCTTCGGGCTCACCCTGGTCGTCGTCATGATCGCCGCTCCCGGCGGCGTGCAGGGCCTGCTGTCCCGGCTGGCCCGCGCCACCTCCGCGCGCCGGCCGGGTCGACGACGGCCCTGAGCCGTCCCGGCCGGCCGGCACCCGCATCCGTGCCACACCGCCCGCACCCCACCACCACACCGGATCACCATCGCCACCGCACCCCACCACTACCGCACGGCACCACCGCCGCACCCCACCACCAAACCGGACCGAGGAAAGGTCGGTGTCTGACATGACACGAACGGCACGGCGCGGCCTCGCGCTCGCCACCGCCATCACCCTGCTCGTCGCCTCCGCCGGCTGCACCGGGGACGACGGCGGCGGCCGGGGGACGGTCCCCGGCGTCACCGACACCGAGATCGTGGTCGGCACGCACATGCCGCTCACCGGTCCGGCCTCCGCCGGCTACTCCAAGATCGCGCCCGCCACGAAGGCGTACTTCGACCACGTCAACGCCAACGGTGGCGTGCACGGCCGGAAGATCACCTACAAGATCATGGACGACGGCTACAACCCGGCGAACACCCAGCAGGTGGTCCGCCAGCTCGTCCTGCAGGACAAGGTCTTCGCCATCCTCAACGGGCTCGGCACGCCGACCCACACCGGCGTGCTCGACTTCCTCAAGAGCAACCGGGTGCCCGACCTCTTCGTCGCCTCGGGCAGCCGCAGCTGGGACCAGCCCGACCGGTATCCGGGCACGTTCGGCTTCAACCCCGACTACACGGTGGAGGGCAAGATCCTGGCCCAGCACGTCAAGACCAGCCTGCCGGGGCGCAAGGTCTGCTTCCTCGGCCAGGACGACGACTTCGGCCGGGACAGCCTGGTCGGCGTGGAGAAGGTGCTCGGCGCCGGCGCGGTGGCGGCGAAGCAGACGTACGTCACCAGCAACACCAACGTGGCACCCCAGATCGGGGCGTTCAAGGCGGCCGGCTGCCAGGTGGTCGTCCTCGCCACCGTGCCCGGCTTCACCGCCCTCGCCGTCGGCACCGCCGCCCGGCTGAACTTCACGCCGCAGTGGCTCGTCTCCAACGTCGGCGCCGACCACCCGACGCTGGCCAAGCAGCTCGGTGCCAACGCCGGGCTGCTGGAGGGCATGGTCGGCGCCAACTACCTGCCGATGCAGAACGACGCCGCCAACCCGTGGATCCAGCTCTTCACGAAGGTCAACAAGGAGTACAACGGGGACGCGCCGTTCGACGGCAACACCGTCTACGGCATGGCGGTCGGCTACCTCTTCGTGCAGGTGCTCCTCGCCGCCGGCAAGGACCTCACCCGCGAGGCCGTGATCGAGGCCGTCGCCAAGGGCGGCTACCAGGGTCCGGGCCTGGCCCCGCTGCGCTACTCCGACACCGACCACTCCGGCTACGGCGGGCAGCGGCTGACCCGGGTCAGCGGGGGGACGCAGTCCTACTTCGGGCCGACGTACGAGACGGACGAGGGCGACGGGCCGGTACGCGAGCACACCGTCGCGCCGGTGGCGCCGCCTGCCAACGGGGTGCCCACGGCCTCCTGACCGGACGCACCGGGCGTGGCGCGTCGGCTTTCCGGCGCGCCACGCCCGGTCCTGGGCTCGGGGGATAAGGCGCTCAGGCTTCGCACCCTCTCCCGGAGAGCGAACTGTCCGCACCGACAGTGCTGTTGTGCCGAAGGGCCCTCGGTGGGGCGCGCCCTGTCCGGCGACGTGCCGTCGTTGACGGGTCTCGGCCGCCCTCATAGTATTTGCATCGTGAATGCAGATTCAGGGCGACCCGCGAGCCGGGCGGCGGCGAGGACCCCCGGCGGGGCGGCGCGGCACGAGGGCCGGGAAGGGGCGTACCCCCTGGGGTGCCTCGGGGTGCCGCGGGCCAGGGCCGGCGCGGTCGCCTCCCTCGCCTGCGGCGACGCGGCCCGGATCGCCGGGCGGCCCCTCGTCGCCGACGGCGGGGCCGGCCTCGCCGACCGGCCCGCCGGATGACCGTGTCGGGCCCGGGCCGGGGCCGGGCGGGCGCCGTGCCGCCCGCGGCTAGACTCGGCGCGGCGGTACGGGGGACGTGACGGCGATGAGGAGGCGGGCGCGGATGGGCGGTGCCGAGGCGCCGGTCCGGGTCGACGGCCGGACCGCCCGGGCCGAACGCACCCGGGCGGCGATCGTCGAGGCGCACCTGGCGCTCATCTCCGAGGGGGACCTGCGGCCGACCGGCGAGCGCATCGCCGAGCGGGCCGGGATCTCGCTGCGGACGCTCTGGACCAACTTCAAGGACATGGAGACGCTGTTCGAGGCCAGCGGCGCGGAGCTGCTCCGGCAGCAGGACGCCGCCCATCGGCCGATCTCGCCGGCGCTGCCGCTGGCCCGGCGGGTCGACGCGTACTGCCGGCAGCGGGCCCGGCTGCTCCAGCTCATCGCCCCGTCGGCGCGTGCCGCCCAGATGCGCGAGCCGGTCTCCGGTCAGCTGCGCCGCAACCGCCTCAAGCACATCGCGCGCGTCCGCGACGAGGTCGAGCACCTCTTCGCCGCCGAGCTCGAACAGGCCGGTCCCGAGCGCGACCAGCTGGTGCACGCCCTGGTGGCCGCGAGCATGTGGCCGGCCTGGTCGATGCTGCGCGACGGGCTGGGGTTGGGCGTGGACCAGGCCCGCGCGGTGATGACCCGGACGGTCGCCGCCCTGCTGGCCGACGTCGGCCCGCGCTGACGCGCGACGCGGGAAGGCGGTGCCGACGGTCTTTCCATCGGGCTACCGATAGGTGACACTCGATTGCATGGTTACTGCATCGTCAGTGCAATTAACCGTGTTGCGCGGCCGGACCGACGAGTGCGCCGCGATCCGGCGCCTGCTGGGTGACCTGCCCGCCGTCGGGGGAGCGCTGCTGGTCCAGGGCGAGCCCGGATCCGGCCGCAGCGCGCTCGTCGACTACGCCCACCGGCACGCCGGGGGCTGCACCGTGCTGGCCGGCACCGGGCTGCCCGAGGAGGCGGGCCTGCCGTACGCGGGACTGCAACGGCTGCTGGACCCGGTGCTCGACCGGGCCGGCGCGCTCCCCGGACCACAGCGGCGGGTGCTGCTGCGGGCGCTGACCGGCGCGGGCTGCCCCGCGCACGGGCGCCTGGCGCTGTCCCTGGCCGTGCTCGGCCTGCTCGCCGCCGCCGCGCGGGATCGCCCGCTGCTGTGCACGATGGACGACGTGGACCGGGGCGACCAGCCCACCGCCGACGCGCTGGCGTTCGTCGCCCGCCGCCTGCGCCGGTCGTCGGTGGCCGTCCTGCTCACCACGGCCGCAGACGTCCCCCTCGGCGGGATAGCCCGGCACCGGCTCCGCCCGCTCGACGACCGGGACAGCGTCGCGCTGCTCGCCGACCGACTGGCCGGACGGCCACCCGCGCCGCCCGTGGCCGCCGCGCTCGCCGCGGCGGCCGGGGGCAACCCGCAGGCCCTCGTCGACCTGGCCGAGGTGCTCACCCCGGGCCAGTGCCGCGGGGAGGAGCCGGTGCCCGAGACGCCCCCGCCCGACGGCGGGCTGGGCCGCGCCTACCGAGCCCGGCTGGACCGGTTGCCGGCCGTCACCCGCCGGGTCCTGCTGCTCGCCGCGCTCGACGAGGACGGGGAGCCGGCCACCCTGGTCCGGGCCGCCCGGGTCGCCGGCGCGGCAATCGAGGCGCTCGCGCCGGCCGAACTCGCCGGCCTGGTCCGCGTCGAGCCGCGACGGGTCACGTTCCCGCAGCCCCTCGTCCGGACCGTGGTCCGGGCCGCCGCGCCGCTGGCCGAACGGCGCGCCGCGCACCTGCTGCTCGCCGGCGTGCTCGACGGGGCCGGGCACCGGCTGCGCCGGGCGGGGCACCTCGCCGCCGCCGCCCAGGGCCCCGACCCGGCCCTGGCCGCCGAGCTGGAGCAGGCCGTGACCGAGTGCGAGGGTGCGGGAACGGCGGCCTCGGCCGCGCTGCAGCGGGCCGCCGAACTCACCGACGACCCGGCGCGCGCCGCCGCCCGGCTGGTGGCCGCCGCCCGGTACGCCTGGTCGGCCGGCCGGGCGCACCGGGCCAGACTGCTGCTGGGCGAGCTGCCCCCGGGCGCGGAAGCCGCAGTGGCGGGCCGGGCCGACCTGCTGCGCGGGGAGCTGGAACTGCGTACCGGCCGGCCCCGGTCGGCGTTCACCACGCTGCTGTCCGCCGCCGGCACCCTGGCCGCCGCCGATCGCGCGGCCACCGGCACCCCGGCCACCGGCGATCGCGCGGCCACCGGCAGGGGTGGCGCCGACGACCGCGCGCTGGCCCTCGGCGCGCTGGTGCGGGCGGGCGAGGCCGCCTGCTTCACCGGCGACCAGTACCGCTACGCCGACGTGGCCCGGCGGGCGGAGCTGTTGCGCCGCCCCGACGACCCGCCCGCCACCGAGCTGCTGAGCGCCTACGTCGCCGGAACTGCGGCGACCCTGCGCGGCCACCACGAGCAGGCCGGGCCCGCCCTGCGCCGGGCCGTTGTGCTCGGCGGGCAGCTGACCGGGCCGGCGTCGACCCCCGCGGCGCTGACCTGCGCGGCGGCGGCCGGGCTGCTGGTGGCCGTGGACGGCGCGGCGCACCGGCTCGCCGAGCGCGCCGTCGAGCTGGCCCGCGAGCGGGGCGAACTGTCCGCCCTGCCGCGCGCCCTGGAGCTGCGGGCCGCCGCCGAGTACTGGCTGGGCCGGCACGACGCCGCGACGGACACCTCCCGGGAGGGGCTGCGGATCGCCCGGGACGTCGGCCAGGAGAACTGGGCCGGCGTACACCTGGGCATGCTGGCGGTGCTGGCCGCCGTCCGGGCCGACCGCGACACCGCCCTGCGCCGGATCCGGGAGATCGGCGAGGACCCGGGCGCGCACAGCCGGCCCCGCGCCCTCGCGCAGTGGGCCCTGGCGGTGCTCGACCTGGTCGACAACCGGCCGGCCGCCGCCGCCGCGCGACTGGCCGCGCTGGCCTGCCCGGGCACGGGCCGGGGACAGGTGCTGGTCCTGGTGATGGCCACCCCGTACCTGGTGGAGGCGGCCGCCGCCGTCGCGGACCGGCCGGCGGCAAACGCCGCCCTCGCCGTCTTCGACAGGTGGGCCAGCAGTACGGCGAGCCCGTCGCGCCGGGCCCTCTCCGCGCGCTGCCACGGGCTGCTCGCGCCGCGGGGCAGCGCCGAGGCGGAGCGGGAGCTTCGCACCGCCCTGCGGCTGCACCCGACGGACGCCGGCGCGTTCGAGCGGGCCCGCACCGAGCTTCTCCTGGGCCGGGAGCTGCGCCGCAGCCGCCGACCGCGCGCGGCGCGCGAACACCTGCACGCCGCCCGGGAGGCGTTCACCCTGCTCGGGGCGGCCACCTGGGCGGAACAGGCCACCACGGAGCTGCGGGCGGCCGGGGAGTCGGTCGGCCCGCCGGAGGAGTCGGCGGCGCGACTGCTGACCGGCCAGCAGCTCCGGATCGCGCGGCTGGTCGCCGAGGGCGCCACCAACCGGGAGATCGCGGCCCGGATGTTCCTCTCCACCCGTACGGTCGACCATCACCTCCGCAACATCTTCCACCGCCTCAACATCCGCTCCCGCACCCAACTGGCCCGCGCCCTCTCCTAACCCCTTCCCCTCCCTCCCCGCCCTCCCGCCGGCCCTCACCGGCGTCGATCATGCAGTTGTGGTGCCCCGCAAAAGCAGCGAAGTGGCACCGATCGCCCACCACAAGTCCATGATCGGCGGGGCGCGGCGCGGCGCGGCGCGGCGGGGCGGGGCGGGGCGGGGCCGGGGGCGGGGCGGGGTGGGGCGCGGCGAGGTGGGGCGGGGTGGGGGTGAGGAAGGGAGGGTCAGGGGGTGGGGAGGATTACGGTGCGGGCGCCCTCGCCGCGGGACATGCGGGCGAAGGCCTCGGGGGCGCCGTCGAGGGTGGTCCGGTCGGTGATCAGGTAGCCGAGGTCGAGGGTGCCGTCGAGCACGGCCCGGGCGAGCTCGGGCACGTCCCGGTCCGGGTCGGAGGAGCCGTAGACCGAGGAGCGCAGGGTCCGGGCCGAGTGGAAGATGTCCAGCGCGCCCAGCCCGACGATGTCGTCCTTGGCCCCCATGCCGACGACTGTCACCTGACCGCCCCGGCGGGTGGCGCGCCAGGCGGTGCGGATCGTGGCCGACCGCCCGACGCACTCCAGCGCGTGGTCGACGCCCCGACCTGCCGTCCGCTCCCGGACCGCCCGGCTGAGCGTCTCGTCGGCGAGCAGGAAGTCGGTGGCGCCAGCCGCGACGGCCAGCGCCTTCTTGGTCGGGGAGACGTCGACGGCGAGCACCTGGTCGGCGCCGGCGGCCCGCGCGGCGGCGACCACCGACAGCCCCACCCCGCCGAGGCCGATCACGGCCACCGACTCGCCGGGGGCCACCTTCGCCGTGCGGCGGACCGCGCCGACGCCGGTGAGCACGGCGCAGCCCAGCAGCGCCGCCGCCTCGAAGGGCAGCTCCGCGGGGACTCCGATGACGGCGGCCTGCGGCACCACCACCTCCTCGGCGAGGGCGCCGAGGCCGAGCGTGACGTGCAGCGCTTCGCCGGCCGGCGTGCGTCCCCGGGGGGCCGAGGGCGACCCGGTGCGCTCGCACAGCCACGGCTCGTCCCGCCCGCAGTACCAGCAACTGCGGCACGGCGGGGCCCAGTTCAGCACCACGTGCGCCCCGGGCGCGACCCGCGTGACGGCGTCGCCGACCGCGAGCACCACCCCGGCCGCCTCGTGCCCCAGCACCAGCGGGTACGGCGGGGCAAGCGTGCCGTCGACCATGGACAGGTCGGAGTGGCAGACGCCCGCCGCCCGGACGCTCACGCGTACCTCGTCCGGGCCGGGGGCGGGCAGTTCGATCTCCTCCACCCGCAGCGGGGCGTCGACGGCCCGTACGACCAGCGCCCTCATCGCTGGATGGCCTTGACCTGGAGGAATTCCTCGAGCCCGAGCCGGCCCAGCTCCCGGCCGAGGCCGGACTGCTTGTAGCCGCCGAACGGGGCGAGCGGGTTGAACGGGGCGCCGTTGACGTCGACGGCGCCGGTACGCAGCCGCCGGGCCACCCGCAGCGCCCGCTCCTCGTCTGCGGACCAGACCGCGCCGGCCAGCCCGTAGCGGGAGTTGTTGGCGATGCGCACCGCCTCGTCCTCTTCGTCGAACCCGATGACCGCGAGCACCGGGCCGAAGACCTCCTCCTGGGCCAGGGCGCTGTCGGGGTCGACGTCGGCGATCACCGTCGGGGCGACGAAGTAGCCCCGCTCGGGCAGCGGCGCGTCGGGCCCGCCGGCGACGAGCCGGCCCCCGTCGGCCAGCCCCCGGGCGACGTGCTCGCGGACCCGTTCCCGCTGCGCCGCGGAGACCAGCGGGCCGAGCCGGGTGGCCGGGTCGAACGGGTCGCCGAGCCGGTAGCCCGCCGCGGCCTTGGCGGCCAGGTCGAGGGCCTCGTCGTAGCGGTCGCGGTGCACGAGCAGGCGGGTCCAGGCGGCGCAGGTCTGGCCGGAGTTGAGGAAGGCGTTGCCGACCCCCACCTTGACGGCCGTGGCCAGGTCGGCGTCGTCGAGGACGACGTTGGCCGACTTGCCGCCGAGTTCCAGGGCGACCCGGGCGATCCGGTCGGCGGCGAGGTGGGAGATCCGCCGGCCGGTGGCCGTCGAGCCGGTGAAGGAGACCATGTCGACGTCCGGGTGCGCGGCGATGGCCTCGCCGACGACCGGGCCGGTGCCGGTGACCAGATTGACCACGCCCGGCGGGAAGCCGGCCTCGTGGATGGCGTCGAAGAGCAGGTACGCCGTCAACGGGGTCAGCTCGCTCGGCTTGAGCACCACGGTGCAGCCGGCGGCCAGGGCGGGGGCCAGCTTCGCGACGACCTGGTGCAGCGGGTAGTTCCACGGGGTGATCGCCCCGACCACGCCGACCGGCTCCCGGACCACCAGCGAGTTGCCGATCGTCTCGTCGGCCGGGGGGCGGGCGGCCAGCTCGACGTAGCTGTGCAGGACCGTCAGCGGCAGGCCGGTCTGGACCCGGGTGGCCACCTTCAGCGGGGTGCCGAGTTCCAGGGCGACGGTGCGGGCGATCTCGTCGGCCCGGGCGGAGAGCGCGGCGTGCAGCCGGTCCAGGTGCGCGGCACGCTCGGCGGGCGCGGCGTCGGCCCAGCCGGGGAAGGCGGCCCGGGCCGCCGCGACGGCGCGGTCGACGTCGGCGGGCGTGCCGGCCGGGACAGCGGCGACGACCTCCTCGGTCGCCGGGTTGCGCACCGCGACGGTCTCCCCGGCGTCGGCGGCGACCCACTTGCCGTCCAGGTAGAAGTCGGTCCGTGCGAGATCCATCATGCCCCTCACGTACGTCGGCCGAAACTAGCAGCGCAAGTTTTGACTCTAGTACGCGTCGTCGGCCGGCGGGAGGGGCGGCAGCGGCCCGATGTGCTCCTCGTAGGTGCGCGACAGCCCGTGGATCAGCGCGTCGAGGCCCAGCGCGAAGGCGCCCTCGTCCACCCGCTGCTGGTGCTCGGCCAGCCGGTGGGCCTGCGTCAGGTGCGGGTACTGCTCCGCGTACAGCCCGGGGTCCTCGACGAAGCCCCGCGCGAACGAGCCCAGCGCCGAGCCGGCCACGAAGTAGCGCATGAGCGCGCCGACGTGGGTCGCCCGGGCCGGCGGCCACCCGGCGGCGACCAGCCCGCCGTAGACGGCGTCGGCCATGGCCAGCGCCGCCGGCCGGCGCCCCGGCCCCCGGGCCAGGTACGGCACGATGTTCGGGTGCGCGGCCAGCGCCGCCCGGTAGGAGTGCCCCCACCGGCGCAGCGCCTCGCGCCAGTCGACGCTGCCGAAGAACGACACGTCCACCTGGCCGGTGACGCTGTCGGCCACCGCGTCAAGGATCTCGTCCTTGGTGGCGAAGTGGTTGTAGAGCGACGGTCCGCGTACCCCGAGTTCGGCGGCGAGCCGGCGGGTGGAGAAGCCCTCCAGCCCTTCGGCGTCGATCAGCGCGGCGGCGGTCTCGACGATCCGCTGCCGGCTGAGCAGCGCCTGCCGCGGCCGGGGCATCCGGTCCTCCTTCGCTCGGGTCGTCCGTCGCAGACTCTGCCACAACCGGGTCTGGACGGAATTAAACTTGCACCGCTAGTTTAAGCCTCATGGATCTGGAACTCTCCGCCGAGCAGGCGGCGGTCCGCCGGCTCGCCGCGGACTTCGTCGACCGTGAGGTGGTGCCGCACGCGGCCACCTGGGACCGCCGCGAGTCCGTGGATCCGGACATCGTCGGCAAGCTCGGCCAGCTCGGCTTCCTCGGGCTGACCATCGGCGAGGACGACGGCGGTTCGGGCGGCGACCACCTCTCCTACTGCCTCGTGCTGGAGGAGCTGGGCCGGGGCGACTCCGCCGTGCGCGGCATCGTCTCGGTCTCCCTCGGCCTGGTCGCCAAGTCGATCGCCGCGCACGGCTCGGCCGGGCAGCGGGAGCAGTGGTTGCCCCGGCTCTGCTCCGGCGCGGCGCTCGGCTGCTTCGCGCTGACCGAGCCGGACAGCGGCTCCGACGCGGCCGCCCTGACCACCCGGGCGGTCCGCGACGGCGCCGACTGGCTGATCACCGGCGCGAAGATGTTCATCACCAACGGCACCACGGCCGACGTCGCGCTGGTCTTCGCCCGCACCGGCGGCCCGGGACACCGGGGCATCAGCGCGTTCCTGGTACCCACCGACGCGCCGGGCCTGACCCGCCGCGAGATCCACGGCAAGCTGGGGCTGCGCGGGCAGGCCACCGGGGAGCTGCGCTTCGACGGCGTACGGGTGCCGGCATCCGCGCTCCTCGGCGAGGAGGGCGCCGGCTTCCGGCTCGCCCTCGCCACCCTGGCCAAGGGCCGGATGTCCGTGGCCGCCGGCTGCGTCGGCATCGCCCAGGGCTGCCTGGACGCGGCCGTCGGCTACGCCGGGCAGCGCACCCAGTTCGGCAAGCCCATCGCCGGCCACCAGCTCGTGCAGCAACTGCTCGCCGCCATCGCCGTCGACACCGACGCCGCGCGGCTGCTGGTGTGGCGGGTGGCCGACCTGATCGACCGGGGCGAGCCGTTCGCCACCGAGGCGTCGATGGCCAAGCTCTTCGCCAGCGAGGCCGCCGTGCGCGCGGCCAACAACGCGGTGCAGGTCTTCGGCGGCTACGGCTACATCGACGAGTACCCCGTCGGCAAGTACCTGCGCGACGCCCGCGTCGCCACCCTCTACGAGGGCACCAGCCAGATCCAGCAGCTGCTCATCGGACGCGCGCTCACCGGCGTCAACGCCTTCTAGAGCCAGGAGGAACCGTGACCAGATTCGCCGACCGGGTCGCCGTCGTCACCGGCGCCGCGCAGGGCATCGGCGCGGCCACCGCACACCGGCTCGCCGCCGAGGGCGCGGCGGTCGCGGTGGTGGACCTCGACGCCGCGCGCGCCGGGGCCGTCGCCGACGAGATCGCCGCCGCCGGCGGCCGGGCCGTCGGCATCGGCTGCGACGTGACCGACGCCGAGGCGGTCACCGCCATGACCGACCAGGTGGTCCAGGCGTACGGCGGGCTGCACGTGCTCGTCAACAACGCCGGGATCACCCGCGACAACCTGCTGTTCAGGATGGCGCTGCCCGAGTGGGAGGCGGTGCTGACCACCAACCTGACGAGCATGTTCCTCTGCTGCCAGGCGGCGCAGCAGCACATGGTGGCGGCCCGCTACGGCCGGATCGTCAACCTCAGCAGCCGCTCCGCGCTGGGCAACCGGGGCCAGGTCAACTACGCGGCGGCCAAGGCCGGCGTGCAGGGCCTCACCGCCACGCTGGCCGTCGAGCTGGGCCCGTTCAACGTGACCGTGAACGCGGTCGCCCCCGGCTACGTGGCGACCGCGATGACCGCGGCCACCGCCGAGCGGGTGGGCAGCAGCCCCGAGGAGCACCAGCGGGCGGTGGCCGAGCACACCCCGCTGCGCCGGGTCGCCCAGCCCGCCGAGATCGCCTCGGTGATCGCCTTCCTGGCCAGCGACGACGCCTCGTACGTCAGCGGCCAGACCCTGTACGTCAACGGCGGCGCGCGCTGAGCCGCGCGTAGCCCCGCACCGACCCCGGAGGGGACATGGACTTCGCGCTCTCGGACACCGAACGGGCCATCCGCGACACGGCCCGCGACTTCATCGCCAGGGAGGTCATGCCGCTGGAGCCGGAGCTGCTGCGGCGCGAACGCGCCCACCGGCCCGGGCTGGAGCCCGACGAGCTGCGCGAGTTGCAGCTCAAGGCGCGGGCGTTCGGCTTCTGGGGACTGGCCACTCCCGAGGCGTACGGCGGCATGGACCTGCCAGCCGTCACCCAGTCGCTGATCTGGACCGAGATCGGCCGCTCGTACGTGCCGTTCCGCTTCGGCGGTGAGGCCGACAACATCCTGTTCCGGGCCAACGACGAGCAGAAGCGGGAGTTCCTGCTCCCGACGATCGAGGGGGAGCGGCGCAGCTGCTTCGCGATCACCGAGCCGGGCGCCGGGTCCGACGCCGCCAACATCCGGCTCAGCGCCCGCCGCGACGGCGGCGACTGGGTGCTCAACGGCGAGAAGACCTTCATCACCGGCGGCAACGAGGCCGACTTCGCCATCGTCATCGCGGTGACCGACCGGGAGAAGGGCGCCCGCAACGGCGGTGCCACGGCCTTCCTGGTGGACCGGGCGATGGGCTGGCGCTCGGAGTTCATCCAGACCATGGGCGAGGGCGGTCCGGCCGCGCTGGTCTTCGACGACGTACGGGTGCCGGAGCGCAACATCCTCGGCGAGCCCGGCCAGGGCTTCGCGCTCGCGATGGAGTGGATCGGCAAGGGCCGCTACACCATCCCCTCGCACGCGGTCGGCATCGCCGAGCGGGCGTTGCGGATGGCGATCGACCACGCCACCACCCGGCAGACGTTCGGCCGGCCCATCGGCGACAACCAGGCGATCCAGTGGATGATCGCCGACTCCGAGACCGAGCTGGAGGCGGCCCGCTGGCTCATCCTGCGGGCGGCCTGGACGGTGGACCAGGGCATGGATCCCCGGCACGCCTCGTCGATGGCGAAGCTCTACGGCGCCGGCATGGTCAACCGGGTGGTCGACCGGGTGCTGCAGATCCACGGCGGCATGGGCTACACCCGGGAGCTGCCCGTCGAGCGGTGGTACCGGCAGGTCCGGCTCTACCGGATCTTCGAGGGCACCGACGAGATGCAGCGGCTCATCATCGCCCGGGACCTGCTGCGCGGCTACACCCGACTGGGAGGGCACCTGGCATGAGGACCTTCGACTCCGTCGACGAGCTGGCCGCCGCGGTCGGGGAGACCCTCGGCCCGGGGCCGTGGCAGCGCATCGAGCAGGGGCGCGTCGACCTGTTCGCCGACGCCACCGACGACCACCAGTGGATCCACCTCGACCCGGAGCGGGCCGCCGCCGGCCCGTACGGGGGCACGATCGCGCACGGCTTCCTCACCCTGTCGCTGCTGCCGGCGCTGGTGGGGCGGCTCTACCGGGTGCGGGGCGTGCGGATGGGCGTCAACTACGGGCTGAACCGGGTGCGGTTCCCCGCCCCGTTGCGGGTCGGCACGGCGGTCCGGGCCGTCGCCACCATCGCCGAGGTGTCGCCGGTGGCCGGCGGCGTACAGCTGGTCACCGCCGCGACCGTGGAGTGCGACGCCGGCGGCAAGCCGGTCTGCGTCGCCGAGACGGTGAGCCGGCTCCATGTGGGGCCGGCAGCCTCCTGAGCCACGGGCGGCACCAGCTGCGCGTGGCGGGGACCACATGGTTAGCGCCTCGTTCGGGAGTTTGTGTCGCTTTTATCCATCGGCCGTTCGGTTGATATGGCAACGGCCGTTGGTCTAGGGTGGTGGCACTGCGGTCGCCGGTACCCGGCGTCGCCGCATCGTAGGACAGGAAGGGCAGCATGATCACCACGACGACCGCGCCGACCACCACCACCGACGCCACCACCACGGCCTCCGGTGACGAGACCCGCGCGAGTGAGCTGACCGCCGCCCTCGCCGCCCTGCCGGAGGGGCACCCCGACCGGCCGGCGCTGCGGGCGCGGGTGATCGAGGCGTGGCTGCCGCTGGCCCACCACCTCGCCTTCCGCTACAGCGGGCGCGGCGAGCCCAACGGGGACCTGGCCCAGACCGCCGCCCTCGGGCTGATCAAGGCTGTGGACCGGTTCGACGCCTCCCGGGGCGTGGACTTCGCCGGCTTCGCCATCCCGACGATCCTCGGTGAGATCAAGCGTCACTTCCGCGACCGCACCTGGAACATCCGCGTGCCGCGCCGCCTGCAGGAGCTGCGGCTGCGCATCTCCGAGGCCAACGGCACCCTCACCCAGACGCTCAACCGCGCGCCGACGGTCGCCGACATCGCCACCCACCTCGGCGTCACCGAGGAAGAGGTCCTGGAGGGGCTCGAAGGCGCCCGCGCCTACAACGCGGTCTCCCTGTCCACCCCCATCGGCGACGGCGACAGCGCCACCGAGCTGGGCGACACCCTGGGCGCCGAGGACAGCGAGTTCGAGCTGGCCGAGCTGCGGGTCGCCCTCGGTCCGGCGCTCGCCACCCTCGACGAGCGGGAGCAGAAGATCCTCACCCTCCGCTTCTACGGCAACCTCACCCAGAGCGAGATCGCCACGCAGGTCGGCGTCTCCCAGATGCACGTCTCCCGCCTGCTCGCCCGCGCGCTCGGCAAGCTGCGCGGCCAGCTCGAGGGCAGCCGCTGACGACACCCCCGCGGCGGGCGGCCACGTAGCCGTCCGGCGCCCGCCTCGACGTACCGTCCTCGTCCGCCCCGCCGTGCCCGGCGGGGCGGACGAGTCCGTTTCCGGCATGGGCGGATGGCCCGCCTCGTGGCCCTGTCTTCCAGGATGCCGTGTTGGGCGCCGCACCCACCGCATCCGTGCGGTGTCGGCGTCACGCCCTGTGGCCGCCACGGGTGGCGATGCCACCATCAGACCATGGCGGATGTCGATGTATTTCGGCGTGGGGCGCAAGCCCGGGCAGCGGTGATGACGGCGCGGTTGCGCCGGTTGGTGACCTGCGAGTCGCCGCCGGGACGGGGCCGGGAACTGGCCGCCTGCGCCGACCTGCTCGAGGCGTGGGGCGACGCCGCGCTGGGCCGGCGGGGGCGTCGTGTCGTCCTCGACGGACTGCCGCACCTGCTCTGGGCGGCCCCCGACCAACGCGTGCTGCTGCTGGGGCACTACGACACGGTCTGGCCCGCGGGCACCATCCGGGACTGGCCGTTCACGATCACCGGAAGCACCGCGACGGGGCCCGGCGTCTGCGACATGAAGGCCGGGATCGTGCAGATGCTCACCGCGCTGGAACTGCTGCCGGACACCTCGCGGGTGGGGCTGCTGCTCACCTGCGACGAGGAGAGCGGGTCGGCCACCTCCCGGCCGCTGATCGAGGAGCAGGCCCGGCGCTCCGGGGCGGTGCTGGTCGGCGAGCCGAGCACCGAGGGCGGCGACCTCAAGGTCGCGCGCAAGGGCGGCTCCGTCTACCGGATCACCGTGCGGGGCCGGGCGGCGCACGCCGGCGTCGAACCGCACCGGGGCGTCAACGCCGGGGTCGAACTCGCGCACCACGTCCTCGCCGTGCAGGCCTTCGCCGCGGGGGAGACGAGCGTGACCCCGACGGCCCTGACCGCCGGCACGATGACGAACGTGGTGCCGGAGTCCGCGGTCCTCTGCGTCGACGTACGCGCCTGGACCCGCGAGGAGCTGCACCGGGTGGACCGGCTGGTCCGCGAGCTGACCCCCCGACTGCCCGACGCGCGGCTGGCCGTCAGCGGCGGGATCAACCGGTACCCGCTACCGGCCTCCGTGTCGACGCCGCTGCTGCGGGTCGCGCAGTCGGTGGCGGTGGACCTCGGGCTGCCGGCCGTCCGCGGCGTCGCCGCCCCGGGCGCCTCCGACGCCAACTTCACCGGCGCCCTCGGCGTACCGACCCTGGACGGTCTGGGTGGGGTGGGGGGACTGCCGCACGCGCGTGGCGAGTACGTCGACGTCGCGCGGATGCCGGAGCGCACCGCGCTGCTGGCCGCCCTGACGGCCCGCCTCCTCGCCACGCCCGGCCCGGCCGAAGCCGCCACGCCCGGCCCGGCCGAAGCCGCCACGCCCGGCCCGGCCGAAGCCGCCGAGGAGCACCGGCCGCTCGGCGCGGTGCCCGCCGGGCAGGGCTCGTCGACGGACGGGTGAGCCCCCCACCCGCCCGCGCGGCGTCGCGCCCACCCGCCCCGGGCGGCGGACGGCGGTCGAAGTTCCGCACGGTTGCGAAAACGCGCCCGGCTCCGTTGGGCGATGCTGGATCCGTCGATCACGCGGGAGGCGTTCATGGCTGGAATGACCGGTGACCCCGGACCCGATTCGCTGCTGGCGGCGGCCGGGGACATGGTGCACAACGCGCGTACCTTCGCCGACCGGATGGCCGCCAGGCGCTCCATCCGGCACTTCTCGCCGCAGCCGGTGCCGATGGAGGTGATCGAGGAGGCGATCCGCGCGGCGGCGACCGCGCCGAGCGGCGCGAACCTGCAACCGTGGCGGTTCGTCGTGGTCACCGACGCGGCCCGCAAGCGCCGGCTGCGGGAGGCCGCCGAGGCCGAGGAGCGCGAGTTCTACGCCCGGCGCGCGTCGGCGCAGTGGCTGGAGGCGATCGCCCCGATCGGTACGGACTGGCACAAGCCCTTCCTGGAGGTGGCACCGGTCGTGATCGTGGTGTTCGAGGTGCACCAGGGTCCCCGGTCCCCGAAGCCCTACTACGTCAAGGAATCCGTCGGCATCGCGGTCGGCGTGCTGATCACGGCGCTGCACCACGCCGGCCTGGCCACCCTGACGCACACGCCGAGCCCGATGCGCTTCCTCAACGAGGTGTGCGAACGGCCGCCGGAGGAGCGCCCGTACCTGGTCATGCCGGTCGGCTATCCGGCACCGGACGCGACGGTGCCGGACCTGGTCCGCAAGCCGCTGCCGGAGGTCCTGATCCGGCGGTGACGGCACTCTTCCGCGCCGACGCGGGCCGGCCGAATATCACCGTTTTCGTAAACAATCAATGATCCGCGTGTCATGAAGTGCCGCACGTTGGAAGATGCCGCGCTGCGCCGTGGCAACCAAGATTCTTTTCGCAACTCCTGTGACGGACCGATCGGTGATTCGCCGGCCGGCGGTGCGTCCGGGTCTTGGCGGGCTTCGGGGGCCCCGCCCCCGCCCCACCCTGGCCCGGGCTGACGCTCCCGCCGCCGGTCGTGCCCGGCTCGACCAGAAAGGGTGTACATGTCCGTGGATTCGATGGAGGTCGCTGGCCTCCGGGACGCGTGGGTCAGGCTCGGCGACACGGAGCTGACCTCTCGCCTGCTCGTCGGTATCGAGCAGTACACGTCGCCATCGGTGATCCGCCAGGTGCTCGAGGCGACCGGTTCGCAGGTCTTCATCACCACCGTGGACCCCGACAACAACCGTTCGAGTCTCCTGCTGTCCGACCTGGCCGACGAGATCCCCATCGAGCAGTACCTGTGGATCGGCACGACCTCGTTCGCCCGGTCGGCCGACAGCGCGTGGAAGACCGTCAACATCCTGCACGACGCCTACGGCATCACCGTGTTCAAGCTGGACGTCCGCGGCCGGACCAACGAGCCGGACAACCGGGCCACCGTCGAGGTCGCCGCCCAGCTGCGCGAGCAGGGCTGGGAGGTCATGCCGTTCATCCTGCCCGACCTCGCGACCGCCAAGGAGCTGGCGGCGCTCGGCTGCTCGGCGCTGCGCGTGATGAGCGCCCCCGTGGCCTCCGGGCACGGCATCCCCGACCCCGGCCCGATCCGCCAGATCATCGACACGGTCGACATTCCGGTGGTCGTCGAGGGCGGCCTGGGCAGCGCCCGGCACGCCACCCTGGCGATGGAGCTCGGGGCGGCGGCGGTACTGGTCAACACCGCCCTGGTGAAGGCCCGGGAGCCGATGCTGATGGCGCAGGCGATGAAGCACGCCGTGGAGGCCGGTCGGCTGTCGTACCTGGCCGGCGCCATGCCCGGCGACGAGATCCCCTACTGACCGAGGAGCCGACCATGGCCGTCGAGGTGTGCATCCCGACCGTGTTCCGCAACTACACCAGTGGCAGCAAGTACGTGACCGCGGACGGCTCGACCGTCGCCGAGGTGCTGGCCGACCTCGAGGCCCGGCATCCGGGGCTGGGCAGCCGCGTGATGGGGGAGGACGGGCAGCTGCGCCGCTTCGTCAACCTCTACATCAACGACGTCGACGTACGCACCAGCGGGATGCTCGACTCCCGCCTGCGCGACGGCGACTCGTTGACCATCCTGCCCGCCGTGGCGGGGGGCTGATGGCGTCCGGACCGGTCCCCGTCTTCGCCGGTGTGCTGTTCGACCTGGACGGCGTCCTGATCGACTCGACCGAGGCCATCCTGTCGCTCTGGCGGGGCCTGGCCGCCGAGCACGATCGGGCGCTGTCCGCGTCGGCGATCCGCGACGACGTGCTCGGCTGTTCCCCGGAACACTCGGTCTCGGCGCTCTTCGGCGACCTCGGCCCCGACACGCGGGAGGAGATCCTGCGCCGGGTGCGGGTCGCCGAGACCGACCTCGCGTTCGTCGAGGTGCCGGGCGCCCGGGAGATCCTGGCGACGCTCGGCGGCGCCGGTGTCCGGCTGGCGCTGGTCACCGGCGCCTCCGCGCGCCGGGCCCGGCGGGTGGTGGCGCACCTGGGCGTCGCCGCGGCCTTCGACGCCATGGTCACCTGGGGCGAGACGGCGCGCGGCAAGCCGGCGCCGGACTGCTACCTGCTCGCGGCGCGCCGGCTCGGGCTGGCCCCGGCGGGCTGCCTGGTCGTCGAGGACGCCCCCAGCGGCGTCCGCGCCGCCTCGTCCGCCGGGGCGGTCACCGTCGGCGTCGGCGACGCGCCGGCCCTGCGGGCCGCCGGGGCGACCTGGACCGCGCCGGACCTCGCCGCGCTGAGCGTCGCCCGGACCGCCGGCGCGGTCGAGCTGCGCCTGGCCGGTGCCCCGATCGCGGGCCTGTCCACGGTCGCGGGGCCGGCCACGCTGTCGGGGACGCGGGCGTGAGCGCCGGCCGCCCGCTGCGGGTCTTCTTCGCCACCTCCGAGGTGGCGCCCCTGGTCAAGGTGGGCGGTCTCGGGGACGTCGCCCGGGCCCTGCCCCGGGCGCTGGCCGGCCGGGGGCACGACGTACGGCTGTTCCTGCCCGGCTACGCGGGGCTGCCGGACGGCCGCCGGGTCGGCACGGTGGCCGTCGCGGCGGGCTCGGCGCGCGCCGAGTTCACCGTCGACGACCTGGGCGACCACGACGGCGTCCGGTACCTCACCCTGCGGACGCCGCAGCATCCCGACTGGCAGCGGCCCGAGGGGTACGTGGAGAAGCACCTCTCGTCCTTCGTGCTGTTCTCCCGGGCGGTCGCCGAGCTGGCGGCCCGGTCGGCGAGCCCGCCCGACGCGGTGCACTGCAACGACTGGCACGTCGGGCACGTCCCGGCACACCTGCGCGCCCTCGACGCGTCGCCGCGGACCGTGATGACCATCCACAACCTCGCCTACCAGGGGTTGTTCCCGCACGACAAGGCCGACGAGCTGGACCTGACCCGCTACGGCACCGGCAACCTGCTGGCCCAGGGCATCCGGTACGCCGACGCGGTCACCACCGTCAGCGCCCGCTACCGGGACGAGACCCTCGCCCCCGCGCACGGGGTCGGGCTGCAAGGGCTGCTGCGGGCCCGGGGCGGGGACTACCACGGGATCCGCAACGGGGTCGACTACGACGACTTCGACCCCGCCACGGACCCGCACCTGCCGGCCCGCTTCGACGTGCACGACCTCGCGGGCAAGGCGGTGGCGAAGCGCGCGCTCCAGCAGCGCAGCGGCCTGGCGACGGATGCGGAGGTGCCGCTGTTCGCCTTCGTCGGCCGGTTGGTCGACCAGAAGGGCGTCGACCTGTTGCTGGAGGGCATCGACGAGATCGCCGCCCTCGGCCTGCAACTCGTCGTCGTCGGCGTCGGGGCCGAGTACGAGCGGTCGTTCCGCCGCGCCGCCCGCTACTACCCGCACGTCGCCTACCACCCGGACAGCGGGGAGGCGATCGCCCGGCTGGCGTACGCCGGCTCGGACGCCTTCCTGGCGCCCTCCCGGTTCGAGCCGTGCGGGCTGGCGCCGCTGATCGCGCTGCGCTACGGGTCGGTGCCCGTGGTGCGGCGGGTCGGCGGCATGGCGGAGACGGTCGCCGCGACGGGGCTCGGCTTCTCGTTCGACGGCTACCGCGCGCCGGACCTGGTCGACCTGATCGCGCAGGTGGTCGTGCGCTGGGCCGACCGGCAGGCGTGGGCGCGGTTGCGGGAGCGCGGCATGCGGGCACGGTTCTCGTGGGACGAGGCCGCCGAGCGGTACGAGCAGTTGTACGTGCGCGCGCCGGCGCACGGGACAGGACGGGAGGACGACTCGGGTGCCGGTCAACCGACGTAGCGGGATCCTGCTGCATCCCAGCTCTCTACCGGGCCGGTTCGGGGTGGGTGAGTTCGGGCCGGCCGCGATCGAGTGGCTGGACTTCCTCGCGGCCGCCGAGCAGAGCGTGTGGCAGGTGCTGCCGCTCAACCCCGTCGGCGCGGACGGCTGCCCGTACCAGGCCAGCTCCACGCTGGCCGGCAGCCCGCTCTACGTGAGCGTCGAGCGGCTGCGCGACGAGGGCCTGCTCACCGCCGCCGACCTGGCGGACGTGCCGGCGCTGCCGCCGGACACCGTGGACTACCCGGCGGCGGGCGCCGTCAAGGCCGACCTGCTGGCCCGGGCGTACGCCGCCTTCACGCCGACCGCCGACAGCGAGGCGTTCGCCCGGGAACAGGCGTGGTGGCTGGACGACTACGCCCGCTACATGACGCTGCGGGAGCGGCACGGCGGGCCGTGGACGAGCTGGCCGACGCCGCTGGCCCGGCGGGACCCGGACGCGCTGGCCCGCCTCGACGACACCGAGCGGGACCGCCTCGACTACTACCGGTTCGAGCAGTACCTGTTCGCCGCGCACTTCACCGCCGTCCGCGACCACGCCCGCCGCCTCGGCATCGAGCTGATCGGCGACGTGGCCATGTTCGCCGGCACGGACAGCTGCGAGACGTGGGCGGCGCCGGAGCTGTTCCAGCTGGACGCGGCGGGCCGCCCGACCGCCGTGGCCGGGTTCCCGCCCGACGAGTTCAGCGCCGACGGCCAGGTCTGGGGCAACGCGCTGTACCGCTGGGAGCTGATGGCGGAGGACCAGTACGCCTGGTGGGTCGACCGGATCCGCCGGATGACCCAGCTGTACGACATGATCCGGCTCGACCACTTCCGGGGCTTCCTGCGCTACTGGGCGGTGCCGGTGGGCCGGCCGGCGAGCGCGGGGCGCTGGCGCGACGGGCCGGGCCCGTCGCTGTTCCAGGCCATCCGCAAGGAACTCGGCGAGGTGGTGATGCTGGCCGAGGACCTGGGACCCGCCTCGGCGGAGGTGCAGCAGTTGCGCATCGACGCCGGCATTCCCGGCATGCGGCTGCTCCAGTTCGCCTTCGCCGGCGACGAGAACCAGCATCTGCCGCACCACTACCCGACCGACTGCGTGGCATACACGGGAACGCACGACAACGACACCACACTGGGCTGGTGGGAGGAGTCGAGCGCCGACCAGCGGCTGCGGGTGGAGCGCTACCTCGGGGGCCTGCCGGACGGCATCTGCTGGTCGATGGCGCGGGCGGTCTTCGCGTCGGTGGCCGAGCTCGCCGTCCTGCCGTTGCAGGACGTGCTGGAGCTGGGCCCGGCGGCCCGGATGAACGTACCGGGACAGGCCGAGGGGAGCTGGCGGTGGCGGTTCCGGATGGAGTCGCTGACCCCGGGCCTGGAGTTCCGGCTGCGCCGGCTGACCGAGACGTACGGCCGGGACCGGCGGGCGTCCACCCGACGGGCCAGGGGGTTCACCGGCTGATGGCGGCACCGACCTCCACGTACCGGCTCCAGTTCGGCCCCCACCTCGGCCTCTCCGACGCCGTCGCGCTGACCGACTACCTGGTCGACCTCGGTGTCGGCGCGCTCTACGCCTCCCCGCTGCTCGCGGCGGCGCCGGGCTCGACGCACGGCTACGACCTGGTCGACCCCACGCGCGCCGACCCGGGCCGGGGCGGCGAGCGGGCGCGTCTCGCGCTCGCCCGCCGGCTCGCCGAGGCCGGGCTCGGTTTCGTGGTCGACGTGGTCTGCAACCACATGGGCGTCGCCGACGCGGCGGCCAACCCGTGGTGGTCCGACGTGCTGCGGCACGGGCCGGAGTCCCGCTACGCCCGGTTCTTCGACGTCGACTGGTCGGCGGGGCCGCTGTTGCTGCCGGTGCTGGGCGACGACGGCGACGGCGGCGCGGCGGCCGAGGGGGAGCTGAAGCTCGCCGACGACTCGCTGGTCTACCACGAGCACCGCTTCCCGCTGGCGCCCGGCACCGGGCACGGCACGGTGGCGCAGGTGCACGGCCGGCAGCACTACCGGCTGGTGTCCTGGCGCCGGGGGGCGGCCGACCTGACGTACCGCCGGTTCTTCAACATCGACACGCTGGCCTGCCTGCGCACGGAGGACCCGGAGGTGTTCGGGGCGCTGCACGCCGAGACGCTGCGCTGGGTGCGGGAGGGGCAGGCCACCGGGCTGCGCGTCGACCATCCGGACGGCCTGGCGGATCCCGCGGGATACCTGCGGCGGCTGCGGGCCGCGGCGCCCGCAGCGTGGATCGTGGTGGAGAAGGTGCTGGGCACCGGCGAGGAGCTGCCGGCGGGCTGGCCGGTGGACGGCACCACGGGCTACGACGCGCTGGCCGAGATCTCGGGCGTCTTCGTGGCCCCGTCCGGCCGGCAGCGGCTGACCGAGGCGGCCGGCCTGACCGGCACCGCGCTGGCCGAGGTCGTGCGCGAGGCGCGCGAGCAGGTCGTCGCGACGATGCTGGTCGCCGAGGCGCGACGGGTGGAGGCGCTCGTCGCGGCGCTGCTGCCCCGCTGCCCGGCGGCCGAGCGCGCGGACGCCGTCCGGGCCCTGCTGGTGGAGTTTCCCGTCTACCGGTCCTATCTCCCGCAGCACCGCTGGGCGCTGGACGAGGCGGTCGAGCGGGCCGCCCGGCGTCGGCCGGCGCTGCGGGGGATCCTCACCGCCGTCCGGGACGAGATGGTCGCCCGGCCGACCGGCCCGCTCGCGGTGCGGGTGCAGCAGGCGACCGGCCCGGTGATGGCCAAGGGCGTCGAGGACACCGCGATCTACCGGCACAACAGCCTGGTGGCGGTCAACGAGGTGGGCGTCGACCCGGGCCGGTTCGGGGTGTCGCCGGGTGAGTTGCACGCGGCGAACGCGGCCCGGGAGGCCGGCTGGCCCGCCACCATGACCACGCTGTCCACCCACGACACCAAGCGCTCGGAGGACGTACGGGCCCGCCTGGCGGTGCTCAGCGAGCTGCCGGAGGCGTACGCCGAGCGCTTCCGCCGCTGGTCGGCCCGGCAGCCGCTGGGCGACCCCCTGCTCGAACCGCTGGCGTGGCAGACCCTGCTCGGCGCCTGGCCGATCGGCCCCGAGCGGCTCTCCGCCTACCTGCTCAAGGTCGCCCGCGAGACGCGGGTCCGCACGAACTGGCACGATCCCGACCTCGACTACGAGGACGGCGTCACGAGCTGGCCCGCCCGGGTGCTCGCCGACGCGACCCTCACGGCGGAGGTCCGTGCCTTCGTCGACCGGATCGCCCCGCCCGGCTGGTCGAACTCGCTGGGCCAGAAGCTGCTTCAGCTCGCCGGCCCCGGGGTGCCCGACGTCTACCAGGGCACCGAGCTGTGGGACTACTCCCTGGTCGACCCGGACAACCGCCGCCCGGTCGACTTCGCGGCCCGCCGGCGACTGCTGGCGGAGATCGACGCGGGACGGACGCCGCAGGTCGACGACACGGGGACGGCCAAGTTGCTGGTCACCTCCCGGGTGCTGCGGCTGCGCCGGGACAGTCCGCGGCTGTTCCGCGGTTACCGCCCGGTCCGCGCGGAGGGTGGCGCGGCGGAGCACCTCGTCGGCTTCTCGCGCGGCGGTGACGACGGCGTCGTGGCGCTGGCCACCCGGCTGCCGGTGGGGCTCGCCGAACGGGGCGGTTGGGCCGACACCGTGGTGCCCCTGCCCGGTGACGCCGACGGCTGGGTGGACGTGCTCACCGGCGCGCCGGTCCGTTCGCCGGCGCCCCGCGTCGAGGACCTGTTCGGCCGCCTGCCGGTGGCACTGCTCGTCAAGAAAAGAGGATCATGAGCGTCGACGTGGAAACCGCCGGCCGGCGACGGTCGATGGCGGCCCTGCTCGGTGGGGTGGCCGCCACCAACACCTCCATGGTGGGGGCCAGCACGGCGTCCACGCTGATCGGCGCGGAGGAACTGACCGAGCTCTGGAGCGGCGTGCCGAACGCGGCCGGCGTGCTGGGCACCGCCGCCGGCACGCTCTGGCTGGCCGCGCTGATGGCGCGTCGGGGCACCCGTTCCGCGCTGTCACTGGGCTACCTGGTCGCGATCGTGGGCGCGGCGGTGGCCGGCGCCGCCGTGGCCTCCGGGCAGGTGTTGCTGCTGATCTTCGGCATGGTGCTGCTCGGGGTGGGCAACGGCGGGGCGCAGCTGTCGCGGTACTGCGCGGCGGACCTGTACCCGCCCCGCCGGCAGGGGCTGGCCGTCGGGGTCATCGTCTGGGCGGGCACCGTCGGGGCGGTATTCGGGCCCAACCTGATGGATCCGAGCGCCGACGTCGCCGACCGGCTGGGTCTGCCGGACCTGGCCGGGCCGTTCCTCGTGGCCCTGCTGGCGGCCGGCATCTGCGTGCTCGCCTCCGCCGCCATGCCCCGGTCGCGGACGGCGGCCCGGCAGGGCGCCAACGATCCGACCCCGGCGCAGGTGTGGCGGCACCCGGTGGTGTCCGTCGCGTTGGTGTCCATGATCGCCGGGCAGTTGGCCATGGTCGCCCTGATGACCATGACGCCGCTGCACATGAGCAGCAACCACCACGGCCTCACGGCGGTGGGTGTGGTGCTCAGCGGCCACATGATCGGCATGTTCGCCCTGGCGCCGCTCTCCGGCTACCTCTCGGACCGTTTCGGCGGTCGGGCCGCGATCCTGATGGGCATCGGCCTGCTGGTCACCTCCGTCGTGGTGGCGTCGTGGCCGGCGGCCCACGGCAGCGGCCTCACCCGCCTGGTGGTCTCGCTCTTCCTGCTCGGCTGGGGCTGGAACCTCACCTTCGTCGGCGGTAGCGCCCTGCTCACCCAGGCGTTGACGCCGGCCGCGCGGCGGGCGGTGCAGGGCCGGGTGGACGCCCTCGTGTGGGCCGCCTCGGCCGTGGCCAGCGTGGTCGCCGGGGTGGTGCTGGCGACCACCAACTACGTGGTGCTGTCGGTCGCCGCCGGGGTCGTCTCGCTGATCCCGGTGCCGATGCTGCGCCGCCGGCCGCCGGCCGAAGCGTCGGCCACCGCCCCCGAGCACGCCGACGCGGTGCGCTGACCCGGCGCCAGGCGGCACGTGCGAAGGTGCGGCCGTCGGACGCGGCGGACGATGCTGGGTGCGGCGCGGGCAGGCGTACCGCCCGGTACCGGCCGCGCCCCTGGGGCCGCCGGTACCCGCTGGGCCACGCCGGCGCCGGCCGACCCGCCACCTCCCGCTGGACGCTAGGAGAACCTGATGACAGTCGCGTTGGAACGTGCCGGCGTCACGACGTTCCGGGGTCGCCCGGTCACGCTGCTCGGGCCGGAGGTGCGCGTGGGTGATCCCGCGCCGGCCTTCACCGCGCTGGCCAACGACTTCTCGCCGGTCGACCTGGCCTCGTCGGCCGGTACGGTGCGGATCCTGTCCGTGGTGCCGTCGCTCGACACCGGCGTCTGCGACCAGCAGACGCGGCGGTTCAACGAGGAGGCCGCGGCCCTGCCGGGGGTGAGCGTGCTGACCATCTCCGTGGACCTGCCCTTCGCGCAGGCCAGGTGGTGCGGCAACGCCGGCATCGAGGGGGTCCGGACGGCCTCGGACCACCGCGACCTGTCCTTCGGGCTCGCCTACGGCGTGGTGATCGCGGAGTTCCGGCTGCTCGCCCGGGCGGTCTTCGTGGTCGACGCCGAGGCCCGCGTCGTGCACGTCGAGTACGTGCGCGAGGTCGGCGAGCACCCGCGCTACGAGGAGGCGGTCGCCGCGGCGAGGACGGCGTCGTCCCGCTGACCCGCCCCGGGTCGCCACCCGCCAGCACGCGAACGCGGTGACCACGACGTCGATGCGTCGTGGTCACCGCGTGACGCTGTCCGCTACCAGGCCTGCGTGTCGAGTGCCGCCGGTGGCGTGCGGTCCGTGGAGGGCGGCCGCCTATGGGGTACGGCCTGTGGAGCTACGGCCCGTCGTGCGCGGCACGACGGGCCGTAGCTCGTGTGGGGGAGCGGCCTCCGCGGGTGTGGACCCGCCTCAGCCGCGGTCGCGCGCCGGGGGACGGGCCACCGGACCGGACGGGGTGGCGACGGAGCCGGCCGGCTGCCCGCCCGCCCGCAGCACGCGCAGCATCACCGAGGGACGCATGATCGCCTGCGGCGGGTCGATCAGCCCGGCCACCCGCAGGAAGGCGTCCGTGACCCGGCTGTCCCGGGTGGCGGCGGCGTGCACCCGGGCGATGTAGGCGTTGGCCATCCGCACCTTGAACGGGCGCGGACCCTCCACCCGCGGGTGGGCCAGGTCGCCGCCGGCGGCGACCTCCCACGGTGCGTCGAGCTGCCGGGAGATGTCGGCGAAGAACGCCTGCGGCCGGGGCGTCCCACCACCGGCGAGGTGCCGGCGCAGGATCAGCGCCTCCAGGGCGGCGACGGTCATGCCCTGGCCGTAGACCGGGTTGAACGTGCAGACCGCGTCGCCGACCACGAGCAGCCCCTCCGGCAGCCGGGACACCCGCTCGTAGCGGCGCCGGACGCTGGCCGGGAACCGGAACGAGGCCGGCTCGTCGAGGAACTCGGCATCCCGGACGGCGTCGATGATGTCGGGCACGGGCAGCGAGGCCGCGTACGCCAGGAAGCCCTCGCGGTCGGTCGGCGGCTCGTCGCCGAGGATGCCGGTGAGCGAGAGCAGCCCGGTGTCGCCGCCCAGCGTGGCGAGGAACGCGCCGCGCGGGTGGGCGGGGGTGGCCACCGGGTTGATCGAGACGTCGCCGTGGAACGGGTCGTGGGAGAAGCGGAACCGCGCGCTGGTGTAGGTGAGCCCGATCTTGATCCGCTCCTCCGGCACCGGGCCGTGGCCGAGCTCGGTCAGCCAGGCGGGGGTCCGGGAGCCGCGGCCGGTGGCGTCCACCACCAGGTCGGCGTCGATGACCTCGGCGACGTCGGCGCCGCGGTGGTGGATCCGAACGCCGGTGATCCGGCTGCCGTCGGCGGTGGCGACCGGGGCGACGACGTCGGCGTCCTCGACGAGCCGCACCCCCGACAGGGCCAGCACCCTGCGCCGCACCAGCGCCTCGATGCCCGGCCGGTAGCCCCCGACCACCAGCAGGCCGGTCTCCGCCGGCTTCAGCCGGTGGCCGTTGAAGTACCAGCGGATCCGGGTGCCGAGGTCGCCCGAGCGCAACCCGGCCGCGGTCGCCTCGTCGGTGAAGCCGGGCAGCAGCTCCTCGATGGCCTGCTGACCCCGGGCGAGCAGGCCGTGCAGGTGCCGGCCCTGCGGTGCGCCGCGGCGCACCTCGGTCGCCTCGGCGAGCCGGTCCCGGTCCACCAGGACCACCTCCCGGTACGCCTCGGCGAGCACCTTGGCGGCGAACAGCCCGGCCATGCTCGCGCCGAGGACGACGGCCCGGCCTCTCGCGGTGTCGCTCATCGTGTGGTTCCTCTCGGTTCGCCGCCGGGCGGACCTCCCGCCCGGTACAGGGGTGCCGGTCTGCGGGCCGCGCTCATTCGGCGGGTACGGCGGAAGCGGCGGGCTCGCCGGCCCTCGGCTCCCACTGCGCCGCCGAACGGACGGCCGGCCGCTGTTCGCGTACCGTCCTCGGCGCCTGGGCCCCCGGGTCCACGGGCGCCCGGCCCAACCACGGCCGCAGCCCCGACGCCGGGCGCTCCACCACGTAGAAGCTCAGCGTCGCCGTCACCACGCTGGCACCCGTCACCGCCGCGGTGATGAGCCAGAAGTTGCCGGTGCCCAGCGGCGTGCCGGTCGCCCCGTAGTAGACCCACAGGTAGAAGACGTGCCAGAGGAAGACCCCGTAGGAGACCCGGCCGAGGAAGCGCAGCACGGGGTTGGACAGGGCCGCCCGCATGTAGCCGGGACGGCCCGCCGGCAGGGTCAACGGCGCCACCAGCAGCAGGGAGATGACCAGGTAGAGAGCGTGGTCGACCATCGCCGAGCCCAGCGGCGGGTAGTTCATCTCGTTCGGGCCGCCCAGGGGGGAGCAGGCCGCCGCGTACACCAGCACCGCGCCGATCCACGCGGCGCCCGGGTGCCGGATGAGGAACCGGTACGCGGCCGGCGCCCGCTCGGGCGTCACCTCGGCGACGGCGGAGAGGGTCGCCAGGATCATGCCGACCGCCAGGTAGCCCATGTACTCGGTCGGCCAGAGGTGCTGCAACGGGAAGGCGCCCATCGAGGGCAGGTGGTGGTACGCGGCGAAGCCGGCGCCGGTCAGCACCAGCGCGCCCAGTGGCACCAGCAGCCGCCTCGCTCGGGTCCCCGGGTCGGCGGCGCGTACCGCCCAGCGGCGCAACGCCCAGGCCAGCAGCGGCAGGGTGACGTAGAACGCGACCTCGGTCGCGAGGCTCCACGTCTGCTCCATCCCCGTGGGCATCGCGTTCGGCTGGTAGACGTGCAGCACGAGCAGCGAGCGCAGCACGTACCACAGCCCGGTGAGGGCGTCGGTGTTGAGCACGAGCAGCGCCGTCACGGCCAGCGCCCAGTACGCCGGCAGGATCCGCAGGGCCCGCCGCCAGAAGTACGGCTTCAGCGCCATCGACGGCCGGTCGGTGAGGGTGGCCAGCGCGAAGGGCCGGTAGAGCACCAGCCCGGAGAGGACGAAGAAGATCGGCAGGCCGACGTCCATGGTGTTGAAAATTGGTCCGGCGACCGGGTTACCGGCCGCGCCGTACATGTCGGAGGCGATCACGCCGGAGGTCAGCGCGATGTGGGTCAGCATGACCATCACGGCGGCGACCCCGCGCATGCCCTCCAGCTCGGGGAAGAAGATCCTCGGTCGGGCCTGCTCGCCGGTGGCGGATGTCGCCCCCGGGGCGTGCCCTCGCACTGTTGTCATCGTCCGCTCCTCACGCGCCCGTACTGTCCGAAAAGGATCTGTTGAGCCCTTGCCTCGGCAGAACCGGGCGCCCCGGCGCGTCCGTCCGCTCCACTGTCGGATCGTGCTGCTCCGCCGGACCCGGCGCACCTTCCACCGTGCGCAACTCCGCGCCCGGTGACGGGATGAGCGCACGACGGGAGATGCGGGGCCCGGAGGGGCCGGACGACGATCCCTGATGACCAGACACCACCGATGACCGCCGCACGTGCGGCGGACCGAAGCGGCGGAGGGGACACAGGGTGGGCGAGAAACGTGCGGCAACCGGTAGCGGAGGGCGCGGCCGAAGGGCCATCGCGGTCGGGGGCGTGGCGGCCCTGGCGGCAGTACTGGTGATCACCGGGCAGCAGACCCCTGCGGTCGCGGGCGGAGACGCGGACCCCGCGCCGGCGCCCGCCAGCCAGTCCGACCATCGGATCACCCTGATCACCGGTGACCGGGTCACCGTCTCCCCGGACGGCGCGCGGGTCACCGTGACCGCCGCCCCGGGCCGCGCCGGCACCCGCTTCACCAGCCACCGCGCCGGCGGGCACCGCACGGTCCTCCCGGAGGACGCCCGCCCGCTGGTCGCCGCCGGGCTGCTGGACCGGCGCCTGTTCGACGTCACGGCGCTGGTCCGGGCCGGCTACGACGACGCCCGCAGCCCCGGGCTGCCGCTGATCGTGTCGCGACGCGGCGCCGATCCCGCGGCCGGTCTGACCGGGCCTGGGCTGCGCACGACCGGCCGGTTCGCCGTAGCCGGGATGAGCGCGGTGACCGTGGCCAAGACGGATGCCGCCTCGGCCTGGTCGGCGATTCGCGAGCAGCGGGCAGACATCGAGAGGATCTGGCTGGACAGGCCGTTGACCCCGGCGCCCGTGCCGGCGCCGCCCACCGACCTGCCCCCGGCCCTGTCGGCGGGAGGCGCCGCGCCGACCGTGGCCGTGCTGAGCACCGGCGTCGACGCCGACCGGACCGGGCCGGCCGCCCGGGTGGCGCACCGGCAGGTCTTCGCCGGCGCGAGCACCGGTGACCGGCACGGACACGGCACCCGCACCGCCGCCGCCGTGCCCGGCGCGACGCTGCTCGACGGCAAGGTCTGTGACGACGACGGCCGGTGCCCGGAGTCGGCGATCCTGGCCGGCCTGGAGTGGGCCGCCGGCCGGGCCGACGTCGTCGACCTCGGCGTCGGTGGCGCGGAGCAGTTCGGCACCGGCCCGCTCGGCCGGGCGATCGAACGGATCGGCGACCGCACCGGGGCCCTCGTGCTGGCCCCCGCCGCGGTCGGGACTGCCGGAACGACCGCCACCCACGACAGGGCCGACGGGCGCGCGACCGGGCTGCCGGCCGGCACGGTGACGGGCGCGGCACTGCTCACCCAGCGTCACCCTGACTGGTCCGTGGACCGGCTCCGCGCCGCCCTCGCCGCCTCCGCGGTGGACGGTGCGCTCGACGCGGCGGCGCTGACCCGGCGGAACGTGCTCCCGGCCACGGCCTCGCTCGCCTTCGGGGTGCAGCAGTGGCCGCACGCCGACGACCGCCCGCAACAGCGGACGCTCACCTGGTACAACCACGGCGACCGGCCCGTCGAGCTGCGGCTCGACGTCGCGCTGACCGGCCCCGACGGCACGCCCGCCCCCGCCGGGGCGCTGCGGCTCGACGCGACCACGGTGACCGTGCCGGCGGGCGGGTCGGCCGGCGTCACCGTCACCGCCGACACCCGCCACGACGGGCCCGACGGCCGCTACACGGGCACCGTCACCGCCACCCCGGCGGACATGCCCGAACTGGCCGTGCGCTCGCGCGTCGAGGTGGAGAAGGAGGTCGAGAGCCACACGCTCACCGTCCGGCACCTCGGGCCGGACGGGCGGCCCACCGGCCGGGCCGAGACGATGGTGCTGGACCTCACCGGCGAGCTGAGGGCGTTGCTGTACGGCGAGGACGGCACCGCCACCGCCCGGCTGCCGAAGGGCAGCTACGTCCTCGTCGGCGACGTGGTCGACTTCGGCGACACCGACTCGACCTGGCACCGCCTCGTCCAGCCGGAGCTGGCCCTCGACGCCGACGCCACGGTGACCATGGACGCCCGACGGACCGCCCCGGTACGCACCACCGTGCCCCGCCCGGACGCGCGGACCGCCATCGTCGACCTCGGTTTCAACCGGCGCGCCGAGGACGGCACCGGGTTCGGCATCGCCCTGGCCCTCGACGGCTTCGAGGGGCTGCGCTCCGGGCAGCTCGGCCCCGACCTGCCCGCCGAGAAGATGACCGGTTACCTCCACTCCACCTGGGCGGTGCCCGGCCCGGCTGGCGACTTCCGCGACACCCCCTACACCTACGGGCTGCTCGACACCCGCCCGGGCGGCTTCTTCACCGGCTTCGACCGGAAGGTGGCCGATCGGGACCTGGCGACGGTGGACAGCCGGCTGGTCGCCCAGGTGACCGGGCGCGCGGCGACCAAGGCCATGTTCCCCAACGCGCCCGGCGTCCTCGGCACGCTGACTCCGCTGCTGCCGTTCAGACTGCCGGCGCGCACGACGCACCTGCTGGAGGGCGGTGCCACCCTGTGGAGCGCCGCCTTCGGCGAGAACGTCCCGGGCGGGGACGGGCTACCGGTCGAGATCACGGCCTTCGGCCAGGCGAACCAGTCGTACCAGGCCGGGCAGCGGTACACCGACCGGTGGAACGCGTCGGTGCTCGGGCCGATGTTCGACTTCGCCGGTCACGCCGGCCGGCGTGGCGACACCGTCTGGTTCGGCGTCCCCATGTACTCCGACCAGGACGGGCACCGGGCCGGCTCCCTCACCGACGCGGCGACGACCCGGATGTACCGCGACGGCCGGCTGGTGGGCGCCTCCGGCGCCGGGAACCTGGAGGCCGAGGTGCCGCCGGGGCCCGCGACGTTCCGCGTGGAGAAGCGGACCAGCCGACCGTCGTACTCCCCCCTGTCGACGCGGGTGGACGCGACGTGGACGTTCCGGTCGGACACCGCCAGCGCGGCCGACCAGATCTTCCCGATCTGGGTCGTCCGGTACGCGCCGACGGTCGACGACCACAACGTCGCCCGCTGGGCGCCGGTGACCCTGCTGCCGGTGTCGGTGATGTCCCAGCCGGAGGCCCGCGTGGGTCGAATCCGGCAGCTGGCCGTGCGGGTCTCCGTCGACGGGGGCCGCACCTGGCGCAAGGCCCCGGTGGTGCCGGCGGGCGACGGCGGCTACCGCGCGGTGGTGCACGCGCCGAAGGGAACCCGGACAGTGTCGCTGCGCGCCACCCTGGTCGACTCGCACGGCAACCGGCTGGACCAGACCATCGTCAACGCGTACCGGTTCGTGAAGTGATCCGGTACGACACGGGCAGGCAGGCCGCCGCTCCCGCGCCCCGGTGCGGGAGCCGGCCGGCCGGCCGGACAGGAGGAAACATGGCAACGGTATCGAGATGGCTGTCGCTGACGCTGGGCGTCGTCCTCGCCGTCGGCGCGATCGGGTCGGGCCCGGCCGCCGCCGCGACGACGGCCGGGGAGCCGCCGCGGAGCTGCATAAGCGCGCCGAGCACCCCGGAGAAGAGCCCTACCGGCGTGATGGTCCGCAGCGTCGCGACCAACAGCTGCCTCGTCCTCGCGGTCATCTGGCTGATGCGCTACGAAACCACCGACACCGGCTGGCGGACGGTGCTGGATCGCTACATGGACCCCGGGTCGACGACCCGGCTCGACTTCCCGTGCCGGGCCAGCGGCACCCGGATCTACCGGTCCGTCGTCTGGGACCCGAACATGATGGCCTACCTGACCTCTCCCGAGGTCCGCATCACCTGCTGACCCGCCCACGCGGCCCGCACGTCCGGACGCCCGCGGCGTACCGGTGACACGAGGAGGAGGAACGACATGTCCGCAGGCAATGCCGCTGTCGTGAGCGACGAGACGGCCGTACGGGACGTCGCGCGGCGCATCGTGACGGCCTGGGCGGCCAACGACGCCGACGCGTTCGCGGCGATCTTCGTCGAGGACGGCACGCTCATCGGTGACGCCTACATGAAGGGCCGGGAGGAGATCCGCTCCTACATGGCCGCCGGATTCGCCGGGCCGTACGGGGGGACCCACGTCCTCGTCGAGCCGCTGGATGTCCGCTTCCTGACCGACGACATCGCGCTGCTGGTGACCCAGGGCAGCGTGCTCCTGGAGGGGGAGACCGAGTTCGTCGCCGAGCGCGCCTTCCTCGCCACCTCCACGGTGGTCCGGGTGGACGGGGGGTGGAGCATCGCCGCCTACCAGAACTCCAAGGGCACGGCCAACCGCTGACGACGCGTACGCGGCGGCGGGTCGCCCGGCGTCCGACCGCACCCCGCACCGCCCCGGGCGGTGCGGGGTGCGTCCGGGTGACCCGCCGCCCGGGCTGAGCCCCCGCCCGCTCAGGCGGGGCGGGGGAGGCCGGCCACCAGCGAGCGGTAGGCCTCGGCGGGGGTCAGCGTGGTGCCCCGGTCGAACTCCTCCGTGAACGCGGTCGGGCCGAGCGCGTCGCGCGCGGCCTGAGTGATCCGGTCGACGTCGCCCCGTTCCCCGGCCGGCAGCGGCGCGCCCACCGAGGCCCGCGCCATGGCCGCCGCGCCGAGCAGCCGGGCGGCGTCGCCGTGCCGGCCGTCGAGCGTCGCCGTGCCGGCGAGCCCTTCCAGCGCGAGCGCCTGCGCCCGGGGATCGCCGATGGCCGTGGCGACCTCGAACGCCTCGGCGTGCAACTCGTGCGCGTCGCGGGCGGCGCCGCGCTGCTCCGCGACGAAGCCCAGCTCGGCCAGGAGCAGCGCCCGCACCACGTCGGCGTCCAGACCCGGCTGGCGGGTCCACGCCAGGACTCCGCGCAGCAGCTCCTCGGCGGCGTCCAGCCGGCCCTCGCGGCGGGCCCCGAGCCCGAGGCCGATCTGCGCGTACAGCTCCCCGGGCTTGAAGTTCTGTTCGGCGGCCAGCCGCAGCGCCCGCTCGTGGAACTCCCGGGCCCGGTCGTAGTCGCCGCTGAGCAGCGCGATGCGGCCCAGGCCGGAGAGCCGGTCGGAGGCCTCCAGCCACAGCCCGAGCTCCTCGGCCATCCGCAGGCCCTCGCGGTGCAGCCTGGCCGCCTCCGGGTAGTCGCCGGTCGCCTCCGCCCGCGTGGTCAGCGCGAAGGACGCCTGGAGCTGGCCCCACCGGTCGCCCAGCTCGCGGAAGAGCGCCACGCTGCGCGCGCTGTCCCGGCTGGCCGCCTCCAGGTCGCCCCGGGACTGCGCGTGCCCGGCCCGCAGGCTCAGCGCCGTCGCCACCCCCCACCGGTCGCCGAGCGTCTCGAACTGCGCCAGCGCGTCGTCGACCAGCTCCTGGCTGATCGTGACGTCCCCCGTGTTGAGCAGCGCGAGGCCGAGGAAGCAGGTGGCCCGGGCCCGCCCCGCCGGGTCCTCGTCCGGCGGCCAGCCCGCCAACGCCGGGGCCACCAGCGGGGCGTGGTCGCCACCGGCCTCCAGCAGGGCGAGCCCGGCCCGCCAACAGGTGGCCGCCGCCCGTACGGAGGCCGGCACCGAACCGGGCACGGCGAGCGCCGCCTCGATCGACCGGCGCGCCTCGCGCAGCCGGCCGCGCAGGTACCGGTACCAGGCCAGCGCGGTCGCCAGCTCCAGCGCGCCGGCCGCGTCCTCGTCGGCCAGCGCGCCGTCCAGCGCGCGGCGCAGGTTGGCCGTCTCCTGGTCCAGCCGCGCCAGCCAGCGCCGCTGCGCCGACCCACGCAGCTCCTCGTCGGCCCGCCGCGCCAGCTCGACGTAGTGGCGCCGGTGGCGTCGGCGCACCACCGCCACCTCGTCGGCCTCGCGCAGCCGCGCCAGGCAGTACTCGGCGACCGACTCGAGCAGCCGGTAGCGCGGCTCACCGGCGCCCTCGGTCATCACCACCAGCGAGCGGTCCACCAACCGGACGAGCAGCCCGAGCACCTCGTCGGCGGGCAGGTCCGGGTCGGCGCAGACCGCCTCCGCGGCCTCCAGGGTGCAGCCGTCGGCGTGCGCGGCGAGGCGCCGCAGCACCACCCGCTCCGGGTCGGAGAGCAGCTCCCAGCTCCAGTCGATCATCGCGCGCAGGGTCTGCTGGCGCGGCGGGGCGCCCCGGTGGCCGCCGGAGAGCAGCCGGAACCGGTCGTCCAGCCTGGTGACCAGCCCGTGCACGCCCAGCGCGCGTACCCGGGTGGCGGCCAGCTCCAGCGCGAGCGGCACCGCGTCGAGGCGGCGGCACAGCTCGGCGACGTCGCGGGCGTTGGTCGCGTCCAGGGCGAATCCGGGGGCGGCGGCGGTGGCCCGGGCGACGAAGAGCTGCACCGCGCTGGAACGGGCGAGCGCCTCGGGCTCGGTGACCTCCGGGTCCGGCAGCTCCAACGGGGGGACCGGCCAGACCCGCTCACCCGCCACGCCGAGCGGATCCTGGCTGGTGGCCAGCAGGCGTACGCCCGGGGCGTGGGGCAGCATCCGCTGGGCCAGCTCGGCGACCGGCTCCACGACGTGCTCGCAGTTGTCCAGGACCAGCAGCAGGGACCGGCCGCGCAGCACGTCGACGAGACGGTCGGCGGGGGTGGCCGGGGCACCCGTCGGCCCACGGTCGGCCCCGGTGGCCTCGCGGATGCCGAGCACCGCCAGCAGCGACCCGGCCAGCGCGGCGGGGTCGTCCGGGCGCAGCGAGGCCAGCTCGACCAGCCACACCCCGTCCGGGTACGCCTCGACGAGCTGGTGGGCCGCCTCGACCGCCAGCCGGGTCTTGCCCACTCCGCCCGGCCCGACGAGGGTGAGCAGCCGTTCGACGCGCAGCAGTTCGTGGACGTGCCGCACGGCCTCCGCGCGCCCGACCAGTGTCGTCAGCGGGGCGGGCATGTTGGTCCTCGGCATCACCCGTCCCGCACCCGCCGGGCGCGGCGCGGCCAGCGGGTCGTCCGCGCCGTTCGGCTCGGCGCCGTTCGGCTCGGCGCCGCTCGGCTCGGCGCCGTGCGGATCCCTCGCGCCGCTCCCGCCGCTCGGGCCGCTCCGGTCGCTTGCACCGCTCGGGCCACTCCGGTCGCCCGAGCCGAGCTGGTCGGCGAGCAGCGCCGGGTCGTGCGCCAGGATCGCCCGGTGCAGCGCCACCAGCTCCGGACCCGGGTCCAGGCCCAGTTCCTCGGCGAGCTGCCGGCGGAAGCGGGCGTAGCTCTCCAGCGCCTCGCCCTGTCGCCCGGCCCGGTAGAGCGCCCGCAGTTGCAGGGCGCGGGCCCGTTCCCGGAACGGGTGCCGCGCCACCAGGTCGGCGAGCTCCCCGACCAGCAGCTGGTGCTCGCCCAGGACCAGCCGGGCCTCGGCCCGCTCCTCGACTGCCACCAGGCGCTGCTCCTCCAGCCGGGCGGCCAGCGGGCGGGTGAACGGCTCGTCGGCGAAGTCGGCAAGCACCGGGCCACGCCACAGGGCCAGGGCCTCGTCCAGCAGCGCGACCCGGGCGGGTGGGTCGGCCGTGCCGGTGGCCCGCTCGACCAGCGCGCCGAACCGGTCGGCGTCGGTCTGCCCGGGTGCGGTGCGCAGCAGGTATCCGGGCGGGCGGGACACCACCGCGTCCCTACCGCCGGCCTCCGCGTCGTTCAACGCCCGCCGCAGCTGCCAGACCTTGGTCTGCAGCGCACCGCTGGGATTGGCCGGCCGGCGCTCGCCCCACAGGTCCTCGACCAGCCGGTCGACGGGGACGGGGCGGCCCTGGTGCGCCAGCAGGTCGGCGAGCAGGACACGAACCTTCAAATCGGGCACGGTGACCGGTGCGCCGTCCGTCGTCCAGACCGCCAACGGACCGAGGAGCCCGAAACGCATGGCGTCACCGTAGCGCAGCGCACCGACGACGGGCGGTCACGGCACGGCGCGGCGGCGCGGCGACCGGGAGAAGACCGGGAGCGCACCGGGAGAAGACCGGGAGTGGACCGGGAGCGGTGGGCGGCAGAGTGGGACCGGCGGCGGATCCGGCCCGGCGAGGCGAGGGAGGCACACCGGGTGTCGCGGCGCGACGGCATGCGCGCCCCGGCCGCCGGTCCGGTCGACGCCGTGAGGCGGCCGGGAAGGGCTGGCGACGCGGGCGCGGGAGCGTGCCCAGGGCGCCGGTGGGCGTCCGTGCCGTGCGACGGCCCGCGCCACCCCGGTACGCCGGAGAGCCCGCGCCGTCGCCGCCGCTCCCGGACAGGGGGCGTCCGTGACCACGAATGGAGAGACAGCATGAACCTGCCGACGATCGTGTCGCAGTCGGAATGGGACACCGCCCGGGAGCGGCTGCTCGCCAAGGAAAAGGAGGCGACCCGGGCCCGGGACGCGCTGGCCGCGGAGCGCCGCAGGCAGCCCATGACACGGATCCACAAGGAATACGTCTTCGAGGGCCCGGGCGGCAAGGCCAACCTGGCCGACATCTTCGACGGCCGGCGTCAGCTGATCGTCTACCACTTCATGCTCAGGCCGGGCGAGTCGCACTACTGCGAGGGGTGCTCGATGTTCGTCGACAACCTCGGCCACCCCGCCCACCTGAACGCCCGGGACACCACCCTGGCGCTCATCTCCCGGGCGCCGCTGGCGGAGATCACCCCGCTCAAGGAGCGGATGGGCTGGACGCTGCCCTGGTACTCGTCCCACGGCACCGACTTCAACACCGACCTCGGGCTCACCACGAAGGCGGGGGAGGCGTTCGGGCTGAGCGTCTTCCTGCGCGACGGCGACGAGGTGTACCGCACCTACTTCACCTCGGAGCGGGGCGTCGAGGCGCTCGGCAGCAACTGGTCGCTGCTCGACCTCACTCCGCTCGGCCGCCAGGAGACCTGGGAGGACACCCCGGACGGACGCCCGCAGGAGGAGCCGTACGGCTGGTGGCGGCTGCACGACGAGTACGACAACTAGGCGCCGCACCGACACGGAGGAAGGACCACGATGGATGTGAACGCGAGCGAGGCGGAACCGAGAGCGAGCCGGCGCGAGTGGATCGGGCTGGCCGTGCTCACGCTGCCCACCCTGCTGCTGTCGCTGGACCTCAACGTGCTCTACCTGGCGCTACCGCAGCTCAGCGCCGACCTGGCGCCGGACGCCGCCCAGCTGCTCTGGATCATGGACATCTACGGCTTCATGATTGCCGGATTCCTGGTGACCATGGGGACCCTCGGTGACCGGATCGGCCGCCGCCGGCTGCTCATGATCGGCGCGGCGGCCTTCGGCGTGGCGTCGGTGATCGCCGCCTACTCGAGCAGCGCCGAGATGTTGATCGCCACCCGGGCGCTGCTGGGCGTGGCCGGGGCGACCCTGATGCCCTCCACGCTGTCGCTGATCAGCAACATGTTCCGCAACCCGCAGCAGCGCACCATGGCCATCGGCCTCTGGATGAGCTGCTTCATGATCGGCGCGATCGTCGGACCGCTGGTCGGCGGCGTGCTGCTCGAGTCGTTCTGGTGGGGCGGGGTCTTCCTGCTGGGCGTACCGGTGATGGTCGTCCTGCTGGTGGCCGCGCCGCTGCTGCTGCCCGAGTACCGCAACCCGGAGGCCGGGCGGCTCGACCTGTTCAGCGTGGTGCTGTCGCTGGCCACCATCCTGCCCTTCGTCTACGGCCTCAAGGAGCTGGCGAAGGACGGCTTCGGCGTCCGGCCGGTCCTGGCGATGGTCGCCGGTGTGGTGATTGGCGTGATCTTCGTGGCGCGGCAGCGCCGCCTCACCAGCCCGCTGCTCGAGGTGCGGCTGTTCGCCAACCGGACCTTCAGCGCGGCCCTGGGCATCATGCTGCTCGGTGGGTCGACCATCGGTGGCATCGCGCTGCTCTTCGCCCAGTACGCCCAGCTGGTCGAGGGCCTCTCCCCGCTGCGGGCCGGGCTCTGGATGCTGCCGTACGCGGTGTCCATGCTGGTCGGTTCGATGCTCGCGCCGATGATCGCGCAGAAGTTCGCCCCGGGCTACGTGGTCGCCGGCGGCATGGCGATCGCCGCGGTCGGCTTCGCGCTGCTGAGCCAGGTGGGCACCGCCGGTGGGCTCGGCCTCGCGGTGACCGGTCTGGTGATCGTCTATCTCGGCTTCGGTCCCGGTGCCGTGCTGGGCACGGACCTGATCATCGGGGCGGCGCCGCCCGAACGGGCAGGCTCGGCGTCGTCGATGTCGGAGACGAGCACCGAGCTGGGGGTGGCGCTCGGCGTCGCCGTACTGGGCAGCGTCGGCACCGCCGTCTACCGCAGCGAGATCGCCCCGGCCCTCGCCGCCGACCTGCCCGCGCAGGTCAGGGAGGCGGCCGGCGATTCGCTGGCCGGCGCGAGCGCGGTGACCGGGCAGCTCTCGGAGCAGACCGGGAGCGCCCTGCTGGAGGCCGCCAGGGCGGCGTTCACCAGCGGGTTCAACATGGCCGGGTTGGTCAGCGCGGTGATCGCGGTGATCCTGGCCGTGGCCTCGGCGCTGTTGCTGCGCCGAGTGCGCCCGGCGGCCGAGGAACCGGTCGTCGATGCCCCGGCGGTCCCGGCCGGTGGCACCGACGAGACGCCCGCGTCGGCCCGGCGCTGACGGGTCGGTCGCGGCGCGACCGTGCGGCCGGGGTGGAGCGTTCCACCCCGGCCGCACGCCGTTCGCGCACGTCCGGGCGGCACCCGGAGCTGTCGCGGGTCGCCCGGCGGGCCACGCGTCCCCCGTCGGGCGGCGCCGGCGGACCGGGTGCGCGTACGACGGCGCCGCCCGACCCCGGTGGGTCGGGCGGCGCCTCGGTGTCGGGACGTCAGTTCGCGCCGGTGTCGGGCAGGGCCAGCCACCACGGGTTCTCCCGGGCCCAGTGCACCGTCCGCTCCAGGCCGGTACGCAACGGCACCTCGCACTTCCAACCCAGCACCGTGCGCGCCTTCGTGGTGTCCGGGATCCGCCGGGCCAGGTCCTCGTAGGCGCTGCCCAGCGCCCGGCTGGTGTCCACGTCGGTCACCGCGGCGGTGCCGGTGAGCGTGCCGATCAGCTCCGCCACCTCGCCGATGGTGTTCTCCACCATGCTGCCGATGTTGAACGACTCGCCGAGCGCCGCCGGGCTGGTGGCGGCGGCGAGCGTACCGGCGACGGCGTCGTCGACGAAGGTGAAGCAGCGGGTCTGCCGCCCCTGGTCGTAGACCACCACCGGGCGCCCGTTCAACGCCCGGTGCACGGAGCGGCTGACCAGGTACGCCGGGCGCTGCCGGGGACCGTAGACGTTGAAGTAGCGGACGATGGTGGCCGCCAGCCCGTGCTGCCGGGCGAAGGCGTACGTCAGGTGCTCGGTGAGGGCCTTGCTCGACGAGTACGTCCAGCGGTCGGCGGACGTCGCGCCGAGCACCCGGTCGTCCTCCTCCGCCCACGGCACCGCCGGGTTCTTGCCGAAGACCTCGCTGGTGCTGGCCAGCACGACGCGGGCGCCGGCCCGGCAGGCCAGGTCCAGCACGTTGCGGGTACCGGTGAAGTTGATGTCGACGACGTCCAGCGGGCGGGACAGGTACTGGTCGACGCCCACCACGGCGGCCAGGTGGTAGACGACGTCGACGCCGGAGGTGATGGCCTCGGCCAACCCCTCCGGGTCGCGCACGTCGCCCTCCACCAGCCGGGCGTGCGCCGCGGCCGGCGAGCGTCCCACCGGCGGCGCCGGGCCGTCGAAGACCGTGACATCGTCGCCGCGCTCCAGCAGCCGGTCCACCAGGTGACCGCCGATGAAGCCGTGCCCGCCCGTCACCACCACCCGCGCGCTCACCGGCCGATCCCCCGGTAGTGGTACCCGGCGGCCCGCAGCCCGGCGATCCTGTCCTTCGGGAAGTACGCGCGCCCGTCGAGCACCAGGCACGGCCGGGCCACCGGCAGCGCGGCGTAGTCGATCTCGGTGAACCGCCGGTGGTGGGCCAGGACGGCCAGGCAGTCCGCGCCCCGCACCGCCTCGTCGAGGTCGGCGACCGGGCGCAGGCCGAAGAGCTTCTCCGCCTCGTCCGGGTCGACCAGCGGATCGTGCAGGCGGACCTCGCAGCCGGCCTCGCGCAGGGCCGCGACGGCCGGCAGCGTCGGGGTGGCCCGCAGGTCGCCGGTGTCGTTCTTGAACGCCAGCCCCAGCACGGTCACCGTCGCCGTCTCCGCCGGCCTGCCGAGAGCGGCCAGCTCGTCCAGGACCAGGCGCGCCGTGTAGCCCGGCATCCCCGCGTTCACCTGCCGGCCGGCCGGCGCGGTGAGGATCTCCAGTCCCCGCTCCCGCGCCGAGTGCCAGACCATCCAGGGGTCCTTGGTCAGGCAGGAGCCGCCCACCCCGACGCTGGGCAGCAGGATGTTGATGTTGCTCTTGCCCTTCGGGATGCTGTTGGCGGCGGCGATCACGTCCAGCACGTCGACGTCGAACAGCGCGCTGAACTTGGCCAGCTCGTTGGCGAGCGCGATGTTCAGGTCGATCCACCAGTTGTCGGCGAGCTTGACGATCTCCGCCGCCTCCAGCGAGTCCACCGGGATAACGTCCACCCCCAACGCCCGCTGCCAGAAATCGCCGGCCGCCCGGGTGCTGTCGGCGTCCAGGCCGCCGGCGACGATGGGGAAGGTCCGCAGCTCCCGCAGTGCGGTGCCCTCGGCGAGCCGCTCCGGGGTGAAGGCGATCCCGAAGTCCTTCCCGCCGCTCAGCCCGCCGCGCTCCAGCAGCGGCAGGACGAAGTCCCGGGTGGTGCCCGGCGGCACCGTGCTCTTGATCACGACCAGTTGGCCGGGTCGCAGGTGGCGGGCCAGCTCGACGCAGGCGCCGCGGAGCTGCTCGTCGGCGAGCGAGCCGTCGCGGCGCACCGGCGTGCCGACGGTGACGAGGACGACGTCGGTCTCCGCCAGCGCCGCGTAGTCGGTGGTCACCCGCAGCCGGCCGCCCTCGATGCCGGCGCGGACCAGCTCCGGCAGGCCGGGCTCCTCGAACCGGCAGTGCCCGGCGCGCAGCTCGTCGACCAGGTGCGGGTCGACGTCCACGCCCACCACGTCCAGGCCCCGTTCGGCCAGGACCGCGGCGATGCAGGACCCGACGTAGCCGAGCCCGACGACCGCCACCCGAGGATCTCGTCGGTCGGACAGAACGCCCATCTGTGCTCCAATCAGGGAAGCTGACGGGTCCCAGGCCGGGATCCCGCCGGTCAGCCGTAGGTCTTGACGAACTCCCGGATGGACGAGACGACGTAGTCGATCATCTCGTCGGTGAGCCCGGGGAAGACCCCGACGTGGAAGGTCTGGCTGGTCACGATGTCGCTGTTGGTCAGCTCGCCGACCACCCGGTACTCCTGGTCGGCGTACGCGGGGTGGCGGGTCAGGTTGCCCGCGAACAGCCGCCGCGTGCCGATCTTGCGATCCTCCAGGAAGCCCACCAGCTCGGGCACGTCGAACGGCGCCCCCGGCTCGACGGTGATCACGAAGCCGTACCAGCTCGGGTCGCTGCGCGGCGTGGCGTGCGGCAGCAGCAGGTGCGGCACCCCGTCCAGGCCCTCGCGCAGCTGCCGCCAGTTGTGCCGCCGGGCGGCGCAGAACTCGTCGACCCGGGCCAGCTGGGCCAGCCCCAGGGCGGCCTGCAGGTCGGTGGTCTTCAGGTTGTACCCGACGTGCGAGTAGATGTACTTGTGGTCGTAGCCCTCCGGGAGGGTGCCCAGCTGGTGCTCGAACCGCTTCATGCAGGTGTTGCTCTTGCCCGGGTCGCACCAGCAGTCCCGGCCCCAGTCGCGCAGCGACTCCACGATCCGGGCCAGGGCCAGGTTGTTGGTGACCACGCAGCCCCCCTCGCCCATCGTCATGTGGTGGGCCGGGTAGAAGCTCGCCGAGGCCAGGTCGCCGAAGCTGCCGGTGGGCCGGCCGTCGTAGAAGGAACCGACCGCGTCGCAGTTGTCCTCGATGAGGAACAGGTCGTGCTCCTTGGCGAGCTGCGCCATCTCGGCGACCGCGAACGGGTTGCCCACCGCGTGGGCCAGGATGATGGCCCTGGTCTTCGGGCCGATCGCGGCGGCCACCCGCTCGACGGTGGCGTTGTAGGTGCCCAGCTCGATGTCGACGAAGACCGGCACCAGCCCGTTCTGCAGGATCGGGTTGACCGTGGTGGGGAACCCGGCCGCCACCGTGATCACCTCGTCGCCCCGGCGCAGCCGCCGGTCGCCGAGCTGGGCCGAGGTGAGCGCCGAGACCGCCAGCAGGTTGGCCGAGGAGCCGGAGTTGCACAGGTGCGCCTTGCGGACCCGCAGCTTGCGGGCGAAGGCCGACTCGAACCGGCGGGCGTTCTGCCCGGACGCGATGCGCAGGTCCAGCGCGGCCTCGACCAGCGCCACCCGCTCCTCGGCGCCCAGCACCGCGCCCGAGGGCCAGATCTCGGTCTCGCCCGGGACGAACGGCCGCTCCTGTTGGACCTCCTGGTGGTACTTGCGGACGCTGTCCAGCAGCAGTGCCTTGGGGTCGCTCATCCCATCTTCCTCTCGGATCGTGCCCGGCAGCGGGCGTATGTCGGCGGCCGTACGGGCGTCATGCGGCGAACTCGATCCGGCTGTGGTCGCCGACCACCAGCCGGCTCCCGGCCGCCGGGCTGAGGCTGACCGTGGCGGAGCGGCCGATCAGGCAGCCGCGCAGCCCACGGACGGCGGTGATCGAGGCGTCCGCCAGCACGATCGAGTCGGCCACCTCGGCGTCGACGAGCCGGCAGCCGGGCCCGATCGCGGTGTGCGGGCCGATCCGGCAGCCCTCGACCACGGCGCCCGCGCCGATGACCACCGGCCCCTCGACGCGGCTGGCGACGATGCGGGCGCCCGGCTCCACGACCACGGCGCCGGTCAGCTCGCTGGCCGGATCGACGCTGCCGGCGACCGCGCGCGGCTGCCCGTCGAGCAGGTGCCGGTTGCAGGCCAGCAGGTCCGCCACCTGGCCGGTGTCGCGCCAGTACCCGTCGTACTCGCTGGCGCGCACCTCGGCGCCGCTGGTGACCAGCCATTGCACCGCGTCGGTGATCTCCAGCTCGCCGCGGGCGCTGGGCGTGATGGCGTCGACGCCGGCGTGGATGGCCGGGGTGAAGAAGTAGACGCCGACCAGGGCGAGGTCCCCGCGCGGCTGCCGGGGCTTCTCCACCAGGCGGCGTACCGTGCCGTCGGGGTCGAGCTCGACGATGCCGAAGGCGCGCGGATCGTCCACCTTGTGCACGAGCACCTGGGCCGCCGGTCGGTGGCGGCGGAACTGGTCGGCGTACCGGGCCACGCCGTCGGGCAGCATGACATCGCCGAGGTACATGACGAAGTCGTCGTCGCCGAGGAACGGCCGGGCCAGCCGGACGCAGTCGGCCAGCCCGCGGGGCCGGTCCTGACGCAGGTAGGTCAGCCGCACCCCGAGGCGGGAGCCGTCGGAGAGGACCTCGCCGATCTGGTCGGCCCAGGCGCCCACGATCACGCCGATCTCGGTCACGCCGGCGTCGCGGACGTTCTCCAGCACGTGCTCCAGGACCGGCTTGTTCGCCACCGGGACGAGCTGCTTGGGCATCGAGTGGCTCAGCGGGCGCAGCCGGGTGCCGGCACCCCCGGAGAGCACCAGGGCCTTCATCGCGTACCCCCGGCGTCTGGCCGCCCGGGTGGGCCGGCCACCGGCCGCGCCGTCGGGTCAGTCACGGGTGCCGCCCTGCCGCTGCTCGACGGACTTGCGCAGGCCGTCGACGACCGTTCGTACGTCTGCATCGTCCAGTCCCTGGTGGAGCGGTAGGAGGAGAGTGGTCCGCGCCGCCTCGTCGGCGCCGGGCAGGTGCCGACCGGCGCCGTACGCGGGCACCTTGTGCAGCGGCGCGTAGCGGAACGTGGTGTAGATGCCGATGTCGAGCAGGTCGGCGGCCACCTGGTCGCGGATCTCCGGGGCGAGCTGCACCCAGTAGAAGTAGTGCGAGCTGCGCTGCCCGGCGGGCAACGGCGGGGGGAGCCGGACGCCCTCGACGTCGGCGAGCAGGCGGTCGTACTCCGCGGCGATCTCGCGCCGGCGCGCGACGAACCCGGGCAGGCGGCGGAGCTGGACCAGGCCGATCGCCGCGGTGAGGTCGTTGCCGACCACCCGGCGGCCGAACTCGCGCACGTCCAGCTCCCACCAGCGGTGCGGCACCCCCTTGCCGGCGGCGGAGAAGCCGCTGGCGTGCTCCAGGCCGTGGTACGCCAGGCGGTGGGCCCGCCGGGCCAGTTCCGCGTCGCGTACGTGCAACATCCCGCCGTCGCCGGTGACCAGGATCTTCATCGCGTCGAAGCTCCACATGGCGATGTCGCCGAAGCTGCCGCAGGGACGCCCGTCGACGGTCGACGCGACGGCGCACGCCGCGTCCTCCACCAGGGCGACCCCGCGCCGGCGGCACAGCTCGGCGATCTCGGCCACCTCGCCGGGAACGCCGCCGTAGTGCAGCAGGATGACCGCCTTCGTGGTGGGGGTCAGGGCCCGCTCCACGTCGGCGACGGAGGGGTTGAGCGTGCGCGGGTCGACGTCGCAGAAGACCGGGCGGGCGCCGGCCGAGGCGATGGCGTTGGCGGCGCCGACGAAACTGATCGAGGGCAGCACCACCTCGTCGCCGGGCCCGAGCGCCAGCAGCTCCACGGCGAGGAAGAGCCCGGCCGTGGCCGAGTTGATGAAGATGGTCCGCTCGGGCACCAGCCCGGCGTGCGCGGCGAACTCCTGCTCGAACTCCCTGGTACGCGGCCCGTGCCCCAGCCAGCTGCTGTCGAAGACGGCGCGCACGGCGTCGAGCTCCTCGGCGCCGAGGGTCGGCTGGAAGACGTTGATCATCGCTTCTCCTGTCGTCGAGGACGCCGTGCACCGGCGGCGACGCGGGCCGTCGGCGGGCAGCCGGCAGCGGGGCGGCGCGGGGCGCCACCCGGTGGGCCGCGGGCGGGCGGTGCGGGAGCGGACGGTGCCGGCGGGCGCGCGCGGGGGCCCGCCCGCCGGCGGTGACGGCGGTGCCGGGTCAGGCCCGGTACCGCCGGGTGAGCTTCTCCAGCACCGGGACGGTCTCGGTCGGGCTGGGCGTGGCGAGCAGGTCGTCGTAGAGGGAGTCGGCCCCCTGCCGGAACGCCGGCTCGTCCAGCACGCGGACGAGCTGCTTGCGCATCGCGTCCACGGAGAGGTTCTTGATGTCCAGGACCAGTCCCGCGCCGCGCCCGGCGACGCAGCGGGCGGTCACCGACGACTCGATGTGCTTCGTGGCCATCGACCACTCCAGGCCGTCGGCCTCGATGGTGATCATGCCGTTGTCGTCGTCGGAGTCGGTGATCAGCTGCGGCACCCGCAGCGCCACCGCGCTGGCGAAGGTGCCCATGCCGCCGTGGTGCACCATCGCCGAACAGGACGGCAGCAGCTGGGTCAGGGGCAGGTAGTCCACCGCGCGGACGTTCTTCGGCAGGGTCGGCATGCCGGCCAGCTGGTCGGCGTTGAGCGTCGCGACCACCTCGACGTCCAGGTCGGAGACCATCTCCAGCAGGCCGGGCACGTGGTCCCAGCCGCCCTTGAAGTACATCCGCTGGGAAAGCCCGAGGGAGAGCGCGACGCGGGGCCGCTCCGGCCGGTGGTGCAGCCACCGGGGCAGCACCGTCTGCCCCGAGTAGGGCACCCAGCGCGTCGGCACGGTCCGGACGCTGGTGGGCAGGCGTACACCCGGGGGAGTGGGGTCGACGGTCCACTGGCCCAGCAGCAGCTCGTCGTCGATCTCCAGCCCGTACCGCTCGGCGGCCGGCCGCATGGTCTCGACCAGCGGGTTCTCCTCCGGGCCCGGGCCCGGTCGGGCGGCGGCCTCGGCGAAGCGGTCCATGGTCGAGGCGAAGTAGTCCAACCCCCAGAGCAGCCGCGCCTGCGCCGCACCGGCGACGCGCGCCGCCACCGCGCCGGCCGGGAAGCACGGGTCCCAGAGCACCAGGTCGGGCTGCCACTCGCGGGCGAAGGCGACCAGGTCGTCGAGGACCGGGTGCGGGTCGCGGGCGGTGGACCCGACCGGGTGGAAGTCCCACATGGACGGCAGCATGAACTGGTAGAAGACGTCCCAGACCTCCTTGTCCGCCGGGGTCAGCTCCAGCGCCTCGGTGATCCGGTCGAGGCGCTGCTTGACGCTGCGCGGCTGCGGTCGACCGGGACCCATCGGCATGATCTCCGGGTCGCCGACCGCGACCGGGGTCAGCCCGACCGCCAGCGTGCTCTCCGCCAGGACGGGATGGGACGCGACGCGGACCTCGTGGCCGGCGCTCTGCAACGCCCACGCGAGCGGAACCAGCGGGTACAGGTGGGCCGGGTTGGGCCACAGGGCGAACACGACGCGCATGTCTCTCCTCGGTTGTGCGGTCCTGGTGGGTGCGGTGCGGCGGTCGGCGGAACGGGTCAGAGCTTGCGGGCCACCCCGGCGTACATCCGGTCGGTGGAGGTGGCGTCGGGGTCGTCCTGCCGCCAGCGGCCGGTCGGCACGAGCCCGGGCGCGACGAGCTCGAAGCCCTCGAAGAGGTCGGCGATCTGCGCGGCGGTCCGGTAGACCATCGGCGCGGTGGCGTTGCGGTAGCTGTCCTCCATCATCCGGCGCTCCTCGTCCGGCCCGCCCTCCACGCAGAGGTGGGACAGGGCCAGGTACGAGCCGGGCGCCATCCGGTCGCGGAAGGCCCGGATGATGCCCTTCGGGTCCTCGCTGTCCCGGATGAAGTGGAAGACCGCGATGAACAGCACCCCGACGGGCTGGGAGAAGTCGATGAGGGACTTGGTGTCGGGGTGGTCGAGGATCGAGCCGGGGTCGCGCAGGTCGGCGGTGAAGATCCCGGTGTTGGCCCGCTCGTCCTCGGTGAGCAGGCGCTTGCCGTGCTCGGCGACCGCCGGGTCGTTGTCCACGTAGATCACCCGGGGCTGGGCGACGGCCTGCCGCGCCACGTGGTGGGTGTTCTCCTGGCTCGGCAGGCCCGCCCCGACGTCGATGAACTGCCGGATCCCGCACTCCTCGGCGAGGTGCCGGACGGCGCGGCCCAGGAACCGGCGGTTCTCCCACACCACGTCGCGGGTGAGCGTCTGTCCGACCCGCCCGATCACGGCCTCCGCCGCGGCCCGGTCCACCGGGTAGTTGTTCGTGCCGTGGAGGAAGTAGTCGTACATCCGCGCCGGCGACGGCCGCTCCACGGACTGGGCAGGTTCTGTCGACATCGGTCTCTCTCCTCGTACGTCGTTGGTGGGGAGTGCGGGTGGGGGCCGGCCCCGTCGGGGCCGGCCCCCGGGGTCAGCCGGTGACGGGGCTGCTCTGGTGCGAGAGCAGCAGCGGGCGGCCGTCGTCCTGGCGGACGATGATCCAGGTGGCCCGGATGTGCCGCTCGGGGGCGACCTCGCTCTCGCCGGCGAGGATGATGCCGCCGCCGGTGACCACCATGGCGACGTCCGGGTGCAGGAAGTTCACCGACACCGGGTAGCCCTTGACGTAGGCGCCCCGGTACGGGCCCGCGAACCCCTTGGTCATGAAGGCCCGGATCTCGTCGCGGCTGGTCAGCTGCTCGTCGCCCATGAGCAGGCTGCCGTTCTCCGCGAAGAGGTCGGCGAAGAAGTCCGGGTCGTTGGCCTTCCACGCGGCCTGGATCAGCTGCGGTACGGCCAGGACGGCCTTCTCGTCGTCGCTGACGAATTCCCGGTAGTAGGAGTGGTCCTCCGCGACGCGGGCGGCCTCGAGGATCTCCGTCGCGTCGCCCCACCGCGACGCTGCCTTGGTGGTCATGGGTGCTCCTTGCCGATCGTCACGGGGGGATGGACGGTCACCAGCGCAGCGTCGCGCCGGCGCCGCGCGGGCTGTTCTGGTAGCCGGCGAGCTTCCACTCGCCGTCTCGCTTGACGACGATCCACGTGGAGCGGACGGCGAGCTCCGGGGCGATCTCGGTCTCGCCCGGGGCGAGGATGCCGCCGTGGGTGCGCAGCAGGGCGACCTCGTCGTTGACGAACCGCACGTCGACGGGGTTGCCGGTGACGCCGGTGCCCTTGAACGGGCCGGCGTACGCGGCGGCCATGAACGAGTAGATCTCGTCGCGGCCCTTCTTGTAGACGTCGCCGGGGAGGATGAGGATGCCGTCCTCGGTGAAGCTGTCGGCGACGCCGGCGGCGTCGTTGCGGCTCCAGGCGGCGACCAGCCGCAGCGGAACGCCGAGGGCCTCCTTCTCCTTCTCACTGGTGAAGGGGCCGTAGTAGGCGTCGAGGTCGGGTCGGTTGGCCTGGGTGGTCGTGGTCATGGGGGTGCTCCTTCGTCGGTTCGGGCGGCGGGATGCGCCGACGCCGGGTACCGGTCGTGATCGCTACCCCGAATCGTTGCCGGGGCCCGTCACCGACTGCATCTCTCTGATTGCGCTGCCGGGCAGGCCGGGGCACGCCGTCGCGCCGGGGGGCACGCCGTCGCGGCGGCCGGTCGGGGCGGGGCGGGAGCGGGGGCGGGCGGCGGCTAATCCCGCGACACCGCACTTGCGGAGATGCGTCGACCTCCGGCGGGAGCAGACGATGCCAGGGCCACCCCAGGCGGGGCGCGCCCCGAGCGACCGCGCCGCCCGCCGCCGGTGACGGCTGGCCGGACCGGCCGCGACCGGGGCGGATGCCCCCGCCGGCCCGGTCCCGCGCCGTGCGCCCGGCGGTCACGCGGCGGTGGTGTAACCGCCGAACCGACGATTTTCGAGGAGGTCAGGGTGGACGTCACCCAGACGGTGCCCGGCACGGAACTGGTGCGTCGCGCGACGGAGCTGGTGCCCCTGTTGCAGAAGCACGCGAGCTGGTCCGAGGAGAACCGCCGCATGCACGACGAGGTGGTCGAGGCGATGGCCGACGCCGGCCTGTTCCGGATGCGGATCCCGAAGCGGTACGGGGGGTACGAGTCGGACACCCGGACGCTGACCGACGTGACGGCCCAGCTGGCCCGGGGTGACGGCTCCGTCGCCTGGACCGCCTCGGTGTGGTGCATCCCGGGCTGGATGGTCGGGATGTTCCCCGACGAGGTGCAGGACGAGGTCTTCGGCATGCCCGACGTGCGGGTCTGCGGCACGCTGAGCCCGACCGGCAACGCGCAGCCCCGGCCGGGGGGTGTGCTGCTCAACGGCCAGTGGGGCTTCATCAGCGGTGCCCTGCACAGCCAGTGGCAGGAGATCATCGCGATGGGGGCGGCGCCCGACGGCACCCCGATGCCCCTCATGATGCTGGTGCCCATGTCGGACCTGGAGGTCGTCGACGACTGGCACACCGCGGGGATGCGGGGCTCGGGCAGCGTCACCACCGTCGCCCGGGACGTCTTCGTGCCGCAGGAGCGGGTGCTACCGCTGCCGGCCGTGCTCCAGGGCCAGTACGCCTCGAAGCTCAACGCCGAGTCGCCGATGTACCGGGCGCCCCTGCTCGGCGTCGCCGCCGCGTCCTCGGTCGGCACCGTGATCGGGCTGGCCCGGGCCGCCCGGGAGGTGTTCTTCGAGCGGCTGCCCGGCCGGAAGATCACCTACACCGACTACGGCAGCCAGGCCGAGGCGCCGGTGACCCACCTCCAGGTGGCCGAGGCGACGCTGAAGGCCGACCAGGCCGAGTTCCACGGGTACCGGGTCGCGGACCTGACCGACAGCAAGGGCCGCTCGGGCGAGCCGTGGACGCTCGAGGAGCGGGTCCGCTCCCGCGCCGACGTGGGCGCGGTCTGCCAGCTGGGCCGCGAGGCGGTGGAGGTGCTGGCCCTGGCCAGCGGCGGTTCCTCGGTCTACAGCTCGGTGCCGATCCAGCGGATCGCCCGGGACGTGCACACGGTCAACCTGCACGCCCTGATGACCCCGCAGACCAACTTCGAGCTCTACGGCCGGGTGCTCTGCGGCCTGGAGCCGAACAGCTTCTACATCTGACACCGGCCCGGGCGGCGGCACCCGGCGACCGCCGGGTGCCGCCCCGGATCCGTACCAGCTGCGCTGATGTCACGCCTGCGGGCGGGCACGCGACGAGGAGGGGTGGATGTACGACTATGTAATCGTCGGGGCGGGATCGGCGGGCTGCGTGCTGGCCGCGCGACTGAGCGAGGATCCCGACGTCCGGGTCTGCCTCGTCGAGGCCGGCCCGGCGGACACGGCGCAGAACGTGCACGTACCGGTGGCGTTCGGCCAGCTGTTCCGCACCCAGCTCGACTGGGACTACGACACGCACGACGAGCCGCACCTGGACCGCCGCCGGATCTACCTGCCCCGCGGCCGGGTCCTGGGCGGCACCAGCTCGATCAACACGATGATCTACGTCCGGGGCCACCGGTCGGACTTCGACGGCTGGAACCAGCCCGGCTGGAGCTTCGACGAGCTGCTGCCGTACTTCCGGCGCTCGGAGGACAACGAGCGGGGCGAGTCGGCCTACCACGGCGTCGGCGGCCCGCTGCGGGTCTCCGACGGGCGGGCCCGCAACCCGATGGCCGCCGCGTTCGTCGAGGCGGGACGGCAGGCCGGCTACGGCGGCAACGACGACTTCAACGGCGCCGAGCAGGACGGCTTCGGGCTGTTCCAGCTCACCCAGCGCGACGGCCGGCGGGCCAGCACCGCCACCGCCTTCCTGCACCCCGTGGCCGACCGGCCCAACCTGACCGTCGAGCTCAACCTCCAGGTGCACCGGGTGCTCATCGAGAACGGCCGGGCGGTGGGCGTCGTGGGCCAGCGGCTCGGCGAGGACATCGAGATCCGGGCCGAGCGGGAGGTGGTGCTCTCCGGCGGGGCGTACAACAGCCCGCAGCTGCTCATGCTCTCCGGCATCGGGCCGGCGCAGCTGCTCGGCGCGCTCGGGGTGCCGGTCGTGCTGGACCAGCCGCAGGTCGGGCAGAACCTCCAGGACCACCTCCTGGTGCCGCTGATCTATGCCCACTCGCACCCGATCAGCCTGCTCGCCGCCGGCACGCCGGAGAACCTGGAGCTGTTCATGTCCGAGGGGCGCGGGCCGATGACCGCGAACGGCCCCGAGGCCGGCGGGTTCGTCCGGACCAGCGACTCCCTGGCCGCGCCCGACGTGGAGTTCCTGGCCGCACCGGTGATGTTCGCCGACAACGGCCTCGGGACGCCCACCGACCACGCGCTGTCCTACGGCCCGTCCATGTTGGCGCCCCGCAGCCGGGGTTCGGTGCAGCTCGCCCTGGCCGATCCCACGGCCAAGCCGAAGATCGTGCACAACTACCTCGCCGAGGAGTCCGACCTGGACGACGCGGTGGCGGCCCTGCGGATCGGGCTGGACATCGCCCGGCAGCCGGCCCTCACGCCGTACGTGGAGCGGCCGTACCGGCCGCCGGCGTCGGAGTCCGACGCCGACCTGCGCGACTACGTCCGCCAGTACGCGCACTCCATCTACCACCCGGCCGGCACCTGCGCGATGGGCGCCGTGGTCGACGCGGAGCTGCGTGTCCTCGGCGTCGACGGGCTGCGGGTCGCGGACGCGTCCGTGATGCCCCGCCTGGTCAGCGGCAACCCGAACGCCGCGACCATCGCCATCGGCGAGAAGGCCGCGGACCTGATCAAGGGGGTGGCCACGGCCACCGAGCCCGCGCTGGCCGCCGGTGCGGCGGGCCCGGCGCGGTAGCGCGTCGGGCGGGGCCGCGGCCGGCGACGCGACCGGCCGTGGCCCGAGGCGGCGACCACCAGCGGTACGCGCCGACGCGACCGGAGCGGCGGCGACCAGTCACATCCGACACCCGGCAGAGGAGCACACCATGACCAACAAGGCAGCGTCGCTCGTCGAGCAGTCCAAGCAGTGGGCGAAGCACTACGGGGCGTACAGCAACGGGGAGGAGGGCCACGCCTTCACCGCGCCGCTGCGCGTACGGGCCAACTGGGACGCCAACGACGCCGACGCCATCGCCGAGATGTTCACCGACAACGGCAGCATGCTGATGGGCGACGACCAGCTGAAGAGCCGGGACGAGATCCGCGCCTGGCTGACCGACGCGTTCGCCGGCCCGTACAAGGGGGCCCGGATGACCTTCGAGCCCGTCGAGATCAGCATGCTGCACCGGGACTCCGCCCTGATCGTCGCCGAGGGCGGCATCCTGCTGGCCGGCGAGACCGAGGTCGCCCCCGAGCGGAGCAGCCGCATCGTCTTCGTCACCGTCCGCGTCGACGACGACTGGCGGGTCCTGTCCTACCAGTCGAGCCCGGTCAAGGGCTGACCCGGCCCACCCCGTCGACCCGGGCCCGGGCGCGGGAGGCGACGACCGGCTCCGGCCGGCCGCGTCCCGCTACCGGGCCCGGGTCGCGTCGTACCCCCGCGTCCGCCGCCGGCCCCCCCGGCGGCGGTTCGTCGTACCTACGGCGGCCCGGCCGCCCTCCGTCGCCGCCCGGGACGGGGCCCACCGGGCCCGGTGGTCGGTGTGCTCGCGGCGCCCCGGCCCCGGCCCCGGTCCCGCTCCTGGTCCTGGTCCGCGGTCGCGCCGCGCCCTGGTGCCGACCCCGGTCGGCCGCAGGCGGTACGCGATGGTGGGGCCGGGCACACGGAAGCGACCACGGCGCTCGGCCGTGGTCGCGGGGTGTCCCGTGCGCCCCGGCGGCCCGGCCGGGGCGCACGGGACGTCAGGAGGTGGCGAACTGTCCCGGCCGCCGCCCCGGGCCGGCCGGGCCCCGGTACGCCTGGGCGATGTCCAGCCAGTGGTGGGCCTCGGCGCCGACGGCCTTCAGCGACAGGTCGTCGCGGTGCCGGCGCCGGGTCACCAGGAGGCAGAAGTCCTCGGCGGTGCCGTTGACGATCTGCTCGGCGTCCAGCGGCCCGAAGTGCCAGACCGCGCCCGACGGGGCGGTGATGACGAAGCGGAACGTGCTGCTCGGCACCTCCAGCCCACGTGCCAGGTAGCCGAAGTCCCAGGTGCGGACCGCGAACTCGACGAGCGGCCGGAGCCGGTCGGTGCGGCGGCGGCGCACGCCGAGGGCGTCGGCGATGTCCTGGCCGTGCCCGAACAGCTCCATCATCCCCGCCGCGGCGAGCACCGGCGCCGGGAGCGGCCGAACGAGCCAGGGCACCGGCTGTCCCGCCGGGACGGCGGCGAGGGCCTTCTCGGCGAGGGTCCGCTCCTCGCGCCACCGGGCCAGCAGCGCCGCCGGCGCCTCGGCCAGGTACGGGGCCATCGCCGCGTGCACGTTCGCGTCGAAGTCGCCGCTCATGCGCGACATGAGGGCCTTGAAGCCCGCCGCGTCGGCGGCGGCCAGGCCGGCCATCCGGAAGGTGGCGGTCAGGTGGGCGATCTGGTGCGCGACCGTCCAACCCTCGGCGGGGGTGGGGGTACGCCACCCGGCGTCGTCCAGCTCGGCGACCATGCGGTCGACGTCGTCGCCCTCGGCCTCCAGGGCGGCGAACACGTCCTGTTCTGCCACGCGCTCATCCTCTCGATGCGGTGCCGCCCCACCCGGACGGACGATGCGGGCCCCGGGCTTCGTCGCGGGGGGTGACCTCGACCGGTGCGGTGGCGCACGTCGCCGGCGCCGTGCGGCCGGCGGTTGACGGGGAAGCCGGCCGATCGGGTCGGTGCCGGCGCTTCAATCATCGGCGGGTGGCGTGGCGGGTGTCTTCTCCCACTGTGCGGAGCGCGACCGGCGGACACGTCCCGGTCCGAGCGTCTCCGTGGCCTCGCGGCCCGGCCCATCGTCGGGCGGCGGGTTGCCGCCGACCGGCGGATCCGCCTCGTGGCCGGCGGGACGCCCGCGCAGCCGGAGCGCGAACAGCCCGCCGAGCAGCAGGACGCCCACCACCACCCACAGGGCCGGCCGGACGGCGGGCAGGAACGCGTCGGCGAACGCGCCGGCGGCCACGTCGCGGTACCGGTCGGCGAGCTCCGGCGGGGCACCGGGCGGCACGACGAACCCGCCGGCCTGGCCGGCACCCAGCTTGACGCCCTCCCCGGCGGCCGCGCCGAAGCCGTGCAGGAAGTCCGCCCGGGCCTCGGGAGGCAGCTGCGCCGCCCCCGCGCGGGCGGCCTCTGGCAGGGTGTCGGCAAGCCGGTGTTGCAGGACGGCGCCGACGACGGCCGCGCCGAGCGCGCCGCCGACCTGCCGTGCGGTGTTGAGCACGCCCGCGGCGGCGCCGGCGAGTTGAGCGGGGACGTGGCGCATCGCCTCGGTGGTGGTCGGCGCGATGGACGCCCCCATGCCGATGCCGACGGCGACCAGCGGCAGGACGAAGGTGCCGGCCGTGGAGTGCGGCGTGACCAGCAGCGCCATGCCCAGCACGCCGAGCGCGTACACGGCGAGCCCGCCCGCGAGCAGGCGCCGGCCGCCGAGCCGGTCGGTGAGCCGCCCGGCGACCGGCGCGACGGCGCTGAGCACCACCGTCCAGGGCAGCGCGGCGAGGCCCGACTCCAGCGGGCTCATGCCGAGCAGCGCCTGCGTCTCGATCACGAAGACCAGCAGGAAGCCGTACAGCCCGAAGGAGCTGACGAGCGTGATCAGGGTCGCCGGGCCGAAGTTGCCGAGGCGGAACAGCCCGGGCGGGACGAGCGGCTCCCGCTGCCGGTGTTGGCGCAGCGTGAAGACCAACCCGCACAGCGCCGCGGCGGCCAGGATCGCCGGGATGCTGACGGGTCCGCGTACCGTGCCCCAGTCGTGCCGTTCGCCCTCGATGAGGGCGTACATGAGGCCCACCAGCGCGGCGGTGGCCAGGAGCACGCCGACCACGTCGAGGTGGCGCGGCCGGCGGGTGCGCAGGTCGGGGACGAGCCACCAGGCGAGGGCGACGCCCGCCACGCTGAGCGGCACGTTCAGATAGAAGATCCACTCCCAGCCGAGCCGGGTGATCACGAGACCGCCGAGGGTGGGGCCGCTGACGGCGGCCACGCCCGCGACGGCCGTGAAGATCCCGAAGGCGGCGCCCCGCCGCGCGGCCGGGAAGATGCCGGAGATGAGGACCAGCGCCTGCGGCAGCAGCGCCGCGGCGCCCACGCCCTGCACCACCCGCGCGGCGATGAGCTGCCCCGGGGACTGGGCCGCCCCGCAGAGCACCGAGGCCACCGCGAACAGCGCCATGCCGGCCATGAAGACGGTACGCGGGCCGAACAGGTCGCCGAGGCGCCCGGCGACGATCAGCAGCGACGCCAGCGCCAGCAGGTAACCGTTCAGCACCCAGAGCATGCTGTCGATCCCGGTGTCCAGGGACCGCATCATGTCCGGCACGGCGGTGTTGACGATGCTCGTGTCGAGCAGGATGAGGAAGTTGCCGAGGCACAGCACCAGCAGGGCCGCCCACGGGTTGACCGGTCGTGGCGTCGTCACCGCCTCGGCGTCCCGCTGCGGGTCACGGTTGCTCCGCACGCGACGCCTCCTGCCCGTCGTCGGCGTCGGTCACGCCGAGCGGGGCGGACCGCAGGCCGTCCTCGTACAGGGTCACGCCGATCCGGCGGGCCGTGGCGTGGCTCGCCCAGGCCGTGACCGTGACCAGCGCGGCGTCGTCGGCGCCGCCGTCGCGGCAGGCGGCGACGTCGGCGTCGGTCACCCGGTACGGCGCGAGCGCGGTCAGCAGCGCCAGCCGGGCGACGGGTCGCTCGGCCGGCGCCAGTTCGGCGACGGCGGCGTCGAACCACCGGCCGCCGCCCGGCTCCGGGGGCGGCGGGCCGGCCAGGCAGGCCAGGATCCGCTGCCGGACGTGCTCCGGCAGGGCGGCCTGCCCGGCGTGGTGGACCGCCTGGCCGGCCCGGGCGAAGGCGGCGGCCACGTGCGGCTGGCCGACGGCCCAGGTCAGGTCGGCCTCCGGCGGCGCGGGCGGCAGCAGCTCCAGGGAAAGCCCGGGTGGCCGTCCGGCGCGCGCCAGCGCCCCCATGATGCGGGCGGCGGTCCGCCGGACCCCGGCGCGGATCCCGGCCGGCGCCGGCGGCAACGGGGAGTCCTGGAGGAAGACGCTCACCATCCGGTTCAGGTAGTGGAAGGCCACCGCCACGCCGATCAGTTCCGGCCCGTGCGCGGCGGGGAACGGCGGGGGACGGCGGCGCGCCGCGCTGGTGTCCCCGCTGTGCCGGGCCCACTCGGCCAGGGCCCGCAGCCGGGGGTCGCCGATCCCGCCGACCCCGGCGCCCGGCCACCCGCCCGGGTCGCCCAGCAGCCCGGCAGCCGTGGCGCCGTGCACCTCCACGCAGTACGGGCACCGGTTGCTCTCGGAGACGGCGGCGGCGACCACCTCCTTCGCCTCGCGGCCCACCAGCCCTTCGGCGAGCAGCGTCTCGCGCAGCATCAGCCAGCAGGCCCGCAGCACGTCGGGGGCGGGGGAGTGCAGCAGCACCGGGGGCGCGAGGACGCCGAAGTCGTCGGCCATCTGCCGGTAGACCCGCGCGACGGGCCCGTCGGCGGCCTCCGGGGCGACCGGCGTCACGTGCCGGACGTGGGTCAGCATGGTGCGGCTCGTCACCCGAGCCAGTCGCCTGCCCATCGGTTTCCTTCCTGGTCGGGCGGGCCGGGGCCGGGGGCGGGGCGCGCCCCCGGCCCGTCGTGGTCCTAGCTGGGCACGACCTGGGGCACCGCGGTGACCGTGCCGTCGGGCAGCGAGCCGTGGTAGGTGACGTCGATGCCCCGCTGCTGCGCCGCGCGGACGATGCCGGGCACGGCGCGTTCGGCCAGCGCGGCGATGGTGAGGGCCGGGTTGACGGTGAGCGCGCCCGGCACCGCCGAGCCGTCGGTGACGAAGATGCCGGGGTGCTGCCGCAGCTCGTGCCGGTCGTCGAGGGCCGACGTCGCCGGGTCGTCGCCGATCCGGCAGGACGACAGCGGGTGCACCGTGTACGCGCCGACCACGTCGTTGGTCCACGGCATCACCCGGGCCAGCCCGTCGCGCTCCAGGATGTCCCGGGCGTCCGCGTCGGCGGCGGCCCAGCCCCGCAGCGTGTTGGCGGTGGGCCGGTAGCGCAACGGGCCCCGGCCGAGCATCTGCTGGGAGATACGGTCGGCGTTGCCGGTCGCCGGCGGCGGCCCGAAGACGCCCTCGTTGTCGTCCTCCGACATCGTGAACAGCGTCAGCCACGACTGCCAGCGGCGCAGCATCTCCTTCTTCTCCAGGCCGAACCAGCTCGGGCCCTGCGCGTCGGGCACCTGGGCGAGGATCGTGCCCAGCCCCAGCGGGAAGAAGAGCTGCTCCAGCGAGTACCGCTCGTACTCGGGCAGGTCGGGGTCGAGCCGGTCCCAGGTCGCCACCGTCGGCCCGCGGCCGATCTGGTTGGCGTCGTAGCCCTTTCCGTTGGGGCGGCTGAGCCCGAGCACCTCCCGGACCCGGTCGTCGTCGAAGACGGCCGTGTTGAGCCGCTCGCCGTTGCCGGAGAAGTACCGGCCGACGGCGGGGGGCATGGTGCCCAGCGTGGGCTCCGAGCGTTGCAGGATCACCGGCGTGGCCCCGGCCCCGGCCGCCACGATGACGATCTTGGCGTCGATCGTCCCGCTGTCGTGCAGGATCCGGTAGTCCTCCGCGTCGACGATGCGGTAGTGCACCCGGTATCCGCCGTCCTCGGTGCGGGAGAGGTGCTGCACCTCGTGCAACGGCCGGATCTCGGCGCCGTGCGCCAGGGCGGCCGGCAGGTAGTTGAGCAGCAGGGAGCGCTTCGCGTCGAAGCGGCACCCGGCCATCATCCAGTTGCAGTTGGTGCACTTGTCGACGTCCACGGCCGACGGCACGGGGTTGGCTGTGCGCCCGGCGTGCGCGCAGGCCGCCGCGAAGAGGCCGCCGGCGTACGGCACCTTGTCCCAGCTCTGCATCGTCACCGGCAGCGACTCGCAGACCCGGTCGTACCACGGGTCGAGCGTGGCGCGGGTGATGGCCGCCGGCCACATCCGGCGGCCGATGCTGCCCTGCCGCTCGAAGACGAACTGCGGCGCGCGCGGCATGGTGGCGAAGTAGACGACGCTGCCGCCGCCGACGCAGTTGCCGCCGAGCACGCTCATCCCGTCGCCGACGGTGAAGTCGAAGATCCGGGTGTACGACGAGCCGAGCTTGAAGTCGTGGTCGAACTCCTCGCTGGACAGCCACGGTCCGCGCTCCAGGACCACCACCCGCGCCCCGCCCGCAGCCAGGTGGTAGGCCGGGATCGCGCCGCCGAAGCCGCTGCCGATCACCACGACGTCGGTGCTTGCGCTACTGGTCATGCCGGGCTCCCTGTGGGGGTGGTGTGTGGGTGCAGTCGCGACAGCGGGCGTCCGTACGAGTACTCGGGGAACCGCCACAGCCCGTCGTCGTCGGGCTTGGTGATGCCGATCGCCAGCAGCCCCGGGTGCCCGGCGGCGAGCGCGTCGAGCGTGTTCATGTGTGCGGCGCTGTCATAGGCCATGTTGCTGAACAGGGCCAGCCCCACCCACATCTCCTTCTCCGGGTTGTCCGGGGCGAGCAGGTGGCTCAGCAGCGCGGTGCGGTGGTCGAACGCGAGCGCGACGAAGGGCGGCACCGCCGGGTCGAGGGTCAGGCCGTTCGCCTCGGCGTACCCGGTCGCGTGCGCGTTGAGGGCCTCACTGAGCGTTCCCAGCATCAGCGACAACCCGCCGGCCGGGTCCTCCATCAGGGCCAGCGCCCCGCACTCGACGGCGCCGCCGTCGGTCGAGACGCCGGCGATCGCCCGGTCGTCGGCGGACCGCTTCGCCCCGGGGACGATGGTGTCGGCGAACGCTTCCAGCGTCAGCACGCGTGCCTGCTGCTCCTCGGGTGTTTCCGGTTGCACGGCGGCTACCTCCTTCTGGGGCGGGCGCGTCGGTTACCGGTCCCGCCGGGACTGTTTTCGGGCAGCCTTGACCACCGCCCGCTAGGGCGACGGAGGCAAGGGATGAATTGGTGGTCGCCCGGAATGTCTTTCCGTGCGGTGTGGACGGTGCGCGAAGTTCTGCATCATCGTGGCTACCGACGCAGGTGGGACGCATCTTCTGTTTTGCTGAGGCCGATGTCCCGACGGCCGGGACGATTGGCGCGGAAATTGCGAACGGCGGCGGGCGCGCAATTTCCGCGCCACGTTCCACGCGGACGGCGCTGGCCTCCGCGCGGCGGACACGGCGGGCCGTCCCGCGCGGAGGCCAGCGCGGCCCGGCGGCGGCGAACGGTGGGGCAGGGCCGGCGCGCGAGCGAGCCCGCTGCTCCGGCGGCGCGTCCTGTCCTCGCGACGCGTCCCGTGCATGCGAGCGGCATGCGCTCGGAGCCGGTGCAGCGTGCCCTGGCCAGCGCCTCCCGGCCGTGGTCCGTGCGGGCGACCCGCGCGGGGCGCAGCCCGGCCGGGCCGGGGCGGGGGTCAGGCCGGTTCGGTGGCGCGGCGCGGCGCGCCGGTCGCCGGGAGCGCGGCGCGCCCGGCCTGCCGGCGGCTCAGCCGCCCGGTCCGGTGCAGCCAGCGCACGGTGTCGGCCAGGGTCTCGTCCAGCGACCGGCTCGCCGGCCCGAGCAGCTCCTCGGTCAGCGTGCCGTCCATCGGGCGGGCCGTGGCGCACAGGTAGATGGCGCCGTGCTCGGCGGGCAGGTGCACGGGCGAGAGCCGCTGCGCCGCGCTGACCAGGTGGCCCATCGGCAGCAGGGCCGCAGCCGGCAGCCGGAGGGTGGGCAGGGCCCGCCCGGTGACCCGGCGCAGCGCGTCGACGAACTCCCGGGTCGTGACGTACCGGCCGGGGGCCGGGAAGCGGCGGGGGCCGCGCCCCGGTTCGAGGACCGCCGCGTGCAGCCGGGCCACGTCCCGCACGTCGCCGACGGGGAAGCCGCCGGTCGGCCACATGGGCATCAGCCCGCGCAGCACGTTGCGTACCCGGGTCGTCTGGTCGCCCAGGTGCGGGTCGTCGGGCCCGAGCGAGGCCAGCGGATAGGTGATGACCACCGGCGCCCCGTCGTCCTGGTGCCGGCGCGCCACGTGCTCGGCGGCGGCCTTGCTGCTCAGGTACGCCTCCCGGGGCGCGCCCACCGGGGAGTCGACGGTCAGCGGCGACCCCGTGGCCGGCAGCAGCGCGCCGAAGGTGGAGACGTGCACGATCGGGTCGAGGCCCGCCGCCCGCGCCGCCCCGAGCACCACCTCGGTGCCGCGGAGGTTGACCGCCCGCATCCGCGCCCGGTCCCGCGAGTCGAAGCTGTACACGCCGGCGGCGTGCAGCGCGGCGGCGCAGCCGTCGGCGGCCCGGGCCACGTCGGCGGGGTCGGTGACGTCGCCGGTGACCAGCTCCACGCGCCCGGCGTCGGCGCCCAGCGTCGCCAGCACCCGCCGGGCGCGGGCCGGGTCGCGCACGAGCAGCCGGACCCGGTGCCCGGCGTCGAGGACGGCCGCCGCCGAGTGGGAGCCGATGAATCCGGTGCCACCGGTTACCAGGACCAGCATCGCGACTCCCGCGGGTGGGGGACTGGGTCGTCGCCCATCATGGGCGGGCGCTGCCGGGCCCTCCTTCTCCCAGGGTGCTCAACCGGCGTCGATGGCGTTGCCTGCGCCCCCGGACTCCCAATACTGGCATTGCCGCAATCGTGGGAGCCGTCGTCGTGACCGTCCGGCGGGGCGGCGCAGAGCAGGAGGCAGATCATGATCGCTCGTCGGGTGGCCTCGTCGGTGGTCCAGCGCCAGGTCAACTACGTCACGCCGGTGCCGCAGGGGTCCGCACAGGGCCTGGTGGACGCCGTCTACCGGCAGGTCGCGCAGGAGATGCAACTGGTGGTGCCGCCGGCGCAGCTGCACTCCCCGTCGCCGGAGGTGCTGGCGGCGTACTGGATGGTGATGCGGGAGCCGCTGCTGCCGACGGAGAACGTGGACCGGGCGACCAAGGAGGCGGTGGCCGCCGCGGTGTCCGTGGCGAACATCTGCCCGTACTGCGTGGACATGCACAGCGTCGGGCTCTACGAGCTCTCCACCGAGCACGACGCGGAGGCGATCGTGGCCGACCGGCTCACCGAGATCGCCGACCGGCGCATCCGCGTGGCGGCGGAGTGGGGCCGTACGGCACACCAGCCGCAGACCTCGCGGCCGGTCCTGCCGTTTCCGGAGCGGGACCGCCCGGAGCTGGTCGGCGTGGTGGTGGGCTTCCACTACATCGCCCGCGTGGTCAACGTGTTCCTCTCCAACTTCCTGCTCCCGCCGGGGCTGTCGCCGCGGGCGCGCCGGCGCCTGAAGCGGGGCATCGGCTGGGTGTTGCAGGGGACGCTGCGCGACGCCCGGGAGCCGGGCCGCTCGGTGGAGCTGCTGCCGCCGGCGCCGCTGCCGGCGGAGGCGGCCTGGGCGGCGGGCAGCCCGCACGTGGCCGGGGCGATGGCCCGCGCCTACGCGGCATTCGAGGCGGCCGGCGAGCGGGCGGTCCCGCCGGCGGTCCGGGAGCTGGTCGCGGAACGCCTCGACGCCTGGCGGGGGGAGGAGACCGGCCTGAGTCGACAGTGGTGCGAGCGGCTGATCGCGCCGCTGCCCGAGGCGGAGCGGGCCGCCGGCCGGCTGGCCCTGCTGACCGTGTTCGCCTCCTACCAGGTCGACGAGGAGGTGGTCACGGAGTTCCGCCGCCACCAGCCGGGCGACGCGGCCCTGGTCGACGCGGTGGCCTGGGCCAGCTTCGCGGCGGCCCGCCGGGTCGGCACCTGGTACGCCCCCGCCGGCTCGCCCGAGCCGGTCTGACGGATTCCCGACTTGAACTGCGCAACATTGGAGACGTGTCGGCGTGTCGGAGCCGACACGCTGGGTGAGGGGCGTGGTGTCTCTCGCGCCCGTGACCCTTCCAAGGAGGAAACGTGACCAGCTACCAGGCGACCCTGCCCGGAGCGTCCGGGCGTTGGGCGACACTCAACGGCGCGCACCACCGGGCGGCCCTGAACGCCTTTCTCGTGATCGTGCTGGCGCACTGGGCCGAGCACCTGGTGCAGGCGTACCAGATCTGGGGCCTGGGCTGGTCGCGGCCCGAGGCCCGCGGGGTGCTCGGCATGCCGTTCCCGTGGCTGGTCAGCTCGGAGTGGCTGCACTACGGCTACGCCATCGTGATGCTCGTCGGGCTGTGGATGCTGCGCCCCGGCTTCGTCGGGCGCAGCCGGAGCTGGTGGACCGCCGCCCTGGCGATCCAGTTCTGGCACCACATCGAGCACCTGCTGCTGCTGTTGCAGGCGCAGACCGGCCGGCACCTGTTCGACAGCCCCGTGCCCACCAGCCTGCTCCAGGTCGTGATCCCCCGCGTCGAGCTGCACCTGTTCTACAACACGGTCGTCTTCGTGCCGATGGTGATCGCGATGTACCTGCACCTGCGGCCCTCCCCGGCGGAGGCGGAGCTGATGTCGTGCAGCTGCCGGCAGCCCGAGGTCGCGGCCCAGCCGTCATGACCACCGTGGACGGCGCCCGTCCGCCGGCACCGCCCACGTCCGTCGGGGCGGTGCAGCGGGCGGCCATCGCCGTCGCGGTCGGCATCGTGCTGTCGATCGTGACGCTGCTGGCCTTCGGTACTCCGGCCGAGAGCCGGAGGTTCATGCTGAACCCGGGCGACGGGTCGGTCGTCGGCGTCGCGCCCGCCGAGGTGACACTCACGCTCGGCGGAGCCGAGTCGGCCGAGAACGTGCACCTGGCCGTCACCGGACCGACCGGGGCGGTCGTCTCGATCGGGAAGGCGGCCGTCCGCGACGGCCGCCTGGCCGTGCGGGTACGCGACGCCGGGCCGGGCACCTACCGCGTGGCCTACCGGGCCCTGTTGCCCGACGGCCGGCAGGTCGCCGGTCTGGCCGGCTTCACGGTGACCCCCGGCGCCGTTCCGGCCGGGCCCGTCGCCGCGCCGATCGGGGACGAGGCCGCGAACGCCGGCCACGACCACGCCCGGATCGACGGCATCAACGGCGTGCTCCTCCTGCTCGACCTGGGCCTCGTCGCGGTGGCCCTGCTGCTGATGTTCCTCCGTCCGCAGCGGGGAAGGGGGCCCGTCACCGGCCCGTGACCCGCCCGCCGGGCGGCCCTGCCCGTGGCGGCGGATGGAGCGCACAGCAGAAGACGCGGCCCCGGCCGACGCGAGGTGACGATGAAGTCACCCGCCGGCCGGGGCCGGCGTCGTCGTAACGACAGGGGGATCTGCCATGCCGACGGTACTGGGCTCCATGCGTCGACTGTTGATGGCGCCGACGCTCGCGGAGGTGACCTTCGCGCGTCGGGGTTTCCCCGGCCCCGCCACGGAGGTCACCCGCCGGCTGGAGGCGGTTCCGCAGTCGGTCGTCTGCGGATTCGAGTGGGGCATCGACACCCGCGACCCGTGGGAGCTGGAGCGCCGGCTCGCGCTCGTCGACCGGGAACTGCTCGGTTTCGCCTACGAGGGCGCCACGATGGCCTGCACCATCCTCGACGTGATGGGGCCCCGGCGCGGCACCCGCACCCGGGACCTGCTGCGGGGGCCCGGCGCGCCGCACCTCTTCCTCGCCTACATCGGCATCGGGTTCGCCATGGCCCGCCTGCCGCGACCCCTCTGGCGGCACGTCGTGCCGGACCTCACCGGCTCCCCGTACCACCCGACGATGACCTGGCTGGCCGTGGACGGCTACGGGTTCGACCGCGCCTACTTCGACCTCGACCGCTGGGTGACCCGGCAGGAGCGGCTGGCGGCGTACCCGTGGCAGGGCCACGGGGACTACTTCCTCCGGGCCACGGACCAGGGCCTCGGCCGGGCGCTGTGGTTCATCCACGGCGCCCGCACCGCCGACGTGGCCGGGGCCGTGCGGGCCTTCGCCGCCGACCGGCACGGCGACCTGTGGAGCGGGGTGGGGCTCGCCGCCACCTTCGCCGGCGGTGCCGACGCCGAGGCGCTCGCCGCGCTGCGCGCCGACGCCGGCCCGTGCGCGCCGGACCTGGCCCAGGGCGCGGTCTTCGCGGCCAAGGCCCGCAGCCACGCCGGGCACGTGCCGGCGCACAGCGAGGCGGCGATGCACTCGCTCGGCGGGCGGTCCGTGGCCGCCGCCGCGGCGCTCGCCGACGACGTGGCGGTCCGCGCGGAGCCGGCCGGACCGGTGCCCGCGTACGAGGTGTGGCGGCGCAACGTCCGCGCGCACTTCGAGCCGGCCGGCGTCAACCACGGCCGCTGAGAACCGCCCGCGTCGTCCCCCGGACGGTCGCTGTGCCGTCGCGTGTCGACGGTGCACGTGAATGTTCCGGATAGTTGCGACGAGTGCGCAAGGTTGAAGAAATCAATCCTTCCCGCGCTTGCCATCATCGAATTGGATGTCCATCCCCGGTAAACGGAAACACCGACCCTTTGGGGGAACGTGCCATGCAGAGCCTGCGTGATCTGCGGCGCAGAATCCTGACGCCAAATATCTCCGAGACGAAAATGGACGTGCGCGGATTCCACGTGAAGAACGAGGAATCGAAGGCGCTGCTCGAAACCGTCGGCGCCTCATTCCTCGCCGGTTACGGATACGCCGCCGAGGCGCCGACGGCCGAGGCGGCCGAACGCCGGCTGGAAACGGTGCCGACGCGTTTTCGTGGTTTCGCGTACGAGGGCGCCGCGATGGGCTTCGCCGTCCGCGACGCGCTGCGGCCGGGCCGCCCCCGGCACGTGGAGGCCATGCTCGCCGGCCGGGGCGACGCGCACGTCTACATGGCGTACGTCGGCGTGGGCTGGGCGATGGCCCGGGTGCCCCGGATGCGCTGGGGCCAGCTGCACGCCCCGGACCCGCTGCTGCGGTGGCTGGTGCTCGACGGCTACGGCTTCCACCAGGCGTACTTCCACACCGACCGGTACGTGTACGGGCAGTACCGCCACCCGCGGTTCCCGTGGCCGGCCGAGGGCCCGCGCGAGTACGCCGACCGGGTCATCGACCAGGGCATCGGGCGGGCCACCTGGTTCGTCGGCGGCACCGACGTGGACCGGGTGACGGAGATCTTCGCCGCGTTCCCCGCGCACCGGCGGGCCGACCTGTACGCCGGGGCGGGCCTCGCGGCCACGTACGCCGGGGGTGCCACCGAGGCGGACCTGCACCGGTTCCGCGACCGGGCCGGCGACTACCGGGTGGACCTCGCCCAGGGCAGCGCCTTCGCGGCCGGGGCCCGGGTACGCGCCGGCCTGGTCGTCCCGCACAACGAGGTCGCCACGCAGGTGTTCTGCGGCATGTCCACCGCCGAGGCGTCGAAGGTGACCGACGTGACCCTGCCCCGCGGGCAGGACGGCGGCACGCCCGCCTACGAGCGGTGGCGCCAGGCCATCGCCGCCGAGTTCGAGGGGCGGTGCTGACCGTGGCGCCCCACCCCGCGGCCCGTACCGCGCCCCGGCGGTCCACCACCGCACGCACCGAAGGAGAGACCTCGTGACAAGGATCGCTGTCGTGGGGATGGCGTGCCGCTACCCGGACGCCACGTCGCCCCGTGAACTGTGGGAGAACGCCCTCGCCGGGCGGCGGGCCTTCCGTCGGCTGCCCGACGTGCGGATGAGTCTGGACGACTACTGGGATCCGGACCCGGCCACGCCCGACCGCTTCTACGCCCGCAACGCGGCGGTCATCGAGGGCTACGAGTTCGACCGCATCGCCTACAAGATCGCCGGCAGCACCTACCGCTCGACCGACCTCACCCACTGGCTCGCCCTCGACATGGCGGCCATGGCGCTGGCCGACGCCGGGTTCCCGATGGCGGAGGGACTGCCCCGCGAGCGCACCGGCGTGGTCGTCGGCAACACGCTGACCGGCGAGTTCTCCCGGGCCAACCAGCTGCGGCTGCGCTGGCCCTACGTGCGCCGCATGGTCGCCGCCGCGCTCAAGGAGCAGGACTGGGACGACGACCAGCTCACCACGTTCCTCGACGACTTCGAGGCGACCTTCAAGGGCCCGTTCCCGGAGGTCGACGAGGACACCCTCGCCGGTGGGCTGTCGAACACCATCGCCGGGCGCATCTGCAACCACTTCGACTTCAAGGGCGGCGGCTACACGGTCGACGGCGCCTGCTCCTCGTCGCTGCTCTCCGTCGCCACCGCGTGCAAGACCCTCTCCGACGGCGAGGTCGACGTGGCGGTCGCCGGCGGGGTCGACCTCTCCATCGACCCCTTCGAGATCATCGGCTTCGCCAAGACCGGCGCGCTGGCGCGCGGCGAGATGCGGGTCTACGACCGCGGCTCGAACGGCTTCTGGCCCGGCGAGGGCTGCGGCATGGTGGTCCTGATGCGCGAGGCCGAGGCCCGCCAGGCGGGGCACCGCATCTACGCCACCATCGCCGGCTGGGGCATCTCCTCCGACGGCAAGGGCGGCATCACCCGGCCCGAGGTCGCCGGCTACCAGCTCGCCCTGCGCCGGGCGTACGACCGGGCCGGCTTCGGCATCGAGACCGTCGGGCTCTTCGAGGGGCACGGCACCGGCACGCAGGTGGGCGACGCCACCGAGCTCCAGGCCCTGTCCCTGGCCCGGCGCACCGCCGACGAGAACGCCGCCCAGGCCGCGATCAGCTCGATCAAGGGCATGATCGGGCACACCAAGGCGGCGGCCGGCATCGCCGGCCTGATCAAGGCCGCGATGGCGGTCCACCACGAGGTGCTGCCGCCCACCATCGGCTGCGTCGACCCGCACGAGATCCTCACCGCCGAGCAGTCCGCGCTGCGGGCCCTGCGCAAGGCCGAGGCGTGGCCGCGCGACGTGCCGGTGCGCGCCGGCATCACGGCGATGGGCTTCGGCGGCATCAACACCCACATCGTGCTGGAGAACGGGCAGCCGCGTCGCTCGTCCCGGCTGGACAGCCGCTTCCGCAACCTCGCCGCCTCGATGCAGGACGTGGAGCTGCTGCTCGTCGACGGGGGCAGCCCGCAGGAGCTGCGCGAGCGGTTGCAGCGTCTCGTCGAGTTCGTGCCCACGGTGTCGTACGCCCAGCTGGGCGACCTTGCCGCCACCCTGCACCGGGAGTTGCGCGACCTGCCGTACCGGGCGGGCGTGGTGGTCTCCTCGCCGGAGGACGGCGAGCGGCAGCTGCGCCGGATCTGCGACGCCCTCGACGCCGGCGAGGTACGCCTGTTCTCCTCCGACGGCCGCTGCTTCCTGGGCCACGTGAGCGGCCCGGGCCGCATCGGCTTCCTCTTCCCCGGGCAGGGGTCCGGCAAGGGCACCTCGGGTGGCGCGCTGCGCCGCCGCTTCGCCGACGTGGAGGAGGTGTACCAGCGGGCGGCGCTGCCGAGCAGCGGCGACATGGTCGCCACCGCGGTGGCCCAGCCGCGGATCGTCACCGGCTCGCTCGCCGGCCTGCGGGCGCTGTCGCTGCTCAACCTCGACGCGACGGTCGCCGTCGGGCACAGCCTCGGCGAGATCGCCGCCCTGCACTGGGCCGGCGTGCTCGACGAGGAGGCCCTGCTCCGGGTCGCCGGCGTGCGCGGCCGGACGATGGGGGAGCACAGCGCCTCCGGCACGATGGCCAACATCGGTGCCCCGCCCGAGCGGGTGGCCGGGCTGATCGCCGGCCTGTCCGTGGTGATCGCCGCGTACAACGGGCCGGAGCAGACCGTGATCGCCGGCTCGGAGGCCGCGGTGGAGGACGCCTGCGAGCGGGCCCGCTCCGCCGGCCTGCGGACCACGCGGCTGTCCGTGTCGCACGCGTTCCACTCCCCGCTGGTCGAGCCGGCCGCCGACGCCTTCCTCGACGCGCTGGCGGGGGAGCGGTTCGGAGCCGTCACCCGGCGGGTCGTCTCCACCGTCACCGGCGAACCGCTCGCCCACGACACCGACGTCTCCGCCCTCCTGCACCGCCAGATCACCGACCCGGTGCTGTTCAGCCAGGCCGTGGCCCTCGCCGCCAAGGAGGTCGACCTCTTCGTCGAGGTGGGCCCGGGGCAGGTGCTCTCCGGCCTCGCGGCGGCCAGCACCGACCTGCCGGCGGTGGCGCTCAACACCGACGACGAGTCGCTGGCGGGCCTGCTGCGGGTCGCGGCGGCCGCGTACGTCGTCGGCGCCGGCGGCGTGGAGGGCACCCTCTTCCACGACCGGCTGGTCCGGCCGCTCGAGGTGGGCCAGAACTTCCGCTTCTTCGCCAGCCCCTGCGAGTCCGCCCCGGTGGTGAGCCTGCCCAAGGGCGCCGGCGTCCGGGCGGCGGTCCCGTCGCCGGCGAACGGGCAGCGGCCGGAGTCGGAGCAGCCGGCCGGCGAGTCGAGCCTGCAACTGCTGCGCCGGCTGGCCGCCGAGCGGGCCGAGCTGCCGCTGGAGATGGTGCACGACGGCAGCCAGCTCCTCGACGACCTGCACCTCAGCTCGATCACCGTCGGCCAGCTGGTCAACCAGGCGGCGCAGCAGCTCGGCGTGCCGGCCGCGCAGACCCCCACCAACTTCGCGACGGCCACCGTCGGGCAGCTCGCCGAGGCCCTGGAGCAGCTCGCCCGGACCGGTCGGGACACCGACGCGGCCGGCCCGAGCATCGTGCACGGCGTCGCCGACTGGTGCCGGGCCTGGTCGGTGGACCTCGACGAGGCGCCGGCCCCGGCCGCCGCCCGGGCCGAGGCCGACGGAGCCTGGCAGCTGTTCGCCCCCGCAGGCCATCCGCTCGCCGAGCCGCTGCGCGCGGCCCTGCAGACCGCCGGCCTCGGCGCGGGCGTGCTGGTGTGCCTGCCGGAGCCGTGCGCGGAGGCCGATCTCGAACTGGCCCTGCGTGGCGCGCAGGCGGCGACCGCCGCTGCCCCCGGCACCCGCTTCGTCCTCGTCCAGCAGGGACCGGGCGCGGCCGGGCTGGCGAAGACGCTACGGCTGGAGGCGCCGCAGCTGCGCACCACCATCGTGCACACCCCGCCGGTGCCGGAGGCCGTGGCCCGGGTGACGGCGGAGGTCGCCGCCACCGACGGGTTCGCCGAGGTCCGCTACGACGCCGCCGGGCGGCGCCGGGTGCCGACCCTGCGCGGGCTGCCGGTGCGGTCCGCCGAGACGCGGCAGCCGCTGGGCGCCGAGGACCTGCTGCTGGTCACCGGCGGCGGCAAGGGCATCACCGCGGAGTGCGCCCTGGCGATGGCCGTCGACAGCGGCGCCGGCCTCGCCGTGCTGGGCCGCTCCGATCCCGCCCAGGACGACGAGCTGGCCGCGAACCTCAAGCGGATGGCGGACGCCGGCGTACGGGTGCGCTACGCCCGGGCCGACGTCTCCGACCCGGAGCAGGTGCGGCAGGCCGTCAACGGGCTCGTCGCCGAGCTGGGACCGGTCACGGCGGTGCTGCACGGCGCTGGCCGCAACGAGCCGGCGGCGTTGACCGGCCTCACCATGGACGCGTTCCGCCGCACGTTCGCGCCGAAGGTCGACGGCCTGCGCGCCGTGCTCGACGCGGTCGACGCCGACCGGCTGCGCCTGCTGGTGACGTTCGGCAGCATCATCGGCCGGGCGGGCCTGCGCGGCGAGGCCCACTACGCCACGGCCAACGACTGGCTGGCCGAGCTGACCGTCGACTTCGGCCGGCGCCACCCCAACTGCCGCAGCCTCTGCCTGGAGTGGTCGGTCTGGTCCGGCGTCGGCATGGGTGAGCGGCTGTCCGTGGTCGAGGCGCTGACCCGCGACGGCATCACCCCGGTCACCCCCGACCAGGGCGTGCAGATGCTCCGGCGCCTGCTCGCCGACCCGCAGGCACCGTCGGTGGTGGTGGTCAGCGGGCGTACGGAGGGCATCGACACGGTCCGGATGGATCGTCCGGAGCTGCCGCTGCTGCGGTTCGTGGACCGCCCGCTCGTGCGCTACCACGGCGTCGAGCTGGTCGCCGAGGCCGAGCTCAAGCCCGTCACCGACCTCTACCTGGACCACCACCGGCTGGACGGCAACCTGCTGTTCCCGGCGGTGTTCGGCATGGAGGCGATGGCCCAGGTCGCCGCCGCGGTGACCGGACGGACCGACACGCCGGTGGTCGAGCGGGCCGAGTTCCTGCGGCCCATCGTGGTGCCGCCGGAGGGCAGCACCACCATCCGGATCGCCACCCTCGTGGTCGACGACGACGTCGTGGACGCGGTCATCTACAGCGCGGAGACGGAGTTCAGCGCGGCGCACTTCCGGGCGCGGCTGCACTTCACCGGCACGCGACCGCCGGCGGGCCCGCCCGAGCAGGTGCCCGCCGGGCTGCCGGCGGTGCCGCTGGAGCCCGCCACCGACCTGTACGGCGACATCCTGTTCCAGGGTGGACGGTTCCAGCGGCTGCGCCGCTACCACCGGTCGGCCGCCCGGCACGTCGACGCCGACGTCGTCACGGCTCCGCAGACGCGCTGGTTCGCCGACTACCTGCCGGACGCCCTGCTCCTCGGCGACCCCGGCGTGCGGGACGCCCTCATGCACGGCAACCAGGTCTGCGTTCCCGACGCGACGCTGCTGCCGGCCGGGATCGAGCGGCTGCACCCGGCGGGGACCCGCCTGACCGGGGCGGAGGAGCTCCGCTACTGCGCCGAGGAGCGCAGCCGCGACGGCGACACCTACGTCTACGACATCGCGCTGCGCTCCGCCGACGGTGCGGTGGTGGAGCGGTGGGAGGGCCTGCGGTTGCGGGCGGTACGCAAGAAGGACGGCCGTGGCCCGTGGGTGGCGCCGCTGCTCGGCTCGTACCTGGAGCGGGCGGTCGGCGACCTGGTCGGCGGCGACGTCGCCGTCGCGGTGGAGCCGACCCCGACGGAGCAGGGCGGGCGCGGCGAGCCGTCCGGGCAGGGCACTCCGGACGAGACCCGTCGGCGGCGGGCCCGGACCGCGGTGGCCGCCGGCCGGGCCGCGGGCGGGCCGGTCGAGGTCGCGTACCGGCCGGACGGCCGCCCCGAGCTGGCCGACGGGCGGTCCCTCTCCGCCGCGCACGCCGAGGACCTGACGCTCTGCGTGGTCGGGACCGGGCCGCTGGCCTGCGACGTCGAGGCGGTACGCGCCCGGGAGGAGTCGGTCTGGCAGGGCCTGCTCGGCGCGCACGTCGACCTCGCCCGGCTCTGCGCCGCCGACGGCGGGGAGTCCCTGGACGCGGCGGCCACGCGGGTGTGGGCGGCGATCGAGTGCCTGCGCAAGGCGGGGCTCTCGCACCGGGCGCCGCTGGCCGCGGTGCCCTCGGACCGGGCCGGCTGGCTGGTCTTCGCCTCCGGCGACCTGCGGATCGCCACGCTCGTCACGACCGTGCGGGACCTGCCCCAGCCGATGGCGTTCGCGATCCTCACGGAAGGACGGGCCTAGGCGATGGACAAGTACTTCGAGTACCTGCACACGGTGGGCTTCGAGGAGACCAACCTCGTCGGCAACGTGTACTACGTCAACTACCTGCGCTGGCAGGGGCGCTGCCGGGAGATGTTCCTGAAGGAGCGGGCGCCGGACGTGCTGGCGGACGTACGCGACGACCTGAAGCTGTTCACCCTCCGGGTCGACTGCGAGTTCTTCGCCGAGATCACCGCGTTCGACGAGCTGTCCATCCGGATGCGCCTGGTGGAGCTGGCGCAGACCCAGCTGGAGTTCAGCTTCGACTACGTCAAGCTCGACCGGGACGGCGGCGAGACGCTGGTGGCCCGGGGCCGGCAGCGCATCGCCTGCATGCGCGGCCCGAACACCCGCACCGCGCCGGCGAGGGTGCCGGAGGCACTGGTGACGGCGCTCGCGCCGTACACCTCGGCGCGGCGCACCTGACGGCGCGAGGAGGAGACGTCGTGGACGTACAGCGAACACTCACCGTCGGGACGCCCGACGTGACGGCACTGCGGCGGGCGTACGGCGCGTTCGCGACCGGCGTCACGGTGGTGACCGTCGGCGGTGCCACCCCGCACGGGATGACCGCCAACTCGTTCACCTCGGTGTCGCTCGATCCGCCGTTGGTGCTGGTGTGCGTCGACCGGAACGCGGTGATGCACGCCTGTCTCTCCGAGACCCGGGAGTTCGCGGTCTCGGTGCTGACCGACGACCAGGAGAAGGTGGCCCGGTACTTCGCCGACGGGCGGCGACCGCTCGGCGGCGAGCAGTTCGACCAGGTGGACTGGCGGCCGGGCGCGACGACGGGGGCGCCGCTGATCAGCGGGGCCCTCGCCCACTTCGAGTGCGAGGTGTGGCGTTCCTACGACGGCGGTGACCACACCATCTTCCTCGGCCGGCTGCTCTCCCTGGAGCGCCGGTCGGACGGGGAGGCCCTGCTCTTCCTCTCCGGACGGTTCCGCCAGATCGAGTGCGAGCGGAGTGAGGCGGCATGACGACGATCGAGGGAGCGGCCCGGCGCATGCCGCCGGGCCCGCCCCGCTCCGCAGGCCTGCACATGCTGGTCCTGATGGGCCGGGACCGGCTGCGGATGATGACCCTGGCCGCGGAGCGGTACGGCGACGCCGCCCGGCTGCCGGTCGGCCCCAAGCAGCTCTTCTTCTTCAACCACCCCGACCACGCCAAGCACGTCCTGTCCGACAACAGCGCCAACTACCAGAAGGGCATCGGCCTGGTGCACGCCCGCCGGGCGCTCGGCGACGGCCTGCTCACCAGCGAGGGTGAGCTGTGGCGCAAGCAGCGCAAGGTGATCCAGCCGGCGTTCCAGAAGGGACGGCTCGCCCAGTACGCGGGGGTGATCGGCGAGGAGGCCGCGCTGCTGGTCGAGCGGCTGGTGGCGCGGGCCGGCGGCCCTCCGGTGGACGTGCTGGAGGAGATGACCACGCTGACCCTCGGGGTGCTCGGGCGGACCCTGCTCGACGCCGAGCTGAGCGGCTTCCACGGCGTCGGCGGTTCGTTCGCGGCCGTGCAGGACCAGGCGATGTTCGAGCTGGAGACGCTCAGCGCAGTGCCGCCATGGATCCCGCTGCCCCGGCAGTTGCGCTTCCGGCGCGCCCGCCGCCACCTCCAGCAGGTCGTCGACGAACTCGTCGCCGGCCGGGGCCGGGACGTGGACGGTCGCGACGACGTGCTCTCCCGCCTGATCATCTCGACCCGGCTGGAGAAGGACCCGCGGGTGGCCCGGCAGCGGCTGCGCGACGAGCTGGTCACGCTGCTGCTGGCCGGGCACGAGACGACCGCCAGCACGCTGGGCTGGAGCCTGCACCTGCTCGACCGGCATCCGGAGATCCGGCAGCGGGTCCGCGAGGAGGCCGTGACGGTCCTGGGCGACCGGCTGCCCGGATACGAGGACCTGCACCAACTGCGGTTCACGGCGATGGTGGTGGAGGAGGCCATCCGGCTCTATCCGCCGGTCTGGCTCCTGCCCCGCAAGGCCCAGCAGGACGACGAGATCGGCGGGTACCACGTGCCGGCGGGGGCGGACATCCTCATCTCCCCGTACACCCTGCATCGGCATCCCCGGTTCTGGGACGAGCCGGACCGGTTCGACCCGGACCGCTTCGACCCGTCGCGCAGCACGGAGCGCCCCCGGTACGCGTACATCCCGTTCGGCGCCGGCCCACGGTTCTGCGTGGGCAACAACCTGGGCATGATGGAGGCCACCCTCGTCCTGGCCATGCTGCTGCGCGACGTGCGCCTGGCGGGGGTGCCGGGTCGTCCGGTGGTGCCCGAGCCGATGCTGTCGCTGCGGGTGCGCGGTGGGCTGCCGATGACGGTGCACAGGGTCGACTGATCCCCGCGCAACGGTCCCGCGGGCGCCACGGCGTCCGCGGGACCGCCGCGTGTCCGCCCGGGCGTCCGCACCGCCCCGGGCCGCCGGCTCCGCGCTGGCGTGACGCGGGGGAGCGAACGGGGGCGTGACGCGGGGACGGCGCGAACGGGGCGTGGCGCGGCGGCCTGCACGGGGGTGGACATGGCGGCACCCCCGGCCGCCGTCGCGACGGCGTGCACGGGGGCCGGCCGGGCGGTGGACATGGTGGCACCCCGGCCGCCGACGCCGTTGCGGGCGCCGGCGGCCGGGGTACCTCGTGGCCGACCGCGGGTGACGCGGCGGTGGGGAGCGCCGCCCGAGGGGTACGCGGTGCTCCGCCGGGGGCGGGTCAGGCCGCGTACACCTCGGCCCGGTTCTCCCCCTGGGCCTGGCGTTCGCTCGCCGCCTTCCGGCTGTCGAGCAGGGCCAGGAGCACCGGTGGATCTATCTTGGACACCTGCTTGAGGTGGGCGTCCGCGGTCAGGGTCTGCCGGCCGCGGACGACCAACGGCCCCACCGCGGACACCATCACGCTGTCCTGCTCGAGCCGGAGCACGTCGCCGGAGACGGAGTGACACAGCAGGTACCAGGTGCCGTCGGGCACGTGCACGAAGCGGTAGACGCCCGGCGACTCCAGGATGGCGCAGCGCGCCGGCGGGCCCTCGGGGATGCGGTGCTGGAACAGCCCCATGAAGATGAGCCCGGGCACCGGCCCGCGGGCTGGGGCGGTGACCCGCCCGGTGATGGTGCCCTGCGTCAGGCCCGACGGTCGTTGGGTGGGGATGCGCGGGGCGAAGCCGCCCATCCGCCGGTACGTGGTGGGTGGCAGGCCGACGCTCTTGGTGAACCTGGTGCTGAACGTGCCGACGCTGTTGTAGCCCACCCGGAGGCTGATGTCCGTGACGTTGAGCCTGGTCGTGGTGAGCAGCCGCTTGGCCTCCTGCAGGCGGATCGCGGACAGGAACCGACCGGGCGAGATGCCGGTGACCCGCTGGAAGATCCGCGTGAAGTGGAACTTGCTGAACATGGCTGCGCGTGCCATGTCGTCCACCGTCAACTGCTCCGATAAATTGCTGCGCATCGTGTCGATCGCTCGTTCCACTGCCTGCTCTGCGCTGTCGTGCATTTGTCTCCCCCGGATTGCGGACAATCCCAATGTGTGGATGTGGCGAATTGGGCCGAGTCATTTGGGAGCATCGACCGCCACTATTCCCCGCTAACCGCAGTCGATGCTAGCCGAGCCCGGACGGCCGGTCAACACGTTCTGCGTTCGGAGAGTAGCGCGGAGTGACGAGGGGGGGCTTATCAATTCTTGCCCAGAATTGGCACGTGCCACTGTACGTTCCGGATGAAGATCGCTAAGATTGCGCTTCGTATTGTGGAACTCGCCAGTATCCGCGCCGCCTTCTATCAATCCTTAGCGTAATTTTTCGGACATCGGCGGCGCGTTCCGATGCGTGGCGATCAAGCGGCCCGTCGCTCCCGTCGCCAGCGTGTCCGATCCGCCGTGGATGAGCATCGATCAATGGCTAGCGATCGATCTCTATGGCAAGATTGCCCAAACGTTCGCCAGGGCGGAGGACGCGTGCGTATCTCGGAGCTCAGTCGACAGAGTGGCGTGTCGGTCCCGACGATCAAGTTCTATCTGCGTGAGGGATTGCTTCCGGCGGGCCTGCCCACCGGTCGCAACCAGGCGGACTACAGCGAGCGGCACCTGCGCCGGATCCGACTGATCCGGACCCTGAGCGGGATCGCCGGGCTCGACCTCTCCTCGGTCCGGGAGATCCTGGCGGCCATCGACGACGACGCGGTCAATCTGCGCGACGCGTACCAGGTGCTGGACCGCGCCCTCTACCTCGACGGATCGGAGACGTTGGGCAGGGCCGCCGTGGACTGCGCACGCACGGAGGTGGCCGAGTTCGCCGACGCGCTCGGCTGGTCCCGCGAGACCAGTGCCTCCGGCGGCGAGGTGCTGGCGCAGGTGCTGGCGGGGCTGCGCAGCCTCGGCTGCGAGGCCGAAGCCTCCTTCTTCCTCGCCTACGCCCGCGCCGCCGAGCAGCTCGTCGTCGCGGAACTCGACCTGCTCGCCGGCGACGGCGGGACCGAGAAGGGTCCCGCGATCGTGCGCAGCGTCCTGTTCGGGGTCGCCCTGTCCGCCCTGCGCCGCATGGCGCACGAGCACCACGCCGCCCTGCGATTCCCGCTGAATGCGGTCGAGTGCGGCCCTCGAACGGGTGAGATGCCGGATCCAACCGGCCGGTAACGTGCGCGCCCTCCTCGGCCACTGAGCAACTTTTGAGAAGAACTCAAGCCGTGCTCCCGCGAACATAAGTGGGCCGGCGGCGACTTTCGCGGCCGGTTCACCAGGCATCGTGAAGGGACCGCACGCCATGCCTCGATCGGCTGAGAATGGGCAGCGCCGGCCACGTACGCCGTAGCGCCCCGCGTGAGTGAATGCCCCGTTCATGCGGCAATGAACTGCCGTTGGATGACAGCGAAAAAATTGTCGCCGGGACAATTCACTCCATTTCTCGGTCGGCGACACTGCCCGTCGCCAGACCCGGCCGCACGGCGAGATCAGCCGCTGCACGGCACGGGTGGTGGCCCAATCTGGAGGGGAACCCCTTGCCATCCCAACCCGTCGGCGCCATCCGCCGAATCATTCCCGCTGTCTTCGTGCTGGTCCTCGTGGCCGCGTTCTTCGCCGTCGCCCGGCTGCCCGGCGCGTCGGCCGAGGAGCGTCAGACGCTGGCGTCGCGGTTCGGCTTCACCGAGCTGCCGATCGCGCTGCCGCCCGGCCTGCCCGAGCGCTCCGTGCGACCGGTCAATCCCGAGTACGAGCACATCCGCGCCTGGGTGTCGTCGGTCGGCGCCGCCGTCGCGGCCAACGACCTCGACGGCGACATGATCGCCAACGACCTCTGCCTGGTCGACACCCGCAGCGACAGCATGATCGTCACGCCGTCGCCCGACGGGCCCGCCCGGTACGCGCCCTTCGTGCTGGACCCCGCGCCCCTGCCCACCCACAAGGCGATGGCGCCGATGGGCTGCGTGCCCGGCGACTTCAACGGCGACGGCCGCACCGACCTGCTCGGCTACTACTGGGGCCGGACGCCTGTGCTGTTCCTGCACCGCGCCTCCGCCACGGGACCGCTGACCAAGGCGACCTTCCACCCCACCGAGCTGGTCGGCAAGCCGTCCGCCTCCTCCAGCGGCGAGTACCAGGGCAAGCTCTGGAACACCAACGCGGTCTCGATCGCGGACTTCGACGGCGACGGCCGGCCGGACATCGGCGTCTTCAACTACTTCCCCGACAGCCAGGTGCTCGACCCGGCCGGCCAGCCGAACGTCGAGATGAACCACTCACTGTCCCGGGCGCAGAACGCCGGCGGGGCGCACGTCCTGCGCTGGACCGCCGCCACCAGCGGCGACAACCCGAGCGCCACGTACGTCGAGCAGACCGCGATCCCGCCGCAGTACGCCACCGGCTGGACCCTCGGCGCAGGCTCCGCCGACATCGACGGCGACCTGCTGCCCGAGCTGTACCTCGCCAACGACTTCGGTCGGGACCGCTTCTTCCACAACGTCTCCACGCCGGGCCAGATCCGCTTCGAGATCGCGGAGGGGCGCCGGGGCTATCGCACCCCGAAGTCCATGGTGGTCGGCCACGACTCGTTCAAGGGCATGGCCATCGAGTTCGGCGACCTCGGCGGCACCGGCAAGTTCGACATGTTCGTCAGCAACATCACCACCTCCTGGGGCCTGGAGGAGAGCAACTTCGTCTGGCGCAACAACTCGTCGAGCCTGGCCGACGCCCGCAAGCGGTTGAGCGAGGGCAAGGCCGTCTTCGACAACAAGGCCGCCGAGCTCAACATGGCCTGGGTCGGCTGGGGCTGGGACGTCAAGATGGCGGACTTCGACAACAGCGGCGAGATGTCGGTGGTGCAGACCGCCGGGTTCGTCAAGGGCAAGATCAATCGTTGGTCCTGGTTGCAGGAACTGGCCATGAGCAACGACCTCATGCTCCGCAACCCGGCCATGTGGCCCAAGGCCGAGCCGGGCGACGACATCGCCGGCTCCGAGCCGTTCGCGTTCTGGGTCCGGGAGGAGAACGGTCGCTACGCGAACATCGCCGCCGACCTCGGCATGACCGACAGCACGCCGAGCCGGGGAGTGGCCGTCGCCGACACCAACGGCGACGGGGGCCAGGACTTCGCGGTGGCCCGCCAGTGGGGTGCCCCGTCCTACTACCGCAACGACAAGCCCGGCAGCGGCAACTTCCTCGGCCTGCGCCTGTGCCGCCCCGGTGAGGACGGCCGCGGCACGCCCGCGTACGGGGCCCAGGTCCGGGTGAAGACCGCGGACGGTCGTACCCGCGTCGCCCAGCTCGACGGCGGCAGCGGTCACTCGGGCAAGCGCAGCTTCGACGTCTTCTTCGGTCTCGGTGACGCCGGCGCCAAGCCGGTCTCGGCGGAGATCGCCTGGCGCGACCTGAACGGTGGCGTGCACAAGCAGACCCTCGACCTCGCCGCGGGCTGGCACACGGTCATGCTCACGGACAAAGCCCAGGAGATGAACGCCAAATGACCGACGTCCGAGACAACGCCCGCACCGGCACCGACGTGCGGGGGGTGGGGGGCACCGCGGTCGCCGACGCCCCGGTCAGCCCGGTGCCGAGCGTCACCTTCGACCGCAACGCGGCGGTGGCGGCCACTCCCGGGGCGCCTCCGCGGGTCGACCGGCGGGACCCCCGCTACCTGGCCCTGCGTAACTTCGCCATCTCCATGAGCATCTTCAACATCCTCGGCTACACGGTGCTGGGCTTCGAACAGCCCTGGACCTGGCCGTTCTTCGCCCTGGCGATCGGCTACGCCACCGAGATCGTGGTCGAGCTGGTGACCGCCCGCGCCAACAAGCGCCCCGCCGCGTTCACCGGCAACGGCGCCTGGGGGATGTACACGTTCCTGCTGCCCACCCACATCACCGCGCTCGCCGCGAACATGCTGCTCTACGCCAACGACAACTTCTGGCCGATCGCCTTCGCGGTGGTCGTCTCCATCGGTCAGAAGGCGATCTTCCTGGCGCCGATCAGGGGCCGCATGCGGCACTTCATGAACCCGTCCAACTTCGGCATCACGGTGACCCTGGTCGCCTTCTCCTGGGTCAACATCGCCCCGCCGTACCACTTCACGGAAGAGGTCCCGGACATGGTCCGGATCCTCGTGCCGCTGGTCATCCTGACGGCCGGCACGGTGCTCAACGGGGTGCTGACCAAGAGGGTCATGCTCGTCGTGGGCTGGGTCGGGGGCTTCGTGATCCAGGCGCTGGTGCGGCACTTCATCTGGGACGTGGCGCTCTGGGCGGCCCTGCTGCCGATCACCGGTGTCGCGTTCGTGCTCTTCACCAACTACATGATCACCGACCCCGGAACCACGCCCAGCTCGGGTCGAGCGCAGTTCATGTTCGGCGGCAGCGTCGCGGCCGTGTACGGCGTGCTGATCACCTTCAACGTCGTCTACACGCTCTTCTTCGCCGTGACGATCGTCTGTCTCGCCCGGGGCCTGCTCTGGTGGGGCATCTGGCTGCGTGACCGCTCCCGGCGGGCGAACACGCCGGAGGTGCGGCCCGCCGTCACCTGACGCACGGGCGGTCCGTCGCCGGCGTGGCCCCGGGTGGGCGCGCCGGCGACGGACCTCGTTGCGACCGACCCGCATGCAGAGAGGAGAGCGAGGCGATGAGCGTGCACCACAGCCCGCAAGCCCCACCGCGAGGTGTGCCGCCGGAATCCGTACCCCGGCGGGTGGCCCGCCCCGGACGGACGGCGGTGATCAGCGCCGCGGCGGGCGTGCTGCTCGCCGTGCTCTGGTCGTTCGAGCTGGTGGACTCGGTCATCGGCGACACCGTCGCCGACACCCTGCTGGGCCACGACGCGAAGGGCACCGCCATCACCGGCACCGCGGCGGGGCTGCTGTTCGCCTTCGTGTCCGGCTTCGCCGGCACCTTCACCGCCTGCAACATCGCGATGGCGGCCTCGGTCGGCCCGATGAGCCAGGCCGGCGCGGCCGGGCACCGCCACGGCGTACGGTCGCTGCTGCGGCCCGTCGCCTGGTTGACGGTCGGCATGCTGGCGGTGTCGGCGACCTACGGCGCGCTCGGGGTGCTCCTCGGCGAACGGCTGCCGCAGCTGTCCACCGACACCGTGGGCGGGATGCCCGTACGCCTGATCCAGTCGTCGGTGGTCTTCGGCCTGATCGGTCTCGCGCTGACCTACCTCGGGCTGGCGGCCCTCGGCCTGCTGCCCGACGTCTTCGCCCGCCGGCCGGTGGCGCGGGTCGTCGTCATGGGCGCCCTGGTCGGGGGGTTCCTGGTCGGCCGGCCGTACCCGCTGTTCAACAAGCTGTTCCACTGGGCCGTCGACACCGGCAACCCGGCGTACGGCGCACTCGCCTTCGCCCTCCAGTCGCTGGGCAACGTGCTGATCGTCGCGGCGCTCTTCGCGGTCCTGATCCTGGCCAGCCGGGGTCGGTTCCTCGCCTGGATGGCGTCGCCGCGGCGCGCCGCGACCGTGACCGGCGCGCTGCTGGTCGCGCTGGGCGTCTTCACCGTCGTGTACTGGGACCTGCGCGTGCCCGCGATCTTCGGGGTGGGCTGGTTCCCGACCATGCCGTACAACTGACCGGTGCGACGACCGACGGCGCCCCCGGTCCGGCATGGACCGGGGGCGCCGTCGGCTCGGTCAGCGGGCGTTGCCGGGCACCGGCCCCGGGGCGCCCGCGAGGCTGCCGGTCCCGGCCATGGGCCGGGCGCGTCCGGCGGTGGCCGCCATCCAGCCGGTCGTGATCAGCAGCAGGGCCGCGATGTAGGTGGTCATCACGGCCAGGCCGTGCCCGGGGATCCGGGAGCCGGCGGCGTCCATCCCGATCAGCAGGTCGGAGACCAGGAACAGCCCACCGCCCAGGGCCACCCGCCGGGAGACGCCGGCTGCGGCGGCGGCCATCAGGCTGAGCGCGAGGCTGTAGCCGAGCACCGGCAGCCGCAGCGGGCCGAGGGAGTTCCACAGCACCAGGTTGGCCGCCACCCAGCAGGCGAGGTAGGCGGCGACCGCGACGACCGGCGGGCGCCGGTGGCGCAGGAAGGCGGTCAGGAAGGCCACCTGGGTGCCGAGGAAGCAGCCCATGCCGACGAGGAACGCCGTGTCGCCGGAGACCAGCAGCGCGATGTCGCCGCCGGTCGCGAAGACCAGCCCGACGGCCACGGGGTCGACGCGTCGGCGTGCCCGCAGCAGGTGGAGCAGCAGCACCGGCGCGAGCAGGGGCTTGGCCAGCCACTGCAGGAGGGTCGAGTCGGTCGCCACGCCGATCAGCTCGACGGCGGCCACCACGCCGAACAGCCAGAGGATCCTCATCGGGCCACCGCCGGCTGCGCCTGCGGGGTGGGCTGCCAGCCCGGCCGGCCGAACACGTGGCCGAGGCGGTGCCGCCAGGACGAGGCGGCCCGGGCGTCGGCCCAGATCGCCCGGTACTCGTGCGTCGCCACCCGCAGCGGGTTGTACGTGCCGACGTTCTTGGTCAGGCCGTAGCGGACGGTGGCCCGCTCGGGCTCGAAGGTGCCGAACAGCCGGTCCCAGACGATCAGGATGCCGCCGTAGTTGCGGTCGAGGTACTCGGTGTTGGCGCCGTGGTGGACCCGGTGGTGCGAGGGCGTGTTGAAGAACCACTCGACGGGCCGGGGCAGCCGGCCGACCCGCTCGGTGTGCAGGAAGAACTGGTACAGCAGGCTGACCGACTGCTGGAGGAAGATCATCCAGGGCGGGATGCCGAGCAGGGCCAGGCCCAGCCAGAACGGTACGGACGTCATCGGGGTCCAGCTCTGCCGCAGGGCCGTGGAGAGGTTGAAGAAGACGCTGGAGTGGTGCACCACATGCCCGGCCCAGAGCAGCCGCACCTCGTGGTGGGAGCGGTGGAACCAGTAGTAGGCGAGGTCGTCGGCGAAGAAGAGCAGCACCCACGTCCAGACGCTGGTGGGGGAGAGCTGGATCGGCGTGAGGGTGTACGCGGCGGCGTAGAGGCCGACCGTCGCCAGCTTCCACGGCACGCCGATGACCTGGCTGCCGGCGCCCATGGTCAGGCTGGTGGCGGTGTCGCGCAGCTCGTATCCGCGTTCGCCGTCGTCGGGGGCGAACCGGTAGGAGAGCGCCTCGACGACGATGAGGAGCAGGAACGCCGGTACGGCGTAGAGCACGGCGGGGATCATGCCCGGGCTTCCCTTCTCGGTGCTGCGGCGGGGGTGGTGAGGGGGGCGGTGAGCAGGGCCCGTGCCTCGCGGGCGGCGTCGGCGGCCCGGCCGGTGACGACGGCGTCGGCGAGCCGGCGGTGGCCCGCGACGTCGAGCAGTTCCGCGGCGCGCCGCTGCGGCGGCACCTCGCCGACGGCGAGCGCGCCGGCCACGAGACTGTTGAAGGCCAACAGGTAGGCGGTGTTGCCGGAGCCGGCGACGATGTGCCGCCAGAGCACGATGGTGGCCTCGCCCATCCCGGTGAGGTCCGGCGCCAGGCCCGCGTACTCCTCGACGGCCCGCAGGATCGCGGCCCGCACCGCCGGGTCGCCGCGCTCGGCGCAGAGCCGGGCCGCGTCGACGCCGATGCAGGCCCGCATCTCCAGCATGTCGCGGACCAGGGTGTCCACCGGGAGGGTGTCGTGGAAGCGGGTGAGCGACAGGGCGAGGTCGAGCCCGGCGTGCACCCGCCAGTCCAGCACCCGGGTGGCGCCGCCCTGGCTGACCCGCACCAGGCCGAGCTGCTGGAGGCGGCGCAGGGCCTCCCGCACGGCGTGCCGGTTGACTCCGAAGGTGGCGGCCAGCTCCCGCTCGCCGGGCAGCGCCTCGTCGGGGCGGTAGACGCCGCTGACGATCGCGTCGCGGATCTGGCCGAAGACGTGGTCGGAGACCGAGGAGCGGGGGACGGGAGCGAACGCCATGCCGTGGAGTGTGGGGCAGACCACATCAACCCGTCAACTGGTTGTACCACTTCGATCGGCGCTTGCTATGCAACGAGTTGCATAGCAGGATGGCGGGCATGGCGCTCGAACACGCGATCCTGGTCTCCCTGCTCGAACGGCCGGGCTCCGGCTACGAGCTGGCCCGGCGTTTCGAGCGCTCCATCGGCCGCTTCTGGACGGCCACCCACCAGCAGATCTACCGGGTGCTGAAGCGGATGGAGGCCGACGGCTGGGTCACCGCCGAGGAGATCGGCCAGGAGGGCCGCCCCGACAAGCGGTCCTTCTCGGTGGCGCCGGCCGGCCGGGCCACGCTGGTGGACTGGCTGCGCGCACCCGTCCAACCCGAGGCGGTCCGGCACGAACTGGCCGTCAAGATCCGCGGGGCCGCCTTCGACGACGCCGCCGGCCGCGCCGCGCTCGCCGCCGAGGTCGAGCGCTACCGCGCCACCCACGAGGAGACGCTCGCCCGCTACCTGGCCGGCGAGCGGCGGGACTTTCCCGACCCCGCCGCGCCCGACGCCGCAGCGGCGCTCCAGCACGTCGTGCTGCGCGGCGGCATCGCGTACGAGCGGATGGTGCTCGCCTGGCTCGACGACGTGCTGGCCACCCTGCGCACCCTGGACGACTGACCCACCCCACCGAAGGGAGTCCCGTCATGGCGGACTCGCTCCTGCTCGACCCGCACAGCTACGACCCCACCCACCTCGACGACACCTCCCGCCGGCTGCTGCGGGCCACCGTCGACTGGTTCGAGGGCCGGGGCAAGAAGGCGCTGCTCGACACCTACGACCGGCACGAGTGGTACGCCGACTTCCTGGACTTCGCCGCGAAGGAGGGGCTGTTCGCCGCCTTCTGCACGCCGGCCGCCGACGGGGGAGGGGACCCGGCGAGGCGCTGGGACACCGCGCGCAACGCCGCGCTCAGCGAGATCCTCGGCTTCTACGGCCTCGGCTACTGGTACACCTGGCAGGTCACGGTGCTCGGCCTCGGCCCGGTCTGGCAGAGCGACAACGCCGCCGCGCGGGCCCGCGCCGCCGGGCTGCTCGCCGACGGCCACGTGATGGCGTTCGCCCTTTCCGAGCGCGCCCACGGCGCGGACATCTACTCGACCGACATGGTGCTCACCCCCGACGGCGACGGCGGGTTCCGCGCCACCGGCGCCAAGTACTACATCGGCAACGGCAACGTCGCCGGGCTGGTCTCCGTCTTCGGCCGCCGCGCCGACGTCGAGGGACCGGACGGCTACGTCTTCTTCGCCGCCGACAGCCGCCACCGGGCCTACCACCTGGTCCGCAACGTGGTGAACGCGCAGATGTACGTCAGCGAGTTCCGCCTCCAGGACTACCCGGTGCGCCCCGAGGACGTGCTGCACACCGGGCGGGCCGCGTTCGACGCCGCGCTCAACACCGTCAACGTGGGCAAGTTCAACCTCTGCACCGCCTCGATCGGCATCTGCGAGCACGCCATGTACGAGGCCGTGACCCACGCCCACAACCGGGTCCTCTACGGCCGGCGGGTCACCGACTTTCCGCACGTGCGGCGCGAGCTGACCGACGCGTACGCGCGCCTGGTCGCGATGAAGCTGTTCAGCGACCGCGCCGTCGACTACTTCCGCTCGGCGGGCCCGAACGACCGCCGCTACCTGCTGTTCAACCCGATGACCAAGATGAAGGTCACCACCGAGGGCGAGCGGGTCGTCGACCTGCTCTGGGACGTCATCGCCGCCAAGGGCTTCGAGGCGGACACCTACTTCGACAAGGCCGCCAAGGACATCCGCGGGCTGCCCAAGCTCGAAGGAACGGTGCACGTCAACCTCACACTGATCATGAAGTTCATGGCCAACTACCTGTTCCACCCGGCCGAACACCCGCCGGTGCCGACCCGGCACGACGCCGCGGACGACGAGTTTCTCTTCCGGCAGGGCCCGGCCCGGGGCCTCGGCACGATCCGCTTCCACGACTGGCGCGCCGCCTACGACGCCCACGCCGAGGTGCCCAACGTGGCCCGCTTCCGCGAGCAGGCCGACGGCTTCTGCGCGCTGCTGGCGGCCCACGCCCCGAGCGAGGAGCAGCAGGGCGACCTCGACTTCCTGCTCGCCCTCGGCCAGCTCTTCGCGCTGATCGTCTACGGCCACCTGATCCTGGAGCAGGCCGAGCTGACCGGCCTGGACCGCGACGTGCTCGACGAGATCTTCGACGTCCTGGTCCGCGACTTCTCCGCGTACGCCGTCGACCTGCACGGCCGGGCGGCGACCACCGGGGAGCAGGCCGCCTGGGCGCTGGCGCACGTCCGCCGGCCCGTGGCGGACCCGGGGCGTACGGCGCGGATGTGGGCGCGGGTGGCGGCGCTCAGCGGCGCGTACGAGATGCGCCCCTGACGCTGCGGGCCGTGGGGGCCGACGGCCGGCTGCCCGGTGCGGGACGGTCGGCCGCCGCCGGTCACCACCCGGCACCGGGGTCGGCCGGCCGTCACCACCCGGCGCCGGGTCAGCCGGCCGTGACCACCTGGTTCGCCGGCTGCGGCGCCGGCGCCTCGGCCGGGGCCCGCCCGCCGTCGCCGGGGGCGGGCGCCGCCGCGTCCTCGCCGCCGTCCGGGGTCGCGTCGTCGGCGGGTCGCACCGCCACCGGCGCCGGCCGGTCCGGCCTCGGCCGGGCCGCGACCTGCGGGTACTCGGCGGTCTCCGCGCCGCCCGTGGCGGCCGCCATGACCGCCGCCGCGGCCAGGTCGGCGACCCGCTTCGCCTCCCGCTTCACCCGGGCGCGGACCTCCTTGGCGTGCTGCTCGGCGGAGTCCGCGGCCCGGCGCGCCTCGTCGAGGCGGCGCAGCTCGTCGGTCAGCTCCTGCCGGGTCCCGGCGAGGCGCTGCTGCACCTCGGCGAACTCGTGCTCGACTCCCGTGCTCTCCTGCCGCGCCTGGGCCAGCTGCTGCTGGGCGGCGTCCAGCTCGGACTGCATCCGCGCCAGCGCCTCCCGCCGGTCCCGGATGCCCTGCTGCGTCGCGGCGAGCTGCTGCTGGTGGGTCGCGGCCTGCTCGTCCACGTGCTGGCGCACCTTGGCCGCGTACTGCTGGGCCTCCGCGATCAGCGTCGCGATCTCCTGCTCGGCCGCCGTACGCTGGGCACCGAGCTCCCGCTCGGCGGACGCGAGCTGCTCGGCGATCTCCTGCTCGGCGGCGGCCCGCCGGTCGTTGATCTCCCGCTCCACGCCGGCCTGCCACTGGCCCAGCTCCTGCTGGGTCTTCGCGCGCGCCGCCTGCACCTCCTGCTGGATCTGGGCGCGGGCCGAGGCCAGGAACGCCTCGGACTCGACGCGGGCCTGCTCGACCTGCTGGGCGGTCTGCTCGTCGATCCGCTTCGCCTCCTGCACCGCGTGGTCGTGGGCCGCCTCGCCCGCCGCCCGCAGCCGTTCCGCCGCCTCCCGGATCCTGGCCAGCTCGGCCTGGGCGTTGGCGCGGCGTTCCTCGTGTTCCCGGTCGTGCTCGTCGCGCCGCGCGGCCGCCTCCTCCGTCAGCTCCCGCAGCGTCGTGGTGGCCTGCTCGCGGGCCTCGGCGAGCACCCGCTCCGCCTCGGCCTCGAGTTCGGCGGCCCGCTGCCCGGCGGCGTCGGTGATGGCCCCGGCCTGCTTCTCGGCCAGGGCCAGGATCTGGTCGACCATCGGACCGAGGTCGCGGAAGGACGCCCGGTCCGGCTGCGCCGGCCGGTCCCGCAGCTCGGTCGCCTCCGCCCGCAGCCGGTGCACCTCGACGGTCAGCTCCCGCAGCTGGGCCGAGGCCCGTTCCCGCTCCGCGGCCCGCGCCGACCGTTCGCCGTCGACCTGCTCGACGTAGCGGTCCACCTGCCGCTTGTCGTAGCCGCGCAGCGCGAGGTCGAAGCTCGGCCGCGAGGCCGCGTCCTCGCGTGCCGCGAACGGGTCGTCGCCGTGGGACATGCATCCTCCTCCGTACGATCGCGAGCGCCGCGTCGGCGGGAGAGCCGCCCCACGGGCCGTGCTGAGGCGCCACGCTACCGTCGCGGCCGTACGCCCCCGCGAAAAGGGTGACCACATGCGACGGCCCCGCGGGACCGGGTGGCCCGCGGGGCTCGGTGTGCGCGTCCGGGAGCGGGGTGTCCGGTTCGTGGTGCACCTCCCGGTGGTGGGGGTGGGCACCGGTGGGCCGCCGCGCTGAGCGCCGGACGCGGCGACCCACCGGCCGTCCGGCCGCCGCGCGGGACGGCGCGGCGGCCGGCGTCCTAGAGGAGCAGCCGGTCCGCGCCGGCCAGCGCCCCGACGACCGCCGGCACCGCGGGTGCCGGCAGCACCGGACCGCGGCGCAGGGTCGGCGTCCAGCCGGCGTCCGGGGCCAGGTCCGGCTCGTGCGCCGCGTTGTACGCGCCCACGAGGTCGACCGGGCGGGCCCGGTCCCCGGCGGCGCGGACCCAGTTGCCCCGGGTGGTGACGGCGGTGCCGCCCCAGTCGTAGAGCAGGTTGTCGGCCGTGACGCCGGCGCCGAGGGTGAAGAAGTTGTTCTCGGCGACCACGGCGGACTGCACCCCGACGCCGATCGCGTACTCGAAGCCGTCGCCGGCCAGCCGGTAGTGGTTGTTCCACACGTCGACCTGGCCGAAGCGCACCCGGGGCAGCCGCTGGAGCACCCCGTCGAAGAGGTTGTGGTGCAGGCTCACCTTCAGCCGCCCGACGTCCGGGCCGACGGTGTTGGACGAGCCGATCAGCATGACCTTGTCCCGCCCGACGAACCGGTTGTACGACACGGTCACCAGGCTCGCGGTGTGCGTGACGTCCACCGACCCGTCGTGCACCTGGTACGGCCGGCCGAGGTGCACGGGCTGGCCGCTGTCCGGGTTGTCGCCGTCGGTGAAGGTGTTGTGGTCGATCCAGACGTGCTCGCTGCGGCGCACCGAGATCTGGTCGTACTGGGAGTTCCAGTTGCCGGCGGCGCCGTCGGTGGGGGACCAGGCGGGGAAGCAGTCCCGGGCGTCGTCGAAGGTCAGGTTCCGCACGATCGTGTTGTGCGCGCCGTCGAGCATCAGCGTCAGGCCGGTCAGCCGGGCGCCGCGCAGGCCGACGATCGTGGTGTTCGGGCCGACGTTGATCTGGGTCTGCCGGGTCTGGTTCGTCACCGAGCGCACCCGTGCCGCCTCCAGCGGCCCGCTCGGCGCCACCCGGCCCCAGACCGCGGGGTCGTACGCCGCGAGGTACGCGGCCAGCGAGTACTCCGGGTCGGCGAGGTCGGCGCAGTCGAGGATGCTCCCGTCGGGCCCCTCGAAGCCGCCGACCTCGCCGCTGACGTAGATGATCTTCGGGGTGGCGTTGCCCCGGTTGGTGGCGTTGTCGCCGCCGAGGGCCGCGACCAGCTCGGCCCGGCTGGAGACCACGTGCACCTGCTCCGGGGCCGCCGCCGAGCCGCCGGTCGTGCCGGTCCCCTCAGCCGCCCAGCCGTCCCCGGCCGGCAGCGCCTGCCGGCCGAGGTGCCGGGCGAACCAGGAGAGCCCGCCGTCGGCCGTGTCGACCGCGCCGTTGCGCGCCGGAGCGGCCCCGCCGCCCGGGGCCGCCGTCACGCTCCCGGGTGTCGCCGCGAGCGTCACGGCGACCATCGCCGCGCCCACTGCCTTCTTCCACATCTATCGGACCACCTGTTCGTTGCCGGTCGGGTATCAGGCAACGGTAGGTTTCGCGTTTTAGGCGAGTCAATGACGAACGTGTGCAGAAGTGTTGCAACTGATCAAATCGGCCGGTATCGCCCCGGCCGCCCTCGGTCGGGTTGACGCCCCTATATCCGATATGGACCCATCTCAGGCGGGCGGCTCAGTTGCAGTGGGTTGCGGTTCCTCCTGTCCCGTCAGCGCTCTGCGGTGCGGCGCCACCGCCCACGGCACCCCCAGCTCCGACAGCAGCGCCCCCTCGTCGGCCGCCCGGCGCAGCAGCCGGTTCACCCCGCGCACGGTGAGCACCCGCTCCGGGCCGTCGCCCGTGGCGGTGACGAGGTCGCCGCCGAGCAGCGTCGGCTCCGGCGCGGTCGTGACCGCCTCCAGGACCGCGGTGAACGGGGCGGTCCGCGCCAGGGGCGCGATCAGCGGCACCGCCGGGTCGGCCCGGTGGGCGAGGAGGTTCTCCAGCAGCCCGCGCCGGCCCGGCACCTCGCGTGCGCCGGCGTCGCCGGGCAGCAGCAACCGGTCGGTCGGATACTCCAGCACGGCCCGGCCGGCGGTGCCCGTCACGATCACCTCCCCGGCGACGAAGTCCTCCCCGGCCAAAGTCACCGCCGCGACGATCGGCGGTCCCGAACGGGACGACACCCGCAGGGTCGCGGTGTCGTCCACCTCGATCGGCCGGACGCGGTAGCGCTCCACCTCGATCCGCGCGGGGACCACCGGCCCGTTCCCGGCGGCGGCCTCGGCGACCGCCAGGCACTGCATGACCGCGTGCGCCAGCGGGTTGGCCAGGGCGCCGTCCAGCACCGGCCGGCCGTGCAACGTCCGCCGACCGGCCCACGGCGCCCGCGCGTAGTAGGCGTCGGAGCGCTGCCAGGACGCCACCGTCGCGATGCCGGTGACGGTACCGAGCCGCCCGGCCCGGACCGCGCCGGTCAGCTCCGTCAGCGCCGCCGAGCCGAGCGCCTGGAAGCCCACCTGGCACGCCCGGCCCGTCGCGGCGAGGGCGTCGGCCAGCTCCCGGTGCTCGGCGGTGGACAGCACCGGCGGCTTCTCCAGCAGCAGGTCGGCGCCCGCGGCGAGCACGTCCAGCGCGATCGGCAGGTGGGTGTGCGGTGGGGTGCAGACCACCACCACGTCCGGCCGGGCCGCCCGCAGCATCTCCCGGTGGTCGGCGCAGACGACCGTGCCGTCGGGCACCGGCGCCGCCGGCTCGTCCTCGATCGGACGTACGTCGACCAGGGCGACCAGCCGCAGCCGCCCGGCGGCGTGCAGCGGGGCGACGACCCGCCGGTGCCAGCGCCCGTGCCCGTTCGCCCCGACGATCGCGACCCTCGGCACGGCGCCGGCCCGTCCCGGCGACGCCCCCGCGGCGGGGGCCGTCACCGGGCGCCCGCCAGCGTCGCGGCCACCCCGTGCCGTTGCAGGGCGGTCAGCCACCCGGTCACCTCGGCGCGCACCTCGTCGTCCTCGGCCACCTCGGCGGGGAAGACCTCGCGCAGCGCGAACACCGCGTCGACGGCCCCCGCCGGGGTCTTCGCTCCGGCGGCGAGCGCGGCGCGAATCTCCTCGGCGAGCGGGTCGGCCAGCGGCAGGGGACTGCCGTCGTCGGCGTGGCCCTGCGCGAAGCGCAGCCAGGCGGCCACCACCAGCGTGGCCCAGTGCGCCGACCGGCCCGCGACCCGCAGATCGGCGATGGTGTGCAGGATCCGCTGCGGCAGCTTCTGCGAGCCGTCCAGGGCCACCTGGAGGGTGCGGTGGTGGATCGCCGGGTTGGCGAACCGGGTCAGCACCTCCTCGCCGTACGCGACGACCGAGACGCCCTCGGGCGGGTCGAAGCTGGCCGCCACGTCCTCGGCGACCAGCTGCCGCAGCACGGTCGTCAGGTGCGGCAGGGCCAGCGCCTCGGCGATCGTCTCCCGGCCGGCCAGCGCACCCAGGTAGGCGGCGGCCGAGTGCACGCCGTTGAGGGCGCGCAGCTTCAGCCGCTCCCAGGGCCCCGCGTCGGCGGTGAGCACCGCGCCGGCCCGCTCCCAGGCCGGCCGGCCGCCCGGAAAGTCGTCCTCGATCACCCACTGCCGGTACGGCTCGGCGACCACCGCCGCCAGGTCGGCCACCCCGAGGGCCCGCTCGGCGTCGGCGAGGGTCTGCGCCGTGCTGGCCGGCACGATCCGGTCCACCATGGTGCCGGGGAAGCTGACGTGCTCCCGTACCCAGCCGGCCAGCGGCTCCGGCACCCCCGCGTACGCCACCGACTGCTCGACCAGGCCGCGCAGCCGGCGGCCGTTGGCGGGCAGGTTGTCGCAGCTGACCAGGGCCAGCGGCGGACCCTGCGCGGCGGCGCGGGCGAGCAGCCCGCGCAACAGCAGGCCCGGGACGGTGACCGGCGCCCGGTCGGTGCGCAGGTCGGCGGCGACCTCCGGGTCTGGCCGCAGCCGGCCGGTCACCGGGTCGAGCTGGTACGCCTTCTCCGTCACGGTGAGGGTGACCACCCGGATCGCCGGGTCGGCCAGCAGCGCCACCACGGCGGCGGGGTCGCCGGCGGCGTGCCGGGTGCCCGCCAGCGCGCCGATGACCCGGGTGTGGCACCCCTCGGCGCTGGTGGTGGTGACGCTGAACAGGTTGTCCTGCGCGGCCAGCGTCGTCACCACGTCGGGGTTGCGTGGCGCGACGCCGACGATGCCCCAGTCGCCCCCGGCCCGCGCCATCGCCTCCTCGGTGTAGACCGCCTGGTGGGCGCGGTGGAACGCGCCCAGCCCGAGGTGCACGATCCCCGCCGGCACGCTGCCCGGGCGGATCAGCGGGCGGCTCCCGGTCGGCAGCCGGCGTAGCGTCCCGAGACCGAGCCGGGCGGCGCCGGTCATCGCCACACCGGTCCGTCCGGGAAGCGGAACTCGGCGATCGACTCCGGCTTCATCGTGGAGCTGTAGCCGGGCGCCTCCGGCAGCAGGTAGCGACCCTCGCGGGTGCGTACCGGGTCGACGAAGTGCTCGTGCAGGTGGTCGACGTACTCGACCATCCGGCCGTCGAGGCTGGTGCCGACCCGCAGGTAGTCGAAGACGGCCAGGTGCTGGACGTACTCGCACAGGCCCACGCCGCCGGAGTGCGGGCAGATCGGCACGCCGAACTTCGCCGCCATCAGGATCTCGGCGAGGACCTCGTTGACGCCGCCGACCCGGCAGGCGTCGATCTGCATCACGCCGATCGCCTCGGCCTGGAGCAGCTGCTTGAAGATGACCCGGTTGGCGGCCACCTCACCGGTGGCGACCCGGCACCGACCGTCGGTCAGGTCGGTGACAGCCCGCGCGATCCGGGCGTGCCCGAGGATGTCGTCGGCGTGCGTCGGCTCCTCGATCCAGTACGGGTCCACCTCCGCCAGGGCGGTCATGTTGGTGATCGCCTCGTCGACGTCCCAGACCTGGTTGGCGTCCATCATCAGCAGCGCGTCCGGCCCGATCTCCTCCCGGATGATCCGCGCCCGCCGCAGGTCGTCGGCCGGCAGCCCGCCGACCTTCATCTTCATCGCCCGCCACCCCTCGGCGTACGCCTGCCGGGTCAGCGCGCGGACCTTGTCGTCGGGGTAGCCCAGCCAGCCCACCGAGGTGGTGTACGACGGGAACCCGTCGCGTTCCAGCCCGGCCCGGCGCTCGTCCAGCCCGACCAGTCCCTTGTCGAGGATGGCCGCCGCCTCGTCCGGGGTGAGGGCGTCGGTGATGTGGTGGAAGTCGATGCTGGCCACCAGCTCCTCGGTGGGCAGCTCGGCGAGCAGCTGCCACATCGGCTTGCCGGCCAGCTTGGCCCGCAGGTCCCAGACCGCGTTGACCAGGGCGCCGGTGGCCATGTGGATGACCCCCTTCTCCGGGCCCAGCCAGCGCAGCTGCACGTCGGCGCTGAGCGAGCGCCAGAACGCCACCGGGTCGGCGAAGATCTCCTCGACGGTGCGGCCCCGCACGTGGTGGGCGAGGGCCTCGATCGCGGCGCAGGTCAGCTCGTTGCCGCGACCGTTGGTGAAGGTGAACCCGGCTCCGGTGACGCCGGCGTCGGTGCGCAGCTCGACGTAGCTGGCCGAGTAGTCGCCCCGGTTGATCGCGTCCGAGCCGTCGCCCGCGGCGGCGGTCGGGAACCGCACGTCGTGCACGTCGACGGCGGTGACGGTGACACTCACAGGACATTCTCTCCGATCTTGAAGACCTTCTTCGGCAGCCGGTACGCCAGGTCGACGATGGTCTCGGCGGCCTCGTCCTCGCCGAGGCGGTGCTCGGTGACCAGCCGGGCCAGGTAGGCGGCGTCGACCCGGCGGGCCACGTCGTGGCGTACCGGGATGGAGCAGAACGCGCGGGTGTCGTCGACGAACCCGGCGGTGTTGTAGAAGCCCGCGGACTCGGTGACCGACTCGCGGAAGCGGCGCAGCACCTCGGGCGAGTCCAGGAACCACCACGGCGCACCGAGGTACAGGGCCGCGTACCCGCCCGCCAGGGGGGCCAGTTCCCGGCTGAAGGTGTATTCGTCGAGGGTGTAGAGCACCACCCGCAGCCGCGGGTCGTTGCCGTACGCGTCCAGCAGCGGGGTCAGCGCGTGCAGGTACTCGGTGGCCTGCGGCAGGTCGCCGCCGACGTCGCGGCCGTGCCGCGCGTACAGCCAGCGGTTGTGGTTGCGCACCGAACCGGGATGCAGCTGCATGACGAGGCCGTCGTCCAGCGACATCCGGGCGAACTCCAGCAGCATGTGCGCCCGGAACGTCTCCGCGTCGGCCGCGTCGGCGAGCCCACGCAGGCCCTTGTCGTAGAGGCGCGCCGCCTCGTCCGCGCCCAGCGCCAGGGTGCGCGCGGTGGGGTGGCCGTGGTCGGTGCAGGTGGCGCCGGCCGCGATGAAGGCCGCCCGGCGTTGGCGCAGCGCCGCCAGGTAGCCGGCGTACGTGCCGGTGTCCTCGCCGGTGATCTCGCCGAGCCGCGCGACGTTGCCGGCCCAGTTGTCGAACTCCATGTCGGCCACGTTGTCCGGCCGGAACGTGGTGATCACCCGGCCGCCCGGCCCGCCCCAGCCGTCGGCGGCGAGCTTGGCGTGCTGCCCGAGGTCGTCCAGGGGCGACTCGGTGGTGGCGAGCACCTCGATGCCGAACCGCTCGAACAGCGCCCGGGGCCGGAACTCCGGCTCGGCGAGCCGGGCCGCGAGCTCGTCGTAGACGGCGTCGGCGGTGGCCGGGGAGAGCGGGGTGCGCACCCCGAACACGTCGGTGAAGGTCTGCTCCAGCCAGAGCCGGGAGGGGGTGCCCCGGAACAGGTGCCAGTGCGCGGCGAAGCGCCGCCAGATGGTGCGCCCGTCGGGCTCCGTGGGGCTGCCGTCGACGGTGGGCACGCCCAGGTCGGCCGGGGGGACGCCCTGGCTGAGCAGCATCCGGGTGAGGTAGTGGTCGGGCACGATGAGCAGCCGCGCCGGATCCGGGAACGGGCGGTCCTCGGCCAGGATCGCCGGGTCGACGTGCCCGTGCGGGGAGATGATCGGCTGGGGCGCGGCCAGCGCGTACAGCCGGCGGGCCACCGCGCGCTGCGCGGGGTCGGCGGGGAAGAGCAGGTCGGTCGTGGGCACGGGTGGGGCTCCTCGGAGGTGTTCGTGGCTCAGGAGAGGTCGAGCAGGTCGGCGACCCGGACCGGGGCGCCGGTGGTGAAGGAGCGGTTCGCGGCCAGCCCGGTGAGCAGGGCGAGGGCGCCGTCGCGGGCGGTCGCCGCCCGCCCCATCGGGTCCGGCTCGCCGGCGATCAGGACCCGGGCCATCCGGGCGTCGGCGCCGCCGTGCCCGGAGCGGGTGTGCCCGGCCACGGGTACGACCTGCGGCGGCGCCCAGAACGGCCGCAGGGTCAGCGTGGCGGAGCCGGCCTCGGCGGCGGCCTCGTCGCCGTGCAGCGCCGCGCCCTTCAGCGCGCCGGCGGACGCCGGGCTGACGTGGTCGCTCTCCACGACCTCCAGCTCCAGGCGGCCCCGGCTGCCGTTGACCATCACCCGGTAGCCCTCGTAGGGGGCGTACGCGGTGAGGTGGTAGGTCATCGTCGCGCCGGTGGAGTAGCGGGCGAGCACCGCCATGTCGTCCTCGATGTCCACGCCCGGGGCGAAGACGTTGCGGTCGCGCTGGTAGCCGTCCTCGGCCTCGGCGTCGAGGTAGAGCTCGCGCAGTTTCGGGTGCGCGTCGAGCCGCAGCGCGAACGGGTCGTCGTCGGCGGCGGGGGAGCCGTGCGCCCGCTCGTAGTCGCGGGCGTAGCCGTGCCGGCGGCCCGCCTCGCCGTAGAAGAACAGCCGGCCGGTGGCGTACACCTCGACGGGGGTGGCGTCCAGCCACCAGTTGACCAGGTCGAAGTGGTGGCCGGCCTTGTGCACCATCAGGCCGCCGGAGTGCGCCTTGTCGCGGTGCCAGCGGCGGAAGTAGTCGGCGCCGTGCCGCACGTCGAGCAGCCACTCGAAGTGCACCGAGCCCACCTCGCCGATCGCGCCGTCGGCGAGCAGCTCGCGCAGCTTCTCGTGCAGGGGGTTGTAGCGGTAGTTGAACGCCACCCGCACCTGCCGCCCGGTGTCGGCGACCGCGTCGAGGATCTGCCGGCAGCCGGCCGCGTCCACGGTCATCGGCTTCTCGGTGATGACGTCGCAGCCGGCCCGCAGCGCCGTGTCGACGTGCGCGGCGTGGGTGTCGTCCACGCTCGTCACCACCAGCACGTCGACGCGCTCCTTGGCGAGCATGGCGGCCAGGTCCTCGGCCCGGTACGTCGGCACCGGCGGGTGGCCCAGCTCGCCGAGCCACCGGTTGTGGGCGTCCATCCGGGCCTGGTTGACGTCGGCGAACGCGACGAGCTCGGCGGTGTCGGCGTGGTCGCGCACCAGCGCCCGGACGAACATCTCGGCCCGGGACCCGGTGCCCACCAGGGCGTGTCGGACCCGCTGACCGGTGCTGGACGACATGTCGACCGCCTCCCGTGTTGCTGCAAAGGTTTGCAGCGAAATAACCACGCGCCGCGCGGCGGCGTCAACGATGGATGCCAAACCGGCGGCATAGATCCGATTTGATCCGCATTTCAGCGCATGGTGGGAGCGTGGCCGAAACGCATCTGTAACCATCGGCCGTTGACACCGGCACAACCGTTTGCATTAATTGGCGGCACCTGACGTGACCCCAGCCACACTGGACGAAGGGCCCCGCCGTGCCAGCCACCATCCGAGACGTCGCCCGGGCCTCCGGCGTGCACATCTCCACGGTCTCCCGCACGTTCTCGGCCCCGCACCTGGTCAACCCGGAGACCCGGGGCCGGGTGCTGGCCTGCGCCGAGGAGCTCGGCTACCGGCCCAACCGCGCCGCCCGCGCCCTGATCACCGGCCGTACGCACAACGTCGGACTGATCATCGCGGACATCGCCAACCCGTTCTTCCCGCCGCTGATCAAGGCGGCGGAGAGCCAGGCCCGCCAACGCGACTACCACGTGTTCGTGGCCGACACCAACGAGGACCCGATCGCCGAGGAGGAGCTGGTCCACGCCCTCGCGAAGCAGGTGGACGGGGTGCTGCTGTGCAGCCCGCGGATGAGCAATAGCATGATCGAGCAGCTCAGCCGCGAGGTGCCGCTGGTGGTGATAAACCGGCAGGTCGCCGGCCTGCCGTGCGTCACCATGGACGTCGGGCAGGGCGCCCGGTCGGCCATCGAGCACCTGCTCGGCCTCGGCCACCGGCGGATCGCGCTGCTCAGCGGGCCGCGCGGCTCGTGGACCAGCCGGGAGATCCGCCGGGCGGCCGGCGTCGCGGCGCGGGCCGGCGGCGCCGAGTTCACCGTCCTCGGGCCCAACCAGCCCACCGAGACCGGCGGCGCGGCCCTCGCCGAGCAGGTCCGCCGCAGCGAGGCCACGGCGGTCCTCGCCTACAACGACCTGATGGCGATCGGCCTGATCGAAGGGCTCGACGCCGTCGGGATGCGCGTCCCGCAGGACGTGAGCGTCGTCGGTATCGACGACATCGCCCTGAGCCGGCTCACCCGGCCCAAGTTGACGACGGTGGCCACGCCCAACGCGGCCGCCGGCCGGACGGCCGTCGACATGCTCCTGCAACACGACACCGTCGCCGCCCGTGGCTCACGCGGCGGTCGGGGTGTCACGAGCGACGACCGTCGTACCACCGCACAGGTAATGCTCCAGACCGAACTGGTCATCCGCGACTCGACCGCCGCCGCGCCGGCAGACGGTCGGAACCGCCCCGACGCCGAGTTGGTCGTCCCGGGCCCGCATCGCCTTGCGGGCCCGGGTCGCCCGACCGCGGCCACCGGTGGCGTCGTCGCCTCCTAACGCCAAGGAGTGAGCGCACATGCACCCCGCAACGCCCCCCACCACTGGCACGCAGGCCGTGCCCGTTCACCGTACCCCCGTCCCCCGACGGCGTCTGATCCGCGGCCTGCTCGCCGCGGTCGTCGCCCTGCCCCTGGTCCTCGGTGCCGCCGGCTGCGGCGGCGACGACGAGGCCAGCACCGACCCGAACGCCCCGGTCAAGCTCTCGGTCTTCTGGTGGGGCGGTGAGGCCCGGGCGAAGCTGACCGAGGAGGCCCTCGCCCTCTACACCAAGAAGCACCCGAACGTCACGTTCGAGAAGACGTGGCAGGCCAACCAGGGCTACTTCGACAAGCTGGCCACACTCACCGCCGGCGGCAACCCGCCGGACCTCTTCCAGATCGACGACAACTACCTGGCCGAGTACGCCTCGCGCAGCACCACCCTCGACCTGACGTCGTACAAGGACTCCGGCGACCTCGACGTGTCGAAGTTCCCCAAGAGCCTCTGGCAGTACGGCGTGGTCGACGGCAAGCTCGCCGGCGTGGCCTCGGGGGAGAACACCCAGGGCCTGGTCTACAACAAGACCCTGCTGACCAAGAACGGCCTGCCCGAGCCGACCACCGGCATGACCTGGGAGGAGCACATCGCCTGGGCCGAGCAGGTGGCGAAGAAGACCAAGGTGCCCGGCACCCAGGACCCGAGCGCCGACTACAAGGCGTTCTGGGTGTGGCTGCGCCAGCAGGGCAAGGACCTCTACAAGGGCAAGGAGCTCGGCTTCACCGCCGAGGACGTGACGAAGTGGTTCGACCTGTGGAAGGGCGCCCGGGACCGGGGCGCCACCCCGACCCCCGACGTCATCCACGAGGGCAACGCCACCGACATCACCAAGCAGCTCGTGGTCACCGGCAAGGCCGGCACCAGCTGGGTCTGGGTCAACCAGATGCCGGAGCTGAAGAAGAACACCAAGGACGAGCTGGGCGTCATCGCCTACCCCGGTGACCCGAGCGCCCAGTGGGCCCGCGCCTCCATGTACTGGTCGGTGTTCAAGGGCAGCAAGCACAAGGACGTCGCGGTCGACGTCATCAACTTCCTGGCGAACGACCCCGAGGCCGTCAAGATCCTCGGCACCGACCGGGGCCTGCCGTCGAACCTGGACCTGCGCCGGGTGGTCAGCGACGACGTCACCGATCCGGCGATGAAGCAGTCGATCCAGGTCGAGTCCGACCTGGCGGAGAAGTTTGGCGAGGCGCCGCAGGTCCCGCTCAAGGGGCACAGCAAGGTCCGCGCCGAGCTGATCAAGGCCGCCGAGAACGCCCAGTACGGCCGGATCAGCTCCGCCCAGGCGGCGGAGCAGTTCATCGCCGCCTGCAAGTCCGCCATCGCCTGACCTGACGCCACACGGAGAGGAATCGGTTCGTGGCTCTGACCACGGCGCCCGACCCGACCCGACGTACCGGACCCGTCCCGACCCCCGCCGGCAGGCGTGGGGTCGGGCGGGCCCGGCACGGAGACGGTCTGGCCGGCTACGTCTTCCTGTCGCCCTGGCTGCTCGGCCTGATGGCCGTCACGGCGATACCCATGCTCCTGTCGCTCTACCTGAGCTTCACGAACTACGACATCCTCACCCCCTTCTCCGAGGTGGAGTGGGTCGGATTCGCCAACTACGAGCGCATGTTCACCGCCGACCCGTCGTACTGGCACTCGGTGCGGGTGACGCTCACCTTCGCCCTGGTCGCCGTGCCGCTGAAGCTGGCGGCCGCGCTCGGGGTGGCCCTGCTGCTCAACCGCGCCTGGCGCGGCGTCGGGCTGTTCCGCGGCCTGTTCTACCTGCCGTCGCTGCTCGGCGGCAGCGTCGCGCTGGCCATCGTCTGGGTGAACATGTTCAACCGCGAGGGCGCGTTCAACTCGCTGCTGGGCGTCTTCGGCATCGAGGGCAAGCCGTGGGTCAACGACCCCGACTGGGCCCTGGAGACCCTCATGGTGCTCGCCATCTGGCAGTTCGGCGCGCCCATGGTGATCTTCCTGGCCGGCCTCAAGCAGGTGCCCACCGAGCTCTACGAGGCGGCCTCCGTCGACGGCGCCGGCAAGTGGCGGCAGTTCGTCGCCGTCACCCTGCCGATGCTCTCGCCGGTGATCTTCTTCAACCTGGTGCTGGAGACCATCAACGGCTTCCAGGGCTTCACCGCCGCGTTCGTGCTCAGCAACGGCACCGGCGGCCCGGTCGACTCCACCCTGATGTACACGCTGAACCTCTACATCACGGGCTTCACCAACCTGGAGATGGGCTACGCCTCGGCGATGGCCTGGGTCTTCCTGCTCGCCATCGCGATCATCACCGCGATCTTCTTCAGCACCGGGCGGTTCTGGGTGCACTACTCGGACGGGGAGGACCGGTGACGGCGACGGCGACCCCGACGGCAACCCCGGCGACGACCGGCCCGCGCGGCCCGCGCCGCCCGGGTGGCGGCGGCGGGCAGGCCGTGCGCCTGCTCATCCTGATCGCGATCGTCGCGGTCGTGCTCTACCCGCTCTTCTGGATGATCGGTACGTCCCTGAAGAGCCAGGAGGAGATCGTCAACAACATCGGCCTGCTGCCGAACGAGTTCACCCCCGGCAACTACGCCGACGGCTGGACCAACTTCGACTTCAGCTTCGGCCGGTTCTTCCTGAACAGCGCGATGGTCAGCCTGCTGACCGTGGTCGGCAACGGCGTCTCCTGCCTGCTCGCCGCGTACGCCTTCGCGCGGCTGCGGTTCCGGCTGCGGGGCGTCTGGTTCGCCGTGATGATCGGGACGCTCCTGCTGCCCGGGCACGTGCTGATCGTGCCGCAGTACATCCTGTTCCGCAGCCTGGGCCTGGTGGGCGGCGAGTGGCCGTACCTGCCGCTGCTGATCCCGCAGTTCCTGGCCACCGAGGCGTTCTTCGTCTTCCTGATGGTGCAGTTCATGCGGGGCATCCCGCGCGAGCTCGACGAGGCCGCCAAGATCGACGGTGCGAACGCCTTCGGCATCTTCCGGCACGTGATCCTGCCGCTGAGCCGCCCGGCGCTGGTCACCACGGCGATCTTCTCGTTCATCTGGACCTGGAACGACTTCTTCCGGCAACTCGTCTTCCTCTCCGACCTCGAGGACTACACCGTGCCGGTGGCGCTGACCCTGTTCATCGACTCGACGAGCCAGAGCGCCGTCGGCCCGATGTTCGCCATGTCGGTGCTGTCGCTGCTGCCGGTGTTCCTGTTCTTCGTGGCCTTCCAGCGGATGCTGGTGGAGGGCATCAACACGAGCGGACTCAAGGGATGAGGCCGCACCCGGACGACGGGCCGGACCGGGAGGACGGGCCGGCCCGTCGCGACTGGCGGGACGTGCTGACCGACGCCACGGACCTGGCGGTGCTCGGCATCGTCCTGACCCTGGCGGCGCTTCCGGTGGTCACCGCGGCGGCGGCCGTCGCCGCCGCGAGCGCGGCGGTGCACGACCGGTACACCGTAGGGTCCTGGCCCTCCGCGCGGGAGAACCTGACCCGCTACGGCCGCGCCCTGCTGCCCGGCGTGGGGGTGAGCGTGCTGACGGTCGCCGCCTTCGGACTGCTCGCCGTGAACGTCGCCGCGCTGGCCGGTGGCCGGGTCCCCGGCGGGGCACCGCTGCTCCTGGTCACCGTCGTGCTGGCCGCCGCCCTGGCCGGGTACGCCGCGCTGGTGGTGGTGGAGGTCGGCCGCCGCGGTGGCCGTGGCTGGCGGGAGGCCGCCGGTGCCGCCGCCGGCGCCTGCCGTGCCCGCCCGGGCACCTGGGCCGCCGCTGGCGGGGTCAGCGCCGTCGCCGCGCTGCTCGCCGTCCTGGTCATCCCGGTCGCGGTGCCCATCCTCGCCGGGTACGTGGTCGCCGCCCTGCACGCCGTAGCGCGGCGGACCGTGCCCGCCCCGGTGGGACAGTCGTGACGGGCGACGACCGGCGGGCCGCCGTGACCGAGAACGATCGGCAGCTCAGCGTCGACGACGTGCCGGTGGCCCGGTACGTCGTCGACCCGGCGATCGACCCCCGGCACGGCCCCCGCCCGTACCTGCACCCCGTGCGGACCCTCGGCGGGACCGTGGTCACCGACGCGTTCCCGGCCGACCACGTCTGGCACCTCGGCGCGTCCCTGGCCGTGCAGGACGTCGACGGCACCAACCTGTGGGGCGGGCGCACCTACGTCCGCGACACCGGCTACACGTGGCGCGACGACCACGGCCGCATCGCGCACACCCATTGGGAGACCCGCGACCCGCAACGGCTCGCGCACCGGCTGGAGTGGCGGGACCGGGACGGGGCGGTGCTGCTCACCGAGCGGCGGGAGCTGGTCGCGCAGCGGGTCGGCGAGTGGGCCTGGGCCCTCGACGTCGGATACACGCTGACCGCCCCCGCCGACCGGGACGTCGCCCTGGGCAGCCCGGCGACCAACGGACGCCCGGGCGGCGCCGGCTACGGCGGCTTCTTCTGGCGGGCGGTCAGCGCGACACCCGCGCGGGTGTGCACCGCCACCGCCGAGGGGGAGGAGGCGGTCAACGGCAGCGACGCGCCGTGGCTGGCCTTCACCGGCACCGGGCCGGACGGGGCCGCGTACACGCTCGTGCTGGCGGGGCTCGCGGAGGGCGACCGCTGGTTCGTCCGCACCGCGATGTACCCGGGGGTCTGCGTGGCGTTCGCCTTCGACCGGCCCAGGGTGATCACCGCGGGTACGAGTCGCACCGGGCGGCACCGGGTGGTCGTCGCCGACGGCACGCTCGACCAGGCGACGGCCGCCGCGTTGGCCGCCGGCGGGACGGTGTGACGCGGCCCTCCCACCCCCGATTTGACGATCTTGCCGGGCGGGCGTAACTTTCTCTCTGCCAGCGCGGAACGGACGAACAGGGCGAAAGCCCTGGCGAGGCCGGAGCGCGGTGAGACCATCGGTCCGGGTGGGGTTCCCCCACCGGGATCGGCACGGGCGGTGCCCCGGATTCGTCGCGAGGCGGATTTGGCGAGGCGGAACCGACCGGGTAAGGTTCACGGCCGGCAGGGAACCGGGCGAGCTCGCGGGAAACCGCGGAGCGGCCGGTCTGCCGAACTTCCCGAAGACCGTCGGCGAGAGTCGAGTCATCGGGGTGCCCGGAAAATGGGTTGAAGTGGTGCGGATCGCTACGAAGCGGTTTGACATGGCGGAAACCACCGGGTAACGTAGTAAAAGTGCCCGGCGCGGGAAGCGGCGGGTGTGGTGAACTAAATGCCCCGGGTCGGGTGCTCCACGGTGTGGGGTTTCTGGGCGGTGTGTGGTTGTTCTTTGAGAACTCAACAGGGTGCTTGATAAGCCAGTGCCAATTATGATTTATACCCTGGACTGGTCAGGCTTCGGTTTGGCTGGTCTTGGATTCCTTTGGCAACACTTTTGTTGTCGGGACAGTTTTTCAACAAGTTTTTGTTGGAGAGTTTGATCCTGGCTCAGGACGAACGCTGGCGGCGTGCTTAACACATGCAAGTCGAGCGGAAAGGCCCTTCGGGGTACTCGAGCGGCGAACGGGTGAGTAACACGTGAGCAACCTGCCCTAGGCTTTGGGATAACCCTCGGAAACGGGGGCTAATACCGAATAGGACCACCGGTCGCATGGTTGGTGGTGGAAAGTTTTTCGGCCTGGGATGGGCTCGCGGCCTATCAGCTTGTTGGTGGGGTGATGGCCTACCAAGGCGACGACGGGTAGCCGGCCTGAGAGGGCGACCGGCCACACTGGGACTGAGACACGGCCCAGACTCCTACGGGAGGCAGCAGTGGGGAATATTGCACAATGGGCGGAAGCCTGATGCAGCGACGCCGCGTGAGGGATGACGGCCTTCGGGTTGTAAACCTCTTTCAGCAGGGACGAAGCGTAAGTGACGGTACCTGCAGAAGAAGCACCGGCCAACTACGTGCCAGCAGCCGCGGTAAGACGTAGGGTGCGAGCGTTGTCCGGATTTATTGGGCGTAAAGAGCTCGTAGGCGGCTTGTCGCGTCGACTGTGAAAACCCGCAGCTCAACTGCGGGCCTGCAGTCGATACGGGCAGGCTAGAGTTCGGTAGGGGAGACTGGAATTCCTGGTGTAGCGGTGAAATGCGCAGATATCAGGAGGAACACCGGTGGCGAAGGCGGGTCTCTGGGCCGATACTGACGCTGAGGAGCGAAAGCGTGGGGAGCGAACAGGATTAGATACCCTGGTAGTCCACGCTGTAAACGTTGGGCGCTAGGTGTGGGGGGCCTCTCCGGTTCCCTGTGCCGCAGCTAACGCATTAAGCGCCCCGCCTGGGGAGTACGGCCGCAAGGCTAAAACTCAAAGGAATTGACGGGGGCCCGCACAAGCGGCGGAGCATGCGGATTAATTCGATGCAACGCGAAGAACCTTACCTGGGTTTGACATGGCCGCAAAACCGGCAGAGATGTCGGGTCCTTCGGGGGCGGTCACAGGTGGTGCATGGCTGTCGTCAGCTCGTGTCGTGAGATGTTGGGTTAAGTCCCGCAACGAGCGCAACCCTCGTTCGATGTTGCCAGCGCGTTATGGCGGGGACTCATCGAAGACTGCCGGGGTCAACTCGGAGGAAGGTGGGGATGACGTCAAGTCATCATGCCCCTTATGTCCAGGGCTTCACGCATGCTACAATGGCCGGTACAATGGGCTGCGATACCGTGAGGTGGAGCGAATCCCAAAAAGCCGGTCTCAGTTCGGATCGGGGTCTGCAACTCGACCCCGTGAAGTCGGAGTCGCTAGTAATCGCAGATCAGCAACGCTGCGGTGAATACGTTCCCGGGCCTTGTACACACCGCCCGTCACGTCACGAAAGTCGGCAACACCCGAAGCCGGTGGCCCAACCCTTGTGGAGGGAGCCGTCGAAGGTGGGGCTGGCGATTGGGACGAAGTCGTAACAAGGTAGCCGTACCGGAAGGTGCGGCTGGATCACCTCCTTTCTAAGGAGCACCTTCCGACGAAAGTCGGTAAGGAGCCCGCACTGCCCGAATGTGGTGGTGGGGTGCTCAATGGCGGAGACACTGGTGAGTTGGATGCCGGCAACGGCCGGGATACCTAGTACGGCCATCTTTCGGGGTGGTGTGGAACAGTTCCTCCTGGTGCGGCTGGGGTTTGGCGTAGAGCACCCTGTTGGGTCCTGAAAGAACAACCGGTGGTTGTTTCTTTCGGAGCCATTGCTTCGCCTGTGGGTGGAGCTGGTTGCCAGGCATGGCCTGGTCTCGCATACCGATCACTGTGGTGGTGCTGGTGTGGGGCTGTGGGGTTGTGGGTTGGTCGTTTGTTGAGAATTGCACAGTGGACGCGAGCATCTTTGTGGTCAAGTTGTCAAGGGCGAACGGTGGATGCCTTGGCACCAGGAGCCGATGAAGGACGTGGGAGGCCGCGATAGGCCTGGGGGAGCTGTCAACCAAGCTGTGATCCCAGGGTGTCCGAATGGGGAAACCTGGCTGGAGTCATGTCCAGTCACCCACACCTGAACACATAGGGTGTGTGGGGGGAACGCGGGGAAGTGAAACATCTCAGTACCCGTAGGAAGAGAAAACAAATAGTGATTCCGTGAGTAGTGGCGAGCGAAAGCGGATTGAGGCTAAACCGGCTGCGTGTGATACCTGTCAGGGGTTGCGTGGTTGGGGTTGTGGGACCCTGCTGAATGAGCTGACACTTGTTCGAGAAGTTACAAAGCCAGTTGCTAGCCGAACAGTCTGGAAAGGCTGACCGTAGGCGGTGAGAGTCCGGTAGGTGAAAGTGGCTGGTCTTCTGTGGGTGTTCCCGAGTAGCGGCGGACCCCTGTAATCTGCCGTGAATCTGCCAGGACCACCTGGTAAGCCTAAATACTTCCTGGTGACCGATAGCGGACGAGTACCGTGAGGGAATGGTGAAAAGTACCCCGGGAGGGGAGTGAAATAGTACCTGAAACCGTTCGCCTACAATCCGTCGGAGCCTTGCGGGGTGACGGCGTGCCTTTTGAAGAATGAGCCTGCGAGTTAGTGGCATGTGGCGAGGTTAACCCGTGTGGGGGAGCCGTAGCGAAAGCGAGTCTGAATAGGGCGATTCAGTCGCGTGTCCTAGACCCGAAGCGGAGTGATCTAGCCATGGGCAGGCTGAAGCGCGGGTAAGACCGCGTGGAGGGCCGAACCCACCAACGTTGAAAAGTTGGGGGATGACCTGTGGTTAGGGGTGAAAGGCCAATCAAACTCCGTGATAGCTGGTTCTCCCCGAAATGCATTTAGGTGCAGCGTCGCGTGTTTCTTGCCGGAGGTAGAGCACTGGATGGTCTAGGGGGCCCACAAGCTTACCGAAATCAGCCAAACTCCGAATGCCGGTAAGTGAGAGCGCGGCAGTGAGACTGCGGGGGATAAGCTTCGTAGTCGAGAGGGAAACAGCCCAGATCACCAGCTAAGGCCCCTAAGCGTGTGCTAAGTGGAAAAGGATGTGGGGTCGCATAGACAACCAGGAGGTTGGCTTAGAAGCAGCCACCCTTTAAAGAGTGCGTAATAGCTCACTGGTCAAGTGGTTCCGCGCCGACAATGTAGCGGGGCTCAAGCACACCGCCGAAGCTGTGGCATTCACATTTTAACCACGCAACGCCTTGATGTGTTGTGCAGGTGTGTGGATGGGTAGGGGAGCGTCGTGCCGGGGGTGAAGCAGCGGGGTGACCCAGTTGTGGACGCGGCACGAGTGAGAATGCAGGCATGAGTAGCGAAAGAAGGGTGAGAAACCCTTCCGCCGGATGACCAAGGGTTCCAGGGCCAGGCTAATCCGCCCTGGGTGAGTCGGGACCTAAGGCGAGGCCGAGAGGCGTAGTCGATGGACAACGGGTTGATATTCCCGTACCCGCGAAAGAGCGTCCCTGATGAACCTCGTTGTGCTAACCACCCGAACCGGCTGCGATCTTCGGATCAAGGTTGGGGAGCGTGGGAACCTGGCGGGTAGTAGTCAAGCGATGGGGTGACGCAGGAAGGTAGCTGAGCCCGGCCGGTGGTTGTGCCGGGGTAAGCGTGTAGGCCGGTGTGTAGGCAAATCCGCACGCCATGAAGGCTGAGACGTGATGCCGAGCCGATTCAGGTGAAGTCAGTGATCCTATGCTGCCGAGAAAAGCCTCTAGCGAGTTCTTAGCGGCCCGTACCCCAAACCGACACAGGTGGTCAGGTAGAGAATACCGAGGCGATCGGGCGAACTGTGGTTAAGGAACTCGGCAAATTGCCCCCGTAACTTAGGGAGAAGGGGGGCCGGAGACGTGAAGCCCCGCGCGGGTGGAGCGTTGTATGGCCGCAGAGAGCAGGGGGAAGCGACTGTTTACTAAAAACACAGGTCCATGCGAAGAAGTAATTCGATGTATATGGACTGACGCCTGCCCGGTGCTGGAACGTTAAGGGGACCTGTTAGCTCCTTCGGGGGCGAAGCGGAGAACTTAAGCGCCAGTAAACGGCGGTGGTAACTATAACCATCCTAAGGTAGCGAAATTCCTTGTCGGGTAAGTTCCGACCTGCACGAATGGCGTAACGACTTCCCCACTGTCTCAACCACAGGCCCGGCGAAATTGCATTACGAGTAAAGATGCTCGTTACGCGCGGCAGGACGGAAAGACCCCGGGACCTTTACTATAGCTTGACATTGGTATCCGAATTAGCTTGTGTAGGATAGGTGGGAGCCGGTGAAGTCCATACGCCAGTATGGGTGGAGGCAATCTTGAAATACCACTCTGGTTGATTTGGGTATCTAACTTCGGACCGTTATCCGGTTCAGGGACAGTGTCTGGTGGGTAGTTTAACTGGGGCGGTTGCCTCCTAAAGGGTAACGGAGGCGCCCAAAGGTTCCCTCAGCCTGGTTGGCAATCAGGTGTTGAGTGCAAGTACACAAGGGAGCTTGACTGTGAGACTGACAGGTCGAGCAGGGACGAAAGTCGGGACTAGTGATCCGGCACTTGCGAGTGGAAGCGGTGTCGCTCAACGGATAAAAGGTACCCCGGGGATAACAGGCTGATCTTCCCCAAGAGTCCATATCGACGGGATGGTTTGGCACCTCGATGTCGGCTCGTCGCATCCTGGGGCTGTAGCAGGTCCCAAGGGTTGGGCTGTTCGCCCATTAAAGCGGTACGCGAGCTGGGTTTAGAACGTCGTGAGACAGTTCGGTCCCTATCCGCCGTGCGCGTAGGATACTTGAGAAGGGCTGTCCCTAGTACGAGAGGACCGGGACGGACGAACCTCTGGTGTGCCAGTTGTCCCGCCAGGGGCACGGCTGGTTAGCTACGTTCGGAAGGGATAACCGCTGAAAGCATCTAAGCGGGAAGCTCGCTTCAAGATGAGGTATCCCACCCACCTTTGGTGGGGTAAGGCCCCCAGCTAGACGACTGGGTTGATAGGCCGGAAATGTAAGCCCGGTAACGGGTTCAGTTGACCGGTACTAATAGGCCGAGGACTTGACTACTAAGCTGCTACGCGTCCACTGTGCAACTCACAGCAAACGAACAACAGACCACATTGTGTGTGTGGTGTTGTTTGATATGTTGATAGAGTTACGGCGGTCATGGCGGAGGGGAAACGCCCGGTTACATTCCGAACCCGGAAGCTAAGCCCTCCAGCGCCGATGGTACTGCACTCGGGAGGGTGTGGGAGAGTAGGACACCGCCGGACAATCTTTCAGTTCAGGGCCACCCCGTACGGGGTGGCCCTGAACTGCTTTCCGTGAACGGGAGCCCGTCAGAAGGCGTAGCGGACCCGGCAGTACGGTGCCTTCGCGGCGATCAGGTCCGTCAACGCCGCCACGTAGGCGCCCTTGCTGCCGGTGCGGTACCGCACGTTCCAGCCGCCGGTCTGCGACCGCTTCGGCTGCTGGAGATCCGGCCGCCAGAGGATCTCCTCGGCCTTCGGGTGCCAGCCGAGGTTCACCTCGTGCAGCCGGTCGTTGTGGGTCAGGAAGATGACCTCGGCGGCGAGCTGCGCCTTGGCGGCGGGCCCGAGCGCGTCGTCGAGCTGGTCGAGCAGCTCCGCCCAGTCGTCCAGCCACCCGTCGCGGACCACCACCGGGCTGAAGTTGACATGCACCTCGTAGCCGGCCGCGACGAAGTCGTCGATGGCGGCCAACCGCTCCGCGACCGGGGAGGTCCGGATGTCGAGCAGCTTGGCGTCGCGGGCCGGCATCAGCGAGAACCGGACGCGGGTCCGGCCCCGGGGATCCCAGTCGAGCAGGTCACGGTTGACGTGCTTCGTGGCGAACGTGGCCTTCGCGGTGGGCAGGCCCCGGAACAGGGTCACCAGGTCCCGGACGTTGTCGGAGATGCGGGCGTCCAGCGAGCAGTCGGAGTTCTCGCCGATGTCGTAGACCCAGGCGGCGGGGTCGCACTGGTTCGGCTCACTTTTGACGCCTTGCCGGCCCACGTGCCGGCCCAGGTAGCCGGTGATCCGGTCGATGTTGGCGAAGACCGTCACCGGGTTGCTGTAGCCCTTGCGGCGCGGCACGTAGCAGTAGGCGCACGCCATCGCGCAGCCGTTCGCCGTGGACGGGGCGATGAAGTCGGCCGAGCGGCCGTTCGGGCGGGCGGTGAGGGACTTCTTGACCCCCAGCACCAGGGCCTCCGTCTTGATCCGCACCCACCGGGCCACGTTCGTCTCGTCCCCGTACAGCTCCGGGATGCGGGAGTGGCTCTCGACCTCGACGCGCTCCGCGTCGGGAAAGCGCTCCAGCACGGCCCGACCACGGGGCAGCGCGGCGGCCTCCGGCTCCACGTAGATCCGCCGGATGTCGAACAGCCGCGGGTGCGGAGCAACGTCGGTCACGAAAGGGACAACTGCGGACCGATCGGTGTTGTTCCCGCACCCCGGACGCACCGTTTTCGCGCCCGTGCCGCGGGTACCCGGGCCGCATGCCCGAGGGCCACCTCGTCCACCGGTACGCGCGCGAGCAGCACGCCGCCCTCGCCGGGCAGGTCCTCGCCGTGTCCAGCCCGCAGGGTCGCCTCGACGCCGGCCCGTACGACGGGCGGCGGTTGCGCGCGGTGGACGCGTACGGCAAGCACCTGCTCTACCACGTCGACGACGCGCCAGCCCTGCATGTGCACCTCGGCATGCGCGGGCTGTTCCTGCGTCACGACGACCCGGCCGTCCCGCCCCGCAAGGGCGTCCGGCTGCGCCTGGCCCGCGCCGGCGTCGCGTACGACCTGATCGCGCCCATCCGCTGCGAACCGCTTCCGGACGACGGCGAGCGCGCGCTGCGGGCCTCGCTCGGCCCGGATCCGCTGCGTGCCGACGCCGACGGCGAGGACGCGGTACGCCGGCTCGGCGCCGCCAGGGGCGCGGTCGGCGCGGCGCTGCTCGACCAGGCGGTGTGGGCGGGCCTCGGCAACGCCTGGCGGGCGGAGCTGCTCTTCCTCGCCGGCCTCGACCCGGACGCCCGGGCGGTCGGTCCGGCACCGGCCCGCCGGCTGTGGGAGCTCGCCGTCGGGTACCTCACGCTGGGCCGCGACGCCGGCCAGGTGGTCAGCGACCCGGCGGCGCCCGACGAGCGGTGGGTCTACAAGCGGCCGACCTGCCGGCGCTGCGGCGCCCGGGTGCGCACGTGGCAGCTGGGCGGTCGCACGGCGTACGCCTGCCCGGTCGACCAGCCCGCGGCCTGACCCGTCCCCGGGCCGCCGGTCCGCCGGGATACCCCTCGGCCGGGAGGAGAGGTCCTTCCGGCCGGACGCCGCGGCGGTCGTCGGGAGCGGGCGTCCGGTGAAGGGGCAGGCATTCGGTGAAGGGGCGGGCGCTCAGTGGCGGGGCCGGCGCGAGGCGGCGAGCCGCAGGGCGTTGCAGACGTCGGCGACGCCCCGGACGTCCCAGGCGATCTCGCCGGCCACCCGCCGGGTCTCCGGGCCGGTCACGACGCCCGCGAGGATGACGACGCGGTTCTGGACGGTCACCACGATCTGCTGGCGGCGGGTGGTCCAGTCGCTGCTCAGCCGCTGGGCGACCAGCGCCGCCAACCGGCCGTCCTCGTCGTCCGGCGCGGGGCCCGGCGGCTCGGGGCGGAACGCGCCCTCGTCCGGGTACGGCCAGGGGATGAGCATGGCGTGCTTCCTCTCGATGGTCTGCGGCCGGGTGGTCCGGGCCCGGCGATCGGGTCAGCGGGACGACGCGTCGGTCACCGCCGCCGCGCGGAGACCGCGCGGATCCGGCCCGGCGGCGACGGCCGCCAGCCCGGCGGTGTCACCTGTCCCGCCCGGGGAGAGCCGCCGGAACGCCTCCTGCGGGCTCGCGAAGACCGGGAACAGCCCGTCGAGCCGCATGGTGTGCAGCACGGTGCGGATGAAACGGGACGGAGCGGCCAGGCAGAGCACGGCGTTACGCTCCCGGGCGTCGCGGTGGGCCCGGACGAGCAGCGCGAGCCCGCTGGCGTCGATGAGGTGCACCCGGGTCAGGTCGACCACCACGTGCCCGGCGACGTCCACCGCCTGCCCTAGCGCGGACCGCAGCTCGTCGGTGGTGTCGACGTCGACGTTCCCGGCGGCTGTCGCCGCCGCGACGTCGTCGAGGTGGTCCACGCCCGGCACCCCGCCCTGACCGGTGGCGTCGGCGTCGCCCCCGCCCGCGAGACCCGGCAGGCTGCACCGGGGACAGCGGTGCGGGCCCGTGGCGAACGGCGAGCCGCTCCAGCCGTGTTCGGCCACCAGGGTCCAGACGACCTCGGCGTCGGGCAGGACGCAGGCGGTGCCCGTGGTGGTGTCCCCGCAGCTGTCGCAGATCAACGTCATCAGGTGCTCGTCCGGTACGACGGTCATCGTGTCTTCCTCCACGGGAGGTCGGGCCGTGCCACGCGCCGGCCCGCGACCGGCGGCGTCTGGGCGGTGTCGAGGTCCGGCCCCGTCCCGCGCGGCGGGGCGGCGGCGCGCCGGGGGCCGGCCGTGGCCGCCACGAGGGCGACGCCGACGACGGCCGAGGCGGCCGGCACGCCGACGCGCCACGCGCCCGACCGGTCGGTGTCGAGGCCGACGATGCGGGCCAGGATGACGCCGAGCAGCGCGGTGACGATCCCCGCCACCAGGGCCAGCCAGGCCGGCACCTCCCGCCGGCGCGGGGTCACCCACCAGCCCGCCCCGGCGACGAGGAGGCCGACGGCGAGTGCGGTGAGGAGACCGGCGACGGTCATCTGGTCCCTCCTGCCGGGCCGGTCGGCCGACGGCAGCCGGCCCACGGATGTTTCCCCACCACCCTCGGCGCCGCCCGTGGCGCGGGTCACGCGGTTGTATGACAGTTGCGTGACAAAACCGCCGAACGCCGGACACGGTTGGGCGCCCGTCGCCGCCTTGGGGATGATGCCGGTATGACGGACGTGCTGGTGATCGAGGACGACGACCGGATCCGTCTGGCGTTGCTGCTCGCGCTCGAGGACGAGGGCTACCGCGTCCGGGGCGTGGCCACCGCCGAGGAGGGACTGCTGCGGCAGCGCCGGGAACCGGCCGACACCGTACTGGTCGACCTGATGCTGCCGGGCCTCGACGGCTTCGAGTGCATCCGGCGGCTGCGCCGCGACGACGACGTGCCGATCGTGGTGGTCAGCGCCCGCGACGACACCCACGACATCGTCGCGGCACTGGAGGCGGGAGCCGACGACTACGTGGTCAAGCCGGTGGCGATCAAGGAACTGTCGGCGCGGCTGCGCGCCCTGCGGCGCCGGGCCCGGGCGGCGCCCGAGCCGGTACCGGTACTCACCTTCGGGCAGCTGGAGGTCAGCCCGGACGCCGGGGAGGTACGCCTGGCGGGGCAGCCGGTGCCGGTCACCCGCACCGAGTTCCGGCTGCTGTGCGAGCTGGCCGAGCACGCCGGCCGGGTGCTGTCGCGCCACCAGCTGCTGCAACGGGTCTGGGGCTACGACACCGGCGACGAGCGGCTCGTCGACGTGCACGTGGGTCGGCTGCGGCAGAAGATCGAGGACGATCCGGGCAACCCCCGGCACCTGGTCACCCTGCGCGGCCTCGGCTACAAGCTGACCCGGTGAGGCGCCTCGGACTGCGGGCCCGGGTGTCCGCCGGGTTCGCGGTCGGCGCGCTGCTGCTGTCGGCCTCGATGGCGCTGGTCTCGTACGAGCTGACCAGGCGATCCCTGCTGGACGAGCGGGAGCGCACCGCCGTGCGGGCGGCGTACTTCGACGCGGCGGTGGTGCGTACCGGCCTGGACACGGAGGCCCCCGACGTGGTGGAGGTGCTGCGGTCCCTCGACACCGGCGGCAACCGCCGGCCGCTGCTGCACCGCGGCGACGACTGGTACGCCCGTACGGCCGACGCCGGCCTGACCGCCGCCATCCCGGTCGACCTGCAACAGCTCGTCCGCGCCGGGGAACCGGCCGTGCAGCGGGTCCGGGTCAACGGCCAGCCCACCCTGCTCGTCGGCCTGCCGCTGGCCCCGTCCACCAGCTACTACGAGCTGACGTCGCTGCGCGAGCTGGACCAGACCCTGCGGGTCCTGGCGCTGGCACTTACCGCCGTGGCCATCGTGGTCGCCGGGTCCGGCGCCGCCCTGGGCTGGTACGCCACCCGGCACAGCCTGCGGCCGCTGACGGCGGTGGCCGACGCCGCACAGGAGATCGCGGCGGGCAACTTCTCCGCCCGGCTCGCCGCGACCACCGACCCCGACCTCACCCGGCTCTCCACGTCCTTCAACCACATGGTCGACCAGCTCTCCCGCCGTATCGAGCGGGACCGGCGCTTCGCCGCCGACGTCAGCCACGAGTTGCGCTCGCCGCTGCAGACCCTCTCGGCCGCGGCCAGCGTCCTGGCCCGTCGCCGGGCCCACCTCGACGAGCGCACCGCCACCGCCGCCGGCCTCGTGGCCGATGAGATCACCCGGTTCCAGCAGCTTGTCGACGACCTCATCCAGCTCGCCCGCAGCGACCAGCCGGTCGACCGGACGCCGGTCGACGTGGCGGCGCTGGCCCGGCGCGTCTGTCAGGTCCGTGGGCTGCCGGCCACGCTCGTCCGGGTCGGCGCGGGTGTCCCGCCCACCTGGCTGGTCGACGAGCGTCGGGTCGAGCAGATCCTGGCCAACCTGGTCGACAACGCGCTGCGCCACGGCGGCGGGCCGGTGGCCGTACGGCTGTCGCAGCGGGACGGGACGGGGATCGTCGAGGTCGACGACGAGGGGCCGGGCGTGCCGCCGGAGGACCGTGACCCCATCTTCGACCGCTTCGTCCGTGGCCGGGCCGCGCACTCGCGGGCCGACGGCGACGGCACCGGGCTCGGGCTGGCCATCGTCGCGCAGCACGCCGCCGCGCACCGGGGACGGGCCGACGCGGGCGACCGCCCCGGCGGGGGCGCCCGCTTCCGGGTCGAGCTGCCCGGGGTGCTGCCGTGACCTGCCGCGCGGCCGTGCAGCCGCCGCCCGCCGCGACCGGCCGCATCCCCGTCCGCGTCCCGTCCGCGTCCGGCTGGCGGGCGGGCCGGTGGCGGGCCGTCGGCGGCGCGCTCGTCGTGCTGGGGCTGCTGGGCGGCTGCGGCGTCCCGATCGAGGGCGCCCCGCGCGCCGTGGCACCCCCGCCCGGGCCGTTCCCCTCGCCGGGGGCGATCGTGGCGACACCGACCCCCACCCTGACCGCGGGGCGGACGACGGAGGTCCTCTGCTTCGTCAGCGACGACCGGCTGGTCCGCGTCGAGCGTCGGGTCGACGGCACGCCCACCGTCGACGCCCAGCTCCAGCACCTGCTGGCCGGCCCGACCACCGCCGAGCGCGACCGGGGCCTGACGACGGCGCTGCCCGGGGCCGTGCCGGTCGCCGCCGCCCGGCCGCGAGGCAACGAGGTCGACGTGGACCTCGGCGGGGCCGGCGACGAGACGGGCCGCAGCGACGAGGTCCTCGCCTTCGGGCAGATCGTCTGCACCCTGACCGCCCGCTCCGACGTCGACACCGTGGCCTTCTTCCGGGCCGGGGCCCCGCTGGGGGTGCCGCGGGCCGACGGGTCGCTGTCCCGCCGGCCCTTGACCGCCGACGACTACGCCGGCCTCGTGGCACCCCGCTGACGGAACCGGCCCGTGCTGCGGACGCCCCGACGGGCCCGCGCCCGACGGCGCCCCGCCCGGTGTCCAGGGGTGGCCCGCTCGGTGCCCCCGACGCGGTCTCCGTCCGGTGCCCCGACGGCGGCCCCCGACCGGTGCTGCGGAGGCGGGCCGTCGGGCACTCCGGGGGCAGGCTGCCCACGGTGTCGCGCGGGCGTGGTCAGCCGCCGAAGGCGGTGAGGAACCGGTCGCGGAAGGCGTCCATCGGCCAGACCGGCGCGCGCGGCCCGGGCCGGAGTCCGTCGTCCCAGCCCCATCCCGAGATCCGGTCGAGCACGGCCGGGTCCCGGGCGACGACGGTGACCGGCACCTCCCGGCTCGCCCCGGCGCCGGTGACGACCGGGGCGGGCTGGTGGTCGCCGAGGAAGACCAGCACGAGGTCGTCGTCGCCGTGGGTCTCCAGGTAGGACACGAGGGTGCCCAGGGAGTACTCGACGGACCGGCGGTAGCCGGCGCGGGGCTGCGACGACGGGTTGCGGGTGGTCTCGGCGTGGAAGACGGTCCCGTCGCCGACCCGCGACCAGTCGACGAGGCGCGGGATCTTCGTCCAGGGGGAGTGGCTGGACACGAGCGCGATCTCGGCCATCACCGGAGCGCGATCCGCCCGGGAGCGCTCCAGGCGTTCGAAGGTCGCCAGGGTGTACTGGTCGGGCATCGGGGCGTAGCTGAACTTCGGCCCCCGGTAGCCGAGGCTGCGGGCGTCGTAGAAGCGTTCGTAGCCGAAGAAGGCCCCCTCCGGCCAGGGCCGGGTGGCGGCCGGCATCACCCCCACCGTGCGCCAGCCGGCCCGCCGGAAGGCGCCGCCCAGCGTCAACCGGTCGCTGGCCAGCAGGCTGCGGTGCCGCTGGTCGTTGTCCACCCACATGCCGGACAGCAGCGTGGCGTGGGCCAGCCAGCTGCCGCCGCCGGTGGTCGGCGAGGTGAGGAACCCGCTGCGCGAGGCGAAGCCGGCGGCCCGTAGCCGGCGGTCCCCGTCGGCCAGCACGGCGCCCACGCCCGGGGCGTACTCCGGGTTCTCCACCGCGTCGCGCCCGTAGCTCTCCACGAAGGCGACCACCACGTCCTTGCCGCGCAGCGCGGTCAGCAGGCGGTCGCCGGGGGCGTCCCGGAACGCGTCGACGCCGACCTGGGCCGCGAAGACCTCCCGGTCGCGCAGCCGGGCGCGCACCTCGCGGGCGTGGTCGCCGACCAGGTCGGTCGCGGCGGCGTCGGCCACCGGCACGCCGGGGGACACCCGCACGCCGAACGTGGCGCAGGCCAGCCAGACCACCACCAGCGCGGCGACCGTGCGCCGGGTGGCGGCGCGGTTTTGCACCAGCAGGGGGGTCAGCCGCAGCACGGACCGCGTCGTCGCGAGGAGCACGGCGGCGAGCAGCAGCACGGCCGCGACGACCGCCCCGGCGGCGCCCACCCGCCCGGCCGAATCGGTGAGGAACCCGATCGCGTCGTCGAGCAGGGCCCAGTCGAGCACCAGGTCGAAGGGGCGGCCGAGCGTCGCGAGGAAGCCCAGGTCGGCGACCTTCAGCAGGGCCAGCAACCCGAGCAGCGCGCCCACGAACGCCGCCACCGGCCGCCGCGTGCGGGCCGGCAGGGCGAGCAGCACGGCGACCGCGAGCAGGCCTTCGAGGGGCACCCGCACGAACGCGCCGGGCGTGAGCCGGGCGGGCTGGTGCGGCGCGGTCAGGGCGACCAGCACCAGCAGGGCGGCCAGCGCGGTCGTCACCCGCGCCGCGCCCCACCGTCGTCGGCCCGTTCCTTCGGAGGTACGGGCGCGCGCCCCGGCAGCCGACCGGTCGGTCGCGGGCGGCGACGAGGTCGGCTCGGTCGCGGGCTGCGACGGGGGCCGGTCAGTCACGGGTGGCGACGAGGTCGGGGCGTACCGCCGCGGGCCGGAGCCGGCGGCGCGGGGCGCCCGGCGGCACCGCCCGGGCCGAGCGGCGCCGCCACAGCCACCCGACGTCGCGGCCGAACGACTCGACGAGCAGGGCCAGCGCGACCGCCAGCACCAGCGCGTCGCCCGGCCCGGGCAGCACCCCGGCGGCCGCGACCAGCAGCAGCACGCCCTGCGCCGCCGCGACGACCTTGCGCCAGTACCTCGGGGGCAGCGGCCGGCGCAGCCAGGGCAGCACCCACCCGGCGGCGACGAACGCGTACCGCATGGCGCCAAGGGCGAGCACCCAGGCGCCCACGGCGGGCGCGACGGCCGCCCCGAGCACGAGGATGAGGAACGCGTCGACCTCCATGTCGAAGCGGGCCCCCAGCGCGCTGGCGGTGCCGGTGCGCCGGGCCACGTACCCGTCGACGGCGTCGAGGGCCAGCGCCACGGCGGTGAGGGCGACCAGCACCCCGACCGACGCGGCCCGGTCGACGGCGGTCGGGGCGAGCGCGTCCCCCGTCAGCGCCGTCACGCCGCCGACGAGGAGCGCCCGGGCCAGCGTCACCCGGTCGGCCGGCCCGAGGGCGTACGCGCCCGACCGGCGCAGCCCCCGGTCGAGGATCAGGCACAGCGCCGCCCCGTACGCGGCCCCGGCGAGCCAGCCCGCCGGGCCGAGACCGACCGTCGCGGCCAGCCCCGCCAGCAGGACAATCTGGACGATCAGCCCGATCGCCGGGTCTTTTCGAACCGTGGGCACCGTGCCTCCGTGTCTATTGTCGACGACATCCGACAGGAACTACGGGAAATACCGTCGTTCGGTTCGCCCCGGATGCGGGTGAGGAGGAGCCGGTGACCGGTGAGGCGCGCGCCTTCTGGCTGCGTACGCCCGGCGAGGGTGAGATCCGGTCGGTCCCGCTCGCCGACCCCGGCCCGGACGAGGTGCTCGTCCGCAGCCGGTACTCGGGCGTCAGCCGGGGCACGGAGACGCTGGTCTTCGCCGGCCGCGTCCCCGCCGACCAGCACGCGGCGATGCGCGCCCCGTTCCAGGAGGGGGACTTCCCGGCACCGGTGAAGTACGGCTACCTCAACGTGGGGGTGGTCGAGCGGGGCCCGGACGAGCTGTGCGGCCGGACCGTGTTCTGCCTGCACCCGCACCAGAGCGCGTACGTGGTCCCGGCCGGCGCGGTGGTGCCCGTGCCGGACGCGGTGCCGCCCGCCCGCGCGGTGCTCGCCGGGACGGTGGAGACGGCGGTGAACGCGCTCTGGGACGCCGCGCCCCTGGTCGGCGACCGGGTGAGCGTGGTCGGCGGCGGCATGGTCGGCTGCTGCGTGGCGGCGCTGCTCGCCCGCTTCCCCGGCGTGCGGGTGGAGCTGGTCGACACCGATCCGGCCCGGGCGACCGTCGCCGCGGCACTCGGCGTCGGCTTCGCCCCGCCGGAGGAGGCCGCCGGCGGGCGGGACCTCGTGGTGCACGCCAGCGCCACCGCCGCCGGCCTGCAACGCTCGCTGGAGCTGCTCCGGCCGGAGGGCACCGTCGTCGAGCTGAGCTGGTACGGCGACCGCACCGTCGCGCTGGCGCTGGGCGGGGCGTTCCACTCCGGCCGGCTGAGCGTGCGCGGGAGCCAGGTGGGCGCCGTCGCGCCGGTCCGACGGGGCAGCCGCAGCTTCCCCGACCGGCTGGGGCTCGCCCTGGAGCTGCTCGCCGAGCCCGCCTTCGACACGCTGCTCACCGGCGAGTCCCGCTTCGCGGAGCTGCCCGACGTGCTGGCCCGGCTGACCGCCGGCAGCCTCCCGGCACTGTGCCACCTCATCACCTACGACGGAGAGTGACCCGTGTTCAGCGTGACCGTCCGAGACCACATGATGATCGCCCACAGCTTCCGGGGGGAGGTGTTCGGCCCGGCGCAGCGCCTGCACGGGGCGACCTTCGTCGTGGACGCCACCTTCCGCCGTCCCGACCTCGACGCCGACGGCGTGGTGGTCGACATCGGGCTCGCCACCGACCAGCTCAAGGCGGTGCTCGGGGAACTGACCTACCGCAACCTCGACGACGACCCGGCCTTCGCCGGGGTGAACACGACCACCGAGGTGCTGGCCCGCGCGGTCGCCGACCGCCTGGCCGAGCGGATACGCGCCGGCGACCTCGGCGCGGGCGCGCGCGCCCTGGCCGGCATCACCGTCACGCTGCACGAGTCGCACGTCGCCTGGGCCAGCTACGAACGGTCGCTCTGAATGGCGACGGTGCACGTCGTGCTGCCGAACGACATCGACGACCCGGCCGAGCCGAGCGGCGGCAACGGCTACGACCGCCGGCTCTGCCGGGGCCTCGCGGCGGCCGGCTGGACGGTCCGCGAACACGCCGTGCCCGGCGACTGGCCCCGCCCCGACCGGGCCGCGCGCGCCGGGCTCGCCACGGTGCTCGCGGCGCTGCCCGACCGGGCGCCGGTCCTGCTCGACGGGCTGGTCGCCTCCTGCGTGCCGGAGGTGCTCGCCCCGCACACCCGGCGGCTGCGCCTCGTCGTCGTCGTGCACCTGCCGCTGGAGCACGACGCCGAGGCGGCCGCCCTGGCCGCCGCCGACGCGGTCGTCACCACCAGCGAGTGGACCCGTCGGCGGCTGTTCGACCGGTACGCGCTGCCGGCCGACCGGGTGTACGTCGCCCGGCCCGGCGTGGACCCGGCCCCGCCCGCGCCCGGGTCACCGGCCGGCGGGAACCTGCTCTGCGTCGCCGCCCTCGCCCCGCACAAGGGGCACGACGTGCTGGTGGAGGGCCTGGCGGCGGTCGCCGACCTGCCCTGGAGCTGCGTCTGCGTGGGGCCGCTGACCCGGGACCCGGGGTTCGTGGCGGCCCTGCGGCGGCGGGTGACCGGGCACGGTCTCGCCGACCGGGTGCGCCTGGTCGGCCCGCGCACCGGGGCGGCCCTGCACGCCGCGTACGCCGCCGCCGACCTGCTGGTGCTGGCCTCGCGCCGGGAGACGTACGGGATGGTGGTCACCGAGGCCCTCGCGCGGGGCGTGCCGGTGCTCGCCACGGCGGCCGGCGGGCTGCCCGAGGCCCTGGGCCGCGCGCCCGACGGCGCGGCGCCGGGACTGCTCGTGCCGCCCGACGACCCGGTGGCCCTGGCCGGCGCGCTGCGGCGCTGGCTCGGCGAGCCCGACCTGCGCCGGGCGCTGCGGCGGGCGGCGCGCGGGCGGCGGCGCACGCTCGACGACTGGACGGTCCCCGCGACCGTCGCGGGCGCGGTGCTGGCCGGGACGGCCGCGGCATGACCGGGCACCTGCCGCCGCGCTTCGCGCACTGGCTGGCGCTACGGGAGCCCGCCGACGCGGCGGCCCGCGCCGAGGAGCTGGTGGACCTGGTCCGCCCCCGGCTGGCCGGCGCCGGACCGCTCGTCGTGCACGACCTCGGCGCCGGCACCGGCGCGATGGGCCGCTGGCTCGCGCCGCGGCTGCCCGGCCCGCAGCACTGGATCCTGCACGACGCAGACGCCGACCTGCTCGCCCGCGCGGCCGCCGGGATGCCCGCCGCCGGCGACGGCGGACCGGTCACCGTCGAGGTCCGCCGCGGCGACCTCACCCGGCTGACGGCCGCCGACCTGGCCGACGCGTCGCTGGTCACCGCGTCCGCGCTGCTGGACATGCTCACCGCGGCGGAGATCGAGCGGCTCGTCGCGGCCTGCGCCGGGGCGGGCCGCCCGGCCCTGCTGGCCCTGTCGGTGGCCGGCCGGGTGCGGCTCACCCCGGCGGCTCCGTGGGACGGGCGGATCGCCGCCGCGTTCAACGACCACCAGCGACGCACGGTCGACGGGCGCGCCCTGCTCGGGCCGGACGCCGTGCACGCCTGCGCGGCGGCGTTCGCCCGGCACGGCGTCGACGTGGTGCTGCGGCCCAGCCCCTGGCGGCTCGGCCCGCAGCGGGCGGAGCTGGCCGGCGAGTGGTTCACCGGCTGGCTCGACGCCGCCTGCGAGCAGCGGCCCGAGCTGACCGGCCCGACCCGGGCGTACGCCCGCCGGCGCCGCGCCGAGATCGCCGCCGGCCGGCTCGACGTGCTGGTCGAGCACCTCGACCTGCTGGCCGGCGGTGGCTGAACCGGGTGCCCCGCCGGTGCGCGACCACCGGCGGGGCGGGCATCCGGGACGGGCCCGGCCGGTGGCGCGCCGGTGCTGGCCGTGGGCGCGGACGCTCGGTGGCGGGGGCGTGCTGGCCGTGCTGCTGGGCTGGCTGGGCGCCGGCCCGTTCCTCGCCGGGATCCGCCTGGTCGACGGCCCGGCGCTGGCCGCCGCCGTCGCCATCGGAGCGCTGACGACGGGCTGCTGCGCCTGGCGGTGGAGCCTCGTGGCCAACGGGCTGGGGGTGCGGCTGCCGCTGCCGGCGGCGCTCGCGCACTGCTACCGGGCGGTGTTCCTGAACTCGACTCTCCCTGGCGGTGTGCTCGGCGACGTGCACCGGGCGGTGCGGCACGGCCGCGACGTCGGCGACGTCGGCCGGGGGGTGCGCGCGGTGCTGTGGGAACGCGTCGCCGGGCAGGTCGTGCTGGCCGCCGTGGCGGTGGTCGTGCTCGCCGCGTTCCCGTCGCCGGTGCGGCCCCACCTGCCGGCGGTGGCGGCGCTGCTGGTTGTCGCCGGGCTGGGCGTCGTCCTGCTGGCCCGCGCCCTGCCCGCCGCCGGGCCGTCGCGGTGGGCGCGGGCGGCGCGTGCGGCGGTGGCCGACGTGCGCGCCGGGCTGCTCGGCCGCCGCGCCTGGCTGGGCGTGCTCGTGGCCTCCACCGTGGCCGTCGCCGGCCACCTCGCGACGTTCGTGCTGGCCGCGCGCACCGCCGGCTCCACCGCGCCGCTGACCCTGCTGGTGCCGCTGACCCTGCTGGCGCTGCTGGCCATGGGGGTGCCGGTGAACGTCGCCGGCTTCGGCCCCCGCGAGGGCGTGGCCGCGTGGGCGTTCGGCGCCGCCGGCCTGAGCGCCGCCGAGGGCGTCGCCACCGCCACGGTGTACGGGGTCCTGGTGCTCGCCGCCAGCCTGCCCGGCGCCGCCGTCCTGCTGGTCCGCCGTGCCCGCGTGCCCGCCGGCACCCTCTGACGAGGAGCCCGATGTCCGAATCCCCGCCCACCGCCACGGTCCGTACGCAGGTCACCGTGCCGCTGCGGTTCCCCGACGGATACCTCACCACCGCCCGGGTGTTCTCCTTCGACGGTCTCGTCGACGGCCGGGAGCACCTCGCGTTCGGGCTGGGTGACCGGGCCGGCCCCGTCGACGGGGCCACGGCGCGCCCGTCACCGCCGCTGGTCCGCCCGCACAGCGAGTGCCTGACCGGGGACGTGTTCGGCAGCCGGCGCTGCGACTGCGGCCCCCAACTGCGCGAGGCGGTCGAACGCATCGCCGACGCCGGCGGCTACCTGCTCTACCTGCGGCAGGAGGGACGCGGCATCGGCCTGTACGCCAAGCTCGACGCGTACGCGTTGCAGGACGCCGGGCTGGACACCTACGAGGCGAACCTGGCGCTGGGCCACGAGCCGGACGAGCGGGACTACACCGTGGCCGCGCAGATGCTCGCCGCCCTGGGCGTGGACCGGGCCGCCCTGCTGAGCAACAACCCGGACAAGGCCGCACAGCTTCAGCGGCTCGGGGTGACGGTCACCGCGCGCGTACCCACCGGGGTGCACCTGTCCCCGGCGAACGCCGGCTACCTGGCGGCGAAGGCCGGGCGTGGCGGGCACGCCCTCGACCTGCCCCTCGTCCGTGACTGACCGCCCGTACGTCCTGCTCAGCTGCGCCACGTCGATGGACGGCTACCTCGACGACGCGAGCGGGCAGCGGCTGCTGCTGTCCAACGAGGCCGACCTGGACCGGGTCGACGCGGTCCGGGCGGGCTGCGACGCGATCCTGGTCGGCGCGGGCACGGTCCGTCGCGACGACCCGCGGCTGGTGGTCCGTTCCGCCCGGCGGCGCGCCGAGCGCGTCGCGCGGGGCCTGCCCAGTTCCCCGACCAAGGTGACGGTGACCGGCTGCGGCGACCTGGACCCGACGGCCCGCTTCTTCACCACCGGCGACGCCGACCGGATCGTCTACTGTGCCACCCCCGCCGTGGCGAAGACGGGGGAGCGGCTGGCGGGCCGGGCCACCGTCGTGGACGCGGGCGAGCCGGTGGAGCCGGCGTGGCTGCTGGCGGACCTGGCCGGCCGGGGGGTGGACCGGCTGATGGTGGAGGGCGGGGCGAGCGTGCTCGGGCAGTTCCTCACCGCCGGCCTCGCCGACGAGCTGCACCTGGTCCTGGCCCCGTTCTTCGTCGGTGACGGGCGGGCGCCCCGGTTCGTCGGCGACGGGAGCTTCCCCTGGCATCCCGGCCGCCGGGCGCGGGTGGCGGAGACCCGCCAGATCGGCGACGTCGTGCTGGTCCGCTACGCGCTCTCGGAGCGCTGCGACGTCACCTGAGCGGGCACCACCCCGAGCGCCTCGTCGACCCGCTCCAGCACGGCGACGTCGTCGTGGCCGACGCCGCGCAGCAGGTCGATGGCGGTCGCCCGGATCTGGCCGACGATCATCGTGACGGGCAGCGCCGGGTCGGACGCGAGCAGCCGGCCGGCGACCCGGACCGCGGTCATGGCCGCCTCGTCGGCCCGGGCGGCGTGCCGGGCGGCGTCCTCGCCGGTCAGGTCCGTCGCGACGGACTCGCCAGCGGCGCGTACGGCGGCGGCCAGGGCGGGGATCGCGTCGCCCAGCTCCGGCGGCGTGTCGGCGCACAGCCGGGTCAGCGTCACCCCGGCGCGGGCCAGGACCCGGACGTTGCGCACGGCGTAGTCCAGCTGCCGGGCGGTCGCCTCCACCTCCCGTACCTGCCCGACGTGCCGCCGCCGGCGGACCCGGAACCGCAGCGTCTCCCCGGTGGCCCGGACCGCCGTGCGCAGCCGGTCCACGCAGTCGTCCAGCTCCCGGGCCCGGTCCAGCGCCGTCCGGGCGGCGGTCTCGTCGCAGCGGGCGAGCGCGTCGTCGAGCGCGTCGAGCACCTCGGCGAGGTCGGCGAAGCTCTGCCGGGCCTCCCGCACCAGCGGGGCGAGGGGGTCGCGGGCCGCCAGGAGCTGGCTCGCGGCCAGCGCGACCGCGCCGCCGATCAGCGCGTCGACGAACCGGAAGGGCATCAGCGTGCCGCTGGGCGCGGCGACCGCCACCAGGTACATCGCGGAGACCGCCGCCTGCACCACGAGGGTGGTGCGGGCCCCGATCGCCACCATCAGGCCGGTGGTCAGCAGCAGCACCAGGAAGACGGTGCCGGTGCCGGGGCCGAGCGCGTACACCAGCAGTTCGGCGACGAGCACCCCGGCCGCGACCCCGAGCAGGATCTCCACCGTCTGCCGGACCCGCCGCCCCCGTGCCTCGCCCAGCACGACCAGCGCGGCCGTGGGCGCGAAGAACGGGTCCGGGTGGCCGATCACCCGCGCGGCCAGCATCCAGGCGACGGTCGCGGCGAGGGTCAGCTCGACCACGGTCATGCCGTCGTCGCGGATCCGCCCGCGTGCGCCCCGCCACCACTGTCGCACCGTCGGCACCCCCTCTTCCGGTCGGGGCGCGCTCCACACCGGACCCGCTCGCCGGGCCGGCGCCGAGGACCGCCCCGGCGAGCCCCCCGTTCCGGTCGGACCGGTTCGAGGGTCGCCTCTACCCGCGCCGCGCCCCTGGTAACCGTGCCGGCGCGCAGCCGCCGGGCGGCGGGCGGCGCGGCGTGCCGGCCGGCGCGCGTGCGGCGATCGACCTGTGCATACTTGCGCGGTCGATGTTGTGCCGGCGGGCGGGCCCCCGGCTGCTGCGCGAGGTGGTTGTGGTGGTCGAGAAGACGGCGTCGCGGCGCAACCCGGCGACCGGAGGGGCCGCGGCGATGGCCGACCCGGGGCTCCGGCAGCTGCTGGCCGGCCTGACGGCGGTGCGCGACGGTGACTTCGGCACGCGGCTGCCGGAGGACGCCGACGGCCTGCTCGGGGAGATCGCCACGGTCTTCAACGGCATGGTCGACCAGTTGTCGCTGTTCACCTCCGAGGTGACCCGGGTGGCCCGGGAGGTCGGCACCGAGGGGCAGCTGGGCGGCCAGGCCGAGGTGCCCGGGGTGTCGGGCACCTGGAAGGACCTCACCGACTCCGTCAACGCCATGGCGGGCAACCTGACCGACCAGGTCCGCGACATCGCCGAGGTGGCCACGGCGGTGGCCCGGGGCGACCTGTCGCAGAAGATCACCGTGGACGTGCGCGGCGAGATCCTGGAGCTGAAGATCACCATCAACACGATGGTGGACCAGTTGTCGTCGTTCGCCGACGAGGTGACGCGGGTGGCCCGGGAGGTCGGCAGCGAGGGCCGCCTCGGCGGCCAGGCCGAGGTGCCCGGCGTGGCCGGCACCTGGCGCGACCTCACCGACTCGGTGAACTTCATGGCCGGCAACCTGACCAGCCAGGTCCGCAACATCGCCCAGGTCACCACGGCGGTGGCCCGGGGCGACCTGTCGCAGAAGATCACCGTCGACGCCCGGGGCGAGATCCTGGAGCTCAAGAGCACCATCAACACGATGGTGGACCAGTTGTCGTCGTTCGCCGACGAGGTGACGCGGGTGGCCCGCGAGGTCGGCACCGACGGGCGGCTCGGCGGTCAGGCCCAGGTCAGCGGCGTGGCCGGCACCTGGCGTGACCTCACCGACTCGGTGAACTCGATGGCGGTCAACCTCACCGACCAGGTGCGCAGCATCGCGCAGGTGGCCACGGCGGTGGCCCGGGGCGACCTGTCGCAGAAGATCACCGTCACGGCGCACGGCGAGATCCTGGAGCTGAAGAACACCATCAACACGATGGTGGACCAGTTGTCGTCGTTCGCCGACGAGGTGACGCGGGTGGCCCGGGAGGTGGGCACCGAGGGGCGCCTCGGCGGCCAGGCGGACGTCAAGGGCGTCTCCGGCACCTGGAAGGACCTCACCGAGTCGGTCAACGTCATGGCGGACAACCTCACCGCCCAGGTGCGCAGCATCGCCGAGGTGACCACCGCCGTGGCGAAGGGCGACCTGACGCAGAAGATCAGGGTCGACGCGCGCGGCGAGATCCTGGCGCTGAAGGAGACCATCAACACGATGGTCGACCAGCTCTCCGCGTTCGCCGACGAGGTGACCCGGGTGGCCCGGGAGGTGGGCACCGAGGGCCGCCTCGGCGGCCAGGCCCGGGTGTCCAACGTGGCCGGCACCTGGAAGGACCTCACCGACAACGTCAACGAGATGGCCAACAACCTCACCAACCAGGTGCGCTCGATCGCGCTGGTCGCCACCGCCGTCGCCCAGGGCGACCTGAGCCGGCAGATCACCGTGGAGGCCAAGGGCGAGGTGGCCGTGCTCGCCCAGACCATCAACACGATGGTCGGCACGCTCGGCGCGTTCGCCGACGAGGTGACGCGGGTGGCCCGTGAGGTGGGCACCGAGGGGCGCCTCGGCGGCCAGGCGCGGGTGCCGAACGTGGCCGGCACGTGGAAGGACCTCACCGACAACGTCAACTCGATGGCGAACAACCTCACCGGCCAGGTCCGCAACATCGCCCAGGTCACCACCGCCGTGGCCCAGGGCGACCTGACCAAGAAGATCGACGTCGACGCGCGCGGCGAGATCCTGGAGCTGAAGACCACCATCAACACGATGGTGGACCAGCTGTCGTCGTTCGCGGCCGAGGTGACCCGGGTGGCCCGGGAGGTCGGCAGCGAGGGGCGCCTCGGCGGCCAGGCCGAGGTCGAGGGCGTCTCCGGCACCTGGAAGCGGCTCACCGAGAACGTCAACGAGCTGGCCGGGAACCTCACCCGCCAGGTACGAGCCATCGCCGAGGTGACAAGCGCCGTGGCCACCGGCGACCTGACCCGCTCCATCACCGTGGACGCCCCCGGCGAGGTCGGCGAGCTGAAGGACAACATCAACTCGATGGTGGAGTCGTTGCGCGAGACCACCCGCACCAACCAGGAACAGGACTGGCTCAAGACCAACCTGGCCCGCATCGCCGGCCTGATGCAGGGCCACCGCGACCTGGACGTGGTCGCCGGTCTGGTGATGAACGAGCTGGCCCCGCTGGTCTCCGCGCAGCTCGGCACGTTCCTGCTGGTGGACGACGGCCCCGGCGGGACCGGCCTGCGGGTCGTCGGCGGGTACGGCCACGACACCTCCGGCCGCCGGTACGCCCTCGGCGACTCCCTCGTCGGGCAGGCCGCGGTGAGCAAGCGGGCCATCGTGGTGGACACCGTGCCGGCCGACTACGTCACCGTCTCCTCCAGCCTCGGCGCCGCCGCCCCGCTGCACCTGGTGGTGCTGCCGATCCTCTTCGAGGACCAGGTGCTCGGCGTCATCGAGCTGGCCAGCATGAGCCGCTTCACGGAGGTGCAGCGCGACTTCCTCGACCAGCTGACCGAGACCATCGGCGTGAACGTCAACACCATCGTCGCCAACGCCCGTACCGACGTGCTGCTCACCGAGTCGCAGCGCCTCGCCGCGGAGTTGCAGGCCCGCTCGGAGGAGTTGCAGGCCCGCTCCGAGGAGCTCCAGCGCTCAAACGCCGAGCTGGAGGACAAGGCGGCCCTGCTGGCCCGGCAGAACCACGACATCGAGACGAAGAACTCCGAGATCGAGCAGGCCCGGCAGGAGCTGGAGGCCCGCGCCCAGCAGCTCGCCCTCGCCTCCAAGTACAAGTCGGAGTTCCTCGCGAACATGAGCCACGAGCTGCGTACGCCGCTGAACTCGCTGCTCATCCTCGCCCAGCTGCTCGCGCAGAACCCGAACCGCAACCTGACCGCCAAGCAGGTGGAGTACGCGACGGTCATCCACTCGGCCGGCACTGACCTGCTCCAGCTCATCAACGACATCCTCGACCTGTCCAAGGTGGAGGCCGGGAAGATGGACATCAACCCGGAGACGTTCGAGCTGGCCGCGCTGCGCGACTACGTCGACGCCACCTTCCGGCCGCTGACCACGCCCCGGGGCCTGGAGCTGGAGATCAGCACCGGGCCGGGCGTGCCGGCCGAGCTGCACACCGACGAGCAGCGGCTGCGGCAGGTGCTGCGCAACCTGGTCTCCAACGCGGTCAAGTTCACCGAGAAGGGGCGGGTGCGGCTGCGCATCGAGCGGGCCGCGCCGGACGAGCTGCCGGAGGGGCTCGCCCAGACGGACGTCGTCCTCGCGTTCCGGGTGATCGACACCGGCATCGGCATCGCCGAGCAGCACCTGACCGCGATCTTCGACGCCTTCCAGCAGGCCGACGGCACGACCAGCCGGCGGTACGGGGGCACGGGCCTCGGGCTGTCCATCAGCCGGGAGATCGCCCACCTGCTCGGCGGCCGGATCCAGGCGCGCAGCGTGCTCGGCCAGGGCAGCACGTTCACCCTCTACCTGCCCGTCGGGCCGGTGCCCGCCGGGACCGGCGACGCGGCGGTCACGGACGATCGCCCGGGCGGCGCGTTGCCGGCTGCGGGCCGTGCCGGCGCGCTGCCCTGGGCGCCGCAGGCCACGCTGCCGTGGACGCCGCCGGCCACCCTGCCGTGGGCGCCGCCGGCCACGCTGCCGCCGGCCGTGACCCTCCAGCCCGGCGAGGTCCGCCGGATGCTGGTGCTGGAGCGCCACGACAAGGGGCTGCTGACGCTGCTCGCCCAGGGCGTCGCGGCGGACCTGGGCGACGCCCACCCGCCGGTGGAGATCTCCACCGCGGTGGACGTGGCATCGGCGGTCGAGGCGCTCGCCACCGGGCGGCACCACGTCCTGGTGCTCCAGCTCGACCTGCCCGACGACGGCGGCACGAACCTGCTGAAGGCGCTGCACGACGATCCGGCGCTGCGCGGGGTGCCCGTGCTGGCGTACCACGGACACCCGCTGCCGGCCGGCTCGCAGGCCCTGGTGCAGGCGCTGGCCCACGAGCGACCGCTGGAGGTCCTGCGCAGCCTGGACGACCTGCGCGAGCGGATCGCCCTGCACCTCACGGCGGTGACGCCGGAGCGGGTGCTGCCGTTCGCCCCGGTGCTGCCCGACGTCCGTCCCGTCGTCGACGCCCTGCCCGGCGACCTGGCCGGGCGCAAGGTGCTGGTGGTGGACGACGACGCGCGCAACGTCTTCGCGCTGACCAACATCCTGGAGCTGCACGGGCTCGACGTGGTGTACGCGGAGAACGGCCGGCAGGGCATCGAGACGCTGATGCGCCACGACGACATCGACCTCGTGCTGATGGACGTGATGATGCCGGAGATGGACGGCTACGCCGCGACGGCGGCCATCCGCGCCATGCCCCGCTACGCCGACCTGCCGATCATCGCGGTGACCGCGAAGGCCATGCACGGCGACCGGGAGAAGAGCATCTCCTCCGGCGCCAGCGACTACGTCACGAAGCCGGTCGACGCCGCCGACCTGTTGCAGTGCATCCACCGCTGGCTGCACGGCTGAGGCGTCCCGCCGCACCCCCGGGCAGCTCCGCCCCCACTGCCGGTCCCGGCGGCGGGGGCGGGGCGAGTCGGATTTCGGCCCGTCGCCAATGCGACTTGCCGCATCCGTGCGGTGACGCCGGGTGCTCCCATGTCTCCCACTGGTCCGCACCGGGCGGGCCGACGGAAACGGAGAGTGCGAGTGGGACCCAACCTGCTGCGCCGCGTCGCCACGGCGACCGTGGCGCTCAGCTGCGCCGTCATCGGGACGGTGGTGGCGACGACGGGACCGGCGGCGGCCAGCCCGATCCGCAACAACACCCCCTGGTCGGTGCTGCTCTGCAAGTTCAGCGACAAGCCGGCTGAGCCGAAGACCCCGTCGTTCTTCGCCAACTTCCTCACCGACGCCGGTCTCGGCACCTCCGGGGTGGCGGACTACCTGGCAGACCAGTCCGGTGGCCGGGTCTCGCTGGCCGGCTCGGCGGTCCGGGGCTGGTACACGATGCCGTACACCCTGGCGCAGTTTCAGTCGATCGACCGCGGCACCCGCATCCAGCGCTGCGTCGACACCGCCGCGGCCAACGGCTACACCGTCCCCGCCGGGCACCGCACCGCCGTCATGCTGAACGACTGGGTCGACTCCGGGGCCGCCGGCGGGCGGGTGCTGCTCGACCCGGGCGCCTGGAACGTCGGCTTCGCCGCCCACGAGATGCTGCACGGCTACAACCTGGGGCACTCGTTCTCCAACGACACCACCTACCAGAACGCGCCGTGGTCCCAGCCGGGCGAGTACGACGACCCGTGGGACGAGATGAGCGCGATGCACATCTACGCCTTCGCCACGGCGAACTACGGCACGAGCGCGGTCGGGCTCAACGCGTTCCACCGCGACGAGCTGGGCTGGCTGCCGAAGAACCGGGTGTTCACCATGGCCGCCGACGGGGTGGGCTCGCGGAGCATCACGTTGGCGCCGCTGGAGGTGCCCTCGGCGAGCGGCCCGCAACTGGTCCGGATCCCGTTCGACCCCGCCGACACGTTCCATTACTACACGGTGGAGTTCCGCCGGAAGACCGGCTGGAGCGCCGGCATCCCGGCCGACACGGTCCTGCTGCACGAGGTCCGCAACGGCACGCCCACGCTGCTGCGTACCGGGCCCGGCGGCGGTCCGGCCCAGTCGCTCAACGCCAACGGGGTGCAGATCGGCGTGAACTGGATCTCGGGCAACTCCGCCTCGGTCACCGTCACCACGGACGTGGTGAACCGCTGCCTGCAGGGGTACGTCTGGCGGGAGGCCCGGCCGGGCGACATGGTCTGCGTCACCGGGGCCACCCGCAGCCAGGTGTGGGCGGACAACGCGGCGGCCCCGAGCCGCTGGACGAACGGCGCGTACGGCCCGCACACCTGCATCTCCGGCTACGTGTGGCGGGAGGCGTACTCCGGTGACGACGTCTGCGTGACCGGCGCCCAGCGCACCCAGGCCGCCTCGGACAACGCCGCTGCGGCGAGCCGCCGCAACCCGGCGCGCCTGGTCGCCGGGCCGAACACCTGCGTCAGCGGGTACGTCTGGCGCGACGCCGACCAGTCCGACTACGTCTGCGTCACCGGGACGACCCGCTCCCAGGTGCTCGCGGACAACGCCGTCGCCACGAGCCGCTGGGTCAACGGCCCGTACGGCCCGCACACCTGCGTCGCCGGCTACGTGTGGCGCGAGGCGTTCCTCGGTGACGACGTCTGCGTCACCGGCACCCAGCGCAGCCAGGCCGCGGCGGACAACGTCGCGGGCCCGGGCCGGGTGCTGCGACCGGGCGGCTGAGCCCTCGACGCTCCCCGGGCGGGCGACCGCCCGGGGAGCGTCGCGCGTCTCAGGGCCGGCCGGCCTCGAACGTCTCCCGGTCGAGGAAGAGCAGCCGGGCCCGCTTGCCGTTGACGTCGACCAGCGGGCCGGCCACGAAGCCGGTGCGCAGGAGCCGCTCGACCGCCTTGTCGTTGCGCGCGTCCGGCTCCATCACGACGCGCCGGTGTCGCGGGTCGGCGAAGACGAAGTCGAGGAACACGCGCAACAGGGTGCCGGTGAAGCCCCGCTCGACCGCGCCGGGCGGGCCGATCAGCAGGTGGGCCCCGTGGTCGCCGGGCTGGACCGGGTAGCACTCGCCGACCGGGTCGGCGTTCGGCTCGTAGGTCTGGAACAGCGCCACCGGTGTGCCGTCGCGGTGGGTCAGCCAGGCGTGGTGGGTGGGCAGCGAGTCGAGGTAGCGGTAGATTTCCTCGACCCGGTCCCGGCCGGCGTCGCGCATGCCCCAGAATCGGGCGCGTTCCTGGCTGACCCAGCCGTGGATCAGGTCGATGTCGGTGTCGGGGTCGACGGGGCGGATCGTCACCCGGCCGAAGCCGTCGACGTCCTGTCGGTAGGTGCTGGCGAGATCACGCATCGTGTGCCACCGTACGGTGATTCCGGTCGATGCGCGAGTAGATCGGGCCGCGGCGCGGCGCGGGCCGGCCGGCGGCCCGGGCCGCCGGCGCGAACGCTCGTCACCCGCCCACCTTCCCGCCGGCGGCGGTGACCGCCGCGGCCCGGCGGCGGGCGGCGGGGACCACCAGCGGGGTGCCGGTCTCCGGGTCGTCGATCACGCGGCAGGGCAGCCCGAAGACCTCCTCGACCAGCTCGGCGGTGACCACCTCCCGGGGCACGCCGGCGGCGACCACCTCTCCCTCACGCATCGCGATCAGGTGCGTCGCGTAGCGGGCGGCGTGGTTGAGGTCGTGCAGCACCGCCACCAGCGTGCGGCCCTGCTCCTCGTGCAGCCTGGCGCAGAGGTCCAGGATCTCGATCTGGTGGGCGATGTCCAGGTAGGTGGTCGGCTCGTCGAGCAGCAGCAGGGGGGTCTGCTGGGCCAGCGCCATCGCGATCCACACCCGCTGCCGCTGCCCGCCGGAGAGCTCGTCGACGGCCCGGTCGGCCAGGTCGGCCACCCCGGTGGCGGCCATCGACTCGGTGACCACCCGCTCGTCCTCGCGCGACCACTGCCGCAGCAGCCCCTGGTGCGGGTACCGGCCGCGGGCGACGAGTTCGGCCACGCCGATGCCGTCCGGCGCGATGGACGTCTGCGGCAGCAGGCCGAGGGTGCGTGCCACGCTGCGGGCCGGCTGCCGGTGGATGTCCTCGCCGTCGAGCAGGACCGCCCCGGCGGCCGGCTTCAGCAGCCGGGACAGGGCCCGCAGCAGGGTGGACTTGCCGCAGGCGTTGGGGCCGATGATGACCGTGAAGGACCGGTCGGGCACGGCGACGCTCAGGTCCTGCGCGATGGTCCGCCGCTCGTAGGCGAGGGTCATCGCGGTGCCGCTCAGCCGGGACTGCATGCTCGGTGCTCCGTTCTCGTCGTGGGTGGCCCGCCGGCCGCGCCCGGTCACAGTCGGCCGGCCCGGCGCTCGGTGGCCAGCAGCCAGACCAGGTAAGCGCCGCCGAGCACGCCGGTGACCACACCGACCGGCAGCTGGTGCCCGGGGAAGGCCCGCAGCGCGACCTGGTCGGCGGCGACCAGGAGGACCGCGCCGACGGCCGCCGAGGGCAGCAGGTTCGGCCCGGGGGCCCGGGTCAGCCGCCGCGCGAGGTGCGGCGCGGTGAGGGCCACGAAGTTCACCGGCCCGGCGGCGGCCGCCGCGAGGGAGACCAGCAGCACCGCCGCCGCCAGCACGACGAGGCGCAGCCGCTCCACGCGTACGCCGAGGGCGGCGGCGGTGTCGTCGCCCATCTCGACCAGCCGCATCGCCGGCCCGTAGCCGGCCAGCATGAGGGGCACCAGCACGCCCAGCGCGATCAGCAGCGGCAGCGCGTTCGACCAGCCGCGACCGTCGAGGCTGCCGGTGAGCCAGAGCACGGCGCGGGCGGCGTCCATCAGCGGGGCCCGGGTGAGCAGCCAGCCGTTGACGCCGGTGAGGATCGCCATGGTGCCGATGCCGACCAGGATCAGCCGGTACCCGTGCACGCCGCGCCGCCAGGACAGCGCGTAGACCAGCGCGCCGGTGACCAGCCCGCCGACCACCGCCGACGAGGCCAGCGCCACGCTGCTGCCGCCGAGCACCACCACGACGAGCGCCCCGGTGGCCGCGCCCTGGGTGAAGCCGAGCATGTCGGGGCTGCCGAGCGGGTTGCGTACGAGGGACTGGAAGACCGCGCCGGCCAACGCCAGCGCGGCGCCGACGCAGAGGGCGGTGACCACCCGGGGCAGCCGCAGCTCGGTGACGATGAACTCCTCGGCCGGGGTGCCCCGGCCGGTGAGGGCGCGCAGCACGTCGGCGGGGCTCACCGGGTAGTCGCCGCTGCCGATGGCGAGCACGCCCAGCGCCAGGGCCAGCAGCACGCAGGTGACGCCGACGGCGACGGCGCGGGGACGCAGCCGCAGGGACAGGCCGCGGGTACGCAGGGTGATCACGGGTGGGCCACCCGTCCGCGCTGCACCAGCCAGAGGAAGAGCGGTCCGCCCGCCACGGCGGTCACGAGCCCGACCTGGAGCTCGCCGGGGCGGCTCAGCACCCGCCCGAGCACGTCGGCGCCGAGCAGCAGCACCGGTGCCAGCACCGCGCAGTACGGCAGCAGCCAGCGCAGGTCCGGCCCGGTGAGCGCGCGCACCAGGTGCGGCACCAGCAGCCCGACGAAGACGATCGGCCCGCAGGCGGCGGTGGCGGCGCCGCAGAGCAGCGTGATCGCCAGGATGACCGCGCCCCGGACCAGGGCCGGGCGGGCGCCGAGCGCGCGCGCCGCGTCGTCGCCGAGGGCGAGGGCGTTGAGCGGACGGGCGACGGCCAGGGCGACCAGCAGGCCCGCCGCCATGAACGGCGCGACCGTGCGGACGGTCGACGGTTCGGCGCTGGCCAGCGAGCCGACCGTCCAGAACCGCAGCCGCTCCAGCGAGGCCGTGTCCATCAGCATCACCGCGCTGACGTACGAGTAGAGGGTGGCGTTGAGTGCCGCGCCGGCCAGCGCCAGCCGGGCGGGGGTGGCCCCGCGCCCGCCGCCGACGGCGTACACGGCGGCGGTGACGGCGGCCGCGCCGAGCAGCGCGAACCACACCTGCCCGCCGACGCCGCCGATGCCGAACAGCAGCGCCCCGGTGGCCACCGCCGCCGCCGCGCCGGCGTTGATGCCGAGCAGGCCGGGGTCGGCTAGCGGGTTGCGGGTCAGCGCCTGCATGACCGCGCCGGCGACGCCGAGCGCCGCCCCGGCGAGCAGGCCGAGCAGCGTACGCGGCAGCCGCATGCGGTGCACGACGGCGTACTCGGCGGCGTCGCGGTCCAGCAGGCCCTGCCACACGTCGGTGAGGGGGAGCTGTTTGGCGCCCACGGCGATGCTGAGCACCGCGACGGCCGCGAGCAGCAACACCGACGCCGCGAGCCCGGCGGCCCGCAGGGCGGACCGGCCGGGCCGGCGTACGGCCGGCGGTGCCGGCGGCGCGCCGACGCGGGGGGAGAGGGTGGCGGACAGTGTGGGCTCCGATTGGTGCGGAATTCCGAACGGGACTTGACAGCCGTTTAGGTTAGGTTAACCTAACCCCGCTGTCCATGGTCATTCGCCCGACCCTGATCGAAAGACACCGCCATGCCGCATCCCGTGTCCGCCCGCCGCCTCTCCCGCCGGGGCCTGCTCGCCGCCGGTGGCGCCGCCACCCTGGCAGCCCTGCTCGCCGGCTGCGGCGGGGACGAGGACTCCGCCACCCCTGCCGCCAAGGACTCCGGCGGGCCGTGGTCGTTCACGGACGACCGCAACGAGAAGGTCAGCGCCCCCGCCCGGCCGACCCGGGTGGTCGCCTTCACGGGGGTCGCCGCCGCGCTTGTCGACTTCGGGCTCGACAAGCAGATCGTCGGGGTGTTCGGCGAGACCAAGCGCTCCGACGGCAGCAAGGACCCGCAGGCCGGCGACCTCGACGTCGAGTCCGTGGAGATCCTCGGCAACGTCTGGGGCGAGTTCAACCTGGAGAAGTACGCCGCCCTGCGGCCCGAACTGCTCGTCACCCACATGTACGACCCGGGCGCCTTCTGGTACGTGCCGGACGAGAGCAAGGGCAAGATCCTCCCGCTCGCCCCCACCGTCACCGTGACCACCGCGCGGGTGCCGATGACCAAGCCGATCGAGCGGTACGCGCAGCTCGCCGAGTCCCTCGGCGCCGACCTGTCCGCCAAGAAGGTCACCGACGCCAAGGCCCGCTTCGAGGCCGCCGCCGAGTCGGTCCGCCAGGCGGTCAAGGACAACCCGGGCATCAAGGTGCTCGCCTGCTCCGGCAGCCCCGACCTGTTCTACGCCTCCAACCCGAAGGTCAGCACCGACCTGATGTACTTCGCCGAGCTGGGCGTCGACATCGTCGTCCCCACCAAGCTGGAGGCCGGCGACTACTTCGAGGCGCTGAGCTGGGAGAACGCGGGCAAGTTCCCGGCCGACCTGCTCCTGCTCGACAACCGCAGCACCGCCCTGCAGCCCAAGGACCTGGCCGCGAAGCCGACCTGGCAGCAGCTGCCGGCGGTCAAGGCCAACCAGGTCGCCGCCTGGGACGCGGTGCCCCGTTTCTCGTACGCCGGCGCCGCGCCGCTGCTGGAGAACCTGGCCACCGCCATCAAGGGCGCGAAGAAGGTCACGTCGTGACCACCGCCGTCGCCGTGCAGTACCGCCTCTTCGCCGCGCAGGTCGTCGGCGCCCGCCGCGTCGGCGCCTCCCTGGTCCGGGTCACCTTCGGCGGGCCCGAGCTGGCCGACTTCGCCGGCGGCGGCCGGGACCAGAGCGTCTCGCTGTTCCTGCCGCACCCCGGTCAGCCCGAGCCGGTGCTCCCCGTCGGGGCGGGGGAGGACTGGTTCGGCGCCTACCGGGCCATGGACCCCGACGTGCGCGCCGTGATGCGCTCGTACACCATCCGGGAGCAGCGCCCCGAGGTGGCCGAGGTGGACATCGACTTCGTCAGCCACGGCGACACCGGCCCCGCCTCCCGCTGGGCCCGGCACGCCCTGCCCGGCGACCGGGTGGTGCTGCTCGGCCCGGCCGTGCACGACAACCGCAGCGTCTGCTTCCGGCCCCCGGTCGGCACGGACTCCGTCCTGCTGGTGGCCGACGAGACCGGGCTGCCGGCCGCCGCCGGGATCCTGGCCTGGCTGCCGCCGGGCACCCCGGTGCGGGCCTGGATCGAGGTCCCCGACGCGGGAGACATCCAGGAACTGCCCACCGAGGCGCGGGCAGAGGTGCGCTGGATCGTGCGCGGCGCCACCGCCCCCGGCAGCGCCCTGCTGGCGGACGCGGTGCGCGCCGCCCGGCTGCCGGCCGGCAGCCCGTACGCCTGGATCGCCGGCGAGTCCTCGATGGTGCGCTCGGTGCGCCGGCACCTCGTCGGCGAGCGCGGCCTGGACCGCCGCCACGTCACCTTCTCCGGCTACTGGCGCCGGGGCGCCTCCGAGGAGGACCTGCGCGCCGAGGCCGTCGCCAAGGCCGCCGTCTGACGATGCCCGCCGCGCGCCGCGTCCCGCCCCGATGGGACGCGGCGCGCGGCGTCCGGCCGGTCGCTCAGAACTCGCGGTACATCACGTGCAGGCCCACCCGGCCGAGGGTGGGATGCCGGAACGCGCCGGGCACGGTGCCCACCACGTCGAACCCCTCCCGCCGGTACAGCTCCACGGCGGTGACGTTGCTCGCCACCACGGCGTTGAACTGCATGCCGGCGTAGCCCCGCCCGCAGGCCCAGTCGACGGCGTGCCGGCACAGCGCGGTGCCCACGCCCCGCCCGCGCGCCGCGCGGGCCACCATGAAGCTCGCGGTGGCGACGTGCGCGCCCGGCCCGGGGCGGTTGGTGCCCATCTTCGCGGTGCCCAGCACCGCGTCGCCGTCGACCGCGACGACCGTCCGGCCGGGCGCGGCCTCCACCCACATGTCGTACGCCTGCTCGGCGGTCAGCTCCGGGTCGTAGGGGAAGGTCTCCCGCGCCCGGACCACCTCCTGGACGATCGGCCACACCTGGGCCCAGTCGGACTCGTGGAACTCGCGGATCCGCATCCGGCGGATGCTAGGGACGCCCCGGGCGCGGCGGCAAGGCGTTTACCGGCGGGGAGGGTGCGGCCCGGGACGGCGGGGCGGACGTCCGCGCACTACCCGTCGACGAGCTGCTCCCGGAGGATGTCCGCGTGCCCGCAGTGCTGGGCGAGCTCGCGCAGCACGTGGAGATACACCCACCGCAGCGGAAGCGGGCCGCGCCGGTTCCCGGGCAGGATGTCGTCCAGACCCAGGGACGCCGTCGCGCGGCGTGACGCCTCGCAGGCCTCGCGGTGTGCGCGCTGGACGGTGGCGATCGTGTCGTCGTCCTCGAGGATGAACGACTCGTCCGGCGTCGCGGGGATGCCGATCTCAGCGCGCGACCGGCACGTGACGGCCTCGTCGAACCAGACCTTCTCGACGAAGGTCACGTGCTTCACGAGGCCCAGCAGTGTGGTCCGGGAGGCCACCAACGACCGGCGCGCCTGTTTCTCCGTCAGCCCGTCCAGGCAGCCGTTGAGCGCGCGACGGTGCTCGTCGAGGAACGCCTCGAACTGGGCCCGGGCCGGCTGGTGGACGACCTGGTCGGCGAAGGTGGGTGGGTAGGAGGGCATGGTGGGAAGCATTCCAGATCGGCGCCCGGGAAGGGGATCTCCTCGCCCCTGACGGACTGGCGGCGCTCGCCGCAGCCGGGTCGGTCGTCGGGCGGCGGCTGGCAGGCTAGTTTGCTCGGATGAGTTCCCTCGATGACGTCGCGAGGCGTGACGGCTGGCGGTGCTGGGTCTGCGACGAGCCGGTCGACGCCGACATGTCGGTGAACGACCCGCGCGGTCCCAGCGTCGACAGCCGCACCGCCGACAGGAAGGCCAAGGTCGCCGAGCGACTCGCGCACCGGGCCTGCAACACCCGCAAGGGCGCGGTCAAGGTGGTCATCGCCTGGCCGGACCACCTGCACGTGGTGGAGCCCGCGCCCCTGATCACCGTCGCCGAGCGACTACAACGCAAGGGCGGTCGCGAGCTGGTCGCCCGCTGCCCGAGCGGGAAGGACGCCCAGGAGGCGGCGGACTGGCTGGTCGACCGGTTCTCCCGGCTGGTGCCCGGACTGCCGGTGACCGCGAGCATCGACGCCGGTGGCGGGCAGTATCTCGTCACCCTGGCCACCGGCCGTCGCTGACCGGTGACCAGAAAACCTGTCTTCTGATCAGAAGGGGGGTGCGTCCTCGCCCATCAACGCCAGCACGACGCCCCCCTTCCCGCTCTTGAGGCCCTGGACCACGACCTTGCCGGTGCTGCCGTCAGGAAGCTCCAACGTGAAGGTCTTCCCGACCGCGTTCTTGGGGCCGTTGCCGGCGCTGTTGGCGGGCCGGAAGTCACCTGCCCACGGCGGGGTCCCACCCCTGCGGGCGGGCTCGGCGAAAAGGGCGGCGGTGCCAGGGGTCCTGGTGCCGTCCGAGGAGAGAAGCACTGAGGCGCTGCGATAGGTAGCCATATGCGCCAAGGCTATCCCGTCTGCCTCGCGGAGGGTGTCCGCGGGCACGATCGGGGCCGCGATGGCGGCGGCGCTGCGGTTCCGCGATCTGGACCTGCTCGAATTTTCGGGCGTGGTGTCGGATCAGGATGTAGCCGTTCGTGGAACCAGTGTGCGGCGGCGGCTGGGCCGCCGGACACGGGGAGCCGGGTAAGGCCCTCGTCCGGGACCGAGAGGAGACGACATGACGGAGTACCTGATCACCTTCAACGACGAGTGGGTGTCCGAACACACGGCGGAGCAGCTTCGCGAGAAGAGCAGGGCCGGCTGGGCCGTGATGGCGGACATGCAGGCCGAGGGCGTCCTGCTCTTCAGCAACGGGGGGCTCGACCGGTCCACCGCGCTGTGCAGCGTCGAAGCGGTCGACGGCAGGCCCGTCTTCACCGACGGCCCGTACGTCGAGACCAAGGAGCACCTCGGCGGCTTCGCCGTCGTGGACGTGCCTGACGACGAGGCGGCACGATACTGGGCCGGCCGGCTCGCGACCGCGCTCGACTGGCCGCAGGAGGTGCACCGGTTCCGAGGCCCCGGGGCGCGCCCGGCGTAACGGCTCCGGGAGCAGTGAGCGTGGTGCCCGGATACCTGCTGTCCGTCCACGCGACGCGGCCCTGGCCCTCGCCGCCGAGGGATCGAGAGCGTGTCGCGGTACGGTCGAGGTGCGTCCCTTCCGAACCGGGGAATCCGTCCGAGCGCTGCCGGAGCCATGACCGTTCTCACCGTCGAGCAGGCGATCACCCGTGCCCACCACGAGGAGTGGGCGCGGGTGGTCGCCGGCCTCGCGCGCCGTTTCGGCGATCTCGACGTCGCCGAGGAGGCGACGGCCGAGGCGTTCGTGACGGCCGCGGAGCGGTGGCCGCGCGAGGGCGTACCGTCCAATCCCGGCGGTTGGCTCGCCACCACCGCGACCCGCAAGGCGATCGACCGGCTCCGTCGCGAGTCACAGCGCGACGCCAAACACCAGGCGGCCCGGATCATGTACGACGACACCCCCGCCGAGCCGACCGGCCCGGTCGACGACGACCGGCTCAGACTGATCTTCACCTGCTGCCACCCCGCGCTCGCGTCGGAGGCCCGGGTGGCGCTCACCCTGCGCCTGCTCGGCGGCCTCACCGTGCCCGAGATCGCCCGCGCCTTCCTGGTGCGGGAGACCACCATGGCGCAACGGATCACCCGCGCCAAGGCGAAGATCAAGGCGGCGCACATCCCCTACCGGGTGCCCTCGGCCGACGACATCCGCGAACGGCTCGCCGGCGTGCTCGCGGTCGTCTACCTCGTCTTCAACGAGGGCTATCTCGCCAGCGAGGGGAACGACCCGGTGCGCGTCGACCTCACCGAGGAGGCGATCCGCCTCGGCCGCCTGCTCCGGACCCTCCTCCCGGACGACGGCGAGGTGGCCGGCCTGCTCGCCCTGATGCTCCTCACCGACGCCCGGCGGCCGGCGCGCGTGTCCCGCACCGGGGAGCTGGTGACCCTCGCCGAGCAGGACCGCGGCGCCTGGGACCGCACGCTCATCGCCGAGGGCAACGCCCTCCTCCGCGAGCGGATCGAGGCGGTGGCGACCGGCGGCGACCCACCCGGGCGCTACCAGCTGCAGGCCGCGATCAACGCGGTCCACACCGACGCCCCGTCCGCCCGGGACACCGACTGGTCCACCATCGTCGCCCTCTACGGGCGCATGTCGCTGCTCGACCCCTCACCGATCGTGCGGCTCAACCGGGCGGTCGCGGTCGCCGAGGTCGACGGCCCCGGCGTCGGGCTCGCCGAGATCGACCGGCTCGCCGAGGCCCTCGACGGCTACCACGCCTTCCACGCCGCGCGCGCCGACCTGCTGCGGCGACTCGGGCGCGGCGGTGAGTCGCGGACCGCGTACGACCGGGCCATCGGTCTCGCCGGCAACCCCGCGGAGCGGGCCTACCTCACCCGCCGCCGCGACCAGCTCGCCGGCTGACTCCCACATGGAGCCAGCGCGTCGACCGGCGCGCGGCAGGGGCAGTGGTGGCTCGACGACCGTGGCAGGATCGCGCTTTCGACCCCTGCCGCGACGCCGAGGAGCCAGCCTGGTGAAGGCCGACCACTACGACAGTTTCGCCGAGCGCTACAGCGCGGACAACGAGTCCAACCTGATCAACGGCTACTACGAGCGCCCCGCGATGATCGGGCTCGCCGGGGACGTGACCGGCCGGCGGATCCTCGACGCCGGCTGCGGCTCGGGTCCCCTGTCCGCGGCGCTTCGCGCGCGAGGGGCCGTCGTGACCGGCTTCGACTCCAGCCGCGCGATGGTCGAGCTGGCCCGACGGCGGCTGGGCGGGGACGCCACGCTGCTGGTGGCCGACCTCAGCGGGCCGCTGCCCTTCGCCGACGGCGCGTTCGACGACGTCGTCGCTTCCCTGGTCCTGCACTACCTGGAGGACTGGACCGCGCCCCTGGCCGAGCTGCGACGGGTCCTGAGGCCGGGGGGTCGCCTCATCCTGTCCGTGAACCACCCGATGGTCTACACGGCGGTGCACCCGGACGCCGACTACTTCGCCCTCGCGCGATGGTCGGAGGAGTACACCTTCGACGGGCACACCGCGGAGCTGACCTACTGGCACCGGCCGCTGCACGCGATGACGGCTGCGTTCACCGACGCGGGCTTCCGCCTCTCGGTCGTCAGCGAACCCCCCATGTCTCCCGAGACCCCGCGCGAGGTCCTGCCGCCACATCTCGTGGACCGCACCACGTTCATCTGCTTCATCTTCTTCGTCCTCGAAGCGCACTGAGCCCGGGCCGGTCCGCCGCCGCACGCCACCGCCGGCCTTCCCCTCCGGGCCGGCGCCGACGGTGCCACACGCGCGGTCGGCGGCTCAGCCGAGGCGCACGTGGGCCGGCCGTTCGGGCCGGCCGCCGCCGGTGCCGGTGCCGTCGAGCGTCGTGCCGACCGGGACGGCGGGCCGGGCCGGTACGACGGGCGCGTCCCGGCCGGTGCCCCGGTGGCCGTCCCCGTCGTGGCTCGACTCCTCGTGGTAGTCCTGCTCCACGTTGACCGACCACACGTCGTGCCGGGTGCCGCAGGCGATGTTCTCGGCGGTGAGCATCGCCGTCAGCATCGAGTGGTCCTGGTTGTTGTAGCGGTGCATGCCGTTGCGGCCCACCGGGTGGACGTTGGGCACCTCGTGCGCCAGCCAGTCCCGGATCACGTCGACGTTGTGCTGGTAGCGCTCGTCGTAGACCGGGTACGCCTTCGGCATCCGCACCACGTACCCGGCCTCGACCACCCCCGGCCGGACCAGGCCGAGCCGCTCCAGCTCGGCCGTCGCGGCGACGACCAGTTCGGCGTCCGGCGTACGCCAGGTCTCGTCGTCCTCGAACACGAAGTACTCCAGGCCGAGGCAGGTGCGGCCGTCCTTGACCAGGTGCGGCGACCAGGAGCCGAAGTTCTGTATCCGGCCGACCCGCACCGCCGGGTCGTGCACGTAGATCCAGTTGTCCGGGAACGAGAACTCCTCCGGCACCACCAGCGCGACGGTCAGGAAGTCCCGGTACCGCAGGTCGGCCGCGGCGGCCAGCACCTCCGGCGGGGCCGCCGGGCGCAGCGCGGCGACCAGCTCGGAGATCGGCATCGAGGAGACGACGTGCTCCGCCGGCTCGGTACGTTGCCCGCCGGCCCCGTTGACGGTCACGGCGACGGCCCGGCGGCGCTCCGGGTCCCGGTGCACGGCGGTCACCCAGGTGCCGGTGTCCACCCGGCCCCCGCGCCGGCGCACCTCCTCGGCGCAGCGTTCCCACATCATGCCCGGGCCGAGCTTCGGGTACTGGAACTCCTCGATCAGGCTGGTCACGTCCTTGCGGTTGCGTCGGGGCAGCACCGCGTTGCGGACCGCCTTGGCCAGCGACAGGTTCTTGATCCGCTGGGCGGCCCAGTCGGCCTGCAACCGGTCGGCCGGCATCCCCCAGACCTTCTCGGTGTACGTCTTGAAGAACATCGAGTAGAGCCGCCAGCCGAACCGGGCCGAGACCCAGCCCTCGAAGTGCGACTGGTCCTTGGGCGGGCGCAGCCGGGCCCGCGCGTACGAGCCCATGCACAGCACGGCCTCCCGCACGCCGAGGTTGCGCAGGGCGTTGACGGCGCTCAGCGGGTAGTCGAACAGGGCGCCCCGGTAGTAGATCCGGCTCATCCGGGGCCGCAGCAGGAAGTCCTCGTCGGGCAGGATCTCGTGCCAGAACTCCTCGACCCGGGCCACCTTCGTGAAGAACCGGTGCCCGCCGATGTCGAAGCGCCACCCGTCCCGCTCGACGGTACGGCTGATCCCGCCCACCACCTCGTCGGCCTCGAACACCCGGACCGCGCTGTCGCGCCGGAGCAACTCGTACGCCGCCGTCAGGCCCGCCGGTCCAGCGCCGATGACCACCGTGCCGTGCTCTTCGCCCATGCCCGTCGCCCCCTGCTTCCGCCTCCCGGAGGCGGCCCGCTTACCCGGCACCGGCCCGAACTCACCCCGGATTCCCGTCCGCTCCCGGGACACCCCGACGGGCGGAGCGCCCGGGACGCGCCGCGACGCGCCCGGCGCCCGGTTCCGGGCCGGGATCGCGCCGACGTGTCAACGGTCCCGGAACGGGGATGTGGCACCGGTCGGGCCGCCGGACCGGGAGACGCGTGATGGACAGTGGGCGGGCCGTCTCGGACCGGCGGTGGCGCGCGCTGCCCGCCCGGCTGGCCGGGCACGGGCACGACCTGCGGCGGGCGGCGTCGCGGGCCGCCGGCCGGATGCCGGCGCCGTGGCTGTTCGTCCTCGCGGTCTTCTTCGGTACGAAGATCGTGCTCAGCGCCCTCGGGGTGCTCGCGCTGAGCGCCTTCGACGACGTGCCCTGGGCCCCGCCGCCGGACGAGACGATGATGCGCGAGCAGCAGCGGGCGATCTCCGGGCACCGCGCGCTCGCGCTCTGGTTCGCCTGGGACTCCTTCCTCTACGACCGCCTGGCGCAGCTCCCGTTAGACGAGCCGTGGCCCGACTTCGGCTTTCCCCTGCTCTATCCGTTCCTGGCCCGTCCGCTGGCCCCGCTGCTGGGCGGGGACACCGCGCTGGCGTTGCTGCTCGTCGCGAACGTCGCGTTCCTGCTGATGCTCTTCTACGCCCACCGGCTGGGCGAGCGACTGCTCGGCGACGACGCCTCCGCCCGCCGGTTCGTCCGCTACCTCGTGCTGCTGCCGGCCGGGTTCCTGTTCCAGGCGGCGCTGACCGAGTCGCTGTTCCTCTGCCTCGCGCTCGCCGCCTTCCACTACGCCGAGCGGCGGCGCTGGCTGCTCGTGGGCGTTGTCGGCTTCTTCCTGGCGACGAGCCGCTCGGTCGGGTTCCTCGTCGTGCTCCCGCTGGCCCTGGTGCTGCTACGGCAGCACGGCTACCGGCTGGGCCCGCGCGCGTGGTGGGCGTACGTGCGCGTCGGCTGGCCGCTGGCGCTGGTGCCCGCCGGCTGGCTGGCGTTCATGGCGTTCTGCCGGTGGCAGAGCGGCGACTGGTTCGCCTACAAGCACGCCCAGGAGACGGGTTGGGGCATCCGGGTGCAGAACCCGTTGGCGGTGCTGTGGCACGGCCTGACCGGCAGCCCGCCGCGCGACGCCCTGCGGGTGTGGGTCGCCGTGCTGGTGCTGGCGGTCCTGCTCGCGGGCGCCCGCCGACTCGGGCTGCCCTATCTCGTGTACGGGCTGACCATGGTCCTGGTGCCGCTGTCGATGGGCCCGCCGGTGTACAAGAGCCTGCTGCGTTATCTGCTTGCCGTCTTCCCGGTCGCCCTTGTGCTGGCCCGTTGGGCCCGGCACGCGGGCGCCGACGCCTGGCTGACCGCCGCCCTGGCCCTGCTCCAGGGCGCGCTCTTCGTCACCTGGCTCGCCTACTGGACCCACTTCATCATCTGAGCCCGTGCGTGCCGCGCCACCGGGGGCGGTCGGCAGAATGTGGATCGTGCACGACGTCATCGACCGCCCCGACCGCCGTACCGGCAGGCTGCTCGCCCGCGCCGCCACCGAAGTCTTCGCCCCGGCGCTGCTGGCCGCGCTGATGCCCGTCGTCGTGGGCCTGCACGCCGTGTCGCCCGTCGAGGTGGGCCTCGCCTGGGCCCTGGTCGGCTCCCTGTTCTGCTCGATCATCCCCAACAGCCTGATCTGGTGGGGCGTACGCCGGGGCCGGCTGACCGACCACCACATCGGGCGACGGGAACAGCGCCGGCGGCCACTGGCGTACGGGCTGCTGTCCGTGCTGGTGGGCCTCGCCGTGATGATCGGGTTCGGCGCCCCGCGCCCCGTCCTGGCGATGGTCGTCGTCATGTTCGCCCTCGGCCTCGCCGTGACCGTGGTCAACCTGGCGTGGAAGCTCAGCATCCACGCGGCCGTGGCGGCGGGCGCGGCGGCCGTGCTCGTGATCGAGTTCGGACCGGCGCTGCTCGCCTCGGCGCCCGTGGTGGCGCTGGTCGGCTGGTCGCGGGTGCGCCTGCGCGACCACACCGTCGGTCAGGTGGCCGCCGGCACCGTCGTGGGGACGCTCATCGCCGCCCCCACGTTCCTGCTGCTGCGGTGAACGGAGGCGGGAACACCCTACGTCCGGCCGCGCCCCGTGGTCTTGTCGCGTGCCTCCAGCGCCGCGACCTGCTCCACGATGGCGCGTAGGCCCGCCCTGGGCGCCTCCGGCGGCAGCCGGTCGGCGAAGGACGTGGGTCGTCAGCCGGCTGACGCGCCCGATCCCCCCGTCCGTGGGCGGACCGGGGCCGACGGGGCCGGCCCGGTGCTGTCCCGGCGCACCACCTCGGCGGGCAGCACCTCGACGCGGGGCGCCGCGGCCCCCGGGTCGAGCGCCAGCGACATCGCGCGGGCCCCCATCTCGACCAGGGGCAGCCGGACGGTGGTCAGTGCCGGGGTGACGTCCCGGGCGATCGGCATGTCGTCGAAGCCGATGACCGACACCTGCCGGGGCACCGCCACCGACCGGGAGCGCAGCAGCGCCAGCGCGCCGATCGCCATCGAGTCGTTGAGGGCCACGACGGCGGTCAGCTCGGGGTCGGCGTCGAGCAGCGCGGCCGTGGCGGCGACGCCGCCGTCGCGGTCGAACTCGGCGTGCCGGACGCGGTGCTCGGGCAGGCTCAGCCCGTGTGCGGCGAGGGACTCCCGCAGGCCGGTGAGCCGGTCGGTGGTGGTGGTGAGCACCGCCGGCCCGGCCACCACCCCGATCGCCCGGTGGCCGAGTTCGTACAGCTCCTCGCCGATCAACCGGCCGCCGGCGCGGTTGTCCGGCATCACCGCGTCGCCGGAGTGCTCGTGCCGGCCGATGACCGCGACCCGTCCGCCGGTCGCCTCGTACGCGGCGAGCTTCTCGTTGAGCAGCCGGGTGAAGGTGGCGTCGTGGTAGCCCGAGCCGGCCAGGATGATCGCGGCGACCTGCTGGCCGCGCAGCAGCTCGACGTACTCCAGCTCGCGGTCCGGGTCGCGGTAGCTGTTGCAGATCATGAGCAGCCGGCCCTGGTCGGTGGCGACCCGTTGCAGGCCCCGGGTGATCTCGGCGAAGTACGGGTCGGAGACGTCGTGCACGATGACGCCCACCGCCATGCGGTGCGAGCGGGCCAGCAGCTGGGCGTGCGCGTTCGGCACGTACTGGAGTTCGGCGACGGCGCGCAGCACGCGCTCGCGGAGCTCCTCGGTGACGGGCTTGCTGCTGCCGTTGATCACCCGGGAGGCGGTCGCGGGCGAGACCCCCGCCCGCCGGGCCACGTCGGACAGGGTCGCCACTGCCGCCCCCTCGGTCGTTTCTCGACGGCCGCGCCCCGGTGCCGGCCATCCGTCACCGTACCGCAGCGAAAGCGCTTCCCCGCCCCGGTGCCCGCCCGTGTGGTCCGGCGGGCGGCGCCGGCCGCGAGACGGGTCGGACAGCCCCTTGCCTGAGGAGGGAGGCGTTCCCTACGCTGCCCAGGAAAGCGCTTGCCTGAGATCCGCCGCCGGGGGCCTCCCGGCGGCGGCGCAGGCGTGGAACAGGTCGCCGCCCGCCGCCGTCCCGGTCGGAGGCGCCCGCGGAGGGAAGGAACACCATGACCCGCAGGTCGATAGGCATCATCGTCAACGGCGTCACCGGCCGGATGGGCTACCGGCAGCACCTGGTGCGCTCCCTGCTCGCCATCCGCGAGCAGGGCGGCGTGCCCCTGGCCGACGGCACGTCGATCTGGCCCGAGCCCGTCCTGGTCGGGCGCAGCGAGACCAAGCTCCGCGAGATCGCCGAGCGGCACGGGCTGACCGACTGGACCACCGACCTGAGCGCGGCGCTGGCCCGCGACGACGTCGAGATCTACTTCGACGCCCAGGTCACCCAGCAGCGGGAGAAGGCGATCCGCCGGGCGCTGGACGCCGGCAAGCACATCTACACCGAGAAGCCGCTGGCCGAGGACACCGAGGGCGCCCTCGACCTGGCCCGGGCGGCGCGCGCCGCCGGCGTGCGTACCGGGGTGGTGCAGGACAAGCTCTTCCTGCCGGGGCTGCGCAAGCTCAAGCGGCTCATCGACGGCGGCTTCTTCGGCCGGATCCTGTCGGTGCGCGGGGAGTTCGGCTACTGGGTGTTCGAGGGCGACTGGCAGCCGGCCCAGCGCCCGTCCTGGAACTACCGCAGCGAGGACGGCGGCGGCATCGTCGTGGACATGTTCCCGCACTGGCAGTACGTGCTGGAGGAGCTCTTCGGCCGGGTGCGTTCGGTCTCCTGCCTCACCGCCACGCACGTGCCGCAGCGGGTCGACGAGGCGGGCCGCACGTACCCGGCGACCGCCGACGACGCCGCGTACGGCATCTTCGAGCTCGACGGCGGCGTGGTCGCGCAGCTGAACTCCTCCTGGTGCGTCCGGGTGCACCGCGACGAGCTGGTCGAGTTCCAGGTCGACGGCACCGAGGGCAGTGCCGTGGCCGGGCTGCGCAGCTGCCGGGTGCAGCACCGGGCGGTCACCCCGAAGCCGGTGTGGAACCCCGACCTGCCGGTCACCGAGCCCTTCCGGTCGCAGTGGACGGAGGTGCCGGACAACGAGGAGTTCGACAACGGCTTCAAGGTGCAGTGGGAGGCGTTCCTGCGGCATGTCGTCGCCAACGAGCCGTTCCCGTGGGACTTCCTGGCCGGCGCGCGCGGCGTGCAGCTCGCCGAGCTGGGCCTGCGCTCGGCGCGCGAGGGCGCCCGCCTCGACATCCCGGAGCTGGAGCTGTGAGCGCGAGGAGTGAGCCGGGTTTGCGAGCCCCGCAGTCGCGGACGGAGGTGGCGCTGTGAGCGCGAGGAGTGAGCCGGGTTTGCGAGCCCCGCAGTCGCGGACGGAGGTGGCGCTGTGAGCGCGAGGAGTGAGCCGGGTTTGCGAGCCCCGCAGTCGCGGACGGAGGTGGCGCTGTGAGCGCGAGGAGTGAGCCGGGTTTGCGAGCCCCGCAGTCGCGAACGGAGGTGGCGCTGTGAGCGCGAGCAACGAGGTGGTGCTGCCGGGTGGGCGGCGGTACCGGTTGGCCGGGGGCGCCGGCTTCCCGCGCCCCGCCGGGCCGCCGAGCAGCCGGATCGCGTACGCCGCCGCGCACGTGGTGGCCGATCCGACGGCCGAGAACACCCCGGGCACCCCGGCCGTGCTGGACTGGGACCGCACCCTGGCCTTCCGGCACCACCTGTGGTCGTACGGCTTCGGCGTGGCCGAGGCGATGGACACCGCGCAGCGCGGCATGGGCCTGGACTACCCGGCCACCCGCGAGCTGATCCGACGCAGCGCCGCCGAGGCCCGCGCGGTCGGCGGGCGGATCGTCGCCGGGGTCGGCACCGACCAGCTCCCGCCCGGCCCGGCCACCCTGACCGAGGTCGCCCGCGCCTACCGCGAGCAGCTCGACGACGTGCGGGCCGCCGGGGCCCGCCCGGTGCTGATGTGCAGCCGCCACCTGGCCGCCGCCGCCCGCGGCCCGGAGGACTACCTGCGGGTGTACGACGAGCTGCTGAGCGCCGCCGACGAGCCGGTGGTGCTGCACTGGCTCGGCCCGATGTTCGACCCGGCGCTTGCGGGCTACTGGGGGTCGGCCGATCTCGACGAGGCCGCCGACGCCGTGGTGGAACTGATCAAGGCCCACGACAGCCGGGTGGACGGGATCAAGGTCTCCCTGCTGGACGCCGGCCGCGAGGTGGCGTTGCGGCGCCGGCTGCCCGCCGGGGTGCGCCTCTACACGGGCGACGACTTCCACTACCCGGAGCTGATCCGGGGCGACGCGAGCGGCTACTCCGACGCGTTGCTCGGGGTGTTCGCGGCGATCGCGCCGGCCGCCGCCGCCGCGCTGGCCGCGCTGGACCGGGGGGACCTGGAGGCGTACGACCGGATCTTCGCGCCGACCGTGCCCCTGGCCCGGCACATCTTCGCGGCGCCCACCTGGCACTACAAGACCGGCATCGTCTTCCTGGCCTGGCTGACCGGGCACCAGGACCACTTCACGATGGTCGGCGGGGCGCAGTCCGGCCGCTCGCCGGAGCACCTGGCCACCCTGCTCACCCTCGCCGACGCCGCCGGGCTGCTGCCCGACGCGGACCTGGCCGCCGCCCGCGCGCGGGCGCTGTTCACGGTGGCGGGGGTGGCCCAATGAGTGGCCTGGAACGGTTCTCGTTCAACCAGGCCACGTCGCAGCACTGGCCGTTGCCCGAGGTGGTCGACGGCTGCGTCGCGGCGGGCGTGCCGGGGATCGGGCTCTGGCGGGAACCGGTCGCCGAGTACGGGCTGGCCCGCGCCGCGAAGCTGGTCCGCGACGCGGGCCTGGAGGTCACGTCGCTCTGCCGGGGCGGGTTCTTCACGTCCGACGGCTGGCGGGAGGAGAACCTGCGCGCCATCGAGGAGGCCGCCACCCTCGGCACCCCGGTCCTGGTGCTGGTCTCCGGCGGGCTGCCGCCGGGCAGCCGGGACATCGACGGCGCCCGCCGGCAGGTCGCCGACGCCATCGCCGAGTTGGCCCCGCACGCGGCGGCGGCCGGGGTGACGCTGGCGATCGAGCCGTTGCACCCGATGTTCAGCGCCGACCGCTGCGTGGTGTCCACCCTCGGCCAGGCGCTCGACATCGCCGAACGGTTCGACCCGGGCGTGGTCGGGGTCGTCGTCGACGCGTACCACGTGTGGTGGGACGACACGGTGTACGCGCAGATCGCCCGGGCGGGCGAGCGGATCGCCGCGTTCCAGGTGTGCGACTGGGTCACCCCGCTGCCCGAGGGGGTGCTGCTGGGCCGGGCGCTGCCCGGCGACGGCTGCATCGAGCTGCGTCGCCTGCGGGAGGCCGTGGACGAGGCCGGCTACGCCGGGCCGGTCGAGGTGGAGGTCTTCTCGGCCGAGGTGTGGGCCCGGCCCGGCCGGGAGGTCCTCGACGCGTCGGTCGCGGGCTACCTGCGCCACGTCGCCTGACGACGGGTCCCGGCCGGTCGGGCGGCCGGCCGGGATCCGGGCGAGGATGAGGGGGTGACCGACCGACGGGTGCACCTCGACGATCTCGGCGCGTGGCTGATCAAGGGCAACGCGGACCGGGTCGACCTGGCCGGCCGCTTCGCCCGTGATCCGCGGGTGACGGGCTGGTGCGTACGCCCCGGCTACCGGGCCCGGCTGATGCGCCCCGGTCAGCCGGTGGTCCTCTGGGCCAGTGGCAGCCGCGGCCGGCTCGCGTACGGCGTCTGGGGCGTGGGGCTGGTGGCCGCCGCCGCGGTGCCGGGGGAGCCGGGCGCGGCCTGGACGGTGCCGTTGGACCTGACGGTCCTCGACGAGGCGCACCGGGTGCCCCGGGAGTCCTTCCGGGGCGACGCGCGGCTGGCCGGCGCGGAGGTGCTCCGGCAGCCGCAGGGGGCCAATCCGTCCTTTCTCACGGTGGCCGAGTTCGCCGCGCTGCGCGAGCACCTGCCGCCGCGCTGACGGCCGGGTCCCGGCCGGCCCGATCCGGACCGTCGGCGCCGAATCCGCAGCGGCCGGCGAGTGCGGTGACCCGGACGTGGGCCGGGCGGCCCGCCGTCTTCACCCAGCCCCGCCGGCTCTCTATGATCGGTGAAAACTGTCGCCAGGCAGCCGGTCACGAGCCGGCAAAAAGCTACAGGGAAGGGTGGGCATGGCGCTGTCCGCGACCGTCCTCGCCGAGCTGCGCGGGATCGTCGGCCCGTCGCACGTGCACGACGCGGCCGGCGACCTCGTGGCGTACGCGCGGGACGCGACGCCGCTGTTCTCGCACCGCCCGGACGCGGTGGTCTTCCCGGCCGACACCGCCGAGGTCGCGGCGGTGCTGGCACTCGCCACCCGGCACCGGGTGCCCGTGGTGCCCCGCGGCGCGGGCTCCAACCTGTGCGCCGCCACGGTGCCGCTGCGCGGCGGGATCGTGCTGGTGCTGACCCGGCTCAACGCCATCCTGGAGGTCAGCGGGGACGAGCTGCTCGCCCGGACGCAACCGGGCGTGACCAGCGCCGCCCTCGCCGACGCCGCCGCCGCGCAGGGCCTGCTCTGGGCGCCCGACCCCGGCAGCCGGACCGTCGCCACGGTCGGCGGCACCATCGCCACCTGCGCGGGCGGGCTGCGCGGCCTGAAATACGGCGTGACCCGCAACTACGTGCTGGGCCTGGAGGCGGTGCTGCCCACCGGCGAGGTGATCCGCACCGGCGGCCGGCTGTGGAAGGACGTCGCCGGCTACGACCTGACCCGGCTGCTCACCGGCTCCGAGGGCACCCTCGCCGTGATCACCGAGGCGACCGTGGCGCTGCTGCCCGCACCGGCGTCGGCGAACACCGGGGTCGCGTACTTCCCGACGCTGGCCGACGCGGGGGAGGCGGTCGCCCGGGTGATCCGGGCGGGGGTGGTGCCGGCGACGCTGGAGTTCCTCGACCGGGCCTGTATCGACGCCGTCGAGGACTTCGCCCACCTGGGGCTGCGTACCGACGCCGGCGCCCTGCTGCTCTTCGGCGACGACGGCCCGCCGGACCTGGTCGCCGCCCACCTGGACCGGATCGGCGCGGCCTGCGTCGAGGCCGGCGCGGTGGAGGTCACCACGGCCCGCGAGGTCGCCCAGGCCGAGGCGCTGCTGGCCGCCCGGCGCTGCGCGCTGCCGGCGCTGTCCCGCCGGGGCGGGGTGACCATCCTGGAGGACGCGACCGTGCCCCGGCCGCGGATCGCCGAGATGGTCGACCGGATCGACGCCATCGCCGCCCGGCACGGCGTCGCCATCGCCACCTTCGGCCACGCCGGCGACGGCAACCTGCACCCCACCTGCGTGCTCGACTCGGCCGAGGACCACGACGCGGTACGCCGGGCCGAGGCGGCCTTCGCCGACGTCTTCGCCGCCGCCATCGACCTCGGCGGCACGATCACCGGCGAGCACGGGGTGGGGGCGGCGAAGCTGCCGTTCCTCGCCGCCCGCCTCGGCGAGGACCAGCTCGCCCTGCTGCGCCGGATCAAGAGCGCCTTCGACCCGGCGGGCATCCTCAACCCCGGAAAGCTGGGCTCATGACCGGCGACGTGTTCGACCCGGAGCAGTTGTCCCGCTGCATCTCCTGCGGGTTCTGCCTGCCGGCCTGCCCCACGTACGCGATGACCGGCGACGAGGCGTCCTCGCCGCGCGGCCGGATCACGCTGATGCGGGCGTTGCAGGACGGCACCCTGCCCCCGGACGACGGCACCCTCGCCGAGCAGGCCTCGTTCTGCCTGGGCTGCCGGGCCTGCGAGCCGGTCTGCCCGGCCGGGGTGGAGTACGGCAGCCTGCTGGAACAGTGGCGGGTGCACCAGTGGCGGGGCTGGCGGCGACCGCTGGTGGCCAGGGCGCTGATGCTCTTCGTCGAGCAACGCTGGCTGCTGCGGCTGTCCGGCCTCGTCCGCCGCGCGGCCCGCGGCCGCGCCGCCACTCCGACCGCGTCGGCATCGAGCACGCCGGTCTCGGGCGCGGCACCCGTGCCGGCGGCCACCCCCGGATCCGCCGCCGGCGGGGCGGGCGCGCAGCTGATGCTGGGCTGTGTCGAGCGGGGGCTCTACCCGGCGGTCAGCCGGGCGGCGCGCGCGCTCGCCCCCGAGCTGGCCGTCCCCACCGGCCAGGGCTGCTGCGGCGCGCTGCACGCGCACAACGGCGACCTGGCCGGCGGCGAGCGGCTGGCCGAGCGCCTCGGCGCGGACCTGCCCGGCACGATCGTCACCACCTCCGGCGGCTGCGCCGCGCACCTGGCCTCCGTGCTCGGCCGGGACCGGGTGCGCGAGCTGTCCACCTGGCTCGCCGACCGGCCCGCCGGGACGGAACTGCGGGTGGGCGGCCGGCGGGCACGGGTCACCCTCCAGGACTCCTGCCACCTGCGCAACGGCCTCGGCGTCTTCGCCGAGCCCCGGACGCTGCTGCGCCAGGTCGCCGACTACGTCGAGCTGCCGTCGGCGGCCGCCTGCTGCGGGGCGGCCGGCACGTACTCGCTGCTGCGGCCGAAGGAGTCGCGGCGGATCCTGGACGCGAAGCTCGACGAGATCGAGGCCGCCGGGGTGGACCTGGTGGTGGCCGTCAACCCGGGCTGCCTGCGGCAGCTGCGCACGGGGCTGCGCCGGCGCCGGTCGGCCGTACGGGCCGTGCACCTCGCCGAGCTGCTCGCCCGCGTCGAGTCGCCGTAGCCGGCCGGCGCCGCCGCCGGGCGCACCCGCGGTGCACCCGGCGGAGGGTCACTCCGTACGGATGCCGTCCGGGCGGGTGAGCCGCCACAGCACCGGCAGGCTGAGCCCGGTGACCAGCAGCACCACGGCCGCCCCGAGGCCGGTGGAGATGCCCAGCGCCGGCCAGGCGACCGTCACCGGCGTCTGCACCATGCGCAGCAGCACCGCGCCGAGGCCGAGGCCGAACACCACCGCCAGGGCGAGCCCGATCACCACCGGCACGGCGCTCTGCCACAGCACCGACCAGCTCAGCGTGGAGCGCCGGGTGCCCACCGCGACCAGCATCGCCAGCAGCCGGCGGCGCTCCCGTAGCTGCTCCAGCACGCCGACCAGCATGCTGGCCCCGATCAGCAGCAGGGTGACCACCGCGCCGACGTAGAGGCCGCGCTGGACGTTGACGAACTGGCTGGCCTGGCGGTTCTCGGTCAGCGTGAGCACCGAGGCGTACGGGTCGACGCCGGCGGCGGCGTTGCGGACGTGCTCCACCGCGTCCGGCCGGTCGGGCGCGAGCCGCAGGTACGCCTCGGCGCGCAGCGGCCCCAGCCGGGCGGTGTCGACCGCGCCGGGGGTGGCCAGCACCCCGCCGTGCCGGTAGCCGGACGGGTCGCTGCGCCCCGGCGCCTCCCGGGCGGTGGACGGCACCCGCCAGGGCACCCTGTCGGCGACCGTGACCGCGCTGCCCGCACCGAAACCGGCCGGATCGCCCTCCGCGTCCGGGACCAGGAACACGTCGCCGTCGGCGCACCGGTCGAGCCGCGCGAACTCGGCCAGCGCCACGCAGTCGCCGATCCGCAGCGTGCCGTACGCCTCGCCGGCCCTGACCGAGGTGGCCAGCGTGGCGTTGCTCGCGGTCACCCCGGGCGCGCCGGCCAGCCGGTCCAGCCCCGCCGCCACGTCCGACTGCGGGGAGAACTGCACCTGCACCTGGGCCCGGGAGGTGTCCTGGCCGGTGTCGAAGGTGAACCGGCCGGCGACGCCGGCGAAGAGCATCTGCAACCCGATGGTGCCCGCCACGGCGACCGCGATGCCGTTGACCAGCCGCGCGGAGGCGGCGCTGTCGAGCTGGAGGCGGCGCACCGCGAGCTGCCACGCGACCGGGCCGCCGCGCAGCCGGCGTACGACCAGGTCGGTGAGCCAGGGGAGCAGGGTGACCACGCCGACCAGCAGGAGCACCGCGCCGGCCGCGGTCTGCCGCTCGCCGCCCAGCGGCACGACCCCGGCCGCGCCGGCCAGCAGCAGCCCGAGCCCGGCGGCCGGCAGCAGCAGCCGCCACACCAGCCGCCGGCGCACCGGCGTGGCCCGCCGGGTCACCCCGAGCGGCTCGACCAGCACGGCGCGCATCGACACCAGCGTCACCACGACGGCGAGCGCCGGCACCGCCAGCGCGACGGCGGCCACCAGCGGCAGCGGCGGGCGCACGTCGGCGGCGTACACGCTGAGGTCCATGAGGGTGACCAGCGGCACCACCTGCCGGCCGAGCGCGAAGAGCACGCCGCCGGCCGCGACGCCGAGCAGGGCGCCGGCGGCGGCCTCCCCGGCGGCGATCCGGCGGACCATCGCGGCGTCGGCGCCGACCAGGCGCAGCGCGGCCAGCCGCCGGTCGCGCCGCTCACCGCCGAACCGCACGGCCGCGCCGAGGAACACCGCGATGGGCAGCAGCAGGACCACGAAGATGACGACCACCAGCACCACCAGCACCGGGTCGAAGGCCTCGCCGGGCAGCCCGCCGCCGAACGCGTCCAGCCGGGTGGCGTCGTCGGCGGCGAGGGTGTCGCTGCCCAGGTAGTAGGCCAGCTCGCGGGGGCCGGCCAGCCCCTCGTCGGCGATGACACCGGTGACCTTGGCCCCGCCGAGGCGGGGGGCGAACAGCGCGCCGTCGGCGGAGCCGAGCAGGTCGCGCAGGGCGGGGGAGACCAGCACCTCACCGGCGTGGGGCAGCGCGGCCACCCCGGGCGGCGCCGGCGCGGCCGGCCCCTCGGGCCGCAGCACCCGGCCGCGCACCGGCTGCCCCCGGAACTCGGTGTCGCTCTGGCGGACCAGCAGGGTGTTCGCGGCGGCCGGGATCTTCTCGCCCATCCGCAGGTCGTCGCGGGCGTCGCCGCGCGCCTGCCGGGCGTCCAGCGCGCCGGGCACCGCGGCGGCGAGCAGCAGCATCGCCACCCCCACCCCGACGCCGACCGCCGTGAGCACCGCCCGCAGCCAGCCGTCCCGGCCGCCCGTGAACGCCATCCGGGCGCCCATGACCAGGTCGGCCGCGCGGTCGCGCAGCCGCGTCACGCCGCGACCTCCAGGTCCCGGGTGCGGCCGTCGCGGACCACGACCTCCCGATCGGAGTACGCGGCGACCCGCGCCTCGTGCGTCACCAGCACCACGGCCGCCCCGGTGTCCCGGGCGGCGGCGGTGAGCAGCCGCATGACCCGCTCGCCGTTGAGCGAGTCGAGGGCGCCGGTCGGCTCGTCGGCGAAGACCACCCGTGGCCGGGTGACCAGTGCCCGGGCGACCGCCACCCGCTGCCCCTGCCCGCCGGAGACCTCGCCGGGCCGCTTGCCGGCCACCTCGGTGACCTCCAGGCGGTCCAGCCACTCGGCGGCCCGCCGCTCGGCCTCGCGCCGACCGACGCGACCCAGCCGCAGCGGCAGCGCGACGTTCTCCAGGCAGGTCAGCTCCGGTACGAGCTGGCCGAACTGGAAGACGAAGCCGAACTCCTCGCGGCGCAGCGCGCTGCGCTCGGCGTCGCTCAGGTCGGCGAGGTCACGGCCGGCGTAGCGGACCCGGCCGGAGTCGGGCCGGGCGATGCCGGCGAGGCAGTGCAGCAGCGTGGACTTGCCGGAGCCCGACGAGCCCATCACGGCCAGCACCTCGCCCGGGTGGACGCGCATGCTCGCCCCGGCGAGCGCCCGGGTCGGGCCGAACGAGCGGTGCAGGTCCTCGGCGAGAAGCAGCGGGGCGCTCACGACCGCACCGTCGCGGCCAGCTCGTCGAGGCGGGCGGCGGTCAGCTCCAGCCAGCGCAGGTCGGCCTCCAGGTGGAACAGCGCGTGGTCGCAGACCAGCTGCTCGGCGAGGTCGCCGTCGCGCTTGCGGCGGGTCAGCTCGCGCATCATCCGCAGGTGCTCGGAACGCTGCACGTCGAGCACGTCGGCGGCGGGGCGGCCGGTCAGCAGGGCCAGCACCACCTTCGTGTAGAGGGTGCTCTGCAGGTACGGCTCGGGCTTCTCGGCCCGGGCCAGCCACTGCGCCACGTCGGTGACGCCCGCCTCGGTGATCGCGTACCGCTTGCGTTCCGGGCCCTCGCCGGGCTCCACCGCCTCCACCTCGACCAGGCCGCCGCGCAGCAGCCGGGACAGGGTGGCGTAGACCTGCCCGTACGCGAGCGGTCGGGCGTGACCGAAGCGCTCGTCGTAGAGGCGTTTGATGTCGTAGCCGTGGCGGGGGGTGGCCTCGAGGAGGCCCAGGAAGGTCTGTCCGATCGACATGTCGGCGACTATACACACCGCGTATACCCGGAGCGTATAGCGGTACATTGCCCGCTCAACCGTCTGCACCGGAGGTCACCGTGTTCGCCCTGTCCCTGACCGAGGACGCCGAGCTGCGTCCCCTGGAACCCTGGCGGGCCGAGGAGTTCCTCGCCCACCTCGACCGGGCCCGTACGCACATCGCGCCCTGGGTGTCGCCCTCGTTCCTGGTCGACGACCTGGCCGGTGCCCGGGCCGTGCTCCAGCGCTACGCGGAGCTGTGGGCGCGCGACGCCGGCGGAATCTGGGGCATCTGGCGGCGGGGTGAGCTGGTCGGCGGGGTCATGCTGGTCTCGTTCGACGCCGCCAGGGGCGTCTGCGAGGCGGGCTGCTGGCTGGAGCCGGCCGGGGAGGGCCACGGGCTGGTCAGCCGGGCGGTCGGCCGGCTCGTCGACTGGGCGGTACGGGAACGCGGCATCCACCGCGTCGAGTGGCGCACGAAGCCGGACAACACCCGCAGCATCGCCACCGCCCGGCGGCTGGGCATGCGCCTCGACGGGACGCTGCGCCAGGTCTATCCCGGCCCGTCCGGACGGGTCGACATCGAGGTGTGGTCGGTGCTGGCGCCCGAGTGGCGCGGCGTGCGCTCAGACGCCGGCGAGCACCGCATCGAGTGAGCGGGGCACCCGGTCCGGCTCCAGCGCCGCCACGAGCAGCCGCGCGTACACGCTCTTGCGGCCGGACCGGGTGCCGAGAAACCGGCGCAGCTGCGCCTCGACGGCCCGGCCCCGCTGCGCCGGCTGCCGTTGGAACAGGTCGAACGAGCGCAGCTCGCCCTCGGCGGCGAGCACGTCCTGGACCTCGGCGACGCCGACCGCGCGGATCAGTTCGTCCTCCAGGTCGGCCACGCAGACGTGGAACCCGAGGGCCGCCATGCCGGCCCGGGACAGGTCGGCGCCGAAGCCGCAGCGTTCCAGCCCGCGCCGGAAGTAGCCCTCCTCGGCCTCGTCGTAGAGGCCCGCCAGCCGCAGGCCGCGTCCCGCCGGGCCGAGCTGGTCGAGGAAGTGGCCGATGTTCGTCGCGCCGCCCATGGCCACCACCCGTACGCCCTCGGCGTCGAGGTCCCGGCCGCGGCGCGCGGCGAGGGTCTCCAGGGCGACCCGGTCGCTCGGCCCCTCGACGAGCACCACCGTCCGCGCGTCGGTCCCGTGCGCCAGGTCACCGATGCTCCGCACTCCGCCTCCCCGTCCCCGATGCCGCAGCGCCCGCCCGGGGTCGGCCCGGCGGTCCGGCCCCGACGTGCGGGACGTACCACCGGGACGACGTGTGTCGGGCGGGCAGCACGGCCCGTCGCCCGTTGCGGCAGCGCGGCCCTGCCCGCCAGGGCAGCGTGGACCGGGCCGGCCCCCGACGCAACCGGATTGCGGGCGGCAGGGAACCGCCGGGGGCCGGCGGTCGTGCCACCGCCCGGGCCATGGGACCCGGGCGGCGGCACCCGGCTCAGGGCAGCGACTTCAGGAACGGGCCGTGGCTCAGGCGGAACTCCCAGGCGTAGAACCGGTCCCAGTTGATCGACCACGTCATCAGGCCGCGGAACGCCGGGTTGGTGCCGCTGCGCGGGGTGTACGGGCCGCAGCCCTGCCCCTTCACCAGGCAGGTCACCGCCGCCTGCACCCCGGCCGGGGCGAGGTAGCCGTTGCCGGCGCTGGGGGAGGAGGGCGCGCCGAAGGCCACCTGGTCCTCGCGCAGCGGCGGGAAGACGCGGTCGGCGTTGCCGGCGACGGGGAAGCCGGCGAGCAGCATGTCGGTCATCGCGACGTGGAAGTCCGCGCTGCCCATGGTGTGGTACTGGTTGTCGAGCCCCATGATCGGCCCCGAGTTGTAGTCCTGCACGTGCAGCACCGTGATGTCGTTACGCAGCGCGTGGATCACCGGCAGGTACGACCCGGCGCGCGGATCCTGCCCGCCCCACGGGCCCGAACCGTAGTACTGGTAGCCGAGCTGGACGAAGAACGTCTCCGGCGCCATGGTGAGCACGAAGCCCGCCCCGTACCGCTGCTTGAGGGTGCGGATCGCGGAGATCAGGTTGACGATCACCGGTGTGGTCGGGTTGCGGAAGTCGGTGTCCCCGGTGTTCAGGTAGAGCGAGTGGCCCTCGAAGTCGATGTCGAGCCCGTTGAGGCCGTACCTGTCGATGATGGCCGCCACCGACCGGACGAAGGTGTCCCGGGCGGCGGTCGTGGTGAGCTGGACCTGGCCGTTCTGCCCGCCGATGGAGAGCAGCACCTTCTTGCCCTGCGCCTGCTTGGCGCGGATCGCGGCGATGAACTCGGCCTCGGTCTCGACGCCCGGGCACTCGGCCGCCGGGCAGAGCTGGAACCGGATGTCGCCCGAGGTGACCGTGGTGGGCTCGCCGAAGGCGAGGTTGATGATGTCCCAGTCGGCGGGCACGTCGGCCATCCGCAGGTAGCCCGAGCCGTTGGCGAAGCTGGCGTGCAGGTAGCCGATCAGCGCGTGCCGGGGCAGCCCACCCGTCGGTGGCGGCGTGGTCGGCGGCGGTGTGGTCGGCGGCGGTGTGGTCGGCGGAGGCGTGGTGGGCGGTGGGGTGGTCGGCGGCGCCGTGGTGGGCGGGGCGGTCGTCGGCGGGGCCGTGGTCGGCGGGGTGGTGGGCGTGCCGCCCGAGCAGGGCACGCCGTTGAGCGTGCAGTTGGTGGGGGAACCGGAGCCGGTGGCCAGGAAGCCGAACGACACCGAGGCGCCGGGGGCCACGGTGCCGTTCCAGGAGCGGTTGGTGAAGGTGTGCCGCTGGCCGACGCTGCTGACCGTGGCGTCCCAGTAGGAGCCGAGCGTGGTGCCCGTCGGCAGGGTGAAGGCCACCTGCCAGCCGGTGATGGTGCTCGGGCCGCCGTTGGTGACGGTGTAGCGACCCTCCCATCCGGTGCCCCAGTCGGCGGTCTTGACGAAGGTGGCGGTCGGGCCGGCGGCCTGGGCCGGCGCGGCGAGGGTCAGCGTGGTGGCGGTGACGGTGGCGAGGGCCGCGACGGCGGCCAGCAGCAGGTTTCGGGCAGGGCGACGCATCCGGACCTCCCGGGTACGAGGGCCGTCGGATCGACGGATGCACAATTATTAGGATTGTTAACTGTAGTTGTCCAGGCATACGTGCGAGGAAGGGCCCCTTACCTGTCGCCCAGGCGATAGGAAGGGGCCCTTCCTTACACTTCGGGTCAGCGCCTGGCCTCGCGACGCTTCAGGGTGCGCTCGTAGTCCTGGAACCGCGCCTTGGCGATGGCCGAGCGGTCCGCCGCGCGGAGCACCAGCCCCTCGGACCGGCCGGCCGGACCGTCCAGGGCCACCAGGGTCCGGGGCAGGTGACCGGTCAGGAACGCGTGCGTCCCGGCGATGTCGCGGGGCAGTTCCTCGGCGGGGACGGTGGCCAGCCGGGGCACCGTCGGCAGGCCCGACGCGTCGGCCCGCCCGACGAGGTCCGCCTCGCCGAGGAAGCGCTGGCCGCCGCCGTCGCGCCAGGCCGAGATCCGCTGCGTCGGCCAGTCGAGCATCGGCGCGGGGTCGTCCAGCACTGCCACGTCGAAGAGCCGGTGCCCGACCCGGCGTTCGGCCGTGTACTGCCGGGAGGCGGCGGTGACCTTGCCGCCGTAGACCTCCAGGTAGAAGACCGTGATCCGGTCGGCCGCCGCCGCGACCGTCAGCCGCTCGGCCACGTCGCGCAGGGCGTCCACGATGCCGAGCGCCGGGTTGCCGATCAGGTCGCCGCGCGCGTACAGCAGCTCCTCGCGGCTGCCGATCAGGTACGCGCCGCCGGGCAGCACGACGATCCGGGCGTTCGTCCCGTCGACCTTCTCGGTGAGGGTGACCGGCCCGGTGAACGCCACGCACTCCGCCAGCAGCCCGCCGTTGCCCGGGTCCAGGGCGTGGTAGGTGGGGATCGACGGGTACTTGGTCAGCGAGTTGACCGTCCGCAGGTCGACCGTCCGGACGTCGAGGCGGGACACGGCAGCTCCTTCACGTGGTGGGGTGCGCCGCGCCGGTTCGCGGTGCGGCGCCGGGCCGGCAGCGTATCCGCCGCGAGGGCCCCGGCTCGCGCCAGTTTCCGGTCCACGCGTCCATCCTGGACCGTCGGCGTGCGGAAATGTCGTACCCGGGGGCGACCATCCATCCATGGCTGTCCCCGCTCTCACCCCGCACACCGACCAGCCGCGCTCGGTGCCGCTTCGCGAGGCGCGCACCCGGCTCACCCAGCTCGTCGCGCTGGCCGAGTTGACCGACACCGTCACCGTCGTCACCCGCGACGGCGATCCCCGCCCGGTGGCCGCGATCGTCCCGGCGGCCGCCGCCCGCAGCGCCGCCCAGGCGCGCGCCGACGGGGACCGCCTCGCCGCCGTCACCGCCGGCTGGGCCCGGCGCCTCGACGAGGCGCACCGGCGCAGCGCCCACCGGCACGCCGCCGAGCTGCGCGCGGTCACCGCCGCCCTCGCCGAGGTCTGGGCCGAGCTCGACCGCCGGGTCACCCCGGGCAGCGACGCCGGTCTAGCCCGCCTCCGGGCCGCCCACGCCGACCTGCTGGCCGCCGACCCCGCCGCCTGACCCGCCCGGGGTCCGCGCCGCGTCCGGCGCCGCTCCCGTCCGCGCCGTCCCGGGCTCGCGCCACCCCCGGCCTCAGTGTCGGGCGGTTGCCTGGCCGGGATCGGGTGTGCCGCCGTCGACCGCGCCCCGACGCCGCCGCGGGCCGCGCTCGCGCGGGCCGCCGGCCCTGGGGCCGCAGGGCGTCAGCCGGCGGGGTACGCGTGGGTCTGCGCCGCCTTCACCGCGGCCCAGACCGGCTGGCCGGGGGCCAGTCGCAGCTGCGCGGCGGCGGCCGGCGTGACGTCCGCCGACACCCCGATCGGCCCGTCGAGCTGCACCCGCAGGTCGTCGCCGTGCCGCTGCACGCCAGCCACCGTCGCCGCCCAGGTGTTGCGCGGGCTGCCCTCGGGGCGCGACGGGTGCAGGGCCACCGCCGAGGGCCGGAAGGCGACGAAGACCTCCCCGTCGAGCCGGTCGGCGACGGTGAGGGTCAGCCCGTCGGCGACCCGGACCCGGTGCCCGTCGGCGTGGCCCCGGTGCAGGTTCAGCCCGACGAGCCGGGCCACGTAGTCGGTGCGTGGCCGCGCCGTCACGGTCGCGGCGTCCCCCTCCTGCACCACCCGGCCCTCCTCGACGACCACGAGCCGGTCGGCCAGCACCAACGCGTCCAGCGGATCGTGGGTGACCAGCAGGGTGGCCCCCGGGTGCGCGGCGAGGTGCCGGTGCAGCTCGGCCCGGGTGTCCAGGCGGGTGCGCGCGTCGAGCGCGGCGAGCGGCTCGTCCAACAGCAGCAGCGCCGGCTCGACGGCCAGCGCGCGGGCCAGCGCGACCCGCTGAGCCTGCCCGCCGGAGAGCTGCCGGGGCCGGCGGTGGGCGTGCTCGGCCAGGCCGACCCGGTCCAGCCAGTCGTGGGCGGTTTGCCGGGCGGTCCGCCGGTCGGCGCCGTGCCGCCGGGGCCCGAAGGCCACGTTCTCCAGCGCGCTCAGGTGCGGGAAGAGCAGGTAGTCCTGGAAGACCACGCCGATCGGCCGGCGCTCGGTCGGCGTCCAGGCGCGGCGCTGCGGCCGGTCCAGGTCGACGCCGTCGAGGGTGAGGTGCCCGCCGGTCAGCGGGAGCAGGCCGGCGAGCGCGCGCAGCGCGGTGGTCTTGCCCGCCCCGTTGGGGCCGAGCAGCGCGACCACCTCGCCGGCGGCGACCCGCAGCGCGACGTCGAGGCGGAAGCCGTCCCGCTCCACCACGAGGTGCGCGTCGAGCAGGGGCGCGCTCACGGGCTGGTGATCCAGCGGTCGCGCAGCCCGGCGAGGATGGCCACCGAGACGGTGAGCAGCACGAGGCTGAGCACCACGGCGGCCTGCACGTCCGTCTCCAGCGCCAGGTAGACCGCCAGCGGCATGGTCTGCGTACGCCCCGGATAGTTGCCGGCGAAGGTGATGGTGGCGCCGAACTCGCCGAGCGCCCGGGCCCAGCACAGCACCGCACCGGCCGCCAGACCGGGAGCCACCAGGGGCAGGGTGACGTGGGTGAACGTCGTCCAGCGGCCGGCGCCGAGGGTCGCCGCCGCCTCCTCGTACCGGCCGTCGGCGCCGCGCAGCGCCCCCTCCACGGCGATCACCAGGAACGGCATCGCCACGAACGCCTCCGCCAGCACCACCCCGGCGGTGGTGAACGGCAGGGTGATCCCGAAGGTCGCGTCGAGCCAGCCGCCGAGCAGGCCGCGCCGGCCGAAGACCAGCAGCAGCGCCACCCCGCCGACGACGGGCGGCAGCACCAGCGGCACGGTGACGAGGGCGCGCACCAGGCGTCGGCCGGGAAACTCGACGCGGGCCAGCAGCCAGGCCAGCGGCACCCCGAGCAGCAGGCAGAGCAGCGTGGCCAGCGTGGCGGTCAGCAGGGACAGCCGCAGCGCGGTGAGCACGCCCGGCGCGGCGAGCCGCTGCGGCAGGTCGGCCCACGGCGTACGGGCCACCAGCCCGACCAGCGGCAGGACGAGGAAGACCAGGCCCAGCACGGCCGGCAGCAGCAGCGCGACGGGCACCCCGGCGCCCCGCCGGCGCAGGCGCCCGCCGTGGGTACGCGTCACGGCGCCCGGAACCCGGCCCCGGTGAGCACCGCGCGCCCCCGCTCCGAGCGGACGTACGCGACGAAGGCCCGCGCGCCGTCGGGGTTGGGCGCGTCCCGCAGCGCGACGATCGGGTAGTCGTTGACGGCGCGGGCGGACTCGCCGAACTCGACTGCCGTCACGTCGGCCGCGGCGGCCAGGGCGTCCGTGCGGTAGACGAGGGCCGCGTCGACCTCGCCGAGCCGCACCTTCGACAGCGCGCCCCGCACGTCCTGCTCCAGGGTGACCGGGGTGAGCGCGACCGAGGCGGCGTCGAGCGCCGTCCGCGCCGCCGCCCCGCAGGGCACCTGCTCCGCGCAGAGCGCCACCTTCACGCCCGGCCGGGCCAGGTCGGCCAGCCCGGCGACGCCCCGCGGGTTGCCCTTCGGCACGGCGACGACGAGCTGGTTGCGGACGAAGACCACCGGGTCGCCGTCGGCGTTGCCGGCCTCGGCGACGGTGGCCATGTTGCGCGTCGCCGCCGAGGCGAACACGTCGGCCGGGGCGCCCTGGTTGATCTGGGCGGCCAGCGCGGCGCTGCCGGCGAAGTTGAGGACCACGGTCGTGCCCGGGTGGGCCGCCTCGAAGTCTTGGCCGATCCGGGTGAACGACTCGGTCAGCGAGGCCGCGGCGAACACGGTCACCGTGCCGTCCGTCGGCCCGCCACCGGCGGCGGTGCCCGCGCCGCACCCGGCCAGGGCCACCAGGGCGGTGATCGCCACCGCCGCGACCGTCCGCGCCCGCCCCGCCGCTCTCACGACCCCTGCCTCCCCCGGGAGGCCCCGGACGGGGAGGCGCGTTCCACCACCACCGTGGTCGACTTGATCACCGCGACGGCCAGCGAACCGACGCGCAGGTCCAGCTCGTCAACCGCCTCCCGGCTCATCAGCGAGACGATCCGGAACGGCCCGGCCTGGATGTCGACCTGCGCCATCACGGTGTCCTTGACGACGTTGACCACGATGCCGCGCAGCCGGTTGCGGGCCGAGGAGGCGTCCGACCGGTCGTCGGGCTCGGCGGCCTGCCCCCGGGCGAACGCGGCCAGCTCGACCCCGTCGATGACCCGGTGCCCGTGCTCGTCTCGGCCGGCCGCGAGCCGCCCGGCGTCGACCCACCTGCGCACGGTGTCGGCGCTGACGCCGAGCAGCTCGGCGGCCTCCCCGATGCGGAACGTCGTCACCGGCCCAGCCTAGCGCCCGGCAGATGCGAGGATGAGAGCGGGTTGTCCATCGCGGATGCTACCTGGAAAAGCCTATGTTCCTCGTGTTCGCGCCATACACCGCCGCGACACGACCGGCCGTCCGGATGCTGTCGTGACCTGGCGGCGTGGACCACAATGGAGGGCTCGGGCGGGGGACGGCGACCGGGAGGGCCGAGTTGGGTCAGGACGACGAGGGCAGCGGCAACCCACCGGCGCCGGAATCCGTGGCGGCCTCCACCGCCCGCCGGTCGAGGGCCCGGCAGGTGCGCCTGGCGGCCCTGCTGCTCCTGCTGGTGGTGATCGTGGCGGCCACGGTGCGGGTGATCGTGGCGACCGGCCCGCCCACCTGGGACGAGCTGCGTGAGCGGGCGGGGCTGACCAACCGGGACAGGCTGGTCATCGGGGTCAAGGACGACCAGCCGGGTGTGGCGCAGAAGCTGGAGAACGGCGCGTTCGAGGGCTTCGACATCGAGATCGCGTACATGATCGCCGAGGACCTGGGGTTCGACGCGCCGGAGGTGACGCTGCTGGCGATCGAGAGCGAGGACCGGGCCCGCCGGCAGGCGCGCGACGCCGGCGGCAGCTTCGTCACCGTCGACCTGGTGGTCGCCTCCTACAGCATCACCGAGCAGCGCCAGGGGCAGGGCGTGGTCTTCTCCTTCCCCTACCTGGAGACGGAGCAGTCGGTGGTGACGCTCGCGTCCGACAGCCGCAAGGTCGCCAGCCTGCGCGACCTCGACCGGGCGAAGGTCTGCACGCTGGGCACGTCCACCTCGGAGCGGCGCCTGCGGGACGCGGGCGCGAGCCCGATCGGCCGCAACCGGATCAGCGAGTGCATCCAGGCGCTCTACGACGGTGATGTCGACGCGGTCACCACCGACGCGGCGATCCTGGCCGGCTTCGTGGGCCCCCGCCCCCCGGGCGAGCTGCCGCCGGCGGTGAAGCTGCAAGGGCGCCAGGAGTTGCAGCACTGGGACATCGGCGAGGAGGCGGCGGAGAAGTGGGGCGTGAACACCGGCCCCAATCCGGCGATGCGGGACCTGGTCAACCTCTCCCTGCAGCAGTCGGCGGAGGGGCCCGACGGCTACCGGTGGAAGGCGGCGTTCGACCGCTACCTGGCCTCGGAGCAGCAGTACAGCAACCTGCAGCAGGTGGCGGTCGGCCGGCAGCCGGAGCCCGAGGAGAAGGTGGAGGTGCGGCAGTGGCCGTGGGAGAGATGGGCCCTGCCGTCTCCGAGCCGGCCGCGATCGGGCGCGCCGACCGTCGCCCGGGCACCAAGCAGGCGCAACAGGCGCAGCAGTGGCTGCTGACGCTGCTGCCCGCGTTCCCGGTGCTCCTGCTGGTGCTGCGGCTCTGGCGGCTCAGCCGGCAGGACATGCCGACGATGTTGCTGCTGGTGCAGTACGTCAGCCCGCTCGGGCTGCTCAGCGCCCTGCTGATCGCGCTGGTGTGGGCGTTCCCGCTGGTGGTGCTGGTGCTGACCGTCCTCGGCCGGCTGCTCCAGGTCAGCGCGCCTGACCGCTTCGACCCGGATCGCTCGCTGCTCGCCTACGGCACCGTGCGTACCCCCGGTTGGGTGCTGGTGGCGGCGATCGCCCTGGCGGCGCTCACCTGGCAGCTGCGTTTCCTGCCGCTGCTGATGATGCTCGCCCTCTGGCTGCTGGCGCTGCGGACCCGGCTCCGGTACCCGGACCGGCCCCGCCTGCTGCTGGTCACCACCCTGGTGCTGCCGGTCGTGGCGGCGACCGCGAGCTACGCCTGGCTGGCGCCCGCCGTGCCGGCCGCGATCGGCGACGGCGAACTGGCCACGGCCCTGCTGCTGGTCCTGCCCCCGCTGGGAGCCGTGGTGCTCACCGGCCCGGTGCCGCGCCCGGTCGCCCCGGCGCTGACCCACAGCCTCGCCTACGCGGTGGCGGCGGTGGTGCCGCTGGTGACGGGGGTGGTCTTCCTGCGGGTGCCGCTGCTGCCCGCGGTCGCCGTCGAGGTCGGGCCGGAGGCGGGCCCCGTGCGGGAGGTGGTACGCGGCCAGGCGGTCACGGTGACCGACCGGATGACGATCGTGCTCGACGGGCGGGGCGAGGTGCGCTTCCTGCCCAACGACCAGGTACGCGGGCAGCTCCTCTGCCCCGACCCGGGACGGATCCCGGTCACCCGCGTGGACGTCTACGGCTGGCACGTGGAGGAGACGGCGTTGGACTGGATGATCCCCCGGCAACCGGTGGGGCGGGCGGACCCGCGCTGCCTCGGCCGGGTGCCCGCCGGGGACCCCGCCGAACCGGCCGCGCCCCCCTCGCCCGGGCCCGCCGGGTCGTCCGCGCCGCCGTCCTCCGGCCCCCGCTGACGGCCGGCGTGTGGGGGAGGCGACGGAGGCGGGCGACACCGGCGTGCGGGCGAGGCGAGGGGAGCGGTCAGCCCCGTCGCGCGGTGCGGCCCTTGAGGTGGCGGCCCAGCTCCCGGGCGATCTCCCGCTCGGCGTCGCGCTCGGCGAGCGCCTGCCGCTTGTCGTACGACTTCCTGCCCTTGGCCAGGGCCAGCTCGACCTTCGCCCAGCCGCCCGAGAAGTACATCGACAGGGGCACCAGCGTCAGGCCGCCCTCGCGGGTCCGCTCCAGGATCCGGGCGATCTCCACCCGACGCAGCAGCAGCTTGCGGGTGCGCCGGGGCGCGTGGTTGGTCCAGCTGCCGAAGCCGTACTCGGCGATGTGCAGCCCGTAGAGCATCAGCTCGCCGTCGCGCTCCTGGGCGAAGGCGTCGACCAGCGACGCCCGACCCTCGCGCAGCGACTTGACCTCGGTGCCGGCCAGCACGATGCCCGCCTCGTAGGTCTTCAGGACCGTGTAGTCGTGCCGCGCCTTCTTGTTGGAGGCGATCAGCCTGCGCTCGTTCTGCCGGGCCGCGTTCACCCGGCCGAGGATATCGGCTGCCGGCCGGGACTGGCCGGCCCGGCGCCGGTGCGGCGGCCGGGTCCGGCCGAATCCGATGGCGCCGCCGGTGCCCGGCGGGGGAGACTCCGCCAATGGATCACCGGGCGATGGTGCGGCTCAGCAAGCGGATGTCCCTGGCGTTGCGGCACGAGCCCGCCCGGTTCGGCCTCGCGCCCGACCGGGCCGGCTGGGTGCCGGTCGACGACCTGCTCGCCGCGCTCGGGATCGACCGCGCCGACCTGGACGCCGTGGTGGCCGGCAACGACAAGCAGCGCTTCGCCGTGGAACGCGGTGCCGACGGCGTCGAGCGGATCCGGGCCAACCAGGGGCACTCCATCCCGGTCGACCTGGAGCTGAAGCCCAGCCCGCCGCCGGCGCGGCTCTACCACGGCACCAGCCGCGTCGCGCTCGACTCGATCCGGGCCACCGGCCTGCACCGGGCCGGGCGGCACCACGTCCACCTGTCGCCGGACCTGGCGACCGCCCGGCGGGTCGGTGCCCGCCGGGCGGGCGAGCTGGTGGTGCTGACCGTGGACGCGGCGGCGATGGCCCGCGACGGGCACGCCTTCTATCGCAGCGCCAACGGCGTCTGGCTCACCGACGCGGTGCCCGCCCGGTACCTGGCCGACTGAGCCGTCCGGCTCAGCCCGCGCGCCGGGCGAGGAACTCGGCGAGCACCCGGGTGTGGGTGGAGAAGGCCAGCTCCGTCGGCTCGGTGAGCACCAGCCACTCGGTGGCCTCCTCGGTCGGCGCCGAAGGCGGCAGCGCCTCGGCCCGCCGCTCGGGCAGCTCGCCGAAGACCATGATCGTGCCGCCGGCCGGGGCGCCGTGCACCGCGAGGAGCCGGGCGTCGGCGGCGTCGGCGCGCAGGCCGGTCTCCTCCCACAGCTCCCGGACCAGCGCCTCCTGCCACTCCTCGCCGTACTCGATGAAGCCACCCGGCAGCGCGAGCTGGCCGCGGGCGGGCTCGATGTCGCGGCGGACGACCACCACCCCGAGGCCCCGGGCCGTGCGGACCGGCAGCACCGCCACCGCGACGGGCAGCGGGTTGCGCCAGACCGTCGCGCCGCAGGCCGCGCAGGCCCGCGGCCAACCGGCCCCCGCCGGATAGGCGGCGCCGCAGAAGGAGCAGTGGGAGTACGCCACGGCGGTCATGCCGCAGCACGTTACCCGGCCCACCGGGGGCCGCCGCGAGCCGCCGCCCGGGGCGTGCGGCGGCGGCTCCCGGCGGTCACGGTCGGCCCGCGCGAAGTGCGTCCCGGGCCGCCATGAGGGCGAAGCCGAGCAGGTTCGCACCCTGCCAGCGCGCCGGATCGTCCGCGCGCGGGTCGTCGGCGGCCAGGCCGATGCCCCAGACGCGGTCGAGCGGGCTGGCCTCCACGAGCACCCGTTCGCCGGTGCCGAGCAGGTACGCCCGCAGGTCGTCGTGCTGGTCGAACTTCGCGACGCTGCCCGCCACCACGATGTCGAAGCGCCGGGCCTCCCAGGTCGCCTGGTCGAACCCCCGCACCTCGCGGCCGAGCGACTTGGCGCGTTGGGGGTGCCCGGCCGCCAGGATCCGCTCGGCGACCGCCGCGTCGCCGAACAGCATCGCCTTGTGCCACATCATCCAGTGCTCGGCGGTGGCGTACGTCCGCTCGCCGTCGGTGAACGGGGCCGGCCACCACTGGCTCAGGCAGCCGGGCCCGACGCTGCCGTCACGCTGCGGTCGGTGACCCCAGAAGTGCAGGTAGCGGATCTTCTCGCCGGCGTTGACGGCGGCGACGAGCTCGGTGACGGATCGCGGCGACATGGCGGCGAGTCTGCCCGAGGGGTCCGACGGAACGCGCGCGCTTTTCGGCCGGCCGCCGGCACGGGCAGTCGGTGCCGCCGCGCCGGGCGGTCGGGTGCGCGGGGGCGGCCGGTGCCGCCGCGCCGGGCGGGGCGATCAGGCCGGCGGCGCCCCGGTGTAGAAGGCCGTGGTGCGCTCCGCGGCGCCCCGGGCGGCCTCGGCGTCGGTGCCGCCGGCGACGCTCGCCTCGCCCCACCGCTCGCTGCTCGCCGTCACGAACTGCCGGCCCTGCTCCGACACCGACCAGGCCTCGCCCTCCTCCGGCGTGACCCCGCTGCCGTCGGCGGCCAGGTACGACGCCAGGCCGAGCAGCGCCAGGTCCCAGCCGACCCCGACCGCGCCCGGGCCGAACTGGTCCCAGCGCTCCTGGTCGACGTGCGCGACGTGCTCCAGCTCGAACCGGGTCCGGTCGTCCCCGACCGGCGTCAGCCGTACCTCGATCCAGCTCACCTCGCCGCCGAACTCCCAGGTGGCGGCGAAGCCCTTCGGCGGGTCGCAGCGCTCGATCGTGCCGCCGGCGTTGCCCTCCAGCTGGTAGCGGCCGTCCAGCCGCAGGTCACCGGAGATCGGCATGAACCAGCGGGGGATCCGTTCCGCGTTGGTGCAGGCGTCCCAGAGGTCCTCCAGCGACGCGTCGTACGTCTGGCTGATGGTCATCACCCGGGCCTCGCCGGCCTCCAGCACCCGCCGGCCGAGCTGGCGGCGTACGGCGTTGATCTGCTCGGTCGCGTCGATCATCGGTCTCTCCCGTGGTCGGTCGTGTCGTCTGTCGGCGGCTGCTCGCGCAGCCGCCGTTCGCGCTTGCCTCGGGCCAGCTCGGTGGCGAGGGCGTGCAGGGGCGGCGTCCAGAACCGGCGGAAGTTGTCGAGCCACCGGTCAACCTCCCGCAGCGGCCGGGGATCGACGGCGTAGAGACGCCGGGTCCCCTCCGCCCGCACGGTGGCGAAGCCGTTGTCCCGCAGCACCTTGAGGTGCTGGGAGACGGCCGGCTGGGAGATCCCGAACTCCCGCCGGATCACGTCGCACAGCCCGCCGGCGGTCGTCTCGCCGTCGGTGAGCAGTTCCAGGATGCGGCGCCGCACCGGGTCACCGAGTACGTCGAAGGCGTGCACGCAACCCTTTATATCAGCCCTCCCTTATTTAAGCGATCCATGATGGGTCGGTGTGTCGCCGACGCCCTCGCGTAAGCGTCGGGGATACGACTCTCCACGGGTCGGTGCGAAGATCCGCCCGACGCTACCCTGGCATCGACGGACTTATACTTTCCGTACGATCGTGGAACCCGTGAGCGGAGGCGGGCGTGCCACTCTTCTTCCTGAGCTACGCCCATGAGGACAACCGCAACGGCCAGGTGCAGGAGTTCTTCGGCGATCTCAGCGAGGCGGTGGCCCGGCTGGCCGGCGTGGGCTGGGACCAGGCGGGATTCGTCGACGGGCAGCTGCCGCTCGGCGCGACCTGGTCGCAGGAGCTCGCCGACGCCCTCGCCACCAGCTCCTGCCTGGTGGCGCTGACCTCCCCCCGCTACGTGGTCAGTGACTACTGCGGGCGCGAGTTCCGGGTCTTCGCCGACCGGGTCGACGCGCACGAGCGGGAGTTCCGTCGCCGTCCCCCCGCCGTGCTGCCGATCCGCTGGATCCCCTGCGACCGGGTGCCCGAGGCGCTGACCGGCTTCCAGCACAAGAACTTCCCGGCCGGCGCCGTGTACGCCCAGGACGGCCTGCTCACCCTCAAGCAGCGCCGCCGGCACCACGACGAATACCAGGACTTCGTCGACGCGCTGGCCAAGCACATCGTGCAGACCGACCGCGACCACCGCCTGCTCCGGCCCGCCCGACGGCCGGTGCTCGCCCAGGTCACCAGCGCCTTCGAGACCACCCGCCGGCGGCCGGCACCCGGCTCGTCCGCCGCCCGGTCGCCCCGCTCGACAAGCGCCCGGCACGTCTGGTTCGTCCTGGCCGCCGGCAGCGCGGCGGAGCTGGCCGGCACCCGCAGCGGGGCGGAGGAGCGCTACGGCGCGCTGGCCCGGGACTGGCGGCCGTACCGCCCCGAGCTGGAGGCGCCGATCGGCAGCTACGCCGGGGCGGTCGCGACCACCAAGAGCTACGGCTGGACGGTCGAGGACGCCGTCGACCTCGCCGAGGTGCGGGAGTGGGCCCGGGCGCACAACCAGATCGTCGTGCTCGTGGTGGACGTCTGGTCGGCCGGCCTGCCGCGCTACGAGCTGAGCCTCGTCGGCTACGACCGCGACCCCGACAGCACCACCCCGGTGCTGGTGCCCTGGACGGCCGCCGACGACGCGGCGGCCGACGGCAACCAGCGGCTGTGGGAGACCCTGGCGCGCGTGCTGTCGCACCACGTGGTGCGCAACGATCCCGCGATGTGGCGACCGGAGATCGCCACCGCCGGCCGCTTCCACGCCGAGCTGGAGGACGCGCTGGTCGTGGCCCAGAGCCGCATCTACCGTACGGGCACGGTCTACCAGGAGCCGCCGTCGGACGGCCCGGTGCACCGCCCGATCCTCGAAGGTCCCTGATGGAGGCGGTCAGCCGATGGCGGTGAACGACGCGGCACGCGGGCAGATCGTCACGTTCTACTCGTACAAGGGCGGCACGGGACGCACGATGGCGCTGGCCAACGTGGCCTGGATCCTGGCCAGCCAGGGGCTCCAGGTGCTCGTGGTGGACTGGGACCTGGAGTCGCCCGGCCTGCACCGCTACTTCCATCCGTTCCTGCGCGACTCCGAGCTGCGCGCCACCCCCGGGGTCATCGAGATGATCTGGGATTACTCGATGGCCACGATGCAGCGCAACCCCGGCGACGACCCGCAGGAACTGCTCGCCGGGCACGCCAAGATCCAGCGGCGGGCGGTCTCGCTGAACTGGGAGTTCCCGCACGGCGGCGTGATCGATTTCGTGGCGGCCGGCCAGCAGGACTCGGCGTACTCGCGGTTGGTGAGCACCTTCGACTGGTCGAACTTCTACGAACGCCAGGGCGGGGCGGCCTTCTTCGACGCGGTCCGCGCGCAGATGCGCGCCGAGTACGACATCGTGTTGATCGACAGCCGTACGGGCCTGAGCGACGTCGCCGGCATCTGCACCGTGCAACTGCCCGACACCGTCGTCAACTGCTTCACCATGTCGACGCAGAGCATCCGGGGCGCGTCGGCCGTGGCCCGCTCGATCCGCGCCCAGCGCCCGGACGACCCGCCGCTGCTGGTGCCCGTGCCGACCCGGGTGGAGGACGCCGAGCTGCGCAAGCTGGAGACCGGCCGGGACCTGGTCCGGGCCGAGTTCGCGTCGTTCCTCGACCACCTCTCCGACGCCGCGCGGGCCCGCTACTGGAACACCATCGAGGTGCCCTACCGCGCGTTCTACGCCTACGAGGAGATCCTCGCCGCGTTCGGCGACCGTCCGGAGCAGGCGGGCACCCTGCTGGCGGCGTACGAGCAGCTCGCGTCGGTGGTGACCGGCGGCCGGGTCACCCGGCTGGAGCCGATGCCGGAGGAGGAACGGCGCCGCTCGCTGACCGCGTTCGAGCGGTCCCGGCTCACCGCCGAGCAGACCGTGCTGGTCGGCTACGCCTCGGTGGACCGGCTCTGGGCGGAGTGGATCAGCGACCAGCTCGAGGAGGCCGGGCTGCGGGTGGACCGGCGCGCGGTCGACGTGCCGGTGCGCGCGGGTGGCCGCACCGAGTTCGACCGGGCGCTCGCCGCCGCCAGCCGGGTGCTGGTCGTGCTGACCCGGCACTTCGCGGCCACGCCGCTGGCGGGGGAGGCGTGGAAGGCCGCCGCCAGCCGGGACCAGGTCGCCGGCACCGGCGTGCTCGTGCCGCTGCGGGTAGACGAGTCCCGGCTCGCCCTGCCCTACACCGACCGCACCCCGGTCGACCTCAGCGACGTCGACGCCGGCACCGCCCGGACCCTGCTGCTCGAGGAGGTGGGCGCACCCGCGCACGCGGTGACCGGGCGGGCGGTCGGCCGGTTCCCCGGATCGTTCCCGGCGGTGTGGAACGTGCGCCAGCACGGCACCACCTTCGTCGGCCGGGCGGCGCAGCTGGAGGCGCTGCGCGACCGGCTGACCGCCTCGCCCGCCTCCGGCGTGCAGGTGGTCCACGGTCTCGGCGGGGTCGGCAAGACCCAGCTCGCCGCCGAGTACGCGCTCCGCTTCGCCCGCGACTACGACGTGGTCTGGTGGATCCCCGCCGACAGCGAGGAACGGATCCGGGGCGGGCTGGCCGACCTCGCCGAGGCGATGGGGCTCGGCGCCGGCGGTGGTGGCGAGGCGGTCCGGCGGGTGCTCGACGCGCTGCGCCGGGGCGGCCCCGGCCGGCGCTGGCTGATCGTCATGGACAACGCCGACGAGCCGTCGCGGGCCACCCGGGCGCTGCTGCCGCAGGGCCCCGGGCACGTCCTGCTCACCACGCGCGACCAGACCTGGAGCGAGTACGCGGGCGCCACCGAGCTGACCGTCTTCGACCGGACGGAGAGCGTCCAGCTGCTGCGCGACCGCGTCCGCGGCCTCACCGAGGAGGAGGCGACCCAGGTCGCGGAGAAGCTCGGCGACCTGCCGCTGGCGGTGGAGCAGGGCGCCGCCTACCTGCGGGCCACGGCGCTGCCGGTGCAGCAGTACCTCGCCTCGCTGGACACCCCCGGCCTGCTGCGCATCCTGGAGGGCCGGCAGTCGGCCGGATACTCCAAGACGCTCGCCGCGACCTGGCTGGTGACGCTGCGGCAGTTGCGGCAGGAGAAGCCCGCCGCCGCGCGCCTGCTGGAGCTGTGCTCGTACTACGCGCCGGAGCCGATCCCGGTCGCGATGCTCACCGGCGAGCGGTTCGCCGTCTTCATGGCCCCGTTCGACCCCACCCTCACCGACCCGATCCTGCAGGGGCTGGTCACCGCCGAGCTGGGCCGCTACGGCCTCGCCCAGGTCGACGCGGAGAACAACACCGTGCGCATCCACCGGCTGGTGCAGCTCGTCATCAAGGACCAGCTCGACGACCCCGACGAGACCCGCCGCCAGGCCCAGTCGCTGCTCGCCGCCGCCAGCCCCCGCGATCCGGACAAGCCGGCCAACTGGCCGCGCTACGCCGAGCTGTGGCCACACGTACGTCCCTCGGCGCTGCACGAGTCGACGGCCGAGGAGGCCCGCCAGCTCGTCGCCGACACGGTGCGTTACCTCTACCGGCGCGGGGACTACGAGTCCGCGCGCTCGCTGGCCGAGGACGCGTTGGAGCGCTGGCGCGACACCGACGACGACGACCCCACCAACCTGCGGATGCGGTTCCACCTGGCCAACGTGCTGCGCGCGCAGAGCCTCTTCGACCGGGCCTTCGAGATCGACCAGGACGTCTACGACCGGCAGCGGCGGATCTTCGGTGAGCACCACCTCTACACCCTCATGACCGCCCGCAGCCTCGGGGCCGACCTGCGCGCCCAGGGCCGCTACCACGACGCCGAGCAGCGCGACCGGCGCACCCTGGAGCTGAGCGTCCGCAGCTTCGGCGAGGACAGCGGCCGTACGCTGACCGCCGAGAACAACCTCGCCGTCTCGCTGCGGCTCGTCGGCCACTTCCGCGAGGCGGCCCAGCTCGACCAGCACATCTACGAGCGGCGCCGGGAACGCTTCGGCGACGAGGACCCGTCCACCCTCGCCTCCGCCAGCAACTACGGCCGGGGGCTGCGCGACACCGGGGAGCTGTGGCGCTCGCACAGCGTCCTGCAACGCACCTCCGCCAACCAGCAGAAGATCATCGGCCCCGACCACCCGGAGACCCTGCGTACCGCCAAGGAGCTGGCGCTGACCCTGCGCCAGCTCGGCCGCTTCGCCGACGCGCACCGGGTGCTGGAGCGCACGGTGGTGCGCTACCAGCGCACCCTCGGCGGCGAGCACGCCGACACCCTCTCCTGCGAGATGGCGCTGGCGACCACCTGGTCGGCGGTGGGCGACAACCCGACCGCGCTGCGGATGGCGCGGCGGCTGCGCGACGCGTACACCGAGGTCCTCGGCGCCGACCACGCCATCACCCTGGCCTGCCTCAACAACCTCGGCGTGTTCCTACGCAAGGGTGGCGACCACCCCCAGGCGCTCGACCTCGCCCAGCGGGTCCGCGACCAGCTTCTCGCCAGCCTCGGCGAGCGGCACCCGCACACCCTGCTCGCCACGCTCAACCTCGCCAACGACCTGTACGCGCTCGGCGAGCGCGACGCCGCCCTGCTGCTGGACACCACCGCGTACGTCGAGCTGATCCGGGCCCTCGGCGCCGAGCATCCGGACAGCGTCTCGGCGGCGCTCAACCTCGCGGTCAGCAGGATCGCCACCGAGAGCGAGGCCGACGCCGGGCGCGCCCTCTACGACGACGCGTTCGGCCAGCTGGTGCAGCTGTTCGGCGGCGACAACCCGCGGGTGGTCCAGGCCCGCCAGCGCGACCGGTTCAACGGCTACATCGAGCCCGCCCTGCTCTGAGCGCCCGCCCTGCGCCGAGCGCCGGTCTGGCCCGAGCGCCCGCCCTGCGCCGGGCCCGCCCTGCGCCGGGCCCGCCCTGCGCCGGGCCCGCCCTGCGCCGGGCCCGCCCTGCGCCGGGCCCGGCCGGGAGGGCGCGCTAGTCGGGGCCGGCGGCCAGCCAGGTCGCGACCGCCAGCGGGTCGGCGCCGGGCAGCCGCCGGCACAGCGCCCGGACCAGGTCGGGGCGGGTGGTCAGCACCCGCGCGGCGGCGGTACGCCCCAGCCGACCGGCGGCCAGCGCGACGCCGACCAGCGCGTCGGCGTCCCCCGGGTCGTCGGCGAGCCGGCGGCGGTATCCGGCCAGGGCGTCGCCGACGTCCCCCGCCGCGTACGCCCGGTCGGCGCGGTCCACCCGCCCCATCGCGTCCGCCTCGCCGCCGCCCGTGCCGCGCTGCTCCGTCGTCGCCAGCAGCCGCCGCCGCACCGCCGCCTCCGCGCCGGTGTCGCCGGCCGACGCGGGCCGGGCCGGGCCGGGCACGACGGCGGGTGCGGCGATCGGCGGCGGCGGCCGACCCCGCCGCCACGCGTGCGCCACCTCCGCCACGCCGTCGTCGTCGGGGACCAGGTTGGCCAGCGCCCAGCGCACCGCCCCGCCGTCCGCGACGTCGCGCGCCGCCGCCTCGACCCGCGCGTCGCCGGTGGGCTGCCAGCCGCGCAGGGTGCCGGCCATGCCCGCCACGAAGGCCCGCCCGTCGTCGGTCAGCTCCGCGCTGCCGGCGAGCTGCGCGACGGCCCGCGCGGTCTGCACCCGCCAGTACGCGTACTCGAACGCGCAGCGGACGTCCTCGTGCCGTCGGCAGCGCCACACCTCGGCCACCCCGAGGTGGGCGTACGCGCCCTGCAACAGCGCGCCGACGGGGCGGGGGTCCGATCGCCACGGCGCCCGGTGGCGGGCCGGGCCGCCCGGCGCGTGCAGCGGCAGCAGGTCCAGCAGCGCGCCCAGCTTGGTGTGCTGCAACTCGTGCACCAGCAGCAGCGCGAGCGTCTGCGGGTCGGCCGGCACGGAGAGCGCGATGGCACCCAGTGCGGCGCGGCTGGTGGCGCTGACCGGGTGCCCGGACGGCGGCGGCGTGAGCGGCACCAGCGTACGCAGCAGCGTGGCCAGCCCTCGGGCGTGCGCCGGCAGCCGGTCGGTCAGCCAGTGCCAGGCCTGCCCGGTCAGCCGGTCGAGCCGCTCCGCCGTGGCGTCGTCCAGGCGGCTCGCCGGCGGCCGGTGGTAGCGGCTCCGGTGCGGATCCTGGTCGTCGACGAGCACCCCGGTCGGGGGCGCGTCGGGGCCCGGGGTGAGCCGGCGGCTCGGCAGCCACCCGCCTGCCGGGGCGTGCCCGTCGCCCGACCCGTCGGTGGCGTGCACGGCGCCGGCCGGCCCGTGCACCGACAACCCCGGCGGCGGTCGCCCGTCGCCGGCCGACCGGGGGTCGTAGCGCCGTCCCGTGCCACGCACCAGCGCGGTGCCGACGCCGAGCCCGACCGCGCCGCCCACCGTGGGCAGCAGCAGCGCACCCTGCGGGCAGGGCACGGCGAGCGTGAAGGCAAGGCCCGCGCGCAGGGCGGCGGCTGCCGCCAGCCCGGCCAGGTAGGCGGCGTCGGGGCGGCCGTGCAGGGCGTCCGTGGCCCAGCCGGTGACCGGCGGGTGGGCCAGCACGTGGGCGACGGCCGCCGGATCCGCCCGCTCGGCGAGGGTGAGCAGGGCGAGGCACTGCGCGGCCGGCGAACCGGTCCCGCCCGCGCGGGCGGCGGCGACGGTCAGCAGCCGCCGCCGTCCGAGCTGACCGGCGCGCAGCACCTCGAGCGTGGTGTCGTCGCCGTGGCCCGCGGCGAGGCCGGCGAGCTGGGCGGGGGAGAGCACCACCGACTCACCGCCGCCGGGCCGGGGCGGCGTCGGGCGGCGCGGTCAGGGCGCGGCGGCGCAGGGCGTCGACGTCCGCGGCCACCACCCCCCGTACGTGGTCGATCAGCCGGTAGAGGTCCGGGCAGTAGACCGACGGGTGCGCGAATCCGGCGCCGGCGCGGAAGCGGTGCGCGTACAGGCCGCCACCGCAGGCGCTGAGCACGGGGCAGGCCCGGCACTCGGCGGCCAGGGCGGCCGGACCGGTCGGCCGGCCTGCCAGCGACGGGTGCCGCAGCGCCTCGTCGAAGGAGTGGCGGAAGACGTCGAGGCCGGTACGCATCGACGCGTCGTCTGTCGTCTTCAGGGTGTCGGTGCCCTCGATGGTGCCGTCGGTCTCGATCGTCATGACGTCCGGCTCGGCGAAGCCCACCGCCCGGGTGCCGCTGCGCCCGCCGAGCACCAGCGCGATCAGCGACTCGAACAACCGGATCCCGGTGCGGCGGGGCGTCGTGGCGTACCAGCGGTCGAAGACGGCCACCAGCCAGTCGCCGTACGGGGTGTCGGTGCCGCCCGGCCGCCGCCCGGGTGGGGGAGTGCTCCAGTTGCCGTGCGGCAGCAGCAGGTCCAGGCGGGGCGGGTCGAACGCGAGCAGCGACTCGTAGACGTCCACCGGGTCGTTGGCCAGGTCTACCGTGCAGAGCAGTCCCGCCCAGCGGGACCGGTGCCGTGGGCGGCCGAGCAGCCGCAGCGCGGCGGCCACGTCGGCGAAACTGCCCCGTCCGTCGGGGTAGCGGCGGTGCAGGTCGTTGGCGGCCCGGCCGCCGTCGAGGCTTACCCCGACGTCGATGTCGTGGCGGTGGCACAGCGCCAGGAACTCCTCGTCCAGCAGCACGCTGTTGGTCTGCACGCCGACGTCGAGCGCCGCGCCGGGAGGCAGTGCCGCCCGCAGGGTGCGTACGGTCCGGTCGAGGGTCGCCGGACCGGCCAGCAGCGGCTCGCCGCCGTGTAGCACGACGCGTACCCGGTCGGGGCCGTGCCGTGCCAGGTGTTCGCCGAGGCGCCGCGCGACCTGGGCCACGGTGCCCGGCGCGATCACCCGGGGCCGCTCCCGCCACCGCTGGTCGGCGCTGCGGTAGACGTAGCAGTGGTCGCATGCCAGGTTGCAGCGGCTGTGCACCTTGAGCACGAGCTGCCGGACCCGGGCCGGTGGCGCCGCGCCGGCCACCGGGGCGGGTCCGCAGGAGCCCGCCGCCGGCGCCAAATGGTCGTGCCGGGTCGGCGGACGGGCGTGGTCAGGGTGGGGCGGGGCGGCCGACGGCGGGGCGTCGGCGGACACGTCAGAAGCTCGACTCGAACGCCGACACGTCGAGCTGCCGGCCCGGCTCGTCGCCGGCCACGAGCGTGCCGAGCACGTGGGCCAGCACGCCGTCGCCGGCGCCGGCGAGCAGGTCGGCCAGCGGCATGTCCCCCAGCCGCACCAGGGCGGCCCCCGCGTTCACCGACGGTGGCGGCAGCTCGGTCTCAGCCACGGTGGACCGTCCGGCGACCGTGTGTCCTGCCGCGCGTCATCGCTGCGCTCACCCCGCCTTTTCTACACCATCGGGTGCCTGCCCCGACGGCCCGACACCGCACCCCGGGGTGGGCGTCGGCGGCACCCCGACGGCCAGGGCCGAGCGACCCGCCGCCGGTGTGTCCGGCGACCCGGACGCGTCCCGCGGCGCGCGGTGGCAGGTGGTGGACCCGGGTGGCACCGGCACTGCCCGGGACCGCGATGACCGGTGACATCCCGCCTCCCGTCGGCGTCGGTGTCCGAAGCATAGGGGCGTGGCGGCCTCCGCAGCGACCACCGTCCGTAAACCCGACTCAGGGTCTGTCGTACCCGTGGTCCATGATCCTTGTCGTCACAGCGACGCCGGCGACCCCTCCGGCGTGCGGATGGTCATGGGCGGCGCCGGGAGCGGCGGACGGGAGGTCGGACAGTGGCTGACGCGGAACGGACCGCGTGGCGACGGCGCAGCACGGTGCGGGTGGTGCCGCCCGCGCGGCCCCGCAAGCTGGCCAAGGTGCCCTTCCTGGAGTTGGCCGACGGGCGGTTGCAGGGCGTGGTCTCCAGCGGGTCGGACGTCGACCGGGTCTACGTCTCGTCGATCGCCTCCGGCACCCACGCCTACCACTGCAGCACCAACAACAACCGCCCCTGCGGCGGGCTACGCGGCGCGCCGTGCAAGCACCTGCACGCCCTGGCCGACGAGGCACTGCTCCAGTACGGCGCCGACCGCGTCGCCCGCTACCTGCGGGTCGACGTCGGCGCGGGGGTGGACACCGCCCGGGAGCTGCTGGCCGCCCTCGCCGGGCGGCACGAGCCGACCCCCGCCGCCGTCGTGTTCAGTCGCTTCCTGCGCCACCTGTCCTACCTGGAACTGCCCGGCAGCGCGGTCCCCCTGCCCGAGCTGCACTGGTTCCCGGCCACCGGGGCAGGCCGCTGATGCTCGGCACGCAGCTCACCGTCCTGCGCGACGGCACCCCGACCGGCCTGACCGACGCCCTCGACCTGGTCGCCGACCTCGACGACGCCCTGCTGCGCGGCCTCGCCCGGGTGGGTGAGGCCGACGCCGCCGCGCTGGCCGCCCTGGCCGGCGCGCTGAGCGCCACCCCGCTCGGCGACCGGCTCGCCGAGGCGGTGGCCAAGGTGACCGCCGGTTCGGTGGCCGAGGAACACCTGCTCGCCCTCGCCGGCGCCCGGTGCGCGCTGCTCGGCGCCGCCCACGACGCGCTGCTCGGGCAGCTCGACACCGCGCTGGGCCGGGTCCGCGCCCCCTGGGCTGCCGGCCCGGTCGAGTCCCCGGGCGCCGGGTCCGCGGCCCGCGCCGGAGCCCGCGCCTGGCTGCACGAGGTGGCGGTGACCGGGTGGGGCGGCGTCGACCACGAGCTGGTGGCCGCCGCGGGAGCGCCGGTCGAGGCCGCCCTCGCCGAGCCCGGCCTGCGCCGGCTGGCGGTGCTGCTCGACGGGCTCGCCGCCGAGCTGCGCGCCTGCGTGCCGGTCGCCACGATGGCGCAGCCGCCGCTGCGGCGCTGGGCCGACCTCTGGGCCCGAGGCGTGCTGCTCGCCCAAAACGCGGCGGCCGAGTCCGTCCCGACCGCCGTCGAGGAGGTCTCCGGGCGGCTGCTCGTGCTCGGCGTCGACGTGCACGAGCACGACACCGCCGTGCAGGCGCAGGTGCACGCGATCCTCGAACCGGCCGACAGCGGGCCGCCGCGGCTGGTCCGCTGCGCGGTCGGCGCGGTCAAGGTGGAGACGATCGTCGGGCCCGCGCTGTGGCGGCTGCTGGACGCCCATCCCGTGCTGCTGGCCGCGCTGGCCGAGCGGCGCAGCCTCACGGTCACCGGGCTGCCGCTGCACGGGGCGGACCTGCTCTGGCGCGACGACCGGGTGCGACCCGGCGAGCCGGCCGACCCGTTCGCCACCGCCCGGGTCCTGTTGCCGACGGCCGTCGCGGCGGCGCCGGCGCCCCTGGAGCGGCACCCCGTCGGGATCGCCGAGCCCGTGCTGGTGGAGGGCTACACCGTGCGCGACGACGACGGCACGACGACCTTCGACATCGGCGGCCAGCCGATCGCCGTCGAGGTCGACCGGCTGCCGTCCTGCGGGCCGCTCACCCCCGAACTGGTGGCCGCCTCGTCCGCGTGCCTCGGCCTGATCCGGTGGGACGACGGACGGTGGTCGCTGCAACCCCTGGCGGTGCGGGCCACCGTCAAACGCCAGCCGGTCGAGGCGCACACCGGCGACTGGGCGGGCGGGGTCACCGACCCGAAGATCGCCAAGGCCGAGGCCAAGGCGGGCGACGCCGTGGCGGTGCTGCGCGAGCGCGCGGGACGGTTGCTGCGCCGATGAACGACGACTCCCCGACCCCCGCGGATTTCGCCGACGCCAACCGGCGCCAGGTGCTCTACTGGCGGCTGCTGGCCCGGCTCTTCGACCCCGACGAGCAGCCCACCCTGGAGTCGGCCAGCATGGCGGTCGTCGAGGACCTCGGGCTGCCGGCCGCACTGCTGGACCCGGCGGTGTCGGTGGACACCGTCGTCCAGCGCTTCCCGGCCGTCGCCGACGAGCTGCGCGGCCTGCTCACCCCGACGCCCGACGTCCCTGCGGCCGCCGACCTTCCCGACACGCCGGTTGGCGGCCTGCCCGCCGAGTCGGCCGCCGGGGCCGCCGAGTCGGCCGCCGGGGCCGCCGAGTCGGCCGCCGGGGCCGCCGCGTCGGCTCCCGAGCCGCCCGGCCCCGCGCCCGGCCCCGCGCCCGGCGTCGCCAGCACGTCGGCACCCGGCGAGGCCGCGGCGGCGGGCGCCGACCCTGCCGCCGAGGCGGGTGGCGACGGGCCGTCGGGTGCGCCCGGCGCCGCCGAGGTACGCCGCGCCGCACTGGTGTCGAAGCTGCTGTTGAACGTGTTCGCCACCGGCCACGGGGCGGTCGACGCCGGCCAGTTGGCCCGGTGGCAGTCCGACGCCGGCTGGTTCGAGCAGGCCCTCGGGATGGAGCCCGGCGGGCTGCGCCGGCAGGGCGGCGGCGACGGTCTCGGCGGGGTGCTGGCCGGCATCGAGGGCGACCTGGTCCGCCGGATGCACCTGCGGGAGGTGCTGGCCGACCCGGTGCTGGCCAGCCGGCTGACGCCCAGCATGTCGCTGATCGAGCAGCTGCTGCGGGACAAGGCCAACCTCTCCGGGGTGGCCCTGGCCAACGCCAAGGCGCTCATCCGCCGGTTCGTCGACGAGGTCGCCGAGGTGCTGCGTACCCAGGTCGCGCAGACCAGTGTCGGCGTCGTCGACCGGTCCGTGCCGCCGAAGCGGGTCTACCGCAACCTCGACCTCGACCGCACCATCTGGCAGAACCTGACCAACTGGAGCCCGGAGGACGAGCGCCTCTACGTCGACCGGCTCTACTACCGGCAGACCGCCCGCCGGGTCACGCCGGCCCGGCTGATCGTGGTGGTGGACCAGTCGGGCTCGATGGTCGACTCGATGGTCAACTGCACGATCCTCGCGTCGATCTTCGCCGGCCTGCCCAAGGTGGACGTGCACCTGATCGCGTACGACACGCGGGCGCTGGACCTCACGCCGTGGGTGCACGACCCGTTCGAGGTGCTGCTGCGCACCAAGCTGGGCGGCGGCAACGACGGCCCGGTCGCGATGGCGCTGGCCCGCCCCAAGATCGTCGAGCCGAAGAACACGGTCATGGTGTGGATCTCGGACTTCTACGAGTTCAACCGCTCCCAGCCGCTGTTCGACGGCATCGAGGCGGTGCACCGCTCCGGGGTGCGGTTCATCCCGGTCGGCTCGGTCAACAGCTCGGGCCAGCAGAGCGTCAACCCCTGGTTCCGGCAACGCTTCAAGGACCTGGGCACGCCGGTCATCTCCGGTCACATCCGCAAACTCGTCTTTGAGCTCAAGAGCTTCCTCACCTAGGAGAACAACCCCTCATGTCCGAGATGCTCCGTGCCCCCGCCGAGGTCAAGTACGCCGAGGAACTCGACTTCCTGGAGTCGGTCGACACCGATCCGAAGCCGTTCTCGTGGCGGCTGAGCCCGCGGATGGTCCGCCTGTTCATCCTCGGCTCGGAACGGGCCGACGGGCTTGACCGGGAGATCCCGCAGAAGTGGTTCGGCGACCGCACGTTCGTCGAACGCAGCATCGTGACCCTGGCGTCGGACCGGGGCCTGCTGCTGATCGGCGACCCGGGCACCGGCAAGAGCTGGCTGGCCGAGCTGCTGGCCGCCGCCGTCTGCCGCAACTCGACCCTGGTGGTCCAGGGCACCGCCGGCACCACCGAGGACCACATCAAGTACTCGTGGAACGTCTCCATGGTCATCGCGCGGGGCCAGTCCCGGGAGTCGATGATCCCGTCGCCCATCATGACGGCGATGGAGCAGGGCACCGTCGGCCGGTTCGAGGAGCTGACCCGCTCCACCAGCGACGTGCAGGACGCGCTGATCTCGATCCTGTCGGAGAAGTACGTCTCCATCCCGGAGCTGGACCACGACAACATCGTCTTCGCCAAGCCCGGCTTCTCGATCATCGCCACCGCGAACAGCCGGGACCGGGGCGTGAACGACCTCTCCTCCGCGCTCAAGCGGCGGTTCAACTTCGTCCGGATCCCCGTGGTGACCAACAAGCGCAGCGAGGCCGAGATCGTCCGCTTCCGCACCGAGGAACTGCTGCGCCGCCACCAGATCACGCTGGACGTGCCGCCCACCCTGCTCGACATCCTGTTGCAGAGCTTCGCCGACCTGCGTGCCGCGGCCACCTCGGCGACCAGCGACGACGAGAAGCTGGAGTCGGCGTTGTCCACCGCCGAACAGATCGGCGTCCTGGAGGACGCCATCCTGCACAGCCAGTTCTTCGGCGACCGCACCCTGCGCGCCGCGACGCTGGCCGGGTCGCTGGTCGGCTCGCTGGCCCGCCGCAGCCCGGAGGACCTGGCGATCCTCAACAAGTACCTGCACGGGGTGGTCGAGCCGCGCGCCAAGCAGGACGACGGCTGGGAGGGCTTCCTCGACGGTGGCCGCCAGGCGATCGCCGCCCTGTCGTGACCGCCCCCACCACCGCCGGGCCGTTCGGCGCGCTGCGCGAGCAGCTCACGGCCGCCGCCGGGGCCTTCGCCGGCAGCTCGGGCGCCGTCGGGGAGATCCTCGCCGGCATCGTCGACGACGTCGACCGCGCCCTCGGCGAGGAGCTGGAGATCTTCCCGGTCTGCCACCACTCCCCGGCGTCCGCGCTGGCCATGGTCCGCAGGCTGCGCGCGAAGCAGCCGAAGGTGATCTACCTGGAGCTGTGCGAGGATCTCCAGCCGCTGCTGGGCGAGCTGCGCAACTGCAGCCTCCCGGTGGCCGTGCAGGCCTTCGCCTCGGAGCTGGACGGCTTCCCGGCCGACTGGGGGCCGCTCAGCGTGGTCGCGCCGATCACCGAGGCCAGCGCGGAATACCAGGCCATCGCGTACGCGCTGGAGACGCCGGGCGTCGAGCTGGTGCTGGTGGACCGCTCCACCGACCACGTCTTCCAGTGGTCGCCGCGCCGCCCCTCCGACGCCGCCGACGAGGCCCCGGCCGGCGGGGACGTGGAGGCCGCCGCGCCGGCGGGGGAGGAGGCTGCCCTGCACGGCGACGCGGTCGGGGTCGAGATCGGCGACCTGCGGCCCCGCTTCGCGGAGCTGGAGGCCTACCTCCTGCACCACGGCAAGGTCCGGCACTGGTCGGAGTGGTGGGACCAGTACGTCGAGCAGCCGCTGGCCGACGCCGACCACGACACCTACCGGCAGGTGATGGTGCTGATCGGCAGCCTGTTCCGGCGGCTGCGCCCGGCCGGGGCGGAGCGGCAGGACCGCGACGAGGACCGCGAGCGCTACATGTGGACCCGGATGCGGCAGCACCTCGCCGCCTCCGGGGCCGATCCCGCCGACTGCCTCTACGTCTGCGGCGCGTTCCACGCCGCCAGCCGGGTGGAGCAGTTCGGGCTGCGGTCCGACGCCCCCTTCGAGATCGGCCCGCGCACCGGCACCCGGTGGCACTACGGGCTCATCCCGTCCAGCCACTCCGCCATCGAGGCGCAGTTCGGCCTGGCGCCCGGCTCGGTGTCGATCGCCTCCGCCACCTGGACGAAGGCGGTCGCCCGCACCAAGCTGAGCCCGTTCCGGCTGGAGGGGCAGCGGGGCGGCCGGACCCGCGCCGGCGGCCGCCGCCGCGCCACCCCGGCGCCCGTGCCCGCCGCCGGGGTCGCCGACCGGCTCTCCGGCTACCTGGCGCAGCCGCCGGCGACGCAGGGCCTGGACGAGGCGGAGCTGCGCGGCTGGTGCGTCGACATCGTCCGGCTGGCCCGGCGTAACGGCTACCTGGCCAGCACCGCCGACGCGATCGCCGTCTTCGAGACCTCGATCCTCCTCGCCGGCCTGCGCAACCGCGCGCGCCCCACGCCGTACGACTTCGCCGACGCGGCGGTCACCTGCATCGAGAAGGACGTCGTCCCGGGCCGCCGGGACGTCCGCCGGCTCTGCGAGATCCTGTTCGGCGGCGACCGGGTCGGCCAGGTGGGCTACGAGGCCCTTCCGCCGCTCGCCCGCGACGTCCACGACCGGCTCGCCCCGCTCGGGCTGGACCTGGAGAAGCGCACGATCCAGCGGGCCCTGGTGGACCTGCGGGCCAACCCCGAGCTGGTGCCCTGCTCGGATCTGCTGTGGCGGCTGCGGCACCTGCTGCCCCGCGACGCGGTCCGGCCCATCATGGGCGAGCGCCGGCTGGGGCAGCGCTCGATCCAGGAGAGCTGGGACCTGGCCCTCGGCCGCAGCCAGCGGGCGCTGATCGAGCTGGGCTACGAGGGGGTGACCGTCGAGCAGGTGCTGGAGCAGCGCCTGCGCCGCGCCGTGCGGGGCCCGGAGGCGACGGCCTCGGTCGCGCTGGAGGCCGTGGAGGACGCCATCCGGCTGCTCGACAGCCCGCGCCTGGTCGACGAGCTCGGCGCCCGGGCGGTGGAGCTGCTCGCCGCCGAACGCACCGTCGACGACGCCCCCGAGGTGCTGCGCCGGATCCGGCGGCTGCTGGCCCACCACCGCGCCACCGGGCCGCTGCCGGCCTGGTGCGAGGCGTTCGTGACCACCGGGTACGCGCACTACTGCACCCTGCTGCCCACCGCGTTCCTCGACGAGGAGAGCGGCGTGCGTCAGGTCGGCGCCATGCTGGGCTTCCTGTTCGGCATGGAGAGCCTGGCGCTCTCCCTGGGCTGCGACCGGTCCCAGCTCGAACTCGCCGTCGCGCAGTCCCATCCGGAGACGCCGGCCAAGGTGGCGCTGCTCTGGGCCGCCCGGCACCAGTTGGGCCTGCTGCCCCTGGCCGAGTTGCGCGAGCGGTGCGCCGCACTGCTCGCCAACCCGCTGGTGGTGCCCGCCTTCCCGCAGTACCTCAGCGGCTTCGTGCAGGCCCTGGAGCCGGTGCCGGGGCTCGCGCCGTTCGTCGTGGAGGTGATGTCGTCCGCGTTCGCCCGGCTGCCCGACCCGGTCCTGCTGCCGTGGCTGCCCACCCTGATCACCACGCTGCGCGAGCACGGTGCGGAGCTGGTGCCGCTGCTGGTGCGGGAGGCGGGGCGCACGTTCCCCGGCTCGCTGGCCGCGCTGGACGCCTGGGTGCCGCCGTGGTCGGCCTCGGCGCCGCCGTCGACGCCGGCGGTCCCCGCCGCCGTCTCCGGGCCGGTCGCCGCCCTGCTGGCGGCCAACCCGCAGAGCGTGGACGCCGTCGCCGCGCTGCTCGGTTGCGACGGCGGCTGGCGCGAGCCGGACGCCGCCACCGCCGCCGTTCCCGCCGGCCTGACCGCGCTGCTGGCGGCGCATCCGGAGACCGTCGACGCCGTGGCCGACCTGCTGGCGGCCGCCCCGCGCTGACCGGCGCCGGCCGTCGGCGGAGCAGTTTTCCGGCGGGTTGTCGATCCTGGCCCGCTCCGTTCGTGTGGAGGATGAGAGGCCGGCGGCGCCGCCGCCGGCCGCCGACGCGGGGAGGGGCCATGAAGCAGTACCTGCTCAGCATCCACCAGCCCGACGGTGACGGGCTGCCGGACCCGGAGTTCCTGGCCGGGGTGATGCGCGAGCTGGGTGCCATCCGGGAGGAGCTGGAGGCGTCCGGCTGCTGGGTGTTCGGCCAGGGGCTGCACGCGCCCGACACGGCGACCGTGCTGCGGCCGTCCGACGGCGAGGTGCTGGTCACCGACGGGCCGTTCGTCGAGGGCAGGGAACACCTCGGCGGGATCACCATCCTCCGGGCGCCCGACCTCGACGCCGCGCTGGCGTGGGGCCGCCGGTACGCGCTGGCCACCACCCTGCCGGTCGAGGTGCGCCCCTTCCAGGGCGAGAGCTGACCGTGCCCGACGTGGAGGCGGTGTTCCGCGCGGAGTACGGCCGCGCGGTCGCCGTCCTCGTCCGCCTCCTCGGCGACATCGACCTCGCAGAGGAGGCGGTGCAGGAGGCGTTCACGGTGGCGGTGGCGCGGTGGCCCGAGACCGGGGTGCCGCCCAGCCCGGCCGGCTGGATCATCACCACCGCCCGGAACCGGGCCGTCGACCGGCTGCGGCGGGAGGCCTCCCGCGCCGACCGGCACGCCCAGGCCGCCCTGCTGCACGTCCGCGACGTACCGGCCGAGGAGGGACCCGTGCGCGACGACCGGCTCCGCCTCATCTTCACCTGCTGCCATCCGGCGCTCGGCCCCGCCGCCCGGGTCGCGCTGACCCTGCGGCTGCTGGGCGGCCTGGGCACCGCCGAGATCGCCCGGGCGTTCCTGGTGTCGGAGGCGACCATGGCCCAGCGGATCGTCCGGGCGAAGGCCAAGATCCGCGACGCGGGAATCCCGTACCGGGTGCCCGGCGACGCCGACCTGCCGGACCGGCTCCCCGCCGTGCTGGCCGTGCTCTACCTGATCTTCACCGAGGGGCACACCGCCAGCTCCGGCGACCGGCTGGTCCGCGACGACCTGTGCGCCGAGGCGATCCGGCTCGGCCGGCTGCTGGTGCGGCTCATGCCGGACGAGCCCGAGGCGCTGGGGCTGCTGGCGCTGATGCTGCTCACCGAGGCGCGCCGCCCCGCCCGCACCACGGCCGACGGCGCGCTGGTGCCGCTGCCCGAGCAGGACCGCCGCCGGTGGGACGCCGGGCTCGTCGGCGAGGGGCAGGCCCTGGTGCGCCGCTGCCTGCGCCGCGACCGGCCGGGGCCGTACCAGATCCAGGCCGCGATCGCCGCCGTGCACAGCGACGCGCCCGACGCCGCCGGCACCGACTGGGCGCAGATCCTCCGGCTGTACGACCAGCTCACCGTCTACGCCCCGGGGCCGGTGGTGGCGCTGAACCGGGCCGTCGCGCTCGCCGAGGTGTCCGGGCCGGCAGCGGGGCTGGCGGCCGTCGAGCGGCTCGACCTGGCCGGGTACCACGTGTTCCACGCTGTCCGGGCGGACCTGCTGCGGCGGCTCGGCCTGGCGGGGGAGGCGGCGCGGGCGTACCGGACGGCCGCCGAGCTGACGGACAACGCGGCCGAACGCGCCTTCCTGGACAGCCGGGCGACTTCGGTGCTGACGGGCGGTTGAGGCCCGCGCCCCGCGCGTTTGCCCAGCCAGTGGGCCGGGAACTCGGGTCGTCCGGCAGCGCGGCGCCCGGCGCGCCGCCCGACGAACGGACGCGAGCGCCCATGACGTACCGTCCGGCACTTGCCACCGCTTCCGACCAGACCACGCTGACGCTCGGGGTCGAGGAGGAGTACCTCCTGCTCGACCCGCGGACCGGGGAGAGCCTGCCGGTCGCCGACCGGGTGCTCACCGCCCTGTCCGGCAGCGCGCGGGAGCAGAGCCGGCAGGAGTTCCGGCACAGCATGGTGGAGATGGTCACGCCGGTCACCGCCGACTTGGCCGAACTGCGCGCGCACCTGGTGGCGCTGCGCCGCTCCGTCGGCGACGCGGCCGAGGCCGCCGGGGCCCGGCTCGTCGCGGTCGGTGCCACGCCCGTGCACGAGCCGCACCGGACGGTGCCGGACAAGCCGCGCTACCACGCCATGTCCCGCCGGTTCGGGCCGGTGGCGCACGACCCCGCCGTCTGCGGCTGCCACGTGCACGTCGGGATGCCCGACCGTGAACTGGCCATCCAGGTCTGCAACCACCTGCGCCCCTGGCTGCCTGTGGTGCAGGCGATCACCGCGAACTCGCCGCTGCACGACGGCCGCGACACAGGGCACGCCAGTTGGCGCTCCATGCAGCTGGAACGTTGGCCCAGCATCGGGCCGACCCCGCACTTCGAGTCGGTCGCCGACTACGACGCGACGGTGGCGGAGCTGATCGACGCCGGGATCATGCTCGACGCGGCGATGGTCTACTGGTACGCGCGCCCGTCGGCCGCGTACCCCACGGTGGAGGTGCGGGTGGGCGACGTCTGCCCGGCGGTGGACGACACCGTGCTGGTCGCCGGGCTGGTCCGCGCGCTCGTCGCGACGATGGCCGCCGACGCCCGCGCCGGGGTCCCCGCCCGACGGATCAGGGACTGCCTGGTCTCCGCCGCGCACTGGCGGGCCGCCCACGACGGGCTGGAGGGCGACCTGATCGACCTGCGTGCCGGCGTCGCCCGTCCCGCCTGGGACCTGGTCGGCGAGCTCGTCGACACGGTCGCGCCGGCCCTGGCCCGCCACGGCGACCTCGACTACGTACGCGAGCAGCTCATCCGGCTGCGGCGCGACGGCAACGGCGCCACCCGCCAGCGCCGGGTCATGGCCCGCACCGGCGACGACGTGCGCGCCGTCCTGGACCACCTGGCCGCCGAGACCCGCGCCGCCTGAGCCGCCCCGCCCCGCCGTTCCGCACCGGTGCAGGGTGTACCGGACGCCCGGCCGGGTAGCCGACGACCGTGACCTTCTCGATCGCCGCACGGTGCCCGCGTACCGGCCAGCTCGGGGTGGGGGCCCTGACGGCGAGGCCCGCGGTCGGCAAGCTCGTCGCCCACGTCCGTTCCGGCGTCGGCGCGGTCGCGACCCAGGCCACCCCGAACCCGTTCCTGGCCTACGACGGACTGCCCCTGCTCGGCGAGAATTGCTCGCCGCAGGACGTCCTGACCGGCCTGCTGGCCAAGGACCCGGGCCGGGAGGTGCGGCAGGTCGGCATGGTCGACCGCTGGGGGCGCTCGCACGCCTTCACCGGCTCCCGCACGAAGGACTGGACGGGACACCGCACCGGCCCCGGCTACGCGGTGCAGGGCAACCGCCTGGTGGGCCCGCAGACCCTCGCGGAGATCGTCGGGGTGTTCGAGGACAGCCGGGAACTCGACTTGGCGGAGCGGCTCGTGCTGGCCATCGAGGCCGGGGAGGGGGCGGGCGGCGACCGGCAGGGCGCCCGGTCGGCGACCGTGACGGTGAGCGGCGATGAGCCGTACCCACTGTGGGACGTGCGGGTCGACGACGCCGAGGATCCGGCGCGGGAGCTGCGCCGGCTGCACGGCGTCTTCCGGGAGGAGGTGCTGCCGGCGATCCGAGGGATGCCCACCCGCGACGACCCCATGGGCGAGGCCGCCCGGCAGGCGCTCGGGTGAACACGCCGGCTGCCGAACTCACAGAGCAGCCGTGGTTGGGAGCACCCCGCGCCGCCGGTCGCGCGCCGGAAGCCCTCAGCGGATGTCGTGGGACTGGAGCCAGAGTTCCAGCAGGCCGAGCTGCCACAGCTTGTTGCTGCCGGCGGCGGCCTGCGCCCGGTCCGGCTCGGCGAGCAGTTCGGCGACGTACTCGCGGCGGAACAGGCCGCGCTCGCGGGCGGCGGGTGCGGCGAGGGCCTCGGCGACGAGCTGCCGCACCGGCCCGTCGACGTTGCGCAGCGCCGGCACCGGGAAGTAGCCCTTCGGCCGGTCGACCACCTCGACGGGCAGCACCTGGCGGGCCACCTCCTTGAGTACGCCCTTGCCGCCGTCGGCGACCTTGTGCTCGGGTGGGCAGGCCGCCGCCAGGGCCACCAGGTCCTGGTCCAGGAACGGGGTGCGCACCTCCAGCCCCCACGCCATGCTCATGCTGTCCACCCGCTTGACCGGGTCGTCGGGGAGCATCAGGTGGGTGTCCAGGCGCAGCACCGCGTCCAGCGCCGTCTGCGCGCCCGGCGCGGCCAGGTCCGCCGCGAGCAGCTCGCGGCTGGCGTCGCGGTCGCAGGCGTACGCCGGGTCCACCACCCGGCTCAGCTCGGCGTGGTCCCGGTCGAAGAACGCGTCGGCGAAGGTGGCTGCCGCGTCGTCGCGGGGCACCCGGGTGAGGGGCTGGTGGTAGCCGTAGCCGGCGAAGACCTCGTCGGCTCCCTGGCCGGACTGGGCCACCTTCACGTGCCGGGCGACCTGCTCGGAGAGCAGGTGGAAGGCGACCACGTCGTGGCTGCCCATCGGCTCGGTCATCGCGTGCACGGTCCGCCGTACCGCCGGGACCAGGTCGTCGTCGGCGAGCCGGATGCGGTGGTGGTCGGTACCGAACGTGCGGGCGACCAGGTCGGAGTAGTGGAACTCGTCGCCCGCCTCGCCGCCGCGGCTGTCGAAGCCGATGCTGAACGTCTGGAGGTCCCGCTGCCCGGCCTCGGCCAGCAGCGCCACGATCATGCTGGAGTCCAGGCCGCCGGAGAGCAGCACACCGACGGGGACGTCGGCGACGAGCCGCCGCCGTACCGCCTCGCGCAGCGCCTCCCCGACGGCGGCCCGCCAGTCCCCGGCGTCCATGCCGGCGTGGGCGGGGTCCCGGGCGTAGTCGGGCCGCCAGTAGACGTGCTGGCGGCTGCGCCCGTCGGCCTCGACGATCCGCACGGTGGCCGGGGGGAGCTTGCGGATGCCGCGCAGGACGGTGCGGGGCGCCGGGACGATGGAGTGCCAGGAGAGGTAGTGGTGCAGCGCCACCGGGTCGATCGAGGTGTCCACGTCGCCGGCGCGCAGCAGCGCCGGCAGGGTGGAGGCGAACCGCAGCCGGCCTGGTGATTCGGCGAGGTAGAGCGGCTTGATGCCGAGCCGGTCGCGGGCCAGCACGAGCCGGCGCCGCCGGCGGTCCACCAGCACGACGGCGAACATGCCGACCAGGTGGTCGACGAAGTGCTCGCCCCACTGCGCGTACGCCACCAGGACCACCTCGGTGTCGCTGGTGGAGTGGAACGTGTGCCCGGCGTCGCGCAGCTCCTCGCGCAGCTGGGGATAGTTGTAGACGCAGCCGTTGAAGATCAGCGCCAGCCCCAGGTCGTCGCGGACCATCGGCTGGGAGCCGGCCTCGGTGAGGTCGATGATGGTGAGCCGGCGGTGCCCGAGAACCACCCAGCCGTCGTCGAAGAGGCCCTCCCCGTCGGGGCCCCGGGAGCGCATCGCCTCGGTCATCCGGGTCACCGCGCCCGCGTCCGGTCTCGACCCGTCGAACCTCGCCTCGCCACTGATGCCGCACATCGTCAGCGGTCACCGTGCTTCCGGGGCATCCGACCCACCGTGATCACTCCTGTCGGCGTCGCAGGTGTGCCGGGCCGCCAGCTCGGGGGACCCGGTCCCGTCGGCAGGACGGGTGGCTGGGCTACCCGCCGCCGGGGGCGGCAAACCCCCGGCGGCACCCGGTCGCGGGCGTCGGCGGGCACCGGGCCGTGGGCGGCCGGTCAGTCGCGCAGCGTACGCAGGATGCTGGCGAGCTGTTCCCGGTCGGCGGGTGCGAGGCGGCCGAACAGCTCCTCGGCGGCGGCCCGGCGGGCGGCGTGGATGGCGGCGCCGGCGCGCGTGCCCTCCCCGGTCGGCGCGACCAGGGTGGCGCGCCGGTCCGCCGGATCGGGCCGGCGCCGCACGAGCCCGCGCGCCTCGAGGTCGTCCACGACCTCGGTGGCCGAGCGCGGGGCGATGCGCAGGTGCTCGGCGAGCGCGCTGAGCCGCAGCGCGCCGTGCCGCATCAGCACGCCGAGCGCCCGGGACTGCCCGGGCGTGACGTCCCAGGGCGCGAGCGCCTCGCGGGTGCGGTGGCGCAGCCGCCGGGTCACCGCCCAGAACGCCTCGGCGAGGCCGTCCCCGGCGTCGTCCGTGTTTGCCGTCACGGGGAATACGGTAGCAGCAGGAGCTGTTGTTCCCTCATGTTGAGGCAACCTCAGCATCTCCGACTTGAGGAAGTACCCCCTTGGAACCCGTCCCCTCCGGCCGCGACCGCGGCCCCCGCAAGGTCAGCGCCGCCGAGAAGGCGCAGGCCCGCCAGGTGTCCCTGCGGCGCATCGGCGCGCTCTTCGCCCGGCACCGGACGGCGCTCGCCACCGTCACCGCGATCATCGTGGTCTCCTCGGTGCTCGCCATGGCCTCGCCCTTCCTGCTCCGCGCCGTGATCGACCGGGCCCTGCCCGAGCGCGACCTGCCGCTGCTGGTCTGGCTGGTGGCCGGCATGGTCGCCGTCGCCGCCGTGACCTCGGTGCTCGGCGTGCTCCAGACCTGGATCTCCACCCGGGTCGGCCAGCAGGTCATGCACCGGCTGCGCACCGACGTCTTCACCCACCTGCAACGGCAGTCCCTGGCGTTCTTCACCCGCACCCGCACCGGCGAGGTGCAGTCGCGCATCACCAACGACATCGGCGGCATGCAGAGCGTGGTCACCTCGACCGCCACCTCGATCGCGGCCAACCTGACCACCGTCGTCGCCACGGCGGCGGCGATGGTCGCGCTCTCCTGGCGGCTCTCGCTGGTCTCGCTCGTCGTGCTGCCGCCGGCCATCTGGCTGACCCGACGCGTCGCCCACCTGCGCCGCGAGATCACCGCCCAGCGCCAGCGCGAACTCGCCGACCTCAACGTCACCGTCGAGGAGGGGCTGTCCGTCAGCGGCGTGCACCTGGCCAAGACCCTGGGCACCGGCCCCGCCCTGGCCGCCCGCTTCGCCGCCTCGTCGGACCGCCTGGTCGACCTGGAACTGCGCTCCGAACTCGCCGGCCGCTGGCGGATGGCCACCATGAGCGTCGTCTTCGCCGCCATCCCGGCGGTCATCTATCTCAGCGCCGGGCTGCCCGGCGCCGCCGGCACGCTCAGCATCGGCACCCTGGTCGCCTTCACCGCGTTGCAGGGCGGGCTGTTCCGCCCCCTGATGGGCCTGCTCAACGTGGGCGTATCCGTGACCGCCTCGCTCGCGCTGTTCGCCCGGATCTTCGAGTACCTGGACCTGCCGGTCGAGGTGGACGACCCCGCCGAGCCGGTCGACGTCGACCCGCGCCGGATCCGGGGCGAGCTGCGCCTGAGCGACGTCACCTTCCGCTACCCGGGCAGCGACACCGCCGCCGTCGCCGGGATCACCCTCGACGTGCCGGCCGGCAGCGGCCTGGCGCTGGTCGGCGAGACCGGCTCCGGCAAGAGCACCCTGGCCGCGCTGATCAGCCGCCTGCACGACCCGACGAGCGGCCGGATCACCGTCGACGGCGTCGACCTACGCGACCTGCGCCTGGCCGACCTGGCCGCGATCGTCGGCGTGGTCAGCCAGGAGACGTACCTGCTGCACACCACCGTGCGGGAGAACCTGCGCTACGCCCGCCCGGACGCCACCGACGCCGAGATCGAGACCGCCGCCCGCGCCGCCCAGATCCACGACCTGATCGCCGGGCTGCCCGACGGCTACGACACCATGGTCGGCTCGCGGGGACACCGCTTCTCCGGCGGCGAGAAGCAGCGCCTCGCGATCGCCCGTACGCTGCTGCGCGACCCGCGCATCCTGATCCTCGACGAGGCCACCAGCGCGCTGGACACCGAGACCGAGCGCGCCGTGCAGCGGGCGTTCGACGAGGTGGCCCGGGGGCGTACCACCATCACCATCGCGCACCGGCTCTCCACGGTGCGGGGCGCGGACCGGATCGCCGTGCTCGACCACGGCCGGATCGTCGAGTCCGGCAGCCACGACGGCCTGCTGGAGCGGGCCGGCCGCTACGCCACCCTGGCCGCCTGACGTGTCAGCGCCCGAACTTCTGTGCAGGCCGCCCACGTGGGGCCGGTCGGCCGCCTGCCATCGGTGCGCTACCGCCGGGCGGCGGCCCGCTGGCGTGCCGATTCGTACAGCACGACGGTCGCGGCGGTCGCCGCGTTCAGGGAGCTGGCGGACCCGGACATGGGGATCCGGACGAGCTGGTCGCACGCCTCGCGCCAGCCGGAGCTGAGGCCGGTGGTCTCATTGCCGATCAACGTCAGGGTGGGTTGTGTGAAGTCGTACTCGGCGGCGTCCAGAATGCCGCGCTCATCGGTTCCCACGATGCTCATGCCGATGCCGTCGGCGCGGACGTCAGCGACCCAGGACAGAACGGCCTGGTGGGAGGGGACCCGGACCACGGGCAGGGCGAACAGCGAGCCGGTGCTCGCCCGGACCGCCTTCGGGTCGTACACGTCGGCGGCGTGGCCGGTGACGATGACGCCGCCGGCGCCGAAGGCGTCCGCCGACCGGACGAGGGTCCCGATGTTGCCGGGGCTGGTGGGCCGATCGAACACGACGGTGAGCATGGTCGGGCCGACCGGGATACGGCGCAGATCGTCCTCCGGCAACGCGACCACGGCCAGCAGCTCTGGAACCGTGTCCGCCTTACCTCCCAGTTCGTGGATCAGCTCACGCGAGAGGGCGAACTTCTCGGCCCGGACCGTGTCCATGGCCTCGCGTGCCCAGCCGGACAGGTGCGCGCTGGTGTCGTAGAGCAGCTCCCGGATCTGCCAGCCGTGTTCGACGGCCATGCTGATCGGGCGCACGCCCTGCACGAGGAACTCGCCGCGTCGCTGCCGCTTGGTCCGATTGCCGAGGAGAGCCTTCCACTGCTGGAACCGCGCATTGCGGCCACTCACCCGCAGAACCACTGCCACCTCCGCCTCCACCGTACCGGCGACGGCAACCTCACCGGCGGACCGCCCTGGACCTCACCCTGGCGCCCCGAGATCTCCGACAAGACCTTCGGCCAGGCGCTCAGGAACGGACGCGTGTCGCCCCGGCGCCGCGGTCGGTGCCGTCCCCGTCCGGACCGAGAGCGTCCCGTCCGAGACCCCGACGGATCGCGATCTCCACGGGGGAGTAGGCGCCGTCGGCCCGCTCCAGCTCGTACGGTGCGGCCGGCATCAGCGGCGGTTGGGCCATGAAGCGAGGCCGCGCTCCGTGGTGCGGTTGCGCCGCGTGCACCAGGAACGGGTGGCAGAGGAAGACGTCGCCCGGAGATCCGGTGGCGAGGGCGAGCGGCCGGTGCTCGGACGCCGCCACCAGGTCGGGCGCAAGGGCCAGTCCGCTCGCGCCGTTCTCCCCGTACTTCTCCAGCACCTTCGGCACGTCGAGGTGCGAGCCGACCCGGATCCGGGTCGGGGCGTCCTTCTCCCCGACCTCACTGAACAGGAACAGCATCAGCAGCGCCCGGCCGCGGGAGCGCACATTGGTGAAGTACCAGCTCTCGCCCTCCGGCAGATAGCTGCCCTCGATGTGCCAGCCCGCGTCGTCCGGCTCCTCCTCGTGCGGGAAGCGCAGCGGGAACGTGCCCAGCGAGTAGCGCGGCTCCCAGCGTCCCGCGCCGACGAGCAGGTCGTACGCGCGATGGAGGAACGGGGAGTTGGGAGCGGCGGCGAACGGTCCCTGCGCCAGGCCGGGCACCCAGTGCACGGGCTGCGTCCACGTCGCTGGATCGTCCGGGTCGCAGCCCGTCTCCCGCCACAGCAGCCGCGCGCAGTCCGCTGCCACGCGCGGCGCGACGGCGCCCTCCAGCTTGACGAAGCCGTCGCGCAGAAAGCGGGACACCAGGGTCGTGTCATCCATGCCCCCATCGTGCGGCGGCGCCGGTCCCGATCACCCGACACTTCCCGCGCAGCTTTCGTCGGGTGCCTCGGACGCTCACTCCGGGCGGTTTCAATCCACTGTGGACATGAGCTACGCTCTCCGCCGGGCCTGCGGGCTCGATCGGTAGGTGTGGCAGAGGCAGCCACCGGCAACGGTGGCCGACGCCGCACGCAACCCGGGCGACCTGCGCGATCCGCGGACCCCGGGGCCGCTCCCGGGTGGGTCTTCCGCCGCCGCCCCCTGCGCCGCCACCGCCACATCAACGAAGGATCATTCAGTTGTACGACGCGATCGTCATCGGCGCCCGCTGTTCGGGTGCGTCCACTGCCCTGTTGCTCGCCCAGCGCGGACACCGGGTGCTCGTGGTGGACCGCTCCTCGTTCCCCAGCGACGTCATCTCGACGCACTTCCTCTGGCCGCACGGGATGTCCTACCTGAACCGGTGGGGACTGCTGGACGAGGTCCTGGCGGTCACCCCGGCGCACACCACGGTCGAGGTGGTCAACGACGGCATCTCGCTGACCGGCTCGGTGCCGACCGAACTGCTGCGCGAGTACTTCCGGGACCTGCACGGCGACGACTCGGGCGTGGTGCAGAGCTATGCGTCCGTGCGGCGCCGGGTGCTCGACGAGATCCTGGTCGGCGCGGCCGCCAGGGCCGGCGCCGAGGTGCGGACCAACTTCACCGTACGTGAGCTGATCGTCGAGGACGGGCAGGTCACCGGCATCCGGGGGCGCGCGGTCGACGGAGAGCTGGTCGAGGAGCGGGCCCGGATCGTGGTCGGTGCCGACGGCCGGAACTCGTTCGTCGCCCGCACCCTGGCGTTGCCGAAGTACGACGAGCGGCCCCGCTGCACGTTCGCCTACTGGAGCTACTGGTCCGGCTTCGACCTTGGTCCGGCACAACTGCACCGGCGCGGCCGGTTGGCCTGCGCGGTGGCGCCGACCAACTTCGACCAGAACATGGTCCTGGTCTGGGGTCCGAGTGAGTGGTCGCGGGAGTTTCGCGCCGACGTGCCCGGCAACTACCAGAAGGCGCTGGACTTCGTCAGTCCGGAGCTGGGCGACGTGGTGCGCAGCAAGGGGACCAGGGAGGAACGCATCTACGGCACCCTGGACCAGTCGGCCTTCCTCCGGCCACTGCACGGGCCCGGGTGGGTGCTCGTCGGTGACGCCGAGTCGGCCAAGGACCAGTGCACCGCGATCGGCATCACCCACGCCTTCCGTGACGCCGAGCTGGTCAGCGCCGCACTCGACCGGTGGCTCCGCGGTGACGTGTCGATCGACGAGGCGATGACCGCCTACGGGGACCGCCGCCGGAGCCAGAACGCCGCCGCCTACCACGACTACGTCTGCACGCTCGCCGAGATGCGTCCGTACCGGCACGACGAGTTGCAACTGTTCGTCGCGTTGCGGGGCAACCAGCAGGAGACCGACCGGTTCATCGCCACCCACGCCGACGTCGCGCCGGTGTCGGAGTTCTTCCAGGCCTCCAACCTCTTCCTGCTCAACGACGCCGCGAAGGAGTCCTCCGCGGACCACGCGGTCTTCGAGGACTTCGCGGAGACCTCCCGCAGCTACCAGCAGAACCTCTTCGCCTGATGATCCACCAGGGAGACGACACCGTGACCACCGAGCTGGACCAGCGTGAAGACGGCGAACTGATCGGGATCATCCTCAAGGCGGCACACTGCCGGGACTTCGACACCATGGCGCGTACCGCGGCCGAGGTCTCCGAGATGACCCGCAACTGGGCCACCCACATCCCGTGGGACGACCTCGCGTCGCTCGACGGCGCCGACGCCGAGCTGGCCCAGGTGGTCGCCGACCTCACCGAGATGTGGGAGCCGGCCCACCTGCGCAACCCCGTCGACCCCGACGAGGAGTACGCCCTGGACAAGAACGCGTACGACTTCTACCGGCCCGCCGGCCGCAACCTGCTGACCCGCACCGGGGACTTCTACGGCTGGGTGCAGGCCCGCCGACGCACGGAGACGTGGCAGTACTCCCGGGTGCTGGAGGCGGCACCGGACAGCGTCGCCCAGATCACCAACGACCTGGGCCGGCGGGCCCGCGGCATCAACTTCAACTCGCAGGACTACCTGTCGTTCAACACCCACCCGGCGATCCGGGAGGCGGCGGCCAGGGCGATGCACGACTACGGGCCGCACAGCGCCGGCTCGCCGATGGTGCTCGGCAACACCCGCATCTCCGACGAGCTGGAGGCTGCCCTCGGCGACCTGGTCGGGCTCGACCACGTGACGCTCTTCCCGACCGGCTGGGCGGCCGGCTTCGGCGCGGTCGTCGGTCTGGTCCGGCAGTCCGACCACATCCTGATCGACCGGCTGGCCCACTCCTGCCTCCAGCAGGGGGCGCGGGCGGCCACCCGGAACGTGGTCCGCTACGAGCACCTCAACGTCGAGGCGGTACGCCGGCACCTGACCGAGATCCGGGCCACGGACACCCGCAACGGCATCCTGGTGGTCACCGACGGGCTCTTCTCGGTGGACGCGGACTGGCCGGACCTCGTCACCCTGCAACGCGTCTGCCGGGAACACGACGCCACGCTGCTGGTCGACGTGGCCCACGACCTCGGCTCGATGGGGCCCGGCGGCACGGGCGTACTGGGGATGCAGGACCTGCTCGGCAGCGTCGACATCGTGATGGGTGCCTTCTCCAAGACGTTCTGCTCCAACGGTGGCTTCGTGGCGTCCCACTCGCCGGCGTTGAAGCAGTACATCAAGATGTTCGGCGGCTCGCACTTCTTCTCCAACGCGCTGTCGCCGGTGCAGACCGCGGTGGTGCGGGAGGCCACCAGGATCATCCGGTCGGCCGAGGGGGACGCGCTGCGGGCCCGGCTCTTCACCGCGATCCACGCCCTGCGCGACGAACTGACCGGCCGGGGCCTGACCTGCATGGGTGAGCCGTCACCGATCGTGCCGCTACTGATCGGCAACGAGAAGCTGGCGCGGACGGCGAACCGTCTGCTCTTCGACCGAGGGGTGCTGGCATTCATGGTCGAGTTCCCGGTGACCCCGACCGGCTCGTCCCGGTTCCGGCTTCAGGTGCAGGCCGGGCACCGGCCCGAGGAGGCCCGCGAGGCGGCCCGGATCATCGAGGGTGCCATCGCCGACTCCCGGGCGTACCTCTCCAGCGCCTTCGGCAGCGCTCCCCGCTGAGACGTCTCGTAACTCGATGAGGGCGGGATGCCCGGCGCGCTGACTGGACCGTCAGCCGGCAGCTGCCCATTGCGGTCTGTGAGCCGTTCGATGCGGGTGGAGCGGTGACCGGGCCCCGGTACCGCCCACCATCGGATCAGCGCAGTGGAGGCACCCTCGGATGAGGGTGCCTCCTGCTGATCGCTTCGCCTTCCGCGGAAGGCGGCCCTCGTTCTCAAAACCGTCGCGGAACCAGTCTCATTATTCTGCGGCGGCCAGGTCGAGGTGGCGGTAGACGGTGGCCCGCGAGACCCCGAGCGCGGCGGCGATCTCGTCCGCCGAGTGGTCGCCCCGGGCGTGCATCCGCCGTGCCGCCTCGACCTGCTCCGCGCTCATCGCCCGAGGTCGCCCGGGCCGGCGCCGGCCCTTCGCCGCGCCGCCGGCCGCCGGGGTGCCCGCACCGCCGCCACCGTCGGCCGCCGTGCCCGTGCCGCTGCTGGTCGCCGCCGTGCGGGTGTTCGCGCCGCCGGTCGCGCTCTCGGCGCCGGCCGCGCCCGCGCCGCCGGCCCTGCTCTCGCCGTCCGCCGTGCCCGCGACGCTCGCCGTGCCCGCGCCGCCGGCCTGGTCGGAGCCGCCAGCGGGGCCGGAGCCGGGCGGGTCGCCGAGCAGGCGGCGCACGCCGTCCAGCATGTCCGCCCGCAGCACCGCGTCCGGCACGTCGATGAAGAAGACGACCGGATCGCTGCACGCGGCGACCGCCTGCACCGCCCGGACCCGCTCCCGGCGCCCCGCGTCGGGCCCGGCGATCAGGTCGTTGGCGCGCATCGCGATCCGGATCAGGCGGTGGTAGGTGTCGCCCCGGCCGACGAGCGCGATGTCGTGGAAGAGCATGCCGAGTGGACGGCGGTGGCCCAGGATGATGTCCACCCAGCCCTCCAGCACCGTCCACCGGGCCCGCTCGGCCGGCCCCGCCTCGGCCGCGTCGAGCAGCGCCTCGAAATCGGCGACCATCGGCTCGATCAGGGCGGTGAGCAGGTGCTCCTTGGTGGGGAAGTGGTAGAGGATCGCGGCCTTGGTCAGCCGCAGCCGCTCGGCGATCTGGCGCAGCGGCGTGCGCTGGTAGCCGTGCTCGGCGAACAGGTCGAGCGCGGCGCGCAGGATCCGGGTACGCGTGTCGTCGGGCGCCTCGGCGGTCATGGCGGCAAGCCTAGCGGCGTCTGACCGATGGCAGGCAGCCCTGTTGATTCGACTGACCGTCGGTCAGTACAGTGTGCTCGTCGGCACCGCCAGCGACAGGAGGGCCCATGCCCGTCATCTCCATCGGCAACCTGGTCAAGACGTTCGGCAGCGTCCGCGCGCTCGACGGGCTCGACCTGACGGTCGCGGCGGGGGAGGTGCACGGCTTCCTCGGGCCCAACGGCTCCGGCAAGTCCACCACCATCCGCGTCCTGCTCGGCCTGCTGCGCCGCGACGCGGGCGACGTGCGGGTCTTCGACGCCGACCCGTGGCGCGACGCGGTCGCCCTGCACCGGCGGCTCGCGTACGTGCCCGGTGACGTGAACCTGTGGCCGAACCTCTCCGGCGGCGAGGCGATCGACCTCTTCGGCCAGCTGCGCGGCGGCCTCGACCGGCGCCGCCGCGACGAGCTGCTGGAGCGCTTCGACCTCGATCCGACGCGCAAGTGCCGCACCTACTCCAAGGGCAACCGGCAGAAGGTCGCCATCGTCGCCGCCTTCGCCTCGGCCGTCGAACTCTACGTGCTCGACGAGCCGACCTCCGGGCTCGACCCGCTCATGGAGGCCGTGTTCCAGGACGAGGTCCGCCAACTCAAGCGCGACGGCGCCACCGTGCTGCTCTCCAGCCACGTGCTGGCCGAGGTCGAGGCGCTCTGCGACCGGGTCAGCATCATCCGCGAGGGCCGCACCGTCGAGTCCGGCACCCTCACCGAGCTGCGTCACCTCACCCGTACTGCCGTGACGGTCGAGACCGCGCGGCCGGCGACCGGCCTGGCGAACCTGCCCGGCGTGCACGACGTGCGCGAGGTCGACGGTCGCACCCACCTGGAGGTCGAGCCCGTCCACCTCGACGAGCTGCTCGGGCACCTGGTGCGCTTCGGCGTACGCGCGCTGACCAGCGCCCCGCCCACCCTGGAGGAGCTGTTCCTGCGCCACTACGGCGACGAGCGCGCCGCCGTCCCCGCCGGCGCCTCCGCCCCGGCGGCGGGCCCGATCGACGGTGACCGCCCCGACGCCGACCGGCCGGCGGGTGCCCGGTGAGCGCGTTCACCGGCACCGGGCGGCTCGCCCGCCTCGTGCTGCGCCGCGACCGGCTGCGGCTGGCGATCTGGGTGCTCGGCACGCCCCTGCTCGGCTACGCCCTCGCCGGCAGCGTCAAGGAGTTCTACCCGGACGAGGCGTCCCGGGTCGGCTACGCCAGCACGTCGGCGTCCAGCCTGGTCGCCCGCGCGTTCAACGGGCCGATCGCCGGCACCGACCTCGGCGCGGTGGTGACCGCCGAGACGTACGTGACGCTGGCCCTGCTCGCCGCGCTGCTGAGCACCTTCGCGGTCATCCGGCACACCCGGCAGAACGAGGAGACCGGCCGGGCGGAACTGCTGGGCGCCTCCGTCGTCGGCCGGTACGCGCTGCTCACCGCCGCGCTGCTGGTGGTCGTCGCCGCGAACGTGGCCGCCACCGCCCTGCTCGCCGCCGCGCTGGCCGGCGCCGGACTGCCGCTCGCCGGGTCGGTCGCCGCGGCCGCCGCCATCGGCGGCGTCGGCCTGGCGTTCACCGGCGTCGCCGCCGTCGCCGCCCAACTGTCCGTCACGTCCCGGGGCGCCAACGCGCTCGCCGCCGCCGCCGTCGGGATCTCCTTCCTGCTCCGCGCCGCCGGTGACGTGCTGGGCGAGCAGACCGACGGCGGGCTGCGGGTGGTCAGCGCCTGGCCGTCCTGGCTCTCGCCGCTCGGCTGGGGCAACCAGGTCCGCGCCTTCGGCGGCGAACGCTGGTGGACGTTGGCGCTGCCCGTCGCGCTGCTGGTCGCCGGGGTGGCGGCGGCCTACGCCCTCGCCGAGCGGCGGGACATCGGCGCCGGGCTCGTCGCGCCCCGGCGCGGGCCGACCACCGCCGCACCCGGGCTGCTCAGCCCCGCCGGACTGGCCTGGCGGTTGCAGCGCGGCGCGCTGCTCGGCTGGGCGGTCGGGGTGGCGGTGCTCGGGTTCTCGATGGGCATCGCCGGCGACGAGTTCAACGCCATGATCGAGGAGAACCCGGCCGCCGCCGAGGCCATCAGTGCGATGGGCGGCGGCGCGAAACTCATCGACGCGTACCTGGCGGCGATGCTGGGGCTGTTCGCGCTGACCATCGGGGCGTACGTCGTGCAGGCGCTGCTACGCACGCGCAACGACGAGGCCGACGGGCTGCTGGAGGCGGTGCTCGCCACGGCGGTCAGCCGTACCCGCTGGCTGACCACCCAGGTGGTCGCGGCGACGCTCGGCGCGCTCGCCCTGGTGCTGCTGGGCGGGCTCACCACCGGCCTCGGCTACGGTCTGGTCGCCGGCGACCCCCTCGGCCGGGCCGTCGGGCTGGGCGGAGCGGCGCTGGTACGACTGCCGGCCCTGCTGGTGGTCGCCGGGGTGGTGACGGCGCTGTTCGGCCTGCTGCCCCGCTGGTCGGTGGCGCTGTCCTGGGCGGCACTGATCGTGTTCCTGCTGCTCGGGCAGCTCGGCGCGGTGCTCGACCTGCCGCAGGCGGCGCTGAACCTGTCGCCGTACACCCACGTGCCGTCGGCCCCCGCGGTCGACCCGGCGGCGCTGCCGCTGGTCGTGCTGACGGGGGTGGCGGTGGTCCTGCTGGCGGCCGGGACGGCCGGCTTCCGCCGCCGCGACGTGCCGAGCTGACGGGGCCGCCGACGTGTTTCGGCCGCTTCAGCGGGCACCACTTGGCGAGCTTCCTTCGGCACCACCTGAGGGGCGCAGGCTCCGGTGCGGGGTCTGAAGGGCCCGGCTCTGTGCGGTGATGAGACGCGGCGACGTCGGGACGAATTGTCCCGACGCCGCTGTTCGTCGTTAGGGTCTGGGAGCGGCAGGCCAGGGGTGCCCGGTCGAAGTACGGCGGTCAGGACTTCTTCGGTAGTTCCTCGGGCCACCGCTGGCGGGCGACGCTGTCCTGCCACTCGGCCACCGGGCCCGACCCCCCAGCACGGGCCGCGGCCCGGTCGACGACCGGGAAGTCCGCCCCGCCCACCAGTTGATGTGTCTCGCGCCCCTGCTCCGTCTTCGCCGCCAGCACGTAGGTCGTGCCGGGCCGCAGCAGCGGCTCGCCTTCCACCTGCCAGGTGTCCTTGCCGAGGGTTCCACCAAGCTGGACCACCCGCAGCGTCTTGACCGGCTCGCCCTTGAGGGACTTGTCCACGGTCACCTCGAAGACGGTGTAGGGCGTGCCGTCGCGCTCCTGCACCTCGACGACACGGTCCACCGTCGCGACGACGACGTAGTCGGCGAAACCGGCCACCTTCGTCTCATCCTTCACGTCGAACGCGTAGGACGAGTGCACCGAGTGCGTTTCACCCGGGCGCAGCGAGTCATAGGCCAACCACCCGCCAGAAGCCACCGCGACCATGGCGGCGCCTGCGACCAGCGGTCGAACAAGGCGGTTCATTGTCAGTACCCCCATACGCGGTGATAGGAGCTGCCGGCGGGTGTCACGGTGCGGCGAGAGGTTCCCTGGACCCGGCGTCGAGCAGCGCGCCCACCCGTGCGATCGCCTCGCGGATCATCGTGCCGTACCCGTCGTCCGGCAACTCGGCGGCCAGCGGTGCCGCCACCGTCACGTGGTGCCGGGCGCGCCCGACGTCGCCGGCGCGGCGGTACCCGTCGGCGAGGTTGAGGTGCAGCGACGGCAGGAGGGCGAGGACCCGCAACGACGCGTCGTGCTGCTGGACGCGCTCGTCGTCGAGGTCGGCGACGGCGGCCAGCGCACGGCGGTCCCACGCCACCTCGTCCGCGACGGATTCCTGTAGGTCGGCCAGGTGGTGCGCGATGGTGCAGCGGTGCAGCGCGTCCCCGGCGTCACCGACCTGCTCCCAGAGAGCGGTGAGGGCCTCGCGGGCGGCGGCGCGGTCGCCGGCTCCACCCAGTTCCAGGGCACGGCCGATGTGCGCCATGACGTCGTCGGCGTCGTTCGTGTCCACCGTGCTCCTCGCGGGTCGGGGCTGGGCAGCCGGCCGTCGGGTCTCCGCGGCACATGCTCGGGGCTCGACCGACTAGAGGGTCAAGCCTCTGCTTCTCTTCTGCCGCGCGGCCCGTGGCGGCCTCGGGTCAGCGGCGGTTCGGTCGCCCAGGCCATGATGCTCGAAGCCCGGCTGGACGAGATCCGGGCAGGCAGAGCGTCACGGCAGATGCCGGAGGCGCGGCCCCCGGCTGAGGCGACCGGAAGCGGTGCGTAACGATCGGTCCCGTCAGGGGGGCACCTTCGACGCCAGGGGCGATCAACTGCGCGTTGACCTCGTGGACCAGGTCCCATAGCGGGCCGCTGGTCACGATGTCCTCACCCTGTCCGCGTTTGCCCCGCGAGGCGCGGTAGAGCGTCCTCACCGTGTCGCCGAAGCCGATCACCACCCCCGCGAGGTGTGCCCCGTGCAACCGCAGCCGCCGCATCCCGACCAACACCTGGTGAACGCGGGCGAACAGTGGAGCCGGTCCGGTTTCCATATGGAAGCGAGCCACCTCCACACCCACTTGGCGTGCCTCCCCCAACTGCTGTCCGGCGTCGTGCGCCACGACTGTAGATCAACTGGCGGGGGTCCAGGGGGCGGGTCACCTGCCCCTAGGATCTCTGGCATGCAGGAGGCTGCGCCGGGCGGTGGCGCTCGCGGCGGTGCGGGCCGCCGTGGAGGTCGACGCCCTCGCCGACGAGCGGCGCCTGCTGCTGCGCCGGCACGGCGAGCGGCTGCTGGTGGCCCTGGAGGCGGGCGAGGACGACGCCCCGGACACCCCGGCCGCGCCGGCCCTGCTCGATTACGCCGACGCACTCGGCAAGGCAGCCGACCGGCTCGCCGCCAGCGAGGTGCTGCCGAGCCCGGCGACGGTGCTGCGTACCCTCGCGACCGTGACCGCGCCCGGCGGGGCGGCCGACGCGATCGACGAGCGGCGACGGGTGCTGCTCGCGGCGGTGGCCTCGGAGCGGGCCGCCGCGACCGCGCGGCTGGAGCTCTATCCTCGCGACCTCGACCCGGTGCGGGCGCTGCGGCTGGCCCAGGCCGGTGTGGTGCCCCCGGCGACCGGGCCCGACAGCGACGCGGGCTGACCCCCACGCAGGTCGCCGACCGGGTGGCCGCGCCATTCCCGGAGCTGGAGCCGTTGCCGCCGCATCCGAGGCTGGACCGACTGCTCGCCGAGGCCGGTTTCGAGCTGCGCTGGGACAGCGACCGGTACGTGCCACCGCCGCCCCGCAACGCCTCGTCCTCCATGTCGATCATGCAGCGTCGCCCGTCGGCGACGGCCGCGCCGAGCCGGTGGACGGCCGAGTCGCCGGAGCTGGCGGCGGCGATGCGCGCCGAGGAGCGGCTGACGGGCGCCAGGACCGCCGGTGGGTTCCGGGCCCTGACGGCACGCCTCAACCGGTACGCCCCGGCCCGCGAGGAACTCATCCGGTGTTTCGACGCCCGGCCGGTCAACGTGGCGGCCCGCTTCCTGGACCACCTGCACGCCCTGGTCGACGCCCGTCCGAAGCCGACCTGGGAGACGGTGCTGAGAGCCGACATCGCGGAGCCCGGCTCCCGGCCGGCGATCAAGCTGGGCGAGTACGTCGAACAGGCGTGGCAGCTCGCCGTGCCCGAGTTGCGCGCGGAGTTGCGGGCCGGCGAGGGGCCGGTGCTGCTGCACGACGCGGCGGTGCTGGCGCGTTACCGGGCGGTGGACCGGCTCCACGAGCTGGCCGACGCGGCGCGGGGCGGGGCGGACGACGTGTGGCTGCTCTGCCCGATGGAGGATCCCGCTCTGCTGCCCAAACTGGATGGCGGGGTCGTGCGGGTGGGTGACAACGATTGGATCGCCCTACCGGACGCCCGGGTCGTCAACGCTCACCGCAGCGCAGTCACCGCGTGACGCATGAGCGTCCGCCATGGCTTCGGCGGCTCGGACCGCGTCGTTGCCCGGAGCCTGGAACGTCGTGCCCGCGTACGCGGGTGCCTCGTGCGCGAGGGCCTCCATGTTCTCCGGCTCGCGGGCGACGGCGAGAGCCGGTGAGCCGCGCAGGTCCCACAGGCCGGCCTCGACCCAGCAGAGCTGGCGGTACTTTCCCGGCGCCATGGCCTGCGAGCCGAAGTCCCACCCGACGGCCGAGACGGGCCTGCCGGCGAACTGCCGTCGGGCCCGCTCGCGGTAGGCGTCCCTGGTGATCGTCGCGGGGTGCAGGAAAGACAGGTCGAATCCGTTCTCGGCGAGCCCGAACGCGGCCAGGCCGAAGAGCATGGTGCACTCGATCCCGCTGCCGGCGCAGTAGTCGGCAACGCGGGCCGCACCGTGCAGGGCACCGGCGTACGACAGCACGTACAGGCGGCGGACCGGGTGGAATCGCCGGTACTCCCGCAGCGCCGCCACGATCGTCGCGCCGGAGGCGACGGTGTCGCCGATCAGCAGCGTCGAGCCGCCGGCGTCGAACCGCGCGTAGGACACCTCGACCGTGGCGTCGTCGGAGGCGACGGCCACCCTGCTTGTGGAGACCAGGTTCGCTGGCAGGTTCCGGCCGGCCTCGGCGGCGACCGCCTCCGCGAGCTGGTAGACCAGGCCCTTACTCAGGATGATCAGCTCGGCGAGATCGGCGCCGTCGAGTTCGTCCCGGATGTGCCTGAGGAACTCGCGGCTGCTGGCGAGGCACGCGCGCCGGAACGGCAGGTCCGTCAGGTTGCGGTTGAACAACAGCGTTTCCAGGTGGCGGTTGTGCACCAGGTGAAGTCCCGTCACCCCCGTCCTGGCGCCGATCGGCTCGACGGTACTGGACCCCGTGTCGGCGATCATGCCGTCGTGCTGGGCACTCGCGCGGCGCCGGCCCTGATCCTTCGGAGCGCGTCGAGCATCGGTGCGTCGATGTCGAGCACGTTGTTCTCGTACTCGTCCAGTGCGGCGGACAGCCAGGCAGGGCGCGGTTGGGCCGCCCTGGGTCGGTCGGCCAGCGCCACGAGGGCGCGACCGGCGGCGGCGAAGTCGTCGACCACCTTGGTGGCGAGCGCCGCCACGTGCGGATGCACGTAGTCGGTCACCCGCACCCCGCGATATTCCAGGACGTCACTGCGGTACTGCGAATTGCGGGGAGCAACCACGATCACGGGCGTTCCCAGCGTGACCGCTGCCGCCATCTCGACGCCGATGCCGATGCCGCGGCGTACCCGCGCGTCGACGACGACCGCCGTCGCCACCATCACCTGGTACATGTCCCGGCCGAACTGGCCCAACGTGTTGCCCGCGTCCGGAATCGGGTCGTCCGGATTGAGGAAGACGACGCCGCAGGGAGCCGCCCCGCCCGCGACCTCCTCCCGCTCCACATCCGTCCAGCAGGGGCGCTGCTGGTCACCAGCGCCTTTGACGATCGATCCGGAACAGTAGACGGAGATCAGCATCATCGTGCCCTTCGGTCGGGATCTGTGTGGTTCAACGTGACATCGAGCCTGTTGGCGACGACGGCCACCACGGTCAACGCCTCCTGGATGGTTGCCGCGTTCTGGAACCTGATGCGCTTCCGCCCCCGGATCACCGCCTCGCGGAGCTGGGCGCGGAGCACCGGATGCTGTGTGGCGGTGGCGACTGTGCCGAATTCGGGAGTCGAGCGCAGGGAGAGCAGATCGGGCCAGCGGGCGCTGCGGTGGACGAAGTCGTGGATGCCGAGCCATCGCAGGCCGAGGTCGAACGAGCGGGCGGACAGCACGCGGTCCGCGAGCGACATCCGCAGCTGGCGGATGCCGCAGGAGAAGTCGCCGAAGTCGAAGTCGGCGACGATGGCGGCGTCGAGGTCGCACAGGTAGCTGGCGAGGTATTCGCGGGACAGGAACATGTCGATCCTGGCCCGTTCCTCGGCTCCCAGTGTCACCGGCACTGTGGCCCGGACGAACCGGCTGATGAAGGCCTGCCCGTCGAGTCGATCGGGCACCTCGTGCAGGTGTGTCTCGACGTCACCGGCCATCGGGGGCCAGCGACCGGCGATGCTGGCGAGCGTCGTGGCCAGCTCGCCGTCCGGCTGTAGGGCGGTGCCCCAGCTCTGGCCGATGTCGGTGGCGGTGTTCTGCGCGTAGCGGGGCCGCCAGACGAGGCCGTCGGTGAGACTGCGGTGCGGGGTCAGCTCGTAGGGATTGCGGGCGTCGCGGCGGTATTCGACGGCCTTGTGCTCTACATAGGAGTCGAGGTCGGCGATGTGCGAGGAGTAGTGGACCACGCCCCGAACCACGAGTGGCCTGATCCGGGTGAGGAAGACCGACAGGCTCGGCACCTCGAACAGGTACGACGCGGGAAGGATCAGTTCCTCGTCGGTGGCGAGCACGGCCAGCCGCGTCGCGTGCAGCGCCTGGGACAGATCCGCCTCGGTGAAACGGGCCGTCGGTGGGCGGCCGTAACACGACCGGATCTCCGGATTCAGGTACTGCAGGAAGATCGGCCGTTCGCGATCATAGGTCAGCGGCGCGGCAAAGCGTTCCTCCGGATAGAAGCTGAGCTGCTGCCCTGTCACGTGCAGATGCAGGTCCCGGCCTGCGACATAGCCGTCGCGCCGTGCGCTGACATCCTGCTGGGGCGCGGTCACGCGTCACTCATGGCGCCCGGTCGGGGCGGCCCACTGTGAGATCGCGGCCTGCGGTGTACGAATCCCGGCCGGCGGTCACATTCTGCTGCACGGCGGTCGACAGGTCGACGCCTTCGCCGGCCGCCCGAACTGCGGCGACCAGGTCCCGTACCGCGACGGCGAAGCCCGGATCCTCCTCCAGCCGGGCTTGCAAGCGGCCCTCCCACCGGGCCGCCTCCAGGGCGGACGCCGTGTCCCTGCGGTCTGGTGATGCGGCCAACATCCGTTCGCGCGAATCTTCCAGGACCCGGTCCGCGCGGGCCACCGACTCCGTCCCGTCGCGGCCGAGAATGCGTGCCGCGTGTTCCTTCACATTGAGCCACACGTCCGAGGCCATGGCCTGGATCAGAGCGGCGCTCGCTGCGGCGGCCAGGCCTGATGCCGACAGGTCGTCCATGGATCACCGCATCTGTCTTAATGGCGCACACCGGGAAACGCCTAGTATGCCAACGAGAATATGTCTGTCAAGGACAGGCGCCGCCTTCCCGATATAGGTCCAGTACCTCTGGAAGCCGTCGTTTCCAATGGGAAACCGTCGATTGCTTGTGCAGCGGGGTGTGTCGAAGCTGATCGCTGTGCGCCCCGCGCTGTCGGCATCACGACAGTCCGCTCCGGTCGAAGAGCGGTGGCAGCGGACGGAAAGGCCTACGTGAACAGCGACAACAGCGCGGTCTGCTCTGGCGTGAGGCGTATCGGGGCGTCCGCCCCCGAAGTGGGAAAACCTGGGCCACCTCGAGGTCGCCTCTGCGGATGCTCGTCGCGATCCCGATCTTCACACCCCTGGCCTTGAGTGTCTCGAGCAGGCGGCGACTGTCGAGAAGGTACGCCGTAGAGATTCGCCACCCGTGGTGTCGCACTGCGCCAGGGGGTCGGGCCGGGCCGCTGAGCCAATTGGCGCAATGGGTCGGTCACGAGGTTGATTCTTCGCGTTGCGTGCTGGTCTGACCAGTCACGCGCCGCTAATTTCTGTCTTACGACCTTCGCGCGGCAGCACGTCGCGGCTTTATGGGATTCTCACATCGAATCCTGGCTGATCGGCGGAGACCAAATGTCGCTCACCGCGATCATGGGCCGTCGTCAGATCGCACCGCACCTTGAGCGGGGGAGAATCGCCGGCGTCGACACGCTCGTCGCCTTCTTCAACCCACCCCTCCGCCTGCGGTTGACCTACCACCGGGGGCGGCTGACCAGCGTTCCCTACCTGCACGGAACGGTCGTGCCGACGATCAGAACCGGGCCGGCGATGGGGCGGAGGCCGTCGAGTTGGACGTATATCTCGCGCTTGTCGGTCGCCTCGCCGCGCCGGTTCAGGACGTAGCCGGTCAGCCAGATCCAGCCGGCGTACTTCGGTTGGTCGGAAACTGAGACGACGCGGAAGGTCAGGGCGCGGTCCCCGGCGAACTGCACCGAGGCCCGGCCGTCGACGACGAGCAGGTCGCCGGGGGAGGGACGCGCGGTCACCAGTGACCGGAGTTGCGGTGGTGCTCCTCCGGCGGCCGGCACTCCCGCGCGTGCATGGTCTGCCAGTCGCGCAGCGCCCGCCTGATCCGGTCGTTCTCCTGAGTGAGCAGCCGTACCGTCTCGTTGAGCATGGCCAGCTCGTCGGCCACCCGGGTCTGGAACTCGCGTACCTCCGCCTGGTCGACGCCGCGTCGACGCGCGGCGAACTCGCGGGTCCGCACCTCGTGCGGCGTCAACCGGCCCGGGTAGCCGGCGGGATGGGGCTGAGCACCTCGATACACCTGAGCCACGATGATCCTCTCCAGGGCAGGCGGGAGCGCGCAGGCTCCGCGCGGTGGGGTCTGGAAGGGCGGGTCGTCCGCGAGGGGGCCGCGGACGACCCGCCCGCTCGGCCGCCGCAGCCCGATTCGGCGGTACGACAGCAGAGCAGCCGGACGGGGCCGGAACGGGCACGGACACCTGGCCCCGACCTGGGGGTGCCTCTGCTCCTTGTTGCCACGCAAGGGGAGAGGCGCGTCCCTCAACTTAGCTGTCCCAGTCATCTGAGTCAAACGATGAGTTGTTGTGAGGTGTCGTTGCGTGATCGAATTGGCGTGCCACGCAGGGGGAGCCATGCCGATCATCGCCGACTACATCCGGATCGCCGACGCGCTCGTCGCCGATATCAGAGCGAAGAAGCTCAAGCCGGGGGACAAGCTGCCTTCAATCACGCAGCTTGCTGCGACGTACAAGGTCAGCCCGTCCACCGTCAAGCAGGTCTACGTGCGGCTCGAAGCGCTGCGAGTGATCTGGCGACACCAGGGCAAAGGTGTCTTCGTGAACGACCCGAAGCTCTGGATGCGGGAGCCGTAGGTAGCGGGCCGACGAGTCCGCTTGCCGCTGACTGGCAGGCTCCAGCCATGGGAAGCATCGTCACGCAGTTGCCCGCCCTCATCGGCGTGCTGGTCGGTACCATCGGCACGATCGTCGCCACCTCGCTCGCCGATCGCAGCCGGTGGAAGCGGAACCAATCCGTTCGCTGGGATGACCGCCGACTCGACGCGTACGTCGAGTTCGCGCGGGTGATCAAGGAGATCCACGCCGTCGCCGGGCGCATGCTCGTGGATGAGCGACCCCACTCGCGCGGGCACCGGATGGACCGGGAGGAAGGCCTCACCCGTCTGGCCGACGCGGACGTCCGGCACACGTTGGCCTGGGAGAGCGTCCTGCTGCTCGGAGACGCCTCGACCGTGTCGGCGGCCCGTGAGTGGCGGAACGCCGTGTGGGAGATCGAGCGGGTGGCCCGCGGGCTCACTCGGGGGAACGACAACGACCTCGACGAGCTGCTGCACCGGGCCAACGAGGCGCGGGACACCTTCTACCGGGTCGCCCGTGGCGGCCTCAGCGTCCGTGGCGGCTCGGTCGCCCAGGCCGGGGTGCTCGAAGCGAGGCTGGACGAGAACCGGGTGAGCAGGGCGTCACGGCAGAGCCCGGAGACGTCTGCGTAGGCCCCAATCGGGCGCCGAGCGCGACCCGGAGACCCCGTCGCGCGCAGGTCTCGACGGGCTACCGGAGCGCTCCGTTGTAGATGGCGCGGGGCAGGCCGAGCCACCACGACGCCGCAGAGCGCACGGGCAGCGGGGCACGCGTGTCGTCACGCAGCGATCGGAGCAACGCGGTGTGGCGGGCCTGCCCCAGCCCGTAGACCAGGCCGTGCAGCGCCGCCAGCGATGCGTCCGCGCGCCGCCGGTACCAGAGCCGTGAGTGGTGCTGGATGGCGGTGCGCCAGTAGTGGTCGCTGCTGCTTCCGGCGATATGCCCGATGGCTCTGGTTGCCGCGAGGGTGACGGTGGGCGACAGGCCGTCAGCTGTGGTGAGCCTTTCGATGACCGGACGCTGCTCCGGTCCACCAAGTATTCGCAGACCCTCGATCATGGCAGAGGCCAGGCCGACGTCCCGATTCCTCAGGGTGCCTCCTCCGGTGATCTCCGTGCAGAGTGCGGTGGCGATCGGTGTGCGGTACGGCGTGCCGGACAGGAGGATCGCCGCGTACAGGCGTTCGTCGAGTACGGGACTGTGGAGCATCTCGCCGATGAAGGCTGGCAGCAGCCGGTCGTGGAACGTCGGCAGTTCCCGGGGCATGCGTGCCAGCGTGGCGTTGACGAGCCGGTCCACGAGGAGGCTGTCGGGCCGGAGGCTTGGCGCCGGAGCCGGCGCCACCGGCGACCGGGGCTTCGCTGCCCGGTCGGTGGGTAGGCGGCGCAGCAGTTCCGTGGCGAGCTGTCGGGCATCCAGATATCCGCTCTCGTTCCCGAGCATGTCGTGCACGACAGGTGCGAGACGTCGAAGCTGTGGCTCGTCGAAATGCCCGTAGCGGATCTTCCGTACCGACGCCAACAGCGCACCGTACTGGGCCCTCGCGTTGACGGGGTCCGTCAGCTGGTGGAGTACGTGCCGACTGGCGTCCGGGTGGGAGCTGATGTCGAGCACGCTCACGACCTCGATGAAGACCTGGGAAGTGCGGTCGGCGGCCATGCTGGCACAGGCGGCTATCGCCGAGGGCTGGCCCACAGGATGGGTGAGCAGCCGGTTGAAGGCCTCGTGACGCTGCATCCACGCCACGCCGTCGGACACCGTCATCTCCACGAGCAGACGCTGTGCCAGATCGCTCCAGGCCGAGCGGGGAGTGATCAGGTGCCGAGGGGAGGCGGCCAGGTAGCCCGTCAACTCGTCCCAGTCCGCGCCGGTCACCGTGTCGTCCGATCGGGCGAGCTCCATCAGTTGCTCAAGCCGGGGCAGACACGCGTCGTCGAGCACGTCGGGACGAGGTCCTGCCAGAGTGCCCTGGCCCGGGGTGGGCGCGCAGTAGCGCAGTACGGTGTCCACCAGGGGGACCAGGGATCTCGTCGGCAGTGCGAGCAGTTGTTCGTAGCGGCGGATCGCCAGCCGGGGAACCCGGACGGCGGCGGTCTCCCAGCGGGAGATCCGGTACTCGCTCGTACGCTCCGGCCAGCAGCCGCCCTGGAACGCACCCGCGAAGGTGGCTCCGCGCACCCAGCGTTCGTCCTCTCCATACAGTCGGTTGATCCGGAGCAGCCAGGCGACCCGGTCCTGCTGTGGGGACCAGCCCGGCCTTGCGACCGTCGGGCGAGGAGTGCGGCGGGGCCTGCCCCGGTGACCCGCTGACACGCCTGGGGTCTGCACGCCCCATTTATTGCACGGCCAGTCACTGTGGGCAATGAACCGACCGCAAGCCGACAACCTCGTGGAGGCTGACGTCAGTCCACCAAGTAGGAGGTGTCAGCCATGAGGAGCAGAATCCTTACGGTCGTCTCGGCGGTCCTTCTCGCCGCTGGCGGGACTGCGGTGGGGTCGTCCCCGGCCGCAGCGGCCACCACCGTCAGCGGTCAGGTCACGTGCGTCGGCAACGACTCCGTCACCGGCGTCTTCATCAAGGCGGAGAGCGGTGGCTCTGGTTGGGCGTCCTGGTCGACGCCCGTCGTGTCCTGGACGGCGAACTACAGCTACAGCCTGCCCAACGGAGGCCGGTACCAGGTGCACGTCGGGTGCGGCGGCACCTCCCAGAACTGGGCCACCAACAACAAGAGCGGCTACGTCAGCGGCACCAGCAACTCGTTCACCTGCTACCCGTACGCCAACGCGGGTTGGAAGTACCTGACCTGCCAGCGCACCTGACCTGGGGGAGCGGCGACGAGCCGCAGGTCGGGCGCGTCCGCTCGCCGCAGCCGTGGCAGCTCCTCCGCGATGGGGCCGGGGTCCGCACGGGTCCAGGCTCCATGTCCACCACTCCGGCGACCGCCGGGGTGGTGGACGGCCTGGACCGTTCGTCTGCGACGCCGACGGCGTCGCCCGTGGCACGCGGGTGGCTGCGGACTCAGTTCGGGTGGGGTGGTTCGTCGAGGATGGCGCTGAAGCGTTCCTCGGCCAGGTCGAGCTGCCCGAGGATGTGCTCCTTCACCGGCGCCGACAGGGGAGTGTCCGGCCGGGTGACGAGGTCCCGGTAGACCGGCACGAGCGGCCGGTACTTGCGGGCCGACGAGGTCACCTTCGGGCCGACGGTGTGGATGACGCCCACCCCGTTGTCCGTGAAGTCGGAGATCTTGATGACCCGCGCCCACGGCTCCCGGTCGAGGCTGGCCGCCACGTGCTCCCGGTACTGGACGTGCTTGTCGCGCCCCGGGTCGTACGCCGGATTGGTGACCGCGCCGACCAGGCGGGCCACCCGCGGCCCGAACCGCTCCGCGAGCACCGCCAGTGCGGCGGCGGTGGCGTCGTCTCCGGCCTCCGCGGCGGCCAGCTCGTCGGGGTGGTCCTCCACCGCGTCGTGCAGCAGGCCGGCGACGATCACGTCCACGTCGCGGACCTGGTAGTGGTGCATCATCCGGATCGCCACCCGCAGCAGGTGGTTCAGGTAGGGCTCGCGTACCCGCCGGTCGTCGCGGTGCAGCTCGGCGGCCAGGTCCAGGGCCTCGGTGAGTCGTTCCCGGGCGGCCTCGTCGAACGCGCGCAGCTCCAGCCGGAACCGGGCCAGCAGGCCGGGCTCGCCGTGGATCTCGGTGATCGCGTGCATCGGCATGGTGGCCAGGTAGGCGGGAAACTCCATCCGCCACTTATAGCCGATCTTCACCCTGCCGGGGGTCCCTGCCGTCGGCCACCCGACGCCGGCACCCCCGGCCGAACGCACCGCGGCGTCCGGCCAGGGGCAGCCCGTCAGGTGCCGGAGACGCGCTTGACCAGGCGTACGGTGGTGCCGTCGGCACTGCCGGCGACGGTGGCCTCGTCCATCAACCGGGTCATGATCAGCCGGCCACGGCCGCGCTCGCTGTCGTCGGGGCCCGCGTCCCGCCACCCGCCGGTGTCGCTGACCACCATCTCCAGCCGGTCGGCGCGCAGCCGCCCCCGGACGGTGACCGACGCGTCCGGGGCGAAGCGGTAGCCGTGCTCGATGGCGTTGGCGCACGCCTCGCCGGCCGCGATCAGCACCGCGTCGACGTCGGCCTGGCCGATGCCGAGGCCGGTCAGCCACTCGCGCAGCGCCTCCCGCGTCGGCGCGAGCTGCTCGGCGTCGGCGGTCAGCGCCGCGGCGAAGACCGCCGGCTCCCGATGCCGGTAGACCAGCACCGCCACGTCGTCGTTGCGGGTGTCGGGCAGCAGGTCCCGGACCATCCGGTCGGCCAGCGCGCCCTCGGGCAGTTCGCGACCCTGGGTGAGCGCGGCGACCGCCCGGGAGATGCCGGCGTCGATCAGTTCGCGGCGCCGCTCGATCAGCCCGTCGGTGTAGAGCAGCAGCGTCGAACCGGACTGCAGCCGCGCCCCGGCTTCCGGCCGGCGGGGCACCGTGACGCTGGCCAGCGGCACCGAACCGGCGTGGGTCAGCAGTTCGGCGGAGCCGTCCGGGTGCACCAGGATGCCCGGCGGGTGGCCCGCCGAGGAGTAGCGGAGCACGCCCAGCGAGCGGTCGATGATGGCGCAGAAGACGGTGGTGCAGGCGCCGCCAGGCACCATCCGGGCGAAGTCGTCCAGCGCGGACAGCACCTCGGCGGGGCTCTTGGCCTGCAGGAGCAGGGCGCGCGACGCGCTGCGCAGCTGCCCCATCACGGTGGCCGCGGGCAGGCCCCGCCCCACCACGTCGCCCACCACCACACCGACGAGGTCGCCGGGAAGCTGGACCACGTCGTACCAGTCGCCGCCCACCTCGAGCGGCGCCACCGCCGGCTGGTAGCGGGTCGCGAACCCGGCCGGCAGGTCGACCGGGCCGAGCATCGCCCGCTGCATGGCCAGGGCCACCGTCCGCTGCGTCTCGAAGGCCCGCGCGCGGACCAGCGCCTGGGCCAGCGCCGCGCAGAGCTGTCGTACGAGCGGCCGGTCCACCGTCTGCACCGACCGGGGCGGGTCCAGCTCCAGCCACACCCCGCCGGGTGCCCCGCCCGGCTCGACGCGTGCCCCGAGCGCGGTCACCCGGCCCGCGTCGTCGACGACCAGCTGCGGCTCGCCCTCGGTGGGCAGCCCGTCGAGCGCCCGTTGCACCTGCCCGGTCAGCGTCAGGCCCTGGGTCACCGCGAGCGGCGTGCCGGCGGCGTCGGCGCATACCGCCAGGCCGCGGGCGCCGTCCAGCAGGGTGCACAGCTCGGACAGGCCGGCGTCGAGCACCTCGGCCACGTCGGTGGCGCGGGCGAGCCGGCCGGAGAGCGCGGCCAGGGCGGACTGCTGGGCGGCGGCGCGGACGTCGGCGGTCACGTCGCGAAGGGTGGCGACCCAGAGGCGGCGGCCGGTACGCGGCTCCCGCAGCGAGTTGTAGACCGCCTCGGCCCAGATCCGGTGCCCGTCGGCGTGCCGCAGCGGCAGGGTGACCCGGCCCCGGCCGGAGCCCCGCGCGGTGCGCAGCACGTCGATCAGGAGGCGCCGGTCGCCGGGCGCGGCGTCGGCTTCCGGCCACCACGGGTGCGGCGGCGCGACCGGCGCCGCCAGCTGGGTGGCGCCGACCAGGCGGCAGAACGCCTCGTTCGCCTCGACCAGCGCGCCGTCGGCGTCGACCACGGCGAACGCGTCCTGCAACGACTCGATCAGGGCCGCCCGCCAGGTCGCCTCCTCGTTGCGCAACCGGGCCAGCTCCAGGTGCGCGCCGACCCGGGCCAGCAGCTCCTCCGAGGAGAAGGGCTTGGCCAGGTAGTCGTCGGCCCCGGTCCGCAACCCCTCCACTGCGGCCTCCCCACCGGCGCGCGCGGAGAGCACGATGATCGGCAGCCCGGCGGTACGCCGGTCGGCGCGCAGCGCCCGGACCAGCCCGAAGCCGTCCAGGCGGGGCATCATCACGTCGGTCAGCACCAGATCGGGCACCCGCTCGGCGATCCGGTCGAGCGCCTCCCGGCCGTCGGCCGCGACGATCACCCGGTGGTGGGGTGCGAGCAGGCTCGCGAGGAACGCGCGCAGGTCGGCGTTGTCGTCCACCACCAGCACCGTCGCTGCGTCCCGGGCGTCGTCGTCGGTGGCGTCCGCCTGGGCGGGCGCGGCCTCCGGCAGCCAGTGCAGGGCCTCGGCGACGTACGTCTCGTGGGCCCGCTCGCGGCGCGTGGCCGAGGCGGTGGGCCGGCCGTACGGTAGGCGGACGGTGAACGTCGAGCCCTCGCCCTCGACCGAGCGCACGCTGACCTCGCCGCCGTGCAGGTGGACCATCTCCTGCACCAGCGCCAACCCGATGCCGGTGCCCTCGTGCGACCGGCCGCCCGCGCCGCGCACGCGGTGGAAGCGGTGGAACAGCAGCGGCTGCTGGTCGGCGGGGACGCCGACGCCGGTGTCGTCGACGGTCAGCGTGACGTGCGCGTCGTCGCCCCGCAGCCGCAGCCGCACCGCGCCGGCCAGGGTGTACTTCAGGGCGTTGGAGAGCAGGTTGACGACCACCTTCTCCCACATGTCGCGGTCCACGTACGCGGTGCGCGGCAGCGCCTCGACCTCGACGCGGTAGGTCAGCTCGGCCTGGCGCATCGCGTACGCGAACGACTCGGCGACCCCGGCGGTGAGCGCCGGCAGGTCGGTCTCCACCCGTTCGGGGTCCAGCCGGCCGCCCTCCAGGCGGGCGAAGTCGAGCATGTCGTCGACCAGCTTGCGCAGCCGGCCGGTGTTGCGGTGCACCAGCTCCAGGCGTTCGCGCTGGCCGGCGGGGAGCGGCTCGCGCCGGTCGGCGAGGCTCTCCCGGACCGGCCCGGCGATCAGCGTCAGCGGGGTGCGCAGCTCGTGGCTGACGTCGGTGAAGAACTCCGTCTTCGCCGCGTCCAGCTCGGCCAGCGCGGCGGCGCGACGCCGCTGTGCCTCGTACGCCAGCACGTCGCCCAGCGCCGTCGAGACCCGGTTGGCCACCAGGTCGAGGAAGCCGCGGTACGCCTCGTCGAGCTCGCGGAAGGGGCTGATGCCGACGACCAGCACGCCGGCCGGGTGGGTCTGCCCGGTGGCCAGCAGGGGCAGCACCACGACCTCGTCCACGGGCACCCCGACGACCGCCCCGGCCCCGGCGCGGGGGTCGCCGGGCAGGGCCACTCCGCGGACCCGCGCGGGGCGACCGGTGCGCGCCACCTCGCCGATCTGCGGCAGCCACCCGGGACCCGCGGCGGCGTCGTCCTCGGGCACGCCGACCGAGGCGGCCAGGACCAGTTCGTCGTCGGACTCCCGGCTGCCGCCCGACCCGGGGCCGGTGAGGTGGCTGCCGTCGTCCGGCGGCACGCCCCCGGGACTTAGGTAGATCATCGCGGCGGGCAGGTCGGCCGGGCTGCCGGTGAGGACGCGGGCCGCCGCCCGGACGGCGTCGCGGGTGGTGTCCGCCGCCGCGATGGAGATCGAACCCAGCTCGCGCAGCGTCTCCAGCCGCCGGTCACCGAGCACCCGGGCCGTGACGTCGGTGGTGGCCACGAAGACGCCGGGAACCCGGCCGTGCCCGGCGCGTACGGGGCTGTAGGAGAAGGTCCAGTACGTCTCCTCGAGGTAGCCGTGCCGGTTGAGCAGGAGCAGTTGGTTCTGCGCGTAGGTGGCGCCGCGGCCGGCGAGCACGTGGTCGGTGAGCGGGCCCAACTCGTCCCAGACCTCCGCCCAGCACCGCGCGCCCGGCTGACCGATCGCGGCCGGGTACTTGTCGCCGAGCACCGGCGTGTACGCGTGGTTGAAGATCTGCACCAGCTCGGTGCCCCACCACAGCAGCATCGGGATCTTCGACGGCAATACGGTGCGCACCGCCGCGCACAGCTCCGGCGCCCAGGTCTCCACCGGGCCCAGGGCGGTGGCGGCCCAGTCGGTGGCCCGGTGCGCGGCGCTGGTCGGGTCGTCGCCGGCGAAGAGGTCGTCGACGGACGCCCCGGCGCCCGCCGGTCCTGCGGCGCCCCGGTCGTCCCGGTCGCCCAGTGGGGCTGCCACGCGCTGCTTGGAATCCACGTCCCGGCCCCCTGTCCCCGCGTCGGTCTCCGGGTCGCAAGCAGCCGCCGTGTCCTGCCCCTCATCGTCCCGCCGGAGTCACTTTCCCCAACCGGTCACGCCCGAACCGTCGATCGACGTGACCCGACCCGCACCCTGACCGGCAGCCCGCCGAGCGAGAACTGCATGATCGCCAGCGGGCGCGGGCGCGGGCGCGGGCGCGGGAGTGGGGTCAGGTGGTCAGCCAGGTGGTGGCGCGGGTGCGGATGGGGGCGGGGATCTCGTGGGAGCCCGGGAACTCGTCGTAGGTGACGTCGCAGCCGAGCGCGCGCAGGCGGGGAACCAGCCGACGGCTGCACACGTCCACCGGCAGGACGGGGTCCCGTGTGCCGTGCGAGACGTAGACCCGGGGCCGGCCGTGGGTCACCAGCGGCGCGGCGAAGCCGGGGGAGAAGGCCAGCACCGCGTCGACCAGGTCGCCGTTGGTCAGGCCCAGGGAGAGGGCGTACGAGGCGCCGTCGGAGAACCCGCCGAACGCCACCCGCGCCACGGGGTAGCCGGCGAAGGCCGTGGCCAGCAGGCCGTCGATGCGCCGTACGTCCGTCCCGAAGCCCTCGCCGCCGATCAGGTCCCAGCTGCTCGCCACCGCCTGCGGGGCGACCAGCAGCAGCCGGTGCGCGTCGGCTTCCGGAAGCAGCAGGTCCAGCCCCTGCCGGGCCGAGCCGCCGGCCCCGTGCAGGAGCAGCACCAGCCGGTACGGCGGCCCGTCGACCGGCTCCGGGGCGTACACCATCGCCAGCGCGGCACCCCGCGGGTCGGTCAGCGAGGCCAGCCCGGGGGCGGCCAGGGCGGTCGGCGGCGCGGGACGCGCGGCGAGCCGGCCGTGCCGGGGGTTCTCCTCCGGCTGCCGGTGCGGTGGCGCGGGCTCGGTCACCGGATCACCGCTCCTCGTCCTGGGCGGGCATGCGCCGGCGGTTACCCGCCAACCCGACGCGCAATCCCACCAACGCGTTCCCCCTACGGGCGTGCTCGGCGGGCGGCGCGGTCGTCCATCGGTGCGTCCCGCCGGCGCGGTTGTCGCCGGGGCCGGCTCATCCGCTGACGCGGCGGACCAGCCGGGACGGGAACATCGTCGCCGGCGGCACCGGTCGCCCGCCCAGCACGGCCGTCGCCGCCGCCGTGGCGATCTGCGTCACCGGATGCGTCGCCGTGGTCAGCGCGGGGGTGGTCATCGCGGCGAACGGGATGTCGTCGAAGCCGGTGACCGCGACGTCCCCGGGCACCTGGACGCCGTCGCCGCGGAGCCGGTCGATCACCCCGAGCGCGGTCGCGTCGCTGCTGCCGACGATCGCGTCGGTGTCCGGCCAGCGCTCCAGCACCTCCCGGGCCGCCGCCCGGCCGCGGTCCGCGCTGAAGTCCCCCGGCACCAGCCGCTCGGGCAGGGCGGCGTCGCGCACGATCCGCCGGTACGCGCCGACCGACCGGCCGGCGCAGGACAGCCAGCGCGGCCCGGTCACCATGGCGATGCGGCGGCGCCCGGTGGCGTACAGGTGCCGGACCACGGCCTCGGTGCCGCCGTCGTTGTCCACGTCGAAGGCCGGGACGAGGGCGGAGCCGATGCCGATCGAGGCCACCCGACCGCGCAGCCGCGCCGGGATCGCGTCCAGCACCCCCTCGGTGGTGTTGATCAGGACGACCCCGCCGACGCTGCGGTCCCCGGCCAGCCGGCGTACCTCGCCCGGCGACCGGGTGGGCAGCCAGTGCAGCGTCACCCCGAGCCCGTGCGGCGCGCAGACCCGGGCGCACGCGCCGAGCACCCGGTGGACGTACGGGTCGTCGAGGACCGTCGCGGCGGTGCCGGTCACCGCCACCACCAGCCGGAACCCGGTGCCCTGGACGAGCGCGCGGGCGGCCGGGTTCGGCGCGTAGCCGAGCCGGTCGGCGGCGACGTTCACCCGCTCGCGGGCGGCGGGGGAGGCGTAGCCGGTGCCGGCGAGCACCCGCGAGGCGGTGGCCCGGGAGACGCCCGCCGCCCGGGCGACGTCCTCCAGGGTCGGTGGTCGGTGTGTCGTCGCCATTCCGGTCCTCCCCGTCGTCGGCCGTCGCGGCGTGGACGGTCGACCGAATCATCCCCCTCCGGCGCGTCCACGGTAAGGGGTGGGACCGGGTTGTCCTGAGAGCGCTCCCAGGTGTGGGATCGGGCGGTAGACCACCCGAGGCGAGAGGACCGCCACCGTGAGCCGCACCATTGCCCCGCCCGCCGCGCCGCGCCCGGCCGTGCCCCGGGCGGTGCTGGCCGCCCGTACCGGCGTGGCCGTGGTCTTCGCGCTCAACGGCCTGGCCGTGGCCACCTGGTTCTCCCGGGTGCCCGCCGCCCGGGACGCGCTCGGGCTCAGCGCGGGCCGGCTCGGGCTGCTGCTGCTGGCCATGTCCGTCGGCGCGCTGCTCGCGATGCCCACCGCCGGCCTGGTGGCCCAGCGGCTCGGGGCGGCCCGCACGGTCGCGCTCTCCACCCTGCTCCTCGCGACCGGGCTGACGGTGACCGGGGTCGCCGCCGTGGCCGGCTCCCTGGCCGGGGTCGCGGTGGGGCTGTGCGCCGTCGGCTACGGCTCCGGCCTCTGCGACGTGGCGATGAACGTCGAGGGCGCGGCGGTCGAGCGGCGGCTGGGGCGGACGATCATGCCCCGCTTCCACGCGGCGTGGAGCCTCGGGTCCGTGGCCGGTGCCGGGCTCGGCGCCGGGGCGGCCCGCCTCGACGTGCCGGTCGCCGCGCACCTCGCCGCGCTGGCTGCGGTGGTGCTGCTCGGCACGTTGCTGGCCGTCCGGTCGTTCCTGCCGGTGGCCGAGAGCGGCACCGCCTCCGCGTCGGCCGCTCCGGCCGAGCGTCGCCGTGAACTGCTCGCCGCCTGGCGGGAGCCCCGCACCCTGCTCGTCGGCCTGCTGGTGCTGGTGTCGGCGTTCGCCGAGGGCAGCGCCAGCGACTGGCTGGCGGTCGCCTTCATCGACGGCCACGGCCTCAGCGAGGCGGCCGGGGCCGCGGTCTTCGGCGTCTTCGTCGTCGGCATGACCCTGGGCCGCACGGCAGGCACCGTCGCGCTGGACCGGTGGGGCCGGGTGCCTGTCCTGTCCACCACGATCCTGCTCGCCACGCTCGGCGCGGGCGTCGCGGTGCTCGCCGACTCCGGGCCGGTGGCGATCGCCGGCGTCGCGCTCTGGGGGCTCGGCGCGTCGCTGGGCTTCCCGGTGGGGATGAGCGCGGCGGCCGACGACGAGCGCCGGGCGCCGGCCCGGGTCAGCGTGGTCGCCGTGATCGGCTACACGGCGTTCCTCGCCGGCCCCCCGCTGCTCGGCCTGCTCGGCGACCGGGTCGGCACCCTGCGGGCCCTGCTCGTGGTGCCACTGTTGCTGCTGCCCACCCTCGCCCTGGTGCCGGCCACCCGCGCGCCGGCCCGCTGAGCGGTCACCCGGGCCCGCGCTCGTCCGCCGCCCCGTCGGGGGCGGGTCCGCGTGGCGGCGACCGGCCCGCGCAGCGGGCTCCCAGGTGCGGCGCAGGGGACTGCCAGGTGGCGGTGCTGCACTGGGGAGACGCCGAGGAGAGGAGCACGGGCATGGGCTGGTTCAACCGGCGGTCGCGCGCCGCCGACGCGACCCCGACGAAGCTCGACCGCGAGGCGACCCGGGAGGACCTGGCCGCGCTGGAGGCGTTCGTGGCCAGCCGCCGGGGCGTGGAGTTCTACCTGGAACCGGAGACCACGGCGACCGACACCACCGTGGTCGCCATCGCCCACGACGGCGAGTGGATCCGCCGTCGCACCGGCTCGCCGCGCGCCGCCGGCTCCATCGCCCGCAAGCACGCGGTGCCGCTGTACGAGGCTGCCCGCACCGGCTACCCGGAGCGGATGCGGGTGTGGAACCGGGCCCACCCGGAGCGCCACGCCCGCTGAACCGCCCGTTGAACCGCTCGCTGGACGGCCCGTTCAGCCGGCGACGGCCCGGGCCAGGGCGAAGCCGACCGTGGCGGCGCCGAGGCCGGCGGCCACGCTGGACAGCACGTTGACCAGCGCGAGGAACCGCCGGCCCCGGCGCGCCAGCCGCAGCGTCTCGTACCCGAACGTGGAGTACGTGGTCAGCGCACCGCAGAAGCCGGTGCCGAGCAGGGCGCCGACGGTCGGGCCGACGGGCAGCCCGGCCAGGAGACCGAGCAGCAGCGACCCGGTCACGTTGACGGTCAGCGTGCCCCACGGGTAGGCGCTGCCGAGCCGGGCCTGCGCCGCCCGGTCGGTGAGGTAGCGCAGGGGCGCGCCGACGGCCGCGCCGAGCGCGATCAGCAGGACGGTCACCGGCCGGCCCCGCGCTGTGGCCGGCCGTGGCGGGCGGCGTCGAGCAGCCGGCCGGCGGCGGCGTCGCCGAGCCAGACCGCGACCAGCGCCCCGAGCAGGGTGGCGGCCAGGTAGCCCAGGGCGATCTCCGGCGCGCCGGCGTCGAGCGCCAGGCGGACGTCCACGGCGTACGTGGCGAAGGTGGTGTAGCCGCCGAGGACGCCCACGCCGAGGAACGGGCGCAGCAGCGGTCGGCGGCCACCGGAGCGCTCCAGCGTCGCCATCAGGACGCCGATCAGCAGGCACCCGGTCAGGTTGACGGCGAAGGTCGCCCACGGGAAGCCCGTCGGGCCGTGCGGGACGGCGTGCTGGAGGCCGGCCCTGGCCAGGGCGCCGAGCGCACCGCCGGCCGCGACGGACCCGAGCACCGCGCCGGGGCGGGTGGCCAACTCGCCCCGGTCGGCGGGTACGCGCAGGTCGACGTCGGGGTCGACCCGCGGATCCGGTCCGGTCACCTCGCCCTCCCCGCCGGTGCCACGGATGTGACCTCGGCGCGCCCGCCAGCCTAACGTCCGGGTGCGTTGGTCCCGGGCGTGCGGGCCGGCGTACCGTACCGGGACCGGCGGTCGAGGGGGCCGCCCCGGGCGGGCGTGGAGCGGTCGATGGGCGGGACGGGGCGGTCGTCGGGCGACGGCGGGACGGCTGAGGTGGCCGGGCGCGACGCCGCGTACGCCATGTTCGCCGCCGACGTCGCCAGCCGGGGGCTCGGCATCGAGCTGGTGGAGGCCGCCGGCGGCGCGGCGGTGGCCCGGATGCGGGTGACCGCCGCGATGGTCAACGGCCACGCCATCGCCCACGGCGGGTTCGTGTTCCTGCTCGCCGACACCGCCTTCGCGCTGGCCTGCAACAGCCACGGCCCGGCCACCGTCGCCGCCGGCGGCGAGATCAGCTTCGTCCGTCCCGCCCGCGAGGGTGACCTGCTGACGGCGCACGCCACCGAGCGCACCAGGTACGGCCGCAGCGGCATCTACGACGTCACCGTCACCCGGGACGACGGCGCGGTGGTGGCCGAGTTCCGGGGCCGCAGCCGCACCCTGCCCCCGACCGCCGGCTGAACCCGCCGCCGCCCGGGCCGCTTCGTCCGGCGCCCCCCCACGACGGGCTCCGGCGCGGCTAGCATCGGCGCGGTGCGAGTACTGGTGGTCTCCGCGCCGTTGATCGGGCACGTCGCTCCGCTGCTGCCGCTGGCCGCCGCACTGCGCGACGCCGGGCACGAGGTGCTCGTCGCCACCGCCGCCGACGGGCTGCGGGCGGTGCGCCCCGGGCTGCCGGTGCGCGACGTCGCGCCCGCGTTCGACTTCGGCCGCATCGCCCGCCGCGTGCTGCTGCGCCACCCGCTGACCGCGCGGGCCGAACTGGCCGGCACCGCCGGCACCCGGGGCGCCGGGCTGCTCTTCGGCGCCGTCAACGACCAGCTCGCCGATCCGGTGGTCGCCCTCGCCGGGCGGTGGCGACCCGACCTGGTGGTCCACGAGCCGTTCGCGGTGGCCGGCGCCCTCGCCGCCGCGACGCTCGGCGTGCCCGCCGTACGCCAGGAGAACGCCCTCTTCGACGGCCGCGAGCTGGCCCGGGCGACCCTGGCGCGGCTGGGCCCGGCGCTGCGCCGGCACGGCCTGACCGCGCTGCCGCCGCCGGCCGCCGCGATCGCCGTCGCCCCGCCCAGCGTGCTGCGTCAGGACGGCTGGCCGATGCGCTACGCCACCGAGGCGGGCGGCGAGCTGCCGGGCTGGCTGCGCGAGCCGGGGGAGCGGCCCCGGGTGCTGGTCAGCCGCAGCACCGTCGCCGGCCCCGGCAGCGCCGGACCGATGCCGGCCGTCGTCGCCGTCGCCGACCGGGTCGACGCCGAGTTCGTGCTGGTCCGCCCGGAGGCGCGGCTTGCCCGCCGGGCGCTGCCCGGCAACGTGCGTACGGTCGACTGGATCCCGGTCCCCGCGGCCCTGCCGGCGAGCGCGGCGCTGGTCCACCACGGCGGCGCGGGCAGCGTCCTGAGCGCGCTGATCGCCGGGGTGCCGCAGCTGGCCACCGTCGGGGCGGGCGACCGGCGGCACAACGCCGAGCTGGTGGCCGCGCGCGGGGCCGGGATCGCCGCCCGCACCCGCGACATCACCGCCGACACCCTGACCCGGCTCGTCGCCGACACCACGCTGCGCGACGCGGCGCGGCAGGTCAGCGCCGAGATCGCCGCCATGCCGGGGCCGAGCGAGCTGGTGCGGCGACTGGAATCGCTGGGCTGACCGGGCGCCGGCGGCGGCGGGTCAGCGCGGCGGCCCGGCCCTGTCGCATTCGTCAGACAGAATGTCCCGATGGGACACGTCGTGCTGTTTCATTCCGTCTACGGGCTGCGACCCGCCGTGCTGGCCGCCGCCGACCGGCTGCGCGCCGCCGGCCACCACGTCGTCACCCCCGACCTCTACGGCGAGCCGGCCGTCGCCACCATCGAGGAGGGCTTCGCCCTGCTCGAGCGGATCGGCGAGCCGGCGGTGATGGGGCGGGCCCGGGCCGCGCTGCTCGAGGCGCCACCCGACGCGGTGCTGGCCGGGTTCTCCATGGGTGCCGCGGTGGCCGGCGCGTTGCTCAGCGAGCGGCGCGAAGCCGCCGCGTTGCTGCTGTTGCACAGCGCCGGAGGCGCACCGGAGGCGGTCCGCCCGGGCCTGCCGGTGCAGCTGCACATGGCCGACCCGGACGAATACCCCCCGGAGCCCGAGCTGAGCCGGTGGCAGCGGGCGATGTCCGGGGCGGGCGCGGACCTGAGCGTCCACCGCTATCCCGGCGTCGGGCACCTCTACACCGACCCCGACCTGCCCGAACACGACTCGGCCGCCAGCACCCAGACGTGGGAACGGGCGCTCGCCTTCCTCCACGGTCGCTGACCGGTCACCACGCCGTGCGGGCGGGGCGCCCGCGGTCAGCCGAGGCGGGCCAGGTCCTCGGGGGTGAGCCGGATCGCCCCGGCCGCCACGTTCTGCGCCAGGTGCGCCGGGTCGCCGGTGCCGGGGATGGCCAGCACGTGCGGGCCCTGGTGCAGCGTCCAGGCCAGGCGGATCTGGTGCGGGGTCGCGCCGTGCGCCCGCGCCACCGCCCGTACGGCCTCGTCGTGGTCGCCGCCCGCGCCCGCCTCCCGCCCGGCGCCCGCGATCGCGAAGAACGGCACGAAGGCGATCCCCCGCTCGCCGCAGACCCGCAGCAGCTCGTCGGCCCACCGGTTCACGTCGAGGGCGTACGCGTTCTGCACGCACACCACCGGCGCGATGTCCCGCACCTCGTCCAGGTGGTCCACCCGCACGTTGGACAGGCCGAGATGCCGGATCAGCCCGGCGTCGCGCAGCTCGGCCAGGGCGGCGAACCGCTCCGCCACCGAGTCGTGCCCGGGTCGCCGGACGATCCGCAGGTTCACCACGTCCAGGTGGTCCCGGCCGAGCCGGAGCAGGTTCTCCTCCACCTCCCGGCGCAGCTCCGCCGGGCCCAGTTCCCGGTGCCGGGTCGCCTCGTCGAAGGACGGCCCGACCTTGGTGGTGACGACCAGGTCGTCCGGGTACGGCGCGAGGGCCTCGCGGATCAGGTCGGTCGCGTACCGGGGCGAGCCGGTGCCGACGCCGAGCGGTCCGCCCGGCGAGACGTAGAAGGCGGCGGTGTCGATGTGGTTGACGCCCAGCTCGACGGCCCGGCGCAGGACGCGGACGGCACGTGCCCGGTCCGGGTCGACGGTGAGCCGCATGGAGCCGAACCCCATCCGGTGCACGGTGCGGTCGCCGAGCGTCCAGGTGCCGGCGGCGGAGGCGGTGGTTTCTTCGACAGGCATCGGGCGAACCTAGCCAGCCGGCCCCGGGGCGCGCACTCGGTCGGCCGCCCGATACCGCCCGGATCGGGTATCCGTTAGCTTGGATCGTGGGGGAGATCCCCTGGCCGCCCCTCCCGCACCGCCGCGACCGGCACACCGCCCGCTCACGCCGCGACCGGCGTGCCGCGTGGCAGGGCCCGCCTCGGCCGCTGCCCGCGCCCCTGCCGCCGCGCCGAACCCTGCCGCCGCGCCGAACCCTGCGCCCCGAGGGCTTCCGGCGCAGCGGGGCCGGCCGGGTGCGCGGCGAGGTCGTTGGCCGTGACGGCGGTGGACCTGCCGGTCTTCAGGTCGATGACGACGCGGTCGCGCGCGGTCGTCGGAGCGGGGCCGGCCGAGGGGCGGCGATCGCGGGCCGCGCCCCAGCCGCGCAGCTCCACCACCCCGCCGCTTCCGGCATGTTCCGCGGGGACGGCGACCAGCGGACCGGGCGCGGAACGCGCCCCCGGCAGCGCCGCGACCCGGGGCACGTCGGCGACCTGGACCGCGCGGGCGGACCGGGGCGGGGCGGCGGGACGGGGCGCGGCGGCGGACCGCCGCAGTGGTGCCGGGTGTGACCCGCGAGCGTTCCGGGCCGCCGGGCGGTCGGCGTCGACGCGCGCCGGCCGCACGTCAGCGGTGGGGGCGTGCACGACCACGCGTACCGGCACCGGCACCGGCAGCGCAGCCTCCGCCGGCCGCCCGGCCCGGCGGGCGAACGCGGCACGCGCCGCTCTCGGCAGCCGGGCGTACGCGACCTCGCGGACCACCGGGTCGGCGACGGCGTACCGGCCGTCGGGGCGGGTGACCAGCAGACCCGTCGCGGCCAGGTCGCGCAGCACCGGGGCGGCCCGCCCGGGGGCCCAGTCGAGCAGGCGCGCCACCGTCGCGGCGGTGATCCCCGCGCCGACGGTCGCGACGGCCATCAGCACGGCCCGCCGCGCCCCGTCCAGGCGGTCCAGCCGGGCGTCGACCACCCGGCGCACCGCCTCCGGCACGGACCGCCCCGCGTCCGGCGACGCCACGTACGCGGCGGCCCGCCCCGGATTGCCGCCGACCAGCGGCAGCAGCCGGGCGACACCCGCCGTCGGCCGGTCGGCCCGGCCCAGCAGGTGCCGCAGCAGCCGTCCGGTCTCCACCGGGCGCAGCGGCGGCACCGCCAACCGGTGCCGCCGGTCCCGCGGGCCGGGCAGCACGTCCGTCCACTCGGAACGGTGCAGGGTCACCACCACCAGCGGCAGCGACCGCGCGGTGGCCGCCGCGAAGAGCCGGTGCAGGAAACGGTGCACCGTCGCGGTGGCCCGGTCGAGGTCGTCCACCGCCACCATCACCGGCTGCCGGGCGGCGAGCCCCAACAGCGCCTCCCGCGCCACCTCGGCGCCCCGCGCCGCGTCGCCGGAGCCGTCCGGCGTGCCCAGCAGCGCCTCCAGCGCGTACACCGCCTCGGACAGGCCGGTGGGCGGCACCAGGTCCGTGAGGGCGGCGGTGAGCCGTCGCCGTACCGTCGCGGGCGGCTCACCGGCGCGGAGGCCGGCGAGCCCGCGCACCAGGTCCGCGACGGGCGCCAGGGGCTCCGGGTACGGCGGGCAGTGCGCGACGCACCAGCGCACCGGCGCCCCGTCCACGGTCCGTGCCGCCAGGGTCAGCTCGTGCAGCAGCCGGCTGCGCCCGCTGCCGGCGGGACCGACCAGCGACAGCCAGCGCGGGTCGCGGCCCCGCACGGCCCGGACGATCAGGTCCCGGGCAGCGGCCAGTTCCCGTCGCCGCCCGACCAGCGGCCCCTCGTGGCGGGTCGGGGCCGGTCGGGTCGTGCCGGTGGCGTGCCACACGTCGACCGGCAGCGCCTTGCCGGCCAGGACCACCGGCGGTACGCGGCGCTGGTCGACCAGCCCCTCGGTGGCGCGGTGGGTGGCCGCGCAGAGCGCCACCCCGCCCGGCGGGGCGTACTCCTGCAACCGCGCGGCGGTGGTGATCACCGCGCCGCTGGCCACGCCGTGCCCGCCGTCGCGCGCCGCGGCGAGGTCCACCAGCGCCTCACCGGTGGCCACCCCGGCCCGGACCCGGAGGCGCGGCGCGCCGGGCGGCGGTCGCCGGTCGAGGGCCCCCTGGATCTCCAGCGCCGCCCGCACCGCCCGGTACGCGTCGAATCCGTCGGACCGGCGGGCACCGAACAGGGCCATCACCGCGTCGCCGACGTACTTCTCGACCACCCCGTGCCACCGGCGCAGCACCCCGCCCACGGTGTCGAAGTACGCCCGTTGCAGGATCCGCACGTCCTCGGGGTCGAGCCGCTCGACGAGCGCGGTCGAGCCGACGATGTCGACGAACAGCACGGTGACGAGACGTTTCTCCTCCGGTACCGGCCAGCCTGCCGAGGTGGAACGCTGCGAACCGGCGACGATGGTGGCCATGGGCATCGCACCCGCCTTCCCCACGGTGCTGACGACGCCTCGGACACTGTCACCGATGGGCTGACGGGGGATCTGCCGAACGACGTATGTCCACCCTGCGCAACCGTCGGTCGCGATGTCGACGCGAGGAGTACCACAGGCGCGAAAGACCCGTAGAACGGTTCGGGGGCACTTGACTAGGCTGCGTGCCATGGCCAGCGACGTGGACACCGCACCACTCGTCGGCCGGGCCGACCTGGTGACGACAGTACGGTCCGTGCTGCTCGACGACGTCACGCAGGGGAGCACCGCCGCCGTCTTCCTCACCGGCGAGAGCGGCGTCGGCAAGACCCGGCTGCTGCGCGAGGTGGGCACCAGGCTGCGCGACGCCGGGGCCCTGGTGCTCACGGGCTCCTGTCTGGACATCGGCGACGCGTCGCCCCTGCACCCGCTGCTCCAGGCGCTGCGCCGCCTCGACGCCGAACTGGCCGGCTCCCAGGCCCGGACGTCCTCGGCGGTCCGTGACCTCCTCGGGGTGTTCGCCGAGGAGACCGCCGGCCCGGACGGCGCCGGGGCGCTGCTGGAGCGGGTCTCGCGGGGGCTGCACCTGATCGCCGAGGGGCGCCCGCTGGTGCTCGTCCTGGACGACCTCCAGTGGGTCGACCGCAGCACCCGCCAGCTGCTGCTCTACCTGCTGGCCGGGTTGGGCGACCTCCAGTTGTCGGTGCTCGCGGCCGTACGGGCGGAGTCGTTGCAGGGCGCGCACCCGCTGCGCCGGGTGCTCACCGAGCTGCGCCGGCTGCGTACGGTGCGGGTGCTCGACCTGGCCCCGCTGGACCGGGCCGGCACCGACCGGCTCGCGGCCGCCGTGGTCGGCCGGCCGCTCACCGGCGAGGCGGCGGAGCTGGTGTGGCGGCGCAGCGGCGGCAACCCGTTCGTGGTGGAGGAGCTGGCCCGCGACCTGCGTGACGGCCGCGACGGGCTCTCCGACACGCTGCGCGAGATCTTCCTGGCCCGGGTGGACGCGCTGCCGCAGCACGCGCACGCCGTGGTGCACGCGGTGGCGACCGGCGTCGAGCCGGTGGCACACTGGCTGCTGGCCCGGGTGGTGCGGTTGCCCGAGGACGAGCTGATCGAGGCGGCCCGGGCGGCGGTCGCCCACCGGCTGCTGGTGAGCGCGGACGACGGCTACCGGCTGCGGCACCGGCTGGTCGCCGAGGTGCTGGAGCACGAGCTGCTGCCGGCCGAGCGGGCCGCCCTGCACCGCCGCTACGCCGAGGCGCTCACCGCGGCCCCGGCGGAGCTGCACCAGGCGCGCCTGGCGCACCACTGGCGGCTGGCCGGCGAGCCGGCGCGGGCGTTGCCGGCGGCGATGGCCGCGGCCCGGGAGGCCGAGCGGCTGCACGGCTGGGCCGAGGCGCACCGGCACTGGTCGGTCGCGTTGCAGCTGGCCGCCGCGCCGGGCGTCGCACCGCCGGACGTGGACCGGGTCACGCTGCTCAGGCACGCCGCCGAGGCCGCCCACCACTGCGGCGAGCACGCCCGGGCGCTGACCCTGATCGAGGAGCTGGCCGCCGCCGACGCCGACCCGTCGGCCTGTGCGCTGCGCATCCGCCGGGCCCGCTACCTGGCCGCCGCCGGCCGCTCGGCGCCGGCCGAGGCCGAGTACCGGCTGGCCCTGGAGGCCGCCGACTGCACGCCCCGGGAGCGGGCCACTGCCGCGGCACACCTGGCCGAGCTGCTGCTGCACCTCGGCCGGTACGCCGACGCGGGCCGGCGGGCCCGGGAGGCGTTGGAGCTGGCCGCCGAGGTGCCGGGCTCCACGTCGGAGGTGGTGCTGGCCAGCGCCGCGCTCGGCTTCTCCGAGGCGTACCTGGAGGACCCGGACGCCGGGCTGGCGGTGATGCGCCGCGCGCTGGAGACCGCCGAGCGCTCCGGTCGCCCGGAGGACGTGGCGTGCGCGTACCTGCACCTGGCCGAGCTGCTGACCGGCCCGCTGAACGTGCTGGAGGAGGGCGTCGTGGTGGCCCGCCGGGGCGCCGAGCGGATGGCCGAGCTCGGCCTGGGCCGCACGTACGAGACCCGGCTGCTGGCCATCGCCACGAACGGGCTGTTCCGCGTCGGGCAGTGGGCCGAGGCGGAGAAGGTCGTCGCGGCGGCGTTGCGGCACCGCCCCTCCGGCGCGGACGCGGTGGAGCTGCTGCTGGCACGCTGCCGGCTGTCGGTGGGCTACGGCGACGTCGAGGCCGCGGACCGCGACCTGGACGCGGTGGCCACGATGCTCGCCGGCGGCGGGGCGCGGCACGTGATCCCGCTGCTGACCCTGCGGGCGGGGCTGGCCATGTGGCAGGGCCGACACGACCTGGCCCGGCAGGCGGTGCAGCGCGGCCTGACCGAGAGCCGCTCCGACGACGTGGGCATCCTCGCGGCGCTGGTGTGGCACGGGCTGCGGGCCGAGGCCGAGGCGCACGCCGGCCGCACGGTGGCCGTCGACCCGACGGCGGTGCGGCGGCTGCGGGAGGTGGCCGACCGGGTCGCCCGCAAGAGCGGGCACGCCGCCCGCCCGGTGCGCGACGTGGTGGACGGCTTCCTGGCGCTGTGCGCCGCCGAGGTGAGCCGCCTCGACAGCAGCGACCCGGAGCTGTGGGCCCGCTCGGTGGCGCAGTGGGACCGCCGCCACCACCCCTACCCGGCGGCCTACTCGCGGCTGCGGCAGGCCGAGGCGCTGCTGGCCCGGCGCAGCCGCAGCGCCACGGCGGCCAAGCTGCTGCGCCAGGCGTACGAGGTGGCGCAGGGGCTCGGCGCGGTGCCGCTGACCTCGGAGATCCGTACCCTCGCCGGCCGGGCCCGGGTGTCGCTGGAGGAACGCCCGGCCACCGGCGCTCCGGCCGCCGGGGCGGACGGCGACGAGCTGGCGGCGCTGACCGCCCGGGAGCGGGAGGTCCTCGCCGCCGTCGCCGAGGGGCTCACCAACCGGGAGATCGGCCAGCGGCTGTTCATCAGCGAGCGCACCATCGGCGTGCACGTCTCGCACATCTTCGACAAGCTCCAGGTCCGCACCCGGGTGCAGGCCAGCGCGATCTTCCTACGCAACCGGCCCGGCTGACGCGCGGCGCGGATACGTCGTTCTACTGATCCGGCCGGCCGTCGCCGGCTGGCAGGCTGTGCTGCGTCGCCGACGGCACGGGGGTGCCGGGGGAACCACTGTGGAGGAGAGATGACGGAACCGGTGTGGGGGCCCGTGCATCGGGACATCGTCGATCTGCTCGCCGACCATCCGGCCGACGTGCCGGCGGTGGTCGACCACCTCACCAAGCTCCAGGACATGCTGGTCCGGCTGCCTCCGCTGGAGGCGAGCTGCCCGCTGGCCGACTTCAACCGGCTGTACCTGACGATCACCGAGAGCGTGCTGAACGGGCTCTACGACGACCGGTTCGCCGACCCGGTGTTCCTGTCCCGGCTCGACGTGGAGTTCGCGGGCCGCTACTTCGACGCGATGCGGCTGTGGACCGACTCCAGCCCGGGTACGCCGAAGGCCTGGGCCTGCCTGTTCCAGCGGATGCGCGGGCCGGACGCCCGCCCGCTGCCGTCGGCGGCCGCCGGGGTGAACGCGCACATCAACTTCGACCTGCCGTTCGCGCTGGTGACCACGTTCGACAGCCTGGAGTCGGAGCCGGTGGACGGCACCGACCAGCACCGCGACTACCTGGAGATCAACAACATCTTCGCGGACAAGATCCCCGGTCTGCGGCGCGGCTACCTGGAGCGGTGGCAGCTGCTCATCGACATGCTCAACGGCGACATCGACGACTGGTACCAGGGGGAACTGGTCGAGTACACCCGCGACGTCGCCTGGCGCAACGCGCAGAAGATCTGGCGGTGCCGGCACGACCCGGCCGCCCACGAGTGCGAGCGCGCGCGGCTGGACGACACCGCCGCGGCGCTCGGTCGGTTGCTGCTCTCGCCCCTCGGGGCGTTCCTGCAGTAGCCGTGACGGGGGGTCCCCGCGCTCCGCACCCGGCACCCGGCGGAGCGCGGGGACGCGTCCCGCCGGACCAGGGCTCGTTCGTCGGGGGGCGGCGAGCCCGGGTCGGGGAACGGTCCGCGCGGCCCGGGGGGTCCGCGCGGCCCGGGACGGGACGAGGGGTTCGCGGGTCGGCCGGCCCGGGGGGTGTCGGCCGGCCCGCACGGGGTACGCCCGCGCCATGAGTCACCCGGCCCGTCGGCCCGCCGCCCGACCCCGTCCCCGGCCCGTCGCCCCGTCCCGTCCCGCCCGACCGGGCGCCGCCCGACCCACCGCCCGGGGCGGCGCGCGATGACCGGCGAGGCGCACCGGTTCGCGTTCCGCTTCGACCCGGTCTTCCGGCCGGCGCTCGCGCTGGTGGGCGTCCGGCCGGCGACCGCCTGGGTCGGCGTCGACCGGGCCGAGCTGGTGGTCCGGTTCGGCCCGTGGCAGCTGCGCACCGCCCGGGGCAACGTCGTCGACGTCGCGCCCACCGGGCCGTACCGCTGGTGGCGGGGGATCGGCGCGCGCGTCTCGCTGGCCGACGCCGGCGTCACCTTCGCCAGCAGCACCGCCGCCGGGCTCTGCCTGCGCTTCGCCGAGCCGGTGCCCGCCCTGCTGCCCGGCGGGTGGCTGCGGCACCCCGGGGCGACGGTCACCGTGGCCGATCCCGACGCCCTGGCCCGGGTGCTGGCCGCCCGCGACGGCGACTGAGCCGTCCCGGCTTCACCGTTCGGGCGGGCGGCCGGCCGGCGACCGCCTACGGTCGGGTCAGGACGGCCGAGGGTGGGGAGGGGCATGCGTGACGAGCACGGGCCGAGGTCGCGGCGCACGCGTGGTCGCCGGCCGCCGCCCGCCGGCCCGCCACGGGACCTGCGCGCCGCCCGCGACCCCACCCGCCCCGGCGACCGCGCCGGGCGCCCGGTCGCCGTCCCCGAGGCGCAGGCCAGCCCCGCCCGGCCCGCCGCGCCGCTGAGCCCGCTGCGCCGGTGGCTGTTCGCGCACCAGGTGCAGCCGGTCGGCCCCGAGGCGGTGGAGGGGCAGGCCCGCTCGCGGCCGTGGTGGCAGGTCATGTGCCTCACCGGGGTGGACTACTTCTCCACCCTGTCGTACCTGCCCGGGATCGCGGCGGTGGCCGCCGGGGCGCTCTCCCCGCTGGCCACCCTGCTCATCGTCGCGCTGACGCTGTTCGGCATGCTGCCCATGTACCGCAGGGTGGCCCGGGAGAGCCCGCACGGGCAGGGCTCGGTGGCGATGCTGGAGCGGCTGCTGCCGTTCTGGCGCGGCAAGATCTTCGTGCTGGTCCTGCTCGGCTTCGTGGCCACCTCCTGGATCATCACGATCACCCTCTCCTCGGCCGACGCCACCGTGCACCTGCTGGAGAACCCGCACCTGCCCGAGAGTGTCGGCGGCACCGGCGCGGCTGTCGGCGTCACCGTCGTACTGCTGCTCGTCCTCGGCGGGGTGTTCCTGCTCGGCTTCCGGGAGGCGGTCGCGGTGGCCGTCCCGCTGGTCGCGGTCTTCCTGGCCCTGAACGCGGTGATCGTGGCGGACGGGCTGGCCGGGATCGCGGCGGACCCGCGGCCGCTGTCGGACTGGACCGCGGCGCTGACGGCCGGTGGCGGCCCCGGGGAGGTGGCGGTGACCGCCGTGCTGGCGTTCCCGCTGCTGGTGCTGGGGCTCTCCGGCTTCGAGACGGGGGTGAGCATGATGCCGCTGGTGGCGGGCGGGGGCGCGGACCGCGAGGCGCGGCTGGCGGCGCGGATCCGCAACACCCGCCGGCTGCTCACCACCGCCGCGCTGGTCATGTCGGTGTACCTGGTCTCGACCACCCTCGTGACCACCGTGCTGATCCCCGCCCGGGAGTTCGGGCCGGGCGGGGCCGCGAACGGCCGGGCGCTGGCGTACCTCGCCCACGAGCGCCTCGGCGAGACCTTCGGCACCGTCTACGACGTCAGCAGCGCGCTGATCCTCTGGTTCGCGGGCGCCTCCGCGATGGCCGGCCTGATCAACATCGTGCCCCGCTACCTGCCCACCTACGGGATGGCGCCGGAGTGGGCCCGGGCCGTGCGGCCGGTCGTGATCGTCTACACCATGGTCAGCGTCGCGATCACCCTGATCTTCCGGGCCGACGTCAACGACCAGGCCGGGGCGTACGCGACCGGCATCCTCGCGATGATGGTCTCCGCCGCCGTGGCGGTCACGATCTCCGCGGCCCGCCGCCGGGAACGCGTCGCGGCCGGCGGCTTCGCCGTGCTCACCCTGGTCCTGCTGTACGCCCTCGCCGAGAACGTCGTCGCGAAGCCGGACGGCATCGCCATCTCCGCGCTGTTCGTCCTCGGCATCGTGGTCGTCTCGCTGGTCTCGCGGGTGACCCGGACCACCGAGCTGCGCACGGACCGGATCGAGTTCGACGAGCCGGCCCGCCGGTTCATCGCCGAGTCGGTGGCGCACGACGGCCGGCTGCACCTCATCGCGCACAAGCGGGCCGGCGGCGCCGTCAAGGAGTACACGGTCAAGGAACGGGCGCAGCGGTCGATGAATCCCGTGCCCGGCGAGGGCGACATCCTCTTCCTGGAGATCGACGTGGTCGACCCGTCGGACTTCAGTCAGGTGCTGCGGGTGCGCGGCGTGGAGGTGGGTGGCTTCCGGGTGCTGCGGGCCGGCAGCCCGGCCGTCCCCAACGCCATCGCGGCGATCCTGCTGGCGCTGCGCGACGCCACCGGCGTACGGCCGCACGCCCACTTCGAGTGGTCGGAGGGGAACCCGCTCGCGCACCTGCTGCGCTACCTGATCCTCGGCCGCGGCGACACCCCGCCCGTCGTGCGGGAGATCATCCGCAAGTCCGAGCCGGACCCCGCCCGTCGGCCCGGCATCCACGTCGGCGGCTGACCGCGCGCGCTCCCTCGCCCCTGTCGAGGTGAATAGTTCGCTTATTCATGTTTGACGGACTTGCCCGATTGTCGTCCGTATCGTGACCTCCGGTGGCTGTCGCGACGTCAGCCGCCCCGCGTCCCGTTCGACGCGGCCGTGTCACGCACGCACGAGAGGCAGGGAAGCCTGATGACGACGTATCAAGGGGCACCACTCAGGCGGCGGTCGAGGTGGTTCTTAGCCGGCGGCCTCGTGGCGGGCAGCCTGGTGGCGGGGGCGGCCGGGCTCACGGACGGCGCCGCCTTCGCCGCCGACCGGGACATGCCGACCGCCTCGCCGACCGCCTCGCCGTCGCCGTCGCAGTGGGCCGGCGACCACTCCGGATGGCCCCGCGGCGACGCCGTCGAGGACCGTGACCAGGCGCGCGAGGAGCGGCGCGGCGGGCAGCCGCACGACCGCCCCGGACGGCCGGGCCAGGGGAACCGCGCGGAGGTCGCGGTGCCGTGCGACCCGACGAAGCTGATCTCGGCGCTGGTCCGGGCCAACGCCGAGGGCGGCGCCGACCTGCGGCTGGCGCCGAAGTGCACGTACGAGCTGACGCACGCCTTCCAGCAGCCCGACGAGTACGACGGCGGGATCCGCGACGCCCGGGAGACCGCCGACAGCGCCGAGAACCCCGGCGACGCCGAGGCGCCCCTGCGCAACCCGCAGCACGACCGGGCCGGGCTGCCCGTCATCTACCACCCGATCTCCGTCCGGGGCGAGGGGGCCACGATCGTCCGGAACGGGCACGCCGAGGCGTTCCGGTTCTTCACCGTCCGCGACGGCGGGGAACTGACGCTCTCCGACGTCGTGCTCCGCAACGGCCTCTCCGCCGCCGAGGGTGGCAGCATCCACATCGTGCACGGCGCGTCCGCCGTGGTCGAGCGCACCACGATCGTCGACAGCACCTCCCTCTCGGCGGAGGGGGGCGGCGGCGGGATCTTCAACGACGGGCACCTGGTGGTCACCGGGAGCACGTTCGTCGACAACCACGCCGCCGGCACCGCGGGCAAGGGCGGGGGCCTGCTCAACGGTGGCGTGCTGAGCCTGGAGAACTCGCAGTTCCGGGGCAACAGCGCCGTCGCGTACGGCGGTGGCTTCGCCAACTACCGGGGCGCGGCAGAGGTGCACTCGAGCACCTTCGCGCGCAACAACGCGGCGCAGGGCGGCGGCGTCGCCAGCTTCTCGGCCCGTACCCGGGTCGCCGACACGAAGGTGGTGGGCAACACCGCCCAGACCGGCGGCGGCATCGCCAACTCGGACGCGCTGATCTTCCTGCGCGGCCTGGAGGTACGCGACAACACCGCCACGGGCAACGGCGGCGGCATCTCCACCGTCCAGGGCCTGCTCCCGCTCGACGACAGCGTCGTGTCGGGCAACACGGCGCGCGGCTCCGGCGGCGGCATCCACGCCCAGAAGTCGAACGTCCTGCTGCGCCGCAGCGAGATCGAGCGCAACCACGCCGTCGGTGCGAAGTCCACGGGCGGCGGCGTCTTCGCGTCGCAGGGCCGGCTCTCCCTGTACTCCAGCAGGGTGACCGGCAACGTCGCCACCGTGAAGCCGGGCGGCCTCCTCGTCGACAAGGCGCAGTTCAAGGTCGACGACGAGACCGACGTCATCGACAACGAGCCGACCAACTGCGAGGGCAGCCGGGTGCCGGTCGCGAACTGCTTCCGGTGACCCGTCGCGGGCCGTCCCGACCGGGACGGCCCGCCCCGCCCGGGGCGCGTCCGGCATCGCCGGCGATCATCGCGATCGCGGCGGAGGGTGCCGGACGCGCCCCGGGTGGCGGACGGCTCAGCCGAGGGCGCGCAGCCGGGCGGCGAGGTCACCGGCGAAGAAGTCGAGGAAGCCGTCCGGGTCGGGGCCGGCGTTCTGCAGCACGACGTGGTCGTAGCCGGCCTCGACGTACGGGCGGACGGCCGCCACGTGCGCCTCCGGGTCCGGCCCGACGGAGAACAGTTCCCGGACGTGCCGCTCCTCGACGTACGCGCTGGCGGCGTCGAAGTTGACCGGGTTCGGCAGTTCGCTCATCACCTTCCAGCCGGTCACCATCCACCGGCTGGTCTCCAGCACCGCCCGTACGGCCTGCTGGTCGTCGGTGGCCCAGGCCATCGGCACCTCGGCGTAGCGGGGACCGTCGCCACCGGCCTGCCGGTAGTGCTCGACGATCGACGCCTTCGGCTCGGTGACGAACAGGCCGTCGCCGAGCTCCGCCGCCATCGTGGCCGAGGACCGGCCGCTCGCGGCGACCGCGATCACCGGTGGGGTCTCCGGCAGGTCGAAGATCCGGGCGTCCTCCAGGCGCAGGTGCTTGCCCTCGAACGAGTGGTAGCCGCCCTGCCAGAGCAGCCGGATGATCTCCAGCGCCTCGCGGAGCCGCTCGTGTCGCCCGCGTACGCTGGGAAAGCCCTGCCCCACCACGTGCTCGTTGAGCCGTTCCCCGGCCCCGACGCCGAGGGTGAACCGGCCGCCGGAGATCAGCGCCAGGGTCGCCGCGGCCTGCGCGATGATCGCCGGGTGGTACCGGACGGTCGGGCAGGTCACCCCCGTCGCGAGGCCGATCCGTTCGGTCTTCGCCGCGACCGCCCCGAGCACGCTCCAGGTGAACGACGAGTGCCCCTGCGTGTCGAGCCACGGGTGGAAGTGGTCGCTCATCTCGACGAAGTCGAAGCCAGCCTGCTCGGCCCGGACGGCCTGTCGGATGATCTCCTGCGGTCCGTATCCCTCCGAGGCGAGCTTGTAGCCGATCCTCATGCCGGTGCTCCCGTCCCGTGCGGCGCTGGTGGCGCAACGCCGGTTCCCGTGGCGGGGGTCGACAAACGTCGGGCCGCGCGGCCGGCCCCGGGACGCCGCCCCCGATGACCCAGCCTCCTAGGACGCCTTACGCGGTGTGGCCGGCGTCGGCGCGAGGGACGGAGCGGGGGAGCCGGCGTGGTGTACCCCGGACACGGCTCGGCCCGCGCCCCGAGTGGGCGCGGGCCGGAGGAGTGTGTCCTACTTGGACGGCTGTGGCAGTTCGCAGTCGACCTTCGGGTTGGCCCCGATGTAGTTCAGCGGCCCGGCCACGATGGTCACCAGGATCGTGCCGGCCTCGGCGCAGTTCGTGTCGTCGCCGCTGTAGTAGCCGCGCTGCCCGGCGGCGACCGCGCCGATGATCAGCCAGATGACGACCAGGACTCCGAATATCGACGTGCCGCGCATCGCTGCCTCCGCAAAGGTGTGGTGGATCGAGGTGCTGGGCGTTGTACCCAATCGCGATGAACGGCTAACGGTCCCGCCGCCGGGGAACCGGCGCGGCGGACGGCCGACAGTCGGCGGACGGGCCGCGGGGGCGGTGGTGGCGTGCGTGCGGGGCCGGGCGGCTGGCCGGCGCCGGCGGGGGCCGATGCGCCGTCATCTCCTCGCGGTTCGGCCCCGAACGCCGACATCGCGGCGCCCGTGGCTCGGGCGCCGCGATGTCGGCGACGGCGGATCGGTCGTGCGGCGGTACCCGATCCATCCGGTACCGCCGTCCGGCGCCGACGCGGAACGCGGCAGCCGGGGCGGCACGGTCAGGCGTCCGCGCCGCCCACCGGGGTCGGCAGGGCGGCGGCCGCCTCCTGCGGGGCGCCGGCGAGCACCTTCGCCTGCTGCGGCCAGGTCGCCAGGCTCGGCGCGGCCCGCAGCCCGGCCGCCCGGATCGTCTCCCGCAGGGCGGCCTCGTCGAGCTCCGCCAGCTGCCGGTACGTCCGGATGCCGGCCGCCTGCAACGCCGCGGCCATCTTCGGGCCCACGCCCTGGATCCGGCGGAAGTCGTCGGCGGCGTCGGAGTCGGTCGCGACCGGGGCGTCCACCTCGCCGCGCGGCGAGGGCACGACCACCGGCGCGGCCGGCGCGTCGGCCGGCGTCGACTCGGGCTCGACGGATGCGCCGGCGGCCGTGGCCGGCTCGACCGTGTCGGCGGCGACCGGGGTGGGCTCGACCGCGGTGGTGACGGCCGGGGTGGGCTCGACCGGGGTGGGCTCGACCGGGGTGGGCTCGACCGGAGTGGCGGCGGCCGTGGCCGGCTCGACCGGCGTGGCGCGGGTCGGCTCCGGCTCGGCGGGTGCGTCGGCCGGCTCCGGCTCGACGGCGGAGCCGGCCACGGCAGCGGGCTCAGCAACGGGCTCGGTCGGGCCGGCGGCGGTGGGGAAGGGTGCGGTCTCCGGCTCGGCCGGGGTCACGCTCGTCGGCGCCGAGGTGGCGGGGGCCGGGACGGGCTCCGCGTCGGCGGCGGGAAGGGCTTGCGTCGCGGCGGCCGGGAGGGGCTGCGCGTCGGCGCTCGGGGCGGGCTCCTCCGCCGGGCGGCGGTCGACGGGGCCGGTCACCTCGGCGGCCACCGGCAGCACGACCTCGTGCTCCGGCCGTACGTCGGTGGTGGTGGCGGACGGCACGGGGTCGGCGTCGGGCGCCGGCACCGGGTCGCCGGTCAGCGCCATGTCGGCCGGGTCGACGTCGTCGGCCCGGGACGCGTCGGCCGCGACGACCGTGGCCTTCGGGGCGTCGGTGCTGCCCGGGTCGGCGTCGGTCGGGGCGTCGACGCCGGGCGCGGCGGGGACGCGGTCGGCGACCGCCTCCCGCGCGGGGTCCACGATCACCTCGGGGCGTGCTTCGTCCAGGGTGGCGACGGGCGGCGGGTCGACCACCACGGCGGTCATGCCGGCGACCGGGTCACCGTCCACCATGGGGGAGCCGTGGGTGGCGGCCGCCGCGTCCCGCCGGCCGCGCCCGAACCAGCCGCCCGCCAGACCCACCAACAGAGCCACGATCAGTATCAGCCAGTGCCCGAAAGACCACGCCACGGCAAACCTCCCTATCGTTCACGTCCGGAAACCCGCGAGAAAAACTCGCCGCAGCTTCGCACACGCCCGACGACGCCGACAGGCAGGACCGGGTGCCCACCGTGGCGGCGGGACGGGTCGCGACGGGCGGTGTCCGTCGGGGCGACGGAGGGTCGCGGCGTCCGTGTCCAAGTCGGGGCGGGCGGTGGGCGGTGGGCGGGCAGGCGCGGACCCCGGCGCCCACTGGCGGCGCCGGGGTCCCGGTCGGACGGTCAGTCCTCCTCGCCCCGGTAGCTGTAGAAGTCGTCGACGAAGCGCCGCGCCAGGCGGGGTACCCGGCTGGTGACGCCGAAGTAGCCCCGCGCGCCGAGCAGCGCGAGCCGGCCGACGACCGGCTTGTACATCCGGTCGTCCCCGCTGGTGCCGCTGCGGTTGAGTGAGTCGGCGACCCGGGCGAACCCGTACGGCACCATCGCGGCCTCGTAGTCGGCCACCGCCTGGAGCAGCGTCTTGTCTCCGGTGGCGGCCAGCCGCAGCTGGCGGCAGAGCAGGGCGGCGTCGCGCAGGGCCGTGTTGGCGCCCACCCCGCGTCCCGGCGTCATCGTGTGGATGGCGTCGCCGAGCAGGGTGACGGTGCTGCTCTTCCAGGGCGGCACCGGCTCGCTGGTGGACACCCGGATGGGCAGGGCACTGCCCGGGTCGCTGCGGGCGAGCAGTTCGCGCAGGTGGGGGTGCCAGTTTCGGGTGAGTCGCAGGGCGAGCAGGACCAGGTCCTCGCCGCGCAGCTGCATGACATCGCTCGGGAAGCGGCGGGCCGTGCTCCAGACGACGAGGTTGATGTTGTCGCGGGTGTTGTCGTGGCGCAGCCCCGGCCAGCCGCGCAGCAGTTCGGCGTCGGCGGGATCGACGCCGGGCTTGAGCGCGCCGTCGCGGTCCCACTTGAACTCCATCACGTGCAGCACGCCCATCATCCCGCCGGTGCCGAAGATCAGCGAGATGCCCTGTTCGATCCGCTCGGGCAGCAGCCCCCGGGTGTGCGGGGTCAGGGGGATGCGGGTGGCGATGTTGATGGTGCCGGCGTCGCGGGTGACCGCGTGCGGCAGGTACTGGCGGCGTACCGCCGAGTGCGTGCCGTCCGCGGCGACCAGCAGGTCGCCGGTGGCGGTGCTGCCGTCGGCGAAGTGCGCGGTCACGGTCCCGTCGTCGCGTTGGTCGTACCGGGTGAAGGCCTTGTCGAAGTGGACGACGTCCTCCATGCCCGTGAGCAGGACCTGGCGCAGGGTCATCCGGGCGACGGACCGTTCGGTGTTCACCGGGTCGGTGTCCGGCCGGAGCGTGAACGAGGCCGTGCGCCGCATGCCCTGGGTGATGACGTTGAAGTAGCGGGGGGAACGGGCGCAGGTGGCGAGGTAGACGTCGAACAGGGCCGGCGGCAGGCACTCGCGCAGCGCGCGGCTGCCGGTCGGCCCGATGCCGACCCGGTAGCCGAGCAGCCCTTCGCCGCGGGTGCGGTACCGCTCGTAGACGGCCACGCTGATGCCGGCACGGCGCAGGCCGTGTGCCAGGCACAGCCCGCCCGTGCCGGCCCCGATGATCAGGACGTGGGGTGGTCTGGACGACATGGCGACCGCCCCCGTTCAGCCGGCCGGGTGCGACGACGCCGCCGCGTCTGCGGCGTCCCACCGGTAGAAGCAGCCCGCGATCGCGTCGCGCGGCGAGCGCCAGGTCGGCAGGTAGGGCGTGGTGTGCGCGGAGAGCCGCTCGTTGACCTGGCGGTAGAGCGGGTGGTTGCGGGCCTCGGCCAACGCGTCGGGGGCCACGTCGGCGGTCTCCATCAGGTGTACGCACAGGTCGTGCAGGCAGTACAGGGACCGGTGCCGGACCCCGGTGAGGGCGGGTAGTTCGGTCGCGTCGGACTCGGCGAAGATCTGCGCCACCCGACCCTCCGCACCCGGGATGATCCTGCTGACGATCAGTAGACGGCTCATGGGACCCCTCTCGCCGGTGGCGCTCCGCGACCATGTCGCAGACCACGGACTGTTGTGCGCCCACCGTGCCCCGGCGACTGTCACCTGTCCGTCACTCGCCCCGCCGCGCCGGTGACGCCGCGTCAGCGGGCGCGGGGCGCGATCCGGTTGGCCGGTGGCCGGCGGGGCCCGGCCGGGGCGGTACGGGTGGCCTCGCGGATCGGCGCGAGGGTGTCGTCGAGCAGGGCGGTCATCGCGGCCGAGGGCTCCAGCCGCAGTTCGCGCAGCAGCAGGTCGCGGTAGACGTAGAAGGCGTGCACGGCCTCGAAGGCGTTGCCCTCGGCGAGGTGGATGCGGACCACCAGCCGGTGCGGCGTCTCGCGCAGGGGTTCGGCGGCCATCGCCTCCAACGCGGCTTCCAGCGCCGCGCCGTGGCGGCCCGCCGACAGGTGCTGGCCGGCCAGATCCTCCAGCATGTGCAGGCGCAGCTGGCGCAGCCGCTCCCGGTCGGCCAGCACCCAGTCGTCGTACCAGCCGGGGAGCAGGTCGTGTCGGCCGGCGGCGAGCGCGGCGGCGGCGCAGGGGTCGTCGCCGTCGCGTACCCGCGCGGCCGTGCCGACGAGCGCGTCGACGTCGACCCGGACGGCCGGGCCGAGGGCGACCGTGTCGCCGGAGGTGGTGATCGGGCAGCAGGGGTCCTGGCGCAGCCGCCAGAGCGCGGTCCGCAGGGACGACAGCGCGCGGTCCTCGGGGGTGTCCGGCCAGAGCAGGCCGGCGAGGTTGCTGCGGGTGGCGCCGGGGCGCAGCCCGATCAGCGCGATGACGCGTTGCAGGCCGCGCGGCACCACGACCGGGGCGTCGCCGTGCAGCAGCCGGAACCCGCCGAGCAGGTGCAGGGAGATCTCGGCGTCGGCACGGCAAACGGTGGTCGGCGTCGATCGATCAGCGGCCACGGCGGCACCCCCTGCGGAACGCTCGTCCCGACTCGTCTGCTGTCCCCGGCGCGGCTGCCCATGACCCCACTGTCGGATCGCTCCGCCGCGGCACGGCGTCGCACGCCGCGGCCGCCGGGCTGACCGTGACGAAGATTATCAATAGTGGTCACTCTGGGTCAATGTCTTGTCCGGGATGGCGCTTGCCTGCCGGCGTCCACGAGAACCCTTCCTAACTGCGGATAGTCCACACCGGATGATCGGTGCCGCACAGCGGGTACACAGCTGGCGTCAACGCAGCGTCACGGAAGCTGCGTCGCCACCCGGCGGTCGCCGGTGACGCCGCCGTGACGCCGGGGGCCGGATCGTGTCGCCAGTCGTCCGGCTAGGCCGGTGCCGTCGTCACCGACGCCCGATGCCGTGGAGGGAGGCCCGTCCATGGACCGTTCGCTGATCGTCGCGAAGGTGGTGCCGAGCGCCGAGGCGCGCGTCGCCGAGATCTTCGCCGATTCCGACGCGACGGAACTGCCGCGCCTGGTCGGGGTCCGGCACCGGTCGCTCTACCGGCTCGGTGACCTGTACGTGCACCTGCTGGAGACGGAGTCGCCGGGCGGGGCAGCGGTCGAGGCGGCCCGGGGACACCCCGAGTTCGCCAGGGTCAGTGCCCGCTTGCAGCCGTACGTGTCGCCGTACCTGCCGACGTGGCGGGAGCCGCGCGACGCGATGGCCCGCTGCTTCTACCGCTTCGACGCCGCGCCCGTCGGGCGGTCGTCGTGACCGCCACCGCGCCCCGCGAGGGGCAACTCTGGTCCCGCTGCGGTGGCTGCGCCACCCTGCTCTACCGCAAGCGGCTGCGGCGCAACCTCGACGTCTGCCCCGAGTGCGGGGCGCACGCCCGGGTCGACGCGCCCGAGCGGCTGCTCCAGCTCGTCGACCCGGGGTCGTTCACCGCCCTGCCGGAGCGGCCGGCCGAGGTCGACCCGATCGGCTTCGTCGACCTGCTGCCGTACCCGCACCGGCTCACCGCCGCCCGCGCGGGCACCGGGTTGGCCGAGGCGGTCGTCTGCGGCACCGCCACCGTCGGGCGGCAGCCGTGCGTGCTCGCCGTGATGGACTTCCGGTTCCTCGGCGGCAGCCTGGGCTGCGTGGTGGGGGAGCTGATCACCCTGGCCGCCGAGCGGGCCCTGACCGACGGGGTGCCGCTGGTCCTCGTCACCGCCTCCGGTGGGGCGCGGATGCAGGAGGGCACCCTGTCGCTGATGCAGATGGCCACGGTCAGCCAGGCGATCGCCGCGCTCCGGGAGGCCGGCCTGCTCACGGTCAGCGTGCTCACCGACCCGACGTACGGGGGCGTGGCCGCCTCGTTCGCCACCAACACCGACGTGGTGCTCGCCGAGAGCGGCGCGCGGATGGGCTTCGCCGGCCCTCGGGTGATCCGGCAGGTCACCGGCCGGGACCTGCCGGAGGGCTTCCAGACCGCCGACTTCCTGCTCCGGCACGGCCAGGTCGACATGGTGGTGCCCCGGCACGCCCTGCGGGGCCGGCTGGTGGCGCTGCTCGCCGCCGCGCGGTCCGGGCGGCGGCCCGCGGCGCGTCCCGGCGTACCCCGGCAGGAGCCGTCGCCGCTGGTGGCGCGCCCCGCCGGCGGCGCCGCCGCGACGACGGCGCCGGGCCCGGGCGGCGACGCCTGGGAGACGGTACGGCTGGCCCGGCACCCGGGCCGTCCGACCACGCTGGACTACCTGGAGACGGCGTTCGACGGCTTCGTCGAGCTGCACGGCGACCGGCTCGGCGCGGACTGCCCCGCGGTGGTGGGCGGGCTGGCGCGGCTCGACGGCCGGGCCGTCATGGTGATCGGCCACCAGAAGGGACACACCACCGCCGAGCTGGTCGGGCGCAACTTCGGCATGGCCAGCCCGGCGGGGCACCGCAAGGCGCTGCGGCTGATGCGTCTCGCCGCCCGCATCGGCCTGCCGGTGGTCACCCTCGTCGACACCCCCGGGGCGGATCCCGGCGTGCGGGCCGAGGAACAGGGCCAGGCGGCGGCCATCGCGGAGAACATCCTCGCCCTGACCGTGCTGCCCACCCCCGTCGTCGCCGTGATCACCGGCGAGGGCGGCAGCGGTGGTGCGCTGGCGCTCGCGGTGGCCGACCGGGTGCTCATGCTCCAGCACGCCGTCTACTCCGTGATCAGCCCGGAGGGCTGCGCGGCGATCCTCTGGCCGGACCGGGGCGCCGCGCCGCAGGCGGCCCGCGCGCTGCGGCTGACCGCCCCCGACCTGTGCCGGCTCGGGATCGTCGACGACCTCGTCCCCGAGCCGGCCCCGGCCGCCCACCACGACCCGCAGGCCGCCGCCCGGGCGCTGCGCGAGGCGGTGCTGGCGCACCTGCTGCCGCTGCTCGACGTGCCGCCCGCGACGCTGGTCCGCCGCCGGCGGCAGCGCTTCCGGCGCTTCGGCGCCGCCCGCCTCGGCGCCCGGGCGGGTGCCCGGTGAGCGCCGGCGCGATCCGGGCCGCCGTGCCGCCGGCATCCGGGCCGGCGGCGGTCGTCGCGGTGCCGGCCCCCGGCACCCGGAAGGCCCCCGACGCCCACCCGACGCCGCAGGCGCAGCCCGCGCCCGGCCCGCAACCCGCGCCCGACGCGGGCCGCTCGCCTGACGGGGCCCGGTCGCCCGACGTCGAGCGGGCCGCCGGTCCGGTGCCGGCACCTCCTCCGCAGCCGCCACCTGGCGTCGCGCGGGCGTCCGGCGCGGAGGCGGCGTCGGACGCGGAGACGGCGTCCGGCGTGAAGACGGCGTCCGGTGTGGAGGCGGGTCAGCGGGTGGACAGCGTGCTCACCGGGCTGCGGTGGCACGCCCGGCACCTGGCGGCCGAGCTGCCCGGCCCGCTGCGGCGGATCAGGCTGCGCGGCGGCGACACGGTGCTGGAGGTGGAGTGGCACGCCGCCCCGCCCGGGACCGCCCCCGCCGCCACGGCGAGCCCGGCACGCCCGCCGACCGCCGCGCCGCCGCAGGGGCACGCCGTGCGGTCGCCCATCGTCGGCACGTTCTACCGCGCGCCGGAGCCGGGCGCCGCGCCCTTCGTCGCCGTCGGCGACCTGGTCCGTCCCGGGCAGGTCGTCGGCATCGTCGAGGCGATGAAGCTGATGAACGAGGTGACCGCCGACCGGGGTGGCCGGGTCGTCGAGGTCCTCGCCGCCGACGGCCACCCGGTCGAGTACGACCAGCCGCTGGTCGCGCTGGACCCGGCGTGAGGGGCGGGGCGCGATGTTCGAGAAGGTCCTGATCGCCAACCGGGGGGAGATCGCCCTGCGGGTCCTGCGCGCCTGCCGCGAGCTGGGCGTGCGTACCGCGGTGGTGTACTCCACCGCGGACGCCGACTCCGCCGCCGTGCGCCTGGCCGACGAGGCCGTACGGATCGGGCCGGCGGCCAGCCGGCGCAGCTACCTCAACGCCGCCGCGATCGTGGAGGCGGCCCGGCAGGTGGGCGCGCAGGCGGTGCACCCCGGCTACGGGTTCCTCTCCGAGGACGCCGACTTCGCCGAGATCTGCGCCGACAACGGCCTGGTCTTCATCGGCCCGCCGCCGGAGGTGATGTCCGTGCTGGCCGACAAGTCCTCGGCGCGGGCGCTGATGCGCCGGGCCGGGCTGCCCCTGCCGCCGGGCAGCGTCGCGCCGGTGCCCACCGCCGCCGCGGCGGCGGACGTGGCCGCCGAGGTCGGCTACCCGGTGATCGTCAAGGCGGCGGCCGGCGGTGGGGGCCGGGGCATGACGGTGGTGGCCACCCCGGCCGAACTGCCCCGGGCGTACGCGCGGACCCGCGCCGCCGCCCAGGCCGCCTTCGGCGACGACCGGGTGTACGTCGAGCGGTACCTGACCGGTGCCCGGCACGTCGAGGTGCAGCTGCTGTGCGACTCCCACGGCAACGGCGTGCACCTGGGCACCCGGGACTGTTCGGTGCAGCGCCGCCACCAGAAGCTGGTGGAGGAGGCGCCCGCCCCGGCGCTGTCGGCCGGCACCTCGGAGGCCATCGCGGAGTGCGCCCTGCGCGGCGCCCTGCACGCCGGCTTCACCGGCGCCGGCACCGTGGAGTTCCTCGTCGACCCCGACGAGCGGTTCCACTTCCTGGAGATCAACTGCCGGATCCAGGTCGAGCATCCCGTCACCGAGATGATCACCGGGATCGACCTGGTGCACGAGCAGCTGCACATCGCCGCGGGGGTGCCGCTGCGCTGGCGGCAGGAGGACGTCCGGTTCCACGGGGTCGCCATCGAGTGCCGGGTCAACGTGGAGGACCCGGACCGTGGCTTCGCGCCGACGCCCGGCCGGCTGGAGCGCTTCGTCCCGCCCGGCGGCCCGTTCACCCGGGTCGACACGCACGGCCACGCCGGCTACGTGTTCGGCCCGCACTACGACTCCCTGCTGGCCAAGGTGGCGGTCTGGGCGCCGGACCGGGAGCTTGCGCTCAACCGGCTGGAACGTGCCCTCGACGAGTTCGACATCGCCGGCCCCGGGGTCCGCACCACCATCCCGTTCGCCCGGCGGGTGCTCGACGACGCCGGATTCCGCAAGGGCCGCTACTCCACCGGCCTGGTCGAGCAGTTGCTCGCCGGCCCGCCCGACGCACACCACAGGAGGCTCCGATGACAGTCACCCATGGCCGTCCGCTGACCGCCGAGATCACCGACATCCTGGTGGCCAACTGCGGGCTGGACGCCGACGCCGCCGCCCGCGCCCCGGCCGCGTCCCTGGAGGAACTCGGCATGGACTCGCTGGCGCTGCTCGAACTCTCCGCCGTGGTCGCCGACCGGTGGCAGGTGCAGATCCCCGAACAGGCCGGGCAGCTCAGCATCACGGGCGTCGCCGAGCTGGTCGCCCGCCACGCCGACCAGCCCGGGCACACCGAGAACAGCGTGCTCATCGCCGCGCCGCTGCCGCTGGTGTGGGACGTCACCAACGACGTCGCCAACTGGCCGCAGCTCTTCACCGAGTACGCCCGCGCGGACATCCTGCACCGCGACGGCGACACGGTGCGGTTCCGGCTCACCATGCACCCCGACGAGAACGGCACGGTGTGGAGCTGGGTCAGCGAACGTACCGCCGACCCGGTCACCCGGCAGGTCGACGCCCGGCGGGTGGAGACGGGGCCGTTCGAGTACATGCGCATCCACTGGCGCTACACCGAGGAGCCCGGCGGAACCCGGATGACCTGGGTGCAGGACTTCGCGATGAAACCCACCGCGCCGGTCGACGACGCGGGCATGACCGACCGGATCAACGCCAACAGCGCGGTGCAGCTCGCCGTCATCAAGGAGAAGATCGAGCGGCTCGCCGGCGCCGGCCGGGCGACGGGAGCCGGCGATGAGTGAGCCGACACTGCGGCTGGTCGCCGCCGCCGACGTCGCGCCCGACGGCCGCCGCGGCGGCGAGTTGCGGGTGCTGCTCGGCCCCAAGACCGTCGGCAGCACCTCGGGTTTCATGGGGGTGGCGACGCTGCGCCCGGGGGAGCGGATCGCCGAGCACTACCACCCGTACAGCGAGGAGTTCCTCTACGTCGCCCGGGGCACGATCACCGTCGACCTGGACGACGAGCCGGTGCCGCTGGCCGCCGGAGAGGCGCTGTTCGTGCCGCGCAACGTCCGGCACCGGCTGCGCAACACCGGGGACGAGCCGGCCGAGGTGGTCTTCCACCTCGGGCCGCTGGCACCCCGCCCCGAACTCGGTCACGTCGACACCGAACTGGTCGAACAGCGAGGCGGATCGTGAGCGTGAGGAGTGAGCCGGGGTTGCGAGCCCCGCAGTCGCGAACCGAGGTGGCTCCCGTGAGCGCGAGGAGTGGGCCGGGGTTGCGAGCCCCGCAGTCGCGAACCGAGGTGTCGTCGTGAGCGGGCGCCGCACGGTGGTGACCGGCGTCGGGGTGGTCGCCCCCGGCGGCGCCAGCCGGGACCGGTTCTGGAAGACCATCACCGAGGGGCGTACGGCGACCCGGCGGATCACCTTCTTCGACCCGTCGGCCTTCCGCTCCCAGATCGCCGCCGAGTGCGACTTCGACCCGGTCGCCGCCGGCCTCACCGGAGACGAGCTGCGGCGCGCCGACCGGTACGTGCAGTTCGCCCTCGCCTGCGCCGCCGAGGCCCTCGCCGACGCCGGCCTGGAGCTCACCGACGCCGAACGGGACCGCACCGGCGTGGTGCTCGGCACCGCCGTCGGCGGCACCACCGCCCTGGAGCAGGAGTACGTCACGGTCAGCGACACCGGCCGCCGGTGGCTGGTCGACGCCGGGCGCGGCGGCCCGTACCTCTATCAGGCGCTCGTGCCCAGCAGCCTCGCCGCGGACGTGGCGTGCCGGCACGGACTGCACGGCCCCGCGCAGGTGGTCTCCACCGGCTGCACCTCCGGCATCGACGCGATCGGGTACGCCCACCAGCTCATCGCTGACGGCGAGGCCGACGTCGTGCTGGCCGGGGCCGCCGACTCGCCGATCTCCCCGGTCACCGTCGCCTCGTTCGACGCGATCAAGGCGACCAGCCCGGACAACGACGACCCGGCGCACGCCTCCCGCCCGTTCGACGCCGACCGGCACGGCTTCGTGCTCGCCGAGGGGGCGGCGGTGCTGGTGCTGGAGGAGGTCGGGCACGCCGCGCGCCGCGGCGCGCACGTCTACTGCGAGGTGGCCGGCTACGCCAGCCGCAGCAACGGCTACCACATGACGGGGTTGCGGCCCGACGGGCTGGAGATGGGCCTGGCCATCTCGGCCGCCCTGAAGCAGGGCCGCATCGCCCCCGAGCAGGTCTCCTACATCAGCGCCCACGGCTCGGGCACCCGGCAGAACGACCGGCACGAGACCGCCGCCTTCAAGCGGGCGCTGGGCCAGGCCGCGTACCGGGTGCCGATCAGCTCGATCAAGTCGATGGTCGGGCACTCGCTCGGCGCGATCGGCTCGATCGAGATGGCCGCGTGCGCGCTGGCCGTGGAGTACGGCGTGGTGCCGCCGACGGCCAACTGGAGCACCCGCGACCCGGAGTGCGACCTGGACTACGTCCCGAACGAGGCGCGGGAGCTGCCGGTCGACGTGGCGCTCTCGGTGGGCAGCGGGTTCGGCGGCTTCCAGTCGGCGATGGTGTTCCGCAGGCTGCCCGGGCGGGTGCTGCCGTGACCGCGCGGGCCGTGGTGACCGGCATCGGCGTCGTCGCGCCCAGCGGGATCGGCGTGGACGCGCACTGGCGTACCGTGCTCGCCGGCACCCGCCGCACCGGGCCGATCACGCTCTTCGATCCCGCCGGCTACCCCACCCGCCACGGCGGGGAGGTGCCCGGCTTCGACGCCGCCGCGTACGCCGACAACCGCCGGCTGGTGCAGACCGACCGCTGGACGCACCTCGGCTTCGCCGCCACCCGGCTGGCACTGGCCGACGCCGGCCTGCCGGAGCGGGCCCCCGACCCGTACGGCTACGCCGTGACGCTGGCCAGCTCGTCGGGCGGGAACCTGTTCGGGCAGCGGGAGCTGCAACGGCTCTGGGGCGGGCCGTCGCGCACCGTCGGGGCGTACCAGTCGATCGCCTGGTTCTACGCGGCCAGCGTCGGGCAGCTCTCCATCCACCACCAGTTCAAGGGGCCGTGCGGGGTGCTGGTCGCCGAGACCGCCGGCGGGCTGGACAGCCTGGCGCACGCCGCGCGGGCCGTACGCCGGGGCACGCCCGTGGTGATCGCCGGGGCGACCGAGTGCCCGCTGAGCCCGTACGCCCTGGCCTGCCAGCTCCGCTCCGGCCTGCTGAGCGACGTGGCCGACCCGGAGCGGGCCTACCGGCCGTTCGACGCCGCCGCCAGCGGCTACCTGCCCGCCGAGGGCGGCGCGGTGTTCGTGGTGGAGGAGCTGGGCCACGCGCTGTCCCGGGGCGCCCGCGTGTACGGCGAGGTGACCGGCTGGGGCGCCACCCATGACGCCGTCCACACCGGACCGGACACCGCCGGCGACCCGATCCAGTACGCCCGCGCCATGCGGCTGGCCCTGGACCGGGCCGGCGTCGGGGCGGAGACGGTCGACGTGGTGCTGCCCGACGCGCTCGGCGTGCCCCGCTACGACCGCAGCGAGGCCGTGGCGCTGCGCGCCGTCTTCGGCGACCGGCCGCCCCCGGTCAGCACCCAGAAGCCGCTGACCGGCCGCGCGCACCAGGGCGGCTCGGCGCTGGACGTGGCCACCGCGCTGCTCGCGTTCGGCCACGACACGCTGCCGGCCTCCGCCGGCCCGGACGAGGTGGCCGAGGGCTGTGAGCTGGACTTCCTGCGGGAACACCGGCGACCGCGCAGCCGCCTGGCGCTGGTCTGCGCCCGCGGCTTCGACGGTTTCAACAGCGCGCTGGTCCTGCGTGGGGCCGCGCCGCAGAGGGGAGTGACGCCGTGAGCGAGCAGGTCACGGGTACGGCGCCCGTCGGGTCCCGGGTCGGGGCGCAGCGGACAGTCGACGCGAACGGGCAGCGGGCCCGGGTGGTGTTCCTGGTGCGGGTGCCGCAGGAGCGTACGGAGGCGTTCCTGGCCGCGTACGAGGCGGTCCGGCACCTGGTGGCCGGGGGCGTCGCCGGGCACCTCGTCGACCAGGTCTGCCGGTCGTCGGCCGACCCGGAGCAGTGGCTGATCACCAGCGAATGGGCGAGCCTGGCCGACTTCGAGGCGTGGGAACGCAGCCCGGAGCACCGGGACCTGGTCCGGCCGATGCGGGAGTGCTTCACCGACGCCCGGTCGCTGCGCTTCCTCATCCACGCCCAGACCCCCGCCACGTCCCGGCCCTGATCTCCGTCTCGGCTGTTCTTCCCCTCACTGGCTGTCTTGCCCGCAGGTGAGGGGTCGGTGGCTGTTCACCGGCTGGCCGCGAGGCACGAGTGGAACACGCCGGCATGTCGCCCCGGCACATGTCGCTTGTGGCGCGGCCCGTCGCGCAGCCACCGCCCGCGCAGCCGCACCGTCCGGCCCGGCCCGTGCGGCCGTCGAGCCCCGCCCGTGCGGCAGTCCCACCCCGCCCGTGCGGCAGCACCGCTCAGGCTCGCCCCGGGTGGCCGTACCGACGCGCCTGAAGAGCACCATCGGCCGTCCGGTGGGCGTGCCGCGCCGTACGCACGACGGGTCATCCGGCGGATACCCTCAGTCGACGTACACGCCCGATACTGCCCGCCGAACCGGTCGTGGGCAATCCGGCCGGCCGCCCTTTCTGATCTAGCCATTTGCATCTAGCTATGCATCCGGACGGCGTCGTAAGGTTCCCCGCAGCACCCCGACAGGCACACCTTATGGGCGGTTCCGCCCTAATTGAGGCTGGGCGGTGAACGGTAGTGGCGACGGGAAATCCTGCGGCGACAGACCCGCTCTGGGTTGACGAAATTCTGCTCGAAGGCCGTCCGGCCGACATTTGTCTCCGACTTCCCGAACCGGTCGACCGGGGCACCCTGCGGCGGCTCGTGGCCGACGCGCAGGTCCGCCTCGGCACCGCCGGACTGCGCCCCGGGGGCGCAGTCGCGCTGCGGCTGCCGCCCTCGCTGGCGTACGTGGTGAACCTGCTGGCCACCTGGCGCAGCGGGGCGCAGGCGATCCTGCTCGACCACCGGCTCACCGACCACGAGGTCGACCGGGCGCTCGCGCGGCTCACCCCGCAGGTGGTGGTGGCCCCGGTCCGCACCGGCGGCGGTGGGCTGCGGATCTTCGTCGACGTCACGGAGGGCGTCACCGCGTACGCCGACCGCCCGGCGGTCAGCGGGCACGCGGTGATCCAGCTCAGCTCCGGCTCCACCGGACCGTCCAAGGTGATCGGCCGTACCGCCGACGACCTGGTCGCCGAGGTTCGCCGCTACACCCGCATCGACGGGGTGGCGCTGCCCGGCGAGCGGATCGTCCTGCTGCCCTCGATGGTGCACGTGCTCGGCCTGGTCGGCGGCCTGCTCTACGGCCTGCACGCCGGGGTCGAGCTGGTGCCGCCGGAGCGGCTCGCCGGCGACGCCGTGCTGGCCGCGATCGCCGCCGCCGACTCGCCGGCCACGGTGCTCGGCGTGCCGTTCCACATCGGACTGCTCGCCTCCACCCGTCCCACCGGAGCGCTGCCGCAGTTCAAGCGGATGACCACCGGCGGCGAGCTGGTGCCGGCCGCCGTGGCCCGCGCCTTCACCGACCGGTACGGCGTGCCGCTGGGCAACATGTACGGGATGACCGAGGTCGGCGTCATCGGCACCGACCTGCACGGCCGGCACCGCCCGTCCATCGCCCCGGCGCCCGGCGTCGAGGTCCGCGAGGTCGACGGCGAGCTGTGGGTGAGCTGCCCCGCGTCGCCGTACGTCGGGCTGAGCGACCCCACCCGCTGGGCCGACGGCTGGCTGCGCACCCGCGACGCCGGCGTCGTGCACCCGGACACCGGCCTGGTCACCGTTCGCGGGCGGCTCGACTCGCAGGTCTCCGTCGGAGGTCTGAAGGTCGACCTGACGGAGGTGGAGGCGACCGTCGCCGGGTTGGCCGGCGTCGCCGCCGCCGTGGTCGTCTTCGACGGCGGCATCACCGCCTACGTGCAGCCGGACGGGCCGCTGTCGGAGGAGGTGCTCGACAAGCTGATCGCCGAGCGGCTGGCCGGCTACAAGCGCCCCCGCACCCTGCGTCTGGTGGATCAGCTGCCGCGTACCACCACCGGCAAGCTGGTCCGCTCGACCGACGCGCTGCGGGCGGCCGCCACGTGAGCGCGGCACCGCGCGGCCCCGTCCGATCCGGCCGGCACCGCCCCGACCGGCACCGCCCGGACCAGCAGCGACCCGACCGACACCACGTGGAGCGGCACCGCCTCGTCGGCGACCACCGCGACCGCAAGGACCAGGCCCCCGCCCACGCGGGGATGCCCGACGCGCAGGCGCCTGCCGCCGGGCGCCGGCCCCAGCGCCCCGTCGAGGGCCTCGGGCACCAGCCGCCACGCGCCGTCGAAGGCGCCGGTCCCCGGTCGCAGCGCCGCATCGAGGCCAGCGGTCCCCGGTCGCAGCGCCGCATCGAGGCCAGCGGTCCCCGGTCGCAGCGCCGCATCGAGGGCGTCGGCCTCCGGCCGCAGCGCCCCGTCGGGGTCTTCCGGCACCGGCATGAGCCGCCGCAGGCCGCCGCCGCGCAGCCCCGCCCCGAGCGCCTTGCCCACGGCCTCCTTCGCCGTCCACAGCCGCAGGAAGTCGCGGGCCCGCCCGTCGGCGTCGCGCCCCGCCAGCCACGCCGCCTCGGCCGGCGCGAACCATCGCCCGGCCAGCGCCAGCGCGGGCAGCGGACGGCACCACTCCACGTCGATCCCCACCGGGCCGGCCGCCCTGGCAGCGACCGCGACCACCCCGTCGGCCCGGCTGACGCTGACCGGAAGCTCCAACCGGGCCCCCGCGCCGGGCACCGTGACCAGCGGACGCCCGTCGCGGCCGTGCTCCACCACGATCTCCGCCTCCGCGCGGCCGAGCAGCGCGGCACCCGCGCGCCGCAACAGCCGCCCGGCCGGGACCGGCCGACCGCCGACGCCCCGGCCGATCCACACGTACGCGGTGTCCCGACCGGGCACCGGTAACCGGCTCACGGAAAGAGGTTAACCATGCGACCCGAGATCCGCGCCTTCGTCGTCGAGCAGCTCGAGGACATGAACTACGACGTCGAGGGCCTCGACGACGAGACGACACTCGGCCCGTCCGGGGTGGACCTGGAGTCGTTGGCCCTCGCCGACCTCGCCGTACGCGTCGAGGACCGCTACGGCCTGAAGTTCGCCGACGACGAGTCCGAGAAGCTGGCCCTGATGACGGTCGGCGAGTTCACCACGATGGTCGCCGACCGGGTCGCCGGGGCGACGAGCGACGACTCCTGATGGCCGGTCAGCCCGACCTGGAACGGGCCGACCTGGTGACCATGCTCGCCGACCTGGCCGGCAAGCCGGCCGCCGAGGTCGGCGACCGGATCGGCTCCATGGAGCTGGCCTGGCTGGTGCACCTCGTCGAGCAGCGCCTCGACCGGCGCCTCGACCTCACCGACGACCAGCTCGCCGGGATCCGTACCGTCGACGACGCCCTGGCGGTCTTCCGGGCGTGCCTGGCGGCTGCGACCCCGCCGCACACCTCACCCGATCCGATGACCGCCGCCGCCGATGGCTGAACCGGCGGCCGTTCAGCTCACCGGCGTCCACGCGACCAGCGCGCTCGGCAGGGGAGCCGACGCGCAGCTCGCCGGGGTGCTGGCAGGCGTCCCGACGTTCCGGCCGGTGGACCGCTTCGACACCGCACCCCGCCGGGTGGACGCCGCCGCCGTCCTGCCCGACGCCGGTGACCTGGCCGACGAACTCGCCGAGGCGGTCGACGCGGCCTGCCGGGACGCCGGGCTCGACGCCGGTCGCCGGGCCGGCACGGCCCTGCTGCTGGCCGTGCACGGCGGCGCGCACGTGCCGGCGCTCACCACCGCGCTGGCCGCCCGGACGGGGCTCACGGGCCCGGCCCGGGCGTACACCACCGCCTGCGTCTCGGCCAGCAGCGCGGTCGCCGACGCCGCCGCCCTGATCCGCCGGGGCGACGTCACCCGGGCGGTGGTGGCCGCCGGCTACCTGGTCGAGCCGGACCAGTACGCGCTCTTCGACGCCGGTCGCGCCCTCGCCACCGACGGTGCGGTCCGCCCGTTCAGCGCCGGCCGCACCGGGCTGCTGCTCGGCGACGGCATCGCCGCGGTGGCGCTGGAGTCGCGGGCCGCCGCCCGCCGCCCGGTCGCCGACCTGCTCGGCTGGGGCCGGGCCGGGGACGCGTTCCACCCGTGCCAGCCGGAGCCGGGCGGGCGGGGCCTGGCCCGGGCGGTCACCGCGGCGCTGCGCCGGGCCGGACTCCCGGCGGAGGCGATCGGGTACGTCAACGCCAACGCCACCGGCACCGGCCACAGCGACGCCGCCGAGGCGGCGGCCCTGCGCACCGCGCTCGGCGCGGCGGCGGCACGCGTCCCGGTCAGCTCCACCAAGGCGCTGCACGGGCACGCCCTGGAGGCCTCCGGCCTGCTGGAACTGGTGGTGACCGTGCTCGCCCTGCGGCACGGGAAGCTGCCCGTCAACGCCGGCTGGCTCGGCCCCGACCCGGCCTGCCCGCTGGACGTCGTCCGCGACGCGCCCCGGCCCGCCGCCACCGGGTACGCGCTGAGCCTCAACGCCGCCTTCGGTGGCGCCAACACGGCGCTGCTGGTGGGTTCGGCATGAGCGGGACCGCGCAGCACCCCGCCGGCCGACTGACCGTGCTGGCCGAGGCGGCCTGGCCCGAGCCGGGCGACGGGGTGCCGCCGCCGGTGCCCGGGTACGTGCACTCCCGCTTCCCGCCCCTCGTCGCGGCCGTGGCCGAGCGCTGCCTGACCCGGGCGTACGGCCGGCGGCCGGCACCCGACGGCGAACGGACCGCGGTCGTGCTGGTCAGCGCGGCCGGGGACCGGGCCAGCGCGGCGCACGTGCGCGCCACGGTCGCCGCCGGCGGCCGGCCCGGGCCGCTGTTCTTCTTCCAGTCGGTGCCCAACAGCGTGGCCGGGCACGTGGCCGCCCGGTGGGGCCTCGGCGGGCCGGTGCTCTGCCTCGCGCCGACCGGTGACCCGCGCGCCGAGGGCACCGCCGAGGCCGAGCTGCTGCTGCACGACGGCGACGCCGACCGGGCGTTGCTGGTCCTGATCGAACAGGCACCCGTCGACGGCGGTGCGCGGGACGCGGGCGGACAGCCCGGAGCCCGAGCCGTCGCGGTGCTGCTGTGGGGAGGAGACGCACCATGAGGAAGAGGGGACTGCGCGGGGTGCTGGCCGCCGACGAGCGGATCGGCGCCGGCAACGTGCTCGCCCGGGTGCTGGCGCACGGCGCCGACCCGGACGGGCCGGGCCTCACCTTCGACACCGCCGTGGACGGCCACCCGGCCGGGCGGGCGCTCACGCTGGGCCGGCTCGACGAGCGGGTCGCCGCCCGGGCCGCCTGGCTGCACGAGCGGGGGATCAGGCCCCGCGACCCGGTCGCCGTGTGGGCCACCGCCGCCGCCGACACGGTGCTCAGCTACCTCGCGCTGACCCGGCTCGGCGCGATCCCGGCGCTGATGAACGGCGGGCTGCGCCCCGAGATCGCCGCCGAGTACATCCGCCGGCTGCGCGGCGTCGGGGTGCTCGCCGACGACGCGCACCGCGCCCTGCTTGCCGGCCACGACCTCGGCGTGCCGGTGCTCGGCACCCCGGCCGAGGCGGGCGCGGGCGAGCCGGCCGCCGCGCCGGAGCACTACCGGCACCACGGCGACGACCCGGTCGTCATCACCCACACCTCGGGCACCACCGGGGTGCCCAAGGCGGTGCTGCACTCGCACGCCAGCCTCTTCGCCGCCACCCGGCACCTGCTCGCCATGCCGCAGGCGCAGGGCACCGGCCGCATCCTCAACGCGCTGCCCGCACCGCACACCGCCACCGTGCTCATGGTCAACCAGGCCCTCGGCAACCGCGCCGAGATGCTCCTGCTCTCCGACCAGGGCGGGGAGCGGGTGCTGGAGGCGATCCAGCGCTGGCGTCCCGACGGGGTGTTCGGGTTCTCCGTGACGTGGGCGGAGCTGGCCCGCTTCGACCTGTCCGCGTACGACCTGGACTCGGTGTCGCTGTGGTTCAACACCGGAGACTGCTCGCACGAGCCGCACGTGCGCCGGCTCGTCGCGGTCGGCTCCCGCGACGTGCTGACCCGCGAGGGGGTCACCCGGGTGCCCGGCTCGGTCTTCATCGACGGGCTCGGTTCCAGCGAGATGGGCCACTCGATGTTCCACATCACCCACCGCGCCGACACCGACCGCTACGGCCGCTGCGTCGGCCGGCCCTACCGGTTCGCGAAGGTCGCCGTGCTCACCGCCGGGGGCGACCCGGTGCCGGCCGGCGAGGTGGGCTGGCTCGGCGTCGACTCGCCGTCGCTGTTCCGGGGCTACTGGAACGACTCGGCCACCACGTACCGGTCCCGGCAACGCGGCTGGTACCTGACCGGCGACCTGGTGTACGCCGACGACGAGGGCCGCTACCACCACCTCGACCGGGCCGTCGACGCGGTCGACGCGGGGGACGGGCGGTGGTTCTACACCGCGCTCTCCGAGGAGCGCGTCCTCGCCGCCTGCCCGGACGTCACCGACTGCACGGTGGTGATCACCTCCGGGGCCGACGGGGTGGTCACCGACGTGCTGCTGGAACTCGCCGCCGGCGCCGAACCCGCCGAGGACCGCACCGGGCGGGTCCGGGCCGCGCTCGGCCCGGACGTCGGCGCGACCCTGCGCCGGGTGGTGCCGGTACGCTCCGCCGACATCCCGGTCACCGTCACCGGCAAGGTGCGCAAGGTGGTCCTGCGGGAGCGCTACCTCACCGAGGCGCCGTCATGACGGCCGTCATCACCGGGATGGGGCTGTTCACCCCCGCCGGGCGGGGCGTCGACGCCACCTTCGACGCGCTCTGCTCCGGCCGCTCCGGGCTGACCCGGCCCCCGGCCGGGCACCCCGCCGCCGGGTCGCTGGAGGTCGCGGGCGTGCTCCCGGACGTCGACCCGCGTACGGTCGTCACCGGGCCGGAGACCAGGGTCCTGGACCGGGTAGTGGTGCTCGCACTGCTCGCCGCCACCGACGCGCTCGCCGACGCCGGCATCGAGGTGGGCCGGGACGTGGACCCGGGCCGGATCGGGGTGATCGTCGGCGGCGTCGGCGGGATGGCGACCCTGGAGGCGCAGGTGCTCACCCGCGCCGCACGCGGCCGGTCGGCGGTCAGCCCGTACCTGCTGACCGGGATCCTGCCGAACATGCCGTCGGCCCGCATCGCCATCCGCCACGGCATCCGCGGCTACACCTCGTCGGTCGGCACCGCCTGCGCCTCCGGCGCCCAGTCGATCGCCGACGCGCTGCGGCTGATCCGCGCCGGGGAGGCCGACGTGGTGCTCTGCGGCGCCAGCGAGGCGCCCCTCTTCCCGACCTTCGCCGACACCTTCGGCAACGCGCGGGCGCTCGCCCGGGGCTGGGCCGACCCGACCGCCGCGAGCCGGCCGTTCGACGCCCGCCGCAACGGGTTCGTCCTCGCCGAGGGCGCGGCCCTGCTGGTGCTGGAACGCGCCGAGCACGCCGCCGCCCGGGGCGTCACCGGCTACGCCGAGGTCGCCGGGTACGGGGCCACCACCGACGCGTACCACCCGACCGCCCCGAGGCCCGACGGCGCGGGCGCGGCGGAGTGCATGCGGCGGGCGCTGGCCAGCGGCGGCGTGCCCGCCGCGCGGGTCGGCTACGTCAACGCGCACGGCACCGGCACGAAGCTCGGCGACATCGCCGAGACCACCGCGCTGGCCGACGTGTTCGGCGCCGGCGGGGTGCCGGTCAGCTCCACCAAGGCGCTCACCGGCCACCTGCTCGGCGCCTCCGGGGTGCTGGAGGCGGCGGCCACCGCGCTGGCGCTCGGCCAGGGCCTGCTGCCGCCCACGCACAACCTCGACGATCCCGACCCGGCCTGCCCGGCGGACCACATCCGCGCCGAGCCGCGCAGGACGGACACCGGATACGCGCTGACCAACTCCTTCGGCTTCGGCGGGCAGAACGTGAGCCTGCTGCTCGCGCGGGCCGCCCGGCCGAGGGACTGACCCCGCACCATCCCGGGCGGACCGCGCCCGGACGGCAACCACGGCGGAGACCGTGGAAAGGGCTGAGGACATTGGACATCCGAGCAATCGACCACATCGAACTCTTTGTGGGGGACGCCCGGCAGGCGGCCTTCTACTTCGACCGGGCGGTCGGCTTCCAGCTGCGCGGCCAGGGCGGTCCCGAGACCGGGCTGGCCGATCAGCGGTCGCTGCTGCTGAGCCAGGGCGACGTCCGGATGGTGCTCACCACCGGGCTCACCGCCGAGCACCCGGCGTCGCGGTACGTGCAGCGCCACGGCGACGGCGTGGCCGTGGTCGCGTTGGAGGTCGACGACGCCGCGGGCGCGTACGCCGAACTGGTGCGCCGGGGAGGGGTGGGGGTGACGCCGCCGACCACCTTCACCGGCGCGGACGCCGAGGTGGTGACCGCCGAGGTGGGCGGCTTCGGCGACGTGCTGCACCGCCTCGTGTCCCGCCACGGCGACCGGGGCGAGTTCCTGCCCGGGGCGGTCGAGATGACGCCCCCCGACGACGGCGGCGGCAAGCTGCTCGCCGAGATCGACCACCTGGCGGTCTGCGTGCCGCCCGGGCAGCTCGACGAGACGGTCCGGCACTACCGGGACGTGTTCGGGTTCGCGGAGATCTTCGCCGAGCACGTGGAGGTCGCCGGGCAGGCGATGAACTCCACGGTGGTGCAGAGCCCGTCGGGACGGGTGACCCTGGTGCTGCTGGAACCCGACCGTTCGCGCCGGCCCGGGCAGCTCGACGCCTTCCTCGACCAGCACGCCGGCGCCGGGGTGCAGCACCTGGGGTTGCGCACCGACGACATCGTCACCGCGGTGGCCGTCCTCGCCGAGCGGGGCGTGCGCTTCGCCGGCACCCCGGCCAGCTACTACGACGCGCTGGAGGCGCGGGTCGGCCCGGTGGACGCGCCGCTGGACCGGCTGCGCGACCTCGGCGTGCTCGTCGACCGCGACCACGGCGGCCAGCTGCTGCAGATCTTCACCGAGTCCATGCACGTGCGCCGCACGCTCTTCCTGGAGCTGATCGAGCGGCGCGGGGCGCGGACCTTCGGCAGCGGCAACATCAAGGCGCTCTACGAGGCCAAGGAACGGGAACTGGCCGCGGCGGGCACCGCCGTCGCGGCCCCGACACCGCAGGAGGTGCGGACGTGACCGCGACCGAGTTCGAGCCGGCACTGACCGCCGAGGAGGAGGCGCTGCTGCCCTCCGACGACGACGTGGCGTTCTACGCCGCGCACGGCTGGTACCTGTCGAAGAAGCTGCTCACCGACGACGAGGTGGACGCCCTCACGGCCGCCGCCGACCGCTACTACGCCGGCGAGCGGGACCGCCGCCTGCCGGTGCGCCCGGCGAGGCTCGCCTACTGGGAGCCGTCGAAGGGCCCGGTGCAGCGGCACAACGACTACGTCCACCACGAGCACGACGTGCTCGGGGCGATCCTGCGCAAGCCGCTGATCGGCGCGGTCGCCGCCCGCCTCGCGGGCGCCACCGAGATCCGCGTCTTCCAGTCCACGCTGATCCAGAAGCCGCCGGTCTCGGGCGAGCCGTCGAACATCGTGCCCTGGCACTTCGACAAGCACTACTGGGCGTCCTCGTCGTCGGAGGACATGCTCACCGCGTTCATCCCGTTCCACGACTGCGGCGAGGAGATGGGCACCATCACCATGGTCGACGGCTCGCACCGCTGGGCGGAGATCGGCGCCGACGACACGGTGGTGCGCCACTTCGCCGACCGCGACCGCGGCCAGCTGGAGGAGATGCTCGCCGAGAACGCGGCCCACAACGGCGTGGAGATCCGCAAGGTGCCCATGGTGATCCCCAGGGGACACATGAGCTTCCACCACTGCCGCACCTACCACGGCAGCGGCGCCAACGTCAGCGGCCGCCCGCGCCGGGCGATCTCGCTGCACCTGCAGGACGGCGACAACGCCTGGCGGGAGTATCGGCTCTCCGACGGCACCCTCGCCGCGTACAACCACGACGTGCTGGTCCGCCGCACCGACGACGGGCGGCCGGACTACGCGGACCCCGAGTACTGCCCGGTCATCTGGCGCGACCGCGCCCCGCAGGGAGGCTGACATGTCACGGTACGACTGGGGTAGGACGCACCCGGGCATCGAGCGGCTGGAGAAGGCGGTGGGCGAGCGCCGCGAGGCGGTCGTGCGGCACCCGCTCTACGCCGCTCTCGACACCCACGAGGCGCTGGTGACCTTCATGGAGCACCACGTCTTCGCCGTCTGGGACTTCATGTCCCTGCTGACCTCGTTGCAGCGGCAGCTCACCTGCGTCACCGTGCCGTGGATCCCCACCGGGCCGACCGGCAGCCGCCGCCTCATCAACGACATCGTCATGGTGGAGGAGAGCGACGAGCTGGGGGAGGGCTACATCAGCCACTTCGAGCTGTACGTGCGGGGCATGCGCGAGGCCGGCGCCGACACCACCGCCGTGGACACGCTGATCGACCTGCTGCGGGCCGGCCGGCCGGTGGCCGAGGCGCTGGTGGCGGCCCGGGTGCCCGCGCCGTCGACGGCGTTCGCCGGCACCACCTGGCGGATCATCGAGAGCACCCCGGTGCACTGCCAGGCCGCCGCCTTCGCCTTCGGCCGGGAGGACCTGATCCCCGACATGTTCACCCAGGTCGTCGCGGTCAACGAGCGCAGCCGGCGGCTGCACACGTTCGTCGACTACCTGGAGCGGCACATCGAGGTCGACGGCGAGCAGCACACCCCGATGGCCATGCAGATGCTCGCCGACCTGTGCGGCGACGACGACGCCAGGTGGCAGGAGTGCGCGGACACCGTCAACACCGCGCTCGCCGCCCGCGCCCGGCTCTGGGACGACATCCTCGCCGCCGTCAAGCAGGGGCGCGAGCGGTGACCGACGCCGACCCGGTCCGGCTCTACCGGACGGTCCGGCTGATCCGCCGCTTCGAGGAGCGGGCGATCGAGCTGGTCCGCTCCGGGCACGTCGTCGGCGGCATCCACCCGTACCTCGGGCAGGAGGGGATCGCCGCCGGGGTCTGCGCGGCGCTGCGGGCCGACGACGTGGTCGCCGGCACCCACCGGGGGCACGGGCACGTGCTCGCCAAGGGCGCCGACCCGGCCCGGATGATGGCCGAGCTGTGCGGCCGGGTCACCGGCCTCAACGCCGGCCGGGGCGGCTCGATGCACGCCGCCGACTTCGCGGTCGGCGTGCTCGGCGCCAACGCCATCGTCGGCGCGTCCGGGGCGATCGTCACCGGTGCGGTCTGGGCGCGCCGCCGCCGGGGCGACGACGTCGTCGGGGTGAGCTTCTTCGGCGACGGCGCGGTCAACGAGGGGATGCTGCTGGAGGCGTTCAACCTGGCCGCGCTGTGGCGGGTACCGGTGCTCTTCGTCTGCGAGAACAACGGCTACGCCACCACCATGCCCGTCGCGGGCGCGGTCGCCGGCAGCATCCCCGGCCGCGCCGCCGCGTTCGGCATCCCGGCCGCCGTCGTCGACGGCCAGGACCCCGAGGCGGTACGCGACGCCGCGAGCGCCGCCGTCGACCGGATGCGCGCCGGCGGCGGCCCCGAGCTGATCGAGGCCCGCACCTACCGCTTCGACGCCCACCACACCTTCGAACACGCGGTACGCCTCGACTACCGCCCGCCCGACGAGGTGGCCCGGGGCCGCTCCCGCGACCCGGTGGACATCCAGGGCGCCCGACTGCCCACCGCCGTACGGGCCGACGTGGACGCCGAGGTGGAGGAGGTGCTGACGCGGGCCGTCGAGTTCGCGCTCGCCAGCGCGGAACCGGACCCGGCCGACGCCCTCGCGCACCTGTACGCCAGCGGCCTGACCGCGCGCACCGGAGGTGGCTAGCGATGCCCAGGCTCTCCTACCGCAAGGCGCTCACCCGGGCGCTCGCCGACGAGCTGGCCCGCGACGAGTCGGTGTTCCTGCTCGGCGAGGACATCCGGGTGGCCGCCTCGAACGTCACCGCCGGGCTGCTCAAGCGGTTCGGCCCGGACCGGGTGCGCGACACCCCCCTGTCGGAGCAGGCGTTCACCAGCTTCGCCACCGGGGCGGCCCTGGCCGGGATGCGACCGGTGGTGGAGTTCCAGATCCCGTCGCTGCTGTTCCTGGTCTTCGAGCAGATCGTCAACCACGCGCACAAGTTCCCGCTGATGACCGGCGGGCAGTGCGCGGTGCCGGTCACCTACCTGGTGCCGGGCTCCGGCTCCCGGACGGGCTGGGCGGGGCAGCACTCCGACCACCCGTACAGCCTCTTCGCCCACGTCGGGGTGACCACTGCCGTGCCGGCCACCCCGGCCGACGCGTACGGGCTGCTGGTGTCGGCGGTGCGCTGCGACGACCCGGTGGTGGTCTTCGCCCCCGCCGGGGCGCTGGACGTCCGCGCCGACGTGGACCTCGCCGCGCTCACCCCGGTGCCGCTGGGGCGCGCCCGGGTGCACCGGCCCGGCGACGACGTGACAGTGGTGGCGGTCGGGCACCTGGTGCACGACGCCCTCGCGGTCGCCGAGGAACTCACCGACCAGGTGTCGGTGGAGGTGTTCGATCCGCGCACCCTCCACCCGTTCGACTGGGAGGCCCTCGCCGAGTCGCTGCGGCGCACCGGGCGGCTGGTGGTGGTGGACGACGCCAACCGCTCCTGCGGCATGGCCGGGGAGATCATCGCGACGATGGTCGAACGGGTGCGGCTGGTGGCGCCGCCGCGCCGCGTCACCCGCCCCGACGGCGCGGTGCTGCCGTTCGCCCCGGCGCTGGACCGGGCCGTGCAGCCCAGCCGCGAGCAGCTCCGGACCGCCATCGGACACGTCATGAAGGAGGGATGAATGGACGACGTCGACTACCGCTGGCCCTCCGCCGCGCGGGCGTGGCTCGACCTGCCCGCGCCGGTGCGCGCCGAGATGGTGGCCGCCGGGGCCGACTGCTGGCGGGAGGTCTTCGACGGCCGGGCCACGTACAACGAGCAGTGGCGGCTGGCCCGCCCGCCGGTGATGGACGAGACGTCGCTCGGCGTGCTCAACGCCGTCGCCGACCGGATCGCCCAGCTCGTCTTCGAGGCGTGCCGGCGGCGGGCCGGCACTGCCGGGGAGCTGCGCCGGCTGCTGGACGTGCCCGACGGCGAGACCCGGCTGCTCGACGACGACGAGCCGCTGACCGGGGCGCTGCTCGACGCGTTCCGGCCGGACGTGCTGCTCAGCGACGGGGTGCCCCGGTTCGTCGAGTACAACATCGACAGCAGCCTCGGCGGGGCGTTCGACGCGGACACCACCGTGCGCCGCTTCGTCGAGGTCTACCGGCGGCGCGGCCTCACCGACCGGGTCCGCCTCGCGGCGGCCCCCTCGGCCGTCGACCGGCGGTTCGCCGCGATCCGCGCCGGCCTCGGCCTGCCCGAGGGTGCCCGGGTCGCCATGCTTATCGACTTCGACGCCGAGTACCCGGGACTCGACGACCCGCAGCGGTTCATCCGGCTGCTGTCGCCGGTCGTCGAGCGGGCTGCCGCCTGCGGCATGGACCTGGTCGTCGCGCCGGTCTCCCAGGTCACGCTGGACGACCGGAAACGGCTCGTCGCCGGCGGCGCCCCGGTCGACGGGGTGTTCCGGCTCTTCGTGCCCAACCGGGTCACCCCGAGCGCCGGGGTCGACGCCCTGGCGGCGGCGCTGGCCGCGGGCACCGTGCCGATGTGGGTGTCGACGGCGGCGTGGCTGGTCGCCAACAAGCGGGCCTTCGCCTGGCTGTGGGAGGACGCCGACACGCTGCCGACCGCCGACCGGGACCTGGTGCACCGGTACGTGCCGCGTACCTGGTCGCTGACGGCGGACCTGCTCGACCGGGCGGTCGCCGACCGGGCCGGCCTGGTGGCGAAGCCGGCCGACGGCTCCGCCGGGGTGGACGTGCTGATCGGCCGGGAGACCGACGCCGACGCGTGGCGCGACGGGCTGACCCGCGCCGTCGACCGGGGCGGCTTCATCCTCCAGGAGTACGTGAGGGCCGACGACGTCGGGCTGGACTTCGTGCACATCGGGACCGGCGAGACGGTCGCCGCCGAGGTGCCGTACAGCATCGCCCCGTACCTGTTCGGCCGCCGGGCCGCCGGCGCCTGCATCCGTACCGGCTTCCCCGGCTGCGACGGCGTGCTCAACCTGGCCCGAGGCGTCCTTCTCTCCGGCCTGCTGGTGGTCGACTGACGCCGCGCGGCGCGGCGGCTCGGCCCCGCCCTGGTGACCGGGTGCGGAGTTCCGGCGGATCCCGTACGCCGCGCCGCGCAGACGTTTGCAAGAGTCGATGTGAGCGGTTTGACTGGGGGTCGTCGACGACGATCGCCGTTTGCCTGAAGGAGCCCGCCATGGGTCTTGGTCATCGATGGCTGTCGCGCACGGCGGCGGTGACGCTGCTCGTCCTCGCCGGGCTGGCCGTCCCCGGCGGTCCCGCTGCGGCGGCGAACGCGGATCCGAAGTTCACGTTCGACGTGACCGGTACGACGGTCCCGTCGGGAGTCGGGAAGAAACGGCTCCACCTCAGGCTCACCAATCTGACCGACAGGACGCCGAGAGGGGCGATCTTCCACGTCCGCCCAGGCGAGCAGGACTGGCCGGACGGGATCTCCCTGATGTGGCCGGAGGGCGGTGGCTCCGGCGAGTGCGACGGCGACGCCGCGGGTTGGTACTGCCGGATCGGTCCGAACGCGCTTCCGGAGCTGCTCCCGGCAGCCGGCGAGACGGTGGATCTTCCCTTCGACGTCAACGTGCAGGAAAACCAGCAGCCCTACGAAGGCAGGTTCTCCGTCGAGGCCGGCATGGCCTGGGGCGACGAGCCGATGCAGACCGCTGCCCCCAAGTGGTTCACGCTCAGGTTGGTCGACGATCCCGAAGCCGATCTGTCGGTGGTGGCGCCGGACGTGAAGCAGTCGGTACGCATCGGCGCGGGCGGCCGGCTCGAACCCACCGGGACGTTGCAGCCGGGTGAGACGGGCGCGGTGCGGTACCGGATCGCCAACCAGGGCCGCAAGGCGGTCGGTGGCGTCAAGGTCACGCTGCGCCTGCCCGAGGCGGTGACGTTCACCCGACCGCCGAAGGAGTGCGTCGTCGCTCGCGACCGGCGGTCGGCCGTCTGCACCTACGCCACGCTCGCGCTGATCCCGGCCGGCCAGGACACCGACCCGACCGACGGCAGTCACTCCGCCGTCGAGCTGCACGATCTGGTGACGGTCGCGGCCGCCACCAAGGCACCCGCCACGTTGGCGGGCGGGACGGTGCAGGTCGAGGGCCTGGCCGCGCGGACGGACGGCCGCTCCGGCCTGCCGCGCACCGGGCTGCCGGCGAACGCCGTCGCCGTGCCGGCGGCCGACGTGGACGACAGCGACAACCGGGACGGGTTCGCGGTCCTGGTCGCGGCGAAGGGCGGTGCCGGGGACGACGACGGTGGCGACGGTGGCGGTGGCGGCGACGGCGGTGGCGACCTGCCGATCACCGGGCCGCGGGCAGGACTGGTCGCGGGAACCGGTCTCGCCCTGGTGGCGGGCGGCGGAGTCCTGTTGCTCCTCGCCCGGCGCCGCCGCGTGGTCGCGGTGCCCGGCGGGGGCGGGACGCCTGCCGCCTGATCTTTCGCCACGGGATCCCGCCGGGCAGGATGGCCGGGTGGGTGGCGCGCGGGTGGGGCTGACGGTCGACGAGCTGCTGCCGGTGGCGCGGGCGGCGTTCGGGCGGGGGCGGGCGCTGGTCTCGGTACGGCGGCTGACCGGCGGCACGAAGAAGGGCGTCTACCGGCTGACCCTCGACGACGGGTCCACCGGCGTCGCCTACGTGTGGCACCCCGGGGAGGACTACTGGCCGGCAGAGGCGGCACCGGCGCCAGACGACCCGTTCGGGCACGCCACCGGGGCCGGCCTGTTCGCCTCAGCGCACCGGGAGCTCACCGCCGCCGGGGTGCGCGTGCCCCGGCTGCTGCTGCACCCCACCGCGACCCTGCTGCCGGGCGAGGTGGCCGTGGTGGAGGACGTCCGGGGCGGCACCCTGCACGACCTGCGCCGGCGCGACCCGCGCCGCGCCGGGGCGGTGTCGGCCCGGCTGGGTGACGCCGTCCGGAGCATGCACGCCCGGCGTCGCGACCGGTACGGCCGCCCAGAGGTCGACGCTCCGACGGCGGATCGGCCGGTGGAGCGGCTCGTCCTCGACCGGGCGCTGCGTGACCTGGCCGAGGCCGCCGCCCGGGTCGAGCGGATCGCGGCCGTACGGGACCGCCTCGCCGACGCCCTCGCCGAGCGGTACGCCGCCGTCGCGCCCCGCTCCCGCCACGGACTGATCCACGGCGAACTGGGCCCGGACCACGTGCTGGTCGACGACCGGGACCGCCCGGTGCTCGTCGACATCGAGGGCACCATGTTCTTCGACGTGGAGTGGGAGCACGCCTTCCTCGAGCTGCGCTTCGGCGACGACTATCCGGCGCTGGCCGTGCCCGGTCTCGACGAGGACCGGCTGCGCCTCTACCGGCTCGCGACGTACCTGTCGCTGGTGGCGGGCCCGCTGCGCCTGCTCGACGGCGACTTCCCCGACCGGGCCGGCATGCTCGCCATCGTCGCGCACAACACCACCCGGGCACTGGACCAGCTTGCCTGAGCCCTGCCGCCGGCGCCGGTGGTGGCGGGGGCGTGCGGTGGCGGCTGCACGCCGGGGAGCGCGGAGGTCAGGCCTCGTTGAGGTAGGCGAGGACGGCGAGGACGCGGCGGTTGTCGTCGGAGGACGGGGGGAGACGCAGCTTGCCGAAGATGCTCGCGGTGTGCTTGCCCACGGCGCTCTCGCTGAGGAACAGCCGCTGCGAGATGGCGGCGTTGGAGCGGCCCTGGGCCATGAGTTCGAGGACGTCCCGCTCGCGTGGCGTGAGGCGGGCCAGGGGCGAGGCGGTGCCGCCGGCCGTCAGCAGCTTGGCGATCACCTCGGGGTCCATCGCGGTGCCGCCCGCCGCGACGCGCCGCACGGCGTCGATGAACTGGTCGGCGTTCAGGACGCGGTCCTTGAGCAGGTAGCCGACCGCGCCGGCCCCGTCGGCCAGCAGCTCCCGGGCGTAGAGCTGCTCGACGTGCTGGGACAGCACCAGCACCGGCAGGCCCGGGACGTCCCGCCGGGCGGCCAGCGCCGCCTGGAGGCCCTCGTCGGTGAAGGTCGGCGGAAGCCGCACGTCGACGATGGCCACGTCGGGCCGGTGCCGGGCCAGGGCGGTGCGTAGGGACGGCCCGTCGCCGACGGCCTCGGCGATGGTGAAGCCGTGGCTCTCGAGGAGCAGGACCAGCCCGTCCCTCAGGATGTGGAGGTCTTCGGCGAGGACGACGCGCACGGGATCTCCATGGTGACGACGGTGGGTCCGCCGGGCGGACTGTGCAGGGTCAGGGCTCCGTCGAATGTAGCGAGCCGCCGCTGGACGCCACGCAGCCCGGTTCCCGCGGTCGGGTCGGCCCCGCCGGGACCGTCGTCGGCCACCACCATCCGGAGCACCCCGTCGCGGTGCGACAGCGAGACGGAGATGTGGGCCGCGCAGCGGGCCGCGTTGGTGAGGGCCTCGCAGGTGACGAAGTAGGCGGCCGACTCGACCGGCGCGTCGAGCCGGCCGGGCAGGTCGACGTCCACGTCCACCGGCAGCGGGGTGTCGAGTGCGATCGCCCGGATCGCGTCGCCGAGTCCGCGTTCGGCCAGCACCGGCGGATGGATGCCGCGTACCAGGTCGCGCAGCTCGGCCAGCGCAGCGGCGGACGTCTCCTGCGCCTGCGCCAGCACCAGCCGCGCCCGCGCCGGGTCGGTCTCCATGAGCCGCGCGACGGCGGCCAGGCCGAGCCCGACGGCGATGAGGCGGGCCTGGGCGCCGTCGTGCAGGTCGCGTTCGATGCGGCGCAGCTCGGCCGCCTGCACGTCGACGGCGTCGGCCCGAGTGGTGGCGAGGTGCGCGACCCGCGAGGCGAGCACGGCGGTCGCCGTGGGGGTGAGCAGGAGCCGGTCCCACGCCAGCCTCAGCCTCATCAGCGGGCCGGCCAGGCCGAGCCCGAGCAGCGCCATGGCCAGCCCGAGGGGCATGCTCGCCCAGTCCGGTAACCACGGCCCGACGAGGCCGACGTGCGCGAAGCCGAACCACAGGTAGAACGGGGTGACCCAGTAGCCGGTGGACAAGCCGATCGGCACCGCCCAGCCCGCCCAGGTCAGCGGCTGGCAGAACAGGCCGTAGAACCCGAAGCCGACCAGGACCGCCGGGACGAACGAGAGCGGGGCCAGGACGAGCGAACCCAGTGCCCACAGCTGGTCGCGCCAGGTGGCCGGGTCGCCGAGCAGCCACCCCGGCCGCTGCCCCTGGACGGCCGCCACGATATCGGTGTAGAGGACCCGCCCGACCCGGTAGTTGCCGTCCTCGCCGGGGCGGGGCGGCGGCGGGTACGGCCGGTACGGTGCGGGCAGGTCGGCGCTCGTCCACCGGCGGACGTGGCGTCGGTAGAGCTCCACCACCGACCGGGTGGCCGGCAGGGTGTACGGCAGCAGCCCGCCCCAGGACACGACGGCGGTGAGCAGGTTGAGCAGCACGCCGCCGAACGCGGCGAGGGACAGCCCGGCCAGGCCGGCCGTCCGCCAGGTCGCGGCCGACGCCCGGGCGACCCAGCGCCCGACCGCCGTCCGGGGCGGCTCGCCGCTGCCCAGCAGCACGCCGGTCCACCGCCCGAACGCCCGCAGCGCAGCCGGCGCGAGCAGGAACGCGGCCACGATCGCCGCGACGGCCACCGGCACCGACCACGCGAGCGGCCAGGGGGGCGACGCGAGCAGGAACCCGCCGGCCGTGATCAGCGCGGGCGGCACCAGGAGCGGGACCGCGCCGGTGACCGGGGTGAGGATCAGCCACACCCACTCCCGGCCGAGCGTCGGGTCCTTCGCGTGGTGGTCCAGCGTGAGCAGGAACGCCGGCACCCGGGGCGACCTGAACACCGTGTCCCCGTGGACGTACCAGCCGTCCGCACGCCGGTGCGGTGCGAGTGGCGGCGACCGTACGGGCTCGGGGAGGTCCGCTCCGGCCCAGGCGCGGGCGAGCCGGCGGGCCAGCGCGGTCAGCCGGAACTGGCCGGAGAGGCCGAGCGGATAGGGGATCACCAGGATGGCGGCGACCACGAGGAGGTGCCCGTAGGCGAACCCGGCCGCGACCAGGACGACCAGGACGACGCAGCGCGGTACGGCGAGCACGAAGCGGGTCACGGGTCGAGTCTTCGCCGCACCGACCGCCACCGCATCGGGGCAGGCTACCGACCAGGGGTGGGGCTGGGTACACCCCCACCGGGCGGCTGGACCCATTCTGCGCGCCCGCCGCGATTCCTAGCGTTGCCGGCATGTCAGTCATCGAGGTGCGCAACCTCCGCAAGCAGTACGGCGGCCAGGTGGCCGTCGCCGACGTGTCGTTGAGCGTGGAGGAGGGCGAGATCTTCGGGCTCGTCGGCCCGAACGGCGCCGGCAAGACCACCACCGTGGAGTGCGTCGAGGGGCTCCGGACCCCGGATTCGGGCACGGTACGGGTGCTGGGGCTGGACCCGTACCGGGACCGCGCGGCGGTGCGGCGGAAGTTGGGCATCCAGCTCCAGGAGAGCCAGCTGCCGGACCGGATCAAGGTGTGGGAGGCGCTCGACCTCTACAGCTCGTTCTATCCGCACCCGGCCGACTGGCGGGAGCTGATGGACGAGCTGGGCCTGGCCGCCAAACGGAACACGGTGTTCGCGAAGCTCTCCGGCGGCCAGAAGCAGCGGTTGTCGATCGCGCTCGCCCTGGTCGGCAACCCGAAGGTGGCGATCCTCGACGAGCTGACCACCGGCCTGGACCCGCAGGCGCGGCGGGACACGTGGGAGCTGGTCCGCCAGGTCCGGGACCGCGGCGTCACGGTCGTGCTGGTGACCCACTTCATGGACGAGGCGGAGCGCCTCTGTGACCGGTTGGCGGTCATCGTGGCCGGCCGGGTCGTCGCCGTCGACACCCCCCGCAACCTGATCGCCGGTGCCCAGGTGCCCGGCGTCGAACGGCCCACCCTCGAGGACGCGGTCCTCTCCCTCACCGCTGCCAGGAGCCTCCGATGACCGCCCTTGCCAGGATCGTCCGCGTCGAGGCGAAGCTGTTCCTCCGGGATCCGGTCGGCACGTTCTTCGCCATCGCGTTCCCGGCCCTGCTGATCCTGGTGCTCGGCCTGGCCCTGCCGGGGACCCGCGACCCGTCGGAGGAGATGGGCGGCCGGCGTCCCGTGGAGGTCTACCTGCCGATCACCATGACGCTGGCCATCGCGACGGTGACGATGGTGACGCTGGTGGCCGTGGTGGCCAGCTACCGCGAGCGGGGCGTCCTGCGCCGGCTGTCGACCACCCCGGCCTCGCCGACGGCGTTGCTCGTCGCGCAGGTGGCCGTGAACGTCGCCGCACTGCTGGTCGCCTGCGGCCTGGCCTGGCTGGTGGCGGCGACCGTCTTCGACGTCTCCCCGCCCGGCAACGCGGTCGGTTTCGTGCTGGCGTTCACGCTCGGGGCGAGCGCGATGTGCGCCGTCGCGCTGCTCGTGGCGGCGGTCACGCCGAGCGCCCGGGCCTCGTCGGGGGTCGGCCAGCTGATCTACTTCCCGATGATGTTCTTCGCCGGGGTGTGGACGCCGGGGCCGCAGATGCCGGACCTGGTGCGGAAGATCGCCGACTTCACTCCGTTGGGGGCCGCGTCCCTGGCCGTGCAGGACGCCTGGGTGGGCGCGTGGCCCACGCTGCTGCACCTGACCGTGATGGCGGCGTTCACCGTGGTGCTGGGCGGGATCGCGGCCCGCTACTTCCGCTGGGAGTGATCCGCCGCCGCGAGCGGCACGGACCGCCGACGACGTCGACGCAACGGGGGGCGGCGTCGTCGGACGGTCCCGGTCGGCGCGGTCACCGGGTCAGGCCCACCCGGGCGGCCAGGTGCGCCACGCCGGCCGGCGCCGCGCCGCCGCCCGCCACGACGGAGCCACCGCCCTGGCCCGGTCGTCGGCCAGCCGCGCCGCGTCTCACCAGCACCGACGCGCTGATGCGGTACGCCCGCACCAGCCGGACGATTGGTCGTTCCGGTCTCCTGCCTGGTAGAACTGTACCGTCGGGACGGTTTAGTTCTAGGGGGACCGGATGAGTGCGGCGTTGAGCCCCACGCGTCGCTGGGCGTCGCTGGCCGTGCTGGTTGGCGCCGTGTCGTTGCTGGCGATCGACGCGACGGTGCTCTACCTGGCGGTGCCCTCGCTGACCACGGAGCTGTCGCCGACGGCGACGCAGGTGCTGTGGATCGGGGACATCTACTCCCTGGCCCTGGCCGGTCTGCTGGTGACGATGGGCAACCTGGCCGACCGGATCGGCCGGAAGCGGTTGTTGCTGATCGGCTCGGCCGCGTTCGGGTTGGCCTCGACGCTGGCGGCGTTCGCCCCCTCGGCGGAGGCGCTGATCGCGGCCCGTCTGCTGTTGGGCGTGGCCGGTGCGACGATCATGCCGTCGACGCTGTCGCTGATCCGGAACATCTTCACCGATCAGATCGAGCGGACGCGGGCGATCGCGATCTGGTCGGCTGCGGCGGCGAGTGGCATCGCGCTCGGCCCGCTGGTGGGCGGGGCGCTGCTGGAGCACTTCTGGTGGGGCTCGGTGTTCCTGATCAACCTCCCGGTGATGCTGCTCGTGCTGATCGTCGGCGGGTGGCTCCTGCCCGAGTCCCGCAACCCCGCCCTGGGCCGGTTCGACCTGGTCTCCAGCGGGTTGTCGATGCTGACGATCATCCCGTTCGTGTACACGATCAAGAAGCTCACCGCGGGCGCGTTCGGCGCCACCGCCGCCGTCGCGATCGTGGCGAGCGTGGTCGGCGGGGTGCTGTTCGTGCGTCGTCAGCGGCGGGTCGCCTCGCCGATGATCGAGGTGGACCTGTTCCGCAATCCCGCGTTCAGCGGGGCGGTGCTGGTGAACTTCATCTCTGTGTTCGCCCTCAGCGGCGTCCTGTTCTTCTTCTCCCAGTACCTCCAGCTCGCCCGCGAGCTCAGCCCCCTGCGGGCGGGGCTGGCGCAGTTGCCTGCGGCGGTGGCGGCGATGGCCGCGGTCGCGGCCGTCGGATTCCTGCTCACCAGGCTCGGGCGGGGACGGGCCATCGCCGTCGCCCTGCTGACCGGGGCCGTCGGACTGGCGATCCTGGCCGCGCTGGAAGGCAGTGAGCAACTGGGCTGGGTGCTGCTCGCCATGGTCCCGCTGGGCCTGGGGATCGGTGTGGCCGAGACCCTCAGCGTCGACGCCGTGGTCTCCGCGGTCCGCCCGGCCAAGGCCGGCGCGGCGGCGTCGGTCGCGGAGACCGCGTACGAGCTCGGCGTCGCCCTCGGCATCGCGATCCTGGGCTCCGTCATCACCGTGCTCTACCGCTTCCACCTCGCCCTCCCCGCGGATGTCGCCGGCGGGGCTGCGACCCGGGCCGAGGACTCCCTGGCGGCGGCCAGCACGGTCCTGGCGCCAGGCAGCGCGGCACTGGAGGCCGCGCAGGAGGCGTTCGTGTCCGCCATGCAGGCAACTACCCTGATCGCGAGCGCGGTCATGGTGATCGCCGCGATCGTGGCCTTCACGCTCATCCCGAACCACAAGGACGTTGCGCCAGCGGAGCACTGACCTCCCGGTGTTCGTGACCGGAGGAGAAAGGACGTCGACATGGCACGGACCGCTGGGCGCAGCGCAGCCGAAACGAGACGGCTCATCCTGGACGCTGCCGCGCGTCTCATCAGCAGGCATGGCACCGCGGTGCCCGTCTCGGACATCGCCGAGGCGGCCGGCGTGTCCAAGGGCGGTCTGCTCTACCACTTCCCCAACAAGGAGGAACTCCTCAGTGGTCTGGCCAACCATCTGATGGGCCAGTTCCGCCACGACGTCGAACAGGTCGCGGCCGAGGAGGAGGAAGGAACGCCGGGCAGGCTCACGAGGGCGTACATCCGGGTGAGCTTCGCCCACGCCGGCGACCTCACCGGGCTACGCGACTACGTCGCCCTCGCCGCGCATCTCATGTTCGAACCCGGCCTGGAGGCGCTCGCACAGCAGGACGCGCAACAGTGGCGGGAGGCTCTCCTCGACGACGGCCTCGAACCCACGATCGTCCGCATGGTCATCGCCGCCGCGGACGGCAGCAACAGCGCACCCCTGTGGGGCGCCATCCTCGACGACGCCGACCGCGACCAACTGGAAGCGGACCTGATCGCCCTCACCTACCGCGACCACGTCCAGGTCGGCTCGCGGAATACCGACGTCTGACGGCCCGCCGACGGGTCCGCATCGGTGCGGGGGCTGCGCACCCACTGGCGGCTCGGGGCCTGGCCGATCGCCATGGCGCCCCGGTCGCAGACGATGACCGGCACCGTCGCCGAGGGGCGGCAGTGGACCGGCATGGTCTTCCCCGACAGCGGCGACTACGTCATCCCCGACGGCCTCAGCCTGTTGCGCGTCGATCTCGATCTCGACCAGGGCACCTACGTCGAGCCGAACGTGTGGGTCCGGCACCGCTGAGCCGCGTCACCGCCGGGTCAGGGCGCGAGGTGGGCGCCGAGGCGGCGGACGGTCTCGGCGGCGGCGACCGCGTCGCTGCGGGCGCTGCCGTGCCGGCCGTCGCTGCTGTACATCGTCGCGTCGGCGGTGAGCGGGTGGTCGGTGAGCCGCACGTGCAGGGTGCCGAGGCGTTCCGCGAGGGCCCCGGTGCGCGCGGAGAGCCGCCGCATCCGCTCGCCGAGGCCGGTGCGGTGCCGCTCGGGCACGGCGGGGCTGAGCGACACGTCGAACATGCCGACCGTGACCACGTCCGCCCCGGCCGCCTGCAAAGCCTCGATGATCGCGGTCAGCTCCGCGTCGACGGCGTCCGCGTCGTAGCCCCGCCCGAAGGCGTCGTTGCCGCCGCAGACCACCAGCGCCAGGTCGGGGCGGAAGGCCAGCGCCGGCGCGAGCTGGGCGGCGCGCACCTCGTGCGCCCGCAGCCCCCGCAGGCCCAGATTGAGGTACGCCAGCTCCGGCCGGACGGCCCGCAGCTCGGCGGCGATCCGGTCGGCCCACTGCACGTCGGGATAGCCGTCGACGGGCTCGCAGAGCCCCTCGGCCACACTGTCGCCCAGCACCGCGAAGCGCCGCCACGGGTGGTCGCGCAGCAGCGCCGCGCTCTCCCCGTCGCGCAGGCACCACGGATCCGTCGCCTCGGTCAACGTCGATGGCATGCCGGCACGCTAGCCGACGTCCGGGGGCCGGAGAAGGGCCTGGCGGACTGACGCGACGCTACGGTCGGTCGGCTTCCGGTGCCCGGCTGCCGCGGGCGACGCGCGGTCCGCGTGTCAATGTAGCGTTGACATGTGACGCCCGAGCTGAGCCAGCTGTCCACTGTCGCGGCCGACCGCGCGCGGCTGGACGAGCGGGAGCTGGAGCTGATCGACCGCGCGCGTCACCTGGGTGCGACGTGGGCTCAGATCGCTGCCGCGCTCGGCCTGGGCAGCCGGCAGGCTGCGGAGCAGCGCCGACAGCGCCTGGCGGCGGCGCGGCGGTCGCGGCGGCAGGAACGGGATCTCGGATACTCGGCGCGGATCGCGGCGATCCGGGGCGCGGTCTTCGAGTTCCAGCGGTGGATCGAGGCGGACCGGCGGTGGGATGCGCGGTTCCGGCGCGCGGCCCTCGTGAGGAGGACCGCCGAGGTGGCCCTCGACGCCGATCCGGGCTCGCTGTACGCGCTGGCGTCGCTCCTCGCGGCCGACCTGGCCGACCTGCCCGACGTGGAACGTGGACGGTTACCGGCACCGGTGCGGACCGTCGCGTCGACTCTGGACGACCTGCTGTCAACGACACATTGACGAGTCGCGGCAGTATTGCCTGTGTCTCACTCAAGGCTGAGGATTCGAGTCGACGTGGCTCAGCCTTGGAGGACTCGTGCGCCGCAACGCCGCGCTGTTCATCGCGATCTCGCTGCTGTCGGGCTTCGGCAGCAGCGCCATGTCACTGGTCGCCGGGATCTGGATCCTGGACCTCACAGGCTCCGCCAGTCTCGCGGCCCTCGCCGGGCTCTGCGTGTACGCCCCGGTCCTCGGCGGCCCCTGGCTGGGGGCTCTGCTCGACCGGGCGCCGAGGCGACCGCTGGTCATGGCCGTCAACCTCGCGTTGTCCGCCGTACTGCTCAGTCTCCTCACGGTGCGCGGACCGGAGCAGACGTGGCTCATCTTCCTGGTGTCCTGCGCCTACGGCGTCAGCTACGTGCTGATCGACGCGGGCGAGTCGACGCTGCTGCCCTCCGCGCTGTCGCCCACGGAACTCGGAGACGTCAACGGCTGGCGTTCGAGCGCCCAGGAGGGCATGAAGCTCGTGGCGCCCGTGGTCGGTGCTGGCCTCTACGCGTGGCGCGGGGGCCACGCCGTCGTCCTGCTCAGCGCGGCGACGCCGGTCCTGGTCGCCGTCCTGTACGCGGCCGTACGGCTGAAGCAGCTGCCACCCGCCCGGCCGGCCGACCGGCCTCGCGGTGTGCGTGCGGGATTCGCCGTCCTCCTCGCGCATCGGGCGCTGCGCGTCACGGTCGTGCTCGCCGCCGTGTCGATCGCCATGTCCGGCTTCACCACCGCTGCCAACTACGCGATCGTCACCACGGGGTTGGGCCTACCGACGACGTTCCTCGGCGTGCTGCTCAGCGCGCAGGGGGCCGGGTCCGTCGTCGGCGGCCTCGTCGTCGGCCGGCTCATCGCGCGGTGGAGCCCGGTCGCCGTGGGCGTCGCCGGCACGACGCTCTTCGCGGTGAGTTGCCTGGTGCGCTGCCTGCCCTGGTGGCCCGGCACGGTCGCCGCCTCCGTCGTCGCCGGCGTCGGCCTGCCCTGGGCCCTCGTCGCCGCGGTGACCGCGGTGCAGACGCACACGCCGACAGCGATGCTCGGCCGGGTGTCCGGCACCGCCAACACCGCGATGTTCGGCCCCGTCGCGCTGGCGATCCCCATCGGCTCCGCCATCGTCCACTTCGGTGGACGCCTCACGCTCGTCGCAGCCGCCGCGATCTGCCTGGCCTGCGCAGCCGGCGCGGCCCACCGCCACCGGACGTGGCGACAGGCCGAGCGGGCCTCGACGGTCAGGTGCCCCGACGGTAGGTCATGCCGGTGCCGTCGGGGACGTCCGCGGTGCGGAAGGCCCAGGTGCCGTCGCCGGATCGGGCGAGTCCTTCGGGCCCGCCCGGTAGGCAGCCGCGAGCCGCTTCGGCGCCCGGTCCTGCCACGCCTCGACGACGAGTTCGGCCAGCTCCTCGGGGTCGATCCGGTCGAGCCGGACGAGGATCGCCGGGTAGCCGTCGAGATGCGGGACGGTGAAGTAGACGGCCGGATCGTCGGCCAGCAGTGCCTCCTTCGCCCCCAGGTCCGGCACCCGTACGCCGAGGATCGGACCGTCGGGTGCCGCCGCCCCCAGGGCGTCGAGGTCGGCTCGGCGCAGCGGTCGCTCCCAGACGAACGCCCGGTCGCGGACCTTCCACGCCGGCGCCCCCTGGTAGGACGGGTGCTCGCCCGTCTCCGGCAGACCCAGCGCGATCCGGCGTACGTCCTCCCAGGTGGCCATGTCCCGACCCTACGCCCGGCCTACGACACCCGGTGCCCGCTCGGCCGGCGCCGCCGTCGACCGTGGCCGCAGGCCGGGCAGCAGCGGCAGCAGGGTGACCACGAGGGAGAACGCCGCCATGACCAGCAGGGCGGGGGCGAGACCGAGCGCGGTGGCCGACCAGCCGCCCAGCAGCGCGCCCAGCGGCAGGCCCGCGAACGCCAGCGACCCGGCCAGCCCGATCACCCGGGTCTGCAGGCCGGCCGGCACCCGCTCGTAGATCGCCACCCCGAGCAACGGGTTCACCGCCGCGATGCCGATGCCGGAGGCGAACGTCACCGCCAGCACCACCGCCAACTCCTCGCTGAGCGCCAGGACCAGCAGGCGCGGGGCGCCGCCGAGCGCCGCGCCGACCACGAAGGTCAGGTACCGGGGCAGCCGGGGACCGTACGCCGTGAACAGCAGGTTGCCCAGCAGCGCGCCGGCCGAGAACGCCCCGAGCAACAGGCCCAGCCCGGCGGGGCCGCGCAGCACGTCGGCGACCCAGAGCGGGATGTAGACCGCGACGCTCGCGTTGACCACCATGTTCAGCGCCGAGATCACCAGCAGCATGGTCAGCAGCATCCGGTCGCGGCCCAGGTGGCGGAACCCGCCCGCGAGCGCGCGCAGGTAGCCCTCCGGCGCCGCCGGTCCCGTCGCGGCGGCCGGCGGCCGGACCAGCAGGCCGACCAGCAGGGCGCAGGCGGCGAAGCTGGCGGCGTCGAGGAGCAGCGCCTGCGTCACGCCGAACCACCAGACGAGCAGCCCGCCCAGCCCGGCGCCGAGCAGGGTGACCAGCCGGCCCAGCCCGTCGTAGACGGAGGTCAGCCGGATCAGCCGCACCCCGGCGGCCTCGGCGGCCGGGCGGAACATCGCCTGCTTGACCCGGTCGCCGACGCCCCGCAGCGCGCCCACCAGGGCGACCAGGGCGAGCAGCGCGCCGAACCCGAGCCACGGGGTGAGGGCCACCGCCACCATCAGCCCCGCGCTGCCGGCGTCGGCCAGGATGGAGGTGCGGCGCAGGCCGATCCGGTCCGCCCAGGGCGTGCCGAGGGCGCTGGAGAGCAGGTAGGGCAGCGTCTCGGCGGCGGCCACCGCGCCCATCTTCGCCGGGCTGCCGGTGGTCTCCAGCACCAGCCAGGGCAGGGCCACCACCGAGATCCGGCTGCCCAGGTTGGAGATCAGGTCGGCGGCGACCAGGACGGTCAGTTCCCGCCGGGGGGTCACGCCAGGCTGCCGATCGACGCCTCCGGGTGCTCGACCGACGACGGATGGTCCGCGGCGTACCGGGCCCGCAGCGCGCGCTTGTCCACCTTGGCCGAGCGGTTGAGCGGCAGCCGGTCCACGAACTCCACCCCGCCCGGCGCCCAGGTGTCGCTGAGCTCGGTGGTCACCAGGTCGATCAGCTCCCCGGCGGTCACCGTCGCGCCGGGCGCCGGCACCACGTAGGCGTACGGCAGCTCGCCGGCCGCCTCGTCCGGTACGCCGATCACCGCCGCCGCCCGTACCTGCGGGTGCCCCGCCAGGACGTCCTCGATCGGGCGGGAGTGGATCGGCCAGCTGCGCCGCCGGGTGAGGATCCGGTCCTGCAACCGGTCGACGAGGTAGAGGTAGCCGTCGTCGTCGAGGTGCCCGACGTCGCGGGTGCGCACCCAGCCGTCGACGAGCGTCTCGGCGGTCAGGTCGGGCTGGCCATGGTAGCCGGCGAAGCGCAGGCCGGTGTGCACCCACACCTCGCCGTTCTCACCGGGCGGCAGGACCGTGCCGTCCTCGGCGCGGATCTCGACGCGCACGTCGCCGTAGGGTCGCCCGCAGGAGCGCAGCCGCTGCGGGTGCGCCGGGTCGTCGGTCAGCCCCGGCAGGGCGGTGACGACGACGGCCTCGCTGAGGCCGTACACGATCCGCAGCACCGGGCCGAAGCGCGCGATCGCCTGGCGCAGCCGGGCGGGCGCGGCGGGCCCGGCGCCCACGTTGAACATGAACATGGCGGAGAAGTCCGCGCCGTCGAGGGCCGGGTGGTCGAGCACCTCGTAGAGCATCGGCGGCGTGACGAATGTCGAGTTGATCCGCTCCCGGTCGACGGTCCCGATGAACCGCGCCGGGTCCCAGCCGTCGCGCGGGAACAACACCCCGCCGGTGAAGAGGTTGAACAGCGTGGTTATCTGGCCGCTGGCCAGCCACATCGGCGAGTGCGACAGGTGCCGCAGCGGCGGGTGCCCGGCGGCGCGGAAGTCGGCGGCCAGGGCGAGGATCTGGGCGTAGAAGCTCTCCCGGTGGTGCACCAGCTTCGGGGTGCCGGTGGTGCCGCTGGTCTGCAGGAACGACTCCGGCGCCGGCACGTCGGCCGGCAGCTCGACCGCCCCGGCGCGCGCCGCCGCGGCGAGGAGGTCCGGGCCCGCGCCGCCCGGGCCGAGGCAGAACACGGGTACGCCGGACAGCCCGGCGGCCAGCTCCGGGCCGAGGCCGGCCGGGTCCCGGGCGTCGAAGACGAACGCGTCGGGACGGGCCAGCCGGGCGAACTCGTCGACCTCCCGGCGGGACGTCACCGGGGCGACCCACATCGTCCGGCAGCCCAGCAGGTGCAGGGCGAGCTGCACCAGGGGCCCCTCCACCGGGTTGCCGAGCGCGAGCAGCACCGACTGCCCCGGCCGTACGCCGTGCCCGAGCAGCGTCGCGGCCAGCCCGCGCACCCGCGCGGCGGCCTCGGCGTAGCTGAGCCGGTGTCCGTTTCCGACCAGCGCCTCCCGGTCGCCGAAGCCCGCGAAGAGCTCCAGCACCCGGTGCACGTAGCCGGCCGGTCGTTCCGCTCGGTCGGTCATCCGACAGCCCCCTCGCCGCAGAAGTGTGGCCGTGTGCCGGGCCGCCCGGCACGGCGCGGCGGCCGGGCGGGCGCACCGCCGCCGTCCGTGAGCGTAGGGACCACCGACTGTCACCGGACAGAGCCTGAACGGCGCTCCGGACGGACCGGAGGACATTTGATCGCGTCGATCAGGTTGATTGACGGTCGTGAAACGGGACGGCTAGGTTTCTGGACCATCGTCCAGGCGGTGCCGTCAGCGGACGGCCCTGGGCTGCCAACGATGGAGGTTCAATGTCGACTCCGAAGAGATGGCATGTCGTCACGGCCGCGGCCACCCTGCTCGTCGCCGGCGCCCCGGCGATGGTGGCCAGCGCCGGTCCGGCGGACACCGGGGCGTCCCGCCAGCGCACGGTCTGGGCGGGCAGCTGGGCCGCCGCGGTCACCAGGGGAAACGCGACCGGCCTGACCAACAACGGCCTCAACGACCAGAGCGTACGGATGGTCGTGCACACCACCGTCGGCGGAGAGCGCTTCCGGGTCCGGCTCAGCAACTCCTACGGCGAGCAGGCCGTCCGGGTCGGCCGCGCCACCGTCGCGAAGCCGAACACCGCGACCCCCGACGACCTGTCCGACATCGACCCCTCGACGCTGCGGACGCTGACCTTCGGCGGCGCCACCTCGGCCACCATGAACCGGGGCGCCGAGCTGGTCAGCGACCCCGTCGCGCTGCCCGTCGGCGACCAGCAGGACCTCGTGCTGACCGTGCACTTCCCGACCCCCACCGGGCCGGTGACCTTCCACGGCCAGTCCCGGCAGACCAACTTCATCGGCGCCAGCGACCTGACCTCCGCCGCCGGCGGGGCCGGGTTCACGATCCGACCGAACTGCTGCTGGTTCTTCCTGTCGGGCATCGACGTGCAGCGTCGGCACAGCCCCGGCTCGGTGGTGGTGCTCGGCGACTCCATCGCCGACGGCAACGGCAGCACCGTCAACGCCAACAAGCGCTGGCCCGACCTGCTCGCCGACCGGCTCATCGACGCCCGCCCGGACGTACGCACCCCGGGCGTGCTCAACCTCAGCCTCGCCGGCAACCGGCTCAACCACGAGGGCCCCGAGCCCGGGGCGGGCGGCTTTCCCGGCTACCACGAACTCGGCCCCAACGCCCTGGCCCGGCTCGACGAGGACGTCTTCGCGCAGACCGACGCCCGGACCGTGATCACCGGACTCGGCATCAACGACATCTGGATGTCGGGCGACTCCGCCGAGCAGGTCATCGCCTCGCTGCGGCAGATCAACCAGCAGGTGAAGGCGCGCGGGCTGCGCAGCCTCGTGACCACGCTCAGCCCGTACGAGGGGCACGGCAACCCGGGGGTGTGGACGCCGGAGAAGGAGGCCACCCGGCAGGCGGTGAACGCGTGGCTGCGCGGCAGCGACGAGTTCGACGGGCTGCTCGACTTCGACCGGGTGCTGCGCGATCCGGCGCAGCCGAGCCGGCTGCTGCCCGCGTACGACTCGGGCGACCACATCCACCCGAACGACGCCGGCAACCAGGCGCTGGCGGACGCCGTACCGCTGCGACTGCTCGGCCTGTGACACCGGTGCGGGCGGCGGGCGACCCCCCGCCGCCCGCGCCGCCGTACCCGAGGAGGGCCCGCGTGAGCGTCCATCCGCAGGTGGCGGCGTACCGGGCCGCCCGCGCGGCGGCCGGCACCCCGCCGCTGTACACCCAGACCCTGGCCGAGGCCCGCGCCGCCGACCTCGCCGCGATCCGCGCCGGCGGCGGCGCGGTCGAGCCGGTGCACGAGGTACGCGACACGCGCGTGCCCGGCCCGGCCGGCGACCTGCCGGTGCGCATCCACCGGCCGGCGGGGGAGGGGCCGCTGCCCACCCTGGTCTACTTCTTCGGCGGCGGCTGGACGCTGGGCAGCGTCGACACCGCCGACGGCATCTGCCGGCGCCTCGCCAACGCGGTGCCCTGCCAGGTGGTCACCGTCGGCTACCGGCTGGCCCCGGAGCATCCCTTCCCCGCCGCCGTGCACGACTGTCACGCGGCCGCCGCGTGGCTCGCCACGCACCCGGAGGAGTTCGGCGTCGACCCGGAGCGCGTGGCGGTCGGCGGGGACAGCGCCGGTGGCAACCTCGCCGCCGCCGTCACCCTGCTGGCCCGGGAGCGCGGCGGGCCCCGCCTCGCCGCGCAACTGCTGGTGTACCCGAACACCGACCAGAGCGCCGTACCCGACGGCGACGGCGAGGACCCGCTGCTGTTCAACCGCCGCTCGGTCGCCTGGTACCGGGGCCACTACCTCACCGACCCGGCCGACGCGCGGCACCCGCTGGCGTCGCCGCTGCTCGCCGCGGACCTGACCGGTCTGCCGCCGGCGCTGGTGATCACCGCCGAGCACGACCCGCTGCGCGCCGAGGGGGAGCGGTACGCGCACCGGCTGCGCGACGCCGGGGTGCCCACCACCCTCACCCGGTACGCCGGCATGATCCACGGCTTCTTCGCCATGCCCGCAGCGTTCGACGACGGCCGCCGCGCCCAGGACCAGGCCGCCGCGTTCCTGCGCGGCCGGCTCGGCACGCCGGGCGTCGGCACGCCGGGCGTCGGCACGCCGGGCGGTGCATCGGCCGGTAGTGCGGCGACCGTCAGTGGGGGCGGCGCCGGGGTGAAGGGAGACCGGTGATGGTGGAGGGCGTACTGCCGAAGTCGGACCTGCCGGTGGCGCAGCCGTCGCCGGCCAGCCTGGCCGACTTCGCGGGGATGGCCCGGGCGGTGCTGCCGCCCGACGTGTGGGACTACGTCGACGGTGGCAGCGGCGCCGAGACGACGCTCGCCGCGAACCGCCGCGCGCTGGACCGGGTGGCCGTGCTGCCCCGGGTGCTGCGCGGCGTGCACACCCCCCGCACCGGGGCGCGGCTGCTCGGCGCGTCGTACGCCATGCCGGTGGCCGTGGCGCCCATGGCGTACCAGCGGCTCGTGCACCCCGAGGGGGAGCTGGCGCTGGCCACCGCCGCCCGCGCGGCCGACGTGCCGTACGTGGCCAGCACCCTGAGCAGCGTGTCGATCGAGCAGATCGCGGAGACCGGCGCGAGGGTCTGGTTCCAGCTCTACTGGCTGCGCGACCGGGGCCTGGTCGCCGACCTGCTGGAGCGGGCGCACGCGGCGGGCTGCACGGCGCTGACGGTCACCGTGGACGTGCCGATCCTCGGCCCGCGCCGGCGCGACGTGCGCAACGCGTTCGCCATCCCGCCGCACGTCGTGGCGGCCAACCTGCCGGCCGGCCGCGACGACCTCGCGCACACCGCCACCCCGGGGGTCTCCGCCATCGCCGCGCACACCGGCGAGGTCTTCGCGCCCGCGCTGACCTGGGCCGACCTGGAGTGGCTGCGCGGCCGTACGGCCCTGCCGCTGGTGGTGAAGGGCGTGCTGGACCCGCGCGACGCGGAGCTGGCGGTGGCCGCCGGCGCGGACGCCGTGGTGGTCTCCAACCACGGCGGTCGGCAGCTCGACGGGGCCCCGGCCACCGCCACCGTGCTGCCGGAGGTGGTGGCGGCGGTGGCGGACCGGTGCGAGGTGCTGCTGGACAGCGGCGTGCGCGACGGCGTCGACGTGCTGCGCGCGCTCGCCCTCGGCGCGCGGGGGGTGCTGGTCGGCAGGCCCATGCTGTGGGCGCTCGCCGCCGGCGGCGAGGCCGGGGCGCGTACGGCGCTGGCGCTGCTGGCCGGCGAGTTCCGCGACGCCCTGGCGCTGGCCGGCTGCGCCGACCCGGCGGCGGCCCGCGAGCTGCGCGTGATCAGGGAGGGCTGACCGTGACGGAGACGGCGGACCTGCGCGTCGCCGACCTGCACCCGGCGGTCGACGACCCGGCGCTGAACTCGATGAACTTCCTCAACGAGGTGGCGCAGCACTACCCCGACGCGGTGTCGCTCGCGGCCGGCCGGCCGTACGAGGAGTTCTTCGACGTCGCGGCGCTGCACCGGCACCTGGAGAGGTTCCGCCGGCACCTGGCCGACGACCTGGGGCAGAGCCCTGCGCAGGTGCACCGGACGCTGTTGCAGTACGGCCGCACCAAGGGCATCGTGCACCACCTCGTCGCCCGCAACCTCGCCGTCGACGAGCAGCTGACGGTCGACCCGGAGGCAATCGTGGTGACCGTCGGCTGCCAGGAGGCGATGTTCCTGGTGCTGCGGGCGCTGCGGGCCGATCCACGCGACGTGCTGCTCGCCGTCGCCCCGACGTACGTGGGGCTGACCGGCGCCGCCCGGTTGCTGGACCTGCCGGTGCGGCCGGTGCGGGGCGGCCCTGCCGGGATCGACCTGGCCGACCTGCGCGAGCAGGTGCGCCTCGCCCGGGCGGCGGGGCTGCGCCCGCGCGCCTGCTACGTGATGCCGGACTTCGCCAACCCGTCCGGGACCAGCATCGGCCTGGCCGACCGGCGGCGGCTGCTCGACCTGGCCGCCGAGGAGGACCTGCTGCTGCTGGAGGACAACCCGTACGGTCTCTTCCCCGCCTCGGAGTCGGGTCGGTCGCCGACGCGGTCCGGTCGGCCACCGACGCTCAAGGCGCTGGACACCGCGCGGCGGGTGGTCTACCTGGGCTCGTTCGCCAAGACGGTGCTGCCCGGCGCGCGCGTGGGCTACGTGGTCGCCGACCAGCGCGTCGCCGGCGTCGACGGCACGGTGGGGCTGTTTGCCGACCAGCTCGCCAAGATCAAGAGCATGGTCACGGTGAACACCTCGCCGATCGCCCAGGCGGTCGTCGGCGGGGCGCTGCTGGAGCACGGGTGCAGCCTCGTGACGGCCACCGTCCGGGAACGGGCCGCGTACGGACGCAACCTGCGCCACCTCGTCGACGGCCTGGCCCGGCGCTTCCCGGCGGGCACCTCGCCGGTGCGGTGGAACGTCCCGGCCGGCGGGTTCTTCGTCGTGGTCACCGTGCCGTTCGAGGTCGACGACGCGCTGCTGCACCGCTCCGCCCGTGGGTACGGCCTGCTCTGGACGCCGATGGCGCACTTCTACGACGACGGCGCCCCGGTCGACGCGCTGCGGCTTTCGGTCAGCGCCGTGACCCCGGAGCAGATCGACCTCGGGCTGGACCGGCTGGCCGCGCTGGTCGCCGACGAGGCGACCCGCCGGGCGGCGAACGCCGAGGTGGGATGACACAACGCGTTCACCGCATGGCAAAGCGCGACTGCCCGTGTTTCGCCGTCCTTGGTGGACACTCATAATGGACGCCATGGTCGCCTGGGAGTACGCGTTGCTGGTCCGCCGTTATCAGGGGCAGGGCCGCGCCTTTCACGTCAGCTTCACCTGGTACGGCCCGGACGGGTCGCGCCGGGACATCACCGCGTACGGCGACACGGCGATCGCGCACCTCAACCGGGCCGGCCGGGAGGGCTGGGAGCTGGTCTCCGCCGCCGAGGACGTGAACAACGTCCAGGGCAGCACCGAGGTGCACCGCTACCACCTGAAGCGGCCCGTCGCCTGAGGCCTCGGCCGTCCTCCTCCCCGCCGCCCCGGGTCCGGCCGCCCGGGTGCGGCTCGGGTCCGGCCGCCCCGGCGGCGGTGCGGAGCACACCGCCGTGCGTCGGCGGCGTGCCGGGCGCGCGGCGGTTGTTGCTAGCGTCTTCTCCCGCCGCCGCCGACCGGTCGCCCGCCCGGGTGCCGGCGCGCCGCGGCGGGAGGGAGCAGCCGTGGCGGCAGGAGAAGGCGCGGCGCGGCCGGCGGCCGGGCCGGCCCGGTTCGTCGTCGGCGTCGACTTCGGCACCCTCTCCGGTCGGGCGGTCGTGGTCGACGTCGCCGATGGCGTCGTGCGGGGCGAGGCCGTCCACCCGTACCGGCACGGGGTGATCAGCGAGCGGCTGCCCGACGGCACGCCGCTGCCACCGGACTGGGCGTTGCAGCACCCCGACGACCACCGCGAGGTGCTCCGCGTCGCGGTGCCCGCCGCGCTGCGCGCCGCCGGGATCCGGCCCGGGGACGTGTGCGGCATCGGCGTCGACGCCACCTCCTGCACGATGCTGCCGGCCCTCGCCGACGGCACCCCGCTCTGCGAGCTGCCCGACCTGGGCGGCCGGCCGCACGCGTACCCGAAGCTGTGGAAGCACCACGCGGCCCAGCGGCAGGCCGCCCGGATCAACGACGTCGCCGCCGCGCGCGGCGAGCGCTGGCTGCCCCGCTACGGCGGCCGGGTCTCCGCCGAGTGGCAGCTCGCCAAGGCGCTGGAGGTGCTGGAGGAGGATCCGGCGGTCTTCGACCGGGCGGAGCGCCTCATCGAGACCGCGGACTGGCTGGTCTGGCAGCTCTGCGGCCAGGAGACCCGCAACGTCTCCGCCGCCGGCTACAAGGGGCTGCGGCAGGACGGGCGGTACCCGTCGGCGGAGTTCCTGCGCGCCCTGCACCCCCGCCTCGACGGCCTGCTGCCGCGCGTCGACGGTCCGCTCGTGCCCGTGGGCGCCCGGGCCGGCGGGCTCACCGCCGAGGCCGCCGCGTGGACCGGGCTGCCGGTCGGGACCGCCGTCGCGGCGGGCGCCATCGACGCGCACGTCACCGCCGCGGCGGCCCGCGCCGTCGAGCCCGGCCGGATGCTCGCGGTGCTCGGCACCTCCACCTGCCTGATCATGAACGCGGCGGCGTACCGCGAGGTGCCCGGCGTCTGCGGCGTGGTCGACGGGGGCGTCACCACCGGGGCCTGGGGCTACGAGGCGGGACAGAGCGGGGTCGGCGACATCTTCGCCTGGTACGCCCGCACCGCCCTGCCGGCCGGCTACGCCGACGAGGCGCGCCGCCGGGGGCTCAGCCCGTACGAGCTGCTGGACGCCCTGGCCGCCGACCAGCCGGTGGGCGGGCACGGGCTGCTGGCCCTGGACTGGCACAGCGGCAACCGCTCGGTGCTGATGGACCACGAGCTGAGCGGCGTGCTGGTCGGGCTGACCCTCGCCACCCGCCCCGAGGAGATCTGGCGGGCGCTGCTGGAGGCCACGGCCTTCGGCGCCCGGACCGTCATCGACGCGTTCACCGCCGCCGGGGTGGCCGTCGACGAGCTGACCGTGGCCGGCGGGCTGACCGGCAACCGGCTGCTGCTGCGGATCTACGCCGACGTGCTCAACCGGCCGCTGCACGTGCTCGACTCCGCCCACCCGGCGGCGCTGGGCGCGGCCATCCACGCGGCGGTCGCCGCCGGGGCGTACCCGGACGTGCCGGCCGCCTCGGCGGCGATGGGCGCCGGCCGGCGCGAGACCTGGCACCCCGACCCGGCCCGGTCGGCGGCCTACGACGCCTTGTACGCCGACTACCGCGCCCTGCACGACCACTTCGGCCGGGGCGGCACCGACGTCCTGCACCGCCTCCGCACCCTCCGCCACCGCTCCCACCCCCACTAACCCCCCCCGGCCCTGCCCCACCCCGCCCCCGCCCCACCCCACCAGCGCGTCGATCATGCAGTTGTGGCGGGTCACAAGGCGACATCAAGGCGGATGAAACGGGCACCGCAACTGCATGATCGACGCCCCAGGGGGGGCGACGCGGCGCGGGGCAGCGCCGCGACGGGGGCGGGGCGGGGGCGGGTGGGGTGACGACGCCCCCGCTCGGCGGGCCGGGCGGGGGCGTCGGGGTGGTGCGGGTCAGCCGAGGTCGACGGCCGGGTAGAGCGGGAAGCCGGTCAGCAGGTCGCTGGCCTGCTTGCTGATCCGGTCGGCGACGGCCGGGTCGAGGACGTACTTGGCCTTGGATCCGGTGCCGTCCGGGTTGGCGCCCGGCTTGGTCTGGCTGAGCACGGTGTGGATCAGCTCGGCCGTCTCGTCCATCTGTGCGGTGCCGAGGCCCCGGCTGGTCAGCGCCGGGGTGCCGATCCGGATGCCGGAGGTGTACCAGGCGCCGTTCGGGTCCTGCGGGACGGAGTTGCGGTTGGTGACGATGCCCGAGTCGAGCAGCGCCTGCTCGGCCTGCCGGCCGGTCAGCCCGTAGCCGGAGACGTCGATCAGCACCAGGTGGTTGTCGGTGCCGCCGGTGACCAGCTTGCCGCCCCGGCGCAGCAGCCCCTCGGCGAGGGCCTGGGCGTTGTCGACGATCCGCTGCGCGTAGTCGGCGAAGTCGGGGCGGCGGGCCTCGGCGAGGGCGACGGCCTTGGCGGCCATCACGTGCGGCAGCGGGCCGCCGAGCACCATCGGGCAGCCCCGGTCGACCTGGTCGGCCAGCTCGGGCTGGCAGAGCACCATGCCGCCGCGCGGGCCGCGCAGCGACTTGTGGGTGGTGGTGGTGACGATGTGCGCGTGCGGCACCGGGTCGAAGTCGCCGGTGAAGACCTTTCCGGCGACCAGGCCGGCGAAGTGCGCCATGTCGACCATGAAGGTGGCGCCGACGGAGTCGGCGATCTCCCGCATGATCCGGAAGTTGACCTTCCGCGGGTACGCCGAGTAGCCGGCGACCAGGATCAGCGGCTTGAACTCGCGGGCCGCCTCGGCGACCTTGTCGTAGTCCACGAGGCCGGTGACCGGGTCGGTGCCGTAGCTGCGCTGGTCGAACATCTTGCCGGAGATGTTCGGCCGGAACCCGTGGGTGAGGTGGCCGCCGGCGTCCAGCGACATGCCGAGCATCCGCTGGTTGCCCAGCTCCCGGCGCAATGCGAACCAGTCCGCCTCGGTGAGGTCGTTGACCTGCCGCACCTGCGCCTTCTTCAGCGCGGGCGACTCCACCCGGTCGGCCAGGATCGCCCAGAAGGCGACGAGGTTGGCGTCGATGCCGGAGTGTGGCTGCACGTACGCGTGGGCGGCGCCGAACAGCTCCCGGGCGTGCTCGGCGGCGAGCGCCTCGACGGTGTCGACGTTCTGGCAGCCCGCGTAGAAGCGGCGGCCGACGGTGCCCTCGGCGTACTTGTCGCTGAACCAGTTGCCCATGGTCAGCAGGGTCGCGGGGGAGGCGTAGTTCTCGCTGGCGATGAGCTTGAGCGACTCGCGCTGGTCGGCGAGCTCGGCGCCGATGGCGTCGGCCACCCGGGGCTCGACGGCGCGGATCACCTCGAGGGCGCTGCGGAAGGCGGTGGATTCGGCGTTCAGCGACGACATGCGACCTCCAGTGACGTGCGGAAGGCCCAGGCGCTCGGCATGCGTCCTCATGACGGGACCGCTTCCCGATGGTGCCCCATCCCTACGCGCCAGTCACGGCCCGCGCCGATCCTACCGGGTCGACCCCGGCGGTTCCCGGCCCGCCTCGCCCCGGCGACGGGCGCCCGGTGGGGTGGGCGGGTGTCGATGTGGGGATTAACCGGTCCGGACCGGGGCACAGCACACCTGGGACGGCCTCGGATGCGCGGGCCGCCCGCCGACGAGGGGAGTAGGAGATGACCACATCGGGCACGGACCGGCCGTTCGCCGTGGTGACCGGCGCGTCCAGCGGCATCGGGTACGAACTGGCGGTCCAGTTCGTCGAGCACGGGTACGACCTGCTGATCGCCGCCGAGGACGACGGGATCGGCACGGCCGCGGAGCGGCTGCGGCGCGACGGTGGACCCCGGGTGGATCCCGTCCGAACCGATCTGACCCGCGCCGAGGGGGTCGAGGAGCTGGCGGCGGCGGTGGCCGCGACCGGCCGCCCGGTCGACGCGCTGGCGCTCAACGCCGGGCGGGGCGCCGGTGGGGAGTTCGTCGGGGGCACCACGCTCGCGGACGAGCTGGCCGTCGTCGACCTGAACGTACGCTCGACGGTGCACCTGGCCAAGCTGCTGCTGCCCGGCATGGTGCGGCGCGGCGCCGGCCGGGTCCTGTTCACCTCGTCGATCTCCGCCACCCTGCCGGGACCCTTCCAGGCCGTCTACGACGCCTCGAAGTCGTTCGTGCAGTCCTTCGCGGAGGCGCTGCGCGACGAGCTGAAGGACACCGGGGTGACGGTGACCTCGCTGATGCCGGGGCCGACCGACACGGAGTTCTTCGACCGTGCCGAGATGGCGGACACCCGGGTCGGCTCCGGGCGCAAGGACGACCCGCGGACCGTGGCCGAGCAGGGCTTCGCGGCGATGCTGCGCGGCGACCAGACGGTGACCGCGGGTTCGCTGCTCACCAAGGTGCAGACCGCCGTCAGCAAGATCGTCCCGGACAAGCTCAATGCGGCGCAGCACCGCAAGATGGCCGAGCCGGGCTCCGGCAGCTGACCCTTCCGGGGCCCGGCGGCTGGTCGCGGGGGCCCGCCGTCGGTGCGGGGAAACTCGCGGCCGGGCGCGCCGCTGCCTAGGATCAGCGGCATGGCGGGGGAGGACGGCGAGGGCGGCAGCCTGCTCGCCATCAGCGACCTGCACGTCGGTCACCGGGGCAACCGGGAGGTGGTCGAGGGGCTGCGCCCCGGGGCGCCGCAGGACTGGCTGCTGGTCGCCGGGGACGTGGGTGACACCGTGGCCGACGTGGAGTGGGCCCTCGGCCTGCTCAGCCGCCGCTTTGCGAAGGTCGTCTGGGCGCCGGGCAACCACGAGCTGTGGACGCCGCCCGCCGACCCGGTGGCGCTGCGCGGGGCCGCGCGCTACGCGTACCTGGTGGACGCCTGCCGGCGGCTGGGCGTGCTGACCCCGGAGGACCCGTACCCGGTGTGGCGGGGGGAGGGCGGCCCGGTGCTGGTGGCGCCGCTGTTCCTGCTCTACGACCACAGCTGGCGCCCGGACGGGTTCGACACCCCCGAGGCGGCGCTGGAGGAGGCGTACCGGACGGGGATCGTGTGCACGGACGAGTTCCTGCTGCACCCCGACCCGTACCCGAGCCGGTCGGCGTGGTGCGCGGCCCGCGTCGCCGAGGCCGCGCGCCGGCTCGCCGAACGGGAGCCGGGGCTGCCGACGGTGCTGGTCAACCACTGGCCGCTGCTGCGCGAGCCGACCCGGGTGCTGCGCTACCCGATCTTCGCCCAGTGGTGCGGCACCGAGTCCACCGCCGACTGGCACCTGCGATTCGACGCCGCCGCGGTGGTCTACGGCCACCTGCACATCCCCCGTACCACCTGGCACGACGGGGTGCGCTTCGAGGAGGTCTCGGTGGGCTACCCGCGGGAGTGGCGGCCCCGGGCCGCGCCCCCGGCACTGCGGCGGATCCTGCCCGCGCCCCCGGCGTGACGACGGGCCCCGGCGCACCGGGGCCCGTGGAGGTTCCGTCCGCTCAGGCCGTCACGGCGTCCAGCGACTTCTTGATCGCCTTCGGGTCGGTCGGCTTGCGCGGCGCGTCCGCGCGCAGCGCGATCATCCGCTCGCCGATCTCCTGGAGCTGCTTACGGCCGAGGGCCTCGCGCACCTTCGGGAACCACTCCTGCTCCTCCTCCTCGACGTGGTGCAGGACGTTCTCGATCAGCACCGTGGTCTTGGCGTTGAAGCGCTCGTCGCCGGCGTCCATGGTGAACAGCTCGGCGCAGAGCACGTCGGCGACGTGGTGCTCCTCGTACGACTCGAGGATGTCGTCCTCCAGGTCGGGCAGGAGCTTGCGGACCTCGGGGTACATCACCTCGTTCTCGAGGTAGGTGTGGACCGTGAGGGCTTCCAGGATCTCGTTCACCAGCTTCTGCCGCCGCGCCGCCGGACCCTCCTCGGCATCCTGGAACGCCTTGAACAGGCGGCGCATCTCCTTGTGGTCCTCTTTCAACAGGACGATGGCATCGGTGGACACCGTTGACCTCCTCGCTCGGCTGACGACTTCTCCCGTACCCCCGGGGTGAGCAGCCAAAACGGGCAGGGCCCGGCGGTGAACCGCCGGGCCCTGCCACTGTCGTGCCGTGGTGTCAGCGCACCACGTTGTACGCGTTGACCATGCCGGAGCCGTAGAAGCCGTTGCGCTTGCCGCCGGAGCAGGTCGCGTCGTAGGCGTTCGGGCCGGCCGCGATCAGCGGCACCGGGTTGTAGACGCCACCGGGGCAGGCGATCGCCTCGGCGGTGTTGCCCAGGAAGGCCGACAGCTGACCGGGCGCCATGCCCGGGTGCGCCGAGACGGCCAGGGCGGCCACGCCGGCGGCGTGCGGCGAGGACATCGAGGTGCCCTGCTTGTAACCCCAGCCGTTGGTCTTCGTGGTGGTGTTGTAGGTGGTGGACAGGATGCCGTCGGAGGAGGTCGAGCTGACCCCCCGGGTACGGAAGCGGGTGTCGCCACCCGGCGCCGTCACCTCGACCACGCCCTGGCCGTAGGAGGAGTAGTAGCTCTTCTGCCCGGTCGGGCCGACCGCCGACACGGTCACCACGCCCGGCGCCTCACCCGGCAGGATGAGGCAGGAGTTGGTGAGGTTCTCGCGCTCCTCGGGCGTTCCGTTGTTCGGGCTGCCCGTGTCGGTGATCTTGTGGGCGAGGTCCCAGTTGCTGTTGCCCGCCGACGCCACGTGCAGCACGCCCTTGCCCTGCGAGTAACGCAGGGCCCGCTGGACGGCCTTCCACACCGGACGCTGGCGCGCGTCGTTGCGGCAGTTGAGCTGCCACGGGTCGATGTAGTAGCTGTTGTTGGTCACCTGCATGCCCTGCTCGGCGGCCCACATGAACCCGCAGACCGCGGCCTCCGGGTAGATGTAGCCGTCGTCGTTGACCACCTTGACGGCGGCCACCCTGACGCCCGGGGCGACCCCGGTCACGCCGACGCCGTTGACGGCGGCGGCGATGGTGCCGGCCACGTGGGTGCCGTGGTCGGAGGTGGTCGGGTTCCAGGCGGCCTCGGTGGTGTCGGTGACGCCACCGATGCAGGACGTGCTCTTGTTCTTCGCGATCTGGGTGGCCAGATCGGGGTGGCTGGACGAGATGCCGCTGTCCAGTACGCCCACCACCACGTCGGCGCGGCCGGCGTTGACGGCGTGGGCCTGCGGGACGTCGATCATCGGCATGTCCCACTGCTGACCGAAGAGGGGTTCCTTGGTCGGGTCGGCGGTCGTGTTGGCCGCCTCGGCCGCGGAGACCTCCAGGGTCTCGCCCTCGTCGAGGGCGGTGCCCAGGCCGGCCGTGGACGCCACCGAGTCGACGCCCGCGCCCGCCACGTCCGTGACGAAGTCGGGGTTGGTCGACCGGACGACGAGCACACCGATCTGGTCGTAGCTGGCCACCACGGTGCCGTTGGCGGCAGCCACGCGAGCGGCCGCCTTGTCGGTCTTGGCGCCCTGCGGGGCGAGGACCAGGAACGTGGTGTCCGGACCGGCGGCCGACGCCGCCGGGGCCACCCCGCCGGCGACGGCGAGGCCGACGCCGAGCGTCACGGCGGACGCGGCAGCCAGTGTCTTGCGACGGAGGTTCTTCACACAGACTCCCAGGGGCTGTTTCCAGCCGGGTACGCCCCCTGGCGGGGAGCGGCCGGCGGGAGGAGGGCGGGACGCCCGCCTCCGATGGACCAGCGTAGGAGCCTGTTGTGGCGTTACACACAGCCGTTCGGGCAGACAGAAGGTGTCAGACGGTGGCGAGGGTGTGCGGGATCTCGTCGAGCAGCTCGCGGGCGAGGAACCCGATCCGGCCGTACCGGGGAACCAGCCGCTGACCGCTCACCGCGTGCGCGAACGCCGCCCAGCACGCGGCCTGCGCCGGCTCCGCGCCCCGCGACAACAGCCCGGCCAGCAGCCCGGCGCGGACGTCCCCGCTGCCGGAGGTGCCCAGGCCGGCGTCGCCGCTCTCCTCCCGCCAGCTCCGGCCGTCGGGGGTGGCGATGTGGCCGTAGAGCGACACCACCGCGTCGTACCGGCGGGCCAGCTCCGTCGCCTCGGCGTCGAGGTCGTCGCCGGGCTCCCGGTCGAGCAGGTGCCGGGCCTCGGTGAGGTTGGGGGTGAGCACCGCCGGCCGCCCGGACCCGACCAGCAGGTCCGGGGCGTGGCTGAGGGCCCCCAGGGCGTACGCGTCGAGCACCAGCGAGGTCTGCGGACCGGCCGCGTCGAGCACCAGGCGCAGCAGGCGGCCGGTCTCGTCGATGTCCTTGAGGCCGGGGCCGACGGCCACCACGTCCGCCTCCGCCACCAGGTCGCCCAGCAGCTCGCCGGGCTGCCCCGCGACCGCCCCGTCGGTGGTCTCCGGCAGCCCCACCACCAGCGCCTCGGGCACCTGGATGCTCAGCGCGGCGGCGGTGGACTCGGCGGCGGCGAGCTGGAGCACCCCGGCCCCGGCCCGCAGCGCGGCCACCCCGGCTAGCAGCACCGCGCCGGGGGTGAAGCGCGAGCCGCCGACCACCAGTACTGTGCCCCGGGCCTCCTTGCCGCCGGTCGGCACGGGTAGCGCCCAGTCCCGCAGCAGGCCGGGGGTGATCACCCGGGTGTCAGACCGGTTCGGCATGGACCTCGTCCTCCCTGGTCGGCCGGGCACCCTGCTCGTGCAGGTGGCCGACGTCGTTGAACACGTCCGGGGTCAGCCGGCCGTCGGCGCCGGCGGACCACGCGGTGATCGAGCAGTTGGCGATGACGTGCTCGCGGGTCAGCGCCATCAGCTCCGTCTCGGTGAGCCCCTCCACCAGGTAACGGGTCAGGAAGACCAGTGCGTCGTGGCCGAACAGCAGCACGCGCCGGCCCTCGTGGTCGCGGCGCAGGTCGCCGAGGAGGGCACGCAGGCGCAGCGCCACGTCGGTCCAGGACTCCCCGCCCGGCGGCCGGTAGTAGAACTTGCCGAGCCGGTCGCGGCGCGCGGCCTCCTCCGGGTGCCGCCGGCGCACCCCCTGCCCGGTCAGGCCGTCCAGGATGCCCAGCTCCCGGTCGCGCAGCCGTTCGTCGCGGGTGAGCGGGATCCCGGTGCCGGCCAGGGCCAGCTCGGCGGTCCGCACCGCCCGCAGGTACGGCGACACCACCGCCACGTCGGGCCGGCGGGACTCGGGCAGCCCGGCCAGCCACCGCGCGGTGGCCCGCGCCTGCTCCTCCCCGGTGGGGCTCAGCGGCACGTCCGCGTCCCGGTGGGTCAGGTCGATCAGCTCGGCGCCGGACGCCTCGGCCGCCGTGGCCGCCACGTTCGCCGTGCTCTCGCCGTGCCGGACGATCCAGAGCGTCGCCAGTTCCGCCATGCGGCAACCCCTACCCGCAAGCACGCCCGGGGTAACCGCGCCGGCCCGCCACTCAACCCCGCTGGGCGGGGCGGGCGGCCCCGAGGGCCTCCCGCCGGATCTCCTCCAGCCGGTCGGCCAGCTCACGGGGCCGGCTGAGGGCCACCGGATGCCCGCCGTCCATCTCGTCGGGCGTGACGCCCAGCCGGTCGGACACCAGCCGGCGCAGGAAGTCGACCGGGAAGAAACGGTCCCCCCGGCAGAGCAGCGCCCGGGTCGGCACGTCCGGCCAGGCACCGAGCGGCCAGGGCTTCTCGAACGGCGTGCCCGACTGGTCCCGGGCGTGCGCCGTGGCCTCCTCGACCAGCGGCGGCGGCAGCTCGTGGAAGAAGATGACGCCGGGGTCCCCGTCCTGCTCCGGCGTCCAGCCCTCGCGCTCGGCCTGGACCTGCCTGGCGTGTGCGTAGCCGGTGTTCTCCCACCACTCGCCCGGCGACTCACCGGGCGAGGGCACCATCGGGGTCAGCAACACGAGCAGCTCGGCGCCGACGCGGTCGCACACCAGCGGGCCGGTGAACGCGCCGAACGACTGGGCCACGACGACCAGGTCCGTACGGTCTCCGATGGCCCGGACGGCGGCGTCGGCGTACTCCGTCAGTCCCGCCGAGTCGTCGGCGCACGGCAGGTCGACCGCCACCACGTCGTGCCCCCGGTCCCGCAACTGGCCTGCCAGCAGGTGCCAGTACCAGGGCCCGCTGCCCGCGGGGGGAATCAGCACGTACGTCGCCGTCGGCAGTGCTCCTCCAGGCTCGTCCACGAACCCTCCCCGCGTCGGTCACCGATGGTCGACGAACCGTAACCCACCGGTACGACGGCCGACGGCCGACGGAGCCGTCCACTGGCGTCCCGTGCCGTCCCGACCGGGCCCGCCGGGGGCGGTGCCCCCGGCGCCCGGGGCGTGATCGGGGCCGCGTCGGGTAAGCGCTGCCTCCACCGATCACCGAGACGGGGAGGTGCGCCGTGGCCACCATGGTCAGGGAGCCGGCGAGCCCGGTGAAGGACCAGAACTACGACCTGATCCACGCGCTGCAGATGTCGTTGCAGCACATCTGGCAACTGGAGAACTACGTCGCCGACGCCGACGCGCGGGGCGACACGGAACTGGCCACCTGGTTCCGGAAGATCCAGGAGAACAACCGCAAGGCGGGCGAGCAGGGCAAGAAGATGCTCCTGGTGCGCCTTCAGGAGGAGATGAGCTGAGCCCGCGTGGACGTGTAAGGAAGGGCCCCTTGTCGTTAACAAGGGGCCCTTCCTTACACCCGGGGCGCGCGGCCCGTGCCGGGCGGGCGGGTTACGGTGTCAGGCGTGGCGACGCCGGCCGAGGAGATCCAGGTGGGGGAGCGGCTGGTGCGCGTCTCCAGCCCCGACAAGCCGTACTTCCCGGAACTCGGGCTGACCAAGCGGGACGTGGTGTCCTACTTCCTCGCCGTCGGCGACGGCGTCCTGCGCGCCCTACGGGACCGCCCGACCATGCTGGAGCGGTGGCCGCGCGGCGTGTTCGAGGGGGCGAAGATCGGCACCCGGCAGGACAACCGGGGCGACGCCTTCTACCAGAAGCGGCTGCCGGCGGGCGCGCCCGACTGGGTGCGCACCGCCCACATCACCTTCCCGAGCGGGCGTACGGCCGACGAGGTCGCGCCGAGCGAGTTGGCGGTGGTGATCTGGGCGGCCAACCTGGGCACGCTGCGGTTCCATCCCTGGCCGGTCTCCGCCGCCGACGTGGAGCGGCCCGACCAGCTGCGCATCGACCTGGACCCGATGCCGGGGGTGGGCTTCGACCAGGTCGTGCCGGTGGCCCACGAGGTGCGCGCGTTCCTGACCGAGCTGGGGTTGACCGGCTACCCGAAGACCACCGGCGGGCGGGGCCTGCACGTCTATCTCTCCATCGAGCCCCGGTGGAGCTTCGGCGACTGCCGACGGGCGGTGCTGGCGCTGGGCCGGGAGATGCAACGCCGGCTGCCGGAGCTGGTCACCACCACGTGGTGGCGGGAGCAGCGGGACCGGCCGGTCTTCGTCGACTACAACCAGATGTCGCGGGACCACACGATGGCCTCGGCGTACTCGATCCGTCCCACCCCGCAGGCGCTGGTCTCCGCGCCGCTGGACTGGGCGGAGCTGGACGACGCCCGGCCGGAGGACTTCGCCGTGACCACGATGCCCGCCCGGTTCGCCGAGCGCGGCGACCCGCACGCCGGCCTCGACGACCGGCGGTTCTCCCTGGAACCGCTGCTGGAGCTGGCCGACCGGGAGGGGCTGGAGGCCCCACCGGAGCGCTGAGCGGGCAGACCGCCGCGCCGGTTCACTCCCACGGGCTGCGTTCGCCGTCGAACTCCTCGAAGACCAGCCAGGTGCGGGTGGAGAGCACGCCGGCGATGCTCTGCACCCGGCCCAGCACCACGTCGCGCAGGGTGGCGTTGTCCGGTGCCCGGACCAGGGCCAGCACGTCGTGGTCGCCGCCGAGCAGGGCGGCGTGCTCGATGTAGCGGACCCGGGCCAGCTCCGCCGACACCTCGCGCCAGGTGTTCTGCTCGATCTTCAACGCGATGTACGCCGAGGTGCCCAGCCCCGCCGCCTCGGGCGCGACCTGGGCCCGGAAGCCGGTGATCACCCCGTCGCGCAGCAGCCGCTCCACCCGGGCGTACGCGTTGGTGCGGGAGATGTGGATCCGCTCGGCGAGCGTACGCACCGACGTGCGGCCGTCGCGGACCAGCTCGTCGAGGATCCGCCGGTCCACGTCGTCCAACGGTCGCGCCGAACGTCCCGTTCCGGCCACCGGCTCCGCTGCGCCCCCGGACTCCTGGCTCATCTCGCCGCCTGTCCCATGCCATCCGTCCCGCGTTTGTCCTGGATCTTGAGTCAATCATCCGACAGCAGGAGCATAGGCCCACCACACGTCCAGGAGGTCCCGCCGTGACGACCACACCCGAGGCGGTCCGCAGGGCATCCCCGCGCAGCCGTCGGAAGGCCACCCCGCCCGACCCGGCCAAGCCGCTGCTCCCGGCCACCGAGCCCGTCCGCCTGCTCGATCCCACCGGCACGCCACTGCGCGCCCCCGCCGACTACCCCGAGCCGCCCGTCGAGGCGCTCGTCGAGATGCACCGGCGGATGGTCGTCGGCCGCCGCTTCGACGTCCAGGCCACCGCCCTGACCAAGCAGGGCCGGCTGGCCGTCTACCCGTCCTCGCGCGGGCAGGAGGCCTGCCAGGTCGGTGCCGTCCTCGCCCTGCGCGACACGGACTGGGTCTTCCCGACCTACCGCGAGTCGATGGCCCTGGTCTCCCGGGGCATCGACCCGGTCGAGGTGCTGACCCTGCTGCGCGGGGACTGGCACTGCGGCTACGACCCCGCCGAGCGGCACACCGCTCCGCAGTGCACCCCGCTGGCGACCCAGTGCGTGCACGCCGCCGGGCTGGCCTACGGCGAGGCGTACCAGGGGCGCGACACCGTCGCGCTGGCGTTCATCGGTGACGGCGCGACCAGCGAGGGCGACTTCCACGAGGGCGTCAACTTCGCCGCCGTGTTCAAGGCCCCCGTCGTCTACTTCGTGCAGAACAACCGGTACGCCATCAGCGTCCCGCTGTCGCGGCAGACCGCCGCGCCGTCGCTGGCGTACAAGGGCGTGGGCTACGGCGTGCCCAGCGAACAGGTCGACGGCAACGACCCGGTGGCCGTGCTCGCGGTGCTCACCCGCGCGGTGGAGCACGCCCGTTCCGGCAAGGGCCCGTTCCTGGTCGAGGCGCACACCTACCGGATGGAGGCGCACACCAACGCCGACGACGCGAGCCGCTACCGCGACGGCGCCGAGGTCGAGGCCTGGCGGGACCGGGACCCGGTGGCCCGGCTGGAGGCGTACCTGCGGGCCCGGGGCGCGCTCGACGACGCCGCCGTCGCCGCGGTCGCCGAGGAGGCCGAGGCGTACGCTGCCGACCTGCGCGTCCGCATGAACGCGCAGCCGACGGTCGACCCGATGAGCCTCTTCGAGCACGTCTACGCCGAGCCCACCCCGCAGCTGATCGAGCAGCGCGAGCAGGTCCGCGCCGAGCTGGCCGCCGCCCAGGACGAGGAGGGTGAGCGCTGATGGCCGCCCTGACCATGGCGAAGGCGCTCAACGCCGCGCTCGCCGACGCGATGCTCGACGACGACCGGGTGGTCGTCTTCGGCGAGGACGTCGGGGCGCTCGGCGGCGTCTTCCGGATCACCGACGGCCTCCAGGCCCGCTTCGGTGACAAGCGCTGCTTCGACACGCCGCTCGCCGAGGCCGGCATCGTCGGCTTCGCCGTCGGCATGGCCATGTCCGGGCTGCGCCCGGTGGTCGAGATGCAGTTCGACGCGTTCGCGTACCCGGCGTTCGAGCAGATCGCCTCGCACGTGGCGAAGCTGCGCAACCGCACCCGGGGCGCGCTCAGCGTGCCGATCGTCATCCGGGTGCCGTACGCCGGCGGCATCGGCGGCGTCGAGCACCACTGCGACTCCAGCGAGGCCTACTACGCGCACACCCCCGGCCTGAAGGTCGTCACCCCGGCGACGGTCGAGGACGCGTACTCGCTGCTGCGCCAGGCGATCGACGATCCCGACCCGGTCGTGTTCATGGAGCCGAAGAAGCTCTACTTCTCCAGCGCCGAGGCGGAACTGCCGGCCGCCACCGCGCCGATCGGCCGGGCGGTCGTGCGTCGCCCCGGCCACGACGCCACCCTCGTCGCGTACGGGCCGGCGGTGCCGGTCGCGCTGGAGGCCGCCGAGGCCGCCCGCGAGGAGGGCTGGGACCTGGAGGTCGTGGACGTGCGCAGCATCGTGCCGTTCGACGACGAGACCGTCACCGCCTCGGTCCGGCGTACCGGCCGGTGCGTGGTGATCCAGGAGGCCCAGGGCTTCGCCGGGGTGGGCGCCGAGATCGCCGCCCGGGTGCAGGAGCGCTGCTTCCACGCCCTGCACGCCCCGGTGCTGCGGGTGTCCGGGCTGGACATCCCGTACCCGGCGCCGATGCTGGAGCACACCCACCTGCCGTCGGTGGACCGGATCCTCGACACGGTGGCCCGGCTCCAGTGGGACGACCAGCCCGACGGGCGCTGGCTGAGCCGGGGGAGCGCGGCGTGACCACCGTGGACGGGGCGCAGGTCTTCCTCCTGCCCGACCTGGGCGAGGGGCTGAGCGAGGCCGAGATCGTCGAGTGGCGGGTCGCCGTGGGCGACGTGGTCACGGTGGACCAGAGCGTGGTGGAGGTGGAGACCGCCAAGGCCGTCGTCGACGTGCCCTGCCCGTACGCCGGGCGGGTCGTGGCGCTGCACGGCGCGGCGGGTGAGACCCGCCCGGTCGGCCAGCCGCTGATCACCATCGCGCCCCTGGACGGCGACGGCGGGGCCGGCGACGAGCCCGCCGCGCACGCCACCTACCGCGAGGAGGAGCGGGCCGGCTCCGGCAACGTCCTCATCGGGTACGGCACCGGCCACGGCGGCGCGGGGCGGCGGCGTCGCCGGCCCCGTCTCGTGGCCGCACCCGATCCCACCCCGGCGGCTCCCGCCCACGCCGCACCGCCGGCGGCTCCCGCCCCGGCGGCGACTGCCCCCGTCGCGGCCGGCCGTCCGGACGGCGCGGCGGCGCCCCTGGTCATCTCGCCGATCGTGCGCCGGCTGGCCCGCGAGCACGGGCTCGACCTGGCCGCCCTGCGCGGCACCGGGCCCGGCGGCGTGGTGCGCCGGGCGGACGTGGAGGCCGCCGTCGCCGAGGCGGCGACGCCGGCCGCCCGGCTGGCCGCGGTGCCGGACGAGCCCGTCGCGTCGGCGGCCTCCGGCGCCGAGGACCTGGTCGTTCCGCTGACCGGCATCCGCAAGGCGATCGCCGACAAGCTCTCCCGCAGCCGGCGGGAGATCCCCGAGGTGACAATCTGGGTGGACGTGGACGCCACCGGGCTGCTGGAGACCCGCGCGGCGATCAACGCGGCGACCCCGGACGCGCCGGTGAGCATCCTGGCCCTGCTGGCCCGGATCTGCCTGTCCGGGCTGCGCCGGTACCCGCAGCTCAACGCCCGGGTCGACACCGAGGGCCAGCGGATCGTCCAGTCCGCCGGGGTGCACCTGGGCATCGCCGCCCAGACCGACCGGGGGCTGGTCGTGCCGGTGCTGCGGGACGCGCAGCGGCTGACCACCGCCGAGCTGGCCGCCGAGCTGACCGCGACCACCACGGCCGCCCGGGCCGGCACGCTGCCCCCGGCCCGGCTGACCGGCGGCACGTTCACGCTCAACAACTACGGCGTCTTCGGCGTCGACGGCTCCACCCCGATCATCAACCACCCGGAGGCTGCGCTGCTCGGGGTGGGACGGATCGTGGACAAGCCCTGGGTGGTCGACGGGCAGCTCGCCGTGCGGAAGGTGACGCAGCTCAGCCTGACCTTCGACCACCGGGTCTGCGACGGCGGGGTGGCCGGCGGCTTCCTGCGGCACGTCGCCGACTGCGTCGAGCGGCCGGCGGTGCTGATCGCCAACGTCTGACCCCGGACGCGACGGCCCCGGCTCCGCCTCCCGGCGGCGCGGGGGCCGTCGCCGTCGCGGCAGGCGTTTTCTCGCGGACGGGCCGGGAATGCGGGCCGGGCAGTCTCGCCGAGGGGAGCACGAGGTGGCCTGTCCGGACATGCCCTCCGCCGGCGGCGTGCGCCGGCACGCGGTGGCCGGCGCCCCGCTGCTCTGCGACGCCCGGGAGCACGGCCTGGTCGGCGACGGGACGGCCAACGACCAGCCGGCGCTCGCCGCGCTGGTGGACCGGCTCGGCGACGCGTACGCCGCCGACGGCCGGGCCCGGATCATATACTGCCCGCCCGGGGTCTACTCGATGCGGGACTCGGGCACCGTCTGGCGCAGCGGGGTGTCGCTCATGGGCGCGGGACCGGGCGCGACCCGTTTCGTGCTCAGCAACGCCGGCAACCGGGCCGACCCCGCGCCGCTGGCCTTTTACACCGCGATCGAGCACGGTGCCAGCCGCAACCGGCACCTGTCCGACTGCACCTTCGCCGACTTCGAGATCGACGGCTCGGAGGTGGCGTCCGCGGACTACAACCCGCTGGCCAAGGGCCTCGGCCTGCAGTATGTCGTCCGCGGCGTCTTCCGCAACCTGTACATCCACCACACCGCCGCCACCGGCCTGGGCTGCGACTTCCTCCAGGACTGCCTGATCGACGGGGTGCTGGTCACCGGGTGCGGGCGGCTGGACAACGGCACCGAGATGGGCGGCGCGGGCATCGGCATCGGCATCGGCGGCTGGGGCAGCATCGAGCGGTTCAACATCGTCAACTGCAGCGCGGTGGCCAACGCCACCAACGGCATCTTCCTCGAGTTGCAGGAGGCGGACCACCTGCGGCCACGGGGCGTACGGATCATCGGCTGCCACGCCCAGGGCAACCGCTTCGGCATCTCCGACTGGGGCGCGAACGGCCTGATCGTCTCCGCGTGCACCATGACCGGCAACCTTGAGGCGGGCTTCCACGTCTCGGCGAAGGGCACCACGCACACCGCCGGCCGGGGCGGCATCCTCACCGACTGCGTCATCGACGGCAACCTGCGTGACGGGGTGAGCATCGGCAACACCCCCGGTCCGTACACGATCCGCGGCAACCGGATCAGCGGCAACGGCCGGTACGGCTACCACCAGCGCAACCTCGGCGGGTCCGAGGAGCACGTCGCCGAGGAGATCGTCATCGAGAGCAACGACTTCTACGGCAACAGCGCCGACGCCATCCGCTTCGATCGTCCCGTCCGCGACGCCTTCCTGGTCGCCAACCGGATCCGGAACAACGGGCGGCAGTGGGCGCCCGCGACGAGCGCACACGGCGACTCGGTCCGGTACACCGGGAAGTCGGTGGTGGACCGGCGGGCGAACTGGCCGAACGACGGGCACCGGGGCAAGGTGGTGCGGGTCGGCGAGCGCATCGCCGTGGTGGCGGCCAACGACGACACCGAGCTCACCCTCGCGCCGATCCGGCCGGACTCCCCGAGCGCATGGAGCGGGGGGACTCCGCCGCCGGGCACGCCGTACGAGCTGCCCGCCGGGCCGCCGGTGCGGGCCGGCATCGCGATCAACGCGGCCGTCGAGTCGGCCACCATCCGGGGGAACCGGGTCTGGGACAACCGGGAGCCGAGCACCCAGAACCACGGACTGTGGGTCACCGAGCAGGGCAGCTGCGTGGACTGCCGGGTCGAGGACAACGACTTCGCCGGCAACGCGGACTCCGCCGTCCGGCTGGACACCCCACCGGTCGGCGGCCGGTGGGAACGCAACCACGGCTGACGACGACCGGCCGGACAGCCGGCCCGTCGGCGGCGGCGCTCCCGGTCGCGTCGTGCCGCACGCGTCGCCTCGCCGCCGGATCGCGGGTGCGGGACGGCTGTGCGCCGACACCGACGACGCGGTGGCCCGAACCGGGACGCGGCGGGAGTCAGAGGGCGGCCGGTGGGCGCGCCGGACGATTCCGGACGGACCCGGAAACCGGCGCGTGCGGCCCTTTTCCGTGCAGTGCGGGAAATGCTTCCCATAATTGCTTTCGCAATTCCCTGGAAATTGCGCGTCCACCCGGCGCGGCGTGGAGAGAATGTGGCTGAGGACACCAGACAACGGGGGGACGCATCATGGAGTTGAGGCGGCGACTGACGGTGCTGGCCGTGACCATCGCGGCCACGCCGTTGGCCCTCGGCGGGTGCACCGCCGACCGCAAGCCGGGTGCCCGGCCGGCCGAGGGGCAGGCGGCGGCGCCGGAGCTGACCGTGACGCCCACCGACCGCGCCCGCGAGGTGCCGATCACCGCCGAGGTGGGGACCGCGGTCAGGAACGGGAAGGTCACCGCCGTGCGGATCACCGACGACAAGGGCGCGCAGGTCGCGGCGGAGCCCCGGGAGGACGGCTCGGGCTGGGTGCCGAAGGCGCCCCTGAAGCCGCGGCGCACCTACACCGCGGAGGTGACCGCCACGGGCGACTCGGGCACGACGACGACCCGGAAGACCACCTTCACCACGATGCCGAAATCGACGAAACCGGAAATCACCAGCACGTTGTACTTCGCCGGTGATCGGACGTACGGCACCGCGATGCCGGTGACCGTGGCGTTCGACCCACCCATTCCGAAAGAGGCCAGGGACGACGTGCAGCGCCGATTGTTCGTGAAGACGGATCCGCCGCAGCCGGGCGCCTGGTCGTGGGTGTCCGACGGCAGTCAGGCCTATTACCGGGCCCCCGATTTCTGGCGCCCGGGGACCCGCATCAGCGTCCGGGCCGGGCTGGAGGGCCTGCCGATCGGCAAGGACCGGGTCGGCGACTCCGACCGCACGGCCACGTCGAAGATCGGCCGGCAGGTGGCCCTGGAGATCGACAACGCGACCAAGCAGATGTCCGTGCTGCGCGACGGCAAGGTGGTCCGCAAGATCCCGGTCAGCATGGGCAAGCCGAGCACGCCGACCTCCAGCGGCAAGATGGTGATCATGGAGAAGCACGATTTCACGACGTTCGACACCCGGGGCTCGGCCGACCCCTACGTGGTCGACGTCGAGGACGCCCAACGGCTCACCTGGGGCGGCGAGTTCATCCACGCGGCGCCGTGGTCGGTGGGGGACCAGGGCAGCACCAATGTCTCGCACGGCTGCACCAACGTCTCCAACGAGGCCGCGGACTGGCTGATGGGCGTCACGCAGGTCGGCGACCTGGTCACCATCAAGGGCACCGAGGTCGAGCTGACCGAGGGCAACGGCTGGACGGCCTGGAACGTCAGTTGGGACGAGTTCGTCAAGGGCAGCGCGCTGCCCGTACCGGCCGGGCTGCGGCCGTCCCCGTCGGCCGTGCCGCACCCCGGCGCGGTGGCCGGGGGCTCGCCGGCGCCGGCGCCGTCCGTCCGCGGCGGCTGATCCGACCGTACGCACACCCGGGGGACCGGTCCGCCGCCACGCGGGCCGGTCCCCGGCGCGTCGATCGGACCGGGGCGTTCCCCGCCGACCCCGTCATGCGGGCCGGTCCCCTCGCGCGGCGGTCGCACCGGCGTTTCCCGCCGGCCCCGTCCGGCGTCGGGCTCAGCCCAGCGGCACCCGGGCCACGCCAGGGCCCGTGAGGCTGCCCAGCCACAGGTGGTCGCCGTGCTGGCGGACGCCGGTGACCATGTCGTAGGTCCCGCGCGGGCCGTGCAGGGTCCGCAGCACCCGCCCCTCGCCGTCGACGAGGGCCACCAGGCCGTAGCGCAGCGGCTTCGGCTGCACCGCCGCCGGCAGCACCGCCACCAACTGCCGCAGCCGGGGGTGCGGCAGCAGCCGCTCGACCACCGGCACGCGGGGGCTGGGCAACGCGATCCAGTACGTCCCGTCGCCCACCGGGGTCAGGTTGTCCGGGTAGGCCGGCAGGTCGGCCAGCACGGTGACCGCGCCGTCGGCCAGCGCGACCCGCACCAGTCGATGGGCGGCGGTCTCGACCAGCATCAGCGCCGACTCGTCCGGAGTGAGCGCGAGCCCGTTGGGGAAGTAGAACCCGGCGCGGACGACGTCGGTGCGCCCGCTGCGCGGGTCGTACGCCAGCACCCGCCCGTTGGGCCGGTGCTCCAGCAGGTCCCGCTTCCAGTGCGAGAGCGGGAAGCGGTCGGACGAATCGGTGAAGTAGACCGTGCCGTCGCGGGCGACGGTGGCGTTGTCGGCCAGGTTCGCCCTCGCCCCGAGGCCGCCCAGCTCGCGCACCACACCGTCGCCGGTCACCCGCAGCAGCCCCCGGTACGCGTCGCAGACCACGAGGCTGCCGTCGAGCGGGTCGACCTCCACGCCCAGCGGCCGGCCCCCGGTGTCGGCGAGCGGCCGGGGCCGGGTGCCGGGGGGCGCGTCGACCGGCCACCACCAGAGCCGGCCGTCCTCCGTCCCGCTGACCACCCGGCCGGCCGGGTCGACGACCACGTCCTCCGGGCCGGACACCCCGTCGGGCAGCGGCAGCAGCTCCACCGAGTCGAGCCGCCGGTCGGTGGGCGTCCACGGCCCGTCGAGCGGCGGCGGGACGGTGGCGGGCTCGCGGACGGGGCGGATCAGCCGGGGCACGCGGCGGCGGGGAGCGACCATCGGCTCATTCTCGCCCGCCGATGTGCAGCCCGCAGGCCCCTCGTCGCGTCATCCCTGAGGGGGATCCGGGAGTCTCGGGGTATGACCCTGGGCGTACCCGGATCCGGTCCCTCAGCAGGGCGGAATTGTCGGTGGCGGGGGATAGGTTCGTCGCATGGGACAGCGCGACGACCGGCTCCACGTGGACATCACCGTGGCCGACCACGAGGTGGCGGTGCGGGCGACCGGCGAGGTCGACATCGCCACGGTCGCCGCGTTCCGCTCCGCGCTCTGGGCCGCCCCGGCCCGGCCCGTGCTCCGGCTGGATCTCTCCGGCGTCCGCCTGCTCTCGGCGGCCGGGGTGCGGGCGCTGGTCGCCGCGCACCTGCGGGTGCGCGCCCAGGGCGGTGAGCTGGTGCTGGTCCGCCCCGACCCGGTGGTCGAGCGGGTGCTGCGGGCCACCGGCCTGCACCGGGTCATCCCGATCGTGGACCCGTGCGCCGACCGGGAGCTGGTGCCCTGCTGACCTCCGGCGCCCGAGGTCCAGGAGCACGGTGGCGTGCAGCGCCTCGACCGGGAGCCCGCCCAGCCAGTCCATTGACGTTGGCAGCGGGCCGGTGCCGACGGCGTCGTCCACCGTCCGCACCGGCCCGTGGCCCGGCGGTTCGCCGTCCACTCGGGCGGTGCACCGTCCGTTCGGAGGGATCATCCCCCGCCCGGCGGTGCCTGCCCGCCCAGCGGGTCATCCTCCGCTCAGCGGACGCCGAGCAGGTCGACGACGAAGACCAGGGTCTCGCCCGGCTTGATGACGCCGGCGGCGCCCCGGTCGCCGTAGCCCAGGTGCGGCGGGATGGTCAGGCGGCGCCGGCCGCCGACCCGCATGCCCACGACGCCCCGGTCCCAGCCGGAGATGACGTGACCGGCGCCGAGCTGGAACTCGAACGCCTCACCCCGGTTCCACGAGGAGTCGAACTCGCGACCGTTGGAGTGTGCGACCCCCACGTAGTGGACGCTGGCCAGCTGCCCCGGCTGGGCCTCCGGCCCCTCGCCGACGGTGATGTCCTCGATGACGAGGTCGGCGGGCGGCGCGCCCTCGATCGGGCCCACCTCGGGCTTGCCCGAGCGGGCGCCTGCTGCCTGGTTCATTCGGGAGTCTCCTACCGTTTCGGTCCTGATGTCCGTCACCCGAGATCCTGCCCGATGGCGTCCGGCCGATGCATGGCGGTCCCGGCGCACGCGTCGCGGCCGGCCCTCGGAGCGACGGCGTGACGCGGTGGGCACGCCGAAGCGGGCGTCACCGCGTGGTGACGCCCGCCGAGGGGGAGGTGCCGCGCCGGGTCACCGCAGCCAGGGGAACCGCCGCACGATCGGGAGCTTCGCCCACGTCGCGCCCAGGCCGAGGGTCGCGCCGGCGTTGACCAGTGCGAGACCGACCAGCAGCGCCGCGTTGATCAGGTGCTCGTCCATGAAGGGGTTGTTCTCGGGAGGCAGGACGACCGTCCACATCATCACGTAGAGCACCGCTCCCGCGACGGCGGCGATCCGCATCCCGATGCCGAGCAGCAGCGCGACGCCGATCGCGGCCAGGCCGGCCATGAAGAGCACGTCCGCCCAGGCGGCCCCGGCGATGCCCTGGTAGAAGTCCGCGAACGGGCCGGCCGCGCCGAAGGTCAGGAAGCCCTTGGTGGGGCTGCCGCCGTTGATCCAGGCGTTCTTCGCCTCGGTGGCGAACCCCAGACCGAAGACCTTGTCCAGGAACGCCCAGAGGAAGGTCCACCCGAGGGCGATCCGGATGCCGGCGAAGACGTACCGCGCGGCCCGTTCCCTGCGGGTCTCGCCGACGTGCCGGGTCTCCGCCACCGCAGCGTCGTTCCTGGCGGTGGTGCGCTCGATCGTCGCGGCCATTGTCTCCACGTCCCTTCGTGTGCCTGGCACCGCGCTTTCCGGTGGCATCTCCATTGGACGCCCGCCGGCGCCGGGCGGGCAGGGCCGACCGGGCCCCACCGGACCGGGACCTTGGACCCCTCCCGCACCGGTCCGTACGGCCGTGCCGGTCCGGTCCGGCGGCCCTGACGCGGCGGCCCGCCGCGGCCGTAGCGTCGCGGTGGGGAACGACAGGGAGGTCGTGATGAGAACGTGGCAGGTGGGCGACGTGATGACCCGGGAGGTCACGACGGTGGGGGAGGAGACCCCCTACCGGGAGATCGTCGACGCGTTGGTCCGGCGGGGCATCAGCGGGGTGCCGGTGGTGGACGGCTTCCGGCGGGTCCTCGGCGTGGTCTCCGAGTCGGACCTGCTGCACAAGGTCGAGCGGGCCGGCCACCCGGACGAGCGGCGGGTCTTCGAGGGGCGACGACGCCGCACCGCCCGGGAGAAGGCCGAGGCGCTGCTGGCCCGTGACCTGATGACCGCCCCGGCCGTGGCGACCTGGCCGGAGGCGACGATCTCCGCCGCCGCCCGGCAGCTGGACCGGGAGTCGGTCAAGCGGCTGCCGGTGCTCGACGACCTGGGCCGGCTCGTCGGCATCGTCACGCGCGGTGACCTGCTGCGGGTGCACCTGCGCACCGACGCGGAGATCCGCGAGGACGTGGTGCAGGAGGTGCTGCGCCGGGTGCTCGCGGTGCGGGACGGGCTGGTCACCGTCCGGGTGCGCGGGGGTGAGGTGACGCTCGACGGCCGGTTGGACCGGCGCAGCGCCGTCGAGCTGGCGGTCCGCCTCGCGGGGCAGGTCAGCGGCGTGGTCCGGGTGACCAGCACCCTCGCCTACGACGTCGACGACACCGCGCTCGCCGATCTGGACCCGGCCCGGATCGCCCCGGTGGCCTGACGTCCGGGCCCGCCCGGCCCGCCTGACGTCCCTCCGGGCCGGGCGGGCCTGAGGCCCGGACGGGCCGGACCTGTCGGTGGCGCGAACCGTCCGGCCCGCCGGGGCATCGAAGCGTCCCGTCGACGGCGTCGACTTGCCCGGACCGCCGCCGGCTGATGGGCGGCTCGCCTAGGCTCGGGATCGGGACGCGCTCCGGGCCCGCCGAGGGCGCACCCGCGCCGCAGGCCGCTGGGGGCGTGTCCGCGCCGCAGGTCGTCGGGGACCGCGCGATCCGGACCGGGCCGCGCGTCGGGAGCGGAGCCGCCGTCGGGGATGCGGAGGACGCCGGGTGGACGAGGCGACGTTCGCGGCACCCCTGTGGGCCTGGGCGGCGGTGGGCGCGGTCATCGCCGTCATGCTCGCCGTGGACCTGCTCTCCCACCGCGACAACCACGTCATCGAGCTGCGCGAGGCGCTGCTGTGGAGCGGCGTCTGGATCACCGCGGGGCTCACCTTCGGCCTGGTCGTCTGGCTGTGGCGGGGCGGCGAGCCGGCCGTGGCGTACTTCTCCGGCTACCTACTGGAGAAGGCGCTCTCCGTCGACAACGTCTTCGTCTTCGCGCTGCTGTTCGGGTACTTCCGGGTGCCGGCCGCGTACCAGCACAAGGTGCTCTTCTGGGGGGTCGTCGGCGCGCTCGCGTTCCGGCTGGCCTTCATCTTCGTCGGCGCCGGGCTGCTGGAGCGGCTGACCTGGGCCGGCGTCGTGCTCGGCGCCTTCCTCATCTGGACGGGGTGGCGACTCGCGGTACGCGGCGAGCCGGACGTCGACCCCGACCGCAACGTCGTGGTGCGGGCGTTCCGGCGGCTGGTGCCCACGGAGCCGGGCTACCACGGCGGTCGGTTCACCGTCCGGGTCGACGGCCGGCGCAGGGCCACCCTGCTGCTGGTGGCGCTGGTCGCGATCGAGGCCACCGACGTGGTCTTCGCGATCGACTCGGTGGCGGCGATCCTGGCCATCACCACCGACACGTTCCTCGTCTGGACGGCGACCGCGTTCGCCGTGCTCGGCCTGCGCAGCCTCTACTTCTGCCTGGCGGGGCTGCTGCGGCACTTCGGCTACCTGCGGTACGGGCTGGCCTTCCTGCTGGCCTTCGCCGGGGCGAAGCTGATCCTGGCCGAGACACCGGTCGGGAAGCTGCCGGTCTGGTCGACCCTCGCGGTGGTGGTGCTGACGCTGTCGGTCGCGATCGGGTGGAGCATGGTCGACGCCCGGCGGGAACGGCGCCGGCGCGCGGGCGGGTGACCGGTCGCGGTGGGGCGGCGGCGGTCAGCCCGGGTGCACGACCGGGTCGGCGAGCTGGGCGGCGAGCACGGCGGGCGCTTCGGCGAGCGACGGGCCGTACCAGGTCAGGTGCCTGCCGGAGAGCAGGGCGCAGGGGGTGCCGGGGAACGCCTCCGGCCCGTCGTCGGCGGTGAAGCGGTACGGCTCGTCGGGCAGCACCACCAGCTCCGGCGCGCGGGCACGCAGCGCGTCGAGGCTCGGCCGGGGATAGCGGTCGACGTCGTCGGCGTACGCGTTGGTGACGCCGAGCCGGCGCAGCACGTCACCGGCGAAGGTGTCGGCGCCCAGCACCACCCACGGTCGCCGCCAGACCGGCACCACCGCCCGGCGGGACGGTCGGGCGGTGGGCAGCCCGGCCCACGCCCCGCGGGCCTCGGCGAGCCACTCCGGTTCGGCCGGGGCGCCCAGGTCACGGAGCAGGTCCCCCAACTCGGTCAGCGCCTCGTCGACGGTACGCGGATAGGTCACCCGCACCGGCACGCCGGCGGCGGTCAGCGCGTCGGCGTCCTCGCGGCGGTTCTCCTCGACGTTGAGCAGGACCAGGTCGGGGCGCAGCGCGCGCACCCGGTCCAGGTCCGGGTACTTGCTCCCGCCGACCCGCGCCACGTCCAGCCCGGCCGGGTGGGTGCACCAGTCGGTGGCGCCGACCAGCAGACCCGGCAGGGTCAGGGCGACGGCCTCGGTCAGCGACGGCACCAGCGACACGACCCGCACCCCGCGTACCTCCCCGGTCCCGTGCGCCGACCACCGGCGTACCGGTCGATCATGCCCCGACCCGTGGCGGGGGTGGCGGCCCGGGCGTCCCTTGCGGCGCCTCTACAACGTTGTAATACTCGGCTGGTCCCCCTCAGGAGGTTCGATGAGGTCCCACTCCACCGCGCCCGCGCCGCGCACCGACCAGCCCGTCACCCCCGTCGAGGACGAGGAGGTTCCCCTGGCGGCGCTCGGCGACCTCTACCGGGACGGCATCACCGCGTGCCGGGGCGCCTTCGCCGTGGACTGGGTGGACCGCGTCGGCGAGGACGTCGAGGCCGCCTTCCGGGAGGCCCGCTCCCGCCCCGACGGCGCGGTCGGCCGCGGCCCACAGCGGTGGTACGTGGAGATCCACCCCGAGCAGCTGCGCGGCTTCGTCGACCTGGTGACCCACCCGTGGGTGGTCTCGGTGTGCCGGGCCGTGCTCGGCCCCGACTACCAGATCGTCGAGCTCGGGTTCGACATCCCGTTCCCCGGCGCGGCCATGCAGCCGTGGCACCGGGACTTCCCGATGCCGGAGGACACCCGCCGGCAGCGGCGGCTGACCTCGCTGGCCTTCAACCTGACCACCGTGGACACCGTGGAGGAGATGGGACCGTTCGAGATCGCCCCGGGCACCCAGTGGGACGACGGACGCGACTTCGAGCACCAGATGTTCCCGCCCAGGGAGCGCCACCCCCGCTACGCGCAGCGGGCCGTCCGCAAGTATCCGCGGCGCGGCGACATCTCCGCCCGGTCCGCGCTGACCATCCACCGCGGCACGCCGAACGTCTCCACCCTGTCCCGCCCGGTGCTGGTGCTCGGCGTCGACGCGCCGGGAGCGGGCAACGCCGCGCACCACGACATGGCGGTCACCCGCGGGTACTGGGCGGGCCTGCCCGAGCAGGTGCGCGCCCACCTGCCCTGCCCGGTGGTCGACGCCCTGACGCCGATCCGGCAGAAACACACCATCGAGGGCCTGGTGATGGGCGCGGAGTGACAGCCGGCTCGCGCCGGGCCTAGTCGGCGTCGCCGCGCAGCCACCGCTGCCGGGTCAGCGCGTACTCCACCTCGCCGTGCTCCGCGCCGTCGATCAGCTCCGGCCAGTCCCCGACGTACGTCCGCACGAGCCGCAGCCCGGACTTCTCCATCACCCGACGCGACGCGGCGTTGACGGACATCGTGTTCGCGGTGACCCGCTGCACGCCGAGCGCGGTGAAGCCCTCGTCGATCAGCGCCCGGCAGCCCTCGGTGGCGAGGCCGACGCCCCAGGCGGACCGGCGCAGCCGGTAGCCCAGCTCCACCTCGCGGGCGTCGCCGTCGCGGGTCGGGCGGAACTCGAACCAGCCCAGGAAGTCGCCCGAGCCCCGGCCGAGCGCCGCCCACCACCCGAGTCCCGGCGGTCGCCGGTAATGGGCCAGGATCCGGGGCAGGACGTGCTCCCGGACCGCCTCCGGCGGGGTGGGGCGCCCGCCGGTGAGGTACCGCATCACCTCGGGGTCGCCGTCCAGCCCGACGAGCAGGTCGGCGTCGTCGGCGGTGAACTCGCGCAGCACCAGCCGCTCGGTGCTCAGGAAGACGCTCACCCGCCCATCCCACCGGCGCGGGCGGGCGACCTCAAGCGAATTGCGGGCCGACGGCCCGGGGCACCACCGGCGCGCCGGTCATGATCGACGGCCTAGACTCGCCCCGGCCGACGCGTCGGCCTCGAGCGGCGGCGGGACGGACGGATCAGGCGGATGACGAGCACCGGTGGTGGGGGCGGCTCCTGGCTGCGCGCGGTCGCCGGGGACGGTGGGCGCGGCCCGCTGCTCGCCCGGGGCGGCCAGCTCGTGCACGGTCCCCGCCGGCTCGGCGAGTTGGTGCAGGGGCGTCCGCCGGGCGTCACCGGTAACCAGTGGAGCACGGCCAGCCGGGAGGGCTACGACCTCGTCGTCTGCGCCGCCGACACGGCCCGGCCGGTCTTCGCCGTCGAGGTCGGCCCCGTCGCGGCCCCCGGCTCCGCCGCGCAGCGGGCCGAGCGGCTGAAGAACGCGGTCGCCGAGGCGGTCGGCCTGGCGGTGCTGCGGATCGGGTCGCCGACACTGCGGGCCGGGGAGCACGGGCGCCGGATCGTGGCGTACGTGATCGACGCGCGCGCGTACGCGGCCCTCGGCGCGGGGGAGCCCGACGACACGGGGGTGCCCCCGGTCGGCTTCCGCGACATCCTCGGTCGGCTGCCCGACGGGCGGACCGGGCACGTCAACGACCTCGGCGCCCTGGCCCGGGCCGCCGCCGTCGAGGCGTACGTGTCGCGGCGGCTGGCCGACCCGATCGTGCGGGGACTGCACGTGCGCTGGACGGGCGGGCCCGCCGAGGGATGGAGCTGGGTACGGGTGCGCCCCGACGCCTGCCTGGTGGAACGGGTGACGGTGCACCCGCAGCGCGTCTCCGCCGGAGTGGATCCGGGGCGGCTGGCCGAGGACCTGGCGGCGGTGGCCGTCGGGGAGCGGATGCGCGCGCTGGACGCCGCCGAGGCGGTCCTGACGCCCTGGGACGAGTTGCTCGCCGAGATCCGGGGGCTGGAGTCCCGGCACGACGAGATGACGGGCGGCTTCGCGTTCGCCCACCTCTGCGCCGACTGACCCGCCCTTCTCCGACGCGCCACCGGCCGCCGGCCCGGCGCACGTCACCGCTCGACGCCGGGCCCCGTCCGGATTCCCGGAATCGCGTTGAACCTTCGCGCGGGCCGTCCCGTACTCCTGCGGGAACGGACAGGATCTCCCCGACCGCGCCGCGCGGCGCGGAAGGCGGTGCGGAAAGGGCATCGTCGGTCATCGACGTGCCCACCGGTTCGCCGCGACGGTCCCCGTCGGGTGCGCCCTCAATTCCGTCGGTCCGCGGAGGTCTCAGATCACTACCGGATCGCGAAGGAGAGCAATTCGATGCGCAGGTCCACACGGGCGCGCCGGTCATCCGGTGGCGCGCGGAGCAAGCGACTGCTGGCCGTCGTCGGCACGCTCGCGGTCTTCGGCGGGATCGTCGCCGTGACCCAGATCTCGTCGGCCGAGGACCGGCGGCCGACCAGCACCCGACCGGCCTCCGCCGCCTGCGTGGAACCGAGCCCGGGCGCGACCGCGCCGAGCGGGCGGGGCACCAGCCGGACCTGGCAGGACGGCCGGTGGGTGCGCAACCACTGGGGGGACGGGCAGCAGTCGGTCGCCGAGTGCGAGCAGACGCGCAGCGGCGGCGCCGACAACGGCGGCTCGGCCGTGGCCTGCCCGGACGTGGCCGGCAGGCTGCCGCGGGTGCCCGACCGCGCCCGTGCCGAGGTCGACCGGAACCTGAGCCTGCTGCAGACCCAGATCGCCGAGGCGGACCGGCGGCTGGCCGCCGAGGGCCGGCGGGGCGAGGAGTTCGTCCGCACCTCGATCCTCCAGCCGCTGGCCGGCAAGCGCCGGGCGACGCTGGAGCGGATCACCATCGCGATCGACCGGGTGGGCCCCCGGCCGCAGGGCCTCGCCCGGCTCGCCGAGTGCCAGGTGGCGCCGACCGGCGGCAGCAACGGTGGTGGCAACAACGGTGGTGGCAACAACGGTGGTGGCAATGGTGGGCCCGGTGCCGGGCTGGGAGTGATCGCGAACGACTGCGACGACAGCCGGTTGCAGCCGCACGACGGTTTCCAGAACGGCAACCGCTGCGTCAGCACCGCGTTCGGCGAGGTGGGTCCCGCGGCGAACAATCCGTCGCTGTTGATCACCGAGTTCCCCGACCGGGTCGGGTCGAACCAGCCGTTCACCCTCCGGGTCTCCACCCGCAACCTCGTACGGGACCGCTTCCTGGCCGCCGGGCAGGGCGGGTACTACGTGGAGAGCTCGCTGCTCAACGAGCAGGGACTGGTGCGGGGCCACTTCCACACCGCCTGCCGGATGCTGGGCAGCCTCCGGCAGCCGCCGCAGCCGCAGGAGGTGCCGGCGTTCTTCGTCGCCACCGAGGACAGCCGTGGTGGCGCCGAGCCCGACGACGTGACCATCCAGATTCCCGGGCTGCCCGGATCCGGCACCGCCCAGTGCGCGGTCTGGGCCGGCGACGGCTCGCACCGGGTGCCGATGATGGAGCGGGCCAACCAGACGCCGGCCTTCGACGTGGTGCGCATCCAGGTCGGCTGACGACCGCTGCGGGGCCGTCCGGGCGCACCCCGGCGGCCCCGTCAGCGGCGCGTTCACGTCAGCACCGCGTTCCCGCCAGCGCCGCGTTCAGGCCAAGCAGCGCGGTCACGCCAGCGCCGCGGCCTCGCGCGGGGCGGCGGGTGCCGCGGCGGCCCGCAGGGCGGTGATCCGTCGGGCCCGGGGCCGCACCGCCAGGAGGTTGCCGGCCGCCACCAGCAGGGCCAGCCCGAACAGCCCCAGCCAGAGGACGTCGGTGGAGAACCGGGCGGCGACCAGGCCGCCCAGCGTCGGCCCGGCGAAGCTGGCGAAGGCGTGACCGAGCGAGTAGACGCCCTGGTAGCGGCCGCGCTGGGCGGCCGGCGCCAGGTCGGCGGTCAGCGCCGAGTTCGACGGGGTCATCAGCATCTCGCCGAGCGTCCAGACGCCCACCGTGAGCGCGTAGAACCAGACGGCGTCGGCCAGCGCGGTCAGGGCGAAGCCGGCGCCGATCACCACGACGGCCACGGCGACGGTGCGGGACCGGTCGAAGCGGCCGATCAGGCGGGGCACGAAGAGTTGCCCCAGCACGATCATCAGGCCGTTGACCGCGATGACCGGCCCGAACGCCGACGCTGGCAGCCCGTCGGCCTGCAACGCCACCGGCAGCATCGCGCTGCTCTCGATGCAGAGCCAGGCCAACCCGGTGAGCGCCGTGAAGGTCAGGAAGACCCGGTCCCGCAGCACGGTGCCGAGCCCGCCGGAGTCGACGCGGGCGACCTGCGCGACGGCCACCGGGGCGGGGCGCGACTCGGGCACGGTCAGGCCGATCAGCGCGGCGGTGCCGAGCAGCACCGCCGCGTTGATCGCGAACAGCAGCAGCGGCTCGACCCGGACCAGCAGACCGGCCACGGTCGCGGCGACGGCGAACCCGATGTTGATCGCCCAGTAGTTCAACGTCAGCGCGCGCAGGCGGTCCCGTTCGCCCACCACGTCGATGACGGTCGCCGTGAAGGCCGGCCGGGCGACGCCCAGGCAGAGCCCGAGCAGCAGGGTGAGGGCCGCGATCGCCACGGGGTGCCCGCTCAGGCCCAGCGCCAGCGCCGCCGCAGCAGCGGCCACGTTTCCAGTCAGCATGGCGGGCCGCCGCCCCCACCGGTCCGCGACGATCCCGCCGAGCACGCCACCGGCCGCGCTGCCGGCTCCGTGCAGCCCGATCACGATCCCGGCGTACGCGGGACTGAGGCCGCGTACCGACACCAGGTAGACGCCGAGGTAGATGGCGACGAAGCTGCCCAGCCGGTTGATCAGCGTGGCCGACCAGAGGTACCAGAAGACGCGGGGCAACCCCCCGGCCGTCTGGCTCCACCATCGCGTCATCCGCCACCCCCGAGATCCGCACCGGTAATGCTCGACAAAGCTGTCGCTCATTACACTCGGGAAGTGCGGCATCCCGGCTGCGTGCCGGGGTGATCGTGGCGATGATCACGCTCGCCGGGCCGGTGAACGGGCCGTTGTCGGCCGATCCGAAGCGACCCGCCGATGGTCGAAGTGCAATCGTGGCGGGCCGGGAATGGGCCTGCCGGCGGGCGCGGGTCGTGCGAATGGATCGCCGTGGGAAAAGACCGGCGGGGCCGCGCTGATTCCTCAGCGTGACCCCGCACCAGCCCGAGCGTGAGCCCGGCGCCGGTCAGCGGTTCTTGTACGCCTCCACGACCTCGACGGGGATGCGGCCGCGCTCGGAAATCTTGTAGCCGTTCTTGGTGGCCCATTCCCGGATGGCCCGGTTCTGCTCGCGGTCCATTCCCGAGCCGCCCGGCGTGCCTGCCCGACGAGGTGCCCGCCCGGTGTCGGCGGTTCCGCGACCGATCCGCCGGCCAGCGTTGATGTACGGGTCGAGGGCCTTGCGCAGCACGCCCGCGTTCTCGTCGGAGACGTCGATGGTGTATGCCACGCCGTCCAGACTGAACTCGACGGTCCGGTCGGCCTTTCCACCGTCGAGGTCGTCGGTCAGGACCGTGATTACTTTTCTCGCCATCGTCAATTACTCCCTGTGTGGGGCGGGGTGTGGTCAAAGTTTGACGTATCCCACGGCTAATCCGCAACAATGCGCGTCGTCCTCATTTCGGCGCGTCGCGTTATCGCGGGAAAACGGCTCGGCGCAAAGCCCGGGGTCAGTCGCCGAGCAGACCGGCGTGACCGGCGAGCGCCGCCGCCTCGGCCCGGGTGGAGACCCGCAACTTTCGCAGCAGCGCGGCGGTCATCCGCTTCACGGTGCGTTCCGAGACGTGCATCCGTTCGGCGATCTCGACGGTGCTGCGACCCGCCGCGATGGCCCGGAGCATCGCCCGTTCCTCGTCGTCCAGATCGACCGGGGCCGCCCGGCCGGGACGCAGCAACGCACGGAGCAGATGCCCCGGCAGCACCGCCCAGCCGTCGAGGACGGCCAGCAACGGGGGCAGCAGTTCCTCCGGCTCGGCGGTCTTGGGCAGGAAGGCCTCGGCGCCGGCGCGCAGCGCCTCCAGGGCGGGATCCGGATCCTCCGCGCCCGACATGGCCACCACCCGCACCCGGGGCGTGGTGCGCCGGATCGCCGCCACGGCCCGGATCCCGCCCGGGGGCGGCATGTGCAGGTCGACCAGCGCGAGGTCGGGCAGGCAGCGACTGACCAGCGAGGCGGCGGCCGACGCGTCGCCGGTGGAGCCCACCACCTCCGCCCGCCCGTCGGTCGTGGCCGGCAGCAGCAGTTCCAGCCCGCGGACGAACAGCGGGTGGTCGTCCACGACGGCCAACCGGACGACGGGGGGAGCGGGCATGCCTGGTCCGTTCCCGAGCGGGTACCGATCATGCGGCCGAACGAGGGAGGTCGGGCGGATGCGCGGACGGCACGGGGGACGGGGACCGTTGCGGCTGCTCCGGTGGGCGGGGCCCGAACCCGGTCCGGCCGACCCGGCGGCCCTGGACGCCGACCCGGAACTGCTGCTGCGCGTGCTCTGCCACGAGTTCCGCACCCCGGTCAGCGCCCTCACCTCGCTCACCCGGGTGCTCGCCGACGAGCGGCTCCCGCTCACCGGCGACGACCGGCGCGCCATCACGGCACTGGCCCACGAGCAGGCCGTACATCTGCAGGGCCTGCTGCGGGACGCCGCCGCCGGCACCGGGGCCCTCGCCCCGGCGGCGGACCCGGCGGCGCCGTTGGCGCAGGTCCTGCGCGGTGCGGCGGCCCTCGTGCCCCCGCACCGGCGGCTGACCGGGGTGACGCGGCGGGCCGGGGGCTGCCCGGTACCGCGGCGCCGGACCCGGCAGGTGGTGACCAACCTCGTGGAGAACGCGCTGCGGCACGGTCCGGCCGAGGGCCGCGTCGGCATCCACGCCGCGCTCGGCCGCTGCGGTCTGCGCATCGTCGTCACCGACGAGGGTCGGGTCGACCCGCCCCTCGTCGAGGCGCTGCGCCGGCCCGCTCCCGCCGCCGGGGCCTCCGGGCTGGGGCTGTGGATCGTCCGGCGGCTGCTCGCCGCCGACGGCGGACGGCTGCGCCTGCACCGGCTGCGACCGCGCGGGGTGGCCCTCGAGGTGGTGCTGCCCGCGTTCCCGGCGACAGGTTGACCCCGCCGGGCCGCCGGTTGGCCCGATGGGGCCGGCCGTCGCGGGAACCGCCTCGGTGACAGCCCGACCGGCACCGAGGAGGACACGTGTTCAGCCACATCAAGGATCTGCAGTTCGAGGCCAAGCCGGACGGCCCGGACGCCGCGTTCGCCCGCCGGCTCCAGGAGATCCTGGGCGGCAAGTGGGGCGAGATGACCGTCGCCAACCAGTACCTCTACCAGGGCTGGAACTGCCGCCTGCCGGGCAAGTACAAGGACCTCTTCCTCGACGTCGGCACCGAGGAGATGGGCCACGTCGAGATGATCGCCACGATGATCACCCGACTGCTGGAGAATGCACCGCTGTCGTTGCAGGAGGCCGCCGCCGACAACCCGATGGTGGGCGCGATCTACGGCGGGTCGAACCCGGCGCACTTCATCCACGGCGGCGGGGGAGCGCTGCCGGTGGACAGCGCCGGCGTGCCCTGGAACGGCAACTTCATCACCGCCAGCGGCAACCTGATGGCGGACTTCCAGCTCAACGTCACCGCCGAGGCGCAGGGCCGGCTCCAGGTGGCCCGGCTGTTCAACATGACCGACGACCCCGGGGTCAAGAACATGCTCCGTTTCCTGCTGGCCCGCGACACCATGCACCAGAACATGTGGATGGCCGCCATCGAGCAGCTCAAGGAGGACGGCCTGGAGGAGATGCCGGTGCCCGACGCGTTCCCGGACTCCAAGGAGTTCACCGAGCAGTTCAGCTACACGTACCTGGACTTCTCGCCGGGCACCGACGCGTCGGAGGGGCGCTGGGCTTCCGGGCCGGCGCCCGACGGCAAGGGCGAGTTCCGCTACGACCACAGCCCGCGCGCGCACGCGCCCGAGCCGGTCCTGCCGCCCGGCGACCCGCGGCTCTACGGCACGAACCCGGGCCTCGCCAAGAGCGCCGTCAACAAGGTCAAGAGCAAGCTCACCTGACGCCGTCGCGCCGGGTCGTCCGCGAGCGGCGGACGGCCCGGCGGCGCCGTACCGGAGGAGGTGTGCCGTGACCGAACTCGTGCTCCGCCCGCTCGCGGACGCGTTCATGCAGGTGGGTGTCTACGTCGCCGTCATGGTGGCGCTCTTCGGCTGGCTGCGCTGGCGCCACGGCGACCGGATCACCGACGGGCTCACCAGCCGACCCCGGCTCGGTCCGCTGGTCGGCGCCCTGCTGGGCGTCAGTCCCGGCTGCGGCGGGGCGATCATCCTGATGCCCCTGTACGCCCGGGGAAAGGTCTCCTTCGGCACCGTGGTCGCCGCCCTGGCGGCCACCATGGGGGACTCGTCGTGGGTGGTGCTCGCCTGGAACCCCGTGTTCGCCCTCAAGATCCACGCGCTGCTCTTCGCGGTCGGCCTGGTGACCGGCTATGTCGTCGACGCGCTCGGCATCGATCCGGCCCGCGCGGTCAACCACCGGGTCGCCGCCGCGCCCGCGCCGGTCGGCCTGGTCGCCGCGGGAGGGCCGGACCTCGCCGGCTCGCGGCGGCTGCTCGGCGGGCTGCTGCCCCGCGTGCCGGCGTCCACGGCGTTCTGGGGGCTGACCACGCCGGCGTTCGCGGTGTCGGTGCCGGTGGTCTTCCAACTGGTCGACCCGGGCGTGCTGACCCGCTCCTTCGGGGGCGTCGACCCGTACCTGGCGCTGGGGGTACTCGGCACGCTCACCGCGGCGCTGATCTTCGCCGGAGGGCGGGGGAAGCTGGCCGACGACAGCCTGGAGACCGCGCAGCCCCGCTCGCTGCGCGAGACGCTGCGACACAGCGCGCACGAGGCGTCCTTCGTCACCGTCTGGGTGGCCGTGGCGTACCTGGGCTGGCAGGTGGTGACCACCACGACCGGCTTCGACGGCTCCCAGCTCGCCCTCACCGGTCTCGTCGGCGTGCTGGTCGGCGCCGGCATCGGCCTCATCCCCGGGTGCGCGGTGCAGATCGTCTTCACCGGCCTGTACGTCAGCGGCGGCCTGCCGCTGCCCACCCTGGTCGCCAACGCGATCAGCCAGGACGGCGACGCGCTGATCCCGCTCGCCGCGCTGCGCCGACACTCGGCGGCGCTCGCCACCGTCGTCACCACCGTGCCGGCGGCAGCCGTCGGCGCCGCCCTGCTCGTCCTGCTCTGATCCCGTACGGAGGGGAGATCCCGATGTCCGTCGCGATCCCGATCGCCCGCACCCGTCGCAAGCTCCTCGTCTTCACCGCGCTGACCGGCGTCGCCGCGGTGGCCGACCTGCCGGGCTGGACCGTCGCCGCACTGGCGCTGACCTGCCTGGCGATCCCGCTCGCCGTGGCGGTCGCCGGGGGCACCGGCCTGGTGCGCGAGCTGCTGCGCCCGCAGCGCCGTCCCGCGGGCGGAGGTGGCCTGGGTCACAGCCCGGAACAAGGGGAACGATTTGTTACTTGAGTTGGACACGCTCAACTCAACGCGATAGCAGGTGTTCGATGGCAACTCTCCCGGTACTTCCCCTGACCGACGCCGTGCTCCTGCCCGGCATGGTCATCCCGGTGACCCTCGACCCGACCACCCAGGCCGCCGTCGACGCGGCCCGCGCCACCGGCGAGGGCAAGCTGCTCGCCGTGCCCCGCCTCGACGGCGAGTACGGCCCCGTCGGCGCGGTCGCCACCATCGAGAAGGTCGGCCGGCTGCCCAGCGGCGAACCGGCCGCCGTCATCCGCGGCCTGTCCCGCGCCCGGATCGGCTCCGGCGTACCCGGGCCCGGCGCCGCCCTCTGGGTCGAGGCGACCGAGCTCGACGAACCCGCCCCCGCCGGCCGCGCCCGCGAACTCGCCCGCGAGTACCGCGCCCTCATGACGTCCGTGCTCCAGCAGCGCGGAGCCTGGCAGGTCATCGACGCCATCGAGCGGATGACCGACCTCTCCGAGCTGGCCGACTCGGCCGGCTACGTCTCCTGGCTCAGCCTCGCCCAGAAGACCGAGCTGCTCGCCGCGCCGGACGTCACCGCCCGGCTGGAACTGCTCGTCGGCTGGGTGAAGGACCACCTGGCCGAGCAGGAGATCGCCGAGCAGATCAGCACCGACGTCCGCGAGGGGCTGGAGAAGTCCCAGCGGGAGTTCCTGCTCCGTCAGCAGCTCTCCGCCATCCGCAAGGAACTCGGCGAGGACGAGCCGGACGGCTCCGCCGACTACCGGGCCCGCGTCGAGACCGCCGAGCTGCCCGACAAGGTCCGCGAGGCGGCGCTGCGCGAGGTCGGCAAGCTGGAACGCGCCAGCGACGCCTCCCCGGAGGCCGGCTGGATCCGGACCTGGCTCGACACGGTGCTGGAGATGCCGTGGGGCACCCGTACCGAGGACGACACCGACCTGGCCGCGACCCGCGCCGTGCTCGACGCCGACCACGCCGGCCTGGCCGACGTGAAGGACCGCGTCCTGGAGTACCTCGCTGTGCGCAACCGGCGGGCCGAGCGCAACCTCGGCGTCGTCGGCGGTCGGGGCTCCGGCGCGGTGCTCGCCCTTGCCGGCCCGCCCGGAGTCGGCAAGACCAGCCTCGGCGAGTCGATCGCCCGCGCGCTCGGCCGCAACTTCGTCCGCGTGTCCCTCGGCGGTGTCCGCGACGAGGCCGAGATCCGCGGCCACCGGCGCACCTACGTCGGCGCGCTGCCCGGCCGGATCGTGCGCGCCCTGCGCGAGGCCGGCTCGATGAACCCGGTCGTGCTCCTCGACGAGGTCGACAAGCTCGCCGCCGGCTACTCCGGCGACCCGGCCGCCGCCCTGCTCGAGGTGCTCGACCCGGCGCAGAACCACACCTTCCGCGACCACTACCTCGAGGTCGACCTCGACCTGTCCGACGTGCTCTTCCTGGCCACCGCCAACGTGGTGGAGGCCATCCCCGGCCCGCTGCTGGACCGGATGGAGCTGGTCACCCTCGACGGGTACACGGAGGAGGAGAAGGTCGCCATCGCCCGCGACCACCTGCTGCCCCGGCAGCGGGAACGGGCCGGGCTCACCGCCGAGGAGATCACCGTCGCCGACGACGCCCTCGCCCGGATCGCGGGCGAGTACACCCGCGAGGCCGGCGTACGGCAGCTCGAACGGGCGCTGGCGAAGATCCTCCGCAAGGTCGCGGTGGCCCTGGCGACCGACCCGGCGCCGGTCCGCGTCGACACCGGCAACCTCGCCACCTACCTCGGGCGGCCGAAGTTCACCCCGGAATCGGCGGAGCGGACGGCGGTGCCCGGCGTGGCCACCGGCCTGGCCGTCACCGGCGCGGGCGGCGACGTGCTCTTCATCGAGGCCACCAGCATGGAGGGCGAACCGGGGCTGACCCTGACCGGCCAGCTCGGCGACGTCATGAAGGAGTCGGCGCACATCGCGCTGTCGTACCTGCGCTCCAACGGGCGCCGGCTCGGACTCGACCCGAACGCCCTCGCCGGACGGCGGATCCACCTGCACGTGCCGGCGGGCGCGGTGCCCAAGGACGGCCCCAGCGCCGGCATCACCATGGTCACCGCCCTCGCGTCGCTGGCCAGCGGCCGACCGGTGCGGCCCGAGTTCGGGATGACCGGCGAGGTGACCCTCTCCGGCCGGGTGCTGCCCATCGGCGGGGTGAAGCAGAAGCTGCTCGCCGCCCACCGGGCCGGCCTGACCGAGGTGATCATCCCGGCCCGCAACGAGCCGGACCTCGACGACCTGCCCGCCGAGGTCCGGGAGGCGCTGACCGTGCACACCCTGGCCGACGTCGCCGACGTGCTCGCCCTGGCGCTGCGCCCGGCCGACGCCGACACCCGCCCCGACCCGGCGCTCGCCGCCGCCTGAGGTGTGAGGAAGGGCCCCCTGCTAACGCCTGGTGCATGGCAGGGGGCCCTTCCTACGTGCGGGGTCAGCGGCGGTCGCGGCGGTCGAAGTCCCGGTCGCGGCGCTCGCGCCGGTCGGCCCCGTCGAAGCGGCGCTCGCCGCCGCCGTCGCCGTCACGGTCCCGGCGTACGGTCGCCTTGCGGCCCTTGATGGTGCTGCCACGCAGCCCGGCGATCACCTCGTCGGCGACGCTCTGGGGCACCTCCACCAGCGAGAACCGGTCGGCGATCTCGATCGAGCCGATGTCCCGGCCACTGACCCCGGTCTCGCCGGTGATCGCGCCCACCAGGTCCTGCGGGCGGACCCCGGCGCGCCGGCCCAGCCCGATGAAGACCTGGGTGGTGCCGCCGGTGCGGGGCCGGGCACCGCCTCGGCGCTCGCCCCGGCCACCGGCCTCCGGCCGCCCCTCACGCGGGCCCCGGACGGGAACCTGGGGGATCTCCTCCTCGTCGTCCGAGCCCGGCGACGTCGCCTCGTGCGCCAGCTTCACCGCGGCGAGGGCCACCTCCACCAGGTCGAACTCGTCGGTCAACGACTCGACGATCGCCCGGTACGGGTCGAGATCGTCCTCCAGCAGGCTCTCCCGCAGGGCGCCCTGGGTCAGCTCCAGCCGCCGGGTGCGCATGTCCGCCACCGTCGGGATCTTGTCGATGGCGATGCGCTGGCCGGTGACCCGCTCGATGGTCTTGAGCATCCGGTGCTCGCGCGGCTCGGCGAGGGTGATCGCCACGCCCTCCCGCCCGGCCCGGCCGACCCGGCCGATGCGGTGCACGTACGACTCGGGGGCCGACGGGACGTCGTAGTTGACCACGTGGGTGAGCTGCTCGACGTCGAGGCCGCGGGCGGCCACGTCGGTGGCCACCAGCAGGTCGGCGGTGCCCGTGCGCAGCCGGCCCATCACCCGGTCGCGCTGCTCCTGGCTCATCCCGCCGTGCAGCGCCTCGGCCCGGTAGCCCCGGCCGTTCATGGTCTCGGTGAGCCGGTCGACCTCCTCGCGGCTGCGGCAGAAGACGATCGCCGCCGTGGGGGACTCGACGTCCAGCACCCGGCCCAGCGCCGCCGGCTTGTGCGCCCGGGCGACGATGTACGCGCTCTGCCGCACCCGGGGCGCCTCGCCGGCCACCGGCTGCTCGCGGGCGATGAGGATGCGTACCGGGTCACTCAGGTGCTTGCGGGCCAGCCCGTCGATACGCGCCGGCATCGTCGCCGAGAAGAGCACCGTCTGGCGCTGCTCCGGCGCGTGCTCCAGGATCGCCTCGATGTCCTCGGCGAAGCCCATGTCGAGCATCTCGTCGGCCTCGTCGAGCACGACCGTGGCCAGCGAGCCCAGGTCGAGCGTGCCCCGGGCGATGTGGTCCAGCGCGCGGCCCGGGGTGGCGACCACGACGTCGACGCCGAGGTCCAGGGCGCGCAACTGCCGGCCGATCGGCTGCCCGCCGTAGATCGGCAGCACCCGCGCGCCCAGATCCTTGCCGTAGCGGTGGAACGCCTCGGAGACCTGCACCGCGAGCTCGCGGGTGGGTACCAGCACGAGCGCCACCGGGGCGCCGCCGGGCCGGTCGTCGGGCATCCGCTGCAACAGCGGCAGCGCGAAGGCGGCCGTCTTGCCCGTACCCGTCGCGGCCTGGCCCAGCAGGTCCCGACCGGCCAGCAGGGGTGGGATGGCCTCCCGCTGGATCGGAGTGGGCTCCTCGTAGCCCAGGGCGGTCAGCGCGCCCAGCAACTCGGCGCGTAGTCCGAGGTCCGCGAAGGGGCTCGTGTCGTCGAGGGCGTCGGGGCCGGGCTCGGTGGGCGGGTCGTGCCGTACGGGTGCGGAACTCATGCCGTCAAGCTTTTCATCACCGCCGCGACGCCGTTTCGCCGACCGGCACAACGAGCGCCCGCGCGGGTCCGGCGGGCGCCCGTTGCCGTGCTGCGGCGGGCTAGCCTGGCGGCGTGCGTACGGTCGAACTGGTCTGCTCGCCCGACCTGGAGGCCGCCGTGCGCGGCGCCTGGGAACGGCTGGCCGCCGTGGGGCTGCCCAGCCTGGCCCGCAACGCCCACCCGACGAACCGGCCGCACCTGACCCTCGCCGCGGTCGACGAGTTCCCGCCCGGCGCGCAGCGGCGGCTGGCCGACCTGTTCGACGCGGGGCTGCCGCTGCCCGTGCGGCTGGACCGGATCGCGGTGCTCGACGGCAGCGCCCCGCTGGTGTGGCTCGTGCACCCGTCGCCGGAGCTGACCGCCCTGCACGCGTCGGTCTGGGACGTCCTCGCCGCGGCCCCGGGACAGCGTCCCTGGCACGCGCCGGGGCAATGGCGCCCGCACCTGAGCCTGGCGCTGCGCTTCCGCGACGCCGATCGCCGGCTGGCCCGCGCGGTGGCGGGCGTCGACCGTCCCGACGGGGCCTTCGTCGCCGGGCGCAGCTACGACGGACAGAGCCGGACGGTCAGCCCGCTCGGCGGCGCCGACCGCCGCACGTGACCGCCGGGGGAGCCACGTCGGCCCCGCCGCCGGCCGCCGCACGTGACCGTCGGGCACCGCAGGTGACCGCCGGGTGCCCCGCCGCCGGGCGCCTGGAACGGGATCGGGCCCCCACCGGACGGTGAGGGCCCGATCGTGTTCGGGTCAGCGGTGGAAGCGCAGGTAGTCGAAGTGCGCGGTGACCGCCGGGTCGGCGCCGCCGTGCGCGACCAGCCCGATCCGGGGGGTGGTGTCGGCCGGGAAGGTCCACACCCCGCCCCACGTCCAGTTCCGCCCGTCCCGGCTGGAGCCGGCCCGGAACTCGTGCTCGCCGGTGGCCGGGTCGACCCGGTGCGCCAGCCGCAGCCAGGTGGTGGTCGCCGGGGTGCCGACGATGTTGCCGCCGTAGACCGGCTGGCCGGCGAAGGGCAGCTCGTAGCCGTACTCCACCTGCCTGGTGTTCCAGATCGCGACCTGCGCCAGCCGGGCGAAGCGGTCGTCGTCGACGTAGGCGACCAGCCCGGCCTGCTGGTAGTTGCGGACGGTCTCCTCGCCGAGGTCCAGGGTCACCTTCGTCTCCACGACGTAGTCGCCGCGCGGCGCGTCGCGCAGCAGCACGCCGGCGGTGTTGCCGGTGCCGGTCAGGTCGGCGCCCTGCACCGGCCAGCGCAGCGCCCCGCCGGACACGGTGGCCGCCGGGTCCGGCCGGACCCACCGCCACACCGGGTCCAGCCCGCCGGTGAACTCGTCGGAGAACGCCGGCAGCAGGCGGCCCGCCCGCGGCTCGGCGACGGCGTGGCGCACCGGCCGGTGCAGCCGGGCGCCGCTGACGTTGTCGAACCCGGCGGCCCCGCCGGTCGCGGTGAGCGTGAGCCGCCCGGCCACCGGCCGCGCCAGCCGCAGCGACACCACCGCCAGCTGGTCGCCGAGCCGGGCCGGGCTCAGCTCGGCCACCAGGTCCCGGCCGCGTACCTCGACGGCGAGATGGTGCCCGGCCGCGGCGTCGAAGCCGGCGGGCAGCGGCGCGCTCGCGGTGCGCCCGCCGTCGGCGACGACCAGCCGGCCGGCGGCGGCGTCCACCCGCACCGAGACCCGGTCGCCGAGCGTGAGCCCGGCCGCCCCGGCGGCCGGAAGCCGCAGGTCGGCCTCCGCCCGCAGGTCCCCGCCCACGGTCGTACGGCTGGTCAGCGCGCCGCTGCCGGTGAGCCGGCCGTCGGCGACCCGCCAGTCCCCGGAGCCGCGTCGCCAGCCGGCCAGCCCGGCGTCGAAGCGCTCGTCCACCCGGCCGGTGGTGACCGGCGCGGGCCGGGGACCATCGGAGGGGCCGGCACCGGCGTTCACCGTCGGCCAGCCGTCGATCCAGTCGAGGCGGTCCAGCAGCATCGGCCGCTCGTTGATGCCGAACGGCTCGTCCAGGTACGGGTCGGCACGGTCGATCGCGTGGTAGACGATCCAGTCCTGGCCGGAGAGGTCGGTGAGGAAGCCGTTGTGGCCGGTGCCGATCCACCGGTTGCCGTTCTGGGCGAGCACCGGCGTGCCGCCGGCCCGGGAGGCGGTCAGCGAGATGCCGTCACGGTCGACGAACGGCCCGCGCGGGTCGCGGGACCGGCCGACGTGCACGGAGTAGCCGGTGGCCGGGCCGGCGCAGCAGTTGGCCGTGGAGGCGAACAGGTAGTACCAGCCGTCGTGGCGTACCACGTGGCTGCCCTCGAACTTGTTGTCGACGGCGACCAGGGTGGGTGAGCCGACCGCGCGCAGCCCGTCGGCGGAGAGCTCGGTCACCGAGATGCCGCCGTAGTAGCTGCCGTGGTAGAGGTAGTGCCTGCCGTCGACGTCGGTGAACTGGCTCGGGTCGATGGTCCACAGCCAGCCCCCGCCACCGCCGGGGCGGGGCGCGACCACGGGCTCGTCGGCGAAGGTCCACGGGCCGGTCGGGGTGGGCGCGGTGGCCGCCCCGACGGCGAAGTCACCCCCGTCGGGGGACACGGTCGTGTCGGTGACGGTCACGTACATGACCCAGCGGTCGCCGATCCGGCGCACGTCGGGGGCCCAGAAGCCGGCGCCGGGAGCCGCGTACGCCGGGCGTTGGCCGGCGCCGAAGGCGTCTCCGACGTACGTCCAGCCGACCAGGTCGGTTGAGCGGGCGATGGGGACCCCGTGGAACGTCCCCTCGCCCTCGCGCAGCGGGTCGGTGGTGCCGTACGCGTACCAGAAACCGTCCTCACCGCGGACGATCACAGGGTCGGCGAAGGTGTCGGCGAACCCGGCCGAGACGGGGTTGCGGTAGCGGGGCTCGGGTGCGGCGGCGGCCGGCGCGGACGCCGCCGCGGCCAGGACCAGACCGACGACGGCGGCGAGCGCCCCGGCGCGGCGGAGATGTCGCATCAGACCTGCCTCGGGTGCGGGAGTTCGATCAGGATCGGTGCGAGTCCGTTTGTACAACGATGCATACAACGTTGTAAAGACTCGACGAACGTTCGGCGGGCGCCGAAGGGCGCCCGTGTCAACATGGGGTGGTGACCACCGCCACCACGCGGGGCCGGGCCCTTGCCCGGCTCGCCACCCTGCTCGCCGACGACACCCGGGCCACCATCTGCCTGGCCCTGCTCGACGGCCGGGCGTGGACGGCCGGGGAGTTGGCCCGGCTCGCCGGCGTGGCCCCCTCCACGGCCAGTGACCACCTCACCCGCCTGGTCCGGGGCGGCCTGCTGGTCGAGGAGCGGCAGGGCAGGCACCGCTACCTCCGGCTCGCCGGTCCCTCGGTCGCCCAACTCGTCGAGGACCTGGCCGGCCACGCCCCCGGTCGGCCGGAGCCGGCCCGCTCGCTGCGCGCCGCCCGCGCCGGCGCCGCCCTGGCGTACGCCCGCACCTGCTACGACCACCTGGCCGGACGCCTCGGGGTGCTGCTGCGCGACCGGCTGCTGGCGCGCGGGCTGCTCGACGACGCCGGCGGGCTGACGCTGACCCCGGCCGGGCTGGGCTGGCTGGACGGGTTGGGGGTGCCCCTCGACCCGCTGCGGTCCGCGCGCCGCCCCCTCGTGCGCGACTGCCTGGACTGGACCGAGCGCCGCCCGCACCTGGCCGGTGCGCTCGGCGCGGCGCTGTGCGGCCGGTTCCTCGACGCGGGCTGGCTGGTCCGGGGCGGCGACCGGTCGCTCCGGCTGACCCCGGCCGGCGGCCCGGCGCTCGCTGCCGCGTTCGGCCTCGCCCCGGCCGACCTCGCGCCGGACGCGGCGCCGGACACCGGCGGCGGCCGCGCCTGACTGCCGCGATGGGCCCGAAGCGCGAGCCGCGCGACACGCCTGTTCCCGTCGGTCGGTGCGTCACGTGCGGGGTCTGTTCGGACGGCACGTCGAGGCCGGCCCTCGGGAGACCCGGCGGTCTCGCGCCTCTCGCGTCGCATAACTGGCGGTGATGATTGGGGATTGTTGCTGACCGTAGTGGTCGACGCTCCGGCCGCGTGGGTCCGTCGAACCCCTTTGCTCTGCACCCATCGACGCACCATCCCTCTGAGCTGGCCTTTCCTGAAAACGTGGCGGCTCTGGGGGTGCACGCCCTTGCTTACATTCCGTAGCTTGTGCGTCTGAGCATGCAAAGCAAAGGGGTCGAGAGCTGCGGCATCCGCCCGGCACGTCCGGGATCTTGGCGCACAACGGCCGCCCCAGGGGCCCTCCCTTACCAAGATCTCCCGCCTCCCCGGGCAGCCCGGGTCGATCATGCAATTGTGGCGTCCCGATAAGGTGCGATCCCGGACACGACGCCCACCACAACTGCATGATCGAAGCCGGCCTGCAGCGCCGCCGACGACGGCCGTACGGATCACGAGGGCCACCGCCCGTCGTACGCGGAGCTAATTACGCTGAGTATCCGTCGGCAATGTCAGCCCACGCTCCGACGCGGCGGCCGGTGGCGCGGCCGACGCGCGCCCTGGTGTCCACCGTGCTCGGCTGGTGCGAAGGCGCGGGTTCCGGTCCGCTCGGCCCGCGGGTCGTGGCGCCGCTCGTGCCCGGTGGCGGACGTTTCGGGGGCGGCCGAAGTATCGCGGCCCTACCGTCGTCCGGTGACCGTCGACGACCTCGTGATCGCGCCAGCGCCCGACACCCCACCGTGCGGACCGCCCACCCGTCACCCCGACACCGGTTGGACGGTGACCCGCCACGCCGACGTGTGGGCGGTGCTCGCCGACCCGGCCTGTCAGGTGCCCGTCGTCCCGGGTGGGGCGCCCGGCACGCTGGCCTGGCTGCGCGGCACCGTCAGCCGGTTCAGCGCCCCGCACCGGCACCCGGCCCGTCGGGCCGCCGGGGTCGCCGCGCTGGCCGCGGTCGACCACGACGAACTGCGTGCCGCCGCGGCCCGGCTCACCGGGGAGGTGCTCGACCGTGCCGGCGACCGGCTGGAGGTGATGTCCGGGCTCGCGCGCCACGTACCGCTGCGGGTGCTGGCGGCGCGGCTCGGGCTCGCCGATCCGGTGGCGGCCGTGCCGGCGGTGACCGCCGTGGCGGCGGCCTACCACCCCGGCGCCGACGCGGCGCGGGTCGCCGCAGCCGACCGGGCGGTCTCGGCGCTGCTCGGGATGACGCCGCCGGGCCCGCCCGAGGCGGTGGCGAACCGGATCGGGCTGCTGGTGCAGGCGTGCGACGCGACCGCCGGGCTGATCGGCGCCGCGACCGGCCACGGTCTGGCACTGCCCGCGACCGTGTCGACCGGCGACCTGGTCGCCGAGGTGCTCCGGCTCGACCCGCCGGTGCGGGGGACCCGGCGGGTCGCGGTCGCGCCGACACGGCTGGCCGGCCGCGACCTGGCGGCGGGCGAGGAGGTGCTGCTGCGCTTCGACGCCGCCAACCGGGATCCCGCTGCGCACGCCGACCCGGACCGGTTCACGCCCGGCCGGCCCGGCACGGCACTGACCTTCGGCGCGGGACCGCGCGGCTGCCCCGGCGAGCGGCACGCCGTGGCCCTGGCCACGGGGGTGGTGCGGGTGCTGCGCCACCGCTGCCGGACCGTGCCCGCCCCGCTGACCCACGAACCACACGCGCTGCTGCGCGTCCCGACGACGATCGACTTGGAGATCCGATGAACGAGCGCTGCGCCGCCTTCCACGCCCTGCACCACGCCGACCGGCCGCTGCTGCTGCCCAACGCCTGGGACCACGCCAGCGCCGCCGCGTTCGTCGCGCGCGGCCATCCGGCGGTCGGCACCACGAGCCTCGGCGTCGCGGCGGCCGCCGGCCTGCCGGACGCGGCGGCGGCCACCCGGACCGAGAACGTCCGGCTGGCCCGGGCGCTGCGCAGGCTCCCGGTGCTGCTCAGCGTCGACGTGGAGGCGGGCTGCGACGACGACCCGGCGGCCGTCGCCGACCTGGCGGCCGAACTGGCCGCCCTGGGCGTCGTCGGGATCAACATCGAGGACGGCCGCGCCGACGGCACCCTCGACCCGACGGAGCTGACGGCGGCCAAGGTGGCCGCCGTCAAGGCCGCGGTGCCGGACCTGTTCATCAACGCCCGCACCGACACGTGGTGGCTCGCCACGCCCGACCCGCTGCCCGAGAGCCTCGCCCGGGCCCGTGTCTACGCCGCCGCCGGGGCCGACGGGATCTTCGTGCCCGGGGCGCCGGACGCCGACACGATCGCCGCCCTCGTCGCGGGGATCGACGCTCCGCTGAACGTGCTGTACCGCCCGGGCGGGCCAACCCTCGACGAATTGGGGGCGCTCGGCGTGGCCCGGGTGAGCACGGGCTCGCTGCTGTTCCGGGCGGCGCTCGGCGGGGCCCTGGACACCCTGGACGCCGTCCGCTCCGGCGCCGCGCCGCATCCCGAACCGCCCTCGTACGACGAGGTGCAGCGGTTGAGCGTGGCGTCCCGGCCATAGCCGTTCGTGCCGGGCCACGCGCCCGCACCACCCTTTCGATGAGGATAAGAGGATTGTTCGGACTCATCCCGCCACGTCTGATTACGGTGTGCTCAGGGCGATGCACACAGTGAGGACGTGACGGGAGAGAGGACCCGACCATGCGAGTGCCCAGCCGAAGCCCGGGACAGCAGCCCGGCTCCTCCGTCACACCCGCCGCCCCGGCCCGGCGGCGCGCGTTCTCCACCCCGACGCGGCCCGCCGCCGCGCCGGACCTCGACGCCTACCGGGCGGCCGTGGCCGAGCTGCTGGTCGAGGTCGGCGCCCTGGCCGGCGAGTCCTGCACCGCCGCCCGGCAGGTGCTGATCGACGACCGGCTGCGCGAGCCCGCGATCGCCGCCGTGCTCGACGCCACCCCGCAGGGGCTCGTCGGCGCCCGCGAGACGCTGCTGCTGGAGATGGCCCGCTACCAGCCCAACGCGCGCAGCTCCGCCGCCGACCTCACCGCGCTGGTCCGGATCTACCTGCTCTCCCGCGTCGACGTGATGTGGTGGCGCGACGCCCCGACCTACCTCACCGACGCCCAAGTCGACGCCAGCCCCGAGCTGGTCGACCTGGAGTGGCTGCGCCGCCGGGACCTGCTGCGCTTCCGCTACACCGAGCAGCCGACGACGCCGCTCCGCCGCGGGCTGCGGGCGGTGCGGCGCCGGCTGCGGCCCGACGCCACGCCGCGCACCGCCGGACTGCGGTTCCGGCGGGCCCGCCGCGAGATGGTGGCGCTGCTCAACGACGTCGCCCGGCAGTTCGCCGCCAGCACCCCGCCCGCCACGCCGCCGCTGTGGGTGACCAGCCTGGTCCGCAGCGCCGAGCACCAGCACCGGCTGCGCCGGCTCGGGTACGCCGCCATGATGCCCAGCGGGCACTGCCTCGGCTGGGCGGTCGACGTCGAGATGGAGTGGTTCGGCCGCTTCGGCGCGCGGGACACCCTGGCCGAGCTGCTGCTGGCCCGGCAGCGGGCCGGCGAGGTCAACGTGGTCGACGAGGGGCAGGCCTGGCACGTGTGCCTCGCGCCGGCGGCGCGGCGGCGGCTGCGCCGGGCGTACGAAGCCGAGATGGGGGTCTGAGCCGATGTGTGGCATCGCGTTGAGTCTCGGCCCCGAGGCCGATCCGACGATCTTCCGGCGGATGCTCGCCACCCTCGCCCCACGCGGCGAGGTCACCGAGACGCGCTACGAGAACGGCCTGCTCACCGGCACCCGTCGGCTGCCGATCGTGGACCGCGAACGCGCCGTGCAACCGTGGGCCTCCGCCGACGAGCGGTGGCTGCTCTGCTACAACGGCGAGGTCTTCAACCATCCCGAGCTGCGCGCGGAACTGGTCCGGCTGGGACACCGCTTCCGCGGCACCGGCGACACCGAGGTGGTGCTTGCCGCGTTCCTGCAGTGGGGCGAGGGCATGGTGACCCGGCTGCGCGGCGAGTACGCCTTCGCCCTCGTGGAACGGGCCACCGGCCGGGCCTACCTGGTCCGGGACCCGCTCGGGGTCAAGCCGTTGTACTGGGCCCGGACGCCCGGCTGCCTGCACGTCGCCAGCGAGGTCAAGGCGCTGGTCGGGCACCGCGTGCCGATCGTCGAGGTGCCGCCCGGACACCACGGCTGGGTCGAGCCCGACGGGCCGGTCCGGCTGCGCGCGTACGTCGACCTGCTCACCCTCGGCGACGGGCTGCCGGTGGTGGACGACCCGGACGAGGCCGCCCTGCTCGTCCGTGCCGCCCTCACCGACAGCATCCGGATGCGGGTGGACACCGACCTCACCGTCGGGGTGGTGCTCTCCGGCGGGCTGGACAGCTCGCTGGCCCTGCTGCACGTGCGCGAGATGCACCCCGACTGCGTCGCCGTCACGGTCGGCGTGCCCGACAGCCCCGACGTCGCGTACGCGCGGCGGCTCGCGAAGGACCTGGGGGTGCCGCACGAGGTGGTCGAGCTGCGCCCGCGCGACATCCGGCTGGCCGACATCCGGGAGGCCATCCGGATGTCCGAGCTGACCGAGTACGGCGACATCATCAACGCGGTGGTCACCGTGCCGCTGTTCCGCCGGCTGCGGGAGCTGGGCGTGAAGGTGGTGCTCACCGGCGACGGCTCCGACGAGCTGTTCGGCGGCTACCCGATGTACCACGAGGTCGGCCCCGAGGCGTCCCGCCGGCTCTTCCTGCACAAGATCCGCAACCTCTGCCGTACGGAGTTGCAGCGCGTCGACCGGGCCAGCATGGGGCACGGGGTGGAGGCCCGCGTGCCGTTCCTCGACCTGAGCCTGGTCGAGCTGGCGATGCGGCTGCCGATCGGGCTGAAGATGCGCGACGGTCAGGAGAAGTGGATCGTCCGCCGGGCCTTCGCCGACCTGCTGCCCGACTACGTCCGGCGCCGGCCGAAGAACCCGATGTCGTACTCCTCGGGGCTGCACGAGCGGGCCCGGCTCTACAAGCCGCTCTTCGCCCGGCTGCACCGCTCGTTCGGCTACCACCTGCTCGAACCGGTGCGCCGCGACTTCGACAGCGTGCTGACCCGGTGCGGCAACGACCTGGACCGGGCCATCGCCGACGGCCGGGCCCGGCCCGACTACACCCTGCTGGAGCACGCCCGCGACCTGGCCGGCGCGGCCAAGTGGAACGCCGCCCCGATGGTGCGTCGGCTGGTCGGGCCGCGCCGCACGCGGGGCGACGAGGCCCCGCTACCGGGATGAGCACCGGGTGAGCGGATCCGGGTCGGGTCGGCGGCCTCGTGACCACGGGCTCGGCATTCGCCAGGGTGTATATACTCGCGCGGGTGACCCCACCGGGATACCCTGCAACGGCCGGACCGCTGGTGATTCGCCCACTCTGGGCGCTTGCCGGCCCGGCGCTCGGCGCACTGCTCGCCGCCAGCCTGATCACCGCTCCCATCGGACCGCTGGGCAGCGCGATCCAGCGTGATCTCGGGCTGTCCACCGTGACCATGGCAGTGGCCGTCATCGCTCCCTACGTGGTGGCGACGGCAGCCATGGCCGCACCCGGCTACCTGCTCGGTCGACGGTGGCCCACCGCGGCCGGGGTGTCGGCGCTGGTGCTTCTGATCGTCGGGAGCCTGGTGTGCTTGCTCGCGCCCGGCACGGCGTCGATGGTGGTCGGGCGGGTGCTCCTCGGGCTGGGTGCCGGCACCGTGATCGGCGTTCTCCTCGCCCTGTCAAGTCAACTGGACCGCTGGCGTTCTCAGGCCCGACTGGTGCTCGGTCTCGCGTTCGGCGTCGCACTCCTGCTCGGGCCCGTCGTGAGCGGCGTGCTGACGCAGAGGTTGTCCTGGCGGCCGGTGTTCCTGGTCGGTCTGCCGGTGGCCGGGCTCGCACTGGTCGTCACTGCGGCGAGCGGCATCGCCATGTGGGCCATGCGTGGCTCCCGGACGAGCCCGCCCGCCCCCGCTTCCTAGCGGAACCCGGAGCGGTGTCCCCGGACGCCCGGCAAGACCTGCGGGGCGTCCGGCTCGGCCGGTGGTCGGTGCACCGGGAGCCGGTAGGGTGCTCGCCGCCGCCCGCGCGGTGGTCAGCCGGACCTCCCCGCCACGCAGGTCGTACGTCACCGACCAACGGGTGCGCGCCTGCCGGACGTCGCTGAGGATCTTCATGGCGGCCGTCGCGTCCGCCACGCCACCGCTGCGGTCGAGTGCCTCGGCGATGGTCGGGTGGCGGCGGTCCTCCGCGACGCCGACGACGGGCACGTTGGTGAGCGCCTGCCAGCGGCCCGACCCCCGCTCGACCCGCAGCCGGCCGTCGACGAACTCGACCACCGCCGAGGCGCCGGTGGCGTCGGCGATCAGGTGGTGCAGCGCCGGGCCGCCCTGGAAAGTCCACGTTGTACCGCTGGAAGACCGCCACCGCCTCGTCGACCGTGGCCGCGCGGTCGAGCACCAGCCGCGGGACGCGTGCTGACCCGGCGGTGGCCCGGCCCGGGGCGCCGTCGTCCTCGGCGAGCCCGACCGCCAGGCCCCGCTCGTTCATGCCGTCGAAGGGCGGCAGCGGCGCGTTGAGCAGTCGCCGGTCGCCGACCGGCTCACCGTCTACCCCGAGGCACGACATGTCGACCACCGAGATGCTGGAGTACGCGTCCGGCGGATCGGTGCGCAGCACCAGCGCTGGGTCGGCGTCCCAGTCGAAGTTGCGGGCGAACAGCGGCCGGTCGGGGTCGCCGGCGGCGGCGAAGAGCGAGCACCCGAAGGTTCCGCCGGCCCAGCGTCCGTGCCGACGGTCGGGTCCCCTCGACGCTATGGCGTGGGCGGTGGGTGGTCCACCAAGGAGGGTTTCCGCGCCCGGCGCCCGGGTATCGGGCAGAGAACGACCGAGAGGCGGGTGACTGACATGAAGCGCAATCAATATCACGTCGTACCGAACGACGGCGGCTGGAAGGTCGAGCAGGGCAACCAGGTCGTCGGCACGTTCGACACCAAGCAGCTCGCCGTCGAGGCGGGGCGCCGGGCGGCGCACGGCAACGAGCCGAGCCAGCTCGTCGTGCACACGTCCGACGGCAAGATCGAGACGGAGTACACCTACCAGGACGACCCGTACCCGCCGGCCGGCTGACCGGCTCGTCCACGATGGACACGAACGGGCCCGACCCCCCGTGGGGGTCGGGCCCGTCGGCCTGCTGCGACTACCAGCTCAGGTAGCTGGGCTGGGTCTGCACGTTCAGCTCCCGGTAGCGGACGAGGTTCGCCGTCCAGGTCCGCCAGTCGGTCAGCTTGAGGACGTCGAAGCCCTTGGCCATGTCGTTGGAGTAGATGTAGCCGTTGTAGTGGTACGCCGACCAGGAGCCGCCGCCGACGAGCCGGTCGGCCGAGATCGGACCCCGCTCCCAGAACGCGATCTCCTGGGGGTTGGCCGAGTCGGTGAAGTCCCAGACGGAGATGCCGCCCTGGTACCACGCCTGGACCATGATGTCGCGCCCGAGCACCGGGATCAGCGAGCCGTTGTGCGCCACGCAGTTCTCGGTGTCGGCGTTCATCCGGGGGATCTTGTAGTAGCTGCGGAAGACCATGGTCCGGGCGTCGCCGCGACCGGTGATGTCGTAGATGGCGTTGGCGCCCCGCTCGGGTCCGACGGCCTCGTTGCAGGTGGCCGCGCTGCCGCCGCCCAGCTCGTCGGTGAAGACCACCTTGGTGCCGGCGTTGTTGAACGTGGCCGAGTGCCAGAACGCGAAGTTGACGGTGTCCCGGACCCGGTTGATCAGCCGGGGGGCCTCCCGGTTCGAGATGTCCATCAGCACGCCGTCGCCCATGCACGCGCCCGCGGCGAGGTTCTTCTCCGGGTACGCCGTGATGTCGTGGCAGCCGGTGGTCGCCGAACCGCCGGGCCGGCCCTCGTAGCCGCCGTCGGGGAAGAGGTTCGGGGTGGCCACCACCGCCGCGTCCGTGGGCGACTTCACCGGCACCTTGACGATGGAGATGGAGTCGTGCGGGGGCTGGCAGTCGGGGAACTCCGCCCGTGGGCTGTACGAGGAGACGTACAGGTAGACGGCCTTGCGGTCCTTGCCCGGCACCAGCGTGTGGGTGTGCGACCCGCAGGCCGTCTCCACCGCCTTGACGTAGCGGGGGTGGGCCTTGTCGCTGATGTCGAAGACCTTGATGCCCTCCCAGGACGCCTTCTCCGTCGCCGGCGCGCTGGTGCTGTTGCAGGAGTCGTCGCTGCGGGAGGAGTCGGTGGAGAGGAAGAGCAGGTCACCGTGGACGGAGATGTCGTTCTGCGATCCGGGGCAGTACACCTGCGACACCACCGTCGGCGCGGTCGGCCGGGAGATGTCGTAGATGACGAAGCCGTTGTAGTTGCCGGCGAAGGCGTAGCGGCCCTGGAAGGCGAGGTCGCTGTTGGTGGCGTCCAGCGGAGCCTGCTTCGGCAGGTTGGCGATCTGCCGGAGGTTGGGGCTGCTGACGATCTCGTCGACGCCCGGGATGGTGTTGGTGGTGTCCGCCGTGCCCGAGGGGGCGGACCGCGCCGCCACGCCGGCACTTCCCGGCGTGGCGGTGGCGACGCTGGCGAGGAGTAGACCGGCCGCGGCCAGGCTCACGGTGGTGAGCCGCCTGGCCCGCAAGGTGCGGAAACTGGTCATCGGCGACGTCCTTCGCAAGGGGATGACGATGGTGCACACCTTACAGTCCAAAGAGTTCCATCGATGTGATATGAATCACACTTAAGCCCGTTCGTCGATGGATAGCATCGCCATGACCTCTACCGGGGGGAGTGGCCCATGACCAACCCGCGCGCGCGGATCCTCGCCGTCGTCACAGCCGCGTGTCTGCTGGCGGTGGCGGTCGTCGTCCTGTCCCGTTCCGCCGGCGGTCCGGCGGTGCCGGCGGGACAGGCCGCCGCCCCGACGTCCGCCCCGGCCGGTCCGAGCCGACCCGCGGTGATCGTTCCCGGTCGGCCCGGCGAGACCGCCGCGGTCCGGCCCGCCGAGGAACTGCGCGACGCGACTGCGGCCCGGCACAACTCGATGGACGTCTGGTTCGTCCGGATGATGATCCCGCACCACGCCCAGGCGCTGGAGATGGCGGAGTTGGCCGGTGACCGCGCCGGCAACCCGGCCCTGCGCGCCCTCGCCGAGCGGATCCGGGCCAGCCAGGGCCCCGAGATCGGCCTGATGCGGGGCTGGCTGCAGGCACGCGGGCTCTCCACCGAGGTGGCCGGGCACGACCACGAGGGCATGCGGGGCATGCAGACGCCCGAGGCCATCCGGCAGCTCGCGGCGGCGCGGGGCGCCGAGTTCGACCGGCTCTTCGTGCGGATGATGACGGAGCACCACCAGGGCGCGGTCCAGATGGCCACGGACCTGCTCAAGGTCGGCGCCGACCTCACCCTGTCGGAGTTCGCCAACTCCGTCGCCACCGAGCAGACCGTCGAGATCGACCGGATGCGCGAACTGCTGGCCTGACCCGGTCGGGCGGCCCGGCCCGGCCTCGGGGCGGAGTGACCCCCTGACCTGCGGCACGTACGCTGGGTGACCGTGAACCGCGCGATCCTCGGCCGCCCGCTGCGCGGCGTCGCCTTCGACGCCTTCGTCTCCGCCACGGTGGCGCTCCTCGGCCTCGCCGGCATGGCCAACCAGCCCGGCGGTGGCAGGGCCACCCTGGTCGGGGCCGCGATGGCGGTGGCGCTGCTGTTCCGCCGGGCCCACCCGTCGGCGGTCGCCGCCGTGGTGGCCGCGCTCGCGATGGTGCAGGTGGTCGCCGGGTGGGGGCCGCTGCCCTTCGACGTCGCGGTGCTGATCGCCCTCTACAGCGTCGTCAAGTACGCCGACCGGCTCCGCGACGGGGTCCTCGCCGGGATCGGCGCGGCCGTCGGGGTGGTGCTCGCCGGCCTCCAGACCTCGGGAGCCATCGCCTGGTGGGCGGCGGCGATCTACTACGGGCTGGTCACCGGGGCGGTCTGGCTGGTCGGGCTGAACGTGCGCACCCGCCGGCTCTACGTGCTCACCCTGGAGGAGCGGGCCGCCACCCTGGAGCGGGAACGCGAGGCGGAGGCGCGCGCCGCGGTCGCGGAGGAACGCACCCGCATCGCCCGGGAACTGCACGACGTGGTGGCGCACAGCATGGCGGTGATGATCGTGCAGGCCGACGGGGCGCGGTTCACGCTCGACCGGGACCCGGAAACCGCCCGCCAGGCGGTGAAGGTGGTCGCCGACACCGGCCGGCAGGCGCTGGAGGAGATGCGCCGGCTGGTCGGCGTACTGCGGGAGCCCGACGCACCGGACGCGCAGGCCGGGCCCGGTGCGGCGGGCGCGCCCGGTGACGCCGGGGCGACCGCCGACCCGGCGCACCGCCGGTTGGCGCTGGCGGAGCTGCCCGCCCTGCTAGACCGGTTCCGCGCCGCCGGCCTGCGCACGCGGCACGCGGTCACCGGGGAGCCGGCGGCGATGCCGCCCGGGCTGGAACTGACCGTCTACCGGGTGGTGCAGGAGGGGCTGACCAACGCCCTGAAGCACGCCGGGGTCGGCGCCGACGTCGAGGTCACGGTCGCGCACACCCGCGACGCCGTGGTGGTCCGGGTGGTCGACGACGGCCGCGGCCGGCCGCCGGTCAGTCCCGCGCCGTCCGGCGGGCACGGCCTGGTGGGCATGCGCGAGCGGGTCGGCGTGTACGACGGCAGCCTCACCGCGGGCCCCCGGCTCGCCGGGGGCTGGCAGGTCGAGGCGCGGCTACCGCTACCGTCGACGTCCCCGACGACGGAGGTGACGGCGGCATGACGGTCCGCGTGGTGATCGTGGACGACCAGGCCCTGGTCCGCGCCGGCTTCCGGATGGTGCTGGGCTCCCAGCCGGACCTGGAGGTCGTCGGCGAGGCGATCGACGGGGCCGACGCCCTGCGGCTGCTGGCCCGCGTCGAGGCCGACGTCGTGGTGATGGACGTCCGGATGCCGACCATGGACGGGGTGGAGGCGACCCGCCGGATCTGCCGGGACCGTCCCGCCGGACCGCCCCGGGTGCTGGTGCTCACCACCTTCGACACCGAGGCCGACGCCTTCGCCGCGCTCCAGGCGGGCGCCAGCGGCTTCCTGCTCAAGAACGTCCCGCCCGAGGAGCTGCTGGCCGCCATCCGGGTGGTCGCCCGGGGCGACTCGGTGGTCGCCCCGCCCATCACCCGGCGGCTGCTCGACCGGTTCGCCGGCCGGCTCGGCCCCGGGCCCGCCGAGGACCCCCGGATCGGCCAGCTCACCGAGCGCGAGCGGGAGATTCTCCTGCTGGTGGCGCAGGGCCTCTCCAACGCGGAGATCGCCGCCCGGGTGCACGTCGCCGAGGCCACCGTGAAGACGCACGTCGGGCGGATCCTCGCCAAGCTCCAGCTCCGCGACCGGGTGCAGGCCGTGGTGCTGGCGTACGAGACGGGGCTGGTCACCCCCGGCGGCTGAGCCGGTCTACGACCCAGGTCGTACGGGCCCACCCCGTCAGGGGCTCCCCAGGTCGCAGCGGGACCACCACGCGCGGGTGGACGCGGCCGGACCGGCGGCGCCCATAGCGTCGGAGACGTCCCAGCCACGATCTCCACGGGGAGCTCCACGTGTCCGTCGCACCTCCCGCGCACGCCACCGCCGGCGTCGCGGTCACCGCCCGCGGCCTGTCCAAGCGGTACGGCGCCGGCCAGGCCGCCGTCGTCGCCCTCGACGGTGTCGACGTCGACTTCGCCGCCGGCCGGTTCACCGCCATCATGGGCCCCTCCGGCTCCGGCAAGTCCACCCTCATGCACTGCCTCGCCGGCCTGGACCGGCCCACCTCCGGCAGCGTGCGCATCGGCGACGCCGACCTCGCCGGCCTCGACGACAAGCGGCTCACCCTGCTGCGCCGCGACCGGGTCGGCTTCGTGTTCCAGAAGTTCAACCTGCTGCCGGCGCTGACCGCCGAGGAGAACATCGTGCTGCCCCTGGCGATCGCCGGCCGGCGGCCGGAGCGGGCCTGGCTGCGCCAGGTCGTCGCCGCGGTGGGGCTCGCCGACCGGCTGCGCCACCGTCCCGCCGAGCTTTCCGGCGGCCAGCAGCAGCGGGTGGCGGTCGCCCGCGCCCTGATCACCAAGCCGTGGGTGATCTTCGCCGACGAGCCGACCGGCAACCTGGACTCCCACTCCGGCGCCGAGGTGCTGCGCCTGCTCCGCGAGGCCGTCGACACCCTCGGCCAGACGGTGATCATGGTGACCCACGACCCGTCGGCCGCCGGGCACGCCGACCGGGTGGTCTTTCTCGCCGACGGCCGGCCGGTACGCGACCTCACCGCGCCGACCGCCGAGCGCGTGCTCGACGCACTCGCCGGCCTCGACCCGGCGCGCGTACCGGCCGCCGGCCGCGAGGCGGTGACCCGGTGATCAGGACGACCCTGCGCCAGCTCCGCGCCGAGGCACTGCGCCTGATGCTCTCCTCGCTGGCCATCGTGCTCGGCGTCGCGTTCATCGCCGGCACGCTGATCTTCGTCGACGGGATGCGCACCGGCGCGTACGAGCGGGCCGGGGCGTTCGACAGGCACACCGACCTCGCCGTCCACTCCACCACCGGCGACCCGTTGCCGGCCGCGCTGGTCGAGAAGGTGCGCTCCGTCGACGGGGTCGCCGCCGCCGAGGGGGAACTGCTCGGCTCCGGCGGCGTCGTCGGCGCCGACGGCCGCCCCGTGCTCGGCTACGCCGTCCTCGCCGCCATCCCCGTCGACGAGGCGCTGCGCTCGTACGACGTGGTGGCCGGCCGGCTGCCCGACCGCCCCGGCGAGGTGGTGCTGGACGCGCCCACCGCCGCGGAGGAGGGCTTCGCCCTCGGCGCGCCCGTACGCGTCGGCGGCGCCGGGGGAGCGGCCCGCCCGTACACGCTGGTCGGCACGGTCGACGTGGCCGGCACCGCCCGCGACGTCGGCGGTCCGTTCATCGGCCTGGTCGGCGCGGACGCCCTCGCGGTGACCGGCCAACGCGGCTACGACCGGATCATGGTGGCCGCCCGGCCGGGCACGACCGACGAGGCGTTGGCCGGGCGGGCCGCCGAGGCCGTCGGCGCCGGCGCGACCGTCAAGACCCGGCAGCGGATCCTCGACGACGCCGTGACCGACGCGGTCCGCGACCTCCAGCAGTTCAACATGGCGCTGCTGACCTTCGCCGGGGTCGCCGTCGTGGTCGCCGGCTTCGTCATCGCCAACACCTTCGCGATCGTGCTGGCGCAGCGGACCCGGCGGACCGCGCTGCTGCGGCTGGTCGGCGCGACCCGGGGCCAGCTGTTCCGCGCCGCGCTGCTGGAGGCCGCGCTGCTCGGGCTGGTCGCCTCCGCAGTCGGCGTGCTTATCGGCGTGGCCCTGGCCGGCGGCATGAACCAGGTGATGGCGCGCCTCGACGCGCCGGCCCCCGGCGGGCTCACCGTCACCGCCTCGACCGTGCTGGTCAGCCTGCTCCTCGGCACGGCGATCACGATGGGCGCCGCCCTGCTGCCCGCGTGGCGGGGCACCCGGATCGCCCCGGTCGCCGCGCTCACCGACGCGGCGGTCCAACCCGCCCGGGGCGCCGGCCGGCTCCGGCTGACCGTCGGGGCGCTGGTCTTCGCCGCCGGGATCGCCGCGCTGGTCGGCGCCGCGTACGCCGTCCAGGTGGTGCTCGTGGCCGCCGGAGGCGTGCTCACCTTCTTCGGCATCGTCCTCTTCGGCCCGGTGCTCGTGCCGGCGCTGGTCCGGGTGCTGGGGTGGCCGGCCCGCCGGCTGTTCGGCGCCACCGCCGGCCTGGCCGTGGCGAACGCCGTACGCAATCCGCGCCGGATCGCCGCGACCGCCACGGCCCTCGTGATCGGGATCGGTCTGGTGTCGGCCTTCGTGGTCGGCGCCCGCAGCACCAAGGACGGCATCGAGCGCAGCGTGGACGCCGAGATCGGGGTCGACTTGCTGGTCACCGGGATCGGCGGGAGCCTGCCGGCGCCACTCGTGGCCGAGTTGCGCGCCCGGCCCGAACTGGCGGTGGTGCACGAGCGGCGCGGCGCCGTCGCCGCCGGCGTGCAGATCCAGGCCGCGCACCCCGCCCTGGTGGCCCGGACGCTGACGGGCGTCGTGGCGGGGGACGTCGAACGGCTGGGACCCGGGTGGGTGCTGGTGCACCGGGAGCTGGCCGAGGCCCGGGGCTGGACGACCGGCTCCACCGTCACCGTGCGCGGCCGGTCGTTGCGGGTGGCCGCGGTCGTCACCGCCGACGGACCGGCACTCGCCGGCAGCCCCGTCCCCGACGGTCACGTGATCGACGTGGTGGACGCCGACTTCGCCGCGCTCTTCCCCGACGAGCGGGGCTTCCTGGCCGAGATCGACCCCGCCGACGGGGTCTCCGCCGATCGGGCCCGGGCCGCCGTCGAGGCGGTGGTCGCCCGGTATCCGACGGCCAACCTGATGGACCAGGGCGCGTACAAGAAGATGCTCACCGCCACGGTCGACATGCTGCTCGCCCTCGTCACCGCGCTGCTGGGCCTGGCCGTGGTGATCGCGCTGGTCGGGGTCGCCAACACGCTGAGCCTGTCGGTGGTGGAACGGACCCGGGAGAACGCCGTGCTGCGGGCGGTCGGCCTGACCCGGGGGCGGATGCGCGCCATGCTGGCCGTCGAGGCGGTGCTGACGGCGCTGGTCGGGGCGCTGCTCGGGGTCGGGCTCGGCACCGGCGTCAGCGCCGCCGCGATGGCCCTGCTGGCCCGGATCAGCGGCGACTTCGCCGTGGTGCTGCCGGTGGGGCAGCTGGCGCTGATCCTCGGGGTCGCGGTCGTGGCCGCCCTGGTCGCCTCGGTGCTGCCGGCGCGCCGGGCGCTGTCCCGGCCGGTGGTCGAGGCGCTCGGCGACCAGTGACAGCCGCCGGCCGGTCCCGTCGCCCCGTCCGGGTGCCGGGACCGGCCAGCGGTGCCGGGCCTACAGGCGTTCCACCACCGGGCCGGCACACCGGTTGCGGGTGTCGAAGACGTACCGGGCGTGCCGGGTCACCAGGTCGTAGTCGAAGTCGTCGTGGTCGGTGACCACCACCACCGCGTCCGCCGCGCGCACCTCCCGCTCGGTCAGCTCCACCACGAGCACGCCGCCCGGGATCTGGTGCGGCTCCGCGTACGGCTCCACCGCCCGGACGTCCGCGCCCAGGGCCTGCAGGCGCTGGGCCACGTCGACGGCGGGGGAGTCCCGCATGTCACCGGTGTTCTTCTTGTACGCCAGCCCGAGCAGCAGCAGCCGGGCCCCGCTGACGGCGCGACCGGCCCGGTTCAGCCCGTTCATGATCCGTCGGGCCACGTGCTCGGGCATCTCGTGGTTGACGTCGTTGGCCAGCTCGATGAACCGGAACTGCCGCCCGAGGCGCCGCTTGACCTGCCAGGACAGGTAGCACGGGTCGATCGGCAGGCAGTGCCCGCCGACCCCCGGGCCGGGCCGGAACGGCATGAAGCCGAACGGCTTGCTCTCCGCCGCCTCGATCGCCTGCCAGACGTCGATGTCGAGGTGGTGGGAGAGCATCGTCAGCTCGTTGATCAGGGCGATGTTCACCTGGCGGAACGTGTTCTCGATCAGCTTGGTCAGCTCAGCCACCCGGGTGGAGTCCACCGGCACGGTCCGTTCGACGAGCCGGCGGTAGAACCCGTCCACCCGGGCGAGGGCGGCCGCGTCCATCCCGGAGACCACCTTCGGGGTGTTCTCCAGGCGCCAGGTCGGGTTGCCCGGGTCGATCCGCTCGGGGCTGTAGCCCAGGTGGAAGTCGCCCGGGCTGAGCAGCCCGCTGGCCGACTCCAGCAGCGGGCGCAGCAGCTCCTCCGTGGTGCCGGGATAGGTGGTGGACTCCAGGATCACCGTGCAGCCCGGCCGCACGTACGGGCCGATGCCGACGCCGGCCTGCTCCACGAAGCTGAGGTCGGGCGTGCCGTCGCGCAGCGGCGTGGGCACGGTGATCACGCAGATGTCGAAGCCTTCCGCGTCGGTGTACGCCGTGCTCGGCCGGTACCGGCCGCTGCCCAGCGCGCGGCCCAGCCGATCGGCGGGGATGTCCTCGACGAACGACTCGCCCGACGCGAGCCGCTTGATCCGGTCGGAGTCGACGTCGAGGCCGACCACGTCCAGGCCGGCCTCGACGGCTCGCATGGCCAGCGGCAGGCCGACGTACCCCTGGCCGATGACGACCAACTTCTCAACGCTCACCCGGGCTCCTGAGGCAGAGGGCGGAAAGTGCCTGCTCGGGAGCCTAGAGTGATTTCTGTGCCCGTACGTCCGGTTTGAGGTTATCGGTGCCAGACTGACGTGGCGTCACGGGGTCACGCGGCCGGGCGCCGGCGCTCAGACCACCGGCGGATTGGCCGGCTCGACCGGGGTGGTCTGGGTCGGGGTCGGCTCTGTCGGCGGCGTGGTCTGCGTCGGGGCGGTGCTGGTGCTGGGCGTCGCCACCGGCGGATCGTCGGTCTTGGTGGGATCCGGCGACTGCGGAGCCGCCGACCCGCTCGGCTGGGGCGAGACCGGCGGCGCGGTGGCCGACGGCGAGGGGCTGGCGGTGGAGCCGGTGGGCCGGAACGGCCGCCCGGGGTCGACGGGGGCGTCCTCCTCCTTCACCGGCGCCTCGGCGCCGCCGCTCGGCTCCGCGGCCGGGGTGGTCGCCTGCGGGACCTTGACCGCCGGCGCGTCGGCCTCGCGTGACGCGCCGAGCGCCGCGCCGAGGCCGGCCAGCGCCACCAGCACCGCCGTGGCCGCGCCGACCAGGGTGCCGCGTCGCCTCCGCCGGGCCACGGTCGCGGCGACCGGCACGTCGGTGCGGGTGCCCGGGGCGACGCCGCCCGCCGCCGCGGCGGCGGGCACCATGGCGGTCGGCGCGGAAGGGTCGGACACGGCGGCGCGGGCGGCCTCGGCCATCGCCGCCGCGCTGCTGAACCGATCGGCCGGATCCTTGGCCAGGGCGCGGGTGACCAGCGCGCGGACCGCCTCCGGAACGTCGTGCGGCAGCTCCGGCGGCTCGTCGTCGAGGTGGCGCACGGCGACCTGCAGCGGGTTGTCGCCGGTGAACGGCGGGCTGCCGCTCAGGCAGCAGTAGGTCACCGCGCCGAGGGCGTAGATGTCGGTCGCGCCGGACACCGGCCGGCCGGCGGCCTGCTCCGGTGCCATGTAGAGCGCGGTGCCCGGCACGGCGTTCGTGCTGGTGATGCTGGTGATGTTGGTCGACCGGGCGACGCCGAAGTCGACCAGCACGACACTGCCGTCCTCCTGCACCAGCAGGTTGCTCGGCTTGACGTCGCGGTGCACGATCCCGCCGAGGTGCGCGGCGTGCAGCGCCTGCGCGACCTGCGCGACGATCGCCATCGTCTCGGCCACGTCGAGACGCCCGACGGCCTCGATCCGCTTGGACAGCGGCTGGCCGGTCACGAACTCCATGACCAGGTAGTCGGCCCGCCCGCCGTCCGGCAGGTCGTCCTCGCCGCTGTCGAAGACCTGGACGATGCCCGGGTGGCGCAGGGCGGCCATGATCCGGGCCTCGGCACGGAAGCGGGCGATGAAGTCGGGGTCGGAGACCAGCGCCGGCAGCAGGACCTTCACCGCGACCTGCCGGCCGAGGACGAGGTCCTTGCCCCGCCAGACGTCGCCCATGCCGCCCGTGGCGACACGCTCGTCCAGGCGGTAGCGACCGCTGAGTACGACCTCCGATGACAACACAGCATTACCGTACCCAGGCCGGCGGGGATCGGCGCGCCGCGTGCCGTCGGGTCGAACCGCGCCGCCCGCGCGGCGGGGGCGGCGGGACCGGAGCCGCCTCGGATAGGCTGTGAGCGCCCGTGGACGGTGTGTGACGACATTCCCCCCATGTCCGTCGTGGGCTGGTCGAATGCGCCGACGCCCCCGCCCGCCGGCGGGGCGCAGCGTCCCGGGCCGCCGCGCCGTTACGGCGACGGGCCGGCCGAACGGCTAGATAATTCTCACTCTTCTGCCCACCGGGGCGGGCTTGCCCGATCGACCCGGCGCTCCTAGCGTTAGCCCGACTCGGGCCCGCCCCACGGCGTCGCCGCGGCACCTGCGCCAACGGCCGTGCCGCCACGGCAGGAGTCCAGACGTATGGTCCGGGCGACGCGGTCCCGGGCGTGATCAGGTCAGCGGGGGGCTGAAGGGTGCGGGATCAGGTCCGTTTGCCGGACCGTGCTTGCCTCGCGCACGCCCCCGTGGGCGTGCGCCGTCTGCGCGTGTCCACCGGACGGAAGCGGCGACCACATGTCCGGTGAGCTGAACGAGGCCGTCGTGGCGGCGCAGGCCGGCGACGAGGACGCCTTCCGCTTCCTCTACCGCAGCCTCCAGCCCGGCCTGCTCCGGTACCTGACCGCCCTGGTCGGCGCGGACGCCGAGGACGTCGCCTCGGAGACCTGGTTGCAGGTCTCCCGCGACCTGCCCAGCTTCACCGGCGGCGAGTTCCGGGCCTGGACCGTCACCATCGCCCGCAACCGGGCCATGGACCACCTGCGCCGGCAGCGCCGTCGTCCCTCGCTGCCCGTGCCGGTGCAGGCGCTCGCCGAACTGGCCGGCGACGCCGACACGGCCGAACGGGCCGGCGAGACGATCGGCACCGAGGCGGCGCTCGCGCTGATCGCCACCCTGCCGCCCCGCGAGGCCGAGGCCGTCCTGCTGCGCGCCGTCGTCGGGCTGGACGCCGAGACCGCCGGGCGGGTGCTCGGCCGCCGGGCCGGTGCCGTGCGCACCGCCGCCCACCGGGGGCTGCGCCGGCTCGCCGTGCTGATGGAACGCTACGACCCGAGCCGGTCGCCGGCCGCCCCCGAGGCCGCCGCGGCGCCCCGACCGCGTACCGGCCGGCGGCAGGCGTCGCACGCCGAACCGGCGGACGGTTGACGTGAGGGGATCCAGGATGTTCTTTCGCCGGACCGAGCGGCCCGCCGATCGCGGCGCGTCCGACCGGCTCCTCGACGCCGCCCGCGCGGATGCCTCCCGTACGCCGGACGCCGAGCCGCTCGCCCGGCTGCTCTCCGCCGCCGCGGCCCCCGCCCGCCCCGACGAACTGGCCGGGGAGGAGGACGCCCTGGCGGCCTTCCGGGCGGCGCGCGCGGCCGGCCCCGCCGCCGGAGCCGTGCCGTCGCCACGCCGGCGCCGGTTCACCGCCGGCGCCATGGCCTGGGGCGCGGGGATCGCGGTCACCGCGACCGCGGGCGCCGCCTTCGCCGCCGTCACGCTGGACCGGGCCGACGACCCGGCCCCGCCGCCCCGCCCCGTCACCCCGACCCCGGCGCCGGCCACCACCGGCCCGCACCGGGACGGATCGACCGGAGACACGGGTGGCCGCCCCACCGGGACCCCGCCCCGCCCCTCCGCCGCCCCGACCTCGGGCGCACCCGCCCCCGGCAGCACCGCCGGCGACGCGCCGGGAGCGCAGGGGAACGCCGAACAACTGCGCGGACTCTGCCGGGCGTACCTGGCCAAGAAGCCGGCGCAGCGGGAGAAGGCCCTGGACACCCCCTCGTTCGCGCACCTGGTGACCGCGGCGGGCGGCCGGGAGCGGGTCGAAGGCTTCTGCGGGCAACTGCTGCCCGACGTGGCGGCGAAGGAGTCGCCCGACAAGCCGCCGAAGAAGGGGCCGAGCCCGACCCCGACCCCGGCTGCGACCCCGACCGACTGACGCCCCTCGCGGTCGGTCCCGGCCGCTGATTTCTCCCGCCCGGCGCGACGGGCCGGGAGAGGCCGTTTGCGCTGCACGTTCCGGCCGGCCACGCGGAATTCGTCTGCTAGACAGGAGTGCGTGGGGCCACCGACGCCCGCGCCGATGACGGTGGGTGGCGTTACGGTGACACCGAACGGAAGTCGGCCGGGAAGGGGGCCCATGCCGTGGTGACGTCGCCGGAGCTCGACCGGACCACCGTCCTGCGGGAGTCCGCCGCCGCCGAGGGTCACCTCGCGCGCATCTGCTTCAAGACCGGCCCACCGACCCACACCGGCGTCGAACTCGAATGGACCGTGCACGACGCCGCCGACCCCGCCCGCCCGGTCGACGGCGAGCGGCTCCGGGCGGCACTGGGGCGGCACAGCCCCCGCACCCTCGACCGCGCGAGCCCCGCCGAGCCGCTCCCGCACGGTGGCACCGTGACCGTGGAGCCCGGCGGGCAGCTGGAGATCTCCACCGCGCCACGCTCCTCGCTCGCCACCCTCATCCACGCCACCGACGGCGACATCGCCGTGCTGACCGGCCTGCTCGACGCCGCCGGGCTGGTCCTCGGGCGCAGCGGCATAGACCCGCACCGGCCGCCCCGCCCGGTGGTCGAGGGCCCCCGCTACCGGGCCATGCGCCACGTCTTCGACCGGCGCGGCCCGGCCGGCCGGACGATGATGTACAGCACGGCCGGTCTCCAGGTCTGCCTCGACGCCGGGGAGCCGGAACACCTGCCGGAGCGCTGGGCGGCGGTGCACGCGCTCGGGCCGCCCCTGCTGGCCGCGTTCGCCACGGCCGACCAGCACGCCGGGCGCAGCACCGGCTGGGCGTCCGCCCGGATGGCCGCCTGGTACGGCATCGACCCGGCCCGCACCCGTCCGGTGTGGACGCCGGAGACCGACACCGACCCGGTCACGGCCTGGACCAGCTACGTCCTCGCCGCGCCACTGCTCTGCGTGCGCGGCGACGGCTCGGACTGGACGCCGCCGCCGGGGATCACGTTCGCCGACTGGGTCGACGGGGCGCTGCCCCGGCCGCCCACCACCGACGACCTCGACTACCACGTGAGCACCCTCTTCCCGCCGGTGCGACCCCGGGGCTATCTGGAGCTGCGCTACCTCGACACGCAGCCCGGCCGGGGCTGGCTGCTCCCGCTCGCGGTGCTGGCCGTCCTGCTCGCCGACCCGGGCACGGTCCGCGCGGCCCGTGCCGTCGCCGGGCCGGTGGCGCACCGCTGGCACGCCGCCGCCCGCCACGGCCTGCGCGACCCGGCGCTGGCCGCCGCGGCAGCGGACCTGTTCGACCTGGCCCTCGCGGCCCTGCCCCGGCTCGACCTGCCGGCGGCCCTGCACCACGACATCGACCGAGGCGTACGGCGGCGGCGCGACGCCGCGAGGAGGAGTCACCGGTGACCGGAACGACCACGCGCCCGGCGGGCCCGGAGCAGTTGCGCAGCCGGATCGCGGCGGAACTCGAACGCACCCGCGCCCGCACCGCCCTGCTGACCGAGGCGGTCGACGAGGCCGACCTGACGCGGCAGCACTCGCCGCTGATGTCCCCGCTGGTCTGGGACCTCGCCCACGTGGGCAACCAGGAGGAACTCTGGCTGGTCCGGGACGTGGGCGGGCGCGAACCCGTCCGGCGGGACATCGACGACCTGTACGACGCGTTCAAGCAGCCCCGCCGGGACCGCCCGACGCTGCCGCTGCTGCCCCCGCAGGAGGCCCGCGCCTACCTGCTCACCGTCCGGGACAAGGTGCTCGACCTGCTGGACCGGGTCGCGTTCACCGAGCGGCCGCTGGTCGCCGACGGCTTCGCCTTCGGCATGATCGTGCAGCACGAGCAGCAGCACGACGAGACGATGCTCGCCACCCACCAGCTGCGCGCCGGCCCGGCGGTGCTGCACGCCCCGCCGCCGCCGGAACCGACGACCAGGGTCGACGGCGAGGTGCTCGTGCCGGCCGGCGAGTTCACCATGGGCACCGACACCGACCCGTGGGCGCTGGACAACGAGCGACCCGCCCACCGGGTCCACCTGCCGGCGTACGCCATCGACGCCGCGCCGGTGACCAACGGGCGCTACCGCGAGTTCATCGCCGACGGCGGCTACGACGACCCGCGCTGGTGGAGCCCGGCCGGCTGGCGGCACCGCCGGGAGGCGGAGCTGGTCGCGCCGATGCACTGGCGACGCGACGGCGACGGCTGGGCCTACCGGCGGTTCGGGCGGTGGGCGCCGGTCCGCGACGACGAGCCCGTGGTGCACGTCTGCTACCACGAGGCGCGGGCCTACGCGGCCTGGGCCGGCAAGCGGCTGCCGACCGAGGCGGAGTGGGAGAAGGCCGCCCGCTGGGACCCGGCCTCCGGCCGCTCCCGCCGCTACCCGTGGGGCGACGACGACCCCACGGCCGAGCACGCCAACCTGGGCCAGCGGCACCTGTGGCCCGCCCCGGTGGGCGCCTACCCGGCCGGCGCCTCGCCGCTGGGCGTGCACCAGCTCATCGGCGACGTGTGGGAGTGGACCTCCACGCCGTTCCGGGGGCACCCGGGCTTCACCGCGTTCCCCTACCGCGAATACTCGGAGGTCTTCTTCGGCGACGACCACCGGGTGCTGCGCGGCGGGTCGTTCGGCACCGACCGGGCCGCCTGCCGGGGCACCTTCCGCAACTGGGACTTCCCGATCCGGCGGCAGATCTTCAGCGGTTTCCGCTGCGCGCGGGACGCCCGGCCGGAGGAGTCGCAGCCGTGAGGACGGAGCGGCCGGACGGCCGGGTCGGACCAGGCACCCTGCTCCGGGACCGGCCCCCGGGGCCAGGCGACGTCGGCGGCCGGCGCCCGGGCCGTCCCGCCGGGCCGGGCGGTGTCGCCTGATGTGCCGTCACCTGGCCTACCTGGGGCCGCCGGTCACCCTGCGGGAGCTGCTGTTCGACCCGCCGTACTCGCTCGTGCGGCAGTCCTGGGCGCCCCGCGACATGCGCGGCGGCGGGACGATCAACGCCGACGGCTTCGGCGTCGGCTGGTACCCGGGCGACGGTGAGCCGGTGCGCTACCGGCGGTCGCAGCCGATCTGGAGCGATCCGACCATCGCCCAGCTCGCGCAGGTCACCTCGGCCGGCGCGGTGCTGGCTGCCGTCCGCTCCGCCACGGTGGGCATGGCGGTCCTCGACGGGGCCGCCGCCCCGTTCGCCGAGGGGCGGTGGCTGTTCAGCCACAACGGGGTCGTGCGGGGCTGGCCCGACTCGATGGTCCCGCTCGCCGCCACCCTGCCCGTACGCGACCTGCTCACCCTCGACGCGGCCACCGACTCGGCGCTGGTGTGGGCGCTGGTGCGGCACCGGCTGCGGGCCGGGGTGAAGCCGGCGCGGGCGGTCGCCGAGACCGTGACGGCGGTGGCCGGGGCCGCGCCCGGGTCCCGGCTCAACCTGCTGCTCACCGACGGGCGCACCGTGGTGGCCAGCGTGGCCGGGCACGCGCTGTCGATCCGCGCGACGCCGGCCTCGGTGCTGCTGGCGTCCGAGCCGCACGACGACGACCCCGGCTGGCAGGCGGTGCCGGAGGGGCAACTGGTGGAGGCCACCGCGACGGGGGTACGCGTCCGCGCCCTCGCCGAGGTCTGACCGCCGGCCGACAGGGACGTTCCACCCGACGACGAAGGGGATGACATGAGCGTGGAGCCGCTGGAGATCCACCTGGAGGAGCAGGACCTGGGCCGCAGCCTGCGGGAGGACGTCCGCACCGGCCTGACGGCCGAGGAGAAGTGGCTGCCCCCCAAGTGGTTCTACGACGCCCGCGGCAGCGAGCTGTTCGAGGAGATCACCCGCCTGCCGGAGTACTACCCGACCCGTGCCGAGCGCGCGGTGCTGGCCGAACGGGCGGCCACGATCGCCGAGCTGACCGGGGCGAAGACGCTGATCGAGCTCGGTTCGGGCTCGTCGGAGAAGACCCGGCTGCTGCTGGACGCGTTCACCCGCAGGGGCGGGCTCGGCACGTTCGTGCCACTGGACGTGTCGGTCAGCGCGCTGCGGCAGTCCACCGCCGAGATCGCCGCCGACTACCCCGGGCTGCGGGTGCGCGGCATCGTGGGGGACTTCACCCGCCACCTGGACCGCCTGCCGACCGGCGGGCGCCGGCTGGTGCTCTTCCTGGGCGGCACGATCGGCAACCTCCTGCCGGTCGAGCGGGCGCGGTTCCTCGCCGCGATGCGGGCCGCGCTGGAGCCGGGGGACTGGCTGCTCATCGGCACCGACCTGGTCAAGGACCCGGCGGTGGTCGTGCCGGCGTACGACGACGCGGCCGGGGTCACCGCCGAGTTCAACCGCAACGTGCTGCGGGTCGTCAACCGGGAGCTGGGCGCCGACTTCGATCCGGCGGGGTTCGCCCACGTCGCGCTCTGGGACGCCGAACGGGAGTGGATCGAGATGCGGCTGAGGGCGCGGCGGCCGATGCGCGTACGGGTGCTGGACCTGACGGTCACCTTCGCCGAGGGCGAGGAGCTGCGCACGGAGGTGTCGGCGAAGTTCCGGCCCGAGGGGATCGCCGCCGAGCTGGGCTCGGCCCGCTTCGCCGCCCACGACTTCTGGACCGATCCGGCTGGCCTCTTCGGCGTCACCCTGGCCCGCGCCGAGTGACCGGTGGGCCGCGCCAGGTGACCGGCGGGTGAGCATCTTCACCCGCCGGAGCCGGCCCGTCCGGTGATCGGCTAGGCTGGGCGACGCGAAGGGGAGTAGCCCCCAATGTCGTGGTCGACACACTGGTGCGTTCCGCATCCGGCCACGCGGCCTCGTCATCCGAGGCGGGCGAGACCTTCGACCCAGGCTGTTGCAGCCGGGTCGAGGGCGCCCCCGTACCTCCTCCCGGCACGATCCGGAAGGATGTCATGGAAGGTTTCCTCGTCGCGCTGGTCGTCAGCTTCGGCGTCATCTTCGTCGCCGAGCTGGGGGACAAGTCCCAGCTGATGGCCCTGACCTTCGCCACCCGCTTCAAGACCGTGCCGGTCCTGATCGGGATCACCGTCGCCACCGCCGTGGTGCACCTGGCCTCGGTGGCGATCGGCTACGGGCTCGGCGCCGCGCTGCCGACGGAGTGGATCTCGCTCGTCGCGGGCCTGGCGTTCCTCGGTTTCGGCGCGTGGACCCTGCGCGGTGACTCGCTCACCGAGGAGGAGAAGCGCAAGGCCGAGAAGAGCAGCAAGTCCGCCATCGTCGCGGTGTCGGTCGCCTTCTTCCTGGCCGAGCTGGGCGACAAGACCATGCTCGCCACCATCACCCTCGCCACCCAGTACGGCTGGTTCGGCACCTGGCTCGGCTCGACGATCGGCATGGTGGCGGCGGACGCGCTCGCCATCCTCGTCGGGCGGATGCTCGGCAAGCGGCTGCCCGAGAAGACCATCAAGTACGGTGCCGCGGTGCTCTTCGCGATCTGCGGACTCTGGCTGATCCTGGAGGCCGTCACGCAGCTCACCTGACGCCGACTACCGCCGTGCTGGCCGGGTAACGGCAGCGGATGGGCGTCGAGGAGATCCTGCGCCACGGCTACCAGGGCCTGGTCACGGCGGTGGAGGTCGCCGGGGCGGTGGTCATCTTCGTCGGGGCGGCGTGGGCGGCGGTGCGGTTCGTGGTCGAGGGACTGCGGCACCGCAGCGCCGCCGTGTTCACCCCGATCCGGCTCTCCCTGGGGCGGTTCCTCACCCTCGGGCTGGAGTTCCAGCTCGCGGCGGACATCCTGCGTACGGCGGTCTCGCCGACCTTCACCCAGATCGGCCAGTTGGCGGCCATCGCCGCGATCCGGACCGCGCTGAACTACTTCCTGGGCCGGGAGATCCGCCAGGAGCAGCAGCAGGTCCGGGAGTCGGAGCGCGTCCGGTGATCCGGGCCCTGGTCACCGCCACCACCGTCCTCGCCACCCTGGCCGGGCTCGCGGTGCTGCTCGGCACGGGCTCCTGGCGGTGCGCGATGCGGGTGCTGCTGGACCTGCTGACCGCCGCCGGGCTGCTGCGGCTGGCCGGCGGCCAGGGCTGGACGGCCCTGGCCGCGGCGGCGGCGATCGTCCTGCTGCGCCGGCTGCTCTGGGCCGCGCTCACCGCCGGCGGGCCGACCGGACCGCCGGGGCGGGTCCGACATCCGCCGGCGGCGGACGCGGCCGGATGGCCGACGCCGGGCCGGCACCGCCAGCGGTAACGGCAGGCCGGGCGACCGCCCCGACCCAGCGTGGCGACCGCCCCGACTCGGCGACCGCCCCGGCCCGGCCCGGCGACCGGCCCGTGCGGTGCCTCGTCCGGGGGTGCGGCGGCCGGTTCAGCCCTGCCCGCGCTGGTAGACGTCCGGCACGCCGTCGCGGTCGGCGTCCACCCGCTCCGCCTCGGCGATCCGCCGGTAGGCGGCGTTGCGCCGCACCAGCACGACCGTGGCGAGCAGTGCGGAGATCACCGAGCCGGTCAGCACGGCCGCCTTGACGTTGCCGGCGGCGGCGCTGTCGGGGCCGAACGCGAGTTCGCCGATCAGCAGGGAGACGGTGAACCCGATCCCGGCGAGCAGCGCGACGCCGAGCAGGTCCGTCCAGGTGATGTCCTCGTCGAGCTGCGCCCGGGTGAACCGGGCGAGCAGGAACGTCGAGCCGAAGATCCCGACGACCTTGCCGAGCACCAGACCGGCGACGACGCCGATCACGATCGGGTCGGTGACGATGGCCCCCAGGTCGGCGCCACGCAGCGACACCCCGGCCGCGAAGAACGCGAAGATCGGCACTGCGAAACCGGCCGAGATGGGGCGCCAGCGGTGCTCCAGGTGCTCGGCGAGCCCGTGCGCGTCGCCGGCCTTGCCCCGCAGGACGGGCACGGTGAAGCCCAGCAGGACGCCCGCCACGGTGGCGTGCACCCCGGAGGCGTGCATGAGGGCCCACGCGGTGGCCGCCAACGGGATCAGCGCCCACCACCACGTCTTGCGCCGCTGCACGAGCAGGCCGAAGAGGGCGATGGGGACCAGGGCACCGAGCAGCGGCAGCGGGCTGAAGTCGGCGGTGTAGAAGATCGCGATGACGGTGATGGCGAGCAGGTCGTCGACCACCGCCAGGGTCAGCAGGAAGGCGCGCAGGCCCTGCGGCAGGTGCGAGCCGATGACCGCGAGGACGGCGAGGGCGAAGGCGATGTCCGTCGCGGTGGGGATGGCCCACCCCCGCAGCCCGTCGCCGCCGAGGTTGACCGCGACATAGATGAGCGCGGGCACCACCATGCCGCCGACCGCCGCGACCACGGGCAGCGCCGCCCTGCGGGGGTCGCGCAGTTCGCCCGCGACGAACTCCCGCTTGAGTTCCAGCCCGACGACGAAGAAGAAGATCGCCAGGAGGCCGTCGCCGGCCCAGGCGGACAGGTCCAGGTCCAGGTGCAGGGCCGCGCCGCCCGGCCAGGGCACCCAGGCGCCGAGGGCGGCGTAGGAGGATTCCCAGGGCGAGTTCGCCCAGGTGAGCGCGATCATCGCGCCGAGCAGCAGGAGCCCGCCGCCGACGGTCTCGGTCCGTAGCACATCGGCCAGGAAACGGGCCTCCGGCCAGGACGTACGCGAGAAGAATCGCCGGTTCGGGCGGGGACGGTCGGAGGGCGGGGTGCGGTCGGTCATGCGCGGGTCCACCTCGATCTTGGGCAGCACGGGACGACGCCGACCAGGCTTCCCGGCACACCGCTGCCGACCCTATCCAGCGTTGGCGTGACCGGCGAGTCGGGGCGGCTCATTGCCGCCGAGGTCACGCCCGCTCGGTTTTCCCCGCCACCCTGGACGCCGTCCGCCCGTTTGTCCGGTGGTGGGTCGGGCGCCGATGTCAAGGGGTGAAAATACGTAACTCGGGACATAAGGCGTATGAGTCGCTTTAATGGTTTCACGAGATTAAGTCGACCTTGGGGGTTTTCGTGAAGTTCTTTGGCGTTACCGGCCTGGTACGGAGGCGCGCCTGATGGACCTGTACCGCCAACTCCGCCTCGTGCGCCGGCACTGGTGGATCGTGCTCCTCACCGTCATGGTCGCGCTCGGCGTCACCGCCCTCGTCACCGTCCGTGCGCAGCCCCGCTACGTCGCCTCGGTGACCTTCTTCGTCACCACGCCCAGCCAGGGCGTCACCGACGCCTACCAGGGCGGCCTCTTCCTCCAGCAGCGGGTCAAGTCCTACGCGGAACTGCTGACCAGCGACCGCCTCGCGCAGAGCGTGGTCGCCGAGGCCCCCGTCGGGCTCACCGCCGAGGAGGTCCAGCGCCGGGTCAGCACCTCCACCGAGACCGGCACCGTGCTGCTGCGCGCGTCGGTGACCGACACGGACCAGAGTCGGGCCCTGAAGGTCACCGAGGTGCTCTCCGCGCAGTTCGTCCAGCTGGTGCAGAAGGTGGAGACGACCCAGGACGGCAAGGCCGGCCCGATCAGGATCGAGGTGGTCAGCGGGCCCCGGGTCACCCCGACGCCCGTCTCGCCGCAACCGGTCCGCAACTTCGCCGTCGGTACGCTGCTCGGCCTGCTCGCCGGCGTGGGCCTGGCGATCCTGCGCGGGGTCGCCGACGTCCGCCTGCGCGACGCCGCCGGCCTCCGGCGCACCACCGGCAGCCCACTGCTCGGTGAGATCCCCTTCGAGAGCACCGCGAAGTCGGAGCCGTTGATCGTCGGCGCGGCGGCGAACTCCGCCCGGGCCGAGGCGGTGCGCAAGCTGCGCACCAACCTGCGCTTCGTCGACGTGCACGAGCCCGCCCGCGTCATCGCGGTCACCAGCGCCCTGCAGGGCGAGGGCAAGACCACGCTCTCCTGCAACCTGGCGATCGCCCTGGCCGAGGCCGGCTGGCGGGTGCTGCTGGTCGACGCCGACCTGCGCCGCCCGAAGGTCGCCGACTACCTGGGGCTCGACGCGGGCATCGGGCTGACCGACGTGCTGGTCGGCGACGTCCAGGTCGGCGACGTGGTGCAGCGCTGGGGCGACAAGTCCCTGCTGGTGCTCCCGAGCGGCTCGGCGCCGCCCAACCCCAGCGAGCTGCTCGGCTCCAAGGCGATGGCGGACCTGCTGCTCGCCCTGCGCGAGTCCGCCGACATCGTCATCATCGACACCGCCCCGCTGCTGGCCGTGACGGACGGCGTGGTGGTGGCCGTGCAGGCCGACGGCGCGCTCCTGGTCTCCCAGCAGGGCCGCACCTCCCGCAGCCAGGTGGCGCAGGCCGCCCGCGCCCTGAACTCGGTCTCCGTCCGGCTGCTCGGCTGCGTGCTGAACATGGCGAAGGTGGCCAAGGCGGAGGCGTACCAGTACGAGGCCTACCGGGTGGTCGCCGCCGCCGCGACTGCGGACGTGCCGGCCGACGCGACCCCGTCCGCCCGGCACGCGGAGCGGGCCGACGGCGTCGTCAGCGACCGTACGCAGGAACTCACCCGGCTGTCGCGATGAGCGCCGCGAGGGGTCGCATCGACCGTTCGATCTCCTCCGCGCAGCGTCGGAAGTCGGCGGCGGTGCCGCCGATCGGGTCCCGCAGGTCGTCCGCGTCCCCGGTGGCGGGTTGCAGCCGCCCCCGGGCGCGGGCGGCCGCCTCGACCGCCGCCCGCAGGGGACCGTCGGCCGGATCCGCCGCCGGGTCGGCGGCCGAGGCCAGCCGGCCGAACTGGCGGAGGGTGAACGTCCGGTGCAGCGCGGCCGGCGCGAGGGCGGTGCACACCGAGCGCTGGCGGCGCGTGGCCGTGAGCACCAGCGTCGCCCCGGCCAGGTGCTCCGGGCGCAGCCGCCGGCTGCGGAAGTCGGTGGGATCCCCGCCGGTCTCGGCCGCCAGGTCCGCCGCGTGCGGGTGCATCGGCAGGTCGTCGACGGCGTCCGTGCCGGCGCTGGCGACCGTCACCGCGCGCCCGGCCAGCAGGCGACGGGCGATGTACTCGGCCATCGGTGACCGGCACAGGTTGGCGTGGCAGACGAACAACACCCGGTCGACCATGCGGACCCCTCTCGTCGGTGCCGTCGCGGACGGTGGCGCCGCGCCGGTCGCCGGCCGTCGGAGCCGGCCGGACGTGGAGGGGATGTCGGCATCGTACGCGGGCCGCCCGACTCCACGGCACGGTGCCGCGCCGAGGAGTCCCGGCCGGACGGAGGCGGGTCGGTGAGGATCGGGATCCTGTCGTACCACTTCCCGCCCGAGCCGGCGTTCATCCCGGGCAGTCTCGCCGAGGAACTCGCCGTCCGGGGGCACGAGGTGAAGGTGCTGACCGGCTTCCCCGACTATCCCGGCGGCCACGTCTACCCGGGCTGGCGGCAGCGCTGGCGGTACGAGACCCGCAGCGAGCGGCTGACGGTCCGGCGGGTCCCGCGCTACTCGGCCGGGGACGGGTCGCTGCGCGGCCGGATGGCCGGCCACCTGTCGTTCGCCGGCAGCGCGACGGTGACCGGGCGGTGGTTCCTGGCCGACGTCGACGCCCTCTACGTCCACCTGCCGCCGGCGAACGCCTTCGCCGCGGCGGGCCTGCTCCGCCTGCTGGGGCGGGTGCCGACCGTCGTGCACGTGCAGGACGTCTGGGCGGAGGACGAGCCGGTCGGGGCCGAGAACGGGCGGTGGGCCGGGCGGATCGCCGCCACGATGGCGCGGGTCTACCGGGCCGCGGACGGGATCGCGGTCGCCGCGCCGTCGCTGCGCGACCGGGTCGTCGAGGCGGGTGTGGATCCGGCCCGGGTGCGGGTGGTGCTCAACTGGACCGACGAGCGGATCTTCCACCCCGCCCGGCCCAGCCGCGCGGCTCACCGGCTGGTCCGGCGCGACGAGCGGTGCGTGGTGATGCACGCCGGCACCATCGGCGCCCGGCAGGGCCTGGAGACCGCGGTACGGGCGGCGGCGGCGCTGGACCACACCGTGGACCTCGTCCTGGTGGGCTCGGGCGCGGACGAGCGGCGGGTGCGGGGGCTCGCCGCCGACCTGCGGGCCGAGAACGTGCGCTTCGTGGAGCGGCGGTCTCCGCCGGACATGCCGGACCTGTACGCGGCCGCCGACTACCAGCTCGTCATGCTGCGGGACCTGCCCGAGCTGCGCAGCACCCTGCCGGCGAAGCTCCAGGCTGCGTTCTCCTGCGCCGTGCCCGTGGTGGCCTCCGCCGGCGGCGACACCGCGGACCTGGTGGAACGGGCCCGGGCGGGGCTCTCCTGCCCGCCGGGGGACTGGGCGAGCCTCGCCGACCGGTTCTGGCTGGCCGCCACCATCCCGCCGCCCGCCCGGGCGGACATGGGCCGGCGCGGCCGGGAGGCGTACCTGCGGGAGATGTCGATGTCGGCGGGTGTGGACCGGATCGAACGGCTGCTGTACGAGGCGGCCGCCGGGCGCCCCGGCGGCCGGTGAACGGCGAGCGGGGCTCGCATACCGGTCAACCGCGTCATCTTCGGGCGAAAACGATCGTTAGCAGTGTGGAGCGGCAGCGGACCGGGATCCGCCCGCCGTTCCCCAGGAAGGACGTGTGGTGTGACGGAGAGCGCGAGACCGCGTCGACGGCGTGGTCGTTCCCGCCGGCGGCGGCAGCTGCGCCGGGCCCTGCTCGCCGCCCTCGTGGTGGGTTCGCTGCTGCTGCTGACCGGTGGCTGGGTGGGCTTCCGGGGCTGGCAGGCCCGCGCCCACCTGCTCAACGCCGCTGGCCTGGCCCGGGAGCTCAGCGCCCAGGTGGTCGGCGGTGACACCGCCCGGGCGCAGCGCACCCTCGCGGCGCTCCAGGAGCAGTCCGGCAGCGCCCGGGCGGCGACCGGTGACCCCGGTTGGTGGGTCGGTCGGCACACCCCGTACGCGGGGGACAACCTGGCGGCCGTCCGGCAGATCTCGGTGGCCATCGACGACCTGGCCCGGCAGGCGTTCCCGCCGCTGCTGCGCGCCGACCTGACCGGCCTGGTGCCGGCGGGCGGGCGGCTGGACGTGGGGCGGCTGCGGGCGCTGTCGGCCGAGCTGGCCAGGGTCGACGCCACCGTGCAGGGCGCCCGGGACAGCCTCGCGACGGTGCCCACCGAGGGCCTGGTCGGTCAGGTCCGCCAGGCGCTCGGCGACCTGCGGGGCGAGATCGACCGGCTGGCCGGCCTGACCGCCGCCGCGAGCGAGGCCAGCCGGCTGCTGCCGGCGCTGCTGGGCGCCGACGGATCCCGCACCTATCTGGTGGTCTCCCAGAACCCCGCCGAGCTGCGCGCCACCGGCGGAATGATCGGCGCGTACGCGGTCATCCACGCGGCCGACGGTCGGGTCCGGATGGGACGGCAGGGCAGCAGCAGCACGCTGGGCCGTTTCCAGCCGCCGCTGAAGGTGCCCGCCGAGGTGCGTAGCCTCTGGGCCGACCTGCCCGGGATCTATCCGGCCGACGTCAACCTCACCCCGCACTTCCCGACCGCCGCCGCCCTCTACCGGGAGATGTTCCGCCGGCGTACGGGCACCACCGTGGACGGGGTGCTCGCCGTCGACCCGGTGGTGCTGTCGTACCTGCTGAAGGCCACCGGGCCGGTGATGGTGCCGGGGGGCGTCCCGCTGGCCGCCGAGAAGGTCGTGCAGACGGTGCTCAGCGACAGCTACCAGCGGATGGAAAACGAGGAGCAGGACGCCTTCTTCGCCGCCTCCGCCGCCGCCGTGTTCGACGCGCTGGTCACGAAGAATGTAGACCCGAAGGCGTTATTGTCCTCATTTGACCGTGCTGTCACTGAACGCCGGATATTGTTCTGGAGTGCCCGACCCGAAGAGCAACGGAAGATCGGCGACAGCCGGTTGGCCGGGGCGCTTCCGGAGAAGGACACCGTGCCCACGGTCGGCGTGTTCCTCAACGACGGCAGCGGCGCGAAGCTCGGCTACTACCTCCGACCGTCGGCGACCCTGGCGGTCGGCGACTGCCGGCCCGACGGCCGCCGGGAGCTCCGACTCCGGGTCACCCTGCGCTCGTCGGCGCCGAAGTCGGGCCTCAGCGAGTCGGTCCTCGGCCTCGGTCTGGCCGGTGACCCGTACACCGTCCGCACGTTGGTGTCGGTGCACAGCCCCGCCGGCGGGGCGGTGCTCGCCGCCCGCCTGGACGGCGTCGAGACGGCGGTGGGCAGCGGTACCGAACGGCGCCGCCAGGTGAGCACCGCCAACGTCGAGGTCGGCCCGGGGCAGTCCCGCACGTTGGAGGTCACCGTCCTGACGGCGACCACCGGCGTCGGTACCGCCGAGCTGTGGCTGACCCCCACCGCCACCCCATGGACCACCCAAGTTGTTTCCGCACCAAGCTGTGATCAGTAGGAGGGAACCAATCATGCGGCTATCCCGCATCATCATGGCGCTCACGGTCGGTCTGGCCGTGCTGGCCGTGCCGACCGCAGCGGGGGCGGCGCAGCCGCAGCCGGCACCCGGCACCGGAACGCCACAGCCCCCGGTCTACCCGCCGGGCGGCACCCCGACGCTCGCGGTCAGCCCGCCGACCGTCGTGGTCGGCCAGACCGCCACCCTGATCGGCAGGGGCTGGGGGCCGGGCGAGACGGTGATCATCACCGTCAGCACGTCGCCGCTCGCCGCCGCCGTGCCGGGCGCCGACCGGGCGCGCCGCAGCGACGGCGAGATCGTCGCCATGGCGCCGGTCTCGTTCCAGCAGGCACCCCAGCCGAACCCCAGGACCCTGACGGTCACGGCTGACGACGACGGCTACTTCCGCACCACCTACACGCCGCGTCACCCCGGCACGTACACCTTCCGGGCCGAAGGCCAGACGTACCACCGGGTGGCGACCGCGACGCTGACCGTGCTCAAGAAGCACGCGCCGCCGCTGCCCGTCACGGGCGACAGCCTGAGCACTCCGATGAAGTTCGGCGGCGGCCTCGTCGGCGCCGGCGCGGTGCTCCTGCTGCTGTCGCTGGTCTGGCGCAAGCGCCACCGCCTCGGCATGGGAGCCGCGCGCTGACGGTGCAGCTCCCCTTCGGGCAGTGCCCGGACACCGCGAAACGGCTGGCGCCCGTCGGAGACCCTCCGACGGGCGCCAGCCCGTCACGTACCGCCTCGATCGCCCTTGCGCGCCAACCCACCCGATCCGCCGGGCCCGCCCGCAGAGGCCGGCCTTCCGTCGTGGGCACCCTCGGCCGGCAGGCGGCGGCATGGCACCATGGCCATGTCCTCCGCTGCCGGGTGGCTGGGGACACGACAGCGATGGAGTCGGGATGACAGGAGTGGCCGGCGCGCCGGTGCCGGGGCTGGCGCCACTGTGGACGCACGACCCGGTGACCGCCGGCCCCTACCGGCTGCTCGGTCGGCTGGGCGCGGGCGGCCAGGGCGTGGTCTACCTCGGCGAGGACGACCAGGGCCACCAGGTGGCCGTCAAGATGATCAACGTCGACCTGAGCGACCTGCGGGCGCGGTCGCAGTTCATGAAGGAGATCGCCGCGGCGCGCCGCGTCGTGCCGTTCTGCACCGCGCAGGTGCTCTTCGCCGAGGTCGACGGCGAACGCCCCTACGTGGTCAGCGAGTTCATCGAGGGCCCGACCCTCCATCGGCACGTCCGCGAGCAGGGCCCGGTCGCCGGCAACGCGCTGCACCGCCTCGCCGTCGGTACGGCCACCGCGCTCGCCGCGATCCACCGTTGCGACGTCGTGCACTGCGACCTGAAGCCCGACAACGTGGTGCTCGGCCGGGACGGCCCCCGCGTGATCGACTTCGGCATCGCCCGCGCCCTGGGCGTCACCGAGACGGTGACCAGCCGGGTGCTGGGGACCACCGCGTACATGGCCCCGGAGCGGTTCCGCAACGACTCGGTCGGGCCACCCTGCGACGTCTTCGCCTGGGCCGCCACCATCGCCTTCGCCGCCGGGGGCCGGCCGCCGTTCGGCACCGACTCGCTCTTCGCGGTCATGCACCGGGTGCTCAACGAACCGCCCGACCTGCCCGCGCTGCCGCCGGGCCTCGACGAGCTGATCAGGCAGTGCCTGGCCAAGGACCCGGCGGAGCGGCCGGAGGCCGAAGAGGTGCTGATGCGGCTGCTCGGGCAGGGCGTCCGGGCCGCGGGCCCGCTGCGCCGGGAGACCGTGCTCCAACTCGGCAACGAGACCGCCGGCGCGCCGACGCCGAATGAGCCGCTGCCGTTGCCCCGTACCGCGTCGGATCCGCCGCCGGCCCGGCCGGAACCGGCGGCGTCGACCGGAGCCGGTACGGCACCGGCGGCCCGGCCGGAACAGACGTCGCAGAGCCCGTCCATGGCCTCCGCGCCCGCCGACCAGGCGGAAGCTGGCTGGGGGCGGCGGCTCCGTCGTGAGTCGACCGACGCCTGGGGCATCTCGACCGCGATCTTCCTCGGCTCGGTCGGCGCCGCGGCCGGCTACGTCGCGTCGAGCGCGGTGGAGGCGGCCGCGGCGACCGGGGCGGCCACCTTCGTCGTGGTCTACGGGGTTCGGCTGCTGGTCGCGACGGCGCTCGGCGACCGCTCCGACCGTCCCTGACCGACGGTTCGCGGGTGGGCGGGCGCGGTCGTCCCGGACGCCGGGTCGGGCACCGCCGGTGGCACCGCACCGATAGGTTGACTGCCACCAGTTGACCGCCGAGGAGGACGTCGCCATGGCCCCAGCCCCGCCGCGCGCACGACAGTGGTTGCCGTACACCGCGGCCTTCACCGCCGGGCTGCTGGTCATCGTCGGGGCGTTCGTGCTCGTCCGGCAGCGGGACGCCGGCACCGAGCGGCCCCGGGCCGACTGTGCCGTCCGCCTGGACGTGAACTCCTCGACCGAGAAGGCGGCGCTGCTGGTCGAGCTGGCGAAGCGGTACAACGACAGCGACCGGTCGCTCGACGGCGGCGGCTGCGCCCAGGTGCACGTCAGCGCCCTCAACTCGGGCAAGGCCACCGAGGTGCTGGCCGCTGGGTGGCGCGGCACCGGCCTGCCGCAGCCGCAGGTCTGGTTGCCCACGTCGAGCCTCTGGACGGGCCAGCTGCGGCTGCTCGACAAGGCCGCCGGGCGGGCGCCGCAGACCCCGGGCAGCTACCCGTCGATCGCCAACAGCCCGCTGGTCATCGCGATGCCGCAGCCCAAGGGCGAGCTGGTACGCCAGCGCGGGCCCCTGGGCTGGGGGGAGATCCTCGGCCTCTCCGGGCGGCAGGGCTGGGCGGGCTTCGGCAAACCGGAGTGGGGCCGCTTCACCTTCGGCAAGGACAACCCGAACCTCTCCACCTCGGGTCTGGCGGCGACCATCGCCACCTACTACGCCGCCGCGCAGCGCTCCAGCGACCTGACCACGTCGGACCTGGCGGATCCGAAGGTGACCCGGTTCGTCCGGCAGATCGAGGCCAACGTGTCGCACTACAGCGACGACTCGGTGGAGCTGCTGCGCGACCTCGCCGAGGCCGACCTAACCGGCACGGGCACCGGCGACATGAGTGCCATCGTCATGCAGGAGGAGCTGGTCCACCTCTACAACGAGGGCGGACTGAGCCCGCGGCAGGAGGGCCAGGAGCGGGGCCCCCGGCCGAAGGTGCCGCTGGTCGCCGTCCACCCGAAGGAGGGCACCTTCAACCTGGACCACCCCTTCGTGGTGCTCCCCTCCGCCGACGAACGGCAGCGCGCGGCGGCGGACGACTTCCTGAAGTTCCTGACCGAGGACGACCAGCAAAAGAGCTTCGCCCGCCTCGGCTTCCGCGACCACGAGCGGCGGGCCTCGGCGGAGCTGCTCGCCAGCGTCGGCGCCGAGCCCACCGGCGGGCTGACCTACTTCGCGCCGCCGAACCCGGAGGTGGTCGAGGCGATGCTGGACGGCTGGAGCACGCTTCGCAAGAAGGCCAACATCCTGATCGCCCTGGACACCTCCGGGTCGATGCAGGCCCCGGTCGGCGACAGCACGCGCTTCCAGGTGGCCTCGGCGGCGGCGGCCAAGGGGCTCGCGCTGCTCAACTCCGAGGACCGGGTCGGGCTCTGGTCGTTCTCCTCGGAGACCTCGAAGCGGCCCGACGGCCCCTACCGGGAGGAGGTCCGGCTCGGCGACTTCGACCAGAAGCGGATCAACAGCCGGATCGCCGGCCTGCACGTCGCGGGGGACACGGCGCTCTACGCGACGGTCCGGGCCGCCCACAAGCAGGTGCTCGACCGGTACGACCCGGACCGGATCAACGCCGTCGTCGTGCTGACCGACGGCAAGAACGAGTACGCCCGGGACAACGACCTGAACCGGCTGCTCGCCGACGTGGCCCTGGACCCGCGGCGTCCGGTGAAGGTCTTCTGCATCGCCTTCGACGGGGATTCGGACTTCGCCACGCTGGACCGGATCGCCAAGGCCTCGTCGGGCAAGGCGTTCGACGCCACCGACCCCGCCATGATCGACGAGGCGTTCGTGAAGCTGGTCAGCAGCTTCTGAGTCGGCGGCCGGCGCTGCCGGGACGGGAGCGACGCGCGTCGTCCCCCGGGCCGGCCGCGCCGGCGCTGTCGCGGCGGACCGGCCGCCCCGTCAGATCAGGCCGTGGGCCAGCATCGCCTCCGCCACCCGGCGGAACCCGTCGATGTTGGCCCCGGCCACGTAGTCGCCGGGCAGCCCGTACTCCTCGGCGGTGCTCCAGCAGCGGTCGTGGATGTTGCGCATGATGTCGCGCAGCCGCTGCTCCGACTCGGCAAACGTCCACGAGTCCCGGCTGGCGTTCTGCTGCATCTCCAGCGCGCTGACCGCCACGCCGCCGGCGTTGGCCGCCTTGCCCGGCGCGAAGCGCACCCCGGCCCGGCCGAGGATGCGTACCGCCTCCGGCGTGGTGGGCATGTTCGCGCCCTCCACCACCGCGACGCAGCCGCCGGCCACGAGCGCCGCGGCCTCCGCGCCACCGATCTCGTTCTGCGTCGCGCACGGCAGCGCCAACTCGCAGGGCACCTCCCAGACGGTACGGCCGGAGACCGCCACCGCGTGCGGCACGTGCCGGGCGTAGTCGTCGAGCCGGGCCCGGCGCTGCTCCTTCAGCTCCCGCAGCAGCTCCAGGTCGATGCCCTTGTCGTCGAGGACGTAGCCGGACGAGTCGGAGCAGGCGACCACCCGCCCGCCGAGCTGGTGCACCTTCTCGATCGCGTAGATCGCCACGTTGCCGGAGCCGGAGACCACGACCCGCTTGCCCTCCAGGCTGTCGCCGGACTGCCGGAGCATCTCGTCGGCGAAGAAGACCGCCCCGTAGCCGGTTGCCTCCCGGCGCACCTGCGCGCCCCCGTACGCCAGGCCCTTGCCGGTCAGCACCCCCGACTCGTACCGGTTGGTGATCCGCTTGTACTGGCCGAACAGGTAGCCGATCTCCCGGCCACCCACGCCGATGTCCCCGGCCGGCACGTCGGTCTCCGCGCCGATGTGCCGGTACAGCTCGGTCATGAAGCTCTGGCAGAACCGCATCACCTCCCGGTCCGAGCGACCCTTCGGGTCGAAGTCCGCGCCGCCCTTGCCGCCACCGATCGACAGCCCGGTCAACGCGTTCTTGAAGATCTGCTCGAAGCCCAGGAACTTCACGATCCCGAGGTAGACCGAGGGGTGGAAGCGCAGCCCGCCCTTGTACGGGCCGAGCGCGCTGTTGAACTCCACCCGGAAGCCCCGGTTGACCTGGATCCGACCGCGGTCGTCCTCCCACGGCACCCGGAAGATGACCTGCCGCTCCGGCTCGCAGATCCGCTCGATGATCCGGGCCTCGGCGTACTCAGGGTGTCTGGCCAGCGCCGGGCCGATGCTCTCCAGCACCTCGCGTACCGCTTGGTGGAATTCCGGCTCGCCCGGATTGCGGGCGACCAGGCTGGTGAACACCGTCTCCACGGTCTCCGGCATACGACACGTCCCTTCGCTTGCGCTGGTAGACCCTGTTGCTACCACCCGGACCCGGTTACCCGCCAACCGTCCCGCGATACGGACCGTGACCTCCGTCCGGTTCACTGGTGGCGTGGACGAGTCGATCTGGGACGCGGTCCGTGCCTCGCGCGGCTGGTTGGACGCCGCCAACGGCACCGGACAGACCGAAATGACCTGCCGGATCCTCAAGCTGACCGAGGAGGCGGGTGAGGCGGCTAGCGCCTGGATCGGTCTGCTCGGCCAGAACCCGCGCAAGGGCGTCACGCACAGCCGCGAGGACGTGGCGGCGGAACTGGCGGACGCGGCGTTCACCGCGCTGGTCGCCATCGAGAGCCTCGGGCTGGACTCCCGCCTCGTGCTCGACGCGTGCGCCAGGAAGGCCCGCGCCCGCGTCGGTCCGCCTCCCGCCTGAGCCGCCGCGCCAGGGTCGGGCCGCTTCCCGGGCTGGGCCGCCGCGCCGGCGTCATGCCGACCTCCGGCTGGGGCGCCGTACACCCCCAGGTCGCCGCGTTCCGGCGCGGCGGCCCACCGGCGCCTGTCGGGACGTCAGAGGCCGTGGCGACGGTCGCCCAACACCTGCTCGCAGAGTGCCGCCTCCGACTTCGCGGAGAACGGGGCGCGACGGGCGGCGACGGCCCGTCGGGTCTCCTCGGCGACGAGATCGGCGTTGATCTGGGCCCCGACGACCACGCCGGCCGCGGCGGCGGCACCGACCTGGGCCGCCGGATCCGTGACGTTGCCGGCGACCCACACCCCGGGCACGTCGGTGCGGCCCGTCGCGTCGGAGGGGACGTGCTCGCCGACCCCGGCCGGGTGTGCCGCGGGCCGCAGCCCGAGCGCCGCGAGGAAGCCGGCGCGCGCCACCATCCGCGACGAGACGGCCAGCGCCTCCCGGCGCACGAGAGTGCCGTGGCCCAGCCGTACGCCCACGAGGCGGTCCTCCTCGACCTTCAGGGACGCGACCTCGCCGCCCACCACGCCGATGTCGCGGGCCGCCAGCTGCTCCGCCTGCTCGTCGGTGAGCGGCGGCATGGTGTGGCCGAAGTACGTGACGTCGGCGCTCAACTGCCGGAACAGCAGCGCCTGGTGCACCGAGAACGGTCCGCTGGCCAGCACGCCGATGGCCCGGTCGCGGACCTCCCAGCCGTGGCAGTACGGGCAGTGCAGCACGTCCCTGCCCCAGCGCTCCCGCAGCCCCGGGACGTCCGGCAGCTCGTCGACCAGCCCGGTGGCCACCAGCAGCCGGCGCGCGCGGACAGTTCGACCGTCGGCCAGCGTCACCGTGAAGCCGTCGTCGTCGCGGTTCGCGGCGGCGACCTCGCCGGTGACCACCCGGCCGCCGTAGCCGCGTACCTCCGCCCGGCCGCGTTCCAGCAGCTCGGCCGGCCGGATCCCCTCCCGGGCCAGCAGCCCGTGCACGCCCTCCGCCGGGGCGTTGCGGGGAGCGCCCGAGTCGAGCACCACCACCGACCGTCGCGCCCGGGCCAGCGTCAGCGCCCCGCTCAGCCCCCCGGCGCCACCCCCGATCACCACCACGTCGTAGCTGCCATCCAGCCGATCGGTCACCGTGACCACCTCCCGCGACCAGGATGCGTTCGCCGCCGCCATGGTGGCAAACATTGTTGCCATAGTGGCAAGATGGCGGCATGGACGACGACCTGGACCAGACACTCGGCGCGGTCGGTCCCCGGCTGCGCGCGCTGCGCCGGCAGCGGGAGACCACCCTGGCTGACCTGTCGGCGGCGACCGGCATCTCGGTGAGCACGCTCTCCCGGCTGGAGTCCGGTTCCCGCCGGCCCACCCTCGAACTGCTCCTCCCGCTGGCCAGGGCGCACGGCGTCACGCTCGACGAACTCGTCGACGCCCCGTCCACCGGCGACCCGCGCGTCCACCTGCGCCCGGTCACCCGCCACGGGATGACCATGCTGCCCCTGACCCGCCGACCCGGCGGCATCCAGGCGTACAAGCTGGTGATCCCGGGCGGCGGTCGCAGGGCGGAGCCCGATCCGCAGACCCACGAGGGCTACGAGTGGCTCTACGTCCTCAACGGGCGGCTGCGGGTCGTCCTCGGCGACCAGGACCTCGTGCTCACGCCGGGGGAGGCGGCGGAGTTCGACACCCGCGTACCGCACTGGTTCGGGTCGGCCGACGCCGAGCCGGTCGAGTTCCTCAGCCTCTTCGGCAGACAGGGCGAACGCGCCCACCTCCGCGCCCGCCCAAAAACCCCACTCCCACCCACCCCCTCCACCCACGGCTGACCCGCACTTCCCACCCTCGCCCCTCCCGCCCTCCCGCCCGCCCCTCCCGCCCGCCCCTCCCGCCCTCCCTCCCGCCCCTCCCGCCCTCCCGCCCGCCCCTCCCGCCCTCCCGCCCGCCCCTCCCGCCCTCCCGCCCGCCCCTCCCGCCCTCCCGCCCGTTCCTCAACCCGGTGATCATGAGGTTGGCGGCACCAGCGGAGATCGACATCGCCGCTAACCCCATGATCGACGCGGGCGGGCGGGCGGGCGGGCGGGTGAGGCGGGGCAGCGGGGGAGCGGGGCGGGCGTGAGGATGGGGCGATGAGTGATGTACGGGTGTGGGGCGAGCAGGTGGGGGTCGTCGTACTGCCGAGTGGGGCGCGGGTGCGGGGACGACGGGTCGCGGACGAGGCGTCGCCCGCCGACTTCGCCCTGCTGCTGGCGCCCGGACCGACGCCCGCCTGGCCGCACCGGCGGATCCGGTGGCCCGACTTCTGGGTGCCGGTCGACCGGGCGGACGCGATCGACGCGCTGACCGAGGCCCTGCGTCGCGCCCACCACGGCGAACGCGTCGAGGTGGCCTGCCGGGGCGGCACCGGGCGTACGGGCACCGCGCTGGCGGCGCTCGCGATCCTCGACGGGCTGCCGCCCGAGCAGGCGGTGGACTGGGTGCGCGCCACCTACCGCCCGCGGGCGGTGGAGACGCCCTGGCAGCGTCGCTGGCTGCGCCGCCTCACCTGACGCACCGGCGCCCCGCGCCCTGCCGGCCTCGCACCTGCGCCGCGTGCCGCACCCGCGCGCGTGCCGCACCTGCGCCGCGTGTCGCACCCGCGCGCGTGCCGCACCTGCGCCGCGTGCCGCACCCGTGCCGCGCACCGCGTCCGCACCTGGGGCGCCGCAGCGGCGACTCCCTCCGCCGAGGCAGGCGGGCGCGGCGGGTTGTGGCGCTTGTCATCGGACGTGTTTTGGCAGCTCACGGGGGGTAGGAGTGGCGCCGAACCCGATTTCCGAGGCAGGTACCAGGCACCATGGCTCCACCCCGCATCCCCGTCCGCCACCACGGCGCCCACCGGGCGCCGGCCCGCCCGGCGTCGATGACCGCCCGCACCGTGGCGTCGCTGGCCGTTCTCGTCGTACTCGCCACGCTCTTCCTCGACGCCCTGCTGATCATCGTCGGGCTGCTCACTCCGGTCGCGGCGTCGGTGTCGCCGTTACGCCGTTGGGCGCGCCGACTGGCGGCGCCGTCCGCCCGGGCGGTCCCCGCGTCGGGACGCTGACCGCCCGGCGGGCGATCCCGGCCACCGCCCCCGCCAGGCAGCCGGGGGCTGCGGACCCGGGCGGCCGAGGCTGACCGCCCGGCGGGCGCCCCCGGGCACCGCCCTCGGCCAGGCAGCCGCGGGCTGCGGACCCGGGCGCCCGAGGGCGATGCGATCCGGGCCGGAGGGGCGATGCGATCCGGGGCCTGACGTGGGCCGGCCCGGATGTGGCGCCCGGAGGGTCGCCGCCGTCCGGCCAAGGGCTCAGCGGCCCACGTACTCGCGCAGGTGACGGGCGGTCAGCGTCTCGCCGTGGGCGACCAGGTCGGCCGGCGTACCGGTGAAGACGATCCGGCCGCCGTCGTGTCCCGCCCCCGGGCCGAGGTCGATCAGCCAGTCGGCGTGCGCCATGACCGCCTGGTGGTGCTCGATGACGACGACGGTGTTGCCGGCGTCGACCAACCGGTCCAGCAGGGCGAGCAGTTGGTCCACGTCGGCCAGGTGCAGGCCGGTGGTCGGCTCGTCCAGGACGTACGTGCTCCCGCTGTCGGCCATGCGGATGGCCAGCTTGAGCCGCTGCCGCTCGCCGCCGGAGAGCGTGTTGAGCGGCTGGCCCAGGGTGAGGTAGCCGAGCCCGACGTCGACCAGCCGGTCGAGGATCGCCCGGGCGGGGCCGCCGGGGAAGAAGTCCCGGGCCTGGATGGCCGGCATCGCGAGCACCTCGCTGATGTTCTTCCCGCGCAGGCGGTAGGTGAGCACCTCGTCGGTGAAGCGCCGCCCCTCGCACCGCTCGCAGACCGAGGCGACGCCGGCCATCATCGCCAGGTCCGTGTAGACCAGGCCGATGCCCTTGCAGGTGGGGCAGGCGCCTTCGGAGTTGGCGCTGAACAGCGCGGCCTTGACCCCGTTGGCCTTGGCGAAGGCGGTGCGGATCGGGTCCAGCAGGCCCGTGTAGGTGGCCGGGTTGCTGCGCCGGGAACCCCGGATCGGCGACTGGTCGACGACCACCACGCCGTCGCGGCGGTGCAGCGAGCCGTGGATCAGCGAGCTCTTGCCGGAGCCGGCCACCCCGGTCACCACGGTCAGCACCCCGAGCGGGATGTCGACGTCGACGTCGCGCAGATTGTGCAGGTCGGCGTGGCGGATCGGCAGCTGGCCGGCCGGCCGGCGTACGTGCTCGCGCAGGCGTACCCGGTGGTCGAGGTGCCGGCCGGTGAGGGTGTCGGAGCGGCGCAGGCCGGCGACGTCACCGGTGAAGCAGATCCGACCGCCGGCCGTGCCGGCCCCGGGCCCGAGGTCGACCACGTGGTCGGCGATGGCGATCGTCTCGGGCTTGTGCTCGACGACCAGCACCGTGTTGCCCTTGTCGCGCAGGCGCAGCAGCAGGTCGTTCATCCGGGCGATGTCGTGCGGGTGCAGGCCGACCGTCGGTTCGTCGAAGACGTACGTGACGTCGGAGAGGCTGGAGCCGAGGTGCCGGACCATCTTCACCCGCTGCGCCTCGCCGCCGGAGAGGGTGGCGGACTCGCGGTCCAGGCTGAGGTAGCCCAGGCCGATCTCGACCAGCGAGTCGAGCAGGTCGCGCAGGTTGCCGGTCAGCGGGGCGACCGACGGGTCGTCGATGGCACGGACGAACCCGGCCAGGTCGCTGATCTGCATCGCCGAACACTCCGCGATGTTCCACCCGTCGATCCGGGAGGAGAGTGCCGCCGCGTTGAGCCGGGTCCCGCCGCAGTCGGCGCAGGTGGTGAAGGTGACCGCCCGGTCGACGAAGGCGCGGATGTGCGCCTGCATCGACTCGCGGTCCTTGGCCAGGTAGAGCCGGCGCACCTTGACCGCCAGGCCCTCGTACGTCCAGTTGTTGCTGCCCACCTTGATCTTCGTGGACGGCTTGTGGAGGAAGTCCTGCCACTGCTGCGGCGTGTAGTCCTGGAGCTTCGTGTCGGGGTCGAACAGCCCGGAGTGGACGATGGTCTGCCAGTACCACGAGTCGACGGCGAAGTTGGGCACCTTGATCGCGCCGTCGTTGAGCGAGCGTTCCACGTCGACGAGTTCGTCGACGTCGAGGTCGGAGACCCGCCCCAGGCCCTCGCAGGCCGGGCACATGCCCTCGGCCAGGTTGAAGCTGAACGCGCCGGCCCCGCCCACGTGCGGGGCGCCGAGCCGGCTGAAGACGATGCGCAGCATCGCGTACGCGTCGGTGGCGGTGCCGACGGTGGAGCGCGAGTTCGCGCCCATCCGCTCCTGGTCCACGACGATGGCCGCGCTCAGGTTGCGCAGCGAGTCGACGTCGGGGCGGCTCACGTTCGGCATGAACGACTGGAGGAAGGCGCTGTAGGTCTCGTTGATCAGGCGCTGCGACTCGGCGGCGATGGTCCCGAAGACCAGGGACGACTTTCCGGAGCCGGAGACCCCGGTGAAGACGGTCAGCCGGCGCTTGGGGATGTCCACCGAGACGGAGGCGAGGTTGTTCTCCCGGGCGCCGCGCACCTCGATCATGTCGTGACTGTCGGCGGCGGACCGTGCTGGCTGCTGCATGCGAACCCTTCGCGAGATCGTGGGCGGAGTCCCGCCCGGGGTACATCTACGGGGGCCAGGCCGCCTTCAATCGTCTCATTCAACCGCCCGTGGAGGGTTTCACCTCTTTCAACAGCCGTGGCGGCCCGGAGTGGGAGGGAAAGTCTCAAACCACGTGGAGACCGGTAGGGTGGCCCGGTGGCGGATGCGGGACGACGGGCCGGACGGTGGCGGGGGGCGGAGGTCGCGGCGACAGCGGGCATCTCCGTCCAACAGGTGCGCAACTACGTCGACCTCGGCGTGCTGCCGCCGGTCGAGCGCACGCCCGCCGGCTACCGCGTCTTCACCGGCGACCACGTGCGGGCGCTGGCGGTGGTCCGGCGGATGGCCGAGGGGCACGGCTGGGCGCGTACCCGGGAGGTCATGGTCGCGGTGCACCGGGGCGACCTGGCGGCGGCGCTGGCGGCGCTCGACGCCGGCCACGCCGAGCTCGACCGGGAGCGGGCCGACATCCGGCGGGTGCTCGGCGCGTTCGAGACCGTGGTGACCAGCCCGGCCGCCGTCCTGCCGGCGCCCCGACGCGGGGCCCGCATCGGCGAGGTCGCCGACCTGGTCGGCGTCCGCACCTCGCAGCTACGGCTGTGGGAGCAGCGCGGCCTGCTCCGGCCGGTCCGCGAGCGCGGCACCGGCTACCGGGTGTACGACGCGGCCGAGCTGCGCGCCGCGCAGGTCGTGGCGCTGCTGCGCCGGGGCGCGTACCCGTTCGACATCGTCGCGGCGGTGCTCGGCGAGATGCGTACCACCGGCAGTGCCCAGCGGGTCCACGCGGAGCTGGCCAAGCGGGAGCAGGAACTGCACCGGCGCAGCCTGCGGCGGCTGCACGCCTCGGCCGCGCTGTACGACTACCTGCGCCACCGCGATCCGGCCCTGCCCGGGTGACTCAGCGCAGTACCAGCAGGTCGAGGTGGTCGACGACCGGGCCCGTCGCCGTGGCTGCCGCGGCCCGGAGCCGGGCCAGCCCCGCGGCGTACTCCTCGTCGGTGATCAACTGGAGCGGGGTGTGGGCCCGGCGGTCGAGGTTCGCGGCGCACTCGGCCAGCGACGCCGCCGTGATCTGCGCGACGGGCTCGACGGTGCTGACGGTGAATCCGGCCGTGGCGAACGCGGAGCGCACCCGCGCCAGGTCCGGATAGGTCTCGAGGACGCGTACCGCCTCCGGGAACCAGCGGAACAGCGTGATCCGCTGGTGCCGGCCGGGAAACGGCGAGCGGATCAGCACGGGCGCGCCCGGGCGGAGCACCCGGCGCAGCTCCCGCGCCGCCGCGTCGAGGTCGGGGATGTGGTGCACCATCGTGGACAGCCACGCGGCGTCCGCCACGGAGTCGCGCAGCGGCAGCGCGACGGCGTCGCCGGCGAGCAGCGGCCGGTGGCTGGCGCGGGAGCGCATCGCCCCGGCGGGCTCCATCCCCACCACCCGGACGCCGAACCACTCGGTGAAGGCGGTGGCCCAGGCGCCGGTGCCGGCCCCGAGGTCGAGCAGCGTGGTGCCGGTACGCGGCCGAAGGTGTTGCTGCACCGCGTGCCGCCACCGGTCCAGGCCGCTGCGCGGCAGCTCCCGGGTGGCGGCGAAGGCCGCCGCGTCGGCGTCGTCGTAGGAGATCAGAGCCACGGCCATCACCTCGCCACCGTCGCCGGGCGGTCCGGTCGATCGTTCCCCGGTTCTAGTCGGTGGGCGCTGCCGGAGGCAACGGCTTGTGAGCCAACCGACGCGGTGCGTCCCGCCCCGTGGGAGCCCGCCCGTCGACGCGGGCCGACGGGGCCCGGCAGCGCCCCGCCCTCGCCGTGGTCAGAGCGCCACCGCCGCCAGCACCAGCAGGGCGCACGCCGTCTCGACCAGCCCCACCCGCATCGGCGCGACCCGGCGCCCGGCGAGCAGCACCGCCCGGGCCAGCAGCACCGCGAAGACCACCGCGACCGGCACCGGCGCCCAGAGTGCGGCGGCGACCGCGACGACGGCGTGGTACGTCCACGACACCCACCGGTACCGGACGCTGTCCCGCTCCCGGATCATCGTCTTGACGTGCACGACGGTGCCGACCAGGTAGCCCAGCGCCACGACCGTCACCCCGACCACGCCGGTCCACGGCACCCCGGCGACCGTGGCGACGACGAGAGCGAGCAGGCCGCACTGCGCCACGAAGGCGAGGTCGTTGACGAACGCCCGGTCGCGGCGCCGGCGCGCGTAGCCGGCGTTGACGGCGGCGAGGGCCACGAAGATCGGGGCGTAGGCGAGCGTCGCGGGCCGGGCCACCAGCACCGGCGTGCCGAGCGCGACGGTGGCGAGCCAGTACCCGACGAGGTGCGGGCGCACCCGGCGGATCCGTCGGGTCTTGACCGCCTGCAACCCGAAGTAGGACAGCGGGTATCCGGCGAGCGCGGCCCCGAGCAGGGGAAGGTGCAGCGGATGCGGGCCGGTGACGGTCAGCGCCGCCAGGAAGGGCAGCAGCAGCATCGCCCACGCGCCGTGCTGCGGCGGCACCCGGCCCGGCGACCGGCCCCGGTCCGGCGCGTGGCCGGGGGCGGCCACGGCGGGGTGCCCGGCCGGGCGGTGACGACGGGCCGGGACGGTGCTCACGGCCGCGGCGTCACGGTGAGCAGGACGGCGGCGTCCGTGACGGCGTGCAGCGCGTGCCGCAGTGGCGGAATGACCACGAGGTCGCCGGCGTCGCCCTCCCAGGACTCGTCCCCGGCCACCAGGCGCACCCGCCCCACGAGCACCTGCAGCGTCGCCTCGCCCGGGCTGTCGTGCTCGTCGAGGGACCGGCCGCCGCGCAGGGCGAGCAGGGTCTGCCGCAGGCGGCGGTCCCGGCCCGCGTGCAGGGAACGTGCGCTGCGTCCGCTGTCGGCCTCCCGCGCGGCGGCGAGCTGCTCGTCGGCGAGGCGGGTCAGCGAGAGGGCTTCCATGGTCGTCCCTTCGTCGGTGTCGGGCGGCCCGCGGGGCGGGGACGCCGCCCGCGGCGGCGCCCGGTACGTAAACCGGAAGATCGGTTACCGCTTTCAGTCTCCAGCTTCCGTCCCGGCCGGGCCCCGCGGCAGGGCCGATGGTCCCGGAACCGGTGAGTCCGGGCCGCGGAAGCGGCCGGGCAGGAGGTGAGCCGGCCACGCCTTCGACCCGTGCCGGGCCCCCGGGCCTGGAGAACCCGGCCCGCGCCCCGAACTCCGCCGACTAGGGTGCGGTGCATGAAGGTTCGGCTGCTGGCGGCCACGGCGACCGCCGTCCTCCTCGGCACCGGCGCTCCCGTCCCCGCGGCGGCCGGCCCGGCCGGTCCCGTCGCCCCCGTGACTTCGGCGCCCGGCGTCGTCGCGCCCGCGACCGCCGCGCCCGGCGTCGTCGCGTCCCCGCCCGGCGTGGCGCCGTCCGCGCCCGGGGCCGTCGGGTCCGCGCCCTGCCCCAAGGCGCCCGCGCCCGGGGTGTCCCGGCCGCCGCGTCCGTCACCGCCGCCGGCCGTGCCGGATGAGCGGGCCGTGGGCGGCCAGGCGCTCGACACCGCCGGTCTGGTAGTCCCGGCGGGGGCCGCGCGCCCGCCGGCGGTCACCGCGACCTCGTGGCTGGTCGCCGACCTGGACTCCGGCCAGGTGCTGGGCGGCTGCGGCCCGCACGAGTACGGCACCCCGGCCAGCGTGCAGAAGCTGCTGCTGGCGGCCACCATGCTGCCCCGACTCGACCCGCAGCAGGTAGTCACCGTCACCGTCGGGGACATGGACATCGAACCCGGCTCCTCGGCCGTCGGGCTGGTCGCCGGCGGTCGGTACCGGATCGAGACCGTCTGGCTCGGGCTGCTGCTCCAGTCCGGCAACGAGGCGGCCAACGTGCTGGCCCGCCTCGGCGGCGGGCCGGACGGGATGGCCGGCGGCGTGCGGGCGATGAACGAGGAGGCGCACCGCCTCGGCGCCCTCCAGACCCACGCGGTGACCCCCTCCGGTCTCGACGGACGGGGCCAGTTCACCAGCGCGTACGACCTGGCGCTGGTCGCCCGCGCCTGCTTCGCCGACCCGACGTTCCGCCGGTACGCGCTGACCGAGACGCACCGCATCCCCGCCCAGCCGGCGCAGCGGACCAAGGGTTTCGAGATCCAGAACGAGAACCAGCTCATCTACCGCTACCCGGGCGCGCTCGGCGGCAAGACCGGCTTCACCGACCTGGCCCGGCACACCTACGTCGGGGCGGCCCAGCGCAACGGGCGGCGGCTGGTGGTCACGCTGCTCGGTGCCGAGCCGCAGCCCGCACGGGGCTGGGAGCAGGGCGCCGCCCTGCTCGAGTGGGGCTTCACGCTGCCGCGGGGCTCCGCCGTCGGCCGGCTGGTCGAGCCCGGGGAGCTGACCGCCTCGGCTACCCCCTCGCCACCCGCGCTCGCCGCCACCGTCGATCCGCGCCCGGCCGCGGCCAGCGGCCCGCTCGAGGACGGGCTGATCGCCCGGTGGCCCGTGGCCGCGCTCGCGGCGGGGGCGGTCGCGCTGCTGGGGGCGGCGTTGCTCTGGCGCCGCCGGGCGGCCCGGCGCCGGTACGGCAGGGCCCCTTCCTGACCTCGACCGGGGCGGGGCGGATCGACAAGCGACGACGGGATCCATAGACTCCGGTCTTTCCAGCGCCACGAGTCCAGGAGGATCCCCGTGTCGAGCGAACCCCGACCGCACCCCGTCCCGCCGTCGATCGAGGCACCCCGCCGGCCGGCCCGTACGCTGTCCCGCCTCGCCGGGGTGGCCCTGGTCGCGGGCGCGCTGGTCACCGGTGGCGGCGCCGCCGCGGTCGCCGCGCCCGTCGGAGCCCCGGCCGGCGCCGCCGTTTCCCGGGTCACGCCCGGCCCGTGCGCCTACACCGAGACGCCCGAGGACCCCGCCGCCAGGCCGGTCCCGCTGCCGCCCGACCCGAGGCGCACCCCCGACCGGGGCACCGTGCGCGTCACGCTGCGCACCAACCAGGGGCCGATCGGGCTGACCCTCGACCGGGAGGCGGCCCCCTGCACCGTGCAGAGCTTCCTGCACCTGGTGCGCCACCGCTTCTACGACCGGACCTCCTGCCACCGGCTCACCGCGTACCCGACGCTGAAGGTGCTCCAGTGCGGTGACCCGTCCGGCACCGGCTCCGGCGGCCCCGGCTACCGCTACGCCGACGAGCTGCCCACCGACCTGCCGCCCGCGCCGACCGACCCGACCGGCGTGCGCCGGCTCTACGCCCGGGGCACCCTCGCCATGGCCAACGCCGGCCCCGACACCAACGGCAGCCAGTTCTTCCTGGTCCAGGGGGATTCGGCGCTGCGCCCCAACTACACGGTGTTCGGCTCGGTCGACGCCGCCGGCCTGGCCACCCTCGACCGCATCGCCGCCGGCGGCATAGCCCCGACCGTCGAGGATCCCGCGCCGGTCGACGGCGCGCCCGCCCTGCCGGTGGACATCCGGCGCGCGGTCCGGCACCACCCGCACCACTGAACCCGAAGGCCCGGTGCTCCCCGCCGCCCGCGGCGCCGTTGGTGAACGTCCGGCCGGTCCGCGACGGTGGGGGCCGGCGTGCCGTTCCGGAGCATCCGCCGGCCCGCGCGCGGTGGCTGCCGGCGGTCAGGCCGGTGGTGATCCCCCGGAATTTCCGGAACGCTGTCGGGAGCGCCGCGGCCGGACGGCGAGCCGCGCGGCGGCGCTCACGGCCGGCGCGGCGGCGCCGTGCTGTCCCGGACGACCAGGTTGGTGGCGAGTTCCACCCGGGGGGAGTCGATGCCCTCGCCCTGCGCCAGCCGCAGCACGGTCCGGGCGGCCAGGCGACCCATCTCCACCAGCGGTTGCCGGACGGTGGTCAGCGGCGGTGAGGCCCAGCGGGCCTCGGGCAGGTCGTCGAAGCCCACGACGCTGACGTCGTCGGGGATCCGCAGCCCGCGGCGGCGGACGGCCTCGTAGACGCCGAAGGCCATCTGGTCGCTGGCCGCGAAGATGGCCGTCGGCGGGTCGTCGAGGTCGAGCAGCGCCGTCCCGGCGGCGAAGCCCGAGGCGTGGTAGAAGTCGCCGGGGTGCACCAGGCGGTCCTCCACCGGCACCCCGGCCGCCTCCAGCCCGGCCCGGTGGCCGTCCAGGCGGGCCCGGCTGCACAGCAGGTGCGTCGGCCCGGCGACGAAGCCGATCCGCCGGTGCCCGAGCGACAGCAGGTGCTCGGTCGCGGCGAGGCCGCCGGCCCAGTTGGTGGCGCCGACGGTGGGCACGTCGGTGGCGGGCACGCCCGCCGGGTCGACGACGACCACGGGCACGTTGAGGCGGCGCAGCTGCGCGTGCAGCGGCGGGCTCAGGTGCGAGGTCACGAAGATGACGCCGTCGGTGGCGCGGGCCCGCAGGTTCTGCAACCACTGCCGGGCGGCGGTCGACTGGCGGTGGATCGCGGAGACCACCGTGCCGACGCCCGCGCCGTGCCCGACGTCCTCGACCCCCCGGATGATCTCGACCGCCCAGGGGCTGTCCAGGTCGTTGAAGACCAGGTCGACCAGGCCGACGGGGCTGACCGTGCGGCTGCCCCGGCGCTGGTAGCCGTGCTGGCGCAGCAGCTCCTCCACCCGCTCGCGGGTGCCGGGAGCCACGTCCGAGCGCCCGTTGAGCACCCGCGACACGGTCGGCACCGAGACCCCGGCCTCCCGCGCGATGGCGGTGATGGTGATCCTGCGCCCGTCGTCGCCGTCCACCCGCGTCTCCTTCACCGGTCGGAAGACCGACCGTACCCGTGGCCACCGAAAAACGTCCGGAACGGCGGGGCCGCTCCACCGGCCCATCTTGCCCCACGATCGGGGGTTGACGACACGGCAGGTCGGTTCTAGCGTTCGGACGAGTTACGGAAGTATTCCGGAAACTTGTCGGACACCTTTCGGTCGTCGCGCCGGCGGCGACGTCCCCCACCACACCCCCACCACGAGAGGTCGATCATGACTGTACGCACGCGGCTCGTCCGGGCCGTCGCGCTCGGCGCCGCCCTGGCGCTGGCGTTGCCACTGACCGCCTGCGGTGACGGTGACTCGGCCGCCGGCCCGGACGAGATCCGCATCCTGGTGTACGGCGACGCCACCAACAAGGTCGAGAAACAGCTCGTCGATACGTTCAACAAGACCTCGAAGGTCAAGGCGGTGCTGGACACCATCCCCGGCGCCGACTACCAGACCAAGCTCCAGACCATCATCAACACCAAGCAGGCGCCGGACGTCTTCTTCAACTGGGGCGGCGGCAGCATCACCCCGTTCGTCAAGGCCGACCTGTTGCTGCCGCTGGACGACATGATCGCCAAGGACCCGGGGCTGAAGGCGAACTTCCTGCCGTCGGTCTTCAATACCGCGATGGTCGACGGCAAGGCGTACGGGGTGCCGATGCGCGGCACCCAGCCGGTGCTGCTGTTCCACAACAAGAAGGTCCTCGCCGACGCCGGCATCACCCCGCCGAAGACGTGGGACGACCTGCTGGCGGCCGTGCGGACGCTCAAGGGCAAGGGCATCACGCCGATCGCCCTCGGCGGCGGCGACCAGTGGCCGACCCAGATGTGGTACCAGTACCTCTACGACCGGGTGGCCGGCCCCGAGCTGTTCGCCAAGGCGCTCGGCGGCGACAAGAGCGCCTGGGAGAGCCCGGAGAGCCGCCGCGCCCTCGAGCTGCTGCGGCAGCTGACCGACGCGGGCGCGTTCGGCACCAACTTCGACTCGGTCAAGTTCACCGACGGCGGCTCTCCGGCGCTGCTGTCCAGCGGCAAGGCCGGCTTCGAGCTGATGGGCTCCTGGAACTACTCGACCCACCACGACGCCAACCCGACCTTCGCCGCCGAGGGCCTCGGCTGGAGCGCCTTCCCGAGCGTCCCGGGCGGCAAGGGCGACCCGCGCAACGTGGTCGGCAACACCAACAACTTCTACTCCGTGCTGAAGAAGACCAAGCACCCCGACGCAGTGGCCGAGTTCCTCAAGCTCCAGTACTCCGACGAGTTCGTCCAGGCGCAGCTGTCCATCGGCAACCTGCCGACCACCACCAACACCGAGAAGTTCCTCGACGGCGCCACCAACCCGGACTACCTGAAGTACCAGTTCACCCTGGTCAAGGAGGCCCCGAACTTCCAGCTCTCCTGGGACCAGGCGTACCCGCCGGCCGCCACCACGACCATCCACCAGGCCGTGCAGCAGTACTGCAACGGCCGGCTGGACGCCGCCGGCTTCATCAAGGCGATGCAGTCCCTCCAGGCGGGCTGAGCGCGACCATGTCCACCACCACCCTCGCCGCCCCCAGCGTGACGGAGCAGCGACGGGCCCGACGACGCCCGGGCGGCCCCACCCTCAGCCGCCCGGGCTTCGCCTGGGCGCTGCCCGCCACCCTGTTCTTCGGGCTCTTCGCGCTCGCCCCGCTGGTCCTCGTGGTCGTGCTCAGCTTCACCAGCTGGGCGGGCCTCGGCTCGCCGGAGTACGTCGGGCTGGACAACTGGCAGCGGCTCGCCCGCGACCCGGTGATGATCAACAGCCTGTGGCTGAGCGTCCTGCTCACCGCCCTCGGCGTGCTGGTGCAGACCCCGCTCAGCCTGCTGATCGGCGTGTGGGCGGCCGGGCCGCAGCGCAACCGGGCCGTACTGTCCGCCATCTTCTTCCTGCCGCTGCTGCTGTCGGCGACCGCCGTGTCGGTGCTGTGGCGGGCGCTGCTCGACCCGAACTTCGGCGTGCCCGGTCAGGCCCCGTGGCTGTTCGGCGACGGCAACCTCTTCGGCAGCCGGACGGGCGCGATCGCCGTGCTGGTCCTCGTCGGCAGTTGGCAGTTCATCCCGTTCCACGCGCTGATCTACCAGGGTGCGGCCCGCGCCGTGCCGGCGGTGCTCTACCAGGCCGCCGAGGTCGACGGTGCCGGCCGGTGGGAGCAGTTCCGCCACGTGACCCTGCCGCAGCTGCGCAACGCCATGATCACCTCCGTGGTGCTCATGGTGGTCGGCGGGCTGACCACGTTCGACACCGTGCTGATCCTCACCCAGGGCGGGCCGGGCACCGACACCACCATCACCGCCTACCACATGTACGAGCAGGCGTTCCAAAGCTTCGACTTCGGCGCCGGCGCGGCCATCGCCCTGCTCCTCGTCGTCGTCGCCACCGTCATCTCGCTGATCGTGGTCCGGGTCTCCGGCTACGGCAAGATGCGCTCCACGATGGAGGGTCTGTGAAGCGGCACCGCCCCAACTGGCTCGCCGGGATCGGCGCGCTGGCCTGGCTCCTCGTGGTCGGCCTGCCGATCTACGTCATGCTGGCGACCACCGTGCAGACCCGGGAGGGCTACGGCCGCAACGGCCCGCTCGCCCCGCCCGACACCTTCACCCTCGACAACTACACCGGCGCCTTCGACGAGGGCTTCGGCCGCTACCTGTTCAACACCGTCGTGGTGACGGTGAGCGTGGTGGCCATCGTGCTGCTGCTCGTGCCGCCGTTGGCGTACGCCATCGTGCGCAGCCGCAGCCGGCTCACCTCCGGCGTGTTCCGGCTGTTCCTGCTGGGCCTGGCGATCCCGGCGCAGGCGGTCATCGTGCCGATCTTCTACCTGATCAGCAAGGCGGGGCTCTACGACAACCTCGTCGGCGTCATCCTGCCCACCGCCGCGTTCTCGCTGCCGGTGTGCGCGCTGATCCTCAGCGGTGTCATGCGGGACATCACCGGAGACCTGTACGAGGCGATGGCCATCGACGGCGCCAGCCCGGCGCGGGTCTTCGCCCAACTGGTGCTGCCGCTGTCGCGCGGCGGGATCGCCACGATCGCGGTCTTCTCCGCCCTCCAGGCGTGGAACGGCTTCCTGTTCCCGCTGATCCTCACCCAGTCCGACTCCACCAAGGTGATCACCCTCGGCCTCTACAACTTCCAGACGCAGTACGGGATCAACATTCCCGGCCTGCTCGCCGCGGTCGTGCTGTCGATGGTGCCCGTCCTGCTCGTCTATCTGTTCGCCCGGCGGGCCCTGGTGCAGGGGCTGATGGGCGTCGGAGGAAAGTGACCGACAACGTGACCCTCGACATCGCCCCCGGCACCGCGCTCTGGACCGACCCGACCCTCGACCTCGCGACCCGGGTGGACGCCCTGGTCGCCGCGATGACCCTGCCGGAGAAGGTGGCCCAGCTCTACGGCGTCTGGGTCGGCGCCGCCGCCGACGGGGGAGAGGTCGCGCCGTACCAGCACGACATGGAGGAACCGGTCGACCTGGACGACCTGCTGGACACGGGTCTCGGCCAGCTGACCCGGCCGTTCGGCACCGCCCCGGTCGACCCCGCGCTCGGCGCGCTGTCGCTGCTGCGGACCCAGCAGCGCGTCGCCGCCGCCAACCGGTTCGGCATTCCGGCGATGGCGCACGAGGAGTGCCTGGCCGGCTTCGCCGCCTGGGGTGCCACCGCGTACCCCGTGCCGCTGTCCTGGGGCGCCACCTTCGATCCGGAGCTGATCGGGCGGATGGCCGCTGCCATCGGCGCCGACCTGCGCCGCGTCGGGGTGCACCAGGGGCTGGCCCCGGTGCTCGACGTGGTGCGCGACGCGCGCTGGGGGCGGGTGGAGGAGACGATCGGCGAGGACCCCTACCTGGTGGGCACGATCGCCACCGCGTACGTGCGGGGCCTGGAGTCCGCCGGCGTGGTGGCGACGCTGAAGCACTTCGCCGGCTACTCCGCCTCCCGGGGCGGGCGCAACCTGGCGCCGGTGGCGATGGGTCCCCGCGAGCGCGCCGACGTGATCCTCCCGCCGTTCGAGATGGCGGTACGCGAGGGCGGCGCGCGGTCGGTGATGCACGCCTACACCGACACCGACGGGATGCCCTCGGCGGCCGACGAGGAGCTGCTGACCAGCCTGCTCCGCGACGCCTGGGGGTTCCCGGGCACCGTCGTGGCCGACTACTTCGGCATCGCCTTCCTGCGCACCCTGCACGGCGTGGCCGGCAGCTGGGCCGAGGCGGCGGCCGAGGCCCTGGCCGCCGGCGTGGACGTCGAGCTGCCGACGGTGAAGACGTTCGGCGAGCCGCTGCGCGAGGCGCTCGCGGCCGGCGCGGTGCCGGAGGCGCTGATCGACCGGGCGGTGCGTCGGGTGCTGACGCAGAAGGCGCAGCTCGGTCTCCTCGACGCCGACTGGAGCCCGGTGCCGGCCGCGCTGGCCGGCGCCGACCTGTCCGACCCGCAGGCGCTGCGCGGCACCGTCGACCTGGACCCGCCCGCCAACCGGGCGCTGGCCCGCGAGGTGGCCGAGCGCTCCGTGGTGCTGCTGGCCAACGACGGCACGCTGCCCCTGCGCCGGCCGGCCCGCATCGCGCTGGTCGGCCCGCAGGCCGAGAGCCCTACGGCGGTGCTGGGCTGCTACTCGTTCCCCGCCCACGTCGGCTCCCGGCATCCCGAGGTGCCCGTCGGCATCGCGCTGCCCACCCTGGCGGCGGCGCTGCGCGCCGAGTTCCCCGGCAGCGTCGTGGTCACCGTGGCCGGCGCGTCCGTCGACGGCGACGACACCTCCGGGGTGCCGGCGGCCGTCGCGGCGGCGCGGGACGCGGACGTGGTCGTCGCCGCGCTCGGCGACCGGGCGGGACTGTTCGGCCGGGGCACCAGCGGCGAGGGCTGCGACGCCGAGTCGCTGGCCCTGCCCGGGGCGCAGCAGCACCTGCTCGACGCGCTGCTGGACGCCGGTACGCCCGTGGTGGTGACGCTGCTCGCCGGGCGGCCCTACGCGCTGGGCCGGGCGGTGACCGACGCGGCGGCGATCGTGCAGTCGTTCTTCCCCGGCGAGGAGGGCACCCCGGCCATCGCCGGCGTGCTCAGCGGCCGGGTCGCACCGCAGGGGCGGCTGCCGGTCAGCGTGCCCCGGGGGCCGGGCGCGCAGCCGACCACCTACCTGTCGGCCCGGCTGGGCCAGGCCAGCGACGTGTCCAACGTCGACCCGACGCCGGCGTTCGGCTTCGGGCACGGCCTGGGCTACACCACGTTCGACTGGTCCGGCCTGGTCGTCGACGAGCCGCTCGCGGCGACCGACGGTGAGCTGCGGCTGCACTTCACGGTGCGCAACACCGGCTCCCGGTGGGGCAGCGAGGTGGTGCAGGTGTACGCCCACGACCCGGTGGCCTCGGTGGTCCAGCCGGTGCAGCGGCTGGTCGGTTACCTGCGGGTGCCGTTGGAGGCGGGCGCGGCCTGCCGGGTCGACCTGGCCGTGCCGGCCGACCTGTTCGCCTTCACGGGGCGCGACGGGCGGCGCGTCGTCGAGCCGGGGGAGCTGGAGCTGCGGCTGGCGGCGTCCAGCACGGACCACCGGCTCGTGGCGGCGGTCGCGCTGCGCGGTCCGGCCCGGCACGTCGACCACACCCGGCGGCTGCACCCCCGCTTCGCCGTCACGCCGTCGGCCGGCTGAGCGGTGGTCCTCACCGACCTGCCCGAGGAGCAGCTGCGGGCGTACCGGGGCGGGGTGCGGGAGCCGGCGGACTTCGACCGGTTCTGGGCGGACACGCTCGCCGAGTCGCGCGAGTGCGGCTGGCCGGTGCGCGCCGAGCCGGTGCCCACCGGGCTGGCCACGATCGACGTGCACGACGTGACCTTCCCCGGCTTCGCCGGGCAGCCGGTGCGGGCCTGGCTGCGGCTGCCGCGCGGCACCGGGTCGCCCCTGCCCACCGTCGTGCAGTACGCCGGCTACGGCGGCGGCCGGGGCCACCCGCTGGAGAACCTGCTGTGGGCCTCGGCCGGCTTCGCGCACCTGCAGATGGACACCCGGGGGCAGGGGGCGGGCTGGACCCGGGGGGACACCCCGGATCCGGCCGCCGCCGGCCCCGAGGTGCCCGGGGTGGCCACCCGTGGCGTGACGGACCCCCGCACGTACTACTACCGGCGGTTCCTCACCGACGCGCTGCGGGCGGTGGACGCCGTCCGGACCCTGCCGGCGGTCGATCCGGCGCGGGTCGCGGTCCTCGGGCACAGCCAGGGCGGCGGGGCGGCGCTCGCCGTCGCCGCGTTGACGCCCGACCTGCGGGCCGTCGTGGCCGGCGTGCCCTTCCTGTGCGACATCCCGCGCGCGATCGTGCTCACCGACGCGCAGCCGTACCGGGAGATCCGCGACTATCTGGCCGTGCACCGGCACGCCGAGGAGCGGGTGCTGGACACCCTGGCCTACGTCGACGGGGTGAACTTCGCCCGCCGGTGCCACCTGCCGGCCCGCTTCTCCGTCGCGCTGATGGACGAGATCGTGCCGCCGTCGACGGTCTTCGCCGCCGTCAACGCCTGCCGGGGGCCGACGGAGCTGTCGGTCTGGCGCTACAACGGGCACGAGGCCGGCGGGATCGACGACGACGAGGCGGCGGTGCGCTTCCTGCGCGTACACCTCTCGCCGGACCGGGCGCCCGACGGCCCGTAGCCTGATAGACAGGGGTGTGGCCAGGCCAGTCCGGATCCGCCGGCGAGCCCCGCGCGCCGCGACCACTTGCCGGCGGGCGGTGGCCGTGGCCGTCGTGATCGTGGCGCTCGCGCCCGGCTGCACCCGACCCTCGCCGTCACCGCCGGCCGCGCCGTCATCGGCGCCCGCCTCCTCAGCGCCGCCGCCGGGGCCCGCGTCCTCAGCGCCGCCGCCGGGGCCCGCGTCCTCAGCGCCGCCGCCGGCGCCGACGTCCGCGGCGTCCGCCCCCGCCGCGATGTCGCCGGGGCCGGGCCTCGTCGTCCTCACCGACGTCGACCCGCGGATCCGGACCGACATCCGGTACGCCACCGCCCACAACTTCGTCGGGCGACCGGTCGCCGGCTATCCCGAACCGCTCTGCCTGCTCACCCGCCGGGCCGCCGAGGCGCTGCGCCGGGTGCAGGACGCCGCCCTCGCCCGGGCCCGCAGCCTGAAGGTGTACGACTGCTACCGCCCCCAACGGGCCGCCGACGACTTCGTCGAGTGGGCCCGGCAGCCCGGCGAGCAGCGGATGAAGGCGGAGTTCTATCCCCGGGTGGCGAAGTCCGAGCTGTTCGACGAGGGGTACGTCGGTGCGCCCACCGCCCACAGCCGGGGCAGCACGCTCGACCTGACCCTGGTCGACGTGCCGACCCCCACCCAGCCCCCGTACGCCCCCGGCCAGCCCCTGGTCTCCTGCACCGCGGCGAAGGGGCAGCGGTTCCCGGACAACGGCGTCGACATGGGCACCGGCTTCGACTGCTTCGACCCGCTCGCGCACACCGACTCACCCCAGGTCACCGGCGTGGCGCGGGACAACCGGCGGCTGCTGCGGCAGCTGATGACCGACGGCGGCTTCGTCAACTACGACCGCGAGTGGTGGCACTACCGCTACCGCGACGAACCCTGGCCGGACACCTACTTCGACCTGCCGGTGGCCCGCTCCTCGGCCGAGACCGTGGGCGGCTGACGCAGCCGGCCCGGCTCGCGCAGTCGACCCGGCTGGCGCTCCCGGCCCGGCGTCGCGCTCACGTGAAGGCGGCGTGGCCGGTCAGCACCTGTCCGATGATCAGCTGATGCACCTCGGACGTGCCCTCGTAGGTGAGCACGGATTCGAGGTTGGCCGAGTGCCGGATGACCGGGTAGTCGAGGGTGATCCCCGCCGCGCCCAGGATGGCGCGGCACTCGCGGGCGATGGCGATGGCCTCCCGCACGCTGTTGAGCTTGCCCAGGCTGATCTGCCGGTGGTCGAGGGTGCCGGCGTCCTTCAGCGCGCCGATCTGCAACGCCAGCAGCATCCCCTTGCCCAGCTCCAGCCCCATGTCGGCGAGCTTGAGCTGGGTCGCCTGGTACGCGGCGAGCGGCTTGGCGAAGATCTGCCGGCTGCGGGCGTACGCGATCGTCGTCTCCAGGCAGTCGTGGGCCGCGCCCAGCGCCCCGAAGACGATGCCGAAGCGGGCCTCGTTGAGACACGTCAGCGGCCCGGACAGGCCGGCGGCCTCCGGCAGCATCGCGTCGGCGGGCAGCCGCACGCCGTCGAGGACGAGTTCCGAGGTCACCGAGGCGCGCAGGGAGAGCTTGCGGGTGATCTCCGGGGCGGTGAAGCCGGGGGTGCCGGCGGGGACGAGGAAGCCGCGTACGCCCTCGTCGGTGCGGGCCCACACCACGGCGACATCCGCGACGGAGCCATTGGTGATCCACATCTTGGTGCCGTCGAGCACCCAGTCGTCCCCGTCGCGGCGGGCCCGGGTCCGCATGCCGCCCGGATCGGAGCCGAAGTCCGGTTCGGTCAGGCCGAAGCAGCCGATGGCCTCGCCGGCCGCCATCCGGGGCAGCCACTGCTGCTTCTGCTCCTCGGAGCCGAAGCGCCAGATGGCGTACATGGCGAGCGATCCCTGCACCGAGACCAGGGAGCGCAGCCCCGAGTCGCCCGCCTCCAGCTCGAAGCAGGCCAGCCCGTACGCGACGGCGGAGGTGCCGGCGCAGCCGTAGCCCCGCAGGTGCATGCCGAGCACGCCGAGTTCACCGAGTTCGCGGGCGAGGTCCCGCACGGGCAGGCGGCCCTGCTCGTACCAGGTGGCGATCTCCGGGCGGACCCGTCGGTCGACGAAGCCGCGTACGGCGGCCTGGAGGTCCCGGGTGTCGTCGTCGATCAGGGCGTCGACGCCGAAGTACGCGAGCGCGGTCGCGGGGGTGGACAGGGTCACGGTCGGTTTCCTCCCGGGGCGTGCGGGGTGCGTGCCCACGCTACGCGTGCCGGCGACGTCGGGCATGATCGGACGTTCCGGCTCGGAGACGAGCGGCCGTCGGGTACGCCCGCCACAACGGCCACGCCGACCTCCTGCGCGAGGGCGTCGACGGCACCGTCGGGGCCTGAGCGCCGGGCCGGCCGGCCACCGGCACCGCTCAGCCGGCCGCCGGGTCAGGCGCCGGTGCGCAGCGGCAACCAGGCCAGCACGTCCTGGATCTTCGCGTCCCAGTACGCCCAGTCGTGCGCGCCGGGGGAGAAGTCCACGGTGAGCGGCACGCCGCGCTCGCGGGCCGCCGCCACGAAGGTCAGGTTGTCGTCGTACAGGAAGTCCTCGGTGCCGCACGCGACGCGCAGCGCGGGCAGGTCGTCGCCCGTGGTCCTGCCGAGCAGGGCGAGGAGATCGTCGTCGCTGCCCCCGACGGTGCGCTCGCCGAAGGCGGTGTGCCAGACGGCGGGATCGAGGGGCGCGGTGGTGGCGTGGCGGCGGGCGGCCACGTCGAGCGCGCCGGAGAGGCTCGCCGCCGCCGCGAACCGGCCCGGGTCGCGCAGCGCCCACTTCAGCGCCCCGTAGCCGCCCATCGAGAGCCCGGCGACGAAGGTGTCCTCCCGACGCGCCGAGAGCCGGAAGAAGCCGTGGCACAGCCGGGGCAGCTCGTCGGTGAGGAAGGTCCAGTACCGGTTGCCGTGCTCCTCGTCGCTGTAGAAGCTGCGCCCGACCTGGGGCATCACCACGGCCAGGCCGAGCGGCGCCACGTACCGCTCGATCGAGGTGCGGCGCAGCCAGATCGTGTCGTCGTCGGACAGCCCGTGCAGCAGGTAGAGCACCGGCGGATCGCCCTGTGGGGCGGCACCGGACATGCCGACCTGCGAGGAGGTGTGCTGCGGCAGGATCACGGTCATCGAGGTGGCGAGACCGAGCACCTCGGAGTGGAAGTCGACACGCATCAGGGCCACGGTCGTCGACCGTAGCCGATCCTCAGGTCCAGTAGAGGACCCGGCAGGCCGGCAGCCGGGCGGCCAGCTCGCGGTCGAACCAGGTGCGCAGCTCGGCCATCGTGTCGCGCGGGTAGACGTACTTCACCGCGCCGAACCTGCCGTACCTGCGGCTGCGGGCGGACTCGTCCATCTCCAGCCTCGTACGCGGGTACCAGCCGAGCAGCACCTCCTTGCTGCCCGGGGTGAACCGGTGGGTGATCAGCTCGGCGGTCAGGTCGAGCCCCGGGACCCCGGCGACCGCGCCCGCGACCGCGTCGAGCAACTCGCCGTAGTGCTCCCGCCAGCCGGGTAGCGGCATGATCGGCGCCACGGTCAACCCCACCGGGTAACCGTCGAGGGCGAGCCGGCGCAGCGCCGCCAGCCGGTGCGGCACCGACGCCGTACCGCCCTCCATCCGCTCGCTGACCGGGCGGCAGTTCACGCTGAACCGGACCCGGGTGCGCCCGGCGTGCGGCAGCCCCACGAACGTGTCCACGTCGGCGTACTTGGTGGTCCAGCGCAGCTGCACCGGGGCGTCCCAGCCGGCGAAGTGCTCCACCGCCCGGCGCCAGCTGCCGGTGAGGTGCTCCAGGGCCAGCGGGTCGGTGTAGCAGGACGCCTCGAAGGTGGTGCCCTCGGCGGCCCGCCCGGCGTTGCGGCTGGTCACCGTGCCCCGCCCGGCGTAGTCGGCCAGGCCGGCGAGGATGTCGTCCAGGTCGGCGTACACCCGCGTCACCGGTGGCCCCGACAGGGAGCCGGCGAGGTAGCAGTACTGGCAGTGGGCCGGGCAGCCCTCCGCCAGGTCGAAGCGCCAGTCCGCGCTGGGCGCGATGGGTTGCAGCTTCCGGCGCGACGGCGGGCTGACCACGAGCGCCATGGTCGCCTTCGCCCGCGCGTACGTCTCCTGCTCGGTGGCCCCGCGGATGCCGGTGAGCCGGTTGGCGCGGAGCCGCTCGACCTCGATGCCCAGGGCCTCGACGCGCCGGGCCACGCGCCGGCCGTGCGGGTGGTCCAGCGCGGCCGGCGTGGCGACCACCCGGCGCGGCAGCCACCGCCGCGCCGGGCGCGCCGGCGGCGCCAGCCCGGCCAGGTCGCGGGTCGGCACGCACTCGCCGCTGGCGTCGTGCGGCGCGGGCGGTACGTCGACGGCCAGCGGCTCGTCGACGTCCACCGGCTCGGCCTCCGGCCTCATCCGCGCCGGTTACCCGTCCCGCGCGCCGGCAACCCCGGGGCGGTCAGCCGCGCGTCGGCGCCCCGGGGTCGCCGACGGCCCCACCGGGTCCTGACGGCGGCGCCAGGCGGGCGTCGAGGGCGTCGAGGTCGGGGACGAACCACACGTGGCCGGAACGGTTCGACTCGTGCACGAGGGCGCGCAGGGCCGAACTGGCCGCGAGGTGCGGGCCGATGTCGCCCACGACGGCCAGGCGCAGCCGGTAGTTGACGAACTTCTGCATGACCTCGCCGGCGAAGCGGGTGCCGAGGGAGAAGAATGAGGCGTCGAGCCGGCTCACCGGCACGGCCACCACCTGGGCGCCGAGGAAGGCCGAGCCGATCAGGTCCAGCGCGTCCTGCTCGGTGGTCAGTGGCGGGCCGTCCGGGTCGCACACCAGCACCGGCACCCCGGCCCGCTCCTGGATGATGTCAGGCACCGCCGGCCTCCCCGGTGAGCAGGCCGTTGTCGCCGTCGAGCACGGCGTCGACCAGGTGCAGCAATTCGGCGGTGGCCGAGGCGCCGCCCAGGATCACGATCTTCATGCGGTTCCGCTCCTCGTCGTGGACGGTCTGGATGCGCAGCGGGTGCGCGGGGTGGTGGGTGGTGTTCGCCGCGGCCAGGACGAGCGTGGCCAGCCGGTCGGCCGCGGCCCGGTCCACGCCGTCGATCTGCAGGATGCTCGACACCTCCACCGCCGTGCCGCCGACGGGACGGGCGGGGGCCGGCCGACCGGTCAGCGCGTCGAGGTCGGCGCGGGCGATCCGATACTGCTTGCCGATCCGCACCGCCCTGAGCCGACCGGCGCGGATGTAGCCCCGCACGGTGCGCACGTGCAGGCCCAGCCGCTCGGCGACCTGCTCGACCGAAAACATTTCCTCACTCATCGCTCCCTAATCTAGACACGACAGGGAAGGATAGGGAAGTTCTTGTGATGCAGGCATCCTTTCCGTCCGTGCCGGTGCCGGTCCCTGTCGCCGTCAGGGGCGCTCCCGCAGGCGGGCCCGCACCGCGTCGACGTAGGTGTCCCGGGATGTCGGCCCGCCGAAGCGCAGCCGGTCGTACGCGGTGAACGCCGGCGCCAGCGCGTCCAGTTCGTCGACCAGCGCGGACAGCCGCAGCGCCGTGGCGTCGTCGGTCGGGTCGGCGTCGAGGTCCGCCTGCGCCGCCCGGACGGCCGCCACCAGTTCGTCCTTGCGCCGGATCGTGACCGGGCCGACCGACCGCAGGCAGACGTACCGGCCGCTGAGATAGGCGTCCCACTCCGTGGCGCCGGCGTCCTCCTCGGCCCAGTGACCGGTGAACCACGCCTCCAGCGCGTCCGTCCCGCCGGCCTGCTCGGTGAGCGCGAACAGGTCCACGGGCACCATCTCCGCGCCGTCGGAGCGCAGGTATCCCGGTAGCGGAAGCCGCCGGTCGAGCATCAGCCGGCGTACGTCGTCCGCGTCGCACCCGCGTGCGGCGCACAACTCGTCGAGCACCGCGAACTGCGCGCTGACGTACGCGTCGTCCGCCTCCGTCATCGGGTGGTCGCCGTTGACCTGCCGGTACCTTTCGGCCACCCGCCGCTTGAGTTGCATCCGAACCCCCTTCTGCCGCGTCGTCGGGGCGCAACGGTAGTGGCCGGACGGTTCGGTGCCGGCCGAACGGAACGTGGATATCCGTTGCGGTCACCGTTCCGGCCCGCCTACCGTCATCGGCGCAAGGTCAACCGGACGACCCAGGGGAGTACGCCGTGTCGCAGCGCACCCGCACCGACGCCGTGTGGCCGACGCCGCACGGTGGTGCCGCGCTAGCCACGGGCACACGATCCTGTGGGCGGCGACGTCTTGGACAGGGGCGGCAACGGGGGTGGCGGCGCGTCTAGCGCCGGCGCGCGAACGCGCAGCCGCCCACCCCAACCGGGGCCGGGCGGCTTTTTCGTCCCCCCGATCGCCGTCCACCTCCGTCCCCGGCCGCGCCCCGGCGACGTCACCCGATCCCTTCCGGTCCCGCCGCGACGGCGACGGCCAGCCCCCGACACGAGGAGACGACGATGAGCTACACCCCGCTCGCGGGCACCCGCGCGCCGGTCCGGGTCTGGACCGACCCGTACGGCATCGAGCCGCAGGCCGCCCAGCAACTGCGCAACATCGGCGCCCTGCCGTGGGTGGAGGGCGTCGCGGTCATGCCCGACGTGCACTTCGGCAAGGGCGCCACGGTCGGCTCGGTCATCGCGATGCGGCAGGCCGTCTCGCCGGCGGCGGTCGGCGTCGACATCGGCTGCGGCATGTCCGCGGTGCGCACCTCGCTGACCGCCGCCGACCTCCCGGACGACCTGGCCGGGCTGCGCTCGGCGATCGAGGCCACCATCCCGGTCGGGTTCAACCAGCGGGAGAAGCCGGTCGACCCGCGCCGGGTCCGGGGCCTGGAGCAGGCCGGCTGGGACGACTTCTGGCGCCGGTTCGCCGGCCTCGACCGGCGGGTGGCGCAGCTGGAGACGCGGGCCCAGCGGCAGATGGGCACGCTCGGCGGCGGCAACCACTTCATCGAGGTCTGCCTGGAACAGGGCGGCGCCGACGAGGGACGGGTGTGGCTCATGCTGCACTCCGGCTCGCGCAACATCGGCAAGGAGTTGGCGGAGCGGCACATCGCGGTCGCCCGGCGGCTGCCGCACAACACCGACCTGCCCGACCGCGACCTCGCGGTGTTCCTCGCCGGCACGCCGGAGATGGACGCCTACCGCCGGGACCTGTGGTGGGCGCAGGAGTACGCGCGGCGCAACCGGGCGGTCATGCTCGCCCTGCTCTGCGGGGTGGTGCGGGAGCAGTTCCCGCACGTCGGCTACGACGAGCCGATCAGCTGCCACCACAACTACGTGGCGGAGGAGAGCTACGACGGCGTCGACGTGCTGGTCACCCGCAAGGGGGCGATCCGGGCCGGTCGGGGGGACCTGGGCATCATCCCGGGATCGATGGGCACCGGCTCGTACGTCGTGCGGGGCAAGGGGAACCCCGACGCGTACTGCTCCGCCTCGCACGGGGCGGGGCGGCGGATGTCGCGGGCGCAGGCGAAGCGCACGTACAGCACCGCCGACCTGGCCGCGCAGACCGCCGGCGTGGAGTGCCGCAAGGACGCCGGCGTGGTCGACGAGATCCCCGGGGCGTACAAGGACATCACCCAGGTGATGGCGCAGCAGGAGGACCTGGTCGAGGTGGTGGCGCACCTCAAGCAGGTGGTCTGCGTGAAGGGATGACCGCCGGCCGGCGCCCCGGAGGGGTGGGCGCCGGTCGCACGCCCCGGCGCACCGTGGGGATCCACCCGTCCGGGGCGGGCCGCGATCGATACCCGTAGAGTCGCGCCGTGATCGAGATCGACGTGCAGGTGGACCTTTTCCACCCGGCGGACCGGGTGTGGCACGCATTGACGGATCGCGCTCTGCTCGCCCGCTGGTTCACCGAGGTCGAGCCGATGGCCGGGTCGCGTGGCCGGCTGCTGCTGTTCACCGCCGGCCTGCCCGGGTTCGACGCCGCCGTCGACGCGGAGGTGACCGACCGGCGGGAGCCGGAGCTGATCGCGTTGCGGTGCCTCGAGGGCGGCCGGCGGAGCCGGCTTGCCTGTGCCGTCGCCCCCACCGCCGAGGGGTGCCGGCTGTCGGTCCGCGAGGTGCTGGAGCACGGCAGCTGGAACGACGAGCAGCGTGAGCGCCGCGAGGAGTCCTACCGGCAGGCGTTGACGGGGCGCCTGCCGGCGATCCTCGACTGGCTGGCCTTCCGGCAGGTCGACCTGAGTCGGGGCGAGCCCGGGATGACCGCCGAGATGCCGGTGACCGAGGTGGTCGGCGACGAGCCGGCGCCGGCCGCCCGGCGCCGTCGCTGGCCGCTGCTGGTCGCGGGGCTGGCCGGCGTCGTGCTGGCCGCCGGGGCGGCGGTGTGGGCGGTCCTGCCCGCCGAGCCGGACCCGGTCGCCGGCCCGGTCGCGACGCCGTCGCCGACCGCCGCGGCCACCCCGAGTCGTACGCCGCGGGCGACCCCCTCCGCCCGTCCCACGCGCAGCGCCACGCCCACCCCGTCCCGCCCGAGCCGGACGCCGTCGGCGACCCCCTCGGCGACGCCCTCGCGTACGCCCACCTCGGTCGCGCCGTCGGCCCCCGCCATGACCGCCCGCTACCGGACCGTGTCGACGAGGCTGCTCGGCTTCACCGGCGAGGTGGTCGTCGACAACCCCGGCAGCACGGCGGTGGACGGCTGGACGGTGGTCGTCACGCTGGCCGAGGGCGGCTCCCTGACCGAGGTCAGCGGGGCGGAGCACCGGCGCGACGGGCAGGTCGTCACCTTCACCGGGCCGCCCGTGCCGCCCGGCCGCTCACGGACCTTCACGTTCGCCGTGCGCGACGTCGACCAGCTCACCAGGGCGCCCGAGGACTGCTCGCTGGGCGAGGACCCCTGCGCGGGCCTCTGACGATGTCGTGGGCGTCGCGCGTACCCCGGCGCACCGGGCCGCGCTGTTAGGATGGGCGCGAGTGATCGAGACAGGGAGACCAGACATGGCGGGTGACGACGACATCTCCGGGTGACACCGGAAGTGCCCGGCCAGCGGCAGGCGTTCGACCGCCGTCGTGGCCGTGGTCCGTCGTCTTCGAATCCCGTCTTCAGGGCGCCCGGCGCGCCCACGTCACCCCGAGGGTCCCCGCATGTCCGACGCATACATCATCTGTTCCCGCCTCTCCTTCTCCTGGCCGGACGACACCCCGGTCTTCGAGGGGCTGTCCTGCACGGTGGGTGCCGGCCGCACCGGCCTCGTCGCGCCGAACGGCGCCGGCAAGACCACGCTGCTCAAGCTGATCGCCGGCGAGTACCAGCCGACCGGGGGCTCCGTGACCGTCGACGGGGTGCTCGGCTACCTGCCGCAGAGCCTTCCGCTGGCCGGCGACCTGACCGTTGCCGAGGTCATGGGGATCGCGCCGGCGCTCGGGGCGCTGCACGCCATCGAGGCCGGGGACGCCGACGAGGAGCACTTCACCACGATCGGCAACGACTGGGACATCGAGGAACGCACCCGCGCCCAACTGGACCGGCTCGGCCTCGACGACGTGTCCCTCGACCGGCCCCTGCACACCCTCAGCGGCGGTCAGGTCGTCTCCCTCGGCCTGGCGGCGCAACTGCTGCGGCGGCCCGACGTCCTGCTCCTCGACGAGCCCACCAACAACCTGGACCTCGACGCCCGCCGCAAGCTGTACGCCGTGCTGGAGGACTGGAACGGGTGCCTGCTGCTGGTCAGCCACGACCGGGCGCTGCTGGACCGGATGGACCGCATCCTCGAACTCGACCGGAGCGAGGTCCGCTCCTACGGCGGCAACTTCACCGCGTACGAGGAGGCGGTGCGCGCCGAGCGGGAGGTCGCGGAGAAGAACGTCCGCCACGCCGAGCAGGAGGTCAAGCGGGAGAAGCGGGAGATGCAGCAGGCGCGCGAACGGGCCGAGCGCCGGGCCGGCAACGCCGCCCGCAACCTGAAGAGCGCCGGCCTGCCGAAGATCTTCGCCGGCACCATGAAGCGGGGGGCCCAGGAGTCGGCGGGCCGGTCGAACGAGACGCACGCCGCGCGCGTCGGCGACGCCAAGGCCCGGCTCGACGAGGCGGGCCGTGCCCTGCGCGAGGAGCAGCGGATCACGCTGGAACTGCCCGGCACCAGCCTTCCGGCCGGTCGCACGGTCTTCCACGGCGAGGGGATCCAGGTCCGCTACGGCGGGCGCGCCCTGTTCGCCGGTGACGGCGTGGACCTCACGATCCGGGGACCCGAACGGATCGCGCTCACCGGTCCGAACGGCGCCGGCAAGTCCACCCTGCTGCGCGTGGTCAGCGGCGACGTGCAGCCGGAGGGCGGCCGGACCAGGCGGGCCGACGGCCGGATCGCGTACCTGTCCCAGCGGCTGGACCTGCTGGACCTCGACCGCACGGTCGCGGAGAGCCTGGCCGCGTACGCGCCCGCGATGCCGGAGGCACAGCGGATGACCCTGCTCGCCCGCTTCCTGTTCCGGGGCTCCCGCGCCCACCTCCCGGTCGGGGCGCTCTCCGGCGGCGAGCGGCTGCGCGCCACCCTGGCCTGCGTGCTGTTCGCCGAACCGGCGCCGCAGCTGCTCCTGCTCGACGAGCCGACCAACAACCTGGACCTGGTCAGCGTCGGCCAGCTGGAGAGCGCGCTCGACGCGTACGAGGGTGCGTTCGTGGTGATCAGCCACGACGAACGGTTCCTCGCGGCGATCGGCGTGGACCGCTGGCTGCGGCTCGCCGACGGCCGGTTGCGGGAGACCGGCGCACCCGCCGGCCTCGCGCGGGAGTCGTGACCGGGGCCGTCACGTGGCACGATGCGGGGTGGGACCCGAGCGGGGGAGGCGGCAGTGTCGATGCCCGTTGCCGAGCTGAGTGAGCTGCGACGTCGTCTGTCGCGGGTGGTCCTCGTCCACGTCGCGCTCTCGGTCGGGTTCGCGCTGCTCGCGGCGGGCGGCGTGTCGTCGCCCGCCAGGCGGGCGGGGGCGTTCGCCGTGCCGTGGCTGGTGATCGGGGCTGCCGGCGCGCTCGGTGCGTTGCTCATCGCGGCCGCCGCGTGGCAGCTGCGCGCGGGCCTCACGGCGGGACGGTCGCCGGGGAGCCGGGCCGTGCGGTGCGAGGCGACGGCCCGCCTGGGCATGGCGCTCGCGGCGGCGGTGGCGCTTGCCGCCGGTGTCGCTGTGGCGCCGGCCGGGGCGGAGCGGGGATTCGTGATCGGGGTGGACGTGGCCCTCGCCGGCGCGCTCGCGCTGTTCGCGCTGGCGGCCGGCGACGTTCGCCGGGCCGTCCGTTCGGCGGAGCGGACCGCCGCGACGCCGGCCGGATGAACGCCTGGGCTCACCGCCGGAGGGTGGGGGTGAGCGTGACGGGCACCGTGACGACGTGGGTGTGCGTCCCGTCGTCCGCCGAGACCTCGTACACCTCGATTGCGCCGGCCTGCTCCCGGGGCACCCGGTAGGTCACGGCGACCCGGTAATCGCCCCGGCAGCCCGTGCCGCAGGTGGCCGTGGTGAAGGTGGTCGCCACCGCACGGCCGGCGGCGTCGAGCACCCGCACCGTGACGGTCGCCTCGAAGACCTCGGCGGTGCCGGTGACGGTCACGGGGCTGGCGACGCGTTCGCCGATGGTCGGACCGGCCACCACGATCGGCGGCAGCAGGTCCGCGTAGTCGCTCCGGCCCACCGGGGGATCGGCGGAGAGGCGCACCCGCCGCACGGTGGGGAACTGGGTGAGCGTGTAGACCACCTGCGCCTCGCGCAGCCGCCGCCCCACGGAGTCGCCGCCGGCCGGGGCGGGCGCGACCGTCGCCACGCCGTCGGCGATGCCGGTGACCTCGCCGCCGGTCAGCAGGGTGGTCAGCCCGGTGGCGGCCTCCACCGGCGTCGGGCCGGCGGCCAGCTCGGTCAGCGCCAGGCGGGACGTCGCCACGGTGGCCGGCCGGGTGCGCCGGGTGGGCGTGATCCACCCGTCCCGGACGTACCACAGCTCGACGGTGACCGTCCGGGGGCGTGCCGGCGCGACGGTGGTCGGCGCGGGCGCTGCGGCTCGGCTCGGCTCGGCCGGCGGTCGCGGCGGCACGGTGGTGGGCAGCGGCTCCGGTGGGACGGCGGTGGTGGCCGGCGGCGGCGCGGTGGGCGCGGGGCCGAGCGAGCCGGACCGCGGTGCGGCGCACCCGGCCGGCAGGACCGCCGCGGCGAGCAGGGCGGCGACCGCCGTGTGCCGTCTCATCCCGCGTCGTCCGGTGCCGGCGGCCGTGGCACGGCCGGCAGGTCCAGGCGGAAACGGGTGAGCACCGCCGGTTCGCTGTGCACGCCGAGCCGCCCGCCGAGCAGGTGGGCGTTGTCCCGGGCGATGGCGAGACCCAGGCCGTTGCCCCGCCCGGAGCGGGCCGGGTCGACCTTGTGGAAGCGGTCGAACAGGCGCGGCAGGTGCTCGGCCGGGATGCCCGGGCCCTGGTCGGTGACCTCGAAGACGACAAGCGGTCCGTCGCCGGCCACGGTGGCCCGGATCTCGCCGGCGCCGTGCTCGACCGCGTTGGCGATCAGGTTCGCCAGCACCCGCTCCAGCCGACGCGGGTCGGTGCGCAGTGGGACCGGAGCGCCGGCGACCACCACCCGGTCCGACCAGCCGCGCGCCGCGACGATCGCCCGCAGCAGCGCGACCGGGTCGACGGCGGCGACCGCGAGCCGTTCCCTCCCGGCGTCCAGCCGAGAGATCTCCATCAGGTCCTCGACCAGCCGGCGTAGCCGGACCACGTCGGTGACCAGCAGCTCCGCCGCGCGCCGCGCGTCGGCCGGCAACTCGTCGAGGTGCTCGCGCAGCAGCGACGCCGCGACCACCAGGGCGGTCACGGGGGTACGCAGTTCGTGCGCCACGTCGGCGGTGAACCGCCGCTCCCGGAGCTGGGCCGCCGACAACGCCTCGATCTTCGACTTCAGCGCCTCCGCCATCTCGTTGAACGCCGCGGACCAGGCGCTGAACTCGTCGCGTCCCCGTACCGGCAGACGGGTGTGGAGCAGCCCTTCCGTGAGGGCGCGCGCGGCCAGGCTGGCCCGGCCGACCGGCTCCAGCGTGCGACGGGCAAGCGTGTGCCCCACCCCGGCGGCGAGCAGCACCACCAGCACCCAGCCGGCCAGCAGAGCCGTCCGCAGCTGGTCCAGGTCGGCGGCGAGGCCGTCCTCGAGGGTCACGACGTACAGCTCGGCCGTCGAGCCCGGAACACGGCCGCCGACCACGAGCAGCCGGGGCCGAGCCCCCGGCGACGACCGTTCGTAGCCGAGCTGTCCGGCCGCGACAGTGGCCCGCAGCCCGGCGCCCAGCGGCGGCGCGTACGCCCGGTGGGAGGGCAGCTCCTCGCCGTCGACCAGCACCACGTGCCGGCCGCTGCCCTCGAAGCTGGCCAGCAGCTCGCCGCGCCGTTCGTCGGTCAGGGGCAGGAACTGTCCGGCCAGGACGAGCCGGTAGCGGGCGTCGGCTGCGGCCTGATGCAGGGAGGCGTCGTAGCGGGCCTGGCGCAGCAGCAGCCAGGACCCGCCGGCCAGCAGCCCGGCGGAGACACCGGCGACGAGCACGAAGGCGATGGTCAGCCGGCGTCGCAGGCGACCCGGCGGGACGGCGCGGCCGGCCATCGCGTACGCCCCCTCAGCCCGGTGACAGCTTGTAGCCGGCCCCGCGCACGGTCCGTACGAGCCGGGGGTGGGCGGGGTCGTCCTCGACCTTGGCGCGCAGCCGCTGCACCGCCACGTCGACCAGCCGCGAGTCGCCGAGGAAGCCGTGCTGCCACACCCGGTCCAGCAGCAGCTCGCGGCTGAAGACCTGACCGGGGCGGCGGGCGAGTTCCAGCAGCAGGCGGAACTCGGTGGCGGTCAGCGCGAGTTCGCGTCCGTCCTTGCGGGCGAGGAAGCTGCCCGGGTCTATCTCCAGCCCGCCGACCTCGATGACGGTCGTGACGACGGGGTCGCTCGCCCGGCGCAGCACGGACCGGACCCGGGCCACCAGCTCGGGTAGGTCGAACGGCTTGCGCAGGTAGTCGTCGGCGCCGCACTCGAGACCGACGACGACATCGACGGTGTCGGTGCGGGCGGTCAGCATCAGGATCGGCACGCCGCTGCTCCGGCGGATCTCCCGGCAGACCTCGAAGCCGTCGAGGCCGGGAAGCATGACGTCGAGGACGATCAGGTCGGGCGGCCGGGCGCGCCAGGCGGCGAGCCCCTCCCGCCCGTCGCGCGCGGTGTCGACCCGGAAGCCGGCGCGGCGCAGCCCGAGGGCGGTGACCTCCCGGATGGAGGCATCGTCCTCGACGACCAGCACGCGGCCCTCCACCATTCGAGGGTAGCCCCGGGACGATCCGCGTCGACCTGGCGGAACGGACGGTGTCGGGGGCCCGGCCGGTGCCGGTACCCCCGCCACCGTGTCGGTCACTGCTGCCACTGGTGCGCCACGTCGAGCACGATCCGGCTGTGCGTGCCCGGTCCGGCCAGCACGGTCACCCGGAACGGCAGGCGGGCCCGCACACCGATCGCGAAGGTCGTGTAGCCCTCGAAGCTGCCGCCGAAGACCACGTCCCGCAGGGTCGGGTGGCGCAGCAGGTTCGCGACGTGCTCGCCGACCCGGTACGGCACGGTGCCGACGTGTGTGTCGTCGTACGCCGGGGCGCGCAGGGAGACCCGCAGCAGCTCGTCGCCGGCGGTGTACGGGGACAGCGCCAGGCCCTCGCCCTCGGTCCAGGTCTCGCCGTAGCCGACGGTGTAGCCGCTGATCGGACCGGCGAACTCGAACACCACCCGGTCGAAGCAGTCGTGCCGCCCGACGCGTACGTCGACCAGCGGGGCGTCGCTCGGCGTGCCGGCCGACTTCGACGCGCTGCCCCAGGTGATCCCGCAGTACGGCGCCCCGGTCGCCGCCGCGGTGGTGGTCGCCGCGGTGCCGGTGCCGGCGCCGGCCACCAGCCCGGCGAGCACCACGACCAGGGCCGTGAGTCGATTTCTGATCCGCATGGTCTTCTCCCGTGATCTCGTTCCTCCGTGGTGTCCGGCCTCGTGGCCGGGCCGTGGGATCCACGGTGGAACCGCTCGACGGCAGCAGCTTCGCCGTGCGGTAACGCAGGCGTAACAGACGCGACGGCACGGGAATCGCGGGCAGGCGGGCAGGGCGGGAGCGCCGGTATGACGATTCCGTTATGCCGCATATCGGCGACCCTGGCTCTAGCATTCACGTACATCGATGACCGGCGGTGGCACGCCGCCGGACAACCCAGGGAGTGCGTGTATGTTCCGACGACAACTGCTGCACGCGGCGACCGCCGCGCTGGCGGCGGTGCTGGCCGCAACCGGAATGCAGGTTGCCACCGGCGCGAGCGCGTCCGCCGACACGGGCGCGTCCGCCGCCCGGACCGTCTACTACGACGCGAGCCGGGCCGGCGAGTTCCGCACCAACTTCGACCAGGCTGCGGCCATCTGGAACAGCCAGGTCAGCAACGTCCAGCTGGTCGCCCGTACGCCGGGCAACGTCACCATCTACGTCGACAGCGGCTGGCCGCGCGCGCAGGTCACCAGCCTCGGCGCCGGCCGGGTCTGGATGGGCTGGACCGCCGTCAACCAGGGCTACAACCGCACCCGCATCGCCACCCACGAGCTCGGCCACATCCTCGGCCTGCCCGACCGGCGTACCGGGCTCTGCTCCGACCTGATGTCCGGCAGCAGCGCGCCGGTGTCCTGCACCAACGCCTACCCGAGCGCCGCCGAGGCGTCCCGGGTGAACCAGCTCTTCGCCGGCGGTCTCGCCGCGGCGGAGGCGCCGACCGGCACGTTCACGTGGAACGACGGCGACGACATCTCGCCGCAGGTGGTCAACGGCCGCCCGGCGAGTGAGAACTACCCGTGGATGGTGTACGTCTCCGGCTGCACCGGCACCCTGATCAAGGCCAACTGGGCAGTCACCGCCAAGCACTGCGGGACCCCCTCCTCGGTGCGGGTCGGCAGCATCAACCGCACCAGCGGCGGCACCGTCGTCTCCGTGATCCGGGCGGTGAACCACCCGAGCGTCGACGTGAAGCTGCTCCAGCTGGGCAGCTCGGTCAGCTACGCCCCGGCGCCGATCCCGACCACCTCCGGCGCGGTCGGCACCGCCACCCGCATCATCGGCTGGGGCCAGACCTGTGCTCCCCGGGGCTGCGGCAGCGCCCCGACCATCGCGAACGAGCTGGACACCTCGATCGTGGCGGACAGCCGCTGCCTCGGCATCAACGGCCCGTACGAGATCTGCACCAACAACACCAACGGCAACGCGGGCGCCTGCTACGGCGACTCGGGCGGCCCGCAGGTGCGCCGGATCAACGGTGCGTGGGCCCTGATCGGCGCCACCAGCCGGGCCGGCAACAACAACTCCACCTGCGCCACCGGCCCGTCCATCTACGTGGACCTGCCGTCCATCCGCTCCTGGATCAACACCCAGGTCGGCGGCCTGCCGGCCTGACCCACCCCGGTACGGGGGACGCCGCCTGCGGCGTCCCCCGTAGCGTTGTCGCCCCGGTCGGATGGCCGGGGCGTCACGCGGCGACCACCCGGAGTGCGGTACGGTGCCTGGCACATCGACCCCCTCTCGAGGTGAACCATGCGTGTCGTGGCCGCGCTCGCCCTGACCCTGGCGCTCGCTCCCGCGCCGACGCCGACGGCCTCCGGCGGGCCGGTCGGTGACCTGCTCGGCGGCGTCGGGCGGGTCGTCGACGACCTGCTCAAGGGGGGCGGCCGGGCCACCCCGGGGACCTCCCCGACGCCTGTGCCGTCCCGCTCGGCGCCGCCCGCGCCGTCCCCGGCCGGCCCGTCGGCCGCGCCGGCTGTCCCGGCGCCCCCGGGACGGTCCACGCCCGCGTCCAGCCCCGGGGGCGCGTCCGCGCCCGCACCCGCCGGCGACCGGCCTGCCGGGCGACCCGCCGGGCGGGGGGCCGAGGCGCCGGGCCCGCCCGGTCAGGGTGCCGCCTCCGCCGCCCCCTCGACGGTCGCGGCCCCGCCGCGCGAGGGCGAGGGGGGAGCGGACCGGTGGCTGGTCCACGGCCTGGTGCTGGGCGTTCTGGCGGTGCCCGTGCTGTTCGTCCTGCACCGACGGCGCCGGCCCGCCGCCGCGGCCACCGGCCCGGCTGGCCCGGCCAACCCGCCGACCTCCGCCCCCGAGCCGGACGACGAGCCCGTGGCCGACAACGTGACCCACCTGCCGACGGAACTGAACGCGATCTACGAACTCGGCCGGCTCGACGAGCGGCTCAGCCAGGAGCGCAACCGCCGGTCCTGAGCCGGGTACGGGTGGCGACGATGGACACCACGCTGGGCGGGACCGGGCAGGGGTGGGGCGAGCCCCTCGGCACGGCATGACGAAAGGGCCGGCCCCGTGTGGGGGCCGGCCCTTGTCGTTGGGCTTTCGCCGGTTGGGTGTCGCTGGGTGGTGTGTGTCGCTGGTGTTGGGTCAGGCGGTGTAGCCGCGGGTGGCGATCCAGTCGGCGAGGTTGTCGACGCTCATGCGGTAGGAGGCCTGGTTGGGGTTGGCGGAGTCGGCGATGGTGACGGTGTTGCCGTTGTCGCGGTAGCCGACGACGCTGATGTAGTGCCCGCCTTCGAAGGAGTGGGTGGTGCCGTCGGTGTCGGTGGCGGTGCCGGCGATGTTGGCGACGATGGCGTGGCCTTCGTCGATGGCGGTGACGATGTCGCCGCGTAGCTTGTCGGTCTGCTTGTCGTCGGCCTTGGCGCCGGGGATCTCCACGGACTGGTAGGCGTCGGTGCCGGTTTCCTTGTTCAGCACGGGGGTGATGTCGTTGATGGAGTTGGTGCCGGCTTCGGTGGTGCCCATGCGCTGGGCCATGCCGTCGACGTCGATGTTCTTGCCCTGCACGCTGAGGGCGTTGCGGGCGGCGGCGGGGCCGCAGTAGTAGAAGTTGGGCTGTGCTTCGTAGCGCACGCCGAGTTCGCGCTCGCTGCCCTTGCGGTCCTGGGCGACCGTGGCGGACACGGGCTTGGCCTCGGCGGGGGCGGCGAGGGCGGTGGTGACGGGGCCGGCGATGGCGCCGCCGGTGAAGGCGAGCCCGGCAGCGGTCAGAGCGGTCTTACGCAGGATGTCGGTACGCATGATGGCAGCACCTTTCGATCGGGGGTACGCGACACACACCACGGGGGGACCGGTGGCGTCGCGGGCTGAGGGAAAGGTCGAGATGTTCGGGGGCCTGCGGCCGGCGGGGCCGGTCTGGCTCGTCCCCGGGGGATGCAACCGGTCGGGCCGGCCACACATTCCACCGTCTCGCGGGCCCGTCCGGTGCGGCGGTCGCCCGCTCGGTGGGCCCGGGGATGTAACTACCGCGGGCGGCCGGTCATTCCGGCGGCCCGGCGCCCGGGTCAGGCGGAGGTACTCGGTGGTCCGGGGGATGTAACCACGCCGGCCCGGCCCGCATTCCGCCGACTACCGGCCGGCGAACGGGCCTGGTCACGCGGCCGATGGTGACAACGACGCGGCACCCCGGCCCATGCCCACCCGACCCGTGACGCCCACCACCGCCGCCGTCCGGGGCACCGGCGTCCCTGCTCTCGGATCCGTCCGCTGCGCCTCCGGCCGGCCACCCTGCCGTCACCGTGTCGACCGCATGTGGCGTATATCCCATTTGCGCACCCTGTGGCGGAGCCCCATCCGGACGCGGGGCGTGAACCGGACGCCCCGCGTGGACGCTTCATCGGCGGCTGCGGAGACCTTGGCAGAGTCGGGCCCCTGGCGGGGCCCGTTCCTTCCAAGACCGGTCAGTAGGCGCTGGGCGGCAGGCGGCGTTCGATGGTGACGGTCGTGCCCTCGGCGGTGGAGACCAGTCGCACGTCGCCGTACGCGTTCATCAGCGTGGCACCCCGCCCCCGGTCCATGGCCGGACGACGGTCCCGCCACGTGCCGAAGTCGCGCACCGAGATCCGTACCGTGCCATCGGCCACCCGCAGTCGCACCCGCACCTCGGGGCGGGTGGGGCGTTGGGCGTGCTCGACGGCGTTGTTGACCGCCTCGGAGGCGGCCAGCAGGAGGTCGGCCACGGTGTCGGGATCGACCTCCAGGTTCTCCAGCGAGGCCCGCACGTCCCGGCGCATCGCGGCGGCGGAGGTGGGTTGTGCGGGGTACGTCCAGCCCGTGTCCAGCGCGGCCGGCTGCTCGGGAGCCGGCCGCTGGTCCCCGTCGTGGGCGTACTCCCCGTTCCCGGCGAGCGACGGTTCGGGGCCCGGCGCGGCAGGCGGGCCGCTCACCGGAGGGCCACCCGCGTCCATCGGACCGTCACCCGAGGCCGGTGACCTGGCCGGGGCGGGACCGTCCGCCCCGCGTGCCGTGTCGCCGGGGCCGCCCGCGTCGTCCCGGTGGTGCCGCCAGGTGCCGTGCAGGGCGGACCGGACCCGGGCGATCAACTCGGCGGCGGCGAAGGGCTTGACGACGTAGTCGTCCGCGCCCAGGTCGAGCCCCTCCACGCTGGCGTCGCCGCCGGCGCGCGCCGAGAGCACCACCACCGGCAGCGTGCGGGTGCCGGCCTGCCCACGCAGCCGACGGACCAGCTCGAAGCCGTCGATCCCCGGCATCATCACGTCGGTGAGCAGCAGGTCGGGCTGTTCCCGGCGGATCGCCTCCAGGGCCCGCCGGCCGTCGCCGACCGTCTCCACCCGCCAGCCCTGCTCGCCCAGCAACCGGGCCAGGTACGCGCGCATGTCGGCGTTGTCGTCGGCGACGAGGATCCGCGCGTGCCGCAGCGCGTCCGTGGCACCGTACGCCGGCACCGGCGGCCCGGCCGGCGCGGACGCCCCCGCCTGCGTCGGATCGGCCAGCCAGCCGACCGCCTCCTGGACGGCGGCCCGGGCCGCGTCCCCGGCCCCGGCCAGGTCCGCGGCCGGACCGGCGCGCCGCCCGGCGGCGGACCAGGGCAGCGCCACGGTGAACGTCGTTCCCGTCCCGATCCGGCTCTCCACCCGTACGTCGCCGCCTTCGAGGCGGGCCAGTTCGCGGACCAGGGCGAGCCCGATGCCGGTGCCCTCGTGGCTGCGCGACCGGGTGCCCTGCACCCGGTGGAAGCGTTCGAAGAGCCGGGGCAGATCCTCCTCGGCGATACCGATGCCCGTGTCGGCGACGGTCAGCCGTACCTCGTCGTCGTCGGCGGTCAGCCCGACCCGGATCCGGCCGACGAAGGTGTACTTCAGCGCGTTCGACAGCAGGTTGGTGACGATGCGTTCCCAGTTGACCGGGTCGACGGAGACCGCGCGGGGCAGGGGCGGGCAGTCGACCTCCAGGCGCAGCCCGGCGCGTTCGACGGCTGCCCGGAAGACGCTCGCCAGCTCGGTGGTGAGCCCGGCAAGGTCGACCTCGCGCGCCTGGCTGTGTGCCTGCCCGGCCTCCAGGCTGGAGAAGGTGAGCAGGCTGTTGACGAGGGTGAGCAGTCGGGTGGCGTTGCGCCAGGCGGTGTCGACCCGTTCCCGCTGCGTCGCCGGCAGGGGATGCTCGTTGTCGTTGAGGGCGTCGGCCAGCGGGCCGAGCATCAGCGTCAGCGGGGTCCGGAACTCGTGGCTGACGTTGGTGAAGAAGCCGGTCTTGACCCGGTCCAGCTCGGCGAGCGCCTCGGCCCGCCGGCGTTCCTCCTCGTACGCCTGCGCGTTGCGTACGGCGACGGCCACCTGCTGGGCCAGCAGCGCGTGGAACGACCGGTACGCCTCGTCCAGCCCCCGGCTCGGGCTGACCCCGAGCAGCAGCACCCCGAGGGGCTGGCCCGCCTCGGCGGACGGCAGTGGCAGGGCGCGGGCGGTGCCGACCGGGTCGCCCCACGGCCCGGCGGGCAGGGCGAGCCGCCGCTCGACGCCGGCCACGTCGGTCGTCGTGCCGCCGGCGGCGGCCGCCAGCCCCCACTCGTGCTCCTCGCCCGCCGGCAGCGTGGCGGGCAGGGCCGCGGCCACCGGCTCCCCGCCGACGTGGGCGGCGCGGCGCAGCAGCGCGCCCTCGCGCAGGTAGATCGCGGCGAAGGGGACGTCCAGCGGGTGCCCGCCGATGGCCTCGGCGAGCCGGGCGCAGGTGCTCCGCACGTCGACGGTCCGCCCGTCGCCGCCGACGGACAGGTCGCGCAGCAGGCGCAGCCGGCGCTCACCGACGACCTGCTCGGTGACCTCGCTGCACACGGTGAGCACCCCCACCGTGCGTCCCTCGTCGTCGCGGGCGGGGGCGTGCGAGACGCTGAAGTACGCCTCCTCGCGGTAGCCGGCACGGTCGAGCAGCAGTCGCAGGGCCGGCACCCAACTGGCGACCCCGGTCGCCATCGCCTCGTCGATCAGGGGGCCCAGCACGTCCCAGCCCTCGGCCAGGGTGACCCGCACGTCCCCGCCGAGCGCGTCGGGGTGCTTGTCGCCGATCAGGGCGGAGTACGCGTCGTTGTACAGCTGGGTGAAGCGGTCCCCCCACAGCAGCAGCATCGGGTAGCGGGAGGAGAGGACCATCCGGACGGCGGCGCGCAGGCTCTGCGGCCAGCCGTCGACCGGGCCGAGCGGAGTGGCGGCCCAGTCGAGGCGCGCCATCAGCCGCCCGGTCCCACCGCCATCGGCGAACGGGTCCCCCGTGGGCCGTGTCACCCTCGGTCGCACCTCATCGCAGCCCTCACTTCCGGGCCCGACGACCCTTGCTGGTGTTACCCCCGCACATCCTGGCACCCAGCTTCAGCTGCACGTCCGCCGGCACCCCAGCGCGTGTCTGTACCCAGGCCTGCGCATCTCCACACCTCGCCTCACCAGATCGGGTCGGCGGAGGGGCGGGGGCGTCAGCCCTCGGCCGCCCGGCGCCGCAACAGCTCGACCGCCTCGTCGACCAGGCCGCCTTCGGTGAGCAGCGTCAGCAGCAGCGGCAGGTGCCGCCAGTCGCCGCCGTCGACCGCCTGCCGCAGCAGGCCGACCGCCTCGGCGTGCCGGCCCCGGGCGGCCAGCAGCGCGGCCAGCTCGTCGCGGGCGCGCGGATCGCCCTGCTCGGCGGCGATCCGCCAGTACCGTTCGGCCTCGTCGGTGCGGCCCTCCCCGGCGAGCAGCGCGGCGAGCCGGGCGGCGGCGTGCCAGTCGCCGTGCTCGGCACGGATCCGCAGCTCCTCCGTCCGCCCCCGGTCCGCCAGCAGGTCGACCAGGACGCTGCCCGCACCGTTCGCGCCGGCCCGGTCGAGATCGCGCAGGTAGCCGGTCGGGTCGGGCACCGCCACCAGCCCGGCGGACTCCGGGCCGAAGAAGCGGCTGCCGCCGAACTCGCGCCGGAGCTGGTCGTCGAGATCGTCGGCGAGCGCGATCATGGCCCGCAGGGCCAGCAGCAGGTGGGTGGGCGCGAAGTCCTGCCCGAAGACGGGGATGGACGCCCAGACCGTGTCGCCGGTGCAGTAGACGCGCCCGACCACGAGCCCGTTGGTGAGGTCGGAGAGCCGCCGGTACAGGGACTCGGTCGGGTTGACGCCGGTGAGCAGCGGAGAGAACACGTCGACCAGCGGCGGGTCGTCCTGCGCCCGTACGAAGATCATGGCCGAGCCGGCGCGGATGCCGACGTCGCCGTCGGCGTCGACGCGCAACTGGTCCGTGGTGACGCCGAGGAGGCCGGCGAGCACGGCCCTGACCCGGTGGGTCAGCTTCCCCCCGTCGCCGTGCTCGGCGTCGGGGTCAGGGAGCGGGCCGGTGCTGCGGGCGGCGACCGGCCGTGCGGCCAGCGCGGCGGCGAGCCGCGTCCGGGCCGGCACGGGAACGGCCGTGGCGGTGGTGGCCGGGCGGGCGGCCAGCGCGGCGACGAACCTGCCCAGCAGGTTCTCACGCGGCGTCATCGTGCTCGCCGCCCGTGTCGTCCCGGCCGCTGTCGGCCGGTCGTTCCGTCACCCGGACCTGGTCGAACATCTTGGCGATCACCAGTGGCGCCGCGACCCCGAAGGTGAAGCTGGCGAAGGCCGTGGTGGCCAGGCCACCCGCCCCGGCCGCGGCGGCGAGGCCGGTGCCGGCGACGGTCCTGAGCAGCACCGCGAACACGACGATCGGGGCGTCCCGCCGGTCCCGCCACGGCCACTGCCACCGGCCGCCGGACTCGCTGGTCGGGCGCATCATTCCGGAGAGGTTCAGCGCCTCGGCCACCGCGCTGCCGACCAGTCCCCACATCGCGGCCATCCATAGAGACACATCCCTACCGTACTGACCGCCCGCCGCGGCGGTCGCACCAGCCCTCGGCTTCTCCGGCGACCACGTCGACGCCATCTGCGACGGTAGGGCGCGGGGGCAACGCGACGCCAGTCGACGTTCCACGGTCCCGTCGTCTCGCCGTCGGCGACGGCTCGTATCCTTTCCGCGAACCTTCGGTGGGCTTTCGAGGATGAAAGGACACGGTGTGAGCAACCGGGCCGAGACGTTGGAGTTCCAGGCCGAGGCGCGTCAGCTGCTCCAGCTGATGGTCCACTCGATCTATTCGAACAAGGACGTCTTCCTGCGTGAACTGATCTCGAACGCCTCGGACGCGCTGGACAAGCTGCGCCTGGCGTCGATGGTCGACAAGGAGCTGGAGGCCGACACCTCCGACCTGCACATCGAGATCGAGGTCGACAAGGCGGCGCGCACGCTGACCGTCCGGGACAACGGCATCGGCATGTCCCGCGACGAGGTCGTGCAGGTGATCGGCACGATCGCCAAGTCCGGGACGGCCGAGCTGCTGCGCAAGCTGCGCGAGTCCTCCGATGCCGGGGCGCGGCAGGAGCTGATCGGCCAGTTCGGCGTGGGCTTCTACGCGGCGTTCATGGTCGCCGACCGGGTGGAGCTGGTGACCCGCCGGGCGGGGGAGAGCGGCGGCACCCGGTGGGAGTCGGCCGGTGAGGGCACGTACTCCGTCGAGTCGGTCGAGGAGGCGCCGCAGGGCACGTCGGTGACCCTGCACCTCAAGCCGGCCGACGACGAGGACAACCTGCACGACTACACCGCCGACTGGACGGTCCGGGAGATCGTCAAGCGCTACTCGGACTTCATCGCCTGGCCGATCCGGATGACCGTCGAGCGCCCCGGCGAGGGCGACGAGACCAGCACCGAGACCCAGACGCTCAACTCGATGAAGGCGCTCTGGGCCCGCTCCCGCGACGAGGTCGACGAGGCCGAGTACAAGGAGTTCTACAAGCACGTCAGCCACGACTGGGCCGACCCGCTGGACATCGTGCACATGCGGGGCGAGGGCACCTTCGAGTACGAGGCCCTGCTGTTCATCCCGTCGCACGCGCCGCTGGACCTGTTCGCTCCGCAGGGCCGCCGCGGCGTGCAGCTCTACGTCAAGCGCGTCTTCATCATGGACGACTGCGAAGCGCTCATGCCGAACTACCTGCGCTTCGTCAAGGGCGTCGTGGACGCGCACGACCTGTCGCTGAACATCTCCCGGGAGATCCTTCAGCAGGACCGGCAGATCCAGGTCGTCCGCCGTCGGCTGGTCAAGAAGATCCTGTCCACCGTCAAGGACATGAAGGCGAACCACGCCGAGCGTTACCGGACCTTCTGGACGGAGTTCGGGGCCGCCGTCAAGGAGGGCCTGATCGACGACACGGAGAACCGGGACACGCTCCTGGAGATCCTGTCGGTCGCCTCCACCCACGATCCGGCCGAGCCCACCGACCTCGCCGGCTACGTCGGCCGGATGAAGGACGGGCAGAGCGACATCTACTACGCCACCGGCGACTCGCGCACGATGATCGAGAACTCGCCGCACATGGAGGCGTTCCGCGCCAAGGGCTACGAGGTGCTGCTGCTCACCGACCCGGTCGACGAGGTGTGGATCGAGCGCGTCGGCCAGTACGACGGCCGGACGCTGCGCTCCATCGCCAAGGGCCAGGTGGACCTGGACACCGAGGAGGAGAAGAAGGAGGCCGAGGCCGAGCGCGAGCAGCAGCGCAAGGACTTCGCCGACCTGCTCACCTGGATGGGCGCCACCCTCGCCGACTCCGTCAAGGAGGTCCGCCTCTCCTCCCGGCTGACCACCTCGCCCGCCTGCGTCGTCGGCGACGCCCACGACATCACCCCCATGCTGGAGAAGATGTACCGGGCGATGGGGCACGAGGTGCCGACGGTCAAGCGGATCCTGGAGCTCAACCCCGGGCACCCGCTGGTCACCGGCCTGCGCAAGGCGCACGAGCAGGGCGGCACGGAGGAGTCGCTGAAGGAGACCGCCGAGCTGCTCCACGGCCTGGCGCTGCTCGCCGAGGGCGGGGAGCTGGCCGACCCGTCCCGGTTCACCCGCATGCTCGCCGACCGGCTCGCCCGTAGCCTCTAGCAGGCACGCACGGGTCGGCCGGCGGCGCGCCGCCGGCCGACCCGTGACCGGTCGGTTCGCACACCGGGCCGTCCCCCGGATCGCCGGGACGGGCCGCCCCGCGCGTCGGCCTGCTCGGCGACCCCACCCGCCGCCGCATGGCCCCGAGTCGTCCGCCGGAATCTGCCGCCGCCCCTGCCGGGAAAACTTCTTCGGGTAATCGGTCGGCCGTTCACGGGAACGTGTCGTGAATCGTGTTTCCGGCGGGTGCGAACGCTGGCCTTTCACGGCCTGATCCCGCCCGGTGTCACACCGCCTTTCCGCCCGGGCGTGCGGGACACGCGGGGCCGTGTCGCGACGCGGTGCCCGGCCGCCGGCCGTTGCGTCGTCTACCGTGTTCAACGTTGCGACCAGCGGGCAAGGAACATTCCGCAACTTGCAGGGCGACGTGGTGCGCGCGTGGCCGAAGGCGTGGAAATTGCGGGCCGGCACATTGAAGAACGCCGATATTGACTTGCTCCCGAAATGGGCGCACCGTGAAGCGTGCGGCGGTAACCGGAGCCCCGCGAGTCGTTCGGCGATTCCGTTCGTGGCCAGGGTGCTCGAGGAGGCGGTCATGCGATTGGATCCGTTCGCGGGGGCGTATCTGACCGACCCGGCGCAGGTGTGGCGGCGGCTCCTCGACGAGCCCCAGGGGGTGCGCCACGACCCGGAGCTGGGGTTGTGGCTGATCACCCGGCACGCCGACGTGCGCCGCGCGCTGGCTGACGCGGAGGCCTTCGGCAACGCCCTCACCCTCGCTCCGATCTACGACGTCTGCCCCGAGGCGATGGAGTTCATCGCCCGCATCGACGCGCCGCCCACCACCGCCGCCGCCGACCCCCCGGTGCACCCCCGGACCCGCCGGGCCCTGCGGGCGACCTTCGCCAACACCGCCGAACGCGTCGAGCGCCGGTACGGTGCGATCGTCGAGCGCCGGGTCGACGAACTGGTGTCCCGGCTTGTCGACCGCGCCGACGGGCGGGCGGACCTCGTCGGCGAGTTCACAACCGAACTGCCCCTGCTGGTCCTGCTCGACCTCCTCGGCGTGCCGGAGGCGGACGTCGGGCGGGTCAGGGCCTGGGGGGACGGCCAGATCGCGTTGCTCTGGGGGCAGCCGGACCCGGCCGAGCAGGTCCGGCTGGCCCGGGACCTGTGGGAGTTCTGGCGCTACTGCGAGCGGTTGGTCGGCGCCCGACTCGGCGGTGGCCGGCACGGCGACGACTACGTCAGCCAACTGCTGGCGTACCGAGACGGCGACGACGAGGTGCTCACGGTGGCCGAGGTGTCGAGCATCGTGTTCAACCTCCTGGTCGCCGGGCACGAGACCACGGCCGGGCTGCTCGCCCACGCGCTCGACCAGGCGCTGTCGGGCCCGGGCCGGTGGCGGGAGCTCGGCGAGGACCCGCGCCGGATACCCGCGTTCCTGACCGAGACGCTGCGTTTCGCGCCCGCCATCGACGGTTGGCTGCGGGTGACCCGCCGACCCGTCACCCTGGACGGCGTCACCATTCCGGCGGGTGCGCGCTGCCTGCTGCTGATCGGCGCCGCCAACCGGGACCCGGCGGTGTTCGCCCGGCCGGAACGATTCGATCCGCACCGGTCCGACGCGGACAGGCACCTCTCGTTCGGGCACGGGCCGCACTTCTGTATCGGCGCGGCGCTGGCCCGGCTGGAGGCGGAAGTGGCGCTGACCCGGCTCTGCCGAGCGGTTCCCGGACTGCGCCTGGCCCCCGGCCATCGCCGCTCGTACAAGGTCAACATCGCCTTCCGCGCGCACCGGAGCCTGCCGGTGGTCCTCGACACGACGGTGCCGTCCGGTGCTCCGGCGGCGCCCGTCGCCGGGTGACCAGCCGTCTAGTGGCGGCGCCGGTCCTGTTCTGCGGGCGGGTGCGTCGGACCGTGCCGTGCGGCGCCGGACCGGCTGCGCGCGGACCCGTGGGGTCGCCGCGGCCGGGCCGGCGGACCCGGCAGGCGACTACGCTCCGAAGTCACGTCTTCACACCCGTCGACCGATGGGTTAAGAATTGTCCCCTGCGAATGCCCATTCATCGCCCAATGTCTATTGACGCCGACGCCGATGCCGGCCGGTCGGCGTCACGAAGGTGAACACATGGATCGCACGCCCCCGTCGAGCGCCCAGCGCTCCGGTGCCATCCACCGGTTCCGCTCCGAACTGCGCACCTGGCGTACCCGTCAGGGGCTGACCCAGCGGGCGCTCGCGGAGCGGGTGCGGTTCAGCCGCGAGACGGTCGCCGCGGTCGAGTCCGGTCGCCGGTACGGCAGTCACGAGTTCGCCGTCCGCTGCGACGAGGTGCTCGGCACCGGCGGTTGCCTGGCGGCGTTGTGGCCGCAGGTCGCGGCGGAGCAGTTGGCGGCGGACGGCCGCCGCGGCCCCCGGTTCGGAACGGTGGCAGGGCTCGACCCGGCCCCCGCGCCGCCGGCCGCGCGGCGGGACGCGCGCGACCCGGAGGCGGTCGTGGCGGCGATCGACGAGTTGCGGGAGCTGATCGGCCAGGTGCTCGGCGGGCCGCCGGAGGCGGACCTCCCGCCGCACCCGTCAGGCGGCCGGCCCGGGTGCTCCTGACCTGCGCGGGATCGGGGTCGCGAGGCGGGACGGGCGCTGCTGACGCTGGGTACAGATGCCGGTACGGGCCGTTTGTACCACCGTCAGGTCTTCTCTGCGGGCGCTGGGTCCGGCGGAATGAGACGTGCAAACGGCAAGGTGCGCATTGGCCGTCTTGGATGAGTCGCGGGAGTCAGTCTTGGCGTCGAGCACGAGGTCCCACGCGGCCCGACCCTACCCGACCGGCCGCCGCGGCTGGAAGATCGGCACCCGGATGCGCCTCATCGTGGCGGCTCCGCTGGTCGCCGTGATGGGGTTCGCCGGCCTCGCCCTGACCGAGAGCGTCCGCCAGACGACCCGCGCGAGCGATCTCGGACTCCTGGCACACCTCGGCGCCGACGCGGGCGACCTGGCCCACCGGCTGCAACGCGAGCGCGTCGTCGCCGCCGACCTGCTCAGCCGGGGCGCGGCCGAGCAGCAGGAGGCCTTCGCGGACGCCACCGGGAGCACCGACGACGCCGTCGCCCGCTACCGCCGGCAGCGGGCCCTTGTGCCTCCCGGACCCGCCGCCGGGCAGAGCGCGCTCCAGCGGATCGACCTGGCGCTGGAGGGCCTGGCGCCGCTGCGCGCGCAGGTGCGTACGGCGGCCCACGCCTCGGTGTCGGCGATGACCTTCAGCTACCGGATCGTGATCGCCGACCTGCTCAGCCTCCGGGAGAGCGTCACCCTCGGCGCGGTCAACGCCCGGATCACGGACGGCATGCGGGCCTCGGCGGCACTGTCCAAGGCGGCCGAGGCGGCCGGGCAGCAGCAGGTCGCCGTCCTGCGCGCGGTCGCGGCCGACCAGTTGACCCCCGCCATGCAGCAGGACATCACCGCCGCCCGGTCCGGCTTCACCGAGTCCAGCCTGTCCTTCCTGGCCCTCGCCCGACCCGCCTGGCGGGGCTGGTGGGAGCAGGCGGGCAGCGGCCAGGACGCCCTGCTGCTGCAACGGCTGCAGGACGAGGTGTCGAGGACCCGGGCGGGAAGCCGGTTGCGGCTCGACCCCGGCGCCTGGGTCGCCGCGACCCAGCAGTGGTCCGCCCGCCTGGCCGAGCTGCGTCAACGGGTCGACGCGGCGGTGCTCGACGACATCCGGTCCGCCCACGCCGACCAGCGGCGGCGCACGGCGTTCGAGGCGACCGCCGCGGCGGTGGCCCTGCTGCTCACCGCGCTGGTCACCTGGGCGGTGGCCCGGCAGATCACGCGGCGCCTACGCCGGCTGCGCGACGCCGCGAACGCCGTCGCCTTCGAACGGCTGCCGCAGGTGGTGGCCCGGCTCCAGCACCCCGACAGCTCGTCGGTCGACCCGGACGAACTGGCCCGCCAGCAGTCCGCGGAGGCCCTGGAGCCGTCGCGCGGCGACGAGATCGGCGAGCTGGGGGAGGCCTTCGCGGCCGTGCACCGGGCGGCCGTGCGTACCGCCGCCGAGCAGGCGGTCATGCGGGCCAACACGGCCGACATCTTCATCCACCTCAGCCGCCGGGAGCAGCGGCTGGTCGACGCGGTGCTGGCACAGGTCGACAAGGTCGAACGGGACGAGACCGACCCCGAACGGCTGGACCAGCTCTACACGCTGGACAACCTGGCCACCCGGATGGGACGGATCAACGCCAGCCTGCTGGTGCTGGGCGGGGTGGGGGTCGGGCGGGTACGCCAGCACGACGTACCCCTGCAACAGGTGCTCCAGGCCGCGCAGAGCCAGATCGAGCACTACGCCAGGATCCGCCTCGGCATGGTCGACGGCGACGTCGCCGTCGCGGCCGACGCCGTCGACGAGGTCGTGCACCTGCTGGCCGAGCTGATGGACAACGCCACCGGCTACTCCGCGCCGGGTACCGAGGCGTGGGTGACCGGCCGCAGCCTCGGTGACCGGGTGATCGTCCAGGTCAGCGACGAGGGCGTGGGGCTGTCCCCGCAGCGCCGGCAACAGCTCAACGACCTGCTGGCCCGCCCGCCCGCCATCGACGTCGCGGCCGTACGGGCGATGGGGCTGGTCGTCGTGGGACAGCTCGCCGCCCGGCTGGGCGCGGCCGTCCAGCTCCGTCCGGGCCCCCGGCGCGGCACCATCGCCGAGGCGGCGTTCCCGGGGGCGATCATCCGACCGCTGCCTCAGGAGGAGTTCCTGCTCACGCCCGGCAGGCCGTCGCGGCGCGCGGCGCGGACCACCCTCGCGCCGCCGGCGTACGCCACGGCCCCGCAGCCGTGGGCCGGGAGCCCGGCGCAGCCGTGGACGGGCGGGCCGGCGCCCGAGCGGGCGCTGCCGGTGGCGCCGGTGTTCCGGCCCGCACCGCCGCCGGCCGGTGCAGGTGACGAGCCCACCCAGGAACTCGTCATCTTCGAGGAGGTCAACCACTGGTTCCAGGCCGGCCACGACGACGCCACGAACGCGGGGCCGTGGTCCAGCCCCGCCGACGAGGCCTGGCGGACCGCCGCCCGGGCCGACGCGCCCGAGGTCGTCGCCACCACCACGTCCGGCCTGCCGCGGCGTCAGCCGCGACAGCACCTCGTCCCGGGCGGCGTCACCGTGCCGCAGCAGCGCTCCGCGCACCGCGACCCGACCCAGGTGGCCACCGCGATGGCCGCGTACGCGCGGGGCGTCGCGGGCCGCCGGACCAACCTGATCACCAACTGACCCGACAGGGAGAGCACGTGACCGACCAACAGGATCTCGGCTGGCTGCTGGACGCCTTCGCCGAGCGCGCCACCGAGGTCAGCCATGCGATCGCGATCTCCAGCGACGGCCTGATGGTGGCCGCCACGAGGGGCCTCCCGCCGGACCGGGCGGACCAGCTCGCGGCGACCGGCAGCGGGCTGGTGAGCCTGCTCCGCGGCGCGGCGGCCTTCTTCGACGCCGGCGCGGTGATCTCCAACGTGACCCAGCTCGAGGGCGGCTTCATGTTCTCGATGGCCTTCAACGACGGCGCGTCCCTGCTCGTGCTCGCCGACCCGCAGTGCGACGTCGGCAAGGTCTCCTACGAGATGACCGAGCTGGCGAACCGCATCGGCGACGCGCTGACCCCGGCGGCGCGGGCGGCACTGAGCCGCAGCCGCTGACACCCCGGCACCCCACGCCGGAACCCCCATCCCTCCTGGAGAAGACATGCCTCTGACCATGCCCCGGCGCAGCCGTGCCCGCACCGCGGCCCTGCTCGCCCTCGTCCTGTTCGCCGCGAGCGCCTGCGCCGACGGCGGGCGCGGCGGCGGGGCCGCCGGATCGATCAAGATCGGCCTGCTGGCGTCGCTGTCCGGCACCTACCAGGCGGTCGGCAAGGAGATCCGCGCCGGCTTCGAGCTCTACCTGGCCACCCACGACGGCAGGCTCGGCGGGCGACAGGTGGAACTCGTCGTCGCCGACGAGGGCAACGGGGCCGCGACCGCGGTGCCCGCCGCGACGAAACTGCTCAAGCAGGACCGGGTGGCCGCGCTCACCGGGATCGTCGGTGGTGGCTCGGTGGCCGCCGTCTATCCGCTGCTCAACGAGACCAAGGTGCCGTTCGTCGGCTCGAACGGTCGCCCGGAGCTGAAGGACGTGTCCCGGATCTGGCACACCTCGTACCTATCCGACGAGCCGGGGGAGGCGATCGCCCGCCACGTGCGCGACAACGTCGAGGGCAGCGTCTACGCCATCGGCCCGGACTACCAGGGCGGCTGGGACGAGCTGCGCGGCTTCACCGACGCCTTCGTCAAGGAGGGCGGCAGGCTCGCCAACGCCGACGGCAAGACCACCTTCACCCCGTTCCCGACGACCACCAACTTCACCCCGTACTTCGCCCGGATCAAGGCGTCCGGCGCGGACGCCGTCTACACGTTCTACGCCGGCAGCGCCGCCGTCGACTTCGTCAAGCAGTACGCGCAGTCGGAGATCAGCGACCTGCCGCTCTACGCGGCCGGGTTCCTCACCGAGGGCGGGGTGCTCGACGCCCAGGGCGAGGCGGCCCGCGACGTCTACTCGGTGCTGAACTACTCGCCGGACCTGGACAACGCCGAGAACCGCGCCTTCGTGGCCGCCTGGAAGGCGAAGAACGACGGCTCCCCGACCACGTACGCCATGGCCTCCTACGACGCCGCAGCCGTACTGGACCGGGCCATCGAGGCGGCCGGGGACGACCCGAGCCCGGAGAGCATCAACGCGGCCATCGGGCAGCTGGGCCAGATCGCCAGCCCGCGCGGCACCTGGCAGTTCTCGCCGAGCACACACGCGCCGGTGCAGAAGTGGTACCTGCGCCAGGTGCGCCAGGACGGCCGGGCGCTGTCCAACACCGTCGTGGGTGATCTCGCCACCGTCGGCGGGTGAACGGCGTGGCGGTCGACATCCGGATCGACCCGTACCTGGTCCCGGCCCTGGACGGGGTGGCCTACGGGCTGCTGGTCTTCGTCGCCGCGGCGGGGCTGGTGTTCTGCTTCGGCGTCGCCGGCATCCTGAACCTGGCGCACGGCACCCTGTACGCGATCGGCGGGTACACCGCCGCCGCGCTGCTGGACGGCGGCTGGCCGAGCCTGGTGCTGGCGCTGGCCGTCGGGACCGTCGCCGCCACCGCCGCCGGCGCGCTGGTCGCCGGCCTGCTCACCCGCGTCGCCGCGTGCAGCCATCTCACCCAGGCGCTGCTGACCTTCGGGGTGGCGCTGGCCGGGGGCAGCCTGCTCGCCGGCGCGTTCGGGCCGGACGACCCGCCGGTACGCGTGCCGGCGGCGCTGGACGGGTCGGTGGTCGTGGCCGGGCACCGCTACGCGGCGTACCGGCTGGTCTTCATCGTCGTCGCCGCCGTGCTCGCCGGCCTGCTCCACGTCGCGGTGCGCCGCACCCGGGCCGGGATGCTCGTCCGCGCGGCCGTCGACGACGCCGAGATGGTCGCCGTGCTCGGCGTGAACCCGGCGTGGATCCGCGTCGGCGTGCTCGCCGCCGCCGGGGCGCTGGCCGGCGCCGCGGGCGTGCTCGGCGCGCCGATCATCGGCCCGGGGCCGGACACCGCCGACGCGGTGCTGCTGCTGTCGCTGGTGGTCGTCGTCCTAGGCGGGCTCGGGTCGATGACCGGCACGCTGCTCGCGGCCCTGGCGGTCGGGCAGATCCAGACCCTCGGGGTGGCGCTCGCCCCGTCGGCCGCCCCGTTCCTGCTCTTCGCCGCCATGGCCGCCGTGCTCGCGGTGCGGGCGCGGGGCCTGGCCACGACCCGGAGGACGTCGTGAGGGACGAGGCGGTACGCGCGCTGCGGCGCGGCGTCGCCGTGCTCGTCCTCGCCGGCCTGGTGCTGGCGCCGTGGGCGGTCGACGACTACACCGTGGCGCTGCTGGCCCGTACCCTCGCGCTGGGCCTGGTGGGGGTGAGCGTCGCCCTGCTCACCGGCGTCGCGGGGCTGCCCACCCTGGGGCAGACCGCGCCCTACGCGGCGGGCGCGTACGCCAGCGCGGTGGTCGGCAGCCGGCTCTCCGACGTGGCGGTGGTGCACCTGGTCGTCGCGGCGGCGGCCGGGGCGGCGCTGGCCGCGGCGACCGTCCCGCTCGTGGTGTACGCGCGCGGCGTGATCGTCCTGATGATCACCCTGGCGATCGGCGAGCTCGTGGTGACCGTCGTCGGGCGCTGGCGGTCGGTGACCGGCGGCACCGACGGACTCGCCGGAGTGCCGCCGGTGCGTCCCCTGTGGGGGCTGCCGGTGCTGGCCACCGACCGGGCGCGCTACCTGTACGCCCTGGTGGTCGTCGCCGTGCTGGTCGGCGCGGTGCTGCTGGTCCTGCGCACCCGGGCCGGCCTGCTGCTGCGCGCCGGCCGGGACGACGAGGCGCGGCTGCGGGCCAGCGGCCACCGGGTGGCGGCCCACGTGGCGGCCGTGCACGTGGCCGCGGGGGCGGTCGCGGGCGCCGCGGGCTCCCTGCTGGTGGTCGCCCAGCAGTTCATCTCGCCTGCCGACTTCGGCTTCGACACCTCCGCCCTGCTCCTGCTCGGGGTGGTGGTCGGCGGCGTCGCGTCCGTGGGCGGCGCCCTGGTGGGCGCCGCGATCGTGATCGCCGGCCGGGACTGGCTGTTCGGCGTGCTCCCCGGGCACGCGCCCCTGGTGCTGGGGGTGGCGTTCGTCGTCACCGTCCACCTGCTGCCCGGCGACGGGCACCGGCCGGCGGGCGTGCGGGGCCGGCTCCTGCCGGGACTGCCGGCGGGCCCCGCGGCCGAGGAACGGCCGGCGTCGACGGGGGCACGCGCATGACGCCGCTGCTCTCCGCCCGGGGCGTCACGGTCCGCTACGGCTCGCTGGCCGCGCTGGACGGGGTCGACCTGCGGATCGACCACGGCCAGCGGCACGCCCTGATCGGGCCCAACGGCGCCGGCAAGAGCACGCTGCTCGACGTGCTCGGCGGGGCGACCCCGGCGGGCGGCGGCCGGGTGCTCCTCGCCGGCCGTGACGTCACCCGGCTCGGCCCCGCCGCCCGGGCCCGGCGGGGCATCGGCCGGATCCACCAGCGCCCCGCCGTGTGGTCGAGCCTGACCGCCGCCGAGAACGTGCTGGTCGCCGCGCTGCCCCACGCGGTGCGGCCCGGCCGGTGGCGGCCCGGCGCGAGGCGGTGCGCCGCCGAGCGTACGGCGGGTGCGTGGCTGGACCGGCTGGGCCTGCGCGACGTCGGCGCGACCCCCGCCGGTCAGCTCGCCCACGGGCAGCGGCGGCAACTCGAGATCGCCATGGCCCTGGCCGGTCGCCCGCGGCTGCTGCTGCTCGACGAGCCGGCCGCCGGCCTGTCCGCCGTCGAGGTCGGTCGGCTGGTGGAGTTCCTGCGGGCCCTGCCGCGCGCCGTGGCGGTGCTGCTGGTCGAGCACCGGCTGGACCTGGTGTACGCGCTCTGCGACCAGGTGACGGTGCTCCGGGACGGCCGGACGGTCGCCACCGGGACGCCGGCCGAGATCCGCGCCTCCGGCCCGGTCCGGCAGGCCTACGCGGAGGGGGTGTCGTGATGCTGCGGACGGAGCGGCTCTGCGCCGGCTACGCCGGCGGGATCGTGCTGCACGAGGTCACCCTCGACGTGGCGGCCGGCGCCGTGCAGGCGGTGGTGGGCCGCAACGGCGCCGGCAAGAGCACCCTCGTGCACGCCGTCGCCGGGCTGGTGCGGCCCTGCGGGGGGCGGATCGAGGTCGACGGCGTGCCGGTCGCCGGCCGGCAGCCGCACCGGATCGCCCGGTGCGGGGTGGGGCTCGTCCCGCAGGGCCGGCGGGTCTTCTCCCGGTTGACCGTGGCCGAGCACCTCGCCCTGGCGGCGGTGCCGTGGCGCGCCGCGACGCCGGGGGGCGAGGGGTGGACCGTCGCGCGGGTCCTGGAGCTGCTGCCCCGGCTGGCGGCCCGGCTGCGCCATCGCGGCGACCAGCTCTCCGGCGGCGAGCAGCAGATGCTGGCGATCGCCCGGGCCCTGCTCGGCCAGCCCCGGGTGCTGCTGCTCGACGAGCCGTGCGAAGGACTGGCGCCCGGCCTGGCCGCCCGGGTACGCGACCTCGTCGGCACCCTGGCCAGGACCGGGCTGGCCGTGCTCCTCGTCGAGCAGCAGCTCCAGCACGCCGTCGAGATCGCGGACCGGATCGCGGTGCTCGAGTACGGCCGGGTGGTCTACGACCGCCCGGCGGACGAGGCCCGGGCCGAGCCGGGCCGCCTGGCGGCGATGCTCAGCGTCGCCGCCGTCGCGGAGCTGCCGGCTCCCCGACCGGTGCCCGGTTCCGGGCCGGTCCCGCGCACCTGACCCGACCGCCTTCGACAGGAACGAGCGACGATGCCGACAGACATCCGTGACACCGAGTACACCTTCGACAACGGCTCCCCGGAGGCGGTGCCCCAGCTGCGGGCGCTGGAGTCCTTCCTGGACCCGATCACCGCGGCCCGGATCGGCGCCCCGGTGCTCGCCCCGGGCGGCGTGTGCTGGGAGGTCGGCGCCGGCGGGGGCTCGGTCGCCCGGAGCATGGCCGGGGCGGTCGGCCCGGCGGGACGCGTGCTGGCGACCGACATCGACGTCGCCCACCTCGCCCCCACGGGCAACCTCGACGTCCGTCGGCACGACGTGCGCAGCGAGCCGCCGCCCGGCGACGCCTTCGACCTCGTCCACGCCCGGCTGGTGCTGCTCCACCTGCCGGAGCGGCGGCGCGTGCTGGCCTCGCTGGCCGGCGCGCTGGCCCCGGGCGGGTGGCTGGTGGTCGAGGAGTTCGACTGCACGGCCCCGCTGCGCGTACTGACCGCGCCGAGCGACGACGCGGCGAAGCTCTTCACCCACGTGACGGACGCGATGCTCGGCGTCCTGCAGAGCCACGGCGCGGACCTGGCCTGGGCGCAGGACGTGCACGCCCACCTCGCGTCGGCGGGACTGGTCGAGGTCGACACGGTCACCCACTCCGAGAGCTGGCCCGGTGGCTCGCTCGGCGCGTCGCTGTACGCGACGAACTCCCGGCAGTTGGCGCCGGAGCTGATCGAGGCGGGTGTGTCGCCCGGCCAGTTGGAGGCGTTCCGTCGGCTCCTGCGCGACCCCGGGTTCGTCGTGATGTCGTACCAGTTCGTGTCGACGCGGGGGCGGCGTCCGGCCCGGCGGTGAGGCGGTTCCCCTCGCCCGTACCGCCGCCGCGCCGGTCGGGCGTGGAAACCGTGCCGGCCGGGTACCACGGCGGTCATGGGCACGAGCAGCACGGTCGGCGACGAGCCGGCGACCGCCGTCCGGGTGGGCACGGTCGCGGTCGTCGCCCACCGGAAGAAGACCCTCGGCGGCGGCCTCGACGAGCTGCGCGCGGAGCTGGCGGGTGCGGGCGTCGAGGACCTCGTCTGGTACGAGGTGCCGAAGAGCCGCAAGGCGCCGAAGAAGGTCCGCAAGGCGCTGAAGAAGGGCGCCGAGCTGGTCTTCGTGTGGGGCGGCGACGGCATGGTGCAGCGCTGCGCCGACACCCTCGCCGGCTCCGGCGTCCCGATGGCGATCGTGCCCGCCGGCACCGCCAACCTCTTCGCCGCCAACCTGGGCGTACCGGAGGACCTCCCCGAGGCCGTCCGCATCGGCCTGCACGGCCGGCGCCGCCGTCTCGACCTGGGCCGGCTCAACGGCGAGCACTTCGCCGTGATGGCCGGTGCCGGCTTCGACGGCGACCTGATCCGCGAGGCGGACCGCACGCTGAAGGGCAAGCTCGGTCGCCTCGCCTACATGTGGACGGGGCTGCGGCACGTGCGGGGCGAACTGGTCGGCACGCGGATCACCGTCGACGGCACGGAGTGGTTCGACGGCGACGCGAGCTGCGTGCTGTTCGGCAACGTCGGCACGATCACCGGCGGCATCCCGGCGTTCGACGACGCCCGCCCCGACGACGGCTGCCTGGAGGTCGGAGTGTCGACCGCCGACGGCGCGGTCGACTGGGCGCGCACCCTCGGCCGGATGGCGGCCGGCCGCTCGGAGGAGTCGCCGTTCGTGCGGATCACCCGGGGCCGCAGGATCAAGGTCCGGCTCGCCGCGCCCCGCACGTACGAGCTGGACGGCGGTGCCCGGGGGGAGGTCACGAAGCTCAAGGTGCGGGTGGTGCCCGGGGCGCTGACCGTCTGCTGCCCCGGGCCCGTTGCCTGAGCGGCACCGGGACGCCCGCACCCGCGGGCTCGCTCACCGCGGCGGTCGTCTGGCCGTCCGGGTTGGCCCCGCGGATCCGGGCGGCGGCGCTGGCCCGGGAATGTCCGTTGGGACCACCGCCGCGGCGCCGGGGCGCACCCGCCCCCGTGCCGTCAGGTGAGTCGGGCGCCCGCCGGGGTGGCCGGCACCAGGCGACGGGTGAGCCACAGCGGCGAGGTGACCGCGTTGCCCATCACCACCGAGTGGGCGCCCGCCGCGAACGCCTGCCCGATCTGCTCGGCGCTGCGGTAGCGGCCCTCGGCGATCACCGGCACCGCCAGCAGGTCGGCGAGCCGGGCCACCAGCGTCAGGTCCGGTCCGTCGGTCGGCGGGCTGGCCGGGGTGTAGCCGGAGAGGGTGGTCGCGACGGCGTCCGCACCGGCCCGCACGGCGGCCACGCCCTCCTCGACGGTGGAGACGTCGGCGAGGACCAGCGCGTCGGTCCGCTCCCGGACCGCCCGTACGGTGTCGGCGAAGCTGCGCCCGTCCGGACGGGGACGGTCGGTGGCGTCGACCGCGACGATGTGCGCCCCGGCGGCGGCCACGTCGAGCGCGTGCGCCGCCGTCGGGGTGATGAAGACCCCTTCGACGCCCTGCTTGTGCAACCCGATGACCGGCACGTCGACGGCGGCGCGGATGGCCCGGACGTCGGCGGTGCCGTTGGCCCGGACGGCGACCGCGCCGCCCCGTACCACCGCCGCGGCCACCCGGGCCTGCACGTACGGGTCGCGCATCGGGTCGTCGGGGTCGTCGAGCACCGGCTGGCAGGAGACCACGAGGCCGCCGGCCAGCGCGTCGAACACACTCACGTTCTCGTCCTCTCGTCGGTGACCACGGCGGAGCTGCCGGCCGCCTGCCGGCCGGGGCCCGGGAGGCCCGCCAGCCGGGCGGCGCCCACGACGACCGCGTCCGCGCCGAGCGCCGCCGGGAGCAGGGACACGTCCGCCCAGGCCGCGGGCAGTTCGGCGGTGAAGGCGGCGCGGGCGCCGGGGAACAGGGCGTCGGCCGCCCCGCCCGCGAGCACCACCGCCTGCGGATCGAGCAGGGCGACCAGCCCCGCGAGCGCCCGGCCGAGGGCCGTGGCGGCGCGGTCCACGACCTCCCGGGCGACCGGTTCACCGGCCGCCGCCCGCTCGGCCACAGCCCGCCCGGTGATCCGCTCACCGGTCTCGAGGGCGTACGCGCCGGACAGTCCCGTGCCCGAGGCGATGCCCTCCAGGTGCCCGTACCGGCCGCACCCGCAGCGCAGCCGCTCGGCGCCGGGAGCCGGGAGGTGCCCCACCTCGCCGGCGCCGCCCCGGGCGCCGGCGGAGATCCGGCCGTGCTGGAGCATCGCGCCGCCCAGGCCCGTGCCGACCGCGACCAGCACCAGGTCCCGCCGGTCCCGGCCCGCGCCGACCCAGCTCTCGCCGAGCGCGGCGGCGTTCACGTCGTTGGTGACCCGGACCGGCCGGGCCAGCCGCGCGGCCAACTCGTCGGCGACGGGCGTGCCGGCCCAGCCGGGCAGGCTGTCGGTGGCGTACCGGATGGTGCCGGTGGCCGGATCGACCGTGCCGGCGGTGCCCACGCCGACCGGGCCGGCGCCGCCCGCGTCGAGCAATTCCCGGACGAGCCCCGCGGCGGTGTCCAGCACCGCCGCCGGCCCCGACCCCGCGGGGGTGGGCGCCAGGCGACGCCCCAGCACCTGCCCGTCTCCTCCGACCAGCGCCGCCGCCGTCTTGGTGCCGCCGATGTCGAGGCCCACCAGGGCCGCCGGCACCGTCATCCCTTGAGCCCGGTGTGCGCCAGACCCTCGACGAACTGCTTCTGCGCGATGACGAAGACCACCAGGACCGGCAGCGCGGTCATCGACGCCGCGGCGAGCTGGACGTTCCACATCGGGCCGCCGTAGGCGTCGACGAACTGGGTGAGCGCCTGCGGCAGGGTGAACTTCTCCGGCGAGGAGAGGAACACGATCGGTTCCAGGTAGAGGTTCCAGCTGTGCAGGAAGGTGAAGATGGCGACCGCGCCCAGCGCGGGCCGGGACAGCGGCAGGGCGATCTTCCAGAAGGTGGCGAACCGGCCCAGCCCGTCCACCCGGGCCGCCTCCTCCAACTCGCCGGGGAGGCTGATGAAGAACTGCCGCATGATGAAGGTCGCCAGCACGCTCGGCGCGCCGAGGATCGGCACCAGGATCAGCGGCCAGTGGGTGTCGACCAGGCCCAGCTTGAAGAACATCTGGAACAGCGGCACGATCGTCACCTCGCTCGGGATGAGCAGGCCGGCGAGGATCACCAGGAAGAGCACGTTCTGGCCACGGAAGCGGATCCGGGCGAAGGCGTACCCGGCCAGCGCCGCCACCGCCAGGGTGCCGACGGTGACCACCAGCGCGATGTAGAGGCTGTTCAGGTACTGCTGGCCGAACGGCTGCAACTCGAACACCCGCCGGTACGCGTCCAGCTCCGCGCCGACCGGCAGCAGTTTCGGCGGGAAGGCGAAGATGTCCGCCACCGGCTTCAGCGACGAGGTGACCATCCACCAGGTCGGGAAGACGAACGGGACCGCCAGGACCATCAGCACCCCGTAGAGCACCAGCTTGGTCCGGCGCGACAGCTCACGACTCATGGTGGACCCACCTCTTACGCATCTGCCACTGGAGCACGGTGAGCGCGAGCACGATGACGAACAGGACGATCGACAGGGTGGCGCCGTAACCGAAGTGGTGGAACTGGAACGCCTGCTGGTACAGGTAGTAGACGAGCACCGTGGTCGAGGTGCCGGGGCCGCCCTGGGTGAGCACCGCGATCTGCGCGAAGACCTGCAACGAGCCGACCACCGTGATGATCGACGTGAGCAGGATGGTCGGGCTGATCATCGGTACGGTGATCCGCCAGAACTGGCGCAGCCGGCTGGCCCCGTCCACCTCGGCGGCCTCGTACAGCTCGGCCGGCACGCCCTGGAGGGCGGCCAGGAAGAGCACCATGTTCAGGCCGACGTTCTTGAACACCTGCACCACGACGACCGAGAGCATGGCGGTGCCCTCACCGCGCAGCCAGTTCGGCCCGTCCACGCCGACCGTGTCGAGCAGCCCGTTCACGCCGCCGTTGTCCTGCAGCAGGAACCCCCACACGATGGTCCAGGCGACAAGCGAGACGACCACGGGGGAGAAGAACAGGGTGCGGAACACGATCGTCCCGCGCAGCTTCTGGTTGAGCAGTACGGCGAGCAGCAGGGCCAGGCCGAGGTTGAACACCACCAGCCCGACCGAGAAGAGGCCGGTGGCCCGCAGCACCGAGCCGAGGTTGGTGTCGTCGGCGAGGTTCGCGTAGTTCTCGGTGCCGACGAACTCGAACGTGCCGGCCAGCACGTTCCACTCGTGCAGGCTGTACCAGACCACCAGGATCAGCGGCAGGATCACGAAGACGACGCTGCCGAGCAGTTGGGGAGCGATGAACAGGTAACCGGTGAGCTGGTCGCGGCGGCGGCTGGTCCAGTACGGCCGCGACCGGTCCCGGGTGGGCGGGGCCTCGACCCCGCCCACCGTCGTGTCCGTCTGGGACATGGTCAGGCTGCCCTACTTCGCCAGCAACGGCTGGATCTTGGTGCAGACACCCTCGAGGACGGCCTTGACGTCCGCGTCGGCCTTCCAGAGCGGGTCGAGCCCGGCGCGCACCTGCTGGCTCAGCTCGGCCTGCCCGGCGTGACTGGGCTTGACCACGCCGTTGGTGATGCCGTCGATGACGACCTTCTGCAACTGCTCGGGCTTGAGCGTCGGGTTCGTCTTGGCCAGCGTCTCCGCGGTGAGCTGCGACTGGCGCGGCGGCGGGAAGAACTGGGCCAGCTTGGCCGAGTTGGTGGGGTTCGTCAGGAAGGCGAGGAAGTCCGCCGCCGCGTCCGCGTGCTTGCTCTTCTTCATCACGCCGACGCCGGCCTGGCCGACCACCGAGTAGTTGCCCTTCGGCCCGGCCGGCAGCGGCACCAGGTCCCAGCCGAAGCCGTCCGGCTTCAGCAGCGAGGCGCGGGAGATCTGGGTGACCGTCATGGCGGCGTCACCGGCGAAGAAGTCGGCGGTCGTACCCGGGCCGGGCAGCGCCTTGCCGGTGAAGATCGCCTTGTGCAGGGTGGTCATCGCCTCGACCATCTCCGGGGCGGCGAAGCCGCAGGACTTGCCGTCCTCGCTCCACGCCTGGGCGCCCCAACCCGTCCAGAGGGTCGACAGGTTGTCCCAGCCCTTGTAGTCGAAGTCGCGGATCACCAGGCCGGCCTTGCCGCTCGACGCGGCGGTGGCGCCGGCGACGGTCAGCGCGCTGTCCCAGTTCCACTGCCCGGCCGCGATCAGTTCGGCCGGGGTCTTCTGCCCGGCCTTCTTGAGCATGTCGGTGTTGACGAAGACGCCGAACGGCGAGGTGGAGAACGGGTACGCGTACAGCTTGCCCCCGTCCTGCCAGAGCTTGAGGGTGGCGGGGGAGATGTCGTCGTACTGGTAGCCCTCGGTCTTCTTGAGCTTCTCGTCCAGCGGCAGCAGCGCGCCGGAGGCGACGAAGTCAGGGGCCGAGTTCTCGAACACCCAGGCCAGGTCGGGCGCGTTGCCGCCGGCGATCTGGGTGGTCAGCGTCGTCGTGTAGTTCTCGAACGGCAGCGGGTCGAACTTGATGGACGCGACGTCCGGGTGGCTCTTGCGGTACTCGTCGGCGATCTCGTTGAACAGCTTGAGGTGCGCCTCGTTGGCCGACCAGACGGTCATCCGCAGGTTGGCCGGACCGTTGTCCGCGGCGTCGTCACCGCCGCCGCAGGCGGACAGCGCGAGGACGCCGGCCAGTGTCGCCGCGACACCGCGCACAGCCTTTCCCAATCTCATGATCTTCTCCTCTTCGGGGATGTTCAGTAGCCCGCGACCTGGGGCCAGCGCATCTCCACGCCGGCCGCCGAGAGGCGGTCCTGGAAGTCGGCCAGCAGGCGGGGGGTGCCGCGGACCGCGCGCGGGGACTCGCCCCGGGCCAGACAGAAGTCGGCGAGCAGGCCGGCGACCTCGCCGACGTTCCACTCGACCGGGTGCAGCCGGTAGCTGCCGTTGGTGATGTGGGTGGTGCCGATGTTCTTGCCGGCCGGGAGCAGGTTCTCGACCCGCTGCGGGATCAGCGCGCCCAACGGGATCTCGAACGGGCAAGACCCGACGTCGATGTAGTTGTCGCCGCCGGTGGAGGGGTGCAGGTCGATGCGGTACATCCCGACGCCGATCGAGTCCGGGTAGGCGACCGCGCCGTGCTCGCCGCGCACGGCCAGCGACAGGTCCTGCTCGACGACCGTGTACTCGGCCCGGATGCGGCGCGACTCCCGGATGTAGGGCGCCTGCGCCAGGCCGTCGCGGCTGCCGGTCACGTCGCCGCGCAGGCGCAGGCCGGGGAAGCCGGTCCCGCCGTCCGGCCGGGGCGCCTCGGTCTGCATCCAGTAGAGCACCGAGTACGACAGCTCACGGGCCTTGCTCAGGTGCCACGACGCGTTCGGCACGTCGATGACCGGACCCTCGAAGTAGTCGATCATCGGCCAGTTCACCAGCGTGATGTCGCTGTCGTACGCGCCGTCGGTGAAGTTGCGCCGGGCGGCGATGCGCCGGAACGTCCAGAGGTTGCCGTCGCCGGGGTTGAGCCGCTGGTCGGCGTTGACGGCCAGCGGGTCGTCGTCCGGGTTGGGCGTGAAGCTGCGCTCGACGATCTCCAGGGTGCGCGGGTGCGGCGACCGCCAGGACAGCAGCCGGTCGCCCCAGAAGTCGGGCTTGTAGTCGCGCCAGAAGTCGTAGTTCGCCGGCCGCTCGATGGTGTGGTCGCCGTCGACGTGGTCGAGGGCGAAGCAGACGGAGACGGCCTGCATGTTCATCGGCTGCGCCTCGGCCGGCGCGCTGGGCTCGCCAGTGTCGGCCTGCGACTCGAAGCCGGTGACGTACTCGGTGCCGGTCAGCGGCAGCAGCTCGCCGGTCTCCGTCGCGTCCAGGATGTACGGCGCGACGAGGTCGATCCGCTCGTCGCGGTCGCGATGCGCGACGGTCACCCCGACCACCCGGTCCCCGTCGGTCTCCGCGGCGACCGGCCGGTACGGCTGGAGCACGGTCAGCCGGCCGGAGCCGAGGAAGGGCGCCAGCATCTGCTCGATGACGGCGACGGCCACCCGGGGCTCGTGGCAGACCCGGCTCACCCAGCCGGCTCCCGGGTTGAGGTCGGTCCAGGCCCGCGACCGCTCGGTGAGCGGGTAGTGCCGGCGGTAGTAGTCGCGGATCCCGGTGCGCAGGGCCCGGTAGCTCGCGGTGGCGCCGAACTGTTCGATCCAGGAGTGCTCGTCCGGCGGGACGGCCTGGCTGGTGAGCTGCCCGCCGAGCCAGTCGAACTCCTCGGTCAGGATGACCGACCGGCCGGCCCGGGCCGCGGCGAGCGCCGCCGCCACCCCGCCCAGCCCGCCCCCGACGACGAGGACGTCCGCACGCATCTGTACCACTTGCTTCCTTCCGGTTGCACGGTCACCGCGAAGCCGCGGTCGACCGCCGATCAGGGGGCGCCGAGGGTGTCGCCCTCGACGAGTTCGCAGGGGAGCAGCCGTTGCTGCACACCGTCGGCGCTGCCGTCGATGACGCCGGTCAGCACCTCGACGGACTGCCGGCCCATCTCCTCGCGCGGAATCAGGAACCCGGTGAACGCGAGGTCGGTGGGGACCGGGACCGTCGGGTCGCCGAGGGTCAGGATCGACAGGTCGCCGGGCACGGTCAGTCCGCGTCGGCGGGTGGCCAGCTCCAGCGCCACGGCGAAGGCGAAGTCCTCCACGAAGGCGACGGTGGTGCCGTCGGCCAGCAGGTCGTCGAGGATCGTGTCGGCGTCCTGGGCGGCCGTGCTCAGGTGGCGGGCGTTCTCCGCCGCCGTCGCGGCCTCGGCGAACCCGCGCCGCCGGTCGGCCGAGGACTCCGCGGTGATGTCGGTGCGCAGGTAGGCCAGGCGCCGGTGGCCCCGGGCGAGGGCCAGGCCGACCAGCTCGCGCACCGCCGCGGCGTAGTCGGCGCCGACGTACGGCACCGGGCCGCCGGCGTCGTCGCGACGGCCGACGGCGACGTACGGGAAGCCGTCGCGGTTGAGCCGGTGCAGCTCCGCGGCGTCGATCTCCTGCCCGAGCAGGATGCAGCCGTCGGCGAGGCGGAGCCGGTTGTCCTGGTGGAAGATGCGGCGCCGACCGTCGACCACCGGGGCGCTGGTGAACAGCAGCAGGTCGCAGCCGGCCCGTTCCGCGTACTCCTCGATGCCCAGCAGGAAGGGGTGGAAGAAGTCGCGGCTGCCGCTGGGGAAGGCGGGCTCGTAGGTGAAGACGCCGATGATCCGGTTGAACCGTGCGGCGAGCCGGCGGGCGACGGGATCGGCGGCGTACCCGGTCTCCGCGATGGTTCGCAGCACGCGGTCGCGGGTCTCCGGCGCGATGCGGACGTCGGCGTCGGCCCGGTTGTTGAGCACCAGCGACACGGTCGCCTGGCTGACGCCAGCCAGCCGCGCGATGTCACGCTGCGTGACGCGTCGGGGTGTAGAGGGCACCACAGGTCCTTCCGGTGCGGCTAATGCGTATTAGCGCTCGGCGTTGGGGAGGAGCCTGGCGGGCCGACCGGGTTTGTGTCAAGAGGTGGGCGGAGAGATTTCTTGGAGGTGAAGTCCCTGGAGTAATGCGGATTAGCTCCGGGCGGCCCGCGCCGCCCTCCCGGCCGGATGGCTCCCGCCTGAGCCGGTGGGCCGCCCCGCCGAGGCCGGCGGCCGGCCTCTTGACAAGACCCGCCCGGGTCGAGCAGCATTCGAGAAGAATTGATGATAATACGTATTAGCACGCGGTCCGGGCGGCCTGCTCACCCTCGCGGTGGCCGGCCGTCTCACGCAGCGTGACTTCGTGCCGCCCTGCGGCGTGCTGCGCGGCGTCCACAGTCGTCACCGGCGTACCCGTCCCCACCTCCTGGACCCCTCCGTCGACGGCCCCGTACGCCGACGGCCCGCCCGGGCGGTGGGGGAGCCCCACCATCCCCCGACAGAGCAGGAACAGCGATGACGAAAGCACCCGTCCGAGTGCCCGGTCGCGCCGCCGTGGCGGCAGCCGGCGCGGGCATGCTGGTGACCGCGCTGGCCGGTGCGGCTCCGGCCGCCGCCGATCCGGCCTTCGACTTCCCGCGCTTCACCTACGCGGGCACCGCGTTCGACAAGAGCGCCCTGACCTACAACCCGACCAACGAGTTCATCTTCCCGAGCGTCATCCGGGCCGCCGACTACTTCCCCAACCCGCTGGGCACCTACTACCTGTACTACGCGCCCCACGAGCGGCCCGGCGGGATCGCCCTGGCGTACGCGGACTCGATCAACGGTCCGTGGACCGAGTACCGGGCCAACCCGCTGATCGGCAACACCTGGCTCCCCCACTACTCCACGGTCAGCCACATCTCCTCCCCGCACGCCATCTGGGTGGAGGGAGAGCGCAAGCTGTTCCTCTACTTCCACGGCGAGAACTCGATCACCCGATACGCCACCTCCGAGGACGGCATCCACTTCGACTACGGCGGGACGGCGATCAGCCGCGACGACAGCACCGGCGGGGAGACCTCCTACGCCCGGGTGTTCGAGCACGCCGTGCCGCGGCTGGGCAGCCGGTACCTGATGCTCTTCATGGACAACCCGACCGCCGCGCCGCCCGGGCCGACCGGGCCGGTGTCCCGGCGGATCCGCTGGGCGGTCTCCCCGGACGCGCGCACCTGGACGATCCAGCCCGACCCGATCGTGACCCCGCAGGGCATCCAGGGCCCGAACGCCTCCGGCCCGTTCTTCCTGCGCTGGAACGGCCGCAACCTGGTGATCTTCCACGCGGCCGACGGCAACATGCACGCCGTGGACGTCGGCGAGAACTTCGACCGGGAGGTCCACCTCGGCGTCGTGCACGACTCGATGGTGGCCGCGCCCGACCTGGGGCGCTCGGCCGCGCCGACGTTCTACTTCGAGGGCCGGACCGCGCACATGTACTACGAGGCCGGCGGGCGGCTCACCGCGACGATCGGCCATGCCGTCGCCACCCTGGACCGGCCGGTGCCCACCCGCGCGGTGGACTGCGTGGTGGACCGGCCGGTGCTGTGGCCGCCGAACCACCAGATGGTCGACGTCACCGTGACGGCGGACCTGCGCGACGGGGTCCTCGGCCCGTACGCGCTCAACCTGACGGCGGTGACCGGCGGCGACGCCGCGGACGTCAGCGGCTTCACCGTCGGCAACCCGGACACCAGCGGCCGGCTGCGGGCCGAACGCGACGGCGCCGGTGGGGACAGGGTCTACTCCCTGACGTACGCGGGGCACGACGAGATCGGCCGCCCGGTCGGCTGCACCGTGACGGTCACCGTGCCGCACGACCAGGGCCGCGGCTGACGGAGCAGGGACCGCTGGGCGCCGGCCGTGCCGCACGGGCACGGCCGGCGCCCGCGCCTGGGCTCGCCGCCGCCGGCACGGCCGGATACCGTACCCGCGGCGCGGGTCACCCCGCGTCGGGCCGTCGAGCGGTGGGAGGATCCGATGCGCCTGCACGTGGGGTGCGCGATGTGGACGCACAAGTCGTGGCAGGGGCGCTTCCTGGCGCATCCGCTGCCGGCCCACGAGCGGCTGCGCGCGTACGCCGGCTGGTGCACGGCGGTCGAGGGGAACACCACCTTTTACGCCACCCCGGCCCGGGAGACGGTCGCCTCCTGGGCGGAGCAGACCGACCCCGACTTCCGGTTCCTGCCCAAGCTGCCGAAGGTCGTCACGCACGAGCGTCGGCTCACCGGCGCCGACGAGGAACTCCGCGCCTTCCTGCACGCCGTCGAACCCCTCGGCCCACGGGCCCACGCCCTCTGGATCCAGCTGCCGGGCTCGTTCGGCCCACCCGACGTGCCCGCGCTGGCCCGCTTCCTGTGCGGGCTGCCCACCGCCCACCGGTACGCCGTGGAGGTCCGGCACCCCGCGTTCTTCGACGACCCCCGGGCGGCGCGGACGCTGGAGGAGGCGCTCGCCACCGTCGGCGCCGAGTGGGTGCCCTTCGACACGACCGCGTTCTTCCGCACCCCGCCGACCAGCGACGCGGAACGCGAGGCGTGGACCAGGAAGCCGCGCACCCCGCTGCGCACCCGCGCGCTGACCGACCGGCCGATCGTCCGCTACCTCGGCCGCGACGACCCCGCCCGTACGGCCGAGGGCTGGCAGCCGTGGCTCGACGTGGTGACCGGGTGGCTGCGCGAGGGCCGATCACCGACGATCTTCGTGCACACCCCGGACAACGCCGACGCACCGGAGCTCGCCCGCCGGTTCCACGACGAGGTACGGGCGCGCCTGCCCGAGGTCGAGCCGCTGCCCGAGCCGGAGCCGGTCGGGCCGTCGACGCTGTTCTGAACGAACCGCCCCGCCTGCCACGGCAACCCTGTGGCGGTCACCTGAGGAGGCTCGATGCGGTCACTGGCCGTACCACCGTTGTTCGCCGCGCTGGAGCCGGCCCGCACCGTGCTGATGGCGGGCGCGGGCGGCGGCTTCGACGTGTACGCCGCGATTCCGCTGGCCGTCGCGTTACGCGACGCCGGTCGGACCGTGTACCTGGCCAACCTCTCCTTCACGCGGCTCGAACTGCTCGACCTGGACGCCTGGGCGGCGCAGGACGTCGCCGCCGTCACCCCGGACACCGCCGGCCCCGACGAGTACTTCCCGGAACGGGCGCTGGCCCGCTGGCTCGCCGCCAACGACCAGCCGAGCACCGTGTACGCCTTCCCGCGGGTGGGCGTGGCGCCGCTGCGCGACGCCTACCGGCATCTGGTCGACGCGCTCGGGGTGGACGCGGTGGTGCTGGTCGACGGGGGCACCGACATCCTCATGCGCGGCGACGAGGCCGGCCTGGGCACCCCCGTCGAGGACATGACGAGCCTCGCGGCGGTGGCCGGCCTGGACGTGCCGGTGAGGCTGGTGGTGTGCCTCGGGTTCGGCATCGACGCGTACCACGGGGTCAACCACACCCAGGTGCTGGAGAACATCGCCGCCCTCGACCGCGACGGCGCGTACCTCGGGGCACTGTCCATTCCGGGCAGCAGCCGGGAGGCACGGCTGTACCGGGACGCGGTCGCGTACGGGCAGGCGGCCACGCCGCTGCGGCCCAGCATCGTGCACGGGCAGATCGCCGCCGCCATCCGTGGCGCCGACGGGGACGTGCACGTGACCCGCCGCACCCGGGGCAGCACCCTGTTCGTCAACCCGCTGATGGCCGTCTACTTCAGCTTCGACCTCGACGGCCTGGCCCGCCGTTCGCTCTATCTCGACCGCCTGGAGCACACCGTCGGCATGCGACAGGTGGCCTCCCGGATCGAGGACTTCCGCGACGAGGTCGAGCGGCGCACGCCCCGGGTCTTCCCGCACTGACCCCTCGCCGCCGCGCCGCCCGCCGGCTCAGGCCCGGTCCGGCTGGTTCGGGTCGATCAGCACCTTGGTGTGCTCGCTGCGGCCCGAGTCGAGTTCGTCGAGGACGTCCTTCAGCGACGACAGCCCGAAGGTGCCCGTGTGCAGCGCCGCCACGTCGATGCGGCGTGCGGCGATCGCGTGCATCGCGCCCACGAAGTCCTCGTGCTGGTAGGCCAGTGACCCGATCACCGTCAGCTCCCGGCTCTGCCAGTCGCCGTAGCTGACGCTCGAGTTCTCCAGCGGGTAGCCGAGCAAAGCGAGCGTCCCGCCCCGGCGCACCAGCTCCGCCGACGGCTGGAACAGCGACGGAACGCCGCTGCACTCGTACACGACGTCGGCGCCCATGCCCGCGGTGAGCTCGTCCAGCGCGGCCGGCAGGTCGGCGGGCTCGACGACGTGGGCGAAGCCGAGCCTGCCGGCCAGCGTACGGCGCGCCGCGGAAGGCTCCGAGATGATCATCGGCCCCGCCCCGGCGTTGCGGGCGTGTTGGGCGGTGAGCAGCCCGATCGGGCCGGCGCCCTGGACCAGCGTGGTGCTGCCGTACTCCGCCGCCACCCGCCGCACGGCGTGGAAGGTGACCGTGGCCGGCTCCACGAGCGCCGCCTCCACCGCCGACAGGCCCTCCGGAACCGGGATGACCCGCCGCGCCGTCACCTGCACCCGGGTGGCGAAGGCGCCGTGCGGCGGTGCGTCGGCGTCGACCCCGTTGGCCTCGGCGAACACGGTGTCGCAGTGGCGGGCGTGCCCGGCGACGCACTGGCGGCAACGGCCGCACGCCGGCCCCACCGCGCCGACCACGCGCTGGCCGACCCGCAGCCCGTCCACGCCGGCGCCCACCGCCGAGACCGAACCGGTCCACTCGTGCCCGAAGACCGCCGGCGGCAGCATGTGCCCGTCGGTGTAACCGTGGACGTCGGTGCCGCAGATCCCCGTGTACGTGATGTCGACGGTCACGCGGCCGGGCCCGGGCTCGGTCGCGGACACCTCGCCCGCACGGAGTTCACGCGGACCGGCGACCGCGAGGTAGCGACCAGCAGACATACGCGATCCCTCCTCGGCGACCGCCCCAGTCTCCCACTCGGAACGCGCCGGGAGGTCGGCTACCAGCAGATTCGGGCGGCGGGGGTGTCCCCGGTCCCGGTCGGGTCCCGCCCGCCCACCGGCCCGCGCGCCGAAACATACCTTCATTGCCGGCGGGTCAACATGTAGACAATCTTCCTCGTTCTGTCTATCGTCAGCACCACTTAGCGATGTCCTTCGATTTGAAAGAGGTCGTCAATGGTGCAAGTCAGACGATGGGCAGGCATCGCCACCGCCCTGCTGGCGACGGAACTCCTGGTCTCGGGCACCGCCGCGCACGCCGCGCCCACCCCGGATCCGGCCCACGTGAGCGTCGAGGACGCCGTGACCGCCAAGCTGCGCGCACAGGTCCGGACCCTGGAGGCGGAGCACGCCGACAGCCCCGCGGCGGAGCACGCCGGAAGCGGCGAGACCCGCGTGACCGTCACCCGCCGCAACGGCCAGTGGGCCTTCGGCACGGCCGTGGCCGTCACCTCTCACGAGAAGGACGTCCACCCGACCGGGGCGATCTTCATCGCCCGTGCCGAGGCCGGCACGTGGCGGGTGAACTTCGACGGCGAGGCCGGGTTCAGCGAGCTGGCCGCCGAGTCGCCCCTGGTGAACAAGCAGGAGAAGCAGGTCTTCCAGCGCACCCCGAGCACCATGCAGGCGGGCGGCGACTACCGGACGGGGATGGCCCTGCCCTTCGCGGTCGGCCAGACGTGGACGCTGACCAGCGGCCCGCACGGCTGGGGCGGCTACGAGACGCCGTACAGCTCGATCGACCTGGCCGGGGGTGACCAGGTGGTCCGCGCGGCGCGGGCCGGCACGGCCTACACGATGTGCACGGGGTGGATCCGGGTGATCCACGACCGGGGCTACTCCACCGACTACTACCACCTGTGGAGCAGCATCTCGGTCAACGGCGCCGCCGTCGGCCAGGGCGCGTACCTGGGCTACACGGGCACCGACGTGACCTGCGGCGGGGCGGCGTACGGCCGGCACGTCCACTTCGGGCTGCGGCAGAACAGCGCCTACGTCTCCATCGCCGGCCACGGCATCGGCAAGTGGGAGTTCGCCAACGGCGCCGCCGCCTACCAGGGCGGCGCGCGGCACGGCTCGGTCTGGGCCGGAGCCGGCGCCGGCCTCTACAACTACGGGGCGTTGGGCTTCAACCAGGCGGTGGTCGACGCCAACGGCGGAGGCTCGGTGAACAAGCGGTCCGGGCCCGGCACCGGCTACGCCGTACGGGGATCGGTCGGCGACGGCGCCACGGTCACCGTCTCCTGCTCCGCCAACGGCACCTCCCACACCGGGCGGTACGGCACCACCGCGCTGTGGAACCGGCTGAGCGACGGCACCTGGATCTCCGACGCCTACCTGGCAAGCGGGGTGAACGGCCCGATCAACGGCTGGTGCTGACCGGCACTCACCCGAGCGTCGACGCAGGGGCCCCGCCACCTCGGCGGGGCCCCTGCGCCTCGTGGGCGGCCGGGGGCGTGTCGGGCGGGTCAGCCCGGGGCGCCGACGAGGAGGGACCCGTGGCGACTCCACAGCCACCGGAGGTACGGCTGGGGTTCGCCGCATCTTCGCCCTCGTCCGCATCGGACGACGATAGTGCGGGGTCCCGGCGGGACCCCGTAGAGCTCCGACGCGGCGGCCCACCGCGACTGAGCCTGCCGGTGCCCGCGCGGCAGAGCGCACGGCGGAAGGTGCGCGCCCCCGCGTACGCCGTCAAGGATGTGAATCTCGCGCGAGCCGTGACCCTGGAGGGCGCTGGGATGAAGCCGTTCCGCATCGAGATACCGCAGTCCGACATCGACGACCTGCGCCGACGACTGGCCGACACCCGGTGGCCGCATGAGCCGGGCGCGGACGGCTGGGAACGCGGCGTGCCGCAGTCCTACCTGCGGGAGCTGGCCGACTACTGGGGCAGCGGGTACGACTGGCGGGCGGCCGAGGCGCGGCTGAACGAGTACCCCCAGTTCGTCACGGAGATCGACGGCGCCACGGTGCACTTCCTGCACGTACGGTCCCCGGAGCCGGACGCGACGCCGCTCGTGCTCACCCACGGCTGGCCGGGCAGCTTCCTGGAGTACGTCGACCTCGTCGGGCCGCTGACCGATCCGCGCGCCCACGGGGGCGACCCCGCGGACGCCTTCCACGTGGTGGTCCCGTCCCTGCCCGGGTACGGCTTCTCCGGCCCGCTCACCGGGACCGGCTGGGGCGTGCCGCGCATCGCCGGGGCGTGGGCCGAGCTGATGGACCGACTCGGTTACGACCGCTACCTGGCGCAGGGCACCGACTTCGGCTCCTGGGTGACGGTCGCGCTCGCGGCGGCGGACGCCGGGCACGCGATCGGGGCGCACGTCAACTTCCTCATCACGCCGCCCCCCGGCGACCCGCGCGAGCTGGGCGCGCTCGACGAGGACACCGGCCGGCGGCTCGCCCGGCTGGCCCGCTTCGTCGACGACGAATCCGGCTACATGAAGATCCAGGCCACCCGCCCGGTGACGCTCTCGTACGCCCTGACCGACTCTCCCGTCGGGCAGCTCGCGTGGATCGTGGAGAAGTTCAAGGAGTGGACCGACTCCGGCAAGAGCCCCGAGGACGCCGTGGACCGGGACCGCCTGCTCACCAACGTGTCGCTCTACTGGTTCACCCGGACGGCGGGTTCCTCCGCCCAGCTCTACCACGAGACGGCGGACATGCTCCCGGTCAGCGCCGCGCCGCGACAGCAGCCCCCGGTGCCGGTGCCGCTCGGGGTGTCGGTCTTCCCGCACGACCCCTCGCAGCCCGTCCGGGCCTGGGCCGACCAGGCCTTCCCGAACATCGTGCAGTGGACCGAGCACGACCGCGGGGGGCACTTCCCGGGGCTGGAGCAGCCCGGGCTCCTGGTCGACGACATCCGCCGGTTCGCCCGGACCCTCGGCGGGGCCTGAGCCCAGGGCCGGGCCGGGAAGGGCGTCCGGTGGTCCGGGTCGGAGGTCGAACCGCCCCTACCGGTAGCAATGGGAAGTATCGACCGGTGCCAGTTTCCTGATCGACCGGCCGGTGGTTGTACGAGGCGTGACGGCAGCCTCGTACTCCATCATGGCGATCCCGGCGTCGGCGCAGCCCGCCTGGCGGATCAGGTGGGCCGAGCGCGAGAACGACCGGCGGCGGCGCGCGTACGACGCGCGGTTCGCGGCCTGGCAGCGGCACCACGACCACCTGGTCCGGCTGCGGATCGAGGCGGCCGGGTTCCTCGGCTGCACGCAGCCGCGTGCCGGCCTGCCGGTGGCCCTCGACGAAGACGAGGTCGTCTACCGCGTACTGCCGGTCGCGGACCTGGTCGAGGTGGACGCGCGGCACGGCGCCGGGCTGCCCGCCCCGGGCCTGACCGTCGCCACGGACGCCGTCGCCGGGCGCGCGCTGCCGAGGGGGGTGCGGGCCCTCGACACGGGGATGGCCGTCGTGACCAGCCGCCGCGTCGCCTTCTCCTCGCGGCGCGGGCGGCGGCACGAGTGGAGGTACGCGGACCTGGTGGGGCCGGCGCACCATCCGGAGGTGCCGTTCACCCTGCTGCACGCCACCGACGGGCGGCGGCTCGCCGGGCTGCGGGTGCCCGCCGCCGCGACCGTGAACTTCCGCTTCTACCTCACCCTCGCCCACGCCGCCGCCACCGGCGAACGGGCCGCCGTCGCCGCGCAGCTCGAGGCGATCCTGGCCGCCCACCGGCGGGCGCGGCCGGTGCCACCGCTGCCGGTCCACCCCGATCAGGCCCCGTCGAGCGGGCTGCGTGCCGGACCTCGCGCGGCCCTCGCCGCCGCCGTCGTCGCGGTGGCGTTCGTGACGCTGACCGCCGTCGGCCCGGCCGCGCCGGAGCGGGTCGGCCCGCCGTACCGGGCGGACGAGGGCACACGGGGCGGCCTGCCCGCCGGCGCGCCGCCGACCCCCACCGGCGCGACCGCCCCGGCCGTCCCCGGCGATCCGGTGGCGCGCGGGACGGGCGCGGCGACGTCGGGGGCCGCAGCGCTGGTGCCCCCGGTGCCGTGGCTGGCCTGCCCACGCGGCGGGCCGCGCCCGCGACCGGGTGACGCGTGCGTGCACGTCTCCCCGGGCGGCCCGCGACCGGCCCGCGCCCGGACGCCGCGCGACCCGCCTAGAGGCGGTGCCTGACCCAGACGTTGGGCTCGACGTAGACGGCGTGGTCGTGCGCCACGTCGCAGTGCACCGGCACGAGGGCCCCCGGCACGTGGACCGGCCCGCTGGTGTCGAACGGCAGGCCCGTCCAGCGACGCCAGTCGGCGAGGGTCCCGGCGATCGTCATCGACCGGGTGGCGACGCGCTCGACGCGTCCGCCCGCGCGGACGTGCACCCGCAGCCAGGGGTCGACCGGCAGGCCGTCCTCGCGGACCTGTGCCGCGTACTGCGCCATCGGCAGCTCGGGCCGGGTGTGCTTGCCGCTCGGCCGGACCGGCGCGACGAGCGTGTCGTAGCCCAGTTCCGCGACGGCCTTCCGCATGGCGGCCAGCATCACGGCGGACAACCCGGTGCCGCGCCGGTCGGGTCGGATGCAGATCTCCAACGCCGAGACCATGTTCGTGTCGGCGCCGGCCAGGCGGTTGACGGTGGCCCGCTGGATCACCCGGTCCCAGCCGCCGTCGGGAAGCTCGGACTCGGTCCAACGCAACGGCACCGCGTACGCCCGGGCGACCGCGCGGGCGGGGTCGGCGGGGTCGACCGCGGCGAAGACGAACTCGGGGTACAGGTCGTGGGCGACGCCGTAGTACACCGTGCCCATCGGGTCCCACAGCATGAACGGCGGCCACGCCCCGTCGAAGTCCTCGTCGAGCGAAGGGCCGAGGTCGGGGCGGTCCGCCAGGCGCACGATGTCGAGGGTCACGGCGGAAACCTAGAGCGCCGGGTCGTCACGCGCACGTCGATTTCGCGGCCTGTGCGACGGGTCACGGCTGCCGCGACCGATCCGGCTACCCACGACCGGCTCCGGGCGCCGGGCGCTGGCCGGTACGCGGGCGTTCGGTCTATGGTGGCGCCGTGACCGCCCCCGGCCCCTCCCGGCAGCCCCGCACCGCGGCGTACCAGGAGTTTTCCGTCCCGTCGCGGACGACCGCGACCACCGGGCCGCGGGTCCACCTCGTCGCGGATGCGATCACCCGTCGCCTCGTCGTGCCGTCGGTCGCCCTCGTCCGCCGGGGCGCCGTCGCGCCGATCGTCGCGCCGCCGACCCGGCGGGCGCCTCGTCAGCGCCGCCCGCCGCCACCCGTCCGAGATCCACAGGACCGGCACCGGCGGGCGGAGCGCATCAGCGCTCCGCCCTTTCTCTTCGTTCCGAGCAGGGAGAAGGACCGATCGTGTACGTCGTGAACAGGCAGGCCGAGCTGGGGGTGCTCCGGATCGTCCTGGAGGAGCAGTACGAGCGGCACAGCATCCAGTTGGCGCTGCTGGACCGGCAGGCCCGACGGATCCGCTCCGCCGGCGCCGATCTCGAGGCGGCCGCCGCGTTGACCGCCGCCACGCGACGGGCCCTGGGTGACATCGCCCGCGCACTGCACTACCTGGAACAGGGCCGCTACGGCACCTGTGGAGGGTGCGACCGCGACATCCCGATCGAGGAGCTGGCGCACCGCCCGTCGACCCGGCTCTGCGCCACCTGCAAGCCGGAGCCCCGTCGGGGTGCGGACAGCGGCCGCAGCGGTTGCGACTGTCGCCGGTAGGGCCGCCACCTGTCGTCGGCGCTCCGTCGAGGGACACGGAAGGCGCGGCGGGTTCCGGCGCCTCGGCGGACAGGACGGCGCCGGCCCGCCGCGAGGGTGGGCCGGCGCCGTGGGACGGGCAGGTCAGCGGATGCGTCGGCGACCGTAGGCGCCGGCGGCGATGGCGACGCCGATCGCGGCGAAGACGACCTGGAGGGCCAGCTCGATCCAGTCGATCCCCCGGGTGTCGTCGACGCCGAGGGCCCCGGCGACGAGAGTGCCGAGGATCGCCGCCACCACACCGATGAGCAGTGTGAGCCAGATCGGGATGTTCTGTTTGCCCGGCACGACCAGGCGGCCCAACGCCCCGATGATCAGGCCGATGATGATGGCAGTGAAGAAACCGGTGACTTCCACGTGGAGCCGTCCTTCCGGAGAGTTGTCGTCGCGCTGGGTGTTGCCCCCGCCGGAAGGGCGGCGAAACCAGTCACGGGCACTTCCACAGCTTCTTCATACAACTGTCATGGAGCCGGGTACGAAACGTCATGGGCGTCATCCGACGTACGCCGCGCCGGCCCGCTCCTCGACCCCGGGCGGACGCCCGTCAGCGCAGCGGGTCGAACGGGCGCAGCTCGACGGGCTGCCCACCGCCGGTGATCTGCTCGGCGAGCAGCTCGCCGGTGAGCGGGCCGAGGGTGATGCCCCACATGCCGTGGCCGCCGGCGGCGAAGACGCGCGGCGACCTGGTCCGGCCGATCAGGGGAAGGCCGTCCGGAGTGCAGGGCCGCGAGCCGACCCACTCGTCGGTGCGGGTGTCCAGGTCGGCGCCCCGCAGCAGCGGTCGGGCGGCCTCGGCGATGGCCGAGACGCGGCGCCGGTCCAGCGGCGCCTCGGCGCTGCGGAACTCCATCATGCCGGCGACGCGCAGCCGGTCGCCCAGCGGCGTGCAGGCCACGCGCTGCGCGGGGAAGTAGACCGGGCCGGCCGGCAGGTGCTCGATGGCGACGCTGAAGCTGTAGCCGCGGCCGGCCTGCACGACGGTGCGGACGCCGAAGCGCCGGGCCAACTGCCCGAGCCAGGTGCCGGTCGCCAGCACCACCGCGTCGTAGCGCTCGTCGGTGCCGGCGGAGGTCACCACCCGGACACCGGTCGCCTCGTCGCGGACGTCCAGGACGTCCACGCCGGCCCTGACCGCGCCGCCCCGCGTGCGGACCGAGTCGGCCAGGGCGTGCACGTACTGGCCCGGGTTGACGTAGCGCTGGTCGTGCAGGCGGATGGCGGCGCCGACCGTGTCCGACAGCGATGGCTCCACCTCGCGGGCCTCGGCACCGGTGAGGACGTCGAACTCGATCCCCTGGCCCGCGGCGTGGATGTGCGCCAGTTCGTCGAGCAGGACCGACCGCTCGGCCTCGGTCCGGTACGCGGCGAGGAACGACTTCGCCTCGTGCGTCGGCGCCGCGACCCCACCGGCGGTCAGCGCGTCGAACGCGTCCAGCGCCCGCCGGTTCATCGGGATGAGGGCCCGCATCGCGCTCTGCCACTTCGACGCCGTGCTGTGCCGCGCGAAGCCGGCCAGGAACCGCAGCAACCGGGCGTCCGCGCGCGGCGGCACGTAGACCGGCGAGGACGGGCTCAGCACGGCGCGTACCCCGTACCGCAGCACCGCCGGCTCCGGCAGGGGAGTGGTGATACCGGGGGTGAGCCAGCCCGCGTTGCCCCACGACGCGCCCGCCGCGACCCCCGTACGGTCGAGCACGGTGACCCGGACACCCCGCTCCTGCAGGAACCAGGCGGTGGCCAGCCCGACCATCCCCGCGCCGACGACGGCGACGTGCTGGGGGGCGGGCACTGACTCGACGGGGGACATGGCGTCTTCTCCTTCGGGCGCGACAGGGATCGCGGCCAATCCTGTCCCCACCGGGCCGGGAGGTCATTGTCCGTTCCGGCCAAGGATCGCCCAGGTCATTGGCCCTGCCGGACAAGATCGGGGCACAATCGCGGCATGCTCACCGTGGCTGGCGTGGTGGACGCGGCCGGCGCCGCGTTGCTCAAGGTCGTCGTCCCCGCCGACGAGGCGGAGGTACGCGACGTGACCCTCGCCGACGACGCCACGACCGGCCAGAGCGGTGACCTCGTCCTCGGCGCGGGCGTCGCGACCCCGGAACAGGCCCTCGCCGTCGTCGCGCGCTGCCAGGAGGCCGGGGCGGCCGGCCTGGTGCTCAAGCCTCCGCTGGCCGCGCACCCCGACGTGACGTCGGCCGCCGCCGAACGACGCCTCACCCTGGTCGAGCTTCAACGTCACGGCTCCTGGGCCCAGCTCGTCTGGCTGCTGCGCGGGATGATCGACCGGGCCGTCGCGCCCGGCTCGCCGGAGGCCGGGGAGCCCGGCGTCTACGACGAGCTGTTCGCCCTCGCCGACGCGACCGCCGCCGTCGTCGACGCCCCGGTGACGATCGAGGACGCCCAGTCCCGGGTGCTGGCCTACTCGTCGCGCCAGGACCGCACCGACCCGGCGCGCGTGTCGACGATCGTCGGCCGTCGCGCCCCCGGCAACGTGATCGCCCACTTCCGTTCCCGTGGCGTCTTCCGCAAGCTCGCGACGGGCAGCGAGCTGATCTTCGTACCGCAGGGCCCGGACGGGACGTTGCCCCGCCTCGTCGTCCCGATCCGCGCCGGCGGCGAGCTGCTCGGCTCGATCTGGGCCGTCGTCGAGGGCCCGGTGCCGCAGGGGCGGCTGCGCGACCTCCAGGGCACGGCGTCCGTGCTGGCCCTGCACCTGCTCCGCCTGCGCGTGCAGGCCGACGTCGCGCGCCGGGTGTCGGCCGACCGCCTGCGGGCGGCCCTGCGGGCCACCGGGGGGACGGGCCGGGAGGAGCTGGCCCTGCCCGAGGGACCGTGGCGGGTCGTCGCCCTCGGCGGGACTGGGGAGATGGTCGACAACCTCGCGCTGTGGGAGTCGATCACCCGCCGGCACGGCTGGCGCCAGCCGCTGCTCGCGGACGTCGGGGACGTCCTGTTCGCCGTCCTCGTGGACGAGGGCGCCGCGCCCGGTTCGCGGCGGTGGATGGAGAAGCTGATCCACGACGTCGCCGTGCAGGACCCGGGTCTGTACGCCGCGTCCGGCGGCGTCGCCCGGAACCTGGCGGACCTGCCGCGCTCGCGCGCCGAGGCGGCGGAGCTGCTCGCGTTGCGCGGTCCGACCGGGCAGCGGGGCCCGGTGCTGCGGTTCGAGGACCACTGGGCGGAGCTGGTCGTGCACCGGGTGGTCGGCGCCGTGCCGGGCGTCGACCTGCTGCTGGGCGGCCCCCTGCCCGGTCTCGTGGCCCACGACCGGGAGCACGGCACCGACTACGTCGCCACCGTCGCCGCCTGGCTCGACCAGCAGGGCGACCCGCAGCGAGCCGCCCGGCAACTGCACGTGCACCCCAACACGCTCCGCTACCGGTTGCGTCGCCTCACCGAGGTCGTCGCCGTGGATCTCGACTCGCCGCGCACGCGACTGGCGTTGCAGATCCAGCTGGCGGCGCTGCGCCCCACACCGACCGCGCCCCGCCCGGTCGCGTAGAGGGCCGCCCGGCGGGGGCCGGCCCCGGGCTGGCGTGCGGCAGCAGCGCGGTGCTCAGGCGAGGCGGTGGTCGAGGGCGGTGTGGCGACGCCCGGCCCCGACGGTACGGACGGCGGCGGCGAGCGCGCGGCGGGAACCGACCAGGACGACGAGCTTCTTGGCGCGGGTGACGGCGGTGTAGAGCAGGTTGCGTTGCAGCATCATCCAGGCGCTGGTGGTCAGCGGGATGACCACGGCGGGATACTCGGAGCCCTGCGAGCGGTGGATCGTCATGGCGTACGCGTGGGCCAGCTCGTCGAGTTCGTCAAAGTCGTAGTCGATGCTCTCGTCCTCGTCGGTGCGTACCGTCAGGACCTGCTCGTCGGTGCTGAGAGCGGTGACGATGCCGACGGTGCCGTTGAAGACGCCGGCCTGGCCCTTGTCGTAGTTGTTGCGGATCTGGGTGACCTTGTCGCCGACGCGGAACACCCGTCCGCCCAGGCGGCGCTCGGGTTGCCCCTCGCGTGCCGGGGTGAGCCGCTGCTGGAGCAGCGTGTTCAGGGCCGCCGCGCCGGCCGGGCCGCGGTGCATGGGGGTGAGGACCTGGACGTCGCGGCGCGGGTCGAGGCCGAAGCGGGCGGGGATCCGGGTGCAGGCGACGTCGACGGTCAGGGCGGCGGTGGCCTCGGTGTCGTCGTTGGCGAACAGGAAGAAGTCGCTGAGGCCCTGGAGCAGCGGCGGCTTGCCGGCGTTGATGCGGTGGGCGTTGGTGACGACCCCGGACTCCGCGGCCTGGCGGAAGACCTGCGTCAGCCGGACCCGGGGGACGGCCGGGGCGGCGAGCAGGTCCCGCAGGACCTCGCCGGCGCCGACGGAGGGGAGCTGGTCGACGTCGCCGACGAGCAGCAGGTGCGCGCCGGGCGGGACGGCCTTGACGAGCTTGTTGGCCAGGATCAGGTCGAGCATGGAGGCCTCGTCGACGACGAGGAGGTCGACGTCGAGGGGATTGTCCCGGTCGTGGCTGGCATCCCCGCCGGGGCGCAGCTGCAACAGCCGGTGCACGGTGGCCGCCGGGTGCCCGGTCAGCTCCGACAGCCGCTTGGCGGCGCGGCCCGTCGGCGCGACGAGGATGACCTTGGCCTGCTTCGCGGCGGCGAGTTCGACGATCGAGCGTACGGTGAAGCTCTTGCCGCAGCCGGGGCCACCGGTCAGCACGGCGACCCTGGAGGTGAGGGCGAGGCGGACGGCCTGTTCCTGCTCGGGGGCGAGGTCGGTGCCGGTGCGGGCCTTCAACCAGGCCAGCGCCCGGCCCCAGTCGACGCCGGTGAAGTGGGGCAGCCGGTCGGCGCGGTCGCGCAGCAGCCGCAGCAGGGATCCGGCTAGGGACTGCTCGGCGCGGTGGAACGGCACCAGGTAGACCGCCGACGTCGGCTCGCCGTCCGGTCCGGGCAGCGTCTCGCGGACCACCCCCTCCTCGTCGACGAGCCCGTCCAGGCAGGTGGTGACAAGGTCGGCGGGCACGTCGAGGATCCTGGTGGCGTCGGCGACCAGCTGACCGTCGGGCAGGTAGCAGTGCCCGTTGTCGGTGGCCTCGGAGAGCGTGTACTGCAGGCCGGCCTTGACCCGCTGGGGGCTGTCGTGCGGGATCCCGACGGCCTGGGCGATGGTGTCGGCGGTCCTGAAGCCGATGCCCCACACATCGGCCGCCAGCCGGTACGGCTCGTTCCTGACCACCGTGATGGAGGCGTCGCCGTACTGCTTGAAGATCCGCACGGCCAGGGAGGTGGACACGCCGACGCCCTGGAGGAAGACCATCACCTCCTTGATGGCCTTCTGCTCCTCCCACGCCGCGGTGATCTTCGCGGTGCGCTTCGGCCCCAGGCCGGGCACCTCGACCAGCCGGGCGGGCTCCTCCTCGATCACGCGGAGGGTGTCGAGGCCGAAATGGGCGACGATCCGCTCGGCGAACACCGGACCGATGCCCTTGACCAACCCGGAACCCAGGTAACGGCGGATGCCCTGGATCGTGGCCGGCAGGACGGTGGTGTACGAGTGCACCTCGAACTGCCGGCCGTACTGCGGGTGCGACGACCACCGACCGGACAGGCGCAGGCTCTCCCCCGGCTGGGCCCCCAGCAGCGCGCCGACCACCGTGAGCAGGTCGCTGCCGTGGCCGGTGGCCACCCGGGCGACGGTGTAGCCGGTCTCCTCGTTGACGTAGGTCAACCGTTCGAGCACCGCGTCCAGAACGGCCGACGGCGGGCGGGTGGGGGCAGTCACCCGCCCATCCTGCCTCCCGCCGACGCGACGGCGCCCTCGGCCCGGCCCCACGCACGTGGCGGGTCACCGGATCCTGGTGCCGGAAACCTTACTGTCGGGTCTGCGGGCTGGCGCCGTGGCGGCACGATGGCATCGTGACCGAGCCGCAGAACGTCGCCGCCGATCTGGTCGTGGGCGCTGCCCACGCGGCGGTCCGTCGCATCGCCCCCGAGGAACTACCGGTCTTCGACGAGGTCGCCGCCGACTGGCGACGGCAGCTGTCAAAGGGCCGCGTGAGCTGGTCCGTCCCGCAGGGTGGGGTCGGCTTCGGCATCGACGTCACCCTGGTCACCGAGCTCGCGCTCCAGGTGGTGGCCGCCGCCGTGGGCGAGGTGCTGGTGATAGGCGCCGCGACCGTCCGGGCCGGCCTGCTGCGTCGCCGCCGCCGCGAACTGCCCGCCCCGCCCGACGCCCGACCGGGGCTGGACCCCGAACAGGTGCGTCGACTGCGGGAGGCGTGCCACCGGCACGCGGTGGCGCTGGGCCTGGACGCCGGCCGGGCGGAACTGCTCGCCGACGCCGCGGTCGGCGCGATGGTCGATCCGCCGGACGCATGACGGGGCCCGGTGCCGGCGGGGCCAACCACGAGGGTGGTACGGCCCCGGACCGCACGGCCGGCGGCGACCGTGGCCCCGGAGCCGGCCCACCCGTCCCGCCGGACCGGCTCGGCTGGCTCTACGCACTCGTGCTGGCGTCCCTGGTCAGCGTCGGGATCAGCGCCGGCGGCCTCTACTTCCTCGCCGACCGCTCGCTCTCCCGACCCTGGGCGGCCACCGTGGACGTCTGCACCCGCGCCCATCCGACGGAGGCCGCGGAACAGTCGGCCGCCCGCGACCGCTGCCTGGCCGGGCAGTTCGGCCGACGTGGACTGGTCATGCTCGCCGGGGCGGGGATCGCGCTGGGCGCGGCGGGGGCGCTCGTCCTGGTGCTGCCGCTGGCCGACCGGCGTCGGCTTCGCCGCCGGCTCACCGTGCCGGGCGCGCAGGAACGCTTCGTCGACCTCTGCGACCGCAGCGGGCTGGCGGCGCGTCACCGGCCCCGGCTGGTCGTGGCCGCCCCGCCCGTACGGCAGGCGTACACCACCGGCGGTGTGGTCGGCCGGCCGACGGTGGTGCTCCCGGCGGCCGTCGCGGTGGCCCACGCCGACCCGGCGCGGTTCGACCCCGTGGTGGCGCACGAACTCGCGCACGTCCTCGCCCGGGACGTGGCCTGGGCGTCGGCCGTCCGTGGCCTGATCTGGCTGCCGGTGCCCGCGGTGCTCGCCGCCGGCCTGCTCGAGGTGGCCCTCTTCGGGCCGAACCCGACCTACCTGACGGCGCTCGGCCGGGCGACGGTCGTCGCGGTGTCGACCGCGCTGCTGGCGGCCGGACTGTTGCGGCGACGTGAGCGGGAAGCCGACCGGTACGCCGCCGACGCCGGCCACGCCGGGCACCTGGCCGCGTTGCTCCGCGCCAGGACCGTGGGCCCCACGCGACGGCGCCGGCTGCTCGCCCGGCATCCGGATCCGGCGACCCGGGCGGCGGCCCTGGGCCGGCCGGCGGACCCGCCGGGCGGCCTGACCCACGGGCTGGCGGTCGGCGCGGTCGCGGCGCTGGCGATGGGCTCCGCCGACGCCCTCGTACGCGACCTCTTCCTGACCGCGTACGCGACCGTCGGCCCGCCCGTCGCGGTCTGTGTCGGCGCCGTCCTGCTGAGCCTCGGGCTGCTGCCCGTGCTGGTCCGCCGGGCTGCCGCGGGGGCGGGCGGCTGGTGGCGGCCCGTCGTCGGCGTGGCCGTCGGGTTCGCGGCGACGGCGTTCGTCGCCACCGTGCTGCCGGTTCCGGGCAGCTCGGGCGTGCCGGCCCGGGCGGACGTGCCGGTCGCGATGATCGTCGCCGCGCTGGCGGGGCCCCTGGCCGCGTCGGTGGCCGGGCTCTGCGTGCTGTTGGCGCGACTGGTCGTCGCCTCCCGGCCCGGGTCGGTCGGTTGGCGCTCGGCCACGTACCTGGTCGCGGCGGCAGCCGGTGTCGCGGTCCTCTGGCCGTTGCCGGCGGTGGCGTCCGTGGCGACCGACGGCCACGCGGCCCGCGCCTGGCTGGTCTTCGCGCTGCCCCGCAGCGGTTGGCCGCTGCTCGCGCTGCTGGTCCCGGCGCTGGTCGGCCTGCTGCTGCGCGGGGCCGGGGAGGGGCGCCGGCGCCCGCCGCGCCGGTGGGACCGGGGGGTCGTGGCGGCGGTGCTGACCGCCGTGCTGGTCGGTGCGGGGACCGCCGTGTCACGGACCGAACTGTCCCCGCCGGACACCCTGGCCGAGGCGGGCCGGCAGGCCCAGCAGCGCTGGCTGCTCTGCGCGCTCACCGGCTGGGCGGTCCTGGTGGTGCTCGCGGTGGCCCGTCGTGCCGGCGTCGGCCGGGCGCTGACCGCGGGCTGGGTGGCCGGCACGGCGGCGGCGCTGTTGCAGTACCTGCACGCCCTGGTGACCGGACGGGCGGACGGGTGGGACACCGTCGAGGCGCACCTGCTGGCCCCGCTGGTGTGGCTGGGCTACCTCGTCGCGTTCACCCTGCCGTTCCTGCTGTCCCGGCCGGCCGTGGCCGGGCCGAACCCGTCCTGGCCGGCCCGCGCCAGGGCGCCCGTCGCGGCGGTCGCGGTGCTGGTGGCCCTGCTCGCGGTGGCGGTACTCGGCCCGGGGATCCCCGGGGCGTACGCCCCGCTTCCGGCGGCGGAGCCGTCCCGCGCCACGGCGCCGTCGACCCCTCCGGGCGTCCCGCCGGTGCCCGACGCCACCCCGGGGCCCACGCGGTCCGTCGCGGGGCACGACCCCGGTCGGCCGCTCACCCGCCCGGAGGCCCGCCGGGCGGCGGGCGCGGTCCGGGCGGTGCTGCCGCGGGGCTGGCAGGTCCGGCCCGACCAGGGTGCGGGCGGCGGCTCCCGGATCGACCCGCCGGCCTGCCGGCCCCTGGCCGAGGACTCCTACCTGGACCGGCTCGGCGAGGTCGAACGGGTCCGGGAGCGGGCCCGCTACGCCACGGTGCGCGGGCCCACCGCCACCGCGTCGACCGAGCTGGTGATCGAGGTCAGGTCGCACGCCGATCCGGTGCCCGCCTCGGTGCTCGCCGAGGCGGAGTCGGCGCGCCGGGCCTGCCCCCGCTTCACGGCCGGGGGCACGGGCGGCTCGGCGGTGCGGTTCGCGGTCGGCGCGCAGCCGCCACCCGCGCTGGGCGAGCAGTCCTGGCGGGTGGACTACCGGCTCAGCGCGGGCAGCGGGCGGGCCCGGATCAGCGGGCGGTCGGCCTTCGTGATCGTCCGGGCGGGGCACAACCTGGTGACCGTCTACGCCAACGCCATCGCGGAGCCCTTGGACGAGCGGCTGCTCGACGCGGCGGTCGGGGCCGCGGTGGCGGGACTGGACGGCTGACCGACCTGGGCGCCGGCTCGCCGTCCGGTCCTCACGGCGCCCAGGGCGCGGCGACGTTCCAGGTGCTGTCCGCGCTCCAGAGGGTGGGCGTGTCGTACGCCGCGCCGCCGGCGCCGTTGCTGAGCCACACCTCCGAGTTGAAGTGGCGCAGGAACGAGCCCCGGAAGTTGTACGACTCCAGGGAGACCCCGCCGCCGGTCAGTCCGGTGCGGGCGCACCAGGTCGCGTCGGCGCGCATCAGCGCCGAGCCGTCGTTCGGCGAGTTACGGACCCGGGACGCGGCGTGCCGGAGGTACTGCCCCGGGAAGTTGACCGACTCGAAGGAGTAGCAGGTGGCGTCGGCCAGCCCCGCCCGGATCGTGTAGGTGGCGTCGTTCTTGAGCAGCGCCGTGCTGCCCGGGTCGACGACCTCGGTGTAGGCGAGGCTGTCCCGGTGCCGCAGGTACCGCTGCGTGTGTCCGGGCGTGGTCACCTGCAACGACCGGCGCGTGTTCAGCGGCAGTGCGACCGGCTGGTTGTCGCCGAGCGACCTGGACGCGTCGATGAGCGCCTGGTTGGCCGCCCGGACCCGGGACTCGACCATCTTGACGATCCGGCGGTCGTAGGTGAGGAAGCCGTTCAGCTCGCCTTCGACGTCGGTGATCTCGGTGTAGACCGAGGCGCTGAGGCCCTTGCCGAGCATCAGGTTCCGGGTGCCCTGCACCAGCCCCACGTACCGGTCGGTGAGGGCGGTGGAGTTCGGCTGCCACTCGTAGGCGAAGAAGCTGCCGTTGGGGCTGTACTCGTGCCCCGGCGTCCGCAGGCCCAGGCCGCCGAACTCACCGAGTACGGCGACCCGGGAGGCCGACGGGCTCGGCGAGGCGGGGCCGAGGTACATGTGCCAGTCGTCGATGTCGCCGTTGCCCGGATCGCCGAGGGACTGGCAGCAGTTGTGGCCGCTGTGCACGTTCACCAGCCGGGTCGGGTCCTGGTTCTTCACGTTCTGGCCGACCCGCCGGGTGTCGGCGAGCGCGCGTTCGCCCCACCCCTCGTTGTAGACGGTGTAGGCGACCACCGAGGGGGAGCTGCGGTGTTCGTCGACGATCTCCCTCGCCTCGGCCTCGAACTGGGCCTGCTGGGCGTTGTCGGCGTTGATGTCCTGCGCGGTCATCGAGGGGACGTCCTGCCACACCAGCAGGCCGAGGCGGTCGGCGTGGTAGAACCACCGCTGCGGCTCGACCTTGATGTGCTTGCGGACCATGTTGAACCCGAGGTCCTTGTGTTTCTGCAGGTCGAAGGCGAGTGCCGCGTCGGTGGGGGCGGTGTGCAGCCCGTCCGGCCAGTACCCCTGGTCGAGGGTGCCGGCCTGGAACACGAACTGGCCGTTGAGCTTCGGGCGCAGCACCCCGCCGACCATCCCGGTGGTGATCTCCCGCATGCCGAAGTAGTGCGTCGTCCGGTCCGCCTGGGCGCCGCCCGGGTCGCGCAGCGTCACCCGTAGGCCGTAGAGGAACGGATCGTCCGGGGACCACCGGCGGGCGTTCGGCACCGGCACGCTGAAGTCGGTGAAGCCACCGGTGGCCGAGCCGACCAGCGTGGTCCCGTTCAGCGCCTCGGCCAGCACGCTGTGTCCGGTGACGTTCCCCCTGGTGGACACCCGCACCCGTAGCGTGTTGGTGGACAGGTTCGGATGGACGTCGACGTTGCCGATCGACGCGGTCGGCACCGGCTCCAACCAGACGGTCTGCCAGATGCCGGAGCTGGGGGTGTAGAAGATCCCACCCGGGGTCCTGGTCTGCTTGCCGATCGGGGGGAGGCTGCCGTTCTGCCGGCTGTCCGTCGGATCCCACACCTTCACCACGATCTCGTTCGTGCCGCCGTTGAGATGTGGCGTGACGTCGAACGTGAAGGCGTCGTAGCCCCCGGTGTGCCCGCCGACCTGCGCGCCGTTGACCCACACGGTGCTCTGCCAGTCGACCGCCCCGAAGTGCAGCAGGGTCCGGCGGCCGGACCAGTCGGCCGGCACGGTGAAGGTGCGTCGGTAGAACAGGTAGTGGCGGTTGTCGTTCGCGGCGCGCCCCACGCCGGACAGGGCGCTCTCCACCGGGAAGGGCACGTTCACCCGCTCGGGGAGGTTCGCGCCGAACTGCGGGGCGTCGTCGGTGGCGGACTGGCGCAGCTGCCACTCGCCGTTGAGGTTGAGCCAGTCGGGCCGGGTCATCTGCGGTCGGGGGTACTCCGGCAGGGGCGTGCCCGTGAGGGCCTGGCTGGTCCACGGCGTGGTCAGCGGGGGCGTCTTCGCGGGCGCCGCCCGGGCCGGGGACACCGGCGTGAGCAGGGCGGCCAGCAGGGTGAGGGCGGCCGCCAGCGGCAGGGTGCGGATGCGGGCGCGACGTGTCATGCCGTCTCCGATGTGGACGGGTCGGCGCGGGCGCGGGGCCCGTGCGACGGACGGGGGTTCTTCAGGCCTGCGCGGGGTGAGGGCCGGGGCGGGGCGACCCGCGCGGGTCGCCCCGCCCCGGGCGTACGGTCAGCTCGTCGGCTCGACCCAGATGTTGCGGTAGTGGACGTTGAGGCCCGGGTCGCCGTGGTCCTGCAGCCGGATCGGCCCCACCGAGGGTCCCTCCGGGGCGCCGTTGCCGGTGGGCCCGTTGATCACCGCGTTGTCGTGGACGGTGACGCCGTTCCACACGACCGTGACCCGGGCGTTCTCCGTCTTGACCCCGGCGCTGTCGAAGCGGGCCGCCCGGAAGGTGACGTCGTAGGTCTGCCACGTCTCCGGCGCGCTGGCCGCGTTGACCGACGGCGCGATCTTTCCGTAGATGGCGCCGCCCTCGTCGTTGGCCGGGGTGGTGTCGCCGTAGGAGTCCAGGACCTGGAGCTCGTAGCGGTCCTGGAGGTAGATCCCGCTGTTGGCGCGGGCCTGGCCGGTGACGTCCGGCGGGAGGTTGGGCAGCCAGAACTCGACGTGCAACCGGAAGTCACCGAACGCGCGCCGGCTGCGGATGTCGCCGCCGAGGACCTCCACGCCGCCCTTGGCCAGCGGCCACGTGGCCGGGGTGCCGTTGGTGCTCTCGAAGTTGTCGAGGTGGGACCCGTCGAGGAGCGTGACGCGGCCGGTGTCGCCTGCGGGGCCGTGGGCCTCGAACTCGTAGATCCTGGCCGCGTTGTCCGTGGTGCTGGTGGCCTTGGTGACGTTGAGTCGGACGTATCTGGCCTGGGTGGGGGCGATGTCGTGGGTGGTGGTGTTGGCGGTGTTGGCGGTGACGTTCGTCGTGGTCGTCCACGAGGTGCCGTTGGTGCTGGTCTGGATGGTGAAGTCGCGGGTGTTCCAGGCGGTGTTCTCGCCGCCGGCGCCGGCGTGGCGTACGACGAAGCGGTTCACGCTGCGGGTGGTGCCCAGGTCGACCTGGAGCCACTTGGTGGTGCCCGTCGAACACCACTTGTCACTGTTCCCGCCGGAGACGCTGCCGTTCACGGCCCTGGCCGGGCCCTCGGTGGCCGAGCAGGAACTGTCGGCCGTCGCCGCCCTGCCCAGCGCGAGGTTCCCGGTCGCGGTCTGCCCGCCGTAGGCCTCGAACTCGTAGATCCGGGCCGCGTTGTCGGCGGTGTTGGTGGCCTTGATGACGTTGAGTCGGACGTATCTGGCCTGGGTGGGGGAGATGTCGTGGGTGGTGGTGTTGGCGGTGTTGGCGGTGACGTTCGTCGTGGTCGTCCACGAGGTGCCGTTGGTGCTGGTCTGGATGGTGAAGTCGCGGGTGTTCCAGGCGGTGTTCTCGCCGCCGGCGCCGGCGTGGCGTACGACGAAGCGGTTCAGGCTCTGGGTGGTACCCAGGTCGACCTGCAGCCACTTGGTCGCGCCCGTCGAACACCACTTGTCGAGGTTGCCGCTGGTGGTCGTCCCGTTGACGGCCCTGGCCGGGCCCTCGGTGGGCGAGCACGAGCTGTCGGCGGTCGCCGCCCTGCCGAGCGCGAGGTTGACGGGCGGCTGCTGACCGGGGATGGCGTTGAGCGTGTACCAGACCTCGGTGCTCCAGAGCGACTGCCCGTTGCTGGCCGAGAACGGCCGGGGCGAGCGGACGTGCACGACCCGGCCGGGCTTGAGGCCGTTGATCGCCAACGTGACGGTCTTGCCGTCGGCCGACAGGGTGGCCGAGGTGACCGACAGCGTCTCCTCGTCGATCTTCGGCCCGCCGTACGCGGCCGTCGCCACGTAGCGCCACTGCTTGACCCGGTACTTGCTGGCCAGCGCGGTGGCGGTCGTCGCCGACAGGGGCTGGGTGTACTCGATCTGGAAGCCGTTGGGGGTGGCCCGCATCGCCAGCATGTCGAAGTTGTTGCCGCCGTTGGGGCTGATCTTCTGCAGGCCGTAGCTGAGCTTGCCCTCCTGCCCCCAGTTGCCGCCGCCGTGCAGGCCGCCGGTGTAGATGGCGCCGTCGGGCCCGACGGACACCTCGGACACCCCCGCCTCCAGGCCCTGGGTCATCCGGAACAGCGCGCCCTGGTACTCGCCGTTGACCTTCTCCAGGTAGGCGCGCTGGAGCCCGCCGTAGGTGACGTCGCCGATGACCATCTGCCCGGCGAACGGGCCCTGGTTGAGCATGACCGGGGTGCTCGGCGAGTTGCCGATCTCGTTCTGCGGCAGCCAGAGGACCGGCGGGGTGACCGGGTTGTTGTCGAACGGGCCGGCCGGGTTCATGTAGTGGTTGAAGAAGCGCCCCTGCTTGACGTGCACGAGCTTCGACGACGGCAGCCAGCCGCCCTGGTTGTCGGTGACGAAGATGTCGCCCTCCGGGCCCCAGCCGATGCCGTGCGGGGTGCGCAGGCCGCCGGCCACGTAGTCGATCGCGCCGGTGCTCCGGTTCACCCGGATGGTGGTGCCCCGGTTCGGGGCGGGCTGCGGGTCGGTCGTGGCCCCGCCGTAGTTGATGGAGACCGAGAGGTTCAGGTAGAAGTAGCCGTCCCGGTAGAGCAGGCCGAACCCGAACTCGTGGAAGTTGCTGCCGAACGGCCAGGTGGCGACCGTACGGTACTGGTCGGTCACCCCGTCGCCGTTGGTGTCGTTGAGTTCGGTGAGCTTCGCCTTCTCCGAGACGTAGATCTTCCCGTCGACGATCTTGAGCCCCATCGGCTCCTGGAGCCCGGTCGCGACCCGCTGCCGGGTCACCTGGCCGGGGCCGGTGCTGCCGGTGACGTTGCCGAGGATCCACACCTCGCCCACGGTGGTCAGGGAACCGCCCCAGGTGGCCACGGCCAGCCGGCCGTCGGGGAACCAGTCGAACCCGGTGACCTGCGGCTGGAAGCCACTCGGTCGCAGGTCGGTCAGGGTGTAGTTCGGGTGCACCGAGGTCAGCGGCAGCCCGTCGCCGGGGGAGTCGCCGCTGGCCTCGCACTCCTTGCGGCCGGGCGCGGTCACCCGGACGACGCCGGCGTCGGTGCTCAGCGCCGAGTTGGGGACGGTCACGAACGTGCTGGAGCCCGGCGTACGCCACTGCAACGTGAGCTGCTGGCCGCCCGTACGCTCGAAGTGCTCGATGCGCAGGGAGTGGTATCCGGTGGGCAGGTCGACGGCGCCGTCCTTCGGTTCCGGGCCGTGCGCGCCGTCGTGGTCGACGATCAGCGTGTCGTCGATCAGCAGGCGGGAGCCGTCGTCGCTGATGAGCCGGAAGGTGTAGCTGCCGGCCTGGGTGATGTTGACGTTGCCGAGGACGTGGACCAGGAAGTGGTCCTCGATGCCGAAGTCGGCCGCGCTCGTCCAGTCGACCGTCGGCATGAGCTTGTCGACGTTCGGTGTCTGGCCGGCCTTCAGGGTGCAGAGGTTGTTGAGCGGCACCTGCAGGTCGAAGACACGCAGGGTGACACCGGGCTCCTGCGGCGGCGGAGCCGCACCCGCGCTCGGCGGGGACAGCCACAGGCCGGCGAGGGCGACGACAGCGGTGAGGGCGCTTGCGAGGGGCACGCGTGCTCGTCGGGACGATCCGAGCATTCTCTCCTCCAGGGGAGCGGGACAACGACGTACGTCGTCGCGCGGCGCTCGGGCTCAGCGGCGGGCCCGGACATCGAACGGACATCGTTGTCATGTCCTGATGGTTGGCCTGGCACGCCGCTGCCTGGTGAGGGCAACACTATGATTCTTAAATCTAAATGTCTAGATGTTTGTGCGAGATCGTCTGAACTTTCGTCCGGACGGCCAAAAGTCGGCAACGCCGTGCGGCGCCACCGGGGCCCGGCCCGGTGGCGCCGCAGGACGGGCCCCGCCCGCTTCCGCCCGCTTACCGGCGGGCGGCCTCGACGCCGTGCGGGGCGACGAAGACCTTGTCGGCCTGGCCGACGGCCTGGGCCTCGAGCGCCTGCGAGACCTTCTCCAGCGGGAAGAACGCCGGCCGCAGCCGGTCCAGACCGAGCGTCGGCAGCATGCCCACGGCGCGGTGGTGGGTGTACGGGTTGATGACCGCCCCCACGATGGTCAGCTCGCGCGCGAAGACCTCGTTGGGGCGTACCCGGGCCTCCTCGTCCGGCCGGGCGACACCGAAGACCAGGATCCGGCCGCCGCGGCTGGCCATGCCGATCGCGGACTCCAGCAGGCGCGCCGAGCCGACGGCGTCGACCACGTACGGGAAGCCCAGGCCGTCGGTCATGTCCCGGGCCGCCGCCTCGCTGGCCGGGTCGGTCGGATCGAGGGCGGCGTCGGCTCCCATCCGCAGCGCGAGGTCGCGGCGGTCCGGGCGGGGGTCCATGACGACGACGGGGGCGAGCCCCCGGGAGCGGGCCAGCGCCACCATCATCGCCCCCGCCGGGCCCGCGCCGTAGACGAGCACGGGCAGGCCGGAGCGGGGCGCGAGCTGGTCCATGCCGTGGATGCAGCACGCGAGCGGCTCGGTGAGGGCGCCGATCCACGGTGGGGTGTCCGGGGGCAGCCGGTAGGCGATCCGTGCCGGCACGACCATGCGCTCGGTCATCCCGCCGTCGAGCCGTACGCCGTAGCCCCGCTTGGCGTCGCAGAGGTGCTCCTGCCCCAGCCGGCAGTACGCGCAGGCGGTGCAGTAGTCGTGGGGCTCGACGGTCACGAGGTCGCCGGGCGCGAGCCGGTCAACGCCGGGGCCGACCTCCCGCACCCGTCCGCAGACCTCGTGGCCCAGCACGACCGGGCGGGCCGCCGGGAAGCTGCCGCCGACGATGTGGCCGTCGGTGCCGCAGACCCCGACGGCCAGGGGCTCGATGGCCACCTCGCCGGGGCCCGGGGCACGCGCGGGCAGCTGCTCGACGCGTACGTCGCCCGGACCGTGGCACCGGACGGCGGCGATCGTGCGGGCTTCAGTAAGCGGCACGGAGCAGCTCCTTGAGTCGGCGGATGTGCGCCCGGGCGGCCTCACCCGCGGCGTCGGGATCACCCGAGCAGAGCGCCTCGAAGATGGCCTGGTGGTCGGCGACGGCCTGGGCCATGCCGCCGGTGAGGCTGGTCGAGCGCATCGCGATCAGGACCCGACTCTGGACGCCGTCGAGCATCCGGGTCAGCACCGGACTCTGCGCGGCCTGCCGGATCTCCCGGTGGAACGCGGCGTCGAGCTCGATGTGGCGGGCGAAGTCGCCGTCCGCCGCGACCTGCCGGTGCTCGGTGAGCAGGGCGAGCAGGCGGCGGCGCAGCGCCGGGCTGTAGCGCTGCGCCGCCAGCCGGGCCACCGCCCACTCCAGAGCCTCGCGAGCCTCGTAGAGGCTGACCAGCTCCTCGCCCTCGATGCGGGCGACGACCGCGCCGCGGTTGAGGGTCTCGCGCGCCAGCTCGTCCTGCACCAGGCGGATCACCGCGTCGCGTACGGGGCTGCGGCTCACCCGGAACTCCTCGGCCAACGCCGGGACGCTCAGCCGGGTGCCGGGCCGCAGCTCGCCGGAGATGATCCGGTCGCGCAGCGTCCGGTAGAGCAGCTCGCCGACCCGCTCACCGGTGTGCGGGTCCGCCTCCTGCACGGGCGCGGACGCGGGCGCCGGCAGCGTCGCGGCGGGGGGCCGGGGCGGGGAAGGTGGCGTCACTGGTGTCCTCACTCGTGCGGCTCGGGCCCGACCGGCACCGCGGCGAGGAACGCGGCGGCGAATCCGCGATAGTTCGCGGCGACCGCCGCCACCGCCTGAGGGCGGGCCAGGTCCCCGGCGAGCAGCCCGCGCAGCGCGTCCCACCAGATGCTACGCCCGATGGCGAAGCCGGTGAATCCGGCGGCGGCGGCGTCGGCGAGCCACCCCTCGACCCGCGCCGCCGGCGCGTTGGCGCCGAGCAGGATGCACTCGCCGCCGGCCCCGGCCGCGATCCGGACCGCGGTGCGGTAGTGCTCCTGCCGGTCGAGGTGCTCCAGCTTCCAGACGTCCACCGGCACCTCGTCGAGCAGCTCGGTCATCGCGCGGTGCACCAGCGCGGGACGCAGTTCCCGCTCGAACCGTCCCAGGTCGCCCCCGACGGCGTCGAGCTGGGCGGGCGTGGGCGGCACGAGCAGCTCGAACAGGAAACGGCCACCGGTGTCGCGGACCGTCGCGGACACCTCGGCCAGCCGGGCGCGCTGGACGCGGTTGCCGTCGACGTCGCCCTCGACGTTGTAGCGGACCAGGACCTTGGGCAGCTCGGGCCCGTGGTGCTCCAGGTGGGACCTGAGGTCGGCCGGCTCGGTCTCGTAGATCTCGCAACCGCCGCGTTCGAGCGGCATGCTCACGGTCACCCCGTTGGCGTGCGCCCGCTCGGCCACACCGGGGCCGAGCGTCGCGTCGACGAGGATGCCGGCGTGCGCGGCGAGCCTCGGCTCGTCGGCGAGCGCCGCGAGGAGACCCTCCACCACCATGTGCTTGCCGTCGGCGATCGCCGCACGCTGGCTCCGCGTGGCGGTACCGGTGTGGCCGTAGAGCGCCTGGGTGAGCCAGGGACGCTGGTCGACCGCGAGGATGAGCAGGTGCTGCGGCTGGTTCATGAGGCGTCCTCCGACACGATGCAGGGTTTGAAGTAGTCGCCGGCGACGAAGCGGGCGAAGGCGTCCGGCAGTTCGGCGAGGGTCACCGGCACCGTCAGCCGGTCCCGCAGCGCGGCGCCGTGGCCGCGCAGCAGGTCCCAGTTCGCCTCGACCTCGCTGGTGGGGAAGTAGAAGGAACGCACCGTGTAGCAGTCGGTGCGCCGCCAGCGGGGCGTCGCGGGCATCGTGTAGGGCTCGTCGGACTCGCCGAGGGCGATCACCGCGCCGCCGGGCGCGACCACCCGCTGCGCGGTCTCCCGGGCCGCCGCGGCGCCACTGACCTCGACCACGAGGTCGTACTGGTTCTCCGCCGCCAGGTCGCCGGCGGCCCGGGCGCCCAGCTCGACGGCCGTGGCCAGGCGACCCTCGTGCGGGTCGAAGGCGTCCACCTCGCCGACGCCGAAGGCGCCCGCCACGGCGACGACCCCGAGGCCCAACGGGCCGGCGCCGATGACCAGCGCCCGGTCGACGCCGTCGGGCTGGGTGCGCTGCCACAGGCGCAGGGCGTGCGCGGCGGTGCCCACGGTGTCCAGACCCAGCACCGCCGTGTCCAGCGGCACGTCGTCGGGCACCGGCAGCAGGCAGCGGGCCGGCACGTCGACGTGCTCGGCGAACCCGCCGTCGCGCTGCCAGCCGATCAGCTCCCGCAGGTGCAGGCACTGGTTGGTGCGGCCGGCGGCGCAGCGCCGGCACGTACCGCAGAAGACCGGGATGTAGACGATGCCGCGGGTCCCGACGGGCACGGTGACGTCCGCGCCGACGTCGACCACGGTGCCGGCGATCTCGTGCCCCGGCACCACGGGCGAGCCCGACCGCAGCAGCCGCTTGTCCGAGCCGCAGAGGGCGCAGACGTCGACGCGTACGCGTACCTGCCCGTTCGCGACCGGGCCGAGCGTGGCCCGTTCGAAGTCGATCCGTCCGTCGCCCAGGAAGCGGGCACGGACACTGGTGGTCGTCACTTGACGGCACCTCCGGTGATTCCACGCACCAGCCACCGCTGCGCGAAGATCGTCAGCAGGAGGGCCGGCGCTGAGATGAGCGTGCTGGCGGCCATCAGACCGCCGAAGTCGTTCGATCCCTGGCCGATGAAGTTGAAGGCGATGACCGTCAGCGGCAGCGTCTGGTCGTTGGCGAGCGCCAGGGCGAACAGGAAGTAGTTCCAGGAGAAGACGAAGCTGAGCGTGAGCGCCACCGAGACGCCGGGCATGGCGAGCGGCAGCACCACCATGCGGAACCGCTGCCAGGTGGAGGCGCCGTCGATGAGCGTCGACTCCTCGATGCTGATCGGGATCTCCTCGAAGAACGGGATCAGCAGCCAGATGCACAGCGGCAGCGTGACGATCAGGTGCGCCACGATGAGCAGGGCGTAGTTGAGCCCCGTGTTCGACGGGGCGTCGATGCGGATGGAGAGCACGAACAGCGGCAGCACGAACAGCACGCCGGGTGCCATCCGGGCGAGCAGCGTCACGAAGCCCAGCGTGTTCAGCTGCCGCCGGACGATCACGTACGCGGCCGGCGCGCCCAGGACCAGGCCGAGCAGGGTGGAGCCGCCGGCCACGATGAAGCTGTTGACGATGTAGCGGCCGAACTCGAACCGCTCGAACAGGTTGGTGAAGTTCTCCAGCGTCAGTGGCGAGGCCACGTCGAACAGGGAGCCGGTGATGTCGACGTTGCGCCGCAGCGACGACCAGAGCATGAACAGCACCGGGCCGAAGAAGACCACGGCGAACAGGACGTACGCGGTGTAGACGCCGACCAGCCGCTTGCCCGCGCTCATTTCGCGGCCCTCCTTCGGACCAGGGTGAAGACGGTGGCGATCAGCACGACGAGCACCAGCAGGGCGATCTGCAGGGCGGCGGCGTAGCTGGGCGCCTGGTTGATGAACGCCTCGTTGTAGCCGTACACGTTGAGGGTGTTCGTCGAGTCGACCGGCCCGCCCTGGGTCATGATGTAGATGGTGTCGAAGAAGCGGACCAGGTCGACGGTGCGCAGCAGCATCGCGACGATGAGCACCGGCCGCAGCAGGGGCAGACCGATGTTCCACGCGGTACGCCAGCCGCTCGCCCCGTCGATGGCCGCCGCCTCGAACGGCTCCTCCGGCAACGACCGGATGCCGGCGGAGATGATCAGCGCCATGAACGGCGTCCACTGCCAGATGTCCACGAGCGCGATGGACCAGGGCGCGATGGACGGGTCACCGAGCCAGACCACGGGGTCGATCCCGATGACGGCCAGCAGCTCGTTGGCCGCCCCCAGCGACGGATCCATGATCAGCAGCCAGAGCAGGCCGACCGCCACCGACGCGGTGATCGCCGGGATGAGCATCATGCCCTGGAAGACGCGCCGACCCGGCACGTCCAGGCTCATCACGTAGCCGAGCGCGAGGCCCAGCACGGTCTCCACGGCGAGGCACACCACGAAGAGGAAGAGCGTGACCTTCAGGGAGTTGTAGAACGCCGGGTTGGCGAACATCTGGGCGTAGTTGTCGAACCCGAGGAAGCCCGTGTTCGTGCCGTCGGACTGCCGGTCGGTCACCGACAACCAGACGGTGTACGCGATCGGCAGCAGGACCAGCAGGGCGGTGACCACGGCGGCCGGCACCACGAAGGGCCAGATCCCCCGGGCGGTCGGATGCACCGTCCTTCTCGGCCGGCGCCCCGCCCCCCGCCCCGCCGTGCTGGCGGGGCGGGGGCCGGTCGGGCGTGTCGTCGTCGTGTCGGTGCTCATCAAGAGGCTCCTACTCGCTGTTCTTCGCCAGCAGCGGGGTGAGGCCGTCCTGGATCTGCTTGGCCGCTTCCTCGGCGCTCGCCCGGCCGAGGATCACGGTGCCGACCGCGTCGCCGATGACCTTGCGCATCTCGGGGGCCGCGACACCCACCGGCCCGACCTCGGTGTCACCGTCGGTCTGCGCCTTCGTCAGCGCCGCGTTCCACTGCTTGAGCGTCTCGGTGTTGAGGGTGGCGGTGTAGGCCGGGTCCTGGCTGACCGAGGTGCGCGGCGGGGCGATGCCGGACTTGGTGAGCTCCAGCTGCGTCTTCGCGCTGGTGGCCCACTGCACGAACTTCCACGCCGCGTCCTTGTTCTTCGAGAACGAGGAGACCGACAGGCCCCAGGACAGCACGGTGGTCTTGGAGCCGGCGGCGCCGGCCGGGAAGTCGAGCACGCCGATCTTGTCCGCGATCTTGGAGGTCTTGGGGTCGACGATGCTGCTGACCTCGTTGCTCGACTCCAGCTCCATGGCGGCGTTGCCGGCGGCGAACAGGGCCGAGGACTGGGTGAAGGTGTTGTTCACGACGCCGGGCGGGCCGTACTCGCGGGCCAGGGTGGCGTAGCGGTCGATCGCCTCGATGGCCTTCGGGTCGTCGAAGTTGGGCGTGCCGTCGGGCTTGGTCCAGCTCACGCCCTGCGAGTGCAGGAACGGGCCGAAGGTGAACGGCAGCGCCGCGGACTGCCCGCGCAACGCGATCGGGGTGACGCTGCCGCCGGACTTCTGCTTGATCGTCTCGGCGGCGGTGGTCAGCTCGTCGAGCGTCTTCGGCGGCGTGACGCCGTACTTGTCGAACAGGTCGGTGCGGTAGTACAGCACCACGCCCTCGACGTTGATCGGCGCGGCGATCAGCTTGTCGTTGACGGTCATGCCGGCCCGTACGGCGGCCGGGAAGTCGTCGACGTCGTAGTCCGCCCCCGCCTTGGCGACGTGGTCGTCCAGCGGCTCGTAGTAGTTGGACTTGGCGAACTGGGGGCCCTCGCGGGAGGGCAGGGTCATGAACACGTCCATCGAGGCACTGCGCGACTGGAGGTTGAGCTGCACCTTGTCGCGCATCTGCTGCTCGGCGAACGTCTGGACCTTCACCGTGACGCCCGACTCCTTCTCGAAGTCGTCGATCAACGGCTCGATCGCCCGCTGCCAGGGGTGGTTCGACATGATCAGGTTGATCTCGTTGGCGGAGCCGGCGGAGTCCGAGCCGCAGCCGGCGGTGAGTCCGCCGACCAGGGCCAGGGCGAGCGCCGCGCTCAGGTACCTGTGCCGCATGTGCCTGCCTTTCGATGGAGGGGTCACTCAGGCGATGAGAGGGGTCAGCCAGTCGTGGAAGTCGCCGAGGTCGGCGGGGTCGGTCGTGCGCCACGGCGCGGGTACCGGTCGGGTGCGGCCGGCCACCTCGGCCAGTGGCACCGGGTCGTACCCGGCGGCGTAGGGGTCGGTGCCGACGCGGTGCAGGCCGACCATGAGCCCGCTGCGCCCGTGCGCGAGCAGCCGCGCGGCGTGCCGTCCGGCCTCGGTCGCCTCCCGGCGGTCGACGTCGCCGGCCAGGGCGCCGGCCGAGCGCTGCACCATGCCGAGGACCTCGCCGCGGGCGGCGACCCCGAGTTCGGCGGTGACCAGCGCGGCGAGCCGGCGGGACACCCCGCCCAGCAGGATCCGGGTGTGGTTGGCCGCCTCGAAGGGCTCGTCGGTCAGCTCGCGGGCGGCGCCCTCGCTGGTCACCACGAACGCGCGGCCGTGCGCGTGCAGGGCGTCGTCGACCTGGCGCAGGAAGTCGGCCCGGTCGAACGGCACCTCCGGCAGCAGGACGAGGTGCGGTGCGTGCGCCGGGTCCTCCCGGTGCCACGTCGCGGCCAGCGCCAGCCAGCCCACCGACCGGCCCAGGGTCTCCACGATGCGTACCGGCTCGATCGACCGCATGGCCGAGTGGTCGCGGGCGAGGTCGGGCACGACCCGGGTCAGGTAGCGCGCGGCGGAGCCGAATCCCGGGCAGTGGTCGACGCCGACCAGGTCGTTGTCGACGGTCTTGGGGATGCCCGCGGTGTACAGCGGCAACCCGGCCTGCTCGGCGCGTTCGGTGAGGGCCCGCAGCAGCGCCATCGTGCCGTTGCCGCCGATCAGCGCGACTCCGTCGACGCGGTGCTCGGCGAGCGTCGCGACCGCCGCGTCGAGGTCGCCGCCGGTGACCGCCCGGCGGCCGGCGCCGAGCCAGGACCCGCCGCGGTGGGTCCAGGCGGGCGGGACGTCGGCGAGGGTGACCGGGGTGAGCCGGCCGTCGACGAGACCGTCGGGGCCCCCGCGCAGGGCGAGGACCTCATGGCCCTCGGCGCCCTCCAGGAAGCCGCGCAGGCTCGCGTTGACGACGGCGGTCGGCGCGCCGGTCTGGCCGATGAGCAGGCGCATGACGCTCAGGCCCCCACCGGGCGGGAGGCGACGCTGAGGTGGGTCTGGAACGCCTCCAGGCCCGGCCGGCCGCCCTCGTAGCCGACGCCCGAGTCACCGAGCCCGCCGAACGGCACCCACGGCGTGTTCGGCGTGCCCGTGTTGATCCCGACGATGCCGGCGCGCAGCCGGTCGGCGACCGCCCGCGCGGCGTCCAGGTCGGTGCCGCACACGTAGCCGGCGAGCCCGTAGCCCGTGGCGTGGTGCACCGCCAACGCCGCGTCGAGATCGTCGTAGACGTGCACCGGCGCGACCGGTCCGAAGATCTCACCGGTCATGGCGAGGCTGTCCACGGGCGCGTCGAGCAGCACCGTCGGGGCGGCATAGTGCCCGGCGGACGGTGCCGGGCCGTGCGGCGCGACGGCACGGGCGCCCCGGGCGACGGCCTCGTCGACCAGAGCGGCCATGCGCGCCGGGTCGCCGGCCGGGGCGAGCGGACCGATGTCGGTGCCGGGGTCCCGGGGATCGCCGACGCGCAGGGCGCGGGTGGCCTCGACGAACGCCTCGACGAACTCCCCGGCCACCTCCCGGGCGACCAGGATCTGGTTGGCCGCGATGCAGGACTGGCCGTTGTTGCGGTACTTGGCGACCATCAGGGTCTGCGCCGCGGCCTGCGGGTCGGCGTCCGGGAGGACGACGAACGGCGCGCAGCCGCCCAACTCCATCACCGTACGCAGGAACCGCGGCGCCGCCTCGGTGGCCACCAGGCGACCGACCCGGGTCGACCCGGTGAACGAGACCGCCCGCACCGCCGGCGCCGCGAGCCACGGGGAGACCACGTCGGCCGGGGTGCCGAGGACGGTGCCGAGCACCCCGTCGGGCAGGTGCCGCTCGCACACCGCGGCGAGCACCATCGACGACAGCGGTGCCAGTTCCGAGGGCTTGAACAGCACCGGGCAGCCGGCGGCGAGCGCGGGTGCGATCTTCCGGGCGGGGATGGAGACCGGGAAGTTCCACGGGGTGAGTACGGCCGCGACCCCGACCGGCCGGGCGGCGACCCGGTGCTCGTGCTGCGGCACCACCGTCAGCCGCTGCTCCTCCTGCCGCTCGACGAGGTCGGCCATGACCCGGAAGTAGGTCACGGTCAGCCCCAGCTCGGCGGTGGACTCGGCGAGCCGCTTGCCGGTCTCCCGGGTGATCAGCCCGGCCCAGTCCGGGCGGGTCGCCAGGGCCTCGATGTCGTCGGCGATGGCCCGCAGGGCCGCGGCGCGCTCCGCCACCGGGGTGGCCGCCCAGGTCGGCAGCGCGGCGGTGGCGGCGGCGAGCGCGCGGGCGGCGTCGGCCGAGCCGCCGGTGCCGACCTCGGCGAAGGCCGTCCCGGTGGACGGGTCGACGACGGGCAGGGTGGGCGCCCCCGTGACGGCGCCCGGGACCGCCCGGCCGCCGATGCGCACCGCGCTCGGGGTTGCCAGGACCTCGTCGACGATCGGGGAATCGGTCACGATAGCTGCTCCTCGTACGGGTCGAGCTGGTCCGGATCGAGGTCGATACCGAGACCGGGGCGGTGGGGCACGGTGACCGTGCCGTGGGCGGTCAGGAACTCGTCGGCGGCCTGCCGCAGCGGGTTGGACCGGACGTCCCACTCGACGAGGGACGTCGCCGGACTGCTGGCGGCCACCTGCACGGTCGCGGCGGTCGCGATCGCGCCGTTGTACAGATGCGGGTTGACGGTCTTGCCGGCGGCCTCGGCGGCCCGGAGCACCGTCAGGTACTCGCTGATCCCACCGACCTTGGTGAGGTCCGGTTGCACGATGGTGACCCCGCTGCCCCGCAGGTACGGGGTGAAGGCCGCGGCGCCGTAGAGGTTCTCGCCGGTGGCCAGGGGCATGCCGGTGCGGGCGCCGAGTTCGTCGAGTTCCTCCGGGCGGTCGCCGGCGAGCGGCTCCTCGACCCAGGCGACACCCAGGTCGGCCAGCGCCGGCAGCATCCGCAGCGCCTCGGGCAACGACCACGCCTGGTTGGCGTCGGCGAAGATCTGCGCGCCGTCGCCGAGGACGCGCCGGGTGGTGCGGACGTTGTCCAGGTCCCGGTCCCGGCCGAAGCCGACCTTGACCTTCACGGCGGTCAGCCCGAGCGCCCCGCAGTGCGCCGCGGTCTCGGCGACCCCGGCGGGGCCGAGGCTGGAGCCGTAGACGGGCAGTTCGGTGCGGGGGTGCGTGGTGAGCAGCGACGCCAGGCTCCGCCCGGCGTGCCGGGCGGCCAGGTCCCACAGCGCGATGTCGACCGCGCTCACCGCCTGGTGGATCGGGCCGGGCGCACCCCACTGGCGGCCCAGCGGACCCAGCTTCGCCATCAGCGCCCGCTGCGCGTCGGCGGGCCCGGCCGGCCGCGTGCCGCGCAGCAGCGGCGCCACGCCCTCCCTGATCGTGGCGACGCGCTCGCGCCAGGCCCACGACGGGTAGTTGGCCCAGCTCTCGCCGACGCCGACCGAACCGTCGGCCAGCTCGACCTCGACCAGCACCATCACCCGGTGGGTCAGGGGGGCGAAGGACATCGCGATCTGCTCGGCGGGCCGGGCGCGGAACACCCGGCACCGCACGTCGGCGACGGGGACGTCGGGCAGCCGCACGGCGCCCACCGGGGCGCCGGCCTTCCCGGCCGGCGGGCCGGCCTGCTCGGCCGCGTCCGGGGCGTGCCGCAGATCTCCGCTGAGTCCCATGAGGCCTCTCTCACATCTGTGAAGAACTGCATGCAGTTCTAGCCGGCGTTCATCAGCCCGTCAAGGGCTGGAAACAAACTGGGTCGTCCCGGTGACCGGCGGTGGCGGGCGAAAAAGGACGACGCGCCCCGCAACGGGACGCGTCGCCGCGCGGCGTTGCTGGTGGGCTGCCTGGACCGCTGGGCCCGCCGGTCCGGCGGCCGGTGGCGGGGGCGGGCCGGGAGGTCAGGCGGTGATGACGCGGATGCCGTTGCGCCGCACAGTCGTCGCGACCGCCTCGGGCAGGGGTGCGTCGACGACCACGGTGTCGATCCGGTCGAGCCCGCAGACCTGCACCGGGGCGGTGGCGGTCAGCTTGCTCGCGTCGACCACCAGGACGATCTCGTCGGCGATCTCCATCAGGGCGTGCTTGGCGCTGAGCTCGATCTCCGAGCGCACGTAGACCCCGCGCTCGTCGACGGCGCCGGCGCCGAGGAAGAGCATCCGGATCCGCAGGCGGCGGGTCAGGTCCAGGGCCGCGAAGCCGACCAGCGCCTGGTTGTCGTGCAGCAGCTCGCCGCCGATCCCGATGACGCGGGCGCGCGGACGCGACAGCATGTGCCCCAGCACCGGCACCGAGTGGGTGACCACGCATCCCTCGAACTCGGCGGGCAGGGCGTGGGCCACCTCTGCGGCGGTGGTCCCGCTGTCGATGCCGATGGTGTCGCCGGGCTGCACCAGGGCGGCGGCGGCCGCCCCGATCGCGAGTTTGGCCTGCGTGTGGGTCTGCGCCCGGGAGGCGAAGCCGGGGCCGGCCACGCCGCCCGGCGGCAGGCTGACCCCGCCGTGCACGAGGGTCACCTCGTGGGACTCGGCGAGCTGGCGCAGGTCGCGGCGCACGGTCATCTGCGAGACGCCGAGCTGGGCGCTGAGTTCCGCCACGGAGAGGAAGCCCGCCCGCCGCAGCGCGGCCATGATCTGCGTGCGGCGCCGGGGGGCGCTCTCGTAACGGGACGTCTGCACGCTCACGCCGGGCCCTCCTGCCGGATGTCACCCCACGGGGCTCGGTGGAGAGTTTAGAGCAACCGAGGGATGTTATTTTTCCACCATCCGATGGTACGTTGCCAACGTCCTTTGGTAATCCTGGGAGGTACCCCATGACCGTCGCCACCGTGTCGCCCACCGTCCTGGCCCGCCCCTCCGGCGGCTACGCCATGCTCGCCGTCGACCAGCGGGAGGCCCTGCGGGCGATGTTCGCCGCCCACCAGAGCCAGCCGGTGACCGACGAGCAGATCACCGAGTTCAAGGTCGCGGCGGCCCGCGCGCTGAGCCCGTACGCCTCGGCGATCCTCGTCGACAAGCAGTTCGGCTGGGACGCCGTCATCGCCCAGGAGGCCGTCGCCGCCGAGTGCGCCCTGATCGCCGCCGCCGACCGCTTCACCGCCAGCCCCACCGAGTTCGTCGCCGACGTCGCCATCGACGACGACGTCGACCCCGCCGCCGTACGCGCCCAGGGCGCCAAGGCGCTCAAGCTGCTCGTGCTCTGGCGCCCCGACGAGGACCCCGCCCCCCGGATCGCCCTGGTGACGGACTTCGTGCGGCGGTGCCGCGACAACGGACTCGTCAGCATCATCGAGCCGGTGTCCCGCGCCCCCCGCCAGGGCGGCGCCTTCGACCACGACGCCGGCATCCTCGCCGCCGCCAGGGAACTCGGCTCGCTCGGTGCCGACCTCTACAAGGCCGAGGTCCCCACCGCCGGGCAGGGCACCCCGGCGGAGATCGTCGCCGGCTGCTCCCGGCTGAGCGAGTCCATCGCCGGTCCCTGGGTGGTGCTGTCGTCGGGCGTACCCGCCGAACTCTTCCCCGACGCCGTCCGCCTCGCCTGCCAGGCCGGGGCGTCGGGCTTCCTGGCGGGCCGGGCGATCTGGGCGTCGGTCGTCGGCAGCCCGACGATGGCCGACGACCTGCGGACCATCTCCGTGGACCGGCTGCGCCGCCTCTGCGACGTGGTTGACGACGCCGTGTCCCGCTGACGGTGGCCCTCCTCGGCGCCGCCCTCGCGGTGGTGGCGGTCGCCCTGGGGGCGGCCATGCAGCGGGTCACCGGGCTCGGCTTCGCGCTGGTCGCGGCGCCGTTCCTGGTCATCATCCTCGGCCCGTTCACCGGTGTCGTGCTGGCGAACCTGCTCTCCGCCGCGATCAACCTCGTCGTGCTGGCCGCGACCTTCCGGGCGCTGCACCGCAGGTTGGCCGTGGAGATGATCGTCGGCGTCGTGGTCGCCGTCCCCCTCGGCGCCTGGGTGGTGGCGTCCCTGCCCGGTCCGCTGCTGCTCATCGGCGTCGGCTCGATCACGGCGATCTCCGTCGCCTGGGTCGCCCGGGGCAACCCGCTGCGCTTCCTGCGCGGCCGGGCCGGGCCGGTACTGTCGGGCTTCACCTCGGGCTTCTTCAACACCACCGCGGGCACCGGGGGGCCGCCCCTGGCCGTCTACGCGGTCAGCACCGAGTGGGGCCAGCGCAGCTTCGTGCCGACCGTGCAGGTCGTCGGCCTGGTCACCAACGTGCTGTCGCTGGCAGCAAAGGGCACGCCGGCGCTGTCCTGGCCCCTGCTGCTGGCCTGCGCCGTGGCGATGACCGTCGGCATCGCCGGAGGTCAGGTCCTGTCCCGCTGGCTGCCAGAGGAGCGGGCCCGAGGGTCGGTCATCGGGCTGGCCTTGATCGGCAGCGTCATCGCCGTCGGAAAGGGAGTGAGCGCCCTGTGGTAGTCGACACGGACGACGGGACCTCCGCGCGGACGCCCGGGCGACGCCGGTGGCCCGGCCGGGTCTTCGACCGGGGCGTCGATCCCGACCCCCGGTTCAGCCTTGCCAACGAGCGCACCTTCCTGGCCTGGATCCGCACGTCGCTGGCGCTCTTCGCGGCCGGGATCGCCCTGGAGGCGCTGGCCCTGCCCATCGCGCCCGGGCTGCGCCGCGCCGCGGCCGTCGTGCTGATCGTGCTCGGCGCCGCGGCCCCGGTGCAGGCGTGGATCGGCTGGCTGCGTACGGAGGCGGCGCTGCGCCTCGGTCGGAGCCTGCCGCCACCGACGCTGGCGCTGCCGCTCGGCCTGGGCCTGGTCCTGGCGGCCGGACTGATCCTGGTCGGCCTCGTCCGGTGAGCCGGTCCGCCGCACCCCGCGACGGGGACCGCCCGGCGTCGGCGGGTCCACCCGGGACACCCCCTCGCCTGGACGGCGACCCCGGCCTGCAACTGGAGCGGACCATGCTGGCCTGGCGGCGCACGGCGGCGGCGTTCCTGGTGGCGGGTGCCGTCGGCGCGCGACTGCTCACCCCGCTGCTCGGCGGCTGGGCCTATCCGGCCGTGGCGGCACCGGCGCTGTGCGTGGGCGCGCTCGCCCTCGCCAGGTGCGTCCCGCCGCACCGCATGACGTCGCCCCCGGTGCCGGCGACCGTCGTGCCGCGGGCCGGCCGGATGGCCGGCGTCGCGGGGCTCACGTGCCTCCTCGGGCTCGCCGCGGCGGCGGCCGTGCTGACCACCGAGACGCCGTCGTCGATCCCGTGAGCGCGGGGCCGGTGACGGCGCGGTCGCGTCTCCGGCACGTTCGGTCGCCGCAACCTCGCCTCGGCGGCGGGGCGGGGGAGCGGTAGGCTGTCCGAAGCGGGTATGCGACGGCCCATCACGCGCCCCGACCACCCGCGTTCCCGCCCGGCCCGCAGCTGCCACCGAAGACGTTGCGCGCCGCCCTGTGAAATCTTGGAGTACGTCTTGGCAGACCTGACGCCGCCCGCCCTGAATCCCTTCGAATCAGAGGGAGACAGGGACACCGACCGCGAACGCGGGCTAGCGGTGGACGTGAGCGCGGCCGCGATGACCCGCATGCGCACCCCGTTCGACTCGGCAGACGGCGACTCCGGCACCGCCGACGAGAGGCGGGCGTCGCGTTCCTGACGCGCCGCTCCGGAGCATTCGAGGGCGACGACCCGGCCTGATCCGCCACGGCCTCGGCGCCCGGCCCTCGGCCGACCGTCCACTCACGGTCCAACCGGTTCGCCAGGTGGGGCCCGACTGGGCAGACTGGGGCGATGCCCGCCGCTGAGTCGCCCGCCCGCCGCCGTCGTACCCAGGCATCCGTCGCGGTGGTCGCCGCGCTCGCCGTGGCGGCCGCGCTCGGCGCCTGGTCGCTGCGGGACCGGGTCGACGGCGGACGCGCGGTGTCGGAGCAGGGCGCCGTGACCCCCTTCGGGGGCGCCCCGGCGGATCGCACCCCCGCCTGCGCCGGCCGACCGACCGAGGCGCCCCGCGAGTTGCGGGGCATGTGGATCACGACGGTCAACAACATCGACTGGCCGAGCCGGCGGGGGCTGTCGGCCGAGGCGGCGCGGGCGGAGTTCCGGGGCTGGCTGGACCTGGCGGTGCGCCACCACCACAACGCGGTCTTCGTGCACGTGCGCCCGAGCGGGGACGCGCTCTGGCCGTCGGCGTACGCGCCGTGGTCGGAGTGGCTGACCGGGCGCCGCGACGGCCGCGATCCGGGCTGGGACCCGATGGAGTTCATGGTCGCCGAGGCGCACGCCCGCAACCTGGAGTTCCACGCCTGGTTCAACCCGTACCGGGGCGGGCAGCCGGCCACGGTGGGCGGGCCGGGCCCGAGGCTGGACCGGCTCGCGCCGACGCACCCGCTGCGGCGGCACCGCGACTGGGTGGTGACCTATCCCAGCGCCGACCGGCCCGGCAGCCGCCTCTACTTCAACCCCGGCATCCCCGAGGCACGCACGTTCGTCGAGGACTCGATGCTGGAGGCGGTCCAGCGGTACGACGTCGACGGGGTGCACTTCGACGACTTCTTCTATCCGTACCCGGAGGCCGGGCAGGACTTCCCGGACGACGCGACGTTCGCCCGCTACGGCCGGGGGTTCGCCGACAAGCACGCCTGGCGCCGGGACAACGTGAACACGCTGGTCCGCGAGATGAGCGAACGGATCAAGGCGATCAAGCCCTGGGTCAAGTTCGGCATCAGCCCGTTCGGCATCTGGCGCAACGAGCGCACCGACCCGGCCGGCTCGGCGACCGCGGGGTTGCAGAGCTACGACGACATCTACGCCGACACCCGACTCTGGGTACGGCGGCAGTGGCTGGACTACGTCGTGCCGCAGCTGTACTGGCACATCGGTTTCGGCAAGGCCGACTACGCCAAGCTGCTGCCGTGGTGGGCGGCCACGGTGCGGGGCACCCGGGTGCAGCTCTACATCGGCCAGGCCGACTACCGGGTGGGCGAGCGCGGCGCCTGGCGCGACCCGGCCGAACTGGACCGCCAGCTCGCCCTCAACCGCCGGCACGGCGCGAGCGGAAGCGTGCACTTCAGCGCCAGGCAGGTACGCGCCGACAAGCTCGGCGCGGTCAGCCGGTACCGCGCGGCCCACTACGCCGGGCCGGCGCTGGTGCCCGCGATGGCACAGCTACCGGCGACGCCGCCGGCCGCCCCCACGGTCACCGACGCGCGGCGGGCGGGCGCCGGCGGGGTGACGCTGACCTGGCGCGGGGACGGCGCCACGAGCTTCGCCGTCTACCGCGTCGACGGCGGCACGGCCCGGCTCGTCGGCACCACCCGGGGCGCAGGCTGGGTCGACCGCACCGCCCCGGCCGGCCGTCCGCTGTCCTACTGCGTCTCCGGCCTGGACCGCAGCGGCAACGAGGGCCGCCTGAGCGCGCCGGTGGCCGTCGCGGCGCCGTAGGAGGGGGGTTGCCGGAACGTCCGGTGGCGCCGGTTACCCTGCGGCGGTGGTGGTCGGCGAGGACGGGGAGCGGCTGGCGGCGTCGCTGGCCGACCGGCTCGACGCGGTCACCTTCACCGACCTGACCACGGACCAGGTCACCGCCCGGCTGATCGACGCGGTGGTCGGCTGGGCGGGGGAGCGTGGCTGGCGGGTCTACCGGCGGGCGTCCAGCGTGTTGCCGCTGCCGCCGCCGATGTCCGCGCAGCAGTCGGTGCTCGACGTGGCCTGCGCCCGCCCGCACGGGCCGCCGGTCGTCGTCGAGGTCGATCACGGTACGCGCCGCCGCACCTGGGAGAAGCTGCTCGCCGAGGCCGACGCGGGGCGCATCCCGCTCTGGGTGCGCTGGGGCGCCGGCCGGTTCACCGCGCCGCCCGCCCCGATCCTGATGGTGGCCTGCGAGGTGAGCGGGCGGCCGGATCCGACCGGCCGGGGCCGGCTGCACAGTCGTTCGCCGCGGGCCGACAAGCTGCCGCCGGCGCATTCGGCCGTGCGGGTCGCGACAGTGGACGCCGTCGAGCTGCCGCTGCCGCCGCCCGGGTCGCCCGGCCCCGGGGCCTGAGCCGCTCGGCGACGGCCGCCGCCCGCCTCGCGAGGGACCGCCCCGGCGCGTGGGTGCCGGCGGGCGGTCGACGGCGCGACGCCCGGCAGGGGCACCACAGAGTGGCCGAGCCGTGCCAGACTGCGATCATGGACGAGACGCCGAGCTTCCTCCGTCCCTTCGTGCTGACGCCGACGGCACGTCAGCCCGAGCGGGAGGCGAACCTCGACTGGTACGTGCCGGCCGGCGCCGGCCCGCACCCCGCCGTGGTCCTCGTCCACGGTGGACCGCTGCCACCCGACCTGCCATCGGGTCCCCGCGACTGGCCGGTCTTCCGCGGCTACGGCTGCCTTCTCGCCGACCTCGGTCTCCTGGCCGTCACCGTCGCGCACCGGATGGGCGTCGTCGCCGGTCCGCAGGGCCCCGTCACCGACTGCGCGACGGCCGCCCTCGACGTCGCCTCGGCCGTGGAGCGGGTCCGCGCCGACCCGCGCGTCGACGGCGGGCGGATCGCCCTCTGGTTCTTCTCCGGCGGGGGACTGCTGAGCACGGACTGGCTGCGGAACCGGCCTTCCTGGCTGCGGGCGGTGGCGCTGACGTACCCGCTCCTCGCGCCGCTGCCGGGTTGGGGCGTCGACCCGCGCTTCGCGCCGGGCGCGGCGATCGGCGAGCCGGCTGGGCCCGTACCGCCGCTGCTGCTCACCCGGGTCGGCCGGGAACGGGAGGAGATCGCCGGGACGGTCGCGGCGTTCCTCGACGCGGCGGGCGACGCCGGCGCACGGGTGGAGGTGATCGACGTACCGGGCGGGCAGCACGGGTTCGACATGCTGGACCACACCGACGAGTCCCGGCGGGCGGTAGAGCAGGCAGCCGACTGGATCTCGCAGCGCCTGGCCCCGTGACCGGCTCCCCGTCCCGCCCCTGACCGGCGACGCTCAGCGGCGCGACGGCGGGCCGGGCGACCGAGAGAAGCCCGCGATTGCACGTCAGCATGGCGACCAGCGCCGGTAGGCCCGGCCGGCCGAACGAGGACTTCGTCGGCGCGGTCCCCGGCGCCGCCGTGCTGCTGGACGGCGCCGGCATCCCGGGCACGGAGTCGATCTGCTCCCACGGTGTCGCCTGGTACACGCACCGTCTCGGCGGCGCGCTGCTCGGCTGGCTGTCGCGCGACGACGGGCGGGACCTCACGGCGATCCTCGCCAGCGCGATCGACGAGACAGCCGCCGACCACCGCGCCACCTGCGACCTCACGGACCCCGGCAGCCCGCAGGCGACCGTGGTGATCGTCCGCGCTCACCGGGGTCGCCTGGACCATCTCCTGCTCGCGGACTCCTTCCTCCTCCTCGACCAGGTCCGCGGTGGCCCGCAGGTCCGCACCGACGAGCGCGAGGTCACCGCCAGGCGGGTCTGCTCGGCACCTCTGGACGGCGTCCCCAGGGGAACCCGGGAGTACGACCGCATTCGGGACTCCTGCGTGGCGGCGCTGCGGGCCCGCCGGAACCAGCCGGGCGGCTACTGGATCGCCAAGGACGATCCGCGCGCGGCGGAGGAGGCGGTGACCGGCAGCCGGCCCCTCGACGACCTCAACGGTGTCGCGCTGCTCAGCAACGGCGCCAGCCGCATCGTCAGCCCGTACGGCCTGACCGGCTGGTCCGGCGTGGCGGACCTGCTCGGCGCGCACGGACCGGCCGAGATCATCCGCCGCGTCCGGCAGGCCGAGGCCCGTGCCCGCGGCGGCCCCGATGCGCCGGTCCCGGACGACGCCACGGTCGCGCACTGCACCCACCTCGGGTAGGGGCCGGCGCCCGGATCGAGCTGGGTGCGGGTACTCAGCGTCGACCGGTGCGACAGCTCAGGCGTCCTCGGTCGGCGGCGCCGAGGATTCTGACATGGCCGAGACGCTGCATCGATACGCTGATCCGTCCCTTCTCACGGCACCACGTCTGACGGCCGGCGAGCGCTGGCGACGGGCACGTCTGACGATCTCCGGTCGGTTGCTCGGGGCGGCGGTGCGGCTCGCCGGCAGCCATCCCGCCTCGTGGCGGTGGTCGGCCCGGCGGCACCACCGGGCACTGGACCTGCTCGCGGCGGCGAACGCGCGCGCCGGTTGCGCGCTCGCCGCGCTGGACGTCCCGGCGTACCGCGCCTTCCTGCGCGCCCGGCCGGCCGGGGCCCGCCGCCGGCTGCGGGACTTCCCGGAGACCGACAAGGTGAGCTACGTCGTCCCCTTCGACGCCGCCCGGCGCTGCCGGGGCGGCCACCTGCCGGCCCGGGGCGTGGTGGTCGACGAGTCGGCCGGCTCGTCGGGCCGGCCCTTCAACTGGCCCCGGGGCGAGCGCGAGCTGCGCGCGGTGCACCGCGACATCGTCGGCTACACCAGCCTGGTCTTCCCGATGCGTCGCCCGTTCGTCATCAACGCCTACTCGATGGGCGCGTGGGCGACCGGGACGACGACCGGCGCCGCGATGGCCCGGATCGCGGTGGTCAAGAACACCGGCCCGGACCTCGGCAAGATCGTCGACACGCTGCGCGAGTTCGGCCCGGACTTCGACTACCTGGTGACCGCGTACCCGCCGTTCCTCAAGCACCTGCGCGACCGGCTCGACGCCGAGGGCTTCGACTGGTCGCGCCACCGCATCTTCGCCAGCTGCGGGGGAGAGGCGATGACGGAGGCGCTGCGCGCCTACCTGGAGGAGCGGTTCCTGCGGGTCCGGTCGGCGTACGGCGCCTCGGACCTCACCATCGGCATCGGCGCGGAGACCCGGTTCACCGTGTGGCTGCGGCGACGCCTGCGTGACGACCCCGAGCTGCGGGCGGCACTGCTCGGCGCCGACGAGCAGCGGTTGCCCATGGCGTTCCAGTACAACCCGCTGGCCACCTACCTGGAGACCAACGAGCGCCGGGAACTGCTCTGCACGATCACCGGTCCCGACGTCCTGCAACCACGGCTGCGGTACAACGTCGGCGACGAGGCACTGCTCGTCGGGTACCGACGGATCCTCGACCTGGTCCGCGGCGACCCGCGGCGCTGGGCCGACTGCCGCCCGGCGCTGGCCAGCGAGCGGATGACCCTGCCGGTGCTGCTGCTGTTCGGCCGGCGCGACTCGACGGTGTCGTACCTGGGCGCCAACCTCTATCCCCAGGACGTGGAGTACGGCCTCTACGCCGACAACCCGTACGCGGCCGAGATCAGCCGGTTCTGCCTGTCGCTGGCCGAGGACGCCGCGCTGGAGACCCGGCCCGTGGTCCACCTGGAACTGCGCCGCCCGCTGTCCGGGTCGGACCGCGAGGCTCTCGCCGCCGCCTGCCGCAGCGGGGTACGCCGGCACCTGGCGGCCGTCTCCCGCGACTTCGCGCAGTCGCTGACCGAGGACCCGACCGCCGGTGATCTCCGCATCGAACTGCACGAACCGGGCGCCGGCCCGTTCACCGGACAGCAGAAGATCAAGAACGTCTACCTGAAGGGCTGAGCGATGCGTACCCGTGACTTCTCCCGCGCCCCCGCGCGGGCCCAGGCCGGCGCCATGTTCTTCGGCGCCACGCGCTACCGGGGGCCGCTGGCGATCCTGCGGCTCTTCCCGGCCTGGCGCCGGATGGTCCGCGACATGCGCCGCATGTCCGGATACCGCTGGCACCGGGTGTACTGGGAGTTCCCGTTCACCCTCGGCACCGTCGCGTTCTTCACCGACCGCGAGGCACTGATGCGCTTCGCCCGCTCCCGCCACCACCGCAAGCTGATGGTCTGGCTCACCGACGGCGACCGCAACGCCACCGCGGGCTTCATCCGGCTCTTCACCGCCGAACCCGACGGCTACTCCAACGGCCTGTGGCGGGCCGAGTCCACCGAGCTGGGGCACATCGAGACGTTCACGCCGCTGGGCTCGGAGACGGTGGGACCGGCGGTGCGGCGATGACCGCCCCGGGCAGCCTTGAGCGGGTCGTCGACCGGCGCGGCCTGCGCGAGTTCCTGGCGCTCACCGACCGGGTGTACGCCGGCGAGCCGCGCTTCGTGCCGCCGACGCGCCAGCAGGTGCGGCGGTGGTGGCGCGACGGCGTGCCGATGTACGTGCTGCGCGACGACGGAACCGGTGCGGTCGTCGGGCGCACCACCCTGCACACCGACGCCGCCCTCGACGCCAAGCTCGGCCGCCGGTGTCAGCTCTTCGGGCTCACCGAGTTCACCGAGGCGGCGGCGCGACCGCTGTTCGAGGCGATCGTCGCCGCCGCCCGCGCCGCCGGCGACCGGGACGCGCTCTTCGGGCCGGTGGCGTTGCTGCCCAACCAGGCGGGCGGCGTCATCACCTCCGGCTACGCCGACCGGGGCTTCATCGACAGCGCCTGGAACCCGCCCCGGTACGTGACCGCCTACGAGACGTACGGGTTCCGCCGGCGGTTCCAGTCGGACACCTGGATCTGCCCGGTCCCCGCCGGCGCCGACGCCCCGCCCGGCACCGACGAGCCCGGCACCGACCCCGACGGCGCGGAGCTGCGGGTGCACCGGGGCGACGTCCGGCGCCTCGCCGAGCAGCTCGAGCTGCTGCGCGGGATGCTCAACGCGTCCTTCGCCCAGCTCGGCTACTACACCGAGATCTCCGCCGCGCAGCTGCGCCGGCAGACCGACGGGCTCGCGTACCTGCTGGACGAGTCGCTGCTGCTCTACCTGACCAGGGCGGGGCAACCGGTGGCGTTCGTGCTCTGCGTGCCGGACATCAGCGAGTTCGTCGTCCGGGTCCGGGGCGACCTCAACCTGTTCCACCAGCTCCGGCTGCTGGCGGTCCGCCGCCGGTACCGGCGGGAGGCGGTGCTGATCGTCAAGGGCGTGCTGCCCGAGTACCAGGGGCGCGGATACCAGCGGCTGCTCTCCGGCGCGCTGGGCCGCAACCTGCACGCTGGCGGGTACACCACGCTGCGCAGCACCTACGTCGGCCGGGACAACCCGGCCTCGGCCGCGCAGTACCGGGCGTCGGGCGGCCGGCCGCTGCACGGGTACACCTTCTACGAGAAGGCGCTGTAGACATGGACCTGGCGGCGTTCCGCGCCCTGGCGCCGCTCTGCTGGCGGGCGCCGAGCGCGCACAACACCCAGCCGTGGCGCCTCGACCATCAGCCCGATGCGGTCCGGGTCGGCTGGGAGCCGGCGCACACCCTGCCGGCGGCCGATCCGTCCGGCCGGGACCTGCGGCTGTCCCTGGGCGCCTTCGTCGAGACCTGCCTGGTCGTCGCCGCCGACGCCGGGCTCCGGCTGCGCTTCGTCGCCGACCACTGTGCGGCCGACCGTCGGGCGGGCTGGCTGCGGGCGTCCCCGCACCGCTACGACACCCCGTTCGACGCGGCGCAGGTGCTCACCCGTCGCACCCACCGGGGCCGGTTCTCAGCCGGCCCGGACGCCGAGGTGCTGGCCGCCGCCGACGCCGTCGCGCGGGCGTCGGGCGGGACCGTCCGGGCCGTACCGGACGCCGGCCGGCTGGCCCGCCTGCTGAGGGCCGCCGACCGGCAGACGTACGCGGATCCCAGCGTGGTCGCCGAGCTGCGGTCGTGGCTGCGGCTCACGCCGGCGCACCCGGACTACCACGCCGACGGGCTCACCGACCGGTGCCTGGGCCTGTCCGGGCACGAGGCGACCGCGTTGCGGGCGGCGCTGACGGCGTACCCGGTCCTGCGCCCGCTGGGCCTGCCCCGGGTCCTCGCGGCGGCGTCCGGCAACCCGCTCGCACGCGGTGGCGCCGTGATCGTCCTGATCGGACCGGCCGGGGCGGACGACGCGACACATGTCGAATTCGGTCGGGTGGTCGCGCGCGTCTGGCTGACCCTGCACGCTGCCGGGCTGGCGGCGCACCCGCTGAGCCAGCTCATCGACACGGCCGCGACCCGAGACGCCCTCGGCTCGCTGCTGGGCGTGGCGCCGGAGCGCCTGCTGCACGTGGCCCGGGTCGGCCGGCCGGTGGGCCCGGCGGCACCCTCGGCGCGCCGGCTCGGCGGCTCCGGGCAGGGTTTGCGTTGACTCCCGGCGATGGTGGCGGCACGTGCGGGGCGGGGCCCCGGCGTGCGGGTGGGCACATCCCAGGGTCACGACGCCTGGCTGGTCGCGGGCCGCTGGAGCGCCGGCGGGCGGGTCACCGGCTCCGAGCCGGCGCGGCGGATCGGGGTGAACAGCCCGCCGACCGCGACCAGGAGACACCCCGCCCCCGCGACGACGGTGACCGCGGTGACGCCGTAGCGGCCCGCCGCCCAGGTCAGCACGGCGGCGCCGGCCGGCCCGAGCGCGTAGTGCGTGCTCCAGAACGCCGAGGTGACCCGCCCGAGCAGGTGGTCCGGCGTGATCTCCTGGCGCAGCGACATCGAGCAGATCCCGCCCACGCTGACGCCGCACAGGTACACCGCCGTCAGCACGGTGACGCCCCGTACGCTCCCGACGACGCCGATGCCCACGATGGCGAGACCGCACACCGCGTGTGCGCCGATCCAGGTGATGCCGAAGCCACGCCTGCGGCGCAGCGGCGCCACCAGCAGCGCCCCGACGACCGTGCCCAGGGCCGCCAACCCCAGCACCGTGCCGACCGTGCCGTCGGAGCCGCCGAGGTCGTGCTTGACGTGGTAGACGAGGACGTCGGTGAAGCCGTACGTCAGGAAGATGAAGACCGACAGCAGGACGGTCAGCGAGCGGAGCACGGGCTGCCGCCAGAGGAACCGCGCACCGGCGAGGAACTCGGCCAGCCGGCCCTCGCTCGCCGCCGCGCCCCCGGCCGTCGCACCGTCGTCGGACCGCCGCAGCCGCACCAGCCAGAGGCCGAAGGCCGACAGGGCGAAGCTGGCCGCGTTGATGGCGATGGCCGCCGTGGGGCCGAAGCGGGCCGACACCACGCCGGCGAGCAGCGGCCCGAGCACGGCCGCCGCCGCGTACGTCGCCTGTAGGCGACCGTTGGCCTCGGTGATCCTGGGCCGGTCGACGAGGTTGCGTACCGCCGTCACCGCGGCGACCTGGAACACCATGCCCGCGGCCTCGCAGATCGGCAGCACGACGAAGAGCAGCCAGACCTGCGGACCACCGAGCCAGGCCAGGGGGATGAGGCCGTAGAGCACCAGCCGGGCCAGGTCGGCGGTGATCATCAGTTTGCGTCTGTCGTACCGGTCGACCAGGACGCCGCCGAAGATCCCCGCGCCGACGGACGCGGCACCGGCCGCGGCCGTGAGCAGGCCCATCTGGGCGACCGACCCGGTCGCGTGGAGCACGAGCAGCGGCACCGCGATGTAGGCGAACGAGTCGCCGGCGGCGGAGAGCGACTGCGCAGCCCAGTAGGCGCCGAAGTTGCGATCGCGCCACAGGGGACGCCGAACCGGATCGGTGCGTCGGCTCATACCGGCGAGGGTAGTCCGATCCGTCCTGCGAGCGTTGTCCCTGGCGAGCCAGACGGCGTCGGCCGGCCGGGAATCAGGGTGAGGATGGCCGTGGCTGCGCCGTATGATCCTTCCCGCGGTGGGCGGCTCCCCGCGGTGCTTCCTTCTCACCCTGTCCTGGCAACTAGCGTCGCGACTCTCCGCCCACCGCTTCGCACGGGGAGGGCGCGAGCATGGATCCGCTGGCGGTGGTGCTGCTGCGACGCGCCGGCCGGGTCGCGGTGGTGGGCACGGGCGCCGCCCCTGCGGACGGTGTCGCCTGGGTGGCCGCGCTCGAGGCCGACCTGGCCGGTCGTGGCTGGCTGCTCCAGGCGGACCTGCGCACGGCGGCGGCCCGGCTGCCGGCGGCGGTGCGGGTCCGGTGGGCCGACTGGCTGCTGGCGACCCTCGACGAGATGGTCGGCGCGGACCGCCCGATGCTGCCGCTCTACCGTTCGTTCCCCGACACCCCGCGCGACGTCGAGGCGGTCTACGTACGGCGGCTGCTGACCCACCTGTTCGCCGTGCCCGGCGCGCCCTGCGTGCTGTGCGGCCGCGAGGACGGTGGCGCGCCGCTGGACCCGTGCGGCCATCCCGTCTGCCCGGCGTGCTTCCCGCCGGAGCAGGTCACCGCCTGCCCGATCTGCGGTCGCAGGCTGGCGGCGGGCGACACCTACCTTCCCATCGTCGCGCCCTCGGCCCCGGTGCGCCGCCCGCTGCGGCGAGCCGGTGCGTCGGCCGGGGCCGCCGACGAAAACCCCGTCCCGGCCGCGCCGCCGCTGCCGATGCGCCTCGCCGGGCTCGAGGCCGACCCGGTCGGCGCCGCGGTCCGGCTCCGGGACGAACTGGTCGCCCGGCCCGCCGCGCTGAGCGAGTCCGATCGGGCCGACCTCGCGGTGCTGGTGGACGCCACCGCGCCGGGCCGCCTCGACTGGTTGCCCGAGGTGGTGCCCGCCCGGGAGACCCTCGCGCTGGTCGTCGCCCGGGCGCTGCACGCCGCGACGCGCACCCCCGGCTACCGCGACGTGGTCGCCGCGGCCCGGCGGCGGTGGTCGACCGCGACGGACGTGGCGCGGACCCTGTGGGCGTACTCGGGTGGGGACCCGGGGCTGGTCCTGCCGCGGCGCGCCGACGAGTCCACGGCTCCGGGCGTGGCCTGGCGTCCGGCCCACGAGCCCGCCGTCGTCGTGCCGGTCACCCGGGTGCGGGCCCTGCCCCGGCCGCTGCGGCGCGCGGCTCTCGCGCACCTCGACGCCTGCGGTGCCGCGGGCGCGGCCGAGGATCTGCGCCGGCACCCGACCGTCTGGAAGCGCCTCGGCGAGCGGCTGCACCCGTACGAGAACGTGGCCGCGCACCCGGCGGCGGCCGTCGCCTTCGCCGCGCTGCGTGGCACCCGCACGGCCCGCGCTGGTGTCCTCGGCGCGGCCATCGTGGCGGCCTGTGCCCGCGAGCCCCGGCGGCTCGTGCCGACCGGGCACCCCGACGGCACGGTCACGGTCCGCGTGCGGACCCACGCGTCCCTCGTGGAGGAGGCCCTGACCGGCGACGACGCGGCGGAGGCCGCCCGCCTGCTCACCGAACGTCCGGGCGAGCTGTGGCGCCGGCTCGACCATCTGCTGCGGGTCGCCGGGGACGATCCGGCGGCGTACGCGGCCGTCGAGGCGGCCATGCGCCGGACCGTGGCCCGGGTGGCACCCGGCGTGCTCGCCGCGGCGGCGGCTCAACTGACCGGCCGCGACCGGACGGTACGGGCGACGGCCGCCGAGCTGGCGGCGACCGCGCGGGCGCGGGCGGCGGCGCGGGCCCGCCGCTCCGAGCAGGTTGATGCCGCTCCGGCGCTCACCGTCGGCCTGGGCGACGTCCTGCGCGCCGTCGCGCGGGGCGTGCGCGGCGCCGGCCCCGCCTTCCTGCGGGGGGCGCTCCGGTCGGCCCGCGAGGCGGCCCCTCCCGCCGAGGCACCGCCGGGAGGTGGCACCTTCGAGGAGCCCGGCACCGTCGAGGAGTCCGGGATCGTGGAGGAGTCCGGGATCGTCGGTGGCCGTCCCGGTCCCGGTATGCCCCGGCGGGTGTTCCATCCCCGCGGCAGCGTCGTGACCACCTGGACCGAGCCCGAGCGCCGCCCGCCGGTGCCCGCGCCGGCGATCACCGCGGTACGCGGACTCGTCGACGCCGAGTTGACCGCCCGCGCCGCCCGGCTCGGCCGGTTCGACGTGGCCGTCCTCGACGCCGCCCTGGCCGAGGTGCCCGCGCCGACGCGGGAGCGGGCCGCCTCGGCGCAGCTGGCGGGGTGGCCCCGGGGCAGTGTGCGGGCCCTGCCCGGCGCGCAGGTGTTGCGGTTCTTCCTGCACTGGGAGGACCCGGGCGCCACGCGGGTCGACCTCGACCTGTCCTGCGTGTTCTTCGACCGGGACTGGCAGCGGGTGGGCCACTGCGACTTCACCCGGCTGCGTTTTGCCGGCGACGGCGCGGTCCACTCCGGCGACCTCACCTCCGCCCCGGCTCCGCTCGGGGCCACCGAGTTCCTCGACCTCCACCTGGCCCGTCTCGCCGAGCGCGGCGCGCACTACGCCGTGCCGACCGTCCTCAGCTACAACGCCGTGCCGTTCGAGGCCCTCACGGAGGCGCTCGCCGGCGTCATGCTGCCCCTCCCCAGGGGCGGGCAGTTCGACGGGGCCCGGGTCGCGCAGCGGTTCGACCTGCGCGGCAACGCCCGGATGCTGCTGCCGATGGTCGTGGACCTGCGTTCCCGGCGGTTGCTCTGGACCGACCTGACCCTGACCGGCCGTGGCTACGGCCACAGCGTCGACCGCCACGGTGACCAGCTCGCCCGGGCGGCCGCCGACCAGTGGGAGCACTTCCTGGGCGGCCACCACGCCACGGTCCTCGACCTGCTGGCGTGGCACGCGGTCGGGCGCGCCGACCGGATCCTGGTGGGCCACGCGGACCGCACCTACACCGAGGTGCCGGCCGACGTGGCCGCCGTCCGCGCGGCGGCGTCGACGGACACCGGCGGGATCCGCGTAGCGCCCCACCTGGCCGGCCGCACGGTCCTGGCCGGCGCCGCCGACCCCGACGCCCTCGACCGCCTGGTTCCCGCGCCCGCCCTGCTCGCGCCGGGCTCGACGGTGGTGACGGTGACCGGCACGCCCGGTCACCCGTGGACGGTGCTGCGCGCCGGCGACGTGCTCGCCGGGCTGGGCACCGGCTGAGTCGACCGATCCGCGCGGTGCGTGGGGCGGGTATGTAGGCTCGCTTCGATCTTCGCGGGAGGCCAGTCAGTGATCGAACTTCACGTCGAGCCGGAGTTGCTGGAGAAGGCGTCGCGCGTGTGCGACGACCTGCGGGACGACCTGCGGCGCGGTGTGTCCGACGTCGGAGACGAGACGCGGGCTGCGGTCGCCGGCCTGCCCGGCTGGCAGACCCGGGCGGCGCTGGAGCAGCTGCGCTGGTCGTGGTCGGACGACCTGGCCGGGTTGGACCGCTGTCTGTCCCAGGTCGGCGACGCTCTGCAGGGCTGCGCGATGGACTACCGCTACAGCGACGAGGCCAGCGCCGCCCGTTTCGACATCCCCGAGCGGTGACCGCGCGGTGGTGACGTACGCGGACCTGCGCGAGGCGCGCGTCGCCCCGCTGCGGGATGCCGCGCAGGCCTGGACGGAGCTGTCACGGGCCTGCGCGGAGCTGGAGGCGCGGTGCGGGGCCGAGCTGACCGGGCCGCTGCGCTCCTCGGGCTGGCAGGGGCCAGCCGCCAACGCCGCGATGGGCCGGCTCAGCGAGCTCGACGACGAGTTCGAGGTCGCGAGCCTGCAGACGCGGACCGCCGCGAGCGTGTTGCGGGAAGCGGCGGAGGAGTTCGGCGACCTGCAGCGGCGGTTGGAGTCGGCCGTCGGCGCCGCCCGATCCCTCGGACTGACCGTGGACGAGGCCGGGCGGGTGTCCGCGCCGGCGATGGCGGCGGGGGACAGGCACGACCCGGACGCGGAGACGCTGCACCGTCGACATGTCCGGAACGCCGCGATCCATACCGACCTCATCACGCGGATCGTCGCCGAGGCCACCGAGGCCGACAGCCGGATCGCCCGCGCCCTGACCCAGTTGACGGCCGGCGCGCCGGGGCAGTTCGCCTGGGCGTACGACAGGGCCAACGACGGCGCCCTCGCCGCCGCCGCGGCGCTCCAGCTCAGCGAGGACGGCATCCCGGCGCCGGGCAGCAGCCCCGCCGACGTGCACGCCTGGTGGAGCCGCCTGTCCGACGACGAGCGACAGGTCTACCTCACCGCCTACCCGGAGCGGATCGGCGCACTCGACGGGCTGCCCGCCACGGACCGCGACGCGGCGAACCAACTGGCGCTGCGTACGTTCGTCGGTGACGACACCGGCCGGCACCGCGACCGGGACGACCCGAGGCACGCCGCCGCGCTCATGCTGCTGGACAAGCTGGAAGGCGCGGAGAACGCGGCTCCGCACGAACGGCTCTACCTGCTCTCGTTCGATCCGGCGGGTGACGGGAAGGCGGCTGTCGCGATCGGCAACCCGGACACCGCCGCCCACACCGCGGTCCTCGTTCCCGGGGTCGGCACCGAACTCGACGACATCCGTGGCCTGATCGGTCGGGCCGACGACCTGCGGGAGGCCTCGGTCGAGCTTGCTTCCGCCGGCAGCGACGTCTCCGTCGTGGCCTGGCTCGGCTACGACACCCCGTCGGTGGACCTCGACATCGTCAGCGCCGTGTTCGGCGCCAGGTCCGAGGCCGGCGCCCGCGCGCTCGACGGCTTCGTCGACGGGCTCCGCGCCTCCCACGACGACGGCCCGTCCCACCTCACCGCCATCGGGCACAGCTACGGGTCGACCGTCCTCGGCGAGGCCGCCAGCAACGGCGACGGCCTCGCCGTCGACGACATGATCGCCGTCGGAAGTCCCGGCATGCGCGTCGAGAACGCCGGCGAGTTCAACATCGACCCGAGACACGTGTGGGCCGGTGCCGCGGCCGACGACACCGTCGTCGCGCGACCGGAGGAGACGATCGGCTGGCTCGACGGCGTACCCGTCGTCGGGGAATGGTTGGTCGACGGCCTCGTCGGCATCCACGGCCCCGCCCCGCACGACCCGGAGTTCGGCGGCAACGTCCTGCACGTCGACACGTCCGGCCACAGCGGATACTGGGCGCAGAACAGTCAGATGCTGCGCTCCCAGGCGGCCGTCATCGTCGGCGACTACGAGGCGGCCGCCCTCGACCACGGCACGGCCCCATGACCCCGCGTCACCGCCCGCCCCGGTGGCGCGCCGTGGCGGTGGCGGCCGCGCTGGTGCCCGCCACCGCCTGCGCGGGCGGGGGACCCGGCCCCTCGTCAGGAAAGGACGATTCGTTGCAGACCAAGGCAGCCGCCGAGGTGAGCACCCTGGCCGAGGCTCGCGCCCGGGCCGTCGCCACCACCGCCGGCGTCACGCTCGACGCCTGGCGGACCAACACCTCGCCCTGCCAGGGCCAGCGGGGCGAGATCGCCGACGACGGACGGTGGACGTTGAGCGGCTTCGCCGGACTCCCGGTCCCGCCCGCCGACCAGATCGCCACGCTGCGGCGCATCCGGGACATGTGGCGGCAGCAGGGCTACGAGATCACCGAGGACCGCACCTTCGCCGACGGCACCCGGGGCGCCGTGTCGATGCGTGACCCCGACACCGGGATCACGATCAGCCTCACGACCACCGCGAGCCGGGACCGCGTCGCCCTGATCCTGGCGACTGGCTGCTACCGGCCCGTGGCCGGGGAGGACCCGGCCAACGCCTAGGCTGGCTCCCGGCGCCCTCCGCGGGCTGCCCGGGCACGCACGGCCACTGGAGTTCAGTGCGCGGTGACCTTCCAGTAGCCGCCGAAGTACACGCGCTCCTTGGCGATGCCGCGCTCGGCGCACAGGTGCCGCCGGACGGTCGTGACCATGGCGGACTCACCCGCGACGAAGGCGTACGGCGTGCCGGCCGGCAACGCCAGGTCCCGCAGCGTACGGATCACCACGTCACTGCCGCCCGCCGGTGCGCCGCCCCGGTGCAGCCAGGTCAGCGTGACGCCCGGCGGCGTGCGTACCTCGATCTCGTGTTCTGCCGAACCCACCTCGATCAGCGCGATCGCCCGCGCCTGCGGCGGCAGCGCCTCGACGGCCGCGGTGATCGCCGGCATGGCGGTCTCGTCGCCGACGAACAGCTGCCAGTCGGTGTCGGCGGGCGGGGCGTACGCGGCGCCGTCGCTGAGCACGCCGATCCGGTCGCCCGGGGCGGCCCTGAGCGCCCAGGTGGAGGCCGGTCCGCCGTCGCCGTGGAGCACGAAGTCGATGTCCAGTTCGCGTCGGCCGGCGTCCAGGCGCCGGACCGTGTAGTTGCGGACCACCGGTCGTCGCTCCGCCGGCATGGCCTGCAGGGCGGGCCACCACTGTGCGGAGTCCGGCAGGTGCAGGTCGGCGTCGGGCGTGGGGGCGAGGAAGATCCGCGCCAGGTGGTCCGGCCCCTCGTAGCCGAAGCGGTCGATCTCGGCGCCGGTCAGGGTGATGCGCCGCAGATGAGGCGTGAGTGGCCGGCTGGCGACGACCTCGGCGAGCATCGGGCGCCTGATCACCTCGGCCTCGACCAGTGTGCTGCCGACGGTCATGGTGTCGCTCCTTCGAGGATCGTGAGCCACCTTCTGGCTGCGAAGTTAGGTTAGCCTGACCTTGGTCCGGTTGATCTCCCGCCCCTGGCCATCGAAGGCGGAGGATCGACCCGGGTGCGGAGGCCCGCCCCCGGCCCGGAGGTCGTCCCGCACTCCGTCCGGCCGTCGTCGACTCGGTTCGTGTTCCCGGTCGCGCCCGTCCGCCCGGTGCCCGTCGGGCTCGCCGGGCGGCGGGCCCGCGCTCCACGGCGCGGACCGCGTCGCCCCGGTAACCCAGGTGAGGCGGCCTGCGGGTGCGGGTCCCGGCGGCGCTTGCGGTAGATCAAGACCGCCCTGGAGCGTGTGTTAGGTTAGCCTCCCCTTACCTGCATTGAGGTGCACTTTCATGCGTTCAAACCGCTTCCTCACCGGAGTCGTCGCCCTGGCCGCCGCGCTGGCGCTCACCGCGTGCGGCGATTCGTCGAAGGCCGAGGACGCCCCGGCCGACGGCGGCTCCTCGGCATTCCCCATCACGATCACGCACGCGCTCGGCACGACGACGATCAAGGAGAAGCCGAAGCGGGTCGCGACGGTCGCCTGGGCGAACCACGAGGTTCCGCTGGCTCTCGGCATCGTTCCCGTGGGGATGGCGAAGGCCAACTTCGGCGACGACGACAACGACGGCGTCCTGCCGTGGGTCGCCGAGAAGCTCAAGTCGCTGGGCGGGACAGCCCCGGTGCTGTTCGACGAGAACGACGGCATCAACTTCGAGGCGGTCGCGGACACCAGGCCCGACGTCATCCTCGCCGCGTACTCGGGTCTGACCCGGCAGGACTACGACACCCTCAGCAAGATCGCTCCGGTGGTCGCCTACCCGAAGGCGCCCTGGGCCACGGCGTGGCGCGACACGATCAAGCTGGAGAGCCAGGCCCTCGGCCTGGCCAAGGAGGGCGACGCGCTGGTCGCCGACATCGAGAAGCAGATGGCCGACGCCGCCGGGAAGCACCCGCAACTGGCAGGGAAGTCGGCGATGTTCATGACGCACGTCGACCCGACCGACCTCAGCAAGATCGGCTTCTACACGACGCACGACACCCGGGCCCAGTTCTTCGCGGACCTCGGGATGAAGGCTCCGGCGAGCATCGCCGGGCTCTCCGCCGGCACCGACAAGTTCACGCTCGACCAGAGTGCCGAGCAGATCCAGGTCTTCGACGACGTGGACGTCATCGTCGCCTACGGTGACGACAAGCTGCTCGCCGCCGCGCAGGCCGACCCGCTGCTGTCGAAGATCCCCGCCATCAAGCGCGGCTCGGTGGTCATGCTCTCCGGCAGCACGCCGCTGGGCACCGCGGCGAACCCGACCCCGCTGGCCATCCCGTTCGTGCTGGACGACTACGTCGCGATGCTCGCCAAGGCCGCCGACAAGGTGTCATGACCACGCTCGATCCGCGTGCCCTGCCGGACGTCGCCGTGGCGCGGCGTCCGGCCCGGGTACGGCTGCTGTGGTTCCTCGTCGCGGCCGCGGTGCTGCTGGCGTTCATGCTGGCGTCGGTCGCGCTGGGCTCCCGCACCGTCGGATGGTCCGACATCCTCGCCGCGTTGCAGGGCGCGGACGGCACCATGGAGCAGGCCGCCGTCACCAAGCGGATCCCGCGGACCCTGCTCGCCGTGGTCGTCGGCGCGGCCCTCGGCCTGTCCGGTGCGGTCATGCAGGGCGTGACCCGCAACCCGCTGGCCGACCCCGGCATCCTGGGCGTGAACATGGGGGCGTCGCTCGCCGTGGTCACCGCGATGGTCACCTTCGGCCTCTCCTCGGCGACCGGCTACCTCTGGGCGGCGATCCTCGGCGCCGGCCTCGCGGCCGTCTTCGTGTACGCCGTCGGCTCCCTGGGGCGCGGTGGCCCGACGCCACTCAAGCTCGCCCTCGCCGGTGCCGCCACGTCCGCCGCGCTCGCGTCGCTGATCAGCGCCTTCGTGCTGCCCCGCAACGACGTGGCCGGCGGCTTCCGCTCGTGGCAGATCGGCGGGGTCGGCGGTGCGACCTACGACAGCATCCGGCAGGCACTGCCGTTCCTCGCCGTCGGTTTCGCGATCTGCCTCCTGTCGGCCCGGGCCCTGAACTCGCTCGCTCTCGGCGACGAAATCGCGGCGGGGCTCGGCGAACGGGTGGCCGTCGTGCGGGCCGTCGCGGCGATCGGTGCAGTGCTGCTCTGCGGCGCCGCCACGGCCGTCGCCGGACCCATCGGGTTCGTCGGCCTGGTCGTCCCGCACGTGTGCCGCCTGCTGGTCGGGCTCGACCACCGGTGGCTGCTGCCGTACTCCGCGCTCCTCGGCGCGTCGTTGCTGACCGCCGCGGACGTCGTCGGCCGGGTGGTGGCGCGCCCGGCGGAGATCGACGTGGGCATCGTGACGGCGCTGATCGGCGCCCCCTTCTTCATCTACATCGTCCGCCGGCAGAAAGTGCGCGAGCTGTGAGCACCACGACTCTCGAGGCCGTCGCCCACGGCCGCGTCCGCCGTACGCTCCGGCGACGCGGCGTGCTCGTCGTGCTGGCCGTCCTCGTCGTCGCCGCGTTCGCCGTCTCGCTGATGGCGGGGCGCACCTTCTATCCGCCGGCGGACGTGCTGGCGGTGATCGCCGGCGAGGACGTCCCCGGGGCCTCCTTCACGGTGGGCACGCTCCGCCTGCCCCGGGCGGTCCTCGCGATCCTGGCCGGGGCCTGCTTCGGGCTCGGCGGCGTCACCTTCCAGACGATGCTGCGCAACCCGTTGGCCAGCCCCGACATCATCGGCATCAGCTCCGGAGCGAGCGCCGCGGCCGCCTTCGCGATCGTGACGCTGCACCTCGGGGAGGCCGGGGTGTCCGCCTTCGCGATCGTCGTCGGGCTGGCCGTGGCGCTGGTCGTCTACACGCTGTCGTTCAAGGACGGCGTCGCGGGCACCCGCCTCGTCCTGATCGGCATCGGCATCGCCGCGATGCTCGACAGCATCACCGCGTACGTCCTGACCCAGGCCGCCGAATGGGACCTGCAGGAGGCGATGCGCTGGCTGACCGGCAGCCTCAACGGCGCCACCTGGGCGGAGACCGTCCCGGTGGCGGTCGCCGTGGCCGTTCTGGCGCCGGTGCTGCTGGGTCAGGCCCGCAACCTCTCCATGATGCAGCTGGGCGACGACACCGCGGCGGCGCTCGGCGTACGCCTGGAGCGCACCCGGATCCTGGTCATCGTCGCGGCCGTCGGTCTCATCGCCTTCGCCACGGCGGCGACCGGGCCGATCGCCTTCGTCGCCTTCCTCTCCGGGCCGATCGCCGCCCGGATCGTCGGCCCGGCCGGCTCGCTGCTGCTGCCCTCCGCCCTCGTCGGCGCCCTGCTGGTGCTCGTCGCGGACTTCGCCGGTCAGTTCGCCTTCGACACGCGCTTCCCCGTGGGTGTCGTCACCGGCGTGCTCGGCGCCCCCTACCTCATCTACCTGCTCATCCGTACGAACCGCGCGGGAGGCTCGCTGTGACCACCACCCACACGCTCGTGGTCGAGAGCCTGACGCTCGGCTACGCCGACCGCGTCGTCATCGACTCGCTCGACCTCCTCGTGCCGCCCGGGAAGATCACGGCGATCGTCGGCGCGAACGCGTGCGGCAAGTCGACCCTGCTGCGGTCGATGTCACGCCTGCTGGCGCCCCGCGCCGGCCACGTCCTGCTCGACGGCGAGCAGGTGCACCGGCTGCCGGCCAGGCAACTGGCCCGTACCCTCGGCCTGCTTCCCCAGTCGCCGACGGCGCCCGAGGGGATCACCGTGGCCGACCTCGTCGGTCGTGGCCGCAACCCGCACCAGCGTGTGTTCTCGCGCTGGAGCCGGGAGGACGACGCCGCCGTGGCGGCGGCCCTGGACGCGACGCAGACGGCGGACCTCGCCGACCGCCCGGTCGACGAGCTCTCCGGCGGCCAGCGGCAACGGGTCTGGATCGCGATGGCCCTGGCCCAGCAGACGGACCTGTTGCTGCTCGACGAACCGACGACGTTCCTGGACGTCAGCCATCAGGTCGAGGTCCTCGACCTGCTCACCGACCTCAACCTGACGCGCGGCACGACGATCGTCATGGTGCTGCACGACCTCAACCTCGCCGCCCGGTACGCGGACCACCTCATCGCGCTGGCCGCCGGCAGGCTGCACGCCGCGGGGGAGCCGGCGCGGGTCCTGACGCGGGAGTGCGTCCGCGCGGTGTTCGGCCTCGAAAGCCAGGTGATCGTCGATCCGACATCGCAGAAGCCGCTGATGCTGCCGATCGGCCGCCACCACGTGGCGACCAGCCCGGGCCCCGGCGCGCCGGACGGTCGCCGAGCCCCCGTTCACCGGAGCCATTAGGTGAGGCTAACCTGGCCCTCGATCGCTGGGAGGGCGCAGCTCGTGCACACATCGTCGTTTCTCCGGGTCGCCTTCGACCCCGGGGTGCGGACCCTGAACCCCACCCGGGCCGACGTCACCGTGCCGACCGGCTCCGGCGCCCCGTCCGCCGGCCGGCCGGGCGTCCCCGCCGCGCCCGTCGGGGCCTGACGCCCGTGGCAGCCGAGAAGACCAGCGGCGGGACGGTCCTGCGCCGCGCCCTGCGCCGCCAGCGCGGCCGCGTGGTGGCCGGCACCGCACTGCTCTGCACCCACCAGGCCACCGAGGCCCTCGTCCCGGTCGCGATCGGCGTGATCATCGACCGCGCGGTCGCCACCGGGGACGTACGGGCGCTGCTGCTCTCCCTCGCCGGTCTCGCCGTCCTGTTCACCGTCCTCGCCTTCGCCTACCGCACCGGCGCCCGCCTGGGATACGCCGCCCTGGAACAGGAGGCCCACCTCCTGCGCGTCGAGATCGCCCGCAGCGCCCTCGACCCGCGCGGCAACCGCTCCGGCATGCGCGACGGCGAGCTGCTGTCCGTCACCGCCTCCGACGCCGAGTTGACCGCGCTCGTCGTACGGGTCGCGGGGCTCTGCGCCGCCGCGCTCACCGCCATCGCGGTCTCCGCCGCCGCGCTGCTCGTCGTCGACGTCCCCCTCGGGCTGGGCGTGCTCGTCGGCGTGCCGCTGGTGGTCGTCGCCCTGCAACGGATGGCGCCGCTGCTCAGCCGGCGCAGCGCCGCGCAGCAGGAGGCCCTCGCCGCCACGACCTCGCTCGCCGTCGACCTCGTCACCGGCCTGCGCGTGCTGCGCGGCATCGGCGCGCAGGACCACGCCGCCCGCCGGTACGCGGCCGCCAGCCGCCACGCCCTCGACGTCACCCTGCGCGCCGCCACCACCAAGGGCCTGCACCTCGGGCTCACCACCACCGTCAACGGCCTCTTCCTCGCGGCGGTCGCCGGGGTCGCCGGCTGGCTCGCGATCCAGGGCCGGCTCACCGTCGGCGAACTCGTCGCCGTCGTCGGGCTGGCCCAGTTCGTCGCCGAGCCCGTGCAGACGCTGGGCTGGTCCGTGCAGCTGTTCGCCATGGCCCGCGCCAGCGCCGGGCGGGTCGCCCGGGTCCTCGGCGCCGAGCCGCTCACCCGGCCGGGTACCGCCGGAGCACCCGCCCCGGCCCCGGCGCGGCTCACCCTGGACACGGTCGGGTACGCCGGACTCGACGGGCTGTGCCTGCGGGTCGGCGCCGGTGAGGTCCTGGGTGTGCTCGCCCACGACCCGAGCGAGGCCGAGGCGCTGGTGACGCTGCTCTCCGGCCGCGTGCCCCGGGAGGACTACCGGGGCACGCTGTACGTCGACGGCGTGCCCGCCGAGGACCTGCACGTCGACGCCGTACGCGGCATCCTCCTGGTCGAGCAGCACGACGTGGCGTTGTTCGAGGGGACGCTGCGCGCCAACCTCGCCGCCGGCGCCGACGCCGACGAGGCCGTCCTGCGCGCCGCCGTACGCGCCGCGGCGGCCGAGGACGTGCTCGCCGCCCACCCGCACGGCCTCGACCGGCTGCTCACCGAGCGGGGCGCCAACCTCTCCGGCGGGCAGCGGCAGCGGATCGGGCTGGCCAGGGCGCTCGTCGCCGATCCGCCGGTGCTGGTGCTGCACAACCCCACCACGGCGGTCGACGCGGTGACCGAGGCGCTGCTCGCCGAGGGGCTCACCTCGGCCCGCGCGGCGGCGGCCCGCGGCACGGTGCTGATCACCAACAGCCCGGTCCTGCTGCGCAGCACGCACCGGGTGGTCGTGATCGACCGCGGGCGGGTCGTCGCCGAGGGACCGCACGAGCACCTGCTCGCCAGCGACGCCCGCTACCGGGAGGAGGTCCTGCGATGACCGACGAGCCGAGCACGCCCGGCGTGCGGACCAGGCAGCTGCTGCCCACGGCCACCGCGCGGCAGACCTGGACCGCCCTCCGGGTCGAGTTCGCCCGGCTGCCCGGGCTCAGCGCCGCCGCCGGCACGTTGCTGGTCGCCGCGGCGGCGGCCGGGTTGGTCGCCCCCTGGGTGCTCGGCCGCCTCGTCGACGACGTCATCGCCGGATCCGACACGCCCCGCATCGTGGCCTGGGCGGGGGTGATCGCGGGTGCCGCGGTGCTCGCCGGCGTCCTCACCGCGGTCGGCGCCGCGCTCACCGCACGCCTCGGCGAGACCGTGCTGGCGCGGCTGCGGGAGCGGGTCCTCGACCGCGCCCTGCACCTGCCGTCGGCCACGCTGGAGCGGGCCGGGACCGGGGACCTGGTGGCCCGCGCCGGCGACGACGTGGCCGTGGTGACGAACGTGATCGCCACCAGCGGACCCGCCTTCCTCGGCGCGCTGCTGTCCATCGTGCTGACCGCGTTGGGGCTCTTCGCGCTGGACTGGCGCCTCGGCCTCGCCGGGCTGGCAGCGGCCCCCGCGTACGGGTTGGCGCTGCGCTGGTACCTGAGGCGGTCCATCCCGTACTACGCGCGCGAGCGGGTCGCGACGGGCGAGCGGACGCAGGCGATGGCCGGGGCGCTGCGCGGCGCGGCGACCGTGCGCGCCTACCGGCTGGAGGACGCGCACGTCGGCGGGATCGCCGACCGCTCCGCCGCCGCCCGCGACCTTTCGTTGGAGATCTTCAACCTGCACACCCGGTTCGGGCTGCGGATGAACCGGTCGGAGTTCGTCGGCCTCGCCGCCGTCCTGCTCGCCGGCTTCCTGCTGGTGCGCGACGACCTGGCGACCGTGGGGGCGGCGACCACCGCCGCCCTCTACTTCCACCGCCTGTTCAACCCGATCGGCCTGCTGCTCTTCCAGGCCGACGCGGTGCTCCAGGCCGGGGCGAGCCTCGCCCGGCTCGTCGGCGTCACCGCGCTGCCCGACACCGCTGCGCCCGACGACTCCGGGCCCGCCCGTGCGGAACAGCCCGGGACGGGCGCGCCCGGACCCGCGGCGCTGGAGGTGCTCGTCGACCGGCACTGCTACGACGACGGACCCGTCGTGCTGCGGGACGTCGCCCTCCGTCTCGCACCGGGGGAACGCGTCGCCCTCGTCGGCGCGAGCGGCGCGGGCAAGAGCACGCTCGCTGGCGTCGCCGCCGGAATCATCGCGCCCACCAGCGGCGCGGTCCGCTTGCGCGGCGTGCCGCTGACCCGCCTGGACGAGCACCGCGTCCGGCGCGAGATCGCGCTGATCAGCCAGGAGGTGCACGTCTTCGCCGGGACGCTCGGCGACGACCTGCGCCTCGCCGACCCGGACGCCACCGACGCCGAGATCACCGCCGCGCTCGAGCTCGTGGGCGTCGCCGACTGGCTCCGCACCCTGCCCGACGGCCTCGACACGTGCGTGGGGGAGGGCGGGCGGCACGTCACCGCCGCCCAGGCCCAGCAGCTCGCCCTGGCCCGCCTCGTCCTCGCCGACCCCGCCGTCGCGATCCTCGACGAGGCCACCGCGGAGGCCGGCAGCGCGGGCGCGCGTGACCTCGACCGCGCCGCCACGGCGGCCACCGAGGGCCGTACCACGCTGATCGTCGCCCACCGCCTCAGCCAGGCGGCCACCGCGGACCGCGTCGTCGTCCTGGAGCACGGGCGCGTCGTCGAGCACGGCACGCACGAGCAGTTGCTGGCGGCCGGGGGCGGGTACAGCCGTCTGTGGCGGTCCTGGAGCACGCCCGATCTGGCCCTCCCCAGGGGGCGCGAGGGCGAGGAGGCCGCCGCTCACCGTTGACCGGCCGCGCGGGTCGCCGGCGGCGGCCCCGGGGCGGCGGGCCGGGCATGGCCCCGGGCGACGCCGCCCGCCCCCGGCGGGGCAGGATGGGGTACGTGCACATCGAGCCGGTCGACGCCGCGCCCGAGCAGGCGTTCCGGCGGGGGATCCTGCGGCAGCGCTGGGAAGACCTGACGTTCCTGCACTGGGCGGTCGCGCCGGAACTCGTCGCGCCGCTGCTGCCCGAGGGCACCCGCCCCGACACCCTCGACGGGGTCAGCCACGTCGGTCTGATCGGCTTCCGGATGGTGGGGCTGGGTCTCGGCCGAGGGCCGGGGATCCCGTACTTCGGCAGCTTCTGGGAGACCAATGTCCGGCTCTACTCGGTGGACGACACCGGCCGGCGCGCCGTGGTGTTCCGTTCACTCGACGCGTCGCGGCTGGTCCCGGTGCTGGTCGCCCGGGTGACCCTGGGACTGCCGTACATGTGGTCGGCGATGCGGCTGGACCGGGACGGCGACCGCTACACCTACCGGTGCCGGCGCCGCTGGCCCGGCCCGGTGGGCGCGACGAGCCGCATGGTGGTGCGGGTGGGGGAGCCGGTCGCCGAGCCGACCCCGCTGGAGCACTTCGTCACCGCCCGTTGGGGGCTGCACACCCGGGCGTACGGGCGGACGCTGCACCTGCCGAACTGGCATCCCCGCTGGCCGTTGCACCGGGCGGAACTGTTGCACCTGGACGACGACCTGGTGGCCGCCGCCGGGCTGCCGCCGCCCGCCGGGGCGCCGGTGAGCGTGCTGTATTCCCCCGGCGTCCCGGTCCGGTTCGGTCCGCCGGTCGCGCGGGGGCGGGCCCGGGCTGCCCAAGTCAGGCAGTCATCCTGAACCGCTGACCTTCGGCTGCTGATGGTCGGTCAGCCGGAACCCGACGCCGCGCACCGCGTCGATGGCCACCCCGGTGCCGAGTTCGTGGAGCTTGCGGCGCAGCCGCTTGACCAGGGACTGCACGTCCGCCCTGCGTTCCCGGCCCTCGTCACGCCAGACCGAGCGGTGCAGCTCGGCGTAGCTCCACACCCGGATCGGCTCGGTGGTCAGGCAGGCCAGCAGGTCGTGCTCGAGGCGCGTCAGGCCGATCTCGCGGCCCCGGCTGCGGGCGGTCGACCGGGCCGAGTCGATAAGCAGCGCGTCGTCGTCGGCGGTCGACGGGCGCGCGGACGGCGTCGGGGCGGGCCCCGGCGGGGCCGCGATCAGCCGGCGCAGCTCGTCGAGGTCGGCGACCAGCAGCAGCGGCGCGACCCCCTCCAGCCGTTCTGCGAGTCGTATCCGCTCGGCCGCCGACGGCGTCACCGCGATCACCAGCGGAAATGGTTCGTCGGCCGGATCTGGTCCGCCCGGCGCAGTGCTTTCGTCGCGTGCCCCCACAGCACCCACCCGGAAACTATGGACAGCCTCTGCCCATTTTCGTCAGGACCGTGACAATCATTGGCAGGCTCCCCATTCGCCGGCCAACGGCTAGTGACAAATTGCTCACGGCAAGTTCTTGATCGTCCATTCTTGTCGATCATAGTGTCCAGACGGGCAGCCGGCGTGACCCGCGCGGTGCCTTGGGGGGCATGGAGGGGCCGGATCCCGCTCATCCGAACGGAGACGAGCCCCTGCACCCTCCATCATGGCTCGTTCCACTCTGGGTCGTTCTGGAGGAGGCACCACCGAATGTTCACACGTCCACCCACGAGGCGCTGGGCCAGATCACTGGTCAGCGCCGGCGCGGCGATGATCCTCGCCGCGACAAGCCTGGCCGCGACAGGGTCAGGCGCACAGGCCTCCCCGTCCGACAAGATCCGGCCGGAGCTCACGAAGGCACTCCAGGGCAAGACGGAGGGCGACTTCTGGATCCGCTTCAAGGACAAGGCGGACCTCAGCCAGGCCGCCGCCATCAAGGACTGGGCCAAGCGCGGTACCGCCGTCGCCGACGCCCTGAAGAAGACCGCCGCCGACAGCCAGTCCAAGATCCGGGCCGAGCTCGACGGCACGGGCACGAAGTACGAGACCTTCTGGGCGACCAACGCGATCAAGGTCAGCGGCGGTTCCCTGACGATGGCGCAGAGCTTCGCCGCGCACGCCGAGGTCGAGGGCCTGTACGCCCCGGTCGCCTACAAGGTGCCCGAGGTCACCGAGGGCACCGACGAGAAGACGGTGAACGCCCTCGAGTGGGGCATCGCGAACATCAACGCCGACGACGTCTGGTCCCAGTACGGTGCCAAGGGCGCCGGCATCACGGTGGCGAACATCGACACCGGGGTCCAGTTCGACCACCCCGCGCTGGTGAACTCCTACCGGGGCAACAACGGCGACGGCACGTTCGACCACAACTACAACTGGTACCGCGCCACCGGCTCGTGCGCCGCGCCCTGTGACACCAACGGCCACGGCACGCACACGATGGGCACGATGGCCGGCTCCGCCGGCGCGAACCAGATCGGCGTCGCACCCGACGTGAAGTGGATCGCGGCCAACGGCTGCTGCCCGAGCGACGCGGCGCTGGTCACCTCCGGCCAGTGGATGCTCGAGCCGACGGACCTCAACGGCCAGAACCCGGACGCGAGCAAGCGCCCGAACATCATCAACAACTCGTGGGGAACCACGCTGCCCTCCAATGACCCGTTCATGGAGGACGTGACGCTGGCCTGGACCGCGTCGGGCATCTTCGGCGTCTGGTCCAACGGCAACAGCGGATCGGCCTGCCAGACCAGCGGCTCACCGGGCAGCCTGGTCAGCAACTACTCCGCCGGCGCCTACGACGTCAACAACAACATCGCCAGCTTCTCCTCCCGCGGCGCGGGCCAGAACGGCGAGATCAAGCCCAACATCGCGGCGCCCGGCGTGAACGTCCGGTCGAGCATTCCGGGCGGCGGCTACGCCAGCTACAACGGCACCTCGATGGCCGCCCCGCACCTCGCGGGCGCGATCGCGCTGCTGTGGTCCGCCGCACCGGCGCTCGTCGGCGACGTCAACGCCACCCGCGCGCTGCTGGACAACTCGGCGATCGACAAGGCCGACACCCAGTGCGGCGGCACCACCGACGACAACAACGTGTTCGGCGAGGGCCGCCTGGACGCGCTCGCGCTGCTCGGCGCCGCCCCGATCGGCGACACCGGCACCCTGGCCGGCAAGGTCACGGACGCGACCACCGGCGCCCCGATCGCCGGCGCGACGGTGACCCTGACCGGCGCGGCTGACCGCGAGCTGACCACCGGGGCCGACGGGACGTACTCGTCCCTGCTCCCGGCCGGCGACTACCAGGTCGCCGTGGCGGCGTTCGGCTACCAGGCGAAGACCACGCCGGCCACGGTCGCCCGCAACGCGACCACGACCGTCGACGTGGCGCTGACGGCGGTGCCGAGCGTCACCGTCAGCGGAACCGTCACCGACGGCTCCGGGCACGGCTGGCCGCTCTACGCGAAGGTGACCGTGCAGGGTCCGTCGGGCGTGTCCGACTACACCACCCCCGTCAACGGCCGCTACAGCCTCAAGCTGCCGGCCGGCGCCACCTACGACCTGAAGGTCGAGTCGCAGTACCCGGGCTACCAGACGGTGACCAAGCAGGTCGTGGTCGGCACGGGTAACGCCACGGCCAACGTGGCGGTGCCGGTGCAGACCAACGCCTGCACGACCGCACCCGGCTACCGCTTCGGCTCCGACGGCGAGTACGAGACCTTCGACGGCAGCACCGTGCCGGCCGGCTGGTCCGTGGTGGACCACGCCGCCAGCGGCCAGGTCTGGAAGTTCACGGACGACGGCGCCCGGGGCAACCTGACCGGCGGCACCGGCAACTTCGCGATCGTCGACAGCGACGAGTACGGCTCCGGCGGCAAGCAGGACACCTCGCTCGTCAGCCCGGTCGTCGACCTGACCGGCGTCACCGCACCGGTCATCCGGTTCAACCAGGACTACAACTGGCTGGGCAGCGACCGCGCCGACGTCGACCTCAGCCTCGACGGCGGGACCACGTGGACCAACGTGCTCCGGCAGGCGGCCGACGTCCGCGGCCCGAAGGTGACCGAGGTCGCCATCCCGCAGGCCGCGGGCCAGGCCCAGGCGCGGGTCCGGTTCCGCTACTACGACGCCTCGTACGAGTGGTGGTGGTCGATCGACAACGTCCTGATCGGCAGCCAGCTCACCTGCACGCCGATCGACGGCGGCCTGGTGCTCGGCCACGTCCGCGACAAGAACGACAACGGCTACGTCAACGGCGCCACCGTCACCAGCGACGACCGGCCGGCGGAGAAGGCCACCACCGTGGCGACCCCGGACGACCCGGGGCTGGCGGACGGCTTCTACTGGCTGTTCTCGACGCTGACGGACACCCACAAGTTCACCGCCCGGGCCGGCAACTACGTCAGCCAGAGCAAGCAGGTCGACGTCCAGGCCGACTGGGCCACGGCGGCGAACTTCCAGCTCGCGGCCGGCCGCCTGTCGGTCAAGCCGGCCCAGGTCACCGGCACGGCCCGGATGCCCAGCGGCAAGGTCACCAAGCCGTTCACGGTGACGAACACCGGCGGGGCCCCGGTCTCCGTCGAGTTCAGTGAGCGCCCCGGCGGGTTCGAGCTGCTGCGGGCCGACGGGTCCCGGATGAGCAAGCAGGAGGTGCTCGGCTCCCAGGGCGCGCCGGTGCAGCGGCTCGAGGTCCCGACCTCGTTCGCGGCGAAGACGTCCGGCAAGTCGACGGCGGCGGCGTCGCCCGAGGCCGGCCCGCAGGCCGCGCCCTGGACCGACATCGCCAACTACCCGGCCGTGGTGATGGACAACCGGGTGGTCAACCTGGGCGGCAAGGTGTACTCCATCGCCGGCGGCACCGGCTCGGCGTCCTCGGCGAAGAACTACGCCTACGACCCGGTCGCGCAGACCTGGACCGCGATCGCCGATCTGCCCGGCGCGCGTACCGCCATGACGGTGGGCGTCCTGGACGGCAAGATCATCGCGACCGGCGGCTGGGCGGCGGCCGGCCCGGACGGCACCACCTGGTCGTACGACCCGGCGGCCAACACCTGGACGGAGAAGGCCGACAACCCGGCGCCGCGCTCCGCCGCGGGCCAGGCGGTCGCGGGCGGCAAGCTGTACGCCGTCGGTGGCTGCACCACGGCGTCCTGCACGCCGATGTCGAACGACGTCGTGCGGTACGACCCGGCCAGCGACAGCTGGGAGACCCTGGCGGACTACCCGAAGTCGGTGGCCTTCCTCTCCTGCGGCGGGATCGACGGCATCGTCTACTGCACCGGAGGCAACGACGGCTCCGCGGCGCAGAAGGCGAGCTACGCCTTCGACCCGGGCGCCAACACCTGGACGGCCATCGCCGACGCGCCGGCCGACAACTGGGCCAGCTCGTTCGCCGTGGCCAACGGGAAGTTCCTGGTCGTCGGCGGCTCGCAGGGCGGCGCCATCACCAACGTGGGCTTCGCCTACGACCCGGCCACCTCCTCGTGGTCGAGCCTGCCGAACGCCAACACGGCGCGCTACCGCGGCGGCGCGGCGTGCGGCTTCTACAAGGTCGGCGGCTCCTCCGGCGGCTTCACCGCGACGCGGGACAGCGAGGCGCTGCCCGGCTTCGAGGAGTGCGCCGTCAGCACCGCCGACGTCAGCTGGATGACGATCGACAAGACGGCGGCCACCCTGGCGCCGGGCGAGGCCGTCACGGTCAACGTCGGCATGACGGCGAACGTGGACCAGCCCGGCACCTACACCGCCTCGGTCGCCATCAAGGAGAACACCCCGTACACGGTGGAGCCGGTCGCGGTCACGATGAACGTGCTGCAGCCGACCACCTGGGGCAAGCTGACGGGCACGGTCACCGGGACGAGCTGCCAGGGTGCCAGCTCGCCGCTCCCCGGTGCCACCGTCCAGGTCGATTCGTGGGCGATGTCCTGGACGTTCTCCACGGACGCCGAGGGCAAGTACGCCTACTGGCTGGACCGGCGGAACAACCCGTTGACGATGATCGTCGCCAAGGACGGCTGGAAGCCCCAGACCCGGCAGACGAGGATCAACACCACCACCCCCACGGTGGAGGACTTCGCGTTGTCTCCCGTGCGCTGCTGACGCCGACCGTCAGCTGACAGATCCGGCCCGCCTGGTTTCCGACCAGGCGGGCCGGACCGCATCGGGGCGTGGTACTCCAACGTCACTTGCCCTGGGCTGTGGGCACGGCGCTGGCATGACGACGGGTGCCGGTCAGCCCCACCATGTGAGCATGAGTCGCATTGGCTGCTGCCGGGACCAGTAGAAGACGTAGGGGTAGCGTGTGCCGGTGAATCTGTTCGGCAGGGCCACGGCATCCCCGCAGCTGGGGTCGAGTCCGGCGGCGTCGGTGCCGGCTTGCACCGACCACACCCACTGCGCCCCGGTCCACCAGTTGGTGCGCAGCGGGCCGCCCTCCAGGTCGCAGGAGAAGATGTAGGGCCGCTGCTGGGTGTCCCAGCCGTCCTGCACGGCGATTGTGCCGGCATGCCGGACATAGTTGGTGCCCGAACCCGAGTGGGTGGACCACGTCCATGCGTCGTTGTACCAGGTGAGCTCCAGCACCTGGCCGTTGACGCCGATGAATGCCTCGGGCCGGGACGCGGCGTTGGGGCCGTTCTGGACAGCGACCAGACCAACGCCGTGAGCGTTGTAGCTGGGCTGCGGTGAACCGTGGCCATACCAGCGCCAGGTCAAGCCGTCGAAGCCGTGGCGCCAGAGATTGCCCTGCACGTCCAGCACGAACACCTGGGGCAGGTCGGGCTGGGTAGGCGACAGCCGCAGGTTGACCGCACCGACCGGGTCGGCGAGGCGGTGCAGGGTCACCCCCGCCGGGACGCCCTGATCCGTCCAGGTCCATTGTCCGGTGTTGTTCTTCCGGCTCCACCAGAGATGCCCGTCGGCGCCGATCACGTAGATGTACGGGACCGCCTGACTGCCGGGAGCAGTCTGTACCGCGACCGCACCGACCGGTGCGCTGACCGTGGTGCCGCCGGGCGTGCCGATGTCGGTCCAGGCCCAGCGACTGCCGTCCCACCAGTTACCCCACAGGTGACCATCGTCGGTGTGGACGAAGACGTAGGCACGCTCGATGGACGTGGACTGGTCCAGGAACTTGATGACACCAACCGAGCCCCTGATCCGGCTCACCGGGGGTGCGCCGCGCGCGGTCCACCTCCAACTGCCCGCGACCGGCGACACCACCCACAGCGCATCATTGATGACATTGAACATGTACGGTCGGGGGTCGCTTGCCGGGCCGTCTTGAAGGCTGACCGCCCCGACCACCCTGGCATATCCCAGGTTCGGAACCGGAGCGCCGAGGTCCTCGAAATGCCACGCCGAAGCGGTTGACACCGGACCCGCCGTGGTCGACGCGAGTGCGGGGCGCGCCACCCCGGGCTGGGCGGCGGCGATGGCCAGGACCACGGCGGCGAGTACCCGCGTTCGTCGTCTTGATCTCAGCATGGATGGGACTCCTGTTCGCAGACGGGATCGCACGCCCGCCGGCGCTGTCTGTCGACGGCGCCGGCGGGCGATGGTCCAGAGCGTGACAGGAACCTCTCTGCGGCGATGTCCGTATGTCGACATCGATCGGGTTGCCGTCATCGGGGCCGACGCAGCGGGACCCCACGGTGGTAGCGAGCATGATCTGGCAGGTCAGATCGGCGCGAGGCGGAAGCCGACGCCGCGGACGGCGTGGATCGACGCCGAGGCGTCGAGCCGGGCGAGCTTGCGCCGCACCCTGCGCACCACCGAGTGCATGTCGGAGCCCCGCCCGAGGTGCACGTTGCCCCAGACCTCGAGGTGCAGCCGCTCGTAGGTCCAGACCTGCCCGGGCGCGCCGACCAGGCACCGCAGGAAGTCGTGCTCCAGGCGGGTCAACTCGACCTCGCGGTCCAGCCAGCGCAGCATCCGTCGATCGGAGTCGACGCTCAGATCGGCCGGCGGCGGTGCCCCGACGCCCAGCCCGGGCTCGGCCGTCGCGACCGGTTCGGCCGTCACGACCGGTCCGACTGCCACTGCTCCAGCCGTCGCGACCGGTTCGGCCGTCACGACGGGTTCGGCTGCCACTGGCCCGGCCGTCACCACCGGTTCGGCCGTCGCGGCGCGTCGGGCCGTCACGACGGGCCCGGGCGGCAGCACCGGTGTGCCGGGCACGCCGAGGAACGTGCGCGCCTGGTCGACGCTCGAGACGATCAGGAACGCCTCGGTCCCACCGAGCAGACGCGCGAGCTGCCTGCGTTCGGCCGGCGAGGAGGCGATGCCGATGACCAGCGGAGCCACCCCCCTCATTCCCACCCCTTCCGGTTCCCCACCCACCCGGGGAAAATTCAGCCACGACGCCGATCAATAGGTGCACTGACCCTAGTGGTGGCTCGTCTCGCTTCGGTTAAAAACGGTGACGCGTAGGCGTCGATAAATTGACTGCATTCGGCGGGCCGAGTCGGGTCGTGGCCCTTCATGGGGGCTTGACCCTGTTCGGCGCGATGTGTACTTCGGGCATGCGGTTTCGGCGACCCGGCAATGGCCCGGCAGGTGCGACCGGAAACCCCACGTCGGTCCGGCGAATCGTCACGCCTCGGCCGGCGCCGCCGGCGTTTTCGGCACTCCTGTCACGCTGCGGCGCCCGGCCGGGCGCTGGTGGCCCGGGCGACGCGGGCCGTGGCGCGGGCCGTGGCCCGGTCAGGTGCGGGCAGGCGACCAGCCCACGGGGACGAGCCGGGCGGCGTCGGCGCCCTCGCCCTGGAAGAGCAACCCGTCGCGGTCCGCCGCCACGATCCGGTCGACGTAGACGCCCCGACCCTGGCTGGAGGCGTCGGTGGTGCTGCTGAAGCGCAGGTGGGTCGCCCGGTCGGGCAACTCGACCGAGACCTGCCACCAGACCCGGCCGCCGTGGCCGGTGACCGTGCCGTCACTGCTCCACCGCCGGTCGGCGTGGCGCAGCAGCAGTCGTCCCGGAGCCCACGTCGCTCCGCCGTCGGTGGAGACCTCGAAGCGGGCGCTGTCGAAGCGGGGCTCGGTGTCGTACCAGAGCAGGAAGCTCGCCGTGCCGCCCTGCGCCGCCCGGCGCAGCGGGGCCGTGAGGGTGACGGTCGCGAGGTCGCGCGGGTCGGCCCGCCACGCCTCACGGGACCGGGGTCGCACCGGCATCGCCTCGGCGAGATCGCGCGCGACGGCGCGCCGGGCGACGTTGTTGCTGCCCCAGCCGCGGTCGGGGTGCACCCGGTTGCTGAGCAGGATGACGAACGAGTGCGAGAGCGGGTCGACGACGATCGACGTCCCGGTGAAGCCGGTGTGCCCGAACGCCACCGGGGAGGAGAGCCCCATCATGTACCAGTGCTTGTCGAGCTCGAAGCCCAGCCCGCGATCGCTCTCGGGGTAGGCCTGCTCGAGCGGGGCGTTGTAGTTGACCAGCATCGCGCGCACCGTGTCCGCCCGCAGGATGCGTCGCCCCCGGTACTCGCCGCCGTTGAGCAGGGACTGGCAGAGCACGGCCAGGTCCGCCGCGGTGGAGAACACTCCCGCGTGCCCGGCGACGCCGCCGAGCGACCACGCGTTCTCGTCGTGCACCTCACCCCAGACCATGCCCCGTCCGGCGTACGGCTGGTACTCGGTGGCGGCGATCCGCGACCGCCGCTGCGGCCCCGGGTTGTAGCCGGTGTCGGTCATGCCCAGCGGGGCGGTGACGCCGTCGGCGACGAGCGCGTCCAGCGGGCGGCCGGTCACCCGTTCCACCAGCACGCCCAGCGCGATCAGCCCGAGGTCGGAGTACACGTACCGGGTACCGGGCTCCGCGCCGGGCGTGAGCGGCGTGGCGAGCGCGGCGGCGAACCGCTCCGCTGGCGTCGGGTACCTGCTCCACAGGGGGACGAAGGCGGGCAGACCCGAGGTGTGGGTGAGCAGCATCCGTACGGTGACCGCCGCCTTGCCGCCGGCGGCGAACTCCGGGACGTAGCGGGCGACCGGCGCGTCGAGGTCCACCCGTCCCCGCTCGACCTGCTGCATGACCACGATGGTCGTGAACAGCTTCGACACCGACGCCAGGTCGAAGATGGTGTCGGGCCGCATCGGGAGCTGCTCGTCGGCGGGGAGTTCCACCCCTGCCAGCCCGGGCGGCGGGCCGACGGCGGCGTACTTCACCGCGGCGCCCACCGCGGCGTGCTGCACGACCACGCCGTCCTTGGCCGCCAGGACCACGGCACCCGCGTACGCGGGATGGCCGGGGTGGTCCGGCGTCGGCTCGAGGTACGTCGTCAGGTCGGCGGGCATGCGGTCCACGTGCTCGGGGAGCAGGCCGACCTGGCGGGCGTGGCCGGGCCGCAGCGTGTCGTGCCGGAAGTGGATGTCGGCGGGCGTGACGACCGGCGGCGCCGAGCCGGCCGGCGGCGGCGTGGCCCCGGCCGCCGTGGCCGGCAGCGCCGCGCCCAGGACGGCCACGGTCAGGCCGATCGCGAGTGGTCGGAGCGCGGGTGGGCGGAGCGACGACATGGTGGGTTGCCTCCTACCAGCTCATGCCGTGGCCGTAGGGATAGAGCACGGTGCCCGCGCCCTCGGCCGTGGGGATCGTGACGGGAAGCCGCCCACGGGGGGACAACTCGCCGTGCAGCGCGCGGACGAGGGCGTCCATCGCCGCCCGCGTGTACGAGTAGGTCGCCAGGTAGGTGGTCACGCCCGGCAGGTAGGCGACGTCGTAGGGGTCCCGCACCGCGACCACCACCACGGGCTTGCCCGTGCCGAGCAGCGCGGCGACGAGCCGCCGCTGGGTGCCGCGCGGATCGGTGACGGTCGTGTCCCACGCCTTGTTGGTCAGCACGACGGTGAGGTCGTGCCCGGCCGCCAGCGCGGCCGTCGCGGCGATCGTCTGATCCGAGGGCAGGGTCGCGGGCCGGGCGGTGGCCCGGGCGCCGCGGGCGGTGAACCCGTCGGCGACGGTCTCGACCGGCGCGAAGGCGGCGCTGTTCCAGCCGGTGACCAGCACCGAGCGCTGCCCGGGGTCCAGCGGCAGCAGCTCCGCGTCGTTGCGCACGGCGGTGAGGGTCGGGTCGGTGACCCGCGCGACGGCGGCGAGGTGCTCGGGCGCCCCGACCGTGCGTACGGCCTGCTCGACGTCGACCAGCGGCGACCGGGCGAGGCCCTGCCGGTACTTCATGGCGAGGATGCGCCGCACCGACTCGTCGACGCGCCGCTCGGTCAGCTCGCCGGTGGCGACGGCCCGCAGCACCGCGTCCCGGGCCAGCCGCAGGTCCGGCGGCATCAGGAGCTGGTCGGCGCCGGCCTTGAGGGCCAGCACGGGCACCCGGTCGTCGCCGTACTTGCGCCGCACGGCGGCCATGTTCAGCGCGTCGGTGACGATGACGCCCCGGAAACCGAGCTCGCCGCGCAGCACGCCGGTGAGGATCGTCGGCGACAGCGTGGCCGGGTCGCCGGAGGGGTCGAGCGCGGGTACCACGATGTGCGCCGTCATGATCGATTCGACGCCGGCGCTGATCGCCCGCCGGAAGGGCGGCGCGTCGATCCGGTCCCACTCCTGTCGGGTGTGGTCGATGACCGGCAGGTCGGTGTGGCTGTCCGTGGCCGTGTCGCCGTGGCCGGGGAAGTGCTTCGCCACCGCGGTCACGCCGGCACCGTCCTGGAACCCGGCGACCTGGGCGGCGGTCAGCTCGGACACCAGGTGGGGGTCGGCGCCGAAGGACCGTACACCGATCACCGGGTTGCCGGGGTCGACGTTGACGTCGGCGATCGGCGCGTACGGCTGGTGGATGCCGACGGCGCGCAGCTCGCGTCCGGTGATCTTCGCGGCCTCGTGGGCGGCGGCGGGGGACCGCCCGGCGCCCAGGGCCATCGACCCGGGGAACTGCGCGGCGGGGGCGGGCATGCGCAGCACCACGCCCTGCTCCTGGTCGGTGGAGACGAGCAGGGGCACCCGCCCCTTCGCGCCGTCGCCGACGGCCGCCCGCTGCAACCCGTTGGAGAGGGTGGCGATCTGGCGCGGGCTGTCCAGGTTGTGCGACCACGAGAAGTAGCAGACGCCGCCGAGGTGGAACTCGTCGACGACCTCGGCGGGCGTCTCGACGCCGAACGCCGCGCGGTTGGCGGCGCGGTCGGCGGCCGAGGGTTCGGTGGCGTCGGCGCCGTAGACGTAGGTGGCGAAGAGCTGGCCGACCTTCTGCGCCAGGCTCATGTGCCGCAGCGTCGAGGTGACCCAGCCGTGCTCGCCGCCCGGTGGGCGCGCGGGTGTGGCGGAGGCCTGGACGGGCAGCGGTGCGAGGGTGGTCGACAGGGTGACCACCAGGACGGTCGCGGTAACGAGTCGGGCCTTCATCGACGACGACCTCTCAGTCCGGATGGCTGAAACTTAGCTACGCATCGATGAATCGTCAAGAAGGATTGCTACAGGCCGGGCCGAACTCCGGCGTGGCCGGCGGGACGGCGAAGGACGCGACCGGACACCTTTTCCGCCACGCGCGGAACCCGCAGGGCGCCGGTGGTGTCATCAACGTGTCCCCATCGGAGGTACCCCTGAACGACGAAGACCTGGTCACCCGCGCCCGGGCGGGCGACCTGGAGGCGTACGAACTCCTGGTCGCCCGGCACACCGCGTCCGCGTACCGGACGGCGGTGCTGCTCGGCGCGGGTCCGGACGCGGAGGACGTCATCCAGGAGGCGTTCGTGAAGGGCCATCGCAAGATCTCCCGCTACCGGGGAGAGTCGTCGTTCCGGTCGTGGCTGCTGGCGATCGTGGCCAACGAGACCCGCAACCTGCACCGGTCGCGCGGCCGGCGCGACGGGCTCGCCCTGCGCGCGGCCGTCGCGAACCCGCCCGCCGAGATCGGCGAGGACGCCGCCGTCGAGGCCGTCCTCGCCGGGGAGCGCCGGGCCACCCTCGTGCGGGCCCTGCGCTCGCTGCCGGTGAGGGACCGTGAGGTCATCGTGTGCCGGTTCTTCCTCGACCTCAGCGAGGACGAGACCGTGGCCATGCTGGGCTGGCCGCGCGGCACGGTGAAGTCGCGGACCTCCCGGGCACTGGCGAAGCTCCGCGGCCTGCTCGACGTCGCGGAGGTGCGCCGTGGATGACCTCGAACGCGAACTGCGCGACCTCGCCGCCTGGCTGGAGACGCCCGATCCGCCTGAGGTGACCGCCCGGGTACGCGCACGCCTCGCCGCGCCCCCGCCGAGGCGACGCCGGTGGCGCCACCTCGTCGCCGCGGCACTCGCCGCCCTGGTCGTGGCGGCGCTGCCGCCGGGGCGCGCCGCCCTCGCCGACGCCGCCGCCGGGCTGCTGCGCTTCGCCGGGATCACGATCGCCACGACGCCCGACCCGGCGCGTCCCACCGGCGCGGCCTCGCCGCTGCCGACGCAGCGGCCCGCCACCCTGGCCGAGGCACAGCGGAAGGTGCGCTTCCCCGTCCGCACCCCGACGAGGCTGGGCCCGCCCGAGCAGGTGCTGGTCGCCGACCCGGACGGCGCCGGCTTCTGCCGGGTGGCGACGCTGCTCTACCGCGGGGGAGCGTTGCGCATCGACGCCTTCGACGGCCGCCTCGACCTGGCCTTCCACAAGGAGAGCAGCGCGGCGGGTGCCAGCTGGGTCCAGGTCGACGGCGGCTTCGCCGTCTGGATCGGCGCCCCGCACCCGGTCTCCTACGTGGATCGCACCGGCGTCGTTCGGGTGGAGACCGCGCGGCTCGCCGCCGCCACCCTGATCTGGCAGGGGGCCGACGTCAGCTACCGCATCGAGGGCGACCTCACCCGCTCCGAGGCGATCGAGATCGCCAGGTCGCTGGGCTAGGGCGGTCGTGCCGACCCGGGCCCACCACCCGGGGGCCGGGGTCGGGAACCCGGGGGAGCCGGCCGGTGTCCCGACAGTGAGAAAGCACGAGCAGGTCGTCGGGAGGGCGTGAGATGAATTCAGCGCGCAGGGTGTTGCTGGGGGCAGTGGTCCTGTTGGCCGGGTGCACGACAGCGGGACGGCCCGCCCCGCAGGCCGCATCCCCGGCTGGTCCGCAGGCCACCTCTACGGCCGCTCCGCAGGCCGCCTCTCCGGCCGTGACGGCGTCGGCCGGCGCGGCTGCGGGCGTCACCACCGGCTGCGGCTCCCGGGTCGAGACGGGGCCGCTGCCCGACTGGGCGGACGCCGGGTTCAGCGGGAGCACCCGGACGCCGCATGTCCTCGGCGCGCGCGGCGAGATCGTCGCGGTGCTGTTCGGACACCCGCTGAGCCGGTCCAGGAAACACGGGACGAACAACAAGATCCTCTGGGTCGCCCGTCCCGCCGCGACGCCCCCCGCCGCGACCACCCCGGACGCCCTGCGGATCACCGCGACCCTGGACGGCGCCGGAACCCGGGTGACCCGGCAGGTCGCCGGCGGTCCGGGGCCGTCGATCGTCGACCTGCCGCGGGCCGGCTGCTGGCACCTCGAACTGCGCTGGTCCGGGCGCACCGACGTGCTGGACCTCGTCTACGCGGACAGCTAGGCCGACGTGCCGGGGGCGTCGGACGCCGCCGCTCCCACTCCTCCGCGATCGCCAGTTCCACGGTCGGGCCGGCGAGGTGCGCCGACGCCACGGCGAGGGCGGCCGGGTCGACCGGAGGGGACGGTGGCGTCGCCACCGCCGGCCCGGGTCGAGGCAGGTCGCCCTCGCCGTGGCGCGGTACGTGCGGGAGGGACTCAGGTCAGGGGGCGCAGCCGGTCAGTTCGGGGCTGGACGGGGTGCCGGTGGAGGGTCCGAAGAAGAGCAACGCGCAGGCGCTGAAGAAGGTCGGGTTCTCCTCGGCGATCCAGTGGCCGGTGTCGGGGGCCACGACGGTGCGGACGTCGTCGGCCACCTGCTGGTAGGAGGCGGCCACGGCGGGTCCGAACACGGACTGGGCGCCCATGGCCATCACGGGAATCCTCAGGCGCTTCGACTGCGCCTGCGCCTGGTTGTCGGCGGCGTCGGCCTTGAACGCCCGGTAGTACTCGTATCCCGCCGTGCGCTTCGCCGGGTCGGAATACGCGCGGTAGTAGACGTTGCGGTCGATCGCCTCCGGATGTTGCGCGCGGTCGAAGAGCATTCCCAGATAGGTGGGGACGTCCTCGTTGTCCATGATGCGCTCCGGGATCGGCGCGGGTGAGGCGTTGAAGAGGAAGTGCCAGCTGATCCCGTAGAAGTTCTCCAGTCCGAATCCCGACAGCGGGCTTTCGACGACGCCGATCCGGGTGACCTCGGTGGGGAAGTCGCGGGCGTAGTTGTAGGCGACCATGGCGCCGAGGTCGTGACCGATAAGGGCCACCTGCGTGAAGCCGAGCTGGTTGACCGCCTGCCGGATCCGGCGCGCCGTGGTGGCCTTGTCGTAACCGCCGGCCGGGGCCGTGGAGGCGCCCAGGCCGGGCAGGTCGAACGTGATCACGGTGTGCTGCTGGGCGAGGCTGGGCAGCACCTTGTGCCACACCCACGACGTCTGCGGCCAGCCGTGCAGCAGCACCAGCGGCGAGCCGCTCCCGCTTGTGGTGTAACGCAGGGTCGCGCCGTCGACCGTGACGTTGCCCTGGCGTACGGCGTGGCCGCCGACGGGCGCCGCGGCCGGCTCCGGCGGCGGCGCGGGGGCCACGGCCGCGGCACCCGCGCCCGCCCCGCCCACGAGCGCCACCCCGAGCGCGGCCGCGACGGCGATCCGCCTGCCCCGACGACGCGAATCACTGCCGAAAGCTGTCTTCACCGCAGAACTCAACGCAGACAATTGCATGGACACTTCGCTTTCCGTGAGTTGGCGACCGCATCGGGCGGTCGGATCAAACAAAGCGGAAACGGCGGCGTTCACAAGCGCGCCACGGATGCCGATCGAGCGGCTTCGGAAATGTTACAACGGATGTCAAGACGTCGATCGATTGTGGCGTTTCGGCAAAACTCTCCGGCCGGTGCCGGGGACACAAACGTCGATACCCGCTTACCCGCCGGACGCCCGGCGGTGACGACCGCGACCACGCCTGCCGCCGGGGCGCTCCATGGGCCACAGTCGAGGGTCGCGGCAGCTTTGCCGTGGCTCCGCGGCGCGTGGCAGGATATCGGCCATGACAAGCGACGAGCAGGTGAAAGCCAGCCACCGTAACACCCCGACGAGCGACGCGTTCCGCGCATTCATCGCCTCCGGCTGGGCCAGTACGGATGCGGCACCTGTCCCGCGCGCGGAGGTCGCCGAGCACGCGGCCCGCCGCCGGGCGGCCTTGTCACGGCGGTTCCCGGGCGAGCGCCTCATCATCCCCGCCGGCGGTCTCAAGGTGCGCAGCAACGACACCGACTACACGTTCCGCCCGCACACGGCCTTCGCCTGGCTGACCGGTCTCGGGTTCGACACCGAGCCCGACAGCGTCCTGGTGCTGGACCCCAGGCCCGACGGCCACGAGGCGATCCTGTTCTTCCGGCCGCTCGCGCCGCGCGACAGCGAGGAGTTCTTCGCGGACTCCCGGTTCGGCGAGTTCTGGGTCGGACCCCGCCCGACGATGCGCGAGATCGAGCAGCGGCTGGGCATCGGCACCCGGCACATCGACTCGCTCCCGGACGTCCTGGCCAAGGACGCCGGCGCGACCGTGGTGCGTGTGGTGCGGGGGGCCGACGGCGAGCTCGCCCGGCTCGTCGACGAGACCCGGGCCCAGGCGGAGACGCCCGCGTCGGTCACGCAGCAGCACGAGGCGGACGAGGAGCTGGCCCGCCACCTGTCGGGGATGCGACTGTGCAAGGACGAGTGGGAGGTCGGCGAGATGCGCAAGGCGATCGCCGCCACCCACCGGGGCTTCGACGCCATCATCGCCGGGCTGCCCGAGGCCGTCGGCAAGGAGCGCGGCGAGCGGTGGGTCGAGGGTCTCTTCGGCCTGTACGCCCGCCACGACGGCAACGGCATCGGCTACGAGACGATCTGCGCGTCCGGCGACCACGCCAACACCATCCACTGGACGAAGAACACCGGTCCGGTCCGTGAGGGCGACCTCATCCTGGTGGACGCCGGCGTCGAGGTCGACTCCCTCTACACCGCCGACATCACGCGCACCCTCCCGGTGACCGGTCGCTTCACCGACGTGCAGCGCAAGATCTACGAGGCGGTCCTGGAGGCGCAGGAGGCCGGTCTGGCGGCGGTCAAGCCGGGCAACAAGTTCAGCGACATCCACGCCGCCGCGAACGTGGTCATCGCCCGGCGGCTGCACGAGTGGGGGCTGCTGCCCGAGGGCGTGACCCTCGAGCAGACGCTGGACCGGGAAAGCGGCGGCTGGCACCGGCGGTGGATGGTCCACGGCACCTCCCACCACCTCGGCATGGACGTGCACGACTGCCAGATGCTGCTGCGTCAGGAGTACAACGACGGCGAGCTGAAGCCCGGGATGATCCTGACCGTCGAGCCCGGCCTGTACTTCAAGGCCGACGACCTGCTGGCGCCGGCGGAGTTCCGCGGCATCGGCGTCCGGATCGAGGACAACGTGCTTGTCACCGAGGACGGTCACGAGAACCTGTCGTCGGCCATGCCGCGTACCGCCGACGACGTCGAGGCCTGGATCGACCGGGTGCGCTCCGGCGCGGGTGCCTGAGCACCCCGCGACCGACCGGCCGGCACGTGCGGGCGCGCATTGCCCGGTCGTGCCGGCCCCACCGGCCGTCGCGCACCGCTGAGCCCGCCGGGCACCGCGATCCGGTGCCCGGCGGGCGGCGGTACGCGCGCGACCGCCACACCCGGCCGGCGACGGGCGCTCAGCCGCCGTGGAAGGTGCAGCCGATCTTCGCGCCGCCGGCCATGCTGACCACCCCGACCCCCGGGTCGGTGCTGCCACGGACGAGGCAGCCGGCGTAGCCGTCCTCGCCGACGACGTCGCGGTCGGCCAGGTAGACCCCCCAGTTGAGGTAGAGGTCCCGTACGCCGCCCGCGCCGTCGGCGAACGGCTCGGCGGCGGGCCGGACCCGGCGTTGCAGCACGTACGGGCCGTCCAGCGCGGCGTCGAGCCGGGCCTGCCACTCGTCGCCGCCCACCGTCCACCCGGCCAGTACGCCGTTGCCCCCGTGCAGCAGCGTCGGCTTCAGGATCAGCTCGTCCTGCCGGGCCCGGGCGTAGGCGAGCAGGTCGACCTCGGCCCCCTCGGGATCGGTGCCGCGCGGGCGTACGTGCCGGGTCCACGGCAGGAGCCGGTCGAGGCAGGCCAGCTCGTCGGCGTCGAACAGGTGCCGGTGCCGGTCGTCGGAGAGCATGGCCAGGGTGCCCTTGTTGCCGTAGAGCTCGGCGTCCAGGCGGCTGAACAGGCCGACCTTCTCCTGCTCCGCGGCGACCAGCAGCGGCTCCACCTGGGCCGCCGCCGCCGGGTCGGCCAGGTCCTCGGGCAGGAAGTAGCGCACGACGACGTCGACGGCGCGGCCCGCCACGGTCGGCCGGCCCTGCGGGTACGTGAACTCGCCGAGGTGGCAGCCGATCCCCTCGATCCCGTACCCGGCGAGCAGCTCGGCGAGCACCTCGAGCCGGCCGCCGACGATGGGGTAGTTCTCCGTCGTGTCCACCACGGCGACGACGGGCGGCCGGTCCGTGGGGATCATCGCGGCGCACTCGGCGTACATCATCCGCACGATGCAGCCCAGCGTGTCCGGGTAGCGGAGCCCGTGCCGGTCCACGAACTCCCGCAGCGGCGGGTACGCCAGCATCGCCCGGTTGATGTCGGCGGACTCGAAGCCGCCGAGGGCGCTGGTGAGGTTGAACTCGAGCAGCCGGAACCCCGCGCCGTCGTGGTAGAGGTCGGCGCGGCCCAGCGGGACGAGCGACCCGACGCGGGCGCCGCGCGTGATCAGCGCCGTCTGCCGGGGATCCATGCCGACGGCCTCGGCCAGGGCGGTGAGGTCCCCGTCGAACACCCGCTCCGGCAGGGCGCGCAGCAGGTCGTAGACGGTGCGCAGGTCCCGGGCGACGGCCCGGCACTCGCTCTCCGCCAGGAAGGCGGGGGCGCTCATGAACCGGTCCCGGTACGGCTCGAGGATGACCGAGTCCAGGGCGGCGGCCGTCGGGTCGTCCGTCGACGCGCTCCGGGCGACGTGCTCGGCGTACGCGCGGCCCAGTGGCGACCTGCTCACTGCGGGCGGCCGGGTGGTCGTCATGGTGTGTCCTCTCGGGGCGGGTGGCGCGTCCGGTTCGGGGCGGGCGGGACCGGCAGTGGGTGCGGCGGCGATGGTCGTCCGGCGCCGGTCGAGCTTCGCCGGCGGGTGGGCGGACGTGCCATTCCCTCCCCCTTTCGATCTGCCGATACACCGCCGTCGACAATTTGGCCGGACCGTCCGAAATTGCCGGCACGGTGGAGCTGACGAGGATAGTCGCAAATGGTCGTGGCGGCGTCGAGGGTGAAGTGCCGTCGGCGCCGTGCGACGGATCGGTGACCCGCCGGAGGACCGCGCGGGCAGTTCGGGCGTACGGCCTGCCCGGAGGTCCTCCGCAGCGCCGCGAGCGGGTCGGTGGCTGCCGCCGCGCAGCGCCGTTCGCGGGCTCTGTGACGGTTCACACTCCAGCCTGGACTGTCGCGAGAGTGACGTAACAGCCGGGTCCACTCGGCGTGGCCATCTGATAGCTTCGATGCCGACGGAACGCTGCGGCTGACTGAGCGCAACGGCCGCATTGGTTGTCGTGCAGGTAAACGGGGGCTTCTTCGGTTAATACGTCGAGACTTCTGAGATCAAGGTATATGTCCGATTGTTGTTCGACTCGGCAATTCCGGCCGAACGGATTCCGCCGAACGACTCCCGGTCACGACGTGTTCCGACATCCGCCCGGCGCACCCGTATCCCGACCGTCCACCGACCGCGACGCCCCGAGGGCGGCCGCGCCGCCGTGGGCGTCGCGCGGGCCGTCCGGGCACCCGCACCCCGCAGCGGCGACGGCGGGGTGGCGACGCCCGGTACGCCGACCCCGCGCGACCGACCCCTGTCGTGTCGCACGGGGTTCCGCCCGGGGCGCCGCGCACTTTGAATGGTGAGGACGACGTACTTGAGAACCTACGACCCGGAATCCGTGAGCCGCGCGACCCGTACCCGCCGATCCCTCGCCCGGCGGTCGTGGACCGGCCGGCTCCGGCGCCCTGGAGGCACGCCTTGAGTCTCACCGCGGACGTGACCGACGCCGAGGTCCGCGTCGTCGAACCCGCCACCGTCGCCGTCATCGGCACCGGGGCGATCGGCCAGGACCTGATCAGCAAGATCCACCGATCCGCCCTGCTGGACTGCCGCCTGGTGGCCGGGCGCAATCCGGACTCGGCGGGCCTGCGGCACGCCGAGCGGTTCGGCTACCCCGTCAGCGCCGCCGGGATCGACGCCGTGCTGGCGGCGGGGGACGCGTTCGACGTCGTGTTCGACGCCACCAACGCGGCGTCGCACCTGCGCCACTGGTCGCTGCTGGAGCCGCTCGGCACGCTTGTGGTCGACATGACGCCCAGCAGGGTGGGCCGGATGGTGGTGCCGACCGTGACCGGGGTGGAGGCGACGACCGGGCGCAACATCAACCTGATCAGCTGCGGCGGTCAGGCGTCCATCCCGGTCGCGCACGCGCTCGCCGCCCGCTTCCCGGTGAGCTACATCGAGGTCGTCTCGACGGTGGCCAGCGACGTCGCGGGCCGCGGCACCCGGCTCAACCTCGACGAGTACGTGGCGACGACCCGGCACGCCGTCACGACGTTCTCCGGCGTACGCGACGTCAAGGCCATCCTCAACATCAGCCCGGCGGTGCCGCCGGCGACGTTCCGGACGGCCGTGCACGCGCGGATCCCGGGCGCCGACGTCGCCGCGGTGCGTGCGGCGGTCGACCCGGTGGCCGAGCAGGTGCGATCGTTCGCCCCCGGCTACGCGGTGACCGCCTGCACCGTGGTCGACGACCGGGTGACGGTCGCCCTCCAGGTCACCGCCCACAGCGACGTGCTGCCCGGCTACGCGGGCAACCTCGACATCATCAACTCGGCCGCCATCCTGGTCGCCGAGCAGCACGCGGCCCGGCTGGGCCGGAGCGCCCGGACGGAGGCGGCCCGATGAGGAACGTCGTGATCCACGACCCGACGCTGCGCGACGGCCAGCACGCGGTCCGCCACCAGCTCGGGGCCGTCGCCCTGCGCCGGTACGCGGAGGCGGCGGACGCGGCGCGGATCCCGGTGGTCGAGGTCGGCCACGGCAACGGTCTCGGCGCGTCGTCCCTACAGGTCGGTCAGGCCGCGGTCAGCGACGACGAGATGCTGTCGACGGTCCGGGAGGCGCTGCGGCACAGCCGGATGGGCGTGTTCATGCTGCCGGGCTGGGGCACCTCCGACGACCTGCGGCGCGCGATCGGCCACGGCGCCGACGTCGTCCGCATCGGCGTGCACGCCACCGAGACGTCGCTGGCCGAGCGCCACCTCGACGTCCTGCGCGAGGCCGGCGCCGAGGCGCACTGCGTGCTGATGATGAGCCACATGGCGTCCCCCGCCGAGCTGGCCGAGCACGCCGCGCAGGCCGTCGCGTACGGCGCGCAGGCGGTCGGGATCATGGACTCGGCGGGGCACTTCCTGCCCGACGACGTCACCGCGCGGATCGGCGCGATCGCCGCGGCGGTCGACACGCCGGTGATCTTCCACGGCCACGACAACCTCGGCATGGCCGTCGCCAACTCGGTGGCCGCGGCGCAGGCCGGCGCCCTGATCATCGACGGTTGCGCGCGGGGCTTCGGCGCCGGGGCGGGCAACACGCAGCTCGAGGTGCTCGTCCCCGTGCTGGAGCGCAGCGGCTTCGCGACCGGCATCGACCTGTACGCGCTCCTCGACGCCGCCGACCTCGCGGAACGCGAGCTCATGCCCGCACCTCCGGTCACCGCCTCGATGTCCATCGTGAGCGGCCTGGCCGGGGTGTTCTCCGGGTTCAAGCACCGGGTGGTCGAGTTGTCCGGCCGCGCCGGCGTCGACGCGCGCGACGTGTTCTTCGAGCTCGGCAGGCGGCAGGCCATCGCCGGCCAGGAGGACCTGATCGTGGACGTGGTGGCGGAGTTGAGCGCCCGCAGGGCCAACGCGTGACCGGCCGCGCACCGCGGCCCTCAGCAGTGAGGAAAGGCGACATGGGAGTTCCGGACGCAGTGTCCAACGCGAACGGGTCGGCGGGTGTCCCCGTGGCCCGCATGACCTTCGACGAGTTCATGGCCGTCGGCCCCGGCGGCCTGTTCAAGGCCGACGTGCCCGTGGTGATCGCGCTGCCGCCCGACGTGCAGGGGCTCGGCCGCGACGGCGTGGCGAGCCGGCTGGCCGACATGACCGTCACCCTGTTCACCGAGCCGGGCGACAAGAACCATCCGGGGCGCTGGGAGACCCGCGACATCAAGCTGCGCGACTTCTTCGCCGACGAGCGGCACCTGACGACCCCGGGCACGTGGCACCGGGTGGTGTCGAACATCCGCAACAGCCCGGCCGACGTGAACGCCGTCATCGGCTTCGACGCGGACAAGTTCTTCGGCTACGGCGACTCGCTGTACGCGGCGAACCTGTGGATCAGCCACCGCGGCGTGTTCACCAAGAACCACTTCGACGAGTTCGAGAACTTCAACATCGCGCTGGAGGGCCGTAAGCGGTTCATCATCGCCCCGCCCGGTTCCCGCGAGTACTATCCGCGTTCGGTGCTGCGCGGCTTCGGGGACAAGTCCCAGGTCTTCGACCTGGACAACGTCGACCTGGTGCGCTTCCCGAGGGTGGCGCCCAAGCTGGCCCAGCGTCGTGACTTCGTCCTCGAACCTGGCCACATGCTCTACCTGCCGCTCGGCTGGTGGCACCAGGCCGAGTCGCTGGACGAGATGAACATCAACGTCAATTTCTGGCTGAAGTCGAAGAAGATCCTCCGCAGGCCGCACGCGCTCGGCGTCGCGCTGTACACGTACGCCTACCGGAGGGTCAAGGGTGTCTACAGCTACAAGCCCACCGAGGTGAACTCCTGATGAGCGAGCGCAAGTCCATCACCCCCACCCACCGCTACCGCAACAACGACAAGCTCATCGGTGTGGGGAACACCTTCTGGAACATGTCCGAGGAGCACGGGGTCGCGGGCATCGTCGGCGACCTCTCCGACGGCGTGTTCCGGATGGCCGACGGCCACGAGTTCGTCAACTTCACCGTCTGCTCCTACCTGGACCTCGACACCCACCCCGAGGTGATCGACGGGGCCGTCGCCGCGCTGCGCCGCTTCGGCGTGCTGGACCACTGCATCCCGCGCACCCGCGTGCAGACGTCGGTGCTGCTGGAGCTGGAGGAGTCGCTGGGCGAGCTGTTCGACGCCATGGTGATCAGCGCGATCTCCACGGCGGCGGCCAGCACCGGCCTGCTGCCGCTGATCGCGTCGGGGCACCTCGGCAACGGCACCCGGCCGCTGATGGTCTTCGACAAGAACGCGCACGTGTCGATGGCCAACGCCAAGCCGAACTGCGCTGACGAGACCGAGGTCGTCACCTGCCGCCACCACGACCTCGACTACCTCGAGGACATGTGCCGCACCTACGAACGCGTCTGCTACGTCGTGGACGGCTCGGACAGCCTGGGCGGCTACGCGCCCGTCGAGGAACTGGCCGTGCTGCAGGACAAGTACAACATGATGGTCTTCTACGACGACTCGCACTCGCTGTCGGCGTACGGCGAGCGCGGCATCGGCTACGTCCGCTCGCACTGTCCGGTGCGCGACGACCGCACCATCACCGTCGCGACCCTGAGCAAGGGCTTCGGGGCGGGCGGCACGGCGATCCTGCTCGACGGCTTCCCCAAGGAGACGCGGCGGATCGTCGAACGCTTCGCGGGGCCCCTGGGCTACTCGCAGAAGATGAACGCCGCCGCCGTGGGCGCCGCGCTCGCCTCGGCGGAGATCCACCGCACCGAGGAGCTCACCCGGCTGCAGGGGCGGCTGCGGGCCAACATCGCGCTGTTCGACTCCCTGCTGGCCACCGAGCAGTCCGGCAGCACGTACCCGATCCGGGTCGTGCCGATGAGCGACGAGACCGTCGTCGAGGCGGCCCAGCGGGTCTTCGCGGCCGGGTTCTACACCTCGCCGGTGTTCTTCCCGATCGTCGCCCGCGGCACCGCCGGCCTGCGGGTCATGCTGCGCGCGGGCCAGACCGAGGAGCAGATCACCCGGCTGTGCTCCGTGCTCGTCGAGGCGGGCGCCCGCCCGGCCGACGCGCGACCCGAGCCGGTGACCCGATGACCGGCGCCGCGCGGGCGATCCCGCGCAGCATCCTCTACACCCCGGCGCTGTCGCTGGACCGGGTCGTGAAGGCGTGGTCCTACGACGCGGACGTGCACCTGATCGACCTGGAGGACTCCGTACCGGCGGCCGAGAAGCCGGCCGCGCGCACCGTGTGCCGGGCCGCGCTGGAGAAGGCGCCCCGGCCGGAGAACGTCGCGGTACGCATCAACCAGCTGGGCAGCGTCGCGGCGGTGCAGGACCTGGTGGCCCTCACGGAGTGCTCGGTGCGGCCCGGCATCGTCATGATGACGATGGTGACGTCGGCGGCCGAGGTGGCCCTGCTGCGGCAGATCCTGGCCAGCGCGGACGCGCATCCGGAGATCTACGTGACGGTGGAGACCGTGGAGGCGGTCACGGAGATCGACGCGATCGCCGGGGCGAGTGACGGGCTCGTCCTCGGCTCGGCTGATCTGGCCGCCACGCTCGGGGTCGAGATCACCTGGGAGGCCATGCTCGCCGCCCGGCAGGCGATGGCGCTGGCCTGCGCCCGGCACGGCACCGCCTGCATCGACACCGCCAACTTCCGGCTCGCCGAGCCGGCCGTCCTGGCGCAGGAGACCACCCGCGTGCGGGCGCTCGGCTTCCACGGCAAGGCGACGGTGCACCCGGGCGAGCTCGACGAGATCAACCGGGTGCTGCGCCCCCAGGCCGACGACCTGCGCCTGGCGCGCAGGGTGGCCGACGCCGTACGGGCGGCCAACGGCGGGATCGCCGTGCTGGACGGCAACATGGTCGGCCCGCCGTTCGCCCGGATGGCCCGCGCCACCGTGTCGCGCGAGGACGCCTGGGCCGCCCGGTTCGGCACCGACGGAGCTGCCGGATGACCGGGCCGGTGACGGTCGACGCCGCACAGATGGCGGGCACGCCCCAACTCGTGCGGGTGATCGACGCGCTGGGCGAGATGTTCGCGGACCTGGTCGCCGGCCGGACGGACTCCCCGGCGCGCACCGTCATCGAGCACGGCCCCCAGCGGGTCCTGCTGGTCAGCCCCGCCGTCTGGGAGCGGCGCGGGGTGGGCAGCGTCAAGATCACCACGCTCACCCCCGACAACCCCGGGCGCGGCCTGCCGCTGATCCACGGGGTCGTCGCGCTGACGGACCTGACCACCGGGCAGATCACGGCCCTGCTCGACGGCGCGGAGCTGACCGCCGTGCGCACCGGTGCGGTCGCCGCCCTGGCGACCCGCTGGTGCACCGCCGAGGACGCCGAGGACCTCGCGGTCATCGGGGCGGGGGTGCAGGCTCGGTCGCTGGTGCGCGCGGTGGCGGCGGTGCGCCGGATCCGCAGCGTACGGGTGTTCTCGCGGACCCGGGACCGCGCGGAGCAGTTCGCCGACTGGGTGCGCGACGCCGTGCCCCATCCGGTGCACGCGAGCGTCTGCGACAGCGCCAAGGCCGCCGTCGCCGACGCGGCGATCATCTGCACGGCGACCTCCACCAGCGACAACACGCCGCTGGTGGAGGCGGACTGGGTGGCGCCCGGGGCGCACGTCAACGTCATCGGCGGCACCCACCCGGACGCGATCGAACTCGACCCCGCCCTGCTGGCCGACGCCGTGGCGGTCGTCGAGGAGCGCACCGCCGCGCTGGACGGCGCCGGTGAGGTGCGCGCCGCCCTGGCCGCCGGCCTGATCGGCGTGGACGACCTGCACGAGCTGGGCACGCTGGTCACCGGCGGGGTGCAGGTCGTCGGGCGGACGTCGGTCCTGCGTACGGTCGGGATGGCCATCGAGGACACCGCCGCCGCCGTGGCGCTGCACGAGGGGGCGGCGTCCGTGGCGTAGGTCAGGCGGAGCTGTCCCGGCAGCGGACCATGAAGGAACGCTCGAAGACGATGACCGTCTCGCCGGTGGACTTCGTGCCCGTCGTCTCCACCGTGACGATGCCCTGGCCGGGCCGGGACCGGCTCAGGCGCTTGTCGAGGATGCGGCTGGTGGCGTACAACGTGTCCCCGACGAACACCGGCTCCCGCAGGCGGACCTTGTCCCAGCCGAGGTTCGCCACCGCCCGCGCCGACAGGGCCTGCACGGTCATGCCGCCGATCAGGCACAGGGTGATCCCGCTGTTGACGAGCACCCGCCCGTACTCGCTGCCCGCGCCGTAGTGCTCGTCGAAGTGCAGCGGGTGCTGGTTCATGGTGAGCAGGGTCAGCCAGGTGTTGTCGGTCTCGGAGATGGTGCGGCCCGGCCAGTGCCGGATCACCATGCCGGGCTCGAAGTCCTCGTAGTCCCCGCCGTGCTCTTCGCGGTACTCGTTGCCCTGGACATGACGCAAGGTCATCGGCGGTTCTCCCGTGTCAGAGGTGGACGAACCGACGCGGTCCCCGTCGGACGTGAATGTTAGTCTATGTCGATCATCGTTTCGGAGACACCGGCCCCGCGGCGAACACGCACCGGCGCCGGCCCGACGTGCGATTCCGGGGAGCGTCAGATGACCGTGCGCGAGCATGTCGGCAGTGCGGGGCCGGCCGGGCATCCGTGGTTCGGCACCCACCGCGTGGCGCCCGCCGCGCCGGCGGAGACGATCCGCGCGATGCTCCGCCACGAGCTGCGGGACACGGGCTGGCCCTACCAGCGGCTGTTGCCGGCGGCACCGATCGCCATCCCGCGCGCGTCCTACGCCGAGATCTTCCGGGCGGCCGCCGCGCTTGTCGACCTGCTCCGCCGCACCGCCCTCGAGACGGCCCCCACCACGCAGGGCCGGCTGGCGGCCTACCGCATGCCGCAGAGCGAGGACCAGCTGTTCGTGCGGGATCCGTTCGTCGAGGAGCGCTATCCGGACTGCGTCGTGCGGCCGGACGTGGTCATCGGGCCGGACGGGCCCCAGTTCCTGGAGTTCAACGTCAGCGGCGCGCTCGGCGGCGTGGTGGAGACGCACAGCCGCCTGGAGGTGTGGCGCAGGCTGCACGCCGACGCGACGGGCAGGACCCCGTTCAGCTCCCCGGACCCGTTCGCCGTACGCGCCGAGATGTACCGCTCGCTCTGCGCCGAGCTGGGGCTGGCGCCCCGGGTGGCCATCGTCGGCAGCGCCCGGGTCTACGGCGTGCAGAGCCGCTACTTCCAGCTGGAGGCCGACTACCTCAACAACCACGGCCTCACCGCCCGCTTCTTCGAGCCCGAGGAGCTGCCGGAGGCGTGGGACTGCCCACCCCACCTGCGCTACCCGATCGGGCTGCGCAACTTCACCATCCCGGACTGGCTCGACGCCGGTCTCGACACCAGCTACGTGCAGGACGCGCTCGACAACGGCTGCCTGCTCGTGGGCACCCAGACGTCGACCTTCATGCACAGCAAGCTGACCATGGGCCTGCTCTCGGAGGGCCGGCCGTGGATGAGCGCGGCCGACCGGAGCCTCGTCGACAGGTACGTGCCGTGGACGCGGATCCTCGCGGACCGCCGCACCAGCCGCGCGGGTCGGGAGGTCGAGCTGCTCCCGTTCGTCGTGGCGAACCGGGACCTGCTGGTGCTCAAGGCGGGCCTGGGGGAGAGCGGCAAGCAGGTGGTCATCGGCAGCGAGGTCGACCAGGCGACGTGGGAGTCCGCCGTCGCCGAGGCCGCCGCCGACGGCACCAGCGTGGTGCAGGACTTCGTGGCGCCACGCACGTGCCGGGTCTCGCTCGTCGCCGACGGCGCCGACGAGCCCCACGACGTCGAGGTCGCCCCGGTGATCGGGCCGCTGCTGTTCGGCGGCCGCGCGGCGGGCCTGTTCTGCCGCTACTACGGCGACGGCTCCGCCGGGATCGTCAGCGCCCGGGGGCGCGACAGCGGCTCCGACAACTGCATGGTGGCCGTCTGACCACACCGGACGCGTCGTCGTCCGCCGCGCGGCCCCGACGATAGGGGGTCCGCGGCACGAATGAGGTGTTGTCGCGGTGCGGCCCCCGTGTCACGATCGCTGCCACCGCAAGCCCGTGCCGCGCGGCCCCACGGTCGACCGGCGACCTGTCGGCCCGCCGCCGTCGAACCGAAGGGACCTGCCATGCCCGCCGATCCCGAGGTGCCCGGACCGCCGACCGGGTGGCACCCCGACCGGGCGGTGCCCGCGCTGATCTGGGCGGCCGCGCAACGGCACGGTCACCGTACGGCCGTCGTCGGCGCGGACGCGACGCTGAGCTACGCCGAGCTGCGCCACGCCGTCGCGGGTCTCGCCGACGTGTTGCGGCGCCACGGTGCGACAGCCGCCCCCGTGGCCGTCCTGGCCGACCGGGGCGCCGCCCAGCTGGTGGCGTGCCTGGCCGCGCTGCACGCCGGGACCGGCTACGCCTGTGTGGACGCCAACCAGCCCCGGGCGCGCGTCGAGAGCCAGCTGCGCGGCTGCGGGGCGGCCGTCGTGGTGACGGATCGCGGCGACCCGCCGGTGTCCGGGCAGGTGGTGCTCGCCGTCGACCTGGCCGGCTGGATCGGCGCGGGGGCGGCGGCGGAGCGCACCGGGGCGCTGGGCGGACCGCCGCCGGTCGCGGGGGACCAGCTCGCCTACACCGTGTTCACGTCCGGCTCCACCGGCGTACCCAAGGTCGTCGAGATCCCGCACGCGGCCCTGGCCAACTACGCGGCCTTCGTCGCCCGGCTGGTCGAGCCGGAACGGGCCGACGGCGAACGGCTGCGCTTCGCGTCGGTGACCAGCCTCGCGACGGACCTCGGGCACACCGCGGTCTTCCCGGCGCTCACCGGGGGAGACACGGTCCACCTGGTGCCCACCGAGACCGCGACGGACCCCGACGACTTCGCCGACTACCAGGACGAGCACCGCGTCGACGTCCTGAAGATCACCCCCTCGCACCTGGCGGCGTTGCTCGACGAGGCGGCGGAGCGGGCCCTGCCCCGCCGCCTGCTCATCGTCGGTGGCGAGGTGTGCCGGTGGGAGCTGGTGGACCAGGTCCGCGAGCTGTCGGACGTGCGGATGGTCAACCACTACGGTCCGACCGAGACCACCGTCGGCGCGCTCACCTTCGAGGTGCCGACCGACCCGGCGGCACGCCCGGGCACCGCCACCGTGCCGATCGGCCGCCCGATCGACAACGCGCGGGTCGCCGTCGTCGACGCCGACCTGCGCCCGGTCGCGGCGGGCGTCGAGGGGGAGCTGCTGATCTTCGGCGCGGGGCTCGCCCGCGGCTACCGCGACGACCCCGCGACGACCGGCGAGATGTTCCCGACCGACCATCCCGAAGGCCGGTGCTACCGCACGGGCGACCTGGTGACCCGCCACCCCGACGGACTGGTGGAGTTCCACGGCCGCCGCGACGGCCAGGTCAAGATCCGGGGCCACCGCGTCGAGCTGGGCGAGGTGGAACAGGCGGTACGCCGGTGCGCCGGGGTGCGCCGGGCGGCGGTGGTGCCGGTCGCCGGGACCGGCTCCGTCCCGCGCCTCGTCGCGTACGTCGTGCCGAGCGAGCCGCCCGGACCGACCGCCCGCGAGCTGCGCGACCAGCTCCGCGAGACGCTGCCCGACTACCTGCTGCCCGGGGCCGTGGTGTGCCTCGACGAGCTGCCCCGGACGCCGAGCGGGAAGCTGGACGTGCGCGCGTTGCCGGCACCCGGCAGGCCCGCCGCGCGACGGTAGCTCCCGACCCGGCCGTCCCCGGCTCGGCAGGACGGGTCGGTGGCGCACGCCACCGCGGCGGCCTCAGTCGGCGTGCGGGTCGAGTCCGAGCGCGACCCGCCCGATGTACGGGTAGCCGTCGAGCGATCCGAACGGCTGCATGAAGCCGCCCGCGCGGGCGTCGCGGTACAGCCGGGACAGGGGGTGCCGGCTGCTGAAGGACGCCCCGCCGCAGATCGTCATGGCCCGGTCGACAGTGCTCACCGCCGTCCGGTTCGCCAGCAGCTTCGCGGTCTGCCACCCCCGTACGACGTCGCGGACGGCGGCCTCGGACCGCTGCGCCGGGTCGCCGGCGGCGAAGAGGGCGTCCACCAGGCGTCCGGAGCGCTCCAGCACCCCCCGGGCGGCCGCCAGGTCGAGTTCCATGGTGGCGATCTCCCGCTGCACGGACGGGTGGTGTGCCGGCGCCGCCCGTCCGGGCTGCCGGGGCACCCTGGTGGCGTGTTCCACGGCGATCTGGAAGGCCGCCTCGGCGATCCCCAGTGAGGCGCCCAGCAGGGGGAAGTTGATCGCGCACGAGCGCGCCAGGTCCTCCGGCGTCGGCGGGCCGAACGGCTCCCCGACGGTGACCCGGTCGGCGGGCACGACGCAGTCCTCCAGCAGGAGCCCGTGGCTGCCCGAGCCCCGCATGCCCAGCGCGTCCCAGTCGCCGAGCACGGTGAGCCCGGGCGTGCCGGCCAGGACGACGGCCTCGGCGTGCCGCCACCCGCCGTCGGGATCGGCGACCCGGACCGCGACGTTGAACGAGTCCGCGACCGCCGAGTTGGTGACGAAGGTCTTGCGCCCGGTGATGACGTACTCGTCGTCCTTGCGGACGGCCTCGGTGAGCGCGCCGTTCCACGTCGCGCCCGGTTCGGTGGAGGCCCCGGCCATGATCAGGTCGGAGCCGCCCAACGCCTCCAGGATCGCGTCGAGCTGGGCCGCCCGGACCTGGTCGCCGTCCGCCTCGGCCCGCTCCCACCGGCGGACCTGCCCCCATACCGAGGCCATGTGCATGTTCGCGCAGATGGCCGTCGACCCGCAGCCCCGGGCAAGCCGGGAGACGGCCACCAGCACGTCGTGCAGGGAGCGGACCCCCAGCCCGCCGTGCCGGGTCGGGGCGCACGCGGCGAGCAGCCCGCTGTCGCGCAGGTCGGCGAAGTTGTCGGCGACGAACGTGTTGTCCCGGTCGTGCCGGCCGGCCCGTTCGGCGAGGGTGCCGACGTGGCCCTCGGCGAGGGAGACCAGATCCCGGCCGGCGGCGGTCGTGGCGGTGAGTTCTCCGAACACCTACAGCATCCTCAGGATGGTGAGGAACTCCTCCGCCCGCTCGGCGTGGGGTTGCTGCGGGCCGTCGAAGCGGGCGCCGGTCTCCGTCGGTACCGGCGTCGGCAGCACCCTCGGGAACAGCGGACCCCCGATGGGATCACCGGGCCGCAGGCCGTGTTCCCACAGCAGCGGCAGGACGGCGTGCTGCGGCTGGAAGGTGACGCCGTCGCCCACCCACCGGGAGACGAACGCCCGACGCTGCCGCTCGGTGCCGGTGCCGGTGGCACCGTGCAACGCGGCCGGGTGGAACAGCACGATGTCGCCGGGCGTGAGGTCCCAACTCAGGATCTCGTGGTCGGACACGTCCGGCACCGCCTCGAGTTCCTCGCGCCGGCCGAGGTGGGTGGCCCCCGGGGTGATCGGCACGTAGCGCCGGCCCCAGCGGTGCGAACCGCGCACCACCTGCAGCGCGGCGGTGTCGGGGGTGCACGGGTCGAGGGGGATCCACATCGCGCACACCTGCCCGCCCGCGATCGGCCAGGAGCTGACGTCCTCGTGGAACGGCGTCGGGGCACCCGATCCGGCCGGCTTGGCGAAGATCTGGTCGTAGAAGGCGGTGATCGCGGTGGAGCCGAACAGCTGCTGGGCGATGCGCGCCGCGGGGGAGAAGAACATGAAGTCGCGGAAGCCGTCGTGGGTCTTCCACATGAAGGCGTCCCCGGCGAACCCGCCGCCACCCAGCAACGCGGTCGCCTGCGCCAGCACGGTCGGGTTGGCGAGCAGGTACTCGACGCCTTCGGCGATCCGGCCGAGCCACCTGTCGTCGATCATGCCGGAGAGCCGGACCACGCCGTCGGTGTGGAACGCGTCGATCTCGGCCTGGGTCAGGTCGCGCGGTGGCGCCTCGGGAGGGCTGATGTCCATGTGCGGGGTCTCCGTCAGGGAAGGCGTCGCCAGTGGGCGCCGAAGAGGGTCTCCTCGTCCGGCAGGCTGAACGGCAGGGGATGTGAGACGTAGGTGTAGTTGAGGAAGTCGCGCCAGGTCACGTTCTCCGACCGGGAGCAACCGCCCCAGCTGCCGCTGGCGATGACCTGGGTGAACGGCATCCCGTTGTCGAAGCTGCCGCTGTTGCCCACGGCGGTCGACTGGTTGACCATCACCCGTCCGGCGCGGGCCCGCTCGGCCAGCCTGACCACCCGGTCGGGCCGGTCGGTGTGGATGCCGCAGCTGTGGCCCTGCCCGATCCGCCCCAGCAGCGTCTCCACCGCGGCCAGCGCGTCGTCGAAGGCGCTGTACGTCGACACGGTGAAGACCGGCGCCAGCTTCTCGCCGAGCATCGGGTCGTCGAGCGCCGGGACACCGCCGGGCGCCAGGGGCGGCAGCTGGGCCACCAGGGCGGTGGTCTTGGTCGGCTCGGCCAGGTCGATCCCGGCGGCGGCGGCGAGCGCCGCGGCGGGTCGACCGACCGCGTCGCGGTTGAGCCCCCGCCCGTCCGGCCAGAGCAGCGTACGCAGCCGTGCCGTCTCGGCCGGGTCGCACAGGTGGGCGCCCTGCCGGGCCAACTGGTCGAGGAAGGCGGCCGCGATCCCGGCGTCCACCAGCACGTTGCTCTCCGACGAGCAGGAGGTGCCGTTGTTGAAGCTGCCGCCCAGCACGATCAGCTCCGCCGCGGCGGCCACGTCGGCCGAGTCGTCCACGATCACCGCCGGGTTGCCGACGCCCGCGCTGATCGCCGGGGTGCCGCTGCGGTACGCCCGGCGTACCGTGCCGGGCCCGCCGGCGGCGATCACCAGGTCGGCGGCGGCCATCAGGGCCTCGGTGGTCTGCCGGTCGGTGACCGGCAGGCACTGGACGAGGTCCGGCGGGGCGCCGACCGTCTCCAGGGCCCCACGCAGCAGCTCGACGGTGCGGGCCGCGGAGTGCCGGGCCCGGGGGTTGGGGGTGATGACCACCGCGTTGCGGGTCTTCAGCATCGGCAGGGCGTTGCCGACCACCCCGGAGCAGGGCGCGGTGGCGGGGCTGGCCACCGCGATCACCCCGACGGGCTTGGCCAGCCTGCGCAGGCCACGCTCCGGCAGCTCCTCGATGATCCCGCTGGTGACGACGCCGTGCAGGTCACGCAGCGTGCCGAGGACCCGGCGCCGGTAGAGCGTGAACAGGTGCTCCGGGTCGCCGAGGCCGGTCTCCCGGTAGGCGAGGTCGGCCAGCGACCGGGCGGTGTCCTCCTGGTAGGCCGCCCAGCCGAGGGCCGCGACCAGGTCGTCGACGCGCTCCTGCGGCCAGAACTCGACCTCCGCCTGGGCCCGGCGGGCGCGGGCCATGGTGGCCTCGACGTCGGGCCGGGCATCCTCCGTGGACACCGTCGCGTCCCGGCGGCCCGGGGCCGGGGCGTCCGGCGCCGCGGTGAGCGTCACGGCCGCGCCGGCCTCGCGGAGGTCACCGCTGGACACTGGCGTGCTCCCGGGTCGAGGGCCGCGCCGAGCGGAGCCGGCCGATGGTCTCCTCCAGCATGTCGTCGGTGACGGTGAGGGAGAGCCGCAGGTAGCCCGGCGCGCCCATCACCGAGGCCGGCAGCACCAGCAGGCCGCGCTCCTCGAGCACGGCCGCGTGTGCCCAGTCGTCCGCGTCCGGCACCCGGGCCAGCAGGTAGAACGTTCCCTCGCTCGGCCGGACCTCGTACCCGGCCTCGCGCAGGGCGTCGACCAGCAGGTCGCGACGCTGCTCGATCGGCTTGACCTGTAGCGCGTGCTGTTCCAGCTCGGGCAGGGCGAACAGCAGCGAGTTGTTGGGGAACGCCCAGCCGGTGGTGAGGCGGGCCACGGTCAGGGCCCGGCGGAGCACCGCCGGGTCGGGCATGGTCGGCGGGATCGCCACGTAGCCGACGCGCTCGCCGGGCAGCAGCAGCGTCTTGGTGTAGGTGTGCACCAGGAACGTGAACGGGTAGTGCGTCGCCGGGCTGGGACACGACCGGCCGTCGAACACGATGCGCCGGTACGCCTCGTCGGACAGCAGGTAGATCGGCCGGCCGTTGCGGGCCGACGCCTCCCGCAGCACCTCGGCGAGGGCGGCGAACTCCTCGTCGGTGTAGACCGCGCCGGTCGGGTTGTTCGGGCTGTTGACGATGACGGCGCTGGTCCGGGGCGTGATCGCCGCCGCGACGAGTTCCGCGTCGAGTCGCCAGGATCCGGGGGTCAACGCCACCGGCCGGGGGACCGCGCCGACCGAGGCGATGATCGGCTCGTAGTAGAACCAGGCGGGGTCGAGGTAGATCACCTCGTCGCCCGGGTCGCAGACGCTGCGCAGGCAGATGGTCAGCCCCGCGAACGCCCCGTTGGTCAGGGCGACGTCGTCGGCGGTGAACGGCAGGGCGAGTTCCCGGCTGAGGGTGGCCGCCACCGACTCCTGGGCCGGCGGGTGGTCCCGGGTGTAGGCGAACCAGTCGGTGTGCTGCGGGCTCAGGTGCCGCTGCAGGACCTCGACCAGGGCCGGCGCGGGAAACTCGTGCGGATCGCCGAAGGCGAGGTCGATCACGCCCGGGCCGCCGCGCAGCCGCGAGTAGGAGGACTGCTCGAGGTAGGCCCCCAAGCGCCGCCCGTACGCGTCGGTCGCGTCGGTCATCTGCCGACTTATCCGGTGCTCCATCCTGCTCCGATCTCCACCCTGATCCGTGGCCGGCGAGGTCGCCGGATTCACACCGTGGCGGGTTGTGCGGCGGGGACTTTTGCGGGCAGCTGACGCACCGACCGCGCGGAGAAGGTCGCGACGGTCACCAGACCGAGCACCCCGCCCGCGATGAGCAGCGTCTGGGCGACGCCGATCCGCTCGGCGACCGGGCCGACGACGGCCAGGCAGAGCGGGCCGAGCACGAACGAGCCCATGGCGTCGTACGAGCTGATCCGCGACAGCGCCTCGTTGGGGACGTGGTTTTGCAGGGCGGTGTCCCACAGGACCTCGAAGATGTCGACGCAGACGCCGTTGACGAGCATCGAGGCCGCGATCAGCCAGACCGGCGCGCCGGCCGCGATCAGCGCGAACGGCGGGAGGAAACCGAAGGTCGCCAGCACCGCGACCCGCATCGGCCGGCGGGGGCGGATCCGCATCGCCACCAGGCTGCCGCCGACCAGGCCCACGGCCTGCGCGGTGACGATCACCGACCAGGCGGCGACGCCGCCCAGCTGCTCCTTGGCGGTCAGCGGGCCGAGCACGTAGATCGCCGAGAAGCAGCCGTTGACGAACGCGAACTGCACGACCACCAGCCAGACCCAGGACCGGGAGCTGAACTCCCGCCAGCCCTCCCGCAGGTCGGCGAGGATGGTGCTGGCGCCGGCCCGGGCGGGGTGCGACACCCGGACCCCGGCCAGCAGCAGCGCGGAGCCGAGGAAGGTCGCGGCGGGTACCGCCAGCGCCCAGCCGGCGCCGAGCGCGGCCACGAGCACTCCGGCCAGGGCCGCGCCGCCGATGGTGGTGCTGTTGCGCGACAGCCGCAGCAGCGCGTTGGCCGACTGGAGCTGCTCCTGGGCCACCACCTGCGGCACGACGCCGCGGGAGGCCGGCAGGAAGAGCGCGGCGGCGGCGCCGTTGACGGCGGACAGGGCGATCACGACCGGCAGCGAGGGCCGGCCGCTGACGAACACCACGGTCAGGACCGCCTGCGCGGCGAAGGCCAGCAGGTCGGAGCCCACCATCAGGCGGAAGCGGTTCATCCGGTCGGCGAGGACACCGCCGAACAGCAGCAGCGCGACCTGCGCCAGCGACCGGGCGGCGAGCACGAGGCCGAGGTCGGTGGCGGAGCCGCCCGGCGCGTCGAGGACGGCGAAGGCGAGCGCCACCGGGATCACGGCGCTGCCCAGCAGCGACAGCGTGCGGGCCAGGAACAGCATCCGGTACGACCGGTCGGCCAGGATCCGGAGGTCGTCGCGCACCTGGCATCACCTCCGGTCGGCCGGTCGGACGGGCTGCGTGCTGGCGCGCCGGTGGCGTCACAAGCGTGCCCATCATGTGGCAGGGGAACGGGTTGCCCAACCCCTAGGACTCGGAACAGATGTCGTGAATTGTGAGGTCAAACCCCTATAACCGATCCTCCTGCTGACTAAGCGCTCAGCCGGCCTGGTAGAGATCGAGGATCGGCACCCGCATCGGTGCGACGCTCGCGTCCGGTGGAGGCCCCGGACCGCGGCCGGATCACCGACGGACAACGGAGGACCAGTGGGACGGCAGGAGCATCCGGTCGCGAGTGACGTCACGCAACGCGTGGCGCGGCTGTCCAGTTCGGCGCGGGCGCTGCTCGACGAGCGGCTGCGCGCCAGCCGCTCCGATCCGGCACCCGCCAGCGCCACAATCCCCCGCCTGGACGCCGCCGAGGCCCCCCTGTCCTTCGCGCAGGAGCGGCTCTGGTTCATCGAGCACCTGGAGGACGACGCCGTCCACCACAACGACGCCACGCTGCTGATCCTGACCGGCGTGCTGGACCGGGACGCGCTGCGCCGTGGCATCGAGGAGGTCGTCCGCCGGCACGAGATCCTCCGTACCGCCTTCCGCAAGGTCGGCGACCGGGTCGTGCAGACCGTCACGCCGCCCGCCCCGCTGACCATCGACGTGGTCGACCTGCCCGGCGCCGCCGCGCACCCCGACGACCCGGTCCTGCGGGCCGCCGTCCTGCGGGAGATGCGGGTCCCGCTCGACCTCGCCGCGGGGCAGAGCCTGCGGACCGTGCTCTACCGGATCGCCCCCGAGCTGCACGTGCTCGGGGTCACCGTGCACCACCTCGTCTGCGACCTCTGGTCGTTCGCCATCTTCTGCCGCGAGCTGGCCGTCACGTACGCCGCGTTCGTCACCGGCGACGCGACGCCGGACCTGCCCGACCTGCCCGTCCAGTACGCCGACTACGCCGCCTGGCAGCGCACCGCGGTCAGCGAGCAGCGGATGACCGCGCACCTGCGCGAGCGGGTCGCCGAACTCGCCGGGGTGCCACCCCTGCTCAGCCTGCCCACCCGGGGCGCGCGGCCGGCGGTCCAGCAGTTCGTCGGCGCCTCCGAGTGGTTCCGGATCGGCGCGGCCGACGCGGAACGGATCCGCTCCCTCGGCCAGCGCCAGGGCGCCACCACCTACATGACCCTGCTCGCCGCCTTCACCGTCCTGCTGGCCCGGCACAGCGGCCAGCGGGACATGGTCGTCGCCAGCCCCATCGCCACCCGTGAGCAGCACGAGCTGGAACACCTGATCGGGTGCTTCCTGAACATGATCGTGGTGCGGGCCGACCTCTCCGGCGAGCCGACCTTCGCCGAGCTGGTGACCCGGGTCAAGGCCGCCTCCCTGGACGCGTTCCGCCACCGCGACGTGCAGTTCGAGCGGCTCGTCGCCGAGTTGCAGCCGGAGCGCAGCCGCAGCCACCAGCCCCTCGCGCAGGTCGCCTTCGTGCTCCAGAACGTGCCGCCGGGGCGGCTCGACCTGCCCGGGCTGCGGGTCGACGTGCACCAGATGGACACCGGCCGGTCCCGGATGGACCTGACGATGAAGGTCACCGAGACGGCCGACGGGCTGACCGGCGAGATCGAGTACGACACCAGCCTGTTCACGGCCGAGGCGATGCGCGCCCTGGCCCGGCAGTTCGAGCTGCTGCTGGTGGCGGCGGCGCGGGAGCCCGACACGAGCGTGTGGCGGCTGCCGCTGCTCGACGACGCGCAGCGGCACCGGATCCTGCACGAGTGGAACGACACCGCCGCCGACCTCGGCCCCGAGGCGCTCGTCCACCGCCTCGTCGAGGCGCAGGCGCGGCGTACCCCGGACGCGGTGGCGGTCGTCGAGGGCAACGTCCGCACGACGTACCGCGAACTCGACGAACGGGCCAACCGCCTGGCGCACCACCTGCGCGACCTCGGCGTCGGCGTGGAGGACCCGGTGGCGGTGTGTCTGCCCCGCTGCGCCGCCGAGGTGGTGGCGATCCTGGCGGTGCTGAAGGCCGGCGGCTACCACCTGCCGGTCAACCCGCGCGACCCGCAGGCCCGCCGGGATGCGCTGCTCGGGCAGGTCCGCCCGGCGGTCGCGATCTCCGCCGGGGACCTGTGCGACGAGGTGTGGAGCCCGGGCCGGCGGATCATCGACCTGGACGGCGAGTCGTCGCTGACCGCCACGTGTCCCGCCACCGACCCCGCCGTGCCGTTGCACCCGGACAACCTGGCCTACACCCTGTTCACCTCCGGCTCCACCGGGCAGCCCAAGGGCGTGCAGGTGACCCACCGCGGGTTCACCAACCGGATGCTGTGGGCTCAGCGCAACTTCCCCCTCGGCGCGCACGACCGGGTGCTGCGCAAGGCGGCCTGCACCTTCGACGTCTCCCTGGACGAGCTGTTCCGGGCCCTGTTCAACGGCGCGGCCAGCGTGCTGATGCCCGAGACGGCGACCTTCGACCCGCGCCGGCTGGCGGCGGTGATCGCCCAGCACGGGGTGACCGACGCCGACTTCGCGCCGACCGCCCTGCGCGAGGTGCTGCTCACCGCCGACGCCGCGGACCTGAAGTCGCTGCGGCGGATCGTCTCGGGCGTGGAGGAACTCACCCCCGAGACGCAACGGCTGGTCTTCGACCGGCTCGACGTCACCATGTTCAACCTGTACGGCCCGACCGAGGTGTCGGTCTCCTGCACCGCCTGGCCGTGCGACCCCGACGACGAGCGGCCCTTCGTCCCGATCGGCCGGCCGATGGCCAACGTCCGGGTGTACGTGCTGGACGACGCGATGCAGCCCGTGCCGCCGGGTGTGACCGGGGAGGTGTACGTCGGCGGGGCCGGACTGGCCCGGGGCTACCTCGGCAACGCGGCCCTGACCGCGGAGCGGTTCCTGCCCGACCCGTTCGCCGACGCGCCCGGTGCCCGCGTCTACCGCACCGGCGACCTGGCCCGCTTCGGGCCGGACGGCGTCCTGGAGTTCCTCGGCCGGGGCGACGGGCAGCTGAACCTGCGCGGCTACCGCATCGAGCCGGGCGAGGTGGAGTCCGCGCTGCGCCGCCACCCGGCGGTGCGTGAGGCCGCCGTCGTCGTACGCCGGGACCCGCCCGGCAGGGACGCCCGGCTGGTCGGCTACGTCGTCGGCGACGACCTGCCGGGCACGGCGGACCTGCGCGCGCACCTGCGCCGGCGGCTGCCGGACTACCTGGTGCCGGCCGCCTTCGTCAGCCTGCCCCGGCTGCCGCTGACCAACCACGGGAAGCTCGACGTCGCGGCGCTGCCACCACCGGGCCAGGACGAGCCCGGCGCCGCCGGGGCCGACGGGCCGCGTGACGAGCGCGAGCGGGTGCTCCTGGACATCTGGTGCGACGTGCTCGGACGCGAGGGCATCGGCATTCACGACGACTTCTTCGACCTCGGCGGGGACTCCCTCACGGCCACCCGGATCGTGGCCCTGGCCGGCGCGAAGCTGGGGGCGGACGTCGAGGTGGCGGTCATCTTCGACGCGCCGACGGTCGCGGAGCTGGCCGCCCGGCTCGCGCCCGGGCAGCCGTGACCCCCGGTCCGACCCCTGTGCAGCGAGTGGAGAGCCAGATGACCGAGCACCCCGGCGCCCTGATCCACGAGGCGACCGACGTCGTCAACCTGGGCGCCGCCCTGTCGCACCAGGCGCGGGTCCAGCCCGACAGCCCCGCCCTGCACCTGGTGGCCGAGGACGGCTCCGCCGACACGGTGGACTACGCCACGCTCGACGCCCGGGCCCGCCGGGTCGGCGCGGCCCTGGCCGGGCACTGCCGTCCCGGTGACCGGGTGCTCATGCTCGTCGGGGCGGGTGTCGACTTCCTCGCCGGCTTCTTCGGCTGCCTCTACGCCGGCACCGTGCCGGTGCCGCTGGCCGCCCGGCTCAACCGGGCCAGCGCCCCGGTCGTCGGGCGGATCCTCGACGACGCGCAGGCCACCGCGGTGCTGGCCGCCCGCGCGGTCACGAGCGCCGTCGACCTGACCACGCTCATGCCCGGTCGCCGGCTGCCGGTCCTGGAGCTGGAGTCCCTCGACGCCGCGCCCGCCGGCTGGCAGCCGGCGGTGGCCGAGGGCGGACTGGCGTTCCTCCAGTACACCTCGGGCACCACCAGCACCCCCAAGGGCGTGATGGTCAGCCACGCGAACCTGCTGGAGAACCTGCGGGCCATCCGCCGCTCCTTCGCCTTCGACGACGCGACGGTGATGGCCTCCTGGCTGCCCCCGCACCACGACATGGGGCTGATCGGCACCCTGCTCACCCCCGTCTACCTCGGCGTGCCGACGGTGCTGATGGACCCGGCGACGTTCATCCGCACCCCGGTGCGGTGGCTCCAGGCGATCAGCCGGTACCGGGCCACCATCAGCGGCGGGCCCAACTTCGCCTACGACCTGTGCGTGCGCAAGGTCGCCGAGGCCGACCGTGCCGCCCTGGACCTCAGCTCCTGGCGGGTGGCGTTCAACGGCGCCGAGCCCGTACGCGCGGCGACCCTGCGCGCGTTCGCCGAGGCGTTCGCCCCGCACGGGTTCGACGAGCGGGCCTTCCTGTCCTGCTACGGACTGGCCGAGGCGACGCTGCTGGTCGCCGGGCGGGCGCGGGCGCAGCGGCCCGTCGTGACCACGGTGGCCGACCCGGACCCCGCCGGACCCGCCCACCGCCCCGGCACGGAGGTGGTCGGCTGCGAGATCCTGCCCGAGGCGGAGGTCCGGATCGTCGACCCGACCGGCCATCCGGTCCCAGACGGCACCGCCGGCGAGATCTGGGTCCGGGGCGGCAGCGTCGTCGACGGGTACTGGAACCGGCCGGAGGAGTCCGCGCGGACCCTGCACGCCACCCTCGGCGGCGACGGCCCCTACCTGCGCACCAGCGACCTCGGCTTCCGCCAGGACGGCCACCTGTACGTCCGTGGCCGGATCAAGGAGACGGTGGTCATCCGCGGCCAGAACCACTACCCGGACGACATCGAGCAGACCGTCCGCGCCGCCTGCCCCCGCCTCGGCGGGCGGATCGCGGCGTTCGGCGTGGACGTCGCCGACGGCGGCCACGGCGTCGGCGAGGCCGTGGTCCTGTGGTACGAGACCCGCTCCGACCGGGCGTCGGACGAGGCGCCGGCCATCGCCGAGGCGGCCCGCCGGGCCGTGGTGACCGTCCACGGCCTCGACCTGCACCGGGTGTTGGCCGTACCGCCCGGCACCATCCCCGTCACCACCAGCGGCAAGACCCGTCGCGGCGACTGCGCGCGGGCGTACGCGGCGGGCAGCGCCACGATCGTCGCGGACGACCCCCTGCGCCCGGCGGCGCGCCCCGCCCCGGCCGCCGCGCCGGCGCAGGCGCAGCGACTGCGCGCCCTGGCCGGCGGGCTGCTCGACGTCGACCCGGAGCGGATCGACCCGGACCGCTCCCTGCCGGAGCTCGGGTTCGACTCGCTGCGGGCCGTGGAGCTGCAACACCTCATCGAGGGGGAGTGGGGCGTCCGCCCGGCCCTGACCGACCTGCTGGGCGACAGCACGGTGGCCGAACTGGCCGCCGCGCTGCCGTCCGCGCCCGCGCCGGCCGAGCCGCCGGCCACCCCGGCCGCCGCCGACGGGCCCTACCCGCTGTCGTACGGCCAGCGGGCGATCTGGTTCCAGGGCGCCCTGGCCGAGGACCCGGCCAACCTCAACCTGTGCCGCGCGGTCACCGTCGACGGCGAACTGGACGCCGCGGCGCTGGCCCGCGCCGTGCGCGACCTCGGCGTGCGGCACCCGGCCCTGCTCACCCGCTACGACGACGCCGGCGCGGAGGTGACCCAGCGGGTTGCCGACGACGCCGAGGTCACGCTGGAGGTGCGCGACGCGGCGGGCTGGCCGGCGGGCCGGCTCGACGAGCAGATCGAGGCGGAACTCGGGGTCGGCTTCGCCGGCCCGCCCCTGCTGCGCGCCGTGCTGTTCCGGCACGCGGCGGACCGCCACACGCTGCTGCTCTGCACCCACCACAGCGTCATGGACGTGTGGTCGCTGGCGGTGCTGGTCGAGGACCTGGCGACCGGCTACGGCCGGCACGCCGCCGGGGACGACGCGGCGCCGCCCGCACCCGCCGCCCACCCGGCCGAGTTCGTGGCCTGGCAGCGGTCCTTCCTGGACGGCCCCGCCGGCCGGGAGCTGACCGCGACGTGCCAGGCCCAGGTCGCCGACCTCGTGCCGTTGGACCTGCCGACCGACCGGCCCCGCCCGTCGGTGCGCACCTTCCGGGGCGCCGCCCACGCCTTCCGCCTCGACGCCGACCTGTGCGCCGGGATCGACGCGCTCGCCGCCGCGCAGGGGGTCAGCCGCACCGCCGTGCTGTTCGCCGGCTACGCGGCGGTGCTGTCGCGCTACGCCGGCCAGGCGACGTTCCCGCTCGGCTTCGTGCACGCCGGCCGGGTCCGCAGCCGCTTCGCCGACCTGGTCGCCTACCTGGTCAACCCGCTGCCGGTGCCGGTGGACCTGTCCGCCGATCCGGAGTTCGGCGCCCTGGCCCGGGCGGCGCACGACGCGGTGCTGGCCGCCTCCGACCGCGCCGAGGTGCCGTTCGGGCGGATCGTCGAGGGGCTCGGGCAGGCCGCCGACGCCAGCCGCGGCGCGCTGCTCAGCGCGGCCTTCGCCTACCAGCACGGGCGCGGCACCGACCGGCTCGGCCTCACGCCGATGGTGCTCAACCACGAGGGGGCGCTGGGGGACTGGGCCGGGCTGCGGGTGCGCAGCCGGCCGGTACGGCAGCGGGCCACCTACTACGACCTCTCCCTCTACCTGGGCGAGCACGACGGCGAACTGCTGGGCACCTTCGACTACAGCACCGACCTGTTCGACGCCGACACCATGGGCGTGCTGGCCGAGGCGCTGACCGCGCTGCTGTCGGCGGCCGTCGCGGCGCCGGCGACCCCGGTCGGCGCCCTGCCCCTGCTCGGCGCCGAGCGGCACCGGCAGGTGCTGGTGGAGTGGAACGACACCACGGCCGACTACGACACCGACCGGTGTGCGCCGGAGATCGTGGCCGAGCAGGCCCGCCGGACCCCGGACGCGCCGGCCGCCATCGACGGCACCACCCGGCTCACCTACGCCGAGCTCAACGCGGCGGCGAACCGGCTGGCCCACCGGCTGATCGGGCTGGGCGCCGGCCGGGGCACCCGGGTCGGCCTGCTGGTGCCCCGCTCCACGGTCAGCCTCACGGCCGTGCTGGCGATCCTCAAGACCGGCGCCGCCTACGTGCCGCTCGACCCGTCGTACCCGGTGGAGCGGCTGCGGTTCATGCTCGCCGACTCCGGGGCCCGGCTGCTCGTCGCCGCCCCCGGCGCGGCCGTCGGTCTCCCGGACGTCGAGGTCGTCGACCCGGCCGAGCAGTCCCTCGCGGCCGAGGACGACCGCGATCCGCAGCCGACGGCCCACCCCGACGACGTGGCCTACGTCGTCTACACCTCCGGCTCCACCGGCACCCCGCAGGGCGTACTCGGCCTGCACCGGGGCATCGTCAACCGGCAACGGTGGATCATGGAGCGCTTCCCGGTGGGGCCGGACGAGGTGGGCAGCCACAAGACCTCGCTGAGCTTCTTCGACTCCGGCGGCGAGATGTTCCTGCCGCTCTTCGCCGGCGCCCCGGTCGTCGTGGTGCCCGAGGACGTCGGACGCGACCCGGTACGCCTGGTCGACCTGCTCGCCCGGCACCGGGTCACCCGCCTGGTGGCCGTACCGTCGTTGCTGCGGGCCATCCTCGACGGCGTCGCCGACGTCGGCGGACGCCTGTCGGCGCTGCGCTACTGCCACTCCAGCGGGGAGGCGCTCACCGCCGACCTGGCCGCGCGGTGGCTGGCGGCCCTGCCCGGCTGCGTCCTGGTCGACCTCTACGGCTCGTCGGAGATCTCCGCCGACGTGACCCTGGACGTGGTCTCCGGAGCGGAGCGGGTCGGCAGCGTCGGGCGGCCCATCGGCAACACCCGCATCTACGTCCTGGACGAGGCCATGCGGCCGGTGCCGCCCCGCTTCGCCGGCGAGGTGTACGTCGGCGGGGCCGGCCTGGCCCGTGGCTACCTCGACCAGCCGGCGTTGACCGCGGCGCGGTTCGTCCCCGACCCGTACGGCGCCGGCGGGCGGCTGTTCCGCACCGGCGACCGGGGCCGGTTCAGCCACGACGGGCGGCTGGAGTTTCTGGGCCGGGCCGACCACCAGGTGAAGGTACGCGGCTTCCGGATCGAGCTGGGCGAGATCGAGGCGACGCTGCGGGCCCACCCCGGGGTGGCCGCCGCCGTGGCCGCGCTCGCCCAGGCGCCCGGCGGCGGCGAACAGCGGATCGTCGCGGCGGTCGTGCCCCGGCAGCGCGGCGGGTCGTCGGCGCCGGCCGGAGCCGACCCGGGCGGGGCACCGGCCACCACCCGGGTGTCGGACTGGCGACTGCTCTACGACCGGATGTACACCGAGGCCGGTCCCGCCGAGGAGGCCCAGCAGGCGATCTGGACCAGCAGCTACACGGGCGCGCCGTTCACCGACGTCGAGATGGGCGAGTGGATCGACCAGGCGGTCCGGCGGATCCGGGAGCTGCGCCCCCGCCGGCTGCTGGAACTCGGCTGCGGCACAGGCAACCTGACCCTGGCGCTGGCGCCGGACTGCGAGGCGTACGTCGGCACCGACTTCTCCGCCGCCGGACTGAAGGTGCTCGAACAGCGGCTCGACGCCGAGGGGGTGGACCGGGACACGGTCACGCTGCTGCTGCGGGAGGCCGACGACATCACCGGCATCGAGGCCGGCAGCTTCGACACCGTGGTGCTGCACTCGGTGACCCAGTACTTCCCGCACCACGACTACCTGCGCGGGGTGCTGCGCGCGGCGGTCACGGCGGCCTCGCCCGGCGGGCGGATCTACCTCGGCGACGTACGCGACCTCGACCTGCTGGAGGTGTTCCACGCCTCGGTGGAGCTGGGCGCCGAGCCGGACGCCGGGCTGACCGTCGCCGAGCTGCGCCGCCGCGTCGCCGCCCGGGTGCTCGCCGACGACGAGCTGGTGCTGGCCCCCGACCTGTTCCTCACCGCGCCGGACTGGCTGCCGGGGGTGACCGGGGTGGAGCTGCACCTCAAGCGCGGCCGGCAGGCCAACGAGCTGAGCGCGTTCCGCTACGACGTCGTCCTGCACGTGGGCACCGCCCCCGACGGCGACGCCGCCGGGCCGGTCGAGCCGGTGCGGCTGGACTGGACGCGCGACGGGCTGGACGTCGCCCGGCTGCGGAGCCTGCTGCGCGGCAACCGCAACCGCCCGGTGGAGGTGCGCGACGTGCCCAACGCACGGCTGGTCACGGTCGCCGGCCCCGTACGCCGGCTGGCCGGTCTCGCCGACGCCGACCCGGTGACCCGCCCGACCGGCGAGCTGCCGCCCGGGGTCGACCCGGAGGACTGCTGGAGCATCGGCGAGGCGCTGGGCCGACGGACCGCCGTGGTGCCGTCGACCGCGCGCGACCCGTACACGATGGACCTGCGGTTCTGGCCCGCGTCCCGCCCGGACGACACGGTCGGCTGGACCCCGCCGCGGGCCCGGCGCGCCGACTGGCCGGAGCTGGCCAACGACCCGCTGGGCGCCACCGCGCGGCGGGACCTGCTGCACGACCTGCGCACCCACCTGCGGCAGCGGCTGCCGGAGTTCATGGTGCCGCTGCTGCACCTGGTCGACGAGCTGCCCACCACGGCGACCGGCAAGGTGAGCCGGCGCGCCGTCGCGGCCGAGGCCACCGAGGCGCTGGCCCGCCTCGGCGCGGGCGCCACGGCCCGGCCGCTCGCCCCGGCGGCCGGCGGGCTCCAGGCCCAGGTCACCGAGATCTGGCTGGACGTCCTCGGCGTCGGCGCCGTCGGGCTCGACGACAACTTCTTCGACGTCGGCGGCAACTCGCTGAGCCTGGTCCAGGTGCACATCCGGCTCCAGGAACTCCTCGGCCGGCAGTTCCCGCTCGTCGACCTGTACGAGCACACCACCGTGCGCAAGCTCGCCGAGCACCTCGGCGAGCCCGCGCGCCCGGCGACGGACCCGCCCGTCGACCCGGGGCCCGACCGCAACGAGCAGGTGGCGAACCGCCGCCGGTTGATGCGCCAGCGTATTCAGGAAGTGGGAAGTCGATGAGCAGCGAGATGGACATCGCCGTCGTGGGGATGAGCGGACGGTTTCCGGGCGCGGCGAACGTCGCCGAGTTCTGGGAGCTGCTCCGCAACGGCGTCGACGCCGGCCGCGAGCTGACCGCCGCCGAGCTGGACGCCGTCCCGGCCGAGGAACGCGCCGACCCGGCGTACGTGCCGGTGTGGTCGGGCATCGAGGGCGCCGACCGGTTCGACGCCCAGTTCTTCGGCTACTCGCCGACGGACGCGACGCTTATCGACCCGCAGCACCGGATCCTGCTGGAGTGCGCCTGGGAGGCGCTGGAGGACGCCGGCTACGACAGCCGCCGCTTCCCCGGCGACATCGCCGTGTACGCCGGCTGCGGCCTGAACCAGTACCTGCTCTACCACCTGCTGCCCCAGCAGGAGCTGGTCGACTCCGCCGGCCGGCTGGGCATGGCCGTCGCCAGCGACAAGGACAACCTGGCCACCCGCATCTCGTACAAGCTCGACCTGACCGGGCCCAGCATGACGGTGCAGACCAACTGCTCCTCGGCCCTGGTCGGGCTGCACCACGCGATCAGCAGCCTGCTCGACTACCAGTGCGATATGGCGATCGTGGGCGCGGTCAGCGTCAAGAACCCGGTCCCGCGCGGCTACCGGCACGAGGCCGACGGCGTCAACTCGCCCGACGGCCGCTGCCGGGCCTTCGACGCCGAGGCCGCCGGCTACCACCTGGGCGACGGCGCCGGCGTGGTGGTGCTGCGCCGCCGGGAGGACGCCGAGGACGCCGGCGACCGGATCTACGCCCTGGTCAAGGGCTCGGCGGTGAACAACGACGGCGCCGGCAAGGTCAGCTTCGTGGCGCCCGGCCGGTCGGGGCAGGTGCGGGTGATCCGCCGGGCGCTGCGGGTCGCCGACGTCGAGGCGGGCTCCATCCAGTACGTCGAGGCCAACGGCAGCGGCACCCTGATGGGCGACTCGATCGAGGTGTCCGCCCTGGAGGAGGCGTACGGCGCGGCCGGCGCGTCGGGCGCCGGGTGGTCGATCGGCTCGGTCAAGCCGAACGTCGGCAACCTCGACACGGCCTCCGGCGTGACCTCGCTGATCAAGGCGGTCCTCGCCATCCACCACGGCGAGCTGCCGCCGTCGATCCACTTCCGCAAGCCCAACCCGCAGACCTCCCTCGACCGGGGGCCGTTCCGCGTCAACGACATGCTGCGGGACTGGCCCGAGGTCACCGGGCCGCGCCGCGCGGCGGTCAGCTCGTTCGGCGTCGGCGGCACCAACGCGCACGTCATCCTCGAACAGGCGCCGCCGCCCGCGCCGCCGGGGCCGAACCCGCCGGCCGTGCTGCTCGCCGTCTCCGCCGCCGGCGGCGAGGCGCTGGCCGCCGCCGCCAACCGGCTCGCCGAGCACCTCGGGCGTCACCCGGAGCAGGCCCTCGCCGACGTCGCCTACACCAGCCAGGTCGGCCGTCGCGCGTTGCGCCACCGGGCCTTCGTGGTGGCGACCGACGCGGGGGAGGCGGCCCGCGCGCTGTCCGCCGTCGGCGCGGGCGAGGCGTCGCCGGAGACCGCCACGGTGGCGTACGCGTTCCCCGCCACCTGCCCCGACCTGGCCGCGCTGTGCGACGCCCTGCCCCGGCTGCGGGCGGAGGTCGACCGGGTGGCCGGTGAGCTGGGCGTCGACCCGGCTGCTGCGGACTCCGACGCGGCCACCGTCACCGGGCAGCTCGCGCTCGCCCGGCTGCTGGGCGCCTGCGGCGTGTCCCCGGTCGCCGCCCGCGGCGAGGGTCCGGGCGCCGTGACGGCCGCCGTCGTCGACGGCCGCTGGACGGTGGCGGAGGCCGGGCGCGCCCTGCGCGCCGGCAGCCACCCGCCCGCGCCGGCCGGGGCGCCGGCCGAGGCCGACCTGACGCTGGCCGTCGGCCCGGCCGAGGCGTCGACGCTGGCCCTGACCGACGACGCCGGGAGCCTCCGTGGGCTGCTCGGCGCGCTCGGTGAGCTGTGGCGCCGGGGCGTCGACGTCGACTGGGCCGCCCTGCACGAGGGCGCGTCGCGGCGTCGCGTCGGCCTGCCGACGTACCCGTTCCAGCGGTCGCGGCACTGGGTCGACCCGGTGGCCGTGGCGCCCGTGACCGGCCCGACGCCGGCGGCACCGGCCGCCGACGCCCAGCCCGCCGCCGACGCCCAGCCGGCCGCCGGCTCGGTCCTGGAGGAGGCGGTGGCCGCCGTGTGGCGCCGCCGGCTCGGGGTGGACCGGATCGGGTTGCACGACTCGCTGCTGATGCTCGGCGCGGACTCGCTCAGCGCCGCCCGGACGCTGCGGGACCTCGCCCAGGCCTTCCACGTCGACCTGCAACTCGGCGTCTTCCTGCAGACCCCCACCGTCGCCGCGCTCGCCGAGGTGATCGACGGCAAGCTGCGCGAGGCGCAGGAAATCCGGGCCGCGCTCGCCGCGGTCACCGAAGAGGGAGCGTGAGGCCGTGCCCGACGTCAGCTTCATCACCGTGGTGCCCCGGGTCCGGGACCTGACCGCGTACGCGGACACGGCGATGTCCGTCATCCGCCGCACCGACGCGGCGGACCTCGACGGGGTGCTCATCTTCACCGGCAGCGGCGCGGTGCTCGACCCCTGGGTGCTGGCGACCGCCGCGGCGGCCGGCACCACCCGGCTCAGCCCGCTGGTCGCGGTGAACCCCGTCTACCAGCACCCGTTCACCGCGGCCCGGATGGTCGCCTCGCTCGGCCTGCTCTACCAGCGGCGGATCGACCTCAACCTGATCACCGGCACCGCCGTGAGCGACCTGGACGCGCTCGGCGACCGGCTGGACCACGACGACCGGTACGCGCGCCTCGCCGAGTACGTCGAGATCATGATGGGGGTGCTGGGCAGCCGCCGCCCGTTCAGCTTCGACGGGCGGTTCTACCAGGTGTCCCGGTTGCAGCTCACCCCCGGCCTTCCCGCGCACCTGCTGCCCCGGCTGTTCGTCGCGGGGCAGTCCCCGGCGGCCCGGCAGGTGGCCGAGCGGGTGGGCGCCACCAGCATCCAGATGCTCACGGCGACCCGGCCGGACGCCGACGGGGCGCCGGGCGCGCTGAACTTCGGGCTGCTGACCCGGGCGACGGCGGAGGAGACCGAGCGGGTCGCCGAGGCCCGTTTCCCGGCGGACCCGGACGGCGCGAAGATCACCGCGGTCACCATGGCCAACACCGACTCCGTCTGGAAGCAGCGGCTCTTCGCCGAGGCGGAGGCCGGCCACGGCGCCGTCACCGTCGACCCGGCGTACCGGCTCGCGCCGTTCCGCTCCGGCCAGGCGGACGGGCCGTACCTGGTGGCCGACCACGCCGGCGCCGTCGAGCGGCTGCTGGCGATGGTCCGGGCCGGGGTACGCACCTTCGTGCTGGACACCCCCACCGACGACGAAGACTTCCACCACCTCGCACAGGTCGTCCGGACCGTCCGGGACCGACTGCGTACGGACTCCACCGAGGGAGCGCGATGAACCAGCCCTTCGCCAGCCACGACCTGGTGCACGCCCGCCCCAACCTGGCGCTGGAACCGCTCATCCACCGGTACTACGCCTGGCTGAACCTGGTGTCGCCGGTGCCGGCGGCGATGAACTTCGCCAAGCTGCACGTGCCGCTGCTGCGTTCGTTCCTCGACGCGCCGGCGCTGCACCGCCGCTCGGCCCGCGACCCGAAGCTGCGCGGCGGCATGTTCGTCGACCTCGAGGACGACCAGCTCGACGGGGTGTCCGACCTGGCGACCCGGCTCGCCGACGGGCCGATGCCGGAGCTGTCGGCGGCCATGGACGAGCTGACGGTCAACCTGGAGAAGCTCGCCGACGGCTTCGACCTGACGCCCCGCTACGGCGAGATCCCGCCGGCCCTGCGCGGCTACGTCGAGCTGGTCTACGACCTCAACGACCACGCCCGGATCCGGCTCGCCGAGCGGATGCTCTACCGGTCGCGGCACTTCGACGAGACCGCCCACTCGGTGGACCTGTCGCTGGCCACCGGCGACGAGCGGCCCTTCGCGATGACCACCCCCCGGTTCCCCGGCAACGGGCACGTGCAGGCCACCATGCCGCTGCGGGACCCCCGCATCGACCTGCTCTTCTCCACCATGACCACGGCCCGGCCCTTCGGCGAGCTGCGGGAGGCGTTCGACGTCTCCGACGCCGACCTGGCGACCTTCAGCGGATTGTTCTCCGCCGAGCCCGGCGGCAGCCCGGACCGCAACCTGGACGGCCCGGGGCTGCGGGTGCGCTACTTCGGGCACGCCTGCGTGGTGGTGCAGTCCGGCCCGGTCACCGTGATGACCGACCCGTTCCTGTCCGACGCCCTCGGCGACGGCGACCGGTACGCCTACGCCGACCTGCCCGACGTCATCGACTACGTGCTGATCACGCACGGGCACCAGGACCACCTCGAACTGGCCTCCCTGCTGAAGCTGCGGCACCGCATCGGCACGGTGGTGGTGCCGAAGACCGCCGCCGGAGCGTTGCAGGACCCGTCGCTGCGGCTGTGCCTGGAGGCGCTCGGCTTCCCCAACGTGGTCGACGTGGAGCCGGGCGAGACCATCGAGCTGCCCGACGGGCAGATCGTGGTGTGCCCGTTCGTCGGCGAGCACTGCGACCTCGACATCGCCGCGAAGGTCACCTACTCGGTGCGTACCGGCGGGAAGAACCTCTACTTCGGCGCGGACAACCGCTGCGTGGACCCGGCCCTGTTCGGCCACATCCACGACATGATCGGCGACGTCGACATGGCGTTCCTCGGCATGGAGTGCGACGGCGCCCCGCTGTCCTGGATGTACGGTCCGCTCTTCTCCCGCCGTATCGACCAGAAGATGAGCCGCAGCCGCAAGCTCAACGGCTCCGACGCCGTCGAGGCGATGGGCATCGTGCGGCGGCTGCGGGCCCGGCAGGCGTACGTGTACGCGATGGGCCGCGAGCCGTGGCTGGTGTTCGTCATGGCGACGAACTACACCGACGATTCGTACCAGCTCAAGCAGATGGCGGAGTTCTTCCAGCGCTGCGCCGACGTCGGGGTGCCGGCGCGGGAACTCTACGGACGGGCCGACCTGGCATGAGCCGCACCTGGACCTGCCGTTCGCAGTACGTGGCCACCCGCGACGGGACCCGGCTGGCGGCGTACGTCTTCCGGCCGGTCGGCCAGCGTGACCCCGCGCCCGCCGTCTGGGCCCACGACCGCTACCACCAGGTGTCGCCGCGCCCCGGGCGCGACGACTTCCTGGCGGTGGTACGCGCCGAACTGGCGGACGTCGACCTCACCGACATCGACGACCTCGGCGTGGCCGAGGTGGCCCCCGGGGAGGTGACGCTGCGGGCCTTTCCGGTCGCGCAGCGCCTGCTGGCCCGCGGCTACGTCGTGGTGGTGGTGGACAGCCGGGGCAGCGGCGCGTCGTTCGGCACCAGCGACGGCCCGTTCTCCACGGCCGAGGCGACCGACACGTACGACGTCACCGAGTGGATCGCCGCCCAGCCCTGGTGCGACGGCCGCGTCGGCATGTTCGGCCGCTCCTACCTCGGGGTGTCGCAGTACCTGGCGGCGAGCACCGCCCCGCCGCACCTGGCGGCGATCTTCCCGCAGATGGCGCTGTTCGATCTGCACCGCTTCGCCTGGGACGGCGGGGTGTTCCGGGACGACTTCGCCCGCGCCTGGGGCGAGGACGTGCGCGAACTCGACAGGCGTGGTCCGGTCGCGCCCCTCGACGACGACCCCGACGGCCTCCTGCTGGCCGCCGCCCGCGAGCAGCACGTGGCGAACCGGGACGTCCGGACGATGTTCGCCGGCCTGCCCGGGCGCGAGTCGCGGCTGGCCGACACCGGCGAGGCGGCGTACCTGACCCGCAGCCCGTCGGCGCTGCTGGAGGCGATCAACGCCTCCGGGGTCGCCGTCTACCACCTGGGCGGCTGGCACGACGTCTGGGCGCGCGACGCGACCGAGTGGGCCGGCCGGCTGACCGTGCCGCACCGGGTGGTCATCGGCCCCTGGCCGCACACCGGCGGGGTGCTGGGCGGCGCCGGCTACAACCTGGCCGACGAGCACGTGCGCTGGTTCGACCACTGGCTACGCGGCCGCGACACCGGGATCATGGACGGCCCGGCCGTCCGGTACCACGTGCTGGGCGCCGACGCCTGGCGTACCGCCCGGTCCTGGCCGCCGGAGCCGGCGACGACCGGCACGTGGCACCTCGGCCCGGCCGGCGAGCTGGGACCGGAACCCCGGGCCGGCGAGGCCCGGCGGTACGAGGTCGACTACGCCACCACGTCCGGCAAGACCAGCCGGTGGGCCAGCGGCTACGGCTCGCCCTTCCAGCGGCCGGACCTCACGGACAACGACACCCGGGCGCTGTGCTGGACCTCCGACCCGCTGACCGAGGCGGTCGAGCTGGTCGGCGCCCCGGTGCTGCGCCTGGCGGCCCGGGTCGCCGACGGCCCGGCGGACGTCTTCGCCTACCTGGAGTCGGTCACCCCCGACGGCACCTCGCTCTACGTCACCGAGGGCTGCGGTCAGGTCGACGGCGCTCCCGGCGACTCCCGCCTGGAGATCGAGCTGCACCCGATCGCGTACCGGTTCGCGGCGGGCGACCGGATCCGGCTGGCGGTCACCGGGGCGGACGCGGACAACGCGCTGACCGTGCCCCGGGACGTCGCGCCGGTGCTGACGGTGCGCCACGACGCCGACGCCGCCCCGACGCTGGAGCTGCCCCGTGCGGCAACCCTCGATCGGCGCGACGCCGACGACGTGACGGCCCCGCTCTCCGTGGCGCAGCGGGCGATCTGGCTGGCCGAGCAGGCCGGCACGAGCGGAGCGGCGTACCACCTTGACGCGGCGGTCGAGCTGACCGGGCCGGTGGACGCCGGCGCGCTGCACGCGGCGGTCGACGAGATCGTCCGGCGGCACGAGGCGCTGCGGACCACCATCGTCGAGGTCGACGAGGAACCGGTCCAGCGCATCCACCCGGCGGCGCCGCTCACCATCGCGCGGCTCGACCTCACCGACGCGCCGGCCGACGGCTGGGCGGGCGACGAGCGGGTGACCGGATTCCGCGACCGCCGGTGGGATCTCGCCCGGGAGTGGCCGATCCGGGTGGCGACCGTGCTGCTGCCCGCCGGCCGGACGGCGTTGCTGCTGGTGGTGCACCACGTCGCCGCCGACCCGACGGCGGCGGAGATCTTCTTCGCGGAGCTGGCCCGGCTCTACCCCTCGTACGCGCGGGGGGAGCCGCTCCGGCTGCCGGACGTGCCGTGCCGGTACGCGGACGTGGCCCGCCGCCAGCAGGCCGAACTCGCCGGGCCGGGCGCGGCCGACCAGCTCGCCCGGTGGCGGCGTTACCTGGACGGCGCCCCGCAGGTGATCACCCTGCCGACGGACCGGCCCCGGCCGCCGGTCCTGGACCACCGGGGCGGGTCGGTGCGCTTCACCGTCGACGACGACCTCGCCGCCCGGCTGGTGGCGGCGGCCACCGCCGCGCGGACCAGCCCGTTCACCCTGCTCACCGCCGCGTTCGCCCGCACCCTGAACGCGTACGGCGCGGGCGACGACCTGCTGATCGGCACGCCGAGCCTGCAACGCGACGACGAGTCGACCCGCGACCTGATCGGCTGCCTGGTCAACCTGCTGCCGCTGCGGATCCGGGTCGACTCCGACGCCACCGTGGCCCAGTTCCTGCACGACGTACGCGGCAGCGTGCTGACCGCGCTGGAGCTGCGCCGGGTGCCCTTCGACACGCTGGTCGGCGAGCTGCGCCCGCGCCGGGACCCGGCGGTCTCCGCGCTGGTGCAGGTCTGCGTCCGGTACGGCCGGGCGGTGCCGGACCGGTTCAAGCTGGGCGCGGTCGAGGCGCTGCGGTTGGAACCGCCGGAGTGGACCTCGGCGAAGTACGACCTGGCGCTGGCCGTGAACCAGGTCGGCGACGACCGGATGGTGGGCAGCCTCGACTTCCGCCTCGCCCTGTTCGACCGGGCCACCGTCCAGCGGATCCTCGACTCGATGCTGACCGTGCTCGACCAGCTCGTCTCCGACCAGGAGCGACCGGTGGGGGAGCTGTCCGCGATGCCTCGCCGGGAGCTGCGGGCCGTGCTCGACGGCTGGAACCCGGCGCGGCTGCCGGACGCGCTGGTCGGCCAGGACGACCTGCCGGCCGTGGCCCGCTGCTACGTCCTCGACGACCGCGCGCGGCCCGTGCCGGTGAACACCCCGGGGCGGCTGTGGGTCAGCGGCGTCGGCGAGGTCGACGACCCGTACGCCGGGACGCCGGGGGCGCGGATGCGGGACACCGGGGCCACCGTGCGGTGGACCACGGCGGGACGGCTGGAACTGGTGCCCGCCGCCCCCGGGCGGCCGACCGCCCCGCCGGAATCCGCCCCGGACACGGCGCAGCCGACCGCCGCGCCGTCCGGCCCGGCGACCGACGACGGCCGCGCCGAGGTGCTGGAGCAGCTCGGGCAGATCTGGGCCGCCCTGCTCAAGGTCGACGGCGTCGAGCCCGGGGACGACTTCTTCGACCTGGGTGGCGACTCGCTCTTCGCGATCCGCCTGATCAGTCGGATCCGCAAGGCGTACCAGGTCCGGCTCTCCCTGCAGGACGTGTTCGCGGCGCCGACGCTGGCCGAGCAGGTCGACCTGGTCCGCGAACGGCAGGCGTCGTGACCGGGCCGGTCTTCTACCCCTGGTCCGCCCAGGAGGAGATCGATCCGGTCCGCGTGGCCGGCGGCGCGGGCAGCTGGTTCTGGGACGAGCACGGCAACCGGTGGCTCGACCTGCACGCCCAGATGGGCAACCTGCACCTGGGCCACCAGCACCCGGCCCTGGTGGCGGCGCTGCGCGAGCAGGCCGGACGGATGTGCACGATCGCGCCGTCGTTCGCCGTCGACGTCCGCGACGAGGCGGCCCGGGCGATCGTCGAGGTGGCACCGGGGGACCTGGAGACGGTCCTGTTCACCACCGGCGGCGCGGAGGCCGTGGAGCACGCGGTGCGGATGGCGCGGGTGGTGACGGGGCGGCCGAAGGTGCTCGCCGCCTACCGGTCCTACCACGGGGCGACGGCGGGGGCGCTGGCGTTGACCGGTGACCCCCGCCGCTGGCCGGTGGACACGGCCAGCGGTGGCGCCGTGCACTTCACGGGCCCGTACCCGTACCGCAGCGAGTTCCACGCCGAGAACGCCGCGCAGGAGGGCGAACGGGCGCTGGAGCACCTGCGCCGGCTCGTCGGGTACGAGGGCCCGGACACGATCGCCGCGATCCTCGTCGAGCCGGTGGTCGGCAGCAACGGCGTGCTGGTGCCGCCGGACGGCTACCTGGCCGGCGTCCGCCGGCTCTGCGACGAGCACGGCATCCTGCTGATCGCCGACGAGGTGATGACCGGCTTCGGCCGGTGCGGCCGGTGGTTCGCCGGCGACCTCTGGGACGTGGTGCCCGACCTGATGACCTTCGCCAAGGGGGTCAACTCCGGCTACGTGCCGGTGGGCGGGGTGCTGCTGTCCCGGGCGGTGGCGGCCCACTTCGCGCACCGCCGCTACCCCGGCGGGCTCACCTACTCCGGACACCCGCTGGCCTGCGCCTCCGTCGTGGCGGCACTGCGGGTGCTGCGGGAGGAGAACCTGGTCGACCGGGCGGCCGCACTCGGCCGCGACGTGGTGGGCCCGGCGCTGGCCGAGCTGGCCGCGCGCCACCCGATCGTCGGCGACGTCCGCGGCGTCGGCCTGGCCTGGGCCGTCGAGCTGGTTCGGGACCGCGCGACCCGCGATCCGCTGGCGCCGTACGCGGCCCCGGGGACGCTGGCACCCGAGATGGCCGCCGTCATGGCGGCGTGCAAGCGGCAGGGCGTCTGGCCGCTGGCGGCGGGCAACCGGCTGCACCTGTTCCCTCCGTTGACCATCACGGCGGAGGAGCTGACCGCCGGGATCGCCGGGATCGACCGGGCCCTGACCGAGGTGTCCGAGCTGTGAGGAGAAGAAGATGACGGTGGAGCAGACGGAGACGGCCGACATCTGCCGGGTCGTGGTCAACGACGAGGAGCAGTACTCGATCTGGCCGGACGGGCGGGAGATCCCGGCGGGCTGGCGGGAGGAGGGCTTCGTCGGGCCGCGCGCCCGGTGCCTGGAGCACATCGACTCGGTGTGGACGGACATGCGCCCGCTGAGCCTGCGCCGGGCGATGGCGGGCGAGGCGCGGTAGGAGACGTCAGGGTCCCGGCCGGGCGTCGCCCGGTCGGGTCCGCCTCCCGCCTGTGCCGCGATTACTTCCCGCGAGCGGAAAGCGGCGGGCGGTAATTGTGCGCGTGGGTGCCGCCTGTCGCAGGAAGAACTTCGGGTTGCGGAGCCGGGACAGAGATATTAGCGTCTATCCACAGTGGACCCCGGCGGTTCCGGATGGGAGTCAAGATGCGTGCTCACTGCTACACGGCAACGACTCTGGTGGACATCGACCTCGTGGTTCGGCCCCGCAAGAGCCGGCTCGCCTGACAGCTGGAAAACAGGAGACCACGGTCTCCGAGGCAATTCTGGTACGACCCTCTGAAATGCGTCTTCCGGAACGTCGGTAGGCGATCTCGTCAGTTCGCAGATCAGTTGATATTTGGTCCGCCGGGGCCATCTATTCTTCGGGGGATTTGGTGCGGGACCATTTCGAGACGAGCGAACACCAGGAATACCTGTGCCGTCTCGACGGCCGGGTCGGCCCCGCGACCCTGACGACCCAGGTGTGCCACCGCCTGGCCGGCGACGTCGACGTCGAGGCGTTGCGACGCGCCGTCGGGCGGCTGGCCGAGGCGCATCCGTTGCTGCGCCGGGCGTTCGCCGAGCGCGACGGCTACGTGGTCCTGCGCGACGGCCCCGATCGGGCCGACCTGGAGGTCGTCGAGGTGCCCGACGACCGGGCCGCCGTCGGCTGGTGCCAGGCGGCCCTGCGGCGGCCGGTGGACCTGTGGACCGGGCCGTGCTGGGCGGTCTCGCTGGCCCGGACCGCCACGGGCAACTCCTACCTGCTGCTGCGCGCGCACATGGCGCTTCTCGACCACCACTCCCTCGACCTGCTGGTCGACGACCTTGCCGTCCTCTACGGAGCCGAGCTGGGCACCGGCACGGGCCAGCCAGCCGCCGCCGAGCCGATCGACGACGTCCTCGACCGGCTCTTCGAGCTGGGCGAGGAGCAGGCGGAGGAGGACCTCGACTGGTGGCTCGACACGTTCGGCCGGCTCGGCCCGGTGGCGACCGGGGCCGACCTGACCGACCCGTTCGACGCGGCACCGGACGGGCCGCCCCCGGCCCCCGGTGGTCACCTCGCGCAGGCGCACGTCCCCTCCGGCGGGATCGTGCCGGCCGTGCGCCGCCTGCGGGTCTCCCCGTTCGCCGCGTACACCGCGGCCCTGCTGGGCGCGCTGGGCGGGCCCGCCGCCCCCCGGTCGTTCCGGGTGGCGTTCGTCGTGGACATGCGGTCGTTCCTCGACTGCGAACGCGTCGTCGGTCAGCTGAGCCAGGCTGCGGTCCTGCGGGTCGACGTGCCGCCGGGGATCGGCTTCGCCGACCTCAGCCGCCGGGTCGCCCACCAGGCCGCCGAGTCGCTCGGCCACCAGGCCGTCCCCTTCGAGCGGGTCGTCGTGGAGCTGAAGCGGCGCGGGGTGCCGGTGCACCTGCTGGCCCCGGTCTCGGTCAACTACTCCCTGCTGCGGGCGATCGACTGGCCCGGCGCCACCGCCGAGGCGATCGAGCTGGACAGCACCTCGGCGCTGGACGACACCGCCGGCCTGGGCGGCTACTTCGACCAGCTCGACGGCCAGGAGCAGCTACGCATCAAGCTCTACGCCGCTGCCTCCTCCTACAGCGCCGGACGCACCGACGAGCTGCTGGCGGAGACCCGGTGGTGCCTGGAGACCGGGCTGGCCTCGCCGGACCAGCCCCTCGCGGCCGGCGCCCCCGCCTGACGGCACCCGCCCTCCGCGGGGCCGCCCGGAACTCCCGCCGAGGGCCGGGCACCGTCGCTCACCGGTCGTCCAGCGCCCGGGCCAGCCAACCGGCGATCCGTTGCACCGTGGGCCGGCGCAGCAGCGAGTAGTGGTCGCCCTCGTACTCGTGGACGGTGGTCCGGGCGCCGACGTAGCGCTCCCAGCGCGGCTGCCAGCGCGGCGACGCGGAGGCCTGCACGACGGTCAGCGGCAGCTCCGCGCCCTCCGGCCGGTACCCGGCCACGGCGGTGACGTGCCGGGCGAAGGTCTCCACCCGGCGGCGCACCTCGCGCACCGGCAGCGCCACCGGGGTCACCCCGGCGTCCACCAGCCACCGGCGCAGCAGCATCGTCTGTTCCTCGACCGGCAGCGCGGCGAGCGTCGCCGCCGCCGGCGCCGGGTGGTCCCGGCCGAGGGACGCGGCGAGGTCCGCGGCGAACCGCGCCGCCGTCGCGGCGTCGTCGGTCCCCTCGCCGGCCGGGCGCGCCTGCCCGGGCGCGGTGTCCAGCACCACCAGCAGGTCGACGGAGCGTCCGGCCCGCACCAGCCGGCGGGCCATCTCGTACGCGAGCAGGCCCCCCATCGACCAGCCGCACAGCCGGTACGGGCCGGCCGGCCAGCGGGCGACGACCTCGTCCAGGTACGCCTCGGCGAGCGCGTCGATGGAGTCGCCGGTGGCGTCGGCGGCCGACTCGATGCCGACCAGGTGGTACGCGGGCAGCAGCCGGGCGAGTTCGGCGTACGCGCCGACCGTGCCGCTGACGGGGTGCGGCAGGATCAGCGGCGGCCGGTCGGTCGGCCCGCCGAGGTGCACCAGCGTGCCGGAGCCCGTCCCGCCCGGCCGGGCACGCACCCCGGGCGGCGGGGCCGCCGCCCGGACGCCCGGCACGGGCCGGCGCACCGGCAGCGTGTCGACGGTGGCGTGCGGGTCGGCGACGACCGCGTCCAGCAGCGCCACGAAGTCGTCGGCGACGGCGGCCATGTCCGCCGGGTCGAACAGCCCGTCGCGCCAGGTCCAGGCCGCCACGAGCCCGCCCGAGTCGTCGGTCAGGACGTCCAGCTGCACGTCGAACTTCGCCGTGCCGGTGTCGACGTCGACCCAGGCGGTGCTCAGGCCGGCGAGCCGGGGCGGGGGCGCGGGCCGGCCCTCCACGCTGAACGCGAACTGCGAGAACGGCATCCGGCCCGGCACCCGCGCCGGGCGCACCTCGTCCACGATCCGTTCGAACGGCACCGCCATGTGGGCGTACGCCCCGAGGGTCAGCTCCCGGACCCGGTCGACCACCTCGGCGAAGGTCGGGTTCCCCGCCAGGTCGCCGCGCAGCACCACGGTGTTGACGAAGTACCCGATCCGGCTCTCGTCCGCCTCGCTCGTCCTGCCCGTCGTCGGCGACAGCACGGCGACGTCGCTGCTGCCGGTGCGCACGGACAGCAGCACCAGGTACGCCGCCAGCAGCGTCATGAACGAGGTGGCCCGCCGGGACCGACCCAGCCGGGTGAGCGCGGTCGTCACGCCGCGGTCCAGCGGCACGTCCAGCCGCCGCCCGGCGGCCAACGCCCCGGGCACCCGGTCGCGGACGCCGGGCAGGTCCAGGTCGGGCAGTCCGGCCAGCCGCTCGCGCCAGTAGGCCAGTGCCGCGTCCGGGTCCTCCGGGTCGTCGGCGAAGTCGTCCTCGTCGTCCTCGTCGTCGGGCACCGGCGGATCGAGGTCCGGCGCCCTCCCCGCCCGCAGCGCGTCGTACGCCGTGGCGAGGTGGTTCCAGAAGACCGGGCGGGACCCGCCGTCGAAGACAATGTGGTGCACGGTGACGGCGAGCAGGTGCTCGTCGGCCCCGCAACGGATCAGCACCGCCCGCAGCAGCGGGCCGTCGGCCAGGTCGAACAGCTCGTCGTGGGCCCTCTCCAGCTCCTGCCGGACCCGCTGCTCCCGGGTCGCGGCGTCCGTCGTGCCGAGGTCGACGACCGGCACCGGCACCGGCGCGCAGGGACCGATCCGCACGACCACCTCGTCGTCGACCATCGCGAAGGTGGCCCGGAGCAGGTCGTGCCGGTCCGTGACGGCGGCGAGCGCGCCGCGCAGTGCCGGCAGGTGCAGCTCGCCGGTCATCCGCACCACGGTCAGGATGTGGTACGCGGTGCTGGTCGGCTCCAGCTGTTGCAGGAACCAGAGCTGCCGCTGGGCCACGGTGGCGGGACCGGTGGGCGTGGTGTCCAGCCGCTCGCGCAGCAGCCGTACCAGTAGGTGCCGGTGTTCCTCCGCCGGCCAGCCGGGCGGCGGTCGCAGCAGCGTGGCGACCGGGTCGGGCGACGGGCCGCTCAT